>CBDAPM010000003.1:0-4379976 GCA_965198455.1 Terriglobus sp.
CGCTCTTGCAACTGATCCGTACCCTCCGAGTGATCAGCTCCAAAATTCCCCAACATACAGCCGTTCCACTCGTCATCATTGTTCATGGTTCCCAACATGCCATCGAGCCATTTCCGAAGGCGTGCCAGTGCTGGGAGCGCGTCGTTCAAGAGTGTCTGCCCCGTGAGACCGAAGCATTGGTTGTAATAGATGTCGAGGACTTCGATACCAAAGGCCTCTTTGGACGAGAAGTGATTCGTGAAGGATCCTTGTGGGACCTCAGCAGCTTTGATAATGTCGCGGACACTTGATCCTGTGAAGCCTCGCTTATGCATCACTCGCATTCCCTCGGCGAGGATTCTCTCTTTGTGCGATGCCTTTGGCATGATTCCCTTTCTGCAACTCGACTGTTGTGGCGATGAATTATGGGATTGCTACCAACCGCTCTCTGATCGCTTCGCTACTTTTCTCCAAAGCGCGCGTTGTTTCGCAAATACTTCAGCGCTTTCATTCCGTAAGCTGCAAATGAGTGCAGCACGACGACACACGTAGAAGTGAAGTTCTTTCCTCAGTTGTATACGGTCGGTGTGGTCTCGCACGATTCTTGCATCGTTGTAAATCTCAAATGCATCTAGTACTACGTTCGTACGTATTGAAAGGATAACATGACTACCTCAGACCGTCTCATGGACAGTCGCTCTGCATTCTCCCGCCGTGGTTTCGTCTTTGGTTCTGCCGCAGTCGCAGCGGCTTCCTTGGCAGGCGCGAAGTCCTTCGCCGAATCCTCCGGTTCCAGCAGCGACAACGGATCAGAAGCCACAGCGATCACCGTTCCTACCCGGTTCGTCGAAACAAATGGCATCCGTTTCGCGTACCGCCGTTGGGGCAAAAAGGCCAATCTTCCTCTTGTCTTTAACCAACACTTCACCGGCAATCTGGATAACTGGGACCCTGCGGTTTTGGATGGGCTCGCTCGTGAACGCGAGGTCATCATCTTCGACAACGCCGGCATCGCCAGTTCGACGGGCGAAGTTCCCTCGACCTTTGCCGGGATGGCGAAGAACGCTGAGCTCTTCATCGATGCCCTAGGTCTGACGCAGGTTGACCTCCTTGGTTTTTCAATCGGGGGCATGGTCGCGCAGCAAATTGTAGTAGACCGGCCCGAACTCGTGCGCAAGCTCATCCTTATTGGGACGGCTCCGCGGAACCAGGATGCGGGCAACGGTACGGGGTACATTACACCCGAGACAGCCAGTGTATTTGGCGCTTCCTACAATCCGCCAGAAAACATGTGGCTCAAGGTGTTTTTCACAGACTCCGAGAAGAGCCAGGCAGCCGGACGGGAATTCCTGAAGCGTTATCTCTCACGAACCAAAGACCGTGACGCCGCAATCAGCGAAAAGGTAGCACCGGCACAGATTGCAGCCGTTGGCGAGTGGGGGGCCCATCCGGGTGAGCGCTTTGCTTACTTGAAGAACATCGCGCAGCCCACGCTCATCGTAAGCGGCAACCACGACGTCATCGTTTACACGGTCAACTCGCTGCATCTTGTGCAGAACCTGCCAAATGCGAAGCTGATCCTGTATCCGGACGCCAACCATGGTTCCTGGTATGAGTACCACGACGACTTTGTCTTCGAGGCAAATCGCTTCTTGAACGCATAACGAAACGCGCGGCGGTGCGTTGCAAGACGCGCCGCCACCAAGGACGGAAGTGAGGAGTACGAAACATGAGTCTCAATGGAAAACTCGCGTTGATCACGGGCGCCTCCCGGGGCATTGGCAAGGCAACGGCCCTGGCACTCGCCGCGGATGGTGCCCACGTCCTCCTGCACTTTGGTAAATCGAAAGATGCTGCGCAGGGGTTGAAGCAGCAGATCGTAGCGGCAGGCGGCAGCGCTGACCTCCTAGAGGCTTCACTCGAGACGTTGGACGGTGTCGAGCAACTCGTCAGTCAAGTCCAGAGGCTTGCTCAAGACGGCCTCGATATCGTGGTCCTGAATGCAGGTATCTCAAAGGCAGGATCGATGGAGTCCCATACTCTACAGGACTTTGACAACCTGTTTGCCACAAACGTGAGAGCGCCCTTCTTCCTGATGCAGAAGCTCATATCGTCGCTGAAAAAAGGTTCCAGCGTCATTGTGACAACGTCGCTAGTTGCCAGGTACGCTGCGGGTGAGTCGGGTGCGAGCGGTTCTCCATCGCTGCCCGCATATGCGGCGACCAAGGGCGCTTTGGAGACACTGGTTCGCCACTGGGCAGCACAGCTTGGTGTACGAGGCATCCGCGTCAACGCTGTGTCACCGGGTGTAATTGCCACGGACATGTCCAACTTCACTAAGACGGAAGGCGGGCGTTCGCTTGCCTTGAGCATGCAGGCAATCAAGCGCATTGGACAGGCCGATGACGTCGCCGACGTGATCGCCTTCATGGCGTCCGATAAGTCGCGCTGGATCACGGGCGCGAGCATACCTGTGGACGGAGGCTCAAAGCTATGAGTACCGAACGTATCCTGCGACCAAAGGAAATAAGGATTCCCGGGCCGGAGCACCCTATCTCGATCGCCCCGACTAAGGGCCGCGTGCGCGTGCTGATCGGAAACATGGTCATCGCCCAGTCCGTTCGCGCCTTGGTTCTTGAGGAAGGGGGCTATCCGCCCGTCTTCTACGTACCACGTGAGGACGCGAACATGTCGCTTCTGGAACGGACAACACATTACAGCTACTGCCCCTACAAGGGCGACTGTACCTACTTCTCGATTCCTACCGGCGGCAGCAAGTCGGAGTTCGCGGTGTGGAGTTACGAAGAGCCATACGACGCCGTAGCGCCCATCCGCGACTATCTAGCCTTCTATCCGACTCGTGTCGATGCGATCGAGTTTGAACCCGAACCCATCGAACAGTGAAACATCGAGGAAGCACCATGTCTGAACAGCCTCTTCTTACCCCTTACCAATTGGGCGATCTTCAGCTCGCGAATCGGATCGTCATGGCACCTCTCACCCGTATGCGAGCACATCCGGTCAATCATGTGCCCACGGCCATGGTGGCTGAATATTATGCGCAGAGGGCGACCGCCGGTCTCATCATCTCGGAGGCCACGGCCATCAGCCCGGAAGGCTTTGGATGGGCGGATACACCCGGCCTTTGGAGCCGAGAGCAGGTACACGGCTGGCGCCAGGTGACAGAGGCAGTGCACAAGCAAGGCGGCAAGATCATCGCCCAGCTATGGCACACCGGGGCCATCTCACATCCAGAGCTTCGCGACGGGGAGTTGCCGCTCTCCGCATCCGACGTCGACCCGGGTCAGGTCTCTGTGACCCGCGAAGGAAGGAAGCCGACGGTCGCCCCCCGCGCAATGACGATCGAGGAGATTAAAGTCACGGTGGGGGACTATGCCCGTGCTGCGAAGAACGCGATGGACGCAGGATTCGACGGCGTTCAGATCCTCGCCAACTATTTGTACCTGATCGCTCAATTCATGAATCTATCGACGAACCGCCGCACGGACATCTATGGCGGAAAGCTCGAAGATCGCGCCCGCTTTCTCTTTGAGGTAGTTGAATCGGTAGTCGAAGCTGTAGGCAACGAACGTACAGGGGTGAAGCTTAGCCCGATGCATGAAGGCGGACCCTTCGCAGCCAATGAAGAGACGCTTCCAATCGCCGAATATGCCATTCAAAAGCTAAGCGGCTACAGCCTGTCACATCTTCTCTTGATGGGGAACACCACAGACTTTACAGGCACCCCGCTCCAAAAACTGACGGGCGATGGCATGTTCAGGCATTTTCGTCCTTTGTATCAAGGCACCTTGATTGCAAACGTCATGATGGATCACGACCGGGGCAATAACTTGATCGCATCTGGTTTGGCGGACCTCATTGCTTTCGGTCGCCCCTTCATCGCAAACCCCGACCTGGTGGAGCGCTTCAAGAGCGGCGCGCCTCTCGCGGAAGTTGACTGGAGCACTGTTTACGCCGCAGGTGCCGAAGGCTATTCCGACTATCCAACATCTCAAACGACCTAGCACCTGTCCTAGTTGAACTACCGCAACCGTAAGGAGCATCTTCTTGTTACGACCGATCTACGCCCTACTTGTCTTTCTTGTAGCTGGTTCCATGAAAGCCCAGTCCTCCCCGCAACTCTCAGACGAAACTGGCTGGGGTTTTCAGACCGCGTCGGAGGACCATGCTGTCAGAGCGGGCGATGATTTCTTCCTCTTCGCGGAAGGAACTTACGTGAAGAATCTGACGATCCCGCCCGACCGCAGCTCCATCGGCCTGCTCAGCGACATCGACGCGCGCACGGAAGACCAGATCCGCGGCCTGCTCCAAGCTGAAGTGCAGCACCCGGGCGCAAGCTCGGCCGAGCAGAAGGCCGGTGCTTTTTATCGCGCCTATATGGACGCCGACCGTATCGAGACCCTCGACATCGTACCGCTCACGCCCGTGCTGGCCCAGGTGCGCGCTGTCAAGACTCGAACTGAAATGACGCGCGTCATGGGTGCGCTTGCGTTCTCCTTTGGCACCTCCGTTGTCGACACTGACACCATTCCTGACAGCGGCGATACGACACGTTACCTCCTGGAACTCCGTCAAAGCGGACTCGGCCTGCCCGGTCGCGAGTACTACATCGACCCGCGTTTTGCTGCAGTGAAGAAGAGCTACATCGACTACGTCTCTCATATGCTGCAGCTCGTCAAATGGCCTGTGGCGGAGCACGAAGCGCCGCTCATCGTGGCCTTTGAAACAAGACTCGCCGACGCTGCCTGGACGGATGAACAGGAGCGTGACGCGCAAAAAACCTATAACCCCACCAACCTGCGGATGGCCCAGTCCTCCCTCCCCGGGTTTGACCTGCGCACCTTTATTCAGGCCGCAGGCTACGCAAAGGCGGATCGTCTGTCGCTGCGTGAAGCCTCCGCACTTCCAGAGACAGTCAACCTCTACCGGGCTGAAGATCTGGCGACGCTGAAAGCATGGGAAGCCTTTCACATCATCGATCAGGCATCCGGCTTACTCCCGCGCCGTTTCGCTCAAGCCCGGTTTGACTTTCATGGCCACACCTTGGAAGGCCAGGTCACCCCCTCACCGCGCTGGCGACTGGCAGTCGATGAGAGTAATCGTAGGCTGGGTGAGGCTGTTGGCCAAATTTATGTCGGCCGTTACTTTACGCCTGAAGCCAAGAATCAGATGGAGCAGCTGGTGGCCAACCTCATGGCGGCTTTTCATGACGGGATCGAGCATTCCACCTGGATGTCTACGGCCACTCGACAGGAAGCTCTCAACAAGCTGAGCAGCATGAGCGTGGGTGTAGGCTACCCTTCTCGCTGGAAGACCTATAGCTTCGTCGTCTCGCCAACCGATCTCGTAGGCGATGTGGAGCGGTCGATTGCATGGTCACAGCATCAACGCGCATTACGTCTTGAGAAGCCAGTGGACCGCGAGGCGTGGGAGCTTCTTCCGCAGTCGCTCGCGTCGGAGTACAACCCGTTGATCAATCGCATGACGTTTCCAGCGGCTAATCTTCAATTTCCTTTCTTCGACCCACATGCGGATCCAGCAATTAACTACGGTGCTATCGGTGTCGTGATCGGTCATGAATTAACCCATGGCTTTGATGATGAGGGAAGACGCTATGACAGCAAGGGCCTGCTCCGTGACTGGTGGACAGAAACGGATGCCAGAAACTTTCGCCAGCAAGCCGACCGGCTTGCACAGCAGTACGCAGCGTTCGAACCCCTTCCAGGTATGCATGTTAACGGTCCGCTCACGCTAGGGGAAGACCTGGCAGACACCGGAGGGATAGCCATATCGCTGGATGCGTACCACCGATTCTTGGGGGATACTTCTGCGCCAGTTCTGGACGGAACCACAGGCGATCAACGCTTCTTTTTGGGTGCCGCGCAAGTATGGGCGGGCAAGTCTCGCGAGGAGGCGATTCGTCGCCAGCTGACCAATAATAATCACCCTCCAGGCAAAGAGCGCGTCAATGGCGAGGTACGCAACCTTAACGCCTGGTACAAGGCCTTTGATGTCAAGCCGGGCGAAAAGCTTTATATACCCGCCGCCGACCGCGTCCACATTTGGTGAGTTGCCACGTTGGCCGCACGAGTCGCGAAACACCAGAACACAAAAGCATACCTGTCAAAGCGCATCAAACTTACAATTCGTCGTATAACCAAGCGGCTTGAACAGACGGCTTACCAAATCCTCATCGCCCTAAGCGGCGACAACATGAAGGTGAGCAGCCAACAGAACCGCCATTTCCGCAGGTTATAAACGATCATTGTTACGACAGTCTTAGTGTGCAAAATGTGCGACCTGGTGTCACGCTTATGACGGAATTTGGGATCACAAGGCCGGGCCATTCAGTCTATTGAAAGTGCCCACCCTCACCCGAAGGGCCGTACCCCCAAACGAGCTCCACCGGGTCAATTCGATCAGCAGGCCGGCGGCACAGCGGTCAGCCGATGCCTCTTGGTAAGTGACATGGGCTTCGCCAACGAAAGCTCTCTCGGTTGAAGGTCAGCGGGATTCTTGTGCATTTATTAGCCGAGCTCAGGCGCCTGTTGGCGAGTTGAGGAGCATCGGCGTTCGCCTAGTTGAAGAGACAAGACGCCTTCGGCGTGAAGGGAGCGCTCAAAAGCTCTGATTCTGTGCACTCACGCCGGCTAGTTCGCAGTTTTGTGCGAAATGGGCCGATCCGGAGTCTCTTCGTGGCAGTAGCGGGCGTCAACGGTCAGACGGGCCCCTACGGCAATCGACAGCTGAGTCCCATCTGAGAACCTGACGAGGACTTCTTTCCCAAACTCTGGGTCTTCGGTCACCGCCAATTCAGCTACCGACTTTCCGACAACTTCAGGGAACTGCAGCTTTTGTTCCGACATTGTTTGCCGCTCACCTCGACGCATTCATGATGTCCCTTATTAGGGGATCAGGTCAACCGTTCACCACACTTCAGGTGTGGCAGGAAAAGCGAAACCGGATGCTCGGAGATCTCGAAAAGGGCGCAGTCCCGCGATGAGAGATTACTACGCCGGAGTCTTGTCTAAACTAATTTCTGCAAGGCAAGACGCCGGCCTCACTCAAAGGGAGGTTTCGCTGCAATTGGGCATGGCGCATACGTACATGAACAAGTGCGAATCTGGTGAGCGCGCTATCGACGTGGCTGAGCTTTGGGCCATCTGCAAGCTCTATCGAAAGCCGATAAGTTTCTTTGCGCCGGACGAACCGTAAGGCTTCTTAAGCTCGTGCGCACGATGCCGACGGCAGGGCACCTTTGCCGATCGGAAGAACCATCTGTGACGGTTGCAAAACAAGCGTAGAGCGCGTGACGAACGCACGAACGAACTCGCTTACGAGCCTAGATTGATCGTCGGCGCGAGCCGCGATCCACTCGTCCAGGCAAAGGGCTGATTCATCGAGGGGTTTCGCAATAAGCCGATCTCCGTTCAGCTTAAGCGCATTTGCCTTTGTCAAAAACGCGACTCCGCGATTCGCAAGAAGGAGATGCTCTGCTTCGTCTGGGTAAAGTATCCGGTCGATGCGCTTTGGGTGGATACTCTCCTCCTTCATTCGCCTCATGATCCTTTCGTACAAGAGGGGGTGCGTGCGCTGCTGATAGATGATCCAGCGTTCATCGCGAAGGTCAGTCAGCTTGATTGTCTCCTTCGCAGACAACACATGTTCCCGTGGGAGGACGATGTGCATTGGCGTTTCCGCCAGCTTGGTCATCGTCAGTCTGGCGTTCGACTCCGGTTGAGTTATGAGGGCAACATCGAGGTCTGCGCTCATAAGGTCATGCGCCAAATCCGACGACGACTCGCTGTGTACGCCGATGTCTAGCGTCGGGAAGAGGGGCAAGCGGATGGAGTACAGAATCTCCACAAGGACCGGGTCGAGGTCTGGAGACTTTCCGATCTGAAGAACGCTGTCCGCACCTTCGCGACTCTCCTTTGCCGAACGCATCGCGCGCTCTCCAGAAGCAATCGCAATCCGGGCATACTGGACGTAGGATCTCCCCGCGTCAGTGAGTTCAATCTTGGAACGGTTCCGTTCGAAGAGGATGGCGTTCGCTTCGCGCTCGGCACTTTGGATACACCGGGTCATTCCCGACTGAGTGAGGCCGATTCGCTCTGCGGCTCTCCCGTAGTGCATCTCTTCTGCCAACGCAATCACTGCCTGGAAGTGCCGCATCTTGATTCTGTTCTGCATGGCCCGCCCCCATCTATGAAAGGGATCTATTCACCGGCAGAAGTGGCGACCTTCTCCACCGCCGTGCCTCATTTTCCACAGGCTGCCACCTGTTGTCAATCTTGGTTCGCTTTCCCTTTGAGTCATCAATCAAATGCGGGCGCAAATTGATGGGGAAATCAAAGTGCCTGCTTATGCGCTTTACGCATAAGGGAGAACGCGAAACTCATTGGACTTCGCGTGTGGGAACGGTCACCTTCAAGTCTCGTACTTGGAGGTTTGGATGTTCAACGATAGAAAACCACCCACATCTGAGCGCCTGCTGCCCATCCTCGGTCGAGTGGGCGTGGAACCCTTACTAGACAGTCACGCCGCAGCTGCTGTGCTCGGGGTACACCCGCGCACTCTGCAGCGCATGGTGCTACGCGGGCAGATTGCCGGCGTTCAGGTAGGCAAGCTATGGCGATTCCGAGCCTCCGCAATCGACCAGTGGATCGACCGCAAACAGGCTGGCTGATACCGAGCCCAACCGCCTAATGTATCCGTTTCTACTGACGATTCACAACGCAATGGACTACCCTATAGGTACGCCATTAGTGCCGTGAGTCAGGGAGGAAACCTTGAGATCACGAGCATATTATCAATTCGGAAGTTTAACCCTCAAGAAGCGGGCGAAGAGCGCAGACGTGTGGGAGTTTCGATACTACGAGGACGCGGCTGGAGGAGGGAGAGAACGTAAGGCTCTCTTCATCGGCACGACCGACAAGTACAAAACCGAAGCTCAGGCCCGAAAAGCCGTCGAAGCGATTCTTCTCAACCTCAACGCTGAAAAGCCCATGCACCACCTGGGAACCGTGACGTTCAGCGGTCTCTGTGACAGGTATATCGCGGAAGAGTTACCGGAACGCTACTCCACGCGGAAGTCATACTTGTCGAACATCAACCTGCACATCAAGCCGCGCTGGGGCGAATACCTCATCGGGCAGGTACGACCGATGGCAATTGAGGGTTGGTTCAAAGAGATGAACAAGTCTCCCAAGACGAAGTCGCATATTCGAGGCGTGATGCACGTCATCTTCGAGTGTGCCGCGCGTTGGGAGCTTTTCAACGAACGCCGCAATCCCATCGGGATGGTGCGTGTCAAAGATTCGACCAAACGGCGCAAGCGGCCCATGATCCTCACCAACGAAACATTCCAAGCGATTCTGGCAAGCCTGCCTGAACCGTACCGGACGATGGTCGTGGTGGCGCAATGCCTCGGACTTCGCGTGAGCGAAATTACAGGGTTGCAGTGGGGTGATCTCGATATCGAGCATCGTCAACTCCTCGTTCAACGGAGTGTCGTGAACGGGCGTGTAGGCGAGGTGAAGACCGAGTATTCCCACGATCATGTACCGATCCACGAGTCATTGCTGGAGGTACTGCTTGCCTGGCGCGAAGAGTGCACAAGGACCGAAGAGGGCTGGATGTTTCCCAATCCACTTTCGAACAAGCCCTACTACTCAACCGAGATCCAGAAGCGCTATCTGCGCCCCTCGGGATGCTGCGTCGTTCCATGTCCTAGCTGTGGCGTGGCGACGGGAGAGTGGTGTGTTCAGGATGGGCCCACAGCGAACGGCAAGAGGGTTCTCATCCATGCGGCCCGCGTAGCAGCAGCAGGTAAGTTTTCCGAAATCGGCTGGCACACGTTCCGCCACACGTATCGTTCGTGGCTGGACGAGACCGGAGCACCGATGAAGGTCCAGCAGGAACTCATGCGTCACGCCTCCATCCAGACGACGATGAATGTCTATGGACAGGCGATGCCGGAGTCGAAAAGAGCAGCAAATGGGAAGGTTGTCACGATGGTTCTCAAGCCCTTGCGGGCGAGTGCCTAAAGTGCAAATTTTCTTATTGGGAGTAAATGGGAGTGAATCCGTTTTGCTGATTCTCTCTAAGTGATTGATTCTTTGGTTGCGGGGGTAGGATTTGAACCTACGACCTTTGGGTTATGAGCCCAACGAGCTACCGGGCTGCTCCACCCCGCATATCCAATATATCGCCGTTTTAAGGCAGGGTCAAACCGCCGACCGCACTCTACATGCAACGTCAAGTGCTACTGCGCAGGCCTCGCAACCGTTGTGATCGTCGTCGCTGTTGAGGTCGTCTCCTCCACCAGCCCCTTACCTTTCGCCCACGCAGGAGCCTGCACCATCAGCGTCGCCGAATGGTCCGCAGCTGTGCCCGATGCAGCCAACGATGCCGTCGCCATCTTCGCCTTCTTGCCAATCATCATGTCCACCGTGCTGCTCGTGCTGGTGGCTGTCAACGGCGTGGTGAACTGCATCGATAGAAAATGCTTTTCACCATCGCGCTCCGGCGCAAAGCGCACACGCTCAATGGACCATCCATCCGCAGTGCGCGACCCCTCCAGCACAAACATCACTCCAGGCCTGAACCTGTCCGTGCCGCGCACTACCACGTGTGTACCGTCACTCTTCTCAATGCGCAGCGTGCGATGGTTGCCGTGTTCGCCATCCATCTCCCACGTCGCACCTGCCTTCAACTCGGCGGGTGCAGACGCAATCGTCCAGCTCTCGCTGCCGGCGGCAAGCACCGTCGTATGCGCGCTTAACGACATGGCTCCGCGATACGCCACGAAATACGGAGGCTTCGAAATCTCCGTCCATACATCAGCTGCACTCACCGTATCGCCAATCTGCAATGCAGTCCCCTCGCCCGCAACCGCAGCTTGTTCGCGATAGGCGAACACAGGTATCGGTATCTGCGGCAACGGTGTCAGGCCGGCGCCCTGTTCCGACACATCCGATCCCTGCACAAAGCGCCATTGCAGCGGCTTGCCATCGGCTAACGACATACGCAATGTTGACGCGGCGCCCACAGCCTGCGCATCCGCGGCATCAAATGCGATCTGCGTCTTGTATGCCTCCATGCCTTGCGCTTTCGCAGCAGCCACAAGCCCATCCGTGTTCGCGTATGTCACGCGCTTGCCGTCCTTGCCGGTCAGCACCACGTTGTACAGCGGCTGCTTCGCGCCCGCATCGACATCCAGCTCAATCATGCTGTACGGCAATTCCGCTCCAACCCACTGCACATACTGCACAGGCCAATACTGATACGACACCAGTAAACCCGTCGTCGGAGGAGCCAGCGTTCCCTGGGCAACGGCTGCGGTGGAAGCGAACAAACCAATAGCGGCAATGCGCGCAATGCAATGCATGGCAAGTCTCCTTGTGTAGTTGTGTCAGTGAGAGTTAGAAGCTGTAGCGAAGCCCGGCTTCGACGCGACGGCCTGCATCGGCCGCATAGCCTAGGCCGAACAAAGGCGACCCAAGCACGCCGCCAACCGCCGTAACATTCGTGTGGTTCAACACATTCGTCGAGCGCACATTGACCGCGATGCTCTGCCCTGCCCCATCACGATGTGGCAGCACAAAGGTCCGGCTCAGGTTCTCATCCATGTGAATATTCCACGGCAGCGTACCCGTACTGCGCGGAATGAACGCCCCCGTGCCCGTGGGCGTTAGCGCACCAAAGCGCGTCGCATAGATCACGCTCTCGCTGCCCGTCGCATAGTGTGGCCGATCGTTAAAAATGCCGTCACCGTTATTGTCAAAGCCTGTCGTCACCGTGTAAGGAACGCCACTGGCCGCATCGAACTGCGTCGACAACGACACGCCCTTGGGCAGCGCAATGTTTGAGAACAGGATGACGTGATGCGTCGCCTGCCATGCGGGCCTTGCCGTCTCACCTACATCGCTTGTGCTCGACTGCGGAAAGAACGTGGAAGCCTCGGCATTCGTGCGCAGATCCATGCGTATGTATCCAGCAAACACCTGCACGTGCTTCAGGCTATGCTGGTCCAGCCCAAGAAACATCACATTGCCGTGGATCGTGCCGCTCTGCTGAAACTGGTACAGATTCAGATTTGCAGCACCCGGACGCGGCCCATACGGCGACCCATCCAGCGGCGAGTTGATGTTGCGTGACCGCATCACATTCCAACCCCGCACCAGGTATAGATTCGCCTGCGCATGCCAGTGCCCAGGCAGCTCATGCTCCACACCCAGGTGCGACTGCAGCGAGGGCGTCTGGCTCAACGGGGGCAGCGGCGCACGCAACGTCGTAATCAACGAGGATGGCGATGCCAGCGGATGACTCGGGTCAGCAGGGCTGTACACCTTCACCTGCGACTGCAACACACCGTTCAAGCGATTCGCCTCAAGCACCATGCCCGTATCCACCGGCGTAAAGAACAAACCCGAGCGCACATGGAACACCCACTTCTGCGCACGATCTGGCGACCACGCTACCCCCACCCGCGGAGCAGCAGCCGCCAGAGTCGTCGGCGTGTCCTGCACCGCATACCGCAAACCCAGCGTCACCGACAAGCGCGGCTGCAGCTTCCATTGATCCTGCGCATACAACACCACGCGCAACTGGTTCAGCGCAATCGCAGAGTTTCCCGTGGTGATCGTGTACTCCGTAGGCGAACCGCCCGGCAATCCAAGCAGCAATCGCCGGTACTGCTCCAGCCCGGAGATCGTCGTCGTGCCACCACCCGTGAGCGAAGGCGCGTCACCACCGCCAAAGATGTACAAGCCATTGAACGCAGTCGGCGTGTTGTTGTTGAAGTTCGCATCCAGCAGCTCGATGCCGATCTTCGCTGAATGCTTGCCGCGCGTGTACAGCACATCATCATCTATTTCAAGGTCACGCTCATGCGAGCGCAGTGCTCCAGACAGTACGCCACCGCCTGTGAACGCACCCGCCACCTGCAACTCTGCCGCAGTGCTGTTCGGTGCATCGTCGCGATTCCGCCACGTAAATCCAACCCGGCTCTCATGCACCACTCGCGCAGACAGCGTCTGCATATCGGTCAGGTGGATCGTATGCTCAGCCTGCGCGCTGTTGTAACCCGCCTCCTGCAACGACGTGCCGCCCACACCAAGATTCGCAAGTGAATTCACGTTCGCCGTGTACGTCGCGGTAATGTTGTTCTTCGCATTCGGCATCCAGCCAATCCGCGCGCTCGCCTCCCACAACGACTGCGGCGTGGCCACATTCGCATTCACCGTCACTGCATCACCAGCACTATCCAGCGACACCGCATTCACCACGGCAAACTGATTAATCTGGCGATGCTCAATGTTCAACGAAAAGTCAGCCTTGTTCTTTTTGATCGGCCCACTCAACTCCGCGCCATACCGTTGCTTGCCGATCGCCGCACGGCTCAACGCAAACGGATCCTTCGCATTCACAAACTGCCCGCTCTGCGTCGTAAACAACGCACCATGCATCTTCGACTGCCCAGGCTTCGTGTAGATCTCAATGCGACCGCCCTGGTACGGAGGCCGCTCATACTCCGCCGAGAAAAGATCAGGATTGATGCGGATAAACGCAATCGCCGACTTAGGCGGAATACTCCCGCCATTCTGAAATCCATCCACAGTAACAATGGCCGCGCCAGGCGCTCCACCAGCGGCTGCTGCCAGCACCTGCAACTGCCGCGAAAACTCATCCGGATCATCCGCCAACTGCTTCAGCTCATCCGCCTTCAGCGTCTTCGATCCGGCAATATCCTGGCTGTCCACACCCGTCGCATCCACAGCATCCACGGACGTCGTCACAGAAGACGGCTTCAACTTCGCCACCACCGGATGCATCTCACCGCCAACGCGTACCTGCTCCACCACAGCCTCAAAGCCGTCCGCCTCAATCGCAACCGTGTGCCGGCCATCGCTCACGCAGGCAGATTCAAAGCGCCCCTGCGTATCGCTGTGGATCTCACCGCCCGCATCCAGCGTCACCTTCGCGCCAACGATCAGCGCACCCGTCACATCGCGCACCTCGCCGGAGACGCGCCCGGTGTGCACCGCACACTGTTGACCCTGCGCCGCCGTCGCTGTCACCACCATCGCCGCTGCTATCGCAATTCGCATCGTTGTGCCTCGTTGTTGCAATGCCAGCATCGCGCTTCAGCCGTTGCGAAAGCAGTGTGCCCTGTCAGCGATCTCGCATGACACTTGTCACCGTGACAAATGTCACCTCACACGGCTGACACAAGACCACTGTCGCGAAGCGCTCGAAATAGCGCATGATGGTTGCGTATGGCAGCTACGGACCAGATCACGCCCAACGGCTACCCCGCCATACCGGCGAATGCCGCAACCCCTGCCTCTGGCGAAGCCTGGCGCAAGTCCAGGGGCAGCGCCCGCGCGCTGCGCTACGTGTCGCTACTCTACACGTGTTTCTTCTTCATTGAGCCATACTACCGCCACTCCCTCACACACTGGTTGTGGTTCGCTGCGTTCTACGTCGTCTTCCTGGCAACCTATTTCGCCATAGCAAAAACCGAAGGCCGCGTGCAGCAGGTTTTGTTCGTGTTCATGTTCGTGCTCGGGTACAGCTACTTCCCATTCAACACAAGCGCTTCGGGCGCGTTCGTCTATCCCGTCGTTATGATGGCGTTCGTTGTTCAACGGACACGTACCTACATCCTTCTGATGAGCGCCGCGGTCACCGGCATCCTGCTTGAGACGTGGTACTTCAACATCCCCTGGTGGGCAGGCGGCATGGGCGCGTTTTTCTGCATCGTCATCGGCCTCAGCAATCTCTCGTACTCGCGCCAGCAGCAAGCCAGCTACATGCTGCAGCGCGCCAACGACGAGATCGAGCACCTCGCCCAGGTCGCCGAACGCGAGCGCATCGCGCGCGATCTCCACGACCTTCTCGGCCACACGCTCACGGTCATCGCCATCAAGAGCGAACTCGCCAACCGTCTCCTCGATCGCGATCCCGCACGCGCCAAGCAGGAGATGCTCGACGTCGAGCAAACCGCACGCAAAGCACTCGCCGATGTCCGCGAAGCCGTTGCAGGCTACCGTTCGGAAGGCCTCGCTGCTGAAATCTCCCGCGCGCGCCGAACGCTACTCTCCGCTGAGATCACGCTTAACACCTCCATCGTCAACGTCGAACTCACAGCCGGCGAGGCCAACGTTCTCTGCCTTTGCCTGCGCGAAGCCGTCACCAACATCGTGCGGCACGCACACGCCACCACCTGCGACGTGCAACTCACCATCACCAACACAGGCCTCTGCCTCACCATCGACGACAACGGTACCGGCTCATCCGGCCGCGAAGGCAATGGTCTCCGCGGCATGCGCGAACGCGTCGCAGCCATGCATGGCAAACTGCGCTTCACCTCGACGCCCGGCAGCGGCACACACCTCACCGTCACACTCCCAAGCTCCACCTGCGCCACGCGCTCACTCGAACTCGAACAGAAAGCACATGAAGCACACGCATGAGCGCTGCAGCACACACTGGCCAACACACGGGTAAAATCCGCGTCGTCCTCGCAGAAGACCAGGGCATGGTCCGCGGCGCACTCGCTGCCCTGCTCTCCATCGAAAACGACATCGAAGTCATCGCCGCCGTGGCCGACGGCCAGGAAGCTCTCCGCGTTGTTGGCCAGCAACGGCCCGACGTGCTCGTCACCGACATCGAGATGCCGCACCTCACCGGCCTCGAGCTCACCGCGCGCGTCCGCGAACTCTACCCCGCAACCAAGGTCGTCATCGTCACCACCTTCGCCCGCCCCGGCTACCTCCGCCGCGCGCTCGACGCAGGCGCACTCGGCTACCTGCTCAAAGACCGCCCCTCCGCCGAACTCGCCGAAGCCGTCCGCCGCGTCCATCGCAACCTGCGCGTCATCGACCCAGACCTCGCCGCCGAAATCTGGAACGCCGAAAGCGACCCTCTCACCGAACGCGAACGCCAGATCCTTCGCCGCGCCGGCGAAGGCGAACCCACCGCCGAAATCGCAAAATCCCTTCGCCTCTCAGAAGGCACCGTCCGCAACTACCTCTCAGAAGCCATCGCAAAACTCGGCGCGTCCAACCGCGTAGAAGCCTCCCGCCTCGCCCGCACCAAAGGCTGGCTCTAGATCGCGGGCTGTAGGTCCGCGCTAAATACTTCCGCCCACCTCAAGTGCTACCCTCAACGCGAATGCACCACCTCACCCGTCGCCGCTTCTGCACCCTCACCGCAACCGCCGCAGCATGCTTTCCGTACGCCCGATCGCAGGACAACATCCACTTCAACGTAGCCGGCTACGAACACGACCGCATCCTCGCCACCGCAAACGACGCCCTCAAGCTCCAACCAAAACCACCCGCCTTGATTCCCGCACCCATCAAGAGCCTCTTCCCCCGCGCCTACTACTCGCAAAGCACCGAGTGGTTCCGGAACGAAGACTTCCCCACGTACGACCACCGCCGCGGCTATATCAACCCCGCAGCCTTCACCGCGCATCGCGACGCGCTCGTAGCCCTCGGTGGCTGCGTCGCCGCATGCGTGGCCGCCTGGCGCCTCACAGGCGATGCCAAATACGCCACCCATGCTATGTCACACCTGCGTGCGTGGTTCCTCGATTCCGCCACCAGCATGGAGCCAACACTTGAACACGCAGGCAGCATCGATGCCTCACCGGAAGGCAGCTACTACGGCATCGAAGAGACCGTCGCTCTCGCCGAGATCATCCGCTCCGCATCGTTCCTCTGCGCCTACAACGGAGTAGCCACGGAAGACGAAGCCGCAGGCCTCCGCAAGTGGTGCACTGACTTCGCCACATGGCTCAACGAATCCAGAAAGGGCAGGATTGCCCGCGAGTCAAAGGACCGCCTCACCATCTGCTGGACGCTCCAGGCAGCTGAAGCCGCACGCTTCGCAAAGATGGGCGCACTCCAACTCGAGACCTCGCACCGCTTCCGCGACAAGCTCATCCGCCTCATGAACCTTGACGGCCAATTCGACACCGAACTCCACCGCCCTGACGCCTACCAGTCCTCACTCTTCGCACTCGACTGCCTCGCCCTTACCTGCGAAGTCATCTCCACGCCACTCGAACGCCTGTGGGACTACACACTGCCTGACGGCCGCAGCATGCGCTCCGCCATCGCATTCCTCTACCCCGCCATCGACAACAGAGCTGCTTGGAAATACCCCTCCGATCCGCAACATTTTTCCGACTGGCCCGCACGTCAGCCCAGCCTGCTCTTCGCCGGCCGCGCCTACAGCCGTCCCGAATACATCGCTACCTGGAAGCGCCTGCAACCCGAGCCGCAACTGCCCGAACTCCTACGCTACTTCCCCGTCCGCCAGCCCGCGCTGTGGACCGTCCGGGCGCCCGCCTAGATATCCCGGACAGAGCCGCCACAAATCGTTTAGCTTGGAGTGCATGATGCGCAACCCTGTCCCGCGCCGCCTAGCCACCATCTCCTGCACCATGCTGTTCGTCAGCGTAGCCGCTGCTGCCCAGCTCGCCCTGCTGCCCGCACCACGCGAAGCCGCACTTGGCCGCGCCCTGCCCCTTAACAACGGCATCGCCGTGGTATGCATCGCATGCGACGCAGACGACACCTTCGCCGCCAGCGAACTCACCAGCGATCTCGCCGCACGCGGTTTCCAGACAAGCGCCGGCGCTAACGTTCGCATCACGCTTGCACGCACAGACTCCGCCGCAGGCCGCGAAGCCATCACCGCCGGCCACATCCAGTGGACACCCGCCATGAACGACGAAGGCTATGCCATCGTCCCCACGGCCAACGGTGTCACTGTCGTCGGAGCCACCGCCTCTGGCGTCTTCTACGGCGCGGCAACGGTCAAGCAGCTCATCAGCGGTAGCGGCGCATCCGCCACATTGCAAACCGCTACGGTCCGCGACTGGCCCGCCATGAAGTACCGCGGTCTCGACGACGACCTCTCGCGTGGTCCCGTTCCCACGCTCGACTTCCAGAAGAAGCAGATCCGCACCCTCGCCGCCTACAAACTCAACGTGTACTCGCCCTACTTTGAGCACACCATGCAGTACACCGCCGAGCCGCTCGCATCGCCACCCGGCGGCGCCATCACGCCGGCCCAGGCGCGCGAGCTCGTCGCCTACGCGGCCAAATATCACATCATGGTCATCCCCGAGCAGGAGGCCTTCGGCCACCTCCACTACATGCTCAACTGGGAAATGTATAACTCCATCGCGGAAACATCCCACGGCAACGTACTCGCACCCGGCCAGCCGGAAGCGCTCGCCTTCACCAGGCGCATGTTTACCGAGCTCGCCGCCGAGTACCCAAGCCCGCTGCTCCACATCGGCGGCGACGAAACCGAAGATCTGGGCAAGGGCGCAACCAAGGCCGACGTTGACGCCCGCGGCCTCGGCGCGGTCTACCTCGACTACATGACGAAGATCGTCGCCACGCTCAAGCCGCTCAACCGCCGCTATCTCTTCTGGGGCGACATCGCCATGCACGACCCCGCCCTCGTCAAAGCGCTCCCCGCCGACTTCAAGCAGCAAACCATCGCTGTCGCATGGGAGTACAACCCCCAGCCCAAAGGCTACGGCCCATGGATCAAGCCCTTCACCGACGCGGGCATGGAATGCTGGGTCGCGCCCGGCATCAACAACTGGAGCCGCGTCTGGCCCAACTACAACAACGGCCTCAACAACATTCAGCAGTTCACCGCGCAGGGCCAAACCAGCGGCTGCACCGGCCAGCTCAACACCATCTGGGACGACGACGGCGAAAACCTCAACAACAACAACTGGTACGGCATCCTCTACGGCGCTGAAGCCGCATGGCACAGCGGTCTAAGCTCCATCCCGCAGTTCCAGTCCACCTACGGCGTTGTCTTCCACGGCGACACCACCGGCAAGATCAACCAGGCCCAGCAGGAGCTGATGGCTGCGCACGCCCTGCTCAAAGACAACTTCAAGAGCTCCGACGCCTCCGACCTGCTCTTCTGGGTTGACCCGTGGAGCTCCGACGGCCAGATCACCGCAGGCAAAATCCGCCCCTATGTGCACGACCTCCGCATGCACGCCGAACGCGCTATCGTCCTGATCGCTGAAGCCCGCAATGCGCAGCCCGACCTCCGCGAACAGGATGCACTCGACGCCATCGACCTTGGCGCGCGCCGCATGGACCTCATCGGCCTCAAGTTCCAGGTCACGGACGAGATCGCCTCCACCTACGCCGCTGCCTATGCCGAGCAAACCCGCACCGACGCCGCCAGCCGCAGGGACGTCTCACGCTTGCTCAACCAGATCAACGCACCCAACGGCAAGCTGCAGGACATGCGCAATCAATACGCTCTATTGCGCGATCTCTACGAAACCGCGTGGCTCAAGAGCAACCGCCCCTATTTCCTCCGCGACAATCTCGCCCGCTACGACTACACCCTCGACATCTGGTTCTCACGCATCGACAAGGTTCGCTCGGCACAACGCCAGTGGGATCGCGCACAGTCCATCCCACCCGCATCGGACCTCGGCATCCCTGCACCAAGTGGCCAGCCGTGACTGAGCAAGCCCCGGCCGAAAGCCAAATCGAAGCCATCGCAGCATCATCGCTGATCACAGCGCAAGGCATCATCGCCCAACCTCTCATCCTGATTGAGAACGGCCGCATCGCCGCAATCACAACGCAGCCGGAGCACGAGGCCCCCGCCAACACCCTGCATCTGCCCAACGCCACTCTCTCTGCAGGCTTCCTCGACATCCACGTTCACGGCGCAGGCGGCCGCGACGTCATGGAAGGCACACCAGAGGCTATCGACACCGTAGCCCGCGTACTCGCATCGCACGGCACGACGCAATTCCTTGCCACTACAGTCACCGCAAGTATCGATCAGACACTGTACGCACTTGAGGCCATGTTTCGAGCTCAGCTTCATCCACCTTCAAAAGATGCAGCGAAAGCAATCGGCATTCATCTCGAAGGCCCATTTCTCTCGCACACCAAGCGTGGCGTCCATCCACCGGAACAGCTCCAGCTGCCCTCGATCGAACTCTTCGAACGCTTCCAGGCAGCAGCCTCAGGCACCATCAGCCTTGTGACCATCGCACCCGAACTCCCCGGTGCCGTCGAACTCATCGAGCACGTAACGAAGCAAGGTGTACGCGTGAGCATCGGACATAGTGACGCTCTCGCCGCCGAAGCCCGCGCAGGCATCGCCGCGGGAGCCACCTCCGCAACGCATACCTTCAACGCCATGCGCGGCCTCACCCAGCGCGAACCCGGCATCCTCGGCGTCGTGCTCGACGACCCCGGCCTCTTCGCCGAACTCATCTGCGACGGCATCCACACCACACCGGAAGCCGTCCGCCTCTGGATCCGCATGAAAGGCCTTGAACACGCCATCCTCGTCACCGACGGCATGGCCGCAACCGGCATGCCCGACGGCGACTATCTGCTCGGTGGCCTCACTGCTCAAGTCAGGAACGGTGTTGCCATGCATAACGGCGTACTCGCAGGATCCGTTCTCACCATGGACCGCGCTGTCGCAAACGTACAGGCATTCACCGGCATCGATCTGCCCGCAGCCGTTCGCCTCGCCACACGCAATCCAGCCACCATGCTCGGCCTCGAAGCCGATCTTGCACCAGGTAGATCCGCAGACTTTAACGTCTTCAACCCCACAGGCCAGCGCACCCACACCATCCTCCGCGGCCAGCTGCTGTTGGCACACTGAAGGTGCGCGTTCCCTAGGCTGGGGCGACGACTGGTGGCCTCATACCTGCGATCTGCGGGCTGTAGGCCCGCGTTACGAGTTCGTACAAAGACCATTGCCCCACGCATACGCGAAGCGGATGAGTGGCATTCGCGCAAAGCGCGAACAAAGCTGACTTGCTGCCTTATACACTCACACCATGCCGACACGGCTTCACCCCTTCGACCTCGGTCTCATCGCCGTCTATCTCCTCGGCATCACCCTCTTCGGCCTGCGCTTTCGCAAGGGCGGCGATAAATCCCTCGCCTCCTACTTCCTCGCCGAGCGCAGCGTCCCTTGGTGGGCCATCGCACTCTCCATCGTCTCCGCCGAAACAAGCACGCTCACGATCATCTCTGTCCCCGGCATCGCCTTCGGTGGCAACTTCACCTTCCTGCAGCTTGTCTTCGGCTACATGGTTGGCCGCATCGTGATCTGCGTGCTCTTCCTGCCACGCTACTTTGAAGGCCAGCTCTTCACCGCCTACCAGCTCATCGACCGCCGCTTCGGCCCCGCGCTCCACAAGGTCACAGCCGCACTCTTCCTCCTCACACGAGCAGCCGCCGAAGGCGTACGCGTCTACGCCGTCTCCATCGTCGTCGGCATCGCCATCGGCACCAACGACACCCTCAGCATCATCCTCATCAGCCTGCTCACGCTGCTCTACACCTTCGAAGGCGGCATGGCTGCCGTCATCTGGACCGACGTCGTCCAAATGGGTCTCTACGTCGGCGGCACAGTCGTTGCGCTCTTCACGCTTGGCTCCAAGATCAACGGCGGTTGGGCAACAGCTCACGCCATCACCGCCGCAGCAGGCAAACTGCAAGTCCTCGACTTCAGCATCAACCTGACCGGCAGCTACACCTTCTGGGCAGGCATCATCGGCGGCGCATTCCTTACGATGGCCTCGCACGGCACCGACCAGCTCATGGTCCAGCGCCTCCTCGCCGCAAAAAACCTGCGCGACGCGCGCGTCTCCCTCATGGCCAGCGGCGCCATCGTTCTGCTGCAGTTCACGCTCTTCCTCGTCATCGGCGCAGGCCTCTTCGTCTTCTATGGCCAGCACCCAGCATTGCTCACCGTCAAAGGCGCCGACCGTCTCTTCCCCGCCTTCATCGTGCAGCAGATGCCCACCGGCATCGCAGGTCTGCTCATCGCCGCCATCCTCGCAGCCGCCATGTCCAATCTCTCAGCGGCACTCAACTCCCTAAGCTCAACCACCATCGTCGACTTCTACCTGCGCTGGCGTCCTGCAGCCACCGACAAGCGCCGCAACCTCCTCTCACGCATCAGCACGGTCATCTGGGCAGTCGTGCTTGTCGGCATCGCCATCTACTCCGTGCAGGTCGGCGGCAAAGGCCACGTCGTCGAAATGGGCCTCTCCATCGCCTCCGTCGCCTACGGAGCACTCCTCGGCGTCTTCCTCCTCGGCACGCTCACACGGTATGCCACACAGACCGGCGCCATCATCGGCATGATCGCCGGCTTCGCCACCAATCTCGCGCTCTACCTGTCGAAGATCAACCTAATCCCCTCAATGCACATCGGAGGCTTCGCCTTGTCCAGCATCGCCTTCACCTGGTACGTCCTCATCGGCTCCGCCGTCACCTTCGCCATCGGCTCACTCTGCAGCCTCATCAAGCCAAAGCACACAGCCATAGCAACTGCGTTCACCGCGATCCTGCTCATCACGAACAGAGCGCAAGCACAAGACTTCTCAGGCATCGACACCGTCATGCAGCAAGCGCTCGACGCGAAGCAGCTACCTGGCGGAGTCGTCGCCATCGGCAGCGGAGGCCACGTCGTCTTCCACAAGGCATACGGCAACCGCGCCGAAGACCCCACCATCGAGCCCGCCACCGAAGACACCATCTACGACATGGCATCGCTCTCCAAGTGCCTCTCCACCTCCGTCGCCATCATGCAGCTCTACGAACAAGGCAAGCTGCAGTTTGACGACCCCGTCGCCAAGTACCTGCCGGAGTTCGCGAACCACGGCAAACAGACCATCACCATCCGCCAGATCATGACGCACTACTCCGGCCTCGCACCCGATGTCGACCTCAAGGATCCCTGGGGGCTAGCCGCGCCCGACCGCGACGAGGGCCTGCGCCGCGCCATGCAAAGCGTCCCCACGGGGCCGCCCGGCACCAGGTTCGTCTATTCCGACATCAACTTCATCGTCGCCGGAGCCCTCGTTGAAAAACTCAGCGGTCAACGCGAAGATCTTTACGCGTGGCAACACATCTTCCAGCCGCTCGGCATGACCCACACGCGTTACCTGCCCTTTGATAAAGCCTGCGGCGCTGGCTTCCACAGTGTAGGCGCGGCAATCGTCGCCGATCCCGACGTATTGACCCGCGCCGGACTGGGAGCCTGTTCGCCTGACGCATGGCGTCCACAGCTCATTCCCAGCATCGCTCCCACCACGCACGACGACGAAGGCAATGCGCAAACCAACCCACACTTCGACATGGTCACGCGCGGCCAAGTCCACGACCCCACCACACGCCGCATGGGAGGCGTAGCAGGTCACGCAGGCGTCTTCTCCACAGCGCACGACGCCTCACTCTTCGCGCAAGCATTGCTCGACCGCCTCGCCGGCCGCCCCAGCACCTTCCCGCTCAAGCAATCCACGCTCGAACTCATGTGCCGCCCTGAGCAGCCCACCGGCGCCAAAGCCCTCCGCGGCTTCGGCTGGGACATCGATTCGCCCTACTCTCGCCCCCGCGGCGACATCTACCCCGTCGGCAGCTTCGGCCACACCGGCTTTACCGGTACCTCCATCTGGATGGACCCACGCAGCGACAGCTATGTCATCCTCCTCGCAAACGCCGTCCACCCACGCGGTCGCGCAGCCATCACGCCTCTGCGCGGCAAGCTGGCAACGGCAGCAGCGCACGCGCTCGGCCTTGAGAAGCCTCCTGCAGGCATGGCCACACTCACCGGCATTGACGTCCTCGAAGACACCCAATTCCGCGCCCTGCAAGCGCTACCCGCACGCAACCCCGGCCACCTCAAGTTGGGTTTGTTAACCAATCAGACAGGCCTGGACCGCAACGGCAAGCGCACCATTGACATCCTCTACGCCCAACGCACCTCCGGCCTCGAACTCACCACACTCTTCGCACCCGAGCACGGCATCCTAGGCGCGGAAGACAAAGAAGGCCTCGGCAACACCGTCGACGCAGCAACACGTCTGCCGGTGATCTCGCTCTACGGTGCGAAGCTTGAAGATCGCAAGCCCAAAGCCGAAGACCTCCGCAAGCTCGACGCCATCCTCATCGACCTGCAGGACGTAGGCACGCGCTTCTACACCTACGAAACCGAAGTCGGCTACGTGCTCGAGTCCGCTGCAAAGACCGGCACAACTGTCGTCATCCTCGACCGCCCCGCCATGACCAGCGGCGTTCAAGTCTCCGGCCCAGTCAGCGACGCAGGCACCGAAAGCTACATCAACTACATGCCCGAGCCCATGACCCTCGGCCTCACCCTCGGCGAACTCGCAGGCTTCTTCAACGGCGAACAACATATCGGAGCCAAGCTCACCGTCGTCACCATGCGCAACTGGCAGCGAGGCCTCTGGTATGACCAGACCGGCCTGCCCTGGGTCAACCCATCACCCAATCTGCAAAGCATCAACGCAGCCGCACTCTACCCTGCCATTGCATGGGCCGAGTTCACCAACCTCTCCGTAGGCCGCGGTACACCCAATGCCTTCGAACAAATCGGCGCATCCTTCATCACCTCTGACGCCGAAGCACAAAAGCTCGCCGATACCCTCACCAACAAACACCTCGCCGGCGTCACCTTCACACCCATCACCTTCACACCCGCCAAGCCCTATCCATACGCCGGCACACTCATCCACGGCATCCGCATCACAGCCGCCGACCGCACACGCATGGACTCACCCGCCATCGGCGCCAACCTGCTCGCAGCCATCCACATGCAGTACCCGCAACAACTCACACTCACCAACGCGAACAAGCTCATCCTCAACACCAACACCATGCAGGCCATTAGCTCCGGCTCCAATCTCCAACCAGCCATCGACGCATGGAGCGACGCACTCTGGACCTTCCGCGAGCGTCGCGAAAAGTACCTTCTCTACGGCTACCTGCCCTCCGTCGAATCAGCAGAGACCGCCTACCCAGCCAAGCGAGATCCACTAGCGCACTAATCTGCATTGGATCCCGACCAACGGGAGGTCTAGCGAAGCAATAAAAAGGTGCGTGAGCACCCGCCCCGCGCGTAGCGGGTCCGTCCGGCAGGACACAAGCGTTGAACAACCTACAATCAACGGTGTGACAAGTCTCTTCGAACTCTTCAAGATCGGCATCGGCCCATCCAGCTCCCACACCGTCGGCCCCATGCGTGCATCGCTCGCCTTCGCGCGCGGGCTCGAGCGCGCCGAAGCACTCCTCAAAGTCGCACGCATCAAGATCGACCTCTACGGCTCACTCGCACTCACCGGCATCGGCCACGGTACCGACACCGCCATCCTCGCGGGACTATCCGGCGAAGCACCCGACTCCATCGACCCCAGCCGCTTCTCAGAGATCATTGACATGGCCACCACCGGCGCGCTCGCGCTAGGTGGCATCAAGCAAATTCCATTCACGCGAAATAACGACCTCGTTTTCCACAACAACCAGATGTATCCCGACGCCAACATCACCACGCATCCCAATGGCGTGCGCTTCACCGCATATGACGCAGACAACAACACACTCGCAAGTGAAGTCTTCTACTCCATCGGCGGCGGCTTCATCGTCACATCGCAGCACTTCACTCCAGATGGCCGCGCAACACCGCAAAGCTCGCGTAGCGTCCCCTACCCATTCCGCAGCGCAGCACAACTGCTCGCTGTCGCAGCCGCCGCAAAGCTCAGCATCGCAGACCTGCTGCTCGACAACGAAGTAGCCATGCTAACCGACGACACCATCCTGCGCCCTCCACTCGCCGCAACAACCGACGCACACACCACCGTATGCAACGGCGTGCTCGCACTCTGGTCCGTCATGAACGATTCCATCGAACGCGGCATGATCAACGACGGCATCCTCCCAGGAGGCCTTCACGTACGCCGCCGCGCGCCTCGCCTCAAAGTGCGCTTGCAGGAAAAGACCGCCACCGATCCGCTCGCTCCACTCGACTGGGTCACTGTCTTCGCCATGGCCGTCAATGAGGAGAATGCCGCTGGAGGCCGCGTCGTTACTGCTCCAACCAACGGTGCCGCAGGCGTCGTACCCGCAATCGCACGCTACTATCGTGAGTTCGTCACAGGTGCAAACGACGCAGGCCTGCTGCGCTACTTCTTCACCGCAGCAGCCATCGGCATCCTCTACAAAGAGAACGCATCCATCTCCGGCGCAGAGGTCGGTTGCCAGGGAGAAGTTGGTGTGGCATGCAGCATGGCCGCAGGCGGTCTCGTCGCCGCACTCGGCGGCACCAACGCACAAGTGGAACATGCCGCGGAGATCGGCATGGAACACAACCTCGGCATGACATGCGATCCCATCGGCGGCCTTGTGCAAATTCCGTGCATCGAGCGCAATGCCATGGGCGCAGTCAAAGCCGTCAACGCAACACGCATGGCCATGAACGAAACGGACGAGCATAAAGTGTCGCTCGATCAGGTCATCAAGACCATGTACCAAACCGGTCTCGACATGCAATCGCGCTACAAAGAAACATCACTCGCAGGCCTCGCATTGAACGTCATCGAGTGCTGACCCAAACGCATCGCATCGCACGCGGACCATCGTGGCGCATCACATGCATCCGCACAGCATCATCACGCACACTTTTTTGTTGACACTGTTCGCACAGACTTCTATACATTCGTTAGCTGCTCAACACGCATGCAGCAAGCATGTCTTCTTACTCAGGGAGAGTAGACGACGGCATACAAGCGAAGCGGTGGCAAAGGCCGCAACGCAAAAGGCAAAGCAACTCGAAGCGGGGAGCGCGCAAGCGCTCCCCGACTTGCGTTCCGCATCACCCTGCAATGCACGTCGTTCCCCATCCCTCTCTTGTTTGTCATCCCGCAGCGAAGCGGAGGGGTCTGAATGTTGCTTGATGTGCCAATCCAATCGGAGGCCGCTTAGTTGCATGCCTTTCGAGCGACGCACGAACCACGTGACAGGCTTGGCCCACTTCCATTCGTCATCCTGAGCGAAGCGCAGCATAGCCGAAGGACCTGCTGCTCTCACCTGCCACGAACGTTGTGAACGTCGATACACTAAAACCCATGACGCGCCGCCGATGGATCGCCGACACATGGAACCCCACGCGCACACAAGCCGCACTCACCGGCGACCAGGCACAACACCTCGCACGCGTCCTTCGCGCCCAGCCCGGCCAAATCTTCGACGTAGTAGCCGGCGGCTTCCTCCACCGCGCTGAAGTCGCATCCGTCAACGACATCGAAGTCACCTTCACGCTCCACGAAGAATACGAAGGGGAAGCC
Source organism: Terriglobus sp. (assembly GCA_965198455.1). Classification (GTDB taxonomy): domain Bacteria; phylum Acidobacteriota; class Terriglobia; order Terriglobales; family Acidobacteriaceae; genus Terriglobus. Next base: position 27,197 of record CBDAPM010000003.1, read on the forward strand.
GCGCTGCCCGTGCATCTCCTCATCGCAGTCTTCAAGTTCGATCACATGGAATGGGCCATCGAGAAAGCCACGGAGCTCGGCGCAGCACGCATTACGCCCATCCTCGCGCGCCGCACCGAGAAGCATCTCGCACAAGCCGCAGCCAAGCGCGTCGAACGCTGGCGCCGCATCACGCGCGAAGCCGCACAGCAATCCCGCCGCACCGACGTCCCCGCAGTCGACGACCCAGAACCTCTGAAGAAAGCACTCGCCACTATAACCGAGCCGGTGAAGCTTCTCCTCGCTGAAACCGAAGAAGACAACACACTACGCGTAGCACTCGAAGCCGCACAACCCGATGCCCCCATCGCCTTAGCCATCGGCCCAGAGGGCGGATGGACCGCCGAAGAAATGCAAGTCTTCCGCGACAACGGCTGGCAGCACGTCACGCTCGGCCCACGCATCCTCCGCGCAGAAACCGCCGCCATCGCCGCACTCGCCATCACATCCGCATTCCGCTAGCGCCGCTTCGACAACAGACCACGCGTCGCCACCACTACTGTGTGCTCCATTCATGGCAAAGCCATGGGTGGGGAGCCATCACGCGAAGTCAGGGCAGACGAGCCATCATTGCGAAACCATGGGCGAGGAGCATCATCATTACGAAACCGGGTGTGGAGAAACATCATTATGAAGCCACGGTTGAAGCTAGTCACGGTATGCGGGCTGCAGGCCCGCGCTGTAATAGCCTCGGCGAAGCTCCAGGTCGCGGTCCACAACCACCTGCGGGCTGTAGGCCCGCGTTAATGCATCGCGCAAATAAAAGAAGGGCACGGCCTAAGCCGCGCCCTTTCTCACACCCAAAACCTTACGCCTGATCCCTCGCCCAAATCAAACCAAGCGCCAACCCAATACAAAGCACACCACCCGCCAGCGGCATCGTCGAAAACGTCCAATGCACCGGCACGCCACCACCGCTGCCCCAACCCGGCACACGCACAGCACCGCGCATCAGTATCAGCCACATACCAAAAATCGCAAGCGCCATCTGTCCGAATCGCAAGGCCATGGCTAGTTGAACATCTCCTTCATCCGGTCCATAAAGCCATTCGTATGCGGCGCATTATCCGTCTTCATCGTCTCGCCAAGCTGCTTCAGCAAATCCTTCTGCTGCTTGGTCAACTTACCCGGCGTCTGCACCCGTACTTCTACAACAAGGTCACCCTTACCGCTGCTGTTCAGGTGAGGCACGCCCTTGCCCTTGATGCGGAAGCTCTTACCGCTCTGCGTACCCTCCGGCACCTTCAACACGGCAGCGCCTTCCAGCGTCTCGATCTCTAACTCATCGCCCAGCGCTGCCTGCGGAAAGCTCACCGGCACAACACAGTGCAGGTCATCGCCATCGCGCTGGAAGAATTTGTGCGCCTTCACGCTCAGCACAACATAAAGATCACCCGAAGGCCCACCCAGCTTACCCGCTTCGCCCTCGCCCTGATACCGTATGCGCGTGCCATCTTCCACACCCGCCGGCACCTTCACGTTGATGCTGTGCTCCTTCGCCACGCGGCTATCACCCCTGCACACCGGGCAAGGATCGGTGATCATCACACCGCTGCCCTCGCACTTTGGGCAAGCCCGCGCCACCGAGAAGAAGCCCTGCTGATACCGCACCTGGCCTGCACCGCGGCACTGAGAACACGTCGCCGGCTGCTTGCCGTTCGCCGATCCGGTGCCGTTGCAGTCCACGCACATCTCCGCGCGCTTTACTTTGATCTCCTGCTCTTTGCCGAAAACCGCTTCCTCAAACTGCAGCGTCATGTCATAGCGAAGATCACGGCCGCGCTGCGCACGACTCTGCTTTCGCCCGCCACCACCGCCAAACATCTCGCCAAAGATATCGCCGAAGATGTCGCCCAGGTCCTGCGGATCGCCACTGAAGCCGCCACCCTGCTGCGCCGCGCCACGTCCACCCGTGAACGCATCATGGCCGTAGCGGTCATATGCCGCACGCTTCTGCGGATCGCTCAGCACCCCATACGCCTCGGAGCATTCCTTGAACTTCTCTTCCGCGGCGTGGTCACCCGGATTGCGGTCCGGGTGATATTGCATCGCAAGCTTGCGGTACGCAGTCTTGATCTCACCGTCCGATGCGGTCTTCGTAACCTGCAACACCTCGTAGTAATCGACTTTCACGCTGGCTCCTGCCAAGGCAAACTCTCCAAATCTTCTCTACGCAATAGAGAACCTGTTCCCTATTCCCTGTTCCCTGTTCCCTGTTCCCTGTTCCCTGAAAACTACGCTTCGTGCATAGCGTTATTCACAGCCACACGCACCAGCGCCGGCCGCAGCAGGCGCTCCTTAATGCGGTAGCCTTTGCGAACCTCGTCCACCACAGCGCCATCCGGAAACTCTGCCGTCTCCACCGAACCCAGCGCTTCCATCACACGCGGATCGAACTGCTGCCCAGCCGTCTCGACAGGCACAACACCAAGATTCTTCACCGCATCATCAAACTGTTTTGCGATGAGCTCAATGCCCGTACGAAACTGCTCCGCCGATCCCTGCGACTTCAACGCCAGCTGAAAGTTATCCAGCACGCTTAGGAAGCTCTCCGCCGCGTTGCCCACGGCGTAGTCACGAAAGTCCGCGCGCTCCTTTGCTTCACGCTTGCGCGCATTATCAAACTCCGCCTGCAGCCGCGCCATGCGATCGATCAACTGATCGCGCTCACCCTTCACCTGGTCAAACTCCGTCTGCGACACCGTCGCAACACCGGCGTCCGTAACGTTCATCTCATCCGCCTCAGCGGCGCCCATCATCTCCGCATCCGTTGCCGGATCCATCTCATCTGCTCCGTTCATACCCATCCACTTCTTCCTCAAATCAGAAAACATGTACTGCCCTTATCTCGCCCGCGCTCTTCCGCAAGCCGATCCTCTAACGATCCCCTGAGCGATCGTCCGCCACACCGCTCCCAAGCGACCGGGCAAACAACTGCGCCACATACCCCACCGCGTTGATCGTGTTCTCGTACTGCATACGATGCATGCCGATCACACCCACAGTGCCTCGCCGCGCGCCATCCACCATCGCAGGAGCAGCAATCAGCACCAGCCCCTGCATCTCCGGCGCATGCTCCTCCATGTTGAACACCACACGCACGCTGCGCGTCTGCGCATCCACATACGCACCCAACAGCGTCACCAGCCGCTCCTTCGTCTCCAACGCAGCCAGCAACTCCCGCAACCGCACACGGTCCGTCTCCGTCCCGCTCAACAGATTGGATACACCTTCCACGTAAAGGGTCTGCTCTTCCGAACGATCGTCCGGCACCGCACGCGACCAAAGCTCTTCTGCACTCTGCAGCAGCCGATGGTACTCACTCCGCTCATGCTCCGCACGGGCAGCAATCTCCGCACGAACCGTCTCCACGCTCCATCCGCGAAAGTGCTCATTCAGATACCGCGCCGCAGTCTCCAACTCACCCGTCGTCAGATCAGCCGACAGCATCAGCACGCGATCGCGCACAGCACCGCTGCGCGTCACCACAACCGCCAGCACCTTCTTCTGCGCCAGCCGCTGAAAGTGCACATGCTCCAGCAGATCGCCCGCATGCACCGCCGTCAACGCAACACCCACACCGCTCGAAAGCGAAGCCAGCACCTGCGACGTCCGCTCAAAGAACGCATCCGTCCCAGCAATACCCTGCAACTGCGCATCAATCTGCGTGCGACTTCGCTCCGGCAACAGCCGCGGCGCAATCCGGTTCGCCTCGCGAATCCCCTCAACATGCAACCGAAACGCCCGCGCCGTAGGTATCCGCCCAGCCGAAGTGTGCGGCTGCTCCAGCATCCCAGCATCCGCCAGCTCCGCCATCGTGTTCCGCACAGTAGCAGAGCTCAGCCCGCTTACGCTGGCAATCGCCTGTGACGCAACCGGCTCACCCGTCTGCACATACAGCTCAATGGCCGCAGCCAGAATCGCACGCTGCCGCGCATGCAACTCCCACCCGCTCTCGCGCAACTCCGCCATACCTACATTCTAACGCCGTCCAACGTAAGATGTGAGTGAAGGAGACGCAGGTATGGCGTAGTAATAGGGTGGCGATACGCTGCTCGCCCTTTTGAGGACTCTTGGCGGAATCCTCCTTGTGGGAATCTTGATCTACGCCAAATACCATCAGGCAAAGCAACGAGACGATACTGAGCACAAGGCCGCAATAAACACACTCTTCGGCGGCAAGCAGTAAAACCTCTCCAGCAGCTAGTCGATCTCTAGCACGTTGCTCGTAAGCTCCAAAAGATCTTCAGCGCGCTCAATCACTTCCTTCGCAATTGCAAAGTAAGCCGCCGCCCTCGCATCCTCCGGCCCACCCAGCGCAACCGGCAGCCCGCGATCTCCACCCGCCCGAATCGCCGGATCCAAATCCACCGACCCCAAAAACGCCAGGTTATACTGCCGAGCCGTAGCCTCCGTCCCGCCAGCGCCAAACACGTCGATCACCTCTCCATTCGGCAACCGCATCTGCGACATGTTCTCTACCAGCCCAAGCACGTCCACATTCACCTGGTGGAACATCTCCAGCGCCTTGCGGGCATCCTGCAACGCCACGCCCGATCCGGTCGAAACCACGACCGCACCCGTCAACGGCACAGTCTGCACCAGCGAGATCACCACATCGCCCGTGCCCGGCGGCAGATCGACCAGCAAATAATCCAGCTCGCCCCACTTCACCTGCTGCAAAAATTGCCGGATGATCTGGTGCAGCATCGGCCCGCGCATGACAAGCGGCTTGTCCCCCGGCGAAATCAGCCCAACCGAGATGAACTTCACCCCATAGCTCTCCAGCGGCTCCATCATGGAGTCTTCCGTCACCGACGGCTGGCGCGTCTGACCCATCATCATCGGCACATTCGGCCCATAGATGTCCGCATCGATCAACCCAACCCGATGCCCCATCTTCGCCAGCGCGATCGCCAGGTTCACGCTCAGCGTCGTCTTACCAACGCCACCCTTGCCACTACCCACCGCAATCACCGCGCGAATCCCCGGCAGCGCCTGCGGCCCCTGTCCCTGCTGTGCCATATAGTGCCTACACCTTCTCACTCCTATCGTACTGGTCGAAGGCCGTTTGCGTGCAGAACGTGGCGGTCCCCCGGCTCGCCAATCTCCACGGCCATACGCTACGATTCTCCGCACCGCATCCGACTCAAACGAGAAAACGATATGGATCGCTCCCTGCTTTCGCGTCGAACATTCCTCCAGGCAGCTGGCGCTGCCGGAGCCGCACTCTCTCTGTCGCCCGTACACACGCTCTTTGCCCAGGCAGCGGCCGGCAGCAATGCAAAGTGGGCCGCGCAGATCGGTCTTGAGCTCTACACGATCCGCGATTTCATGGATAAGGATTTCGAGGGCGGACTCGCGAAGGTAGCGGAACTCGGGTACAAGGAGGTCGAGCCGGCAAACGGCTATAACGGCATGACGCCCAAAGCCTTCCGCGCCATGCTCGACAAATACGGTCTCACCGCACCGTCCACGCATTCCGGCCCCACCATCGGCGACGGCCTTGAGAAGGAACTCGAGGGCTTCGGGATCATGGGCATCAAATACACATCGCTGCCCACAGCTCCTCGCGCGGTCGCACCCAACCGCGCTCCCGGCACTGGTATGTTGGGCGCATACTTTGGCGGCCACAACTCCTTCACCCAGGCTGAGGCCTTCGGCCCGAAGCAGGCACCCATCGCATCAGAAGAGGCAAAACGCCGCGCCGCAAACCTCAACAAGTACGGCGCCATCGGCAAGAAATTCGGCATCAAGATGCTCGTCCACAACCACACCGGCGAGTTCATGCCGCTCACCGACGCGCCGAACATGACCGAGTACGACGTCTACCTCAAAGACACCGACCCGGAACTCGTCACGATGCAGCTCGACCTTGGATGGGCCACCATCGCAGGCCGGGACGTTCCCGCCATGTTCCGCGCCAACCCCGGCCGCTACGAACTCTGGCACATCAAGGACATGTTCGGCATCCGCAAGCTGGACACGTCGCTTCCGCCACTGGAACGCATGGACGCAGTCACCTTCGAACCCTTTGGTGTCGGGCAGATTGACTACAAGCCGTTCTTCGATCTCGCAGGCATCGCAGGCCTTAAGCATTACTGCGTCGAACAGGACAACGCCGCCACCTGGGGTGATTCCGTCTCCGCAGCCAAAATCTCGCACGACAACCTCAAAGCCATGCTGACAACGGGTACCGTGCCGGGCGCGCTCTATAAGAAGTCCGATCCGTACTACCGGAAGCAGTAGCACAACAATTCCCGCACCTGGATCGCAGGTGCGGGCGTTGTCAAAATATCGCGATGAACCAATACATTAGCGAATCAGAACAATCTGCTGACTTGGAGCGCAGAGAAAGCTGACTTGCTGACTCGCTGTTTTTACGGATGCCAATCCATAGTCAAAACCTTCCTCAGCTCCCGCTTTCGAGCCGTCTCCCCAGCCCGGTTCTCCCGCCGTCGCTGCGCATCTTCATACCGCCGCTTCTGGTGCTCGGTCTCCGGAATCACTGGCTCCACGGGCACCGGCGTCCCCGTCTGATCCACCGCAACGTACGTCACATACGCCGTCGACACATGCCGCAGCGAACGCGTCTTCGGATCCTCCACCATCGCCTTCACACCCACTTCCATGCTCGTCTTAAAGGCGCGATTCACGCTCGCCTTCAAAATCAGCAGGTCGCCAATGTGCACCGGCGCCACAAAGTCCAGGTGATCCATGCTCGCGGTCACCACCGCCGTCGACCGCGCGTGCCGGTACGCAGCCACCGCGCCCACCAGGTCAATGAACTGCATCAATCGCCCACCAAACAAATTCCCTAACGAATTCGAATCGCCCGGAAAAACAACCTCGCTACGCTCCGCCTGCGAGTCCGATACCGTCCTATGCCGTTCATCCATTGCACTTCAGTGTACGACCGGCATGGTCGCGGGTGCCCCATATAGCCGCGCAGCGAATGTATGGGACCATTATCCTCATGGACAAGATCGCCCTCCTCACCGAAATCCTCCAGGCCAATCCCGCTGACAGCTTCGCCCGCTACGGCCTCGCCATGGAGTACCTCTCGCAAAACAATCCTGATAAGGCCCTCGAAGAGTTCGCCACCACCACCCAGCACAACCCCGACTATGTCCCCGCCTACCAGATGAGCGCCCAAACCCTCGCCAAACTCCACCGCAACGACGAAGCCACCGTCCGCCTCCAGGCAGGCCTCGCCGCCGCCCAGCGCACCGGCAACCGCCACGCCGCCTCAGAAATGCAAGCCCTGCTCGACGAACTGGAAGCCGGCTTCTAAAACCTTGGCGGTCTTTGCGAACACTTCGCGGCCTTTGCGTTCGCTCTTATCAAAACGAGCGCGAAGCGCGAGAAGTCACCTGCGACCAACCTCCACCCACCGAGTCCTATACTGATACTGATGGCTACTCCACATACGCTCCCCGCCCACCTGCCCCAAACCCTCGGTGAACTGCGTACGTCCGAGTGGACCTTCGAGCGCGTCACCCGCTCCGTCAAGGACGAGCTCCGCGACAACCTCATCGCCAAGCTGCGCACCAAGGAGTCGATATTCCCCGGCGTCGTCGGCTACGAAGACACGGTTATCCCGCAGATCATCAACGCCGTGCTCTCCCGGCACAACTTCATCCTGCTCGGCCTACGCGGCCAGGCTAAGAGCCGCATCCTCCGCGGCCTCACCACCCTGCTCGACGCTGTAGTCCCGTACATCGCCGGCTCGGAGATTCGCGACAACCCCTACAAGCCGCTCTCGCAGTACAGCCGCGAACTCATCGCCGCCAAGGGCGACGACACCCCCATCGCGTGGCTCACACCCGACGAGCGCTACGTCGAAAAGCTCGCAACCCCCGACGTCACCGTAGCCGACCTCATCGGCGACGTAGACCCCATCAAGGCAGCCCGCAGCGGCCAGCAGCTCTCCAGCGAACTCACCATGCACTACGGCCTCCTACCCCGCGCCAATCGCGGCATCTTCGCCATCAACGAAGCGCCCGATCTCGCCGGCAAAATCCAGGTCGCGCTCTTCAACATCATGCAGGAGGGCGACGTGCAGATTAAGGGCTACCCCGTCCGCCTGCAGCTCGACGTCGCCATCACCTTCTCCGCCAACCCTGAGGACTACACCGCCCGCGGCAAGATCGTCACACCCCTCAAGGACCGCATCGGCTCCGAGATCCGTACGCACTACCTCGACTCGATCGAGCAGGCCATCTCCGTCACCGAGCAGGAAGCCTGGGCCACCCGCGCCGCGCTCGACATCCACATCCCGCAGTACATCCGCGAGGTCGTCGAGCAAATCGCCTTCGTAGCCCGCGAAGACAAGCGCGTCGATAAGCGCTCCGGTGTCTCGCAGCGCCTGCCCATCTCCACCATGGAACTCGTCATCTCCAACGCCGAGCGCCGCGCCTTCCTCCACGGCGAAACCATAGCCGTCCCCCGCGTCGGCGACATCTACACCGCACTCCCCGGCATCACCGGCAAGATTGAACTCGAGTACGAAGGCGAAATGCGCGGCGCCGACACTGTCGTCCGCGACATCATCAACAAGGCCGTACAGCGCGCCTATGATGGCTACTTCTCCAGCGTCAACACCCAGCAGATTGAAGAATGGTTCAACCTCGGCGGCACCGTTCAACTCTCTGACGCTGTCTCCGCCGAGCAGTCCTTGAAAGAGCTGCAGCAGATCCAGGGCCTCTTCGAGAAACTCAAGCCGCTCAACCTCGAAAAGCGAGCTAACTCCGAAACCTTAGTCTCCGCAGCCGAATTCCTCCTTGAAGGCATGACCGCCCATAAGCGCATCAGCCGCAATGAAGAGCGCAGCTTTACCGCCGCCGAAAAGCAATCCCGCAAAGAACGCTCCCAAAACTTCCACGAAGAAATTCGCGACAAAGAACGCGATAAAGACGACTGGCGCAACCGCACCAAGCGCGGCTTCAACTAACTCTCCGCCTTCTCTTTGCAACAAGCTGAAAGACACCTTTAGTAAAAAGATGTCTTGAGTAAAGCTTCATAAAAAACATTACGGTGGAAGGCTTTCACTTCATGGCCGTCCATCCAGTCAGCATGAACGGTTAAACTGTCTTCGTGCCCACCGCTCATCGACTCCACACCATGCGTTTGCATGTCAGCGCTGTACCGCTGCACATGCTCGCCGCCTGCCTGGCCTTCGGCGTTACGCTGCCGCTCGTTGGGCAAATGGATGCGGCAGTTCCATCAGCCTCCTCCAGGCCATATACGTTCGCCTCGCAAACGCCGCTGCAGGATAACGATGCAAGCCCGCTGAACGATGCGTCGCCATACGGCTTCATTGCAGTCACGGCTCCCAAACAGGCGACAGTCGCAACTCAGGGAACGGATACAGCGTCAGTGCCACCCCAAAAGGCATCGGTGAAGCATTCATCGATTGCCTACAACCCATACGAAGACGCAACGTTCGATTCGCGTCGCGACTGGCTGGGATCTCCCTATATCCCCATGGATAGCTGGATCTACCCGGCGATGTTGCGGCTGTATGCGCTTGGCTATATCAACAGCGCCACACTCTCTCTCCGCCCTTGGACACGCCGTTCCGCACTCCACATGCTGGAACTCTCCCAGGACGAGATCGTCGCAGGCGATAACAACGAAGCCGTGGATATACTCGACAAGCTGAAATATGCCCTGCGCGACGAACCGTCGTTTGACGGTGATCGCCTTCGCCGCCTCGTCTACGGCTCAGACCAGCTCTACGCCGGCGCTCGCATCGTCAGCGGCACAGTCCTGCGCGACAGCTGGCACCTGGGACAAACCTTCAACAACGACTACGGTCGCCCCTACTCCAACGGCTTCAACTCCTACGACGGCTTCTCCACCATCGCCGAAGTTGGACCATTCTCCCTCCATGTACGTGGCGAGTTCCAGCATGCGCCCAGCTACCAAGGCTACAGCTTCGAGCTTGCAAGCCAGCTGTCGCAACTGGATGGCATCAACTACGGCAACCTGAATCCCAACATGGCTCCGAATCTGTTCGGAGGGCCGAATCGTCCGCAACTCACCATCCCCGAAGGATCCTTGCCGTCTCAAAACAATTTCCGACTGCTGGAAGCAAATCTCTCAACGCACGTCATCGGCCACGAAGTTTCGTTCGGCAAATCTGACGCATGGCTCGGGCCCGGCTTAGGCGGCGCAATGAACTGGTCCAACAACGCAGAAGACATCTACTCCTTCCGCGTCAATCGGATCGAGCCGCTGCACATCCCCTTTTTCAGCCATATCTTCGGTACGGTTCGTTATGACTTTTTCGTCGGCAGCCTGAAGGGTCACACCTATCCAAGAGATCCGTGGGCACACTCCGAGATCATCTCCCTCTCACCAACCAAAAACTTCCAGGTCGCCTTTCAACGCACCGTTCTCTGGGGAGGTGCTGACCATGAACCGATCACAATTCATACCTTCCTCAGAAGCTTCTTCAGTACGGTTAACGTCACGGGTGCTGTTAAGTTCAGTAACGCAGACCCCGGCGCGCGATTCAGTTCCGTCAGCATGGCGTACCGCCTGCCCTTCCTGCGCAAACGCGTCATGATCTATACCGACTCCACAACACACGACGATGTCTTCCCAATCAGTGCGCCCAGGCGAGCCGGCTGGCGGCCCGGTATCTATTTCTCGCAACTTCCATTCGTGCCCAAGCTCGACTTCCGCGCCGAAGCGACATTTACGGATTACGGAACCAGCCGAAGCACCTTCGGTCAGGGTGTGTACTACGAAGCGATTCAGCGCCAGGGCTATACGAACAAGGGCTTCATCATGGGCGACTGGATTGGTCGCGAAGCCAAGGGCGGACAGGCGTGGCTCACCTATCACCTGTCCGGTAATGAGTTGATTTCAGTTGAATACCTTCGCAAGAAGAACGCCAAAGACTTCATCGAAACTCCGGCAACCGAGTACGGAACCACGCAGGATAGCGTCCGTATCGATCTGGTCAAACGCCTCACGCGAGACGTCGAACTTTCGGCATGGGTCCAGGTCGAACGCTTCAAAGCCCCCATCTGGCTCCCGGGTACGCAAGGCAGCACCACCGGAGCCTTTCAGGTTGCGTGGTACCCAGGTCTTCGAACCTCTGTCCGCTAAGCAACACCTCGGCAGAGTCAGAAACAGCGCGAGTATCATCCAATCAACAGCTAAGCCGTAATCAACCCCACGGAACGCCCAACACACGCGCACAGCGCGTCGAGAACGGCACGAAGTGCATGAAGCGTACACGCTACACCAAATTCAACGGCGACTTCGCCTCCGGCATCGGCCTCGATGACCTCATGGAAGCCCTGTCAGACTTCATGCTCGACTCCGGCTTCCAGGACCCGTTCTCGCAGTTCCAGGAGCTCAACGGCGACCATACCCTCGACAACCTGCGCGAGGCCATCAAGCAGGTCATGGAGTCCGGCGACTTCCTCGACGAGGAGATGCAGGCCAAGTACGACGAGATGACCCCCGAGCAGCGCGAAGAGATGCTCGACGCCCTCGTCGAAAAGCTCCAGGCAGGCGACTACATCCAGCAGCAGGACGGCGACCCCAGCGAAACCCAGGGCAGCACCGCCCCCGGCGAAATCGCGCAACCCGCGCCGCCACAAGGCGAAGCCCGTTTCAACGTCACCGACAAGTCCATGGACTTTCTCAGCTACAAGTCCCTGCGCGACCTCCTCGGAGGCATGGGCCGCAGCATCGCCGGCCGCCACGACACCAACTACGAAGCCAGCGGCATCGAATCCAGCGGCAGCACCAAGCAGTACGAGTTTGGCGACGTCATGAACCTCGACGTCAACGCTACCCTCGGCTCCGCCATGCAGCGCGAAGGCATGTCCCTCCCGCTCAACGTCGAATACTCCGACCTCATCATCAACCAGTCCGAATACCAGTCCTCATGCGCCACCGTCGTCATGCTCGACTGCTCGCACTCCATGATCCTCTACGGCGAAGACCGCTTCACCCCCGCCAAGCGCGTCGCCATGGCGCTCTCGCACCTCATCCGCACCCAGTTCCCCGGCGACTCGCTCCACTTGGTTCTGTTCCATGACTCCGCAGAAGAGCTCCCTATCCAGCAGGTCGCGCGCGTCAAGGTCGGCCCCTACTACACCAACACCCGCGAAGGCCTCCGCCTCGCCCGCCGCATCCTTTCACGCTCCAACAAAGACATGAAGCAGATCGTCATGATCACCGACGGCAAGCCCTCCGCGCTCACCCTCGACGACGGCCGCATCTACCGCAACGCCTTCGGCCTCGACCCCATGGTCATCGCCGAAACCCTCGAAGAAGTCTCCCGCTGCAAGCGAGCAAACATCGTCATCAACACCTTCATGCTCGCGCAAGACTTCGCACTCATGCAGTTCGTCCAAAAAGTCAGCGCCATGTGCCGAGGCAAAGCCTACTTCACCAGCCCAGACCGCCTCGGCAGCTACGTCTTGCAAGATTTCATGAACCGCCGCATGAAGACCATCCACTAGGGTCGCAACTAGCCCGAAACCATTCCTATTCGAACGTTTGTCATCCCGCAGCAAAGCGAAGGGATCTGCAGTTTGCCATCCTAACCAATCCCATGTCAGAGGGCACGACATTCCTTTTGTCTTGTGCCGTCGAGACAACTATGTCAACTTAGAGTTCTGCGCGATATAGTCCTTCGACCGAAACTTCTTCCCCGTACTAGCTCCACTCATATATCGAATCTTCCCAAACACCTTGCGCTCGCCCCAAGGCCGGTCAAACTTCCCATAAATGGCCCATGCAATCCCCGCATACCCACCCGGATCGCGCCCATCAATAAAGTACTTATCATTCAGATAAATCGCTGTCTTCATAGCTTCGGCATTACTGGCAGACCACTCCAGGATTTTCTTAGCCCAATACATCCGCATGTAGTTATGCATCCAGCCACGACGAATCATCTGCCGCTGCGCCGCATTCCATAACTCGTCATACGTCTCGGCCTTCTCCATCTGCGCGACGGAATAGGTGGGATCGCGCAAATCATGCTCATGTTTGGCCACAGTGGCCACAGCCCAGGGCTCAGCACACGCGGGATCATCGTAATGAGAGTTATAGCGAACATAATTCACGCACAACTCACGCCACGTCACCATCTCATCCAGAAAGCTGTCCGCGCTCGCGCGCAACGATGCATCCTTCGCCACAGCCGCCTCAATCTCCATCAAAATCCGCAGCGGACTAACATGCCCATAATGCAGGTAAGGACTTAGCAACGAAGTTCCATCCACTTCCGGATGATTGCGTAACTCCGCATACTTCCCCAGCATCTTCGTCACAAATAACGTCAGCCGAGCCTCAGCCGCGTGAGCTCCACCCACTAACTCCGGCACCGCACCCACACTGCGATCCAGATCCTTCCATCCCGCCGTCATGTCCTTCGCAGGATCATCCGCAACAAACCCCTTCGGCTTCTTCCACGCATGCAGCGCCTTCGCGTTCTCATACGGCTCCACATACTCCGGCACCATCCGCCACAGCCGCGTGCGGATCGTATACGCCGCATACTGTGCCTTCTCAAACCGCTTCATCGGCACAATCACGTCGGCATCCACCGTCCAGAACGGCAAATCGATGCCCTCCGCCACATGCCGCCGCCAACCCTCCGGCACACGCATCGGGTTCTCGTCCCCGATCACAATCGCCGCCTCGGCATCCTTGAACATCCGCAGCCAATCTTCACGAGGCGCATTTCGCAGCACAAAGCTCACGTTGCGCTTCGCCAGATCGGCCTCCACATCACGCAGCCCCTGGTTCAAAAACACATAGTGCCGCAGATTCGCATGCGGAAAATTGCTCACCCCCGCAAAGTACGCCACCACCGGCAACCCCAGCGCATTGCCAACCGCAATCGCACAGTCCAGCGCAGCATTGTCCACGCCACGCTGCGCCCGCTGCATCCAGTACACAACCGTCTTCCCGTTGGCAGCAGGCGCGCCATCACGCCGCACCGTCACGCGATCATTCCCGGCGATCACGCGCAACACATCCGGCACATCCGCGCGCAACGCATCCGCCGCAGCCTTCTCGCGAGCAGCACGGTCCAACCCACTCCCAAGCTTCGCAGCCTTGCCCGAGATCGCCTTCTTGCCACGCACCGCTACCTTCGCAGCCGCCGCGGTCCGCGCCTTCGCCTTACCAGGCACGCGTTCCGCATCCGGCTCGCTCATACCCGGCGCGGCTGCATCGCCGGCAGCCTCGCCCGGCGGCGCAGCCATCGTCTTACGCTTGCGTTTTTTCATTGGAGCAACATCGTTGCCGTGTCTCGCGCTCATGCCTACATGGATGCATTCCTCAACAGCGGATCACCACGGCGAACACTCCCGCTTCACCACACGGCACAGTCGCCTCAAACACATGCATCTCCGCAAATCCGCTGCTAAAAACTGCCCTGCCGCAACCAAACCAGGTACGTCCCCCACGCCGCCAGCGTGCAGTTATCCTCAACGCGCCCATCAAAAATCATCCGCTCAAACTCCTCCACGCGCACCCGATGCACCGTCAACCCATGCTCCTCGGCCTCCAGGTCAGCCTCGCCCTGCACCAACTCCTCAGCCAGCCAAATATGGTGCCGCTGACGCATCGCGCCATATGCAATCCAGTTTGAAGCCAGCAGCGTCAACTTGCCTGGCGTAAGCCCGGTCTCCTCGCGCAGCTCACCCCGTGCCAGCGCCTCCACATCCACATCCGGGCCCTGCTCCCACCCACCCTGCGGAAACTCGTAGAAGCTGCCGCCCACGCAATAGCGGTATTGGTGCACCAGCGTAAGAAAATCTCCCTCAGCAGTCCTCTCCAGCGGAATCACAATGCACGCAGGATCTTTATCCAGCACGCCATAAATCCCGCGCTCACCACCCGCGCGCTCGATCACATCCTCGCGCACTCGCGACCACCTGTTCTGATACACCACGCGCGTACTGATGGTCTTGATAGGAGATTCACTCATCGCGTCTTCATCCTACAAAACCAACCCGAGCCGCACGTGAGGTCCCGCAATCAACGCCGCATGCCTCAACCGGAATGAACCATTCCCGCGAAAACGCGAGCACAAGATGTGCAAAACAGGGAGGGAGGGGTGCCCTCCACCGTTCTCAAACAAACGCCTACTTCGTTCCACCGCTGGCATCTTCGCTCACATCCACCGAGGCGACCGCCTCATCCTCCGGCCGCAACACATCCAAATGCGAAGGATACTTCGGCGAGGCATAGATCATGATGGTCGCCGGCTTATAGCTGTCCAGCGGCGCACTCATGATGTTGGGTACAAACGTCTGCGGATTCCGGTCATACAGCGGAAACCACGTGGACTGCACCTGCACCATCATCCGATGGCCCTTCAGGAATGTGTGGTCCGCCCCATGCAGGCTCCACTTGTACTCCTCGACGGCGCCCGCCTTGATCGCCTCGGGCTTCTCAAAGCTCTTCCGATACCGCCCGCGGAAAATCTCATCCACGATCATCAACTGGTAACCGCCCATCCCATCCGGCGCATCGTCTGGGTACACATCCACCAGCTTCACAATCCAGTCCGCATCCGTCCCTGTCGTAGCAGCGAAGATGTCCGCAACAATATCGCCCGTCACCGTCGTATCCCGATCCAGCATCGTCGACATAAAGCTCGCCTGATCTGGCCGCTTGGTCACGAACCGCTGGTCGCTCACCAGCCACGTGCGCCACGTGCTGCCCTGCCCATACGTGGATTGGATCGGCCGCTCACGATACGGAATCGGATTCGCCGGATCCGACACATAGGTCGCCGTCGACGTTCCCGTAGGAGCTGAGAATCCAAGCCCCTTATTTGCCTCAAGGTACAGCTTGGCAGGCTTAAACCCAACCTTCGGCGGCCACACGCCGTAGTACTTCCATTGATCAGCGCCCGTCCGGAAGCTCGCCGTATCCTCCAGCTTGAACCCCGGCTTGTCCTTCAGGTAGAACTCGAAGAACGGCGCCTCGATCGTCTGCCGGTACTCAACGCCGGTCGGCTCGCCAAAGTCCACCGCACCCAGCTTGGTCGACGGCGACGACCAACCACCATGGTTCCACGGGCCCAGCGCCAGGAACACCTTGTGCTGAGAATCGCCGGCATCCTCATGCGGACGCAGCGCCATGTACTCCGCCTGCGTGCCCCACATGTCCTCCTGGTCCCACCAGCCACCCACCTCCAGCGTAGGCACCTCAGGCTTCTCCAGCCGGTGCTCCACACCCATGGAACGCCAGAACGGCGTATAGCTCGGCTCCGCCAGAAACTTCTTCGCGGTTGGCAGTTCCGTCATCTTGGAGTCGGCTGCCGCATTGGCGAAGTTCCCCTGCTTCAGGAAATAGTCATACGTATCGCCAGCGTAGCTCACCACCTGGTCGTTCTTCGCGCGCTCCAGCTGCAGCACGTAGTCATAGCCATAGGTCTGGCGAAAGGCCCCATTGTGGAAGAAGTCATCCCCCATCCACACATCCGTCATCGGAGCCTGCGGCGAGATGGCCCTCACCGCCGGATGATGGTCCACGCCGGCCATCATGGCCAGGAATCCCGGATACGACACACCCAGCACGCCGACGCGCCCACTGTTGTTCGGTAGATTCTTCAGCATCCACTCCACCGTGTCATAGGTGTCGCTGCTCTCATCCACCATCTTCGGATTGGTGCGGTCGCCATACGTGTGCACCACAGGCCGGTTCATCACGAACGTGCCCTCCGAGCCATATTTGCCACGAATATCCGCGTAGACAAAGATGTAGCCGCTCTTCGCCAGCTCCGGCTTGCTTCGATTCACCGACTCACTCGACCCGTTTGCACCATAGGGTGTTCGCGTCATAAGGATGGGCAGCGGCTCACCGCTCTTCTCGGAACCCTCTGGTCGCACGATCACGATGTGCAGCTTGACGCCGTCACGCACAGGCACCATCGCCTCCGTCTTCGTATACGGCCGGCCAATCGCAGCGGCATCCCCCGCAGGGCGCTGGCGTGCCGGCGTGGTCGCAGTCTGCGAGAACCCCGTAGCGCTTACAGCGGAAACAACAAGCAAGGACGCAACAGCAGCGATACGCATGGGGCGCAGGTGCATTCCTGGAACTCCTGACAGATAGGCTTGTGTACTTCTGAGACGAAGATCAGAACGGGGGTTATTTGCCCGTCAGGTTGCCAGGCGAGGTCATGCACTGAAAGCCAACGCGGTTATGAGCACCGTCGCAAAACGGTCGTTTCTCACTCGCACCGCAACGGCACAGTGAAATGGCGGGCTTGCCGACCAGATCCCACTCAGCGCCGTCGGCATCCACCAGCTTGATGTGACCCTCCACACGCAGCGGACCGTTCGGGCGGACAGTAATCTTGACTGGCTCTTGTGGCTCTTGATCAGACATAGATGCAGCATCTCCTTGGGGCATTGACAGACACACGCATCCTGCTGACAGCTGAGTACGTGCGTGGGCGATACCGGCAGCATAGCAGAGCCGCTGCCCGTACACCCACTCTCACGTGGCTAGTGAATCAGGGACGATCGACCGTCCACGGCGCACGATGATCGAAGCCGCACCCTGAGCGTCTCCGCTAAGCCCTTCAATTCGCGCGCCTTTTCCGCTGCGGTGGGCGACAGCGTTTTCTCGTGGAGCATCAGGTCACTCTGTAACAGCAGGCTGGTGATGGTGGACTGCAACTCCTGCGCCACAGCCGTTGCAGCTTCGCGTCGGCCCATCGCCTCAGCCTGCTCTCGTCCATCCAGGAGGTTTCGTAACAGACGAACCACACCGTTGGCTCCGAGCGACGGAAGGTTCAGTTCCACCGGCATGGCGCCGTCAGCGTTTTGCCAAACCATTTCCGACGTGGTCATTTCAGCCTCTGGGAGCGAGGAGTCCATCAAAATAGCGGTTACAGGATCACGCCGCAGCCTTGCAAGCGCAGCCCTCCGGCTGCGTGCAATCTCCACCACGGCGTTTGCTTCGCGAGACAGGGCACGCGCCAGATTTTCGGCTCCCTCAATCGCGGTCACTATCAATACTGTCTTCTCCATATCCGCCTCACATCTTCGGCGCACAGAAAACGGGAAGTAAGTACTGCTCTCATTCAGATACATCATGGGTACTGCATGTTGCGATCTACGCCGCTTCCGCGGTCGCGCCGCTAACTCTCGGCTATGCCGTATTCCTTCAACTTGCGGTACAGGGTGGTCTTTCCTATTCCTAACAGCTTCGCGGCCATTAATTTGTCGCCATGTAGTTGCCGGATCGTATTCAGGATCGCTTCGCGTTCCAATTCGGCAATCGAGATGATGGCGGGGGCTGGCCCCCCCTGCCCGAATCCGGCACGATCATCAGTGCCGGCACGCTCGTCCACGCGCAACACCGGTTGCGTCTCCTCCTGTTGGACCAGCCCCTGCATTTGCGACGGCATATCCACCAGGTGCAACACGGGACCGCTCGCAAGGGCGCACGCTCGTTCGATCGCGTTTTCCAGCTCGCGCACATTGCCGGGCCACGCATAACTCCGGATCGTATTGATCGCATCCACGCCAAACACATAGTGAATGCCGCGTTCCCGCCGCATACGGTCCAGGAAGTACTCCGCCAGCAGCGGCACATCGTCTCCACGTTCGCGCAGCGGCGGGATACGCAGGCTGACGACATTGAGCCTGTAGAACAGATCCTTGCGGAATAAGCCGCCGTCCACCATAGCGGACAGATTGCGGCTGGACGCCGCCAACACCCGAACCGTAAGAGGAAGAGACTGTGCTGCACCCGCCGGACGCACCTCCTTGTCCTGCAGCGCGCGCAACAGACGCGATTGCAGATCGAGCGGCAGCTCGCTGACGCCGTCCAGAAACAGCGTCCCTCCCTCCGGCGAGGTCAGAATGCCGTCCTTGGGACGCGTAGAGCCTGTAACGGGATTTCGGGCATATCCGAAAAGTTCGTTTTCCAGCACCGACGGCGCGAGCTGACCACATTCGATCATCGAAAAGCGGCGATTGGCATTCGACCCCGTATTGTGGATCGTACGTGCCACCGTCTCTTTGCCGGTGCCACTCTCACCCAGGATCAAAACGGGATGCGTCGAGAACGCGACCTTGGACAGAATCCGGTGTAGCTTTTCCATTTCGGGCGAAGTCCCGATCATGGCGCCCGCAGCCTGGTGATGGAGGCGGCTTTGCAGGCGCCGGCTCTCAAGCTCAACCTGTCGTCTCTCGCCGGCCCGCTCCAGCACGCCGGTAAGCTCATCCATGGCAAACGGCTTGGTCAGATAGTCCGTCGCGCCGATGCGCATGGCCTCCACTGCCGACGACACGGTAGCGAATGCCGTCATCACCACGATGGCTGAGCGTGGCCGCTTGGAACGGATTTCCTCTAACAGAAGGAGCCCTCCCCCTGGCATCTTCAAGTCCATCAGAACGACATCCAGCGCGTGCACAAGAACCATCTCGCGCGCCTCATCCACGGTACTGGCGCCGTACACAACGAACCCCATGCCGGACGCAATTTCACTACATGCCTTCAGCACAGGAAGGTCGTCATCCACCACTAACAGCTTTAATTTCCCAAGGGACGGTTCGCCGGAGGGAACTTCGGCCAAGATGCCTCCGCTCGCCTGGTTACCCGACCGCGTGCCGCTCGTGCCGAACGGCATGCCAACGGCTCTGTGGCCCGTGGGCTTTTCTTCTCCCGCGCTGACAGTGCCCACGGCTAACGTCCCTTCTCCTCCGGTAATTACTGGTAAGCTCACGGTTTTCTTCCTGTCTTACATCCGTTTGTGGGTTACCTTCACTCGATTGCCCAGCGTGAAAAGTAATTGTTGCAAAGTAACCGATGGAGACACGTAAGTCTGTTACGTAAGCGGATACGTAATGTACGAAGGTTCCCAAAATGGGACTTTGATATCAAATATCCATTCTGAGCGATACTGTTTTTTGTGAGCATCCTGCCCCCATCCCCTATCTTCCGTTCCAACGAGCGCGCTGCCGATGCACTCCGCCTAACCCGCCTAACACCAAACTTTGTAGCCACCGCGGAGGGTTCCATTCTGATCGAGTGCGGCAACACTCGCGTGCTGTGCAACGCCACCGTTGAAACTTCCGTACCAGGCTGGCTGCGCAACAGCGGCAAGGGCTGGGTTACCGCGGAGTACAGCATGCTCCCTCGCGCCACACTGACCCGGACACCACGCGAAAGTGAACGCGGCAAGATCGGCGGCCGCACCCATGAGATACAACGGCTTATCGGCCGTTCACTGCGCAGCGTGGTCGATCTTAGGGCGCTCGGCGAACGGTCCATCATCCTGGACTGCGACGTGCTGCAGGCTGACGGCGGCACGCGAACGGCAGCCATCACCGGTGCATGTGCTGCGCTTGCCATGGCGCTGAACCGACTGGTAGCCGCCGGCACGTTGCCGTCATCGCCGCTTAAGGAACTCGTAGCCGCAACCTCCGTCGGCATCGTGGATGGCAGCGTCCTGCTCGACCTGGCCTATGAGGAGGATTCACAGGCCGCTGTTGACATGAATGTCGTCATGACCGCTTCAGGGGGTCTGGTGGAAACACAGGCCACCGCGGAGCGCGAACCGTATACGAGAGCTCAGCTTGGAACCATGCTGGATTACGCTGAGCACGGCATCACCGAACTCATCGCGCTGCAGGAAGCGGTTCTTGCAAGTGTGTAGCGCCATCGCTGCCTGCCGATAACCGCCGCATTCACGCGATTATCGTTCGGCGTATCCAACAGAAGTCGCCTGCCGCTTTCCGAGTCTCGTCTGGGATAGCTAAAATGGTGGGGCCAAATGGGAGGCACAAAAAGCGCTCTATGACGAAATTGACACCAGGAAAGCTCGCCGGACTCAAAGCCGTATCAAACAGCAGCGGCGTCATTGCGGCCGCAGCCATGGACCAGCGCGGTTCGCTGCAGAAATCAATCGCGGCCGCGCGCGGCGGAGACGCAACCAGCGACGATCTGGTGGTTTTCAAAGAGCTCGTAACCAAGACGCTCACCCGGTACGCCTCGGCCATCCTGCTCGACCCTGAGTACGGCCTGCCCGCGGCGCGCCTGCGTAACGACGCCGGCCTGCTGCTCGCCTACGAAAAGACAGGCTACGATGCCGCTACACCGGGTCGCCTGCCCGATCTGCTGGACCTGTGGAGCGTTCGCCGCCTCAAGGAAGCCGGCGCCGATTGCATCAAGATCCTGCTCTATTACACGCCGTATGAAGATGCGAAAATCAACGATCACAAACAGGCGTGGATCGAACGCATCGGTGACGAATGCCTGTACCACGACATCCCTTTCTTCATGGAGCCGATCGGCTACGACGAAAACGGCAAGGGCGAGAAGACGCTCGAATACGCGAAGAAGAAGCCGACCGTCGTTGCCAAGACGATGGAGGAATTCGGCAAGCCGCGCTACGGCATCGACATCCTCAAGGTCGAAGTGCCTGTCGAGATGGGTTTCGTCTCCGGCACGCAGTCCTTCAAGGGTGAGGCAGCCTATACCCGCGAACAGGCTGCTCAGCTCTTTCGCGATGCCGAAAGCGCGACCGACAAACCATTTATCTATCTTTCCGCGGGCGTCACCAACCCCGTCTTCATTGAGACACTGGCACTCGCCGGGGAAAGCGGCACCCGCTTCAGCGGCGTGCTCTGCGGCCGCGCCACCTGGTTCGACGGCATCAAGATTTACGGCCAGCAGGGCGCCAAGGCGTTCGAGGACTGGCTCGAAACGGCTGGCGTTGAAAACATCCACAATGTGAATGAAGCACTCAAGGCAGCGACACCGTGGTACATCAAAATGGGCGCAACGTCCATGGACGAGCTTGGCTAAAGGCGCGGCAAACGAATGTGAATGAGGCTGCCATCGGCAGCCTCATTCGTTTACCCCCTCATACAGAAGAACGTCACTCATGTCGAAGGTTCGCGTCGCAGCGTTTTCCGTGTCTCTCGATGGTTTCGGCGCAGGCGTCGAACAAAGCCTGAACGATCCGCTCGGCAATGGCGGCCCTGCTCTCTTCCAGTGGTTCTTCGAAACACGCACCTTCCGCCGGATGCAAAGTGCCCAGGAGGGTGGGTCGACCGGCCCGGATGACGCCTTCGCGCAACGCTCCTTTGAAAACATCGGCGCATGTATCCTCGGGCGCAACATGTTCGGCCCTGTGCGGGGCCCATGGCCTGACGACACATGGAAAGGCTGGTGGGGCGACACACCGCCGTACCACACCCCCGTCTTTGTGCTCACCCACTTCCCTCGCGATCCGATCGAAATGAAGGGTGGCACCACATTCCACTTCGTCACCGGCGGCACAGACGAAGCGCTGCAACGCGCAAAGGAAGCGGCCAACGGCAAGGACGTGCGAATCGGCGGCGGCGTCTCCACCATCCGCCAATACCTGGCCGCAGGCGCCATTGACGAAATGCACCTCGCCTTCTCACCGGTGATCCTCGGCAAGGGTGAGGCACTGTTGCACGGCTTCGACCTGCCCGCACTCGGCTTCTCCGTCACAGGACGCGTCGTAACCGATCAGGCAACACACCTCATACTGGCGAGGAACAGCGCGACAGCCTGAACGCACAATCTCTTTGCATTGTCCTTGCCGTGCCTTACACTCTGCGCTATGCAATCTTTCCGATTGGCTTGGTCCATCGCTCTCGCAGCGCTGTTTGCCCTGCCGTGCTCCGCGCAGTATGTCATCAAGCGGCTGGTCTTCAAGGACGCGCAGCCCTATAAGCAGGCGCAACTCGAGTCCGCCACTGGCCTCAAAATCGGCCAGCACATCGGCCCCAAAGACGTGGCAGACGCAGCGCAACGCCTCATGGATACGGGCGTCTTCGCTGATATAGACACCTCGCTCAACGGTCCCGTTGCTGGTATCGACGTGATCTTCAAGCTGACACCAGCGGACGCCGCCAATATGCTGCCGGTCTCGTTTGAGAACATCGTATGGCTCACTCCTGAGGAGCGCGAAGCCGGATTGATGCAGACCGTTCCTCTCTATGGCGAGAAGCTGCCTGCGGCGGGATCGTTGCAAAATGCTGTACAGGCCGCGTTGCAGCAGATGCTGACGGTGAAGGGCATCACTGCAACAGTGACAACGCTGCAGGAAGCCTCCACCACAACCCGTCCCACTGCGGCGATCGTCTATCGCGTAACGCAGCCGAAGGTCGTTGTTTCAAACGTAAAGCTGGGAGGTGTGGCCGCGGACCTTGCGCCGGAGGAACGTAAGGCGATCCAAACGCTGGTCGGTGCATCCTTTAACGAAGGCATCGATGCACATCTGCCCGACACGCTGTTGGCCGCGTATCGCAACGCGGGTTACCTTGATGCGACGCTGCAAGGATTTACCCGCACTCCAGCCGACAACGGCCAGGGAACAACTCAGGTAACACTCTCTGCTCAGGTCGTAGCCGGAGATTCCTATCGTGTCTCGTCCGTGCAATGGCCCACTGCCGAGTTCTTCTCAGCGGGCGACTTCAGCAAAGCCAGTAAGCTGCACGCAGGTGACATCGCTTCATCCGCAGCACTCGAGGCGAGCTATCGACCGCTGCTCGACGCCTACCTCCAACGCGGGTATCTCGATGTCGTAGTCATTCCTCTGCTACAGTTCGACCGGGTCGCTCACACGGTTGCGTACACACTCGACCTCCAGCCCGGAGCGGTGTACCGCGTCGGCACCTTCAATGTGCGTGGTCTTTCGCCACAGGCTCGGAAGGACTTCGACTCTGCATGGAAGCTCAAGCCGGGCATCGTCTACGATGCCATCTACGCCACAAACTTCCTGCACCTCAATACCGCGCTCAAGTCGCTCGATCCCTACACGGGAAAAGTGGACACAGTTGCGCATCCCGAAACACACACCGTCGATGTGACGATGACCTTCTTCGCCAACAATCGCATGTGATTTACTCCCACTCAATGGTGCCCGGCGGCTTCGACGTGATGTCGTAGACCACCCGGTTGATGCCGCGGACCTCGTTCACAATGCGGCTCGAGATCACCTTCAGCACCTCGTACGGCAGCGGCACCCAGTCGGCAGTCATACCGTCTTCGCTGTGCACCGCGCGGATGGCGCAGGTGTACGCATAGGTCCGCTGGTCACCCATCACGCCAACGGACTTCACTGGCAGCAAAACCGCAAAACTTTGCCAAATTTTGCGATATAAACCCGCTTTTTTGATCTCAGAAACGACGATATCGTCGGCATTTTGCAGGATTTCGACACGCTCCGGCGTAATCTCGCCCACGATGCGCACGGCAAGCCCCGGCCCGGGAAATGGCTGGCGTTCGAGCACTTCGTCCGGCATGCCGAGGTCACGGCCCACCCGCCGCACTTCATCCTTGAACAGATCGCGCAGCGGCTCGATGAGCTTGAGCTTCATGTTCTCGGGCAATCCGCCGACATTGTGATGACTCTTGATCGTTTGCGACGGTCCCTTAACGCTCGACGATTCAATCACATCGGGATACAGCGTGCCCTGCACCAGCCAGGCAATCTCGTTGCCGGCAGCATCGTGTTGCAAGTGGCCGCTGCGTTCCGACTCCAGCAGAATGCGCGACGCCTCGTCGTCGAAGACAGTGATGAACTCACGGCCGATGATCTTGCGCTTCGTCTCGGGATCCGTGATGCCGCCAAGCTGTGAGAGGAAGCGCTTCGACGCATCGACAGCAACAACGTTAAGGCCAAGCTTCTCGCGCATGTTCGCCTGCACCTGCGCAAACTCGTTCTTGCGCAGCACGCCATTGTTCACGAAGATGCACGTCAGCCGGTCACCAATCGCGCGTGATACGAGCACCGCAGCAACAGCGGAATCGACGCCACCGGAGAGCGCGCAGATCGCGCGGCCTGTGCCAACCTGCTTACGGATGGTTTCGATGGTGGTCTCGATGAAGTGAGCAGGCGTCCAGTCGGCCTTCGCGCCGCAGATGCCGAGCACGAAATTCTTCAGCAGCGCTGTTCCCTGCTTGCTGTGCGCCACTTCAGGGTGCCACTGCACGGCGTACATGGTGCGGCTTTCATCGGCAATGGACGACACGGCGTTGTGCGTTTCGCCGCACATCACAAAGCCCGCAGGCAGTTCGACAACACTGTCTCCGTGCGACATCCATACATCCAGCTGCGCGGGCAAGCCTGTGAAGAGCTTGTTCGCCTGCTTCACTGTTACAACGGCATCGCCATATTCGCGCTTGTCTGAAGGCACCACCTTGCCGCCAAGGTGATGCGCCATGAACTGCATGCCGTAGCAGATACCCAGCGTGGGAAGGCCAAGCGCCAGCACGGCTGGATCCGCCTTCGGTGCGTCCGCGTCATACACCGAGCTTGGGCCGCCCGACAGCACAATACCAATGGGGTTGAGCGCCTGTATGGAAGCGATCGAAGCGGTACAAGGCAGGACAACGGAAAAGACGTTGAACTCACGAATGCGGCGCGCAATCAGCTGCGTGTACTGAGCGCCAAAGTCCAGGATGACAATGGTTGAACTATCCACCGCTTGATTGTACCGGGGCGCGAGTCACGCTTCACCTGTGAATCGAGTGGCTTTGATGAACGTTCATTAAGGTCAAGACGTGTGACTACTCGGAACGGTCGCGGGTGCGCGTATTCGTTACACCGGTAACGATACCTGCCCCGACCATGACAACGACGATGCCGATGATCCAGTGTTGCGGAACGTGTGCCAGGTGCAACAAGTATGCGGCGCCAATGATGACGACAGTGTAGCCAAGAACGTACAGGCCAAACGACATGGGATTACCTCGAACGCGGGAGTGAGACTCTGGACGAACGTGTGATGCATGACGAAGCCGGAATGTCGTTTGCAGAAAGGCTTTTCAGTCGCGCGTCGCCTGCCAAAGATGCAGATATGCTGACAGCCGAGCGACGTGGAAGAAATCTGACGCGAGGCAATACCAGATCGCGACGGCAATGTTCCACCAGAAGAGAAATTCGTCCGTCATGACCGATTGGAATGGCAGCGGGCATGCCGAGAACACGACCGCCAGCACGAGCAGAGCGATCTTGACGATGCCCATGACCATGTTGATCTCGACCAGGCCCGCGCGGAGATGACCGATGTGCAGCGCCTCGCGCAGGCTGCGCGCAACGCCCGCGTTGTGGATCATGGCGAGCAGCGGCGCGATGCTGAAGACCCAGCCAATTGCTGCGGAGAGCACAAACAATCCCAGCGTGAGTGCAATGGCGCCGGCGACGTAGAGCATGATCTGCGGCTCGCCACCGGCGGCTATGGGGCCCAGAATGCTCCACTGTGCTACTGCTCGCAGGCCCAACCACCATGCGATTGCGGCAGCAACCAGCGGCAACACGCGCAGGAGTTGCAGCACCACGAGTGTCAGTAGGCGCGCGTGCAATGCGCTGTCCATGCGCCTGAGTACGAACGTGCGGCCGATGGCAGAGATCACTGCCCACGCCACCAGCAGTAGCGGCACAAGCCAAGTTGCTGCACGATACAAGCCGGGTCCAACAATTCTGGCGAAGTTGGCTGCTGTTGTCGATGCAGCGAGCGGGTCAGTGAGGAGTTGGTTCACCGATATACTCTGGATGCCTGTCGCCTGCCACGGTGCTGCGGCAAATACCTGCAGACCTTCGTGGTAGATCAGCAGCAGCGCGGGGATACCGAAGCACCAGCGCCATGCGACCTCCAGCAGCGTGAGCGTGGGTCGCTGGCGCAGCCATGACAGGTTCGCAACGAAGCCCTGCGTTGCGCGGTCTACGCCAGCGCGCTCTACCTCGCCAAGCTGTCCTGTCGTTTGCACTATTAGCCCTTGACGACCAAATTGACGAGCTTGCCTGGGACTACGATGACCTTCACGAGCTCCTTGCCGGCGATGCGGGCCGCGACCTTCTCGTCGGCAAGTGCAGCAGCCTTGATCGTATCGGTGTCGGCAGCAGCATCCACCTTGATGACGGTAACGAGCTTGCCGTTTACCTGCACAGGAATCTCGATCTCGTTCTCACGGGCTAGCTCTGCATCGGCCTTTGGCCATGGCTGACGGAAGATCACACCTTCATGGCCCAACTCCGTCCATAGCTCCTGCGATAGGAACGGTGCGAATGGTGCTAGCAGCAACGTGAGCACGCGGAAGACCTCGCGCTGCGTTGATGGCGTAATGACGCCGGAGTCCATCGCGGCTTCGTTGGCGGAGATCTCGTTGACCAGGATCATGATGCCGGCGATGCAGGTGTTGAAGTGCCAGCGGCCGCTGAAGTCCAGCGTAATCTTGGCGATGGTCTGGTGCAGCGTGCGTAGCAGCTTCTGGCCCTCAACGCCGAGGCCTTCCTGCGTCATCGTGTGCTCGCCTTCGCGCAGCATTGGAGCGTACTTCGTCGTCAGGCGGTAGACACGCGAGAGGAAGCGGTAAACGCCTGCAACGCCGTCTTCCTGCCAGTCGAGATCGCGGTCGGGTGGTGCGGCAAAAAGCGCGTAGGTGCGCGTTGCGTCCGCGCCGTACTTGCCGACCATCTCGTCGGGCGACACGATATTGCCGAGGTTCTTGGACATCTTGCGGCCGTCTTTGATGACCATGCCCTGCGTGAACAGGCGCGTGGCGGGCTCACTGTTCTGGATGAGGCCGATGTCGCGCATCACCTTCGTCCAGTAGCGCGAGTAGATGAGGTGCAGGATCGCGTGCTCGACGCCGCCGATGTACTGATCGATGGGAAACCAATAGTTCGCGGCATCGCTCGAGAATGGAGCCTTGTCGTTATGCGCGTCGGTGTAGCGATAGAAGTACCAGCTCGAATCGACGAAGGTATCCATCGTATCGGTTTCGCGGCGCGCGGGGCCGTCGCACTGCGGGCATGTGGTGTTGACGAAGTCCGGGACACGGCTCAGTGGCGAACCATCCACTACAGCCAAATCGACTGCGTCGGGCAGCAGGATGGGCAGCTGGTCTTCCGGGACGGGCAGCATGCCGCACGTGTCGCAGTAGACGACGGGAATGGGCGTGCCCCAATACCGCTGGCGCGAAACGCCCCAATCCTTCAGGCGATACGTGGTCGTCTTCTTGCCGAAGCCATTGGCCTCGGCGTAGGTCGCCATCTTGTCCAGCGCTTCCAGCACGGCTTCGCCGGTCCACTCACCACTGTCGATGAGCACAGCCTCTGCCTTGTCGGTGTAGGGCAACGGCAGGTCGTCCGTGTCGAGGTTGGGTGCTACGACGCGCTTTATCGGTAAGTCATACTTCGTCGCAAACTCAAAGTCACGCTCGTCGTGGGCGGGCACGGACATGATTGCGCCTGTGCCGTAGTCGGCGAGGATGTAGTTCGCGCACCAGATGGGCATCTGCTCGCCCGTAAAGGGGTTCGTCGCGTACTTGCCTGTGAAGACGCCATGCTTGGGCAGCTCGCCCAGGCGGTCGTTGTCGCGCGCGGTCTTCTGCTCAGCGACCATCGCATCCAAAGCTTCGCCGAGGTGAGGATCTTCAACGGCGAAGATCTTGGCCAGCGGATGCTCGGGTGCCAACTGTATGGAAGTAGCACCGAAGATGGTGTCGATCCTCGTGGTGAAGACGGTGATGGATTCCTGCGTGCCGGTGACGTGGAACTGCACCTCAGCGCCTTCGCTGCGGCCGATCCAGTTGCGCTGCATGGTGCGCACCTTGTCAGGCCAGCCGTCCATGGTGTCGAGGCCGTCGAGCAGCTCGTCCGAGTACTTGGTGATGCGGAAGAACCACTGCGTCAGGTCGCGCTGCTCGACGAGTGTGTCTTCATGCCTCCAGCAGCAACCGCTGATAACCTGCTCGTTGGCGAGGACGGTGTTGCAGTTGGGGCACCAGTTGACCTTGCTCTTCTTGCGATAGGCGAGGTCGCGCTTGAGCATCTCCAGGAAGAACCACTGGTTCCAGCGGTAGTATTCGGGCAGGCAGGTGGTGACTTCACGGGCCCAGTCGAAGGCAAAGCCGAGACGCTTGAACTGCCGCTTCATGTCGGCGATGTTCGCGAAGGTCCATTCGCGCGGCGGCGTGTTGTTCTTGATGGCAGCGTTTTCCGCGGGCAGGCCAAAGCTGTCCCAGCCCATTGGATGGAGGACGTTGTAGCCGTTCATCCACTGGTAGCGCGCAAGGGCATCGCCAATGGCGTAGTTGCGGACGTGGCCCATGTGGAGCTTGCCGCTGGGATAGGGCAGCATCTCGAGCACATAATACTTCGGCTTGCTGCTGGTATGCGGCTCAGCCGCGTAGAGCGTGGTATCGGCGTCCCAAACGGATTGCCAGCGCGGCTCAATCTCGTTGGGCGCGTATCGCTTCGGTTCTTCGGAAATAATTTCTTCGGGCATCGTTTCTATTGTAGGTTCTGCGACTCGGGGTAATCAGCCGGTACTCCCACTCTCCCCTGTTTTGCAAAAATATTGCCCGAAAGGATATTCGTAGCGTGATGCTGCAACACCCGTTACCGATTGCAGTCATCCGCAAGCAATGTCCACATGGTTCTGGACGCGAACGCTGCATGCTGTTCAATCGCCTCTGAGCTCACGGTCAATAGGCCGTGCAAGGCTTCCTCGAAAATCTTGGCGCGAAGCAAACCCTCATACGAAAACGCATCTTGAACCACATTCCGCCTATTCCAGTCCCTCTTTCGGAACATGCTTCTCAGATAGGCGATCAGAATGCCTGTCCTGCCCCGTGAGATGGTCCGTTGATACTGCCGGCCAAGCTCTGGGAAGCGGTCAGCATCGCGTGTGACCGCGCGATAAAGGGCCAGTTCGTCCTTGGAAAGTAAGTGACCAAGATATTCCTTCCCCGCTTCGCATAGTCCTTGTTGTGTTGCTTTCGAGAACCATGCGAATCGTTGCCCAAGAGCGTCCTCCGATGGAATGTCACCCGCGAAGAGATTGTCGGTACAGGCTCCAACCATGACCTTCCTGAAAAGTTCATCCTTGTTCGAGAAATGGCCATAGATTGTCTTCACAGAGACACCGGCAGATTTTGCGATGGCGTCCATGGATGCGCCAGCAAAGCCGTCGCGAAGAAAATTCTCGCGAGCCGCAAGAACGATGGCGCGGTCCTTCTCAGCGATCAGCTCTGCCTTGGCAGTGCGTTGAGGGCCGTGTTGAGTGAAGCTTTTCGCCACTCCTCAAGAGTAGACAGTTTTTCATGAATCGACAACGAACGTTTTCTCATCTACGGTTCGTAGATAGGAAAACGATCGTTGTAGTCGGCGCCGTTTCGACGCGGTCCCCAAACAACTGGAGGAAACGAAATGCAGATCGGAATCATAGGAGCAGGCAATATCGGTTCAGTTCTGGCGCGGCACTTCCGGCAGTTAGGCCACACTGTGCTCATCGCAAACTCGCGTGGACCTGAGACACTTTCTGAGATCGCCCGAGAGACAGGTGCTATTCCCGTTCCTGCTTCGGAAGCAGCCAAGGGCGTTGACTTGCTCGTGCTCACTATTCCCCTGAAGGGCGTGCCATCCTTACCTAAGGATCTCCTCGCCCAGCTGCCGGCGACCTCCCCGATCATCGACACGGGAAACTACTATCCGCCGCGAGACGGCCAAATTCCTGAGATCGACGCCGGGCTGGTGGAGTCCGAGTGGACCTCCCGGAATCTCGGCCGACCAGTGATCAAGACGTTCAATAACATTACCTGGGGTAGCCTGCAGCACAGGGGTCTTCCCAAAGGTGCGAAGAACCGGATTGCGCTCCCGGTGGCGGGAGATGACTATCAGTCAAAACGGTTAGTGATGGGCCTCGTGGAGGCGCTGGGCTTCGATGCCTTCGATGCAGGCTCTTTGTCGGAATCCTGGCGCTTCCAGCCGGGAACCCCGGCCTACTGCCCCGACCCGAACCTCAATCAATTACCGTTGCTTCTGCAACGCGCCAACCGGGTAAAGGCGCCGAAGAGCCGGGACAGCTCCTCAAAGATGATGGGCAAAGTCGTTCTCGAGTTTCCGCAACCGGAGTTGGTCCGCGTTGCCCGGCTTTTTGCCGGCCTGGACACGTTCAAACCTAGAAGTTGGATGGCGCTCGTCCGCCTGCTCTTCGCAGTCCTGGGCTCCCGACTTACCGGTAAGTAACGGAAAGTCGCCTTCTCGTCAGTGATCTTCGTGAGACAGGGACGCGGTTACAAGTTCTTTACATCCTCTACCGCCTTGATTGTGCCAACCAATCCGGTTCTGTGTGACTCACAATCGCAGCGAGGTTCTGACCCTTATATGACTGGCTTCCCCACGCAGCGTCTTGCAGTGATTTCTGTTCTTGCAGCAGGCACATTCACGCTCCCCGCGCAGGTGGTTGATCGCGGCCCCGGCATTCGCGTTGGAAACGCTGATCCGGTCGTGAGGACGGCTGCTCCCGCGGATAACAGGATGACCATCGTGCAGCCTTCAGCGGCGGTCGCCGGGCCCATCCGCAACATCTTCTGGCAGCCAAACAATCTGAAGCAGGGATCACCCGCGCTCTTTACCGTGGAGCTGACAAAGCCTGCGACGCGCATCTCCGGCACCTTCGCGGGTAAAACGCTCACGTTCTCTAAAGGCGAGGATGCAACGGTGTGGCATGCGCTTGCGGGCGACGATCTGGAGACGCAGCCGGGTACGTACACGCTCGCGGTGTCGGCGGTGATGGCCGGTCGCGTTGTGCGTGATTCGAAGAAGATCGACATTGCTGCGGGCATGTTCAAAACGGGCGACATCCAGGTGCCGGATGACTTTGTGAATCCGAGCGCGGAAGATAAGCGGCAGATTGCGAAAGACGAAGTGCTGAAGGCGCGCGCCTATGCGCATGTGATGCCGAAGGTGTTGTGGTCGGGTGACTTCATCAAGCCTGTACCGGCTGCGTCAACGGAGAGCTTTGGTGAGAGCCGCATTCTGAACGAGGAGCGGTCGAGCCTGCATCGCGGCACGGATTTTCCTGTGAGAGAAGGCACGACCGTGATCGCGTCAAATGCAGGTGTTGTGGTGCTGGCGAAACCGATGTTCTATGAGGGCAACTGCGTGATCGTGGATCACGGAGACAAGTTCTTCACGATCTACATGCACCTTTCAAAGATGACCGTGAAGGAAGGCGATGCCGTGAAGAAGGGTGAGCGGCTTGGGCTTTCTGGTGCGACGGGCCGTGTAACGGGGCCGCACATGCACATGGGCGTGCGATGGAACGGGGCCTATCTTGACCCGGTAGAGTTGCTGTCGCTTACGTTGCCAAAGACGGATGCGGCTCCGGCGGCGCGGACTAGGTCGCACTAGAAAGCGCGGATGTAGATGTCTCCTGGGAGGCCTGCGCGAAGGGCCTGGTGCCGCAGAGCGTTCGCTTGATCCTGCGCGAGGCCGCTGCCGAGGGCTACGAAGTACGGCGCATGTCCTGTGGGCGTAAAGACGTGGGGCTGCAGCGCGAAGTAGCGCTTTTGCAGATCCTGGGCTTTGGCGCGTGCCTGCTCTTCGTAGTTGTAGGTGTAGGCGATGACGTGCCAGCCCGGTTCCATGGAGGCGATGAAGCTTTGCGAGGCGCTTGGCTTGGGCAATTGCGCTTTGGGGCGCTGTGCCTGTGGCACGGGTGCTGTAGCGGCCGGAACCGTTTGCGGCCTGACGCCATCGGGGTCTGCCATGAAGTGGGTGCCTGCGGTATTCCACATGACGATGCCGAGCAGTGCCGCGGCGATGGCGCCACCGACCCAGTAGGGGCGTGTGGCGTTGCGGACGATGCCTTGAACGGTTCTCATGGAGCGACGCAGCGGAAGCTTGGTTGTAGGCAAAGGCAGGGCAGCTGCGGTTGCGCGCGCGGCATGGGCGGACATGGGCACGTGATCCCATGCGTTGGCTGGCAGCTGCGTTGAAAGCTCCGGCAGCGTGGCCACGGACGTTGTGCGTTTGCGGAACTGCGGCCTTGCTGTTATGCGACCGGCCCCGTCCTGATCCACGGTCATGCGCGGCGCGGCCCAGACAGGGCGTATGCCCTCGATGGCCGCGACGACGTCGGAAAGCGAGAGCGAGCCGTTCAGGGTTCCGGGCACGATGCGGTTAAAGGGAGCCGGCAATCGGGCTTCGCCGTCCTTCTGCTCTAACGGCAGGCAGCGCACGAGCATCAGGCCGAAGTCGTGGATGTCGCGCTGGCGCAGGGCTTCGCGGGCTTCGGGCGTATCGTGCTCGAAGTCGCCTCTGCACTCGCGCACGCAGTCACTGCGCAGCTTTATCACTTCTCCTACGGCCACCACGTTGGAGACATCGACGTGCTCATGGACGAGGCCGGCCTGGTGCAGGGCGGAGAGTGCGCTCGCCACAGCAACGGCGACTTCCTTCGCCTCGTTGGCTGTAAGAGGACGGTCACGCAGAACATCGGACAGGCTGGCATCGCTGCGCTCGATGAGCGCCCACGCAAGCGGCACGCCTTCAAGAGCGGTGCGACCGTAGTCGAGGATGGGCAGCAGATTTGGCTGGGCTAC
The DNA here is from genome assembly GCA_965198455.1 of Terriglobus sp. Classification (GTDB taxonomy): domain Bacteria; phylum Acidobacteriota; class Terriglobia; order Terriglobales; family Acidobacteriaceae; genus Terriglobus. The sequence continues at coordinate 60,620 of CBDAPM010000003.1, forward strand.
AGCCGTGACTGCCTGCCAGCGTCTGAAGAGATCGTCTTCGTCGTTCAGAGCTTCCGTCAGCCGAAGCGTGGCAGGGACATCGTCGTGCCCGGTGAGAAAGAAGCCGTTGCGACCCTCGGACCGCTGCAGCGGCCCAAGCGTGTATTTGCCTGCAACGATGTTGCCTTCATATTCCGTCCAAAGATGCACTGCTCGATCTCCCGAGATGATTGCTGGTACACAGCCGCTTTCACGGCATGGTTTTTCACCATCCTGACATGTACCAAGCACGTAGCTGGCCAAACACAATCGCGGGGTTGTGGCAGCTATCGCGAGCAGCGTCTGGGTTTCCGGGAAGTTTTTGCCTGCCGAGTGCGTGTGAACAGGGGAGAAAATTTCTACTCCTGACGCGTCACCGCCTTTGCTTCGTGAGCAGGTCCTGAGCCCGTTATGGGAGTTGGTGGGCCTGCCGGATTGCTTGGGCAAAGAGCTCTGAGGCTGGCGCACTGAGGTGGTCGGTGTCGTAGAGCAGGCCGATGCCGGGAGCCGCGTAGACAGGGCAGCCGGAAGCGCTTATGCCGCCGATGAGCCACTGCGGCTGGCAGAGGTCGTCGTACATGGAGATGTAGGGAACACGCCACTGGTCGCGTGCGAGCGCTTTCATCTGATCGTCCGCGGCCCGGGGTTCGAGCTCAAAATGGCGAGACAGAAGATTTGGATCGTGTTCACGGCGGGCGCGGTCGATGAGGCGTACGGGTGACATATCGAATTCCATGGACGGGCCAAAGAGGATGACACGCGTGCCTCGCGCCCGGATGGCGTCCACCGCTTCCTGCATATGGGTGATGTTCCATTTGTTCCAGCGGGCGATGAGGAGAACGGTATCGACGTGGTGATGGGCCAGGTAGTCGTCATACGCGTAGTTCGTGAACGAGCGGCAGGGCGAAGGCGGGTCGCCGGGTGGTGGCGGCGTGGGTACACAGCCAGCGGCGGCGATCAGTGAGAAGTTGATTTCGGGATAGGCGGACCGGAGGCCCCAAGCAGCATGCGCAGCGTGACTGTCGCCGAGGATGAGGAAATGTTTGCGGGTGGGATCTTCGGCGATGCAGGCCCCTGCGAGATGGGTGGAGATGTCTTCCGGATTGAGGTAGCAGGTGCCCCAGCTGTTCTCCGCCGGCGTGGTGTCAGCCCTGGCGAAGCTGTCGTAGAGCGACGAGGTTGGGATGCCCCAGGGTGACCAGCCTACGGTGTGGATCAGCTCGGCATGGAAGGCGAGCAGAAGAGCGATAAGCGCTCCGTTGATGGCAAAGAGAGGCAGCCGGGCTTTGAAGCGGCCAGTGCGGAAGGGCTGCTCGACAAAGCGCCATGACAAGGCGCCAGCGGCGAACGAGGCGGCGATGACCGCAGTGCTGGAAACCCAGGTTGGATCGCGTTCGGGGACGAGGATGTTCTGGAGGGTTTGGAAGACCTGGATGGGCCAGTGCCAGAGATAGAGCGAGTAGGAGATGACCCCGATCGCGCGGATCGGATTCCAGCTGAGGAGAGCGCCCACGATGGAGGGGCCGCTTTCGCCTGCTGCAAGGATAAGGAGCGCACCGGCGCAGGGCGGGAGCGCGTGCCAGCCTGGAAAGGGTATGTACTCACTAAAATGGACGGCGGACCGGAGAATGAGGAGAAGGCCGAGCGCGGACGCTGCGTTGCGCTTCCAGGGCCGGTCCAGTGCGATGAGGGACCGGGATGCGAGAAGCGTGCCGAGAAGGAACTCCCATGCGCGGGGGAGCGCAAGGTAGAAGGCGGCGAGGCTGTCGTACCGTAGCCAGAGGCATGACAGGGCGAAGCCGGCGATGGCAAGGACCCAAAGGATGGGTCGGAGAGCTCGGCGGAACCAGCGGGTGATGGCTAGAAGCAGCAAGGGAAAGACAATGTAGAACTGCTCTTCCACGCCGAGGGACCAGGTGTGCAGGAGCGGCTTGAGCTTGGCGCTGACATCGAAGTAGCCGCCCTGATGCAGCAGGACGACGTTGGAGACGGAGAAGAGCGCGCCAAGTTGGGTCTGGGCAAAGCCCACGGTTTCTGTAGGAAAGAGGTATAGGTGAGCGAGGATGGCGGTGCCCGCCATCATGACGAGCACGGCTGGCACGATGCGGCGGAAGCGCCGCTCGTAGAAGCGCGCAATGGAGAACTGGCCCTCCGCGATGTCCTTCAGGATGTGAGCGCTGATGAGGTAGCCCGAGATGACGAAAAAGACGTCGACGCCGATGAAGCCGCCGGAAAACTGGCGTATGCCGACGTGGTTGAACAGCACCAGGAGAACGGCGACAGCGCGCAGACCGTCGATGTCGGGCCGGTAGGATAGCTTTGCCGGCACCGTGCGGTGTAAGTCCATGGAGTGGCTCGATTTTAACGCGCCATGGGTGTTCAGTGTGTCATGGCATAGAGCACGTAGTTCACGCCGATCTTGGTGCCCATGACGGAGTCCTGCACGGGATAGCGGGGATTGTCGAGGAACTCCCATGAATCGCCAAGGTCGCTGTTGAGCGAGAAGGCGACCATGATGCGGCCCTTGTCGTCGTAAATGCCCTTCCAGTGGGCGACGTAGCCGTCTTTCTTGTAGCCGGTTCGGATGTGCTCCATGCCAGGCACCTGGAAGCGGTTGTCGAGGTCGAAGAGCATGTGGAAGATGGGATCGCCGTCGGGGATGTCGACGAGCTCTTTGTCGGGAAAGACCATCTTCATGGACTTGACGAAGTAAGCTTCTTCCTCTGTGCCGTGGCAGTCGTCGGCCATAAAGAAGCCCCCGCGCAGAAGATAGTCGCGGAGCTTGTCGGCTTCGTGCTGGGTCAGACCCCATTCGCCCACCTGCACGGCGTACACGAAGGGCCAGTTGTAGATTTCGTCGCCGTCGTCCATGGAGACGGACTGCTCGACGGAGCGTGCGTCAGTGCGGGTGAGGCGATGGACGGCGTTCGCGAGGGCGCGGTCAGCGCGTGGGTAGTCCTGTGTCCAGAGCGTGAGGCCCTCCTGCCATGGGCCGTCGAAGCGGCCGCGATAGCCGTCGAGCGGGCCTCCGGGAAACATGAGCCGGGCGAAGGTGAACTCCGCTTGGCGCTGCCAGTCAAGGGGGAGCGGCTCCATGCCGTATTCGACGGAGGGATATTCGTGGAAGGGCCGGTGCCACTGTGGCTGCGAGGCCGTGGGCGCCGCAGCCAGCACGCCTGCGGAGAGGGCGCCGGCAATCAGTCCGATGGATGCGGCTTTCAGCCAGGTCATGCGGCAGTCGTTTCCCGTCTGAGTTTAGACGGCGCGCGCCGCAACGACGTCGTTGCCCCGTGGTGAATGGCATTCATGGGAGCAATGCAAAAGGCGCAGACAGTGTCTGCGCCTTTGCGGTTGCTGCATGAGAGCGGATTACATGCCTGCCGGTGGCGGTGGCGGCGGTCCATTGCCGCGACGGGAACCGCCGAAGTGGCCGCGTCCGGCGTGATCCGGAGCCTGCTCCACGGTGTAACCCTGCGGAACCGTGAAGAGGGCCGCTGCCGGCTCAGCCTTGGTGAGGCCGCTGACGGCGGTGGTGTGGGTGCCGTGGAAGGGATCGACATCGTTGCGGCTGAGTTCGATCTTCAGGTCGGACGAGAGCCACTCTTCGTGGGTGGAAACGATGGGAGCGGTGTTGCCCATGGCGCCTGCGGGGATGGTGCGGGTGATCTTCTTGCCGGTCGCCACGTCACCGCTGATGCTCTTGCTGCCGAGGTCGGCAACGACAACATTCTTGTCTTCATGGTGTCCGCGTGGACCCTGGGCTTCTTCACCGGCTGGAGGAGCGGTCGGCGCCTGGTGCGGATGCGGAGCCGGCAACTGATGGACGATGGCAATCTTCTTTTCCGTCTCAAGGCGCGTGATAGTGTGCGCCACGGGATCGAGGATCGTGATCGAGGTGTGGGGCTGTGTTTCTGTGCCGTGAGGCGGCATGGTGACCGCCTCGTAGGTGCGGCCCAGTGAATCACGCGATACCACGCGCGTTGTGGTGTGGGTCAGCGTGGTGCCGTCCTGCAGCTTTTCCGTGGAGGTGCTGGTGAACGTAGCCGAGTAGGGCGCGTTCGTGACCGGCTGACGCATGCCGAAGCCAAAGCCGCCGCCGGGGCCTCCATGCATCATGGGGCCGGGACCGCCAGGTCCCTGGGCGAATACGGGCAGTGCGGTGATCAGGACGGCGGCAGACAGCAGACGCATCTTCATATATGTTCCCTCGGGAGTACAGCTTTGCACCTAAAGACGAGGGTTGCAAAGGAAAGTGGCGGCTTCGTGCAGATATTTTTTGCGCCACATGGTCCAGATGTCGTAAACGGCAGCATCACCCATGTGGCAAACTCCGGACTACCGCGGGACGGATGGAGGCTGTGGCCGTTCCGTGTAATCGGGCGGCGGTTGAAAGAGCGCGGGATCCGGATCGGTGCGGGAGAGCGATGTGACGGTGAGCGTCATCATACCGGTCCTGGGGTCGTCCTGGTGTTCGCTCAGGTTGCGGCCGAGCTGGCGTGACATGCAGAACTCCCGAACAACCGTGATGGGCCTGTCGTTACCGAGCATATCCACTGGATAGACGGTGGTGGTTCGAGTCGCTTCGCAGGGCGCGCCATGCACATCCTGCGTGCCCAGATTCTCCCGGTTGGTTGTGGGGCGCATGACAGGCTGCTGCGGTGGAGAAGATGGCAGTGCTGCGCCCATCATGGGAGCCACAGGCATGGGAGTGACTGGTGCCGGACGGAGGCCCGGATTCGCGGCCAAGGGATCGGGGTTTCGGCCGAACTGCGTGACGGTGTACAGCTTGGGAGCGTTTTGTGCGGTGTTCCACGAAATCGTTTGCCCAGCGACTGTGTCATTCACGATGATGTTGGTGCGCGGCGACTGCGGCATGCCGGCCGGGCTGTTCAGTTCGTATTCCATGCGAGTGCGGCCCTGGCTGTCGCGATAGAACCATTCGTGCGTGGTGCGGCTGATGTGGGTGCCGTCAGCAAGTGTCTGGAGGGTTTTGCGCTCGAATGCGATGGTGACTGGAACGCCGGTTTGAACGGCTGGAGCCGGCCCAGACCCAACATAGCCAGTCACTTGTCCCTGCCCGTACGCAGCGGTCACAGCAAGCAGCCACACAGTCATAATAAGACAACGATTCATGGCAACATATCTCCGGGAATGTGCGGAGATTTTAGCGCGTGGCTGCTGCAACGATCACGACAAATCTGCGCCGTGTGACTGGATTCAATCCTCGTCAGCCTGCGGCAAGCGCGCGCAACACACTGACGTTGCGAAGGGTGTCGCCGGGTTCGTCGATGGGTGTTTCCGCGATGAACGCCGCATGGGCAAAGCGAGGGTCGCGCAGCAGGCGGCGGAAGGCTGCGGGGCCGATGGTGCCCTCGCCGATATGCTCGTGGCGGTCAAGCTTGCTGCCCATCGCGGCTTTGGCGTCGTTGCAGTGCCATACTTTCACCCGTGTTGCGCCGAAGCTTTCGTCAATGAGCGCGATGGTTTCCTCATAGCCTGCTGGCGAGACGATGTCATAGCCGGCGACGTGCGTATGGCAGGTGTCGAGGCAGACATCGACGGGAGCGCAGCGATCAAGGAGATGGAGCAGGCCGGCGACCTGGTCGAGCTTGCCGCCCATGCTGAACTCGCTGCCGGCGGTGTTCTCAATGAGGATGCGGAGCTTCGAGCTTTGGCATTCGAGGCCGTCCACGGCGCGCTCGATGTTTTCGGCAGCGTGTTGCAGAGCTTCGGCGCGGGTAAGGCCTTTCCACGAGCCGGGATGGAAGACGAGGAACTCGGCGCCGAGGGCGAGCGCGCGTTCCACCTCGCCGCGAAAGGCCACTGTGCTGTTCTTGCGTACCTCCTCGCTCTGCGAGCAGAGATTAATGAGGTAGGACGCGTGGATCGCCATGGGCGCGATGCTGTGTTGCGCGCGGAGTGTGCGCATCGTTTCGGCGTCAGATGGGCTTACCGGCGATGGCTTCCACTGGCGCGGTGAGGAGGAGAATATCTGGAAACAGTTTGCGCCGCAGTCAACAGCGCGCTGCACAGCCGTCCATGTGCCGCCGCTGGTGGAGAGGTGTATGCCGATGCGTTTTGCGGGAATGACCATGTCTCATCCATCGTAGCGACAACATTTGTCCGCGCAGAGAGGCGATCCGCGTGCGAGACTTAGGTCGCTTCCCCTACTCATTGCAACGAGGCATATCGATGGCCGAACAGAATTACAAGAACCACGCCCGCTTTGATCCAAAGGTCCACTTTTTCCTGATGCCGCTGGCGTTGATCGCGTTCATTGCGTCGATCGTTCATGTGGTTCACCGGCACTCTAGGCCCAATGTGCTGCTGGTGCTGGTGACGTTTGTCCTGATGGTGTTCATTCCGATCATGCGGACTTACTCGCTGAAGGTGCAGGATCGCGTGATCCGGCTGGAAGAGCAGACGCGGCTGCGCTGGCTTGGCGTGGATGGGTCTGGACTAACGATGAAGCAGTTTGTGGCGCTGCGGTTTGCCTCGGACAACGAGGTGGGTGCGCTTGTCGCGCGCGCCAAGGCTGAGAACCTTACGCCGAAGCAGATTAAGGAAGCCATCGTGAGCTGGCGTCCGGACTACGAGCGTGTCTAGTGCCATATCGAACGAAGTAGCCGTCCTAAGCAGCGACGGTACCGCGCACGTAGATCGACCGTGGGTCTTTGGCCTGCTTATCTCGCCCTCCGCCGTGATGGCGAATGGTGTTGTGCAGGGCGGCGCGCTTGCCTACCTGCTTAGCGTGCAAGGGATGGGCAGCGGCGCGCAGTCACGCGTGATTGCGCTGCTGGCGCTGCCCACTGTGTGGTATTTCCTGTGGGCTCCGATCACGGATTTCCTTGTCCGGCGCAGAACATGGCTGATGCTCGGCAGCCTGCTGTCTGCCGGGCTGATCTTGGTTGCGTTTCACCAAAACACGCTCACCACCACATCTGCGCTGATCCTGATGCTGCTGAGCGCGTGCTGCACGCAGCTTGTGGTTTCAAGCTGTGGCGGCATGATGGGCGCCTTACGCTCTGAAGACGTCCGCCGCAGTGCAGGCAGCTTTTACCAGGCTGGGTCCATGGGCATTGGTGCGTTGGCGGCGTTTGTGCTGGTGTGGATGAGCTCGCGTGTGAGCCAGGGCATGCTTGGATGGATTGCCGCGGCGATGATTGGGCTGCCCGGCCTGGCGGCGGTGCTTGCTCCTAAACAGGAGGCGATTGAAACAGGCTCATTCGCTGACACAATGCGCCGGATCTGGTTTGAGGTCAAGACGACCTTCTGGCGGTGGGAGGCGATCCCCTACATCTGCTGCATGACGTTTCCCATGGCGAGCGGGTCGGCGGTGGGGCTGCTGCCGGGCGTGGCGAAGCAGTACGGCGTAAGCGGCGACAACGTGGCGTGGATGAACGGACTTGCGGGCGGCATGCTGATGGCGGCGGGATCGTGCGTGATGGCGCTCGTTCATATTCGGATGCGGGCTTCGGTGCTGTACATGGTGATGGCGCTGATCAACTGCGCCACGTTGGCTGTACTTTGGCTTGGCCCGCTGCAGGCTTCTACATATTTTGCTGGTGTAACGCTGTATCTCTTCACCACGGGTGCTTGCTATGCCATGTTCACAGCTGTTGTGCTTGAGTTCCTGGGAGACTCCGGCAAGAGCGGAAGTGGGCGGTATTCCATCATCAACTCACTTGGGAATGTGCCCGTGTTGTACATGCTGCGCGTGGATGGATGGGGCGGCGATAGATGGGGTGGGCGCGGCCTGGCTGGCGTGGAGTGTGTTCTGGGTGCGACCGGCGCGATTCTGCTGCTGACGTATTTTCTGACAGCAGGACGGCGAACGCTTACTCCGATTGACGTGGTTCAGGGCAGCTGATGTCGGGCACGCATGGCTTTCGCAAACAGGATGGAGCCTGGGGTGCTCAGATGGTCTGAGTCCCACAGCAACGGTAGGCCCGCAGCGCCGTAGACAGGGCACCCATCGGCGCTCTCACCACCCGCGATCGTCTCAGCGTTGCATAGGTCGTCATACATGGAGATGTAAGGGACCTGCCACTCGTCCTGCGCGAGCGCCTTCATGCGCGCGTCGTCGATGACCGGCCCCGGATAGCGGTGCCGCGCCAGCAGCTTCGGGTCGCGCTCGCGGCGAGCCAGTTCCAGCAGCCGCACCAGTGACGCATCAAACTCAATGCCCGGCCCTACAACGATGACCTTCATCCCATGTTGCTTGATCCACGCAATCGTTTCTCCAAGGTGATCGGCATCCTTTCGAGACCACCGCCCCGCCAGCACAACGGTATCCACCGGGTGCTGCGCAAGGTAGCCGAAGGCAAAATCGTAAAAGGCGTCACACATGCCTTCCTTCACATCAGGCGCTTTGTATTGCGGCGCGCAGCCCGCAGCGGCAATCATCGAAATGTTGTATTGCGGAAAGACGTTCTTCAAGCCCCAGTACAGATGCGATGCGTGACTGTCGCCAAGCAACAAGTACTGCTTGCGCGATGGATCGTCCACCAGACACGACGAGCGCTTGAATTTCGCGGAAAAGTCCCCCGGATCGAAGTAGCATGTCTGCCACTGCGTCTCGTTCTGCAGCGGAAACACCTTCATGAAATCCGTATACGCAGTCGTTACCGGCAACTGCGGCGGCGGCCATCCGTTGCGCTGAAGAATGCTGTAACTGAACACGGCAAGTACCACAATGAGTGCTCCGTTCAGCGCGAACAGAGGCCGCCGCGCACGCAGGCGCCCAGCACGGAAGGGCTGCTCGATGAATCGCCATGAGAGCGCACCTGCAACAAGCGACACCACAATGACCGCAGCCTTCGTCGCCCACGACGGATACCTGTCCGGCACGACGATGTTGTTGGTCGTCTGAAATATCTGGATCGGCCAGTGCCATAGGTACAGCGAGTACGAGATCAGGCCAATGAAGCGGATCGGCTTCCACGAGAGCGCGCGACCTACGGCTGACGTTCCAGTCTCGCCCGCCGCAAGAATCAGCAGCGCTCCCAGCGCAGGCGGCAGCGCATGCCATCCGGGAAAAGGCGTCCACTCCTGATAGCGAACACCTGCCGCCAGAATGAGTAACAACCCGGCAGCCGACGCCGCATTGCGCTTCCACAGTTGGTCCAGCGCAGGCAGCGCCTTTGCGGCAAGCAATATGCCAAGCAGAAACTCCCACGCGCGCAGGAGCGCAAGAAAGAAGGCCTGATCTTTATTGACACCAAGCCAATGCCAGGTCAGAACAAAACCCAAAACCGCCATCACCCACAAAATGGCCTTGAGATAACGCCTGCCCCAGCGATGCACGGCCAGCAGTAGCAAGGGGAACACAAGGTAGAACTGCTCCTCCACGCCCAGCGACCACGTATGCAGCAATGGCCGCATGCGTCCCGCAGGGGCAAAGTAACCCGACTGATGCATCAGCACAACGTTCGAAAACGAAGCCAGCGCGCCAAGCTCCGTCTGCACGAAGCTGAGTAGCTCAAGCGGGAACAGGTAGGCATACGCCAGCACACTCGTTGCCAGCAACATCACCACCAGCGCAGGCATAATGCGGCGGAAGCGCCGCTCGTAGAAGCGTCCAAACGAGAAGCGGCCGGCCGCGAGATCTCTGAGGATGATGCCGCTGATGAGATAGCCGGAGATGACGAAGAAGACGTCGACCCCGATGAAGCCGCCGGGAAAGCGCACCATGCCAACGTGATTGAAGAGCACCAGCAGCACAGCGATAGCGCGCAGTCCGTCAATGTCCGGGCGGTACGCCGCTGGCGCGGCAGCGGGACTGGCTGTGTCCATGGGAGAAGGCGATTCTATCATTGGGCGTTCATGCGTCTTTCTGCATGGGATCGCGAGACAGAACCCAACCCGTACACTGAACGTATGCGGATGCGCGCCCATTTTCTCCTGTCAGCCTTTGCGCCCGAGCACTTCCCGACCGAGGCGAAGACAGGCGGCGCGCCGGAGGTGGCATTCCTTGGCCGCTCGAACGTGGGCAAATCCAGCCTGATCAATGCCCTGCTGGGTGACGGCGTAGCGCGTGTCTCCTCAACGCCGGGGCGCACGCGCACCATCAACTTTTTTGCGCTGCATGAGGTGACGCCGGCCGGCAATGAACGGGCTGCGACGGCGCTGGTCTTTGCGGATTTGCCTGGCTATGGCTACGCGAAAATTTCCAAGAGCATCTCTGCCGAGTGGGGCACGTTTATTGATCCATACCTGAATGACCGGCCGCAGCTGAAACTGTGTTGCTGCCTGGTGGATACGAACATCCCGCCGCAGCCCAGCGATCATCTGCTTATCGAGTACCTGAAGGAAACGGGTCGGCCTTATCTTGTCCTGGGTACCAAGAGTGATCGGCTTTCGAATAACACGCTTGCCAAGTCAATCGCAGCGCTTAAGCGAGAGCACGGCATCGACGAAGTGATCGCCATCGCAGCGAAAGAGGGCAAGACCGGGCGCGGCATGCGCGAGCTGTGGGAGCGGCTCGGAGCGCTACGCGGTGGCGCTACACCGTCTTCTGAGCCGGGAGCCAGCACGAACGGGTGATCTCCCGCGGGAAGAGGCTGGGCGCAACAGACAGCCATTGCCGCATGGCAGCGTCTACCGGATCATCCGAGGCATAAATCTTCACGAGAGCACCATCACGCACACGCCGGTCGGATGCTGAAGCAGCGATGTCCTCACCGAGATGCCAGCGCTTATCGATTGCGTTCTGCAGCATAGGACCCAAATCAATCGAGTCTGGTCCCAACGGCGCAAGGCCGAGACCATGGAGACTTTGTGCGCCCCACGACAGCAGCGTTGAAACCGGCAGCGAAGCCTCTGCACCGATGAATGCCGGCAGTACGCCACGCTCCACCATCCCATCCATGTGCTCCGAAGGAGTCCCGCTTAGCCCAATGCTGATGCCGCGCCGTTGCCGCAACTCATTCTTCAAGGCACGCAACGCTTCATCCAGTGTGTGGACAACGAATGTGCAGCAGCTCTCACGTTGCGCTATCCGCAACGCAGAGGCATTCCCTTCAAGTACTAACACTGCACCACCGGCTGCAAGTGCAGCCATCGCGAATGCCCGGCCTGCTCCTTGCCCCGTCCCGGCACAGACTACAAACGTGCCTTCCCACCCGGCACGCAACAGGCGAAGCGCCGTGAACATCTGCAATGTTTCGTTGCTTAGCTGGCTTGGCATGACTGACATAACGACCGGCCCGACTGTAAACCTTCTGTACGCACAAGAGCATAACGTGTGCTGTTTGTTGCATACCTTCAAAGTAAGCTGTTCGCAACAGCTGCTTCAAAGCGAGATGACTTCCACCCTGATTTGCTGTACCTGAAAGCGCTCCACTGGCTCTATCGCCGTTACCTCCTATCACTCTTACCCTACACAACGACTCGACCGTTGCAGACTACGGCTACATGGTGCCGAGTAAGTCTCCGAAAGGATTCGAGATGTCTGGGCTAGAGTTGAGGCACCACTTGTGCGGCTTACGTCTTATGGGTGTGAGACGCATCTTCCCAGCACAAACCTCGCCCTTGTTGTTGGAACTCGTGTCCAGCGCCCTTCAGCGTATGACGACGCTCAACTGCTGACACAGCGCCGGATGCCCTCTGAGAAGTTCGCAGCCATACGTTCGATAGAATAGTGCGTCGATGCATCTCGTGCCGCTTCGCTCATTGCACCGAGACGGTCGGTATCCGCAAAAAGACGGAGGATTGCCTCCGCGTATGCAGAAACACTGTCTCCGGTAGTTATGCCCGTCACGCCATTCACCATATATTCGATCTCGGGATTTGTGACACGGGCGCCGGTAACGATATAAGGGAGTCCGGCCGCCATGGCATCCAGGATGCCAAGCCCTGTCAGATACGGCATCAGGGCCATTTGCGAGAGACGGAAATAGGGTGCGCGACCAGCACCATGGATTGCCCCAAGGCAATGAAGCCAAGGCCTGGTCTTAGCCGCCTCCAGCACTCGTTGTTCATCCGAGCCGGAACCTATCAGGATCAAATGGAACAGAGGGTCAGCTGCGCGAATTTGATCGCAGGCGTCGATTAAAAAACCAAGACCCTTAGTGAAATAGATGCTTCCACAGAACAATGCAACGTGTCCGTCCGCCGGAACCTTGAGCGACTCGCGCAGCTCGACCAATTGGGACGGTGTTACAGCCTCAAGGGCGGCCCGGAAATTCTTCAGATCAATTGCGTTATTTAAAACAGTAAATCGTGATGGATCGGTTCCAAGCTCCAATAGTCGCCGTGCCACGCCTTCTGTGTAGGCAAAGCGCCAGGCGGCAACCCGCGCGAACAAAACTCGGTATTTATACTCCCAATCCTGCACAGGGCGATGGAACGGGCCCCCATGGACCCATACCGCCACCCGCTTGAGCCGCAAATACGCTAACAACAAGAGGAGCGGATTCATGACATATTTCAATGCGTGTTCAACAATAACCAGGTCGGCATGCCATATGTCACGAAAACAAAGCTGCAGTAGAAAGCGCTGGCGGAAGAACCACACACCGCGACGTTTCTGGCCCAGCGGGGGCGGCAAATCCACGGAATCCCGCCGCTTACGCTCCTTCTCGGAAGGATCACTATAGATCAGGCGGAGATCGATACCGTGGTCTGCCAGTTCTGCATACATGGGGCCGTAGAGCGGCTCGCGGTACGCTTTGCATTCGGTCTGAATGATGACAACCGTCTTTCGAGTCTTAGATTTCACGTCTTTCGTCCCAACGGAGGTTTAACTCGTAGCGGCCATGACTCACCCCGCATGTAATCGTCCATACAGAAGCGATATCAGCTTCAAACGGCAAGTAGCGATCGTGTGAAATCAAGGGTATGGCGCTGCTGCGGAGGAAACAGGGTTTACGTGCAGCATCACAAGGCCAAGGAGTAACGCAATTGAACTGAGTTCCATGTACGTATAGCTGATTTTCATCAGTTCGTACAGACCAATGAGTGGGATTGCATCCCCACCAATAAATAACATTCTATCGAATGGATCCACCTCCCAATCATTTCCCTAAAAACGAGAGCTGAGGTATGATTGCGGCAACCTCCAAAAATTAGGTGCTCTCCTTCTGGGCATTTTAGATTGTTGATACAAACTCAGAATAAGTAAGGTGCATGTGAAGGCTAAACCGTCGCCAGGAAGCGAAACTGCGCAGATTCAAGAACTTCAGTTGCTCGACATCTGGAAGTTTCTGATTCGTCGCCGCGTTTACATATTGGCAGGATTACTTTTAGGCCTCGTCCTCGGCATCGTAGCCTACGTAATCGCTCCTCGGCTGTACACCTCGACCGTAACGGTGGAAATGAATCGCGACGCGACGTCTGGCTTGGGACTTCAGGATCTATCGGGTTCCGCGTCGGCGCTGGGTATCGGCGATGAGTTCATGACGGACATGCTGACGCAAGAAGCTGTTCTTATGAGTGATAGCACGGCGTTGGTGGTTATTGATCGCTTGAACCTGCTCTCAACGCAGCCTTATTTGGGCATTCTTAACCCCAAGAAGGGCCCGGCAATGCCACCCACAATGGCCACCTTGGAGCACTCCGCGCTGGTGCGGGATCAAATCCTCAGCGTATTCCGATCCAAGCTAAGGGTTGCACCGGTCAAAAACACGAGGCTGTTGACCGTGTCCTATACCGACCCGAACCCGGCTCGTGCTGCGCAGGTCGCCAATACTGTTGTAGAAGCCTATCTAACCAATCACACGCGAACACGCTATGAAGCGACGCTGAAAGCCTCAACATGGCTGAACGACCAACTGGCAGATCTCAAGCATCAAGCAGAAGACATCCACCGCCAGGTCTCGGACATGGAACGGGACAGCGGGATCATCAGCGTTGCCACTCCATCTGCCGGCCTTTCCGCATCAGGCAATGCGTTCGGAGGAGCTGCCTCATCAGGCAGTTCGGAGCCGGTTGTTGCTAACCCGGAGTACACGCAGTTGGTTGTACTGAGCCAGGAGTATAGCCAGGCTCAACTCGTTACTATTCAGCAGGGTGCTATCTATCGTTTAACAGAGACCTCTGACCCTAACGCTCTGTTTGATGAAAACGGAGCACGTCTTGCTCTTTCAGATGGTACAGCCCTGGGCTCTGCGTCGCAGGGTATGGTACTCATGCAGAGCCTTCGGTCGCAAGAAGCGCAGCTACAAAGCAGAATGGCGGGATTGCGTGTCACCTATGGTCCGCGCAACCCCGCCATTCTGGAAATCCAGAACCAAATCGATGCCATCCACAAACAGATGGTGGGTGAGCTGGGAAGCATCCGTAACCAGGCAAAGAAGAGCTACGAGCTAGCGCAAGCCAACGAAGATGCGATTCGTAAGCAATTAGCGCTGCAGCAAGAGAAGGTGTCTTCACTCGGTAACCGTATTGCCGCCCTTGCCTTCCTACGGGAACAAGAGGCTACCAGCCGCCGCCTCTATCAGGATCTTTATACTCGGTTGGAAGAAGCAAATATTGCAGCAGGCGTTCGCTCTTCAGGTATGGCGGTCGTTGACCCGGCTCTACCACCTAGCCGTGTAGCCTCGCCGGTTCTAAGGATGAACTTGGCCGTAGGAATAGCTGGCGGCTTTCTCTTCGGCACGTTGCTTGCCGTGTACCGTCAGCTCCGTGATACGGCCCTCAACATACCGGATGAGTTCGACGAGATGTCGCCGCACCCTATGCTCGGTATCGTGCCGGGATTCGAAAGTGGCTCGGTGGCAGCCTACGGGGAAAAGACCGCTACGAAGAAGGTCACGGACGAAGCCTGGATCGTACGTTCGCCAAAGTCTCAGCTCGCAGAAGCGTATCGTCAAATACGTACCTCAATTTTGCTTTCCAGTATCGACAATCCGCCTAAAGTGCTGCTGTTCACAAGTCCCGTCAGCGGCGATGGAAAGTCGACCACTGTGTATAACCTCGCCGCCGCGTTCGCGGCACAGTCGGCCAAGATACTGATCCTGGATGCTGACATGCGACGCTCCACGATTGGCAAGCTCGGTGGCTTTACCGAACGACGTGGCCTGAGTGACATTCTTTCTACAGGCTTGCCATTCGATGAGGTCGTTCAAGTGAGCCCAAACCTTCCAACCATGCATGTGCTCCTTTCAGGCGCGGTGCCACCCGACCCCGCGGAGCTTCTCGGGTCAAAGCGGTTCGCCAGCCTGATCAGCGATTTACGTGCACAATACGACTTCATTTTCATTGACGCTCCTCCTGCGCTGCTGGTCACCGACCCGATTGTGGTGTCCACCGTTGCAGACACTGTCATCGCCGTGGTGCGTGCAGGCAAGACCCAAAAAGCTGCCCTGCGTAGACTTTGGGCCGTACTGGACACCCCTGCCACTCGGGTTCTCGGATTCATTGTCAACGACTTCAATCGCCGTCTACAGAGCTACGGTTACGGCTATGAGGGATACGATTCTTATCGCGGATACAGTAGATACGGATATGGATATGGATACGGGGCAAAGGAAAATATCGATGCAAAGGATGCCAACGATGCTTCCTAGACTCTATAGAAGGCACGATACCGTGCAGGCTCTACTTCTACGTGTCGGAGCGACCGCACTCTTTTTATTCTCGACGGAAGCCGCATTGTCGCAGGCGAACGTTACCCTTCCGTCGAATCTTGATGAGACCGCCAACGTTACGTCCCGTGGAGGCAGCCGCGGTGTTTTGACTTCGGGGACCGGCCCTGTTGCCCTTCCGGAAGACTTCTCGCAACTGCGCCTCGGGCCCGGGTTCAAACTACAGATGTCGGTCTACGATGTACCCGAGATGTCCTCACCATTGCGGGTGGACGACGAGGGGAACGTTTCGATTGCTCTGATTGGCGAACTCCATGTTGCTGACGATACGCTCCACGCAGCGGAGCAAAAGATCGCTGCGGCTTTGATCCGTCAGGAGATGCTGGTCGCGCCTCATGTAACACTGGAGATCACGGCCTTTCCCCAGCTGCAAGTGGTGGTTACTGGCGAAGTCCAGCAGCCGGGTAAGATCGCAATCCTGAAGCCGCGACCGGTTCTCGACCTTATCGCACTGTCTGGGGGTGTCACGACAGCGGCTGGTGGTGAAATTGAGATTCATCACCCACAGGTTGGCGCTGCAGATACGGTCCAACACATCCCTTATGCAAACGGCCGGGAGCCTGATGAAGCTCGTTTGGCTATGGTAGCCCCTGGCGACACGGTCTTCGTGCGTCGAGCAGGCGTTATCTACGTTCTAGGAGCGGTAAACCATCCGGGCGGATACCTGATGGTGAACGGCGGAAAGATGACACTGCCGCAGGCGGTAAGCCTTGCCGCCGGTGCTAGCCCAATCGCGGCGACGAAGACAGCTGTCATCGTACGAAAGGGCGCAGGAGACTCGATCACGCGTCAAGAGGCTCCGCTCAAAGGGGATGAACGTGGCGAAGTTCCACCGTTCCAATTGCAGGATGGTGACATGGTGTATATCCCTACGAGCAAAATCAAGGCCGCGCTAATCAACTCGTCGACAATCCTAAGCTCCGCTGCTTCGGCTGCGATCTATTCGACGACACGTTAATTAGTGTCGTGCAGACTCCTAGAACACGACCGAAGCCTATGAAACGAGTTCTGCACGTCCTGAGCAGCTTACAGCGGTCCGGCATGGAGATGATGTTGCTTTGCAGCTACTCCGAGTGGATTAGCGAGGGTTGTTCCTGCGACATTCTGGCAACTGCCCCGTCGATTGGGCCGCTTGCGCCCGACTTACAGAAGGCCGGGTACCGGGTACATCACCTTCCGTTTCGCGGCATATTCCGCTATCTGCCGAGCTTCCGGTTTCTTCACGAATACTGGCGCCTCTGCTCTGGTTACGACATTGTGCACGTGCATACAGAGGCAGCGACGCCGTTGTTCGTCATACTCGCTCGGCTGGCGGGGTTGAAGACGGTAGTGTTGACCCTCCATAACACGTTCCGCTTCACCGGTGTTCTGCGTTTCCGCAAATATCTTGAGCGGCTCACGCTTCGCAGTTTGGGGTGCCGCTATGGCATGATCAGCGATGACGTTCAAAAATGCGAGTGGGATCACTATCGCAATCCTGGCGTACGAACCTGGAACTGGATCAATACCGATCATTTTTTGCCGTGCTCGGAAATGGAGCGAACCAGGGCCAGACAGACACTCGGCATCGCTCCGGACGAATTTGTACTCATCTCTGTAGGGAACTGCAATAAGGCGAAAAATCATCAGGCTCTTCTGCATGCTCTGCCCAAATTGCAGTTGTCGCCGGTACCGCTCTACCTCCACGTAGGCAAGGAGCCAACCGAGACCCCTGAAAGACAACTTGCGGTGGAGCTGAGCATTGAGGATCATGTGCGTTTTGCAGGATCTCAGCCCGATTCGCTCCCTTTCCTCCAAGCCGCAGATATCTTCGTGATGCCTTCCCTTTGGGAAGGCCTTCCGTTGTCGGCGCTCGAAGCGGTAGCGGTTGGCCTGCCAACAGTCTTTTGCGATGCTGCAGGTTTGCGCGGAGTGGCTGCAGAGATGGTATATCCAGTTCTTACGGCCTGTGATCCCACAGCCATCGCCCATGGTATAGACCAAGTCCGTTCTATCGGTAGCGGTGAACGACGGAGGAGGGGACTCGAAGACAGCATACGGATTCGCAAGCGGTTTTCCGTTCAAAATGGCGTCTCGAGCATTGTGCGTGGGCTCTATATCGACACGAAGGACAGCGAGCTGCAAGGGGAGGCAAATTGAAAATTGCCATGTGCGCTCCTGTCGATATTCATTGGCTTGCGAGAGCAAACTCCATTAATACAGAAGGGGTTCCTCGTGGACTCGGAAGCACGGCAACTACGCCGCTGATTT
This sequence comes from Terriglobus sp., assembly GCA_965198455.1. Taxonomy (GTDB): domain Bacteria; phylum Acidobacteriota; class Terriglobia; order Terriglobales; family Acidobacteriaceae; genus Terriglobus. Next base: position 78,475 of record CBDAPM010000003.1, read on the forward strand.
TGGAACTGGCGCGACGGAGACATGAACTCACAATCTATACGCTTGATTACGACTCAACCGAGGAGCAGTTCTACGAGTGGTCTAACCTGCGTATTTTTGTAGGTCCATCGCGACGTTTGGGCGCCGCCCGTAACTTCTTTCGCCCAGAGATTGCCTACCTTCGCCGTGTTATCGAGACAGATTGTCCGGCGTTTGTTCACGCTCACTGGACCTACGAATTCGCTCTTGCTGCGTTGGGCTCCGGAGTGCAGACTCTTGTCACGATTCACGACCTTCCGTGGAATGTGCTCCGTTACTTTCGGGACCGGTATCGCACAGCTCGGCTTCTAATGGCTTATGCCGTCGCGATGCGCGCCAATCTCTACACGGCTGTTTCTGAAGACGCCGCACGACACTTTTCACGGTACATGCGCCCAGGTGCTCGGGTCCTAGCAATTCCAAACTTCCTCTCTGAAACCGTTCTTACAAAAGCTAACGGGTTCCAGACACACCCGGACAGGCCATTAGTGTTTGCCTGCATTTTACAGGGTTGGTCGCCAAGGAAAAACGCAAAGGCTGCATTGCGTGCGTTCGCGTTATTTAGAAAGAATTACTCAGGAAGCCGACTGTTGTTCATGGGTGCAGACTACCAGGCCGTTGGGCCGGCAGAAGCCTGGGCGCGCGAACACGGACTCCAAACCGATGTGCTCTTCTGTGGTTTGCAACCGTACGACAAGATGCTGGAGAGGGTACGTGACGAGGTCGACGTACTCGTCATGCCCTCGCTGGATGAGGCGCTCTCAATGACGGTTCTCGAAAATATGGCGTTTGGCAAGCCGATCATTGCCGGTCGCTCGACACCAGGTATCTCCGAGGAATTGGACGGTGGCCGCGCTGGAGTACTAGTCGATGTTGGTAGGCCAGGCGACATAGCTGAGGCAATGACCCGTCTGCAGAATGACACCTCGCTCTTCGAACGGATCGCTGAAGCGGCCTACCAGCGAGCTCACACGATTTACACTGCTGAAAGAGTAGTCCCTCTATACGAGCGGCTTTATGAGCAAGTGGCGTCTACGTTGACACCGCATTCCCCCATCTCACTTGAAGGGGTACTTTAGATGACCATCTTCATCGTGCTGGTCGTGATCTCGGCGCTGCTCCTTGAAGGCGTTTTTATCTATGTTGTTTCTCGGGATGTGCTAATTGGCTGGGCGAGCCTCCTGTTCACGGAATGGGTGAACTTCACATTCGGCACCAGCGCTTCCGTCGTCGGCAGCCTGCATATTTCCCCCCCGGACATCGTCAACATCACGCTGCTGGTAGCAGGGGCGATCCGAACGATTCCACGCCTGCGAACCCCGAGTACTGCCAGGCTGTATGCCACTGGCTATCTCGTTGTGTTTGCGTTTAGTTTTCTTCGTGGTGTGGCAGCCGCTGGATTTTTTTCTGCTTCAAACGAAAGCCGTTCCTATGTTGGCCTTCTTGCAGCCATGCTGTATTTCCTGACAGCGCCTGTCGATGATGAATCTGTTCGGAAGTACATCAGCGCCTACATAATATACGGCGCGGCTTTGTTTACTACTGCAGCGTTAGCCGCCGCCGGTTTGCACGTCGGTTCGGTTGCGTGGGCGCACGATCAAGATGCAGCAGGTATCAATGGACGGTACCTTCCCTCTGCAGCAGCAGCCGGGTTGGCTGTTGCTTTTATCCTCGCTCTCGGCCGGAACGTACGCCGTCCACTTGGAGTCATCTCGCCGGTGCTCCCAGCGTTGCTTTTCGGGATGTCCATCTTGCTCCGTCATCGCACGATTTGGATGATGCTGCTTGTTTCCTTGGCTAGTCTTACACTCCTCGATAGGCGTACGATCCGCAAGTTTCTTCCTGCTCTTGTAGTACTCGGGATTATCGCTGGCTCGGCCCAGGCATTCTTGTCCAGTGGTGATAAGGCAGAGCAGGAAAATCAACTCACCGACGCAGCAACGAATTCTGGCACACTCGTCTGGCGCGTGAATGCCTGGACAGAGGTGGTTACTGACTCTGAGCAGAATCTCTTAACTATTTTCCTGGGCAAGCCTGTCGGCACAGGATGGTGGCGCTTCGAGCCGTCCTCGGGCAGATATGTCAACCTGCCGCCACACAGCGAATATGTCACAGTTTTTGCCCGAGTCGGGGTGGTGGGCCTGTTTTTTCTGCTCCTATTTGTCACCCGGCCTATTCGTATTCTCTGGAGATGGAGCCGCGGCAATCGGTTTGCCGTTGAGCCAACGACCTCAGCTTGGTGCGTCGCCTGTATCGCCCTCGGAACTTATGGTTTTACCTATGGCCTCGAAGGAAGCATGTACCCCATCCTGGCGCTGGCTAATTTGATTGCTTCGAGACTGCTCCAGGAACATCCTTCGGTCGGCCTCTTACAGAAGCGGGTTCCTAAGCTCAGTGCCTCACGGTTGACCCCAGTGGAACCGGGGGCTGTACCAGGAATGACATTTTGATAGGCCGCATCGCAGCCCTTGCTACCTCGTTTAATCGGCGCGAGCTTACTCTATCGTCGCTGGCATCCCTGTTTGCGCAGGAGGGCCTGGACGAACATCCGCTGACAGTCTTTCTGGTGGACGATGGCAGCACCGACGGCACGGCCGAGGCGGTTGCTGCGCACTTTCCGCAGGTACGCCTGCTTCGCGGTAGCGGATCTCTGTTCTGGAACGGTGGTATGCGCAAGGCGTTCGAAACAGCGATGCGTGAAGATTTCGATGCTTATCTTTGGTTCAATGACGACTCGCAGCTCTTCCCCGATGCCTTGCACCGTGTTGTGAAGATTACCGAAGAGGCGCTTCTGCACGGAAAGGGAGCGATCGTTACGGGCAGCATGCGCTCGAAACGAACTGGTAAGCGAAGCTATGGGGGACGTAGGCGCCGTGCCAGCGGACTCCATGTGCATTTTGATGCGGTCGAGCCTTCCCTGGAGGAGTCCATCTCCTGCGACACCGTCAACGGCAATTTCACGCTCATTTCTCGATCCGTCGTACAGGAGCTAGGGAACCTGGATCCTGTTTTCACGCATCAACTCGGCGATTTTGATTACGGGCTACGAGCCACAAAGGCCGGTTTCGACGTATTGCTTGCACCAGGCTTTTGCGGTGAATGCGAGGACAACAGCATGGAGCGCACGTGGCGAGACAAGAACGCTTCCCTTCAGCAGCGCTGGAAGCACCTGATGTCTCCTAAGGGAGCTCCGCCGCGCGAGTGGCTGCACTACACCCGTCGCCACTTCGGTTGGCGATGGCCGATCTACGCCGCCTCTCCATATATCAAAGCGCTGTTCGGGCTGTAAATCAGCACGAACCTGATCCATGACTTGCGTGCGAGTAACGCATGACACATGTAACAAACTCGCTGGAGTGGGATTGTATTCCGGTTCATTTCGCTCGCGGAAGACACGCATGTTTGTCTTTTCAGATGTAGGTGAGCTGAAGGTTTCAACGAAAATGCCAAAGCGTTGAAATTCACACGATGAGCATTTATCGGCCGCACTATTTTGTCGCATTTTGGCGTTGCAGGCTGTACGATAACGATATCCCGTATCTCAGCAAGTGTATCTCCTCCAAGAAGTTATCGTGCCTGCATACCAAACGCGGGCCCAAACTATAAGGAATAGCAATGCTGTTGCCACTGCAGCTATATGGACACCTTCTCTAGTTCTGCATTGTTTCTCAATAAGCGCGTCGCGGTCTTGACAAGTTCACTCTTGCCTGATCGCACGGCGCTTCTGCGGTCATTTGCTCGTCACTCTTCCAATACCAGGATTTTTCTTTCTGCTAAGCGTCAAGGTCTGAACGCCAATGTCAATGGCTGGGACGATCTGGATGTGGTGATGCTGAAGACGTATCGCCACGTGTATCGTTTTGATCACGCCAACGGCTATAAAGACGAAACTGAAATTCATGTACCGCTGAACATCGTGCCACAGCTTCTACGCTATCGGTCAGACGTGGTGATCACAGGTGAGTTCGGCCCGCGAACACTTTCGGCTATCGTGTACCGCGCGCTTCGTCCCAAGACAAAACTCATCCTTTGGGCAACACTCTCTCAGCGCACCGAGACCACCCGAAGCAGCCTGCGCAAGCTGGTACGGCGTGCCATTTTACGGTGTATCGACGCCGCTTTCGTCAACGGACAGGACGGCGGTGAATATCTCCGTCAACTCGGCTTCGCCAAGCCTCTCTTTTTCGTTCCATACGTCATCGACTCGAGCGAATTTGAAGGTCCATCCCTGGTGCCGGACGACGGTGTTCTGCATCTGCTGCATGCTGGCCAGCTGATTGAGCGGAAGGGTGTTTATCCTTTCTTCAAAGCGTTTTACCGCTGGTGTGAGCAGCATCCTGAGCGACGCGTTTCGTTGCGCATCGCTGGAGTGGGACCGGAGAGAGAGCGTATTGAATCACTGTCAGTCCCTCCCAATCTTGATATCAAGTTCCTCGGCTTTCTGAACCGCCAGCAACTTGCTCAGGAGTACCGCTCAGCCTCGATCTATATCTTCCCCACATTGGGCGATGAGTGGGGGTTGGTCGTGAATGAATCGCTGGCTGCTGGCGTGCCGGTTCTTGGCAGTTGCCACGGGCTTTCAAGCGTTGAGTTAGTGCGTGATGGTTACAACGGCTGGATATTTGATCCTTCAGACCCGAGCGATTTAATGGCAGGGATGGACCGTGCATTTTCCACAAGTTTCGAGGAACTGCGTAACATGGGGGAAAATGCACGTCTTTCCACTCAGGCCTGGAACACCGGCGCCATTGCACGCAGGATGGCCGAAGCGATCGCAACGATCGATGCGTAACCTGGCTGGGAGCGGTCGGCTGCCTTGAAGATCCTGATTGCACACAATCGTTATCAAGAAAAGGGTGGCGAGGATTATGTCGTCGCCGAAGAGGCCGCCATGCTTGCACGGCATGGGCATACCGTAGAACTTTTTCTTGTAGACAACGATGCAATTGACGGGCCGGCATCAATGCTGCGCGCCGCTGTGGACTCGTTCTACTCCATCCGTTCAGCTTCAAAGATCACAGCGGTTATGGACAGCTTCGCTCCGGATCTTGTCCATGTTCACAACTTTCTGCCAAATCTGTCGCCTTCTGTTTTCTTTGCGACGCAACGAAAACACGTACCGGTGGTGCAGACGTTGCACAACTATCGCATGCTGTGTGCCAACGCCCTGCTGTATCGCGACGGACATGTCTGCGAGGAGTGCGTCTCTGCACGCTCATTTCTGCCGGGCATTCGGCACGCGTGTTATCGCAGCAGCCGGTTAGGCAGTGCGGTCGTTGGAGGCACCATGGGTCTCCATGCAGCGCTGCGAACCTGGAGCATCCGAGTGGATCGGTACATCGCGTTGACGCAGTTCGCGGCTCACAAGTTATCGGCAACCCGTGTACCGGCAGAGCACATCCGCATCAAGCCTAACTTTGTCGCGGCTACGTCCATCGGCGAAGGCGGCGGAGGATTTGCCTTATTCGCCGGCCGCCTTTCCCCAGAGAAAGGTCTACAGACACTCATGGATGCTGACCGTTTGGGTTTACTCCAACTGCCCGTACGCATTGCAGGTGATGGTCCGCTCATGCCAGCCATACAAGAGTCTGCCGCGAGGCCAGGCAGCAAGCTGCAGCCGCTGGGCGCGACGGCACGGCCCGCGCTGCAGGAACTCATGCGCAGTGCAAGCGTTCTACTGGTTCCTTCGGTTTGGTATGAGCCCTTCGGCATGGTTGTTATCGAAGCGCTCGCCGCCGGTCTACCTGTGGCCTGCTCGCGCATTGGCGGCCTGCCGGAACTTGTCGAAGACGGCGTCTCCGGTGCAACCTTCACACCTGGGGACCCGGTGGCTCTGTCTCAAGCCGCAAATCATTTTGCAACAGTTACGCCAGACACAAGAAAGCTTCAGCAAGGCGCACGGCAGCGATACGAAGATCGCTTCAGCGAGCAACGCAACTACGAAATGCTTCTCTCTATTTACCGCGAGCTGGTGCCATAACTCAAATCTCCTGACGCGTACTCTATACTGAGCCTGTCTTCACATGGTGATATGGTCCGAATCGCCTATGAAGCAAGCCCGGTAAGTACTGGCACATCGAGAAGTTTGCGAGGATAAGTAAAGCATGCGATTGGTCGTGGCACGCCGGCTCGGAGGACGCGGAGAAGGACTCGGAAATGAAATTCTGAGCTGGTCGAAAGGTTTTGTCGCAAGCGCTGTTTTACAAGCCAAGCTGATCGGTCCAAGCTGGGGCTTGAACAAGCGCAAGTATTACCAACACTTTGGGACAAATCGCCTCGATTTTCTCGTCGAGGAGCTTGCACGCCGCCTTCCACGCTACGCCTTTCAAGAACAAGACTACCGCCGCATCGGTGTCATCGACTTTGGCCGATCGATTGAGCTATGGGCGGAAGAAATAGGCTTAACGCGCAAGAGCTCATTTATTGTGACCGTGGATGGAATGTACGGCGGTTACCCTTGCATCAGCAATGCAAGACCGTTCCTGTGGTCGAAACTTCTCAATAGCCGGGACGCGCTTTCCAATATCTATGGCATTACTTCCCGCCTTGATCCGAGCAAGTTGTTTGTCGCTGTGCACATGCGATCCGGTGCGGATTTCGGTACTGGCTCGCAGGGCGAAAACTTGCGGGGCCGCTTCAACATGCGGCTGCCTGCAAGCTGGTACCTCAATGCCTGCGAGGCGCTGCAGCAGGCTTTCGGAGATCGAATCCAGTTCCATATCTTCACCGATCGCCGTGGACCGGAATTTGAGGAAGCAGTGGCGCGTTTCAACCCAGGGCAGAAGCCGCAGCGTGGTCTGACTGAATGTAGCGATCTGGCATTAATGGCCATGGCTGACGTTCGAATCTGCTCCGTGTCGTCGTACAGCCTTGTTGCCAGTTTCCTCGCCGACGGACCGTACCTTTGGTACGAGCCTCAGCTGCAATATGACAATGGTGCATATACGTTGTGGGGGCACGAAGCATCCCAGCGCGAGATATCGTCTCCCACGTCGGAAGCACTTGCCTGGATCGAGTCTCTCAAGCAAGGTGCTGTTGATCCAGGGTCATTCAAGGGTTGGCCGTTTGGCATGGGTACGGAACTTCCCACCGCACTCCTCTCTGATCTTCAGGCAAAGCTACTCACAAAGAGTTCCAAGGGAAACCTCCTCGCCTACGGAGCCATCCCGGAGTGGGCTCTTGCTACCGCTCACGGCTTGAGGTAATTATGACCACGACAAAGCCGAGTCTCACAGTAACAACCGGACGCGCTCTGCGTTGGAATTACGCAGGCCTTGTTACTAAGGTTGGTCTTGCTTTCGGCATCAATACGCTTCTCTCACGGCTCCTCGGCCCCAAGCCGTTCGGAGAGCTCGGCGTAGCGATGATTGTCTTCGGTTTCTGCACGCTACTGTCCAACGTTGGACTCACATCTGCGTTGATTCAAAAAGAAAATCTGGACGAAAGGGACATCCGCTTTTGCTTCACTTGCCAGATGAGTATCAGCATCATCATGGCAGCACTGTTGTTTGTGACGGCTCCCTTTTGGGCACACTTCTTTCATGAACTTGCACTTGTCAAACTTCTTCGCGTATTTTCCTCTCTTTTTATCATCCAGGGTTTCGGCACTACAGCCTCTGCTCTTCTTAGCCGCAAACAGGATGCTCGGACCATACAGTCCATCGCCATCACTTCCTATGTCATCTCCTATGTCTGCATTGGTACCACAATGGCCTTCAAGGGCTTTGGCGTATGGAGCCTTGTGGCAGCATGGCTCTCCCAGGCTTTTCTAAACAGCATCCTGCTGTATTCGCGAGTGAGACACTCACTACGACCACGCTTCCATCCAGATCATTTTGCTTTTCTCACCTTTGGAACTCGCATCCTTGGAGCAAACGTTTGTAGTTGGGGCATAGCGAATCTCGACAATACAATCGTCGGACGTGTTGTCGGTTCTTACGCTTTGGGCCTGTACAGCCGCGCCTTCACCATTGCTAACACCGCTGACAGCCTCACCTCTGGCCTGCTACAGGTGTTGCTGCCTGCCTTTTCCCGCGTCCAGGACGAGCCCGCTAAGTTGCGCCGAATTTATGCTTCGGTCTTTGGGCTTGTTCTGCTTGTTGTGTTGCCGATTTTTGCGGCGGTATCCGCTACAGCGGATGTTGTCGTAATCGGTCTATATGGTGCGCGATGGTCGCCGTCCATTCCGTACGTACGACCGATTGCCCTTGCCATGGCAGTGAATGCGGTAATGGCTCTTGCCGGACCGCTGCTCGCCGCTCGTGGCAAACCGCAGAACGAGTTACGCGCGCAGTTAATGGCTGTGATCTTCGCCGTTGCCGCATACCTTACCGCCATCCACTGGTCCGTGTTGGCATTGAGCTGGAGTGTGCTGGGCGTGTACCTGGTCCGCTTCTTCTTTCTCACCTCCGCGGTGCACCGCGACATCGGCAGCCGGTGGCGTGATCTTTTCGCCACGGCGTGGCCTGCGTTTGCACTTGGCGGATTTGCGGTGTTTGTCGCCAAGGGAATTGCCCTGTTGGCTTCGAATGCCCCAGAGGCGCTTCGGCTCGTTTATGTGGTTTCTGGTTCTGCGGTGATCGTCGGAGGTTGTGCGTTCCTGTCGGCCCGTATTCTACTGCGTCCCATCTTCAGCCGTTCACCGCAACTCCTCGTTCTGTTGCCGGCCCGTCTACAGTCGCTGGTCGTATAACGCACGCATGCTTGCTGGGTACCATTGTTATGTTGAATCAATGCTCCCAGCGACGACTGTCCTTGAGCTAACCGTTAGTGCTGATCTCCGAGGATCATGTTCGCATGGCTGACGCGTTCCATCCATGCACTGCGCTCGGCCGCTTCCGCAGCCTGACTGACCACGCCATTCACCCAACAGGGGTGTTCCAGATGATTTCCCAAAATCAGGTTGCTCAGTGCTGTGGAAACACTCTCACTATTGAAGTCGGAATTCACCGGTGTGCCGGCCTCGAATGCGATGAGACCGCCCGTGTTGCCACTGATGCGGTTGTTGTGAAACTGGTGTGTGTTGTAGTAATTCCACATAACCAGTGCTGGACCAGACATGTTGATCCAGTGACCTTGACCATCCTGCCCGCAGGAAACGATGCGGTTATCTGTCACAGAAATATCGTGCCCGGCGCCGATTGAGATAGCCATATTCGCCGTCCTCACGATCACATTCTTCGTAACCTCTACAAAGCCGTTTGCATGTGCAGGGTCATCTGTTCCGCCATCGAACTGAATACCGCCGCCCGTATACGCCTTGGTAAGGCCTGTGGAAAATGCTCCTTCCAGGTAATTATCGTGCACTCGTATGGGAGTTGTGGCATCTCCCCCACGGCTCTGATAAATGCTGACGATGTCTTCGATCGAAGCATTCCCTGTGGCATTGATGATTTGGTTCCAGGCGATTTCTCCGCCTTTGGGAACAAGGTCTGCATTCAGCATGATGAAGTGTCCCAGGACACGCTGGCCTGAGACGAGTCCACCGTGTCCATCGCTAACACGATCTTCCAGGTTGATACCTACATTGTTCGTAATTGATAAGGATGCGAGATTCGAGGAAACAACATAGACACCGAAGCTCGTACCCTTCATCGTGCAGTTCTTAACTGTCAAACTATTCATCACCTGCGCATCCAGGAACTTACCGCGGCCCTTGCCCGCTACTCCAGGATCCATTGCTGTACCGGTTGTGTTCGTCAGAGTCAGGTTTGCTCCCTTGGCTCCGCCAAAAACCATGATCAGTGTGCCACGGCCAGTCACGGTTGAGTTCGTGATGGTCACGGGATCATCGGTCACAACGGTTACGGCAGGCGTGTTGGGATCGTTGCTGCTCCAGTTGCCGGTATAAGTGCCACCATGTGTGATTCGGATGGCATTCGGATTCTGCGGATCTGTCACTGCCAGGGTTGCACTCGCCTCAGCCTTTGCACAGACCGCGGAAACGGTTGTAGTTCCAAGCCCTAATCCGTGAAATGTACCATCCCCCGCCGGGGTAGCGACAGAATCGTCGCTTGCCGTCCAGTCGCAAGACTCCCCGTTGTACGGGTCTTCCGCATTGGTTGAGCCAGAACGCATGGATGCAACAAACTGCGCAACGCCACCCGTGGATGAAACCGCGGTAAGTGGCGAGAGGGACAAACCGGTTGTCTCTAAGACCGTTGTGGACGAAGATGGGACACCGCCGATACGGGTTCCACCACAACCAACCGAGGAGAAGGCTCCCGAACAGGCAAGGATGGTAGAGAGTATGAACATAGGAGAAGGATACCGTAGCGCTGACATACGCGCTGTATCGGCCCTCGTTGCGTCCAATGCAGGGTTTGTGTCAGCATCGGACAGGCCTCCACAGACTGCAGCGAGGCTTCGAACGCGCACGGATAAGACGCGTTAACGAAATAGAAGGCGTTATCCTTCGAAGAACCGTACCACTACGCTACGGTCACGTCATTATTTCGCTTTTCGTGTGTTTCAGTTGATAAGACAGGCGATCTTGCGCATTGTGGCAGCGGACGCAAACGATTCGCAGAGCTCACAGAGCGAAGCCTTCGCCCAAGATCGCATACGAACTAGGACAGGACAAGACTATCTGGTTGAAGTCTGGCTTAGCCTATATGTGTCGTTTGGCCGAGCGGTTTTTTCGAGAAGACGTACGTCTTAAACACCTGTACAACGAAAATTAAGTTGTACACCAGATATCTCTTCCACAAACGCCGAGGGCTGTGAAATAACCGGTAAAGCCATTCGAGTCCAAATCGTCTGAACAATCGGGGAGCTCTGGTCAATGTACCCGCGGTAATGTCGATAGCCTGTCCCACCGCAAGCACTACGGTCGGTTGCAGATGTTGGCGTGCACGGAACATCCAGGTCTCCTGTTTCGGACAACCTAATGCGACCCAAACCACGTCAGCATGACTCGCGTTAATCATCGCGCACTGCTGTTCCAATTCTGCGTCTGTGATATCGCCGAACGGCGGGCTATACATGCCGGCCACCTGCAAGTCTGGATAATCCGACTTCAGGTTTTTTGCTGCCGCGGCAGCAACCCCTGCGGCGCCGCCCAGAAAGAAATGTCGAAGCTTTTTGTCCGCGGTCTCTCGACAAAACTCCGCCATAAAATCTGGCCCGGGGACCCGGAAGCTGGGGCCGCCATGGAGAAGAAACCGCGCAACAACAGCAACGGGCATGCCATCGGCGCAATTCATATCCATCTGTTGCAGCATGTTTCGGAATGCCGGACGCTGCGAAGCGAGAGCGAGCATATGCGCGTTGCTGAATGTGACCGTACGAAGTTTGCTTCTATCCTCGACCCACTGCGTGACGCGCACCACCGTCGCCTGCATGCCTCGCAGGGAGATCGGAACACCAAGAACCTCTAAAGGCTCTGGTGAAAGTCCGTGGGTAGCGTCTACATCACCGGGCAAAACATATCTCCAGAAGCTTGCGTAAACGTCACGCTATCGTTTATTCGCTGAAAGTGCCCCGGACGGCCTCATAAACGCTGCGAATTCCGTCTTCGAGATCGATGTGATGCCTCCAGCCCAAACCATGCATACGGGATATATCCATTACCTTTCGGAACGTCCCATCCGGCTTGGAAGCATCAAAAACAATCTCACCAGAGTAACCCACCACGCGAGCCACCATCTCAGCGAGCTCGCGGATACTGATGTCCTCGCCAGTTCCTATATTGACAAGCGGCGGGCGGTCCTCCGAAAAGAGATTGGCGAGAGACGCCTCATCTGCTTCCATAAGGAATATACAGGCCGCAGCCAGATCGTCAGAATGAAGCAGTTCGCGCAGCGGATTCCCGGTGCCCCACACGACAAACTCATTTTCTCCCTTATCCATCGCGGTCACAGCTTTGCGAATGAGGGCCGGAAGCACGTGGGAATTCTTAAGATCGAAGTTGTCGCCGGGACCATACATATTAGTCGGCATCGCAGCCATATACCGCGTGCCGTATTGGCGGTTATACGACCAACACATTTCCACGCCGGCTATCTTTGCCAGGGCGTAAGGCCGGTTGGTCGGCTCTAATGGGCCGGTCAGAAGATATTCTTCCTTGATGGGCTGAGGGCAATCCTTCGGATAAATGCAGCTTGACCCAAGAAATAGCATGCGAGTCACTCCGGACTCTAAACATGCATCAATGACATTGCTCTGGATTAATAAGTTAATCCGAATGAAATCTGCAGGATAGGTATTATTGGCAAGAATACCGCCAACCTTTGCAGCCGCCAGAAATACAAAATCAGGCTTTGTCTCTGCAAAAAAGGTCCGTACCGCCTCTCGGTCCGTAAGATCGAGCTCGTCATGACTCCTGGTAATAACGTCGCGATAGCCACCAGCCTTGAGGGCTCGCAGGATGGCTGACCCTACAAGCCCCCTATGACCGGCTACATAGATGCGGCTGTCGTGATTGATCATCGAGCTAGTCTTTCCTGAGATCGTACGCAGGATATCCGTGACGCACGACCAATGCGTCGCGCTCCGCAGCCTTCAGATCTGAAGTAACCATCTCTGAGACCAGCTCTTCAAAGGAAGTCCTTGGCGTCCAGCCCAGCCGCGTCTTGGCCTTGGTTGCGTCACCAAGAAGGGTTTCGACTTCTGTCGGACGGAAATACCGGGGATCGATCGCCACAATAACATTGCCGTTCGGATCCACGGCCTTCTCGTCCACACCACTACCCTGCCATTGCAGCTTCATCTCCAGCTGGTCTGCGCATCGCTGGATAAATTCCCGCACACTGTACTGCTGCCCGGTGGCGATCACAAAGTCTTCCGGCTTGTCCTGCTGCAGCATGAGCCACTGCATCTCGACATAATCCCGCGCATGTCCCCAATCACGCTTCGCATCAATGTTGCCCATGTAGAGACGGTCCTGAAGACCCAACTTGATGCGCGTAAGAGCGCGAGTGATTTTACGCGTCACAAAGGTCTCACCGCGAAGAGGCGACTCGTGATTGAAGAGGATACCGTTGCAGGCATAAATGCCATATGCCTCACGGTAATTTACAACAATCCAGTAGCCGTACATCTTAGCCACCGCATATGGCGATCTCGGATAAAAAGGTGTCGTCTCCCGCTGCGGGATCTCCTGAACCAGGCCGTATAACTCGGAGGTAGATGCCTGGTAAAACCGGGTTTTCTTTTCCAGCCCTAGAATCCGGATGGCTTCAAGCAAACGAAGCACTCCGATAGCGTCCGAGTTCGCAGTATATTCAGGCTCTTCGAAAGACACCTGCACATGCGATTGAGCCGCCAGATTGTAGATTTCGTCCGGCTGAACCTTCTCAACAATGTGAATGAGAGACGTCGAATCCGTCATGTCACCGTAATGCAAAGTCAAGCGGGGACTTGGGTTATGCGGATCCTCATAAATATGATCAATGCGCGCCGTGTTAAACAACGAAGTTCTACGCTTGATACCGTGGACCTCGTACCCTTTTTGGAGCAATAATTCAGCAAGGTACGCACCGTCTTGACCGGTTACGCCGGTAATCAAAGCCTTCTTCATCGAGCCCTCTTATGCGGTTGATGGATGGATTATACAGCACAAAAACCAATCCTCAGACGTTACCTAAGACGCAGACGCAATGTGCACTCTCGTTAGTCGGAACCCACCAACACACTTATAACAGAGGTATCTCTATGTTAGAGATTCGGCATGGCCTCTGCCTGGCTACGTTGGTTGCGGCTTGTTAATACAGAAGGAACTAGCAAATGTCGTAATGTGTCGCTTGAGTAAATACTGACAAGTAGCCACAACCCAGTAAGGACTGTGGCACTTACACCATTTCCGTCTTCCGGCACACCGAAGGAACCCGACGAAGATGTACCTTCTACCGCCGGCGCTTCGGTTTCTGGCCGCTCGTGGCCTTGCTTGGCGCGTATTGCTGCCGCTGTGGGCCCTGCGATGCCGGTGGCTGCGGTTGCTCTGCGGGACGGCGAGGTTCCTGCGTCGCCAATTCGCTCCCACCACCGCTCATGCGCATGGGCGGAGGCGCCTGGGGCAATTGCGGCGGCGGTGGCGCAACCGGCTGAGCTGCCGCGGCCTGCAACGATGCAAGCTGCTCCAGCGACTCGATGGGTGTGCCGTCCGGGCCGAGAATCTGCATGCGAAAGAGGTTGCGCAGCGTATCTTCCTGAAAGCGACCCATCATCATCTCGAACATGTCGAACGATTCCTTCTTGTAGGCCACAAGAGGATCCTGTTGCGCGTAGCCGCGGAGACCGATGCCTTCCTTCAGGTGGTCCATCGCTAGGAGGTGGTCTTTCCACAGGCCGTCGAGCGTGCTCAGCATGACCACCCGCTCGTGATAGCGGAGCGTGTCGGGTCCGAGGATTTGTTCCTTCACCTCGAACCGCTGGGTCAGCTTCTCAAATAAGGTGTCGCCGAGCTCATGGCGGTTTAGCGCTGAGAAATCCACGTCCGGGAACTCGGTGCCGAAGACATCCAGAAGCTTCGCCTTCATCTCCTCCACCTTCCACTGGTCGGCGTGGACGTTGGCCGGGGCGAACTCGTCGAGAATACTCGACAGCATGGTCGTGGTGTAGTCCTCAAGGATGAGTTCCTTCTGGTCGATGCCCTCAAGCAGGTTATGCCGCAGGCCATAGACTGCCTCGCGCTGCTTATTCATGACGTCGTCGTACTCGAGGACGTGCTTGCGGCTTTCGAAGTTCTGCGTTTCAACAGCCTTTTGTGCGGCGGCAATGCGGTTGGTGATCATGCCGGACTCGATCGGCACACCCTCTTCCATGCCCAGGCGCTGCAGCAGCGTACCCACCCACTCACGCGCGAAGATGCGCATCAGGTCATCTTCCAGCGACAGGTAGAAACGCGCTGCGCCGGGATCGCCCTGGCGCCCTGCACGGCCGCGGAGCTGGTTATCGACTCGCCGACTCTCATGGCGCTCGGTGCCGATGATGAAGAGGCCGCCGGCTTCCAGTACCTGCTCATGCTCGCGCTTAACCGCGTCGTTGAAGCGCGCAATGCTGGACTCCCACTGAGGGAGCGTGCACTCGTACTCCTGATTGGAGTAGTAGAAGCGGTACATGCCGGGGCCTGCGACGGGCGCGATCTCGCCTTCAACAGCGCTCAACGCGCGTGCCGTGCCGCTCTTCGCCAGTTCCTGCCGGGCCATGAAGTCGGCATTGCCGCCGAGCAGAATATCCGTGCCGCGGCCCGCCATGTTGGTGGCGATGGTAACCATGCCGAGCCGGCCCGCCTGTGCGACGATCTCCGCTTCGCGCTCGTGGAACTTTGCATTCAGCACAACGTGGCGCACGTTCTTGCGCTTCAGAATCTCGCTGAGCACTTCCGACTTCTCAATCGACGTGGTGCCCACCAGCACCGGCTGCTTCATTTCGTGTAGACGAGCAATCTCATCCGCAACGGCGAAGTACTTTTCCTTGGCCGTGCGATACACAACGTCCGGAAACTCGAGGCGCTGCATCGTCCGGTTCGTGGGAATAACGGTGATTTCGAGCTTGTAGATCTTGTCGAACTCGGCGGCTTCCGTCTCGGCCGTACCAGTCATGCCGGAGAGTTTTTTGTACATGCGGAAGTAGTTCTGGAAGGTGATGGTGGCGAGCGTCTGGTCTTCCTTACGGATGGCCACGCCTTCCTTCGCTTCAACAGCCTGGTGCAGGCCATCGGACCAGCGGCGGCCCGGCATCAGGCGCCCGGTGAACTCGTCGACGATGATGATTTCGCCGTCCTTCACCACGTACTCAACGTCGCGCTTGTAGAGGTTGTGCGCCTTGATGGCGGTCTCCACGTGGTGCTTCAGGTCCCAGTTCTCGGGGTCGGCAATGTTGCCAATGCCAAGCAGGCCTTCAATTTTTTCCCAGCCTTCGTCTGTGACGGTGATGGAGCGGGTCTTCTCATCGACGACGAAGTCACCGGTATAGGTCTTCTCTTCCAGGGTCTCAGTGAACTCGCCGAGTTCGAGGGCGGGGATGATTTTGTTGACGCGCTCGTACTTGTCGGTGGTCTGGTCGGTGGGGCCGCTGATGATGAGCGGCGTACGCGCTTCGTCAATGAGAATGGAATCGACTTCGTCGACGATGGCCATGTAGTGGCCGCGCTGGACGAGCTCGGACAGCTCGAACTTCATGTTGTCGCGCAGGTAGTCGAAGCCGAATTCATTATTCGTCCCGTAGGTAATGTCGGCGGCGTAGGCAGCGCGGCGCTCGCGGTCATCCAGGTCGTGCACAATCACGCCCACGGTCATGCCCAGGAAGCCATAGATTTTGCCCATCCACTCGGCGTCGCGCTTGGCAAGGTAGTCGTTGACGGTAATAACGTGAACGCCGCGGCCGGCGAGCGCGTTCAGATAGCACGGCAGCGTTGCAACGAGGGTTTTGCCTTCACCCGTACGCATTTCGCTGATTTTGCCCTGGTGCAGCACCATGCCGCCGATCATCTGCACGTCGAAGTGGCGCATGCCCACGGCACGCTTACCTGCCTCGCGAACGACGGCGAAGGCCTCCGGCAGAATCTCGTCAAGGATGACTTTTTCGGCAGCGATGCGCTCATCGCGATCGGCAATATCGGCCGTACGGGCGGCGATGCGCTCGCGGAACTCGATCGTCTTGGCGCGCAGCTGCTCATCCGTCAGCGCGGCAACCGCCGGCTCAAAGCCGTTGATCTGGTCCAGGACCGGCTGCATGCGCTTCACAGCGCGTTCGTTGCTCGTTCCAAAGACCTTGGTAAAGACACTGTTGATCAAAACTTTTATCCCTCTGGGCGCGGCGCGCTATTGTTCCCGGCGCAGGACGCGGGCAGGCGCGGCTCGGCGCATGGACCTCTCGGTCACCAATCTCATTTTATCGGGGATTCCACAGACCTGCACGGGAACGTGGTCAGGGATGGATAACCAGCAGATTCAGGTGCTCCTCAAAGGCGTTGAAATCACGGTCGCGGTGAAGCAACCCGTATCCTTCTTGCAAACAGAAGGTCGCAATCAAGCAGTCGATCGTCTTGCGAACTGTGACGCCCCGCGACCGAAGAAGCCGATAGTTTTCTGCTGAAGCCACTGCAAGTTTTTCACCGCCAGTGTCAAAAAGCTGAAACCGGCGAAGATCGCGCCGTACACGGAGATAGTGTTCGTCATACCGGATGCCCTGCAGCACTTCGCAGAGGATCAAATCAACCACACCCAAGCGTTGACGATCCATTTCGCGGTCGAGCCAGTTTGTCTGTAGATTCACCCTGCCTGCCAGGTAAATCCACCCACACCGTCGTGTCTATGAACACCATCAGGGGAGCTTACATGGCGACCCTGCTTGACCGGCTCTTTTCCAAGTCACCGTCCCATTGAACTTTTCCACGCAAACGACGCATAGCCGTTTGGGGAGTGTGTCTGAACCAGCAGCCGTAATGCGGCATCCACAACAGCTCGCTTCGTGCGGGCGCCGCTACGTTGCATCGCCTGCGCTACCAACTCATCATCAATCTCAATGTTTGTCCGCACATCTAACCTCCAATGTGTAAGGGTCGCACATGTGCGTGTACGCCTCCAAGCGTCGCGCAGCAGCTACATCCGCGCCTGGTCCCGCACAAAAGCTTCTCCCGCAGCAGCAACGGCCCGTGCCCGCTCTGGATCGTTCGCTACGGCGTAAATGCGGAATTCATCTGCATTGCCGGAGGGACGCAGGTGAACCACATCTCCGTTCGACGCGGTAAGACGCACGCCATCGATGTAATTAGCAGACGCGATGTCCGTCAGGACGCCAGGCGTCAGCAGATCGCGAGTGGTCGCAAGCAATGCCTCCCGGTCAACTCCTGCCCTGGGAGACAGACGCTCCACCAGCGCGAGCCCTTGAGCGCGTGGAAAGTTTTTCAGCAGCGCAGTAGCTCCATGGCGCTTCGGCAGCCGATTCATTGTCTCAAGGAGCGACAGGCCGAGCTTCCTCGCCAGCAGCAAGGCTGCCAATACCGGTAATACGCTGTCCCGTGTGGCAAGCTTTGGAAGCACACGTCCGTTCATGACAACATCCGTGGCCAGCAGGAAGCCGCCGTTTGCCTCCCATCCGCAGACACGCTGCGCCCCATGTGCGATCGCCTCATCCATGCCTGCAATCACGAAGGGCGATCCAATGCGCGTCTTCGGGTAGAGGACAGGCTTCAGCGGCGATTGGTCGATGGCATCGTTGCAGCTGACCGGAACAACGACGGCGTCCGGCTGCAGAAACTCCGCTGCCAGCATGCCGAGCAGATCTCCCGGAATGAAATGGGCTTTTCCGCCGTCCATCGCGAGCAGCAGGGGGCGGTCCGCGTCGCCATCTGCCGAAACAACAGCATCGATACGCTCACCCTCTGCGATCGCCTCTTCCGCCAACTGCTGGATCGTGGATAGCTGATCCGTCCCAAGATTCTCCGTGTCGATGGGCACAAAGACATCGCTCCTGCCCTTGCGCACTACCGTTGCACCCATGCGCTCCAGCAGCAGCGGAAGCAGATCACGCCCGACCGAGGAGTGTTCGTAGAACAACAGGGTGTAGCCGCTCAAGGCATCGGAGCCGAAGACGGACTGGAAGCGCTCGACATACGCTTCAGCGGCGGCAGCATCGTGCGGCGGCAACTCTCGATGGCCGTCACGAAACATGCCACGGTCATTAAACAGGCTGGCATCCGCGTCCTGGCTGTAAATTTCATCGCGGCGGCGTGCCGTCTGTTCGGCAATGGGAGCTTCATGGACCTTCAGAAGCTCACCCAGGGAAGTGTTGAGCTTGTACCCATTGCGATCGAAGGGAATATGACTTCCGGTAAGCATGATGCTCGCGTTGCCACGAGCGAGCGCATACGCCGCCAGTGCCGGTGTTGGAACATCACCGAGATTCACAGCGCGCAGACCAGCCGCTTCAACAGCAGCTGCGGCTGCCTGGAAAAGTTCTCCTCTGCCGCCTTCTTCCGCCATGAACCGGATCGAGCTCGGTCGAAGATCGTAGGCCAGGAAGACCGGGTCACCGGGCAAGACGCCACCTTCCTGGGGCTTGCGGCCAAGCAGAAAATCCATCTCGCCCCGCACGTTAAGGAAGACTTCCATCTGGGTGAGGTCGTTCACCAGGCCGCGCCTGCCGCTGGTGCCGAACTTCAACTCAACAGGGTCGTAGGAAAGAGAGTCTCTGAGCGTCTTTTTCAACGTCACTCCTTGGTTCTTCATCATTCTCCCAGCCACGCAATCACCTCGCAAGGCCATCAGACGCGGGCGATACTACAGGGCGCGGGGATGCGTCTCGTCGTATACCTGCTGGACCTGACTGACGGTGAGCTGCGTATAACGCTGGGTGGTTGAGAGCCGCTCATGGCCCAGTAGCTCCTGGATCGCGCGCAGATCCGCGCCGTCTTCCAGCATGTGGGTGCCGAAGGCGTGGCGGAGGGTGTGGGGGTGGACGTCGGCGGGAAGACCGCGCTCAATGGCAATAGCCTTCACAATGCGGCCTACGGAGCGCGTTGTAAGGCGTGGGTTTGCGCCGCGAGCCGTTTGGTTGATGAGGAGCGGACCGGTGGCGATAAGCGCGCCCTTCCCTGCTGCCTGCAGCTTCGCCTCGCGGTCAGGCAGATAGCTGCGGATCGCCTCGGCGCCTGCGTCGCCCAGCGGTACATACCGCTCTTTGCGGCCCTTGCCCCGGACGAGGATCGCGTCATTCGCCCAGTGCAAATCGGCGATGTTGATGCCGACAAGCTCGGAGTTGCGGATGCCGCAACCGTAGAGCAACTCCCAGATGACGCGGTCGCGTGGGGGCCAGCCGGTATATTCTGCATCGCCGCCTGCGGGCTTGCCGCGCTCGATCGAATCGAGCACACGGTTGACCTCGTCCGCTGATGGCACACGCGGCAGGTGCTTCGGCAGCTTGGGCGTACTTACCAGAATCGCCGGATTTTGCTCAACATAGCCGTGTTTGGCGAGCCACTTGAACCATGACCGGATGGCCGCAAGAGCGCGCGCGCCCGATGCCCGGGTCAGGCCGCGGTCATACAGCACGCCGAGGTAGCCGCGGATGTGCAAGTGGTCTACGGATTTGATTTCCAGGTTATCGCCAAGCTCTTCGACGAGATACGACACAAACGTATCCAACTCGCGTGTGTACGCCCGCAGCGTGTGCTCGCTGGCGCCGCGTTCGTTTGTCATCATCGCGAGGAACTGTGCGGCGAGATCGCGAATGGACGCGCTCATGCTATCGCCTCCGGCCTGCGCCGACCACGCGGGTGATGCAGCCGGTGCACTTCCTTCAGCCTGCCCAAAGCCAGGTGCGTGTAGACCTGCGTAGTTGCGATGTCCGCGTGGCCAAGCAGCGTCTGGACACTGCGCAAGTCGGCGCCGTGTTCCACCATGTGAGTGGCGCAACTGTGCCGCAGTTTGTGCGGACTAGCCTGCGCGTTCGTCGATTTCACAATCGACCACACCACCTGCGTGGTGAGCGGCTTGCCGCGGACGGAGAGGAACACCGCCCGCTGCAATGGCCCTTTGTCGGCGAGCGATGGGCGACCGCGCCGAAGGTACGTTTCCAGCGCCTTGCATGCCGCCATGCCCAGCGGCACAATGCGTTCCTTGTCGCCCTTGCCGCGCACCTGCGCCCGCTGCTGGTCCAGATGCAGATCTTCCACACGCAGCGAGACGATTTCACCAGCGCGCAGGCCGCCGGCGTAGAGTAGCTCCAGCATGGCGTGGTCGCGCAGTGCGAGGCCATCGGCCTGCGGATGCCTTGCCGCGACGCCGGTCATCTCAAGCATGGCGTTTACATCGGTCTCCGCCAGCGACTTTGGCAGAACTTTCCAGGTGGACGGAGCTTCGACGTTCACCGTGGGGTCGTGCGTGATGCGCTTGTCGATCAGCATCCACTTGTAGAAGCCACGCAGGCAGCTCAGTTTGCGGGCGATGGAGCGGTCAGTGCGATCGTGCGTGCGGAGGTGCTCCATCCAGGACCGCACGTCGTCGCCTGTGGCCGACTGCAGCACACCTTCGTGCAGCTCAATGTGCTCGGCGAACTGCTCAAGGTCGCGGATGTAGGCTTCGCATGTGAGCGGACGCAGGCCGCGCTCCACCCGCAGGCAGGTGATGTAGTCCTTCACAAGCTGGGCATTACGGCGAGGCGGCGTGCTGCCCGCGGATTTCCCCACTGATTCCAAAGCACCATCCATCGCCCCTTGATTATGTCGCGCTAAGGCCCGTCCGCACCGCCCACGGTGCATTTCCGGAATCAAAGTCGATATGGTTTTAGTGAACGCACCGAATCGCGATTGGCGCGACGTTTGATCAACCCGGAGACATGAATGATCGAAGCGAAATCCCATTTACTCTCCGGATACGCACGCATCGCAGTGCTGTCGGACACGCATGGGCTGCTCCGTCCGGAGGTGCTGAGCGCGGTCGAAGGTGTTGACCACATACTGCACGCGGGAGACGTCGGCGATCCAGCCATCCTGCAGAGACTCAGCACGATCGCCCCGGTGACGGCGATCCGCGGCAACATCGATACCGCAGGACCTTGCTCGAAACTGCCGCCAACGGAGATGGTTCAGATCGGCGAGGCGTGGTTTTATCTGCTGCACAACCTTACGGCGCTCGACATCAACCCGTCTGCTGCTGGCGTGCACGCTGTCATCTACGGTCACACGCACCAGCCTGCCCAACGCACGCACAACGGTGTGCTCTACCTCAACCCCGGCAGCGTCGGTCCCCGCCGGTTTCGCCTGCCCATCGCGATGGCCTTCGTGACGATTCGCAACGGTCTCTTCGAGGTGGAGATGAAGGTGTTTGATACCTAATCCCGCTATGCGCGGTGTGGCGTTCCACGCCTTTTCTGCTTGGCGCGGCTCTCCCGCTCATCGGTATCAAGCCTCATGCCGACCAACGGAAGGCCCACGCGAAGCAACAAAATGCCATGTAAATGGCTTACTGTTTCGGAAAGTACTTTGGCTGCATGCCCACTGCCCATGGATCGTAGTGCGCGGCAAACGCGGCGCGCCGGCCGATCGACGGATGCGAATACGTCCAGAACTCAATGAACTGCGACGGGTTGGGATCGTCGTAGCTCGTATCCCCAAGCACTTGAAAGGCTCCACGTGCCGTCTGCTGCGGATTCGCTACGATGCCGTGGATCGCCTCCTGCCCGTACACATCCGCAGCATGCTCATCCATCCGCGACAGTGTTGACTGGACCGGCTCGGCAACGAAATTCATCAGCGAAAAGGCTAGCAGCAGCACCACCAGCGCGCCCCAGTCCTCCTGCGAGGGAATGCCCCAGGCTGTTCCATAGCGGGCAATCGACCATCGCAGGAAGTGGTAGCCAAGAAACAGCAGCAGGCACGTCAGCGCAAACGATATCAGCACACCGATCACGATGTGGTGCAGTACATAGTGGCCTGACTCATGCCCGAAGATGAACAGAATGTCATCCGGCGTGCCCTTGGCAATCGACGTATCCCACACCACGACGCGCTTCGATCCACCAAAGCCGCTCACATATGCGTTCAGCGTCGTCACCTTTTCTGACGCCTTCATCAGGAACATCCGCTCAGGTGGAATGTTCATATTGCCGCGCTTCGCAACTTCTTCCAGCCGCCGCACGAGTTCGGGGTTGGATTGGGCAAGCGGCACAAACTTGTTGAAGAGCGGCTCGATGACATAGGGCTCAGCGTAGATCGCGCTGATGATGATGGGCAGCAGCGCCAGCCAGAACACGAGCCACCAACGCGTCGGGAACTTCCGGATAATCCAGAACAACAGCATGAGCATCAAGCCGCCGAACAGCCACGCCAGTCCAAACTCCTTGGCCTGGTCCGCGGCCCATCCGCCCCAGCCCTGCACGCTCAAACCGTAACTTCGACTAAGCCAATGCCCGTAGATATCGACAGGCAGGCTCAACAGCGTCGTCGCAAGGAGGAAAAGCAGCAGGAAGCCATAGCCCTGCAGCCAGCGGTTCTTCCACTTCGATAGGACCAGGGTACGAAAGCGCGCGATAACACCCAGCCAAAGCAGGCCGATCAGCTGCAGCAATCCCCAGATTGCGTTGCCGAAGTGCATGATGTCTCGCACGCGCTCAAGGTGCTGTCCCTTCGCCAGGTCATCCGGCTTAAGCGAGTACGAAGGAATATTCCCGTTCGGTGGCGAGCTGTCCAGCTCGTGCTGCGCAGCCTCATTCGCAATGCGTTCTGCCTTGGTGGTTTCAGCGCGCAGGGCCGTTGCGACACATAGAAGTGCGAGAAGGACTATGACCAGTCGGCGCATGCGCACTTATAGCACTGTCCGGCAGTATCAGACAGCAGGAACTGCCAGCTTGCCGTTCGCCAGGTCGCGGATCAGTCCAAGATCGGCCGCCAGAAAGTCATACTCCGGCAGTGCTGAAAAGTTCGACCACTGCATCTGCTGGAAGATGCGGTTCTCAAGCTCACCCGTGAATGTACGCACAATAAAGAACTGTAGATCGACAGCGCCGCCATTGCGGTAGTTGTGCCGGATGCGCGTCAGAGCCGGCCCGATCTCGGCATGGATGCCGAGTTCTTCATCCAATTCGCGCTGAAGAGCCTGCTCCGGGCCTTCGCCGGGTTCAATCTTGCCGCCGGGAAACTCCCACTTGAGAGCCATGGGCTGATTCGGCTTGCGCTGGCATATCAGCACTTCTTCAGCCCCGCCGGAAGCAGGACGAAGAATGAGCGCTGCAACCACCAGCCTCAGCGTCCGCGAACGCGTATCGGACCGGCCGCCACCGCCGGCCGGACTATCGAGCTTGCGGATGCCCTGCTTCTTCACTGTCACAGCAGTTTAGACGCTAAGTGGCCCCCTGTACGCCGCTTGCACCTAGATGGATGCCTCGGCCCGCGGATAATAGACGGCCCAGCCCAACTCCGCAGCCTTTTCTGCAAGCGATGGCGACGGGTTCACGGGAAACGGCACGCGGGCCATCTCCAGCATGGCAAAGTCGTGCACGCTGTTGCCAAAGACTACATCCGGGTGCGTTAACCCGACGCGCCGCAGTGAAGCAGCCTTCCCCTCATCGCTCGGAATGTCGAGCAGCGTCCCGGTCACGAGGTCATCCTCGACCGCAACGGACGCGGCCAGCACACGTTCTGGCGGGATGCCCAGTTCGCGAACGCCCTCTTCAATCATCCAGTTGTTCGTGGACGAAACGGCCCACACCTCGACACCCGCTGCCTGCAAATCGTGCACCAGGCCGATCATCTGTGGGAAGAACTTCGGCTGCACGTGCTCCACAAAATATCGCGCCGCGCTCTCGCGGACGGCCGTCTCGCTCAAGCCGCCATAAATCTGGGTCATCTCGCCGCAAATGGTGATCTCGTCCACCTCGCCGCGATGGTAGGCAGCGTGCCGGCCAAGGATGCGTTCCGCGGCGGCTGGCGACAACAGTCCGGTGTCGATCGTCCAGCGCATAAAGCCCGACCCGGCGTCGCCCGGCCAAAGCGTCCCGTCGAAGTCAAACACAGCCGTTTTCGGCTGGGCGCCGTGCACAGCATGGAGAAATTGTTCCGTGGATAGGGTTTGCGGCGTGGCGGAAATCGTCGAACTCATGATCTCTATCTTCGCAGAAGGTCCCATCGGGTTGGAATCTGCGGGAATGCTCCCGGTTCTTCGAAAGTGAATCTACTGGAGGCCGTTTGCATCTATTCTTGAGTACGATCGCTGAGTTGCTACTAAGTTGAAGGCAAAGTCAAGCGAGAGTAACGAAAGAAGGCGGAGCGATGGCTGGACAGTTTGTGAGCGAAGTAAACGATGCAGATTTCGAACAGCAGGTACTGAAGAGCGACCAGCCGGTTCTGGTGGACTTTTGGGCCACCTGGTGCGGTCCGTGTCGCGCGCTTGCACCCGTCGTCGACGAAGTCGCCACGCAGTACAACGGCCAGATCAAGGTCATGAAGATGGACGTGGACCGCAACAACGCCACGCCCGGCCGCTACGGCATCCGCGGTATCCCCGCGCTGCTGCTCTTCAAGGACGGCAAAGTCGCCGAGCAGATTGTGGGCTATGTGCCCAAGGACACGATCGAAAAGACGATCACCAAAGTCCTCGCGTAAGGCTTCGCAACAAGGAGCAGCGCAAAACCAGATCGCAGGACAGAACAAGCTTGTAGAACGGTTGCACAAGGCCCGGTGAGTCGATCACCGGGCCTTTCTGCGTCGGAGTCTTTCGTTATCGATTGGTCATCCCGAGCGAAGCGGAGGGACCTGCTTCTCCATGCCGCTACCAACTCCTCCGGTAAACTCCACACATGCTCGAATCAGCGTTTTTCCGCTTGATGACGGTCGCGGTGCTGATTCTGGCGACCGCGTTCTTCGTCGCCGCTGAATTCGCCATCATCTCCGTCCGCGAAACCCGTCTCGAGCAACTCCTCAAGCAGGGCCGAACCGGCGCTGCTACAGCGCTCCGCCTCAAGCGTGAGATCGACGACTTCCTCGCCGCCAATCAGCTTGGCGTTACGCTGTGTTCACTCGCGCTCGGCTACCTCGGCGAAAGCGCCGTCGCACAAGTCCTGCAGCAGCTTTTCGCGGCGATTCCCTTCCTCAATCGCAACGTTTGGGCGCGCGCACACATGATCGCGTTCGATTACGTGTTCTCCATCGTCCTTGCGTTCTCGGTCATCACATACCTTGAGGTCCTGCTTGGCGAGCAGGTGCCCAAATCCCTCGCCCTGCAGCGTGGCGAACGCATTGCCCTCGCCGTCGCCGGCCCCATGGACGTCTTCATCCGCATCACGCGGCCGGCCGTGCGTCTGCTCAAGGGTTCAACGGCGTTCGTTCTTCGCATCTTTCGCGTGCCCCTCCGGGCGGAGGGTGGTGAGGTGCATTCGCCGGAAGAGCTGAAGCTTGTCGCCACGGCAACCCGCCGCAACGGCCTGCTGCCCGCCTTTCAGGAGCAGATGATCCACCGCGCCATCGACCTGAACCACGTGACCGTGCGCGAGATCATGACGCCGCGCGGCCGCATCTTCGCCCTGCCGTCGGACATGCCGGTCGAGCTTGCCTCCGCACGGATCATTGAGGAGCAGCATTCGCGCGTGCCTGTGTACGATCCGGCGCTGGGAACGGAGCACATCGTAGGCGTTGTTTATTCCAAGGACATTTCTCGGCTGATGCACTTCCGGCACGACAACCGCCTGCCTGCCGCCCTGCGCTCTCCGTCCGTACAACTCCAATTCATCATGCGCGATGTGCTCGTGGTCCCGGAGACAAAGCTGGCCGTGGATGTCCTGCAGGAGTTTCAGGAGCGCCGCAGGCAAATCGCCATTGTTGTCGATGAGTTTGGCTCCACGGTCGGCCTTGTTACGGCCGAAGACGCGCTCGAACAGCTCGTCGGTGAGTTGGAAGACGAATTCGATGTCTCTGCCCGCAACCTCCCCGCACCCGACAGCAGGGGTTCGGTCGAGCTGGACGGTATCGTCACACTGCGCGATCTCACGACACAGTTTCACTGGCAGTTCCCGCGCGAGCCCGGCATCGAAACGCTCGCCGGCTTCCTTCTGGCGCAGCTTGGGCATCTGCCCAAACCTGGCGAACATACTGACTTTGGAGGCCGCCGCTTCACCGCGCTGGAGCTCTCCAGACGCCGCATCAGTCGCGTACGCATTGAGCAGGAGCCTGTGGAAAATAAGGTACAAAACACCGCAAACGAGGAAAGCGAGCGTGCCGACGCATGAAGGCGCCGCTTGCACTGTTCCGCCGTATCCTGCTGACATTGCCTGTCTTATGGATCATCGTTTCAATCATCTTCCTGTTAATCCATCTGGTTCCGGGCGATCCGATTGCGCAGATGATGGGCGAGGGCGCAAGCTCTTCGGATCTTGCGGAGATTCGCCATGCGAACGGCTTTGATCTGCCCTTGCATACCCAATACCTGCGCTACTGGGCGGGCGTGCTTCACGGCAACCTCGGCCGGTCGGTGCGCCTGCGTGACACGGTCACCCATCTCATCCTGGCGCGCTACCCGTACACGCTCCTGCTTTCGGTGGCGTCTCTCCTCCTCGCGCTGGTTCTGGCTGTGCCGGCAGGAGTTACATCGGCACTCCACCGCGGCCGCGCCGCCGACAAGGTGCTCGGCGGCGTCTCGCTGATCGGCCTTTCATTTCCAAACTTCGCGCTCGGCCCCGTGCTGATCCTCGTCTTCTCCATCCTTCTTGGCTGGCTGCCGGTCTCCGGCGCAGGCGTCGGGCCGCTGCTGGGGCCGGACACGCTGCTGCACCTGCTGCTACCCGCCATCACCCTTGGCCTGTCGCTCGCAGCCATCCTCACCCGTATGGTCCGCGCCTCACTGCTCGAAGAGCTCGGGCAGGACTACATCCGCACCGCGCGCGCCAAGGGCCTGCCGGAGCGGACGGTCGTCTATCGCCATGCGCTCCGCAACGCGCTTGTCCCCGTCCTCACGGTCGTCGGCCTGCAATTCGGCTCGCTGCTCGCAGGCGCCATCGTCACGGAGACGATCTTCTCCTGGCCCGGCATCGGGCGACTCACACTCTCCGCCATCTCCAACCGAGACTACGCGTTAGTGCAGGGCTGCACCCTCGCCATCGGCCTCACCTACCTCGCCGCCAACCTCCTCACCGACCTCGCCTACACCCTCGCCAACCCACGCCTCCGCCGCTCCTAAAACAGATCATGGCGCGACTCATACGCAAAGCGGATGGGTGAGGATTGACGTGGCTTTTCGAGAACCGTACGAAGTACCGCGAACTCTTTCGGAGGGGCTGGGCTTCAGCCCTGCCATCAACCCACCTCCGAAAAGCGTCTTTAGCCGTCAAGGGAGATGCCACGCTAAACTCAAACCGTGATGTCCGCCTCAAAGGCCGCCCTGCTCCTAGCCGCGTTTCTCCTGCCAGGCATCCAGGCCCAGAACAAGCTCCCGTCAGTGAAAGGCCTTACCGAGCCCGACGAGCCGGCAAATCCGCAGCCAAAAGCCACCGACTTCCGCGACCCGAAGTACAAGCTCTCCTTCCACATCCCGGCGGGATGGAACTTTGAGCGCAAAGACGGTGTGCTTTCGAGTTTCAAGGCAGACATCCGCACCGCCAAGCCGGGTCTGGATGTACGTGGCGTGGCCGCGATCAACTACAACCCCTACCCTCCCACAACGTTCTCCGGCGCCACGTTGTATTACTCGGTGATGCCCAGCGCCACGGCAGCAACCTGCGCCGCGTTAGCCACGTCTGCACCGCTCAAGCCGCAGAAAGACGTTGTGATCGCCGGGCACACCTTCCGGCACGGTGAAGAACATCACGGCGCGATCTGCACAGAAGCCCGTGACGAAGTCTTTACGACGCTCCGCGGCAACAGCTGCCTGCGCTTCGACATGGCCATCAACACCTTCTGCCACGCATCCAGCGGAGCCATGGAGATATCGCCCGCACAGATCAACGACATCAACACACGCATGGCAAAAATCCTCGACTCCATCCACATCGACTAACCTGCACAGGTCCTTACCTGGAGCGGGTTCAGCCGTGCCGGTACACTGAGGGCTGTGGCAACAGCCGTCACATCTCCGGCGCCGACTGTGGACGTGTCCGCACATCCGGTTGCAACGTCGTTCCATCCGCCATCGGTGTCGTTCCATCCGGCAGCAGCCTCGTTCCATCCGTTCCTCGCGCTCGTTACGCTGTGGCACCTGCTCAGCCTGGATGCACCCTGCGTCGCTGCCGTGTGGACAATCTTCTTTGCGCGGCGATTCGGTGTCGTGCTGCCCTGGACTGCACCAGCCGCTCTCGCGCTGGCGGTGTGGATGCTGTATGCGCTGGATCGCCTGGCGGATGCAGCCCGTCCGCAGGAGGTATTGGCGGAGCGTCACCGCTTCCACCATCGTCACGGCTTCGCCTTCGCCGGCGCGCTGCTTGGTGCTGTTCCGGCGCTCATCGTGCTCATCGTGCTGCTGCCCGCGGCACTCCGCACGGGCTGGCTGCTGCTCGCAGTACCGCTTGCGATCTACGTTGCGGCTGTTCATGTCTTCCGCCTGCGCCGCGTGCCCAAGGAGCACATCGTCAGCATCTTCTTTGCGCTGGCTACGGCCATGCCGGTCCTCGTAAGCCGCACCGCACCTACGCTCAAAGTAGCCCCCGCGATCGCACTCTTCGGCGTACTCTGCTGGCTCAACTGTGTTGCCATTGCCCGCTGGGAGCAATCGCAGAACACCGACACGGTAACCGCATGGGCCGCGACCCACTTTGGCCTCACCACCGCCGCCGTCGTCGCCGTTGTGTTGCTGCTGCTTATCGTCGTGCCGTTCGCCGGCGCAGCCTGCGCCATAAGCGCGCTGTTACTGCTATGGCTTGAGTACGCCCGTCCAGACGCCCTGCTGCTGCGCGCACTCGCCGACGCTGCATTACTCACACCGCTTGCTGTATTGCCGTTCCTTCGATGACGTCCAATGGCTTCGACCGCCTTGCCAGGCCCTATCGGTGGATGGAGTACCTCAGCTTCGGGCCGCTGCTGCAGCGATGCCGGACGCGCTATCTGCCGCAGATGGGCAGCGTCCGCAACGCACTTGTACTGGGCGATGGCGACGGCCGCTTCACCGCGGCATTGCTCCGCGCGGCGCCGCATGCCCATGTAACCGCTGTCGACGCGAGTGGAGCGATGCTCGCACAACTCATCCGAAACTGCGGCGCGGACTTCGCACGGATCGCCACACACCAGGCCTCGCTACCCGCAGATCTGCCTGACCTCATCGCGGGGCAGACCTACGATCTTGTCGCGACACACTTCTTCCTCGATTGCCTGACCACAGCCGAAGCCGGTCAACTCGCTGCGATCCTCCGTCCCCATTTTGTTGAAGACGCGCTGTGGGCCGTCTCAGACTTCGCCGTGCCCCGCGGCATCCTGCATCTGCCGTCCGCCCTTGTGGTGACCGCGCTCTACCGTGCCTTTCGCATCCTGACCGGCTTGCAAACGCAACGCCTGCCCCGTCATGACGAGGCTCTTGCAGCGTGTGGTTTTGTACGCATCCAACGAAGAACGTACCTTGGCGGTCTGCTCATGGCTGAACTCTGGCAGCCTGCGGATTAGAATTGTGACAGAACGATGAATGTATATCTGCTTCGACATGCAAGCGCAGGCACACGGCGCAGTAATCCAGCACTCGACGTTCGCCGCCCGCTCGATAAGGCCGGCAAGCGCGACTGCCTTCTTCTTGGTAACACGCTGTCCTCCATGAACATCAGCTTTGATCTGATCGTGAGCAGCCCGCTCAAGCGCAGCCTGCAGACAGCTTCGCTCGTTGGGACGGAGACGGGTTACGAACAGAAGATCCTGCTGTCGGACGCACTCGCACCCTCTGCGACCTACCCGCAATTTGAAAAGCTGCTGATGGAGTGCTCGGGCGTGGAGAATCTGCTGGTGGTCGGCCACAGTCCCAATCTTGTCGAGTTCCTCGGCCTTCTGATGCAGCCGGTGCAAGCGACCAAAACAAACATGCCGCCTGCATCGGTGCGCTTGCGCAAGGGCTCCATCGCCAAGCTGAATCTTGATCGCGGAGCGGCTATGCTGCAGTGGATGCTCGATCCGCGCGTCGTACGAACGCTCTACGCCAGTTCTACGACAAGGTCTCGCTTGAAGATTTCGCGGAAGTAGGCGGCTTCCTTGTTGAGCGACCAGCGCTCTAGTTCAGCGCCGCCGCGCCCTGGCCGCAGTTCCAACAGCACACGCTTTGGAAAGACGCGCGCGACTACGGGCAGCGCGCCGCTCGCACGATTCTGATTGAGTGCGATCGCCAGCCGCAGCAGCATGATGGCGCGAATAACGTTACTGTGCTCTTCGACGGGGATCAGTCGCATCGGCCGGTCCATGGGATCAGGGCGGCTCTTGCCCAGGTAGCGCGCGATGGCGCTCATGGTGATGCGCTCTGCGGGTGAGAAGCCAAAGATTTCCGAATTTTCAATGATGTACTGCGTGTGCCGGTGATGTCCCTGATGGTTCATGAACTTGCCCACCTCGTTCATCATGGCCGCGGCGGACAACAGGTCACGATACTGCTCCGGTAACTGGTGCACACGCGCCAGCCCGTCAAACATGCGCAACGCATCGGCGCGCACCGGTTCGGCACGCTTGGGGTCGATGTTGTAGCGCGCCACAACTTCCATCACGCCCTTCCAGCGCTCTTCCTCGACAGCCTTGTGCACGCTGGCGCGCTCGTCGCTGTCCGAGAGCATCTGCGCCAGAATGCCGTCACGCAGGCCGAGCGGCGAATAGCGAAAACCCTTAAGTTCCAGCCGCTCAAGAATCTGCGCGTACACAAATGCGCCGCCAATGATGATTTCGCTGCGCTTGGGCCCAATGCCCGGCACCAGCAGGCGCTCGCTGTTTTTCATCTTGACGAGTTTATTTGCCAGTGCCCGCACGGCCGGGGTCTCAGCCTCAAGCGGGACGAGAGCGCCAACACGTGCTGCCACATGCTTCACCAGCGCCGGCTTCTTTGCGGCCTTCCGCGCCTTGGTCTGCACCTTCAGCTTCAGTGACGGCACGTGGCTCGCCTCGGCCAGCGCGGCAGCCGCGCCGGACGTTGCAATGCACAGTGGCACGCCCGGCTTGCCCATCTTGCGTTCGAGCTTGCGCATCTCGCGGTCGATGTAGCTGTGCATCTGCCGCAGTTCGTCCTCGGTCGGCGGATCGCTATGGAGGAACTCCTGCTGCAGGCGCACCGAGCCCAGCGGCAGCGACACCATCTCGCGGATGCGCCCGCCATCGGAGAGCGTTACCTCGCACGATCCGCCGCCAAGGTCGATCAATACGCAGCGCCCGCGTGCGCCCGGCTCTTCCGTCACCACGCCAAGGTGGATCAGGCGGCCCTCTTCGAGACCCGAGATCACTTCCACGGTCCAGCCGGTAGCCGACTTTACCCAGGCGATAAATGCGGCTGCGTTGCGCGCATCGCGCATGGCAGACGTGGCAACAACGCGAACGACGTCCACCACCTGCTCCTGCACTGATTTCTGAAAGCGCTTCAAAGCGCGGATGGTGTTCGCCATCGCGTCCGGAGAGATTTCGCCCGTCTCAAAGACGCTGTCACCCAGCCGAACCACCTCGCGATCTTCGTGGAAGACGTTCAGCTTGTGCTGCTGTACGGTGGCGATGGCAAGGCGGCAGGAGTTTGATCCAATGTCGATGGCGGCAAAGGTTGGCAATGCAGTCTCCCGGCGTAGCGGCGGTCCAAGCCGTTGGATGCGTTGGCACAACTCCAACAGTCTGCACTCTACACGACGCCGGTAACAGGAAATCGCGTCCCTCAAAGTGGGATCACGGCAGGCACATCGCGCGCCAACTCGCTAGAATGGAGAGCCGGAGAACAAACAGCCGCATGCCCCAGGAAGACCGTCTTGCGTAAACATCTCCGGGTGCTGCTGGTTCTCTGGATTGCCATCTATGCCGCTGCGTTGTTCGCTCCGCCGCTGCTGGATGATGCCGATGCCACCCATGCCTCTGCCGCGCGCAACATCCTCCTGACGCATGACTTCGTTACGCTGAAGGTCAACGGCATCCGCTACCTTGAAAAAGCGCCGCTGCCGTATTGGCTTGCCGCCATGGCAATGCGTCTCTTCGGCATCGGCGTCTTCGCGGTGCATCTGCCGCAGGCTGTCGGCGTGCTGCTGCTGGCTCTGCTCGCATACAAATGGGCGCAACAAACATGGGATGAGCGTACCGGCTTCTATGCCGGCCTGACCGTGCTCACCTGCATCGGCGTCTTTCTGTTCACACGCATCTTCATTCCAGAGGTGCTCCTGTCGCTCTTCCTTGCGGCTGCGCTGTATGCGTTCCAACGTGCGCTGGAGACACGCAGCAGCAGCCTGTACTACGGCGCCTACGTTCTACTCGCACTCGCTGTGCTGACCAAGGGCTTGATCGCCATCGTCTTCTTCGGCGGCACACTCATCGCATACCTTGCCATCACCGGCGACTGGCGGCGAGGTCGCGAGTTCCGTCTCGCCACAGGCACGGTGCTCTTCCTCATCATTGCCGCACCGTGGCACATCCTCGCGGGCCTGCGTAATACCAACGCCTACATGGGCCACGGTTTTTTCTGGTTTTACTTCGTGAATGAGCACTTTATGCGCTTTCTGGGCAAGCGCATTCCGCACGACTACAACAAGCTGCCGGGCGGCTTGTTCTGGATACTCCATCTCGCGTGGCTGTTTCCGTGGAGTCTGTTCTTGCCTGCTGCCGCGGCGGCTGCCTGGCTCAAGCGCGACCGCATGATGACTCTGCGTGATTCGCTGCAAGGGCGCACGGTTCTGCTGCTCGGCATCTTCGCGGCAATCATCCTGGTCTTCTTTTCAATCTCGACGAACCAGGAGTACTACACCTTCCCTGCGTATCTGCCCGTCGCGATACTCACCGCCGCCGGCCTTGTTGCAGCAGAACGTGAAGTGCGCCTTCGTGGATGGATCACGGGCGCGCATGCCGCGTTTTTGCTGATGGGTATCGTCATCGCGGGTCTGCTGTTCTCCGGGTTGTGGAGCGCACGCCATCTGCCCTACGTCTCCGATATCGGCGAACTTCTCGCGCACCGCGGCGTCGGCGACTACACGCTCTCCATGTCGCACTTCTTCGATCTCACCGGCCCATCGTTCGCAGCGCTGCGGCTGCCAGCATCACTTGCCGCTCTAGCCTTTGCCGTTGGCCCGGCCATGGCATGGCTGCTGCGCCGCCGCGGCAATGCGATGGGCAGTACCTTCGCCCTTGCGCTTACCTCCGCTGTCTTTCTCATCGCAGCGCACATCGCGCTCATCCGCTTCGCGCCCATGCTCTCGTCCGAGGCCATGGCCCGCACGTATCTGCAGGACGAAGCCAGCGGCCGCATCGAACCCGATACGCAGCTCATGCTCTACGGCGACCAGGCCTATGGCTCATCGCTGCCGTTCTACACCAACCGCGTGCTGCCTCTAGTGGAAGGCCGTTCCACGTCCATGTGGTTTGGCTCCACCTTCGCGGACGCTCCGCCCATCTTCTTCACAAATGCCGGCCTTCTTTCCATGTGGGGCAATGGGCCGCGCAAAGTTCTGTTTGTGCCGGAGGAAAAGCGTACCGTTATCAACGGTCTGCTTGGCAATCGCGCCGTCGTTGTCACAGAACTCTCCGGCAAAGAGCTCATCACCGATCGGCCGCTGCGTCCATGACCATGACTGTCTACAACACGACGGCAGATCCCGCGACAGCGCAGTCACGCACGGTACGCAAGCGGTCGATCGCAGCCATCGTTGCCGTGTGGCTTGTCCTGCATCTGGGCTGCCTCTTTACGCCCGGCCTGCTGGACGACGTGGACTCCATCTACATCGAAGTCGCGCGCGAAATGCTGCAGCGCCACGACTATGTGACACCGTACGTAGACGGCATTCGCTTCTTCGACAAGCCGCCGCTCATGTACTGGATGGCCGCGGGTTCCATGAAAGTGTTCGGCCCATATGACTGGGCGGCGCGCCTGCCGCTCTCGGTAATGGTGCTTGCGCTGTTTCTCTCGGTGTACGCATTAGGCAGGCGGCTCTTCGCCGAACGCGCAGGCTTCTACGCCGCCATTGCCATGGCTACAAGCCTTGGGCCCTATCTGTTCACACGCTTCTACATTCCAGACATACTCAACGCGCTTTGGATGACGCTCGGCGTGCATCTCTTCCTCATCGCACTGGACCATGTACGCGCAGGCACATCCGCACGTTGGCCTGCCTATGGATTTGCTGTCGTGATGGGCCTGAACCTGCTCACCAAGGGCCTGATCGGCATCGTCTTTCCCATCGGCTTTGTTGTCTTCTATGCGCTGTTCACAAAGCAGACACGCAGCCTGCGACGCATGCACCTCATGTCGAGCTTCCTGCTCTTCGCTGCGGTTGCATTGCCGTGGCATGTCATGGCCGCGCTGCGCAATCCAGCCATTGCCATGCCCGCAGGTTTGGGCTTGCCCGCGCGTGCCGGATGGTTCTGGTTCTACATCATCAATGAACACTTCATGCGCTTCCGCGGCCTGCGCATCCCGCATGACTACGGCCAGGTGCCCGTCCCTCTCTTCTGGCTGATGTTCTTCCTCTGGCTCATGCCCTGGACGGCGTTCCTGCCCGCCGCGCTCACGCAATATGCGCGCTTCTGGAAGGACCGCTCACTCGAGACATCGCGGCGTAAGCAATCCGCGCTCACGCTGTTGCTGTGGAGCGGCATGGTGCTCTTCTTCTTCACGCTGTCGTCCAGGCAGGAATATTACTCGCTGCCTGCGCTGCCCGCACTTGCACTCATGGCAGGCGGCGTTGTGGCAGGAGCAGAGCACGGCGATCCCCACCTGCGGCGCAATGTCATGCGCGCAAGCACGTGGTTCCTGCTGCCCATGGCATGCGTCATTGCGATCATCTGCGGCGTGCTCGGCATCATCTCTCCGTCCGCACCGGAAGGCGCGGACATCTCACAGCTGCTCACCAGCAACCCCGACCAGTACAACCTCGCGCTCGGGCACCTGCACGACCTGACCACCCGCGCGATGGGCTACTTTCGCGCACCGCTTATCGGCGTTGCTGTTTCCATGATCGGTCTGGGCCCGGTCGCGTGGTATCTACGGCGCCAACATAATGGCCGCACCGTCAATCGCGAACGCATCGCAAACGCCGTGCTCACCGTCAGCATGTGCGGCCTGCTGCTGTGCGTGCACTCAGGACTTGTGCGCTTCTACCCCATCATCGGATCGAAAGGTCTTGCCACGCAACTCGCAGACGTCATCAGGCCCGAAGACGCAGTCATGCTCGACGGCGAACTCACCAGCGGCTCCACGCTGCTCTTCTACACGCGGCACCCGTTGCAGCTCGTCAACGGTCGCGTCAACGGCCCGTGGTATGGCTCCATGTGGCCTGACGCCCCATCCATCTTTGATGACGAAGCCAGCCTGCACCGCCGATGGGCAAGCACGCAGCGCGTATATCTGCTCACCTACGAAAAAAGCCGCATCGCCGATCTCGAACACACCGGCGCCGTGCGCATCTTCGCAGCCTCCGGCGGCAAGATGATTCTCACGAATCAATAAGCCGTACCGGAGGCTGCTAACGATTAAGGCTGGCCGCCACCGCCGCCCGCGCCGTAGATGTTACCCGTGGTGTAGCTGGCGTCGTTCGCGGCAAGCTGCACATAAATGCTGGCGAGCTCCGCAGGCTGTCCAGCGCGCTTCAGCGGATAGCTTTCGCCGAAGTGGATCAAATGATCCTGCGTGGCGCCGCCTGATACCTGCAACGGCGTCCAAATGGGGCCCGGTGCGACTCCATTCACACGTATGCCCTTCGGTCCAAGTTGCTTCGCCAGCGACTTCACGTAGTTCATCGTCGCTGCCTTCGTCTGGGCATAGTCGTACAGGTTCGCGGCCGGATCGTACGCCTGCTCGGAAGTCGTTCCGATGATCGCAGAGCCAGGACGAAGGTGCGGTACGGCCGCCTTGATAATCCAGAAGGGAGCGTAGATGTTCGTCTTGATCGTTGCGTCAAAGGCCTCGGAGGTCAGCTGCAGAATGTCCTCGCATTGCTGTTGTCGTCCAGCGTTCGAGACAACAACATCAAGGCCGCCCAATCCCTCGACAGCCTTCGCCACAAGATCCTTGCAGTAGCTCTCCTGCCGCAGATCGCCCGGCAGTGCGATAGCCTTGCGCCCAGCGGCCTTGATCAGCGCGATCACTTCCTGTGCATCGGGCTCTTCCGTCGGATAGTAGCTGATAGCAACGTCCGCACCTTCCCGTGCGTAGGCGATTGCGGCTGCGCGGCCCATGCCGGAATCTCCGCCGGTGATAAGTGCTTTCCTGCCCGCCAACCTGCCCGAACCCTTGTAGGAGGTTTCACCGTGGTCAGGACGCGGAGTCATCTTGCTGGCAAGACCAGGCCACGGTTGCGTCTGTCCAGGATACGGCGGCTTCGGATACTTCGTCGTGGGGTCCACAAAGGGAGCAGCGGTGGGACCGTTCGCTGTCTGCGCTTCGGCCGCTGGCATACTCGCGCTCAGTGCGACACCAGCGATGCCGGCGCCCAGGTGCGTTACGATGTCGCGGCGTGTAATGGGGGATTTCTCGGAACTCATACGGATGTTTCTCCAGCAGGAATGAACGTACAACAGGGGAAGGTCGGTGCCATCCTCATCTGTCCATCAGATGGAGCGCACATCGCCTTTCCCACGTTGCCTTTCCTGGCTCGGCCTTTATGACTCCGTGTCGGGTAGCAATCGCCCATCCGGCATGATATGAAAACGCGTGCCGTGATACCGCGTTTCGGCGGGCAGATAGCTGCAGCACCAAACAACAAAGCCAAGGAGATCGCGCAGCGGATAAATGATCGTGTGATACCAGACTCTATCCGCGCCAAGCGCTCGCAACATAACAGCAGCCTGCAGCATGCGATTACCACACGCAATCGCAAGGAACACGAACGCCGCACCCCACGCACCACGCGCAGCCTCTACCGCAAAACCGAGCAGGCCGAACGGCATGGCGAACGTGAGCCCTGTTCCAAGGTGTCCCAACGGACGCGACCTGCGCGTGCTCTGCATCCATCGCAACTGATCCCGGAACGACCGCTTGATGCCCTGGTCCGCAACCACCAGCCGGATCACATGGGTGGACATTTCCACGCCACGGCCCTGCGCCGTAAGCCGGTTTCCCAGCACAAAGTCCTCGGCCCAGTAGTCACCAAGGTCGGCATAGCCGCCTGCTTTCGCAAAGGCATCCCGCCGCAGGATCATCGTCACG
This sequence comes from Terriglobus sp., assembly GCA_965198455.1. Lineage (GTDB taxonomy): Bacteria > Acidobacteriota > Terriglobia > Terriglobales > Acidobacteriaceae > Terriglobus. The sequence goes on from CBDAPM010000003.1 coordinate 116,190, forward strand.
CCGAGCGCGAAATCCGTGCCGCTCAGCATGTCGGCCACAAGCACCCCTGACCCCATCTCCACGCTCTTGCCCACAGCGTCGAGCCGTGTGAAGAAGCTGCCGCCGGGATCGACATAGCCGACATACAGGCACGACGCCAGCTCCACCGGCTTGCCACGTACCGTGTGTCCCGGCGCCAGGGACTGCACGCACCGCAGCAGGTAATCGGGCGCCACGCGCGCATCGGCATCGCTCGTGACAAAGTTCGGGTAGGCCGCAGCCTCACTCATCACACCCAGCGAATACATCTTGGGGTTGGGATAACGCGGCTCGCCACATGCGATGAACCGGACCGTCTGCATTGGATAGCGCGCTGCTACCGTTCGCGCAAGCCGCAGGCCGGCATCGTCTTCATGCCGGGCGCAGAACACGATCTCGTAGGCTGCGGGATACTCCTGTTTGAAGTAGCTTTCGAGACTCTCTTCCAGCCCAGGCTCAGCACCATGGAGCGGCTTTAACACGCTTATGGGTGGCGTGAAGTCTGGCGGCCTTCTCATCACGGCCGCGCGCCGCCTTCGAAACCGCACCGCAGCCACGACAACCAGCCCACAGAAGATGCCCGACGTCACCAGGCCGACTACCGCAAGCCAGTACAACACGGACACTATCAACGCTTCTTAACCGGCTTTGCGATCACGGTCTTGGCTGAAATGGTCTTGAGAGGCATGGTCTTCCCCATCACAACGCTGCGCCGCATCGGCACCAGCCCGGCTTCGGCGCGTGGAGGCTGCTGCATGCGGCTCAGCATTTCCGTACGCACGTAGCTCACAAAACTCTGCATGTCGCTGTTCATCTGCTCCATGCGCTCGCGCATCTGCAGAATAATCGCGATACCGGCGATGTTGACGCCAAGGTCGCGTGCCAGGTTCAGGATGAACTCAAGACGTTCCAGGTCCTCATCGGTGTACAGCCGCGTGTTGCCTTCGGATCGCGACGGACGCAGCAAACCCTCACGCTCATACAGCCGGAGCGTCTGCGGATGAATGGCATACATCTCCGCGACCGAGGAGATCATGTAGGCGCCCTTGGATCGTCGCTTCGTGGCCATAATGTTTGCTGCACCTATCTTACCGCTGCACGCAAGCAAACTGGCGATTCCAGCAACGGCGGGCGCGACGCAGGCGTCAGACAGCCATGGGCAAAGCACTCAAGCTGGGCGGCAAAGCAGCACGCTGGTATGGCAGGCGCATGACACGTTCGCATCGCGCGGGAATCAACATAGCACTTGGCTTGATCGGCGCTGCTGTCGTCGCAAGGCAGGCATACGACGCGAAGCGGCGCGCCACGGCCATGCGCAGCAAGATCGTCGTGATCGCCGGCGGCAGCCGCGGCCTTGGACTTGAGATTGCGCGGCAGTTCGGCCTGGGCGGAGCACACCTCGTACTCGCCGCCCGCGGTGAAGACGAGCTGCGCGACGCGCTCGGCACGCTTCACCAACAGGGTGCGATTCCAAATGGCGAGGCCGCGCACATCGTCGTCGCGGATGTGAGCAAACAGGCCGACTGTGACCACCTCATCGCTTCCGCCATCGAGCGCTTCGGCCGCATCGACGTCCTCATCAACTGCGCCGCCATCATGCAGGTTGCGCCCTTCGAAGACATGACCACCGAGGCCTTCGAGCAGGCCATGCAAGTCAACTTCTTCGGCGCGCTCTACGCCACGCAGGCCGCGGTACCGCACATGCTGGCGCAGGGCGGCGGCAGCATCGTGAACATTGCGAGTGTCGGCGGCAAAATCGCCGTGCCGCACATGCTGCCGTACGTCGCAAGCAAGTTCGCGCTCGTCGGCTTCGGCGAAGGCCTGCACGCGGAACTGCGTCACAAAAGCATCCGTGTGACAACCGTTTGCCCTGGCCTGATGCGCACCGGCGCGGAAGGTGGCGTCAAGTTCGCTGGCGACGCAGCGAAGGAATACCGCTGGTTCAACTTCGGAGCCAACGCCCCGCTCGTGAGCATCAGCGCCCGCGCCGCAGCGCGCAAAATCTACGCTGCCACCATCGCAGGCAAAGCCGAGATCACCATCACGCCACAGGCATGGCTGGGAGCACGCGCCGTGGGCCTCGCTCCAAACATCTCGCAATGTTTCGCCGCAGCGGTCAACGAGTACGGCCTGCCAGCACCCAACGGCAACAAGGAAACTGTAACCGGCAAAGAACTCGCCACTCCCTAACACCCGTCATCCTGAAAGCGGAGGCTCAGCCTCAGCACTAGCAATCTTTGGGGCGCCCCGAGTGTTCACTAGGCTCTCTCAAGGAGCAAAACGTGGCGCTGACTGCATCATCCTGAACGAAGTCGAAGGACCCGCTTCTTCATGAACCATCAGACGCGCCCCGTCCGGCTCTGTCATCCCGTAGCGCAGCGAAGGGATCTGCTTCTCGCTCTTCATCAGCCAACAAGGTTGAGGGCAAACAGCAAATCCCTTCAGCGTTGCGGGATAGTTGCTGCGGGAGTAAAGAGCTTTATAAAAAGGGTGCAGCTAGGTCGTTGGAACCAGCGCTCGATAGTCGTTTCACATCGACAGAGTGGTTGATAGGAACGATCGACACAGGCATCGATTAGCACGACTTACACCTTCGCGAACATCTCTTCGCGCGGATCGACCGGGTTCAGCTTCGCCAGCTCACGCAGAATCTCCTTCGAGCGTTCGTCCTGAATCTTCGGCACAACGATCTGTACCTCGACGATCTGGTCACCGCGAGCGCCTTCTGTGGCAGCGGACGGCACACCCTTTTCGCGTAGCCGCAGCTTTTGGCCTGTCTGGGTGCCCGGTGGAATCTTCAGCTGCGCACGGCCGTCAATGGTAGGCACATCAATCTTTGCGCCAAGCGCGGCTTCGAACGCCATGACCGGGACGACCACACGGATGTCGTCGCCCAGCCGTGTGAATACCGGGTGCGGCCCTGCCTTCATGATCAGGTACAGGTCGCCCGCCGGACCGCCCTGGCTGCCGGCATTGCCGCGCCCGGCAAGACGAATCCGCTGGCCGTCGCGCGTGCCGGCCTTGATGCGGAACTCCAGCGAGTCGCGCTTGGCTACTGTGCCGTCCCCGTGGCATGTGGGGCACGTCTGCTGCAGCTTACCGCTGCCGCCGCAGCGCGGACACTGCACGTTGAACTTCATCCGGCCATTCATCTGCGTTACCTGGCCGGTGCCATTGCACTCGGGGCAGGTTTGCGGGGAGCCGACAACGCCCTGGCCCTTGCATGTGCCGCACTGCTCCTGACGCGTGATCTCAATACGCGTGGTGCCGCCGCGAATTGCCGTCCAAAAATCAATCTCAACCTGGTACTCAAGATCGGTGCCGGGCCGCGGGCCACGCGAAGCCTGCGTCCCGCGTCCGCCGCCACCAAACATGCCGCCAAAGATGTCGCGGAACGACGATCCGAAGCCGCCGGCCGCGCCACCCTGCTGTGCTGCGCCTCCTGAGAAGTCAAAGCCGCCGAAATCAAACGGCACGCCGCCATCCGGTGCGCCGCCGCCGCCGCCGTAGCCCGCCGTGCTGCCGTAGCCGCCGCGCGCTGCCGCCTCGGCCTGTGCAGGGTCAATCGAGTCCGAGTAGAAGCCCAGCTGGTCATACACCTTGCGCTTCTTGTCGTCGCTCAAAATGTCGTTTGCTTCGGATATCTCCTTGAACTTCTCCTCCGCTTTCTTATCGCCGGGGTTCACGTCCGGATGATATTTGCGCGCAAGCTTGCGGAAGGCCTTACGGATCTCGTCCGCAGTCGCCGTCTTCTTTACGCCAAGCGTGCCGTAGTAATCCTTGCTGGGTGTGGGTGCCATCGCCTACTAGATTAGATGAGTGAAGGGCGCTCAGGGTAGCAGTCCCCCAGGACCTTACACCAAATGCATCCTTGAATTATCGGCAAGCCGGGAAAGCAGTTCATCCCGAAGTGGAAGGGAGCATTGGCTTCAGCCCACTGGATCAACGTCTCGTTGAAGAAGTGCTTTAAGTCACGTCCCACTTAACGACGTTTCCCAACAGCCCTGCTCGCCCTCAGACTGATCCCCTTCTGTAAAGCCGATGCGTTCTCCTCCGCCGTCGTTCCCTGATCCTTCGGACACCAGTACAGCGTGCGCCCGGCAACGTCTTTACGCAGGATGCTTTCGCCGCAGACGTAGCATGGCTTGCCATGCCGGCGGTAGACGTAGTGTTCCTCGCCACGCTCCGCGGGCGTCTTGCCGCTGGGCCGGTCCTTGCGCTCCGTGCAGACAATCCGGCGATCCACCATGCCCGCCTTCAGCAGCGGAATCGAATCCTTCCAGATGGCCTTGAGCGTCTTCAGCGGAACAGCTTCGCCCGGCGTGAATGGGTTGACGCGATGCCGGAACAGCAGCTCCGCACGATAGATATTGCCAATGCCGGACAGGATCGTCTGATCCATCAGCAGCTCGGCAATGCTCGTCTTCTTCGCAAGGATTTTGTCGAACGCGCGCTTCGGATCGTCATGCCCGCCAGGCTCATCGGCCAACGGGTCAGGCCCAAGGCGGTCCAGCAGCGCCTGCCACTTCTTCGCGTCATAGACGGAGCAATCCGTAGGCCCGCGCAGTTCCCACCAGTCGACCTCTTCGGGCGGGAACGGCTGCGTGCCGTCGTCTTTCGCACACGTGAGATTGTGCGGCTGGCCTTTCACCGAGCGCGACGGCTTCCCTGTTCCTGCCCGCTGCATGACTGCGCGCAGCAGGCCTTTCACCTCTGGCAGCGGACCACAGCCTTCGGTGAAGTCGCCAAAGCGGCCGAGGTGGATGTGAAGGTAGAGTTCGCCAGGGAATTCGTAGCCGAGGTGCTTGCCCACCGCGTGGACCTTGAGCAGTTTCTTGCCGTCAACGAGGTGTGCGTCACTGAAGCGATTGTTTGGTCCCGGCAGCACGTTGACCTTGCGGCCTGCAAATGCGGCCGTATGACGCGCTGCCCACCGATGTACTTCATTGCCCTCAGGCATGGTGATTCCCTCGTTCGCGTGTTACTGCAGCGCCTTCAATATGGCGGCTTCGACTGTGGCAAACGGCGCAGTCCCCGGCGCGATGATATCGAAGTGACCGGCATGTTCGATCCGAACCACCTCAACGTGATCGCCTGCGGCCGCGCCCTTCACCCGATACGCTTCTGCGTCTCTGGGCAGCAGTACGACCGAAGAAATCAACGTCTGCGGCAGGCCCAGGGGGAAGTGATCGGCAGGCGTACCGTCCACGTAGTGTTGCGGTTCTTGCTCGAGCGTTCCACCCATGAGCGGCACAATGACCGGCTGATGGCAGATTTGCGCATCCAGGCCGATAAACGGCGCCAGGTCACCCGGCCCGTCGATCGCGACGACCGCGTGGATTCGCAATGGATCGGCGCCGCGAACCTGGGTCATCGCGGAGAGCTTTGGCCGCGTGGCAATCCACAACGCGGCATGCGCACCTGCCGAGTGGCCGACTGCACTCACGCGCTTCAAGTCGATTGGCTGCGTTTTCGCCAAGGTGCGCAAATAGTCGGTTGCCGCAGCCCAATCCTGAAATGTGCCAGGCCATCCACCACCCGCATCGCCCACCTGGCGATACTCGATGTTCCAGGTGGCATAGCCGTGTTTCGTCAGGTCGGTCGCGAGCGCGGCAGTATTTTGTTTCGTGGCAAAGCCCGACGTCCAGCACCCGCCGTGGACGACCACTACGACCGAGAACGAACCTTTCCCCGGTGGCAGTCGCAGATCGCCATTCTCAAGCGCGTCCTTGCCGTAGGACGCAGTCACCGTAGGCGGTGATGATGGCAAATGGTCCACATCACGCGGCCCTATCGTCTGCGCGGGCATGAGGTTTGCTATGGCAAGCAATGCGACCAGCACTCTCAACATTCGTTTCACGACTCGCTCCGCAAACTAAGATGCCGATGGCCCAAGGCCATCGGCATCTTGATTTCATGCAGCTGAATTTTAGTTCCAGACATGTTGGATGGGCAGCGGCTCAATCCGCAATATCGTATCCGGGCGGGCATCGTAGAGCTTCCGCGCGAACTCACGTGCCTGCTGTTCGCTTTCGAAGATCGTCTTCTCGTGGAGCTTGCCCGCAACATACTGTTCGCATTTCCAAATCACTGTGTTCATGGCCTTCTCCCCTTCCGGACTTTCCCAATACTGCGTTGGATACACGAAGGGCGCTCGATGCGCTGTATGGCTTTCGAGCGCCCTTGCCGTGCTTTCAGATTCGCATCGCCCCGTGACCGGCATCCGGCCAGCGGCGGTGTTCGTCCTGCTTTGCCGGCCTTGTTTTCACCGGCTCTGTGTGCCCGCTGATTGCAGCAGCGGCCTCACATTTACTTAGACACTTATCCTTACGTTTTGATTCGCGAATCGGTTCATTCTCGAATCAGCTTTTTCGGAGGAGGCCGGAGTGGATGTTCCCACCCCGGCTTCCAACTATCCAGGCAATATCGCCCGTAATACCAAGGCTCAACCCCGGCACTCGAACCGCTCTGCAGAACACGCGCGAAGAGCGCGTCGAGAATGGTGCGAAGCACCTACTTGTGATCGACGTCCACGTACTCCGCGTCGATCACGCCCTCGTCATGTTTCGGCGCCTCCGCCGCGGCATCCACCGGAGCACCGTCCGCGGGCGCTTGACCGGCCTTGTACATCGCCTCGGCCAGCTTGTGGCTTGCCGCGGTCAGCCGCTCGTTCGCAGCCTTCAGCTCGGTCGCGCTCGGCGTGCCGGTCAGCGTGGTCTTCGCATCGGCAAGGGCAGTTTCTACCGCGCCCCGCTCGTCGCCCGTGATCTTGTCGCCATTCTCACGGAACATCTTCTCCACGTTGTAGACCATGCTGTCCAGCTGGTTCCGCGCTTCAATCTCCTCGCGCTTCTCCTTGTCCTCGCCCGCATGGGCCTCGGCTTCCTTCGCCATCCGCTCCACCTCGTCCTTGCTCAAACCCGAGCTGGACGTGATGGTGATCTTCTGGTCCTTGCCCGTCGCATTATCCTTGGCCGTCACGTTCAGAATGCCGTTCGCATCGATGTCAAACGTAACCTCGATCTGCGGCACGCCGCGCGGTGCGGGTGGAATGCCGCTGAGCTTGAACTTGCCCAGCGTACGGTTCTGCGTAGCCAGCGGCCGCTCGCCCTGGATCACGTGGACTTCCACCTCCGTCTGCGAATCCGCAGCGGTCGAGAACGTCTCCGTCTTCTTCGTCGGGATAGTCGTGTTGCGCGGAATCATCGGCGTCGCAACCGAACCCATCGTCTCGATGGCCAGGGTCAGCGGCGTCACGTCCAGCAGCAACAGATCCTTGACCTCGCCACCAAGCACGCCACCCTGCACCGCCGCGCCAATCGCAACCACTTCATCCGGGTTCACGCCCTTGTGCGGTTCCTTGCCGAAGAGCTCCTTCACCAGCGCCTGCATGCGGGGCATGCGGGTCTGGCCGCCAACGAGCACGACCTCGTCCACCTTCGACGCATCAATGCCGGCATCCTTCATCGCCTGCTTGCAGGGCCCAATCGACTTCTGCAACAAATCCTCAACGAGCGATTCGAACTTCGCACGGGTCAGTTTCACCACAAGGTGCTTCGGTCCAGTCGCGTCCGCCGTAATAAACGGCAGGTTGATCTCAGTCTCCATGGTTGTGGAGAGCTCAATTTTCGCGCGCTCCGCCGCATCGCGCAGGCGCTGCAGAGCCATCTCGTTGCCCTTACCGGTCAGGTCCAGGCCTTCCTGCTTGCGGAACTCGCCAATCAGGTACTCCACCAGCCGCTGATCCAGGTTGTCGCCGCCAAGGTGCGTGTCGCCGTTGGTGGACTTCACCTCAATCACGCCTTCGCCAACCTCCAGCACCGACACGTCGAACGTACCGCCGCCAAAGTCATACACAACGATGGTCTCGTCCTTCTTCTTGTCCAGGCCGTACGCCAGCGCAGCCGCCGTCGGCTCGTTCACAATGCGCTTCACATCCAGGCCGGCAATCTTGCCTGCATCCTTCGTCGCCTGGCGCTGCGAGTCGTTAAAGTACGCCGGAACCGTGATCACAGCCTCGGTCACCGACGTGCCAAGGTAGTCCTCGGCAGCCTTCTTCAGCTTCTGCAGAATCATCGCGCTGATCTCGGGCGGGGTGTACTCCTTGCCCTGCGCGTCGATGTACACGCTGTCGCCCTTCGAAACGACCTTGTACGGCACCATCTTCATCTCTTCGTTCACTTCATTCGGCCGGCGGCCCATAAAGCGCTTGATCGAGTAAATGGTGTTCTCAGGATTGGTGATCGCCTGGCGCTTCGCCACCTGGCCCACCAACCGCTCACCGCTCTTGGTAAACGCAACAATCGACGGCGTCGTGCGGCCACCCTCTTCGTTCGCAATCACCTTCGGCTCGCCACCCTCCATCACCGCAACGCAGCTGTTGGTGGTTCCCAGGTCAATGCCAATAATCTTGCCCATCTGTCCTACTCCTCCGGCGGCTCGGGGAGGGGGTCCCCAGTCAGCCGCAATGCCCTGCTCAAACTCGTTGACTGAAGTCCCTCTCAGGCATCTCTAGGATCACATGTGAGTGACTTACTGTCAATGTATCTGATGCAAAGGTGCGCGCGAAGGATTCAGGCGAGTCTTCACGATCAGTTGCATGTAGATATGGCTAGGCCGCTAGCTGAGTTACCGCTATCATCCTGCTACCCACATGAATGAACGCAACTCACCAACAGAGCAAATACTGCACCCGCTAGAAGCGGAGATGGACGAGAAGTTCTTCGGTTTCGGCCATTGGAAAGCACCCTATTGGTTTATAGGCCCCGAGCAGGGCAAGGGTGTAGGCGAAGCTGCTGGAAATGCGTCGCGTGCCGAAGCATGGAAGAACCTCGGCAGTCCGGAGGTTTGCGATCTCCTGAAATTCCATCGACTCATCCCAGATTTGACGTGGCACACCAAAGGCCCCAGAAAGCCCAGGCTCCAATCGACATGGAGATCATTGATCTTGGCTTTATTAGCCATGCAAGGGAAACCATTCAGCATCGAGGCCAGAAGGGAATATCAAAGCGACTATTGGGGAAGAGAAACCGGAGAGACCTGCGTTATCGAACTTTCAGGGACCGCCTCTTCAAAGCTTCGGGGATCAGAGCACCGTGCCAAGCATCTTCAGGCACGCATTGCTCACATTCGCTGCATGATCGAAGAACATAAGCCCCAGGCTGTACTAATGTATGGACTCTCTGAGGTTCCTAGCTGGAATGAGATTGCGGGACAGCCCTTGAAGAAGGAATCTCCTGTAACTATTGGCAAAACAACTTTCGCTTATGCACCTCATACAAATGATCGGGGACGCAGCAATGAGGATTGGATTCGTCTAGGGCGATCGTTCCAGAAATGAAATATCTGATCATGAATCAGACGGCATGCCGTCACGCATTAAACCATTAGAAACCCGCCAGGCTCTACGTTATCGATGGCTGCGACGATCAGCGAAAGATTAGGCTTGAGAACATCGAAATCGATAGCGGAGAGCACAAGGATTGCCATGCGTCGACTGACAAGGTTCTGCTGGTAGGAGAGGTTCTTATCACCAGTCAGAAAGACCTCGAACCCCTCAACTTCCGCAACCTTCAGAAGTTCACCATTCTTCAGGCCCGACCAGCCCATGTAATCGACAGTAAAAACATCATGCGCGCCAAGATGGTTGCGCAGCCGATGCGGCAACTGCTCATCCAGCAGAACCTTCACGGCACCAGCTGGCTGCGCCGTGCATGCGCAAATGCCACAAGGCCTCTAATCTGATCCACCGAGAGTGAAGGCCAGTCTTCACGGATTTGCTCCATGGTTTCGCCACGGTCGAAGCTGCGGACAACAGGCTCCGGCAGAATCCGTGTACCCCGGACAATCGGCTGCCCTGACACTTTGCCGGGAATCTGCTCCACCAACTCACAGCCAGTCCAATCGATTCCGGTATCTGCCATGCTGTCCTCCTCTCGCTGCATGATACGACTGTAGCGCCGCTACCATCTGGATTGCGGCACACGCCCAAACGGTGGGTCATGAAGCAGTGTGCTTCTGCGCTTCTACGTAAGCCTTCAAAACAGCGTTCATACGGGTCAAGTGCCCCTTGCCGGTCCCTTTGAACCAGTCCACCACATCGCTGTCGAGTCGCAGGTGAACGGAAGTTTTTCCGGCTGGCATGACGACGCGGGCGCTCCTCCAAAACTCAGCACCTAGGGATTCGGCTTCGGGAGCATCGGCGCGAGTTGGGTCCTCGCCCCGCTCGCGGATAGCCTTCACCTGGCTAAGGGTGTGTCGCACGATAGTAGATTTTTCGTTCATCTCTGCTCGCTTTCTGGGCGCTGATGATGCGAATCAGCCGGTCACCGCGCCAGGTAAACACCACTCGAAAAACATCTGTGTCCGCTCTACCAAGAGCAATCCAGCGAACCTCGCCATAGTCCTCCCGCGCATCGATTCGCTCCAGTATCTCGTCCGCAAAAATTGCAGCAGCCGTAAGGAACGACACGCCATGCTTGGCTCGGTTGGTCCTCGCTTTCTCTTCGTCCCACTCGAACTCAAGTTCCATACTTGAAGCTCTCAATACTTATAATACACAAATGTGTACACATCCTCTACGCTGTTAAAACATATGCATTACCGCCTCGATTGCGGCACCCGCCCGAACCGTGGATCATGGCGCAGGATCAGATCACACGCATGCAGGGCCAACGGCTCGAACTGGGCATCGTCGCTGGGCAGCAGCAGCCAGTGGCTGATCTTCGTGCGCAGCAGCTCAATACGGCGGATCGGCGGAAAGTCCCGGCGCAGGCTCGTATCCGCCGGATCGGTGCCTTCCGACAGCACCAGCCACACGCCATTGTCCTGCGGAGACTTCTCGCGGTCACGGAGGATCAGGAGAAGGCGGTCACCGCTATAGACGCCGAATCCGGAAAACAGCGGGCGGACCTCTGGTTGCAGGGACGCGAGCGCTTCCACAACGAACGGGTACGGAGCGGTCGTCTTGGGCTTCGACGGAGACATGATAACCACAGAATGCTCCTCTTCAAAGACGATAGAACGCATGCACTCAGAGAATTTGGCTTCAACCACAGGGATTCGGAGCTTGATGCATCGCGGCTAAAGCCCCATACCGAGGAATTGTAGAGACTCTATCTCTACAGCTGAAGCCGCATAGCCTCCGAGCCAGCCTGTCAAGCCCTGTCCCGGCTTAACTAACGCATTCGGCAGGAAATACAGTTGGCATGAATGCCTGCGCCAAGTCTCTACAATAGAAATAGCGAGAAACAGACGCTCCAACCAACCTCATAACTACTTCGTTTTGACGATTTTGCCCGTAACCCCAATGGAGAGACGATTTTGCAGCCACCCTTCTGCTAAGTCCTTTGTCAAGACGATTTTGGCAAAACAAGGGGAGGGGGGGGTACCCTCCCCCGGAGCACCCAAAGCATTCCCGGCAGGCACCATCCTGAATCACTTCAAGGTCGCCGAGGCCGCTAGAGCTTCTAACAGCATGACTACTACTGTGTAGGCGTCGTAGGCGCGGTTCCAGCTCCGGACGTACCCGCTCCCGGCAAACTGCCCGGCGTGCTGCTCCCGGTGATGCCTCCGCCAGCCGGTGCAACCGAGCTTCCCGGTGTGCTCGTCCCGCTGATCGGCGCGAATCCGCCGCCAAGCGAGCCGCTGCCGGTCTGCGCAGGCGTGCCTCCAAACAGGCTCACCTGCGCTTTCATCTGCTCCACGCGCGGATCGTACAGAAACTCCCACTTGTCGATGTCTTCGGAGCCGTTCCACTCCACCAGTCCATGCCCCTTGGCGTTGCTGCCCACGCCAACGACCACGCCCTTGGCCCCCTGAAAGGTAGTCGCATCCGTGCTGGAGGACGTACCAGATGTGCCTGCAGTGCCGGTCCCGGATGCCGCACCGGTTACAGTGCCGGTGCCGCCGGACGTACTCGCAGCTGTGCCCGCACCGGACGCCGAGCTGCCCTGTGAGCCAAACGACGACGTTCCCAGCGAGAAGCCTCCGCCAGTCGATCCTGCGCCGCCGGCGTTGACCGCCGTTCCGGGCGTCGATCCGCCGATAGCCGCGGCCGCCGAGGGTGTGCCGCCCACCCCCGGCAAGACTCCGGTCAGCGGCGCGCCGAAGAAACCCTTCACCTGCGTCTGAGCCTCGTTCTGGTGGATCAAACGGTATTCGTCGTTTGTCAGCGGGTCCTTGTAGGCCTGCCTCAGGTACTTCACCTGTGCAGGGCCGGCCACCGCACCAGCCATGCCGGCTCCCAGCAGTTGCTCTACGGAGGTCGGATACGCGCCGTTCTTGCGGTAATACAGTTGGATGGCCCGCACATACTCCAGCGCGCGATGCTCGGACTCAACCTCGCGGTCGCGCTCCAGCTCCTTGGCGACACGCGGCGCAGCCACTGCCAGCGCAAGCAGTAACAGAAAACACACCACCACCAGCCCCAGCAGGAGATACCCCTCCTCGCCATGCCGGTCTGTGCGTGTGTGCGTCACTGCACACTCATGGGCAGCCGCTGCATGTTGTTGTTGGTCATGTCCGTCACCTCAACTGAGGTCGCCGAGATCGCACCAATTTTATAGCGCCGCGTCACCACGTCGCCCGTGCCCGCGACGAACACGTCTTCGCCATGCAGCAGGAAGGCCTGGCGCGTGCCGTCCTTGCGTGTCGCCGTGCCAAAGAATCGCAGATCGATCGGCGGCGGTGGCAGTGGCCCCGTCGCTACCGGCGTGGGCGCCACGTACCGCGCCGTCGTAATGGGCTTCGGAATCACCGCAGCTATCGCCGGCGCAGGCGCCGATCCCGCCAGGAAGATGTTGCGGCCACTGCCGGCATACACCAGCGACTCCGTCAGCAGCATCCCCTCGGGGTGCAGCGCTGGGTCCAGCTTGGACGGTGTAATGCGTGCGGTCGCAGTTGCCGCCGGGCTTACCGTAGTCGTCGCGACGGGACGTCCTGTCGTCACCACCGGCGCGGCCGGCGGCGGCGTATCGGATCCGCCGAACGAATCCCGCAGCGTGTAGATAAGCGAGCCAACCGCCAGAACACCAAATGCCACGGCAAACATCAGCTTCTTCCTATCGTCTGTGCCAACCTGCATCGCGCTCATGGCTGCGCTCCTGCCGTAGCCTGCGCGGACGCGAAGCCGGGCATCGGCTCGCGAATCCACGTGCCGATCCGCATCTGCAGATTCACCAGCCCGTTCTGCGCGCCGCTTAGCGAGATGTTCTCGATCAGGAAGAAGCTCTTATTCCGCTCGAGTTCATTCACGAAGTGCGCCAGCGGCACGTACTCGCCCGTCACAGATGCATCGATGCGCAGCTCCGTCACACCATCACTCGGGAGTGTCTTCACATACGACGCCCGGCTTAGCCGCACATTCGTCTTCTTCGCAATGGCGCCAAGCTCCGTTGCCACATCGGAGTAGGCAAACGGCAACCGCTCCGCGTAAAACTTCGCCGACTCGTCTTCAGACGCCTGCAGCTTTGCATCCACACCACGCAACGGCTTCGCAGCAATCTCCGCCGCGGCCACGCGTGACTGTCCAATCACGATGGCCTCGTCACCCTGCACACCCGTTTTGCCGCTGGTCAGGTACAACTGAACGCCAAGATAAAGGCACAGCAGCGCCAGCAAAACCACACCCGCAACATGCAGGTTCAGGGTCGACGCCAGCCCACGCAGCCGTGCTTCGACCTGTGTGCGGCGCTCATCCGGGACGGTCACTCCGGAAGGGAGCCTCATCGCGCAGCCCCCTTGCCGTCGCCGCTCTCGGCGGCATCCTTCGCGGGCTTGGTATGCGCCGCCACCTTCTCGCGCACGCGCGGCTGTAGCGGGTTATAGCCCGACACGATTTCAAACTCCACACCAGCAACAGGCGGCAGGCCGGCCACACCGGTCGCTACCGTCAACTGCGGTAAGCCATTCGCACCAATGGTCTGCTGGCCCTTTTTCTCTGCTGTCTGCTGTGCCTCGCCCGCCAGCTGCGGCGAGATAAACCGCTTCGACTGCTCCAGGTTTCTGACCAGCAGCACCGTTCGGTCGCGATCGCCCAGCACGCGGAGACGGATGGTCACTTCACCCGATGGCGTGAGAATCGGCTCAATCGCCGACACCTGCACACCTGCCGGCAACACCTCTTCCAGGTCCATCAGCACGGCAGTCCACGAAAAGCTCTTGCGAGCAAACAGAGTATTCAAAAATTGATTGCGGCTCAGCGTTGCGGCATTCACCGGCTGCCGCAGGCGAGCCTGATTGGCCGCGCGCTCACTCGCCAGCCTGGCCGCCTGGGCATTCAGTGCATCCACCTGCCGTTGCTGCTCCTGCGCGCGTGCCGACATGGAGTGCAGCCACACGCCGAGCGCAATCGCCAGCACCGCAAGCACTCCCAGGGCGATGCGCAGCTGCTTGAGCAGCCGGTCCAGCTCAACATATGGCCGTGTTGCGAGATTGATGGAGATGCGCACGCTAGCTCTTCAATGCTCCCCGCAGCCCGGCCAGCAGGCCCAGCGAAATACCTGTGCCCGCCGGCACATCCGCTGCCCGGAGAACGTCGTGCGCCGTCATGCCTGAATCACGAATCATCTCCTCCAATGCGTGCGCCGCCAGCGTACCCGCCGTCAGCACGTCCGTCGGCGCGACCGAAAGCGAGTCCTCGTAATACGCCGCCGCGACCGAGATCGCCTGCAGCAATTCCAGCGACGCGCGGTCCGGCTCAGCCGCATCGGAAAGCACGCTCACCTGCACCATCTCGGCTACGGAGACCTCTCTACCCACACCCATTTCGTCACGCACGGCAATGTTCGCAGGTTCCATGGCGACACCGGCCGCAGCCTCTGCCATGGCCGACGCCTTCAACTCGAGCGTCCTGTGTAAAAGCAACTCCCCTCGCCGTAGTATCGCCGTTGTCGCGGCGAATTCGTTCGCATTCACCAGCAGGGTCGCGGTCTGAGCGGCATCATCCAGGGCAGCGGCAACAGCCAGCGTGCTCGGCAAAACAGCGCCAGGCTCAAATCCCGCTTCGCGCACGGCAGATTCATATTCCGCCAGCACCTCATTCGGCATCGCGACAACAAGCACCTGCAGCACCATCGCATGGCGGCTCATCACCTGGTAGCTCACCTGCGCCTGGTCCGGCGGAAACGGCAGCAGCTTTGCCAGCCGGAAACGCAGCACCGGCAGCGCTTCGTCGGCCTTGGAAGGCAGTTCATCGAAATCCAGCAACAGAACGCGAACAGCCGTATCCGGCACAATGAGCGTTACATCGCGGCTCTTACCAAGCTGCACCATGCCCAATGTCTTCTTCAACGCGGCAATCACCGCAATGCGATCCACCACATTGCCCACACGCAACGACGGCACCACCGCGCCCGCCGGCAATACCGCTGAAGCCGTTTGAGCCAGCAAACCCGCGGCGTCATCCGCGCGCGCGGCGTACACGCCTTCCGGACGCACCTCCACCGCAATGCGGGGACGCGCCTGGACCGTCGATTTGGGGAGCAGCGATGGCATGCAGCGGGGCTACTTAAGACTACATGCTTGAGACGGGTCTTGGACCCCGCCGATAGCACGCCGCTCGCGATCGGCCCCAAGCCGGAACAGTGTTGACCCTGTATTCATCCGGCAGCCTTTCGTCGAACCAGGTACCCCATCATGTCTACATTGCGGCACGGCGCGCCAAGCATGCGCAGCATCGTCACCATCTGTCCGCGGTGCAGCGTGGAGTGATTCAGCGCATGCAGCGTGAATTCACCCAGAGTCAGGCTGACCGGTCTGCCACCGGGTAATGCTGACACGATCGGCTGTGCAAGATCATCGGGAGTAAGGGACTCAAACCACGACAACCACCCTGACCAAACCTTCGGCCACGCCTCCTTCAAGCCGGCAAGTGTCTCCGGTGCATCGCCGATCGTGTCGCCTCCCAGCTGGTCGAACGGCGGTACTGTGCGCTCGCGCAGCATCTGCAGCCAGCCCTGCTCCGCATCGTAGACATGCCGTAGCAGATTCAACAACGATCCTTGCGAGCCGCCAAGATCGCGGTGCATCTGCTCATCGGTCAGCTCACCACAGCGTTGCAACACGATCGCACCCGCCCACGCGGTATAGCCAACCATCAGGCCGACAGGATCCACTGCGCCGGAAGTATTCATTTCGGATGAGTACGCAGCCATTCCTCGACACGGCTGCCATGAGCCTCGGGAGTGGACGCAGGCGTGGTCGTTACGCCGGCAGGAGCGGTCGTTAAGCCGGGCGGAACGGCAGTCGCCGTGCTCGAAGCAGGTGCGCCCGCAGGACCGCAGCGGTCATCGATCTGCGTCGGCTTGCTGTCCGCCAACAGGTATTTGCCGAATACTTTGTCGAAGTCCTCGCTATCTTTGTTACGCCTCAGAGACTCTTCATGGCTTCGCATGCCGTTCTGAACATTGGGCAGCACGGTCATCTTGTCACCACGCCAGTCGGCGGTAATGCGGTCAGCCCGCACCGTACACACGAATGGCTTGCTTTGACCTGCCGCGTTCGCAGCGTCGCTATAAATCAGCACTCGGTCCATGCAGATGTTCTTGCCGCACATACTCCACGTGCCGCGCCACACGTTCCAGCCGCCTTTTGGCGTCAAGGGCGCCCCAGGCCTGATGTCCCATGTGCCATCCTGCGTGCTGTACACATACAGCAGCCTGCCGTCCGGCATCATGCGCAGAAACGCGGTCTGCGCAGGTTTGTCGCGTGCGCGGAATTCCTTCGGCACGTCATCCATCCTGAAGTCCGTCAGGCGCCACAATCCCATCGGCGAACTCTGTGCGAGAGCGCACGATGCCGGCAGCATTATCAGACCCAACGCGACAGCGCCCCTCATCAGCGCCCTGCCTCGATGAAGGTCACCTTGTTGATCTCGTGCAGCGTTGTAATGCCCGCTCGCACGCGCTCCAGGGCTGAATCACGCAGGAACAACATGCCCTTCTCCTTCGCCTTGCGGCGAATCTCGCTCCCGGGCTTCTTATCCAGCAGCAATTCGCGTACCTCGTCGTCGAGTTCGAGCAGTTCATGAATCGCCGAACGTCCACGATATCCGGTACCGGCACACTCAATGCAGCCCGTGCCTTCGCGGAAGCGGAAGCCCTGCCAGTCATTGGGATTTAGCCCATTCACCACCATCTCTTCATCGGTATAGGTGCGCGTCGTCGCGCAGAAATCACAGATTTGCCGCACCAACCGTTGCGCCAAAATGCAGTTCAACGCCGACACAAAGTTATACGGCTCCACGCCCATGTTCAGGAAGCGTCCAAGCACATCCACCACATTGTTTGCATGCACCGTCGTGAACACAAGGTGGCCCGTAAGCGCGGAGTTGATGGCAATCTGCGCCGTCTCCGCATCACGGATCTCACCCACCAGGATCTTGTCCGGGTCGTGCCGCAGAATCGACCGCAGACCACGCGCAAACGTCAGTCCCTTCTTCTCATTCACTGGGATTTGCGTGATGCCGCGAATCTGGTACTCGACCGGGTCCTCAATGGTGATGATCTTGTCTTCTTCACTCTTGATCTCATTCAGCGCGGCATACAGCGTCGTCGTCTTACCCGAACCAGTAGGCCCTGTCACCAGCACCATGCCGTACGGCTCCTTGATGTACTTCCGAAACCGCCGCAAATCCTCCGCACCAAAGCCGACAACATCCAACGACAGCTTCTTGAACTTCTCGCTCATGCTCTCTTTATCCAGCACGCGCAGCACAGCATTTTCACCATGCACGGTCGGCATAATGGAGACGCGAAAGTCGATCAGGCGGCCTTTGTACCGCACACGAAAACGCCCGTCCTGCGGCACACGTCGTTCGGAAATATCCAGCTCGCTCATGACCTTGATACGCGACAGGATCGTCTGGTGATGCTCGCGCGCGATGGGCGCCATGGCCTGCTGCAGCACACCGTCAATGCGGTACTTCACCAGCAACGAATCATCATAGGTCTCAAGGTGGATGTCGGAAGCGCGCCGCTCAAGCGCGCTGAAAATCGTCGTATCAACGAGACGGATGATGGGCGAAATATCGTCCTCGCTCGTCAGCCGCTCAATTGAAATGTTCTCGTCCGGGTTATCGTCCGCGCTCAACACATCGAAGGTTAGCCCCTCGGTCGCCTCTTCCAGAACGCGCTGCGACTGCTCCGTCTTCTTCAGCAGATCCGTGATCTGCGAAAGTGTCGCCACACGGACGGACAAACGCGTGCCCAACAGGCCGCTGATCTCGTCCAGCACCATCAGCCGCGACGGATCACTCACCGCAATAACGAGCCGGTCTCCAGCCTGCTCCAGCGGGATGAAGTTGTAGCGGAACATCAGTTCCACCGGCACCGACTTCACCAGCTCATGCTGAATCTTGAAGTCACGCAAGTCGATAAACTCCGCATGATAGCGGCGCGCCATCAGCTGCGCGCGCTCGGTCTCGTTCAACTCAGGATTGGCAATCGGGATTGCAAGGGGTGAAGCCATGTCTGTTACTCCTAAACTTCGGTGAAATGTATCGCCCCATTACTGGCCCGGCCCTGCACCATTGATCCCGCCGGCGCCTAGCTGCAGAATCGGCAGGTAGAGCGATAGCAAAATGCCGGCGACAACCACGCCCATCACAATCATTAGCGCCGGCTCAATCAGGCTGAGCAACGCGGCCATCGACGTCTCAACATCCTCCTCGAAGAAGCCACCCACGGAGTTCAGCATCGTCGGCAGCGCACCGGTCGATTCGCCCACTTCAATCATCTCGATGGCAAGCTCCGGGAACACCCGCGTGCCCTCAAGCGCCGAGCTCAGCCGCTGCCCCTCACGCACTTGCGTAACCGACGAAAACACTGCGTTCGACACCTGCCGCGACGAGATCGAGCGCGCCGCCGTCTCCAGCGATGGCACCAGCGGCAGCCCGCCCGTCAGCAGCGTTGAGAGCGTGCGCGAGAACAACGCCACCTGGTACTTCAGCCAGATCGTACCCATGACCGGAATTGCCAGCCGAATGCGGTCCATCAGCGTCGCGCCCGCATCGGTCTTCCCGTAGCGATACACCAGGTAACCGGCAATTAGCACCACCGGCAGCACATACAGCCCATACTTCTGCGCTCCATTACCAATGTCCAGCAGAAACAACGTGATTGCCGGTAGCGGCGCATTCAACTGGTCATACAACTGCGCAAAGCGAGGCACCACAAACGAAATAAGGAAGATGAAGACACCGATCACCATGGAAATCAGCAACGCCGGATACACCAGTGCACTCTTCAGCTTCTTCGTTACCGTTAGCGACACCCGCTGAAAGTCCGTGTACCGCTGCAACACTTCCTCAAGATTGCCCGAGCGCTCACCCGCCAACAGTGTCGTCGTAAAAATCAGCGGAAAGCCACCCTGAGCATCGAACGCGCCCGACAGCGACTCGCCCGTCTTAACGCGCGCGGCAACGTTCACCAGCTGCGCCTTGAAGTTGTCATCCTTTTGCCGCCGCGCCAGCAACTCCAGCGACCCGGGAATGGGCAGACCCGCCCGAATCAGCGTGACGAACTGCTGATTGAAGACCAGGAAGCTCTGCAGCTTCACCTTCTTCTTCGTGCCGCCGCCCAGCGCGTTCCGCGCCTTTACCGAATAGACGAGGTACCCGGCCTGCACAAACCGCGCGCGCAACTCCTCGGCACTGGCCGCAGGATGCGTCTGTTCCTGCACGCGTCCGCGCTCGTCGCCGAGTTTTACAGTAAATTCCGTCATCCGCAGGTCTGCATCATTTTAGACGGGCCAGCACCGCATTCCGTTGAACACCGCCCAAGACGGGCGCATACTTGTTCTCATATGGCGACCGCAGCCCAGATTCCGACGTCTCCTTGTGGCTACTACCTCCGGCCAAACGAACTGTATGTTCCGGTCGAGGAATACCTCCGCACTGTGTACAGGCCGGATATGGAGTACATAGACGGCCATCTGGAAGATCGAAACGTGGGTGAAGTCGAACACAGTCGATTACTGCAAATTTTGGGCATGATGCTGGGTATACATGAGGAGGAGTGGAACATCCTCACGTACCCGGACTGCCGCCTGCAGGTAAAAGAAGATCGATACCGTGTGCCTGACATCCTTGTCTTGTCTGCCGATCAGCCCGCACACCGTATCGTGCGTACCGCCCCTTTGCTCTGCGTGGAAGTCCTTTCACCCGAAGACACTCTCAAGCGCATTCTGATTCGCGTGGAAGACTACATGGCAATGGGCGTGCGCTGCGTCTGGATCTTCAATCCCGATTCAGAAGAAGTCTTGATCTGCCAGGATGGCGAGAAGCGGTGGACGGGCGACCTCACGCTAACGGTTCCGGCACAGACATCCAGATCGACCGCGAAGAACTCTTCCGCCGCTTCAAACGAAGTCTCGCACAACCGCAGTAACGAATCGCTTTGGCACACGCGAAAAGGCCCGCTTGCACGGGCCTTTTCATCTTGCCAAGAAACCCAATTACACCGAGAACGAAGATCCGCAGCCGCAGGTGCTCTTTACCTGGGGATTCTCGAACTTGAAGCCGGCGGCTTCAAGTGTCTCCACGTAGTCCACGGTGCAGCCATTCAGGTACATGGCGCTGGTCGCGTCCACAAAGACCTTCAGGTCGTCGAAACGGACAACTTTGTCCATCATGCCCTGCTGATTTTCAAAGCTCATGGAGTACTGGAAACCCGAGCAGCCGCCACCCACCACGCCGATGCGGAGACCGGCCGGGAGCGGATCCTGCGTTGCCATGATTTCCTTCACCTTGGCCTGCGCTGAGGGCGTCAGGTTCACCGGCTGCGTCGGAGCAGCAGTAATAACCTCAGGTGCGGTCACAATTTCAGGCGTGGTTACAGCAGTCGCCATGGCGAATCTCCTTCAGAACTCAAATACAGTGTATGCGGCTTGCGAACTCCGATCAAGCCAGTCCCTCTTTGGATGCCACGGCAGCAATGGCGATGCAAAACCAGAACACGAAAGGCTCCTGGGTTTTACAAAGCGCGCCAAAGACATCCCATAACTCTTTGCTCCCTTCGCCTTCCGCTTTTGACCCAAACGTTCCGCCTTTATACCAAATACGAAAGGCCGGCAGCTGCAATCTGCCGGCCTCCCTCAACGCACCCGCGTGGGGGCACGGAGCTTTATTTACCCTTTACGGCAATCATCTCGATCTCAAGCAGATAGCCCGGTCCAACAAGGTTCGCTACCTGAAAAGCCGAACGTGCCGGCTTATTCGGCTGCTTCGTCGTGCCGAAAAACTTTGTGAAGCTCTCCTGCAGGCCCGGGAAGTCGATCTTGCCCAGCTTCGGGTCGGCTGCCAGGAACACGGTCACCTTCACCACGTCCTTCATGTCCAACCCCTGCGACTGCAGAATCTTCTGGACCTTGGTCAGAATGCTGAAGGTCTGCGTCTTGGTGTCGCCGTAATCAGCCGGTGTGCCCTTGGCTGCATCCGCCGGTGTAACCGGGTCGGCCAGCGTGCCGCTCACGTACAGCGTGTCGCCTGCCCAAACCGCCGTCGCAATGGGCGACTTCTCGTTCGGCTGAATGTGCTTGACCATCACCTGCGCGTGGCCGGCAACGCCGGCCACCATCAGCGCCCCTGCAAGAATGCTCTGCTTAAACGTCATCATCTTCTCCTGAGGCCGCAGCCTCGGCTGTACTGCGTTGCTGAAATTAGGCCTTGGACGCCTTCACCTTGTCGCTGACGATCTGGGCGGCGCGGCGTCCGCTCAGTGCGGCGCCCTCCTGCCAACCCACCACGTGCGTCGTGTGATCGCCCGCAAAGAAGATCGGGCCATCCGGCTGCAGCAGTGTCTGGTAGCCCTTGTCGCCACCGCCGTAGCTGCGAATCCACGAGCCTTCGTTGTACGGAATGTGGCGCCACATGCAGATAATCGGCTTGGTCAGTTCCTGGCTGTGGCCTGGATGAATCTTCTCCAGCTGCTTCTTCGCAGTGGCGAACTTCTCCTCCATGCTCAGCTTCTCCCAGCCCCAGTTCAACTCATCCTCGTAACCCGTCACAAGAATGCCCTTCGGCGCCATCAGCTTGGCCGACGGATACCAGATAACCGTCGTCGGTCCCGGCGCGCGGAACGAGAGACCACCGTAAATCTGGTAGTCCTGCTCCCAGAAGCGGCGCGACTCCCATGCCAGCTTGTAGCTGTTCGCGTAGGTGGCGCCGTTGATCGATTCCATGTACGCAGGCGACAGATCCTGCTTCATCTTCTTGATGATGGGCAACGGCATGGCATTCACCATGTAATCGGCCTTGATGGTCTTCTCGACACCCTTCTGCATGTAGGTGACTTCAACGCCCTTTTCCGCGCCTGTCCGCTTGAAGCTCGTGACGGGCGCGTTGTAGATGATCGTCTTGGTCTTATCCAGCTCGCGTGCAAACGCATACGGAATGCGATCCATGCCGCCCACCGGCTGCATCATCGTCGCCTGCCAGTCCCACGCCTCTTCGTACAGCATGCCGGCCCAGAAGTTCGCGTCCAGCAGCGTGTGCATGTCCATCGGATCCTGGTTGATGGGCACCTGGTTTGCCGCGCCCGGATACTGCTTGAAGCCGGCGCGGTCCGATCCGTGGTACTTACCGTCCAACCCAAGCGGGCCGTAGGTCCGCAGGAACGACACCATGCGATCCTTGTCTTCCTTGGTCAGATCAGCATCCAGCGCGCCACCCTTGATCGATTTGGCCAGTAGCTCACTCACGTGACCGCGAGCATCGTTGATCGCCTTCCGCTGCACCACCGGCTGACCGCCGTTCGCGTCGTCGTTCTGAAGAATGGTCGAGCGCGAGGTATTGATCTCCACTTCAAGCGGCACGCCGAGCTCACGGCAGTAGCCAAGAATCGTCGTATGGACAGACGGCAGACGTCCCGGGCCGAGGTTCTGGTAATTGCCCTCCTCCCACGTACAGGTCTGCTTGGTGCCCTCAATGAACTCGATCTCAGTGCCGTTGCGTGCGCTCCAGTTACGTCCGCCTGGGCGGTTACGTGCCTCAAGCAGCGTCACGGTATAGCCAAGCTTGCGCAGTTCGTAGGCTGTCGTAAGACCGGCAACACCGCCGCCCGCAACAACAACGCTTACACCTTTGCCAATGCCCGGCGCGGCGGTAATCGCCTCCTGAGCAACGGCTTTCATGGGAAACATGCCCAGCGCCTGCATGGTCGCAAACGTTGCGGAATATCCGCCGGCCTGGCCGACGCGCATCAAGAAATTACGGCGGGTCATCGACATCGAAGAACTGGCTCCTTCTTTACTCCTGCCGACTGGAAAGCCCTCCAGCGGCGGTCACAAGTAACGACACAAACGCGTACACGGATGAGAAGAAACGGCGGGGCGTGCAGCGCTGCTTCTGAACAAAGTTTTGAAAGGGTTACGCCCTTAGTATGACAGAGGAAAGGCCGTCGCACCAATGGAAGAAACGCGTACAGGCGCAATTCGGCTGGACGAATTCATGTTGGTTAAGAAGGTGAATGAACCACATCTGATGCAAAAAACCGTACAGCTTCCACTAGCCAAGCGGAGCGCTCACAGCCTGCGACGCCGGCGTCCTGTGCACCCAATGCGTCAAAATCCACTTCTGCGCCGGATGCTCCACCAGCCGGTACGCCGCGTACGCAAACGCCAGGATGAAGCAGTACGAGAACCACGGCTCCAGCGCCGTCACATGCAGCCGCTCCGGCAGGTGGTACTCATGCATCGTGATCCACGTATTAAAGTGCAGCAGGTACAGGCACAGGCTGGCACGGCCAAACTCTGCAATCGGCCCCCAACCCAGCACCCTTGAGATCCAGTGCGCGCCTGTCAGCCCCATCACCAACAGCGCGAATACCGGCGTCAGCAAACCGCCATGCAGCATCACATACGGCACGCGCGGCACCAGCACGTAAAAGGCGAGCAACACGCCGCCAAGCGCGGCCAGCGTCATCCATAGCTTCGCGCGATCACTCACGTGCACCGCGGCATGCAGACGCCCCAGCGTTATGCCGGCGAGAAAGATCGGCACAAACGGGATCGGTGTGTACTTCAGCGCACGCAACCAGTAGGCCGACGAATAGCGATCAATGGTGTGCAGGCCGTCCGGATTTAGTACAAGGTAGAGCGTTGGAATCACCAACTCAAGCAGCCAGAACGCACCGAAGAGCAGCAGCAGTTTTCTTGGCTGCGTAGGCCAGAACTTCATGCGGATGAAGTGCGGGAACGCCAGGTACAGCATCGCTTCCGTCGCCAATGTCCACGCGACCGTATTCCAGAAGGTCGCCAGCGTTGGGCTCCAGCCCTGCAGCAACAGCGGCGTCAGGATCGCGCCACGCCAAAACTCCGGCCACGCGCGCATCGTCCACTCGGCATGCAGCATGCTCAGCGACACGATCAACGACAGCAGGTAGACCGGATACAGCCGCGATAGCCGCGCTGCATAAAATTTGCCCGGCTTCAGCGTGTCCGCGCGATGGGCATAGTTGTATGCCAGCACAAACCCGCTGATGAGCAGGAAGAAACTGATGTAGGTAAAACCCGCGCCCACGAGCGGCTGTAACCAGGTCGGCAGCGGCGGCGTGAAGTGGAAGAACATGATGCCGATCGCTAGAAACGTGCGCACACCGGTAAGCCCCGGCAGCGGCGGCTTGCGTTCAGGGGCTACAGCAGTAGTTACGACGGATTCCGGCATGCTTATGGAGTAACGAGCGTGCCGAGCGTTTCGCCGCCCACCACCCGCACGATATTGCCCTGCTCGCGCATCGAGAAAATGATCATCGGCATGTTGTTGTCGCTGCACAACGACACAGCGGACGTATCCATCACGCGCAATCCCTTGCGAATAATATCCATGTACGTGATCGTCTTGAACATCGTAGCTTCAGGATCTTTTTTGGGATCGGCCGTGTAAATGCCGTCCACCGAGGTCGCCTTCAACAGCACATCCGCACGAATCTCCATCGCGCGCAACGCAGCAGCGGTATCCGTTGAAAAATAAGGATTGCCAGTGCCCGCGCCAAAAATCACCACGCGGCCTTTTTCCAGATGCCGGATCGCACGCCGCCGAATATACGGCTCCGCCACCTCATGCATCTCGATCGCGCTCATCACGCGGCACTGCACGCCCTGCTTCTCAATGGCATCCTGCATGGCAATCGCATTAATCACGGTGGACAACATGCCCATGTGATCGGCCGCGACGCGGTCCATATGGATGGCCTGCTCGGCCACGCCGCGGAAAAAGTTACCGCCGCCAACCACAACGGCGACTTCGCAGCCGCCCTTCGCAAGGTCGACGATCTCTTCCGCTACACGGCTTACAAAAATGGCATCAATGCCGAAACCCCGGCCCGCAGCCAGCGCTTCGCCCGAAATCTTGAGGAGGACTCGCTTGTATTTCACCAGCCACAGTATCGCATGGCGGAGTGGCTAGGCTCTCCGGAGCAACAAGTAGCGACATACGTTGCAAGCGTCCATTCGGCGAGCTGCACCGTCAAGCAGCTTCTCCCGCGTCTGCGACCACACGGAGAAATCCAACCTGCAACCGTCGCTTGCCGCCCTGCTTGAACCGCACCTCAGCTCTCTCGGCGTCCGCCTCAAGCACTACGCCCAAGCCAAACTGCGCATGCGCGACTGCATCGCCCACGGCAAATGCAGGAACTGCTTCCGGCTGCGGCAACGTTTCTGGAGCCGTCGTGACAATCGTTCCAGCCAGCGTCTCGACACGTGTCACGCCGGCCTCATCCTGCGCCGCATGCAGCTCCACGGCATCGATCTGTTTCGCTGCGCCACTCGCGCAGTTATCGCAATTCCCACACGGCTCGCCAAGCGGCTCATGAAAGTACGCACGAAACACCTGCCGCCGGCACGTCACCGTCTCCGCATAGCGCATCATCGTGTCCAGCCGGCTGCGATCGCTGCCCGCGCGGCTCACATACTCGCCAAGTAATGCCTCCACATGCGCATCGGTAATGGGCTCATCGTGCCGCAGCACATACCCACCCTTCACTCGCCGTACGGCGTTCGCTTCTCGCAGCAGATACAGGATAACTTGCGACCGCCGCTGACCAACATTCGCCCGCTTCGCCAACTCCGCAGCCGCCACCGGCTCCTTCGCCGACAACCCATCGAGCACCTTCCGCAAATCCTCGCGCTTGGGATACCGGCCGGCCGAAAAATAACTCTGAATGCGCCGGTCCTCCACGCGAAACAGCAGCGCAGCCTTCGACGGCAAACCATCGCGCCCAGCCCGCCCAGCCTCCTGGTAGTACGTCTCCAGCGAATCCGGAAACTCGTAGTGAAACACCCAGCGAATATTAGGCTTATCGATACCCAGCCCAAACGCCTTCGTCGCCACCATCACCTTGCACGCGTCGGCCATAAACTCGGCTTGCGCGTGCTCGCGATCACGCACACGCATCTTGCCGTGGTACCGCTGCACTGCAATCCCAGCATCCTTGAACCGCTCGTACAACTCCTCCGCGGACCGTACGGAAGCCGTGTACACAATGCCGCTGCCGTCTTCCTCCGCAAGCATCGCCTGCAGACGCGACAACTTCGCGTCTGCATTCACCGTCGGATGAACCGCGAAGAAGATGTTCGTGCGCTCGCTACCGGCGTTGATCACCACGGCGCCCTTGGCATCCAGCTGCTCAAGGATCTCGTGCGTCACGTCTTCTGTCGCGGTAGCCGTCAACGCCAGCACCGGCGGGTCACCCAACGCCGCACGCGCATACCGCAGGCCAAGATAGGCAGGCCGGAAATCATGACCCCATTGCGCAATCGTGTGCGCCTCATCCACCACAAACAGCGACACGCCCGCAGCCTTCAACTCAGCAACAAACTCGCGATTCTCCAACCGCTCCGGCGTCACATACAACAGCTTCGGAATGCCGTGCCGCAACGCATCATCGGCCTCGTCGCGCTGCGCCTTCGTCAGCGTCGAATCAATCTTCGTCACCGCAATATCCGCGCCAGCCGCCTTCGCCTGCTGATCCTGCATGAGCGCAATCAATGGAGATACGACAACCACCGTGTGCGGCAGGAACAGCGCAGGCATCTGGTAGGTAAGAGACTTGCCCGCGCCCGTCGGCATAATCGCCAACGTATCCCGCCCGGCAAACACACTCTCCAGCACCTCGCGCTGGGCAGACCGCAGCTTGGCAATGCCAAACCGCTTCTTGGCCTCACGCAGCAACGCCGCCCAGGGCACCGCCGAAGCTTCCTGCTTCTTACTCTTCACACGTGGTTCTAACTTCGTCATCGCGCCCTTCGCGTAACCCTTAGCGGTCCTTCGCGCTTGCGTTTAAGCATTTCCGTCGAGAAACGCATCCGCGGTCCGCAACGACAACGCCATAATCGTCAGCGCCGGGTTTGCCGCAAGCGACGTCGGAAACACAGAGTTATCGGCAAGGTACAAATTCCCAACATCCCAACTGCGCCCGTACGGATCAACCACTGACTCCGCAGCGTCGTTGCCCATCCGGCACGTGCCCACCGTGTGCGCGGTCCGCTGCGAGCTCCACAGATCCGCCCCACCCGCAGCCATCAAAATACGCCGCATGTTTGCCTCAGCATGATCACTCATCTTCTTCTCATTCTCTGACAGCGAAAACGTGATCATCGGCTTCGGCAGCCCGCGCACATCAGTTTCGTCGCTCAGCGTCACGCGATTCTCCATGTTCGGCAGCGTGTCGCCATTCATGCCAATGCCGGCAACACGGTTGTACTGCATCAGATAGTCCACCAGCGCCTGCCCAATAAGATCGCGTCCCCGCACCACCTGCTCCGCCCACGCCAGTGGCAAAATGCCATAACTCTGCAGCAGATACCCACCTGCGAAGTCAGCATCTTTCGCGCGCATAAAGTCTTCGGTGATCAGCGACGCCGGAAAGCCCTTGTATGGCCGCGTCTCCGCATTCATGGTCGCCCACACCTGCGTGGAGATATGCGCCATAAAGTTGCGCCCCACCATGCCGCTTGAGTTCGCAACGCCCCAGTGCAGCAACTGCCGCGGCGTCTCCACACCACCCGCACACAAAAACACATGTGCCGTCTTCTGCCGCTGCTCAACACCGTTCTTATCCGTGTACAGCACAGCCGCGATCAAGCCGGATGAGTCCCGTTCCACGCCATGTACAAAG
This sequence comes from Terriglobus sp., assembly GCA_965198455.1. Classification (GTDB taxonomy): domain Bacteria; phylum Acidobacteriota; class Terriglobia; order Terriglobales; family Acidobacteriaceae; genus Terriglobus. The sequence goes on from CBDAPM010000003.1 coordinate 144,320, forward strand.
CACTCTTCCCGTATCTCAGCTCCAGCATGCAACGCAGCAGGCAGATAGGTCACATCCATGCTCGCCTTTGCGCCGTTGCGGCATCCTTGGTGGCAGTACCCACGATTCGTACACGCATTCCGCGTACCGTACTCCGGCCTTGAGTATGCCTGCGACACAGCGGCAATCGGCGCCGGCGCGGTGCGAATACCAAGCGCCTCGCACCCCGCAGCCATCAGCACAGCCGAGCTGTTCAGCGGCAGTGAAGGCAGCGGATAACGCCTCGAAGGATCCCACGGATAACTCGCCGGTCCACTTACTCCCAGGAACGCCTCGACCTCTTCAAAATAAGGCGTCAACGCCTCCAACGACACCGACCAGTCCACCGCAACACCATCGTTGCTCAGCAGCTTCAGATCCCGCGCATCCGGCCGCGGCGCATACGCTCCCCAGTGCAGCGTGCTGCCACCCACACCCATGCCACTGTTGTTCGCACCAAACGCGGTGGCATCGGCGCCGCCCGAAATGCGCTCATCAAGCCAATAGATGGCAGCGGCAGCTTCGTCGGTCGGGAACTCTTCGGCAGGATGCTCAAACCATGGCCCGGCCTCCAGGGCGACCACCTTCAACCCAGCCCGCGCCAACCGCCACAGCAGCGGAGCTCCGCCCGCCCCTGTGCCGATCACAACCGCGTCCACAACCTCATCACATGCAAACCGCCGCATCTCAGCAAGCTTCATCATAGGACGACACCGGAACTGTCCCGAGGCATAACCCTTCTGACGTGCTGGCTCGCTGACTCGCTGGCGTGCTGCGTCTCAAACGGCAATGCCTCGTTCGGTGTGATCGCCTGCCAGCCCTCAGCAACCGTCGGCCCATGGGTCATGCCGGTCGCACCATCCGCAAAGCCGTAATACCCAATCGTCTCCATCGCAGCAGGATGCGACAGCCATGCTTTCACCGCATCGGTCTTTACCATCAGCAGCCACTTCGACAACGCAAATCCTGCCGGCTCATCCACATCGCCATACGCAACACGGCGTAGATACTCTTCCTGGGCGGACGATGACATCCGCTCAAACAGCTTCATCGGCGTCTGCTTCAACAGCGCGGTTAACACTGTCAAACCGCGCACGTACGCCTCACCGTCCGCGGGCAGATCGGCAAAGCGCCATCCGCTGCCTTTGCCATCGGCAAGCCGCTTGTCAATGGCCGCGGCAATGTCTACATGGGTACCGGTCGCACCCTGCGGCAGCACCGCATGCACCACCTGCTGCAGCATCGCGTACAGATCGGTCGAAAAGAAACGCGGCGCATCAACCACAGGCCTGGCGCGCTCTTCAAGCACGCGCCGTGTCGCAGCCGATGTCCGCTCCGACACGGCAGGGTCCAGCAGGATGGGCAAAGTCACGTGGCTCATAATCAGGCTGTCAGATGCACGATGACGCATCCTCATCCGCTTAGGACAGGAGCTGTAGAACGGGATGTTGACCACGCGGCAAGCCTGGTCTGCTCGCAATGATGTGCCCGCAACGAAGACGAATCGCGCATGACGAAGGTTGATCAGCAATCTTGTACCGCCGCCTGAACGTCCTATGCCCCATGCTTCCTTACGCCGAACACGGTTCCAGCGACCACGTTCTCGTCTTCCTGCACTTCTTCGGCAGCTCCCAACGCGAGTGGGAGCATGTCATTGCTCTGCTCTCAGCAGGCCATCGCTGCATCGCTGCGGACATGCCCGGCTTCGGCGACGCCGCACACATCCCCGGCTACACCGTCAGCGAAATGGCCGCGCACGTAGACGAACTCGTACGCTCCTTCACACCATCGCCAGTCACGCTCATTGCCCACTCCATGAGCGGCAAAGTCAGCATGGTTGTAGCCGCAGAGCCGCCGCAAAACCTGCAGCGTCTCATCCTCATTGCGCCATCGCCCCTGCAGCCCGAGCCGATGACCGAAGCCACCCGCGAAACCATGACACTCGCCAACACAACCGGCGAACGCATCGAAGCCTTCGTCACAGGCGGCGCATACAGCGCGCTCACAAAGCAGGACTACCTCACCGCCTTCGAAGACGTGCAACGCACCAACCCAGCCGCATGGACAGCCTGGCCCCAATCCGGCGCCCGCGAGGACTGGTCAAACCGCATCACCGACTTACGCGTACCGACCGATCTCATCGTCGGCGAACACGACCAAGCCATCCCACTCGACTTCCAAATCAAGCACACCCTTCCAATCGTGCAACATACCGGCGGCAAACTCCACATCATCAAGAACGCCGCACACCTGCTGCCGTACGAGGCATCTGTGGAATTAGCGGCCACGATTCAAGAAATGCTTTCTGCGACTGTTATCACCACTTGGTGAGTTACTCGGCTCGATTAATGTCTGGCTTTGTGAACATAACCAATATGTCATTGATGCCAAAGTCCGGTTCGATCTTCATTCCAACCGTCTCCGAAAACACAAGACGTGTCGTCTCAATAAAGGCGGTGAAGCGTTCAGGAGACATGCCATTCACAAGTTGCATGAATGCGTTGAGCTCCTTTCCCTTTGAATAGCTGCCAGTTCTGAGTTGCGAAAGATAAGGGCTGCATGCACCTCGTTGGATAACTTCGTGGCAATGCGACACCAGTGGGTAAAGCTAGCCGGCTCCATAGAAGACTGGCGCTCCATCCAACGACTCGGATGTACATAGTTACGCAAATCCTGTGTAAGTCTAAGCATCGCTAGTCCCGCGTCTTGCTGGAGCGCTGTCTTCCCTGCCGCTGCTCCGGCGAAGAATTCCCCAGGAATCGGAGCGCTCAATATTTCTTCAAATGCGTTTTCCAGCTCGTCCTTAGTTGCACTATCGATCAAACTAGCCGGAAGCCACTTCAGCTGGGAAGCAACATTGATCAGCTGCTTTAAGGTCCACCTTTGAAGAACGGAGCTTATGCTTTCTTCTGGATCCTTTTTAGTCGATTGACGAAACTGTGAGGTTTCAACGACCTCGTCCTTATGCATGAGACACATCAACGAAAGCATGGCCTCGTTCAATGAAACGGAAGAAATCATCGCGGAAAAGTGCGCTTCCGCATTGAGACAACGCATCGTTTCCTCTCGCCAGAAGATCATAAGATCCCAAAGGATTACTCGCTCACGATCTACCACGAAGCGGCGAATGAGCGAATCGATTCCGTCTTCATCCTCTTCAGGCACATCAAAGGCTTTCGCCAAACGCCTGCCGACTCGCGTGGACTCATCTTCCACGATGCGCTGCCTGTCCTGCGTTTTCATGTTCCTCTACACAAAACGGCCCGGCAATCGCCGGGCCGCCTAATCCACCTACAAGCAACGTACTACGAAGCAGCTTCTTCCGTAGCCACAGCCTTCGCCTGCGCAAACGTAGCATTCGGATCGCCGATCTTAAACCGCGCAAACCGCCGCACGGTAATGTTCTCGCCGAGCTTGGCCACTTTGCTCGCGATCACCTGCGCCACCGTCTGCGATTGCTCCTTGATGAACGGCTGGTCGAGCAGGCACACTTCTTCGTAGAACTTGCCCATCTTGCCTTCGAGCATCTTCTCGATAATGTTGGCCGGCTTGCCGCTGGCGGCAGCCTGTGCGCGATAGATTTCCTTCTCGCGCTCCACGTCGGCTTCCGTCACTTCATCGCGGGCAATGAAGCGCGGATCGACTGCGGCGATATGCATGCTGATGTCGCGCAGCAGCTCCTGAAAGTCTTCCGTGCGCGCTACAAAATCGCTCTCGCAGTTCAGCTCAAGCATCACGCCAATCTTGCCGCCCGCGTGGATGTAGTTGCCCACAGCGCCTTCGTTCGTCGAGCGCGACGCCTTCTTCGCAGCCGACGCCATGCCGCGCTTGCGCAGCACCACGAATGCATTCTCCATGTCGCCCTGCGCTTCCTGCAGCGCCTTCAGGCAGTCGCCCATCGGCGCGCCGGACTTTTCGCGGAGTTCCTTCACCAGCTTTGCATCAATCTTCACAGGGGTCTCGGTAGCCATCGTCGTTTCCTTTACGGTTCTGAAACATTGCTCGTACACAGAAAGAGCGTGGTGCCCTTAGCGGCAGCCACGCTCTCCGTTAATGTAATGCGGAGAAGCTTACGCGCCGGCTTCCACTGCAACCGGCTCTGGCTCAGCCTCGGTCTCGCTGGTGGGCTGCTTCTTAATGCCGCCACCCAGAGCTGCCTCAAGGTCAACGGTCTCTTCTTCAGCCTCAGCCTGCTCCGCCGGGGTCGTTGCAATCGGGTTGCTCTCCTGTGCCTCGTCCTCGTCCTCGCCCAGGAAGTGCGACTCGGTCGCAACCGGCGTCACATCGGCGTACTCGGTCTGGATGCTCTTGTCGCCGATCATCTGCACACCCTCGAAGGCCGAGTCGGCAATCTTCGTCGTGAACAGGCGGATGGCGCGCAGGGCGTCATCGTTGCCGGGGATGACATAGTCAACCACGGTAGGATCGCAGTTCGTATCCACAACAGCTACAACCGGGATACCAAGCTTGCGTGCTTCCGACACAGCAATCGCTTCGTTGTTTGAATCGATGACGAAGATCGCGTCCGGCAGACGGCGCATGTTCTTGATGCCGGCCAGGTTGGTATGCAGGGCCTTGCGCTCGCGCTCCAGCTTGATAACTTCCTTCTTCGTCATCAACTCAAAGCGGCCGTCAACAGCCATCTCATCCAGCTCAGCAAGGCGCTTCACGCTCTTCTGGCACGTAACCCAGTTCGTCAGCAGTCCACCCAGCCAGCGGCTGTTGATGTACGGCATGCCTGCGCGGGTCGCTTCCTCAGCAACGGCGTCCTGTGCCTGGCGCTTGGTGCCGACGAACAGGATCAGCTTGCCGGTCGACGTCAGGTCGGTCACAAACTTCGACGCTTCCTTAAACATCTTCAGCGTCTTCTGCAGGTCGATGATGTAAATGCCGTTGCGCTCGCCGAAGATATACTCCTTCATCTTCGGGTTCCAGCGCTTGGTCTGGTGACCAAAGTGAACGCCCGCTTCGAGCAGTTCCTTCATTGTGATCGATGCCATTGATGGCTCCTTGTATGTGGCATCCCGGCAGATCAGGCCGGGATTGATCCCGTTCGTCTGGGAGATTGAACTCCTGGAGGTTGTACAGCGGTACGGCGAATGACAATGCAGACCATCCGCCGCAGGTCTGAACCAAACCCGTACTAGCGCTTGGAGAACTGGAAGCGCTTACGTGCGCCCTTCTGGCCGTACTTCTTACGCTCCTTGATGCGGGCGTCGCGGGTCAGCAGGCCGTCGGCCTTCAAAATCTTGCGCAGCTCGACATTGAACTCGAGCAGTGCGCGGGCAATGCCCATCTTCACGGCATCGGCCTGAGCCGTTACGCCGCCACCCTTAACGGTGGTGATCACGTCAAACTGGCCGACAACATCCGCCGTGTTCAGCGTGCGCTTTGCAGCATAGCGCTGCGCTGCCGTCACAAAGTACTCGTCCAGAGTCTTGCCATTCACCTTGAAGCCGCCATTGCCGGGGCGAAGAAACACACGCGCAATCGCCGACTTGCGGCGGCCCGTTCCGTAGTATTGAACCAAATCTGCCATTGTCTCTATCTTTCCTAAGAACCGGTTACGCCGTTACTTCCAGGGGCTGGGGCATCTGCGCGTCGTGGGGGTGCTTGTCGCCCTTGTAGACCTTGAGCTTGGTCGCCATCTGGCGGCCCATCTTGCTCTTGGGCAACATGCCCTTGATGGCCTGCTCCACAATCGCCTCGGGGCGGCGTGCCAGCAGCTTGGTGAACTCTTCTTCGCGCAGGCCGCCGGGAAAACCCGTGTAGCGGCGGTACAGCTTCTGCTGCGACTTCAAGCCGGTGAGCACAATCTTTTCGCAGTTGATCACAATGACATGGTCACCGGTATCGATATAAGGCGTGTACTGCACGCTATTCTTGCCGCTCAACACACGCGCGGCGCCGCTGGCCAAACGGCCCAGCGTCTTCCCGGTGGCATCCACCACAAACCACTTGCGGTCTGTGTCCTTCGAACTAGGTACAAACGTCGACATCGAGTCTTCCTTCTAAAAACCAAAATCAAACTTCTAACTACAACTCAACCAATGTCGTGCACACGCAAAAGGGGGCCCCATGGGGTCGCTTTCCGCTGAATGCGAGTGGGTGCTGTGCCCGGACTGTCTACCTAGGAGGGAAGCAACCGAAGTCGCCATCCACCCGCCCAGGAGACCGCGCCAACCCTCTACTTCAGGCCGGCCATGCCGCAGGATCCACCGCGTCGCCGCCTCCACACCCTCCTGCACAAACATGCCGGGGTGCAGACGCGAGTCTGCGCGAGTTCTTAGGATACCGGAGTTGCCGCTCTGAGTCAACGACTAGACTGACTCAGCATTCAACGCCTCAAGCGGGCTGAAGGCCCGCAATGTAAAAGCCTGGGGCAAAGCCCCAGGTTAGGCCCACCCAAGAACCTGCGGGCTGAAGGCCCGCGCTATGGCAGCGGCAAGAGACGATCACCCTGCCCTGTTACAGGCACCCGCCGCAGCTTTCCCGGCGCTTCCCCGCCCGTCGGCAGCAACTTCGACCCTGGACGCCGGCGCATCGGTGTAATCCCCTGCTTCGCATCCAGCCGGTACACAATCAGCACATTCCGATCCGGATCATCCATCGCCGGCAGCGTCGCCATCCGCGTCAGATCGTAAAACTTCGTCAGCGCCGCCATCTTGTCGTCTTCCACGTAGTTCCACGTCACAAACCATCCCGGCTGATACGCCGCCACACGGTCCTCCAGCAGCATCGTGCCGAAGTCGTCACAGATGGACGGCAGCCCCGTCATCAGCGACAGATCGCTCCCGCTGATCGACAATACGGTGTGGCTATGGTTCGGCTCGGATTCCACCAGCTGCTCGATCTCCGTCGCCGCATTCAGGTAGGTGTATTCCGGATGCCGCACGTAGTGCAGCATCTCGCGAGCCTGCAGAGCCACCAGCAGCACAAACAACGGGGCCAACAGATACATTGCGGACCGTTTCCACTCGGCCAGATGAAGCGCGCCACGCACGGTCAGCATTACCAGCGGCACCGCGATCACAAGGTAGTACCGTGGCTGCATATTCGCGTGGTACGCCATAAACGCCATGTACCCAGCCGCCCACAGCGCCATGGACGTGAAGACCGGATCGCTCCATATCCCGCGGCGAAACATCGCTGCCAGCACGATCAGCAACAACAGTGGGTACACCACCGGACCTATCCACATGCCGTCCGAGAGTGTCTCGCCAACGGTCTTAAAAAACGTTGCCCGCGTGATACCCGTGTATGCGTTCGCGGTAAACAGGTACCGGAAATCCTGCAGGTAGCCGCGTTGCACCAGGCTCGCGAAGTATGCTCCCCACAGGACCGCAACGGTCAGGCAGCAGACGCCGCTTACCTTCACCATCCGCCGCAGCGTCCATCCCGCCGAACTCCACAGCATCCAGAAGACGGCCGGCAGCAGAAAGATCGCCGTCGTCTTCGTTCCAATCATCAGCGCGATCAGCACGCCAACTGCGGCCGAGTACGCCGCCCAGTGTCGCCGTGTCCGCGCTACGCGTGTGCGATACGCCGCCAGCAGCGCCAGCAGCATCATCAGGATCAGCAACGGCTCCAGAATCGCCATGCGCGTAAAGACGTACACAAATGGACTCGCCGCAAGCAGCACAAGCGTGGCGGCCGCGAACACACGACGTTCCGGCGTGTCGCCACGCAGTTCCGCGCGCACGCCCATCAGGGCCCAAACGCATGCCAGCACACCGGCAAACACACACACCGTCAGCGCGCGCGCAGCCACAATGCCGACACCGGTGAACCGGAAGACAAGCGCCTCCATGATCGGCCATACCGGCAGCGCTACCGCAGGATTGAAGTCGCCCGGCAGTCGCCAGGTCCCACGGATGTAGTGCCGGATCGCAGCGTCGCCGTACCAGCCTTCATCGGTGTACTTGGCCCAGTCCACGCCCCATTGCGAACGGTTGGGAAAGTCGGCACGCAGATGCACGAAATGTAAGAGCAACAGAGCGAGCGCCAGGAGCAGAAGACCGGCTTCCAGCAGCCGCCACCACATCTGTGGCAGGGGCGCAGCAGGCTTCGGCGGATTCGGCCCTCCAAGGCGCGTGCTCTCCATGCCCCTCCATGCGTTCTGCAGGTTCAATTACATGTTGCGCCGTAAGCCGATTCACGCGCTACCGCGCGCAGGTGCCTTCAAGCACTCCGCAGATTGCCGGCGTGTCTTGCCTACTCGTACGCAAGCGCGTCGATTGGATCCTTTGCTGCAGCCTTGACCGCGGGATAGAGCGCTCCCAGCAAAGCTCCTATGAACGCCAGCACCACGCCACGGATAACCCACGGAACGTTGATCACAAAGTCCAGCGTCGGGAAGGTGCGACCAAGAATGGCAGCAAGGATATAGCTGCCCGCTACACCCAGCACAATCCCGATCCCGGCCAGCAACATCGACTCTTCAAGGATCGTCCGCACAATGTAACCGGTCGAAGCCCCCAGCGACTTCAGAATGCCGATCTCGCGCGTCCGTTCCATCACGGCCGTGTACATGGACTGGAAGATCACCATGAAGCCAACCACCATGGCAATGCCGGTCACCACATACAGGCTGATGGAGAAGCCCGGCAGACGGTCCGGCGTCATCACCGAAAGGTAATCTTCGATACTCTGCACGTCATAGCCGCTCAAACCATCGGTTGCGTGGACTTCGTTGCGCACCGCGTCATGAAACTTCGGTTCGTCCTCGGTCTTCAGATAGAACATGGTGGCCTTGCCTTCGGTCCCCGTGTACTTACCCATGGTCTCGATGGGGATGAACTTGCGTCCCCCCTTGCCATGCTGCACGATACCGCTGATACGAAAAGTGTGGCCCATGATCTGCACCGTGTCGCCCACATGCAGCTTCTTGCCGGCGGCATAATCATCCAGGATCACGTCATCGGTGCCTTCAAACGGTCCACCTTCAATGAACTGAAACGGCGACAGCGCATGAAAGCTCTTGAAGTCCACGCCGTAAATGCTGTCCAGGCCATTTGTCAGCTGGATGTTCACCGGCGCCGCCACCTGTACGTGTGGCATCTTCGCCAGGATGTCTGCCACCTTGATGGAAGATCCCGCGGGCGTCATGCCAATGAAGTTATTCGTAACATTCGGACGCACGATCATATCCATGCCGATGCCCGTCTGCCGCGTCTTAAAGCCGTTCAGCTTGCCCATCATGATGGCGGCAATGGACAGGATCATCACCACTTCCATGGCAACGGCAAGCGCTGAAATCAGCGAACGCAACGGACGGTGGACAAGGTTACCAACAACCAGACTATTCATAGGTGCTATGCCGATTGTACGTGGCTATTGCCGGGAGCGAGCCGTTGCGACGGCTTCTGCGTGGGCGCAGAGATCATGTTACTTAGGACAGGTACGATCTTGGTGCATATGATGGCTAGGCCAGTCACAAAGATCGAAAGCGTAAACCCTTCATACACGGGTGTGCCCAGCAAGCCTTCAGGCGCCCCATGCAGGTTGTACAGCACATAAATCAGCGCCCACAACGAATGGTTCGCGTTCCCCCCAACCGCATCGCTCAGGAAAAACCCGAACAGGAAAATCGCAAAGGAATACAGCGTCACGCCAAGCCACTGGGCGGTATGGTAGCCATCGCTGAAGGGGCTGAAGGAGACACCCGTGGTATCGTCCTCGTCACCCAGAATATTCAATTCATGCGCGTAGATGTTGCCGTAATGCAGTGTGGGTTTATCCCGGTAGACGTATCTCGGCACCAGATTGACGAAGTACGACCACAGGTTCGCAGGAGAAGCGGTCGACCCCTTTTCTGTAACCGCAACCAGCGCATCATCGATCGGGAACATGGTCAGGCGGTCCAACAGGCCTTCTGGACCATCGAACATGTGGTAGTTATTCGAATCACTAATGATTTCTTCCTCGTGGTCCTGGTACTGCTGACGAAGGTCGAGGGGATGACTTAGCAGGCCAATGGCGATCTCAGCCCCGACAATCGGTCCTGCGTCGCGGCCGAAGTTGCGCCCCACCTGCGAAAGCGGTGTGATGACCCCAACGGCGACCGCAGCAAGTACGCCGACCGCCACAACCTTCCCGAAGGACACCCGGTATCCAGCCGCAACCGCCGCAATAGCCCACGCAGCGCTTGAGATGAACGTCGCCTGCTTGGAAAAGGTCACAATCCCGTTCGCGGTGGAATAGAGCCACGCTGCGAAGGCCACCATGTTGAACGACCGGCGGCCTTCCGTGCTCCGCACCGTGTCAAACACCGGGATCAGGATCGCGAGGTAGAGAAAGTAGTTCGCCTGGATAAAGGTGCCCTGGAAATCGTCCGGCAGAAGAAGTGGCGTCACAACCGACACCAGAACGCACGCCAGGCCAATGCGCGTTGCGTTTCCCTCAACCACCATGCCGTCGAGCAAGGCGCGTTTCGGCCGCAGCAGGCTATTCACATACGCAGCGGCAAGCATCGAGCTCATCGCAGCCACATAGACCATCATCGTGGTCTCGGGCACAAGCAGATTCCGTTGCATCGGCTCGCCCAAAGCCACCTTCGCAACCATGCCCACCAATACCGTCAGTGTGGCGCACACACCCACGTAGGACCCACTGGGATACACCATGCCGCCGGCAACATTGAAGGCAAACACGGACAGCATGAGGAACGTAAATCCAAGCACAGCAAGAATGATCGATGTGCCTTCAACGACTTGCGCGACCAGGATCAAGCTGCCAAACGCGATGGCAGTTGGCACAGGCACGCGCTCCGGCAGCTTGATGATCATGTTCTGTCAGTCTAGCAAAACACGTCCCACGGCCAGTACATCTGGCAAACACAATCAAGGACTGGCAACAAAGAAAAGGCGCTGCCGGATGCCGATCGCATCCAGCCGCGCCGTATTCCCATGCGAACGGGTCGCGTTACTTCGACACTTCCACGCCTCGCCAGAAGGCGATGTGATGCTTCACCGACCGCGCTGCGGGCTTCGGGTCGGGATAATACCAGGCTGCATCCGGATTCTCCTGCCCATCCACCAACAGGGTGAAGTACCGCGCCTGGCCCTTCCAGGGGCAGGACGACGACGTCGAGCTGGGACGCAGAAATTCCCGCTTGACGGTCTCTTCCGGAAAATAAATATTACCCTCGACTGTTTCGAAGCTCTCGCTCTCGGCCACAGTCTGGCCGTTCCACATTGCCTTTGCCATTGCTGCTTTACCGCTTTCCATGGAAATTCGACGGCATGGAACTAGGAGGTCGTCGTTCACGCCCTAAGTCGGCGCCGGCCCGCTAATAACAGGCTTTACCTTTGTACCAAACCAGAGCTTTAGATGGAATAAAAACCGTAAAGGTGCAAGGTAAAACGATATCAACTCCTTGTTCCTTGTTCCTTGTTCCCTGTTCCCTGTTCCCTGTTCCCTGTTCCCTGTTCCCTGTTCCCTGAAAACACTACGCAACGCTCTCCACCAATGGCCGCGTCTTTGCCGGGTCAGGCCGTTGCAGAACCGGTACCTCCTCCACCTTTGCCACCGGAATAGGCCGGTCCGTAACGACTTCGTAGTCGCACTGGATCGGATCGTCCGGCTCCTCCACCTTGGCGCCCTTCTTCGGCCGCCGCTTCGGCAACGCATCATGATTGTGCGGGCACACTTCGTGGATCAGTCCATCCGCCTTACTCGGCACTTCCAGCAGGTACGTGCTGTTCCCCCTTGGGCAAGGCTTCGCAATCAGCTTCAGATTGCTTGTAAAGTCGCACTTCGGATAGTTCGTGCAGCCGTAGAAGACATTCCCCGTCTTTGCCTTACGCTCCGCAATCGGTGCGCCATCCTTCGGGCAGGGCACATCCAGCAGCACCTGCTTCACATACTTGCACTTCGGATAGCCCGAGCACGAAGTAAATTCGCCATACGCGCCCGTCCGCTTCACCAACTCCATCCCGCACACCGGGCACGGCTCACCCGTCGGCTCCGGCGGCTTCTGCTGTACCTTCTGGTTCAACCGGCGCACCGTCTTGCACGGCGGGTCAGCCGAGTAGTCCGGGCAGCTCATGAACGGGCCCCACGGCCCATTCTTTAGCACCATCTGCTTACCGCAGTTCTCGCAGAACTCCTCTTCTTCGGTGTCGCCCGCTTCCATCGCCGCTAAATCCGGCTTGTCCGCAAAGTTCTCCTTGGTAAAGTCGCAACTCACCGGGTCAATCAAAATGCTCTTGCCCCGCGCTGCAGCCACCTTCAGCGCCGCCTTTAATTCCTTATCGCTGGTAACTTCCTCACTCGAAGCCTCGGCGTCATCCACCATGCCCTTCACCGTTACGGGATAGGTAAAGGCATCCTTCACCCGCTTCACGACGGCATCCGCGTCCTTCTTGTACGCAGAAACAGCAATCGTCTTCGGCTTTGTCTTCGTGAAGTTGCTGCAACTATAAAAGGAGCCGAATTTGCCCCACTTCAGAATCAGCGGCGACCCACACTTTTCGCAGAGCTCTTCCGTCGGCTTCTCCCAGCGCTTGATCTCCTCCATGGACTTCTCAGCCACCTTGATCTCATCGGTCAGGTGCCCATAAAAACCATCCAGCAGGTCCGTCCACTTCTCCTTGCCGCTCTCCACCTCGTCCAGTTCATCTTCCAGCTTGCGGGTGTAGTCCATGTCGAAGATGTACGGGAAATTCTTCACCAGCAGCGTCGTCACCACCATGCCGATCTCGGTGGGCACAAACTTCCGCGCCAGCTTCTTCACATAGTCGCGATCCTGGATCGTGTTGATGATCGACGCATACGTCGAAGGTCGCCCAATCCCGCGCTCCTCCAGCTCCTTCACCAGCGACGCCTCGTTGTACCGTGGCGGCGGCTCGGTGTACTTCTGCTCCGTCAGCACATCCAGCAGGTTCAACGCCTCCCCCGCGGCCAACGCAGGCAGCGTCGTATCCTGCCCATCGCCTTCACCATCCGCAGACTCGCTCTGCAGCTTCGCCTCAGCAGCCTTCCCCGCCTTCGGGTCGGCAATCTTCAAAAAACCATCGAACTTCAATACCGATCCGGAAACACGAACACTATATTTCTTGTCCGACCGTCCCTCGATGTCCACGTTCGTCTGGTCATACACAGCAGGCGTCATCTGGCTCGCCACAAACCGCCGCCAGATCAGGTCATACAGCCGGAACTGCTCCTCGCTCATGTACTTACGAATCGAGTCTGGCGTATACGCCACATTCGTAGGCCGAATGGCTTCGTGCGCATCCTGCGCATCTTTTTTGCCCTTGAAATGATTCGGACTGGCAGGCAGGTACCCCGCGCCCAGCTTCTTGATATAGTCACGCGCCATGTCGATGGCGATCGGCGCCACACGCGTCGAATCGGTACGCATGTAGGTAATCAGGCCGACCGTCCCCTCGTTGCCGATCTCCACGCCCTCATACAACCGCTGCGCCACACCCATCGTGCGCTTCACGTTAAAGCCCAGCCGATTTGAGGCCTGCTGCTGCAGCTGGCTCGTCGAGAACGGCGCAGGTGGATTCCGCCGCCGCTCCTTCGCCTCGACATTCGCCACCTTCCACGCAGCCTTTTCCATGCCGGCCTTCACCGTCGCGGCGGTTTCGCCATCCGGCAACGCAGGCGGACCCACCGTATCCACGGCGATCTTCGCGCCGTCAATCGCATACAGCCGCGCGATGAACTCCTGCTTGCCCTTCGGCTGCAGCTTTGTATCCACCGGCCAGTACTCTACCGGGTTGAACGCCTTGATCTCGTTCTCGCGATCCACAATCAGCCGCAGTGCCACCGTCTGCACACGTCCAGCGCTCAACCCGCGCCGAACCTTGTCCCACAGCAGCGGCGAAATCTCGTACCCTACCAGCCGGTCCAGCACGCGCCGCGTCTGCTGCGCCAGCATCAGGTTCTGGTCCACATCGCGGGCGCGCTTGAACGCGTCCGTCACCGCAGCCTTCGTGATCTCGTTAAAGGTCACGCGCTGAATGGTGCTTTTACCCTTCATGCCTGGCTGCAACTGAAACTGCAGATGCGCCGCAATGGCCTCGCCTTCGCGGTCAGGATCGGGCGCCAGGAACACGGCATCCGCCTTGGCGGCCAGCTTCTTCAGCCGGTCCACCAGCTTCTCCTTACCCGGAGAAATAATCAGCTTCGGCACAAACGTGCGCTTCTTCAGCTCCACGCCGATGTCGTTCTTGGGCAGGTCCATGATGTGGCCAATCGAGGCCTCCACCGTGTAATCACTGCCGAGATATTTACCGATCGTTTTCGCCTTCGCCGGCGACTCTACGATCACAAGATTCTTACTCATGTTCTTCCTGGTTTCTCCGGATTTCCCACCCGGTTGGCAACGCCGTTTCTACCGGTCATTGCCGTTGGAGCCACCCGGCGCCAACAGGGTGTAGCCCCGCTGGAGCCCGGCTCCCTGGCTTATGCGCCAATTCACCCTGTCTCGGTTGAGACCCTAACACGAGTCCGGACGGCGCGTCACGTTCCCGTTTTCCGCAGGTTCGACCAACCCGGTCCGAAAAAGGTCAAACACCACCTCGAATCAACCGCATTTACGCTCATAGTCTGTATCGCGTCTGTACCCATAATTCTTTGGCTACACTCACAAACTCTCCGTATCGCACCCGAATAGCAGCATGCGTCCGTCTCACAAGAAAGTCGTATGCAGAAGCGGAATGCAGGCTGCTACTATTGCCGCATGGACGCCAATTGACGCCACTGTAACGAAAGATCCCATGCCCCCGCGACCTTGCTCTGCTTTTCTCCTCTGCTTGTTGGCAGCCACCAATGGCATGTACCTCCACGCCCAGACGCTTCCAGATGCACCAAGCCAGCAGAAAATCCATGCGAGCCTGCAGGGCAACATCATCGACACGCACGGTGATCCAGTCCGGAACGCCAACGTAACGCTCGTGAACGCCAAAGGCGACAACGAACAGGTGATTCACGCCGCCGAAGACGGCACCTTTGTGTTTTCCGGCCTCACCCCAGCGACCGTGCGCCTTACCGTAACAGCCACCGGCATGGAGACCTTCGTGTCTCCTGAAATCCGCCTCGACCCAGGCGCAATGGAGCACGTTCCTGAGATCATCCTGCCGATCGCACCTGCGAACATGGAAATCTCCGTGACCGCAACCCAGGAGCAGGTGGCCGAAGCTCAGGTCAATGCCGAGCTTGATCAGCGCGCCCTGGGCGTTCTCCCAAACTTCTACACCAGCTATATCTGGGATGCAGCACCACTCAACTTCCGCCAGAAAACCAAACTGGCATTTCGCTCAACCACAGATCCCGCTGAATTCCTCGTGGTCGGCATCCGGGCCGGCATCGAACAGGCTCGAGATAGCTACCCGGACTATGGTCAGGGTGCCGCCGGCTATGGCAGGCGTTTCGGCGCGGCCTACGGAGACGCCGTCATCTCCCGCTTCTTCGGAGCCGCCATCTTCCCCAGCATCTTCCACCAGGACCCTCGCTACTTCTATCGCGGCTCCGGCTCCGTCCCCAGACGCGCCGGCTACGCTATCTCCACCGCCTTCATCCAGAAGGGCAACAGCGGCCACTTCCAGCCGGCCTACTCCCGCATCCTTGGTGCGATGGCAGCAGGTGCCGTCTCCAATCTCTACCGTCCCAGCGCCGACCGCGGGGCCGGCCTCGTCTTCCGGAATGTAGGCGTCGGCATCGCAGGCCACATGGCCACCTCCCTCGTCCGCGAATTCATCCTGCGGAAAGTCTCCACAGGCATCCCCGATTACGAGAAGGGCAAACCTGCCGCAGAACCCGCAAAAAAGTGATCGAAAACGTCGAAAAAGCCTCTAAAACGTGCGCACAAAATGCTTGCCCGGCAGTGATCGAACACGCCCCGCCAGTTCCAGCTCAAACAAGGCAGTAAAGATCTCCGGCGACTGTAAGGTCCCCTCAAGTCCTTCAATCAACTCGTCCAGCTGCACTGACTCATCCTTCCGCAACCGTCCGAACACAACCCGTTCGGCGTCTGAAAGGCTCGCTTCGTCGAAT
Organism: Terriglobus sp.; assembly: GCA_965198455.1. Classification (GTDB taxonomy): domain Bacteria; phylum Acidobacteriota; class Terriglobia; order Terriglobales; family Acidobacteriaceae; genus Terriglobus. The sequence goes on from CBDAPM010000003.1 coordinate 160,343, forward strand.
AAGGATGCAGTCTGCCCGGGTTTCGATTCAAAGCCCTCCTCCAACTCCAACCGCACCTGGCTCGGCAAATCCTCCCAGATATCCTCCCACGTCGCCGTCAGCTTCGCACCTTGTTTAATCAGTGTGTTCGGTGTCCAAGAGCCTTTGTTTGTTACATTTCCAGGGACCGCAAAGACATCGCGATTCTGCTCCATCGCGCACCGCGCCGTGATCCGCGTACCGCTATGCTCAGCGGCTTCAACCACCAGAACACCCACGCTCATCCCGCTCAACACCCGATTTCTCACCGGAAAATTCTGCGGCGCAGGAAACGTACCCAGCGGAAACTCGCTGAGGATACACCCGCCGCTGGCTAGAATGTTTTCCGCAAGCTTCTTGTTTTCTTTGGGATAGATCACGTCCACACCCGTGCCCCACACAGCAACGGTCTTTCCCCGAGCCTCCAGCGCACCCTCGTGCGCCTTCGTATCCACACCGCGTGCCATGCCGCTTAAAATGACAAGCCCGCGTGCCGCAAGCTCCCGGCTCAGCATCTGCGCCATGCCAGACCCATACGGCGAAGGATGCCGTGTGCCCACGACCGCAATCCCCGGCTTACTCAAAATCGAAGTGTCGCCACGATACCAGAGCACCGCGGGCGGGTCATAAATCTCGCGCAAGCGCTCCGGATACGCCGGGCAGTCATGCGTGAGGAACCCCGCACCCTGTTCCTCCATGCGCTCCAGCTCGCTCACCGCCGCCGCCCGAGCCTTGCCCTCAAACACAAACCGGGCTGAAGCTGCCGGCATCGTCAACCCCTCCAACTCGGTCAGGGAAGCCAGGAAGAGTTGCGAACCATGCGACAAGCGAGACATCGCCCGCAGTGTCCGAGTCGCCCCCATGCCCGGCGTCAAAATCAACGCAAGCCAGGCCAGCCGATTCTCCGCCATGGCGGGGTCCGCAACGCGCGCAGAAACGTTGTCGAATGCAGTTACCACAGTAAGCAGTCTCCGGTGCGATGGTTATATAACAGGCAAATCACTGCCGGGAGCCGCCACCAAACTTTCTCTTTCTGCTGTCCCATTCCGGGCCACGCACCGCAATGGGCCGACGGGTCATCCAATTCTCAGCTTGCAAAACGTAGAACAAAACCGGCTTCGCGTAGCTGCCATCAGTTTTCTCAACCCGGCCCCGCTGCTTTACAACTTTGAGCATGCACCCGAAGCAGCGGCCCTGGCAGATCGATACGATGTTCACTACACGCTGCCGTCACTCTGCGCGGCACAGCTAGCCACTGGCGAAGCCGACCTTGGTCTCATTCCAATCGCCGCGCTCGCCAGCCTGCCGGATGTCGTCGCCGTTCCCGGCTGCACCATCGCCTCGCTGGACCGCGTCCGCTCCATCCAACTCATACTCAAGCCAGGCATCACGCTGCAAAGCATTAAAACGCTGGCCACTGACGCAGCCTCACGCTCGTCCGCAGCCTACGTCCGGCTCATCCTGCACCACTTCTACGGCGTCACCCCGCACGTTCATGAAGAAGATGCCGATCTACCCGCAATGCTCCGAACCAGCGACGCCGCGCTCCTTATCGGCGACCCGGCGCTCCTCGCACTCGAGAAACAGGAGCAACAAGCCGACCACATATGGATAGATGTGGCCCACCTGTGGCGCGAACACACCGGTCTCCCATGGGTCGCAGCCGTTTGGGCCGTCCGCATCGACGCCATCGCCCGCACCGGCATCACCGCGGAGCAACTCACAGCAGACCTGCAGGCCTCGCGCGACGCAGGCCTGGCACATACCGATCGGCTCGTCGCAGAATGGCTTCCACGTCTTCCACTCTCCGAAACCACCATCCGCCACTATCTGTCTGCAAACATCCACTACACGCTCGATGCTGACTGCCTGCAGGCCATGGAGCGCTTCTACGTACTTGCCGCCGAAGCCGGCATTCTACCGCCGTACCGCCTGCGGTTGCTGTAGCCGGCACGAACACACGAAACCTAGCGCCAACCGTAACCCTATCGAAAGACTTCGCGTCTTCTCCCCGGAAACAGCGTCTGAACAAGGACAATGCTCGCTTCCCTGCTCCAGCAGGCGTCTCGCTCCAAGCAGCCGTCCACAAACGGGCATAACGTTGTGCGCTATTTTTTCAAGCTCGGCCTCGCCGGCCTCTTTTTCATTTGCATTATTGACTCGTCGCCGATCCCGCTGCCCATTCCAGGCTCCAGCGACATTCTCGTCGTGCTCCTCGCCGCGCAGCGTCATGCATGGCTCCTTGTTACCATCATCGCCACACTTGGCTCCATCGTTGGAGCAGCCATCAGCTACCAGGCGGGCGCCATCGGCGGGCTCCCGCTCGTCGATAAATACGTCCCCGCACGTTTTCGTGACCGCATAAAGTCATGGACGGAGAAGCACTCGCTACTCTCCGTCGCGTTGCCTGCAATCCTTCCACCGCCCGCACCGCTTATGCCATTTCTTATCGCTGCAGGAGCGCTGCGGATGCCACGCAAGCGTTTCTATCTCAGCTTCACCATCAGCCGGTTCTTTCGGCATGCCTTCTTCGCCTGGCTCGGTTTGCACTACGGCCGCCACATCATGCCGGTGTACCTGCGCTTTGCCGACAAGTACGGCTGGATCCTGCTCGTCGTCGTCTGGGGATCAGTCGCTTTCGGGGTCATCTATGCGATCATCAAACTCCGCGCCCGCCGTGCCCAGCAACGAAACGCCAGTTCCGCAGCGATCACTGCGTAGGCTACAAACGCTTCGGGTACGCTTCTTGTATTAAGGGGCTTCGTTACCTAAAGTTCCGCACAGCCGCGCCGGCGTACTGGTTCATTCATCTTCACGTGAGCCTTCGCGCAACCCAACTTGCTCACCAGCAACAAGGTGCCACCAGCATGACGCGGCCACCACTAGCCTTCCAAGACAACGGGCCGGCGCGAGACTGGGCTCTCTTCATCATTGGACCGCAGCACGAACACGCAAAGCGTCGAGAACAGTAAAGTACCGAAGTACTTAGAACTCCCAGCGCAACAGCGTCGAGCCGACCGTGAATCCAGCGCCCACACTCGCCAGCAGAACCAGATCGCCCTTCTTCAAGCGACCTTCCTCCAGCGCCGTTCCCATCGCCAGCGGAATCGTGCCGCCTGTCGTGTTGCCGTAGCGATCAATGTTGATGATGACGCGCTCTTCACTCAGGCCAAGCCGTTCGGCCGTTGCAAGAATGATGCGCTTATTCGCCTGGTGCGGAATGAACGCGGCGATCTCCGAACCTTTCACACCATTCGCCTCCAGCACGCGTTCGCTGGCTTCCATCATCTTGCGCACGGCAAACTTGTAGACCGTCTGCCCGTCCTGCTTAATGAAATGTTCCCGGTTCGCGACCGTCTCCGCGCTTGGCGGATGCAGGCTGCCGCCCGCCGGCATACACAGTGCGGGACCGCCGGTGCCATCCACCTCGTGATAGAAGTCGATCAGGCCGACTTCGCCCTCGTCGCACGGCTCCAGCAGCACGCAACCCGCGCCATCGCCGAACAAAATGCAGGTGGAGCGATCGGTGTAATCCACGATTGCGCTCATTGTGTCCGCGCCAATCACCAGCACCTTTTTATGAGCACCGGTCTGGATGAACTGCGCGCCCACCTGCAGCGCATACGTAAATGCCGAGCATGCCGCGGAAAGATCAAACCCCCAAGCCTTCGACGCGCCCAGCTTGGCCTGCACCAGGCACGCTGTCGCTGGAAACAGCATGTCCGGCGTTACCGTTCCTACGATGATGCAGTCAATCTCGCTGGCATCGATACCACGCTTCGCCAGGCATGCCTTTGCGGCCTCAACCGACAGGTCGCTGGTTGCCACGCCCGAGTCCACAATATGCCGCGTACGGATGCCGGTACGTTCCAGTATCCACTGATCCGTGGTGTCGACGAACTTCTCAAGGTCTGCGTTTGTTAGCAACTTTGGCGGCACATACGTCCCGACCGACGAAATCTTGGCGCGCACGGCGACAGGCGCCTTCCAATCCAAACTCAACTTGCTTCCCTCCACGCCCGGCTTAGGAGCGCATGAACATACTTGTTGAGCATACTGCTTTCGCCCAATGCACACATACGCCATAAAACGGTTCTTTAGGTATCTGCCTTGTTCCAGGCAAATACTTCGCACAACGGCAACCCGAAGTTCTAGATGCAGGCAGCTCTCGCGAAGGGATTGCAGATTGCTGAGAAAGGAAAAGCGCCGGGTGACCCACTGCGCACTCAAGAGCCTGCTACCGTTGCTTCCTTCCGGACCTGGCGGGGTTTGCAGGAGTGAGTCGCGTAGGACCCGGCACTGGATGATTCTACCATCGCGATGCCGTAGATTCGTGGAGACCAGCGCGCAGCATCCCCGGTACGCCGAGGAAACGGTACGCTGCCAATGCCTCGTTGTAGCGGATTGCGGCCGCAGCTGGGCGTTACGTACAAGGGCAAACTAACGTCGCAGTCCCGTAGAAGACATGCTAAAAAGCGTGAAAAATGTTTTGATCCTCCATTAATTCGACGAATTCCAACGTCAACAGCACAGATCGTTGTCGGCGCCGATGGCCACGTCGCGGAAGCTACGCGGCAACGGCGAGTATCTCCTGTGCGCCGGACGTCTACGCCGGGTGGATCCGGTTCGCAGCAGGACAGTGCTGCGCTGCTTAGCTATCTTAGCCGCTTCTTCGTAGCGATCCACTTGCCGCCTCAAACCTTAGACAAGCAATTGCCAAAACATTCTCGATGGAAAACTACGCTCTCCTGAATATGGCTCTGCGCATATTCACCATGAAGGATAGGCATCATGCCAAACGCCTCTGAAACGGTATTGTTCATGGAGTCACTGCGCGCTCCGTAGCGAACGTGCTGGAATGTCTCCTTTTCCTGCTCCAGATAAGAACATCACTCTCCTTGTTGCGAAATTGACCATAGTGGTGAGGCTGCCAACGTGAGCATGGAGATGCACGCAACAGCTCGTCATCTTCAGAGAACCCGCGGGTAGGCGCCTGTCATGGGTCGCCGCACCGATAGCGCTCTCGATTTGCCGTTGAAGATTTTGATCAGAAGACGTGAACGGCGCCACCCGAGTGAGCTATAACCAGCGTCGTTTATCTGTAGAGTTGCTATGGCCTGGCGGCGGAAACAACAGCAAATCTGGCTGCAATGGAACTGAGTGCCGCAGCAATCGCCTGAGAGCGAATGCAATCACTGTTATAAGGCGCGGCAGATCGATAGTTTGCCGTATGAACTATGCGGCGGATGGAAAACACACTCCTGCGCGATGCAGAACGAAAAGATCAATAGATAAGTTCGCGCGCGAACGAGATAATCTAACTCAAATCCGCATATTTGGCTACAATTAACGTATGAATCTAGATGCTATCCTCTCTTCTATCGACCAGGAAATCAGTAAACTCCAGCAAGCGCGGGCAATGCTCACAGACGCCACGACCCCTACCGTGAAGCGCGGCCCCGGACGTCCTAAAAAAATTGCCACCGCAGTGCCGGTTACATCAGCAAGAAAACGCACATTGAGCGAAGACGCCAGAGCGAGGATCGCGGCTGCACAGAAGAAGCGTTGGGCGGCAGCCAAGAAGGGTAAATAACCGCAGCCGTCCACCTGTGAGATCCACCAATGCCGCATATGCGCCTCGTGCTGTTAGGTGGATCTAGCACTCCGTATAAGCGCTCTGCTGCTGTATCGTGCAGACGCTTGATAGGCTCGCATCTCTGCTACAACCCTCATAAGACACCGCGATGATGCGCTGGGCAGCATTGCCTTTGTCTTGCTTGCTTTTCGACACTGAGCCTGCGCAGTAGTGAATACTGATGCGTATCCTTATTGCGTCAATCTGGCTGAAGTTACTGCGCAACAGCCACGCGGTCATCGTCCGGTACAAGCCTTAAGGACTGTTCTGTTGCCACCCGCGCTCCCGCCCGCAATGTCCGGATAATCGGGTAACACTCACATGCCGCTTGCTCTAACCCTGCCCGATCCAAAACCTGGATACGGCAGCGACGGAACGCCAGCAGACCTTTGCTGCGCAGTGCGCCGCTCGCCAGCGCAATAGAACTCCTGCGAACGCCAAGCTCCAGCGCTAACGCCTCTTGCGTAATCGGTATCGTCGCATCGCCGCAGCGATCAAGAATCGTCAGTAGATACCGTGCAAGCCTCTGCTCAAGCTGGTGCAGCCGGCTGCAGACGGATACCTGTTCCGTCTCAAGCGACTGAATGCCGACGGCAGTCAGAGTGAGCCGGCGAAAGTCCTCGTCCTGTAAAAAGGCCTGCTTCAGGAGCGGAAATGGCACGCGCACAACCTCACCAGGAACCAGCATGGAGACGCGACTTTCAGGCAGTGCGACGCCAAAGAGTTGATAGACCTCCAACAAGTCTCCACTGCCGCTGAGCCGCACAGATGCTGAGCTACCGCCCGTTAATCGAATGGACACAGAGGCTGCACCCGACCGCAGAAAATGACCGAATCGGGGTTGCGGATCTGACAATGACAGAGTGGCGCCCTGGCGCAGGTATGCCACACGGAGTAAAGATTCCAGCTTCGGTATACCGCTCCGGCGAAACGCAGTTAGCAAGGAGTCGCTCATAGCCCTCTTTCCCGATAGGTAAAGCTTCGAGATGAGGCAAACATAAAACGAACGCGACTCTGAATTCTGTTCTGCAGACGACGCTTCTCTTTAGGTCGCCCTCTTGTATTGCAATGTTTGAACAAGAAAATGGCCGACAAGAGACTATGTCTCTCAATTACTTCTACGTACCTGCATCTAAGTTTTAATGTGCTCGCAAAACGCATAAAGATCACTGATTGGAGCAAGAATGCACGTCGTGATCTTTGGCCTGACCGTAAGCTCCTCGTGGGGCAATGGTCACGCAACACTATGGCGTTCGCTCATCCGTGCCATGTTGCGACGGGGACACACTGTGACTTTTTTCGAACGTGACGTTCCATACTACGCAGGATCGCGTGATCTGACCACGTTTGCACCCGGTGGCTCTCTTTGCCTGTACACGAGCATTATGGATGTGCAGCGGGAGGCCAAGACAGAATTGAGGCGAGCCGACATTGCCATATGCACGAGCTTCTGTCCCGATGGGGTCACCGCAGCACAATGGATTCTCGATTCCGATGTGCCGGTTAGGGCCTTCTATGATCTGGATACGCCTGTAACGCTGAGCGCGCTAGGAAGCGATGCCACGAAGGCTTACCTTCCGGTTGAAGGTCTAGGCGGCTTTGACCTTGTGCTGAGCTATACCGGAGGCCGTGCGCTCGACGAGCTGCAATCGAAGCTTGGAGCGGGCAGGGTCGCACCACTCTACGGCTGGGTTGATCCGGAGCAGCATTTCCCTGTGGCTCCCGTGAAGCGCTTCGAAGCCGCTCTGTCGTATCTTGGAACCTACGCTGCGGACCGGCAGCCTGCTTTGCAGGAACTATTCCTAAAGCCAGCCGCACTGTTGCCGCAAACGAAGTTTGTGATCGGCGGCGCACAGTATCCAGCGGATTTTCCTTGGATGGCCAACACACATTTCGTAAGTCACCTGGAACCCGCACAGCATCCAGCGTTCTTCAGCTCATCCACTGCGACATTAAACATCACGCGTAAAGCGATGGCGGAGTACGGCTACTGTCCTTCGGGGCGACTGTTTGAGGCTGCAGCGTGTGGGGCAGCCATCCTTTCCGATGTATGGGAAGGTCTCGACAGCTTCTTTACGCCGGGGTTAGAGCTGTTGTGTGTGGGCAACTCGCAGGATGTACTCGACGGTCTCTCTCTGAGCCCGCGGGAGCTTCAACGCATGGCAGCAGCGGCACGCGAGCGTGTGCTGCAGCTGCATACCGCCGATATGCGCGTGCTTGAGTTAGAGACACTGTGCGAGGGAGCTCGATCGTCATCGGCATCTCGCACTGTTGCTGCCTGAGGAGGCTTTCATGTGGGGCATCATTCCAGCAGCAGGCGCAGGCAGCCGTATTCAACCGCTCGCATTTTCCAAGGAGCTTCTACCCGTTGGCAGCCGCATGGAGGGTGGATCGGAGCGACCGCGCGCTGTGAGCGAGTACCTGATTGAACGGATGATCCGGGGCGGAGCGACCAAACTCTGCTTCGTCATTTCGCCTGGCAAGACGGACATCCTGCAGTACTATGGTGCACGCCTGTGGGGCGTAGACATTGCGTACGTAGTGCAGCAGCAGCCCGGCGGCCTGTGCGACGCCATCTTTCGTGCGCTTCCGGTCATTCATCCAGCAGAAGAAGTTCTCATCGGCCTGCCGGACACTATCTGGTCTCCCGACGATGGTCTTGCCTTGCTTCCATCCGGACGATTCTCCTTTCTGCTGTTCCCTGTCGAGCGACCAGAGCTGTTCGACGCGGTACTGACCGAGCCAGACGGAAGGGTGACGGAGATACAGGTGAAGCAAACCAACGCTGAGTCGCATTGGATTTGGGGAGCAGTGAAGATGCCCGGCAACGTGCTGCGCCAGTTGCATTCATTGTGGCTAAGGCCCGAGCGGCAGGATGAGTACCTGGGTACGCTGGTAAACGCATGGCTGGCGCAAGGCGGCAAGGCATATGGGGTACAGGCCGGCCAGCGCTATGTCGACACTGGTACGCTGCATGGATACCGCGCCGCGATCCGCCTGCTTGAGCAGGAACAACTCGTTGAGGAGAATGATGTCATTGCTTGAGAAGACGTTACTGGAGGAGCGTGTTGAAGCACTTGGTCCATGGTTTCATAACCTTCGCCTGGAAGGTATACAAACGGCCCCGGATCACTTTCTGGGCGATTATCCCGCAGTTAAATTCGCCAGCTTTCACAGGGCGATTCCCGCAGACCTGAGCGGCAAGAGTGTGCTGGATATCGGCTGCAACGCTGGCTTCTACTCGTTTGAGATGGAGCGGCGTGGTGCCGCGCGTGTGCTGGGCATTGATGTGGATGAGCGCTACCTGACCCAGGCACGCTTTGTGGCGGAGGTGCTGGGCAGCGCCGTTGAGTTCCGCAATCTGTCGGTGTGGCAGGTCGCGCTGCTTCGTGAGAAGTTCGACCTCGTGATCTTCATGGGCGTGCTCTATCACTTGCGGCATCCGCTGCTTGCGCTCGACCTGATCCATGAGCACGTAGCAAAGGATTTGCTGCTGTTTCAAACAATGCAGCGCGGTAGTCGCGAAATTACACCATTGGCCGAGGACTACGACTTCAAAGCACCGGCGCCCTTCAACGATGCAGGGTATCCGAAAATGCACTTCATTGAACATAGCTACTCACACGACCAGACCAACTGGTGGATACCGAATCGCGCTTGTACGGAGGCGATGCTGCGATCCTCCGGCTTCAGTATCCTGTCGCAACCAGAGGACGAGGTCTACCTGTGCAAGTGGCACTCGGTGGAAGTGCCTGCAGATGGACCTTACTGTGTCTACCCAGACCGTGCAGAATGACAATGCCTTCTCTTGCAGCAAGCGATACTGTGGCGCGTGCTGAACGGCTGTTGCAACAGCGCGATCTTCACGCTGCAGAGCAGACGTTCCGCATCGCAGCATCGCAGGGAGAAGATGCGGATCGTTGTGCGGGCGGCCTTTGGGTAACACACATGCTGCAAGGTGATTTCGAAGCAGCATGGCAGCAAAGTGACTGCCTGCGCCGACGCAACGCACCCGACCCGCACCGCTTTTGGCAGGGTGAGCCGCTCGCGGGAACGCGCGTTATCGTTCGGTGTCTGCATGGGTTTGGCGATGCTGTGCAGATGCTTCGCTACCTGCCTTTACTTCGCGAACGCTGCGCACGCATCATCCTTGAAGTGCCGCCGCGCATGTTGGAGATCGCTGCGTGTTTTCCAGGTGCAGACGACATCGTTACATGGGGTGAGCACGCGCTCACAGAACCGCCGGCATGGGATGTTCAGGTCGAGATCATGGAGTTGCCATACCTGTTGCGCACCCGTGTTGATGAGCTTCCTATCGCAACGCAGTATCTCAAACTGCCTGAGACTGTCTGCTCGCATGTACGAAGCGTAATGGGCAAGGGCACTCATCCACGTGTCGGTGTCGTATGGTCTACCGGCGAGTGGAACCGCACACGCGCCATACCCTTTGACTATGTGAAGCAGCTTACGGGTGAACGCGGCATCGAGTTCTGGAACCTGCAGGGTGGACATGAGCATGATGAATGGCAGGCACTCACTCCATCGCATGATCTTCGCGACGGCGCCGACGTGGGCCACGGCATCCTGCAGCTTGCCTGCCTGGTTGAGCAGATGGATTTAGTGATAACCCCCGACACGCTGGCTGCGCACCTTGCTGGAGCGCTGGGGACACCGGCGTGGATACTGCTGCAGCATGCTGCGGATTGGCGATGGATGCACGGACGTGCGGACAGCCCGTGGTATCCGTCACTGCGTCTGTTTCGGCAGACAAAGCAAGGCTGCTGGGATACTGTCATCAGGGCTGTACAGATGGAACTAAAGCCATGGAAGACCACCATATGACTGCGCAGCGCACATGGGATACATACGATGCGTACCTCTTCGACATCGATGGCACACTTCTGCACTGCACCGACGCCGTGCATTACTTCGCATTCTGTGATGCTCTAACAGCCATCGCAGGCAGACCCATGAACCTGGACGGCGTGGTTGCGCACGGCAATGTGGATACGGGCATTCTGCGCGATGCATTGCTGTTGGCCGGACTGCCGGAAGCCACATGGCAACCTCAATTAGGGCAAGCACGAGAGGCCATGCGGATCCAGGTAGAAAAGCATAAGGAAGATCTCTGCGCACAACCCACGCCGGGTGCAGCGGAACTGTTACAGTATCTCCGCGCAAGAGGAGCGAAGCTGGGCGTGGCGACAGGCAATCTCGAAGCGATCGGCCGGCTCAAACTCGCGCACTGCAGCTTGCTGCAGTACTTCGATTTTGCCGGATGGAGCGATGAATTCGAATACCGCAGCGACGTCTTCGCGCATGCACTCTTGAAGGCGAAACAGGCGGCCGGAGAGGATGCTGCGGTATGCGTTATCGGCGATACACCCGCGGATGTGCATGCGGCGAAGGCTAACGGCCTCGATGTCATTGCAGTGGCAACGGGGGCGTATACGTTCGATCAACTATGGAACGAATCACCCACGTTGTGCATTGCTTCCTTTACCGAGTTGCTGCAGCAAGTCGCGGCAGTGCGCTGACCACGGCTTCGAATTGCAACGCACGATGCGTTGAGGTATGTGACGCGAGTATCCGCTCCCGCGCACGCTGCCCCATGCTGAGCCGTTTCGCCTCTGGAAAGTTGCGCAGAATATCTGCGACTTCATACGCGTCCTTCGGCAATAGTATCTCCTCGCCAGGCGTAAGGAATTCCTCTATGCCCTCCCACACATCGGACAGGATCGCCGCACCGCAGGCTGATGCCTCAAAGAGCCGAACGGATGGCGAATACCCAGCTGCGACCATGTCGTCGCGTGTCAGATTGAGTGTGAAGCGCGACGATGAATAGAAGGCAGGATGCTCATGCGGCGGCAGGTGCGTAATGCGACGTACGTTCGGCGCGAACACCGTCTCCGCTGGGTATTGTGCACCTGCCACCACAAACTGCCACTGCGGCTGGCGGCTGGCTGTTTCATCCAGTAACTGCATCAACTTCGCCTGGCGATCAGGCGCATACGTACCGAGGTAACTCAGATCGCATTGATACGCATCGCGCGCAGCCACAGGCGCATATGCATCCGCATCCACCGAACAGTACAACGGCACAGCATGCGGCGATCCGAAGCAGCTTTCCAGTTCCTGCAACGCAGGACCGCCGGTAAAGCTTAGATACGCGGCGTAGCTTGGAATGAGCGATGCATCCAGGTACTCACAGCGGCCAGCCGCGCGCAGTGCAGTCATTGTAATGGGTGTATCGATGTCATAGAACATCAAGGGCCCGCAACCCGCATGCAGCAACCGCTGCGTAGCTACAATCGCATCCGGGAAATAGGAGCCGACAACGACTGCGTCTGCATCCTTTGCAAGCGCAATCCATCGTGCGGCTTCGTCAGCCCACTGCTCATATAAATAGACCCTGCAGTACTCCGGCGATGGCAGATCGCGATTACAGCGATACCATTCCACATCTTTCTCGATAAACACAATGACGTGACCGCGCGCAGCGAGCGCCTTACATAGCGCACGATACGTCGTGGCATGGCCGTTGCCCCACGACGATGTAATGGTCAGGCCGTAGATAACAATCTTCATGCGACTGTCTCAAGCAGTGGCGCAGCTTCAAAGCCGGACACCTGGTGCCAATCTGCCATCGTTGCAAGCGCCTGCGTCTGCGGCCCCATTTCATCACGACGGCGCGCGGCGCATTCCTTAAATGCATAGTGGGCCTGTGTGGCGCGTTGCGCATAGGTATGATCGCGCAGAGCACGAGCATGAAAGGCGGCTCCGATACGCTTTCGAGCATCTGTGTTGTGTCTGTGCAAAGCCTTGACTACCTCCTCTGCCGTCTTCACAACAAGAATCTCACGCTCCGGCTCAAAGCAGTCGGGGATGCCGGGCCAATCGTCACACAGGAGGCACGTGCCGGCGCCGCTTACCTCGAACACACGTGTGGGCGGCGAAAATCCGAAGTCTGCCATGGAAGCGCGGTTGATATTCATCACCATACCCGCGGAACAGTTCACACGATTATGCTCAGCCGTCGGAACATGGCCGATGTAACGCACATTCCGCGGCATCGGCTTATTTCCCCAACCCTCGCCACCCAGCAGGAAGGTCTGATCTGGCGCCAGTTCCGCAGCGCGAAGAAACAACTCCTCCACGCGCGCCTCGCGATCCGGCAAACGATTGCCAAGGAAGCACACATCGCACGCGAGTGAAGGATCCGGTGCGACGGGATGGTGCGTCTCAGGATCAAGTCCGTTGTACATGCTGTAGTACGCGCGCGCTCCGAACTGAAGAAATCCATCGCGCGCCATCGGTCCACCACCGTACGTAAGAATGGCATCATAACCGGGCATTGCAAGCGCAAGTGCATCGGTCGGATCGTCACGCATGCGGTATATCGTTGCAGGTGCATCAACGTCCCATATGAAGGTCATTGCAGCGTCTCCGCACTCGGCCGGTACACGCCGCTCAAGCTCACGATCGTCGCAACCGATACCGGAGTGCTTCACCACGATGTCGTACCCGCGCGCCATCTCAAGCATGCGATCAAGATCGATACCGCCATCCTTTTCGCGCGGCTGGTACACGATCGAGTTCACGTAGTTAAAGTCGTCCGAATCGCGATGCTGTTGACGGCCATACGCATCGGGCTCTGCGAAGGTGATCTCGTAGCCAAGCCTCGCCAGATACTTGTAACAGCCGCGATAGTATGTGGCCGCACCATTCCAGTAGGACGAAACAATGCTGGATCCAAATGCGAAGATTCTCAACGCAATATCTCCTCTGCAATCTCAAGAAACTGTTGGGCACGGTGTGTGCATGTGTGGCGAGCCAGCACCGTCTCACGTCCACGTGCTGCTTGCGCAGCCGCTGCCGCGTCGTCACTCAACACATGTTCTATCGCTCGCTTCATCTCCTGGGTCGTGCCAGCACATGCGAAGTCGCCCTCGCGGAAGAGTGCCTCGGAATCGTTCCATGGCGCGGAGATCAATGGGATGCCACATGCAAGCGCTTCGAAAACGCGAATCGTCGGTATACCATCCATTGCCTGCGAATATTGCTGACGCGGCACATGCATCGTGACTCGCGATGCCGCATACACAGCGGGCGCCTGCAAATTCGGCAGATAGCCGCCATAGACGACACCCGCCTTCGACAACGCTGCCAGACCTTCCGCGGCATAGCGCACGCCGTGGATTACGAAACGATACTGCGGAAGAGCAGCCGCGGGCTCCAGCAGAAACCGGCGAATCTCATTGGAGCGCTCACCATCGGCCCAGTTACCGACCCAGACAGCATCCTGCTGCTTCTCTTCGGTCCCCGGTCGAAAGACCTCCGTGTCTGCAGCCTCATGGAACGTCCACACCTTCTCGATGCCGAAGTGTTGCCGATAGATGCTGCGCAAGGCTTCGCCAAACGCAAGCACGCCATCGAACTGCTCGACGCCGAAGAGGCGTATCTGCTCCGGTGAAGACGATGCCCGATGATGCGTGTCATGGAATAGGAGGCGATAGCCGAGCTCCTTCCGGAGCGATAGCAGCGTGCACGATAACGCCGGGGGATTCCACTCATGCAGTACCAGCACATCGAACTCACGCAACCTCTCGCGCCACAGCGTGGGATCGGAGACAGAGGAAGAGTCATAAAGCGAAATCTGCAGGCCCGGATAGGTCTCGCGGAACTGACGCAGGGATTCTTCGCCATCGTTCTCTTCGCGCAGGTTGTCGATGGACCAATCGTGCTCTGGCTCAAACACGGTTACATCCTGGCCAGCATCGCCAAGGCTTTTTACAAGGCCACGCAAAAAGTGGGCATTGCCGTTGTTCCAATCGGACCGCAGCGTGTGCGCGAAGTAAGCGATGCGAAGCTTATGCCGCATGCGTGCTCACCTTGGCGTCGCTGGTTAAGGCCGAGATCAGCGCTAGATACTGATCTGCCATGCGCGACGCAGTAAAAAGAGCGGCGCGTCGTGTAGACCGTTGCTGTGCGGCATGTAGCAGATCTTCGTCGTCGCGCAGCAGGTTCAGTGTGCTCGTGAGCGAAACTGGATCGTTGAAGTAAAGAGCGCCATCGTCCCACACCTCGCGGAGTGAGGGTATGTCCATGGCGACCAGTGCGCATCCACACTGTGCAGCCTCAAGCGGCGCCAGCCCGAACGGCTCATACAAGGACGTGCAGAGATATACCGCGCTGGTGCGAAAGATCTGCAGCAACCCCGCTTCAGTTTGCATGCCCACCCATTGCAACCCACCATCCGCATCCGCAGTAAGGTCATCACACTCGCCTGCTACTACCAGAGGCAGAGTGCTCTTCACATCACGCAACAGTTGATGATTTTTCGCCTTATCCCACATGCGGCCAGCAGTGACAGCGCGCAACACACGTGTCCGCGCAGGGACAGCAGGTATACCACGGCCGTTAGCGATCACTCCACACACCGGCGGCAAATCGGAGAAGTGAGAGCGCAGATCTGCAAGATACGCATGCGTTGGAGCGACAACAGCATCAGCCCCGGACAAGCCACCTTGAACGAGTGTAAGGTAGGTTTTCATCCACTCACTTTGGCCATCAAGAGTTTCATCGCATGCAGCAGCCCAGCTCAATACGTCGCTGTGTGCAATCACAATCTTCGCTCCAGCCAGGGGCAACGCAGCAAAGCAGAATTGGCTGAATAGATAAGCCGCCGGCCTCCATGCATCGGCAAGCCGTAACAATGCGACTGCGGGCTCCCGTGCAGCCGCATTGTTTTGCATCCACTCCAGAGGCGCGGCGCTTGCTTCGTAGGCAAAGCTTGGCGCGAATCGTTGCAGCAGATCGTTCATGCACTCGAGCTGTTCTACAGAAGGCAGGCGCCCGAAGCTTACGAGACACACCTCATGGCCTCGTGACAGCAGTTCCCGTACAAGCTCCCGCGTGAATGTCCATACACCACCAACGGTGTCTGTTGTCATCATCAGGCGCAAGCTAGCTCCGCATGCGGGTTCTTCTCAGCCTCCAGCTCGCGGATGCTGCATGGGCGCTGCTCCTGTATGTCGCTGAAGCCTTTCTCAGCGAAGAGGTTCAGGTAAAAGTCGTGCGCTCGCTCCCATGCCACTTCATCCGGCTGCTCGCCGAACGTAGTTACATATTCCGGACTGCCTGGAAACGGGAACATTGGTACCGGCTCTGAGACCCACACGCCTTTTGACTTCAAGTTCTGCTGCCATTGCGCGACCAATGCTGGATCATCTTCAGCCGTCTTGATCAGGTTGGCCTGGACCCATGGAATTTTGGTGCGCGCGTAGATCAATATCTCGCTGATGCGTTCCGTATCGATCCTGCAGTTCTTGTTCAGTGCATGCCGTCCTTCGTCCGTAATGCTCTCAATGCCGCACTCAAACGAGACGCAGTGCGCGCGCGCCAGCAGATCGATGCTCGCCTCGTCCCAAAGATCGATGCGCGTTTGAAAGCCGATGGACACAGGTCTCTTCGCGATCTCTTCCAACAACTGGCGCACCTGCCTGCCAACGCCGAAGATCTCGTCGATGAAATAGATGTAGTCAACGCCGCGTGCAATGAGTTGATCGATCTCCGCAACAACTTCTCCGAGTTCACGTTCGCGGTACTTGTTGCGAAAAAGTGTCTTATTGCAAAAGGTGCACGCGTATGGGCACCCGCGCGCAAATTCTACTTCTGCCCCAAGCTTCAGATGATCCGCACCGTTGCCGGGAAAGATGTGGTGCTTATGATGATGCCGCTCCACCGGATAGTCCGAGTAGTCCAACTGTGTGACTGCGCGCATGTCCGTCGCTCCCAGGCCTTCGGTCATGTGTCTGCGGCCATCGCTGTCGCGCCACACGCAGCCGGCGATCATCTCCCTAGGCATGGACGCAAGTTGCGGCAACGTCTGGTCCGGCTCGCCACGCAACACGATGTCAGCGCCGGTCTTTTCAAGCGTGGCAAACGGAGTTACCGATCCATGAGGTCCGATAACGACGACTGTTGAAGCATGCGCATCCTGTGCGAGCAGCGCTTGAATCCACTGCTTTGGCACACGCAGCTCCGGCTGCGGACAACGCCAGAAGAGATACGACGGCGCTGTGGGAATGACAAGAAAGTCTGCCTTAAACGCACCGAGCCGTTCGCGCACGGCAGCGGGCTGCAACTCCTCCATGAAGGCGTCCACCAGCAGGACATCATGCCCCGCCGCTCTTAGAAACTCGCGTGCAGTAAGCAGTTCCAGCGGAAAATGCGGATCGGGGCAGCCGAAGTATGTGGAACCCGCGAAGCTCCAATACGGATTGACGAGTGCATACCTCATGCCGGCTCCCCAACCATCAGTGGTGATGCGGAAAGATCGAAGCGCGCGTGAATCGCTTCAGCGTTGTCTGCCCAGAAGGCATAGATCGCAGCGAGCGTTTCATCGAGAGAACGCGTAGGCTGCCATCCTGCCTCACGTTGCAACTTGCTTGTGTCGGCGACGTACAGCGGTTGATCTCCGGGCCGCACCGCGCCCTTGATAAGCCCTAGCGGCTTGCCTGTAAGTCGCTCGATAGCGCGCAGCATCTCTATCACCGATATGGCGCGCTCCATGCCGCCACCCAGGTTGTACACGTCCCCGCAGACTTGCGGCACGCGCTCCCTGGCGGCCAACATGGCATCCACCAAATCGTATACATGCAGGATGTCGCGTACCTGGCAGCCGTCGCCGTACACAGTGATGTTTTGATCTGCAAGAGCGGAGTAGAGGAAGTGAGCCACCCAGCCCTGATCCTCATTGCCGAACTGCCGTGGGCCGGCTATACATGACATGCGAAATACCACGGTCGGTAAGTTATAGATACGACCGTAGTCGCGGACATACTGATCTGCAGATCCCTTGGAACAGCCATAGGGTGAATGGAAATCAAGCGGCGCTACCTCATCCACACCGCGAAAGCCCGGGTCCGCTGCACGGTAGTGTGTGCCACACACTTCGACAGGAACATCCGACAATGATCCGTACACTTTGTTTGTAGAGGTAAAGAGGAAGAAAGGCCGTCGATTGGATTGCCGCGCTGCCTCCAGCAGATGAAACGTTCCTGCCGCATTCACGTAAAAGTCGGTTGCTGGATCATCCAGCGACGTTGTTACTGCGACCTGCGCCGCGAGATGGTAAATCTCTGTCGCACCACTCACGGCTCGGTCCACAGCGCTCATATCGCGAACATCTCCGTCTACTATTTCGAGGCGCTCGGCACCGGGCAGCGATTGCAGCCATGCCGCATTCCTCTCAACACCGGCACGGGAGAAATTATCGAAGATACGAACATAGGTGTCCGGCTCCCGCAGGAGCCGCTGCGCGAGATTCGAGCCGATGAAGCCTGCGCCTCCCGTGATCAATGCCAAACGCGATAATGTGTTTTTCAACTCCTTGATCCCTCCACTACGGCGCTTGGGCCGCTTTCTTGTTCAGGCTGTAAGGCCGTAAGCGGTCAGTTCCTTCAGCATGGTATCGGCTTTGTCTTCGGGCTGCTGTTCCGCCAGCCACTCGGCCAGTTCACGAAAGCCTTCCGCGTGGCTCACCTGCGGCTCGTATCCGAGGAGGTCGCGAGCTTTCGTGATGTCCGCATAGCAGTGGCGGATATCACCAGCGCGATACTTATTCGTAATCACCGGCTCGAGGTCACCTTTGTTGAGAGCCGTTGACAGTAACTCAGCTACCTGCCGAATGCTGATAGGACGCCCGCAGCCAATGTTGATGATTTCGTCGTTCGACTCAGGCCGCTCCATCGCTAGCATGTTCGCGCGCACAATGTCATGCACGCTTACGAAATCGCGCATCTGCTCACCATCTTCAAACACAAGCGGCTGCTTGCCGTTCAGCAGGCGTGATGCAAAGACCGCAGCCACACCCGTGTACGGATTGGAAAGCGCCTGTCGCGTGCCATAGATGTTGAAGAAGCGGAGTGCCGTAACAGGCAGGCCATAGTTACGGCCATAAATAAGACAGAGCTCCTCTTGGTCGCGCTTGGACAACGCATACACCGAGTTCGTCTCTGACAACTTGCTCTCATTCGTGGGCAGTGGCTTCAGCACTCCGTCGCACACAGTGCAATGCAGCTCCCATACACCGGCCTTCAATTGTGAGAGCGGCCGCACGGGCGGCGCGGCATCGCGGCCGCACTTCGAGCAGCAGTACCGGCCCTCGCCATAGATGGACATGGAAGACGCGACCACCAACTTCTCTGGCGTGTGCTTCGCATCCAGCATCGCTTGCAACAACTCTGCTGTCCCCTGTGTATTCACGCTCATATAGCGGCTGATCTCATACATCGACTGCCCAACGCCGACAGCTGCTGCAAAGTGATACACCACATCGACACCACGCAAAACATCACGCAGCACATTTGGATCGCGGACATCACCTACAACGAGTTCTGCACCCGGCGCAAGATAATCAGGTGGTCCGTCGCCATGAACCTGCGGTGTTAGGTCGTCCAAAATCCGGACCCTGTGACCTGCCGCCAGAAGACCATCTGCAAGATGCGAACCAACAAAGCCGGCACCGCCAGTTATCAGGATTTGCTTACTCATAGAATTGCCAGCCGCTCCTCGTCGTCGTAGATTGAAAGGTTGCCGTCCGGAGAACCGTACCGCTCAACGGCCCATGCGGCGAATTCCGCAAACTGCGCGTTGTCTCTCGGTGGACTGGTGTGGTGTGCCTCTATGCCAAGGTGTGCAGGAGTGAAACACAGTGTGAGCGCAACTCTAAAATCCGCTAGCGCTTCCATCTGCCGGTCAAACCAGTCCACTGCATTTGGCCTATAAAAGTCTGCCCAGCTCAGTCCGGTGCGCAAGTACTGCACGCCCATGTCTTTCATCCGCGCTACCGCATCGTCAAAGCGAGGATCTTGAAAGTGGAACCACTGGCAGAAGCCAACACTGCCGTCCTTTGGGAAATGCTTCGCCGCAAGCTTCGGCTTACCTTGTGCATCAATCAGGCCAAGGTAGTAGTGCCGGTAATAGCTGGAGCCTTCCGCCTCCTTGTGGCGTGTCTCCGCAGGCCAAGACGGAGGCAGATCGAACAAGCTATACCAATGCACGCGATCCGTAGCGCCATGCAGCAGCCCGAGCGTTTTCTGCAGACCAAACTCCTGCACTTCCTCTGCCCCGAACGACGATACGCCGACTTCCGTTACCCACACAGGTCGCTCTGAGACTTCGCGCGCCTCGCGGATGCGTTCCGGCCATTCGATGATCGGCCAATGATTCCAGTCAAGTGGGAAACCGTGAACGCCCACGGCATCCACATACTGCATCACACCCTGCCGCCGCATCGTACGTAGAAAGTCGCAGTCACAAGAACTTACGCCACCCAGCACAATCTTCAAATCAGGACGAACACTCCGGATTGCCGATGACCCCTGCCGCACCATATCAGCGAATCGCTCCCAGTCTGGGTCGAGTTTGAAATTCCAGTGCGAGAGATTGTTCGGTTCATTCCAAAGCACAACGGCTTCCAGCATTCAGTCTCCGCACCAGTGGGTTACTTGGGTGGTGTACAAAAGCTAAGATTGTTCTAAATACCTGCACGTTGCTCATTGTTCAGATCCTGTAGCAGGTAAATAGATGGTTTTGTCCAGAGTCGGACAATGCCTGCAAATACGCTAAGTCTATATAGTGTCGTCAACACAGATGTCCGCTGAATGACACTGGATCGCGCTCGGCGGCCTTTGCTCAAGGTGTAGCGCTGCACCTCGGAGCGGTGCGTCCACGATTGCAACTCGATCATGTGTCCAACGAGTAGCTTCAGCAGGCCAGGCATTACGCTGGACCCACATGCCAGACACTTTTATCCTGACCAACACAACGCCGTCCTACGCCCCGGTCTGCGCAGTTCGCTGCCAACATTATCTTCTGACCTTAATCGCTGAAGTGTGCGGCTCGTCCGGGTTGCGCCACGGCAGCGTACTAGTTCGCTCTGCCTCAGGGCAGCAGCAGTGATGAGTCAGTAGCTCATGCTACGTAGAATGCACTTTTGGCAGATGCATACTAAGGTTTGGGCAACGAGAGCTACTTCGCGACGCCCTACAAGGTAGGAGTTCTAAGGGGAAGTAAAGGCTTAATGTGCTTGACATGGATGATCCGCAAGCCTGATTCTCGGTGCGCACTATTCCACTTATACAGAAGAACTTCGAAGTCTGAGTCGCTGCCAAGTGCATGGAATTTAGGGCCACTGAGCATTTCCCATGCGAACTGGTTAAGGAGGCGTGATGTTTTTTACACTTCGGCGATTTTCACTCGCAAAGCCCGCTGTGCTTGCTTGCGTTATCACTATTTCCGCGGCAATGTCGGCGTTCAGCCAGTCGCCACCGACGGCCGTGATTGACAACGGAAAGATCCACGCGGAGGTGTATCTGCCGGACGCGAAGAATGGCTTCTACAAAGGTACGCGGTTTGACTGGGCCGGCATAGTTGGCAAGCTGACGTCCGGTGGCCATACGTACTACGATCAATGGTTTACCAAGCAGGACCCGGCTGGCGCTGATTTCATCTATGACGGGCAAGACCTGGTGGCTGGACCAGCGAGCGCTGCCATGGGCATCCCGGAAGAGTTTTCATCGGATGGAGGAACACTTGGCTACGCAGATGCCAAGGTGGGTGGCACCTTCGTAAAGATCGGAGTCGGCGTTCTCCGGAAGCCGCAAGAAGACACATACAGCCACTACACACATTACGAAATCGTCGATGGCGGCAAGCGTACGTTAAGCACGACGAAGACTTCCATTACGTTTACGCAGGAGTTGCTCGATGAAAAATCCGGTTATGGGTATCTGTACACCAAAACCATTCGCCTGGTTCCTCATGCAAGCCAGTTGCTGTTGGAACACACGTTGAAGAACACGGGCATGAAGCCTATTGACGCGCGCGTGTACGACCACAATTTCCTCACGCTCGATCACCAGCCGCCAGGCCCTGACTTCATCGTGACGGTGCCTTTTACCATCATCCCCAAGCGGCCGGTCGACGAGGAACTGGGGTATGTGAGCGGCAATGTCATTGGCTACAAGAAGGCGCTTGAGGGGAAGGATAACTTTACTGTGGCACTCGGCGGGTACAGTGACAAAGTTAGTGACTACGACATCCTGGTCCAAAACAAAAAACTAGATGCGATGGTTCGTATCCAAGCCGACAAACCGCTTGAAAGCGTGTCACTCTGGTCCATGCGCGCCGCACTCGCGGTGGAACCGTACATCAAGCTGTCGATCGCTCCAGGACAGGAAACAAAGTGGACCTACACCTATACCTACGGGCCCATCACGGGTAAGTAGTCTTTCGCAGCACATAGTGCACGATACGCTGCTCAAAAGTTGAGCTCTTTGTTCGGACGCCGAAATTAAACGGCCAGTTTCTGCAGTGAATCGGTCGGGGTATCCCCATCGTGAACGACGACGCGGTATCGCAGAATGAGTGGGGCGTCGGGGTGAATGGTGATCTGACCGAATGGCGTGATGCACGGGTTAATGAACCACAGAACGTTGTGCCACCGTGTCGGAGGATTTTGCGGATGATCAATCACCGCGAACCCGGCTTTCTGCCATTGCTCTTCAGCTTGATGGTGTAGTCGTACCAGGGCTCGGAGGGCCAATCCAATTCTGTCGTGGAGTAGTTTGGGCTGGGTAGCTCAACCTTACCGGACGCGTTCGCGTAATAGGACTCGCCATACTTTTGCTCCTGGATGGCAAAGCCGCCAAATGCCTGCTGCATCAGCACATAGTCCACAACAGGCTTCAGACGATAGGTGATATCGAGCACGAAGGCTCCGTCCCGTTCTGTCACGGTGAGAAGTTCCGTGTCATCGAGCATCTTCGTGCCGTCAACTAGCCACTCGTTCATGATCTCAAGCTCAGCGGCTGTCGAAGTGGTGTGACGCAACATCACGCTCTTGTTCTGGATGATGCGACCATCACGAGGCGCGTAGAGTCCCCAGGAGAAGAAATCTGCGCGTTGCACGCTGAACGTCCTTGGCGCGTAGGGCGAAGCTGACGAGGCTGGAGCCGAATACTTTCGGAATTCCGAATCAATGAACCCAAAGTACATTCCCCTGTGATGCGGATGATCGTCCGGAGCCACATTCGTCACGCGCTCGCCCGAGGGTGTATTGAGCGGGTCAAAGAAGGCGCCGCTCGGGGACGTCAGGCCGATGCCTTCCGGCTTCTTTGTCAAGAAGCGGAAGACGACCTTTCCGCCGGGATCAATGAGTTGCACTCCATCCGTTACATTGACAAGCTTGAATTCAGCCTGTTCAGCTGCATCGCAAGGAGTCGCTCACTGTCAACAGTCGTCAACGCATAGAACAAGCTCAACACCAACGCTCGTGATACACCAAACATATTCACTCCTCCGCCGCAGTCTGTAACCCGATTACCCTATCCTGCCGAGGTGAAGCAAATTCAATACGTTGAATGCTGCTTCGACTCGTAACAATTGTTCACGCGGCAGCGATCTTTCGCTTCTTCGGGCGTGATCGAATCGTCGAAACGCTTGACGGAGAGCAAATCGCGACACTATCCTGAGCGGACTTCGTTATGAAGGTTTACAAAGTCCATCTCCATTCCCCAGTGGAACAGAGATACTAAACACCATGAGCATTCTCGCTTCCACACTCCCTTCACCGGAGACCTCTGCCCAGACCCCTGGGGTCGCCCCTGCACGGAAGTTCGGCCTTTTCAATGCCATCTCGATCAACATGACAAACATGGTCGGCACCGGGCCGTTTATTACTGTGCCGGCGATCCTGGCGACCATGGGAGGGCCGCAGGCGTTGGTGTGCTGGTTCCTTGGCGCCCTGATCGCGATTGCAGATGGCCTCGTGTTCGCGGAGCTGGGCACGACGTTCCCGAGCTCAGGTGGCTCCTACACTTATCTCCGCGAGTGCTTCGGGCGAGAGCGCTGGGGCCGCCTGATGGCATGGCTCTTCGTCTGGCAGTTCCTGTTCAGCGGCACACTTGAAATCGCCACCAGCAACGTGGGCATGGCGCTGTATGCGGGCTTCATCTTTAAGGGGCTTGTGATTCACCCATGGGCTGCGCGTTGCACAGCCGTGGCCTTTTCAGTGATTGCCGTGCTGCTGCTATACCGCAAGGCGCGCGACATCGCACGGATCGTAAGCGTGTTGTGGGTTGGCCTGCTGTTGACCAGCCTGTGGGTGATTGTGGAAGGTGGCTTGCACTTCCACAGCAGTCTCTTCCAACTGCCGCCGGGGGCCTTCCATTGGAGCACCGCGTTTCTGCTTGGCCTTGGTAACGGAACCATGCTGGTGATGTTCAACTTTCTTGGATACAACAACATTTGCTACCTGGCGGATGAGGTGGAACGGCCCGCGCGGGTGATCCCTCGTTCGATCCTTTGGTCTATTGGCATCGTGCTGCTGCTCGACCTGGCGATCTCTGTTGCGATCACCGGCGTTCTGCCGTGGAAGCAGATGATTATTCCGGGCACGTTGATGTACAACGCCGTTGGGTCCGTGTTTATGCAGCAGGTTCGTGGTGCCTGGGCGTCACAGGCGCTCACCATCATGATTCTGTTGACCGCCTTCGCCGCAACCTATTCTCTTATCCTTGGTTACTCGCGGATTCCGTATGCTGCCGCCCTGGATGGCACTTTCTTTCGCTTCTTCGGAAAGATGCACCCGACGAAACATTTCCCGCACCGATCGCTGCTGCTGGTCGGCGTGCTGTCGGCACTGGCAAGTCTTTTCGACCTGATGCAGATCATTACCGCGTTGATCTTGGTGAGGGTGCTGGTGATGTTTGTGGGGCAGATCATCGGCCTCTTGATGCTAAGGAAGTTTCATCCGGAAGCACCAAGGCCATTCCGCATGTGGCTGTATCCGCTGCCCGCGCTGGTTGCCATGGGCGGCTGGCTTGCCATCTTCGGTATCCAGGCATTGCAGCCGGATGGTTGGAAGTACATGCTCTATATCGCTCTGGTTCTAGCCAGTGGAGTTGCGCTGTATCTGCTGGTCGCGCGGCGCCAGCGGCATTGGCCGTTTCTTCCTATCGCTGCTGCCGGCAGTGCAAGTTCATAAGCCAACCAAAGTTGTCTGGAATTAAAGGAGGCAAGCAATGATGAACAGAAGAGACATGCTTCGTCTATCCGCAGCCGGTTTGGCAGCCGGCGTCACGCCACTTCCCGGTCAGCAGCAGGCACCTGCTGCCGCGACTTTGCAAGCGCCCGGCTCGACCGGTAGCTCTCCGCCAGTCATGTCGTTGGAGGAGTACTTACCCAAGAGCATGCTTCACGTGAAGGCCACGCATGTGGAGCGCGCCAAGTATCCCTTTCTCGACTGGCATACCCACATTACGCACGGCACCGGATTGAAGCCTGGTGATGGCATTGGCTGGGCCACCACTCCGGAAGAGTGTCTCAAAGTGATGGACGCTGTGAACCTGAGGACCATGGTCGATCTGACTGGCGGTTACGGGCCCGGCAATAAAGAAGCGATCGACAAGCTGGCAAAGCCACATCCTGGCCGGTTCATCGTCTTCACCGAACCTGCCTACAATCTGTACGGCACGCCGAACTTCGCCAAGAAGCAGGCTGATTTCATCCAGCAAGCACATGCGAACGGAGCACAGGGCCTGAAGGTTCTAAAGACGCTGGGCCTGTTTCTGAAAGAGAACGTCACCACTGGCCCTTACGTGAAGGTAGACGACCCTGCCTTGATCCCATGTGGGACGCCTGCGGCCAACTCAACATGCCCATAGCCATTCATGCCTCCGAACCCGAAGCGTTCTTCGTGCCATGGGATAAGTACAACGAGCGTTGGGAAGAGATGGTTCGAAACAATCGGCTGTATGGAACAGGCGTACCTTCCAACATGGAGTTGCAGGAGGCTCGCCGGCGTGTGATGCGCAAGCACCCGAATACAAAGTTCGTCTGCCTGCACGTAGCAGACGCTGAAAACCTGCCCTATGTCTCCGAGATGCTCGACGAGCATAAGAACATGTATGTCGATATCGCTGCGCGTATCGCAGAGCTAGGCCGGCAGCCACGTGCCGCGAGAAAGTTCTTCGACAAGTACCAGGATCGCATCGTCTTTGGCACGGACGCGAGCTGGGGCGGTCACGCTCCGCAGCAGGATTTCAGCGCCACGCTGTATCAGATTTACTTCCGCTTCCTCGAAACCGAAGACGAGTACTTCGAATACACGCCCGCTTCAAAACCGGCACAGGGCCGCTGGAACATCTATGGTGTTGGCCTGCCTGACCAGATTTTGAAGAAGGTGTACTGGTCCAACGCTGCGCAACTGTTGAAGCTGCCTCCAACGGCGTGAGCAGGAAGCTTCGCTGGGGCATCCTCAGCACTGCATCGATCGCTGTGAATAAGGTGATCCCCGCGATGCAGCGGGGACACCACACGACCGTTTGCGCCATCGCGTCGCGCGACCTCGCTCGCGCACAGCAGGCTGCAGACACCCTGAACATTCCAGCGGCATATGGCGACTACGAGCGGTTGCTTGCTGATCCAGCGGTTGAGGCGGTCTACATTCCGTTGCCCAATCATCTTCATGTGCCTTGGGCAATCCGCGCGGCAGAGGCGGGCAAGCATGTACTGTGCGAGAAGCCGATTGCTCTGCATGCGGAGGAAGCCGCGTCACTGTTGAAGGTGCGCGAGCGCACCGGTGTCAAGATCGGTGAAGCATTCATGATCCGCACCTACCCACAGTGGTTGCGTGTGCGCGAAATGCTCGACGAAGGACGCATCGGTGAGCTTCGTTCGATCGCCGGGTTCTTCAGTTACTTCGACGGTGATCCGGAAAGCATCAACAACAGGCTCGAGTATGGCGGCGGTGGCTTGTTGGACATTGGCTGCTATCTCATTCACGCTTCGCGCTATGCCTTTCGCGATGAACCCGCTCGTGTGATCGCATGCATCGACCGCGATCCTGCCATGGGGACAGACCGCTTGACGTCGGCGATACTCGACTTCCGGCAAGGGCAATCCATCTTCACCTGCAGTACGCAACTTGTGCCATACCAACGCGTGCACTTTCTTGGCACCCTCGGCCGCATCGAATTGGAGATACCGTTCAATGCGCCCACGGATACGCCTATCCACCTGATCGTGGATGAAGGCGGCGATGTCTCCGGCAGCGATATTGTCGTCGAAACGTTTGCGCCTGCTGACCAGTACACGCTGCAGGGTGATGCATTTTCGAAAGCGATACTCGAGGACAGTGAGGTACCTGTACCGCTCGAAGACGCGATTGGGAATATGCGTGTGATCGATGCGATCTTCCGTTCGGCGCGCAGCGGCTTGTGGGAAGTTCCGGCTGCAGAGTCATCGGCCTAGAGTCGTCACCGCGAATCAGGAAAACGAATGTATATGGCTGGACTGCTGGATTGACGGCATGGGTAGGCCTACTTGGAAGTGGCAAAGGTGCAGCAGTGGGGATGTGTCTTTGTCTCGGAAGCGGCTGGCTGCTGGATGCCAGATCAGCGAAGCTGAAGGGGTGCGGAAGCCGCGAGTTAAAGCGCTTTTTCGGAGTCCCACCTGCCCAGGAGGCCGAGCGCGTGCGCTGCGCTTTCGGCTTCACGGACCAAGTTTCGGCCAGCAAAGAGTCGTTTCAAGGGCCTGATGATCAGAGAAGCGTTCTCCGTTCCGTTCTTCTAATCTGCCCTGAGAGCGTCACGCGTGTCCACGGGCATCAAGGAACACGGGCATCAAGGAATTAGGTCGCTTCAGCAAGCGCGTATACATCGCGGCGCGGAGGCGGCCCTTCCTATACTGCTGCTTGCACCCGTGATGGCAACAACTTTCCGCTGATCATCTCCTGAAGCAAATTACTGGCGTCTACGGGTAAGAGCGCTAGGGAAAGGTCCGGCGCCGATTAGACCGTTGCGGGGTGAACTGAGAAACCAAGTCAAAAAGTTCTCCCTGTGAGCTGGAATACCTGTTCATCTCATTCGTCGGGATTGACGGGAAGTGCCATGTGGCTTGTCCTGTTCTTCAAGCAAACTCGCGATCTGTCGTGCGATGTCTGTACTGACTGGAAGGAAGACCATCATCGTGAGGTCCTGTCTTCCGTCTACTCCGAAGATGGAGACTTCGAAGCTGATTGTTCCAAGCACCGGATGGCGTAGCTCCTTCATGGCGTGACCACTGTCCGACACATCATTTTCTTGCCACATTGCTTTGAACGCCGGGCTAGAGCGCGAAAGTTCATCCACCATTGCGGCGACCTCTGCCATTGCACCTGCCCGCGCGACGTCGGCACGGAAACCCGCAACAGCCATTCGTGCCGCAGCTTCCCAGTCGTGATAGAGCGTCTGGGCATTCGGGTCGAGGAAAACCATTCGCAGTGTGTTGCGCCCGTAGCCCGTCTCCTGTCCCATGTTTGGCCAGATGACTGCTGCTGCCTGGTTCCACGCGACGACGTCCCAGGTCGCGGTCTTTATCAATGCCGGAGCGGGGCTGAGCTCATCCAATACACGCTGGAGTCGTGGTTCGATGCCGTCGGGCTGCTTGTAATGGCTCTCCGGCGCTCTGCCCAGCCCGATCAGAAACAGATGCTCGCGCTCCGCATCAGTCAGCAGCAGCGCCTTCGCCAGATTGTCGAGTACTTCAGCCGATGGTGCTCCACCCCTGCCTTGCTCCAGACACATGTACCATGCCGAGCTGATGTTGGCTCGTTGAGCAACCTCTTCACGTCGCAAGCCGGGCGTCCGGCGGCGGGAAGACTTGAATCCAAGAGACGCAGGATCGAGCTTAGCCCGCCGGTCTCGAAGGTAGCGTCCAAAAGAGTTGCTGACCTTCTCAGCGACGCTTACCGTAGTAGTTCTCATCATAGTATAAATATTCCTCTTTACTACGATATGGCATTTGACGATCATAGATCAAGGGTCGTGGAGGACCACAATGATGCGCATATTTGTCACAGGAGCGACAGGATTCATCGGGACGGAATTAGTAAAGGAACTCATCGAAGCTGGGCACAAGGTGCGCGGTCTGACGCGCAGCGACGCCGGCGCAGAACAGCTGAAAGCAGCCGGAGCGGAGGTTCATCGCGGCGATATAGAGGATCTGGAGAGTCTTCGCGACGGAGCGACAGGTATGGATGCCGTAATCAACCTGGCGTTCGATCACGATATGTCCAACTTCGCGCAAAATTCGGAGAACGAAATGAAGGCGATCGAAGCGCTAGGCTCGGCTTTGGAGCCTGGGAAAGTTCTACTGGTGACATCCGGTGTCGCTATTACAAACGGCGGCCCGGGCCATGTACGCGTGGAGACGGACCCCGCTATCGATTCGCCGGAGATCCCGCGCAAGGGGGAACAAACGGCGGGGACGGTCGCAGAGCGCGGTGTACGCGTCGGAGTGTTACGCATGTCCCAGGTGCATGACACGCAAAAGCAAGGGCTAGTTTCCTTTCTGATTCAGATTGCCCGCGAGAAGGGTGTTTCTGCCTATGTAGGAGATGGCGCATTCCGCTGGGCGGCGGTTCCTGTGAAGGACGCGGCGCATCTCTACCGTCTGGCGGTCGAGAAAACGGGGCCAGGCCTGTCCACCTACCACGCGGTGCAGGAAGAAGGCGTTTCGTTGCGGGAGATCGCGGAGGCAATCGGCGCAGGACTCAACGTACCGGTTGTTTCGATCCCTCCGGAGAAAGCTCAGGAACACTTCGGAACGTTCGCGCATTTCGCGACCTTGGACATGCCGGCTTCAAGTGAGTGGACGCGCAAGACTCTAGGATGGAATCCTACCGGGTCCGGCATCATTGAAGATCTGAAGAACATGAAATATGCCTGAAGCGCGCTCTTAGGAACGTCATCTCACTACGACTTGGCGAAGGTTAGCATCAGGTATCTCGCTCGTAGGCTCTGCGGTTTACGGAAGAGTCTGGCGAGGATTGGACCTCCTATAGAGAACCAAGAGAAGCCAACGCCAAGATGGCCTTCTTCGGTTAGGTTCAATTAACTCCAACGCACCACGGTCACATGTGCCCAGCGGAATCCACGGGCGTCGCCTCAGCAAGCGCGTGTACATCGCGACGCGGGGGGCGGCCGAACATGCGGGCGTACTCGCGGCTAAACTGCGACGCGCTCTCGTAACCCACTTGTAGCGCGGCGGCCTCGACATTTGAACCACTGGTGAGCATCAGCCGCCGCGCCTCCAACAGGCGCAGCTGCTTCTGATACTGGAGCGGACTCATCGCGGTCGTTGCCTTGAACTGGCGATGAAAGGTCGCTGTGCTCATGCCGGCGATCGCGGCCAATTCGTCCACGCGCACCGGCTCGGCGAAACGGGTCTTGAGCGCGTGGATGGCGGAGATCAGCCGGCCCTCATGGCTGCTTGCGATGGCCATGCGTAATATCTGTTCACCACCGGGTCTTGCGAGCAGCCAATAGCACAGCTCACGTTGCATCCCCGGGTAAAGAACCGGGATCGCCTCTGGCGTGTCGAGCAGGCGCACGCAGCGCCGCAGGCAGTCTAGCGCCTCCTCGCAGAGGTCGACAACGCAGACACCTGCAGCGCCACTCGCAGGCGGCGGGGCTTGCGGCGGCATCTGCTCGGCCAGTTCGTGCAGCACGGCCAGGTCCAGCGCAAGAACGAAGCCGAGAAACGGCTCGCCGGGGCTGGCCTCGGACACGGCACCGCGCGACGGCATCTCCACCGTGACGACCATTGCCTGGCCGGCACGGTACTCGTAGCGCCGGTCGCCGAAGATCGCCCACTTGGCACCTTGCACGGTGATGCAAAGTGCGGGCCGGAACAGGCGATAGCTGGGCAATTTGGGACGATCCGCACGCAGGATCAGGAAGCCTTCAATCGCTGTGATGTGCGGGTTAGTCGCGGTGCGCAAATCCGTGTAATGCCGCAGCTCCTGAGCCAGACCGTCGAGAGAGGCCGCCCGCGCGTTTTGATCCCAGCTCATACGCAACCAGTGTACGTGCGAGGAATAGGCAGGAAAATGCGACAGCCCGCCATTCCACCTGCGGACCGCGCCGCCTAGGCTAAAGCTGAAGTTCCAAGGAGGCAGTATGTCGCACGAGAAATTGCAGACCAGCAGGATCGCCATCGTTACCGGAGGGAGCCGAGGCATCGGTCGCAGCACTGTGGAAAGCCTCGCCCGGCGCGGGGTACGCGTGCTCTTCACCTATCACTCGCATCTTGAGGATGCCAATGCCGTCATCGCTGCGGCGAAAGCGCTAGGCTCGGAAGCCCACGCATTGCACCTCGACACGGGCAAAATCGCAGAGTTCAATGACTTCGTCGGGAGCGTACATGGCGTGCTCGCGCAGCACGGTGTGGATCGCTTCGACTACCTGGTGAACAATGCCGGCAACAATCATCGCAACATGCCGCTTGCCGACGTAACCGAAGAGGAGTTGGACAGCATTTACAGCGTCCACTTCAAGGGTGTGCTGTTTCTGACGCAAAAGCTGCTACCGCTGATCAACGACGGTGGACGCATCGTGAACGTCTCGACCTCGCGCACGCGCCTCTCCATGACGGGCGGTTCGGCGTATGCGTCGATGAAGGGCGCGCTGGAGGTGCTCTCGCGCCACATGGCCACGGAACTCGGGCCGCGCCGCATCGCCGTGAATGTAATCGCACCGGGCGCGGTTGCGACGGACTTCAGCGGTGGCATCGTGCGAGACAACCCCGAGATGAACAAGCGGGTCGCCGAGCACACCGCGTTGGGCCGCGTGGCGGGGCCGGACGACATCGGACCGGCCATTGCCTCGCTGCTCTCAGACGACTGCGGCTGGGTGAACGGGCAGCGCATCGAGGTCAACGGCGGGGTGATGATGTAGCGCTTGTCGTGCTGTCGCCCTACAGAGCTGGCGCTTGGAGTTGGATGAGCTTTACGGTGGTTGCCATTCGGCTACTTTGCCTTCGGGCTTCGCTTTCGAACTCTCAGTGCTTCACGAATGCATAAACGCATGCCGCGAGAAGAATCATGCAAACCAACAATCCCACAAAAAGTTGAGGATGCATTCCTAGAACTGATCCGTTTTCCTTCGTAAACTCAGGATCACTCCAACCCGTACCCGGAAAGACAGGCGACAGAAGCATCGCCACGAAGTAAAGTGCAGCTGTGACAGCAGCCAACATGAAATGCAGTAAAGTCAGTGAACCTGTTCCGAACAGGAGAAATAACGAAACGAGACCCAAACCTACACCCAGCAGCATGGTTTGCCCATTGTGAAACTTGGCGTGGGGCGGCCAGCGTGGATTATGGATGTGCTGCTTTGCTGTAAACGGAATCACCGCGTCCGCGATATAGCCGCCAAAGTTAAACACGGCGACTAGCGCGACAACCCATCTTGCAATTTCCATGACAGTCACCTTTGTGAAGATCGATCTTCCAGTAAACACTTATATAACATAACTGTTATATAATATACCTATGCGCGAGACCAAGCTTGTCGTTCCGTTACGCGATCGAGTAATTGGCTCGCCAGGGGATCTTGCCTTTCTCATCGCGCAAGTTGGCTCACACGCGCAGACTTCCTTTGGAAAGCAGGTTGATCCTCTCGGCCTTCGGCTCGCCCATGTGGGCGTGCTCAAGGCGATATTCGCAGCGGATGGGCTAACTCAGCGTGAACTGGGGGACGCTCTCGGCATGTTTCCAAGCAACCTGGTTAGACTGATCGACGAACTCGAAAAGAAAGAGCTTGTACGACGCGATCACAATGCGTCCGACCGACGTTCCTATACGCTTATCCTTACGAAGAAGGGACGGAGCATGACGTCAGAGCTGATCGCCCTGACGGAAGCGCATGGAGATCACATCTGCGCTGCACTCAATCCACCTGAACGCCGAGAACTGGCGCGACTCCTTCAAAAGATCGCTACAGAGCAGGGTCTTCAGCCCGGTGTTCACCCTGAACTCCCCGGCCTGAAATCCCGTCGTGCAACAAAGCCCAGAACTCCATAACGTGGAGGCATGCGGCTGGCCCGCGTTGAAGCGCCAATGCCGCTCGTTCACGGGTAAGCCTCGACGCGATCAGAGCTAGAACGTCATGAGTGCGGTTTTACAATGCTCCGATGCCTGACAGAAACGTAATGATCGTGCAGGGCGGTGGACCTAACGCTGTGTTCAATGCAAGTTTGGCGAGGAAGGGCACCCGCACTGTTACCCGCATGCGCGCACGATACAAGGGTCGTGCCCGAGTAGATATGCCGTCAGGAAGCCCGCATCAAAGCTGTCACCCGCACCTGCGGTGTCGATTCGAGTGACATCCGGCCAAAGTCATCCTTGCCCACAACGGTGCTGAAGCTTACACGAAGCCCAAGCGCAGCCGCGTTATGCGCAAAGATGGCCGACGAGCTGCCGGCGTGCAAATAAAGCCCGTGGCAAGTAGCTCGCGTTCCATCTCCATCTGCGCGGGCAGACCGTACAAGATCAGGTCCAGGTTCAGTCGCCAACAATGCCAGGTCGAAGGCTTTCTGCTTGTCCATAGTATGTAGCTTACGGGCCGCTGACCGGCGTTGGCGTGAACGAGATGCCGAGGATGGTCGCGAGCCGGTTCGCAATATCCGTCATCATGATCTCCGGTTCCACTTTGTGGTGAATGCCTGGGCCGTACGTCAGAAAGACACTGCGATAGCCCGGATGAGTGGGCCACAAGCCGTGATCACCCTTCTCAGGGGGCGGCGTGATGTACGGGCCGTCCGCCTTACCCGCATACGCAAACATGTAGTGTGTCTCCGGCTCAAAAGCCGCTGCGGAGTCGCCAAGCTGAGGGGCAAAGCGCACCAATTCGTCATGGGGAATCTCACGGCCGATGTGGTTGGCAGGATTCTTCGCCGCAGTGCGCAGCAGCTCTGCAATCGCGACATCGCGCGTGGCAGCAAGTCCTCCGAAGGCGCGAACGTCCCCTTTCACATTGTTCTTCGCCAACAGCACCGGCAGCTGCAGGTCACCGTCAATACGTTCGAATCCGTGATCGGAAACGACGGCAAGGTCGTAGTCCGGCGGCAGCGACTGAATCATCTCGCCAAGATAGTGGTCCGTGACCTCGAGCCGCGCAAACGCGTTCATATCAAACGGGCCCATATCGTGCTCGTCCGAGTCGAGATCGACCAGATGCACAAGCACCAGATCCGCATGCTTCTGCTGCATCATGAAGATGGCCGCGAGCGTGCGCGCGCGGTCGTCCGTCCATTCCGTGGCAAACATAGGCTGTGCTTTGCGAATCTCGTCGACGAGACCGGGTGTCGCGCGTGACGCAATGCCGTCCAGGTCCATGTAGCCACCGTTCCGGCGCTTGAAGTATTCCGGCAGGTCGTACGTGATCTTCGCGTCTGTGGTCACCGGCCAAGTGACGGCAGCGGTAGTTCTTCCTTGCTCACTCGCTGCCTGCCAAAGTGTCTTCGCATGCAGCAGATCGGGCGTCCAGTAGTAGTCGCCGCCTTCTTCCTTGGGTCGGCGGTTGCCGAGGATGCCGTGATCGACTGGACGCACACCGGTGATGAGCGATGTGTGCGAAGGCCAGGTGATGGATGGATACACGCCCACGACACCGCTGGCATACTCTCCTTCGCGCATCAGCTTCCGCATAGTTGGGATCTTCAATCCCCACTCATCCGCGCGCTGAAAATAACGCCAATCCAACCCGTCAACCGATACGACCAGCAGCTTGCGGCGCGGCGAAGGCTGTGCCTGCAACGTAGCGAAGCTCATCGCCGCAAGTAAGAGTACCGATACCGCACGAAGGAACATGTGGGCCTTTCGTTAGAAGCGAAGACGTCCGCCAAGCTGAATCTGCCGCGAGTGGAACGCGCTGGTTGGTGCACCGAATGTGGCCGAAGGCGTCCCGCGCAGCGACGGGCCATAGACCGTATTCACCGCTCCTGAGCAGCCACCTGCGTTGCAGGCGACATTGGTGGAATTCAGGAGATTTTCAGCCTCGCCCATAATCTCAAGGTGAAGCCTCTCATAGATTGGGAACGTACGCGAGATACGCATATTCACTTCACGGAAGATCGGCCCGCGGAAGTTATTGCGGCTGCCATAGAGAGGATAGTCGTTGGTGACGCCATCGCCGTTCAGGTCTGACCCGGCCGTGGCGCTGAACGGAAACGCTGAGGTTACCGTCGCGGTCGGCGCGACCATCCAGCCATCCAGAATGGCTTTCGCAACACCACCGGCAGTCACGCGCGGCTGCCACACGCCCTGGAAGACGAAGCGGTGACGTTGATCGCTCGACGACCAGCCATAGTCGCGGTTGATATTGGTAGAGTCCGTCACATTGGAGCCGGAGTCGCCAACTGAGTCATTGTTGTTCAGCGCCCAGCCAAGCGTGTACGACGTGACGAACTGGAAGCTGTGCGTGAAGCGCTGGTTCACCTGAACGAAACCGCCGTAATACGTTGAGTTCGAAATAGAGCGGAGGGAAAATATCTGGTTGTAACTTGTGTTTGGCCGGTTCGCGGAGCTGAACACCGGACGGCCGTCTGCCAGGTACGACGTAGGCGTGCCCAAGTTGGTGTCGATCAGCACGGGTGCACGGCGGCCGAGATAAAGCTGCGTGCCGATGGTTACGCCGGTGTTGGGCAGCAACTGGTGCTCCACTGCAAGGTTTGACTGGAAGGCATACTGCGTCTTGAAGCTCGGGTCGAAGCCATACACCGAGGGCTTTACTGCGAAGCTTGCAGCCGGTCCGGTGAAGCCTGACGGATACTGCGGCGCGCCAGCTGCCGTGCCACTCACCGTGTATGTAAGAACCCGCGAGCCGTTTGAGCGGTCGACCAGCGAGATCAGGCGAAGGTTGAGCGTGTCGTAATTCGTACCGAAGCCACCGCGCAGCACCGTCTTCTGCCCAAGCAGCATGTTGAAACCAAGACGAGGCGCCAGGTTTGAAGCATCGCTATGGATGGACCGCGAGAATGCAAGAGGCGCAGTCTGATCAAGCGATGGGAAGAAGCGATATTCATACCGCAGGCCGTACGACAAGGAGAATCGTGAGCTCACCTGCCAGTGATCCTGTGCAAAGAAATTGATAGGCGTGGTGCGATGCTGAGCCGTGTTGTTGCCGAAGGCCTGCGTGAGCGTGTTGTAGTTGTAGACCTTGCCCGTAGCTGGATTGATGGTGCCATTGATGGCGCCAAGGTACTGCGCCAGGTTGGTGAAGGTGTAGGTATCCGTCAGACGATCGACCGACAGCACGTGGATCGTGTCAATGTCCGCCCCCAGCTTGACCGTGTGATTCCTCACTGTTTTGGTGAAGGTGTCGATGAAGTTGTACTGATCCTCTTCGTAGTGCTGGTTGGCGCTTGTATTGCTAAACAGACTTGCCACACCGCTGATGTTCACCACCGGCAGAACCTGCCCGCTGACCGGGGGGCGGTCAAAGATACGGCGCAGATACCCACCGCGCAGCTGGTTCACCGAAGACGCGGAGAAGATGTGCGACCACTGGGCCGAGGCGGTGTCATCGTGATCGTTAAAGTTGTTGCCGGCGCTGTTCACCAGCAGACCGCCAGACGTGTTGTACTGCGACGGCGTGAGGTACTGGCTGTATCGAGCGTAAAAGTCGTTGTGCTCATTGGCCTGGAAGTCGATACGCCCGAGGTACGACTGGAAGCGCTGCTTGAACGGTGCTGCCGTCAGATCGCTGGCCGTAAGGCCCAGCGCAGCGGCGTTCGCCGGCGTAATGGTCACAGCCTGCGCGCCCGTCAACGGCTCGTACTCGCCGCTGATGTAGTAGAAGAGCTTGTCATGAATGATGGGGCCGTTCACGTTCATAGAGTACGTAGCCCACTCCTGGAACGGCTTGTATGTCGCAAGCGAAGGCTTCGAGATAAGTGCCGGACGGCGTTGCAGTACGAGCCCTTCACCATGTATCTCGTTTGTGCCATTGCGCGTGATCATGTTGATGACGCCGCCAATGGTGCGGCCGTACTCAGCATCCATGGCGCCCGAGATGACCTTGACCTCCTTTACGTTCTCAGGTGAGAAGATACCCAGGCGGCCGGGACCACCACGCTGCGTGTTATCGATGCCGTCGATCATGAAATCTTTGCGCTGCAGCCCGCCAAAGGCAAAGGTCGGGTTGCCGAATTCGTCGTCGCGCGTACCATTCAGGCCCGCCGTAAGCAGCGCAAGATTGAAGGTATTGCGCGAGGGCAGGCCGGCGTTCTCGATCAACCGGGCGCTCAGGCCGCCTTCCACCTGGAAGCCTTCCGTGTTCAGGACTGTCGCATCAGCCGTCACGGTGGTCACCTCTGATGTGGAACCCGCGTGCAGCACCACGTCTGCCGTGCTCGCGCGCTCCAGCGTTACAGTGATGCCCTCCTGCTTGTAGGTGCCGAAACCAGAGGAAGTGACCGTGAGGGTATAGGTGCCGGTCGGCAGCAGTGGCACTTCGTACTCGCCACGCGCATTGCTGCGCGTTGTCCGGGTGAACCCGGTATCGCTGCCAACGGCGGTGACCTCGGCATTGACCACAACGGCGCCCGAAGGATCGGTGAGCACGCCGCGAATGGTGCCGGTCACGCTTCCAGTCTGCGCCCACAGACCACCTGTTGCAGCCGGCGTGAGCGTGAACGCGCAAGCGCCAAGCGCCAGCACCGCAATGCGGCCGAGGGAAAGGCCTGTTCTTGCAGAAGAGAACCTACGGGGACTCGAAGAAAACTTCTTCATGGCTGCTCGCTCTCCGCCAGACAGGTGTGCCCGGCTGCATGGTCTGCCGGTCCAGATGGACCGTGCAGCTGCAATCAACGCGTCTTCAAGGCCGTTGTGGAGCGAGATTAAAAAGAAAGCAATAACAAGTCAACACAAATAATCGTAAATACTTGGTGAACGGCTAGGCCAGGATGACCATGGCGCCGCTTGTGCGGAGCAGCGCTGCTGCCGCCTCCGGCAACCTGCGATCGGTGATGATGCGCGCAGCCTGGCTGATGTTTCCAATCCGTGAAAGTCCACGCCTGCCGAACTTCGTGGCATCAGCGATCACAGTCACCTCCTGCGCAACGGAAATCATGACGGAGTTTAACTGAGCCTCCAGTATGTCCGGCGTCGAAAATCCCGACTGCGCATCAATGCCATCGGCAGCAAGGAAAAGATGGTCCGCATGCAGGTCCTGCAGCATCCGCTCCGCCTGCGGACCCACGTTCGACTGCGAAATCTGGCGAAACAGACCACCGATGAGAATGACCGAAATCTGCGGGCTATCCACAAATGCCATCGCCACGGGCAGACAATGCGTGACCACCGTAAGTCCTTGCAGGCTGCTTCGAAGGAGCTCCATGGCAAGCAACAGCGATGTGGAGCCGGAGTCCAGTATGACTGTCTGAAAAGGCTTGACCAGCGCGGCCGCGGCCTTCGCAATCCGCTGTTTTTCCTCAACATTCATGGTGGTTTTCTGCGTCAGAGGATAGTCTCGAACGGGGTCTGCCATGGGCACCGCACCACCGTGGGAGCGGACCAGCAGACCCTGCTTTGCGAGCGCATCCAGATCGTTGCGGATGGTGACCGCTGAGGTGGAAAACTGCGCGGCAAGCGCGTCGACTGTTACTCGTCCATCGCGTCGCAGCGTTTCCATCACGCGTCGGCGGCGCTCTTCTGTAAGCAGCTTCGGAATTTTCTTAGCCATGCTTCCGCGATTATGCCTGAATAGAATCTCTGGCCGCTGCACTTGATTTGGCTGTAGACTTCGCGAAGTTTCGTTTGCTATCGTTTGATTGCTATTAAGCCAACAAATTGTCATGAGCAAGATAGGGTCGCGAGTGGGAGTGGAATCGCAACAACAGGAGCCGGAGCTTACCACTGGGCGGATCACGCGCGGAGAGATCGACCAGCAGTTCGCCTTGTGGCCAGACACGGTCCAGCGCGCAAGAGCATGGAGCACAGGTCTGAAGACCGCGCGGAAGCCGCTGTTTACTGGTGCGGGCACTTCTGCCTACGCGGCTTCTGCTATCGCAGGCGCCTGGCCGGACGCAGTGGCCGTTCCCACCACGGACCTGCTGCTCGACGCGAGTCGATGTCCGGGTGACTGCGACGCCATAGTCTCCATCGCCCGGTCTGGATTAAGTCCCGAGAGCGCTGGCGCGGTCAACCTGCTGCTACGCCAGCGGCCGGCAATAGCTCAATACGCCGTTACCTGTAACGTCGAGGGCGGACTCTTCGGTATCTCTGGTGTAGATTCCCTTCTGCTCGATCCACGGACCAACGACCGCGCGCTCGCCATGACCAGTTCCTTCTCAAACCTGGTGCTTGCAGGGCTCGGGGTGAGACACAGTGACAAGCTCACACCGACATGCCTACGCCTGGCAAAGCACGGACACGTGCTTCTGCAGCAGCTAGAAGGACACGCCATGGCGGCATCCGAAACCATGGTGGACCGTGCGGTGTTTCTTGCCTCTGCCTCACTGATGCCACTTGCACGCGAGGCTGCGCTTAAGCTCACTGAACTTACAGCCGGCGCAGTCGCAGTCCTGTCTGAGACCTTCCTCGGCCTGCGCCACGGCCCCATGTCCTATCTACGTGAAGGCACCATCACGGTCTGCTATCTGTCCAGCGACCCGCATGTACGCAGATACGAACTCGATCTCATTGAGGAGCTTCGCAACAAGGGACTGGGCCGCATTGTTTGCGTCGGTGCACCCGACTGGGTACCGTTCAGCGTACAGTCAGTGCCGGCGCTTGCACCGGATCTGCCCGATACGCTCCGTACGCCGTTTGAGGTGGTATTTGCACAACTACTGGCATTTTTCTTTAGCCAGACCAGCGGCCTCGATCCAGATGCTCCAAGCCCGTCCGGCGTCATTCACCGCGTAGTTCAGGGCGTGAGGCTGTACGAGTCATAGAACCCGCTACACACCATTTTCGGAGGCAAACGATGAAACGTCGCGACATGATTCGGCTTTCAGGCGCAGCACTGGCTGCGGCAGCAACCGCAGGCGCGCAGTCCAATGCGGTTCCGAAGGCAAACGACTCGGGCCTGCTCGCGGAAAAGCCGTTGCCCGGCTCCCTCCAGCTTCCGGACTACCAGCCGAAGAGCATGCTGCACGCCAAGATCACCAGCGTGCCGCGGTCGCGCTATCCAGTCATTGACATCCACACGCACCTAACCATGGAAGCCGGCCTGGAGAAAGCCGGTAAGCTCTTCGTGGCGGCTACGCCAGAGGAGTGCCTCGCGGTGATGGATCGAAAGAATATCCGCACCATGGTGAACCTGACCGGCGGCTACGGCGATAACCTGAAGCAATCCATTGCGATGTTTCAGGATGCCCACCCGGGCCGCTTTCTCAGCTTTACCGAGCCGGCATACCGCGAAGCCAACCAGCCAGGCTATCCGCAGCGACAGGCGGAGATGATTCACCAGGCTCACGCGCTTGGCTGCCGCGGTCTCAAGGTGCTGAAGACGCTCGGTCTCTACCTGCGGGAGAACATCACCACCGGTCCGCTCGTAAAAATCGACGATCAACGCTTCGATCCCATGTGGGATGCATGCGGCGAACTCGGCATGCCGGTGGCCATTCATATCTCCGATCCTGAGGCATTCTTTCTTCCGATCGACCGCTTCAATGAGCGGTGGGAGGAACTGCACGCCCATCCGTCGTGGTCGTTCTATGGCAAGGATTTCCCATCAAACCACGAACTGCAGGAAGCGCGCCGCCGCGTGATGCGCCGCCACCCGAAGACCACGTTCATCTGTCTGCACATGGCCGACGCCGAGGACTTACCCTACGTGACTGAGTGTATGGACAGCCACCCCAACATGTACGTGGAATTAGCCGCACGCATCGGTGAGCTTGGCCGTCAACCGCGCGCCACGCGCCGCTTCATCGATCGATATCAGGACCGTACCATCTTCGGCACGGACGCGATTCCAAAGGGGTATGACGTTCCGCAGCAGATTTTCAACGACGAGCTCTACGAAATTTACTATCGCTTCTTGGAAAGTGAAGACGAATACTTCGATTACGCACCCGCACCGAAACCGCCCCAAGGCAGATGGCAGATCTCCGGCCTGGGATTGCAGGACGCCGTGCTGAAGAAGCTCTACTGGTCCAACGCAGCGCGTCTGCTGAATTTAAAGGCATGATAAGCGCCTAGATGTCGCTTCGTACGATGGATCGTCAATGTACCCAACACGACTGATTACAGCGTGAGCAGAGATCGGCTTCTAAGGCTCGAGCACCCGATAATCAAATTACGCACGAATCATCATTGCCGAAGAGCTCTCTTCAACTAAGCGTCTGGGCTTTAGGGTGTCAACTTCCACCAAGAGCGTCCCGGTACTCAGGGCATGTGACTGTTCCGTATAGCTGCAAGCGGCCGGTGTTTCCTACTCGTCGCGCACGACAGTAGCCATGCATTCACGCAACCATTGATGTGCCTTGTCAGCCGAGAGCCTCGGATGCCAGGACTGGAACATGGTGATGCCCGGAATCGAAAATGGCATCGGTCGGATGATTACACCCATCGTAGCTGCGCCCCATGTTGCCACGGTTTTGGGAACAGTAGCGATCAGGTCCGACGCCGCAACCAGAGCAATCGCAGCCAAATTGTCGGGAACGATGACCGGCACGCGACGGTCCAAGCCGGATTCGTTGAGGGCCGCGTCCACTAAGCCGAGCGCACGTCCTCGCCGCGATGAAACGACATGATCTGCAGCGGCATAGGCTTCTATTGTGAGGCGGCCTTTCGCCAGCCGATGGCCTGAGCGGAACACGCAGACGAAGTCGTCCCGCAAAAGGCGCTCGGTGCATATCTCCGGACCCATGTCCTCAAGAACACCAATGTCCAGATCTATCGAACCATCACGAAGAGGTGCGACATCCTCTTCCGATCGACCGGCAAAACGTATTCGAATCTTCGGTGCTTCTGTTTGAACGCGCTGGACGAGCCTACCTCCAAAGACCGAAATTACGCTGTCATTCGCCCTGATCGTCAATGTGCGGCTTGCCAATTTGAGTTCACCGATCGGTCGGTCCTCAAAGATCGCCTTTCCACTTTCGACTGTCTGCCTCACCTGATCACGCATCGCTATGGCGCGAGGTGTTGGAACCAAGCGCTGTCCAGCGCGCACCAGCAGCGGATCACCCATGACACTCCGCAAACGGCCTAGAGCGTGACTCATGGCAGGTGCCGAAAGGTTTACGCGCTCCGCCGCTGCGCGCACACTCCCTTCCTGAAGAAGAGCGTCAAGCGCCACAAGAAGATTGAAGTCATATTGCTGCACGAGACGATTGTATTCCCTAAGTAACATGCACTCGACTTAACGGTTGTAGGCACAGAGACTACAGAAGACTGGAGTTGAAATGACAAACATGATGAAAGCCGCCCGTATCTTCGAATATGGCGATCCCGATGTTCTTCGTTATGACGATTATCTGCAGCCGGAAGTAGGTCCACGCGACGTGAAGGTGCGGGTGCTCGCAACGAGCATCTCGCGCTTCGACCTCAAGTTTCGCGTGGGTCGTCTTGCTGGCTCCAAGCTGCCAGGCCGGCGCGCTTTTCCCCTGCCGATGCAACTTGGCCGCGATACTGCGGGCATCGTTGAGGAAGTTGGTAGCGAGGTCACAGCGTTTCGTGTCGGTGATCGCGTCGTTGGTCTCACGAGCCCGGCGAATCCGATGTCTCCAATGACCATCATGGGACTGGGAAATCTTTCGACTGACATCGACATACCGGGACACACCATGTTCGGCAGCAACGCACAGTTCGTCGCAAGGCCGGAAAACTACTTCCTGCACTTACCTGATAACGTCAGCATGGTGGACGCGGCAGCTGCTATCTGGGCATATGGAACGTCACACCGCGCGCTTGTGGACAGACTTTGTGCACGCCTGGGCGACGCGATACTTATCGTTGGTGCCTCAGGTGGTATGGGCTCAGCGACGCTCGATCTCGCACGTGCCATGGGACTGCGATCCATCGTCACGACGCGCTCTGCGGCAAAGGCTGGTTTCCTACACGAGAGCGGCGCGTCCGAGGTGGTCGTTCTGACTGACACCGTCGATGCTGCAAAGACAATCCGGCAGTTCGGTACCGGCGGTATGGGTCTGGATCTGGCAATCGATTACAGCGGCGATCCCAAGATGCATCGCCTCTGCCTGGACGTCCTTCGGCCTGGTGGTAGCTTTGCCGTGGCTGCGGGTGAAGACCCGAACGCTGTGTTCCCGGTCACCGTGCGCGACCTTATCACGCTCGAACTGAACATCTACGGTTGCCGCGGTTCCAACATCTCAGATCAACAGGCGATCGTAAGGCTCCTTGGAGAAGGCAAGATCAAACCAGCCGTGGCCTAGGTGATGAAGCTTTCCGAAGTTGCGGCGGCG
Source organism: Terriglobus sp. (assembly GCA_965198455.1). Classification (GTDB taxonomy): domain Bacteria; phylum Acidobacteriota; class Terriglobia; order Terriglobales; family Acidobacteriaceae; genus Terriglobus. The sequence continues at coordinate 203,265 of CBDAPM010000003.1, forward strand.
CATCGGTTGCTTGAGTCAAGCGAAGTCAACGGACGCATTGTGCTGGAATCCAAGATTAGGGACTGCGCTGAATCATGTCTAAGTAACGCAGGCGAGCGCAGTGGACGTAAGAACATAACTAGCTCTTATAGCCAGAAAGGATCAACATGAAGTTTGCAGCGATCATCGAATATGGACAAGACAAAGAGAAGGTAAAGGCGCTCCATCCAGCCCATCGTGAGTATTTGCGGCAATTTCTCGAGAGCAATCAGCTAAGCGCAGCTGGTCCTTTTGCGGATGATGCCGGGGCTCTATGGGTCCTCGACGCCAAGACGGCGGAACAGGCAGAGGAGATCGTGAAGGGAGACCCATATGTAGCGGTGGGCGTCATTGTGAGCTGGAAGATTCGTCCCTTTGCTTATTGGTCTGCACAGGAGGCAAAAGGGGCGCGGTAGCTCGTCGTCGAGTGTTGAGAACGATCTACTCTCCCGATGGCAGCGCAACCATGTAGGCTCAATCAATTTTGACCTGGGAAAGAACGCACACTGCGCCAACGGCATCGAAACCAGCAGGAGGAGATGCCGTGAGAATCGCATTGGAAGAGCATTTCGTGATGAACGAGCCCGAGCACATTGACCGCTGGAAGAGCTTAATTCCCACGGTTCCGTCTTCCATCACAGATAGGATCCTGAAGCCTCTGGTGGACGTTGGGGAAGCACGTCTTGAAGCTATGGCAAAGGCCGGGATTGACATGGCTGTGCTGTCCGACGCGGGTATCGTGCAGAATGTACTTGACCCCACGCCTGCACTTCGGCTAGCCAAAGAGTCGAATGATTACTTGGCAACCGTGGTTCAGAAGGAGCCAAAGCATTACGCCGGATTCGCGGCCGTTCCGCTGGTTGACCCAAAAGCGGGAGCCGATGAGTTCGAGCGAGCGGTGACGCAACTCGGCTTCAAAGGTGCGCTCATCAACGGTCAGACAAACGGCCACTATCTTGATGATGATCGCTACTCCGTGTTTTGGGAGCGTGTCGAGGCACTCGGCAAGCCGATTTACCTTCATGCCTCCGACCCTTTGGTGCCTCCGGTTACCTACGATGGATGCCCGCAACTAACCGGAGCCGTTTGGAGTTGGACCGCCGAAACCGCTGCTCATGCGCTCCGCCTTATCTTCAATGGCACCTTTACCAAATATCCGAAGATCAAACTGATATTGGGTCACATGGGGGAGACGCTGCCTTTTCTCCGGTGGCGGATTGACCGGCGAACGAAGGCATTCGCGACCGGCCCGGCACTCACTCCAAGCGACATCATCAAAAAGAACATTGTGATTACGACCTCCGGGGTCTTTGCCGATCCGCCCTTGCTGTGCGCGCTCTCTGAGCTTGGAGACGATCGCATCCTCTATTCCGTCGACCACCCTTTCGAGAGCATGCAGGAAGCAGCGGATTGGTTTGACAAGGCGCCCATTGCTGCAGAGACCAGGGAGAAACTCTCCTGGCGCAATGCCGCACAACTCATGAGCTTGTAGCCTTTCTTGCTCAAAATATGGAAAGGGTGCCGGTCTGAGCACCGGAAGTTCAAGCAGACTCTTAAGACGAATACATGCCCATGGACGCTCGAAACACCGACCATACTCTTTGTCGTCGAGTTCGACCGGCGTCATAGGTCCAGAGGCATGCGGGCCATCGCGCTCCGTCAGACGCGATCAGACTGAAACCGGTGCCAGAGATCGTCCGTATAGCCCTCCTCGACCCATACTGTAACCTGCAAGTGTCTTGAACTGCCGGTGAAATCCCGAGGTATTCGGGATTGGCGCACTCACATCTCGCAGTTGGAGAACGGTCGGCGAAAAGCCGGACTACGCATTCTCGAAACGCTCTCAGAACCTTGGAATCACGCCTGCTCAGCTCCTCAAAGGTGTTCGAGGCATGTGCGAGTATGTTCAAGTTGCTCCTGCGGCGCTGCTTTTGATCGAATGCTCCTGCAAGCGATTAACTCTTGTTTATTGCACGCATGGTCTTGCTCCTGAAACAGAAAGTGAAGACGCAATCACCGAACGTGAAGACGCAATCATTGCTCTGCTGTTCTCGCGCGTTCGCGCAGTACAAGATCGGACCGGATAATAAACTTTGAGGAGGCCTCTCTTCAATCATTCAAGCCGCTTTCATAAGGTTCGCCCATGTCGCTATCTCTGTTCTTTAAGCCGTGGCGCGTCACGTTGATCTATGGAATCCTGTTCCTGCCTTTGTCCGTCGTCCACGCGGCCGTTGGCGGAACTATTTCCGGCAGCATCTCTGATGCCAGCGGAGCTGTCATCGCAGGCGCTCGTCTTACGCTCACAAACACTGCTCAGCACACTACCTATACCGCTAACACGGACTCGAAGGGTTTGTACTCGTTCCCGAACCTGCCGGTAGGCGAATACTCAATGCAGATTCAGGTCGGCGGCTTCGCGACGCAGCTGAAGACGGGACTGAAGGTGACGACCGACTCTGCATTACGTGCGGATGCACAGTTGATCGTTCGAGGAGGCAGCGATACGGTAACCGTCACTGCTGGCTCGACGGTGCAAGTAGAGAGTTCGGCGACGCATCTGGGAGAAGTGGTCAGTGGAGCTGAGATGACGGCCATCCCGCTGAATGGTCGCAGCTATACTGATCTGCTGGCTATTCAACCGGGGGTCGCGCCGGTGACTACACTTCTACCCAGCTCCGTGATCATGGCTGGCGTAACCGGTTCCATTAATCCTTCAGGCGATCTGAATGCCGGCAACCTGTCGATCAACGGCCAACGTGAGTCAGCAAATGGTTTTCTGGTAAATGGGATCGACGTTCAGGAGCATATGAATGGGGGCACCTCTATCGTGCCGAATCTTGACTCCATTGAAGAATTCCGAGTGCTCACCAACAACTTCGATCCGGAGTATGGCAATTACAACGGCGGCATCGTCACGGTCGTCAGTCGCGCTGGAACGAACCGGTTGCATGGCAGCGCCTTCGAGTTCTTCCGCAACACAGCTGTCGATGCGCGAGGTTACTTTGATCCAACGCGTTCGGCGTTCAACCAGAATCAGTTCGGCGGTACAATCGGCGGCCCTGTGCGGCATGACAAGGTGTTCTTTTTTGGCGATTACCAGGGCACGCGCACAACGCAAGGCATTTCCACCGGCAACATCTCCGTGCCCACGTTGGCGCAACGCGCAGGCAACTTTGCTGATGGCAGCGGCGGCAATATGCTCGCGGGGTCAACGGTCAGTGGACCATATCTTGCATCGTTACTGTCACAGCGGCTGGGCTACACCGTTACAGCCGGCGAAGACTATGCAGATGTCTTCCCTGGCGGCGTCATCCCGCAAGGTGCATGGTCCGCGCCCGCGCGGAATCTGTTGCAGTACATCCCGTCGCCGAATGTCGGTACAAACGATTTTTCAACATCGGCATACCAGCAGACAGTGCGCGACGACAAGGGCTCGGCCCGTGTGGATCTGAACAGCCGCTACGGCACTTTTTCCGGCTATTACTTCCTCGATGACTACAATCTCGATAACCCGTATCCCGGCACCGTGGCCGGCGCTAATGTTCCGGGCTTCGATGCTCTGACGATCGGCCGGGCGCAGCTGTTCTCCATCCAGCATTCCAAAACCATCGGTGCGCGCGTGGTGAGCGAGTTTCATGCAGGCATTGTGCGCAACGCAAATATCATCGGCCAACCAAAGGGCGGCACGAATATCACGCTCGCGCAGCAGGGCTTCGCTTCTGGTGCCAACGGCGGTACCGGCATCTTCGTTCAGGCGCCGCAGTTTGAGGGCGTGGAGAACATAACCTTCCCCTCGTTCGTGATGGGTGTACCGGTCACCAACATGATGCAGTGGAACAACACGCTCTTCTTTAGCGAAGGTCTTTCCGTCGCGGTGGGCTCGCACATCCTGAAAGCGGGAGGCCAGTTCCATGTCGATCAGATCAACACGCACCCCAACGGCACCTTCAACGGCACCTTCAACTTCAACGGTACGGAGACCGGTAACCCGTACGCAGACTTCTTTATCGGAACTCCCAGCAACTACACGCAGTCGGCGGGACCGCAGTTCTATCTCCGCAACAAATATATTGGCTTGTACGTGCAGGACAGTTGGCGCGTGAGCAGCAGTTTCACTATCAATGCAGGTTTGCGCTGGGACATGATTCAGCCGTGGAGCGAAAAGTACAACCGCATCCAGACCTACGTAAAGGGCGAGCAATCGGTGCTGTATCCCGGCGCGCCGCAGGGCCTGGTGGTGCCGGGCGATCCTGGTATCCCGAGCACGATTGCACCCACGCAGTACGGTAATTTCGCGCCACGGCTCGGCTTTGCGTATTCACCCAGTTTTTCAAGTGGACTGATGAAGCGGATCTTCGGCAGCAGCGGCGAGAGCAGCCTCCGTGCCAGTGTGGGTATGTTCTACACGGCGTTCCAAGGGCTGACGACGGGCATCATGTACGCCGTTCCGCCCTTCGGCTATAACTATCTCAGCACGGCGCCTCCGCTTTTCGATCAGCCTTTCATCACGGCCGCCACTGGTGTCAACAATGGCCAGCGTTTCCCGGTTACGCTGCCGCCCACAAACGTGTCCAGGACGAATCCAGATACCTCGGTCGACTGGGCTAACTACGTACCTATTTCCGCTGATCCCTTCTTCGACACCACGGCGCGCGTCCCGTATATCGAGACGTACATGCTCTCCTTCCAGCGCCAGATCGCTTCGTCCTTGTTGCTGACCGCGAGCTATGTGGGTAATCAGGGGCACCGCCAGATGGCGTTGGCATCCGTCAATCCTGGCAACCCAGCGCTTTGCCTCTCTCTGCCGGGATGCGGCCCGTTTGGTGAAGACAGCACCTACACGGATGCGTCCGGCAACACCGTGCATGGAACTCGCGTCGGACAGGGTCCGCTCTATGGTGAAAATACCTCCAACAATTCCATTGCCAATACGAACTACAACGCCCTGGAGACAACGCTCCGCTACAGCCGGCTCGGATCGCAGTTTCTATTGAGCTACACCTACAGCAAGTCGATCGATCAGGGCTCAAACCTGGGCGAGCAACTCGATCCCATCGACCCACGCCACAGTCGCGCCATCTCAGCATGGGATCAGAAGCATAGCTTTGTTGCCACCTATACACTCGCGTTGCCGCTGGAAGATGTCTTCCGCCATAACAACCGCCTCACGCAGGATTGGTCCATCTCCGGCGCGACACGCTTTGCGACCGGTCTGCCTGTCACCCTGTACGACAACTCTGATAACTCGCTATTGGGCACGTTGGGCAATGGCGCGAACAACTATCTACTGGATACACCGCGGTTCACCCCAGGCGATCTCAACATCAACACCAACGGCCGCAACGGGCGTACAGCATTTAACACCTCGTTGTTCGCAGAGGAAACGCTGGGGCAACTCGGCAACAGTAAACGCCGCATGTTTTACGGGCCCGGCATCAATAACTTCGATCTCACTCTCGCAAAAGGTGTTCGCATGTCTGAGGGGAAGTCGCTGCTGCTCCGCGTAGAAGCATTTAACGCTTTCAATCACGCACAATTTTTCGGACCGGCATCTGTGGAAGGGCATATCTCCGAGCCCAATTTCGGCAGCATCATCCAGGCTAGCGCCCCAAGACTTATGCAAATCGTGGCAAAATGTATCTTTTAAGCACGAGAGAAGCTAAGAGGAGTTGGGAGACTCTCCCGCACGTGCCGCATTCCCGCAGAGTATGGGCGTGTAGCCCTTTTTCCTCTCCAATGGCGGTACGGCGTCACCTCCGCGTGATGGATCATGCGCCCAGCTAAGCTCTTGCGTGTGGAGCTTTCGAACAGTTCAGAATCCAACGCCGCCTGAACTGCTCTCCAAATGAAATAGTTTCCAGACTTGCAGGGCGCGTGCATCTCTTCTTGCTGGGTCATCGCCGCAACGCTTGCGTGCACCGGGTTACGACAGATGCTGTTAGGTCGTCAATCAGCTTGAAGACGGTCTCCAGTTTGACTTAGTGCTCTGTGCTTGCATACAACACAAGAGTTCATGCTATTGAGCGAGGAGATGGTTATGGCAAACAGTCAACCTATCGCTTCCACGGCGACCTTCGGCAGAGCCGAGGTGAATGGCATCAGGATGTACTATCGCATGGCCGGCTCCGGCGAGCCTGTCGTTCTCCTGCATGGTTTTCCCGAAACGTCGAACGCCTGGCGCAAGGTTATACCGGCATTGGCAGCCCATTACACCGTCGTTGCGCCCGACCTTCGTGGCTTTGGGGACTCCGACCGGCCAGACACCGGCTATGACAAGCGTACGGTCGCCGAAGATGTCCACCAGCTTGTGCATCAACTCGGGCTCGGACCGATCAACCTTGTCAGCCACGATGTCGGCATGATGGTGGGCTACGCTTATGCTTCCGCGTATCCCTCCGAGGTAAAGCGACTCGTGTTGATGGAGGCAGCGCTTCCGGGCCTCGGCCTGGAGAAGCTGTACGACGCTGACAAGTATCCCCGCATGTACCACCTGCCGCTCTTTGAAGCGCCGAATGGACTCGCCGAAGCGCTGATTACTGGCCGCGAGACGATGTTCGTCAGGCACTTCATGCGACAGCAGGCCTACAACACCGCCGCTCTTGAGGATGACGTGCTGAACGGTTATGCCGACAGACTTGCAGCACCCGGCGCTTTGCGCGCAGGCATTGCTTACTTCCGCGCTCACAAAACGGATGCAGAGCACAATCGCAAGAACGCGAAGACGAAGCTGCAAATGCCGGTGCTTACAGTGGGCGGCACTGCAAGTTTCGGGGCGGATCTGGAAGGAGAGATACGTCCGCTGGCCAAGCATATGCGGGCCGTCATGATCGAGGAGTGCGGCCATTACCTGGCCGAGGAGCAACCGGAGCGTCTCATCGACGAACTCCTTCGCTTCTTCCGCGAAGATGCGTGAGAGATTGGCCGAAGGTAAGATGTTCCCTTTGGCATCCCTGCGTGCTCAATGACCTTAAGTCAACTCGTGCCTGTTGATGCCGCGTACCTGCAAACCGGCTCATCCTCGAGATTGAGCCAGACCCAGCTGTTGACTAATGAGTCGATCGAGAGTGCGCCTCGGCAGCAGCATGGGCAGAGTCCAATTTTTCAGCTTCTGTTTGACAACCGTGTAGACGACTTTGGGCCGATGAACCGTTAGAGCCGTATGGACCACCTCTCCGATGGCCCGAGGAGGGAGGCCTTTTCGCCCCTCCGCGATGAAAAGTCTAGCGAATCGTTGGAGAATCGGCCCGTATTCTGTACCGCGGTACAAACCAAACTCTTCTCGCTCGGCTTTGTCCAATATGGGTGTGTTGGTATACCCAGGTTCGACCAGGACCACATCAATCCCGTAGAGCATGAGTTCACGCCGCAGAGACTCGGACATCCCTTCCAAACCATGTTTCGAGGCAGCATACGCACCTAAAAACGGGCCACCAATCTTTCCGCCCACTGAGCTGATGTTCACGATGCGTCCAGGGCCGCCTTGCCGTGTGCGGTCGCTCCCCAGAAGCGAGGCAAACGCCTGGGTCACCATCATGGGAGAAACAAGGTTTACTTCTAGTTGTCTGCGGAAGTCTGTCACTGGCTGATGAAGCAGCGGTCCCACAACCGAAATCCCCGCGTTGTTTACCAGCCCGGCAAGGTTCGTTTGCCCTAGCGATTCGGCCACTTGATTGGCAGCTCGGAGGATAGCCGGCTGGTCAGTAACGGCCATAAGAATCGGTGTGAATGGCTGGCCGAACTCGTGCTTCAGAGTGTCGGCGTCGGCCTGCTTGCGAACAGTACCGACTACTCGAAATCCCTTTTCGACCAGCACGCCTGCGATTGCATGGCCAATCCCTGTGGATACACCGGTGACGACGATATCTTGCTGACATGCAGGGTTCTCCGAAGGTGGACGTTGTGCACCTTGCAATGATGTACAACGTACACCTAGGGATGGTTCGTGTCAAGATGTACAGTGTTCTTGTATGGCCTATCCATCGAAAACTGACCGGAAGACGATCTTGGCTACGGCTATGGACCAGGTTGCGAAGAGCGGCATCAACAAACTAGCTGTACGAAGCGTCGCTGAAGCCCTCGGCCTCGCTCCCAATGCACTCTACCGGTATTTCGCAAATTTAGCTGCTTTGCACAATGCTCTGGCGGAAGAGAGCCGAAGCCGTCTGCTGGCGGTACTTGAAAGGGCAGCCAGCCATAAGCCGCCTCAGGAGGCAATCCGCGGGATCGCTCAAGCCTATGTGCGCTTTGCACGCGAACAGCCCCAACTCTTTTCGCTAACCCTTATGCCGCCCGCAGCTGGAACCGAGGATGCTGGGGCGCATGTCCGGTCTTGGAACTTTGTACTCGGGCAGGTAGCTCGCCTCTACGGAGAAAGAAGGGCGCCGGAGGCCGCTATGGCCTTGTGGGCTTTTCTCCACGGAATGACGGCGCTGGAGGCGGCGGGAGTCTTTGGTGAACGAAAGCCACGTAGCAGTTTCGAATTCGGGCTATCAATTTGGTTCAAAGCAGCTTCCGCTGACCTTGGCTAGGTATCCTGACAACCTGCACATCTACAACTTAGAGATGGAAACACAAGAAAGGCACGAAAGAAAGCCCTGACCGGAACTCTTTCGCTCGTGAGTACCTGCACGAAAGTATGACCAGTACCGCTACACATCCACTGAGCAGCCTCCAAATACAACATGTTGCCGCAGTGCTGGCGTAAAGAGGCTGTAGAGCCGCGGTTCAGATGAAGCGCTTATTGCATCTAGAGCGGCGCGATGGTCTTCCGAAAGCACAATGTCTAAGGCGAAGGCGTTGTCCTTGACCTGTTCGGACCGGCTCACTCCCAAGAGCGTCGACGTGATCCCAGGTCGTCCGCAAACCCATGCAAGCGCGATACGTGCGGGACTCTCTCCGGCCTCTGCGGCAACCCTCTTGAGTTCGTCCACAATCTTCCAGTTGCGTGGCGTAAAGAGCGAATCGCCAAAAGGGTTGGCGCCATCGAGCCGCTTATCGCCATCCGGACGCTTCACATCTCCTGTCGCCGCATCGCGCGGCAGGCCGCCCGCTCTGGGTGCTGCGGCCTCCACTGTCGCGCGATCGTATTTCCCTGTGAGCAGGCCGTAGGCAAGGGGACTCCACGGCACGATTCCCATACCAAATTCCTTTGCCAGCGGGACATGCTCCTCTTCAAGGTCGCGATTGACCAAGGAATAGAAGAACTGCAATGCAATGGGGCCCGGTACCCCGCGAACTGCCGCCAGTGTCGCAAGCTTGGAAACATACCATGCTGGTGCATTAGACATACCCCAGTATCGAATCTTGCCGGCACGCACCAATGTCGTCATGGTCTCAAGTAACTCTTCCGCGGGCGTTACGGAATCCCAGACGTGAATCCAGAACAGGTCTACATAGTCTGTTCGCAGCCGCCTCAGCGAGCCTTCGAGCGCCGCGTGCAGATGCTTCGCTCCATTTCCACCTGTATGCACACCCTTACCTGCGGCAAATCCCGCCTTCGTCGCTACCACGATCTGGTCCCGAAGCTTTCGTTCAGCGATGAAGCTCCCCAGCATTTCTTCGCTGCGCCCTCCGGCATACACGTCCGCTGTGTCCACGAAGTTGCCGCCAGCCTCAACGTAGGCATTGAAGACTGCAGAAGATCCGGCTTCGTCAATCCCCCAGCGTGCCGTTCCGAAGGTCATTGTGCCGAGAGCGAGAGGACTGACAACGAGGCCGGATCGGCCGAGAGTGCGATAACTTGTGAGAGTCATGGATTCCTTAGCGTTCACTACGTATCGTAGTACATCCTAGTTGCGCACGGACGTCAAGATGTTTCATAGTAAATACTATGAAACATCTGGACGGCGTAGAGCGCCGCAAGCCGGGACGGCCTTTGGGATTTGATCGCGAAGCTGCGCTCCGTCAAGCGATGTTGCTCTTCTGGCGCCACGGTTACGAGGCCACTTCCGTCAACGACCTTACTAAGGCCATGGAAGTTACTCCGCCAAGCCTCTATACGGCGTTCGGTGATAAGAAGCAGCTTTTCCTCAAGGCGGTCCAACTCTACACATCAGGCGCCGTCACCGCCGAGTCGATCATCGACGAGGCATCTACTGCACGCGAGGCAGCGATCGGCTTACTTGAGGCCTCAGCGATTGGGTTCACCGGCGATAGCACTCCACCAGGATGTCTGCTGGCAAGCGCGGCGATTAGCTGCTCCGCTGCGGCCGCGGAAGTGCAGAAGGCTCTATGTGAAATCCGGCTGAACATTGAAAGGCGCCTTCAAAGCAAGATTGTTGAGGACCGATCGATGCGTAAACTGAAGCCAGAAATTGATGCCGAGGCGCTCGCCGGTCATATCATGGCGGTGATTCAGGGAATGTCCACCCTGGCCCGGGATGGCGCCACGAGACAGAAGCTTCTCTCTGTTGCGTCGACGGCTATGCGCGCTTGGCCTACTTAGCAGGCGGGTAGCTGCATCCCGGTGATTATCCGACAAGTCAGATGTTGGGACAGTCGCACACGAACATCGTTACAGGAAATGCCGATAGCGTTCACATCGCTCTGCAACACGCTATGACCAGCTTGGTAAGATGCTCTCTCATCTTCTTGGTCAACTTTGGCCCGGATCGGCTTTCGTTGTGTCATCCAACACATTCTTACGTCGCCCCGCGATGATGACCTTATTACCCAGTTTGGGAAAGGCTTCTGCGAGGCCGCGACCGAGCAGGTGCTGGTGTGCCACAAGCGTCGGTGGCGTCAGCGTGTCCAGCCAACCTCTCCGCGCAGACGGCAGTCCGTTATTTGTAGCGCGTGATGAAACTGCTGACGATTTGGAAGAACTCCGCTTCCCTCTCAATTTCAATGAGCTCGCCAGCATCCTGAATCACAACCAACTCCGCACCGGGCAAAGCACGGGCGATCTCTTCTGACCCTGGTAGGGGTGTGCAGAAGTTGTGGTCGCCGCAGATCACGAGCGATGGCTTCTTAATCTCACCAAGCCGCATGAAGGCGTCGTGTGCAGCGATCATATCGATACGCTTTAAGGCGATCTCGAGATCGTTGGGTTGGGCAGGATGAGATCCCGCACGTTCTACCCACTCCGTCACCTTTTCCGGATGATCGTGAGTAAATCTCGGGGAGAAGAGGAAGAGCGCATACGCTGAAAGCAGGCTGTGCCTATCCCATTCCGCCGCCATCTTTCGCCGTGCCTCGAACTCACGCTTCATAAAAGCGTCGAACCGGGCAAAGGTGGATGCGAGGGTGAGTGTCCGAACCGTGTTTGGGTGATCCAACGCCATATACTGCGCAATGGCGCCGCCAGTGGATGAACCAATCACGTGTACCTGCCCCACTCCAAGATGCTCAATTAATGCCGCCATATCCGCAGCGAGCTGCTTGGTGGTGTGGCCCTCCAGAGTCCGTGAGGACTGCCCTGTTCCACGGTGGTCTGGCAGGATGACGTAGTGGTCCTTTGCAAACCGACCAGTTTGGGTGCTCCAACTCTTGCTCGTTCCACCCAGACCGGCCACAAGAAGGACCGGGGGGTTCGCTGGGTCTCCGGAAAGCTCATAATAGAGAGATGCACCTTGAACATTCAATGTAGACATACTAGATCCCTTTCCCAGAAATGATTCGATTGAAGTATTACCTTTTCGTCTAATCATTAGATTATGGAAGTATATGCCATGTCAACTGCTCGTATGCAGACGTACGTTCCTCTCATCCAGAAGTTTGTGGCTCGGGTGTTTCTGTATCACACGGCAATCGCCGAGGAACTCGGCCTTCATGGAACAGACCTGAAAGCTCTTCAACTGCTCGGCCAAGAATCAATGTCTCCCGGCGCACTTGGAGAACAGGTCGGACTGACCGGGGCTGCCATAACGGCTCTCATTGATCGGCTGGAGCAAGCCGGGTACGTCGTCCGTGAGCGTGATGCCGGTGACCGGCGTCGGATCACCGTTCACGCCGTTCCGGCGAAGCTACGCGCGGTGGATAAGCTATACGCCGCACAGAATTCCCACATGGCGAAACTGCTCTCCAAATACAGCGCGGATGAATTTCGCGCGATCACCGATTACTTGACGCAAGCCACGCGAATGCTTGCCGAAGAAGTGAAAGAACGTCAGGCCAAGCCGAAAGGCAGGTAGTGGAGCAACGACACTCCACTGCTGTCATGACAGCGATTACGTTCCAGACACCGTGTACATAGGGCCGGGCCGTTTACGCCTCAGCTTCGGGCGGTGACAATCTCTCAACCTGAGTGGTGAAAGCCTCCCACGTTCAGCTGCGAGCAGCTTATTTGACTCAAGTGTCAGGTCGCATGCGTATGGCCGGACAATGCACTTCTTACCATGCACCAGGCCTTTGCCGGTGAACCCGAGCGTGCGGCCTTTGCGGACGATGTGGTCCACGTATGATTCAAGTTCGCTGGAATATTGTAGTTGTACACTGGCGTGCTGCTTGCGATATGGTCTGCCGCGAGCAGTTCGTCGACAAGTTCATTCGAAATCGTCCAGAACTTCCTTCATCTCAGGCGTGTGTGCGTTCCACTTCATCGCTGGGCGGCAGGAAACAGGCAGGCCATTCTTAAGAACCGCGCCAAAGCCGGTTCATGACACCTTCTCCAGTCTTTGTGAGTCCTGCCAAACAAGGTATCTCGTCAGTTGAACAACGCGAAGACCCTTCCAAGGGCGGTATACGCGGGTGTCCTGCGACCGCGCGGTGTTCGGTACACTCGAAGCCCGTTATTGATGTTGCGGCCTGATGGTGCCAGGCACGGCTCGAGGGGAAAGGAAGAAGTATGAGAGTAGCTGTGTTTGGAGCAACAGGAAGGGTCGGAGATCTTATGTGCAGGCTTTGCTGGACTGCGGCCATGAGGCCGTCAGTGTCTCCCGCTCCACACCCAGTAAACAGTAGGGAAACAATACAAAAGCCCTCATCGGTAACATGGCCGATCCAGCTTTTATTCAGTCCGTGATGGCAGATTGCGACGGACTCATCTTCTGCGTCGGACAGAGACTGAAATCGCCAAACAATCTGTTCTCCAAGAATCTCTCGCCCGCTGACATTCGCATGCGGATCGTGGAGCCGATCATGCGCATCATCGGTTCTGATCACACGAAGAGATTCGTCTACCTGAGCGCGTTTGGAGTCGGCACGGACCTGAAAGGCATGCGTTGTTGTTTCGTATGGTGCTCCGTCTCAGCAGCCTCGGTAATCCTACGAGGACCACAATCAAGCGGAAGGCATCGTCCAAGCGGAAGGCATCGTCAGGGCGTCCAAAACCAACTGGACCACTGTGCGCCCGCCTGGACTGACTGATTAGGACAGTGTGGTCCCTTTGGTCGACGCTCAGGGGAAATGGACGTTCTTCATGACGGTCACGAAGAAGTCAGTGGCTCAGTACCTGTTACAAACGCTGGAGAGCACCGATATGGACCGGCAGACGCTCACGGTTAGAGAGGACACCAAGCCTTGAACGAAGCCGCAGGTAGGCTAGTCCCACAAAACGCACTTCGCGCCAGCAGGTAGCCCGTTGCAACGACCAACGGTAAAGGATTACTTACTCCCATTTGCCGTTGTCCGCGTACCTTCATTGAAAAAGACGTATGCTCCCTTGCGTGCCGAAGTTAAGACATCCGGCCGCCCATCCTTATTTAAATCGGTCACAAAGATCTGCGTTCCAATCCCCGTGTAGTCGTTGATGAGGTGAGGCACGAATGTGACCTCTCCTTTCGCGCTGCGGACCATCTTGAACCAATACATCACCGCAGGCGCGTCGAAGTCGTTTTCAGAAAAATCAATCCCATGCGACCACCAGCGCTTGCCGGTAACGATATCAGGAAGACCATCCTGGTCCATATCGACCAAAGCCATTGCATGCAGTTCGGTAAATGCAACCGACTTGTCTGTCTCACTCCAGCTCGAGCGTTCGGTCATCGGCGTATTTGGGTCGTTCATGATGATGTGCGGCACAAAGCTGATCGAGTTTCCTTTGCGCTTTTGCTCGAACCACGCAAGGCCCGGTCCATGGGAAAAGAAACTCGAGATGACATCCGGCAGACCGTCTTGATTGACGTCGTAAACCAGGAGATCGGAGCCACGCTTAAAGGGATTTGGTCCCTGTCCAAAGGGCACTTCGTGCAGAGTCCATAAGCCTGAGTCGGCACCGCCAGCGGGCTGTTCCCACCATCCCGTTCCTTGCAGGATATCGACCCGCCCATCGCCATTCAGATCCCCACATCCCATGCCATGGCCGCTCCATCCCCCTTCGGCTGATATGGCGTGGAACTTCCATGGTTTCGTTACATCGTTCCAGTCAGGCTGCGCATACCCCAGCGTGCGTTTCGGGTCGGCGCCAGTAGACATTAATAATTCCGGCCTTCCATCGCCGTTTACGTCACAGAGCTGCGTCGTCTCCGAGGAAACGTTCGGTATGGCCATGAACTCATCCCAGTGCCGATGCTCTCCCTTCGGATTCAGATAAAGATGGGCTCCTTCAAAGTTAATTTTCAGTACATCGGGCCACCCATCACCGTTGAAGTCGTATGCGTACTCAAGGAACGAGTCGGTATACTCGCCTGCCTGGATAGTGCCGGCCCAGTTATAGGTAACGGGCTGGTAAATTTCCATCGTGTGGCGGAAGTCGGGTCCAAGATAGATCATTGGGCCGCTTACAACATCCATGTTTCCATCACGATTCATATCGGCCGCCGTAATACCCTCCGAGTAAAAGCGGTCAGTCAGCTCAAGAGCACGAAATCCGATACCAACGTTTCTCTCCGGAAGTCCCATCACCGGAGAGGTCAGATCGCGCAGGTCGAAATTTTTGACCTGCAACGATCCTTTTTGGACTCCGATCGCAATCTTACCGAACCGCGGCATCTTCGCTTCCGTGTTGGGAAGGTTATTTCCCACAGTGGAGATCAAATTTGCGGGCAGCAGATCACCACGCAGCAGAAGGTGAAGGTGCCGGTACCCGGAGCCCAGATCATCGAGTGCGAAGTAATGGCCGTCACGGTTTCGAGATCCGAAGATGGACAATGATACGAAGGTGACCACCTGGTTTGGCTCAGTGCGTTGCGCCAGAATCTGTCGGCTTAGCTCCTTGCCGGCGGCATCTAATGTGACCCTGGCAACATACGGAGCCTTGGGTCCCTCCAGGACAAGGTAGAGGCCGGTAAACTGATCCGCGTGTCCAGGCATGGGCGCCTTGCGCAAAAGGACTCCAGCCTCGCAACCATCACACCGGTACGTTACCTCAAGATCCACATCCTCGTATTGCTGGTCCGTCGAGATCCAGGCATCAGTGCCTTTCTCCGCAGTTCCCGTCAGTTGTTCATGCTTGACAGTCCAAGAATTACTTTCAGCGTGCCACCCAGACATGGATCGACCGTCGAACACATGCTGCAATGTGTCATTCTGGGCTACGGAAAGGCCGCTACAAGAGCATAGAACGAGAGAAAGGAGCATACGCCGGAGAACCATACACATAAGATGCAATAAAAATGTCCGCATAGGGAGGGGGTTCCGGTCAAATCACCTCTGCGATCTCTCGCATGGCGATCCCTTCTTCCGCAACGGCATGGTACTTCGTGCCGATCGGCGCTTCCTCAATCGCAAGACGTAGGGCTGGACAGCATCCGAGAGATGGGTAGCGCTCCAGCGGGGTAGAGCCATCTTCGATGTAAGCCGCGCAACGTTCTGGCGAGCCAGTTTGATCAGATCGCTCACAAGACCCTGCCTCACCAAGAAAGTGCGCCCGCAGTAACGGTCACAGCCTGAATGGTAGGCTGCAAATATTTCCAATCTGTAAGGAAGCTGGCTTCATTCACACACGTGAATGCTCGACCTGCAGGAAGTTCCTACCGGGAGCAACAACAAGGCTGTGCGAAGTTCAACATGATCGGGATCGTAGTCCGGAGGTTAGTTAGACGTCAAGGTAATAGCACGGTGATTGATAACTACTGTCTGTTATCGATTTTGTTTTGAATTCTATTCGTGCGAATAGAACCACGCGACGACTCGCAACCCCGGTCGCCGCGCGATTTTATCGGCTAGTCCAACTTTGCACTTTGTGTGGCGGCAGGCTGCGCCAGCAGCTTCTCAATGAGGGCCGTTACCTCGTGCTCCAGCGCAACGTGTCCGGCGGTGTTGCCTGGTCCCGCAAAGCCAGCATGTGTTTCTTTCACCAGGCCGTCGCGGCCAATGAAGAACGACGTGGGCCAGCAGTTAAGATTCACGACCTGTGGAATCTTGTCGTTGAGTTGATCGGTCGTTCCAGCTACAAGCACCGGATAGGTGATGCCGTAGTGTTGGATGAAGGCCCTCAGGCGGGATGTACCAATAGGCCGCGTGGCAGGCTTCGCAGGCTGCGTCGAGAGCAGCATTCGCCTTGTGCATGTCGCCAGTGACAGCCGTAACGATTGGGTCAATGATGAGCAGCTTGATTCCGCCTAGGCGTTGTCACGACACACGCGCTCGACAGGTCGATCTTCTCTTGCTTGCACAACTCTGTGAACGCGGTACGGCCATCGGGCCTATTCGGCTTTGCAACGTCTGCGTCGATGACCACCATGTCGCTTGCGTTATTGGCGACGTTGGAAGCGAGCACGCCGAGCAGCGTGGAGATGACGCGCTTCTCAATCTGACGATCCCAATACGCGGTGACGCGATCCTGAATGCGAGCAAGGGCGCTATCGCCGGACAACTCCGATGCGAGCGACATCTCAGACCACGACGCATGGAGATATGACTTGCGCACGGTCTGCTTGTGGGCGCTGATCTTCTGCGGGGTGCTTAGGATCCGTCGGATCGTCGTTGGTGATGTCCGCTTCAACGTCGCTCAGGTCAGCCCAGAACGGTACGGTGAAGCTCTCCGCGCCAGCCTGAAGCTGATCGGCGATCATAGCGTTGTTTGCGACCACGCCACTCTGCGAAAGAGCGGTGGACACGAGAGAGTTCTCCACCTGATATGCGGTGAACTCGTCAGGAATGATGACATCGGTAAGCTGCGTGGTAGCCATGGCTGTGCCTCGAATCAAAATGAAGTGCTTGATTCGGGTTTGCCGACTGGCTAGACCCGCCTAGCGACTGCTAGGGGTGAGACCCTGTACTGCGGAGCGCGACTGCGCTTTGAGGAAAGTAGCGCACCTTCCGATAGGTTGCAAGCAAATTGCACCTGCGGACGGTCGCGAATGACTATAGACAGCGCGTTAGGCGATTGACCCGCCCACTCCGTTCGGCTCGAATGGCATCGGTGGCAATTCGGTGTTTGGCGACGCGTGGAAACGATAGGAGTTCATTCTGGCATCCTTGTCCACCATCCAATACCGGAAGCTCGTGTGGTAATGATTTCCATATCTATCGCTATAGCGGACTGATCCAATAAGCCAAGCCGTAAACATATGGTCGTACGTCTTGCTCTTCATCCGGGCGCTGGGAAACGACGACCCGGACATGGTGCTGCTTGCACCACCCGGAAACAGCACAATGCCGATGGACCGGTCTTGGTTAGGACGGCAAACGCGTTGCTCTTCCAACGTGATGTCGGCAATGTCTTCCGTGATCATTAGTTGCGCGAACGTGAGGATACCTTGGGCCGGGGTATCACCATAGTTCTTGATTGGTATGGCATAGGTAACAGTCGCCGTACCGTTCATATCAAACTTAATTGGACCGACAATTATCGGGGTCGAGTCGTCCAAGCCGACCCATGGGCGCTGTTGCGCCTGTATAGCTTCTTGAGCGAGCTTGTTTGATGCTTGTGCCTCGGTAAGTGCCTTATTTGCTGCGGCGGCTTGATCGCTTGCCGCCGTCGCCTGCGTCCGTGCGGCCTTCAAATACAGGACGTTGAAGACGGTCAAGGCGACTAGCGAGACTGCACTTATTATCGACGCTACGGCGGTCCAAGCCGTTGAAGTTAAATGCACGAAGGTAGATTCATCCGTCATGGCGTCCTAGCTCAGATGTTGGGATACAAAGCGCTCAACTTCATCAATCATCGACGCCACATCATATTGCCTAAACTCATCCTTGTTCCCGTGCGCGGCACTGTTACGCACTGCGGCCAGATGAGTGATCCGTTTTGCGACGATTCCGTTGTAGACTCCTGCTTTGGTCAAGTCTGCATTCATCTTGTCCAGCTTCCCGTGGGTTACTTCGTGCCTGTCACACAGTTCACGGAGACACGTCTCAAGGACAGCGCCCGCCAGCACAGCGGCGGGAGTAGCGTATCCGCTTTTCAAGAGTTCCTTAGCTTGGTCAAGTTCTGAGTCGAACACCTCTGCTTGCACGAGTGATCGGACTGATACAAGATAACCACCCTCATAGTCTTCTCTCGCTGCATCGAACACTGCCAACATTCTCTTGAAGATCGCGAGATTGCTGCTCCACGAGCCGTCTTCAGCTTCTTCAAAGTGTTTCAGATGGGGTGAGTCTTTTCCGCAAGTCCTCTCGATTAGGCTTTTAGCCTTCACCTTCCAACTCAGCACGGCGTTTCCGTCTATGTTGAGCCGATGCTCGTTCAAGAACTCGTAGTATTCATTCTTCTTTGTTGCCTCAAGCTTGACCGCTTGATCTTGCAACTCAGCGAACCGGCGTCCAAGTACATCATCCATAGGATTCCAATATAACGAGGATGCGGCTGGACGTCCCTGCTTACCCTACCTTCGGAATTGCGTACTTGCCTGTGCGTTATGAGGCTATGGGTGCGTTGCCAAGTAGCTCGCGCACTGCGGGGCCGAGGTCCGGCACGACAGGCAGGCTCTCTTGGGGTGGCGGGGGGGTCGCAGACAGGTCTATGACGTACGCATGACGTACGGCCTGAGCCTAAAACCTGTAAGTTGTTGATTTGATGGTGGGCACAGCAGGATTCGAACCTACGACTTCCACCGTGTGAAGGTGGCACTCTACCGCTGAGTTATGCGCCCGCGCGGGCTACGCTGCGAGCATCAGAATAACACGGTAAACCATGCCGGTGCGCCGCGATAGGGTCCGCTAACGCGCCTTACAGTGATCCACTGCCGACCGGATCACCCGTACCGGGTAGCACGCAAGAGTAGCAAAAAGGATGCGTGGAACATCTGCGGCAACGGTGAGCCAAGTAGGATCAGAGAGATGCGTGACGGAACGGCCAGACACGACGGAGCAGCACACGCAGACAGCGGTGAAGTTCCGTCGCGCCACGACGTCCCTGCTGATACGGATCTCCCGGACCAGCTCGTAGAACCAACCGGCATGTCGTCGGAAACCGGCCTCGAAGAGGCGGAAACTGTGGACGATGCGCAACAATCCGGCGCTGATGGTGTCGGAGAAGATATGGCTACTCTGGCGCTTAATCCGGGGCTGATGGGTGGGGCGGACGACGCGGTACAGGTCGGCCGCCATGCAGGGCTGGCAGCCGATCTTCAGGCTGTCGCCGGTACCGACAAGGTTGCGGAAACGGGCGACGCCGAAGTCATGTTGCGCCTCAAGGCGGGCGAACTGGAATGCTTCGACTATTTGATGAACAAATACCGGCGTCCCATCGTCCACTTCATGTACCGCATGGTGCATAACCAGGCGGTCGCGGAAGAAATGGCGCAAGAGGTCTTTCTGCGGGTCTACCGTTCGCGCGAGACATACCGCGCGGAGGCTCGCTTCACCACATGGCTGTACCGGATTGCAACGAACCTGGCGGTAAACCATGCGCGCGACACCAAGAACGAGCGTACCGCGCCCACGGTTCACCTCGACGAGCCGGATTATGAGACGGGCAGCATGCCGGACGTGGCAGACGCCACGCCCACCGTTGAGGCAGACATGCTGCGGCGGGAACGCATGAACGCCATCAAGCAGCATGTGATGGCCCTCCCGGAGCGTCAGCGGATGGCGGTGCTGATGCACAAATACCAGGAGATGGATTACAAGCAGATTGGCGCAGTTCTAAAGCTGAGCGAGTCTGCCACCAAGTCGCTGCTGTTCCGCGCGTATCAAAACTTGCGTGAGCGGCTTAAGGATTTCGTTTAGGTTTAGAAGGAAGGTTGTTATGGTTACTGCCGGCAAAAACACAAAAGTCTCGGACGAGCAGGCAATGCACGACGTCATGGCGATGCTGGGCGACTGGAAGGCTCCAGAGCCCTCCGCATGGTTTGACGCGCGGATGATGGCCCGCTTCCGCGAGGAGCAAACCAGGGAGCCGGAGGGTTTCTTCGCCCGCCTGCGCGATCGCTGGCTCTTCAATTCCACCGCGACGATGAAGCCGCTCATGGTCGGGTCGCTGGCCGTAGCCATGGTCGCTGTCGGCGGTGGCAGCTACCTGCAGGTAGCCCATCCAAATCCGGCTCAGCCCGCAACCGTCTCGGCGACCGTGCAGGACCTGCAAATCCTCGACAATAACGACCAAGCAATTCAGCAGATGGACCAGCTATTGGACGATGACAACGACGCCACGCCACCCCAGAGCTAACAGAGTGATAGCTGCCTTTGCGCAAGGGCAGCCATTCGCTTCACACTGCTGTACCTGAATCGTTTGATTGCGTTGCGTGCGTCGACGACTGCCCTATGAAGACACTGCCCACAACCCGGCGCCTGGCGACCCGCCTCACCGCCGCAATGGCCGTGGGTACGCTCGCTTTTCTGCCGGTTGCGGCTCATGCCGCCCCACGGTTTGTTGGCAGGCAAAATCACCCGGCCCCGGCACGTCCTGCACCTCCGCCACCCATGCCGCGGCGGATCGGACCTTCACCAAATCCCAATGGCGGCAACGTACCCGTGCGCGGTGCGCACCTTGGCCAGTGGATGGAGCAGCATAGCAATATGACGCCCGAGCAGCAGCAGCGCGCCCTCCAGAACGAACCGGGCTTCCGCTCCCTGCCGCCCGGCACGCAGCAAAACGTCATGAATCGCCTCAACCGGCTCAATACCATGCCGGAGCAGCAGCGCGACCGCGTCATCCAGCGCAATGAATTTATGGAGCGTATGACGCCTCAGCAGCGCGGCGATGTCCGCAACGCCATGGGTCAGCTCAGTTCCCTGCCGATCGATCGCCGCCGGATCGTCTCGCGCTCCTTCCGCGAGCTGCGCAACCTGCCGCCAGAGCAGCGCAACGCCATCCTGAACTCACCGCAATACCGCCAGCAGTTCAGCGATGAAGAACGCGGCACGCTCGGCAATCTACTCGCCGTCGGCCCCCTGCTGCCGCCCACGCCGTAGCCTAACCTTGACCCGCAAGGCTCATCGCGATACCTTTGGCCTGTGAATCTCTCTGCTCAGACCTGTTGTTGCCGCTGCTGTCGCTAGCTGTGCGCCCGGACTGAAGCTCTTCCATTTCACCAAACGAACAGGCGCCCCGCTGCAACGCTGCTCACCGGGTGATGCGTCTCTTCTTCGTGTGCCTCATCCCCATCTGAGCCGATTGCGCCGTGAAGGCACCTGACAGCATCTGTTTCATGGAGATCGAAATGTCGCATACGCAACGATTCCTTATGCTCGCGCTCGCCACGGCACTACTGCCCGCCTTTGCGCTTTCACAACCCCCCGCGCGCCATTGGATCGGCACCGCCACGGTGACCAACAACGATAATGACATCACCGCCATCGTTCCCGTCGAGCTGGACCTCTCGGCGCCCGCAAAGAACGGCGCCGTCACCGGCACCTTCCGCAACGGCGACCAGCGCTCGCCCTCCAGCAACGGCACACTCACCGGCAACCACCTTGAGCTCCACTTCAATGCCTTCGCACGCACTCTCCAGGGCGACATCAAGGACGCCGCCTTCACCGGCACCTTCAGCGGCGCTCGCATCAAAAAGCCTTACACCGTAACCCTCCACACCGAGCGCGACGGCAAGCCCCGCACCACGTTCGTGCCCGCGAAGGCCGTCGGCCCCAAGGGCCCGGCAACCATTAACGGCGACTGGGAGATTTCCATCCCTACAACCTCCGGCAAAGCCGGCGAAAAAGCCTGGGGTCTGCACGTCGCTCCGTTTGAAGGCAACGGTGAAATCCGCGCAGTCATCCAGCGTATCGACGGCGACACCGGCGGCATGTACGGGCGCTTTGACGAAGCCTCCGGCGCCTACACCGTAAGCCGCTTCGGCGACTTCGGCGCCACCGCCTATACCCTCAAGCCCAACGCCGACGGCACACTCCAGGTCACAAACCTCCGCGACCCCAAGGAATCAAACATAGCTCGCCGCCCCGAGATCGCGCGCAAAGAAAATCTCGCGCCGCCCACGGATCCCACCCAGCAAACCTCGCTGGAAAACCCCAATGAGCCGCTGCGCTTTTCCGGCCCAAACCTCGCCGGTGCAACCATCACCAACACCGACGACCAGTTCAAGGGCAAGGTCGTCATCGTAGCCATCGGCGGCAGCTGGTGCCCCAACTGCCACGACGAAGCGCCCGTTCTCGTCGACCTCTACAACAAGTTCCACACCCGTGGCCTCGAGATCGTCGATCTCTCGTTCGAAGAAGGCGATCAGCTCAAAAACCCCGAGCGTCTCCGCGCTTTCATCACGAAGTACCAAATCCCCTACACAGTCCTGCTCATGGGCACACCTGACGACCTCAACGCGAAGCTGCCGCAGGGCAAGAACCTCGACTCATGGCCCACATCGTTCTTCATTGGCCGCGACGGCCTTGTCAAGCAGATCCACGCAGGCTTCAGCGGCCCAGCCACCGGCACCGAATACACCAAGCTGAAGGCAGAGACCACTGCCCTGGTCGAGAAGCTCCTCGCCCAAAACAACACAGCCTCACGCTAAGGCCTGGTACCCTAGCGTGAGGCAGCTAACAGTGGACTTTGTCTGCGCGTGAGGCAGCTGACAACGGGCTTGTGTCTGCCTTACCCTTCGATCTCGCGGACAAACAGCACGCTCTAGGCCCGCACCGCAATAGCTTTGGGCAAAGCCCCAGGTTCCGAGCCCTGTCATCCCGCAGCGAAGCGGAGGGATCTGCTTCTCCGTCTCTCACCGGCGAAGTAACAGACTCCGGCGCCTTCGGCGAACCAATCCCGCATGAATCTGCGGGCTGAAGGCCCGCCATGTAATAGTCTGTGGCAAAGCCCCAGGTTCCGTGGCCCAGAGAATCGGCGGGCTGAATGCCCGCGCTACGCGCTAACTCAGTAGCTCATCCAGTCGAACCGCATTGGCAAAACCGCCGTCGCGCCACAACAGTGGATCGGCGGCTTTGCCATGCAAGCGGATGTCATCGACAGCACCCACAAACAGCGTGTGCGTCCCATACTCCAGTGAACCATCCACGCGGCAGAACAGCGTCACCACCGCATCCACCAGGAACGGCGTGTGCGATGCATGCCGCTCCCACTCGCCAACGGTAAAGCGATCCTCACCTTCCAACTGCCCGCTGAACGGATGCACCAGCCTGGCATGCTGTGTGCTCAGCAGGTTCACGCCAAACCGCCGGCTGTTTTGGATCGTCTGCCACACACTCGCCCCGCGATTTACCCCGATTGCAAGCGACGGCGGGTCAGCTGACACCGACATCACCGCAGTCGCAACCATGCCTGCACGTTTACCTTCATCGCCCGAGGTGACGATTGTGACTGTCGCAACAAGCTGCCGCATCGCACGCCGAAAGTCATATACAAGACGTTCACTGGGATCGAAAGCATTCTCTTGAGCGCCGGATTGGGCGACATTTGCTGTCATTGTTTTCACCGCGTAACAGGTCACGGACACTTAATCTGTTTGCCATTGCCATGATATCCGCAGGCCATGTAGTGTGTGTTGGGTTTTGGTCACGCAGGTACTCTGCGGCCGAAATCGAGGAGTATGTAGGCGCATGCGTAACACATCCGTAATGGCACCAAAAACTGTAAAACTTGCAGCAGAACTTCGTCCTTCCATCCTTCGGCTCAGCCGCCATCTTCGGCGGGAAGCAATTCGCGGCGGCAGCTCGTCGCTCGATGCACAGCTGTTGGGCACACTGCGAGAAGAACCCGGCCTTGGGGTCTCAGAGCTTGCAGACATGGAACAAATGAGCCGCCCGGCCATGAGCGCGCACGTCAAGCGGCTCATGCAGCTTGGCTACCTTCAACGTGAAGAAGTAAAGGAAGACGCCGATCGTCGCCGCGTCGGCCTCAACGTAACCCGCAGTGGAGTACAGTACCTGCGCACCGTGAACGCACGGCGTGCAGACTGGCTTGCAGACCGCATCTCAGAGCTGCGCACGGAAGACCGCACAGCCCTCGACCGCGCTGCCAAGTCCCTCCGGCTCATCCTCGAAACACACGAGCTGGTCTAAAACTCCTCTCATCCCATACTGCGGCACAGCTTCGTTGCACCGAAGCTGTGCCGCAGTGCATCCTAAAGACACGTGATCCGCCGGACACTCCAATTCGTGCTCATGCTGGCCGTGCTAGTCTCCGCATCCGCTGCGCAGGCCTACGCCATGCCGTGCTGCCACATCGCTCCAGCCGCCGTTGCTGCTGCCGTAAGCGTCACAACACCAGCATCAGACGAAGCGGCAACCATGCACTGCCACGGCATGGGCAACATGTCCGCACCGCCTGTCACGCTATCCCTCACGTCGTGCCCGGCGCCCGCATGCACCGTCCATGCGGACCTGGCAACAGCGAACACGGAAGACACAGCGCTTATCCCGGCACTGCATGTGACACTGGCGCCGTTCGGTTCGCGGCCTGACCAGCCCGCTGTCCCGACAGCCATCTCCCGTGGACAACTCCACCCGCCCGGCCTCGACAAAACCGCCCACGTCCCTCTCCGCGTATAGAACTTCGCTTCCTGCACGCCCTGCGCTTGCCACACCAGCGCACTCAAAGTCGAAGCAACGTTCAAGGGACACATCACATCATGAGCAATCGACGCAGCTTTTTGCAGCGCGCGTTCAGCCTCGGCGCAGGCCTGCTGGCAGCACCATCCATCCTCGGCGAAACCAGTCCCGGTAATACGAAAGCCATACGCAGCCGCACATCTACACCAAGGCCAACCGCCTCCGTCATCACCACCGAAGTCGGCGACATGCCCTTCACCCTCGACGGCAGTGTCAAGGTCTTCCACCTCATCGCGCAGGTCATCCGCCAGCAAATCGCTCCCAACAAAACCATTGACGTATGGGGCTTCAATGGCTCCGCGCCCGGCCCCACATTCCAGGTCACCCAGGGCGACCACGTCCGCATCATCTTCGAGAACCAACTGCCCGAGCCATGCTCCATCCACTGGCACGGCTTTGAGGATCGCATCGGCTTCGACGGCATGCCCGGCATCAGCCAGTCCGCCGTGCTGCCCGGTGAACGCTTCACCTACGAATTCAACATCCACCAGACCGGCACCTACTTCTACCATTCGCACATGGCCATGCAGGAGATGGCGGGCATGCTCGGCGCCTTCATTATGCACCCGCGCGAGCCCTATCAACCGCACTGCGACAAGGACTTCGTCCTCCACTTTCAGGAGTACGCCGTGTTGCCCAACAACACCATCCCAAACACCATGAAGATGGAGTTCAACTGGCTCGTCATCAACGGCAAGGCAGGCCCCGCAGCCACGCCGCTCATCGTCCGCCAAGGCGACCGTGTCCGCATGCGCCTTATCAACCTCGGCATGGACCACCACCCCATCCACCTCCACGGCAACACCTTCTGGACCACCGGCACCGAAGGCGGCCGCATTCCCGAAACTGCATGGTGGCCCGGCAACACAGCACTCGTCGGCGTGGCGCAGGCGCGTGACGTTGAGTTCGTCGCCAACAACCCTGGCGACTGGATGCTGCACTGCCACCTGCCCCATCACATGATGAACCAGATGAGCTCCGACGTGATGGGCGAACCCATGACCAACGGCCCCGTCACGCAAGCCCGCAGCATGGCTGCAGCACAAGCCATGCAGGCCCAGATGAGTTCTGGCACACCCGCAACCGGCAAAGAGCAGATGGACGGCATGATGGCCATGAACATGAGCACCGACGCCATGGCCCAGCAGGACCGCACCATCGCACCCAACGCCGGCGCAGTCCCAAACTTCCCGCAGGACGGCTACATGGAAGGCCCCATGATGAACATGGAACACACCCCCATGCTCGACAAGCCCGAGAATCTCGGCCTCCGCAAAGGCTGGAGCGCCAGCATGCAGGGCATGATGACCTTCGTCCGCGTCCTGCCGCCCGGCAAGTACGAGGAAGTCATAGCAGCTATGCGCAATGCCAACCGCACCAACGATCCCTACGCCGCGCTCCTCACCCAGGAAGGAGCACGCGCATGAAATACACATGGTTAGCAATTCTAACTATCTGCCCTGCCGCTTCACTCACAGCCCAGCAGATGGACCCCACTATGCCAGGCATGCAGCACAGCGCACCTGCGCAATCTCCCAACACACGCGACGTCCTGCACCTGCAGGAAGCAGAGAACCCATCCGCCCGCACAGGCAGCGATCTCCCCGCACCCGAACTCCTCACCGAAGTAGCCTCACGCAAACCCATCACACTCGACCAATGGCAGCAGTGGGCCGAGACCAGCAACCCAACCCTCGCGCAGGCCCGCGCCAACCAACAACGCAGCCAAGCCCAGGGCCAACAAGCCGCACTCTTACCCAACCCAACCATCGGCTACAGCGGCGACCACATCCGCGGCGGCAGCTACGGCGGCGGCGAGCAAGGCGCCTTCATCCAGCAAACCATCGTCATGGGTGGCAAGCTAGGCCTGCGCCGCGATATCTACACGCAACAAGCCACAGCCGACAGCATCGCCATCGATGAGCAACACTACCGCATCCGCGGTGACATAGCCCGCGCCTTCTATCGCGCACTGGCAGCGCAATCCATCGTCACCACACGCCAGCATCTCATGCAACTCGCCAAAGATTCAGTCGAAACCTCCCACCGCATGGCCAACCTCGGCCAGGTCGACTCACCCGACATCCTGCAAGCAGAAGTCGAAGCAGAGCAGGCGAAGATGGACTACGTGGATGCACAGCGTGACTACCTGCAACGCTTTCGCGTACTGGCTGCTCTGGGCGGGCAACCCGACCTGCCCACAAGCCCACTCACGGGCGACCTCGAACAAACACCCAACCTCAACGCCGATGAAGCCATTGCAAAGATCATCGCCGACAGCCCGACCCTCAAGCGTGCGCAGCAACAAGCGAACGTCGCAACCGCAGAACTGAAGTCCGCCAAACACGAACCCATCCCCAACCTCACCGTGCAAGCAGGCGAGTGGTACAGCGGCGAAAAGCTCGACGGCGCCAACAAGCAAGCGGGCTGGATGAGCTTCGCACAAGCGGGCGTCGAAGTGCCGCTATGGAATCGCAATCAAGGCGCAATCGCAGCCGCAAACGCAGACGTAGCGCGCGCGCAATCCGAAATCACACGCACGCAACTACAACTCAAACAAAACGCCGAACCGCTCGCGCAGCAATACCTCTCTGCACGCTTTCAAGCCGAGCGCTATCGCGACCAGCTCCTGCCACGCGCACAACGTGCCTACGATCTGTACAACATGAAGTACCAGCAAATGGCCGCAGCCTACCCACAGGTACTCACCTCGCAACGCACACTCTTCCAACTGCAAATCGCCTACCTGCGCGCGCTCGAACAGGAATGGGTCAGCGCAGTCGGCCTTGAAAATTACACACTGCACGGCGGCCTCAACAAACCACAAGCCGAGGAGAACGAATGAGCACGCTCCTGCCCATACTGGAAGAGACAAAGCACAAAGACCCAGTGTGCGGCATGATGGTGCTGCCTTCAAACACCGCGGGCACGGTGCACCACGACAGCACGGCCTATTACTTCTGCTGCAAAGGCTGCGCCACAAAGTTCGAGGCCGATCCAGAAAAGTACCTCGACCCAGTACTCGCCGCACCAGCCTCTGCCAAAGACAAAGCCACCGAATACATCTGCCCCATGGACCCCGAAGTCAGCCAGCCAGGCCCAGGCAGTTGCCCCAGGTGCGGCATGGCGCTGGAGCCGGCAACAGCTAGCTTGGTAACCCAAACGGTCTACACCTGCCCCATGCATGCTGAAGTCACCAGCGACAAACCAGGCACATGTCCCATATGCGGCATGGCCCTCGAATCCCGCGAAGTCATCGCCGAAGAAGCCAACCCAGAGCTCGACGACATGACTCGCCGCCTCTGGCTCGCGGTAACACTCTCCATTCCTCTACTCGCAATCATGGCCTCAGAGATGCTGCCGTCAATGCCGCTGCAACATTGGCTCACAGGCAACACACTCGCATGGATCGAACTATCATTCGCCACACCCGTGGTCCTCTGGTGCGGCCTGCCCTTCTTTCAACGAGGCTGGCAGTCCATCCGAAACCGCAGCGGAAACATGTTCACACTCATCGCGCTCGGCACCGGCGTCGCCTACGGCTACAGCGTCATCGCCACCATCACACCACAACTCTTCCCTACTTCGCTGCGCAATGACCACGGCGCACTCGGCCTCTACTACGAACCCGCCGCCATCATCATCGCACTCGTTCTCCTCGGCCAGGTCCTTGAACTCCGGGCACGCAACCGCACCGGCTCCGCTCTTCGAGCACTTCTCCAACTCGCACCACGCACAGCCCTCCGCCTCACAGCCAACGGGCACGAACTCGAAATCCCACTCAACCAGGTCCGCGTAGGCGACCAGCTCCGCGTACGCCCCGGCGAAAAAGTACCCGTCGACGGCACAGTCCTCGAAGGCCACAGCGCGATAGACGAATCCATGGTCAGCGGCGAACCCATCCCCCTCGAAAAGCTCGCCGGAGCAACCGTCATTGGCGGCACCGTCAACGGCACAGGCAGCTTCCTCATGCGCGCGGAACGCGTCGGCTCAGAGACACTTCTCGCACACATCGTAGCCATGGTATCGTCCGCGCAGCGCACACGCGCACCCATCCAGCGCATCGCAGACCAGGTCGCATCCTACTTCGTTCCAGCCGTCTTGCTCGCCTCGCTGCTCACGTTCGCCGCATGGATGCTGTTCGGCCCACAACCGCATCTCGCACACGCACTCACCAGCGCGGTTGCGGTGCTCATCGTCGCATGCCCCTGCGCTCTGGGTCTCGCAACACCCATGGCCATCATGGTCGGCGCCGGCCGCGGCGCAAGCGCAGGCATTCTCTTTCGAAATGCCGAAGCCCTCGAACGCTTCAGCGTCGTAGACACACTCCTCATCGACAAGACCGGCACTCTCACCGAGGGCAAGCCCACCATCAGTGAAGTGATTACTCACGCAAACTTCCCTGCGGACGAAATCCTGCAGCTCACCGCCAGCCTCGAGCGCGCAAGCGAGCACCCACTCGCATCCGCCTTCCTCCGCAAAGCACAAGCACGCAGACTCGAACTTTCCATCACTAAGAGCTTTATCGCAACACCAGGCATGGGCATAGCCGGCCGCGTAGCCAATCACGACATCCTAGTAGGCAGTGCAGCCTTCCTCACCACGCACAACATCAACACCACAGAACTTGAACCCGTCGCTACGCATCACCGCTCACGCGGAGAGACCGTCGTACTCGTAGCCGTCGACGCACAGCCTGCCGCCATCGTCTGCATTCACGACGCCGTGAAACCCTCCGCAACCACAGCCATCAAAGCACTCCGCAGTGATGGCATAAACGTCGTCATGCTCACAGGCGATCACGAAGCCACGGCAAAGGCGGTCGCCTCTCAACTCGGCATCACCTGCATCGCAGGCATGCTGCCCGCGGACAAAGCCGCCGCGGTAGCCACCTGCAAACGCGAAGGTCACATCGTAGCCATGGCAGGCGACGGCATCAATGACGCCCCAGCACTTGCAGCCGCAGACGTAGGCATCGCCATGGGCAGCGGCACAGATATTGCCATCGAAGCAGCAGGCATCACTCTTCTAAGCAGCGATCTCAACGCAGTCCTGCGCGCGCGCCGCCTCAGCCAGGCCACCGTACGTAACATCCGCCAAAACCTCTTCTTCGCCTTTATCTACAACGCGCTCGGCGTACCAATTGCCGCAGGCCTGCTCTACCCATGGTTCGGCATCCTGCTCAGCCCCATGCTCGCCGCCGCAGCCATGAGCCTCAGTTCCGTCTCGGTCATCGGCAACGCCCTGCGGTTACGCACAGCAAAGCTATAACTCAGGGAGACTCTTTCGCCTCAAGCGCCAATGAATCATCCGCATCAGGCGAAGGCGCTCCTTTGCCAACGCCAACTCGCTGCGAACGGTAAATCCCGTTCTCTCCGGAGAACAAATAGCTGAACACACACGCTACCGCCGCATACGCCCCGGCTTCCGCGCCAAACAGCTCCATCGCCATCAATGACGAAGCAATCGGCGTATTCGCCGCGCCCGCAAACACCGCAACAAAACCCATGCCCGCAAGCAGCGAAGGTGGCAACGCCATCACATACGACAGCGCATTGCCAAGCGTTGCGCCGATAAAGAACAGCGGCGTAACCTCTCCACCCTTGAACCCCGCGCCCAGCGTCACCACCGTAAATAGAAACTTGCCAAACCAGTCATACGCCGGTTGCCTGCCGTCAAACGCAGCAACAATGCCTGGGATACCCAGCCCAATGTACTTCGTCGTATGCAGCGCAAACACTGCAACAGCCACAACAACGCCGCCAACAAACGGTCGCAGCGGAGCCCACGCAATCCACGCCTTAACGACATCCGAAACAGCATGCACTGCACGCGCGAACGCCATGGCAACCACGCCAAACACCGCGCCCGCAACCGCAGCAAGCAACAGCCCACGCACGCTTATTGCAGGCACCTCCGTCACGCGATACAACGTATGCGTCACACCCCACGCCCGCGTCGTCAGATCACCTGCAAACGCAGCGATAAAGCACGGCACAATCGCCGTATAACTCAGCGATCCAATCGCCAGCACCTCCAGCCCAAACACAGCACCCGCCAGCGGCGTCCCAAACACCGAAGCAAAACCAGCGCTGATGCCGCACATCAACAAGATCCTCCGCTCCACACGTGACATGCGCAGCGGCCGCGCCAACTGATCGGCCAGCGAAGCCCCCGTCTGGATCGCCGTACCTTCCCTGCCCGCAGAGCCGCCAAACAAGTGCGTCACAAATGTCCCAATCAGGATCAGCGGCGTCATCCGTATCGGAATGGTTCGCTTCGGGTCATGCACCTCATCCAGGATCAGGTTGTTACCCGCCTCCACCGACGTGCCCAGGTAGCGATACATGCAGCCCACCGCCAGCCCAGCCAGCGGCAGCAATGCAATCAGCCACACATGCGCCTCGCGCACAGCCGTCGCCACATTCAGCGACCACAGCAGCAGTCCCGAAGCGGAACCGCCCAGCACGCCGGCGACAATCGCAATCGGCGCCCAGCGCAACAGATACCGCACCATCCCAAACGCATCGGATGGTACAGTTACAGGCAAATTCGTGTGTGTTTTAAGCAATGGGCCTCCTACAAATTTCGTAGGAGTCATCAGCAGCGGCCGTGCCGCGTGCGGTTCTGGCGGAACCCCATCGCCATTGGAATGTGCCAACAGCGTAACATGCCCGCCGAAACCATACGCACTGTCTTACTCTTGTCATGTGAGCACGCTTGCCATAGCGACGACCGCAGCCAACGGCAGCGCGATACCTACGCCACCCTACTCTGCGGAGTTCCGTTGCATACTTGCCTGTCTGCGGTGGCCGCTCGATGCCGGCGCCATCGCGCAGCTTCAGGCCGCGGCTCAGCCGGTGGCAGACTGGTCACACTTCGTCGCCATCACGCAGCGGCATCGTGTGGCTGGCCTCGTTGCAAACGCAATCGCCAGTGCAGGTATCACGCTCCCTCTACACGACGCGAAACTGCTGCAGCAGACTGCCGCGGAGCAGACACGGCAGTCCATGCTCCACACCGCGGAGACCATCCGCGTCGACCGCCTTCTGCGCAACCATAACGTCGCGCCGGTCTTTCTCAAAGGCTCCACGCTCACCCTCCTCCTCTACGGCAGGCTCGACCTTCGCCATGCCAAGGACGTCGATGTGCTCGTGCCGGAAGCGGACGCACCACGAACGATCGAGGCACTGGACGCCGGTGGCTACGTTCCCATGCTCAACGGCGGCGCACTCACGCCGGAGCAGATGCAACGATGGCTCCACTACGGCAAATCCATGGACTGGAGACATCTCTCCACAGGCGCCATTCTGGAGCTCCATTGGCGCATGTCAGACCTGCCCCTGTTGCAGGGCGCACTCAGCAGCGATCGCCAACAGCGCGTCACGCTCGCCGGCGGCGCTGCCGTCACCACGCTTGACGCCGACCACCTCTTCGCCTACCTCTGCGTCCACGGCGCTGCACACGGTTGGAGCCGCCTCAAGTGGCTCGCCGATGTCTACGCCATGCTGCCTCACGCCGATCCCGTCGCGACCGAGGCTCTCTACCGCCGTGCACTCTCGCTCGGTGCAGGCCGCAGCGCCGGTCAGGCTATGCTGCTGTGCGACGCCCTGCTCGGCCTCAGCCTCAACACATCCTTCCGCGGCGAGCTTCAACGAGACCCCGTCCTCCGCCTGCTCACGCGCAACGCACTCCGCCTGCTCGCCCGCGGCAATGAAACCGTGGAGATCTACGACCTCAGCTTCGGTACCAGCTCCGTCTACCTGTCACGTTTCCTGCTCGGCAATGGCGTACGCGCCGCCGGCGCAGAACTCGCAACCCTGCTCTTCCCCGTCGAACAGGCTGCACGCTCACGCCTGCCTCGATCCTTGCTCTTCCTGTTCCCTGTCGTGCGTGCTTCAAGTTGGATCGCGAACCGCCTCCGCCACGGCGGCCGCTCCAACATGCCCTAGTCATTGATGCACTAGTCATTGATGCACTAGCCGTTTGCTCCTAACAGGCGAAAGTCTTCCGGCTCCTCCGCGTGCGACACATACCATCCGCCCGGCGGCTCCACAACGCCATTCACCTGTGCCGGTCCCCACGTTTGCTGCGCATACGGATACACCGTTGTGGACTGCTTCAGCGCATCATCCACAATCCGCCAGGCTTCCTCCACGTAGTCCTGCCGTGCAAACAGCGTGGCATCACCGGCCATCGCATCGCTCAACACCCGCTCGTACGGTTCCATTTCATCCGCCCGCGGATGCCGCATCGCAATCAACTCCACCACTGGCCGCGGCGTGTGTTCCTTCGCCGGCGTGGTCGACATCGCAATCGCAACACCCGCCTCCGGGCTCAACCGAAAGCGCACATAATTCTGCGGCAGGTCCGCAGGGCTCACATTCGTCGCAGGCGGCCGCTTTAGCCGAGCCACAACGTCCAGGCACGTCACCGGCATGTTCTTGCCCGCCCGCAGGTAGAACGGCACACCCTGCCAACGCCACGAGTTGATCTCCAGCTTGAGTGCCGCGAACGTCTCCACCTTCGAATCAGGCGCAACACCCGTCTCTTGCAGATAGCCCTCAAACTGTCCACGCACCAGGTTCGCAACATCGATAGGCGGAATCGCCTTCAGCACCTTCACCTTCTCATCCCGCAACGACTCGCTGTCGTTCCGCACAGGCGGCTCCATCGTGAGATTTGAAAGCACCTGGAACAGGTGGTTCTGGATCACGTCCCTCACCGCGCCGGTCGCGTCATAGAACGATCCACGCCCCTGCACGCCAAAATTCTCAGCCATCGTAATCTGCACGCTCTCCACGTGATCGCGGTTCCACAACGACTCAATCATGCTGTTGGAGAAGCGAAAGCTCACCATGTTCTTCACGGAGTTCTTCGCCAGGTAGTGATCAATCCGAAAAATTGCCGACTCATCAAACGCACTGTGCAGAATGCGGTTCAACTCCTGCGCTGACGCCAGGTC
Organism: Terriglobus sp.; assembly: GCA_965198455.1. Classification (GTDB taxonomy): domain Bacteria; phylum Acidobacteriota; class Terriglobia; order Terriglobales; family Acidobacteriaceae; genus Terriglobus. Next base: position 237,025 of record CBDAPM010000003.1, read on the forward strand.
ATGCCCGAACGGCTTCTCCACAATGATGCGAGCGCCATTCGCCGACCCCGACTTCACCAGCTGCTCCACCACCACGCCAAACAGTGACGGCGGAATCGCCAGGTAATGCGCAGGGTGCGCCGCCGACCCCAGCGCATCGCGCACTGCCTTGAACGTCGCAGGATCGGCGTAATCGCCGTCCACATACCGCAACAATCCGCTCAGCATCGGCCACGCGCCATCGTCCACACCGCCATGCTTCTCCAGGCTGTCCTTGGCGCGGTCTTTCAGCTGATCCAGTGTCCACCCAGCCTTCGCTACGCCAATCACAGGCACCTTCAGCGTGCCGTGCTTCACCATCGCCTGCAGCGCGGGAAAGATCTTCTTATAGGCCAGATCGCCCGTCGCTCCAAAAAAAACAAGTGCATCCGAATGTGGCACATCGCTCAAGCAAGTCTCCTTATAACGCCACGCAACACGATAACGTCACGCAACACAAGCGGGCTCATACTGCCTACCCCGCGGTTGCATACACGCACCACTTGGATGCAGCCGCCACATGCGATGTTCGCCTTCGATCCTGTCTGGCGGCTTTTTGCCCACGCATACAGCGCCAGCACTCCTGTCACCATCTATTCTCCGGACAGAAAGTTCAGGAACAAGGACCTTCGGCATAGTGCTGGAACGGCGAACAACGGAGACGCAGGGAACGGACTCGGTCCGCCGTCAGATGACGCAGTTTTTCCAGGCCACCTCTGACGCCATCGCCTTCCTCAACCGTGATTACGTATTCACCTTCATGAACCGTCGCGCTCGCGAGATCCTCGCTCCCAGCGGCGACATCATCGGCCTCTCACTATGGAACGCCTACCCCGCCACAACCGATCCGGCATCACCCTTCTGGATCAACTACCACCGCACCATGGACGAAGGCGTCCCCACCCACTTCGAAGCCTTTTACCCTGATCCGCTCAATACCCTCTTCGACCTACACACCTTCCCGTCCGACGACGGCATCATCCTCTTCTTCCGCGACATCACAGAAGAGCGCCGCGACCGCGAGGAACTTCTCCAGCGCCGCGAAGACATGGAACGCCAGTTCGCCGAAATCGAAGCCGTCTATCGCACCGCCCCCATCGGCCTCGCGCTCTTTGACCTTGACGGCTACCACTACCTCCGCCTCAACGACCGCCAGGCAGCCTTCTTTGGCCTCACACCCGAGCAGATCGTCGGCCGCACCCTCACCGAGATGGCCCCCATCGAAGGCCTCCGTGAACTCTTCGACCAGGTTGCCGGCGGTGGCCCGCCCATCGTCAACTACCCGCTCGAAGGCACGCTCATCACCGACCCCAGCGAGTATCGCTACTGGACGGTCAGCTACTACCCCGTCCTCGGCGCCGACGGCACCATCCAGGGCATCACCGCGGCCTCACTCGAAATCACCCAGCAAAAGAAAGCCGAACTCGCTCTCATCGAAAGCGACAAGCTGGCTGCGGTCGGCCGCCTCGCCTCGTCCATCGCGCATGAGATCAACAACCCACTGGAATCCGTCACCAACCTGCTCTACCTCGCCCGCAACAGCGAAAAACTCGACGAGGCGAAAGACTACCTCGAGCGCGCCGAGCACGAACTCAAGCGCGTGGCAGCCGTCACCAGCCAGACCCTCCGCTTTCACAAGCAGGCCACCAGCCCGCAGGAGATTACCGGCGAAGCCCTCATCCGTAACGTTGTCTCCATCTACCAGGGCCGCATCCTCAACTCCGGCGTTACGGTCCACACCCGCTATCACACGGAAAAGCCCGTCCGTTGCTTTGAAGGCGAAATCCGCCAGGTCATTAGCAATCTGCTTGGCAACGCGCTCGACGCGCTCCACCCCGGAGGCAATATCTACCTTCGCAGCCGCGAAGGCACACACTACGCCGCCGGCCAGCCCGGCATCGTCCTCACCATCGCCGACGACGGCAGCGGCATGGCCCCCGAGACGATGGCAAGGGCCTTCCGCGCCTTCTACACCACAAAGGGCATCACCGGCACAGGTTTCGGCCTATGGATTTGCAAGGAAATCATCAACCGCCACAACGGAGCCATACGCATCCGCAGCAGTCTCGGCCACGGCACTGTCTTCACCGTCTTTCTTCCCTACAACGCCGCTACCCGTTCATAGCGGCCTGCGCAGTCACCTGCTACTTCAGCGCAATCGCAATCAACCCAACCGGCCCCGTTAACGCCGGATCGGCCGCCTTGTCATCGCCACCTTGGCGCGTGCCGAAACCAGCCGTTACCAGCAGGTACTGCTTGCCCTTCAGCTCATACATTGAAGGCGACCCGGAGGTCGGCCCGCCCACCGGCATGGTGAACAGCTCCTTGCCGTTGTCCGCATCGTAAAAGTGGATCCGGCGATCCGCCGCGTTCGCGATCACCAGCCCGGTGCTCGTAATGATGGAAGAACTCTTCAGCGTCGACGCGGCGCCCGTTCCGTGCACGCCGCCTTCCTTCACTGCCCGGTAATCGTCTCCCAAGCCGATCTGCCACTTAATCGAGCCCTTGTTCAGGTCGTATGCCGTCAGCGTGGTGTACGGCGGTTTTCTACCCGCAATCTGAACCCCATACGCATCCATCGTCAACCGAACCTTCGGCCCTTCCACGCCCTCCGGATACTCCGCCATCCCTCCCGTCAACCCTGCCGTACTCGGACGCACTGCCGTCGGCCCCGTCTCCACAATTGGCCCCGGGGCAAAGTTCGTTGGCCCTGCAACCACCGGGCGTTGCCCCGGTGCCAGATCGGCCGTCTTGAGAAACGTAAGCAGCGAAGTCATGTCCGATGCGGTGAATTGGTGAAAGCCGGGCATCTGCCCCCGGCCATTCTGGACCGTCGATTGAATCTCAGACTCGCTCAGACGCTTCGTAACACCAGTTAGGTCTGGAAACTCGCCGCCTTGCCCCTTGCGGTCCGTACCGTGGCACATTGCGCAGTTGGAAGCATAGATGGCATAGCCCGGAGAGTCAGCGCCACGCACCACGTTCTTCGTATCCACCACCTTGATGAGGGTGGGGAAATTGAACGAGATCACATACACCGATCCATCCGTCGGGTTTGCCGATGTCATGCCCCAGTTGGCGCCGCCCTGGTTACCCGGCATGTGAACCGTGTCGTCGTACCCAATCGGCGTAAACGGACCTTGATACCGCGCCTTGCTCAAGCGATCGACCAGCCCTTTGCGCTCCTGCGGGGACAAAATGTACGGGTTCACATCCGCGACAGAAAATTCGTGGCTGGTAAACGGTGGCGGCTGCGATGGGATCGGCTGGGTCGGCGAAACCACTTCTCCAGGCACCTTCGTCTCGTGCGGCACAGGCGTCTCCGGGATCGGCCAGATCGGCTTGCCCGTCAAGCGGTCCAGTACGTACAGGTAACCCGTCTTACCCGCCTCCGCCACAACATCGACCTTCTTTCCATCTTTCATGATGGTGGTCAGCATCGGCGCTGCAACATTGTCGTAGTCCCACAGGTCGTGATGCACCGTCTGATAAGCCCACCGCAGCTTGCCGGTGCGTGCATCCAGCGCGACCACGCAGTTCGCATACAGGTCATTACCCACGCGATCCGCGCCGTAGAAGTCGAACGTCGCCGAGCCCATCGAGAAGAACGCAATTCCCCGCGCCGAGTCCACCGAAACCTCGCCCCAGTCGTTCGCGCCGCCGATGTACTTCCACGCGTCCTTCGGCCAGGTCTCGTAGCCGGGTTCACCCGGATGCGGCACAGTATGGAACTGCCACACTAGCTTGCCCGTCACAACATCAAACGCCCGCAGATCGCCCGGCGGCGAAAAGTAACCCTCACCCGTCGACGAACCCAGGATGATCAGGTTCTCGAACACCTTTCCCGGCGTACCCGACTGGATACGCATGAAATTGATATCCCGGCTCAAGCCCTCGCGCAGATCGACCGACCCGTTATTCCCAAACGTCCGGATCGACTTACCCGTAGTCGCATCGATCTCCTGCATGTAATCGGCAACCGAGAAAATCAGCCGGCGGTCCTTCCCATCCTTGCTCTCCCAGTAATTCGCGCCGCGTTCGGTCATGTTCTGCAGACCGTCATGAATCCAGATCTCTTTGCCCGTAGTCGCGTCAATCGCAACCAGCGACTTGTTGCGGGCTCGCGCGTAAATCACACCGTGCGCAACAATCGGATTAAAGCCCGTCTCTGCATAGGGGTATGTCCACGCCACATCCAGCTTGCCCACATTCGCTTTCGTGATCTGCTTCAGATCCATATAGCGCGTGCCCTCAGGACTACCCGCGTAATCCCTCCATTCCTTAGCCTTGGGCGTCGCAGATGCTTTCTCCGTCTGGCCGGAGACGGAAGACACCATCACTCCAGCCGTCAAAACCGCTCCATAGAACCCAACAAACTTCTTTCGGCCCATCCCCAAACCCCTCATGTAAAACGCCCTGCCTTGCTCCGGTTGCTGAGACTAATGTTCAATAAGGAACCAAATCGTTCTGAAACCGCCAATAACTCGTACCGTGCGAACACGTGCGAATTCTGTAACCTCTCCAGGTTTCTCACACTCTACTGAACGAATACCGTACTTACGCTCCGCCTCGCACGGTTGTCAAGCAGACGCCGCGACAGCTTTCGCATGGGAACTATGGACGCAAGGCAATCTGGTACGGAACAGTCAAGCCAGGACGTAATCATTGTTAGCAACCGTTCAGCAGGCGCTCACGGCACGCCATCTAAGTTTCTCCCTGCGCATACGTTTCATGAAGCATGTCACTCTATGCCTGCCACTGGACTGAACTCCCCCGTTCCTATTCGTATCGTTGCGAGGTACCCCGACTTTTAGGTGACTGCATGTATCAGCGTCCGTTTCTTCTATGTTTGAGCAATAACCCTGTGCTCCTTGAAATACGCGCGTCTGTGCTCGCAACACAGTACCGCGTCATTCCACTCCGGGGCACGCAGGAAATGGAGGCGCTACCCGCAGGCGACGCCTTTCGTATCCTCGTGCTCTGCCACTCGCTTTCCGAAGAGGAATGCGAGTCGGCAATCCGTCTTGCGCACGCACGCTGGCCGGGCATCAAGGTCGTCTCCATCGCAACGCTCTCCTCTGTCTGCCCCAGGCGGCAGTCGGACGCCGTGATCGACTCCCTGGCGGGCGCGCCTGCCCTCCTGCAGACAGTCGCCTACCTGATCAACCAGGCCGAACTGTGTTACCTGTAGAGGTTCCGTGTAAGCTTCGCAATGATCGGATAGCACTCACAGGCAACACCCTCAAGAGCAGCCCGGTCTGTAACGAAAATCCTGCCACGGCTGTATGCGATCACACCAGAGCGCTGCAGACTGCCGGCAGCAAGATTCACACTCGATCGCCTCGCTCCAAGCATCTCCCCCAGGAATTCCTGCGTAATCCTGATTTCATCGCTCTCAACCAGGTCCTGCACCATCAGCAACCATCGCGCCAGCCGCTCTTCCACCTCGTGCAGCCGGTTGCAGGCGCCAAGCTGCGCAAGCACCAACGCATCATGCTGAACAAACTGGTGCACTGCCTTGAGTAAGTCAGGATCACGTAAAAACTCCGCTTGAAAGCGCCTGAAGTCCATGCGCCATGCGGCGCCCGCCATCTGCATAAAGCACCGGGTCATACCCCGTTGCGGACCCAGCACATGCACCTTTTCCGGAAATCCATCAAACCCAACTAATCCAACCTCGACAGCCTCGCCGGTTTCCATCATGGTCACAATCGAAGCTATGCCCGACGTCAGGAAATGAACGTACCGTGGTCCGTCTTCCTCTTCAAAGATCGGTGTGCGAACGGGCATGTCCACGTGCTCACACTGGCCAAGTAGAGCAGATCGGACCTGGGCTGGAAGGGATTCGAGTAGCAAATTACGAGGGGGCAAACTCAACTGCGTTCTCCTGAAGACGTCCGCAAGGAAGAGCCGCCGCGGCGAGTCAAAAAAGCGTTCAACAGACTTTAGCAAGATGTGTTTCTTATGATTGCCTGCTGTCGAGCATAAGACCCAGCAATCACTACAGGCCACAGGACGGCAGGATGATGTCAACCCCAAAAGCGGTAGTCCGCTGAAATGAATGGAATACAGTCCAGGTTGTCCCGCAAACACTATATAAACCCTACAAAATTGGGATTTGTGAGATCGGGAAGGGTAACCCAGCATGCTGGTTAAATCTGCTGCTCGTTCGCCGCTTCACCCAGCGTAACCTTCACGGTCTGGCGCTGCCGCCCGCGGAAGATCGTCACGCTCACCACGTCACCAGCCTTGTGCGCGTTCATCACGCTGCTGATATCTTGCACATTCGTGATCTCCTGCCCATCAATCGCCACGATAAAGTCGCCACCCAGCATCACTGGCGTATTGCCCAGCGCGGCCCGCTGCGCTCCGCCCCGTAGCCCGGCGTTCGCCGCCGCGCCGCCCGGCAGCGCCCGCTGGATCAGCACGCCGTAATCGCTCGGCAGCCCAATCTGGTCGGCAAGGTCAGGCCCAATCTCCAGCGGCAGAATCGCCAGCGTAGGCCGGCGTACATGCCCATACTTCGAGAAATCATCCAGCACCGCGCGCGCCGTGTTGATCGGTATCGCAAACCCAATACCAGCGCTCTGATCCGCGCCGTTGTTCGACGCAATCATCGTATTGATCCCGATCACCTGCCCATGCGCATTCATCAGCGGCCCACCGCTGTTACCCGGATTGATCGCCGCATCGGTCTGGATCGCATTGTCGATCGCGTTACCGTTCGGCCCACGCACGCTGCGTATCGCCGAGATAATCCCCCGCGTCATCGTGCCCGACAACCCAAACGGGTTGCCGATGGCAAACACCTTCTGCCCAACCTGCAAGCTGCGCGAATCCGCCAGTTCAACCGGCACAAGATTCGGCGCATTGATCTGTAGCAAGGCAAGGTCATGCGCCTTGTCCACCGTCACCACCTGCGCCTTGTACTTGTGCTTGTCCGCCAGCTGCACTTCCACGCGCTGGGCGTTCTCGCCAATCACATGGTCGTTCGTCAGGATGTGTCCCTGCTTATCCAGGATGAACCCCGAACCCTGCCCCTGCTGCGGCACCGCGCCATAGAAGAAGTCAAACGCGACAGTCGTCGTCGTAATGTTCACCACGCTCGGCGTCACCCGCTTGTACACGGCAATGTTGTTCTGCTCTTCCGCGTCGTACGCAGGCTCCGCGTTGGCCACGTTCAGGTCGAAGCTGCCCAGCGGTCCACTGGTATGCACAAGTGTGGTCCCGTCCGCTGCCGCCACCGGCACATACCGCTGCACCAGCGCCGCCACCGTGCCCGCAGGCCACAGGTGCTGCGTCAGATAGTAAAACCCCGCAACCAGCAAAATCACCAGCAGAACTCTACGCAACTTCATCCAGCAACGCCCTCCTGGCGTCTGCAAACCCATCTCTTCGTGAGCGCTCTTTCCATCTTAGATGCCAAAAGCACCCGTGACTTCCTGCGCGGAACTACATGGCTTCCGCAGCCCGATCTGACGATTCCCGCTTCAGCTCCTGGTACAAACGCTCCACAGCCGTCCTAAGTTCCCCATGCGACCCATCATTCCGCAGCACAAAGTCCGCCAGCGAGACACGCCGTTCATCCGTCCACTGCGCCGCGCAGACCCGGTCAAAGGCCTCTGCCGCTAATGAGTCTGACCCGCCGGCACGCCGTATGTAGCGCTCTCGCCGCACGTCCTCTGGCGCCACAACCACCACAATCCGGTCAAACCGCGTTCGCCACGGAGCCTCACCCGTCGCCAGGCCATCCTCTCCATACCGCGTCTCGAACACCAGCGCCGACTCCACAATGGCGACCGCAGCCGGATGGGCCGCCTCAACCGCATCCATCCACCGCGCCTGCGCCCGAATCACCGCAGGATGCACAATCCCGTTCAGCTCCTCAATACGCCCTTCGGCAAACCCGATCCGGGCCAACGCCGCACGATCCAGCGAACCCTCCGCAGCGACGACCGAAGGCCCAAAGTGCCGGACAATGTCCTCATAGACAGCCTGCCCCGGCTGCATCAGCGCACGCCCAACCTCATCCGACTGCGACACCTCTGCACCAAGCGCGCGGAACATGGCCGCAGCAGCAGACTTGCCGCTGCCCACACCGCCCGTTAACGCTACCCGCAGCACAGCGCTACCCTCAGCACAGCCCTACGCGACGCTGCGGCGCAGCTTCGCCGCCTTCACAGTGTTGTGCATCAGCATGGCAATGGTCAGCGCACCCACGCCCCCAGGCACCGGCGTGTACGCGCTGCTGATGTCAAACGCAGCCGGATCGATATCGCCCATCACAACCGAGCCGCGCTTCGCAAACGTTGCCGCGCGTGCAGCATCGCCAGGGAAGAACCGCTCCACGTCCGCCACATCGCTAACCCGGTTAATGCCCACATCGATCAACACAGCGCCCGGCTTCACATGCTCGGGACCAATGAATCCAGCCTTGCCAATCGCCACCACAAGAATGTCCGCTCGCCTCGTATGCGCCGCCAGATCCTTTGTGCGTCCGTGGCAGATCGTCACGGTCGCATTCGCCTGCAACAGCATTGCCGCAACCGGTTTGCCAACGATATCGCTGCGCCCAACCACAACAGCCTCAGCACCCGCAGTCGCAATCCCGCACCGCCGCAGGATCTCCAGCACACCCGTCGGCGTGCACGGCGTCAGGCAATCCTGCCCTGTATGCAGCCGCCCCACATTCACAGGATGAAAGCCATCCACATCCTTCGCCGGCGACACCGCCTCCAACACCCGCTTCGTGTCCACCTGCTTTGGCAGCGGCAACTGCACCAGGATACCGTCCACATCCTCACGCGCATTCAGCTCCGCAATCATCCGCAGCAGATCGTCCGTGCTAAGGTTCGCATCGGGCCGCAACTCCGTGCTCGTGATGCCGATCTCCTCGCACGCCTTTACCTTGTTGCGCACATAGATAGCCGAAGCAGGATCATCTCCAATGAGCACCACCGCCAGTCCTGGCGTAAATCCGAGCTCACCCACCTGCTGCTTCAACTCAGCACGAATCTCCGCGGCAATCGCCGTTCCGTCAAGCACGCGGCGCCTTTGGATCGCCTCCGCACCTGCTTCGTTGCCTGTACCATTACGTTCTTCGTGGGTCACGGTCATATCTCTTGCAGGATATCGTGAGTGCATTTCCCCCGATGGAAACCGCCCATTCAAACGCGCTCAGCCGGGAGAACTCGCATGTGCACTGCAACCCGCCACCGGCCTTCACGTCTAACCATGGAACCTGTGCTGCGGAGGCCGCTCACGATGATCGAATACCCCAATCCGGTACCGAACGACGGCAAGTTCTTCGAAGGTGACGTGGCCACTCTGCGCGGTGAACTCGTGCAGTCAGGCCTCGACAGCTGGCAGGCAGCAGAGCTTATCTCCAGCTTCCTTGCTGCACGGGGCTATGGCATCTCGCCGGTAGAAGCACGCGACGCTCTCAGCCGCATCGATGCATCGCACAGCTCCATTGCAACCATGCATCAAGAGCTTGAGCAGCTAGCCCTTCTAACCTAGCCCCAACTCAAGGCGGCTACTCGTACTTGAGTGTCTCAACCGGATCGAGCGATGCAGCCTGGTTCGCAGGCAGCGTACCAAAGATCACACCCACCAGCACGCTCGTCAGCAACGCCACAACAGCCGACAACCACGACATGGGAATGTGCACCGGCGTCAATAGGTTCACCGTCACAGGCACTGCCAGCCCCAGCAGAGTGCCCACGATCCCGCCGCTCAACGACAGGAACACGGCTTCCGTAAGAAACTGCATGCGAATCTCACGCTTGGTCGCGCCCAGCGCCTTACGAATGCCAATCTCGCGAATGCGTGCCGTCACATTGGCAAGCATGCTGTTCATAATGCCCACACCCGACACAACAAGCGTGATGAACGCAGCCGCAGTCAGCACATAGGTAATGGCGTCCGCAACCTTTGCCATCGTATCCAGAATCGCAACCATCGTGAACGCGTTGTAGTTGCTCGTCTTGCGATGGCGCGAGCGAATGATTGACAGGATGCGCTCTGCGTCCCGCGGCACATCTTCAGGATTCGTCGTCGTGAAGAATATCTCCTTCACCGTATCGGTGCCGGTAAAGTACCGTGCCACAGGATACGGCAGCAGCACCGTCTGATCGCTGATCTCTGACTGACCGAACAAATCGACACGCAGCTTGAAAACGCCAATCACTTGCACAGGAATGCCGTTGAGGATGAGCGTCTTCCCCACAGCAGCCGCGCTTGAACCAAACATCGTCTTAGCGAGCGGCAAGTTCATCACGCAGACCTTCTCGTGCGCGATCGCGTCCTGATCGTCAAAGAAACGGCCGCTCAGCACGGCAAGGTTGCGAACATCTTTATACCGCGGGGACACACCCAGCAGCATCACATCTTTGGTCTGGCCGCTGCCAATGCTCACCGGCGCGTGAAACTCCAGCATCGGCGACGAGTACGCAAGCCCCGGCACCTGGTCGGTAACCGCAACCTCATCCTCTTTCGTCATGTAGTCCGGTGTCGAGGTGTTGTCCGGCCCCACCGTTGCGCCGCCGCTGTACTGCATCTCCACCATGTTGGGGCCAATGCTGCTCAGCGTATTCATCGCGTACTGGCGGCCCGTCAAACCAACCGTCACAACCAGCACAATCGAAGCCGAGCCGATGATCATGCCCAGCATCGTCAGTAGGAAGCGCACCTTGCTTGCCCGAAAGCTGTCCATGGCCAGCCGCAACGTCTCAGAAAAGACCATCGTGGTCTTCGCCGAGCGCAGCGTGCCCTCGAACGTATTCCGTGGCTGGATGACTGCCGGCATCGCTTCTATGCTACTCCGCCCTATTGGACGCAGCGATAGGTCTGCCGATGCATTGAAGCCCACTCGACCGGCAACAGCCAAATGTTACGATGGATGACACTGACCATTCCCAAAGCGGAGGGATGGGCGAGCGGTTTATGCCTACTGTCTTGAAAACAGTCGACCCTTAACCGGGTCCGGGGGTTCGAATCCCTCTCCCTCCGCCACCTGCCTGTTCTAAGCCGTCACCATAAAGTCCAAAATCTACTGAAATCCAAATCAAACATGGGATTTCATCTATTATCGTCCAACGCCTACGCTGTGGGCCCGTTCGGTACTTGAGATTGTTGATGCGAGGTTATGCCGGTTAATTCTCGGGGAAGTGATCGATTTTCTGCACTTCCGGCGCTTCACCTAAGCGCTTAAGCAGGCCAGAACAATCCATATCCTTTTTAGTGCATACCACCACCCTGACCTTAGACTCCGATGTTCCGCTTGGGTAGTATTCGCTCGATAGAGAGCTAAACCTTGCCTGTTCGGCAACCACCGCAAAAGTGTTGGCGGAAATCCAACCCGCTTGACTGTTTTCTATCTGCCGAAAGGATGCACTTGGCCCGCTATCATTTTTATCAAAGGAGATGAGAATATAACCCTCGATCGTGCCCTTCGGCTGAAAGCCTCGGATCGTCGCGAGTCGCGAACCATCTGAGGACTTCTCGGTGACCGTGAAGTCCGGGCTTGGCCTCTTGCAGGAAACAAGGAGCAGGAGGGCGAAAATGGCAAAACTAGCAATTCGCATTGTAGCCCTCCAGTATCTGCTTTTGGCCCTCGGGATTGTCGCCGTAAGGCGGTCCACCGAGTGGGTTCCCTTGACCGGTACTGCCGGACCCTGTCCTTCCAGTTATCCCTTCTAGTTGTTCGGCCGCACCCGCGCCACGCAACAGGATGTTGAGGGGAATACCGGCAGCACGTCCAGTTGCACCGTAATTCTGATTGCCGCCCGGTTCGCCTAAGGGCCCGGCCCAGGCTCCCCACGGAGCCACCTTTCCAAGCCAATAGCCAGCCACTGCAATTGGGCTCCGCTTGCGTCGGGAGATTGCATAAGACTATCCCACAGGTTGTTGATTTCGGCAACGTTCTTCCCTATCGTTCCTCCGCCCGGCAAAGGGCGGCTGCATAGGCTCTTACTTAGGGCATTGATAAACCAAGAACGGTGCGCCGTCAGCGGCCGTTAAAATGCCTCAGAATAGCAACTGCCGACAGTGCCGATACTCCCCACCAGAGCATGATAACCAACAGCCATTGCAGCTTCCCACCGCCGAAGACGTAAGCGCCGTGTCGAGCAGCCAACATACTTATGGTTACGTCCGCTGCCAGTGCCAAAACAATTGCTATAACACTTGTACAGAAAGCAAACCGTGTGAAAAACATATATCCACTCCTCCACTACCAAACACACGAGTTAGGTTTAACAGATGGCCACCCGATAACAAATCCCATGATGGGTCGGGGAAGTGTGAGAGTAATTGTTTTGGGGCAAGTGTTTGGGTTGTTGGCCCAAGATGGCCTTATTGGGCATGCAAGAGCGATACCCTCTACCGTAGCATTAGCCACTTGGACTCCTCCCCCTCCAGAGCTGCAGACAAATTGGCATTGTTGATTAACCACTGGAAATCCGCCACTGCATTTCGTCTCCTGACCGTTTGACGTCGGCGGTGAACTGCTATCTGTGGTGAGCGAGACGTTCACAAGGTTGTTTGGGGCAGGAGGGTCTTCCCCGACACATCCACTAATCAAGCAGTCGGCGAGCGGCTGTTCACCGCAGGTGCCAAGGCAGCCTCCGTCATCTGGGTCGCCTACGCCGGTTTGCGTTCCATTTACCTGATAACATCCCTCGGATTCGAGGCAAGGAGGATCCCCACCTCCACCACTGCCCGCGTCTCCACAATCCTGGGTAGCATAATCTTCCTCTGTGGAGCAGAGTGCGTCCATTCCGCTCGGAGAGAGGACGATTCAGTGCATACGCGTAACGATTGAAGCTCTGCGGATTACGCCAGTGATAGCTGCCGCTGTACGGGTCGGGACTCATCCAGTGTCCGTGGCTGCTGTTGTAATGGCGGGCCTGGGCGTGGTCGAGGTCGGACTCGCTGTCGTGGTCGAGCTCGGCGTAGTGGTATGCGTCCTGGTCGCTGCCCTGCGTTGTGGTTTGCGCGTCGCCGAAGGGCTGCGACGTGTATGCGCCCTCGACCGAGCCGTTATAGCTGGTCCGCAACCGTTCCGTGCCCACCCAGTCCTGGTGCTCGAAGTGGGTTGCGCCGTTCAGGTCGAACGCCAGCGGAGGTCCGCCGTTCGGCCAGTAAAGATTTGCCTCGATAGCGGCGCCGGTCGATCCGTTCAGCATGGCCGACCGCCGACCCCACTGATCGAAGACGTATTCATATGCCGTGCCGTTGACGACTGACCGTACACGCTGATTCAACGCGTCGTAGTAATAGTTTGCCACCACGATGGACCCGCGGTCGACTTCGATCACGTTGCCTTCGGCATCGAACTTGTAACTGTTGCCGCTGCCGGGATCGTAGGTTACATTGCCCACCCCGTCGTAGGTGTAGTTGCTGTCCTGGTTGTTTGCCGTGTTGAAGCTCGCGGTCACGTTATAGCCCTGCCCGGAGGTCTGCGTCAGACGGTTGCCGTAGCGATCATAACTCCACGTGTTGCTCAGCGCCGTACCCGAATCGGGCGTGCGGGAACTCATCCGGTTCAGGTCGTCATAGCCGATGTTTGCGCACGGTCCCAGGGCGCTGTCGCATGCACGGACAACCTGAGAGCCTTGCGGTGTCATGGCCCAGCCGGTCAGCAGAGTTCCGCTTTGGCAAAGAGCAGAGTTGTTGGAGCACACGACGCCCCAGGCAGCACGGCCGATCGGGTCGTATACATTGGACCGGTACAGGCTGTTGCCGTACTGGAACGCTGTGGGCCCGTTCGGTCCTTGAGTAAATGAGGAAGCAAGATTGGCAGGATGCGTGCTGTCATTGGCTATGTTGGTCACCAGCTTCACCTCGCCCGCCGTAGTGTATTGGTAGCCCGTCGATCCCCAGATACCATTCCCCGCGCTGGTCAGGTTACCCGCCAGATCGTACGAGTAGGAGACATAAACATTTCTGGAGCCGTTCCAGCAGCCGGACGGCTGGCACTCGCCGAGCTGGATGATCCTGCCCATCTGGTCGTAGCTGAAGATCGTGGCCGCAAGGTTCCCTGCGATGGGCGAGCTGAAGTTGCTCAGCCGGCCCTTCGTATTCGTGAGCGGTTGCGCCCAGCCACCTGACACGTCGTAAGCGTAGCTCTTCTGCGCTGTCCCGTCGCTATAGCTGATGTTGACAGGCCGGCCGAGCAGATCATATTGCGTTTGGCGAAAGTGCAGCCCCGCGCCTGTAAGCCCCGCGCATGATCCTCGAAAGCCATGTCTTACCCCATCAGGTTCGAGCACTGGCTCATCCACGACTATCCCTTTGATTAGTTCCCGTTGCGTACCAGGGTAATGTGCCGCCCCGTGTGAGCCTCTTGCGTCAACAGCGCCACTTTCCCGTCCTGCGAAACGGTAAGGCCGGCGAACTCCGGGGTGGAGAGTGGAACCTTCGCAAATACGGATGACCGGTTCAGGCCCGGGTTGTAAATCTCGATCGCCGCTGTGTCCTTCGCGCGATCAAGATAGTAGATGCCCTGCTTCGTCATCTGCCAGTAGCCCCAGTAGCTGGCGAGGGGCTGGTCCATTACCTGCTTCTCCGCGCCACCGCCAGTGGATACGGACCACAAGCCGTCCTCACCGCCGCGCGTATAGAACAGCAGTGTGCCGTCAGGCGATTCTTGCGGTGCGATGCCATCGCCTGTCGTCATCGGCTGCGGCTGCGGCTCGCCATCCAGTTTCATGCGCCATAGCTGCCATCGGCCGCCACGATTCGAACGGAAGTAGATGACCGAGTCGTCGTTGGACCATCGCGGCACAATGTCGTTGGCATCGCCGGTAGTAAGTTGCCGAGCCGAGCCACCAGCTGCGGGTATCGTGAAGATATGCGAGTGTCCCCCGACCCGCGAATCAAACAGGATGCGGTCACCCCTGTGCGACCACGATGGGCTGCCGGTGATGGGGCCGTTCTGGTGTGTGATCTGGCGCAGGTCGCTGCCGTCCAACTTGCCGGTCCAGATCTCCTGAAACCCTGACCGCTGCGACTGAAACGCGAAACGCTCCCCATCGCCTGCAAGGGAAGGTGCGGAGTCAAACTGGGTGGACGAAACGATGGTATCGGATGAGGTCGCGGTGACCCGGAGGATGCTCCACACCGAAGATCCCTGCGCGTAGGCGAGCAGTTTTCCACCCGCACCAACGGCCGGTTGAACCGCGTCTTCTGTGCCGACCGGCAGGCGCTGGATATCCTTACCGCTCAGATCGGTCTTCCAAAGCGCGAATTTGCCGCCGCGATTCGACGAGAACAGGATGTGCTTGCCATTTGCCATCCACGCAATGCTGTCAATGTTGGAGTGGTCGTGTGTAATCGCGCGAACCGACCCGTCCTTCCGCGAAACACAATAAATATCCCGAACCGCTGTTTCGCTGGCGCGGGTGAACGCAATCGTCTTGCCGTCGGGCGAATACGCCGGGGTAAGGTCACCCTCCCATCCAGAGGGCGGCGTAGTAATCACATGTGCCTGCAGCGTGCTCAGGTCGAGTTCGAACAGCGACGAGTTCGGGCTGGAGCCGACATGATCCGGAAACACCAGCGTCTTGCCGTCCGGCGACCACGCCAGCGCACCCTGCTCCCATTGGCTCGGCTGCTGCGGAATAAAGACCCGCCGCGCATCCCGGGAACCGAGCGTCACAATGTACAAGCCGAACTGATCGTCGGCGCGGGAGAGATACGCGATCTGCCTCCCGTCAGGCGACCAGGCAGGGCTGAAGTCCTCCCCGGCCCCAAACGTTACCTGGGTCTCTGCATCCGATCCGATCGTTTTGACGTACAAATGCCGCGAGTCATTCTCTCCACTCACAGCCGCAAAGACCACGCTCTTGCCATCCGGAGCGAAGGCGGGTTGCCATTGTTCGCCTGCAAGAGAGGTAAAGGTAAGCGTCCGAAACGCCTCCGGGCGGTCCGCCGACGCGCGTCGAAACCAGAAAATGGAAGCTCCCAGAAGCACAAGCAGCAGAACAGCGACACCGGCAAACACATAGACCGGCACGCGCGACGGCGCGGCAACAGCTGTGCGTGGATCTGGAGGAATCGGCGCCCGCTCAGGCTCAGGCACACGGTCACGCATCGCCGGCACTTCAGCGACATCAGTTGTGGCTGCAACAGCGTCAGGCCCCACAATCGCCGAAACCTCGGCGACAAGCCGATAGCCCACTTTAGGGATTGTCTGAATAAATGTCGGCGCATGGGCATCGTCATGGGTGACACGCCGCAGAACGGAGATACATCGCGTCAGGACGTCGTCTCCAACAAACGTCTCAGGCCAAACCGCAGCCATAATCTCGTCTTTGGGTACAACATGGTTCTGCCTGCCTGCCAGAACCATGAGCACCTTCATGACCTTGGGCTCGACCCTCCGCTCCTCTGTGCCGTTGCGGAGGCTGTTCACCTCTGGATCAATGATCCAGTCACCTGCCCGGAACGGTTCTAAGGCCGCGTGAAACGTCGTTGTTGGCGATACCATGGTGCGTTCTTCCGTCATCCAGACACGTATCTGATGGTCATTTCTCCACTTACGATCCATCAGAAAAACCTCAGGTTACCTTCAGGACTATTGTGTGGCGCGGTCTCTAGGGTTCTGGAGCGATTCAAAGCGCTAAACCAGCGAGGCCATATCTTGCAACAGAAACAACTCAGTCGACTCTTTGGCTGGGGCAGCAGGCTGCTCCGTATCCAACCGGATGCACCAGGTTTCCCCGCCTTTCGTCTCACGCCGCTCGCATGTGTTCTATCGGCAGCAGTGTTCTCCATCTCCGCGGCCGCGCAGGTCACCTCCGGCACCATCCTCGGCTCTGTACAGGATACGACTGGCGCTCTGATCCCAGACGCGACCGTTACTGCCACCGCCCCTACTCTGGGCGTAACCCGCACGGTCAAGTCCGGCTCAAATGGCACGTTCTCTCTATCGAACCTGCCTGCAGGCACATACCAGCTTCAGGTCGCGGCGAAAGGCTTTCAAGCGCTCACCAAGGACGGTGTCATCCTCAGCTCGGCCGACCACCTGAACGCCGGTAACTTCCAGCTCCAGGTCGGCGCCGAATCGCAGACCGTCACCGTCACCGCCGACGCTGCCCAGCTTCAGATCCAGGCCAACTCCGGCGAGCGTTCCGACCTCATCACCGGCAAGCAACTCAACGACATCGCCCTCAACGGCCGCAACGTGCTCGACATCGTCCGCGTCATCCCCGGCGTATCCGGTTCGGGCAGCTTCGGCGTCTCCGGCACGGGAGGCCTCGACAGCTACAGCGTCAACGGCACCCGCACCAACCAGCACGAGTTCACCCTTGACGGCGCATCGAACGTCGACACCGGCAACAACGGCGGCACACAGGTCACCATCAACACCGACGCCATCGCCGAAGTGAAGGTGCTCACCAGCAACTACCAGGCCGAGTTCGGCAAGGCCGGCGGCGGCTCCATCATCGTCACCACGCGCGGCGGCACCAACGATATCCACGGCAACGTCCACTTCTTCCACCGCAACGAAGGCATGGACGCACGCAGCTGGATCGAGAACCACAACAACCTGCCCCAGCAGCTCTACCGCCTCAACACCGCGGGCGCGCAGATCGGCGGTCCCATCAAGAAGGACAAGCTCTTCTACTTCGTCTCGACCGAGTTCTACCGCCAGCTCGTCCCTGGCAGCGTCAACACCTACCGCGTACCCACAGCCCTCGAGCGCGCCGGCGACTTCAGCCAGAGCAAGGACAGCAGCAACAACCCGCTCACCATCTACAACCCGAACACAGGCCTTCCGTTCCTCAACAACCAGGTCACCGTCGGCCAGCTCACGCCCGCGCAGGCAGCAAACTACGCGCAGATTCAGGCGATCCTCAACCTGTATCCGCAGCCGAACGTGACCGGCAACTCAACCTACAATCGACAGGACCCGCTTTCGTACGATCACCCGCGCACCGAGTACATCGGCCGTGTCGATTACCAGATCTCTCCCGGCGAACGTATCTTCGCGCGCTATATCAACAACCAGGACACGCAGACCGGTCCCTTCGGCGTCTTCGGCCTGCAGTGCGACAGCAATTTACAGTTCGCAGGCGGTTGCACCAACAAGCAGCCCGGCTGGAACCTCTCGGTTGACCTCACCAGCACACTCACACCAACCATCGTCAACGAAGTCAGCGTCGGCCCCAGCGTCTACCACTCCAACATCACCGGCGTAAACGGCAACATCACGGTCGGCGCCAACAACATCAACCTGCCTCTGCTCTTCCCGGTCACTTCTACAACCTCAATCCCGGATTTCTCCTTCACCGGCAATGGTCAGAGCTACCCCAGCTCCTATCTCGGTTCCACGCCGTGGCACCAGGCCACCACCACCATCAACGCGAACGACAACCTGACGTGGAGCCTGCGCAGCCACACCATGAAGTTCGGTGTCTTCTACCAGCGCGCGCGTAAAGACCAGATCAGCTACGGCAACGCCAACGGCCAGTTCAGCTTCAGCGCCTGCTCCACCACACCTGCCGGTTGCCAGAACGGCACCACAAACAACAGCAACTTCGGTTCGCCCTTCGCCAGTGCACTGATCGGCGCCTTCACCAGCTTCGACCAATCCAGCGCGCGCCCAACGGGCTTCTTCCGCTACAACCAGCTCGAGTTCTACGCGCAGGACACCTGGGTGCTCTCATCGCGCTTCACGCTCGACTATGGCGTTCGCTTCACCTACATTCCGCCGCAATATGACGCGAAGAACCAGATCGCTCTGTTCTCGCCCTCCGCCTATAACGCAGCAAACGCTGTCGCTATCAACCCCACCAGCGGCGCGATCATCGCCGGCGCCGGCAACCCGCTCGACGGCATGACCTACGCCGCCAACGGCACGCTGCCCAAGGGCGGATGGAACAGCCGCGGCATCATGTACGAGCCGCGTATCGGCTTCTCCTACGACCCCACCGGTGACCACAAGGGCGTCGTCCGCGGCGGCTTCGGCATCTCGCATGACCGCGAACAGGGCAACCTCGTCTTCAACACCGTCTTCGGCAACCCCGCACTCGTCACCACCCCGACCATCCCCAACGCCAACATCAGCTCCATCGCCACCGCAGGCCAAAGCGCAGCAGGCGTGCTCTCCGGCATCTATGGTGCCGACATCAACGGCCAGGTCCCCACCGTCTACAGCTTCTCACTCGGCATCCAGCGTGAGATCGCTGCAGGCACCACGCTCGACGTCGCCTACGTAGGAACCCTCGGCCGCCACCTCGTTACCGCACGTGATCTGAACCAGATCCCCTACGGCACCACCTTCACCCGCGCTGCGCAGGATCCCTCGCAGTATCCCGGCGGCGTAGTCCCCGCAGTCGAAGCCAACCTGCCGCCTGAGTACCGCGCGGCCGGCCTGTCCTTCGCAGGCGACAAAGCCTACAACCAGGCCTATCTCGCTCCCTATCACGGCTATGACCAGATGGAGTACTACAAGTTCGACGGTACCTCCAACTACCACTCGCTGCAGGTCTCCGTACAGCGGCGCTTCTCGCGAGGCCTCACCTTCGGTGGCACCTACACATGGTCCAAGGCCATGACGACCTCCACCGCGGACGAGTCCTTCGTCGATAAGTTCAACCCCAGGCTCTACAGCTACGGTGTCGCCGGCTTTGATCGCCGCAACATCGGCTCCATCAACTACGTCTACGACCTGCCAAAAGTCGCGCAGCACTTCGGCAGCGCCTCGCACTGGCTCGGCTACATCACGGACGGCTACCAGCTTTCGGGTCTCGCCGACTTCCAGAGCGGCAACCCCGTGCGCAACGCGCTGTACTCGCCCGCAAACGTTCTCACAGGCGCGCGTCAGTACAGCAAAACGCCTCCTGCCTACGTCGGTGTCGATCACCTCGGCAATCTGATCCTGCCGACCATCGGCTTCCCAACCCAGGCCAATCCGGGCAGCCTCCGCAACGATGCGCTCGTCACGTGGGACAGCTCCATCTTCAAGAACTTCGCCTTCGGCAACGCCGAAAAGGGCCGCTACATCCAGCTTCGCGGCGAGTTCTTCAACATCCTCAACCACACCAACATCACCGCGCGTGACTTAGGTGCCAACGTGACACTGCCCGCCTACAACGCGAGCACCAACACGTACACACCGCTCTCCATCGTCAAGGACGCCAACTGGGGCCAGCCCACTGCATCGGCCAACCCCAGCGGCCCCGGCGGACCGCGTGTGATCCAGCTTGCTGCAAAGGTCTACTTCTAGATCGCGGCGAACACATACCCAAAGCTGGGCTGAGAACATGTCAGCCCAGCTTTCGTTTCGTACTCTGCCTCCACTCAAGGAACCCTGTGAACGTGCGTCTGCCCCTCTGTGTCTGTGCTCTCTTCTCTGCTGCGCTTGCAACAAGCAGCGCGCAAACCGTGCACGTGGTGCAAACCACGGCAGACCTCACGCAAGCACTTACTCCGCAACCTGACCTCCACTTCCGCAAAGACAAGACACACGATGCAGGCAGCGTCGAAGTCGATGACAAACAGCGCTTCCAAACCATCGACGGCTTCGGCGCGGCAATGGTGGAGGGCAGCGCATGGCTGCTGCACGAGAAGCTGTCAGCAGAAGACCGCGACGCCGTCATGACAAAGCTCTTCGACCCGCACACAGGCGCGGGCCTCAGCTTCCTGCGTCTGCCCATTGCCTCGACAGACCTGTCGCGAACACACTACAGCTACGACGACATGCCCACCGGCCGGCAGGATCCGCAGATGGATCATTTCTCCATGGAGAAAGACGCGGTCGATGTGCTTCCGATGATGCGGCAAGCCTTAAAGATCAATCCCCACATCACCGTCATGGCAACACCATGGAGCCCACCCGCGTGGATGAAGACCACCTCCACCATGGACGGCGGAGCCCTGCGTCCAGACGCAGAACCCGCGTTTGCGTCCTACCTCGTGCGATCGCTGCAGGCGTTTGAGCAGGCCGGCATTCCAGTCAAATTTCTAAGCGTGCAGAACGAGCCTCTCAACGAAAAGAAAGACTTCCCAACGACGCTGATGTTAGCCGACCAGCAGATGCGCTTCATCGGCCACGATCTTGGACCGGCATTACACCAGGCCGGCCTGAAGACCCAGGTGCTCGCATACGACCACAACTGGGACCACCCCGAGTATCCCCTGTCCGTTCTCGCCGACCCTGCGTCGCGACCCTACATGGCAGGCTCGGCAATGCATTGCTACGGCGGCCGCGTGGAAACACAGGATGGCATGCACGCAGCTGAGCCGGACATGGGCATCTGGATGACCGAGTGCTCCGGCGGCAACTGGCAGACGGAGCCGCCGCTCGCATCAACGGCGCGCCTGCTCATCAGCGCAACGCGGCATTGGGCAAAGGCTGTCGTTCTGTGGGGCATCGCACTCCAGCCGGACGGCAACCCGCATGCCGGTGGCTGCGGCACCTGCCGCGGCCTGCTTACCATCGACACAAATCAAGACAAGCCGAAGATCACGTGGAACGGCGATTACTACGCGCTGGCCCAGGCCAGCAAGTACGTGCAGCCGGGCGCAACCCGTATCGCATCATCCGGCGAGCAGGACATACAGAACGTCGCGTTTGAAAACACGGACCGCTCGCTGGCGCTGCTTGTGTACAACACAGGAGTATCTACCCGCACGTTCGGTGTGCGCTGGGATGCACGAACAGTATCGTTGACGCTGCCATCCGGTTCTCTGGCAACGCTCACATGGCGTCCATACTGATACTCACCGTCCCTGCTGTTCTAAGCATCCGGTAAGTCCTGAACGAAGAGCCCACAGAGTATTCAGCCAACCTTAAGCATTCGCCTGTAGCTTCAAATCCATGCGGATTGGGTACGCCTCTTTGCTGCTGTTGTGCGCCGCGTGCGCTCCCGCGCAAACCTCCGCATCGCCGGCCATCTCAGCGTCTCCCGCTGCGGTACCCACATCGGCACTCACGTTGGAGCAGGTCATCGCAATCGCTCAGGCGAACGAACCGCAATTTGCCGCAGCAGTTGCGGAACGCCGCGCCACGGCCCTCGAACGCACCAACGCAAAGACCGCCCTGCTGCCCACGGTCATCTATCACAACCAGGCCATTTACACCCAGCCCAACGGCGTGCCTTCCAGCCGCATCGGCCAGGTCACCGGCGCCGACTCGCCCATCTTCATCGCGAATAACGCAGTTCGCGAGTACGCCAGCCAGGGCGTCATCGACGAGAAGATCGGCCTCGGCCAGATCGCCGCCATCCACCTCGCAAACGCCAACGCCCTCCGCGCCGAAGCCGAAGCCGAAGTCGCCCGCCGCGGCCTCGTCTTGACAGTGACAAATCTCTTCTACGGCTTACAGAGCGCCACGCAAAAAGCCGGCATCACTGCCCGCTCGCTCAACGAAGCCAACCACTTCCTCGACATCACCCAGCAGCGCGAAGCCGCCCGCGAAGTCGCCCACGCCGACGTCCTCAAAGCCCAACTCGAACAGCAGAAGCTCGAGCGCGAGGTAGCCGACGCCAGGCTCGAAGTCATCAAGGCACGCCTCGAACTCGGCGTCCTGCTCTACCCTGATCCAACCACCGCCTACACGCTTGAGACCGCCGCGCTTCCAGCACCACTGCCCGACCGCACAGCCATCAACGCACTCGCCACGCAGAACAACCCGGAACTGCGCAGTGCCATGGCCGGCCTGCAGGCCGCGCAAGCAGAAACCCTTTCCTCCAAAGCCGCGCTCGCTCCCGGCCTCGCACTCAACTACACCTATGGCATCGACGCCACCAACTTCGGCAAGCACGGTCCTGACGGCATTAACAACCTCGGCTATGCCATGAGCGCAACGCTGGACATTCCCGTGTGGGACTGGCTCGCCACCGAGCGCACCATCAAAGCCAGCAAGCTCCGCGAAGGCGCCGTCAAAGTCGCGCTCACCGCAGCCCAGCGCCGCCTCCTCGCCGACCTCGAAGAGTTCTACGCAGAAGCAGACCTCGCAGCGCAGCAACTGCGCTCGCTCGATCAAAGCGTCGTCACCGCACGCGAAAGCCTTCGTCTCACCAACCTCCGCTATGTCGACGGTGAAAGCACCGCCCTCGAAGTGGTCGATGCACAGACCACCGTCACCACTGCCGAAACCGCGCAGGTCGACGGACATCTGCGCTACCAGCTCGCACGCGCGCAGCTGCAAACCCTCACGGGAAGGCTTCCATGATCGACCGACGCACCTCCGGTGCAGCTACCGCATTGCTCTCGCTCGCACTCATCGCAATAACCGCCTGCAAAAGCAAGGACGAAGAGGCTGCGGCGCCCGTCGTCACCGTAGCGGCAGCACAACCAACCACCGGCCCCATCTCCGAAGAGATCACCGCCGACGCCATCCTCGCGCCCTTCTCGCAGGCAGCCATTGCCCCACGCATCTCCGCGCCCATCCTGCACGAATACGTGCAGCGCGGCCAGCGCGTGAAGCAAGGCCAACTCCTCATCACGCTGGAAGACCGCGACCTCCTCGGCGCCGCCGCTGACAGCAAAGGCGCCGTCACCGCGGCACAGGCCGCCTACACCACCGCCGTTAACGCCTCCATCCCAGACGACCTGAAGAAAGCCCAGACAGACCTCGATCAAGCCAAAGCAGCGCGCGACGTAGCCCAGCGCACCGCCGACGAACGCAAGCGCCTCTTCCAACAGGGCGCACTCTCCGGTCGCGACGCCGACACCGCCTACGCCGCAGCCGTGCAAGCCGAATCCGCCTACCAGGTCGCCCAGCGTCACCTCGAATCCGTCATGTCCACCACGCAGAAGACCTCGCAGCAAACCGCCCAGGGACAGCTCACCTCAGCCCAGGGCAAGCTCATGTCCGCCGAAGCCCAGGTCAACTACGCGCAGCTACGCAGCCCCATCAACGGCGTCGTCACCGACCGCCCGCTCTTTCCCGGCGAAACCGCACAGTCCGGCGCCACGGTCATCACCGTCATGGACACCTCATCCCTCCTCGCCAAGCTGCACCTCGCTCAATCCAGCGCGCAGAAGCTCCACCTCGGCGACAAAGCTGAAGTCACAGTCGCAGGCATCGATGATTCAATCGAAGGCGCTATTTCCTTCATCAGCCCAGCGCTCGACACCGGCTCCACCACCGTCGAAGTCTGGGTCAGGCTCAGCAACACCAAGGGCACGCTCAAAGTAGGCACACCCGTCCACACCACGCTCAGCGGCGCCACCATCAAGTCCGCCATGCAAGTCCCTGCCGCCGCCATCATCCCAGCCACTGACGGCAGCACCGCCGTAGCAGTCGTCGCAAGCGACGGCACAGCCCACAAAAAAGCTGTAAAAGTTGGCATAAGAACACCAGAAACCGTTCAAATCCTCTCCGGTTTAGCCCCGACAGACAACGTAATCACCGAAGGCGGCTACGGCCTCGACGACGGCGCCAAAGTCAAAATCGGCAAGCCCGGCGCCGACAAAGAGGACGATGAAGCCAAGCCAGGCGCAGGCAAAGAGGACAAAGACTAATGCCCTCCCAGCCCGAGCCCGCCAAGAACGAGGCTACTCAATACTGGCTGACGAAGTCCGTACGCACGGTGCTGTTCCTCGCTGTCGTACTCACCGTCGCCGGCATCTACGCCTTCTTCCGCACACCCATCGCCGTCTTTCCTGAGACCAACTTCCCCCGCGTCGTCATCGGCGTCGACAACGGCGTCATGCCCGTCGAGCAGATGCAGGTCACCATCACCAAGCCCATCGAAGACGCGGTCAACTCCGTCCCCGGCCTCGCCACCGTCCGCTCCAACACCAGCCGGGGCACCGCAGAAGTCAGCCTCTTCTTTGACTGGTCTGTCGACATGGTCCGCACGTTGCAACTCGTCGACTCCGCGCTCAGCAAAGTCCAGCAATCGCTGCCCTCCACCGCCAAGCTCACAACCAACCGGCTCACCTTCGCCACCTTTCCTATCCTCGGCTACGCCCTCACCTCCAACACGCAGTCCCAGGCGCAGCTATGGGAGCTCGCGCAATACACGCTTAAGCCCCCCCTCAACCGCGTCAACGGCGTCAGCACCATCACCATCCAGGGCGGCCAGGTGCCGGAATTCCACGTCGTCCCCAACATGGCGAAACTCCAGGCCGCAGGCGTCACCATCCTCGACCTCACCAATGCCATCCAGACCTCGAACATCATCGACTCGCCCGGCCTCTATCAGCAGGACCATCAACTCGTCCTCGCCCTCGTCGGCGCGCAGGCACATGACATTGAAGGCCTCAAGCAACTCACGGTGAAGACAACCAGCGTCGGGGGGGCACCGGTGCGCATCGGCGATGTCGCCGACGTCATCCCTGCCACCATGCCCGTCTACACCGCAGTCACGGCCGACCTCCAACCCGCGGTCCTCATCAACATCACGCGCCAGCCCAGCAGCAACACCGTTGCAGTCGCCGATGGCGTAGCCACAGTTGTAGCCGACCTCAGAACCAAGCTGCCCAACGGCGTCACCCTCAAGCCCTACTACGACCAGTCGCAGATCGTCCGCGAAAGCATCAGCAGCGTGCGCGACGCCATCGTCCTCGGCCTCATCCTCGCCTGCATCATCCTCTATCTCTTCCTGCGCGACTGGCGCTCATCCCTCATCGCAGGCCTCGTCATCCCTGTCACGGTCGCCGCCACCGTGCTCGCACTCTGGCTCATGGGCGAAAGCTTCAACCTCATGACGCTCGGCGGCCTCGCCGCAGCTATCGGCCTCGTCATCGACGACGCCATCGTTGTCGTCGAAAACATCGTCCTTCACCGCGACAGCGGCCAGTCATGCCTCGACGCCGTCCGCCTCGCACTCCAGGAAATCTCCGTCCCGCTCGTCGGCTCCACCATCACACCCGTCGTCGTCTTCCTGCCACTCATCGCCGTCACCGGCGTAACAGGTAGCTTCTTCCGCGCACTCGCCATCACCATGACGGTCTCGCTACTCACATCACTCGTCCTCGCAGTAAGCTTCACCCCCGGCCTAGCACTCATCCTGCTTAAGCAAACGCCTCAAGACGAAGCAATCCATCATCACAAACCCGGAAACGTCTTAGGCCGAGTCATGCAGTGGCATCACAGGGCGCTCGACTTCGCACTCGCACGCCCATTCATCATGCTCGGCATCTGTGCTGTCCTCGTCACGGGCACCTTCTTCGCCTACAACGCGCTCGGCTCAGACCTGCTTCCCGAGATGGACGAAGGCGGCTTCATCCTTGACTACATCATGCCCGCGGGCAGTTCCCTGCAATCCACCAACGACGTCCTCGCGCGCGTCGAAGACATCCTGCACAAGACCCCCGAAGTCGAAAGCGTAAGCCGCCGCACCGGCCTGCAGATGGGCCTCGCCGCCGTCACCGAAGCCAACACCGGCGACATGACCGTCAAGCTCAAGGCCAAGCGCGATCGCGCCATCGACGAAGTCATCGCCGACGTTCGCGCCAGGGTCAAAGCCGCCGAGCCGCAGCTCGACACCGAGTACATCCAGGTCCTGCAGGACAACATCAACGACCTCTCCAACGCTCCCGAGCCCATTCAGATCAAGCTCTTCAGCCAGGACTTCGCACTCCTCAGCGACCTCGCCCCACGCGTCGCCGATGAAATTGGCAAGGTCAAAGGCGTCGTCTCCATCGAGAACGGCATCGACAACACCATCAGCGGCCCCGCTACCAACTTCCAGGTCGATTCACAGCTAGCCGCACGCCTTGGTTTCACACCGCAGGAGGCCGCCGAAGACGCCACCTCCATCCTTGACGGCGTCACGGTCAACGACCCAGTCATCGCCAACGGCCGCCCCTACACCGTCCGCGTCCGCCTCGGCGACGACACACGCAGAAACCTCGATACCATCCAGAACGCCGTCTTCAACTCCACCTCAGGCCACACGGCATCGCTCGGCTCACTCGCCACCATCACGCAGCTCCCGCCGCAAAATGAAATCAAGCGCGAGAACCTCCAGCGCCTGGTCACCGTAACCGCACAGCTCGAAGGCACCGACCTAGGCACCGCCGTCAAAGCGGTGCAGGCACGCGTGCAGGCCATGCACATCCCCACTGCCGTTCGCGTCGAATATGGCGGCACTTACCAGGAGCAGCAGAAGTCCTTCGGCGAACTCTCGCGCGTGCTGCTCCTCGCGCTCATCCTCGTCTTCGGCGTGCTGCTCACAGAGTTCCGCAACTTCGCCGCTCCTACCGCCATCCTCGCGTCATCCGTATTGTCCATCTCAGGCGTAGTAGCCGCGCTGCTCATCACGCACACAGCCTTCAACGTCGCCTCGTTCATGGGCCTCATCATGGTCATCGGCATCGTCGCAAAAAACGGCATCCTCCTGCTCGATGCCGACGAGCGCTTCCGCGCCGAAGGCCTCTCCGCACTCGACGCTATGAAAATGTCCGCGCAACGCCGACTCCGCCCCATCCTCATGACCGCCCTCGCAGCAGTCACCGGCATGCTGCCACTCGCGCTAGCCCTCGGCGCAGGCTCACAAATGCTCCAACCCCTAGCCATCGCAGTCATCGGAGGCATAGCCATCTCCATGCTGCTAAGCCTCATCGTCACGCCTCTCATCTACTACATACTCACCCGTTCCTCGCACGACAGAGAAGTCGCGATCGAGGTCTAAGCTCTTTGAGCGCCACAGGCGCGATCTTTCTCGCGAAATGTATTTGGGCAAAGAAATGAAAGGCTCAATACGAGCCTCCTCGTTCACCGCTTAGATGGCTTACTTCCCAATCACCAACACCGAAGCCGTATCCGGCAACACACTTGGCCTCTTCGACCCAGCCACCGGAGCACCATACTCCGCCGTCATGATGTAGATGCGATCCGCCGTAGCGTCATACGCCATAGTCCGCCCGCCCTTCAGTGTGGCCAACGTCTGCACGGTCTTGTACCCATGCGCTGCATCCACGACCGACAACGTACCCGTCTCGCCATTCGACGAAAACGCCAGCTGATTCTTCGGATCATACCCAGCCGCATCCGGCCCGGCGCCAATCGTTGCAAGAGCAAGCTGCTTGCCCGTAGTCGCATCCGTCACCGGCATCTTGTTGCCATCGCAGACGGAGAACAAGCGGCCATGCTCGCGATCAATTGCCATTCCCGAAGGCGAATCGCAACCGGGGAGCGCCCATGTCGCTACAGCCTTTTTCGCCGTCGCGTCCAGCTTCACGATCTCGTTCTTATCCTCGATGTTTACGAAGACCGTTCCCTTATCATCCACCTGCGGAAACTCCGGTTTACCCGGCAGCGCAATCGTTGCAACAACCGCCTTCTCCGCAGGATCGATTACGGACACAGTATTGCTGCGGCCGTTAAAGGCCCACACCGTCTTCGTGACCGGCTCATACGCAATCCCATCCGGATTCGTCCCCGCGGGAATCGTCTCCAGCACCGCAAACGATGTGCGGTCGAAGATCACCACCGCATTGCCCGCACCATCACTGATGTAGCCTGTCCTGCCATCTAGATCAAGCGCCACGCCATGCGTGCTCTTCAAACCCGTAACCGCGCCAAGTACCTTGCCAGTTGAAGTATCTACCACTTCAACGCGGTTGTTATGCGTGATGTACAGCCGGTGCGCAGGGCCATCCGCAAGCAGATAATCCCATCCGCCAGTCCCACCGATCTTCCAGTGATCCACAACCTTGTACTGGGCCTGCCCCACCGCGCTAACAGCCACGCAGCACACAGCACACAGGGACATCGCATATCGCTTCATCGCATTCCACCTCGCGGCCAAAACAAATGCCGAACACAAGTGTCATGCGAACATGCTTAAGCAATGCTGAAGGACACAACGACACGCGTACCTTTTCCAATCGCGCTCTCAATGTGAATGCTGCCGCCAACAGCCTCAACAATCGACTTGCAGATCGCAAGCCCAAGCCCTGTGCCACCAGAAGCACGCGAACGCGAAGCATCGTCACGATAGAACCGCTCAAACACGTGCGGCAACGCCTCCGCACGAATCCCACTGCCACTATCCTCAACCGTTACCAAGCCGCTATCTGCTTCACGTCCAACCATCACAGAGACAACCGCCCCAGCAGCACTATGCCGGATCGCATTCGAAAGCAGATTCGTCAGCAATGTCTCCGCGCGATCCGGCTGCAATCGCACCATCACACCCTCACACGCATCCACATCAAGCCGCACATCCCTCGCGGCTGCAACTGATTCCATCATCGCGCAGGCATGGCGCACAGCATCCGCCAAATCCAGCAGCGGAGCGGCTTCTTCAACCGCCTGCTCAAACCGGGCCAGCTCAAGCATGCGTGACACCAGGGCCTCAACGCGATCATTGTCCTCCAGCACCTGCTCCAGTCCCGCAACATACTCCCCTTCACTGCGCCGTCGCATCATCAGCAACTGAACAGCCGACCGCACCACCGCTACAGCTGTCTTCAACTCATGTGCGGCATCGCCCACAAAGCGCTGCTCCTTCGCAAACGCCTCGCGCAACTCATCAATCAGCGCGGACAACGCAGTTGCCAGCGGCCTTAGCTCCTCCACCTGCATCGCGCTCACAGGCGCCGCAAACTGCAGCGCAGCTGGCGAAACCCGTTCCGCAGCCAGGGCAAGATCCGTGATCGGCCGCAGCGTTCGCCGCAACAACAACAACGTCACGAACGCAGCAGCAATCGAAAGCACGGCAATCGAAAGCAAAAATTGCCCGACCGCCTCAAACACCTCATGCAACACATGGCTCTCAGGCGACGCATACACAATCACTACGGGACGCCGCAGACCCACACCGCCGTTCTCAGAGCGATCGATAATCCGTAGCGCCTTACGACGCAGCACGTGATACCGCACGTGTCCTACGCGCATCCCGCTCATTCCCATCGCACCGCTCTGCGTCAGCGCTGCCTCATCATCCGCGGAACGGCCAACGAGCTTGCCGCTCTCCGCATACACGGCATAACGGTCCCCGGGCATCACATGCACTTCCGCTGGATCAATGGTGATGTTGTCTTCGGGGTCTTCCGCATCCTGGATCGCGCCCATCAGAGAATCCGAACGCCCGGCGATCTGCTGATCCAGCGCACGCATACGCGTATGGCGCTCGCTCAAAACAGCAACCGCCCCAAGCATCAGCGCAAACGCAATCTGCGCCAGCAGCACAATGGCAACGGTCTGCCGCGTGATCGATCGTGACGTCATGCGGACCTACGCCCGCGCCAGCCGATAGCCGCGCCCACGCAGCGTCTCCACCACATCGTCCTCATTATGTCCGCGCAGCTTCTTCCGCAGGTTCGACACATGCACCTCAATCACGTTGGAGTGGTGCTCCCATGTGAAGTCATACAAATGCTCCAGCAATTCGCGCTTCGACACCACTATCCGCGGACGATACATCAGGTATTCCAGTATCCGAAACTCCGTCGGCGAAAGATCCACCGCACGCCCATCGCGCATCACGCTCTGTTCCCCGGTATGCAGTTCAACCGTGCCAAACCGCAGCAACGACTGGCTAGCACCCTTACCCCTCCGGATCAGCACGCGGCATCGCGCAATCAACTCACCCAGGTCAAACGGCTTCGTCATGTAGTCATCCGCGCCCGCGTCCAGCAGCGCAATCGTACGCTGCGTCTCGCTCACCGCCGTCAGTATCAGGATCGGCGTCGTATCCTTCGCCGCACGCAGCTGCAGCACAATGTCATCGCCGCTTAGGCTAGGCAGCATCAGGTCCAGCACAATCAGGTCATACTCACCCGCGCGACAAAACTCCAGCGCCTCCGCGCCATCATGCACCACGTCCACCGCATACGCCGGCCCCTCACGCAACGCGCGCGCTATGTTCTCCGCCAACCGGAGTTCGTCCTCAACCACCAGAACACGCATTGTCCGCTCCATGGAAGTGTCGCCAGAATGCCACACTGGTCCTTTAGCTCAGCTTAAGGCTCGCTCACTCAGTGACAGTGCGATCAAAACGATGGCATCCACCTGTTCGTCAAACGGCGTTGCACAGTCATTCCAGCCTGTCTCGCGTTGTGCAATTCATCGACTGTCTACTGCGTCCCGGCCTCAATACCGTTTTCCTCTATGAACTCAAGTAAGAGAGACTTAATTCCGTCATTCGCAACGAAACCAAGTGAACGAGCATAGTCCGCGCTAAAAGCTCCAGGCCATGAAGCCACAATCCGTTCGATCTCCGGCTGCGGTACAAAACGAATGCGATTCACAACGGCATCGCCCGACAGGCACCTAAGCGCCTCGATCATATCGTGAACGGTCACCGACAAGCCTGGCATATCGATCACACGACGCTTGAGTTCACTGGCTGCAAGGTTATGTCCATGCACCATGTTTTCAATCGCGCGTTGCGGCGACATAATCCAAAGCAACGTCGAAGGATCAACTGGACAGATCGCACCTTCGCCATGCAGTGGCTCGCGAATCATTGAACTTACAAAACTTGAAGCAGCTTTGTTCGGCTTTCCAGCGCGCACCGCGATCGTTGGCAAACGCAGGCTGCGGCCATCCACAAAACCGCGCCGGCTATAGTCGGCAATCAACAAATCGGCCATCGCCTTCTGCGTTCCATACGAGCTCTGCGGCAGCCACACATGATCATCCGGCACCACCGCCGGCAACGCACCGCCAAAGACAGCCACAGAGCTCATCATGACGAAGCGCGTACGATGGCCATGCAAGCTCCGAACGCGCTCCAGCAGCGCCCGCGTCACATCGAAGTTCATCTCCATCCCAAGCTCGAAGTTCGCCTCGGCCTCGCCGGACACAACCGCGGCCAGGTGGAAGACGGAGTCCGTTTCGCTCGTGATGAGGTCGCGCATCACGGTCTCATCGCGAAGATCGCCGGTGACAATCTCCACGCGTTGATCCGATATCCCCGTCAATGGGAACAGATCGAAGGCTGTAATCTTCGTGACTGGAACCGCGGACCCATCCGGCCCAGACAATCCCGGCCTATCCAGCAGCGCCTGCACAAGACGCCTTCCGAGAAATCCAGCAGCCCCTGTCACCACAACATTCATCGTTCCCTGCCTGTTCCAACCGAGTGTAAAGGAACGCATCCCTGACGTAGAATCGTCCCGGCAAGCCTGCCGACAGACCGAAAGAATCGAGAGCTATGCAGAACGGGTATCAACAAGCATTCACCGCCAAAGGTCTCGACACAGCCTCGCACTCGGATTTAGTGGAATTGGCCTACAAACGCGTCAAGTGGCGCCTCATTCCATTCCTCTTTCTCTGTTACGTCGTCGCCTATCTTGACCGCGTCAATGTCGGCTTCGCAAAGCTGTCCATGTCGCACGACCTCAGGTTCAGCGAGACCGTCTACGGCGTCGGCGCCGGGATTTTCTTCATCGGTTATTTCCTATTTGAAATCCCCAGCAACATCTTTTTATCGCGCGTTGGTGCTCGTTTATGGATGGCCCGCATCATGGTCACGTGGGGCATCATCTCCGGCGCCATGATGTTCGTCACCACCGCACGAGGCTTCTACATCACACGCTTTCTGCTTGGCCTCGCCGAGGCAGGGCTCTTTCCCGGCGTCATTCTCTACCTGACCTATTGGTTCCCCGCGGAACGCCGCGCCCAGATGGTCGCCCTCTTCATGGCCGCCCAGCCTGTGTCGGGCATCTTCGGTGGCCCTCTCTCCGGCTGGATTCTGCAGTCGTTCTCCGGCGTTCATGGACTGAGGAACTGGCAATGGCTCTTCCTCATTGAAGCAGTACCCTCCATCATCATGGGCATCATCATGTTCTTCTACCTTGACGACGGCATCCGGCACGCGAAGTGGCTTTCGGAACCAGAAAAGCTCGTTCTTGAAGAAGCCGTCCAACGCGAAGCCAGCGATAAGGAACGTCACTCCATCACGGAGGTGTTGCGCAACCCGCGTGTTCTATTCCTTTGCCTGATTCACTTCTGCATCATCATGGGCCTGTACGGCGTCGGCTTCTGGTTGCCGTCCATCATCAGCTTCGCTGGCGTCGTCTCCTCGCTGCATGTTGGCGAGCTTACAGCGATCCCGTACGGCGTGGCAGTGATCTCCATGATCCTGGTGAGCAGAAGCGCAGACCGCCATCGCGAGCGTCGTTGGCATCTGGCGATTCCTTCCGCGCTTGCTGGTGCAGGCCTCATGCTCAGCACAACCATGCCGCACAGCATACCGGTGGCCATCACAGGTCTCGCCATCGCCATGGCCGGCATCATCACAAGTCTGCCCATCTTCTGGAGCCTGCCGACAGCCTTTCTCGGAGGCGCAGGCGCCGCAGCAGGTATCGCTCTCATCAATTCCGTTGGCAATCTCGCAGGGTTCGTTAGCCCTTATCTCGTGGGATGGGTGAAAGATCTAACCGGCAGTACCAACATCGGGCTGTACGTTGTCTCTGCATCCCTCGTGCTCGGAGGCATCCTCACGCTGACGCTCCAAGCTCGTGTGGTGAACAAGTAAACAGTTACACCCCTACTCAAGATTTGGAGAAACAAGCAATGGCAACACACAAAGGGCCGGTAGGCGTTATAGGCCTGGGATCCATGGGACTCGGCGTCGCGCGATCGCTCGTACGAGCAGGCTTCGAAACGCACGCGTTCGATGTACGCCCGCAGGTCGTCGCATCCTTCGCAGCCGAAGGCGGTCATGCAGCAACCAGCCCGGCGGCGCTCGGCGCCGCGGTCGGACTCCTCATTGTTCTCGTAGTCAATGCCGATCAAACCGAATCCGTACTCTTCGGTGAAGATGGCGCAGCCGCCGCTATGTCTCCCGGCTCAGTCGTGATCACCAGCGCCACAGTAGCTCCCGAAAAAGCACAGGAGTTCGGCGAGCGTTTGACGTCACTGGGCCTGCTTCACATCGACGGTCCCGTATCCGGTGGCGCTGCGAAGGCAGCCGCGGGCCAGATGTCCATCATGGCCTCCGGTAGCGCAGAAGCATTTGCAAAGAGCGAAGCCGTGTTAAACGCCATCGCAACCAAGGTCTACCGCCTCGGTGAGGCATCAGGAGCCGGGTCGAAAGTTAAGATGATTAACCAACTGCTCGCCGGCGTACACATCGCCGCGGCCGCAGAAGCCATGGCCCTTGGCATCAAAGCTGGTGCCGATCCCGAGCAACTCTACGAAGTGATCTGTAATAGCGCGGGTGCATCATGGATGTTCCAGAACCGCGTGCCGCACATCCTTCAGGGCGACTATACGCCCCTCTCCGCCGTCAACATCTTCGTCAAAGACCTCGGCATCGTTCTCGACGCAGCGCACGAGAGCAAATTTCCTCTGCCACTCACAGCCGCCGCACACCAGATGTATCTGATGGCTGCTGCCGCGGGTCATGGTGGAGAAGATGATTCCGCGGTTATCAAGATCTTCCCGGGGATCCACCTTCCAGGAAAGCCGGCGTAAGCGTGAAGCCATAATCTCGGCTGCATTGCAGACGATTTCAACGGCGGAACGAATCTGGCAACATGCCCATGCTATAGCATGGCGAACCCGTGCAATTTAAGTATGTGGTCCTACCACGATAAGCCTACTCCGGTCTATAGTCATAGGCGAAGGATAAGAACAGCATGCCACTCCTGCACGATGACCGCCTCTTCCCTGCCGACCCGGACACGCGCACCATCGCACGCCGTCTCTACAACACCGTTCGCGATCTGCCCATCATCAGCCCACATGGCCACACGCAAGCCAGCTGGTTTGCCAGGAACGATCCCTTCCCCGACCCCGCCAAACTCCTCGTGCAACCCGATCACTACGTCCACCGCATGCTCTACAGCCAGGGCGTTCGGCTTGAAGATCTTGAGATCGGCGCACCCATCATCCAGAATCCGCGCAAGGTCTGGCACATCTTTGCAAAGCACTACTATCTTTTCCGCGGCACCCCATCGCGCCTCTGGCTCGACTACGCCTTCCAGGAACTCTTCGGTCTCACTGAACGCCTGAGCGAAGAAACAGCAGACCTCTACTTCGACACCATCACGGAAAAACTCCAAACGCCGGAGTTCCGCCCACGCGCACTCTTCGAGCGCTTCAAGCTAGAAGTCCTCGCCACCACAGACGCAGCCACCGATCCACTGCTCGACATCCAGAGCCTGCGCACCAGTGGCTGGCATGGCCGCATCATCCCAACCTTCCGCCCCGATTCTGTCGTCGATCCCGAGTTCGATGGCTTCATGGAGAACCTCGACACGCTCGGCGCCATGAGCGGTGAAGACACATCTACGTGGTCCGGCTATCTCAACGCCCTACGCAAACAGCGAGAACGCTTCAAGGCACTCGGCGCCACCGCAACCGATCACGGCCATCCCACTGCGCGCACGGCTGACCTAGAAACCACCGATTGCGAGCAGCTCTTCGACACCATTCTTAAGGGCGAAGCAGATACGGACGACGCCGAAATCTTCCGCGCGCAAATGCTTACCGAGATGGCCCGCATGAGTCTCGATGACGGCCTCGTTATGCAAATCCACCCTGGCAGCATGCGCAACCACAACCTCGAACTCTTCATGCGTTTTGGCCGCGACATGGGCGCTGACATCCCCACACCAACCAACTACGTGCGCGGCCTGCAGCCCATGCTCGACCTCTTCGGCAACGAGCGCGACCTCACCGTGATCGTCTTTACACTCGACGAAACCACCTACAGCCGCGAACTCGCGCCATTAGCCGGCCACTACCCCGCATTGCGCCTCGGTCCCGCGTGGTGGTTTCACGACAGCCCTGAAGGCATGATGCGCTTCCGCGAACAGACCACGGAAACCGCCGGCTTCTACAACACCGTCGGCTTCAACGACGACACCCGCGCCTTCCTGTCCATACCCGCGCGGCACGATGTTGCACGGCGCGTGGACTGCGCCTATCTCGCACGCCTTGTAGCAGAACACCGCCTCGACGAAGACGAAGCCTTCACCGTCGCACAAGACCTTACGGTGAACCTTGTACGCGCCGCTTACAAGCTCTAGCACAGTAACAACTTACTTTAATCGCTTCTTCGCACTCAGCTTCTTCAAAGCAGCGCGCTTCGCAGCAGCCTTGGAACCGGCCTTCGAAGGCTTCTCCGCATCCAGCAAGTGCCGCTCCATCGCGGCATGCGCAGTGCGAGCATTCCCTGACCGTATCGCACGATAGATGTCGCGGTGAAACCCCGTAGTCACGCGAAGATCCGTCGTCTTCTCTGTCTTCGCACTGCGCTCCGCATACAACGCTCCGGTCATGCTCTCCATAATCGCTGCAAGAATGCTGTTGCCCGCGGCCTGCGCAATCACACGGTGAAACCGCACATCGTGGATCAGGTAGTCCTGCGGCGCGTTCACCGTCGCATCCATCTCTTCCAACTCTTCCGCCATCTGCGCTAGTTGGCGTTCACTCGCGCGTGCCGCAGCCAACGCAGCGATATGCCCTTCAAGCACACGCCGCGCTTCAAACAACTCACCCATCTCATACCCATGCAACGCATCCAGGAACGGCAAGGAAGCTGTCCCAAACTGCGTGGGCGTCTCCGAGATAAACGCCCCAACACCATGCCGCACCTGCAACAATCCCATTGCCGCAAGGTAGCCGATGCCGGAACGCAGGCTTGATCGGCTGATCCCAAGTGTCTGCGCGAACTCGCGTTCCGGCGGCAACTTATCGCCCGCCTTCAGCGTGCCATCCTGCAGCAGCATGCGTATCCGCTCCACAACACGCATGGCCGCCTGCTGATCTACTCCCGAAGCTCCCTGACGCACGCCGGCCATATCCCACCATTCTGCACCAGCATTGGGCTAAAGAGAAAAACATTGACACCATTCCGGCAGAGAGACTACACCTACTTAAGTGGTCGGACCTCTTACCATACCCGTGACCGATGCCCGAACAACCAGCAATGTCCGCTGGACGGTGTGCTCCATGCTGTTCGTCGCAACGGCGATCAACTATATGGACCGGCAGGTCATCGGCATCCTCAAGCCCACGCTGATGCACGACATCGGCCTGACCGAGCAGGCCTATGGCACCATCGTCGCCTGCTTCCAGGTCGCGTATGCCCTCGGTCTCGTTGGTGCGGGCCGTCTCATCGACAAACTCGGTTCCAGAATCAGTTACGCCCTCGTCATGGGCATGTGGAGCCTCGCCGCGATCGCACACGCATTCGTCACCACTCCCTTTGGCTTCGGCATCGCACGGTTTGCCTTGGGCGTCGGCGAAGCAGGTAACTTCCCCGCCGCCATCAAGACGGTAGCTGACTGGTTCCCCAAACGCGAACGCTCCCTGGCAACCGGCCTGTTCAATGCGGGAACCACCACGGGTGCCATGGTGGCGCCCATCGTTGTGCCGTGGATCACCCTTCGCTACGGATGGCACGCGGCCTTCGTTGCAACAGGCCTGCTCG
Source organism: Terriglobus sp. (assembly GCA_965198455.1). Lineage (GTDB taxonomy): Bacteria > Acidobacteriota > Terriglobia > Terriglobales > Acidobacteriaceae > Terriglobus. Next base: position 274,347 of record CBDAPM010000003.1, read on the forward strand.
GAGCGCCATGGATCGCATGGTGGTACTGGAAATACCGCACACCCGATCAACACGCCGCCATCTCGCCCGCGGAATTAGCTCACATCCGCAGCGACGAAGAAGCTCCCACCGAAGGTGGTACACAACCTACGTGGATCAGCCTCATCAAGTATCGTCAGACATGGGCTCTAGCCGCCGCCCGCTTCCTCACTGATCCCATCTGGTGGTTCTATCTCTTCTGGCTGCCGGGTTTCCTCGATGCACGACTGCATCTCGGCCTCAGCGGCTTGGGAGCACCCCTGCTGCTCATTTACGGCGCATCCGCAGTCGGCGGTATTGTAGGAGGCTGGCTACCCGCGGCACTCTCACGAGCCGGTCTCACCGCAAGCCGCGCCCGTCTCGCCACCATGCTCCTCTGCGCCTGCTTTGCCTTGCCCATGCTCTTTGCCGGGCAGGTCAGCGCAAGTTGGCTCTTAATCCTGTTACTCAGCCTCGCGGTAGCTGGCCACCAGGGCTGGTCCGCCAACATGTACACCACCGTGTCCGACGTCTTTCCACCGCGCGCAGTCGGCAGCGTCACCGGCATCACCGCCATGGCTGGTTCAGTCGGAGGTGTTCTGCTATCGCTTGAAGCAGGACACATCCTGCAACTTACAGGCAGTTACAACACCCTCTTCATCCTCGCCGGTTCGGTCTATCTCATCGCATGGATGTTAGTACGTTTATTTGCCGGCAACTTACAACGCATTCCACTAGAAGCATAAGTTTTTCGACGACTTGGAAGGAGTACTTCGTGCGCAAGCATCCCCTTGACCTGACGGGCCGCGTCGCCGTTATAGTCGGTGGCACCAGCGGCATCGGCCGCGCCATCGCGCTCGGCCTCGCGGACGCAGGCGCAACCGTCGTCAGCACAGGCCGGCGTGCCGAGCAGGTGGAAGCAGTCGCCGCCGAGATCGAGTCGCGTGGCAGCACGACTCTCCGCATCACAACCGATCAGGCAGACCGCCCACAAATCGAGCGCCTGCTCACAGCCTGCATCGAGGCCTTCGCCAAAGTCGACATCCTCGTAAACGCCGCAGGCAAAATCAAGCGTTCTCCCACGCTCACCGTGCCCGAGGCAGAGTGGCAGGACATCATGGACACCAACCTGACCGGCATGCTCCGCTGTTGCCAGGTCTTCGGCGCGCATATGATCCAGCAGCAGTACGGCCGCATCATTAACATCGCATCGCTCAACAGCTACGTTGCACTGAATGAAGTAGCTGCATACGCAGCCAGCAAAGCAGCCGTGCTCTCACTCACACGTTCGCTCGCCGTTGAATGGTCAAGGCATGGCGTCAACGTCAACGGCATTGCCCCAGGCGTATTCCGCACCGATCTGAATGCAGCATTGCTCGACGGTTCCCCACGCGGCCAGGAACTGCGCATGCGCACACCCATGAACCGCTTCGGCAAGACAGAAGAACTCATAGGCGCAGCCATCTATCTCGCAAGCGATGCCGCATCCTTCACCAACGGCCACACCATCGTCGTCGACGGTGGCTTCCTTGCCAGCGGTGTAAACCAGTAACCATCAGTAGCTACGGAGCTAAGTCACAGTGCCCTGGTTCAAGATAGAAGCACCCCACATCTCCGACGAGCAGATCAAGGCAACCGTCGATCGTCTGCTCGACGAAGCACGCACACGCATCCACAAAGACTTGAAGCGTGTCCTCCTGCTGCCGCCCGACCTCACCCGCGCCCACTCCGGCGCAGGCAAAATCACCGAGTGGCTCTACAACGCTCTGCCCGACGCGCACGTGGAAGTCATCCCAACACTGGGCCAACACGTGCCGCACACCGAAGCAGAGAACAAGTGGATGTTCGGCTCCATCCCGAATGACCGCATCTTCGCGCACGACTGGCGCAACGGCTGCACGCACGTCGCTACCATCCCTGCTGCCATGGTGAAAGAGACAACCGACGGCGCTGCCGATTGGGCTATTCCCGTCGATCTAAACACCAAGCTCATGACCGAGCAGTGGGATCTCATCATCAACATTGGCCATGTCGTGCCGCATGAAGTACTCGGCTTCGCCAATCACAACAAAAACTATTACATCGGCCTCGGCGGTAAAGACACCATCTGCGCATCGCACATCGCCGCCGCCGTCTACGGTATTGAGAACAACCTCGGCTGCCTCATCACACCCCTGCGCGCCTGCTACAACTGGAGCGAAGACGAACACCTCGCATCCCTGCCCGATGTCTACTTTCAAGTCGTCATGCGCCGCGATGAGGAGAACAAACTTGTCACCAGCGGCATTTACGTCGGCGACGATCTTGATACCTATCTCGACGCAGCAAAGGCAAGCCGCGAGCAGAACATTACTCTCTTCGATAAGCCCCTGAAGAAGGTCGTCGCTGTGATGCAGGCCGATGAGTTCCGCGCAACATGGGTCGCCAACAAAGCCGTCTACCGCACACGCATGGCTATCGCCGATGGTGGCGAACTCCTCATCCTCGCGCCTGGCGTGGAACGCTTTGGCGAGCAGCCCGAAGTCGATGCTCTCATCCGCAAATACGGCTACAAAGGCACACCTCGCACGCTCGCGCTCTACAAGACGGAGGCAGACATGCAGGAGATTCCGCATGGCGTCGCACACCTTATCCATAGCTCAAGCGAAGGCCGCTTTACCATCACGTATGCTCCAGGTCATCTCACAAGGGAGGAGATCGAACAGGTTGGTTACAACTACGCGGACTTAGACGAAATGCAAAGGCGTTACGACCCCAACATGATGAAGGAAGGCTGCAACACCATGCCCGACGGCGAAGAAGTCTTCTACATCAGCACGCCCTCGGCCGGCCTATGGGCCACCAAAGAAAAGCTGAACAATCCGTCACGCAAAGATCTCGCGCTCGATACCTCCAACGGTACTGCGTCATGATCCACATAACCGTCCTGGAATCGTTTCGCAGTGCTCTCCATGCAGAGCTTCGAAAATACACACGCCTTGCCGTAGCCTACAGCGGCGGCGTAGATTCCGCGTATCTTGCATGGGAGGCCTATCAGGTTCTCGGTGACCGCATGCTGGCGGTGCTTGCCGACTCACCAAGTCTGCCCCGCACACACCTCGCATGTGCCGTGCAGTTCGCGGCGGATCACGGCCTTCCCCTGCGCATCGTAAAGACCTCCGAGATGGAGCGCTCAGACTACGTGCGCAACGATGGCGCACGCTGCTTCCACTGCAAAGACGAGCTCTTCATCACTATGAAGCGCGCACTCCATGACACAGGCATAACAACCATGGCTTACGGTCGCAATCGCGACGACAACGGCGACCATCGCCCCGGCCAGACTGCAGCTGATCAACACGGTGCAGTCGCGCCGCTCAACGACGCAGGCCTCGGCAAGTCGCACATCCGCGCATTGGCACAAGCCGCGGGCCTAAGCGTGTGGGATCGTCCCGCATCCGCCTGCCTGTCGTCCCGCCTGGAGTATGGCCGCCCCGTAACTGCGGAGTCCCTCTATCAGATCGAACGTGCCGAAGAGTCTCTGCTCTCACTGGGTTTCCGCCAGGTCCGCGTGCGTCATCACGGGGATATAGCCCGCATCGAGATCGAACACGCCGAGCTCCCCGCAGCACTATCTCTCGACATGCTGGCACGCATCACGCAATGCGTTAAAGCTGCGGGCTTCACCTACGTCACGCTCGACACCGAAGGCTACCGCAGCGGCAGCATGAATGCGCTCCTGCCTGCATCCGCATTGGTACAACCCAAGGCCGCGCATCATGCGGCGTGAAGACTTGCTCGCTCTGCTAAGTGAGCTACAGGCAGGTCAATGCACCGCAGAGCACGTCGCAGACCGGCTAACCTCTCTCCCCTTTGAAGACATCGGCTTCGCTAAGGTCGATCATCATCGATCGCTCCGCAGCAGCATGCCTGAGGTCGTCTTCGCCGCGGGCAAAACTCCGCAACAAACCGCCGCCATCCTCGCCAGCATTCACGCAGACGGCGCGCCTGCGCTCGCAACACGAGCGGATGAGGCCGCCTTCGAAGCAACGCTGCAACTCGTTCAGGAAGCTATCTATCATCCTGTAGCCCGCTGTATCACATGCGGTCCCGGCTCGCCAAAATCCGGAGGCACAGTAGCCGTCGTCTGCGCTGGCACAAGCGACTTACCCGTAGGGGAAGAAGCAGCAGTAACTGCGGCATTCTTCGGCGCGGAGGTCTCGCGCTACACCGATGTTGGCGTAGCCGGCCTGCACCGCCTGCTGGCCCACGTTCCCGCCCTTCGCGGCGCCGATGCAATCGTCGTGTGCGCAGGTATGGAAGGCGCACTACCCTCCGTCGTCGGAGGGTTGGTAGCCGTACCGGTCATCGCCGTCCCAACCAGCGTTGGCTACGGTGCAGCCTTCGGCGGCATAACTGCCCTTCTCGGCATGCTCAACAGTTGTTCACCCAACGTTACCGTCGTAAATATCGATAACGGCTTCGGAGCTGGCTACGTTGCCACCCTATACGCCACGCGCTCGCACACCGCCAGTTAGCTGATCCGTCTTACTAACAAAATACTCGGCATTTTATATCCGGGCTGATAGCATCATCTCCAAGCATACAAATGCCAACCCACCACTCACAACGGCCTGCGCTGCGGCTCATGCTCGTACAAGTATCGTCTGCATGGCGGTCGACACGTCCGGGCGCGTCGCTCATTGCCGCAACACTCTCCAGCAGTGTCGCCGTTGCGCAAACGGGCTTTCACCTGCAGGCTTTCTGGATCGGCGCAGCGATGTGGTGTGTCACGGCATTTGGCTTTGTCATCAACGACATTCTCGACTACAACAAGGATAAGGAAGCGGGCGTCAATCGTCCTATCCCAATGGACGAACTATCGCGATCCAATGCAGCCTTCATCGCCTTGCTTCTACTCAGTCTTGCCTTCATCATCTCCGCCACGCTGGAACTTGGTGGATGGATACTCGCAGCAACCGTTCTCGCGCTCATCCTGTACACACCTGCAACCCGTCATGTAACCCTCTTGAAAGGGCTCTATGTCGCAGCACTTTGCATCGCGCCGCTCTGTTACGCCGCGGTTGTCGTGCGTGCAAAATATTCGCTGGTATTGTATGGCACGCTCGCAGTATTCATCTTCGGACGAGAAACCCTGATGGATGCAAACGAAATGGACGGCGATCGCAAGGCAGGACTGGTTACTCTCGCGGCTGCCATCGGTCAATCGTTTAGCCGCTGGATGGGTGCATGCCTTATGGCTGCGTCGCTCGCGTGGCTGACCCTTGTAACTGTGACCCACGTTGGCAAGACAGCCGCCGCCCTCTCGTTTGTATTAGTCGTTCTTGTTCTTATCTGGCCTCATATGCATGAGGACAAGCGCATTGCCTTATCGCGTATACCCATGCTTGCAGCAGCCATTGCAATTGCTTTCGGATAACAAAGTAATACCGTAAGTTACTATGCAGTTCGCGCCTCGGGAGATTTCATGCAGGGCTTTGCTCTTTCCAAGTGGTATGCGGACTGCATCAGTGACGACGGCACGGCCGTGATCATCTATCACGCACAACTCCGTTGGCGTTCGGCCGCCATCCACTATTCCAGCCTGCTCACCCACACTCCCGGCGTCCCCTCCAAGGCACGTTTTTCACTGCGCAAGTGCGACGCGCCGGCAATGGTGGGGGACGCGATCCGGTGGGAATCAGAGGCATGGGACGCCACAGGCAAATGGAGTCAACTCGGTAAAAGCCAGCTCAACCTGCTCTTTCAATCCGGCGAAGGCGCACTCGACTGGCACTGCATCGCGCCACGCGCAACAGCAGCGGTTAAGATCGGCTCCGCTCCCGTGCTGCGCGGATGGGGTTACGTCGAACACCTCACACTCACCATGCAGCCATGGCATCTTCCCATCAAGCGTCTACGCTGGGGACGCTTCGTCAACGCGACAGACGCACTCGTCTGGATCGACTGGGAAGGTGCGCACATCACGCGCGTGGTCTACCTCAATGGAGTCGCCGTCTCAGCCTCCATCATCGACGACACACAGATCGCTCTCACGGAGCACGCAGCCACACTGCATCTGCACGACAGCACAGTCATCCGCGACGGCCAGCTCGGTTCAACCGCACTCGCCGTCATCCCGCACCTCGAGCGCATCTTTCCCGCCTCCATCCTCATGGCGCGCGAATGCAAATGGCTCAGCCGTGCGGTGCTGCGGCGTCCCGGCCTGCCTGACTCCGTTGGCATGGCCATTCACGAGGTTGTCGAGTGGCCCTGAACCGCGTCGGCAAAATCCTCTACAGCATCCTCTTCCTCGTACTCGTACCTGCCGCACTTGTCGCATGGGCAACCGCAACCAGCGCCGCCATTCCCTTGCGTCTGCAACCATCACCCATATTCGGTGCGCCATGTACGCTTGCCGGCCTGCTGCTCCTGCTCTTCGGCATGAAAGACCTATGGGTTCACGGTGGAGGCCTGCCCATGAACGCCGCACCTCCGCCACGGTATGTCTCGCGCGGTGCCTACGCCATCGTGCCTCACCCCATCTACACCGGCTTCTGCATGCTCTGTGCAGGCATCTCCATCACAGTTGGATCATCCAGCGGCCTGTGGCTCGTCACACCCGTGGTCATGCTCGCCTGCACCGCACTTGTGCTCGGGTATGAGCGCCACGATCTCACCGAACGCTTCGGCGACAGCGTACGAGGCCTGCTGCCATCCATCGATGAGTCGCGCCCATCCGCGTTCGACCGCGCACGTTGTCTCATCCTCGTGATCCCTCCCTGGCTCGCGTTATATGGCGCCGTTCGCCTCCTCGGCCGATCCCCGATCACACTGCCGGCTCATCCTGCACTCTCCCCTAAGAGCATCGCAACATGGCTCTGCGCAAGCTCCTTTGCTGCCCTTGCGCTCACACCGCTTGTTCTTCGCACACGGCAGGAACTTCGCACCGTCACTCTTCGCAGCCTGCTCGCACTCGCCTTCGGCTGCATGCTCTTCGTTGGGGCGCCAATCTGCATCGACGTCGTTGCGCTCTTCATACCACCTACGGCGCACAGCAGCGCATGGCTTCGCCACCTCTCTGCCACGACCACCTCGCGCCAACAAGTCGATGCCTTCTTCCCGTCCTTCATCGTGATGTACGCATCGCTCATCGCCAGCCTCGCCGATGCATGGAGAGCCGTATTTCGCGGTGTCGTGTGTGTGTGGGCAGCGCTGATCTGTGCCTGCTATCTCATCCCCTTGCACGGCAATATACTGCCTCTGGCAGAAGCACTCATCGCCGTTGTCCTGGCCGTCGCATCGCCGCATCTATGGCAGGCAATGCGCTCCGCGAGTGAGCGGATCGCGAACTCATGGCAGGAGTGGCACGTCGGTCCGGTTCGCATCATCAGCCATGGCATGTACGTGGGTCTCGGCGGCTTCATCGCACTTGCCATAGGAGGCATACTTGCCGGTCCCGGTCATGAAATCGCCATCGCCATTGCAGCCCTGCTCGCAGTAATTGGAGCTGCACTGTGGGCTCAGTTCGTCGAAGGCTCTCCGCAGATGCTGCGTCCGTTCGGCTTCTACGGTGGCCTGCTCGGCGGCATCGTTGGCGCACTCATCGCACCGCTGTTTCACACCAACATCTGGCTATTACTCGCTGTATTTTCCACCATCGGCAGCTTCGGGCAAGCGCTCGGCCGCCTGCGCTGTCTCGTTCAGGGATGTTGCCACGGCAAGCCATCCTCCGCACACGTAGGCATCCGTTACACGCACCCAAGCTCGCGCGTCTGCCGCTTCACCAACTGGACAGGTCTTCCACTACATCCCACGCCGCTCTATTCATTGCTGTGGAACGTCGTCGTGGCCCTGATCGTCGTTCGCCTGTGGACACTGCACGCCAACCTCACGCTCATCACCGGCTTGTACTTCATCCTCAATGGCGTTGGCCGCTTTGTCGAGGAGTCCTTCCGCGGCGAGCCGCAAACACGCATCGTTGCAGGGCTGCGCCTCTACCAATGGGCTGCCGTCGCCAGCCTCATAGTGGGCGCACTCTTCACGGCGCTTCCACGCACCTCGCAGCAGGCGCCCGGACTCACTCTGCGTTGGAGCGTCCTCGTTCCAGCGCTCGTGTTCGGCGTCGTTGTAGGCTGCGCCATGGGCGTCGATTTTCCCCAGTCACAACGCCGCTTTTCACGCCTTACATAAAAGGCGGTGCCACGCCCTAGAGCCATGAGCCTTGCGCGTTAACGTGCAGGCACGGGGCTGGTACCAGTCCCAGGTGTGGCGCGCTGCGGCAGTTCAGGATACGGCGCAACAGCCGCACTGCAATGACCCGCGGCATCGCACGACCGAATACCGAAGTACACGTTGTCTTTTGAGATGGGCACTGTAATGGTATGCTTCGCGCCATCCACCTTGTCACCGTACTTCGCTGCATTTTCCGCATACTGCCAGTCCGATGCATCGGTCTCGCGCCACACCAGCTGATACCACGTACCCGCAGGCGCACCATCCGGAGCCGTAAACGTCATCACCGAGTTGTTGTCCTGGTTGCGTGCGGACATCGTCGCGCTCTTCGGCTGTCCCGGCGCCATCGCCATCGTGGCAAGCGTCGCTGCATTCATCCGCGCGACCTTCGCAATGTAGTCGAAGTCGTCAAACTTCAACAGATCGCCATACTCAATGCCGTTTTCCACGCGCACATCATTGTGCTGATGGTTGTAGTCCTCGCGCCACTCCGTAATGCGCACACCCGCAAACCCGGCCTCGTTGAATGAGCGATGATCGCCGCCACGGCCGTACCGGTCTAGCCGCATCTCCATCACGGGCTTCAACGTGTACGGCAGCTTTGACTCAGCGGGCGTAGCAGCCGGCACATGGAAGTACGTGCGGCTCACATCCAACACTTCACGAGCTAACTCGCGCGAAGGCGTATCACTCTCATTGCCGTATTGAACCAGCCGACGCATCTCTTCCACGGTCGCATTCTGCGGCACATTCTCTGAGAAGACACGCACACGCGTCTTGCTTTGGTGTGTCTCGCCGGGCGTCGTATTGCCGCCAACAATGTCGTTGTTCAGCACGCCTTCCAAATCCCACCCTTCACTGCGAGCCATCTTCGCAAAGTGCGCACTGCCGTTCAATCCCTGCTCTTCGCCAGGCACAGTAAGAAAAATGATCGTCGCAGGAAACGTATGCTTGCTCATCACGCGAGCGCATTCCATGCTCACAGCCGTGCCGCTGCTATCGTCATTCGCGCCGGGAGAAAAATCATGTGTATTGATCGGATCGCTGACACGCGTGTCATAGTGACCCGAGACAAGATAGATACGCTTCGCCTGCGCCGGGTCCGTACCCTTCAACACTGCATATACGTTGATCATGCGCGTGGGTGCCGCAACGCGCGATCCCGGCGCTGTGGATGGCGGCTGTATAAAGTCATCCGTCTTCACTTCAAGGCAGCCGCCGCACTCCTTCGAATACGCCTCAAACTGCCCCTTGATGTACGCCTCCGCAGCCAGCACCCCGGTGTTCGGCGGCAGGTCCTTCTCATTGCTGCTGATGGTGGAACGGTTCTTGAAGTTAACCAGCGTCTCAATGTTCTTGTGGATGCGATCCACAGAAATATCCTTCAACACCGCGGCAATCTGCGGGTCCGCTGGCGCTGTCTTCAGCGGCGCACCGGTATCCAGGAAATCCACCTTCTGTGCCTGCAACGCTGCAGCCCCACCAAGCACAATGCCAAGTGCGATCAACTTAAAGTTCATACCCACCCCTGAGAGGAACCAAATGATTGTAGCGGTCTTACTCAAAATCCGTGCGCTTCTAAACAAGGCGAACCGCAATCATGCACCGTCGATCTCCGCAAGCAAGCAAGTGCTGGAACCATCGAACGTGCTGTCAGATAGTTACGAACTAACCGAACCGCCATCAACACAACTGCACTTACCGCACCATCGCCTTCCAGTCCTGCACCGTCTGTTCAGCGTACTTCGTCGCAAACTGCAGCATCGCCGCCTTGAACACCTTGCCACCGCCAACATACCCGGCAATCACATGCGCATCACCTGACCGTGCATGTCCGCGCGCCAGTATCTCCCCGCACACGCGCGAGTACGCAGCCAGCCCGTCCGCATCCAACGTTGTCACATCCAGTGTCGCCTTATGGTCGTTCAGCTGGCGCACCAGGTAGTCATACCTTCCAAACCGCGTCCATCCCAGCAGTGGGTCGCTCTGCAACTGCATCGCACGCTGCCCTTCGGCAACACGCTGACCCTCCTCCACACGCGGCTTCTTCGATTGGGGCAAATAAGGCGCATAGGCCGATCGCGACTCCTGCTTGATCTGCAGGAACAACGGATCACTCGGCCCATTGCCCTCGCAGTACACGCAATAATCGCGCAACCCAACTGAACCCGTACCCACCACCTTGAATGCAGCATCCAGTGGCCGGAACTGGTCCCAGAAATGCCGCCGCTCCGGCAACAAACTCGCACGGTACCGCTCAAGCGATGCCAGCACCGCACGCTTCTCCTCGCCACGCACACGCCGCAACTCCGGCGGTTCCGACCGGAACACGCGGCCCCTCCGCGACTGCACCGTCAGCTTCTTCTGCAATCGCAACGGCGAAGCCCGCTCCGCTTCGCCCAGTACCTCTGCAATCGGAGCAGTCGCGTTCAAACGCCGCACGGCATACCGCGCAACCGCAAGCACGGGCAGCCGCGCAAGCGCCTTCATCAACTCGCGATACGCATCCAGAAACTCCCCAGCCGCTGCGTGACAGTTGTCATCGCCAATCTTCGCTTCCCGCCCTGCCAGCAGAATGCTCGTCGCCATCCGCTTGGCATCCCACTCAAACGGCCCGCGCATCGTCTCATCGAAATCATTGATGTCGAAGATCAAATGCCCATCAATTCCCTCATACGCTCCAAGGTTCTGCACATGCGCATCGCCGCACAACTGCGCCACAATCCCGGTGTGCTTCACCAGCGACATGTCATACGCCATCACCGCAGCCGCTCCGCGAAAATACGCAAACGGCGAAACAGACATCCGCTGCCGCTTCAACGCCAGTAACTCCGGCAGCCGGTCAACATAGGTCGCCTCCAGCAACTCCTTCGGAGCCTTGCGCCGCAAGCCCGCATCCCACGTCCCCAGATCACCGCGCCTCACAGCCTTCCGCCGAACCTTGCCCCGTACTGTTGCATCATCAGCGGCCTTCACACGTTTCATGCTGAGTAGTGTAGAGCGCGCAACCGCACAACGCTTGCGCTGGGCCACTCCGGGCTACACTGGCGGCATGCGAATGCTTCTGATGCTGGCCCTCTGCGGTTCACCCTTGCTGCTCGCGCAACACACCGCCGCACCGGCAAAAACCGCTATGGACCGCGACCTCATGGACGTCTCCGTCGAACGCCTCCACGCCCTCTACCGCGAGCATCGCTACACCGTCACGCAGGTCGTGCAATGGCATCTCGACCGCGTCGCCCGCTACAACGGCTTCTATCAGGCCATGCAGAACGTCAGCGCAAAGACCGCGCTCGCCACCGCCGCGCGTGAAGACGCCGAAGCCAGGCAGCCCAACTTCAAACCAGGACCACTATGGGGCATACCCATCGTCACCAAGGCCAACACCAGCGTCCAAGGCCTCATCACCACCGACGGCTGGGCCGGCTACAAGCTCCCAGGCCACGAGTTCGTCGCACCGCGCGACGCCACCATCGTGTCCAGGCTACGCAGCGCAGGCGCAATCCTCCTCGGCGTCACCAACATGCCAGACTTCGCCGCCAGTGACACCAACCGCTCCACCGCCTACGGCCGCACCGGCAACGCCTATGACATCCGCTTTTCGCCCGGCGGCTCATCCGGCGGCACCGTCACATCCGTCACATCCAACTACGCCGTCCTCGGCAACGGCACGGACACCGGCAACTCCATCCGCATGCCCGTCGCCACCAGCAACCTCGTCGGCATCTTCCCCACGCGCGGCCTCGTCAGCCTCGCCGGCATTGCGCCCATGGACTGGCAGCTCGACAATACCGGACCCATTGCACGCAACGTTGAAGACGCAGCAATCACGCTGACAGTCATGGCAGGCGAAGATCCACTCGACCCCGCCACCATCGGCTCACAGGCCAAAGCGCAACCCGGCCCCTACACCAACTACCTCAAGGCAGGCGCCCTCAAAGGCAAGCGCTTCGCCGTCCCCGCCTTCATCCTCACCGGAGCAACACCGGTCTTTCAGGGCGTATGCCCCAACGCCACACCCGAGCAATTCAACAAGGCGCTCAAAGAATCCGAGCTGCCCCTCAAGCCCGAAACTCGCGCAGCTTTCATGCGCGCCGTCGAAGAACTCCGCGCAGCAGGCGCAACCGTCCTCATCGACCCCACCATCCTGCCCGAAAGCTTCGCCACCGAAGCCTCACACATCTGCACACTGCCCTATCTCCGCGAAGGCACAGATAAGTACCTCGCCGACTTCGGCCCAGCCCAATTCCACTCCGCAGCCGACTACGAACAAGCCACCGGCAAGCCGCTGCCCTCCGTCATCATCGGCGGCGAAAAGACCGGCATGATGGACGCAACATCCATCACGCAAGCCACGCTCGAAACCGACGCGCAGGCCGAAGCCAACCTCCTCGGCCCAAAGCGCAACGTCCTCGCGCTCTACGAATCCACCATGGACCGCCTCCACCTCGACGGCTACCTCTACCCCGCCATCCAAATGCCGCCCGTGGACGAAACCATGCCCCAGGATCATCGCGTTAGCGAAGGTCCGCACAGCGACACCGACTGGATCAACATGCTCGGCCTGCCCGCCATCAGCATCCCCGCGGGCTTCTACGATAACGGCCTGCCCTTCGGCATCGAGATCAGCGCACGCTACTGGCACGACGGCGACCTCATCAGCTACGCCTACGACTACGAGCAGCGCACCCACCACCGCAAACAACCCATCCTCATCGAAGGCGGCCTGCTGTCAACCGCAACCAAGCCGCTCGAACCATAGGCGCAAGTCCCATCGTGTCTCTTAACAGTTCTTCCTGCTGAGGCAACGATAGTGCGTTCCCTGCAGGTAACGCTATGCAGCCAGCGGCCCTTGCGGGCTGAAAGCCCGCGCTGTAATAGCCTGGGGCGAAGCCCCATGTATGGAGTCAATCCATGCAAGCGGGCTGAAGGCTCGCGCGCTATGCGCACGATCCGGGCATCCGCCTGCGCCGGCCTCCCAATCCAATGAGTCAAAAGCCTTACTTCACATCCGCATCGAACACGCCGGTCTCCACCGTCGCACCATGCTTCATCTGCACAAAGATCCGGTACCGCCCAGCCGTCGGAAACCCATACGGAAACTCCACCGTAGGCGACACCGGCATCTCCATTCCAGCCATCGAAGCCGACGACGCAGGAGCCACACCCTCATTCGCCACTTCCATCGACTGCATCGGCGCCGACCCCTCAGGATGCGTATGCGCAAACGCGCTCCAGTCCGTCTTCACAAACGCCGCATGCCCCGCCATCCCTAGGTAAGGCACAGCATCCGTGGCCGGCTGTCCCTGCGCATTCAGCAACCGAAAACGAAACAAAGCAGGCTCGCCCGCCTTCAGTACCGTAGGCTTGTCCCACACCATGCTGTAGTGATCGGGCAGCTTATCCATAGGCCCCAACTCGCCCTGTGCCAACGCGGCAGGAGCAGCCGAAGCATCCTCCGGATCAAGCGCGCCGCCCTTGAAGCCTTCCGGCACATCCAGCGTCGCCGTCAGCGTCTCCGGCAGCCCACTCTTATGCACAATATCCCCAAACAGCCGATACTGTCCCGCAGGCATCGCAGGCAATGCCATCGTCAACTCACCCGGAGCCACCTGCGCGGGATGCAGGTGATACACAGCATCCATCCCCGGCTCACGAATCGCATACAGATGCATCAGGTGCCCATGATCCGGCAACAAATCCGTGCTCACGCGATTGCGCCGGACATTCTTCGCAATGTAATTACCCATCCTCAGATCAAGCACGCCACCGTTCAACGCAGCGGTCAAACTAAGCGGCTGGTACACATACGAGGCATAGTCCGCAGCCTCCACATCCCACCACGCACCGCCCAGGTACACGGCAAACACCACCACCGCAAGCGCCACACCACCCATCACCCACGCACGCCTGCGGCGCTTCGTATCCGGCGCCACACCCGGCTTAAGTCTCGACTCACGCGTAGCCGCCGCAACAATCCCGGCAATCCCCACTGCCAGCAGCAGCCCAAGGGCAGCCAGGGCAATGCCAAGCGGCCCGTTCATGTGCAGCACACTCAGCGCCATCGCCGGCACAGGCACGCTCGCAGTCGCCGCGCCCTGCGCGCCATCCACCGCGACTTCAACCTTCCACGATCCCGAAGCCATCAGCCACAGCGATCCCGTGAAGAACGCCGGATCAATTGCCGACCGCGTCATCGCATCCGCCGTAGGAGGATGCTTACTCGCCTCGCCCACCATCGGCACCGGCGTCACCCTGATCGCTGTCACCTCAGGCCCGGAGCTGCGAATCTCCAGCGTCGCCACACCCGGTATCACCAGCGGCGGCCGCACCGTAACAAAAAGCTTGTACGGCCCAGGATTCAGTTCAACAAACACATCCTTGTTGCCCACATGTGCCATCGCGGCCAAAGGCATCAGCACTAGGCAGACAATCAACGCAACAACACGACGCATTAACGCTGCACCCCACGCATCCATCGCCCAAACAACAGGCCAACGAACGCCGAAAGCGCCGCATAGACCGAAGCTCGCAGCAAGCCAAGCCAAAGCGCCGCGCCCGAAGCCGGATCGAAAAAGATGCGCAGAAACGCATTGCTCTCAGGATGCGTGCCGTAGTCGAAATACCCGGTGCCGAAGAACCAGTTCTGGCTCGCCTTCGACATCAGGAACGTTGCGAACGGCCACTCCACCACCGCCAGCACCGCAACAAACACGACGCCTGATACGAGGGCAACCTGCCACAGCTTCCAGTTCTTCGTGCGTTGCCACAACAGGTCCAGCGCCAGCGCCGGAACAACCACCAGCGGCGGGAACTCCGCCGGCACAAGATGTGTCACCGGAAAGTACACCGGCCCCAACTTGGGCTCGGCGTGAACGTGCGGAAAGATCAGGATCTCTGTGATGATGCAGGCCATGTAGACAGCCGCTGCCGTCGTAGCCGCCCACCGAAACCGCGACGCCTGCGAGAGCATCGCAAACACCACCGGCACCGCAATCGCCATCGAGACATACGCGATCACCGAATGCAGCCGTATGTCTTCCGTGAACTCCTGCAGAAAGAACATCTGTCCGCCAAGCGTCAGTCCACCCAGATACAGCAGCAGCTTCTGTAGCGTGGAGAAGCTCGTAGCTCCTTCCGCCGCCGCACGATTCATCGTCGCCAGAATCAGGAAGAACACGCCCAGCGACACCGCACGAACGCCAAGGATCAGCAGCGTATGCGGCGGGCTCACGATCTTTACATCCAGCCCATACGCCGCATGCCACCAGTTATCGAACGGCGCGGACGTGATCATCGCCACACCGCCCCAGCCGGCCAGAAAGATACCGAGGGGTGCACGCAAGCCAAACACGCTTACCGACGCAGCACGCAATGCCGACTGCTTGTTGAACGTGCACTGATACACCAGCCACAGTCCAACCACCGCCGCCAGCACGCCGCACAACTGGATCATCAGGTGCGCTGGAGTCCAGAAGCTGTCGCGCCCAATCGAACGATGCCACGCCACGTCCCAGGCCGCACCTATGGTCGCGGACGTGATACCTGCAACGCCGGTCCATATGTACCAGGGAACACCCGCGGCAGCCACATCACGCGAAACCGTGCGGCTCACCGGCATGGACAACGAAGCAAGCGCAGCAGGATGCGCGGTACCGGACATGATTCACTCCCTGAAACAGCCTGCCACCAAGCTACGACAGCAAGCGCGAAGTTTCACCACAAATCGAGGACGGCTAAACGGAAAATCCATCACCGAACCGCCGGCTCAGCGGCCTGCCCAGTACCAGGCCGTGTCAACCGATTCCCGTACAGATTCTCCTGCAGCCGCCGTGTCACCTGGTAACAATCGCAAGCAGCCTGTTCCAGGTGTTCCCTGTCCAGGATGCGGATGCGTCCTCGAACACTGTGAATCAGCCCGCGGCCTTCCAGCACGGCAACCACCAGGTTCACCGTCGTACGCCGCACGCCCAGCATCGTCCCGAGAAACTCCTGCGTCAGATTCAGGCTATCTGAACCCGTGCGATCGTTCGCGGTCAGCAGCCATCGCGCCAGCCGCGCTTCTGCCTGGTGCAGCAGGTTGCATCCAGCCGTGTTACCAATCGTCAGCATCTGCACCTGCGTAAATTCCATGACCCGATCCGCCAACTCAGGCACCGACCGGAACATCGACTTCAAATCCGTCATCGGTACGCGAATGCTAGTGCCTTCGATCTGCACAAATGCAGACAACGGCCCAGGCGCAGGTCCCATCAGATGAATATTGCCGACAAGTCCTTCGCGTCCCACCACGCTCGCTTCAGCGGTGCTGCCGTCACCCGTCATCATCACAATCGAGGCCAGGCCGGACGTCATGAAGTAGGCATAGTCGGGCGTCTCTTCCGGACGATAGAACGAAAACCTCCGCGGGAGCGGTACAGCCACCGCACGTGCAAGAACGCGATCACGTATGTCCGGACTTAGTGCCGAAAGAAGCCTATTTGCTACGGGAGAATCCATCATCGGCCTCTGGTCGTCTCTGCGACTACAATCTCAGCTGTGTCTGTCGCAAAGGCCGTTCGCAGGCGATAAATCGCGATATACGGGGTTCTTACGGGACAAGCTGCGCTCGATAGTACGCTTACTACTCCTGTGATGCGGCCTATTACCGAACATAACCCCCATAACACTGTGAACTTATATCCATGACTGCAAGTTATCGGGCGGACGCCGTATTTACTTTGACTAATAGATGTTGAGCCGGATACCAACTGCAATCAGCCATCAATGCGCTAGGCCTCACAAGGCCATATCGGCCGTGACGCATGCATGTTGCAACCTTGTACTTGGGCGAACGATACACATAGACAGCGATCTCCCGGCACGTCTGCGCGTACAGCACACACGCACGTCCATACACTTGGAGCAGTGCCTTCCATATGCAGCTCTAACACTGCTGGGACTCACCACGGCACAGACCGGTAGCGAACGGTACAGAACCATCCTCGGGTACACTGTCCAAGTCGCACGACAGCACCTCACAAGGAGATCGCACCCATGAGTGACCACATTGTAGAAAAGCCCTGGTTCGAGAGCTACTGGCAGATCGGCGTCATCGCCTTTGGCGTCGCGTTCGTGCTCATCCTCGCCCTCTACAAGCCCGGCATCTAAGCCGATCGCTTCAGGTGTGCATGCCTCACCTCATCCGTCGGCTATACTGGCCGCCCGGAGGATCAGAGCGCCATGTCGGATGCAAACCTCGTCGTTGAAACTTCCACCGTTGCACCAAGGCTGGCCAACGGCGTCATCAGCTACGCCGGCTTGCCACCCAGGGTGGACGGTGGCTGCACCGCCTATGTGCACTACAACGGCCCCACCGACCAGCTCTCCACCATGTGCACCGGCATGGCTGTGCTCGAACCGGGCGCAACCCCGCATCCCCCTCACACGCACCCCGAAGAAGAGTTCATGATCGTCGCCGCCGGCACAGGCGAGATCAAGGTCGCCGGTAAGACCACGCAGGTCAAGCCCGGCGACATCATGTACGTCGCCGCCAACGTCGAGCACGGCATCCTCAACACCGGCTCCACGCCCATGACCTTCTTCTGGTCCAAATGGATCGCGAAGGGCTTCTAGTCCGCC
This sequence comes from Terriglobus sp., assembly GCA_965198455.1. Classification (GTDB taxonomy): domain Bacteria; phylum Acidobacteriota; class Terriglobia; order Terriglobales; family Acidobacteriaceae; genus Terriglobus. The sequence goes on from CBDAPM010000003.1 coordinate 292,179, forward strand.
CATGAGCTTCGCCCACCTCACCCTGCCCACGCAACACGTCGAAAAAACCGCTCATTTCCTCGAAAAAGTATTCGGATTCGCGCGAAAAACCACACCGGGAAACTCCCCTGTCGAAGTTGTCTGGCTAGACCTCGGCTACGGTCAGGAGTTCCACGTCATGTTCGTGGAAGCCTTCAGCGTCTCGCCCTTCGAAGCCGAATTTGGCCGCCACATTGCACTTTTCCATCCGCTCCACGACTTTCCAGCGCTCGAACAGCGCATCCTCGCCGGCGGCGGCGCCATCATCGAGCCCCTCCGCGAAACCACCTTCAAGCGCCTCTTCTTCCGCGAACCCGTCAACGGCTACATCTTCGAAGTCATCGACAACATCCGTGAGCAGCGCTAGTTCGGCGCTACCTAATTCTCCGTTCGGCGCTACCTGTTGTCCTTCCGGTTTGTCATCCCGTAGCGAAGCGAAGGGATCTGCATGTCGGTCAACTCGCCAATCCATCTCAGAGACCACAGACACAAACCCGTTCGTGCAAAGCGCGAACAGATCGCGGGCTGTAGGCTCGCATTAAATGCATCTGCCAACCACCAGCCTGACAATTGCACGCATCGGCGCAGATAATAATCTCCGATGCACCGCGCACTTGCCGTCTCCGTCATCCTCGTAACCGCACTCGCCGGCTGCAAACGCGCCGTGAGCACGCGCCCCGTCGGCACGCCCGTCACCATCCAGGTCCCGCTCGGCCTGCCTGCACTCACCATCCCAGCGAACAACCCGCCCACCGCCGACACCATCGCTCTCGGCCGCAAGCTCTTCTACGACACCCGCGTCTCCGTCGATAACACACTCTCCTGCGCCTCCTGCCACCAACCCACGGCCTACTTCACCGACGGCAGAAACGTCTCCGCAGGCGTCCGCGGCCAGCTCGGCACACGCAACGCGCCCACCGTGCTCAACGCCGCCTATCTGCCCTTCCAGTTCTGGGATGGCCGCGCGCAAACCCTCGAACAGCAAGCCGCCTTTCCCATCGCCGATCCCCTCGAAATGAGCCAGCCCCACGCCGCCGACGTCAGCAAGCTCGGCTCCGACCCCGCATACCGCGCCATGTTCAAGAAGGCCTTCGGCACCGAGGACGTGAACCTCGAACGCGTCGAAGCCGCCCTCGCCAGCTTCGAGCGCACCATGCTCAGCGGCAACTCCGCCTTCGACCGCTTCATGTATGGCGGCGACAAGTCCGCCCTCACGCCAGCACAGCTCCGCGGCTACTTCGTCTTCCTCGACCCCAGCCGCGGCAACTGCGAAGCCTGCCACACCGCCGGCCCGCGCGATGCCCTCTTCACCGACGGAAAGTTCCACAACATCGGACAGGGCGTCAACGAGTCCGGCGGCTTCACCGACACAGGCCGCTTTCACGAGACCAAGGTCGCCACCGACACCGGCGCATTCAAAACCGCCACCCTCCGCAACATCGCCAAGACCGCACCCTATATGCACGACGGCAGCCTTAAAACCCTCCAGGCCGTCGTCGACTTCTACGCCGGACAGGGCAACAGCAACCCCTACCTCGACCCCGAGATGAAGAAGATCCATCTCACCGGACCCGACCGCGCCGACCTCATCGAATTCCTCAACGCCCTCACCGGCTCAATGCCTCCGAACGTAGGGCCGCCCAACATCGGGCCGCCCCCGTCAAAGTAAGATCGGCATCTGAAATGACGGGGGCTGCAGGCAGGCTGCGCGACGCAACGCGATCTAGCAGGCTGAAGGCTCGCGATGTAACAGCCTGGGACGAAGCCCCAGGATAGGAAAGCTCAACGAACCGCGGGCTGAAAGTCTGCGCTGTAAACAAGCCTGGGACGAAACCCCTAGGATAGGAAAGCTCAACGAACGGCGGGCTGAAGGCCCGCGCTGTAATAGCCTGGGGCAAAGCCCCAGGTAAGACACGGTAAACAGAGTGCGGGCTGAAGGCTCGCGCTACACGCAGCCGACCTGGACTCGAACCAAAACAATGTCGATACACCTGGATCAGGAACCTCATGATGACCTCGCTCCGCTCCGCAAGCCTCATTCTGTTCGCAACAACCATCTTCACCGGCTGCAACTCCAAGCCCGCACCTTCGCCCGCTGCGGCCACACCTGCGGCACCGCCCACCTTCAAGGTCGATCCAGCCACCGCCGCCACCATCACCGGCACAGTCAAGTACGACGGCCCCAAGCCCAGGGCGAAAGCCATCGACCAGAGCAGCGACCCAGCCTGCGTCGCCTCCCACAAGGGCAAACTCTACGATGAATCCCTCATCACCACCAAAGGCGGCCTCGGCAACGCCTTCGTCTACATCTCGAAAGGCCTCGAAGGCAAAACCTTTGCCGTGCCTGACACGGGCGTCACCATCGACCAGGCCGGCTGCTGGTTCCGTCCCCGCGTCCTCGGCCTGCAAACCGGACAAACCCTCGACGTCGTCAACTCCGATCCTGTCACTCACAACATCCACCCCATGGCCGTCCTCAACCGCGAGTGGAATCACTCGCAGGGTCCCGGCGACCCGCCCATGCATCGCAAATTCCTCAAGCAGGAAGTCATGATCCCGGTAAAGTGCAACATCCACGACTGGATGCATGCCTTCATCGGCGTTGTCGACAACCCGTACTTCACCGTCACCAAAGATGACGGCACCTACACCCTGCCCAACCTCCCGCCCGGCACCTACACGGTCACCGTCTGGCAGGAAAAACTGGGTACGCAGGAGACCACCGTCACCGTAGCGTCCAGCGGCAAGGCCGAAGCGAACCTGCAGTTTCACGCAAAGTAGCCCGGCCACTTGCCTCGCCGGGTCACAAAGGACTAACGTGGCGCTGGTAGATTATCGATAACCGGCACGGCCGGCAGGAGTAGTCGCATGAGTGGTATGACACGCAGAATCTTTCTCGGCCGCGCAGGCAGCCTCGCCGCCGTCACAGCATTGGGCGCAGCCCTGCCCAAATGGGCCATGGCCGATCCGCTCGGACTCCCCATCGGCATTCAGCTCTACGTCGTAGGCGCTGACATGAGCAAGGACGCAGCAGCCACCGTCAAGCAGATCGCCGCCATCGGTTACAAGGAAGTCGAAACCGCCGGCTTCGGCTCCGCCAAGAATGCCAAGGCACTCCGCGCCCTGCTCGATGACAACGGCCTAAAATGCCCCAGCGCCCATCTCCCGCTCAAGCTCGATGACCTCAACGCATCCTTCGACGACGCACACACTCTCGGCTGCACCTACGCCACGTCATCTGTGCCACAGATGTGGCTCTCCAGCATGGCTGTTCCTGAAGGACCCATGACTCCCGAGCAGCAGAAAGCGTTCATGGCCAAGGCACGCAGCACCATGCTCGCGCCACTCACGCCCGAGAAGTTTAAAGCGCTCGCAGAAGACATGAACAAGGTCGGCGCCGCTGCCAAGGCTGCCGGTCTCAAGTTCGCCGCGCATAACCACACCATGGAGTTCGCCATGGACGATGGCAAACCCGGCTACGACTACCTCATCAGCCACACCGAACCGGGTCTCGTCACCTTCGAGATCGACTGCGGCTGGATCACCGTTGCCGGTTACAAGCCCTCGCAGTTCATCGACAAATATCCCGGCCGCGTGAAAATGCTTCATATCAAAGACTTCCTCCCCTATCCCGCGGGCGCCAGCACCGGTGGCCCCGAAACGCCCAAGGGTTCTGAGATCGGCCAGGGCGTCGTCAACTACAAAGAGATCTTTGCCAGCGTTAAAGGCAAAGGCATCGAACACATCTTCGTCGAGCAGGAAGGCCCATACTCCCGCATGCCCGCCATCCAGGCAGCGGAAGTTGACTACAAGTACCTTCATTCCCTGTCCTAGCCATATGCGGGCGGGCTGTAAGCCTGCGCTAAGCGCGCCACAACCGAGGGCCACGCACCACGCGTGGCCCTTCTGCGTAAAGTCCACCATGCCCGTAGCAACCCTCATCATCGAACTCGCCATCGAGCACGCGCAGTCCCTCAAGGACCGCCGCCAGGTCGTCCGCTCCATCAAGGACAAGCTCCGCAACGGCTTCAACATCTCCGTCGCCGAGCTCGAAGGCGCCGCCCCGCTCTGGAACCGCGCAACGTTAGGCGTAGCGGCCATCCACAATTCGCGCAGCTACCTCGAAGGCCAGCTTCACGAAGTGGAAGACGCTGTCTCCCGCCTTGGAGCAGGCCTCGGAGCCACCATCCTCGACACCCAGACCGACTTCCTCGACTAACAAAAGAAAGGCCACGCGAGATGAAATCGCATGGCCTGTGGTAACGAGGGTAAACCGCTATCGCGATGGCGCCGGAGGAGCCGGCGGCGCAGGTGGAGCTGGCGGCGCAGACGTGGAATGCGTGCCGCTCGAACTGGAACTGTGCGAGCTGCTGCCCGCCCCGAGCTGTCCCAACATGCCCATCGCACCTGCACCCGCACCGTGCGAAATCCCCATCGTCGCGCCCATCGCGCCATTCACATCTTCCATCCGGAAATGCCCACGCAGATGCACGATATTCAACTCCTTCGACTCGGCGCTCAGGATCACCATGTCGCTGATGTACCCGTCCGGCGTCGCCTTCACTGCAATGTCGTTCGTCTCGCCGTCGCTCTCGCTCCGCACAATGTGCGACCACCCATTGCTGTCCAGCTTCTTCCGCAACACATCCAGGTCGCCCTTCGAGTACATGCCCTTGCTGGCGAACTCATAGTTCCGCACCGTAATCAGGTCCATCTTCGACGAAAGATCGGAGTACCGTCCGCCCTTGCGGCCCGCAGTCAACGCCATCATGTTCTTGTCCAGGTTGACTTCGTTCTTCTCCTTGGCGGCCGCGCCCAGCTTATCCAGGCCGTCCAGCAGATCGTCATGCGTCTGCCCATCGCCCAGGTACACCGCGGGTGCGGGCTGCGAGCCCTCCACCGGCCGCATCGTCCGCGCCTGCGCGGTTCCTGTCAACAGCACGACGCAAGCCGCCGCGTTCCAGAATGTCCAGCTCATCTTCGTCATGCGCGTACCCTCTTTCTTTCTCACCGCACGTACTTACTTACCTAAACTGTTCAGCAACTGCCCTGCCGGACTCTTATCCAGACTGCCCTGCACCTGGTCCAGCGCATGACCGGTCAACTCCATCGCCAGGTCCATCTGCGCCTGCACCTGCGCGGCTTCGCGCTCCTGGCGAACATGCCGCGTGTACATCACATTCCCGCCCACTGCCAGCACCAGCGCCGCGGCAATCGAAGTCCACACACCTGCATTGCGATGCAGCCCGGCAAACGCCACCATCTTCGACGAACGCACCTGCCGCGCAGCCTCACGCTCGGCGACACGCGCCATCACGCGATCGGTAAAGCCGGCCGGAGCCGGCACGTGCCGCAACCCCTGCCGTAACTCCGCTTCAATCGCTTCCGCTTCCCTCGGACTCAACTCCATCTCATCCACGGACGTACTCCTTCAACACCACAGATCCTTTACGACGCAGCAATTGCAACCCACGCTGCAGGTGACTCTTCACCGTTGCCACGGGGTCGCCGGTGGTACGGGCAATTTCCTCCGGCGTCAAATCCTCGCCATACCGCAATACCAGCACCGTCCGCTGCGACTCCGGCAACGACATCATCACCCGTTCCATCGCGGTGCTCATCGGCGACCGATCGCTACCTGCACCCTCCGCAGGCCGGTCATGCTTCACTTCAAACTCCTCCGACTGCCCCTCCGGCCGGACCCTCCGCCGCCGCAACGCATCCGTCGCGCGATGCGTCGCCACGCGTCGCAACCAATGCCGCACATGATCCGTGCTCTCCAGCCGAGGCAACCAGCTATGTAGCTCCAGGAATACGTCCTGCGCTACCTCTTCCGCCAACCCGGGATCGCCCAGTAGACGCACCACCACGGAATAGACCATGGAACTGTGCCCATCCACCAGCGTTCGGAACTCGTCTTCACTCACGGTCACTTCGTTCGGTCCAGCTCCCCGCTCACTTGCCTATACGCCTGTTCCGTCCGTCCGGAACGCAAAAACTAGCCACTTCTTAAAGAAAATCAACATCAAACATCCACGAAAGGGTGTTTGGTATTCTGAACTGTCAGAGGGGACAGATCCAACGATGCCGGAGCACCGCGCAAGAGAGCATCACCGCAATCGCGTTCAGGAAACCCTGCGCGAAGAGATCTCCGTCATCATCGATGGCGAGTTGAACGACCCCCGCATCGGCTCCACCGTTGTCACCGAGGTCGCCCTTGAACCCGGCGGCAAAAGCGGCCACGTCTACATCGCCGTAACCGGGGACGAGGCAGAAGAAGAGAGCACCCTCAAGGGCCTCATGGCCGCGCGCGGCTACATCCGCGGGGTTCTGCTGGAGCGTCTCGGCGTCCGTCACCTGCCCGAACTCGCCTTCCACATTGACCGCTCCGAGAAGATCAACGCACGCATGGACACGCTCTTGACGCGGATGAGAAAGCGGCAGGGGCGAAAGAACTCCAGCGAAAGCGAGGCGCGCTCCTCTTGACCAGTCTTCCCCAGATTGCCGGCAGCGAAAATGTAACGCCAGAGGACATCCAGGCGTTCAACGCTATCCTCGCCACGTTCCGGCAATGCCATCGCTTCCTCGTTGTCTCCCACGCTCGCCCTGACGGCGACGCGGTCGGCTCCGTCCTGGCCATGGGAGCCGTGCTGCAGCAACTCGGCAAGAGCGTCGATATGGTCCTTGCCGACGCCGTTCCAGCCGTCTATCGCACACTGCCGGGCGTGCAGCGCATCCGAGAAACTCAGGCCATTGATCCCAATGCTTACGATGTTGCCGTCATCCTCGAGTGCGACGGCATCCTTCGCACCGGCATCCACGGCCTCCAGTCGATCCCGCTCATCAACATCGACCACCACCTCACCGGTTGCCATTTCGCCGCAGTCAACTGGATCGACCCCGATGCCTCCGCTGTCGCCGCCATGGTCTACCAGATCGCACGCGCGATGGGCGTTCAGGTCACGCCCGCCATCGCAACATGCCTCTACACGGCATTGCTTACCGACACCGGCTCGTTCACCTATCCGGGCACTTCAGCCGATACCTTCACCCTCGCCCATGAACTCATCGACCTCGGCGCAAAGGCCGACAGCGTAGCGCGCGATGTTCTCTACTCCGTACCCGCCGCGCGCATTCACCTGCTCGGTGTAGCGCTCTCCCGTCTTAAGATCCACGGCTCCGTCGCCTGGACCTACATCACCCAGGCTGACCTCGAAACGCTCTCTGCCACCGACGAAGACTCCGAAGGCACCGTCAACTACCTCATCTCCATCGCAGGCGTCGAAGCCGCCGCGTTTCTTCGCGAGATGCCCGGTACCGTTCAAACCTTCCGCACCTCGCTGCGGTCTAAATCAAATGTGGATGTCTCCATGGTCGCTTCACGCTGTGGCGGCGGAGGACACCGCAACGCTGCCGGCTGCACCCTCGCCGGTCCTCTCGACCGTGCCATCACGCAGGTCCTGGAACCGCTCGAGCGTGAAGTCGCCCGCGTCGCAGACGAAATGGCGCTTCACACCGCGAATCCGTTGAAATATTCCATGGGCGCGATCCCAACCCAACTCTGATAGCCTCAGGTTCGGCCACTAGAAAAGGCCAGCACGCATTGCCTAACGACGAATTACACCGTTGAGCACCTTTCCTACCATCGGCCGGGCGGCAAAGCCTGTTCCGGCGCCTGTCGCCGTGCCACCGTCCACCGTGGCCGAGCCCCCGCGTAGCCAATGGCGCGCCTGGTTCGACACGGAAGCCGCCGCCAGCACACGTGAACTCGTCGTCCTCTGCGTCGTTACCGCTCTGCTCCTCTTCTACGGTCTCGTTCCCTCGCGCGTGGGCAAGCTCGTCATCTCCAGCCCCGACATCGGCCTCGTAGGCGCCGACGAACCACGCTACGCCCAGATCGCCGTCGAAATGCTCGCGCAGCACTCCGAAGGATGCCACCGGCTCGGCGCAAAAGTATGGCCGCACTCCCTGCGCCTCAAAGACCTCAAAGCTTCTTTCGACTGTGCCGAAGCCGGTACCATCACACCCATCCTCTACGGCCACCCCTGGCTTGAGAAGCCGGCCCTCTACTACTGGCGCACCATGAGCTTCTACAAGGAGTTCGGCAAGGCCGACTGGGTCGCCCGGCTGCCCTCATCCACCGGCGCCTTCGCCCTCGTCTTCCTCATCTTCCTGCACATGCGGCGCTTCCGCCCCGGCGGACACCTTGACGCCGCCCTCATCACCGCCTCTGCCGCTGCCGTCATCGCGTTCGCCCGTGGCGCATCGACTGACATGCAGCTCGCCGCACCCTTCTGCATGGCCATGCTCGGCTGGTACGCCTGGTACGAGACCGGCAAGAAATTCTGGCTCTTCGACCTCTACTTCTTCGGCGCGCTCGCCACCCTTGCCAAGGGCCCTGTAGCCATCTTCCTCTCAGCCGCCATCATCCTGCTCTTCCTCGGCTTAAGGCGCGAGTGGTCCGTCCTTCGCCGCATGATCTGGCTACCCGGCCTGGCGCTCTTCCTTGTCATCGTTCTGCCGTGGTTCATCGCCGTCCAGCTCCGCAACCCCACCTTCTACAAGTTCTTCCTCTTCGAGCAGAACCTGCAGCGCTTCGCCACCAACCGCTACCAGCACCACCAGAACCCCTTCTACTACCTCATCGTTTTGCTGCTGGCGCTCATGCCTTGGACTGTCCTCGCCCTTCGTGCACTCTGGGATGCCACTCAAATCGCCGCAGCAGAATGGCGCGTCCGCCACAAACCCTCCCGCTACCTCGGCCACAGCCGCGCAGGGGACGCCTTCCCCGAATTTCTCGTCCTCTGGGCCATCTTCCCCATCGTCTTCTTCTCGTTCTCAGGATCAAAGCTCCCCGGCTATATCCTGCCATCCATCCCGCCCATCACCATCCTCACCGGCGACTACTTGAACCGTGTCCGCCAGGCAGGTGGATTACCACGTTGGCAGCTCGTATCCCACGGCGTCATGTGCGGCATCCTCACCCTCGTTCTGCTGCTCTGCCCGCAGTACATGGTCTACCAGCGCATGATCCCGTCCGCGAAGACACTCGCCTTCGCCCTCATCACGGCCATTCTCTGCGGCGCCGGTATTGTTCTCCTTACCCAGCGCCTCGGCCTCAAGTGGATTCGCACGCTCACCATCGTCCCAGTCATGGGCCTGCTCTTCTTCCTGCTCCATAACAACGGCTGGCTGCTCGACGCCAATTACTCCGCGCGCCCCCTCGCAAAGCAGATCGCCACCGTCGCTCCCGGTGTAAAACTCCTCGTCACCCACCACATCCGCCGCGACGCCGACTACGGCCTCTGCTTCTACCGCAACCAGCCTCTCCGCCACTACGTTCAGGAAGAGTCCGCAACCGAGAAGCAATCCGTCATCACCGGCATTCCCAACGAAGAACACATCCTCGTCCTCAAATCTGAGGACACCTACACTCTCACCCGCCTGCTCCCCATGCGCCACTACAAACTCCTCTTCCTCAACGACTGGCAAGGCCTAGCCGTCTACAAAGTCGACGCCATCCAATAAACGTTTCTGATCTCCGCCCAGCGTTGCCATTGCCATCCCGCAGCGTTTAATGCTTGTCATCCCGCAGCGAAGCGAAGGAGATCTGCATGTAAGCCGGTCCGTCAACTCAGTCCCAGAGGGCGCCGCCACACACCCGTTAGCGCAAGCGGTAACAAATTACAGCACCGTCGCCCAGCATTCGAAGGGAACGCGCACGTACTCGACTGCAAGCCCGCGCTGTAATAGCCTCGGGCAAAGCCCCAGGTAGAATTGCCGACCAAACATGCGGGCTGAAGGCCCGCGCCATCGCGCTCACCAGAAGCCAGCAAGATACCCCATTGCCACTTCACCCGCCACAACCCGCTCAAAGCGATACCCTTGCCTTTGGGTACGCGCCGCAAACTGTGTTGGACCGTTATGACATTCGCGACTTACGTCTGTTCATCGGCCGCGACCTGCGCTCGCTGCTCGACGAAGAGGCACGCCTCTGGCAGCAGCGCCTCCGCTGGAATTACACCCAATCCATCGAACTGCTCCTGAGCTATCTCGATTCCCGCATCCTCCCCGGCTTCGTTGCCGTCGAGCGCTCCACTGGCATCATCCGCGGCTACTGCTTCTCCGTGTACGAAACCCAGAAAGCCGTTGTCGGCGATGTTTTCGCAATAGGGGACGAGGCACGAGAACTTGAAATCCTCCTCCTCAACCACCTGCTGCCTATGCTCCAGCACACCCCCGGCGTTGACCGCGTCGAATCCCAGCTCCTCCTCGAAAGCGATACCCTCCAGGAACCCTTCGGGGAATACAACTTCGCCATGCATCGCCGCCTCTTCATGGAAGTCGAACTCCCCAACCCCCGCGAGCTCCTGCCCGAAAACGGTCTCGTCCGCCGCCCCGAAGAACCGCTGCCAGCGTTACCCGCCAGCCTCAAGCTTGTCCGCTGGACACCCATCCACTACCAGCCCGCCGGCGACCTTATCCACCGCTGCTACCAGCACCACGGCGACGCCCATATCAACGATCAGTACCGCAGCGTCCAGGGCTCGCTCCGCTTCCTGCACAACATCGTGCGCTTTCCCGGCTGCGGTGTCTTCGATCCGGAGAACTCCTTCGTCATCCGCGACGAACGCAGCGGCCAGCTCGAAGCTCTTGCACTCGTCTCCCGCGTCGAGCCCGATGTAGCACATATCACTCAGATCTGCATCGCTCCCCGCCGCCGTGGCTACGGCCTCGGCCGCATGCTGCTACGCCACACAGCCACGCAACTCGCCGCCAAAAACATCAGCGCCATCACCCTCACGGTCACCGAATCCAACACACCCGCCCTTAAGCTCTACCAAAGCCTGGGCTTCCAGGAGCGCCTCAGCTTCTGCGCCAACATCTGGACGCGTACCCGCAGCTGATGCGGAGCGCTGTAGATGTTATCTACCGTATGTGACCTGTTCAAAATCAAGATTCATTTGAGCACGCGTATGGGTCAAGAACAGGCTGACTCACCAGTCAAAATCCCATCTGTCCGGTAGCGTACAAAGCTTACGCATGCAGGTGTGTAAGTCTCTTGTCGGACATAGCCGTGGCCAGCGCGCCCTTTGGTGCTTCTTGCGACGCAGAAAGCGAGACCCCCCATGGAGCTCACCGGTAACTCCACCCTTGATATGTTCTCGCCAGCTCTGCGCGAGGAGATTTACGCGGCTGCTAGACCCTGCACACTGGCCCTGGGAACGATTCTTGTCCACCGTGGCCGTATTCCGGCAAATCTGGTCTTCCTTACGTCCGGCATGGCCTCACTCGTCGTCACCATGAAGGACGGATCGCCCTCTGAAGTGGGCATGTTAGGCAGCGAAAGCCTGACCGGCATTGCTACCATGCTCGGCCCCGAAGCAAGCCACCCGGACTGTGTCGTCCAGATCGCAGGTGACGGACTGCAGGTGCCGAGACAAACCCTCCTGCGCTTATTCCAGGTCTCGTCCGAGTTGAGGAATACCATTCTGCGCGCCATACAGAGCCAGATGAATATCGCCGCGCAGATCTCCGCCTGCAACCTTCGCCATCAGGCGCCAAATCGATTCTCCCGCTGGCTGCTGACCGCTTGCGACCGCGTCGAATCCGACACCCTGCACATGACACAGGAATACCTGGCAGAGATGATCGGAACCCGCCGCACAACCGTCTCCGCCATCGTAGGTCCGCTCGCCAGTCGCGGCTTCCTCCGCCAAAGCCGGGGAACCATCCAGATCCTCGATCGCCCAGCCATCCTGAACGTCGCCTGTGAGTGTTACGAGATCTGCCGAAAATGGACGTACTCAGACCATGACCATCCTAGCCAAGCGCCCACCAGTGCGCCGCCAGGCGAGACCCCGGGCGTCCCGCGGCAGACCTTGATCTAGGCACCTGTCGGTACTCAGACCACAGACCGCCTGGGTGAAACAAGCTTCCAAGCCTCGCCCATGGCTGGCCCAACACGCCGACGGCGTCGAGAACTGCACGAAGTGCCGTCGAGAACGGCATGAAGTACCTAGTGCTTGATGAAATACATGCCCCAGCTGACCACGATCGCCGCGGCGATGAACAGCCCAAAGCAATACGCTCCAAACCGGATCATCATCTTCGGCTCAGCCCGCTGCGTGATCCCGAAGACCACCGAGGCAAAGAAGGCATACACCAGCAGCGCGGAAAAATGCGACAGCATTACAGACCCGCCTTTCGCCCATTCGCCAGCGACTGCGCATCCACCGCGGCCATCACGTTCAGCAGCCCGGCAACCACGGCAAACTTGCTGCCATAGTCGCTCAGCGTATCTGTCAGCGCCACGCCGCCCATGCCAATCGCATGCGCGATGACATAGAACAGCGGCGAACCCATCTCGCCTACAAACCCAAGCAGGTCCAGCATGTCGCCATTCGTGGCCGAGTACACCTTGCCATGCAGCCCCATGCCGATAAAAAACATAGCCGCAATCGACACAAACAGCAACGCCGCCCGCACCGGCTTCTTCAACAACAAATGCCCAAGCCCAGGCACAAGCCATCCCGCGATCAAGATCAGCGTAGGCGAAAGTGTACTGTGCCGCACCGGCACAACGGTCGTTTGTGTAGCTGCCATTCCGTTACCGATGATACCAGTGCAGCGGCGAAGTCACAGATACTGTTGATAGCGCATCCGGCGAAAGATCAGGTACGAACAGCGAATGCCTGCCAGGAATAAAAGCACATAGCTAACCTCAAAGTCCCGGCTGTTTACCACGTCCCACGCAATCCGATGAGGAAAACGCAGATCAAATTCCAACAATGCGATGGCTAACAGAAAACCGACAGTGGAGAGTGCAAGTCCAACCACGGAAAACTTGCGGATAAATATTAAGATCAATCCGACAGGAATACATGTCCAGGCGCAGCAAAGAACCACGCGGGATATCCAGTCGGCTGTATCTAACGCGTACACATGGTTGATAGGCTCTGCGAAAATGGCTGCAGTCGTGTACAAATCAGACGCCGCACCGATCATCACGACAAAGCAGGCAATGATGAAGAACAGCTGACGCACGATCGCTCCTTGTGAGTCAGCATAAATCGCGCCACATGGACAGCAGCGCTAAATCCTAACCAACTCCCGCTGAATCTTCCCCGTCACAACCGCACTCCCAGGATGCGTGATCATATCGATCTCGCTCCGCACGCCAAAGCACTCCGGCCCCGCCGGCAGATAAATCCCAGGCTCAACCGAGAAACACGTCATCGGCAGAATCAGCCGCTCATCATGCGTCTCAAAGTTATCCAGGTGCGCACCCGCTCCATGCAGCTCCGTCCCAATGTTGTGCCCCGTCCGATGCGTGAACCACTCACCAAACCCCGCACCCACAATCACCGCACGAGCAGCAGCATCCGGCTCCCAACCCGCTACCGGAGTGCCTGCAGCAAACCGCTCCTGCACCAACCGAATCCCTGCATCACGCGCATCACGAACCGTTGTGAAGACAGTGCCTTCCAATGAAGTAGGATCACGATCCGCAACGCCAGTCCAAGTAATGTCGTACCAAACCGCTGCAGGATCGTCCTTCAACTTGCCCCAGATATCGATCAGCACAAACGATCCGCGCTCGATCTTCGAAGCCTTCTCCGCAACCGGCTCATAGTGTGAATCCGCAGCATTAGCGCCCACACTCACATTCGGCCCATGCTCCCAAACCAGACCCTCTTTGGCGAGCTCGCCCTGCAGCCACTGCACCATCTCAAACTCATTCACACCACGATCGCCGCGCACGCGCGCGCCCATCTCGCGCCAGCCATCCTCCAGAATGCGGTCAATCTTCCGCTGCGCAATGTAGTGCGTTTCTACTTGATGCTCGGAGAGCACCGCCTCAAACTGGCTCACAAGGTCAGCCGATGAAACGATCTCCTTGCCCATGCCCCGCAGCACCTCAATCGTGCCTGCATCCACCATCGCCACATACATCACGGCATTGCGCGGCGAGTACTGCATGGCAATCTTCGTCGCACCCTGCAGCATCGTCTCCAGCGACGACTCCATCTCTTGCCACGTGCTGTAAAGCACACGCTCTCCCGGCAGCGTATCCAGCTTGCCGCTCTCAATGCGATGGTTGAGCTTGCGCGGCTCGCCCGTCGCGGGGATGAAGTAGAACCAACGTCGCGTAATGTGCGCATGCGGATCAAGCCCAAGAATGCCGTACGCCAGCGGGTCACGCACATGATGGTCGTAAAACAACCACCCATCCAAACCCGCATCCCGCAACGCCGCCTGCACCCGTGCCACATCCATTGGGAAGACTCCTGTAGACATTAAAGACTATGTCTTACCAGACGGGTCCGCTACGCGCGGCGCGGGCGTTTGAACGCCTTTTTACTGCTTCGCGTGGGGCCTTCCGTTGGTCGGCATGAAAAGGTTGATCCCGACCATCGGGAGGGGGCGAGCGAAGCAGTAAAGAGGTGCGTGAGCACCCGCCCCGCGCGTAGCGGGCCCGTCCGGCAGGACAGTTATTTAAAAGCTGTCAACGGCTGAAAGTGAGCACCGGGGCCTTCCGTCTTCAGGCTGCCGTGATCATCCGCCGTCACAGGCACCCACACATCCGTCGTCTCCCACGTCACATGCAGCTGCGTCTTCGCCCCGGCAGTCTTCTCAAACGAGATTGACATCATCTCCTGCGGCGACGGTAGCGTGCCCTTCATCATTGCCGTCTTACCAAGATCATCCGCCTCAAAGCGCTCCGTGCCCCACTGCCCCGTGTGCTTGCAGATCACCAGCTGCCAAGTCCCCTTCGACGGCAGCGTCACCAGCGTGTACTTACCAGCAGGCACCTTCAGCGTACCTACCATCATGTCACCGGTGGTCTCAAAGGTCGTGGCCTCGTTCGCCCCCGTGCGCCACCACATATCGCAGGGCATCAACTCGCTACACAGAGCCTTGCGGCCACGCAGGCTCGGTGCGCCGTACTCGATATGAATCTTCTTGCCCTTCAAATCCACGTTCGCTTCGCGCGGCGGGCTCGGCCGCTTGCTCTTGTCTTCCGGACCGTCCTGCTGCATGCTGCCCATAGCCTGCGCATGCGCTGCCACGCCCAGGCAACAACCAAACACCAACGCCACTGCCACTACCAGCTTCTTCATCGCGGCTCCTTTTTGAGTACACGCACTCGCAGTGACGAGCCTACCAAGCAAACGTAAGCCCCGTATCGGCTTCACATCAAACTTTGCTGCCGGCAACGTCCGCCTGGAACCGCTTCAGCAGTTCGATCACATCCGCCGTCCACGGAATCTCCGCCTGGCCATCCAGCGTCTCCACCCACACAAGGTGATGCTCCGGGTCATACACATTCAGCCGCGCCAGTGGAATGTCATGCGGTCCAAAGTCCATCCTGCCGTTACGATCCACCGCCGCTACCTCAAACGTAAGGTCCGCTCGTTGATCCGGCCCAGCCACCTGCTTGCCCAGCTTCGCAACCAGCTGCTCCGTACGGTCCTTCGCAAACAGGTCCGCGCGAGGAGCGTCGACGCGAATCACCTTCGCCTCCGCCAGCTTCGTCTCAAACGCATCGCGATCGCACCGGAAGTGCTCCTCGCGCTCCATCGTGCAACCTGCCTGTCCATGGCTCGTAAGCACCGAGCCGCAAAGAAGCGCTACGATTCCTAAAACAGGTGATAACACAGGCCTCAAACGCATTCTGGCATCCCTCCCGCGGGATGATCCAAACACATCCGCACTCATAGGACGCCAGGAAAACGACAAAGGCCCTCGCCATTTGGCAAAGGCCTTGTCATGCTGGCGCAGAACTACTTCTTCGAAATGGACGAAGAAGCCTTCTTCTCATCGTCCTTGCTCTTCTTCTCGCTGGTCTTTTCCTTGGCGCTCTTGGGCTTCTTCTCTTCCTCGTCTTCCGTCGGATCGCCCTCGGACAGCGCTGCCTTCAGCAGCGGCTTGGTGCCTGCAAAGATTGCTTTTGCCGCAGCCACTTCCTCGGCAAGGTTCTGATTCAGTAGGTCAACGATCTGCTTCTGCCCCAGGGCCTTCGCAATGCCAATCGCCGTGGTGTACCCGGCGATTTCGTAATGCTCCACGCGACTGCTCGCACCGCAGATGCCGAGATCCTTGTTCGCACCCTCTTCATCCTTCTCAAGCGCATCCTGGCCCTCTTCAATCAGGCCTTCCATGCCGTTGCAGTGCTGGCCCGTCGGCTTCTTGCCTAAAACCTCGAATGCCTCACGGAGCCGCAGTACCTGCCCCTTAGTCTCTTCCAGGTGATTCGTAAGGAGCGACTTCACGGACGGGTCAACAGCACCCTTTGCCATCTTCGGCAAAGCCTTCACCAACTGATTTTCAGCGCTGTATAGATCGCGCATTTCGTCCAGCAACACATCCATTAACGCCATTTCTAATTCCTCCGTGTATCTCGGTGTCAACGCCACTCACAGCATTGACTGCTCACGGATTGGAAGAGAAAAGGCGTGGCATAGTTGCCACGCCTTCGGTGCAATTCATTGTGTCGGCTACCGTACTAAGTCACGCAGCATCAAGCCTTGATAGCCGTCCCACGCTTCGCAATGATCGGCTCCATGCGCGCATACAGCTCCTGCAGAATCTTCACCCCAGCCTCGGCCGCAGCACGATCCGGTTGCTCATTCGTGTCGTTCCAGCCTTCGTCTTCACCGCCGGTGCTCGGCTGCATCACAATGCCGTCGCGCCGTGCCAGCATGTTCAGGCCCTTATAGCCAATGCCGTACTGCGCGCCCTCCTGCGGAATAAGCCATGCAATCTGTCCTCGCACCGGCACCACGCTCTCGTCGCTCCACAGCGCGCGTGAATCATAGCCCGTACAGCTGATCACCACCGGCTGCGGCAGCGTGCTGAACTCATTCGGCGTATGAAACTCGCGGTACTCCATCCGGCCGCCCGCAATAAAGAACTCCTGCATCAACTGCTTCGAATACCCGGCAACATTGAAAGTCATTGACGAGTTACGCCGCACATACTTCGTCGGGAACGGTGTCGAGCCCGGAGGCATGAGTTGCGACTTGGGGCCGAGGTCTGCAATGCGGCTGCTATAGCGGGCAAAGTCATGCTGCGGCTTTTCACGTGCCGGAGCAGTAGGCATGTTGGGATCAGGCGGCGCATTTGGATTGCGCGGCTCCGTGTCAGAGAGCTGGTAGCGATCCGTCCACTCAATCGGCGATCCGGCAGTGCCAAGATAGCTGTTGTACATGGTCCACGACGTACGAGCCATGCGCTCCCACAGCGCAGCAAATTCAGGCGGAGCATCCGTCGTCAACGAAACGCGCGAGTCCGGCGTCCACGAACCCGTAGCACGCACCGATCGAATGTACGGCGCGCGCTCCTTCGCGTAGATCGTCACGTTATAGCCCATGCGCTGCGCCGTCAGCGCAGCCGTAAGCCCAAGCGCACCCGCACCGATTACCGCAACATCCTTCACACCCGGAGCAGCCTCCATCGCCTTGCGCACCACCACATCGGCCGATCCCCACGACAGCGACCAGCCACTGCCCCCATGGCCGTAATTCGTCACCACCGTCTTGTCGCCCACCTTCACCACATCCAGCCGCGGACCAGCCGCGCGAAATGGCCGCAGACAAACCGTAATGCGAAAGATGCGATCCAGATCCGCACGGATCGGCACAATATTGCTCGGCATGTCATAGAAAGGCAATGCGGGTGCAGTACCAGCAGCCATCACCGGAGCTGCAACATGCTTCGCGCAACCGTTCAACAGCCCAAGCCCGGCCAGCGCACTGGAACCTTGCAAAAATAGACGACGATCCATCAATACCTCCATGATGCGACACGCCGTACGCCGCCAGGGACACGCTGCAGCGAACCGCGAGATGAAATAAGATTGTTCGGGTACTTAATCATTTATACCGCAGGAGCCTTCGCAGCCCCAATCGCGGCTCTCCAGCGCTAAGAAGCCCCCGCGACATCCACCCTTCGCGCCCTTCGCGAATACCGTTGCGTCCTTCGCGTTCTGCTTTTCTGTAGATTCGCCACGTCTCCTGCTTCGCGAGACAATAGAAGACGCCATGGCATTGAACGTAGGAATCGTCGGTTTGCCCAATGTGGGCAAAAGCACCATCTTCAGCGCACTCACCTCGGTTGAGGCAGTCGCCGCCAATTACCCCTTCTGCACCATCGAACCCAACGTCGGCATCGTCCCCGTGCCAGACGAACGGCAGGACAGGATCGTCGCCCTCGTCAAGCCGCACAGCATCGTTCCCACCGTCATGGAGTTCGTCGATATCGCCGGCCTCGTCGCGGGCGCCAGCAAGGGTGAAGGCCTTGGCAACCAGTTCCTCGCCAACATCCGCTCCACCGATGCCACACTCCACATCGTCCGCTGCTTCGAAGACAACGAGATCATCCACGTCGCCGGCAAAGTCGATCCCATCTCCGACATTGACGTCATCAACACCGAACTCATGCTCGCCGATCTCGACACGGTCACACGCCGCCACGAAAAATCCGCGAAGCTCGCGCGCACCTCGCAGGACAGCAAGATCAAGAACGAGTTCAGCGCGCTCACCAAGCTCCTTGAAGCGCTCAACGCTGGCAAGCCCGCACGCTCCGCCGACCTCACCGACGAAGAGAAACCGCTCGTCCGCGACCTGCACCTCATCACCATGAAGCCCACACTCTACGTCGCCAACGTGGACGAAGCCGGCCTCAAGGACGGCAACGTCCACACGGCAGCCGTTGAGCAGCGCGCAAGAGAAGAAGGCAACGAAGTCGTCCGCATCTGCGGCGCGCTCGAAGCCGAAATCGCCACACTCGAACCCGAAGAGCGTAACGAATTCCTGAAAGACATGGGCCTCAGCGAGCCAGGCCTCACCCGCCTCATCCACGCCGCCTATCGCATGCTCGGTCTCATCACCTACTTCACGTCAGGCGTGCAGGAAGTCCGCGCGTGGACCATCCGCAAAGGCACAAAAGCTCCCGGCGCCGCAGGCGTCATCCATACCGACTTCGAGCGCGGCTTCATCAAAGCCGACGCCTACAACTGCGAAGACCTCTTCCGCCTCGGCAGCGAACAAGCCGTCAAGGAAAAAGGCCTGCTGCGCTCCGAAGGCAAGGAATACGTCGTCAAGGACGGGGATATCCTGTTCTTTAAGTTCAACGTGTAATCTCGCCTCAGGAGTAGTCTTCTAAGTATGCATACCGCGGTTGAGTTGATGCAGGACGTGCCGCTCGCCTGTCTGCTAAGCGCCGCAGGCGGCAATCGCACCCTGCAGTGCCGCGCTACCCCCGCCGGCGAAGCTGACATCGCCGGCAGCATCATCGCCCAGGCCGACGAACTCGACTACGGCCCATCGCCGACAATATGAGTAACGGCTTCGTAGTCGCGGTCTGCAGCAGTCCTCGCCACCGCTTCAGCAAACAACCGCAACCGGCAATCCGCTTGCTGGCAGGCCAGGGCGTTGCAGGCGATGCACACTGCGGGACCACCGTGCAGCACATCTATCTCAAACGCCGCAACCCGCTCGCACCCAATCGCATGCAGGTTCACCTCATTCAGTCCGAACTGCTCGACGAATTAGCCGTCGCGGGCTTCGATCTCAAGCCGGGCCAGTTAGGCGAAAATATAACCACGCGTAACATGAACTTACTCAGCCTGCCCCTCGGCACGCAGCTGCACTTAGGCGACGAAGCCATCGTCGAACTTACTGGCCTGCGTAGCCCCTGCTCGCAGATCGAACGCTTCCAACCCGGCCTGCTCAAGCAAGTCATCGCTCGCGACGCAGCGAACCAAGTCCTAGCCAAAGCCGGTGTTATGGCCATCGTCATTCACAACGGCCTTGTACAACCCGGAGCACACGTACAAACGACATTGCCGCCTCATCCGCACACGTCTCTCACAATGATCTAGACATACGGCAACTACTCAAGTTTGACAACATCTGGGCCGGTGGGCTGAAAGCCCGGGCTGTTGTGTGCCCATTCAAAACGAAGCCATGGTAGGGCCGCATTGACTTAGCCACCACCGCCAGCCTAGCCACAAAACAGCGCACTGAAGGTGCGCAACGAAGCCGTTGCTAGGCCGCATTCACTTAGCCACCACCGCCAGCCTAGGCACAAAAAAGCGCACTGAAGGTGCGCAACGAAGCCGTTGCTAGGCCGCATTCACTTAGCCACCACCGCCAGCCCAGGCACAAAAGAGCGCACTGAAGGTGCGCGCTGTAATAGCCTGGGGCAAAGCCCCAGGTCGGCGGTACCGCATGTCTGCGGGCTGAAGGCCCGCGCTATTCCGCCTTCGAACCCTCGACACGCCCGAGTAACACACAAAACAACTAAGCCCGCGTGTACTTATTAAACCAATCGATCGTACGTCCCCATGCTAAGTCAGCCGCGGCCTTGTTATAACGCTCGGGGGTAGCATCGCAATTAAAACCATGTACAGCGTTGGAATAGATATACCCCTCATGCGGCACACCAGCGGCAGTAAGCGCGGCGTCATACGCAGGCCACGAAGCCGCACCGTTCTTGTCCAGTTCGCCATGATGCACAAGCACCGCAGCCTTGATCTTCGGGATCTCCGCCGCCGGTGGCACGGCGCCGTAGAACGGTACTGCCGCCGCAATATCCGGCCTCATGCGAACAGCAAGCGTATTCGCAATGCCGCCGCCATAGCAAAAGCCCGTCGTGCCAATCTTCCCCGTGCAATCCGGTCGCGCCTTCAGCCACTGCGCCGCAGCCAGCATATCTTCCGCCATCTTTGGCTTATCGATCTTGTTAAACAGCTGGCCGCCCTTGTAGTCATCCCCCGGAAACCCACCCAGAGAAGTCAGACCATCAGGAGCAAACGCCATAAAGTTCGCAAGCGCCAGCCGCCGCGCAATATCTTCAATATGCGGATTCAACCCGCGATTCTCATGCACAACAATAATGCCCGGCAGCTTCGAAGGCTTCGCCTCGCGTGAGTCAGCGCTGACCGGGCGCACAAAGTAGCCCTTGATGCTCCCATTCCCATTCGGCGACGGCACCGTCTCGTACGACGTCTTGATACGATCGTCCGTCTTCGAAACCTGTTGCCCAAGCGCATAGTTCGGCATCAACGCCTCAACCATCGCCGTGGCGCCCATGCCGGTCACGGCAAGTCCCTGCACACGGGTCATAAAGGCGCGGCGGCTCATCCCGCCATGAATAAACTCGTTGTACAGTTCAATGGCTTCTGCAGGCACTTTCGGTTTTGCGGTTTCCATCAGTAGGCTCCCGCCGGGATCATAGCAGTTGCCCGGCAACCAGCGGCAGCAAACCCCGTGCGTTGACAAAGGTGTTACAGCAGCTGGAGCCGCAACGCAGAGCCCACTCTGCATATCCTCGTACTACGCTTTACACCGCAACCTACTTAGGCATGGGCATCGACATGACCTTACCGGTGCCGCGCTCGGTGAACCAAAGCGTGTCGCCCGCAGGCTCAACGCCGGTCGGCGTCTTCAGCCCATCCTTAAGAACCGTGACGCTCGCCCTGTCGCCGTTCACAGTCAGAGCCAGTATCTTGCCGCCGCCATTCTCGGCGACGAAGAGCTTCCCACGCGCCGCACGCATGCCATCCGGGCCCCGTACCGGCTGGTCCATCCAGATATCGACAGGCTGCCCAGGCTTGCCGTTAGCATCCACCGGTATGCGATACAGCTTGTTGAAGATCACGTTATTCACATACATCACGCCATCCAGGAACGTAATGCCGTCGATACCCATCAGTGTCCGCGCTTCCAGAAACAGCTCCGCTGTGGATGCGCCTGCTGCCAGCCTGTAGATCCTGCCGGTCGCGGTGTCCGAGATGTACAGCGCCTTATCCGGCCCAACCGCAAAATCGTTGCATGTCGTGTTGTCACCGGGCAGCGTCCAGCGAATCTTCGGCGCGCCGGTGGCAAGATCGAAGCTCCGGACAGCCGTGCGGCGCTGCACAGGCGCAGTGTTCGGCACCGGTGTCAGTTCGCACGTAAACAACGTGTTGGACGACGCATCCGCAAGCATGCCAAAGAAGAATGTCCCCGGACCATCGGCGCTAGCATCAACAAATTTCTCCGCAACCGCGCCCGTCTTCACCCTGTACACAAACGGCGAACTGGCGCTGCCAACAATCAGCACGCCGCCAGGCGCAACGGTCATGCTCTCCGGCTGCGACTTCGCATCACCGATCAACACCTCAGTGGTGGCTGCCTGCGCCATACCAGCCACGACACCGGCCTGCGCTAAGCCCATGGCAAGAACAACGCAAATGACACCGCGCCGTACATTCAGAACACACATGGTTGGATCTCCTCAGAGACGGTCAGTATACGAAAGGAGCAGAAGGCTTTACACTCCGTCTCCCTAACGGGCCATTAAGACAATCCATCCCGCAGTCACACTTGACAAACTCTCAAATGAGAAAGAGTCTTGAAGCAGCGATGGATACCGAACGGATCAGGCAGCGCCTCGATGCCAACGGGGTAAAGTTTACCCCGCAGCGTCACTGCGTTATGGCATTCCTCATGGAGAATCCCGGCCATCCCACCGCTGCTGAAATCTTCGACGGCGTCAACCGCCTTGACCCACGCTCCTCCCGCGCCACCGTATACCGCAATCTCAAGGATCTCGTCGATGCCGGCCTCGTACGCGAAGTCGCCGTCGAAGGCCGCTCCGCCCGTTTTGACCTCAAGGGCATGCCGCACCATCATTTCATCTGCGATCGCTGCGGCAGGGTAGAAAATCTGGACTGGTTCGACGTGCCGGCGCCGCCTTCCCGCACTGTCGGCGCACGTGTCGTGCGTGAATACGAACTCATCCTCCGGGGACTTTGCACAGGCTGTTCCTCGACCTCGCAGAACAGCCCCGCAGAAGCGCAACCGGCGGTCGAGCATGCCGTGCGTGCATCCGGCGGCACTTCTGAATAAACATGGGATTGGATCGAAGCTGGAGCAATCCTGGAACAGCAATGCAGTAGCGCCGCAGGAAAGCTTCCTGCGGTAAAGAACGAAGGAGCAAGCATGTCAGACGAAATGAAGTGCCCGGTCACCGGCATCAGCGGAGAGCGCCCAACCGCCCAACAAACTGCAACTGAAACCGAGTCCCCCCTGCACGGCGCAGTCACGCATACTTCGCGCAAGATCGTGCGCAACATGGAGTGGTGGCCGGATCGCCTCGACCTCGGCATTCTCTCGCAGAACAACAAGCTCGTCGATCCCATGGGCAAGGACTTCGACTACGCCGCTGAGTTCAAGACACTCGACCTCGACGCCGTCATCGCTGACCTCCACGCCCTCATGACCGACTCACAGAGCTGGTGGCCCGCCGACTACGGCCACTACGGCCCCTTCTTCATCCGTATGGCCTGGCATAGCGCAGGCACCTACCGCACCTACGACGGTCGCGGCGGCGCGGGCATGGGCACGCAGCGCTTCGCTCCGCTCAACAGCTGGCCTGACAACGTCTCCCTCGACAAGGCCCGCCGCCTGCTCTGGCCTATCAAAGCAAAGTACGGCAAGAAGATCTCCTGGGCCGACCTCATGATCCTCACCGGCAACGTCGCCATCGAGTCCATGGGTCTCAAAACCTTCGGCTTCGCCGGCGGACGCGCCGACGTCTGGGTCCCGCAGGAAGACATCTTCTGGGGCACGGAGAAGACCTGGCTGGGCAGCGACCGCTACCAGGGCGAGCGTGACCTCGATCACCCCCTCGCAGCCGTGCAGATGGGCCTCATCTATGTGAACCCGGAAGGCCCTGACGGCAAGCCCGACCCCGTCGCCTCCGCACGCGACATCCGCGAGACCTTCGGCCGCATGGCCATGAACGATGAAGAGACGTTCGCCCTCATCGCCGGCGGCCACACCTTCGGCAAGGGCCACGGCGCGCACGACCCCAGCAAGTACGTCGGCCCCGAACCGGAAGGCGCACCCATCGAGCAGCAGGGCTTCGGCTGGAAGAACTCCGCCGGCAAGGGCAACGCCGAGGACACCATCTCCTCTGGCCTTGAAGGCGCATGGACCACCAACCCCATCCAGTGGGACGCAGAATACCTCGACAACCTCTACAACTACGAGTGGGAGTTGGGCAAGGGCAGCGGCGGCGCATGGCAGTGGTATGCCAAGGATGTCGAAGCACGCATCCCCGACGCGCACGTCAAGGACAAGAAGCACCTGCCCATGATGTTCACCTCGGACCTCGCGCTGCGCTTCGACCCCATCTACGAGAAGATCGGCAGGTACTTCCAGGCACATCCGGACCGCTTCGCAGATGCCTTCGCCCGCGCCTGGTTCAAGCTCACCCACCGCGACATGGGTCCCATCCAGCGCTACCTCGGCCCGCTTGTTCCAAAGGAAGAGCTCATCTGGCAGGACCGCGTCCCAGCCGTCGATCACGAACTCATCGACGACGCCGACATCGAAGCCCTCAAGGCCAAGATTCTCGCCTCCGGCCTGACCACCGCGCAACTCGTCTCCACCGCGTGGGCATCAGCGGCTACCTTCCGTGGCTCCGACAAGCGCGGTGGGGCGAACGGCAGCCGCATCCGCCTCGAACCGCAGAAGAACTGGGAGGTTAACCAGCCCCTGGTTCTGGCCAAGGTGCTCACCACGCTCGAAGGCATCCAGAAGGACTTCAGCAAGAAGGTCTCCCTCGCGGACCTCATCATCCTCGGCGGTACCGCAGCCGTCGAAGCAGCAGCGAAAAAAGCCGGCCACGACATCAATGTCCCCTTCACGCCAGGCCGCACCGACGCCTCGCAGGAGCAGACCGACATCCAGTCCTTCGCTCCCCTCGAGCAAACTGCCGACGGCTTCCGCAACTACTTGCGCCTCGGCCACAGCCAAAAGGCAGAAGAGCTGCTCATCGACCGCGCGCAGTTACTCACCCTCACCGCGCCGGAGATGACCGCGCTCATCGGCGGCCTCCGCGTCCTTGGCGCAAATTTCCGCGCATCAAAAGACGGTGTCTTTACCACCCAGACCGAAACCCTCACCAACGACTTCTTCGTCAACCTGCTCGACATGGCGACGGAGTGGAAGGCATCCTCCACCTCTGAAGGCCACTTCGATGGCCTTGACCGCGCAACCGGAGAACTCAAGTGGACCGCAACCCGCGTCGACCTGGTCTTCGGCTCCAACTCGCAGCTCCGCGCAATTGCAGAGGTCTACGCGGCCTCCGACTCGAAGGAGACCTTCGTGAACGACTTCGTCGCAGCCTGGACCAAGGTCATGAACCTCGACCGCTTCGACCTCGCCTGACTCCTCGACCGCAGAAAGAAAGGCCGGGTTCACGCCCGGCCTTTTCGCATTCGCTTGCCGGACAATGCCTCAAAAGTTGCGACCTATGCCCCAATGGTTGGAGTCCCGTCACCACATGGGAACAATCAAAATAAGGAACCAACGTTCTGCTACCTGATTCCTGAGAACAGTCCCCCAAGAAAGCATACGAGAAGGTCATATCGTGATCCCTGCGTGCTCTGCCTGTAAGGACGGCGTAACAAAACCGATGGCCTTCAGCATGGCCTTTCAACCCATTGTTGACGTAGAAGCTGAGCGCGTGTTTGCATACGAGGCACTCGTCCGCGGTCCTCAAGGGCAAGGCGCGAACACCGTGCTGGCACAGTTGAACAGCGACAACCTCTACAGCTTCGACCAGAACTGCCGCGTCCAGGCAATCACGCTGGCAAGCCGATTAGGTCTGGCCGGCACCGGCGCCTTCCTGTCCATCAATTTTCTGCCCGGCGCGGTATATAGCCCCGCTGCCTGCATCCAGCTCACACTCAAAACCGCGCGTGACCTCTCTTTCCCTACCAATCGCCTCATCTTCGAGATAACCGAAAACGAGAGGGTAAAAGACGTCGTGCACCTGGAGTCCATCGCTCGCGAATACAACCGCCAGGGCTTCCAGATCGCCATCGATGACTTTGGCGCAGGGTTTGCAAACCTCGAGCTTCTCGCCGACCTTTCCGCACACATCATTAAGGTCGACATGGCGCTGATCCGCAATCTGCACCAACGTCCCAAAGCGCAGACAATTCTCTGCGCACTCAAGGCCCTTTGCGATGCGCTGAGCATCACTCTCATCGCCGAAGGCGTGGAAACGCCCGAGGAATATTGGGCGCTCCGTGCGTGCGGCATCCGGCTCATGCAAGGCTACCTGCTTGCACGCCCAGCCTTCGAAGAACTCCCTGGGTTCACGCTTCCCCTGCCCTTGGCTCCGGTCACAACCCAGCTTGCGCCGCACATGAACGTCCTTGCGTAGGAAAAGGAACGCAAATCAGAAAGGCCGGGCAAACGCCCGGCCTTTCTCTTGCTTTACTGAAATACGTTAGACCGTAGCCGGTTCGTTCTCCGCATTGGCAGCAGCCGTTGCGGCGGCTGCCTTCTCTGCCTTGGCCGCAGCGGCCTTGCGGTCGGCGACGTTCTCGCCCAAGTCCGCTGCCATCTTCTCCGTGGAGAAGGCTTCAATCATGTCGCCCACCCGCACATCGCGGAAGCTACCCAGATCGATACCGCACTCCATGCCGTTGGTCACTTCACGGACATCATCCTTGAAGCGCTTCAGGTTGGAGATCTTGCCCTTCCACATCTCTTCGGTGCCACGCATCACGCGTACCTGGGAGTTGCGCAGGATCGATCCGTCGCGGACCACGCAGCCGGCAATCTGCCCGACCTTCGTGATCTTGAAGACGTTGAGCACCTCTGCCTTGCCGAGATAATTTTCGCGGAAGACAGGATCCAGCAGGCCAAGCATCGCCTTCTGCATCTCGTCCTGCAGCTCATAGATGATCGAGTGCAGACGAATTTCAACGTTGTCCTGATCCGCCAGTTCCTGCGCCTTGCGCTCCGGCCGCACGTTGAAGCCGATAACAACGGCATTCGACGCGGTGGCAAGCAGCACATCGCTCTCGGTAATGGCGCCCACGCCGGAGTGCAGCACGCGGACGCGTACCTTCTCCGTCGACATGCGCTGCAGGCTGTCGATAAGCACCTGCACCGAACCCTGCACATCGCCCTTGAGGATGAGGTTGAGGTCCTTGACGCCCGCCTGCTTGATCTGCTCTGCAAGACCTTCCAGCGACACGCGGCTGCTCTTCGCAAGCTGAGCCTCGCGCTCTTTCAGCGTGCGATAGCGTGCAATTTCCTTCGCACGATCACGATCCGCCATCACGATGAAGGTATCGCCGGCATCCGGAATGCTCTCCAGACCAAGAATCTCCACCGGCGTCGAAGGTCCAGCCGTGACAATCGCACGTCCACGATCGTCGAACATGGCGCGAATCTTGCCGAAGGTGTTGCCGACGATGTAGCTGTCGCCAATCTTCAGCGTGCCGTTCTGCACCAGAATGGACGCAACCACACCGCGACCACGATCCAGCTTGGCTTCAATCACCGTACCCACCGCGGGACGGTCAAGGATGGCGCGCTGCACATTCGTATCCGCAACCAGGCAGATCATTTCCTCAAGACCATCGAGGTTGATCTTCTTCTTCGCCGACACCTGGATAAACGGCGTGTCGCCGCCCCATGTATCCGGCTGCAGGCCGCGCTCGGCAAGCTGCTGCATTACTTTCTCAGGATTTGCGCCTTCCTTGTCGATCTTGTTCACAGCAACAATGATCGGCACCTTCGCCGCACGTGCGTGATCAATGGCTTCAATCGTCTGCGGCATCACGCCGTCATCCGCTGCAACCACCACGACGACGATGTCCGTCACCTTGGCGCCGCGTGCACGCATACGCGTAAACGCTTCGTGACCCGGCGTGTCCAGGAAGACGATCTCACGGCCGAACGCAGGCGAATCGGGCTTGGTGACATGCACCTTGTATGCGCCGATGTGCTGCGTGATACCGCCGGCTTCGCCGCTCGCAACGTCCACCGTGTCCGTCTCGGTCGAACGAATCGCGTCAAGCAATGACGTCTTGCCGTGATCGACGTGGCCCATGACTGTAACCACCGGCGAACGCACCACCTCGGTCATGCCGCTCGTATCTTCCAGCAGGCCTTCGATCGCCTCGTTCTCCAGCTGCTCTTCCACCGTCTGGATCTGCGCGTCGGCGCCATAGGCGCGTGCGACGGACTTCACCAGTTCGTTATCTAGCGACTGGTTGACGGTCACGAACACACCGCGCATCAGCAGCGTTGCGATCAAGTCCTTGCCGCGCAGATCCAGCTTCTCAGCCAGGTCCTTTACGGTAATGCCTTCCGTTACCGTGATCGTGCGTGTAATGGGCGCTTCGCCCATGGCAATCTGCGCACCGCCAAACCGCGACGGCGGCGCAAAGCCCTTCATCGGGCCTTCCTTGCTCTTCTCGTAGCGCTTCTTGTTCGCCGCGCCTTTCTTGGCCGCAGGACGCATACCTGGCTTCTGTGCACCGGGCGTGCCCTCAGCAACTAAGCCAGGAGCACCGGGCCGCGGTCCACCAAAGCCACCACCAGGCCGAGGTCCGCCAAAACCCGGACGGCCACCAGGACCACCAAAGCCGGGCCGTGCGCCACCCGGACCACCGGCAGGAGGCCCGCCAGGGAACGTGCGCGTCGGATGCATGGGACGCCGTGCGGCGGGACCACCAGGCCCTGCGGGACCACCACTGCCACTACCACCAGGCCCACCTGCGTATGGAGGACGCTGACCGCCCGGACCAACTGGACCGCCAGGGCGTTGAAAGATAGGACGGCGCGGCGGCTGGCCAGGAGCCGGCGGCGGCGCGGCGTACGTCGGACGCGGACCCGTCTGCGGCATGATGACGCGACGAGGCGGAGCCGCGGGCGACTCTGGTGCAGGCGGCGGTGCAACAGCCTCAACCGGTGGTGGCGGAGGTGGCGGTGCCATCGCCGCTGCCGGAACAAAAGCACCCACCTTTTCCGGAGGACGAGCCACCACAACGCCCGAAGGCGGAGGTGTGCTTGCAATCGCCGGGCGATCACCGGCAGGTGCGCCGGGACGAACCACGACGCCGGCAGGCGGGCGTGCACCCAACGCCGGACGCGCAGCAGGCTGCACAATCACCGGAGCCTGGCGGGCCTGCGGCACAATCCGGCGCGGCGCATCACCAGTAGGAGCAGGCGTGGTGCGCGGCTGGGCAATCTGCAACGTCGGCATCACCGGGCGTGCCTGGGGCGGACGCACAGGTGCAACAGGCGGTGCCTGCGGCGCCACTGTAGCAGCCGGTGGAGCGGGCGGCGCAACGACAACCGGCGCCGCAGCTACGGGCTCAACCGGAGCAGGGGCGGGTGCCGCGGCAACCGCTGCCGGAGCAACAACTGCCGCTGGCGGTGGAACAACCACTGCGGCGGGAACCGATGGAGAAGGCGGCACAACCGCGGGACGCGGCGGCACAACAGCAACGACAGCGGGCTTAGGCGGCGTAACAACCGCAATAGGAGGACGCGTGGCAGCCTGCTCGGCGGCCTGACGGCGTTCCAGAATGGCACGCATCACGTCGCCGGGCTTCGAAGCCTTC
Organism: Terriglobus sp.; assembly: GCA_965198455.1. Taxonomy (GTDB): domain Bacteria; phylum Acidobacteriota; class Terriglobia; order Terriglobales; family Acidobacteriaceae; genus Terriglobus. Next base: position 321,631 of record CBDAPM010000003.1, read on the forward strand.
GACAGATCCACCTTTGGCTTGGCTTCCTGCCCATGCGCGTGGCGAGAACTGCGTCCACCTGTCAGGTAGCCGCGCACCTTCTCCGCCTCGTCTTCCTCGATGGAACTCGAGTGGGTCTTCTTTTCCGTGACTCCGACCGCTGTAAGCGCGTCAAGAATGCTCTTACTCTTGACCTCAAGCTCACGCGCCAGATCATTAATTCGTACTTTACTCATCCGCCCTCGTTACCCCGTACCCTCTGCTAGCTGTTCATGGCAGCTCCACTCCAGAAGGATTCAATCCCAATACATCTATTATTGCGCGAAAGCGCGACTTCCGCGCCTTCGCAAGTCATTCCGGACGTGTAAGTGGCGACGCGCTGGTCTGCGCCGCCACCCATGCTGCTAACCACGGGTGTTCTCGTCCGGGTCAATCGTTTCGTTGGAATACTCGCCGGCTTCCGCCGCCAGGTCTTCCATCGTTTGGTTATCCGTCTCAATGCCCGCTTCGCGCACATCAGCATCGCTGCCAAAGCCATCAAACTGGCCTTCGATCTCTTCACGTTCCAGTAACTCGTCAGCCGACTCGCCCACCTCGACAGGCTCAATGCCGTCGATGCCGCGCTCCGCGATGATCGCTTCCGGTGTCTTGCTCATGGAACTCTCCTTCGTCAGATCGCCCTCTACAGCACCCGGCTCGTTCTGATCTTCGGCGAGCAGAAGTACCTCGCCGTCCTCAGAGCCCTTGCTGTCAGAAGCCGGATCGTATGCCTTGCCGTCCTCTTCCGTCGGTTCAGCATGCGACACAGAAGAGTCAGATGCCGCATTGTCGCCAAGCGCAGCCGCAACCTCGCTGACGGCACCCTCCGGGCGCTCCTCGCCCTCTTCGTACTGGCCGAAGTAATGCCGCACCGCAACCGAAATCTTATCGACCGACCTCTCGCCGATACCTGGAACCTCGCCCAGCTCCTCGGCGGTCATGTCCGCAAGATGCTCCACCGTCGTAATGCCCGCCGCAATCAGCTTCTCAAGCACGTGCTCGCCAAGCTCGGACACAGCCTCGATCGGTGTCGTCGGACCGCCGGTCATCGCGGCCATCGCCTGCTCCACTTCCTGCCGCTTTTCTTCCTCACTCTTGATGTCGATCTTCCAGCCAAGCAACTTGGCCGCAAGCCGCACATTCTGGCCCTTCTTGCCAATCGCCAGCGACAGCTGCGTGTCATCCACGATGACCTCAAGCTGCTTCTCGCCAAGATCGGTGATCGACACACGCGACACCTTCGCCGGCTGCAGAGCCTTCTCCGCAAACGTCGTGATCTCTTCCGAGTACTCAATAATGTCGATCTTTTCGCCGCGCAGCTCGCGAATAATGGACTGCACGCGCATACCCTTCATACCCACGCAAGCGCCCACCGGATCGACATCCTTATCGCGCGAAACCACCGCAATCTTCGTCCGCTCGCCCGCCTCACGCGCAATCGCCCGAATCATCACGGTGCCGTCATAAATCTCAGGCACTTCGCTCTGAAATAGTGTCTGCACCAGCGACGGGGCAGCACGGCTCACAATTACCTGCGGCCCCTTTGCTGCACGATCCACGCGTAGCAGCGCCACACGAATACGCTCGCCAACACTGAACTGCTCCAACCGCGACTGCTCTCGCTTCGGCATGCGTGCTTCGGCCTTGCCCAGGTCGAAGATCACATCCATCGGCTCAATGCGCTTCACCGTGGCGTTAATGATCTCGCCCACGCGGTGGTTGTACTCGTTGAACACGGTATCGCGCTCCGCCTCACGCACCTTCTGAAAGATGACCTGCTTGGCCATCTGCGCGGCAATACGGCCCAGCGGCGACGTGTCTTTGTAAAACCGCAGCTCTGCACCCACCTCAACACCCGGAGCCAGCTCATGCGCGTCCGTCAGCGTCAATACGTTCTCCGGGTCTTCAATCTCCGCGTCGTCTTCCACAACGGTCTTGTAGACATAGGCGCGGATCTCACCGCTCTCCTTGTCAAACTCGCCGCGCATGTTCTCCTGCGTCTTGTAATACTTACGGGTCGCCAGCGCGATCGCGTCTTCCACAGCGCCCACCACGATCTGGGGATCAATTCCCTTGTCGCGGCTCATCGTCTCAATTGCCTGGTACAGTGCGCTTGCCATTGCTCGTTACTCCTGCGTCGTATTCAGTTGTGGTAGTGCAAACTACGTTGTTCGTTCTTCGTTACCTTGTTGTTCGTATGCGGAGTCACCCGCGCTGACCTCGTTTGAAACGAACAACCAACAACGAGGGAACGAACAACGATCTAAATCTCAGCCACCAAATTCGCCTTTTCAATCTCGCTCAGCGGAACCGTCACAGTCTCCGGCGGTGCCTCAACACCCTTTTTTTTCTTACCCTTCTGCTTCAGCGCGGAAAGATCAAACGTCACCGCGCCATCCGCAAAGCTCATCCGCCCAGTCACCGTCTTGAGTCCATTCACCGGCGTAAACAGCTTCGCGGTCACAAGAAACCCAGCAAACCGCTGATAGTCCACAGCACGGTACAGCTTCCGCTCAATGCCCGGCGACGACACCTCCAGCATGTACTCCACCGATCCCGGCACCAAATCCTCAACATCCAGCAGCGTGCCAAAGTCCGTTGCAAAGGCCGCACAGTCTTCATGCGTCACACCCGAAAGCGCCTCCACCGGCACGCCACTCGGCAAACCAAGCGCCTCCGCATCTGGATCAGCAGCCGCCGCAGCCTTCGCCTTCAACGCCTCGCGTCCGGCAGCGTCCTTCTCCACAAACACCCGCAACGCGCGCGCCTTGCCCGCCCCTGTAAAGTCCACCTCCACCACGTCAAGCCCATGGCTTGCTGCCACCCGGTCGGCGGCGGCGCGGATTGTGTCGATCTGTACTGCCATGCCGTCGTCCTCCGGTCTGGAAAGTGGCGATGCGCTGGGGTGATTGAACGCAAGAAAAGGCGGGCTCGCGCCCACCAGTCGTTTCGCAGGGCTGGATGTGCCCCGGCGGAATAACTTCTACTACCCCTTTAGTTTACCCGGAAAGCGCAAGCCATTCAAGTCGAACCAGCCCAAACCGCGCTCCGGACACATCAATGGAGACTTTCGTAAGTCCGTCCGCACTTCCCGCAACCGCTGGAGCGTGTCATGCTGTACACATCAGCCGACATCCCCGCCCTGGGAGCCGTAGCTTGACCGATCGCACACAGCCTGACGCACGGAGTCCCCACGTTGGATCGCCGCCTAGCTCCGGTGGCTCCTTCCTATACATCGTCACGCTGGTTGCCGTCGCGGCTCTGTCTTTGGTCATCATCGGGCTCACGCAGCACATGGTGGACAGGCTCGCGAACCCAACCGCAGTCAGCAGCCACGACATCCGGCGCTTCGGCCACCTTGTACTGTCGCTCAGCGGTGCAACGCTTCTCGTCCTTCTGATGGAAGCCCTGCTGGTCTATCGCCCGCTTGCCCTGCAGCGCCAGAACGCTATCGCAAGCCTTAACCAAAACACCACTACCGACGCGCTTACCGCCATCCTGAATCGCAGCACCTTCCTGTTGACACTCGAGCGCGAGCTCGGCCGCGCGGAACGTCTGCAGCAGCCGCTCTGCCTGCTCATCGCGGACATCGATCGCTTTCACTTCCTGAACGACCGCTATGGAGCCGCAGCTGGAGACATCGTTCTGAAACACTTCGCCTCCAGCGCTCAGCTCAACCTGCGCGCCGGAGACATGCTTGGTCGCCTGGGCGGCGAAGAGTTCGCCATTCTGCTGCCCGCGACCGATCTGGCCGGGGCCAAACTTGCTGCCGACCGTATCCGCGAGCGTTTCGCAGGCACCACCGCCGCAGTCCTGCCCGACGGTCAACGCGTCACCTCAACCGTCAGCATTGGTGTCTTGTGCGCCCTCGGCGCATCCCCGTCCGAAGTCCTCGAAGAAGCCGACGCTCTCCTCGTGAAAGCCAAGGCAAGCGGCCGCAACCGCGTGGAAACGGGCACGTTACTCCGCCGCGCAGCCGCCGGCATCGTGAGCGCCGAAGGCGCTGCCTGACCACCCTGCCACACAACAATGGCAAAAACGGCGCGCGAACGTGTGAAAACACTGCGACGATGACCCTCCGCTCATTGCGCTCCAGCCCGGAACTGCCTAGAATCTCCAGAACCTTATGCTGGTCAATCCACTTCCCGAAGCGCTGACGTTTGATGACGTCCTGCTGGTTCCCGCCTTCTCTGACGTGGTCCCCACCCAGGTCAATACCTCCACGCGCCTCACCGCGCGCATCATGCTCAACACCCCGCTGCTCTCGGCTGCAATGGACACGGTGACCGAGTCGCGCCTCGCCATCGCCATGGCCCAGGCCGGAGGCATGGGCGTCGTCCACCGCAACCTCACCATCGAGCAGCAGGCGCAGGAGATCGACAAGGTCAAGCGCTCCGAGAGCGGCATGATCGTCGACCCTGTCACCATCTCGCCCGAACAGCCCATCGCCACCGCCCTTGAAGTCATGCGCCGCTACAAGATCAGCGGCGTCCCCGTCACCAAGAACAAGAAGCTCGTCGGCATCCTCACCAACCGCGACCTCCGCTTCGTCTCGCAGACCGACCTCCCCATTTCCGACGTGATGACCAAGGACAACCTCATCACCGTGCCCGTCGGCACCACGCTTGAAGACGCCGAGCACATCCTGCACCAGCATCGCGTCGAAAAGCTCCTAGTCGTCAACGACAACTACGAGCTCAAGGGCCTCATCACCGTCAAGGACATCCAGAAGAAGCTGCGCTACCCCTCGGCCAGCAAGGATTCCCAGGGCCGCCTCCGCGTAGCCGGAGCCATCGGCGCAACCGGCGACTTCCTCGAGCGCGCCGCCGCCCTCGTCGAAGAGCACGTCGACGCACTCGCCATCGACTCCGCACACGGCCACTCCAGCCGCGTCCTTGAAGCCGTCCGGGAGTGCAAAAAGCGCTTCCCCGAAGTCGACCTCCTCGCCGGCAACATCGCCACCTACGAGGGCTGCCTCGCACTCATCGACGCCGGTGCAGACGCCGTCAAAGTAGGCATCGGCCCCGGCTCCATCTGCACCACGCGGATGGTCACCGGCGCAGGCATGCCCCAGATCACCGCGATCAGCGAAGCCTACCGGGCCGCCCGCGAACGTGGCGTCACCGTCATCGCCGACGGCGGCATCAAGTACTCCGGCGACATCACCAAGGCCATCGCCGCAGGCGCGGGCGCCATCATGATCGGCTCGCTTTTCGCCGGTGTCGACGAATCCCCCGGCGAAACCATCCTCTACCAGGGCCGCTCCTTCAAGTCCTACCGCGGCATGGGCTCGCTATCCGCCATGGCCCAGGGCTCCGGCGAACGCTACTTCCAGGGCAAGGACGACATGTCCCAAAGCGGCGAAGCCAAGCCCTCGCTCACCGCACCCGAACCCACCGCCAACAATCGCCTCAACAAGTTTGTGCCGGAAGGCATCGAAGGCCGCGTGCCCTATCGCGGGCCACTCGGCGACATGGTCTACCAGCTCGTCGGCGGCCTCCGCAGCGGCATGGGCTACCTCGGCTGCGGCTCCATCCCGGAGCTGCAGGAAAACGCCCGCTTCGTCCGCATCTCCGGCGCAGGCCTCCGAGAATCCCACGTCCACGACGTCGTCATCACCCGCGAAGCCCCCAACTACCACGCCGAGTAACAAAGAACCCGTGTAACCCACTCATGACAGCTCCATCGTCATGCGTGAGTTCTTCACGCATCCATCGACGAACGCAAGAAAGGCCACCCACAAGGGTGGCCCTCTCATGACAAAGGCCGCCTACGCGCCCTTCTTCTCATGTTCCGGCTGCGTCACCTCATGCTTCGCAAGCGCGGCGCGCACCTTTGCGACATGCGTCCCATGCACGCGAATCGCCTCATGCAATACTTCACCCGTCACGCCAAACTCTTTGCTCCAGTAGTGAATATCCGACGACATCTTCGGGTTGATCTCAGTCTCGCTGCTCGGTCCATGCTCTACGTTCGCTGACATGCTGTGTGTCTCCTGCACGATGGATGCCGGCCGCTGCCGTAAAGCAGTCCTCAAAACTCAAGATCACCTGGCGCCACGCGATGCTGCTCAATCTTCATTTAACGGTTCGCCGGTGTGTACACGGTCAGGTGCGCCTTCTCAGGACACGGCATGGCAACGTAGTGGAGCTCTTCCGTAAGAAACGTTTGCAGTTCAGCCGGCTCGACGCCGTAGTGCGCAGGCAGGCCGTCATCCACAGTCACCCACGCAGGGTGCGTCCCAGCAGCCCAGCCCTTGAACTCGCCCCAATGAGCCAGCGTCCATTGGTCCACCTGTCTGCGTGGTGTCGTCAGGTACACATCACGAATGCCAAGGGAATCGAACGCAACCGTGTTTGAGCGCGACGCGCTGCGATCCACCCGCCGCAGGCACTCCACCTGGCTCAGCATCACCTGGTCCGCTGTCGGCGGATCCCACCGCAAGTGCGGTATCTCGATATTGATGTAAAACATGGCCACCATACCCACCACCAGCACCCAGGGCACCGATGGCTGCAACCATCGCTCCGCGCGCATCGACTGGAGCGCGAAGATCACCACGCTGGGAAGCAGAATCATCACATAATGATGGCGCGGATAAATCAGGGTCATGTCCATCAGCGCGGGCGCCACAATAACACCCAGGAACAGGCTCGCCGGCCGCAACATGCTCCCATGGGGCCAGATCCACGGCCACGCCAGAGTGAACCCTGTGAGCAGGAACACAACTACGGTCAGCGGGTCGAGCGCGTTCGCAACAACATGCCCTAAAAACAAGCCGGGCTTCGCTCGAAAAAAATCACCGAGCGTTGCTGTCCCGTTCGCCGCAGTATGATTCAGATCGATCCCGAAGGTCTGTTCCACATAATTCGACTGCCACGCGGGCACACGACTCGGTGGGATGAGCCCGCGAAGAGCTGCCCGGAGATTGTAATGCTGGGCAAACGCCTCCCCCGAGCGTCCTCCATGCGCGCGCGACATCACCAACGCGGTGAACGCGGCAACGATGAGAACGAGCACAACAATCCCAGCAAGGTACGTCCCGCGTCGCTCGTTCTCCGGCTTACCCATTCCGGATCTCCACTCCCACGCGACTGCAACCACTGTCGCCAGCGTGGCAAGAAAGACGCCATAGTCGAACTCAGAACGGCAGTACGCCACAACGCAACACGTGACACAGGCTGCAGCCAACGCCTCAGAAAACCGAAGCTCCGTCCGCCGCAGAACAAGGCACATGGCAACGACGCAGATCAATCCAGCAAACATGCCAATGTAAGGGTCAATCGTAGCGAACGGAACAACCACGAAAATAAACGTGTACATCCACGCATACCGCACGCCGAACGCCAACGGAACCAGAGCCGACAGCAAGACCAGCAACACCCACGAGGCAAAATAGCGAACGACCGGATCAGTCCACACAAACGAAAGCAACCGAAACCAGAAGACGTAGAGTGGGGACCAGTAATGCAGCCCTAAAAAATGGCCGATCTCGAAGTGTGTACCGTCCGACAGATACCAGGAATCATCTGCCTGCGAAAGGCCCATGGTGAAGATAGACAGAACGAGGAAAAACACCACGCAACAAACAGACGTGATGACGCTGTTTCGTTGTGCGTACCGCGCCATCAACGGCCCTCCCCAGCAATTCCGGGCTTGATCAGCATCGACATGGTGTGAGTTCGAGACGAGCCTAACATAGGTCACGGACCTCACTGGGCCAACCTTGGTTACTGCAAGCTGTCGCAACTCCGCAGTTCAAGCCGGGATACACTACAGCCACGTGTCCAACTCTGCCCACGTCCATCCTGGCGTAGCACCCACGCCGGAGAAACGCACCTACTTCCCCGAGTTGGATGGTGTGCGAGCCGTCGCCATCGCCATGGTCATGGCCTTTCATCTCGGCGTTGACTATTTTCCGGGCCCAGTCTCACTCGGCCAAACCGGCGTCGATCTCTTTTTTGTGCTCTCCGGCTTCCTCATCACCGGCATCCTGCTCAAGGCCCCGCAACGCGACTGGCACGAAGTCCGCACCTTCTACATCCGCCGCTCACTGCGCATCTTCCCCCTCTACTACGTCACTCTCATCGTGGTGTGGACGTGGTTGATGCGCGACCATGTCTCCTGGGACGTGTGGGTGTACCTGCAGAACATCACCATCACGTTTCACGGCTTCATGCGTGGCCCCACCCACTTCTGGTCGCTCGCCGTGGAAGAGCAGTTCTACCTCGTCTGGCCCTTCATCGTCCTGTTCGTTCCGCGCCGCTATCTCGGCAAAATCCTCGCCGCCATGATCGCTACCGCCTTCCTCATCCGCATCCCCATGCTGCATGCAGGATTGTCCGTCTTCTACTTCACGTTCAGCCGCATGGACGCGCTCGCCGCCGGGGCCACACTTGCATTGCTGCAGTGGCGCGGCCAGCTCGCACGCTGCCGTCGCATGTTCACAGCCATCCTCGTGCTCGGCATCGTGCTCATCATCATTGAAGCTCGGATTGCTGCCGGCGGACACCATGAGTTCACCATGCAACTCACCCGCTACTCCGTCTTCGCCGCAACCTATGCCGCTGCCATCGGTCTGCTTCTCACCGCCGGCCGCAACATCATCTCACGCGTTCTCAGCAGCAGCCCCTTGCGTTTCATCGGCCGCATCTCCTATGGCCTCTACGTTTTCCATCCGCTGGTTTTCACCTGGGTCTTGCGCCGCTTCGCCACCCAGCCCACGCCCATCCGCGCACTGCTCGCCATCGCAGCCACGTTTGCCTGCGCTCTCATCAGCTGGTACGGCATGGAACGCTACCTCATCGGCCTCAAAGACAAGCTCGCCCCCGAGCGCGCCCGCTTCCCCGCAACTGCGCCCCCACGTACTGCCTTGTAGTCAGCGTCATCCTGACTCGAAGGAGAACGATCCCTGCAAAGCAAAAGCGCACCGCCGCTGGCGACTCTCTGCCCAATCCAAGGCACGCCTACAGGCGCTGAGCACAGCACGAAGTGCTTCGACATCGAATCGTTACGTCGCATCCGTCATCATAAGAAGCATGAAGATCGGCATCGATAGCTTCGCCGCGCTCGTCGCGGACCCCACGGACAACACCATGCGCTCCGCGCAGCAGCGCATGTACGACCTGCTCGAAGAGATCGAAACCGCCGATCAGGTCGGCCTCGACATCTTCGGCCTCGGCGAGCACCATCGCGAGGAATACCTCGACTCCGCACCCGCCGTCATCCTCGCCGCAGCCGCGGCCCGCACCAAAAACATCCGCTTAAGCAGTGCCGTCACAGTCCTCAGCGCCGCCGACCCCGTCCGCGTCTTCCAAGAGTTCGCCACACTCGACCTCATCAGCAATGGCCGCGCCGAAATCGTCGTGGGCCGCGGCTCCTACATCGAGAGCTTCCCGCTCTTCGGCCTCAAGCTCGAAGACTACGACGACCTCTTCGCCGAAAAACTCGACCTGCTCCTCACCCTGCGCGACCAGCCCCACCCGCAGTGGAGCGGTCGTCACCGCGCCGCGTTGACCGGCCAAGGCGTCTTCCCAAGACCTGTCCAAACCAAGATCCCCATCTGGTTAGGCGTCGGCGGCACACCCGCATCCTTCGCACGCGCAGGCATGCTCGGCCTGCCGCTCATGGTCGCCATCATCGGCGGCGAACCCCACCGCTTCCGCCCACTCATCGACCTCTACCGCGAAGCCGGCAAACGCGCCGGTCACAAACCCGAAGACCTGAAGGTAGGCATCCACGCCCTCGGCCACGTCGCCGACACAGCAGACGAAGCAGCCGAAGACTTCTTCCCCGGCTACGCCGCTGCCTTCACCAAGGTCGGCAAAGAGCGCGGCTGGCCGCCCGTCACCCGCAACCAGTTCGAAGCCCTCCGCCGCCCCAAAGGCGCCCTCATGGTTGGCGAACCAGCCTACGTCGCAGAAAAACTCCTCCAAATGAGCGAAGACCTCGGCGGCATCGCCGAAATCCACATGCAAATGTCCGTAGCAGCCCTCAAACACAACCGCATGCTCCGCGGCATCCAACTCCTCGGCGAAAAGGTGGCCCCTATCCTCCGAACCTCGGCCCGATAAACTGGTTAGCTATATGTTCGAAGTAGATTTAAGCATCCGATAGTCTCTTCGCCTATTTCCGTCATGCGACGAAGGCACCGTCTAGCTGATTCGAGATTTCCAGATTCGATGCTCGGTTGTATCGATTATGTTCCTCGCGGTGAAGTTCGAGATAGCGAATCCATTGCTTCTGAAATGCTCCGTATGTGGGCCAGACCATAAATGCTCTTTTGCGCGAAGTATCTCGCGGAAGAATGCATCTTGGGAACGAAAACTGGCGAACTATTTGTGCCCCGCTAACCCTCAACACTCTGAACAATCCCCTTGGCCCGCAACCCAGCCTCGATCTCCCCGAAGTAATCCTTCACCGGCCCCTGCGTCATCACCCAGTCGATGTACCGCCCGATCCCCTCCTCTACGGTGACGGAAGGCCGATACCCCGCCGACCCGATCCGCGACGTATCCGAGATCAGCGACCGAATCTCGCCAGGCCGAAACTCCCCACGCGCCAGCGGCGCAACATCTTTGCCCAGCTTCCGCGCGATCATCTCCGCCAGATCACGCACCGAAGTCGCAACACCACTGCCCACATTCACCGGCAATCCATCCAGCTGCGACGTCGTCGCCACCAGCAGGTTCGCTGCGGCAATATCCTCCACAAAGCACAGATCGCGCGTCTGCCCGCCATCCTCGTACATCACCGGCGGCAGATCATTCAGCAATCGCGTGCAAAAAATCGCAATCACGCCCGTATAAGGATTAAACAATGACTGCCGCGGCCCATACGTGCATGAGTACCGCAGCGCCACCGTAGGAACCCCAGTCTGCTTACCCCACAACAGCACCAACCGCTCCTGGTCGAACTTGGTCAGCCCATACACCGTCTCGCCACCGCCAGGCGTCGATTCCGGTGTAGCGATGGACGTCGTCACCTTGCCGCACGTCTTGTCCTGAGTGACAACCGGACAGTGCACCGCAAAATCTCCAGCCCGCAACTGCTCAGCCGGCCGCAATAGCGGCACAACGTGCCCATGCTCCGGGCACTCCGCCGCACCCTCGCTGTACACCGCCTGCGAGCTGGCAACAATCACCTTCTTCACCGGCAGCTTGTGATCGCGAATGATCTCCAGCATCTGCGCCGTGCCGAAGCTGTTCACCAGCACATACTTCGCCATCTCCGGCATGTAGCCGCCGTACGCCGCCTCGTGAAACACCACATCGATGTCCTCCAGTGACGACCGCATCGTCGCGTAATCCTGCACCTCACCCAGCCGAAACTCCGCCGCCGGATTCACCCACGCAGGCTTGCCATGCTTGTGCGTATTCGGCTCCAGGTTATCCAGAATGCGTACGGTCCATCCCTCACGAATCAGCAAATCAACAAGGTGAGACCCAATCAAACCGGCTCCGCCGGTGACAAGTGCGCGCTTCTGATGCTCAGGCATAAGGCTCCATCGTATCTGTAACTCGAACTAAGATACTCGCAGGCGCTGACCAGCGCCTAGGATATCGACCATGATGAAGCAGCTTCTAATCGCGCTTGCGGCGGCCTTCATCTCGCTTCCTGTCAGCTTTCTGCTCATCGACAAAGTCTAAGTCGCACTTCATCCTTTCGACCCTTGAGCGACTCGCCGCTCTCAATCTCCGCAACGAATGTAGCCGTATCGTTTGCCGTGGGCAGCAGCGTCATCTCCGCCTTGGTGATCATCGGCTTACCCGCAATCGTCTCCCGCACAAAGTCCAGCGCCAACCCGCCGGCCTTGCTAGGCAGAGCCGTTATCCCACTCGCAACGTTCGTCAGCGGCATAGGCGGCGTGAAGGTCTTCTCCATCGCATACAGCACCTCACTGCCATCTACACTCTGGATATTCACGGCAACGGTAAACGGCCCTGCCGTCGCCTCAACCGTGATCTGGTAGTGCGCGCTCGATCCGCTGACCACCTTGCCGCCCGTCGGCCGCCCCTGCAACACGCTGTAATTCGTAATCGGCACATGGCCCTCCGTAGTGCCCTCTAAGACGCACAACCCATCGGCACTGTCTTACGCAAATAAGCGCCCCTGCGCACTTGGCGACCACGCCGAAGCCGCACGCTTCTTTTCTTCGCCGGCATCGCGTGTCAGCAGTTCATCCGTGATCCGCTCACGCAACCCATGCCGCGCACAGCTCGCCAACACCAGCGCTCGTAACCGCTCCCGATACGGACGCGCCGCAAAGTCCATGGTGCGAAACTTTTCCTCATACAGCACCTGCAGATGCGGAAAGTGCTCTCGCACGAAGTCAAAGTACGTGGGCCGCGAACACGGCTTGAGGAACAAAGGCGAAGCCGCAAAGAAACTCGCATCCACGCTCTTCGCCCCGGCCGCCATGGCATCAATCGCCTCGGGCGAATCCGTTATCCCAGGCAACAACGGCGAGTTCAGTATCCCCGCCCGTATACCCGCCTCCCGCAGCCGCCGCACCGTCTGAAAGCGCAGATCAGGCCGCGGCGCGCGTGGCTCCAGCTTCCGCGCGAGTTCCGCATCCGGCGTCGTAATCGTGATATGCACCACCAGAGCGCTGCGCCGTGCGATCTCCTGCAGCAGGTCAATGTCGCGCTCAATCAGCGTGCTCTTCGTCACCACACCCAGCCGCAAACCATCCTTTGCCGCCATCACCTCCAGCAAACTCCGCGTCACCCGCGCTCGCCGCTCAATCGGCTGCCACGGATCGGTCGCCGTTCCCAGCGCAATCTCCTCCTGGAAGCGGCCCTGCTTCGCCAGCCGCCGCAAATCCTGCTCCAACAGCCACGCAGCATTGCTCTTGATAAAAATCCGCCGCTCAAACGCCTCCGGATCGCGAAGGTTCAACTCTCTCTCTTTGTCATTCCGCTTTTCTGGTTTGTCATCCTGCTTTTCTGGTCTGTCATCCCGCTTTTCTGGTTTGTCATCCCGCAGCGAAGCGGAGGGATCTGCTTTTCCGGGCTTCAACGCAATATTGGTCGTAACCCGCGACACAGCGGAGGAATCCCCTGGGAGCCCAGCAACCGCCCCGGCGGCCGCAGTACCACGTGATTCCTCCGCTCCATCGCGGTTACCCTCACCCGCGAGTACCCCACGCAGCGGCTCTCCCGCTGCAAGCGCAGGAGCCAGAAACTCATGCGTGTACCGTGCATAGCAGTACCGGCAACCAAACTCGCACCCACGGTACGGATTGATCGACCACGCCATCCACTTCAGCCGCTTTGATACAGACTTGTTCAGCACCGACCGCACACGGAGCGACCGGAACTCCACATCGTGCCCTGCATCCAGATGTTCGCTCTCCGCAGCCATCCGCCCCAACCCATTCACGCGTGGCTGACAGAGAATCGGGAAGAGCAAATTCGCTTTTTCTTCGCTTTCCATGAACGAAGAGTATGCCCGTCGCCTCTTCGCCGTCAACACAAACTTGTATGTAGATTTCGCAAAAAGTGTAGCGACAGCGGTCTCGAGCTTTGCGAACTCCCACCGCACAGATGCGGGCGGAAGGCCTGCGCTCAGCGCAGCGACTTTACCTAAGCCGCTTCGGACTTCGCCTTTGCCGCCAAGCCGATCGCCTTCAGCCCAGCCCGCATGCGTGCGCGCTGCTCCTCGCATAGATCGGCCATCAGGCCTTCCAGGTCCTGCTCATGCTGTGCGTACACCTTGCGGATGGCCTTGCGGCCCTCCTTGGTCAACTCCACAGTGCGTACACGGCGATCTCCCGCCGCGCTGCACCGCGAAACAAATCCAAGCTTCTCCAGCCGATCCACCGCAGCTGTCATCGACGGATTCGCCAGCAGCACCTTCTCACCCAGTTGCGACATGCTCATGGGACCCTTGTGCAGCAGAGCCTCCAGAATCATGAAGTCGCTCAGCCCAATGCCCATCGCTGCCATGCTGGCCTCAATGTAGTTCTGCACCGACCGGTACGCCTTCATCATCACCAGCCACAGGCTCGCGGCCGTGGTCTCTGAAGTTTCGGTCGGCGTCTGGCTCTCAGGAACTTCAGTCATCATGGTGCGCCCTCGCTTCAGGCTCCCCTTATCTTCCGCTAAAACGCATCGTTAGAGAAAGGCTTTCTCCAGCAGCGTCCTGGCCCGAACAATCTCATGCTCCGTAATCGTATGCGGACGGCCCGGATACTCCTGCATCTCCACCTCTGCGCCCATTGCTCGCAGCGCATCCGCTGTCTCCAACGTACGCGTCCACGGAATATGCGGATCATGGCTGCCGTTCGCCAGGAACACCGGTGTGCCGGCGAGATCGCCCGGATGATGCACGTCCGTTCCCAACGGCCCGATTAGCCCACCTGTAAAGATCAGCGCACCTGCATACCGGCGCGGATGCGTCGCAACAAATTCGCTCGTAAGGCAAGCACCCTGCGAAAAACCGCCAATCGCAATCGTCTCCGCCGGCAGCCCTGATGCAATCAAGCTATCCACCACCCGCTCTACCTTCTCAAGAGCAGACGTCAGAAACGGCTCATTCTGCTCGCGCGGCGCCAAAAAAGACTGCGGATACCACGTATGCCCAGCCGCCTCCGGCGCAACGAACGCCAGCCCAAGCCCTCCAAACGAACGAGCCAGTCCCAGGATGTCCTCAGCCGACCCGCCACGCCCATGCAGCAGCACCAGCGCACCGGTAGCCTCCTTTATAGGCACGCCCGTCTGCAACACTCTGCTCAACTCATGTGGTCCGCTCACGCCACCACCTCAGCCTTCCTCAACGTCAGCGGAGCCAGCCGCTGCTCAAGACTCTTCCGCTGCGGCTCCAGCCAAGCAGGAATCCGCAAAGCCTCACCCAATGATTCAATCGACTCGTCAATCGCAAAGCCGGGAGCATCCGTTGCCATCTCAAACAAAACACCACCCGGCTCGCGGAAGTAGATCGAGTGGAAATAATCGCGATCCTGCACCGTCGTCACCGGCAGATGCTTCTCAATCTCCGCACGCCATTCCAGCTGCGTCGCATCGTTTGCCGTGCGGAATGCAATGTGATGCACCGATCCCGCACCGCTGCGGCCATAGCCAGCCTCAGGGTTCACCACCACATCCATGTGATTCCCCAGCGCCGCTCCATCTGCGGCAGCAAACCGAAGCCGATTACCCTCCTCAGCCACCTTCGTAAAGCCCATCCAGCCGAGCGTCTCCGCTGTCCGCGCCGCATCGCGATGCAGCATCGTCACACCAAAGAAGCCACGAATGCTGTGCTCCTCCGGCACATCGCTGTACCGTGGCGCCTTCGTCGCAGGCGCAACGTCGTCATGGCCCACAATCTCCAGCTTCATGCCATCCGGATCAGCCAGCGTCAGCACATCCTCGCCTCCAAATCGCACGCCGGTGTGCTCCACCAGCACGCCCTTCTCCGTCAGCCGCTGCTCCCAGTAGGGAATCGAAACCAACGGCACGGAAAACGCCGTATGCGTCACCTCGCCCGCGCCGGCCAGACCACGCCGCGCTCCAGGCCACGGAAAGAACGTCAGAATCGTGCCCGGCGTACCCGCATCATCGCCGAAGTAAAAGTGGTACGTGCCGGGATCGTCGAAATTAACCGTCCGCTTCACAAACCGCAGCCCCAGCACCTCCGTATAAAAATCCAGGTTGCGCTGCGGATCGGATGCGATCGCCGTTACGTGATGAAGTCCAACAATGGGTGTCATGGAACTACCCTCCACCAGCAATTGATTCGATATCGAACCAAAAGATTCAACGGGAACGATTCCTCGTGGACTGGTGTCTGTAGAGACATGAGAACGACATCCGACGGTATGCTGACGATCTTGCTCTGCTCCTTCGCTATCGCCGGATGTCACACGCGGGAGCGACCACTCATTGAAATCCGCACAGATGCGCAATGTGCTTTGTACCGCGAGTATTTTCCGCCCATCGGCAGTAACTTCTCAGGTGATCCGCAGCCCATCATGAGTGAGTTCTACCGGCAAGAGCTGTATCTGATGGAAGAACAATCGTTATACGTTTGCGAGGGACGCCCTCAGGGCGTCACCTACCGCTTGCTCTGGGACCGAGCGCTCATGTCTCAACCAATGGCCAAACTCCAAATCACTCCAGATGGAACAAGCTCTTTGACTGTAAAACTGATGAACCACGAATGCATGCCTGCGCCTCCAGGATCGAATGACACGCCTTGCTATGTCGTTCAGCAGTATCATGTCGTTCTGACAGCAGCACAGGCGGCGCAGGCACTCACTCTCCTGCACGCACTCCCTTGGAATGATAGCCAAGCACAACTCGCGGGCAGAAACAGCACCGACGGCGCTGACTGGGTCTTCGAGGAACGCAATGGTGACCGCTACCGTTATGCCGACTTCCGTCAGTCAACCCCTGCCATGGAGAAATTCGCGCGTCTCGTCTTCCATGACTGGTCGCACCTGCTTCCATAAGCAGACGAATGAACAACGGACAGGGTTACCGCTATTAGCTTGTCGATTCAGTACTTTTCCACGAAACGCACCGAGTAGGCTTTCCCCGGGCCTTAAAATCAAAGACTATGAGCTACCCGGCCACCTACCGCTACACCAAAGAACACGAATGGATTGAAGCCAACGGCGCCAGCGCCACCGTAGGCATTACCGACTACGCGCAGCACCTGCTCGGCGACATTGTCTTCGTCGACCTGCCCAAAGTAGGCACGGATCTCACGAAGAAGTCATCCCTGGGCTCCGTCGAGAGCGTCAAGGCCGTCAGCGACGTCTATGCGCCGGCCAGCGGCACTGTGACCGAAATCAACGATCTCCTCGCCACCGCGCCCGAAACCATCAACGCCGAGGCCAACACCACCTGGCTCCTCAAACTCACGCTCTCCGACCCCGCCGAGCTCGAAGGCCTGCTCGATAGCGTGGCGTACGAGAAGTTCGTTGCGGAAGAGACCGGCCACTAAAGCGTTACCAGTCTTCAAGACGCGGAAGGGCCGGCCTGCACCGTATGCACAGGGCCGGCCTTTCCGTGTCGTCCTGTCACACGCCAGCTGCGACCGCCGCTCCAGCCAAGCATCAGAAGAGGCAACACTATGCGATACCTTCCCAAATCGCCCGCTGACCGCGAGGCCATGCTCAAAGAGATCGGCGCAGCGTCGATCGATGACCTCTTCGACTCCGTACCCGCCGAGTACCGCCTCACGCGCGACCTCAACGTCCCGCGCCAGCACTCCGAGCACGAAGTCGTGGAGGCCTTCAAAACCTTCGCCTCGCAGAACGCCACGGGCTACGCCTCGTTCCTCGGCGCGGGCGCCTATCGCCACTACCGCCCCGTGTTGATCGACGCCCTCTCGCAGCGCGGTGAATTCCTCACCAGCTACACGCCCTACCAACCCGAAATCGCGCAAGGCACGCTGCAGGCGCTCTTTGAGTTCCAGACCATGATCTGCGAACTCACCGGCATGGACATCGCCAACGCCAGCATGTACGACGGCAGCACCGGCGCAGCTGAAGCTGTCATGATGGCCGTCCGCGTCACCGGCCGCAACGCTGCCGTCATCGCACGCACCGTGCACCCCGAGTACCGCGAAGTGCTCACCACCTACGCGCAGCACCAGGGCATCCCGCAAAGCGAAGTTGGCTACACCGCCAATGGCCGCGTCGATCTCGCAGCACTCGACGCCGCCATCACCAGCGACACCGCCTGTGTCCTCATCCAGAGCCCCAACTTCTTCGGCACCATTGAAGATGTTGCAAAGATCGCGGAAATCGCACACGCCAAGGGCGCGCTGCTCATCGTCAGCATCGCGGAAGCCGTCTCGCTCGGCATCGTCAAGCCGCCCGTCGAAGCCGACATTGTCTCGCTCGAAGCGCAGAGCTTCGGTGTCGCCGTTGGCTTCGGCGGCCCGTACTGCGGCGTTATTGCAGCGAAGGAAAAGTTCCTGCGCCAGATGCCCGGCCGCCTCTGCGGCCAAACTGTCGACACCGACGGTCAGCGCGGCTTCGTCCTTACCCTCTCCACCCGCGAGCAGCACATCCGCCGCGAAAAGGCGACCAGCAACATCTGCACCAACCAGTCGCTCGTCGCGCTCATGGTCACCATCTTCCTCACCGTCTACGGCAAGGGCCTGAAGGAACTCGCCGAGCAAAACCTCGCGAAGGCACACTTCACAGCCGACTCACTGGCCAAGACCGAAGGCGCGAAGATCCTCTTCGGAGGCGCACCGCGCTTCAACGAGTTCGTCCTCACCACACCCGATACCGCCCTCGCAACCAACGCTGGCCTGCTCGAGAAAAAAATCATAGGTGGCCTGCCGCTCGCGCGTTGGTATCCGGAACTGGGCGAGAACGCCTCGCTCTGGTGCGCAACAGAACTCACCACCCGCGCACAGATCGACGTGGCAGCCGAAGCACTGGCCGCCACTGCACTTTCACCGGCATGAGTTGTCAGTTCTCAGATTTAGTTGCCAGAAATTGCTCTGACAACTGAAAGCTGATCACTGAAAACCGAGGATCACATGGACCTAAGCAGCCTGAGCGGCGAAGAACTGACCGCCGTCGAATTCGTCGAGAAACACCTGCAGCTTCGCTTTGGAGACGCCTTGCTGACCCTCTACACCTGGCCCGATGCCGCCGACGCCGACGGCATCTCCGTAGGCTATGGCCAGCCCGGCTACCGCGACGCCCTCTGCTCCGTCATCGGCGAAACCGTCAGCGAAGCCGCCTTCCACGACGACACCGCACTCACCGTCGAGTTTGAAAACGGCACCGTGCTCGTGCTCTCCCTGCGCGAGGAAGACCTTGATACGCCCGAGGCGGGCAGCTTCCTTTCAGCGGACGGCGACCTCTTCGAGTTCTAAAGAGACCACAAAATGATAGGCAAAGAACACCTCTACGCAACGCAGCTCACATGGACCGGCAATCACGGCCAGGGCACCACCAGCTACCGTGTCTACGAGCGCTCCTATAACCTGAGCGCCGAAGGCAAGCCCACCATCCAGGGCTCCTCCGACGCCACCTTCCGAGGCGACGCCGCTAAGTGGAACCCGGAAGACATGCTGCTCGCCGCCCTATCCTCATGCCACATGCTCTCCTACTTGCACTGTTGCGCCGATGCCGGCATCTCCGTCACCGCCTACACCGACAGCGCCGAAGGCACGATGGAACTCGCAAGCAACGGCGCCGGCCGCTTCACCCGTGTCGTGCTGCATCCGCAAGTCACCATTACCGCTTCATCGGAGCTCGCGTTAGCCGAAGAGCTCCACCACAAGGCCCACGCACTCTGCTTCATCGCAAACTCTGTCAACTTCCCCATGCAATGCAAACCGCACGTCACGCACGCTTCCCAAGTAGCTGAGGAAACCGCTCATGCCTGAAACACTCGTCGCTGAAGCACCCGCCACTGTCACTCCCTTCGTCGGCACGCCCCGCAAGGCGACCACGCACACCAGCCAAAACGAAGGCCTCATCTTCGAGAAGAGTTCGCCCGGCAAGAAGGCCTACCGTATGGACGCTCTCGACGTGCCCACAGTCGACGCCGCCGCGCTTCTCGGCGACACGCTCCGCGCCGACGGCCTCGGCCATATGCCCGAACTCTCCGAAATCGAAATCGTCCGCCACTTCACGCGTCTCTCCACCTGGAACTACGCCATCGACCTCGGCATGTTCCCGCTCGGCAGCTGCACGATGAAGTACAACGGACGTGTGAACGAAGCCGTCTCGCGCTTCGAAGGCATCGCCGAAGCCCACCCCTACCAACCCGAATCGCTCTCGCAGGGCGCGCTCGGCATCATGAAAACCCTTCAGGATTGCCTGCTCGAAATCACCGGCATGGACGCCATCACGCTGCAGCCCGCAGCCGGCGCACACGGCGAGTTCACCGGTATCCTCATGATCCGCGCCTACCATGAAAGCAAAGGTAACGCCCGCAAGAAAGTGCTGATCCCTGACTCCGCACACGGCACCAACCCCGCCACCGCGGCTGTTGTCGGCTACCAGGTACAAAACCTCAAGTCGAACGCCGAAGGCGCCGTCGATCTTGAAGAACTACGCAAAGCCGTCGACGAAGACACCGCCGCGCTCATGCTCACCAACCCGTCCACCATCGGCGTCTTCGAATCACAGATCCACGAGATCGCCGACATTCTGCACGCCAAGGGCGCTCTGCTGTACATGGACGGCGCGAACATGAACGCGCTCGTCGGCAAAACCCGCCCTGGCGACTTCGGCGCGGACGTGATGCACCTCAACCTGCACAAGACCTTCTCCACCCCGCACGGCGGTGGCGGCCCAGGCTCCGGCCCGGTCGCATGCAAGGCCATCCTCGAGCCCTTCCTGCCCAAGCCCACCGTCATCACCAAGCCCAACGGCACACTTACCTTCGACTACGACCGCCCGCAATCCGTCGGCCGCGTCCGCATGTTCTACGGCAACTTCGGCATGTTCGTCCGCGCACTCGCCTACACCCTTGCCAACGGCCCGGACGGCCTGCGCCTCACCACGGAAGACGCCGTGCTGAACGCGAACTACATCCGCGCCAAGCTCGAAGGCGTCTTCGATCTACCCTACAAAACGCGCTCCATGCACGAGGTCGTCTTCAGCGACAAGCTGCAGTCCAAAAACGGCATCAAAACCGGCGACATGGGCAAGCGACTCATCGACTACGGCTTTCACGCCTACACCGTCAGCTTCCCCATGATCGTCAGCGGTGCCATGATGATCGAGCCCACTGAGAGCGAGTCCCGCGAAGAGCTCGACCTCCTCATCGACGCTCTCCAGCAGATCGCCCGCGAAGCCGCCGAGAACCCTGAACTCGTCAAGACCGCCCCACACACCACCCGCATCCGCCGCCTCGACGAAACCGCCGCGGCCCGCAAGCCCATCCTCCGCTGGCAAGGTCCACCCCAGCCCGTGGAAGCCGACACCGCCGCCAAGGAGTGGTAGATTCCATCCAGGAACGAAGCCGCACTTACGGAGCGTGGCTTTTCGTCCTTGTGCCCTGCGGCTGGCCACGATATCGTCAAGCCAGCCGCCTCCGCACGCTCGGTAACGCGCATTAGACGCATCTTCGGCACAAGTTCCTTCCAGGAGATTCCATGAAGTCAGCACTCGGCACCAACGTCTCTCGCCGTTCCTTTCTCGCCACCGCAGGCATGGCTGCAGCGATCCCCGTGCTGACCGAGTCGCACTTCGCCTGGGCCGCGCAAACTGCGCAGAAGCCGGCGCCGGCCACGCCTCCCTCGTTCATGGAGCAGATGAAGCAGATGTACGAGTCCATTCCCAAGGACGCCGTGCTCATCAATGCCAACGAGAATCCTCTCGGCCCCTGTGATGCCGCACGTTCCGCCATCGCCTCCGTCGCGTCCAAGGGCGGTCGCTACGACTTCCTCGAGATGATGGGCCTCATGGAAGTCTTCGCCAAGCAGAACAACATCCCTGTCGATCACGTCGCCGTATACGCGGGCTCCTCCGAACCGTTGCACTACACCGGGCTAACGTTCACCGGCCCGTCGCGCCCTTGGGTACAGGCAAATCCCACCTACGAAGCAGGCAGCCGCGCCGCCGAGATCGCCAAGGCCAAGACCATCCAGGTCGAGCTGACCAAGGACTACGCGCACGACGTAAAGAAGATGGCCGCTGCCGATCCAAACGCCGGCGTCATCTACGTCTGTAATCCGAACAACCCAACCGGCACGATCACCTCGCGCGCCGACATCCTCTGGCTCCTCGAGAACAAGCCAAAGAACACCATGCTGCTCGTCGACGAGGCATACATCCACCTCTCCGACGCAGAGTCGGTCGTCGACCAGACCGCCAATCGCAAGGACATCATCGTCCTTCGCACCTTCTCCAAGATTTACGGCATGGCCGGCATCCGCGCGGGCCTGGCAGTGGCGCATCCTGAGGTGCTCGCCAAGCTGGAAAACTGCGGCCAGAACCCAATGGCGATCACGTCCTGCATCGCCGCGCGCATCTCGCTGGAAGACACCGACCTGGTCCCCACCCGCAAGGCATACATCGCCAACGCCCGCAACACCACGCTCAAGTTTCTGGCGGACAACAACTACAAGGTCATCCCAGGCTCCCAATCGAACTGCTTCATGATCGACACCGGCCGCAACGGTCGCCAGGTCATGGCAGCCATGGCGCAGAAGCATGTCATCATCGGCCGCACATGGGCCATCTGGCCCAACGTGGTCCGCATCTCGGTCGGCACGAACGAAGACCAGGCGCGCTTCCGTACCGCGTTCAAAGAAGTCATGGACACGCCACCCACGTCTGCTGAACTGGAACACTCACTTCGTCATCCGTCGCCGATTCACCTGTCCTAGTCATGTCCGCCTTCTGGGATCACAAGGAAGAGCTCGAAAAATACGAGTTCATGATGGGCGCCGAACGCGGCCGGCTTGCGGTCTCGCTCGACGTCCTCACCGACGCGCTCGCGCTCATCGGCCAGCACGGCGTCTACTGCGTCTCCAACCGCAACCCGTCCGTGCCCGCCTTAGACCTACAGGCCGTCATGCGCGGCATCAACGACGCGAAAGAACTCATCGGCTCCGCCATGGAGGAGCTGCGCAAGAAGAAAGAAGCCGCGCAGTCTTAGCTCACCTCAAAGCAAACAAAAGCCCCGGCAACCGCCCGGGGCTTTTCCGTTCCTGAAAGATGGTGCACTCGAGAGGATTCGAACCTCTGACCTACAGCTTCGGAGGCTGCCGCTCTATCCAGCTGAGCTACGAGTGCGCAAGGCTAGTGTACTGCATCCCCAGACCTCCGCACACACCGGTACCCCGCGCGCGAAGTCTCCCGAAACAGCAAAACGCCCCGGATCCCGGGGCGTTCGCGTTTCACACGTGCGTTGAAGTTAGAAGGTGAACCGGGCAACAAACTCCATCTGCCGCGCGCCATAGAGAGTGCCGCCCGTGCTGGACTGGTTTCCGAAGTTGTTGACATCGGTCGACCCAATGTACGGAATAATGCAGCCCTGTAGCGCGGAGCCGGATGGCACCGTACCACCCGAGCAAGTAAACGTTTGCCCACCAGTCCTTGGCGTGGTGCTTGAACCGGGGTTCACGTACTGCGAGTACGTGGAGTTCACACCCGTAACGATCCGGTGGTTCAATAGGTTATAAGCATTCGCGCTGAGCGATAGCTTCATGTTGTCGTAGATCGGAATGTCCCGCGTGACACGCATGTCAAAGTTATTGAAACCGGGAGCAAAGATCGAGTTACGGCCGATCTGCGGTGGACGGCCCGTAGCGGCGATGCCCGAGCCGGAGCTGATGGAGCCGCCGAAGATGCCTCCGCCAGAACCGTAACTGCTGCCCGATCCACTGTAAATCGTTCCGCTCATACCGAGATAAATCGGCTCGCCGCTCGATGCGGTCTCAGCTCCTGCGAACTGGAAGCCATCGACGATCTGCTTGACCAACTTGTTGTCGAAGTTGATCGTCGGCTGGTAGACAAAGCTCATCACGTAACGATTGCGGACATCTGTGTCAGAGTTGCCGTTATCGAACTTCAGGTTGTTCGGATTCTGTGGCTGGTCGCCACCATAGAACGTACCGTTCGCACCATTGACCTGGCCCGTATCAGTTGCGTGGGACCATGTGTAATTCATCAGGATTTCCAGACCGTTTGCGAAGGGCCGGCGGACGGTCACACCAAGGCCGTCATACCAGGTGTTCGCAATCGAGAAGCCGGTGTTGTAGGACTGCAAGGAGGGGATGATGCGGTCGGACTGAAGGTATACGGGCACAGTGATTGTGCTCGTGACCGCGTTCGACGCATTGACCACGTTGTAGCTGCGCAAGCCATGCGGCGTCTGGCCGCGCAGGTTCGCGTCGATAAAGACCGGCAGACGCATACCGCGCGTACCTACATAGTTCGCTGTCAGGGACATCTTGCCCGGCAGCTCCTGTTCCACACCAAAGGACATCTCGTGTGCGTAGGGCGGCACAAAATTCGGGTCCAGACCGTGGAAGCTCTGCGAAGAGCCAAGAGCGCCGGCGCCGAGAATCACTGGCGCCGGTGCACCCGCTGGACGGAGTTGGCCGGTAACGCTCGGGCCAGGAGGCGTAAAGGGCAGATTGGGGAACTGGATGCCAACCGCAGCCGCGGTCGTGGCGTCGCAACCAACGGCCTTGGTCACAGGATCGGTAGCCGCTACGCAGCCCGTGTAGTTGTAGTTCAACTGGATCACACCGTTTTCCACGCGCATCGCGTAGTACGTGGAACCCTGGTTGAGACCCGAGAAGATGCCGTAACCAGCACGTACCACCGTGCCGGGATGCGGGTTCCACGCAAACCCCACACGCGGCGCAATCCGGTTCGTGTTCTTGATCGTGCTGGAGTAGTAGGTCGAAAGCGCTCCGAAATTCGTGTTGTTCTTGATCGGCGGTGGTGTGATCTGGATGTCATACCGCACGCCGGCCGTCATCGTCAGTTTCGGGGTCAGCTTCCACTGATCCTCAGCGAAGCCGTCGAACATCTTCATGTAGAAGTCATCCGCACCCGCGCGCGATGTCGGGTTGTAGATGTCAGCTGTCTGCACAAAGCTGCTGAAGCGGTTGCCGGCGTAGGGATCGGTATCACCCGCAACACCGTGGAACACATCGGCGGTGTAGTTGGAGAAGTTCACCGCGTTATTAGCACCGCTGTACGCATACACACCACCGCCCTGGTAGAGGTTGATCATGACCTCGTGGACGATGTTGATGTCGCCGCCAAACTTGAACGTGTGGCGACCGTGCGTGGTCGAGAAGACATCCGTGATCTGTGCACGCTTCTCATCCGGCTCAGCTACGCGCGGAAGCGCGTTCGGCATGCCGTAGGTAAAGGCTCCAATACCGACCGATGGCGCAGGCGCATTCTCGCCCGCCGTCTCCAGGTCGCGGCCAAGCTGGAAGTGAACCTGGTTTACCGACCGGTCCGACACCTGGGTGGTGAGACCCGCAACCAGGAAGCGCTCATGGTAGCTTGTGGCGCCGTTGGTGGATGGTGAGCTGCCGGAATAGGTATTATTCGGCGCATAGCCATACGGCTGATCAAAGTTGGCGGCGTTCACGTCGACGAACATATCGTTGTGCTTCGAGATGTGCCAGTCGATGCGTGGGAAGAACAGATTCTGCTTCGAGAAGCGCGTCGGCGCGCCGAATGCATTGGTGTTGACGAAGTTGATCGCAGCAGTACACATCGCCGCTGTAATCAAGGGGGAACATTGCGTTGGCGAGATCACATTCGTTGAAGACGTCGAACCGGTCGGCGTAAGGGTGATGTTGTTGGTGTTGTAGTACAGCACCTTACCCACCTTGCGAAAACCGTCATACGTAAAGAAGTAGAAGAGCCTGTCCTTGATGATCGGACCACCAATGGAGCCGCCGAACTGGTGCTGTTGGTGAACTGGCTGCGTAAGCAGGAATTGCGCCGCAGACGTATTCGTCGTAAGGAAAAGTGCCGAATACTTGGTTTCAGGATCCAGCGCGTTCATCGTCGGATAGCGCAGGTAGTAGAACGCATCGCCGTGAATATGGTTGGTGCCGCTCTTCGTAATTGCGTTTACTTGGCCGCCGGCAGCCTGGCCGAATTCGACCGAGTAGTTCGAGGTCTCCGCCTGAAACTCCTTGATGGAGTCGATCGAGTACACATACGGTGCGCCCGAGGCGCGGCCGCGTGCTTCCGAGAACAGCATCTGATTATTGTTCGCGCCGTCCACATAGTTCTGGTTGTACAGGCCGCTGATGCCGTGGAAGCTCACCAGGCCGCTCGTGCCGTCCGGGGTAACATTTGGCGTATTCAGAACGAACGAGCTCCAGTTACGGTTGTTTACGGGCAGGCTGCTGATCAGGTTCTGATCGATCACCTGCGACACTTCCGTCTTGTCCGTATCCAAAATCGGCGTGTCGCTGGTGACCTGAACCTCGGTCGATGTGCTGCCGGCACTCAGGGCAGCATCCACAGTCAGAATCTGGCCGACGTTCACAACCAGGTTCTTGCGATCCACCTTGCTGAAGCCGGGAGCGCTCACAATCACTTCATAGTGACCGGGCTGCAGGAACTGGACAAGGTATTCGCCCTGGCCATTCGCACGCGTGTCACGCGAGATGCCGGTGTCGGTGTTGATGATGGTGATCGACGCATTCGCTACCTGCGCTCCCGTCGAATCGGTGACATCGCCGGAGATGTTACCCACACCAGAGGTTTGGCTGAACGCCGGGATACTGGCAAAGCTGAGCGCAAGAACGGCTGTGGCCCAGCGGTTGTGCCGTACGAAGGTTGAATTCATGTGCTGCGTCGCTCCAGAAATTTATCGTCCCGCGCCACCAAACAAGCAGCTGAGCGGGGTAAAGTATGCCCTCGAAAGGGACTGTCAAGCGTCCAATCCATCGCCTGGGCTCAGGCTGACGGTCGAAATCGCAAATTTGGGATTACGTCTACGGTCGGCTACATAGCGTTTCGTGTCAAGAAGGAAAAGTGTACGTCAGGTGAAAGTCCGCGCTTAAGTGGCACAGAAATCGCCAAACACACCGATCATGTGCTCTTGGAACCGTAAGATCGCCAGACATTACGATCTTTTAGTGCAGTTTGTCCGGAATCACGGCATGCTGCAGCAGCACCTCGAACGGCACGATCCGCAGCGTATTTTCGTGTGTCGCTTCCAGCACTACGGGGCACGCCGCGCCGGCCTGGTACACCTGCAGCCACCGCGCCGCACACACGCACCAGCGGTTTCCCGGCTTCAGCCCCGGAAAGCCATACTGCGGCATCGGCGTCATCAGGTCGTTGCCAAAGTCTTTCGAGACGGCCAGGAACTCCTCCGTCACAATGCAGCACACCGTGTGCACACCCAAATCATCCGGCCCGGTATCGCAGCACCCATCACGATAGAATCCGGTCATCGGGTCGCAGCCGCACGTCTGCATCGGCTGCCCAAGCACATTCTTTGACTCCGCCTTGATCGGCTCCACGAATTCCATCTACTTGGCCGTCATCGCGAGCTGCTGTTGATACTCCTCATACGGCCCCTTATGATCCACAATCTTGCCATGCTCAAAGTGCCAGATACGCGTTCCAACTTCCTCAATCAAATCCTGATCGTGCGTCACAAGCAACACGGTACCCTCATACTTCTGCAACGCCTGGTTCAGCGCGTTGATGCTCTCCAGGTCAAGATGGTTCGTCGGTTCGTCCAGGATGAGGATGTTCGGCTTCTGCATCATCAGCTTGCAGAACAGCAATCGCGCCGCCTCGCCACCGGAGAGCGCATCGGTCTTCTTCGTGCCCTCTTCACCGCGGAACAACATCTGGCCAAGAATCCCGCGAATTTCTTCCGTGGACTTCTTCGAGTCAAACCCATGCAGCCACTCGGCCACTGTCGTCCCAAGCTCGATGGCAGCCTTGTGATCCTGCGCAAAGTAGCCGATCTGCGCCTCATGGCCCCACTTCACATCGCCATGCGTCCGCACAAAGTCGTTGTCCTGCACATCCGGAAAGCCAGACAGCAGCGACTTGATCAGCGTCGTCTTGCCGGTACCGTTACGGCCCATCAGGATCACCTTGTCACCGCGCATCAGCGTTGAAGTAAACGGCGCGAATACAGGGCCGTGCGTTCCATCCGGCGCGGGCGTCTCATACGTCTTCGTCACCGCATCCACTTCCAGTACATGCTTGCCGCTGGGCCGCAGCATGTCGAAGCGAATGAACGGACGTTGAATGTTCGACCGCGCCAGCTCCGTCGTCGCCAACCGCTCCACTTCCTTCTTACGGCTGTTCACCTGGCTCGACCGCGTACCCGCGCTGAATCGCGCGATAAAGTCATTCAACTGCTCAATCTTCTTGGTGCGCTCTTCGTTCTGGCTCTCGATGCGCGTACGCACGCTGACCTTCTGCATCACCATGTCGTCATACCCACCGTTGTAGGTGATGATCGTCTGGTAATCGATGTCCGCGATATGCGTGCACACCGCGTTCAAAAAGTGGCGATCGTGCGAGATCGTGATCAGCGTGCCGCGATAGCTCAGCAGAAAGTCCTGCAACCAGTGCACCGACTCAAGATCCAGGTAGTTCGTCGGTTCGTCCAGTAGCAGAGCATCCGGCTCGCCGAACAGCGCCTGCGCCAGCAGCACACGCACCTTTTGGCCGCCCTGCAGCTCGCTCATCTTGCGCTCATGCACTTCGTTCGGAATATCCAGGCCCTGCAGCAGCACAGCAGCGTCGGCCTCGGCCTCATAGCCGTTCTCATCGCCAACAACGCCCTCAAGCTCACCCAGCCGAATGCCATCGTCGTCCGTCAGCTCGGCCTTGTTGTACAGCGTCTCGCGCTCTTCCAGCGCAGCCCATAGCGGCGCATTGCCCATAATGACGGTATCGATCACACGATACGCGTCATAGGCATACTGGTCCTGCTTCAGGACACCCAGCTTGCGCGGACGCACAACAATGCCCTTCTGCGCCTCAAGCTCGCCAGTAAGCACCTTCATGAACGTAGATTTGCCGGCGCCATTCGGCCCGGTCAGGCCATAACGGCGGCCCGTAATAAATTGCGTGGATACGTCTTCGAACAGAATCTTCGAACCGTACCGCATCGTGACATTCGAGACAGAGATCATCGTCTCCTATTTTCTCATGCGTTGAATACTGCTCGAAACATCATGCAAAGAACCTCCGCAGGGTACACCACGTTCATGCCGGACCCCGCAAGCGCGCACCGCGGCATCACATTGAGCAAATGGCTACAAAGAAGATCGCAGCAAAAAAATCAGTAAAGGCGCCCACCACCACCCAACTCGCCCGCGAAGCCGCCCGCAAGCTCAAAGAAAAAGCCACCAAGAAAAAAGCCAACGTCAAAGCCGCTCGCGACCACCAGAAGTCAGCCGCCGAAGCCTACGAGCAACGTCACCTCACCGACCCCATGAGCTTCTGCCGCTGGCCCGCAACGGACGCCGACGGCCTCACCCTGCCGCCGTTCCCGCCTGACGCCATGCGCCTCGGCTTCCCGGTCAAGATCATGGGCCAACCCGGCCTCAAGAGCAACGACAGCCGCCGCTGGCAACAAAACCCGCATCTGCGCGTCTCGCTCGGCTACCTCGGCGAAATCTTCGCCTACCTGCGCCGGCACGATATCCGCATGTACCGCATGGGCAGCGACCTCGCGCCCTACGTCACCCACCCCGACATGCCGCACTTCCACAGCCAGATCGATGAGTCCCGCGCCGACCTGGAACACATGGGCAAGCTCGCCAAAGCCCAGGGCCTGCGCCTCAGCTTCCACCCCTCGCAATACATCGTGCTCAACAGCCCCAACGCCGACCTCACCCGCCGCTCCATCGCCGACCTCGAAGCACAAGCCAAAATCCTCGACTACATGGAGCTCGGCCCGGAAGCCATCATGGTCATCCACGTCGGCGGAGCTTACGGCGACCGCCCCACCGGCTGCAGCAACTGGGTCAAGACCTGGAAGACACTCAGCGAACCCGTGCAGCGCCGCCTCGTCCTCGAAAACGACGACATCCGCTTCTCCGCCGCAGACGTTCTCTCCATTCACCAGCACACCGGCGTCAAGTGCGTCTTCGACTACCAGCACCACTGGTGCATGAACCCCGAAGGCCTCCCGCTCGTCCCAACACTGGAGAAATCCCTCGAAACCTGGCCCTCAGGCGTCCGCCCAAAGATCCACTTCTCCTGCGCCCGCACCGAGATGCGTGAACTAAAGCGCAAGAACCGCAAAACCGGCCTGAACGAAACCGTCCTCCAGCCACCCATCTGGACCGGCCACGCCGACTTCAACAACCCCTTCGAGACCATCACCTTCCTCCGCTCCATCGCGCATCTCGAAACCGACATCATGCTGGAGTCAAAGGCCAAAGACCTGTCCTTACTCCGCCTTCGCAACGACATCGCGCGCTACGCACCCGAACTCGCACCACGCTATGGCATCGCACTCAATACGCCGGTCGAAGACGCGAACGAAATCATCGAAGAAAACGATATCGAGTGATAAACCTTAGGTCGCCTAAAAAAATCATCGCGATCGTTGCGCAACCGTTGCCATCGCTGCGTACGCTCTAAACAACAAGCGCAAAGCGCAAGCAGTCAAAAACCACATCAGAGCGTATCCCTATGAAGAACCTCGCTACCGCCATCGTCTTCTTTATCCTCGGCATCCTCATCGTGCCGCTCTGCGGCTGGATCTACCTCAACCACGGCCACCCGCCCGTCGCCGTAGCCGATCCATCCTTCCCCATGGAAGCGGCCATCGTGCATAACCCGCTGCACCATCGCATCGACGCCGAGAACCCCGGCAACTCTCCCATCGCGATCAACGAAGCAACGCTGACCGAAGGCGCAGGCGTTTACATGAACGAATGCGCCTTTTGCCACGGCGCTCCGGACAAACCCTCAAAGGTCGGAGCCAACATGTACCCCGGCGTGCCGCAGCTCTGGGAGCGCCACCACGACGGCAAAGTCGTCGGCGTCTCCGACGATCCCGCTGGCGAAACCTACTGGAAGGTCAAGAACGGCATCCGCCTCACAGGCATGCCATCCTACTCAAAAATTCTTACCGACCAGCAGATGTGGCAGGTCAGCAACCTGCTCTCCGTCGCAGACAAGCCGCTGCCACCCGCGGTGCAGCAGATCCTCACAGCACCCGCGAAATAAGCACCCCATCATGCACGGCCACCGTCGTGGAACCACCGTGAACACCGCGTTCAAACCATCCCCGCAACGCCGCTGCTTTCATCGCGGCCTCTGCGAAACCTTCGCGTCCGTTGCGTTCTGCTCTTACGATCGCACGTGCGAAGCACGAGCAAGTTCCGCCACCAGTGCAGTCACCGCACCATCATCGATCGCCGCCGCAGCCTTCACCGCGCCACCCTTCAGATCACCCGCAATCCCACTCACCAGCAGTACCGCCGCCGCATTCAGCAGCACCACATCCCGCCGCGGCCCGCGCTCGCCCGCAAAAATCTCCCGCAGGATCGCCGCATTCTCCACTGCATCCCCGCCCAGCAGTGCATCGTTCGACCGCTCCAGCCCAGCGTCCTCCGGCGTCACGGTAAACGTAGTCACCACATCCCCACGCACCTGGGCAACAAGGCTCTCTCCAGATAGTGACAGCTCATCGATCCCGCCCTCACCATGCACCACCAGCGCATGCTCCATGTGCCCGCCCGCTGCCAGCGCCTCCGCCACCAGCGTCACCGCTTCAGCCGAGTACACACCGATCACCTGCCGCCGCGCACCCGCCGGGTTCGTCATCGGTCCCAGCAGGTTGAACACCGTGCGAAACGGTAACAACCGCCTTACCGGACCAACGATCTTCATCGCAGGATGCATCTTTGTTGCCAGCAGAAATGCAAACCCAAAGGCACGCAGCGATGCCGCAGCACTCTCCGGTGTGTGCTCCACCTCAATGCCCAGCGCCGCCAGCACATCCGCCGAACCACACCGCGATGTCACCGCACGATTCCCATGTTTGGCCACACGCGCACCGGCCGCCGCCGCAACGAACGCAACCGCCGTTGAAATGTTGAACGTCCCGCTGCCATCGCCGCCCGTGCCGCAGGTATCCACCAACCTGTCACGTTCTGCATCGGTCAGCGGCAGCCGCACCGCAGCAGCCCGCATGGCAGCGGCAAATCCGGCCAGCTCCGTCGCTGTCTCCCCACGCTCATGCAGCGCGCTCAACAGGTCCGACATCTCCAACTCGCTCAACTCGCCCGCCAGCAGCGCTGTCATCAGCGCTTCAGCATCGCCCAGCGTCAACGCATCGCCACCATCCACCACGGATCGCAGCATCTCCTCGGCATCCATCTATCCAACGTAGCAGCGCTTAACCCTCAGGCGGTAAACGCACAGGCGTGCGGTAACCATTTACGCCTGTCATGCCCGTCCGATACCATCTCTTTGGCCGAATCACAGGCCCCAACATCGATCTCACGCAGTTCGAATCCGCCGTTTTGGAGTTTGTCCGAAGATGAAGATTCACGAGTACCAGGCGAAGGAAATCCTGCGCAAATACGGCGTCCCCGTCCCTGAGGGCGAAATGGTCACCACCCTCGAAGAGGCCGACACAGCAGCCAAGGCGCTCTTCTCCGCCGGCAACGCAGTTGTTGTCGTCAAGGCGCAGATCCACGCCGGCGGCCGCGGCAAGGGCGGCGGCGTCAAGGTCACCAAGACGCTGAACGACGCAAACGCAGCCTCCAAGGCCATCCTCGGCATGCAGCTCATCACCCACCAGACCGGCCCCCAGGGCCAGAAGGTGCAGCGCCTGCTCGTCGAGGCCGGCTCCGCCATCGAGCGCGAACTCTACCTCGGCATCACCCTCGACCGCCTCACCGGCAAGCTCACCTTCATGGCTTCCCAGGCCGGCGGCATGGAGATCGAGGAAGTCGCCCACGAGAACCCCGACGCCATCTACAAGGAAGCCATCGAGCCCGCGCTCGGCCTCCAGCCCTGGCAGGCACGCAACCTCGCATTCAAGCTCGGCCTTACACCTGCGCAGATCAACCCGGCAGTCGCCTTCATGATCGGTCTCTATAAGGCCTACGTTGATACCGATTGCTCGCTACTCGAAATCAACCCCTTCATCACCACCAAGGACGGCAAGCTCGCCGCGCTCGATTGCAAGATCAACTTCGACGACAACGCCATGTACCGCCACAAGGACCTGAAGGAACTCCGCGACGTCGCCGAGGAAGACCCGCTCGAAGTGGAAGCCAGCAAGGACTCGCTCAACTACATCAAGCTCGACGGCTCCATCGCCTGCATGGTCAACGGCGCTGGCCTCGCCATGGCCACCATGGACATCATCCAGTACAGCGGCGGCTCACCGGCCAACTTCCTCGACGTGGGCGGCGGCGCCAACCAGCAGCAGATCGAAGCAGCCTTCGCCATCCTGCTCGCCGACCCCAACGTCAAGGCCATCTTCATCAACATCTTCGGCGGCATCCTCCGCGTCGACGTGCTCGCCACTGCCGTCGTAGCAGCAGCCCGCAACCTCAACGTAACCCTGCCGCTCATCCTGCGCCTGGAAGGCACCAACGTAGAAGAAGGCCGCAAAATCCTCGCAGACTCCGGCCTCAAATACGCAGTCGGTGCAACCATGGCAGAAGCAGCAAAACTCGCCGTCGCGGCGGCTAAGGGCTAAGGAACGGAGATCAGTGAGCGGGGAGCAGTTTGAACGGCCAGTCATTTCGAGATCTGATCGTATGGCAGCGTGCAGTTCAGATGTCTGTTGCTCTCTATCGGCTTACTTCAAAATTTCCAACCGAAGAACGATTTGGTCTTACAAGCCAACTTAGGCGTGCCGGAGTTTCGGTCGCCAGCAACATCGCTGAAGGCTATGGTCGCAAGTCGACCGGGGAATACAAGCACTTCCTCGGCATGGCTCGCGGTTCAAACATGGAAGTGCAAACGCAGTTGGTGATCGCAGGAGAGTTAGGTTTCGGAGAAGCAGCAAAGCTTGAGGAATGCGAATCGCTCTCGCACGAGGTGGGGAAGATGCTCGTCGCGATGATGAACAAGATTCAACCTTAGGACCTGTTCCCTGTTCCCTGCTCCCTGTTCCCTCTGCCGAGGAGAACGAAATGGCTGTTCTTGTAGACAACAACACTCGCCTCATCGTCCAGGGCATCACCGGCCGCGAAGGCACCTACCACGCAAAAGGCTGCCAGGACTACGGCACCAAGGTCGTCGGCGGTGTAACACCCGGCAAAGGCGGCACCACCCACGAGGGCTGGCCCGTCTTCAACACCGTCGAAGAGGCCGTTGCCTCCACCGGCGCAAACGCCACCATGATCTTCGTCCCGCCGCCGTTCGCTGCAGACGGCATTATGGAAGCAGTCGCCGCGGGTCTGCCTCTCGTCGTCTGCATCACCGAAGGTATTCCCATCCTCGACATGGTCAAGGTCTGGTCCGTCGTCAAGGACAGCCCGTCCGTCCTCATCGGCCCCAACTGCCCCGGCGTCATCTCGCCCGGCAAGGCCAAGATCGGCATCATGCCCGGCCGCATTCACAAGGAAGGCAACGTCGGCCTCGTCTCGCGCTCCGGCACGCTCACCTATGAGGCTGTCTACCAGCTCACGCAGCGCGGCATCGGCCAGTCCACCGCCATCGGCATCGGCGGCGACCCCATCATCGGCACCAAGCACATCGACGCCATCAAGATGCTCAACGAAGACCCGCAGACCGAAGCCATCGTCATGATCGGCGAGATCGGCGGCACCAACGAAGAGATCGCCGCAGCCTATATCAAGGAACACGTGAAGAAGCCCGTCGTTGGCTTCATCGCCGGCCAAACCGCGCCTCCAGGACGCCGCATGGGCCACGCCGGCGCCATCATCAGCGGCGGCGAAGGCACTGCCGAAAGCAAGATGGAAGCCATGTCCGCCGCAGGCATCCACGTCGTCAAGTCACCCGCCGAGATCGGCGAGACAATGGCGCGCGTACTCGGCAAATAAGCTAATTGCAAGCAACCGGGCGCTGGAGATGCACATCTCCAGCGCCCTTATTATGTTCGATAGGCAACATTTGTTCATGCAGCCAACATTCCTCCAATTGCCCAAGTAAAGGGGCGTAAGCTGACAGGTCTGTAGGGCATTGCTCCAGCCGAAACCAGCATCCATCTTGAGTGCAGGCCTTGACTTACACTCTGGCAGGCGTGGAGTTGGTATGCATCTGTTCAGAGATCAAGGTGGGTCAGACGACGCGGCGAAGGTGCCGTCGCTCACCACCAGCCCATCCCTTCTGGACGGTATCGCAGTAGGCATCTACTCTGTGGACGAGGAAGGCGCATGCACCCAGCTCAACGCAGCTGCGATGCATATGCTCGGCTACTCCGAGCAGGAGTGCCTGGGCCACAACATGCACGCCCTTATCCACTACAAGTATCCTGATGGACGTCCCTACCCGGTCGAAGATTGCCCCCTCGCGCAGACACGCCTGAAGGGTGTCGCGGTCTACAACGTTCGCGAAACCGTCTGGCGCAAGGACGGTCAGCCCGTCCAGGTGTCCTGTTCCGCGGTGCCCCTGCTCGCGGCGAGTACATTCCAGGGCACAGTGATCACACTGAACGACATCCGCCCACAGCGCGAAGCGGAAGACCGCCTCCAGCACGCCGAAGATCAGCAGCGCGAGGCCATGCGTCAGCGCGATGCCGCCGCCCGCGTCGAGCACGAGCACGTCAATCAGCAAGCGGCCCGCCAGCGCGACGCTGCCCTCGCTGTGGAACGTGCCGCGGCGGAACAACTGCGCCAACAGCAGCGCCTCATTGAGCAGCGCCTCATGCAGTCGGAACGCCTTGCCGCCGTCGGCCGCTTGGCAGCATCCATCTCGCACGAGATCAACAACCCTCTCGAGGCCGTCACCAACCTGCTCTACCTCGTGCGCAGCGACAGTTCTCTCTCAGCCGAATCCATCGACTACATCCGCATGGCGGAACAAGAACTCGGCCGTGTCACTGAAATCGTCGCACAGACTCTCCGCTTTCAGCGTGGCAGCGTCGCGCCCGTCCAGTGCTCGCCAGAGGCGCTCATCAACTCCGTCATCGCTCTGCATCAGGGGCGCCTGCACAACTCCGGCATTCAGATCGCCCGTCAGCACCGCCGCAGCCGCACCTTCCGTTGCCCCGAGGGCGACCTGCGCCAGGTACTCAACAACCTGCTCGGCAACGCCATCGACGCCATGCGCTCGACCGGCGGCACCATCACCATCCGCACCCAGCCGGGAACTCACCGCGACACAGGCCGCGAGGGCCTGCGCATTACCATCGCTGACACTGGCCATGGCATGAGCCCTGCGACGGCCGCTCAGATCTTCGAGCCCTTCTACACCACCAAGGGCGACGAAGGCTCTGGCCTCGGCCTCTGGATCTCCAGCAGCATCGCACGCCGCCACGGCGGCAAACTCAGCGTTCGCTCAAGCCGCGAAGGCAGCCGCCGCGGCACGACCTTCTCGCTCTTCCTGCCGGAGTTGGACCCGGAGCCAGAGCAGGAGTCTGCCAGTCCCGGAACGGTACAATAGTCGGGAGACGCACTCTCAAATTGTTAGGAGCTCCATGTCGCAGCGCACGTTTTCCATCATCAAGCCCGACGCAGTCCGTAAGGGCCACACCGGCGCCATTCTCGCCGTGATCGAGAAGGCCGGGTTCAAGATCGTTTCCATCAAGAAGATGTCACTCACCGACGAGCAGGCGCAGGGCTTCTACCACGTCCACAGCGCGCGTCCCTTCTTCAAAGACCTCACCCACTTCATGTCCTCCGGCCCCATCTTCCCCATGGTGCTTGAGAAAGACAACGCCATCGCCGATCTTCGCAAGCTCATGGGCGCCACCAACCCGGCCAACGCCGAAGAAGGCACCATCCGCAAGCAATTCGCAGCGTCCATCGAAGAAAACGCGATCCACGGCTCCGACGCCGAAGACACCGCAGCCTTCGAGATCGGCTACTTCTTCGCCGGCTACGAACTCAAATAAACCAGGGAACAGGATTCAGGCCGCAGGCAACAGCAGCCTGAATCACAAGCACAAAAGACAAAGGCCGCTCACTCAGCGGCCTTTGTCTTGTCTCAAGCAACCAAACGAAGCAGAACGAGAACCCCAAACTGCTCCCTGCTCCCTGCTCCCTGCTCCCTGCTCCCTGCTCCCTGCTCCCTGCTCCCTGCTCCCTGCTCCCTGCTCCCTGCTCCCTATTGCTTCTGCTTCGCAGCCTCACGCGCCAGCCGCATCGCCTCCTTCTGCTTCTCCTGTGCTTCCTTCATCGCCTGGTTCGCCTGTTCCATCGCCTGCCGAGCCTCTTCTTTCGCCTGCTCCACCTGCACCTTCGCGTCGGCCACAGCAGCCGCAGCCTCTGGTGGCATACCCGGCGGGACCGGCGGCGTAGGCACGCCCGACAGCTTCGGCAGCGGCGGCGGAGGCGGCAGCGGCCCATCCGAGTTCCGCGAGACACTGATGTCGCCGTGTGACGTATTGACCCGCACAACAGGTCCGCCGCCATTGATCGCGCCGCTCAGCACGCCACGTCCATCTGCCTTCACGCTGTCGAAATCGCTATGTGTGTCGCCGTCGCTGGTCTCAGCCTGCACGTTGAACTTTGCCTTCTCCGGCAGCGTTACCGTCACGTTGCCGTTCTGGTTGTCCACCGTCACACCACCGGCCGGCAGCGCCATGTGCAAATCCACATCGCCGTGATTGTTCTGTACCTTGATGTCGCCCGTCACCTTCTCCAGCGAGATGTTCCGGCTGCGCGTATTCACCAGCGATGGACCAACCACTTCGCTCGCAGTCAGGTCATCCTTGTCGATCTCAAAGTCGCCATAGACATGCGCAAAGCTCAGGTCCGTACGGCTGCTGTGGTACTGCACAGCGCCACCCACATGGGACACGTGGCCACCACCAAAAAAGTCGCCGTTGATACGTGCTGAACCACTCACATCGGATAACGTCACATCGTCGCCATTGCCATCCACCGTCACATCGCCCGTAACGCTTCGCACGGTGGTCGTGTGGTGCCGGTTGTTGACATGCGCCTGCACGGAGCCCGTAATCGCAGCCACCTCAAGATCGCCGTTATTCGCCGTAACGGATAACGGTGCCTTCAGATTGCTCACATGCACGTCGCCATGATTGCTGTTCAACTGCACGCGAACCGCCGGCGGCACCAGCAGCGTCACATCCGCACCGCCACCCTCTACGCTCGGTACGCTGAGCGTCACATTATCATTCGATCCGTTCATCGTTACGTTCAGCTCACGCAGACGGTTCGCCGCCGTATCGTCGCTGTTTGAGAACACCTGCTTGTGGACAGACAGATGCACCTTGCCGTCATCGCTCGTGCCGTTCACCGTCACATCACCGTGCGGGTTATCGATCGTCAACAGGCCGTTGGCTGCAATATCGCGTGTCACCGCTGGCGCATCCTCTTCGTGCTTCTGCCCGAAGATATGATCCATGCCATCGCCACCCTTAAAGCCGAAGAACTGCAGATTGTTCCCGTTCTGATTGGTTCGCCACTCCATCATGTGCGTGGCAAGTCCAATTGCCGTGAGCAGAATGATGGCCGTGATAGCGCCACCGCCCAGGGAATAGCGCATCGGCGGTGCTCCCTCAGGCTGCCGCGAACGATCGTATGCCCACTCCCCCAGCCGCAGCACGCCGATCGCGATCAGCAGCAGCGCCCACCAGTGCGAATACCACTCCCAGAACCCAAACGCAGAGATCTTGCCCGTGTGAATCAGGAAGAAGATCGTCCCAAGCGCGATCAGCAGCAGCGGTCCCACCAGCGACGTACGCCGCTGGCCCCGCCAATACATCCTCCACTGGTCCCTCTGTGCCTGGTTCTGCATCTTCCACGCGGCCTGCTGCGCCTTGCGTGCAGCGCGTACCTGGTCCTGCTGCGCCTTCATCCCATCGCGCCACGCACGCTGCTGCGCCTTCTGCCACCGCGGGTCATACCGTGGATCACGGCTTGGGTCGTACCGTGGATCGTTAACATTCGTCGGATCAAAGGGCGCATTCGGATCGCCCCTGAACTTCGGATCACGTGGTGCGTTCGGGTCCTGCGGAGGAAAGCCTGGAGGTGTCGTTCCCATGGTTAGCGTCCTTCCTCGTTGCCCAGGTCATTGCTGGGACGCGTATATTTCGGCACGATCGATGTCTCGGACGACCTCTCGACAACCGGCTCAACAGGAGCGGTCGGCGGCACCGGCGGATAGGAGCCTGGATACGGAGGCGTAGCCATCTGTGCCATAGCGGTGCGTTCCACCAGAATCACGACACCAAAGAAAATCAGCACCACCGGCCACGACGACTCCCAGCGAACGATATGCAGACCCTGGAGCAGCGTCAGCAAACCAATGATGAATGCAAGACCGCCGCCGCGTATGGAACGCATCCACTGATACTTCGCTCCAGGAGAATCCGGTGGGAACAGCCCACGCAGCGTGCTTTGCCGCTTGAAAAAGATAAAGACGCCAAGCGCCATCAGGAACAAGCCGCCCGTCGCCTCGCCCTCAAGAAAGGCGAACGGATGCAGCGATCCCAGCAGCGCAAACAAGCCAAGGCCAATCAGCCAGATCGCACCCGTCGGCAGCCCGCTGCGAGGAACAGGCGGCATGGGAGGCATCGGTGGCATCGGCGGAATCGCACCTCCCCACGCTGCAGACGGCGGTGTCATGGGCGGCTCGCCATACGCTGGCGGAACGCCATAGCCATAATTCTGCTCACCATAGTTCGGTGAACCATAGCCCGGTGAACCATAACCCGGTGGTGGCGGTGGTGGCGGATAGCCCGCTCCGGCTGTCTTCGACGACGAAACATTTCCCTCGGGGTCAACCTGGTAGGTCGTCTTTGCTCCGTTGGCATCGGTCCGCGAGTAGTACGCCGAACCATCCCCTCCCGCACTCCACTCCTTGTGGATCGGAGCGGCGCCCGGCATCTTGCCCAGCGTTGAATCATAGAAGTGACCCAGATCAGGGTGCGCCTGCGGATGGAAGCCAAACCGCTCGCCGATATCGTTCAGCCCAAACGGATCGGGCAAAGGCATGCCCTCACGGCGCGCCTTCGCCGTCTGGTATGCCTCAAACGCCATGTAGAAAACCCAGCCCGCAACAAACAATCCGAAGAAGCCGTTCACATGGTTTGACAGCGACGACAAAATCGCAAAGATAGCAATGTGTGCCAAGCCCTTGGCGAACTGCCCGTTATACATCGCGCCGACACCAGGGATGAAACCCAGCAAGCCCGCAAGCATGGGGTTCGGCCCTGAACCCGGCGGCGGCGGGTAGACGGGGTATCCACCAGGAGGCGGTGGTGGCGGAGGAGGAGGATAGCCGGCGCCGATAGGCGCTCCTGTGGTTGGGTCATACGCCGCGGAAGCACCCGGCGCAGTATAAGGCTGCTGCTCGTACTCTGGGATGCTCATGCCTGGACTCCTTCGCTACGAATTGCCATAGCTGCTCGATAGGTGCTGCGCTCTGTCTCAACAAGAGGGAAAAGATCATGCGTGTTCTGCGCCGCATCATGTCGATGCCGTGGAGCGCTGCTGCGGGGCTGCCCCTTCGGCAAGCGGTCCGGCTTATCGGGCTGTGGCTCGTTCTGCATCACACCACGCTGAGGAGCTGCATCGTCGCTCTCCTTCTGCATCTCGTGCACGCGCGACTCCAGCTCATACACCACGCGCAGGTTGTCGTAATACCGCACCACATGGTTGTTCGCAGACCAGAAGCTCTTTCGGATATTCGCCGGCTTCAGGTCAGCCGCACGGAACGAGCTCAGCTTCACACCTGCCAGGTTCATCGTCAGCGCCAGCGAAAAGAATGCCATCGCAGCCGTCATCGCAAACCGGGGCTGCATCACCGTATGCGCCATGCGTGCCCACGGCGTACGCGGCACAGGCGCACGGAACGGCAGCACCTTCGCGCCCGCGCTATGCCCAAACAACGACTGCCGGTGCGCAACCTCAGCCATCACGGCATGGACAACATTGGCATCGCCCGAAGTCTGCGCCAGGATGCGATTCACCAGGTCCGCGGGCGGCTGCGGTGGATCGTCCTTCAGCATCTCCATCCAGGCGTGGCCGCGCTGCACATCCGCAAACAGCTTCGTGCAGCCCGTGCATTCCTTCAGGTGCAGATCGAAGTGCATCCGCTCATCCGGCAGCAGCAAATCGTCTGCCGCATCAAGCAACAAGCTTTCGCATTGGGAACAGGTCAGACGGCTCATTCGTTTCTTCCCTTCACTCGAATTTGTCGTTTCATCGGCCACTTACATCACCTGCCCTTCCGTGCGTCCCAGCATCCTGGCCATCTCGGCCCGGCCGCGACTGATGCGGCTCTTCACCGTGCCCTCAGGCACCCGCAGCACCGCGGCAATCTCTTTGTAGTCCATGTCCTGCAGGTCACGCAGGATCACCGCCTCGCGCAACTCCGGCGACAGCTGTTTCAGCGCATGTTGAATACGCGCCCTCAGTTCCATCTGCGCAATACGGTGCAGCTGGTTTGGTCGCACATCCGCAAGACGATCGGCCATCGTTGGCCCATCCTCGCCCTCGCGTGCACTCTCATCCAGCGAATCCGTCGCACGGTCCTGCCGCGTCCGCCGGAAATGATCTACCAGCAGGTTCCGCGTCAGCGTCGTGAGCCACGTCGTAAAAGCGCCTTTTTCCGGATCAAAACCAGCTAAATTGCGATACACCTTGAGAAAAACATCCTGCGTTAGGTCTTCGGCATCCGTCGGCGAGCCGGTAAAACGGTAGCAAATCCCATATACCCGCCGGTGCTGCGACGTCACCAGTTGCTGCCACGCAGCACTGTCGCCGTTCATGCAGGCATACACAACCCTATGTAATGCATCAAGTTCCGCCGCCTTGGCAGCATCCACCGGCACAGGAGCAGCCGTCGCGCTACCGCGCCAGTCTTCGCCCCCGGCAGATCCTTCCGCAAAACGGTCCACGTGCGCCTCTTGATACGGTGGGAGCAGTGTACCGCGACTGTCGCGTAAACGAGGCAGATCAGCTACATGCAACTCCGCCGCATCGGTCGCAACCGGAGCAGCAACAACCTTCACCGCGGGCACAAACGGCATCAGCTTCGACTCTGTAGCCGGCACCACTGCGACCTTGCGGCGCTTCGGCGTCCCATGAACCTGCGCCCATCCGACGGCGCGTGTCCCAAACGATTCCATCGAGATGGTCAGCGTACCCATGTGCTTCCATACGCAAGCCGGAGACACTTCGTTCCACGCCGAAACGATTTCCTGCCAGAGCAGCGGCGACTCCCTCCCGCATCGCATCGAATAAATCGGAAACCAGAACATTACATGCCCGTCCCAACGTTTGCCCGACACCTAGCCGCTCCGCTCCTGGTCGCCAGCCTCTTGCTATCCCCGGCGCGAGCTCAATCCGACAGGGGCTGGGTTGCCACCTGGACAACCGCGAACATGCCGCTGCAACCGGGCTCGCAGCCGGCCCGCCGCCTGCCCATCGGCAAGCAGGACGTTACAGTGCGCCAGATCGTCCACATCAGCCAGGGCGGCAAGAAGCTGCGCATCACCTTCACCAATGAATTCGGCACAACCCCGCTCCACATCGCCGCTGTCCATGTCGCATTCCTGTCGGCAGGTTCAAAAATCCTGCCCGCAACCGATCACGCACTCGCATTCAAAGGCCAGCCCGGCGTCACCATCGCACCCGGCCAGTTCGTCGCCAGCGATCCCATCTCCGAAACCATTCCCATCTTCTCTGACCTTGTCATCACCTCAGTCATACCCGCGCAGGACATCCCGGCGATCACCTATCACAGCCTCGCGCTTGCAACCACGTTCATCACCGCAGGTGACCAGG
Organism: Terriglobus sp.; assembly: GCA_965198455.1. GTDB lineage: Bacteria > Acidobacteriota > Terriglobia > Terriglobales > Acidobacteriaceae > Terriglobus. The sequence goes on from CBDAPM010000003.1 coordinate 363,967, forward strand.
CGGCCGCAGAGGAGTTCAACTCACCCGCAGCAACACCACCCGGCGTAAGCCAGCCCGACGTAAACGCACTAGCAAAGGCTCCGCTTGGCGACAAACCCATCGTCGGCCCCGCGCCGCATGCACAAACCACAGCCGGCAACGCTCCAGACCTGCTGGCGCAATCTACCTCGTGGTATTTCCTGAAGGACGTGGAAGTCGACGCAACCCGCAAATCCGCCGCGGTCGTCACCTTCGGCGACTCCATTACGGACGGCTATAACTCCATACCGGAGACCAACCGCCGCTATCCGGACGCGCTCGCACCACTACTTGCCGCTCATAAAAAGACCAGCGGCCTTTCGGTCCTGAATGCAGGCATCTCCGGCAACTGCATCCTGCACATCTGCACCGGCCCCACCGCCCTTGATCGCTTGGATCGCGATGCGCTCACCCAGCCCGGAGCCCGCTTTGTCATCCTGCTCGAGAGCATTAACGACATCGGCCATGCAGCCACGCCACCGCTACAGCCCGTCACCGCCGCCGAGATCATCGAAGGCATGAAGACCATCGCTCAACGAGCCCATGCCAAAGGCCTGACCATCTTCGCCGGCACACTCACACCCATCGGCGGAGCCGGCTACGACAAGCCAGGCGCGGAAGAAATGCGGCAGCAAGTGAACGCCTTCATCCTGACCGGCAACGCGTTCGACGGCATCATCGACTTCGACAAAGCCATCCGCGATCCGCAACATCCAGAGCGCATGCTCCCAAAGTACGACTCAGGAGATCACCTGCATCCCAGCGACGCAGGCTATGCCGCCATGGCTGCAGCCATCAACCTCAAACTGTTCCGAAAAAAGTAGCTCGAGTCGCACCGCAAAGGCTCGATTTGTAAAGAGACAAGCTGGAGCAGGCTGCAGGCCCGCAATGTAAAAGCCTGGGGCGCAGCCCCAGGTCAGATGAACTCAAGTAACTGCGGGCTGAAAGCTCGCGTTACAGGCAGCGAGCTATTTGCCAATGCAGGAAAGCGTCACTTCCTGGCGACCGTGATTGTCTGATGCAACGATCGGTAGCAAGGAACCGGCTCAGTCTGTCGCGACGCCAGCGAATCCCGCACACTCCCATTGAAGATCACAGCCTCACCCTGACGTAGATAAATCTGCGCCCCTGGCACGTCACACTCCGGCTCCCGCGTCACCCGCAGTTTGAACACGGTTCGATTCTGGATGAGGCTGGTACGGATTGGCAGCCCAAAGCCGGGATACTGATCGATCAGCCGAACGAATTGGTGCTCACCCTTGATCTCAATATCCACCAGGTAGACATCCTGATTGCCCGCAAATGTCTGGCGTGACGAACTGCTCAGCGCCAGAATCGTCATCGATGCCTTCACTGGAGCAGACTGGTTTGTAAACGCAGAAGCCTTCGGCTTAGAAGCACCCAACCCTGCCGCTGTCGCCAGCACCGCAGCAGTAACCATGAAACCAGAAACCAGAGACCGCACCGGCATTCCTCCGCCCCACCAGTGTACGCGCACGGAACGCAAAAAGCCCCACTCCGAAGAGTGGGGCTTGTATGTTAATGCTGGCGACAACCTAATCTCCCACACAGTCACCCGTGCAGTACCATCGGCCCAGCGAGACTTAACTTCCGTGTTCGGGATGGGAACGGGTGTGACCCTCGCGGTATTATCACCAGCAAATTGTCGAAACGGCTCGCGCCTGCGAGGTTTCACGACTGAATAGATTGAGTAGACATATACTTCGTATTTTACTTAGTTGCCGCAAGCGCTTGCGCGCCGCATGTAACTACTTAGCTTGTGTTGAATTCTCTAGAACAAAACGTTACGTTCTGCGCAGAGTAAATTCTATGATCAAGCCGAACGGGCGATTAGTACTGGTAAGCTACGCGCATTACTGCGCTTCCACATCCAGCCTATCAACCTAGTGGTCTTCTAGGGCCCTTCATTTCCCTTTTGGGTTGGGAGATCTCATCTTAGGGCATGCTTCCCGCTTATATGCATTCAGCGGTTATCATAACCGAACTTCGCTACCCAGCCGTGCCTTTGGCAAGACAACTGGAACACAAGAGGTTCGTCCATCCCGGTCCTCTCGTACTAAGGACAGCCCCCTTCAAATCTCCTACGCCCACAGCAGATAGAGACCGAACTGTCTCGCGACGTTCTGAACCCAGCTCACGTACCGCTTTAATAGGCGAACAGCCTAACCCTTGGAACCTTCTACAGCTCCAGGATGCGATGAGCCGACATCGAGGTGCCAAACCATTGCGTCGATATGAACTCTTGGCAATGATCAGCCTGTTATCCCCGGCGTACCTTTTATCCGTTGAGCGATGGCCCTTCCATACAGAACCACCGGATCACTAAGGCCTGCTTTCGCATCTGCTCGACTTGTAGGTCTCGCAGTTAACCACACTTATGCCTTTGCACTCGACGGCTGATTTCCAAACAGCCTGAGTGTAGCTTCGCGCGCCTCCGTTACAATTTAGGAGGCGACCGCCCCAGTCAAACTACCCGTCTTACTATGTCCCTCTTCCCGATAAGGGAAGGAGGTTAGAGTCACAACAATCGCAGGGTGGTATCTCACCGTTGGCTCCACCAAAACCGAGATCCTGGTATCAAAGCCTCCCACCTATCCTGCGCAGCAATTGCCGTAACCCATAGTAAAAGTATAGTAAAGGTGCACGGGGTCTTTTCGTCTAGCTGCGGGTAACCGGCATCTTCACCGGTACTACAAGTTCGCCGAGCAACTCGTTAAGACAGTCGTACGATCGTTACTCCATTCGTGCAGGTCGGAACTTACCCGACAAGGAATTTCGCTACCTTAGGACCGTTATAGTTACGGCCGCCGTTCACTGGGGCTTCAATTCAGAGCTTCGCTTGCGCTAACCCCTCCTTTTAACCTTCCAGCACCGGGCAGGAGTCAGCCCCTATACGTCGTTTTAGACTTTGCAGAGACCTGTGTTTTTGTTAAACAGTCGCCGTACGCGTTTCACTGCGGCCACTTCGGGCTATAAACCCTAACGTGGCGACCCTTCTCCCGAAGTTACGGGTCTAATTTGCCGAGTTCCTTAACAAGCCTTCACTCGAGCGCCTTTGGATATTCTCCTCGTCTACCTGTGTCGGTTTGTGGTACGGTTCCCAATCTCTCTCCTTAGAGGTTTTTCTTGACAGCGTGAACTCAGCAGCTTTCAGTCATACGACTTACTGTTTTACACCTCACTGTTAAGACCCGACGGATTTGCCTATCAGATCCAGCTTACGTGTATCAACCCTCATAGCCATAGGAGGGCCTGCTTATCCTTCTGTGTCACCCCATCGTAATAACGAGATATTGGGAGGTCCGGAATATTAACCGGATATCCATCGCCTACGCCTCTCGGCCTCGGCTTAGGGACCGCCTAACCCTGAGCGGATTAACCTTCCTCAGGAAACCTTAGACTTTCGGCGTCAGTGGTTCTCACACTGATTATCGCTACTTATGCCGGCAGGGTCTCTTCTCGAAACTCCAGCAGTCTTCTCAGTCTGCCTTCATTGTCGCGAGAATGCTCTCCTACCACGCACATCAAAGATGTGCATCCGCTGCTTCGGTATATAGTTTTAGCCCCGTTGTATTGTCGGCACCGGACCGCTTGACCAGTGAGCTATTACGCTTTCTTTAAAGGATGGCTGCTTCTAAGCCAACCTCCTGGCTGTCTGAGCGTTCCGACTTCCTTTCCCACTTAACTATAATTTGGGGACCTTAGCAGGCGGTCTGGACTGTTTTCCTCTCGACTGTGAAGCTTAGCCCCCACAGTCTGACTCCCGGGCTGGTTGTGATTGGCATTCGAAGTTTGGCTGGATTCAGTAAGCCGGAAAGCCCCCTAGTCCAATCATGTCTCTACCACCAATCCAAATCACCCGAGGCTAGCCCTAAAGCTATTTCGGAGAGAACGAGCTATCACGGAATTTGATTAGCCTTTCACCCCTACCCTCAGCTCATCCGAGCTTTTTTCAACAAACACCGGTTCGGTCCTCCAATGGGTGTTACCCCATCTTCAACCTGGCCAAGGGTAGATCATCCCGCTTCGCGTCTATTCCTGCCAACTTATCGCCCTATTCAGACTCGCTTTCGCTGCGGCTCGCTCACGCTTAACCTTGCTGACAAGAATAACTAGCCGGCTCATTATGCAATAGGCACGCGGTCAGACATTCCCTTGCGGGCATAGTCCTCCCACTGCTTGTAGGCACACGGTTTCAGGTACTTTTCACTCCCCTCAATGGGGTGCTTTTCGCCTTTCCCTCACGGTACTGGTTCACTATCGGTCAGAATCGAGTATTTAGCCTTACGGGATGGTCCCCGTGGATTCAAGCAGGGTTTCTCGTGCCCCGCCTTACTCAGGTACCTGCTTCGAGTCCAGATAAATTTCGTCTACGCGCCTGTCACGCTCTATGGGGCCCCTTTCCAAGGGCTTTGACTATCTACTGGATTGGTAACTCTACTTGTTGCAGGCCCTACAACCCCCGTGCCACCGAAATGGAACGGGTTTGGGCTCATCCGATTTCGCTCGCCACTACTCTCGGAATCGAGGTTTCTTTCTCTTCCTGGGGGTACTGAGATGGTTCACTTCCCCCCGTTCGCTTGATCCCGCCTATGTATTCAGCGGGTCATACCCAGGTTTTGCCTGGGTGGGTTTCCCCATTCGGAAATCTCCGGATCAACGCCTGTGTGCGGCTCCCCGAAGCTTATCGCAGCTTGCCACGTCCTTCATCGCCTGATTCTGCCAAGGCATCCACCGTGCGCCCTTAGTAGCTTGTTCATAGAATTTACTCGCACGCAGAAACTTACTCTGCGGCAATTCAGTCTTTACTTCGCCGTTTTATTATCCTAAAGACACTCAACACTAAATCTTCAGTCACTCGCAGAAACAACCCGCGAAACTGAAGGCTCAGCCTTGTAGTTACATTTACCCAATCTATTCAGTTGTCAAACACCACAGGCATACACATCGTGCTGCCTTAATCACCCTGGGGTGATGGACGAAATTCTGTCCAAGGCTCAGGCCCGCTACCCATAAGTAGTCGCCTCAACCTCATACAGATCATGCTTTCGAGATTATTGGTGGAGCTGACCGGGATCGAACCGATGACATCCTGCTTGCAAAGCAGGCGCTCTCCCAACTGAGCTACAGCCCCATTCAAACCAACTTGATCAGGATATCTCCATGAAGAAGACCAGTCAAGAAGGATGGTGGGCCTGGGTAGATTCGAACTACCGACCTCACCCTTATCAGGGGTGCGCTCTAGCCAACTGAGCTACAGGCCCAGCTCGACCGCATCAGCCCGACCCCGAAGAATCAGGCTGATGCAGATCGCTGCTTTTCCATGGAGCTCTGTCTTGACGGTTACCCGCCGAAGCAGTTGGCTCTCGAAAGTTTTCGAGGACACAGTTGAACGTGCTCACCGGCTACGCCAGTGATGACCATCGCATAGATGGATATTAGACCAAAGAGAGGCTTAGTTCAGACTCCTCAAGTACCGAAGCACTTGAAGGTGACCGGCGCCAGATACAAACTCGACTCTAAGGCCGCTCGCGATACGCGAGACGTTTGCATCGTGCCGGTTCGGTTTCTCTTTAGAAAGGAGGTGATCCAGCCGCAGGTTCTCCTACGGCTACCTTGTTACGACTTCACCCCAATCATGAATTACACCTTGGGCGGCTGCTCCCTTGCGGTTAGCGCACCGACTTCTAGTGCAACCCACTTTCGTGATGTGACGGGCGGTGTGTACAAGGCCCGGGAACGTATTCACCGCAGCGTTCTGATCTGCGATTACTAGCGATTCCAGCTTCATGGAGTCGAGTTGCAGACTCCAATCCGAACTGAGGCCGGCTTTTTCCGATTGGCTCCCCCTCGCGGGTTCGCAGCGGTTTGTACCGGCCATTGTAGCACGTGTGTAGCCCTGGACATAAAGGCCATGAGGACTTGACGTCATCCCCACCTTCCTCCCCGTTATCCGAGGCGGTTTCGCTAGAGTGCTCAACTAAATGGTAGCAACTAGAGATAAGGGTTGCGCTCGTTGCGGGACTTAACCCAACATCTCACGACACGAGCTGACGACAGCCATGCAGCACCTATATACAGGCCCATTGCTGGGCGACCCTATTTCTAGGATATTCCTGTACATTTCGAGCCCAGGTAAGGTTCTTCGCGTTGCGTCGAATTAAACCACATGCTCCACCGCTTGTGCGGGCCCCCGTCAATTCCTTTGAGTTTCAGCCTTGCGACCGTACTCCCCAGGCGGATTGTTTATCGCGTTAGCTTCGACACGGCAGGATTGGGTACCTGCCACATCAAACAATCATCGTTTAGGGCTAGGACTACCAGGGTATCTAATCCTGTTTGCTCCCCTAGCTTTCGCGCCTCAGCGTCAGTAATGGTCCAGTGAGCCGCTTTCGCCACAGGTGTTCCTTCCGATATCTACGCATTTCACCGCTACACCGGAAATTCCACTCACCTCTCCCATACTCAAGCCCGGCAGTTTTCGGTGCAGACTTCGAGTTGAGCCCGAAGATTTCACACCAAACTTGCCAAACCGCCTACGCGCCCTTTACGCCCAATAATTCCGAACAACGCTTGCCCCCCTCGTATTACCGCGGCTGCTGGCACGAAGTTAGCCGGGGCTTCTTCTATAGGTACCGTCATTATCGTCCCTATCGAAAGGAGTTTACGTCCCAAGAGACTTCATCCTCCACGCGGCGTTGCTGCGTCAGGGTTTCCCCCATTGCGCAAAATTCCCCACTGCTGCCTCCCGTAGGAGTCTGGACCGTGTTTCAGTTCCAGTGTGTCCGTGCGCCCTCTCAGGCCGGATACAGATCATCGCCTTGGTGGGCCATTACCCCGCCAACTAGCTAATCTGCCGCGACCTCCTCTCCAAGCGCATTGCTGCTTTGACTCGTAAGTGTTATGCGGTATTAGCTAAGGTTTCCCTCAGTTATTCCCCACTCGGAGGTAGATAAGTCACGTGTTACTCACCCGTGCGCCACTTTACTCAGAGCCGAAGCCCCTTTCTCGTGCGACTTGCATGTGTTAGGCACGCCGCCAGCGTTGATTCTGAGCCAGGATCAAACTCTCGTTTGAATGCTGGTTGATCGACTACCAGGACGGAGGTCCGGTAGATGCGATCGCCTCGCAGCGCTCGAAAAGGCTGCGAGGATATAACTAGTGAGATTGACTAAACCGTAAGGTCTAATGCATCTCACGACTGGCACGTTCAACTATGTTGTCAAAGATCCTACCCAGAACAGGCCTAAGCCGTCTGCTTGGATCAAGGACGCCGTCAGTCATCGACTCGACGGTTGTGTCCTCGAACTTGTATGGGCTGCATTGTCTTGATTTGGAACCTACACTTTTAAGTAGGTCACTTTCTACTCGCTCGCTGCTTCCGCGGCCGCTACTTTGTAGCTTCTCGCCTCAGACCGCGTCGCTTTCGCTCTCGACTGCCGTTCACCAACTTAATCATGGTATCGCGATTTCGCTTGTCCGTCAACTCGCTCACTCCTATACTATTCCGTTCGTTTCTCGATCCTCTTGGTCGAAGCAGGCCCGCGGCCACGAACACAACAGCTGAAAGCGGCGATGACGATCGCGCAATCGCACCTTGTGCAGTTCCACCCAAAGGGTGTCACCACGTTAGTGCACAGCGTTACAGCTCACAATCTCTCAAACCAACAGAAGGAGCAAACGCGGACGTTTGTTCCCGGAGCGTGTGCCCCTTCAAACTTGTACTGCAGTGTCTTGGGCTTGTCTTTGGACTGACCGGAACCCGAAGGCTCTCGCACATCAATCACGCGTGACAAACGCTTGGACTGCTTTGCGGATCATAGAGGAGCCGTAGCCCCTCATCCACAGTGTCAGGCTGCTCCGTACCGGCTCGCCCTGCCCGACTTTCCAGTTATACAAGCCTTTCGGGCTTGTGTCAACCAGAATGTTTCTCTCTGCCGCGAGCCACAACCACCGCCCTCGACTTGATTGACATTACAGAAACATCCCCGGCGCCGCAACTCCACAGGTGCAAAATGCTGAGGAAAACTATGCTCCAACGTAGCCCATACCTGCATAAACACTACTCAAAACAGCACATCGCGTTTTCTTGCCGCAACCTCCACGCCATCGCTCAAAACGCGTTTTGATACCCTTGAACTCTCGCCTCTGCGATTGCTGGAGCACCATGCCCATCCAAACCACTGAAAAAATCTGGCACAACGGCGCATTAATCCCCTGGGCCGACGCAAACATCCACGTGATGTCGCACGTCATCCACTACGGCTCCTCCGTCTTCGAGGGCATCCGCACCTACACCCAGCGCGAGGGCACGCTCACCGCCGCGGCCGGTGTCTTCCGCCTCCGCGAGCACATGACACGCTTCATCGACTCCGCGCGCATCTACCGCATGCCCCTTCCGTTCTCGCTCGATGAGCTTTGCGATGCCGTCGTCTCCGTCGTGGAAGCCAATGGTGTCGCGCCATGCTACATCCGCCCCATCGCCTTTCGCGGCTACGGCGAAATCGGCGTCAACCCGCTCAAGTCACCGATTGAGATCTACATCGCCAACTTCCCCTGGGGCAAATATGTCCCAGGCAATACCGGCGCAGACGTCTGCGTCTCCAGCTGGAATCGCCTTGCGCCCAACACCATGCCATCGCTCGCCAAGGCCGGCGCGAACTATATGAATTCGCAACTCATCCGCATGGAGGCCGAGATCAACGGCTACGCGGAAGGCATCGCACTCGACCGCAACGGGTACCTCTCGGAAGGCTCGGGCGAGAACCTTTTCCTCATCCGCGAGGGCAAGCTCCTCACCTCGCCTCTCGCGAACTCTGTGCTCAACGGCATCACCCGCGCCTCGGTCATCCAGATCGCACGTGAGTTCGGCATCGAAGTCGTCGAGCAAACCCTCCCGCGCGAGATGCTCTACCTCTGCGACGAAGCCTTCTTCACCGGCACAGCAGCAGAAGTTACGCACCTCCGCTCCGTCGATCGCATTCTCATCGGCGACGGCGCCATGGGCCCGGTCACCAAAAAGCTGCACGACGAGTTCTTCGCCCTCGTCAACGGCCTCAAGACAGACCGCTTCAACTGGCTCACACCCGTCAAGGTAAAGCTCGCCGAACCCGAACCAGCGCACGCATAAAGCAAGACGTGACGCACTCCAAAGAGGCAGCCGACGAGGCTGCCTCTTTTCTTTGCAGCTGCAAAATTCGTCATTCCGACCGAAGCGGAGGGACCTGCTTCTCGCGGCTGCAGCGTCCTTTTCAAACCAGCCAAAACCTGTTCCAGTTCCCTCCAGATGCTAGACTCATCGCGTTCCCGCGAGGTCACTCATGCCCAACGCACAACGCATCAACTACGGCATCGACGCTCCCACCGCCATCCGCAACATCGCTGTCATTGGCGTCGTTCTCCTGCTCATTGCGTTCAGTGGCCATGCGCAGATTCCCGTCGGCTCGGGTAACTACATCCTGCATAACAAAACCCTGGCGCCCTTAGCGTTCTGCTTCTAAGACCAGCCTCAAACGTCTTGCGCCGCCCTCGGCCCTCCGATACCCTCATAATTAGTTCCCCTAACCAATCAAACGCAGCGCGGACCTATTGCGCCAGCACACACGCATCCACGAAGGGATTCGTTCATGAGCCTGACCCGCCGCAGCTTCCTCAACCGTGTCGCGTATCTTGGCGGCTACTCCGCAGCCTTCTCCACCATGAACGCCCTTGGTCTACTCGCCCCGGCTGAAGCATCATCGCTGCCGGCCATGTCCTCGACACTAGGCAACGGCAAGTCCGTCGTCATCCTCGGCGCAGGCATCGCAGGCCTCGTCTCCGCGTACGAACTCCGCAAAGCCGGCTACACCGTTACGGTCATCGAAGCCCGCAATCGCCCCGGCGGCCGTAACTGGAGCGTACGCAAAGGCACCGACATCACCTTCACCGACGGCGCCAGGCAAAGCTGCACATGGGAGGACGGCCACTACCTCAACGCCGGTCCCGCGCGCCTGCCCTCCATCCACACCAACATCCTCAACTACTGCACCCAGCTCGGCGTGCCGCTCGAAGTCGAAGTCAACGTCTCACGCTCAGCATTACTCCAGTCGGATACGCTCAACAACGGCAAGCCCGTCGAGCAGCGCCAGGCCGTCTACGACACGCGCGGCTACATCGCCGAGCTACTTTCAAAGTCTGTCAAGAAGCACGCGCTCGACGAAGACCTCAACGCCGAAGACGCCAGGCTCCTGCTCGACTTCCTCTCCGGCTACGGCGACCTCGACGGCAAAGCCAAGTACACCGGCACAACCCGCGCTGGCTTCATCACGCCCCGCGGCGCCGGAGACGACCCAAGTAAGCTGCACGACACCCTGCCGCTCCATGACCTGCTCGTATCCAACTTCCAAAAAGCCGAGTTTTACGAGGACCAGATCGACTGGCAGGCCACCATGTTCCAGCCCGTCGGTGGCATGGACCGCATCCCCTACGCCTTCGCCAAGTCCCTCGAAGGCCTCATCCAGTACGACAGCCCGGTAAGCGAAATCCGCAAGACGGACAAGGGCGTTCGCATCGCCTACCGTTGCGCCGGCGCAACAAAAGAACTCAAGGCCAACTTCTGCATCTGCACCCTGCCCATCAGCGTCCTGCAAACCATCCCCAACGACTTCAGCCCGGCCATGCAGCAGGCCTTCCGCGGCATGCCCATGACATCGCTCTACAAAATGGCCTGGGAAGCTCCACGCTTCTGGGAGCGCGAGAACAACATCTACGGCGGCATCTCGTTCCTCAATCAGCCCGTCGATCTCGTCTGGTATCCCAGCGACAAAATGTTCTCGCCTACCGGCATCCTCCTCTCCGGCTTCAACGCCATGGGCGACGAAGGCGGCAAGCCAACAGCCCTCGGCAAAATCTCCGGCATGGAAGGCCGTCTCGCAGCCTCGCGCCGCAGTGTAGACCTGCTCCATCCCGGCCACGGCAAAGACCTTACCAAGCCCATCTACATCGAATGGATGAAGGTTCCCTACAGCCTCGGCTGCTACGCCAACAACCACATCGACGCCTCGCAGCCCGCCTACAACCAGCTCATCCAACCCGAAGGCACACTCATGCTCGCAGGCGACTACATCAGCCGCCTCGTAGGCTGGCAGGAAGGCGCTGCGCTCTCAGCCCATAAAGCCGTAGCCCACATCGCATCCATGACCAAAGCCTAGAAATATCCGGCACAAGCCTGGCTCAACAAGAAAGCGGCGCAAGCAGAAACCCTGCGAGCGCCGCCTTCTTTGCGTACTTCGCGAAACCTTCGCGAGCGTTGCGTTCTGCATGTACGGCGAACGCGAAGCGCGAGCAGTCTTCGCTAACGTTCACTGCCCCTCGCTAGGCTTATGCGCTCCCACCAACTCCGGTATCTTCACCGAGGAAAGTTCCTGCACCTGAGCTCCAACAGCCCGCCGTGACCGCGTATACGGCTGCAGCTTCACCGGCATACCCGTCTTCAACGACTGCTCCGCAGCCACCAGAACGCGTACGTCCAGCAAGCCTTCCTCACCATCCGGCTCAGGGTCCTTGCCCTCCAGCACGCACTCACTGAAGTACTTCAACTCACCGCCAAACTGATCTGTCTTGACGAAGCTCTCCTTGCTCTCATCTGTATCGATCTTCACCACATGCTTCATGCCACCGGGCATGCCATACGCGGGATCGCTGTACAGGCTGCCGAGATCGCCCACAATACGGAAGTCATCCAGGTCCTGCCCGGCATAACTCACCACAAACGAGGCAAGGCGCCGGTCCGCAAACTTCAGCGTCACCGCAACGGTGTCATCGAAGTTGAATTCCTCGCTCGTATTGACGCCCGTCGCAAATACCTCAATCGGCTCCGCGCCAAACAGCGTGCGCACCATGTTGATCGGATATGGCCCCATATCCGGCACCGGCCCGGCCCAGAACCCATGCTTCGCACGATGGTTCTCTTGATTCACCAGCTGCGAGAAGCTCGAATTGAAATAACGAATCTTCCCCAGCTTGCCCGAGCGCACAATCTCCAGCGCCTTCAGCGTCCCAGGCTCAAAATGCAGGCGATACGCCACCATCAGCTTCGCGCCACTGCGTTGCGACGCCTTGACGATTCGCTGACATTCCTCCACGCTCACCGCCATCGGCTTTTCCAACAACAGGTGCAGCCCAGCCTCAAGCGTCTTCACCGCAAGCTCAACGTGGTCCCAGTTCGGCGTCGCAAGGTAGACGGCGTCCGCTACATCAGCAGCGAGAAACTCGTTGTACTCCTCGTAGCTGTACCCGTGTTTGATCGTCGGATACTTCTCACGCAGAGCCTCTGTCTTGTACTCATGTCCCGTCACAATCGTGGTCACAACAGAGTTGTCCGTGTGTTCCACACCCGGCAACAACGCCGTCTGTGAAATCCAACCAGCGCCCACAATCGCATAGCGAACCTTGTCGCCCGTCACCTTCTTAGCTGCTGTCATCGGTACCATCCTCTGCCAAAGTCGGACGGCACAGACCACCCTCAAGATGCCCGCTTACGGCTCGACAACACCTGCCAGAGGCTTCGTCGTAAACGGTCCTTGCGGATCATCCACAACACCCCATCCCGCCAATGTCTGGTCCCCGACAATCAGCCGCGAACCGTCCTTGAAGAACGCATAGGTATACGCCCAGTTACGAATCACGCCGAAGCGATTGCGGAATCCGATCAGGAAGAAGATGTGCACGCACAGCCACGCCACCCATGCAAAGAATCCGCTGAGATGTCCCTTGAACGGCCACTTTACATCGGCCACCGCAGCCGACCGCCCAATCGTCGCCATATCACCCTTATCCCAGTAGTGAAACGGTTTCGTCATGGCGCCGCCACGCACCTCTGCTGCAATGGACTTGCCCGCGAACGTGCCCATCTGCATTGCAGGCTGCGCCACACCCGGTACAGGCTTGCCATCGCTCATGGCATGCGCAAGATCGCCGCACACAAAAATCTCGGGATGCCCCTTCGGGTGCAGATGGTCATCCACAATCACCAGCCCCTTCTTATCCAGCTCAACACCCAGCAGCTTGCCCAGCGGAGAAGCCTGCACACCCGCGGTCCACAGCGTCACCACGCTATCAATCCGCTCACCATTCGCCACCACATACCCCGGCTGAATGTCCGTCACGCGTGTATTTGTCTTCACCTGCACATCCAGTGCCGCAAGCTGCTTGACCGCGCTCTCCTGCAAATCTTTCGGATACGTATTCAAAACCGCGGGCGATCCCTCAAGAATCACCACCTTCGCCTGTGCCGGGTCAATGTGCTTAAAGTCATGCCGGATATACAGCCGCGCAATGTCTGAGATCGCACCCGCAAGTTCAACACCTGTCGGCCCGCCACCCACAATCACAAAGTTCAGCGCAGGATGTTTGCCGGTCTCCTGCATCTGGCCTTCTGCCAGCTCAAATGCCAGCAGAACGCGCCGCCGGATATCAACCGCATCCTCAATCGACTTCAGGCCCGGCGCAAGCTTCGCCCAGTCCGGCCGCCCAAAGTACGACGTCTCGGATCCTGTCGCAAGAACCAGGTAGTCGTACTCCATCACGGCGCCGCTGCTCAGAGTCGCCCGGCGGGCAGCCACATCAAAGCCCGTCACCTCGTCCATCAGCACCTGCGTATTGGGCGCACGCACAATGGCCCGTATCGGCTGCGCAATCTCATTCGGCGACAGCACCGCAAGCGCAACCTGATACAGCAACGGCTGAAACACATGGTGATTCCGCCTGTCCACCAGCGTCACATTCACATCGGCATCCGCCAGCGCCTCAGCCGCGTTCAATCCCGCAAAACCGCCGCCCACAATCAATACACGCTTGCGTCCAACACCATCTGCCATGCGACCACTCCTTCCACCGCTCCACATGTCAGATGCACGTCGCCCCTCTCGTGTCGCGTCTACGGCGTCTTCTGCACCGTAGCCGTCGCTTCGCCCAGCGTTCCCGCAGTCACGGTAATCTCCGTCACCGCGGCAAGATTCGCGTATTGCATCGGCACCACAACCACGTTTCCATCGCCATCACTCCTCCCGGCAGCCTGCGACGTTCCATACACCGGGGCGGGCGCGCATCGTCCACCCACCGCGCACGGCGCCTGCCAGCCCAGTACCGCCTGGTAGATCATCACCGCTGCGCCGCTTACCGGATGCCCCGCCGTATCCACCACGCAAAAGCTCACCGCACCCAGGCTCGCGCTCGATGCCACACTCTGCCCATCGCCGCCGGTAACCACAACCCGCAGGTCAGCCGCCGGCACCGCAACAACTGTCCACGAAGCCGACACTGCCGAACCATCGCTGATCGAGGCCTTCATCGATACCATTCCAACGCTGGACCCCGTCACCGTCCCATGCGCCATACCATTCGCATCCGTCACCAGCGTGCACGCCGCAAGCTGGCACCCGCTCAGCAACGCACCAGCACCCGACACCGTCACACCAATGGCCGCATTCGCCACGGCATTGCCGCTCGCATCCACCACCTTCAAGGCAAACGGCGCCGGCACACCCACATTCACTGGTCCCGCAGGCATCGGCGTCATCGACAGCACATCCCCCGTCGCCGCTTCATACGTGAACGCACCCGCAATCGAAGCTGTTCCACCCGTCGCAAGATCCGTCACGGTCACATCGGGCGTCGCAAGGCCGCTCGACGGTGGCACAATCACATCGATCTCCGTCGCACTCACGCCCGTTACCTGCGCCGCCACGCCGCCCACCGTCACGGTGTTGCCCTCCGCAAAGCCCATGCCGGCAATGCGAATAGCGCCGCCCTCCGCAGGTACCTGCGCAGGCTGCACGCGGTCCGCATACAACACGCGAGCGCGATACGTATAGTCGGGCCGCCCATCGCCGCGCCCGTCCGCAAGCGCCATACGCACACTCTCGGCCGTGGTGAACGCAACGTGCATCTGCGTCATGCCAATGTGACTCGTGTTCTCCGCTGTCGGCGCCGCAGCCAGCGTGGGCAGCGTGCCGGTTGCATCCGTCCCATTCCAAAGTCCAACCACCGGCAAAGCCTTCGCCCCACTTGCCAGCGACTGCTCATCCGTCGCGGTCACTTCGACCGTCGCCGTACGGCCTGCCTTCACAACAAAGCTGCTCCACGCGGAGTGCCCAACCCCGCACAACTCTCCATTCCACACACCATCAGCCGCCACTGTCGCGGGCGCATCTTCCGTACCATCCGCTGACGTATCACACGCGCTCGACGCATCCGTTACAACCAGCGAACCCTCATCCTCATACGCCTTCGAGAACAACCCATTCACAGCCAGCGAAAGTCTGCTCCCCGAAGGCGATACATGCGCGATGCGGTATGGCCCCACCGCATAGCTCCCTACGTAAAGTGGATTCACTGCCTCCGTCGTCACAATCACATTCGTATATGAGTACTGCTGCAGCAGCGCAATCCCAAACAGCGTAAAGCCACCTGCTACAGAAGCATCCGGTGTACCCGTAATCCCCACGGTATCCTTCGCAGCTCCTGTCACTGGGTTACCGCTATCCTCACGCCACAGGTAGCCCGACACGCCGCTCACATCCTGAAAATCTTCCTGGTAGTTGGTCCAGTTGTATCCCCGCGCCGCCGCCACGTTCACGCCATTCATGGGCAGCCCATCCGGAAACATCACACGCCCGCGAATCAGCGCCGTCCCACTCGGCACAAGGCCCGTCGCCCAGTACACCAGCCCAAGCGCTGCCACGTCATCATCACGCAAGGTAAACGGCTGCGGCAGACATTGATACGTATACGGCCCGCACAGAATGTCGATCGGATGCATGACCGGCCAGTGCAGCTCCTGGTCGTAGGTCGGCGCCGGCGCCGACGTAAACACGTTGTCATTCGTCTGCGACCACCCAATCCCGATCACCCGTCCGAACGCACGCATCAACTGGTACTGCATCTGCAACTGCTGCTCCGGCGCAGGCCCCGTGCAGCGCCCATTCAGCACCAGCACAGCATGCGCAACCTTGCCCGGCTGAATGAACAGATCAACGCTCTCCGTCACCGCGGCCTGCCTGCAATTCGAAGGATCACTCGCGCCGCCGCCAAGCAGCATGTCCGTAATGGACCCATCCGCATCCAGCACCACGGCAATCTGCTTCGCCGTATAGTTGCTGCTCAGCACATCCGCTGGCCACGCCGGCCCGCCGCTGCCCAGGTACACATTGCTGCTGCTCACATCCTCCGCCAGCGCACCGCCATCCTTCAGCGTGAACGCCACCGAAGGCACATTCCACACCGCCGCAGCAGCATCCACCAACGCCACAGCCGTCGCATGATCCACAGAGGCACTAAGCGGACCCGCATCCACGAAATATTGCACATCCGTGCGATACCAGTTGATGATCTGCCCACTGTTCTGCCACTGCGGCCCCGCGACCCAGCGAGGTCCCGCCGCACGCGCCTGCACCGCCAGCAGCAACCCAACAGCCAGCACCCACAGCCGCACTCTCATCGCGCCGCCGCAGACCTCTGCCACGCATGCAGCAGATCCATCACCACGCCACGATCCGTATGCGCCAATGCATCGCCTGCTGCTGCACTCGCATCGGCGCCCGGTCCGCCACGCTCCCCAGCACCAACCGCGCTGACCACCGTCGCGCGCCCTGACCGCCGAACATCTCTCGCCGCAACCCACCGCAGGTCAACGGTCCCGGCAACAGCATCACCACTGATGGGAATCGCTCCATCCATTCCGCCAACCGGTGAACTATACCCAGCTGCCGAAACCGCATGCAGCAGCAGCAACAACCGCTCACCCGACACGTACCGCGCCTGGTCAGTCCAAAGACCATTCCACTCACGCAGCGTGTACAGCGTGCCGGCCGTCACTCCGCGCACCGCCTCGTCCACACGAAAGCGAATATCGACAAAGCCATCACCGCGTTGCACGCGAATCACTTCGCCCGCAAACACAACGCCCGCCTCGGCAAACATTGCCTGCAACGCGGCCTCTGCTGAAGCCGGCGGCTCAAGCGGC
Source organism: Terriglobus sp. (assembly GCA_965198455.1). GTDB lineage: Bacteria > Acidobacteriota > Terriglobia > Terriglobales > Acidobacteriaceae > Terriglobus. The sequence continues at coordinate 381,008 of CBDAPM010000003.1, forward strand.
CATCCTCTCTCATCTGCGCGAACGGGTGCGTGGTCCACCCGCTCACGTTCAACCAGCGCCGACGCAAGGCTTTGCTGCCCGCATGCACCATCCACCGGCAGCAGCAAGCCAGCAAACAGCACTACCCAACGCACCGTGTGAGACCACGTCATGTGTCCTGTATCGGCACACAAGGCAGCGCGCGTTAGGCACCTACTCCGCGAACGGCCGCAACTGCGCCTCGCTCGGCCGCTGCGTGATAAAACTCACAACAAACAACGCCAGCAAGCTAGCCACCAGCGCAGGCAGAATCGCATCGCGCTCCGCAATCACCGACGGCAACGCATGCTTCACAACGTCCGTGTCCCAGCCCACCGTCACCACCGTCCCCAGCGCAATCGACGTCACCGCCGCAGCAGCCGTAGCCCGCTTCCAGAAGAACGCCGCCAGGATCACCGGCGTCAGCGCCGCCGAATAGATCGTGTACGCATACAGGCTCTTCGCCAGCACACTCTCCGTCCCCAGCGACTGCCACAGCGACCACACACCCAGCAACACCACCATCGCGCGCGACACCAGCAGCACCTGCCCATCCGGCGCATCCGGCTTGATATACCGCACAAACACATCGTTCACAAGATTCGTCGCAGGCGAAAACAAGTAGTTATTCGCAGTCGAAATCACCTTCGCAAAAATCGCGCCCATCATCAGCGCACCCAGCAACTCCAACGCCGGATTACCCTGCAATCCATGCATGCCAAGATAGGCCAGAATCTCACGCGGATTCTGGCTTACCTCGCCCGCAGGGAACTTGACGGACCCAACCACTGCCAGCGCAATGATCACCGTCTCCAGAATTACGGTACCGATAATCCATCCAACCACAGCACGCCGAGCGTCGCGCTCCGTCTTCGCCGAGAAAAACTTCTGATACATCGACTGATTGCCCATCAGCAGCATGCATGTAGGTAGAAACAACTCCAAAGCGCGAATGGGGGTAAAGTCGCCCAACACTTGGAAATGACTTGCCGGTAGCGCAGCATGCACTGCGCCCCAGCCGCCCACGCTGTGGATGAGCACCGGCAGTGCAATCAGCATGGTCACAATCGTCAACAAGCCGATGACAACATCCATGTACGCCACCGAGGCCATTCCAGCGATAGCCGTGAACACAATGACGAATGCAGCAATGATGTAACGCCCTGTAATGTTGCTGATGTTCGCCGGGAAGATGAGGTGAAGAATGTCGCCACCACCAATCAGCTGATAGCTCGTAATCGCCGTATACGCGAACAGCACGGCGATTACGCCCAACACGCGCGCCGTCTGGCTGTAACGCGCTTCCAGCAAATCCGGAATGGTGAACTGCGCAAACTTCCTTGCACGCGGCGCAATGAAGTAGATCAGCGCCAGCCCGGCCCATCCACCGCCACCCTGCCAGAGTGCCGCAAAGCCATGCCGGTACGCGTTCTCCGCTCCCGCCAGCAACGACCCCGAACCAATCCAGCTCGACAGCAGCGTAAACACCAGTACCGCTGCAGGCAGGCTCCGCCCGGCAACCAGGTAATCCGCCTTTGTCTTCGTTGCCCGCAACCGCGACAGCGACACCGCAAGCAGCGTCACCACAATCAACCCAACAACAATCCCATAGAGATTCATGCGTGGCAGCAGTCTACGCCACAGCATCATGAAACCCTTAGCTGCCTTCGCGAAATCTTAGCGCCCTTTGCTTCTGCCGTTACAACAAGCGCGAAGCGCGAGACGCGTTAGGAAGGGACCAAGCCGCTAACCAGCATTAGCCGGCGCCATATCTACCTTCGCCACAGCTGCAGCAGGCGGCAGCGGACACTCACCCGTCCTCAACTTCTTCTCCGCCACGGCACGTTCAATCTCCGAGTTCACCTCGCCGCCCAGCAGAATCATCACACCCGTCAAATAAAACCACAGCAGCAGTATGATCACCGCACCCAGTGACCCATACGTCACCGAGTAACTGTTGAAGTAGTGCAGATACACCCGCAACGCCACGCTGCCCGCAACCCATCCGGCTAGCCCAAGCAGCGCACCCGGCGTAAACCAGCGCCACTTGTGGTTCTGCACATCCGGGCAAAAGTAATACATCACCTCAAACGACAGCACCATCAGCAGGCACGCAACAGTCCAGTACACAATGCGCAGGGCAACCGACAACGCATACGCGCCCGTAAACAGGTGCTCCAGGCGCCGCGCCGCAAAGTCCCCCGAAAACAGCGTCAACAGCGCCAACACGACCAAGACCGACACCATCACCGTCAACCCGATCGCCTGCAGCCGAGCCTTCCATAACGACCGTGTTTCCTTCACCTTGTAGACCGTGTTCAACGTGTCCTGGATCGCGGAAATGCCCACACTCGCCGAAAACAGCGCAAACAACAACCCAAACGTCACCTTGCCCGGAGTGCTCGCACTCGTCGTCTGTTGAAACGTCTGCGTCACCAGCGCAAACGCACTCGGTGGCAGCAACTGTCCAATCCTGCTTAACAGCCTCACATACAACTGGCCCGACGACTGCGCCACCAACCCCATCAGCGACGACATCGCAATCAAAGCCGGGAAGATCGCCGAAAAAAACGAATACGCCAGCTGCGATGCCCGCCCGAACAGGTTGTCATCGTTCAACCCATCCCACGTGCGCTTTGCCACTTCCTTCACCGGCACACCCTGCAAATCCCACATGCTTGCCAGCGGCGTGTGCTGCACGTGCGCCCAAACCGCCCTCTCCAGCACATGCAGATCCAAGCGATGATGTTCCTGCGGATCAACTTCATTCGGTGCAATCACGGCACTCTCCTTGTACAACTCAGCACTCTTGCGCGGGGCCTCAGGCCAAGTACGATGCAACGCAACCCGCATGGCGTCGTCTCAACCACCTTGACACCGCGCATCGCATCCCGCGCTGTTTACATCCAATGAACGTGAACAACAGGCACTCTTCCGTGGGTCGCAAGCTGAAACAGCTTTGGGGCGTCGTGCGCGAAAGTCACCGCACGCCCATGACCGGGGCGCCCATTCCACCCAGGCTCGTCGAGCCGGACGAACTCGGCGTCACCTTCATCGGCCACTCCTCGTTCCTCATTCAGATCGCCAACCGCAATCTGCTGATCGACCCTGTGTTCGCCACACGACTCATCCTTCTGCGCCGCGCGCGCCGCCCTGGCCTGCGCATTCAGGACCTGCCGCCTATCGACGCCGTCCTGCTCACACATGCGCACATGGATCACCTCAACGTTCCATCCCTGCGCAAAATCGTGCGCCACACCCGCCGCATCACCGGCGTTGCGCCGTACGCCATCGTCCCCAAAGGCGTAGGCGATCTCGTAGAGAAGCTCGGCTTCCGTGCCGTCACCGAACTCGAGTGGTGGGACACCACAACCCTCCCCGCGGACACACCCAGCGAAGATCTCACCATCACCATGACACCCTGCAAACACTGGGGCGCACGCATGTTCTCCGACACCCACCGCCACTACGGCGGCTACGTCATCGCCAACGCCGAAGCCGCTGGCGCGGCACACCGCGAAAGTACGGGCCGCAGCGCCGGCGCAGGCCACTCGCTCTACCACTCCGGCGACACCGCCTACTTCCCCGGCTTCCGCGAGATCGGCCGCCGCCTGCACCCACGCATCGCACTGCTGCCCATCGGCGCCTATTCCCCAGACAGCTACCGGGCCGTCCACACCAGCCCGGAAGAAGGCCTGCAAGCCTTCCTCGACCTCGGCTCCGCCAACACCATGATCCCCATGCACTTCGGCACCTTCCCGCTCGGCCGCGAACCCATGGAAGAACCGCCCATCCGCCTCATGGCAGCAGCAGCCAAGGCAGGCATGGCAGACAAGGTCAACATTCTCAGCGAGGGCCAAATGTTCGTGGAGCACTCAACCGTCCGCTCAACAGCACGCTAACTACATACAAGCGCATCACTCAGCTTCGTCGTCAGCAGCTTCACGCAGCTTCTCGACATCGGCCAAATCGATGAAGCGTCCTGAGGCAAGTTTATTGGTAATCAGATCTTGCCGCGAGATAACGTGAACTGGGGTGAGAGCGTCTACGTTGCGCTTTACTCTGTTACTCCAAGCCTCGTCAAACTCAATTCCATCGACTTCTTGCAACACATCGATGCGTGAAGGAGGCATGCCGAGTTGAAACACGCTATCAGGATGTTCGACGAAATCCGCAGGACTAACCCCCGCAAGAGGTGCGCCAAAGAGACGCAGTGCCTCATAGACCTTCACTCTATTCGACGTATCCGACCGTATCCACAGGGCAAGATCTTTTGTACCGCGAGGCTCAGAGTGGTATCCAACAGCGTGACCGCCAACGACCAGGTACTCAACGCCGTGTTCGTTGAACGCGCGTAAGAGATCGATCTGATCCTTGAGCATCCAGGTCTATGCCTTTCATCGCATATGCATCTCGAATAATCTGTGCGACCGCTTCCATCCGTTCATAATCCGGACGGCTCCGCCAGTACCGAAACGTCTCCGCCTGCTGCGCCTTCAAACTTTCTACCCGCTGCAGAACGCGATCCATAAAGCTATCTTACTCGTCCTTCTCCGGCTCATCCTTCCCATACGTCCGGACCCCAAAGATCGCCGACCCAATCCGAACGCACGTCGAACCCTCTTCAATGGCCACCGCAAAATCATGCGACATCCCCATCGAAAGCTCCGGCAACGACAATCCCGGAATCGTCGCGACAGCCTCATCCCGCAACTCCCGCAACCGCTTGAAGTAAGGCCGAGCCTCCTCAGGATCATCCGTATACGGAGGCACCATCATCAGCCCGCGCACCGCAACACCCGTCAGCTCATCATGAAGATGCCGCAGCAGACCCATCAACGCATACTCGCCCACTCCCTGTTTGCTCTCTTCCTCCGAAAGCTTCACCTCAACCAGGATCGGCAGCACCTTACCCACTTGGTCGCACACATCATGCAGCCGCCGAGCCACCTTGATGCTGTCCACCGCGTCCACCGCACTGAACAGCCACGCCGCCTTGCTCGTCTTGTTCGACTGCAAATTCCCAATCAGGTGGCAGTCAATCTCGCCAACATCCTCGCCCAGCACGCTATGCAAGTCCGTCCGCTTGTGCTCCCACTCCTGCACACGATTCTCGCCAAACAACCGCTGCCCCGCGCGAAACGCCTCCGCGACGGCGGGGGGTCCCCACGTCTTCGACACCGCCATCAGCTTCACATCACCGGCATCCCGCCCGGCCTTCGCACACGCAGCGGCAATCTCCGCCCGCACACGCTCAAGATTCTCTGCAATCGACATACATCCAGCTTATCGCCAATACCCACGTCATCCTGAGCGAAGTCGAAGGACCCGCTTTCAGCGCCACCTGCTGAAAGACCCGCTTTTCAAACACCATTTACTCCCTTGATGTTTGTCATCCCGCAGCAAAGCGGAGGGATCTGCATGTAAGCCGGCCTGCCAATCCCAGATCAGAGGGCAACAGGACCAACCCGTTCGCGCGCGCAAGCGCGAACCCTTCGCGGCCTGAGCGGAACCTTCGCGCCCGTCGCGTTCTGCCCTTATAACAAGCGCGAAGCGCGAGCAGTCGAGAATCCGACAGCCCCGCATTCATTTCCGTTTCAAGAACTCCGTCAAAGCCTGACGGTACACCGCCGGCTGCTCCATCCACCCAAAGTGCCCAGCCCCATCCACCACAACCATCTGCGAACCCGCAACCGCATCCTTCGTCTCAGCCGCAATCTCCGGCGAATACGGATCATCCCTCCCCTGCACAATCAAAACGGGCATATGCAGTGTGCTCAATCCCGACCGAAGATCATACCCTCCGGAGCTCTCAATCAAGTTCATCGTCGTCACATGGAAGTTATCCGCGTTCTGTGTTGCCGCAAACGCCCGCCCCTTCGCCCGATCTGAAAAGTCCGCCGCAAACACAATCCGCAGAACCTCCATCAATCGCTCAGGATGCGGCACAGCCTCGCTCATCTGCGCCTTCTCCTCCGGCGACAACCGACCCATCAACACAGCATTCGCTTTGGCATTTTCTTTGAACTCCGGCGCAGGCACACCCAGCAGCACCAGCGACTTCACCGCCGCGGGATGCGCCATCGCATAGCTCAACGCCGTAGTCGCTCCCGCCGAATGCCCCAGCAGCGTCACCTGAGCCACACCCAGCTTCAATCGCAGCGCATCCACATCCGCCAGCATCAACTCACCCGACACAGTCTTCGAGTCCATCACCGCAGGCATCGACCGCCCCGTCCCGCGCTGCTCCAGCAAAATCGCCGTGTGATGCGTCGCCGCAACCATCTCCGCCACAGGCCGCATGTAGTCGGCATCCATACCCGGCCCACCCGACAAAATCACCACCGGCGCACCCGTTCCCAGCGCCGTGTAATGCAGTACCAGCCCCGCACTCTCAAACGTCCCCTGCACTGCCTGCCCCTGCGCAAGCGATCCCATCATCATCACAAGCAGCAACCGGCGCATCAGGCAACCCTCCACCCACACAAGCTAACACTGCGCAGGCGCGTGCCCCACGTCTCGCTTCTGAGACGTGGGAATGCTGACTGCCCCCGACAAACACCGAAAACCCAGCCCGAAGCCGGGCCAGTCAGACCTGGACGCCGCACTGACACGCCGAAGGCGTCGAGAACGGCACGAAGTGCCGTCGAGAACAGCACGAAGTGCCGTCAAGAACAGTACGAAGTGCCGTCGAGTACAGTACGAAGTACATGCCCTACGCCCAGCCCATCGACTGGATCGTCTTCCACACGCTCCTGCTCGTTCTGCTCGGGCTCGAAATCGCCCTGCTCCACAACACCACGCCGGAAACAGCACCCGGCCGTTCCTACGCCGCAACCGCCCTCTGGATACTGGGAGCCATCGCCTTCGGTGGATGGGTCTACATCCACCTGCACCCCCAACTCGCCCAGGAATTCCTCGCCGGCTACGCCCTCGAAGAATCTCTCTCCATCGACAATCTCTTCGTCTTCCTGTTCCTCTTCAAAAGCTTCAACATCCACCCTGAAAAGCAGCGCCGCGTTCTCTTCTGGGGCATCCTCGGCGCTGTCGTCCTCCGCGCAGCATTCATCGTTGCCGGCGTCCGCCTCCTCGAACACTTCAACTGGGTCACCTACATCTTTGCAGTCGTCCTGCTCATCGCAGCCGTCCGCCTCGTCATGCCGGGAGACCATCAGAACCGGAAGAAGCCGGGCTGGCAAATCTGGCTCGAAAAGCGCCACCCCATCTCGCTCTCGCAGACCGGCTTCACAGCCATCAACCACGGCCGGCGCGTCCCCACCGTCCTCACACTCGCGCTTATCGGCATCGCCTTCGCCGACTTCGTCTTCGCGCTCGACTCCATCCCCGCCGTGCTCTCCATCACACGGCACACCTTCATCGCCTACACCTCCAACATCCTCGCCGTCATGGGCCTGCGCTCGCTCTTCTTCGTGCTCACGCACGCGCTCGGCAAGCTCGCCTACCTGCACTACGGCCTCGCCGCAGTCCTCGCCTTCGCCGCCGCTAAAATGCTCGCCGCCCCCTGGCTCGAAATCACCCCCATGATTTCGCTCGTAGTCATCTTTGCCATCCTTGCCATCACCATCGCAGTCTCACTCATCCTCGAGCGCAAACCGGCCGCCGCCCACTAATACGTCATCCTCGGCAGTCGATGGGTGAAACGGGCTGGACCATCGCGCGCCAACTTAGCGCCCTTCGCCAACCGCAGCGACCTTTGCGTTCTGCCGCTACAACAAGCGCGAAGCGCGAACATACTCAACCAACCCTCCAATGTGTATGATGTCCACATTCAGGAGGAACAGGCCGCATGACACTCACTCCAGCCATCGAACTCGCCGCCAAAAACAAAGCCCACTTTCCCAATGAATCCGCAGCCTACCGCGAAGCCCGCAACCGGCTCCTCGCTGAAGAGATTGAACTCCGCCGCCACCTCGAACGTGTCGCCCAGCAGCGCCGCGCGCTGCCACTCGGCGGCATCATTCCAGAGGACTACACCCTGATCGGCGCAAACGACCCCATCAGCTTCAGCGAACTCTTCGGCGACATGAACACCCTCGTCGTCTACAGCATGATGTACGGCCCGCGGCGCGAGCGCCCCTGCCCCATGTGTACCGCCATGCTCACCTCGTGGGACGGCATGGCCCAGAACTTCCGCGAACGCGCCGCTCTCGCCGTCTTCGCCCGCAGCCCCATCCAGCGCCTGCTCGATTGGAAGGCCGAGCGCCACTGGCGCAACCTCGACCTCTACTCCGACATCGACGGCAACTACACCCGCGCCTACGTCGACCCCAAGGACGGCGACGTCCCAGCCCTCAACATCTTCACCAAACGCAACGGCGCAATCCACCACTTCTGGTCCGGCGAATTCAACTTCGACATGGCCGACCCAGGCCAGGACCCGCGCAGCGCCCCCGAACTCGACCCACTCTGGATCCTCCTCGACCTAACCCCCAACGGGCGAGGCACAGACTGGTACCCCAAACTCGAATACACCCACGAGCCACTGGTCACCATCCGCTAGCAGCTTCCTTCAGCCCGTCATCCCGACCAAAGCGGAGCGAAGTGGAGGGACCCGCTTTTGACCAGCCACACCGGGTGCCCCACCCTTCGCGAAGCAAAGGTGGGATCATTCGCGCAGAGCGCGATCCTCTTTCGGAAGGGCAGGGCTTCAGCCCTGCCGTAGAGCTCTACACAGAGAATAGGCGTCAGCATTGACTCGTGGCTTTGAAAACACAGATCCCTGTCAACCCCTCTAACCACCCAACCCCAACAAACAAAAAGAAATAAACTTGGCACGTTCCCCATACCAACTCGCTATCCTTGAAATAGGCAGATAGCGAGAGCAATAGCTCCAGAACCTAACTCCAATAGAATGAAGATTTTGCCCGTAACTCCTTACAAGAGACGATTTTGCAGACACCCTCCTGCTAACTCCAATCGAATGACGATTTTGCAAAACAGGGGGGAGGGGGTACCCCCCCGTGCCTCTCAAGGCGTCCGCTGCGATAATGAACCCTGTGAGTGACATTCGCGTCGAAGCCGCCTCTGCGAGCTATACCGTCCACATCGGCCAGGATCTCTTACGCGGCCTTGCGAAGCAGTCCTTAGCCCTCGCAGGCAAAGTCTCCCGCGTCTTCCTCGTCACCTCGCCCGAGATCGACCGCCTCTGGTCCGCGTCCATACGCGAAGGCTTCGCAGCCCTCAACATCCCTGTCGAAACCCTCCTCATCGCGGCGGGCGAACAGCACAAGCGCCTCACAACCATCGAGCGCCTGCTGGAAGATCTAGCCCAGCACGGAGCCGACCGCGACAGCCTCATCGTCGCCCTCGGCGGCGGTGTCATCGGCGACATGGCTGGCTTCCTCGCAGCCATCTACATGCGCGGTATCCGCTTCGTGCAGGTGCCCACCACGCTCCTCGCGCAGGTCGACTCCTCCGTCGGCGGCAAGACCGGCGCTAACCTCGCCGCAGGCAAGAACCTCGTCGGCGCCTTCTACCATCCGCTCGCCGTCTTCGCAGACCTGGATACCTTAACCACGCTGCCGCCACGCGAACTCCGTGCCGGTCTGCAGGAGTGCGTCAAAGCCGGCGTCATCCGCGACCCCGCGTTATTCGCTCTGATGGAAGCCAACGCCGCAGCCATCCTCACAGGCAACCTCAGCGCCATCCAGCCGATCGTCGAAGCCTCTGTGCGGATGAAGGCAGGCGTCGTCGCCGCAGACGAGCGCGAAGGCGGCCTCCGCATGATCCTCAACTTCGGCCACACCGTCGGCCACGCCATCGAGGCCGCCACGCAGTACAAAGCCCTCCTCCACGGAGAAGCCATCGGCTGGGGCATGATCGCCGCCGTACGCCTTGCCCAGGCACGCGACGTACTTGACACAGACACGGCTCGCACGATCACCACACTCGTCCACACCTACGGCCCCCTGCCGCCCTTCGAGGCCACCGCCGAAAGGCTCGTAACACTCACAGGCAGCGACAAAAAGAAGCGTAGCGGAACGCTCTCGTTCATCCTTCCCACTGCAATCGGCAAGGTAGAAATCGTCCGCGACGTCACCGAAGCCGAGCTGCACACGGCTGTCGAACACATGCTCGCCCAAATGCGAGAACAGACATGCACTGAGCACACGGTGACCGCATGAGCAGCGCCGCGGATGAGAAGACAGCACTCGGAGCACGCCCCGAAGGCACTGCAACTGACGTCGAAGCAGCCGTCGCGGTACAGCGCATGTTCGACGAGATCGCGCCGCAGTACGACCGCGCCAATCACGTCCTCAGCATGGGCTTTGACCGCGTGTGGTGGAACAGCACCGCCAAGTACTTCGACACCATCCTGAAGCGCCCGGAAGCTCGTATCCTCGACCTCTGCTGTGGCACCGCGGACATGACGGCAGCGCTCCTCGCACGACGCCCCGCCAACGCCGCACCCATTCTCGCCATCGACTTCTCCCACGAGATGATCGAGCGCGGCCGCCACAAGCTCGCGGGCAAACCGGTGGAGTTCGTCGAGGCCGACGCGCTGAACATGCCTATCGAAGACGGCACTTTGGATCTCGTGGTTAGCGCCTTCGGCTTCCGCAACCTGGCCGACTACAACGCAGGCCTCCGCGAGATCCGCCGCGTCCTTCGGCCGAGTGGCGCCAAAGGCCAAAGTGGAGGACAGATCGGCATCCTCGACTTCTCCATGCCGCCGGAACCCATCGGCGCCGCCTACCGCCTCTACTTCCGCCACATTCTGCCACGCATCGGCGGCCTCATCTCCGGCAGCACCTCGTCCTACGAGTACCTGCCAGCCAGCGTGGAACGCTTCCCCACTCCCCTTGACTTCCAGGGCATGATGCGGGACGCAGGCTTCACTGCCACAGGGTGGCGCCCTTTCCTCTTCGGCATAGCCGGCCTATGGTCTGCCACCGCGTGACATGTGCCCGCATGTCGCAGGGATGCATGTTCTGCCGACCAACGGGAGGCCCACGCGTAGCAGTAAAAGGGCGTGGCAACGCCATGAATCCCATTTTTCGTACTGACATCTAACAGACATACTCTGAAGCAGTAGTCGGATGGACCCGCCGGCTGTTCAAGACCACAGCATCTGAACCATTCCACACGGAGATACACACAATGCCTCAGGCATCTGGATACGCCGCACAGTCGGCGAAGGCCCCGCTTGGCCCCTTCTCGTTTGACCGCCGCGAAGCGCGTGAGCACGACGTTGTCATCGACATCAAGTTCTGCGGCATCTGCCACAGCGACATCCACCAGGCACGCGACGAATGGGGCGGCAGCATCTTCCCCATGGTTCCCGGCCACGAGATCGCAGGCATCGTCACCGCCGTCGGCTCCGGCGTCACCAAGTACAAGGTCGGCGATAAGGTTGGTGTCGGCTGCTTCGTCGATAGCTGTCGCCAGTGCGCCGAGTGCGTCAAGGGCGACGACAACTACTGCCTCGTCGGCATGAACGCCACCTACAACGGCCGCGAGAAGGATGGCACACCCACTTACGGCGGCTACTCCGACCACATCGTCGTCGACGAGAACTACGTCCTCAGCATCCCGGAGAACCTGCCGCTCGACGCAGCCGCACCGCTCCTCTGCGCCGGTATCACCCTCTACAGCCCGCTCAAGCACTGGAACGCCGGCCCCGGCAAGAAGGTTGCCATCGTGGGTCTTGGTGGCCTCGGCCACATGGGCGTCAAGCTGTCGCATGCGCTCGGTGCACACACCACCGTCCTAAGCCAGAGCATGAAGAAGGCCGATGACGGCAAGCGCCTCGGTGCCGATGAGTTCTACGCCATGAGCGATCCAGAAACGGTCAAAAAACTGGCTGGCTCCTTCGACCTCATCATCAGCACGGTCGGCGTCGCCATGGATTACAGCCCGCTGCTCAGCATGCTGAAGAAGGATGGCAGCCTGGTGTTGGTCGGCGCGCCGGAAGACGTGTCCACATTCCACTCCTTTGGCGTCATCATGGGCCGCAAGTCTATCGCGGGCTCCATGATCGGCTCCATCAAGGAAACACAGGAGATGCTCGACTTCTGCGGCGAGAACAACATCGTCAGCGACATCGAGATCACACCCATCGACAAGGTTAACGAAGCCTATGAACGCATGCTGAAGAGCGATGTCCGTTACCGCTTCGTCATCGACCTCGCGACCCTCTAGTGCTTGGTCCGCTTAGGCGTCCGTCATCCTGAGCGAACCTGAGCTTGTCGAAATGAAGTCAAAGGACCTGCTTCTCCCTCAGCAGTCGCTGCGTGAAAGGCAGGTCCTTACTCGTTAGTCTCGACTTAGAAGAGTTATGACTCCAGTATCCTCCGCTCATACGCGAGTTCACGCGCCGTCTCCGCGATCACGTCGCGCCCATCGCGACCAACGTATTCCAGTTCATAGAACACCGGAATCTTCCATCCGTTGTCACGGATCATCGTCAGCACCTCACGCGTAGGCGCTACGCCCTCGCCAAACGGAACACTCGCGCCCGCGTACGCCTTCCTGTCATGCACGTGGATGTTCGTGATGACATCGTGATGCTCTCGTAGGTATGCGACCGCATCGAAGCCTGCTGCCGCATAGTGCGCCACATCCAGGTTCACGCGATACAGCGGCGACATCGCAAGTACCTTTGCGAAGCTCTCCGGTCCCGCAATCTGATCCGGATCGTCCTTCTCCGAGTGGCCGTGAAACGCCACGTGCATGCTGTGTTTCGCAGCGAACGGCACAACGCGGCTGGCGGAAGAGATCGTGCTTGAAGCCGTGATCAGGTCAACGCCCATCGCTTTCGCATGCAGAAAGCCCGCATCAATCTCACCATCCGTCATCGACGCGTCGAAGCTGTAGTTGTAGGCGAACAGCCGCATGCCCGCATCGTCAAACTTCCTCCGTATGGACGGGAAATAATCAGCAGGCGGATTCAGTCTCCACGCCCGCAATGCCTCGCGTTGCGCCTTGGACGCCTCTGCAGAAGGCTTTGCCGGACTGGCTACGCTAGCAGGAGTCCAACCACGCCAGTAGAACAGCGGCATGGGAAATGGCTCGATGAGCGGTGCCCACATCTCGCACAACGTCACATCGAGTTGCTTCATGGCGGCGATCATCGTATCCACCGCCGCAAGGCCGCCCATGCGAACCTGGTGGAAGGTGTACGTCTGCAAGCCCAGCTCCACGCCGCGCACGGTGAGCGCGCGGGCCGGAAGCGATGGCAGTGCGAGTGTGGCGGCGAGCATGCTGCCAAAGCAGCGGCGATCAACCTGCATGAGTACCTCTCGGGCACGTTAGCGACGGAACGCCAACGCAACATTCCAAGCGAAGATACGCTGCCTGGAATCATTCAGGCAACTGCGCGGATGCACTGTGGAATGTGGCAGTGTAGCCTGTTACCTCCATGAGCGAAGCACGTGCCAACATTCCCCGGAACATCTCCGCAGAAGCTTCTGCGGCCAAGCAGAATGCTGTGCTGGGCAGCGTGCTTGCGGCGTCCGGGATCACGCTGCTCAAGATCATCACCGGCCTCTCAACCGGGTCGCTCGGCATGTTGAGCGAGGCGGCGCACTCCGGCATCGACCTTGTAGCTTCGACGCTCACGCTGTTCAGCGTGCACATCTCGGATCGTCCCGCCGATGACGACCACACATACGGCCATGGCCGCGTGGAGAGCCTGTCAGCGTTCATCGAGACCGTCTTCATGCTGGCATCTTCGATCTGGATCATCGTCGAGGCTGTGCGGCGCATCCTGCGCTTCCAGCATGGCGCACCGCTTGATCTGCGCTTCTCCATCTGGCCCATCGTGGTACTGGTGCTGTCCATTGCGGTGGACTTCACGCGGTCGCGGCAGCTTGCGCGCGTCGCACGTGAGGTGCATTCGCAGGCGCTTGAGGCGGAAGCGCTGCACTTCGGCACGGATATCTGGTCCAGCATTGCCGTGCTTGTTGGGCTCGGCGCGTCGTTCGCAGGAGCGCACTTCGGCATTCGCGCACTTGAGCTTGCCGATCCTGCAGCGGCGCTCCTCGTCTCCTGCATCATCCTCAAGGTCACCTACCAGCTCGCCCGCGAGACCATCGACGCACTTACTGACGCGACACCGGTGGAGATGCGTCAGGAACTCACCGCAGCAATCCGTAGCGTCGACGATGTGCTCTCCGTCGCCGACCTGCGCCTGCGGCGCTCTGGCGCCCGGTACTTTGCGGATGTCTCTATCGGCGTGCCGCGCACAGCCACCTTTCAGCGGTCCGAGCAGATCGTGCTGGCGGCGACGGAGGCTGTGCAACGCGTGATGCCCGGCACCGATGTGGTGGTGCGCACAATACCCTTCGCGAGTAAGGAAGAGAGCGTCTTCGACCGTGTACGCGCGGTCGCTCAGCGATCTAACCTGGCCATCCACGATGTGACTGTGCAGGACATGGATGGCGGACTGACAGTCGAGCTGCACCTGGAACTGCCCGAGCAGACAGCGTTACGCGAAGCGCATGACATCACCACACGCATTGAGGCGGAGATGCGGCGCGAAGTGCCTGAGATTAAATCAATCATCACGCATATTGAGGCGGAAGGCAGCACGATTGAAGCCGCAGTACGTATCGAGCACGACCGTGTATTGGAGGAGCAGGTGCGTCAGGCGGCGGAGGGTTTCCCGGAGATTGAGGATGTGCACAACGTCGTTGCCCTGCGCACCGGTGAGCACCTGCAGATGAGCTGCCATTGCAGCATGGCGGATGATCTGCCGATGAGTTCAGTGCACCGCATCATTACGCAAATGGAAGCGGCGTTCCTGCGTGAGCGGCCCGATGTGGACCGGCTGCTGATCCATCCTGAGCCAGTGACCGACAACGACCGATAAGATAGCTCTGTGAAGATCCGCGTACGGTATCGAAACAACACGGGAGAGTTGACGGCGGGCTTTGTAAAGCTCTTCCGCATCAGCATGACCGTGATGGCGATGCTGGTGGTTGCGCTGCTGTCCGCGTTGATCACGATGCGGCTTGCCATTCACGCCGGTGAAGTGGAAGTGCCGGATGTGAGCAATCTGACGGTGGAAGAAGCAGGCAGCAAGGTTCAGAATGCCAGCCTGAATCTGACGATTGAGAATCGCTTTTACTCAACGACGGTGCCGGCGGGTCGTGTGCTGTCGCAGTCGCCCGCGGCGGGTGCCACGGTGCGCAAGGGCTGGCATATGCGCGTGACGGAGAGCATGGGGCCGCAGCGCGTCACCATCCCGGACACCGTAGGGATGAACGAGCGGGATGCGGGCCTCGCTGTGCGAAGGGCCTCGCTGGACATCGGTGCGCTGGCGTATCTGCCGGCGCCGGGAGCGCAGGACACGATCCTGGCACAAACACCTCCCGCGAACGCCGAGGGTGTCGACAAGCCCGAGGTTAGCCTGCTGCTGAGCCAGGCGGAGACATCCGCGCCAAAGGCGTATGTCATGCCGAGCCTGGTTGGCTTGAGCTTCTCGCAAGCAGCGGCGAAGATGCGGGAGATGGATGTACGTATCAACGCCGTGTTGCCGCCGACGCCTGTGGCAATGAACGGCAGCGGGCAGGTGCTGAGCTATGTGCCGGCCGGTGTGGTGGTGACACAGGTGCCTGTGGCTGGATCGCGTGTCTCACCGGCAGACACGCCGCGGGTGAAGATGAGTTCGGCGAGCGTTGCCGGCGGAGACGCTTCGGCGGCACAGTAGGCCTCACTTTCCCCTGTTTCTACATGCTTTGGAAAGATTTTTCATTTGCCCAGTTTCTGGGTTCTGGGTCAACGGCTGCGTTCGAGGATGGTGGCGTAGAAGCCGTCGAAAGGGAGGGTGCCTGGAAGGGTGCGCAGATTGCCTTCGTGGATGGCGGTCGTTTGCAGCTTTTCTCGTTCGATTTCCTTGAGTGAAGTGATGCGGTTTAGAGCGGTTTCTGCAGGTATTTTCGCGGTATTTGGCGCTTCTGTGAGCACGTGCTGCACGATGGCTTCATTTTCTTCCGGCTCAAGCGAGCAGGTGGCGTAGACGAGGCGGCCTCCGGGTGCGAGGAGTTGCAGCGCCTGCGTAAGGATGGCCAGCTGGCGTTCGGCCTGGCGCGGCAGGTCGCTTGGGCGGAGGCGGTGGCGGATCTCCGGGTTGCGGGAGAGCGTGCCGGTACCTGAGCACGGCGCATCGCAGAGGATGAGGTCAAACTTGCCTTCGAGGTCCGGCTTCGTCATGTCGGTGATGACGGTTTGAATGTGGGCGGTGGCCGGGTCGCGGTCGAGCCGTTTGCGCATCGCGCTGAGGCGCTTTTCGTTCACATCGGAGGCGATGAGTTCGGCGGTTGGATGGCGCAGGGCGAGGACAGCGGTTTTGCCGCCGGGTGCTGCGCAGCAATCGAGGATGCGCTTGGGGTTCGTAACGGTTGCGGCTGCGAGTTCAGCGACGAGGCGTGAGCCGTCGTCGATGGTTTGCAGGTGGGTGTCGGCGAAGAGGGTGTGGCCGCTGGGTTCGGTTTGGTCGTACTCGGCGATGCGGCGGGTGATGATGCCGCCGTAGATGGCCTTCCAGCGTGTGATGAGCCACTGCGGGTGGGCCTGTTCGGCGGGCGTTTCTTTCACGACGAGTGTCTTGCGTGCGGTGCCGTCTTCTGTGCCCTTTTCGCGCAGAGCCCGGCGGAGGATCGCGTTGACCATGCCTGCGGCGTGGGCAGCTCCGTTGGCCTTGGCGAGCTCGACGCTTTCATTCAATGCTGCGTGGGCCGGAATGCGGTCAAGGTAGAGGAGTTGGAAGAGGCCGAGGCGAAGCGCGATGAGTGACGCGGGATGGATGTCGGCGTCGGGGCGCTGCATCATGGGCTTGATCAGCGTGTCGAGGTAAAGCTGCCAGCGGAGTACGCCGAGGACAAGCGTGGTGGTAAGGTTGCGGTCGTCCGGCGAGAGCGCGTTGACGGCGATGGAGTGGAGCAGGTCGTCGGAGTGCGCACCGGAAGTGGCGACCTTCGAGAGGATGTGGAAGGCTGCGGCGCGTGCGGGTGAAATGGGTGCTGGCATTACGCCGTACCCTCACCGAGCACTTCGCCATCTTTCAGTTGGAATCCCCGCATAAATTCATCCGACTTCATGCGTTTCTTACCCTCTAGCTGCACTTCGTCGAGCGTAACGGTACTTCCCTCTCCGCATGTGACACGAAGTGTTCCTCTCGTCACTTCGATCAATCCAGCATCACCGCCGCTAGCGGTGGACCAGTCGTAGGTCATCGCATGGATGATGAGTTTTTTGCCACGCAGAACGGTGAAGGCACCCGGCCAAGGCTGAAAAGCGCGGAAGCGTTGATCGATTTCTTTGCCGGTGCGGTGCCAGTCGATAAGAGCGTCTTCGCGGGTGAGGATAGGAGCTAGCGTAGCTGCTGCGTCATCCTGCTCGATGGGTGTGATGGTGGCTGCTTCGAGGCCTGCGAGGGTTTCGACCATGAGCGCCGCGGCTATGTCTGCAAGTGAGTGGAAGAGATCGGGCGATGCGGTTTGCGGCGTGATAGGGACGCCCTTCTTGAGGAGCATGGGGCCGGTGTCGAGGCCTGCATTGAGGAGCATGGTGGTAACGCCGGTCTCCGTGTCACCGCTGGCGATGGCCCACTGGATAGGAGCTGCGCCGCGCCAGCGTGGCAGCAGCGAGCCGTGGCCATTGATGCAGCCGTGGCGCGGCAGGTCGAGCATCCATTGCGGGATGATGCGGCCGTAGGCGACGACGATGATGGCGTGGGGTTGGATGGCGGTCAATGTCGCGCGCAGCGTTTGGTTGTGTTTGAGTTTGTCCGGCTGGGTGACGGTGATGCCGTGCGCGAGCGCGGCTTGCTTGACGGGTGTGGGATGGATTTCGCCGTTGCGGCCGACGGGCTTGTCTGGTTGCGAGAGAACCAGCGCTACGTCATGGCCGGCGGCAATGAGGGCTTCGAGCGTGGGGACGGCGAAGTTGGGTGTGCCGCAGAAGACTAACTTCATCTCTCCAAGGATACGTTGTCCTGCCGGACGGGCTCGCCACGCGCGGGGCGGGCGTTTGCACGCCTTTTTATTGCTTCGCTTTGGGGCTCCCGTCGGTCGGCATCAAGTTTCATCACGACCATCGGAAGGGCTGCCGCGAAGCGCGAGAACACGCCACGAAGTGGCACGCCTACCAGTCGCCGGCTTTGATGAGTTTGCGGATCTTGCGGATGGTGAGGTCGCGTTTGAGGCGCGAGAGGCGGTCGATGAAGAGGATGCCGTCCAGGTGGTCGAGTTCATGCTGGAAGGCGCGTGCAAGAAGTTCTTCGCCGTCAACTTCGAACCACGAGCCGGTTTCATCCTGCGCGCGCATGGTGACCTTGAAGGAGCGGTTGACCTTGTCGCGGATGTCGGGGAGCGACAGGCAGCCCTCTTCTTCGTACTGCTTGCCTTCGCGAGCGGTGATTTCCGGGTTGATGAGGACGAGCTTGTCTTCCGGGGTTTTGCCGACGGAGAGATCGACTACGTAGATGCGTTTGGAGACGCCGATCTGCGGCGCGGCGAGGCCGATGCCTTCGGCGACGTACATGCTCTCGAACATGTCATCGACAAGCTGTTTGAGCTCTTTGTCGAAGACGGTGACGGTGTCGGCTTTGCGCGCGAGGACCGGGTCGGGGTATTTGACGATGGGGTAGATCATGAATGAACTCGTGAGCGCCGTGTCTTAGAACGTTCGGATTTGCCGGCGGTAGCCGTCGAGGTTGCGCAGGGTTTCGCCCAGGCCGTCGCCGCCGAACTTCTCGAGCATGAGGCGTGCGAGGGTGAGGGCCACCATGGATTCCGCGGCGACGCCGGCGGCTGGGACGACGCAGACGTCGCTGCGCTCGTAGGCGGCCTTGACGGGTTCGCGTGTCTCAAAGCTGACGGACGCGAGCGGACGTCGCAGGGTGGAGATGGGCTTGAGGTAGCCGCGCACGGTGACGTCCTGCCCGTTGGAGATGCCGCCTTCCATGCCGCCGGCGTTGTTGCTTTCGCGGGTGAAGCGCGTGGCGGCCTCGGCTGCTTCTGCTTCGCTGGCATAGCTGATTGCATCATGCACCGCCGAGCCCATCGATTCGGCAGCGGTCACTCCCCGGCCGATTTCAACGGCTTTGACGGCCTGGAGGCTCATCACAGCCTGGGCAAGAAGCCCATCGAGGCGCTCGTCCCAGTTGGTGTGCGTGCCAATACCGGGTGGGACGCCGTGCGCGACAACTTCGAAGACGCCGCCTACGGTGTCGCCCGTGCGGAGGGCGCGATCGACTTCGCCACGCATCTTCCGTTCGACTTCGGGGTCGATGCAGTTGAGGAGGATGATCTCGCGGTTGTTGCTGGCAACGATCTCCTGCCACTCATAGCCGCGTTCGAGATCGACACCGCCGACGCGGACAACATGCGACAGGACTTCGACGCCGAGTTCGCGAAGTAGCATTTTGGCGAGTGCGCCGCAGGCGACGCGGGCGGAGGATTCGCGGGCGGAGGCGCGCTCGAGAATGTAGCGGGCGTCGGGAAAGTTGTACTTGAGGGAGCCGGCGAGGTCGGCGTGGCCGGGGCGCGGTGATGCCACCGCCTTGTGCTTGGTCGCGTCACCTTCTTCGACCGGGAGGATCTCTTCCCAGTTCTTCCAGTCGCGGTTGGCGATGGTCATGGCGACGGGAGAGCCGATAGTTTTGCCGTGACGGACGCCGGAGAGGATGTGTGCGGTGTCGGTTTCGATGCGCATGCGGCCGCCGCGGCCAAAGCCCTGCTGGCGGCGCCAGAGTTCACGCGCAAGGAAGGCGCTGTCAACCGGGACACCGGCGGGAAGGCCGCTCAGGAGGGCTACCAGGGCCTCTCCGTGGCTCTCACCGGCTGTTGCAAAGCGAAGCATCGTCTCTCCTACGTCAAAAGTCTCATTGTAGCAACGCAAACCTGGGCTGCAGGACCTGCATCTGTCTCCAGGCACGGAGATACTTACATTTACGATGGCGTGGGTATGGTGCCAACGTGGTACACAGACTCACCCCTGTGTCATAGGACAAAACAGTGCACGTGACTAGCCTTTAATGCAGGAACGATTTGATGGTTAACGAGTACCCGAGCAACCCGTTGCAGGTGGTTGACGAAGAGATTTTTCGCTTCGAGACGGAGCGCATAAGCCCGCTTCGCTTTGCACCTGACCTGGAACGGCGTTTTCACCGCGAAACCAGCAACGCGCGCACGCGCATGTTGATGATCCAGGGCTTGATTGCCCTGTGCGCCTATGACTTTTTCATTGTGGGCGATTACTTCATGAGCCCGCAAAATATCGGACGCGCACTGCTTGTGCGGTTCGGCATCATGACGCCGATTGTGCTGATCGCAACATTTTGTCTGCGCAACGAGCGCCGCCATGTGGTGCAGGAGACCTCTGCGATGGCGCTTGCACTGCTGGGCACGGCGAGCATCCTGTACCTGCACCACGGCATCGCAGCGTCGGTTACGGCGGAGGCGCAGACGGGGTTGATCCTGGTGCTGCTGGTGGTCAATTGCATGATGCGGCTTGAGCTACCCTATGCTGCCGCGACCTCAGTCATTCTTGTGCTGCTCGATTTTTTGTCGCTGTACGTGGACAATCTGCTGCCGCGATCGCAGAAGATGGTCTCCGGCGGCATGCTGTTCTGGGTGGCCGCACTGGCGTTGACCGCGAACTACAGCCTGATGCGTGAGCGGCGCTTTTCATACCTGCTGCAACTACGGGGCCGGCTGCAACGCAGCCTGTTGGCGGATGCGAACGCGGAGTTGCATGCGATTTCGCTGACCGACCGGCTGACCGGGATTCCGAACCGGAGAGCGTACGATATTCGCCTGAACGAGCTTTGGGATCTGACACAAGAGCGTCGCGACCCACTCTCGGCCGTGATGGTGGATGTGGACCACTTCAAGCGGCTGAACGACACGCATGGACATCCCTATGGGGATCGCGTGCTGCAGCGTATTGCGTCGCTGCTGGAGCAGTCGTTGCGGGCGGAGGATGACTTTGTCGCGCGTTTTGGCGGCGAGGAGTTTGTGGTGCTGCTGCCGAATGCGTCACCAGACTCTGCGCTGAAGGTCGCCGAACGCATCCGGACGCTGGTGCAGGTTGCCGGGTCGCCGGCGCTGCAGCGAGATTTTAATCCGGCCGCACAGGATATCTGGGCGACGGTGAGTTGTGGCGTTGCTACCGCGTGGCCGTCGCATGGCCATGATGCGAGCCGCCTGATTGCCGATGCGGATGCGGCGATGTATCGCGCAAAACAGGAAGGACGGAACCGTGTCTGTTGTGCGCCCCCGGGTCCCCAGCATGGAAAGCTTACCGTGTTCCCTGCGGTTACCGGACGGGCATGATAGGCTACCGGGCGGCCCTGATATAGGCTAACGGCATGGCGATAACCCTCTTCCAACATGTGCGGCAAAGGCATTCTGCTGAGCTTGCCGCGTTGCTTACGACGATTGCCGATGCAGCATCGACGATTGAGGCGAAGATCCGTATTGCTGGCTTGACGGATGTACTGGGCGCTGCCGGGAATGAAAACGTACAGGGTGAGCAGCAGCAAAAGCTGGACGTCTTTGCCAATGACATGATGATCAAGGTGCTGCAGGCTTTGCCCACCGTAGCCGCGATCGTAAGCGAAGAGGATGAGGAGCCGATCCTTTTTCCGGACCGCCCCAATGCCAAGTTCGTTGTGATTTTTGATCCGCTGGACGGGTCATCCAACATCGATGTCAATGTGAACGTCGGGACGATCGTGTCGATCCAGTCGATGAAGCCGGGGACCGAACCGGCGGCGGCGGCATTGCAGCCCGGCACGGAGCAGGTTGCGGCGCTGTATGTGAACTACGGCCCTTCGACGATCCTGGTGTACACCGCCGGTAAAGGCGTGCATAGCTTCACGCTGTCGGATGGCGAGTTTCTGCTAGGCGTGGAAGGCATGGTCATGCCGGAGCAGGGCACGTACTACTCCATGAATGAGGGCAACATCGCAGAGTCATCGCCGGTATACGGCAAGGCGATTGCGCGCTTCCGGGACGGCACCCTGGTGGGCAGAAAATACAGCTCGCGCTACGTTGGGGCGTTCATTGCCGACTTTCACCGGACGTTGGTAAAGGGTGGCGTATTCCTGTATCCGCCGACGAAGAAGCAGCCGGATGGCAAGCTGCGGCTGCTGTATGAGGCGAATCCGCTGAGCTTTATTGCAGAGCAGGCGGGCGGTGCGGCGAGCAATGGCCGCTACCGTATCCTTGAGCTTGTGCCCACCGGGCCGCATATGCGGACACCGTTGGTGATCGGCAGCGTGGACGAGGTTTCGGCGATCGGCGGCCTGATCACAATCACACCAAGGGAGTAGCGTGACGGTCGGGGACCAGGCAGCCGAGCGCATCTATTACGACGAACCGTCGCGGCTGGAGTTTACGGCCAAGGTCACGGCCATCCGCGAGTTGGCGCGCGTTGACGGCAGGCAGGTGTGGCAGCTCGCCCTGAACCGCACGGCGTTTTATCCCACCAGCGGCGGCCAGCCCTACGACACCGGCGTACTCACCGCGACGGCTCGCTCCGGCGCCACGCTTGATGTGCCCATCATCAACGTGGAGGAAGACGGCGCCGGCGAAGTGTGGCATACCACCGCCAAGCCGCTGCAGGAAGGCACTGAGGTTCGAGGTGTTGTCGATGGCGCACGCCGTCGCGATCACATGCAGCAGCACACGGGGCAGCATCTGCTGTCGGCTCTGCTGGCTCGCGACTGCAACGCGCCGACGGTCTCATTCCACCTGGGCGAGGTAACCTCCACCATCGATCTCGATGTGGCTTCACTCACGGCTGGGCAGCTGGCTGATGCAGAACATGCCGCGAATGACGTGGTTGCCGCTGCGCTGCCGTTGGCGATCCGCACGGTGTCACAGGATGAGGCGCACAGCATGCTTGCCACAGGACTGTTGCGTAAGCTGCCCCCGCGTGAAGGCAGCATGCGGCTGATTGAGATTCCGGGCGTCGACCTGAATGCGTGCGGTGGCACGCACGTTGCCACAACGGCTGAGATTGGCCCTCTGCTGCTGCGTGGCACGGAGCGCGTGCGCGGCGGCATTCGGCTGGCGTTTGTGTGCGGTGGGCGTGCGATTGCGGCCGCAGCGCATGACTTCCAGCTGCTGACGGAACTCGGCCAGTCGCTTTCAACGGCTTCGTCTGAGATTGGCGCGAGCATCGCGCGGCTGCAGGCAGATGCCAAGGCCGCGGCGAAGGAGCGATCTGCTCTGCTGGCGTCGCTGGCGGAGCTGGAAGCAAAGCAGCTTGCTGCGAACGCCGGCAGTGGTGTGGTGATTCACACGCTGGATGCGCAGCTACCGGGACGCGACGCGAGTTATGCGAAGCTGCTGGCTTCTCGTTTGATAGCTTCGGATGGGATTACTGCGGCGCTTGTGATTGCGCCGGAGCCGGAGCGAGCGTCGTTGGTGCTGGCCGCAAGAGCCGGTGAAATGGACTGCGGAACGCTGCTGCGGATTTCGTTGGTAGAGTTTGGTGGCCGTGGTGGCGGCAATCGGGAGATGGCGCAGGGAGCGCTGCCATTGGCAACATGCGACGCCTGGCTGACAGCGATTCGGGCGCGGTTGTAGCGTCTGCGAGGGTTTGAGCGGCGTTCGGCTTCCTGCTACACTTGGACTCGTTATTCTGCTGTTTAGCGGGTTCGAATGACACCGCGTGCGCCCGCCGCGGATGGTAAACCCAAGGGCCTGTAGCTCAGCTGGGAGAGCGCCTCGTTCGCAACGAGGAGGTCAGCGGTTCGATCCCGCTCAGGTCCACCAACTCGGATCCCCCTGTTTCCGATATTCGATACAGCATCTAAGCGTTAAAGCCGGCAGCGCGTGGTTGGCCATCCTCGCGCGCAGTTCGCTCCTTGAGAAAAATGACGTCAAACCACTCCCTCTACATCATGGGAGATTGCCATAACACTACGAGGTGGATGCATGTCTCTTGCTCGCAACCTTTGCTACTTGCTGATGGTGATGATGGCGGCTTTGCTGCCGGGGGCAGCGCGGGCTTCGAATGTCGTGCATACGACGGGGACCGTGAATGGCAACATGTGCGACATCTGGACCTGGCCGGATGGGACGGGCCATCTGCGCACGGTGGCGTTGAAGATGGAAGGCAACGGCAACTCCGGCCATGGCGGCTACGCCATACAGATGACCTACTACCGCAACTACGAGCCGGCGGCCGCGACAGGTGGCACGCCAGTACCGAATTGGGTGAAGGTCACCGCGAACGCGGATGCAAATGACGATGGCGGAGGCTTTGGGTACTTCGTCTCGCACGAGCGATCCCGGAACTTTACGGATGGCGATTCGGAGACGATCGCGTCGAAAATTTTCGGACAGGACGATTCGCCTTTAGGAAACGGCTTTGCCGCCACAAGCGCGATCCCGCTGAACACGGCCACGGCGGGCGCACAGAGCTTTACGATCAACTACTACCACTATGGGACAGTGACGCCGGGTGGGATCGATCCAAATACGTGGAAGGACTCGCCGCTGCTGGGAACGGACGCTAGTTTGTATGCGTTGTATACGATCCCGGTCACGACGACATGGGTGTTTCAGCAGGGACGCGATTTCCCGCGGATCGATGTTTCGATGGACCTTTCGCAGGTTATTCCTGCTGGTTCCAATACCCCGGCCGCGGGTCTCGTGAGCTTCGATGTGCGCGGTCCGTACGGCGTTATGGTCTTCGATAACGGTGCAGACGCAACAGTGGATTTCGCGCAGTGGGGCGATCAGGCATATAGCTTTGTGCCGCTGCTGGGCAATGCGGTACCTATCACGCTTGAAAGTCCCTGGACCTGGAATACGCCAAATAAGGGTGCTCGCTATACCGCGCTGACGGCGCTGAGCGCGAACGGGCGGTACGAGATGGGTCTATATGAGCCCTTGACGGTGAGCGCGAGCGCGCTGGTCGATGGCTATGCAGCCGAACGAAGCTTGACCAGCACGACCTATACATCAGGCAGCGATAGCAACTGCTCGGATGACAACGGTAAAACACTGCCCCAAATGCTGCCGAGCGTCTGGGCGTGGCCGTATCAATCCGTGCAGTACAGCATTCCGTGTTCACCTGGAAACTATCTTACGAATACGGCGACATCGAAGAAGATCGCATGGGGGTCGACTGCGTACTACGGGTCAACGCTGACGCAGGTCAATAACGGCGTCTCGAACTATCCCATCAACGCGTTCCCGGCCAACTACAAGCTGAACTACAGCGTATGCGTGGTCCTCAACTGGGATAACTGGACAGCGAAGTCCGGCCCGCTGCCCACGGCGGAGACAACGCGAGATGCAGCGACGAAGTATACCCCTGCGCCGGCTAAGCCGCGCTGTGCCACAGCGGCTCCTTGATTTCAGCTCCGGACCGCTATGCATGGTCAGCGAGCGGAGCCTTATGAACCTGGTGAGCAAAACGCGCCTTCATGCGTATGAAATAGGACTCGTAGAAGTGATAGCTGAGGCTGGACATGATGTACGTTCCCACGAATGCGATAGCAGCCGTGGAGTAAGGCGCCCAGGTCGAAGGTAACTGAGCACCAAGTGCCATGTAAGGCAACAGAAGCAGGTAGTGGTACACGTAGAATCCGTAACTGATACCGCCCAGCCGCCGCAAAGGCTTTGCGTTGAGAGACCGGTACGCTGCGCTGCCCGGTTCCGTCGTGTGCAGAATGAGACAAGCGGCCCACATGGCAATGAACGTATAGCCGGGGATGGCGATGATGGCACGTTGCGCCAGAGCGATGGAACTCTCATGCAGGAGAGCACACCAGACGTAGAAGGCGGCGAAGAGCGCATGCATGGGCCACACAGCACGCCGCCAGTTGCGGGAAAGCCACTCCTTTTGCGTACCGCGCAACGCGAGCGCTAACGCGCCACCCAGCATAAAACTGTCGATGCGCGTCCAGGTGAATCGATAGATCAGGTCGGCTGAGAGCAGTGCGGGTGGCGCGTAGTAGAAGAGCACGGCCCGCAGCAAAAGCACAGCCGCCGCGCCGATCAGGCAAAGACGCAACAGTTGCCGCTGACCGAGACGCGAAAAGATGACCGCCGGCCAGAAGAGGTAGAACTGCTCTTCGACACAGAGGCTCCAGAGATGCGCGATGGGAATGGAACTGGCTGCGAAGCGAAGGTGGTGGCTGCCGTTCCTGATCTCGTCCATGTGCACAACGTGAGCGGGGTCGAAAAAGAGGAATCGAGCGTAGTTGCCCAGGTGGATCGGGTAGAGGACGTAGCGAATGTCCCACTGCCAACGAAAGAGGAACGACGAACCGAGCAGGAGTAACCACACGCCGTAATACAGCGGAAAGATCCTGAGCACACGGCGCATGTAGAAGTCGAAGAGCCGGTGCGCCCGCGTGCGGCTATCAAAGAGGATGCCTGTGATGAGAAAGCCGGACATCACAAAGAAGATATCGACGCCGATCCAGCCGAGACGGTCAAAGCCGAGGAGCGGTACGTTGTAATGCTGGCAAAATACCATCATCACGGCGAGTGCCCGAAGACCGTCCAGCGCAGGATAGTATGGGGCAGCTTGCTTCACATTCTTACAGTCTCATAGTGCGCCTGCTGTTGTGAGACTCGCCCTCTTCCCTGTTACATCAGGCTTACTTCACGTGTTGTTTCGCGCTCACGATCGACGCACGCCTTGAAATACTCCAGAGACAGTGCCAGACCTTCGCGGAGTTCCACAACCGGATTCCAGCCAAGCAGGGTCCGTGCCTTGGTGATGTCCGGCCGCCGCTGCCTTGGATCATCCTGGGGCAGTGGGAAGAAGACAATCTCGCAATCGCCGCCGACAAGTGCCTGCACCTGGTGGGCGCATTCGAGGATCGTCCACTCGTTCGGGTTGCCGATGTTTGTCGGCAGGTGTTCGTCCGATTTGGACAGCCGGACAATGCCGTCGATGAGATCGGACACATAGCAGAAGCTGCGTGTCTGCGAGCCGTCGCCGTAGACCGTCAGGGGCTCGCCGCGCAACGCCTGCATCATCAGATTGGAGATCACACGCCCATCATTGGCTTGCAGGCGTGGCCCATAGGTATTGAAGATGCGCACCATGTGGGTATCCACGCGGTGGTAGCGATGGTATGCGGACACCGCGGCCTCAGAAAAGCGCTTGGCCTCGTCATATACGGAACGCGGACCGATCGGATTGACGTTGCCCCAGTAGGTCTCTACCTGTGGGTGCACTTCGGGATCGCCGTAGCACTCCGAGGTCGAGGCGTGCAGGTAGCCGGAGCTGTATTTCCTCGCCAGCTCAAGCGTGTTCAACGTGCCTGCCGAGCCGACCCGGAGCGTGTCGATGCCGAGACGAAAGAAGTCCGCCGGTGAGGCGGGCGAAGCAAAGTTAAAGATATAGTCCACGGGTCCGGGATCGAAGGTCTCGCAGATATCCAACGGCTCAAAGCGGAAGCGCGGCTCGCTCTTGAGGTGCTTGAGGTTTTCGAGCGAACCCGTGGAGAGGTTATCCACGCCCAGGACGTCGCGGCCTTCGTGCAGCAGGGCATCGCAGAGATGAGAGCCGAGGAAACCGGCGGCTCCTGTCACTAACGTAAGCGCTCCTGCCATGGGTTCGCGTCCTTATATCTCTGCGTGCGTTGGGAGGATGGAGGACGTTGCTTCGCGATAGGCAGGCGCCGATTCACGTGTTGCCGTGACGGACGGACGCCCAACAGAAAGATAGGTGAAGCCGAGCTCGGCCATCTGCTCGAGGCTGTAAAGATTGCGGCCATCGACGATGATGGGATAACGCATCGTCGCATGCAATGTCTCGAGGTCGAGGTGAGCGAATTCCGACCAGTCCGTAAGTATGAGGAGCGCATCGGCGTCGCGGGCGGCCTCATCCACGGAGTCGACATAACGCATCTGCGCGGAGGGCGGCAGCTCGGCCATGGCGCGCTTCATCGCAGCCGGATCGAAGGCGGTGACGGTGCAACCTTCCGTAAGGAGCAGCTGGATCACGTCGATCGCGGGTGATTCGCGGATGTCATCGGTATCGCCCTTGAAGGCGAGGCCCAGGACAGCGAGACGCTTGCCGCGCAGCGTCCACAGAGCAGAACGCACCTTGCCCACGAAGCGTGACTTCTGCGATTCGTTGATGCGTTCCACTTCCTTCAGCAGCGAGAAATCCACGCCCATCTGGTTGGCTACATATTGAAACGCAGCCACATCCTTTGGAAAGCAGCTGCCGCCATACCCGATACCGGGACGAAGAAACTTCGGTCCGATGCGTGAATCCAGCCCAATGCCCTGCGACACCTGTCCGACGTTGGCGTCGGCCGCTTCGCACAAGTTGGACACAGCATTGATGAAGCTGATCTTCAGCGCTAGGAAGGCGTTTGAAGCGTGCTTGATGATCTCGGCGCTCTTGGTCGAGGTCAACAGGAGGGGCGGCAGCGCCTCGGACGAGCAACAGCCAGGAATAATGTCTTTGCCTTTGTAGTATGCGCCGCTTGTGATCGGCTCATAGAGGCCCTTGATCAGCTGGGCGGCCCGCGGCGAATCTGCACCGACGACGATCCGGTCTGGATGCAGGAAGTCCTCGACGGCCGTGCCTTCGCGAAGGAACTCCGGGTTTGAGACCACGTCAAACAGGTCGCGGCTTACGCCGTTGCGTTCAATAACCCGCCGGATCCACTCATTCGTGTAGACAGGGACGGTGCTCTTCTCCACGATGACTTTGTAGCTATCGATGTGCCGGGCGATCTCACTCGCGACCGCCTCAACGTAGCTGAGATCGGCATTGCCGGTCTCTGACTGCGGCGTGCCGACAGCGATAAAGATCGCGTCGGAGAGCTGCGTCGCTGCTGCCAGATCCGTGGTGAACTGGACGCGGTTGTTGCGATAGCGCTCCATCAACTCGGGCAGATGCAGCTCGTGAATGATCGGGTCGCCGCCTTTAAGTGCCGCGACCTTCTGCTCATCGTTGTCGACGCAGATGACCTGGTGGCCCATCTCAGCGAAACACAACGCCGCCACTAGACCTACGTAGCCGGAGCCTACCACTGCGATTGCGCTCTTCTGGAGCATGCATCCTCTTGGAAAGATAAATTCTGCGAATGGGGAATCTAATCCATGGTATCAAGCGACAGGGTGAGATGAAACCCTGGAACAGCCACGGCGGCTGGAATCATCCATGTTCCTGGATGTGCAACCGACACGCTGCGATGGTCGTGCTATTCAACAGTACCCCATATGCGTGGCTCACTTACAAAGGTTACGAACGCCCACTCGCGGGCCATGGTATGACCGGGCCGCATGGCGCGTTTATTCTCTGATCCCTGCTACCAGCTCAAGGTCCCGCTCAAACTTTCGCAGAATGACTTCCTTACCGAGGTATTCCACCGCGTAGCGCCGGGCCGCGGCCCCGAGCCTCTGGCGCAGCGCTCCATCCCCCATCAACCGCAGGATCGCATCGTGAAACGCCTGCACATCGCCCACAGGCACGATGACGCCGGTAGGCTCCGTGCCCAGGGCCGCGTCGCCGCCAACCACGCGAGCGACCTGTGTGCCGGGTTTAGCTGTGGTCATCACGGGACGTCCGCTGGCCAGCATGCCCGTCAACTTGGATGGCATGACCAGGTCCGCGGCTCCTGAGCGCTGTGGGAGCAGATGGACGTCAGGTGTGCCGAGCAGCTCATTCAGCTGCGCCAGCGGCTGGAGCGGAAGGAGGGTCAGGTTGGCATGCGTGCGTGCGACCTCCTCCAAGTGCGGTCGCAGCGAGCCGTCGCCACACACCAGGAAGTGGACCCGCGGATCGCCACAGAAGGACTCGCACAGCGGGTCCAGGACATCCAGTCCCTGCTTGTTGCCCAGGTTGCCGGAGTAAAGCAAGACAAATTTGTCTTGGAGGCCCAACGTTTCGCGATAGCGGCTGGGCGTCGAGAGCGGCGAGATCGCCTCCACATCCACCCAGTTGGGAAATAACACCGTACGATCTTTCGGCACACCCTTCAACAGGACGCGGTCCACCATGTTGCCGGAAATGCTGGATACACGGGAGAACCGCCTGGTAAAGAAACCCTCCAGGCCGAGCGCAACCCGCTGCAGAAGACCATCCGAGGGCAGCAGACCGAGATCGAAGGAGGCGTCGATTTCAAAGTCCTGGATATGGAGCCAGCATGGCGCGCCTGCCACCGCGCCCGTGAGCAATGCCATGGGAGCGCCAAAGAAGGTGGGCTCGACCGTGAGGATGACATCCGGCTGCCAGGACGCCTGCTGCAGCAGGACTGGAAGGCTGGAGAGCGCGAAGGACAAGAGATGCGCCATGCGCTTTGGGCCGCTGGGCACGGCAGGAACATAGACCGGACAGCGATAGATCCACGATCCGTTTGGGCCGGCTTCGCTGCGGTACATGGTGCTGCTGTACGGAAGATCAATCTTCCATTCCGGATAATAGGGCGGCGTTGTGACCACCCGCACCTCGTGTCCGCGCGCGCTTAGCCAGGCGCCCATTTCTCCGGAATATTTGCCGATCCCAGTCAGCTCCGGAGCATAGTTAAGACCATGTACAAGAATACGCAAGAGCTTCCTTTGGAGGTCAGAGTCTGATCCCCGTGTGTGGACTGTGCAGATGCGCCAAGGCAGAGTTATTAAAGAAATTATCCGTTTTGTACAACGAGATCACGTTGAGATTTCGTTTTTTCAGTCGCAGCGTGGGAGATTTAAGTGTAACGCAGCAAACGTTACAGTAACGTCTACGTCCCCGTGGATGGCCTTTGTGCCGGTGTGGACGCTTGCGAGCCACGCTGAAGTGAGTTACGTGTTGCACCCGCAACGGGGTAATCAGGTTACAGGGTGTCAGCGTTCTCGCGACAAGTGCGTGCGGCCTCGTATGCATACGGTATTTCCAATAGGAACTTTACGTTTAACGCGCACAGTTCGAAGTTGCACGTCATGGCGCAGAAGCATTAAGGTCCATTTGGCGGGACGCATGTGGTGCGCTTGGTCTCTTTGCTTTCACACCAGCGGCGCTGCTATGATCCTCGCCGCTCGAAGTAAGTTTCTCCAGGGAACACCAGGAAGGCCCGAATGATCGTTGTGCGACCGATGTGTGTTGTTTCTCTTTTCGTTGTTCTATGCGGGACCGCCGCAGCGGCAGGGCAGTCCCCCATGACGCTGAAGGGGGCCAGCTTTGTCCCCGATGGGCATGTGGGTGGAACATCGCTGGCGGGCATGCATCCGAGCGGCGGCGCTACATGGACGATCGATAACGGCGAGATTGTGGGCAAAGGCGGCAGCACGGGTGGATGGCTTGTGTCGGACAAGTCCTACCAGGACGTTGGCGTGTATACCGCGTTCAAGTGCCAGGGCGACTGCGATGCCGGTGTGCTTGTGCGGATGGTTAAGACAGCGAACGGCATGAAGGGAAACTTCCTTGCGCTGAAGGGCGCAAAGATGCACGCCGACAATGTGGTGATCGATGCCGGCGGAAAGCTTATGCAGCCGACCGCGGAGCCGAGCGTCGGGCCGATGCAGCGCGTTGCGCCTCCGCCGACTGCTGCTGCTGCACGGCAGTTTACGCCTGCTGCAGCGATTGGCCCTCAGCCCATCAAGAAGCCGGCGCCGGGTATCTGGCCAGAGCAGTGGAATGAGGTCGAGACGCTGGTCGATGCGGATATCCTGCGCGGCTTTTTGAATGAGGGCGGTGATGCGTTCAACACGGCAACCGGCGACATGGATGGCTATGGGCCGTTTGCGCTGTATGTCGGGCCGGGCGCAGAGGTGCATTTCAAAGACGTCGTGTACAAGGATCTTGCGTTCAAGAAGATGCCCGCGGAGATCGTCGGCAAAGGCTTTCGGAAGCAGGAGTTGAGCCCGTTCTATTACAACTGGTCTGCGGATGGAGCCGACTTCAATCACGACGGCACGATGGATGTCCTGTCCGGCGCCTACATCTACTTCGGCCCGGACTACACCACGCGTCGCGAGATCTCACCGGCCGTGACCGCGAATCCGTCGAACGAATACATGATCCTGATCCAGCATGCGTTTGACTACACGGGCGATGGCTGGCCGGACGTGCTTTCCACCAACATCGGCGGGGGTGCAGGCAGTGGCGCGTTCCTGTCGGTCAATCCGAAGGGCGAATCGCGGCGGTGGAAGACGTTCCATGTGATCCCGTCGCTGAGCAGCGAGGAAACCATTACGGCCGACCTGGACGGCGACGGCAAGCCGGAGCTTGTGTACATTGCGGAGGGCTACATGCGTTACGCGAAGCCCGACCCGACTGATCCCACAAAGGCATGGATACAACACAACGTGTCGGAGAAGGGATCGTGGCCGGCGCATGGTATTGGCGTGGGCGATATCAACGGCGACGGCAAGCTGGACATCGTCGGTTCCTACGGATGGTGGGAGCAGCCGAAGAGCGGATTGGGCGCCGATGCACCATGGAAATATCACGAAGAGGCGTTCGGCCGCTCGGGACGCATCAGCGTCGGCGGCACGAAGATGGGCGTCTACGACGTGAATGGTGACGGCCTGGCGGATGTGGTAACGGCGCTGGAAGCGCATAGCTGGGGGCTGGCGTGGTTCGAGCAGAAGCGTTCGCCCAGCGGCGAGATCTCGTTTGTCGAGCATCTTGTCATGGACAACCTGAACTCGAAGAACAGCGGCGATGTCGCCTTTACCGAGTTGCACGGCGCGGACATCGCCGACATGGATGGCGACGGTATTCCGGACTACATTGTGGGCAAACGCGTGTACTCGCATCAGGATGACTTTTATGACCCCGATCCGTACAGCGGAGCCTTCCTGTACTGGTATCAGACGGTGCGCGATCCCAAGGCTCCGGGCGGCGCAAGACTGGTGCCGCACATCATTCACAACTGGTCCGGAGCCGGTTCGGACCTGCGCGTGATGGATCTAAATGGCGACGGCAGGCCGGACGTCATCACATCCACCAAGCTGGGCACGTTCATCTTCTGGAACGAGATGGGTAAGGGCAACAAGAAGCCCTGATGCTCTGGGCGGCGGTACGTACGC
The DNA here is from genome assembly GCA_965198455.1 of Terriglobus sp. Lineage (GTDB taxonomy): Bacteria > Acidobacteriota > Terriglobia > Terriglobales > Acidobacteriaceae > Terriglobus. The sequence continues at coordinate 414,004 of CBDAPM010000003.1, forward strand.
ACTGTGAGCGGGATGCATTCTTTCCTGCTTTGATACGTGACGTGCCGGCGCGCAAACGATGAGACCTTCGCCGGTCGTGCCGGGGCCGCTAGAATCCAGCTAGCCCCTGACACGACCAGCCATGCCGAAACACACCCACGCACACGATGCACCTTCGCCCATCGGCTCGCTGCCGTGGCTGGGTATTGTGGCGCCGCTGGTGGTGTTCTGGGTGGCGTGCCTATACTTCCTGTCGCCGTTACCGGTGCTGGACGATTATGATGCTGTGTTGCGATACGTCAACCTGCTGCACCAGGCACCAACGCCGGCAGCCAGGCTGGGCATGGTGCTCTTTCACCAGCACAATGAGTACAAGCCCATCTGGGCCAATGCTGTCATCGCAGCGCAGTATGGTTTGCAGGGCCGCGTGGATTGCACCGTGCTCTCGCTCTTGGGAGACATGCAGGTGATGCTGCTGGCGTGGCTGCTGTGGAAGTGCTTCGCTCCGGCAGATGTCGATCGCGGCAGACGCATGGCGCTGTTCGTGCCGCTGGCCCTGGTCGTCTTTCAGCTGAACTATGCCGAGACGCTGAACTGGCCCATGCCCGGCTTGCAGAATGTGGGCGTCGTCACTTTTGCGCTGATGGCGATGTGGCTTGTGACGCGGCCTGGGCGCGGCAGCTTTGCCGGGGCGTGCGTGGCGATGGTGCTGTCGATTGCATCGTCCAGCAACGGATTCCTTGTCTACCCGATCGGGCTGCTGTTGCTGGGCCAGCAGCGGCGCTGGCTTCGCATGGCGCCCTGGACGATCCTACTGGCGGTTTGTGCCGGCGTTTACGTCACACGCTATGTGCGGCCGCCGCCGTCTACCGCGAAGTCGGCGCTACAGCCCGCGGGTCACACCGTGGCCTTCATCCTGTCGTTCCTGGGATCGGCCGGCGGGGTGGCACTGCCCGTGGTGCGCTACGGCTCCGTTTTGCTAGGGATCGCGATCGTGGCTGTCGTGGTGATCGCGGCGGTAAAGCGGTACCACCGCGTTAATCCTGCCATCTGCGGCTTCGCGCTCTTCCTTCTGATCACGGCGCCTGGCGTTGCGATCACGCGGGCCTGGCTCGGCTATGACCAGAGCCTGTCAGGCCGGTACAAGCTGTACTCGGACATGCTGATCGCCTGCGTGTACTGCTTCAGCCTGCATGCATGGGCAGAGCGGCCGGGGTTCCAGCAGAAACGGTTGCACCGGTGGACCCTTGCGGCAGCATGCCTTTTCTTTGTGATCGGCACAGCCTTTGGGCTGCGTGCCATGCGGACGCGGCACCGGGGTCTGGATGAGGGCATAGCCCTGTACAAAGCCAGTGGCGGGACGCAGGGCCCGGTACTGATACCGGCCGGAGAGTCAACGGAGCAGCAGGCAATTCTGTCGGATATGGATGCCCGCTTCCGGCAAACGCTGCGCGAGGCCATCCACGAGGGCGTCTACCGGCTGCCCTGATACGAGACTTACCCGCGGAACGAAAAGTACTTGTGGCCGAAATAGCTGCCGATGATGGGGCTGCCCACGCCGATCAGGTGCGCGACCGACGCAGCGTGCCAGGTGAAGTTGATCTTGGGGAAGATCCAATCGGCCAAGCCCAGGCTGACCAGCCAGACCTGCACAAATGCGACTGCGTTCACCAGTGAGAAGCGAATGAGTTCCTTCTGCCACGGGTTTGCTGTCTCATCGAAGACGAAGAGGCGGGACAGGGTGAACGCCACCACCATGCCGATGAGATACGCCACCGCAACCGAGGCGGAATAGCCCAAAACGTGCGAGAGCAGGATGCGTGAGCCGATGTTGGCGGCAGCCGCTACAACGCCGGCGCCCGTGAACCGCATGAACCGCTGTAGCTCGCCGCGTTTCGGCTCGTTGCTCGTATCAACCGCTTCCGACACGTTCAAGCAGATCCCACTCTCCCGGCCATCTCGCGGCCGAATCGAACGCTCTCCGAGATGCCGCGATCTTCAGGGTAATAGAAGCAGGTGTCGGCAATTTGCAGGCCGGCAATGGGCGTCTGAACGGGAGGAATCTTTGCGGCAAAGCCCGGCTCGCAGATGGGCTGGGCATATTTGAGCCGTGCCACTGAGGCAGCCTTGATATCATCCCTGGTCAGCGCCGGGTTAATCTGTTGCAGAAAACCGAAGGCCTCGTCGAGCAGGCGCTCGTCCGGCCAGCTGAATTTTTCGTGCGTCACGGGCATGTAGTAGGGCACGTAGACGACATGGTCATCACCCACCGGACGCAGGTTTGAGAATTCGACGATACCGGGAATCTCAATGCCGGGTTGGCTGATGTTGACCCAGAAGTGCGGCGTGACGGCGCGTTTGAGCTTGAAGACGAGGCAGCAGACACCAATGTTGACGATGCTGTCATACTTGGCCTTCCACTCCGGGGGCAGGTCCGGCACCATGTTGCCGAGCAGCGGCGTCGGCACGGTGCAGATAACGTAGTCCGCAGGGAAGATGCCCTGCGGTGTCTCTACGCCGGTGACGCGTCCATCCTCCGTCATGACGCAGCGTGCGGGCGCGCTGAGCAACACCTGGCCGCCCATGCGCTTGATCTCCACGTCAAGCCTGTCCACCAGTGTCTGGCTGCCGCCTTCGATGTAGCCAAGCTGCTCTTCCATGAGCGACTTGCGGGAACGCCCGATGCGCCGGACGCGCGTCCAGATCCAGGTGGCGGAGATGTTGTTCGCGTACTCGTAGAACTTGAGGTTGAAGAGCGGCGCCCAGAGCTTGTCGTAAACCTCGGCGCCGCACCAGCGCGTGATCCAACTGCGTGCGTTCTCCTTCTCGATGCTGTCCCATCTGTTGCGCCGCACGGAGACGAAGGCAAACAGCCCATAACGCAGGCGCGAGAGCAAGCTGATGCAGGGAAACGTCAGGAGCGCAACAGGATTGCCCCAGGGATACAGCTTGCTGTTCGTGAACAGGCCCATGGTCGTGGCCGTCCAACGCATCGTGTCACCGATACCGAGCTCGCGCATGAGTGCGAAGGTGGGTTCGTCCGTCTTGCAGACAAAGTGGTAGAAGCGTTCCGTGGAAAGGCCGCCGAGATCAAAGTGAGCGGCCATGCCCCCCGGCTCCGGAGCGGCCTCCAGCACGGTCACCTCATGCCCAGCCTTGACCGCGTGATACGCAGCCGAAAGCCCCATGGCTCCTGAACCGATAACGACAACGCGCGCGATAAGTGCCTCCAGCTTCCGTTCGGAAGTAATTCTTAGGATTCACGGTTCAGAGTAATGCCTGAGCGAACCACTCCGTGAGGAGTTATATCGGTCGTTGATCCGCTGGTTCCGCTTTGGAGCGGCTCTTGCAACGCTAGAAGTTCAGGGCTACGGCTGAGTAGACAGGGTCACGGAATGTAATGTCGAGCGCTTCCTGCAACGGTGTTGAGCGAACGCCGAACATGCCGGGCCAGTCAATCACCTCAAAGACATCCGGCGTGACCAGCGCCTGCAGCTGCTTGGTGGTAAAGACCGGGTTCTTGTCACGCCACGAGTTGATGGTCAACAGCGTCCAGAAGACGCTGTACGGGATTTTAAGGATGGTCGTCTTTGCGCCGGTGGCCTGCCTGACCATGCGCATCAGGTCGATGTAGTCGACACGCTGCTGCCCCGTGATGTTGTAGGCCCCGGTGATCTCGCGCTGGACAGAAGCGGCGATGACATCGCAGAAGTCGGCCACAAAGAGGGGCTGGCGCAGATACTTGCCGTTGCCGGGAATCGGGAAGATGGGTGTCTTCTGCATGAACCGCGCCAGCCAGCCGGTGTGTTTGCGGTCGAACCAGCCGAACATGAGCGTTGGCCGCAGCACCACCTGCTTGATGCCGCTGGCGGCCACCATCGCTTCCTGCGCCTTTTTCGTCTCCGTGTAGTTGTCCACGGCCATGGAATTCACAACGGAGGACGAGATGTTGACCATGTACGGCACGCCGTGCGCCTTTGCTGCTTCCAGCAGGCGCTCCGTCGCCGTTACGTTGTTGCGGACGTATTCTTCGGCGAAGAGGCCGCCGATCTGGGCGTGGCCGCAGACCAGGGCGCGGCAGCCTTCCAGGGCGTCCTGCCAGCCGTCGTCCTTGGCAAGATCGGCCTGAATGATCTGGATATCGGGATGAAAGCGGCGGAGCACGTCACAGTTCGTCGGGTGCTTGTCGATAGCGATGATCCGCTGCCAGCCGTGTGCCTTCAAACGAGGAATAAGGTTCTGCCCGACCAGGCCCGCGGCTCCGGTCACAACAATGGCTTCGTTTTGCATCGGTAAACGCAATTATATCGGTGGAACCTCAACGCTCCGTGAGACGGAGCTACAATGGATTCCGGTGCGGGAGTAGTTCAGTGGCAGAACGTCAGCTTCCCAAGCTGAATGTCGCCGGTTCGATCCCGGTCTCCCGCTCCATAGCCACTTCCCCGCCAATATCTCAGGATCGGCGAGGCATGTGCCGCTGCCGGCAGCTTCGTACCCTCCGCGCTGGGCATCACTTCTGGGACAGCAAACAAGCAAAAAGGCCGCCTGTGACAGCGGCCTTTGCGTAGATCAAAACAAAACTACTGTAGGCTGGCGGTCCGCTGTTCGCGGCTCTTGTCGCTGCGCTGTTCCAGGGCAAGGGCCTCGGGCATGAAGGTGAGCGCCTTGGCCAGGGTTGGGTCTTCGTCCGTGCGGGCGCGGAAGCCCTCCGTTGCGCCGAACTGCGAGGTGAAGAGTTCACCCTTGATGTTCGCCTTGACCCACGCAACGTTGGTGTTGAAGTCGTTGTCGTTGTAGTCGATCTTCTTGGTCTTCAGGAAGCTCTTGAAGTCGGTCAGGACGGCATCGTCCACAACGAAATCCTTGGGGATGTCGCGGTGCGCGAGGTAGGTCCTCGTGAAGTTGAAGAAGGCTCCGTTGGCGAGCAGCGTGTTTTCAAAGCTGTTGCCCTTGGGCGACTCGATCTTCTCGTCCGGCGTGATGCCGCCGCCGCCATAGACCGTGCGGCCGCTGTCGGTCTGCTTCACTTCCAGGTTCGACTTGTCGGCCGGTTTGGCGTCGTTGCGGACGTAGTAGTAGTCGTACAGCGAGACGCCGTTGTAGTCGCGCTGGATGAGCCGGCCGCTGGGCGTGTAGTAGTGGTATGTCGTCAAAGCGAGGCCGGTGTTCTCAGCGATCTGAAAGACCGTCTGCACCAGGCCCTTGCCGAAGGTCGTTTCACCCACGATCAGCGCGCGATCGTGATCCTGCAGTGCGCCCGAAACAATCTCAGCCGCAGATGCCGTGTTGCGGTTGACAAGAACGACGATGGGGAACTTCTTGCCGACTTCGCCGCGGGTCGCCTTATAGACAACATCCTGGAAGCTGCGCCCCTTCTGCGAGACGACTATGTCGCCGCGTGTGAGGAACTTGTCGCTCATGGCGACGGCTTCATTCAGCAGGCCGCCGGGGTTGCCGCGCAAATCGATCACAAGGCCGGTCATGTCCGGGCCGAACTTGGCGAGCGCATCGCCCACCTCGTGCGAGGTCGTCTCCATGAACTGGGTCACGTGGATATACCCAATTCCGGGCTTGATGAAGTACGCCAGATCGACCGAGGGACGTGGAATTTCGTCACGGACGAGGTCAAAGGTGATGGGCTTGTCCTGCCCTTCGCGCACCATCTGCACGGCGACGTGCGTGCCCTTCGAACCCTTGAGCAGATTCGAGACGGCGAGCGAATCCATGCCGTCGGCACTCTTGCCGTCGATGAAGCGAATTTCGTCACCGGGCCGGATGCCTGCCTTGTGCGCGGGCGAGCCTTCAAACGTGTCCATCACGATCACGCGTTGCACACCGTCTTTGCTGAGCTGCGGCTGGATGTGCATGCCCACGCCGTAGTAGCGGCCGTGCTGGTCTTCGCGCATCTGCGCGTACGCCTTGGGGTCGTAGAAGTTCGAGTGCGGGTCCAGCACGTGCAGCATGCTGGGGATCGCGCCGTCATAGATGACCTTGTCGATGTGGTCGGTGTCCAGCTTGTCCGCGTAATTGTCCTGCACCACGGAGTACACATCCGTGAACTGGTGCAGGCTGTCGCGCACCGTGGATTCTTCGGTCGCCGACTGGGCGTTGACGCGGCCATTGAGCAACGAGCCGGCGAGCGCGCACGTGCAGAAGAAGAGCGAAAGGGAGACAAGGGCGCGGCGTGTGCGTGTCGGCATGCGGAAGCGAAACCTCGGACGTTGCTTAAGACCACTGCGGCAGTTCAGTAGCTCACTGCAGGGGGCAGGACCCTTCAGAGTAAGACGGAGTATACACCCGCGGGGTGAGCCGGGCCGAGCGCGAAAGCTTGCCGCTTGGCAGTCTTCGCATCGCCCGATGGAGCCGCCGGGGCGGTAGAATAAGGTGGTCTATCGGGCGGCCTCCAACGCCGTCCAACGAATGTGAGGCGCACCCGCGCCCCGCTTCCAGCTCACTTGCAGGTACGCATGACCGAATTGAACAGGCTGTTCCGCGCCGGCGTCGTTGCCGGATCTATCACGTTCGCCGCACTGTCGCTTGCCTCAGCCGCCGTGGCGCAGGGCGCGCCACAGGCCATGCCGCGCCCTCGCTACCAAAGCCCCGGTGTGCCGCAGGTGGAAGCCCCGCGTCCGCAATACGCAATCCCGGAGACACCGGCCATTACTCCGAACGCGACCGTGGTGGAAGACGTGATTGTGCGCGTGAATGACCAGATCATTTCACGCAGCGACCTGGAGCGAGCCCAGGTTCAGCTGCAGCAGGAGATTGCCTCAAATCCGGAAGGCGGAGACCCCGCCGAGCGCCAGAAGAATATGCTGCGCGACCTGATCGACCAGCAGCTGCTGCTCTCAAAGGGAAAGGAACTTGGTGTCAATCCTGACGCTGAAGTCATCCGTCGCATGGATGACATCCGCAAGCAGAACAACCTGCCCACCATGGACGCGCTCGAAGCCGCGATCCGCTCGCAGGGTGTGTCCGTTGAGGACTTCAAGGCGAACATCCGCAACAGCATCATTACCAGCAGCGTGGTGCGCGACGAAGTCGGCCGCAACATCAAGATGTCGAACGCCGACCAGCACAAGTTTTATGACGAGCACAAGTCGGAGCTGGAGCGGCCGGAGCAGGTACGCCTGTCGGAAATCCTTGTGCCCACGGCAGCCAACGCCGACGAGGCATCGGTTGCCGCCGCACAGAAAACGGCACAGGACATCTACGCCAAACTGAAGGCCGGCGGCGATTTTGCGGCCATCGCCAAGCAGTCGTCGGGCGGCCCAACCGCTGCACAGGGCGGCGACCTGGGCCTCTTCAAGCACGGCGCACTTGCCGCGGTGCTGGAGCAGAAGACCTTCTCGCTGCCGGTTGGCGGCTATACCGAGCCGACACGGACACGCCAGGGCTTCGTGATCCTGAAGGCCACGGAACACCAGCAAGCAGGTATCCCTCCGTTCGATCAGGTGCAGAACGACATCCAGAATGCGATGTACCAGGAGGCGATTCAGCCGGCGCTCCGCGCGTACCTGACCAAGCTGCGCGAAGACTCGTTCGTCGACATACGGCCCGGCTTTGTGGATAGCGGAGCCAGCCCGAAGCAGACCAAGCCGGTGTTTGCGGCATACGTGCCTCCCACGCCCAAGAAGGTAACGCAAAAGCAGCGCATGGATTCGGCTGGCGCCGCAAGTGGCCGCCTTGCGACGGCGGCGACGACAAAGGCTCCTGCGACGACTACGAAAGCTGGAGCGCCTGCGGCAACACCTGCGGTCGCCACGCTGGACAAGCATGGCAAGCCACAGAAGGCAAAGCGCGAGAAGGTACGTTACGGTCAGGCTCCGCGGACGGCGCTGCCGGACGCTCCGGAATTAGACACTGCCGGCGGTACTGTTGCGGCTGCAACGGCTGCGCCCGGAACGGCGATCAGCCCGCTCGAGACGAGCAACACGGTTGCAGCGAACGCCCCATCGGACGATCCACTTGCGAACGTGCCGGCCAGGCCCGCGAACAAGACACGCTTCTCCTCACGTGAAGTCGAGGTAAAGGTCAAGGAGAAGAAGGAAGCCGTGAAGGTGGCCAAGGTGGTGGAAAAGGCCAAGGCCGCACCCACACCTGTCACAGCCGATGAGAAGGCGACAGCAAAGGCGCAGGCGGACGCCCTTGGCCTGCACGGCAACGACGCTGCCAAGAAGAAAAAGCCGAAGCGCAAGAAGGGCGATCCCAAAGACCGCCTCCAGGAAAAGCCTGAAGAGCCGAAGGCTCCCTTGCAGGACAATGGCCTGCCCGATCGCCTGCACCAGGTAAACGGCCCTGGCAAGCCCGCGAGCGGCACGTCCACCAAGCCAAGCAGCGACACTACCACGCTTGCCCCCGCGGACCAGCCCGCTCCCGGCAGCCTTGCGCCAAGCCCGACGCCTTCAACCAACGGCACGGCAACACCAACCAGCAACCAGCCCGTGCCGCAGAGCCCAGGCCAACCCCAGTAGAACTGGCTTTTCGTATGTACGGAACGGGTGCGGCTTTGGCCGCACCCGTTCTCGTTTGCGATGCGCGTTGATCGCGCACAGTATTCTGGAGGGATGAAAGACTTTTACATTGCCGATGCCGGGCACCATGAGAACGAAGTCGTCACCTCGTTCTTCCTGCTGTCGCAAATCTCCGCCCGTGACAAAAAGGGCGGCGGCGGGCAATATCTCGCGCTGACGCTGACCGACAAAACCGGCAGCTTTGAAGCACGTATGTGGGATGAGATCGTGAAGCCCTTGGCAAGTTGCGCGCAGGGCTGCTATGTGAAGGCGATGGGTCGCATCGACCGTTACCAGGGCCGCTTCCAGATCACCGTCACACAGATGCGCCAGGCCACTGAAAACGAAGTGGACGTCACCGACTTTCAGCCGGCCACGAAGTACAACATCGACGCGTTGTGGAGCGAGTTGACCGGTTATGTGGACGGCTTTGCGAACGTCGATCTGCAGCGCCTGGTCCGCAGTTTTCTGGATGACGCTGGGCTTGCAGCAGCGTTTCGCGCGGCTCCGGCTGCGAAGGTGTTGCACCATGCGTGGATTGGCGGTCTGCTGGAGCACGTCGTCTTTCTGCTGCGCCTGTGTGTGCGCGTGGTGCCGCAGTATGCCGACGAGGTCGACCCTGACCTGCTGATGACCGCGGCAATCCTCCATGACATGGGCAAGGTGCGCGAACTGGCTTGGAAGTCGAGCTTCGCCTACACGACGGAGGGCCAGCTGCTGGGCCACATCACCATTGTGATCGGCATGCTGCGGGAAAAGATTGCGCTGCTGCCCGGCTTCCCAGACCGGCTGCGCATCCTGGTGGAACACCTGATCCTGTCGCACCATGGCCGCTTCGAGTTCGGCTCGCCCAAACTGCCCATGACGCCGGAGGCACTGGTCTTCAGCGCGCTGGATGACCTGGAGGCCAAGATGCAGAATATGCGCGCGGAGTTCGCAAAGGCCGTGGACAGCGGCAAGCGACCGAACGAAGTCACCGAATACTCGCGCAGCATGGAGCGAGCGCTGCTCAACTCAAAGGCGTACCTGGCGGGCGAATAATGGTAATTTTGTGATGCCAAGAAACAACGACATGGGAATGGATAGGTGGTCGTCTAAACCAGCCCTCGTGTCTCTGATGATGGTCGCTGCGATCACACTTGTTTGCCAGCTTCCCGGGACAGTCAGTTTCATTCTGATTCCGATTTCATTGCTCGGATATGCGATCGGTTCAATCATTGTCTTAGCGACAACCGTGTTTCTCGCTATCAAGAAGCGTCCGCGAAGTGGGGTGTCTGCATTGCTGTCTCTTCTCCTCCTCTGTTGCTGTAGGTGCCGATAAACCGGGTTGTGGACTTATTACATCTCGGGCTAACAGCGGGATTTGGATTCGGTCAGCTTGGTGTGCCGGCAAGGTCGAATGGCAGTGACTTCGTAGCTTACGATTGGTCTGTAGGACTAGCCGGTGGACCGAACACATTTCTAATCCATGATGTAACCGACGAGATTGCTTTACCCGTGGCAAAGCACACCCATCCTTTGAGTTCCGAAAATGGTTTCGGCGAAATTTGTGCGGGCAACGTCCGCCGACTAGTGAGCCATTACTACGTCTGCACTTTCTAGGGCAACCCGGCTTTCTAGGTTCCAATCATCATGAAAGCGACAGTACCCTCTCGACGAATTGAAAGCGACAGCGAGTAGCTTCCGCGATTAGTGCGGGATAACGATAGGCTGCGGTGGAGGAACCGCAGAAGGCGGCGGTGCCTGCTGCTGTTGCGGCTGCGCACCATCCTCCGGCTTCTTGCCGATGCCAAGCATCTTCTGGAAGAAGTTGCGGTGAGGCTGGCCGTCGGGATCGGTCTGGCCGCTGCCGGAACCGCCGCCGGTCATATCCGTGCCGGACGTGGTGCTGCCGCCGCCGAAGAGCTTATCCATCAGGCTGGTGCCGCTGTCGCCCATGTGGCTGCAGTAGTTCTGCGGCTGCGTCCCGTCCAGAAAGGCGATTGTAGCGGTTTTGGTCCGGCAGCTGTCATCGGCGAGCTGCCATGTGTCGCGGTCCACCGCATAGCTCGTGACGCCCGACGGTGGCGGTGTGAAGGGCTTCATGTCGCTGTACTGTGGCAACTTGATGGCGCGGTTCATAAAGTCCGCCCAGATCGGCGCCGCCGTATCCGCACCCTGCACCTTCTTGGTCAGGTTGTCAGAGATGTCGGTGTAGTCATCGTTCCCAATCCACACCACGCACAGCAGGTTTGACGAATAGCCGGCAAACCACACATCGTGCGATGTACCCGTCTTGCCTGCAGCCGGCGCCGTAAACCCCTGCGCGCGAACGCTTGCCGCAGTACCGCGCGCCATCACACCTTCCATCATGGATTGCGTAAGGAAGGCAACTTTAGGATCCAGCACCTGCCGCGCTTCCGGCGTGAAGTCAGCCACAATGTCGCCGCGATCATTGCGCACGCTCGCCAGCAGCCATGGATTGAGATGCACACCGCGATTGGCAAATACGGTGTACACACCAGCCATATCCATCGGCGTCGCACTGTACGTTCCAATCGCCACCGAGGGAGTAGCACGTGCAGAAGCGATGCCGGCAGAGCGCGCCATCGCAGCCACATTCTCAAAACCCGCGCGCTGCGCCAGGGAGATGGTTGCAATATTGAGCGAGTGCTCCAACGCAGTCTCGGCTGTCACCATGCCGGGATACTCGCCCCGCTCAAAGTTGCCGGGCGTATAGGGGCGCCCGTCCGTGCCAAAATCCTGCGGATCGTCATTCAGCATCGTCACTGCTGTAAAGGTTCCACTACCATCCAGCGGCTGCCCGTTTACGCTCTGCGCAAACGCTGTTGCATAGACCAGCGGCTTAAAGATGGATCCCGTCGGCCGGCTCGACTGCGCATGGTTCAGCTGCGACAGGCCATAGTTGCGTCCACCCACCAGCGCCAGCACCTGCCCCGTGTGCGGATCCAGCGCGACCAGTGACACCTGCGGATACTTGATCGGCTCATTGCCCTTGTGGCGCTTACGAATCATCTCGTCGATGCGCGGCATCATCTCCGTCACGGCTTCCGCAGCGGCGCGCTGCAGATCAGGATCAAGTGAGGTGTAAATACGCAGGACGCCGTTTGGCGGCTGCTCTCCCAAACGCTGCTGCAACTGGTCATGCACCAGATCGACGAAGTACGGCGCTTCACTCGCATCCACGTTCTGCGGAGCCAGCTTCAGCGGCTCCGCCTGCGCGCGTTCGCCATCGGCTTCTGACAGAACGCCCGTCTCCATCATGGAACGCAGCACAAGGTTGCGGCGCTCCAGCACTCGCTCCGGATGCCGGAACGGATTGAAGTAATTTGGCCGCTGGATAATGCCGGCAAGCAACGCGCACTCAGCCACATCCAGCTGCTTCAAATCCTTACCGAAGTACGCCTGCGCCGCCTCGCCAAACCCATTGATGGCGAACGATCCGCGCTGCCCCAGGTTGATCTGATTGGCGTACATCTCAAAGATTTGCTGCTTGCTGAAGCGCGATTCCAGCTGTAGCGTGATCATGATCTCGATGATCTTGCGCTTGACGTGCTTCTCCGGCGTCAGAAAGAAACCGCGCGCCAGCTGCTGCGTCAGCGTCGATCCACCGCAGACAGCGTGCTGCGACATGACATCTTCAAACCCGCACTTCACCAGGCGCCCGAAGTTAAGGCCGTTGTGCTCGAAGAACTTGCGATCTTCAATGGACGTGACGGCGTCCACCATCTGCTTGGGAATCTGGTTGTACGTCACTAGGCGGCGCTTGGTGCGGTTCTTATCCTCGGAGAGGCCGGTGATGAGTTGCGGCTCAAGCTCGTAGGCGCGGAGCGGTGCGCCGTTGTCTGCGGCAATGGACTGCACCACGCCGCCGGTCGTGGTGATCGTCGCACCATCCGTATTGTGGAAGGACGAAGCACCGGGCTTGATCGTGATCTGGTCGCCGGAGACCTTGTATGTGCCCAGCGCTGGATTCGCGTTGTAGCCGGCCTTGCGCAGGTCCTGCGCAATCTCGGCTGCGGTCAGCGTCTGGCCGGTGCGCACTTCCTTTGGCGCAGCGTAAATCTGCGCGGTGCTGGCAAACAGCGGGCCGTTGTTCAGGCGCTCGTCCACCACGTGCTGGTAGTAGTTGTAGTAATAGCCGAAAGTGATGGCGCCAATCAGCGTGCAGACCAGCGCGACAATCACGACAAACAGCAGCAGCCGCTTCCACAGCGGCTTGTCCGAGCCGGGCCGCCGGATGGGAATGCCCTCTTCGTCGTACCGACGGGTGCCGTTGCCGATCTTCACCTTGACTGCCATCGTCCTCCCTGCGGCTGCTTCCTAAACTACTCCCTTGGACGCATCCGGTCGCGTGTGGATGGCGGCCATCGATGCCCGTTTCGCCTTCAGCACGTTAACCGCCTCGGCAACCGCGACTTCTTCCGTCGTGCCCGCCAGCCGGTCCACCACCTCGGCAAAGCCCTCCGCCAAACGTTTCCCGGCTGTGATGCGGTACGGCACGCCGATGAGGTCCGCGTCCTTGAACTTCACGCCCGCACTGTCATTGCGGTCATCCAGCAGAACATCCCAGCCCGCCGCTTCAAGCTCTTTGGCAAACGTCTCGCCAGCCTCGGCCATCGCTGCATCCGTTTGCTTCGTCACGGTCACGACAACCTCATACGGTGCAATCGACACAGGTAGGACGTAGCTGTATTCGCCACGATCATTCTTGCCGAACTTCGCAGCGGAGAGCTCAATGGCAGCTGTCAAAATGCGCTCCACGCCGATGCCGTAGCAGCCCATAATGGGCATCGTCTCTTTGCCGTTGCGGTCAAGCACACGCGCATGCATGCTCTCGGTGTACTTGTAGCCGAGCTTGAAGATATGCCCGATCTCAACGGCTCGGCCCAGGCGCAGCGGCAGGCCGCTCACGGGATCAGGCTCGCCGGCGGTGACGTTGCGGATGTCCGCCGCGATCGTCCACTGAAAGTCGCGACCGGGGGTCACATTGCGAAAGTGGTAATCAAGTTTATTGGCGCCCGCAACCATGTTCTTGCGGCCCACGAGAGCTTCATCCACCACAACGGTCGCAGCGCGCTCTTCCTTGATCTTCGCGAGCAGATCAGCCGGAACGCTCTTGAGCTTATCCATGCCAGCGCCGCCCGCGAAGAAACCGCGATTCACGTTCAGCGCCTCCACCGGCAGCACCACAAGCCCAATCGGGCCGAGAAACCCCGCGGGCCCGTTCAGGTATTTCTCCAACTCCGGAGCCTGCATGGGCCGCAGCTCATTGCAGTTCGCCGCGCCGGCCAGCTTGGTCTCGTTGACTTGATGATCTCCGCGCAGAAACGCAATGACCGGCTTCTCCAGCACAGCGCCTGCCGAGCTGTCTTTGCCGAGGGGGCCGGGCATCTGCCCCATATACGCCACGCACTTAATGTCGTTGTAGGCCTGCATGCCCAGGAACTCGCAGATGTCAGCGATCGCGCCCTTGCCCGGTGTGTAGATCAGCTCAGGCATGCCGTCGCCCGTCGGCTCAAGGTCCGTGACAGGGCTGAGCTTGCTTGTAGCCTTCTCGATATTCGCGGCGTAGACCACATTCCCCGCATCATCACGAGCAGACGCGATCCAGTCCTCACCGGCCTCGGTGTAGACCATGAACTCCTGCGACTGCGATCCACCCATGGCCCCGCTGTCTGCCTCGACCGCGACAAACTCCAGCCCGCAGCGCGTGAAGATGGCACGGTACGCAGCATCGTGCAGATTGTAGCTGTGGTCCAGCCCGGCCTGATCGATGTCGAACGAGTACGAATCCTTCATGGTGAACTGGCGCACACGCAGCAGGCCGCTCTTCGGGCGCGGCTCGTCGCGGAACTTCGTCTGAATCTGGTACCAGATCTGCGGCAGTTGCTTGTAGCTGCGGACCTCGTTCCGCGCGATCGAGGTCATCACCTCTTCGTGCGTCATGCCCAGGCACCACTCTGCCCCCTTGCGGTCCTTCAGCCGGAACATGTTCTCGCCCATGCCGGTCCAGCGGCCGCTTTCCTCCCACAGCTCGCGCGGCAGCACCGCCGGCAGGTAAAACTCCTGGCCAATGCGGTTCATCTCCTCGCGCACAATCGCGACGATTTTGTTAATCGAGCGCGTGGCAAGCGGCAGGTAGCTGTAAAAGCCTGCACTCAACTGGCGGATGTAGCCCGCGCGCAGCAGGATTTGGTGGCTTGCGACTTCAGCGTCTGCGGGAGCCTCACGCAGCGTGGGAATAAACAGTTTGGACCAGCGATGCATTGCGTCTGTACGTACTTTCCGTGTCCCAAAATCGCGGACAAATTGTCAAACCATTCTACCTTCCGTAAACCGTCATCCTTCGCGAACGTAGTCGCCGCAAAAGCCTCATGACCCTATGCGTTCTGCTTTTCGCTGCAAGCCTAATCAATCCGCCCGAAGAATGGTGACAAAGGAAAGACATAATCCTTCGCCGGCGCGTCCAATGCATCGATAGACTGTCTCTGCACATCTGCTCTTCTATAAGGTTGGTTCCCCATGCGTAATGCTGTCGTTGGCGGTCTCATCGTTGTCGTGGTTGCGGTACTTGTGTGGGCCGGCATCCACAATCGGCAGGCGCGCAAGGCGGCCGACGCCGCAGCAGCGCAGAAGGCCATGACCATCGGCGTGGATAAGCCCGGCGCGACTGCCATGGGCGATTCCCAGATTGCTGACCTGCGCGGCAAGCCCGCCGCTGCGTTCACCCTCACAACCAGCACCGGCAAGAAAGTCTCCCTCGCCGACCTGAAGGGCAAGCCCGTCCTGCTCAACTTCTGGGCCACCTGGTGCACCCCCTGCAAGATCGAGATGCCGTGGTTTGAGGAGTTTCAGAAGAAATATGCTGCTCAGGGGCTGCAGGTCGTCGGTATCAATGAAGATGACGATGCCAAGAGCGCAGAAATCTCCGAACAGATCAAGAAGGTCGTAGCCAACACCGGTGTGGACTACACCCTCCTGATGAGCGACAAGAAGGTGGGCGACGCCTATGGCGGCCTCGATGTGCTGCCCGCAACCTTCTACATCGACCGCAACGGTAAGATCGTGGCGCAGGCCATTGGCTTGGCAAGCAAGGATGAGGCCGAGAGCAACGTCCAGAAAATTTTAGGCGGCAGCTAGAAATGGCGTGAAGCCTGCGGGCCTCGGCAGTAGTCAGATATACGACACGCAATGGAACGCGATTGCGGCGTTCATTACAGACGAGACATACATTTGGACATCTTCTTCGCTCGTGCGCAGGAGATGGATGCGCCGTTCCCGGCGCGGAGGTAAACCATGCGGGTATTCGTAAAGGTGTTGACCGGGATCGTGGTAGGGTTCGCCGCAGTCGCCGCGCTGAGTGTGGCTGCGGCCTCAACCAATGTGGGTGCGCACCTGCTGACGTATGTACAGGCTATGAGCGCAGGCCAGTCGCCCGCGAAAGCAGGTCATGTCGGCTTCATCGCCGAAGGCCAGTCCATCCCCGCCAACACGCCAGCCACGCTCAAGCTGCATTTTCGCGTCGATTCCGGCTTCCACATCAACTCGCATTCGCCCAAGAGCGATATGCTCATCCCGACCAAGATCCTTGTCGAGGACATGACCGGCGCCACAGTTTCCGACGTCAGCTTCCCCGAGGGCACACCGTACGCCTTCGCCTTTGAGCCGAAGCAGAAACTCGACGTCTACACCGGCGACGTAACCCTGACCGCACACGTAAAAGCTGCCCCCGGCGACCACACGTTGAAAGCCGCGCTCCACTACCAGGCATGCGACCAGGCCGCGTGCTACCCGCCCAAGACACTGGCGCTGGAACAGCCCTTCACCGCAAAGTAACGCCTACTTCGCCGGCAAGCCTTTCAGCCACGCGAGTACCGCCGCGGACAGCTCCTGCCGCTTGTCAGAGTACCCATGATCCGCCGCAAAGTGCTGCTGCGTCACGTGGGTGTCGCCCGCCTTGCGCGCGGCTTCGGCAAGTGCATCGTCTGCGGGCTGCAGGCCGTCATCCGATGTGACGATAAGCAATGGCTTCGTCGACAGCGCCTTCGCGTTCGCGCTGAAACGCCATGCCGCTGCGTGATCGAGGACATCCTGCGCGAGACTCTCCGGCGTACATCCCGCAAGCGGCGCCATGCCTTCGGTCGCCAGGCTCGCGGCGATCTTCGCACGCGCAGCTCCTTCAGCGGCTTTCGGCAAGTTCTCTGGAACCCGTCCAGCGAGATCCGCCGCGGAGATGAGCCCCACGCCCGCAATCGACGGGTCAGCCGCACCCGCCTCCACAGCATCGAAGCCGCCCGCGCTATGTCCGATCAGCACGATGCGCGAGGCATCCGCGCGAATCTTCTTTGCGTTGGCGGGATCGCGCACCCAGGCCACGGCAGCGGCGGTGTCTTCAATCGTGTGCGAGAAGGAGTAGTCGCCGGCAGAACCCCACGCGCCACGATAGTGGAAGAACACCACATCCCACCCGGCGCGGCGGATATCCTGCGCCAAGTCAAGATTTTTCTCATTGCCCGGAAAGCCGTGCAGCAACACAACCACCGGATGCGGCCCGGCGCCTGCCGCAACGTAAACCAGGCCATTCATCAGCGAGCCATGGCTGGGGATCTGCATGGTCTCCATGCTGGCGCGAGGTTCCTGCGCAGACACCGCCATCCCAAGTGAGACCGCACCGAGCAGGACTCCACACCACAATGCACGCAATCGCAACCTGACACCTCGCGCGAAGCATCGCGCCTTGTGTGAGCTTCGCCTGCTATCAACGCGCCGTCAAGCCTCACATCGCGGCATCGTCTCAAGGCCTGCGTTAGAGTTCAAAGCGTGGGTACAACAGCTGCAACTTTGAGGATGCTGTGAGCGAAGCTCTGCGAGCAGCAGCCCGCGCGATCGTTGTGCGAACCATGGCTGCCGTGAACGTACGCGACGCTGTCCTGCGCGAAATCTCCGTACAGGCCGGCATGTTGACCCTGGCCGGCAGCAGCATCGCATTGCGCGACGTGGATCGCGTGTTGATCGTGGCGCTGGGAAAGGCCGCGGTTCCGATGTACGCCGCAGCAGCACAACAACTCAAAGCAATTCCCTGCCAGGCCATCGTCGTTGCCCCCGCCGAGACACTGCCCACGGCTGCAGACTTGCCGGAGACGCCTGTGGCCTATCTGCCCGGCGCGCATCCCACACCGACAGCTGATTCCTTTCACGCAGCCGATGCTGCGCTGCGCCTGCTCCGTGGCGCGGATGCAAGAACGGCAGTGCTCTTCCTCATCAGCGGCGGTGCCTCCGCCATGGTGGAGCAGCCGCTCGATCCATCCATCACGCTTCAGGATATTGCTGCATTCCACCGCGCCCTCGTGGGATCAGGGCTGCCGATCGCATCGATGAATACCCTGCGGAAGCATCTATCCGCCGTCAAGGGCGGACGGCTCGCCGTCGCCGCAGCCAACGCCGCTATGCAATGCACACTGCTCGTCTCCGACGTTCCAGCGGCACAGCCCGACGCCATCGCCTCAGGCCCATCGCTGCCGGACAGCACCACCGTCGAGCAAGCACGCGCGCTGTACGCAAAGCTGGACCGGCTTGTGGTGGTGCCGGAAAGCATTCGCAGCTTCTTTCTCGCGGACGACTTGCCGGAGACACCAAAGTCAGCCGACACAGCCTTCACTCGCGCGCACTGGAAGGTAATCCTCTCAAGCGAGCACCTGGCCGAAGCCGCCCGCACCGCTGCCGAAGACGCAGGCTTCCACACAGTCATCGACAACGGCTGCGACGAGTGGGAGTACCAGGCAGCAGGACGCTACCTGCTCGACGCGAGCGCGCTGCTCGCGAACCAGCATGCACGCAGCTGCATCGTCTCGGTTGGCGAGGTCGGCGTTGCCCTGCCGCCAACTCCCGGCGAAGGTGGCCGCAACGGCCAACTCGCGCTATGGTGCGGCGTTGAACTCGCACGCCGCCAGCAGGCCGGAGCGGTGCTCTCCGCGGGCTCGGATGGCATTGACGGACACAGCGCCGCAGCAGGTGCGGTGTGCGATGCCACGACTCCGGATCGAGCAGCGGCAATCGGCTTCGACGCGCAACACGCCCTTAAAGCCTGCGACACTGGACCACTGCTGCGAGCGGCCGGCGATGCCATTGTGACCGGTCCAACCGGCAACAACCTCCGCGACCTGCGGCTGGTGCTGACCGGCGGCGCTGCTGCCGTGTAGATCTTTCTGCATCCGCGGCCACCCCTCTCCGCGTATTCAATGCAACTATGCAAAGACTTTCCCTCGCACTTGCCGCCACACTCGCCTTCACCCTTGCGGTACCAGCGCAGACCGCACTGCCCTCAACAACGGCCATGCCGCTGTCGCCGGATACCCAGGCAATCGTCCGCAGGATCATGGGTGACACGATGGCGAGCGGGCAGGCGTACGAGTACGACCGGCAGCTCGCCGACGAGATCGGCCCGCGACTGACCGGCTCGCCCAACTACCTGAAGGCCGTGCAGTGGGGCGAAGCGAAGTTCAAAGAGCTTGGCCTGACCAACGTGCACACCGAGACCTTCACCACCGACACGTGGTGGCCTGAACTCGGCGCGACCGGTGAAATTACTGCGCCGGTGCAGCACACCTTGCACCTGTGGAGCTACGGTTGGAGCCCGTCGACGCCAAAGGGCGGTGTCCGCGGCGAGACAGTCTACATTCCCTCGCTCACGCCTGACGCCATACGCGCCATGGCCAGCCGCTTGTCCGGCAAGATTGCCTTTTACGACGCGGACTCCCGTCCACAGCCGTTCAGCGAGAAGGCATACTTCGAAGCCATGATGGCGCTGGAAGAGGCAAAGCCAGCGGCCATCCTTGTAGGCGGCTTCCGCAACGGCGCCGAGAATATGGGCGCCTTCGGCTTCAACGGCACAATCGCTCCCTTCCCCGTCGCGCAGATAGGCGCGGAGGACTTGATGATGCTGCGGCGGCTTACCGCACGCGGTTCTGTTCAGGTCTCGTTTCAGTTCACAAACCACACGGCGAAAGCTGTCCATGTGCCTGAGGTGATCGGTGAGATTCGCGGCAGCGAAAAGCCGGATGAGGTCGTGATCGTGGGCGGCCATCTCGATAGCTGGAATCCAGGCACAGGAGCGCAGGATAACGGCACCGGCTCGGCAACGGTGGTGGACGCAGCGCGCGAGATCAACAGCCTGGGCAAGGCGCCGAAGCGCACGATGCGGTTCATCCTGTTTGGTGGTGAGGAGCAAGGCCTCGTCGGCTCGACCGCATATGCAAAACGTCACGCTGCGGAAGTGGACACGATCGATGCCGTCCTGATCACCGACACGGGCGCCAACACTCCCAGGGGCTGGCACCTGATGGGGCGAACGGATGAACGCAAGGCCATGGCCAATGTAAGCCCGCTGCTGAGCGGCCTGGGCGCCGAAGGCCTGAGCGACGATGTGCGCTTCCTGTTCTCCAGCGATCACGCAGCCTTCAACGTCCAGGGCATTCCAACGCTGCTCCTCTGGACTGACTCGTATGAGAACGTCCATCACAAAGCATCCGACACCTTTGACGCGGTGAACCGCAACACCCTGCTGGAAGGCGTTGCCACGGTTACGGCCACCGCGTACGCTATCGCCGACTCACCCGCGCCGTTTGCACCGCACATCTCCCAGCCGCAGGTAGAACAAATGCTCAAGGACCTGAAGCAGTGGGATGACTACCAGGTGCTGAAAGCAATCGACGTCGTGCCGTAGCGCATTGGTCAAAATGAATAAGGGCGGCCGCGAGGCCGCCCTTCCTTGTTTTGTTCGATACATTAGGCAGGCGAAGGACGTCCCTCGCCAAAGCCTGGTGTGCGTCCGCCTTCCGGCTTCAGCACCTTCTGCTTCTCGCCGCCGGAATCTCCATCAGCATACGCAAGGGGTGAACGCACTGCCGGCAGATCCTGCCCTGCGATGATAAGGCGAATCTCCTCGGCATCCAGCGTCTCGCGCTCCAGCAGCAGGGCGCTCATGCGGTGCATGATGTCCTGGTTGTTATCGAGAATCGTGTACGCCGCGGTGTACGCCTCGTCCATGAACCGCTTCACTTCCGCATCGATGGCCTGCGCTGTCGAATCAGAGAAGTCGCGATGCTGGGTGATCTCGCGGCCAAGGAAGATTTCCCCACCTTCCTTCTTGCCGTAGGTCATCGGTCCCATCTTGGACATGCCGTATTCGCAGACCATCTTGCGGGCCAGTTCCGTGGCGCGCTCAATGTCGTTGCCTGCACCCGTGGTCATCTCCTTCAGGAAGATCTCCTCGGCGCAACGGCCGCCCATCATCATGGCAAGCCGCGTCGTCAAGTAGCCCTTGGTAACAGTGTGCTGATCTTCCTCAGGCAGATAGACGGTGACGCCAAGCGCCATACCGCGCGGAATGATGGTGACCTTGTGCAGCGGATCGCTATTCTCGCTCAGCGCGGAGACAAGGGTGTGGCCGGCTTCGTGGTACGCCGTCACCTTCTTCTCCTGGTCCGAAAGCAGCATGCTCTTCCGCTCTGCGCCCATCAGCACCTTGTCCTTGGCAACCTCAAAGTCGTACATGTGCACGGCCTTGCGGTTGTGGCGTGCAGCGGTCAGGGCAGCCTCGTTCACCATGTTGGCAAGGTCAGCGCCGCTGAAACCCGGTGTGCCACGTGCCAGAACGTTCAGGTTCACGTCCTCAGCCATCGGCACTTTCTTCGAGTGGACCTTGAGCACTTCCTCACGGCCACGAATGTCCGGCCGATCGACGATCACGCGGCGATCGAAACGGCCAGGGCGCAGCAGCGCCGGATCGAGCACGTCCGGGCGGTTGGTCGCGGCGATCAGGATCACGCCCTCATTCGACTCGAAGCCATCCATCTCCACCAGGAGCTGGTTCAGCGTCTGCTCGCGCTCATCGTGCCCGCCACCCAGGCCTGCGCCGCGGTGACGTCCGACTGCATCGATTTCGTCAATGAAGATGATGCACGGAGCGTTCTTCTTGCCCTGCTCAAACAGGTCGCGCACGCGGCTCGCGCCCACGCCGACAAACATTTCCACGAAGTCCGAACCGGAGATCGAGAAGAACGGCACATTCGCCTCACCCGCAACAGCGCGGGCAAGCAGCGTCTTGCCGGTTCCCGGAGGCCCAACGAGCAGCACGCCCTTCGGAATGCGGCCACCGAGCTTCTGGAACTTCTGCGCCTCGCGCAGGAACTCGATGATCTCCTTCAGTTCTTCCTTGGCCTCATCGACGCCGGCCACGTCCTTGAACGTCACCTTCTTCTGCTGCAGCGAAAGCAGGCGCGCACGGCTCTTGCCGAAGCTCAGCGCCTTGTTGCCGCCACTCTGCATCTGGCGGAGGAAGAACAGGAACACGCCAAGGATCAGCAGCATCGGCAGGAACTGCACCAGCGCCGCAAACCAGAAGGAGTTGTTCTGGTCCTTGATGGTGATGTTGACGCCCTTCTCGTGCAGCGTCTTGTAAAGGTCCGGGTAGTTCGCTGGAATGGTGGTGTGGAAGGACTCTTTCGAAT
This sequence comes from Terriglobus sp., assembly GCA_965198455.1. GTDB lineage: Bacteria > Acidobacteriota > Terriglobia > Terriglobales > Acidobacteriaceae > Terriglobus. The sequence goes on from CBDAPM010000003.1 coordinate 436,007, forward strand.
CCTTGAAGTGACCGGTCACGTCCGTCCCGTTCACCGTCACATCCGAGATCTTGCCCTTGTCGGCGTAGTCCTGCATCTGCGACAGGCTTACGGCGGAATCGTGACCGCCGGTCGAGTTGTGCATCACAAACTGCCACACCGAGATGAGGCAGCCGAGCATCAACACCCAAATCAGGACGGTCTTCACAGTGGAATTCAACGTTGGTACCCCTTCTCTCTCGGCCACGGCACAGCAGGAAAGCTCTCCAGCCGCACACGCACGCATCGCCGGGGGACTCAGCGGGTGGCCGCAAACTATTAGACGCGGCAGCGCGAGGACTGGCGAAACGCACGTCCCTGGGACGCAAGGGCAGGTACGTAACCTATTCGATTCTACCCCCGCCGGAAGGATGCAATGCGAGCGCGCACGCTGTTTTGTGCAGTCTCACTACAGAATTCTTCGTCAGAGTCCTAAGTCCGGCGGCCCAGGCGAAGCTCGCGCAGCGACCGCTCCGCCCGCAGGCCGCCCGCCAGGTCCAGCCGGCTGTTCGGTTTCGACGGCACGGTCGGATCAGGCGGCGTATCCGCAGGCGCAAGTCCGGCCAATAGCAGGATGCGGAGGGTCTCAGCAGAAGAAAGCCGCGAACCCATCCGCTCCGCCGCCAGCCGCAACAACCGCCGCCGCGTCGGCAAATCAAGCCCCCGCAGCCGCTCCAGCTCAAACGCAACGGAATCGCTCTCCGGTGCCGTGGAAACCGCCCGCCCACCCCCTCGCACAGGCTTCCCCGGCAGCGCAAGCTGCGTGTACAGCCGGGCAATTTCCGGCTGCCAGCGAGCTTCTTCCTCGCGAGCCAGCTGCGCCGTCGCCGCCAGCGTCGCAGCAACGGACGGGTTGAACTCCCTCAACACCGGCATCAGCGTAGCGCGAACGCGGTTCCGCGTGTGCTTCGCAGACGCGTTGCTGCTGTCCTCGCGCCAGGCCTGCTTGCGGTCATTCAGAAACGCAACCACTTCCGCACGGCTCGCAGGCAGCAGTGGCCGGATCACCCGCCCCGTCTCGCGCTCCAGCACCGGCGAAATTCCGCCAAGGCCCTCCGTCCACGCCCCACGCATCAGCTTCATCATCACCGTCTCAGCCTGGTCATCTTCGGTATGAGCCGTCGCGATCGCCGTTGCCTTGCCACTTGCAAGCAGCCGGTCAAAGAAGTCCAGCCGGGCATGCCGCGCAGCTTCTTCCAGCGTCTCAGCATTCGCCGTAGCAGAAGCAGGCACATTGGCGTGTTCAAGATGCAACGGCACATCCAGCCGCCCGCAAAGCTCGCGCAGAAAGGCGGCATCCCCATCGGCCTCATCGCCACGGATGCCGTGATGCAAGTGCGCCGCCGCGAGCCCAATGCCCAGCGCCGCAGCCTGCTCATGCAGCGCTAGCAACAACGCCGTCGAATCGGCCCCACCCGACACAGCAACAGCTACGCGATCACCCATTCGCAGCAGCGCGCGATTCAGCGGCAAGGTGACATGCGACGGCATCTCTCTATCCTAAGCGGCTTATAGGTTGGGTACATGGCCACACTTCGCCGCGCCACGACATGACGAAACGATGCATCGTGTCGCATCCCTATCCGCGCTGCTTCAAATAAAACTCCGCCAACTCCAAATCACCCGGCTGCGTGATCTTAAAGTTCGCCGCCGTCCCCAGCACAACAGCAACCGCAATCCCGGCACGCTCCAGCAGGCTCGCCTCATCCGTCCCGGCAAAGCTATCCGCAGCAGCTTCATCAAACGCCCGGCGCAGGCTTGCGTAACGTGCGCCCTGCGGCGTTTGCGCCAGCACAATGCGTTCGCGCGGCACCGTGGAGGTGATGATCGCGCCATCGGCGGTGCGGTCCACCTGCTTGATCGTGTCGATGGCAGGCATGCCTGCGATAGCTGCGCCATGCTTCGCGATCGCATCGATGGTGCGATCGATGGTGGCCGCATCGACGAGAGGACGGACCGCATCATGCACCAGCACAATGTCAGTCGGCTCTGCCCTGAGCGAGAGCAGCGCGGCAGCAACGGAGTCCTGGCGCGTCTCGCCGCCCGTAACCACGGCTACCCTGTCACTCACACCGTAGTGCCCAAGCTGCTTCGTGACGTGGTCTACCTCGGTGGCCCGCACGGCCAGCGTAACGGAGGCGATACCCGCCTTCTCTGTAAAGGCCCGCACGCTGTGGATAAGGATGGGCACACCGCCCAGGGAAAGAAACTGCTTGGCGCTCACGCCCGGCACTGCCATGCGTGTGCCAAGCCCTGCCGCGGGAAGAATTACGTGTACGTTCATCGGATGTGAAGTATAGCGGGTTTCATCAGCAAAGGATCGTTGCTCACGTCCCTAAGACGCCGTTGCTCTCGTCTCTAAGAAGCCATTGCTAGCGTTCCGCCGATCCGTTTGAAGAACGAGAGCAACAACAGCAACGCAAGGATCGTTGCTCACGTACCTAAAAGGCCGTTGCTCTCGTTCTTTTGCCAATCACGTGAACAACGACAGCAACGAACAACGACAGCAACGAGAACAACGACAGCAACGAGGTAACGCCCGCAACGCCCACCCGTTTATGCTTGAGAGCGACGACTTTCCCGCTGCGTGACCATACGCGGCAGAAGCAGGCACCTGTGGGTATGAGGATTGGGTACGGCTTTGACTCGCATGCATTCAAGCCGGGCGTGCCGCTGGTCATTGGCGGCTTGAAGATTGAGCACGACCAGGGCCTTGCCGGGCACAGCGACGGCGACCTGCTCCTCCACGCCATTACCGACGCACTCCTGGGCGCGGTCAGCGCGGGCGACATCGGCACCTTCTTCCCACCCAGCGACATGCGCTGGAAGAACGCCGACTCCTCCATCTTCCTGGAGACGGCGCTGGAAGAGATCGCCACCGCCGGCTACAGGATCGTCAACATGGACTGCGTGCTGATCCTGATGCGGCCCAAGATCGTGCCCATCGCAGGCGATATGCGCGCACGTGTCGCGGAGCTGCTCGGCGTCCCGGAGCGCGACGTCAGCATCAAGGCCAAGACGCCCGAGGGCCTGAACCACGACGGCACCGCCGTCGCGCACGTCACGGTTCTGCTGGAGTCGCTCAACGAGCCCGAAGAGCCCATAAAGCTGGTCGCAGAGATGGACGACCCTGCCGAAGTAGACGTTATGGTGCGCACACTCATCGACGGCGAAGAGCCATACAGCACACGCCGGCTGGGCCGCAAGCCCGCGTACGATACTGACGATCTGACGTAACGCGACACCCGGAGATAACGCGTGGCAAGTCTTGCGTGCTGATGTACATTGGCTCGCAACACCACAGTTACGCGTCATCCGGAGGTTGTCCCATGCAGCAGCCCGATCCTGTACAAATCCAGCACATGATGCTGGCCATGATGCCCTTCTTCTTCGTAATGGGCCTTGTGGGCACCGCCATCATGATCATCCCGTTCTGGGTGATCTTCAAGAAAGCGGGCATGAGCGGCGCCATGTCATTGCTGATGCTGTTGCCAGTCGTGAACCTGATCATGCTGTACGTGCTTGCCTTCTCGCAATGGAAGGTGATTCCAGCACCGGAATACGGCGCAGCCTACCCGCCGCCCGGCTATCCGCCACCTGCGGCCTACCCGCCTCCGGGCTACGTACCCGCCGCTTCTTATCCGTCTGCGGCACACACGCCGGCCTACGTGCCACCACCCGATCCTCCAGAGACGATCTAACGCAGAAGGCTCCGCAGATAACTTGCGGAGCCTTCTTCTTTCTCCATCAGCGCGGCCCGCAGCCGCGCTGCCACAACAGCCAGCATCAGCACGCATGGCGCGGAGCGCGACCGGCGTACGCAGTACTGCAATGCCTACATGCGGCCTCGCATGGCGGTGGAGGGCGGAACCAGGCCCTTCAGGCGCATGTAGACGACCATGGTGCCGTACATCTCATTGTCATGCGCGACGTTCTTGCTGATCATGCCCAGCTTCGATCCGCGCGCAAAGCCTGCGCCGCTTATCTCCATAGCGTTGTCAGGCGTCACGGTGGCATAGGCTGCGTCACACAGGTCAAACGACTTCTTGAGGGCTGCAAGGACGTCGTCCTTCGACGTCGCGGTAACCGGCGCGGGACGGCCGCTGCCAGGTGCGGCGCACAGGGCCATCTGCGTCTGCGCCACGTGGTCGAACAGCTCCGCGTAGGTTCGCACTTCCGGCGTGGGCTTGAAGGAGAAATTTTCCGCGGGCATCTTGTCGACCGAAGCCAGGATGATGGTCTTGATCTGCGTGTAGCCGGCCATGGCCTCGCTGATCATCGCTGCCATGGATCCCTTTTCCGGTGCGGGCGGCGGTCCGGCCATCGGCGCCTGTGCGGCTGCTGCGCCACTACAAACGATTGCTGCTGCAAGTGTTGCGACGAAACGCTTCATAATGCCATATCCCTCTTGCAAAAGTGATCTGTGGAAGTAACGCCGCGCATTTCACGCGGGCTACACCCACGAAGCTATCTGAAAATCGGCGATACGAAAGAAGAAATTCCCAATCAGAGAAGCAGTATAGGAACTTCGTAGTCAGCAAGGATGCGGTCGTGCGTCACGAGCGTCAAGCCTTCCACCTTCGCTTGTGCCAGGAGCAGATGGTCGAACGGATCGCCATGATGGCGCCGTATTCCAGCAACTTCTTCTGCATGTTCGGCGGAAATCGCCAGTAGAGACAATTCGTTCTTACGAACGATGTCCACGAGCGTTCCCTGAATCCCAGGCAGTCTGCCTAGTGATCGCTTGATCGAGAGTTCCCAAATGGAGGCAACGCTAACGAATACGTCCTGTGTCGCATTGATTCGATTGCGGACAGGAACCGAAAGGCGCGGGTCACCATGGTCGAACCAAAGAAACACATGCGAATCCAGTAGCAGGCTCAATCGAGCATTCCCAACGCGCGTTGCATCTCCTGCGGCAGCGGGTCGTCGATGGAATCCGGGATACTTGCCCATCCAGCAAAATTCTGGCCACCTTTGCGGTAGGTCTTCGATGTGCCGGGCTTCTTGAGATCGCGGATCGGCACAATCTTTGCTACCGGTTTTCCGGAGCGCGCAATCACTGTTTCTTCGCCATGCTCTGCCTTTTCGATCAGGGCAGAGAACGCGGTCTTCGCCTCGTATATGTTGTAGGCCGCCATACTCCAATCGTAGGCCGGTTGGTCAAGTTGGTCAAGGTGTCAACTGCTAGCATCGACGATGGCATGAGTACTGAACGAAACAGTAAGGCGACGGCGCCCGTTCGCGTCCGCATCGCACCTTCGCCCACCGGCGACCCGCACGTGGGCACGGCCTACATCGGCCTGTTGAACTACCTCTTCGCAAAGCAGCGCGGCGGCGCCTTCGTCCTGCGCATTGAAGACACCGACCGCACCCGCTTCGTCGCCAGCAGCGAGCAGATGATCTTTGACGCCCTCCGCTGGGTCGGCCTGGAGTGGAACGAAGGTCCTGACGTGGGCGGCCCTTGTGGTCCGTATCGCCAAAGCGAGAGAACTGAAATTTACCGCGAATACTGCGAAAAACTGCTCGAAAACGGCTCCGCATATCGCGCGTTTGAGACGCCGGAAGAGCTCGACGCCGAGCGCAAAACGCAGATGGCCGCCAAGCAGGCTCCCAAGTACGCCGGCCCCAGCCGCTTCTACACACCCGAGCAGGTAGAAGCCCAACTAGCTGAAGGCAAGCCATTTACCATCCGTCTGAAAGTTCCCGGCGGCGACCAAGGCCCCGGTATCGCGGCGACAACCTTCCGCGACGAACTCCGCGGCGACATCACCTTCGACCACAACAACGTGGACGACCAGGTGCTTATGAAGTCCGACGGCTTCCCCACCTATCACCTTGCGAATGTTGTAGATGACCACCTCATGGGCATCACCGACGTCATTCGCGCCGAAGAGTGGATCAGCTCCACACCCAAGCACGTGCTGCTCTACCGCGCCTTCGGGTGGGATCTGCCGCGCTTCTGGCACATGCCGCTACTGCGCAACACGGACAAGAGCAAGATCAGCAAGCGCAAAAATCCCGTCTCGCTCATCTACTACCGCCAGGCCGGCTTCCTGCCAAACGCCATGCTCAACTTTCTCGGCCTGATGGGCGGCGGCATGGCCCAGCCCAGCGAACTGGAGATCGTGAGCAAGGGCCTCGACATGAAGCTGAGCGACGTCTTTTCGCTGCAGGATATGATCGAGCGCTTCGATTTCCAGCGCATCTCGCTGGGCGGTCCTGTCTTCGATCTGGTCAAACTGAAATGGCTGAACGGCGAGTACCTGCGCAAGCAATCCGCCGATGACTTTCTCGCCCTGCTGAAGTCCACCATCTTCAGCGACGACTATCTGCGCGAGATCATCCCGCTGGTGCAGACACGCATGGAGACGCTGGGTCAGTTCGGCGACATGGCCGGCTTCTTCTTTTCGGACGACGTCCTGCCGGCGCCAGACATCTTCGTCCCGAAGAAGCGCACGTTCGAAGAGACGTTAGCTTTCGCCGCGGAACTTACCACCGCGCTGGAAGGCAGCGAGTGGAGTACTGAAGCTATCGATGCCTCGCTGCGTGCGCTGATGACCGCCGAAGAGTGGAGCGTGAAGGAAGGCTTCATGCTCCTCCGCGCCATCCTGACCGGTAAAACCGCCTCACCACCACTGCTGGAGTCACTCGTCGTCTTCGGCAAGGCACGTTCGCTCGACCGCGTCCGCCGCTTCGTCGAAGCACAGAAGAAGATTGCAGCACTGGCAGGTCGCGGCAAGTGAAGTGGCCTATCAAGACTGGTGTGCTCCACTCATCCGCAACGCGGATGGGCTGGGTGATGCTGCTAGCTTGCGTCGCCATGCTGGGGGGCTGCGGCTACCACGTAGCCGGCTCTGCAACACACGTGCCCGCAGGCGTGCGCACGCTGGCGGTGCCCATGTTCAAGACAAATGTGCAGCAATACCGCACCGAGGTCGCACTCACGGACGCGACCATCCGCGAGCTGAACACACGCACGCGCTACCGCATCAGCCAGTCCGACGATCCCAATGCCAGCGACGCTATCCTGCAAGGCACCGTCCTCACCGAGACGATCGCGCCACTCACCTACGACCCCGGCACCGGCTCCACGTCATCGTATCTCGTGCAGATCACGGCAAAAGTAGTGCTGACTGCGCGTGATGGCCACGTGATCTGGCAGGACGATAAGTTCAGCTTCCGCGACCAGTACCAGTCCACGCAGGACCTGAGCGCCTTCATCCAGGAAGACAGTGCAGCCGTCATGCGGCTGTCGCGCGACATGGCGGCACAGATCGTCGCCGATCTGCTGCAGGGTTTCTGACGCGTTCTCCACAGCGTTGGACCTGTGATTCCTGCACCGCATCCGATGCAACGAGTTGGCACGCATGATCGACAATAGATTTGGGATCGAAAAGAGAACCGTGCCGCCCGTACGCTCCTTCGCATCGACAGACCGCTTCCTCGCCCAGCTTGGCACTGCCGACATGCGGCCGGGCTACGTACTGCTCGGCGATGAGACGTTCCTGTACGAACGCGTACGCAAAGGCGTGCTCGCCAAGCTGGTGCCCAGCGATCTGCGCGACTTTTGCCTGCACGATCTCGAGCTCGGCAGCGAAACCAGCATCTTTGAAGCGCTCGATCTTGCACAGACGCCATCGCTGATGGCTCCCTTCCAAGTCATCTTCGTGCGCGGCCTCAAAACGCTCTATGGCCGCGGCGCTAAGAAGGACGAGTTCGCCGCTCTGGAGCAGTACTTCCGCTCACCCAACCCCGGTGCATTGTTGTTGTTTGTCGCGGATCACCTGACGCTGCCTACCGACCTGCGCCGCATGGAGCGCGAGGACAAGGACCGCTACGACCGCATCCGCGAAACACTGGGCGAATGGTGCGGCACTGTGGAACTGCAAAAAGTAGACGAGGGCGACGCTGCACGCTGGGTCATCGGCACTGCCGACGAGCGCGGCGTGAAGTGCGATCCAGAAGCAGCACGCGAGCTGGTCGATTCACTCGCCGTGGACATGATGCTCATCAGCAGCGAGCTGGAAAAGCTGCTGCTCTACGTGAGCGCGCCCGTCCGCGACAACAACCTGGATGCGACGCAGTTCGGCCACATCACGCTGGGTGACGTGGAGACGATGGTTCTCGCAGCCAAGCAACGTTCGTTATACGAATTAACCGATGCGTTGTCACAGCGCGATCGACCACGTGCGCTCTCGCTGTTGCATGGCCTTTTACACGCGTCGGACGGCGGCGAAGACTCGGCCATCGGCCACCTGTACATGCTGGCTCGAACGTATCGCCAGATGCTCATCATCCATGAGAAAAACGTGCGCGACTCACGCGCCATCTGGCAGGTGCTATGGCAAGGCTTCCGCATGCCGCCCTTCGCCGCCGATGTCCTTATCCAGCAAGCCCGCCGCTATAAAACCCGCCGCGAGATTTCGCGCGCATTACGGTTGATCGCGCGTGCTGACTTAGAACTCCGTAGCGGCCCAGTCGACAAGACACTCGTGCTTGAACGCCTTGTGCTTGACCTTGCCACCGAGCCGCGCGTGAATGCTTTCGGCGAGACATCGCAGTTCGCGTTAGAGATCTAACTCAACCGGTTGTCTCTGAGCGCAGCGAAGGATCTCAGCGATACTGAAACGTCGTAACTGCTGATCGCTTTCACCCACTGGATTTGACGTTTTTCATCTCCCCGCGAAGCGCAGGGATCTGCATATTAGCTGACCCGCCAATCCAACATCAGAGGGCACAACATCACATTCATGCGCGAGCGCACCTAACACCCAACCTTCCCACGCCGCACCGGCGCACCCAACCCCTTCACCGCAGCCCCGTCACCCACCCAGGGCTGGCACTCTGGACACCAATACGTCGACCGCGCACCCGGTCCCTGTTTGCGATACTCGATCGTCCCGCCACACCGCCGACACTCCAACCCACGCCGCCCATACACCCACAATCTGTCCTCTTTGCGACTACTGTGCGTCGTCCTCCGGTTGCCGCTGTACGTCACGATGCCATCGCCCGAACCATCCAGCACATTCGCCTTCATGTACCGCTGCGCCACATCGGCCATCTGCCGCATCTCGTCCGCGGTGATCGTCCGCATCAACCGGAACGGATGCACTCGCGCGGCAAATGCAACCTCACTCTTGTACACATTGCCCAGCCCGGCAAGCACCCGCTGATTCAGCAGCACATTCGCAATCTCATCCTCAGGATGCGAAACCGCCCGCGACCGCAATGCTTCATACCCGGTATCAGCCGTATACGACTCCGACAACACATCCGGCCCAAGCTTCGGCACACTGCTCTTCCGCAGCAGCGAAGCCGCTGTATGAAACTCGGCGACGGGAACATTAAACGCAACCGCCTGCCAACCCTCCACCTCGATCAACACACGCATCGCGCTACGCGGCGACCACCATTTCTCACCCGTCTTGTAGATGTGCCAAGACCCACTCATCAGCATGTGCGTCACAAGAATCAGGTCGCCAGAGAAATACATCAGCAACCACTTCCCGTGCGCCTCAACCTTCTCAATGACACGGCCAACCACAGGCCGGTCATCATTCACCGTCGCAAGATGCGCATACCCCGTATCGAACTTCGTGACATGCTTACCCATCAGCACCTTCGCAAGTGCTCGGGCAGAGCGATAGATGGTGTCGCCTTCAGGCATTGGGTATAACTCTCTTCATAGGTTGTCGGAGGGTGGGATGCGCGGTTACACCAAAGAGGAGTCCGGTTTTGGCTGCAAGGGAGAAATAGCACCTGCCAGAGTTGTCCAAAGAGATGGAAAGCCGTAGGGAAGCTACAAAAGACCACCGTGCTTTCGCGTTCGCAAGTTGGTTCGCGATGAACCAGACTTACGGAGGGTCTGTTCTGCTCTGGATTACCGAGTGGGGCATTTGGCCGACGAGCGAAAACTGGCACGCTTATTACACCCTAAGGCTCTGATTCAGGTCAGTTGGGTGAAGTGAAGGCGCGGTTCGCTTAGAAATCCCACCGTCACAGATCAGCTAAGCCGCAGCCTTCAACGCAGCAGCCCTCTTCGCCTCAAGCTGCTCCATCCAACGCTTGCTGCCCCGGCTTCCCTCGACAAGATAAGGAACATATAGATTCCCATCAAACTCAGGAAAGTGGATTCCCGTGCCTGGCCCTAGCAGCTCAATCGTTGCTAGCTGCTCATCCGTCGCATTGGCCAGCTCTTCAAGGTCCTCTACCGGAATCGCCAAACGCTGTCCGCTCTTTAATTCGAGCAGCAGCAGTCGCACACTCCGCAAAAATTCAACCTTCGTTGCCGCGGGAGGAGTTGGAGCATATCTTGCCTCTTCGATAGCGGCGTCGATCTCTGCATCCGATGTGAGAATGTTCGCGTTACCCATGCGTCTCCTTCCACAATTGCAACAGCTCTTCGTGGTGCTTCGCTGCAAGCTCTAAAGCGTAGTTTACGTCGGCCCTGCTGCTGTTGGCCGGAGTAACGGCGCTGCGCCTCTTTGACAAGGCTACTTGCCCTTCGGCTAGAAGATCAACGACGACTTCAACCTCGGCATAGAAGCCGTGCACATGTGTGGGTAAGTGATCGTCGCTGAATGCTGCAAATCGAACACCTTCAAAGCGCAACGAGCCCATGCCGAGAATCTAACTCAAACATTCCCAACCGCTCGAGAACTGTCGTGCGCAGTCCCAACAAACCCCGGCAGATTCCGTCTCAGATTGAACCCCATAGGCGCAGCCTGAAATCCAGCATCCAGCAGCACACGAGCCATGGGATGCTCCGCAACATTTACGCCATTGATCGTCTGAATAAACATCCCCACACCACCGCGCTCCGCAGACTCATCCCCAAACCGTCCCTGCGTCTGAGCAATCACAACAAAGTACCGCGCAAGCGACCGCATCACCTGCCCGCGCTGCGGTTCTTCCTCCGGCAGAAACACCTGGATGTTCCCATTGCCTCGTCGCAGATATGCAACCAACGCACCATCCGCAAGCACCACGCGCGACCCAACGGTCCGTGTAAGAGCACCACCGTCAGCAGGCTGCGGCCAGCGCAGCAACGCTCCGTAAGGATTAGCCGGATCGGTCGCCGCAAGCACCACCATCTCCGGATCGCTATCGGCACGCTTGTTCCGCAACGACCGCAACAGGTCAAGCGCGGCAGGCAAGGCAAACTGTGTTGCTCCAAGCTCCGCTGCGAAGTAACCACGGCGAATCTTGCCGCTCTCCTCCAGCGCCTTCATCACGTCGTAGATCGAGGAGAAGCCCCCCGGCAGATTTTCCGCATGCGCCGTCTCGCGGAAGACAACACCGTAGCGCTGCAACAACTGGTGCGCCTCCGCATACGACCACTCGGTCCCATTGCGTGGTGTCAGTAATGTGGCAGCAGGATGCAACGCCCATCGACCCTGTGCCGTCGGCGGCGTTGTCCTTCTTGAACGAAAGCCACCGGCCTGGTTATGCACACGCCGCGCAGGTTTACGCGCACCATTTGAATCCCGATGCGTATAGGCCCGCAAAGACTGCAACGTATCATTCGTGATCATGCCACGCCACACCAGATTCCACAGCGCTTCCAGCGTCTCATTCTGGAAGCCACCACCCGTGCCGTCGTGCACGTTCTGAAAGAACGAAGCACCGTGCACCCGCAGGTACGCAACGATCTTCTCTTCGCGCTCTTTCGTCGCACTTCCCTCTTCAATCACCGACGCAGCCTGCGCCGTATTCACCACCGGCCATAGCAGCGGCAGCTTTTCCGCAAGATACAAACCGATGCGGCCATCGCGCTCACCCAATGGCTCGAAGCCAGCCCACGTCACTTCCCCTGCGGCGATCAACGTATCCAAATCCGCAGGCTTGTAACCCGCGATGCGCGCAGGCAGTATCTCCGTCTCCAGCAGCGAAGCGGGCAGCGGCGCACCTTGCAGAGTTTCGATCACATCCAGCAGCGCGTCCAGCCCGCGGCGTGGCGTGAGCACGCCCTGCCAGTGCGTAAACAGTCGCGCCAGTGTTTGCTGCTCCACCGGCTCAACCTCTTTGCGCAGCTTGGCTAACGATCGGCGCCGGATTGTCCGCAGCACCTCGACATCGCACCACTCACGCTGCTGCCCGCCTGGGCGAAATGCACCTTCCACGACGCGCCCAGTGCCTACCAGCCGTTGCAGCACAGCTTCAACCGTTTGCTTTGGCACCGCATAGCGAACAGCTACTTCATCGGTTGTGAACGGCCCGTGCGTACGCGCATAACGCCGAAGGAGATCCACGATGGCATCCGTCGCAGCCTGCAAAAACGCCGTGGGCAAACCTGGCGGCAGCGGGATACCAAGCGCATCACGATACCGCGCAGCATCCTCCACTGCAATCAACCGCTTCTCGCCGCCAATCTTTAACTCCAGCACACGTCGCGCCTTCTGCAAACGATCGACCGTGATCGCAACGTCAGGCGACACAACACGCTTCAGCAACTCCGCACGGTTCAGATCGCCAAGCCGCAGCAGCATGTCGTGTACGCCATCCATGCTGCGCGCACGATAGTCGTCCGCCAGCATCTGCAACTGCTCTTCGGTCTCTTCGATCGCGTTGGCATCCAGCAATTCACGCAGGTCGGCATCACCCAGCAACTCGCGCAACTGATCCTGATCGATGGACAACGCCTGCGCGCGCCGCTCCGCAAGCGGTGCATCGCCGTCGTAGATGTAATTTGCGACATAGCTGAACAGCAGTGCCGACGCGAACGGCGACGGGGTACGCGAATCAACGGTGTGTACACGAATCTGTCGCTGTTCAATACTCCTAAGGATTTCGGAGAGAGCAGGCATGTCGAACACATCACGCAGGCACTCACGATATGCCTCCAGCAACATGGGAAACTCCGGATACCGCGCCGCCACACTCAACAGGTCGTACGCACGCTTGCGTTGCTGCCACAGTGGCGCACGACCATCCGCACGGCGGCGAGGCAGCAGCAACGCACGCGCTGCAGCCTCACGAAACTTCGCAGCAAACAACGCTGTCGACCCAAGCTGGCGTTGAACAGAATCGCTTGCCTCTTGCGCCTCTGGAAAGAACTGGTCCACATCAGGCGCGGCATCCGCCTCTGGGAAGCGCACGACAAAACCGTCCTCGCTCCACATCGTCTCCACATCGCTCGCACCTGCCGCGCGAATGCGTCCCTGCACGGCCATCGCCCACGGCGCGTGCACGCGCGATCCGAACGGCGTCATCACGCAAACGCGCCAATCACCAAGCTCATCGCGGACGCGCTCCACGACGATAGTGCGATCGTCCGGCACCGATTCAGTCGCAACTTCCTGATCCGCTAAGTACCGCAGCACATTCTCCGCAGCCAGCTGATCCAGATCATGGTCGCGTACAAGCCGCGTAAGCGCCGCACTGCGAGGCATGTCGCGCAACTCACGCACAAGCGCGCCGATGCGCCGGCCAAACTCCAGCGGGCGCCCCGCCTGGTCGCCATGCCAGAAGGGCATCTTGCCGGGCTCGCCGGGCGCGGGCGACACGAGTACGCGATCATGCGTAATCTCATCAATGCGCCACGTACTCGCGCCCAGCACAAATGTCTCGCCTGTGCGTGCCTCGAAGACCATCTCCTCATCCAGCTCACCCACGCGGATGGGCTTGCTGCGCTCGCCACTGAGGAAGACACCATACAAGCCACGGTCAGGAATCGTGCCGCCATTCAGAATCGCAATGCGCTTCACACCCTGCCGCGGCGTGAGCCACTGCCGCGTGCGATCCCACGTGATGCGTGGCCGCAACTCACCAAACTCGTCCGATGGATAGCGGCCTGCAAGCATGTCAAGCACGCCGTCAAACACCTGCGCACTGATGCCCGCATACCCAGCGCACGAGCGGACGATGCCAAGCAAGGCGTCGTAGCTGATGCCGGGCGACTCTTCTTCATCGCTGCGCATGGCCTTCGCGCGCAACACGGCTTGTGCAGGCGGCAAGGGTGGATGCGCGATGATAGCCACCACCTGCTGCGCCAGCACATCCAACGCATTCCGCAGAAAGCGTGTGCTCTCCACGTGGCCTTCGTGCATGGCGCGTGTCACTGCCGCACATGCGATCAGGTCCGCACGGTACTTGGGAAAGATGATGCCCTTGGACGGCGCGCCCACCTGGTGCCCCGCGCGCCCGATGCGTTGCATGCCGCTTGCAACCGACGGCGGCGCTTCAATCTGGATGACGAGATCAACCGCGCCCATGTCGATGCCAAGCTCGAGCGACGATGTAGCAACCAGCGCGCGAATGTGTCCGGCTTTCAGCAGCTCTTCAATCTCGCTGCGTTGCGATGCCGCCAACGAGCCATGGTGCGCACGCGCAATCTGCTCACCGGCAAGCTCATTGATCGCGCCCGCAAGCCGCTCCGCAATGCGTCGCGCATTCACGAACAGAATCGTTGATTGATGTTGGCGAATAATCTCAAGTAAGCGTGGATGGATGCTTTGCCATATGCTGGTGCGCTTGGGTCCTTGTGATGCAGGCCCACTCGGCGTGTCCTGTATCTCTCCAAGCCGCGCCATGTCTTCGACAGGCACTTCAACGGTAAGCTCAAGCCGCTTGCGCGCACCCGCGTTCACAATCGTCACAGAACGATAACGAACGCCCTGTGCTTCGGCTAAGGGAACAGGATTGAGCGTCAGGGCCTCATCTGCTGCGATGCGTGCGGATGCTGCAGGCACACGCTCTGTGTCTTCGCGATCGGCAGCGGCCGCGGATTCTGTTCCCTGTTCCCTGTGCCCTGTGCCCTCACTTCCCTCAGCGCCACCCAGAAAACGCGCCACCTCTTCCAGCGGTCGCTGCGTTGCGGACAGGCCGATGCGCTGCACATTCCGTCCCGTCAGCGCTTCCAGCCGCTCCAGCGACAGCGCCATGTGGGCCCCACGCTTGGTAGGCACAAGCGCATGAATCTCGTCGATAATGACCGTCTCGACGGTACGCAGTGCCTCGCCCGCGTTCGAGGTCAGCAAAAGATACAGCGACTCAGGCGTGGTGATGAGGATGTCGCCAGGATGCTTTGCGAAGCGAGCGCGTTCGCTGGCAGGTGTGTCGCCCGTGCGCACGCTGATCTCCGGCGTATGCACCGGTACGCCCATGCGCTGCGCCATGTTGGCGATGCCTTGCAGCGGCGAACGCAGGTTACGCTCCACATCCACCGCAAGCGCCTTGAGCGGCGAAATATAGACCACACGTACACCCACGCCCGGTGGCAGCACACTTTTCTTCGCTTCACCCTTACGACGGCGTTTGGATGGTTCAATCCCAGGCTCAGACATGCGGCGGTCGCTGCGCAGCATCAACCGGTCAAGGCACCATAGAAATGCCGTGAGCGTTTTGCCCGTGCCCGTCGGCGCCAGAATCAGTGTCGAATCGCCGCGTGCGATAGCAGGCCAGCCCTCACGCTGCGGCTGCGTTGGCCCTTCAAAGACCGCGCGAAACCACTCCGCCGTGACGGGATGGAAGAGGTCGAGAACGGCATCTCCACCTTCGGACAGAGCGGTAGGATCGACCGCTTCGAGTGTCGCTGCAACGGCCTCGCGTGGTTCTGCTTTCGCTGCCTTGCGAGCCTTTGGTGCTGTCGGGGATAGGGTGTTTACGGGCATGCGTGCGCGTTCAATCGTGACCTCTATGTTAGACGCGCAGGTACGTTCTGACGCCGCTTGGGTTGCGCGGTTCGCGGCTTGGGTTTAGCCTCAGCACTCTATGGCGTCACACTCCAACCCGCACGAACTCGACCCGGCCACCATCGCCGAGCTGCGGTCGAAGGCCGCGCACATCGCGCACCATGCCTATGCGCCCTATAGCAACTTCCACGTGGGAGCAGCGCTCCTGCTGGACAATGGCGACGTCATCACCGGCTGCAATGTTGAGAATGCGTCCTACCGCCTGACCACCTGCGCCGAGCAGACAGCGGTCGTGAGCGCGGTCGCGAAACACGGTCCCGGGATTCGCATCCTAGCCGTCGCCGTTGCCAACGCTGACCCCACCGTTGCATGCCAGCCGTGCGGCGCGTGCCGGCAAACGCTGGCCGAGTTCGCGGATGGCACGTGCCGCATCTACTATCCAGGCGACGCAGGCCGGCCCGGCGCATGCACCCTGACCGAACTGCTGCCAGCTTCGTTCAGCGCAGCTTCTTTGACGTAAGGAGCTTGATGTCCGATCCGAACACCATCCATCCCATCCATGTGATTCGTCACAAGCGCGATGGCCTTGAGCTGACAGACGAGGAGATCCGCGGCTTCATCCGCGGCGTTGCTGCCGGCCGCATCACCGACGCACGCATCGCCGCCTTCCTGATGGCGATCTTCGAGCGCGGCCTGACCCACCGGGAACTCGCCACCATGACCGACGCCATGCGCACCAGCGGCGAGGTCTTCGACTCACGATTTACCGGCAAGTTCGTTGTGGACAAGCACTCTACTGGCGGCGTGGGCGATAAGAGCTCGCTGCTCATAGCACCCATCGTTGCTGCTGCGGGGCTAGCCGATCCCATGATCAGCGGCCGTTCGCTGGGTCACACCGGCGGCACGCTCGATAAGCTCGAAACCATCCCAGGCTTCAACACGCAACTCTCGCTCGAAAAATTCGGCGAGGTCATCGCACGCTGCGGCTTCAGCATGATCGGCCAAACCAGGAACCTCGTCCCGGCCGACCGCATCCTGTACGCGCTGCGCGACCACACCGGAACAATCGAGTCGCCCTACCTCATCACCGCAAGCATCATGAGCAAGAAGCTCGCGGAGGGTCTGAACGGCCTTGTGCTCGACGTGAAAACAGGCTCCGGCGCGTTCATGCAGACGTATGAAGAGAGCGAATTTCTCGCTCGCCTGATGGTGAGTACAGGCGAAGGCAACGGCACACGCACCGTCGCTCTGCTCACCACCATGGACGAGCCGCTGGGACGCTTCAGTGGCAACTGGGTGGAGGTGTGGGAGTGCATCGAGATCATGCGCGGCATCCATCACCCCATGTATGCCGACCTCATCGAGTTGTCCGTCGTGCTTGCCGGATGGATGCTCTACATCGGCGGTGTGAGCGCAAGCGCGGACGCGGGTAAGGAGAAGGCTCTACAGCTCTTGAAGAGCGGGGCGGCGTATGCTAAGTGGCTCGCGATGGTAGAGCTGCAAGGCGGCAGCAGCAAGCCGTTCGACAATCCCGCGGCGTTTCATAAGCCAAAGGCGAAGCGCGTGTTGCATGCCGATCGCGACGGTTATCTGGCGGGCATGGATTGCACCGAGGTGGGCTGGGCGGTGCAGCGGCTAGGCGCAGGCCGCGAACTCACAACCGATCCCGTTGCGGCGCATGCCGGCATTGAGATGCACGCCAAGATTGGCGACCACATCACCATCGGTCAGCCGCTTATAACGCTGTTTACTGAAGATTCGCCGCGGCTGGATGTTGCAGAGCGCATGCTGCGCGCAACGCTGCGCATCGCAGACTCGCCTCCTCAAAAGACGCCGCTTATCCGCCAGGTGATTACTGCTTGAGCGCCGGCACTTCGTTCCAGTAGCCGTGATCGCGCTTGAAATATCGCTGGTTGCGGCTGTTCAATAGTGTCCAGAAGAACAGGAAGACCATGCGGCCATGACCGGTGCGGTTGAAGCGCCTGTTCGACGTGTAGATGGCGCCATCCAGCACGGAGAAACGCAGAATGGACACCTGCTTGGTGAGCAGGAAGTCCTCTGCGAAGAGTGCGTCTTCATCGAATCCGCCCAGCTCAGCGAAGCGTGTGCGCTCAAACAACATGAACATGCCCGTGCCGAATGGCAGGAACCATGACGAAATACGCTGCATGAAGCTGTTGCCGCTGTAGAGCATCCGGTCCAGCCAGTTACCGTCGGCACATGCGATATCGACCGTAAGGCAGTGCAGCTGGCGGCTCTGCATACGCTTTACAGCACGCCGCAGCAGCGTCCGGTCGCGCAATTCCACATCGGCATCCAGGAACAGCACATACTTCGATTCCGCGCGCCGTGCGCCGCAGTTACGCCCCACCGAAGGCGTGCCGCCCTCCACCACAATGACATGCAGCATTGGACGAAAGCCATCCGCAATCGCTGCCGTGCCGTCCGTTGAACCCGCGTCGGCCACAAAAATAGGTGTATGCGCCATGCCGGGATAGTCCTGCTCGATCAGCGAGGCCAGCAGTGCGGGCAAACGCAGCGCTTCATTCTTGGCGGGGATGACGATGGACAGTTCCGGGCGTTCGGTCATGGTTCGCGACTCCTGCCGGGTCGGCTAACGCACGGAACACCGGCATATTGTCCTTTCATCCTGCGTTGTTGTTGTTGCTGTTGTGTGAGCGGCATATGAAGCTCCAATGACAGCGGGTTGCACCAAAGAGCAACTTCGTGTCATCTGAAAGAAGCCATGAAGAGCACGGCAACCAAAGCGGCGGCGAGAAAGACCACACTTGCGGACGTGCAATTCCGCGCCATTTGCCGCGTGCTCGCCGATCCGCGCCGCTTCGCCATCCTGGAGCAGGTCGCCGCAGCCGATGACGGCTTGGCCTGCGGAGCCCTGCACGAGCACGCTGAGATCAGCCCCGCAACCATTTCGCATCACCTGAAAGAATTGACTGAAGCCGGCCTCATCGACGTACAACGCGACGGCCGCTGCGCCAGCCTGAGCCTGCAGCGCGGTGTATGGCAGGCCTACCTCAGGCGCCTCTCATCCCTGTAAATTTTCTTGCAATATCCCTGAGTCGTTGCGCGCATCCGCTCCATCTATTCGATGGATGTCAAACTATTTGACGCGCACTAAAGGAGCAAGACTATGGGAAAGCTTTCAGGAAAGATCGCACTCGTCACCGGCGGTAACAGCGGCATCGGCCTTGCTACGGCAAAGCGCTTCGTTGCTGAGGGCGCATACGTTTACATCACGGGCCGCCGCCAGGCATCGCTGGATGAAGCCGTGAAGGAGATTGGCAGCAACGTCACAGGCGTGCAGGGTGATGTTGCCAATCTCGCTGACCTCGACAAGCTCTTCACGCAGGTCAAGGAAGAGCAGGGCCGCCTGGATGTGCTGTTCGCCAACGCGGGCGCCGGTGAATTTATCGCACTGGGCGGCTACACGGAAGAGCACTTCGATAAGACCTTCAACACGAACGTAAAGGGCCTGGTCTTCACCGTGCAGAAGGCGCTCCCGCTGCTGCCGGACGGTGCAACGATTGTCCTGAATGCGTCGATCGTCTCCGTGAAGGGTTTTCCCAACTTTGGTGTCTACAACGCCACCAAGGCTGCCGTGCGGTCGTTTGCAAGGACTTGGACGAGCGAGTTGAAGGACCGGAAGATTCGTGTGAATGTGGTGAGTCCGGGGCCCATCAACACACCGGCGATCGCAACCATCACTGGAAACGATCCCGCGGCTGAAGAAGCCTTTAAGACACAGATGTCCGCTGGTGTGCCACTTGGCCGCATGGGTGAGGCGGACGAGATCGCGAAGGCCGTTGTCTTCCTCGCGTCGGACGACAGCAGCTACGTCGCAGGCGTGGAACTGTACGTCGATGGTGGTTTTGTAGCCGTATAAGTAGTACCGGAGGTGGTTCTGCACCGCCTCCGGTACACTTTGTTGCAAAGCATTCATCTGCAGCAAGGGAGGGCCACGCATTTGGCCCGCTTTACCGGACTGATCGGTCTCGTCGTCCTTTTGGGCGTTGCCTACGCGCTATCCACTGACCGCCGGGCCATCCGCTGGCGCACCGTGGCCTGGGGCCTGAGCCTGCAGATTTTCTTCGCCTTTCTCGTCATCCGCTGGAGCTTCGGCCAGTTGATCCTGCAAAAGGGCGCGGCATGGGTCAGTGGTCTGCTGGCGCACTCGGTGGACGGCTCGTCGATGGTCTTTGGCGCGCTCGGCACGCCATCCAGCCCCCTGAACGTCTTCGCCTTCGCCGTGCTGCCCACCATCATTTTTGTGTCGGCGCTTTTCGCTGTGCTCTATCACCTCGGGATTATGCAGTTCGTCATCCGCGGCATGGCATGGGTCATGCAGCGCACCATGGGCACCTCCGGCGCGGAATCCACCAATGTGGCCGCGTCCATCTTCATGGGCCAGACGGAGGCTCCGCTGACCATCCGCCCATTCCTCAACGGCGCCACGCGTTCCGAGCTGATGACCATCATGACCAGCGGGATGGCGCACGTCTCCGGCGGCATCATGGCAGCGTACATCTCATTCGGCATCCGCGCGCAGGACCTGCTTAGCGCGGTCATCATGACTGCACCGGGCACCATTCTCATTGCAAAGATGCTTGTGCCCGAAACCGAAGTTCCCGCCACCATGGGCACCGTCCACATCCCCACGGAAGACGAGCACAAGAACGAAAACCTTGTCGGGGCCATCGCGCGCGGCACCATCGACGGTGGCCAGCTCGCCTTCAATGTAGCGATCATGCTCATCAGCTTCCTGGCGCTCGTCGGTCTGCTCAACGGCATCCTCACCGGCATTCACAACGCCATCGGCGTGCACAGCATGGGAGGCCACAACATCAGCTTCCCATCCACGCTCAACTCCATCCTCGGCTTCTTCTGCGCGCCCATCGCATGGATGATCGGTGTGCCGTGGCATGATGCGCCTACCGTCGGCAACCTGATCGGCACGCGCGCGGTGCTGAACGAATTCGTGGCTTACACCGACCTTGGCAAGCTGGCTAACGCACACGCCATCTCCACACGCACACTGGCTATCGCGACGTTTGCGCTGTGCGGCTTTGCTAACATCGGCTCGGTTGGCATGCAGATTGGCGGCATCGGCGCGCTGGTGCCGCAACGCCGCAACGAGCTTGCCAAGCTGGGTATGCGCGCACTGCTCGCCGGCACCATGGCCAACCTGATGAGCGCCAGCATCGTGGGTATGCTGCTGCGGTAAAGCCGGTTGCTATGCTTGATACCATGCTCGTAGCACGAGCACGAACGGAGGCATCTATGACTATGGAAATCACGAGCGAGGATCGGCAAGCTCTTGAGCAGCTGGTTGTGGAATCCCAACTCGCTTCGCTCTCTGAAGCTGTGCATTACTGCATCCAGGTTCAGCACCTGTACCGGCACGAAGCAGAACTGCCCATGACTCCCGAATGGGAAGCCTACGCCAAAGCCGCGATCGAGGAAGGCCTCGCGCAGATTGAAGCGGGGAACGTGATTGACGGCGATGAGTTCCTCCGCGAGTTACGCTCGGGTGTTCTCGAAGCATGAAGCATCTGCTCGTCGCGCCACGCGCCCGGCAAGACACGCAAGACATCCTCCACTACTACCGGCAGCAGACCGGTTCAGACGAATGGTTCCGAAGCGCGCTCGACGCAGACATACACATATCCTTCGCTGGCCCGACAGCGGACATTTCCGCCCAGACATCAAAGAACATGTGCGTCTCTGGCTCGTGAAGCCGTACTATCTCGTGTATCGCACGCAGGCCGACTTCCTTCACTTGCTCGCGGTTATCCACAGTTCACGCGATCTCACAGCCATACTCCGCTCCCGACTATGAACAATCTTTTTGAACGCGCACGCGCCGCCGCCGACTACCTCGCCAGCAAGACACCGCTGCAACCCACGCTCGGCATCATTCTCGGCTCAGGCCTGGGCGACTTCGCCAACTCAGTCGAGAACGCCGTAGCCGTTCCGTACGCCGAGATTCCGCACTTCCCGCAGTCCACCGTTGAAGGCCACAGCGGCCGCATGATCCTGGGTACCATTGCCGGCGTGCCTGTCGCCGTGATGCAGGGCCGCGTGCACGCCTACGAAGGCTATCGCATGGATGAGGTCACCTTCCCTGCGCGTGTGCTCGGCCTGCTTGGCGTGACGAAGCTCATCGTGACCAATGCCGCCGGCGGTATCCGGCCGGATTTCTCACCCGCCCAGATCGTCGGCATCAGCGACCACATCAACCTGACCGGTACCAACGCTGCGCTGGGCGCGAACGACGCACGTTTCGCCGTCGGCCCCAACAGCGGCCTGCGCTTCTTCGACATGACCAGCGCGTACTCGCCACGCCTGCTCGCAATGGCCACGAAGGAAGCCGCTGCACAAGGCTGGACGATGGTGAGCGGCGTCTATATCGCCGTGCTTGGACCGTCGTATGAAACACCCGCTGAGATACGCGCCTTCCGCACGCTCGGCGCAGACCTGGTCGGTATGAGCACCGTGCATGAAGTCATCGTGGCGCGGCACATGGGTATCGAAGTCCTCGGCCTATCGCTTGTGACCAACGCCGCGGCAGGCGTGACGAGCGAGACCATAAATCACCTTGAGGTGATGGAGATGGGCGCACACGCAGCCGAGCGCTTTACCGCCTTGTTGACCGCGCTTGTGCCGCAGATCGCAGGCACTCCAGCCGCATGAGTGAACAGCTCAAGCTCTTGAGCATCACGCGGCCCGTGGTCCTCGCCGTCGCAGGCTGCTCCGGCTCCGGCAAGACCACCCTGGCACGAGAGCTTGCCGAACAACTTGACGCTGTTCTCTTCCCGCTCGACTTCTACTACCGCGATCTCGCGCACCTTACCTTCGAGCAACGCAACAGCTATAACTTCGACCACCCCGACTCGCTCGAGCACGACCTCATCGTGCAGCACGTGAAGATGCTGCGCGAAGGCCATGGTATCGAGCGCCCCAACTACGACTTCAGCACGCACTCGCGCATGGCCGGCGTAACAGATCACGTGCAGGCCGATCGCTTCATCATTGTGGAAGGCATCCTCGCGCTGCACTATGCCGACCTCGCACCGCTGTACGACTTCAGCGTCTATGTCGAAGCCCCGCATGACGTGTGCCTGATGCGCCGCATTCATCGCGACGTACGCGAGCGTGGCCGCACGGAAGAAAGCGTGCGAGAACAGTTTGCGATGTTCGCACAGCCCATGGCAGATGAGTTCGTGCTGCCTTCGAAATCGTTCGCCGACATTGTTGTCTCCGGTACGGAGGCGCTTGACTGGTCGATCGAGTTAATTCTGAAGGGCCTGCAGCGGCGCGGTCTGATGCACGTTGACGGCTCGAACCGCGGCGACTGACGCCCGTCCCAGACCTTCGTGCAGCATCTCCGCGACAACCGCATGACTCTTCTCCGCGGCTTCATTGCGCGTTGCCGCGTACACCGGCTCATCGGCAACGCGTACCATCGCGGCCAGGTTACGCTGCCGCATCAACAGCATCAGGTGCGGCACAAACGTCATGTCCCCCCAGTAGCACACCTTGTGCGCAACGCCATCCTTACCGCCATTGATTGTGTATTCAAGCGCGGTTGGCCACACGGCTATGCCGGCGCGTTGGGCGGGTTCAAACAGAGCCGGATGGAAAGGCAGCGGATCGGTCGCGCCCGTGGTTGTGCCTTCCGGAAAGATCACGATCGGCACATCCTGCGTGATGGCCGAAGCCAGCCGCCGATTCACTTCAACCGCTGCCCGCACGTTTTCACGCTTGAGATAGATGGTGCCGCCGCCCGCCGTCAGCCAGCCCACCAGCGGCCAGCTACGTACCTCCTGCTTGGCGACAAAGACTGCCGGCGTCAACGCGCCAAGCACAACCGCATCCACGTAGCTCAGGTGGTTCGACACCAGCATTCCCGTTGCGGGGACACGCCCGGTCACCTCAATCTGCAGGCCCATACCGCGCGCGATCAGCAGGCACATCTGCTGCTTCCACAAACCGCGCTCCATGAGCGTTTGCGGGCGAAAGACCAGCAGCCGCGCGCCGGTCCACAGCAGCCGGAGGATAAATCCCAACAGGCGCACAAAGCCGCGGATGCAGCCGTACTCGTTGTCCTGTCTCGTCACAGGTACCGCCGCGCCACACCCGGATGCAGCGTCTCAATATCGAGCATCGTCAGGAAGTCGATTGTCTTGAAGTCCCGGTCAATCGCAGGCGCGGAGCAGATGCGCGCGCCCACCGTGAGATACGCGCGCAGCAATCGGGGCGGTTCCACCCGGTCAACCGAAGGTGCAAGCTCCATTGCATAGGCAGGCGTCGCCAACGTCATCATGTGCGGCTCTGCCTGGTACTGGCGAAGGGCTTCAAATACCGCTGTGGCTTCGGCCGCATCCTGCGAGGTAAGGGAGCAGCAACCCATCAGGTAACGGCCGCCGCGCGCGACAGCGTACCGCACAATGCCCTTCCACAACAGGTTCAACACCTCTGACGTGCGGTGATCGCGGTGCACGCAGGCACGGCCCAGTTCCACGATCCGCGCGCGCATTGCTTCATACGGAGCAAAGTCAAACTCCTGCTCGGAGTAATACCCAAAGCTATGCGCGGCAACCGTGCCCGACTGCATACGGTACGTGCCCACCACCGCGCCTGTACCCGCATGATCCACAATGAGGTGATCGCACACCTCGTCGTAGTGGTCCATATCGTAGCCGCTCTCATAGGCGGCATCGAGTCCCTCGCTGAGTTCGAGGTTAAAGACCATGAAGCGCAGACGGAACGCGGCGAAACGATCTGCCTCCGTGGCGGCAAGACGCGCGCGATAGACACCGCACTCTGCAAGAACGGGGCTTGCAGGCGCCTCCTGAAACGATGGTGGAAACGCAGGTTGCGACAGTGCGATCGGTTGGGTCGACATGACGGCTCCGGCAGCGATGAATATCTGCTGTTCCGGCCAGTGTGCCTTTGTTATGCGACGGAACAGCTAACACGCTGTGAAGAAATGCTGACGGGACCTTTGCAGCTTGTAACGGCACATTGCGCCGCCCAACGCGTGCACAGTGCATTAGGCTGGAGTACGTGATTGTGAAACAGGAAGATACGCGCCATTCATGGGTGCGCCGTAAGCTTGTATCGCCGGTGGTGCCATGCTGCGCCGTGGCGCGTCTCCGCAGCGGTTAGCCTGGAGCCTCGCAACCGGTCTCATCATCGGCATGAACCCCGTGCTGGGTTCCACGACCGTGCTCACCATCGCGGTCACGCACCTGTTTAAGCTGAATCACTCCGCATCGCAGATTGGCATGCACGTTGCCTATCCCTTTCAGATTGCGCTGTTCCTGCCACTGCTGCAAGCCGGCACCGTGCTCTTCGGCTCCCCACGAATTCCACTCGACAGAGCGCAGATCATCGCATTGGTGAAGCAACATCCACTCCATCTGGTGCGGTCCCTGTGGACGTGGGAGTGGCATGCACTGGTGTTATGGGCAGGCGTCTCACTC
Organism: Terriglobus sp.; assembly: GCA_965198455.1. Lineage (GTDB taxonomy): Bacteria > Acidobacteriota > Terriglobia > Terriglobales > Acidobacteriaceae > Terriglobus. Next base: position 461,169 of record CBDAPM010000003.1, read on the forward strand.
GTGCTGCTGCCCGCGCTTGCGGTGTTGCTAACGCGCGTGTTGGAGCATACCATGCGGCGCCCGCGCGAAGGCGCATCACACCGAAGCCGTTCGTTCGGTTCGCTAACTTGATTCTTGTACCGCTCGATGCCTGTACTGCTAGACGACCACTGGGATATTCGCCATGCCGGCCAGGCCGAAGACATCGCGATAGTGCTCCACAAGCTCGCGCGGACCGCTTGCCTTCTTGTAATTATCGGATAGCTTTACCGCCGGACGGCCTTCCGCCGAGGTGAGCTTGCACACCAACGAGATTGGCTCCAGCGTGTCTTCACCGCGTGGGTGGCAATCCCGGAAGTCATTCGTCAGCAGCGTGCCCCAACCGGCAGAGAAGCGGATACGCCGTTCCGGCCGCCATTTGTGCGCATCGTTAAAGTCGGCGGCAGAGCGGAAGTCGCGCACGCTGACGCCAGGCTGCACCTCGCCCGAGAAGTACGCATGCAGGCTCAGGATGGGCTGCACATCAAGGCCATCGCTGGCAATCAGCAGCTTGCTTTGCGGATCTTTGCCGTGCGCCCGCAGCCATGCAATGTATTCGTCACCCGCGACGAACGGATCCTTCGAATCCACGCGCTGCCCGGTCCACTCAGCCACCCACTGCGGCGCGCCTGCAAGAAACTGCGTGGTGCCGTAGGTATCCGGCAACATCACCTTCAAGGCGCCACCGTATGTCTGCTGCCAAAGCTCCAGGATGCGGTACTGCGCAGCTTTAAGATCCTCATCGTTCGCCGCCATCGCCGCCAGCGCCATCGGTAACTCATGCGCATTGGTGCCGATGGCCTCCATGTCGTGCTTGTACGCAAGGAAGGTATTGCTTGTACCCGTGAATGTTCCGTTCAGTTCACTGTGCATGGCCTCGACCACAAACTCCTGCCACAGGAACGAGTGCCGCCGCCGCGTGCCAAAATCCGCAACAGCAAGGCCCGGCACACCACGCAGGCTCTCAATCTTGCCCCAGAGCCGCGTCTTCGCGCGGGCGTACAGAATATCCAGCTCGAACTCGCTCATACCCCTCAGCGCAGCGCGTGTCTTCAATTCATTCAGGATGGAGAGCGCATAAATCTCCCACATCGTGACTGCCACCCACTCGCCCTCAAAGCGCAACTCAAACTGCCCATCGCGCTCCGACAGGTCATACGGACTTAGCATAAAGTCCTTCTCCAGCCAGTGGAGAAAGTCCGGCTCAAAGATGCCGGTCTTACCGTAAAAGCTGTTACCCGCCAGCCAGATCATCTCCGACTTGCGAAAGCGCAGCCGCCGCACATGCTCGAACTGCGCAATCACGGCCTCGCGCGGCACCATCTCGCCCAACTGGAACCGCACCGAGCGATTGTGCAGCCCAAAGCTCACACGCGTATGGCGAAAATGCTTCCAGATAAACTGCAGCATCAGCAGCTTATAGAAGTCCGTATCCAGCAGCGATCGCACAATGGGGTCCAGGTCCCAGTTGTGGTTGTGCGCGCGCTCGGAAAAGTTAATGATCATGCCTTCTATAGAGCCTACCAAGCGCCCGCAGGTCGCATTCACCGTCGAAATAATTAGACAATTACGCTTGACATGACAAGGTAACTTTACTGTAAAGTGTACTTGTCACCAAGAAACAGCTCCGGTGACCTGAGAAGGGAGTCGATATGCTTTTCTGCAAGGCGGATACAAAGGCTTACAAGACGTATCAGCGGGACTCGGTAGCGTTTGGCGTCGTCTACGCGTTGCTTGTCTTTGTTTCGGCATGGTGCGTCAAGCACCATGTGCTGGACGGCACATTCTGGTTGTACTTCTGGTCCCTGCTGCCCACGGTGCCGCTGGTGGCGATGGTGGCCCGGATGGCAAAATACCTGAACGACGAAACCGATGAGTATCAACGGCTGATGACCATGCAGTCGCTGCTGATGGGCACGGCGGCACTGGTGATAACGCTGCTGGTCAACGACTTTCTGCGGGCGTTCGCGAAGGCAAGTCCGCTGGAGCCCTTTGTCGCGTTTGTGATTTTCTCTGCGACCATGGGCCTGACGAAGATGGTGCAATGGTTTCGGAACCGGGTCGCAGGCGATGAATAACCACCTGCGCGAACTGCGCGCCAAACGCAACTGGTCCCAGGCCTACCTCGCACAGCAGCTCGAGGTCTCGCGCCAGTCCGTCAACGCCATCGAGACCGGCAGATATGACCCATCGCTGCCGCTCGCCTTCCGCATCGCCAAGCTCTTCAGCATGTCCATCGAAGCCATCTTCGACGCCGACTAATAAAGCCCAAATTCATTGCCCTTCAGGACGCCTGCACCACGCCCGCGCCAATGCCCTCTCATGCCTCAAACCACCTCGAAAGGAGTCACCATCATGAACACCATCCGCTTCCGCGACATCGCTCTCCCGCTCGCCCTCATCCTCCTCGGTCTCTTGTTGCTGACCAACCGCCTGCCCGCGCAAACCTTCACACCCACGCGCTTCACCGTCGTCAATGCAGGCGCCGCAGGCAAGCCGGAACCACACGCAACGACGCGCTCTATACCGGCGCCTGCGCAACCACACCGCACTTCACGGTCAAGCGCATCGACGACTCGCGCCATTCATCATGTATGACCAGCCCGCAGCCTTCGACGCCGCCGTCGAAAGCTTCCTCAAGTAGCTAAGACAACGAGGCTGGGGCTACCATCGGTTAGCAGTTTGAAGGAGTTCCAGCCGCATGCCGTCTCGCATCTCCCGCCGCACCTTTGCTCAACTTGCCGCAAGCATTGCCACCGTCGCAGCGTCTCCTATGCGGTTATTTGGCGCCAGCGAAACGGCCGCGCCCCCACCGCCGCCATTGGATCGCAGCTTTCCCGCCGGCTTCCTATGGGGCTCGGCGACGGCGTCGTACCAGGTGGAAGGCGCGGTCAAGGAAGACGGCCGGGGCGCCACGATCTGGGATACCTTCTCGCACATCGCCGGCAAAACCCACAACGGCGATACGGGTGATGTCTCCACCGACAGCTATCACCGCTACCCCGAAGACATCGCGCTCATGCAAGCCCTCGGCCTCAAAACATGCCGCTTCTCCGTAGCATGGTCGCGCATCTTCCCCGACGGCGCAGGCACACCCAACCAGGCCGGCATCGATCACTACCGCACCTTCTGCACCGCACTTCGCAAAGCCGGCATTGAGCCCTTCTGCACGCTCTACCATTGGGACCTGCCGCAAGCGCTGGAAGACAAGGGCGGCTGGCAGAACCACGACACCGCAAAGCTCTTCGCAGACTACGCAGGCTTTACCGCCGGTAAGCTCGCTGACCTGTGCACGCACTTCATGACCATGAACGAAATCAGCACCTTCGTCGACCTTGGCTACGGCAACGGCATTCACGCGCCGGGACTGAAATTGAATCGCGGCCAGCTCGCACAGGTGCGTCACCATGCCGTGCTTGGCCATGGGTTAGCGGTGCAGGCTATCCGCGCGCATGCACCGGCAAGCGTCAAGGTGGGCTCTGCTGAGAACCTGCAGGCCATCGTGCCGGTCTTCGAATCACCCGAACACGTTGCTGCCGCGCGCAAGGCCATGGTGGAGGAAAACGCGGGCTATCTGACCGTCATGCGCACCGGCCAGTACACGCAGCGATACCTCGAAAAGCTCGGGCCCGATGCACCAAAGTTCACGCTCGACGAACTGAAAACCATCGGCAGCCCGCAGGACTTTCAGGGCCTGAACGTCTACACGGCTACGTACGTCCGCGCGATCAACAACGAGGCCGGCTACGGCGTGGTCGGCAACCCATCCTCGTATCCACACATGGCCAGCGAGTGGCTCACCATCGGACCGGACGCCCTCTACTGGGCGCCCAAGCTCGTCAACGACGTCTTCAACGCGAAAGAAATCTACATCACGGAGAACGGCTGCTCTTCCGCCGACGTGGTCGCAGGCGATGGCCACATCTATGACACCGACCGCGTTATGTACCTCCGCAACTACCTCACGCACCTGCAGCGAGCCACCAGCGAAGGCGTCCCTGTCAAAGGCTACTTCTGCTGGAGCCTGCTCGATAACTACGAATGGGCCGACGGCTACGACAAGCGCTTCGGCATTACCTACGTGGACTTCAAGACCCAGAAGCGCACACCGAAGCTGAGCAGTGAGTTCTACAAGAATGTGATTGCGAAGAACAGTCTGTAGGTCGTTCTTCGGTGCTCTTGGCACGATCCATCAGCCCCGCGACCTTGGCTTGTCATCGTGTTACCGCTTGTCATCCCTGTTCAGGTTTGGCATCCCTCTGCTTGCCTGAAAACTTTCTTGATTGTCATCCCGCAGCGTAGCGGAGGGATCCCTTCGCCACGCTACGGGATGACAGCAGTAACAGGAAACATCTTCCCGGAAAAACACTACCGGACCAACCTCCTGTCACGTCACCGAATCTTCATAAAAGCCGCGTCCTGCCTAGTCAAAACGCGATAAACTGGAAGACGCTATGGCTACGAAACAAGAACTCCTCCAGAACCCGATCCAGCACATCGACATCAAGCAGCACAACGTTGTCGCCCTGGTTGATGCCATGTCGAACATGGCTTACTCCTCCCGCGACCTCGCACGCGCCGCCACGATCTACGACATGATGCTGCGCGACACCGAGTGCGGCGTCATCCTCTGCCTCGCCGGTTCACTTATCTCCGCGGGCCTGAAGGACGTCATCGTCGACCTGCTGCGCAACCATATGGTGGACGCCATCGTCTCCACCGGCGCGAACATCGTCGATCAGGACTTCTTCGAAGCGCTCGGCTTCAAGCACTACATCGCCGGCGAAGAATACAAGTACGGCGCAGGCGACGCGGAACTCCGCGAGCTGATGATCGACCGCATCTACGACACCTTCATTGACGAAGAAGAACTTCGCATCTGTGACGAAGTCACCCATAAGATCATCGACAGCATGAAGCCCGGCGCCTACTCCTCGCGCGAGTACATCCGCGAGATGGGCAAGTACCTGCAGGACAACGGCCGGACCCCGCAAAACGGCAACCCGGACTCCATCGTGCTTGCCGCCTACGAGCTTGGCGTGCCCATCTTCTGCCCCGCATTCTCTGACTGCTCCTTCGGCTTCGGCATCGTGGCGCACCAGCACGCGCGCCAAGGCAAGCCCATGTGCTCCATCGACTCCGGCAAGGACTTCTACGAAATCACGCAGATCAAGATTCAGAACCCCACCACCGGCCTGCTCATGATCGGCGGCGGCGTTCCCAAAAACTTCGCGCAGGACATCGTCGTCGCGGCGGACATCCTCGGTGTCGAAGCCAGCATGCACAAGTACGCCATCCAGATCACCGTTGCCGACGCACGCGACGGCGCGCTCTCCGGCTCGACCCTGAAGGAAGCGTCCAGCTGGGGCAAAGTCGACCTCACCTGGGAGCAGATGGTCTTCGCCGAAGCAACGATCGCCTTTCCGCTCATCGCCGGCTACGCATACCACAAGCAGGCCGGCGCAGCCCGCACCGGCAAGGCGTTCTCGGACAAGCTGGAGCCCGTCGCGGTCTAACTTTCGTTACAACACAGCCGGCGACGCTCTTTGGCGTTGCCGGTTTTGTTTTCCACACTGTCCGGCAAGGCTGCACATCTGCAACTGTGACAATGGCGCGCAAATTACGCCCAGCATCCCCCAAACGCGGTATCGCGCCTTCAGGCGGCGACCGTAAGATAGACGATGCATGCACCGCATACTGCTCATTGACGATGAAGATGACATCCGCGAAGTCGCGTCCTTGACGCTGGAAGCGACAGCCGGTTGGGAAGTTCTGACTGCGAATTCTGGTGCCCTCGGCATACGGACGGCCATTGCCGAACAGCCGGAAGCCATTGTCATGGACGTGATGATGCCTGAGATGGACGGCCCCACCACCTTCCGCGAGATGCAGAAGAATCCTCAAATCGCCCACATTCCCGTCATCCTGCTCACGGCTAAGGTGCAGGGTGTCGATCAGCGCCGTTTCGCCGACCTGGGTGTCGCCGCCGTGCTCTTCAAGCCATTCGACCCGATGAAGCTGGCGCAGCAGATTGCCGATGTCTTACATTGGGAACCTGTAGCCGCCTAAGCCGCGCTAATGCCTCCCGACACATCAAAGCCGGACGCCATTCCTGCCGCCCTCCAGGCCATCTGGCAGCGCAATTTGCCACAAACACGTGAACGTGTTGCCTTGTTACAGCGGGCCGCTGCCCAGCTCAGCCAGACGCGCACCCTCGATGCCGATGTGCATGCAGAAGCACTCGCGATCGCGCACAAGCTCGCGGGATCGCTTGGCATGTTCGGCTTCGCAGCCGGAACGGAACACGCCCGTGCCGTCGAAGCCGAGCTCTCTCATCCAGGGCTGCCGCAGCCCGAACGATTACAGGCTTACACGGATGCCCTTGCAGCGAGCCTGCCGCTCGACGAAAGAGCCAGCTAAGCCGAGAGGACAAGAACCCGCGCAAAAACATGCGCGCCGTGATATTCCAGAGAGCATGATCGTCCACCTCCTTCTCGTCTGGCTCCTCAGCGCCGTCGCCCTGGTCGTTGCAGCGTACCTGCTGCCGTCAGTACAAATTGATGACTTTGGCACCGCCCTGGTCGCGGCCCTCGTCATCGGCATTCTGAACGCGACACTCGGCTTTCTCCTGCGGCTCGTGGTCTTCCCGCTCACGTGGCTTGTGCCCGGCCTGGTCTACCTGGTGTGCGACGCCATCATGATCTACTTCGCCTCGCGGCTTGTGCGGGGGTTTCGCGTCCGCAGCTTCGGCAGCGCATTCCTCTGCGCGCTCGTCGTCGCACTCGTGAACATCCTGTTCGGTCTGCTCTGAAGAACACCATCGTTCCGAATCATCTAGCATCGAAGCAGCAATGAATCCGGAAGCCGGCCAGGAAAACACCGACGAACATCCGCTGGCTGAGCAGCCGGGCAGGGACAGCGATGGTTTCGCTCCGCTTCGCATACCGCTCTTCCGCGACCGCTGGGTAGCCTCCACCGTCTCCAACGTTGGCACGTGGATGCAGGATACCGCCGCCACCTGGCTCATGACGGCGCTCACCGGCTCACCTCTGCTCATTGCCCTCATGCAGACAGCCGCCAGCCTGCCCGTGCTGCTCTTCGGCCTTTTCGCAGGCGCCACCGCCGATATCTTCGAACGCCGCCGCCTGCTGATCTTCTGGCAGGCATGGCAGATGGCCGCCGTCGCCATCATGGCTGTCCTAGCACTCTTCGGCGTCATCAGCCCGTTCGCTTTGCTGGCGCTCACCTTCCTGATGAATATCGGCTCCGCCATGAACAATCCCGCATGGCAGGCCATCGTGCCGGAGCTTGTCCCACGCGAGCAGCTGCCGAACGCCGTCTCGCTCGCCGCCGCCAGCAACAACCTCGCGCGAGCCGTCGGCCCAGCACTCGGCGGCCTCATGGTCGCGGCCTTCGTCAAAGCCGGCACAGGCGCGGGATGGGTCTTCGCCCTTAACGCAGGCTCATTCGCCGCGGTCATCTGGGTGCTCTACGTCTGGAAGCGCAAGCCGCTCTTCAAAAGCGCTCTACCCGCCGAACGCATCATGGGCTCGGTCGAAACCGGCCTGCGCTTCCTGCGCTACGCACCCGCGTTGCAGGCGGTCTACCTGCGGGCATTCCTGTTCACGTTTTCCGTCGCCGCCGTGTGGTCGCTGCTTTCGCTCATCGCCGCGCGCGAGTTCCACCGCGGCGGTCACATCTCCGGCGCAACCGGCTATGGCGTGCTCAACGGCTCCATGGGCCTTGGAGCGGTCGTCGCGGCATTCATGCTGGCGCGCGTGCGCTCACGCTTCTCCGCAGACCGCATTTTGGCTGTTGCATCCGTGCAGTACATCGCCACGCTACTGGTGCTGGCGTTCGTCCACAACGTTGCGCTGGATATGCTCTTCCTCATCGCCGGCGGCTTCGCATGGACCAGCACCATGTCCACACTCAACGTCAGCGTGCAGCTCTCCTCGCCCGGCTGGGTGCAGGCACGCGCGCTCGGCATGTACCAGATGGTCTTCCAGGGCGGCCTCGCGCTCGGCGCCATGACGTGGGGCTACGTTGCCGAGCACACCTCCGTCACCATCGCCATGACCAGCTCCGCCGCCTTCATGGCCGTCTGCCTGCCGCTCACCCTGCGGCTGCACGTGCTCCGCGGTACGCTGCCCGACCTGACACCCTATCGTGCGAATCGCCCCGCGCCGCACCTGCAGATCGAACCTGCGAACGAAGACGGCCCCGTCCGCATCCTTGTGGACTACACCGTGCCGGTTGAACGTTACAACGAATTCGTAGCTGCCGTGCACAAGCTTCGTGATGCCCGCCTCCGCACCGGCGCCATCCGCTGGGGCATCTTCCGCGACGGCAACAATCCCGAGCGCCTGGAAGAGAGCTTCGTCATGGAAAGCTGGCTCGACTACCTCCGCAGCCGCGAACGCATGACCACCGCCGACTTCGCCCTGCTGCAAGCCGTCCGCGACATCCACAAAGGCGACGATCTCCCCCGCGTAACCCACCAGGTCTACGCCAAGGAAGTAGCGAATGAGGCCGTTGACGCGTAAACGGAACTGGTACCGTTGCACGCGAGGGCTTCATTTGCATGGAGGCCGGTCCATTTGCATGGAAGCTGGTCCATTGCTTAAAAGCCGGCCCATTTGATTGGAGGCCAGTCCATTTGATTGGATAGGCGGGCTGAAGGCCCGCAATGTAATAGCCTGGAGCGAAGCCCCAGGTTCAGGCCAACCGAATGGTAGCTGGCTGAAGGCCAGCGCTACACGCGTGCGAAGCGCGCGACCCGATGCCTCAATTCAGCTACTCCGTCGCCGAACTCTTCTTCCAGCTGAACCGCCGCCCAACGATCCCCTTCACCAGCAGGTGATCCGTCCCGGCCGTCGGTCCAACTCCAATGCCGAAGTTGATCTCCCACCGTGGCGACACGTTCAGATCCGTCACCGCAAAAATCTGTTGCTGCTGATTGTGCAGCGTATCGAAGCTGCCGATGCGGCCATAGTCGCCGTAATACTCCAGCCCTGCGCTGATCTTCGGCGTCACGTCATAGCCCACCTTGAACGCCGGTGCAAAGCCGAGCCCCTGATTTACATCCGGCCCGTGCCATGTGCGCTCCAAAGCGGGGTTAAACGCGAGATACCAGCGGCCGATGGATTTATCAAGGATGGGTCGGATCTCCCACGTCCACGTATCCGGCGAATACACTGCGCGCTGGTACCCAATCTCCGTTGAAATGCTGAAGCCAACCGGCCAGTGCCAGCTGTCGGGCACGCGCACACGGGGCCGTATGTGGTCGCCCACCCACTGCACGCCATGCCCATCCTGCGTGCTGGTGAAGACATAAAATCCCACCTCCGACCAGCCATTGATGCCCTGCGTGATTTCAAGCGTCTCGTGTTCCTGGTGATTCGTCGGATACACACCGTCCACTACGGTGTGCTGCCCATCCACGGTGTAGTTCGAATGCAGTTCCACCATCGTGTCGCCCGCAGGCACCGTATCCGCGCCATACACCTGTATCTCGTAATTGCCCTGCGCAACTGCGCTGCCGCAGCAAAACACCAGCGCAAAATAGATCAGAAAGCTACGCATACTTCAGCACCATCATGAAGCCGCGATCCATATGGTCCTGCTGGTGGCAATGCAGCAGCGTATCGCCGGGGTTGTCGGCGGTAAAATCCACGCATACCTCGGTGTTTGCCTCGACAAGCACAGTGTCTTTCACAATGCCGCGCGGCATCATCTCCACGCCCGGTATCTGCGCCAGCTCAAAACGATGACGATGCAGATGGATCGGGTGATCGTCCTTGCTCTTATTGATCAATCGAAGCCGATAGCGCTCACCCGCCACCAGCTTCGGCGAGGTCACATCCGGATACGACTTCCCATTGATGGTCCACATCTCCATCGCTCCGTGCCCGTGAAACTTCGACTGGAACACCAGCGGCATCTCATGCGGGGGGACGTCCATCGCGGCCGGCGCTGAGACAGAGCCAAAGTCCGCATAGTTCCACCGCAGTGCTTCAGGCTGCTCCCACTTCGGCTCGCCACCGGCGCCCGCATACTCCACCACAAGCCCCATCCCCGCAGTCTGAATATGCCTACGCACCTCACCCAGCACCCACACTCCGGGATTGCCCATCGTCACGACCGCACTCACACGCTCCGCCGGCGAAAGCCGCAGCATCGGTACACTCTGCGGCTTCGGCACAGCGTTCCCGTCCAGCGCAACCACCTCAAAGCTGTGTCCTGCCAGCGCAATCCAGTGCACCTCCGTGGCGCTCGCATTCACGATGTGCATCATTACGCGATCACCCTCGCGCACACGCAGCGGCTCACCCGCGCCCAGCATCTTGCCATTGATCGTGGATACGTCATACACAGGGTTCATCGCACCGTCGTCGCCGCTCATCAGGTGCGCTCCCCAGTCCTGCAACACGACAAACGCCTCGGCATCATGGCTGCCTGCCTCCCGCGAAGGCTGCACCCACAACACACCATGCTGCCCCGTGTATTGCCCGCGATTCGTGTCCGTCCCTGCAAACGTATGCGTGTGGTACCAGCGCAGCCCCGCAGGCTTTGCCTCAAGCTCATACCGAAGCTGCGCACCTGGCGCGATCATCGGCGAACCCTCTTCCATCGCGCCATCCATTGCGGGCGATCCCAGCAGGCCGTGCCAATGCACAATCTCCGGCGCTCGGGTGCCGTTCTCCACGTCCACGGTAAAGCGCTGGCCTTCCCTCACCCGCAACAGCGGCCCAGGCGCCGCGCCACTATAGCCGATTGTCTTGAACCATTTCTTCGGCCCCAGCTCTAGCGTCACGGGCTCAATCCGCAACGTAAAATCCGGCGACGCCTGCGCCGGCAGCGGCAGCGCCGCTGCCGCTACACCTGCGGTCACGCCGCTCAAAAACTGCCGACGCGTCTGCATAATGTGTGGCAATACCGCTGGACCTCAAGTGACCCTTGAGACTTTAAGCTACTCCCTCAAAAAATCGCTGTAAATTGCGACATAATCGGTCCACGAATAGCCTGAAACGCTGCTCAGATCCCCATCAAATAGCCAGCGCTACCAACCCTCAAGGACAATCTTCCCAACCGAGCGGCCGCTCTCCAGCCAAGCGTGCGCCATCTTCAAGTTTTGTGCGTTGATGACGCCGTAGTTCTGCGTCATCGTTGTGCGCAGCGTGCCAAGGTCCAGCAGCTTGCTCACCTCGGTCAGCGAGTCATGCTGCCGCAGAATGTCCGGCGTCTCAAAGTACGACCGCGTGAACATGAACTCCCAATGGATCGACGCAGACTTGCGCTTCAGCGGCCGCGCATCCACCGGCTTCTGCGGGTCGTCGATGATGCCGATCTTGCCCTGTGGCGCCATGAGATCTGCAATGCCGGGAAAATGCGTGTCCGTGCCGGACAGCAGCGCGATGTACTCCACCTCGCCTAGTCCAAGCTCCTGCATCTGCGTGCGTATGTCGCGGTGATGATCGATCACGTAGTGTGCGCCCATCTGCCGGCACCAGTCAGTCGTCTCCGGCCGTGACGCCGTGGCGACGACCGTCAGCGGCGTCAACCGCGATGCAAGCTGCACCAATGTGGACCCGACACCGCCCGCGGCGCCAACCACCAATATCGACCCCTTGCGCGTCGCGTTGTAGCCAATGCGCCGCTGCTCCGCGCCAAAGCGGTCAAACAGCAGCTCCCAAGCAGTCAGCGCCGTCAGCGGCATCGCAGCTGCCTCCGTGAACGAGAATGACTTCGGCTTGTGCGCCACGATACGTTCGTCCACCGTATGAAACTGCGCATTTGTGCCCTGACGCGCGATGCATCCGGCATAAAAAACCTCGTCGCCCTTCCTGAACATCGACGTGAGCTTTCCCACGCCCACGACGACACCGGCGCAGTCCCAACCCAGGACTTTGTATTCCTTGCCCTCATCAGGCTTCACGCTCTTGCGCTGCTTGGTGTCCACCGGATTGACTGAAATAGCCTTCACTTCAACAAGGAGGTCGCGGTCCCGCGCAACAGGCTGAGGAAGCTCAATGTCCAGCAACGCATTTGGATCGTCGATAGGCAGCGGAGTCGTGTAACCAACGGCTTTCATGCGATGAGTCTAATGGAGACTGCCGTGAGGACATGTGCGGAGTGATACAAACACGCCGTGGAGTTCGTCATGCACAGGTAAACCCAGGCGATGAAACAGCCGAAGATGGCCTCCAGAAATCTGTCCGCCCGATTACAGTAAGGAGAACGCACCCACATCGTTACCCGTTGAGGACACTGCCCTGCCCCGACAGATCTTCGCCACAAAGTCCATTGACAAGCTCATCGACGAGTCTGAGCGACCCGAACACGCACTCCGTAAGACGCTTGGACCGGTCTCGCTCACGGCGCTCGGCATCGGCGCCGTCATCGGCAGCGGCATCTTCACCGTCATCGGCACGGCCATCGGCGGCAACCCGTCCAAAGTCGCCTCCTGGACCGCTTCGCCCATCATCGACCTCATCCTGCACCACGGTGCAGTAGCAGGCCGGCCTGGTGCAGGTCCCGCACTTGCTCTCTCTCTGGTGTTGGTTGCCATCGTCTGCGCCCTCACCGGTCTCTGCTATGCCGAGCTCTCCAGCATGATCCCGATCGCAGGCTCGGCCTACACCTACACCTACGCCACCTTAGGCGAGCTGGTGGCCTGGATCATCGGCTGGGACCTCATCCTGGAGTACGCGTTCTCGAACATGAGCGTTTCCGTCGGCTTTGCCGCGCACATCGTCGATCTGCTCGACTGGCTCAATATCCGCCTCGATCCCAAGTGGCTTTCCCCTGCATATCTGCCATTGGGCCTGCAGGACCTCGCCGGGAAAGACATTTTCCCCACCGGCTGGCACTTCGGCTTTGACTTCCCCGCGTTCGTCGTCGTTCTGCTGCTCACCGTAATCCTCGTCCGCGGCATCCAGGAATCTGCCCGCACCAACAACATCATGGTGCTCATCAAAATCGCGGCCATCCTGCTCTTCATCGCCTTCGGCGCCAGCTTTATCCACAGTTCGAACTATCACCCGTTCTCGCCCAACGGCTTCTCCGGCGTGCTCGCCGGCGGATCCATCATCTTCTTCACCTACATCGGCTTCGACTCGGTCTCTACCGCCAGCGAAGAATGCCGCAATCCGCGCCGGGACGTCCCCATCGGCATCATTGCCACGCTCGTCGTCTGCACGATCCTCTACATCGGCGTCGCCGCCACGCTCACCGGCATCGTGCCCTGGCAAAGCATCGCGGGCGACGGCGCACCCGTCGTCAACGCCCTCAAGCGCGTCAGCCTGCTGCCCGGTGGACACCGCCTCCACTTCGTCCGCCTTGCTGTCCTGCTCGGCGCACTCGTTGGCATGATCTCGTCCATCTTGGTCTTCCAGCTCGGCCAGGCCCGCGTCTGGTACGCCATGAGCCGTGACCGCCTGCTCCCGGACGTCTTCTCATCCGTCCATCCCAGGTTCCGCACGCCGGCCTTCGCCACCTGGGTCGCAGGCATCCTCGTCGCCATCCCATCCGGTCTGTTCGACGTCGGCACCTTCGCCGAAATGTCCAACATCGGCACCCTCTTCGCGTTCGTCCTCGTCTCCATCGGTGTTCTCGTCCTGCGCCACAAAGACCCCAACCGCAAGCGGGGCTTCCGCGTCCCCGGCGGACCAATCATTCCCATCCTCAGCACCATCTTCTGCGTTCTACTCATGGCTGGGCTACCCGCCATCACCTGGGTCCGCTTCTTCGTCTGGCTCATTATCGGCCTGATCGTCTACTTCACCTACAGCCGCAAGCGCAGCGAGTTCTCCCACCTCGGATAATGGCATGGACTTCGATTGGGATGAGCACAATCTGTTTCACATAGCGATGCACGGAGTCACAAGGCAGGAAGCAGAAGAAGCTTTCGTTAACTCGCCTGTTTTCGTGGAACGCACAATCCGAACTGGCGAGGTGAGAACTTTGCTCGCAGGAAAAACAGCGACCGTGCGTATCCTTGCCATAGTCACAACGCCACGTGCCAATCGAATTCGTGTCGTGACCGCTTTCGCCGCCAGTAGACGTGTTCGAGCGGAGTATCTTGCCAAGAAAGGAGCAGCATGAAGCAGATTGAGACACCGGAGTTCGTCAACGAGACGGAAGAAGCACAGTGGTGGTTCGAGAATCAAGACGTGATTGCTGATGCTTTCAAGGAAGAGCACGGGCTCGAAGAGGCTTACCTCGTAATCGACAAAGCTGATGCTGATCGCGGGCGGGATAACGCAAAAAGGCTCGGCATGAGCTTCGAAGCCTACATGGCGCAATTACTTCACCGCGCGCTCCACGACGAAGCAGCTTAACCACTCGACGCGGGCAGTGCCAATCCGCCACGAGCCTCTGCCTCACGTCCAGTAAAGAACGCGAGCGCTTGGCAGCACCTCGCGCAACGTCTCTTCGAACCACGCGCGCATCTCGGCCATGCTGTCCTTCGGGTACACATATTTGAAGCTGCCGAACTTGGTGCGCTTCTGGATCCGGGCCTCTTCGCGCAAATCCAGCGTGGTCTTCGGATACCACCCCAGCAACACTTCTTTCGATCCCGGCGTGAACCGGTGCGTAATCAGTTCCGCAGATAAATCCAACTGCGGCATGCCGTCAAGCGCTGAGGCCACGGCTTCAAACAGTGACCGGTATTCTTCACGCCAACGCTCCACAGGCATAATCGGCGCAATCGTAAGTCCAACGGGATAGCCGGCCACGGCCATGGTGCGCATTGCCTTCAGCCGTTGCGGGACGGTCGCAGTGCCGCCCTCGAAATCACGCGAGATGCTGGCCGCATTGATCGAAAACCGCACCCGCGTGCGCCCGCCATGCGGCAACCGCGCCAACTCGCTCACCGCGTCGAACTTCGTCGTCCAGCGCAATTGCACGGGTGCGTCAAGTGAACCGAAGAAGCGAATGGACTCGGCCAGTGCGCCGGTGATGTGCTCAACGCCGAGGGGATCCGTATAGCACGAAGCCTCAAAGGTCGTACCCTCATGCGCTCGATCACGTGAGCGCGACGTGACCTTGCCTGTGCCCACATACGAGCGCAGGCCCTCCAGTATCTCCGGCACATTTGCATAGGCCCGCGTCAGCGGAGGTCCGCTCAGCGACCCGGCGAGGTAGCAGTACTGGCAATGTGCCGGGCAGCCCTGCGCCAAGTGAAACTGCCAGTCCGCCGATGGTGGAATCGGCTGCAGGCGCCGCGCACTGGGCGGCGACGGCACAATGGCAAGTGTGCCCTTCGCCAGCGCATAACTCTTCCCCGGCGTCTCGGCGCGCACGGGCTCCAGCCGGTTCGCCTTCAGACGAACGACCTCCGCACCCAGTGCTTCCGCGCGGTCCAGCATCGCGCGTCCATACGGCAACGCATACGCATCCAGCGTAATGACCACGCGCCGCGGTCGCCACACCTTACTCGCCTGCAGAGGCTCGCGCTCCATCTGCGATGGGTGCAACGCGGCCTCCGCTACAAGCTGCGATTCGAAACTCTCTGAAAACTCCTGCAGCTTCGCATTCGACATGCACTATTGGAGTGCCCCGCCGCATCATGCGAAGTCCGGCATTCGCATCCGCTTGGACCGGAGGCACACGGTAGCATGGAACTGTGGCCGTAATAAAACAGGACGTCTCCCCGCGCGAATGGCTGCGCGGCCTTCCCAAGTGTGAGCTCCATCTGCATCTCGAGGGCACCATCGTGCCCGAGACCCTTGTCCAGCTCTCCGCACGCCACGACGCCGATTCGCTCACCCTCGAAGCCGCGCGGCAGCTCTACGTCTACGAAAACTTCCTCGGCTTCCTCATGGCCTTCAAAGCCGTCAGCGAGCGCCTGCGTACCCCCGACGACTACGAACTCATCACCTACGAGATGATCCACCGCCTGGCCGAACAAGGCGTGAAGCACGCCGAGGTCTACATCTCCGTCGGCATCATCCTCCGCTTCAAAACGCAGATCACTGTCGAGAAGATGATGGCCGCAGTCGAACGCGGACGCATCCGCGGCGAAGCCGACTTCGGCACAACCGTCCTCTGGATCTTCGACGCTGTCCGTCACTTCGGGCCCGAGGAGGCAGCGGTCGTCTTCACTAGGGCAGCGCAGTTGAAGCAGCAATACCCCAGCATCGTCGGCATCGGCATCGGCGGCGACGAGGCGCATGGACCCGCCTCTGACTTCAAACACATCTACGCGGAAGCCAAGGCCAATGGCCTGCACCTCACCGTCCATGCCGGCGAAAGCGTCCCCGCAACAAGCATCTGGGCAGCCATCAACATCGGCGCCGAGCGGCTCGGCCACGCACTCACCGCGGTTGATGACCCAGATCTGCTCGATATCCTCGCCGAGCGCCAGATTCCTCTCGAACTCAACGTCACCAGCAACCTGCGCACCGGCTGCTGCAAGGACATCCAGTCGCACCCCGTCCGCCACTATTTCGAGCGCGGACTCATGATCACGCTGAACTCCGACGACCCACCTATGTTTGGCGCTGACCTCCTCGACGAATACGAAACCGTCCAGCGCGAGTTCGAATTCACCAACGAACACATGCGCGAGATCGCCGCCAACGCCGTCGAAGCCAGCTTCCTGCCGCCCGCCCGCAAGATCAAGCTGCTCTCGGAAGTCGAACGTTACCGCTAAGCCACACGGGAGAGTTAGGCGCTGTATCTTACACGGGAGAGTAAGTGAGGCAACGCGCTTGCGCTGGGCGCTAGTGCGTGCGCACAAGATGTTCAGCGGTGCGCGCCCGCATCAGCCCACACTGCTGGCGGGCTGAAGGCCCGCGCTGTAATAGCCTGCCTAACGGTACGCGGAGCATATCTGCCCGCATCGCTGCCGGGCTGAAGGCCCGCGCTGTAATAGCCTGGGGCGCAGCCCCAGGTCCGGACCCCCGTAGAATTGCGGGCTGTAAGCCCGCGCTATCAACATGTGGTAGCGCGGACACAAACCACTAAGCGGCAGCGCCAATTCCATCCAGCCGCTCCAAAACAACCCCCGATAACACCAACTCCGCCGCGGCAAGATTCTCCTTCAAATGCCCCACAGACGACGTGCCGGGAATCAGCAGGATGTTCGGTGACCGATGCAGCAGCCAGGCCAGCGCAACCTGCTTCGGCGTCGCACCTAGCTCAGCCGCAATCTCGTTCAGCGTGGACGATTGCAGTGGTGAAAATCCACCCAGCGGAAAGAACGGCACATAGGCAATTCCCTTCGTCGCAAGCGAGTCCACCAGCGCATCATCAATGCGATGCGCCAGGTTATACAAGTTCTGCACGCAGACGACAGGCGCAATCGCATTCGCCTCATCCACCTGCGCCGCGACCACATTACTGACGCCAAGATGCTTGATTAAGCCCTTCTGCTGCAACTCCGCCAACGCGCCGAAGCGCTCGGCGACAGAGCCTTCGAGCGGAACGCTGCCGGTAGGACCTCCGCCCATCAGCCGCAGATTTACGACATCCAGCGCATCCACGCCAAGGTTGCGCAGATTGTCATGCACCGCGGCCACCAACTGTGCGGGACTCTGCGCTGGCAGCCACGAACCACCATCGCCACGAACCGCGCCCACCTTGGTCACAATCGTCAACGCATCCGGATACGGATGCAGCGCCTCACGAATAATCTCGTTCGTCACGTGCGGCCCATAAAAGTCGCTGGTGTCAACGTGGTTCACACCCGCAGCCACAGCCTCCCGCAGCACAGCGACACATGCCGCACGATCCTTCGGCGGACCCCACACGTGCGGCCCCGCAAGCTGCATCGCGCCATACCCCATGCGTTTCACTGTGACCGTTGTTCCGGGCAGCGTAAACGTGCCCCCAAGCGTTTTCGTGTTCGACATTGTCATCGCACCATCCTATCTTTGATCTACACACGGTTAGATGAAGAAAGCTTCAACTTCGGAGTTCGCATTTGGCACTAACATTCGCACCCACGCTGCAACCAAGAAAAACGCCGGTTCAGGCTCGCTCCGCTGCCAGCGTCGATGCCATTTTGCAGGCGACCATTCAGGTTCTGCTGGCCGTCGGCAAAGAGCGCCTGACCACCACCCGCGTCGCACAGCGCGCCGGTGTCTCCATCGGCACACTCTACCAGTACTTCCCCAACAAGAGCGCCCTGCTGCAGGCATGCCTCAAGCACCACGTGACCGAAATAGGCCAGTCCATCATCGACACATGCAAACTCCATGAAGCGGAGAGCGTGCTCGACATGGCAACCGCTGTCATCAACGCGTACATGGCTGCCAAGATGCGTGATCCAAAAACCAGCGCTGCTCTCTACGCGGTCAGTTCTGACGTTGACGGCGCAGCCATCGCACGGTCGGCAACCGCACGCTCGCACCGGGCCATCGCTGCCCTGTTCGCAACAGCAAGAGAACCGCTCACCAAGGAACCTGAGATCGTGGCTACCGTCGTCGTGGCCGCGCTCAACGGCATCTCTCGTCGCCTGTTGGAAGCAAAGCACCCAGACCGCGAACTCGAGCCACTCCGCGCCGAACTCACTGTATTGGTCCACGCCTACCTGCAAACCTGCATCGCTTAGCCGCGTTACGCAGACAGTCTCTGCGACTTCGCACGATGCGCCAGCACCTTGCCCACGTTCGCCTCAACCCAACCCGTCAGCACCTTCATGCGCTCAGCCAGTTCCACTCCAAACGGCGTAAGGCTGTACTCCACCTTCGGCGGCTTCGTCGCATACACCGTGCGCAGCACAAAGCCATCTTCTTCCAGCGCGCGCAACGTCTGCGCCAGCATCTTCTCGCTTACACCGCCAATGCGGTACGCCAGCTCGCTGAACCGGTACGTCTGCTCCAGCAGCAGCACCATCACCAGCGATCCCCACCGCGACGTCACAGTATCCAGCACGGTCCGTGTCGGACAGTCCGCCGCATACAAATTGCCCTTGCGGATCCGCACCGTCTTTTCACTCTTCGGCCAAGCCATGCATACAGCTTACTCCCAGGTACGTACTTACGTAAAGTAAGCCATCTGGCATATGCTTCACGCAGCCGCAGACACGGCGAAGGAGAAGCACCATGATCGTCGTCACAGGAGCCACCGGCAAGCTGGGTCATCACGTCATTCAAGGCCTGCTGAAGACCGTTCCCGCAAACCAGATCGTCGCAGCCGTCCGCACACCTGAAAAGGCGCAGAACCTTGCAGCACTTGGCGTCCAGGTTCGCGAAGCCGACTACTTCAAGTCCGATACGCTTAAGTCCGCTCTGGCCGGTGTAGAGAAGGTCTTGCTTATCTCATCGAACAACCTGCGCGACCGCGTCCAGCAGCATAGCAACGTCATCGACGCGGCGAAGGCAGCCGGCGCAAAGCTCATCGCCTATACCAGCCTGCTCCACGCCGATACCAGCAGCATCACGCCATTGGCTGCCGACCACAAGGGCACGGAAGACTACCTGCGTTCAAGCGGCACACCTTACGTCTTCCTGCGCAATGGCTGGTACCTCGAAAACCACACCGAAGCGCTCGAGCCTGCGCTCGCACACGGAGCCATCCTCGGCGCCGCAAAAGACGGCCGCTTCGCCTCCGCAGCACGAGCCGACTACGCCGCTGCTGCTGTTGCCATCCTCACCATGCCTGGTCATGAAAACAACGTCTATGAACTCTGCGGCGACACACCCTACACACTCGCCGAACTCGCAGCCGAAGTAACGAAACAAGCCGGCAAACAGGTCGTCTACAACAACCTGCCGGAAGCAGAATACGAAAAACTCCTGCTCAGCTTCGGCCTGCCCGCAGAACTCGCACACATGCTCGGCGCGGCCGACCGTGCTGCAAGCGAAGGCGAACTCGACAATGCCGGCAACGATCTGACCAAGCTCATCGGCCGCCCTGCCACTTCGCTGGCCGACGCAGTCCGCGCCGCGCTCGCAAACGCTAAGTAACCCTCACATGCGGAACCGACACCGCCTGCGACGACGGTATCGGTTTGCGAGGGCTTCAACCCTGCTTCTTCGTCTCGTTGTAGACGATCTCGGTCCAGCTCTTGTACTTCATCTTTAGCGCGATAATGCCCTGAGCGGTCTTCAGCCAGCCGGCTGAGGTGCCATTCTTCTCATCGTGAATGAAATGGTGTGGTGACACACACCGGCGATCTCACGCCTGGCGGCGAGTACGGTACCGCGGCCTCGCCTCTGCCGGTTCCGTCTCCGGCAACGCCCCATGCTCCTGCACAACGAATCGCCGGTAGCGCTGTAGCAGCGACGTCGGGCCATGCGCCGTGAAGAAGATCAGATTGCCTTCAAAGCGCTTGTTCTCCAGGAAACACCCAGCCTCCAGCGCGGCAATCGTACGGCCCTCGCGCTGCGGTATGCGGAAGCTCGCCGTGGCAGTCGGATCAACCGCATCCGCTCCACCAATCCGCTCTTCAATCGCAGCAATCAGCGCATCCAGCCCCATGCCCGTATGCGCGGATACAGCAACCGTATTCGATTCGGGAAAGCGCAACAAATCCGCGCGCTCAAGCTCCGGCAACAGGTCGATCTTGTTCAGCACCTGCAACGTCGGCGTCTTCGATACATCCAGCTCCGCCAGCACCTTCTCCACCTGCGCCTTCTGCTCATCCCCCATGGGCGACGCGGCATCGCGCACATGCAGCAACAACTCCGCGCGCTCAACCTCTTCCAGCGTCGCCCGAAAACTAGTCACCAGCGTATGCGGCAGGTTGCGAATAAAACCCACGGTATCGCTCAGCAGCACCTTCCTGCGTGAGGGCAGGGCCAAGTGCCGCAGCTTGGGGTCCAGCGTGGCAAACATGCGGCTCGACTCCAGCACACCCGCCTGCGTCAGCGCATTAAACAGCGTGCTCTTGCCCGCGTTCGTATAACCCACCAGCGCCACTGTCGGCACCGGCACAGCCTCGCGCCGCTGCCGCTGTTGTCGCCGATTCCGCCGCACCGTATCCAGCTGCGCCTTTAGCCGGTCAATCCGCGCGCGAATGCGCCGGCGATCGGTCTCCAATTTCGTCTCGCCCGGACCGCGCGTACCGATGCCGCCGCCTAACTGGCTCATCGCCTTACCGCGTCCAGCCAGCCGCGGCAGCTGATACTCCAACTGTGCCAGCTCAACCTGTAAGTGGCCCTCGCGCGTCCGTGCATGCCGCGCAAAGATATCCAGGATCAGCTGGGTCCGGTCAATCACCCGGCACGGCAGTTCCTTATCCAGGTTGCGTAGCTGGGATGGCGACAGGTCGTGGTCAAACAGAACCAGGTTCGCCCCCGAGCTGGCAACGACACCAATCAACTCCTCCACCTTGCCCGGCCCAATCAGCGTCGCCGGATCCGGCTTGCCGCGACGCTGCACTACCGTTGCGGCAATCTCCGCTCCGGCTGATCGCGCAAGTTCCTGAAACTCTGCCAGTGCAGCGTCGAAGTCCAGATCCACCAGCGGCTCAGGCGCTGTTTCATCTCCGCCCTCGTGCAAGGACGCGGCCGCACGGGCCTGCGCCGCAGCTCCGGACAGCCGCCGCCGCTCACCCGTAATTTCTACGGAGACAAGCACGGCGTGCTCCTGCACTGTTTCGGTGAGATGTCCGGTGCTCTTGGCGGCATCCGAAGCGTCAACAAGACGCGACGCCGGCACAGCCGGGCGCACCGGCTTATCCGCGGTCTTGGCCTTACCCTGGGTCAAAATATCTATGAGCCGACGGTGCCGCCCATCACCACCGCGCCTTCCGCACTCTCAGGGCGAGACCCAGGGGTATGCGGCCGCTCCATGTGCGCCACGCCACCACGCGTGGATACTACCGTGGAAATGGCGTGTTTGAAGATCAGCTGCTCCTGCGCGTTGTTCTCCAAAAGAACGGAGTACTTGTCAAAGGAACGAATCTTACCCGTCAGCTTGACGCCGCTTACCAGGTAAATCGTCACGGCGCTCTTGTCCTTGCGAACCGTGTTCAGGAAGGTGTCCTGAATATTCTGTGCCGGCTTGGAATCCATACGTGCCGATCTCCCTCTCGCACCGCTACAAGCGTGCTGTTTACTGCCTCAACAAATAACCGCGGACGGCTCGACCGTCTTGTCCACGGTTGAGTAAAAGAGCAAAAGCTCTCAAGACCCAACACAATACGAGCAATGTTGCTGCAATGGCAAGCGGAATCGCCGTGCGTAATTGCCCACTGTCGCTGCTACCGAGCTTAGACGCAGAATACGCCCCACAGTCTCGCCCGGCCACCAAAGTTTCCTAGCTGTGCCCCATGGCCTACCATGGAACGGTGATGCCCGAACAAACCCTCCCCGCACCCATCCCCATGCTGGATCTCAGCCGCCAATACCGCTCCGTCGGCGATGAAATTGCCCTCGCCGTAGCGGATGTTTGCTCCGGCGGCAGGTTCATTCTGGGCCGCGAAGTGGGGCAATTCGAAACCGCGGTTGCCGCCAGTATTGGCGCAGAAGCCGTCGGCTGCGCCAGCGGCACGGACGCCTTGTGGCTCGCCATGGAGGCGCTCGGCTTGGGCAAGGGCGACGCCGTCATCACCACG
Source organism: Terriglobus sp. (assembly GCA_965198455.1). Taxonomy (GTDB): domain Bacteria; phylum Acidobacteriota; class Terriglobia; order Terriglobales; family Acidobacteriaceae; genus Terriglobus. The sequence goes on from CBDAPM010000003.1 coordinate 483,700, forward strand.
CCGTTCTCCTTCTTCGCCACCGCCAGCAGCATCCTCCGCGTCGGCGCGCGCCCCGTCTTTGCGGATATTGAACCCGCCAGCTTCAATCTCAGCGCGCAGAGCGCCGCCGAAGCCCTCGCCGCCAACCCGGACACCAGGGCCATCCTGCCCGTCCACCTCTACGGCCAGTGCGCCGACTGGGACGCCTTCGCCATCCTCGCCACCCAGCACAACCTCCTGCTCATCGAAGACGCGGCCCAAGCATACGGCGCAAGCTGGAACGGCACGCTAGCCGGCGCGCTCGGCGATGCCGCAGCCTTCTCCTTCTACCCCACCAAGAACCTCAGCGCATGGGGCGATGCCGGCCTCACCACCTTCGGCGCCCGCGGCAACGGAGCAAAAGCAGCCGCCGTCGCCGAACGCGCCCGCGCCCTCCGCGCCCACGGCATGCGCCGCCGCTACTACCACGACGAAGTCGGTTGGAACTCCAGGCTCGACACCGTCCAGGCCGCCGTCCTTCTGGTCAAGCTCAAATACATCGCCCAGTGGAACGAAGATCGCCGCACGGTCGCCGCCCGCTACGCCAAGCTCATCGACCAGTCAGGCCTCGCCGGCAAGGTCGAAGACGGTGGCATCGTCCTGCCAACAGCCGATCCGCGCGGCACCCACGTCTATCACCAGTACGTCATCCGCACCCCGCGCCGCGACGACCTTCGCGCCCACCTCACCGCACAGGGCATCGGCAGCGAAATCTACTACCCCGTCCCGCTCCACCTGCAGCATGCGCTCCGCGACCTCGGCTACCGCGAAGGCCGGTTCCCCGAAAGCGAAAAGGCAGCACGAGAAGTCCTCGCTCTGCCCATCTACCCCGAACTCCGCGAAGACGAACAAATCCGCGTCGTCGAATCGATCCGTAGCTTCTTCCAGTAACGAAGAAAAAAGATAGAAAACGAACACAGCGGGCACAACATTCCGCAACGCCGCAGCATTTCGTGCGTACGCTGCGAGACCTTTGCGTACGCTGTGTTCTCTTGTCTTTTAATCCATCGGTCGAACCTGTTCCCTGTTCCCTGTTCCGTGTTCCCTGTTCCCTGTTCCCTGTTCCCTGTTCCCTGTTCCCTGTTCCCTGTTCCCTGTAAAACGCTACCGCCCCAACCCATCCGCCTTGTGATAGTTCGGGTACGCCGGCTTCGCAAACACCGGCACAGGGTGCTTCGCTAACTCCTCCATCACAATCGCAACAGCCTTCTCCAACTGGGGATCATGCCCGGCAGCAACGGACTTCGGGTCCTCCTCAACCTCAACATCCGGCGAAACACCAATGTTCTCCACGTCAAACTTGCCGGTCAATCCATACAGCGCAGTTCGCGGCGCGGTCACGCTGCCACCATCCAGCAGCGGCGGAAATCCGCCAATCCCAACCAGCCCACCCCAGGTCCGCGTACCCACCAACGGCCCAAGCTCCGCCTGCCGGAACAACCACGGCATCGCATCGCCACCCGATCCCGCATTCTGGTTGATCAGCATCGCCTTCGGCCCAAAGATCGCTCCGCTTGGCTCCGTCACCGCAACACCCTGCCTTGACTCGTAGTTGAGCATCGGCTTCCGCTTCAGCACATCGATCACATAATCCGCAATATCGCCGCCCTGGTTATACCGCTCATCGATTACCACGGCCTTCTTATCCGTCTGCGCAAAGAAATACCGGTTGAAGCTGTCAAAACCCGCACCGGCCGTGTTCGGTATGTACACATAGGCCACCTGCCCATGCGACAGTTCGTTCACCGTGCGGATGTTGCCTTCCACCCACTCCTGCTCACGCATCGCCCGCTCACTTGCCACTGGCAGCACCAGCACATCGCGCGATCCCGTGCCATCCGCGTTCGGTCCAACCGTGATCGTCGTCTGCCGGTTCGCAAGCCCGTCAAAGGCCTCGTAGACATCATCCGTCGCGTGCAGCGGCGTTCCATTCACAGCCAGCAGATACTCGCCCTCTTTCACATTCACGCCGGGCTGCGTCAGCGGAGCATACAGCGCAGGGCTCCAGTTGCCGCCACGCACCACATGCGCAAATTTGTAGCGATCGTGGTCAATGGCGTAATCCGCACCCAGCATCCCCGCCTTGGGAGCATCGCTATGCGACTGCGGCCCACTGATGAACATGTGGCCCACCGTGATCTCGCCCAGCATCTCCTCCTGCAGATACATCAGATCGCTGCGGCTGCTCAGGCCATCCACATACGCCGCATACCGTGCGCTGATCTTCTTCAGGTCAAGCCCATGAAAGCCTGGATCGTAGAAGAATTCGCGCTCAATGCGCCATGTCTCCGCATACATCTGCTTCCACTCGGCCCGCGGGTCAATCCGTGCCTGCATCCCGCCCATGTTCAAACCCTTGCCCGGCGTACCGTCAGCAGCCTCCGGCTTCAGGTCACTCACGGCCGCAATAAAGAACGCAGGCCCCTTGTTGTACAGCATCTTCTCGCCGTCCGAGCTCACCACCATCGTGGTCGCGCCGTGCAGCACATCCTCCGTCTTGCGCGTCTCCAGCGTGAAGCGCCAGATGCTGCGCAACGGCCCGCTATCTCCTGACGCATTCGCCGCCGCGCCACCCTCACCCAACAACAGCACACCCGGCTTGCCCGGATACATCGTGGTGTAGTTCCGCGCAGGGATAGGCAGTGCAAGAATGCGCTCCTGAATGCCATCCAAATCAATCTTCGTCGCCGCGACCGCAGGCGCAGCCGGCTTCGCATCTGCAGGCTTCGCAGGCGCACCCGGCTTCTTCTCATCCGGCCTTTTTTCATTCGATTGGGCAGCGTCCGTCGCAGCAGGCTTTTTATCGTCCTCCGCCTTCGCCTTCTCATCATCGCTCTCCGGCGGAATCGGCGATGGATCATCCTTCGACAGCACCACAATGTATGCACTCGCAGTCGTCGTGCGATTCAAACTGCTCAACCCAAAGCCATCCACCGCTGGCCCAATATCCGTGCTCGCCGTGAAGTAGATGTACTTGCCGCCCGCATCCCACACCGGGTTAGTCACGTTGCTCATGCCGTCGGTGACCTGTGTGCTCTTGCCCGTCTCGGTCGAGTACAGGTACGCCGCCGTCATCAAGCTCGGCAATGACCGCGCATACAAAATCCACTTACTATCCGGCGAAAAGCTCGCACTGAATCCCGTCGGCCCAAAGCCCTCATGTAAGTCAGTGTCCACCTTCACCGGCTTGGCATTCGGCTGGTCTAGGTCGATATACCAAAGATTCAGCCGCTTATCCGTAAACAGGATCCGCTTCGAATCCGGCGAAAACCGCGGCGCATAAAAATACGTCGGATCAGGCCCAAGGTCGATCACTGTCGGCGCTGTGGTCCCATTCTGGTCGCGCAGGTACAGCTTGTACTCGCCGCTCGCATCGCTGAAGTACGCCACACGCTTGCCGTCATTCGACCACGCAGGCTCGCGCTCCGCCGCGTTCGATGTATTGGTTACATTGCGCACATCGCCCTTCTCCGCGGGCACCGTAAAGATGTCGCCATGCGCCTCAAACACCGCACGCACACCCGTCGGCGAGATGTTCATGTTCTGAATCTCTTCCACTGCGATCTTTGCAATGTGCGGCTGCAGCGCGGGCAAATCACCATCCACCTGCACATTCAGCGGCGTATCCTTGCCGCTCGCATCCAGGGTGTGCAGCGTGCCAAACTGCTCGTACACCACGTCGCCCTTGTGTACGCTGTAGCTCTTGATGTCCAGGCCCTTATTCGGCACCAGCTCCTTCACGGCCTTCGTCGCAACGTCATAGCGGAACAAGGTCTCGGCGCCATTGCGATCCGACAGGAAGTACACGCCGCCGCCATCCCACTCCGGGTAGCGATCGTTGCTGTTTTCGCGCGGCACCTTCACCACGTCCAGCGTCTTCAAATCCGCAATCCAAATCGGCTGCGTCTGCCCACCGCGATATCGCTTCCAGCTCGTCTCCTGCCATTGCAGAAACGGGTTGTACGCAACATGCGTTCCATCCGGCGAAAGGCTCGCCTCAGCAGCGCTCGGTAACGGCAGCTTCACCGGCAACCCGCTGCCATCGGCATGCACACGGTACATCTGAAAGAACACACGGAAGCTCTTCTCCATGCTGCCCACCAGCAGATCCTTGCCGTCCGGTGTCCATCCCACCACGTAGTTGCCGTCAGGCTGATACGTAAGGCGCCTCGCCACCCCACCCGCAGTTGGCACCGTATACACATCCACATTGCCGTTCACGCGTGCGCTATACGCAACGGTCATGCCATCGGGCGAAAAGAACGGCCCTTCCGTGATGTTGGCCGTCGACGTCAGCCGCCGTGCAACCCCGCCCGCACGCGGCACGGTCCACACATCATCCGCATAGCGAAACGCAACCGTCGTATCCGACAACGAAGGATGCCGCAGCAAATGCGGAGCCTGCGCGAACGCAGCGGTTGAAGCCAAAAACACAACAGCAGAAAGCAATCGACGCATTGGTCAGAAATCCTTCAAAGGCAGATAGCGAAATTGTAGTCCGCAAGCAGTACGTCCCACGCGCCAATACAGTTACGCCGTCAGCCGCCTGTTCCCTGTTCCCTGTTCCCTGTTCCCTGTTCCCTGTTCCCTGTTCCCACAAACCGATACCATGGAGACCGATGCAGAACACCGTCACGATCGGCACTGTCACCTTCAGCAACCACGCACCACTCGCCCTCATCGCAGGCCCATGCCAAATGGAGAGCCGCGCCCACGCACTTGAGACCGCCATCGCCCTCAAAGAAATCACGGGCAAGCTCGGCATCGGTTTCGTCTACAAAAGCAGCTTCGACAAGGCCAACCGCACAAGCCTCAACGCACAGCGCGGCATCGGCCTCGAAGCCTCCCTGCCCATCTTCGCCGAGATCCGCGAAACCCTTGGCCTGCCCTGCCTCACCGACGTCCACGAAAGCTGGCAGTGCCAGCCCGTCAGCGAAGCTGTCGATGTCCTACAGATCCCAGCCTTCCTCTGCCGCCAGACTGACCTGCTCCTCGCCGCCGCAGCCACCGGCCGCACCGTCAACGTCAAGAAGGGCCAGTTCCTCTCTCCAGCCGAGATGGCCAACGTCGTCAACAAGCTCGCCGGCACCAGCGGCGGCGTCCTCGTCACCGAGCGCGGCACCACCTTCGGCTACAACACCCTCGTCACCGACATGCGCGCCCTCCCCGTCCTTGCCGATACCGGCGCACCCGTCATCTTCGACGCGACGCACTCCGTACAACAGCCCGGCGGCCTCGGCGGCAGCAGCGGCGGCCAGCGCCAGTTCGTGCCCGTGCTCGCACGCGCCGCCGTCGCAGTCGGCGTAGCCGGCGTCTTCATCGAAACCCACCCCGACCCAGACCACGCACCCAGCGACGGCCCCAACATGATCGCTCTCAAAGACATGTCAGCCCTGCTAGAAACACTCATCGCCTTCGACAAGCTGGCAAAATCACTGCAAGGAACGCTCCCATCCCGACCAACGGAAGGGCCACGCGAAGCAGTAAAAAGGCGTGCAAACGCCCGCTCTCCGCGCAGGAGGCCCGTCCGGCAGGACAGGTATTAGTCTTCCAACAGCGCCCATGACTGAAGCAACAAAAGCCGCCCTCGACACCATCACCTACGAACTCCGCGGCCTCACCGCCCTGCGTGACGCCCTCACTGGGCCGCTCGGCGAAGCCTTCACCAAAGCCATCGACACCATTGCCAAAGCACCCGGCCGCGTCATCGTCACCGGCGTCGGCAAGAGCGGCCACATCGCCCGCAAGATCGCCGCCACGCTCGCCTCCACCGGTAAGCCGGCCCACTTCATCCACCCATCCGACGCCAGCCACGGCGACCTCGGCATGATCCGTGAAGAAGACGTGGTCCTCGCACTCTCATGGTCCGGCGAATCCGCCGAACTGTCTGACATCGTCGCCTACACCCGCCGCTTCCGCGTGCCGCTCATCGCCAGCACCGGCCACGCAGAAAGCTCGCTGGCCAAAGCCGCTGACATCCTCTTGCTACTCCCCCAATGCGAAGAAGCATGCAGCGATCTGCTGGCGCCCACCACCAGCACCACCATGCAGCTTGCACTCGGCGACGCGCTGGCAGTAGCCCTCCTCGGCCGCTCACAATTCAGTGCCGACGACTTCCTCCACCTACATCCCGGTGGCCGCCTCGGCGCGCGCCTGCTGCGTGTGAGCGCGTTGATGCACACCGGCAATGAAGTCCCAACCATCCCTGAAACCGCAACGCTTGCAGAGGCCATCGTGCGCATGACCGGCGGCAAGTTCGGCATCACCGGCGTGCTCGACGCCAGCGGCACACTCATCGGCGCCATCACCGACGGCGACCTCCGCCGTGCCTTCGCCAGTGGCTTCACAGACCGCCCCGCACGCGACATCATGGGCCGCTCACCGCGCACTATAGCGCCCGACACGCTCGCGCAGGCAGCCCTCCAGCGCATGAACGCCGAAGGCATCACCAGCCTCTTCGTACTGCACAACAATCAGATCGACGGCATCATCCACATCCACGACCTGCTCCGCGCAGGACTGGCCTAACATCTCTTAATGCGGGCTGAAAGCCCGCGCTGTAATAGCCTGGGGCGAAGCCCAGATCGCAATAGCCAATGTTCTGCGGGCTGAAGGCCCGCGCTACACGCTACTGCATTCCCGGAGCTTTCTTCAGCGAAGGCAGGTGCGGCGTCAACTTCCGCACCACAAACTCCTGCATGATGGCCGAAAACGCGCCGAAGCCTAGACCCTCCGCGGCATTCCGCATCGTCAACCCTGCGCCATTCCGGTCCGACGCCGGATAATACGCATTCGAAATGCCCGCCGAAGCAAATGTTCCCAGCACGCTCGAGTAATTGAACTGCAGCTTGCCGTTATCGCCATGCGCCACCACAACACTGCTGATCGCATGCAGCGTGCGTGATGTCACCGTGCCCGTCCCCTGGTAGTAGTAGCGCGGATCCTGCTTGAACACGACCGGCAGGATCGCGCCGCCGATAAACGTGCTGATCGCACCATCCGCGAACGACGCGCCATAGCGCTTCGCGTACCCCATCGCGCCCGGCCCGTAGCCCGGAAACGAATTCGTCGCCTGGTCAATTCCAGCATTGAAGCCCGCTCCCAGAAACGAAACCGGATCGAACGACGATCGCCACGCCAGGTGGAACTTCTGCCCTGCGGAAAGCGGTGCGGGATGCCGGTCGTAGACCACGTAAAAATTCGGGATGATAGCCAGCACACGCTGCTTTTCTTCCGCGGCCACCTGCGCCACGGCAATCTCGTGGCTCGTCGCGTACACCGTCACGTCCGAGTGCGCCGCGGCCATGTGCAGCGCAATGGCAGGCAGTTCCTTCTCTTCGCCGTCCAGCAGCGACACATTTTCATCGACGTTGATAAACCCGGCATCGAGCACGCGGATGCCGTAGTTTCCTGCCCGCAGCCCATGTACGTGGAACTCACCTTCGCTATCCGCTGTCTCAATGAACGAATCCAACACGTCCTGCGATGTGATCTCGATCCGCGCGCCCGGCAGCAGGCTCCCTTCCTGGTCCATCACAACACCGTGAATCGACGCAGTGCGTTCAAGCGGCAGGTCCGGCATGGCGGCCGTATCCGTCGTCTGCGCACGGCATCGGAACGGACACATGCATGCTGCAGCCGCGCCACACCACATCGCCGCGGTCCGCAAACGCCGCCTCGTAGGTGAATGGTGTGTCCTTATCGGCATATAAATGAGACGCTACCTTGATAGCCATAGTTCCACAGGCATCGTGAATGGACGTGCGAAATGCAGCGCAATCAGCGCCGCTTTCGCCCTTTCTTGTCCTTTTTCTCTTCTGAAGGCTCAAGTCGAGCCTCCGTGGGCGCGCTTGTCCCAGGCTTTAGCACACGCTTCGTAATGTTGCCTTCCAGGCGATAGGTCTTCGTCACAAGCTGTCCTTTGCCCGGTACAAAGCGGCCCGTTGCGGGGTCCAGCTGCGGTATCGGGGCGTCCGCTGCCAACACCGTATACGTGTACGATGGCGCAGGTCCGGTCGCCGGCAGGTGGTCGTGGGCAGGCGTGCCAGGGTCCATGCCGATCTTCACCGGCAAATACCCAAGAATGTTCTTGTCGCGGTTCGCCGTCTCATAGCGATGCCGTTTCAGATTCCACGAAAACACCCGAATCTGGTTGAAGTCATACGGCAGCCCGGCCTGCCCAGGCCCCAGCGCCATCACGTACTGCGGCACCTCCTGGCTCACACCTTCAATCGTCGGGTCGGTCACCGTATTGATCACATACGTTGCAATGATCCGTTGACCCTCTGCATACCGCGCAACCGACTCCGGAGCATCCGTATCGATCATCCGGTTCAGCATCCATCCGGCGTGATTATGACTGTCCCGCACTAGCCACCAGTCATCCATCGCCGGCGGAGGCGGCGGCAGACTCGGGTCCGGCTTGCCATCTTTGCCCACTGCCACAGCAGCAGGCGTTCCCGGCGGCAGCGGCTTGGGGGTACTCGCGCGCTGCAAGAGCGAAACCTTCTCGCCCTCAGGCAGCAGGTACAGCCGGTCCGTCTTCAGGCCCGGCGCGTTATGCAGGTACACCTCGTCATGCGCGACACCCGTCGCAGCCGGAGCCTCCCGCAGGTGGTCACGATAGAGCGACTCAAACGCGCCTTCGACCTTCTCATTCGCGACCGCGTGCTCATCAATCCAGCCCACTGCGCCGTCATCCGTGCGCACCTTGTAGAAGCGTCGGTTCTGCTCCAGGATTTCAAGCCGCTGCCCATTCACCACGTTGCCTGTCCGGTTGGACACGGCGGCAATCCGGTCGCGCAGAAACGTAGCCTTCGACGTCACATACACGTAGTGCGTCAGCACCTTCGGCTTGAAACGCTCGCAGCCTGCCAACAGCAACGGCAGCAACAGGGCAGCAGCGGCAAGCGCTCGTGCAGGTGCGGCATTTTCCTTGGTCTGCTTCAACATGCGGCAGGCTTGAGAATAGCATCGCAGCCCATGCGCCATCGCCTAGTGCGAGAGCGCCACCACACTCGCATTTGTTCCCGTGCTCGTCGAGCTCACCGCATACAACCGTCCCAGGTTGGTGCTGTCAAAGCCGTATAACGACAGATCCGGCGATCCGGCATACGACGCTGCCAGCAGCCACTTTCCTGTGGAATCTACACCCAACGACTGCACATTCACTCCCGACGAATACGGCGATCCTGCCAGCGCGGTCAGCGCTGCATTCGTACCAATTCCATACCCTGAGATCGTTCCATCGGTGCGGTTCGCCACGTACACATACTTACCGGTCGAATCCAGCACGACCGCATACGGCTGCGCTCCCGCCGTATACACAGTGGACGTGGTCGGTGTCAGCACCCCATTGCCGGCAATGGAAAACACGACCAGCCCCGCATTGTTACCCGACCGTGCCGTGTACAGGTATGTGCCTGTGCTGTCGATAGCGATACCGTTGTCGCTCGTCAGGCTTGGCGGCGCAGTCTGCGTCAGCAAGGAGAACACACCGGTCGTCGTGTTGAAGGCAAACACCAGTTCACCCGCCGTGCCCACGTCGGCCACCGCAAACGTGCCGCTGGCCGCAATGCGCAGCTGCTTCGGCACCACCGTACCCGTCGGCGTGAATCCAATCCCGCTCGCGGACGAGAGCGACCCATCAGAATTGATCTGGAACAGATCGATCGACGTACCGGTCCCGTCCAGCACCATCAGCCACTTGCCGTCCGGCGTCGTTTGCATGTCCACGCAGTTCGCATTCGCCAGCGCGTTCCCGCTGTTCAGCACAGCCAGCGTGCCATCGCTGGCAATGCTGTAGCCAAAAATCTGCGACACCGTGCCAACCCATAGAAAGTTGTTGCTGCGGCTCACCGTCAGTGCCGTCGGCACCGTGTTAAACGTAATGGGCGATCCGGACAGCGTGGACAGCGCACCCGCCGTTGAAATACCGAACCCCGCGACCGTGTTCGAACCAACATTCGCCACAAACGCGTAGTTGCCGGTGGTTGTACCGGTCCCGCTGGAACTGGTGTCCTTGAAGAAGAAACCACTGCAACCTGCAAGCAGCAGGCAAGGCAGCAACAGCAGTGCGGAAAGCAGTCGCATGATTCGGATGGTAAGACGTCTCCGCAACAGGATGGTTACTGGCAACACCCAGTACCGGCTTGGACGATCCACCACGGGAAAGGAGGCAGGAAAGGCAGCAGGAAAATCCGCTGCGGTGCTAGTTTGGCCGACTCTGGCACACCGGGCAAATCCCGATCACATCCACAGAGATGCGCTCCACCACAAACCCATTCGGCAGGACCGTCTCGGTCGCCTGCATGCCAAGCACGCCATCCGGCAGATCGCTCACCGTCTTGCAGATGCTGCACACCATGTGGTGATGCGGCACGGAGTTCATCTCCACACGCAGCGTCCCATGATGGATAGAAAGCTCGCGAAACACGCCGCTTTCCACAAATAAATGAATGTTTTTGTACACGGTAGCCAGCGAAATCGAAGGAATGCGCTGCTTCACAGCCGCAAACACCTCCTCCGGCGAGGGGTGGCCGTGCATGCTCTGCATCGTCTCGTACAGCACCTGCCGCTGGTGCGTGACGGCGATGCCGTGCTCGCCGCACAGTTCTCGAAACGATCTCAGGCGCTCCATCATGGCACTTCTAAGTAGACCGTCTGCCGCCGGGCTATGTCAAGAACGATGGGGCCCATAACGTAAGTAACTTGCAAACTGCCCCGTCAGTTCAGGTAGTATGCCGTTCGTCCGATGAATCCAATGAGCGGCGAAGCGACCGAAGCCTCCATCGCATCGTCCAATGAGTAAGTGCCCGCGAAATCAGGCTGTTTTCTCAAACCCCCTCGCAAAGGAGGAGTGCATGCGGACGTTTACCCTGACCGAAGCCCAGACGCTCCTTCCGGTCCTGGACGCCCTGCTGCAGCGCGCGCAGGCGGCCGCCGCTGTGGCCACCGTCCGCGAGCACGCCCTGCAGGCCCTGTCACAGGCCATCTTCCTCTCCGGAGGCCTCCGCGTCGATCTGCCCCAGGCCGCCCGCGTCAAAGCCGAACACGCCACCGCCATGAGCGAAGCCCGCGACACCCTGGAAGAGATTGCCGAGATCGGCGTGGAAGTACGCGACCTCTCCAGCGGCCTGCTTGAGTTCCCTTTTCAGCTCGGCGACGACGTCGTCATGCTCTGCTGGCTGCAGGGCGAATCCAACATCACCCAGTGGCACGAAGCCGAAGCCACCTGGGACGAACGCCAGCCCCTCGACGAACGCTTCACCCGCGACCGCCCGCAATAAGCACGTCGTGGCGTTCTCGACGCTGACTTGCTGACGCTGACTTGCTATTCTTGTTTCAACGATGCCCAGCCTCGGCGATTCCATCTTCATCTTTGTGCTGGCCCTCATGCTCTTCGGCCCCAAGAACCTGCCCAAGCTGGCGCGTCAGCTCGGCAAGCTCATGGCCGAGTTCCGCCGCGCCTCCAACGAGTTCCGCATGCAGATGGAAGACGAGCTCCGCATCGAAGAGCAAAAAGAACACCAGGCCAAGGTGGAAGCCATGGCCGGCCCACCCTCCCACGCCCCCGAGCCCGACTTTAAGCCAGAACCCATCGCCGAATCCGGCGAACTCAGGATGATGCCGCCCTCCACCGGCCTGCCGGTCGAAAGCGCCACCCACGGCGCCTCATCACAGATCGAACCGGAGCCAATCCCAGAAGGCAGCGTAGAAACAATTCCCGAGCACAGTATCCAGCCGCCCGAACACAGCACCTCCGCAGGCATCAGCAGCGATGAACCCGCCATCCCAGCGGAAAGCCACGAGCAGACCCATGCCTGACCTCATCGAACAAGCGCGCGAAGCTGTGCACGATCGTGTCGAGCTGCCAGGTATGAGCCTGATGGAGCACCTCGCGGAGCTCCGCATCCGTCTCATCCGCTCGGCCATCGCGCTCACCGTCAGCTTCATCGTCGCGTACTACTTTCACGAGCGCCTCTTCGCGATCGTCACGCACCCCATCGACCAGCTGAACTACCCGCTCAACTACACGCACCCCACCGACCCGCTGAACCTCTACCTCAAGACCTCGCTCTACGGCGGCGCCATCATTGCCGCGCCCTTCATCCTGTACCAGGTGTGGCTCTTCATCTCGCCCGGCATGTACGCCAAAGAGAAGCGATACTTCGTACCCTTCATGGTCGCGACGGTCACGCTGTTCTTCTCAGGCGCATACTTCGGCTACCGCTGGGTGCTGCCCGCCACCCTGAAGGTCCTCATCGGCGACTTCGGCCACAAGTTCCACCCCATCATCACCATCGAGGACTACAACAGCTTCTTCCTCTCCATCATCTTCGGCCTGGGCATCACCTTTGAGCTGCCGATCCTCATCTTCTTCCTGTCACTGTTCGGCATCGTCGACGGCCGCTTCCTGGTGCGCCACCTGCGCTACGCTGTCCTTATCATCTTCGTCATCGCTGCTGTCATCTGCCCGCTGCCCGATCCGCTCAGCATGTGCCTCTTCGCCTCGCCCATGCTGGTCCTCTACGCACTCAGCGTCGGCATCGCCTTTGCAGTAGGCGGCAGAAAAAAGAAGAAAGAACTCACAGCGTAAAGAGCATGGCGCTTCCACGAGTGTTCGTTTCTTTGTTAGGCGCAACTCCAATGTTGCAACCGTTACTCTGCCAGGTCGCAGCTTCGAGGCCGCATTACCCTTCGATCAAAGCTTTACTGCGAGGGAACTCACCAACCCCAGTTACGTTCTTTAACGTGTAAGGGGTTCCATCAGCAGTCCGCCAAAATAAGGGCTCTATCAGCGCAAGCTGACAGAGCCTCGCAAGCATTGCCTAACGATTCACAGCCGCCTGAAACTGCGCCGGATACCGAGCACCCTCCACCTCAACCTCCGCCAGCGCATCGCCGATGCTGCGCAGATCGTCACCTGATAGCGTTACATCCGCCGCCGCAACGTTCTCTTCCAGCCGGTGCACCTTCGTCGTTCCCGGAATGGGCACAATCCACGGCTTCTGTGCCAGCAGCCACGCCAACGCAATCTGCGCGCGCGTCACACCCTTGCCGTCCGCGATCTCTCCCAACACATCCACCAATTTCTGGTTCGCCTTACGCGCATCAGCCGAAAAACGCGGAACGACGTTGCGGAAATCAGTGCTGTCGAACTGGGTATTCTCATTGATCGTCCCGGTAAGAAAGCCCTTGCCCAGCGGACTGAACGGCACAAACCCAATCCCAAGCTCCTCAAGCGCCTGCAGAATCTCCTCCTCAGGCTCCCGCCACCACAGCGAGTACTCGCTCTGCAGAGCAGTCACCGGCTGCACAGCATGCGCCCGCCGAATCGTCCCAACACCCGCCTCCGACATGCCGAAGTGCTTCACCTTACCTGCGGCAATCAGCTCCTTCACCGTGCCCGCAACATCCTCAATCGGCACACTGGGATCAACGCGGTGCTGATAGAGCAGGTCGATTCTGTCCGTCCGCAGCCGCCCCAGCGCAGCCTCCACATGGGCCCGGATAGTCTCCGGCCGGCTATCCATGCCGCTCAGCGGCTTGCCCTCTTTGAAACCGAACTTGGTCGCAATCACAACCTGATCCCGGAACGGCTCCAAAGCCTCGCCCACAAGCTCCTCATTCGCGTAAGGACCATAGGCCTCGGCTGTATCGAAAAACGTCACACCCTGATCGAATGCCGCCCGTATGAGCGCGATACCCTCCTGTTTCTCCGTCGCAGGACCAAGCCCAAAGCTCAACCCCATGCAACCCAGCCCAAGGGCTGAAATCTTAAGTCCGCTCTTTCCCAATTCACGAATTTCCATGCCCTGCTCCTTGTGTACCTCATGCGAGACGTCCCACAACTCTGTCGCCGACGCTCGACACCCTGAAGTCTAGGCCTGTTACGCTCATGAAACTAGACCGCCTAACAAGGATGCCATCATGAGGGAAATTCATGAATCCATGCGCAACGATCTTCGCGATCTCGCCGCGTTTTCAACCGTCGCGGAAGAGCGCAGCTTCACGCGAGCCGCGATCCGCCTCGGCGTCTCCCAATCTGCACTCAGCCACACCATCACCGCTCTTGAAAAGCGTCTCGGCCTCCAACTGTTAGCCCGCACGACGCGGAATGTATCTCCAACACCAGCCGGCAACGCGCTACTGCAGGACGTTTCACCCGCCCTGGAGCGAATCCAACAATCGCTCCATAGGGTTCGCAAACTCAGCAATAAGCCGTCCGGACGGCTGCGGCTTGTCACGAGTCGTTCCGCAGCCCTCGCGGTCCTCATACCCAGGCTCCAGCAATTTACAAGCGCGTATCCCGACATTGTCCTCGACGTAACGACATCGAACGACCCGGTCGACCTCGTCGCAGGGGAATATGACGCAGGCATCCAGATCGGCGAATTCATTCAGAAGGACATGGTCGCAGTCCGCGTCAGCCCAGACCTCAGTCTCGCTCTGGTCGGCTCGCCAGACTACTTCGCAAAGCACAAGCCGCCGAAAGTACCTCAGGACCTCAAAGATCATCCGTGCATCGGCTTCCGCTTTTCCAACGGCATGTACCGCTGGGAGTTCGAAAAAGGGCGGAAGACGCTGACCGTTCTGCCGCAAGGTCCGCTCTCGTTCGACAGCACCGAACTTGTCATTCAGGCTGTACTCCAGGGCATCGGTATCGGCATGTCCATGGAACATTCCATGCTGCCATTGCTTCAACAGGGCAGCCTCATCCAGGTGCTCCAGGACTGGAGCCCAACATTCCCCGGCTACTTTCTTTACTATCCAAGCCGCCGCAATCAACCCGCCGCATTAGCCGCTCTTATCAGCACGCTGCGCCTCTCTGGATAAAGCTTCGCATCAGCCCCTCCATAACGTCATGATCAATCCCCCGGCCAGGATGAAGAAGCCGCCAACGTAAATGGGTTTGCTGGGCGATTGATGGAATTGCAGCTTTGCAACGACCTGGGCCACGAGGAAGAAAAGAACGACATAGATTCCCAGGAGCTTGCCGAAATCTATCGGCGAGGAATTTAGGAACAAGCTGTAGCAAACGAGCACCACAGTCCCTGCGACGAACAAGCCAATCTGTTTTGCCCCTGGAGAGTGACGGAGACCGGCTTGAAAACAGGCATCTCCCTGCACCTCAAGGTAGGCGGCAAACGTTAGCACGGCTAGCACGCCAGCTGGTGAAGAAACGACTTGGCTCAAGTGTGGCAAGAAGACCTCATGTAGAAGACACAAGCAGCAACCACAAGGCTACTGAACCTTCCATAAAGAAAGCATCAAGCCTCAATGAGAGAAGGCCGCCCAATTGGGCGGCCCTTCCATTGAGAGGAAACATGATTACTGTGCCGGAGGAGCGCCGCCACCACCGCGCTGCGGACGGTTCGCCGCTATGAACGCGTCATACTTCGGCTTCTGCTCATCCGTCAGGATGGCCTTGATCTTCGCCGTCTGATCCGCGTTGATTTCCATCATTTTCGGACGCATGTCCTGGGGATCGCCGCCGGAGGCACGCAGGTCCTCCATCTTCTTCTGGCTTTCCGCCTGGATCGCCTTTACCTTGGTCACCTGGTCCGGCGTCAAATCGACAGCCTTCACCATCGCATCGAACTGAGCCTGCCGCTGCTCAGGTGTCATCATGCCGCGGCCCTGCGCATGCGCGGGGACCGCACTCAGTAAACCGCAGAATAGAACTACGGCACTCAGGCGCGTAGCGTGTTTGAAAAACGTCTTCGGATTCATGGTCAGCTCTCAGTGTTGCTCGATACCGGAGGGTCGCCCGGAGGTAACGCTGCAACTACTGACGAGGCCCGCCGCTGGATTGTTTAACCGGGCAAAGTATTTTTGTGACCGAGGAATGGGTTCGGCATCCTTCTAAACGAGAAAGCCGCCTGCATAGGCGGCCTCTTCCCATCGAGTAACGTACCTCACCGGCCGTGTTCCTCCAGATACTTCTCCACTTCCAGCGCAGCCATGCAGCCGGAACCCGCGGCCGTAATCGCCTGCCGGTAGCGCCGGTCCTGCACATCGCCTGCGCAAAACACACCCGGAATCACCTTGCCGTTCAGCGTCGTGAACACGGTATCCGTGCTCTTGATGTACCCATCCTCATCCAGGTCCATCTGGCCGTCGAAGAACTTCGCATTCGGACTGTGCCCGATGCCAAGGAAAAAGCCGCTCAGCCCAATCTCGCTCACGTCGCCGGTGACGGTATTCCGCACGCGGATGCCCCTCACTTCCTTCTCTTCCACGCCAAGCACTTCTTCCACAATCGTGTTCGTCATAAAGACAATTTGCGGATGCGCCATCGCGCGCTCCAGCATGATCTTGCTGGCGCGGAAGCTGCCGGAGCGGTGAATCAGATACACCTTTGTCGCGAACCGCGTCAGGAAGATCGCCTCTTCCATTGCAGAATCGCCGCCGCCGATCACGCAGATCTCCTTGCCGGAGAAGAAGAAGCCGTCGCACGTCGCGCAGCTGGACACGCCGTGCCCAATCAGCGCCTGCTCGCTCGGCAGCCCCAGCCATCGCGCGCTGGCGCCACTGGCCACAATCAGCGTCCGCGTATGCACAACCTTGCTGCCGAAATTAAGCTCAATCGGCGACTTCGACAGGTCCGCGCTCACAAGATGCCCCATCTCGATCTCGGCGCCAAACTTCTCCGCCTGCTTGCGGATGTTCTCCACCAGCTCCGGTCCCTGCACGCCATCCGGCCAGCCGGGAAAGTTCTCCACCATCGTCGTAATCGAAAGCTGGCCGCCGGGCTCGTGGCCCTCAATCACCAGCGGCTTCAGGTTCGCGCGCGCCGTGTAAATGGCAGCGGTAAGGCCGCTGCAGCCTGAGCCAAGAATGACAGTGTCACGCGTCATAGCAGTTGTAAGGTTCGACATGAGATCCGATCTTATTCCGGGCTGTTGCGCTTCAAAAAACGTACAGCCGTCCATCCATTCTAAATGCGCCATCTCTCCAAACGATTCATTCCGGTCAACATGAGCAGACCACCCGTGCCGCAACCACCGCGTCTCACCGCATGCTATGGCTAAGACTGTAAAACCGCTCGCACGACCCACGCAGCACCTGATCAAGGGTGCTATCGCCGGCCTCATCGGCGGCCTCATCGCCACTGCTGCTAAGACCGCTGCCGAACGCATCTACCCGCCGCGCGTCCATGGCGAACCCGAACCGCCAGCCGTCCTCGCCGAGAAGATGGGCCAGCCACACACCGAAACCACGCAGAAGAAGGCCGTCGAAGGAGGCATTCACTGGGGCTTCGGCGCGCTCACCGGCGCAGCCTACGGCGTCATGGCAGAGCTCTACCCCTCCGTCACAGCCAAGGGAGGCAGCTCCTTCGGCCTCACCCTCATGGCCGTCACCCACGAAGGCGCTCTGCCAGCTCTCGGGCTCTCAGCGACGCCGGAGCAGCAGGACGGCCGCGAGCGCCGCAGCGAAATGGCCACCCACATCGTCTACGGCGTCGTCTGCGAGACCGTCCGCAACTTGGTCCGTCGCGTTCTGTAGCTTGGCGCGTTCTGTAGCTACCGTGTTCTCTAAACCGCAACGCAACTGCGTTTATGCTGGACGCATGCGTAAGTTCCTCGCCGCCGTCACCCTCGTCGCCCTGCTCGCACCCCTATCCGCCAACGCCTGGTGGGAGAAGGGACATCGCTTGGTCGCTGACGTCGCGTGGGACCATCTGACACCCGTTGCCCGCCAGAACGTCACGTCACTCCTGGGTACTGAAACCATGGCCGATGTAGCCTCATGGGCCGACGTCTATCGCCCTCTTGTGGCGCAAACCACCGGCTGGCACTTCGTGGACATGCCCGCGGACAAGACCACCTATGACCGCGACCGCGATTGCCCCACCCAGCCTGGCGTAAAAGCCGGCAGTTACAACGACAAGTGGCGCGACTGCGCAACCGATCGCATCCTGTTCTTTGAGAGCCGCATCGCCGATCCCAAGGTCGATCCCTCCGAACGCGCCGAATCGCTCAAGTTCCTCATCCACTTCGTGGGTGACATCCATCAGCCACTGCACGCCACCGGTGTCGAGCAGGGCGGCAACACCATCCCAGTCACCGCCTTCGGCAGCCCCAGTTGCAGCACCTCCGGCAAGTGCAACCTGCATAACATCTGGGACGGCCATCTGATCGAACACCGCAACCTGCGCGATCCGCAATATATCGAGATGCTCGAAGCCGAGATCAAGGCCAACAAGGTCACCGTCGGCAGCCTGAACCCGGCCGACTGGACCAACGAATCCAAAGCCATCGCTGATGCCGTCATCGTTCCCAAAGGCGCCGACATCGACGACGCATACTATCAGCGCAACATCGTCGTCATCGACCGCCAGCTTGAGCTCGCAGGTCTCCGCCTCGCAGCCGTCCTCAACGATGTCTTCAAAACGCCGCCTGTTCCCTTCACGCCGGCGACCATCGACCCAGCGAACCAGTAAGCACTGCAGCCACGCGCATAGCACAAGGGCCTAGCGCACACGGCAGACCTTCTTTATGCATGCCGTTCACAGAATCACTTGGCGGCTGCGTCAGCCTTCTTCGCACTGAAGCTGCCCGTTACGCTGTACGGATCGACATCCACCGTGCCAGTCAATGCGCCGTCAGAGCCCAGCTTGCCCGTATATGTCATGGTCAGGGCGTTGCCTTCATAGGTGCCGCCGTGCACAAACACAACGGTCTGATCTTTCACGGTTCCAGTCGTGTCGTATTTTGCCATGCCGGCAACATCGCACGTCCCGGTGATCTTGCCATCCGCTGCCTGGGCCAGCGTGCAGGTTTCATTCACTGCAACACCCTGCACCTCGCCTGCGACTGTCCACGTGCCAGTCACGTCCACAGCCGCGGGCGCTGCTGCAACCGCAGGAACTGCCATCAACACCGCCAACCCTAATCCCAAACCAAAAGCATGCTTCATAGGCTTCCTCCCAAAATGCATAACTTACTTAATCTTCTTCATCGCGAACGACCCGCCCGCATTAATCGGCTGCATGTCAATCGAGCCGCTGATCGATGTAGGCTCGTCCAGCGTTCCGAAAAACGACACCGTCATATCCTGCGCCTGGTAAAAAGCCGGATGCGTAAACGTGACCCGCTTGTCCGTCACCTTACCCGTAATCTTGAACACGCCGCCCGACGTATCGCATGTGCCCGACAAAATCCCGTCGGCAGTCTCCGCGATGACGCACGTCTCATTCACCGCAATGCCCTGCACTTCGGTCTGCGTGGTCCACGTGCCCGAAATATCAGCCGGCGCTGCCGCAAACGCAGAGATAGCTCCGGACAACACGGCAACAGCTGGCAGCAGGCGCTTCATCGTCAACACGGTCTCCCTGGCAAAGCGATATCCACAACTCTATCAGTGCGGTATGTCATTCCTACTTGAAAGCGGGGGCAGCAAAAGCATATCAAGTGCTATGGCCTCCTTACAGAAGTGGCTGCATCGCTCCACCGCCGCCCTGCTCTGCCTGCTTGCACTGCCGCTGCTTCACGCCGGCATCAACCCCGACTGGACCACGCCGCTCAAGCCCTTCCGCATCGCCGGCAACCTCTACTATGTCGGCAGCCGAGACCTCGCCTCGTACCTCATCGTCACGCCAAAGGGCAATATCCTCATCAACGGCAACCTCGCCACATCACCCGCGCAGATCCGCGCATCGGTCGAGCAGCTCGGCTTTCACTGGAAAGACACCCGCATCCTGCTCAACAGCCAGGCGCACTACGACCACGCTGCGGGCAACGCTGGGATCGTGAAAGAAACCGGTGCAAAAGTCATGGTAATGGACGGCGATGTCTCCGTCATGCAGGACGGAGACAGCCACGAGTGGGACAGCGCCGTCGACGTGATCGGCTTCGCGCCCGTCCACGTCGACCGCATCCTGCACAATGGCGACACCGTCGCACTCGGCGGCACAGTCCTTACCGCACACAAAACAGCAGGACACACCCGCGGCTGCACCGCATGGTCCATGCAGGTCAAAGGAGCCAACGGCAAGCCGCTCAACGTCGTCATCGTCGGCGGCTTCGCGCCGCTCAGCTACTACAAGCTGCTTGATACCCCGCAGCACCACGCCTCGTATCCCGGCATCGCGCACGACTTCGAGCTGGGCTTCGCGACGCAACGCAGCCTCCCATGCGACATCTTCCTCGGCGCGCACGGCGTCTACTTCAACCTGCTCGGCAAGTTCGCCCGCATGCCCACGGAAGGTGAAGCCGTCTGGATCGACCCTGCCGGGTATCGTAAGACCATCACCGATGCGCAAGCCGCCTTCGACAAACGCCTCGACGCCGAGCGACACCTCGAATAAGTGAGGCAACCTCTCAACACGCCATAGCTTTGCGCGAATCGGCAGTTATCTGCTGCGACCCTTCACCAGTCCAATACGATGAAGGAGTTCCATACATGCGCTTTCCCATCCGCGCTCTTGCCCTGCTCGCCGCCGCAACCTTTCCTGCATTGGCGCAGCAGGTTCGCACCGATTTCGACCACAGCGCCGACTTCTCGAAGTATCACAGCTTCTGCGTCGACCGCGTCCACTCCGCCGATCCCTTCCAGGAATCGCGCCTGCGCGACTCGCTCAACTACCGCCTGACGCGAAACGGCCTGACCAACGCTCAGGGCATTGTGCGCACCCGTACCGACCAGGGCCCTGCGCCCGTTCAGATCCCGGCAAGTTGCGACCTCGCCGTGCGCGCCGTCGGCAACGTCCACACCCAGCGCGAGTACGCCACCTTCTATAACGGCTTCGGTCCCGGCTGGGGCTATGGTGGATGGGGCGGCGGCTTCTACGGGTGGGGAGGACCATGGGGCGGTGGCCCAGCCATCACCCGCGTCGAAGATATTCCAATCGGCACACTCGTTGTCGATGTCTACGACACCCACACCAAACGGCTCATCTTCCGCGGCATCTCCAGCGCGGAAGTGAGCAACCACGCCAGCACCAACACACGACGTATGAATATCGCGGTCGACAAAATGCTGAAGAAGTTCCCGCCCAAGATCAAAGGCCAGGGCTGAGACAGCGCCGCCTCGGCCCGACTATCTCGTCAAGCACGGCGCAGTGCCGTTGTGACATCTACCCGGCTTCAAACACGCGCACCCCGCGGCGTATAAAACCGTACCGGTACAGCAGCCTACCGGGCTGGTGGTTGGCCGGGTGGTAACTTCGGTGGCAGACGTCCCGGTGGAACTTCCACGGCGGCGGACACCGCCAGTCGTACATAACGCAAACACAGAAGCGCTCGCCAGCCAAAGCGAGCGCTTTTCACTGCGGTCTCCGAGATAAAAGCGATACGTCGAGTCGCCCATTCCTGCGACAATGGCGCTACGCAATGCGCTTTGTAGCACGCTCAAAGGCGGAGGAGGAAGTGGCATGCATCGCCAGGTAGCGCCAGGTCAACCTGACCGTGCTGTCTTGACGGTAAACGCCATCCTGCGGAACGCCTCTCTCGTCATCATCATCGGCATTGCATTGCCCGAGCTGTGCGCCTGGCTCATCCCTCCCTTAGGACGCATCATGCCCGAGGGCTGGTACGGGATGAAGGCGAACACCTCGCTGCTTATCCTCATGACAGCAGCCAGCATCACCCTCACGGGCCCACGCAATGCACGTGCTGCACGCCGCGCGGGTCAGGTCGTGGCCATCCTCGTCTTCCTCTTCGCGGCACTCATCTTCGTCCAGTTCCTTGGCGTCAACATGGGCAACATCGACACGCTGCTCGCCTCTGACCCAAGCGGCATGATCGCCGGCCGCATGTCCATGCAGGCCACCATCGGCTTCATGCTCTTCGGCGTCACATGCGCTCTGCTCGTCATGCGGGGCAGGTTCGTCACGCACATTTCCGACGCGCTCGCACTTCTGCTATGCCTCTACTTCCTCAGCTTCGCCGGCTCCATCTTCTTCACCAGGGACGGCCTGCCCGGCTGGTCACTCAGCAACCAGCTCTCCAAGCAGACCTTCGTCTGCTTCTGCCTGCTTGTGCTGCTGGTCCTGCTGCGACGGACAGAGCATGGCATGTTCAGCATCCTTCTGCAGCGCGGCATTGGGGGCAGAACCGCACGCATCGCCGCGCCGGCTGCCATTGTGCTGCCGTTCTTCATCGCCAGCCTGCGCGAGGGGTTGATCGTCCTTCACGTGCTCAGCCGCAACTACGCCGTCGCCGTCGCACCCGCCTTTACAGCCACGGTTGCGCTCTGCTTCGTCATGGTGCTCGCACGCAAGAACCGTGATCTGGAACGCGCGCTCCATAACCTGTCGTTGCGCGATGAACTGACCGGTGTCTACAACCGGCGCGGATTCCATCTGCTGGCCGAGCAGGCGCTGAACGAGGCTCGACGCGCCAAGACGGGCTTTACCGTCGCCTTCTTCGACGTGGACAACCTGAAGCAGATCAACGACGAACTCGGCCACGAAGACGGCTCCGAACTCCTGCGCGAGCTTGCCGAGCATCTGCAACAGGTCTTCCGAGAGACCGACATCATTGGCCGCGTTGGAGGCGATGAGTTTGTGGTTGCCGCCAAGAACAAGGCGCAGGACTTTGCCGTGGCGCTGGAGCGGCTGGAAGAAGCGACTGCGAAGGCTGTCGATCGGTCGTTCTCGCTGGCGTTCAGCTATGGTGTCGTCACCAGCGACACGGCGGACGAGTCGCTGGCGGAACTGATCGAGCAGGCTGATACGGCGATGTACGCGAACAAACGCCTTCGCAAAGGTCTTGCCTAGCCGTGGCTACAACTCAGTCGGCTTCAGCACCCAGCCCAGCGCAACCACATTCGACACCTCAAGCAAGGTGATGTGCATGCCGAGCTGCATGGCGCGCGGCTCGATGAGTTCCTTCACGCGCTCAGCCAGCAGCGTGGGCGTGGTTACAACCGTGTCCGTGTCGAACTCGACGATGGCCGATGGGATGACGCGCTCCAGGGCGACGAAGAGCGCTCCAAAGGGGTCGGCGCTTTCGGTGACGTACAGCGCCGGATCGATCACGCGGTACTCGCCGCCAAAGGAGATGCGGACCGCGCCGTTATCGCCCGTGACCAGCTCGCGAATGGGCACCTGGAAGGGCTTCTTGCGGATGTCGATGGGAACCAGCGTGCGTCCGGGTTTGATCCAGCGGTAGCCCGGCTCGACGACGCGCTCGACCGTGTCGCCGAAGAGCACGACGCCGCGATTGAAGGGGACGAGATGCAGACGTTGCGGCAGAAACGACACCTTGCCCACCAGCCGCCGCAACGCAAACCCCGCAAGGGCACAGATGACGATCTCAACGCCAAACCCAGCGATTGTGTCCAGTGTGTTCGCCACAGCAGCCCCCGCACGCAGGATAGCTGGTCGAGCTGTGCATCGCAATGGACGCGTCGCAGACGATGGCATCGCTCACGCAGAACGGCCTATGATCGGACGATGCGACCGTACCTTGTGCTTGGAGCGTTTGTGCTGTTGTGCCTCGCCGTTGGATTCATCGGCGCGCTTTCGACCATGCCGTCCATCCCGACGTGGTATGCGGCATTGGCCAAGCCCAGTTTCAATCCGCCGAACGACGTCTTTGGGCCCGTGTGGACGGTGCTGTACATCGCGATGGCCGTGGCTGCGTGGCTCATCTGGAAGAGCCCGGCCAGCCCTGCGCGCACGAACGCTCTCATGATCTGGGCCGCGCAACTGCTACTCAATGCCGTATGGACGCCGACGTTCTTCGCGTTCCACCGGATTGGCGCTGCGCTGCTCGTGATCGTGCTGCTCGATGTTGCGCTTGCGTGCCTTATCGTCGTGGCCTGGAGACTGTACAGGACTGCTTCGCTGCTGCTTATGCCGTACCTCGCGTGGACGCTGTTTGCGACTGCGCTGAATGCGGCGATCTTCCGGCTGAACTAGACAGCGTCGCCTGTGGAATGACGCCGCAAGCGAAACGGCATCATCGTATGCCAGCCATTGCCGAAGGAACGACACCTTGCCGATGAGGCGTAGCAGCGCAAACCCCGCAAGGGCACAGATGACGATCTCAACGGCAAACCGAGCGATTGTCTCCAGTGTGTTCGTCACTCAGCCCCGCAGGCAGATATCCGGTCGGGCTGTGGAGAGCATGGAGGCGTCGGCTTCGAGGGCAAAGTGCGCTGATGAACGGCACGAAGCGACTGCATTTTAAACTCAAAAATGCTCCATTCTAGCGAGTCGCCATCTGGACGAATGGCCCGGTTTTCTTTGGATTAGCGACTGGTGTTTTGTGAGAGAGTAAGTTCCGAGGCGGTTAATGGGATGACGGTCAGCCAGCGGTTCGAAACGTTCTTAGAAAATATTAGGCTTACTGATAAACAAGTTGAGGATGGCACCAGGAACCATTATGGCGTGCGGCGTTGCCTAAACTCCTACTACTACGGAACAGCTTCAGATACAGCAAACAGTTTGCTCATAGGGTCTTGGGCAAGAAAGACGAGGGTCAGACCGCCAAGGGATATCGATGTAATGTTCATACTTCCTCAAAGCGTTCGTGACCGCTTTGACAAAAAAAATGGAAATAAGCAGTCGCAGCTTCTTCAAGAAGTCAAAGGAGTATTAGCGAGATGCTACAGCAGAACTGAGATGTCCGCGGACGGACAAATCGTGCTCGTTCCCTTTTCCACTCAAAGCGTCGAACTCGCTCCTTGCTTTCTCACATACAGCGGTCAATACGACATCTGCGACACAAATAGTGGCGGGAGTTATAAACGCGTCGACCCGGCGAGTCAGCAATCAAACCTAGAAACATCTGACAAAAATAGCTCAGGAAATACTCGACACTTAGTTCGAATGCTGAAAAAGTGGCAGACGAACTGTAATGTACCGATGAAGTCTTTTTGGTTCGAGCTTTTGGCCGAGCAGTTTATCTCTGGGTGGCAACACCGGGGTAAATCTTACCTCTACTACGATTGGATGGCTCGGGACTTCTTCGAATATTTAAGAAAGAAAGAGAACGGCTACATTTTCTTACCCGTCACCTACGAAACAATCTCTTTGGGGAACGCTTGGAAGAGCCGCGCTGATTCAGCATACGATCGAGCTGTTAAGGGGTGCGAGTACGAGGCGGCGGCTCAAAATACAGACGCATGGTGGGAATGGCGCAACATCTTTGGCGATGATGTACCGTTGAACTGATGGACCCTCGCTCTGAGTCTCTCCGCAAAGAGTGCTTTCGTTTGGTGGACACGTGTCTATACACGTCCACTACGTTCTTCATCTGGCTGAGATTTTGTCGATTCATCAAGACTGCTTTTCTCGTAGTTCCGCTTATTTGCGGGTCGTTAGGCACTTGGAGCGTTCTAACCAGATCCGACGCAGCATCTTTGCGAACCGTCACAGCACTGTGTTCGTTCCTCGCGGGCTTATTACCAGCGATATATGCCGCGCTAAAGCTTGATCGACATCTAGATCAATGCTGCAGGCTTGCCGGAGAGTTCAAGAATCTTCAGGATCGCTTTCGCCAAGCTGGCGACATTTCATACCACAAGGGTTTCGACCGGTTCGAAACCGACGTCCAACCGCTAATGAAACGGCTTGAAAAGGCCCGCTCTGAGAGTTTCACTGCCCCCGAATGGTGCTTCAAGTTCGCTCAGAGGAAAATCAACAAAGGTCACTACACCTATACAGTCGATGAGCCGGAGATTTCATCGAATCACCCCGTAGGGCTTCAGTACCTTACGGCTAACGATTCCGAACACGATGAGACGAGTTAGGCAATAACGCAAGATTGTTGCAATCATCGGTCATTTAAGCGGAGCTGCCGAAATGACAATTCAAATCACAGCATTGGTGTAGTGTAGGGCTCTATACTAGCTGCGATTGCCGATGATGTGAAAGAGGAGAATGCCTGTGCGGAAACGGATGATGCTGATGTTGCTTGGGTGCGCGATGGCGGCCCAGGCGGGGACGCCGAACGCGGTGTACAGCTACAAGATGAAGACGATTGATGGCGATCCGACCACGCTGGCCGCGTACAAGGGCAAGGTGCTGTTGCTGGTGAATGTGGCGAGTGCGTGCGGGTTTACTCCCCAGTACACGGCGCTGGAGGCGGTGTATGAGAAGTACAAGGCGCAGGGGCTGGTGATTGTGGGCATTCCGGCGAACAACTTTGCCAACCAGGAGAGCGGCACCGAGGCGGAGATCAAGACGTTCTGCAACAACAAGTACCACGTGACGTTTCCGATGATGTCGAAGGTGAGCGTGGTGGGCGCGGACAAGACGCCGCTGTACCAGTACCTGACAGACAAGACGACCGATCCGGCGTTTGGCGGCGAGATCAAGTGGAACTTTACAAAGTTTCTGATTGGACGCAGCGGCACACCGGTGAACCGCTTTGAGTCGGCCGTGAAGCCGGATTCGCCGGAAGTGATCGCGGCGATTGAGGCTGCACTGAAGAAGAGCTAACGATTGATGAACCCACCTTAGCTTCGCGAAGGTGGGCACCCTCATTTGCGGTGAACAGAAAGCAGATCCCTCCGCTTCGCTGCGGGATGACAAACATAAAAAGAAGGCCGACTCTTTCGAGTCGGCCTTTGGTTTTGGCGCCTTAGGCGCGTCTGCTGCATGCAATGCTTATTCGGCGGCAAGTTCTTCCTGTTCGCCTTCCATGCGCATCGCTTCGAGCTCCCGCTCTTCGGCGTCGTGCGCGTCCTGGACTTCCTGCTGGATTTTTGCTGCCGCTTCCTCAAGCTCTGGGCTGAGCTGTACGTTGCGGTAGTACTCCATGCCGGTGCCGGCCGGGATGAGGCGGCCGACGATGACGTTCTCCTTCAGACCGCGGAGGGTATCCACGGCGCCGTTGATGGACGCCTCGGTGAGGACGCGTGTCGTCTCTTGGAAGCTGGCGGCCGAGATGAAGCTGTCGGTCGAGAGCGACGCCTTGGTGATGCCCAGCAGCAGCGGACGGCCGGTAGCGATACGGCCACCTTCCTTGGTGACACGATCGTTCTCCGCGTCAAAGCGGAAGCGATCGATCTGCTGCTCCATCAGGAAGTTGGTATCGCCTACGTCCTCCACCTTCACCCAGCGCAGCATCTGCCGCACGATGGTTTCGATGTGCTTGTCGGAGATGGCCACACCCTGCAGGCGGTACACTTCCTGGATTTCGTTCACCAGGTAGCGCTGCAGTTCCTGCTCACCCAGCACGGCGAGAACGTCGTGCGGGTTGAGCGGGCCGTCGAACAGCTTTTCGCCGGCTGCCAGACGCTCGCCTTCCTGCACGTTCACGTAGATGGAGCGGGGTACGGAGTACTCGCGCTCTTCGCCGTTGTCGCCGGTGATGTAGATCTTACGCTGACCCTTGACCACGTCACCGAAGCGAACCACACCGTCAATTTCGGCGATGGTGGCCGTTTCACGCGGCTTACGCGCTTCAAACAGTTCCACAACACGCGGCAGACCACCCGTGATGTCCTTGGTACGTGTGGACTCACGCGGAATCTTGGCGAGGATGTCGCCGGGCTGAACCTCTTCTCCGTCCGCGATCATGAGGTATGCGCGGCTCGGCATGAGGTACCGCTTCTTCGATCCGTCCTTGCCGTTAATGAGCAGCGCCGGCTGGCGCTTTTCATCGGGAGCATCGGCAACGACGAGCCGCGAGAGGCCGGTGACTTCATCGACTTCGTCGTTAAGCGTCACACCCTCCTGTAGGTCCTTGAACTGAACCGTGCCGCCGATTTCGGTAACGATCGAGTAAGTGTACGGATCCCACTCACCGATGGTGGTGCCGATTTCAACCTGTGCACCCTCTTCGACGCGCAGCGTTGCGCCGTAGACAATGGGGTACCGCTCGCGTTCGCGGCCCTTGTCGTCAATGATGGTGACCTGGCCGGAGCGGTTCATGGCGACGAGGTTGCCCTCCTTGCTGCGAACGGTGCTCAGGTTCAGGTAGCGCACGGTGCCGGCGTTCTTGGCATCCAGGCGCGATGAATCCGAAACGCGCGATGCCGTTCCACCGACGTGGAAGGTACGCATGGTGAGCTGGGTACCGGGCTCGCCGATGGACTGCGCCGCAATCACACCGACGGCTTCGCCCATCTCGACCATCTTGCCGGAGCCAAGGTTACGGCCATAGCAGAGCTTGCACACGCCGCGCTTGGATTCGCAGGTGAGCACCGAGCGGATCTTGACCTTTTCCACGCCGGCGGCCTGGATGTCGGTCGCCTTTGTCTCGTCGATCTCCTGGTTCACGTTGACGATGATCTCGCCGTCAATGTTCTTGTAGGCCTCGGTCACAACGCGGCCTATGATACGGTCGCGCAGCGGCTCGATGATCTCGCCGGCTTCAATAATCGGCGTAACGTAGATGCCCTTCTTCGTACCGCAGTCGGACTCGGTGATGATGACGTCCTGTGCCACGTCGACAAGCCGGCGGGTCAGGTAGCCCGAGTCAGCCGTCTTCAACGCGGTATCCGCAAGGCCCTTACGCGCGCCGTGCGTCGAGATGAAGTACTGCTGCACCGTGAGGCCTTCACGGAAGTTAGCCGTGATGGGCACTTCGATGATTTCGCCGCTCGGCTTCGCCATCAAACCACGCATACCAGAGAGCTGACGAATCTGCTGCTTGGAACCACGCGCACCGGAGTCGGCCATGATGTAGATCGGATTCATGGTCCCCTCCTTGTCCGCGCGCTTCATGTTGTTGAACATCTCGTCCGCAACGCGCTCGGTAACGCCCGACCACATCTGGATGACCTTGTTCGAACGCTCGCCGTTGGTAATGGCGCCGTCGAGGTACTGCTGCTGCACCGCGATGACCTGCTTTTCGGCCTCGTGCACAACGGTGTACTTCGACTCCGGGATGACCATGTCGTCGAGACCGACCGACAGGCCCGAACGCGTCGCGAACTGGAAGCCCAGCTCCTTGATACGATCCAGCGCCTTCACCGTGACTTCAAGGCCGAGGTTCAGGTAGCAGTAGTTGATGAGCTGGCCGATGCCCTTCTTCTTGAGCAAGCCGTTCACGAACGGCATGCCCTCAGGCAGAGCGTCGTTCAGGATGGCGCGTCCGACCGTGGTGGAGATGAACTGCTTGTTGTACTCCACCACCTCGGTGTGCGTCAGGTCCTGATCGTCGTAGGCGGTCGTAAGGTCCAGCACAGGGCCGGTGTAGCGCAGACGGATCGGCGACAGCGTCTCCACCTGCTTGGCTTCAAGCGCCATCAGCACTTCTTCAATGTTGGCGAAGACGCGGCCTTCACCCTTGGCGCCAACCTTGGCCTTGGTCAGGTAATACAGGCCAAGCACCATGTCCTGCGTGGGCACCGTGATGGGCTGACCGGACGCGGGCGACAGGATGTTATGCGCTGCAAGCATCAGCACCGATGCTTCGACCTGTGCTTCCGGCGACAGCGGAATGTGCACAGCCATCTGGTCACCGTCGAAGTCGGCGTTGAAGGCCGTGCAGACGAGCGGGTGAATCTTGATGGCCTTGCCTTCGACGAGCACGGGCTCAAACGCCTGGATGCCCAAGCGATGCAGTGTTGGAGCGCGGTTCAGCAGGACCGGGTGATCCTTGATGACCTCTTCCAGGATGTCCCAGACGATGGGCTCCTGCATCTCCACCATTTCCTTGGCCTGCTTGATCGTGGTGCAATGACCGGTCTGCTCAAGGCGGTGATAGATGAAGGGCTTGAAGAGCTCAAGCGCCATCTTCTTTGGCAGGCCGCACTGGTGCAGCTTCAGCTCAGGTCCGACCACGATCACGGAACGGCCCGAGTAGTCCACGCGCTTGCCGAGCAGGTTCTGGCGGAAGCGGCCCTGCTTGCCCTTGAGGGTGTCAGAGAGCGACTTGAGCGGACGGTTGTTTGCGCCACGCAGCACGCGGCCACGGCGGCCGTTGTCGAACAGCGCGTCCACAGCTTCCTGCAGCATGCGCTTTTCGTTACGCACAATCACTTCAGGCGCATGGAGGTCCATGAGCTTCTTGAGGCGGTTGTTGCGGTTGATCACGCGGCGGTACAGGTCGTTCAAATCGGACGTAGCAAAGCGGCCACCATCGAGCGGCACCAGCGGGCGAAGCTCGGGCGGGATCACGGGGATCACGTCGAGAATCATCCACTGGGGCTTGTTGTCCGAACGGCGGAAGGCCTCAACCACCTTCAGGCGCTTGGCATACTTCAGCTTCTTCTGCAGGCTCTGCTCGACCTTCATCTTCTCGCGCATTTCAATGGCGAGCTCTTCGATCTCAACACGCTTCAGCAGTTCCTTGATCGCTTCCGCGCCCATCATGGCCTTGAAGCCCGAGGGGCGGTACTGCTGGTCGAGCTCGCGGAAACGCGTCTCGTCCTTGATGATTTCGCGCTCCTTAACGGGCGCGTCACCCGCGTCGATGACGACGTACGACTCGAAGTAAAGCACAGCTTCAAGCTCGCGCAGCGAGATGTCGAGCAGGTGGCCGATACGCGACGGCAGGCCCTTGAAGAACCAGACGTGCGAGCAGGGCGAAGCCAGCTCAATGTGGCCCAGGCGCTCACGGCGAACCTTGCTGAGCGTGACTTCCACGCCGCACTTGTCGCAGATCACGCCGCGGTGCTTCATGCGCTTGTACTTGCCGCAGAGGCACTCCCAATCGGTAATGGGTCCGAAGATACGCGCGCAGAACAGGCCATCGCGCTCCGGCTTGAAGGTACGGTAGTTGATCGTCTCGGGCTTGGTCACCTCACCGTGCGACCACGAACGAATCTTCTCGGGGGATGCGAGCGAGATACGGATCGCGTCAAAGTCGGTGATGGGGCCGGACAGTTCAAAGGGGCTCGAACGGAACATGTAGTTAGTCTCCGTGCAGCGTCGAAGTGGTCAGTTCTCAGTGATCAGTTGTCAGACTGATGGCTGTTCTGGCGGCTTCTGCTGCGGTTGATACTGCGTCGCGATCACTTCGGGTGGACCGCATACCAAAACACAAAACTCTCAGCGGTGAGCAGTTGTCAGTTCCCATTTCTGAGAACTGACAACCGGACACGGACAACTAATCAGCGGCGGCGGCGATGGGCAGCATCGGAATCTTCTTCAGATCCTCCTGCTTGACCAGCTCGACGTCGAGGCAGAGCGACTGCAGTTCGCGGATGAGCACGTTGAACGACTCCGGCACGCCGGGCTCGATCGCCGCCTCGCCCTTCACGATGGCTTCGTAGATCTTGGTGCGGCCGAAGACATCGTCAGACTTGGCAGTGAGCAGCTCCTGCAGGATGTATGCCGCACCATATGCTTCCAGTGCCCACACTTCCATCTCACCAAAGCGCTGTCCGCCGAACTGTGCCTTACCACCCAGCGGCTGCTGCGTGATCAGCGAGTACGGTCCGATGGAACGCGCGTGGATCTTGTCGTCCACAAGGTGCGACAGCTTCAGCATGTAGATGTAGCCGACGGTCACGGGCTGCTCAAACTGCTCGCCGGTCATGCCGTCGAACAATGCAGTCTTACCCGACGAAGGCAGGCCGGCCGCTGCAAGCAGCGCCTTGATCTCAGTCTCGCGCGCGCCGTCAAACACGGCGGTGCCAAACCAGATGCCCTTCTTCATGCCGGCCGCAACACGCACCGTCATCTCGTCGTCCAGCTCCAGCAGCTGGTCGAGTGCCGCCGTGTCCTTGAAGCGCGCCTTGAAGATCTGACGAATCTCGTCCGCATTCTCAGCCTGTGCAGCCTGCTCGGCAATCATCTTGCCCAGCGTGTGCGCAGCCCAGCCAAGGTGCGTTTCGAGTATCTGTCCGACGTTCATACGCGACGGCACGCCAAGCGGGTTCAGCACGATCTCGACGGGGGTGCCATCGGGAAGGTACGGCATGTCCTCTTCCGGCAGGATGCGAGCAACCACACCCTTGTTACCGTGACGGCCTGCCATCTTGTCACCGACCGAGAGACGGCGCTTCATCGCGATATACACCTTGACCATCTTGATGACGCCCGGGCTCAGTTCATCGCCCTTCTGCATCTTGCTGATCTTCTCGTTCGTGATCTTGCGCAGCACGTCGATCTGGCGCGAGGTCATCTCTTCGATCTCGTCGATCTGCTCGTTCACACGCGGATCCTTGTCGGCGTAACGAATACGCTTGAGGTTACGCGTGCTGATGAGCTCGATCGTGTCGCGATCAAGGATGTCGCCCTTGGTCAGCAGCTTCTTGTTGGTGCGCTCGTCGTGCAGGTCAGCCTGCACTTCCTTCGCGCCGAGGATCGCTTCGAGACGCTTCAACCGCTCGTCGGTCAGAATGCGGATTTCGTCAGCCAGGTTCTTCTCCAGCTTCTCAATCTGCTCCTGCTCGATGGACTTCGCGCGCTCGTCCTTCTCCTGGCCCTTGCGGGAGAAGATCCGGATATCCACAACGGTGCCTTCGATGCCCGGAGGGCACGTCAGCGAGGCGTCGCGTACATCGCCGGCCTTCTCACCGAAGATGGCGCGGAGCAGCTTCTCTTCCGGCGTCAGCTGGGTCTCGCCCTTCGGCGTTACCTTGCCGACGAGGATGTCGTTATGACCAACCTTGGCCCCAATGCGGATGATGCCCGACTCGTCCAGGTCACGCAGTGCGTGCTCGGAGACGTTGGGGATATCGCGCGTGATCTCTTCCGGTCCAAGCTTCGTGTCGCGCGCTTCGATCTCGAACTCCTCGATGTGGATCGAGGTGTAGTAGTCCTCGCGGACCAGCTTTTCCGAGATAAGGATTGCGTCCTCGAAGTTGTAACCGCGCCACGGCATGAAGCCGACAAGCACGTTGCGGCCAAGACCAAGCTCACCCTGCTCCGTGCAAGGACCGTCAGCGATGACCTGGCCCTTGATCACACGATCACCCTTGCGGACGATCGGCTTCTGGTTGATGCAGGTGTTCTGGTTGGAGCGCTTGAACTTCGTGAGCTGGTAGATGTCCGAACCAACCTCGCGCGACAGCTGCGTGGGGTGATGCTCACCTTCAACGCGCACGATGATGCGCTCGGAATCGACCGAGTCAATGATGCCGTTACGCCGGGCAAGGATCACAGCGCCGGAGTCGCGCGCGGTGACGCCTTCCATGCCGGTACCGACGAACGGCGCCTCCGCCATCAACAGCGGCACCGACTGGCGCTGCATGTTGGCGCCCATCAGAGCGCGGTTCGCGTCGTCGTGCTCAAGGAACGGCACAAGCGATGCGGCCACGGAGACAAGCTGCTTTGGCGAAACGTCGATGTAGTCAATCTCGGCCTTGGGCACAAGCACGAAGTTACCCTGCCGGCGCGCGTTGACCAGGTCTTCCGTCAGCTTGTCGTTCTCGTCGAGGTCCACATTCGCCTGCGCGATGGTGTGGCGATCCTCTTCCCAGGCCGACAGGTAGAAGGAGAACGGCTCGGTCTCAAGAATGCGCTTGCCGTCCTTCGCAAGCTGCGCCTTGAGTGCACGCGCCTCGTTGATCTCGATCGGATCGCCCTGGCGGTAGCCGCTTTCGCCGGCGTTGATCACAGCAACATAATCGACAACCTGACCGTCCTTCACCTTGCGGTAAGGCGACTCGATGAAGCCGTACTCGTTGATGCGCGCAAAGCACGACAGCGACGAGATGAGGCCGATGTTCGGGCCTTCCGGCGTCTCAATCGGGCAGATACGGCCGTAGTGCGTCGGGTGCACGTCGCGGACTTCAAAGCCGGCGCGCTCACGCGACAGACCGCCAGGTCCAAGGGCCGATAGACGGCGCTTGTGCGTGATCTCGCTCAAGGGGTTCGTCTGATCCATGAACTGCGACAGCTGCGAGGATCCGAAGAACTCGCGGATGGCAGCCATGACCGGCTTGGCGTTGATAAGGTCGTGCGGCATCGCCGTCGACATCTCCTGGTACACGCTCATCTTTTCCTTGATGGCGCGCTCCATACGCACAAGACCGATGCGGAACTGGTTCTCCATCAACTCGCCAACCGCGCGAACGCGCCGGTTGCCAAGGTGATCGATGTCGTCCACGAGGCCGATGTTCTTACGCAGCTTGAGCAGGTAACGGATGGTGCCGTAGAAGTCTTCCGGCGTCAGCGTGCGCTTGTCCAGGTTGGTTGCGTCCTGGCTCTCGTACAGCTTGATGTTGAACTTGAGGCGGCCCACGCGCGAGAAGTCATACTTGCGCGGATCGAAGAACATGCCTTCGAACAAAGCGGTCGCGGTGTCCAGCGTCGGCGGGTCGCCCGGACGCAGCTTGCGGTAGATCTCAATGAGAGCTTCCTCAGGCTTGCGCACAGAGTCACGCTTCAGCGTGTTCGTGATGATGTTGCCGACGTCGTCCTTCTCAGGGAAGAAGACCTCGAAGCCAGTCGAACCGGTCTGCAGAATCTTGTGCAGCTTGTCCGCGGTGGCTTCCTGGTTGGCCTCGTACAGCAGCTCGCCCGTGGTCAGATCGACCACGTCCGCGGCAAAGATGGCGCCGTCGAAGTCACTCTGTGCCACCTCCACCTGGGTCACGCCGCCTGCGCGCATCTTGCCGAGCAGAGCGGTGCTGATCTTGCGGCTGGCCGCAACGATCTCGGCTCCGTCCGTACCGGCAATGGCGTTCGCCGGCTTCACGCCAACGATGTTGGTCGCGCCCTCAGCAGGCACGTTCCAGTACATCTTGCCGTCGCGGATGGAGATGTTGTCGGCCGTGTAGAAGGTCTTGAGGATGTCCTCGTCCGTACGCAGACCAAGCGCGCGCAGGAAGATCGTTCCCAGGAACTTGCGCTTACGGTCGATGCGGACGTACAGGATGTTCTTCTGGTCGTACTCGAACTCCACCCAGCTGCCGCGGTACGGAATGATCTTGCCGAGAAAGTAGGTGCGGTTGTTCGCCGTCTCAAAGAAGACGCCGGGCGAACGGTGCAGCTGCGACACAATGACGCGCTCGGTGCCGTTCACGATGAACGTACCGTTGGCCGACATCAAAGGAATGTCGCCAAAGAAGACTTCCTGCTCCTTCATGTCGCGCAGGGTCTTCACGCCCGTCTCGGGGTCCTTGTCGTAAATTTTCAGGCGGATGGTGACCTTGAGCGGAGCTGCGTAGGTCATGCCGCGCTCTTCGCACTCCGCCTGGTCGTACTTCAGCTGCAGACCCACCGGGTCACCGCACTTGGTACAGAAGTCCGGCGTGTTCTTGTTGTAGGTACCGCAGAAATGGCACAGCACGTCGCCCGGGTGGAAGGGGTCCGTGATGACCATGTGGCCGCAGTTCACGCAGGCCGTGCGCAGGTGGTTCAGGCCCTTTAGGTAGCCGCACTTGCACTCCCAGTTGCCGATGGAGTAATCGACGAACTCGAGTTCGCTGACGTTGCGGAAGTCGGTGATGGGGAAGACGGAGGTAAAGACCGACTGGAGGCCATTATCCTCGCGCTCCTGCGGCAACTTGTCCATCTGCAGGAAGCGCTCATAGCTGCGGCGCTGAACCTCGATCAGGTTGGGGATCTGGATTGCGGTTGGGATCTTCGAAAAATCGAGACGGCTGCGGAGGGCGCGCGTTTCGGTATTGCTTGCCATACGTTGTAGACTCCCCTTGTTCGTGCCGAGGCCTCTGGAACACGCGATACCGCATCTCTCATGCGGTGCCGGATTTCAGAGCCGGAAGATACCGTGTGGGCGGCTCTTCCGCGGGTGATGTGCGCTTGTCGTTTGCCGGAGTTCTACCTCGGTGAGAACCCTGGCGCGCAGTGATGTGGGCAGAATGCCCGTTGGTGATACGAAAGTCTGTGTGGTACTGTCGTGCTGCTGTCTGGCCCTATGGCCGTTACAAACAAACGCCGGAAGGATGCGATTGGCCGGAAGGTCTCTCCGGGGACGCGAAATCGCTCACAGGGACAGGAATGCCCGTGAGCGCAAGAACCGGCTTTTGCACTAGATCATGGATACTGCTAATAACTGCCGCCCTTTGAGGTTTACCCGCCTCAGGGTTGCTGCCGCTCGTGGACTTCACCGCCCCAGCCGATACAAAGACTGAGAACGGTCTTGCCAGACTGCACTGTGAACCCCCGCCGCCCGGGATTCGCAATGGCCGGCTCTCACATGAGCCGGAAAAGGATTCGATTGTCGTCAGGGCTGACCGTCGCGCCGTTACGCAGTCCCACGCAGGGCGGTCTTCTTCCAACACAAAATATACAAAATTGCAACGTGAAATGCAAATAGACCACGACGAAGCGGCTCCCGGCCGTTGAAAGCCGGGAGCCGCTGGCCGGAACTACTTGATTTCGACCGTTGCCACGCCTTCGAACTTCTTGGCAACCGCTGCTGCCTCGTCCTTCGAAACGTTCTCCTTGATTGCCTTCGGAGCGCCGTCAACCAGGTCCTTCGCTTCCTTCAGGCCAAGGGCCGTCACTTCGCGAACAGCCTTGATGGTGTTGATCTTGTTCGCGCCGGCATCCTTCAGGATCACGGTGAACTCGGTCTTCTCCTCAACAACGGGGGCAGCAGCGCCACCGCCGCCTGCAGGTGCCGCAGCAACCGCTGCTGCCGCTGCCGAGACGCCGAGGCGCTCTTCAAGCTTCTTCACAAGTGCCGAAGCCTCGAGCAGGCTCAGGCTAACGATCGCGTCTTCCAACTGCTGAATGTCTGCCATGGTGTTTTCCTTTTCGTTCAATCTGGTGGTACTTAACTCGTTGTGCTGATTACGTCTCCAAAGCGGTCCTGCTGCCTTGGCTGCCCTTGCTCTCCCGGAAGGTTTCCGATGCGCCCAGACTGCGCACCTCCAGGGAAATAAGAGCGAAACTTATGCGCCTTCGACCGGAGCCTCGGTTGCCGCCGCGCCTGCCTGCGAATCCGCGCCATCTTCCGGCTGAGCGGGATCGGCATCGGTGTTCGCTGCCGGAGCAGCCTCGACCTGAGGTGCAGCCTCCACAACCGGAGCCTCTGCGGCAGGAACTTCTTCCGCCGCCGGAGCAGCGGCTTCTGCCGGAGTAGCTTCTGCTACAGGCGCCGCCTCGACCGGAGCTGCCGCACTGGGCGCGGGGCCTGCTGCAAACTTTTCTTTCTCGACGCCCTGGTTGATGACGATCGCAAGATCGCGGCCCGTGGCGTTGAGCACTGTGACCAGCCGTTGTGCCGGCGCGTTGATCAGCCAGAGCAGCTTGGCGAAGAGCTCTTCCTTGCCAGGCATGGTCGCCAGCGCCTGCACCTCCGACACGTTGAGGACCTGACCGTCAACGATGCCGAGCTTGAAGGTAAACTGCGAGTTGTCCTTCACCCAGGCCGACAGTGCCTTGGCCAGAGCGACTGGGTCGCCCGAGGTGTACGCGATAGAGCTGACACCTTTCAGGCCGCCGAGAGCGCCCTCAATTTTGGTGCCCGCGCCAGCCTTGGGAGCCAGCTTGTTCTTCAGCACGCTGTACTTGCCGCCGGCGTTGCGCACCGTCTTACGCAGGTCGATGTCCTTGTCCGCGGTCATCGCGGTAAAGGTGCCAATGATCGCAGCGGTCGCTCCCTGCAGGTCTGCTGCAAGCGCGTTCACCTTCTGCGTCTTCTTTGCTTTGGTCAGTGCCATTGTTAGCCTCTAGCTGCTAGCTCTTAGCTTCTAGCTCGTGTCTTGCTGCGCTCGGCGTTTTGCCTTACGCGAATCTTCGGTGTGGCACATTCTTAGCTCAGAGCTGGAAGCTGGAAGCTAAGATCTGGCCGTTACGCCTTGCCGGCGACGTCCGCAACAGCCTGATCGAGCTCAATGCCGGGGCCCATCGTGGAGGAGATATACATCGCTTTGATGTACTTGCCCTTCGCTGCCGAAGGTTTCGCCTTTACCACAGCGCCGATGACGGTCATCGCATTCTCAATCAACTTGGTTGCGTCAAACGAGCTCTTGCCTACCGGAACGTGAACCAACGCGGTCTTGTCCGCGCGGAACTCAACCTTACCGGCTTTGATTTCCTTGACGGCAGCGGCCACATCCGTGGTCACCGTGCCGGTCTTCGGGTTCGGCATCAAGCCGCGTGGTCCGAGAACCTTACCGAGACGTCCGATCGAACGCATCATGTCCGGCGTTGCAATCAGCGCGTCGAAGTCGGTCCAGGATTCCTTCTGGATCTTCTCGACCAGCTCTTCACCGCCAACGATGTCCGCACCAGCCTCCGTCGCGAGGCGCTGATTCTCAGCGGTCGAGATCACAGCCACCTTTTTGGTCTTACCAAGACCGTGCGGCAGGATCACAGTCGCGCGAACCATCTGGTCAGCGTGACGCGTATCCACGCCAAGGCGCAGGGTAATATCGACGTTCTCGTCGAATTTCGCGTACTTGATCTTCTGTAGAAGGGGAACCGCGTCGGTCAGGGCGTAAGGGCGGGGCTCAACAGCCGCGCGCGCCTTTGCCAGATTCTTCGAAATCTTACGTGCCATTTCCTATTTCCTTGTCTCCCACCGCACGAACCATTGGACAAAGCGGGCTGATGATTTCTTCTAGCCCAGTGGGTATGCCTCGCGCTGATACCGGACAGCTTCGTCCACTTACAGCGAGGGCCCCACCCTTTGTCCGCAGCGTTACTTCTACGCTGAACCCATCCCGAATTGCTGTTACTCAACTGCTGCGGGGAATGAGCCGTTCGGCCGTGGTGTTGGACACACCCTGCGATTCGCTTTGGTTTCTCTCAACCGCTCTCGAACAGCCCAGGTGCGATGTATGTGAGGACCGGCGGTACAGGACACGCACGGAGGCTCAGACACTTTGATTAGTATCCGTTAGAACCGTTTAAAAGTCAAATTTGAAGCCGTGTCCCGGATTCGTGCAACTTACAACGCAGTGGAAAACATAGGCCTGTGTCGCAGTCTGTCGCGGAAAATTCTTCCCGTTTCGGAGCAGCGCCTGTTTACCACATACCGCTAACCCTTTGCCATAAAGCAACTTATAGCCGGTGACCATTCGGCCTTACGCGTGCACCTACCGTCGCGTACAGCGTACTAGCGTCAGCAGCAAACGACAATGCAATACAGACTGCACCACTGGAGACCTCGAACCATGGCTTCGTCCCCTTCGATACTCGATGCACGCCCAAAAACGACTCACTGGGTGCCAGCGCTTTTCGCCATCATCGTCATCTGCTGCGAGTCGCAGAAGGCGCTCGGCGGGGATCACACCTCACTGTGGCTCGCGGAACTTCTGGTCTGGACGGGCCATCACGCAACCGCTGGTGGTGTCGAGGTTCTAAAC
The DNA here is from genome assembly GCA_965198455.1 of Terriglobus sp. Lineage (GTDB taxonomy): Bacteria > Acidobacteriota > Terriglobia > Terriglobales > Acidobacteriaceae > Terriglobus. Next base: position 522,802 of record CBDAPM010000003.1, read on the forward strand.
CACGTGCTCCGCAAGAGCGGCCACTTCGCCGGCTACGGCCTGCTCGGCCTCTGTTTCGCCCGCGGTTGGATGTCGATCCTGCGCAAGCGCATTAGCGCGACATGGACCAGGCTTCGTCTCCGCGCCGGTGCCTGCGGTGTTGCCTCGGCGTTCGTCGTCGCCAGCTGCGATGAGTTTCACCAAAGCTTTCTGCCGAACCGCACCGCCACCTTCACCGACGTGCTACTCGATACCTGCGGCGCAATCACCGTTGGTCTCATCGCCTTCGGCATCCTGAGCTTCCGCCGCAACCGCCTCATACAGCCCGCCGCCAGCTCGCCCACTACGCTGGGCCTGTCGCTATCATCCTTCCCGCACGTCGCACGCAGGGAAAGCATTCAGCGCATGCGCCGGTCAGCCGGCCGCCGCGTTCACGCTGTCCGCGATCGCATCCGGCCGAACATCGCCGCTTAACAGCTCAGGCATGTTCAGCTGCGGGAACAGCCGGTCGTAGCATTACACGCGTATGCTCACTATTCCACGCTGCGCTGCCATGGGCGGCGGACCCAGAACGTCGCGCAAAACAGGATCATCGTTGCCGCACCCGTACAATCCAGCAACACGTCGGCAGGAACGCCAGTCCGGCTAGGCAAAAACGACTGATGCAACTCATCGAGCGACGCCACAGCCGCGGTACACGCCATGGCCATAACCACACAATAGCTGCGCCATACCCACGCAGAGCGTCTCCGAAGCCACTGCATCCACTGGATCAGCCACGCCCGCAGCCACGTCAGCCCGAGTGTCCCGTAGCCGATGAAATGGCCGCTTTTACGTATCGTGTGCAGAATAGGCGGCCACTGCCAATCGGCAACGTGTCCCCAAACGGCCTGGTAGATCGCTCGCATCCACGGCGAGGTCGCCTCGGCAGAAAACATTGGCGTGGATTCCCGCACAATGATCACCAGCATCACCGCCACGGGCAGCCACGTGCTCACAAGCCAACCTGCAAACGTCTTCGTTCGCGGAGCCTTCCTGCCGCCGAATAGTACCGGCCTCATCGCAGCCCTCCAGCTATCCCGCTCACCGCATCCAACCGCGCAGGAGACTTATCCGATGAATGTTCTGGTGATTGGAGCCGGCGGTAAAACGGGCGCACTGGTGGTAGAGCGCGCACTTGCAGCTGGTCATGGAGTGATGGCACTCCTTCATAGTAGCGGCGGCGAAGAAAAGCACCCATTGCCACCACAGGTTCGCGTCGTGCATGGCGATGTGCACGATGCAGCTGCCGTTCGCGATGCCATGGCCGGATGCGATGCGGTCATCGATACGCTCGGCGGCAAAACACCCTTTCTCAAGACCGACCTGGAATCGAGCGCCGCTCGCGTTGTGCTCGCCGCCATGAACGAAATCGGCGCGAAGCGCCTCGTAGCCATCTCCGTGCTCGGCGCAGGCGATAGCGGCAAGCAGTCGCCCTTCTGGTACGAGCACATCTTTCTGCCCACCTTCCTGCACGGCGCATTGCCAGACAAGAACGCCATGGAAGGCGTCGTGAAGTCCAGTGGCGTCGAGTGGGTGCTCGTCCGCCCGCCAATCCTCTCGGACGCTGAAGCGACTGGCTCGGTTAAGGTCATCGCAGAAAGCGAAGTAGCCCACAAAATCACGCGCGGCGACCTCGCGCAGTTCATCGTCGATCAGCTCACCAGCAACACCTACGTCGGCCAGGCAGTCGTCATCGCCAATAGCTAGTGCAGTGGCTTACTTCCGCTGCAGCAGCGTGAGTGCGCCATAGGTACCCATCGGCCTGTAATGCTGTTGGAGATAGCCGTCGAGCAGGAACGTGCGTGAGGAAACGGAGCTGTCATTCGGTTCGTGACTGCCGGCAAACGCGGCGGTCTCGACCACATACGGGGGCGATGCCGCATCGATGCTGGCGATCATCTGTTTCTGAATGTCCGCGCGCGTTTGTAGGTTCGGCTCGAAATCTGACCACTTGACCGCCGGCACTGCTCCGGCAGCGAAGTACGTCAGGTTGTCGCCGGCATAGACAATGTCGTGACGCGGCAAGCCCACATAGAGCGCGCTTCCGGGCTGTGTGTGCTCCAACAGGTATTGCACGACGACACCGTGATCCGAATCCATGGAGAAGCAAAACCCGCGTGTCATGGGCGAAGGCGTCGCGCACCAGGCCGTCTCCTCCGGCGAAGAGCCGCGTAGCAGGCGCTGCAGCACCAGCGTCTTCCGGTGCTGTGCCGTCCGCAACGATGTCAGCCAGACACGGAAACAGCAGAGACATGCGAACGCTAAAGCGATGATTGCCGATCGCCTTCGAAACGAACCGAGTAAGGGATCGTCCACCAGCACGCCAAGGATCAGAAGCACCGCAACGTTCGCAGGCAGCATCTGGGAGAAATCAACCCGGACAGAACCTTTGATCGCGTACAGCAGTGACAGCAGGCTGAGTGGCAGAAGATACCCCGCACGCAGGCTCAGCAGGTCCAAACGCCGCTTCGTGTAGAGCCACCCAAGGTAAGCAAGCGTACATGGCGGGATTATGAGCGGCAGCAACAGTGCAGTTTGTTCCCAATGCTCCCGCGTTAAGCCGGGAAACGGCAAAGCGCGGCCGCCCCGGTAATGTTCGCGAACAAAGGTAAAACATTGGTACTGCAGGTGAGGGAGAGCTCCGCTATGCCAGAGAAATAGCAACAGGGGGAGAGCGACACAGAGAAAGCCGCAGACCGTGAACGAGAGACCTCTCAGGGCTGACCATAAACGGCTGCGAACCGACCCCTGCTGAACCGCCAGGGCCGCCGCCAACTGCGCGGCGTAGAGCGCCAGCATCATCGGACCCTGCTCGTAACGGAATAAGGTGATCACCCCGCAGAGCAATCCATACACAACACTGCGACGAGCAGAAAGCGGCGCTGACAACGCCGGCCCGCTTACGAAGATCGCGGCGATCACAGGTCCCAGCACATCCATGGCGGGCGACGGGTATCCAACACCTGCCAGGACAAGGCCTACTGTGACTCCCACGATCAACGCGGTCCGCTGGGATGACACACCGCGCACGACGAAGTACGCGACCGCAGCCGTCGCTGCCTTCATAACCATCTCCAGGCAGGCAACGGGCAGCAGTCCGATGCCGAACATGCGGAAAAGCCCGGCGAAAAGATACGGCTGAATCGGCCCATAGGGATAGTAAAAGTCGCGGTGCGGCACATCGCCGCGAAGTACACGAAGCGACAGCGAGAGGGACAAACCACCGTCATAAAAATTTAGACGGCGATCCGACAACAGAAAAAAAAGGATGGGCAGGGCGGTCGCAAGGACAGCGGCAGTTACATATACCTGCGTTCGCTTTACTTGGCTGTATCGAGCAAAATCCGGCACGTCTGCGAGCATCCTGGCGAATGAATTCGTGCCAAGAGTAGCCCTGCGGCCTGCACAATAAAGCTACTTATCTGCTTAATCATCAGCTAAACGTTCTAATTTAGAACCAGATATCAAGTGCGATATCAGTGGTGATATCAGTGCCGAGACGAGCAGAAAAGAACTGGCCTCACACTTACGAGAAGTGTGAGGCCGTTCTAACAATTGCAATCGTTATGCTGCTTCGGAGCCTTCTTCGCCGCCACCCTGCTCGGCGAGTTGCTTCTGCAACTCTTCACGCTTCTTGGCCTTCGCCTCTTCGCGCTTCGATGCCTTCTCCGTCAACTCCTGCTCCGCGCCAAGGAGTTCGATGACAGCCTTTTCGCCGCCATCACCCTTGCGGAAACCGGTGTGGATGATGCGCAAATAGCCGCCGTTGCGATCGCCGTAGCGCGGCGCAACCGTGGCGAACAGGCGCGTAACAGATTCGTCCGTCATCATGAATGACAGAGCCTGGCGGCGCGAGTGCAGATCGCCCTTCTTGCCGAGGGTGATCATCTTCTCCACGAGCGGACGAACGGCCTTCGCCTTCGCCAGCGTCGTCTCGACGCGATCTTCAATCAGAACCGACGTGACCAGGTTGCGCAGAAGCGCGCGACGATGGCTGGGATTCCGTCCAAGTTTATTTCCTGCTTTGCGGTGACGCATAACGTTTTCTCTCTAACTTAGGGATCAGGGAACAGGGAACAGGGAACAGCGTCCCTGCAACCTTAGCCCGTGTTACTCGCCGTGGAAGTTACCCTCCGGCACTTACTCAATCGTTCGCTCTCGCTTACCCGCAACCAAGGTGAGTCAGAGCCGCAGAGTACAAGATCAGTAACAGACTATTCCCTGTTCCCTGACCCCTGTTCCCTGCTTAGAAATTCTCCGTCTCCGGCAGAATCAGGTCATCCTCGTCCTCTTCTTCGTCTTCTTCATCATCGAAGTTGCCGAAGGAAGCAGCCAGCGTTGCCGCCGGCAGAACCGAGGTCGGCCCGGGAACCGGATTGCCCTGATCGTCGATCTTCATGCCGAGCGAGAGACCCATCTGAGCAAGGATTTCCTTGATCTCGTTCAGGCTCTTGCGGCCGAAGTTCTTCGTCTTCAGCATCTCGGCTTCGGTCTTCTGGATCAGCTCGCCGATGGTCGAAATGTTGGCATTCTTCAGGCAGTTGTAGCTGCGCACGGAAAGCTCAAGCTCTTCCACGGAACGGTTCAGGTTGTCGTTGCGCAGCGCAGGACCGTCATGCAGACCATCCACGCCGGCTTCCATCTCCTCTTCAAAGTTGATGAAGATCGTCATGTGATCCTTCATCAGCTTTGCCGAAAGACCAAGAGCGTCGGCCGGCAGAACCGTACCGTTCGTCCAGATCTCGATGGTCAGCTTGTCGTAATCGGTGATCTGGCCAAGACGTGCTGCCTCAACCGCATAGTTCACCTTGCGCACAGGCGAGTGAACCGAATCGACCGGAATAAAGCCAATGCCAAGATCCGGGTCAAAGTTCTTATCTGCAGAAACGTAGCCGCGGCCACGCTTCAAGCGCATTTCCATGTCCAGCTTGCCACCCTCGGACACGGTCGCGATATACACGTCCTTGTCGAGGATTTCAACGTCGCCGTCAGCTTCGATCATGCCGCTGGTGATCACGCCCGGCTCATCCGCACGCAGATACAGAGCCTTGGGGCCGTCGCCGTTCAGCTTGAACGGAATCTGCTTCAGGTTCAGGATGATGTCGGTGGCGTCTTCCACAACACCGGTGATCGACTGGAACTCGTGCAGCACGCCTTCAATCTTCACAGCAGTTACAGCTGCGCCTTCAATCGAGCTGAGCAGGGTGCGGCGCAGGCTGTTGCCTACCGTCGTACCAAAGCCACGCTCAAAGGGCTGTGCGCTGAACTTACCGTACTTCTCCGTCAGCGTATCGGTATCAACCGCAAGACGCTTCGGCTTCTGGAAACCTCTCCACAACATCGGTACTCTCCTCATTTCCTGGCTCTATCCATTCACCGCGAAGCATTTTGCGGAGGGTAGAGGTCGGATCCTGCAGTTGAGTGACTTCAAGAAACTACCGGCAGTTACCCGTAATTTCTAAGTGGCACTTACAGCCATAACAATCGAGTGGCTGCTTCTCGAATCGGAGAAGACGTTACCTCGTTTCTGCCGTTGTTCTCGTTTCTCCCGTTGCGATGCATCCAGCAACGAGAGAAACGAACAACGAGAGCAACGAAGAGACGCTTACTTCGAGTAAAGTTCGACGATCAGCTGCTCGTTCACCGGCAGCTGGATCTCTTCACGCTTCGGCAGAGCAATGATCTTGCCGCTCAAAGCCTCACGATCAATCTGAATCCAGGTGGGCTGCATCAGGCCGGAAGCGAACTGGCCGGAGCTTGCAAGTATCTCAAGCTTCTTGCTCTTCTCGCGGATCTCAATCACATCGCCAACCTTCACCTGGAACGAAGGAATGTTCACCTTTTTGCCGTTGACCGACACGTGGCCGTGACGAACGATCTGGCGAGCCTGACGGCGCGACACGGCATAGCCGATGCGGTACGCCACATTGTCCAGGCGGCGCTCCAGCTGCTGCAGCAGCAGTTCGCCGGTAACACCGGTCTTGTTCGAAGCCTTCTCGTAGTACGCGCGGAACTGCGACTCGAGCGTGAAGTAGATGCGCTTTGCCTTCTGCTTTTCACGCAGCTGCAAGCCATAGCCAACAATCTTCTTCGCGCGCGCCTGGCCATGTTGGCCTGGGGGGAAGTTGCGCTTGTCAATGGCGCACTTCTCACTGAAGCAACGCGAACCCTTAAGGAAAAGCTTGACGCCATCGCGACGGCAAAGCCGGCAGACAGCTCCTGTATAACGTGCCATTACTTACACTCCATAACTTCCGGTGACGATCGGTTTACGCGCCGGCAGCGTTTCATCCCGATCCAAATAGTTCTGAGTTGTCAGTGATCAGTTGTCAGTTCCCGGTCTGAGAACTGACAACTGAAACCTGAGAACGAGTTACACGCGGCGACGCTTCGGTGGACGGCAGCCGTTGTGCGGGATCGGCGTAACGTCACGGATGCTGCGGACATCGATGCCCGCTGCAGCCAGTGCACGCACTGCCGACTCGCGGCCCGATCCGGGTCCTGAAACACGCACGTCAACCGAGCGCAGACCGTGGTCGCGAGCAGCGGTGGCGGCGTTCATCGCAGCCTGCTGCGCCGCGAACGGCGTGCCCTTACGCGATCCACGGAAGCCGAGCGAACCCGAGCTCTTCCAGCTCAGCGTGTTGCCCTGCTGGTCCGTGATGGTCACGATGGTGTTGTTAAACGACGCCTGGATAAATACCAGGCCGTAAGGGACATTTTTCCGTTCCCGCTTCTTAAACTTCTTGCCCTTGCCGGTCTTGCCTGCTGCACCGGCCTGTTTCGTCGCTTTAGCCATTACTTGGTCGCCTTCTTCTTTCCGGCAACCGTGCCCTTACGGGGGCCTTTGCGCGTGCGGGCGTTGGTGTGTGTGCGCTGTCCGCGGACAGGCAGGCTACGGCGGTGACGGAGGCCGCGGTAGCTCTGGATTTCGATCAGGCGCTTGATGTTCAGGCCGACTTCCTTTCGGAGATCGCCTTCAATGCCGCCTTCCTGCTCGATAACGCTACGAATCTTGTTCAGCTCGTCCTCGTCCAGCGTTGCGACTTTGCGCAGGGGATCGATGTCCGCCTTTGCAAGAATGCGCAGCGCGCGAGTCTCGCCGATGCCGAAGATATAGGTGAGGCCGATGCGTGCCTGCTTGTTATTGGGCACATCGACGCCGGCAATACGTGCCATGGGTGTCTTCCTCTTACTTCCAGTGCAGCGACGATGTCGTACGCTGCGGGTTAGGCGGATGGGTCCCGGGGTTCATCGCAAGCCTTAACTTCGGCTAACTCGCCCCAAACTGCTGGGTTCCGCTGTGGTTACTGCACGTACGCTCAAGAACAGCGAACTATCCCTGGCGCTGTTTATGCTTTGCGATTTCGCAGATCACGCGAACAACACCCTTACGGTGGACGATCTGGCACTTATCGCAAATCTTCTTTACCGATGCACGAACCTTCATTTGCTTCCTCGTAACTTCAACCGCCTACTACCCGGCTGATTCTGCTATCGCTAGCGGCTTACTTGTAGCGGTACACAATACGCCCGCGGTTCAGGTCATACGGGCTCAACTCAATGGCGACACGGTCACCGGGCAAAATGCGGATGAAGTTCTTACGCATGCGGCCGGAGACGTGGGCCAGCACCTGGTGCTTGTTCTCCAGCTCCACCTTAAACATCGCGTTCGGCAGGGTTTCAACCACCACTGCCATCACTTCAATTGCATCTTCCTTCGGCAAACCGTCTCCTTGTTACTTCTCCCTACGGCCCTGCAAACTACAAAACCAAACTGCCAAACTCACTTACAGCGTCAGTATCTTCGGACCGTCTTTCGTGATAGCCACCGTGTGCTCAAAGTGCGCGCTCACGCTGCCATCTACCGTTACTGCCGTCCATCCGTCCTTCAACACCTTCACGTCGGCGCCGCCGGCGTTAATCATCGGCTCAATCGCCAGCACCATGCCCACCTTCAGCCTGGCGCCCTTACCGCGCTTCCCATAGTTCGGCACCTGGGGATCTTCGTGCATGGACTTGCCGATGCCGTGTCCCACAAACTCCCGTACTACGCCGAAGCCTTCTGCCTCGCACATCTCCTGCACTGCAGCCCCAATGTCACCCAGCGTGCTGCCAACCTGGGCTTCCTTGATCGCCTGCTCGAGCGACGCCTTCGTCACGTCCAGCAGCTTGCGTGTCTCCTGGCTTACAGCGCCCACCGGATACGTCATCGCCGCATCCGAATAATACCCATCCAGAATCACGCCGCAGTCCACCGACACAATGTCGCCGTCCTGCAACACTCGCTTCTCCGAGGGGATGCCGTGAATCACCTCGTTGTTCACCGACGTACACAGGCACGCCGGGTAGTCGTTATAGCCTTTGAACGCCGGCTTACCGCCGAGTTCCTTGATCTTTGCCTCGGCAACGCGCTCCAGATCCATCGTCGTTGCGCCCGGCTTTACCGCCGCCTCAACCGCCTGGTGAACCTGCCGCAGGATGCGTCCGCTTAAACGCATCTTCTCAATCTCCTGCGCCGTCTTGATCGCAATCGCCACTGCTCTTACACACCCTCACGCCGCATGCGCTCCAGCGCCGCGACGATGCTTGCCGTCACTGCTTCGACGGGCTGCTCACCATCTACAACCTCAAACCTGCCGAGGCCACGGTAATGCTCTATCACCGGCGCGGTAAGGTCGGCGAACTGCTTCATTCGCTCGGTGAAGACCTCTTCCGTGTCGTCAGGCCGCTGCACAAGCGGCTCCCCATCCACATCGCACACGCCAGGTGTTGCAGGCGGATTCGTGTAGATGTTGTAGATCCGTTTAGAAACCGGACCGGTGCGCCGCCCCGTGATGCGACGCAACAACTCATCATACCTAACTTCGATGGAGACTGCAATGACCGGCAGCCGGCCTGCAGGCGTCATTTGCCCATCCACCCCCGGAAAACCGTCGCCCGCCAGCTTCGCGTCAAGCCACTCCGCCTGTCCCAGTGTCCGTGGATAACCATCCAGAACATACCCGCGAGCCGCATCCGGCTTCGCCAAACGAAGCTCCACCATCCGGTTCACAAGATCATCCGGCACAAAAATACCCCGTGCCACCAAGTCCTGAAATTCCTTGCCGACAGCAGTGCCCAGCCGGATGTTATCGCGGATCAGGTCGCCAGTCGAAATCTGCGGGATACCCCAGGCATCCATCAGGACCTGCGCCTGTGTTCCCTTACCCACACCAGGCGCCCCCAAAAGAAGCACAGGCCCCGGAACGAATGAGCCGTTGAACTCATTTGCCGGGACCGGGTTATGATTCGCTATTTGCTCAGGCACGATTGCTTACCAGCTCCGCCGGCCGCGTGCGCGGCCGCTCTTCGGCGTAAAGCCGTCGTAATGACGCATGATCAGCTGCGACTCCACCTGCTGCACGGTGTCCATGGCAACACCGACGACGATCAGCAGCGATGTGCCGCCGAAGTAGAAGTTCACGCCAAGGCCGTTGGTGATCCAGCTTGGCAGGCGGTCAAACACCGGCCCAATAAGGAACAAATGATTCAGGTGAATGCCCGAGATCAGCATCTGCGGGATCAGCTGGATCACGATTAGGTACAGCGCGCCGACGAGCGTGATACGCGTCAGGATGTCGTTGATGAAGTCGCTCGTGCGCTTGCCCGGACGGATACCCGGAATAAAGCCACCGTACTTGCGCAGGTTGTCCGCAATGTCATCCGGACGGAAGACGATGCTGATGTAGAAGTACGCGAAGAAGATGATTGCGGCCATGCTCAGCAACTGGTACCAGGGCTCGCCCGGCTTCAGGCCGTCCGCAATCGCGCGCAGAAACGTGTGGTTTTGCACAAACGCGGTGTTCGCAAATAGCAGCGGCGCCGACAGGATCGAGCTCGCGAAGATAACCGGCATAACGCCACCGGAGTTCACCTTCAGCGGCAGATGCGTCGACTGGCCGCCCATCATCTTGCGGCCCACAATGCGTTTCGCATACTGCACCGGAATGCGGCGCTCCGAGCGCTCGACAAACACGATGAAGTAAACAACAGCGACCATGGCTGCGATAAGGATCGCGATGGCAAGCGGCGTAAATCCACCCCATGCACCGTCACGAGCCTTCTCATACAAATCATTGATGCCGTTCGGCAGGCCGGCCACGATGCCGGTAAAAATCAGCAGCGACATGCCATTGCCGATCCCGCGCTCCGTGATCTGCTCACCCAGCCACATGATGAACGCTGTGCCGGTCGTCAGCGTCAACACGCACAGTGCGATGAACTTGCCCGATCCCATCGTCACCATGGGTGCGCCCGTTGCGGACTTAGTCAGCGTCAGCGCAATCGCGAACGACTGCACAATCGCCAGCAGCACCGTCACATAACGCGTCCACTGCGTAATCTTGCGGCGGCCGACTTCGCCTTCTTTCTGCAGCTTTGCCAGCGGCTCATAGATGACCGTCAGCAGCTGGAAGATGATCGACGCCGTGATGTACGGCATGATACCCAGCGCGAAGATGGTCAGGCGGCGCAGCGATCCACCGGTGAACAAATCCACCAGGCCAAGTGACGATCCCGCGTTCTGCGCAAAGTACTGCGCCAGCAGGTCGGCATTGATACCTGGCGTGGGAATGTGTCCGCCCAGGCGGTAAATCGCGAGCAGGCCCAGCGTGAACAGAACGCGTGTGCGCAGCTCAGGAATACGGAAGATGTTGGCAATTTTGTCGAACATCGGTGGTGATATCCAGTCAGCTACAGAAGCTCAAGGGTGAAGGTGTACGGAACAAAGGCCGAGCCTCGCGGCTCGACCCGGCTTCCGGGACTTCGTGGGCGTCATCCCTTCTACGCCGCGGCGCAGAAGGTGGACTTACGCTGCAGCAGCCTCAACCGGCGCGCCACCAAGAACGACAACCTTACCACCGGCCTTCTCGATCTTGTCCTGAGCGGTCTTGGAGAACTTGTGCGCGTACACGGTCACGGCGGTGTTGATCTCCCCGTTCGCCAGCACCTTTACCAGCGCCTTCTTCTTCTTCAGCAGACCCTGCTCCTTCAACGCTTCCAGCGTGAACTCGGTCACGCTCTTCGTCGAAGCAATCAGCTCGATCGTATCCAGGCTCAATACCTGGTACTCCTGTCGAAAGATGTTGGTGAAGCCGCGCTTCGGCAGGCGGCGGTGCAGCGGCATCTGGCCGCCTTCAAAGCCGCGCATCATGCGCGAACCCGAACGCGAACGCTGGCCCTTGTGGCCGCGCGTCGAGGTCTTGCCCATGCCCGAACCCATACCGCGGCCCACGCGCTTCTTGTTGCTGTTTGCTCCCTTGGGTGCACCAAGGTTGGAAAGATTCAGTGCCATTTCTTTGTCCTCGCTCACGCCGCACTTACCTGAGTAAGTCCGACTCGCATTGCCGCGATACTTTCTGCGGCGGCCAACTTAGTCTCCTAAATCAGCGATGTTATGGATTCAGACAACAGAAACTGCTCCCTGTTCCCTGAACCTGCTGCAACTACTCGACGACGCGAACCAGGTGCGGGATCACCGCAATCATGCCGCGGATGGAGGGTGTATCCTCACGCTCCACGATCTGGTTGAGCCGCGTAAAGCCCAGGCCCTTAACGACAAGCTTGTGCTTCACCGGCGTCGCGATTTTCGAGCGGAAGTACTGAATTTTGATCTTGCCGACGTTCTCTGCCATTGTCTGCCTCCCGGCAGTTATCAGTTGTCAATTAACGGTTGTCAGTAAAACACTGAGAACTGAAAACTGATCTCCGACAACTTGTATTCTTACAGTTCCGAAATATCCTTGCCACGCAATGCAGCAACCTGTGCCTTGTCACGCAGCTGGATCAGCGCGTCAAACGTAGCCTTGATCACGTTGTGCGGGTTTGCCGTGCCCAGCGACTTCGTGAGCACATTCTGCACACCAGCCGACGTCATCACTGCACGCACCGCGCCGCCTGCGATCACACCGGTGCCTTCAGGAGCCGGCTTCAGCAGCACGTGGCCCGAACCGTAACGGCCCAGCACCTGGTGCGGAATCGTCGTCTCGGTCAGGTTGACCTTATATAGGTTCTTCTTCGCGCTTTCGATGCCCTTGCGGATTGCCTGAGGCACTTCCTTCGCCTTGCCGCTGCCATAGCCCACAATGCCCTGGTCCGGGTCGCCGATCACAACCAACGCCGCGAACGACATATTCTTACCGCCTTTAACGACCTTGGTTACGCGGTTAATCGCGACAACCTGGTCCTTCAGGTTCAGCTTATTTGCATCAATCCTTTTACGCATTGCCATGAAATATCCTCTTGCCCGCGTGGGGCTTTTCTCAACCTAAGTTAGAACTCGAGTCCACCTTCACGTGCAGCATCAGCAAGAGCCTTGATGCGGCCGTGATACAGGTAACCGCCGCGGTCAAATACGACCTTGGTTACACCCTTGTCCTTGGCGCGCTCGGCGATTAACTTACCCACGGACGCGGCCGCTGCAATGTTGCCGCCGGCTGCCTTCTCGCCCTTCGCAGGCAGGGTGGAAGCCGAGGCAATCGTCGTCGCCGAAGCGTCGTCAATCAGCTGCGCGTAGATGTGGTTGAGCGAGCGGAATACGTTGAGACGCGGACGCTCCGCGGTGCCGGCCACCTTGGCCCGGACACGCGCGTGAACCCGCTTACGGATTACATTGCGCTGAGGTGCTGTGATCATGTCTTCTTCCTTCCCTATCGGCGCAACCACCCTGTGGCTGCGTTCGGTTCGGTGAGCGATGGCATCTCGTCCATCGCCTCAGTGTTAGTGGTCCGTGTTGTTAGTTTTCAGTTGCCAGTGCTCAGCCAATGCTGTGCAACACTGCCAACTGAAAACCGATTACTGAAAACTTACTTGCTGCCCGTCTTACCGACCTTCTTCTTGAGCTTCTCATCCGAGTAGCGAACGCCCTTGTTCTTGTACGGATCGGGCTTACGCAGCGAACGCATATCCGCAGCAACCTGGCCAACCTTCTGGCGATCGATACCCTCGATCGTGAGGTGGGTCTGCTTCGGATCGATCGTGACGGTGATGCCGGTTGGCAGCGGGAACTCAATGGGGTGCGAGTAGCCGAGCGTGAACACAACCATCTCCTTGCCCTTCATCTCAGCACGGTACCCAATGCCGACGATGTCCAGATCCTTCTTCCAGCCGTTGGTGACGCCCTCAACTGCGTTGAACACGAGTGCGCGAGCCAAGCCGTGGATCGCCTTCTGCGAATCGTTCTCGCGAACCGCGTGCAGAAAACCATCCTTCTGCTCCAGGCGAATGCCCGTCGGCAGCAGAGCATTCGTCTTGCCCTTGGGTCCGGTAACTTCCACGATGTTGCCGTTCACCGTGTACTTCACGGTGGAGGCCATCGGAATCGGCTTCAAACCAATACGTGACATTCTTTCTATCCTTGCGGCTTGCGAGTCCCGGACTTAGACCTACGGGTTATGAGCCGTAAGTTTACCGTTCCACTGCAGCCATGCAGCTCACGCCGCACTTACAACTAATCTCTTGCTTGAATTACATCCAGATCGCCCGAAGCGACCTGGCCCATGAAGCTTGCACCAGTGGTCTCACGCGCAAAGCGCGTCGAGAACGGTGCGAAGCACTACCAGACATGGGCTAGGACTTCGCCGCCTACGTTTTCCTTGCGCGCGGTGCGGCCGGTCATGACACCCTTGGGCGTGGTCAGGATCGAGATGCCGAGGCCACCCTGCACGCGACGAATCTCGTCACGGCCGATGTACACACGCGAGCCAGGCTTGGAGATGCGCTTCAGATCGAGGATTGCGGCTTCGCCGTCCGGGCCGTACTTCAAATACACGCGCAGAATGCGGTGGCCATCTTCCTCGGTCGCCTTGTAGTTCGAGATGTAGCCCTCTTCCTTCAGGATGCGGGCAATTTCAATCTTCAGGTTGGAGGCAGGCACATCCATCTTCTGGTGGCGCGAACGCATGGCGTTCCGAATACGGGTCAGAAAGTCTGCTACTGGATCGGTCAGGTTCATCGGTCTTCTCTATCTACCTTCCGTTCTCTGCGAGCTTAAATAACCGGCAGAACTGACAAAGGATTTGGCTAATGCTACTTCTTACTTACTTCGAACCGGCTCGCCCGAAGCGAGCCGGCCATACTCTTGATGCCGGTAGTCTCACGCGCAAAGCGCGTCGAGAGCGGTGCGAAGCACTACCAGCTGGATTTCACGACACCCGGAATCTCGCCCTTGAGCGCGAGGCTACGGAAGCAGAGGCGGCAGACGCCGAACTTCCGCATGAATGCGCGCGGACGTCCGCACAGCTGGCAGCGGTTGTGCTGGCGGCTCTTGAACTTGGGCTTACGTGCATCTTTAACTGCTTTTGCCGTTGTGGACATGGTTGCTTGCTCCAATCTCTGTGAGGGGCTAGTGCCCGTTGCTCGCGCTTAGGCGCGGAACGGCATGCCGAAGTGCTTGAGGAGGACGCGCGCGGAGTTGTCATCCGCAGCAGTCGTCACAATGGTCACGTTCATGCCCTTCAGCTTCTCCACCTTGGAGTAATCGATCTCCGGGAAGATCAGCTGATCGCGCAGGCCCAGCGTGTAATTGCCACGGCCGTCAAAGCTCTTGCTGGACACGCCCTTGAAATCGCGCACGCGTGGCAGAGCCACGCTGATCAGGCGATCCAGGAACTCGTACATCGCCTCGCCGCGCAGGGTCACCATCGCGCCAATCGACTGGCCGGCACGCACCTTGAACTGTGCGATGGACTTCTTGGCCTTCGTCATCACGGGCTTCTGGCCGGTCACAGCTGCCAAATCGCTTACCAGCGGATCGAGGATCTTGTTGTTCTGCGTCGCCTCACCGAGGCCCATGTTGATGACGATCTTCTCGATCCGGGGCGTAGCCATGACATTCGTCAAGCCAAGCTCCTTCTGAACCGCCGCCTTCAACTCACTGTTGTACTTCTCACGTAAACGTGCCACTTGAATTTCTCTTTCTCCACGGTGCCGGAGTGGACGGCTGACCTGAATCAGGGCCCGTATACCGTTTCGTGGGGTGATCCACTTGTACTGTTGTCATCTCGCAGCGAAGCGGAGAGATCTGCTTTTCGGTGCTCGCGATAACGAAGCTTACTTAACCTTCGGGTAAGCCAGCACTTCGCCGGTCGTCTTGGCGAAGCGAATCTTCTTGCCGTCCTCGACGCGCAGGCCCGAACGTGTCGGCTTGCCATTGCCATCGATCAGTGCAACGTTCGAAAGGTGCACAGGAGCTTCCTGCTCCGCGATGCCACCCTTGATGTTTGCCTGGGGATTCGGCTTCACATGCTTCTTGATCATGCCGACGCCCTGAACCAGAACGCGGTCCTTGTCCTTGATCACGCGAAGGACGCGTCCTGTCTTGCCCTTATGCTTGCCGGCGATCACGATAACCGTGTCGTTCTTCAAAATATGTGCCATGTCGTACTCCTTATCCCATCGCCGTGGTCCCGGCTAAACAGGCCTCTGCGAGTACCTCCGCAGGTCGAGGTTGAAACATTGGACCAAACTTGTCTACTTTACGCGAAAAGGTAGAGTTATGCAACAGAGTCAACCGTCAACACAGATGTTTATGCTTGTCTTCGGGACGACTAAAGGGGTAATGAGGTTGACTCATCCGAACGATGACAACGGCGACGTACTTCGGCGAATGGAAGCCAATGGAGATGACCTTGACAGTCCGCGCGACATCAACTTCTCGGTCGTATTCCCTGATGAGATTTCTGCGGAATCATTCGCAGAACGATTCCGCTATGAGGGATATCTGGTTCGCGTAGAACTCTCGGGTGTCAAAGAAGAATGCCCATGGGACGTTACCGTCGTCAAACACATGATGCCGTCGCATTCCGGAATTACTGAATTCGAACAAGAGGTCGCAGACTTCGCCAAACCGCTCGGCGGCTTCAACGACGGTTGGGGCTGCTTTTCTCAGCCGGGCAAGCATATTCAGTGATCACCTGGCACGATCTAGCTCGGACAACCTGTGTAGCGATCGCCGCAAGCGTTCTTGCTGTTCACGTTTCCGCACAGACTATTCCCTTCCAGCCTTCGAATCCGCCCCCGTAAAACCCGCCCCGCCAGACGCCCCGATGGAAGTCCTCGGATAGATGATCAGCCTCGGACGCCAGACGCCACCCCACGGCCTGCTCACGATGACCGGCCCGCTCGCCCCACTCATCGTCTTCGCGTAGACATCCAGGACGAAGTGGAAGCGCGAGCGATACGATCGCGTCCGCCCGACTGGGGCCCGGAACCAGCAGTTCACCATCATCGCGCGACCGCCGGAAAACGCTCCGACCACGGAACAGGCCCGGCTGATGCTCCGCAGTCTGCTGAAAGACCGCTTCGCCCTGAAGGCTCACCGCACAAACCACACTGGAACAGTCAACGAGTTGCTCATCATCAAACCCGGCGCCACAGGCCCAGGCCTAGAGCCACATGATCCATCTCAGGTCTGCGTCGAGCGAGGAACCGCACCGCCAGAAACATCCGCGCCTAACGCCACACCGCCGGCGGTCTGTGGCCTGGAGCTGAAGTCAATTGCGAGCGGCATCTTCCACGTCAGCATGATAGACGTCACCATCCCCGAGGCGTGCACACTCTTCGGCGGCCTCGCCGGCGTGCTCGGTGGTCGCGGCATGGACATCGTCACCGACGCCACAGGCCTCACAGGCAGATGGGATATCACACTCGTTTCCTGCCGGAACGGGACGGCGCTGTCAGCGACTCCGCTGCTGACCTGAGCGGACCAAGCTTCTCCGCAGCCCTGGAAAAGCAGCTCGGACTACGCCTGAAGAGAGGCACCGGACAGATCGAAGATCGGATCGTCGACCAAATTGCCCAGCCCACCCCTGACTAACAACGTCGATCACGTCGCCTCAGCCCCACTCACCAGCAACAGCACCGTCATCGCCACAATCACCAGTGGAATAACGATCCACCGCACATTCCCCTGCATCGCAGCCAGCACGCCAAGCATTGCGGCAACCGCGCCAAGAACGATACCAATCACCCCGGCCGGCCCAATCGAAACCACCGTAAAAAACCAAGCGACCGCCAGCACAAGGCTAGCAATCCCGAACGTGGTCGATCTCTTCATCGTGCTCTCGCAAGAGGCAATCTTCGGCCGTGGCGGATGTGCAGCACGTAGACTTCGCTCTCTTCAACGGTAAAGAGAATTCGATAAACGTGTGGTGGCCGACCGTAATGCAGTTCCCTTACGTCAAACAAGAACAGGTCGCTTTCGGGCGCCACCTTGCAACGTTTCGGCATCTCGGACAAAGAGTGGATCGCCTCGTCCAGCTTGAGGAACCATCGCAGACCCGTCTCTCCCGCGTGCTGCTCCATCAACCAATCGAGTATTTCCGTCGCATCTCGCTCGGCGTCTGGTGTCGTTACAACGTCAAAACCCATGCTTCGCGCGTAGTTCGTTCAGGAATTCGGAAGCTGGCCGGGTCTGCCCAGACTTGACTGAGGCATATCCGCGGCGAATGCCTTCAACCGCATCCTCAAAGTCCTGCCGATCCCATTCAAGGGCCGCACCAAGGACATCGTCCAGCGCCGCCGAAGGATCTTGGCCGTGGCGCTGGGCATACTCATTGAGCTGCGCCTGCCGTTCCTGGGAGAGCTGGAGTTCCATGCCTAGAGGCTAAGCACGGCGCCCCTCCATGTCAATCCTGCAGAATCAGGCATACAAAAGGGCCCGCCGCGCACGGTGAGCCCTTCAACCTCTAAGCCGATGTGCGTTTAGATAACTTCCGGCGCCAGCGAAACGATCTTCAGATACTTTTTGTCGCGCAGTTCGCGGGCCACGGGCCCGAACACGCGCGTGCCGACCGGCTCGCCTGCATCGTTGATCACCACGGCTGCGTTCTGGTCGAAGCGGATGTAGGTGCCATCCTTGCGGCGTGCTTCCTTGCGGGTGCGCACGATCACAGCCTTCACAACCTTGCCCTTCTTCACGGTGCCGTCCGGCGAAGCTTCCTTCACCGCAGCCGTCACCACATCGCCCAGACCAGCCTTCTTGCCCAGGCCGCCACCGAGCGGCAGGATAACCTGCAGCCGGCGAGCGCCTGAGTTATCGGCAACTTCCAGGATCGTACGCATTTGTACGGACATTGCTTCTTCTCCTGACCTTCAGAGCTTCATCGCCCAAGGCCGGGGGCTGTTTGCCCCAGTGATTCTCAATGGTCGCGGCCGCGGAGAGGATCGCTGTACACCATCTACAACGTTCGTCGCGCTGGACGCGTTCATGACCCATCCGCAAACGATGCCACGGCGGTCAAACTTCAGTTTCCAGTTTCTTAGTCTCTAAGTTCTTGCAAACGCAACAGAACTAGAAACTAAACTTAGAAACTTAGAAACATTTACTTCGCCGCAACAGCAGCTGCTTCGCTCAGCGAGAGCGACGAGCGGCGGACAATCTCTTCGAGATTCCAGCGCTTGAGCTTGCTGAGCGGCCGGCTCTCGCGGATGCGAACCTGGTCGCCCACGCGTGCCGAGTTCTGCTCGTCGTGCGCATAGAACTTCTTGTTCGTCTTGACGACACGCTTGTACTTCGGGTGCGCCTTGCGCATCTCCACCGAAACCACAATCGTCTTGTCCATCTTGGTGGAAGTCACCAGGCCGATCTTCTCGGTGCGGTGTCCCGTCTTCTCCGCCGGAGCGGTCGTTGCTTCTACTGTCTCAGCCATCGTTATGCCTTCTTCGCCTTACGGGTCTTCTTCGCGGGCGCAGCCGACTCCGTCGGAGCCACGGCCTGGCCAAGCTCACGCTGGCGCGCCACTGTCTTGATGCGCGCGATGTCTTTCTTCAGTTCGCGCAGCTTCTTTACGCCCTCGGTATTGCCTAGGCTCTTCTGAAAGCGAACGCGAAAGAGCTGTTCGCCCGACTGGGCTTCCTGCGTCTTCAGTTCGCTATCGGTCAACTCTTGGATCTTCGTCAGTTCCATTCGAAATCTCTCTCAGGTGCGCCCTCGCGGCGCACAAATCATTACGCCTTTGCGGCGTCCTTCGACTCGGTACCGTGCGCAGCGCCCGGACGCTGCACGAAAATCGTGCGCAGCGGCAGTTTGTTGGATGCCAGGCGCATCGCTTCTTTGGCAATCTCGACGGAAACACCTTCCATCTCGAACAGCAGCTTGCCAGGGCGAACCACCGCAACCCAATGATCCAGCGCGCCCTTACCCGATCCCATGCGGACTTCGGCAGGCTTCTTGGTGATGGGCTTGTCCGGGAAAATCCGGAGCCACACCTTGCCACCACGCTTGATGTAACGCGTCATCGCAATACGGCTCGCCTCAATCTGGCGATCCGTAATGTAACCGCACTCCACAACCTTCAGGCCGTAGTCACCAAACGCGAGTTCGGAACCGCGCCATGCCTTACCGCGCATCTTGCCCTTTTGTTGTTTACGGTACTTAACCTTCTTCGGCATCAACATAACTGCTATCTCCGGCTGCGGCCTTGGTGAATAACATTCACCAGTCTCCGCGCGCTTTCTTTTCTTAATTCACGCGGGGCCGATCTCTCAACCCCGCTACTACTTGAAACCCTAGAAACTAGAAACCCAGAAACTAGAACCCAGAAACTAAAAAACTGGTTTAGAACGCACCCGTGGTTGCAACAACATCACGACGCTTCTTAACCTCGTAGATGTCGCCACGGTAAACCCAGGTCTTGACGCCGATGATGCCGTACGTCGTGTGAGCTTCGGAGAAGCCGTAGTCGATGTCGGCGCGCAGCGTGTGCAGCGGCAGACGTCCCTGTAAATACCACTCCGAGCGAGCGATTTCATTGCCGTTCAGGCGGCCCGACACGCGAACCTTGATGCCCTTGCAGCCGAAACGCAGGGCGGAATCAACCGACTTGCGCATCGCACGGCGGAACGAGACACGCTTCTCAAGCTGCAGAGCGATGTTCTCGGAAACCAGCTGCGCATCCAACTCAGGCTTGTTCACCTCGAGAATGTCGATGAACACCTCGCGGTTGGTGCGCTTCTGAATGTCCGCCTTGAGCTTGTCGATCTCGGCGCCCTTGCGGCCGATGATGATGCCCGGACGAGCGGTCTTGATGATGAGGCGCAGCTTGTTGCCCGGACGCTCAATCTCGACGGACGACACGCCAGCAGCCTTCAGCTTCTCGCGCAGTTCCTTCTTGAGCTTAACGTCCTCGACAAGCAGCTTGTCGTAATCACGCTCCACAAACCAGCGCGACTTCCACGGCTTGTTGATGCCGAGGCGGAAACCATAAGGATGAACCTTCTGACCCATAACGTATCCCTTCACTTCGCGTCCGTGGACTTAGCCACGAACTTACTCAGTACGTACTCACCGCTCTACGTGCTCGGTGATGCCATAAACCGTCCATAGACCGGCGGACGGCCCGGCCCATGAACTTATGCAGAAACCTTTGCCGTCTTCTTGGCAGCGGCCTTCTTTGCGGGAGCAGCCTTCTTCTTGCCCACCGCCGTTGTTGCAGCGGCTGTCGAGGAACCAGTGTTCTCTACCGGCTTGCGCTCCGCAACCGTAACAATGATGTGCGCAAGGCGACGCTGGTAACGGAACGCACGGCCCATCGGGGCAGGGCGGATCCGCTTCATGCGCGGGCCTTCGTTTGCAACCGCCTGCTTCACGACCAGGCGATCGACGTCGAGGTCGAAGCCCTGTTCCTGGCTCAGGTAGTTCGCATTCTGAATCGCCGAACGCAACGCCTTCTCCACCACCGGCGCAATGCGCTTGCGGGTAAACATCAGCGTGTTCAGCGCCTGCTCAACGCTCAGGCCCTTGATCGTATCCAGCACCAGCTTCGCCTTCTGCGGGCTGGTCCGCTGGAAACGCGCTTCCGCGCGAAACTCTCGTACTGCACTCTTCTCGGCTGTCTTCGCCATAACGTATTCCTAACTCTTACAAAGTGATCAGGTCAGAGGGCAGCAGCGCTGTTCCCTGTTCCCTGTTGCCTGTTCCCTTACTTACCCTTGGCCGTTTCGGCCTTCGCGGCATGACCCTTAAAGGTACGCGTTGCGGAAAACTCACCCAGCTTGTGACCCACCATGTTCTCCGTCACATAGACCGGGATGAACTTCTTGCCGTTATGCACGGCAATGGTGTGACCCACAAACTCCGGAAAGATGGTGGAGCGGCGCGACCATGTCTTCACCACTTCCTTCTTGTTTGCCTCGTTCAGCACCGAGACCTTGGTCATCAGGTGCGCGTCGATAAACGGGCCCTTCTTCGTAGAACGTGCCATATATCCCTCTCGCTCCCTGAATTACTTGGTACGGCGGTTCACGATGAACACATCGGTCCGCTTGTTATTACGGGTCTTGTAGCCACGTGTCGGCTGTCCCCACGGCGTTACCGGGTGGCGTCCGCCTGAGGTCTTACCTTCACCACCACCGTGCGGGTGATCCACAGGGTTCATCGACACACCGCGGTTCGCAGGGCGGATACCGCGCCAGCGGCTCGCGCCGGCCTTGCCCAGCGAAATGTTTTCGTGGTCCGTATTGCCCACTTGGCCGACCGTCGCCATGCAGTCCACCAGCACCCGGCGGGTCTCGCCGGAGGGCAGCTTCAGCAGGGCGTACTCGCCTTCCTTCGCAATGAGCTGTGCGGACGAGCCAGCGGAGCGCACCATCTGCGCGCCCTTGCCCGGACGAAGCTCAACGGCGTGGACCGTCGTACCAGCCGGAATGTTCTTCAGCGGCAGAGCGTTGCCCACAAGGATGTCGGCTTCAGGGCCGCTCGTCACCACCATGCCGACCTTCAGGCCTACCGGCTGGATGATATAGCGCTTCTCGCCGTCGCGATAGTGGATCAGGGCAATGCGCGAGCTGCGGTTCGGATCGTATTCAATCGTCGCAACCGTGCCCGGAACACCGAACTTGTCGCGCTTGAAGTCGATCAAACGAAGCTTCTGCTTGTGGCCGCCACCGTGATGGCGCGTGGTCAAACGTCCGGTGGAGTTACGGCCGCCCGTGCGCTGTTTAACTACCAGCAGCGGCTTGTGCGGCTCGCTTGTCGTGATATCCGAGTTCACCAGCTTCGACTGGAAGCGCAGTGTCGGTGTGATGGGTCGGAATGTTTTGATCGGCATTTCTTTTCCCTTGCCTTCCGCATAGCTAGTCAGGCGCGCGGATCTCTAATACTTCTTTGCCGTCAGCGTTCCGAAGTTACTACACGTTAGCTGACTTGCTAACGTGCTGATTCGCTGACTTGCTGCACTTACAGGGAGTTCACGTACTCCGGCATCTTCTCGCCCGGAACCAGGCGCACATACGCCTTCTTCCAGTCAGGCTTGAAGCCGGTGAACTTACCGCGGCGACGCTCCTTGCCAAGGAAGTTAGCGGTGCGAACACCGGCAACCTTTACCTTGAACAGGTTCTCCACGGCCCGCTTTACTTCGGTCTTGGTGGCGTTGCAAGCAACCTCGAACACAAGCGTGCCCTCGGATTCCTTGGCAACCATGCCCTTTTCCGTAATCAACGGCCGGCGAATGGTGGTGTAAAGAGTAGCCATTATGCAGCCTCCTTCTTTGTATCCAGCTTCGCGGCCAGCTTGCGGCGCGATACGTTCTTCTTCAGCACTTCCTGCAGCGTCTCAATCGCACTCTGCGAGAAGATGGCATGCTCGTAGCGGAGCAGGTCGTAGGGGTGAACCTCCGAGCTCAGCACCAGCTCAACACCATCCAGATTGCGCGAACCCAGGTACAACGCTTCCGTCAGGTTCTGCCCAGACTCCACCAGCAGAGCCGTCTTCTTCGCGTCCAGCTTGTCCAGCGCCTGGCGATACAGCTTGGTCTTAGCCTCTGCAATTTCCAGGCTCGAAACGACCGTCAGCTTGCCGTCGGCCAGCTTGGAAGCAAGCGCGGAACTGAGTGCACCGAGCAGCTTCTTCTTGGGAAATTGGTACTCGTACGAGCGCGGCTGAGGTCCGTGGACCGTGCCGCCATGGCGCCAGATAGGCGAACGAACCGAACCCACGCGGGCGCGGCCGGTACCCTTCTGCTTCCACAGCTTCTTACCCGAACCCGACACAAGCTTCTTGTTCTTGGTCGCGGCAGTTCCCTGCCGAAGCGCTGCGCGGTAATGCTTCACAGCCTCCCACAGCAGAGTCTCGTTCACTTCGACGCCGAACACCTCGTCCGCAAGCTCCAGCTCGCTGACCTTGTTCCCGCCGAGATCGACTACGTTAATCTTTGCCATCTCTTATTCCTTTGGCGCCGTTCTATTGCGGCTGCCATAACTTCCTGATGTCATCCCGCCGTCGACTTACCTCTTTGAAGTAAGTCCGCAGACGATGCAGTTACTGCGCACTACGTAAATCCACTTACAGTTACTTCTTCTTGCAAACCTGTCATCCTGAGCGGAGCGTAGTCGAAGGACCCGCTTTCGCTCCTGCCCATTCAGACGAAAACTATTTCTTCTTGCTCGGCGAAGCCTTCTTCGAAGCCTTCAGCGGATCCAGCGTGCTTGCGCCGGCAAAGCCACGACGCTCACGCGGCGGATTCTTTGCCTTGCTCACCAGGATCGTTCCCTGACGCGGTCCCGGTACCGCACCCTCAACGAGCAGCAGCCCGTCTTCCAGGTCAATACCGCGGATACGCAGGTTGCGAACCGTAATCTGCGCATCGCCGAAGTGACCCGGCATACGCTGCCCAGGGAAGACGCGCGACGGAAACGATGAAGCGCCGATCGAACCCTGAATCTGGAACATGTGGCCGTGCGACTTGGGGCCGCCGCCGAAACCATGCCGGCGAACAACGCCCGCGAAACCGCGGCCCTTGCTCTTGCCGATGATGTCGACGAACTTCTCGCCGTCGAAAATATCAACCAGAACGCGGTCGCCCGCCTTCACCTGGTCTTCACCCTCGGTGTTGCTGCCCGAAGCGGACTCGATACCGACTTCGCGAATCTCGCGTACCGGAGGAGCATCGCTCTTCGCCAGGTGACCCGCCTGCGGCTTTGTCAGCTTCGATGCCTTCACAAACTCAACCAGGCCGATCTGGGCCGCATCGTAGCCGTCCTTCGCCTGTGTCTTGAGCTGCGTGATAACGCACGGTCCAACCTTGATGACAGTGACCGGGTGCACAACACCCGCATCGTCAAAGATCTGGGTCATGCCGATTTTCTTGCCGAGCATTCCTGTTACAGCCATTGCACTTCTCCTCATCATGCCCGCGCCGCAAAGTCGCGCCAGGCACTGCCGGGATTACCCGAATCTGTCTCTGTTATTCCACCCGAGTGAGGCTTCCACTCAAGCAAACTGTCATTCCGCAGCGAAGCGGAGGAATCTGCTTTTTCAAAGCCACGCAGATCTTAAAACGGGCAGACCATCGAAACTACTTGGTGACGGTCTTGATCTCTACGTCCACACCGGCCGGCAGGTCGAGCTTCATCAGCGCGTCCACGGTCTGCTGGGTGGGTTCAAGAATATCGATCAAACGCTTGTGCGTACGGATTTCGAACGCCTCACGCGACTTCTTGTCCACGTGGGGGGAACGCAGCACGCAGTACTTGTTCTTCATCGTCGGAAGTGGAATCGGACCCGCAACCTGTGCTCCGGTGCGCTTGGCGGTCTCTACGATCTCGCCAGTGGACGTGTCCAGGACACGATAGTCATACGCCTTCAGGCGAATGCGAATTCTCTGCTGTGCAGCCATTGTTCTACTCTCTATCTACGCAAAGATCTATTTGACGCGTCAGGCCTTTAGGCCAACCTTACGAATATACCAAGAAGTCTCCGATTGGGCAACGATTCAAATGGAGATTGTTCACTGCAATCAGTGTCACAAGTCTCGAGGAGCGAACTCCGGCCTCAAGCTAGACTGGGTTCCATGAACGTCGGTCGTCGCGGCGTCACCTTCTTTGACACCGCCCAGGTCTACGGCCCCTTCACCAACGAAGAAGTCGTCGGAGAAGGCCTTGAACCCGTGCGCGATCAGGTCGTCCTCGCCACCATCCTCGCCTTCCCCGTGGAAGGCGCACGCTATCCAGAAGACGCCGAGAAAATGACAAACCTGTAAGTGTGTGCCTGGCAGCAGCTATGCCACTGTGATCGCCCGCGGCTCCTCTCCCGCATCGCACCCATCGACATGAAAGTGGCCACGAAACATCGCATCGTCCCCGGCGCGATATCATCGAAACATACGGGATGCTCAAGCTAACCCAATCCGGCTACGAAGCCATGCGCGCCCACGGCGAGGAAACCTACCCGCACGAGTGCTGCGGCATCCTCCTCGGCCACGCCGGCGACACCAAAGAAGTCGTCGAGCTCATCCGCGCCGGCAACACCCGCACCGACTCCGCACACAACCGCTACGGCATCGCGCCGCAGGAACTCATCGCCGCCCAGCGTGCGGGCCGCAAGCAGGGCCTCGACATCGTCGGCTTCTACCACTCGCACCCTGACCACCCAGCCCAGTGGTCCCCCACCGACTTCGCCGAAGCCCACTGGTTTGGTTGTAGCTACGTCATCACGGCCGTAGCGCAGGGCAAGGCCGAGGTGACGAATGCATTCCATCTGCGCGGCACCGGCGAGGACGACAAAGCGTTCGAACACGAAGAAGTCCTCATAGCCTAGCGATGCTTCCTCCCGACCATCGGGAGGGCCACGCGAAGCAGTAAAAAGGCGTGCAAACGCCCGCCCCAGGCGCAGTGGGCCCGTCCGGCAGGACAAGCGATACTCTTAACCAGCAACTCCAGCCCGCATCGGAACCACCGGCAGCCTCATCCAAAGTAATATCCTCCCGTCCATCGGGAGGGCCACGCGAAAGCAGTAAAAGGGCGTGCGAACGCCAAGGACGTTATGACGATTCTGATTCCAACCCCGCTGCGCGCCTTCACCGGCCAAAAAGCGACCGTCGAAGTTGATGCCGCGAACGTAAAAGAAGCTCTCGCGAAGCTCACCGAAACCCACCCTGCGCTCCAGCAGCACCTCTTCGGCGCCGAGGGCAAGCTCCGCTCATTCGTCAACGTCTACCTCAACGACGACGACATCCGCGACCTCCCCGAAAAAGACCTCTCGCCCGTCACCTCCGTCGACGAGCTCTCCATCATTCCGTCCATCGCCGGCGGAAACTTCCCTGCAATCGCCGAAGCAGCCCTCGCCGAGCCTGAAGTAAAAGAACTCCCCAAACTCACCAACGAAGAGATCGCCCGCTACTCGCGCCACCTCATCCTGCCGGAAGTCGGCATGGACGGCCAGCGCAAGCTCAAGGCAGCGAAGGTCCTCTGCGTCGGCACCGGCGGCCTCGGCGCGCCGCTCGCGCTGTATCTCACCGCCGCGGGAGTGGGCACCATCGGCCTCGTCGACTTCGACACCGTCGACGAGTCCAACCTGCAGCGCCAGGTCATCCACTCGCAATCCACCGTCGGCATGCTCAAGGTCGACTCCGCCGAGCAGATGCTCAAGGGCCTTAACAAGAACGTCAACATCGTCAAGCACAACACCATGTTGACGTCCGCCAACGCCCTCGAAATCTTCAAGGACTACGACGTCATCGCCGACGGCACCGACAACTTCCAGACCCGCTACCTTGTCAACGACGCCTGCGTCCTCACCGGCAAGCCCAACGCCTACGGCTCCATCTTCCGCTTCGAAGGCCAGGCCTCCGTCTTCGCCACCGAGGAGGGCCCCTGCTATCGCTGCCTCTACCCCGAACCGCCACCCCCGGGCCTCGTCCCGTCGTGCGCGGAGGGCGGCGTGCTCGGCATCCTGCCCGGCCTCGTCGGCGTCATCCAGGCCACCGAAGTCATCAAGCTCATCCTCGGCATCGGCGAACCCCTCATCGGCCGCCTGCTATTGGTCGATTCCCTGCAAATGTCCTTCCGCACGCTCAAGCTGCGCAAAAATCCGGCATGCCCCGCATGCGGCACGCACGAAATCAAGGAACTCATCGACTACGACCAGTTCTGCGGCATCGCTCCTCCCACTAGCGTCGGTCCGCTCGAAGTCGCCAGCCACGCGGCCATCGCCACCGATCTCGCAGAGAAGGACGGCATCCCGCAGATCACCATCGAAGAACTCAAACGCAAGCGCGACGCCGGCGAAGGCTACATCCTTGACGTCCGCGACCCGCACGAAGCCCAGATCGCCACACTCAACGCACCCATGATCCCCGTCAACGATCTCGAATCCCGCATCGGCGAACTCAAGGGCCGCGAGCACGACGAAATCCTCATCCACTGCCGCAGCGGAGCCCGCAGCCAAAAAGCCGCCCTCATCCTGAAAGCCCACGGCTTCACCAACGTTAAAAACGTAGCCGGAGGCATCCTGGCTTGGGCCGACAAAATCGACCCAACCATGCCCAAGTACTAACCAACTTCCCAACGAACAAAAGGCCCGGCGGAAGCCGGGCCTTTCGTTGCCTGTCATCCCGCAACAATCTGCTTTCTCTATCTCAGAACCTCTCTTCTGACCAAAGCCTAGAACTTATAAATCAAATCGGCTCCCACAAAGAACTGGTTGCGCGCCGTCCCATTGTTGTAGCCCAACTTATCCCACGAGTGGTCGAAGCGGATCTCAGGCCGCAGCAGCACCGTGTTGCCAAAGTACTTCGTCGCATACAGCGTGTTCTCCGTATACTTCGTTGCAATGCCGGTCCGCTGCCCCTTCTTGTCGTCCAGCAAATCCGAACGGAATCCGATGGTCAGCTTCGGATTGATCTCGCGATTGACATAGTTCACCACCGCATACTCCGGTGCCGTGCAGCGCTGCTCGCCAGCGGCGCACAGCGCACCATTCGCGCCAATCTCCGTCGCAACCGGGTTCGTCACGTTGCCGGCGACATTCGGCACATCCCGCTCATACATGTACCAGGCCTCGGTCGCCATGTGCCACCTGGCATTAAAACGGTGGTACCACGTGCCATCGTAATGCTGCAGGTTGTTATAGGCATACTTGCCATCGTTAATGCCGTTCGCGCACGCATAGAAATTATCGTGATTGCTGCGCGTCGAGTAATCAAGACATGCAATCACCGACGGCTTGCGATCGTCCGACCACGGCGCAACATCATGCCCCGCCGATAACCCCAGCTGTACAATCCACTGTTTATTAAGCTTCAACGTACCGATGATGCCGGTGTCCGTAAACGGATCGATCGCATACAGCAGCGAGTGCGTCATGTTGTAGTTATTCGGCGCCAGCTGTGCCTCAATCCCCGGAACCGACAAAAAGCGGCCGATACGCACATTGAGACCTTCCTTCACAGGAAAGTACAAATCGGCATACTCCAGTACAGGATCAAAGCCATAACGGCGATTCTTCTGCAACAGCTGCTGGCTGAAGTAATCTTTCGCAGCCGTAAAGCGATAGTCGTTTCCATAGAACGCAGTAAGGTGATACCCAAAATCGAAGTGCTTAGTCTGCACCGTGTCCGGCAAACGCTCCAGATAGATCACTGCCTGATTCAGCACCACGCTGTTCGGAAACACATCATACGAAAGCGGAAAGTTATTCTTGTCCGACGTGCTCGCACTAAAGCTCGGTGCAATCCAGCCATACACCTTCGTCCGATGATTCTCTAGCTTCAACGCAGTCATCAACGGATACACATTGCTATCCGGCACACCTATTGCGGGTGAACCACCATAACCCCAATCAGAACTCGGGTACGGCGGCGAATCCAACGGTGCATCCAGTGCGCGGCGCGGCGCAGCGGGACCCTGCGGAAGCGTACCGTTCCAGTCATGCCTATAGTAGCGCCCTAGCCGCGCAAAGAAATTACTCCCAGGGTCCGTTTCACCTTCGAGGCTCGCATCGCCAGCCTCCCCTGCATCAACAGCATTCATCTGCGATGAACTCACCGGCGAGCCGGGCGCGGAATTCACTTGTGCGGGGAGTTGCAAACTTACTTGAAATAAGACCACCAGTGTCATTGTGTAGGTGATCAACATTGAAATTCTTGTGCTTCTCATACTGCTCCGTCCAGCCATGGAGGGGTTATCCACCTTCTGGCCATCGACAATGTTAGAAGCGGACGGCATAAAGAACCTGTAAAGAGCCCGAAAGAAGTTCGTAATGAAGCCGTCAAACTGGGGCCGGCCACAACACAGCGGCTGCAGGCCGCAACGTAACAGCCTCGCGCCCAGCACCGAGGTCTGAGGGCCCTTGAAAAACGCAGCCCCAGGCTACTTCTTCAAAACCGCCTTCAGCGGCCCAAGCTCACCATCATTCGCAGGCACCTTCAGGTCCAGCAGCTTCGCAATCAGGCTGTACACATCCACGTTAGGAAACACCGGTAGCGAAACCCCCTTGCGAATATCCGGCCCGTTCGCGACGAACACCGCCTTCATCGCCAAAATCGTATTCGGATCGTAACCATGGTCGCCGGGATTCACCGTCGCCGTGCTGGCATGTAGATGCCCAATATACGCGCCATTCGGCACAATCACCGGATCGCCAATGCGCGGATTGCTGGCGTAGTGCAACTCTGCCGGCACATCCTTCCGGCGATAGACGCTGAAGCGCGGATCGTTCGCCGCCTTCAGCTCGTCATAAATCGTCGCCGCCGTCGCCTCATCCGCCGGATACACCGACCAATCATGGAACTCCACGCCCTTCATCGAAGGCGCGATCTCGTCGAAGTTGATCCAGGTCTGGTCGATGCGCACCATGCCGTGATCGGCCAGAACGATCAGGTCAACCGGCAACCCCGTCGCATCCAGCCGCTTGCGCAGCTCGCCCATCAGCGCATCCAGCGTGTGCACGGCTGTCGCGGTCTCCACGGAGTCCGGCCCATACCAATGTCCCGCATGGTCCGTTGTCGGCATGTAGAAGGTGATCAGGTGCGGCCGCTGCTCCGCCGGCAGCTTCAGCCAGGCACCGATCTGGTCCAGCCCCACATGACCATCGATTTGGTCCAGGAAGTGCGCATAGTACGCAGGCCGCTTCCCCGCGATCTCCGCCTCCGACCCCGGCCACATGAACGTCGCCGCCCGCATGCCCTGCTGCTCCGCCAGCGACCACAGCGGCACACCGCCATACCATGTGCCGTCGCTGCTCGCCTTCGCGTCCTTGTACTCGTACACCTGCTTGCGTGCCGGATCGTAAAACGAGTTCCGCACAATGCCATGGTGCTCCGGCAGCAGCCCGGTCACCAGCGTGTAGTGATTGGGAAACGTCAGCGACGGATACGCCGGCAGCATGCCGTGCACCGCGCGCGCACCATCCTTCGCCATCGCCAGCAGGTTCTGCGCACCGTATTCCTCGGGATAGTCGTACCGGAACCCATCCAGCGAAACCAGCACAACATAGTGCTGCTTCATTGCGTGCGCATCATTCGGCGCAATGCCAGGCGATTCCACCATCATGCCCGGCCCAGGCTTAGCCGAGCCATACAGCGGATGCTGCTGCGCGTTCAAAGCAGGCACAAGCGCGACAACAGCAGCAAGAGCAAACGCGCGAAGCGTCAGAGACAAGGCAGTAACCTCCGGCGTTGGGATCGCCTATGAACTACGCTACCAGCCGCTCATCAATCGATGAGGAACGCGCTAGTCTTCCGCTCTGTCATCTTCGGTCAGCATCTGCATGCACAACGGCTTCTCCAGCATCGTGTCCATCTTTGAAATCAGCCTCACCGCCTTCTCCACGGTCGATGTAAGGCAAGGTTCCGTCGTCACCACAAACGGCAGCGCGTCCTTGGGATACCCCGGCCGCTGCAGGATGCTGTCGATGTTCGCACCAACCTTGGCCAGCGCGCCGCTGATCGCCGACACAATCCCCGGCTTGTCCCGCACAATAAAGCGCACATAGTGCGGCGCGAAGAATTCCCCCGTCACAGGCCGCTTGCGCACAGGCAGCGCCACCGAGTTGCTGCCATGCACCACCGCCAGCAAATCGCTCACAATCGCAACCGCTGTAGGATTACCGCCCGCGCCGTGGCCGCTGAAGACCACATCGCCGCCATACTGCCCGCTGGTAACGACCATGTTCTGCGTTCCATGCGACCACGCAATCGGCGACGACCTCGGCACCAGCATCGGCCCCACACGCGCATGCAGCACACCATCCCGCAACTCCGCCCGCGCAATCTGCCGCACTGTGCAGCCAAGCTCCTTCGCATACTGGAAGTCGATGGCGGCAACCGTGCTGATCGTCTGCGCAGGCACCTCATCGGGATTCACGCCCACCTGCATCGCCGCACGCACCAGGATGCACAGCTTCGCGCGCGCATCGTAGCCATCCACATCCGCGGACGGATTCGCCTCGGCATAACCCGCCGCCTGCGCCTGCTTCAGCACATCCGCATAGTCCGCGCCCTGCTCCATGTGCGACAGCATGAAGTTGCACGTGCCGTTCAAAATACCGCTCAGCCGCGTAATCCGGTCGCCCTGCAAACCATGCAGCGTCGCCGGAATCACCGGCACACCACCAGCCACCGCAGCGTTATAAACCAGCACACGATCGTTCGCACGCGCCAGCCGGGCAAGCTCTGCGCCCTTATACGCAATGAGCTGCTTGTTAGCCGTAACCACATGCTTCCCGCTGCGCAACGCCTTCTTGATCCAACCTTCAATCGGATCGATACCGCCGATCGTCTCGATCACAACATCGACCTTGGCGTTGAGCACGTCCTCAATCCGCTCGGTCCAAACAACATCCGCGCCAAGTCCCTTCGCGGTAGCGCCAATCCGCTTGCGCTCCACATCGCGGTTGTACACATGCGTCAACGCAATACCCGCGAAGCGCTGCGACCGCAGCAACTGCGCCACCGACGAACCCACCGTGCCAAAGCCAAGAATCGCTACGCGCGTGGTCTTCGCCATTGCCGTCTTCTTCGCCGCTGTCTTACCTGCGCTCGTGGTCATGCGTTAGTAGTCGATCCTTTCCCTGCTGCTGATCCATGCGTCAAACGGCTCCGCAGCCACATCGCCAAGCACCTGCGCAATGGGAATGCGTCGCTCATGCATCGGCCGGCTCACTTCCTCGTACAAAAAGCTGTCATCAAAACCAGCGGATGCCGCCCCTGCCGCCGTGTTCCCATAAAAGATCGACCTGCAGCGAGCCCAGTACAGCGCCGCCAGGCACATGGGGCACGGCTCGCACGAGGTGTACACATCGCAGCCATCCAGCTGAAACGTGCCCAGCTTCGCGCATGCCGCGCGGATCGCATTCACCTCGGCGTGCGCGGTGGGATCGTTCGTGCTCGTCACGGAATTCGCCGCGGCAGCAATCACTTCGCCATCACGCACCACAACTGCGCCAAAGGGTCCGCCCCTGCCGGTGTGAACATTCTCGGTCGCAAGGTCAATCGCCATGCGCATGAACTTTGGATCAGGTACCGTCTGCATCGCACTTAGTATCGCATCGCGCGATAATTGCAGCCATGCGCAAAGCCTGGCTCAGCCATCGCATCGTTCTGCCACAGGGAGACTTCGACGGCGCCGTCATCGCCCTCGACGGACGCATCGAGCAGATCTGCTCGCGCAACGATGTACCCGCTGACACCGAGATCGTCGATGCCAGTAACTTCGCCATCCTGCCCGGCCTTGTAGACACACACGTCCACATCAACGAACCCGGCCGCACCCATTGGGAAGGCTTCGAAACAGCCACGCGCGCCGCAGCCGCGGGCGGCTACACCACGCTCATCGACATGCCTCTGAACTGCCTGCCCGAAACCACCACCGTAGCCGCGCTCGAAGCCAAGCGCGCATCCGCGCAAGGCAAGTGCCGCGTCGACTGGATGAGTTGGGGCGGCGCTGTGGACGGCAACGCCGAACACCTCCAGCCACTCGCCAACGCAGGCGTACCCGGCTACAAGTGCTTCCTCGTCTACCCCGGCTGCGAAGGCTTCACCAGCATTGACGCAAAGAACCTTGAAGCAGCCCTGCCCATCATCGCGACGACCGGCCTCCCTCTGCTCGTACACGCAGAACTGCAAGCACCCATCGACGCAGCCATCGCCAAACTACCCACTGCCGAAGATCCCGCATGGCGGCACTACGCAACCTATCTCGCATCACGCCCCGACGCAGCCGAACTCGCCGCCATCGCCATGCTGCTCGACCTCTGCCGCCGCTATCGCTTCCGCCTGCACATCGTGCATCTCGCAACGGCCCAGGCCGTGGACATGCTCCGAGCCGCCAAGGCCGAAGGCCTGCCCGTCACGGTGGAGACCTGCCCGCACTATCTCCACCTCGAAGCCGAACAAGTCCCCGATGGCGCAACAGAATTCAAGTGCGCCCCGCCCGTCCGCTCCCACGCCAATCGCGAAGCACTCTGGGACGCCCTGAAGGCCGGCGTCATCGACCTCATCGCCACCGACCACTCACCCTGCCCACCCGCCATGAAGCGCAAGGACGACGGACGCTTCAACATCGCATGGGGAGGCATCGCAAGCCTTTCAACAGCGCTGCCAATCATGTGGACCGAAGCCTCGTCACGCGGCTTCACCCTCCGCGACATCGCCCGCTGGATGAGCGACGCACCCGCCGCCCTGGCCGGCTTGCGCCATCGTGTCGGCGCCATCGAACCCGGCCGCGACGCGAACCTCATCCTCTTCGATCCACACGCAGACTTCGTCGTCACCGAAGACGTTCTCCACTACCGCCACAAGGTCTCGCCCTATATGGGCGAGCACTTGCGCGGCAGCGTTCACGCCACCATCCTGCGCGGCGAAACCATATTCAACACCGGCAACTTTCCCGGCGCCAACACCGGCCGTGAGTACACACGCACATAAGCGATGTATGCTGATACTCCGCTGAGGTACGCATGAGTTTTATCGAAACATGGAATGCGATGAGCGAGGCCGACGCCGCAGCCGCGGTGCTGCCCTGCTGCGGATCGCACGCGTGGGCGCATGGCCTGGCCGCACGCCGCCCACTCGGCACGCTGCCCGAACTGCTGGCCGCCAGCGACGCCGCATGGTGGTCGCTACAGGAGACGGATTGGCAGCAGGCCTTCGACAGCCACCCACGCATCGGCGAGCAGCAGGCACAAGGCCAAGTGACCGATGCCTCGCTCAAGTGGAGCGCCGGCGAACAAGGCCTCGCCGAGCAGTGCGACCAGGAGGCAAAGCACATGCTCGCACTCGGCAATCGCGCCTATGAAGAAAAGTTTGGCCGCATCTTCATCGTCTGCGCCACAGGCAAACGCGCGAACGAGATGCTCGGCATCCTCGAACGCCGCATGCACCACACTCCTGAAGAAGAACTGCAGGAAGCCGCCGAGCAGCAGCGGCAGATCACCCACATTCGCCTGCAGAAGTGGCTCGCGCAACACGAAGCAGAGCTCACAGCATGAGTATCTCCACGCACATCCTCGACACCGCAAAGGGCCGGCCGGCAGCAGGTGTTGCCGTCGAACTGGACCGCGATACCGAAGGCTCCTGGGAAACCCTGAATGCAGCTACCACCGACATCGACGGTCGCGTGAAGCTGCTGCTGCCTGAAGACGAACCCATGCTGCCCGGCCTCTACTGCGTGCGCTTCGCAACCGGTGCGTACTTTCAGCGTGAGGGTCTCGATGGCCTGTATCCATTGGTTGAAATCACCTTCAAGGTCATGCCCGGCCAGGCCCACTATCACATTCCCCTGCTGCTTACGGCCAACGGCTACACCACCTATCGCGGCAGCTAATCTCTCTTCGTAAGGACCAACACGCATGGCAACGCTGCAACAAAACAGGTACGGCAAAACAGGCGTTCGACTCGTCAAGGTCACACGCGACGGCAGCGTGCACACACTGCGCGAGTGGACCGTCCGCGTACTCCTCGAAGGAGACTTCGAAGAAGCCCACATCACCGGCAGCAACGCAAACATACTGCCCACTGACACCATGAAGAACACCGTCTATTCCCGCGCGAAAGAATCCAAAGCCGACTCGATGGAAGTCTTCGCCGGCGAGCTCGTCGACTTCCTGCTCAACCGCAATCCGCAGGTGTCCGCCGCGGAAGTACACATCGAGCAGGCCATGTGGAAGCGCATCGAAGTCGACGGCCAGCGGCACGACCACAGCTTCATGCACGGCTCCAACGAAGTGCAGACCGCCACGCTTCGCCGCGGCCAATCCGGCGAGTCAACGCTCCTCTGCGGCCTGGAACACATGGTCGTACTCAAGACCACGCGCAGCAGCTTCGAGGGCTACATCAAAGACGAACTCACAACCCTGAAGGAAGCAGCAGACCGCCTCTTCGGCACCTCCGTCACGGCATCATGGATCTACAGCGGCAACGTCTCCAACTACAACGCCACGCGCGTAAAGGTCCGCGAGAGCATGCTCAAAACCTTCGCCACGCACGACTCCAAATCGGTCCAGCAAACGCTCTTCGCCATGGCCGAAGACGCTATCAACACCGTGCCGGAACTCAGCGAGATGACGCTGACCATGCC
Source organism: Terriglobus sp. (assembly GCA_965198455.1). GTDB lineage: Bacteria > Acidobacteriota > Terriglobia > Terriglobales > Acidobacteriaceae > Terriglobus. The sequence goes on from CBDAPM010000003.1 coordinate 558,154, forward strand.
GAACATGCACAACATACTCGTGGACCTGAACGTCTTCGGCCAGGAAAATGCCAACGAGATCTTCATGCCCATCAGCGACCCCAGCGGCTACATCCATGCACGTGTGACACGCGATTGAGCGCCGCCGCACAAGGGACCGCACAGGTAGGCGCAGCGGCACAGGTGATGGCGCGCTGCCGTGAGCTCGCGGCAATCACAGACGTGCCCGGCGAAACCACCCGCACATATCTGTCACCGGCCATGCGCCGCGCCAACGACCTCGTCGCCAAATGGATGACCGCAGCCGGTCTCACCGTGCACATGGACGCGGCAGGCAATCTCCGTGGCCGTCGCGAATCCAATGCGCCCAACGCAAAGACCTTCATCCTCGGTTCACACCTCGACACCGTACCCAACGCCGGCGCCTACGACGGCCCGCTCGGTGTCCTCATGGCAATCGCAATCGCAGAGGCCACACGCAACACACCACTGCCCTTCGCACTGGAAACCATAGCCTTTTCCGAAGAAGAAGGCGTCCGCTTCGGCATCCCGTTCATCGGCTCGCGCGCGGTCGCAGGCACGCTCCATGACACGCTCCTCGCCCGCACGGACAAAGCCGGCATCAGCGTGCGCGAAGCCATCCGCGCCTACGGCCTCCACGACACCGCAATCTCATCCGCAGCCATCCACAACGCGCTCGGCTATCTCGAGTTCCACATCGAGCAAGGCCCCGTCCTTGAAAGCGAAGGCCTGCCCCTCGGCGTCGTCGAAGCACTCGTCGGGCAAAGCCGCTTCGAACTCATCTTCACCGGTCACGCCAACCACGCGGGCACCACGCCCATGCGCCTGCGCCACGACGCCATGGCCGCAGCCGCAGCCTGGATCGCCGAAGTCGAGCGCTACGCCATGGCATCACCCACGCTCGTCGCAACCGTGGGCAGCGTGCAAACCGTACCCGGCGCGGGCAACGTCATCGCAGGTAAAGTCACGGCCTCGCTCGACGTTCGCTCGCCTCGTGACGACATCCGCAACGAAGCCGTCCAGCATCTCCTCGACTTCTCCAATCAATGCGGCAGCTCCCGTGGCGTAGCCGTCACTCACACGCTCCGCATGGACCAGCCCGCCGTCCCCATGGACCGCACGCTCATGCGCATGCTTGAAGACGCTGTGGACAGCACTGGCACTCTGGTCTACCGCATGGTCAGCGGCGCAGGTCACGACGCCATGATCGTTGCCGCCACCATGCCCGCTGCCATGCTGTTCTTGCGCACACCCGGCGGCCTCAGCCACCATCCCGATGAAGCCGTGCTGCCTGCCGATGTACAGTTAGGCCTGGATGCTGGCGTAGCATTTGTTCACGCGCTGGCCGCACAGGAGACCGCATCGTGAGCATGCATCGACTTGGTGAAACACGCAGCCGTCGCGCACTCGACCACCTGCTGCAAACGCCCGATACCTTCGTGTGGGCGCCGCTGCCCGGCATGAAAAACGGCGCCGCCTGTGTGCACGCCTCACCCGCCATCGGCGCAGCCTTCCTGCAGTACACGGCGCTCCTTGAAGACGGTGGCGAACTGGCCAGCACAGGCGACTCACGCTTCGTCTACGTGCTTGAGGGCACGCTGCAATTCTTCCGCCAGGGTTCGCCAGACGTGTTGAACCCCGGCGGCTTCACCTACATACCACCCATGACACCGCACTTCCTCCGCGCAACCGGCGGCTCCGCACGCCTCGTGGTGATCGAGAAGCAATACATCGACACATACCCCGAGCGCAAGCCCCGCGGCCTCCTCGGTCACGAACAGGACATCACCGCCAACGCACTCATGGGGGATGAAGCCCTGCAGGTACGCACACTCATTCCGCAGGACATCGCCTACGACTTCGCCGTAAACCTTATGGAGTACCAGCCCGGCGCATCTCTCAGCATGGTCGAAGTCCACGTCATGGAGCACGGCTTGCTCATGCTCGAAGGCGAAGGCATCTACCGCCTCGGCGACGCCTGGTATCCCGTCACCAAGGGCGACTTCATCTGGATGGGACCATACTGCCCGCAGTGGTTCGGCGCACTCGGCAAAACACCCGCAAAATACCTCATCTACAAAGACTGGAACCGTCACCCATTCCAGGTGGGCCGATGACCCTTGCGGTAGACGCAGCACGCCTACAGCACGAGATGGACACCCTCGCCGGCTTCACGCAGGCCGAACAAACCGGCCGCGAACACGAACGTGCCGTCACACGCATTGTCTTCATGCAAGACGACCTCGACGCACGCGCCTGGCTCAAGACGCTCTACGCAGACGCGGGCCTGCACGTCCGCGAAGACGCCGTCGGCAACACCTTCGCACGTTGGCCCGGCACCGACCCATCGCTCGCAGTAGTCGGCACCGGCTCACATACCGACGCCATCCCCCATGCAGGCATGTACGACGGTACCCTCGGCGTGCTCGGCGGCCTCGAAGCCATCCGCACCCTGCAACGCGCCGGCGTCCAGCCACGCCGCTCCATTGAGTTGCTCATGTTCACCTCCGAGGAGCCAACCCGCTTCGGCATCGGCTGCCTCGGCAGCCGCCTTCTCGCAGGCACGCTCGATCCAGCCCGCGCCGACGCTCTTCTAGGCAAGGACGATCTTCCCCTCGCAACCGTGCGCCAGACAGCAGGCTTTCACGGCTCGCTCGCAAGCGTGATGTTGCCCCCGAACTTTTACAGCGGCTGGGCAGAGCTCCACATCGAGCAAGGCCCGCTCCTCGAGCGCGACAGCATCGACATCGGTGTGGTCACCCATATCGCCGCACCGGCAAGCTACCGCTTCACGCTCGAAGGCTTCGGCGGCCACGCAGGCGCACTCCTTATGCTCGATCGCCGCGACGCCCTCTGTGCCGCCTCCGAGCTCATCCTCGCCGTGGAGCACGCCGCACGTGCCACCGGCGCCATCGACACGGTAGCCACCGTCGGCACCGTCAAGGTCCATCCCGGCGCAGTCAACAGCGTACCCAGCCGCGTCGACCTCGAACTGGACGTGCGCGACACCGATCCTGTGCGCCGCGAAGCCGTCATGCAACAGGTACGCTCCGCCGCATCGGACATCACCGCCCGCCGCGGCGTCACCATCCACGAAGAAGTAGTCAACGCCGACCTGCCCGCAACCAGCGACCCCGCAATCATCAAAGCCATCGAACAGGCATGCGACCTCTTCAACCTTTCGCACAAACGCATGGTCAGCCGCGCCTATCACGACTCGCTCTTCATGGCGCGCATTGCACCCATCGCCATGATCTTTGTGCCCTGCCGCGGCGGCGTAAGCCATCGGCCGGACGAATTTGCTACGGTAGAAGCGATGACCAATGGTGTGCAGGTGCTGGCAGAAACACTGCGCACGCTGGCCCGTTAGAACCTGCGAGAGACGATGCCCCTGCACTCCATCAACCCGGCCACAGGCGACCTTCTGCGAAGCTTCCCATCCTTAACCGACGAGGCACTGCGCAGCCGCATCACGCAGGCAGCCGACGCATCACTCATCCACCGTGCCATCCCGCTTGAGAGCCGCTCCCTGTACCTCCGTAAACTCGCCATGCTGCTGCAGGATGAGGCTGGCGAGCTCGCACGCACCATCACGCTTGAGACCGGCAAGCCTCTGCGCTCAAGCACCATTGAAGTGCAGCGCTGCATCGAGATTTGCCGCTATTACGCCGACCACGCCGCCCGCCTGCTGGCGCCGGAACTGCTGCAGAGCGCACACGGCCAGGCCTATGTGCAATGGAGCCCGCTCGGCGTCGTACTCGCTGTCATGCCGTGGGAATCGCCTCTGTTTCACGCGGTTCGCTTCGCCATTCCTGCGCTCATCGCGGGCAATGTGGTGCTGCTCAAAATGGCCGCAAGCGTACCCCAATGTGCACTGTTGCTTGAGGCCCTCGTGCGCCGCGCCGGCTTCGAGCGTGGCGTGCTCAGCGCCCTCTTGATCGAGGATAGCCAGGTCGAGACAGTCCTGAACGATGAGCGCGTCGTTGCGGTCACAGTCACCGGCTCCGACACGGCAGGTCGCGCCATTGCGGCCCAGGCAGGCTGGCTGCTCAAGCGCTCCGCACTGCATCTCTCCGGCAGTGACGCCATGGTGGTCATGCCCACCGCCGATCTGGACGCAGCCGTCGCAGCCGCTGCGCGCGCGCTCACAGGCGTCCACGGTGCAGGCGCCGCCAAACGCGTGGTCATCGACTCCGGCATCTACAACGACTTCGTGCACAAGCTCACTGCTGCTGTCGAGGTGCTGCGCATCGGCGATCCTTCCTTGAATGAGACCGACATTGGCCCCCTCGGCAGCGCCGCAGCGCTCAAAACCTTGTCGGAACAGGTGGAGTCCGCCGTGACAGCAGGCGCACACATCCTCACCGGTGGAGCAAATCTGGGGGGCGGCAAGGGCCACTTCTTCGAACCCACGCTACTCAGCGATGTTCCTCGCACCGCTGCGGTGGCGCGCGACGCCATCGCCGGGCCGGTCGCCATGGTCTTCCGTGCGCGCGATCTGGGGGACGCCATCAGCATCGCCAACGACACGCCGTTCGGCATGGGTGCTTCTGTCTGGACCAAGGAACCCGTGGAGCAGCAGGCACTCATCAACGGCCTTGACGCCGGTACGGTCACGCTGAATGCACTCTCTGCATTCGATCCAAGGCTGCCCGTGGGCGGCAGCAAACGCTCCGGCTATGGCCGCGAACTTGGCGGATCAGGTATCCGCAAATGTATGCAGGCAAAAACAGTCTCTATCGGCTAGTAGGTCAAGCGGCACTGGCAGGCACTCCAGGCTGAGTGCGGCACGGGATGTACGCCGTTCCCGGTACCGGGGCTACGCTGCCAGGGAGTTTGGAAATTCACCCAGTCCAAGCATCTGCAGCGTTCGCCGGTTGGTTTTAAGTACAAGTGTGCGGCGGCTGATGAGTTGGCTGACATCGGTAATCGACAACCGGATTCCCGCAGCCGCCAGTTCTGATCGAAATGCTTTGTAGCTGCCATAGCTGCGGGAGCGGCTGGAAGAAGGCGCGGACGACACATTCCCACGCGTGACAAACATCGAATCTCCATCAATGGAGCGCGCATGTAGTTCAAGCTGGTACTGGAGTGGGGAGGAGTCCATGGTCCTTCGGATGCCAGTGGCGGGCGCCGGTGTTGCATTTACGTTTCCCACAGGCAAAGCCCTGACGCAGCAAAGGACGCATTCCGCTCGGAATGCGTCCCCTGTTTGCCGTTAAGTGCTAGAAGTTGAAGTTCAGCTGCAGTGTGATCGTACGGACAGCCGAGGGTGTTGCGTTGCCCTGCCCACCGCCGCCGCCAAGTCCGCCACTTAGCGATGTGGACTTACCAAACAGGTTGGTCGCCGGGCTGTTCGGCGTGTACGCGCTCAGCGAGCCGTTTGGCGTGGAGTACGGCACGTAATTGAACAGGTTGTTGATCTGCGCGCCAATGTTGAAGTTGTACTTGTGCCCAGAGCTGATGGCTCCTCCACCGCCGCCGCCGCGTGGTCCACCGCCACCACCGCCGCGCGGACCCCCACCGCCGAAGCCGCCAGGGCCGCCGGCGCCACGGCCGCCACCGCCCTGTGCGTCTGCCGAGCCGGCACGTTTTCCAAACCCAAACGCCTTCACAATGCGCGCATTGAACGTCACGTTGGGTGGGCCTGTGCAGTAGCCAGGGGGTACACGGTTCGCCGAAGTAACAGGCGTGGATCCAGGTGCTCCGTTGATGAAGTCAGCGCCGTTGCGGCAGTTGCCGGAGACACCGTTGGCAAAGCCGGCTCGATCGTTGAACTCGCTGTCTCCATTGTTATCAATGCCGCTCGTGATGTTGTAGTAGTTGCCGGAGTTGATGCTGGCAAGCGGGCTCACGTTAATGCCGAAGGGTCCCTGGTAGTTACCGAAGAGGAAGATCCGGTTCGCCTGTATGAAGAGCGCACGTCCATAGTCCGTCCTCGGGTTCACGCTGTCCGTGGGGAAGCTGTCTGCGCCATTCGCATTGCTGTTGGCGTGACTGTACGCATAAAAGCCAAACAGCGACAGCTTGTTGGACAGCTGTGTACGGAAGTTGAGGATGAACTGCTCCTCCCGAAAGACGCCGCCGGATGAGTACTGGTAGACCAGGTTGCCGGTGGGTGTAGCACGCGGCACCACGCGCGACAGGTACTGATGCACGCCAATGTTGCCAAGGTAGTTGAACGAGATCGTGCTGCGCTTGCCCGCCTGCTGATCCACGCCAACCTGGTACTGCATGTTGTAAGCACTGCGTAAATTCGGCGCAAACTGGTAGATCGTCGCCGGTGCAGGTGACCCGTTGCCGCACACGGTAGTGTTCGTGGGACCGCAGCCGGGAGTCAGGGTACCGCCGGCGACAGCTGGATCGAATACCTCCTGCACCTGGTTTACGCCGTTCTGGCGCAACGTCGTAATGGTGTCTCCAATCGAGAACCGGTCGTAGAAGAGACCAAAACCCGTGCGGACGACGGTAAGCGGATTGCCCTTCTTGCGCGGGATGCCGTAAGACACGGCAACCCGCGGGGCAAGATCGGCATGGCTGTGAATCTGTCCCTGCGCCTCGTACCGGATGCCGTAGCTCAGCGTCAGGTTCGGCTTGGCGCGCCAGTCGTCCTCAGCATAGATACCAACGTCTGACAGATGCTGTTCCACGCTGGCATTCACGATGGACGTGACCTTGTACTGGCTCGGTGTGCTTAGCTGATACGAGGTAGTTGCACTGATGCTCACCGGCGTGCCCGTTGCTGTTCCGGGTGGGCATGGCACCAGCACGCTTGTGCCGCAGGGGTACGTTCCCGGGCCGTAGGTAAATGTGCCATTCGAGCCGGAGGTGGAGAGCAGGGCCTCACGATACAAGCGATACCGTCCACCGAGCCGAATAAAGTTCTTCTGCATCGCGATCGACGTATAGTTCTGCACCTCAACGTGATCGGATGTTTCGTTCTGCGTTCCTTGCCCGGAACCGCCGCCCGTAAACAAGCCCGGCACAGTGACCGTCGCTGCAACATTATTAGGCGACTGCGAACTGATCGTCCGCACCAGTTGCAACCGCGTCTCGTTGATCACCTTTTGACTCAGAATTTGCGTGTCGCTGATCTGAACCTGGTTCTCATGGGTCGCGGTGCTGTACGCCGTGGTGTTCAGCGACGTGGAACCCAGTCCCGCATTTTGCGCTGTTCCGTCTTCAAACTGGTAACGAGCCGTCAGCGTGTTGTTCTTGCCCAAGGCAAGGTCGAAGCGCGGCGTCAAATCCCACCGCGTCTGCGGATGAAACGTCGCGAGCGAACCACCCGGCAGGCTGTTGACGGAGCACGCCTGGTCGCCAGGGGGGCACAGTACCGGCGAACCCGGTCCGGTGCTGATGATCTCACCCGCGAAGATACTGTCATCCTGAATCGTACGGTGGCTCCCGGCCAAAGAGAACGAGCTCGTCTTCGTCAGCGGCCCGGTCAACGATCCAATGAAGAAGATACGGTGATACGCCGGCTCAATATTGTCGGAGCCAAGAAACGGATTGGACGTATTCAGAAAGTTCGCATTCCCCTGCACGCTGCCCGTTCCGTGAAAACTATCCGTACCCGGCTTGGTAAAGACTTCCACACGCCCGAAACCCTGCTTGTCAAACTGTGCCGAAAACGGATTTTGGTTGACACGGATTTCGCGGATGGACGACTTCGGCGGCAGCTGCCCTCCGGTAAATCCATCCACATAAATCTGCCCGCCATTCGGTCCGGCAGACGGTCCAGCCAGCGCCGAAAGCTCATCGGAGAGCTCGTCCGGGTCATCCGATAGCGCTTCCAGATCCTTGTCCTTGATGACAACCGAACTGCCGTTCTGATCCGGGTCTACCGACACGCTCGTCACATTCTGCGCGGTGACGTTGATCTCCTGCGATTCAGTCTGGATCACCAGCCGCGCATTCAAGGCGATCGGAGCCGCGCCCACGCGTATGCCCTCGCGCACAAATGACGCGAAGCCATTCATGGTAACGGTCAGGGAGTACGTGCCCGCAGGCACATTGCGAAAGCTATAGTTGCCATCCCCACCCGACTTCGTCGTCAGCGCGCTGCCACTCGCAGGCGTCAACGTGACCGTAGCACCTGGGATGGCAGCCTGGTCGGGATCGACCACAAACCCCGTTAAGGCGCCGGTTGCAGCCTGTGCATACGCCATTGGCTGCCGGATCGCGAGCCCGGCGCCGAAGGACAGGCATAAGAGTGTGAGCGATCGGCATCGGTGAGATAAGGCAGGCGATAAAAACATCAGTGACCTCGGTCAAAATTTCCGCGCTACAAAGCGCGTTTCGTGCAGGGGAAAAGCTCGCGCTCCACAACTCGCGCCAAGGCGGCGCATGGATCGCGTGTCGATGTGAGGTCTATTCCGGTGCGCCGCCACCCTCGCCGCCACCGCCACCACCTGCGGCGCTCCATGGCGGAATGGTGAGTTCACTACCGGCCGGTCCGGTCAGCAGCGGCTCCACACCCGTAAGCACGGTGATCGCCGTGTAAGGTCCGCCACCGCCCGAACCAGACGCCACGATCATGAGCGCCTCGCCGGACTTGATGTCTGCAAGATTCGTCTTCGGCAACCGTGGGATCACCTGCGAAAGATCAGCAGCGCCGCCGCCGGAACGTCCACCATAGCCACCCGCGCTGCCAGGCCCGCGTCCGCCGCCACCAGCGCCGCCGCCATATCCTCCGGTCCGTCCACCGACAGCCGCTGCCGCATCGCCACCACCCGCCGGAGCACCACCTGGAGCTCCGCCGCCGCCAGCAGCACCGCCACCGGCCCTGCCGGCCCCCGCACCCTTAGGCGCGAACCGCGCCGCAATCTCAGGCGGCATCGCACGCAGATCGGACGCAGCACTGATGGCGACCGTTTCGTTCTTCTTACTGGACAGGTCCTTGATCACAAGGCTGTTCGCCGTTGCATCCACCGAAACGACCGTGCCCGCAAGGTTCTTGAACGAGCCGGACACAATCTCCTCGGCCGTAATGCCGCTGCCATCCGGTGTCTTGTCTCCACGCACACGCAGTTGATCGCCAACATGAACATCCGCCAGCGTCCCCGGCTTCGCATCTCCAAACTTCACCGAACCCGGAGCATACCGGCGATAGATCGTCGTTCCACTCGTCGTTATGGTGATCTTCTTTGCGCCCGAGCTGATCTCAACCGTATTCGCTGCCGGATTCAGTGCCGTCACAATCCCACCGGAACCGCGCCGCGCCCAGTCCTGCTGCGACTTCTGATCCCGCTGCGCAATCGTGTCCGACTTGATCATCACCAGCCGGTTCGCGCTGAACGTATTGCCATCGCCTGCCGTACCCATCGCCAGAACGCGATCGCCCACCGCAACCTGGTCAAGGCTGCTGGCCGAAACCGTCTTTAAATCCGCGCTCTGCTGCACGCGCGCACCGGCGGCCACCGTCACCGTCGTATCGCCCGTCGCCGTCGTCACCACAACCGTATTGCCGCTGATGCTCTTGACCGTGCCCTGCACGCGGCCGGCTGCAGCCGGCGCTGCCTGGGCCTGCGCGGTCAACGTCGTAATGCCCGGCGCAGCCGCCATGCCAAGCGCGCTCGCCATGACGGCTACGCGAGAAAGATTCCAGAGGCCCTTTGCGGGCCGACCCATGTGTGCGTTCAACGGTAACTCCGTGCCTCCCGCTGCGCATCCTAGCGGGCCCGGCTTCTAAGAGTTACGAATCAGTTGCCTGAAAGTTTCGAGGAAAAGTGCATTTGCCGTAACCGGTCTATTCCGGCGGCTCCTGGTCCAGCGGCTGCGGCGGTCTGTGGTAAATCGCCACGCTCATCGGTGGAACAAGCACATGCTCGCCCTCGCGGTCGGGTGCCGCATCGGAACTCAGCAGCAGCTCCCCACCCATCTCCATCGGAAACGGCGTGGCATGCTCCCCAAGATTGATCATCGTGCGAATGTTGCCGCGATCGTGATAAATCCAACGGCCCTGCTCGCTGCAGAACACCTCCATCCGCAAAAAATCGCCCAGGTTCAGCGACAGCGTCTTGCGGCGCAGGTGCATCAGGTCGCGATACCACTGGAACATCGCATGGTGCTCGGGCTGCTCAAGCTCGCTCCAGTCCAGCTTCGACCGCCGGAACGTCTCCGGATCTTCCGGATCGGGCACCTCGTCCGGCTTCCATCCAAAGTGCTGAAAGTCCCGCTTGCGCCCCTCGGACACGCTCTTCTTGAGCTGCTCATCCTCAAAATCCGCAAAGTACTGCCATGGCGTACTCGCCGCCCACTCTTCTCCCATAAAAATCATGGGCAGGAACGGCGCCGTGAACACGACCGCCGCCGCCACGCGCGCCTTCTGCGTGCCCACAAGCTGCTGCAGCCGTTCGCCCTTGGCCCGGTTGCCGATCTGGTCGTGATTCTGGATGTAGCCAAGAAACTTGTGATACGAAATTTTGTGCGCCTGCCGCCCGTGCCGGTGCTGGCGAAATTTCGAGTAGCGTCCGTCATACAGAAATACCTGCCGCAGCGTTGTCGCAAGCTGCTCAATCGTGCCAAAGTCCTCGTAGTACCCGCTCTGCTCATGGAAGAGCAGCGTAAACAGCGAGTGATGAAAATCGTCGCTCCACTGCGCATCCAGCCCATATCCATTGGCCTCGCGTGGCGTCACAAACTTCGGATCGTTCAGATCGCTCTCGCCAATCAAAAACAAGCACCGCCCTACCGACGCCGACAGGTCTTCCACCTCACGCGAAAGCTGCTCCAGAAAGTGCATCGCCGACCGGTCAATCAGCTCATGCACCGCATCCAGCCGCAGCCCGTCAAAGTGGTAATCCCGCAGCCACATCAGCGCGTTATCAATGAAAAACCGCCGCACCTGATCGCTGCCACCCTCCTCAAGATTGATCGCGGCGCCCCAGGGCGTCTTGTGCCGCTCCGTGTAATACGGTCCAAAATTGCCGGTGTAGTTCCCGGTCGGTCCAAAGTGGTTATAAACCACATCCAGGATCACCCCGAGTCCCTTCGCATGGCACGCGTCCACGAACCGCTTCACCGCGTCAGGCCCGCCGTACGTCTCATCCGGCGCATACGGCGCAACACCGTCGTAGCCCCACGACCACCTGCCTTCGAACGCGGAGATCGGCAGCAACTCAATATGCGTAACGCCAAGATCGCAGAGATACTCCAGCCGCTCGATGGCGCTGTCAAACGTGCCGCCCTCGGTAAACGTCCCCAGGTGCATCTCGTACAGAATCGCCGACGGCAGCGGTACAGGCCGAAACCTCTCATCGGTCCAGTTGAATTTCCCATGGTCCAGGACACGCGAGAAATCATGTACGCCCTTGGGCTGCCAGAAGGAACGCGGATCGGGATAGGCCTTCGGATCGTCGTCCAGCAAAAACGCATAGTCACAGCCATGCCCAGCCTCTTCCACGTCCATCTTCCAGAAGCCGCGATCCGTCGGTCCGCTCATCGCGTAGTCCTTGCCATCCACGCGCACGGTAACCTGCGTACGCCGCGGCGCCCACACTGAAAAGTGATGCATCCCACTCCTTCCGCAGCCTCTTCATCGGGCCGCTCACCGTATCTACGTACTGCTTCATTCTCTACGCTGCTGCTTCGTTCTCAGCATCCAAAAACGCGCGTCGAGGCCCTGTCCGCGCATCCTGCCCAGCCGTATGTCCGCTGTCCCGCACCAGCAGCGCCACCGGGAAGCGATCCAGCAGTGCACTCACACGCACCGTGCCGCCCGCAAATTCCTGTCCACTCAACCGGTCCGTCCACACACCCTCCGGCAGCTGCAAGGACGTGCCGCTCCAGCTATCCGCCAGCTGATGCGGCAGCCGCGGCGCCACCGCAATCACATCATCCGAGCGCAGAAACGCAACCACATGCTCCGCCTTCGATCCCTCCGCACGCAGCGGCGTGTAACTCGCGCTCGCATCAAACGACGTTGGCCGCTCCAGCCGCAGTCGCAGCGCCTGCGTAATCGTCCACAGCTTCGGCGACCCATCCTCAAAGTTCGCCACGGCAAGCTCTGCCGCCTCGCGCGGTGTACGTACAGTTAGCTTGGCTAACAACTCCCGCCGCAGATCATAATCCACCGGCCTGCGATTATCCGGGTCCACCAGCGAGTGATCCCACAACTCCGCTCCCTGGTACAGATCCGGCACGCCCGGCGACACGCACTTCAACAGCGTCTGCGCCAATGAGTTAACGCGTCCATCCCGATTGATCCGCGCCACAAACGACTCAATCTCCGCAACGAACGCGGCATCACTCAGAATGCGCTCAATAAAAGCATTCAGCGCATCCTCATACTCCTTGTTGTTGTCCGTCCACGACGTCTCCAGCTTCGCCTCGCGCATCGCCTTCTGCATGTACTGCTGCAAACGCTCTTGCGTAATAGGCCATGCCCCAATCACCGTCTGATACAAAAAATATTCCGTCCGCGAGTCAGGGTACCGGCCCGTCCGGTGCCTCGTATTCATGCGCGACCAGCGCTTCAGCTTGGCCGCCCAGCGCGCCGGCATCTCGCTCAACACGGCAAGCCGCGCACGCACATCATCGGCACGCTTTGTATCGTGCGTGGACAGCGTCACCATCGTCGTCGGGAACGTAGCTTGCATGTGCGCATTGAATGCATGAAAGTCATCGATGCTCACGCCGTTACGCCCAGGATCGCCGCCCACCTCATTCAACGACGTCAGCCGGTCATAGCAATAGAACGCCGTATCCTCCACGCCCTTCGCCATGATCGGTGACGTGAACTGTTGAAACCGCGCCAGGAACTCCGCCTCCTTTTCGCCGGTCACCTTCAGCGTCAGCACGTCGTGCATAAACTCAAACAGCCCCGTATCGATATCCGGTTTGCGCTGCTTCGCCTCATCAATCGCCGCACGAATATGCTGCCGATCCTCATCCGTAATCTGCGAGTGGTCCCGCTCCGCCACCACATACGTGCGATAAATAGCGAAGCAGGCCGCAACATTCCGGATCGCCCGCCGGATCTGCGCGCGCGTATAGTCCCGGCTGTCGCGATTACTCTCGCAGATCGCAACAAAGATCGTCGCCAGCCGGTTCACATCGCTTGCCAGCGTCTCCTTGGCAACCTTCGTCTTCTTCTCAAACGCAACATCGTGGAACGCTTCGCTGTCCCGTACAAACTCGCTGTACACCGCGGATAACTGGCGCATGCCCTCGGAATCCACAAGCAGCCCGTTAGCCTGGTTCAGAAAGTCGTAGCCGCTGGTGCCCTGCACGGGCCAGTCTTCGCGCAGCCACTCACCCGGCTCAAGAATCTTCTCCGCCACAATCCACGCGTCCGGCGCACGCTCTCGCAGCCGGTGCAGATACTGCTTCGGATCGCGCAACCCATCCGGATGGTCGATGCGAATGCCGTCCAGCACGCCCTTCTTGATCCAGTAAAGAATCAGCTCATGCGTCTCCTCAAACACGTACTCGCGTTCCATGCGCAACCCAATCAGCGAGTTCACATCGAAGAACCGCCGGTACCCAAGCTCCTGGTCTGACGTACGCCAGAACGCCAGCCGGAAATTCTGCGCGTTCAGCATCTCATCCAGCGCATCCACATTGCCGTTTAACTCGTCCAGCGCTGTATCGATCGCGCGGCACACATTCTCTTCTTCCGCGCACAGCCGGATCAGCAAACCCTGCAGCACATGCTTGTCGCGATTCCGCAGCAACTGCATGCTGCGCTCGGTCGAGTCCGGAGAAGGCAGCCGCGCATACGACACAGCAAGAAAATTGAGCGTATCCGACGGTGCAATCTCCGCGGCACGCATCAACAGCGGCGACAGCGAACGCGGCGCGGCAGGAAACACCTGCTCGCCATACTCCACCGTAAAATTCGCGCCCTCGCGCTTCACCTGGATCTCGCCACGCGACAGCACCCGCCCATACTGATCGCCCAGCACCGGCATCAGCACCTTGTCGCGCAGCTTCTCTTCCGTGCCGTTCCAATCAATGTCGAAGAACGTCGCAAAGCGGCTCGACGGCCCATTCTCCAGCACATCCCACCACATGCGGTTCTGCGGATCGACGGACATGTGGTTCGGCACAATGTCCAGCACCTGTCCAAGGCCAAGCTCACCCAGCCGCCGGCAAAACTCCGAGTGCGCCGGCTCCCCGCCAAGTTCCTTGTTCACGGTGTGGTGGTCCACCACATCGTACCCGTGCGTGGACCCCTTGCCGGACTGCAGATACGGCGAGCTATACACATGCGAAATGCCGAGATCGCGAATGTAATCCGCCGCAGCGCATGCCTGCGCAAATGTAAACCCTGCATGCATCTGCAGGCGGTAGGTCGAAAGAGGCGTTCGCTGCATGCGCAAGTCTCACTCACTAAAAGGCAAGGGTGCGCCGGCACCGTTTCATCGACGGACAGTCCACATCCCACACGCGGCACACTGCCACAGCAATAAATGGGTATGCCATCTGCGCTTTCCTTCGCTTAGGTGCCCCGGTGCCGCATCAGGTTGTTTGCAGGCAAATCAACGCAAGCAGGTACGACATGGAACCAGGATGCAGGGTGCCCCCACTGCCTGCCCTGAGCATGCCGAAGGGTCTCGCTTCTGAGACGTGGGACACGCAGTTGAAGCTGGCTGCCCGCCAACCTGCTCTTAGACTGCTGAAGGGAGCAGCTAAGCTGGGTTCAGCACTTCTCTTCAGACTTCGCAGACTGCGTCCAGGGCCCTTCTTCCCCGCCCAAAATAATGGCCGCGTGCACCAGGGCTAGGTGCGTAAACGCCTGCGGAAAGTTCCCTACCTGGCGCTTCGTCTCCGTGTCGTACTCTTCCGCGATCAAGCCGAGCGGATTGCGCAGATCGCTCAGCCGCTGAAAAAACGCGTGCGCATCATCCTCTCGACCCATCAACCACTGCACCGCAACAAGCCAGAACGAGCACGCAAGGAACGCACCCTCGCCCGGCGGCAATCCATCCGCATCCGCCGTCGACTCATACCGCATCACAAAGCCGTCCTGCATCAAACGGCTCTCAATCGCCTTCACCATGCCCTGCACACGCGAATCGCTCACCGGTAGAAAACCCGTCAGCGGAATGCGCAGCAGTGCCGCATCCAGCCGCTTCGATCCATACGCCTGCACAAAGCTGTTCTGCTCTTTGTCGAAACCCTTCGCGCATACGTCCGCATGGATCTGCGTGCGTACGTCACGCCATCGCGCGATGCGCTCTTCCATCTCTGGGTCGCTGAAGTCGCCGATCCCCTCGTACGACTTGATGACCCGGTCAAACGCCACCCACGACATCATCTTGGAATGCACAAAGTGTTGCTCCGGCCCACGCACCTCCCATATGCCGGAATCCGGCTTCTGCCAGATCGTCTCCAGGTGCTCCAGCATGTTGACGATCAACGCCTTCACAGCCGGCCGCCATATATCGTCGTCATTCACCGGCGTATTGGTCAGCGCGGCAATCACCTCGCCGAACACATCCATCTGCAACTGATCGGCAGCCTTGTTGCCGATATTCACCGGCTTCGAATTCTCATACCCAGGCAGCCAGTCCGCCGTCCACTCATTCAACTGCCGCTCGCCGCCAATCCCATACAGCGACTGCACCTGCCTCGCCGATCCCGAAATCGCGCGCAACAACCAACCGCGCCACGCCTGTGCCTCTTCCCGGTAGCCGGCATGCAACAGCACCAGCAGCGTGAACGCCGTGTCCCGCAGCCAGCAGAAGCGGTAATCCCAGTTGCGCTCGCCGCCAATCTTCTCCGGCAGCGACGTCGTCGGCGCCGCAACAAGGCCCCCCGTAGGCCGGTACGTCAACGCCTTCAGCGTAATCAGCGACCGCTCAACAGCATCGTCATACCGTCCGCCCTTGTTCTTGCGGCCGTTCGTCCATTCCGTCCAGAAACGCTCCGTGTCGTTGTAGGCGTCGTACGCGTCAAAATTTTCAGGATCATCCTCCAGCGAAGACCCGTACGAAAGCGAAAAGCAGATGCTCTGCCCCTCGCGGACTTCAAAGTCGCTCACCGTGCTCATGCCTTCGCCATGCAGTGGAGCTTCCGTGCGCAATACCACAAGCTGCGGCCCCGCAATGGCGCGCACGTGATGATCCACGCTCTGCACCCATGGGATCGTCCGCCCATAGTCGAAGCGAATCACCAGGTCCATGCGCATCCTCACCGTGCCCTTGACACCGTGCACAATGCGCACGACATCCGAGTGCTTGCCACGCGGCGGCATGAAGTCAGAGACAAGCACCTCGCCGCTCTTCGTCTTCCAGACCTTCTCCACGATCAGCGTATGCGGCTTGTAACGCCACTCGTCCCCAACAATCTCTTCACTCTCCGCCGGCTTGATCTTGAAGTACCCGTTGTCTGCCGTGCCCAGCAGCGCTGCAAAGCACGCTCCGGAAGAGAAGTTCGGCCAGCAAAGCCAGTCCAACGAGCCGTCGCGGCAAATCAGCGCCGCCGTCTCGCAGTCCCCAATCAGCGCATAATCCTCAATGCGCGCAGCGTGTAACGGAGCTGCGTCAGGGTCTGCAGGTCCGGTCTGGTCGCCGGGGTTCTCGTTCATGTCGCTCACAGGGTTCCCGTCCTGTGCGTCAGCTTACAATTCGCGGCTAACGCCACCGGGGCGGGATGCATCTGTACGGCCAAGGTGCCGGAACGGCGAATCTCCGCCGATCCGGTGAAATGGGTTTTGCGCATATCGGACATGTCCGTTGGATGCAAATGGATGCGGAACGGCACCCTGGTGCGGTCGCGGAGGAAACACGATTGAAGCTCGATGAAGGCAGAAGCCGCGTCGTCATTGAACAGGTAAGCCCGCAGATCGACTGCGGCCGCCACGCTGCCAAACGCATCGTCGGCGACACCGTCCAGATCACCGCGGTCATCTATACCGACGGCCACGACCACGTGGACGCTCGCCTGCTCTACAAGCGCGGCGAAGAGCGCACATGGCGCTCCGCCCCCTTCCGCGAGCTTGGCAACGACATCTGGGCCGCGGAGTTCGTCGCCGACACCATCGGCCCCTGGTGCTACACCGTCCAGGCCTGGGTGGACCATTTCGGCACATGGGTATACGACCTGCACAAACGTCTTGACGCACAGGATCAACCAGCCGCCGCCATCGAGCAGACCGGCGGTCCCGAGCAGAACGAAGGCGTCAACGCCGCCGACCAAAACACACTCGCCCAACAAGAACTGCCGGAAGGCCACGTCAAGCGCCCCGGCGACGCCTTCGCCAACCCACGCCCGCAAAGTGACGTCGCAGTCGCCCTGCGCACCGGCGCCGTCCTGCTCGATCAGGCCTCCGCACGCGCCCGCGACGCCGACGCCCGCATGTTGAAGGGCACCGCAACCACCCTGCGCTATCTCGCCGAAAAGAATTCCTACTTCTACGACTTCCCGCTCAGCGACGACGTCATCACGCTCTGCCTCAAGTACCCCGACCTGAGCTTCGCCACCACCTACGACCGCGAACTGCCGCTCTGGGTCGATCGCGAACGCGCGCGCTTCTCCTCCTGGTATGAATTCTTCCCGCGCTCCGCCGGCGAGCCAGGCAAGCACGGCACCCTGCGCGACGCCGCCGCACGCATCCCGCAAGTCGCCGCCATGGGCTTCAACATCCTGTACATGCCGCCCATCCACCCCATCGGCAACGCCTTCCGCAAAGGCAAAAACAACTCGGTCATCGCACAGCCCGGCGACGTCGGCAGCCCGTGGGCCATCGGCAACACCAAAGGCGGGCACAAATCCATCCTGCCAGAGCTCGGTGACTTCAACGACTTTGCCCAACTCATCGCAACCGCCGAAAAGCACAACATTGAGATCGCCCTCGACATCGCCTTCCAGTGCGCGCCCGAGCACCCATGGGTCAAGGAACACCCCGACTGGTTCAAGATCCGACCCGACGGCACCATCCAGTACGCCGAGAACCCGCCGAAGAAGTACCAGGACATCTACCCCATCAACTTCGAATCGATGGACTGGCGAGCCCTTTGGAAAGAGCTCTTCTCCGTCTTCGCCTTCTGGATCGACCGCGGCGTCCGCACCTTCCGCGTGGACAACCCGCACACCAAGGCCATCCCATTCTGGGAGTGGTGCATCGCCGAAGTCCGCAAAACGAACCCTGAAGTCATCTTCCTCGCCGAGGCATTCACCAAGCCGCACGTCATGTACGGCCTCGCCAAGGTCGGCTACACCCAGAGCTACACCTACTTCTCCTGGCGCACCGAGAAGAAAGAACTCACCGCCTACATGACTGAGATCACTACGCCGCCGGTCAGCGACTTCTTCCGTGGCAACCTCTGGCCCAACACGCCTGACATCCTCCCCGGCTTCCTGCAGTCCGAAAACCGCGCCGCCTTCGCGCAGCGCGTCATCCTCGCCGCCACACTCGGCGCCAGCTACGGCATCTACGGTCCGGCCTACGAACTCGGCGAGCACCTGCCCGCGAAACCCGGCAGCGAAGAATACCTGAACAGCGAAAAATACGAAGTCCGCACCTGGAATCGTGACGACCCAAAGAGCCTCGCGCCTCTCATCACCCAGCTCAACACCATCCGCAACGCGCACCCCGCCCTCCAGCAGAACGACACGCTCCAGTTCCACGGCATCAACAACGAGCACATCATCGTCTATAGCAAACGAATCGCCGACGACGTCATCCTCACCGTTGTCAATCTCGACCCGGACAACGTCCAAACCGGCTGGACCGACCTTGATCTCACCGCGCTCGATCTGCCCCTCGCAGGCGATTACGAAGCTCTCGACCTGCTCACCGGCGACCTCTACCAGTGGAAGGGAGCCTACAACTACGTCGCGCTCGACCCACAAAAAATGCCTGCGCACATCCTCGTGCTCCATCCAAAGCATCTCTCGGAGTACACAGCCGGGGAGAGCACCGAAGATTGAGCACCGTACTTGCACGTCCGATCAAGAAAAAGCGCGGCAGCGCCTCCGACCCGCTTTGGTACAAAGACGCGGTCATCTACGAACTCCACGTCAAAGCCTTCGCCGATGGCAACAACGACGGCATCGGCGACTTTGCCGGCCTCCTCGGCAAGCTCGACTATCTCCAGGAGCTAGGCGTTACCTGCATCTGGCTGCTGCCCTTCTTCCCGTCGCCGGGCCGCGATGACGGCTACGACATCTCCAACTATCTCGACGTCAATCCTGCCTACGGCACGATCGAAGACTTCAAAGCCTTTCTTGCCGCATCGCACGAACGCGGCATGCAGGTGCTCATCGAGCTGGTCATCAACCACACCAGCGACCAGCATCCCTGGTTCCAGGCCGCCCGCAACGCACCGCCCGGCTCGCCCGAGCGCGCCATGTACGTCTGGAGCGACACCGACAAGCTCTACGACGGCGTCCGCATCATCTTTACCGACACCGAAAAATCCAACTGGACATGGGATCCGGTCGCCAAGCAGTACTACTGGCACCGCTTCTTCTCGCACCAGCCCGACCTCAACTTCGACAACCCGCGCGTCATGGACGAAGTCCTCAACGCCATGCGCTTCTGGATGGACATGGGCGTGGACGGCCTGCGCCTCGACGCCATCCCCTATCTCATCGAGCGCGACGGCACCTCCTGCGAGAACGTCCCCGAAACCCACGTCAAGATCAAGCAGATTCGCGCCGCCATCGACGCCGAATACGAGAACCGCCTCGTCCTCGCTGAAGCCAACATGTGGCCCGACGACGTGCTGCCCTACTTCGGCGACGGCGACGAATGCCAGATGGCCTTCCACTTCCCGCTCATGCCGCGCATCTACATGGCGCTCCGGCAGGAAGACCGCCTGCCCATCACTGAAATCATGGCGCGCACCCCGCCCATTCCGGACAACTGTCAGTGGGGCCTCTTCCTCCGCAACCACGACGAACTCACCCTCGAAATGGTCACCGACGAAGAGCGCGACTACATGTACCTCGCCTACTCCGCAGACCCGCGCATGCGCATCAACGTCGGCATCCGCCGCCGCCTCGCGCCGCTCGTCGATAACAACCGCCGGCGCATAGAACTCCTCAACTCCCTGCTGCTCTCATTCCCCGGCACGCCCATCCTCTACTACGGCGACGAGATCGGCATGGGCGACAACATCTACCTCGGCGACCGCAACGGCGTCCGCACACCCATGCAGTGGAACAGCGACCGCAACGCCGGCTTCAGCCGAGCCGTCCCCGCTCGCCTCTACTCGCCCGTCATCATGGACCCCATCTGGGGCTACGAAGCCATCAACGTCGAAGCCCAGGAGAGCGACACCTCATCGCTCCTGCACTGGACGCGCAACATGATCGCGCTCCGCAAGCTCTTCCAGGTCTTCGGCCGCGGCACGCAGGAATTCCTCAAGCCCGAGAACCGCAAAGTCCTCGCCTACATCCGCGAGTACGACTCCGAGCGCGTCGTCTGCGTCGCCAACCTCTCGCGCTTCGCACAACCCGTCACGCTCGACCTCTCGCGCTTCGCCGGCATGATCCCCGTCGAAATGCTCGGCTACGTACCCTTCCCCAAAATTGAAGACTCACCCTACGCCATCACCCTCGGTCCCTACGCCTTCCTCTGGCTTGAGCTGCAGTCGGCGCCGGCAGTAGAGAACGAACCCGCCACAACGCTCGAAATAAGCAAGGCCGAACTCCTTCTGCCTGCGGACGACCTCCTCAACGCCATCTCAGGCCCAAGCGCGGAGTTACTCCAGGAAACCTTCCTGCCCAAGTACCTCCAGACGCAGCGCTGGTTCGGCGCAAAGTCCCGCACCGTCAAAAACGTCTGCATCACCGACTCACTGCCCCTCGAAGGCACGGACGCCGCCATCCTCCTCCTCCGCGTCGAGTACACCGAAGGCCCAAGCGACACCTACACCCTCCCCGTCGCCGTCGTCCGCAATGGCGACGCCGACGCACTCCGCTCCGACAGCCCCGAGAGCATCATCGCCACCATGCAGCTCGGCGCAACCGCGGGCGCAGTCCTCGCCGACGCCCTCGTCGTACCCGACGTCCGCTATGCCCTGCTCGCCATGATCGGCACCAGCGGCCGGCACGACACACGCTGCCATGGCACCATCTCCGGCAGGCCAAGCTCCGCATTCTCAACCCTGCACGGCACGCAGCCGCTCAACTCGCGCAAAGGATCAGCCGAGCAAAGCAACAGCTCGCTCCTCTACGACAGCAAACTCATCCTCAAGCTCTTCCGCCGCCTTCAGCCCGGCGAAAACCCCGACGCGGAAATCGGCCGCTTCCTCACCGAAGTCGCCCACTTCAACCACATCGCACCCTTCGCAGGCGAACTCCTCTACACACCCGCCGCCACGCCCCCCGGCGAGCCAGCAAAACCAGCGGAGACCACAACCATCGGCCTCCTCCAAGGCCTCGTCGCCAACAACGGCGACGGCTGGGAGTGGACCCTCGAACAGATCAAAGCCCAGATCAAAGCCCAAGCCGAATCCGGCGCGGGCGACAGCTACAACACCGCCGCAAAGCTTCTCGGCCAGCGCACAGCAGAAATGCATCGCGCACTCGCAACCAAGACAACCGACCCGGCCTTCTCATGCGACGGCACCGACACTGCAGCCCTCAACCGCGACGCCGACCGCCTCGCCACGCAGATCGCCGCAGCCGTCCAGGCCGTCAAAAACCGCTTCAGCACACTCCCCGACGATCTGCTCGGCGCCGCCGCAACCCTCCTCAGCAACCAGCATCAGCTCTACGCCCTCGCCGACGCTCTCCGCCGCCTGCCCGGCGCTAGCGCAGGCATCCGCACACGCATCCACGGCGACTACCACCTCGGCCAGGTCCTCCGCACCAGCAACGACTTCGTTCTCCTCGACTTCGAAGGCGAACCCGCTCGCTCCCTCGAAGAACGCCGTGCCAAGCAGTCACCCCTGCGCGACGTCGCAGGCATGCTCCGCTCGTTCTCCTACGCAGCCGCGGCAGGTTTCGGTACAACATCCTCGCCCGAACGCACCGCATGGGAGCGCGCCGCCATCAACGCCTTCCTCGCTGGTTACAACGAAACCATGTTCGGCTCTGACACCGGAGATCCCGCCATTACGCAACAACTCCTGCGGGCGTATCTTCTTGAGAAGGCGCTCTACGAGATCGTCTACGAAGTGAACAACCGGCCGGACTGGATCGCCATCCCGCTCTCCGGCATCCTCGATCTGCTGAATGACACAGCTCTGCTGAACGATAAAGGAGCCTCCGCATGAGTACAGGCACCGGCACAACGGCAGAGACGGAATCGCAACAGGAAACACGCGCCGACGCAACGGACACGGCCACGCAGCTCGTCGTCTGCCTCGGCCCCTGGTACGAAGACGCGCCGGCCGACCATCTCTCACCCCTCCTGCTCACCCTGCGCGCAGCGCTCGGTCCACAGGCAGGCCAGGCACTCGTCGCCTACCCCGTCACCGATCCGCAAGCCTCCTCATGGCAGCACGAGGGTATGCTGCTGCAGCCCTATCAACCCTCCGCGCGCCTGCACACACTCTCCGTGCAAACGGCAGCAACCTTCCTCAGCCTGTATGAGGTCATGCGTGCCCACTCCGCAACCTGCGGCCTGCTCCTCGGCGCCGAAGCGCAGACGCTGAATCCCGCGGCCATTCGCGGCCTTATCGACGCTGTGCGCGACCGCAACGCAGACCTCGCACTCGCCTGCTACGCCGTCAGCCCAAACGAAGCTCTCATCAACGCATCCATCCTCTACCCGGTCAGCCGCGCCGTCTTCGGCGTCAAGCCGCGCTTCCCCCTCGCGCTCGATCTCGCCATGAGCAGTCGCATGGCAGAACGCCTCGCCACGGCAGCACAGCGCATGACAACCGAATCGCAGCCTGAAGCCCTCATCTGGCCTGCGGCAGAAGCCGCCGTCGCCGGCTACACCGTCGCGGAAGTCGAAGTGGGTAAGCGTGATCTGCCGCACGCCGAAGGCGATGACCTCTCGTCCATCCTCAACACCACGGCATCCGCGCTCTTCTCCGATATCGAAGCCAAGGCCACCTATTGGCAGCGCACCCGATCCGCACAGACCCTCATCGGCATCAGCGCCGTGCCAACGCCACGCTCGGCAGCAGTACCCGTACCTGCCGGCGAAATTTCCGAGCTCATGGAGAGCTTCCGTATCGGCTACGGCAACCTGCACGAGATCTGGGCCATGGTGCTGCCGCCACAAACGCTCCTCGGCCTCAAGCGCCTCTCACGCCTCACCGCCGAAGAGTTCCAACTCCCGGACGCCCTCTGGGTCCGCATCGTCTACGACTTCATCCTCGCCCATCGCCAGCGCGTCATCAACCGCGGACATCTCATGGGCGCGCTCACGCCGCTCTATCTCGCATGGGTCGCATCGCACATCGTCGCAAACCAGCAGGGCGCAGTACCCGATCCCACAGAGAGCCTCGCCCGAGCCTTCGAGGCCGACAAACCCTACCTCGTCTCCCGCTGGCGCTGGCCGGACCGATTCAACCCATAAGCGCACATACCCGAACCCAGAGACCAGAAACTCAGAACTAGAAACTCAGAAACTCAGAAACTCAGAAACTCAGAAACTCAGAAACAAGCTAAAAGCCAGGAGCTGAAACGATGTTCTCTCAAGTCAAAGACGCTCTGTTCGACTCATTCAGCCGCGTGCTCACCAAGCTCGCCGTGTTCCTGCCCGGCGTACTCGCACTCATCCTCGCTGTGGTCATCCTCTCGCTCATCGGCGCGGGCCTCGCATGGGCCATCCGGCTCATGCTCACGCGCATCCGCTTTGACGAACGTGTCGCACGCGACAACTCCGCCGGCGTCTCCGACTGGGCGCCATCGCACAGCCCATCGCTCCTCATCAGCCGCGTCGTCTTCTGGGCATGCGTCCTGCTCGGCCTCTTCATCGGCATCTCCGCATACGACGCAGCGGGAGACACCAGCGATCTCGCGCCCTTCATCCTCCCCTACCTGGCGCACTCCGTCGGCGCGCTCATCATCCTCATCGCCGGCACCATCCTCTCGCGCTACCTCTCGCGCTCCGTCCTCATCAGCGCCGTCAACGCCAAGCTGCAGTACGCCCGCGCCCTCTCACTCGGCGTCAAGTGGCTCGTCCTCGTCTTCACCGGCGCCATGGTGCTCGACCACCTCCAGATCGGCGGCCTCATCGTCGAACTCGGCTTCGGCATCCTCTTCGGCGGCATGGTGCTCGCACTCGCACTCGCCTTCGGCCTCGGCTCACGCGACCTCGTAGCCCGCTCCATCGAACGCACCGAAGCCCGCGCAACCCCCATCGACCGAGCCACCGAACGCACCACCGAAACCCCGCGCACACTGCGTCACTTCTAACAAACCATGTGTGCCCCACTCACGCGCAACGCGCATGGGTGGGATCGGTAGCTCACTCTGCCGCCTGCATGCGATTGATGAACAAAACGTCATCTCACGGGAGAGATCGAAATGAAACTGATCCAACTCGGCGACCACGTCATCAATCCAGAGGCCATCGACGCCGTCCTCTTCACCCCAGGCGGCACAAACGACGAAACCAAAGCCCCCTATCCGCCCTCAACGGTAATCGTCATGCGATCCGGCGAACGCATCCCCTGCCCCCAACGCCCCGCAGAATTCGCCACATGGCTAGCCGAAAAAGCCACCCCAAAAACCACTGAGTAGCCCCGGCTGTGTGCCCCATTCATGGCGAAGCCATGGTGGATTGAAAGGTATAGGCCGACAAATGGGTGCCCCACCGTCGCGAAGCTAAGGTGGGTACACCCGCCCTCAGGGCTGGCGGGCGCAACGCAACACCGTGTGCCCCATTCATGGCAAAGCCATGGGTAGGCCGCATTTGACTTAGCCACGACCGCAAGCTCAGGCAACAGACCAGCGCACTGAAAGTGCGCGCTGTAACAGCCTGGGGCGAAGCCCCAGGTTGGGGATCAAGAGAGATAGGCGGGCTGAAGGCCCGCGCTTCTCGCCAGGCAAAGCCCTGGTTAAATACTCATCAAGAGCAATCCCGCGGCCACGCCAATACACACGAGCTCATCCCGCATGCGGCACATGGCGGGCCTTCACATCCTAACCACCTGCGACAGCCCCAACCTTCGCCAGGGCTTCATCCACCGTATCCGCCACCAGCAGGATCGCCCGCGCCTTCGGCTTCAACACACCTTCCACCACGCAGTGATCCAGAAAGCGCAACAGCCCGTCGTAAAAGCCGTTCGTGTTCAGCAGGCAGATCGGCTTCTGGTGCAGCTCCAGCGTCTGCCACGCCAGCACTTCGAACATCTCCTCAAAGGTGCCGAAGCCGCCCGGCAGAATCAGGTATCCATCCGACCGCTCGCTCATCAGCGCCTTGCGCGTATGCATCGTGTCCACCACATGCAGCTCGGTACAACCGTTGTGCGTCACTTCCTTGTCAACGAGCACATGCGGAATCACTCCAATAACCGCGCCGCCGCCGGCCAATGTGGCATCGGCAACCGCACCCATCAGGCCAACGCTTGCGCCGCCATACACAAGCCCAATGCCACGCGCTGCAAGCGTGGTCCCCAGTTCGGCAGCAACCTTGCGATACACGGGAGAAACGCCATCCGCGGAGGCACAGAAGACGCAAAGAGTCCGAATCGGCATAGCTCAAGGATATGCCGCGCGCACGATTCCCGCTTGTTAGGGAATGGCAAAAAGGAAAGGGCGCGGCACGTGATTGCAGCACATGCCACGCCCATCTCGGTAAGTAGACCGAGGCCGATGATATCCCCGGTGGCTTACTTCGGCCGGGTCATCCTTGTTAGTTTTGAGTTAAGAAAAGCGGCGGTTTAGCGAAACGAAGCTTCCGCGCCGTTGTACTCCTTGACAATGGTCAGCTTGACCGTATTGTCTGCGCCCAGGATCTGCGTTCCTGCCGGCACTTCCACCTTGTATTCCTCGTTCGCGGCAAGCGAAACCGGACGGCCCTGAATGATCAGGTTCTGGGTCAGGTTGCTGCGATTCTTCAAGGTGACCTTCACCATGCTGCCCTTTGCGGGAGCCACGTTGGTGGTGTTGTCAGAGGAAGACTTGTCAGCGGACGAGGTGGCGGCAAAAGAAGCCACAGGTGCAACGATACAGGCCGCAAGGGCCAGGGCGGTAATAGAACGACGAATCATAATGACACTTCTCCATGGTGCGATGTAGCTGGCGAAGTCCCACTGCAATTGAAACAACGTCGCGCCGATTGTTATACGCTTACGCAACAACAAACGTCTCGCAATTTGCAGGCTTTTTACAAGTTTTTTTGAAGTTTATTTTCTATGGTTTAGACAACCCGCACTTAGCCCTTTCAGGGCCCATTTCTAACCCGGGAGTTATCCCATTAGGTGCGGTTTGGTTGCCAAATAAGGAACGGGCGTGCTATGCGGCTCCGCATCGCACGCCCAACTCACGACTGCGGCATCTCTGAGTAACCTAAAGAGAAGGCGCCGCTGCCTTCCCTATCCCGAAACCAGCCCGGCATGTATGCAGACTGGCATGAAAGACTTAGCGGAACGAAGCCGTGGTGCCGTCCAGCTCGCGGGTCACAGTCACCTTCACGACCTTGTCGGCGCCAAACACGCGTGTGCCTTCGGCGGCCTTCAACTCATACTCGCCGTTGGCGGCAATGGTCACCGGCTTATCTTCAATCATCAACTGCATCGGCTCAGACGTGCGATTCTTGAGGGTCATCTTGACCATCTTCACCTTGGGGGTGGAGGTGGTAGTGGTCGTCGCACCAAAAAGCGATGCGGCAGACGAAGTGATGGGTGCGAACATGGCGGCGGCGAGGACGAGAGCGGATACGGAACGAACGAACATGGTGACTTCTCCTAAAGGTTTAGTAGCTGGCGAAGTTCCCTGCAGGTCGAACATCGTCGCGCACTGAGTAGTACGCAGCGAACGCTCACTCGTTCCATACTTTTTTCAAAAATGTGCGAATCATTCTTCACACTTGCTCTCGCCCGAATCCATAACTGCTAGGTCTAATCGCGCGGTAATGGCGCGTTCATCTTTGAATGGCTTGTTCATCCTTGAATGACGTGTGCATCCTCGCATCGCACGTTCATCAACAGGGGACAAAGACAAGCGCGGAAGGCGCGCCGCCATCTTAGCCTGGGGCGAAGCCCTAGGTAGGCTCGCATTTCAAGGCACAAGGGCCCAACGGCCCTACAGGCCCGCATCGCCACGCCCGTCCGCGCACGTAGCGCCTACAATAACCACCATGGTTCGCCTTCCAGTTGCCATCGCCATGTTCCTCGTCACCTGCATGTCACATGCACAGCAGGTGCCATCGCAGCCCGGCCAGTTCGACTTCTTCGAACTCAACATGTCGTGGGCGCCGGAGTTCTGCAGCAACATGAACACGCTCACACCGCAGGAGAAGTCCGAAGCAGGCCATGATATGGAGTGCGCCGCGCCACACGGCTTCGTGCTGCACGGCCTGTGGCCGCAAAACTTCGACGGCACCTATCCCGGCTCATGCCCCTACCGCCCCGGCCCGCGCAACCCCGAACGCAACCTCGACATGACACCCAACCTCGCGCTCCTCAAGCACGAGTGGGCCAAGCACGGCGCCTGCACCACGCTCTCACCGGAAGGCTTCTTCGCCACCGCCCGCCAGGCCTACACCTCAGTCACCATCCCGGAAGAACTCAAGCGCCTCACGCACGACACGCAGATGTCCCCTGAGCAAATCCTCACCATGTTCTACCGCGCCAACCCATCCTTCCCGCAGGACAGCTTCAATCTCTCCTGCGGCAACAACCGCCTCACCGCCATCGAAGCCTGCTTCAGCAAAGACGACACACACCCCATCGCCTGCCAGGGCCTCCGCCCCTGTCGCGCAACAACCATCCGGGTGGCATCCCCAAACGACGGCGGCATCGTCCAGTAAGGCTTCAATTGCGGCGGCGGGGCTGAAGGCCCGCGCTGTAATAGCCTGGGGCAAAGCCCCAGGTATCAGCACAGTGACGATCTGCGGGCTGTAGGCCCGCGCTAAATGCTCCCGCATGAACGGATGGCGCCGCCCGGCTGCGGATAATCGCACCACCGCAGCACGATAAACTAGAGGGGTCTGGAGTTCCCTCACCCCGTGTCCCGCCTCCTCGAAAACATGAACCCGCAACAGCGCGAAGGCGTCCTCTCTGTCGACGGCCCCGTTCTGCTTCTCGCCGGCGCGGGCAGCGGCAAAACACGCGTCATCACCCATCGCATCGCGTACCTCATTGAAGAGCGCGGCGTCCCCGCAGACGCCATCCTCGCCGTCACCTTCACCAACAAAGCAGCCAAGGAAATGGCCGAGCGCGTCGATCACCTCATCGGCGGCACCACCCTCGCCAAGCCGCTCATCAGCACCTTCCACTCGCTCTGCGTCCGCATCCTCCGCCGCGACATCGAAGCCCTCCGCGTCAACGGCGTCGGCCTCACCAAATCCTTCGCCATCTATGACGAGTCCGACCAGCAGGCCATCGTCAAAACCGCCCTCAAGCGTCTCGGCTTCGACGACAAGCAGCTCAAGCCACGCGTCGCGCTCGGCCGCATCTCCTGGGCCAAGAACCACATGATCGATCCGCAGGAGTACTTCCTCGCATCGACCAACCCGCTCGAAGAGCGCATCGCCCACATCTTCAAGATCTATCGCGACGAGCTCGCCAAGAACAACGCCATGGACTTCGACGACCTCCTCCTCGAAACCGTGCGCCTCCTCAAAACCAGCAAGGAAACGCGCGAGAAATACCAGAAGCGCTACCGCTACCTCCTCATCGACGAGTACCAGGACACCAACCGTCCCCAGTACGAACTCATGCGCCTTCTCAGCGGCGAGCACGGCAACGTCTGCGTCGTCGGCGACGAAGACCAGTCCATCTACAGCTGGCGCGGCGCCGACATCAAAAACATCCTCGACTTCGAGAAGGACTTCGCCGACACCAAGATCATCCGCCTCGAGCAGAACTACCGCTCCACGCAGATCATTCTCGAAGGTGCCGGCGGCGTCGTCCGCAACAACACCCAGCGCAAAGGCAAAGAACTCTTCACCACACGCGAGGGCGGCTCGCTCATCGGCTACTACGAAGCCCCCGACGGCGAGAACGAAGCACTCTTCGTAGCCGATCGCATCCAGACCTACATCCGCGAAGCAGGCCAGGCAGGCGACACGCCCAAGTGCGCCGTCCTCTACCGCACCAACTCCCAGTCGCGACTCTTCGAAGAAGCCCTCCGCCGCTACAACATCCAGTACCACATGGTCGGCGGCTTCTCCTTCTACGACCGCGCGGAAGTCAAAGACATGCTCAGCTACCTCAAGCTGGTGCAAAACCCGCACGACAGCATCGCCCTCAACCGCATCGTCAACTCGCCCCCACGCGGCATCGGCAAAACCACGCTGGAGACCCTCGAGCGCATCGCGCTAACCACCGGCCTCTCCACATGGGACTCCATCGGCCGCGCCATCGCCGAGCAGCTACTCCCCGCCCGCGCCCTCACCGCCCTGCAAGGCTTCCGCCGCATCATCAAAGACGCCCGAGCCATGCTTCGCCCCAACTTCGGCGAAGCCCTCGTCACCGACGCAGCACTCACTGCGGGCGAAGCAGCCAGTGACACCGAGTTCATCGGCGCAGAAGAGAACAGCAGCACCGCCAGCGACGCGAGCGAAGACACCTCGTTCGACACCAGCTTCAACTTCGGCTTCGACGGTGCCGAAGAGGAAGAAGCCTTCAGCGAAGAGCGCAGCACCATCGCACCCGAAAACGCGCAGCTCGAAGACGAAGAAGACAGCAGCTTCGACTTCGGCCCACCCGCTGCCGGCTCAAGCGACTCCGACACCAGCTTCAATTTCAGCTTCGCTCCAACGGATGAGGACACCACGGAACCGGGTGCCCCATCCATGACGGCTCCATCGTCATGGGTGGGATCAGACTCTCCCCAACCGCCGCTCTTTGAGGACCGATGGTCCCAAGCCGAAGCTCCGGCCGCAGCATCGTTCAACCCCTTCGAAGCCAACAAGCAACAAGCCCCAAAGCGAAAATCAACCCACGACATCTTCGCAGAGCTTAAAGCCAAAGCAGCCCCCATCGTAGAGAGTGTCGAGAACGAAACACCCACGGAAACATCCGGACGCATCGACGGCTTCCGAGCCCCCGGCGACCCAGCAACCCTCCCCGAACTCATCAAGTTCCTCAACGATCGCAGCGGCTACATCAAAGCCCTCGAAACCGAAGGCACACCCGAAGCCTTCAGCCGCATTGAAAACCTGAAGGAACTCGCCAACGCCGCGCAGGACGCCCAGGAACGCGCCGAGACTCTCTCTGACTTCCTCGACCACGCCGCGCTCGTCTCCGACGCCGACGGCATCAACATGGACGCGCGCGTCACCATGATGACCCTCCACGCCGCCAAGGGCCTCGAGTTCCCGCTCGTCTTCCTATGCGGCATGGAAGAAGGCCTCTTCCCGTCGTCGCGCACCATGCAGGACCCCGCAGGCCTCGAAGAAGAACGCCGCCTCTGCTACGTCGGCATGACCCGCGCCATGGACACCCTCATCATGACCCGCGCACGCTATCGCCGCCGCTACGGCAGCGACATGCCCGACGTCAGCATCGCCTCCCGCTTCCTCGAAGAAGTCCCCTCACGCCTCGTCGAAAACCTCGGCTCCTCCGAAGACCGCCCTGTCTTCCGCGCCGACACCGGCTACGGCGGCTACGGTGGCGCCTACGGCAAAAAGTGGCCGCGCAAAGGGGCCGACGATTTCGCAGCCGACCGCCACTACAGCTACGAAGACGAAGACCAAAGTGGAGCCTCCGCCGCCCGCGCCGCGGC
Organism: Terriglobus sp.; assembly: GCA_965198455.1. Taxonomy (GTDB): domain Bacteria; phylum Acidobacteriota; class Terriglobia; order Terriglobales; family Acidobacteriaceae; genus Terriglobus. Next base: position 588,910 of record CBDAPM010000003.1, read on the forward strand.
CAAACCACGCAACAACTACGGCCTCCAATTCGGAACCGCAAAAAAGAGTGCAGAAACCGCAATAAAACCTGACTCAATCGACAATATTGCGACGTTTTTTGGCGGTGGAGGCAAGTTCTCGCGTCCCAAACTCCAAGTCCCCGAACAGACCGGGGCCACCCAGCTGCACCGCGGCAGCCAGGTTCGACACCCCAAATACGGCGAAGGCCGCGTCGTTGCACGCGAAGGCGACGGCTCAGACGCCAAGATTACGGTAGAATTCAGGCAGCACGGCGTGAAGAAGCTGGTTGAGAAGTTCGCTCAGCTTGAAAAGCTCTGACGAGACCCGCAAAGGACTCATTCCAAAGAGCTTCAAAACTCTAGCGCCCTCGCAGGCGCACCGCCGGCGAAATCTTTCAGGAAAGAAGTCCAAACAAACTCATGCCAAACACCAAGACCCTGTCCCATGACGAGCGCAAAGTAGCAAAGCGCACAGCCCGCAAAAACGCAGCCCCCAAAGCCCCCCGCACCACCCCACGCGGCAGCAACAAGCAAAAAATGCGTTCCGCCGTGAAGGGCGCCAGCAAGCGCTAATTCAACCCAAATCCAAGGCAACAAGAAGAGGCCCGCGCAAGCGGGCCGCTTCCGTTCAGCTCCTCAAACACACAACGCGACCAGCCAGGGACGGACACGGGTTTATCGGTACCTACATAACCGGAAGACTGGGGGCTACTGGCTGAACCCAGCGATAAGTAACTTGCGTTGCTCCAGACCTGTAGTGGCCTCAGCGTCGTGGCCGGGCACGAACACGATGCGAGGCTCCTCAATCGAGAGCTGGTGCAGTGCTCTTGTCTCCAGCATCAGCGCTTTGCGATCCTCGTGTGTCTGCAGATCGGTCACGAGGCGGGAGCGGATACGCATGAGACGGACGTTATCCGCAAACGACGCGACATCTCCAAGGAACAGAAACTCCTGCCCATCCGCCCGCTGCACGTAGATCATCTGCGAGCCTGGCGTGTGTCCGGCAGCCCGGATAAGCACGACACCCGGAGCAATCGCCTTTAGCTTGTCGTAATCGATCGGACGGAAGGTCTTGCGACTGTTGCCCGGCCACGGAATGCGATCGCTATCCGCGAACTGGGTCTCCGTGATGATCGCTTTCTTGAGAAGCTGTATCGCGTTCGGACTGTTCAATAGTCCGCCAATATGATCGGAGTGCTCATGCGTTACAACAATCGCGGATGCATGGTCCATCGCCGTCAGCATCCGTTGCCAGGCTGCCATGTCATAGCTGTCGACGTGAAACGCTTTCGCTGTGTCGGGATCGTAAGCAGTATCGAGGATGATGGATTGATCGGGGAACACCAGGCGATAGCTGTTGCGCACCTGATCTTCTTTTACCCAGCTCGTTCCTGCGACCAGAACGATCTTAGGCGCCTTGCGATGCGACAGTGTCTCAACCTCGATGCGCTGCACTCGTTCGCCCGGAATACGTGAAGCTTCACGCCGGATCTCCGCAATGTCGAGCGGGTAGCTGCCGCCGGTGGACACGTGGTTATCGTAGAAGAACCAGTAGATCGCCGCACCGACCAATATCAGCAGCAGTACGAGCACCGCTCCAATTTTTCCCATCATGTCTGATCACGGCCGCGAGAGGCCTATCTCCCTTATTGCAGCGATTACAAGGGGCAACAAGCTCCGCGGAGTAGCGGACGCCCCGAACTTGAGCAGGCCGAACAACACCACCCGAGTTTAGCGCAACCTTTCTCGTACATAACGATATGTCGGCTTCTCGTCAGCGATCCCACAAAATAAGTCAACAAGTTCGTCCAAAGTTCAGCTCCTCAAACACACAACGCGACCAGCCAGGGACGGGAAGCGCGTTTATCGCGATCGACAGACCAACCATTGACGCGCGGCAGAAGGGCTCTTGTGATTCACTGGGCTGGTGTGGACGTTGTTAGCAGAAACAGCCACTTACCGTCGCGGCGGACAAGCGTGTCAGTATTAAGCACTACGGGCGGGTCGGCATGCCCCGCGCAGGAAGCGCTTTGGTGGATTTTATAAATCACTGCGGCACTGTCAGATGAAATCCGCACAACTCGCACATCGCTCAGGCTATAGCTTGTCAACGTACAGGCATGCGTGAGCGCGCCGACGACTCCCTCCTTCGGAGCTACCCCTTGCGACGACACATATAAGAACTCTGGAGCCATTGTTGCGGCCAAGGCTAATGCGTCGTGCGCTTCCCATGCATGCATGAAGGTGTCCACTTGAGCGATGATCTGCTCTTTCATGGCGGCGTCATCGCGCGTGGTGGCTTCAGTATTCTGCGCAAGAAGACTCGAAGAGCAGAGCATGAGAAGAAGTAAAGCCGAAACGAGTCGAATCATGATTGAGGTCCTTTCGAAGAAGCGAATTGCGGATTAGCCGGCGAGAAGACTACAGCAGAAGCGAGCCAAATAAGGGCGGCGATTGCCAGCCAACCGCGGACATGAAAGTGCTCGATCGTAGCGTCTCGCAACTGTTGTACCCGGCTGAAATCAGTTAAACGGAGCAGATCGAGTGCCTGTACAGCGCGGTTGATGGGAAGCTGTTGGGTGATAGTGAAGAGTGTGTCTATCGCCAATAACGCAAAGCAGCCCAACAGGCTCCAGAAGATGCTCTTCCGGGAAGACCGCGCAAAAATTCCGATCGCGATGAGATAAATCAGAAGCGTGGCATTGGTGAAGACTGCCATCCGCACGGCCATAAAGTGGTCCAGGGCCTGCCACATGCCGGCGTAGGTTGCCAAGGGCATCCGCATCATGGCAGGAAGCACGCCCATCAACATGAGCATTTGCAATCCCGCCAGGAGCCCGGTCAGTATGAGCACCACAGTGAGAACAAGTTTCTGTAGCGTGGACATCGCAACTTCCTTATCAAGAAGCAATCCGGTGCGTGCCAACCATAATCGCATAAGTCCTGATAAGTCGCGTTAGCGAAAGTAGGCACCTCGCAGGCCTGATCTGGAGCAGCCGGGCCCGCTGACTGACCAGAAGCGCGTTTATGAGGACTAATGGGCGCAACCGAGAAAGCCATCTTCTACTGAACGCTGCCGGACCGGGAAACGGGGAAATCAGAACCCACGGCAATACGCGAGCAACTAAAGAACGCTTGGGAGCTATTTGGGAACGGATATGTCCCTCAACGCCTGCGCAAAGGTCGGACTTGGCTTTTCGTCAAACAGAGCTAAGCACATCCGCGCCTGGAACCACAGATATTCCGGCGGTCCCTTGAACCTGTCCGGATAATGGGCATCGTAGTACGTCTCCGCGCTCTGTCCCACCGGCACCGGATTCGGCACACGGCTCTGCAGGGACTGGAACACTCTATGCATATGCTCAAGGATCGACGCGTCCTGCTCCCGCCAATAGGCTGCCTCTACGCGGTTGACTCCAGACTCAAACGCGTAGGCGCTGCCTGTCTCAGGAAGCTTGCGGCAAGCCTGCCACCAACCCTCCAGTTCTCGCACAAACACCCAGTGATTTGCTCCAATCTCATACTCGGCGCGTGCCTCGCGCTCCGTAGCCTCCGGCCCCAGCATGCCGAAGAAGCGACTCTTCTCCTCACCGGTTAGCTGCTCCCAAGTGCCTGTCTTCAAGCTGTTTGTGGTGGGATCATAGCTTGCATAGCCAGGCACGTCCTCCACCACGATCTTCGGCGGTGCGGTAGGACAACTCATCCCGGCGGCCACTGTGGCTTTCACAAACGAATCGCGGAGCGCGGTCGCCTGAGCCTTCCGTTCAGCGACTCCCTTGCTCTCCGCAGCCGTGCCTTGCCCCAGGGCGATCCCACAAGCAGCAGTCACCACCCAGCCCGTTCTCCGTGCCATAGCCTTCGGCATCACGCCTCCTCATGCAGCCTGTACTACTAACCATACCGGCTGTCGTCGTGATCGTTAAAAGTTCCGCGCCGTCCCATCAGGCTCGTCTGATCTCAAGCAATGATTCACTAACCGCGTCGATGAAAGCACCACTCGACCCCGTCGCTAATCTCGATAAGTCGCATGAGCGAAAGTAGGCACCTCGCAGGCCTGATCTGGAGCAGCCGGGCCGCTGACTGACGAGAAATGCGTTTCTCAGGACTGATCTCAATCCGGCGACTTCAAGCCAACTTAGGGTACAAACGTGCTATCACCTTGGGAAGGTACTCCTTCACGAAGTTTTTAGGGTTTGCGCCTTGGAAGAAGTGCATCGCCTTCTCTTCCAATACCAAATTCGCAAGTCCATGGAGAGTTGCCAAGCCACATAGCATGTCGGCAGCGTCGTCGAAACTCCCATGGTCTACATCGCGGCTCCCGCGATACGCGAGGACGGCTCGCCCTAACCGCATGCCCGGCGCCTTACTGACTGCAGCCAGCCGAGGATCACTGCGATCCACCAGATCGTGCCGAAACATCAGTCGAAAGTGACCGGGATGATGAAGTACGAAGCTGATGAAAGCCAGGCTCACCGCCCGCACATCGGCTACAACATCCTCCGAGTGTCCAGCCTGTTCTACGTAATGGTCAGCTCTTTCGTAAGCCAGGATCGCAACTTCGGTAAGAAGACCCCTTGCGCTGCCGAAATGATGTGCCGGAGCGGCTGGAGAGACTCCAGCCCGCTTTGCGGCCGTACGCAGCGAGAAGTTCTCAAGCCCCTCCTTCGCAATGATCTCGTCGGCAGCTTTGATGAGTGCTTCGCGCAGATCGCCGTGATGGTATGTTGATCGTTTCTTGGCCATTGTTCCCGATTAGTCTTGACAGTGTTCAGATGGGCGGTTACTCTTTGCTGTAGCTCAGTTGATTGGTTCTGCGGGACGATCACATCCCATAACTGAACAGTGTACAGATCGACGCCGAGGGTTGAAAGCCCTTCGCAGAGGAGAACACCATGAGTAGCAAGGTATGGTTCATCACCGGAACATCGCGCGGCTTCGGACGCATCTGGGCTGAGGCAGCGTTGAAACGTGGAGACAAGGTGACTGCGACCGCTCGCAAGCTGGAGGATATCGCCGATCTTAAAGAGCGATTCGGAGATTTAGTCCTGCCGCTGCAACTCGATGTGACCGACCGTGAACGGGTGACACAGGTCGTGAACCAGGCGTACGAACACTTCGGTCGCCTTGACGTTCTGGTGAACAACGCCGGGTACAGCCTGATCGCGACAGCTGAAGAAGCTACCGACGAGCAGATGCAAGGTGTGTTCGAGGCGAATTACTTCGGGGTTGTCCGCATTTTGAGAGCAGCGTTGCCGTTGCTCAGGCAACAGGGGAGCGGGCACATCCTCGGAGTGACAAGTAGTCTCGGCCTCACACCCATGCCCTTGATCGGCTTCTACTCCGCAACCAAAGCCGCTGCCGAAGCGCTGCACGAAACTTTGGCGAAAGAAATCGCTCAGTTCGGCATCAAGGTGACGATGATCGAACCCGGAGCCTACGCCACTGACTTTGGCAAGAGCGCAACTCGAGCAGAAGGTATGCAGATATACAGCGACTTCAAGCAAAAGTTTATGGCCGATCTTATGAAGCTGGAACGTGGTAACCCTGAGGCGACGGCTGACGCAGTCCTGAAAGTCGTAGACGCGGAGCAGCCCCCATTACGGCTGATCCTCGGTAGCCATGCGCTTCCTCAAGTCCGTTCGGTCTACGCGGATCGGTTAGCCACGTGGGAATCCTGGGAAGCAGTCTCCAACGCAGCGCAGTGACCGCCCTCGCTGCGTCAGAGCTTCGACGAGGAGCGTGAGCGTAGCCACGTGTGCGGTATCTCGCCATCCACTATGGATGTGTAACCACACCGATCAAAGATCTGGCTGACACGGTCAGCTTCAGGAGGTTGTTATGCCAACAGCGCTCATCACGGGCGGCCATGCCGGCATCGGCTATGAGGCCGCCAAACAGCTTGCGGTCAGATCAGTACCGCAAAGTCGCATTCTCGTCAGCGATCCACAAAATAAGTCAACAAGTTCGTCCAAAACGAAGCACCCAAACCTTGTCAAGGCCCCAACCGCTCAACCCACACATTCCAAAGAAAATAGAGTTGGCATGAATCCCATCCTGACTCGCTATCCTTGAAGTAGGAGGCAAATTCGCGTCAGTCGCGCGTCTCCTAACTCCTTTGTTAAGACGATTTTGCCCGTAACCCCTTACGGCAGACGATTTTACGGCCAATGAAATCCTAAGTCCTTTAATAAGAGGATTTTAGAAAAAATTAGGGGAGGGGGGAGGGGGTCCCCGGAAACAGAAAAGCCGGGCCGAAGGCCCGGCTTCCCGCATCACGAGAACGATTACTTCTTACCCAAGGCCAACTCGATCAGCATCTTCTCTTCCAGCTCATGCGCCTTGGCCGAACCGGTCGCAGGCGTAGCCGCAGCCGAACGTGACACACGCAGCACCCGCTTGTTGCCGGCAGTGCGCTTCAGCAGCGGATACGCATACGAAAGCGGCCCCATATTGGCCGGCTCTTCCTGCACCCAGACCACTTCCTCCACGGTCGGATACTGCGCAATCGCCGCTGCCAGAGCCTCTCCCGGCCACGGATACAGCTGCTCCACAAACACGATCGCGGTCGAGTAATCGCCACGCTTGGCGCGCTCCACACGCAGGTTGTGGCCGATCTTACCGGAGCAGATCAGCATCCGCTTCGGATCCTTCGCGCTCGGCCGTCCGGCAGGACCGTCTTGAACTCGTCCGCGCCAAAGTCGGCAATCGGCGAGATCGCGTCTGGATGACGCAGCATGCTCTTCGGCGTAAACACAACCAGTGGCTTGCGATACGCAGACATTGCCTGCCGCCGCAACAGGTGGAAGTACTGCGCAGCGTTCGACGGTTGCGTGACGTACATGTTGTCCGTCGCGCATAGCTGCAAATACCGCTCAATGCGCGCTGACGAGTGCTCCGGCCCCTGCCCCTCATACCCATGCGGCAACAGCATCACAACGCCGCTCAGCAAGCCCCATTTGGCCTCGCCTGCGGCAATGAACTGGTCCATGATGATCTGCGCGCCGTTGGCAAAGTCACCAAACTGCGCCTCCCACAACACCAGCGCCTCCGGGAAGTCACGCGCATAGCCATACTCAAATCCAAGCACACCAGCCTCGCTCAGCATGCTGTTGTACGCCTCAAACGTGCCTTGGTTCTCCGAGATGTTCTGCAGCGGCGACCAGCGCTTCTCCGTCTCCACATCCGTGAAGAAGCTATGGCGCTGGTTGAATGTGCCGCGCTGCGAATCCTGCCCGGACAGGCGCACAGGCGTGCCTTTCTCCAGCAGCGACGCATACGCAAGCAATTCCGCCGTGCCGTAGTCGAACGGCTTGGTGCCGTTCGCCATCTCCTCGCGCTGCTTCAGCAACGCCTTGATCTTGGGATGGATGTTGAAGCCTTCCGGCGTCTTCAGCAGCAACCCTGCCAGGCGCTTGACCTCGTCCGCAGGCAGGCCGGTCTTCGTGCCGTCATCCGCAGGCAGATAACCGCCCTTAAAGTTGTCCCAATAGCTGGGCAATTCGGTAAAGTGTGGCGGGTGCTGTGCTTCCTTACCCAGCGCCTGATCCGCCAGGAACTTGTCCGAGATCGCCTTGAACTCCGCAGTCCCATCAACGCCAATCTTCTCGGCGTAGCTCTTGTAGAGTAGCGGCGTCTCCTTGATCTTGGCGTAGCGCTTCGGCTGCGTCACCGTCGGGTCATCCACTTCCGAGTGGCCGTGACGACGGTAGCCAACCAGGTCGACCACAACGTCCGACGCAAAGGTCGCGCGATACTCTGCGGCAATGGAAGCCACACGATTCACCGCGTCAGGATCCTCCGCATTCACGTGGAAGATGGGAATCGGCAGGCGCTTCGCCATATCCGTCGAAAAGCGCGAAGAGTTCGACTCTTCTGGCACCGCGGTAAATCCAAGCAGGTTGTTCACCACAATCTGAATGGTTCCACCAACGGTATAGCCGTTGATCGTGGCCAGCACCAGCGTCTCCGCCCAAATGCCCTGCCCCGCAAACGCCGCATCACCATGAATGATGATCGGCAGCACCTTCTTCGGGCCATCGGCGCCAATGCGCACCTGCCGCGCACGCGCACGGCCCATAATGACCGGATCGACTGCCTCAAGGTGCGATGGGTTCGACGCCAGATGCAGCTTGATCGTCTTACCATCCGGCGCGGTATACGTGCCCGTTGCGCCCTGGTGGTACTTCACATCGCCACCGCCCAGGTGGCTGCGTGGATCGACATCTTCAAACTTTGTGAAGATATCCGCAGCCTTGCGGCCCACAGTGTTCACCATCACGTTCAGGCGTCCACGATGGTTCATCGCGAAATGACACAGCTCCACACCGAACTTGCTGCTCACCTCAAAGGTGCGATCCAGGTATGGAACCAGCGCGGTCAAACCCTCAAGCGAGAACCGCTTCGTGCCGAGGTAGCGCTGCTGAATCGTCTGCTCAAAGATGTCCGACTCGGCCAGCAGTGTCAGCGTGTGCTTCTGTTGTTCCGGCGTCTCGCTGTACGGCTGCTCCATCTTCGCCTGCAGCCACTCGCGCTTCTCGGGCGAGGCAATGTGCGAAAACTCCAGCGCGATGTTGCCGCAATAGTAGCGACGCGCCTCCTCGGCGATCGCGTCTGAACCCTCGGGTAGCTCAATGGGGAACGGCTCCGCGGGCAGGTACTGCTTCAGCGGATCGAGCGTCGCCTGCAGATAGCCCCAGCGCCGGAAGATTTCGAAGACTTCCGTCCGCAACTGCGGGTTGCCGTTCTCGCCTTGTTCCGGAGCTGCCACTGCAGCTTTGCCGTTTGCCTTTGCCTTGGTCGCCATAAGTCCCCTTAATACGACATAAGGATAGACCTTTGAACATGCCGTTGTGGAGATGTAACTGTGCGATGTACGTTCACTTCGTTCTATTACCGCACAGGATTCGCGTGAGCCACACGTTTAGCTACAGTCTGAAGCAGACAGGACAACGTAACCAACCAACCCGGCGTCCGAATACGAAGCGAATAAACAGCGAAGGAGAGCCGCTATGACGGAACGCACTCTTGAATTTGATCCCCCAACCACGAGTAAACCTGCTGCCGACGACATTCGAGCGGCTAACGAGCGTGCCGAGGCAGAGCTGGCAAGCCTGAAGGCCGCACAACAGCAGCCCGCGCCGCTCCCTTCAACCAGCCCATCCGATGGCGAATCGGAACTCCGCAAGGAACCCATGATGGTGCGGTTGATGGACGCACTTGCGGCGGGCGAGGACGTTGGACACTACGGTCGCCTCGTCTTCGCGATGGTGGCCCGGCACTTCATGCCACAGGACGACGTACTCCAGTATCTTGCACACGACCGCGACTTCAGCGAGGAGCAAGCCCGCGCCATGCTGCAGCAGGTGGAGAGCCGTGACTACACACCACCGCGTCGCGAACGTCTGGTGGAATGGCAGAGCGAGCAGAGCTTCCAGTTCCTCGATCCTGCCGATCCCGACAGCGGCAACCTCTACCGCCATCTAAAGTTTCCGCGCCACACCTACGATCACATTGAGCACTACCAGGAAGAGAAAGCTAACGCCGCCTAGCCAAGACAGCAGGGCCTGAGCATAATGCCCCGGCCCTGCTGTCTGCGAAGACGTGCTATCACTTCAACGCCTCATTCACCAGTTGCTTTGCCTCTTCTTGGATCTGCTTCAGGTGCGCCTCACCGGCAAATGTCTCCGCGTAAATTTTGTAGACATCCTCCGTGCCCGAGGGCCGGGCGGCGAACCAGCCCTTGTCCGTCACCACCTTCAAACCACCAATCGCAGCTCCGTTGCCGGGAGCATTCGTCAACACTGCCGTAATCGGATCGCCTGCGAGTTCCTTCGTCGTCACCTGCTCGGGAGACAGCTTTGCCAGCTTTGCCTTTTCTTCCTTCGTTGCAGGCGCATCGATGCGCTGGTACACAGGGTCGCCATAACGCTCCGTCAGCGACTTGTACCGCTCGCCCGGATCCTTACCCGTCTTTGCAGTGATCTCCGCCGCAAGCAGCCCCATGATCAGGCCGTCCTTATCGGTGGACCATGGCCCTCCATCCATCCGCAGGAACGACGCACCCGCCGACTCCTCACCACCAAAACCAAACGAGCCATCCAACAGCCCATCCACGAACCACTTGAATCCCACCGGAACCTCAACGACCTTCCGGTTGATCCCCGCGCCAACCTTATCGATCATCGAGGACGAGACCAGGGTCTTGCCGATGGCTGCATCCGCGCGCCATCCCGGACGGTTCGCAAACAGATACTCAATCGACACCGCAAGGTAATGATTCGGGTTCAGCAAGCCCGTCGACTTCGCCACAATGCCATGCCGGTCATGATCCGTATCACACGCCCAGCTCACATCAAATTTGTCCTTATTGTCGATCATGCCGTGCATCGCAAATGGTGACGAGCAGTCCATACGAATCTTCCCGTCCCAGTCGATGTGCATAAAGCGGAAGGTCGCATCCACTATGGTCGAAAGCTCCTCCAGCGGCAGCTTGTACTTTTCTGCGATGCGGCCCCAGTAGTGCACACCGGCGCCCCCCAGCGGATTCACCGCCAGCTTCAGTCCGCTCGCAGCAATCGCCTGCATGTCCACCACGTTCGACAGGTCGTCAATGTACTCCGTAATGTAGTCGTGCTTCGTCGTGGTCGAGTCGTTCAGCGCCTGCGCATAGCTCATGCGCTTCACAGACTTAAGACCATCCTTGAGAAATCCATTCGCTCGGTCCTGTACCCACTTTGTCACATCCGTATCGGCCGGTCCGCCGTTCGGCGGGTTGTACTTAAAACCGCCATCCTCCGGCGGGTTATGCGACGGCGTAATCACAATGCCGTCGGCAAGCCCATCCTTCCGTCCCTTGTTATAGACGAGGATCGCGTGCGAGCACGCCGGCGTGGGCGTATAGCCAACCTGCCCGTTCGTCTCCGGCACACCCGCGTCGATGCGCGTGCACACGCCGTTGGCAGCAAGCACCTCCAGCGCAGTGCGAAACGCAGGCTCACTCAGCGCATGGGTATCCATCGCAAGGTACAGCGGCCCGTTAATTCCTTTGCTCGCGCGGTAGTCGCAGATCGCCTGCGTAATCGCCAGAATATGGTTCTCATTGAACGCCGCATGCAGCGCCGACCCACGATGTCCACTGGTGCCAAAACTTACCGCTTCGGCTGCATTGTTCGGTTCAGGCTGCAATGTGTAGTACGCAGAAACAAGGCGGGGCAGGTCTGCCAGGCAGTGCGAGTCCGGCAGCTTGCCGGCATTCGGGCTGTTGCTCATCGTGTTATGTCCTATATGCGCAAGCGCGTAAAGCGGCGTTCAAGAATAATGCGTTCGTGTCCGTTCAGGGCGAGTGTATCGCGGGACGAGACACAGGCGCAGGTCGAGCAGTTCCACAATGGCACACGCTTCTATTCTTCGATGCAGTTCCAAATCGGAACGAATCTCTCGCGCACACCGTGCTTACAATGAAATCCTTCTATCCCTTGATGACTACCGGCAACACGCAGCCAGACAGGTAGCGCTGCATGTGCCCAAGGTCCTTATCTGTGCTGCGCTGCATCGTTTATGCTGCCGCTGCCTTCCTGTCTTCGGTCCACGTTACGCCGCGCGCTACCGCCTGTCGCGCTGTTATGCCTCCCTGTCCCTGCGGCCGCACAGCAAGCAACGCTGCTTGCAGACACGGCAGTGACAACAGCTCATCCAGCAACAAACTACGGCACACTCAGCAACCTGTACGTCAACAGCGCAAGCACCGTGCTGCTGCGTTTTGATCTGAGCACGCTTCCGGTCGGCGTCACCGCCGACCAGATCAGCCGTGCCACACTTCGTCTCTATGTCAATCGCGTGAACACACCGGGCGTCATCACCGTGGCGCCGGTTGGCGCAGCGTGGGCGGAAGGTGCAGTTACCTCGCAGACCCTCCCGATCCTCGGCAACGCAATCGAGGTCGCCGCTGTAACGGACGAAGGCCAGTTCATCACGCTCGATGTCACCTCGCTGGTAAAGGCATGGGTGACCGCGCCCGACAAGAACTTCGGCATGGCGTTGACGGCGGCCACCGCTGATGCTGCCCTCGACAGCAAAGAGAACGACACCACAGCACACCCCGCCGATCTCGAGATCGCAACCACCGCCAGCACCATTGGTCCGGCCGGGCCACAAGGACCAGCTGGACCGCAGGGTGCAACAGGTGCGACCGGGGCAGCGGGACCTCAGGGCATACAAGGCCCCATCGGCCCGCAAGGTCCCAAAGGCGACACCGGTCCGCAAGGGCCGGCGGGGCCGTCCACCGTCATCAACGGTCTGCTCTTTGAAGGCGCCTACGCCGCTACAAAAGCCTACGCAGCCAACCAGGTCGTTAGCTGGCAGGGGGCAGCCTATGTGTCGCTCATCGATAAGAACCTCGGCAACGCTCCCGACACATCGCCATCCGCATGGGCCATCCTGGTGCCCGCCGCGACTGGCTCTGGTGGCATAACCACCGTCAACGGCTTGCTCTTCGAGGGCGCGTACGCCTCAACCACCAACTACGCGATCAACCAGGTCGTCACGTGGCAAAGCGCGGCGTATGTCTCACTCATCGACAGTAATCACGGCAACACACCGTCAGCATCACCGTCCGATTGGGGCCTGCTTGTACCAGCGCCATCCGGTGGCGGCATAGGGACCACCACCATCATCAATGGCCTGCTCTTCGAAGGCGCATACGCATCCACCACCAACTACGCGACCAACCAGGTCGTCACATGGCAAAGCGCGGCGTATGTCTCACTCATCGATAGTAATCACGGCAACACACCGTCAGCATCGCCCACGGATTGGGGTCTGCTCGTGCCGGCCTCGCAGAACCCCGCATCCATCACCACCATCATCGACGGCCTGCTCTTCCAAGGCGCATACGCGTCCACAACAAACTATGCAACGAATTACGTCGTCACCTGGCAGAACACAGCGTGGGTCTCGTTGCACGATAGCAACCAAGGCAACACACCTTCCGCATCACCCAATGACTGGAGCGTCCTCGTTCCGGCAGCCGTCGGCCTGACTGGCGCAACCGGCGCTCCAGGAGCAACCGGGCCCCAGGGCCCACAGGGCGAACGCGGTCTAATGGGAGACACCGGTCCGGAGGGCCCAACGGGCGCAACCGGAGCCACCGGTCGCCCCGGCTTCGTCTATCAGGGTGCCTACGCATCCATCACCAACTACGCAGCAGGCGACGTAGTCCTCTGGCAGGGTGGCTCATGGGCATCGTTGCATGACGCTAACCACGGCAACACGCCAGACATGTCGCCCAACGACTGGGGTCCGCTCACCTCACAGGGGCCAGCCGGAGCCACCGGCGCAACCGGCGCGCAGGGTCCGGTCGGGCCGCAAGGCCCTTATGGCGAGATGGGACCGCCAGGCCAACAAGGACCAACAGGCGCTACAGGCTCGACAGGCCCCCAAGGGCTGCCCGGCCGCGACGGCGCGCAAGGTCCTGCCGGTGCAACCGGCCCTGCGGGGCCACAGGGTGAGCCCGGCCCCGTCGGCCTCACATGGCAAGGCGCTTATAGTTCCATCACAAATTACGCCACAAACGACGCTGTCACCTGGCAGGGACAGTCCTGGCTGTCACTGCACAACACAAACCACGGCAACACACCCGACGGGTCACCCGCTGATTGGACCCTCCTTGCCGCAGCTGGGGCGACTGGACCACAAGGGCTGACCGGACCGCAGGGCCTGCAAGGCACAAAGGGTGACACCGGCGCGCAAGGTCCGCAGGGTCTCACCGGCAGCACAGGCAGCATAGGCCCACAAGGCGCACCGGGCATGCAGTATCAAGGCGTCTATAGCAGCTTCACCAGCTATGCCCTGCACGATGCCGTCACGTACGCGGGCGGCACGTGGATCAGCCTGCAGGACACGAACCACGGCAACGCGCCGGACCTGACGCCAACCTGGTGGGCACAGATCGCGGCACCCGGCCAGCAGGGCGCGATTGGCCCACAGGGCCCAAAGGGCGATATCGGCGCCACAGGTGGTCAGGGTCTGCAAGGCGCAGCAGGTCCAGCGGGACCAACCGGACCTCCTGTCACCTTCCGCGGCAACTGGCTCGGTACCGTTAACTACGCTGTCGGCGACGCTGTCTTCTACAACGGCTCAGCCTATATAGCCACAGTAGCTGTCATCGGCAACCCACCCGGCATCTCGCAGGCATGGTCGCTGCTCGCACAACACGGCGACGCCGGCGCAGCCGGTCCGCAAGGAGCACAGGGCCTGCCCGGCACGCCGGGAGCACCCGGAGCCACAGGCGCAACCGGACCGACGGGGCCCGCAGGTATCCGCTGGTGCGGCCCGTTCGATCCGGCTACCGGCTACAGCATCGGCGACGCCGTCAGCTACAACGGCGGCAGTTATGTCACCCTCGCCGAACCCAATAGCGGCAACACGCCCGGTACAACTCCGCAGTGGTCCGTGCTCGCGCTACCCGGCACGCCCGGAGCCACGGGCGCACCCGGAGCAGCAGGCATCAACGGCATCAATGGAACCAACGGAGCAGCCGCAACCCTCCAGATTGGTAGCGTGACCACACTTCCAGCGGGCTCACCCGCAAGCGTCCAGAACATCGGGTCTGCCACAGCCGCCATACTCAACCTGGCTCTGCCGCAGGGAGCAGCCGGCGCCGCGGGTATCGCGGGCATTCACTACACCGGCACGTGGTCCTCAGGCACGGGCTACAACCAGAACGACGCCGTCTACCGCAACGGCTCGTCCTATATCTCTCTGCATAACGCCAACACCGCCGACCCGGTAGTCTCCGTCACAAACAACACCGGTGACTGGGCACTGCTCGCCTCACAGGGCGCTGCCGGCCCTGCCACGGTTACGCTCGGCACAGTTAGCAGCGGTCCAACCGCTGCCATCACAAACAGCGGCACGCAGAACGCCGCAATCCTCAACTTCACCCTGCCTCAAGGAGCCACAGGTGCAACCGGACCGCCCGGCCTCACCTATCTCGGCCCATGGACCAGCACCACGCCGTATCGCGCGAACGATGCCGTCAGCTACAGCGGCTCGTCCTACATCGCACTCGTCGGCAGCACAGGCGTACAGCCCCTTGGAGCAGCAGCTAGTGCGACTGCATGGACAATCCTCGCCGCGCAAGGTACAACCGGTGCCCAGGGCACGCAGGGCATACAAGGCCCCGCCGGCCCACAAGGCACAGCACCCACCATCACCGTCGCCGCAACCCACACCGGGGCAGCCGGAACGAATGCCATCGTCACCAACGTGGGAACAGCCACCAACATTCAGCTCGACTTCACCATTCCGCAAGGTATTGCAGGCTCATCGGGCAGCACCGGGACAGGCGCCGGCAGTGCCGTCTACAGCACCGTGCATAGCGTCGCCTCGTCAGCCAACGGCCTGCAGGTCTATAGCCCATTGGTCGACGCACACAGCGGGGGCGACGCCTTCAACGTCCTTGGATGGCTGCCGGCCACTTGCAACCTGGCGTCCGTACAGGTCTATAACTCATCTGCGGCCGACGCCTCATTCGAGATACACACAGGCACTCCTGGCAACATGAGCGTGACACCCACAGGGACATGTACCGTGCACGCAGCGTCTTCCACAACCTGTAACGGTCCTGGCACGTTAGGCAGCAGTAACTTCGTGTCCTTTGGCATAACAAGTCAGAGCAGCATTACGACCTTCATGTATACCCAGTTCAAGTGCCAGTAAGTCGCTTTTAAGTGCTACGTGAACATTTGCGAGTTCGCAATTCTACAAATGTGAACAGTCATGTTGATCGCGTCGCTCCATATCGGCATTGGATCGCATTTACTTTTGGCGCGGTGACAACCATACGACACTTCTTACTCTCTATGGTGATGGACCCCCAGTGGCGTTTCTTCGTAGAGGAAATCGAGTTTACGGAGCAATCCGCTTCACCCCATAGAACGTATGTCCAGCAGTACTCGTCATAAAGGGAGAACTAACAGTGGACGAAACACGTAATACTCTCGCAAACCTCGCCCTTTCACGGCGAGGCTTTCTCATCAGCGCCGGCGCGGTCGGAGCGGCCACGTTAATCGGCTGCGGTAGCGATTCACCTACCTCAACTGTAGTCTCGCCACCGGCTGCGCCCACGATCAGCGACACGGCCATTCTGAACTTCGCGCTCAATCTGGAATATCTCGAGGCGGAATTCTACCTTCGTGCAGCTACGGGTTCCGGCTTGGCAGCGGCGGATGGCGGCGGTGCCACTGTTACCGTTCCCTCCACCACCAAGGTCACGTTCAGCAACTCCTTCTATCAGCAGTTTGCCTTCGAACTTGCGCAGACGGAGCTGCAGCATGTGCGCGCACTGCGTGCCACCATCACGGCGCTGGGCGGAACGCCGGTCGCAGCACCCGCACTCGACTACACAGACGCCTTCAACACAGTGGCATACGACGCCGGCTTGACGAGCTTCAACCCCTTTTCGAGCGATCTCAACTTCCTCATCGGAGCTCTTACCTTCGAAGAAATTGGCGTAACTGCCTACACCGGCGCGGCTCACCTGATCTCGGCGACTGCAGTGCTCGACGCTGCTGCAGGCATTCTGGCGGCAGAGGCGTACCACGCCGGCGCCATCCGCACCATCCTGGCCGGCGGCGCAATCTCGTCAGGTTCGCAGGCAAACATCATCGCCTACAACGAAATCCTGCAACTTATTAATAAGCTGGACGGGACGACCAATACCACATTGCTCGCCTCGGGCGGAGTGCCGTCAACAAATACCACTGTCGGTACGGTGTACTCTCCATCAGCCGTGGTCTCGGCAAGCCCCACTACTGCTGTCGGCTTCGCGCGCACTACGGACGAGGTGCTGCACATTGCCTACGGCACCACGCCGGGTACCTATACGGGATCGGGTGGCTTCTTCCCGAGCGGCCTGAACGGCACCATCAAGCAGCCGACCACATAATCCCACTTCATGAACCGACGGAGATAGATATCATGGCAACTCTCGAAACACAGAAACTCGACTCGATCATAGCCAGCCGCCGCTCCATGCTGATGGGTGCCGGCGCGCTCGCTGCCGCGGCCTTCGTGCCCGGCGCAACCAAGGAATCGGCTGCTGCTGTGCCCACCACGTTTGCGGACACGGACATCCTTAACTTCGCTCTCAATCTGGAATATCTTGAGGCGCAGTTTTATACCATCGCAACTGAAGGCGTAACTGCAGATAAATCAACACAGGGCAGCGCCATTGCATTGCCTTCCAATAGCGGATCGGTCACCTTCCGCGCCGGCGCCAAGACGACCTTCACCAATCCTGCCGTCGCCGCCTACGCCTTTGAGACAGCGCTTGAAGAGCGCAAGCATGTGCTCTTCCTGCAATCTGCTCTCGGTACAGGCGCTGTCGCGCAGCCGGCGCTTAACCTGCAATCGAGCTTCACCACACTCGGCACGCTGATTGGTGCGCCCACCTTCGATCCGTTCACCACCGATCTATATTTCCTGCTCGGCGCGTTTATCTTTGAGGACGTGGGTGTCACGGCCTATCACGGTGGCGCTCTTTACATCACCAACAAGGGCCAAACCACTGCTACCGGTACAGCCCCCGACTACCTGACGCCCGCCGCAGGCATTCATGCGGTTGAGGCATATCACGCTGGTCTCGTCCGCACCACGCTCGCCTTGGTGGATGCAGGTATTGTGTCGCTCGGAACCGGAAACCCCGGTCAGGGCCAGGCGATCTCGCTGGCAACCTCCATCGCAAATGTGCGCGCAACCCTCGACGGCACTCTCGGTCAGGCGCCCGCATCAACAGACACTGTCGGCCTCACCGGCCAGGACGACTTCGGCCTCGCGACCTACTCCGTACCCACGAATGGCACTTCGGGCACTGCGTCCCGCATTATGGACCAGGGCCGCACAACCTCGCCCTTCTACAGCAACTTCATCGGTTTTCACCGCACCTTTCAGCAGGTGCTCAACATCGTGTACGGCAATACTTCATCCAGCGCCGGCCTGTTCTTCCCGGCAAAGCTGAACGGCAACATCAACTGACACGTCCCTCACCGTCCGCGCAAACAGACAAGGGCAGACCCAAGCGGGCCTGCCCTTGTCTCGTTGTCATGCGGCACATTCGTCGCAAATCTTTGGCCAGAACTACAGCGGCTGTACGTCTGACGCCTGCCAGCCCTTGGGTCCTTTGACCACGTTGAATTGCACGGCCTGGCCTTCCTGCAGGCTCTTGAAGCCGGTAGTGTTAATCGCCGAGTAGTGTACGAACACATCCTCGCCATTCTCGCGGCTCACAAACCCGAATCCCTTAGCGTCGTTAAACCACTTCACTGTGCCCTGTTCCATAACAATCTGGTCCTCTTCTGTTCATGTCTGCCGTTTGAATACAAGGGATCAGCCGCCGCAAAGCGGACGGTTTACCAATTTGTCTCAATCAGATTGCGCATAGACTAGCACGAAAAATGTGGAAAACAAGCCATATTGCTTGCGTTTGCCATAACATGCACCGTGCATTGGGCAATCGTTTCGCAATACATGAAGCAGCGCGTCTAGTCGAGCCGCTCCGCCACGAGTGCCACCGTACGCTGCAGCACCTCGTCCAGCGACAACCCGGTCGTATCGATGAGAACCGCATCCTCCGCCGGTCGTAGTGGACTCTGGACACGCGAACGGTCGCGCGTGTCACGATCGCGCATGTCCTTCACGACTGCCTCTTTCGATGCATTGGCCGCCGGCTGCTGCGCAAAGCGCCGATCGCCGCGTGCCTCCACCGAGGCATCAAGGAAGATCTTCACCGCCGCATCTGGAAACACGACCGTACCGATATCACGGCCTTCCATCACAATGCCACGCTCAGAAGAATGTCCAAGCGCTCGCTGCGCTGTCACCATCCACTCACGCACGGGTCCATGCACGGACACATGCGAGGCAGCAGCCGTCACTTCCGGCACACGCAACTCACCCGTCACATCCACGCCATCCAGCAGCACACGATTGCCGCTCTCCCCCGGCCTCAGCACAATATGCGTGTTCGTCGTCAGCGACAGCACCGCATCCCCATCGTCCAGCGCGGTCCCGTGCCGCAATGCCTTCAACGCAAGCGCCCGGTACATCGCGCCCGTCTCAAGATTCAGAAAGCCAAAGCGCCGCGCCAGGTGTGCCGCCACGGTGCTCTTGCCAGCACCCGCAGGACCATCAATCGCCACTACCAAACTCTGCCGTGCCTGCGTGCTCATCGCTCTCTATTGTGCCGCAACAACGCGATGAATCCTCCCTAATCACTCGGACGCGCTGATGCCGGTATCAAAACCGCTCATACTTTCATCTCCTGAGCGAAGCGCAGTGAAAGCCTGCCCTGAGCTTGTCGAAGGGTCAGAAGGACCTGCTTTTCAAGTGTGCAACCATCACATCCATAAGCAAAGAGGCCTCCTGAGCAGGAGGCCTCTTTCGTTGATGCATAACAAACAGTGACTTATTCAGGGCGCCGTTTCGGTGCGCCGCCTCGGCCGGGCCCATTACCCGGTCCGCGACGTGCCGGGAAACCACCCGGATTGCCGAACCCACCAGGCTTGCGATCGCGGCCAAAGCCCGATCCACCAAACTTGGCTCCACCCGGCCCAGCCGACTTGACAGAACGTCCCTCAGCCCCCTCGCGAGGCACAAACGGACGACGCTCACCACCCTCACGCGGCGTGAACGGACGTCGTTCACCATCGCCACGCGGCGTAAACGGACGATCTCCACCTTCGCGCGGTGCAAACGGACGGCGGTCGCCATTAACGCGAGGCGTGAAAGGACGGTCGCCACGCGGCGCAAACGGCCTGCGCTCGCCACCCTCCTCACGCGGCGTAAATGAACGGCGTTCACCATCACCACGAGGTGTAAACGGACGGCGGTCGCCACCTTCGCGAGGCGTAAACGGACGATCTCCACGAGGTGAGAAGGGACGATCTCCGCGCGGAGCAAACGGCTTGCGGTCTCCCTCACGTGGCGTGAAAGGACGGCGCTCACCATCACCACGAGGCGTAAATGGACGGTCGCCACGAGGGACGAAGGGCTTGAGGTCTCCACCCTCACGTGGCGTGAAGGGACGGCGTTCACCATCACCACGCGGTGTAAACGGACGACGCTCACCATCACCACGCGGTGTAAACGGACGACGCTCACCGCCATCACGAGGAGTGAACGGACGATCACCACGAGGAGCAAACGGACGGCGCTCTCCACCGCCTTCGCGAGGTGTAAACGGACGGCGCTCGCCACCCTCACGGGGAGTGAACGGACGCGGTGTGAACGGACGATCCCCACGAGGTGTGAACGGACGATCTCCTCCCTCACGTGGCGTAAACGGACGGCGTTCTCCATCCCCACACGGTGTAAACGGACGATCTCCACGAGGCGTAAACGGCTTGCGATCGCTAAATGAAGGACGGTCGCCACGAGGCGCAATCGGGCGGCGCTCGCCCCCGCCTTCGCGTGGCGTGAACGGCTTGCGCTCACCGCGCTCCTCATCCCAGGGACGTGCAAACTCGTTCCCCCGACGAGCGGTCGGCTCAGCAGCACCTTCATCACGGCGCACAAACGGACGGCGCTCACGATCATCCCGACCCGCAAACCCGCCCTCGCGGCGAGGTCCACCAAATCCACCCGTACCCGAGCGGCGCTGCGGTGCAAACCCACCCTCGCGACGCGGTGTAAACCCGCCTTCGCGACGAGCCGGACGGTCACCCGCAGCAGCAGGCCGGCGCACCGGGTAGCTGCCTGTACGCGCGGGACGGCGCTCCTCCGGAGCACCACCCTGGGCTGCGAAGCGCTTGGCACGTT
This sequence comes from Terriglobus sp., assembly GCA_965198455.1. Lineage (GTDB taxonomy): Bacteria > Acidobacteriota > Terriglobia > Terriglobales > Acidobacteriaceae > Terriglobus. The sequence continues at coordinate 609,724 of CBDAPM010000003.1, forward strand.
CCTCAATCATGTGACGGCGGTCATCGTCCTCATAGCGCGAACGAGGGGCAGCGGCAGCAGGCGCAGCCAGCACATCCTCGGGCAGATTATCAAGTGCGCCGGGAATGAACAGCATCGTTTTGCCTTCCACCACCAGCGAGTCAAGCTGACGCGATGCCGAAAGACCACCCACCACCTCACGCACACGCGAACGCGCCGCAAGTGGCGAAAGGAAGATCTCCATCTCATCGCTCGTCGATGCGAGAGCCTGCGACAGGTACAGCGACAGCAACGCGCTCAACGCCGTTGGCTGGCCTGCATTCGCGCCCGCCTTCATGTGGCGAACGAAGCGGCCCTGCGTCATCTCCCACTTTGCAGGCGCACCATCCGGATCAGGCACAGGCACCACGCGTTGGATCGCCCAAAGCTCGCTCAACGCGCGCAGCACAGCCGAATCCACCACGCCTTCGCGCAACTCATTGCTCAGCTCCGTCGGCGTCATCGCGCCCTTGTCCTTCAACGCGGCATATACCTTCACAGCCAGCGGTGAAACACGCATCGATCCCGTCGTCGAAGGCTCAACCTTCCAGCCCTTATCGCCGCGCAACGTGTATACAAACGAGAACGCCTGCGCCGAGCACACAAAGTCCGGCTCGCCTGTCGTGGAACCGAGCAGGTTCAACGGCACCGCAGAGCCATCCGCAATCAGACGAGCCAGGGTGCGGCTTACGGTCTCTTTCTCTTCCGCGGTGAAGCCATCGATGGGTTCGACCGGCTCTACCTCAGCCCCAGCAATCGTTGCTTCGTTCGAAGCCTCTAAAGCAACAAGGTCGTTCGGCGTCGGATCGCCACCGGAGTGAATGCGGTCTTCCTCAGCAATCTCGTCACCTTCGTCCTCAGCGAACTCATCCTCATTCGACACCATGACTTCGTCATCAGAAGCAGCTTCATCATCCGCTAAAGACTCTTTGTCATCCTCGTCCTCGGTGTCTTCATCCTCTTCGTCATCGCCTTCGTCGAGATCCTCATCTTCGTCATCGTCGAACTCGTCACCGTCTTCGTCTTCCACTTCTTCATCCGAGGGCTCTTCATCTTCCACGGCCAAAGCGTAGGACTCTTCCTCACTCTGGCCTTCATTCGCAGCCTGCGGAACCCAGCCATTCTCAGGCCGGCCAAGGATCGCCTCGGCGAAGCTGGGCTGCGGTGCGGCGGCAAACTGTGCGTGGGGGTAGTACGGAACCAAACCAGCAGACTCGAGCCACGTGCGGGCGTCGTCCATGGTGCGCAGCGCATCACCATTCTGGTGCCATTGCGCGATACGCGCTTTCTTCAATTGTGTAGGAGAAACCTTCTCCGGCGTAGATGCCATCGGGAGTGCCTTCTTTCGGCCACGGCCACATCGGGCTCGGGCATGTATGCGCAACGCAACGTCTGCGCGGAGACGACCCGCGCTGCTGCATGCGTCCTGTGTTGGATGTAGGTAGGAGTGCAGGCGATAACGCCGACCGTAGCGAAAACTACGCACACTCTTTTCGGGAGTCATCTCTTCATCGAGAAGAGCCTCCACCCGACCTGCGAAGTGTTGCTGGTCGCATGCGTCGAGAAACCACCTCAAACCATGCTGTTCGCAATCAATCTTCGACTTTCCGAAGCCTGTCGTCCGCTTCGTTCTAGAGGAACCGCATGGTTCGTAGAAGAACGCCGGTGCGCCATCGTTCCCGCATCTCGGTCGTGCCAACCCTGCCTCGCGTTTAATGCCCAACTAAATCCGTTGGAAGGCGCGTTGGATCTCCTTATGAGAATACCGCAAAGCAATCGGTCTGCCATGCGGACATGCCATGGGATTTTCGGTTTTCCCCAATTCGTCCAGCAACCATTGCATTTTGCTCTGTTCCAGGGGCATATTGATCTTCACCGCGGCATGGCACGCAATGCTCGCCGCAATCCGCCGCCGCCGTGTCTCCATGTTGTCCGCCTGTGCTGCGTCGTCATCCACCTGCAGCAGTTCCGCCAGGGTCAACTCCAACTCGCGCCCCTCAAGCCCCACCGGAGCAGCCTTCACCGCCAGCGTCCGCAGCCCAAACGGTTCCGCCTCAAAGCCGTTCCGCGCAAGCTCATCAGCCATGCCCGCAAAGTTTGCCATCTGCGCCGGCATCAGGTCAATCAACAGCGGCATCAACAGCCGCTGACGCTGCACCTGCTCCACCTGCCGCTCACGCAACACCTTCTCAAACAAAATCCGCTCATGCGCCACATGCTGGTCGATGATCCACAAGCCCTCCTCATTCACCGCCAGAATGAACGAGTTCTGCACCTGACCCAACGGCCGCAAACCACCCAGTCCCGCAAGATTCGCCGTATCCTCAATCCGCTCCGCAGCAGGTGAGCGCTGCGCCGTCCCGACAGGGAAGTGAGTAGCTCCATGAACATCGGGCAATGGAGCATCATTACCAAGATTCGTCATCCCGACAGAAGCGGAGCGACGTGAAGGGACCTGTTGTTCGCTTGTGTGCGCTCGAAACTCGCCATCCGACTCTGCCGGAAACACAAACCGGCCCGGCACCGGCGGCAGTGTCGGCTCCCTCAACGTAAACCCATCCACATCGCTCGCTTCCACCGGAAAAATTCGTGCCCGCTCCTGCTCCTCGGCCTCACGAATCTGGTGCTCACTCCACGGCGCATCGCTGCCAGGCCCAGCCCCACGCAGCACAGGATCAAGCTCTTCGCCCACCGAGCCATCCAGCAACCCATCGCCGAACTTCGGCGAAGGCGCCACAGCACTCAAAAAGCTAGCTGCGGGCTTCGCCTTCAGCACCGCCGTCCGCACCGTGTCACGCACAAAGTCATGCACAAAGCTCGATTGCCGAAAGCGCACCTCGGTCTTCGCCGGATGCACATTCACATCCACCTCAGCCGCAGGCATCTCCAAAAACAGCAACACCACAGGGTATGACGTAGCCGGCAGAATGTTCTTGTACGCCTCCGTCAGAGCATGCAGAATCAGCCGGTCGCGCACCTGCCGCCCATTCACAAACACGTAGATCGATCCGCGATTCAGCTTCTGCAACTCCGGCTTCGACACAAAGCCACGCACCCGCAAAAACCCCGGCTCCGGCTTCTCGTAATCCGCCTCACGCCTCCACGGCGGAGGCTCCGGCAGCCCCGCTCGCGCAAAATCAATCTCCGCGGCACACGGAATCATGTCGCGCGAAACATCCCCGCCGAATATCTGCAGCAACCGCTCACTTGCATCGCGCACCGCCGGAGCAACCAGCAACGCATGCGTCGCCGTGTGCAGCTCAAAGTGCTTCGCAGGATGCGCGAGCGCATAGTGCGTGACCAGCGCAGCCACATGCGAAAGCTCCGTCGGCTCACTCTTCAGAAACTTCTTGCGTGCGGGCACATTGAAAAACAAATCCTTGATGGAGATGGACGTACCGACCGGCGCACCTACATCCTCCACAGCGGTCATTTTGCCGCCATGGATCTCGATCCGCGTGCCAACCTCATCCTCTTCAGCCCGCGTATCCAGCTCCACGCGGGCGACGGACGCGATGGAAGGCAACGCCTCGCCCCGAAAGCCCAGCGTCGCAATATGCAGAAGATCATCCGCAGACCGCAGCTTGCTCGTCGCATGCCGCTCAAACGCCAGCATGGCATCGTCGCGGCCCATGCCGTGCCCGTTGTCCACGATGCGGATGAGCTTGCGGCCGCCGCCCTCGACCTCAATGCGTATGCGCGTAGCACCCGCATCGACAGCATTCTCCAGCAGCTCCTTTACGACAGAGGCCGGCCGCTCCACCACCTCACCCGCGGCAATCTGGTTCGCCACCTGGTCGGAAAGTACGTGGATACGGCCCATCCCCCGATTCTACGGCGCTCTGCAAGGTGGAAAAGCTGGACCAAAATACACGAGTTCCCAACAGACCCACCGTGAACTCCGTGCCAAATTTCGTGAACACTGTGTGTTCAAGGCGGAGCCGAATCGCGCCATGTGCGTTCCAAACCTGCGCAGTGTCATCCAACTACAAATGGCAATCGACACAATCAAGCTGGGCACACAGGGTGCAGTCGTCTCCGCCGAGGGACTGGGCTGCATGGGCATGAGCGACTTCTACGGCGAGCGCAACGACGAAGAGTCTGCCGCCACTATCCTCCACGCACTCGACCTCGGCATCACTCACCTCGACACCGCCGACGTCTACGGCTCCGGCGACAACGAAGAGCTCGTCGGCAAAACCATTCAGGGCCGCCGCAACGAAGTCTTCCTCGCCACAAAATTCGCCAATCTGCGCGACAAGGCAACCGGAGCCTTCCTTGGCATCAGCGGTAAGCCCCAATACGTCAAGGTAGCGTGCGATGCCTCACTGGAGCGCCTCGGCGTCGACTACATCGACCTTTACTACCAGCACCGCGTCGATCCCAATACACCCATTGAAGACACAGTCGGCGCGATGGCACGGCTGGTAGAAACCGGCAAGGTAAAGTACCTCGGCCTCAGTGAGGCCTCCGCCGCCACCATTCGCCGTGCGCACGCCGTCCACCCCATCACCGCCGTTCAAAGTGAATACTCTCTGTGGACGCGTGACATGGAAGCCGAAGTGCTCCCCACGCTGCGCGAACTCGGCATTGGCTTCGTGCCCTACTCGCCACTCGGACGCGGCTTCCTCACCGGCACCATCACATCACCCTCCCAGCTTGTCGATACGGACTCCCGCGCCACGCGCATGCCACGCTTCATGGGAGAAAACCTCGACAAGAACCTGCTGCTCGTGGAGAAGGTGAAAGCACTCGCAGAGAAGAAAGGCATCAAGCCCGGGCAACTCGCACTCGCCTGGGTCTTCGCTAAATCGCAAGACGATTTCTCGCCCATCCCCGGCACCAAGCGTCGCAAATATCTGGACGAAAACGCAGCCGCAGCCAACATCAAGCTCACGCCTGAAGAAGTCGAAGAGCTTGAAGACGCCGTGCCAGTCGACGCCGTAGCCGGCACCCGCTACAACGAACCCATGATGCAGGCGCTGAACAAGTAAGCCTGTTCAAGAGCAGAACGCAGCGATCGCAGAGAAACCCGCCGCGATCGCTGCGTTCGTTCTTTGTGCGGGGCCAAGACTAACTTACTTCTTCGAAGCACCGTAGCCCTTCTGCGCCACGCCCATCATCTCGAAGTGCGCGCCTAGCACAAGCTCCTTCACGCCAAGGAACGCGCGCGCCGGAAACGGCTGCTTGAAGCTCTTGACGTACACCTTGTTGAACGTCGGGTACAGGCTCATATCCGTACAGAAGACTGTGACGGACACCAGATCATCCATCGTCATGCCTTCCTTCGCCAGTATGCCCTGGATCGATTCCATCAACTTCGCAGACTCTTCCGAAGCATCAGTAGGCGGCTTTCCCGTCGCGTGATCCGCGCCCACAGAACCACTCACATACAGCGTCTCACCCACGCGCACCGCGGGGCTGAATGGCGTCACGCCAGTCCCTGTGACCGCTGCTGAGGGTACAACACCCTGCGCCCGCGCCCGCGCCCCAGCAACACCCACCCCCAATGCCAACGACAACCACGCACCAGCAACCATCTTCATTGCAATCCTCCAAAGGTGCTGTCATCGTAGAACGCCGCACGGCGCAGCGCGCCAAAACAAAACGCGACGGATGCCGGAAGTCTCCGTACACCCGCCGCGCTTTACTGACGCTGCACTGAATCAGCTGCGCTTGAACTTGTACACAATCTCAATCGAGATCTTATCTTCCACGTTCGCAAGCCGGCCGATCGAAGGCTTGGTCAGGCCGAAATCAGCGAACGTAAACGAGGTCAGCGCACGGCCCTGAACCATGGACGAACGCGGATCGATCGTTGCGATACCCTTGAACGTCACCGGCTTGGTCACGCCATGAATCGTCAGGTTACCCGTCAGCGACACGCCGAGTTGGCCCGTAGATGGCACCATCTTCGGCACACCGACAATGGCGGTGGGCACAAACACCGCCTCGGGAAACTTATCCGTCTCCAGCGTGCGCGTGCGGATGTAGTTATCGCGCATGCCCTGATCGCTGGTCATGTTCTTCAGCTCAACCACCAGCTTCGATCCCGGCGCAATCGAGCCATCCGGCAGAATCTCCAGGTGCCCCATGACACCCGTCGTGCTGCCCACGGCGTCATTCGGAAAGTCGATACCAACGAACTGCTCCGTCACGCGATAGCTCGCCGAAGAACCTTCCGTCACGTCAAGCTTCGCGCCAGCTGTCGGCGGTGGAGGCGGAGGCTGCTGGCCACCGGGACCGCCACCTGGCATCTGCGCCAGAAGCGATGCTGAAAAAACAAGTGCGATGGCTGTAGCCGTAAAAGCGCGGTGCAGGGACATGAACTTTCTCCAGAAGTAAGCGGATTTGCGCTGTGCCATTCTGACGGACTGTCTGCCTGAAAGGCACAGCCGTGACAAAAGAATGACAAACGCATCATCAATATACGCACACCGCGCCAAACGGAAGCCGCAAGACACAAACCCAATCGTCTCGCTAGAAGAAACGTCCAAGCGTGAAGATCAGCTTCTTGTGGTCATCGGTCCCAAATGCCGGGCCAAACGTGATCACTCCAAGCGGCGTCTCCGCGGCAAGGCCAAAGAACACATCCTGCCGCGAGATCGTTGCTGCCGTCGGCGAGTACATCCGGCCAAACTCATAGCCGCCGGCGACGTAGATACTCTGGCCCAGCGGTGTCGGCAGTTGCGCAATGCGGCGGAAGTACATCGGACGCACCAGTACATAGTCCGTGCCGCGGTACTCCTCAAACGCCGAGGCAGCCAGCCGCATCGGCCCACCCAGCGTGAAGCGAAATGGATCAGCCACATTGCGATTCGCGAACGTGCCGCCTTCCAGCCCAAATGCCAGCGTGTTGCCTCGCCCAACGTCCCGGAAGTACGCCGCAAGACCCTCAACACGCGGCACATTCTGGCTCTGGCCAATGTGCATCATGCCTGCCGAAAGATCTGCCCGGAGTCCCCGCAACGGCACCATCGCCTTATCCTGCCCATTAAATCGGTACAACACACGAGCGGTCTGCGCGGTCGTCGTGAAGTTCGGCAACCCGTCCGATCCCGTCGTTGTATCCCAGCGCTGCGACACAATCCCGTAACCCGCACGCCACTCTGTATAGCGCGACTTCGCAAAGCCCACATCCAAACCACCGCCCGAGACCATGCTCTGCCGCTCGGCAATCTTGCTTTGGTTCTGCCAGACGTACACCGGCTCCCGCAGGAAGCTAAGCCGCGGCGCAACGAAAAACCGCGTCGTCGAAATCCGCTTCAGATACTCGGGCTCAATCTGCGTCAGAAACCCAAACCGTATCCGCGTGCGCAACTCCGATTGGTAGCCACCCAAATCCTGTTGCGTCACAACAGCATCAATCGTGGCCCGCGCGGTGCCCCCCGTCTGCGCAATCACGTTGCCGCCAATCAGCAGAAACGGCGGCCCATACGGCCGGTCATGCACCCGTATATTCAAGTCAACATCGCCTTCAATGGGCTGATAGCCCGCAGGCGGCTTCGCCGTTTCAAGTACGATCTTGCCCTGGCTGTTCGGCGCCACCGTCTCAAACTCCTGCTGCTTGGCAGTCTTCCCGTCATCGCGCTTACCCACGGGAATGGTGTTATTCACCGGGGTCGCGCTGATCGCGTTGCCTGTCGATCCACCTGTCCGATCACCAACACCCGCGGCCATCGCAGCCACCACGTCATCGCCCGGTCCACGCTTCTCCTGCGGATGCAGCAGCTCACGCCCATCGACCTTGCGCCCCACGTTTGCCGGTCCGGTCACATCCATGTCGATCACCTGCCCAGGGCGGGTCAGGAAGTAGTTCGTCTCATAGCGCCCGTCGCTGCGCACTTCGTCCATCTTCGCGTCCACCTGGTCCGCCCTCAACGGCTTGCCAGGCAGATCACTCACCCTGTCCTGCACACCATTGGCGGCCCTGTCTGTTGGAGCGATGATCCGCACACTCGCGATGTTCCGCACCGGCGCAGCGTTCCGGCCCTTGCGTTGCGCCTGATACTTAGCCCACTCTTCGTCGCTCAACCGGTACGGCAACAGCTTTCCCGCCAACTTCTGCGCAGCAAGATAACCCGCCTTGGCCAGGTCATCGCTCTTCGCGTAATCCGCCGCACCCACACCTGTAGGCGCAATCGGCTCCATCACAACATCCGCCAATGCACGCGACCGCACCTCGTTGCTCCACGAAGCCACCGAAAAGCTCCGCTGCAGCACGCCCAACACCGAACTCGTATCGCCACGATCCGGCGGCGTCAGCGGCAGCGACACAGCCAGCACGACATCCGCATGCAGATCGTTCTTGACCAAATCGGTCGGCAGATTCTCCGTCAGCGCGCCATCCACATAAATATGCCCACCGTCTTCCAGCGGAGGAAACACACCCGGGATCGAGATGGAAGCACGCACCGCCTCTGCCAACGGTCCGTGCGTAAACACCGCCTCGCGCCCCACCAGAATGTCCGTCGCCACGCACCGGAACGGGATTGGCATGTTATCGAAGTTAAAGTCCGCGCCATAGGACAGGAACTGCGCATTCAGAAACTCGTTCAAGCCGTAGTCCAGCAGGACGCCGTTGCGCATGGACACACCGTGCTTTAGCCCGACAGTGAACCCTCCCGGCAAAAAGCGCCTGTCTTCACGCCGGCGGAAGTTCAACTGGTTGAAGTCCGCCGATAAGCGAAACACCTTTGAAAACACCTGATCGCTCGTCAACGCCGACATCTGGTCCGGCGTATGCCCCGTCGCATACAGCGCCGCCAGCAGCGAACCCATGCTTGTGCCCGCAATCGCATCCACCGGGATGTGGTTCTCCTCCAGCCAGCGCAGCACGCCAATCTCGCTCAGCCCAAGCGCGCCGCCGCCGCCCAGCGCCAAGCCAATCCGCTTACGCCCCAACGAAGTCGCCGCGCCCGACGGCACATTCGGCGCTCCATTCCCATTCTCCGGCGCCGAAGACTGCCCCTGCTGCGGCGTGCTCTCCGGTAGCGGCTTTACCTGCGATCCACCCAGCGGCCTCGCATCACCGCTTGGAGTCTGCGACGGTACCTGCGCCAACACGCCAGAGGACATCGCGACAACAAGCGCCGCACACACTGCCGTCCGAAAAGCCATCTTACCCATGCTTCTCATCATCGCTTATGCGCTCATTCGATGCGGGTCCGGCGATCCCGAAGCGCTTCTCCCGCAAACACCCGAGTGCCATACTGGATCACGCATGCAACGCCCACGTCCCATGCTTGCCGTAATGGAGCGCACACTCGCCGTGCTGGAACGCATGCACGCCTCTTCAGCCGCCAACGAAAACGGTCGCCAGCGTAGCGGGGAAGCCGGTGAGCGCGCCGCCTACTTCCACCTCCGCCGTCAGGGCTACACCGTCGTCGCGCGCCGCTGGCGGCACGCCTTCCTCGACGGCGAAGTCGACCTCATCGCCTGGGATGGCGATACCCTCTGCTTCGTCGAAGTCAAGACCCGCAGCGCCACCACACCCTTCGCCGCAGAGTTCCAGGTCGACGATGACAAGCAGGCCGCCATGCACCGCATGGCAACCGCCTACATCAACCTGCTCCCATGGCCCCGGCAGCAACAGCCAACAGTCGCCCGGCGTTTCGACGTCATCTCTGTCTACCTTGCAGCCGACGGCTCGCACGACGTCCGCCTCCTGCGCAACGCCTTCCAATAACGAAACCCATCGCATACGGTCCAGGCCAAGGGCTGACCAATGTACCCGCTGCGGTGTCTAATGCAGAAGACAACATCGCAAGGAAGCAAGACGATGACACTGCTGAACGCTCCTGAATACGACGCCCGCCGCGAGAATCTCATCCGCAACGCCATCATCGCCACCGGCGCGCTCTTCGCCATCCTGCTCGTCACGGCATTCGCCGGCTTCATCAGCGGCCACGGCTGGCTCTTCACCAACCTGCTAACCGAGCGCCGCGTGGACCACTTCTTCACCGCCATTGAGCAGAACGACTTCCAAAAGGCCTACGGCATCTACATGAACGATGCCAACTGGCAGCAGCATCCAGCCACAACCCAGCAATATCCGTTCAAGCGCTTCCAGGAAGACTGGACGAAATACAGCCCCGTCGGCCCCATCCACTCGCACCACGTGGACAAGAGCGTGAGCGACGGCAACGGCCCCTTCGGCACAACGCTCCTGGTGGCTACCACCATGAACGGCAACCCGGACAAGCGCCTCTTCCTCGGCGTCCAGCGCTCCGACGGCACCTTCAGCTACCCAGCCCCCCACATCTTCAGCTACTAGGAGGGAGCAGTGGGCTTACACACTGAATCCGTCGCCGTGTAAAGAACGGGGCTTCAGCCCCGTTCTTTCGTTTCATTCCCGATAAAATGAAACACGCGGGCCTATAGCTCAACGGTTAGAGCAGAGGACTCATAATCCTTTGGTTCCAGGTTCAAATCCTGGTGGGCCCACCACGTTTCCTTCGCGTTTGACCACCGTCACATACAGGCCGATGATGGTTCCCATCATGCGTCTCGCTGCCAGTGCCCTCGTCGTCTCGCTCCTCGCCGCTCCGTTCACCCCGCTATCAGCCCAGGCATCGAAGCAGTCCACAAAGCAGCCAGTGCTAGGCCATCGTTCCGCACCACTGCTCACCGTCGACGGCCTCCAGTTCAAAGACCTGGACCGCAACGGCAAGCTCGATCCCTACGAAGACTGGCGTCTCACGCCGGAAGCCCGTGCGAAGGACCTCGTCTCGCGCATGGCGGTCGAAGACCTCGCAGGTGTGATGGTGCATGGCACGCTGCCTGCCATCGGCGGAGCGGAGGCGAGCATTGGCCGCGGCAGTGGCTACGATCTCGACAAGTCCAGGGCGCTCATTGAAGGCAAGCGCATTAACACTTTCATCACACGCCTCGGCGGCGACCCCGGCATGATCTCCGACAGCGACAACAAGCTGCAGGAGCTCGCGGAGTCCACCCGCTTCGGCATCCCGCTCACCATCAGCACCGACCCGCGCAACAACTTCCTCTACATTCCCGGCGCCAGCGTCGAAGCAGGCCTGTTCTCCAAGTGGCCTGAGACCACCGGCATGGCGGCCATCAACGACCCCGCCCTGACACGTACGTACGCCGACACAGTCCGCCGCGAGTACATGGCCGTCGGCATCCGTGAAGCACTCTCACCCCAAGCGGACCTCGCCACCGAGCCGCGCTGGGCGCGCCTGAACGGCACCTTCGGTGAAGACGCCGATGTCGCCCAGGCCCAGGTCAAGGCCTACGTCGAAGGCATGCAAAACGGGGCCGCCGGCCTCAACTCCGGTTCCGTTGTCACCGTCGTCAAGCACTGGGTCGGCTACGGCGCGCAGAAGAACGGCCTCGACAGCCACAACTACTACGGCCGCTACTCCGCCATCACGAACGACCAGCTCACCTACCACATCAAGCCATTCCTCGGCGCCTTTGAAGCACATGTCGCCGCCGTCATGCCGACGTACTCCATCCTCGAAAACATCACGGTGGACGGCAAGCCCATCGAACAAGTTGGCGCCGGTATGAACAAGCAGCTGCTCACCGGCCTGCTGCGCGGCAAATACGGCTTCAAGGGCGTCATCGTCAGCGACTGGGGCATCACCGGCGACTGCAACCACGACTGTCAGGTCGGCGTTCCCGCAGGTCAAAAGGCAACACCGGCACTCATCGGCATGTCATGGGGTGTCATGGACCTGTCCCTCGCCGACCGCTTCGCCAAAACCATCGGCGCAGGCGTCGATCAGATCGGCGGCACCGAAGATGTTGCCGCACTTCTCGACGCTGCCCACGCGGGCAAAATCACCGAAGCCCGCATGAAAGAAGCCGCGACCGCCATCCTCGCGCAGAAGTTCGCCATCGGCATCTTCGAGAATCCTTACGTCGACGTGAACGAGGCAAAGCGCGTCGTGGGCGATCCCGCGTCGCTCGCCGCAGGCAAAGCCGCACAGGCCCGCGCCATGGTCCCGCTTGAGAATAAGCACGGCACCGTCCCACTCAAGCCCGGCGTGAAGGTCTGGCTCTTCCACGTCGAACCCGCCATAGCCAAGGCCCAGGGGTTTACCGTCGTCGATACGCCCGAGGACGCCGACGTCGCAATCATCCGCGCAGAAACACCATTCGAAACCCCGCACCCTGGCTACTTCTTCGGCAGCCGCCAGCATGAAGGCCGCCTTAATTTCCAGCCAAGCGACCCTGCCTACGACGCTCTGCTCAAGTGCGGCAAAACACCCGTCATCATGACCGTCTATATGGACCGTCCCGCCATCCTCACCGAGATCAAGGACAAGGTCACCGCGCTATACGCCGACTTCGGTGTCAGTGACGACGCACTGCTCAGCGTCCTAAGCGGTAAGGTGAAGGCCGAGGGCCGCATGCCCTTCGAACTGCCATCGTCCATGGCAGCCGTCGAAGCACAGAACAGCGGCTTGCCGCACGACTCCGCGCATCCGCTCTATGCCTATGGCTATCGCCTAAAGCCATAATCCGCAGCAGAGAACATCAAAAAACGGTATCTTCTCGCATCGCACACGCGTTTCGGAACATCCTTGAGAAGAGAATCTCTTTGGTCGCCACGAAAGCAAAGCGGTAAGGAGAATCTGCATCCCAAGCTGTTATCCCGCTGCATACACGTTCCTGAAACTTGCAGCGCAAACACGCTTCTGTCCGGTACCGGACCCAACAATGTTTTGAGGTGTCCATGGAGTTCCACATTGCGCGCTCGTTCCGGAAAACGTTTGACCTCCGGGACCTGCTGTTTTCGTACACCGGCAATGTGATCTTCGCTAACGTAGCGGCAAGCCGCCGTTTGGCCATCCAGATGAACGCCGCCCGCGTAGCTGCAGGTGGACCCACCGCCGAGGAAGACCCAAAGTCCGTTGTTCACGCCGGGCAGCTCTTCGCCATGGGTCTCATCGACGAACTCAGCCATGCAGTGATCGACCACTACCGCACCGAGCAGGACCCAGCCGTCCTCACCGATGCCCTCACGTGGTTCGGCGAACGCATCGGCACCAGGAACGTCGACGCTCTGCTCCTTGCCTTCACGCAGCGCTTCCCCAATACGGATGTCTACAACGGCAAGCTCACCGCGCGGCAGTGGCTCGCAGGCAAAACAGACGGCGTGCCGCACCGGGAAGCCGCTCTCGAAGAGCTGCTTCTGCTGTGGCTCGCCAATCAGAACCCCGCCTACAAGCCCTTCCGCGAACTCTTCGACGACAGACCCCTGCTCAAAAGCATGCCTGCGTACAACGAATTCCAGTCCGACGTCGAAGCCTACTTCGAAACGCGCCCCGAGTTCGGCCCGGAAGCCAAAACGCTCCTTGCGGCACTCCGCATACCCTTTGAAGAAGCTCCTGACTCCCTGAGCAAGCAACTCGACGTCATCCGCGAAAAGTGGGTGCCCCTGCTCGCCGGTACTCCCGGCGCAGCAGCCGCAGCCCGTACGCTTCTCGCGGTCGATACCCTGCGCGAAGAAGAAGTCGCCATCTGGATGCAGTTCAACCCGCCCGGCCGCAACGTGCGCCGTCACGGACCGCTTGAGTTCGGCGGCAAAGAAGGCTTCAGCGGCGACGAGTACGTCGGCTACGAGGAATACTGGGAGGACGTCACCAACGATGACGGCACCGTGACACGGCGCAGACGCTTCCGTTCACGCGGCCTCTCGCAATATTCCTACGACTACCAGGCGCCGCTGCACGAGTACGAAGCCTTCTCGCGAGACGACGCATGGATGCCCAACGTCGTCCTCATGGCCAAGGCCACCTACGTCTGGCTCGAACAGCTCTCCAAAAAATACCAGCGGCACATCCACCGCCTCGACCAGATCCCGCTCGAAGAACTTCAACTTCTGCGCGACCGCGGCATGACCGGGCTCTGGCTCATCGGCCTGTGGGAGCGTTCCAAGGCATCGCAGACTGTCAAGCGACTCCGCGGACAGGCCGACGCAGTCGCCTCCGCCTACTCGCTCATGGACTACAGCATCGCGGAAGACCTCGGCGGCGAGGAGGCCTACGGCAAGTTCCGCGATCTCGCCAACACCGTCGGCCTACGTCTCGCCAGCGACATGGTGCCTAACCACATGGGCCTCGACTCCAACTGGGTCATCGAACACCCGGAGTGGTTTCTCCGCCGCAGCGAATCGCCCTTTCCTAGCTACAGCTTCGAAGGGCCCGACCTTTCGCAGGATTCACGCGTCGAAATCAAGATCGAAGACCACTACTACGACCAGACCGATGCAGCCGTCGTCTACCGCATGCGTTATCGCGACGCCAGCAACCGCACCGAGTTTATCTATCACGGCAACGACGGCACCACCTTCGCCTGGAACGACACCGCGCAGCTCGATTACTCGCAACACGCCGTCCGCGAACATGTCATCCAGGTCATCGTCGAAGTCGCGCGCCGCTTCCCCATCATCCGTTTCGATGCCGCCATGGTCCTCGCGAAGCGCCACGTCCAGCGCCTCTGGTTCCCTCTGCCCGGCGTAGGCGGATCGATCCCGTCCCGTGCCGAAAACGCCATGACGCAGGAAGACTTCGACCGCATCATGCCGCACGAGTTCTGGCGCGAAGTCGTCGACCGCGTCCAGCAGGAAGTCCCAGGCACGCTGCTCCTCGCCGAAGCCTTCTGGCTGCTCGAAAGCTACTTTGTCCGCACCCTCGGCATGCACCGCGTCTACAACTCTGCCTTCATGGTCATGCTGCGCGACGAGGAAAACGCCAAGTATCGCAGCTACCTCAAGAAAACCATCGAGTTTGACCCGGACATCATGAAGCGCTACGTCAACTTCATGTCCAACCCCGACGAGAAAACTGCGATCGACCAATTCGGCACCGGCGACAAATTCTTCGGCGTCGCCACCATGATGGCCACCATCCCAGGGCTGCCCATGTTCGCGCACGGCCAGGTCGAGGGCTACACCGAGAAGTACGGCATGGAATACAAGACCGCCAAGTATGACGAATGGCCGAACGAGCAGCTCGTAGCACGTCACCAGGCCGAGATCGCTCCGCTGCTCAAGAACCGAGCGCTTTTCGCCGAGAGCGAACACTTCGTCTTCTTCGACTTCTGGACCGAGCACCACGGCGTGGACGAGAACGTCTTCGCCTACTCCAACCGCCTCGGCGATCAGCGCGCCCTGATCCTCTACAACAACGCCTATAGCAGCACACGCGGCACCGTGCACGTCTCCGCTGCGTCCATGAACAAGTGGACCGGCGACCTCTGGCAGCGCTCCATCGCGGACGCCCTCGCACTTCCCCGTGGCGAAGAGTTCTTCCTCGCCTGGCGCGACACCGCCACCGGCCTTGAGTACATCCGCCGCGCCACCGACCTCGTCCACCGCGGCCTCGCGCTCGACCTGCGCGGCTACCAGTACGCCGTGCTCCTGCACTGGCGCGAACTCCGCTCGACAGCGGAACAGCCCTGGGATCAGCTCTGCGACGCCCTCCACGGCGCCGGTGTTCATAGCATCGACGAAGCACTCACACGCCTGCGCCTGCGTCCACTCACCGCCGCCATCCGCAATGCTGTTGCGTGGGATGCAGTCCGGCTGCTCTCTCCGGCGGGCGAACATCCGATGTCCGAAACTGATGCCACACGCGCCTGGGGCGAACACGCCAGGCCTGTCTTCGAGCGCTTCCTCGAACTCGAAAGCCCTGCCCCAACGATCACGCCGCAGGACTACGCTGCCGTGGCCACCACCGCGGCAGACGCGATGCTCAAAGCTGTATCTGCGGCAAAAACAGCAAAGACGCTGCCGCCGCACACCCACCCGGAGGCACTCTGGTCGCCTCTGCTCGCCGTGTTGGCGCTACGCACGTTGCCGGCAGGCACAGGCAACATTGTGGATACGCTCCAACTCCGCAGCTCGCTCGCCGAAATCTTCTCCGAACTCGGCATGGGCGGCGAGGACGCATGGCGCACAACGGCTCGCGTCCGGCTTGCGCTCGGTGCCCTCACGCCATCCCAGCCCGCTTTCTGGGAAGACGGCGACGTCCTCTGGCTGATCGGATCCAACGAGCACCAGGGAACCCGCTATGTCAATCAGCAGGCGCTCGAGCAGTTGCTGCACTGGCTGGCCGTCGCCTCAAACAAGCCCGTCGATACGATGGCCATCGCATCCGCAGCAAAAAACGCAGGCTACAAGCTCGACGCGCTGATCGCGTCCGTCGCCCCCAAGCCCGAAATAAACAAGACCGCCGCAACAACAGTTCCAGCCAAAGCCCCGGCAAAAGCAGGCGCCTCAGCTGCTGCGGGTAAATTCGCTCAATCAGGGAAAAAGCGACCAACGACTACAACGATCGATCAGAAAACACAGCCACTAGCATCCTCCGCACCCAAGAAGACCACGGCAAAGAAATCAGCTCCAAAGAAAACCGCCGCCAAAAAAGCGGCAGGCAGGACACTGACGGCCTCCCCAGCTACGGCTCAACCAGCCTCCCTGCTCGAAACGCCGCCCATGGATGGCCATCCAGTCGTCGACACCGCGGCAATACCAGATCTGAACGCAAAAGCATTGAAGTCCCCAGCAAAAAGCGCGGCAAAGAAGGCGCCGTCGAAACAGCCAAAAGGTCAGACACCGCCCCTGTAATCACTCTGCCTACCAGCAATGTCTGCACCAGTCATCTGCCAGAAGAGATACTTACTCCTTCGGTGTTGTGCCGGGCGTTGTTCCTGTGTTGCCGGGCGCCGCGGGATTGATCTTGCCCCCACTGTTCTCCGGCGTCGCCGACCGGATGCCGGTGGGTCCGGGACCGGCTGTTGCGGGGTTATCGCCGCGTGGTCCAGACGGCTCAACCTTCGCCCCCTGCTCTGCTGCTGTCGTTCGCTCCTGTGACTCCATCGCGTTCTGGTCTCCTTGTGTCGTCCCAGTTGAGAGTCGTGGGACAACTCACCGGGATGCCCACGCCTTCGTTGGTAGCCGAAGGCTCCTGCTGCGGTTACACTCTATCCGTAGCGCGAGCCGCTTTCGGCCATGCGCCTTTGAGGACTGTCAAACGTGAGCGAAGTTGTAGCCGGCCACTTCTTCCGGTCCGGTAGAAGTGCGAAATCCCTTGTTCGCGGCATTGCAGCCGCGCTCGTTTGCCTTGTGGCAGGCACTGTTCAGGCACAGATGCCGGCCATAACGTCAGCTCCACCCGCTGCTTCGCAAGGGCAGGCGCCACAGGTCATCACCGTCCAGGTACCGGGTGACCCGCAGCGCAGTAACAACAACGGCCCCGACTGGCAACGCACGAACGGTTCCCAAAACAGGAACGGCCAGAACCCGGATGCGGAAGAGCGCGACCGGCGTGAAAGCACCACCATTGTCGACACACCCACCGAGTTCCAGACGCTTGTCATGCAGACGGTCGGCACCAGCCTCCCCATTTTTGGCGCCAACCTGTTTACCAATGCACCCAGCACCTTCGCCCCGATCGGCACGGGCCAGGTCACGCCCGATTATGTGATCGGCCCGGGCGATGAGGTTCTCATCTCCGCCACCGGCCAGCTCAACCAGCAAGGCAGCTTCATCGTCGATCGCGCCGGCTCCATCAGCATTCCCGAGGTCGGCACAGTCACCGTCGGCGGCCTCCGTTTCAGCGATCTAAAGCCCTTCCTGCGCCAGCAGATCGGCCGGGTCTACCGCAACTTCGACCTCAGCGTCACCCTCGGCCAACTTCGCTCCATCCAGATCTACATCCTCGGCGAGACACGTCGGCCCGGCTCCTACACCGTCTCGTCGCTCTCCACGCTGCTCAATGCGCTCTTTGTCTCCGGTGGTATCCGACCCCAGGGCAGCATGCGCCACATTGAGCTGCGCCGCGCCGGCAGGACCGTTACCACCGTCGACCTCTACGATCTCCTCCTGCACGGCGACAAAACCAAGGACGCACCTCTGCAGCCGGGCGACATCATCTTCGTGCCCACGGTCGGTCCGCAGGTCGCCGTCGTCGGGTCCGTTACCAATCCCTCTATTTACGAATTGAACGGTGAGACCACCCTCGGCCAGTTGCTGCAACTTGCCAGCGGCCTCACCAGCACAGCCACTGGCACCGGAGCACGTATCGAGAGCGTTTACGACCACGTTCAGCGCTCCATTGTGGACGTCAATCTAACAAACAGCGGCAACCTGGTGCTGCACGCGGGCGATATCGTTACCGTCGCTGCCATCTCTGACCGCTACAAAGACGCGGTGACGCTGCGCGGCAATGTCGCCAACCCCGGCCGCTACGTCTGGCACGCGGGCATGCATCTTTCGGACCTGATTCCAAACCGTGAATCGCTGATCACACGCAACTACTACCGCCAGCGGAATCTGCTGGGCCAAGTCGCTCCCACCTTCCAGACCCAGTTCGGAACCGGGCCGCAACCGGGCCCTGGACAGCAACAGCTGCAGCAGTATGGACAGGGACAGCAGCAGTACGCTCCCTATGGCACACAACAGGCTGGAACCGGCCACATCGCCGTGAGCACGACACCGGCCTCCGGTTCGGGTGGATCAGCCACGGAAGCGCCCACGCCAACGTCCATGGACACTGCAAATTCCAATGGCGGCGGCACCACCGTGGGCGATGCTCTCACCCAGGGCAACGGCACCTTTACCGCAACCAACGATGTTGTGCTAAGCGCGCCGGACGTCGATCTTGCCTACGCCGTGATCGAGCGTCTCGATGCCGTATCGCTGACAACATCGCTGATCCCCTTCAACCTGGCCGCCGTGCTCGATGGCAACGTGTCACAGAATCTCGCGCTGGAAGCCGGCGACGTTGTTACCATCTTCTCCAAGGCGGACATTCGCGTCCCGCAGTCGCAGCAGACCCGGTTCGTGCGCCTGGAGGGTGAGTTCGTCGCAGCCGGCGTCTACAGCGTCAAACCGGGTGAGACACTGCGCCAGCTGATCGCCCGTAGCGGTGGATTGACGTCCGACGCCTACCTGTTCGCTTCGGAATTCACTCGCCAATCCACGCGTCGCGTCGAACAGCAGCGTCTTCGTGAATACGCCGATGCCTTAGATACGCAGATCAGCACACAGG
Source organism: Terriglobus sp. (assembly GCA_965198455.1). GTDB lineage: Bacteria > Acidobacteriota > Terriglobia > Terriglobales > Acidobacteriaceae > Terriglobus. The sequence goes on from CBDAPM010000003.1 coordinate 628,764, forward strand.
TAAGCGCGCAGATCGCAGGCGCGACCGATCCGAGTAACGCCGCCCAGGTTGCAAACGCATCCGCGCAAAGCGCACGCGCAGCTGTGGCTCGTGTCCGCACCATGCAAGCCACGGGCCGCATTGTGCTCAAGCTGTTGCCGGATGCGAATGGCATTGAAGCCGTCCCCGATCTGCCGCTGGAAGATGGCGACCGCTTCATCGTCCCGCGCCAGCCAACCAGCGTTGCAGTTGCGGGCCAGGTCTACAACGCGTCCTCGTTCCTCTTTCAACCGGGCCTGCAGGTACGCAACTATGTGCGCGACGCCGGCGGGCCGGATCGCAACGCGGACGCAAAACGCCTCTACGTGATCCGCGCCGACGGCTCTGTGGTCTCCAAGCAGTACAACGACGTGCTGAAGGCTCCGGTTCTGCCCGGAGACACCATTGTGGTGCCGCCCCAGCTGACACACCGCAACCTTCTGCGTGACACCGTCACGATCGCGACTGCACTCAGCTCGCTCGCCGTGCCACTCTCTCTGATCGCGTTGGTGCAATAACGGATGCCGCCTGAAGTATTTACCGAAACAACCCGTGTCCGTCCCGAGTGGGAAGCAACGCGCTTCGAGTTGATCCCATTCCTTGCGCGTATTCTTCGGCGCTACCGCATGATCGCTGGGGTAACCATCGTATGTGCCCTCATCGCCCTCGCGTATGCGGCCACCAGAAAACCCTACTTTGAAGGCCGCGCAACGTTCCTGCCGCCCCAGCGCGATGCATCCATCCTCAGCGGCGCGGGCGGCGGCATCCTGCTTGGCGGTGGCCTCTTCGGCGCACAGCAAAGCGCCATGTATATCGGCTTCCTGAACAGCCGGTCCGTCCAGGAAGACGTTGTGCAGCGAGCTCACCTGATGGACCGTTTGCACCTCAACGACCCCGATCTCGCACGGGCGGTTCTCATGGGCGAGTCCAAGTTCGACATGGAGACGAACGGCGTCATCACCGTCCTCATCCATGACGGCGAGGCACAACGCTCAGCCGATATTGCCAACGCCTACCTCGGTGCGTTGTACGACCTAAATAAGAGAATTTCGCAAACAGCTGTAACCCAGAGGGGCGAGTTTTATAACGACCAGGTGGCCGCTGCGCGTGCGTCGTTGGAGGCGGCCGAAAAGCAGTTGGTCGCCAACCAGGAGGAGGGCGGCATCCTTGACCCGAACGGCGCGCTCCAGGTCTCCATGAGCACCGAAGCGCGCCTGCAGGCGTCCATTCAATCCGCGGAAGTCGAACTGCGCGCATTGCTGCAAAGCCAGACCGAGCAGAGCCCGGAAGCTGTTCGCCTCCGTTCCCGTATCACGGAACTTCAGTCGCAACTCGCACAGCAATCCTCCAAGCCCGGCCAGCGCCAACGCGATGTCCGCGGCGTCGAAGCCGGCGGTGCGATTCCGCGCCTCTCCATCGAGGCCAACCGCCGCAGACGCGATGTCCTGGAACGGGAGGCCATCTACGAGGCCATCCTGCGCCAGGCGGATTACACCAAGCTCAACGCGGAAGATCCCGGCCCCCAGCTCCAGGTCATCGACCGGGCCGTTACGCAAAAGCGCAAAGCCGGCCCAAAACGCGTGCTGATCGTCGAGATCGGAACCATCCTGGGCTTTGTCCTGTCGGTGTTGTGGGCTGCATCTGAGCCAGTCCTTCGATCCACCTATGTGCATCTGCGTGCTGAGATGAAGGCCGGTGCCTGACCATGACAGCCGTAGTACCAACCGCGGCTGAGACCATTGAGCTGCCCGTGCAGCTTGAAAAGCCGCTGCTCTTCCTGTTCGGCGGACTCGCATCGACCCTGCTGCTGAAGATCGCAGGTGTGCAGTATCTCGAAATCATCGAGTTTCTGCTCGTGATCTATCTCCTCCTGCGCATCGCCAGGGCCTCCTTCCGGGTCCAGTTCAGCGGCGTCCTGTTCAGGCTCGGCGGGCACTACACCCTTCTCATGACGCTCATCGGGGTCGGCGCGATCCTGGCGTTCACCCGCCCCGTCTACACCGAGACCTCCGGCCTGTACCGCCTTGGGGCGTATTCCGCATCACGTCTTCTCGAACTCGCGCTCGACGTCGCGGCAATGATCATTCTTGCGGAGATCTTCCGTCGCGATCCAGCAAAGTGCCTCTTTACCATGCGCGTCTACTTCTGGGTCGGCACGCTCAGCGCGGTCGTCGGCGCCACGGCGTCCCTCGCGCATCTTCGGGTCTTTGCGGGTGGCGGCCGCGCCAGCGGCTTCTTTAATGAGGGAGGACCTTTTGGGCTCTATCTCGTAAGCAACCTCGCCGCGGGTTGGCTGCTTCGCACGTCGGAACGCGACCGGCCCAAGCTGGCGATTGCGCTGGCCATGGTGCCCAATGTCGTGGCACTCGTCCTCAGCGCCTCCAAAGCCGCGTTCGTTGCCATCGGCTTCATGATCCTTCTGCAGGCATTGCTCGCAAGCAGCCTGCGTCAGCGTCTGGCGGTTGCGTGTCTCTTCGCCATCGGCGTGGCAATTATCCTCACCTATACCAATGTGTCGCATGGCCTGCAGACATACACCGGCGCCGCGGAAAACTACGTCACCCTCTCAAACCTCTTTCCCACCGACTACAACTTGGTTGGCGGCCGCGTTGCAGGCATTTTTCTTGTGCCACGCATGATCGCCATCCACCCATGGACGGGTGTCGGGCTTGCCAACTACGGCCTGGTACGAAATGCATATGAATATCGCGGCGGCTCGGTGTGGGTCTACATCGCCGACTCTCCAGGACTGGGGCTGGCCGGCCTCGTCGCGGAAATCGGCATCCCGCTCTCCCTGTACCTGCTGTATGTCCTGTTCGTTCCCGTTGCGTTAGTGCGGCGCACCACAACGTGGACTCCGCTGGTTAGTCTCGCCCTGGTGCAACCGGTCGTTCATCTTTTCGGTGCTCAGCTCAATCTGACATATCCATGGATCACCAGCGCGTTCGCACTTGGGCTCGCCGGGGCGGGCGTCACAGCCAAAACGATCCGGTCGTACCAAAACGGCGCAGCTGAGCCGCAAACACCCCCGCTCCCATCACCCGCAGTCTCCTGAGAGGATATGTTGCTAACTATGCATGCAACTTCACCCCTTCTTGTCACGGGTGGCGCCGGTTTCATCGGCAGCAATTTTGTGCTGCGCCACCTGCGGGATGCCGAGGCGTCGCCCATCATCAACCTGGATGCGCTGACATACGCGGGTAATCCGCGCAACCTCGATAGCCTTGCCGGCGACCCGCGTCACACCTTCGTCCATGGTGACATCCTCGACAGCGGCCTGGTTCGGTCGCTCCTGCTCAGGTACCGGCCCCACGCCATCGTGCACTTCGCGGCGGAAAGCCATGTCGACCGCTCCATCCTCGGCCCTGCGGCCTTCCTCAAAACCAACATCGACGGCACCTTCAACCTGCTCGAATGTGCGCGCGTGTTCTACGCAACACTCGAAGGCAAGGAGCGCGAAAACTTCCGCTTTCTCCACGTCTCCACGGACGAGGTCTACGGCACACTCGCGCCGGAAGACCCTGCCTTCCACGAGGACACGCCCTTCGCCCCGAACAGCCCGTACGCCGCCAGCAAGGCGGCCAGCGACCACTTGGTGCGCGCGTGGACACACACCTACGGGCTGCCCACGCTCATCACCAACTGCTCCAACAACTACGGCCCGTTCCAGTTCCCGGAGAAGCTGATCCCTCTCATCCTCTCCAATGCGCTCGCAGGCAAGCCTCTGCCCGTCTATGGCGACGGCATGCAGGTCCGCGACTGGCTCTTCGTCGAAGACCACTGCTCTGCCATCGAAACGGTGTTGGCGAAAGGCATCCTCGGCCAAACATACAACGTGGGCGGCAACAACCAGCAGACCAACATCAGCGTCGTCCGCACCATCTGCACTCTCCTTGACGAGCTTCGCCCCAAAGCCACGCCCTACGCCGGCCAGATCACCTATGTCACGGACCGTCCCGGCCACGACCGCCGCTATGCCATCGACGCGCGCAAAATCCAGCGCGAACTGCAGTGGTTCCCGGCGCAGGACTTTACCAGCGGCCTGCGGCTCACCGTCGAGTGGTATCTCGCCAACCAGTCATGGGTCGATACCATCACAAGCGGTGCCTACCGCGACTGGATTACAACCAACTACAGCGAGCGCACAACGGCATGATCGCTCCCGGAGCCAAATCAATCGTGAACACATACTATGAGACTGCCGCATGAAGGGCATCATCCTCGCCGGCGGGTCCGGCACACGTCTGCATCCAGTCACGCAGGCAGTCAGCAAGCAGCTGCTGCCCGTCTATGACAAGCCCATGATTTATTACCCACTCTCCACGCTCATGCTCGCCGGCATCCAGGAGATTCTCATCATCTCCACGCCCATGGATACGCCGCGCTTCGAGCAACTGCTCGGCGACGGCAGCCAATGGGGCCTGAATCTGCACTACGCCGTCCAGCCCTCGCCCGACGGTCTCGCGCAGGCCTTTCTCATCGGCAAGGACTTCCTCGCCGGCGACAGCGTCTGCCTCGTCCTGGGCGACAACATCTTCTACGGCCACGACCTTGCAGCCTCTCTGCGTGCCGCATCCGAGCGCACGACGCGCGACGGCGGCGGCCATGTCTTCGCCTACGCCGTCGCGGACCCCGAACGCTATGGCGTCGTCGAGTTCGACGCGCAGCGCAGAGCAGTCTCACTCGAAGAGAAGCCCGCCGTACCCAAGTCGCGTTACGCAGTCACCGGCATCTACTTCTACGGCCCGGATGTTGTCCAGTGCGCCGAAGGTATTCAACCCTCATCGCGTGGAGAACTCGAAATCACCGACGTGAATCGCTGGTATCTCGACGCCAAGCGCCTGCACGTAGAGGTCATGGGCCGTGGTGTCGCATGGCTCGACACCGGCACACACGACTCCCTTCTCGAAGCATCCCTCTTCATCTCCACCATTGAGCAGCGACAGGGGCTGAAGGTCGCCTGCCCGGAAGAGATCGCCTGGCGCATGGGCTGGATCACGACCGAGCAGCTGGAAGCGCGCGCGAACGGCTACGGCAAGAGCACCTATGGCGCCTACCTCCGTCAGCTCGTCAGCCACGACGTGATCTGGAGCGCTTCGTGACCACGTCGCAGCATGGACCCATCCTCATCACGGGTGGGTCAGGCCAGGTGGGCTCAGCAGTAGCCCATCTCCTCGCAGCATCGTTCCCCGGCCACACGATCTTCGTTCCCAGCCGCGCCGGGCTCGATATCGCCTCACCGGATAGCATCCGTGCGTCCATCCGCCAGGCTGGTCCCCGTTGGATCATCTCGTCCGCGGCTTACACCGCCGTAGACGCCGCCGAAAGCGATCGCGACGCCGCCTTCGCCGCCAACGCAACCGCGCCCGGCATTCTCGCGGAGGAGGCCCTCGCACTCGGCGCAGGCATCATCCACCTCTCCACTGACTATGTCTTCGACGGCAGCGGCACACGTCCATGGATCGAAGCAGATCCCACCGGACCCCTCAACGTCTACGGCGCTTCCAAGCTCGCCGGCGAACAGGCCATTGCCGCAACCGGCGTTCCGCACATCATCCTGCGGACGTCCTGGGTTTACTCCGGCGGCGGCAAAAACTTCGTCCGCACCATGCTCCGCCTACTCTCCACCAAAACGGACCCATTGCGTATCGTAGGCGATCAATACGGCGGACCCACGGCCGCGGCTGACCTCGCAACCGCGATCGGCTCCATCCTCCAATGGTGCGAGACCCGCTCCGCACTCCCGGCGGAGGCACTTCATCGCGTTTCTGGCATCTATCACTGCGCGGGCTCCGGCGAAACCACCTGGGCCGGACTTGCCTGTACCGTCCGCACCTTCCTTGAACACGAACACGGCCTTAGCTCACCGGAGATCATCCCGGTGCCGACTGCGGCCTACCCCACCCCGGCGGTGCGTCCGCTCAACTCCCGGCTCGACTGCACGAAACTTTCCGCTACCTTCGGTGTCCATATGCCGGAATGGGAAAGCTCCGTAACTACCGCGTGCAGAACACTTGCAGCTACAGACCTGCCGCACCCATAGAATCGTATCCAGCATGAAGCGTGCTCTGATCGTCAAGCTCGGCGCCATCGGCGACGTCATTATGGCGGTTCCGGCAGTCTCCCTGCTGCACGCACAGGGGTACAGAATCGACTGGGTATGTGGATCCGCCGTCGCTGGTCTCCTGCACAGCTACTCCTGGATCAACGTCTTCGTTGCCAATGATCAGGCCATCCTGCAGGGTTCGCTCCCGCAGCGTCTGCGCGCTCTCACCGCTCTGTGGAAACAGCTCGGACGCACCCGCTACGACCTCGTAGCAACCCTGTACTACGACGCCCGCTGGCGCGTCCTGACCCTTCCAGTACGAGCAGATAGAACGCTCACACTCAGTAATACCGATCGCACCCGCCGCATCCTTCCGACCCGCCACCACAGCGACGAATTTGCTCGCATCCTGCTGAACTGGCCGGACACCTGCCGCGACACCACCCTGCCGCCACTGCGGCCGGACAACCTGCCACCTGCACCCGTTGCGGCCCGAACCACGGCGCAGCGCATCGCCATCGTCCCGGCAGGCGCAAGCAACATGGTCCGCCAGCAGACACTCCGCCGCTGGCCGGCAGACCGCTACGCAGCACTCGCGTCCACACTGCTGGACCGCGGTTGGGAAATCCTGCTCCTCGGAGGTCCCGGAGACATCTGGGTGCGCGAACACTTCTCAGAGATCGCCAGTCACCCACTTTTTACCGATCTCATCGGCTCGACCCAGCTGCCGGAGCTCATCAGCGTAGCTGACACCTGCGACCTTGTCCTCTCGCATGACACCGGCCCCATGCACCTTGCCGGCCTCAGCCGCGCCCCGCTGCTCGCACTCTTCGGCCCAACCGATCCGGGCAGCTTTCTGCCGCGACGCCCGGACGTGCGTGTCCTCTGGGGTGGCGCCGGCTTCGCCTGCCGCCCTTGCTACGATGGACGTGATTTTGCACCGTGTGAAAGTAACGGGTGCATGCAGTCCATCACAACGGGCGCAGTCTTGGCCACAATAGAGGATATGCTCGGTATCTCACTTTCAGCGCCCTGCACCGTTGCTACGGTGACACAATGACCCTGCGGCCCGCACTCTTCCTCGACCGGGACGGTGTCATCAACGAAGAAGCCGGCTACCTCTATCGCCGGGAAGAGTGCTTTCTGGTCGACGGCATCGCCGATCTGATCGCCACAGCAAACGAACTCGGCTATGTCACCTGCGTTATCACGAACCAGGCAGGCATCGCTCGCGGTTTCTATACCGAAGACGACTTTCACATCCTGATGGAGCACATCTCCAACACCCTGCTCCAACAAGGTGCACGCATCGACGCCATCTATTACGCGCCCTATCACCCTGAACACGGCCTGGGCCAGTACAAGCAGGACTCCGATCTGCGCAAGCCGCGTCCCGGTATGCTGCTGCGTGCCGCTGCAGACCACGGCATTGACCTCGCACGCTCCGTTCTCGTTGGCGACCGCTGCACCGATCTCCAGGCAGGTGCGGCTGCGGGTGTTCAGGAGCTGTATCTATTTGGAACAACTGAGTCTGTCCCCTGCGGCAAGGGGCTCTCATATACTGGCATTAACCATCTATCGTCTGTTCAGAAACGCTTGTTAGCAAGGTATGCAGCAACCGCTCCTTAAAGGCAGCGGCAGGCTGACCCTCTGCATCCTAGGAGCATTCGAGCTTAGAACGGGATCGAACATAGTTCACTGATCCATTTCATTGTCTTTCATTATCCTGAATGAACGTTGATGATTGTGAATGAACCTACAACACACCTTGTATTTGATGTATGGCCGCAACAGCACGATGAAGTAAGCACAACGATGCAGGAGCGCATGCACACTCACCACGACATCTCGGATAGTTCCCCGGTGCCGGTGGTGTTGGGCTATGGACGAAGCGATGCCTTCTCGTCCGAACGCGGCAGGCCACGCTCAGTAGACTCGCCAACCACGCGCTTTTCCTACGCGGTACTCAAGCGCGCGTCCGATGTCTTCCTCGTGCTGCTCTTTGCACCTGTCTGGATGCCCATCTGCTTGCTTCTGGCGTTGGCCGTCATGATCACCTCGCCGGGACCTATCTTCTTCTCTCACCGCCGCATCGGCCGCTCCGGCAAGTTCTTTTCCATGTGGAAGTTCCGCACCATGTGCGTGAACTCCGCGGAGGTCCTGGAACAGCACCTGGCCAAACATCGCGAGCTCCGCGCGGAGTGGGCGGAGAACCACAAGCTCAAGTGCGATCCCCGCGTGACAGCGCTCGGCCGCTTTCTCCGGCGTTCTTCACTCGACGAACTGCCTCAGCTATGGAACGTCCTCACAGGCCGCATGAGCCTGGTCGGTCCGCGTCCCATCGTAGCCGCCGAAGCCGAAAAGTACGGTCGCGATTTCGCTTACTACCTCGCCGTCAAACCCGGCATCGCCGGCCTGTGGCAGGCCTCCGGTCGCTCGACCCTCTCCTACGACGAACGCGTCGCACTCGATCGCCGCTACGTTGAAGAATGGTCCCTTTGGGGAGATTTCCGCATTCTGGCTAAAACGATTACAAAGGTTGCCAACTCCCACGGCGCCTACTAACACCGCCTTCTAAAATCCACCTATGCGACGTGGCAGCAAGAAGAACCGCCTGCTCGATTACTGGGCAGGCATTCCCGCTCTCAACCTCGCCGCCGCCTTTCATCGCCGTCGCAGCAAACCCTCCCATCCGCCCAAAAAGATCGGCGTCATGTGTTCGCCGGCTTTGGGCGATACCCTGCTTTTCTCCGCTGCCCTGCAGGATATCCGCGCCGCCTACACGCACGCGGAGATCGTCCACTGTTGCATGGGCCCCAATAAAGGCGCAGCAGCGATCATCCCCGGCGCAGACCGCCGCATCGTCATCGACCTCACCCGTCCCGACAAGTCCATCCAACTCGTCCGCCCCGAGCGCTTCGATTATTTCGTCGATTACACTTCATGGCAGCGCCTCACTGCATTTATCGTCCTCATGTCCGGTGCCCGCTTCACCGCCGGCTTCCGATCCCCCGGCATGTACCGCAGCCGCGGCTACGACCTTACCGCAGACCACACCAACGACCGCCACGAACTCGAAAACTTTCGCGCACTCAGCCGCGCCCTCGGTATCCCCACAACGCACGAACCCGCCCTGTCACTTCAACCCGATCCAGACCTCTCGCAGGTCTGGCCTCACGGCTTCGGCAGCCCAGTCATTCTCTTTCACCTCTGGGCCTCCGGAGCCAACTCCCACCTTCGCGAATGGCCGCAGGAACGCTGGCTGCAGCTCGCAGCCGCCCTGCGCGAGCGCCTACCCGGTGTGATCTTCGGCGTCACTGGTACATCTGCCGAACTGCCTCAAACGGAACCGTTTATCGAACTGATGCGCAATGCCGGTCTCGAGGCATATCCCATCATCGCAACCTTTGGCGAACTCGCAGAACTCGCCCAGCGCTCCACGCTCGTCGTCAGCGTCAACACCGGCGTCATGCACCTCGCGGCCATCGCCGGAGCTGCCACCATCTCCCTCAATGGCCCCACCAGCAACCTGCGGTGGGGGCCGCTTGGGCCGCGTAGCCTCGGCGTCCAACCCACCGGTACCGGCTGCGGCTACCTCAACTTCGGCTTCGAGTTTGCAGGCCAGCCCACCGACTGCATGGACCGCATCTCTGTCGAAACCGTGCTCGCCGCCTGCGACCGCGTCCTAAAGATGTAGCCTGTACGCAGAGGTAAAAACCCCAAACCATGCAGGCCATGCGCGATCTGCTGCGAAACACGCTCGCCCGCTCGCTGGACAGTCTTACTCCACTTGACCGCCTGGGCGCGGCATGGCCGGTCGCCACAGGCCACGCTGTTGCCGAGCGATCTTCCGTCACAGCGCTCAACGGCACTGTCGCCACCGTCACCGTCGCCGATGCTAACTGGCTCAATCAATTGAGTTTCACCGCCAAGCAGATTCGCTCTGACCTCGCCCGCATCAGCCGTGTGCCGCTGACCGATATACTTTTTGTGTTGCCCGCGGGGGCCGATTCGCCGCGTGCCAGCGCCATCTCATCCCGCAGAAAGCCTGCATGACCGACACGACTTCAAATTCTGCCGCTACTGTCACGCTCGAAGATGTACGCCACGTCGCCGCGCTCGCCAATCTGCAGCTTACTGCTGACGAGGAACCGCGCATGCAGCGCGACCTGAACGCGATCCTGGGCCACATTGCCCTTTTAAGTCAACTGGATACGACGGGTGTGGAACCGATGGCGCAGGTCGGCCAGCTGCTGCAACTGGCACCCGCGCTCGCCGGCAGCAGCCTGCGGCCTGACGACGTGCGCCCCTCGGTCGACCGTGCGGTGGTGATGGCGGAAGCGCCGGATACCGATGGCCGCTTCTTCAAAGTACCCAAGGTCATCGAGCGGTAAGCGCCTTTTTGTGACGTTTTTGAGCTGTTTTTTTGCAGCTTTTTTGTCACTTTTCGATGCTTTTTGTTCGCATGCAGAACATCAGATTCCTCCGCGCCGCTGCGGGATGACAGATAGCAAGAGATCACCATGAATTTCGAAGCACGCACCATCGACAGCATCCGCTCCGCCATTGCCAACGGCAGCCTCACCGCGACCGAACTCGCAGCCGAACACATCGCACGCGTCCGCACCGGCGACCAGGTCACCGGCCAGGAGATCAACAGTTTCCTATCGCTTGCCGAAGACCGCGCGTTCGCCCAGGCGCAACGCATCGACACGCTTGCCCGTAATGGCGACTCGCTGCCGCCGCTCGCGGGCGTCCCCATCGGCATCAAGGATGTCCTCGCCATGATCGGCGCACCCGCCACCGCTGGATCGGCCATCCTGAAGGGGTACCATCCGCCCTACGACGCGACTGCCGTCGCCAGGCTTGCCGATGCAGGCGCCGTCCTCATCGGCAAGCTTAACTGTGACGAGTTCGCGATGGGCTCTTCCAACGAAAACTCTGCATATGGACCGGTGCGCAACCCGCGCGCGCTTGACCGTGTTCCCGGCGGCTCGTCGGGCGGCTCCGCGGCGTCCGTCGCGGCGGGATTCGTTACCGCTTCCCTCGGCACCGATACCGGTGGCTCCATCCGCCAGCCCGCAGCGTTTTGCGGCGTGGTCGGCGTGCTGCCCACCTACGGCCGCATCTCACGCTACGGCCTTATCGCCTTCGCCAGCTCGCTCGACCGCGTGGGCCCCTTCACGCACACCGTGAAGGACGCGGCCACCATGCTCTCTGTCCTGGCCGGTCCTGACACGCTCGACGCCACTTCCGCCACCGCCCCCATAGACGATTACGTGGCCGCCACGCAGCAGCCTGTCGCAGGGTTGCGCATCGGCATTCCCAAGGAGTACTTCGCCGAAGGCCTCGACCCGGAAATCCGCGCTGCCGTCGAAGCTGCTATCAAGGACCTGGAAGCCGCCGGTTGCACCATCCAACCCCTCAGCTTGCCGCACACCGAGTACGCAGTGCCCACCTACTACGTGCTGGCAACGGCGGAGGCGTCCAGCAACCTCTCGCGCTTCGACGGCGTTCGCTACGGTCACCGCACCAGCAACCCAAAGAACCTTTCCGCACTCTTCCGCGAAAGCCGTGAGGAAGGCTTCGGCGCGGAGGTCAAGCGCCGCATCCTCCTTGGCACCTACTCGCTCTCGGCGGGCTACTACGACGCCTACTACCGCAAGGCACAGCAGGTTCGCGCGCTCATCGCAAAGGATTTTCTGGCAGCCTTCGAGCAGGTCGATGCCATCGTTACGCCCATGACGCCGACACCACCCTGGAAGCTGGGCGAAAAGGCCGACGACCCCATCAGCATGTACCTTGCCGATATCTACACGGTCGCCGCATCGCTCGCCGGCATCTGCGGTATCTCTGTCCCACGCGGCGAAACGAAGGCAGGCCTGCCCATCGGCGTGCAGGTGCTTGCAGGCCACTTTGCAGAGGCAAAGTTACTGCGGGTTGCCCAGGCGATTGAATCGGCACAGGCGCTGGCGTAACAAGGCGCAAACTGCAGAAATCCGCAAGAACCACGCAACATCTCAGGACTCCATGGGTTCTCACTGATGCACGATGGAGGTGTTGTGATGATGTTGAAGAAGACGATAACGAAGATGATTACGGGCGCGGCCCTTGCTGGTGCGCTTCTGTTGGCCGCACCGCACAAGGCTGAAGCGCAGCGCGTCGGCTTTGGCATCAGCGTTGGCGTACCTGTCGGCGGCTATTATGGCGGACCCTATGTCGCCCCTTATCCTTACGCATACGGCTACGGATATCCCTATTACGGCGGCGCGTACTATGGCGGCTACTACGGCCGTGGATACTACGGGTACGGCGGCTATCGTGGAGGCTACTACGGTCGTGGCGGCTACGGCGGCGGATATCGCGGCGGTTACGGCGGTGGATACGCTCGCGGCGGTGGCTTTGGCGGCGGACGCGGCGGCCGGCGCTAACCAAAATTTCTAGCGACGTTCAAGGCCGGTGCAGCGATGCACCGGCCTTCGTATTTCCGCTCTAGACCACCCTGTAATACCGCGAGGCCGGCTCAGCACAACCGAGGCACAACACCCGCCCATCGCGCACCACCTCACGCCGGTAATTGATCCCCTCACCGCACACAGCGCACGCCACACGCCCGCTTTTGAACCCCGGGAACTCATTCGCGGGCAGCGTCACTTCAACTGTCTCGACTGAGAACAATGCGTCATAGCTTAACTCGCGATAGGCCGTCATCTGCTGCTGATTCTTATCCGTGATCTCCGGAAACCGCTCCCGCGCCAAATCCTTTGAACTCTCGCGAGCCACAACGCGAACGCCACCGTAGACGTCGTCGCCGGCTGCACGCTGCAGATCGACGAATGTCGCGGCCATCTTGCCCCAATCCACAAACTTGAGCGCACGTTTGCCCAACCGGCAGCCGGTCACCACGCCAATCGCATCCGTGGCGCAGCGATCGATCTCGACAAACGTCACCAGACGCTTTCGATCCTTGCCGCGCGGCTCTTCCACGCCCAGCAAGTGGCATGCATGAATCGCCATGCGCACACCCAGCACCTGCCCGGCGCACAGATGCCCGTGGGCCACGGCGGCATCCTGCAACAGCGCGTCCAGATCTAAAGGATTCAAAGCAACAGCGGCCGGGTTAGTTGTCGTCGTCTCCACCTTCACCATCTTCTACCAATTGCGACGACGACCCCGAAACCGTATATTCCACAGCGTCACCCATGGCCGGTTTCAGCGTGACCCGCATCGGCTCGCGCTGCCACACGGCGGGCGCGCACACGGGCCGCACACGCTCTTTCAGCGGCCACGGCGCAATCACCTTCGATAACGCCGCCTTCCGCGCCCCGATCTGCCACACCTGCGCCGTCAGGCCGCCACCCCTGGCCGCAACATGCACACCGCAATACGCCGCGTAGTCGCGATACCAGCTCACATCGCTCACCGCCGCGTCAAACTCCGGCAGATGCAACGCAGTCACGCGACCCGAGACTCGATCCACGAGGATCCACGGCCCCGGCTGCCATACCCATCTGCCGGTCTTGTCGCCGGGCAACGCATCGTTCACATGCAGCACCCGCCTGGTCACGAAGCTGCGTTCGGTCACATCGTGCGCGTCGCCGGTGACCCACTCCACCAGCTTCGCGTCGACGTTCAAAGACCGAATCCGCAACGTCCCAGCCTCGTCGCTCTTGTCCTCCGCGGCGACATCTGCCGCCACAAACGGCACTTTACGCACCGGCCCCAGTGCAACCGTGTGCACCTTTGCCGCGCCATTCGCACCCATCCATCCCAGCAGCAAACAAACGCCAAGCCAACGCATAGCGGGGAGCGTACCCGCATGCACTGCTCGATACAAGACGTCACAACGCACATGGCGAAGGTTTCTTCGCGTACTTACCTCGATTCCTCCGGAAATGGGAACACTTTTCCAACGCCTGGTGGAATCTGCGCGGTAAACGGCGGAGTAAGATGCAGGCAGACGTTCTCGCGAGAACCCGCACCGCTTCTGCGCTGCTCCCACTCGCCCGGATATCAAGCCGAAAGGAACACCAAGAACCTCATGTGGAAACCCAACACTCCCGGCTCCGGCTCCGCCACACCCTCCACCCCCGAACCCATCCGTCCTACGCCGCCCACCCCGGCCTCGTATGAGCAGCCCACCACCCGCACCGCAACGCCACAGGTCGCTGCCGCCTCCACCGGCGAACAGGCCACCATCGGCAAGAGCCTCATGATCAAGGGCGAAGTCACCGGTTCGGAGTCGATCTTCATCGATGGCCGTATCGAGGGCACCATCACCCTGCCCGGCAACCGCGTCACCGTCGGCCGCAACGGCCAGGTGGCAGCCAACATCTCCGCCCGCGAGATCGTCGTGCTCGGCAAGGTGCGTGGCAATTGCCAGGCAGCCGACCGAATCGATATCCGCGCTGAAGGCTCGCTCACCGGCGACGTCACAGCCGCCCGCATCTCCATCGAAGACGGCGCCTTCTTCAAGGGCGGCATCGACATCCGCAAGCCCGGCGATGCCAAGGCAACGCAGGCAGATCAGCAGCAGCTTGTGCCGGTTGAATCGGCCTCGTAGTCCAACAAAAGCTTGCACCGTGCAAGGGCCTCGCCGTGTGGCGAGGCCTTTTGCCGTTAGAGGTACCGCTTCAACCGGTCGGCAAAACGCGAGTACAGGAACGACACCAGGATTAATGCGACACCAACGCCGATCAGCGAAAGGTAGCGCTCCGACGTCTGCATCTGCCACACATCCCAGAGCAGCAGCTTTACGACGCTGGCCAGAAGCAGGCCCAGGCCTGCGAGGCGAAAGCTGCGCTCCTGGACTGCCAACGCGACTAGAAACACAACTACACCCAGCGCGCTCACGGACATGGTCAGCGTGCCGCCATGGAACTCCTGCCACAGCAACAGCAGCACGCCGGTGAGCGGAACGAAGAACAGCGCCTGTTCCGGCCTCTGGAAGGGCAGCAGGCTGCCCATCTCACCGGATAGAGGCTTCGCACGCAACCGGAATGCCAGCGGTACCGCGGCAAACAGCCATGCCAGCGCGACGTAGGCGGGCCAACGCTGCCATGCCAGCGTTTGGGTGTTGATCACGGCCAGCCGCAGCAACACCATGACTGCGAGCACCTGCGCCTGCGCGCGAGGCCGTACACCATCACGGCGCAGCGCACCCGCCGTTTGTAGCAGCACCAGCCCTGCCCAACCTGCGGCGAGCCATGCCACAGGCAGTTCCAGATACAGCAACGACGACAGCACAACACTGGCCGCCGTGGCTGCACCGCCGCCCACCCACGAGGCCTCGTTCGGGGGCAACGAAGGTTCCAGGCGCCGCAACCGTTCCGAGACACAGGCACACGCGGCCATCACCACAACCGCTGTCAGCAGGCGCTCGTCCATGCCGAGCCATCGCACCTCCGGGCTGGTGAAGTCGTACTGCAATACGCGGATGACCGCGACAAGCAACGCGCCGTAACTGAGCAGCCGCAATCGCAGCCGCCGGAGGCGGTCTCCTGCGACAAACATGAGAACAGCGGCAGCCGACCAGGCCATCGCGGTCGTCCAGTCATCGGTGGCGATCCATACCGCCAGCAACAAGGACGCGGCGCCGAGCGCGGAGCTGCCTGCCTGCTCCACGTCCTCGCCATTGCCGGGCTGCGCGACGCGGCCGGTAAGCCACTCCGCATTGACCCACGCGGCAAGCGACAATAGCGCAAACGTCGAGACGATCTCCCACCGATGCGGCAGCGCATGCACCGGCGCGGCAATGATCACGTCCAGCAGCACCAGCTTGATTGCAGTGGCGAGCAGCACCACCGACCCGATCAGCCGCATCACGCGCTCGCGCGTGAAGAAGCCTGCAAGCCAAAGCGCTTCCGCTTCGGCGACCCACAGCAGCGCCCACGTAGCGCCGCCATAACGGAAGGGCACGGCAGCCAGCACCAGGACGCTGGCGATCACCGTAAGCACTGCAAATGCAGACTTGCGCCCACGCTGCCGCACCCAGAAAGCAAAGGCGAACTCCAGCGCGCCGAACGCCAGGAGGGCACGGAATGCCCACTCGGGATGAAAGCTCTGGTAGCGCATCACGGCCAGCACGATGCCAGCGTTCAAGACTGCACCTGCGCTGCTCAACGCCTCAGCCTGCTCATCTGCGGGACGGCGGAGCACGTAGCCGATACGGAAGATGACGAAGAACAACAGCAGGACCAGCGTGCTCGGCCAGAACTCGGCAAACGGATGCCCAGGCCCGTGCTCGCCGTCCAGCGTGCGGCTCAGCCATAGAAAGTGGTTGCCGTAGGCGGCAGCGATGCCGGCAATCTCCAGCACATACCAGCCCTCGCGGGCGCACACAATCTCCAGCCCAAGGGCAAGCACCGCGCTGCCGAGCAGGCTGTACAGCGTCTGGTGCGAGATGGTGACGGTCGAGAACGCCAGCAAAAACGCCAGCGACGTGACTACCTGCGACTTGTAGCGCAGGCTGTGCGCCACCATGCCAACGCCGGCGAAGAACAGCAGCAACAGATCCGCCAGTTCACTCTGCAGCACCCTCGTCGCATCCACAAAGTGCATGGCGAAGAGCGTGAAGAACAGCAGCGCCCAACCGCCACCAATCGCCGCACGTGCAAAGACTGCATAGGCCGGCTTCTTCTCAAGCCACAGGCCGCTGCCCAGCACAGCACCGGCAATCAACAGACCGGTGACAACCTTGCCGACCGCGCCCATGTGCGTGAACTGGTAGGCCAGAAAGAACGCCATGCCAAACACCAGCAGCGCTATGCCGATGCGATTGAGCCAGTTGGCGCCAACGCGATGCTCAAAGGAGCGGGCTGCCTCGGTCTGCGGAGGAACGCTAGCCGCACGTGCAAGAACCGGAGCATGATCTTCACCGACCCTCGGCGCCTCCGCGGTTGCAACCTGCGCGGGTGGAGTCCAACGTGGCATCTCCGGCTGCCGCAGCGTTGGCTGTGGAGCGACATACGTTACCTCTGCCGCAGCATTCGGTGCAACGTCCGCCTCGCGGGTTATGTATCCAGGCTGGACGGCAGGCTGCCGGGCAAGCGCGACGATGCGCTGCTCCAACCCGCCCACAAGCCGTTCCATCCGCGCATATTCGTCGCGCAACACGTCGAACATGCGCTTTTGCCGTTCCAATGCACTGCCCAGCCGCAGAACATACACGAACAGCGCAACCGCCAACAGCAGCGACAGCTCAGCCAAGGCAGCACCTCAAAAGGGATTGGTCCAGTGTAGTGGCAAATCCCGTTACATCCTGCACCAGAACAGCACGAAACATGGCAAGCGCGTGTGTCTTCGGACCACCGCACGCGTCGTTCTAGTGTCCAATAGAGTGGCGTACAACGCCCAAGAGAGGTGCCCCTCCGCATGCTTCGTTTCACCTCCTCCCTTGTTCTGCAAGCAGCTGTGCACACAGCTCTGTTCGCCGGCATAGCCACGCACGCCTTTGCGCAGGCCGCACCGTCCAGCGACACGCCCTCGCAAAAGCCATCGGAGCTCATTAGCTCCGCGCTCGATGTGGTCGCGAAGGCCGGCAGCGCTGTCGATCTGAACAAGTGGAAGACATCCAACCAGGTGCGCTCCGAAGTCGATGCCAACCTCGCATCCATCCAGAAGGACCTGCAGAACACGTTGCCGCCGCTGCTCTCCACCTCTGACGCGGCACCCGCGTCAGCCGCATCCGCTCTGCCCGTCTTGCTCAACATAGACGCCCTTTACAGTGTCCTGTTGCGCGTCACCATCTCCTCACGCACAGGCGCGCCGAAAGATCAGAACACCCAGCTGGAACAAGCCGCGGTCACACTGGACAATGCGCGCCGCGACCTCGGCGACCGCATCACCGCCACCGTCGCTGCCAACGAAAAGAAGGTGAGCACGCTGCAGGCAACGATCCAGCAGCAGGCCACAGCACTGCAAGCGGCGCAAACACCGCCGCCCCCGCCGACCACGCCGGCAAAGGCCGGCGCCAAGAAGAAGCCCGCGACAGCACCCAAGCCAGCGGCCACTACCCCGGCCAAGCCCGCACAGTAGTTCGCTTTACCTACTCAAACAGCGTAGGCCTGTCATACAGCCCAGCCTTCGATGGCACTGGGATACCGAAGTGCTCATACGCCAGCCGTGTCGCCACACGCCCGCGCGGCGTCCGGTCCAGGAACCCAATCTGCATCAGGAACGGCTCGTACACCTCTTCGAGCGCATCTTCCTCTTCCGCCAGCGCAGCCGCTAGCGTGTTCAGCCCCACCGGTCCGCCGTCGTACTTTTCAATGATGGTGCGCAGCAGCCGCCGGTCCAGCTCATCGAACCCGTGCGCATCCACTTCAAGCATCTGCAACGCAGCCTGAGCCGTGGCCAGATCGATCACGCCAGACGCACGCACCTGCGCATAATCACGCACACGCCGCAGCAGCCGGTTGGCGATACGCGGTGTGCCACGCGACCGCATCGCTATTTCAGCGGCGCCATCCGCATTGATCGCAACACCCATCACTTCCGCGCTGCGCTCGACGATGAATCTCAGGTCGTCGTCGTTATAAAACTCAAGCCGCAGCAGGATGCCGAAGCGCGAGCGCAACGGTGAGCTCAGCAAGCCTGGACGAGTGGTTGCGGCCACGAAGGTGAATGGACGAATCTCCATGACATGCGTGCGCGCCGCCGGTCCCTGTCCAATGATGATGTCAAGCTTGTAATCCTCCAGCGCCGTGTACAGCTTCTCTTCCAGCACCGGCTGCAGCCGGTGAATCTCATCGAGGAACAACACCTGCTTCTCACGCAGATTCGTCAGGATCGCCGTCAGATCGCCCTGTATCTGCAGCGCTGGCCCACTTGTCTGCTGAAAGCCCACGTTCATCTCATTCGCGATGATGGTGGCAAGCGTCGTCTTACCCAGTCCCGGCGGACCGAAGAGCAATACGTGGTCCAGAGCTTCGCCGCGGCTCTTCGCGGCTTCCAACGCGATCGCCAGCTGCTCCTTCGCCTTGGCCTGGCCGATGAATTCGCGCAACTGCGTGGGCCGCAGCTTCAGCTCAAACGCAGCGTCCTCGCCCATGCTGCTGGCGCTCACCAGCCGGTCCGCATCCGCGTTCTGCGGAGTGCGGTTCAGATCAAACCGTTTCTTCGTCAGGAAGTCCATCTTAGAGTTTCGCCACGCAGTACACCATAGAATGTACCGTTCCTTGTAAGGTTCATTCTACGGTCTACTATGCCGCGGAAGCGTTGTACGGCGAAGACGATGGTGAAGCAATTCACTCGTGTCCTCGCTTGATACGCTGGTTCCATGGGAACGACACGCATCGAAGGCAAGCGTTGGCTGATCCCCATCGCGTTCCTCTGCGTGTACTTCTTCTGGGGATCCACGTTCGTCGCCATCCGCTACGGCGTGCAATACCTTACGCCAGCGTTCGTCTCCGGTTTCCGCTATCTCTTCGCAGGCTTGCTGCTGATGGTGTATCTCCGCATGCGCAAGCAGTCCCTCGCGCTCTCACGGCGAGAGCTCATCCGGGCCTTCATCCTCGCGATACTGCTGCTCGTCGGCAACAACGTGCTGCTGGGCTGGGCTGAGGAGTATCTCACGGCAGGCTACGCCGCTCTGCTCACCGCAAGCGTGCCACTGCTCATCGCCATTGGGGAGACCATCATTCCCGGTGGCACACCACTCAATCGCCTCGGATGGACCGGCACCGCACTTGGCCTTGGCGGGCTCGTGCTGCTGCTCGCGCCCGTGTTGCGCAACGGCCTGACCCTGCACAACAGCAGCGATGCCGACCATGCATTGTCTCTCGGCACCATGATCCTTATCGTAGGCATCGCAAGCTGGGTCACCGGCTCGCTGCTCTCAGGCCGCAACCCCTCCACACTCGATCCGTTCGTAGCATCCGCATGGCAGATGCTGATCGCAGGCACCATCAACATCCTCATCGGCACGGCTCTCGGAGGATGGTCCACCGCACACTGGACGCCCGGCGTTTTCGCAGCCATTGCATGGCTTACGATCTTCGGATCGCTCGTGGGCTATTCCGCATACACGTTCCTGCTGCACAACGTACCCGTTGCCAAAGTGGCGACCTATGCGTATGTCAACCCGATTGTCGCCGTCATACTCAGCGCCATCTTCCTGCATGAAGGTCTGCACGGGTCACAATGGATCGCGATGGCTGTCATCCTCGTTGCGGTCGCTATCGTGACAGCATCAAAGTCCAAGCCGCTCATCAGAACATCTAGCTCGTCATCCTGAACGAAGCGCAACGCGCGGAGCGAAGACCTGCTGTCCATCTTAAGATGGCTCAAGCACCTGCGCGGCAGCCCTCATCCCACTGCGCAGCGCGCCATGCACCGTGCCCCAGTGCCCCGTCGTATCGGTATGCTCACCCGCAAAGAACAATGTGCCCTCAACAGGCTGGCACATCTTCTCCGAAGCATCCACTGCGCCTACTGGCACCCATGAGTACGCTCCAAGCGCCAGTGGATCGCGCTGCCAGTCATGGCTCTCATGACCGACAAGCTCATCCAACACCTGCTGCCGCGTCAGTCCGAAGATGCACGCGAGATCACCACATGCAATATGCGCAATCGCATGCGCATTCAAGCCATCGAACCGGTCCGCGGCAGGACCACCACACCAAGCCGTCAACACCGGATCAAGCGAAGGAAACCCGGTCCAGAACACCGCAAAATGAGGCTCATTCGAAGCCACGCGCTCCGCGGGCAACAGGAACGACAGCGTTTGCAATGCCTTGTGCTGCGGGTGCTCGATCTCTGCCCACCATCGGCGCTTGAAGACCAGGTTGATGCGGCACACATGCCCCATCGCCATGCGCGCGGCATGCACCAACACATTACCTGGTTCAGGTGCAAAGCGCACGCTGCCGGCCTGCAGCACGCCAAGCGGCAGCGTGATGATGGATGCATCCGCAGACACACATTCCCCACCCGCAAGCGTTACAGAGACATGCCCGTGCGACCACGCGAACTCTGCAACGCTTGCATGCAAACGGACAACTCCGCCAGCCTTCTGCAACCGTTCCACAAGCAACTGCGGCAACCGGGCATACCCGCCATGCATATGGAACCCAGCATTGCCATCGATGCTGTCTTCAGCACGTTGCTGCACCGCAAGCGATCGCACCGAAATCCGCGCCGCATCCGCCGCATTAAAGCCTTCGACGTAGCTGCTCGCCGCAAGCGCCACATGCGGCTTCGCATCCACAAGCGACACGTAGTCCGCAAAGCTTAGGTCTTCGTTCGCATGCGCATTGCTCCACTCCGTCATCTGCTCCAGCAATGCAAAGGGATCCTCTCCATCGTCGCCAGAGTTATCCTTCGCATCGCGATCACCTTCCACAAACAGCGAACCATCCTGCGCATAGTGAACGTTGGTACCATTCAGCTCGTACGTCTCAAGCCCAAGCTCGTCGAGCAGAGCCAGCATCTCAGGCGGCCTGCCATGCACAAACTCGGCACCGAGCTCAATCGCCGCATCGCCACGCATTACGGTGTGTATGCGACCGCCTACACGATCGCTCGCCTCAAGCACTGTAACGTTGCAGCCGGCCTCAGCCAGCCGCACAGCAGCAATCAATCCAGCAACGCCCGCCCCAACCACCAGCACACGCTTCACGATCCCACCATCTGCTTCGCCAGCAGTTCCCGCAACAAATTGATCGCCTCATCCCGCGTCGCGATCACGCCTTCAAGCTGCGCATCTTCGATGTCATGCAACAGCTGCTTAAACCGCGGCCCAGGCTTCAACCCTGCATCGATCAAATCGCGCCCAGTCAGCAACAGCGCCGGCTTGTAAGCCTCTTCAGGAGCAGCCTCATACGCCCGCTTTGCAAAGTCATACATGCCGAGCAGGTTGTGCGAGCTGGTCACATCCAGCTTGTGCAGGGCAAGATGCTCGGGAAAATCGTGCAGCCGGAAGAAGCGCTTCAGCGTGCTCTGCTTCATCTTGGTCACATCGCCAAAGCGCATGTGGTTGGCGACGAGCGACACGATCTGGTCCGTATCGTCATTCGAAAAGCGCAGCCGATTCATGATGGCGCGGGTCATCGTCGCACCCACTTCCGCATGACCATTGAAGCGAATGCGCGGCTTCGCATCATTCGCATCGGGCGCGCGAAACGTAGGCGGCTTGCCTACATCGTGCAGGAGCGCACTCCACGCCAGCGTGGGCGCCACACCCGCTTCAAGCTTGTCCAGCAGCAACAGCGTATGCACCCAGACATCGCCCTCAGGATGCCACTCCGGCGGCTGAGCAACTCCCCTCATCGCGGCTACCTCCGGCAGCACATGCACAAGCAAGCCGCTCTCATCCAGCAGCTCGAACGCGCGCTTCGCATGGCCTTCCGTCAACATTTTCGTCAACTCATCACGCACGCGCTCGTTACTTACCTGGTCGATGCTTGCCGCATGCCGCTGCATCGCACGCATCGTTTCTGCTTCGATGACAAAGTCAAACCGCGCCGCAAAGCGGACCGCTCGCAACATGCGCAGCTTGTCTTCTGCAAAGCGCCGGTTCGGATCGCCGATCGCGCGCAACACCTTCGCTTCGAGATCGGCGCGGCCACCCACAACATCCAGCACATGCTCGCCAAGGTTCTCCGCGGTCAGGCCGACGGGATCAAGCAACATGCCGTTGACGGTGAAATCGCGGCGCAGTACATCCTCTTCCGGTGTGTCGGAGTAGCTCACCTCATCCGGCCTGCGGCCATCGCTGTACACGCCATCCGCGCGGAAGGTTGCGACCTCGGTCTGCACCTCGCAGCCATGGTCCTCATTGGCTGTGCATACAATCACCACGCCAAAGTGCATGCCCACGGAGAAGGTGCGATCGAACCCCATCAGCACCTGCTCCGGAAACGCCGATGTCGCCACGTCATAATCTTTCGGCGCAATACCCAGCAGCAGATCGCGCACACACCCACCCGCGAAGTACGCCTGATAGCCACGCGCCCGCAACACCGCCACCACATGCAGAGCAGCAGTGAATCCCGGGCTTGTTTGAACCTCGTCCAGCGCCATCGTTCCCATTCGATGCGACATATCCTTCGCGCGAACCGCACCGACCTTCAGTATCCTGCATCCCAATCACTGAACGTGGATGACCACTCCATCACGACCAGCGCACATCACGCCGACCGCTGGCGTGCCATTGCGCTCTTCGTGCTCACCGCATGCTGCCTGCTCGCGGTGCTCCTCTTCACTAACACACTGCGTTTCTCCATCATTGGAGCCATCACGCTCGCGGTGGTGACGCAGCCGCTCTCCGCATGCATGCGCCGCCGCATGTCGCGCACCATGGCGGCCGCAGCCATGGTCACGCTCATTAGCCTCGCGCTCTGCGTGCCCTTGTATTTCCTCATCAAGCACCTCATCCTGCAGTCCATCCATTTCGTCCGCCACATCCAGAACGGCGACCTCGTCAACTTCGTCCAGCGGATCACGCTCAAGCACCCCAGGCTGGGCAACACCCTGCAAAACGCTATCAACGAGTTGGCGCCCGGCGCATCCGGCCAGGCGTTGGCCGCATGGTCCGCGCCCTATCTCGTCCGCGCGCTCCAAGGCATGGCCAAGACCATCGCAGACACGGTGCTGCTCCTCTTCTTCTACTTCTTCCTCGTGCGCGACGAGAAACTCGCAGTCTCAACACTCGAAGGCATGCTTCCCATGCGCAACCACGAAGCATTCGATTTTGTGCGTGAACTTGGGGAGCTAATTCAGGCCATCTTCACCGGTCGCATCCTCGTCGCCATCCTGCAGGGTTTCCTTGCTGGCGCTGCATACAAGCTGCTCGGCGTGCACGAGGCCATCCTGTGGGGATTCGTCACCTTCCTCTGCTGCCTCATCCCGGCCTTTGGAGCCTTCCTCGCATGGGTGCCCATCGCGCTCTTCCTCGGCCTGGCGGATAGCTGGACGAAGGCTCTCATCCTTGCCCTCTGGTGCGGCGGCGTGGTCTTACCTCTTGAGAGCCTTCTCTACCCCGTCCTCGTCGGCAAAAAGACAGACCTGCACACCGCCGTCATCTTGATTGCCATCTTCGGCGGCTTGGCGCTGTTTGGGTTCAGCGGCTTTGTCATCGGGCCTGTGCTCGTCGCATCGGCCATGCTGTTGTTGCAGATTTGGAAGACTCGCTTTGCGGAAGCGCCAAGCGTGTAAAACCCAAAGCGAGCCTTCAGCCGCATGGAGCCGATTCACCCTGACCCAGGGCGTTGCCCTGGGCTATTCCATTGCAGGCTTACAGCCCGCGGAACATCGCACGATCTGGGCGGTATCGAGAGCGGAACTACTTTCCAGCACGGAAGGGCGGCTACCATGAAGAGATGGGCACCGGCCTCATCCTCGGCATTGAAAGCTCCTGCGACGAAACCGCGGCGGCCGTTGTGCGCAATGGGCGCGAGGTGCTGTCGAATGTTGTTGCTTCGCAGATGGAGATGCATTCGCTTTACGGCGGCGTGGTGCCTGAGCTTGCCAGCCGGGAGCACCTGCGCAACATTGTGCCTGTCGTCCGCGAAGCTCTGCGTGCCGCAAACGTAACGGCAGAGGAACTGGACGCGGTCGCGGTCACGTCGGGCCCAGGGCTTGCAGGGGCGTTGCTGGTTGGGATTTCGTTTGCGAAGGCATACGCGTTTGGATTGAGCAAGCCGTTGGTTGCGGTGAATCATCTTGAGGGGCATATCCATGCGGTGTTGATGCAGAGGAGCAGCGAGTCAGCGGAGCCGTTGCTGGCTCTGGTTGTGAGTGGTGGACATACGCATCTTTACCTGGCGCGCGCGGATGGTGGCGCATGGCGGTATCGCAACGTTGGGCGCACGGTGGATGATGCGGCGGGTGAGGCGTATGACAAGGTTGCCAAGCTGCTTGGACTTGGGTATCCGGGCGGGCCTTGGATTGACCGCCTTTCTGCGCACGGCAACCCCAAAGCCGTGCCGTTTCGCTTCGTGGACATCAATCGAGGCACGCCCGACGAGCCGAGCTTTGACTTCTCCTTCAGCGGTATCAAGACCGCCGTTCTGCGCTACATTGAAACCCATGGGATGAAGCCGCAGATGGAAGCCCGACGCACTGCGCTGGGGCAGATCGACACTTCCTCGCTCGGCGATGTGCTTCCACTGGTTGACCAGACGACACGAGACCTCATCGCATCGTTTCAGCATGCGGTCGCCGGTAACCTCATTCGGCAAACCCTCGCCGCGGCTGCACACCATGGGGTCCGCAGCATCGTTGTTTCTGGAGGCGTTGCTGCCAACCGCGAACTCCGCACACGCTTTGCGGAAGCCTCCGAAAGGCACGGCCTTACCGTCCACTTCCCGACGGCAGCACTCTCCACGGATAATGCTGCCATGATCGCAGCCGCCGCATGGCCGCGTCTCCTTCACGGCGAACTCGCCGGACCCGCGTTAAACGCCACGCCACAGTTGCGTCTGGGGTAAGCATGTGTCCTGCCGGACAGGCCCACTGCGCCTGGTGCGGGCGTTTGCGCGCCTCTTTACTGCTTCGCTTGGCCCTCCCGTTGGTCGGGGGACGAAAATGTCTATGCCGACCAGTGGGAGGGCCCATGCGAAGCCGTAAGACGTGTGAACGGTCGGATAGAATCAACGAGGTAGACTGCGGCGGCAGAGCGGACATGCTCCGGGCGCGCACGCAAGTCAGCGAAGGAACGACAGCTTCCCTTGGCCATCGAACTTTTCAACACCCTGGGCAGCCGCGTTGAGCCGCTGACGGCCTCGCGCGATAACACCCTGCGCATGTACTGCTGCGGCCCCACCGTGTACGACTACGGCCACATCGGCAACTTCCGCACCTTCCTCCATGTGGACGTGCTCCGCCGCACCGTGCGCCTCAACGGCTTTGCGCTGAAACACGTCATGAACATCACGGATGTAGATGACAAGATCATCCGCAACGCCGGTGTCGCAGGGCTGCCGATCAATGCGTACACCGCAAAGTTCGAGAAGGCATTTTTCGAAGACATGGACGCGCTCGGCGTCGAGCGTCCCGAAGTCATCGCGCGCGCGACGGAGAACATTGGCGAGATGGTCACACTCATCGAGCGCCTGGCCAGCGAAGACATCGCCTACAAAACCGAGGACGGCTCCTGGTACTTCCGCATTGCCAAGTTCCCTGACTACGGCAAGCTCAGCGGCAAGGATCTGGAAGGCATTGAAGACGGCGCGCGCGTCGATGTGGATGAGTACGAGAAGGACGCCGCACGCGACTTCGCCCTGTGGAAGGCCACCAAGCCCGGCGAAGCGAGCTGGGATACGGCCATCGGCACCGGCCGCCCCGGCTGGCACATTGAGTGCTCGGCCATGGCCATGAAGCACCTGGGCCCGTCGTTCGATTTGCACGGCGGCGGCGAGGACCTCGCCTTCCCGCACCACGAAAACGAGATCGCCCAAAGCGAGTGCGCCAGCCACGTGCCCTTCGCGCGCCACTGGTTCCACGTGCGCTTCCTGCTCGTGGAAGGCAAGAAGATGTCCAAGTCCGAGGGCAATTTCTACACCCTCCGCGACCTGCTCCTGAAGGGCTACAAAGCCTCGTCGATCCGCTTCCTGCTCATCTCCGTGCCGTACCGGCACCAGATGAACTTCACCTTTGAGGGCCTCATCGAAAGCGCCGCAGCCATTGAGCGCCTGCGCACCTTCGCGCGCCGCATGGAAGCCGCCGCGAAGAACCCGGCGCTGCCCGTCGAGCGCAACGAAGAACTCGACGTCCTCGTCGCCGATAAGCTTGTCTCGTATCACGCCGCGCTTGCAAACGACCTCAACACCGCCGAAGCCCGCGCGGCTGTGTTCGATGTGGTGCGTGCCACCAACATCACGCTCGATAACGGCACCTTCGGCCGTGGCAACATCGAGCGCATTCAGAAGCTGCTCGCCGATTTCGATACCGTCTTCGACGTGCTCACCGACCGTGACGCAGCCATCAGCCAAGCCGCCGTCGCATGGGCGCAGGCCGAAGGCCGCAGCGACGAAATCGCTCCCGAACTCCTCGTTGCGCAAAGCATTACCGACGAAGAGATCGAAGCGCTCATCGCCGAGCGCACAGACGCCCGCAAACGCCGCAACTTCGCCCGTGGCGACGCCATCCGCAACGAACTCATGGAAAAAGGCGTCCTCATTGAAGACGGCAAAGACGGCGTTACGTGGAAGCGCAAATAGCCGTCCGGCAGGACAAGACGCACAAAGGTAGCCGACTCAGATACCCCAATGCGATTTGGCGTCCGTCATTCACAAACCGCCACTCTATACTCCGCCTAGGGCGCAATCACTGCGCCGCAGGAGCGGACACATTCATGGCGACCTCTACCGTCAGCGTCGACGAATTTCAGGCACTCGAACAGCGCGTGCTGCGCACCGTCGAACTCATCCGCTCCGAGCGCGAGGCCCGCGCCGCCGCCGAAGCCGAAAACGCCGCGATGAAGGAGTTGCTCGACCACGCGTCGAACGAAAACTCTGCCCTGTTGACGGAACTCAGCAACATGAAGAGCGAGCGCGCACATGTCAAGAGCCGTGTTGACGCCATGCTCAAGCAACTGGACGACCTGGGATAACACAGGCAACGCCCGTAGGAGACTCTTCCCCAGATGGCCGACCGTCAGCTCGATACCCGCAATGCCCCGATTTGCGTAGAGATCTACGACCAGATGTACCACCTGCGCGGTGTGGACCCGGACCACATCGGCAAGCTTGCCGCCATCGTCGACGGCAAGATGCGCGCTGTCTCCGCCCATGGAGCCACTGTCGATTCGCTCCGCGTCGCCGTGCTGGCCGCACTCAACATCGCCGACGAACTCACCGAACTCCGCGCACGCCACAACGAGCTGCTCAGTTCGCTCGACACCGCCGAGACGGAAACCCGCCACCGCGCCAGTTCGCTGTCCCACATGCTCGACGAAGCGCTCAGCGAAGACCTCCGCATCGCCGTCTAACGCAAGGCCCCTCAAGCGGACGACCAGCGCATCTTGCACCAGAGGCGCACGTTGGCAGATGGCGTTGTGGCGCGAGCATGCAGACCACCGCAAACGCCTCGGACTCATCCTTCTTCCAGAAGGATTTTCATGCTTAAGCCCCGCTGCACCTGCCTCGTCTTCGCGCTCCTCTGCGCAACTCTGCCCACCCTTGCGCAAACACCGGCCGCGGCCTCACGCCAAATCACCGTCACGCTGCAGGCTACGGCCTCCAAGGGCAAACCCGTTCATGGCCTCACCGCCGCTGACTTCCATCTGCTGGACAACAAAGCTCCCAGACCCATCACAGCGGTGAAGGAGGTCACCGCGGCACAGGAAACTGCCAGCCTCTTCCTCATCGTCGATACCGTCAACATCGATTACTCGCGCGTGGCCTACGTGCGCGGCGAACTCCAGAAATTCCTCACCGCCAACGGCGGCAAGCTCGCGCACCCTGCAACCGTCGTTGTCGTTACCGACAAGGGCGCGGAGATTCAGCAGGGCTTCTCCACGGACGGCAACGCACTGTCCACTGCCCTGAGCCAGTACCCGTTCGGTCTGCGTGAAATCCGCCGCGATACCGGCATCTGGGGCGCCGACGAGCGCACGCAGATTTCGCTCAATGCGCTCCGGCTGGCAGTTTCGCACGCCGCAACGCTGCCCGGCCGCAAACTCTTTCTCTGGATCTCGCCCGGCTGGTCGCTGCTCACAGGCCCGAACATCAATCTGCAGGAAAGTCAGCAAAAGGCGCTTTTCGCTGACATCGTGCAACTCTCCACGCAGATGCAGACCGCAAAGATCACGCTCGACAACATCAATCCACTCGGACCCGGAGAAAACCTGAGTGTCGCCACCTACTACCAGGGCTTCACCAAGGGCATACGCAAGCCATCCGACGTGGATATCGCCGATCTCAGCCTCCAGGTGCTTTCCATCCAAAGCGGAGGGCGCGTCTTCACCAGCACAAGCGATGTTGCCGGGAACCTCGCCGTAAGCGCAGCGGATGGGGATTCCTGGTACGAAGTGACCTTTGACGCGGCTCCAGCCGAGAAGCCCAACGAGTACCACCGCATCCAGGTGGACGTCACCAGGCCCGGCACCACCGTTCGCACACGCGACGGCTACTATGCCCAACCCTGACATGACGTTCTACTGCGACCGTTCCATTACGAAACGCCACAGCCCAAGATTTCGCTTCCAGTCGCCTCCGTGCTGTCGTAAGCTGCGCGTGTGCGAATCCATACAGTCAGCCTCGCTCTCGTCCTGATCGCCTCCACCTGTGCCGCGCAAACAGCGCCCGCACCTGCCTACGAGGGCAATCCCGACTTCCAGAAAGCTCGCCAGAAGGCGAAGCAGGACGAACACAATACAGCCAACCTCCTCTTCGCGGTGGACGACTGGCATAAGGCGAACAAGATTGCCGGCGGTCACTGCATGGAATGCCTCACCGGCGTCTTCAACGCCGACATGAAGCTTGGCGAGTACAAGAAGGCCATGGAAGCCGCCCATGAGATGGATGCCGTCGCAGACGACGCCACCGGCCACACACTGGCGCGAATTTACAACGGCCAGGCCGCCATAGCCGCCAACAGTGGCAAGAAACCCAACATGCCCCAACTCGAAGAAGCGCACGCAGGGCTCGTCAAAGCCTCCGCGCTCACTCCCGTTGCCTACTTCTACGATGGCCGCGTCCTTTCTCTTATGAAGCGCGACCCCGAAGCCTCCACCGCATTCGCGGCGTATGCGCAAAAGGGCCGCAGGACCGATCCCCTCCTGCTGCGCTCACAGCATTTTGCAGCACACCCGGAACTGGCGCGCGAAAAGATGGTGCCCGCAGTCGTCGTCAACACCCTTGCCGGCAAACACTTCAATCTGGATGAGATGAACGGCAAGGTCGTCCTCATCGATTTCTGGGCCACCTGGTGCGGCCCCTGCAAGCAGGAACTACCTCACATCAAAAAGCTCGCGGCACAGTACGCCGATGCGCCCTTCGAACTCATCAGCGTCTCCTGGGATGCCGACGAAAAGGCCTGGAAAGAGTTCGTCACAGCCAACGGCATGACGTGGAACCAGTACCGCGACGCAGACCATTTGCTCACCAACGCCTTCGGTATCAACGCCATTCCGCACTACTTCACCATCGACGCCAATGGCGTACTCACCGCGGAGAACCTCGGCTCCGGCTCCAACATCGACGACCGCATCAAGAAGCTCGTCAAACAAGCCATCGACGACCGCGAGAAAATGGCCGTCGCAAACCCCGGCCCAGCGGTTGGCGGCGAGTAGTCAAAACGCATCCGTTTCAAAACTGAAAAGATCCGGCCTGCTACCACACTTCAGGCACTTCGCTCAAACTTGCCAAGCCACGGCACTCCGCGTAGCATCTGCCTCAGATGACCGGCCTGCGAAGCAGGTGCGGGAACAACGCCGGTTGAACCAATATCCATTGAACAGGGGTTCGGCTCGTATACATCGTTCGGTGTGCAGTGTCCGCCAGTCCGGAATGCCTAAAGAACGACGGCTGAATCCCACCGCTTAGTAGCGGGTTCACCGGCGCCTCCAACACGGCCCAGCGGGTCGGTCTTCTGTCCCTCACACGCAAGACGGGAGGGAGCAGTGGGCTTCAGCCCACTGAATGTGCTTTAGCCAAGGCCCTCATTCATACCGCTTCTCGCCAGCAGGCACCGCCACAGCCATCCGATTCCCAACCGGCGGCAACGGACATGACGTATGCGGAGAAAACGCACACAGCGGATTCCGAGCCATGTTGAAGTCCAGCACCACCGTTCCCAGCGCACTCAGCCCATGGTCGGGCATACGAGCATCCAGGAACCGCCCACCGCCATACGTCGTCGTCCGGCTCGTCCAATCCTTGAAGACAAAGAACAGTGGCTTCTCGCGGCTCTCGTACACACTCGGCTCCAGCCGGTAGGTGTGCCCATCCAGCGTGAACTCGGCATAGCCGTACGAAGCCTCCTCGTTCACCTGCCCAAGCACATTCGCCACGCGCAGCACCCGCTTCGCAGGCCACGGCACCCACTTCGCCACGATGCGATACCGCGCATCCGGCGCGTACCAGTTCAGGCCGTGAAAGCCGACCAGCGCGGGCGCCTGCGTATCGCGCCCAACGAGCCAGAAGCCAAACTTATGCCGCAGCACAAAGCTCACGCTGCCCTGCGCAAATACCGGCGAAGTGCCATCCGCGTCGAACGCCACCGGCCCGGCTACGGCAGGCTTGCCGCCAACTGTCAGCCCCTGTGCACCAGCATCCGGCACAAACACCAGCGAATCGCCATTCGACTGCACAATCCCCAGCCGCGGCGAAACATGATCCAGCCACACGCGGCTTCCCGCCGCCGACCCAATCGTCGTATCGCCCGGCTTCAGGTTTTCCAGGGACACCATGCCAAGGGCGCTCTGCGGCCCGCGCATGATCTTCGCCTGAGTCTCGCGAAATCCATTGATCTCTGCGATCTCCGCCGGAGACATATCTCCGGCACGCACGGACGCCACAGCAGGCATCAGCAGGGCAAGGCCAACCAAGGCCACCGCCAGTTTCATCGTCAAACAACCCTTCCAGGTACCACCGGCTCCCGCCGTGTCGTCCCACACACGTATTCTTACAGAGATGCACCCGCACCTTGCCCACATCGGCCCCATTGTCATACCCACCTACGGTGCGGTGGTGGCGCTGGGCCTGGTGCTTGCCATCACGCTTGCGGCACGCGGAGCCAAAGCGCTTCGCCTCAGCGAAGACGCCATGTGGAACCTCTGCCTCTGGACCGCCGTCGGCACACTTGTCCTCTCGCGCATCGTGATCGTCGCGCAGGCGTACAAGGCGTTCTTCCACTATCCGCTTTACATCCTGACGCTGCCCACCGTGACGAAATACGGCCTGCTGATCGCGCTCCTCTGCGCCGCCGCCTACATCGTCTTCAAGCACATGCCGTGGCTGCGCACGCTCGACGCCCTTGCACCCGCCCTGCTGCTGCTGCAGGCCGCTATCCATCTCGGCAGCCTCTTCAGCGGCGACGACCTTGGCGCACCCACCACCGCAGCCATCGGCAACCTCATCAAGACCGACAAGGGTTACCACCCCGTTGCGCTGTACGCGGCCACCCTCTCGCTCATCGCAGCAGCTATGACCTACACCTGGCTCACGCGTGAGACGCAATCCGGCGAAGCCTTAGGTCTGGGCCTTACCCTTGCCGCACTCGTCCGTTTTCTCGCAGACATCTTCCGACCCAGCTACACGCTGCCCGGCAATCTCTTCGCCTACCAAAGCGCACTCACCGCAGCAGCCGCAGCAGGCCTCTGCTTCTTCTTCTCAAGGCCACCCATGAGGCCCCAAACGAGGCCAAGCCGTGCCCAGTAAAAACATGCTGCCCAAGGGCAAGCGCCGCCAATCCGTCAAAGCCGACTATCGCATCGCGCGCGACGTGACCGAAGCCGCCGAAGCCGCCGAGCTGGCCGCCACCGAAGCCCGCATCTACGGCGACGCCCTGGAAGCCGAACGGCTCGCGGCAGCAGCCAAGGCGGCGATCCCCAACACCGCCGTTCCCGACCGGCCCAAGCGCGCAGGCAAAGGCGGCTTCCAGAAGAGCGGCAAGCGCCAGCAGCGAGCCCTTGAAGAACCGCCAGCCATCGCTCCCTCCGCGATGGATGAGGACGACGAACTCATCCTGCCCGAAGCCGCTGAACTCGCCACGATCGCGCCGTCCATGCGCCGCGCCTGGATTGCCGGCGAAGACGCCCACGGCAAGCGGCTGGACCTGTACCTGTCGAAGGCCCTGCCGGAGATCTCCCGCGCCCGCGCGCAGCTCCTCATCGACCACAACCAGGTCCGCGTCAACGGCGTCCCCGCCAAGGCAAAGCACAAGATGCACGGCGGCGAAAGCATCGTCGTCGAAGGCGAACCCACACCGACGCCGCTCCGCGCAACGCCCGAGGACATCCCGCTCACAATCGTGTACGAGGACAAGCACCTCGCCGTCATCGACAAGCCAGCCGGCATGATGGTCCATGCCGGCAGCGGCCTATCCGACGATGCACGCAGCAGCGGCACCCTCGTCAACGCGCTGCTCTTCCACTTCAAGGACAAACTTAGCGACGTTGGCGGCCCGCTGCGCCCCGGCATCGTCCACCGGCTCGACAAGCAGACCAGCGGCCTCATCATGGTCGCCAAGTCTGACGCATCGCACCGAGCGCTCGCCGAGATGTTCAGCGAACGCACGCTGGAGAAGCACTACATCACGCTCGTTCATCGCGCCGTCAAATCCGACCGCGGCCTCATCGACCTGCCCATCGCACGCGACCGCGTCCGACGCACCCGCATGACGACGCGCGTGCCGAACCAGTACATGACGACCGCCAGCCACGGCTCCCCCGGCCTGCGCCATCCGGACGAGCCGGAAGTCCGAACCACCCGCCGCCCCAACGACCCGCGCCCCGCGCGCAGCCACTACACCGTGCTTGAGCGCCTGCACACCACGGCCGGAGACTTCACCCTGCTCGACGTCAAGATCGAAACCGGCCGCACCCACCAGATCCGCGTGCACATGCAGTCGCTCGGCCACCCGGTCGTGGGCGACACCCTTTACGGCGCACCCGCCAAAATCCCCGGCATTGAAACCAGCTCCGGCGGAGCCACGCTCGCGCGCAACTTCCTGCATGCCGCGCACCTGCGCTTGCAGCACCCCATAACCGGCAAACCACTCGATCTGGAAGCCGAACTGCCGCCGGAACTCACCGATCTGCTCCATCGCCTGCGCGCTCTGGAAATTACCGCAGCCCCCGCCAAGCGCAACCTGCACGAGGATTGGTAAACTACGCCGGACATGGCTGTTCTTCGCACTCTCGCTACCTTCGCCGCCACTGCGGCTTTCCTTACTGCCTCAGCGCCCATCATCGCGGCCGCGCAACAACCCGCCGCCCTGCCGCCCGTCAGCACCAACCAGCAGGCGCAGCCGCAAATCACGGCGCCAACAGCCCAGCCCGTGCCCGACATTACCACCGGTCAGCAGGCAGCGCAGGACGGTCAGGGCACCTTCACGCTGAAGGCATTCGTGCCGGAGGTCCCGCTGGTCTTCACCGTCACCGACGGCAAGGGCCACTTCGTCACCGGCCTCAAGCAGCAGGACTTCGGCCTGCTCGACGACGGCAAGAAGCCGGACCGCGTTATCAGCTTCACGCAGCAGGCGAATTTGCCGCTGCGCATCGGCATCTTGCTCGACACGTCGAACTCCATCCGCTCGCGCTTCCAATTCGAGCAGCAGGCAGCCACTGAATTCCTCCTGCAAGTCCTACGCCCTAAGCAGGACGCCGCCTTCGTCACCGGCTTCGACGTGCGCCTGGACTTGGCGCAGGACTACACCAACAGCATCGACAAGCTCAGCACGGCCATTGAGAAGTTACGCCCCGGCGGCGGCACTGCCTTCTACGACGCTATCTACCAGACCTGCCGCGACCAGATGCTCACGGTCCAGTCCAACGACACCATCCGGAAGGCCATCATCGTCGTGTCCGACGGCGACGATAACTACTCCCGCGTCTACGAGCAGGACGCCATCAAGGAATGCCAGCGCGCGGAGACCATCGTCTATACCATCTCGACGAACGTTTCGCCCAGCAAAGACAAGGGCGACGACGTCCTCAGCCGCCTGAGCGAAGCCACCGGCGGCCGCGCCTTCTTCCCCACCAAGATTGAAGACGTAGCCCGCGGCTTCCAGTCCATTGAAGAAGAACTCCGCTCGCAGTACTCCCTTCGCTACCGCCCCGCCGATCTGAAACAGGACGGCGCCTTCCGCACCATCTATCTCACAGCGCTCGACCAGCGCTACCATGTACGAGCCCGCAAAGGCTACTTCTCGCCACGCGCCCCGCAGTAGGCACTTCGTGCACATCACCGCAGCGGGCTGAAGGCCCACAATGTAACAGCCTGGGGCAAAGCCCCAGGTAAGTCCTACGATATGCGGGCTGAAGGCCCGCGCTATCCCCGATCTACACCGCGCCGAGTCCCCAGCGCCACCAGCATCTCCACCATCATCGTCAACCCGCGACGGCCCTCAAGCGAAGTCGCCTTGCGGAACAGGCCCCACAAGCCAAGCGGCTTGGCGGCAGGCTTCGTGACCGCCGCTGCGATGCAGCTCAGCGTCTCCGGCTCCACCGCTCCAAGCATCTTGCCCGCTGAAATCAGATTACGCAGCGCATCGATACTCTCCTGCACCCGCGCGCCCTCGGCCACCTTGCCGATGAGCTCATCCTTCGCATGCACCATGCCATGCAGCGCATCCAGAATGCCCTGATCATGCGCCTCCTGCAGCAGGTCATACGCCACCAGCAACGCCTCAGCATGCGCCCGCGGCGCAGCCTCAAGCCGCCGCATCAACCCATCCTTCGGGTCGTACGGTACAGGCGTAAACGCAATCGGATTAGCCACTCAAGCCCTCATTCCCAGTCAAAGCTGTTCCCTGTTCCCTGCAGGCTATGACGACGTCATATTGATCTGCACCAGTTGATCGCTCGGATTTTGCCCCGGCTCAACATAATCGGCACGAGCCCACTTCCGCTCTACCTCAACCCCATGCTGTGGCGTCCGTGTCCCATTGCGGAAGTTCTCGCCCATCAAGGGTGACCGGCCCTTCGGCTCCAGCACGCGCATCTTCACGGCAGTTTCCTTGTACGCCGGCGTATGCGTCGCGCGATCCACGTGCGCTCCCGTAAGCCTGTTCACCGGCTCCGCGATCGAGTTCATCGGCATGTACAGCTCATGTCCCTGCACACGATCCGTCACCAGCACACGCGCGCGAATCATGCCCCAGCGGCTCTCAATCTCAACCTTGCTGCCGCTCTCCATGCCGCGTTCCTTTGCCAGCTCCGGCGACACCTCTACCCAGTTCAACGGCGTCATGCGCTCAATGCCCGGCACCTTGTACGTCATCGCCCCCTGTTCAAAGTGTTCCAGCACGCGGCCGTTATTCAAATGCAGATCGTAGACAACACCGGCGTCTTCGCTCGGCGGCACATACTCCAGCGGATAAAACTTCGCCTTGCCATCCGGGAATGGGAACGTGTCCTTGAACAGATACGGCGAATCCGTACCATCTGCCTCGACCGGCCATTGCAGGCTCTTGAAGCCCTCTAGCCGCTCATATGTCACACCCGCAAACAACGGCGTCAGGCTCGCGACTTCGTGCATGATCTCGCCCGGATGCGTGTACTTCCAGTCTGCTCCCAGACGGTTCGCAATCAGCTGAATAATCCGCCAGTCCGGCAGCGAATCCCCCAACGGCGGCATCGCCTCATACAGCCGCTGTATCCGCCGCTCCGTGCTGACGAACGTGCCATCCTTCTCCAACGCCGGCGACGCAGGCAGCACCACATCCGCATACTTCGCCGTCTCCGAGAAGAAGATGTCCTGCACCACCAGAAATTCCAGCTCCGACAATGCCTTCTCCACATCGTTCGCGTTGCCGTCGCTCGTGATGGTGTCCTCGCCCTTCAGGTACAGGCACTTCAGCGATCCCTTGTGAATCGCCTCCATCATCTCGTGATTGTTCAGGCCCTTCTTTACCGGCAGCGTCACACCCCATGCCGCCTCAAACTTCGCCCGGATGTCGCTGCTATCCACAAACTGGTAGCCCGGAAAGTAATTCGGCAGCGACCCAAAGTCGCTGGCACCCTGCACATTGTTGTGCCCGCGCAGCGGGTATGCACCCGCACCACGCCGACCGTAATTACCCGTCGCCAGCAGCAGATTGCTGAACGATGTTGACGTGTCCGACCCACCACAGTGCTGCGTCACGCCCATCGCCCAAAGTATGCATACGCCGTCTGCCTTCACCACCTCTTCGGCAATCCGGATCAGCGTAGCGGCCTCAATGCCTGTCACGCTTTCCGCATAGTCCATCGTGAACGGCGCTAGGCTCTTGTAGTACTCCTCGAACGTGTTCACGCGGTTCTCAATGAACTCCTTCGCATGCCAGCCGTTGTCGATGATGTACTTCGTCACCGCCGACACCCACACCAGGTCGGTGCCCGGCCGTGGCCGCACAAACAGGTCCGCGCGCTCCGCCATCTCGTGCCTGCGTATGTCGCTCACAATCAGCCGCTGCCCACGCAGCTTGTGCGACCGCTTCACACGCGTCGCAAGTACCGGGTGGCTCTCCGCGGTGTTCGAACCCACAATGATGACCAGCCCGGCCGTCTCAATATCCGTAATCGAGCCCGAGTCGCCGCCCGTCAGCACCGTGCGATTCAACCCCATCGTCGCAGGCGTCTGGCAGTACCGACTGCAGTTGTCGATGTTGTTCGTCCCTATCACAGCGCGAGCCAGCTTCTGCATCAGGTAGCTCTCTTCGTTCGTACATTTCGACGAAGTGATGAACGCCAGCGCATCCGGTCCATGGACCTTCTTGATTGACGTGAACTTACTCGCAATCAGCGTCAGCGCCTCATCCCAGCTCGCCTCACGATACGTATGGCCATCGCGAATCAACGGCGTGTGCAGCCGCGCCGTGGAGTTGGTGTACTCGTACCCGAACTTGCCCTTCACGCATGTCGAGATCCCATTCGCAGGTCCCTCGGTCGGCTCAATCTTCAGAATGTGCCTGTCACGCGTCCAAATCTCAAACGAGCAGCCCACACCGCAGAACGTGCACACCGTCTTCGTGCGCTTTACGCGCGCCTCGCGCATCTTGCTCTCGATCTCTGACAAAGCCAGGATTGGCGGATAGCCCGTCTCCGGCTCCACGCCTTTGACCACTTCAATCATGCTGTCCAGCGCGCTTTGCTTCAGGTTTGTCAGCATGCCCGCGTGCTGCAGCATGCCCTTCTCCATGAGGGCATTGCACGGGCACACCGTGACGCAATGCCCACAGCTCACACAGCTTGAGCCGGCAATCTGCTCGCCGCCATCCCACAGCACGCGCGGATGCTTGCTGCTCCAGTCAATCGTCAGCGTCTCGTTCACCTGCACATCCTGGCAGGCCTCCACGCAACGCCCGCACAGGATGCACTGGTCCGGGTCATAGCGGTAGAACGGGTTCGAATGATCCTGCTCGTACGGCTTGTTCATGTACGGCCGCTGCTGATGCTTCAAATGCATCTCGCTCACGGCGTTGTGAACCGTGCAGTTTCCGTTGTTGTTGTCGCACACCGTGCAATACAAATCATGATTACCCAGCACGCGGTCCATGGCCTCAAGCTGCGCGGTCCACGCGCGTTTCGACTCGGCAGACACCTTCATGCCGGCATGCGCAACCGTCGAACAGGCGCGTTGCAGATGGCCATTCACCTCCACCATGCATGTATCGCACGTCTCGATCGGGCCCATCTGCTTCAGATAGCAAAGCTGCGGCACCGACCTCGCCGCGCCATGCAGCTGCGTCCGCGCAGCATCCGGCGACGTACCCGGAAACTCCTGCGGCGACGAAGCCTTGGACGTCTCAAGCCCCTTATCAAACCGAAGCGCTTCCCGCTCGCCAACACTCAGGTGCTTGTCTTCGCCATGGAACCCGGCATCGGCCATGCCAAGGTTGACCGCGGCAGCTGCCCGATTCAGCACCTCAACCAGCAGCTCACCATCACCTGCAGGCACACTGCGACCATCAATCTCAATCGAAAAGGTCAGCGGAACATCGATCGGCGTGTTCAGTAAACGCTTCTGCGGCATACCCATACGATGCATCCACACCGTTCATCGGACACCCGGAAACAGTCGCACTGCGGCCCATCGAACGATCACTGGTGCAATTTTGACATCCAGTCCTTCGGCACGCGCCCACGCGGCCCCGGCGTCGGCTGCGTCAACGGGTGATGATGCGGCGCCGCAAGCTCCGGCCCATCCACCGGCTCTTGCCCGCGAAAATCCCAGAACCAGCTCTCCTCCGGCTCAAAGCTCTGGATCACCGGATGGCCGGTCTCCTTGAAATGTGCGGCGGCATGCTGTCCCGGCGAGGTGTCGCAGCAGCCAATGTGACCGCAGAGCGCGCAACGCCGCAGATGAAACCACCACCCCGCTACCGCATCGCACTCCACACACCCAGTGCCGCTCGGCTTCACCTCAGGATCAATCGCGTCAGGATCGTACGGAACCCGGTGGCTGCTCATAGCGCTCTCACTTCCTGCAACAACCAGCAGTCTAACGCAGCCGGACCACCGGCCTCACACATGCTGTATCTAACCCACGCATGGCAGCCACCGCAGGCGACGTTCGCATCGGCATCTCCGGCTGGCGCTACAAGGGCTGGCGCGGCAAGTTCTACCCGCCTAAACTGCCGCAACGCAGCGAACTCCACTTCGCTGCCGAAACCTTCCAGTCCATCGAAATCAACGGCACCCACTACTCGCTGCAACGCCCCAATAGCTTCGTGCAATGGCGCGACCAGACCCCCGGCAACTTTGTCTTCGCCATCAAAGGCTCGCGCTTCATCACACACATGAAGAAGCTGCGCGACATTGACGAAGCGCTCGCCAACTTCTTCGCACAAGGTGTCCTCGCCCTCGGCCCCAAGCTTGGCCCCATCCTGTGGCAGTTCGCTCCACGCTTTGCCTACAACGAGGATCTCCTCACCGCATTCTTCAACAAACTGCCACGCACCACACAGGACGCCGCAGCGCTGGCATCAGAACATTCACCGCGCTTGAACGGCCGTGCCTTCAAAGAAGTCCTGAGCAAGCAGACCGTTCGCCACTGCATCGAAATCCGCCACAACAGCTTCGTCTGCCCGGAGTTCATCGCACTGCTGCGCAAGCACAACATCGGCCTCGTGGTCGCCGACACCGTCGAGTGGCCGCTGCTCTTCGACCTCACCAGCGACTTCGTCTACTGCCGCCTGCACGGCTCGGAGGAGCTATATGCGTCCGGCTACGGCGACGCAGCGCTCGACACATGGGCGCACCGCGTAGCCCAATGGGCGCGAGGCCAGGAAGCCGAAGACGAAGCACCCAGCAGCAAGCTCCACGGCCACCACGCCAGTCCAACCTCACCCGGCAAACGCGCCACACGCGATGTCTTCGTCTACTTCGACAACGACGCCAAAGTCCACGCACCCTTCGACGCACAGGGGCTGCAACAGCGAGTTACGAATCTGCTGACTCACTAAGCCGCCCGATGCGTCCCGCCCAGTTTCAACAGGGCCGCCACAACCGCCTCCTGCCACGCCGTCAACTCTTCCTCACGCAACGTCCGCTCCGCGGACTGGAAGACAACCCGCAGCAGCAACGAATACTCACCCTGCGGCACGGCCTTGCCCTTCGCATCGCGGAAGATTTCGATGGGAGTGACTGACACCATCTCCGCAACCCCAATCTCTTTCAGGGCCGACGAGACATCGCCCCACGAAACCGTATCCGCAAACAGAAATGAGAAGTCACGTTCGACAGCCTGGAAACGCGAAGGCTCCAGCGCCAGCGGCTGCTTCAGCGCGTGCGCACACAACGCAGGCACCAGCAACTCCGCCATCACCACGGTCTCCTTCAGCTTGCGGCGCTCACGCTCGGCAATGGTTAACTCGCCTAACCATCCCAATGTCACCTCACCAGCGACCATACGAGCACCCCGTCCAGCCTCAATCCAGCCCGGCAGCTCCTCGCCCACAAACGAAACAAGCGGCGTCACAAAGCGCGAAACAACGTCCTCCACCGCGCCCTTTACCTCAAAGAACAACGCATCACTCGCACTAACGATCGAGGTCCCAACCGCATCACCATACGCTCCAAGCGCAAGCGAAGGCCGCTCGACTACTTCCGCAGTTGTGCCGGTGAATATCGTCCCGTACTCAAACAAACGCACCGCTCGCACATCGCGCGACGCATTCAACTGCAGCATGCCCGCCATGCCCGGCAGCAGCGACGGCCGCAGCATTCCTGCTTCCGCATTGAGCGGATTGCCCATCGGCACAGCCGTCTCACCCGCCGCGGCAAACAACGCCGAAGCCTCCTCGCTCGCAAACGTACTGCTGATCGCTTCAGTCCATCCCGACGCACGCAGCACAAACCGCACCGTCTCTTCCTTAGCCGCATGCGGCAGCTCAACCACTCCACCGCTGAAACTCGGCAGCGTATCCGCAAAGCGGTTGTAGCCGTAGACGCGCGCAATCTCTTCGACTAAGTCAATCTCGCGCTCAAGATCCAAACGCCACGACGGCAGCGTCACCGCATACGTCCCAGGCTCATCGCTCGGCCGCAGATGGCATCCCAGCGCCTGAAGATACTGCTCGACAACCTCAGGCGGCACCAAATGGCCTGACGTGCCAGCCTCTAGCGTCGTACCCAACAGCCGCTGCACCTCATCCACACACAGCATCACCACCGGCCGCTTCGTCGTGCGCAGTTCCTGCTCAGGCACAACCACATCCGTCATTGCGCCAACAGCCTCGCCACCGCACGCCGCAATCACACCGCGTGTGACAAGGCGATTCGCCAGCGCGCACGCACCAAGATCGGCGCCACGCTCATAGCGGTGCGACGCATCCGTATGCAGCCCGTGCCGCCGCGAACTCGCGCGAATGGCCGCAGGATCGAACCAAGCCGCCTCAACCAATATGTTCTTCGTAGCTTCCGTCACGCGCGAATCCCATCCGCCCATCACGCCCGCAAGGCCCAGAGCCTTTACCTCATCAGCAACGACAAGATCATCTGCGGTCAGCACCTTCTCGCTGCCATCCAGCAGCTTGATCTTCTCGCCTGCCGTCGCGCGCCGAACAACAATGCCGCCCTCAAGGGTATCCAGGTCGAATACATGCGTCGGATGCCCCATGGCAAGCCACGTTGCATTGGTCACATCCACGGCGTTCGAAATCGACTTCTGCCCAAGCTGCACAAACCGCTCGGCAATCAAGCCCTCGCTCGCCGTGACCGTCACACCGCGCACCACCTGTGCCGTAAACCGCCCGCAAAATTCGGCAGCCTCAATGCGAACGGGATAACTCGCTTCACCCTCGTAAGCAGGCGGCACATCCACATTGCCAAGCTCCGTGTGCATCACACGGCGATCTTCCAGGGTCAGCAGAGGCACGCCATAAATCGTCGACACCTCACGCGCAATGCCATAGTGGTTCATCGCGTCCACGCGATTCGTCGTAATGTCCATCTCAAACAGATGGCCACCATCGTCCAGCGCATGCACACCCTCCACCGCAATGCCGCGCAGCGTCAGGTCTTCGGCCAGTTGGCGATCATCCACGCGCAGTGCTGGCAGGTATTCGCGAATCCATTTCGAAAGAATGTTCATGTAAAAAGCAGCGAGTCAGCAAGTGAGCAGCAAGCAAGTCAGCTCAGGCCTCATCAACCTCCAGGGTTCTTAAGAGTCCGTGCAGAATGCGCGCCACCTCGGCTGTCTGCAGCAACACAGCGTCAGCATCTTCGCGCTTCAGATAGCCAAGGTCGGCAGCAAGCAGGATTTGCGTTTCCAGTTCATACAACGAGCCGCGAGCATTGCCGAGGAAGATGCGCAGCGCGCGATCGTTCAAACGCCCGTGCCCCTCTGCGATATCACTGGGAACCGCAACTGCTGATCGCCGCATCTGCACAGTCAGTCCGAATCGTTCGTCAGCAGGCATGGCTTCCGTCAACGCATACACCTGCTTCGCAAGCACCATTGCTTTCTGCCACGCGATCAAGTCACGATAGCTGCGCGTGCGGGGGCCTCGCTGACTTGCTGACTCGCTGACCTGCTGGCTTGCTGCTTCTCTCATACAAACTGGCTCAAGAACCTAAGATCGCCTGAGTAGAACTGGCCAATATCGCCCACGCCATACTTCATCATGGCGATGCGTTCCACACCCATACCAAAGGCGAAGCCACTGATCTTCTTCGTGTCGTACGCCGGCGCAAGCCCATTCTCGATCCGCCGCTGATCCACCGCAGCAAACACCGCAGGATCAACCATGCCGCAGCCAAGCAGCTCGATCCATCCGCTGTACTTGCACTTGCGGCAGCCCTTCTGCCCGCAGAACGGACAGGAAATCTGCACATCCGCGCTCGGCTCCGTGAAGGGGAAGAATGATGGGAAGAAGCGCGTCGTCACACTCGATCCAAAGAACGCCTTCATCGCATAATCCAGCGTCCCCTTCAGATCGCTGAAGGTGATGTTGGTATCCACGCACAGCCCCTCCACCTGGTGGAAGATCGGCGAGTGCGTCGCATCGCTCTCGTCGTTGCGATGCACCTTGCCCGGAATCACAATGCGCAGTGGCGGCGCCTGCTCCACCATCGTCCGTATTTGCACCGGCGACGTATGCGTGCGCATCAGCAACCGCTCGCGCAGCGGCTTGCTCTCCTGATCCGCAACCACCAGCGTGTCCTGCGTATCGCGCGCCGGATGATTCGGCGGAAAATTCAACGCCTCAAAGTTATAAAAATCGCTCTCCACCTCGGGTCCAACACCGACCGAGTATCCCAGCGCCGCAAACACCGCGGTCATCTCGCGCATGGTCCTAGTGAGCGGATGCTCCACACCAATGGTGCGACGTAAACCAGGCAGAGAGAGGTCCAGACTGGACCCCGTGTTCTTTGAGGCTGATAGGAGTTCATCACTTAATTTGAGATATCGCTGACGGTCCTCAAACTCTTGCTGGAGATCGGCCTTCATCACATTGAAGGTCACGCCAAACTTCGACTTAAACTCCTTGGGAACAAACCGTAT
Organism: Terriglobus sp.; assembly: GCA_965198455.1. Lineage (GTDB taxonomy): Bacteria > Acidobacteriota > Terriglobia > Terriglobales > Acidobacteriaceae > Terriglobus. Next base: position 672,423 of record CBDAPM010000003.1, read on the forward strand.
CCAGGTGGCAAGGCCTTTATTGATCAATCCGGCGCGATCCCCTAGCCAGTGAACGCGAAAGCTCTCAAGCTGGTCATCAGTCTCCACAATCGAGAGCTCGTCTCTGAATGCAGCACCAGCTTTATTCAGAGCTTCAAGAACAGCAGACTCGTCGGCAAAATTTGTGTCAGGAAGTTTGTACATTATGCAGAGATAGGCAACGTCATCACGCGCGCGCTCGGTTCCGGCACCGGATCACCATCGGCAAGCAGGCCTTCGATATGAAACACAATTCCTTCGCGGAGAAGCTCTTCGGTTTCGTTATACGTTGTTCCGGCAACACCCAGACCCGGCAGGTCAGGCGCGTACGCACTCCAGCCCGTAGGCGTTTTCTCAAACACAACCGCGTACTCTCTCATGCGCTCAACCCTGCTTGCTTCAAAATGTTTTGTAAGTGCCCTCTGCCTTTTCTACGGAAGGGTGACCGGCTACCGTCACCTTGCCAGGCTTATTAGGGTGCTTGAACTGGCGGTGACTACCACGTTGCGCCGAAAGCCTCCAGCCATCTTCGTGAATCAAACGCAGCACATCGCGGACTTTCACAATCGTCTGATTTTACTCTCGCATCACAACGCCAGCCACACCACCAGGGCCGACAGCGCACCCAGGGCCCAGCTCGTCTTGTCTGTGATGGCATATACCACCGGATCTTCGTGCAGTTCCCCGCGGCTGGCCATCATCCACACCCGGCTGATCCACAAGATAACGATAGGCACAAGCAGCCACAGCCGGTTCGACCTGGAGTACAGGTCCGCCGACGCGGAAAAGCTGGAGATATACATCGACAGCACCACCACAGCGGCAAACCCGCTGGCGGTGCCAAGCGAGCGCAGCTGCTCCATGTCGCTGGTCCGGTAGCCGCGTCCGCTGGCCTTGGTGCGGTTGTTGACAATCATCAGTTCCAATTCGCTGAATCGCTTCACAAACGCCAGCGACAGGAAGAAGAAGATCGAAAACGCCCCCAGCCATTCCGATACCGGAACGCCGCTGGCCGCCGAACCCGCGATGATCCGCACCGTGTACAGGCCGCTCAGTACGATCACATCGATCAGCACCATGCGCTTCAGCGCAAACGAATAGGACAACGTGGTGACGGTATACAGACCCAGCCACAGTAAAAACCGCAGCGGGTGCGTCAGCGTGGCGTAGCTGCCGTCCCGGCCGGGCAATGCGGCGAACACGCGCGGCTCCAGCAGCGCAAGCCCTACCGCAATGGCGAAAAACAGCACCACGATACCAACGCCCGTAAACGGCGACAAATCACCGGACGCAAACGGCCGTTTGCGCTTGCGTGGATGCCGCCGGTCCGCTTCAATATCCAGCAGATCGTTAATGATGTAGGTCGCACTCGCGCAAAACGACAGCGACAGAAACGCCAGCATACCGGAGATCAGGCTACGCGGCGATAGGTCATGTGCCAGCACCGGCGACAGGAAGACAAGAACGTTCTTCGCCCACTGGTGCAACCGGATCGCCTTCAGCACCACCGGCAGCGTCGACCGGCGATCCTGAAACTCGCGGTGGATGACGGTCCTGTCCCGCCGCAGCGCCGCAAGCAGCGACCGGTGCGGGTTGGCGGTCATCGGCTGCACGCTCGCCGCCAGCAGCGTCCGATCGGGTAAAGCGTTGCCGATATAGGTGAATCCTTCCGGGAAACGCTCCTGGAAGGCCTTCAGTTTATTCGCGCCCGCAAGGTTCAGCGAACCATCCGAAGCCAGCACGCCATCGAAAATGCCCAGGTACGCCGCCACCTGCTCGGCAAAGCCACGGTCGGCAGCCGTTGCCAGGTACAACCGGCGGCCGCGCGCGTGCTCTTCTTTCAAAAACTCCAGCAAGGGCAGGTTGTACGGCAGGTACTCCACCTCCACGGAGGCGCGCCCGGTCACCTCGCGCTTAAACCCGGCGCGGCCCTTCTTCATCCACTTCGGCCACTGCAGTGGAGATGCCGGCTGCTGCCGAGCCAGCAGCAGAATCGCGTCCACCAGGGTGTCGCTCTTCACCAGCGTGCCGTCCAGGTCCACGCACAGCGGCACGTCCGCCACAGGCAAGGCACGTCCGTTCTCTGCCAACTCTTCGACGGTCAGTTCATCTGCCATGCAACGTTTGGACACCTTAATCGCCCTTGGGCGCGAACTCCGGCGAGCGTAATGTCCGGCCCAGCACAATTATAGGCAGCAACCTTTTACCGGATCAGCACGATTCCGCGAAACCTAAAGATGAGTTGTTCCGTCATTCCTGTACTCTTGGTTCGTGCGGAAAAACCTTTTCCGGGGCCAAACTCACGCACACTCCGACAGAAAAAGTCACTCAGAAGATTTCAGGGACGGTCCGCCGCAAGCATGTTGTCACTTTCCAGCGAGCATTCTGCCACTTCCTCGTCCGAACACCCGGCGCTGCCAGCGCATGCGTCGCCTGCATCCTCCGGCTTTCCGTCCGGCGAAGAGCCAAGGAAGCGTTCGTGGCTGCGCATCGTCATCCTCCTGTTGGTGATCGGCGGCGCCATCGGCTTCGTGACCTACCGCATCATGACCAATAAGCCTGCGCAAACTGCCGGCCCAGGCGGTGGTGCTGGCGGACGGCGCGGCGGTGGTGGCGCGGGCGCCATTGTCCCGGTCGCATTCGATGTCGCCCAGCTGAAAACCATTCCCATCACCCTCAACGCTCTGGGAACGGTTACGGCCTACAACACCGTCACACTTAAAACGCGTGTCGACGGGCAGATCACCAAGGTCAACTTCCAGGAAGGTCAGCGTGTCCGGAAGGGCCAGCTCCTCATTGAGATCGACCCTCACCCCTACGAGGCGGCACTCGCACAGGCCCAGGGCAACCTCACCCGCGACCAGGCCAACGCAGCCCTGGCTCAGGTACAGGCCAGCCGCTATAACCAGCTGTATGAAGCCGGCGTAGTCTCTAAAGAATCCAACCAGACGCAGGAAAGCACTGCCGGACAGGCTGTCGGAACCCTCGCGGCCGATCGTGCCGCCATCAAAGCCGCCCAGGTAAACGTCGATTACACCCGTATCGTGTCGCCCATCGACGGCATCGTTGGTCTCCGCCAGGTCGATATCGGCAACATTATTACTGCAGCCAGCGCCACCGGCCTGGTCGTCATCACCCAGGTTCAGCCCATCTCCGTCATCTTTACGCTGCCGGAAGATCAGCTGCCGGCAGTGTTCGATCACATGCGCGGCGGCCATAAGCTGGTCGCGGAAGCCTGGGATCGCTCGAATTCCACCAAGCTCGGCACCGGTTCGCTGCTCACCGTGGACAACCAGATCGACACAACCACGGGTACGGCCAAGCTGAAAGCGGTCTTTGACAACGCGGAGAACGCGTTGTATCCAAACCAGTTCGTCAACATCCATCTCGTTCTTGAAAACCGTCCGAACTCGCTCATCGTACCGGCGGCAGCCATTCAGACCGGCAGCTCCGGCTCCTTTGTCTACGTCATTGATCGCACGCAGCCCAGCCCGGCTGGCGGCGGCGGTGCCGGCGGTGGCAGTGGCGCGGGCGGCGGTGGACGCCGTGCCGGCGGCGCAGGTAACGGTGGCGCAAGTGATAATGGCGGCGGTGGCGCAGCTCCCGCAAGCGCCGGCGCAGCCTCGGCCGGCGATGCAACCGCGTCCGGTGCAGGCGCGCTCCCCGCAGGCGGCCAGGGTGCACCCGGACCCGGCGGTAGTGGCGGTCAGGGTGGTGGCGGCGGACGTCGTGGTGGCGGAGCTGGAGGTCCCGGAGGCGGTGCACGTGGCCCGCAAACCGCGTACCCCGTGCGTGTCACCAATGTCGTTCTAGACAGCACGCAGGGTAACTTCGTCATTATCAAGAGCGGCCTCACACCCGGCCAGCAGGTTGTCACCGACGGCCAGGAGAAGCTGCAGAACAACAGCCGCGTCATCCCGCGTCCGTCAGACGACATGGTGGCGGCACGCAACGCAGCCCGCGCCGGTGGTGGACCCGGCGGCGCTGCTGCTCCCGGTGCGGACGCAGCTCCCGGACCCGGCGGCCGTGGCAATCGCGGCGTTCCAGGCGCTGACGCAACTGCCGGCGCCCATGCCCCAGGCGCCGGACGCGGTCCGGGTGCTGGAGGATATGGCACACGCGACGGCGGTGACGCCGCAACAGGAAGCGGACAAGGCGGCCCGCATCATCGTGGTGATGGCGCGGGTGGCGGGAACGGACAGGGTGGCGGCAATGGGCAGGGCGGTCATCGCCACCGGCCAGACGCCGGCGCCGCAAACTAGTACGGCCTGCAGGCAAGGCCTAACCGGCCGGACCCCGCGGCACAGTTCATGCCGGCACGACGCGGCGAAGCAAGCAGAGGAGCCCCGTTTTCACCTCATATCCAGGGTGACGGCGGGGCGCAACTGTCCGGTGCGTCCGGATACAAACGAACCACGGCCCCTCCTGGCACGCGAGACGCATCCGCGACAAAGGAAATGGGCCGGATACCGCATCTCCGGAGCCTCCGCGTATGAGTCCGTCCCGGCCATTTATTCTCCGCCCGGTCGCCACTGCACTGCTCATGATCGCCATCGTTTTGGCCGGCATGGTCGCCTACACGCAGCTGCCCGTCTCCGCTCTGCCGCAGGTGGATTACCCCACCATCCAGGTGCAGACGTACTATCCGGGCGCCTCGCCCGCCGTGATGACATCCGCAGTCACCGGTTCGCTCGAACGCCAGTTCGGCCAGATCCCCGGCCTCACCCAGATGACCTCCGTCTCCTCGGGCGGCGGCTCCATCATCACGCTCCAGTTCAACCTCAACGAATCCATTGACGTCGCACAGCAGGACGTCCAGGCGGCCATCAACGCCGCCCAGCAGCTCCTGCCCACCGATCTGCCCAACCCGCCGATCTACAACAAGGTCAACCCGGCTGACGCGCCCATCCTGACCCTCGCGCTTACCTCCTCCACCCTCCCGCTCACCAAGGTTGAAGATCTCGCCGACACCGTCCTCGCCAACAAGATCTCGCAGCTCTCCGGCGTGGGCCTTGTCTCCATCGCCGGCGGCCAGAAACCCGGCGTCCGCATCCAGGCCAACCCCACCGCGCTCGCCGGCTACGGCCTGGCGCTCGAAGACATCCGCACCGTGCTCGCCTCCGCCAACGTCGATCAGGCCAAGGGCAACCTCAACGGCATCCACCAGAGCTTCACCATCGGCGCGAACGATCAACTGCTTTCGGCGAAAGACTACATGAACGTCATCGTCGCCTATCGCGATGGCTCGCCCGTTCGCCTGTCTGACATTGCCGTAGCCACCGATGCGCCGGAAAACAGCTTCCAGGCCGCCTGGATGGGCCGCTCCTCGGAAGACGGCGAGCCTGCCTACACCAAGCCGGCGGTCATCATCAACATCCAGCGGCAGCCCGGCGCCAACATCATCGGCGTTGTGGACCGCATTGAAGCCCTGCTGCCCAAGCTGCAAGCCACGCTTCCCGGCTCCGTCAAGCTGGAAACGCTCACCGACCGTACCGGTACCATCCGCGCCAGCGTCAAGGACGTTCAGTTCGAACTCATCCTCACCATCGTCCTCGTCGTCATTGTTATCTTCCTGTTTCTGCGTTCGTGGCGAGCCACCATCATTCCGTCCATCGCCGTGCCGCTCTCCATCATCGGCACCTTCGGCGTGATGTACATGCTCAACTACTCGCTCAACAACCTCTCGTTGATGGCGCTCACCATCTCGACAGGCTTCGTTGTGGATGACGCCATCGTGATGGTGGAAAACATCGATCGCTACTTGGAAGAAGGGCACACGCCGCTGGACGCGGCGCTCATGGGGTCCGAGCAGATCGGCTTCACCATCCTCTCGCTCACCGTCTCGCTTATCGCCGTGCTCATCCCGCTGCTCTTCATGGGCGACATCGTCGGGCGCCTCTTCCGCGAGTTCGCCGTCACCCTCTCGGTCACCATTCTCGTGTCCGCAGTCGTCTCACTCACCCTGACGCCCATGATGGCCGCCAAGCTGCTGAAGCACACGCCGGAAGACCAGAAGGGCAGGTTCTACAAAGTCTCCGAAGACTTCTTCAATTGGGTCATCGCCAAGTATGCCGTCGGGGTTCGCTTCGTCCTTCGCCACCAGACCATGACCCTGCTCGTCACCCTCGGCACCTTCGTACTCACGCTGTACATGTACAAAATCGTTCCCAAGGGCTTCTTCCCCGTGCAGGATACCGGCGTCATCCTCGCCATCACCGACGCTCCGCAGGACATCAGCTTCCCTGCCATGAGCCAGCGCCAGCAGGCGCTCGCCAATGCCATCCTGCTCGACCCCGACGTCGAATCGCTCTCCTCCTTCATCGGTATCGACGCAACCAACAACACGCTCAACTCGGGCCGCATCCAGATCAACCTGAGGGACCGCGAAACCCGTAAGAACGACGCCACCCAGATCATCCGCAATCTGCAGCAGCGGCTCGACAAGGTCGAGGGCATCAAGGCCTACATGCAGCCATTGCAGGATCTTACCGTCGAAAACAAGACCTCGCGTACGCAGTACCAGTACTCCATTGAAGACGCCAGCTCCACGGAACTCGTCGAATGGTCCAATCGCATCCTGGCCAAGTTCCGCTCGCTGCCGCAGCTGGCGGATGTAGCCACTGACATCACCACCGAAGGTCTGGAGGCGCAGCTCGTCATTGATCGCGACACTGCCTCACGCCTCGGCATCACGCCCCAGAACATTGACGACACCCTCGATGACGCGTTCGCCCAGCGCCAGGTGTCCACCATGTACACCCAGCAAAACCAGTACCACGTCATCCTGGAAGTCGCACCAGCCTTCGGGAGGAACGAGGCTGCGCTCGGCGATGTCTACGTCAAAAGTGCGAACGGCACACAGGTGCCGCTGTCCACCTTCACCCACCTGGTCACCCGCCCAACAACCCTGGCCATCTCGCACCTGGGGCAGTTCCCGGCCGTCAACCTATCGTTCAACCTGGCCCCCGGCTACAGCATCGGCGATGCCGTCGATGCCGTTCGCAAGGCGGAAAAAGATCTGAACATGCCGCTCTCCGTCCAGGCCAACTTCCAGGGCACAGCTGCCTCGTTTGAGGCTTCCCTCTCCAACGAGCCCATCCTCATCCTGGCCGCGCTCATCACGGTGTACATCGTACTGGGCGTGCTCTATGAGAGCTATATCCACCCCATCACCATCCTGTCCACCCTGCCTTCCGCAGGCGTCGGCGCTATCCTTGCGCTCTTCCTCACCGGCACCAACCTGTCGGTCATTGCGCTCATCGGCATCATCCTGCTCATCGGTATCGTGAAAAAGAACGCCATCATGATGATCGATTTCGCCCTCGAAGCCGAGCGTGAAGGCGGCAAGACGCCCGAAGAGTCCATCTACCAGGCCTGCCTCCTGCGCTTCCGTCCCATCATGATGACCACCATGGCAGCGCTGCTCGGCGGCGTTCCACTGGCGCTCGGCACGGGCACCGGGTCTGAGCTGCGCCGGCCGCTCGGCATCACCATCATCGGCGGCCTCATCGTCTCGCAGGTACTCACACTCTTCACCACGCCTGTCGTCTACCTCTTCTTCGACCGCATCGGACGCCGCTACCTGGGCACCGACAGGGCCGACAAGGAATTGCAGAAGCACCTCCACGACGGCGAACCGCAGTACGCGCATGGAGACTAGTGATGACTTCGTCTAAACCAGCATTCAGGGACCAGACCCGATGAACTCTTTTTTAGAACCCGGGGATAAAGACCCGACCGACCACACACAGCCCGGCGACCTCGCACGTCTGCACGGCGCCAACGTGGCCGGTGGTCACGCCCCAACAGATCACGCCTCCGCGCACGACGAGGCCTTGAATCAGCGAAACATGGAACAGCAGGAACCGCTCGGCGGTCTCGGCGGCGTCCACTTCTCGGCGCCGTTCATCCAGCGCCCCATCGCCACCTTTCTGCTCTCCGTCGCAATCATCCTTGCCGGCGCCGTTGCCTACAAGATGTTGCCCGTCGCAGCGCTGCCTGCCGTCGAGTTCCCGACAGTCAACGTCAACGCCGGCCTTCCCGGCGCCGACCCGGAGACAATGGCATCGGCAGTTGCCACGCCGCTCGAACGCCAGTTCTCCCGTATCGCCGGCATCAACCAGATGACCTCCACATCGTCTCTGGGCTCGGCGAACATCGTCATGCAGTTCGATCTCAACCGTGACATCAACGGCGCCGCGCGGGATGTTCAGGCCGCTATCAGCGCCGCGCGCGCGCAGCTGCCGGCAAATCTGCCGTCGAACCCCACCTACCGCAAGGTCAACCCGTCGGAAGCGCCCATTCTCATCCTCGCGCTCACCAGCGAAACCTTGCCCGTCCCGGCTCTGTACGACGCAGCAGATTCCATCCTCGATCAGAGGATCGCCACCGTCGCCGGCGTCGGCCAGGTCAACGTCGGCGGTTCATCCAAGCCCGCAGTTCGTCTTGAAGTCAACCCGAACCAGCTCACGGCCAATAATCTCTCGCTCACCCAGCTCGCCGCAGCCGTTCAAACCATCAATGTCAACCGCCCCACCGGCTATCTCAACGGACCTGAAAAGCGCTGGTCCGTCAGTACCACCGACCAGGTCTTCGGCGCGTCGAACTACATGCCTCTGGTCATTGGCACCAGCCGCGGATCCATCACCAACGCCACCGCGAACAATGGCCTCGCCGCCAGCGTCGCCAGCGCCCTCACGTCCAATAGCGCCGCCACCACCGTCACCAACAAGACCGCAAACCTGGACAACACCGCCGGCTTCACCTCCGCGCAGACAGACCCTGCCAAGTCCAACGTAGCCACCAGCAGCACGCCCTCCTACGGCATCGTTCGCATCGGCGATGTCGCCGATGTACTCGACGCCAACGAAAACAATCAGAACTACGGCATCACCAACGGCGTACCGTCCATCCAGATCACAGTCTTCAAGTCTCCCGGCGCCAACGTCATCGACACCGTGGACAACGTACTCAAAATCTTGCCGATGCTGCAGGCGTCCATCTCCCCCGCTATCCATCTGCAGGTCGCCCTCGACCGCACCCAGACGGTGCGCGCGTCCGTCAAAGACATCACCAACACGATGCTGCTCACCATCGTGCTCGTTGTGCTGGTCGTCTTCGTCTTCCTGCGCGAAATCCGCTCCACGCTCATCCCGTCGGTCTCCGTGCCGCTCTCCATCCTCGGCACCTTCGGCATCATGTACCTGTTGGGCTACACGCTCGACAATCTCTCGCTCATGGCACTCACCATCTCCACCGGCTTTGTGGTGGACGACGCCATCGTCGTCATCGAGAACATCACGCGCCACCTCGAAGAGGGACTCGATCCCTATCACGCAGCCATGGTCGGCTCCAAGGAAATCGGCTTCACCGTGATGTCCATGTCGATCTCCCTGATCGCCGTCTTCATCCCCATCCTCATGATGGGCGGCATCGTCGGACGTCTCTTCCGCGAGTTTGCCGTCACCCTCTCGATCTCCATCCTGATGTCGCTCGTCGTCTCCCTCACAACAACACCCATGTTGTCGGCGCGCTTCCTGCAGCCCCATGACACGCAGAAACACGGCAGGCTCTACCGCATGAGCGAAGGCGCCTTCAATTGGCTGGCCAACGAATACGACATGGGACTTCGCTGGGTGTTGCGCCACCAGTGGCCGGTCATGCTCATCTGGCTCATCACTTTTGGCCTCAATATCTGGCTCTTCGTCCTCGTTCCCAAAGGCTTCTTCCCGCAGCAGGACACAGGCCGTCTCGGCGGCCAGATTCAGGGCCAGCAGGACGTCTCCTTCCTCGCTATGAAGGAGAAGGCAATCATCGCGGCAAACGTCTTGAAGAGCGATCCCGATGTCGAGAACGTCATGGCCTCAGTAGGCTCCGGTGGCTTCGGCGGTGCGGTCAACCGCGGCAATATGAACGTCTCACTCAAGCCTCTGGATGAGCGTCAAGACAAAGCCAACGCCGATCAGATCATCAACCGTCTGCGCCCGCGCCTTTCCACGACACCCGGCGTACAGACCTTCCTGCAGTCTCAACAGGAACTCAATATCGGCGGCCGCCAAACGGCAACGCAGTACCAGTACACGCTCACCGCCGACTCCGTCGCCGACCTCAACCACTGGTCGCCGCTCATGATGGAAGCCATGCAACGTGTGCCTGAACTCCGCGACGTCGCCACCGACCAGCAGGAGCACGGCCTCGAAACCAAGCTCGTCATCGACCGCGATACCGCCTCCCGCCTGGGCGTGCAGGCGCTCGACGTCGACCAGACGCTCTCCTCCGCCTTCGGCCAGCGCCAGGTTTCTGTCATCTACAAAACTCTGAATCAATACCACGTCGTCATGGAAGTAGCTCCCCAGTGGCAGCAAACGCCGGAGGCTCTGCGCCAAATCTACGTCCGCACCTCAACCGGCACACAGGTGCCGCTCTCTGCCATTACCCACTTTGAAATGCAGCGCATCCCGCTGCAGGTCAACCACCAGGGCCTATCACCGGCAGCAACGCTCTCGTTCAACCTCGCGCCCGGCGTCTCGCTCTCCCAGGCCACGGAAGCCATCACCGCAGCCCGAAACTCCATCGGCATGCCGGCCACCATCAACGGCGGCTTCCAGGGCACCGCGGCTGCCTTCCAGGACTCACTCTCTTCGCAACCCATCCTTATCGCGCTCGCGCTCACCGCCGTCTACATCGTGCTGGGCTGCCTCTATGAGAGCTTCATCCATCCCATCACCATCCTCTCCACGCTGCCCTCCGCAGGCGTGGGCGCGGTCCTCGCCCTGCTCCTCACCCAGATGGACCTTTCCGTCATCGCCATGATCGGCATCATCCTGCTCATCGGCATCGTGAAGAAGAACGCCATCATGATGATTGACTTCGCCATCGTCGCCGAGCGCGAACAGGGCAAGAGCCCCGAGGAAGCCATCTACCAGGCATGCCTGCTGCGCTTCCGCCCCATCATGATGACCACCATGGCAGCCATGCTCGGCGGCTTCCCGCTCGCCTTCGGCAACGGCGTCGGCTCAGAACTCCGCAAGCCCCTTGGCATCACCATCGTCGGCGGCCTCGTCGTCTCGCAGTGCCTCACCCTCTTCACCACGCCCGTCGTCTACCTCTACTTCGACCGCTGGCGCGCACGCATCGCCCGCTGGAGCAACAAGCGCAAAGCCGCAGCGGAAGCAGGCCACGGCATGCAGCCCATGCCGGCCGCGGGCGACTAAGCACAGCCGCCGAATCAGGCCGCAAGCAACAAAAACTTGGCAAGACATACAAGCCAGACGCACAAACAAAGAGGGATGCGATCAAATCGCATCCCTTTTATCTGTTCCGGCGTTGCGAGCTGAATGCCCGCAAGGTATTAGCCCAGGGCAAAGTCCTGGGTTAGCGGTCTGTCATGCAGATGAGAACTGAAGGCACGCGCTATCCACGCTTGAACCTAGCCGCGGACACGTAAGCCCGAAAATGTCGTCCGGCCTACAAGCTCCGGCTACGCCCAAACACCAGGTACAAAATGACCAGCAGGATAATCAGGTCTAATCCGCCGCCGCCGTAATACCCAACTCCCGGCCCCATGTAGTAGCCGCCGCCACCCACCACCAGCAACAACACAATCAAAATCACAAGCAACATAGAGATTCCCCTCGCATCGAGCCGGCGTCAGCCAATCCCGTCACAGAGTACGAGTGCAAACACCTTCGCCGGGATGTATCCTCCACCGAACAGTCGGCATCTTCCATCCGGAAAGCAAGACGGAGGCATACATGCCTCCGTCTTCTCGCACAAACAGCCGCCAACCGCATAGGGCAACTCTCCTTGGATCACTCCACCATAACGCACAAAAATCTGGCGCAAACTACATCCTCATCGCAACTCTGCTGAGAGAATAATGTCCACCACCGGACGCATCTCGCATCAGCGTGCGTCAACACTCGCCTTCAACGCGGCATATCCAGTGGGAGGCATCCGGTATGATCCATCGCCTCAGTAACTTCCATCCAATATCGTGCGGAAACGTGATACGGTGGCACGCAACGGAGAAAGTCAGGATGCGCCGTGCAAGCGCCTCCGAATCCCCATCTCGGCATGCGCTGTGATGCACCTGTGCACATGCCTGAGTTCACGCGTCATGCGCGATACAGGTGGCTTCGCGCTCATCCAGACATCCACTGAGGTTTTCAGCACCCATGCCAAGCGCCATGCCAGCACACACGCCAGGCCTCACCCCACAACCCAGGCTGCGAGCGATGCCCTCCCGTAAGTGGCTCCTTGCACTCGCGTCCATTCCTGTCCTGCTCGGTACGCTCTCTGTCATACCCAGGGCGGTAACGCGCGCCTTCTCCTCAAGCTATCTGCCCCATGGCGTCTGCTACATGTGGGACAGGCAGTTACTCACGCTCAACATCGTCTCCGACAGCGTCATCTTTCTGTCCTACTGCGCCATTGCGTCCATCCTCACCTACATTGCCTATAACAACCGCCGCGAAATCCCCTTCGGCTGGATGTTCAGCGCCTTCGCCATCTTCATCGTCGCCTGCGGCTTTACGCACCTCATGGACATCATCGTCCTCTGGCATCCTTTCTATTGGCTCTCGGGCGACCTCAAGCTCATCACCGCCGCCGCTTCCGCAACCACCGCCTGCCTGCTGCCGCCGCTCGCTCCCTACATTCGCAAAATGGTGACCGATGCCGCCACCTCCAAAACCGCGCAGGTCGAGCGTGAACGCGCACACGCCTTCACCCGCTCCATCATCGACAGCTCGTCCTTCAGCATCATCGTTACCGACAAAGAAGGCCGCATCGTCGCCGCCAATCCCGCCTCGGAGCGCATGCTCTGGTACACCGCCGGCGAACTCATCGCAAAGCAAAGCGTCAACATCCTCGTCGACCAGCACGAACTCCTCGTGCACGCCGCCGAAACCTCCGCCGAGATGGGCATGACCATCGCGCCCGACTCCGATACGCTCACCGCAAAGGCCAGCAAAGGCCTCGTCGACGAGGGCGACTGGACCTTCGTCCGCAAGGACGGCTCCACCATTCCCGTCCATCTCACGGTCTCCGCAAACTACGGCGGCAACGGCATCGAAGGCAACATCTTCACCGCCTTCGACATCACCGAACGCCTCCGCAGCCAGGAGTACCTCCGCCACGTCGCCACCCACGACGCCCTCACCGGCCTGCCCACACGCGTGCTCTTCCGCGACCGCCTCGACCTTGCGCTCGCACGCGCCCAGCGCTATTACCAGGGCGTCGCCGTCATCATGATCGACCTCGACAACTTCAAGCGCATCAACGATTCCCTTGGCCACCAGGCCGGCGACGAAGTCCTCGTCACCATCGCACAGCGCCTTCGCGACGGCGTGCGCGCCACCGACACTGTCGCACGCATGGGCGGCGATGAATTCGTCGTCATCCTCACCGATCTGCGCGACGCGAAAGCCGCCACCAATCTCGCACAGACACTCCTCACCAGCCTGTCATCCTCCATCGTCGTCAACCACCAGGAACTCTTCGTCACCGCCAGCATGGGCATCTGCAGCGACGGCGCTGGCGCAGATCCCGTCACCATGCTCAAAAACGCCGACATCGCGCTCTACCGCTCCAAGACCTCCGGCAAAAACCAGGTCTACATCTACACCGAGAACATGAAGCACGCCACGCTCGAGAAGCTCCAGCTCGAAGCCAACCTCCGTCTCGCCATCGAGCGCGACGAGCTCGACCTCCACTACCAGCCCCAGTTCTCCCTCCAGACCGGCGAATGCACCGGCATGGAAGCCCTGCTCCGCTGGCGTCGCAGAGACCACGGCCTTGTCATGCCCGCCGATTTCATCCCGCTTGCGGAAGAGACAGGCCTCATCGTGCCCATCGGCAACTGGGTCCTGCATCGCGCTACTGCCGACGCCGTCCGCATCTCCGCCGCACTTGGCAAACGCCTCACCATCGCGGTCAACATCTCTCCGCGCCAGTTCCAGGACAAGGGCCTCTTCCGCAACATTGAAACCGCGCTCGCCGCCAGCGGCCTGTCCCCAGGCTGCCTCGAACTTGAAATCACCGAAAACATCCTCATGCAGGACTCGGAAGACTCACTCGGCCTCCTCGAAAAGGTCCGCGACCTCGGCGTTCGCGTCTCCATTGACGACTTCGGCACGGGCTTCTCCTCCATGTCCTACATCACCCGCTTCTCCATCGACCGCCTTAAGATTGACCAGTCCTTCGTCCGCAACGTCGTTACCGACCCCAACAACGAAGCCGTCATCACCGCTATCATCGCCATGGCCCACGGCCTCGGCGTCTCCGTCCTCGCCGAAGGCGTGGAAACCCTTGACCAGCTGAAATTCCTCACTGCCCAAGGTTGCGACGAAGCCCAGGGCTATCACTTCGCCCGCCCGCTCGAACAACAACTGTTCATCTACCAATACAACGGCATGAACACAAGCGAGAGCGTGTCGCGCCCTTAGCGCGCAGCAGCGCACCACTGCTTGATCAAAGCCGCGAAGCAAAAGAAGAAGGCCCGGCAATCGCCGGGCCTGCCTGCATCGCATGACCTGCAAGACCAGGTTCTACGGTGTCGGTGTCGAACCCGAAGGTGGTGTCGAGCCAGAAGGCGGTGTGGGTGTCGAGCCAGAAGGCGGCTGCGGCGCCGCTCTCTGCTCGGAGAAGAATTGCCCATACAAATGGTCGATCTCGCCCTTGGTGCTCTCCAGATACGATCGCACCGTATTTCTGTACTCGGGTGTACCCGGCGTCAGGTTCTCCTGCGTGATCTTCTGGTTGAGCGAGCGATAGTGCCGATCCTGAACCTCGCGAATCTTCCCGTTGTGTAACTGCATGCGTCCGGCATCCTCTGGCGGAATCCCCCGCATGTTGGAAAACGCGTTCAACTCAGCCTCTGTATACGCACCCGGAAAGAGATCCAGCACCTGCAGCTCAATCGCGTGGTGAACCTGGCCGCCTGCCCTCACCCCAAGCCGCGCCGCATACCCCGCACGCAACGTGTTGAAACGCTCTCGTGCGGCGGCGGCGAGGCCGCGCGTCGCAGGAGCGGGAATTCTGGGCTTCGGTGTCGGGCGTCGTGTCGCCTCGGGCTCCTCAACAATGCCTTGCTCCACGTCCGCGTCGACATCCGGATCGACCGCCGGACGTGCCGGTTGCGCAGCACGTGGCGGCGCAGCCGCCTTTGGAGCAGCCGGAGCACTCGGCTTAGGCGTGCTCGGCGGTGGTGCAGGTGGGCTGCTCGCTTCAGGTGTCGCAGCCTTGGGCGCCGCAGGCTGCTGCGGAGCCGCTTCCGGCGCCTCGCCTTCAAACACCGGCGGCCCAGCCGTGCGCACGCGGATGGTCGAGGGTGTGCTCTGCTCTTCCGGCGGCAGAATTCTTACCGGCACCGTTGCCTTCCGTACCGGTCCACTCGCAATCTGCACATCACAATGCAGCAGGTACACTTCTCCAGCCAGGTACGCGGCAAACAGTGGATCGTTCGCTGCGGTTTCCACCAGAGCCTTCGGGTTTCCGTCAAACGACAGAATCAAACCCACGGCGAACACGCCTACCTGGTTCACCACGATGGCGTTGGAAAGATAAATGCCCGTCGCCGCAAGCGCGGCATCGCCCACTGCCGCGATCGCCACCGGAATCGCCACAGTGCCGGCGACGACAAGCGTCGCGATCACAGCACCCGCGCCCACAATCCCAAAAATCCCAAGCAGCACCTTTTCCGCGGTGGAAAGAGCCTCGCGCGGCGGGTCCTTGCATTGATCGTCGGTCGGCTGCAGGTCCGGCCCCTTATACCCTGAACCGGCGCGGCACTCCTTGTTGTAGGTCGCAAAATCCTTTTCTTCGGGTACGCCGCCGGGCCGGCCCTCCGCACCTCCAGAACACCCTCCAAGACGAACGACGCAAGCCACCTGCTTCTCTTCCGGTGTCTGCGCCAGCGGCGCGCGCTGCAGTGTCCCCGTGCCGCCACCGTCCGTCTGCTGCATCACATGCGTCAGTTCATGCGCCAGCAGTTGCCGGCCTGCAGGACTCTCCGGCGCATACCGGTTCCTGCCGAACACCACGTGATCGCCCACGGTATACGCTCGCGCCCGCACCGCATCCGCCGACGCGCCGGCCCGCTCATCCGCATGGATACGCACCTTGCTGAAGTCAAACCCAAGTCGCGACTCAAAGAACGAACGCGTCTTCGCCTGCAACGGCTGCCCCGGCGACCGCAGCACATCGTGCACTACTGCCGGAGCATAACCGCCCGCAGTCCCAGTCGCATCCCGTTGCAGACCTGCGTCCTTCGCCTTGCAGCTCTCGCACGCACCACCCTCGTCCGAGCCCTTCCCGCAGGCGCAGCGTTGCAGCGGCCCACCTCCACCCCGCGACGAAATTCCAGGCGAGATGCCAGGCGACAACAATCCTGGAGTTCCTGCCGCTCCAGCATCTCCCGCACTCCCGCCCATCCAACCGCCCTGGCCAATCGACGCTGCCACCCGCTCCGCATCGCGCTCATAGCTGTCCGCCACCGGTCCAATCCGGAGATGCGAAGGCGTGGCCCCGCGCTTCGAGCTCGACGAACGGACCGGCGACGCAAGTGCCAACTCCACGCTGGATCACCTCAGGTAACAGCAGAACACACCAAACCCAAGGCCGCAGTCAACAGCAACCGGCTGGGAACGCATGGCAGCAGTCACAACATGCACCCGCAAGGACAAGCTAAGAACCGAAACCTACCGAGCCATCAACCCCGCCAGCGCACTCGCAAACGCAACCACACCCGCAACCGTCCGCACTGCGTGGAACCGCACCCACCGGTCCCGCACGCTCGCCCACTCCGGCGAAATCGTCTCTTGCGTCCAGGCAGCAATCTGCTTGTTCAAGGGCACCTCAATCACAAGCGTCACCACAATCCCTACCACCAGGATCACAGCGCCTGCCCCAAACAACCACCGCGCACGATCATGGCTCAGGTATGCCGCCGCGGCCAGCAGCAGCAGCGTTGTATTCCACAGCCACGGCATCACCCGGCTAAACACCGCATCGATGCTTTGCCGCGCCAGCACCCATGGCTTCGCTGGCAGCACTTTTAGCTGCTCATGCTCTATCACGGTGCCAAACAGCAGACCCGCAACCAGCCCAGCCATCAACACCGCACAGTACACAATTGCAATGGAAATCATTGGACTCTCCCTTGTACGTCAGTGTGCTAGGAGCATGGCTGGAAAGAAGCGGGAAATCACCCTTTTCTCTTTGCTTCGCATAGCTCCGGCAAGTCTATCCGAGACCATCCGCCAGTTATACTTAAGCCAGACATGGCAGACGATCAGAACCCGCTTCCCCTCGGCCCCAACGACGAAGAAAAAGCAAACGAAATCCAGGCAGCCTCCGGCGCTGACGGCGGCGCTACGCCTCCCGGTTCCACCGGCCCCGGCGCGCTCTTCATGCTGCCCATCAACATTGAGGAGGAGATGCGCCGGTCGTACCTCGATTATTCGATGTCCGTCATCATCGGCCGCGCCCTGCCGGACGTCCGCGACGGCCTCAAGCCCGTGCATCGCCGCATCCTGTACGCCATGCAGGAGATGGGTCTGCAGGCCAACAAAAAGTACACCAAGTGCGCCAAGGTCGTGGGCCACGCCATGGGCAACTACCACCCGCACGGCGACTCCGCCATTTACGACGCCATGGTCCGCCTCGCGCAGCCCTTCAGCATGCGCTATCCCCTCGTCGACGGCCAGGGCAACTTCGGCTCCGTGGACGGCGACCCGCCGGCCGCCATGCGGTACACCGAGGCCCGCCTCCAGAAGATCGCCGGTGAAATGCTCGCCGACATCGACATGGACACCGTCGACTTCACGCCCAACTACGACGAGTCCACGCTCGAGCCCACGGTTCTACCGGCAAAGTTCCCCAACCTCATCGTCAACGGCAGCTCCGGCATCGCCGTCGGCATGGCGACCAACATCCCGCCGCACAACCTCACCGAGATCATCAACGCCGCCATCACGCTCGTAAACTCCACCGGCCTCAGCCGCGACCAGGAGCTCGATATCGTCATGCAGCACGTGCAGGGCCCGGACTTCCCCACCGGCGGCTTCATCTTCGGCAAGCGCAACATCCGCGAGGCCTACCGCACGGGCCGCGGCCGCTTCCTCATGCGCGCCAAGTGCTCCACGGAAGACCTCAAAGGTGGCCGCGAGTCCATCATCGTCAGCGAAATCCCCTATCAGGTCAACAAGAACAACCTCATCAAGCGCATCGCCGAGCTTGTGACGGAAAAGATCATCGATGACATCTCCGACGTCCGCGACGAGTCCGACCGCGACGGCATGCGCATCGTCATCGAGCTCAAGCGCGGCGCGCAGCCTGAGATCGTCCTGAACCAGCTCTTCAAAAACACCTCCATGCAGGAGAGCTTCAGCATGATCTTCCTGGCCGTCCACAACGGCCAGCCGCGCGAACTCCCGCTGCCCGACGCCATCCGTGCCTTTATCGAGCACCGCATCGATGTCGTCCGCCGCCGCACCGCCTTCCTCCTCGGCAAGGCCCGCGAGCGCGAACACACACTGCTCGGCCTGCAGATCGCGCTCGACCACCTCGACCAGGTCATCCGCATCATCCGCAACAGCAACAACCGCGCCGACGCCCGCGAGAACCTCTTCACCTTCTTCTCCGGCCGCAGCATCAACCTGCGCGGCACCGAACTCGCCGGCGTCAACCTCGACGCAGCCAAGTACGGCATCGACAAGACGCTCCTCGGCACCGCCACAGCTCCCGCAGGCGCAGCCGGCACGCTCATCCTCAGCTACCGCCAGATCGACGCCATCCTCGAACTGCAGCTTTACAGACTCACACAGCTCTCGATCGACGAGCTCCTCAACGAACTCGCCAAGGTACGCGACAACATCGCCTACTACGAGTCCATCCTCGCCTCCGAGTCCAAGCTCCGCTCCGTCATCGTCGACGAGCTCACCGAAATTCGCGACAAGTACGGCGACGTCCGCCGCACCCAGATCGTCGATGAAACCGCCGAGCTCCAGCTGGAAGACCTCATCGCCGACGAGCAGGTAGCCGTCACCGTCTCGCACTCCGGTTACCTCAAGCGCACGCCCATCTCCATCTACCGCCAGCAGCGCCGCGGTGGCACGGGACGCCTGGGGATGAAGACGCGCGAAGAAGACTTCGTCGCCTCGCTCATCATCGATAGCACCCACGCCTTCCTGCTCTTCTTCACCAACACCGGCCGCGTCTTCTGGATGAAGATCTACGAAATCCCCGACGTTGGCGCCGCGGGCAAGGGCAAGCACATGGCCTCCATGCTCGCCCTCCAGCCCGGCGAAAAAATCGTCAGCTACCTCGCCGTCCGCGACCTTGAAGAGCAGGGCAAGTACGTCTTCTTCGCCACCCGCGAAGGCATCGTCAAAAAGACCCCGCTCGTCGACTTCTCCAACGTCATGGCCCGCGGCATCATCGCCATCAACATCGACAAGGACGACGAACTCATCGCCGTCCGCGTCACGTCTGGAGATGATGTGGTGTTCCTCGCCACCCGCGAGGGCATGGCCATCCGCTTCGAAGAAAAGTATGACCCTGAAAAGTCCGGAGGCCTGCGCCCCATGGGCCGAAACGCCGGCGGCAACAAGGGCATTACCCTCCGCAAGTCCGACTACGTCATCGGCGTAGCCGTCACCCCAAGCGAAGCCAGCCGCAACCGCAAGCGCCTGGAGTTCGCCGCAAAGATCGACGCCGCCAACGAGAGCAACGAAAAACGAACAACGAAGAACGGCATTCCGATGGTTCAACAAGTCCAATCCGCCATCGACGAGCTAGCCCGCGCCAAGTCCAACACCCCCCTCGAACTCGAAGGCGACCCCACCGAAACCGTCGTCGAAGCCGCCGCGCCCGAGGCAAGCTCCGGCCGCCTCGAAGCCCTCGACAAGCAGCTCGGCATCACGCCCTGCCTCATCCTCACCGTCAGCGAAAACGGCTTCGGCAAGCGCACTGACGTCGACGCCTACCGCCTCCAGTCCCGCGGCGGCAAGGGCGTCATCAACATGCGCACCACGCCAAAAATCGGCAAGGTCAGCAGCATCCAGCTCGTCGACGAAACCACCGAACTCATGGTCATCAGCCAGTTCGGCAAAATCATCCGCATCGATACCAAAACCATCCGAGCCGCAGGCCGAGCCACCATGGGCGTAAAACTCCTCGACCTCGACGACGCAGACAAGGTAGCAGCAGCAGTCACCATCCCACCCGAAGACGACAAAACAGAAGGCGAAACCAAGCCGCTGATCCAGTAACCCCGCCCGAGCGCGCAGATGAGAATGTACTTCGACAACTGCGCGCTCGGCCGTCTCACCGACGATCAAAACCAAACGAGGATTCAGAACGAGGCGATTGCAGTGCAAGCTGCTCTTCGCCTCGTTCGTCTTGGTGTTCACGAGTGGGTTAGTAGCGATGTCCTTGAAGACGAAATCCTGCAAAATAGTGAGGCGGACCGTCGTCATGACGGCCTCGACCTGATCTCACGCGCAAGCTTCACTCAAAAGCTCACGCCAGCTATCGCGCAACAGGCGGCTGGATACGCAGCCTACGGGGTGAAAGTAATGGATGCGCTGCATCTCGCCTCGGCGATTGCCGCTGGCTGTAGCGTCCTGCTCACAACAGACGATCGTTTCGTGCGAAACGCCGCGCACATCCCAGGCGTTCCAGCCCGTTTCGTGCGGAATCCACTCGACTTGTGATGTCGTTCGGTACAGACAAAATTTACTGTGTCATAGTAGGCTACTCAAAGTAGATAATTATCAGGGGCCGCTCCCCTAAGTCGTTGATTTCAAGCAAAGGCTTTGGGTAGCGCTAGGCTGATTTCACAAATTTTCTAGTTGCGAGGTCGCTGTTATGTCTCCCGTAGACCAGATGACAGACGAACAGTTTGAAGCCCACGCGCTCGACGTCCTGCAGCGTGAACTCGGCATCGACGGCTTCGCACGCTTCCTGCGTATCTATCGTTCCGGCACCGGCGACTACACCCGCGACCGTCACCAATGGCTTGATGGCGTAACGATCCAACAGGTCATGGAGCGAGTCAAGCAGCGTGCGGCCTAATGAGCCGCAGACCGAGCCACCATAGGGCGTACATCCCGTGATATCGACGGAATGCAGCATTGCTACCAAGAGCAAATAGTACCCATGGCCCGAATCGCAGAATGTGCTTCAGATTGAAACGGCCGATGCTTTCGCATCGGCCATTTCCGTTTAACTTACGGACACAGGGCTGCCCATTGACGCTGTCCTTGTTGTGAGTAGATAGTGAGAGTTTAATTAAGCAACGTTCGTAAATTGGCAGACAACGCAGATTTGAAGTTGTTAACTACGTGCAGGTTCCCTTCATCAAGCTCTCTCAGTTCGGCAGATGCCATGCTAAAAATCAAAAAATCAGTGGCAGTTACTGAGCGTGCGTCACCTACTTGGTCCGCGACGAATCTCTGGTAGAACGGATGTTCGATGTTGTATCTAATGACTAGCTTCCGTCCTTCCATGTCGCATTCGTAGATTTGCCCATTAGGCCCAAGACGATCTTCGCGGATGACGCAATTGAGTTGCGATTCGATTAACCTTGTGCGTTCGAAATTCTTACGTTCCTTCGTCTCCGTAGGAAATGCGTGTGTGCGCGGTGGAAGATCCTTATCGGGGGAAGATCGCCGCTCAATAGTTGCTTTTGGTTTGAGTAGCAACTTATCTTTTTCAGAAATTACCTTCACTGATTGCGCATGCAATTTCTGTTGCTCGGAAGGTGGCTGTGTGCGCTTCTTGGTTGCCTCTTGACGCTTTATGGTGCGGCACAAGGGGATTAAGATGGCTCCCAGCTGGTCATGCAGGCTTTGAGCCAACTCTACTTGTCTTTTGGTGAACTCGATCCCGACGATAGAATCTAGGCTTCCCGGAAAGAAGATCTCGCCGCGCATCCGATTGAAGTCATTGTGTTTAGTAAAGAAGTCGAGCGTAACTGCGTTCATTACCTCACGCTGATTTCTCAATACGTAAAAGCCTTGCGACTTGAGAGACTTGCCAACATCCAGATCGGTGACGGGCAGTTCCGGTATGAGAACAACCCGGACACGCACGTTCTCAATGTTGCGGTCGCTGCTGTCATCCTTTAGCTTCACCGCAATTGAGTCATCCAGAACGACCTTCGTATCTGGGTCCGACAGTTGCAGCGGATCTACAGCAGTGCAATGTTCATCATTCACACCGACTTTTCGTCCGGCATTGATGAAATAGCGATGCACCCTTCCAAGATGAACTCGCAGATTTTGAGCGAACGAAGTGGTAGTTTTGTTTGTTATTCCGTCACATTTTGACAACAGGACGAGTGTGCCAGTCGCCGATTTTCCTACTGCTGCGTCCAACATCGCTTCTTCGGCTGAGTCCGCCTGAGCGAAGTGTTTGATAAACGCATTCTGCGAAATGATCTCGTCAACGTCCCAAGCGCTTGATAGGCATCCATCCTCGCCTCGTGTGATGACGTGGCACTTGCGGGCTATCGAAAGGCTGGCAGTAACCAGTCCCATGCCAAACTTTCCCAGATCCGACTCAATCGATCGATCGGTCATCGACCCAAGCTTCATTGCCTCATCAAGGACTGTACGTGACATTCCACGCCCGTCGTCTGAGATGGAGAGCATTAGCTGATTATTCTTTTGTTGGATTTTGATTTGGATATTGTGGGCTTCGGCATCGATCGAGTTATCGACCAGATCAGCTATAGCCTCATAGTTTCCATATCCAAGATGGCGTAGAGATTCGACCAAACGCCCCGCGTTGGGGTCGTTCCGTGTGCTGTAGTTCATCATTTCTCCTCTGTCGATGCCTCGGCACCAACATGTCGTCGATCATTGCGTCACCAGCCAGGCCGATGACAAACCGAGAATACTCTTCCCGGGTGATCGTCACAACATGATTCTTTAGGCGAGATGATTCTTAGGCGAGAAAAAGGGTATTTCTTAGTTCGCGCCGATGAGTCCAAACGGCCCATCCACCATAACCTTCGGCGCAGCCATCAGCTTCCACGCCGCCTGCATGCCCCAGAACAGAATCAGCAGCCCAATCAACCCGCTGCCGAACTTGCGTCGCCAGTTCGTAAAACGGCGAGATCAGCCCAAGCCCCAGGATGAAGCCCGCGCTGTACAGAAAGCCATGCTGCTCGGACGTGTCCGCAGCCTTCGCCGGAGCCGCTTCCTTCTTGCCCTCACCCACACTCTGCACCACGGCGACGCGAAGCCATTCGCGCAAAGTGCGACTTCTTTCGGAGGGGCAGGCTTCAGCCCTGCCGTTAAGCTCCATTCAAGAAACAAGCGCGACCCAACAATCCACACGATGGAACGACAGCACCGCGCCGCGCGGAACGAATCACGCGGCTAGCCGAAAAGCCCGTCAAGGCCTGTACATTCCACGAAGCCGTCAACCCGCGAAGAAACAGCAACATACCCCACAAACTTTGTTGGCATGTTCCACGTCCCCAATCACTAAACTAGAACTAGCCCTCCACGCGAAAACCTCAAGTCCGCAGCTAAGTCCTTTCGTAAGACGATTTTGCCCGTAACCCCTTTCGAAAGACGATTTTGCAGACACTCCTCCGCTAACCCCAATTAAAAGACGATTTTACAAATCAGGGGGAGGGGGGAGGGGTACAGGCAACCCAGCCCAATTCACAAAGTTGAAATCAAGGCAATCCCTTTTCTCGCGCCACCCATCTATCTCCCCGAACAGGTTGTGACCGCAACTAACGGAGCGGCAAGGGAGATGGATATGACGACCTTCAAGAGCAAGATCACGACAATCACGCTTGGAGCAGCCATGCTGCTCGGCGTCGCAGGAACAACTGTAAACGCGGACGCACAGAGCTACGGCCGCTACCGCGACAGCCACGGACACTGGCACAACCGCCATAGCGGCATCGGACCCGGTAAGGGCGCGCTCATCGGTGGCGCAGCAGGCACAGGCATCGGCGCTCTTGCCGGCGGCGGCAAGGGAGCGGTCATCGGCGGCGCAATCGGCGCAGGCGGCGGAGCCATCGCGGGCAAGGCCAACCAGGACCATCGCCGCAACGACGAAGCCCGCTACGACGCCTACGGTCACCGCTACTAACCACGATTCACTCTGAGGAAACACGGTAAGGGAGGCGCGATTGTGCCTCCCTTATCTGCGTCTGCGCCGGCATTGACGACGCATGAGAAACGGCATCTAGTAATGCCATGCGCGCCTGCGTATTCGCTCTCATCCTCCTGCTCACACCGGCACTCCACGCCAGCACAGACTGCTCCAGGCCTGACACCGCCCTCGGCAGGGCGATCTGTGCCGACACCAAGCTCGCCGCGGCGGATGCGTCCCTATCCACCATCTACCGCGCCGATCTCGCGCAGCTCACCTCAGCCAGCATCGGCCTCCTGCGCGCCGATCAGGTCCAGTGGCTCGCCTGGGTCCAGCTCCTCTGCCACGCCAACGACGGCATCATGACGCCCGCCGATACCGCCGCCTGCCTGCACTCCCTGTATGCGGAACGCATCAAGACTCTTCGCAAGGCAGTCACCCGCCGCGACGGCCTGAGCTTTCTCAACCGCACCCAATACCTGGCCAAACCCGAAGCCGGCAAGCCAGCCGCCAACACCCCATATCCCGGATTCGGCACACTCCAGGCCAGCTGGCCCATAGCCGACACCACCGATGAGGACTGGGCAGCCTGGAATCATGCCGTTGAACTCCGTCTCCTCCGCCTTACCAGCGACACCAGCGCAACCCCACCCACCCAGTGGACCGACAGCCTTGCCGAGGGACTAGACGCCACCGCGGAAGTCCACCTCAAGGGCATCGAGCACGACCGCGTGACCACCGGCCTCAGCCTCAACGCCATGGCGCACGGTGGGCCGCATCCCTATGAGAAGTGGGAAACCCTGACCTACTTACTCAATGACCACCGCGCACTCCGAGCGGACGACGTCTTCCGTCCCGACGCCGAATGGAAGCAGGCCATGGCCGAGTTGTGCTGGAAGCAGATGTCGACAGGCGACAAGAAACAATACATCTACGATCAGGTCAAAGGACCCGATGCGAAGGAGATCCAGCAGGTGCTGCTCAATGTGGGCAACTGGACCCTGGAGCCCGACGGCATCCACATCAGCTACCCGGAGTACAGCGTCTCACCCCGCTACGTCCTCATGGACGACGCAGTCATCCACTGGGCCGACGTGAAGCCACTGCTCTCCCCGAGCTTCGTTCTGCCATAACGGACCGAGGGGCATAGCCAAAGGCCTTGCCCTTATCGCGCAACGAAACTCACCGTTTCGCCAGTTCAGCCTCAATCACTGCTGTCATCTGCGGTGAATCCGGCAGCGTATCCGGCGAGAAGCGCTTCACCGCCGTACCGTCGCGGCCAATCAGGAACTTCTCGAAATTCCACAGCAGTTCCGGCTCTTCATTTGGCTGCGCGCCAAACTTGATCAGGCCATCGATCATGCCCTGCTTGCCATCCCCCTCCGAGCTTGGCAGCTCATCGGTCAATGCGGCGTAGAGCGGGTGCTTCGATGGGCCGACGACTGTCACCTTGGAGAACATTGGAAACGTCGCGCCGAACGTGCTGCGGCAGAACTGCGCAATCTCTTCGTTCGAACCGGGCTCCTGCCCCGCGAAGTCGTTCGCCGGGAAGCCGAGAATCTCAAAGCCTGCATCGCGGTAGCGCGCGTAGGTCTTTTCCAGCGCGTCGTACTGCGGTGTAAGGCCGCACTTGCTGGCCACGTTCACAATCAGCAGGACCTTACCGCGATACTCGCCAAGCGTGCCCACACTGCCGTCAATACGTGTCAAAGGAATGGAGTAAAGATCAAATGCCATGGAACAAGCATACCGTGCCGCCGGGAGAATCCCGTGCCGCGAAGTAACGCTCCAAAAGCAAAGCGGCGACGCACCGAAGTACGTCACCGCGTCGCTAGACTCACTGTGGTTACGCTGCTGCGATCGCAGCTTTCTGCCGGCGCTTCTTGTATGCGGCCAGGTCGTCCTGCCAGCTGCCAAGCGCCGATGCCAGCGGCGATTCCTGCTCGCGCACCTGCTGCTGGAGGCGGGCGATCTCCTCGCCGAAATGCGATGCAGGCTCCACGCCACCCATCGCCGTCACGGCAACTGCTGTCTGCGCGCCGGTGGCTTCCTGATTGATGCCGGAAACTTCCGCCCAGCCCTCAGGCCGGAACGAGCGCGGCAAATCTGTCTCCTGGAACTCGATACCGGAGGCGGCGAGCGTGCGAGCGGTTTCAGCCAGCTGTTCCCGCTTGTTGGCGAGCTTGCGAGCGGCAGCGTCGCGCAATGCATCGCTCGCGAACACCTCGTGCTTCACAAGGTGAATCAGCTTGCGGTCGTAGAGGTCGATCTCACGGTGTAGATCACGAAGGAAGTACTTGTCTTGAACAACAGTACGCATCGGTATGGGATGCTCCTGGGCCGGGTGGGCCTGACGAACTTGGATTTGAGGAACACCGTCAAAGCAGCCAATGCCGAACATCGGCTTCAGGCTCTCTCTCGGCGCATATTCAGTAAGATGCGAAAAGTACGAGGCACGGCGAAGGTGGGGAGAAGATTCTGCTCGCCGCCAATATCCTGATTGTACCGGAAACAGGACAAGGGCCGGCAGTTATACCGGCCCTTGTGCGATCTGCGTACCCGGTTGCGCCTGTTCAGCGCGTGCAGTTACGCAGGCGTGACGTTCTCTGCCTGCCAGCCCTTGGGTCCCTTCACCACATTGAAGGTCACGCGCTGACCTTCCTGAAGCGAGCGGAAGCCCTGAGCCTGAATCGCGGTATGGTGCACGAAGACATCCTCGCCGTTATCGCGCGAGATGAATCCGAAGCCCTTGGCATCGTTGAACCACTTCACATTACCCTGTTCCATTGCCGTGTCCCTGTCCTGACCATCTGATGTTTCGTTGAATCTCAATACGGTTTTGCAAGTGCGTTTGGGCAGGGCGAGCAAAGAACCAAAACTGAAGTTCGAACGATTGCGAAGAGAATACCATAGGATTCTGGAAACTTTGCGACCTTTTTCACACTCCCGCGTCTAAGCAGACCTCACCCAATCAAGCGATGTATCGTCTCGCGAAGCTCGGCCATCTCAGCCTCCAGACGGCGCACACGCTCCACAAGGTCTGCGCTCTCGCCTGAAGTCCCAGCGGGGACGAAAGCAGCGGCGGCGGATGGAATCGGCAACTCCGGATCGCCCAGCGTGTGCGCATACCGCTGCTCTTTCGTTCCAGGCTGGCGAGCCATCAGCACAGCTATCGCCTCCGGCCGGCCTTCCGCCGGACCGCTCATGCGGCTCAACGCCGAACTCACCGCGCTCAGATCGTCAAACGGAAACAGCCGGTCAGACCGGCCACGCAGCTCTCCCACAGTCTGCGGTCCACGCAACAGCAGCAGGCACAACAGTGCCGTCTCATCCCGCCGCAAGTGAAAGACCGTACGCGCGCGATGCTCATACCGCTGCACACGGCTGCCATGATCCACCGACACCAGGTCCAGATCTTCCAGCGATCGCAGCGCCCCGCGCACCTCATCCTCGGTCAGCGTCATCACAGGATCGCGCGAACTCTTCTGGTTGCAGGCCGCGATCAGCGCATTCAACGACAGCGGGTAATACTCCGGCGTACTGATCTCCTTCTCGATCAGAGACCCGATAACGCGCACTTCAACAGGAGTCAGTTGCATGCCTACGATGGTAAGCCTCTGCTGTTACCCATGCAGTGAAGATCCATCCGGACGAATGGCTCGATTCGGCGCAACGGTATTAGCAACGCAGTTTTGATGTCATGCACCCTATGTGGTGAGGTGTTTCCATGCTCTCGATAAAGTCTCTTTGTTGCACGGCAATCGTAGCTGCCGGTGTCATGGCTGCGGCGCCACGCGCGGATCGCGCCCAGGTCTCGGTTGGCGTCAACCTCGGTGGTGCCCCGGCTTGTCCTTACGGCTACTTCGATTACGCACCCTACGATTGCTCACCCTATGGCTATTACGGCCCTGACTGGTTTAATGGCGGCCTGTTCATCGGCGCCGGCCCATGGTTCCACGGCCCGCGCGGCTTCTACGGCCACGTGGATAACCGCTTCGACCCGCACAACGGCTATCGTGGACCGCTGCCAGGGCGCGGCGAACCCGCCTACAACCACTTCCACGGCAATGAAGCGCGTGACGGTGGCGGTCATATCGGCAACGCAGGACACGGTCCGGAAGGCGAGCACGCCATGGGCGGTCCGGCCTTCCGCGGCGGCGGTGGCGGTGGCGGATTCCATGGTGGCGGCGGCGGCCGCCGCTAAACCATAGTTCTTATGGACTGAGAACCGCGCGCATGGCAAACGTCATGCGCGCGGTCGTTTTATGCCTTCCGACGCGCTTCAGCCCGCTGAAACAGGTACACACCCAGCACGCAGATCAACGGCTCCAGCACATGCCGAAACCGCGCCTGCACCGTAACGGCGTAGTACGGCAGCGGCAGCAACACAAACGCCGCGGCAAACACCCACGCCGCAGGCGCACGATTCCGGACGGCCAAGGCCGCCCCAAACAATCCGCACAGCGACAAAAACTGAAAACTGGCCAGACGGAAGTACTCCAGAACACCAGCCTCTTCCACGCTCTTCGGGACGCCAGCCCAGTACATCCACGCGCGCTTCACAGTCAGCGCCGCAAACTGCTTAGGATGTGCATGAATCCAAGCATTCGCAGCCGCTCCGCGCGCCGCAGTCCACGCCGGCTCACCCATTGCGGCATATTCAGCCAGCATGCGGTGGTTCTCCAACGGCACCGTTCGGCCCCACGGAAAGCCTGTGGACCAATCGCTGTTGCCCTCATAGTTCTCCGCGCCAAAGTTATCGCGCAGCGGAATAAAGCGATGAAACACAGCCCAGTTGCGCGCTGTCCACGGCGCCAGCACCGCAAGGAACATCACTCCAGCCAACGCCGCCTTCACAAATCGCTGTGACGTCCACCCTGGCCCTGCCAACGCATAGACCGCAGTCACCGGCAACAGCAACAGCGGCGTGGGATTCAGCAGCGCCAGCGCACCCCACAATAACCCGAACACGGCCCACTGCTGCCACGTTTGCTCCGCTCGATCGCGATCGCCAACCCCACGCAGCCGCAGCATGACAACAAAGATCGCCGCCAGTACCGCAGCCGACGCCGACATCTCCCACACCCAGCGCACCGCGTACTGCATTGCCGCTGGATACAGCGCCCACAGCCAGCCGCTCCACACCGCGCAGCGCCGCCCAAAGCACCGCAATGCAATCTCATAGCAAAGCACCGCGGTCCAAGCCGAAAGCAGCGAGTTTACCGTCAGCAGCGCAAACGCCGACATCTTCGAGTACACGCCGAAGACCTTGAACACACCGCCAATCAGCACCGTGTACAGCGGAGGCACCCACGCCGTCGGCCCCGTATGGCCCGTGAACGGATCGGCATAGCCATACCCCGTGGCAAGCGCCCGGCCAATGCGCCCCATCTCCCACCCAAACTCAAAGTAGTCGTCACTCAGCCGAATCTTGAACGTGTGCGCCAGCAGGATGTACACCAGACGCACCGCAAACGCAGCGCTAAAGATCATCCAGCGCAGCCGCCGGTCGGCAGCCATCGTCGCAGAGGCATCGTACGTTTGCTCGGAAGATTCCATGCCGCCTTCCACCTTATCGCGCCCCGCGAAACGCAGCGGCCAACGTTACAGTAGTCAGCATGAATCCCTACGCCAACTACCTCGACGGCCGCGACACCATCGACATCCTCACCGCAACACCCTCGGCGTTGCAATCGTTCGTAGCAGGCCGAACCACAGATCAGATGGACCTGCCGCTCGCGCCCGGCAAGTGGAGCCTCCGCGAAGTCCTTGCCCACATGGCCGACTGTGAAATCGTCTGGGCATTCCGCATCCGGCAGGCGCTCGCCACACCCGGCGCCACCGTCACGCCCTTCGATCAGGACGTATGGGCAACGCGCTACGCTGCCTATTCCGCCGCGGACGCGCTGCGCGTCTTCCTCGCCAACCGCGCATGGAATTTGGCCCTGCTGACAACCGTTTCGTCCGCTGAACGCTCCAACATGCTAACCCACCCTGAGCGCGGCACCTTTCCGCTCACGGAGTTACTCGAATCCATCGCAGGGCACGACCTGAATCACATCACCCGGCTGCAAGAGCTACTCGGGTAGTCTGCCCTCACAACGGAGTTTCTTCATGAAGACGTCCCTCATGATTGCAGCCCTGCTCACAGCCAGCGTATCTGCCGGGGCAGCATCACCCGCTGCAT
This sequence comes from Terriglobus sp., assembly GCA_965198455.1. Taxonomy (GTDB): domain Bacteria; phylum Acidobacteriota; class Terriglobia; order Terriglobales; family Acidobacteriaceae; genus Terriglobus. The sequence continues at coordinate 702,751 of CBDAPM010000003.1, forward strand.
CCGGAGCCACACCAACCGCCGGCTGCCACGCCTCGTTCAGCGTCGCCGACGCGAAGACCCTCGCCGCGGCAACACCCAATGCACGCGCCTTCATCGACAACTTCGGCGCAACGCTCGAAACGTCCGTCCACTCGCAGACAGCCACTACCGCTAACATCGCAGTCACCGCGACTGACTCGGCACACGGCACCACCCAGGTAGGCATCTACACCGTCAGTCTCCGCACCGGCCACGTCACCGACGACGACATGGAACCCGCCGAAGACGACGGGACCGCAGCCCTCCGCAACAAGCTCCTGATCCACCACTGCACCGCAAAATAACGTTGAGCGCTGCGAAAATGAATGCCCACGCATAAAAGAGATTTGAGGCTTGAGTGCCCGCTGTAGGCGACGCTTGCGGCCCGATATCAGCTGTAACCTGATTGCACGCTCTAATCGACACTAAGAGCCAATACATCTGTACCCTGAACGGCCGCTGGTATCGACGCTTGGAACCGATACCAGCTGTAATCGGAAGACTGCGGGCTGAAGGCCCGCGCTGTAATAGCCTGGGGCGAAGCCCCAGGTAGAGCCAAGCCAATGAGGGCGGGCTGTAAGCCCGCGCTAGGCGCATTCAACAACACCGCGATCTCAACATCAGCCAATTAAAAATGGAGCCGGCAAACCCGGCTCCATTCTCCGTTCGCGCAGACGAACTATTTGCCTTCGCCCTTCGGCTCGAAGTTCAGCGAGGCCGAATTAATGCAATACCGCAGCCCCGTCGGATTTGGACCGTCAGGAAAGACGTGCCCCAGGTGCGATCCGCAGGTCGCGCACACCACCTCAACCCGGCGCATCCCGTAGCTCGTGTCTTCAATGGCCTCGATCGCATCTGCCGACACTGGCGTGTAAAAGCTTGGCCAGCCCGATCCGCTCTCGAACTTGGTGTCGCTCGTAAACAGCGGTGCATTGCATGCGCCGCAGTGATAGATGCCGTCATCGTGATTCTCATAGAGGGCGCCGGTGAAGGCACGCTCTGTGCCTTTGCCGCGCAGCACCTGGAACTGCTCCGGACTTAGCAACTGCCGCCACTCTTCTTCCGTCTTGTGCACGCGGCGCGGCCCATCGGCAGGCACTGCGGTTGTTTCCTTTAGACTTTCCGCCATACGTTTCTCCCAGCCGATTAGACGCAGTACGCGGCCTCCACGGACCAGGCGCAGTACCTTGGGGTGCTTCGGCGTCATGGTACCCGTGCAATGACCTCAATTTCGACCAGCGCATCCTTCGGCAAACGCGCTACTTCCACTGTCGAACGCGCCGGCGGCACAACGCCCTCCGGAGCGAACGCCTTTGCATAGATGGCGTTCATCACCGTGAAGTCGCTCATGTTCTTCAGGAACACCGTCGTCTTCACGACATCGCCAAACCCAAGCCCCGCGGCCGCCAGCACCGCGGCCAGGTTCGCGATCACGCGCTCCGTCTGTGCCTCCACACCGCCATCCACAATCTCGCCCGTCTCCGGATCGATAGCCACCTGCCCGGAGCTGTACACAAAGTCGCCCGACCGTACTGCCTGCGAATACGGCCCAATCGCCGCGGGTGCATGCGGCGTGGAAACAGCCTGTTTCTCGAAACTCATGCCAACATCCTAGCGCGACCTCCCGCTGCCGCAACATGACCCGTTGGTTCGCAGCCTTGTGGACACTGCACGACCCTGAACGACACTGCATCCCTCACGTCATAGCGTCGCCTCCACACTTGCGGTAGCCTTCTTCTGCATCTGAACCGCAAGGAGCACCCGAATGAATCGCCAACTGGGAACTTTGGACATCACCGTGTCACCCATCATGCTGGGCGGCAATGTATTTGGCTGGACCATCGACGAAGCACAGTCCTTCGCCGTCCTCGACCGCTTCGCCGATCGCGGCTTCAACTTCATCGACACCGCCGATATGTATGCCACATGGGTTCCCGGCAACAAGGGCGGCGAGAGCGAAACCATTATCGGCAACTGGTTCAAGCGCAGCGGCAAGCGCGACAGCGTCGTCATCGCCACCAAGCTCGGCATGGATATGGGCGGCGGCAAGAAAGGTCTCAGCGCCGCCTATATCAAGCAGGCTGCCGTGGCATCGCTGCAGCGCCTTCAAACCGACCACATCGATCTTTACCAGTCCCACACCGACGACGCCGAAACACCGCTCGAAGAAACGCTTCGCGCCTTCGACGACCTCGTCAAAGAAGGCAAGGTCCGCGCCATCGGCGCCTCCAACTATGGCGGCGACCGCCTGCGTGCTGCGGAAAACATCTCCCGCAAGGCCGGCTGGGCGCGCTATCAGACCCTGCAGCCCAACTACAACCTCTACACCCGCGAGCAGTACGAGCACGAGCTCGCACCGGTCGTCTCTGAGTTCAACATCGGCGTCGTCCCATACTTCTCGCTCGCCGCAGGCTTCCTCACCGGCAAGTACAAGACCAAGGCCGACGCCGAAGGCGCAAAGCGCGGCGGCATGCTGGCACCCTACTTCGACGAGCGTGGCCTGCGCATCCTCAAGGCGCTCGACTCGGTATCGCAGCAGACCGGCGCGAAGCAGGCGTCCATCGCACTGGCATGGCTGCTGTCCCGGCCCAACATCCTCGCGCCCATCGCCAGCGCCACCACCGTGGAGCAGCTCGACGACCTCTTCGCCGCCGCTGACCTCACACTCACGCCCGAGCAACTCACCGAACTCTCATCGGCCAGTGCATACACCGCATAACAGTGCGGAACAGCAGTACCTGTGCCCGCGTATCAGAATGGGTCGCCTTCCCGGCGGCCCATCCCGCTTTAGCCTGTCTTCATCCCCGCTTCAGCCCACTAAAGATCGTCCGCTTCTGCCTCAAATCGGTTATGGCACGCCTTCGTCCAGTCAGCTACCCTAAACGCTACTCTGAAACTTGACTCTGGTTCGGAGCCGTCACGGCCCGGCAGGTCACCCCTCTGCGCCCCGCAGATCGCGGTGACGCGGGTTGTCACCATGGAGGTTTTGATTTTGACGAAAGCGCGTCCCCTCGGCTCCTTAGGCGTAGCCATCCTTGCGTGTCTCTCGATGCTTCTCGTCGCGGACGCCGGGCTTGCGCAAAACACCGCTACCAGCTACGACCAGCGCCTCTCCCGGTTTGAGCTGTATGGGGAATACTCCTACCTGCATCCGCAAAGCGCCAACATCTACGGCCCAAACGAACCCGCTCTCACAACCGGCGGCGCCGCAGGCATCAACTATTACTTCACACGCCACATCGGTGTCGAGGCCGAGGGCGGCTTCAACAAGCAGGGCAACAACTACCACTGCATGTTCACCGGCCAGGCAGGCGTTGTAGGACGCACCCAGATGCGTCGCTTCTCCCCCTTCGTTCACGCGCTCGGCGGCGAATCCAAGGTTGCCGGCCCCGATGTGCAGACCTGTAAAGCAGGGTGGGGTCTGACAGGCGGCCTCGGCATCGATTACATCGTGCCCGGACTTGGCGGCCATCTCGCCCTGAGACCCATCCAGGCCGACTACGAATTCAACCACATCGTGTACGGCCCGGCTGGTGCTCCAATCCTCGGTGTAGGCGGTACCCTGAAAGAAAATGCATACCGCCTCTCCGCCGGCGTGGTCTTCCGCCTCGGCGATAAGAACGGCACGGGTGGTGTCCCCACATCCATGTCCTGCGACGCCACGCCCGGCGACGTCTACCCCGGCGAACCCGTAACCGTCAGCGCACGCACGCTCGACGCACGCTCGCGCAAGGCCTCCTTCTCGTGGTCCACCTCCGGCGGCCAGCTCAGCAGCCATGGCGACACCGTCGTCATCGAAACCACCGGCCTCGCGCCCGGCTCCTACGTTGTCTCCGGCCGTATGACCAGGGGCGCTCGCGGCAAGTTTGCCGAATGCACCGCCCGCTTCGACATCCGCGACCGAAACGCCCGTCAGATCGTCGTGAACGACCAACCACCCGCTGCAAACGGCGAGCGCCAGCTGCAACAGCAAGGCGCGCAGGTTCAACAAGCGACACCAAGCGAACAGGCAAGCTCCGCCGTCTCCTGCTTCGCCACCCCGGCCGCCGTCTTCCCCGGCGCTTCCGCCACCATTACCACCAACGTCCCCGCCGCGGTCATTCGCCCGCTCACCTACACCTACACGGCCACCCAGGGCGTCATCACGGGCAACGGCCCCACCGCAACGTTCAGCGCACCGGGTATGGTCGGCACCACCGCCACCATTACCTGCAATGTAGCGGACGCGCAGGGTGGCTCCGCCAGTGCGACCACAACCGTGCAGGTGCTCCAGCCCGAAACACCAACCGTCGACCCAACCCAGGTCCGCACGCTTTGCACGCTCTCCTTTGACCGCGACCGCGCTCGCCCGGCCCGCGTCGATAACGCCGCAAAAGCCTGCCTGGACGACATCGCGCTCAGCCTGCAACGGGAGCCCGGCAGCACCCTCACCATGGCCGGATCGTACGATCCCGGCGAACGCCCTGTCGTCGGCTCCCAGCGCGCCGCCAACGCCAAAGCCTATCTCCAGGAGAAAGGCATCGACGGTAGCCGCATCCAGGTCAGCAATGCCGGCCGGCAGGGCCGCCTTGTCCTCAACACCCAGATCCCGTCCGGCGCCACCTACGATCCCGGCAACGGCGCCACCTTCGATGAAACTCCCATCGCCACACCCAACCAGCCGTATGCCGCAACGGGGGGCGCCGTTCGCTACACCGGTCGCAGTCGGCCGCCGGCCGCCACACGTCGCATCGTGCGGCGACGCGTCACCCGCCGAGCCGTTCGCAGACCGGTCAGGAGGCGGGTGGTGCGCCGTCCCGCAACTCCGGCGCCTCGACCTGAACCCGTGCCCAACATCATCCTGCCGACCGTGCCAACCCCAAGGCTCCGCGACTACCAACCGCCGCCGCAGCTCAATCAGCAGCAGATACTGCAGTACCCTGTACCGCAGAACAACAGCACCATACCCCTGCCGCAGGGAAACCAAGGAGACCGTTAGTTCATCGTCGAAAAACGAAGAACGAAAGGGAGAAGCGGCCAGCTTCTCCCTCGTCGTCTCGCCAAACACAACGGAACCTTTTTCGCGCCACAGGCGTATTCTGTTGCACAAGCCGCCCGGAGGCGGCCCGGCATGCTCTTCTGCTTCCTGATGCTCGCGCTCTACTTCTTTCCCACCTTCATCGCCGCCCACCGCGGCCATCCCACGGGAGGCATCTTCATCCTCAACCTGCTCCTCGGCTGGACGGGCATCGGCTGGCTTGCGCTCGTCCTGTTCGCCCTGCTGGCAATGCCCCGCTACCGCTTCTACACGCCGTTAGTCGTGCCCGGCGCACGCTACAGCGCATGGGAGCGCTTCTAGCCGAGCCCGCCAGTCGGGCCGCCGTTCTCTGGTACACTGACGTGGTTGGCTGTCGCGGGTGATCAGGCCCCCACGACCCTGCCGCCAACGACTTCACCACCATCGGGGAGTGGCTCAGCCTGGTAGAGCACCTGGTTCGGGACCAGGGGGTCGGAGGTTCGAATCCTCTCTCCCCGACCATCTTTCGCAAAGCGGCAGCCGCCCACCGGCTGCCGCTTTCACGTTTGCCGAAAACGTCATTCGGAATGAGGTTCGTCATCCTGAGCGGAACGAAGTGCAGCCGAAGGACCTGCTTTTCAGCTCACCCATGAAGCCACATGCCGACTTCTCTGATCGATGAAGGCTCGTGCGGCTGGAAGACCGGCTGCACCCTCTGCGGTCTGAAAGACCGCGCTGTAATAACCTGGGGCGAAGCCCCAGGTCCGGGTGCATACACCCTCTGCGGTCTGTAGGACCGCGCTATCCAGCCGGCACAGGCTTCCGCCTCAAATTCATCAATGCCAACCCCGCCAGCGTCACCGCAACACCCACAAACGTCCCCAAGCCAATCGACTCATGCGCCACCACGCCCCAGAACACACCCCACACAGGCAGCAGGTACGTCACAGCCACCGCATGCGTTACCGGCACCGTACGCAAAATGTGAAAGAACAGCAGGTACGCAATCCCGCTCCCGGCAAGCCCAAGCACCGCCGCGGCGCCCAGCGTCCCCGCCGTAAGGTGCGACGGCCACGGCCCCAACATCGCCAGCGGCGTCACCATCACAAACGCACTCCCCAGCTGCGACGCCGCAATCACAATCGGGTCCACACCCTGCAGCTTCGCCTTCGCAATCACGCTCGCGATCGCATACCCCAGCGCGCCAACCACAATTACCAGCACGCCCTGTACAAAAACACTCTGCGGCACGTTCACGCTTGCGCTGGCCGACTGCCGCAGCACCACCAGCACCACCCCGCCAAACCCAAGCACGACACCCACAAGCACATTCCACAATGGCCGCACACGCGTCACCCCAATGCCAATCAGCAGTGTCCAGATCGGCGCCGTTGCATTCAACACCGCAGCCGTATTGCTCGGCACCACCTGCTCACCCCACGCAAAGCACGTAAACGGAATCGCATTGTTAAACAGGCCCACCAGCAGCAGCCACGGCACATACGCACGCGGAGCAGGCCGCTTGCCGTTCAGCAGCAGCGTCGTCCACAGCAGCAGAGCACCCAGCCCGCTGCGCAGCACCGCAATCCAAAGCGGCGGAAAGCTCTGCCCCGCCACGCGGATCAGCAGGAACGAAGCGCCCCAGATCGCCGACAACGCAACAATCTGCACCACGGCACGCGGGCTCACGCAAGGCTCCTCAAGGGTGTGTTGTCTGTTTCAGCCAGCTTACGCGAAGTCCCGGGCCGTGCGCTCTCCCATCGCCATACACGCTACCTCCGCGGGCGCATACCCCGACTCGCGCAGATGTCGCAGGCTGCGCGCAGCATCGCGCTTCGCCAGCCGCTCGCCACGCTCATTCACTACCAGCGGGCAATGCGCGTACGCCGGCTGAGGCAATTCCAGCGCGCGCATCAACAGCATCTGCCGAGCCGTCGATCGCAACAGGTCGCGCCCACGCACCACCTCGGTCATCTCCATCGCCGCATCATCCACCACCGTAGCAAGCTGATAACTCGGCACACCATCGCGCCGCTGCACCACGAAATCCCCAAAATCCCGCCCCGCAACAAAGCTCTGCGGTCCCATCAAGCCATCATCAAACGAGATCGTCTCGCCATCCGGCACGCGAAACCGCCACGCACAAGTCTCCCCATGCGCGGCCACACGTCCGCGGCACGTTCCCGGATACAAGGGCTCATCCTCGTCCTCCGCATGCGGCGCTTGGACCGCTGCCAACAGGTCGCGCCGCGAACAAACGCATGGATAGATCGCACCGATCGCTTGCAGCCGCTCAAACGCGTTGCGATACCACATGCCACGCAGGCTCTGCGCATACGGCCCGAACAAGCCCACCTCGCCGCCAGCCGGCGAAGGCCCTTCCTGCCACGCAATCCCCAGCCACGCCAAATCCTCCAGCATCGCCGTCACAAACTCGGGCCGCGACCGCAGCGTGTCCAGGTCATCGTTCCGCAGTACCAGCGTTCCGCCGCGCGCCCGCTCGGCGGCCATCAGAAACGTCCGCGCATGCCCCAGGTGCAGCAGCCCCGTGGGCGAAGGCGCAATGCGTCCGCGATACCCCATCCCATCCACGATAAAGGCCCCGCGAACGGGGCCTCCATCAACAACTCCACGCACGGCAGCTAGAAGCGGTATCCAACACCAAACTGCGCCACCGGAAAAAACGCAGCGTACTTCAGGTTGTTATTGTTCCGCGCGATAAACCGGGCAAGATCGCTCTGAAAGCCGGGGTCCGTCGTTACCGTCTGGCAGCCGATATCCGGCGGCTGGGTCGGATCGCAGGCAGATCCCTGGAAGGTCACATCCAGCTTGGGCTGGCCGATGTAATAGAAACCCAGCTCCACCGGGAACGACCAGTGTTTTCTGCCGCGCGGGCTTATGTCACCCCAGCCCACCGTCAGGCCGGGAGCAACCTTGCGCGTGGTGATATGCGCGCTGCCCGTCAGCGGATCCGTCGCGCTGCTGATGTAGTCCGAACCATCCAGCGTAATCGTCGATCCCGCAGGCACAATCACCGTACCCTTCACGTTCGTCTGGACGCCGAAGTACACCTGCGGGCTGATATGGAAGCCGTTATAAAACGGAAACCAGTCCACGCCGGCCTTGCCATTGCCCACCTTCAGGTCGGCATTAATCTGGGCGCCATCGGACGTGAACTGCCCTGTATACCGCATGTATTGCGCACCCACCCTAACATTCCACCGCCGCGCGATCGGCAATGCGATGTCTGACCCGATACCGTTTACGCCAACATGGATATCGCCGCCGATGGAGTGCAGCAGCACATGGCCGCTCGACTCCTGGCTGGCACGGGTTGCGACGCCAGCCACAGGCATGGGTATGGGCGCATCCACATCCTCAATGCGATCCTCAATGCGCGAGGAGCTCACGGACGCATCCGGAACACTCATCTTCAACGGAGTGACCGAGGTGAAGGCAATTGTTTGCATCTGCGCGTGAAGCGCCGGGACCGCCAGTAAAGCTCCAGCTGCCAAAAGGACGCACGCGGAACGTCGAAAAAAGACACAAAGAGAATGAGGGGGCATTCAAGGCTCCATGGAAAAGGCAGAAATTGGTAACACTTCTAGGGAGAGTTCAGGGCAACAAACACGACTACGGCTTCTCGGCAGACAGGGGGGCTGCAAGACAACAGGAGGAAAGTCTCAACCGGGCAGGCAGTTCTCAGAGGGAAGGTTGCGTGACCGCTCTGCCTGATGCAATTGTATCGGCATCGGACACAACCGGCGCGATTTGACAGAAATTATCTTTTGAAAGGATGCAACCCAAGCCTGTCGTTATGAATCGCGTCTCCATTTGGAGACACCTAAACGTCTGGGGACTTCACCCCGTGTTGCGTAATCCTGCGGAAATCCCATTGATCGTACCCGCGATCGCGCGGTTCAAAGCTGCTCCGTCACCTTCCGGAGCAGCCTGTTTCCGCCGCAGCAGCTCCACCTGGATCCAACTCATCGGATCGACATACGGATTCCGCAACCGGATCGACCGCCCCAGCACAGGGTTCGTCTGCAGCAGGTCGGCCTGGCCGGTGATCAGCAGCACCATGCTCCGCGTCCGCTCAAACTCCGCGCGCAGCATCTCGAACACGCGCTGCCGCAACGCCTCGTCCGGCACCAGCGACGCATACAACTTCGCGATACCAAAATCACTCTTCGCCAGCGCCGACTCGATGTTCCGCACCATATCCAGGAACAAGGGAAAGTCGCGGAACATGCCGGTTAAACGCTCCAGGCCATCCCCATGCTCCTTGATGAACCGCTCAAACGCCGTCCCCGCCCCGTACCACGCAGGCACCGAGTGCCGCGACTGCATCCACCCAAACACCCACGGAATCGCCCGCAAATCCGCAAGCGAGCGCTTGCCGCTGCGCTTCGCCGGCCGCGACCCAATCTTCGCGTGCTCCAGCTCCGCCACCGGCGTGGCCTGCTGAAAGTAATCGAACGTATCCGGGTTATCCAGGATGTCTTCGCGATAACGCGCAAACGACCACTCCGCCATCTCATCCATCGCGGCTTCCCACGCAGGTTCGATAGCACCGGTCAGGTGCGCGCTGCAACCGCCGCAGGCGCGCAAATCCGGCCGCGCCAGGGCGTCCAGCGACGCCGCAATCATCAACTCAAGATTCCGCTCCGCCAGCACCACATCGCTGTACTTGAAGTTCAGGACTTCACCTTGCTCTGTAAGCCTCAGGCTGCCGTTAAAGCTCTCCAGCGGCTGCGCATAAATTGCACGATGTGTCGGCCCGCCGCCACGACCCACAGCGCCGCCACGGCCATGAAACAGCCGCAGCGTCACATGGCATTCACGCGCAACGGTATGCAGCGCCCGATGCGCCTTCCAGATCTCCCACGTGGACGCAATCATGCCGCCATCCTTGTTCGAGTCCGAATAACCCAGCATCACTTCCTGCTGCCGCCCCCAGCTATCCAGCAGCGGAGCATACACCGCGCTCGTCCAAAGCTCACGGCAGATCGCCGGCGCATGCTGTAAATCCTCAATCGACTCAAACAGCGGCGCAATCAATAGTCCAACATCATGCTCCGTGCGCTCCGGCGTAACGCCACCCACGCGCGCCAGCCACAGCGTCGCCAGCACATCCTCCGCGCTCGTCGCTCCGCTGATCACGTACTGGCGAATGCTCGCCGGGTCGCCCGACCGCTTCACCATCGCCACCGTGCGAAACGTGTCGATCACCTCTGCCGTCATCGCCGAAGGAGCCGGAGGCAATGATCCGTCAGCACCATCGGCATGCCACGCCGTCAGTTCCGCAAGCGCCGTCGCATGCACCTTCGCATGCTGCCGTATATCCAGCGTCTGCAGATGCAGACCATATGTCCGCACCTCAACAATCAACGGGTCTACGATGCGCTCGGAGATCCGCTGCCCACGGTTCTCCATCAACGAATCGCGAATCAATTCAAGATCGTGCAACAACTCGTCTGCATGCGCATACAGCGGCAAGCCTTCACTCGCAGCCACGCTCGCCAGCACATCCGTACGATCGCCCAGCCGCAGCAAAATGCATGTCAGCATCATGCGAATCTGCTCACACAGGAACCGCTCACGCAATATCTTGGCCGCCACCGGCATCTCCGCCAGATACGCATCCACCGCCGACACCAACGCCTTGCTCGCAGGAGCCTGCTGCGTCGACGACGAAATCTGCTGCGCCGCTGAAATCAGCCGCGCCTTGTAGTGCGCATGCAGCACCTCGCGCGACATCGCCAGCGCCTCGCGCGTCACCTGCGGTGTCACAAACGGATTGCCGTCGCGATCACCGCCAATCCATGAGCCGAAGTTCACCAGCGTCGGCAGCTCCGGCAACGCGAGGTCGAGCCCATACTCCTTGCGCAGCGCATTCGCTACCTCCGCATACAGCGCAGGCACTGTCTCAAAGATCGCGTCGTTGAAGTAATCCAGCCCCATGCGGACTTCGTCGGTCACCAGCGGCCGCTGTAGCCGCACATCATCCGTCTGCCACAGCCCGGTGATCTCCGTCAGCAGATCATCCTGCAACTGCTCCATGCGGTCGTCCGACGCAGGAATCCGGTCCAGCTCCTCCAGCAGCACGGCAATACGCCTGCGCTTGCTGATCACGGACCGCCGCGCAACCTCCGTGGGATGCGCCGTAAACACCGGCGCCACGCACACCGTCCGCAGCATCCGCATCGCATCGTCGGCCGAATACCCTGCCAGGCGCATCCGTCGCAGCGTTCCCTGCAGGCTGCCGCGCTGCGGCTCCGCATCGCTATGCAGGCTGCCCGCAAGCCGCCGCCGCTTGCGATGATTCGTCTCCGCCAGATTGATCAACTCGAAGTAAAACCCAAACGCCCGCGCCAGCTGGTAGGCGCGATCCACCGGCAGCGTATGCACAAGCAGCAGCGCCTGCTGCAACGCGCTGGTCGCACGCGCCGTGTCGCCGTCAAAGGCAGCCTGCCGCCGTTCGCTCGCCAGGTGCCGCAGCGACTCCACTTGCTCAAACAGGTCTTCGCCCACCTGCTCACGCAACACTTCGCCCAACAGCGTGCCCAGGCTACGCACATCGCGGCGCAGCGGGCTCTCTTTCACATCGGGGGAGCTGGCCTCCAACTCAGCGAGCCGCTGGGTCCAGTTCGCCGGTTGCCACAAACCTGCCATGGCTTCGATTATGCACGACCGCTCTGCGTACAAGTGTTACACCGGCGCTGACTCCGCGGATGCGCCGCGCATTGTCGCTGTAAGCTCGGCCGCTACGCCTCTGCCGCGGGAGAGCCCGGCCTCGGACGCAGCGTCACCGCAATCACAACAGCAGTCAGGACAATCGCTCCCAGCACAAAGATGCTGCCCTCGGGCCCGACCGTACCTCCGCTATAAAACACATTGCCCTGCGGCGCCGTGTTCATCAGACGGTGGGGTGACACACCACCCGAATCCGCCGTGCCGTAAAAGTACGACTCTGCCCAGTCCCACGCAGCATGAAACCCAATCGCCCACCATAGCGACCCTGTCCGCCACAGGCTGAACGCAAATAAGAACCCAATCAGGCCGGCTGCATACAAGCCAAGCTTCGCCTCGCCTGGGTTATTACCATGAACAGCACCGAACGCAACCGCCAACAGGATGGCTGTGATCCAGAATGCAATCGCCTTCGCATGGTCCTCCATGCCGACCGACCGCAGGATGCCTGCAATGCCGCGGGTCAGCGTGAACTGGGTAAATCCACGAAACGCAAACTCCTCAAAAAAGCCCGTAAACAGAAAGCTCAAGCCCATCAACGCAGCCCATAGCAGCATGTTGCCGGGGCCATGCAGGTTCAGTCCCGCGAACACAAGCCAGCCGCCTTTCCACAACACCCCAACCAACAGGGACAGCAGCGCGAAACCGCAGAACAGTCCAATCGCAAACTCACCCAGACGTCCGCGCAGCGTTCCAATCCCATACTGCGACCACGGCCTGCCCTCAATCCGTGACACCATCAACGCCGCCACGCCCGCCGTAAAAAAAGCCAGCGCGGAACTTGCCAGCGTAAGCCATTCCGGCGTGGTGTGCGGAGCTATGCGTCCGTGCAACACAGCATGCAGCGTTCTGTTGACGATGTTTCCAAGCACGGCAAGGAACAGCACCCACAACAGCAGCGACCAGCCGGCACGCAAGCCGTCGCGCCCACGAAAAATCCACTGCACCGTAGAAGGCTTCGGCCTCACCGCAACCAGGTCGTCGTCCTGCGGCGGCGGAAACCACTCCGGTTCACCACTGGTAGCAATAGGCTGTGCGTGCGGCGTGATCTCGTCTGGCATGTGTTATCCCTTGCGCTGCGGAGTATGACCCAAGATACGCGAAGCGGCAGCGGAACGTTCCAACCAGCCACGACGCGCGCCCTTTGCAAAGCTTCGTAGCTTCATCGAACCTTAGCGGCCTTTGCGTAACCTTAGCGTCCTTTGCGTTCTGCTTTTGCATTCGCGAGGCGGAACGACAAGCAAGAACTCAGACCGCCGCGCCCTGCTCCTCAAGCTGCGTCGAAATCTCTTCCCACTCCAGCATCAGCGCCTCATGCTGCTTCCGCAGAGCGGCCAGCTCCACCGTCTGCTTCTGCGACTCCTCAGCCGACACAAAGTTCCCCAGCGCCGTCTCCAACGCAGCCATGCGGTCTTCCATGCGAGGCATCTCATCCTCGGCAAACTGCACCCGCTCCTGCAGCTGCTTCAGTTTGATCGGATTCAGCTTCTTCACATTCACCGCAGGAGGTGCGGGCGTAACAGCAGCAATCACCGGAGGCGCTTCCACGGCAGGCAGATGCGCTCTCTGCATCTCGATGGCCGCGGCCTGCAAACTTTCCGGCCCACCGCTCTTGCGCCACAGGTAATCCTCGTAGTTCCCCGGAAACACCTGCACACCGCCGTGCTCGCACTCAAACACGCGCGTCGCCAGGCCATCAATGAAGTAACGGTCGTGCGACACAAACAACACCGTGCCCGTGAACCCGCGAATCGCCTCCAGCAACACATCCTTCGCGCGCAGATCCAGGTGGTTCGTCGGCTCATCCAGCAGAATGAAGTTCGCCGGGCTCACCAGCATCTTCGCCAGCGCATACCGATTGCGTTCCCCTCCGCTCAGCACACCCAGCTTCTTGAAGACATCGTCGCCTGGAAACAGAAACGCACCCAGCAGATTGCGCAGTTCCGTCGTAGGCACCTTCGGCGCAGCACTGCTGATGTCGTCCATCATCACTGCATCCGGATTCAGCACCTTGTACTGGTCCTGCGCAAAGTAATCCGCCAGCACGTTATGCCCATAGCGAACCGTGCCCGTCGTCGGCTCTTCCATCGCGCTCAGCATCCGTATCAGCGTCGACTTACCCGCACCATTTGGCCCCACCAGCGCAATCCGATCCCCACGATCAATCGTGAAGCTCACATGGCTCAGAATCTGCTTCGGCTCATACCGCTTCGACAAGCCATTCACTTCGCACACAAGGCGTCCACTCGCAGGCGGCTGCGGAAACGTGAAGTGAATCGTCTCCTCATCCTCCGGCACCTCGATCCGCTCAATCTTGTCTAGCTCCTTGATGCGGCTCTGCACCTGCTTCGCCTTCGTCGCTTGGTAGCGAAAGCGACTGATGAACGCCTCCAGCTGCTCAATGCGTTCCCGCTGGCTCGCATAATCCTTCGCCAGCTGCTCGCGCCGCTCCGTCTTCTGCTTCACATACTTCTCGTACCCGCCGGTGTAGAACCACACCCGCTTGTTCCACACCTCGGTGATCTTGTTCACCGTCACATCCAGAAAGTACCTGTCATGCGAGATCAGGATGAAGGCCCGCTCATAGCTCCGCAGATACTCCTCAAGCCAGTTGCGGCTCTCAAGATCAAGGTGATTCGTAGGCTCGTCCATCAACAGCAGCGACGGCTTCTCCAGCAGCAGCTTCGCCAGCGCAATTCGCATCTGCCAACCACCGCTGAACTCCTCCGTGCCGCGTCCCCAGTCATCCTTGCTGAAGCCAAGCCCCGTCAGCACCGCACCCACCTGCGCATCCAGGTTGTACAAGTCGTGCTGCTGCAGCGTGTCGCTTACCAGTGAGAAGCGGTCCGCAACCACCGCATACTCCGCGCTGTCCGGAGCAAAATGCGCCAGCTTATCGCTCAGCTCATCCATCTCCCTGTCCATCGCCAGCGCCTCATGAAACACACTCAGGCACTCCTCAAAGACGGTCTTGCCACGCATCACCAGCCCATCCTGGGGCAGGTACCCGATGGTCAGACCCTTCGACCGGTTCAACTGCCCATTGTCGAGCGGCTCAATCCCCGCCAGCACCTTCAGCAACGTCGACTTGCCGGTGCCATTCCCGCCCACAAGGCCGGTGCGCTCCCCCGGCGTAATCAGCCAGTTCGCGCCTTCAAACAAAAGCTTGTGGCCAAATCGCTTGGCCCCGTCAGCAAGATGCAGCATGCCTCCATTTTCGCAGATACACAATGACAAAGCCGGGGAACCGGCTTACCATCGCGTGCATGCACACGAACGGTGGCCAGCTATTCCAGCCAATTGCCTTGGGTTCCACCGTCCGCTATATCAAACTGGGCTTAGGCGATCTGTGGGCTAAAGATTGCTTGCAGAACGGGGTTATACAGCTAGGTTTTAGAAGCGGGAGCTCTGAAAGGTTTGAGATCTGTCGAAATGGCAACTGGAGCGCCTTAAGGGAGTTCTTCCTCGCGGAAGACAGGACAGCAGGCACCGCTACTCGGTTCACTAATGAAGTCAAAACGTTCTTTGAGGACGATGGCTCGATCCTTTGGATTACCTTCGTTGAAGAGGTTATGTGGTGGGGAATTCTCATCAATGAACCCGCCGAACAACTTGGCGATAACGATAGCGTGGTACGAAGGGTAGATGGCGGCTGGAAGTGTCATGATCTGAAGGCAGGCCGGCTGACCAAAAGCATTGTCTCCGGCGCTCTCACCAAGTTCGCCGCCTACCGTGGAACATCCTGCAACATTGAGGAAGACATCGCTGCCTATGCCATCCGCCGCATCAACGGGGAGACTTTAGCCGAAACTGAAAATGCGACGAGATTGCAAGATGAGCTAAAGCGCTCTGTTATCAAATTGATCCGTAATTTGCACGAGACCGATTTCGAGATTTTAGTGGGTTTAGTCTTTTCGACAAGCGGTTGGCAACGCCAAGGAACAGTTGGTGGACAGCAGAAAACTATTGATATTGACGTTATTCTCCCGACGACTTTGGAACGGGCTTTCGTACAGGTAAAATCAAGCACCGACCAGAAGGAATTGGATGGATATATAAACAAGCTTGATGACTCTAGCCCGTTTGATCGAATGTTCTACGTCTACCATTCAGTCCGCGGCGGCGAGCTTATAGACCAACAGGATAAGAGAGTATTTTTGATAGGCCCCGAAAAGCTTGCGGGCTTGGTTGTGGATCAGGGATTGACGAACTGGCTAATCCGAAAGGCGACATAACGATTGTCTTCCACCTCACCTGAAGCGTCTAACGTGAAAGCATGTTCCGTCGCACCCTCCTGCTACTCGCGCTCTGCATCACCTTCGCAACAGCGAAGACGGCGCCCACGCAGGAGCTAGCCCACCCAGGCTGGCGTGGCAACAACATCGCACCGGAAGCCTGGTACCGGCACACCACGCTCGTCCGCTTCCCCGCAGGCGCCACCTTTGCGCAGGCCACCACCGGCATGGACGCCCTCAGCACCGTCGGCGCCGACAGCCTCATCCTGCCTGATCTCGATCCACCCGCAGGCGCGACCCGCCCCTATGCCGACACCTTCGGCACCGAAGAACAACTCGACACGCTCCTCCGCGAAGCCTCCGCACGCCGCATGCACGTCCTTCTGCAAGCCCCGCTTGCGCGCCTCACCGCCCATCCCGACGAAACCCGCTTCTGGATGAACCACGGCATCGCCGGCTTCGACGTAGGCGCCATCACCGCGGCCGATACCGCCAGCCTGCAAACCCTGCGCACCACCCTCGACCACTTCCCCGGCCAGCGCATCCTCCTCGCCCACCAGCAAGGCGACATCGCGCTCGACCGCCGCGCCACCAGCCGCATGCCGCTTGCCTTCCGCATCGTCTCTGAAGCAGCACCCGCCTCATCCACACCACAGTTCGTCGAAGTCGCCGCAACCACAGCAGCGAACAGCAAAGATCCCGCCAACGACCTGCTCCGCAGCTTCCTACCGCTGCTGCTCGCCTCGGGCCGGCCCATCTTCGACAGCCGCATCATCGCCACCGCCGAAGGCCGCGCCGCTCTCCAACAAATGCTGCAACTCCGCAACAGCCGCCCAACCCTGCGCAGCGGTCAGTCCATCCCGCTCCAAAGCGGCGACATCAAAGCATGGCTCATCAAGGGCAACAGCCGCCCCGGCGAACGCTCCCTCGTCATCGTGGAGAACGCCGGCGCCGCACCTGCCACGCTCCACCTGCAGCAGCTACTCCGCACCGCCAACGCACGCGGCACCTTCCTGCGCCCCATTCTGCGCACCGACGGTGGCATGGGCGCCCTCGACCTGGAAGGCAGCATCCTGCCGCCCGGCACATTCGCTATCGCGGAACTACAGTAGCCACCGGATACGCCGCATACACCCCATCGAAGATGGCGTCCCACCGGCACGTCAGCGCATACGCCCGAGCCGCCGCTGCCATCCCGCGCAACCGCTCCGAATCGCGCACCAGCTCCACGCAAACCTCCGGCAAAGCATCCGCCGCGCGAGCCACGCCGGTGACACCATCCTGCACAATAAACTTCGGTCCGCCGCCCAGCGTCACCGCCGCAGGCACGCCACTCGCCAGCGCCTCCAGCACCACGTTGCCAAACGTGTCCGTCTCTGACGGAAACACGAACAGGTCCATGTCCGCATACGCCGCCGCAAGCGCCGTACCCCGCAACACACCCATGAACTCCGCTGTCGGCATCGCGGCACGCAGCAACGCCTCATCGCCCCCATGCCCCACAATGCGAAAGCGGGCATTCAACCCAGCCGCCTTCAAAGCCGCATCCATCTTCGGCAGCAGGGCAATGTTCTTCTCCACGGACAACCGCCCCACATACCCCAGCACAATCTCGCCGTCGCCAGGCTCACGCGTGCGCCGGCCGGGTGTAAACAAATCCGTCTCCACCCCACGCCGCATCTCGAAACAAGGCCTGCCCGTACGCGCGTGCAGCAGATCGCACAACTCAGCATTGGGCGCGTACAGCACCTTTGCCAGCTTGTAGAACCGCGCCGTCGCCGCCAGCGCACCATCTTCAATCCACCGCGGCGCCGCAGCCACATACCTGCCAAACCCGCGCATCCGCCGCGCAGCGTACTCATGCACATTGGTGTGCCAGCTCGCCGCCAGCGGAATCTCCATCTTCCACGCAAAATACGCGCCAAAGATCCCAAGCTCGCTCGGACCCGTGATGTGGATGACGTCCGGCTTGAACGCCAGCAGCGCACGTTCGATCGCGCCCGCATGCCGTGCAAACAGCGGGTCGAAGCTCAAATCCTTTTCCATGCCAACCGCCGCCCAGCTGCGCGGCAGCTCCAGCGACGTCACAGAACCCTCGGTATGCCGCTTCGGCTTCCCCAGCGTCTTCGGCAGCGCCGCACGCACACACAGCATCGGCAAGCCATGCCGCCCGGCGTAGGCCACAAAATTCCGCGCCGTATGGGCCACGCCGTTCACTTCATGAAACGAGTCAGGAAAGAACGCGACGCGAAGAGCGGCCACCATGCGGCCACCTTACCAGACTGCCCGTAAACATCGCGTCCACCTGCGCGATAAAGCCGTGTGAGAAACTGTCGCTCCATGGCCGATGTTGCCCAATCCGTTCCGCACCAGCCCGTCCCGCTTCGAACCGCCCTCGGCCAGATGCTCCGTCATCCGCTCACTCTTTTGGCCGACTGGAACTGGAAGGCTGCGCTCTTCTCCGCCATGATCCGCGGCGCCATCTTCTTCGCCACCAACCTTCGCGCCGGCCACACCGAAGCGATCCGCGCCACGGCCGTCGAACTCATCTACGCCACTGTGGCTGCCGGTTTCGCCGGAGCCATCACCCAGCGCCTCCGCCACGCCGTGCCCGTCCGCCTCACCGCAACCGTTGTCTGCATCGCCATCCCCATCATGATGTTGTCTCTGCAGGCCCTCGTTCACACCATCACCGGTACCACCCACATGGAGACAGGCCTCATCGCATCGTTCCTCTTCGCCTCGGTCGCAACCGCCTTCAACTGGTTCTCCATGAGCCGCGGCGCCTTCGTCACCGGCCAAAACCGCTCCTTCCTCCGCGATCTCATCCTCGTCCCAAAACTCCTGGGCCAATTCATCACCGCACCATTCCGCGGCTAGCCTCGATGTGAGTTTGTGCTGATCAACGTGCCATGCACATCCCGATCCGGCGCTGCGTTTCGGGCTGCAGGCCCGAGCTGTAATAGCCTGCGGCGAAGGCCCCAGGTTGGCGTCAGGCGATTCGTTGCGGGCTGAAGGCCCGCGCTATCCCAAGATCGCCAAAACGCGCTACCCTCATACCCACGGGACGACCTGCGCACAGGCGGCCACCAAACCCATGAAGACCATCTGCATCGTCGCCGCTCTCTCCCTCGCGCTCGCCCTCCACGCCCAACAAGCCCAGAACGAAGACATCTTCGGCCATCCGCTCCCCGCGCAAAAGCACACCCGCGTCTTCGGCCAGACCATCGCCTACTACGACATGGGCGTCCCCAATCCCAACGAGCCCGTCCTCATCCTGCTCCACGGCTTCGGCAGCCAGGCCGACGTCGACTTCGGCCCATCCCTCCCCGGCCTCGCCAGAGACCGCCGCATCATCGCGCTTGACCAGATCGGCGCAGGCCAGTCCGACAAGCCGCAGATCGAATACCGCGTGCAGACCTACGTCGAATTCCTTGCCGAATTCCTCCGCACCCTCGGCATCACCCGCTTCGACCTCCTCGGCGAATCCCTCGGCGGCTGGACCGCCGCAGCCTACGCCGAGCAGGCCGTCGCACCCGGCAGCACCCTGCCCCAACCCACACGCCTCATCCTCTCGGACGCCGCAGGCTTCACCGTCACCGGCCGCAACGCCACATCCGGCCCGCGCACCAAGATGATGGTCAGCACCGTGGACGAAGTCGTCACCGGCCTCCGCGCCGTCTTCTTCGACCCCACACGCATCACCCCCGAAGTCGCCAAGCGACGCTTCATCTCCAAGCTCGCAGCCAACGACGGCCTCGCCGCCGCCACCTTCACCACCAACCCAGCCATCGAACACGAAGCCGTCGGCGACAAGGCCAACACCATCACCCTGCCAACCCTCGTCGTCTGGGGAGCCGAAGACCACACCGTCCCCCTTGAAAACGGCCGCGCCTACGCGAACGCCATTCCCAACGCCAGGCTCGTCCTCATCGAACGCAGCGGTCACGTCCCAGCCCTCGAACAACCAAAACAGTTCGTAGATGCAGTCGATCAATTCCTCAGCGGCCACTAAACACAACAGCAGAACGCAACATACGCAAAAGGTCCACGCGAAGTGCGCGGCGGAAGACCACAGCTCCCTGCGAACCTTTGCGGCCTGTGCATTCTGCCTGTGAAAGGCACGCCACGAAAACCACCGCGTAGCATCTCATCAAGCCATGTCGATGCTCCCCGAAACCCCGCTCGCCCAAGCCCCGCTCGCCTACGAAAACGAAGACTTCCTCCAGAGCCCCGACGCGCGCATCCTCCGCATCATCGCCGAGTACTCCGAGCCGCAGGCCCGTTTCCGCCGCGAACGCATCCAGGACACCGTCGTCTTCTTCGGCTCCGCCCGCTTCGCCGCGCTCGACACTGCCCAGAGCGAATACGTCGCCCAAAGCAAAATGGAGCTGCTCGACAACACCGGCAGCAACACCCCCGCACCACCCGAAGAACAGCCCGCAACGCCGGGTGACCCCAACGCCTCCGACCTCCAGCACACCCGCGCTGAAACCGCCATCGAGATGGCCCGCTACTATGAAGACGCCCGCCGCCTCGCCTACATGCTCACCACCTGGGCCAAGGCCTTGCCCGGCCGCCGCCGCCGCTTCGTCGTCACCAGCGGCGGAGGTCCCGGCATCATGGAGGCCGCCAACCGAGGCGCGTTTGAAGCCGGCGGCAAAACCATCGGCCTCAACATCGCCCTGCCCTTTGAGCAGCGCCCCAACCCCTACGTCACACCCGCGCTCAACTTCCAGTTCCACTACTTCTTCATGCGCAAGTTCTGGTTCGCCTACCTCGCCAAGGCGCTCGTCGTCTTCCCCGGCGGCTTCGGCACGCTCGACGAGATGTTCGAACTCCTCACCCTCGCGCAGACCCACAAGATGGCCAAGGAGATGACCATCGTCATCTACGGCTCCGACTACTGGAAGGGCGTCATCAACCTGGACCTGCTCGCTGAAAAGGGCGCCATCGCCCTCAAGGACAAGGATCTCTTCCGCTTCGCCGACACGCCCGAAGCAGCCTTCGACCTCCTCAAAGCAGGCCTCGAAAAGCACTGCCGGCAATCCGCGCCCGACGAGAAAGTCCCCGAAGAACCGGCGCCCAGCGCCCAGGAAACCCTCGGCCCGGACATTGCCGCCACGCGCAGCTACTAGCTACGGCGCCCGCACAATGTAGACCGCAGGATCGCGCCGCGGCAGCCAGCTGCGATAGCTCACCGGTCCAAACTCCGAAGCCGGATAGCAAACACCCGCAGCCGTCGCAAGAAAGTACCGCGCATGAATAGATGGCGTGTACGACGCAAACGCCGGCAAGCAGCCGGCAGCCGCTCCAATCGGCGCCTGCCATGGCCGGTACGCTCCAGCCGGCGTGTGCATCCGCGGCTCATTCACATACCCGGTTAACTCAATCTGCGTCCATCCGTCATACTCAAATCCAGCAACGATCTCATTGCGCGGCACACCCGCCGCACGCATCTCGTTCGCAGCCGCCAGCCTGGCCCGCGACAGGGCAAACAAATCATGCGTTCCCGCAACGCCATACACCGCAAGCACCACCAGCGGCACGGCACACGCCAGTGGCAAACGCCCGCCCACGCGGCGCTCATACAGCCGCAGCAACACCACCAGCAGGGCAAACAACAGCGGCAGCAGGTACCGGTCGAACATCGCCGCGCGCGTCACAATCAGCCCCACGTATGCCACGCTGAACGGTCCAAGCAGCCAGAAGACCGGGCTCTCCCACACCACAGCCGCGCGCTCCCGCGTCACCTTCGCAAAGCAGAACCACCCCGCAGACATAACCCCCGCGACGAACACCGCAAGCGCCACCACCGCGCCCACCGGCTTCGGCACCACGTCCGGCAGCGTACCCAGCATCCACCCCAGGTCAAGAATGCCCTTTGCGCTCACGTAATCGCCCAGCAGCAGCGACATCCAACGCGCCCCGCCGCCATGCCACGACAGCACCCCAACGCCGGCCACCATCGCCGCCAGCACAATCACCAGCACGCGCCGGGCCACACGGTCCCGCAATGGAAACCGCAGCGCAAACGCCGTCACCACCGGCAGCAGCAACAGCGCCATCGTAAATACTGCCTTCACCATATCCTTCGCAATGCGCACGGCGTCGTGGACATCCATCCCCACCGGCAGCAGCTTCTCCACCGACACATACGGCTGATGGTTGAACCAGTGCAGCAGCCCAAACACCGCCGCCAGCGACACCGCCCACATCACCGCGCCCGTCACCACAACACCACGGCGTCGCCGCAGGTACCACGCTACCGAGGGCACCATCACAAGCACGCCCAGCCACGCAATCTGCCGCACCGTTCCGCCGGTGGCATTCGTCGCCGCGGCAAACACCAGCCACCCGCACGCACGGCGATCCGTCTCCGCCCCCATCGCACGCACGCAGCCGTACATGCACACCAGCAGGCAAAACAGCGCCGGAATATCTGACATGTAACTCGCCGCCAGTGGCAGATACAGCGGCGACAAGGCAAACGTCAGCGTGCCCAGCGTCGCATTCCACACCGGCACACCCAGCCGCACCAGCAGGCGATGCACCAGCGGCACGGTGACCACGGCAACCAGCATTGTCGACGCACGCACCGCCGTGAACGAAAACCCAAACAGCTTGATGAACAGCGCGCCCAGGTACAGCTGCCAGCCGAGCATCGCCGTCGCCCAGCCGTTATACACAACGTGCCCGGTCTTAGCCAGCACCATGGCGCTGTAGATATACGACCAGTCGTCGTGCAGCCCCATCTCAAGCCGCGGATCGGTCGCCAGCACACACAGCAGCAAAGCCAAGCCGCAAATCCACGCAGCGATCCAGCCGCGCTTGTCTGGATGGCGCTCACGGAGATCGCCCGCCGCAGGCAAGTCGCTTGCATCTCGCATCAGGGTTCTTACACTGCCTTCCAAACACACGGGGATGAACCCAGACTATTGGCAGCATCTACCAGTTGCAACCTCGACGCAGCGTACCCATGGACGCTCCAGACCAAGATGGAACTGCATCCACGCAGGCAGATGCGTTACCGGCTACAGGTCACGCTCAGCGTTGCAGCACGGGCGTCATCACGCACGCCGAACTGTGCCCGACCGTCCATCAAGGAACCGTTAGGGCTGACGGCTGTCGCATGGAAGCCATCCGTGCAACCGCAGTTCACCACATCGCCACCGCCATTGCTGCTGCATGAGAACATGCGATGCGTGTCCGGCTTGCCGTCCACGGTATAGCGCCAGGGCGCAGCCAGATCGGCAGGCAACACAGCCACCGCATGATACGTCCCGACATCTGCCGCAATCGGCGCGGCTTTTAGACGATCGCGATTGAGGTCGGCACCATCCACCGTCCTGATCTGCGTGATCTTAAGGCGCATGCCATCGCGGTAATACGGTGAGACATCGTCGGTGAGCAACTTACCCGTCACGGTCACCGTCTGACCGCGGTGCGCATACAGCAACGCATAGTCGTAATCGGCCAACGCAATCTCATGCACCGGCTTGCCTTCATGCGTATGATCCGGCACGGATGACGCAAACACAGGTACATACGCCTGTGCTGTCCGGACGGTCACATTCTGCAGCCGGCCACCAGGTCGCATCGTCAGCGTGCCGGTCACGATCAACTGCTGATCAAGCTTCAGACGCACCGGCTGCCCAGCCTGCGCACCAGCCACTAAAGGAGTTATCGTCGCGAGCAATAAAAGTAGGCTTCGCATGGCAATAAGACGAACTGCCTCCGCCTAAGGGTTGCAAATGCAAAGGGCAGGCAATTCGATCGCCTGCCCCTCCACATCAACCGCTGCCGAAAACTACCCCTCCAGCAGGCACTTCTTCGCATACGCGTAGCACTTCGCCACTTCGCGACCGAGTCCGAACCGGCAGGCGTCGCGTACTCAACTCGATATTCGCTGGGAAGGTGTACTTGTTCTTCCGCATCAGCTGCAACACTGCTTTGATCTCGCAGCAAGATCGACATGCGAAGTAGCTATCGCGTGGATAGTTCCAATCGCGGATTACGGGCTGAAGGCCCGAGCTGTAATAGCCTGGGGCGCAGCCCCAGGTGGCAAAACAGGCGACAGCGGCGGGCTGAAGGTCCGCGCTATCAGCTAACTCCGGTAATCCCGGTAGTGAATCAGCTCCGAGATTCCGATCCACAAATCCAGCACACCAAGCCCGCTGATCAGCCCACGCACCGGCCCCTTCACCAGCACCGCATGCAGCGCAGGATAGGCCAGCAGCAGCCCGTTGCGATCCCACATGTCTTTCCACCAAGGCAGCACCACGAGAAACAGCCCCAGGTACAGGCAAAACAGCACCAGCACAGCCAGCGAAAGCCGCTGCAGCCACACCGGCGCAGGCGGAGGCCCAATTGTCTCAACCGCATCGAGTTCACGGGGGTGCGGGGCGGTGGCGGGGAGCTGTTGGGACGGCACGGACATCTAATGGTTACGGTAGCAGAGCGGCGCGGAAGCCACCAATGCACCGACGCCCGCCGCAATGTGCGACAGGCGTCGGTTTGATTCGTTTCGTATAACGCTATTCGCCACTGCCGCCTTGGCGGCGGGGACGGCGGTTCGCCTGCAGCACCTTCTTGCGCATGCGCAGCGACTTCGGCGTCACCTCAACCAGCTCATCATCCGCAATGAACTCAATGCACTGCTCCAATGTCAGCTGTTTGTACGGCACCAGGCGCAGCGCCTCGTCCGCAGAAGAAGCACGCATGTTCGTCAGCTTCTTTTCACGCACGCAGTTCACGTCCAGGTCATTATCGCGGCTGTTTTCGCCCACGATCATGCCCTCATACACCTCAATGCCATCACCCAGGAACAGCGTGCCGCGCTCCTGCAGGCCATTCAGCGCATAGGTCGTTGTAACGCCCGTGCGATCGCTGATCAGCGCGCCTGTGGGCCGCTGCGGAATCTCGCCCTGGTACGCAATGTAGCCATCGAACAGCGTATTCATCACGATGGTGCCGCGCGTCTCCGTCAGCATCTCCGACCGCAGACCGATCAAACCGCGCGAAGGCACCTTGAACTCCATGCGGATACGGCCCTGGCCATGCATCTTCACCATCTCGCCCTTGCGCGGTCCAAGCTTCTGGATCACCGTTCCGGCAAACTCCTCCGGCACGTCGATCGTCACGTACTCCACCGGCTCCATCAGCTGGCCATCGATACGCTTGGTCACGATCTCAGGCCGGCCCACCGTCAGCTCAAAGCTCTCGCGGCGCATCATTTCAATCAGCACGGCAAGCTGCAGTTCGCCACGGCCCAGCACCTTGAACGTATCGGGCGAGTCGGTATCCTCCACGCGGATCGACACGTTCGTCTGCAGTTCCTTATCCAGGCGCTCACGTAGATTACGGCTCGTCACATACGAACCCTCACGTCCAGCAAACGGCGAGTTGTTCACCGAAAACTGGATCGCAATCGTCGGCTCATCGATGACGATCTTCGGCAGCGGCGCAGGATTCTCAAGACCGGTGATCGTCTCTCCGATCGTCAACCCGGCAACACCGGCAACAGCAATAATGTCGCCCACGGTGGTCTCTTCGATATCCGTGCGCTTAAGTCCGTTGAAGCTGAACAGCTTCGTAATCTTTACCGGCGCGAGCGAACCGTCCAGCTTGGCGATGTTGACTGTTTCGCCGGTCTTCAGCGTGCCGTTGAACACACGCGCAATACCAAGCCGGCCTAGGTAATCCGAGTAGTCCAGGTTCGTTACCAGGATTTGCAGCGGACCATCCACCTCACCCGTTGCCGGCGCGATCGCACTCGCAATCGTCTCAAACAGCGGCTGCAGATCGGTGCCGGGCGTCTCCATGTCCATCGTCGCCGTTCCCGCCTTGCCGTTCGTGTAGACCACGGGGAAATCAAGCAGGCTCTCGTCCGCATCTAGGTCAATGAACAGGTCATACACCTCGTTCAAAACTTCCTGCACACGCGCATCCGGGCGATCGATCTTGTTGATGACAAGGATCGGCGTCAGCCCCGCAGCCAGCGCCTTACCCAGCACAAACCGCGTCTGCGGCAGCGGACCTTCCGATGCATCGACCAGCAGCACAACGCCGTCCACCATCTTCAGCGCGCGCTCCACCTCGCCACCAAAGTCGGCGTGGCCCGGCGTATCGACAATGTTGATCTTTGTGTCCTTGTACAGAACAGCCGTGTTCTTGGCCAGAATCGTAATGCCGCGCTCGCGTTCCAGGTCGTTCGAATCCATCACGCGATCCGTCATGGCCTCGTTCGCGCGAAACGTGCCGCTCTGCCGCAGCATGGCATCCACAAGTGTGGTCTTACCGTGATCGACGTGCGCAATGATAGCGATGTTGCGAATAACTGAACTCAAAACTTGGTACCTTCTTGTTTTCCGGGCAAAGCCGGAAAGAATCTTGCACGCACACACGCGCTCATCCAAGAGCAGGCAGCATGGGCTGACAGAGGAACGCGCACAGACAAGCACCCACAACAGCAAACAGGCACTCCGCGCACATCCTATCTAGTCTATCGCATGCGGCTGGAGAGGCGTTACGGGGCCGTGAACGCTCTTCCAGTCCACTCTGTCCTCTCCTGCCCGCAATCATCCCTTTAAAAACTTGTCATCCCGACCGCAGCGCAAAGCGCGGAGTGGAGGGACCCGCTTCAGTCAAAGCCACATAATTTCACATTTGTCATCCCGCAGCGCAGCGGAGGGATCTGCATGTGTGTTGACCTGCCGCAACCGTTCCTACGGTCAATGCTTTAGTCGCAATGCCGGAACCATGCAGTAGGCCGAAGCCAGCGACGCTTAATCCTGAGACAGCCAGCCGGATCGCTAATAACGATCGAAAACGAATTCACGGAGGTGCGAAAAACACTCGGTTCTGAAATGAGTTGTTGGGGAGCATCATCTTTCGGCTCGTCCAGCGCGAACGTACTGACGACGAGACTTTGGCACAGCTCTTCGCCAATAGCTTCGGCCGATATTGTCCAGGTTCTTAACTGCTTCTCAACGCTGTCGCTGAGAATGACAGGTCCCGAAATACGCTCAACAGCAACGACTTCCCCCGTTGGCCGGAAGACCACCCGGCTAATTACAACCCCGCTCACATGAGCAGCACGGCCAATGGGAGGATAGTCGAGCTTGCCCTCGACTCGCTTCATCGAGCACCAGCGAGTCTGCGCATCCGCAGCGTTCATAGCGAGCCCCGCAAAAAGGAAACCTGCGAGTACGTACGCCTTCATCCAGCTACTTCGCCATAAACTTCTGCCGCAAAGTCTCGTTCGCCTGCTCTTCCCAATCAGGCCCAACAGCTTTCAGCGCTTCGATGACGTCCGACGACATGTACAGCCGAACCGTAACCTTCCCCGCGTCATTCTTCACTCGAGCGGACTGTCTGATCTCATTGTGCATGGTTCTAAGCCGCACTCTTCTGCTTCGCTCCGGACGTGATTGGCTCACCTGCAAGGGTTTCAAAAGCCTTCACACCCTCTCGCGCAAGAGTTCCTCGGCTAAGCGTGCCGTTTGCTGCGGCCTCTTCAAACGCGGCAAGGATTTCGTCTTCGTGAGAATCCCACCACTCGGCTTCTTCCTGTTCGTTCTTGAAGGCGGGAGTATTAAATTGATGTGCCATCAGAACCTCCTGTTCGCTTCGAGTAGAACTGCTGGGCTTTCTTGCGCGCCGGATATGAAGTCACTACACGAATCAAGGTACCGCGCCAAGTGGACACAACTAGCAGAATGCGCCCTGCGTTCGTACGACCCAGTTGAGTCATTCTAAGCTCGCCCTCGTGGATACGTGAGCCCAAATCCAACGGATTGTTTCGAATCGCCTCTTCCGCTTCCTGCGGCATCACATCATGACGAGCAATGTGAGCAATATTGGCTTCATCCCAGTCAAACTCAAGCATTCGATCCACTGTACTTACGCGAATGCAGCGTTTTAGAAGTAGAGAGAAACAAAACGCCGCAGCCCGATAGGCTGCGGCGTCCCTGTCCCAAGTTGGGACAGCTCTCGTTACATATTCTCAATCATCTTGCTGGCAAACTCGCTCGTCTTTACCTTCGTCGCACCCTGCATCTGGCGCTCAAAGTCATACGTCACAAACTTCTGCTGAATCGTCTTCTCCATGCTGTTCTCGATCAAACGAGCAGCCTCGGTCCAGCCCAAAAAGTCGAACATCATCACACCGCTCAGCATCACCGAACCGGGGTTGATCACGTCTGTATCCGCGTACTTCGGAGCCGTGCCGTGCGTCGCCTCAAAGCAGGCATAGCCGTCGCCAATGTTCGCACCCGGAGCAATGCCAAGTCCGCCCACCTGCGCCGCCGCAGCGTCCGAGATGTAGTCGCCATTGAGATTGGTTGTAGCAAGCACCGAGTAGTCGCTCGGACGAATGATGATCTGCTGGAAGATCGAATCCGCAATGCGGTCCGTGATCAGGATCTTGCTCTTCCACTTGCCGCCGCCGTGCGTCTCGCCGATCGAGGCCAGAACATCTTCTACTTCCTTGATGACGCTCTCGCCAAACTCAGGAGGCGCATACTCAATGCCCGGCTCGATCATCGTCGCGTTGTCCTTAGCGCTCAGCCCCGGCTTTGCCTCCAGGTTGCCAAGGATCCAGCTCTCGCGCTCCGTCACCACCTTGTCGCGGAACTCCTCGGTCGCAACCTCGTAGCCCCACTCGCGGAAGGCGCCTTCCGTGAACTTCTGGATGTTGCCCTTGTGCACCAGCGTCACGCTCTTACGGTCGTGCTCGATCGCATACTTGATCGCCGCACGCACCAGCCGCTTCGACCCAAAGATCGAGATCGGCTTCACGCCAACGCCTGAATCCTCACGAACCTTCTTCTTCGTCCCGGCCAGCATCGTGTTGTTCACAAAGTCGATGAACTTCGCGGCCTCAGGCGTACCCTCGCGGAACTCGATACCGGCATAAATGTCCTCGGTATTCTCGCGGAACAGTACGATGTCCAGCTTCTCCGGATGCTTTACCGGGCTCGGCACGCCGGCGTAATACTTCACCGGCCGCACACACTGGTACAGGTCCATCAACTGCCGCAGAGCCACGTTCAGCGACCGGATACCGCCGCCCACCGGCGTCGTCAGCGGTCCCTTGATCGACACGCGGAAGTCCATCGTCGCCTTTACGGTGTCGTCCGGCAGCCAGTTCTGGGTCGCGCGATAGCTCTTCTCACCGGCCAGCACTTCAAGCCAGTACACCTTCTTTTTACCGCCGTAAGCCTTCTCCACAGCCGCATCAAACACGCGCTGCGAGGCCTTCCAGATGTCCCGGCCAATGCCATCGCCTTCAATGTAAGGAATGATCGGGTTATCCGGCACCGTGTAAGTGCCATTCGCGTACTCAATCGCCTTGCCTTCGGTGGGAACGGCGATGCCGTTATAACTCGCTTGCATGTGAGATGGGGCTCCGATCGATCAGAATAGTTTGGGAATACAGCCGCCGCGACAAACGCAGGCGGGGGTATCCTTCCACTGATCAGTCTAGCCTCACAAGGCCTCGAATACCGAACGCTGGCGCGGTTATCGGCCACACTTCAGCCTCTCGTTCAGATTCGTCACCCTGTGCGAAGCCGAAGGACTCGCGTCACGCGCCAAGCTGTCGAAGCGTCGCAGGTGCTCAACACGCTCCGGTCAGATGTAAAGTTTCTTCAAGCCCATGAAGACCCTCCTAGCCGCCGCCCTGCTCCTGGCATCCGCCGCATCCGCCCAAAAGGTTGAAGTATCGCTGCCGTCGAAAGACCTCCACGGCCACCTCATCCTCGTCTTCGCCAAAGACACCAAGTCCGAGCCGCGCATGCAGATGCAGGAGCAGTACCAATCGGCACAGGGCTTCGGCGTCGATGTCGGCATCGACAATGCACCCTCAGCAGGCGAAGTCACCATCGACGCCAAAACCTTCGGCTACCCGCTCCGCTCACTCGCCGACATCCCCGCCGGCGACTACATCATCCAGGGCGTCTTCAACGTCTACGAGCAGTTCCACCTGGCATCCGGTCAAACCGTCTGGCTCCCGCCCGACAAGGGCGAAGGACAGCACTGGAACCGCAAGCCCGGCAACCCCTACTCCAAGCCGGTCAAGATCCACTTCAACCCCGCGGCGAAAGAACCCATCAAGCTCACGCTCGACGCCCTCATCCCCGATATCAAGGGCACACCGCAGGACCCCGAAGTCATCGCGCAAGACCCCGCCACCGCCAAGTGGCTCAAGTACATCCGCTTCAAGAGCGACAAGCTCAGCAAATTCTGGGGCCGCGACACGTACCTCGGCGCATGGGTCTTGCTGCCCGATGGCTTCGACACACACCCCAACGCCAAATACCCGCTCGTCGTCTGGCAGGACCACTACAACGCCGGCATGCGTCCCGCCTTCACCGCCAAGCTACCTGACAACCCGCGCGCCGCCGCAGGCTACCGCTTCTTCCAGGACTGGACCACCGGCCGCCTCCCGCACGTCATCATGCTCTTCGTGCAGAACGCCAACCCCTATTACGACGACAGCTACGTCGTTGACTCCGCCAGCGTAGGCCCCTACGGGGCAGCAATCAATGAGGAGCTCATCCCCGCCATCGAGCAGCAATACCGCGGCATCGGCGCAGGCTGGGCACGCGCCACCGCGGGCGGCAGCACCGGCGGTTGGGAAGCCGCAGCCACCCAAATCTTCTACCCCGACAACTACAACGGCTCCTACGCTGCCTGCCCTGATCCGGTAGACTTCCACGCCTACCAGAACATCGACCTCTACAACGACAAGAACGCCTTCTTCCGCCAGGGTGACTTTGGCCGCATTCCCATCGCCGCCGACCGCAAACCCGACGGCTCCATCCTTGCCGACACCGGCGACGAGTTCGCCTTTGAGCAGGTACTGGGAACGAGAGGCCGTTCTACCGAGCAGTGGATGATCTGGCAGGCCGTCTTCTCCCCGCAAGGCGCCGACGGCTACCCCGCTCCCGTCCTCGACTCCATCTCCGGCGCCATCGACACGTCCGTCGTCGCCTACTGGCACGACCACTATGACCTCAACGCCATCCTCAAGCGCGACTGGCCCATGCTAGGCCCCAAGCTCGAAGGCAAGCTCCACTTCGCAGTCGGCGACGGCGACACCTATTTCCTGAACAACGGTGTCCATCTGCTCGAAGACCAACTCAAGAAAACCACCAACCCGCACAGCGACGCCACCTTCCAGTACGGTCCCGGCATGCCCCACTGCTACACCGGCGGCCCCGCCGAATACACCATGCAGCAAAACAACGCCAACTGGGCCCAGCGCCTGCTCCCCCTCATGACCGAACACATGATCCAAACCGCCCCAGCAGGAGGGGACATCAAGAGCTGGGTCTACTGACACATACGCAGAATCAGATAGTCATTCGCGAGAGAGGTATCCTCTGCACTGGAGGAGCTACTGCATGCCGTGCCACCCCGAAGAGTTGAAACACGTTCCCCTCTTTGCCCTGCTTGATGACGATGAGACGGCGATCCTCGCGGCGCAGGTGGAGGTGAAACACTTTGCCGCGCGGCAGCGGATCTACAAAATTGGCGATCCGGGCAAGAATGCCTACGTCGTCATGTCGGGCAAGATCCAGGTGACCACAGTCGACGAGGATCACCAGGAGGTCGTGCTCGATGAGCCCGGCCACGGCGAGTTCTTCGGCTTCGCCTCCATGCTGGAAGAGTCACCGCATAAGACCAACGCGGCTGCCATAAGCGAAGCCGTGTGTCTTGAGGTCGACCGCAACGATATCTCCGCACTGCTCGAAAAGAAGCCCATGGCAGGCATGGACATGCTCACCGTGCTTGGACGGCAATATCACGCAACGCAGCAATTGGTGCGGCTGCGGGCCAGCCGCAACCCGAATGAATTGATCGATGAAGAAGAAACCTTCGGCGAACGCATCGCTGACATGGTGGCAAAGTTCGGCGGCTCGTGGACGTTCATCATCACCTTCGCCGTCGTGCTGACGGTGTACACGACCATCAATGTCCTTCTGCGCGGCAAGGCGTGGGACCCCTACCCATTCATCCTGCTCAATCTCTTCCTGTCCATGCTCGCCGCGATCCAGGCGCCGGTCATCATGATGAGCCAGAACCGGCAGGACACGAAGGACCGCGTCCGCAGCGAACTTGACTTCGAGGTGAATGTACGGTCAGAGTCAGAGATTCAGGGCCTGGCGAGCACGTTGAACCAGCTGACGGAAAAGATGGGCGACCTCGAGGATATCCTGCGGACAGCGGTAAAACACGACGGTCCGTGATCCTGGTGATCCGCACGACAATTGCAAAGGGCGAGGATACCAATCCTAGAACCGCAATAAATACGAAGCCTTCACAAAAAACTCGCGCCCATCATTCAAATACGGCAAGGCCCGCGGCAGAATCGGCTGGCTGCTATCGCACTCGCCCGTCGCCAGCCGCGTGCACAACCCGCGATCCAGGTTCTGCAGATCGCTGTTATACCCCGCATAAATCGCCGTTCCCGGATGCGGCAGCCACGTAAACAGCACCTGCGTACTCACTTCCTTCGTCCGTGCCAGCGAACTCAGCAGCGGGTTGCTCGCCACCGAGTCGTACTCCACAATCGCCCGCAGGCTGAACGACCGCGTGAACTGGTAGTTGATCTTCGTCCGCAGCGTCTGGCTCTCATACACATGCGCATGCGTATGCGCGTCCTGCGCCTGGTCCAGCAGGTACGTGTTGTCGATGGTCAGCGGCGTAACCGGCTGCAGCGTCATCACCGCATTCACCGTGTTGTCCGTCAGCAACGTCGGGGCGGCACTGCCCACCGGATCGTAATTCACTGTCGCCCCGTGGTACGCCTGGATATTCGCTGAAATCTGCGGCCGCGGTGCAGTCCGAAACACCACGCCAACCTTGTTCTCCGTGAAGTTCGTACTTCGCGTCAACCCCGGGTAGTTCGCCGGTTGCAGCGTATCCGAGTTACCCACATAGATCGGCGCAATCGTCGTCTTCCGCGCCAGGGACACAAATACATCGTCCGTCGTGTAGTGGAAGACGCGCTGCCCCGTGCGGTCCCACGCCGCCCGCAGGTTCGTCTCAATCCCATACGTCTGCACGCCCAGCCTCTTTGCCGTCGGCCCCGTCGGATACCACTGGTAATTCAGGTTCACATTGTTCTGCCGCACCTGCGTCACCGGGATGAAGCCGGCCAGCGTCACAAACCCCTGGCTGACATCCCGGTACTGTTCCTGGAAAAACAGGCTGTGCCCGCTGCGCAGCAGCAACAGTTTCCTCGCCGGCCCCGCCTGATACGTGCCATCGGCATTGTGCGTGGAACTGACAATGTTCATGCCCTGCAGCGTCCAGTGCCTGTCCATCCGCCAGTTGAAGTCGATCGCGCCCACACGATTGCTGCTGCCGTTCAGCGTGCGTTGCACATACATGGCGCTCACGCTTGAATACTGCCCAAGATCCTGTGTCACACGCGACGCAATCGTCACCGCACGCTTTCCATGCAGCGGATCCGTCGGCGCCACGTAGATACCGGGATTACGATCGTCGATCGCCAGGAACCCGATGTTCGTATGCTTGATCTTGCCTGTTGCACGCGCGCCAAACTCCGGGTCGCCGATCGTGCGCGTATACAGCAGCGTGTACGGCGCATCGAAGTAGCTCGAGTTCTCCAGGAAGAACGGCCGCAGCTCCGGGTAGTACAGCGCATACCTCTGGTTCACCGTGAACTGCGGCTGGTCGCTCTCAATCTGGCTGAAGTCCGGATTGAACGTCCCATCCAGCACAATCGAGTCCTTGATCACCGCCTTCACGTCGCCGCCCGCCGTTCCACCCAGGTTGCGGTTGCTGAAGAACGGATTGTTCGGATCATCCTCGTTCAGCTGCTTGACGCGGTGCGCAATGCCGTACGGATTCAGCTGGATATTGTGCGACATCGCACCCTCCATGCCCACCAGCGTTCCCTCCTGCGTCAGCAACCCGCTGATCGACGGCGTCACACGCGGCCAGTAGTCCGTCTCGCTGTTGCGCGGCAGGTTGCGGCTCATCACAACGCCCCACTCCGGCGACTTCGCCCGCGACCGTATGCTCCGGAACGGAATGGCCATCATCGCCACCCACCCCTGCGCTGTCCGGCGAGCATCGCTGTTCCACACCAGGTCGTAGCTGTAGTCGCTGCTGCCCGGCTCGGTCCAGTTCGCATCCGCCTGCACACCCGCCGGATTCACCTGGAACAGCACACCGCGCCGCCGGTCCTGGAACGCATCCAGCCAAAGCCCCACCGCATCATCCGCCCCAATGTTTTCCCGGCGAGCCAGGTGGCTCCGCAGCAGGTCCGGCCGATGGTCAAAGCAGATGAACACCGCATAGAACGTCGTCTCCGTGCGCCCAAGCCACACAAACGTCATCTCCGTCGCAGGCTTGCCATCAAACGGCGCGTTCTGTACGAACCCGCTGATGCGCGCCATGTGCATCCCCATCCAGTCGTCCGCCTTCATCGCGGCAACATCGTCCAGGGTGGGCACACGATCCACCTTGGGCACACGCACACGCAACCCCGCTCCCTGTTGCGTTCCCTCGGTATACACACGCGCCGCCGCTCCCGCCTGCGGCTGCGCCGGTTCCTGCCCAGCCATCGGCATCTCGGGGAGAGCCCCGAATCCAAGGCATAGCAGCAGGCAGGCAATTCCCGCAATCCGGGGGAGTAGATGGAACACAGATGTCATGACCGGCTTCGTTAAAGCCTATACGCACGCACAGCGGCCGCCGGTTGCGAAATCTTCCGATCGCATGAGGTGAACCAATCGCGCAGCATAAACTCAGATGGCACATGGCAACCACCGTCCGCTCATTCGCAAAGATCAACCTCGGCCTGCGCATTGGCCCGCCGCGCCCGGACGGCTTCCATCACCTCTGCACCCTCTACCAGACCATCGGCCTGCATGACAGCCTCACCGTCGAAGCCGCGCCCGCACCTGCGACCCACATCACCATCGCCTCCAACGACCTCCGCGTGCCCACCGACAGCCGCAACACCATCTATCGCATGCTCGACGCCGCACTGGCGGCCATGCACATCAGCGCCCGCGTCCACGTCCACTTACAAAAAAACCTGCCCATGCAGGGCGGCCTTGGCGCCGGCTCGGCCAACGCCGCCGCAACGCTCCTCGCTCTCGAACGCGAACTCGGCACAGAGCTCCCCGGCCGCCCGCGGCTCGAAGGAACGCAGCGCCTCGCCATTGCCGAACGCATCGGCTCCGACGTGCCGCTCTTCCTTCTCGGCGGCACCGTCTACGGCCATAACCGTGGTGAAACCATCGTCCCGTACCCTGACATCCCTTCCACACCCTGCGTGATCGTCTTTCCCGGCGTTGGCTCCTCAACACCCGCAGCCTTCCGCGCGTGGGACGAGCGCATCGGTGAGCAGGAGGGGCAATTGACCCCAGCCGCCGCAACCGGTAGACTTAATGCGTTGAGCCGCGTTTACGCGTCTGCCTTCAGCCCTGTGGGCCACGGCGGCGAAACCGGCGCTTCCGGTGCTTCCGGGGCACTCGATGTGCGGTTATACGGGCCTGGCCAAACAAAGCCACCCGGCCACCACACCGAATCTGGAAGCCTGGCCGGGAATCCTCTTCCTGCGCTTGTCCAGACCGGGATAGAAAACGACTTTGAAGACGTCGTCTTTCTGCAGCATCCCTTTCTGCGTGACATCAAGCGCACCCTCCTTGGACTCAGTCCAGACGGTGAAGACGACCTCCCGGAGGAGCAGCGCGCCCTGTGCGCCATGCTCTCGGGCTCCGGATCGTCCCTGTTTGGTCTCTACCGGTCTGACTCAGCAGCCGCTGCGGCGCAAGCACGCGCACAGGCTCTCGGCGTCAAAGCGTTTGTTACGCGAACCCTCACCCGCCAGGACTTCTGGCGCACCCTGTTCGTTTGACCGGAAATGGGCAAACAACCAGGAACAATTCGCCGCGAGCCGTTGCCATCGGTACACTGGAAACGGCAGACTTCCCATGCCAGCCATATCCGGCTGGCCGGACGTTGGGCGATCGACTAATGGTAGGTCAAGTGCCTTTGGAGCACTTTGTCTAGGTTCGAATCCTAGTCGCCCAGCCAGACAGCGTCGATGCCTCCCGTGGCTTGCAGCAATCGTGTGCACGCTGGTACGGAAGGAGGCAGAGGCAGACAAATTCGGCAGAACCAACCAACGCTAAACGGCTTGGAGGCTTTACCGCATGACCGCCCAGAATTCCATGGCACCTGTAGCTCCCTCTTCCGAAACCGACCATCTCGATCGCGCAACCCTCACCGCCACGCCACCCGCGAAACAGCCCGCCGCGGCAGACCGCAAGCGCTCCAGCCGCCTCGCCGAAGACAAACGCTTCAAGATCTTCTGCGGCTCCGCCAACCCAACCCTCTGCGAAGAGGTCTGCCAGTTCCTCGGCGTCCCCATGGGTCAGACCAAGCTCGTCAGCTTCTCTGACGGTGAAATCCACTTTCAGCTGCTTGAAAACGTGCGCGGCGCCGACGTCTTCCTCGTCCAGCCCACCAGCTTGCCCGTGGACACGCACATCATGGAACTGCTCATCATGATCGACGCGCTCAAGCGCGCCTCTGCCGGACGCATCACCGTCGTCATCCCCTACTACGGTTACGCCCGCCAGGACCGCAAGGACCGCCCCCGCGTCGCCATCACCTCCAAGTTGGTTGCCGACCTGCTCCAGGCAGCCGGCGCCAACCGCGCTCTGCTCGTCGATCTGCATGCCGCGCAGATTCAGGGCTTCTTCAACATCCCGGTCGATCACCTCTTCGCCTCGCCCGTCCTCGTCGGCTACTTCCGCGATCTCAACCTGCCCAACCTCACCGTCGTCTCCCCGGACGCCGGCGGCGTGGAACGCGCACGTTTCTTCGCGCAAAAGCTCGGCGTTCCACTCGCCATCGTGGACAAGCGCCGCACCGACATCAACGTCACCGAAGTCATGCACGTCATCGGCGATGTGAAAGACCGCACCTGCATCATCCTCGATGACATCGTCGACACGGCAGGCACGCTCACCAAGACAGCAGAAGCCCTCCTCAAGAATGGCGCCATCGACGTGTACGCCTGCGCCTCGCACGCCGTGTTGAGCGGTCCCGCGGTCGAGCGCATCGCCGCCAGCCCCATCAAAGAGCTGGTCGTCACCAACACCATTCCGCTGCTGCCCGCTGCCGCGGCGCTACCCAAAATCAAGGTGCTCTCCGTCGCCGGCCTCCTTGGCCGCGCCATCGAAAGCATCCACATGGAGACGAGCGTAAGTTCGCTCTTCTCCTAAGCCGTTAGAGGGAACAGGTTTCAGGGAACAGGAAACAGCCTGCTCCTCATCGCCGGTTCAAGACATCAGCACTGAAGCCCGCGCAAGCAGCTCAGTAACACAGCGGTCAAACACCGCAAAGGGAGTAGAGCCAAGGAAAGATTCGGCGAGCGTGGACCTGTTCCCTGCTCCCTGAAGCCTGTTCCCTGCTCCTCGCCCGAAAGGAAAACCAATGGCAACCCCAGAAGCAGTCAAAGCAACACTTCGCAGCGGCAAATTCAACAAGAACGCGGCACGCCGCGTTCGCGTCTCCGGCCTTATCCCTGCGGTCATCTACGGCGCAGGGATTGAATCGCAGGCCATTGCGGTTGACCCCAAGGCGATCACAAAAATCCTGCACTCGGAGTCCGGCCATAACAGCATCTTCGACCTCAACATTGAGGGCGGCGCCGGCGCCAAGGCCATGATCGTGGACTGGCAGTACGAGCCCATCAAGGGCAAGCTCCTCCACATCGACCTCAAGCGCATCGCCATGGACAAGACCATGAAGGTCTCCGTGCCGATCATGCTTTCGGGCGTTCCCCTTGGCGTTCGCGCGCAGGGCGGCATCCTCGACCAGATCCTGCGCGAGATCGAGGTGGAGTGCCTCCCCGCCGACATCCCATCGCACATCGATGTCGATGTCGCCAACCTCGAGCTCTACGGCTCCATCCACGTTGCGGATCTGCCGCACACCGGCTCGGTCAAGTTCCTCGAGGACGAGACCACCCTGGTCGCGCACATCACCGTCATCAAGGAAGAAGCCGCTGCCGAGGGCACAACACCTGCTGAGCCTGAAGTAACCAAGGGCAAGGGCAAGCCGGAGGCCGCGGTTGCGGCGCCCGCAGCAGCAAAGTCGGCTGCCGTCAAGGCGCCGGCAAAGAAGTAACGCTTCGTTTCTGCGTTGCTCCCGTTGTTCGTTGCTCTCGTTTGGGAGTGACCGCAACGAGAGCAACGTGAGAAACGTGAGGAACGAGGAAACGTTTCGTGAAGCTCATCGTCGGCCTCGGCAACCCCGGTCCGGAGTACACCTTCACGCCGCACAACGCGGGCTTTCTCGCCATCGACCGCATCGCAGAGCAGCGCGGGGCGGTCCTGGCAAACCGGCGCAGCCGGGCACTTACAGCGAAGGCGATCATCGCCAACGAAGAGTGCCTGCTGGTAAAGCCGGAGACCTTCATGAACCTCAGCGGGCAATCCATCGCGCCGCTGGTTCAGGCATACGGGCTCAACCCGGCGAAGGACCTGATCGTGCTCTACGACGAACTGGCCTTCCCGCTCGGCGAGTTCCGGCTGCGGCCCAACGGCAGCAGCAACGGGCACAACGGTGTGAAGTCCATCACCGCCGCGCTCGGCACGGAAGATTGGGTTCGCATCCGGATCGGCGTGGGCAAACCCGCGCTGCCGGATGGCCGCGAGATCAAGGCAGGGGGTAAGGACTACTTACTCACTCCCCTGCGCAAGTCCGAACTCGCGGTGCTGGATGAAATACTCGACCGCGCCGCAAACGCAGTCGAGATGGTGGTCGAACAAGGCATTGCCGCGGCAATGAACCAGTTCAACCGCAAAGAAGAAAAGTGATCAGTTCTCAGTTGTCAGTTTTCAGTACTGACACCCGATCACTGAGAACTGACAACTGCGTTATTTTCCAAACCTTCCCATGCGGAAGGTGCGAGCCAAAAGCCCGCAGAAAGAGAACCCCATGAACCGCACGTACGAAGTGATGTACATCGTCCGCCCCGACCTCGAAGAGGCCGATCTCGAAAAGCTCGTGGAGGGCTTCACCGCCGTCGTCACCAACGGTGGTGGCGAAGTCACCAACATTGAGCGCCTCGGCCGCCGCCGCCTCGCCTACATCGTCCGCAAGTTCCAGGACGGCGTCTACGTCCTCATGCACATCGCCGCCGACGGCCCACTCGTCGCTGAGCTCGAGCGCCGCCTCCGCGTGACGGAGCAGGTCATCAAGTTCATCACCGTCCGCACGGACGAGGAGAACAAGCGGCTCGCCAAGGTCAAGGCTCACCGCGATAGCAAGGTCAAGCTCTCCGCACAGCACGCGCCCGCTGCCGCAGCTGCCCCTGCCGCACCGGCAGAAGCACCTGCAGCCGAGCCCGTCACCGAAGCCGCCGCGGAGCCCGAAACCGCAGCCGTCTAATCGTTGCTCTCGTCACTTCCGTTTCTGATGTTTTGAAACGAGAGCAACGAACAACGGGAGAAACGCAGGCGACTCACGGCTTTTCTGTCGCGCTTGAGAAACACAAGCGACACCAGTACGCACCCGCAATGTCTCGCTTCCGCACCGACCATGGGGTCCACCGCGGCCCCGGAGCAGGACACTGCCGAACTCGATCGAAAGGATCAAAACAGCCATGGCTGACGAAACCAGCACACCCAGCACGTCCTCCGCACCGGCATCCGGCGGCGGTTACCAGGGCAACAACTCCGGCCCTCGCCCACCCCGTCCTTCGGGTGGTCCCGGCGGCCGTAAGTTCTTCCGCCGCAAGAAGGTCTGCAAATTCTGCGTCGAGAAGATCGACGCCATCAGCTATCGCGACGTGCGCCTGCTGCAGGGCTTCGTGGCCGAGCGCGGCAAGATCACGCCGCGCCGCCTCACGGGCGTCTGCACCACGCACCAGCGCCAGCTCTCGCAGGCCATCAAGCAGTCGCGCAACATCGCCCTGCTGCCCTTCGCCGCGAAGTTCTAATGCTTTCGAAGGGCACAGCTTCAGCTGTGCCGTAACCCGTCCCCAACACGCGGGGCTTTAGCCCTGAGGGGAACGTAAGGAGATCATCATGGAAGTCATTCTGAAAGAAGACGTCGAAAAGCTCGGTCATCGCGGCGACGTCGTCAAGGTTGCGACCGGCTATGGCCGCAACTATCTGCTGCCCCAGCGGCTGGCGATCGAAGCCACCGTCGCCAACAAGGCAGTCATCGTGCAGATGAAGGAATCCGCCGTCCGCAAGTCGGTCAAGGAAAAGTCCGCCGCGCAGGAACAGGCAGAGAAGCTCAACGCAGTCGAGCTCACCTTCGAGCGCAAAGTCGGCGCTAACGACGTCCTCTTCGGTTCGGTCACCTCGGCCGACATCGCAGCAGACCTCGCCACCCAGGGCTTCGAGATCGATCGCCGCAAGATCGCACTCGCAGAGCCGCTCAAGCAGATCGGCGAGTTCATCATCGCCATCAAGCTCTTTCGCGAAGTCTCCGCGCACGTCAAGGTCACCGTCAAAAGCGACGACCCCAACTACGTCCCAGGCGCACACGCAGCAGCCGCTGCAGCAGCTGAAGACCAGGCCGTACGCGGCCGCGGCGACTACGAGAACGAGCGCGAACGCGACTAACTCACAACACCTTCGCACCAACAAGCAAGGGCATCGCGGGAGCGATGCCCTTTGCTGTTACTTACCTTTAGTCTGTCATCCCGCAGATCTGCATGTAAGCAGATCGGTCAATCCAATATCAGAGGGGCAATGATGCCGTGTGCTCCACTCACACGCGAAGCGGATGGGCAGCATTCACGCAAAGCGCGAACCTGAAGTGAGCAGCGGGCTTCAGCCCTCTCAATAACAAGCCCATTAAAAAACAAGCCAAAGCGTAACTCCACAACTAACAAAAATTACCCGTGTTCTATCTACCGTGGCCGGTATCAACTCATCGAACCTGACCCGGAGGTAGTTATGAACACGACGAAGGTACTTGCAACGAAGATCCTTTCGGTAGCAGCGCTGGCGACGGCTTTCGCCCTTTCACCTACCGCAGCCAAGGCACAGGTTGCCTTCGGCGTTCAAATCGGCCGGCCCGCGTACGTACATGTCGAGCCTCGCTACCCAATCGCGCCCTACTACCCCGACCGCCGCTATGACTTTGATCGCCGCGACGAGTTCTTCCGCGAACAGGCATGGCGCGATCGCGAATTCCGCGACCACCGCGACTTCGACCACCGTCACTTCGACGATCATCGCCGCTGGTAACTCCAAGCAAGCAGGCA
The DNA here is from genome assembly GCA_965198455.1 of Terriglobus sp. Taxonomy (GTDB): domain Bacteria; phylum Acidobacteriota; class Terriglobia; order Terriglobales; family Acidobacteriaceae; genus Terriglobus. Next base: position 744,038 of record CBDAPM010000003.1, read on the forward strand.
CACACGGGGAGCGCGGGAGCGCTCCCCGTCCTGCATTGGTACACTCCACGGAGCATGATCCCCGTCCGCAGGCGTCGCAAAGGCCCCACACCGCAACACCCGTTCGACAGCCTGCACGGCACGGACACCGGCCAGCTCATCCCCGGCGACGACCTCGCCACCGGCCACCGCCACGACCGCCAGATCACCGCCTATCACGGCACCGCGCCATCGCTCTTTCGCAAGCTCCTCGTTCATTGGCAGCGCCACGCGCAACACCCCATCGAGCGCACTGCCTTCGTCGATATCGGCGCAGGCAAGGGCCGCGCCATGCTCCTCGCAGCCGAGCAGCCCTTCCGCCGCATCGTCGGCGTCGAGCTCCACCCCGCACTCGCCGCCGTCGCACGCCAGAACATCCACCGCTACCAGTCCAAGCACACCACGCAACCCATCCGCGTGGAAGAATGCGACGTGATGAGCTTCCGCTACCCCGCCGGTCCATGCCTGCTCTTCCTCTACAACCCCTTCGGCATCGTCCTCATGGACCGCTTCCTCGACCGGCTGGCAAACCTCTTCAAGCATCGGCCCGGTCAGCTTGACCTTCTCTACGTCAACGACGAAGAGCGTGGCCTCATGCAGGACCACCACAAGCAGTTCCAGGAGCTATGGCGAGGCCGCATTCACCTCTCACACGAAGACCGCGACGCCGACAAAGCCATCATCACCCATGACGCCGACGGCCTCTACGTCACCACAGGCTACGAAGACTGTGGCATCTGGCGCTTGCATCCCTGACAACCGGTGCATGTATCATGCCGCCATGTCCAATCTCGCCGAGCAAACCGCCGCTCAATATTTCGCTGCCATCCGCGCCAACGACGTCGAGCGTTGCGTCGCCGTCTTCGCCGAAAACGCCGAGCAGCATGACCCGGTTGGAGCACCACCCAACATCGGCCACGACGCCATCCGCGCCTTCTTCACGGCTATCTTCGCCGGCTTCCGCACCGTCGGCCTCACAGAAAACTACGTCTACGCCAGCGCTAACTCCGTTGCTGTCAAATGGACCGGAGCAGGTGTCGGCCACAACGGCAAGCCCGTCGCCTTTGAAGGCATCGACGTCCTCGACTGCAACGAAGCCGGCAAAATCGTACTGGTCCGCGCCTTCTGGGATCCCGCCCCCATCATGGCGATCCTGCAGTCGTAGCCTCGCTCCCGCAAGTCCATGCCATCGGTCAGGAAGAACTCATCCAAAGTAAAACTCAGCTTAGTCCTCACAGTACGCATTGTTCCTCACAGTAAAGCGCAGCAATGCAGGCGCACTGAGGGGTGCGCGCTGTAACAGCCTGGGGTAAAGCCCCAGGTCAGCAACCGATAACGACAGTGCGGGCTGAAGGCCCGCGCTATGCGCGTTGACTGGACACGCGCTACTTTCCAGACGACCTCGTGCGATCAAAGTGAACACAACAAAGCCCGGCGCAGCGCCGGGCTCCATTGCATCTTGACTACTTACGCTGCGCGAAGCTTCTCAATCCCGCTGTCTCGCCAGGGATCAATCACGATCTTCGTGACGCCATCCTTCTTATCGCGCCACGCCTTGTACATCCCCGGCACATCCTCAATACCCACACGGTGCGAGATCAAAAAGCTCGGGTCAATCTGCCCCTGTTCCACCTTCTCCAACAGCGGCTTCAGATACTTATGCATATCTGTCTGACCCATGCCCATCTTCAGACCCTTGCCGAACGCGGCGCCAAAGTTCAACTTGTTCAACGCGCCGCCATACACACCCGGTATCGAGACCGTTCCACCTTTGCGCACGCTCTGCAATATCTGCCTTAGTGCTGTGGGGCGATCCGTCTCCAGCATCGCTGTCTGCTCCACCTTGTCATAGGTCGCGGTCAGGTCCACGCCATGCGCTTCCATGCCGACAGCGTCAATGCAGCTATCCGGCCCAATGCCGCCGGTTAGATCGCGCAGCGCTTCGATAATGCTCGGATTGCCGTCGGCATAGTTGATCACCGTGGCGCCGCAATAATCGCGAGCCAACGCCAGCCGCTCCGGAAAGCGATCAATCACAAACACCTTGCCCGCGCCCAGCATGTACGCACTCGCCGCCGCAAACAGACCCACCGGCCCGGCGCCCCACACAGCAACAGTGTCACCCGGCTGAATATTCGCGTTTACGGCACCTTGATAACCTGTGGGATAAATATCCGAAAGAAACAGCACTTTCTCATCGGGTAAGTCATTTTCTATCTTGATCGGGCCCACATCCGCAAACGGCACACGCACATACTGCGCCTGCCCGCCCGCAAATCCGCCATAGATATGCGAATACCCAAACAATGCCGACCCGCTGTAGCCATACATCTGCTCAGCAACACGCGCATTCGGATTCGTGTTGTCGCACAATGACCAGTTGTCCTTCTTGCAGAAAAAGCAATTACCGCAGGCAATCGTGAACGGCACCACCACGCGGTCGCCCACGTTCAACTTAGTAACGGCACTGCCAACCTCTTCCACAATGCCCATGAACTCATGGCCAAGAATGTCCCCCGACTCCATCGTCGGTATATAGCCGTCGTACAAATGCAGATCGCTGCCGCAGATAGCCGTCCGCGTCACCTTCAAAATCGCATCGCCCGGATTAATGATCTGCGGATCATGCACCGTCTGCACCTCAACCTTGCCCGTTCCCATCCAGCAAACAGCCTTCATTGCCATACTCCATCGCGCAAGCGCGTCTCACTCAATTCGTTAACAAAGCGAACCCTTACGACTCAAGCAGCCGGCGAATCCCATACCACGCAAACGCACCCGCAACAATCGCCACACCGGCAACCTTCAAAGGCATGCCGCTCGACTCATCAGCAGCAGGCATATCCCGTGGCCGCGCACGGTCACTCGTTCCCGGCGGTACCGGCAGGTTTTCGCCCATCAGCCATTGCTTCCACTTGCCCATCACACCGCGAGGCCCGGCTGGCTGACCCTCCACCGATGGAATCTCATGCGCCTCGATCAACTGTTTCAGGTGCCGCAGATTCTCAATCAGCATCTGCTCCGGCGTGCGTGAAGCCACCGCCGCAACCGCATTCCCAATCACGCCACCCGGCACATGGAACTCGCTTACCCACGTCACCATCGTCCCGCGCCCCGCTGGGTGCGCGGCGAATGTCACAGTATCCGTAGTCCCTTCAAACGCCCCATTCACAATGCGCGACACATGCCGCACACCCGGCACTGCCTCCGTGATTTCACTGTCAAACTCCACCTGCTTGCCGCTGCCCAGATCCTGAATCACCCAGTGGGCCGTGTTCTCGCCAGTGGGTGTCACGTGCACCACACCGTCTTGCCAAGTGGGCAACATCTCCAGCTTGCTGTACACCGCATACACGTGTTCCGGCTCGGCGTTGATCGTCTGCACCGCATGCCCCTGCACAAGCCCATCCTTATGCCCACGCGGCAGCGGCACATAATCACTGCCCTTGCGCGGAAACGTCACCTGTATCTCGTCTGCCATATGCAACCCTCACAAACGCACAAGCCAAAGCTCGTGCATCAAGTCGTTCAGAGCCTCCTCGCAACATCCCGCGTTGCTCGCTGCGCCCACGCCGCGTTCACGCAATCGCAAATCCAGCGACACCATCACTATGTCTGTCAGCCGTCTTTACTCGCCAAACCGAAAGTCGCGGCATCGATTTGCTTGCATTCCATCGGCCCTCCGATATCCTTGCTCCCATGCCCCAACCTGCCATCCTGACGCGCGGCCTCACCCGCCGCTTTGAAAACGTCGAAGCCGTTCGCGAGGTCAACCTCACCGTCGAACCCGGCCGTTTCTTCGGCTTCCTCGGCCCCAACGGCGCAGGCAAGTCCACCACCATCAAAATGCTCACGGGCCTGCTCGCGCCCAGTTCGGGCTCGGTGCACATCGCCGGTCTCGACATGGCCACACAGTCCCTCCAGGCCAAGCGCATCATCGGCGTCGTGCCGGAGGGCATGGCTCTCATGGGCAAGCTCACCGGCTTTGAGTACCTCCGCTTCGTCGCCCGCATGTACGGCCTGCCGCGCGACCAGGCTGAGGAGCGCGCCGATGAACTCCTCCGCTTCATGTCCCTCGCCAACGAACCTACCAAGCTCGTCGCCGACTACTCCCACGGCATGCAGCGCAAACTCGCGCTCGCCGCCGCCGTCATCCACACGCCACGCATCCTCTTCCTCGATGAGCCCTTCGAAGGCGTCGACGCCATCGCCGCTGGCACCCTCAAAGCCATGCTCCAGCGCATGACCGAGCGCGGCGTCACCATCTTCCTCACCACACACGTGCTCGAAATCGTCGAAGCCCTCTGCTCCCACGTCGCCATCATCGACCACGGTGCACTCGTCGCCCAGGGCTCCCTCGAAGAACTCCGAGCAGGTGTGCAACATGGGAGCGGCGAGCGCCTCACCCTCGAACAGATCTTCCTCCGCATCGTCGGCACCGACCGCGCACCCGCCCAGGAGATCTCATGGCTGGCATAGACGCTAACGAGGCAGCTGCGCTCCCCATCCCACGCGAGATCGATCAGCTTCGCGCCCTCGCCGAAATGCGCTGGCGCCTCTTCGTGCGCGGCATGCGCAACGACAACGCCAAGATCAGCTTCGCCCTCTGGCTCACCGGCCGTATCTTCATCGTCTGCCTGGGCCTTGGCGCGGGCGTGCTATGCGCCTTCTTCGCCTACATCGCCTGCGATGGCGGCACACCCTCGCTCTCCAGAATCTTCCTCTTCGTCATGCTCGGCTGGCAGGGCTTTGCCCTGCTCCGCGAGAGCCAGTCCGGCGTCGAGCTCGAACTCCTCCGCTTTCCTTTGCGCCTCCGCACCTACATTGCTCTATGGCTTTCCGCCGGCGCGCTCGAAGGCCTCACAATCCTCGGCACGCTGGCCTTCCTAGGCCTGTATATTGGTCTGCTCCTCGGCCATGCCAACCCGTTCCGCGCAGCCGCCGCCGTGCTGCTCTTCCTCATCTGCAATCTCCTGCTGTCGCGCAACGTAGCGCTCTGGATGGGCCGCCTGCTCGCCCGCCGCCGCACACGCGAGCTTGTGCTCATCCTCTTCTCCATCATGGGCATCCTGCCGCGTTTCCTGGCTAGAATGTGGTCCCACATCAGCGAAGCCATCCACCGCCTCCCGCTGCCGCCGGCGTTCTTTACCGCACTGCATGGCCTGCCACCCGCCGTCGCGGCGCACGCCGCCTTCGGCAACAACTCGATCACCGTACCCTTCCTCGGCATTCTCCTGTGGGACGCGGCCCTCGCCGCAGCCCTCGTCATCGGCCTGCTCCGCGCCTTCCGTGGCGAACACCTCCAGGAATTCGCCGCATCCTCCGAACCAGCCCGACTCGCCACACGCACTTCCGCCCACGCAGCGCCCTCAGGCCGCATCAGCAATCCCGCCGTCGTCGTAGCGCAGATGGAATGGGCACGCCTGCGCCACGGCGGCGCTGCCATGTACGGCACACTCGCGCCCCTGCTCTACGTCGCCCTCTTCGGCCTGCGGCTCGCACGCACGTCCCTCGGCTTCTGGACACTGCCCATCGTCGCCGCCTACCTCGGCCTCACGCTTCGCAGCTATAACGTCTTCGGCGCCGACGGTCCCGGCGTGCAGACCTTCATGCTGCTGCCCATCCCCCTGCGAGACGTCGTACGCGGCAAAAACCTCTTCGCAGCCTCCATCTACATCGCGCAGTTACTCATCGCGGCGCTGCTGGTCACGTTCGTCGCGCATCGCATCTCCGGCCCCGCGTTGCTCTTCACAGCCATATGGGCCGCCGGCCACATGGCAGTCAACTTCACCATCGGCAACAACCGTTCCATCCGTGCCCCCATGCGCGTCGCAACGGATCGTGTCGCCTTCCGCGGCCGTCGCGGCGGCAGCAGCGGCGGAGGCTGGATCGCACTCGTATGCATCTTCGCGGCCAGCCTCATCGGCGGCATCATCGTAGCCGCGGCCACATGGTTCCATCACCCATGGCTCGCACCCATCGCTATGCTGCCCTTCAGCGCAGCAGCCATCCTCTGGTACCGCCGCGGCCTCGCCAGCCCCATCCTGCAAGGCGACATAGAAGCCATGGAACCGCTAGGCCTCATCGTAGCCCGCACCGCATAAGGCGCGCTACAAAGCTCGTGTATCTGGCTTACGCCAGCGATTCAGCAGCTCCGTAACAGCGGTGAACACAACGCCACTTACGGCTGCTGCACCCACAGTCTCCCAGCTCAACGTCCGGTGCCGAAAGAAATGGACGCCGAGATAAGCCAGGACATAGAACAGTAGCATCAAGAACCATTGCAGGCCCTTCATCACTCAACCCCAAGCTCCTTCAACAAAAACGCCATGATATCCGCCTCCACATCCAGCCGCTTCGCCAACGGCATGCCACCGCCATGCCCCGCCCGCGTCTCAATACGAATCAACACCGGCGCCGGCCCTGCCTGATCCTTCTGCATCTCCGCCGCAAACTTGAAACTATGCGCCGGAAACACACGGTCGTCATGATCCGCCGTAAAAATCAACGTCGGCGGGTACTTCGTACCCGGCTTCAAATTGTGCAACGGCGAGTACGCATAGATGGCCTTATATTCCGCTTCATGCTCACTCGGCGAACCATAATCCGCCTTCCATCCCCAACCCACCGTGAACTTGTCGAAGCGCAGCATATCCATCACGCCCACGCCCGCCGCCACTGCTCCAAACAAGTCCGGCCGCTGCGTCAACATCGCGCCCATCAACAACCCACCGTTCGACTCACCGCGAATCCCAAGCTTCGGCGTCGACGTGTACTTATTCGCAATCAACCACTCTGCGCACGCAATGAAGTCATCAAACACGTTCTGCTTCTTCAGCTTCATCCCCGCTTCATGCCACGCATCGCCATACTCCCCGCCACCGCGTAAACTTGCCTGCGCATAAATACCGCCATGCTCCAGCCAGGGCAGGCGCGCCGCCGAAAACGCAGGCGTCAGCGATATATTGAATCCGCCATACGCATACAACAGCGTCGGGTTATTCCCGTCGAGCTTCAAACCTTTTTTGTAAGTCAGGAACATCGGCACCTTTGTGCCATCCTTCGAAGGCACAAACACTTCCTTCGTCTCATACAAAGAACGATCGAACGCCACCTTTGGCTCGCGATACACCTCGCTCTTCAGCGTCGTCATATCCAACCGGTAGATCACACCCGGCGCCGTGAAGTTCGTGAAGGTGTAAAACGTCTCCGTATCGTCGCGCTCACCGCCAAATCCACCCGCAGACCCGATTCCCGGCAGCGCCAGCGCATGTAGCGGCTTGCCATCTTCCGTAAACAGCTCAATCACCGTGTGAGCATCCACCAGGTAATCCGCCACCAGCGTGCGATGCACAAGCGAAACCCCATCCAGCTTCGCCTTCCGCTCCGGAATCACCGTCTTCCACGCCGCCCGCTCCGGGTGCGCAACATCAATCGTGATCACCTTGCCGTTCGGCGCATCCAGCGTCGTCTGCAGCCAGAACTTCGACCCATCATTCCCAATCGGCTGATACGTCGCATCCACCGTATCGATCACGCGCTGCACCGTCGCGCCCGGCTTCGTCAGATCAAGAAACGCCAGCTCATTCTGCGGACTCGTACCCTGTGACTGCGTGATGACTAAGTAATGGCCGTCATCCGTAACAAAGCCAAATAGGTAGAGCTCCTTGTTATCCGGTCGTTCAAATACCAGCTTGTCGTCAGTCTGCGCCGTACCCAGCGTGTGAAAGAACACGCGATTGCCATTCGTCACCTGCTTCAGCTCATTACCCGTCGGCGCATCATACCCCGTGTAATAAAACCCGCTGTTGTCATGCAGCCACGCCGCACCGCCAAACTTCACCCACCGGATAACATCGGGTAAGTCCTTACCCGTAGCAACATCGCGCACTGTAATCTTCTGCCAATCGCTACCCGCCTCTGAAAGCGAAATCGCGGCCAGCGTTCCATCATGCGTAACCGACATCCCACCCAGAGCGACTGTCCCATCCGCTGCCAGCGTATTCGGGTCGATCAACACATGCGGCTCGCCATGCAAACCTTCCGTCCAGTAGTTCACTGCCTGGTTCTGTAGCCCGGTGTTGCGCGCATAAAAGTAACGGCTCCCGTGCCGTGAGGGCGCGCTGTACCGCTCATAGTTCGACAGCGCCATCATCCGCGCATGCAGCCCATCGCGAAACGTCAACGGCTTGAAGTACTCCGCCGTGATCGCGTTCTCCGCCTCGATCCACGCCTTCGTCTCCGGCGCATCCAGGTCCTCCATCCAGCGATACGGATCGCTCACCTTCGTGCCAAAGAAATCATCCACCTGCGAAACGGTATGCGGCTTGGGATACGAAATAGCAGAACTCCTGGAAGTTTGGGCAGCGCCAAGCGCTGCGGCGGTAATGAGTGCGAAGGAAGCAAGTAACACGGCTCGCATGAGTAGGTCTTAATACTACGAAAGATTGCTCGTACCGCCAAATGGCGCTATGATCAATGCCAGAATGGTAAACGAACTCAATGCAGTCGTCGGTGAATTAGGAGGGCATCAAGCTCTCGGCAGACCCGTCCATTCCAACGAAGATATGAACGCCGCCATTCGCGACGGCTTCCCTCACTCCGCTGTTGAGGCTCTCCTCGAATCCTCCGGCTTCTCGTTGCAGGAGATCGCAAGCACGCTCGACCTCTCGCTCCGCAGCCTGCAGCGGCGTAAGAATCAGGGCCGCCTCGCCCGCTACGAGTCCGATCGTCTCTACAGGCTCGCACGTCTCATGGTTCTCGCCGAGTACTTTCTCGGAGATCACAAGAGCGCCATCGATTGGATGAAGCGACCGAATCACGTTCTCGGCGGCGTACCTCCCCTCAGCGTCATCGACACCGAATTAGGCGCACGGCAGGTAGAGAATGTCCTCGGACGGATCGGCTACGGCGGGGTAAGTTGACCGCGGTCTACCGTCTGCTGCGAAAACCGTTCGCTGCAAACCCGTTTGACGGCGAAGGCAGCTTCCGCTACGGCGGCAGATGGTCACGGCCCGGCACCCGCGTGGTCTACACCGCCGAGCATCTCTCACTCGCTATGATCGAATATCTCGTTCACCTAGACGCAGACCGGCCACCCAGCGACATCATGCTCGCCACGGCTGAAATACCGGACGGAGTATCACGCATCCGTCTCAAACCTCACGGCCTCCCTGCTGGATGGCGAAACTACCCTCCAACGGAAGCCTTGGCCATGATCGGTGATGCTTTTGCACGTGACCTCCGCGCAGCCATCCTCATCGTTCCATCATCACTCGCGGTGACCGATCACAACTGGATTCTCAATCCGGCGCATCCCGGCTTCCGCAAAATTCGCTTCCATCCCGCCGTGCCGTTCGATTACGACCCGCGTCTGGCCAGGCGTTGAACAGCGGCAGCAAAAGCCACGATAGAGTAAGAGCCATGCTGCACCGCCTCCTGGCCGCCCTCGCCCTTTGCACAACGGCAACCCTGTGCGCAACGGCAACCCTGTGCGCGCAGCAACCGGCGGCGCCCGCTCCGGACGGCTCAGCCCAGCAGCCCTACACCCTGCAAACCGGCCGCAAGATCGTGCTCGTCCCCGCCACCGTCAGCCTCAAGGGCGAAATCATCTACGGCCTCAAGGCCGACCAGTTCCGCATCACCGACAACGGCGTCCCCCAAACCGTCACGCTCGACGAAGACGCCCAATCCCTCGGCCTCTCCCTCGTCGTCGTCCTCCAGTGCTCCCGCATGGCGGCCATGGAGTACGAAAAGATCCAGGGCCTGCCTGACCTCATCGACGCCATGGTCGGCGGCGCACCGCATGAGATCGCGCTCGTCCGCTACGGCTCCCACCCCGAACTCATCCAGCCCTTCACCAAATCCGCCGAAAAAATGGCCGAAGCCATGGCCCGCATGGGTCCATGCGAAGACAACGACGCCGCCACACGCGACGCCGTCTCCTACGCCGGCTCTATCCTTGAAAACCGCGACAGCAAGAACCGCCACGCCGTCCTGCTCATCGGCGAAGCCCGCGACCACGGCTCAACCGTGAAAGAGAAAGACCTCATCGCCCAGCTGGGCCGCAGCAACACGGTCGTCGACGCCGTCGCCTACGAACCCGGCAAGAACGAAACCATGGAAGACCTCAAGCACTTCCAGGGCGGCCGTGGCCCGTTCGGCACCATCCTCCAGGCCGTGCAGGGCATGAAGAAGAACACCGCCAAATCCGTCGCCACCCTCTCCGGCGGCGACTACATCGACTTCGCCGACCGTAAGGGCTTCGACCGCGGCATCGACACCCTCACCAACCGCGTCCACAACTACTACCTGCTCAGCTTCCCCATAGCCCAAACCGCCGAACCCGGCCTGCACACCATCGACGTCTCCGTCCCCCCGTACCCAAAGGCTGACATCCGAGCCCGCCGCAACTACTACGCCGGCGACACCCCACCACCTGACTCCGTCCAGTAGCCAACGCCTTATGACGGAATTATGCGCACTGAAGGTGCTCGCTGTAATAGCCTGGGGCAAAGCCCCATGTAACCCGCCATTCCAGCTCTGCGGGCTGTAGGCCCGCGTTAAGCGCACTTCTGATCAGCGGAGCTTTTGAGGGGGCGTTGCCACCCGTTAAACCGATCAACAAAGATGACACCATAGGCGGCGGCGCCAGTCGTCACCGGACAAACGGACGGAACAACCAGCGCAACCGGCACGATCATGCAAACACGATAAGAGGCTCCAAGAAAGCCTTACGTCCGCACCGGAATCTCCAACTTAGTCCCCACCGGCACCGAGTTCGGATTCGCAATTCCATTCGCCTCTGCAATCACCGGATAAAACTTCGCATCGCCATAAAAGTGCTGCGAGATCTTACCCAGCATGTCGCCGGCCTTGATCACATACGGCTGTGTCTCACCGCCCGTATTCACCAGCTCATGATGCAGATCGGCATACGTCGCATCCACCTGCTTGATCTGGTCCCACACAAAGTTCAGCGTCACCTGGCTCGGCAGCGTCCCCTTCACATGCAGCTTGTCCCCATCCAGAGACACATCCTGCAGCACCGCACCCTCCGGCGCAAACCGGTCAATCGCCTTCAACACAGGCTCATACTTCTGCTGCAGCGTAGCCAAATCAGCCATGACACTTCACCTCGGCTGTGTTGGATGCAGTCTGAAGGTTCGTCATTTCCACAATGTCATCCTGAGCGGAGCGAAGGATCTCAACGATGCGTACTTACCACGGGGGACGATCAATTTCGGTCGACTAAATTCGTCAAGTTCAGAGCGTCAAAGCCCGGCCCGAAGCCGGGCCAGTCAAACCCGGGTTGCGGCACGAACACGCGAAGGGTCGAGAACCGTACGAAGTACCGTCGAAAACCGTACGAAGTACCGAAGTGCTAGTTCATCCACTTGCGATCCTTGGGATCCTTGCGCTCATCCTCTGGCGCAATGTACCGGCCATCCTCGTCGAATTTCACCACGCGGTCCTGCTTCCGCATGTACACCTCAAACTTACGCGCAGCCCGCCGCCGCTTCCAACGGTAGTAGTCGTTCCGCAGCCCGAAGTAGCGCTCGCTGGCCATCGTGCCCATGCCCTTGCGGTGAGCCAGCCGCACATACAGCAGCCCCGCCAACCCGCAGCACAGCGCCAGCAGCGCGCTGAAGCTGTCACGCTCCCGCAGCAGCGTCGCCACATAAATCAAAGCACCAAGGATGACCATGTACTTCGCCTTCATCCGCAGGACGAAGAACAGCAGAAACTCCACATCTCCAAACAGCAGCGCAAACGCCACCAGCACGCCAAACAGCGCAGGAGAAACACCCGCTGCCGCTACCTCAGGCCGCATACCCAAAAAGCTCAGGCGCCCACCCGTAAACATCGGCAACGCCGCCAGCAGGCTTGCCAACAAGCCGCCGCCAATCACCGACGTATAAAACAGTTCGACGAACCAGCGTGAGCCGCGCGCATCCTCCAGCACCGATCCCGTGAACCACAGCATCAGCAACGCAAAAACAGTATTCAGAATGCCGGTGTTCAGAAAGGCGTAGCTGACAAACTGCCATACATGCAGGTGCCCAATCGCCTGCGCGGGCTCCAGCACCATCCAGCCCTGCAACGTGTTCGCTACCATCGGCGACACGAACTGAATCAGCAGCAGCCCAAAGAACGCACCCATCAACACCAGCACCAGCTGGCGAACGGCTCCCCGAAAGGCTGGAAGCGAAAGCGTAACTGGACCGCGGCCGGGCATCTCCTCCATTTCATCACAACGCGTCGCAGGCCGTATGCGTTCGGTACCGGTCCTTTCGCTCGCAACTCCATCGTGTAGTCTTTTTTGCATCGCGATTCGTCTCAGTGAGTCAAACAACCCTGTGCGCCGACTCAGGCGTCTTCAACCAAAGCAGACGGCTCCACGCACGCCTGCATGCGCCAACCGCACCCGCCCTCACGCGGAGGCATCAACTGAACCGCTAGCACCCAGGAACGAGGAGCCATGGCAACGACCTGCCCAGAATGCGATAACCCACTCGACATCGACGTAGACGAAGTCGAAGAAGGCGAGACCGTCACCTGCGATGAATGCGGTACCGACCTGGAGATCATCTCCGTCGAGCCGCTCCATGTCGCACCCGTCGATGCCGAAGGCTACGACGACGAAGATGACGATTACGCCAAGACCACCCACAGCGACGACGAAGACGACGACTAATCCTGCAGCTCGTCGTATCACCCATGGGCCAGCCAAGGAGCGGCGCACAAGGAGCGGCGCACAGGGCGGCGCAACCGCCGCTCCCATTCCGGGTTCAAATCCACAGAAGGATTTAGGCGTAGCTGACATCTTGGGCAGCCATGCCGTCAAAAGGATGATATGAACCGTCTTTCGCGCACGCTCCGTCTCATTCTCGCCGCCAGCCTCGCCGTCGCACCGGTCACGCTGGCGCTACGCTCTGTACCGGCTCACGCCCAGCAAAGCTACCGCACGGTTTCCGGCCAGGTCACGGACAAGAGCGGCGCAGCCGTCAAAGGCGCCATCGTTCACCTCAAGGACACCAAGTCCCTGGCCATGCGCAGCTACATCACCGCCGAAGACGGCCAGTATAAGTTCGCCCAGCTCTCCACCAACGTGGACTACGAAGTATGGGCCGACTCCAACGGCAACAAGAGCGACAACAAATCCATCAGCTCCTTCGCCAACAAAAGCACGGCCACCATCAACCTCAAAGTCCAGTAACCCTATGTGGGTGCAGACGGCATCGGCACGCTGGATCCGTCCTTGACGCAAGGAAAAGGCCCTGCCAAAGCGGGGCCTTTCTAAATCAAAATCGTTTACGCGACGACAACCGGCTCGATTGCCACAAACCGTCCATGGTTACCGCGATCCAGGAACTGCACGCGTCCGCCGATCTTGGCGAACAGGGTGTCGTCCTTGCCGCGGCCCACGTTCAGGCCGGCCTTGATCGGTGTGCCGCGCTGCCGCACGATAATGCTGCCGCCCGTAACCACTTCGCCCGCAAACTTCTTCACGCCAAGCCGCTGTGCGTTTGAGTCACGTCCGTTGGAAGAAGAACCGCCACCTTTTTTATGTGCCATTGCTTTGCCTCATGCGGCGCTCGTCAGGGAGCAGCACGCAACTCTCAAAATGTTTGCCGCCGAAACAGCGGTTACAACAAACCTTACTTGGCCTCAGCCTTGAAGCTCTTGCCGTTCACCAGGATCTCGTTGATCTTCACTTCAACAAAGTTTTGGCGATGTCCCTGTAGCTTCTTGTACTGCTTCTTGCGCTTGTAGTGGAAGACCAGTATCTTCTCGCCACGGCCTTCGCCCAGCACGGACGCCAGCACCTTCGCGCCGCCAAGTTCCTGCTCGAACTTGCCTTCTTCGCCGCTCACGGCAAGCACGTCAGCAAACTCGATCGCGCCATCGGCATGCGCCGTCGTTTCAATCTTCAGGGTGTCGCCGGGAGCAACACGATACTGCTTTCCACCGGTACGGATCACTGCGTACATCACAAACCTCCACGCCCGGTGCGTTGCCGGTGCGCTCCCAAACCATGTGCTCAATTATGAAAGGCGGTCAGGAAGTAAGTATCCTTCACTGCTCAGCACGGCTGACCGGGAAGATGGGAACACCCAGGTCCAAAGCCAGAACGCTAATACGCCAAACCTGACAAGAATACCGGGAATACAGCCCCAGGTCAAGATGCCGGCCAGGATCGTGACATCAAATACAGCCGCTACACCAAATGCGGAGCAAGGCTATGCAGCTCGTCGGCCAACTCAGCAAGCTCCGCCGACAACCTCTGCTTCTCTGCCAGCAGCTGCACCAGCTCCTCTTCATTCCGCAGATCCATGGCGCGCTGCAGAATCGACTGTACGGTCTGCCCGGCAATCAATTCGGGAACCGATGGAGCCACTAGCCTTCCATCCTTCACATGCATCCCGTCCCACAATTTCTGGCTGCTGAACCCTGTGTACGCCTGGCACGCACGGGAAAGCTCGTCCGCAATCCGGCACAACTCTCCCTTTCGCTTGCTGTAGTTCTCCGCAAGCCGCCCAATCCGCACCTGTCGTTCATCCGCTCTCATGCCAACACTTTAGCGCCTGCGTCCTCTACCAAAGACATCAAAATCTAACTTCTCCTGCGCAGCCAGGCACAGTACGGCAGCATGCTAATTCTCCTCGGGCTTCTCCACGCCATCAATCACCATCGCTTGCACCGGCCCCCTGGTCGCCTTCATCTGCAGGCCAAGCTGCTCCTCCATCGCCTTCAACAGCGGTGGCGAATCTGTCTCCGGCACGCTGATCGCGCCATCAAACTGCGTCTCATCCGGAGCCCAAACCAGGTTGAAGTCGTAATGCCCCGTCAAGCCCGTGCTGTCCACCACCGGCCGGTCCACAATCGCCCGTTGCAGCACCCGCGCCAGGTCACTCACGCTCGCATTCCGGGCAGGCATCACCACGCGGTCCTGGTACACGGTGCTCAGCACCTTCGTATCTTCCGTTGGAACGGTCGTCTCCTTCAGCTTCGGCCCATCCTTCGCCACGGTGATCTCGTAGATCGAAAACTCCTTGGCCTGCCTGTGAAACGTCAGGTGAAACCGCTCCGCCAGCAACGCCCGCAGCATCAGCATCTGCGCATCATGATCCGGCAACGTATCGCCCGGCGTCAGCGCCTGTATATCGAACTTGTCGGTTTCCACCCACCCCGGCCCGCCAAAAATCGCTCGCGAATTCAGGTCGTACGCCGCAGCAATCAGCAGTTTCACCGTGTAGTTCTTCGCCTGGAAGCGATTGTTTCCTTCCATCCGGATAAAGCGCCCAGACTTCGGTCCCGGATCAACCGGCTTAATTGTCGCAACCTCAAACGCAGGAGCCGGCTCAACCGTCTGCCCAACCGCCCGCAAGCTGCCCAGCAGCACGACCGACAGCGCCAACCGCTCCAGCACTACTCGCTTCACCATCACACAGAAACCCTACAGCCGCGCGAGAACTCCATGCAATGGACACAGGTCGCAAAGACCCCGAACATGCTTTCATGCGGCTACGCGTCGCGGGCGCTTACTCCGGCGCAAACGCGTCCGCCTCGAACCGTTCCATCGCCGCGTCATCCCACGCATGATCCGCGCTGCGCCACTGGTTACGCCCATCATCCATAAAGTTCGGAAAATTGCTCCGGCAGCGGCTCACCCGCCGCTCAAAATCGATCAACACCTGCGGCACGCCATCCAGCCGCAGCGCCGCGTGCTGCCCATCCCGAGACCACTCAACCGTCAGCAGCCGGTCGCGGTCGCCGTCCTCCTCGCCCAGCATCGCCTCCACGTTGTAGACCAGCATCGCGTCCATCACCGTCACGTCGAAGTCATCCTCCAGCGTCGCGCGCCGCCCATCGCACGCATAGCAATACCCCGCCGCACCCTCATCCTCAAACACCACGCGCCACGGCTGCTCCCGCGCCGGCGAGTAGCTCACCAGCCGTGCCTCTCCCACACGAAATTCCAGCGAATCCATGCCCTCAAGCATACCGGGGTCTTGCGCACTGAAGGTGCGCGCTGTAATAGCCTGGGGCAAAGCCCAAGGTAGCCTGCCGTCTAAATCTGCGGGCTGAAGGCCCGCGCTATCCTCCTTCGACACCAGCACCGCCCAAACGTCGAAACGATACACTCAACCAAGCACCTCACCTCATGAGCTTTCAGTTCCGCTTCGGCCGCCCTCAGCAAATCGCCGCACTCATCCTCCTCTTCTTTTTCGCGGAGGCCCTCCTCGTCATCGGCCGCACACCGCTCACCGACGCCGACTACCGCTACGCCCTCTGCGGCCGCGAAATGTGGGAGAACACCCCCCCCGTCACCGGCTACTTCACCACCTGCGGCAACATGCAGGGCGACGGCACACTCGCCTACCGCGCCGCCGGCCTGCCCGTCTCCATTTACGTAGCCGCCCTCCGCGTTGAAGTCTGGGCCACCGCCAAACGCACCGGCCAAACCTCCGACGCCAACCCCATCGGCGGCTCCATCTACGACCTTCGCCACCAGCTCAGCGGCATCCGCTATCTCATCCGCGTCCCCTTCGCGCTCGCAGCCGTGCTCCTCGGCGCGGGCCTCTGGTGGGTCACGCGGCGCCTCTTCGGCAACATCGCAGGAGCCTTCGCACTCGGCCTCTACACCGTCTCGCCGCCAATCCTCCGCTCCGCAACCTCACCCAATAACGAAATCCTCGCCGCCTGGGGACTCTACGCCGTCATCTACACCGCCATCGGCATCGGCCACGCCATGTACGGCCCACCCCGCAAGTGGCAGCCGCGCATCGTGCTCTACACGGTTGCGCTCGGCCTCACCGCCTGCGCCCACATCCTCGCCGCGGCCTTCGGCCTCGTCGCCTCCGCTATCTTCCTCTTCTACGTCGCGCAAAAGCGCCGCACCGTCATCGTCCCTCTGCTCCTAGTCGCCGGCTTCGGCGCAGGCATCATCGTGCTCGTCTCCTACAACCTCCGCCTCGGCCTCTTCCTCTACATCTTCACCGCCGGCGCAGCCCGCTTCATCCCCACACTCGATACCATCACGCAGTGGTTCCACCAGCCGCAGATCATGGCCGCCACCGCCACCGCGGCCATCGCCGCTCTGCTCTACATCATCACGCGCCGCTCACGCTACTTCGGCAACACCGCACCACTGCTGACCGTGCTCGCGCTGCTGCCCATCCAGACAACCCAGGTCACCACCACACCCACCCTGTGGGCCTACCCGTTCCTGCTCACCTTCACCGCGGGCGTCCTCGCCGACGCCATCGAAACCACCCAGCGAAACATCTTCCTCGCCATCATCCTCACAACCCTCCTCGCACAACTTGTCCTATGCGCCACCTGGCTCGCACCGCTCCTCAGCTAACCTTTCAAGGCTTGTCATCCCGAGCGAAGCGGAGGGATCTGCATGTAGCCGGCCCGCCACTCCGATAGCAGAGGGCATCAAGCCGAACCCGTTCGCGAAGCGAACCCTTGCCTCGATCTCTCGATCTCCGCCGGCCAGGCGCACTGAAGGTGCGCAATGTAAAAGCCTGGGGCAAAGCCCCAGGATACGCACCCGTCACGCCCTTGCGGGCTGAAGGCCCGCGCTACCGCTCCCGGAACCAAAACGAACCGCGGCCAAAACAATCCGCAACTCCAGTCACGCCATTTCTCGCATCCAAGCCCACATAACCCATGCGTAACGCCACCAAGCTCGCCCTCGCAGCCGCCCTGTCCCTGTCCACACTTCTCAACGGCTGCAAGCGCATGCACCGCGCCGCCCACAACACCATCAACCACACCCTCGGCTCCGCGCCTGACTACACACCGCAGCTCCAGGCCATCCTCACGGCAGGCCATCTCCCCGACCTCAAATACCCCGACTTCACCGACATCCAGCCCGCGCTCCAGAACTTCTACGACACGCACGACTTCGACCCCGTCTGGCTCGACGACAAGGCCAAGCCCACCGCCCAGGCTAACGCCATGCTGCAGGAGTTCTCCAACGCCACCAAGCGCGGCCTGCGACCCGAAGACTACGACGCCAGCAAATGGCAGGACCGTGTCGCCAACCTCAAGTCGCCCGAAGGCGCCGCGCTCTTCGACATCGCACTCTCCGTCAACGCCGCGCGCTTCCTCTCGGACCTGCACCAGGGCCGCACCAACCCCGCGCACTTCACCTTCGGCGTCAAAGGCTACGACGACAAGCATCTCGACACCGTCAGCCTCCTCGACACTCAGTTCCTCAACGCCTCTGACATCCCGTCCGCGCTCGACGCCATCGAGCCCCAAGCCGCCGAGTACAAGGCCCTCAAGACCGGCCTGGCGCATTACATCGAACTCGCCGCGCAGGACCACGCCGACCAGCTCCCCGTCATCGACACCAAGGCCAAGACCATCCCACTCACCGCTGACTACCCAGCCATGGCCGCGCTCAAGCAGCGCCTCGCCCTCGTCGGCGATCTCCAGATTGACCCAGCCACCGCCGACCTCGACTCAACCACCGAAGCACTCAAGCACTTCCAGCAACGCCACGGCATCCTGCCTGACGGCAAGCTCGGCCACGACGTCATCGAAGCCCTCAACACGCCCATCACAGCGCGTGTCACCCAGATCGCAGACACCATGGAACGCTGGCGCTGGCTCTCCGACGACTACCAGAACGCCGCCATCATGGTGAACCTGCCCGAGTTCGAGCTCCGCGCCTACGAAGGCGCCGGCGCAGACCACCACGAGGTCTTCCGCATGGAGGTCGTCGACGGCAAATCCGACGACGAAACCCACCACACCCCCGTTATCGCCGACCAGATGAAGTACCTCGTCTTCCGCCCCTACTGGAACGTGCCGCCCTCCATCGCGAAGAAAGAAATCATCCCGCACATGGAGCACACACCCGGCTACCTCGGCGCCAAGGGCTACGAAACCGTCGACCTGAAGGGTAATCCCGCCGAAGCCGACATGCACCGCATCGAGCAGGGCTCGGTCATGGTCCGCCAAAAGTCCGGCACCAGCAACTCACTCGGCCTCGTCAAGTTCATGTTCCCCAACGCCTTCAACGTCTACCTGCACGACACCAACGAGAAAGCCCTCTTCGCCCGCAACCGCCGCGACTACTCACACGGCTGCGTCCGTGTCCAGGACCCACCCAAGCTAGCCGATTGGGTGCTCCGCGACAACCCCAAGTGGGACCCCGACTCCATCGCCGACGCCATGAACAACGGCGACGACAACAAATCCGTACCCCTCGCCCATCCCATCCCGGTCGTCATCTTCTACGGCACCGCATGGAGCGACAACGGCGACATGCACTTCTTCAAAGACATGTACGGCTACGACGAAGACCTGGAAAAAACCCTCGACCACGGCCGCCCCTACCCCCAAAAACCCATGAAGGAAGTCACCGAAAAAGACGCCTAGCTCTTTGTGTCGCGTCGCAGCACAATGCGGTGGTACAGCACGGGATACACGATCGAAACAACGGTTAAAACGACCGAGGCAATGCTGATCATCAGCAAACGCCGGTCCAGCGTCAGATCCGTATGCTGCGACGCCTCATACAAAACAATCGCAACAATCTGTGTGCCGAGGAACAGACCCGAGGTAGAGAGAATTTCAAAGGGCTCAATATACTTGTAGCGTGGTTGGAGATATTTGGCCCATCCTGTCGGCAGCGGGCCGCTCTCCAACCCTCGCAGATAAGAGCCGATCTCGATCAGCATCAAGCTGTTGTACGCAAATGCGACCGCAAAAAAGAACGAAACAATCGGGTAGACAAGCAGCGCGGAGTGAAATCCCTGCGCGCCCAGCGCCAGCGTGAACATGCTGGCGACAAACACCAGGTTGTAGCTCATGATCTGATTACGCGCATCGATGCGCTTCATGGTTTCGTCGCGCAGCATCGTGTACTCTGCCGATGCTCCGGGTAAGGCTGACTGCGAAGTCTGCGCCTCATGCATGTCACTAGAGTTATTCGCCATAAGGGAACCTCACGTTACAACGTCGTCTGCACCGCTGAACCGAGTGACTGCAGACTCTCCAGGCAGGCATGCGCGTCGCTGCAGGGAACACGTATGCATGCACCATCGCGATCCTTCAAATCCCAAAGTCCCATGTCCAGCCAGGTGTCCTGCTGATGCCAGGACGGCATACCCAGCACGGGATAAACGCACATCCCTTGTAGAGGAATGCCCTCCGCCAGCATGTCCTGCGCCTCCCGGTACATCTGCCGTAGCCAGGGTCCGCGCTGCTCCCCAACGTGCGCCGTTTCGGAGACCAGCACCGGTCGATTATAGCGTTGCCATACGCAGCGAACCAGTTGCAACAGACTCCATCGTCGTTCGTCGTCCTCAGCCAGCGGCACTTCCGAGGCATCCAGTTCCCACTGGCTCGTCCAGTAGTAATTAATGCCGGCAATCCCCAGGTGTTTTGGACTTCCGCCGAGTTCGGGCAACAACACGCCGGAAAGCATGTCCCAGCTCTCAAGAACCGCACCGTAGTTGAAGCGTTCAGCTTCCGCCAGCCGGTCAGGCCGATCCCTCGGCGGCACCGTACGGCAGATCGGATCCACGCTGACGATCTCGGCTTCAGGGAGTACGCTCCAAATCGCGTTCGTGCCGGCGATGGAGGCGCGTGCCAGTTGCGTCTTCAGCTCAGCGGCACGGCCACGGCAAAACGGCGGAAAGCGGGCAGCTTCCCCTCCCGCCCATGCAAAGTACGAGGGCTCATTGATGGGCGTGACATAAACCTCGCTCCAACACAAGCCCACAAGACGTTTCGCGAACGCATAACAGTAGTCAACAAATGCATCGACGAACTCTTGCGAAAAGATATCCAGCCCTGCGGGATAGCCGAAATGGCAAAGGTCGAAGATAACTTGCATCTCATGACGCTCGCTCGCCGCACAGATCACGTCCAGGGCCTTCCAGCATGCATCATCCGTTCCAGCCCCCGCCCAGCGCCAGGGTATTCCCTCGCGCACGGTGTGAATCCCCACTGACCGAAGCAAGGAGTAATCGGTCTCGATCAGCTCCAGATGCCGCGTAGCGGCAAGATGATCGATCTCGATCCCATGCATGTTTGTGGTCACGGTGCACTCGAACCCGGCCTGCAGGAAACTTCGAAAGAGACTCACGAATGTCGAAGCACCTGTTCCGGTGTGCGTTGAGGTTTAAACCTCTGCGATGCCACCTTTTATCTCAAGCTAGTTATACATATCCCGTCAGGCCTGCACCTGGCCGAACCAGGATGAAGGCCCCTGATGGAACACACCTAAGCCGCATCCCGCAGCCACCCACTCATCACCTCGTGCCCTACCAACCCAGCCTGCTGCTTCACCAGCCTCCCGCCGGCAAACACCGCAAAGTTCGGTATCCCGCGCACGTTATACCGCGCGGACAATCCCGGATGTGCCTCCGTGTCCACCTTCAGCACAAGCGCGCGCCCAGCCATCTCCGCCGCGGTCTTCGCCACCTCCGGCGCGGCCATGCGGCAGGGCCCGCACCAGCTCGCCCAAAAGTCCACCAGCACAGGCACGGGCGACTGCGCCACCACCTCGTCGAACAGCGCCACATCCACCGCAACCGGCTCCGCCTGCGGCGCAAGACTCCCCTTGCACGCACCACACTTCCCCGTATCCGCAAGATGCCGCGCAGGGATGCGGTTCTTCGTCTGGCACTGCGGGCAAACACGAATGACAGCCATAACACTCTCCTTATGCGTTCGATGCCTCCGTCCGTGTGGGGACACGCGCAAAGCGCGTCAAGAACGGTACCAAGTACCGCCACTCGCGGTATCCTCATCACATCCTCATGACCACGGCACTGCGGCATCGGCTCCTCTGCTGCGTACTGGCTGCATGCATCGCAGCCGCGCACAGCCGTGCCCACGCCCAGGCCTCGCCCACACCCACCGGAGAGCCGGAAGTCCTCAAGGCCAATGGCGTCACCATCGAGGTCGGCGTCCTTGGCCGCGCCGAATACCGCATCGACATCCCCGCCAACTGGAACCACGCGCTCGTCGTCTTCTACCACGGCTACACAGAGACGCCCTTCCGTTTCCGCCTCGACGGCAGCATCGGCTCGCAACCCAATGAAATGTTCAAGCGCGGTTACGCCGTCGCGCAAAGTGGCTACAGCGAAACCGGATGGGCACTCCGCGCCGGCTACGAAGACTCCGAAGACCTCCGCCGCTACTTCATCAAGAAATACGGCCAGCCCACGGACATCTACGCCGCCGGCGGCTCCATGGGCGGCGCCCTCACCATGATCGCCATGGAGCTGAACACCGGCGTCAAGAACAAACTCACCTACACCGGCGGCCTTAACCTCTGCGGAGCCGTCGGCCCCAGCTACGTCCATCTCGATCGCCGCTTCGCCATCCGCGCCGCATTCGACTACTACTTCCCCGGCCTCATGGGACCGCTCGATCCCGTCCCCGCCGACTTCCAGGAGAGCGACGCCCTCCGCGCCAAAGTCCTCGCCGCCCTCAAGTCCAAGCCCGACGCCGCGCTCGCCATGCGCGAACTTACCCTGCTGCACTCGGACGTCGAAGTCTCCCGCGTCATCGGCTACTACACCTACGTCATCGGCGACATGCAGCGCAAAGCCGGCGGCAACCCCTTCGACAACCGCAACTGGATCTACACCGGCACCAGCGTCAACACGCCCACAGACTACGCCCTCAACGACGGCGTTCGTCGCTACACCCCTGACCCAAAAGCTCGCGACTACCTCATGGCGCACTACTGGCCCACCGGCCGCCTCACCCGCCCCATGCTCGCGCTGCACACGGTCTACGACCCGCTCATCCCCGCCAACTCCCTCACCCTTTACGCCGCGGAAGTCGCACACGCAGGCTTCGCCGACAACCTCGTGCAGCAATACGTCCACCGCGAAGGCCACTGCACCTTCACCCCGGAAGAAGTCGGCAAAGCCTTCGACGAGCTCGTCGTCTGGGCACACACCGGCCACGCCCCGCAGGCAGGCTTCCTGCGCGTGGGCCCACAACCACCACCCGCAGGTGAAGCCAACGCGATTCGACCGCCCGCTCTGGAAAGCCACACACCGCGCAGCCCGCAACTCAACGCAGGCGCCACGCCACGCCAACCGTAGCACCTGTAACAAACCCCCAACGGATGGGCCACAGCGAGCCACGCTGCCGGCCCACTTCGGGAAACTCCCCGGGCTTTCACGTCCAAGCACCCGCGCCCCTGTAACCTTCCAGGTCCCACAACAGTCCCACGGACTGAAGCCCCAAAACTATGCCGAGCCGAGCCCAGGTCCTGATCTGCTGCACGCTCTTGTCCCTGCTTCCCTCCGGTTGCGGCGGCGGATTCGTCGCCGAACAGATCTCCACCATCCCCTACAGGGCCTTCGGCGACTCCATCACCTTCGGCGCCACACTCGACGAGCCAGCCACCCAGGCCTACCCGCACCTCCTTGCGGGCGCCCTCAGCCTCCACTTCTTCAACGACGCCATCACCGGTGACCAGGCCTGCGACGTCTTCCCGCATCAGATCTACGCCCACACCGTCGGTTACGCCACCATCCAAACCCCCATGTACACGCTCATGATCGGCACCAACGACGTGAACGGCAATGGCGCCGGGGACTACGAGTCAAACTTCAACAACTGCCAATCCGCCACGCTCGCCTGGCTCGGCACTCTGCCGTCCGACCGCCTCTTACCCGGCGACGCATCCCTCACCGTTACCGGCGGATGCATCAACCAGCCATCCTCCAGCTCCATCGGCGGCCTCGCCTGCGCCCGCAATCGCAGCGGTTCCATCACAGCCACCGCCTTCGCCACCAATGGCAGGCCCATCTACATCTGGTACGGCTTCGGCGACGATGCCGATCCCTTAGCCGTCTTCACCGTCAGCATCGACCAGGCATCTCCGCACACCGTTTCCATTCATCCCGCCTCGGCCATCTCCACCCAGATGGGCACACGCAACTCCGTCGGCATACTGCGCCTCCCCGTACCCACAGGCGCCCACACCGTCACCATCCAGACCACCGGTGGCATCTCCATCCAGGCCATCGGCACCAACCGCTCCACAGCGCCCATCCCGCTCGCCGTCGGCGACCTTCCCAACCAGCTCCTCAGCAACCCTGTAGCCACCATCCCCGCTCAGCTCACCTACAGCGCAGACATCCAGGCCAATATCGCAAGTGCCATCGGGGACGGCATCGACGCCCGCTTCGTTCCCGTCCGCAAGTACCTCCTCGGCAACAACGACGAGATGAACGACCAGCTCCACCCCAACGCCCTCGGCCAGCAGCATCTCGCAACGGCCTTCCGCTCCGTCCTGCGGTAGCTACGATCCAGCCAAAACCAAACTTCTCTGCAGTTTGATTTTCGCCATATATTCGCCTACCATCCAACTCCATGGATGCCGGATTGCAATGGATGTTTCTCGATCTCAACGCCTATTTCGCCTCATGCGAACAGCAGGCACGGCCCGATCTGCGTGGCCGTCCCATCGCCATCCGGCCCGTCGCCGCCGACACCACCTGCTGCATTGCCGTCAGCTACCAGGCCAAGGCCTACGGCGTCCGCACCGGCATGTCCATCCGCCAGGCCCGCGCAGCATGTCCGCACATCGTCTTCGTCGAATCTCGCCCTCGCCTCTACGTCGAATTCCACCACCGCATCGTTGCCGCCATCGAGCGCTGTATTCCCGTGGACCAGGTCCTCTCCTGCGACGAGTTCTCCTGCCGCCTCATCGGCAGTCAGTGCCGGCCCGACCGCGCCGCCGAAATCGCCTACGCCGTCAAGCAGGAACTCCGCTCCGCCGCCGGCACCACCCTGCGCTGCTCCATCGGCCTCGGCCCCAACCGCCTGCTGGCCAAAATCGCAGGCGAAATGCAAAAGCCCGACGGCTTCATGCTGCTCGACCGCCGCGAACTCCCGCACGCCCTGCACTGCCTTCCCCTGTCAGCCATCCCCGGCATCGGCCGCCGCATGGAAAAGCGCATCCGCGCAGCCGGAATTGAAACCATGCAGCAACTCACAACCCTCCCACGCGAAGCCATGAGCCGCCTCTGGGGAGGCGTCCTCGGCGACCGCATGTGGCTCCTCCTGCGCGGCGAAGATCTGCCCGAGCAACCCGCCAAGCCACAACAAACGCTGAGCCGCCAGCACATCCTTCCACCCAACTGCCGCACACCCGAAAGCGCGCGCGACATCGCCTGCAAAATGCTGCACGCCATCGCCGTGCGCCTCCGCCGCCAACGCTGCCGCGCAGCCGGCCTCTGGCTCCAGATCGGCTACGAAGACCGCGGCAACGCCTTTCAAGGCCAGATCCGCTTCGCCCCCTGCAACGACACCTTCACCCTGCAGGCCCACATCGACGAGCTATGGAAGAGCGCCAAAGGCAACAAGCCATCCGACCTGACCGTCGTCCTCACCGGCCTGACCTCACTCGATGACAGTATCGATCTCTTCGCATCCACCGCCCCAGCCACAGCACGCAACAAAGCCACCAGCACCATGGACGACCTCAACGCCCGCTACGGCTCAAACGCCATCTACCTCGGCTCCACCGCCGCCGTCCGCGACGAAGCCCCCACCCGCATCTCCTTCGGCCCACCACCCTCCCTCACAGACTTCGATTTAGAGGATTTGTAGTAACGCCAAGATCTGTATGCCCACTCATGCGCAAGCGGATGGAGCCTGCTCTGAGCTGTCGAAGGGTGGGACTTCGCGCGAAAGCGCGAACCGAGGGAGCAGCGGCCTTTAGGCCGCTGAGTCAGGCATGAACGAAGAAGGCTTTAGCTCTGGCTCCTGCAAACCTTTAGCCCAAGGCTTCGATGATCAAACAATCCAGTCCAGCCAAGAAGATAAGCGCCAAGGGCGCGCCCATATCTTAGCCCAGGCCGAAGGCCTGGGCTAAGATACCGAACACTAAAGAGCGCTGAAGGCGCGACTTATCGAATCCCTTAACAATGCCCCGAGAAGTGCAGCAAATCTTCAACAACTGAATCGATATTTATTGTGAGTAAGTCATCAAGAAATCGAAGAGTATGCAGATGGTCACCCACAGCCTGCCGCAAATCATCGTTGTAAATTGCCGAGTACACACTAGATACAGCAGCCCTCAATAAATATTCGTTGATTTCGTTTACAAGTGCTGTCGAAAGAATTCGATCTGTTATGCGCTCTGGGCTGGCTCGTATACAACGGCTCGGAGAAATTGGCATATACCACTCACTCCCAAGCCTTCCAATTCCCATGCCGTATCTAGTCTTTCTGTCACCCAGCGGAGAACTGTTCAGCAAGGCTATTGCCGCATCGGACTGTATGAGATGCACTCCGGATGTTTCGCAGAGGTCCCAGCGCATCGAAGCCAGCTTCTCCGGAATGCCTGACAGTCCCATAGTGGCTTGTCTAAAGAAAACTGCCTCGCTTTGGCGATCGGATTTACCGGCCACCCTAATTAACACCGTGCGTAGTTCTTCAATAGATACCGGCTTCCCTATCCTGAAGCTAACTACGGCAGCATATTGCCTCAATGTAGCTTCGGACTGCACACGCTCTTGAAATGCATGGTGAACCTCGCGAAACTTGAGCTTGCTAGCCATGCGCAGGGGCTTTGCACGTAGAAACATATTACCCATGTAGGCGGCGCAAATCGGGATAATCTCCGCGCTTATTAAGTGGACCAGAGGAGAAGTCAAGGTAGGAAGAAGCGCATGAAAAGGAGCTTCATACAGGAGGTTGAGTTCTCGCTCTATTACTGATTCAGACCTTCCAGCAGGATCTCCCGCGAAATAGCCATTCTCAGCAGATTCTGCTCGAAGTGAATATGCTTCCCTAGGACGTATGCTCTTCCGGTATACCCAAACTCGACTTTCGCCTTGTACGAAGGGCTGAGGCCACATGAAGTTCTGCAATAATCTGCGTGTTGGAGCGTGATGGGAAAGAATCGACATGCAACGGTGACTCTAACAGCGAGCTGGTTCACCACCCGCCCCATCAAGCTAGAATGAACCATGGACCTCCCGCAGGCCGCTCTTCCCGAGCAGGCGCAGGTGAATCCCGACGCCACACTCATCCCCTCCACCGATTCCGGCCGGAACCTGGAGGCAGCTGTACCTGCGCCCGCTCCGCTTAGCCCGCAAGACTCCCAACGGCGCCCATCGCCGCGCACGTCACAGCAAAGCCAGGCCCTCCCCGTAGCCAACGGCATCGCCGCGCTTGCTCCCATGGAAGCCGCTGTGGAAGCCGGCCTCGCCGAGCCCGCAGGCACCCTCGAAACACCAGGCGAATCGACCGCCCCATTCTCCACCCCAGGCGTCCGCTCCGCGCTCTATCTCCCCACCTTCCCGACCGAACTCACCGCCAAAATCGACAGCGACTTCGAGCACCTCCTCGCCACCGTCCACGCCAACCGCCCCGGCGACGACCTCGACATCGTCCGCTCCGCTTGGCAGTTCTGCATGTCCCAGCACGAGGGCCAGAAGCGCGCCTCCGGCGAGCCCTACATCATCCATCCCCTCGACGTCGGCCAGATCCTCGCCGAAATGAAGATGGACTCCACCGCCATCGCCGCCGGCCTGCTCCACGACGCCGTCGAAGACACCGACGTCTCCACCCAGGAAATCTCCCGCCGCTTCGGCGAGCAGGTCGCCCACATCGTTGACGGCGTCACCAAGCTCGACCGCATCAAGTTCGCCAACAAGGAAGACCATCAGGCCGAGAACATCCGCAAAATGCTCCTCGCCATGGTCACCGACATCCGCGTCGTCCTCATCAAGATGGCCGACCGCCTGCACAACATGCGCACCCTCGGCCACCTCAAAGCCGAAAAGCAGCAGCGCATCGCCAAGGAAACCCTCGACATCTACGCCCCGCTCGCCCACCGCCTCGGCATGGGCAAACTCCGCGGCGAATTCGAAGATCTCTCCTTCCAGTACGTCGATCCCGTCCGCTACCTCAAGCTCGCCCAGGACGTCGAACTCGCCCGCAACAGCGGCGGCGAAGCCTTCCTCGACACCATCGTCGGGCGCTTCAACCTCGAGCTCACACGGCATGGCCTCCCCGGCCGCGTCGAGTACCGCATCAAGCGCCTCTACTCCATCAATCAGAAACTCCTCACCAACGTGGCCGAAGGCGGCGACGACGACATCTCCCAGGTCCACGACCTCTTCGCCGTCCGCGTCATCACCCAAACCGTGCAGGATTGCTACGCCATCCTCGGCCTCCTCCACAGCATCTGGCGACCCGTCCCCGGCCGTATCAAAGACTTCATCGCCATGCCGCGGCCCAACCTCTATCAGTCGCTCCACACCACCCTCGTCGCCGAAGGCGGCTACCAGTTCGAAGTCCAGATCCGCACCGAGGAGATGCACCGCATCGCCGAAGACGGCATCGCCGCCCACTGGAAGTACAAGGCCAACGAATCCGTCTCCGCCAAGGACGAGCAGCGCCTCGCCTGGGTCCGCCAGCTCATGGAGTGGCAAAAGGAGATGACCGACCCCAACGAGTTCATGTCGACCCTCAAAATCGACCTGTACCCCGAAGAGGTCTACACCTTCACCCCCAAAGGCAAAGTCGTCGTCCTGCCCAAAGACAGCACACCCATCGACTTCGCCTACACCATCCACACCGGCCTCGGCCACAGCACCATCGGCGCCAAGGTCAACGGCCGCATCGTTCCGCTCCGCCACCGCCTCCGCAACGGCGACATCGTCGAAATCACCAAGCAGGAAGGCCACACCCCATCCCGCGACTGGCTCTCCTTCGTCAAATCCGCCCGCGCCCGCAACAAAATCAAGCACTGGCTCAACGAGCATGGCCGCGAGCGCGCCATGGAGATCGGCCGCAAGCTCCTCGAACGCGAAGCCCGCAAATTCAAAGTCTCCCTCGGCAAACTCACCGACGCCGACTACGACCGCGCCGCCAACGACTACGGCCTAGGCGCCGGCCCCGACCTCCTCAGCGCCATCGGCTTCGGCAAATACTCCGCCCGCCAGGCCCTCAACAAGCTCGCCCCAGGCAGCACCACCGTAGCCGGACAAGCCGCAGCCGCCGAAGCAGAATCGACAACAGACAACCGGCAACTGACAACTAGCACCGGCCCCGGCAACACCCTCGCCACCATGTCCGACGCCGTCAAACGCGTCTACTTCGGCAAAGGCACCGACAGCCTCCAGGTCGAAGGCCAGGGCGACCTCCTCGTCTACCGCGCGCGCTGTTGCAACCCCATCCGCGGCGAAGAGATCGTCGGCTACGTCACCCGCGGCAAAGGCGTCGCCGTCCACGCCCGCAGCTGCCCCAACGTACAAAACCTCCTCTACGAATCCGACCGCCGCATCACCGTAGAATGGGCCCCACTCCCCGACCAACCCCCCGGTAAAAGCCCTGACAACAAACAACTGACAACGGTCAACTACAAGCCCACCCGCTACCCCGTACGCCTCATCGTCCTCTGCGACGAACGCAGCGGCATGCTCAAAGAACTCACCGCCATCATCTCCGACGACGACACCAACATCCGCTCCGTCTCCTCCTCCGCCAACGACGACGGCACAACAGCCACCATCGACTTCGTCGTAGAAACCCTCGACCTACGCCACCTGAATAAACTAACGGTCGACATGCGGCGTGTCCCCGGCGTCCGGGAAGTTCAACGTGTTTCCAAAATCTAAGTTCTCCGCAACGGGCGAGACAGAAGCCTTCGGTGTTTTCAGTTCTGCATGGCGGGCCTTGGATTTAGAAAAAAAATATAAATCCAACGCCACTTCCGCCACTAACCATTCAAGGTAAGACTTGCTGTACTGACCCGACCCGAAACGCGACTTGAAAAAATAATTTGGATTATCTTTCACATTGAAGCTCTCGCGAACGCATTGCAGATCGTGAGTGGTGACCTTCATTCCCGCAGGTACTCGACGGATCAAGAGCGCCAATAAGTCTTTTTGCCGGTATGGATGAGTGAGATCAGGATTCATCGCCCGTACTGCCGGAGCCGATTCATCGTTCACGAGTCGGAACGGAACCGAGTTACCTTCATCACCAATTTCTGCCTTCAGGTGGATCCGATCCGCAGCGCTGGGTTTTATTAACGCAATCGCACGATTAACCCTTTGAGTGTCATCAGGGTTATTTCTGTCATACTTAATGAACTCAACAGCGAGGTCTGACCCCGCCTGCCTATTGGCGGGCTTTGGAATAAGGAAGACCTTGTAGCTGAACCTAAGGTCATCCATCTGTTCAATAGTTAGGCTAGACCGGAAGGTATCGACATATTGACGAATATCTTTCGCCAGACTCTTGTGTAACTTACGAATGGACCGCTCTTGCTGTTCGGAGCGGCTACAGGAGAATTGAAGAGCAAGTGAGAGGCTTTCATTAATAGCATGCTTCTCTCCAAATTCTTCGACTAGTAGCTCTTCGAAGTTGAATAGGAGTGCCTGGCATTCACCAAAAATATCAAGATCAAGACCTGGCATAGAACGGTGCTCAATTTTGTTCCTCAATTTCGTGAAGAAATCCAAATTGAGGCGTGCTGGAGGATGCTGGTCTCCCCAAAATTGGGCTGCACAAGTTGCTAGTTCCCATGCCTTCCGATCTCCATCCAACATCTCGAAGTGGCGACGATTCTTCTTTCTCCTATAGAAGGGCTTTTCGCCACGATGCAGGAATATTGAGTGAAAGAGAGCAGTCCAAGCGATCACCATAAAAACGATGTACCCGCCCGACCGAAACGCCGTGCGAGGTCTGTTGTAGGTCTCGACAGCCAACATGGCGCTTTCACGCGCCTTTTCTAGATGGATGGATACTTCACGCTTCAGGCGTGCCATTACGCCTCGCTTTCGTCTGAACGCTAACACGTATGCAAACGACCGCAGCGAAATTCATGCCTTATGCGCATGAATGTATTCGCGCAAAGCGCGAACATCTTTCGGAAGGGCAGGGTTTTCAACCCTGCCGTAAAACCTCCAATAAGAGAAGGGGCTTTAGCCCCCGAGGGAATTCTTCCTCGCAATTACATTTGAATCAATGGGCCTCGACACCGTAGAGATCGTCCTCAGAACCGAAGAAATCTTCGGCATCACCCTGCCCGACGACGAGTGCGAACAAATCCGCACCGTCGGAGACCTCTACCGCCTCGTCCTCTCCAAGCTCGATCTCCCCTACATCCCATCCGAACAAATCCACGGCGAAGGCAAAGCCACATCCCGCCTCCGGCTCCCCATCCGCAAACTCTTCCACAAAATCATCGAATTCCCCATCACACCCGACCCCGCCATCAAACCATGGACTACACCGGAAGTCTGGCTAACCCTCAAAGCCATCATCCAGGACCAACTCCAAATCGACCCAACCGAAATCCGCGAACCCGCCACCTTCCATAACGACCTTGGGTGCGACTAATCCCAGTCGCGCAAAGCGCGAACTTCTTTCGGAAGGGCAGGGTTTTCAACCCTGCCGTAAAACCCATCAATAAGAGAAGGGGCTTCAGCCCCCGAGGGAATCCAAACCCCGCAACCGCCGGCTCACAGAAGACCACGGATACTCCTCCGCCACCGCACACAACCCCGCCTTCACCGGGTTCTCTTCGATATACCGCTTATGCGTCATAAAGTCCGCACGATCCCGGCACCGATGATCCGCATATCGCTTCTGCCAGACACCCCGCAACCCGCCAAGCTCGTTGTGATATCGATACGAAAACCCACCCTTGATCAAATGCATGCAACGCTCAAGCGACACCGCAGGTGTAAATAACACATGCACATGGTCGGGCATAATCACAAACGCATGTAACTTATAGTGCTCTCGATACCCCTGCAACACCGAAAACATCAAGGCCGCATTCACGTCCGTGCGAAACAACTCCCGCTTCGAAGCGCAATTCACCGTGACAAAGTAAGTGCCGAAGTTATGAGCTCGATCGGTAGCTTTCATGCCCAGCCAATCGTTCAAAAATCAAACAGAGCCGCCCTGACTCAATATCCGAGACATCCACGCCGTAAATGTCCTTCACACGCGCGTTGAGCTGGTCATTGTTCAGATCCGTGTGGAAGTCCCACAAGCTTGACTCATCCGACACAAAAGCCCATTCAAGCCCGAGAACACGCTGAATAAAGTCGTCTCGCAATGCTGGATTAGCGTCGACCTTCTCGGAATCGGCAAAAACGATTGGCACTTTCGCGCCTGGCCGAGGCAAACGCTCTCCTCGCTCCGACTTCTCTGCCTTCGCTTTCTCAAAATTACTCACCAATTCAGCGTAAGCCTCACCGCGCGTCTCGCCGCCACCGCCATAATTCCAATTGACGAAGAATGCCCAAAAACGAACTGGCCGAAGGCGCGGACTCGCATATTCCCCATCAACCTCTTGCTCGCGCACCGCGATTGGATAGTCGGAAACATCCCAATCGCGCACGAAGAAGGAACATACCCACTTCCAGCGAGCCAGAGCCTGATTTAGAAACTGTGTGTAAGTGCTATCTGCCATGGCGTGCCAGAGACAAAGTCTACACACGGAATTCGCTGAGACAAGCGATAAGCGAAATGGTGTGAACGCCAACCCACTCGCGCAAAGCGCGAACATCTTTCGGAAGGGCAGGGTTTCAACCCTGCCGTAAACGGCCTCGCTCCAAGAAGCGGCTTTAGCCGCCGAGGGAATGCCACCTCAAAACCTGTCAACCCACAAAACCACCAAACCATTCATTCAAAAAGAAATAGAGTTGGCATGTTTCCCCTCCCAACTCACTATCCTTGATACAGGGGCTGATTGCGCGTAGCGCGGCCAACATCCGAAACAGGAGCCAAAACCACCGCGCCGCACAACCACGCACGGCTGGCCAAACCAAACGCTAACTCCTTTAGAAAGACGATTTTGCCCGTAACCCCAATGGAAAGACGATTTTGCAGCCACTAAAAACCTAACCCCTTTAGAAAGAGGATTTTGCAAAACAGGGGGGAGGGGGAGGGTCCCCTAGAGGCCAGCCGAGAGGCTGGCCTTTCGCATGCCAAACCAAGGAGAAACCATGAACCACTACAAAATCTGCCGCCACATCAAGACCAACGGCGAGCAATGCAACTCACCGCGTCTCCTCGACGCCGACTTCTGCTTCTTCCACCACCGCATGCTCAACCGCCACCGCGACGCCGTCCTCGGCCGCCGCTCCGCCGAAGTCATGGTTCCCGTCTTCAACCGTGCCGGTGAAATCCTCGGCACGGAACCCGCACCGCAGCAAACCCTCGACCTCGGCCTCCTCGAAGACCGCACCAGCGTCCAGATGGCCATCTCCACCGTCCTCAACGCCCTCGCCGCTGGCCGCCTCCACCAGAGCCGCGCCACCGCTCTCCTCTACGGCCTCCAGCTGGCCTCCTCCAACTGCCCAGCTGCCACACACAACCACGGCCACGCCTGCGATCCGGTCGACGACGCACTGGACACGCCCGACGGTCAGGCAATGGCCCCCGAAGGCCGCATACCACCAGCCCTCCTCCGCAGCCACGATTCCGCAAAACACCTCGAAGAACTATTGCAAACCGAAGAAGAAGACGACGAAGACGAGGACTGAATCCCCCAGCAAATCCTCTAGCGTTCCGCCCTCACAACCGCAACGCCAGCCGCCTTATAGATAGCTTCCATCGCCACGGTATCCGCCAAACCATCCTCACCCGGCGTCAACAACGCAGCATTACCCTTCACCGCAGCAGCCAACTGCTCCGCCTCCAACCGAAACTCGGAGGGTGTCGACGAAGGTGTCTTCCTGTCAATGCGTACATCCTTGCCCGCAGTCTCACTGCGGTATTGGCCCTGCAGACGATAGCGCTCCCTGTGGCTAAACGCCGGAGCCAACAGCAGCGAGCCCGCATCACCCGTAATGCGCAGCGTATCCGGGATGTGCTCCTGGTACGACGACCGGCAAACCGCCCTCGCACCGCACGGAAACACGCTCGTCCATCGGATATCCCGCTCCATTCCAGCCGCATCGCACACAGCCGAAGCATCCACCACGCCCGAAGGCTCTTCCCCCAGCAGAAACCGGGCAGCGTTCAACGGGTAAACCCCAACGTCATACAGCGACCCTCCACCAGCCAGCGCAGCCGCATCCCTCCATCCAGGATGAAGCGTGAATCCAAACCCAGATTCAATCCGGATAGAACTCCGCTCACCAAGCATTCCCCTTCTCAGCAGCAACCTCAGTTCCTGATGCAGCGGCGCATGCGGACACCGGTACGCAATACTCAGCAGCACACCAGCTCGCGCACAGGCCGACACCATCGCCGCGGCATCCTCTGCCGTCGCCGCCATAGGCTTCTCACACAGCACATGCTTTCCCGCCGCTGCCGCCCGCTCCGTCCACTCGCGGTGCATCCCCACCGGCAGCGCCAGGTAAACCGCATCTACCCCAGCCCGCGTGCACACGGTCTCAAACTCCCCATACACACCGCTGTGCGCCACACCATACGAAGCCGCCAGCTTGCCGGCCTTGACAGCATTCCCACTCACCAGAGCACGCACTGCACAGCTCGCGGACCCGGCCACCCCATCCAGGAAGTACCCCGCAATATGCCCCAAACCAACAACGGCGTAGCCAAAACGGGGCTCACCACCCACCGTAGGCTGCTTCCGCAAGAACGAAAAAGGACTCATGCAGCAAGACTAAAGGGACAACGAAACACTCGATAGAATCACCCCTTTTCAGCAAGCGGGTACGCTTGTCGTGAGGTGGCGTCAGCGATGCAGCGTTAAGCAGCAGAGTTGCCCTGAAGTTACGTTAAAATAGAGGCATTGGCCCGGAGCGGGGCGAGCGCCATCCCGGCGACGCGCAGGGTCGAAAGCCAACTTCCTTCTCGCTCAGCAACAGAACGCGCTGTACCATCCTCTGTTTTGGAGCCTCTCTTTTGATCCGTTTCTCCTTCGTACGTTCCATCGGCGCTGCCGCGCTTGTAACCACAGCGGTCCTCGCAACTGCCCACGCCGTCCGCGCAGCCGAAGCGGTACCCACCGCAAAGACAACCGTGCCAACAACAGTCACTCCGGCCAAGCCGAGCCTGGTTGAGACCATGCGGCTAAAACTGCATCACCTCCACACCGGTGAGTCGATCGACGTCGCGTACAAAGAAAATGGCGTGTACTCGCAGAGCGGCATCGGCATGCTGAACCACTTCCTGCGTGACCACCGCACAGACGACATCGCCGACTACGATCCTCGCGAGTTTGACCTGCTGCATGCCCTTCTAGTGAAGCTCGGCAAGCCCAATGCAACGATTGACATCGTCTGCGGCTATCGCACGCCATGGTCCAACAACTTCCTCCGTACGCGCTCTGAGGTCACCGGTGTGGCCGAGCACTCGCAGCACATGCTCTCCAAAGCCATTGACATCCGCATTCCCGGCGTCAGCACCCTGTCGCTCCGCAACGCTGCACTCAGTCTGGGCATGGGCGGCGTGGGGTACTATCCCACCAGCCAGTTCGTCCACGTAGACGTGGGCCCAGTCCGTCAATGGCAGTTTGGCGGTGCGCCTGCAAGGCAGATGGCCTCGCGAGGCAGCAAGCGCAGCCGCAGCCGCCGTGCGTAGTATTCGTTACTCCTCATAGCGAAAGGCGGCGGCTCCCCGGTCGCCTTTTCTCTTGCATGTCGCCGTCTTCCTGCCAAATCCGGGCACCGGAAACCGTCGACATGTCATAAGGCCCACGTCACTGTTCTACGCATCGACCCCAGAAGCAAAAAGGCGACCGCTCGGGTCGCCTCCTGCTTCGAGCGGATCAGGCTCGGATGATCCGGAATGGTCGGGACGACTAGATTCGAACTAGCGACCTCACCCACCCCAAGGGTGCGCTCTACCAGGCTGAGCCACGTCCCGACCGGAGACACAGAGAGGCGCTCTGCCATGACTCTGCGTCTAGGCTAGTGTACACCGCCGGCACGCTCAGCTATTGTGCGCGGCGGCGTCTGCCTCCAGCTTCATAACGGAATCCAACACCCACCACCAGGGGATGGAACGGCGGATTGAGGTGACTCAGCTTCCAGCGTTCCGACTGCACATCCACCTTCAACGCCCACGAGCGCGTCAATAAAAAGTCAGCGCCACCGCCATAGGAGTACACGGCGCTGCGGTCTTCCTGGTAAAACGGGTTCGCCGGATGATTGAAGTCGATCTTTCCCCCGCTGAGCAGGAAGTCCCCATAGGGCTGTATATGGGGCAGGGGCAAAATCAAGCGCGGACCGCCTCCATAGGTGTATTCATTCGCCTGGTCGCCCGATGACCGCGTGCCTCTGATCTCAAAGCCGGGCTTGACCCAGGTATGTGTGTTGAAATCCAGGTCCGTGCCAAGCGACAGCCCATAGTTTGTGGATGGAGGACCGTACGCCGGCCTCACGTACGTGAAGGTTCCAAAGCCTTGCAAACGAAGTGCTTGTGATGCCGTATACATCGTTGCCTGCCCTGAAGCAGCAGGCGCAATAACCATCGCCGCGAGTAGCGCGAATAGCCAGGGGGATAGCTTCGCCATAAGCCGGAAGCCGAGCACGGGGAATGCCGGTGGGGTTGCCATAGCCCCATTTCACGCCATTCCCCTTTACGAGCGGTTACCAAAATTTAGGAAAATGTTACCGATAGACTACGAAATTCTGTCTTTAGACAGAAAAAATATCGTCGCTTTCCGCTTTAGGGTTGTCTGACATGCGCGAATGCGCAAATTCTGGCAGAAAAAGACGCACCGTAGTGCCGTATCCAGGCACCGACTCCACCCGGAACTCTCCGCCGTGACGTTCTGCGATCTCCCGCGAAATGTACAAGCCCAGACCGTTGCCGAGATCCCCTTTTGTCGAGAAAAATGGCTGAAACAGGTGGGCAGCGTGTTCCGCGCTAATGCCAACGCCATCATCACCCACAAGGATCTCGATCCGGCCGTCAACCGGGGATTTAGCTTCCATCCAGACGTTACCGCCAATGTTGGCTGCATCAATCGCATTCGACACAAGGTTTGCAATCACCTGCCGGATCTGGCCCAAGATCCCTTCGATCTGGACAAGCTCGCCACCACTGACCGCGGCAGTGACATGGCGGTTGCGCAGCTTTCCCCGAAAGAGCCGCAGTACGTCTGTAAACACGGCTCCGGCAGCAAAACGCTCCGTTCCACCCGAGTTTTCACGGCTCCACCGAAGTGTCTGCTTGGTTATGCCGGATATCCGCTCAAGCTCGCTCTCCGCCTGGGTAACGTATGAGGCAGTCTCGGTACCGGGTGGCAAATCCTGGCGAATGAGGTAGAGCAGATTCGTAATGGATTCCAACGGGTTGTTGATCTCGTGCGCGATCACCGAGGTCATGCGTCCGGTTAAAGCCAGTTTCTCCGTCATGCGGAGTGCGGCTTCGCGTTCGCGGCGCTCCGTAAGGTCAATCACCGATCCCACCCACCCGGCACGCGCGGCGCCCTGCCGGCGGAACGGCACCGCTCGAACAAGGTTCCAGCGAGCGGTCCCATCATGACCAAGGAAGCGTACCTCTTCTTCAAAGTCGTTGCCCGTTTCAACCGCATGCTTCCAGCGGGCTGCCACACGCTCTTCATCCTCGGGAGCCAGGCGTCCCTCGGCATACCAGATACCGCGCTGCCCCGGCCCATCCTCACGCCAGCGCTCGTTCGTGTAGATCAGCTCGCCGTTGTCATCCGCGGTGAAAACCTTCGCCGGTAATGCATGCGTCAGCTGTTCGAATCGTGCGTTCGACAGCTCGGCCTCTTCTTCTGCGCGCTTCAGGCTCACCGTCACAATGGCAGACCGAAACTCGCGTGCAGACTCGATCTCGGCTTCAGTCCACCGCGCGCTCTGCCCTCGCACCGTCTGCCGCCAGGCCTCAAACGACTTCCGCGGATGCAGCTGCTGCCTCGGATCGGCCTGCTTTGCCGGCTCACCCGCCCACCGCACCGTACGGATCACCTGTGGCCGGAACCAAAGCACATAACGCTGCCGGACATCCGAAATGCGGATCGCAATCAGACCGCTGGCAACATCGGCAAGATCCGCCGCCCAGGGCAGGTGTGAGGAAAGATGATCCGTCACAAAGGCATCCGATGCCGGCTGGCTGTCAAGCCACTCCACAATGCGCCGAATATCCATCTCGTTCGGCACGGTCCCGAACACGTGGCAGGCGTCATCCATCCACAGGGCAACGCCATTGGCCTCGGTAATTCTCAACAGCGCCGGCATCTGCTGCGAAAGCGCTGTCAGATAGTTAAAGTCCGCGGCAACGTGCGTCAGCAACTCACGCTGCACAGCATGGAACTGCATCAACGTCTTCAACCGCGAAGACGTTCGAAACGTCGTGAGCTGCGTACCAACCAGCTTCGACAGCATGTCGCACGCGGAGCGCATCAGGTATGGAACCGTGCGAACGTCCGCATGGTGACAGCTGATCAAGCCCCACAGGCGGCCCTCACTCACAATCGAAATCGACATGGACGAAACCGTGCCCATGTTGCGCATGTACTCCAGGTGGATCGGAGACACGGAGCGCAGCACCGAAAGCGACAAATCCAGGATGTGAGGGGCGTCCGCGCGAATCGAACGCAGCGGCGATGGCGTGTAGTACGCATCCGGAATGATGCGCACC
This sequence comes from Terriglobus sp., assembly GCA_965198455.1. GTDB lineage: Bacteria > Acidobacteriota > Terriglobia > Terriglobales > Acidobacteriaceae > Terriglobus. Next base: position 782,621 of record CBDAPM010000003.1, read on the forward strand.
GTATTCAGGACGTAAAGCTCGCGCGCCTGCTGCGGAATGTCGGACGCAGGGAATCGAAGATCGAGATAACTGGGGAGCCGCCCGCTGTTGGCCTCGGACAGAACCGTTCCATGACCCTCCTCATCAAAGCAGTACAGCAGCACGCGGTCAAAGCCCGTGAGCTGCGCTACCTGCTGCGTCACTGCGGCGCAAAGCTCGGCCTCCGTCTCAAGCCTTGAGAGCGTGCCCACGAAGTTCGTGATGATGGAATTCATCATCTCGGCGCCGACCAGCCGGTCCTGCCGCTCAAACTCGAGGATGCGCTTGCCCTCGACGCAATGAGTCAGGACGGAAAACAGTTCGCCGCGCACACGGAAGGCGCCAAGATAGCTCACCATGCCGTCCGGTTCCACGGAGCAGCGCTGGTGGCGCACGATGGATAACAACTCACGCTCGATGAGCAGATCGATCGACGAACCAAGAATCAATGCGATGGGTGTCGCCAGAAACTCCGCTGCATTCTCACTGGCAACCACAATGCGCTCATGCGGCTCATCGAGTCCCAGCAAAAAACCATGCCGCTGAATGGCTCCGGGAATCCGTATCGGTTCGTCGGCACAGTTCTCGAGTGTGACACTGTCCGAGCCGGCGGTGGACGTCAAGTTGGGCTGCTCGTTCGCCATCGTCTACCTTACGATGCGCCTTACGGCGGCACCGTCCATGCCGGATATCCGTAACGTGTCGGGTTCCGATCCCATCCGCATGGCTTCTCCGAAGATGTCAAACATTTCTTTGGCACTATCAATCACGGTATCGGCTTCCATTTCCGGCACTTCAGCCAGAACAGCGCGGAATTCCTGCCAGCGTGCGGACGTGGCCTCGCCATAGCCTGCGAAAAAGCTGTCTCCTTTGCCCCGTATCAGTCCCAGGCGCTCTTCGACATGCTTCGCTATGTACTGGCCGCCAAGTGTCGAACCCTCCATGACGTACATGCGGCCAAGAAACACCGGCCGCACATCGCCCGGAACCGCATGCTCCATACGGTCCAGCCGCGTCGGGGTTGGCACTGCTTCGCCCAGGGTGCGCAGGTCGTCCGCAAGCAGGCTGGCACGGCGACGACCCTTCAGCAGCGGCAGCAGATCGGCCGGCGCATGCACGTCCGACCACGCATCCCACGCGTGGGCGATGCGGTAGAAACGGCGCAGACAGTCGGCATACTCCACGCGCGTCAGCGTATCCCGCATCAGCGGAACCGTCTCCTCCGTTGCGGCATGTTGAGCTGCTGTTTCGTGTCGTAAGCGCGTTAAATCCATGGTTCTACTCTCATTATCTAACGGCGCATGGTGCAGGTGCCTTATTTCAGCACAATGCAGCTCCGTGCACGCGCTTCCCGATACGGCGCAGAAGCGCAAAGTGGCTGCTTAGGCACCATGTGTGTACTCGGCCGGCGCAGTTTCTCGTCCTATCAACGTGAATCACTTCACAAAGAAGGATCGCCGGCAGGTTCATCCGCTGGAAAACAAGACGCGCCGTAAGGCAAATAGCACAGGAGACCGAACCATGGCGTACACTCTCCACGCTGACGTGCTTAAGTTTGTTCCAAGGGAACAGTCGGGTACGACTGAACTGGACGATATCGATGCGCTGGCGCGGCAGTACCGTCCGCGGCTGCTTCGCTTCGTCATGGCTTCGGTCCGAGACGAAGATCTCGCCGACACCATCGTGCAGGATACCCTGCTGAAAGCCTGGCGCAACCGCGCCGGCTTCCGCGGCGATTGCACCGTGAACACCTGGCTCACCGGCATCGCCGTCAATCTCATCCGCGATCACGCCCGCACCCAGAAGTTCAAGTTCTGGCGTAAAGCCAAGGCCAACGCTGTTGACGCCACCGACATGGCCAACCACCTGCGCGCCACCGGCTCCTCGCCGGAGGGATCGCTGCTGGCACGTGAGCAGGCCCTCCAGGTACACGCCGCCATGGACGATCTCTCGCCCAATCAGCGCACCGTTTTCCTGCTCCGGTTCATCGAAGAGATGGAGCTCTCAGAAATTGCTGAAAGTATGGATATGCCCGTAAACACCGTGAAAACTCACCTCCACCGCGCGGTAAAATCCGTACGTGCACGCGTCGGAGGAGAGAGAGTATGAACTCCCATCCAGAACTCAATCTTTCAGATGAAGCCCTGAGCGATCTGCTGGCCCAGCCTGCTGAAAACGCCGGCAACGCGGAAGCGCGCGCGCTCAAGGCAGCCTTGCGCAGCTACCGCACAGAGACGCTCGCCTGGGCAGAGCGCCGGTCCTCAACGCAACCCTCGCTTGCCGCAAAGGCAAAGGCGGATCGCTGGTCTGCCGTACCGCAGTGGTCGCTGGCAGCGGTAGCTGTCGTGGCCGTGGCAGCAGGCGTCGTCCACTTTGCCGGATACGGTTCGGAAGACGTCACGCCCGCAACAACCACATCCGTGACAGCCCCGGCATCAACCACCGCTGCAACCGACGACATCGCAGCGGACAATCAACTGCTCGGCTCCATCGACCGTGCTCTGCGCTACGACAGCGTATCTCCCGCGGCTGAGTTTCACGCCAAGCCTGTGAAGCAGACCAACCGCAACGCGCCGTCTGAGGTCACGGAGTGAAATTGCCCCCCACATACCGCATGCTCTGCCTGACAGCTCTGTTGTCAGCCGGAACAGCTGCGGCTCAGGGCGGACACGGCGGCGGCGGTATGGGCGGCGGCGGCAGCATGCACGGCGGCGACCGTGGCGGCATGGGTATGCCCTCAGGAGAATCCATCCCACACAGCACCGGACGCAGCACACCGCCCCCCGCGGGCAGCAGCAACGGCGGCGCAACCAGCACCAACCGCGCGGGCCTGCAGCTCGGGCCGCCAGGACGCTGGTGGGATGACAAAAAGTTCGCCAAATCGTTGGGCCTGAACAGCGACCAGCAGAAGCGCATGGACAACGTATTCGCGCAAAACCGCGACTCGCTGCTGACGCGGTACGACACCCTGCAAAAAGCCGAGACACGCCTCGAAACGCTGACGCATTCGGACCACCCCGACGAAGGCGCTCTCTTCGCAGAGATCGACCACGTGGCCCAGGCGCGCGCCGAGCTGGAAAAAGCCAACACCCGCATGCTCCTGCAAATCCGCAACGAGATGACACCCGAACAAATCGACAAGCTCGAAGAGCACCGCTAAGCCATCTTTCAGTGCACAATCCAGCATCGCCCTGAGCATTTCCACTCGCAAACATCTCACTGCCGAACATCTCACTGCCTGAGCATTCCACCTGACTGAGCATCCCTACTGTCTGAACATCCTCCACGTACTGAGTTTTGTCATCCCGCAGCGAAGCGGAGGGATCTGCTCTTCGCACCTGCTCCAGGCTCCAGGAAAGCACCCTTCACGCCCGCTACTGACGCTCGCAACCCGCAGACCTCTGCGGGCTGAAGGCCCGTGCTGTACTTCATGACGCGGCAGGATTGCGGGCTGCAAGCCCGCGCTGTAACAGCCTGGGGCAAAGCCCCAGGTCGGCCATCTCGGATGCCCGCGGGCTGAAGGCTCGCGCTATGCGTTGCGAAACAAATCCAACATCACAACCACTACTGACACCATGCTGTCAGTAGCCCCCATCTACTCTCACGGTCAAAGGAGCAACAGCCATGACCCTCTCACTGCTCGACAATCTTCTCGGACACCCCACCGAACCCGCCGCAAAGCCCCTGCCCAAAGGCGGTCTTACCTGGTTCGAAATCGCCACCACCGACATTCAACGCGCCGCCGCCTTCTACCGCACCGTTCTCGCCGATCCACTCGTCGACGTCAGCCACGACGAACCCATGTTCATGTTTCCCCTGTTCGACGGCGAAGTAACCGGCGCACTCGTGCAACGTCCCGCCCAGACACCCTCAGGTCAGGGCACACTCGTCTACCTCCACATCGCAGGCTCACTCCAAGACGCCATGGCGCGCGTCGTCCCAGCAGGGGGCGCATTCATCACGGGAGCTATGGTTGTCCCCAACGTCGCAGGCACCTTCTGCGTCATCCAGGACACCGAAGGCAATCACATCGGCCTGCATGCCAGCCACTAGCGTGGCAGTAGGATGGCAGTAGCTCATGCGCCGCGCCGACCGTCTCTTCCGCATCGTAAGCCTGCTGCGCTCCGGCCGCCTCATGACCGGAGCGCAACTCGCGGAGCGCCTCCAGATATCCCAGCGCACCCTCTATCGCGACATCGCCGACCTGCAGGCCAACGGCACACCCATCCTCGGCGAAACCGGCGTCGGCTACACCCTCCGCCGCGACGAACACATTCCACCCCTCCACTTCACACCCGACGAACTCACCGCTCTAGTCCTCGGCGCACGCATGGCAGGCGCATGGGGCAGCGATCTCACCGCCACCGCAGCCAACGACGCTCTCGTCAAAATCGAAGCCGCCCTCCCCGAAGACCACCGCAACCGCGTGGACCGCGTTCTGCTCTTTGCGCCCGGCTTCTCGCACCCCGCAAAGACACGCAAACTCCTCGACCGCCTCCACAAGGCATGCACCGGACAACACGTCACCACCTTCGCCTACACCGACGAGCAAGCCCGCGAGACCAACCGCAATGTCCATCCACTCGGCCTCTTCTTCTGGGGCAACCGGTGGACACTCATCGCCTGGTGCCTCACACGCGATGCCTTCCGCCACTTCCGCCTCGACCGCATGCGCGACCTCGACGTCACCACCGCAACCTTCCCCCTGCGCCGCGGCCAAACACTGCACGACTTCATCCGGCAAGTCCGCAAAGAAGGCGCAGAAAGAGCCGCTCGCGGGCAGTAGCATGTACCCCAGCATGCCCACCGCACCCAGACGCTACATGCCTCCGTGGATCTTCGGCATCCTCTACGGCGGCACCTTCAACGGCTTCGCCGCGGTCAGCCTCTCGCAACTGCTGCCTGACCGTGGCGTCCCGCTGGAGCGTGTAGCCGAAATCGTCGCACTCATCCTCACGGCAAGCTACGTCAGCTTCCTGCTCACCCCGCTCGTGGACTGCGGCCTGCCACGCCGCGCCTGGGCTGGCCTGCTGGCGTGTGCGGCTGCCGTCTGCCTCGGCATCTCGGTCCCCATGCTCAACGCCGCAGGCAAAAACCACGGCAACAGCCCCGGAGCCACCGCTCTGATGCTTGTCCTCTTCACCGGCTATCTCTGCAACCAGATCTACACCAGCGCCATCGGCGGCATGATCCCCAACCTCGTCCACCCGTCCAAGCACGGCGCAGTCAGCGCGTGGATGAACATCAGCTACCTCGCACTCACCGGCGCAGGCGGCGCAGCCAGCGTGTGGGAGATTCGCCACCTGCCGCTCACCGCCGCCACCGCCCTCGTACCCCTACCCGTCCTGCTCGGCGCCATCCCACTCTTCTTCCTGCCCAAAGAAGAACGCAAGCCGCGCGCAGTGGGCGAAGCCATGAGCCGGCTCTTCACCGACCTCGCCGCCACCGCTAAAAAGCCAAGCTACCTCTTCGCTCTCATGGTCTTCGTCGTGCCCTCCGCAACCTTCGCTCTGCAAAACCTCTTCGGCGGCATGGGCGCTGACTTCCACGCAGGTCCCGAACTCACCAACCTGTCCGTAGGCCTGCTCTTCACCATCGCCTGCGCCATTGGAGCAGCCCTCGGAGGCCCGCTCAGCAGCCGCATCGACCGCCGCCTGCTCTTCATCGCACCCGCCATGGTCGCCGCGCTCGGCAGCCTCGTCATGGCCTTCGGCCCACACACGCCTTGGATGTTCGCTGGCGGCCTCTTCTTCTACAACCTCATGGCCGGCATCAACTACACGGCTACGAGCGCACTCGTCTTCCAGATCGTAGGCCGCGACAACCCACTCTCCGCCACGCAATACTCGGTCTGCATCGCCGCCTGCAACCTCGCCATCGCAGGCTCCGTCTTCATGGACGGGCGCGGAGCAGGCCATGGCGGAGCCAACGGCGCACTCCTCGTAGACGCAGCCCTAAGCCTCATCCTCGGCGCCATCGTCCTCGCACTCATCGGGCAGTACGGCGGAGGCTTCCCCAAACCACCCGCCAGCGAACAAGACTTCGCCCTCGAAGCCGAGGCAGGCGCAAAGCTCGCATAGATCTCAGTCAAGACTCATCATCCCGACAGAAGCGCCTTCAGCCTCTTAAACTCATCATCCCGACGGAAGCGCCTTCAGCCTCTTAAACTTGTCATCCCGACCGAAGCGAAGCGTAGTTGAGGGACCCGCTTCAAACGCTTCATCCAACGTACCCGCCACTTGAAAGCAGCTAAATTCATAGGCGCAATCGTGGCCACACATGCGCACCAAGGGTGCGCGTTTCCCAGCCAAGGGCAACGCCCTGGGTATGGGACGCCCGCATCAATGCGGGCTGAAAGCCCGCATTATCCACGGCTAATTCGTAGCCGCAATCGCAGCCACAATCCGATCCATCGCCTTCTGATCGTCACTCGTCCGAGGCGTATGCGCATTCACCAAAATCGAAAAGATCAGTGTCTGCCCACTCGCACAATCCACATACCCGCTCAACCCACGAGCCTCACTCAACGTCCCCGTCTTCGCAAACACATGATCCTTCAAGGGCCCAGCAGGAAACCGAGCCCGCAACGTCCCATCCTCACCACCCACCGGGAACGAATCCTTCCAAGTCGCACCCCAGGGCTGCGTCGCACCATACGCAAGCAGCTTGGTAATGGAGCGCGGCGTAACAAGATCATGCCCACTTAGACCAGATCCATCAAACAAAACAAAGTCATCCGGATCAATACCAACGCGCGTCGTCATAAACGTACGAATTACGCGCTCACCATGCACCGACGTACCCCTGCCGGTGGTGAACAGTCCCAGTTGCCGAAGGAAAATCTCAGCATGCTGATTCTCTGAAGTCTTATTGGTGATCGCGATGTCATCACCCCAGCGCGGCCCAACGTGTTCTGCCACCACACGAGAGTCCCACTCCGCGCCGCAATGATCGCAACTTGTCAACGGTAACTTGAGTAGCATCGTGCGCGTTGTAGAAGGTGCGAGGCTGGGCAAAGGTTCAACCGAATGACGCGTAAAGCTCGTTTCATAAAACACGGTATGCTTTGCCGCAGCGTTGCCAGTCACAGAAATCCCACGAGCTTCAAGCGCAGCCTTCAACGCAGCAGCTGCATACTCCGCAGGCTCCGCAATACTCATATCCTGCGAATACGGCGGTTGCCCAACAGCAATCGTGCCAAACACACGAATTACCCGCGACCCCATGTCGCGCTGAATATCCAGCGCAGACTCGCCACCTTCAGCCACGGTCTTCGCCTGCATATCCACTGAGTAAAACGGCAGCGGAGGATCCATCACAGCAGTGGGCGCACTGCCAGCAGCCGTCGCCGGCACGATCTTCAAATTGAATGCATTATCCGCGATCATCAACGCATTGATCGGCGCGCCGTAGTACCAAGGCGCATCGTCAATCGACCAGTCCGCCGGATAAGGATCATTCGGAAAGAGCGAGTCATCGCCAACAACATTACCCTTCACCTGTGTGATACCAGCAGCCTTCACCTTGTCTGCTAACTCATCGATGTACCGTAGCTCATCGCGATGCGGCGCTGTAGCACCTGCGGGCACACGTACAAACGGCACAGGGCGTCCGGAGAAGTTAGCGTCGCCCACGCCAGACAAAACCAGATCGCCTTCAAAGACGCCACCTGCTTTGTACTCACCGCTACCAATCACCTTAGTGATCAACCGCTCATCCATCGGCAACAACGCCATCGCCGTAGCCGTCGTAAACAGCTTCGCATTCGAGGCCGGCTGAAACAGCTGCCCCTCATTCATCCCAAACACAGGCGTGCCATCCATCTTGGTCACGCTCACGCCCCAGTGCGCGCGCATCACACCCGGCTCACTCGTAATGCGAGCCACACGCTCCGCCAGCGGCAAACCGTCATATGTTGGCAGCGGTACGGAAGCCGTCTGCGCGCGCACAGTCAACGAAGCAACAAACAGCAGCGCGGCAGCAAGCACGGCACGGGCAAAAGACCGGGTCATGCGCCCAAGTGTAGCAACACATCCGTTCCCTACAATCGACATCATGGTCCTCACGCCCCGTGAACGGTTCACCTGGCAGCTGCGCACACGCACGCTCTCGCTCGGCGACCGCACACACATTATGGGCATCGTCAACGCCACGCCCGACTCCTTCTCCGACGGCGGCCAATGCCTTGCCACAGAGAAGGCGCTCGACCACGCGTTGCAGCTACTCGACGAAGGCGCGGACATCATCGACATCGGCGGCGAATCCACCCGCCCCGGCACAGCCGCAGGCACGGACAAAGCGATCTCCGGACGCGAAGAACAAAGCCGCATCCTCCCCCTCATCGAAGCCCTGCTGCACGCACGCCCCGACGCCATCCTCTCCGTCGACACCTACCGCGCCAGCACCGCACGCGAAGGCCTCCGCCACGGCGCGGAAATCGTGAACGACGTCAGCGGCATGCAGTGGGACAACAGCATGGCCGGCCTCTGCGCCTCCACCGGCTGCGGCGTCATCGCCATGCACACCCGCGGCCTGCCATCCGAATGGGCCACCCAACCACGCCTCAGCGATAAGGACATCCTGCCCCTCATCCTGCATGGACTGCAATCCACAACAGCTCAACTCATCCACGCAGGCTGCCATCGCCAAACCATCGTGCTCGACCCAGGCTTCGGCTTCGGCAAACGCGGCAACGAAAACTGGATACTCCTCAGCGAATTCAATCGCCTGCAGGACCTCGGCTTCCCGCTTCTGGCAGGACTATCGCGCAAAGGCTTCCTTCGCAGTGCCGCACCGGCCGGCAAACCGCCAGAAGACCTTGCACGCAAAGATCTGGACCACATCACAGCCGCAGCCAACGCCGTCGCAGCACTCGCCGGAGCCCACATCGTACGCGTCCACGACGTTGCCCAAACCGTACGTGCGGTAGCAGTGGCCGACATCATGCGTGCAGCGTCAGCTAAAACAAGTTAGCCAAAAGAACTAACGCCCCTTGCTTAACCGCCGGTAATAATCCGCAACCGAATCGTTGTACCCGGCAGGCACCGCATCCGGCTTGCCCGTACGCGCATCCGTCATGTCTCCCGACCGCTGCAGCCGCAACTCCAACTGGTCCACCGCACGCAGCACCTCACCATGCATCTGCTCCACAAGCGCAGGATTGCCCGGAAACCGCTTCGGATCGAGACCCTGCATCTGCCGTTGCAGTTCGGCGATATCCTTCGCAGCCTGCGGATCATCCTTCACCATGCCGCGCAGCGCCTGCAACTCACGCATGCTTTGATTGAAGGTGCGCTCCGTGTCCGCAGGATGATCCGACGTGTCCTTCGCCTGCGCTGGCCCAAGGCCAGTGGCATACGTGTTATTACCCGTATTCGCGCCGCCGAACACACTTCCGTTGCGATAGCCGCCGCCGGCAGTTACCCGCCCACCAACGTCGCCGCGCACATCGCCGCTGCCGCCAACATCACCACCACGCGACAACGCACCGCCGCCCTGGCCACCACCCTGCTGCCGTCCGCCGCCTTGCTGCCCGCCACCCTGCTGATTGCCGGCCTGCTGACCACTGCCTTGTTGGCCCTGACCACCCTGCTGGCCTTGGGCGCCTTGCTGACCCTGACCCTGCTGCTGGCCACCGCGAGACAACTGCTGCGAGTCGCCGCGTTGCTGCCCATTGCCTTGCTGATTACCCTTCTGATTGGTCCTGTTTCCTGTTCCCTGATCCCTGATCCCTTGTCCCTGGCCGTTACGCTCCGCCTGCATCGCCTGCAACTGGCTCCGCAACCGCTCCACCTGGCCCAGCGCCGCGGTCTGATCGCCCTTGTCGCCCGTGCCGCTACGCTGACCCGCAGTCTCTTTCCCAAGGCTGCCCTGCGCCGCATGCAACTCCTGCGACAGCTTGCCCAACCCCTCCGCAATGTTCTTCTCCGTCCCATTGCTGTTCGGATTAATGCCGCTGCGCAGCCAGTCCGCCGTGCGCTGCATGTGGTTATCCAGGTCCGACGAGTCCATCTCTGACAGCGCATCGCGCAACTTCTTCGCAACATCCGGCTGGTTCGCTGCCATGCTCTGTTGAGCCGCACGCATATCCCGCTGCAGCTTCGACAGGTTGTTCGAAAGCTCCTGCCGATCCGCCGCCAACTGGTTCCGTTGCCGAATCATCTTCTGCAACGACTCCGAATCGAAGCTCCGGTTCTTCGTCTCCTCTGAAAACTGGTCGATGCGGTTATCCTGCGCGCGCTGCTCCTGCTGGATGCGGTCGGCCTCACGCGACAACCCGCTCATACGATTGCCGGCAATGTCCTGCTGCGCTCCACCCAGCAACCCCGCGGCATCGCGCAACCGCTGCGCTGCCTCCTTCGCAGACTCGCTCGAACCCTGCGGACTTCCGCTGCGCTTCATCGCCTCATTCGCAGACTTCATGCGATTCAAAGCCTGCTCAATCCGCTGGTCCGACGTCTGCTGCTGACCACGACCGTTCTGCTGACTTTGTTGACCACCCTGCTGTCCGCGTGAAGAAGCCTGCTGCTGTTGCGAACCACCCTGCCCCAAGCTGCCAGACGACTGCCCACCCTGACTACCAGACGACGAAGCACTCTGCTGGCCCTGTCGCCCTTGCTGCTCTTGCTGACCGCTCTGACCCTGCTGCCCAGACTGCGACTGCTGTCCTGCTCCCTGTTCCTTGTTCCCTGTCCCCTGATCCTTGGCCAGCTGCTCCATCTTCCGCTGCAGTTCTTCCGCCTCACGACGCAGCATCTCCTGCTGCCATCGCTGCTGGAACGCCTGCGCCGGGTCCTTCCCCTGATTCGCAATCTCTTCCTGACGCTTCGCCAGCGCATCCAGCTTGGCCAGCGCGTCCTCCACTTCCTTCGCGTGCTCTTCCTGCGGAGAAGACGTCCGCGCCGTCTCGTACTGGTTCTTCTCCGTATCCAGCTCAAGATCAAACAAGCTCGCAAGATCACGGCCTGTGCTGCTGCCACCACCGCCTCCGCCGCCCTGCTGCCCAAAGGCCACCTGTATCTGCCGGAACGTAGCCTCCGCGCGCAGCAACGCCTGCAACGCCTTCTGCTCATTCTGCAGAGCATCCTGCCACTTCACCTCGTGCAGCTTTTGCGAAGCGGGCTGCATATTCTTCGCAGCCTCAGCCATGTCCTTATCGAAGCCCGTGAACTCCTCATTCGCTCCCGAAAGGTCACGGCTGTTGATGCGCGCTGACAGCGCCATCACCTGGTCCCGCAGCTTGTTCTGCGCATCCGACAGGAACTCGCCCTGTGTCTTCGCCGTCTTCTCCGTTGCGCCCTTGTCGTTGATCTGCTTCCACGTCTGCGCAATCAACTCTTTTTCGCGCTTCGATATCTCCGTCTGGTTACCCTGGCCACCACCGCCTCCGCCTCCACCACCGCCTCCACCCTGCTGCGACTGCGAAAACTCCCGCTCAAACGGGTCGGCCTGGATAAAGCTGATGTCGGTCTTCGTCTCCGCGTGACCATCCTTCGCCGTGGCATACAGCGCGATCACATCGCCCGGCTGCATCTTGAAGTCTTCCAGCCGCAGCGTGTACTTCCCGTCAGCGTTCGTCGCACCCGGCTGCTTCAGCAGGTTCACATCCTTATCCGGCCCGCCATTCACCGAATAATGCAGATGCATATCGCGTAAACCAAACTGCGCGCCACCCTTCACACCAACGGTCACTTCCTCAATCGGGCTCGCACGATAATCCTGCCCCGGATGATTGATCGCAATCTCCGGCGGCGTCGCCTTATCGGTCGCAATGAAGTAGTCCTCGGACAACCGCACCGCCTGGCCCTCACTGCTCGCCGCCACGTGATACGCGCCATCCTTGTCCATGTGCACAGCGCCTGTGTAATGGTTGTTCGCACTGGCCTTGAGATGAACCACCTTACCGTCATCCAGCGTTAGGTTGCCGTCCGCTAGTGGCCGATCCATCTCCACATCCAGCTGCGCATCCGTGCCCTCAATCGCACGCAGATCACCGCCATGCTCATCGCTCACCGGCTTCATGCCGGTCCACTTCGGATACTGGTACGTCACCTTCACTGACTTCACAAACGGCAGATCGACCACGCGCACCTTGTAGTGCGGCGACGTCAACGGACCTGCCGTTACGTAGTACTCCACATCCGTCGGCAGGCCTGTAAACACAAACTGATAACTCGCATTGCCCGTAGCCGAATGCGCAGGCTGCATCGCCACCGGCTCCCACCCCGTGCTATGCGCAAACTGCGCAACAATCTGCACCTTCTCCGGATGCAGGTTCGTCACAAACGCCGTAATGATCTGATCGCCATTGCGCCGCACCGCCACATCGCCCGGCGTCACATGCAGCGCATACAGCGGCTGCTCCGTCTTCTTCGCACCCGTCCAGAGCAACGACGCGCCATAACCCAGATACCCCGGCCCGGCAAAGATCATCCACAACAACACCGCAAACGAAGCAACACCCACACCCGCAAACGCAGCCAGCAAAGGCACAGGCGCAAGCGTCGATGCAGGAGCCTCCGCCGTCTTCGCTAGCGTATCCGCAGCCAGCAATTCAAGAAACGGATCGCCGCTCCCCTCACGCTCCTGGAACGTCGTCAGCCGGTCTTCCAACGCAGGATGCGCATTCTCTGCATCACGCACAGCACGCGCACGCGAGATCGCTGTAATCGGCCAAACCAGCCCAGCCGCCACAATCAAACACAACGCAACAATCAGCCACAGCCGAGCCTGCGACACACCCGCTGACGGAAACGCATAGTGGTTTAGCAACAGCACCGCAACCAGCGTCAGCAGCAGTGCCGCGCCAAACACAATGGCCGTGCCACGCAGCGCAGCGCGTGTCTGCAGCGTGAGCCGCACCTGTGCAATGTATTCGTGAAGTTCGCTTCGTTTGCTCATGCGTCCTCCCGCTGCACACCCATATAGCCGCTGGCGAGAACAGTCTCCGCCAGCGTTACAAGAAGTGCAAGCAGCATTACGTACCACCAAAAACTAACCGGCCGCGTTTGGGGCTCCGTCGGCGCGGCCGCAGACGTCTCCGCAACAGGCTTGTCCGCATTCGACCCCGCCCACAGCTCCTGCATATCCTTCGGCATCGCCCGCAAATCGCTCTCCAGCCGATCCGGATTCACGCCAATCACAGCATCCTTGCCATTCGCAAACCGCACCTGGTAAAAGCCCGCACGATCCAGCCGCACCGCCTGCGCCGTCCGCGCCTCGGCCAGCGTCAACGGCCGCTTCCCATCCGGATCAACCACCTCGGCACTCGCCCCACCACTCGCAGGAGCAGCCGTCGAACGCAACGGCACAAAACTCCCCACCAACCGCGACCCACTCAACCGTGACGTGCCCGACAGATACCGCGCCGACCGGTCCACAAACGCAACAAAAATCGGATGCAGGGGCAGATCGTTCGTCAGATTGTCGAACCCCGTCGTGAACAGCAACACATGCCCTTCACCCATCGGCCGGTCCAGCAACAACGGCGTGCCATCATTCAATCGCGCCGCAACACGCGCATTCCCCGGCTCAACCACCGACGCGTACATCACCCGCGTCGCAGCCCACCCACCGTTGTCGCGCCCAGGCTGCGCATCCTCCAGCGCAGGATGCGTGAAATCAACCGCACCCACCGTCGCAGGCGCACCGCCGCCGCGCGTGTAATCATTCACCTGCTTAACTACCCCGTCCCATAGCGGAATGCTCGCACCACGCGCCGAAGGCCCAAGCGCCACCAGCACACTGCCGCCTTTGCTCACGTAGTCACGCAGGTTGCGCTCAAAGATCGCAGGCAACGACGACACATCCGCCAGCACCACAAACGCAAACCGCGCTGGATCAAGATCCGTCGTCGCAGGCGCACTCGCAGACTGCATGGCAAACGAAGACTGCGCCGCAGCCGCCAACGCCGCACCGTAATACAAATCCGACTGCGAGTCCAAAGCTCCACGTACCAGCAACACCTTCGCCGGATCAGCACGCCGCACCGCAAACACACTCGCATCATCCACCGGAAACGCATCGCCCGCATCGACGCGCACCTCACAGCGGTTGAACCCGTACCCCACATCCATCGGCGCAAACTCCACCGTGGCGCGGCCATTCGCCGGCACATCCACATGCTTGCTTGCAATGGTCCTCCCATTCACCACAAGCGAAACATCCTTCGTCGCGACAGGCGTATTAAACCCCGCAATCACCGCCAGCACACGCGACTTCTTCGGGTCCTTAATGTCCGCCAACTCCGCCGGCGCATCCACACTCGCAACCGTCCAGTTCGGCGCATCCGTCCCAACCGCATGCAGCATCAGCTTCGTATCCGCAGGCAGCACCATGTCCGCAAAGTTCGGCGGAGCAGCACTCCGCTGCACATCGCTGAACAGATGCAAATCAGCCGCGCCCCCCGAAGTGCCTTTGACAGATTCACTCAGCGTCCGCATGTCGCGCCCAAGCTCACCAAAGCTCGCATGCCCATCGCTCGGCTCAACACTCGCAAGCGCATTGCGCAACTGCCCTTGGTCCGTAATCGGCTGCGTCAACACCTGCACCTGCCCACCCAGCGCAATGATCTGCGCCTTTTGCGAAGCCGGCTTCGCTGCCAGCGTCGCCAGCGCCTGCTGCTTCGCATCCGCAAACCGCGTACCCGCACGCATGCTGAACGAGTTATCCAGCACGATCAACAGCAACCGCCCGCTCGGATCGTTCGCAGGCCGCCGCACAAACGGCTGCGCAAACGCCAGCACCGCAAGCAACACCAGCAACGCCCGCAGTGCAAATAACAACAGGTGCTTCAGCCGCCGATGCTTCGTCGAACTCTGCGTCCCACGCTCAAAAAACATCAACGAACCCACCGGCTTCGGCACCGTGATGTGCCGCTTCAGCAGATGCACAAACACCGGCACGCCCAGCGCCAGCAACCCTCCGAGAAACCATGGCGATAGAAGGCCCATCACAAAGCCCTCTGCCGCAGCGTCAGGTACTCACGCAGCACGTTGTCCAGCGGTTGATCCGTCAGCAGCAACTGATAATCCATACCCGCTGCCCGCGTCTTTGATCGCAGCGCCTCGATATGCGCATCAATCTTCTGCCGGTACGTCGTCTTCGCATACTCCGGAATCACTTCAATGCGCCGATCCGTCTCAAGATCCACCAGCACCGACGGCCCCTTCATCACAGGCCGCAACTCCTGCGGATCGAGTATGTGGAACAGCACCACCTCGTTGCCATGAAAACGCAACGGCTCAATCGTCTTCACCACTAACTCGGGGTCTTCATAAAAATCCGAGATCACAATCACAATGCCGCGACGATGCAGCATCTCCTGCAACAGCCGCAAAGGCTTGCCGAAATCCGTGCGAGCATGCGGCTCCGCAGCGTCCAACGCACCCATCAATCGCGCCAATTGCCCCTGCCGGCCCGAAGGCCGCACCAACTCGCGCACCTCATCATCAAACACCACCAGCCCCGCGGCATCGCGCTGATGCTTGATCGCGAGATACATCAACGAAGCCCCGATGAACCGCGCATAATCCATCTTCTTCGGTCCGCCGCTCGCGTACTCCATGCTGTTGCTGGCATCCAGCAATATCGTCAGCTGGCTGTTCGTCTCTCCGCGATACCGCTTGATGTACGTGCGATCCGTGCGCCCATACAAACTCCAGTCCACATGCCGAAGATCATCCCCCGGCGTGTACGCGCGATACTCCGCAAACTCCTGGCTAAAGCCAAAGTCCGGCGAACGATGCAGACCGGCCACAAAGCCGTCCACCACCGTCTTCGCCAGCAGCTCCAGCGAGGAGATGCTGCCAAGCACCGCGGGTTGGAGGAATCGCTGCAACTAGTTCTCCCGCGGCTTCGGCACATGCGCGATCAGCCGGTTCAAAATATCGTCCGTAGACATCCGCTCCGACTCCGCATGAAAATTAAGCAGAATACGATGCCGCAACACCGGCACCGCAACCGCCGTGATGTCCTCATACGCCACGTGATACCGCTTGCGGCTCAGCGCACGCGCCTTCGCAGCCAGCACAATATTCTGCGCCGCACGAATACTGCCGCCATAGTTCACATACTTCTTCACAAAGTCCGGCGCGTTGTCGCTCTCATGTCGTGTCGCACGCACAAGGGCAACAACATACTTCGCCAGCGTCTCCGCAATCGGCACTTGTCTAACTAGCTGCTGAAAATCGAGTAACTCCTCAGCACTCGTCACCGGCACAATCTTCGGCGCACGCGTAGCCGTTGTAAGATCCACCACCTTCAACTCATCCTCGGCACTCAGATACCCAAGCATGGAGTTAAACAGAAAGCGATCCAACTGCGCTTCGGGCAACGGATACGTGCCTTCCAACTCAATCGGGTTCTGCGTTGCCAGCACAAAGAACGGCGCGGGCAGCTTGTAATGATTGCCGCGCACCGTCACCGTCCGCTCCTGCATCGCCTCCAGCAGCGCAGCCTGCGTCTTCGGCGGCGTGCGATTGATTTCGTCCGCAAGCACAACGTTGCCGAAGATAGGTCCCTGCACAAACGTCCACTTACGATGTCCCGTGACAGTATCTTCTTCAATAATGTCCGTGCCGGTAATATCCGACGGCATCAGATCCGGCGTGAACTGGATGCGCTGAAAGGCAAGTCCAAGCGCCTCCGCAACGGTCCGCACCGTCAACGTCTTCGCCGTTCCAGGCATACCCGTCAGCAGGCAATGCCCGCCAACAAAGATGGCAATCAGTATCTGGTCCAGCACCTCGTCCTGGCCAACAATCACCTGCCGCACCTGTTGCACAATGGCGTCGCGTACCCCGTGGAAACGCTTCACACGCGCCTGCAACTGCGCTGCATCCGGATTCAAATCGGTAAACGTGCTCATGCGCCTCCTAGGCTCAACTACTTCCAACGACAAACTCAAAGAAGCTCCACCCAAAAACGAGAACTGAAAACTGATATCTGACAACTAATTAGCCTTCGCCTTCAATTCCAGCAATAACTTCTGTGCCGGCTTGTAATCCGGGGCAGCCTCCAGCGCCGCCAGCACCGTCTCTTCCGCCTTGTCGCGCTGCCCCGCAGCCATGTACGCCTCAGCCAACTTGTACTCTGCGCCTGCCTTATCCAAAGGGTTACTCGCAACCGCCGCGTTGAACTCACGTATCGCCGGCACATACTGCTGCTGCGCCATCAGCAACGTGCCTAAATGATCATGTAACTCGGGGTCCTTCACCGGGTAGATATAAATAATGCGCGCCAGCGTCCCAGCAGCCGCAGCCTTATCGCCCGCAGCCTCCTGTAACACCGCAAGCCGCTTCAACAACTCCGGCTGCGACCCACCCTCGTGCTCGTACTGCAGCAGTGCCTTCGCTTCTTCCGCAGCATTGCCCTTTGCCTTTTGCGCGCCCGCAAGCAGTTCATAGGCATTTGCCTCGTGCACATACTCCGGATACAGCGCGATCACTGCCGGCGCCTGCGCAATCACGGCATCCTCCGGCTTCGCCTGCGCTGCCGCCACAAGAACCTTCAACTTCCCGCGCCACTCATCAAAGTGCGCTGCCTCGGCGCCGTACTTACTGTCGATCCACGCAAGAAACTCCTTGTCGAACGCCTCAGGCGATTCGCCAAGCTCCTCCTGCACCATCTGCTCTGTCGTCTTCTTATTCGCGTATGCATGCACGATGGCCAGCAGCTTCGCATCACCCCACTTCTGCTGTATGTAATCGCAAATCGCCCCGCCCTGGAAATACGACACCAGCACCTGGTTCGGATAATCCTGAAAGACAAAACCACGGTCCAGCTTGCTGATCGGTAGCAGCTTCTTATCGCGAATCGCCGCGAGAATATCCGGCGTCACACGATCCGCCCACTCCGCCGAGTGCTGTCCTTCCTCATGCACCGCAAGCCCTTCGGTAAACCAACGCGGCACACGCTGGTTCGTCGCTGTGATGATGTACACGTGGCTCATCTCGTGCCACAACGTTGCGCCCCAGTTAAAATCGCCCGGCTTGCGTCCACTCGGGCTATCCATCGCGACCACTTCACCGAAGGTGACACCAAGCGCACCCAACCCCGGCATGCCCATCGTGCGCACCGCAAAGTCCTCATGGTTCGGATACAACTCAACCTGCACAGACCCCGGTAACGTCATGCCGTACTTCTTGTTATACGTTGCAAGAATGTCGTGCAACTCTGTCTGCACATACGGCAGCAACAGGTCATTCTCTTTCTTATCCAACCGCACGATGGTCGTCGCATCACGCGTCGTATCAAAGTTCTTATAACTATCCAGCAGCCGCAGGCTATTCACGGTCGCGGGGTTGCGATAGTTGTTGTCATACGCAATCTCAAGTTGCTTCAGCGGCTCATCCGTCTCACCAAGCCGCATCAACTCCACACCCAGCGCGGCATGCGCGGCCCACAAGCTCGGCTCAACCTCGGTCGCTTTCTTGTAATACACAGCGGCATCATTAAAGCGATAGTGCAATTCAAGATGATGCCCCACCTGCATGTATGCTTCGCCATCGTGCGGATTGATCGCACTGATCTTCGCAAACCAACCATCCGGCGACGTATCCGCAAGCAACTCCAGCGCAGCATGCAACGCCATCGCATCCATCGCATCCGCCTGTAACGCAAGCGCCTTGTCCGCCTCTTCAACCGCTACATCGCGGTTATCATTATCAAGTGCAATCTTGCCGGCAAGTTCATGCGCAGCGGCCAGCTTCGGGTCAAGTTCCTCGACCTTCGCAATCTCTTCTGCAGCCTTGCCGCTAAAGTCTTCCGCGTAAACAATCGCCAGACCTAAGTGCGCCTGCGCATTGTTAGGATCTTTCTCCAACGCCTCGCGAAATAGATCAGCAGCCTCTGCATTGTTGAAGCGCTCATGCAACAACATGCCCCATCGCACCTTGTACAGCGCAGGGCTCGTGGGCGATTGAGTCGCTTCACGAAATGCCGTATTCGCACCACCCCAGTCCTCAAGCCCCCACGCGCCCTCCGCTCGGTCGTACGCGCTGTTGCTGCTTGTTAGCTGCTCAAAGCACATATGCGCCTGTGACTCCTGCCCATGGCGACGCATCGTCCAGCACGCATCAGGAGCAGCCGCGTGAGCAGCTGCAGCGACAACGCATGCGGCGATGGCAAGCAGGCGCATCATTTATCCAGCTCCGCCTGCACCTGTGCAAGCTCCAGCAACGCCGCCGTCAACCCGCTGCGATACTCCGCCGGGTCCATCGCAGCCTTGCCATACTTCAGCGTGTCGATCTTCTGCTCCAGCGCTTCCTTGCGCGCAAGCAACGCCTGCTTTGTAGGATCACTCGCAGCAGCCTGGGCCGCACCATAGCGCAACAAGGTGAAGTTACTTAACATCTGCCCTTGGCCGTTGCCTGCTTCGCGCACCGGCTCCCCGCGCCCAATGTCATCGAAGACAGCATGCTCTGTCGCAAGGCGCTTCTGCGAATCATAAAACGCAGCCGTCTTCTTCGCTGCGTAGCTATATGCCTCCATCGCGGTCACAGCATCGTTCTTATCGATATCCGCGGCAGGATCCTGCAGCGCCTCCACAAAGTACCGCGCAAACACCGTCGCATTCTTCTCTGTGCCGGACTTCGTCGCCGTAACCACCGCTCGCCCGCTGCGCTCAAACGCAGCCAGCGCACCGCCGCTGCTGCTCGTCGTATCTACGATGAGCTGCCGCTTCGCCGGGATCTGATCGCAGAGTCCGGCAATCTCCGCGGCCGATAAGTCAGGACCAACTAAGTTGAACTTATACTCTGTCCCATCAAACGACCCATGCCCAATCAGGATCAGCACAAAGTCGTCACTCGCAGTCGCCTGCTTCGCCACAGTCCCTAGCGCACCACGCAAACCATCGGCAGTAGCCTGCGCGCCACTCAACGTCAACACATGCGCGCCAGTGCCCGTAGCCTTGAAGATCTTATCCAGATCCTTCGCCTCAGCCGTAAAGCGCTGCTCATAATCCGGCTCGCCACCCAGACCAGCAACGGTGACATAGTAAGTAGCCGCATGCAACGGCATCGCACAAAGCAATAACATCAGTATCCGCTTCATACAACACCCCACGTACGCCGCAGCAGCCACTCGGCAAGCGGCAACCCAAGCAGCAGCAGGAAAATAACCGGCATATTCCAAAGCTCTTTCGTGCTCCTTACAGAAATTCCCGCCTCCGAGTAGGAAATATCGCGCGGCAGCGTCGCAATATGACTCGCAGTCCACGCCTGACCGCCCGTCTCCTTCGCCAACTGCTCCAGCAGCTTCGGATTCGCCTCCGTATGAAAGTTCTCCGCAACACCATCCTCGCGCTGGAACGTCATCACATCCCGCCCAAGTTCCTGCGAACCCGCATCCGCGGTCACTTCCGTCAGATACGATCCCGCATGCGGTGCGGTGTAGTCGGCGGTGTACAAGCCCGGCGTCTCCTGCGACGGCGTCATATCCAGCACAGCATTCGCATTGTTCGGCCCAACAATATGCGCGCTCACATGCGCATCATGCGCAGGCTGAAACTGCTTGTCATGCACATTCGCCGTGATCTGAATATGCCCCTGGTCCGATAACGTCCGCGACGACAGCGACACACTCACCGCACCCGGCGTATCGCCAATCAACCAGCGCAGTAACTGCTGCCAGAACAAATTGTGCGAAGGATCACCCAATGCCTCGCTCATCTGCCAGCGCCACGTGCCGCCCGTTGCCACAATCGCCGTACGACCATTGCCATAGTTCTGCGTAATCAGCATCGGCATCGTCTTGTGATCGCCGTTCATCGTAGCCAGCACCGTAGCTCCGGGTTTCGGCGATCCAGGATCCTCATAGTCCGCAAGATACGCAAGCTTGCGCCACCGATCCGCATTCTTACCCGGATCCTCAAGCAGCCGCGTAATGGGCGAATCCACTCCCTGCGTCGTCAACGACACGGTCGCAGGGTTGCGATGAAACGTAGCGTGACTCGCAGGCAGAAACGTCGGCAGGAGTTCATTCAAGGAAGAAGCCGACCATCCGCCATCACTCAACGACGAGCGGCCGCCAAGGAACAACACACCGCCGCCACGCCGGTCCACATACTCGCGAATCAACTCCTGCTGCGTTGCCGTGAAGTAGTCCGCGGCCACCGACCCAATGATGATGCCGCTGTAACCGAACAAATCTTCAGCTTTAGTCGGAAAGCCATCCGCAAGCTCATCCGGACTGCTCACACCCTGCCGGTAAATCTTGTTCTCGCTCGTCCGCAGCATCGACACGATCGTTACCGACGGATCGTCTTCTTCCGCACGGCGCAAAAAGCGAAACTGCCAGCGCGGCTCGCCTTCCACATACAAAATCTTCCGCTTGGCATCGCTCACCAGCACAGGCTGCGTCAACATGTTATTCGTCAAATTGCTCTCGCCCGCCAGTGGCTCCACGCTAAAACGCAGCGTCTTCGCGCCGGCAGCGCCCGCGTAAAAAAACAACGGCTCACTCTGGATCGCGCCATTCGCGCCAAGCGTCACCTCATGCGCGGCCAGCGTCTTATCGCCATCGCGCACGGCAAGCGTCGCCTTCGTATTCGTGTAGCCATGCTGGCGAAACGTAATTGTCGCGGCAATGCGCGCGTTCGCCACGGCCGTCGCCGCCACGCTCACATCTTCCAGTTCAACATCATGCGCTACGTCAGCCGAACCCAACGCAACCGTATGCACCGGCAGCCGCCGATTACGCAGCGCCTGCATCGCCTCCAGCCCAATGCCGCTGCCGCCCATGCCCGCGCCGTTCTCGCTGCCATCCGTCAGCAGCACCACAGCGCCCACAGGCAGATCGCTCGTCTCCGTTGCAAGCTGCTTCAACCCATCGCCGATATGCGTAGCAGAAGCCGCAGGCGCAACCCCCGACATCGACTGCCGCTCCTTCAGCAAACTGTCCAGCGTGTACAGCCGCGTGCGAAAGCGCTGATTCAACCCCTTCAACACACCGCCCGTATCCAGCGCCGCCAATGCCGCAGCCTCACGCGTCTTGCCGCCTTCATCCGGCGTGGCCATGCTCTTCGAATCATCCACAACCACGGCAATAATGTTCTGCTGCGAACTCAGTTCCGCTACCGACATTGCAGGCTGCCACAGCACCAGCAGCAACAACAAAATCATCGCGCTCTGCATACCCCAAAGCGCCCACGCGCGCCATCCCCGCATATTCGGCGCAGCATCACGCAGCCGCCTCCAAACCAGCACCGCAAGGCCGCCCATCGCAACCACAGCAAGCACCGGCAGCAGCCACACAGGCCAGCTGCTGAGGAACACAAGGTGCCCCCGCGTAAAAACCGGAATCGGATATTTGAAGAGCAGCGGAAACATGCGGCCGGATCGATGCCTATATGTGTGAACGTATGCGTACGGTGTAAAGGCACGAAGGCGTTACACTCCAACCCCTTTGCGACCTTAGCGTGAACCTTTGCGGCCTTCGCGTTCTGCCTTGAATACTTTCGAAACCTTAGTGCGTCATGCCGTACAAAATGTAGTCAAGCCCCACACGAAACGCCGCGGAAGCAAATGGTTCCGGATAGTTCGGGTCGTCAGCCCACTCCCACGCATCGCCCAGGTGCATGTTGTGGCAAATCGCCACCATCACGCGCCCATCCTTATCGCGAATCGCGCGCCACTTCGGCTGGTAGCCATCCTTCTCATACGTCCGGTGCGACCGGATGTACTGCTCGCCCGGTATCTGCAGCTTCTCGTCCACGTCATACAGCGTGTGGAACAACTCGTCGTTCTCCTGCAAATCTTCCACGGGCAGGTCCGGCAGCACCTGCCGCATGCCGTTCATAAAGCCTTCCCAGTCCTCGGTGCCGTGAAAGTCGTCCACCATCAGGAAGCCGCCCTTCAGCAGATAGTCATGCAGTCGCTTCGCCTCCGGCTCGGTAAAGCTCCAGTTCTGCACCTGTACCGCGTAAATCCAGGGATAGTTATAGATATCGTCCGAATCGAGATTCACCACCTGCTCGTATGGCCGGCCGTCAATCCGCGTCAGCCGGTGCATGGCAATCAAAAACTGCCGGTCCGCCTTAGGATAGTCACGCGACCATGAACTGCGTGCGAAGTATCCTCCACCATAGCCGCCATACGACGACATGTTGCTGGAGTACGCCAGCCGCGACCAGTAGAACTCGCTCTTCACATTCGTCGGCGATTCCTGATTGCCGAACCCGAAGTCAGCCACGCGCTGCAGCGCACGCAGACCCACACCACAGCACAGGGCTGCCGTTGCCGAAAGCAGTGCAATGCGCGAGAGTTTCATCCTGGGCGGACCTCCCATATCAGCGACAGCAAAGGTGAGGCGAGACTATCAGAGTCCCCGTGCGTCTGACCTATAAAGACGGCCACAAAGCCCCGGTTGTTGCAGCCTGCTCAAAAAGGCGTACCGTAACCCGTTGCTGGCGGCGTTTGGCTCGTGAGACGATGCAGCCACGCTATACGTTAGCGTTCCCTGCAAAAAGGACCTGCCATTCATGCTCGACCGGCGCGGACTGCTCAAGCTCGGCGGACTCACAGCAGCGCACCTTGGTGCCGCGCCAACCTCTCTGTTTGCACAAGCCATGCAGCACATGCCTGCAAACACACCGCCCACAACCACACCGCCCGCAACCAGGGCGGACTACGAACTCCGCATGGCGCCCATCCAGGTCGAGCTCGACCCCTCGCGCACTCTATCCACTATCGGCTACAACGGCGCCGCACCCGGCCCTCTGCTCCGCCTCAAAGCCGGCAAGCCCGTCACCATCGACCTCATCAACGACACCGACACACCCGAGCTCGTCCACTGGCACGGCATGCTCATCCCACCCGAAATCGACGGTACCGAGGAAGAAGGCGCGCCCTACATCCAGCCGCACAGCCGCCAGCGCATCACCCTCACGCCCGGCCCGGCCGGCCTCCGCTGGTACCACTCCCACGCCATGGCCATGGACGACCTGCACAAGGGCGGTTACACCGGCCAGTACGGCCTCGTCTACGTCGAAGACGGCAACGACAAAGGCAGCTACGACCAGGAACTCTTCCTCACCCTCCGCGACTGGGAACCCTTCTTCTCCGGCTCCATGGAAGACGATGACGATGACACCCACGACGGCCCCATGCTCGAGCAGCCCACCAACGGCCACGGGAACGACCCCAACGGCCTCGAAGTCGTCTCCATGACCTACTCCATCAACGAGAAGGCACTCGGCGCAGGCGAACCCATCCGCGTCAAAGAAGGCCAGAAGATCCTCATCCACTTCTGCAACGCCTCCGCCATTGAGAACCGCCGCATCGCGCTCTCCGGCCACACCATGCGCATCATCGGCATGGACGGCAACCCCGTCCCCAAGCCGCAAAGCCTGGAGTCACTCTTCCTCGGCGCGGGCGAACGAGCCGACGTCGAAATCACCATGAACAAACCCGGCGTTTGGATCATGGGAGCCACAGAAAAAATGGTCCGCGAAGCCGGCCTCGGCGTCATCGTCGAATACGCCGGCCAGCACAAAACCCCGCAATGGATCGACCCCAAAAAGTTCCCCTGGGACTACGGCATCTTCGGCAACAGCCCATCCACCGCGTCCGCCCCCAAGAACGTCATCGACATGAGCTTCGAAAAAATCCCGCGCGGCTTCGGCAAGTTCAACGTCTTCACCGTGAACAACAAGCCCTACCCGCACGACAACGAATTCCTCCTCCAAAAAGGCGAGCGCTACCGCCTCATCATGCGCAACCGCACCGACGACGCCCACCCCATGCACCTCCACCGCCACCTCTGGGAACTAGCCGAAATCAACGGCAAACCAACCAGCGGCATCCTCAAAGACACCGTCGTCATCCCCTACTACGGCCGCGCCATCGTAGACTTCACCGCCGATCAACCCGGCCTCGCCCTCTTCCACTGCCACATCCAGCAACACATGGACTACGGCTTCAAAGCCCTCTTCCGCTACAGCTAAAGAGCGGCCTCCTTCGCCGGCCTCCTCCAAACCTGTCATCCCGCAGCAAAGCGCAGGGATCTGCTTAAACTTGTCTTCCGGCAACAAGAGGAGGGATGCCCTTACCCATATCCGAACCTCCTCCCTCTAAGATTTGTCATCCCGACCGGAGCGAAGCGTAGTGGAGGGACCCGCTTCAAACGCGTCAAGCAGTACCATCCCCGCATGGATCGCGCATTCTACGTCTACATGATGTCGAGTAAATCGCGCACCCTATACACCGGCATCACCGGCAATCTCCCAGGCCGCGTAGGCCAACACAAGGACGGCCTCTTCGACAGCTTCACCGCCAACTACAACTGCACCCGCCTCGTCTGGTACGAGCGCTTCAAATACATCAACAACGCGATCTCCCGCGAAAAGCAGATCAAGCGATGGCGACGCGAAAAGAAGGTCTTTCTCATCGAACAGATGAACCAACGTGGGAAGACCTCGCCGAGAATGGTGGCATGTCCCAGAATTTCTTGGTCACAAAGAAGCCGCTAAAACAGGCCCATCCACTACGCTCCGCTCCGGTCCAGTCCGGAAGACAAATCTGGAGAGGCATGCGAAGAAGAATGAGCAAATACAAAGCCGAAGTCCGTTGCCTTCGACTTCCTCGTCGAGAGTCACAACCAAGCCAATGACTTCGTCATCCCGACCGAAGCGGAGCGTAGTGGAGGGACCCGCTTCAAACGCTTCAAGCGGAACCCATTCCTCATGAAGCGCATTTTTTGCTGACCATGATGTGACGCGAATCGTCCTCTGCCTACCTGCTTTTAACCGCGCACGCTGCGGAACCGCCGCGATCACTGCGTACGCTCTTGCTTTTCCCCGCTCCCACGCTATCCTCTAAGGTGAAGGGAAAGCGAAACCATGCTCCTCGCCGTCATCGCGCTCCAGGCCATCGTTCTCCTGCTCGTGGCACTGCTCTTCACGCGCAAAGCAGCACCCATCGACCAGCGCCTGAACGCCGTCCCCGACGCCATCATCGCCCTCAACACCAAGCTTGAAACCATCGACAGCGCCCTCCGCAATAACGTCAGCGAACTTCGCTACGAACAGGCCAAAGCTGCGCAGGACAACCGCACCGCCGCCGACAAAGCCAGCCGCGAACTCCGCGAAGAAATCAACCAATCCATCGAACGCCTCGCCGCAACCCTTCAGTCCAACCTGGCCGCCTTCCGCACAGACAACACTGCCAATGCCGACAAGCTCCGCGAAGCCCTCGCACGCGATCTCACTACCATCGGCGAGCGCCTCAACACCTTCTTCGCCGAAGCCGGCAAGTCCAGCCTCGAATCCCAGGAAGCCCTGCACCGCGCCCTCCGCGCCATGAGCGCCGATCAGCGCGAGGCCGGCGAACGCCTTCGCGCCACCGTCGAAGCAGGCCTTAAAACCCTCAATACCGACAACGCCGCCAAGCTCGAAGAAATGCGCATTACCGTCGACGAAAAGCTCGAAACCACCCTCAACGACCGCCTCACCAGAAGCTTCGGCCAGGTCACCACCCATCTCGGCGAAGTCCAAAAAGGCCTCGGCGAAATGAAAGAACTCGCCACCGGCGTCAGCGACCTCAAGAAAGTCTTCTCCAACGTCAAATCCCGCGGCATCGTCGGCGAATTTCAGCTCGGCATGCAGCTCGAGCAGATGTTCTCCCGCGACCAGTACGAGGTCAACATCCCCATCAAAACCAACTCACAGGAACGCGTCGAATACGCCCTGAAAATCCCCGACGGCGACCGCGACCACGTCCTCCTGCCCATTGACGCCAAGTTCCCCCGCGAAGACTGGGAGCGCCTCGAACACGCCTACGAGCACGGTACCGTCGAAGAGCAAGCCCGCGCAGGCACAGCCTTCGAGCGCGCCATCCGCACCGAAGGCAAGCGCATCTGCGAAAAGTACATCGACCCGCCCAACACGCTCCCCTTCGCCATCATGTTCCTGCCCACGGAAGCCCTCTACGCCGAAGTCATGCGCCGTCCCGGCCTGCACACCGAACTCCAGAGTTCCTGCCACGTCACAGTAGCCGGCCCCTCCAGCTTCATGGCCATCCTAACCAGCTTCCAGATGGGTTTCCGCACCCTCGCCATCCAAAAAAAGGGCAACGAAGTCTGGAAGGTCCTCGGCAACGTCAAGAACGAGTTCAACAAGTTCGAGCTGCTCATGAGCAAGGTCGAGCGCAACGTCTCCACCGTGCAAAACACCCTCAACGAAATCGGCACACGCACCCGCGTCATCAACAAAAACCTGCACAACGTCAGCGAACTCAACGCTCCGCCGGCAGCCACACCCTCGGGCCTGCTCGCCTTCGACGACCTCACCGGCGTAGCCCCACTCCTCGCCGCCATCGCCGACGACGAATAACCTGTCAGATCAGCGGTCCTTGCAACCTGAAACAAGCCGCCCGCCGCGCTAAGTCCCCGTCATCCGCAACATCGGCGACTCCGCCCTCTCCCGAGTCTCCGCACGCGCCGCCTTCTGCTCATACATCCGGCTGTCCGCCAGCCGCATCAGGCCCTGCACATCCTTCGCCTCATCCGGAAACACCGCAACGCCCACGCTCGCGGAGATCTGCACGGTGGTCTCCGCGTCGCCTTCGCCCAGTTCCACCGGCAGCTCCACCGCTTTCAGCAGCGACGAAAAAATGCGCTGCGTCTGCGGCAGCAGAATCGGGTGCATCCCGCCATCCGGACCTTTGCCAAGATCGATCGCGATTAGCGAAAACTCGTCGCCACCAATGCGTGCCAGCGTATCGGTCCGGCGCGTCGCTGCGTGCAGATTCGTCGCCACTCGCTGTAGCAGCACATCACCGGCATCATGCCCCAGCGTGTCGTTAATCCGCTTGAATCCATCCAGATCCATCGTAAACAGCGCCACCCGCTTGCCGTCCCGCTCCGCGCGCGCTAGGGCATGCTGCAGCCGGTCGTCAAACAGCCGGCGATTGGGCAGGCTCGTCAATTCATCGTGCAGCGCCAGCCACGCGGTGCTTCGAATCTGCCGCTCCAGCATCACCACCAGCAGGCCCACCGTAATGATGAACTTCTGCATGGCCCACACTTCATTGGCGAACGCATCCCACGCCGGCATGCGTTCCGTCACCCACGGATGCGTCAGAAAACACAGCGCCCACATCGTGAAACCGGCAACCACCGCAATTTTTCCGCGGCTGCCCTTTGGCAACGATCGCCCAAAGACCACCGCAACCAGGCCATACAAAAACGCCAGGGCAACGTACACCGCCGTACGGTAGCCCTCCTGCGACGTAGCGATGGCCATGGGCGTCCAAAGCACCACAAACGCCGCATAAAACGCGACACTTTTGCGCAGAACAATGCAGCTGCCCAGGGCCACACCGATACCCAGCACAACCACCACGTGATACACCCACGCCTCGCGGACATCCATGGCGTAGAGCACCAGCAGCACCACGTGCGGCGCTACATTCGCCCACAAAAAAGTCTGCCTGTGCGCCATGCGCCGCAGCATGGTCGATCCGGACCGCAGAAACATCACGCCCGCAAGCAGGTACGCATCCAGCGAAATCGCATGCATTGCACGGTGAAATGTGGGAGTACCAGGTGCGCTGTACACTATGCGGGCTGCGCATTCCAGCAAAATCAACAGTAATCCCGCTGTCCACAGCCGTATGCTGGCGTGGGCGTCGCGGCCGCGCACCATCAGCAGCACGCCCACAAGCAGTGCCATCGCCAAAAAATCAGGCACAAGCAGCATATTCACAGCGGTCCCAGCTCCTCAGAGTTTGGATCTAGCCGCGGGTATCCTACGCGGAGTCAGCCGTCGCGCCGGACATCGAATGGCACACGATAAACGTTGATTGTATGCGGCTGGCATCCGAAGATGTAGTAAAGATTCCCCTGCGCTGTACGTACGTTTGCCACATCGTATTAGGATTTACCAATTTCCGATTGGGTCGGCGCTGGTATCCGGCGGCGCGCCTCTGTACACTGAGTAGCGGCTTGGCACATCTTGGGTGCATGCCACGGGCAACGCGTCCGATAAAGAACACACTGCGTCCGTCCCGCACGATCGCAGCATCCAACAGGCGCGGCAAACATCCGCGTGAATGCGCTACAAAGTTTAGAGTTTGATTTTCAGGAGAATGCAAGATGGCATCCGTTGACGAGAAGGTTAAGAGCATCATTGTGGAGCAACTGCAGGTAGACGAGGCCGAGGTGACCCCCGGCGCATCGTTCCAGGAAGACCTGGGTGCAGACTCACTCGACGTCGTCGAGCTGGTGATGCAGTTTGAAGAAGCCTTCGACATCCAGATTCCCGATGAAGACGCGGAAAAAATCAAGACCGTGAAGGACGCGACGGACTACATCGAAGCGCACGCAAAGGCGAAGTAAATCGTGGCAGAAGTAAGAACCATCCCGGCTCGGCGGGTCGTCGTCACCGGCATCGGACTCATCTGCGGCATCGGCAACACGGCCCCCGCCATTTGGGAGTCGCTGATGGCCGGCACCAGCGGCATGGCGGAGATCAGGGCCTTCGGTCTTGAAGGCCATCCCGTGCGCTTTGCTGCGGAAGTCAAGGACTTCGATCCGCACGCCTTTATCGACAAGAAGGAGGCCCGGAAAATGGGCCGCTTCATCCACTTCGCATTGGCCGCTTCGGGCGAAGCCATGGCGCACGCCGGCCTGCAGGTCACGCCGGAAAACGCCGAGATGATCGGCGTCCACATCGGCTCCGGCATCGGCGGCTTTGACATCATCGAGCGCGAGCACACCAACCTCATGAACGGTGGCCCGCGCAAGATATCGCCGTTCTTCATCCCAGCCTCCATCGTCAACCTCGCCGCCGGGCACGTCTCCATCAAATACGGCGCCAAGGGACCGAACGAGGCAACCGCAACCGCATGCACCACCTCAGCGCACGCCATCGGCGACGCCTACCGCACCATCCAGCGCGGCGACGCAGACGCCATGATCGCCGGCGGCTCTGAGGCCACCATCACGCCGCTCTGCGTGGGCGGCTTCGCCAGCATGAAGGCGCTCTCCACCCGCAACGATGACCCTACCCACGCCTCCCGTCCCTGGGACAGGGATCGTGACGGCTTCGTCATCGGCGAGGGCGCAGGCATCCTCATCCTGGAAGCCCTGGAGTTTGCCCAGGCCCGTGGCGCCAAAATCCTCGGCGAAGTCGTCGGCTATGGCATGAGTTCCGACGCCTTCCACATGACCGGCATGGCTCCCGAAGGCGAAGGCTGCGCGCGCGCCATGCGCAACGCCCTCAAATCCGCAGGCCTCCGCCCCGAACAGATCGACTACGTCAACGCCCACGCCACCAGCACACCACTCGGCGACGCCATGGAGTCCAAAGGCATGGAGACCGTCTTCGGCGACCACGCCCTCAGCCACAAGCTCCTCGTCAGCTCCACCAAGTCCATGACCGGCCACCTCCTCGGCGGCGCAGGCGGACTCGAAGCCGGCATCACCCTCATGGCCATGGAGCACGGCATCGTGCCACCCACCATGAACCTCGAAAACGTGGACCCCGAATGCCGCCTCAACTACGTCCCCAACACCCCCATAAACGCCGAACTCAACTACTGCCTCTCCAACTCCTTCGGCTTCGGTGGCACCAACGGCTCTCTCATCTTCAAGCGCTGGACCGAGTAACGTCCTTCGCTCACGAAACTGCAAGAGGCTCCGGCAACGGAGCCTCTTCGCTTTGACCTCGTCATTCTGAGCGAAGTCGAAGGACCCGCCTTTCGACGCCGCACCCTCTGCGGTCTGTAGGACCGCGCTATCCAGCCGCCACAGGTCTCCGCCGCAGATTCATCAGCGCCAGCCCCGCCAGCGTCACCGCAACACCCACAAACGTCCCCAAGCCAATCGACTCATGCGCCACCGCGCCCCAAAACACACCCCACACCGGCAGCAGGTACGTCACAGCCACCGCATGCGTTCCGGCACCGTACGCAAAATGTGAAAGAACAGCAGGTACGCAATCCCGCTCCCGGCAAGCCCAAGCACCGCCGAGGGAGTGCTCGCAAACATGTAGCGCTCGTTGAAATCGGTGACGACAAAATGCCGTGTACCCCGAACCCCACCCGCCACGTCCAACCCACCATGCGATTTCGCAACCTATTCCCAGGCGCTCTCCTGCTCGCTGCCTCCGCCTATGCCCAAACGGCGACACCGCCCGCAGCACCCGAAGCACCAACCACCACTCTCAACGTCACCACCCGCCTCGTCCTCGTGCCCGTCACCATCCGCGACAGCAAAGAACACCTCATCCGCAACCTCAATAAGGACGACTTCACCCTCACCGTCGACGGCAAACCGCAGCCCATCCGCTACTTCGATCGCGAAGATGACGTGCCCCTCACCGTCGGCCTGCTCGTCGACGTCTCCGGCAGCATGCGCAACTTCCTTGAAGCCGAGCGCACCGCATCCTCCGCCTTCCTCGATGGCATGCTCCAGCCCGGCCGCGACGCCGCCTTCGTCGTCCAGTTCGGCCACAACGCCGACCTCCTCGCCGACGTCACCGGCTCCGTTCCCAAGCTCCAGGCAGGCATTCAGAAAATCGAAGCCGACGACGAAGCCGGCCGCCCCACTTTCGGCAACGGCGGAAGCAACAACAACGGCGGAAACTCGAACGGCAGCAACGACCCTCAGGACACCAACTCCAACAATGGCAATAATGGCGGCCGCCGTGGCGGACGCAGCGGTGGCTACAGCGGAGGCGGCACCGTCCTCTACGACTCCGTCTTCCTGTCCTCTGACGAAGTCCTAAAGAAAGCACCCGCGGCGAAGCTAGCCAACACACCCGCGCCCACACAGCCACAGGCCCGCAAAGCCGTCGTTCTGCTCACCGACGGCGACGACCGCGGCAGCAAGGAATCCCTCACCGCAGCCATCGAGGCCGCGCAGCGCAATGATGTCACCATTTACGCCATCTACTACAAAGGCGAAGAAGGCGGCGGTGGCGGTGGATTTCCCGGCGGCGGACGGCACGGCGGTGGTGGAGGGTTCCCAGGCGGTGGCGGGCGTGGCGGCGGAGGGTTCCCCGGCAGCGGCGGTGGTTATCCAGGCGGCGGTGGACGCGGCGGCAACGGAGGCGGCAGCAACCGCGAACACGTCGACGGCAAGAAAATCCTCGAACGCATGGCCGACGAAACCGGTGGTCGTGTCTTCGAAGTCACCAAAAAGCAGACGCTACCCGACATCTACAAGATGATCGCCGAAGAACTCCGCAGCCAGTACCGCCTCGGCTTCACGCCCGCAAACATCGAAGACGGCTACCACAAGCTCGTCGTCGAACTCAAAGACAAGAAGCTTATCCTGCAGGCACGCGACGGCTACTACACCGGCGGCCAACTCGCAAAATAAGGCATTTACACGCCTTCTCACTGCTTCGCTTCGGCCTCCCGATGGTCGGGCGTCAGACTTGATACCGACCGTAGGGAGGGCTGCGCGAAGCAGTAAAGAGGCGTGTCAACGCCCGCGCCACGCGCAGTGGGCCCGTCCGGCAGGACATAGCTCTTACCCCTTCAAAATTTCAGCCCTGCCACCCACGGTCTTCCGGAAGGCATGCAGCTGCTGCGCATCAGGCCCAATATGCCGCAGCACCATCGCATCCTTCGTCATCTCAAGATGGCTGAACCCCACCACGCGCCCGCCATACGGCCCACGATTCTCCGGCGGCACGCTCCAGTTCACTAACTCCGCACCACCACCGCCACTGATCACAAACGACGTCGGATGCCCATCGAACTCAATGTGCTGCAGGTCGTGGTCATGCCCCGTGATGTAGAAGTCCACCTTGTGATCGCGCAGCAGGTGATCCCACCGCGGAATCAGTATCCGGTTGTCGCGATGAATCCCATTCGTATACAGCGGATGATGCGCAATCACCGCAATAAACGGCGTCGTTCGTGGCTTCGCTAATTCCGCGGCAAACCACGCATCCTGTTGGTCCGCCTCGTCACGACTCATCAGGTAGCTGCCCGGCTTGAAGTCCCACGCCTTCGTACCCGGATAATTTGAATCCAGGCAGATAAAGGTAACGATCGGGTCCGGCTGCGGGTATTTGAACGTGTACCACTTCGACGGCATCGTCCAACGGGAGTGCTTCGCGTTCCCATACCGCAGCTGCAGGTCAACCTTGTCGTGCTCGCTGGTCTTCTCGTAGTCATGATTGCCGAGCACCGCATACGCCGGCCCCGGATACCGGCTCGCCGCATACATGTCCTCAAACTGCGACCGCCACCGCGCATCATCCAGCCCGCCGTGCAGATGCCCATACCAGTTATCGCCCAGCAGGAACATCGCACCCGGCTTCGCATGCGTTCCATCCATCCACTTCGCCATCGACGACGCAACCGTCTTCTGCTGTTCAAACTCGGTGTCTGTGCCCCAGTCGCCGATCATGAACATGTGCTGCGCGGCCGCATTCGGCAACGCAAAGCCACCAGCCTGCGCCAGCACTGCACCCGGCCGCATCGCCGCCATCGCTGAAAACGCGAATGTCTGCCGCAGGAACGAACGGCGGGATAGGTATGGGGAAGCGGCCAACAGGGGCTCCTTCGTGGGGGATGAAGTCGCTTGCGCCAGTCTGCCGGAGTCAGCTTAAGAACCGCTGAAGACCGCGCACCAGGCTCACGAAATGGATGCAACAGACCCCGGCATCGGCTGTCTCCTGCATCTGTGGGCTGCACAGCATGATAAAAAACGGGTTCCGCTTCAACGCCACAGCGCTGAGGCCCGCTATCGCTACCGCGTGAGACGCCCCGGATCAGGCACAAAGTAAAGGAACGCGCCCAGCGCAATCAGCAACGCAAGATACCCCGCCAGCGTACCCACACTGTTCTCTTCCGGAGCATCGTTCGTAAACATCCGCCACGTCATGCCGGCGCCCAGGAACAAAAACACGCCTTCGTGCATCAGCCCAAACAGCACCACGCACGACGCCAGGATCAACCCGCGCCCCAGCCGGTTCAGCGCATACGTCGCCTGCGCGCCATCCAGCCCAAGCACCGGGATCAGCTGGATCAAATTGATCCACGCACCCGTATACGCCAGCGCCTCAAACAGCGGCATATGCGTCCACCGGTAAAGCCCAAGGCAGGCAAACGCCGCACCCAGACCAAACACCGGCCCCGCCAGCGCAATCGCCGCCAGCTGATCCAGTTTTATGCCCTGCGCATACCAGCGCACATACGCGCCCAGCCCCGGCATAAACATCGGCAGATCGGCCTTCAACCCGCGCCGCTTCACCTCGACGTAGTGCCCCATCTCATGCACCAGGATCGACAGCGTAAAGCCCAGCGCAAACTTCCATCCAAAAAGCGCCCAATACAAGCCGAAATAGCCCAAAAAGCCGAACAGAAACTTCATTTTAAACAGCAAAAACAGCGCCGACTTGAACTTCGCCGCAGCCGCGAAAATCGGAAACAGCGGCCCCAGCCGCTTCTTCCACTTCGCCTGCGTATCGTTCTTCGCCTGCTCGCGCCCGCTCAGCGCACCCAGGTGCTTGCGAATCTGCTCCGCCTGGCTCGCATCTGCCGGCAGCCACTCCAGCGCAGTGTGCCAAAGCCCGGCAGCATCCGCCAAACGGCCTTCGCTCTCAGCCTGCGCCGCCGCCGCGCCAATCCGGTTCAAATACTGCGCATACACCAGCGTTCCGCAGTCAGGGCACGCCAGCACACGCTCGTTGATGTAGTGCTGGCAGCTCGGGCACGAATACACCGGCTCCGGCGCAGGCATTGCCTCAGGCAGCAGAACAGTCGGATTGGCAGCAGTCGCCATAAACGTCAATCCCCATTCTACGCCGCAAGCGGACGGAGGGTTCGCGCTGTAACAGCATCGGCCACGGCGTGCTGACAGCTGGCGCATCCTGGGGCAAAGCCCCAAGTCCCTACGCCGCACAGCGGGCTCAAAGCCTGCGCCGGAATAGCCTGGAGCAAAGCCCCAAGTCCGCGACCCTTTGCGATGCGGGCTGCAGGCCCGGGCTATCTGCTGGCGCGGAAGCCGCAAGGTCAAGAGAGCACTCGTCCAGTTCCCTGTTCCCTGTTCCCTGTTCCCTGTTCCCTGTTCCCTGTTCCCTGTTCCCTGTTCCCTGCAAAGCCTTACCACAGTCTCCCGTCAACAGTCGATGCTGTCTCCTGAGCAAAGCGAACCAGCTTAATGCGCCAACTCAGGATTCCTCCGCAGGCTCAGCAGGTTCGCCATAATCCGGAAACTTCCCGGCACGCCCTCCGGCATCTCACGGAAGAAGGCATATGCCAGGTACACGTAGTACCCCTTGCCGCTCTTCGCATAAATCAAGCCGCCAAGCTGCGGATCCTGCCCTGTGTCATGCACCTCGGTCACTGCGGTGTAATCCGCCGAGAACTTCAGCGGGAAGCCATGCCCACGTTCTTCTACCCAGTTGTTGAAGTCCGCCGCACCGATCCTGTTCGGCCACGTCATCACCGGATCGTTCGGCTTCAGGATGGTCACCTTCGCATCCTCTTCCACAACGGTATGCCCCTGATCGCCGGGAACCGAAAGCGGATATGGCGCATACTCATGGTCGAACGCCGCGTCCTGGTACTGCGTGATCACCACACCGCCATCCTTCACGTACTCCAGCAACCGGCTGTTCGCCGCACGCAGCGCAGGCCGCGCCGTGTACGTTCGCACACCCAGCACAATGCAGTCGAAGCCCGACAAGTCTCCCCTCTGCAGGTCCGCATCCGACAGCATGACCGAATCCACGTCGATCTCTCGCAGGCTCTCCGGCACATCATCGCCCGATCCCATCACGTAGCCCACGCGCAACGCAGGCGCCACCTGCACATCCACGCTTGTCACTGTGCTCGTCGCAGGCCGGTACCGCGGATAGGGCCGTATGCCCGGATATCCGATTGTCATAAATCCGCTCGTGTATGCCTTGCCACCGACGTCTGCGACGGCCTTGATCTGGTACGTCTTCGCGATCAGCCCTGGCGTTGTCACCAGGAAGTTCAGCACGACGTCCTCGTTATCCCGCATCGTGTGGAACGCCGCAGTCGCAGGCTCGGCCTTCCAGCCCGGCGGCAACTCCAGCTTGAGCGTGCCCTGCGTCGGCCCCTTCACGCTGCTGTGCACCGTCACCTGCAGCGGCAGCGCCCTTGCCGACAGCGGCAACACACCACTGGGCGGCGACACCAGCACCGAGATCGCCGGCGCAATCAGCAGCGGCTCCTGCACCACGCCAAGCCCGTTGTACCGGTGCGCCGTCTGCACCACAGCCTCCAGCGACGCATGTGTTCCTGCGAACGTGTAGTCCACCCGCGCCGACAGTGGATACGGCACGGTCGGCATCGTCAGCCAGCGAGGGTCCTGTATGTCATACCAGGCCTGCTCCAGGCTTGGCCGTGAGAAATACGGTGCAGTCGGCTGTGCATCCATCGGCACCGTCGCCGCCAGGTAGTCGTCCACGGCCACGCCGGCCGCCAGCGGCCCAACCGCCGAAGCCGGAGCGTCACCACCACGCCGTCCACGCGCCGGAGCTGGCCCAGCCGAGACTGGCGGCGCCTCCGACCCAGCAAGCCGCGCTGGTGCAGCAGGAGCCTCCGGCTCCGGAGCATGCACCTTCCAGTCACCACCCAGCGCAGGCGCCAGCGTCACAGCGTCCACCGTCACCGGCGCCGTGCCCTGGTCGGCCACATGCACATTGACGCCGAACGCTTCCCCAGCCACCACTGTCTGCGACACCGCCTGTAGCTGCGGCCCCCCCGGACCCTCCGGCGCACGTCCACTCGGCGACCCCTGTACCGTTGCGATCAAGTTCATGCCAAGCGCCTGCCCAAGCGCCTCGTTGAACTGATGTTCCTTTGTCTCCAGCTCAAACACAGCGTTATAGCGAGCGTCTTCCAGCAGCTTTTCAGCGCGCAAATCTGCGATCAACCCGCGCGTAAGGTCTAATCCCTTCGCCAGCGCAGGCGCGCTCTTCGCCGGATCGTTCGCATCGAACTTCGCTGTCGCTTCCTTCACCTGCGCGTCAATGGCCTCAAGCTTGGTCTTAACCGCAGCCTGAGCAGCCGCGGGCAGATACGACGCAATGCCCTCAAGCGATGTATCGATACCATCGAAGAAGCCGGCCTCAACCTCCGGCAGCTTCGTTCCGCTCACACGCGACGCATACAAGTGATAGCCGGCATCCGCCTTGCCCGGCGCAGGCACAGCAACGCCGCCATTCTGACTCTTCTGCTGGTTCAGCCCCTCACGCGACACCTGCGCATAGCTCTCGCCAAACAGCGCGTTATACGTTCCCGAAGGCACCGTGACCGTCACCGGCGGTACATACTTCATCTCCTCGCCGGTCACGTAGTTCTTGTACAGCAGCGGCTCCGTCTTGCCCGTCGCATAGTCGAAGACCGTGTTGCCGGTAGCCCGCGCAAACGGCGACCGCGCATACACCTTCAACGGCGTCCACGGCCGCAACCCTTCCTTGATCTGCTCCGGGAACATCTTCGGATCGCCCGCCGCCGTGTACACCTCCTGCGCCGTCACGCCAGCAGTCTGGTGATGCCCATGACCATCCGACACGTTTCCCGCAAACACACTCGTGATCACCATGGGTCGCGTCTCACGCACCACGCGCACCGCATCCCCCAGCACACGTTCGTGCCCCCACTGCCGAAGCGTCTCCTCGCGTGTCTTGCTGAAGCCGAAGTCAGCCACACGCGTGTAGTACACGTTCACACCGTAGTAGCGGTTGGCCGCAAGGTGCTCCTGCGTACGCAGGATGCCTAGACCGTCCCAGAACTCGCTCGTCATCACATTCTGGCCGCCCTCGCCGCGGTTCAGGCTCAGCAACGACACCACCGCACCCACACCACGGCTCACATACGCCAGCATGCCGCCATCCTCGTCATCGGGATGCGCGTTGATCTGGATCAGGCTCGCGCGCGTGCTCAGCTTGCGCAAGGTCTGGGCAAGTCCGGCAGCACCACGATCAAACGGCAGCGGCGTGGCAAACGCCGACGGCTGCACATGCAGCTCATCGGCATCGCTCCGCGCCTGCGACACGGCAAACAGCGGCACAGCAAGCACTGCACTCAGCGCCGCCCCATTGCGTATTCCTGAGGCGCGCATCGCCCTGGAATGGATTCGCTTCACCATCGCTCCTTGAACTGCAGCGGTTACTGCATTGTGGTTGTACTCAGGAGGGTATCGCATCCTGTGCCGTTCGCGAGGCCTTTCGATGCGCCAACCGACCGAACGGTGCGCAAACCACGTCGCGATACCATCAGCAAATGCCGCCGACGCCAACGCCCGGACACCCCGCCCTGCAACGCGGTCTGGGTACGGCCGGCGCCATGGGCGCAAATATCATCGACATGGTCGGCGTAGGCCCCTTCATCACCCTGCCGTTGATCGTAGCCGCCATGGGAGGCCCGCAGGCCATGCTCGGCTGGCTGCTCGGCGCGGCCCTTGCACTCTGCGACGGCTGCACCTGGAGCGAACTCGGCACAGCGCACCCCGAGGCTGGCGGCTCCTACGCCTACCTCAAACACAGCTTCCCGCCGCAATGGGGCAAGGCATTCTCGTTCCTCTACGCATGGCAACTGCTCTTTTCCGCACCGCTCTCCATCGCCTCGGGATGCATCGGTTTCGCGCAGTACCTCGGCTGGTTTCTGCCGCATCTCTCACGCCTGGAACAGAGCGGCATTGCGATGCTCGCCTGCATCGCATGCACCGCTTTACTGTTTCAGCCTGTGCGCAAAGTGGGCGAAGCCACCAAGATCCTCGGTGTCGTTGTGCTGCTCACGCTCGCCGCCGTCATCGCCATCGGCTTCACACACTTCTCCGCAAAGCAGGCCTTCACCTTCCCCGCCAATGCGTTCCACATCAACGGCGCCTTCCTCATCGGCCTGGGCAGCGGCCTGCTCATCTCCGCATACGACTACTGGGGTTACTACAACGTTTGCTTCCTCGGTGGCGAGGTGCGCAATCCCGCACGCACCATTCCCCGCGCTGTGCTCGGCTCCATCGCCATCGTGGGCACGCTCTATCTCGCCATGAACATCTCCGTGCTCGGCGTGCTGCCATGGCAAGCTCTTGCAAAGGAAGACGCAGGCGCGCGCCAGTACACCATCGCCGTCTTCACACAGACAGCCTTCGCCTCCCATGCATGGGCGCACACTGCGGCCAGCGTCGCCGTTGTGCTCATCGCACTCGCATCCATCGCATCGGTCTTCGCGCTGCTCCTCGGCTACTCGCGCATCCCCTACGCCGCGGCGCACGACGGCAACTTCCCCGATATCTTCGCGAAGCTCCATCCAACCCACCGCGTGCCCACAGTCGCCCTGCTCACGCTCTGCGGCGTAACCCTGCTGTGCTGCCTGCTGCGCCTGCAGGAGGTAATCGCATCACTGGTCGTTGTGCGCATCGTCTTCCAGTTCCTGCTGCAGGGCGTCGCCGTCATGCTGCCCAAACACCGCCGCGAACGCCGGCAACCGAACCGCTTCCGCATGCCGTTCTATCCCCTGCCCACCATCGCAGCCATGTGCGGCTTCATCTACATCCTGCTGTCGCGCCCCAGGCTCTTGGTTGAGCTTCGCCCCGTCACCTTCGTCCTCATCAGTGGCCTGCTGGTGTACGGCATACGAGCATGGCGGCAACGAAGCCGCAACAGCCCCGTACACTAGCCCAATGCAAGCCGTGCTCGATATCGCCGCAGGCGCAGCCACCATCGGCCTGCTCGCGGGCGGCTACGCCTATGCGACAAACTGGCCAACGTCGCAACTCTTTGGCCGCACCCTCATCGCAGGCTCGGACACCGATCCGGCACACCACGCCATCGCACTCACCTACGATGACGGCCCCAGTCCGCGCAACACACCTGCCCTGCTCGACCTGCTCGCCAAGCACAACGTGCGCGCAACCTTCTTCCTCATCGGCGAACACGTCCGCAAGCACCCAGACATTGCACGCCGCATAGCCGCGGCAGGACACGTCATCGGCAACCACACCAACATGCACCCCAACCTCGCGAAGAAGAGCAGCGACCGCGTCCGCGAAGAACTCACCCGCTGTCAGCAAACCATTGCCGGCACACTGGGTCAGCAACCGGTACTCTTTCGCCCTCCCTACGGTGCACGCAAACCCAGTACGCTACGCATCGCACGCGAACTCGGCCTCACACCCGTCATGTGGAACGTCACAGCCCACGACTGGGACCCCATCGGCGTACCCGCCATCCTGTCCCGCATCGATAAGGGCATCGCACGCAATCGCAAGCGCGTCACCGCCTCAAACATCCTGCTGCACGATGCCTCGCACCTCGATGGAGCGGAGCCGGCCTCGCGCGCAGACACCATCGCCGTGACACGCACCCTGCTCGAACGCAAAGACCTGCGCTTCACCACACCGCTTGAGTGGATCGGCTCCTAAACCCTTACGCGACCACGTCTTTGATACCGATCTGTGTGAACAGCGCAAGGCCACACAGGGTAAGCAACAGCGCAATCGTCGCGGAGAGCGCCGTCTCGCGCAGCCGCTTACGGGCCGCACCGAGCAACAGCAATAGTACGTACACCAGCACCACCGCAACAATCCAGATGGCGTCATACGTGC
Organism: Terriglobus sp.; assembly: GCA_965198455.1. GTDB lineage: Bacteria > Acidobacteriota > Terriglobia > Terriglobales > Acidobacteriaceae > Terriglobus. The sequence continues at coordinate 823,181 of CBDAPM010000003.1, forward strand.
GCGTATGCGCCGGCGTCTGCATCAGCACACGTTGCAACCGGATCGCCGGCACAAACAGGCCGGCAACAAATCCACCCCAAGCCGCTACAAACAGCACGATCGTTTGCCACACCACTGCCAACACCAGCTTCATCGAGTCTCCTTCGCAGCGGCTATCGACTTCTCAAACACTTTGAAGCGCCGCTCCAATTCCCACTGCTGCTGCGCCTTCTCACTTGTTTTCAAAAATGCAGCACATGCAGCCGAAGGCGTATCGCCGCCACGCACGCACTCACGCTGCATCGCTGTATAACGGTCCTGCGCCGCCCACAAGTCATCCCCCGGCAGGAACGCGTGCTCCAACGAAGCACGCGCACTTGCCTTCAACTGCGCATACGTCAACCCCTGATCCAGCACCGCGCGCATGTACTCACCCGTCATGTCACTGCGCGAAACACCCTCATCATCCGTCGACAACGCGAATGGCACACCCGCCGCAAGATAGCTATGCAGCGGATGCCGCGTGCCACTCACACCCAGGATCACAGCATTCGATGTCAGGTTCACCTCGACCATCACATGCCTCTGCGCCATCGTCTTCAACAGCGCATGTGCACCGTCCTCGTACATCACATCCACGCCATGCCCAATGCGTTCCGCGCCCGCCTTCATTACCGCATCATGAATATGAAACCGCAGACCATCCGGCGGCACTGTACCCGGCGCAAGCTCTCCCGCATGCAATGTCAAGTGCACCTTGGGATACACCGTGCGCAAGTACGCCAGCATCTCCATCTGGTTGTCATACTGCGACATCGCAAGATACGCATCCTCCGGCTGCACAAAGTTGATGCCCACAATACGCGGGTCCACGCTTGCAACTTCATACCCAAGCAGCGTCTGCGCGAACACACGCTCTGGAGGCCCTGATCTCAAAATTTGATACAGATACCGCACCTGTACAGCGCACGCTGGCGCAGCCTGTGGCGTTCCGCAATGCTCACGCGCATGCCGCGTCGCATCCATCGCATCAATCTCAGCGCGATCCGCAGCAATGTTGTCGCGCAATCCACCCGCCAGCAACGCCTCACGCATCTGTGCGGGGTTATGCTCCCAGTGCTGTTGCTGCGACAACCTGATCGCAACACCAAAGTCCGGTGTCGTCATCAACTCCATATACTGCTCGTTCTGCGCGGCCGCACGCGCCGCCACTTCGTCCACCCATTCGCCCTGGTGGCTCTTCGCGGTGCCGCCAAAGCGTCCGAATGTCGCGAAAAACTGATCATGCCCACTCCAGCCCGCGCTCGGCACAAAGTCGCGCATGGAGAAGCTGTCGACCAGCTTGTCGTACAGCGCCTGATCCTTGAACGCGACAGCCGCGGGTATGGTGCCTTCCACGCAGACCGGCTGAGGCGGAATGCTCTTCGTCGTACCGCGATTCGGCAGCAGCACCAGCTTCACCGGGTCGACACAGAGGTTATCCTCAGCCGCATCCTTGAGGAACGTCTCCGCATACACCGCGCCGGAAAGATGGTTATGGAGATCGCCGCCCTTCGGCATGCCGGCCAGAAACGCCCGCAAGCCCGCTGGGTCTTTGCGCAACGACTCCAGCTTCGCCGACGTCCGCGTTTCATCAACGCTACGGCTCGCTCCCGTCTGAGCAAACCCCGCAACCCCCACAACGAAAACAACTACAGCCAGCGCACGCAGGGCGCTCTTGGTCTTCAGTATCATTGGATTCCTTCAAACACAACAGAGAATCGTGTCATGCCAGCATAGCCGCTCCGCTGCCCTGCGAACGTCAAAAGTCCCACGCTCAACGGGGCGCTGCCGCACGTGCGCGGGTGGCGCATCCGGCCCCGCATTGCTATACTTGGGGAGTTGTTCCGCAGCCGCACCCAAGCAGCCGCACGAACACCAAGCGGCACCAAGGGACCGCACGCCAGGCTCCAATCCTCGGCACACCAACTCCCAAGGCCAGATAGCTCAGTGGTAGAGCGCGGCCCTGAAAAGGCCGGCGTCGGCGGTTCGATCCCGTCTCTGGCCACCACATTCTAAACAACTTAGCGGCAACCAAAGAGTTCGTGTTTTAGCCCGACGTACAAATAGCGTACATCTCGGCTACGCGAACTTTCCTACCTGTACTGCTCCCTGCTCTACCGGCTTCGACTCCATCATGCTCCAGAGCACCTTAGCCGTTGTTCCGGTCTTGGTGATATGAGCACGTCCAAGCTTCGCGTAACGCTCTGTCATCTTGATGTTCGAATGACCGAGAAGCTTGGCGAGTTCGTAGAGATCGCCACCGTTCATCATGTACCAGGACGCAAAGGTGTGGCGCAGATCGTGGAACCAGAAGTTTCGAATCTGGGCTCGTGTGAGTACATCCTCGAAGCTCCCTTCCAGTCTTTGCCTTCCACTCTTTTCACCCCGTGTTGGCGGGAAGATGCGATCTTCACCGATCACCGCAGGGTAACGCCGAATCTCTTCAGCCAGCTCTGACGTCATGGGCACGTAACGTTCCTTACCCTTTTTCAACTTTGCTCTCACTGCAATCAGCTCTTCGCGGTACAGCACGTCCGACCAGTGGAGGCGATGAACCTCGGAAGAGCGCATCCCGGTGGAGACAGCGATCAATACAATCAGCCGCATCCGTAGATTGGTCTGATTGAGGTCCTTGGTTCCTTTCCGAAACATCCTTTCGTCCAGGGCCACCTTTAGTCTCTCGAGTTCTTCCTTCGAGAGGAAGCGTTCCCGCGAATCGTCGGGGCGCCTTACTTCAACCATGTCGGCTGGATTACGTTCAAGACCAGTCTCCTTGGACCAGATTGTCGAAGCCTTCTTCATCAGGTGATGCATGACGTTGAAGTGGCGTACGGCAGTGTTCTCCGCCAAGCCCCGCTTGCCCGTGAGGTTTTCGTACCAGCGCTGGACGTCAACACCGTCCACCTCCCGCACGAACATCCGACCCAACTCAGCCCGAATGCCCTCCACGATGCTCTTCTCTCGATCCGCAGAAGCCTTCTTGCTTCCGTAATGCAGCCAGTACCGATCAATCAAATCCGACATGCTGTAATTGACCTCTTTCCTTACATCGAGGTGCCGGTTCTCATCGCGCAGCGAGAGCTTCTTACGCTCTACCTTCTTCGCGAGTTCGTCTGAGCCGTGAACCTTTGCGCTCTTATGGCGACCTCCTTCGCGCCAACGAACTTCATAAACTCCTTTTTCCTTCTTCAGAACAGACATATCTGCTTCTCCTTTAGTCAATGGTTTCGATTGTGTGTTGCTCGATGTAGCGTTCTAATGCCCGCATATCAAACCGCAACGCACGACCGACCTTGACGCAGGGAACCTCCCGTAACCGGGACTTTCTGTAGACCGTGTCTACTTCCAGACCCAGGTATTGGGCTGCCTCCCTGACGTTCAGGAGCCGCCTTCCAATGATTCCATTTGACACCAACTCGATCGGTTTTTGGTGAAGCATTGCGCCTCCAATTTCGTTACCTAAGCCACACTCGGAATCCTTCGTTCTTCCTGGGCGCCCTATGACAAGCCAGCCGACTCATGTCTGACGACAGGACCGAAGGCGGACGCTAACCCTATCGGAAATACGAGCTGTCAATCAGCTTTGAGCGTGAGGTCTCAATGCGCTTCAGTCCAATACTTCTTATCGATTTCGCCCCAGTTTTTATCTATAGCTCTCTGTAGAAAGCGGACATGCGGAGGTGGTTACCCTGGGGAACCCGGTCTCCTTGCGGAGCCTAATTGACTTTCGTGCTGCTTTGAACAGAATTGGATTTAGCACGATTTTTCCACAGTCGATGCATGGGCCTGTGGAATCGACGAAAGCCAAGTGGAGCCAAAGGCCTATGTCTGATTCCCTCACATTCCGCCTTCTTCGCTATATCAAGGCGTCCGCCGAGACCTTGAACTTCACGCGCGCGGCGGAGCAGGTCTTTGTTGCGCAATCTTCTCTCAGCCACCAGATTGGAAAGCTAGAGAACAACATCGATATAACAATTTTTGATCGTTCTCAGAATCCACTGAGGGTCACTCCGGCGGGCGGAATGATCACCGCCTATGCAGAGAAAACCCTGCGCGAATGGGAACAGGTCTTGATGATGGCCGGGGCCATTCAACGCAATGAAGTCCCTCCCTTGCGGCTTGGCTTTTCATCTTTCGTCAACGCCAAGCTCTTGGAGAAGTTTCGTGAAGGTTACGAAAGGATGTTCTCAGGCTGTGCGATTCAACTGATGAGCGGAGATCCTCTCCTTTGTCTACAGCGTCTGGATGCACGGGCGCTTGACTGTGCAATCCTTCCGCTGCCTGTCGATTCAAGAATCTATTGTGTCCAACAGATCGCACAATCCCCATTGGTCATCTGTATGCGTTCGGATGATGTCTTAGCTGATCACACACAAGTCGGTATTCAAGAAGTCGCACCGCGTCTCACGATCTTCCGTGATCCCGAACTTCATCCTGCCGCGCACACACGTCTATTGGAGATGTTTGAGGAATCGGGTGCTCCATTACATGTTGTCTGTTCAGCCCGTACACCAGCGGAAATTCAATGGATGGTGAACCAACGCTTTGGACTCGCACTTATGGATCAACTCACACCGCTAGATCCGGGACTCATTACCCGCCCGATCGCGGGACTCAATTGGACAGCAGATTCGGCGTTCGTCTATGTGAGTCACACGGATCACGTTGCACTGCCGTTCATTGAACGCTTCCTCCGCGAGAACTGGAATGAATCACGCAGGAGAAGGTCTCCGATCAAAGCGCGTAATCCGGAACAGATGGAGCTGCTCGCCGAAGCATAAGAGGCCCATAGACAAAATGTATGGCGAAATCGATAAGAACTGTTGGACGAGGCGCAGAAGGGGCCTTAAGTTTTCCTACATGGCGACCGGCTACACGCCATGAGGAGAATGCCTATGAAACTTCGTCAGTACCTTCGATCACGCAACCTTAGTCGAGTGTTCAGCCCATTCATTCGCGCGATGGCTCCAACGCTCATAGCTCTCACCTTCGCGAACGTCGCCAACGCGCAGGGCACGATGGATTTCTCGGGTGCTCAGACGCTTATGGGAACGTTTAAAACTTTCGCAGTCTATGCGGGTGCTGTCATCTGTTTCGGCGGTTTGATCTTCGCCGGAATCCGCATGATGAGTGGGAGATTTCAAGATGCAATTCCAGGCTTGTTCGGTGCGCTGTTCGGTGCAGGCGTACTCGGATGGGGTGCTGGCTGGATTGGCTACTCTCAGGAATACCTGGATGCGTCCAGCCCGCGTTCCCAGAAGATCAGGGACCATCTGGAGCGGAATGGGTTCAAGGGCCCTGAGGCCGCAGAGATCGCAGCGCACGCCACCCGCGAAAAGAAACAAGACCTCACCAAAGAACAAGTGTTGCAGGCGCATCGGGAGGTCGCCGCCGAGTTCGGCAATGAGGCAAGCCGTGTCGTTGCAGAGGCGCGGCAACGTTCCGTAGAGCAGGGCGTTCGCCAGCCTTCCCCGGTCCGCGCGCAAGAGGCGATGACCTTCGCGCGAGATCATTTGTTCGAGCGCGAGGCCGTTGCCGACGAGCGCGCAATCATGACCGCTGCCCTGCGGCGCAGCATGGGAGAGGCGAACTTTTCCGAGGTCCGCGACCAGTTCTCCGCGCGCCGCGAGCAGGGCCACTTCCAAACTGTGGCCCAGCGGACCTATGACTCTGCGCAGCGGTATACGACGCCGGAAACGCTTGCCGCGGAGCGTGCCAATATTCAGCAGGTTCGGGAAGGAAGACATGCCCTAGCGCCCATGATGACGGAACGCGAAGCCTTTGCCCAGGCCGAGACTCGGAGCTTTTTAAATGGCGCCCAGCGCCGCGTTGTTCATGAGGTTCTGACCTCGACCGACCGCGTTCATGGGCTTCAGGGACTTGCCGGTTCAGGGAAGACAGCCAGTCTTGAAACAATCCGCGAAGGCGCCGAGTCGAAGGGCTACAAGGTGGAGGGTTTTGCCCCTACATCCCGCGCTGCTGGCCAGCTCCGCGAGGCCGGAATCGAGGCTAGCACCCTACAGGGCTTCCTTGCACGCAAGATCGAGGATACGCCGGGACAGCGCCATCTCTACATGCTGGATGAATCCTCGCTTGCCTCATCGAAGCAAATGCACGATTTCCTTCGGAAGGTTTCGCCTGAGGACAGAGTTCTCGTCATCGGAGACATTCGCCAGCATCAGGGCGTGGAGGCCGGCAAGCCGTTCCAGCAGATGCAGCAGGCCGGAATGCAAACCTCCCAACTGGATCAGATCATGCGCCAAAAGAACGCAGAACTGCTGAAAGCGGTCCAGCACCTTGCCACTGGAGAAACAGAGAAGGGCGTCGAGTTGTTGGCCCAGCAGGGACGAGTGACCGAGGTAAAGAGCGGCGTAGACCGTGTAGCGGCCATCGCCAAGGACTATGCCGCCCAACCGGAAAATACCCTCGTCGTCTCCCCAGACAATCGGAGCCGTCAGCAGATCAACGAGGCCATCCGCGCCGAGCTACAAAGCACCGGCCAGCTATCCCCTGACGGCCGCACGTTCCAGACACTCGCGCATCGTTCCGATCTCACAGGCGCGGGACGCACCTGGGCGGCACTCTACGATCCCGGCGATGTGATCCATTACGAAGCTGGCAGCAAGGCTCTAGGCTTCGATAGGGGTTCTGAGGCGCGCGTGGTTGGCGTGGACGCCCGCACCAACACCCTTACCGTCCGGAAGCAGGACGGCGAACAGGTCTCCTATGACCCCAAGCGGCTCTATGGCGTGAACGTCTTCGAAGAGCGCAGCCGGGATTTCAGCTTGGGCGAGCGCATTCAATTCACCGCCGGAAACCGCGATCTCGGCATCGCAAATCGCGACCTTGGCACCATCACGGCACTGGAGGAGCGCTCCATCACCATCCGCATGGATGGCAAGAGTGGGCGCGAAGTAACATTCGACCCGACTGATTTCCGGCAGCTCGACCATGGTTACGCGGTCACGTCCCACAGCTCGCAGGGACTCACCGCCGACCGCGTGATCGCCAATATCGACACCGATTCCAGCCGTTCGCTTATCAATGACAGGCTGGCCTATGTCGCCATCTCCCGGGCCGCCTACGATGCGCGCATCTACACCAATGACGCCGGGACCTTGGGCCAGCGGCTGGCCACCGAGGTTTCGAAGACCGCAGCCCTCGACCTCAGCGATGTCCGGCAGGCGGTGGACAGCTTCCGGCGCGATGACCCACAGTCGGCGACCGCGCTCCTGCGGGATACCAACCGTATCCATGTCTACAGCGACCCGGAACACCGCGTTGCTGCCGTGGCCCGGGACTACGTTTCCAAAGAAGACCGCGCCGTCATCTTCGCTCCTGACAAAGCGGAGCGTGAAGAGCTGACCCGCCTCATCCGTGTGGATCTTCATGGGCAGGGCAGGCTGGGCGAGACCTCTAGAGCCACCGTACTATCTGACAAAATGCTCTCCGACAAGGATGCAAAGATCGCCGCGAACTATGAAGTCGGTGACGTGATCCGTTACGGCAGCAAGGGCAGCGATGAGCTGAGCATTTCTCCGAACTCCTACGGAAGGGTGACCGACGTCGATACCGAGAAGAACCTCATCACTGTAACCGGGCAGGACGACAGCCCCCGCGTCTACGACCCAGCAGCCGAATGGCAGATGCGCCTCAAAGCTACTGTTTACAAGCTCGAAGAGCGCGAGTTGGCCGAAAGCGAGCGCATCCAGTTCACCCGTTCTGAGTGGGATCAAGGTATCCATGTCGGCAATCTCGCCACCATCGAGCACATACATGACGATGGTGGCCTATCTGTCAGAGTTGATTCGGGAGCGAGCCTGCACCTCACCCCCGAACAGGCGCAACATGTTGAGTATGGTTATGCCGTCGAGTCGACCAAACGGCTGTCTGTCGATCGCGTCATCCTGAGCGGCGAGGCCGGGCAGATCACCGCACAGCGGGAAGCCCTCTCCCAGCTTCCGACAAAGCTCCACGACCTAACCGTGTACACGTCTGACGTCTACCAACCCACCACGCCTGAGCATGCCGTGCAGAAGGAGTCTGGTCAGGTTGTCCCCATGCCTGAGCTGGACACTCCCTCCATCGAGTTCGAGGGATACGCCATCGAGCTTTAGTCGATCGGGTCAGCAGATCGCCCTGACCGGCTCATCCCTTCAAGCTTCTTCTAGAGTGCGTCACCGGGTCAGTAACGGGAATGTCGATCACTTCGAGGCACACCCTTGTGCTGGCCGATCCAGCTGCGCGGCGTCCTTCCCTTGCAGAATGTGTAGTTTACGGGGGATGGGCGATTCCCCTAAACTATAGACGATGAGGGAAATTCCGGTTCTCTATCGCCTCGGCCCTCACACCGCTTTCCCACACGCGGGTCGCGTGCGGGGATCGTAATCTACCGAACCCAAGCAGATGGTGAAGAAAGCCATATCCCGTCGGAAGGCAGAGTTCATTGACACGATGGATTGCCTCCCCGTGACCAAGCTGCCGGAGGGCCCAGAGTGGACCTACGAACTCAAGCTCGATGGCTACCGGCTGGAAGCTGTCCGGGCCGGTGGTGAAACGACGCTGTATTCACGTCGCAGGAATGTCCTGAATCAGAAGTTTCCCTACATCGTTTCCGCTCTCAATTCTTTGCCGGAAGATACCGTGATCGACGGGGAGTTGGTTGCAATGGGGCCAGACGGCCGCCCGAACTTCAATCTGCTTCAGAACTTCCGCTCCGCCGAATCCCACATTACGTATTACGCCTTTGACGTCCTCGTCCACAAAGGCAAAGATCTTACCTTGCTCCCGCTGTCCGAACGCCGAAGAATCCTACAATCCGTCATCGAGCCCTCTGAGCATCTTGCGTTGTCGGAGGTTTCCGACCAGACGGCGTCCAAGATGCTCAGCTTCGTCCGTTCCCACGGTTTGGAAGGAATCGTAGCCAAGCGTAGCGATGGTGTGTACCAGCCCGGCATGAGAACGGGAGTCTGGTCGAAGCACCGGATCAATCTAGGTCAGGAGTTCGTCGTCGGTGGTTACACACCAGGAACGCATGGTCTCGATGCGCTGATCGTCGGCTTTTACGTGGATAAAGAGCTTCGCTACGCGGCGCGTGTTCGAGCAGGCTTCATCCCCGCCACGCGCAGAGAAGTCTTCGCAAAGATCAAAGACCTAACGACAACGAAATGTCCTTTCGCAAACCTGCCTGAGAAGCAGGCTGGCCGCTGGGGGCAGGGTTTGACTGCCGACAAGATGAAAGAGTGCATCTGGCTTCGCCCGGAAGCTGTCGCCCGGATTGACTTCCTCGAATGGACAGGCGCCGACCATTTGCGGCACACGAAGTTCGTCGCTCTACGCGACGACAAAGATCCTCGCAAGGTCGTCCGGGAGACCTAACGGAGCGGCCTCAGAATCGCAGAAAATACCAGTAAAAGCCTAGAATAGAGGTCTATGTGCTTCTCAGCCCGAGTCCGGCAGAATCTCAAACACCTCTCCCGTCGCTATGAGGCCGAGGTCGATTGGGCAGCGTTCGAGGAGCTGTATCGGCGGCGAGCGGAAGGAGAGGATATTCGCGCTTCGCGTGACCTGCAGCGCAACGTCCAGCTCCCGGAAACAGATACCGAGCGTCGCACCGCCGCATACATCGGTCAATACCTCAAAGCAAAGCGCGACGAGTGGGAGCAGGAAGTGTTCGCACAGCGCCGCCGAATCGCCGAGGCTGAAGAATCACTCACTAAGCGCGAGACCAAGAAGGCCCGCGAGGACATCCGGATCGGCACGAAGAAGGCGCAAGAGTATCTCGATCGCCTTGCCGACCTTCGTCGTACAGAGACTAACAAGGAAGATGCGCGCATCTTTCCACTCAGCTTTGCTCCTGTACTCATCGCGCAAGAAGGCCGCATCGCTATCACGCCGATGCGTTATACGTGTCGCCTCTCGGGAAAGCCCGCAGACGTAGAAAAGTGGTTTCCAGGCATCTACAACGCGCGCCGAGATAGCCTCGGCGACTACTGGCGGGCTGTGTACGGACGCAGTCATGCCGTGTTAGTCATCAGTGGCTTTTACGAAAATGTACCCGAGCACCTGTATCAGCATCGTGAACTCGTACCCTACGAAAAAGAAAAGAATCTAGTCTTGGAGTTCGATCCGAAGCCCGCGCGTGACATGCTTGTGGCGTGCCTCTGGGACCACTGGACGCAGCCAGGCAAGCCGAGTCTTGACTCATTTGCTGCCATCACCGACGATCCGACGCCCGAGGTCGCGGCGACGGGCCACCAACGCACGATCATCACCATTCAGGAGCAGTATCTTTCCGAGTGGCTGTCCCCGCAGGCATTGAGCAAAGAGCGGCTTGAGCACATCCTCTCGGATAAAGAACTGCCATATTACATGCATCAGATCGCAGCATGAGCATTATTGTGCCGAGCATAGTGGACTAGCGGAGAGCGTTATAAGACTAGAGCGGTTTGCGAGTGCGTGCTGAAGCTAGAGGCACGAGGCTTGCCAAGTCCGCAACTCCACGAACCCTTTGCTGAAGCAGAGTAATCCCTCGGTTTAGATGCGCCCTGAAGTAGTCTTCTAAGTCTTCGTCTCCGAGCTCGTCGTTGTGCATCCGCTGTCGAAGGAGTGCCATGAATAGCACGTCGTATTCGCCTAATAGCGTATAGCGATTGAACTCCCGATCTTCTTCGGGGAAGTCTTCCGGTCTGGGAATCTTTGGCTCCTCAAGAGAGAGGCAGAAGCCGATCCTGCAAAGAAGATTTGGCGTGAGCGCAGTACGTCCTGCGAGAAACCGTAGGCGGTTCGACGCGTCCTTGGATAGCCGGATCTTGGAGAACTTCAAGCGCAGGCCTCCGAAACGCCGAAATAACCACGTTGGACGCGCGTGCTCTGCTTTTTTGGGTCAAACTGCAATTCATACTTTTGCGCGATCGATCCTTCTAGCAATGGCAACATTTGCGCGTCGATCTCGCTGTCCGTCGAAAGAATGATGACTTGATGGCTGGCGTGAGGAAAGTATTCGGTTCCTAGCAAATGACGATGATCGCGATCAAGACGAGCCAACGGTGTGTCAATGATCATCGGTAAGGGCCGAGCGGAAACCTTTGCGAGCGCCCATAGCACTGATATCGCATAGATTTGCCGTTCGCCCGCGGAGAGCTCATTCTTGTCGAGAATCCGACCATTGCTGTCGCGGAGAGACACCTCGAAGCTGACTGGATTGATCTCGATGCTTCGCCGAATCTTCTTGCGGGATAGCAACTTAAAACAGGCTGTCACTTGAAATTCAACTTCTTTGATCTTCTTTGCGATGAGGGTGGTCCGAAAGTCCGCGAGGACGTCTTGGACAAGCGAGGCTCGATTGATCGATTCTTGCTTGGTGTGACCAGCAGCGATATTCTCAATTCGCTTGGAATATGCGGAATCAGCATCAGCCAGCTTATGAGTTAGGTCTTGAACTGTCGCCTGAGTCTGAGCAACTGAGATCTGCATATCGCTCGCCACTCGACGCGCAGTATCAAGATCTTGCAACAGCGGAGCAAGAACCTCATCGGAAGGAACCCGCGCCAAGTCCCTCTCTACCTTCTGTGTTTCCCGATAGAGTCCTTCGAGCTCATCGGCAAGCTTCCCCATTGTGCTTGGTAACGAATCGAGCGCCGTTGAAGACCACGAACGCACCTGCTGCTCTTGGTTCTTTGAGAGGTCATGCACGATTGAGTCGCTGTGCCAGAGCTTGGCTTCGTGCGCCTGTTTGATTGCTTCGATGATCTGATTGAATTCGCTTAGGCTGCCCAACGACTTCTGCTTCGATCCGGTTTGAATATTCAACCGGCGTAAACGGGCTATGGTCTTCTTAGCGGCCTCATCCAATGTTTCGTCTACCACAACTCCGAATCGAACATCTTCTTCGCAATCAAGCTGCTTCAGAAGCGATCGCACTAGCTTAGGCGCCAATGCGATCGGTAATAGGCCATGCGCATTTTCTCTAATGGTGTTTTCAAGGATCGAGACGCGATTGGAAAGCTGACGTTTCTTCTCTTCAAGGCGACCACGATTCCGAGCATATGCTCCACCGCGTTCTTGCAAATTACGTTCTAGCTCTTGCACGCGTGTGATCGCATTTCTCGCTTCGGTCTGAATGTCCGCAGAGGCGCCTTCTGCTTCAGCATGTTGCAGCTTCAGTTGAACCACTGTGTCTTGCAATTGGTCAAGCTCGGAAGTCCCTCTGATATCTCCTACGGTCTTTGCGGCCAAACGAGTCTTGAATATGGTGAGATCAGCAGACAATCGCTCGACTATGTCAATGCCAAGAAGATTGCTAACAGCCTCAGATAGTGTCTTCTTATCCGATCCATCCTCTGCCAGAAGTTGGATCAATTCGCCATCGAAGAAAAAGAGGTCCGAGACGCCAATTGGCATCAGCTCTTGAATGAAATCCTGCCAATGTCCCGAATCTATTTCAGACAGGGCGACGCCATCAGCGAGCAGGTTGAAAGACTCGTTCACGCCACCTTTTGAGTTTCGTTCCCAACTTCTCGTTGCGTGATAAGTTCTTTGACCGGTCTCGTCGGCGTAGACAAATACTATGGCGACCGAGGCATTCATTGTAGGCACGCTACTACCGGAATCTCGATGAATTCGTTCAAGCAAATAGCGTTCGTACCGCTCTCTCGAAACATTCGTACGGTTTGCTTGAGAACCATAAAGGCAGAGCCGAATTGCTTCCAGTAACGTGCTCTTTCCAGCACCGTTCTTGCCGCCCACCAAAACTACAGGTTTGCCATCAGCGGGTTCAAGATCAAGCGTCTGGACGCCCGAGTAAGTCCCGAAGTTTTCAAGCATCAGGGTTTTCAGGATCATTGAAGCTCCGTACTCTCACGGATGACCTGGATATCCTCAACCGTTCGCCAATCCTCGTCAAAGACCGAAGCTAGACGCTTTTGAATGGAGGAACGTCGGGCCATCCCTTGCAGGCTGCGTTCCACCTCGATCAACTTGGCTACCATGTCGGCCGGGATGCCATGGCGTTCACAAATTTGCTTAAGAACGTCCTGCTCCTCGGCCTTGAATCCTGGTGTCTCATAACGAATCCAAGACAAGTCAACGCCAAAGACATCTCGATAGATCTGAGGCACGGAATCTGCCCAGTCACCTTCCTCTTGCCGCCACAAAACACGAATCGCTTCCAATTCATCTTTATTGATTAGTGTCGCTTCTTGATGTTCGGGAAAACTCGCCGCTCTTTGCTGAACCATAAGGAGATCCCGCAATAGATCCTTCCTTGTCTGTAAAGTGTATGGTCCCCATGGTTGCGGCGCGCCATCTTTCACTTTCACCCGGCCGTCGCGCCGTTTGTATTTTCGAATGGATGCCCAAAGAGCAGAGTCTTGTAGTGAAGCTAAGCGGTTTCGAAAGTCGAGTAGCGGCTCTAGCCAGTCCTCGCCATTTTCCACCATCGCTTCCATCGAAGCGTCTCGATTGACAACCGTACAAACCCAGCAGCCAAAGCGGCTGTTACCGCATGAAGGAGTAGTCGTGTCTACGACGAGCGGGCATTCGCCTGCTTGCGCATTACGATAAAGTGTCACAAGATCACGGTTGTTTGCTCCCCAAGGCGAGGGCACTTGCAAGAGATAAGTCCAGACATCATCGACGGTGAACGGCTCGATTGGCGTATATACGAACGCCTTGGGTAGGGTCGAATGACGAGACAGATGCGAGCCTTGAATCTTGTGAAGGCTCATCACCTGCGCTCGCGTAGCACTCTCGGAACTACGGACCCCCAATACAACAACAACTTCGCCGAACTCAGCGACCTTATCCAGAATGAAAGCGTTCGCAGGTGTGATTTTGAGTCGTTCTGTGCACCACCGAAACTGATTGGATGGGACAGGATACCCCCTACCAAGAACGTTCACCCAGAACGAGTCATTCACGGTTGGCATTACCTTATGCGCAGTGATGGGAAGGTCTTGTGATACTGCGTTTTCATTGATCAGCGCCAGAATTCTGTCAACGAACCCTGAAATCATGGGCGTCTCAACGAGGGTATCTGAAGAGATGACATAGATTGGTTTGGTCAGCGAGGCGCGAGGAAGACTCTTTACGGCATTCCATACGAGTTGAAGCGCAGTGGTGGAGTCCTTGCCGCCGCTGTAACCAATGACCCAGGGGCGGCTATCGGAGAGGTATACCTCGCGGATCTCGTTCTCAAGATTTTCGAGGAACGATCGTGATAGTTGGCTCGCCTTGCCAATTGATGTAACGACGGTGTTCATCTTCTTGCGACCCTCAACGAATCTTCCAACCGACTCTCCTCTTTGTTCAATTTCAAGCCGAGTGTTGTCTTCAGGAAGGATGAAGTCAAGAGTACGTTATTGTTGGCTTTGCTAATTCTTCCCCCGACGAGAGCTCGTCCTTCCCAAAGATCTGTGTTGGTCCGCGACCAATCCACAGAACTTAGCCCCGCAACCTTCTCTCGCCAGTCATTGGGCTCTTGCTTCACGAGTGCTGCGCCCATTAGTCCTAAAGAATGCAGAGCAATTCCATGTGAGTGCACATACTCACGCCGAAGTTCTGCTGGTACAGCTTTCTTTTGCGATGCAAGCTTCCACTCCGGGATCTGTTCAGCGACCGCATTCCAATAATCCAATGCAAGACGCGCCTCACTCGAGGAAACTGTGTCTACTTTCCCCTTACTGAGGAGGGCTTTTGTCCCTTGATGAATACTGCTCAGCGTAAAGAGCTTTACTGACCGATGGGAAATACTACTCCGCTCTGTCTCAGTGAGGTTTCGAAAAACCTGCACGCCCTCAACCAGTGATCGCGCCAACTGCGCAAGGGGACTTCGGACGTCATAAAGGATATTGATTCCGGTGGTCGGTCGGATTGCGTGCTGATTCAGATCAGCGAACATTTGCTGGCTCCTCCGAAGACCACCGTCTTCGAAGAGAACCACGGAGATCGTCTCGTCGCCCAGTTCAGGCTTGTCACAGATTGCCGACTCGATTGCTGCTCTCCTGTGTTGACCGTCGTTGATGATGAACTTCGCGGCCATCGAAATCACCAGATTGCCAAGGTTCGAATCTGGAACAACGGGATCGAATCCGACATCTCCATCTACAGAAGCGGTGATGGATGAGAAAACATATTCGCTTGGATTGTCGATCATGTAGCGCGCGATTTCGGGCACTCGTGATCGGTTAAGGGGACGTTGCGCGCGTAACGCGGCGGGAAGTTCGTCTTCGTCGAACAGGAACAGTTTGGGAATCAATCGGAGCGGACACATCGCAACGTAGAACGTCCTGCCGGCTTGAGTGCCGCGTAGCGCCGCGAAAGTGTATGAGTACGATCCCGTGGGGGTCACAAACGGAAGTCTATCATTTCAGCTCCGTACGTGACTTGATTCACGTCCATGCGCTGAATGGAAACGTCCCAAACTCTCGTAAACTATTGCAGCGAAATTAGTTAGGAGAAGTCAAGAACTGTTTCTATAGTGGTGAGATTGATTCTGTGAGCCGCGCTTCCTTGTCTTCGTTAGGACCCTGCCTAAGATGTGTACGTCCTTTTCAACCCCAGGGCCCCTTGCCCTGAACGAACTTTCGGTTGCTGTCGAAGCTCTACTCGAGGGCTTTGATGACCGGGGCCTTCGCATCATTCGCGATCGAATCCTTGGCCTGAGGCCCACAACGACGCTCGAAGAGTTCGGCAGGGAGTTCGGACTAACTCGTGAGCGAGTCCGACAAATCGAAGTCGGGTTACGAGAGAAACTCAATCGGCGTCTCGCCTTTCCTAAATTGGCCTGCATCAAGCGAGCTGCAGATTCGTTCGCAACGCAGATAGGACTCGCCTGCCCCTCCAGATACATCGATGAGCTCGTCACGCTTACCAGAGCAACATCCTGCTCTAGCGATCTGCTGCCGATTCTCCTGTGGCAAGGAGGACCATATGCCCCTGCGGAAAACTGGCTCATTCGGCACCCTCTTCACGAGACGAGAGAGCTTCTGGAAAGCCTTCTCCCCCCAATAGGCACTTCGGAATCCCAGATTGACGTGCAGACTCGTTTGATTGAACAGGGGCTTGACCCGCAGTTTTGTGTTGAGATTCTGAATTATTTCGAATGTCGAACCTTCGATAACGGAATGGTCGTTCGTTGGCGTGGCTCGCTGGCGGATAAAGCATTTCTCCTTCTCGCCAATCATGCAAAACCCATGACGCGAGAAGAGATCTCCAGCCAGATCCCTGAGGAACATAGCATCCGAACATTGGGAAACTACCTTTTTTCAGACGCACGCTTCGCTCGTGTGAATCTCACGGATTTTGCACTAGCGGCTTGGGGTACACCAGAATACAAGGGAATCGTTCCAGAAATTACGCAAGAGATTGGCAGACGGGGCGGCGAAGCCACGCTCGCCGAGCTCAGAGGTTCGCTGGTTTCGAAATTCGGAGTTTCCGAGCGATCAATCGTTTCGTACCTCAATAGCCCCTTCTTCACACGCACTCTTGGTGGAGGCTTTCGGGTGCGGCGTGAAGATGAGACTTTGGCAATCCAATCGAAGCCCGAACTTGCACGATCTTGCTTCTTAGTTGACCGACGTTGGACTTACAGGCTCCAGGTGGACAGCGAGCTTATCAGGGGCTCTGGCCGCAATGTTTCGACCGCCTTTGCCGCTGGTATCAGTCTTGCGCCGGGTGAGGTGAAGCTGTATGCCTCCCCTCATGGCGATTTCCGTATTTCCTGGCTTGGATCGCAACCAAGTGTCGGCTCGATTCGAATGGCAATTGAGGAGTACGGATTAGCCGTGGGCGACTGGCTGTACCTGAGACCGGACGCCGACCATATTACGTTCTACCCATTACGCCTCAACCAAATTGAAGCGGCCGAACGCGAAGAACGTTTGTTCATCCAGTGTTGTCCCCATTGCGAAGTTGAAGAGTCCTCCCGAAAGCCTCTGATCGCCAAGGCAATTGGATTGCGTGAGAGTGACGGCTGGACAGCAATCGGGCGCCGCTTTCTTGAGAGACGCGAGAACGCTCTCCACGACCTCGTCCCAGAACTGCATGATGAACCTAACGAGGAAAGCGTCGACGAACTCTTTGCGTTCCTTGGAACAGAGGCGGTCTGAATGCTGACAGACTTGTCTTTGTTGGACGGCTATCGGACGGGTAGGAACGATTTGATCAAGGAGTTTTATATCCCGTGCATGGCCGAAAGCATAAGATTCGACCGCGCTGTCGGTTTCTTCACCAGCTCGTCACTTTCGGCGGCTGCCAAAGGAATCAGTCGTCTCATCAGAAACGGCGGCACCATGCGTCTGATTGCTTCTCCGTCTCTTACCCAAGAAGATGCCAAGGCAATTCAAGAAGGCTACAAAAAGCGCGAAGCGGTAATTGAGCAAGCCCTCACGAGAGAGCTTGATGAACGCAATGTCGCGAACGAGATTACGAAGAAGCGTCTAGCAATGCTTGGCTGGCTTATCGCCGAAAAACGACTCGACATAAAAATAGCCCTCATTGAGAACGAAGAAGGAATCGGCGTCTACCACGAGAAAATCGGAGTCTTCAGTGATGATTCTGGAAACTCCGTAGCTTTTACCGGATCGGCCAATGAGTCGGTTTCCGGTCTGGTTTCCAACTTCGAGTCGGTCCAAGTTTTTCGCTCTTGGCTTGCCGAGGATAAGCGGCGCACGAAATCGATCGTTTCAGATTTCGAGGCGCTCTGGTCAGATGAAACACCAACGTTGAAGCTGTATCCATTTCCAGAAGCTGCCAAGCGTCAACTCCTACGACTACGGCCAGCCGCGGTCCCGGAGCTTGAACCCGAAGAGATTATCGAATCTGAAGAAGTCCCAAGCGGTGAACGGAGCGGCTTTCGCCCCTCTCTGCCGAAAGACCTTCTCATTCGGGATTATCAGAAGACCGCAGTACAGAAATGGTTCGAGAACAGAGCACGTGGCATCTTCCAAATGGCGACTGGGACAGGTAAGACAGTCACCGCTCTTGCTCTCACGACTCAACTGTATAGAGCGCTGTCAAAAAGCGAACGCCCACTACTTGTCGTCGTGCTTTGCCCTTATAAACACCTTGTGTCCCAGTGGGCAGAAGAAGCGCGTCGCTTCGGAATGAAGGCAATACAGTGCATGGATTCATTATCCAAGTGGCACGCGACCGCAATTGAGTCAATCGCTGCAATCAAGAGCGGGAGTCTGCCGTTTGTCGTTATGACGGTGACAAATTCTACTTTTGCCGGCGGCCCGTTCCAAGAGCTAATAAATTCAGTCACTCAAGATTTTCTTTTGATCGCCGACGAGGCACACAACCTTGGGGCTGAGAACATTCGTGCAGTCCTGCCCGACAACGCCAACTATCGATTGGGACTGTCTGCTACACCGGAACGTTGGTTTGATGATGTTGGCACGCAAGCACTCTACGACTATTTCGGAAAGCCTGTCTTCGAGCTGTCGCTAAAGGAAGCTTTGGATCTCGGTGCTTTAACTCAATACCGATACTTTGTTCACACCGTGCAGCTTGACGACGAAGAATCCGACGCCTACTTCGAGATTACAAAACGGATCGCCGTGTTGGGCAGCCAGGGTCAAAACATTACCGATGACGCCGAAGGGGGGTCACAGGCGATGAAAATATTGCTCCTCAAGAGAGCCAGGCTAATCGCGTCAGCAAGAAACAAGATCACTGCGCTGAGCGATATCGTTTCGCCCATCCGCACCTCGACTCATAACCTCTTTTACTGTGGCGACGGAACGGTTGAGACCACCGATGGGGAGACTGAACGGCAACTGATTTCGGTGACCAAACTGCTTGGACGCGAGATGGGTATGGCTGTGGACACTTATACCTCGGATACCGAGATGGAAAAGAGGGCGGAGTTGAGAAATCGCTTCGGGAGCGGGGCACTCAATGGACTCGTTGCAATCCGTTGTCTTGATGAGGGAGTCGACATTCCGGCGACGAAAAGGGCATTCATTCTCGCCAGCAGCTCTAATCCGAGACAGTTTATTCAGAGACGGGGAAGGGTTCTTCGAAATTTCCCTGGAAAGGACGAAGCCGAGATACATGACTTCGTCGTAATCCCTAGCACATTGAGCCCCGAACCATCAGTCTTTAATGTCGAGCGAAATCTCTTTCGCCGGGAGCTGGCTAGAATCGTGGAGTTTGCGAGCCTAGCCAAGAATGGACACGAGGTTATGCACGAATTACTGCCACTGAGGAAGAAGTACCACCTACTAGATCTTTAAGAGGGCACGATGAGCGATACACAAAGTGAAATCAAGAGTCTCTTTACAGAAGCCTCCGAACAAGCGCAAAAGCTATTTCGTGAGGTTGTCGAAATTGAAAAGAGCAAACTCCACATGAGCAAACCGCATGGTGTCGTGGAAACGATAGTGGACACCGTAAAGGTCGTGGTGAAATGAGACTTCGTTCGCTGACGTTCGAGAACTTTCGACAGTTCTACGGCTCTCAAAGCATCCGTTTCGCCGAAGGCAAAGAAAAGAACGTCACAGTCGTGTACGGAGCGAATGGTGCCGGTAAGACGACTATCCTAAATGCGTTCACTTGGAGTTTGTTCAAGAGTTTTACTCCGGCCTTTGATAATCCGTCACATCTCATCAATGAGCGCGCATGGGACGAAGCTCAAACCCTTGATGTTGTGTCTGCCTCAGTGCGCCTCGAATTCGAGCATGAAAACAAGGTCTACCAGGTGGTGCGCAAGACGTCCAAGTTGAAGAATAGAGACGGCTCTGGTCAGCTTCAAATTGATTCAGAGGCCCAAATGTGGCACACGGACGAAACCGGCCGTGTTTCTGCGCCGAGCAAGTATCCCGATGATGCGATCGAGCAGATTCTGCCCAATCGCCTACATCGGTTTTTCTTCTTCGATGGTGAACGCATCGAGCAACTGGCCAAGCAATCCGCATACGAACAAATCGGTGAGGCCATCAAGACGGTTCTGGGTCTGGCAGTAATCGAAAGAGGCCACACCCATCTCGCCACTGTTTGCAAGAAGCTCGAAGGCGAGCTACGGGATGTCTCTCCTCCCGACATGCAAAGAATCATCGATGAACTTGAGGCCATCGATCGCCAAATCAGCCAGAAAACAAAAGATCGGGATTCCGAGGTTAAGAAACGCGAGAACATCGCAGACGAGATCGAGGCGATCAATGTTCGCCTTAGAACGCTCGCTGAAGCTGAGGCACTGCAGAAGCGCCGTGATGAACTAGAGGCCTCATTTACGGCGGGGAAATTGCGTCTAGCGGAAATAAGAGCAGAACTCGCACACAAGTTTTCCGTGGATGGTCATCTTGCATTCTCAAGCGGCCTTTGTTCAATCGCTTTGGATAAGCTGGAAGACTTGCGGGTAAAGGGAGCGTTGCCGACGCCACTCAAGCGCCAGTTTGTCGAAGATCTTCTCGAAAGCGGCGTCTGTATCTGTGGCTGCAAGTTGGAAAAAGGTTCAGAGTCCTACAACCTTGTCGCAGACTGGAAAAACAAAGCCGGTAGTGCAGACGTTGAAGAGGTTTGGACGAAACTTACCGCTCAGGCGCGAGACTTTATTCGCCAGCGCGAAGAATTTTACAGAGATCTTCAGAATCGGCAGAGAGAACTAGTTGAGATTCAGCAACAGCAGCAAACCCGCTCTGAAGATATCAGCGCCATAGACGCCGCAATCGATACTCGCGGTTCTGAGGAGGCGAGAGAGCTTAACAGCAAGCGCAAACAACTGGAACTACAGAATGAGTCAGCAATTGAAGCTGCTATGGCGAGGAAGATTGAACTAGATGCCCTCGCTGAGGATCGTCGAGCAAAAGTAAAAGAGCAACAAGACAAAAAGCTGGAGGGGGAAAAGGCGAACCTTGCCCAGCGTCGCGTCAAGATCGTTATCGAAACGCAAAGATTGTTTCAGAAGATCCTTGAACTTCGTACTGAAGAGGTGCGAAAAACTCTGGACCTGCGCCTGAAGAAAATCTATGGGCGAATTTCGTTCAAGCGGTACACCCCCGAACTCTCAGATGGCTTTCGATTAGAACTTACGAAGACGGTAGGAGCTGGCGTGGAACCTGTTGCCCGAAGCTCTGGCGAGAATCAGTTGCTTAGTCTTGCCTTCGTGGGATCGATTGCTGACTTGGCACGTGAGCGCTACGAGCAGACGGCTTCCAAGGATGGAGGGCTCACCGGATTTCAGGGTGGAATTTACCCGATTGTGATGGATTCTGCGTTCGGAAGTCTTGACGAGGGATATCAAAAGGCCGTCGCAAAAGCCGTCCCGTCATTAGTCCCGCAGGTCGTCATTCTCGTTTCAAAGAGCCAAGGTCTTGGAGAGGTCCAGCCCGAGCTTGCTCCGCGCATCGGCGAACGTTACGTCCTGTCGTATTGGACGCCCAAAGACGATATGAGCGAGGAACAGATCCGACTTGATGGTGTGTCAAGGCAGTACGTATCGAAGAGTCCGAACGATTACGAATGGGTCGAAATAATGGAGGTGCCAGTTGGATAAGTTGATGTCGCAAGAATCGATCGGTTCATCTCGACGTGTGAGAAGACCCAAGGATAAAGAGTCGCTTATGGCCAGTCTCACGCAGGGCCCGGAGAGCGTTTTCGACAACTACGTAGAGCTAATGTGCTTTTGCGCTTGTTTGGGATACGCCAAGAAAAATCCCAAGCCATTCGAAGCCTCGGCCGAGCCGATCGCATGGTCTGTATTTGAAAGCCGGGGCAAAGACACTGTTGTGAATCTAGTGGCTGGCGTTGTGTCTGATGATTTCGACATCGTCGCTCCTGAGCGCTTCGTACAGAAACTCGGGATCTTTGAATCATATGCAAATGGAGGGCTAGAGATCATTGGTCAATTGATCGATAAATCGCCGAAGACATCGTTCGACGTTATTCGTGAGTTGATCCTGGAAGCTCAGGCTACGCCGTCGAGCCCTAAGGACAGTATCGACGAGTTTGCCAAGGATCTGACGTGGCTCACGTGAACAAAGACTAGTCTTCACTCAGCGCGGCCCAGCTTTCACGCGTAGCTTTAGCCGTGCGGAGGCAGAGGAGCGAAAGAAACACGGTTCGCATCCAGTCCAATGAGGACATCACTGTGCATGGGCCGATTTTTTTGGATCTAGCCCATCCCACGCCTGCACAATTGAATTTTCCAATCCAACTCGTCCTTAGTCAGGACAAAGCAGTGCAAGGCCATTATTGAGCAAATGACGTCGTAAATAGGAGCGAACACTTCAATAGAGTGCCACTCAAATTCGTGGAGCCAGAGTTCCTGTAGGTTGCTGTGGAGGCGACGAACGACAGCACCTACCTCGGGATACTCCGCGAGGACAGACCAAGCGCTCGGCGCGTGTTGCTCCAGGTCGAGTCTTAATCCATCCAAATGCCCTAGAAAGTACCCAGCGTAAACGAACACATCTCCGAAGAACTGCAGAATGTCCTTCAACCTCTCCGTAGCATCGGCGCCTGACTCACTGTCTGCGATACACCGCCCAGAGACAGAAAGACCGTCATCCAAAGCACGGCAAAACACCTTCTCAAACTCCTCGACAGCCTCTGGGCGGAACGTCGCTGAAGAACGACATGCTGCGTATTCACTCCAAACATCCAGCGCCTTAAGAAACGTATTGCGGGAACGGTCACCGCACGGTATTGGTATCCCGTAGATGTCCGGGAAAGTCCGATAGAGATGACCTTCATGCTCTACGTGCGCAGCCTCGTGTGCGATGCAGGCGTATGCCAATGTTTGGAATGTCTTGTCTTTGCTCAGCAATCCGATTCCGAGACCGGCACGCAAAACGATATGGAAACGAAGTTCATCATTCCGCCATACCGGTACTGTCCGCGCCATCTCCAAGGTGTGCGGTTGCTCTCCCATCTGCAGAGGCACGTGACCTTCAGGCACCTTCTGGATCAGCATCGATGCAGCGGCGCAGTCTTCCGTTAAGGTCACTCCGTCGAGCGCTCGGAGGTCCATACCGCTCCCGGCAAGGGACTGAAGTGTGTTTTGTAGGCGAGTCGCAACCAAGTGCCGGATCCCTGGAGCTTCGTAACAGGAAACCGCCACACTGCAAGATTCAGGCAGTGAACCCGCAAGATCGGCGCTGCACTGAAATACGAGTTCGCGAGGTTCGCTCATGCGACATTCCTGTTGGTACCAGCGTTGCCATCTTGAACACTACGTGGCCGTCCCCCGTTCAGGGCAGCACAAGTGCCCTTTCCGTGGCCTACAAAGATCGGCGCTAATTCATAAGCGAGCAAGGAAAAACTCCACCGAAGGCCTCCGGCAACATCTGCGGTACGCACCCGCAAACAAGCCCTATAACCCGAGGTCGGGGAGTTCGAAAGCCGATAGACAGGCTCCTGTGGCCTTTAGCT
Organism: Terriglobus sp.; assembly: GCA_965198455.1. Taxonomy (GTDB): domain Bacteria; phylum Acidobacteriota; class Terriglobia; order Terriglobales; family Acidobacteriaceae; genus Terriglobus. The sequence goes on from CBDAPM010000003.1 coordinate 846,575, forward strand.
TTAGGGGCCTGGACATAACGCCACAGGCTCCCCGACGCCAAAAGGTCTAGGGAGTTACTCAAGAGCGCCCGGCGGCGCTCATCTGTCTATCGAGGTTTCGACACCCCAGAACGGTGCGTATCCGTCCCGTATCCATCTTCGAGCATCCACCCTCCGTTGGCAATCCTGCATAAAGTGCCAGCCCGAGTGAAGCTTTCTTAGCTTCTCGGGAGGACGTCTCCTCCCGGCTGCGACCGCTTGCGCGTTCTTCGCACCCCTCCTCTGCGGGCCTTTCCTCCCCGCAACGCCCACCCTAATAAACGTCTGCTCCGCCATCACAAAAGGTCGACAAACCGTGCACTAAGGGGCTCTGCCCCGATCGCGCGGCGACAAGGGGCTTCCCCAATCTTCCGCGCTTCGCTTGTGCAGACCTCCGCTTCGCTCCGCCCTTTCCGTTCCAGCGTTCCGCCTCCTCTGCAAGGGTGGGGGGACCCCTCCCCTTGCGCCTTGCTACCCCCGCCTTCGCCAGGTGGCGTTCGGCATGTACATGCCGCGTTTCAACGCGGAAGTGCAGCAGCCAGAACCCAAGGAGGAAGCACCCATGAACACCACCAGCAGCGTTACCCCCATCAGCGAAAACCCCAAACAGCCGCAGCAACGGCAGACCGCCAAAGACATCATTGCCGCCAACGTCAAGAGCCTTATCGAGCAGTTAGAGGCCGGACACTCCGACGCACTCACCGCCTATCTCGACGCGATGAGCCGATTTCACAACTACAGCTTTGGGAACATTCTGGAGATTGCACGGCAACGGCCAAGCGCAACCCGCGTTGCTGGCCTGTACGCATGGAACCAGTTGGGCCGGAAGGTGAAGAAAGGCGAAAAGGGGATTCGGATTCTTGCCCCCATCGTCGGCATCAAGCGCAAGAAGGACGAGGAAGCCAACAAGGACATCACCAAGCAGAACACCCGCGTTCTAGTTGGATTCCGCAATGCCTATGTCTTCGACGTGGAGCAGACCGAAGGCGCAGAGCTTCCCACATTGCGGGAGATGACCGGAACCGTAGGCGAGAACCGCGAACGTCTTGTTTCGTTCATTGAAGCCCAGGGCATCGAGCTTGCCTTTACTGAGACGATCGCTCCCGCGCTAGGCATGAGCTACGGCGGAAAGATCGCCATTCTCCCCGGACAGTCCGAAGCCGAGGAGTTTTCAACCCTCGTTCACGAACTCGCGCACGAGATGTTGCATAAGGCGGAACGCCGCACCGCGACCACCAAGGTAGTCAGGGAAACCGAGGCCGAGGCCATCGCCTTTGTGATTGGCAAAGCCGTAGGACTGGAAACGGGTTCCGCCAGCGCGGACTATATCCAGCTTTACCACGGCAACGCCTCGCTCTTGGCCGAGAGCTTGGAAGTCATCCAGCTAGCTTCCGGTGTCATCCTTGCCGCATTGCAGCCACCCGCCGCAGCAGAGGCCGAGATGCCCGATGCAGAACTCGCGAGGGTGGCCTAATGCAGACCATTCTTCGCATTCTCAAACAGGCCGGAGGTTGGCACCACGGCCTGTACCTCAAGATCGAGAATCCGCCCTACATGGCGTTGGTGATCGAAGCAACCGATGAATCAGGCCCGTGCGGCCTCCCCGCACTCTCTGTCTGTCACTATGGCGAACAAAACGGCGACCTCATGCGTGACCCGGAGATGTGTTTCGAGCTTGGCTTCGCCGATGGCCCCCACCTTAACGCCTTCTATTACCGAAACGATTACGTCGGCGTTGAGCAGTGGAGCCGGGCTATTCAAGGCGATAACTACGTCTACCTCACGAGCTTGCACCAACAACACGAACGATTCGCCAAGGTATGGGACAACAACCTGCGCTTGCAAGGCTTTGCCGAGGCATTTGAGGAGCAGCAGACCCCACGCGCCTAGACCCTTTCCCGCCCCGGAGCGGATGGGAAAGCGCGTCCGCTCCACAACAACAATGCAGTGCAACCACCCTTAGGAGAATCGCCATGCAGGATAGCAGCGCATTTCAATTTATTGTCATTGACCAGATTCACGAGTCCACCACCAACCCCCGCCAGACCTTCGAGCAGAACAAGCTGGAGGAGCTTGCCGAGTCCATCCGACAGCATGGCCTGATTCAACCCATCACCATCCGCCCCAATGCCAGCGGCTTCGAGATTGTCGCAGGTGCCAGACGCTTCCGCGCGGCGCAGCTTGCAGAACTGTTTTCACTCCCCGCTCGCATCGTCGAGTTGGACGACGCCGCCGCGATGGAGTGGCAATTAGTGGAGAATTCGCAACGTGTCGACGTTCACCCCTATGAGGAGGCGCAAGGCTTTCAGCGTCTCTTAGACCTGCCCGGCTATGACGTAACCGCGCTTGTTGCCAAGTCAGGCAAGAGCGCAAGTCACATCTATGCCCGTCTTTCTCTCTTGCAGCTTATCCCCGATGTAGCGGAGGCATTCGTTCAAGAGCGCATCACCGCCAGCCACGCTAACCTGATTGCCCGTCTCCCCCAGGGGCATCAGGCAGACGCCTTTGAAAACTGCTGGCGCAAAGACTGGCAGGACAAGGAAGCGCACCTACTCCCCGCAAAGCACCTCAGCGCATGGATTCAGGCAAACCTCTATCTCAATCTTGCGGAGGCACCGTTCGACCGCGATGATACCACCCTCAAACCAGAGGCCGGGGCTTGCATCACCTGCCCCCGTCGCAGCGGTTTCAACAGCAGCCTGTTTGCCGACGTGCAGGGCGACCAGTGCCTTGACGCGCCATGCTTCCAAGCGAAAGTGACGGCACACATCGACCGCGAGATCGTCGCGCGGCCCGAGCTTGTCACCATTGAAACGGCATGGAGAGCGCCGAAGGAGCAGCGTCCCGGAGCCTTACAAAAGCATCAATACCGCGAACTCGACATCCCCGACAACCCGGACGCCGAGCCACCGTGCAGTCACACCAAATCCGCCCTCATCGTCTTCGGCAAACATGCCGGACGCACACTAACCGTCTGCGTGGAACCGGATTGCCCGGTACACAACCCGCGCGAAGCTGCCCGTGTTGCCGCCGACGCGCCGCCCGTCATGGCACCCGCTGCCGAACAGGATACGGAGGAAGAGGCAACGCAACGCCAAGCCGAGCACGAGGAACGGATGGCCGAGTACAAAGCCGAACAAGAGCGCAAAGAGGAGGAGCGCAAAGCCGAGTTCGAACGCCAACAAAAGGAGTACGAAGCCGAGCAAGCCCGACGCGAAAAACAGCGCAAGGTGCGGCTTGCCACCTTCGATCGCATTCTTGATCAAGCACCCGCGATGTTCACCGCCGCGCAGCTTCGCTTGTACTTGCGGTTGGTGGTCTACATCGACCCGTATAGCTATCTCGAGGAAGTGGCCAGCCATTTCGCGGGGAAAGATGAAAACTTGGAGCAGACGGAGCAGGAGATCGTGCTCGCCGCTCTCGGTGACACCGCAGACGACAAGCTAACCAACTTTGCCCTGCGCCTTGCCCTGACCGACCATCTTGGCATCCCCCGCGACACGGACCCCGACTTACTCTCCGAAGCCGAGGCTGCATTCGCTCCGCCCCACGTCAAACGGTCCAAGTCCAGGAACGGCACCAAGTCCAAAGCATCACCGACTCTCGTCAATCCCGGCGAGAAGAGGACAGCAGCCAAAAAGCCAAAAGCCGCTTAGTCAAACACCAATGGCCCCGGAAGGTTCCGGGGCCGTTTTGTGTCTCGATACGCGGCTAATCCCGTCGGGAGACACCCCTTCGGTTTCTCCCGGACTCTTTTCCCGCCTGCGTACCGGCCCTCGCTCGCCGGCTGCGCGGCAGAAGGCGTTCCCCCTTCTGCACTGCCCCCTTTCCTGCCTGCGGCTCTCAAGTGGCGAAAGGGTGTTGTCCGACTGAGGGAGAAACGGGTCCCGATACAACCCTCAGAGAACACGAACGATGGACCATGCTAGACCTGCCCCAGACCACCATCGACAAAGATTTCAGTTCCAGTCATGTAGCTGCTGTCATCAGAGGCAAGGAACAAGACCGCCTTCGCGATCTCATCCGGATGGCCGGTTCGGCCGACTGGAACTGCCTTCGCTAAGTTGGTCATACGCTGCTGGCCCACCGGCGAAGTCCCTACCAACTCGCGGAATCCCTCCGTGTCAATCGACCCTGGACTGACGACGTTGACACGGATCTTGCGATCCTTGAAGTCAGTGGTCCAAGTCCGCGCGAAAGAGCGGATAGCAGCTTTTGAAGCCGCGTACACCGAATTAGAGGAGAAGCCCTTGCTCCCGACTACGGAACTGGTCAAGACGACCGTCGAGCCCTCTCGCATCAGCGGTAAAGCCTTCTGCACACTGAAAAGCAGACCCTTCACGTTTGCGTTGAAGATTCGCTCAAAATGCGCTTCATCGATCTGGCCCATGGGTGCGTATTCCGCTGTTCCTGCGTTCGCGAAGACAATATCAAGTCTTCCGGACTCCTTTGTAATTTGATTGAAGAGACGATCGAGGTCGGCCATATCTGCGACGTTTCCCTGTACGCCGATACATCCTTTACCGATCTTCGTCACGGCTTCTTCAACCTTATCTTTGCGGCGCCCGGTTACGTAGATCTGTGCGCCCTCGGCTACAAAGAGCCTTGCAGTAGCAAAGCCAATTCCGCTCGTGCCGCCGGTGATCAGAGCAACTTTTCCATCGAGCTTTCCCATGCCATTCCCCTTTATGTTGCCGATCTGTCCGGCGATAGCCTTGTCCCTCGCGGTATGACTACTTCTAACCCTTGGGTTTTAATGTCGATACTTCTACCGTTTCGACCTTCTCTCGCATGCCTTTGCGAAAGGGGGTCTCGTCAACATTTACTTGAGGCTTGAGCTCTTCAGGTCTTGGTTGATGAACATGCTCTTCAATCAATTTTGTCTGCAGTGCCTCTTCAAGATCCGGGCGGTTCGTGATGTTTTCCTCATTGTTTTCCTCTTAAGGAGACCGAAAGAGCCTCCGGGTTGGCGTACCTTCGCAGCGAAAAGGAAGAAGTCGAACAATCAGCTTCCGAATAGAGGAGGGCAGGCGTGAGGCAGTTGGCGCATCAGCTCACTTGAACAACGCGCCACCGCCTTCCAACCGGCACTCTTTACTTGTCGAAAGATTGACTGGCCCGAACAATAACGTCTGTGACCTCGTCTGGTTTAGCCAGCATGATCACGTGGCACGAATCGGCGGTGATGGTGACGGCATTCATGCGTTTTGACATGAACTCTTCCAACTGTGGCTGAATGATGCGATCTCGCCCTGCAATAATGAACCAGGATGGCTTGGTCCGCCATGCTGCAGCCGTGACCGGTGTACCCAACACATCTTGGGCTGTTGGGCCTTGCGTCGCGATAAGCGTCGTCTTCTCTCTCAGAGGTAGATCTTCTGCAAAGTCGGTCAAGATTCCTTTTGGCAGCAGCTTCAGGTTTCCGAGAGAGTCTGACGTAATCAAATTGTCCGCCGCTATGGGGGCAGGTGGATACATGGAATTGAGCGTCACAGCAGACTCGCCCGCGTCTGGTGCGTATGCCGCAACGTACACCAAGCCGATCACCTTCGGATCATTTCCAGCTTGCGTGATGACAACTCCCGCATATGAATGACCTACGAGGAGTACCGGCGGAGGCGCAATCGCGATCGCACGCTCAACCGTAGCAACATCATTGGCCAGAGACGTCAGCGGGAGCTGGACCGCCACCACGTTCAGACCCTTCTCCTCCAGTCGCGGAATAACCTTTGTCCAGGATGAACCGTCCGCCCATGCCCCATGAACGAGCACTACTGTCCCTATCTTGTTGGGTTTGGGCTCTTGAGCCGCTGCTAGTCCTTTTGTACACAGAAGTGCTGCGACCGCGATGCCAGCGGCTATGCTGACCCTGAGTATCTTGAAGCTTTTCATGTTCTCTCCTGTTTCGGGGTTGACTTGTATTGTGGGGAGCAATCACTCGGTGAGGATCAGTGGTTGCCAAATCGAATGAATTGCTCAGTCACACCCGCTCCAGTAGAAACGTAGATAGCATGACCCGTAATTAAGACAGCGCATCCGGAGCGAAAGCGGCCTGCTTGGTTCTACTGCAGTCCGCCCGAGGCTTGTATGATTTGCCCGGTGACCCAGCGTGACTTGTCGGAAGCAAGAAAAGTCACGACATCTGCAATGTCCTCGGTCGTTCCAGCACGCCCCAGTGGTGTTTGCGCAACAAGGTCTCGGACAAAGGTGGTTTCCGAGTTCATCCCCAAGGCACTGACTCCCTCGGTAAGCACGATTCCAGGACTCACGGAGTTCACTCGGATAGCACGTGGACCCAACTCTTTAGCCAGAACATGAGTGATAGAGTCAGTGGCTGCTTTTGTCGCCGTGTACATCACCGTGCCAGACAGGTTAAGAGTGGTGCCTGCGGTGCCGATATTGATGATGCTTCCGCCTGCCTCTGCAAATCGTAGAGAAGCCTCTCTGCACATCAAGAGTGTCCCCAAGACGTTCGTATCGAATTGCCTCCGGTACTCCGCCTCTTCGATCTCAGCGAGTGGTCCAAAAGTGTAAACGCCCGCGTTGTTGACGAGGATATCGATCCTCTCGAACACCTTCATCGCCTCGTCAAAGATCCGCTTTACGTCGGAGGAGCTACTGACCGATCCCTGTACGGCGATCGCCCTTCCACCTGCTGCCGTAATTTCAGCAACAGTTTTATCGGCCCCCGTTTTGTCCGAGACATAGTTCACTACCGTTAATGCACCTTCTGCCGCCAGCGCCTTGGCGATAGCTGAGCCGAAACCCTTGGAGCTTCCACTAACGATAGCGACTCTGCCGTCCAGCCCTTTGTGCATAGAAACTCCTTGTCGTGCGCCGCACTCGCGCGGCATTCCCTCAGCCTACGGGTCCAGCTACAAGGAGTCTTTGCAAATAGGCTTTAGGATTGTTCGAAACAATCCAGAGAGTGATGCGGGTTGGCGTGGCTTTCAGAAGAGAGCCAGGGCTCCGCGCTCGCGTATCAAGAGTGAGAGGTTTTTACTTTGGCTTGCAGGACCTGTCCCCAAGCAGCAAGATGATCTAACAGAGCCCAGACCACTCCCCTCGTGTCGTCGGCGAAGTCGTATTCGACATGGAGGAGGGTGTTGCTCAGATCCCGCCTCACAACGATCTGTGCGGACTCCAAGGACCGAAGATTGGCTCGTAAAGCCTTCTTGGACGCCGCAGGAATGAGTCTCATGAGGCGGCTGAGGCGAACGGGTTCCGTTCGCATAGCGCACATGATCTCCAGGCTCCATTTACCCTGCAGGATTGTCTTCACGCCTGAAATCTGTTGAATGTAATCTGCACACTCTTCATCTGACTGCATCAGTCACCCCAAGTCCAAAGGATCTTGGGCTAACTGAATAATACGACCAGTCGTCTTATCGTGCCGTTTGTCTGCAGGAATATTACAAGGCCACCCTTGGCAACGGATTCAGACAAAACTCAGCTCTATTTGCTAAGTATTCGCCTTATCTACAACATATCGTTATCTGGATGCCGTTGAGACATCCCTCGCGCGGATGATCCAGCAGCCTCGGCAAGGGTGTTCACCTTCTGTCGACGATGAAGAAATGAGCGAGCATGACTTTGAAACACAATGAGCAGCGAACGCGGTCGCTCATACTACAAGCTGCATTCGAGATCGTTTGCATCTATGGGTTTGCCGGGGTAACGTTAGGAAATCTCGCAAGGCATATTGGGATGTCGAAGAGTGGACTTTTTGCTCATTTCAAATCCATAGAGCATCTTCACAGGGAACTCATCAAGCACATTGGAAATGTTTTCCGCTCGGAAGTTGTGTCCCCCGCGCAAGGTGTCGCTGAAGGGCTCCCCCGGTTGGAAGCCACCATCTCGAATTGGCTGACGTGGGCCTCTCGGCCGACAGCATTGGGCGGCGCGCCCCTCTTAGCGGGCTTCTTCGAGTTCGATGACCGTGAGGGTTCGGTTCGAGATGCTCTGTTTGAGGAAGGAATTGCCTGGTGTACCCACCTGCGCCAATTGGTGACCCAGGCCGTCGTGATGGGAGACTTCCGCCAGGATCTCGATTCCGAGCAGTTTGTCTTCGAGCTTTGCGGCATCTACTTCAGTTTCCATGTTTCGGAGCGTTTCATGCGCGATGCGGGTTCGCGCGGTTTCGCCACAGTAGCGGTCAGAGAACTGATTCATCGTGCTCGCAGGCGCTAGAGACCACCAGGAGTTGTGCGGTAATTAAACTTCTCGACGAGGCCGACTATGCCTTAGAGTCTCTGCGCCAACGGCCTGGGCTAGTGCCCGTGAGTTTGGCGAATGTCCGATTGAAAGATGCTTGATCGCAAAAACCCGCCTGAAAAGCGATTTCGAGGAGCGATTCATTCGAGTTGAGAAGGAGCTGTTTGGCGTGATCGACTCGCTGATCGATAACCCAGCGGTGAACAGGCAGTCCAAAAGTCTTTTTGAATGACCGCGCAAAATGACTCACCGACAAGCGACACTCTTTGGCAATTACTGCGAGCCGTACATCGTCATAGGTTCCCTTTGACAGTAGTTCCATCGCCCGCCGTCTCTGCCAGGTGGAGAGTCCGCCGCGATGTATCTCTTCGTCCTTTGGACGGGAGCTCCAAAGGTGGACCACCTGCGAGCAAAAGAGCATCACAAAATGGTTCATGAAGGTGGCCGAGAAGAGAGTTGGGGCTTCGATGCAGGGAATGATAAGGCTCGTGAGCTGGGCAAAGACCGGAGACTCACTCAAATCCCCATGGCCTTCAATGGAAAGGCGAGGAAGTCCGTTCGCGTCAGTAAAGTCGTTGAGTGTCGTCCGGGGAAGGTGAAACTGGACAGAATCGCACGCATGAGCAAGTTCAGGGCGAATTGCCCAGTCAGCGTCGACACTGAGGTCTTCGGCAGTGTCGATCTTCGGATCGGCAGAAACATCCAGCAGCCACCGTTGTTGCACGCGCACAGGGTTCAGATGGACCGTGACGACTAGCCTTGGCAGATGAACGTAGTCGACCGACGCATTTGTCGTTTGGGGGTGAGTCAATAGAGGTATCACCGCTGTTCTGCCGCGAGTGCCTATTGGAGACCTGGTAAACATGGTATCTGCGATTAACGGGAGCAGGCTTGAGGTTGTGCTCTTATCCGGCCGTGGGTTGCGTCTGTCGTTCATGTCCGCTACCGCCTTATGTGCTGCTGTAATCGATAATACGACCAGTCGTACTCGAAAAACATGAAAAGCAGTTACCCATTCGTGGGGGCCCGTTTAGGGTGTTTCCTCCTTTTCCGAACGACACGAATCTCGATAGAGCGCCGAATGCGTTGATAGATAGGAGGTTCCAGTGACCCTAGCAAGCAACTATCGACTCACAATCGGTGCAATCTCGAAACCGAGAATCAGGCGGTTGCCTTTCGAGCCTGTTCCGCTAAAAGCCGAACGGGTTTGACAAGAGAATTTAGCCGATGTCGGCTAACGTTGGGATAGTCAATGACACAAGCCGAACGACTGAATAGCCATTTCCTCGGCAGCACCTTTCGGCGTCGCTCAATCCGCTCAGAAGTTCGCATATGGAGCACATCGCACTCGGAGGTTTCCGTTGGCCAGAAGAGACGATACCTCATCAGCCGGGCACCGGATCTTATGTGTGGACGACGATCTTGGATGTCTTCAACTCCGTCAGACCTTGCTTGAGAGCAAGGGGTACGCGGTGATCATCTCCGACCGACCACTTGAGGCTTTGAAGCAGGATTTCGATGCTGTCGATCTAGCGTTTGTCGACTACGATATGCCCGAGATGAATGGCAGGGACTTGCTGCTCAGAATGCGGGCGTCAAACGCAACATTCCCCATCGTTCTCCTGAGCGGGCAGGCGTATGCGCTGCCGGTCGAGGTAAGGGTCCTGTTCTCAGCCTGCATCGATAAGGGCTCCCCAGTACGAGAGATGTTCGAGATCATCGAGAGGTTCAGGACGCAGCGAAAGGTGAAGGATGGGGGTTAAATGATGTACGTCCGCTCTTCAGACCTGGAGTGAAGGTTAGCTTTACATGCCAACCAGCGCTGGAGCGGCGACAGACGGCGACAGCTTCGCTATGATTGCACTATAACGGAGTGCCATGGCAAACACCGGAACTCGCGAAAAAATCATAGAAGCAGCGTATGTCCGGTTCTATGAGTTCGGATACAACGGCACGAGTGTGCAAGACATAGTCGACCTGGTGGGCGTTCCCAAGGGCACCTTCTATAACTATTTTAAGAGTAAAGAACTGTTGGGCCTTGAGGCGCTCGACCTTTATGCTTGCGTTGCCGACAAGGTATTCACACCACCCGATGTCTCGCCAGGGTCGATCAACCCCAAGAAGCCTAAGCCGTCGCAGATTGCACGTATCCGCAGTCAGTTTGAGGAGGCTCTCCACTTTCAGGAACGACAGAAGATCTCCCTCGGCTGTCTTATGGGGAACTTCACTGCGGAATCCTCTGCACTGCCAGAGAGCTTCGGGAAGCTGATCGAAAAGAGCTTCAACCGTTGGATCACAGCGGTCTCCGCTTCCCTTAAATTAGCTCAAGAAGACGGGGAAGTCGCCCAGTCTCACGATCCGAACAGCCTTGCCCGATACCTCATGGCGGCATGGTTCGGCTCGTTGCTGTTGATGAAGAACTCGCAAAGCAACGCCCCGATCAATGATTTCTTTAGACTGAGCTTCGATACGCTGCTCAAAAGTGACCCACCCAGAAGCAAAAAGAAAGTGCCACAACGTCGATAGGATAGGTAAGAGTTGCACTTGACGTGCGCGTAGAAGTAGACCTGCTTCTATCCATCAAGGAAACCGCGCTTCATCGCGATCGTCACAGCATGAGTTCGATCTTGTGCCGAGAGCTTCGACAAGATACTCCCCATATGATTCTTGACCGTGTCTTCGGAGATTGAAAGTTGCTGCGCAACAAGCTTGTTCGAGTGCCCACTCGCGACGAATCGAAGCACAGCAATCTCCTTTGGAGTCAACGATTGCTTATCGAAGTGATCAGCAATCCGTCCTGCGATTTCGGGAGGTATGCAACGTTTCCCGGCATGGACCATCCTGATCGTCTCAAGAAGGTCCCTGCGAAGCATGCTCTTGAGTAGGTATCCCTGGGCGCCGGCAAGTAAGGCACGCGATGCTTGTACATCTCCGTCGTAGGTTGTAAGCACGATGACCCGCGCCAAAGGAAACTCAGAGCGAATGATCTTAAGGGCTTCTGTCCCGCTCATAACGGGCATTCGCAGATCCAGAAGAGTGATATCCGGCTGGAGTTGTCTGAAGGCTTCGATCGCTTCTTGGCCATTGGTCGCCTCGCCAACGAGTTTCATATCCGCTTCCAGATTGACAGCACCAGCAATGCCTTCCCGAATCATTGGGTGATCATCGACAGCTAGGACACTAATCTCTTTGGTCGTTTGCATCATTTCTTCTTCCTCCGAGCATGTTCCATTGGAGAGCGAAGCGACGCTTGGTGGCTTCTCCGTTTCGATAGGCCAAATTAGCAGCAATCTGCAGTCTTATCTGAGTTCCCGCGCCTACACGGCTCCAAACTCCGAATTCAGCGCGGATACTACCGGCGCGCTCTCGCATCCCAGCAAGACCCCAATGCCCGACTCGGCCAGATTTGATGACTTGATCTTCGATCCCTATGCCGTCATCTCGTATCGCAAGGGCAAAGTGGTCGCGCTGATAAATGACGTCACATTCCACGGACGTTCCCTCAGAATGCATAAAAGCGTTCAGCATCGCCTCGCGGCCAATCCAGTAAGCCTCGTCCTTGACCACGGGATGCAATGGCCTGGGATCGCCTTTGACACTGAGGTCGAACCTCACCGGATAGGTGCGTTGCAATTCCGCAGCGAAAGAAGTAAGCGCTTCGATTAGTTCATGAGTGCCAGTCCCTTCAGAACGCAGATCGCGCACTCTGTCACGTCCTTGGACTAATACTTCATCAGCGCGATCCAGAGCGATTTCCATCATTGCCCGGGCAGGTTCGGCTTCTGGTATTTGGCGCGTGGCAGTTTGGAACTTCAAAACCAACCCTTGGAATCCCTGCAGAAGGGTATCGTGCAGTTCTCGGGCGATTCGTTCGCGTTCGACCAGTCGTTCTGACAGCTTCTCTTTCACTCTCGAGGTCAGCTCGCTTACTCTCCAGACAATAATGAGACCCAGGGTCAGTAGTACGGCCAGAGTGCAAAGGGCCTTAAACCATAGGGTCTCGATGATGGTCGGAGGAATGACGAAGGCTACAGTTGCCCCAGTATCGTTCCAGACACCGTCATTGTTGCTAGCGATGACAGTGAATTTGTAAGCCCCCGGAGGGAGTTTTGTGTAGAAGGCTTGTCGGCGGGTTCCTGCATCCTGCCAACCCTTATCGACGCCATCGAGTTTGTAGCGAAAGTGAACCCGCTCCGGCATGAGAAGGCTGAGTCCCGTGTAATCGACCCTGACGCTGCTTGGATCTGGAGAGAGCCTCAGTTGACGAAGGTCACGATGCACGGTTTCATCTGCAACAGCTTCGATCTGGACGGGAGGCGGCGCTGTGTTCCTAGGTATGTTGGACGGGTCCAGCCAGGCCACACTGCTGCCCAACGAAAACCAAAGAATGCCGTCTACGTTCTCGATCAGAGTCGGAAGGGGCCGAAGCTGCGGCGCCCCACCGGTCAGTCCATCCAGACCATCAAACACACGAACATGAACTTTATAGGACGGATCGGCGACGGTCTTTTGCACCTCTTCCGCTGGAATCAAGACGACGTCCGTCGCTTCATTCAACCAAAGATCGCCATTCTTTCTCTCGACGATGCCAGACACCCCTCTCAGTTCATGGTGATCTTCAGCTAATACTGGGTTAAAATGTCCGCCGGAAAAGTGCAACAGACCATTTTCGCCTCCGACCCATACATTCTTTCCGTGGTTGTAAAGCGCTGTTACGTTTCCAACATTCATACCCTCCTTAGCCGTAAAGATTCGAACAGCACCCTTGACGTCGAGGACGGCAATCATGCTCGTTATGTAGCCAAACCAAATCTGTCCACCCTGGTCGATCATTAATGATTGGGCGCTGAGCTTCGGCAAGGCCGAGTTGTTGCCGTACTTTGTCCACACGCCGTCCCGATAGTGTGAGGTTCCCATACCGCGTGCTGAAATCCAAACACCTCCAGTCCCGTCACCGGTGATCGCCTGGACCTCGCTATCTTTCTTGCCGGACTGGAAGGAGGTGATGCCCTTGTCATCTTTTCGCCAGAATCCACTTGGACCACCAAACCACGAGACCCCTTGCGGGTCTCGGTAAGAACAGGTCACGAAATCTGGCCAAGGCGATTGCTGATTTACTTCGAGGGGAGTTGGATACTGTAGAAGCTTCTCATGTCTTGGCCCGATAAATACCTCGCCGTTCTCTGAGGGAAGGAGCGACATCATGGCGAATGTACTGGGGAGCGCAGCGGTGCTAAATGCTTGGCTTCTATAGCGATCCAAGCCCTTATTTGTTGAAACCCAAATAGTGCCTTCGCGGTCTTCGAGAATTTGGAAGACCCAGTCGCCTGAGAGGTCTCCGCTCTTCGATTCGAAGTGCTCAAATCCAACGCCAGGGCCTTTCTCCGCATGACTCGCGAATGCAGGAAATTTATAGGTTCCATGCTCAGTGCTTCCAACCCAAAGTGCTCCGGAATGGTCGATTAGTGGGTGCGTTGCCTCCGACACAGTTTGGGAGAGGTTCACGGTACGTCTCTGTGCTTGCGGTAAGGACAACGTCTCAAAGCTGGAGTTGTGGTCCATGCCCCAGACGACGCCGCCTGAATCCTGTATGAAAGCATGAACACTCAACGTGGTTGGAACGACGTGAAACTGACTGTCATTCTTCCCCAGAAGAAGTATCATCTTGCTATCAGCTAGCCAAAGACAGCCGTTGTTGTCGACGAATAGACTCACCAAGTCTGTGCCGGTGTAACCGGACTCCGGGCCAACGTGGTGCCATTTATCGCCTTCGAGGCGATAGAGGCCATCACCGGCGGCTGCCCATGTTCTTCCTGCCCCATCCTGGACTATATAAAAGGCAGTCGATAAAGGTAGCCCGGACGCCTCGGTGTAATTGGTGAAGATTCCGTCTTTGAGAAGGCTTGCGCCTTTCGTACGCCAACCGATCCACAAGCCACCAGTGGGAAGCGCCGTCAGCGAATATGGATTAGCCCCGATGGGTTGGGGGCCCACCGCAGGTGTGAATCGTTCGAACTTGATTCCATCAAACCGATACAGTCCACTTTCCGAAGCTAACCAAAGATAGCCGTCCGTGGTTTGCGCGAGATCCGTCGAAATGTTTGGGACACCATCACGGGAGGTAAAAGCTGTGTGATACAGCTGTTGGGGTGTCGGCCGCATTTCATCCGAATGCGCAAATGTACTACTCACGCAGACAAAGAACGACAAGGCATAGCGCAGTCTTAGCCAAGGCCGACGGCGGCACGCTGGAGTATCCAGGTTGGGCAGACGACGTTGGACTCCATCTCTTCGACGCCCACTTCTAAGGAAGTGAGCACGGCACTTGACGATCGTCTCCAGCATTGCTTATAGCCTCCGGACGCCGTACAGCCGGCGAGAACCGCGCAACATCCGCATCGCGCCGATGCATCAATACCAAGACACCGAGCGCTCGGCCGACGCGAAGCCTTAAGACTTGGGTTGGGAGCATACGCCTTATAAGGCGTATCTACGCACAAATGATACTCCTCACTGCCTTCGGATCCGATGAAGCCGCGAGCTCGTTGTCGTAGGTGGGTAGACATGCTCACGTTGTCCAGAAGAGAAGAGCGCAAAGTTCGAGTCTGGCGATCACACCAGATCTGTAGTCGCCTTATAAAAACAGCACCTTGTTCTTCTCGATGAACTCCGCCATCCCGATCGGCTTCTTTCCAGTGATCTGCTCAACGAGATCGTTTGTACCTGAGAAGAGTCCGTCGCGACATTCTTGGGCCACCGAAGCGATATGCTGCTGGTTGAAAGTCTTGGACCCAACCGTCCTCTCCCAAACCGGCATGAAATCGCTAATCTCAAGAGCCTGGTACGTAATCTTTCGCCCAAGGATCTCTGTGAGGAGATCGGCCACATCGTATTCCGAGAGTTCGGTTGGCCCGTAGAGCGGATAGATCTGTCCCGCGTGCCCAGTTGGGTCGTTGAGAATGGCGGAGATGACGCGTCCCTGATCTTCGGCGGTGATCGGTGCATACCGCGCGTCGCCAAAAGGAAGCGGAAGAACACCATCTTTGCGAATGGTCTCCGCGAAATAGATCAACCACTCGGCGAAGAAGGTGGGACGCAGATGAGTGACCGCAATGCCTGAACGATCGAGCAGTCGTTCAGCTATCCAATGGTTCCTGGCAGCCACGCTCTTTGAAACTCTGCGTGCTGATATCTGTGACATGTTCACGATGGTGGCGACGCCGGCGTCCAGAGCGGCTTGCGCGAAGAAGGCAGTCGATTCGATGATCCCCGGTATCTGAATTGGATAACAGAGATATGCCCCCGTGATTCCAATAAGTGCCCTGTCGAGCACCGCAAAATCGAGTAGGTCGCCTTCGATAATTTCCGCGCCTTGGGCGCGCAACTGCTCCGAGCGAGCATCGATTCGGTGAACCAATGCCCGGACTGGGATGCCCAATCCCAGCAGATTGGCGATGGCGGCGCTGCCGGTAACGCCGGTCGCCGCCGTGATGAGTATTTTCTTGTCTGCCATACGATTCTCCTTCACCGTTTGAAGTTTGTTCCCCGTTGCCAAGTCAATTCGCCATTTCCCCAAAACATTAATGGAGATGACGTGCATTGCGCACGCACGCTGGAGACAACTTCTTGAGTCGACTAGCGCTCTGCAAGAAGATAGCGTCCGACATCTTCCGGCAGATCAAGTTGCGGCCAATGGCCGGCATCTAGCAGATGTAATGACGCTCCTTTGAAGTGATCGGCAAGATCCTGCGCGACCCCAACATTGAGATAGACATCGCTCTTTCCCCAAACGATGGTTGTCGGGATACTCAACCCTGCCAACTTGGTCACTTGCAGATTGTTCACAGCGATCTGAGGACGAAGGTCTGCGGCAAGAGCGGCGAAGGCGGGTCCGGCACTCGGCTGTTGAGCAAAATTGTTGAAGATCAGAGGCTGTACCAGCTTGTCAATGACATCGATCTGGGCTTGAGATACGCCAGTCTCAAACAGTTTCTGTTGGAACCTCAGAAGAAACGCGAGCTGCTTGGGGTCCGAAGCCATAGCCAGTCCAAAGGCACGCGTCTGAGGTAACGAGAAGAGTTCGATCAGTTCAGGTATACGGAGCGTTGGCGCATCTGCATAGAAAGTGTTCAACAGTACGAGCCCTGCGATTGACTTGGGTTTTGAAAGGGTGAAGTTGATAGCTGCCACCCCGCCGGCATCATGGGCGACCGGCATAATGCTGTCGAGTTTGAGGAAGTCGACAACCGCGTGCAGATCTCCGAGTTGCTGCTTAAAGCCATAGTCGACTCCCGCAGGTTTGTCGGAGGCACCGAAGCCAAGGAAATCGAAGGCTACGACATGACGGCCAGCGGCAACAAGCACTGGGATCAAGAGGTCATAGATATGCAGATTGTCAGGATAGCCGTGCAAGAGAACAAACGTCGGCCCCTTCCCCTCGTACTCACGGGCATACAGAAAGTGACCTTCTCGCGGAATGCGGTGTTCTACGAACAGAGCTAAGGACTCCGAACCCTTTGATTGCGGTGCTTCCACCCCACGCAATGGGTTCTCAGGTTGTTGCTTCTCCACTATTGCTCTTGTGGATGACGGCGCTACGAGCCAGGCTGCAGAGGCACCAATTCCGGTCACTATCTCTCGTCTGTTCATCTGTCACTACCCTTCAGAACGCACGCTCATTGTGATCGTTGGAGCGGCATACCCCCTGACCATAGAATTCCCGGTGACCCTGGTCTTCCCAAATAAGCTCATGCTTTGGCGGGAATAGCCTAAGATTGCCCGCACTTGATCATGGAACAGCTTTTGAGCTGAAAATGGGAAAAGGCGGCACTTTCTACAAAGAAGATGTCTCTCACCAACCCGTAGTGTCGAACGATGACACAGCCAGCTCATGCGCCGCCAATCGGGACTGTCGGTGCTGACAAAAGACAGGAAATCAGCAGGTCCGTCACGCTTGCGGCCCTGACACTTGCCAGCTCAGCAGAGACTTGGACCACGTCTGGCGTGAGTCTGACTCTTACAGATCTAACGGGCACTCTGAGCGCTTCCAGCGATCAAGCTAGTTGGGCTCTAACGGTATACATGGCTGCGTTTGCCGTCTCGATCGCTCTGTCAGATCGCCTCTCCTTAAAGTATGGAAACCGGCACTTCCTCACAGCTCTCTGCTTGTCTTATGCGATCGCATCGGTAGGGTGCGCGCTCAGCACCGACCTGAGTACGTTTCTTATCTTTCGTGCTATCGCCGGATTCGCGGGCGGAGCATTTCTTGTCCGTGCATTCGTTTTTTTCACACAGCAATATGAGCCTGCGGCTCGTCCTATACCCCTGGTTGGCTACGCGATCGCCTACTTCTTTGTTGGTAGGTTCTTGTCGCCGGTGATATGCGGGTGGCTCGCAGATGTTGCTTCGTGGAGATTCCTGTTTGTTGTGCCAACTGTCTTCATGCTCACGGCCGCCTGGCTGTTCAATCGGCACGGAGCGGATCACTGGGCGGAGGAGGATTCGCGTAAGCCTCTCGACTCATTCGGCATAGGGCTTCTTGTTCTCGGTGCGGTCTGTCTGCAAACCGCCTTGAGCCGCGGCGAGGTAGACGGCTGGTTCGAGTCTTCAACACTTTTCAACTTTTTTCTGGTAGGTGTTACTGCAAATTTCATCTTTGTGCTGTGGCAACTTTCTTCCTGGAACAAACACCCCCTTCTTGATTTTGCGATCCTTCGCAATTCTTTAGCTCGCGGCGGCGCCATCCTGGGCTTTCTCGTAGGGTTGCTGCTGGCCGGCAGCCTCTACGTGATCCCCCAGTACCTACGGAATCTTGAAGTTCATTCTGCTTTTCAGACAGGTTTGCTTCTCAGCATAGGCGGTGCGGCCTCTGTACTGGTGCTTTGTTGCTTCCGTTCGATCATCCCTCTATTCGCGAAGATCGGCGGGACTAGCGTACTTCTTTTCGCCCTTGCAGTAGAGATAGCGTCGCAACTCCTCTTTGCGCACTTCGTAACGACGGATACTCCCGATCGAGATCTGTGGCTCCCCTTAGCACTAAACGGGATATTCGTTGGTCTATCCGTTCCTACCCTTGGGATTGTGGCGTTCGCAACGGTCGACAACCAGAAGGCTTCGAACGGTCGCGCAATGTATTACGGATGCAGACAACTCGGCGCATCCGTGGGGGTTACGCTATCGGCAGTCCTCATCGACCGCAGGATGTCCCTTCATTCGTTGAGGCTCCTCGACGCCTTTGTTAATCGAAACCTTTCGATCCTTGGACAAGCTTCATATCTCAGTGACAGCACACTGTCCGCGATGGTAAGGAAGCAAAGTTCGGTGTTGAGTTTTGCCGATACCTTCTACACAATGGCTTTTGTGGCCGCGGTCACCGTGTTCTTCGTTCCGCTTCTTTCCGCGACCGCGCCAGACCCATCACCCACCCGCAATTCTCTGGACGAACAGGGCTCCGCGACCCTTCGGCAAGCCGTCGCTGGAGTGCGCCGATGAGAAGGTCTCCATGGTCGTCTCTTCTTACAATCTGTATCACTCTCGGGGTGGCAGTTTGTTTGACAAGAACTGGCAGAACGCAAAGTACCGGAAGCGGCAGTTCCGCTCAAAATACGGTCGACACCCCTCGTCCCTTCAACCCCGGTCAAAACACCACCAACCCAAGCGCTTTTGCGGTGCAGTCCCAAAATCCCTTCCTTGGCAGCGTGCCGACAGGACCGGTGATCCCAGGGACACTGCAGCTCTCTTTACGCGCCGCCGTGGACCTGGCACTTCGGACAAATCTTGGTTACATCGACTCGGAACAGGATCACCAGCGGTCGCGTGCAGCAAGGATCCGCGCGCTCTCGACACTGCTTCCTCAAATTGGAGTCGAGTCCACCGAAGACTACAGAAATCTCGTGATGGACGCCTTGGGCACCGAGAAGCTTGGAGTTCCGCATGTCGTTCAGGGTTACAACTACCAGGCAGCTCACGCCACTCTCCAGCAGCATGTTGTAGATTTCCGCGCATTTCATGAGGTCAAGGCTGCAAGCCAAGAGATGGAGGCTTCCGCGGCGTCGATGGCCGATGCGAGGAACATCGTCGTTCTAGCTTCAGTCAGTTCCTACCTGCTAGTTGCGGCGAGTCAAACAAGGCTAGAAACCGCACGGGCACAATTCGAAACTGCCAAAACCATTGAGTCCATTCTGTCGAGCAGAGTGGCACATGACCTCTCTCCTCAGATCGACGAGATAAGAGCGCACGTTGCTATGCGTTCTGCTGAACTTCGAGTGACTCTTGCGACGACCACGCTGGAGAAGGACAAGCTAGCCTTGACCCGTATCATTGGCCTTCCCATTGAGCAAGAGTTTGCCTTGACGGATAGGTTGAGGTTCCTTGAAACCCCGCCCACCGATCAGGCGGAGCTGCTATCGAAAGCCTCAGAAAAGCGCCAAGACTTACGAGCTGCGAGGTCGCGCCTTGATGCAGCTGAGCAGAGTGTGAAGGCGGAACGAGCACAGCGGTTGCCGACCGTGGAGGTACTCGCCAATGGCGGTGAAACGGGCATCACTTATGGACACCCCTATCGAGACTATGACGTCGAGGGGAGAATCTCAGTGCCTATCTTCACTGGTAGGCGAATCGAGGCGGATGTCCTGAACGCAAAGGCAACCGCCGACCGGCGGAGAGCCGAGTTCGCGGACACGCGGGCAAGGGCAGTATTCGATGTCCGGACGGCCCTTCTGGATCTGACAGCTGCCAGCAAGAGCGTCGAAGTCTCCCTGGAAAATCAAGCCTTGGCCGTCGAGGGCCTGCGCCAGGCAAAGGACCGATTCGACGTTGGTGTGTCGAATGCGGCCGATCTCATACAAGCTCAGCAGTCCGTAGCTGAAGCGGAGGATAACCGGATCGCCAGCATCTATGCGCACCAGGTCGCGAAGCTGATGCTCATTCGAGCGACCGGCACAGCAGAGCAAGACTACATATCGTACCTGGGGGTGCACTGATGTCATTGACCGAGACCAAAAGCAGGAAAGCCAGCAACACTCTGCTCGTAGCACTATTCGTCGCGGTACTGATAAGCGCGCTCTTGGGCTGGCACTTTGTGCTCCATCCCAGCGAGGTGAGCACGGACGACGCGCAGATAGACGGGCACGTTCACCCGATCAACACTCGAATCGGAGGGACCATCATCTGGGTGAACCCAAATGTTGAAGACACCTACTACGTAACGGCGGGTACTGTGATCGCACATTTGGATCCCAATGACTATCAACCAACGGTCAATCGATTAGAAGGCGATGTACAGGCGTCCGTAGCGCAGGAGCGAGCAGCAGTGCTGAACCTTCCTATCGCTTCAGCGACCGCTCTGAGTAGGCTGACCTCAGCTCAGGCCTCGCTTGCGGAGGCAGATGCAGACTTGGAATCTGCCTTGTCGCAAAAGACCGCAGCCGAAGCAACGGTTGCTCAGACGGAGGCGAACTATCGCAGAGCAGAAGACGATAGGGTCCGATATCAAGCACTAGTGACGACACACGAGATCTCACGATCCGAGTACGATCAGCGCGAGGCGGATTCTAAAGGTACAAGGGCTCTCCTCGCCGCCGCTCAGGCCAACAGCGCCGGTGCCGACCAGAAGATTGAGGCTGCGCGCCAAAAAATCAAAGAGCGGCAAAGCGATCTTCGCATGGCCGAGACCGCACCAGAGTCAATCGCGAGTGCGCGTGCAAACGTGCTCCGCGCTGCAGGTGAAACAAAGAAATCCCAAGCCACGCTTTGGAATGCGCAGCTTGACCTCGGCTACACAAACCTGGTCGCGCCTGTCAGTGGAATCGTGGGTCGTAAATCTATGGAAGTTGGACAGCGAGTGGCAGCCAACCAATTGATGCTAACCCTTGCACCGCCTAAGGACGTGTGGGCCATTGCCAACTTTCGGGAAACGCAGCTGAAGGAGATGCGCATCGGCCAGCCTGCAACTGTGCACGTCGATTCGATAGGTCGAGACTTTCAAGGAAGCGTAGAAAGTATCGGAGGGGCTACCGGGTCCAAGTACTCAGTGATTGCCCCAGACAATGCAACCGGCAACTATGTGAAAGTCGTACAGCGCATCCCCGTGCGCATTCGGCTGAGTGGTCTTGAAGCAGCAGGTCCTCTCTTGTTACCCGGTATGTCGATCGAAGTTTCAGTTCGAGTGAGCCCATAGCTCACGGTCTGACCTGTCCTCGCCTCTATCTGCGAAGTCTGATCGCCGGGCTAGAGATGGCGTATGAGTACGAAAAAGAAGACCACCGCGAGAACCACCATCCCCACCAGTAAAGTCGACACAAATATGAGCGCGCCGCGCTCCTTTGCGGGAGTCGGAGGTGTGATACCAACGGTGAGGATGAACGCTTGTGAGATCGCCCGCAGCGGATTTTTCATGGTGTTTCGCATCGCTTGATCTATCGCAGATAGATGTCGTACAAGCAGCAACGATAGAAGAACAAGGGGTGGAGTTCTTTGCGAAAACGACTCTCATTTGGCGCAGACGATAGGGATCAACGGCAAACTCGACGACCGGAGAAGTTCGCCCAAAAGAGCGAAACCATTTGGCAGCAGCACTGCCAAAATGCAGTGCGATTTGAAAATCCTTCTTGGGGCAAGGTCAGTAGTCTCGCTGTATTGGCAACCGGGACATTGTCTCTGGTAGCTGGTCTGGTATCTGTTCAACCAGGGCGGAACAAAGGAGATCCAATGACAAAGTCGAAGATTTTGGTGACCGGCGCGACCGGGGGAACCGGCGGCGCGGCAACACGCTTCCTGCGCGATGAAGGGCATGAAGTACGAGCATTTGTCCTGAAGGACGACGCGCGGGCCGACGAATTGCGCTCCCTGGGGGCGGAGATCGCGGTAGGCAATCTCCTGGATATCGATAGCGTTCGCGCGGCGATGGAAGGCGTTGGTGCTGCATATTTCGTCTACCCTCTTGCCCCGCAACTCTTGGAGGCAACGGTCGCCTTTGCACAGGCAGCAAAGGAAGCGGGGGTTGGTGCCATCGTCTACACATCCCAAATGACCTCAAGACGCGATTCTAAGAGCCATGCGGCTCAGAGCCATTGGCTCGCCGAACAGGTGTTCGATTGGTCCGGTGTGCCTGTCACCCACCTTCGGCCAACCCTGTTCGCCGAGTGGTTGCTTTACCCCTTCTCTTGGAAGGACTATGCGACCAAGGACACACTAGCGCTTCCATTCGGTCGGGGAAAGTTTGCGCCGATCACTACGGAGGATCAGGGGCGCGTGATTGCAAAGATATTGGCAGATCCCGCTCCCCACGCAGGCCATCTCTACAAATTGCTTGGTCCGCTCGAACTTGACGTATATGGGATCGCCGCCGCCGTGAGTGAAGTGCTGGGACGCACCATCACGTACACTCCGCTCGAAGTCGATGAGTTCTTAGCGATTCTCGGGAAGATCCCAGACTACTCCTCGCCTTTCTTTACCCAGCACATCGGGGCAGTGGCCTTGGATTGTCAGAATGGAATAACCGGCGGAACGAACGACGATGTTGAGCGGATTACGGGACGCCGACCGATGACCATTCAAGAGTTCGTCACCAAACACAAAGCCGCGTTCGAGATTACCCCGAACTCCAAGGCAGCCGGTTAGAGATGACCAGCCGCCCAGTGAGACGCGCCAATACTACCTGCAGCCGACGCGGGTGATTCAAACGGCTAGTTCGTATCCCGCGTCGAGGTCTTATCCCTAAAGTAGTCGCATGTGTGACGATCATTGTTTTCACACCAGGGGCCGCAAATGTACAACGGACTCAGATCATCGAATGCGGCTCGAGACACCCGAATGGGGGTAGGGAGCGAACACGTACCTGACGATCGCCTTGTAGAACAGATCAGGATAGGAAGTCATGAAGCCTTCGAGATTCTTCGAGGTAGGCACGAGAAGCGTCTACTGAACACGGCGATTCATATCCTGCGGAACAGAGAAGATGGCGAAGACGCCGTGCAAGATTCCTTCCTGAAGGCCTACCGGCGCATCGAGACCTTCAATGGACGGTCTGCCGTTTCGACCTGGCTGACTCGAATCGTCATCAACACATGCTTGATGCAGTTGCGAAGGCAGCGTACGAGACCCAGCGTGTCTCTCGATGATCCGAACGAACACGGTCTTTCCAGGCTAGATGGCATACCCGACCGAACACTTAGTATCGAGGCTTCTTACGCCGTACGGGAGAGGCGTGAGTTACTGTCAATTGCAGTGTCCCGGTTGAAACCCTCACTGCGTTCCGTGGTCGACGCCTACCGTCACCACGACTACACGATGGCCGAACTCGCGGAACAAAGCGGCTTGTCGGTACCTGCCGCTAAATCTCGTTTGCGGCGGGCACGTCAAGCTCTGGAGAGATCCCCGGTTATGACCGCATGTAGATAGTCTTCTCCACGATGTTGTTGCACGCATCGCCACAAATTTGCCTTCAAGGAGTTCGCCCATGAATTACCTCCCGCTTCCTATCAGTGTCTTTTTTCTGGGAGTCAGTGCTCTGGCTCTCTTCTTGTTTGGCAAAGCCGTTAGCGGGTCCAAGCCGGCGATCGTGCTTTCGCTGGTTTGGATGGTGTTGCAATCGGTTATCGCAGTCAGTGGCTTTTACCTGATCACGAGCACGATCCCGCCACATTTCATCCTTGTGGTCGCCCCGCCCATCCTTCTAATTGCTGGCTTGTTCCTCACGGGAGCTGGTAGGCGCTTCGTTGATCGGATGGACCTGAAGTGGTGCATCCTCGTACACACGATCCGGATCTTTGTGGAGGCCACTCTCTACTGGCTATTCCTGTACAAGCAAGTACCCGCACTGATGACGTTTGAGGCTGGTAATCTCGATATCCTGGCCGGCGTAACGGTGCCTTTCGTGTGGTGGGCGTTCAACACCGGAAAGATGGGAAGAAGAGGTTTGTTCATTTGGAACGCCCTCTGTCTACTCAGTGTGCTCAACGCTCTCGGCCGAGCGATGCTCTCCGCCCCGTTTCGCTTCCAGCGCTTCGCCTTTGATCAGCCGACAGTCGCTATTCTTCATTTCCCGTTCGTGATGCTGCCCGCGTTCATCGTTCCAGCTGTTCTGCTGTGCCATTTTGCGCTCTTTAGAAAGCTAACTTCTTCGATGAGCTTGCCCCAATAACGTTGTTCTTGGGCTCTGTGGCTGGTCGATAGGACAGCTCTCCTTTCGTTTTTTAGAGACGGTACTCAATCTCAGCGACACCCAGCGCGATCTTGGACTTTCTTACCGTCGTCAGGATCACAAGTGTTCCGACAAGGGTGGTCAACGCGCAGCCGAACATCACATGCCGGTAGGCAGTTACAAACGAGCTTTCTACCATTTCTTCCGCACGCAACCCCGGCGAAGACCCAAACTGTTGAGGGATCGGGATGGCAAGCATCAGCCCTTCTGAGTGAACGAGTATGCGTTGCATCTCGACCGGTAAGCCCGACGATTGCATTTGCCTTCCAAACTCATGGTTGAACGTGTGGCTGACAGCCACAGCCACGATTGAGACTGAGATGAGACCGCCAAGCCTGGATACAGAGTTGTTTACTGCGGATGCGACCCCCCTGCGGCTGGCGGCGACGGAGGACATGAGAAAAGACGTAAGAGGTGCAACGGTCAAAGTGATGCCCACACCCAATACCAGGACTCCAGGCAGAAAGCCATATGCGTAACGGGTTTCCTTCGAGACCAAGCCTAATAAGGCGAAACCTCCCGCTGTCAGGGCTGAGCCCGCCACCATGAACTTCACTTCACCTACTTTGGCAGCTATCGTACCGACCCTTCCGGAGAAGGCGAACATGATCGCAATCATCGGCAAAAAAGCAGCGCCCGCGGAGCTGGGCAAGAGATGCCGTGCGCCAATCAGGAAGTACGGAACAATGTAGAACGCCCCGCCGAGCGCCCCGTAGGCAAGGAAGGTCAGGACGTTCGCACCAGAAAATGCGGAACTTCGAAAGAACGAGAGCGGAACGAGAGGGTTTTTGCTACATCGTTGAGACAGGACGAAGACAGTAAGCAAAACCAATCCAGCGAAAAGTGAGAGACCGATGCGCGGATTTTTCCAGCCGAGTTGCGGCACGAAAGACAGGGCGAAAACGATGGCGGCGAATCCTAGAATGTTGAGCGCTGCACCCCGATAATCCAGAGGAGCAGGGGCGGCTGCCGAACGGGCAACTGTCGCGCGCCTAAGCTTGGGGGCGAGCCACATTATCCAAACAGTCAGGGGAATATTGAGAAGGAAGATCGCTCGCCAGCTAGACACCTGGACTAGCCATCCGCCGACTATGGGGCCAATTGCGATCGAAACAGAAGTCCAAGCTGACCACGCTCCGATAGCGCCGGCGCGCTCGCCTTCAGGGTAGGTATCAGAAAGTATTGCGAGCGCTTGCGGGATCAGTAGTGCTGCGCCGAAGCCTTGGATTGCACGCGCCAAGATCAGCTCGGTAAGGTTCAACGACGCTGCACAGCCGATCGAGGCTAGAGCGAATACAGCGACACCCAACAGGTACATTCGCGTTCGGCCGAAGCGATCGCCCAAAGCTCCGCAAAACAGAAGCAGCGCCGAGCCTAGAAGAGAATAGGCCTGGACAACCCAGAGGATGTGGGAGGAAGTGGCCCTGAAACTAGCCTGAAGCGTCGGTAAAGCCACATTCACAACGGACCCGTCCATGAATGCCATGGATGATCCCAGCACAGTGAGTACGAGGATTGATCGTCGATCGGAGGCAAGGCACCGCGAGTCCGCTGCGGCCTGGACCCCGGCTGCGACACATGGCGGACTCATCGGCGACCGAGAAACGGCAGATGTCATAAGTTATTGCGCTGGAGCGAACATGGCGTTGCCGCTGACCGTTTTCTCAGGTGGCACCTCCTCCTGCATTACATCCCAATGCTCAACGAGCTTGCCGGCGACAACCCGAAAGATATCGACTGCAATCAAAGGCTTGGCTGCCCAACCTGTGTACCGGCCGTGAATGGCAACGAACTCGCCTTCAGCGATGACCATGCCCATTTGTACGTAAATTCGGCCGGCAACGCACGAATCAGCTCAGGGATAGCAACACTGCCATTCGCAATTGTAGGGTTGTGTTGCGTGTAGTTGGTATCGAACAGCTTTTGGGGCACATCGGTGTCTCGTTTGATGAAGACCCCTGTGATCGCCTCGATAGCAATCGCCCTGTTCCTTGCAGTTATCTCGTCACTCATCGGATCTCAATTCTCATGGTGTGGGGTAAAGATTTATTGCCGGTCACTTGCGGTTCATGGTCGAGCGTAGTCCATGGTCCATACAGCCTTGTCGCCGACATGATATTCGTTACCTTCCCAAGGACTCCCGCAGACGTGCAGGTAGGAATAGGGTGTTCCTGAGAACATCACCCACGCTCCTCTATCCCGGACCGTAGTTGGAAGTCCATTGGCCTGAGCATCGAACGGCCAGGTAATCATCCAGTGAGGGCCGATTGGGATCGCGGGACTTGTCGTGTCTCGTGCGTCCGTATTACTCCGCTGAGTTGCGCCGCAGAGCATATAAATCATGCCGGGCGCTGCATTCGTCGGCTTCGGCTTGCCCTGCATTGCATCCATCATCCACTGCATACCGAGCGGATTCATGCACATTGGCGGCGAACCAATTCGATCCTCGTCTCCTGGGACGCACAACCACTCGTTGGATCCTTGAACCAAGACCTTCATGACCCCGTTCGGCCCAAGTTCGGCCACGGTTGCATTCTTCGTAACCTGCTCCGGCCCTGAGAGCCGCGCTCTGGTGATCCTGGGATCCTCTGCTTGGTCCTGCATATGTTTGCCTCTTTCCGTCTTTCTGCGCTTGTGTTCTGACTCCGCCGCGCCTCCGGCTAAAGCGCCTGAAGTTTGGCCTGAGCTGCTCGCCAACGAAGCTGCTGTGGCAATCGTCGCGGCGATGAAAGTTCTACGAGTCGTCATATCGAAGGCATACCCTAATTGGCAATCTTGCTGCCCAGCTCAGTCAATACTGGGGCGCGAGGGAGGCTCTAGTGTTCTCCCTCGCGCCGTCTGGAGCCAGCCACAAAACTCAACCCTTGATGAACGCGAGCACATCAGCGTTGACCTGATCGGCGAAGGTGGTGCAAAGCCCATGTGGCTGACCAGGGTAGATCTTCAGCGTGGAGTTTTTGACCAGCTTGGCGGTGAGAGGCGACGAGATCTGCAAAGGGACAATTTGATCATCGTCGCCCTGCAGGACCAGCGTCGGGACCGTGATCTTTTTTAGATCCTCCCGAAAGTCCGTCTCGGAGAATGCCTTGATGGAGTCCAGTTCGCCTTTCACAGAACCCATCATGCCCTGAAGCCAGAAGGAATTCTTGATGCCTTCCGAGACCTTCGCATCCGGTCGGTTGTAACCATAGAACGGAACAGAGAGACCCCGGAAGAATTCGGCGCGATTGTTCACGACGCCTTGTCGCAATTCTTCAAAAACCGACATGGGGGCTCCGGGATGATCGGGAGTTCCGAGCATAAACGGCGTCACAGCAGAGATGAGGACTGCTTTCGATACGCGTTTGCTTCCGTGCCGTCCGAGGTACCGGGCAACTTCGCCACCGCCGGTCGAATGGCCAACCAGGACAGCATCCTTTAAGTTCAATTTCTCGATCAGCTCCGAAAGATCGTCGGCATAGGTATCCATATCATTCCCGTTCCAGGACTGGCCCGAACGGCCGTGGCCCCGACGATCGTGAGCGATGACCCGATACCCTTGCTCGCCGAAGAAGAGCATCTGCGCATCCCAGGCGTCTGCCGTTAGCGGCCAACCATGTGAGAAGACGATCGGCTGACCCGCGCCCCAGTCTTTGTAGTAGATGCATGTTCCGTCTTTGACCTTAAGCATGTCCAGTGAATCCTCTCCAGAGTGTGGCCTCGAAAAGGAATTTTCCGTGGCGTGTTGTGAAGCGAAAGACTCAAGCGGACGCGCCAACGATGTGGCCATTGCAGCGCCGCCGATCAGGATAGTTCTGCGTGAAAACTGGCTTGTCCCATCAACATGTTGAACGCGATCTTCACTCTCTTCCAGCAATTTGTTCTCAAGGTTTGACATGTCGTTCTCCTGGGATTCCGCACGTATAAATGGATGTCGACGATCAGCAGCAGTAATTATTGCGCGTGGCGCATTTCCGCAGCTTTGAAGTGTTTCGCCCCAGTTGATCGTTTCTGACTGTTCTCTAAGCTACCGAAAGAGAAAGCGATCCTCTTTCTGATTGCAACTGTATTTTGACGAATTCAGCTTCGATGTTTCGGCGGCCTTCGCACTCCCGACCTACGGTGCAAGCGTGGCTGAAACACGTTCGGATTAGTCCTTTCTTTCGACAAAACCTAGCCGCTTTGGCAAAGAGAGATTATGCGACACGGCTCTATGGTCACAACAGACATGTCTGTGGGCGTAACTGCCGGATCAGCGTCACCAGAAACCAATAAAGCAGTCAGGAGAATCTCATGAGTGTAAAAAGCCAAGAAACAATACAGGACGCAGATGACCTGAAAATATTCTTTCGGTCCTGGCGTCCTGAAACGAAAGCCCGCGCCACCGTAGTCATTGTGCCTGGATTCAACGCTCATAGCGGGTACTACGAACATGTAGCCGAGCACCTCGTTGCCGACGGCCTATCCGTATACGCGGTCGATCTTCGTGGCAGAGGTAACTCTGAAGGCGAGCGATTCTTTGTTGAATCGTTCGATGACTACGTGCGTGACGTCGAGGCGGTCATGGAGATCGTGAAAACCCGCGAACCGGCGCTCCCGATGTTCATGCTCGGTCATAGCGCCGGAGGTGTCGTCGCGTGTCTATACACGCTCGATCACCCAGCCGATCTAACGGGGCTAATCTGCGAGAGTTTCGCCCATGAGCTACCCGCTCCCGAATTTGTTCTGTCAGTCTTCAAAGGATTGAGCCATCTCGCTCCGCACGCACACATCCTTCATCTCCCGAATGAGCGATTCTCAAGGGATCCTGTTGTTGTAGAAGCGATGAACAACGATCCGCTGATTGAGAACGAGACTCAGCCTACACAGACCATGGCCGCGATGGTTCGGGCAGACGAACGCCTCAAGCAAGACTTCCCGCAGATCATACTGCCTGTTCTTATTCTTCACGGAACAGAAGATAAGAACACACGGCCAAGCGGTAGCCAACACTTCTACGACAATGCCGGCTCTCCCGACAAGACACTCAAGTTCTATGAGGGCGGATTCCACGACCTTCTGAACGATGTAGATAAGGAATTGGTCTTGGCCGACATAATTGGCTGGATCAACGCTCATTTGGTAGTGCCCGCGCACATTCCCGAAGAACTCCCTGCACTCGCGCATTGATGTCGTGCGATCAACGTTATGCGCCCCTTTCCTCTGCCGCGCTGCGTTATGCCGCGCGGCAGCTTTTTTGCTCCTAGGGTCAGAGCGATGAAGCGCGACGAGATCAATGGAAAGGAAGTTTTGTTATGACTGTGGAGAACTACGAAAACGTCGTCATCGGCAGCGGCGAAGGTGGCAAATACCTCGCTTGGCATTTGTCACAGTCTGGACAACAAGTCGCTGTAATCGAGCGGCGCTGGATCGGGGGATCCTGCCCGAATGTAAACTGCCTCCCGAGTAAGAACGAGATTTGGAGTGCCAAGGTCGCGTACCTCTCGCAGCACGCAAGCACCTTTGGTGTGGCTCCCACCAAACCCCCATCTGACATGGAGGCGGTCCAAGAGCGCAAGCGAAGAATGGTGCAGGGCCTAATCGCTACGAATTTGGAGCACTACAAGAGTAGTAGCACTGAGCTTGTGATGGGTGAGGCAAAGTTTGTTGGTCCGAAGACGCTTGCAGTCCAACTAAACGACGGTGGGACTCGAACACTGAAAGCAGAGCGGATCTTCCTCAACCTGGGAACCCACGCCTCTATTCCCCCGGTGCCGGGCCTCGCAGAGGCTCGGCCTTTAACGAATATCGAGCTTCTTCAACTCGATCGCATCCCCGAGCACCTCATCGTCTTGGGGGGAGGATATGTTGGGCTCGAGTTCGCCCAGGCATTTCGTCGTTTCGGAAGCCGAGTAACGATCCTGCACCGAGGGTCACAGCTGTTGACGAACCAGGACCCAGATATCGCTGGCTCTCTACTTGAAACGTTACTCAAAGAGGAAATCGAAGTGATTGCCGTCTCCGAGACTCTGAGGGTGGCGGGGACATCGGGTTCTAGCGTCACTTTGCTCGTAAAAACTGATGCTGGCGAAATCACGGTTGCAGGAAGCGATATCCTCGTCGCGACCGGCCGAGCTCCGAACACCACCTCAATAGGTCTAGAGATAGCTGGTGTTCAGCTCGCTGAACAGGGGTATGTGAAGGTGGATGATCGTCTCCAGACGACCGCTGCGGGTATATGGGCAATCGGGGAATGCGCAGGGAGTCCGCAGTTTACCCACATTTCCTACGATGATTTCCGTGTGATTCGTGACAATCTCGCCGGCATCGATCGGACGACAGCCGGCCGCCTGGTGCCCTCCTGTCTCTTCACCGATCCACCGGTCTCGCAGATTGGTTTGACAGAGGAGGACGCTCGCCGTCGCGGAATACCTGTACGAGTAACCAAGTTACCCATGGCTGCTGTGCTAAGGACCCGCACCCTCGATGAGAGCCACGGGTTCATGAAGGCACTGCTTGAAGTGGGAGGGGACTGCATTCTGGGCTTCTCCATGATTGGACCGGAGGCGGGCGAGGTCATGGCCATCGTGCAAGTTGCAATGCTGGCCGGTCTTCCTTATACAACCTTGCGTGACGCCACATTTACACATCCGACGATGGCCGAGGGCCTCGTCTTTCTCTTTTCACAAGTGGAGCCACGACGTTGACGGTCCGGTAAGCCCTCAAAACGTTCTGCGGAAATGGAAAGGACTTGCTATGGCAACACACGGATTTGGCGCGCAGCTTAGTAATCGAGAGTTTTTTATCAAACGTTGGCAGCAAGAACACTCTGCCTTTGTCAATGTGATCGCGGCATTGCCGATCGATCTATTAGACTTCCGACCGCATCCTCTTTCGCGTTCAGCGGCACAGCTAGTTGCGCTGCTCATCTCGGCTCAGCGGAGCTGTATTCAACTCTGCGACAACAAAAAGAGCTCATACACTGGGATGCACTGGCAAGAACCAACCACCTTGGATGATCGTTTTCACACTGTGGCAACCTACGAACGCGACCATAGCGAATTGAGAGTTCAGCTTGGCGCCTTGGACGATGACAGTTGGAATCATCAAGCCTGGTTGATCCAAGGTAAGGACGAAATCCTACTAAGGGATACTTTGGGTGGGCTTCTATGGATTGCTCTGTTCGATACGATTCATCACCGCGGCCAGTTGACTACCTACATCCGTCCCATGGGTGGTAAGGTCCCGAGCATCTACGGCCCGTCGGCCGACGACCAAAGGGAATGGCACTAATGGCTCGAACTAAAGATCCATTCGTCGGGTCCCCTGCGTCGACGCGTTAGTCATAATCGAACGCACAACGCCAATCGGAGAGGAGACTCGCACATGTCGATCGATAACAACGAGAACCACTCATTACTCTTTCCTCGCCTTGACGCTCAAAGCCTCCAAACGCTTCAGAGAAAAGGTACGGTGCGAAAGACTACGGTGGATGAGGTCCTGTTCAACCGGGAAACTCTACAGCATGGGCTCTTCGTTGTGCTGAGCGGCAGTATTGATCTCGTCGGCGTTACAAACGGGCATGAATCCATTATCAGCGTACTCGCTCAGGGTGAGTTCACGGGCGAGTTGACTCAGCTCTCTGGTCGGAGAAGTCTTGTCTCTTGTCGAGTTTCGACAGCCGGCGAAGTTCTTGAAGTGGATCGCGAATCATTGCGCCACATCATGCAAACGGATGCCGTCGTCGGCAATCTGCTGCTGAATGCCTTTGTGCAACGAAGAATCTATCTGATTGCGAATGCCGTGGGTGACGCTGTCTTAATCGGCTCCACCCATTCCAGTGACACCCTACGCTTGCGCTCGTTCTTGGTACGTAACGGGCACCCCTATACCTATCTGGACATTGATGAAGATCCCGATATTCAAAGCGTTCTAGATCAGTTTGGTATTGAAGTGGCCGACATTCCGGTTCTGATTTGCAGAGGAGACGTGGTTCTGCGTGCTCCTAGCAATGCGGAAGCAGCCGTATGTTTCGACCTGAACGCTGGGGTGGACCAAACTGATGTGTTCGATGTGGTTATCGTTGGAGCTGGACCATCTGGATTGGCGGCCGCAGTTTATGGAGCATCCGAAGGACTCAACGTATTAGTTGTTGAGAGTAACGCTCCTGGTGGGCAAGCTGGATCGAGCTCGCGCATCGAGAACTACCTCGGATTCCCCTTCGGGATTTCAGGACAAGAGTTGGCGGACGCAGCTTACATTCAGGCAGAAAAATTTGGAGCTAGGTTATCCATTGCTCGAAGCGCCTGTACGGTGCAATGCGAGCAGCATCCTTATCGGATCAAGCTCGATGACGGAACTTTAATCCAGACCCGAACTGTTGTCGTTGCCACCGGATCTCGTTATCGTCGATTGGATATCCCTAATGTGGCTCGCTTTGATGGTAACGGAGTCTATTACGGGGCGACACAACTAGAGGCTCCTCTGTGTCAAGGCGAAGCAGTTGTAATTGTCGGAGGCGGAAATTCTGCCGGGCAAGCTGCGATCTTTCTTTCGAGTTTCGCGACTAAAGTCTATCTGCTTGTTCGTGGGCCAAATCTCAAGATCAACATGTCCAAATACCTGATCTCAAGAATTGAGGCTTCGCCAACCATCATCCTGAAGACGCGCACGACTGTATTGGCTCTGGAGGGTGGAGACAGGTTGGAGGGTATTCGTTGGATGGATCACTTGACAGGCGAATCAGAAGACCATGAGGTCCGGCGCCTGTTCATGATGGCTGGGGCCGACCCAAACACAAGCTGGGTGAGCGGCTGCCTTTCCTTGGACACCAAGGGATTCATAAAGACGGGTCCGAGCGTGCTTGCAGACTGGAATCTCCAGCGTGCTCCCTATCCCCTAGAGACAAATGTGCCAGGAGTGTTCGCTGTAGGAGACGTGAGGGCTGAAAGCGTAAAGAGAGTAGCGTCGGCCGTGGGGGAAGGTTCCATGTGTATTCAGTTCGTTCATCGTGCGCTGGCGAATCAATAATTGCAAACCAGCCAGACAGAGAGCCATTTCTTTTGACAAACGCTGGCGGCTTCCGCAAAGACTTCCCCCTCGAAGAGATCCTATCGTTGGAATCAGCTTCCGGAGAAATCATGACCTTCGCTGACACAATCACTCTACGAAACGCCGAGTTTGCCAAGGAACGGTATTCGTCTGATCTAAAGATTATCCCCTCAGCGAAGACCATCATCATCGGGTGCCTCGATCCGAGGGTCGATCCGGTAGACGTCTTCGGATTGAAGTCCGGGGAAGCGGCCATTTACAGGAATCTTGGCGGCAGGATCAATCCTGCCCTCGTCGAAGCCATGGTCTTGCTCCCGATCGTGACCAGAGCCGCAGGCCAAGAGATGGGCGTAGGGTGGGATCTCATCATTCTCCACCATACCGAGTGCGGCATCATCGGCTGTTATAAACACACGCCTGATCTGCTCGCAGTCCATCTAGGGGTCAGCAGGCCCCAACTCGATCTTATGGCGATCGCAGACCCACGCAAGGCTGTGGCCATGGATGTTGAAGCCTATAGGAGCAATGAAGACATCCCTGGTGGATTCATGATCTCTGGGCTTGTCTACGACGTTGCAACAGGGTTGATCGAAGTCGTCGTGCCTCCAAGCCGACTCCGCTTGGGCGCGTAAGTTCAACCCCACGCCGATCGGATTCGACTCTCGCCCTCCTTCCAAACCGTAAATCAGCAACGCAGAAGTGATTCTAATTCCCAAGATCGAGTGAGGCGAGCCATGAATTCTGATCAGGTAAGCAAGCTTAGTGCAGCATCTGACGAGGACACAAAGCTGATCCTGGTTACCGGGGCAACAGGCGACACTGGACGGCCAACGGTGAAGCTTTTGCTAGAGAGAGGTCACCGAGTAAGAGCATTGGCGCGCAAACAGGATGCGCGCTCCAGAGCACTTCAGGAGCTTGGCGCCGACGTTGTCTTTGGCGACATGTTGATGATTGGGGACATCAGGGCTGCGCTGAAGGGTGTCAGGAGTGCCTATTTCGTCTATCCTCTGGCGCACGGACAAGTTGAGGCCTCGGTAATCTTTGCCAAGGCCGCGGAAGAAGAAGGACTGGAACTCGTCGTAAACATGTCCCATAAGCAGTCTCGGCCTTTCGCGAGAAGCCAAGCAACGATGGCTCATTGGCTTTCGGAGCAAGTTTTTGACTGGTCAGGAATACCCGTAACGCACCTCCGGATTACGTTCTTCGCCGAATGGATACTTTACATCTCCGCCCTTATCCGCAAGGGGCGTTATGTCGTTCCGTTCGATGGAGAAAGCCGTTTTGCTCCCATCGCGTCAAGCGATATTGCGCGGATCGTGGTCGGTCTACTTGAGAATCCAGCGAAACACGTCGGGCAGGCCCTATCCCTACACGGGCCTGTTGAATATAGCCACGTCGAGCTTGCGGCCCTTATCGCGCGGGTTCTCGGAAAAGACGTTCGATTCGAAAAAGTCTCTACTCCCGAGTTCCTTGAGTTGCTCGGCATTCCGAACGACACCGCAAAGGGAGCGCACTTCGAGGCGGTGAAGATTGATCAGCAGGAGGGACTTCTCAGCGGAACCGACAGCCTAGGATCGGAGATCGCCGGCGGCCCACTCATGACAATGGAAGAGTTCGTTGCAAACCATCGTGCGCAGCTGATGTGAATGCGCGGATTCAGAGGCATAGTGCAGACCGCTAGCGCTCGAAAGCAGTGCCTTCTCCCTTGCCCGATCCAGCAATTGTGCTATGAGCATTCCACTTGTTCAAAGTCTTGATCGCATTTAGCGGAGACGTACATGGTGACTGAGATCGCAGATAGTACCGCAAGTATCGATCTAGGTCATCAGGTCTCCACCGGCATCAGCCCCTGGGTGGTTGCACTGACTGTAACGCTTGCTACCTTCATGGAACTCCTGGATACGTCCATTGCGAACGTTTCCTTGCCATATATCGCTGGCGGTCTCGGTCGCTCCTTCGATGAGGTGACATGGATATTGACCACGTATCTCGTTGCGAATGCAGTAGTCCTCCCGATGTCAGCCTGGCTTTCGCGCGTATTCGGCCGGAAGAACTACTACATGGCATGCGTATTTCTCTTCACCGTTACTTCCTTTCTGTGTGGGATTGCCCCAAGTCTTCAGGTGATCCTTATCGCGCGTGTGCTCCAAGGCATTGGGGGAGGAGGCCTCGCCCCTGTCGAGCAGGCCATCCTAGTCGACGCATTTGAGCCTGCTAAGCGGGCTTCGGCGTTTGCGCTTTACACCGTAGCAATCGTGACAGCACCAGCAATAGGACCGGTGTTGGGGGGATACATCACTGACAACTTCAGTTGGCGTTGGGTGTTCTTTATCAACATTCCAGTCGGCATCTTGTCGCTCATTTTGACGAACCGATTCGTACATGATCCGCCCGCCTTCATCAAAGAGCGCGCTTCGGTTCGCGTCAATGGAAAGCTGCGGGTGGACGGTATCGGGATTGCTCTGGTCGGCATCGGTTCTGCTGCTCTGGAAGTTCTGTTAGATCGCGGGCAGATTGACGATTGGTTTGGCTCAAGGACCATACGCTGCTGTTCCGTTATAGCGGTCGTATGTCTCAGTGCCGCTGTGTATTGGGAGCTGCACACTCCGGAACCTATCATCAACCTAAGACTCTTGAAGGTCCGGAACTTTGCAATTGCTAACGTCTTCTACTTCGTCTTCGGCGTAGGGTTGTTCGCTTCCACCACGATGATTCCTCAAATCCTGCAGTCTCTTTTCGGATATCGAGCGATCGACGCGGGACTTGTTCTTGCCCCGGGGGCGGTGGTCATCACGTTGTTGGCTCCCCTAGGAGCTCAGTTAGTTCAGCGGAAGATCATCCAACCCCGGATCTTGTTGTTTGGCGCTGTAATGGTTGTCGGTATCTCCTTCCTGCATTACAGCCGCATGAGCCTCGATACCGATTTCCAACATTGGGCACTTGCAAGGTCGCTCCAGGGTCTGGGTTACGCCTTCTTCTTTGTTCCTCTTTCGGTTCTTGCCTATTCACAACTCGCTCCCGAAGACAACAATAAGGCGTCCTCCCTCACTAATTTCTTCCGGAATTGGGGAGGTAGCTTTGGAATTGCGCTAGTCACGATCATGAGCGACAGACGGGCTAGCTTTCATCAGTCGATTGTCGGTGCAAACCAGACGGCATCGACAGTGCCGTTCCAAACCTCGATGAAGCAGCTAGCCGCTTATCTCCAGATACATGGGTTCTCCCAGGCGGACGCGATCCATGCTGCCACCGGTCGTATTTACGAACAGCTCCAAGTCCAGACCAGATTCCTGGCTTTCATGGACTGCTTTTACATTTTGGGCGTTGGAACGTTGATTGCTGCACCTCTCGTTTTGCTGACAAAGGGATTCCAGATCGGCGCAAAAGCGCCTGGCGGACACTAGCGGTGTGCATTTGACTTGGCCCGCCGGAATCTAGAGCACACGCTATTGAAAGGGAAAGATGCTTGGTCTTCGTTTGTTTGCTGGTCTTTTTGCAGTCTCACTGATTCGGGTTATCGCCGGTAAACAGGAGCCGCATACCAAGGAAGAAAGTGTTCCCTTTGTCATCCGGGACATCTCCGGCCCACGCCCGTTCGTCATGGCTCAACTGAACGGCAAGCCCTTCGAGATGATGGTCCACAGCGGTGCCAGCTTTTACGCCCAGACGGATCACGCCCGTGCGAAATCCATAGGAATTACCCCCGTGACCAGCGACAGCAATTATGGCATCAGCGCAGTGGGACACGTGAGCTCTCTTGGGAAGGGTCAAGCTATATTGGACTCGCTGGTGGTGGGAGCCTCCGTTTCAAGCCGGGTGCCAATCTCAATCTTCGAAGTGCCCGTTCCCTCGATGGAGGGCATGCTTGGAAGAAAGTGGCTCATCGAGAACTCAGTGATAGTGGATTTCGAAACCCGTCGCTTAATCTTCCCTTCGTCACATGACTCTGCACTTGGGCAAGACGCATTTCTTGTAGCTCATGGGTACTCTCCGCATCGGATGATGGAGGGAGCGGAATCTGGTGGCCGTTCCTTGGTATCCGTATCTGTGAACGGTACGGTCGGCCTCTTTCTGGTAAGCACTGTCGCTAACACTGTTGTCGACGTCCGGTTTGCCAACCGTGCCGGGATAGCGCATTCCGCCACCGGAGAAGCATTCGGTGGACCAACGGGAACAACCGGCGCCACCGACCGAAGCAAAAGGGCGCTGAGTTTTTTGCTCGACGGACAAGTCATGAGGAAGGTGACGCCTGAGGTTTTCGATACATTCGCTTACGATGGGCAAGGTCGATCAAAATCTGTAGCGGGCCAGACAGTGGGTTCCTTGGGAGCTGACTTCATGCTGGCGAACCATGCGGTAATTGATTTCGCAACCGGGACGCTTCTGGTCCGGCGTCGCATCAAATCGGTCTTGCGCGCGGAGAGAGACTTTTAATCGACGACCGCATCGGCCTGGAACTTATCCATCCAAACGGGGAAGCAAGCCAGCTCTTCGGTAGGGAAGTTACTTCTCACAAGCCGGCGCAATGCGCTCGTAGAACTGGCTGCCAATCTGGCGGTCGAGCTGCCGAACGGATCATCCGGAGCGCAACGCTTCGGCTTCGTAGAATTGGCGAGCCTCTTGGTTTCTCACCGAGAGCAGTCGTACATAGGCGCACCATGGTAACGGGAAGCGGTTCGCGACGGCGGTGAAGTCCGATATGGTCGATCCCGCGGCAGGGTGAGCAAATTGTCCAGACGGTGTCTGGAGAATGTTCCTCTCGGGCCAGGTTCGATAAAAACCGCTCATCTGCCAGAGATTGGCTCTGCCGAACCCGCGTCCGAAACGCCGCGTGAGGTCCTTGGCGAGTTGCTCCACCAGCTTCTCACCGTATTCCGCCCAGTTCTCTCCTCGCATCTCAGATTCAACGATGCGCCTTCCGATTTCCCAATACGTCGCGGTCATGACCGCGTTAATGCTGCGCGCTGACGCGACACGAGCGGCTTGCAACAAATCGACGATGCCGTTGCGAACATAGGCGTAGTCCGCATCTGGTCTGTCCAGCTTCTGCTCAGCCCTATCCAGGTCCATCCCAATCCATTTCATTGATTGCACTCCGCTGGTTTCGCCAACCAGGGGAGACGTGCCGACTGCGCTAAACAAAAGTAGTGGTGAGCTGGTCCGCTACGACCCAGCTCACCCGCCCTAAAAGTTTGTGTCAAAGGCCGCCGATTAGGTCCGTTTTGCCGGTTCTTTCGGTTGCTAACTACTTACTGTCGATAACTTAGCGTTTTGCAAGTTCCGTGGCATGGAGGCGTCAAGCCCACAGGCAAGATATAGGAGCGGCGAATAGGCGGTCCCCGAAAGGGACCACCTTCGTTCCGTCGTACATTACGATTCCAACTTTCAGGTCATCACCACAAATGTCCAACAGCTTCCTGATCCCTTTGAAGTCGCTCGCATGGACGGTTGCGCTTGCTTTGACCTCAACACCGACTAGTGCGCCGTGTTCATCCTCTACGACGATGTCAATCTCATCCTGATCCTTATCCCGATAGTGATGGAGCGTATAGCCTTCGTCGGACCATGTGATCTGCTTCATGACTTCGGCAAATACAAATGTTTCCAGCAACGCACCAAACGTGGAGCGGTCCTTTGCTATCTGCGCAGTAGTCAATGCCAGCAAGGTGGCGAGCAACCCCGAGTCGACGAAATGTAGTTTTGGGGTCTTGATCAGTCGCTTCAGTTCATTGCGGAACCACGGGGATACCCGCTGCACGAGAAAGAGCTGTTCAAGGATGCCGGTGTATTTTCTTGTCGTCTTGTCGTCCATCCCGATCTGTCCGCCGATTTGAGTGAAGTTGGTAAGTTGCCCGGACTGGTGGGCGAGTGCCTGGAGTAACCGCGGCAACTGATCCAGCTTCTCTACTTCCGCGATATCCCGCACATCCCTCTGTACGATCGCCTTCACATAGTCGCGCGCCCAAGCCTGACGTCGCCGGGAGTCTTCT
The DNA here is from genome assembly GCA_965198455.1 of Terriglobus sp. GTDB lineage: Bacteria > Acidobacteriota > Terriglobia > Terriglobales > Acidobacteriaceae > Terriglobus. The sequence goes on from CBDAPM010000003.1 coordinate 886,007, forward strand.
CTTCGCAGCATCTCAGGGTAGCCGCCTACCAGCACCGCATGGACAAGCTGATCGCCCTCGATGTCCGGCCCCGGCTTCACCAACTTGCCATCGAATGCCATCTTCAGAAAGGTGGGCTCTTTGCCGAGTATTTCGGCTCTGGAAATCGGCATCAGATTTACGATTTCCATGCGGCCTGCAAGGCTCTCGGACACCTGAGGAAGAGTGAGAATGTTGGCAGATCCCGTTAGCAGGAAACGGCCTGCCCTGCGGTCGTTATCAACGGATCGTTTTATGGCTCTCAGAAGTTCCGGGGCTCTTTGCACTTCGTCGACGGTTACCAGATCGAATCCACGCACAAAGCCAGCGGGGTCGTTGCGAGCGGCTTCAAGCACCGTGTCGTCATCCAAAGTCACATACTCGCGGTTCTTATCGGCGAACTGTTGGACAAGCGTCGTCTTGCCGCACTGTCGTGGTCCTATCAGCATGACCACGGGAGTGTCAGTAAGGGCGGTGGCCACGCGTCGGGCTGCGAATCTCTGTACGAACTGGAAATTGGCGTCGGCCATCTCGGATTATTGTATCGTCTAATCCGGATCTAATTCCCGTCCGATTCGGATTAAGGACCCGGCCAAACCGGAAGGGTTGAAAGGCTGCCGCCCCAACCCCGGCAACCAATCTTTACAAATTCTACGGGGATTTTGCCTTCATCCAGAACTACGGCACCCCCCTAAATACTGGACCGACGTACAAATAGCGTACACATAAGAAGCGAAATGAGCCCAAATGGTCCCATTCAAGCCCAAAGCCATTTCCCGTAAAACCCATCCCTTCAACAACTTCCATTGATTCCAAACCGCTTAGCATACTTGGAAGGCAGCCCTGAAAAGGCCGGCGTCGGCGGTTCGATCCCGTCTCTGGCCACCACCACCGTTACACACAGTTGATTCATCGAAAACCGGCCCAATGCCGCCATTTGGGCAGCTTTAGCTCCGACTTCCTTCGTGGAGCGACGAGGCAAAGCTTTAGCCTCTAACGGATCTCAGCCGGGCAATGCGTCTTGAACGGACTCCGCGATGTAGCTCTTCATCGCCTGGTTCAACTGCGAATCCACTTCATCGGCAATCGTCATAACACCCAGGAGCAGGACACTGAAGTCAATCGTCCCCAGGTTTTTTTGCAATGTATGGAAGATCGTCACCTGGAGAATGCGGCTTTCTTCGACCATCATGGCGGCGGTGTAATTTTGTCTGCGACGAGCGAGCCCGTGAGCTGAGGCGGCTTCAGACTTCAGCTCCTTAGTCCCAAGCGGCTTCAAAGACCCCAGCCGTCTTGCAAGATCGCGAAAGAGCTGGGGCAGGTGCTCGCAACGTAATTCGCGGCTGAGTGGAACTGCTATCAAATCATCTTCTTGTTCTAACCCACTCATACCACTCACGAATCGCCTCTTCTCTCGTGCGTTCGAGAATGGTGGCGAGAGTTTCAATCTTGCGCTTTTGAAGCGGTCCCTTGGCAAGACGCTGCGTGATCGCGGCGATCAGGTCAGGAACGTTCATGGGCTTGACGAGGATTTCGTCGGTTTGGAGCAAAATCGCGTTGGCCGCAGCGGACATTTCAGGAAACGAACTCAGCAGCAAAGTCACAGCCTCTGGATTGGCATGGCGCATCGCACTCACAACAGTCAATCCGTCACCGGCATGAGGCATATGCAGATCGCTCAATAGAACATCGAAGTTTTGTGAGCTGATCAGCCTCAATGCTTCTTTTGCGTCAGCCGCGGCAGTCGCCTCGAAACCATGCTTCTCAAGAATGGTGCAAAGACTCAAACGGATCGGTTCGCTATCGTCAACTACAAGTACCCTCGCCAACGCCATTGAACCTCCAAGTGGTCGCAGACGAGTGTCCGAGTGTCCCCAGCTAGCTTGAGCATACGCTTTGTCGCATAAGTTACACATTTAAGTTAGGATGAAGCGCGAAACTTAGGCAAAGAGAGTTCCGGAGGGTCAAACGGTACCATCAACAATCCGGCATTATTGGAGCACTGAGCAAAGCTTTCATTCGCGCTCGAACAACAGCCCGGTGAACCAAGGCAGCGGACTTACTACAAGTACAAAGGACAATGTTCTGCGCTATGGACGGCTAGCGCAGAATGTATCTTATGGAATCCAGAACCCGGTGCCGTCTTGCAAATCGAAGAAACGCTGCAACTGGCCGCCGAGACGGCTGGCATCGGCACCTGGCATCTGTCCTTACCTGAGAGCGAACTTAGCAGTTCTCCCAAATGTAAAGAGGTCTTCGGTCTCTCTGCTGACGCTCCATTCCGATACGAAGATTTCCTCTCAGTGGTGCATCCCGATGACCGATCGTTGGTTGAGGCAACGGTAGCCCCCGCTCTCGACCCGCAAGGAACAGGAAGCGCCATTGGACGCGGCACTGTCTTTGAGCTTTCCCTCGATGGAGGAGAGGAAAGAGTGTCGGATAGGCAAGAAGAAACTAAATCGTACTGACCAGACCGCCGCAGGTTAGTTAAGAGTAAGTGCATAAAGGAGCACAAGACTATCTAACCTCTACGCTCGCTAGCAGCCAATTTCCGATTCGGACCATCAAGAAGTGAAACACGAGATCAGCATGTCCGGGCTCAAGGACCGTTCATAGTGTCGGAGGATAAAGTCGCGTGCCGGTATCGCCTATATTGGGGCGTCAGGAGAACATATCGACCCGCTTCCTCTGATGATCACGGATATCGTGATGTCTGGGTTTAGCGGGTCTGTACTCACGGAAGGTCTTGCAACCATCAGGCCGGAGACCAAAGTGCTGTATACCTCGGGATACGCCGACGACGAAACTGTTCAGCTGAATGTGCGCGGAAGAAATGATGTACAGAGAGCGCATTCTGGCAAGAGTTAGCCCACATATCCTGAAAAGCTAAGAAACAGCAAAGAATCCATGTATCCGCATGAGCGCTCCCGTCAAAGAAGCCTATAGTGGACACACTGATTCGGTTCTCGAGGACCGCTTCCACTTCCGAATTCCATCTAGATAACTCCTGTATGACCTCGAGGGCCGCCTGCTTGGCTGAGAGGTTTCCGAAATGGTCTCACTCGTTCACTGCATCTACGCAAGCACGGCTACGCGTCCCTTCAGCGAGGCTCAACTTGCAACCCTGATCCAGGGTGCCCGTGTGAAAAATCAGGGTCTCGGTGTGACAGGAATTCTTGTCTATATGTCCGGTCGATTCTTTCAAATACTGGAAGGCGAAGCGGCAGTGATTGAACAACTATATGCCGCAATCGAGGGCGATCAGCGTCACAAGGAAGTGACGCGAATCATATTCGAGTCCATTCATGCGCGCGAATTCCGGGATTGGTCCATGAGTTTGATCGATCTTTCCGGGGACAAGCTTCGCCAACTCGTCCTGCTGGCCGATCCGACAAGCGGGATGCTGTCAGTCTCACAGCTTCCCAACGGGCGCGCAAAGAAACTGTTGCTGGCCTTTTGCGAGGGACGTTGGGGACTGACCTTGGCTGACCTCGCGGTGAAATCGACGATATGAGCGCAAAACGTTCCCATGTCGTAGAGATCTCAGAGCCGGCACGGCTTTCCGCAGAGCAGGCGGCGGGAAAACCCATCAGTTTCGCATTCCAACCCATCGTCGATGCAAAGACCCATGAAATCCTGTCGTACGAAGCTTTGGTACGTGGCTCGGCCGGCAATGAAACAGCAGCTCAAATCTTCGAGCAGATTGCTCCGACCGATCTCAACCTTTTCGACCAGCGCTGCCGAACCACGGCAATCGACTTGGCCGTGAAGCTAAAAATTCCTTGCAATCTCAACTTGAATATCCTCGCCAATAGCAGGTATTCGCCCGAGAGGAGAATCCGGACAACGTTTGAGGCTGCAAATCGTGGAGGCCTCCCTTTGGATTGCATCGTGCTGGAGGTTTCGGAGAGTCAGATCGTCCACGATCCTTCAGAGTTCGCGAGGATGGTGAATCTGTATCAAGGCATGGGTTTCAAAATGGCAATCGACGATTTCGGTGCAGGCTACGCCGGCTTAAGTCTCTTGGCCGACTTCCAACCTAATCAGATCAAGATCGACAGAGGCCTCATTCACCACATCGAAAGTCGAGGCCCACGGCAGGTTATCGTTCGTGCCGTCATACAAGTGTGCCGCGACCTTGGAATCGATCTTGTCGCCGAAGGTGTCGAAACCACGGAGCAATATGCGTGGCTGGCCAGCGAGGGCGTCCGCTACTTTCAGGGTTACCTTTTCGGACATCCAGCTTTCGAAACTCTGGAGACACCATCGTACGGCCATATCTTGCCCGCTTCTGGGGAACCCACTTAAGGTTGTCAACAGACGACCTAAAGGCATCCCTGCCCGGCGTTTGCCTGACGACTGAATTTCTCAGAACTTTGCGATGAGGCTGATTCCGCCAACCAGCAGGACGCCACCTACTATCCGACCAACGTTCAGCGGATGGGCCTGCATTCTGAACCACCCAAAATAGTCGATCAGTAGCGAAGTGATCAGCGCAGCGGTCACAGTAAACCCGACGAATGGTCCTGCGCCCACTTTATTGACCAGCGTAAGGCCAGCATAGACCTGCACTGCTCCTACCAAGCCGCCAACGACTGCCCACCAAGGTAGTTCTGCCAAGTCCTTCTGAGTAGGCAGTGGGTGGGGATGGATCAACGAAGCGCCAGCGAAAAAGAAGGTAATGAGCGCAAATGAAATAGCCGAAGCAAGCCACGGGTTGACGACATGTTTGTTGAGGTGACCGTTCATCGCCGCACCGCAACTCTACAGCGCACCTCCGATGAGGATGAAGGGAATGATCCATCCGGCGTTCGCACTCATAAGACTCTCCTCTGTGTTTAGTGTTTTCCGACCAGCATGTTCATCAAGATTGCTCCGCCGAGCGCGGCAAACAGCGCCACAGGCATTGCAACTACACCCACTTTCAAGAACTTCCAGAAACTCACGTCGAGTTTCTCTCCACCTGCGTCTCCACCCGAGTCCTTGCGAAGTGCAAGCAGCCACAGAATCGTGGCCAGCGAGCCGGTGACCGAGAGATTGGGCCCTAGATCCACACCGATCAGAACGGCATTGGCAATCAATCCTTTTGTATGAGCGGCTTGAATCGTGCCCCCCGCAATCAGTCCCAACGGAAGGTTGTTCACGATATTGTTCGCTACGCCCACAACAAAGCCGACAACGAGCGCACCGGCGTTCTGGCCCAAATGCGATGCACATGCAAGCCACTCTTGGGTCAGCTTCAAAGCTCCCTGACTCTCAACAGCATCGACCAAGACAAACAGGCCGGCGACGAGCAGCAGCGTTGCCCAACTAATCTCGCGGGCAAGCCTGACGGGATTGCTTTTTGCCTTCACGGAGACGACTGCGGTGATCACCAGCGCAACAAGGCACGTCGGCAGTCCCAAATCTTTCTTCAGTGCTGAGGCCGTCAGAAGCACTGCAATCATCAGCGCGAGACCTGCGAGGACCCGCCGGCCGTTGCTGGTCAGCTTCACATCTTCTACCTCGCACTCGATGCTCTTGCAGAGATCGTCGCGAAACAGAAAGCGCATGACGAAAAATGTCACAAGGATCGAGAAAAGCGAGGGGATGCCGAAGTCCGCAAGCCATGTCCCCAAGGGGGGCATACCGGCGTGGAAGACGACCAGGTTGGCGGGATTTGAGATGGGGAGTACAAAGCTTGCGGCGTTTGCAATCAACGCGCAGACGAACAAGTACGGAAGCGGCGAGACTCTTGCCTTGCGTACTGCCGTCAGGATCGCCGGCGTCAACACAACTGCGGTAGCATCGTTCGACATGAAAATCGTCACCAGCGTTCCCACTCCATAGACAAGCAGGAAGAGACGCGAGCAGCTGCCGTTGGCCCCGCGTACCGCGATTGAAGCCACCCAATCAAAGACGCCCTGTTCCCTCGCCAGCTCGCTGAGGAGCATCATGCCGATGAGGAACAGGTACACATCGCTGCCCTTTGCGACGGCCTGTCCGGCCAACTTCAGCGGCACAAGCCGCAACGCTATCAAAACAAGCGCTCCTCCTGAGACCCACCAGACTTCAGGGATTCCGCGCGGACGTGTCAGCATCAGAGCAATGCTGATGGCGACAATCAGCGGCAGAACAACGTGCCCGATCTCGGTAGTGATCATCACCATTTCTTTCCGTTCTTGTTCGGCCCAAGTTCCATTGGCTGAGTATTTCCTAGCGCGTTACACGCAACGAAATCAACTCGCTTCGACGGGCCTTGCTGCCGATGCCGTCGTGGCTCTCCAAGACTATTCCTTCCCAGGCAACGTGCGAGAGTTGGAGCACCTGATCGAGCGGGCTGCCGTCAAAGCCGGGGGCCGGGCTATAACAGCCGACCTCATCCAAGAAGAGTTAGCGAGAGAAGAGTGCAGGGCCAGGCATCTTCGACGCTCAAGCAGCCGATGCGATGCCCTTCCATGATGCGGTCGCGCGTTGGGAACGTCATCTCATCGAGCAGGCGCTGAAGGCGTCTCGCGGCAACAAATCTAACGCCGCTCGGCGGCTGGGAATCCATCGAAGCTTCTCTACGAAAAGCTAACCCAGTTTGGCATGCTGTGACTCGAATGGGTGTGTGGATCATGCAGGAAGGAAAGGGTCATGCAGATCGGCTGGAGAGACACCCGTTGAAGCGGGATCAAGCAATTCGGTTGATGCACTGGCTTTGCGGGAATGTCAAAGGCATGGCCAGCTGCGTTAGCCATCTCCAAGATGTCTGCCCGAAAGAAGGCTTGCTCCGCACCCGGCTGCTCATAGGAACCAAGGGAGACGGTGCTGGTGATTCTTTGCCTGCGTACACAATGCTGTGCGGTCGCATATTGCTGCCGCGTTCTTCAACTAGTTTGCGGTATGTAACGGTAATCGATTCCGTCTCTGGCCACCATATTCTAAGAACGTATAAGGCGACCAGATTCTCTCAGATCTGTCCAGGACACATACAAGGACACGTCCTGGAACTACGTGGCACCTCGGTACTCCATCGTCAGCCTCGGCGTTCTATTTGCCGATACGGCATCCTCTTCCTCATCTCTTTCTGGCTTCGGCTCGAGCTTGCTCCATATCTCGCGCGAGACGCTTCCGGTCTTCCCGATGCGCGGATTTGCGTTTGCAGATGGTGAACATGTTCACCTACCATGCGCGCACGGGAAGAGCCGTCAGACACTGGCAGCTGCCGTCTCGTGTTTGGGCGTGGCGTACGCCGGCATGGCAAACGTGACCAGCGCTGCCACAAGGCTTAGGGCGACGAACAGCAACAGGCCGGGGTTGTAGCGGCCGGTCCGGTCAAAGCTCATGCCCAGCACCAACGGACCGATGCCGATCGACAAAGCAAACAGCCCAAAGGCGATGCCGTACAGGCGGCTGAAGGCTGCATTGCCGAAGTAGCGGCGCACAAGGAACGCGGTGAAATCCACCTCCGCGCCGAGCACCAGACCAAGCAGGAGAGCGGCAACAGCATCCGGCAGCTTGCCGTGCGCGTAGATGAGCAGCAGTAGCGATGTGACCACCGCAAGGCCGATCAGCGCGAGCAGACGTGCCGCGTTGAACCGGTCAAGTAACCAGCCGATGCCGCCGCGACCGGCGATAACCGCGAGACCGGCCAGCCCGGCAATCCGCGCCGCCTCCGTAGGATTGTTGCCGCGGTCCACCAGCATGGGCACAAGGCTGGCAAAGGTACCGCCGGCGGCGATGGAGATCAACATCAGCACCGCGGACATCACCAGAAACGCGCGCGTCCACAGCAGGGGCGCGATAGCAACGCGATCGCGAACCCGGTTCGGCAGCGGAAACCGCGCAATGCGCGTAGCGACGGCAGCGGCAGGCACCGTCACAATCAGCGTAATAAGACCGATGGCCGCATAGGCGCTTCGCCATCCGTAGTGGCCAACAAACCAGGTGGCAAGCGAGGGCAGCAGCGCGGCGCCAAGACCGATCCCCATCAGGGACAGCCCAAGTGCCAAACCGAGCCGTCGCTCGAAGCTGCGCACCAGGACCGCCGCATAGCCGATGGGAGAAGCGCCGCCGCCGAAGCACGAAAACAGCGCATAGAGCAGGTAAAGGTGCCAAAGATGCGGGGTCAGCAGCGATAACGACGCAAAGGCGAGCGAGAGGCCGACAACCGAGGGCAGGATGACGCGGCGAGGACCGAAGCGGTCGATGAGCCAACCCCACAGCGGGGCAGTCAAAGCGACGGCGAACTCGCCTGTGACAAGGGCAATGGATACCTGCGTCCGGGTCCAGTGAAACTCCCCGGAGAGTGGGCGAACAAAGACGCCAAAGACATAAATGAGCAGGCTGCCGACGGAGAGCAGAAGGCAAATGCCGCAGCAGACCACCGTGAGCCAGTCGCGGTCCATGGGAGCAGCAATGTCCAGGGACGAGTTTCTTTCGTGTGCAGCAGGCATCGCAGGCTCCTGGTGGAATGTGAACGTGTTCGCAAAACGAGATTCGGTGAGAGGGCGCATGCTTGTCAAGCAACGGACGCTTCGGGTAGTGAAAGCCGGCACGCGTGTATGGCGCTTGTGAACTCGTTCCCTATCTACTGTTGCGGTAGTACGCACGCGGTGAACGATTTGCTGGAATTCACCCGGATTCTTCGAAGCCACAGTATCAGGAGGAAGGCTCTAAAATTCGTAGCTAAGGAGAACCTTTGACTACAGCAGGGCGCAAACCGGTCGTGAACGTGAAAAAAGAGGGAGTGCGCGAACAGTCCAAACTGGAGCGCCAGGACCGGATCATGATGGCCGCTCGAACCATGTTCGCGGAACATGGCTATGACGCAACGACGCTGCGGCAGGTTGCGCAACGGTCAGGTCTGGGGCTTGGAACGCTCTTCAACTACATCAGTGATAAGCGCGATTTGATCTACCTGGTCTTCAACAAGGAGGCAAGCGTTGCGTGCGACACTTCGCTGGCAGCACCCAGGCCATGGCAAAACTTTACGGAAAAGATTATGGGCATGGTCGAGCCGAACTATCGGCTCTTCGGCAGCGAACCGGTCCTCTCGCGTATTTTGCTCAGTGAGGTTCTACAGCATACGCCGGGCCTTCACCTTGCAGAACATCTCGCCATTCGTGACCGCTTCATCCGCGGCATGGAGGCGGTAGTTGCAGAGGCGCAGCTGTCCGGTGAGATCGGATCAACACAGGGGCCCAGGTTGATCGCCCGTCATATCTTCTTTGCCTATTCGGCCGCCCTGCGCTGGTGGCTGGCATCGGTCGAACATCCAGAGTGGCGTTCTGGTTTACGCGACTTCGCGGAGATCCTGAAGCTGCTGACCACCGGGCTCAATCTGAGAACGGATTCCGAATTCACAAAGCCGGGCAGGGTTGTCACCGCCAACGTGCAGTTGAAAACGTCCAGTCGAGCCGTTGACGGAACTCGGGCTGTGATCCGGCCAAAGACAACGCCGGCACGCTCACTTGAAACCGCTTGACAAGCGTATCCCCTTTCCATCAATTTTTCTGAACGCGTTCATTTTCCCTTCTGCTGGCCTGCATCCCAGCGTCTGCGGGACATTATTCGACGTCCCAAGGCAGGGAAAAGCAGGCGGTATGATCGAGACGCAAGAAACAGAGGTACTCATTATCGGCGCCGGTCCGGTCGGGCTGGCGCTTGCCATTGAGCTGGGAACGCGTGGCTTGCGCTGCATGGTCATCGAGCAGAACGACCGCGTCGGCAAGAACCCGCGAGCGAAGACGACCAATGTCCGCACACGCGAGCATCTGCGCCGCTGGGGCATTGCCGAGAACCTGCGCCGCGCCTCCAGGCTGCCGCCCGATTACCCCTCCGACATCATCTTCGCCATGCGATTGAATGGGCCGCAGCTCACGAAAATTGAGAATGCATCGAACTGCAATCCTGACAGGAACGACCTCTACTCAGCAGCCCATGCCCTTAGCCTTCCCCTGAAACTGATTGCGCCCCAGGATGCTCGCCTAAATCGCCGATACATGGCGCAGATGGCTATCATCCGGCCAGACCAGCACGTGGCGTGGCGTGGCAATCAACTGCCGGAAGATGTGACAGGATTGCTGCGCCAGATCACGGGCAATCTCGCCGCCTGATAGGGCCGGCGATCCCCACGAGCGTCATCGTCGGGTGAGTGCACCAGTCCATCTAGGCCCCGTTTCGTTGCTTGATAAAATCTGTGGCTCCCGAATCACCTAAGGTGCAAGGTCTGTCCCGGTGGCTGCGCTAAGCGTGTGGATTGCCATCCACGTTTGCGAGTAGGCATTGAGGGCATCGCTTGTGGAGGAGCGTGCGTCACGCAGTGCGTCAAGATAATCGATCAGCGCGAGTCCACCATGGTCAAAGGCGTAGCGCGCGATGGAGAGCACGTCAGCGGATTCGTCAAGATAATGATCGCCGAAGCGGGTCGAGAGAGCCTTCGCGTGAATGTAGGCGCTCCACGCCTGGTTCACATCAGAATGGATCTGGTTTCGTGTGGCCTGCACGGTAAGCCGGGCGGCGTCTGCCTGCAGGCGCGTCGTCTCTTTATTGCCTTGATTCTTGTCGAAAATACGAATGGGAATGTTGACGTTGAAGCCGCCGGAGTTCTCAGTGCCGGTCCTGTCGTATTCCACTTCGAGTGTGGGGTCAGCCTTGCCCTGTGAGATGGCGAGCTTCGCGGTGGCATCCGCCGCCGTCACGGCGAACTCCGCCGCTCGCAAGTCCGGACGCCGCTGCAGCGCTGTGGCCAGTACCTCTTCATGGGTCTGCGTCAGCGGCGGTGGAACGATCAGGCCGGTGATATCGAAATCGGGTGAAGAGGCCTGCACGCCCATCAGCGTCTGCAACTGATCCGCTGCCTGCTCCACGGTAATCTCGGCATTCTGCTCATCGGCTTCAAACGAGCCAAGCTGCAGGTCAAGCCGCTCGAAGTCCAGCTTGCCGAGATCGCCGGCCTTGTAGCGCTCATTGCCGATCTCCACTTCATGACGGAAGTCTTTGAGCTGCGCCTGCGAAAGCTGTAGCGCTTCCTTAGCGATGAGCATGGTCGTGAAGGCCTGGCGGACGGACAACTCGGTCTGGCGGACCGTGTCCTGTAGCTGCGCCTCGGTCTGTGCGGTGGTTGCGCGCGCATTGTCCAGGCGGTATGCGCGCTTGTCGCCGCGCTCAAACAAACGCGAGACCTGCACGGCGTAGTTGTAAGGGTTGTTCTGATAGGCAGGTTCTGAGACGTCGGAGGCTGCCACGCCGAAATAAGGATTCGCACGCACGCCGGCCTGTAGCTCTTGCGCGCGGACGGCGCGGAGATTCTGTGCCGCCGCCAGCAGCGTTGGATTGTTCTGGCGTGCACGCTCAAGCACCTGTCGCAACGTGAGCGCGCCCGGCTTTGAAGCTGGAGGTACACGCGGGTCGCTTCCCGGTGAGGCGGCAGCCGCGTAGCCCGCAGGCCCCGAGCCGGGCTCCTGCGACGCACCGCTTTGCGTCGCTCCTCGTGTGCCGGTCGAACCGGCGCCGCTTTGTCCCGTTGGAGCGCCCGCCTGCGAAGCTGCGCCGACAGCACCACTACCGGAAGCGCCGGCGCCCGCGGCACTTCCTGCAGCACCCGCAGCCTGCGCATAGCTGGCTGGGATGGACGCCGTTAACAAAGCAAGTGATAGACAGAGACGCGGAATGAAATGGCTCATGACGCAAACTCCTCGTCCTGGCTGGGCAGTATGTCGGCGCTGCTTGAGAGCCAGACATAGAGGGTGGGCAGCAGGAAAACGTTGATGATGAGCGCGCCCACCAGTCCGCCGACAATCACAATGGCGAATGGCCTCTGTGAATCCGAACCGATGCCATGCGAGAGTGCCGCCGGCAGCAGCCCCAGCGTTGCCACCAGCATCGTCATCAGGATGGGCCGAAGGCGTAGTACAGCGCCTTCAATGGCAGCCTTTTCCGGGTCGTCGCCGTTTGCACGGAGCTGGTTCATGTACTCCAGCATGATGATGCCCGTCTGCACCGACACACCGAAGAGCGCAAGGAAACCGACACCGGACGAAACGGAAAAATGGGTGCCTGTGGCAAGCAAGGCCAGCAGGCCCCCGATTGGCGCCATGGCCACATTTGCAAGGATCAACGTGGCCCACTTTGCCGAACCGAACATCGTGTACAGGATGATGAAGATCAACAGGATGGTGATGGGCAGCACGATAAGCAGCCGGCGCGAGGAACGCTTCTGGCTCTCGTACTCACCTGCCCAGTCAATCTTGTAGCCGGCGGGCAGAGGCACCTGTTTCGATACGTTCGCAATGGCTTCTTCCACCGTCGATCCAAGATCGCGGTCGCGCACCGAGTACTTGATGGCCACATAGCGCAGTCCGTTTTCACGGTAGATCTCTTCAGCACCATCGCTCGTTTGCAGCTTCGTCAGCTGCGCCAGCGATACGCGCTCGCCAGACGGTGCAACGATGCGAACGTCGTTGATGGCTTCGGGCGTGGAACGATACGGCCCTGCGTAGCGCGTCGTCACGTCGTAGCGCGCTTCCCCATCCAGGACCTGCGTTGGGGCATTGCCGCCGACTGCCGTTTCAATCGCATCCTGTACATCGGCAACGTTGATGCCGAAGCGCGCAGCGGCGTCGCGATCCACCACGAAGTTCAGGTTCGGCTGACCGATCACCCGGAACAGCCCAAGATCCTGGATGCCGCGGATCGAACTCATAACGCCGACAATCGCGTCTGCCTTGGACTCGAGCGTCCTCAGGTCCGTACCGTACAGCTTCACTGCCAACTCGCCCTTTACGCCGCTCACAGCCTCTTCCACGTTGTCTGAAATGGGTTGCGAGAAGTTCCAGATGACGCCAGGCAGTTGACTGAGCTGCCGGTTCATGGCGTGGATCAGCTCGTCTTTGTTCTCGCGAAAGACACCACGCCACTCGTCCTTCGGCTTCAGGTCGACGTAGTACTCGGTGTTGAAAAAGCCCGTCGTGTCCGTGCCGTCGTCGGGCCTGCCAATCTGGCTGACGACCTGGTTCACCTCAGGAAACGACGACAGCATGATGCGAGCCTTGTTTGCGACAGCAAGGCTCTCCGTCGGACCTGTCGAAGGCGCCAGTGTGCCGCGCGCCCAAATGGCTCCCTCATCAAGATGCGGCAGAAACTCTGACCCCACGACACCGGTCGCGACGAGAACAATCGATGTGGTGAGCGCCGCAGCAGCAACGCCCACCGTGACGTAGCGGTGTTCAATGGCCCACTGTGCCGCGACGCGGTAGCGTCCCGTCAGCCAGCGCAGCACGGGATTCTCCCACTCGGTGGTGCCGTTCCGGAACAAAAAGCTGGCTAACACGGGCGCAAGCAGCATGGAGAAGATGAGCGCGCCAAGCAGTGCGAAGGCTACGGTCCAACTCATCGGCTTGAAGAGCCGTCCCTCAACGGATTGCAGCGTGAAGATAGGCAGGTAGGCCGTGATGATGATGCCGATGGCGTAGAACACGGGCCGCTGTACTTCATGCGCGGCCATCCGTATCTGTTCACTTACAGTAAGGTCCTGGCGCCTGTTATGACTCAGATGGCGAACGATGTTTTCCACCATCACAACGGCCCCATCCACCACCATGCCGAAGTCCAGCGCACCCAGCGACAGCAGGTTTGCCGGAATGTGCTGCAGGTCAAGGCAAATGGATGCGAAAAGCAGCGCGAACGGAATCGTAATGGCCACAATCAACGCGCCACGCAGGTTTCCGAGAAACAGAAACAGAATGATGACGACCAGCACAATGCCTTCGGTAAGGTTGTGCAGCACGGTGTGCGTCGTCAGGTGCAACAGGTTGGAGCGGTCAAGGAACGGTACGATCTTCACGCCCTTGGGCAGCACACGCTCATTCAGCTCGTCCACCTTGGCATGTATGCCTTCAAGGGTCTCGTCGGAGTTGGCGCCCTTCTGCAACAGAGCAATGCCTTCCACCGCATCTGGGTCATCGATGAGTTTCCCATCGGCTGATCGAATCGTCCTGCCGATCTGGCCCAGGCGTATCTTTGGCCCCTGCACGACCGTTGCAATATCCCGCACACGCAGCGCGGTGCCGTTCTGCGCTTTAAGCGGCGTATTCCCGATGTCGTCTGTGTTGCGGAACAAACCCACCTCGCGCACGTTGATCTGCTGCGCGCCCTGCTCGATAAAGCTGCCGCCGGCATTGGTGTTGTTCGCCGCCAGAGCCTGCTTGACCTGTGCAATGTTCAGCCCGTACGACACGAGCTTCACCGGATCGAGGATCACCTGGTACTCGCGTGTGGGACCGCCGAAGCTTGAAACATCGACCACGCCGGGCACTGTCCTCAGGTTCTTCTCAAGCGTCCAGTCCTCCAGGCTCTTCAGGGCCATCGTGTCGTAGGCGGGATTTTTGCTCTGTAGCGTGTACCAGTAGATCTGCCCAACGGGGCTCCAGTCCGTGCCGATCTGCGGCTGCAGGTTGTTGGGCAGCGTGACCTGCGTCATGCGCTCGACAACCTTCTCACGATTCCAGTCGTTGATACTGTCATCGTCGAAGATCATCGTGACGCTCGACAGTCCTGCAAGCGATGTGGAGCGCAGGTGTGCCATGTGCGGAATGCCGGCAAAGCCAATCTCCAGCGGAACCGTAACCTGCTGCTCTACCTCCTCCGCTGCCCGCCCCGGCCATTGCGTGATCACGGTGACGTAGTTATTCGCGACGTCTGGGTATGCCTCGACAGGCAGGTTGTGGAACGAGATTGCGCCCCATCCAAACAGCAGCGCCGCAAAGACCAGGACAATGAACCGGTTGTCGAGCGCGAAGTCTACGAATTTCCGGATCATCACTGGCCTGCCGTGTTCTGCAACTCAAGCGCATTGGCGACCACCTGCTGCCCGGCGCTTACACCCGCCTGGATCTCCACCGCGCCGCCTGGCAGCGTTTGCCCAGATCGCACGGCAATACGCCGGTAAGTCCCTGCTGCATCTCCCGGCATGTAGACGAACTCGCGGTCATGCAAATGCAGAATCGCCGTTCCGGGAACAGTGATCGCGTTGTGCGCTCGCGCACCGTGGAAGGTCGCCGTAGCAAACATCCCAATCCGGAGCAGGTTGTCAGGGTTCTGCACCTGGATGCGAACCTTGGCTGTGCGGATGGACGGATCGAGGATCGCGCCAATGTCGGAGATGGTTCCGCTGCGCACCTTATCCGGATAGGCACTCAGGCGGATTTCTGCGTTCTCACCCAGGTGGACGCTCGCAAGGTCGTTCTCGTACACATCGCACACCACCCAGACATGCGACAGATCCGCGATCGTAAGTGAACCTGCGGCGCCGGCGAATGTGATACCGGCCGCACCGGCCGCCGTGGTGTTTTGCGCAACGATGATCCCGGGGATCGGCGCATACACGTGTACGGTGTCGCTGGGATGATCCTTGTCCACCCCCAGAATGCGTAGCTCCTGCTCGGCGGCGCCTCTGGCTGCGAGCGCATCGGTCTCACTGTTCTCAGCGACGTCCAGCTGACTCTTCGCGATAGCGCCCTTGTCATACAGCAACTGGTCGCGCGTCAGGATTGTCTTGGCGAGCTGCTCGTTCGCCAGTGCCGTCTGGTAGCTCATAAAAGCCTGTGCAACGTCGGGCGACTGAACGTCCATCACAAGCTGGCCCTTGCGCACCGTGTCGCCCAGCCCCACATGCAAAGCAGTAACGCGCCCGTTCGCAATGGAGAGTACCGGCACCTCGCGCGATACATCCGGCTGCACCGCGCCCGTCACGTTCAGCGTATCGAAAGCCGAGCGCTGCTCCGCGGCCACCAGCGGAAAACGCGTTGCCTGATCGACATGGACGGTGTTGTCCGTTCCGGCTTCGACGACTTGTGGCGTGCTGGGCGGAGCCTCTGCCGCGTCCTGCTTCGCTTCCTTGCTGTGGCACCCCTGCAGGCATGCAATCGCGGCGATGCTCCAGAGAACAACCTGTACTCGACGAATCGTATGCCTGCGTTCAGTGCTCCTTTTACGGCGGTTTCCCATAGTGCGAGTCTATGGAGACAGCCTTGCACCAGCGGGCATCCAACGCTGATCTTTCGATACTGGAAGCCGATCTTTCGATATGTGAGAGAACAAGCGTCCCTGACAGCAGGATCATGAAGGAGTCCGCATATGTTTCACCCGAGAAAACATCCCGTAGCAACTGCGCTCATCGCCCTCCTCATTGCCGGGGCCATCGCGGTGTTGGATCGGAACTTGCCCTATGGCGTGCCGCTGAGCTTCTTATACCTCGTACCGATGGCCATGATCGGCACAGTGGCTTCCCGCTGGCAAATGATCGCCGCGGCTGCGCTCTGCACCGGCATTGCGGAGATCTCGGACGCTTTTGTGTGGAATGCATCCGCGGGCATCCCTCGCGATCTGCTCTCCTTCATTGCCTTTGCCGCGGAAGGACTCTACATTCGCGAGGTGCTTTCGAAGCGCCAGTCAGAAAGCCTACACATCGAGTTACTGCAGGAAGAGAACCGCGCGCGTCGCGAAGTGGAAGAACAGCTGAGCCTGCTCATTGGCAGCTCCGCCCTTGCGATCCTTACGCTCGACGGACGCGGCGTCGTCGTCCAGGCAAATCACGCAGCGAAGCAGATGTTTCACGAAGCGCCAACGGCGGGTAATGCGCTGCTGGGGGCAGAGATCGGCGCGTTCCTGCCCGCGCTGGCACGCGTATCGCATCGTCCGCACCCAGAGCGTCCAGTGCGAACCATGATGCAAACACAAGGCTTCCGCGATGACGGTGCGCCATTCCTGGCAGAGGTCTGGTTCTCCACGTACACGACGACGGATGGTCCAAGGACCGCGGCCATCATTGTGGATGCCTCTGAAAATTTGCGTGACCGGGAAGAGTCCGCGTTGGAGCAACTGCTCAACAACTCGCGCCTCGCGGTTGGGGCTGTCGCACACGAGATTCGCAACGTCAGCAGTGCCATTCGCCTGGTGCAGCGCAACCTGCTGGCGAACACGCCTTCCTTGGGCGAAGCTCCGGACTTTCTCGCACTGCAACAACTCACATCGACCCTGGAACGCATGGCTTCGGTAGAGATTTCGCAGGTCAAACGCACTGCTGTCATGCTTCCGTTACAGCATTGCTTTGAAGAGTTGCGCATCGTAGCCCAGGCAATGATGCGCGAACACGATATCGCCCTGGAATGGAATGTAGCCACCGATCTGCCCAGCGTATGGGCGGACCAGCATGGCCTGATGCAGGTGTTCCTCAACGTACTTCGAAACGCGCAAAGCGCCCTTGCATCCACTGCGAATGCGCGCGTGCGTGTGGATCTCAATCGAACCGAACAAAGTGTTCACATCCGGATCAGCGATAACGGGCCGGGTGTCGCCGTGCCCGATGATCTCTTCCGTCCCTTCTGGGCTGCTCCAAGTACGGTCAGCTTTGGCCTTTACCTTTCGCGGGCTATCCTGCATAGCTTCCAGGGAGAGATCGTGTACGAGGGGCTGAACCCCGGCGCGACCTTCGTCATCGCCTTGCAGGTGGCATCGTTATGAACCGCCCATCCGGTACGCCCATCCGCATCTTGCTTGTCGATGACCACATACTCTTCCGTGAGAGCTTGAAACGAGTGCTGGAAGCGGAAGCGCGCTTTCAGGTTGTCGCGGAAGCATCCACGCCGCAGGAAGCTATCTCCTATTGCAACTCCGGCTCTGCATTCGACATCGGGCTGATCGACTTTCAGCTAAGCAGTTCTGATCCGTCGAAAAATGGGCTGACGGTGCTGCGCGCAATCCGCCAGGCGCTGCCCTCAGTCGCCGTCATCCTGCTCACAGCGGGTGCAGGCAGGGCCGAGCTGCACGAAGCAGTTCAAACGCTGGCTGCTAGCGTCTTCCTCAAATCGGAACCAGCGTCGGACCTTTTTCTTGCGATTGACAGAACTCTACAGCACAGAACGTGGATTTCCAGCGGAGTGAGCCAACTGCTAATGGAAGCGCCGCCTGCCGATCCCGCAGTCACTCAGGCGGCGTTCACATCGAAGGAGTTACTCGTGCTCCGCTGGATCACCGAGGGCCTCAGCAACAAGGAGATTGCCAGCCAACTCGCTGTCTCGGAAAGCAGTGTGAAAGCGCTGCTGCAAAAGCTCTTCGAAAAGACAGCTGTCCGAACGCGGTCACAGTTGGTGCGCTATGTCTTTGAAAGCGGCCTCTCGCTACCGTGAAGAGACGTCCTCACATGCGGCAGCAAAGAAGGATTCGCTTGCGCCGGCGCACACATCTGCATCTTTTGGCACTCGCCCTCTTTTTCGGACTGCCGCTATCCATCCTTGTGTTCCTGGTAAGCATGAGCGCCTGGAGTGCTATCGAAACCTCATTTCACCTGCGCTACGAACCCGCCGCCTCGCCTCATCGCCCTGACGAACGTTAATCGTCCACCGGCAGCTTGGCCGGAACCGGCCTTGCTAACTCAAAGACGGCAATGCTTCGACGCAAAAGACTCACCGTAATCCCAGCAAACGGCGCCACCACGACGACGAGCCGCGGTGGAACGTCTGTGACGCGAAAGCCAACGCATCACGCTTGGACGCCTCCATCTGGGCTCGTTGGGTCTGGCGCACATCGTCCGTCGATGGATACCAGCTCGGCACGGTCGCGATCCGTTCGCTTTTCTTGCTCATAAAGGTGCCCTCAGGTCGTTGGTTCCGATCACGCTTACGTTGAACGCCGAATTCGCCTGTTCGAGTTACGCAGGTCCAAACCAGTAATAACGTCTCCAGCAATTAGTGCAGCGAACAGGCGTTGCGTGAAACAACTTCATCAGCCCGTCTCCCATACCAGGCTCCGCAGCCTGAAAATCGATGGAAGTGCAGAGAGGACATTCATGCTTCCAAAGAACACGGGGCAGCTGTTGCGGCCAATTGTCCAGGGCTGAGTTCATGCGTGTTTCAAAACCCGTCCTTGTCCATTCTCAGGAAAGGCAGTCGGGTTGCGCTCCATCGGACGCGTGCTGCTAAGGCAACTCTGTTGCCGGAGAACTTCAAAAGAACGTTGACGTAACAGTCTTTCGGATGCATCGCTTGCGGTTCAGGATAGCTACCGCCGTCTGGGGGCGGGTTCCCTCAAAGCCAGTCGCAACCGGCATGACCCGCTTGATACCATGCATACTCCAGGAGAAACAAAGCAATGCGATCAGGAAGCGTTCTGAGGACGTGTGCTGCACTGTTGGTCGCAACAGCGGCCTCTGCCCAGCAGCCCAGGGTAGTTACTGCCGCGGACTACACCCGCGCCATGCACCAGCTTGCGCCGTACACAGGCTCCCTGGTGGACCATGCCGTCCGCACAGCGCAGTGGATGGACGACCACCGCTTCTGGTACATCGAAAGCGACCACGGTGTCCAGACCGTGATGATTGGTGACGCGGCCCGAGGCGCCAAAGCCGCTGCCTTCGACACAGTCAAGCTCATCGGTACGCTAAACACCGTCGGCCTGAACGAAACCGATCCCACCAAGATCGCCTTTGAGGGCTTCGAACCGCAGACGGAGAAGAACACCGCCATCATCCGCGTGCGTGGCCAGCGGTATCAGTGCGGCCTCGAAACCTCGTACACGTGCAAGAAGCTCGCCGAGCAGCGCGCCGGCCGCACTGGGGGCTATCTCACAGGCCTGCCTCCCGCAGAGTCGGTACTCTCGCCCGACGGCAAAAAGGGCGTGTTCATCCGCGACTGGAACCTCTGGGTTCGCGACATCGGCACAAATGCAGAAAAACAGCTCACCACCGACGGCGTGAAGGACTTCGGCTATGCGACGGATAACGCCGGTTGGAAGCACTCCGCCCAGGCAATCGTCGTCTGGTCTCCCGATTCAAAGATGGTCGCAACCTTCCAGCAGGATCAGCGCAACGTAGGCGACATGGTCACCGTCAACACGCAAGTCGGACATTCGAAGGTGGACATCTGGAAAGGACCGCTGGTCGGTGACAAGGAAATCATCCACATCCAGCGTGTCTTCGTAGACGTCGACAGCGGCAAAGTAACCCGGCTCCAGATGCCGCCCGACCTGCACCGCTCTTCTCTCTGCGACGATGTCATCTGCGGCGATGGACCGCAGGACATGCAGTGGGCAA
The DNA here is from genome assembly GCA_965198455.1 of Terriglobus sp. Taxonomy (GTDB): domain Bacteria; phylum Acidobacteriota; class Terriglobia; order Terriglobales; family Acidobacteriaceae; genus Terriglobus. The sequence goes on from CBDAPM010000003.1 coordinate 906,078, forward strand.
ACGATGCGAAGACACTCGCCTTCGTCTCGACCTCGCGCGACCACAAAATCGAAACCGTGCGCATCGCCGATGTAGCCACGGGCGCGGTCCGCGATCTCTTCACAGAAACCATCCCGACATACTTCGACAGCGGCTACAACGACGAAGGCATCAACTGGCGCTATCTTTCGCAGCGCAACGAAATCCTGTGGTGGTCGCAGCGTTCCAACTGGGGACACTATTACCTCTACGACGCGGCAACGGGCAAGCTGAAGCGCCAGGTCACAAGCGGCGACTGGAACGTAGACCACCTCGTCCACATCGACGAGAAAACAGGCAACATGCTACTCGCGGGTGTTGGCCGCGAAGCCGGCGACGACCCCTACTATAGAAGCATCTACGCAGTAAGCCTTGAGAGCGGCAAGACGAAGCTGCTAACCCCCGAACATCAGGACCACATCGCCATCCCATCGAGTGACGGCAAGTACTTCGTCGATGTCTTCTCCACGGCACAGGAGCCGACGACGACAGTGCTCCGCAAATCGGACGGCGCCGTAGTCGAAACCCTCGCCAAGGCAGACATCACGCGCCTGAAGGCAAGCGGCTGGCAGGCGCCGGAGAACATCGCCGTCAAATGCAGCGACGGCAAAACGCTCTGCTACGGCCTGCTCTTCAAGCCTGCAGGATTGAATCCGGCCATGAAGTATCCCGTCATCGATTACTTCTATCCAGGCCCATTCACCGGCACACTCCCAACACGGCAGTTCTTCCCGTCCTATGGCGATGCAAACGCTCTGGCACAACTCGGCTTCGCCGTCGTCGAAATCGACTCCATGGGAACGCCGCATCGCTCCAAGGAATTTCAGGATGTCTACTTCCACGACATGGGCAAGCAGGCGTTGCCGGACCAGGTCAGCGGCATCAAGGACCTGGCTGCTCGCTACACATGGATCGATCTCGACCGGGTAGGCATGTGGGGCCACTCCGGCGGCGGCAACGCCACGGCAGCCTCCATGTTCACCTATCCGGACTTCTACAAAGTCGGCATCGCCGAAAGCGGCAATCACGACAACCGAAACTACGAAGACGACTTCTACGAAAAGTACCTCGGCCTGCTTGAGAGCCACGACGGCACAACCAACTACGACAGCCAGGCCAACCAGTCCATGGCAAAGAACCTGAAGGGCAAGCTCATGCTCGCGCATGGTCTGCTCGACGACAACGTGCCGCCCTCAAACACCTTCCTCGTAGTGGATGCACTCGAAAAGGCCAACAAGGACTACGATCTCGTCATCTTCCCGCGCGCGCACCATGGCTATGGCGACATGAGCTACTACATGATGCGCCGCCGGTGGGACTACTTCGTGGCCAACCTCATGGGCGCGACACCGCCGCATGAGTTCAACATCGTGCCGCCCGGCCGATAAGACGGGCTGCCGTCACGCCCGCTCTTACCTTGCTCTACTTCTCAATCGCGCGATCAGCCTTGGTGAAGTGCGCTGACACCTGCGATGGAGACTGCAAATCCGAAACATTCCATCCGCCACCCAGCGCCTGGATCAGCTGCACGGAGGACGTCATCTGCTGTGTCCGCAGTGTCGCAAGTAAGCTCTGGTCGGTAAGTAACGTGGTCTGCGCCTGCACAACATCAATGTACGGGTCCACACCAGTCTCGTAGCGTGCCATCTCCAGATCAACAGCCTTCTGCGCCGACGCGGCGGCTGCCTGCTGCTGCTGGTACTGCCGCGAAAGTATGCGCAGCGCTGCGATGTTGTCTTCCACCTGCTGAAACGCGGTCAACACCGTCTGCCGGTACGCCGCAACATCCGCGTTGTACGTCGCAACATATTGGTTCACCGTGGCGCGGCGCAGGCCCGCATCAAAGATCGTCTCCGGCACCGTAGCGCCGACAGACCAAAAGCGGCTGGGCCAATCAAACAGTTGCGAGATCGCAGACGTCTCCGTACCACCCTGGCCGGTAAGGCTCAGCGAAGGATAGTACGCGGCTGTAGCAACGCCGATCAACGCATTGGCTGAAGCCATCTGCCGCTCGGCTGCAGCCACATCCGGCCTGCGCTCCAACAACTGCGATGGCATGCCGATGGGAATGGCAGGCGGCGCGGTGTCCAGGGGCTTTGCCGGTATGGAGAACGTGGACGGATTCACACCAATGAGCACCGCAATCGCATGCTCATACTGCGCACGCAGCACGCCAAAGTTCGTCGCTGACGCTTCCGCATTCTGCAGCGTGTTCTCCGCCTCGATCACGGCTGCCTGATCGTCAATGCCCGTTTCATACAGGCCTTTCGTCAGCTCAACCGCCTGCCGGTCGGCCTCCACTGTCTTGCGATACACGTCGATGGACGCGTCCTGCCCGCGCAGTTCAAACAGATACACGGCAAGGCTGGCCTGCTCCGTAAGCCGCTCGTTCTCCAGATCGGCCGCACTCACCTGCGCTAAAAATTGATACGACCGTATCTGGCTGCGTATCTTGCCGAAGAAGTCCGGCTCCCATGAAGCTTCAAACGGCAAGGACCAAACCGTACTCTGCTCGCCCGCTGCCGCTGCCGTTCCCGTTGTGGTGGTGGTTCCGGTGCCTGTAGTGCCCGTACCTGTGGTGCCCGTACCCGTTGTTCCGGTACCAGTAGTGCCCGTCCCCGTGCCGGTTGTGCTGCCGGCGGTTCCTACACCATGCGCTATGTTCGCTGAGGAACGCGAACGCTGAAAGCCGGGCGCAACCGAGAGCGTTGGGAACAGCTGCGAACGCGCCTGCGCGATAAGCGTGCGCGCTTCCATGAAGTTCTCGAAATATTGCTTGATGTTCTGGTTGTCGATGTTGAGCTTGTCTTCCAGATCGTTCAACTGCGGGTCGTTATAGATGAGCCACCACTTGCCGCGCAGCATGGCATCCTGCGGCTGTGCAGGCTTCCACTCATCGGACCCCTCAGGCGTTGGCGCCGCAGCCTCTTTGTACGCTGCCGGTGGTGGCGCCGCCAGCGCTGCCGGCTTCACGTAGTGCGGTCCAACGCGGCAGCCCGCAAGCACTGCAAGGCTTGCGCTCATCAGCGAAACGCAAAGTGAGCGAAAACGTGTTTTCATCCGTGTGCCTCCGACGGAACTGCAGCATGCGATGCATGCTCTTCATGATCCTTGCCTGACATGCGAAGGCGAAGGCGATCCAGTGTGAGGTACACCACCGGCGTTGTGTACAGCGTAAGCATCTGGCTGACAATCAGACCGCCAACAATCGTGATACCGAGCGGCCTGCGCAATTCCGATCCGGTGCCCGTGCCGAACGCAAGCGGCAGCGCGCCAAACAGCGCGGCCATCGTGGTCATCAGGATGGGCCGGAAGCGCAGCATGCATGCTTCGAAGATCGCATCCTCGGTGTTCATGCCCTGGTCGCGCTCGGCCTGCAATGCAAAGTCGATCATCATAATGGCATTCTTCTTAACGATGCCGATCAACAACACAATGCCGATGATGGAGATAACATTCAGGTCTTCATGAAACAGCATCAGCGCAAGCATCGCGCCAACACTGGCTGACGGCAGCGTCGATAAAATGGTGATCGGATGCACCAGGCTCTCATACAAAATGCCAAGCACAATGTAGACAGCCAGGATGGCCGTGGCAATCAGGTACGGTTCAGACCCCAACGACTGCTGATACGCCTGCAGCGTCCCGGAAAAGAAGCCCTGGATGGTTGTAGGCAGGTTGAGTTGTTGCTTCACGCCTTCAATCGCCAGCGTGGCATCGCTGAGTGAAAGCCCCGGTGCAAGGTTGAACGATACCGTAACGGATGGAAACAGGCCTGTGTGGTTCAACGCAAGCGGCGTCGTGCCGGCCTTTGCATGGCTGAACGATGACAGCGGCGTATTGCCTGCGGCCGTGGGAGTAGAAGCGCCCGTTGGATGGAAGTACACCGTATTCAGGCCATCCGGCCGCTGCCAGAACCGGGGCGCAACCTCCAGCACCACGTAGTACTGGTTTAACTGCGTATAGATCAAGGAGACTTCTGATTGCCCGAAGGCCGCATACAGCGCGCTGTCGATCGATGTCGCGGTTTGTCCAAGCCTTGCCGCCGACACGCGGTCAAAAGTGACCTGCTCATCCAGGCCGCCCATCTGCTGATCGGAACTCACATCCTGAAAGCCCGGCAGATGCTGCATCTTCTCCAGTATCTTCGGTCCGTACGTCTGCAGATCGTCAACGTTATCCGCCTCAAGCGTGTACTGATACATCGCATTGCTTGACCGGCCTCCAATGCGGATATCCTGCTGCGCCTGTAGAAATGCCGATGCCACGGGCAGGCGATTCAACTTCGGCCGCAGCCGGTTAATGACATCTGCCGCACCCGTCTTGCGCTGTCCAGGTCCATCTCCAAGAGGCTTGAGCGAGATGAACACATTGCCCGTGTTCGTCGCGCCCTGACCACCCGTAAAACCAATCACGTTCTGCACCGCGGGATCTTCGCCAATGACCTTTTGGATCTTCTGAATGGAACCATTCATCACGTTGAACGAAGCATCCTCCGGTCCGCGTGCTGCACCGGCAAGTGACCCCGTATCCTGCTGCGGGAAGAAACCCTTCGGAATGCGCACGATAATCACAACGTTCAGCGCAATCGTGAGCCCAAGCACCACCAGCATCAGGCCGGAGTTCTCCAGCGACCAGTGCAGACTTGAGCGGTACACGCGAAGAATCCAGTCAAAGAACTTCTCCGTCGTGTTGTAGAACCACCCGTGCTTCACATCCTTTTCGCTCTTCAGCAGGTACGCACACATCATGGGTGTGGTCGCAAGTGAGATCATCATCGACACAAGAATCGCGGTCGAAAGCGTAACGGCAAATTCGCGGAACAGACGCCCCACGATGCCGCCCATCAGCAGCAGCGGAATGAACACAGCGATGAGCGAGATGCTGATGGACAATACGGTGAAGCCGATCTCCTGCGCCCCCAGCAGCGCTGCATCCATTGCGGACATGCCGTTCTCGAGATGACGCGCAATGTTCTCCATCACGACGATTGCGTCATCGACCACAAAGCCCGTGGAGATGGTGAGAGCCATCAGCGACAGGTTATCCAGTGAGTAGCCGAGGAGATACATCACCGCAAATGTCCCAATCAACGAGACAGGGACGGCGACCGCGGGAATCAGCGTTGCGCGCCCATTGCGCAGGAAAAGGAACACCACGGCAATAACAAGGCCGATGGAGAGCAACAGCGTTCGCTCCACATCGTGCACGCTGGCGCGGATCGTCGTGGTGCGGTCCAGCACCACCGTCATATCAATTCCCTGGGGTATCGAAGCTTTCAGCGATGGGATCTGCGCAGTGATCGCGTTTACCGTATCGATGATGTTCGCGCCCGGCTGCCGGAAGATGATCAGCACGACTGCGCGTTTGCCATTCAGATAGCCCGCCGCGCGCACGTTCTGCGTGGAGTCGATGACGTCGGCAACGTCGGACAGGCGAATCGCTGCGCCACTCTTATAGCCAACAATCAACGGCTGATACTCGGCCGCATGCGATATCTGCCCATTCACGAGGATGTCCGCCGTGCGGTCACCATCCGTGATCTGACCCCGCGCAAGATTCGTGTTCTGCAGACTCAACACCGACTGCAAATTCGCCATCGTAAGGCCGTAACTGCCAAGCTTGTTAGGATCGACCTCAACACGCACCGATGGCAATGCGCCTCCACCCGCACTCACCTGGCCTACGCCCTGAATCTGCGATAGCTTTTGTTCCACAACCGTCGATGCTTCGTCGTACAGTTTGTCCGGTCCGTATTTGTCTGAGGTAAGCCCAAGAATCATGATCGGCGCATCAGCCGGGTTCACCTTGCGATACGTCGGGTTCGATGGCAGGTTTGTCGGCAGGTACGTCCGTGCCGCATTAATAGCTGCTTCCACATCACGCGCAGCGCCATCGATGTCGCGGCTTAGATCGAACTGGATGGTGATGGCCGTGGTGCCCAGCGTGCTGGACGACGTCATCTCCGTAACGCCCGCGATGTGACCGAACTGCCGCTCCAGTGGCGTAGCGATCGAAGACGCCATGATCTCCGCGCTGCCACCGGGCAGGGACGCCGCCACAGCGATGGTTGGGAAGTCCACCTGTGGCAGCGGCGATACCGGCAGCAGGTTGAACGCAACAGCACCCGCAATCGCGATAGCGATGGTGAGCAGCGTTGTCGCAACAGGCCGGTGAATAAATGGCGCGGACAGGTTCACGCGTGGCCGCCCTCTGCTTGCAGGTTTCCGTGGCTTGCGTCCGGCGCGTTCGACGGCGAGTGTTCCCCTGTCTGCACCTCAGGCTTGTGCTTTGAGAATCGCTGCGACAGGTTATCGAAGAAGATATAAATGACAGGCGTCGTATACAGCGTCAGCACCTGGCTCACCATCAGGCCGCCCACCATGGCAATGCCCAGCGGCCGCCGCAGCTCCGACCCGATGCCATGCCCAAAAGCAAGTGGCAAGCCGCCCAGCAACGCTGCCATCGTCGTCATCATAATGGGGCGGAAACGCAGCGTTGCCGCTTCAAAGATTGCCTCTGTCGAACTCTTGCCGTGCTCACGCTCCGCTTCCAGCGCAAAATCCACCATCATGATGCCGTTCTTCTTCACAATGCCAATCAACAGCACAATGCCGATGATCGCCACAACACTCAAGTCTTGGTGAAACAACAGCAGCGAAAGAAACGCGCCCACACCCGCGGAAGGCAGCGTGGAAAGAATCGTCACCGGATGTATGAAGCTCTCGTACAGAACACCCAGCACGATGTACACCGTCACCAGCGCCGCAAGAATCAGCAGCGGCTCATTCGACAGCGAGTTGCGGAACGAAGCGGCTGTGCCCTGGAAGTCTGCCTGGATGCTGGCAGGCATCTTCATGTCCTTCTGAATCTTCGTGACATCCGTGATCGCTGTACCCAGCGACGCGTTCGGAGCAAGATTGAAGGACACCGTCACCGACGGAAACTGCCCTTGGTGCGTGATCGAGAGCGCCTCTGTCGTTGTCTCAAAATGCGAGAACGCACTCAGCGGAACAGAATTCGCATACGTTGAACTCGTCGTTCCCGCTGAGGTCGATCCACCTGCCGTCGTGGTCACGGCGCTGTTATGGGTCAGCGCGGACACGGGCGCGGTGATCGCGGAACTGGAAGCCGTATACGCCGCGGTCGATGTCAGCGCATTGGATCCGGCAGACGTTGACCCACGTCCGGAAGATGTGGAGCCACCAGCGCCTGTCGTGCCGCTCGCCGCATTCGACTGAATGAAGAGATGATTCAGCTTGTCAGGATCAAGCTGAAACTGCGGCTGCGCTTCCATGATCACGTGGTACTGATTCAACTGCGTGTACATCGTATTGATCTGCCGCTGACCGAACGCGTCGTACAGCGTGTTGTCCACGGTCGTTGGTGCAATGCCAAGCCGTGACGCTGTCGGCCGGTCAATCACAAGCGAGACCGCAAGTCCGCCCAGCTGCTGATCGGTCGCAACGTCTTCCAGCTCAGGCAGCTGCTTCAGCTTGTCCACGAACCTCTGTGTCCATTGGTTCAATTCAGTCTGGTCAGGGTCTTCCAGCGTGTATTGATACTGCGTGCGGCTCACGCGGTCATCCACGGTAATGTTCTGCACCGGCTGCATGAACATGGTGATGCCTGCCACATCCTGCAGCTTCTTTTGCAGCCTTCGAATCACATCCGAAGCCGAGGCGTCACGCTGATTCAGCGCCTTCAGGTTGATCGAAAATCTGCCGCTGTTCCCTGTGGTGTTCGTGCCGTCCGCGCCAATGAACGACGAAAGGCTCTCAACAGCAGGGTCTGCCAGGATCACCTTCGCCACCTGCTGCGACTTGTCCGCCATCTCCTTGTTGCCAATGCTCGCCGGCGCCTGCGAGATGCCTTGGATCACACCGGTATCCTGCACCGGGAAAAAGCCCTTGGGCACGATCATGTAAAGAAAGACCGTAAGCAGCAACGTCACAACAGCCACAAGCAGGGTTGCAGTCTGGTGATCGAGTACCCACTTCAACGTGCGGCCATAGAACGCGATCGTGCGCTCGAAAATAGTCTCGGACCACTTATAGAAGCGGCCCTCCTGCGCCTTTGGGTCGTGCTTCAGAATGCGCGACGCCATCATCGGCGTCAGCGTCAACGACACAACCGCTGAAAGCACAATCGTCACCGCGAGCGTCACAGCAAACTCGCGGAACAGGCGGCCCACTACGTCGCCCATAAACAGCAACGGAATCAACACGGCAATCAGCGAAACGGTCAGCGACAGGATCGTGAAGCCAATCTGCTCCGCCCCCTTGAGGGCAGCTTCCATCGGCGGATCGCCCTCTTCCAGATAGCGCGAGATGTTCTCCACCATCACGATCGCATCGTCCACCACGAAGCCTGTCGAGATCGTCAGCGCCATCAACGAAAGGTTGTCCAACGAATAATGCAGCGCGTACATCACGCCAAGCGTACCCACCAGCGACAACGGAACAGCAACCGCAGGAATGATGGTTGCGTACAGGTTGCGCAGGAAGAGAAAGATAACAAGAATAACCAGGACGATCGTCAGCCCAAGCTCAAACTCAACATCATCCACAGACGCCTGGATGGGCGTCGTGAGATCGGTCAGCGTCGTCACTTCAATGCCGGCGGGCAGATTGGACTCCAACTGCGGCAGCAGCGCCTTGATGCTCTTAACCACGCTGATGGTGTTGCCGCCGGGCTGGCGCTGCACATTCAAAATGATCGCCGGCGTGGTGTTCATCCATGCGGCCTGCGTTGTGTTTTCCACACTGTCAATGATGTTGGCAACATCCGGCAGCATCACCGCCGCGCCATTGCGATACGCAACCACGACCTTGCGATAGTCATTGCTCGAGACAAGCTGATCGTTCGCATCGATCTGGTAATCCTGGCGTTCGCCGTCAAAATTTCCCTTGGCAGCGTTCACGCTTGCGTCGGTCACTGCCGTGCGCAGATCTTCCAGGTTCAAACCATACGAAGCCAATGCCGTTGGATTGGCCTGGATACGCACCGCAGGCTTTTGCCCACCGCTGATGCTGACGAGGCCGACACCATTCAGCTGCGATATCTTCGGTGCCAGCCGCGTATCCACAAGGTCCTCTACCTGCGGCAAAGGAATATTCTTCGACGTCACGGCAAGCGTCATGACCGGTGCGTCCGCAGGGTTGGTCTTGCTGTACACCGGCGGCGCAGGCAGGTTCGCCGGCAAAAAACTCTGTGCGGCATTGATGGCGGCCTGCACCTCTTCTTCCGCCACGTCGATGTCCAGCGACAGATTAAACTGCAGCACGATCACCGAGTTGCCGCCGGCGCTCGTCGACGTCATCTGGCTCAGTCCCTGCAACTCGCCGAACTGCCGCTCCAACGGAGCCGTCACCGTCGTCGCGGTAACATCAGGGCTCGCTCCCGGATAAAACGTCAGCACCTGGATCGTCGGGTACGCAACCTCGGGCAAAGCAGAGACAGGCAACTGCGTGTAGGACACAATCCCCACAAGCAAAATGGCCGCCATCAGCAACGCCGTCGCAATTGGACGCAGGATGAACGGGCGCGATGGGCTCAAGGCGTGTCACTCCCGCTTTGCGTCGCCGTTGTCCCCTGGTTGGAGAGCTTCACCTGTGCGCCGGTCTGCAACTTATCGAAGCTGGAGTTCGCCACGATCTGGCCGGCATTCACGCCACTTACCTGCGCCGTATCGCCATCGGTTACACCCACCTTCACCGGCTGCATCGTCGCCTTGTTATTCGCAAGCACATACACGTACGTCGCAGTACCGTTGTGCTGTATCGCCGACGTCGGCAGCAGCATCGCGTTGTGCAGCGTGTTTACCAATAGGCGCGCATTCACAAATTCGTTCGGATAAAGCTCTGCGCTCCTGTTGTCAAACTGCGCACGCGCTTTCACGGTGCCCGTGGTCGTGTCCACCTGGTTATCCAGTGATTGCAACGCGCCCGTCGCAATCTTCTTCTGCGCCGTGCGATCCAACGCATCCACCGGCAGCTTCGCGCCAGACCTCATGCGCGGCACCACCTGGCCCAAAGCGTCCTCTGCCAGTGTGAAAATGACCGTGATGGGCTGTATCTGCGTGATCACCACAAGCGGCGTTGTGCCACCGGACGTCACCAGATTGCCCGGGTCCACCAGCCGCAAACCAACGCGCCCGGCAATGGGCGCAACAATGTGGCAGAAGTCCACCTGCACCTGGTCATACTGCACTGTGCCCTGGTCCTGCGTCACCACACCTTCATCCTGCTGCACGATCTTCTGCTGATCTTCATATTGCTGACGCGGAATCGCATTGCGAGCCCATGCCTGCTGGTAGCGGTCCAGGTCCATCTTCGCCTGCGCCAGCACGCCTTCATCCTTTTGCAGCGTGCCCTGCGCCGTCAGCAGGTTCGCTCGGTACTGCCGTGAATCAATATCGATCAGCGGCTGCCCCTTGGCGACGAGCTGCCCTTCGCGATAGTGCACCGCGGTGATCACACCGGTAATCTGCGCCGTGATTGAGGACGTGAAGACAGGCGTGACGGTGCCGATAGCCTCCTGGTACACGCCAATGTCACCCTGCTTCACAGTGGCGGGCACGACCGGCACAACACCACCAGCTCCGCGTTTGTTCGCAGAAGCAGCGCCCGCTTCTTCATGATGATGGATCACCCAATAAAAGACGAGTGCGAACAGCAGCAGCAGGACACCCCACACGATAAATCGGGATGCATGTTTTTTCTTCGGCTCTGCAGGTGCCTCGGAAGACGGAGTCGAAGCAGGCAGCATGTGACCGGCATCCGTGATCGGATGCTCATGCGAATCAGCAGACAATGAAATCTCCTCGAACGGGGTAGCTGGAAGATTGAATCTTCTCTTATCATCGACTTTGACGCAGGCCGAGGCCGAGCGAGCGCTCAAAAATCTTCTCGAGGGATGAAATAAACGCAAACGACGTGGATCAGCGTGACCTTTGTCCCGCCTCGACACCATGGTCTAAATCTAAAGGCGATGAGGAGTTGAGCGCCCTCGACACGTTAGCCGCACCGGCCCACCAATGCCAGGAGGCACAGGGCTACAACTTCAGCCGGCCAAATCCAGGCGCAAGCCTTTGCCACGCTTCTGGCCGCGCGGCAGCCGCTGATGACGTCTTCAACTCCTGTATTCGCCTGAGCCACAAGAGAGAGTGGACGCCGCGCATCCACTCTTTAAGTCAACCTACGCCTTCATCGCACTCGCGCGAAATCTCCGCGCCGCAAGCGCCACACACACCACGCTAAAGCCCGCGAGCCACAACACATGTGCCGCAACACTCCACGCCATCGGCACGCCAACATCATGCAGTGCAAGTTGACCCAGGTGCCACGTGGGCCATATCGGCGCTATCTTCTGTATCCAGCCCGGCAAGCCATCCAACGGAAACCACAGCCCTGACAGGAATGACATCGGCAGATAGATCAGGTTCACAAAGCCGATCGAAGCGTTGGGCGGCACCAGGCTTGCCAGCAGTATGCCCATGGACGCAAACGGAAACACACCAAGAATCACCGTCAGCACCAGCTTCACCATCTGCCCAGCGCTGAAGTGAACATGCGCCATCGTCATGCCGCACAGCAGCAAAATACCGAAGATAATGAGCGCAAACGCCATGGCTGTTAGCAGCTTCGCCAACAGATATGCCATTCGCGGCATCGGACTCGCCTGCTTCAACTCCAGCCACCCCTGTGCACGCTCATTCGCAATGGTGCTGCACAAGCCAAACAGCGACGATCCAACCAATCCAAACACGGAGTAAGTGGCAAGTAAGTAAGTCGCGCGCCCCACCTGCTCCGCATGACTCCCACCCTCCACCACGCCGAACAGTAAGTAGAAACAAACCGGAAATCCAATCGTCGAAAACGTAAACGACCGTGCACGAAACAGCCGGAGAAACTCGTATTTCGTCTCCTTGCTGTACGGCTTCAATGAAAAAGGTATAGACGGCGTTGCAACGGGACTCATCGTGGCCGTGGTGCTCATGCTTCCTCCTTGCGCGTCAATGCCAGGAACGCGTCTTCCAGCGTGGGACTTGAAACTTCCAGGCTATGCAGCGACGCATCCGCCGCCAGCAACGTACGCAACACATCTTCGGCACAGCCAACCGTCATCGTCACAGCCGCGCCATTGCGGTCCACGCGCAGCACATCGGGCACGGAGCGCAGAAACGCATCGCTCAACGTCGTCACACACGTCAGTGTGCGTCCCGCAACGCGGCTCTTGATCTCAAGTGGTGTACCCTCCGCCACAATCGAGCCCTCAGCAATCACCAGCACACGATCCGCCAGCGTATCGGCTTCTTCCAGGTAATGCGTCGTCAGCAGCACGGTCTTGCCCGCATCCGCCAGCGCCCGCACCTGCCGCCACAGGTTGTGGCGCGTCTCAATGTCCATGCCCAGTGTGGGCTCATCCAGAAACACCAGGTCAGGATTGCCGCACAGCGCCAGCCCAAACAACAGCCGTTGCCGCTGCCCGCCGCTCAACGCGCCAAACTGCTTCTTCTCGATCCCCGCCAGCCCCGCGGCTTCAATCACCTCAGCCATCGGCAACGGCTTCGGATAGTAACTCGAAAACAAATCGATGTATTCGCGCACCGCCAGCGTCTCCGGCACACGAGCCACCTGCAACATCGCTCCCACACGCTGTCGCGTCGCCCGCTCACTGGGGCTTCCGCCAAAAATCCTGACACTGCCTTCCGTCGGCTGCAGCAAGCCCAGCAACAGCTTCACCGCGGTTGTCTTGCCGGCGCCATTCGGGCCCAGCAGCGCAACCACCTCACCCTTGCGCAGGCTTAACGACAAGCCGCGCAGCGCAGTGTGCGTCCCATAACGGTGGGTAACGCCCACCAACTCCGCGGCAGCCAATGCCGTCGCGGTCTGTATCTTCGATTCAGTCAATACGGCAGTGGCGCTCATCGTTACGGCTCCTGCAGTGCGGGTTCTCGGTGCGGGGGCCGCCCTTGGCTAACATCGCCGCAGCGCTCGGACTCCCGCTCACAAGAACAATCCTGCGCCGCTTACAACGCCAACAACACTGCCGTCCGTCACCGTCGTCACATGACACTTGTCACACGCTTAACAAAGCAGTATGCAGTGATCGCTACGGAACCGCCGCGCCGCTGCGCACGCTCTTGCTTTGTATGAACCCACGAGCGCCTACAGCACCCGGCTATGCCGATACCCTTGCTCCGTCAACGCCGCCAGCAACTCATCCATCTGATCACGCCCTCGCGTCTCCATCGTGATATCGATGGTCGTATCGCCAAGATTCACACCGTAGTACGCCCGGTTATACAGCGTATCCACAATGTTCACGCCATGTTCCGCGATAATCTTCGTCAAATCCTGCAGCGCGCCCGCACGATCCAGCAGGTGAATCCGCAGCCGGATCAAACGCCCATCCTGCACCAGGCCGCGCTCAATAATCCGCGACAGCAGCGTCACATCAATGTTGCCGCCACACACCAGCACCGCCGTCTTCGCGCCCTTGGGCAACGACGTCCGCTTCTGCAACAACGCTGCCAGCGCCGTCGCACCCGCACCCTCGGCCAGCGTCTTCTCGCGCTCCAGCAGCATCAGGATCGCCGCAGCGATCTCATCTTCATCGACAGTCACAATCTCATCGACATACTGCCTTACCAGCGGCATCGTCAGCGTTCCCGCACGACGAACAGCAATGCCATCGCCAATCGTCGTAGCGGCATCAATCGTCACCGGCTCACCCGCCGCCAGAGCCGCCTGCATGCTCGGCAGCCGCATCGTCTGCACGCCAATCACCTTCACGCCAGGCTTCAGCGACTTCACGGCGCACGCAATGCCGCCAATCAGCCCGCCGCCGCCAATCGGTGCCACCACCGCCTCAAGCCCATCCACCTGCTCCAGCATCTCCAGGCCAATCGTGCCTTGCCCCGCGATCACATCCGCATCATCGAACGGATGAATAAACGTCGATCCATCCGCATCCCACCGCCTCCGTGCCTCCGCATACGCAGCGTCATAATTGGCCCCATGCAGCACCACATGCGCGCCAAACCGCCGCGTCGCCGTCACCTTCACCAGCGGCGTCGTCTCCGGCATCACAATGGTCGACTGAATCCCTCGCCGCGTCGCGTGATACGCCACCCCCTGCGCATGATTGCCCGCGCTCGCCGCAATCACGCCACGAGCAGCTTGCTCCGGCGTCAGCAGGCTGATCCGGTTCAGCGCTCCGCGCTCCTTAAACGCGCCCGTCATCTGCAGGTTTTCCAGCTTCAGATGAATCGACTGGCCCGTCATCTCGCTCAGCGTGTGCGAGTAGGCGCACGGCGTCAGATACACAGCATCGCGCACACGTTCGCGCGCCGCCTCAATATCGGCAAGGTTCACAGCAAGTTGCGTCGGGTTTTCTAAGGCAGGCATGGCTATGCCTATAAGACTAAGCTGTTTTACGCCGCGCCGCGCTCTTCGCGTGCAACGCATCCAACTGCGGCTGCAGCCGGTCCACCGCCGCTGCAAGCATGCCCTTCAGCAGCTCCAGCTCAGAAAGCTTCAGATCGGACCACATATCGCGGCTGATGATGGTCCAGAGACCCATACAGCGCTCCAGCACGCGTCGCCCCTCCTCGGTCAGCTGTGCCGTTAGCACCCGGCGATTCACAGGGGATGGCCGGCGCACGATCAAGCCATCCCTCTCCGCCCGCGTTACAATCGCCTGCATGCTCTGCGGCGTGATGTAGCAAGTCCGCGACAGGGCCGCGGCGGAATGGTCCGGCTCCTCGTTCAGGGCATGTAACATACGCAGCTGTGCCAGCGTGACATTTTCCTTCTCCAGTTCCACCTCCAGCAGCGTTCGGTACCCGGTCATCAACCGCTTCATGCTGCTCGCGATCGCCTTCGCCTCAGCATCTCGAATTTCCGCTTTGGACCTTTTCATCGGTTTACGCTGCATTGTTATCAGCCTGCTGATACTCTATATCAGGAAACTGATATGCCTGCCGCAACCACCCACCAGGTCGAATGGAAGCCAAAGCACAATCCCTGGGCGATTGCGCTCACGGTCACGCTCGCCACCTTCATGGAGGTGCTCGACACCTCCATCGCCAACGTGGCGCTGCCTCACATTGCAGGCTCCATGGGCGCATCGCAGGAAGAAGCCACCTGGGTGCTCACCAGCTATCTCGTCGCCTCCGCCGTCATTCTGCCCATCTCCGGCTGGCTCTCCAACCGCTTCGGCCGCAAGCGCTTCTACATGACCTGCGTTGTCCTTTTTACGCTCTCATCGCTGCTCTGCGGCCTCGCGCCCACGCTGCCGCTGCTCATCTTCGCTCGCGTCCTGCAAGGCCTTGGCGGCGGTGGTCTCGCGCCAAGTGAACAGGCCATCCTCGCCGACACCTTCTCTGTTGAAAAGCGCGGGCAGGCCTTCGCACTCTACGGTGCCGCCGTTGTCATCGCGCCCGCCATCGGCCCAACCCTCGGCGGTTGGATTACCGACAACTATAACTGGCACTGGATCTTCTTCATCAACCTGCCCATCGGCCTCATCTCGCTCTTCCTCTCCAATCGCATGGTCGAGGATTCGCCCGAGATCATCGCCCGCACCAAGCGCCGCGACCCCGTCGATTTCATCGGCCTGCTCTCCGTCGGCATCGGTGTCGGCATGCTCGAGTTCACGCTCGACAAAGGCCAGGAAAAAGACTGGTTCGGCTCCGGCGAAATTCAACTCACCGCCATTCTCGCCACCATCATCCTCATCTTCTTCGTCTACTGGGAGTGGCGTCACGTCGATCCCATCGTGGACCTGAAACTTCTCAAAAACCGAAACTTCGGCACAGCCGTCTTCCTCCAGCTCATCCTCGGCATGGTGCTCTTCGGGTCCACCGTACTCATCCCGCAGTTCCTACAAAGCCTGCTCGGCTACACCGCGGAGCGCGCTGGCATGGTCCTCTCACCCGCCGGCTTCGTCATGATGATCGGCATGGTCATCGCCGGCCGTACGCTCGGCAAGGGCGACCCACGCCTCACCGTCATGCTCGGCTACCTCGCCACCGCGGCAGGCCTCTACAACCTCACACGGCTCGACCTCGGCTCCGCCTTCGGCACCATCACCATCTGGCGCATGATCCAGGTCATCGGCCTGCCCTTCATCTTCATCCCCATCAGCACGCTCAACTACGTCGGCGTGCCGCGCGAAAAGAGCAACCAGATCTCCTCGCTCTCCAACTTCGCGCGCAACATGGGCGGCTCCGCAGGCACCGCTCTGCTCACCACCTACCTCGCGCGCAACGCGCAAACCCACGCGCAAACGCTCGGCGCCAACATCTGGCAGGGCAAAGCCGCGCTCACCGACTACGTCAGCCACTTCGCCTCAGCCGCAGGCATGAGCATGTCCGCGGCACAGCCGCTCGCCACCGCATCGGCATATCAGCAGCTCATCCTGCAGGCCACCATGCTCGCCTACAAAAACGCCTTCGCTCTGCTCGCCTTCGCTGTCGCCGCTCTCGCACCACTGGTATGGATCATGCGCCTCCCACCCAAGAGAGCAACGATCGAGCCGGAACTGGCAGCCGGCCATTGAGTCGCTCCCAGTCAGCTGATCGAAAACAGCTTCATGCCGACCAACGGAAGGCCTACGCGAAGCAGTAAAGGGGCATGCAAACGCCCCGCACCGCGCGTAGCGGGCCCCGTCCGGCAGGACACCCGTCTGAACGCCGTTACAGCCGCTTCCGGAACGCATTCGCCCGCGCAAACGCCTCGCGCAGCTCCGGCGTCTTCAGGTTCTCCCGCATATGCTGCAACCGCTGCTCCAGCGACTGCAGCGTCTCCGCAATCGGCGCCTCATTGGTATGCGCAATGTCCCGCCACATGCTGTACGGACTCGCTCCAAGCCGCGTCATCTCACGCAACGCGCGCCCACCAATCGCGCGCAACTCCGGCGAATCCCCAAACGCCTCTTCCAGCATCGCCGCAATCGCCGTCGACACCATCTGCGGCATGTGGCTCACCCACGCGCACACGCGATCATGCTGCTCCGCCGGCAAATCCAGTACGTTCGCCCCAAACTTTGCGACCCAGTCACGCCACATCAGTTCCAGCTTCGTCGTCTCATGCAACGGCGTAAACAACCACGTAGCCCCGCGGAATAATCCGGCCTCCGCCAGCGCCGCGCCGCCACTCTCCTTGCCCGCCATCGGATGCCCCGGCAAAAAACTCCCCGGCATCAACCGCTCCGCCAACTCGCAGATCACAACCTTGGTCGATCCAACATCGGTCACCAGTTGCCCGTCACGCAGCCCCGGCGCAATCTGCTTCATCCAGTGTTGGATCGCAAGCACCGGCGCAGCCAGCACAATCACATCGGCAGCCTCAATCGCCGCCCCATGCTCCTCTGAAGACCGCGCCGCACGATCGATTGCGCCAAGCTCCAGCGCAGTCTTCAGCTCGTCGCCACTGGCATCAATGCCCGTAATCGCACCGGCAAAACCGGCCTCGCGCAATGCAAGGCCGATGGATGCGCCGATGAGTCCCGTCCCAACGATGACGACAGAGTTCATCTAAAACACAAGGTGCTGCTCAAAGAAGAGTACCGACCGCTTCATCGCAAGCGTCGCAGCATCCGCAACATAGCTATGCGGGTCAATGGCACGCGCAAAGGCATGGCCGGCATTCTCATAGACGAAGATCGGCACTTCAGGATGAGCCACCTGTATCTTGGCGATCTCCTCCGCTGGAATGTGCTCGTCCAATCCGCCAAAGTGCAGCATCACCGGGCATTGCGGCTTTTCGCTCGCAAACTTGGCAATGCTGCCGCCGTAATAGCCAACCGCAGCTTCGGCTTTCAGCCGGCATGCCGACAGCCAGGCCATCGTCCCGCCAAAGCAATACCCAACCACGCCAACGTTCTGCTCCGTCTCATTGCGAAGCCAGTCAATCGCCGCGTCCACATCCAGCGTCTGAGGCCCAAAGTCCGGCGCAAAGTGCTTCATCAGACGCATGGCGTCGCCCCATCCCGCCTGGTCATACTTCAGCTGCACGCCCTTCTCAAACCGGTCGAACATCTGCGGCGCAATCACCAGGAACCCATGGCTCGCCCACTCATCCGCAGTCATCTGGATGTTCTTATTAACGCCAAAAATCTCCTGCACCACCACTAGCGCCGCCTTCGGCTCACCCTTGGGACGCACCACATACGCGTCCATCTCGTTGCCGTCGCTCGCCGTAATCTTGACCCACTCTGCCATTCCACATCCTCCCGGAGACAATGTTCCAGCGAACATTCTCCCACTGACGAAACCTTACGCCACTCTGCGTCCCACCACGGGCGCAAGCTGGCGCAGCTGCTCCACCAGCTTCGTCAACTGCTCCGGAAACAATGACTGCGCGCCATCGCTCATCGCCTTCTCCGGATTCGGATGCATCTCCATCAGCAACCCATCCGCACCCGCCGCAACCGACGCCAGCGCCAGCGCCGGCACAAACTCGCGCTTACCCACACCATGTGACGGATCGCCAAACACCGGCAGATGCGTCAGCTTCTTCAGCACCGGAATCGCGCTGATGTCCATCGTATTGCGCGTGTACGTCTCAAACGTGCGGATACCCCGCTCGCACAACATCAGGTCATAGTTGCCGCCGCTCAGAATGTACTCCGCACTCAACAGCACTTCCTCAATCGTCGCGGAAATGCCGCGCTTCATCAGCACCGGCTTGCGCACATGGCCCAACTCGCGCAGCAGGTTAAAGTTCTGCATATTCCTCGCACCCACCTGGAAACAGTCAATGTACGGCAGCATCGGCTCAATCTGCGAAATCTCCATCACTTCCGTGATCACCAGCAAGCCTGTCGTATCACCCACCTCGCGCAGCAGCTTCAGCCCCTCAACGCCCATGCCCTGAAAGCTGTACGGCGACGACCGCGGCTTATACGCTCCGCCCCGCAGAAACTGCCCACCCGCCGCCTTCACCTGCTGCGCGCTCAACAGAATCTGCTCACGCGACTCCACCGAGCAAGGCCCCGCCATAATCGTGACTTCCTCGCCGCCGACCGTCACGCCATTCGGAAACGTGATGACAGTCCCCTCTGGCCGGAAGCTGCGCCCCGCCAACTTATACGGCGACGAGATGCGGTGCGCATCCTGCACGCCCGCCAGCACCTGGAACTCCGCCACATCGAACTGCGCAGGCGTACCCACACCCGCCAGAATCATCTGCCCTTCACCGCTCGTGCGATGCACATCAAACCCGAGCTCCACCATCTGCTCGATCACCGCCTGGATATTCGCCGCGGTGGCGCTGCTCTGCATAACCACAATCATTGGATCCGTCGACCTTCACTCTCTCTAAATGTCTTCTGCTGCGCCGCTTACGCCTGCGGGCGCTTCTGCAGCGAACGCATCACGTCCATAATGCGTTCGTAAATCACCACCAGCTGCGCGTCCGGCATCGCCCCCGTATTGCACGCCTGCACATGCGCCAGCACAGCCTGCTCACGATCGGGCTCATAAATCGTGCCGCCCTTCTGCGCCTTCAACTGACCAATCGCCGCCGCCGCGCTCGCGCGCTCACACAGCAGCTTCACAATCTGCTCGTCCAGCCCATCAATCTTCGCCCGCCAGTCTGCAATCTCCATCGTCTTCGTCCCCTGCTACATCGGTCTAGCCGCTTGATCCAGCCGCTCTCGCATGGCTGCCCGGCGTCTCGTTCATTCTACGGAGCGCCTACGACGCCGCGCGCAACGCCTTCACAAACGCCCCCACGGCAGCAGCCTCGCCACCCCGATCACTCTGTTCAATCAACGCAACAATCGCGCTGCCCACAATCGCCGCATCCGCAAACGCAGTCACCGCACGCACATGCTCCGCCTTCGAGATACCAAAGCCCACCGCAACCGGCAGCGTCGTGTACTGCTTCAGCCGCTTCACCAGCCCCTCGGCATCGCTCGCCACCTGCTCCTGCGTGCCCGTAATCCCCACACGCGAGATCGCATACACAAACCCCTTGCTATGTTCCGCAATGGCCTTCAACCGCTCCTCAGGACTCGTCGGCGCAGCCAGAAACACCGGCGCAAGGTTATGCTTCGCCATCTCAGCCAAATACTCACCGGCCTCCTCAACAATCATGTCCGTCAACAAAACCCCATCCGCTCCGCAAGCCTTCGCCGCCTCGCAAAACGCCGCCAAACCCATCCGCACAACAGGGTTCAGATAGCTGAACAAAATCAACCCGCAAGCAGGCCGCGCGTCGCGAATCTTCTTAGCCAGCGCGAGCACATCACTCAAACGAACGCCACGCCCAACCGCACGCTCACTCGCCCGCTGAATCACCGGCCCATCCGCCAGCGGATCGCTGAACGGCACACCCAGCTCAATCACCTGCGCACCGTTATCGATCGCAGCAAGCGCAATAGCATAGGTCGCTTCAACCGAAGGATCACCGGCGGTGAGATACACCACCAAACCCGGCTTCTGCGAGAAATCAATGGGCATCGCAAACTCCCGTAAGAGGGAACAGGAAAAAGGAAACAGGGAACAGCATGTTCGCCTTGTTCTCAGATAGTGCCGATGGACAATGCTTTTCTGTTCCCTGTTCCCTGCATCCTGTTCCCTCAGCTACAGCCACGGCTGCTACGTAGACCACCAACATCACGCGCCCTTCAAATCCATCTCACGGGCAATAATGCCCATGTCTTTATCGCCACGGCCACTTACATTCACCATGATGACCTTATCCTTACCCATCGTCGGCGCAAGCTTCATGGCATGCGCAATGGCATGCGCGGATTCCAGCGCAGGAATAATCCCTTCCGTCTGAGCCAGCACCTTCACCCCATCCAGGGCTTCGTCGTCATTCGCGCTGACATACTCCGCGCGGCCAAGGTCATGCAGCATCGCATGTTCCGGCCCAACACTCGCATAATCCAAACCAGCACTTACCGAATGCGTGCTCGCCACCTGCCCCGCATCGTTCTGCAGCACATAGCTGTACGTCCCCTGCAACACGCCCGGCAGCCCCCCACTGAAACGCGCCGCATGCTCGCCCAAAGCCTTGCCGCGCCCGCCGGCCTCCACGCCAATCAGCCGCACCGTCTCATCCGGAATGAACTCATAGAACGCGCCAATCGCATTCGATCCGCCGCCCACACACGCCACCACCACATCCGGATTACGCCCAACCTGCTCGGCAAACTGCTGCTTCGCCTCGCGCGAAATCACACGATGAAAATCCCGCACCATCGTCGGATACGGATGCGCTCCCAGCGCCGAGCCGAGAATATAAAACGTAGTCCGAACATTCGTGACCCAGTCGCGCATCGCCTCATTAATCGCATCCTTCAACGTCGCCGATCCTGCGCTAACGCCGCGCACCTCAGCACCCAGCAGCCGCATGCGATACACATTCGGCTCCTGCCGCCGCATATCCTCTTCGCCCATGTAGATCACGCAGTCCATGCCGAACAGCGCGCACACCGTGGCCGTCGCAACACCATGCTGCCCCGCGCCCGTCTCAGCAATAATCCGCTGCTTGCCCATCCGCCGTGCCAGCAAGCCCTGCCCAAGCGCATTGTTGATCTTGTGCGCACCCGTATGCAGCAAGTCCTCGCGCTTCAGCCATATCTGCGCGCCGCCCAGCTGCTCACTCATGCGCTTGGCAAAGTACAGCGGCGTCGGCCGCCCAACATAATGTTTCAACAACCCATCCAGCTCACTCTGAAACGCAGCATCCTCGCGTGCGACAACGTACGCAGCCTCAAGTTCCAGCAGCGCCGCCATCAGCGTCTCCGGCACATACCGCCCGCCATACGCTCCAAAGCGCCCGCTGCCCAGCGACCGTTTGATCTCCGTAACTGAATCCAACACCGGCATACTGATGATCCCTTCCCAAACGTAGAAAGCCGCGGCTTGTATAGCCGCGGCTCCCGAAATCCCAATCTCTAGTCCAAAGCTCTGCGTCGTCGCAGTTAGAGAGCGTGTTCCGTTGGCGCCGCGGGAGTTGCCCCGTAACGGTAGATAAATCGCCAGGAATAGAAACGCTGCACCATGCCAACCAGCCTACCTCAAATTAAATCTCTTGGGAAGAAACCGCATGAAACGCACGGAAGGCGCGCAATGTATAGCCTGGGCCTGGGCAACGGCGCATCGGAGGTGCGCAATGCATAGCCTGAGCAACGACGCATTGGAGGCGGCGCATGTATAGCCTGGGCAACGGCGCACTGAAGGTGCGCAATGTAATAGCCTGGGGCAAAGCCCCAGGTCCATGGCAACCCGATTCAAGCGGTCTGAAAGACCGCGCTATCAAATTCTCCTGCAGCGCGAGCATTCGCAATAAATCGCGCCACCGCATCACGATCCTTCACACCCGGCGTACCAGCTTCCACACCGCCGGACACATCCACGCCTGCAGGCCGCAGCACACGCACCGCCTCCGCCACATTCTCCGGCTTCAACCCACCTGCGACGATCACGGGCAACGTCACCTCCCGCAGATACGCCGCAGCCGCGGCCCAATCAAACGTGCGGCCAGTGCCGCCGCTGCCGGCAGCGCTCTTGGAGTCAATCAGCAACGCATCCGCACTGCCCTCGTCCACAACGCTCTTCACCGCGCTCGCGAACGCCTCGCTCTGCTCAGCCTCGCTGACACCAATCCAGCGATGCAGCACCTGGATCACTGAGGGGCGATTCGTAGGTCCAAAATACGCACGCATGCGCCTCAATAGCCCAACGTCCAGCCCGCCCGTGTGCAGTTGCACACCGGTCAATCCCGCCTTTTCGACCGTGGCCGAAATCTCGTCATAGTCAAACGTCGAAAAAACGCCAATCTTCTCAACCGATACCGGCAACCCGACCGTAATCGCCGCCACCTGCGCCGCAGTCACCGTGCGCCTGCCACCCGGCACAAACACAAACCCAACCGCATCCGCCCCCAGCTCCGCCGCCGCCAGGCAATCCTCAAGCCGCGTATTCCCGCAGATCTTCACCCACACAGCTACACCGCCGCGGCTTCCGCAACCGGCGCAAGCAAAGCCCGCAACGCCACACCAGGATCGCTCGCTCGCATCAACGACTCTCCAACCAAAAACGCGTTGTAACCAGCAGCCGTCATCCGCGCAATATCCGCAGCATGGCCAATGCCGCTCTCAGCCACGCGCACAGCCCTCTCCGGCAACAATGACGCCATCGTCTCAGCCTCAGCCGTATTCACCTCAAAGGTGCGCAGATTACGGCTGTTCACGCCATACATCTCGCAGTCCAGCGACAGCGCCCGCTCCAACTCCGCGCGGTCATGCACTTCGCACAACACATCCAGTCCCATGTCGCGAGCGACACCCCGCAGGTGCGCCAACTCAAGGTCCGAAAGTGCCGCCACAATCAACAGCACCGCATCCGCCCGGTGCGCACGCGCTTCCACGATCTGGTACGCATCCACGATAAAGTCCTTGCGCAAACAAGGCAGTCCCGCCGAAGCCGAGGCAATCTCCAGGTTCCGCAGCGACCCCTGGAAAAACGGCTCATCTGTCAGCACACTCAGGCAAGCCGCGCCACCGCGCTCAAGCGCCTGCGCCAG
Organism: Terriglobus sp.; assembly: GCA_965198455.1. Lineage (GTDB taxonomy): Bacteria > Acidobacteriota > Terriglobia > Terriglobales > Acidobacteriaceae > Terriglobus. Next base: position 929,648 of record CBDAPM010000003.1, read on the forward strand.
CCACGCCGGATTGAACTCGGCCCGAATCAACCCTTTTGAAGGCGACGCCTTCTTCAACTCCGCAATCACCGCTGGCCGCGTTGCCGCAGCCGCACGCAACGCCGCAGCAAAGCCGCGCGGAGTATGTTCCGCGGCCATCACTTCCAGTTCGCGCAGCCGCTCCGGCGACCGCCGCGCCGCAAGATCAACCCGCGTCCGCGCTACGATCCGGTCAAGATGTGTCTCGCTCGTCATCGCTTCCTCATCCTAGAGCAAACCCTGATTCCGACCCAACGGGAGGGACAACGCGAAGCAGAAAAAACGCGTGCGAACGCCAGAAGGGCGCGATGCAATCGCATCGCGCCCCTCAAAAATCATTGGTGCCGAAAAGAGGACTCGAACCTCCACACCCTTGCGAGTACATGGACCTGAACCATGCGCGTCTGCCAATTCCGCCATTTCGGCACGGTGAGCGAGCTTGTCTGGTACGGGACCCGAACTTCGCCTGCAGCCTGATCAGTGTCCCAAACCCAGGCCCCTATGTCAAACCACGCACGCTACGCGCGTTCTATGCATGACGATCAACCCCAATGCATCCACTCAGCAAAAACACGCGCGAAAGCGCGTCGAGAACAGTACGAAGTACCGCGAAAGCATGTCGAGAACGGTACGCAGTACCGCGAAAGCGTGTCGAGAGCAGCACAAAGTACCAACCCACGGCCAACCTCGTGCATCTTACGCGGCATTCGCATTCCCCATGCGCTCAACCCAACCCGCTTAGAGGACGCATGAGCCAGCCAGAACCCTTGTCCACTACCGCTTCCGGCGAAGCGGTCATCCCGGAAGACGTCGCACTCGAGATTCGCAAGCTCGCCCACGACCTCAGCAACGCGCTCGAAATCATCGTCCAGACCGGCTACCTGCTCGGCACCGCAGACCTCAAGTCCCCTGCCAGCGACTGGCTCCGCATGCTCGACAGCGGCACCGCAAAGGCGCTCGAAATCAACATGGCCCTGCGCACCTACATCAAGGCACACACACCCCACTAAACCCTCGAAATGTTGGTAGTGGGTCAGTTTCAAACTAACCCACTACCGAAATGTTCCGGCAAATGCAAAAGGCGCTCCAACCGGGAGCGCCTCGTGTCATTCATGAAGTCTCTTCGCCGCCGAGAGCCGGCATGGCCTACATTTGGCCCTGCCACCAGCAAGGCCTCCATTTAATTCACTGAAAGGCAGCGCTCATGCTGCATATGGATCCCCGAGAAGCAGCGCTAGCCTTCGTGTTAATCCCCGATAAGCGAACCTCGTGTAGATCCCCGAGAAGCGAACCTCGTGTAGCTTCCCGGGAAGCAAGCCTTCGTATTGATCCCCGGGAAGCTTACGAAAGCAAGCGCGCTACGGGCTGAAAGCCCGTGCTGTAATAGCCTGGGGCAAAGCCCCAGGGAAAGTCCGGCCAAGGATGTGCGGGCTGTAGGCCCGCGCTACTCGCTTACTTCTTCGCTGCCTTCTTCGCCGAAGCCTTTTTAGCCACGGTCTTCTTCGCCGCGGCCTTCTTCGCAGGCGCAACTGCCTTCGTCGCCGGCGCAGCCTTCTTCGCCACCGCTGACTTCACCGCAGGAGCCTTCTTTGCAGCCTTCTCCTTCGCCGCGGTATGTCGCGCAAACAACGCCTCCAGCTGCTGTATCAGCACGCGCGTGTGCATGGGCTTCACCAGCATCTTGTCCGCGCCCATCGTGCTCAGCGCGTCATCGTCCACTGGGAACGCCGTCAGCAGCGCGATCGCCGGCGCGTAAGGCGCTTCCTTGGCCGCTGCAATCACATCTTCACCGGCACGCTCATCTTCCATGCGCATGTCGGTAATGATCATCTCGTACTCGCGATGCCGTATGCGCGATTTGCCCTCGCGCGCCGACGTGGCTGTATCCACATCAAAGCCGCTGATCTCCAGCACGGCCTTCAAGGTCAGCAGAACTGCAACTTCATCGTCCACCAGCAGAATGCGACGCTTCATCGGAACCTTCGATCTCCCTCTTCCCTGCGCTCCAGCCGCAGGCTCTTCCTGCACTCCATCGCAGGCTATGACATCCGCAAGCATACTCCAGCATGCATCGTATCTCTCATGTGAGCCGTTCACAGCATCTAATCTGGAACAACGTCCCGCGCGTACGCGCCGCTTCACCCACATACGCGATAGCACCGTTGTATACTAGTTGTTGCAGCGACGCAGGCGGCCGTTTCGACCACCCGCCACAAAGCGAGCGCTGCGGAGGCCAGCTATTCCACCGTTTACCGACAAGCGTTCCGTCAAGTCTTTCATCCGCACCAACGAAAAAATCCGCGCGCGCGAAATTCGCGTGATCGATGAAAACGGCGAACAGCTCGGCATCATGGCCCCGTTCGATGCTCTCAAGATTGCCCGCGAGCGCACCCTCGACCTCGTCGAAATCTCGCCCAACGCAGTCCCTCCCGTCTGCCGCATCCAGGACTACGGCAAATACCTCTACGAGAAGGACAAGAGCGACCGCGCCGCACGCAAGAAGCAGAAAGTCATCGTCATCAAGGAAGTCAAGTTCTCCGTCACCGTCGACGAGCACGACTACCAGACCAAGAAGAACCAGGCCGTCCGCTTCCTCGGCGAAGGCGACAAGGTCAAAGCCAGCCTCCGCTTCCGCGGCCGCCAAATGGCCCACCGCGACCTCGGCTACAAAATCATCAACCGCCTCATCATGGACATCGGCCCCAGCGGCATCGTCGAGTTCATGCCCCGCATGGAAGGCACCACCCTCCACGCCATCATCGCCCCCAGCAAAAAAGCCGAACCAGCCGCTCCAAAGGAACCAGCCGCACCCAAAAAGGTCGCGACCGAAGCCGTCGAAGCCCCAGCCGAAGCCTAACCCAGCACCAAATCAAGTTAGCCAGGCTTCAACACCAACTCACAAGGGCGCGCCAAACGGCGCGCCCTTCGTTTTTCTCATTGAACCTCTATCCCTCTAACAACGTAGCCCGAGCGCTGCGATAGATGACAGAGCCGTAAGATACTGCCTGAGGTGAATTGAAAGCCAATGGGAGATTTGCTGCTGCAGTTGCGCGAACTCAGTAAAGACAGGTGGGAGTCGTTCGTTCAACAGTATTTACGCTCGAAATACCCTGGAATGGATATCAAGCGATCAGAAGGTGCCGGGGGCGACGCAGGTATAGACAGCTTCTATGGGCAATTGGACGAAAAACCACTTGTATGGCAGTGCAAACATTTTCCGGGCAGAATCAAACAGCCTCAACAACGACAAGTCCTGAAGTCCATCAAAGCCAGCTTCAAGACCCACCCGCCTTCAGTGTGGACTCTCTGCGTCCCGATAGACTTGCGCACAGTGGAGCATTCTTGGTTTCAACGCAACGTTATAGATGTTTACGGTGGAACCGAGAAGATAAAGTTGCTTCAAGCTTCCGACTTCTTAGGAGAGCTTCTACAAAATCGAATCTTACGCGATGAGTTTTTCCCGGAAGAGGCTCTATCGCGTATGCAGGATGTTAGAAAAGCTTTGACATCCACAGATGGCCTGACTAAAGACGGTTTGGCACTTATCGCGACCGAATACGCACAGCAGTATCTCGAAAGCACCATGAAGCTTGAGCCTCGACTCGACGCGATCTTGGCGGTGGGAGGAAATTCAGCGCGTCGAAGCGGTTCACAACCATTTGGAACCATATTCTCTGCAACGCGTGGGGACATGACGATGCACCTTGTTCCGAAGGACATCCAATCTCTCGCATTGGATCCGATTACGCTGAGTTTCGGCATCGCAACAGAGCAACGATTAGCTTTTGATTCAGCTCTAGACTCTGGGCGTCGGATTACTCTTCCCGCAGGAAGTATCAAGCGTCTGGCTAGTTCTTCCCCACTCATAAGCGCTCTGTTGAGTGAGGGAAGTATTGAACACATGGAATTGACGATAGAGCCCGCTATAGATTTGTTGGTAGCGAACCAACAGATACCAGTGCGCCTAGTTGCCGATCCGGACGGACGACGTCGCGGAATTCAGTACGTACCGTTCCATGTATCACGCAAAGGTCGCAAAGAAGTCGAGTTGACGAGCAAGAGCCAACTTCCTTTTCTTATGACTATAGTCGTCACTCCCAATGCGATCTCACTGAACTTTAGTCCGCGGATTCAACCGGGCTCGGATTTGATCGCGGTAAATCGAGTGATAGATTTTCTGACTTCACTCGAGAGTTCGGGAATCGTCGAAGTCATTAATGCCGAGACCGATGAGAGGTACTTGCGCAGCAATGGTGCGGCTCGTTCAAACATAAATATCGCTGGTTGGGTAAGGCAGGCCATCGCTGACGCGGCTGAGATTTCCCGTAAGTGGAATATCCCGTTCAGCTTCCCCAAGGAATTAGTGCAAAGCGATCTAGAGACACTGCGAACATTGAAGCCAATAGCGACGGGCGAAGAGTTCAGCAATATCCGTACTAATCTGACCTTAACAAAGTCACCCGCAACGCCTAGCCTTTCAGACTTCGCTGGCCTGCGGGTGTTTCCGTTTCGTGTCGATTACCCTTCGGGCTTGAGCGGTCTGAGATTATTTGATGAGGATGTTCCTACACCTGCGATTAGATTCGAAGTTGACAAGGCCTATGTAGTTGATGCTCAGGCCTGCCTCGAGAGATATAACGAGATCAACGATGGAGATCAAATGCAGGTGGAACTTCAGTGCGATGGCCCATGTAGATGGGTGCTTCTTCCAAAAGAGGAGCCGGTTGCGTCGACTTCTATCTTGGCCGCTGGCTCAAACGAAATGACGCGCAAAGAGCGTCGAGCGCCCCACAAAGCGCCTAAGCCGCCTTCCTCGTCCGAGCCGCCTTCTCCCCCGCAGCCTTCAACCCATCCTCACCCCTCGTATTCACAGCCTTCATAGCCGACGCATGCCGCTCCGCCGCCGTCCGCTTCTTCCCAGCACTGGTAGCCTGCTTCGACATCGCAGCACGCGACACCGTCCGATGCGGCTCCTTCTCCAAAGCCTTCCGCGACGCCCGCGACCGCTTCGGATCAGGATGCATCCCCTCGCCGCTGGCGCCCTTCGCCGAATCCCGAGCAGCCTGTTTCTGCACCGCCTCTGACACGCGGCCCTTCTTCGGCGCATCCAGCGGCACACCCGCCCGCCTCGCCTCGCTCAGCCCAATCGCAATCGCCTGCTTCGCCCGACCGCACGCCATGCTCACCCGCCCGCACCTTATCGATCTCCGCGTTCACAAACTCACCCGCAGCCGTCGACGCAGACTTGCCCTCACGCAAATCCTCCATCGCCTTCTCCCGCACAGCTTTATCCGGCATACGCCACCTCCGTCCCTCAATTCAGATGGACACAGCAACCTTCTCGGTTTCCTACGGAAAGCTCCCAACCTGCATGCCCCAAGCGCACAGCAGGACGTGTGAGACCGCCACAAAACCGGGTGCCCCATTCATACGCGAAGCGGATGGGTGGGCCGTTCGGTCAGATGGAGACGCCAACGCTCCGTGTCCGAAAAATCCGGGTGCCCCACCTTCGCGAAGCTAAGGTGGGACCATTCGCGCCGCGCGCGAATCCATCGCCAAAGGCGACGTCTTTCGGAAAGGCAGGGCTTCAGCCCTGCCAATAAGCTGTCCTTGAAGAACAGGCGCGGCCACGGCACCACTAAGAAACTCGATGCAAACCCCGCGCCTCACCCAAATCGCGCGGCTTGCCGCGAAGCTTACCCGGCCCGCTTGCCGCCCCGGGTAACAATACTCAACCGCTCCGTAGCCAGCGTCCGCTTCGCCTGCAGCCTCGCATGCGTCGCCCAGGGCCCCACCGGGTCCAGCCGCACATAACAAAGCCAGTGCCGAAGCGCCCGCCGGCGCTCGCCCGCACGCTCATACGCCAGCGCCAGGTTGTAGTGCGCATCCGCATACTGGGGCACCAGCTGGATCGCCCGCGCATACGCCGCAATCGCCTCCGGCAGCCGCCGCAACTCGTCCAGCACATTGCCCAGGTCAAAGAACGCCAGCGCATAGTCCGGATCGATCTCAGCCGCTGTGCGATACCGCTGCTCCGCCTCGGCATACCTGCGATCGTTGTACAGAATCGTCCCCAGGTTGATGGAAGCCGCCGCATGCTTCGGCCAGAGGTCGAGAACCTCCTGGTACAGCGCCGCAGCCTCCGCAACGGTATCCGGCTTCTCCTCCAGCTGAACGGCCTGCTGAAACATCTCCTGCGCGCGCATCTGGTCCCGCATCACCTGCTCGCGTGGAGGCTCGCGCTTCAACAGCGTCAACTCCCGCCGCGGCGGCGCATCGAAATCAAACGCAAGCTGCTGCGTCAGCGGATCAAGCAGCGCTCCGCCATGCCGGAAGACCAGCTTCGCCCCACGCGGCACCGGCGCATTCTCCCGCAGCGGATCGGCCACACCGGCCCTCTGCATCGCCTCAATCGAACTCTGTATGGACCGCACGGAGATCCGCTGCTGCCGCAGATCGCGCAAGCTGCGCATACCCGCCAGATCGCGAATGCTGAAGGCGTCGCCCCCAGGCGTCAGCCCGGCGCGCTGCCACGCGGCAAGCTGCCGCTCAGGCACGCGGAGAATGCGTGCCGCATCCTGCCGCGTGTAATGGGAAACAGGCGCTGTCAGTGCCGGCATCGTCTGTGGCTCCAGAGAACACCGGAACGCAGGAAAATCCCGCGAACGGTGCTACCTACCAGCGAGTATGCTTCGGACTCCAAACCTGCGCAAGATGTTGGGGTGCTAAGAACGTAAATTCTCGTGGATATCCAGTACCCATCTCGATTCTTTTTGCAGCAGTCGCGAAACAACCCACATCCGGCGGTCTCAAGCGATCAACCACGAGGCTGCAATGGAGCCGACGAACGGACTTGAACCGTTGACCTGCTGATTACGAATCAGCTGCTCTACCAACTGAGCTACGTCGGCCTCGTCCTCGATTCTAACTGCTGCAGCCACCTTCTCCAAATGGCGTTCAAGAACACATTCCGAACCGCTGAAAACGTGAAAAAAGCTGCGCAAAACGCATGGAAAAGCTACGCACAATGCACGAAAAAGCCACCCGGCAAGCGGGTGGCTTTCTCTTCAGGGAGAATAGTCCGGACGGAGGCAAAGCCATCTGAACTTTCTGGCGAAAGAATATGACCCACGTCCGGGCGGTGTCAAGGATATTCTCAACTGCAACAATCGAAACCACTTAGCAACTTGGGCTAGTAACCGGAAAGGTAATCTAATTCGCCTTATCTTCGCTTACAGGCAACCTATCGGAGCGGCTTGCTCGGCTTCCCGCGCAGCCCCAGGCTGATCACTTCCATGTCATCCAGCGACGAAATCGGCTTACCCCGCGACAGCCGGAACGCTGCCCGGCCGCCGCCAAACACAATGCCCAGCGCAAGTGCAGCCCCGGCCATCACAATCACAAAGATCATGATCTGCACCATCACACTCGCAGCCGCACTTACTTTGAACTGCTCCATGTACCCTTCAGGCTTGTTCCACGTGATCGCCGCTTGGTACTTCACGCCGTTCGCCAGTGCTGTTGCCTGCTTCGCCGTAAACCCACCCGCAGCAAGCGCCACAATAGGCCCCGACCGTGCAGCCTGCGGCTCGCCCGCAAGCATCGCCGCCGACAGCGTCTTGTCACTCACCGCCTTCTGGATCGCACGCATCCGGTCGCCAGCAATCGTCGGCGTCGGATAGAAGATCATCGTCAGCACACCACGTCCGGTCTTGCCACCCGCATACCGAGCCGTCAGGATCTCCGGGCTCTTGCTGAAGTCGATCACGCTCGCCGGTATGCCGCCGCCCTGCGCCGCATACGTCAGCGGCCCAACCGCATACCGCAGGCTCTCCTTCTCAAGACCATCCGGTGTCAGCTTCGTCGGCAGCAGCGGCAGCGCAGCTTTCGCTCCCATCGGCTTGGGCAGCATGCCAACCAGCTCGTTGAACGAACTCGCCGCAATACCCTTCGTTCCCGCCGGCGCAATCGAAACGATCGTGTCGCCCTGCCAGAACAGCAGCTTTCCCGCCGACACCACGCAGTCCTTACCCAGATTGTTGGCCGCCCCGCACGCGCGCATGTCCGGCGTCCTCAGCAGCGTAAACGCGCTGTAAGCCCCCGTTGCGTCGGTAAACTCCATCGCCGATACCGTAGCCGCATTCCCCTCGGCCTCATACTTCTTCGCATCCTGCCGCTTGGTAATTAGTTCCGCCTGCACATCCGGCGCAATCGCCAGCGTACTGTCCGCCGGCCCAGCCACCTTCCATTCGCCGAATGAGTCCGGCAGCAGCGGCGTAGGTGCCATCACCACCGCAGTCGCATTGGATGTAGACGGCGCTACAGGTTTAGGCGCCTGTGCTGCCAGCGTAAACGGTGCAGCCAAAGCTGCCAGAAGCGCGAAATGTACCGATCGTGAAACCATCGTGGGAACCATACTGGCTGTGAGACTACCACCGAGCCACTCTCGATAGCAGTAGACACCGGGCCTTCCGCGAATGTGCCCGACCCTTTGCCTACTGGGTCACAGGATCTCGTTCAGTAAATAAAACTCTCTTGTAACGTCGAAACACCTCGGCATTCACACCCGGTGCAGCAAAGCCGCAGTTCCCGCCACTATTCGCCGCCACGCGGCCCGCCATGCGTATCACCAGCCACGCGCACGCCGCTCAGCCCGCTCGTATAGCGCGCCACCCCATGGAAAATCGACTCAGCCACCCTCTGCCGGTACTCCGGCATACGCAGCTGAGCGGCATCCTTCTCATTGGTCACAAAGCTGATCTCCGTCAGGATCGAAGGCATATTCGCCCCAATCAACACCACAAACGGAGCCTTCTTCACACCACGATCCTTCAGCCCCTCGTTGCCTTTGTGCAGCCCATCGTAGAGTCCCTTCTCCACGTCTGCAGCGAACTCGTGCGACTCCTCAATCTTGTCCTTCAGCGTAATCTTCTTCACCAAATCAGCAAGCTGATGGATCGACTGATCGCTCACCGCATTCTCGCGAGCGGCAACATCCAGAGCATCCGGCGCCGACGTGAAGTTCAGGTAGTACGTCTCCACGCCGCGCGCCGTCTCATCCTGGCTGCTGTTCGCATGCACGCTGATAAACAGGTCCGCCTGCGCCTTGTTCGCAATCGCCGTGCGCGTCTCCAGCGGGATAAACGTATCGTCGGTGCGCGTGTACGTCACCTCCGCGCCCAGCTTGTCATGCAGCATCTTGCCCAGCCGCAGCGCCACATCCAGCACCACGTCTTTCTCCATGATGCCGCCCGCACCCAGCGTGCCGCTGTCATGTCCGCCATGTCCCGGATCGATCACAATGCGGCCGATCTTCAACCCCAGCGCCCGCACCAGCGACCTCTGCCCATCCGCCGTCGGATCAGCCGCATGCCCCGGCGTCGCATCACTCGCAACAACGTCATCCGCCTTCTTGCCCTTTTTCTTTGAAGGCGTCGCAACCGGAGGCGTAACAGCCCGGTTGTCCGCAACCACCGCAATCGGCTGGCTCGTCGGCTGCGCCGTCGCCCTCTGCTGATCCGGCTGCGCGCTCAGCGCCGTCACCTCTTTCGCCGAGGTCGACCGCGTCGCCACCGTACTCGGCACAGCCGCCGTTACCCCCTGCGTCGGCTGCGTCACCGGCAACTGCGAAGGCACCAGCGGAGACCCAGCAGGCTTTGGCACGCCAACCACACCGGCATCGTTCGCCGTGCGCTGCTCCTTCGTAACGGTAGAAGGCGTCACAGTCGAAGGCGCGGGCGCAGGCACATCCGGATACGTCAGCGGAGGCGGCTCAGCGGCAGCTTTCTTCTTCGATCCATCACCGCCATGAATATCAATGATCAGCCGGTACGGATTCGGCAGCAGAAACGCCGAGTACTCCGTCACGTCATTCACATCCAGCACCACGCGTGTCATATCGTTGGAATACTGCGCCGCCCGAATCCGCTTCAAAAACCCATCATCCGTCACGGTGAACGCCTTGCCGCTCAACTCCTGCGCCAGCCGCGTCCCATGCAAATCAAAGTAGATGCGGTCCGGGTTCGGCACCCGCGCCGCTTCATACTGCACCTCATCGCCCAGGTCGATCGCCACCCGCGTATACGTTGGCGTCGACCAGTGCCGTATCGCCGACACCATCGCTAGCCCACTCTTCGTATGCGCCGGCACCTGCGCGGCAGCATCCTGCACACCGGGGTTATCCAGCGCAACAGCCTTCCCCGGAGCAGCCGTGCCCTGCGAAGCAGCAAGGCTAGCCTCCGCCCGCACTTCCTGCGGCACCGTAGCACCCGGCACACCATTCGAAGCGGCCGCGGCAGCAGACGTACGACGAGCCGCGGCAGTAATCGGCGGCACCGCGACACCATCCGTAGACGGCCGGCGCGTCGAAGTAGCGACAGGCGCCGCAGCTGCACCATCCGCGGCAGGCACACGACGCGTCGCCGCAGTCGCAGTCGGCGCAGCACCAGCACCATCCGCAGGAACAGGCAGCGCACCCGTCTTTAACGTCTTCAGCGCAGCCTCAGCCTCCGCCGCATGCAGCGACCGTGGATAGTCCTTGGCAAACTCCGCATACTTCTCGCGCGCCAGCTTCGCATCGTGCAAACCATTTACAGCAACATGCGCCTCTTCCAACAACGCGGCCACACGCAGCGACGATCCCGGATAGTTCTTCCTCAAAAACTCGAACTGCCCAATCGCGTTCTGCGACCAGCGCGGATCATGCAGCACCATGCCCTCATCCGCCAGCAACAATCCCACCGCATAAATCGACTCAGGCGCACGCACATCCGCGGGATTGCCGTGATAAATCAGCCGGTACGCATCCATCACCGTGCGATAGTCCTCAGCCGTTCGCTGCTCCGCCGGGATCGACAGCAACTGCCCGCGAGCCTCTTCCGCCATCTGCCAGGGCGTCTGCGCCGCCGGCGTCTTCGCTGCTCGGGGCGCAGCACCGTACATCGCCAGCGGTACAAACAACACCGCCGCGACGAAGCGCACGCCTCGAACTGGAGCCAGCAGAGCCAATCCGACCTCAGTGTACCGAGAAGTAACCCCCTGCCGCGGCCCCAAAAAGGCCCCAGACGTACACCCCACGACACTCCCTGTCACTTCGCATCATCATCCTGAGCTGACCCTGAGCTTGCAAAGCGGAAGTCGAAGGACCCGCTGTTCCTCAGCCACCGGCGCTTCTTGCACTATCCCTTGTGCAACTGCTACTTTCCACGCACTTTTTACGCCGCAGCCCTAGCCAGCACTTCAACCGGAGGACTAGAACCATTCCCGCAGTCCAAACCACGCGCCGCAGGAGGGCGCAGGTCATGTGGCGAGCGAGCTCACTCTTCGGTCACACCCACTACCCCGACCATCACCCCGCCATGCACGCGGACACGCACGACACCACCAGCGACCGCATGCACCACATCGGCGATCACATCACCCACACCGTCTGGGGAGAAGCCATCGTCCTCTGTCACGTCTGCCACGCCGAACTCCAGCCGCACGAATTCCACGACGGCTGCTGCAACGACAAAGACGCCTGCGCTTGGCGGGCGCTCTCCGAACGCTGCTGCTGGTGACGTTCGCACGTCCATTTACTGCCAACGCCCGCTCGTTGGTCGGGATGAAACCACACGCCGACCAACGCGAGGGCCTACCCAAAGGAGTAAAAAGGCGTGCCAACGCCCGCTCCACGTGCAGTGGGCCCGTCCGGCAGGACACAGCATCTAGTTGTTGATCTTCTCGCTCATGTGGTGCGCCGGCTCGCGCCCTTCAAGGAACGCGTTCTGCTCTTCCTGCAACAGCCGCGCGGCAATATGGATGTTCAGCAGGTGCCCCTGCCATATGCCGAACCGCTCCGCGTAGGCATCTGCCTCATCCTTGCTGATGCGCTCGGAGCTGCCTTCATAGCGCCGCACCACCCCCAGGAACTGCGCCTCATCCTCCATGGATGCAGACTCCGCCTTCTCCAGATCGTCCAGCGTTTCGTAGATGCTGCTGAACTTGTTCGCCTGGTCGTAGGGCATATAACTCAGCGCTCCAGTCGCCTGCGCGGTGCGCCACGCCGTGTGCTCAAAACTCGTCGAGCCGTAACCCGCATCGATCTTCGCATCGGCCGCCTCGGGCCCTTTCGGATTCGCCTGGATCTTCGCCATCTGCTCGATGTTGTAGCTCATCTTCTTCTGCTGCTCTTCAATTTCACGCAACGCGTCCTTGGTGTTACCCGCGTTGTGGCGAATCTCTGCGGTCAACATGTCGCGCGCTTCGTTGGCCAGCTTGTGATGCTCCCACCGCGTCACAGCGCCCTCAATCCCGACCGCAATCAGCAACCCAATCGTGATCGTGAACAAGTGCAGCAAGAACTCACCAGTGCCATGAATCGACTTGTGCGGAGGATGAACGTCAAGCATGCAAACAATCTATCCCAACAACTCGCCCACGGTAACAGCGGCACCCGCGAGGGCCGCATCCAGCTGCGAAGGATCACTCCCACCAGCCTCCGCAAGATCAGGCCGCCCGCCACCCTTGCCGCCAACCCTGTCGGCAAGAACACCTACCACCTTACCCGCCTGCACCTTGCCCACCAGATCTTTCGTCACACCGGCAATCAGCGCCACCTTGCCATCCTCGGTAGCCGCGCCCAGCACAACTACGCCAGACCCCAACCGAGCACGCAACGTATCCACCAGCGACCGCATCTGGTTCCGATCCAGCCCGGCCACACGCTGCGCCAATACCTTCACACCCTTCACCTCAACCGCGCTGTCGGCGGCATGCTCCGTCGCGCTCGAAGCCGACTTCATCCGGGCCTGGTCCAGCTCCCGCCGCAGCTTCTTCAACTCCTCATCCTGGGCAGCTAATTTCTGCTGAAACGAAACCGCATCACCCGCACCCACCAGCGAGGTAGCCATCTTCGCCAGCGCAAAATCCTTGCGGAATTCCGATAGCGATCCCGTCCCGGTAATCGCCTCCACGCGCCGAATACCGCTCGAGACTGAAGATTCAGCGGTGACCTTGATCAGCCCAATCTCACCCGTCGCGCCCGTGTGCGTACCGCCGCACAGCTCCGTCGAAAAGTCGCCGATCTTCACCACGCGCACCTTGTCGCCATACTTCTCGCCAAACAGAGCCGTCGCCTTGAACTCGTTCACCGCCACGTCAATGGGCACATCCACAAAGGTCTCCACCTTCGCGTTCGCCAGCACCTCGCGGTTCACAATGTCCTCAACCTCCTGCAACTCCTCGTCGGCCACCTGCGCAAAGTGCGAAAAATCGAACCGCAGCCGCGATCGGTTATTCAACGACCCGGCCTGCTTCACATGCGTCCCCAGCACCTCGCGCAACGCCGCATGCAGCAGATGCGTGCCCGTATGGTTCCGCGTCGTCGCCGCCCGCTCCGCACCATCCACCACGGCATCCAGCGTGTCGCCCAGCGCAATCGGCCGACGCACCGTCACCCTGTGCGCAAACACCCCTGTCACCGGCTTCGTGCATCCATGCACATCGGCCAGCGCACCCGTGTGGTCCGTGGGATAAAGCCAACCCGTATCGCCCACCTGCCCGCCGCTATCGGCATAGAAGCTGGTGCGATCCAGCACCACCTCACCCTCATCGCCCGGCGCCAACACATTCACACCAACGCCATCCTTCACCAGCGCCAGCACAACCGCATCATCCGCCCGCAACCCGGTGTACCCAACAAAGTCAGTCTTGTCGAGCGATGTGTAAGCAGGCGTTGCTGTCTTCTGCGAACCACCCTTCCAGGAAGCGCGTGCGCGCGTTTGTTCTTCTTCTTTGGCAGCTTCGAAGCCGACCATGTCGAACTCGATGCCTGCGTCACGAGCTGCGTCCTCCATAAAATCAAGAGGTAAGCCGAATGTCTCGTAGACAGAGAAAGCTTCAGTACCTGAAACTCTAGGGCGATTTCTTTGTAGTGTTCGCCACCGTTGGAGATAAGGCTCACTCTTTCCCATCGGCATCGCACCGAGAGCTGCTTCAAGAGGTAGATCGAAAGTCTGGAAGATCGCTCCGGTTCTCACTTCCGTCTTAGCGATCTTCTGCAACGCGTCGGATTCTGGGAAGTCCGCTACGAGGTCGGAGAAGAATAGGCGATTACTTTCGCTAGCCACTCTTAGTTTCTCAGCAAGCAAATCATCCCAGCGCCTGCTGCCAATTGCAATCACCCGAGCAAACTGCAACTCTTCCTGCAGCACAACCTTCGCAACGCGATCCACCGTCTCCGCCAACTCCGGATAAGCAACCTGCATCTCCGCGACAACCGCGCGCACCATCTCATGCATAAACGGCTGCTCCTGCCCAAGCAAACGTCCGTGCCGAATCCCGCGCCGCAGAATCTTACGCAGCACATAGCCGCGGCCTTCATTGGCTGGATTCACGCCGTCGGAGATGAGGAACGTAGCTGCACGCGCATGATCTGCGATGATACGCAGCGAGGCTGCGCCCTTAGCGTCGCTAAAGGATCCTTCTTCTGCCGTCAGTGCGGCGGCTCCTCTCTGTTTCGACGCAACTTCAAAATTCGCTTTTCGGCGCTTCAGATCGGCTTCGAGGTCTGGCGGATTATCGAGGTCCACGCCCGCCCAACCGAATTTCTGTGTTGGCATGCGAGGGGTTGTGACTTCAATCGCTTTCGCAATCAGCGGCACGAATAAGTCACTCTGATAATTCGATAACTTCCCTTGCAGCACACAGGCAATGCGCTCCAGCCCCATGCCCGTATCAATGCTCGGCTTGGGCAGCGGAGTAAGTTCCGCCGCACCGCCCGCCGTCACCGTCCGGTCAAACTGCATAAAGACCAGGTTCCAGATCTCCATGTAACGCTGGTCGTCCTCGCCAAACGGCACATCCTCACCCGTCTCGCTGGCCTCAAGTCCAAGGTCGTAATAGATCTCGCTGCACGGACCGCAAGGCCCGGTCTCGCCCATCTGCCAGAAGTTATCCTTCGCGCCCAGCTCGTAGATGCGCTCCTTCGGCACACCCGCTTCAATCCAGAACCGCTCCGCCTCGTCATCGCGCGCCACCTGCGCATCGCCCTCAAAGATCGTCACGTACAACCGGCTCTTATCAATCCCAAACCACTCCGGCGACGTCAGCAACTCCCACGCAAACGCAATCGCATCCTTCTTGAAGTAATCGCCAAAGCTGAAGTTGCCGAGCATTTCAAAAAAGGTGTGGTGGCGCCGCGTAAAACCCACGTTCTCCAGATCGTTATGCTTCCCGCCCGCCCGCACGCACTTCTGCGACGTGGTCGCACGCACATACGGCCGCTGCTCCGCTCCCAGGAACGTGTCCTTGAACTGGTTCATGCCTGCGTTGGCAAACAGCAGCGTGGGGTCGTTGTGCGGAACAAGGCTCGAGGAATGGACCCGCCGATGGCCCTTTTCCTCAAAAAACCGCAGAAAATCTTCGCGAATCTGGCTTCCGGAACGGTATTGCATGGCCCTTCGAGTCTAGCAGTTCACCCGATCCCGCATTCCGCCATGTCCTAGGTACTACAATGAACAACACGGGTGCCTCATGCGTCGAGTCTCCATGCGCGAAGCCAACCAGAACTTCTCCAGCATGGCAACTGAGGTCGAAGCAGGTGAGCGTCTCGTCGTCGAGCGACGCGGCGTGCCCGTGCTCGAAATTATTCCCTTCACGCGCAAGCCTGCGCGCGACCGCGAACACGAAGAAGCTGTCGAGAGCTTGATGACTCTCCTTCACGAAGGGTTCGATCTGGGCGGCCTGCACATTGACCGTGATGAGGCGCATGAGCGCTGACGCACGGTTCACCTTGGATACCAATGTGTTGGTCTATGCGATTGATCGTTCTGCACCCGCCGAGAAGCGTCTCCACGCCGGCGACATCGTGCTCTACCGCGAAAAGCAGCTTCGCGGCTCGCGCCACACGACAAAGCCTTCAGCCCGCTACGCCGAAACCGGCGGAGCCCACGTCCAGCCTTCCAGGGCATAGGCCGGATCGCGCGGCGTCGGCAACCCATAAAACCCGTCGCGAAACTCAGCCATCGCCATGCAGCTCACCAGCGCATCAAACGCGTCCTCACCTGCGCGGGCCTTTGCCATCGCCGCACGCCCAATCGCCGCATACGCCGGATCACGCGCGCGCTTTCGCAACAAATACGTAGCCCGCGCCTCCGCATTCGATTTGTGCACCGGCCCCGTGTTCAACCGTGAGTACATTTCCACCACCAGCGGCTCACCCACAACCGGCCGGTCAAACGGCCACACCTTGAATCCCGCCTCATGCAGCCGCTCCAGCGTCTGCATCCCGCGCAACGAAGCCGTACCCACCGACCCCGATCCGCCAATCTGGAACACTGACTTCGGCGTAATCCCCTTCACCCGCAGCGCGCGCTCCTCCTCCGGAATATGCGCCACCAGCTTGCAGTCAATGTCCGTCGCCCGCAGCATTCGGTGCAGCTGTGTCCCGCTAAACTCCGCGGGGCGCTTATGCGGCTTACCCCAGAACCGCCGGTCTTCGCTCTCGCGCGAAAGCCAACGCTCCCCATGCTCCGCAACCGTCTTCCAGAACTCCGGTGCAGATTTTGCTCCAACCTCGCGCAAAAACCAGGCCGGAAAGCTGAAGCAAAAATCAAACCCAACCACCAGCGCAGGATCTCTCTTCGCCAGATCAATCAACCAGGCCGCAATCTCATCGCGCGTCCGCCCACTCTCCACGCGAACCCGCCCAGCCCGCCAAACCGCTGCCACAATATGCCGCCGCTGCCCCGCCAAATCCACCCGGCCGGACCAATCAATCGCAACCACCGTGGTAGGTGCAGCCATCACGTCAGCTTGGATGCAGGTCACTTCGTGACGTGTTCTCGGCTTCGCCTGGCCCTCCCGATGGTCGGGATCAAATCCTCATGCCGCCAACGGGAGGCAGTAAGAAATCACGCAAACGCCCGCCCCGCGCGAAGAGGCATGGCGGCCCTTTCTCCAAGCCGGGCTCACTCCTCCGCACCCGTTGCCTCAGCCCGATCCAAAACCGCCTCACCACGCTTCATCGCCCTTAGGACTGCAAAAATCGCCTTCGACGAAAACCCCGCAGCCGTCAGCCGCCGTAGCACCCGCGCCGTACTCTTCTCATCCGTTGGAGCGGCAATCCGCTTGCGCTCCATATGCGTTCGCACCAAAGCCTGCTCATCGACATCCGCATACGCCGCATCCAGAGTCTCTGAAATCAACTCCGAAGCGATCCCCTTGACCTGCAGATCCTGCTGCACCCGCCGCCGCCCCAGCGCGCGATTCTCCTGCCGCAGCTTCGTAAAGTCCGCCGCAAACCGCTCGTCACTCAGATACCGCATCTCCTGCAGCTTCGCCAGTATGCGGTCAATCATTGCATCGCCAGCCTCTCCCGGCTCCGCGCGATCCTTCATCTTCCGCCGCAAATCGCGCACACTCTGCATCCGCGCCCCCAGCGACTTCACGGCATAATCCATCAACTGCAACTCATCCAGCGGCTCGCGCGCCTTGCGTCTCCCAAACGGCATGCCACAAGGATAGCCCTCACCGCCTGGCACCTAATTTAGACCCCGACCAACGGAAGGGCCGCGCGAAGCAAGAAAAAGGGCCTGCGAACGCCATGTTCGCCAACGGGCCAAAACTGCGTCTAACTCTAGGTACGGAGACATGCGCATGCGGGTAGTAATCGGGTCGATTCTCGCTCTCATCCTAGTAACAGCAGCGGCAGCAGCCCAAAGCGGCCTCGGCAAGCTTGACCCCGCACCGCCCGAAGGCAAGACGCCCGAGCAGATCATCGTCGAAATGGGCAAGCACGAATCCGCCTTCGCCCAGGCCCGTGAAAACTACACCTTCCGTCAGACCGTCGTCATGCAAACCATCGACGACAACACCAACAAACCCGACGGCGAGTACCGCCAAGTCACCGACATCGGCTTCAACCGCGACAACACCCGCAATGAAACCGTCGTCTTCGCCCCGCAAAACACCCTCCAGCGCGTCATCCTCGACCAGTACGACCTTGAAGACGTCGCCAAGCGCATACCGCTCGTCCTCACCACAGAAGATCTGCCTAACTACGACATCAAGTACCTTGGCCGCCAGCGCGTCGACGAGCTCGACACCTACGTGTTTGAGGCCACACCCAAAAACGCCGACTTCAAGCACCGCTTCTTCGAAGGCAAAGTCTGGGTCGATCAAAAAGACCTCGAAATCGTCATGATTAACGGCAAAAACGTGCCAGATGACATCAAGCACGGCCACTTCTCCATCCCCTTCACCACCTACTACGAACAAATCGACACGGTGAACTGGTTCCCCACCTACACCCGCGCCGACGGCACCGTCCACTTCGCCGGCAGCAGCCAGAACGGCCCCGCGCAGGACATCCACATGCGCAACACCGTCAAGTACACCGACTATCGCCGCTACCGCTCCAGCGCCCGCATCATCTACAACGGCAAGGACATCACCAACGACTCCAAGCCCGACAAAGACAAGCCGCAGGAACCACCCAAGCCCTAAATCTCTATGCGTAACCGAAGTAGGACGCATATTCCCGCCGGCCAACGGAAGGCCCACGCGAAGCAGTAAAAAGGCGTGCAAACGCCCGAACCAGTAAAAAGGCGTGCAAACGCCCGAAGCAGTAAAGAGGCGTGCGACGCCCGCCCGCTCCGCGCGCAGCGGGTGATTACGATAGCCTGTGAGGCATGACCCGCACTCACACCGCGCGAGGCGCCATCGCGAAGGCCATCATCGCCATTGCGGTCCTACTGCCCGCGCTGCTCATCCTTGTCACGGCCTTCCGCACCCACATGCAACTCACCGGCCTGCGCATCACCAACCTCACACCGTGGATCATCACCGACGGCATGCTCCTCATCCTCGGCCTGCTCCTCCACCGCGGAGAAGACCTGTGAGCAAGCTCTCTCACTTCAGCGACGGCGGCGAAGCCCACATGGTCGACGTCTCCGCCAAGCTGTCCACGCGCCGCGAGGCCGTCGCGGAAGCCTTCGTCGAACTGAACGCCGACGTCCTCGCCGCGCTCCCGCAAAACCCCAAGGGCAACCCGCTTGAAGTAGCCCGCTTCGCCGGCATCATGGCCGCAAAAAAGACCGCGGACCTCATCCCCATGTGCCACCCGCTGGCCTTGTCCTTCGTGGATGTAGAAGCAACGGTCGTTCACCCCGCCGCCTTGCTAAACACCGGCGGAGGCGTCCGCATCCGAGCCACCGCAGCCACCATCGCGGGCACCGGCGTCGAAATGGAAGCCATGACCGCCGCAGCCGTAGCCGCCCTCACGATCTACGACATGACCAAAGCCCTCGACAAATCCATCCGCATCCGCGAAATCGTCCTCCTTAGCAAAAAAGGCGGCAAAAGCGGCGAGTATGTGCGCACTCCGTAACACCTCGGATGACGGTCAACCTGCAGCTTGCAGCGGAACATGATGGAAGGCACTCCCAAACTCTCGTGGTGTCTGGCGGGCCGGACCAGCTTGACGTGTCACGTGTTCTCGCTGACTTGCCCTACAGATTAAACAGCTCGCGCAGCCGCTTCACCTGCGCCCGCGCCACTGGAATCTCAGTCGCCTTACGGTCATCCATGCGCAGCAGGTAGCTCGACTTGAACCACGGCACCACCTCGCGGATGTGCTGAATGTTCACAATAAAACTGCGATGCGCGCGCCAGAACGCATCCGGATCGAGCTGGTCGCTCAACTCCTCCAGCGTCCGCACATTGCTCATGCCCTCAAGCGCCGGCGTCACCACCGAGATCGCACCCTCCTCAATCGAGGCATAGCAAATCTCGCGCTGATCCACCAGCAGCAGCCGCTGCGCCGCGCGCACCACAATCTTGCCTGACCGCGCGCGCGCGTTTGGCTGTGCCGCATGCGCCTGTGTCTCCAGCAGCTTCAGCAGGCTCTCCAGCCGCTCTTCCGCGCTCGCCTGCGGAACCGCCTCAATGCCCGTCTCTGCCGCCGCAGCACCATTGTCCGAACGCCGCGCACGCACCTTGTCCAAGGCAAGCGCAATGCGCTTCTGCTCAAAGGGCTTCAGCAGGTAATCAATGGCGTTCACCTCGAACGCGCGCACCGCGTATTGATCAAATGCCGTGGCAAAGATCACCTCCGGCATCCGCATCGGAGCACCATGTTTTGCGGGATGCTCCATCAGCCGCCGCAGCACGGCAAAGCCGTCCAGCCCAGGCATCTGCACATCCATAAAGACAACGTCCGGAGCGTGCGCACGGATGGTCTCCACCGCCTCAATGCCGTTGGACGCCTCGGCCACCACGTCCACTCCTCCGGCGCACCCCAGCAGATACCGCAGCTCCCGCCGCGCCAGCTCCTCATCGTCGACAATGACTGCATTCAAAGGCATTCCGTTCCGAGTATAGAGGCGTTAGCATCAACATGATGGCTCGCCCGCATTGGCAACGGTTTGCCTCAATCCTGCTGACGTTGCTCGTCGTCGCAGTGGCGGCGCTCGCCATCGCGCAATCGGCTCACATGCAGCCCATGATTCCGGCGCTGGTTGCGGTGCTGGCCATCGTCTTTCTGCCGCAACCGGCTCAGGCCACATCCCGCCTGCCTTCCGCAGTGCTTCCATTCCGGAGGCTGCCACGCGGCGTCATTACACCGCACTTTGCCATGCCTCCTCCCTCCGCATACGCTGCCTGACGACCGGTGAGTGCAGGCGCACTCACATGCAGCAATGGTGCGAAAACGAAGGAGAGATCTATGGTGGAAAGCGTAGCTGCGTGCGGTTTGCTGTTGTTTTGTGTCTTGTTTGGCCTGATGTTCCAACTGCAACGGAGGCTCTACCGCAAGCGAAGGTCAGGCTTCTACCCCAGCGGGCGTGATCTCGGCAACGCGCTGCACAACCTGCAAATCTTCGCGCAGCCCCGCATCGCCTATGTTCAGGAAGTGAAGCAGAAGAAGCTGGCCGAGGATGACGACAGCGGCGGCGACCCGCCGGAAGACGTCTAATAGAGTTACACAGTTTCTAGGTTTCTCAATCTTGGGTTTTCTAGGTTTCTAAGCCAACTCAGAAACCAAAACCTAGAAACCACATTACATGTTCGTGTGACCAGCCCGCATATCCTCATTGAACGTGGGCCGCGTAAACGCCAGCGCCTCTGTCATCTCGGCCTCATAGACAGCATGGTGCGCCATCAACGGCTCGGTGCTCGCGGCAAACTCAAACCCAGGGTCGAGCGACAGGATACCCTCCGCCGCCAACTCTTCGGCTGTCCGCTTCAGCTCGGCCACGGTTGTGTTCAGGTACTGCGCATCGCGCGGGTCGGCGATCCACACCGGCGCGCCGCCACCCAGCACTCCACTCGCCCAGTACACCTTGCGAGCCACAAAGTCAGCCCGTTGCTCTGCATCCGTGTCGTTGAAGATGAACCGCTGCTGCTTCGACGAGTAATACCGCGTGGTCACCGGCACCGGCTGGCGATTGCCGCTCTTCACCAATTCCAACTGGCCCTGGTCCAGGATCTTGCGCACAGCGTTGTAGATAAAGCCCTCGGCAAACGGCTGCTCAGGCGCAGGCACGATCTCCGCGAACGTCACCGTCATGCTTGCACTCACCTTCGCCCGCAGCTGCGACTCGACCGGCGTTACGCCATCTTCCAGGTGCGTCTCACCATGCACGATGTACGTGTCCGCGCCGCTGGTCGACAGGTGAAACGGCCACTGCCAGCCTGACATGCTCATCGGCAGACCGGTCAGCGTCACGTACACATCCGGCCGCGGATTCCGCAGGCGCTGCGCCGTCTCCAGCAGGAACTCGTGTACCGGCTTCTGATACGCGGCCAACGACAGGTCAAAGCCCGCTGCCAGCTCCAGTTTGGTCGTGTGCCCGGCCGGAGCGCTGACCAGCGCCAGCGTATACGTCTCCGTGGGAACACCGTTGAACCCGGCGCTCTCCGCGCTGCCCACCACGGCCAGACCGGCCTCCGCCGCGACCTTTTGTACCTGCTGCGACAACTTCGTATCCAATGCGATTGCCATGTAAGCCTTGCCTGCCTCTTGCACTTTCCGCGCGCACCCGCTCATGCAGGCGCGCTGAATCTCATCTTGCGTGACATACCATTCTACCGGGACACAGGCCGTACGTCCTGCGCGCAGGCAATCGCCAGCTATCATCAATCCCTGAGATGGCGAAACGCGGCAGTAACAACCCGGACGAGACTCCAAAGATCGGCGAGCAGACACTGGAAGAGCGCCTCCGCTACACCTTCCGCGATCCAGGTCTGCTGCAATTGGCGCTCACACACTCGTCCCTCGCCTTCGAGCAGAATGACGGCCGCACCAACACCACCACGGAAGACAACGAGCAGCTGGAGTTCCTCGGCGACGCCGTTGCAGGCCTCGTCATCACGGAACTGCTGGTCAAGCACTTCCCCGAACGCCGCGAAGGCGACCTGACCCGCATGCGCGCTCTCCTAGTCAGCGGCAAGGGCATGGCGGAAGCCGCCATCCGCCTCGGCATCGGCAAAGACCTGCATCTGGGCAAGGGCGAAGACGCCAGCGGAGGTCGCACCAAAGCAGCCATCCTGGCCGACGCCGTCGAGGCCATCACCGCCGCCATCTATCTCGACTCCGGCGTGAAAGCCGCCCGCACCTTCGTCGAGCGCGAGATCTTCCGTCCGCGACTGGCCGAGCTGAAAGCCGCCGCAAAGCAGGGCGCCCGCTTCGGCGGCGTCGTTGGCGATTGGAAGTCCGCACTCCAGGAACTCCTGCAATCACGCGCAGCCGGCCAACCGCACTACCGGACCATCGAAGAGACCGGCAATGACCACAACAAGCGTTTCCGCGTGGAAGTCCTGCTGGGGGAGCAGGTGCTGGCCGAGGGTGAAGGCACCAGCAAAAAGGCTGCGCAACAGGCCGCCGCGCACGTCGCCTATGACCTGCTTTCACCGGAGCAACCCGCAGGCGATCCTGCATGAGTGCGCGCGGCATGATGGGGCGCTTTGGGGCAGCCACCGCCGATGCCATCGGTCAGGTGCTCACCTCGTTGGCGCGCCTCACCGTGCTATCCCTCTTCGTCATTACGTTCCTGGTGCAGCCGTCGCAGATCCCCACTACCTCCATGGAGCCGACCATCCTTGCGGGCGACTTCGTTCTGGTCAACAAACAAAGCTTCGCTCCGCCGGGCCGCTGGCGCTGGCTGCTGCCCTATCGCGAGCCAAAGCACAACGACATCATCGTCTTCCACTACCCCGTCGACGGCCGGGAAATCCTCGTCAAGCGCGTCATCGCCATGCCCGGCGACCGCTTCCACCTCCATCGCGGCCAGGTCATCCTGAACGGCACACCGCTCCACGAACCCTTCACCCAATATTCCATTGCCGACCGCTCCAACTACCGCGACGAGTTCCCCACGCTGCAACGCGCCGACCCAGCCGTCGAAGCCGCCTGGTGGATCGAACTGCGCCGCTCCATGCAGAACGATGAGCTGCCCGTCCCCCTTGGCCGCTTTTTCGCCATGGGCGACAACCGCAACAACAGCCAGGACAGCCGCTTCTGGGGCTTCGTCCCGCGTGACACCATCGTGGGCGAGCCGCTGGCGATCTACCTGAGCACCACCCCCGACGCACCACGCAACCAGCGCATCCGCTGGAACCGCCTTCTCCGCGTCATCCGGTAGCGTCGGACAAGACGCTCTCGACTGTCCCAAAGTGGCACTCCGCAGCTCGTCATCCTGAGCGAAGCGCAGCGAAGTCGAAGGACCCGCTTCTCTGCCGGCTATTACTCAGCAATAGCGATTTATGCTGTTCCGCATGCGTGAGTACCATTCCTACGTGTACATCGTCTCCAGCCGCAGCCGAACACTCTACATCGGTATGACAAACCGCATCGAAGGCCGCATCGCCGAGCACAAATCAGGCACATTCAGAGGCTTTAGTAAGGACTACAACTGCCACCGGCTCGTCTATCTGGAGCGGTGTTCAGGTCCATCCGCAGCAATCCTCCGCGAAAAGCAGCTCAAAGGCTGGCGTCGCGAAAAGAAGATAGCGCTAATCGAAAAAACAATCCAACTTGGGAGGATTTAGCCGAGAACTGGGGTAAGCCGATCCAATCGTACCAATGGCCAGAGCACGTGCTGCCATTTGAAGCAGGTCCTCCGACTTCCCCTTCGCTAAGCTCAGGGTCCGCTCAGGATGACGAGAAAGAGAGCGGGGTGGAATAAGGGAACGGCTTGATCGTGTAGTCGCGATACACTAACGCTCGGCATGGAAGCGCAGACAAAAACCACCCCGGTCGTCACGACCGCCGAAGAAGAAAAGACGGAAACGCTGCCGGAGTCGCTCGCCGGCCTGGCCTACGTGCTCGTCATCGGCCTCTTCGTCATGACGTTTCTCTTCCAGAACTTCGCGATACCATCCGCTTCCATGGAGAAGACACTGCTCATCGGCGACCACGTCGTCGTCGACCGCACCACGCTCGCCCCGCGCACCACGTGGATGCCACTGGTCCATCAGCGCCCCGTACAGCGCAACGATGTCATCGTCTTCGTCAAGCCGAACGCCGAGCTGCCGGACCTGATCCTCGTCAAGCGCGCCATCGGCCTTCCAGGCGACCGCATTCACCTGGAGCACGGCATCCTCTTCCGTAATGGCGAACGCATCGACGAACCACAAATCGCCCTTCCAGACGGTATCGGATCCTACAGCCACACCTACCAGACCGCCCGCGACGACTTTCCCCGCGATCTCGAAGGCATTGCCGCCGACGCAGCCAATAACAACGCAGCAGGCTGGTCCGTCGAAATTCGCAATCACGTGCAGAACGGCGAACTGATTGTGCCGCCCAACAGCATCTTCGCCATGGGCGACAACCGCACGGACAGCCTTGACTCACGCTACTGGGGCTTTGTCCCGCAGGCCAACATCATTGGCCGCCCGCTCTTCGTCTACTGGTCGTTCATCACTCCCGCGGAAGTCGGCGAGCAGACCGGCGCCGGCAACACGGTGAACTGGATCATCCACGAAGCGACACACTTCTTCAGTGATACGCGTTGGAAGCGTACCTTCCACCGGATACAGTAGTCCGCATGGCGGAAGTGCCCTTGGAGACAGAGCCCCACCACACCGAACAGCCGCTTGATGAAGACGGCCCGTTCTGGACCAGGTCACGCCGCCACCGTATGGCGTGGGCGCTCACGGTTGTGCTGGTCGTCGTTCTATTGGCCGTTGTCCCTCCGCTCATCAGCATCAACCGTTATCAGCGCCGCGTGGCGTCCGCCATCTCCGGATCGCTCGGACGCCCGGTGCACTTCGATAACCTCGCGCTCCACCTGCTTCCCCTGCCCGCCATCACCATCCAGAACTTCGTCGTCGACGAGTCACCCGACTTCGGTGCGGAGCCCGTGATGCGTGCCAACACGGTCGAAGCCCGCCTGCGCTTCGGATCACTGTGGCGACGCCGGATCGAAGTCTCACGCATCGCGCTCGACAACCCCAGCATCAACCTCGTCCGCCGCCGGTCCGACGGCGCATGGAACCTGCAGGGCATCCTGATGCAGGCCTCCCACATGAACTCCGCACCCACCGATCAGGCCAAAGCCGGCCCAGCGCCACGCTTCCCCTACATTGAAGCAAACGATGCCCGCATCAACATCAAGAGCGACAATGACAAGCTCCCATTCGCCTTTAAAGAAGCCGACCTTGCGCTCTGGCTCCCCAGGCCGAATGAATGGCGCCTGCGCCTGAGCGGCAAGCCCGTCCGCACTGATACCGACGTGAGCGACGTTGGCCTCGTCCGCGTCGAAGCCACACTCGGCCGCGCCACCGACCTTGCCTCGGCGCCCATCGAGCTGAATGCAACCTGGAAGCCGACACCGCTGGGCGAAGCAGCCAAGCTCACCGCCGGCTACGACCTGGGCTGGCGTGGCGAGGCCGCCGCGGAGGCTTCGCTGAAGGGGACCCTCGGCAAGGCAAAGCTCACGGCCGATCTGCACCTTGTGCAACTCCGCAGAGCAGACTTTGTGCCCGAACACACTGCGGAAGTGGATGCGCACTGCGAAGCCACCACCGGCGGCCTCCTGCGCTCGCTCATCGATCTGCGCTGCGCCATCCCGACCAACACGGACACATCGATGTTTGCCGCTATAGACAGCCTGCGCCACCTTCCGGCGGCAAGCGGCGGCAACGACATGCCCGACGGCTCCGTGAAGCCGGGCACCATCCTTGTCCGCGGCCAGGTGCCGGACCTGATGAACTGGTCCAACTCCGACCTGAATCTCTCGCTGGAAGACGCCTCGCCCAACTACGCCCTGGCCTGGCTCAGGCTCTTCTCCAAACGCATTCCCCGCGACCTGTCCGTCGCCGGCACGCTATCGTTTACGGCATCGCGCTCACCACTCAGCCTGAACGACCCTGCATGGAACCTCAACCTGATCTGCCGCTGCGACCTGCCGAACACTACGAACGCCGGCCAGAATACGACCGGCAGCGCGCAGCCAGCGCAATGGGTCATCCGCCTCACGCACACGTCGCTTGAGGTCCAACCGGCAGGCAGCACGCTGGCGGTCATGGTCTATCCATCCCGGCACTCTGACGAGACGCCCGACCAGACTGTCCCTGTCGTGCGTCTCGCAGATACCATCACCGGCCAGGTGAGCCGCAGCGGCTATACACTCATCTACGGTTCGCTACCCACGGCAACACAGGCAGCCTCCATCCTGCCGCCGCTCGGCGACGGTATACCCTCCGCTGCAGAGCCTGACGGCGCACTCGAAGCGGAGCGTCCATGGAACGGCACGCAGACATGGACAACGTCGCCCGCAGCCGCCGCACGCAAACCGCCAAAGCACCGTACTCGTCGTTAGCGTTCGGACACTACGCCGCCGGTTGCCCTGCGGCCGCCACCCACGTACACTAAAGAACGGAAAGCCGCGCGGCGCACGCCACCGGCATCATCCCCTGCGCAGGCGCGTAGCTCAGTTGGTTAGAGCGCTACCTTGACACGGTAGAGGTCTCCGGTTCGAATCCGGACGTGCCTACCATCCCTCTCAACAACCTGAAAGACATTCAACCGGCTCCGAAGGAACATCCAGAGGAACGGCAGCGAACATCAGGCTGCGACTGCCTCAGTGTTCCTATCTCTGTCGATCAGGAGGCCCGGTGGAATCTGCTTCACCGGGCCCGTTTCAAAAACGTGGGTGCTTCCTGCACTGTCAGGTTTTTGGGAACTCAGAGATCAGGAGCGGCGGCAAGGTCAAGTCGCATATCGTACCGCTCGCGTCAGTAGCCCTCGGCCTTGCCGTAGTCGAGGCGATGATCATGGCCGGCAAGCAGTTCATGGGTCTTGGGGTCGACGGCGATGATTTCGCTATCGCCCCAGACGCCCGGCGTCTTCGCATCGGCTACGGACGATTGGTTGGTGGCGTAGCCCATCGCTGAAACCTGGTCGACGACCGTGCGATCGAACTTTTTCTCAAACTGAATGACATCGGGCAGGTACTGATGGTTGAACCGCGGAGCGTCGGCGGCCTGCTGCACGTTGAGACCGTTATCGACGATGCTGATGATGTCGTTGGCTACGGTGGAGATAATCGTGGCGCCACCAGGCGAGCCCAGGACCATGAAGAACTTGCCATGCCGAGTGAGGATAGTTGGGGTCATCGAGGACAGCGGACGTTTGCCAGGGGCAATCGCGTTTGCAGGACCAGCTACGAGGCCCATCATGTTGGCCACACCGACCTTGGAGGAAAGATCGTCCATCTCGTTGTTGAGGACGAAGCCAAGGCCATCGACTGTGACGCCTGAACCAAAGAATCCATTAAGCGTGTAGGTATTCCCCACAACATTACCCTCGGTGTCGACGATGGAGAAATGTGTGGTCTGTGTGCCCTCAGGATGACCGCCATCGCTTGGTGGCGGCGGGAGAAACCCCGTAGGTCGGACGAGATTCTTGCTGGGCGTGGGTTTGGCCGGGTCGATGGACTTGGCGAAGGCCTTGGCGTACTTAGGATTCGATAGCTGCTGAATGGGAACGTTGATGAAGTCTGGGTCGCCCAGGTACTCACTCTTGTCCATGCCGGCGCGACGGAAAATCTCGGCGATGACGTGCACCTGTGCTGCGCTGCGGTCTGGCCCAAGCTTGCGCAGATGATAGTGATTCAACATGTTGAAGATTTCGATGAGTGCGATACCGCCCGAGGATGGTGGCGGCGAAGCGATGACGCCATAGCCGTGGTACTTGGTGGTAAGCGGCGCGCGATCCTTCACCTGATATCCAGCAAGGTCTTCGGCAGCGATGAGACCTCCGCCGGCCTTTTCGAAGGCAGCGATCTGCTGGGCCATCTCTCCCTTGTAGAAATCGTCCGGGCTGGCCGCGATTCGCTTCAGGGTAGAAGCCAGCTCAGGCTGTTTGAAGACCTCACCGGGCTCGTAAAAATGACCGTCGCGCTGAAAGATGCGCGCAGACGTCGGGAACGGAGTCAGGTTCTTGTTCTGCATGTCGTGGGCTTCGCCCTCTGCGAGTACGTAACCGTCCGTGGCGAACTTGATCGCAGGAGCCATGTCCTGGGCAAGGGTGAGCTTGCCAAAGTGCTTCTGGGCATAGACAAGCCCCGCGACTGAGCCCGGAACGCCACTGGCAAGGTAGCCGCGGGTCGAGAGACCGGGGATCACATTGCCATCTTTGTCCTGGTACATGGTGGCGGTGGCGGCGAGCGGAGCCTTTTCGCGGTAGTCAAGAAAGTGCGTCTCGCCGCTGGCCTTGCGGATGAGCATGAATCCGCCGCCGCCAAGGTTGCCGGCGCGCGGAAAGACTACGGCGAGTGTAAACGCAACGGCAACGGCCGCGTCGATCGCGTTGCCACCCTGCTTCAGGATCGCAATGCCGGCGTCGGTGGCGTTGTGCTCGCAGGTAACGACCATGGCGTGTTTGGCGCGGGTGGGTTGATCCGTATCGGCAGCAGTCTGCGCTGAGAGCACGGGAGTCGTGACCATAAAGGCGCAGAGGGTTCCAGCAGTGCTGCGCCGGATAGCGCGGACGGAGAGTTGAAGCAAGATGGTCCTCCCGGTGACTCAGTGGATGAATTTGCGATGACTCTCAGAGTATCGCGAACGGAAGGGTCCACCCAACACAATAAGCCGCCTTGGGCGGATCGAACAATCCGTTCGCTATGGCTGAGCTTGAGGCAGTTGTGATGGTGTAATTCACCATGGACTAGCCTTTACAGAGTAGCTTCGTAGGCCGTCAAAGCAACGAGGTCACAGATACCCATCGATAGCTTCTTCCAACGCAGTGGAGGTCTCCGGTTCGAATCCGGACGTCCCTTCCATACCCTCTCAATAATTCATTCGCCGGATACGAGACGATCAGGCAGCGCCGGATCCTTCAGCGCAACGCCGGTCACCTGCAGCCGCCGCGATTCCTTCACATAGAACGCAATCCGCCCCGCAGCCTCGGCATAGCTCAACCCTTCCAGGCGAACATTCGAGATGCAATTACGCTCCGCGTCCGTGCGCCCAGCCCGCGGCGCCCATGTGAGGTACACACCCAGTGAATCCGGCGCGCTCAAGCCCGGCCGCTCTCCAATCAAAACGATAACCATCTTCGCACGCAACAAACTGCCGATCGCATCGCCAACCGCAACGCGCCCCTGCTGCACAAGGCACACAGGCCCTACTGCTAGTCCTTGCGGGGCGAGCAGCGGCAACACAGCATCAAGCAGCGGCAACGCATGCCGCTCGACCGCCAGCGCCGAGAGACCGTCCGCAAAAACAAAGACGATGTCAGGCTCCGGTAGCGGACCGCGATCAAACTCGCGCAACGATTGCTGCGACTCCGCGTGCAGCGTGCGTCCAAGGTCAGGCCGCCGCAGGTAGACACGCCGCCTGCTCGCACCCGATTCCCCGCTCGCCGCACTGCGCAGGACAAGGCTACCCATCCCACGTTCACGCAATCCTTGCAGCAGCCCTGTTACATCCATCTCCGCATGCACCGCGTCGCGCGCCAATGCATGATCCAGTTGAAACCGCAGCTGCTCACGCGTCGGTATCGAAGGCCCGGTAAGCCCAAGCGACGTGCGCGCCACCGCCTGCGGCTTGCCTGCGAGAGCCTTGGGCGTGCCTGCGAACGAAAGCTCGTCGCTCATCCGTCACGCCCCAGGCGGCAGCAGCGCCGCAACCTGCCCCACACGCTGCAGTTCAGCAAACCCATCGCTTGCAAGCCACCGCTCGAACTCCGGCGCGGGCCGCAGCCCAAGCAACCGCCGCAGGTACAGCGCATCATGAAACGACGTGCTCTGATAACCAAGCATGATGTCATCCGCACCGGGCACGCCCATGATGTAGTTCACGCCCGCGGCGCCCAGCATCGTCAGCAACGCGTCCATGTCATCGCCATCGGCCTCTGCATGATTCGTATAGCAGATGTCACATCCCATCGGCAGCCCCAGCAGCTTGCCGCAGAAATGATCCTCCAACCCCGCACGCAAAATCTGCTTGCCGTCATACAGGTACTCCGGCCCAATAAAGCCTACAACCGTGTTCACCAGCATCGGATCGAAGTGCCGCGCAACCGCATACGCGCGCGCCTCCAGCGTCTGCTGATCCACACCGAAGTGCGCATTCGCCGACAGCGCGCTGCCCTGCCCCGTCTCGAAGTAAAAGATATTCTCACCGCCGGTCTCGCTCTCAATGCCACCGCGCTTCAGCTCACGCGCCATGGCAAGGCCCTCAGCAAGCACCTCCAGGCTGATGCCGAACGACGCATTCGCAGCCTCCGTCCCGGCAATCGACTGAAACAGCAGATCCAGCGGCGCACCCTGCGCCATCGCCTGCATCTGCGTGGTGATATGCGCCAGCACGCAGTTCTGCAATGGAATGCTGTACCGCGCACGCACATGGTCAATCAGGCGCAGCAAATGCGTCACCGTGCTGACACTATCCGACACCGGATTGATGCCAATGACAGCATCGCCAGACCCAAGCAGCAGACCATCCAGCATGCTCACGGCAATGCCCATCGCATCGTCCGTAGGACTGTTCGGCTGCAGCCGCGTCGCAAGCCGGCCCGGCAAACCAACCGTCGTGCGAAAACGCGTCACCACGCTGATCTTCTTCGCCACATAGATCAGGTCCTGCGCCCGCATCACCTTCGACACGGCCGCGGCCATCTCCGGCATCAGCGCAGGAGCAAGCGTCGCAAGCAACTCGCCCGTCGCGTTATCCGACAGCAGCCAGTCACGAAATTCGCCCACGGTCAGCCCGGCAATCGGCGCAAACGCGCGCCGGTTCTCCTCACGCTCATACGTGTCCACGATGAGCCGCGTCACAGCATCGCTCTCATAGGGCACCACCGCCTCATGCGCAAACGCCGTCAGCGGCAACTCCGCCAGCGTCATCTGCGCGATCGCACGCTCCTGCGCATCCGCTGCAGCCAGCCCCGCAAGCTCATCACCCGAGCGCAGTGGCGTCGCCCGCGCCATCAGCGTGCGCAGGTCCGCAAAGCTATGCCGAACACCGCGAACTGTATGGCTATAAGGCATACGCCGGTGAGGCAGATTGTAGCCGGTGTGCGTTTCTCTGGCACTGAATGGCTGCTCGTACGGTACTCTGTGTTCGCCATGCGCCGCGCCGCACAGATCGTCACGCCACTCCTTGCAGCCGCAGCCGTCAGCATCCTCACCGGCTGCCGGCCGAAAGAAATGCAGCGCTGCGTCGATGAGAAGGGCAACGTCGTCGCCGACAACCTCTGCGCGGGCCAGCCGCAGCAGGTCGTCCAGCAGCAGCCCGACGGCCACGGCGGCTTCCACCCCATCTTCGTCCCCATGTACCGCTACTACTACGGCGGTGGAGGCGGCTTCGGCCTCGGGTCGCACGTCTACGGCGGCGGCTTTGTAGCGGCTCCCGGCCACTCCTACTCCTCCGGCGGCGGCTTCTTCGGCGGCGTCACCCGCGGCGGCTTCGGCTCGTCCTTCGGCGGAGGCGGCGAATAAATGCAGCGCAACCCAAGCACGCCTCGCCCTGACTGGCAGCGCCAAGTCGAAGTCGACGGCCTTACCTTCCACTCGCCCGAAGATCTCGCCGCCCAAAACGCCGTCTACTGGGATGAGTCCGCCTTCTACAGCTTTACCGCGGGGGAAGTCGATACCCTCGAAGCCGCCGCAAACGAGCTGCAGACCATGTGCCTTGCCGCCGCGCAACACATCATCGACAAGGAGCGCTACACCGACCTCACCATCCCCGCCGCAGCCATCCCACTCATCGAACAAACCTGGAACGAAGAGCCGCCCGCCCTCTTCGGCCGCTTCGACTTTATGTACGACGGCAGCGGCCCGCCCAAGCTGCTCGAATACAACGCCGACACACCCACCTCACTCATTGAAGCCGCCGTAACCCAGTGGCAATGGCTGCAGGACGTGCACCCCAACGCCGACCAGTTCAACAGCCTGCACGAGCGCCTCATCGCCAAGTGGCGCGACATCACACCCTACCTCCAGCAGCCCGTCCACTTCGCCAGCGCTGACACAGAAGAAGACGTCCTCACCGTCGTCTACCTGCGCGACACCGCGCAACAAGCCGGCCTGCAAACCGCGCAACTGCTCATGGAAGAGATTGGCTGGGACAATGGCGCGCAGCGCTTCGTCGATCTCCAAAACCAACCCATCCGCACCCTCTTCAAGCTCTACCCATGGGAGAGCCTGCTCGCCGAACAGTTCGGCCCGGACGCCCTCGCAACCTACCGCCGCATCACCTGGATCGAGCCCATCTGGAAGATGCTGCTCGCCAACAAGGGCATCCTGCCCATCCTGTGGGAGCTCTACCCAAACCACCCGCTCCTGCTCGAAGCCCACTTCGACGAACCCCACGGCATGACCCGCTACGTGCAAAAGCCGCTGCTCAGCCGCGAAGGAGCCAACATCACCACCGTCTTCCCCGGCGGCCGCACCGACGAAACACCCGGCCCCTACGGCAGCGGACGCTTCGTATGCCAGCAAGCCGCCCGCCCCGCAACCTTCCTCGCAGCCGACAGCACCTCCCGCTACCCCGTCCTCGGCCTCTGGATGATCGACCAGGAATGCGGCGGCATGGGCATCCGCGAATCCCGCACCCCCATCACCGGCAACCTAAGCAGCTTCGTCCCGCATTTGTTCGAGTAAGCGACAAACCACTTCCCGTAACTTCCGGAAGCGACGTATCGGTACTCATGCGCGCTCGACAAGTGCCTCGGCGATTCGCAGCCGGCAAAAAATTCATCCTTGACACTTGGTAAATATTCACTACCATATGGTTGTGAATCAGCTGGACACGACTTTCGCTGCTTTATCCGATCCAACCCGCCGAGCAATGGTCGAACGGCTCTCCCATGGGCCTGCCTCTGTGCATGGATTGACGGAACCGTTTGCGCTGTCGCAGCAGATGATTTCAAAACATATCGCCTGCCTGGTGCGGGCGCGGATTGTGATCAAGACGAAGCGTGGGCGGGAGAGTGTGTGCACACTCAGGCCGGAGGCGATCAAGACAGTCAGCGATTGGGCGTTTAACTATCGCCGATTCTGGGAAGAGAGCTTCGACAAACTGGATATCGTCGTAAATCAAATGAAGAAAGAGGGGATCAGAGATGACAGAAAACACGGTAAGCAACATGGAGCGGATGGTCGTTACAAGAGTGTTTGATGCCCCACCCGAGTTAGTTTGGAAGGCGTGGACAGACCCGAAGTACGTGATGCAGTGGTGGGGGCCGAAGGGCTTTACCGCGCCTGTCTGCAAAATGGATTTTCGCGTGGGAGGAAAATTTCTCTGCTGCATGAGATCGCCGGATGGGCAGGAGTTCTGGAATGGCGGTGAATACCACGAGATTGTTCTGCACCAGAAGATCGTTTCTTCAATGTACTTTTCCGACGCGGACGGAAACAAGGTTGAACCTGAGCACTATGGAATAGAACACGAGGCCATCGACGGGGCTCATGACGTCACTCTGTTTGAGGACCTTGGAAACGGCCAGACAAAACTCACCTTCATTGGCAACGAAACCATGGAGGACGCCACAAAGAGCGGTCAACTCGAGGGCTGGAACCAGATACTCGATAAAGTTGCCGCGGTTGTTACGGGGTTAGTGGGACCAAAGTAAGACGCTGACGTTTTGATGATCCGCCACGCGGGGCCTGTTTATGCTTACCTCTCACCAGTTGAGTCGAGGGTCGCCTATCCGAATAGGTGGCTCTTGGCTCACCGGTGGTACAAACCATGCGCTCATCGAAGACGGCCTGTGCCTGTTCGGCTTATGAGTCCTGTGAAACTCGCTTAGCGTCATCAGCCAGAGTCGCTTCGCAAAGCTTTATTGGCTCCGATTCACGGCCCTAATGCTGCTCCTCAATCTTCTCCACCGAATCCGTCTTCACATCAAACAGCCGGCAACCCTCCGTCACCTGGTGAAACTGGTACGACGGATGCATGAACAAACCAATCCGCGCATCGCCCGATCCCCACGCCTCCTTCACCAGCCAAACGCCATCCGGCTGCGGTGCGCTGATAATGTGCAGCACAAATCCCTTATGAATATTGGCGACAAGGCCTCCGGCCATCTTCACATCGCGCACGCCATGCACGTTCGTATCCTGAATGCGGCCGGTCGCTTCGTCAATCGACGCCGTACCCTCCAGCGCCTCGATGGCCTTTTCCACCATGCCGTTGGCCTTCGCGCTTGGATCGCCCTGCACATGAAAGACGATCGTCGGTCGCCCATTCACGACAATGCGTTGCTCGTTCGTGAGCTTCACTAATCGAATGATGTCGCTCTGACTGATGCCGAACTCGCTCTGCTTGCCCTTCTCCGCATCGGCAACCTGCTTCTTCACGCGGTCAATCTCTTTTTTCGCCTCGCCTTCGGAGAGCGGTTTGCCGTTGTGCGTCACGGTCTGCATGATCTGCCGGGCCTTCACAAAGAAGACTTCGCGCTCGTCATCATCCACCTTCTTCTGGCCGCCCTTGCCATCCAGCTGGATGGTCTCCGTCTTGATGCGGCACAGGTAACGCTCGCGCTCCGCCTCACTATCCTTGCTCTGCTGCACCGCGCGGACGCGCAGCGTCTCCGGCGAGGGAAGGGGCTTGTCCTGCGCGCGCAACGTGAGCGCAAACAACGGCCCCCACAACGGCACGGCGGCAATGCAGACGGAACGCACACAGCGCATCATCATGGTCATCTTCCCACGGGACTGTTTCGGACGATACACAGCAGTCACCCATACGATGCGCCACGGTACGTGGTTGGCGCATGCTGTCGCAGGAACATCGTTCACGGGGTTTGCGTATAAGGAAAAGGACAAACCAACGGGCGCGCTCACGCGTCCATTGGGTGTGCGGTTGCAGACCGTCGCCTCATTTCCGCGACGAAGCCCTGCAACGAAAGGCGAACGGTAATGACGCAGCAGGAACAGCAGCTTCTCGACGGCCTCATTCAGCGGGTCAACAACACCAAACTCACCAGCAAGGACCCCGACGCGGAGCGCTTCCTCATCAACGCGCTCGGCCCCAATCCAGACGCGCTCTACATCCTCTGCCAGACCGTGCTGGTCCAGCAATTCGCCATGGAAAACTCCCAGCACGAACTCGCCACCCTCCGCACGCAGATGCAGCAGCTCCAACAGCAGGCGCCGCCCAAGAGCGAAGAACACACCAGCTTCCTCGGCAACCTCTTCGGCCTCAAGAAGGAAGCCCCGCAACAGCCCGCTTCATCGCCGTCAGCACCCACCGGCTACCAGCCCGTGCACGACCCCGGCCCGCAGTACCCGCCACAGCAGGGATACCCGCCACAGGGCTATCCCCAGCAAGGCTATCCGCAATATGGCGGCCAGCAGGCCTACCCTCCACCACCACCTCCGGGCTATGGCTATGGCGGCGGCTACGCGCCCATGGGCGGCGGCATCTTCGGCGGCGGTGGCGGAGGCTTCCTCGCAGGCGCTGCGCAAACAGCAGCAGGCGTTGTCGCCGGTGAAATGGCCTTCCACGCCATAGAAGACATCTTCAGCAGCGGCCATCGCGGCTTCGACAATTTCGACCAACCACGCGAAATCGTAAACAACAATTACTACGACGATAGCGGCAGCCACGACGGCTCCAGCTTCGGCGACCGCCTCGGATCGGCCGACGGCCTCGACAACAACACCGTCTCCTCCGACATCGAGGACCGCCGTGGCCAATCAAGCGACCAGTCCAGCGGCTTCTTCGGCGGAGCCGACACGAGCGGCGACACCGACGACACTGCCAACTTCGCCGATAACACCACCTCCGACGACGACACTGCCAGCTACGACGACGGCGGCAGCTACGACGACAATAGCGGCGGCAGCGACGACGGCGGCTACTAGGAGAACTGTTGCGTTGCGGGCTGAAAGCCCGCGCTGTAATAGCCTGGGGCGTAGCCCCAGGTAGGATTCAGCCAAATCTGCGGGCTGTAAGCCCGCGTTATGCCCAATCACTGAGTGCGACCTTCTCAAAGCTAAAAGGCTACCCTGAGGTTTTGCCGAGGGGTGGGGTACTCTACCGGCATGGAAGTTCACCCACCCGAACACGGTATCCACAATTGGCGCGATTTCCTCGTCCACATGGGCACCATCACCCTCGGCCTCCTCATCGCCCTCGGGCTTGAGGCCGCCGCCGAGTCCGTGCACCACCATCATCAGGTCGCAGAAGCACGCGAACAGATTCACATCGAACTGGACGAGAATCGGAAGATCACCGCAAAGGATCGAGAAATCCTGCAAAACGCCTATGCGCAAATGCGCACGAACCTTACCGCTCTGCAGGCCGACGGCCCAGTCGACTCCAGCAAACTGCGGTTCGGCTGGTTCTGGAATAGCGGCGAATCCAGCGCATGGCAGACAGCACGAGACACCGGCGCGGTGGCGCTCATGCCGTACGACGAAGTCCAGCGCTACGCCGATGCGTACCTGCAGCAGGAAGCCGTAAGCGACGCCGCAAAGGGCTACATCAAGCAAGCAACAAAGGCAGTACAACCACTGCTACGCCACGGCGATCTGGAACAACACGGCACGCTCGTCGGCGTAACGCTCACTCAAGATGAACGCAAGCAACTGACGCAAAGCACCCTGGACAACCTGTCGCAGATAGGTCTTCTGCTGGACCTTTCCAGATCGCTCGATAGTCTTTACCAACGCGCCGAGTAGCTCAATGAATGCACTTAAATCGAACATCTTTCGCTCAATCGGCCGCTTCATCAATCGACAACAAAAGCGCCAAAGGCGCGACCTATAACGCTCGACGGGGACCAAATTCCACGGCTTAAGCCAGCACAATCAACGTCCCCATGTGTGCCGGCAGGATGAACTTCTGTACATCGCCCACACGCCGGCTGCTCGTCTCCCGCACCACGGCATTCACATGCGCCTCGTGCGCATCCAGCGCCGGCCCAACCAGGATCTGCACCGTGTCAAAGTACGGCGCGGTAATCAGCAGGTTCTGTGTCATGTCCTTGTTCAGGATGGCCACTATCACCTTCCCATCCGGCCGCTTCGCCGCATACGCCACCGCATTCACCGCACCGGGCGTAAAGTCAACCGGCAGCATCGTCGCTCCGCTGAACGCCGCGGCAAACTTCATTCCCTGCCCCACCGGCTCCAGCACATACGTGCCGTTCAGCCTGCCATCCACACCCGAGCCGGCCAGCGTGCCCTCATTCGCAATCGGCGTATAGAACGGCTTCGGATGCGGCACGGTCGGATCCTTCATCAGCGCCTCGCCCACAAACGATCCACCCACCGAAACAGCCTGCGCATGCCCTGAACCGCCATGCAAGTTCACACCGCAATACCCCAGGCTCATCAGTTGAAACAGGTAATCCGCACCCCACAACGCAGACGCGAAGACATCGCTCACACCCGGCTTGCCGCCGCGATATACCGTATTCCCCTCAGTCATCCGATACGTCTTGCCGCCCATCTTCGCCGCAGCATCCCGCGTCAACGCAGCCTTCGCCGCAACCTTCGGATCGGTCTTCAGCAGATTCTCGATACTCGCATCCGGGTTCGAAGGCGGCCCGCTCCAGTAGTAGTGGTGCGACAGCGTCACCACATGCGGCTTGTCCTCAACCTTGTCCCACATCGAAGCAATGTCCGTCAGCCAGTTCACATCGCTCGCCACATCCGGCATGCCGAACTTCGCTGCCGGCAACGCCTTCTGCACCGCGCGCGCAATCACCAGCCACTCGTTCAGATACGCCTCTGCGGTCCACGTCTGGGGATCGCGCAAGTGCCCTTTAAAAAGATCGACCTCGTTACCCACCTGGAAGTACTGCAGCCGAGGCCCAAGCCTCTCAAAGACGTACGTCGCCTCTTCTACATCAACGTCCGCCGTGCCATAGCCCAGGTTCAATCCGTAGATGCACGTCCACCCCGTCGCCTTCAAAAAGCCATCCAAGTTATCGACAGCCTGCGGCGTTATCGCAAAGACCGTCGCCGCAGTCGGCTCACCCTCTTTCTGCCACGGCGAATCCACCCGCTTCGGAGCCTCATCCGCCGGATCGCCCTTCCACCAGCTGAACTCGCTGGTATTCCCACCCAGCCGCAGCACGCCCCGCGGCGACATCGCCCGGAACTGCTGCACCAACCCAACATTCTGCGGCGAGAAAAACGTCGCGTCCTCCAGTTGCATCGCCTCATACGACAGACCGATAAAATCCAGCGGCACCTTCGGCCCAACTCCACCCGCGCTCAGCTTCAGCGTAGCCTCGGGCAGCGCGGGCGCAACCTGCGCGGACAACGCGGCAGGCACAGCAAAACCACCGGCAGCAAGCGCGGTGCTCTGAACAAACGTTCGACGGGAAAACCTATACCGGCTCATCGGCTATCGACTGTAGCACCACGCGCACAGTGGTCCAATCAATAAGCGCTACGCCATGTAGCTGCGGGGCATCATCGGACGACGCCGCGCACGACCCAGGAAATACGCCACGGGAGCAGCCACCAGCAGCGCAATCATCTGGGCGTAGTGGTGCTGCCCAGGCGTATGCGTCTCCGCAAACAGCGCCGCCAGCGCAATAAATCCGGCAGCGCCCTCAGCCGATCCACGCGACGTCTCCGGCGACAGAACCGCCGCCAGCCACCCGCCCAAAAGGCCCAGCCAGCCGGCAACGACCGCGGTAAGGACGATGAAACCCGCCGAAGCTCCATCCCACGGCGTCGTGTGCCCGGTGATTTTGAAGAACCACGCAAGATAAAGCGCCAGCGTCAGAAACGCTCCAGCAAGGGACGCAAAGATGGCGCGAACAATACGCATAATGTTTCATTTAGAGTACGCCACGCACCTTCGCGATGCACTGCACTCCCACACGTTTTATAGAACTTCCAAATGCGCCCGGCCCTTGCGCGCGTGAATGTGTCGGCTAAAGCCCTCCCAGCGCCGATACAATGATGAAGTGCCGAAGTCCGCAGGCCCGCGTGCCGCCCTAGCAACCCGAGCTCTGCTGATCCTCTCAGCCTGCGCATGCACCGTCTTCCTCGCAGGCTGCCCGCAAGACACCCCATCCATCGCCGTTAAGACACCCACCAACGCCACCGCGCCCGCCCTGCTGCCCAACACCGTGGGCGGCAACAACGCCGCAACCGCCGCCCAAACCGATCAGTCCCGCAAAGTCGCCGCTCTCATCCAGCAGGTCGATGCGCACTACAAGAGCGGCGTGCAGAACTACCAGAACAACCGCCTCGACGCAGCCCGCCTCGACTTCGACTTCGCAGTCGACCTCATGCTCACCAGCGGCATCGACATCCAGGCCGACCCCGCCCTCAACGACGAGTTCGAACGCACCGTCAACGCCGTCAACTCCCTCGAAATGGACGCCCTCAAGCAGGGCAACGGCTTCAGCCCCAAGCCCGAACAGGCCCCCATCGACGCCGTCGGCGACCTCACCTTCGCCCCCAATCCCGAGCTCACCGCCAGCCTTAAAAGCACCCTCAACGTCACCTCCGACCTCCCGCTCGTCATCAACGACGAAGTCGCCGGCTACATCAACGCCTTCGCCAACTCGCCCGCCTTCCACGCGCACATGGTCGCGTCTCTGCAGCGCGCCGGCAAATACCGCGTCATGATTCAGGACGTCCTCAAGCAGGAAGGCGTCC
Organism: Terriglobus sp.; assembly: GCA_965198455.1. Lineage (GTDB taxonomy): Bacteria > Acidobacteriota > Terriglobia > Terriglobales > Acidobacteriaceae > Terriglobus. The sequence continues at coordinate 969,730 of CBDAPM010000003.1, forward strand.
CGCAGGATCTCATCTACCTCGCCGTCGCCGAATCCGGCTTCCAGCCGCAGGTCGTCAACGCCAGCAGCGGCGCCGGCGGCATGTGGCAGTTCATGCCCTATGGCGGCTACGGCCTCGAACGCAACGGCTACTTCGACGAGCGCTTCGACCCCGAAAAAAGCTCACGCGCCTACGCCCGCTACATCAAGGGCCTCTACGCCCAGTTCGGCGACTGGTACCTCGCCATGGCCGGCTACAACTGGGGCCCCGGCAACGTCCAGCGAGCCGTTCAGCGCACCGGCTATGCCGACTTCTGGCAGCTCTACCGCCGCAACGCCATGCCGCGCGAAACCAAGAACTACGTGCCGCAAATCCTCGCCGCCGTCATCATGGCGAAAAACCCCGAGAAATACGGCCTCGACAAAGTCCTGCTCGACCCGCCCATTCAGTGGGACACCGTTCACGTCGATTACGCCATGGACCTGCGCCTTGTAGCCGACGTGACCGAGACCACCCTCGCCAACATCGTCAGCCTCAACCCCGCCATGCTCCGCCTCAGCACACCCGCCGACATCCCCTTCGACCTGCACATCCCCTTCGGCGCCAAGGCCAAGTTCGACGAGCGCATCGCAGCCATCCCCGAGACCAAGCGCGGCTCCTGGCGCTTCCACGAAGCAGCCCCCGGAGAAACCCTCGACCAGGTCGCCCAGCTCTTCCACGTAAGCGCGCCCGACATCCTCGCCGCCAACTCCCTGCCCGCCAACTCACCCATCGAAGAGGGCGACGAACTCGTCATCCCCGTCGCCAACAGCACCGGCGGCACCAACGCCCTCACCTACGCCCCACGCCGCGGCGACAGCCTCGTCACCGTAGCCGACCGCTTCAACGTCACCACCGAAAACCTCCGCCGCTGGAACCACCTCACCACCAACACCATCACCCCAGGCAAAAAACTCTACGTAGCCGAACCCGTCCGCCTGGCCCCAGCCAGCAGAGGCCGCCGCAAAGCCGCCTCCTCAAAAGCAAACACGACGGCCTCCAAGAAGCGCAAGCGATAGCAGCCGCACTCGCGCAAGCTCCCGCTGTCACACGCAAGCAATAGCTGACGTATCCCTTCGTCATCCTGAGCGAAGCACACAGTGCGAAGCCGAAGGACCCGCTTTTCGTTGCCGCAATCCCTCTCCTGCTCGTCATCCTGAGCGCTGCGAAGGATCCCAGCGCACTGAAAACCAGCACTCCCTCAACACCTTTCGGCCACAACCGGGCGCCGCACCTTCGCGGAGCTAAGAGCCTGCCCTGAGCCTGTCGAAGGGTGCGACCATTCGCCAAGCGCGAACCCTTGAGACCCATCTCCAATATTCTCGGTCGTCACATCCCTCGCCTTTCGAACGAGACTTCAAGAGGAATGATCTGTTGAATCGGCTTGAGTACATCGGCTGCAGGGTCGACAGAAGAGGTACACACTGGATGATGATCGGCGACTTCATGGCAGCGAAAGAGCGATCGTAGATTTCGAAGGGCTGTCAAGCCCCTCCACCACCCAACCCACACATTCCAAACGAAATACACTTGGCACGATCTCTCGCCAGACTCCCTATAATAGAAATAAGAGCAGAAACGCTCCATCGGCAGGGAAAGCTAAACCCTTACGAATGACGATTTTGCCTGTAAGTCCTTTCGTAAGACGATTTTGGCGGCACCTTCCGCGCAACCCCTTGCGAATGACGATTTTAGAAAAACAGGGGGAGGGGGGGTACCTACCCCATCTGCATCGCCGCAACCGCCTCTTCGCGAGCTTTGGCCAGCGCCGTCACCGGATCGCCCTGTGCGTTGAACTCCATGCAGATCACGCGCTTGTACTGCGCCTTCGCCAGCGCGCGATAGATGTTGCCCCAGTTCATCTCGCCGGTGCCCGGCTGGTGCCGCCCCGGCACGTCCGCCACATGCACCAGACCAATAAGATCGATGTTGCCGTTCAGCTTCTCGATCAAATTCCCTGCGCCTCTCTGCTCATGGTAGAAGTCGTACAAAACCTTAACGTTAGGGCTGCCAACCGAGCGCGCGATCGCAAACGCCTCCGTAACGCTGGTCACAGCCTCCTCCTTGTGCTCCAGCAGGTCGATCGGCTCCAGCAGAATCTCCATCCCATCCATCTCAGGCAGCGCAACCGCATACTTCAGCGTGTCCACAATCGCCGCGCGCTGCTCCTCTAGCGATTGCCCCGGAACGCGCTTGAACGCCGTATAGATCAGCTGCTTGCAACCCAGCCGCTTCGCCCCCGGAATCGCCTTGAGCAGATCATCGTGCAGCGCAGCCCGCTTCGTAGCATCCGCCAGCGCGTTCCGTCCCGGCACCGCAGCATCCACGCCCAACCCAAGCCGATGCAACGCAGCCAGGTTCGCCGTCCACTCATCCTCAGTCCACTTCTCATACTCGCTGCCCACCTCGACGCTGTCATAGCCCGCGGCCGCAACCAGCTCAAGCTGCTGCACAAAGCTCAACCCCTTCGGCAGCGTCCAAAGCATCACCGAGAAGGTGTGACCGCCATTGTCCCGCTTCGCAGGAACCTGAACCGCATCGGCATAAGCGGCGCGACCAGCAACAAAAGGCGCAAGCGCCGCCCCCAAACCCAACGTATTGAACTCGCGACGATTCACTGGTCAGACCTCCTTGCCCTCACGCGTGCAAGTATACGGACACAACAGGCATAATGGCATCGTGAACCACGCAAGAACATCGATACGAGTGGCCACGCTCCTGGCGCTTGGCATGACCGCGCTGCACGCGCAGTTCCCCAAATCCGTCGTCGATCCCGCGGTAGCAACACGCGGCGCAAGCCTGTACGCCAAAGACTGCGCACGCTGCCACGGTGAAGACGGACGAGGCACTGCGACGAGCCCCGACCTCATACGCTCCACCATGGTTCTGCATGACCGCCGCGAAGGTTTGCAAGGCAAAGAACTCGCCGTATATCTCAAGAGCACGCCGCCGCACAGCTTCAAGTACAACGACCAGCAAGCCGCCCAACTCTCCCAATTCCTCACGCAGAACATCAACAAGATCCTGCGCAGCGGTTACGACACAACCCCGCAGCAGATGCTCTCCGGCGACGCAGCCGCCGGCCAAGCCTACTTCAACGGCAACTGCAGCAAGTGCCACAGCGCTACCGGCGACCTCGCCGGCATCGGTAAGAAGTACGCCCCAGCCGTGTTGCAACAGCGCTTCCTCTTCCCCGCCTCCGTCATCGGCGCCAAGCTCAAGACAGCAGTGACCGTTGTCATCGCAGGCAAGACCACAACAGGCGAATTGGTACGCATCGACGACTTCACAGTCGCACTTCGCGACAAGAGTGGTGAGCTCAGGTCCTTCAACCGCACCCCGGGCACGCGCGTCACCACCGTCGATCCTTACGCCGGACATGTCGACCTGCTTGAGCATTACACTGACGCCGATATCCACAACCTGACGACCTATCTGGATACGCTGCAATGAAGCTCCTCGTAGCCGCCCTCGTCGCTGCCCTCCTGTTCCCTGCCGCGCTTGGCGCGCAGGCGCCGCTCGACATCTCCGGCATCACGCACCCCGCTGCAAACTGGCCAACATACAACGGCGACTACAGCGGACGCCGCTACAGCCCACTGGGCAAGCTGAACACCGCCAACGTGAAGAACCTCGAACTCGCGTGGAAGTTCACGGAAGACGCCGCAACCGGCGGCGGACGGCGCATCAGCGCAACACCGCTTGAGGTCAACGGCGTGCTCTACTTCACCGTCCCCAGCCATGCGTGGGCAGTGGACGCACGTACCGGCATCAAGCTGTGGCAGTTCGACTGGAAGAGCAAGGGCGGCGAAACGATCGGTAACCGCGGCGTAGCCATCCTCGGCAACACGGTCTACTTTGAGACCGAAGACTGCAACCTCATCGCACTGGACATTGCCACCGGCAAGGAGCAGTGGCACGCCAGCATCGGCAACCCTGACCAGTTCTACTTTGGCTCAGTAGCGCCCGTGATCGTGAAGAACCACGTCATGGTTGGCATCAGCGGCGACGACTTCGACATCCCCGGCTACATTGAAGCACACGATCCCGAGACGGGCGCACTGCAGTGGCGCTGGTACACGCATCCTGAGCCCGGCACGCCCGAGGCAAAGACATGGCCCAACGATGAAGCCATGCTGCATGGCGGTGGCATGACGTGGGTTGCAGGCACGTACGACCCCGCATTGAATCTCTATTACTTCGGCACTGGCAACGCGCAGCCCATCATCAACGGCAACGCGCGCCCCGGTAACAACCTGTTCACCGGCACCATTTGCGCGCTCAATCCGGACACCGGCAAGCTGGTCTGGTACTTCCAGCCCAACCCGCACGACACGCATGACTGGGACGCCGTCCAGACACCCGTTTTGATTGACGGAACCATTGCAGGCAAGCCGCGCAAACTGCTGGCACAGGCAAGCCGCAACGGATGGTACTTCCTGCTGGACCGCGCGACGGGCAAGTCCATCACGAGCGCTCCGTTTGCCAAGCAGAACTGGGCGCGCGGCCTGGACAGCAAAGGCCAGCCTGTTCCAAATCCGGACAAGATGGCGAAGCCAAACGGCGTGCTGGTCATGCCGAACCAGGCAGGCGCCGCCAACTGGTTTCCACCAAGCTACAGCCCGCAAACCGGCCTGTTCTACGTGCCCGCATACGACGCAGCAAGCGTGTACTACATCTTCGACAACAACACAAAGCCCGAGGGCTGGGCGGGCAACGATCGCGGCGGCTGGTCCGTCGCTTCGCTACGTGCAATGGATTACCGGACAGGCAAGGTGAAGTGGAACCACGAGTGGCCGACACCCGGCGCGCGGTCCGGCGTACTTACGACGGCAGGAAACCTGCTCTTTACCGGCGATCCACTTGGCAACCTGGTTGGTTTCAATGCGGCGACCGGCTCGATCTTGTGGCACGCAAATCTCGGTACTCCTGTAAGCAATGGACCCATCACGTTTGAGCTCGACGGCTTGCAGTACGTCGTGGCCTCGGCCGGGGACACTCTGTACAGCTTCGTTCTGCGGTAGATTCAAAACACCGTCCCATAACAGGAGCTTCCACTCCCATGAAGCGTTGCGCCGTTCTCGCCTCATCATTCCTCTTTATCGCACTCAGCGCATCCGCCCAGGCCGTGCCAAAGGGCGCTGTGGACTACAACCTGGCGGAGCCGCAACGCTGGGCCGCACACGCCCACGCAATCACCGTCACCCGCGACAATTGGGGCATCCCGCACATCCACGGCAAAACCGACGCGGACGCTGTCTTCGGCATGATCTATACCCAGTGCGAGGACGACTTCAACCGCGTCGAGACCAACTACCTCGTCTCGCTCGGCCGCCTCTCCGAGGCAGAAGGCGAGAGCAAGCTATGGCAGGATTTACGCCAGCAGCTCTTCATCGACCCCGCGCAGCTCAAGAAGGACTACGCCGCCAGCCCACCCTGGCTCCAGTCCCTAATGCAGGCATGGGCTGACGGCGCCAACTTCTATCTCAGCAGGCACCCAGAGACCAAGCCACGCGCGATCGCCCACTTTGAACCCTGGATGGCGCTCAGCTTCACCGAAGGCTCTATCGGCGGCGACATCGAACGCGTCAACCTTACCGAACTGGAGAAGTTCTACGGCGCCAAAGCTCCCACCCAAAGCCGCATCGACGAGCACAACGCCATAGTCGCGCAGCTCGCCCAGATCAATCGCGACGTCGAACCGGGCGGATCGAACGGCGCAGCCATCGCACCCTCCAACACGCTCAACCACCACGCCCTGCTCCTCATCAACCCGCACACATCTTTCTTCTTCCGCAGCGAACTCCAGATGCAGAGCGACCAGGGCCTGAACGCCTACGGCGCCGTCACATGGGGACAGATCTTCGTCTACCAGGGCTTCAACGACCGCGCCGGATGGATGCACACCAGCAGCAACGTGGACGCCATCGACGAGTTCCGCAACACGCTCGTGCGCACAGGCAACACGGTCACCGGCTACAAATACGGCACGCAAACACGCGCCTTCCGTACGCGCACCATCACGCTGAAATACAAGGGTGCAAACGGCGCACTACACGAGCGCACCTTCGACGCGAAGTTCGACCACCGCGGCCCCATCGTCCGCAGCGACGGCGACACATGGATCAGCATCGAGCTGATGAACACGCCCGTCCCCGCGCTGGAGCAGAGCTTCCTGCGCACCAAGGCACGCTCCTATGCTGACTACCGCGCCACCATGGAGCTGAAAGCGAACTCCTCCAACAACACCATCTTCGCCAGCGCCGACGGTGACATCGCCTACTGGCACGGCAACTTCATCCCCGAGCGTGACACCCAGTATGACTTCACCAAGCCCGTCGACGGCTCCAATCCCGCCACCGACTGGCAGGGCCTGATGACGCTCGAGCACATCCCGCAGCTCAAGAACCCCCACAGCGGCTGGCTCAGTAACGTGAACAACGCGCCCTGGTGGGGCGCAGGCGAAAGCTCACTCAAACGCGCCGACTACCCGCCTTACGTGGAGCAAAGCGGTGAAACCAGCCGCGGCGTCCACATGGTGCGCGTGATGAACAACCGCAAAGACTTCACACTCGACAGCTTCCTAGCCGCGGCCTTCGATCCCTACCAGCCATGGTTCGCGGAGACCGTCCCCGTGCTGCTGAAGGCCTACGACGCCCTACCCGAGGGCGATCCGCAGCGCAAGGCACTCGCCGAGCAGATTGCCGTGCTGCGTCTGTGGCAGTACACATGGGCCGCGGACTCCGTCGCCGAATCACTCGCCGTCTACTGGGGCGAAGCCGCCGGCAACCCAGTGCTGCGCGACTCGCGCAACGCCGGCGTGCTGTGGGAAGACTACGTTGTCGGCCATGTGGACGGCCCCACCATGCTGAAGGCCCTGCAAACCGCCAGCGACAAGCTCACCGCCGACTTCGGCACATGGAAGACGCCGTGGGGCGACATCAACCGCTACCAGCGCAACGACTCAGCCATCACGCAGCACTTCGACGACGCAAAGCCAAGCACCCCCGTACCCTTCGCCGGAGCCACATGGGGCTCACTCGCCTCCTTCGCTGCACGCACCTATCCCGGCACAAAGAAGCGCTACGGCACCAGCGGCAACAGCTTTGTCGCAGCCGTTGAGTTCGGCCCCGAACGCGTCCACGCCCGCGCTGTCACCTGCGGCGGCGACAGCGGCCACACCGACTCCCCGCACTTCGGCGACGAAGTCGAACGCTACGCCAGCGGCAACCTGCGCGAGGTGATGTACTACCCCGATCAGCTCCGCGGCCACATCGAACGCACGTATCATCCGGGTGAGTAACGCGCTTATTCGCGCGCCCCCTCCTGATCCACGCCGGAGGAAATCATGAAGACGAAGTCGCATTCGGCAGCTCCTTTGCTGCAGTAAACGACGGCGTCGCGCAAGACGCGCGCCTTGGAGCCCGCAGGCTCCGCGCCGTGCATTGGCATGCTCCGAACGGTATCGAGCAAAGGCTTCAGACCGCCGCCACCTGATATGAGCGATGCAGCCGCAACGCCATCAGGGGACATTTGTACGCGAAAGGTACCGCCGCCTTCGGCCGTTGGGGCGCGTTTGATCTTGTGACTGCGATACTCTTGCAGAGTGTTTGGATGAGCAGCGTCGTCAGCAGCCTTAACTCCGGATTTCTTCAGGCGTGAGACTGCGGCATCAACCTCCGCATAGCTCTCCTTGTCGCCTTGAGCGCCGAGGGATAGTCCTAACTGATAAATCCAGAGAGCCTCCTGCGGCCGTTTGAGCGTTTCGTAAGCCCGACCAAGGTGATCGGCCACAGCCAAATCCTGGCGATTAAACCAGGCCGCTTCGAGTAGCGGGAGCGCATCGGCAGCCTTGTCCTCAAGCATCAGGATGAAGGCGAGCGTGTCCCACGAGGCGGTGAGGTTGGATGACTCTGCAAAAGCTTTGTTGTTCACCTCGTCGATATTGCGGCTCGCTGTAGCGGTCTCCAGCATCTCCACGGCGCGGCGCGATTGCGTCTCGGCAAATGGAAGATCCAGCTTCATCTCAGACAGCACATACATGCTGTTGTTAATTAGCAAGGGATCGTCGCTGCCATCAACAGCACGCTCCACCAAGACAGCTGCTTCGCTGTTGCGCTTCAGAAGACGAAGCACATCAGCTTGCATCGTCAGATTGTAGAGATTCTGCGGCTCTAGCTTCACTAATTGCTCCACCAACGGCAGTGCCGATTGATAATCATCGGCCTTCTCATAGAGGGAAATCTCTGTTCGGAGAATAGTGTCGTCCGTTGGGCTGCCATACTTTTTCAGCGCGTCCAGCGCCTCACGATCGCGATGAACCCGGCTGTACGAACTGGCCAACGCAACTACGACGTTGGAAGGATCGTCCGGATGGGCCTTCAACTCGCCGGTAAGGTCGGCGAGCCCAAGCTCGGTTTGTCCCTGATCTACTTCGATGGAACCCAACATGCCCTGGACGTACGCTGCCTCGGGGTTTGATTGCCGCAACGCTAGAAGCCGCTTTTTCGCTCCAGCCACATCGCGATGCTGGAGCATGCCCTGAATTTCAGCCAGTTGGCCTTGTATGCCAGCCGCTGATGCATCCGCCTTGTCAGAACTAATGCTCGGAGCCGGAGTTCCGGAAGAGATGAGCCGAAGATAGGGCTCACCGTCTTCCACTAGCGTCGCCTTCTGGAAGGCAACGTAGTCTTTCCACCGGTCATGCGGCAGCTTGTGCACAAGAATGACGATCTTGCGGTCTGCAATCACTTTCCCATCAACAAGTCGATACGTCTTGTCGTAGGTCGCGAACTCGCGGCTTACATGCACAGCATCTGGCAGCTCTGCACGGTACCCCGGCGGAAGGGTCATCGTACTGTGAGCTTCCACCGTGCGCGGCGCTCCCAGGTCGATGTCATGCTCGGGTGCCTTGTCCGCGTCCACAAAAGCCAACTCCACAACCGGAAACAGCGGCAGTGACTGGTTGCTCTCCCACCCGGCATACTTCTCGCGGCGGTATTCATAGGTGATCTTCACCGGCGTAGCGGGGTCGGCCTGACGCATGTCCGCCCCACTCACCTTGCCGCCGAACCCCATGGCGTTCGAGAGGTACTGCATCGCTTCATCCCACTGCGCGGGCGACAGCCGCTGCATCATTGCTCGTAACTCAAGTTCGTTGTCCGAGCGTGATGTCCACACCATATGGCTCTTCAGCAGGCCGTCCTTGTCCAGCGTGCCCTCCGCAATAAACACGTCGTGATACGCATACGGCGGATCGACAGGCGTCTTGTACAGCGCTGCGGGCGCCTTGTCAGGGATGACCAGCGCCTGCTGATCACGAAGGACAGGCATCAAAACGCGAAAGGGCGCAACCTCCGCCGTGGAATCCAGCCACACGCGCTGCGGCTTGCCGTCCGTGCCGGGCAAGTCCACCGTCGTGATCGCGTGGTTGAAGACCGCGGGCGAAGGCACGTCTGGAACCGGCGCAATGCCTGCGCCAATGAGCACGGGAGCTGTCGTAAGCCCCTTCGCCCGCATCAGGCTCTCCAACAGCGTGTCTTTGTCCTTGCAGTCGCCATAGCCGTGGTCCAACACCTCGTCCGGCGTATGTGGCTGGAAGCGGCCCACCCCGAACGAGAGCGAAATATAGCGGATCTGCGTCGCGACGAAGCGATAAAGCGCCTGTGCCTGCTCTTCGGGAGTCTTCGCGTTCTTCGTCAGTTCGTCGGCCTTGGTGCGAACGGTAGCCGTTGGCTGCAGACGCTCCGCCGCCAGGCTTCGGTACCAGTCCCCAACCTCAGCCCAACTATGGAAGGTCGTCCAGGCCACAGACGGCAGCTTGCGCCCATCGCTATCTTCGTCCGGGTCTTTTACTTCGGCTGCCGTCATCTTGCCATTCGCATCGCGCTGCGATGGCTTGGTCTGAGACGAGGTCCACGTCCACGCCTTCATCCCATCCTTGGTGACGGGAGCAGCAGGATGATTTGGACTCCAAACCTGCACATAGGTATCTGCGGGCACCTCAAGCGACACCGTCTGACTAAGCACCACGCCATTCAGCGCAAAATGCTCCGCACCCCAGAACTGCCCAGGTGCCTCAGCCTTGGTTCGCGTCACGCGGAACTGGTACTCCAGCCGGTCGCCGCTGGAGAGCGACCGGACAGGCAGGTGCTTTTCGCGAATGTCGCTGTACATCGGCGCCTCGCGCGTCACCTCTGACGGCATCTCCATCGCGTCGCCCGTCGGCGTCTCCACCGTGGTGCCGTCCGCCTTATGCACGCGCACAAAATCGATTGCGCCCGTCTCGTTAGCCGAGGCATACGAGACGCTGAGCACGCTGAACTGCCGCGCCGTGCCTTCCGACTGCACACGCAGCACAATGTGCGTCGTCGTCTCGCCCGTACCGTCGGCATGCATACGCACCGATGTATCCAGGTGCTCGAATACAGCAGGTTCGTCGCGATAGACATCCGCTCCGGAAACTGACGTTTGGGCAAGAGCCGCCGCAGACAAAGCCGCGACGACCGCGGGGAGCGCAATCGAACGGAAGTTCATAGGTGTATCAGCGGGTATAACAGAATTCGCGGCCCCGGGTACACAATGCGCAGACAAAAGCAGCATGCACAGGCCGATTTGGCACCCTCGGCTAGCTACCGGTAGTAGCCGTGGCCTTACTTGATTCGCTGCGCAGGCAGCTAACCCTTTGGTCTCCCGGCGTAGAAGCGCCGATTGCAACCAATGCAACGATACGGCCTCAACCAGAACAGCAACCGATCCCAAGGCCTGCGGTGGGAACGAACAGCATCATCCGCTCCGCAGCGACGGCAAATTACAGCATGTTTCATATTCCGACCTCAGTCAGCAAGGGAACTTGAGGTTCATTTTGGCACAGCAACATAGTTCCCACTGTGCACAGCAGTTATTGAAGGCCATGCAACTATTGAAGGCCATGCAACGCAAGATGCGCCAAAGTGGCCATCTCACAAGCCGGTCGCTTCGCAGGGAGTATGACCGACTCATCAGGCTTCTGCAAGCCAACGAATATCGCCCACATTGCTCGATCTCAGGTATTCTAAGTATGGCCTGCGTGGCCTGAGAGCGGGGTGTTTTTACATTGGCAGAAGTTCGTCTGCAAGAGGGTGAGCCCCTCGAGAACGCTCTTCGCCGCTTCAAGCGCAAGGTGCAGCAGGAAGACATCATCAAGGAAGTCAAGCGCCACTCCTTTTACCTGAAGCCCGGCGAGAAGAAGCGCGTGAAGGAAGCATTAGCGCGCAAGCGGAATCGCAAGAAGGTCCGCAAGGAACAAGACTGAACTTCGTTCCGTTCTCGACACGCTTCGCGTGTGATCCGAGACGGTATCAGCGGTTTAGGAGAGCCCGGCCTCGTGCCGGGCTTTCTGCGCTCGATACTTTGAATCGAACAGATTTAATGAGTCATGCCGATAGTGTTTAGCCACGTATTCACAAGCTCTGGCCACGCTGTCACAGGTAGCTTGGTCCGGCGAAGCCCAAAGGCATGCCCGCCTTGAGCATACAAATGCATCTCTACCGGGACTCGCGCGTTCTTCAGAGCGATGTAGTAGGCAAGGGCATCGTCTACGTTGTCAACATGATCGTCTTCATTCTGTAACAGGAAGGTTGGCGGGGTTTGGCTCGTGACTGGCACTTCGGGATTCAGGCACAGTTCGTGATCCTTGCATGAGGCGAGCACGGACGCCGGTATCGCGTACTTAGATTTGCCCTGGCGGGTATAGCAGCCTTAGTAGCAAGGCTGATACATCACGCATTCGTCGCGAGAAGTTGGCTTCTCGTCAGTCGGGTCTTGTTCCAGAAAAAGCGCAGCCAGAGCAGGCATTTACCAGGGAATGTAAAAGCCCGGCGCGAGGCCGGGCTTCCGTGGATGCTGTCTGTAGCACTGACACGCGCAAAGCGCGTCGAGAACAGCACGAAGTACCTTAGGCTGCGACTGCGGTGCGCTCGCTCTTTGCCTTGTCGTTCGCTGCCTTGTCGTTCGCTGCCTTGGCGCTAACGGCCAGAGCTGCGAATCCTGCTGCGTCGCGAGTGGCAATGTCGCTCAGCACCTTGCGGTCGAGCTCGATGCCAGCCTTTTTGAGGCCGCTGATGAAGGTGCTGTAGCTCATGCCATTCAAGCGGGCAGCGGCGCCGATGCGGACGATCCAGAGCGAGCGAAACTGGCGCTTCTTCTGTTTGCGACCGATGTAGGCGAACTTGAGGCCGCGCTCGACGGCTTCCTGCGCCGCCTGGTAGAGCTTGGATTTGGTGAGGAAGTAGCCGGACGCGCGCTTGAGAATCTTTTTGCGGCGATCGTTGCGCTTTGTGCCACGTTTCACGCGGGGCATGGTGTATCTCCTTTTGCGTACTACGTTGGTCAGCGGCTGGAGGTAAGGATGATCTCTCGATCAAAGCCTCTTCACACGCTTGCAGCTTCTCGCCTCGTAATCGGTCAGCTTTGCAGCTTCCCGAGGGCCCGGTAACGCGTTCGGACCGTTGTGCAGAACCACCTGCACGGCTGGGCGAAAAATCTAAAGTACCTGCGGCCAATTGGCCTCAGGCGTAGGGGATCATCCTGGAGACCTTGTGGTAATCGCCGTCGGACACATAGGCCTGCGCGGTCAACTTGCGCTTCACCTTCGTCGACTTCGAGGTCAGGATGTGACGCTTCTTCGTCTGGCCGCGCTTGATCTTGCCGGTACCAGTCTTGCTGAAGCGCTTTGCAGCCCCTGAGTGGGTCTTCATCTTAGGCATTGGGGTGTTCCTGTCTTGAGCTGAACACGGGAGAAACCCCGGTTCGCTATGCACGTCACCCGGTGTTCTGGACAACCTTCTTAGTATAGCGCAGATCATGCGCTCCGACGAAGCGTTCGTTTCAAGTCCACCGCAAACCCAAAGGCGAAAGTCCCGGGATAATTAGCTCGCTTACATCGCGCTAAAGTGATGCGGAGTCACCCCTGCAGCCGTGAACAGGCAGTAGGCTCCGAAGAACGAAACTACCACTCCGTCGATGGTGATTCTAAGCCACTTTCCAACGGTTCCCGCCATGTCCCGAATGGTAGAATAGAAGATGAAAAGAGCCTCCGGAAATCCTGCAAATTCCTGCGTTTTTCGCGGTTTACGCTCGTCATGACCCTCAGGAGAACGATGGCCACCGAAACGCCCCTGCTCGACCTCCAACAGACCGATCCGACGAACACTCCCGAGCCTATTACCAGCGAGACCGGCAAGCCCAGTTACACCAGCGAAAACATCCGCGTGCTGGAGGGGTTGGAGGCCGTTCGGCTGCGTCCGGCCATGTACATCGGCTCCACCTCGGAGCAGGGTCTGCACCATCTGGTCTATGAAGTCGTCGACAACTCGGTCGACGAGGCGCTCGCCGGGCACGCCACGCGCATCGATGTCATCATCCACGTCGACAACTCCATCACCGTCATCGACGACGGCCGCGGCATTCCCGTGGACATGAAGGACCTGGGCAACGGCGTCAAGATGCCGGCCGTCCAGGTCGTGCTCACCAAGCTGCACGCGGGCGGCAAGTTCGACGCCAGCACCTACAAGGTCTCCGGCGGTCTGCACGGCGTCGGCGTCTCGTGCGTCAATGCGCTCTCCGAAGAGTTCGACGTAGAGATCTGGCGCGGCGGCCACACCTACCAGCAGGATTACTCCAAGGGCGACCCCATCAGCGAAGTTCGCCAGGTGGGCGTGACGACCAAGCGCGGCACCAAGGTCCACTTCTTGCCGGACAAGACCATCTTCACGGTCCTCGAATACAACTACGACACCCTCGCCGGCCGCCTGCGTCAGCTCGCCTTCCTCAACAAGGGCATCCTGATCACGCTGACCGACCAGCGCACCACCGATCCTAAGAGCGGAGAATACAAGGGCGCCGAGTTCAAGTACAAGGGCGGCATTGAAGAGTTCATCCGCCACCTGAACAAGGGCAAGATCGTTCTGCACGAAAAGCCTATCTACATGGAGGCCGAAAAGGGACAGCTTGTGATGGAGATCGCGCTGCAGTACAACGACGCCTACTCCGAGACAGTCTTCTCCTTCGCCAACAACATCAACACGGTCGATGGCGGCACCCACCTCTCCGGCTTCCGCACGTCCCTTACGCGCACCATTAACGCCGCAGGCCAGTCACTCGGCCTCTTCAAGGATTTGAAGGAGGCGCTCAGCGGCGATGACGTCCGCGAAGGGCTCGTCGCCGTTATCAGCGTCAAGCTGCCGCAGCCGCAGTTTGAGGGCCAGACCAAGGGCAAGCTCAACTCCGACATCAGCGGCCAGGTGCAGTCCTTTGTCAATGAGCGTCTCGGCGTCTTCTTCGAGCAGAACCCGCAGGTCGCCAAGAAGATCATCAACAAGGCCATCGACGCGGCACGTGCGCGTGAAGCCGCACGCAAGGCGCGCGATCTGACACGCCGCAAGGGCGCACTGGATGGTGGCGGCCTGCCGGGCAAGCTGGCCGATTGCTCCGAGCGCCAGCCCGACCGCTGCGAGCTCTACCTCGTCGAGGGCGAATCGGCAGGCGGCACCGCCAAGCAAGGCCGCGATCGCCGCTTCCAGGCCATCCTGCCGCTAAAGGGCAAGATCCTCAACGTCGAAAAAGCCCGCTACGACAAGATGTTGGGCCACGAAGAAATCCGCGCCATGATCACGGCGCTGGGCACGGGCATCGGCAAGGACGACTTCTCGCTCGAGAAGCTGCGCTACGGCAAGCTGATCCTAATGACCGATGCAGACGTCGACGGATCGCACATCCGCACGCTGCTGCTCACCTTCTTCTTCCGCCACATGACGCAGCTCATTATGCGCGGCCACGTGTATATCGCCCAGCCGCCGCTCTACAAGATCAAGAAGGGCAAGTTCGAGCAATACATCAAGGACGACCGCGACTTCGTCAAAGTCATGGTCAAGCGCGCAGCCGATGGCATGATCGTCCGCTACGGCGACGGCACACAGTCGATCGAGGGCGCGGAACTGACCAAGTTCATGGGCCAGCTCAACGAATACATCGGCTTCTTCGACAAGGCAGATAAGCGCTATCGCAACGAGACCGTCACAGCAGCCGTCGCAGAACTCTTTGCCAACGAAGGCAAAGACCCTGCGAAGCGCTCTGACTTCGAAACACCTGAAAAACTGCAGGAGATGGCAGCCCGCCTCCACACGATCACAAAAGAATTCCAGTTCAAGAGCGTCGGCGAGCCCGTCCGTGACGAAGAACACGGCGTGTGGTCGCTCGAATACCACGACGCGCAGGGCGCGCCTCGTCATATCGACTACACCACCGTCTCCTCACCGGAGATGCGGCAGATGCTGGGCAAGTACGCCCTTATCCGTGAATACCTCAAGCCGCCCTTCCTCGTCGAATACGCACAGAAGACCGGCAGCAAGGCTGAAATCGCCGCAGCGGATGAAGCCGAGGAAGCAGCTGAGACCGAGGTAAACGAGGTGATTGCCGCCGCCCCCGGCACCGCAACGGAAGTCAAGGGCGCAAAGCGGCAGCCCAAGGCCGGCCAGGATCCCGTCACCAAGAACACCCCGCGCGAGCTGTTCGAGTACGTCATCGAGCAGGGCAAGAAGGAGTACCAGGTGCAGCGCTACAAGGGCCTCGGCGAAATGACCGCCGAACAACTTTGGGAGACGACCATGGACCCCGAGCGCCGCACACTCCTTCAGGTCCGCCTTGAAGATATCGCCGCCACGGAAGAGATCTTCACCACGCTGATGGGTGAGGATGTCGAGGCACGCCGCAAGTTCATCGAAGAAAATGCATTGGACGTGAAGAACCTGGACATCTAAGCCTCAGCGAAGCACAACGGAGAGCCCACTTGTGAGAGTGGGCTCTTTTGTTTGCAACCCGCTCGTCTGCGCATACCTCCTGAATGCGATATCCTTCCCGCACGATGGAGCACACACTCACACATTCGGTCAGTCTCCCGGCAAGCGAAGCCACTGCTCCCAAGCACCCTTCCGGCTGGCTGCCGGTCTTCCGTGTCACCGCGGGCAATTGCCTTGAGATGTACGACTTCATGATCTTCGGCTACTACGCCAAGTGGATCGCCAAAGCCTTCTTCCCCACACAGAGCGAAGTCTCCGGCCTGCTCCTCGCCCTTGCTACCTTCGGCTCCGGCTTCCTCATGCGTCCGCTAGGAGCCATCGTACTCGGCGGCTACACCGACCGGCATGGACGCCGAGCAGGCCTGCTGCTCACGCTTGCATTGATGGCCGTAGGTACGCTTACCATCGCCTGTACGCCGGGCTATCACAGCATCGGCATCTTCGCTCCGCTCATCGTCGTAGCGGGACGACTCGTGCAGGGTCTCTCCGCAGGTGCAGAGCTGGGCAACGTCTCCGTGTACCTTTCAGAGATCGCTCCCGCAGGACGCAAGGGGTTCTACGTCAGCTGGCAATCGGCCAGTCAGCAAATCTCCGTTGCCGCTGCCGCCGCCATGGGTCTGCTGCTGGCGCACCTGATGCCTGAAGCCACGGTAGACCAATGGGGCTGGCGCATCCCGCTTTGGATCGGCTGTGCCGCATTGCCGCTGCTCTTATGGATTCGCAGCGGCCTGGAAGAGACGAGCGAATTTGCCACAAAACGCGAGACCCCCACGCCGAAACAGATCGCGCGTTCACTCGGTATCAACTGGCGGCTCATCTCCGTGGGCATTCTCTTTGTCACGCTCACAACAACAGCCTTCTATCTCATCACGGCTTACACCCCGACTTACGGCCTCACCACGCTAAAGCTCAGCCAGAAGAGTGTGCTGCAGGTCACGCTCTGCGTCGCGCTGTGCAACTTCGCGCTGCTGCCCATCATGGGAGCAGTCTCCGACCGCATCGGTCGCAGGCCCCTGCTGTGGACCTGTTCCGCACTCTTCCTCGCAACAGCCTATCCAACGCTGCATTGGATGGTGCAAAGCCCAAGCTTCTCGCGGCTGCTCACCGTCGAGCTGTGGCTTGCGGTGCTCTACGCGTCGTACAACGGTGCGATGGTCGCCTACCTCACCGAGTTGATGCCGCGCAATGTGCGCGCCACCGGCTTCTCGCTTGCCTACAGCACAGCCACAGCCATCTTCGGCGGTTTCACACCGTTCTTCTGCACGTACTTCATCAAGCTCTCAGGCGACAAGGCAGCCCCTGGCCTATGGCTGTCATTCGCTGCAGTACTCGCACTTGCTGGAGCGCTCTTCTCCGCGCGCGCTTCAACACTCAACGATCGCACCGCATGAACCTCGCTCACCGATCACTGCGTAGCAGACTCAGTGTGTTCCACCTTCGCCCAGCGGCTGTGATGCCCTCAGCGTGAGCGCGCGCAGCAACTGCGCATCATTGGTGTCACCGCTCAACTCCCAGATCATGACACCACCCAGCTTGCGGTCGTGCACGAAGTCTTGCTTTGCACGCAGCGACGTGGGGTCTTCGTACGTGAGGAAGTTATCTCCGTCGTAAATCCACGGAGCCTGCGAGGCAGGATCACGATGAACCTCTGCGTCCTCATTGGCAAGCAGCGCTGTTGCCGTGGATTGATTCAGGTTCCCGCGAATCGGATCGCCTTTGCTCATCAGCCCAAAGTTGGCGCCGGGTGCAACGTTGTGCCATTGGTACGCATAAAACGGTAGACCGAGTAGCAACTGGTGCGGCGGCACGCCAGCTGCCAGATAGGCGTCAATGACAGTTTGCACGGTATCGGCATTGGGGTTTGCCGAACGCAACGGCGCCACAAAGCCAGTGTCGTGGCTCCACGGCCCCTGGAAGTCATACGTCATCACGCCGACTTGATCCACACTCGCTGCAACGCGCTTCCAGTCAATCGGATCGATCGCCTTATGGTTTGCACCGCTTGCAATCGAAAGGGTAAAGCCGCGCCGTTCGGTGCCTGCCCGCGTGGCCCCGCTCTTGGATGCAATGGCATCCATCTGACGGCGAAACTCCGCCATCAGCGCGTAGAAATCATCGGCATGCGCCGCATCGGGATACTCCCAGTCCACGTCAATCCCATCGAACAACTGCGGCGTCTCCACGCCTTGCGCCACATGCCCTTCCAAGAAACGCGCAATGCACGAGTGCACAAAGGCCACACGATTCCCCGCCCTCGCAGCATCTTCAAAGAGATCTTTTTTGCCTTCAATCGATACCAGAATCCGCAGCTTCGGATATCGCTTGCGCAACAGCTGCAGCTGGTGAAAGTTGCCGCGCAGCAGCGAATCGGGCGCATCCGCGATGCCGTCTACGGAGTCCTCAGCCTTGTAAACGAAGTTCAGGTCGGCTTGCGGATCAGCCACAATGCATGCGCCGTCTTTGATGTTGGCCTGCGCGTAATCCAACTGCGTCAGCGACTTGACCGCACCGCTCTTGATAAGGTCAAGCGGCACATAGCGCCGGTTATACACGCCCCACTGCGGGAAGTAGCCAACGATCTCGTTCGGTGGCATCGCAGACGAACGCACCTGTGCCTTCTGCGCGGGAGACACGTGCGCCATGAAAGCCGAACAACACAACAGCAGAACCTGGATGGATCGTTTCATCACGCTAGAGCCTTAGACGTCGTTTGAGGCGCGAAGAAGCCGCAGCGCGGTGAATATGTCGCGAATCGAGCATGTTCCCGAAGAGCCGTCAGCAGCCTCCAAGGTGTAAAGAGTCCGTTTTCCCAATGAAAACGGCACCGGCAGAAGTCTCCTGAAGTCCAGTATAGGGAAATGCTCTAGAGTGAAGCATGGTCAACCGCAGAGAATTTCTGGAGCGCTGTGCAGCCGCCGGCGTGGGACAAACGCTATTGCCCGGCGCACTCGCGGCGCTTGCCGTGCAAACGGCTGAAGGGCAGGCAACGTACACCGCTGCTTCTATGGATAGCATGCCTGCCATCACAGCGGACATGCTGGATGCCGCAGCAGCCATTGCCGGTATCACGCTCTCAGACGCGCAACGCACCATGATGCTAGACGGCGTGCGCGCTAATCGCGCGGGTATACAGGCCATTCGCGACTTGCGTATGCCTAACTCTGTTGCACCTGCAGTGATCTTCGACCCGCTGCCGCAAGGCACGTCCCTGCCTCCAGCGACTGTCGCAAAGAAGGCGGCAAGCCTACCGCATGTGGTTGTTGATGCGAGCAACGAGGAAACACTCGCCTTTGCGACGATTCCCGCTTTAGGCACGCTGCTGCGCTCGCGCAAAATCACTGCGGTCGATCTGGTGAAGTTCTACCGCAAGCGCATCGACCGCCTGAATCCAAAGCTGCTGCTTGAGATCATGGCCACAACCGACCGCGCACTCGCGCAGGCAGCACAGCTCGATCGCGAACTGGCCGCAAGCAAGGACCGCGGCCCACTCCACGGCATCCCTTGGGGCGCGAAGGACTTGTTAAGCGTAAAGGGCTACTTCACCACGTGGGGCGCCAACACCATGGAGACGCAAAGCTTCGATGAAGACGCCACCGTCGTGCAGCGGCTGGACGCGGCGGGCGCCATCCTCATCAGCAAACTCACACTCGGCGCGCTCGCGCAGAATGACACATGGTTCGGCGGCAAGACGCGCAATCCCTGGAACCCGAAGCAGGGCTCAAGCGGTTCGTCCGCAGGACCGGCATCTGCAGTCAGCGCAGGCTGCTGCGCGTTTGCGATCGGCTCGGAGACACTCGGTTCCATCTCGGCACCCAGCACCCGCTGCGGCGTCACCGGCTTCCGTCCAACCTACGGCTTCGTGCCACGCACCGGCGCCATGGCGCTCAGCTGGTCTATGGACAAACTCGGCCCCATCTGCCACTCCGTGGAAGACGCCGCACTCGTCATGCAGGTCATCCATGGGCCTGACGGCAAGGACCTCTCAGTACGCCCGGCAAGCTTCACATGGGACAGCTCGTTCGACGGGAAGACACTGCGCATCGGCTACCTGGAAAGCGCCTTCGCCGAGCCCACGCTGCGTCCGGCACCCGCGAACGAAACAAAAGAAGCCGCAGAGACTCGCCAGCGCAACTTCGAGCGCCAAAAGTACGACCACAAGTACGACCTCGCCGCCCTCGAGGTTCTGCGCGGCATGCGCATCAAGCTCATCCCAGTTGCGCTGCCGGACTTCCCCTACGGCTCCGTCACGCCGGTCCTGCAAGTAGAAGCCGCAGCCGCGTTCGACGAGTTCCTGCGCACAGGCCGCGACACCAAGATGAACGTGCAGGCACCCGGCGACTGGCCCAACACCTTCCACGTCGCCCGCCTCTACAGCGGCGTGGACTACGTGCAGGCCATGCGCGCCCGCTCGCTGCTCATCGAAAAGATGGCCGTCATGTTCCGCGACGTGGACGTGATCGTAACGCCCACCGGCGGCGGCGCACAGCTCACCGCAACCAACCTCAGCGGCCACCCGGCAGTCATCATCCCCAACGGCCTGCGCGGCGACGACGCCCCCATGCCACAAGACACCTCCGACGGCGGACGCGGCAACACCGGCGGCCCCGGCACGCCGGTGAGCATTACCTTTCTCGGCAGGCTCTACGAAGACGCAAAGCTATTGGCCTTCGCGCAGAACTATCAAGCGAAGACCACCTTTCACACTCTTCACCCGAAGGTGTAGGTGAGTCTCAACTGCGATACGCCGACTGGTACTACCTTCGCTGAAGCGAGCTGGTATCCATACGGCTCAAATCGTCGCGTATGGTCGGTCATCTTCCCGCATTGCATGCGTCCCCTGCTTCGCATCCCATTGCGCGCTATCGACGCCTTTGATGAGTAGCCAAAGTCCCATGGAAGCCATCGCGAGGAGCATGGGGGCAATCACATAAGGCAGGTCATACTGCGGTGCCAGGACAATCAGAAAGTTCTTGGCGACAAAGCAGGCCCCGCCAAGAATGCCGATTCCGCCAAGCGCACGCGGCAAGTAGCCGGAACGTAAGATCAGGTACCCTCGGAGTGTCGCCGCGATGCCATAGAACATCGCGAAGATGCCGAAACCATATCCGAAGATTGTGATGCCGAGATAGGTGAGTGTCGCCTTGGCCTCCGGTGAGATAACGCGTGCGACATCGGCATCGATAGCCGGTAGGGCGGCGGCAAAGTAAAGCAACTCTCCGGCGGCAAAGGTCGTGGTCCCCATTAACCCGAAACACATCGCAAGCAACGAAAGAGTCCGGCTAACGGGTCGAAGCAGCGCATAGAGCAGCACATTGAGCGTAACGTCACAGGCAACTTCGATCAGGTAGGCGGCAAAGCTAGACTGAAATAGCCCCACCGAATGAGCCATCTGACGGGCCGTACCGGCCAGATCATTGGCGAGCAGCAGTGTATTTGGTACGTACGACTCGCCCCACCCGCCTGCCACGATCGAGACGATAAATAGAGCCCCAATCCACCGCGCATACTGCTGTGCCGTGCCTGCTTTCATCGCATCACCCCGGAATATCCAATGGTACGTTCGGCGACGACAAGCGGTTCCTCAAGAATGCGAACGCTCCGCGGTTCTCGTGAGTCCCGAGAAACGCGCTTACAATGACCTGACGGCCTGACATTCGCACCATTCAGCTACGGTGCTTCCACCACCGCACTCAAATCCTCATCCTTCGTCTCACGAATCGCCAGCAACCCAACAATGGTCAGCAGCGCCGCACCCGTCAGGTAATACCCCACATACTGCAGGCCATAGTTCTGTGCCAATTTCGTCGCAATATACGGCGTAAGCGATGCGCCAAGAATGCCTGCGATGCTGAACGCGAGCGAACTGCCCGTATACCGCACCGGCGTCGGAAACAACTCCGACAGCACCGTTCCCAGCGGCCCATACGTCATGCCCATCAGCGACAGGCCGACGATCAACATCGCCAAAGCGCCGGTATGCCCAGCCTGGAACATGCGTGCAAAGAACAGGCCGAAGATCGCAATGCCAACGGTAATGGCAATCATCACGCGTTTGCGTCCATGTTCCGCAACCAATGCTGCCGCAGGAATCATCAACGCGAAGAAGGCCACGCCGATCAACTGCATCTTCAGGAATTCATTCTTGTTGTAGTGCAGCGCGCTCGTAGCCCATGACAGCGTGAACACGATCATCAGGTAGAACAGCACGAAGGTCGCAAGGCAGGTCAGCGTACCGGCAACCAGCACGCCAAAGTGCTTCGTCACTGTTTCCTTTATCGGCACCTTCAGTGCTTCCTTGCGATCCAGCGCCGCCTGGAAGACCGGTGTCTCGGTAATCGTCAACCGCACATACAGTCCAAGCAGCACAAGCACGCCGCTGGCCAGGAAAGGCAGCCGCCAGCCATAGCTAAGGAACTGTGCCGGGGTCAGCACCTGCGACAGCACAAGGAACACCGCGCTCGAAAAGAAGAACCCGATCGGCGCGCCCAGCTGCGGGAACATGCCGTACCATGCGCGCTTACCCGGCGGCGCGTTCTCCGTCGCCAGCAGCACAGCGCCGCCCCACTCGCCGCCAAGCCCAATACCTTGCCCAAAGCGGCACAGCGCCAGCAACAGCGATGCGGTCACGCCAACATGCTCATACGTCGGCAACAGACCCACTGCCACCGTCGAAAGACCCATGGTCGACAGCGCCAGCACCAGCGTGGTCTTGCGCCCAATGCGGTCGCCAAAGTGGCCGAACAACGCAGATCCAATGGGCCTCGCGATAAACGCAATGGCAAACGTCGCCAGCGATTGCAGCTGCGCCGCCGTGGCGTCTCCCTTGGGAAAGAACAGGATCGGGAAGACGATAACGGCGGCCGTCGCATAGATGTAGAAGTCGAAGAACTCGACCGTGGTGCCGACCAGGCTGGCGAACAACACTTGCGCGGGCGTGTTCCGCGGCTTACTTGGCTGGGACATGAATGAACTGATGATGCTCCGACAGATCGGTCGCAGGCAAGTTGCTTCTACGGTTCCAGGCGCGATTACAGCCGCGCCAACAGCTTCGCCAGCGCCGGCGCTATAACGGCGGTAATCAGCCCGTTCACGCCCAAACCCACACCCGCAAAGGCCGCCGCCACCGGGCCCATTGAGATGACCCTTGTTGCGCCGATACCGCCACCTGCCGTTCCAGCCGCAAGGCCGATCGCCGCGGAATCATCCACACGGAACCACCGCAATACCGTCGGCAGCGTAACAGCCACCAGTATCCCAGCCGCGATCGCAAACACAGCCGACAGTGCAGGCACACCGCCGATCTGCTGCGCAATGCCGATGGCAATGGGTGTCGTCACCGACTTGGGCAGCATGGACAGCGCCAGCGTACGATCGCCACCGCATACGCGAACCAGCACATATGCGCTGACCGCACCCACCACCGATCCAGTGACCAGAGCCACCAGCGACGGCACCATGCCACGCCTCAGGTGCTCAATCGCCCGCACCATGGGAATCGCAAGCGCGACAGTCGCCGGCCCAAGCAGGAAGTTCAGCATCTGGTTGGCGGAGAAATATTGCCCATACGGAATGTCTGTAACACGCAGAACAAGGCCAATCAGCACAATGCTGATCAGCGTAGGATTCGCCAACGCAGAGCCGGTGCGGCGCTGCGCCGCAACGCCAAGCAGATAGGTGCCAATGGTAAGCAAGAGCAGCATGAGCGGATGCGAAACGAAATCATCGAAATGATTCACTGCGGCATCTCCTGCGGCTGTTCCTTGCCGGCGCGACGGCCCAGCATACGTTGCATGATGAGAGCCACAACCACAACGGTAAGCATCGTAGACACCACCAGCGACACCACGATGGGCACAAACGCCTGCCCAAGCCTGCCGAGGTTCGCCACAATGGCGACGCCAGCCGGCACGAACAACAGCCCAAGCCACGACAGCAGACCATTCGCCGTGGTCGTAAGCGCCGGGCTTGGCTCACGCTTACGCAGCAGCAACGCCGCCGCCAGCAGCGCCATGCCAAGCGCCGCGCCAGGCACCGGCAGATGCAACACGCGGTGCAGTACCTCGCCCGCGAGTTGTGCCAGCAGCAGCAACCCAAAGCTTCTCAGAATATCCATGGCACAAGGCTACATGGCCCGCGAGGTGCGTTGCGCAGAGCGAAATTTCCATCGCCGGTGTAGCATCCGGCTTAATGGCAGCTGACACATCACCGCTCGTTATGGCGCAGGGCCTCACGAAGGTCTACGGCGCGTCACGCGTGGTGAACGATGTAAGCCTCATCATCGCCCACGGCGAGATCCTCGGCCTCGTCGGCGAGAGCGGCAGCGGCAAAAGCACCGTCGCACGCATGCTGCTGCGGCTCATCGAACCCACTGCCGGTTCAATCATCTTCGACGGCGTGGATGTCCTGCACGCAGGCAAGGCCCAGATGCGCACACTGCGCCAGCGCATAGGCGTTGTCTTCCAAGACCCGTACGCTGCGCTCGACCCACGCATGCGTGTACGCGACATCCTTGCAGAGCCATTTATCATCCACGGCGAAAACCTCAAAGGCGAAGCAATGCAGGCAAGGCTCGCAACCATGCTGCAGGAGGTAGGACTCGACGCCACCGCGCTTTACCGCTATCCGCACGCCTTCAGCGGAGGCCAGCGGCAGCGCATCAACATCGCTCGCGCACTCGCCCTCCGGCCGGAGTTCCTCGTGCTTGACGAGCCCGTGAGCGCGCTCGATGTCAGCGTGGGAGCGCAGGTCATCAACCTGCTGCGCGATCTGCAGCGCACGCGCGGGCTCACATGCCTGTTCATCTCGCACTCCATGCCGCTGGTACGCTACCTGTGCGACCGCGTCGCTGTCATGCAGCAAGGAACGCTGGTGGAAGTGGGTGATGCCGTTGACATCTGTGATCATCCGCAGCAGGCCTACACACAAGCGCTAATCGCCGCAACGCCCGAGTTCAACACCGCCGCGCTCGTAGAATAGGCAGATGCTCCATCCACTGCTGCCGCACGCACGCTACGTCTGGCTGGTCACAGCCTCGTTCATTGCAGGCGGCGTCAACGCTATGGCCAGCGGCGGCTCCTTCATCTCGTTCCCCGCCATGCTCGGCATGGGCGTGCCTCCGGTCCAAGCCAATGCAACCAACACCGTCGCCATCTGGCCCGGACAATTAACCAGCGTGCTCACGCTCCGAGACGATCTGCCACGCGAGTTGCTCACGCTCTCCCTCGCATGCAGCGTTCTCGGCGGGGTCGGCGGTGCCGTCATCCTGCTGCACACACCGCAGAGTGTCTTCGTCCGCATCCTGCCATGGCTGCTGCTCGCGGCAACGCTGCTCTTCGCCTTCTCCGGCAAACTCTCAGCATGGATGCGCAAAGAAACGCGCCATACCCACGAGCAGAAGCCACTGCACGTCTGGAGCCTGTGCGCTTTGCTGCTGCCGGTGTGCATCTACATCGGCTACTTTGGTGCAGGCGGAGGCTTGCTCATCATGGCGGTGCTGGCGCTGCTCGGCATGGACAACATGCACAAGCTCAACAGCATGAAGGTGCTCGTCGCGTGCCTGTCCAACTTTTCAGCCGTGGTCACGTTCGTGCTTGCGCGTGCGGTGGTATGGCACTACTGCCTCATCGCCATGGTCGCTGCGGGACTCGGCGGCTACATCGGCGCACGCTTCGCCAAGCGCATGCCCCCAGCCGTCATACGCGCCATGGTGCTGACAGCAGGCTTCTCCGTGGCTGCATGGTTCTTCTGGCTGCAAATACGATCGTAGCGCTGCCTATACGGAAACAGGTGGCTCAAGAGGCTTTCGCCACCTGCCGCGCGTTCCACCACCGCAGAATGATGCGCCGCCCAGGCCGCTCCACGGCAAAGTGCAGCGCAATACTCCCCGGAATCAACACCAGCAGCCGCGGCGCCAGGCCGGCAATCGTCGTCGGCCAATGCAGCGCGCCTGCAATCGCATCGTTGAACAGAAAGTGGAACAGGTAGAACGCATAGCTCGCTTCACCAAGAATCACGAATGGTTTAAGGCCAAGCACCCACGACACAGCATTCGACTGGCATAGCCCCAGCACGATCAATGCGTAGAACGGAATCAGCAAGCCGTCGTGCAGCATGATGAACGGAAACCGGTCCGAAAACCACAGCAGAGCGATTGCCCCACCAAACCCCGCGTACACCGCAGCCTGCCCAAAGGCACGGCTTATGGGTCGCTGCAAATAGATCCATCCAAGCGCAACGCCGCTCAGGAACTGCCCAAGCAGCAGGATGGGATAGCGCCGCATCGCAAACACAAACACGTGCCCCCATTCCACCTTGGGATACTCCGGCCAAGCCCCCGCCGGATCCCACACCATTGCGGCGATAGGCGGTAGCAGCGCCATCAGCCAGCAGGCAAAGAACAGCCACACGCCGGCGCGCTCCGTGCGTGGCCGCAGCCGTGGCGCAAGGAACGGAAACACGAGGTAAAAGAAAGCCTCGGCCGAAAGGCTCCACGCGACAACGCTGAAGAACGACACCATGCGTACGGACCACGACTGCACCATCAGGAAGTCGAAGACATACGCAACAATGTGGAAGCGCGGATGGAACTGCGACCGGCTCGCCCATCCCGCAAACAGCAGGCTAAGCGCATACAGCGGGTACACTCGCGCAAAGCGCGCCACCCAGAATTTGGCCGCAGGCGCGCGGCCCTCGCTGTACTCAACACCGTGCGTGTACAGCAGGATGAACCCTGACAGCATGAAGAAGAAACTGACACCCACATACCCAGCACCCATGAAGTGCGCCAGCGGTCCCCATAGTGAAAACGGTCGCACCATGTGATACAGCCCCACATATAGCGCGGCAATGGCACGCACCGACGTAAGCGCCTTCAAATGAGGCATCCGCTGCGTCGTGGTTTGTGGGTATGGGTTGCGAACCTCCGTCAACGACGAGTGCGCGGCGGAGTCTTGAGGCATACGCGGGATTATAGCAACGTGAAATCACTCTTCCTGCGGCGTTAAACCCATGCCCGCGCTGAGAGACAATAGAGTTATGAGCCACGAAGGCATTCGCATGATCAGCCGCGAAGAGAGCGAACGCGCCGAGCGTGCGGACAAGCCGCTGCCACCCTCTGCCATCTCACCCGCCAAGGTGAAGATCGCCCTGAGCGAAGGCACCGGGGTCGAGATCACATGGAAGGATGGGCATCGCTCACAGTGGGCCTTTCCATTCCTGCGCGACGCCTGTCCCTGCGCCACCTGCCATGAAGAGCGCGAGAAGACAGGCCGCGCACTTGGCGAGCCGCGCCCCGCACCGAAGCAGTTGCTGCCCATCTACACACCACCGGCAAAGCCGCTGTCGGCTGAACCGATAGGCCGCTACGCCATCAAGTTCAAATGGGCTGACGGCCACGAGAGCGGCATCTACTCGTGGGACTTTCTGCGCCGCCTCGACGAAGGATTAGTGAAGTGACACACCTAGAAGCACTCGAAGCAAAACTGCAGCCGCTGTACACGCGACTCGCCTCGCACCCGCTTTACACCTCGTTCCACACCATCGCCGACCTGCGCATCTTCATGGAAGCGCATGTCTTCGCGGTATGGGACTTCATGAGCCTGCTGAAAACCCTGCAACGCGGCCTCACCTGCGTGGACGTGCCCTGGCTGCCGTCTGCAATGCCGGAGAGCAGTCGCCTCATCAACGAGATCGTCCTCGGCGAGGAGAGCGACATCTATCAGGGCCGGCACCTGAGCCATTTCCAGCTTTATCGCCTCGCCATGGAGCAATGCGGCGCCTCCACCATTGCCATCGACCGCCTGCTCTTTGCTATCCGCGACGGCGCCGACCTGCACGAAGCCATCCGCGGCAGTCGCGCGCCGGACGAAGCGAAGCACTTTCTGCGCGACACCTTTCACATCATCGGTGAAGGCAAGCTGCACTGCATCGCCGCAGCCTTCACCTTTGGCCGCGAAGACCTCATTCCGGACATGTTCAAGGGCTTCGTCAGAGATCTCAACCGCGACCTCGCAGGCAATCTCGACACCTTCATCTGGTATCTCGAACGCCACATCGAAGTCGACGGCGAAGAGCACGGCCCCATGTCCTTGCGCATGATCGCCGATCTCTGCGGCGACGACGCAGAACGCTGGCGCGACGCCGAAGCCGCAGCCATCTTCGCACTCGAATCACGTCTGCGGCTATGGGACGGCATCGCCGCCCGCATCGAAACAACAGCCCTGCAAACGCGCTAGCTGATCTCGGTTGCCTTGTCCTTCACAAACGTGACCGTCACCGGGTAGCCGTCGTTGTCATACACAATGGTGCGGTTTCCCTGTGATCCCGGACCTGGCCGGCTCACCTGTCCCAGCGCAAGGTTCGTCTGCATCTCGCTCATGCCTTGGATCGCGCGGTGCTCGTCAATCGCCTTCCACGTCTCCGCAGGCCAATGCTTGTACAGCACATGCGGATCGTCGTAGAAGAAGCACTCATCCAGCAGGAACGTATAGAACTTACCTTCGCGATACCCGACGGGCGTGCCCCACAACTTCGCCGGATCGTCCGCCCGGTGGAAGAGCATGAAGACCTGCGCATCACCCTTGGGCACACGACTGTACGCGCTCTCAGGCGCCTTACCCTCGATGAAATTCACCACGTCCAGCGGCTGCGCGCCTAGCAGCAGCGGTCCAGGATGCGCATAGTCCATGTGAGCCGGCGTCGCGGGATACGCATGGAGCTGCCCGGCAGCAAACACCCAAATGCGTTTGCCGTTCAACGCGCGTGCATCCGCTACCGACATCTGGTGCTCGCGCCGCGGCAACACCATCTCGTCTGCCGTATAGTCCGGCGCTGCCGCCGCTGCCGCGGGCTTCGCTGCCTCCTGCCGTTCGCGGTAGATGAGGAAGAAGCGCACACCAACGGCAATGACCAGGATGGCCGTGAAGGCAAAGATCAACTTCTTAAAGCCGGAGCCTTTGCTCTCAGGCGATTCGTCAGGCGTGGTGGCGGGCTCGTTGAACATACTCATCTCGGATGCAGATTACCGCATGGGAACGAAACACGACTCGCCGCTTTGCGCCGTTGCGTCCAACCAGTGCTGCGCGCGTTCCGCAGCGTGCCTAATCGATCGGCTCACTATCCGCATAGGCAGAGTTCGCCGCCAGCAGCGCCTCCGCATCCAGCGCGTCCACTTTGCGCAGGCGTGGGAAGAAGATGCTCCACATACCCGTGACGCAGACCGAAGCGATGCCGCCAAACACAACAGCCCGCACAGCGCCGAACCAGTGAGCGGTGAGGCCGCTTTCATACTCGCCGAACTCGTTGGACGCGCCAAGAAACAGCCAGTTGATCGCCGACACGCGGCCACGCATGGCCGGCGGTGTGCCAAGCTGCAAAATCGTCTGGCGGATGATGACGGAGATATTATCACTCGCGCCGATAATGAACAGCGCCGCAAGTGACAGCGGCAGCGACTTCGATATGCCGAACACAACCGTGGCGCAACCAAAGACGGCTACCGCAACCAGCATCAACTTCCCAGCGTGATGCTTGATGGGGCGACGCGCTAGTGTAAGTGATGTGCACAGCGCTCCAATGGCAGGGGCACCACGCAGAATACCCAAGCCACGCGGTCCGACATGCAGCACGTCCTGCGCAAAGTACGGCATCAGAGACACCGCGCCACCCAGCAGCACGGCAAACATATCCAGCGATATGGAGCCCAGCAGCAGCTTGGCCTGGCTCACATAGCGTGCGCCATCCATCATCGTCCGGATGCTGAAACCCTTCTTCTCAGTCACTTCTTTGCGTGGACGCAACGTGCTGATGAGCGCCACAAAGGCAAGCATGGAGATCAACGTCATCAGGTACACAAGCGGCGCTCCAGTCCACTTGGCCAGCGAGCCTGTGAGCGTGATCGTGAACAGCAAGCCGCCCACCGCTGGTCCCGATATGTTCGCGACCTGAAAGATCGCCGAGCCCCACGTCATCGCGTTTACAAACGCGCCCTTGGGCACAAGCTGCGGCTGAATGGCAGAACTGGCCGGACCGGAAAACGCACGGCCGCCGCCGATGAAGAACAGGATCGCGTAAATCCAAAGAATGTTGGGAACGCCATGCACGGACAGGTACAGCAGCAGCCCCGTGCACAATGCCTGTACCAGGTAACAGATGATGATGATGGTCTTACGGTCGTAGCGGTCTGCGGCATGGCCTGCAGGCAGCACAAAGAAGATTCCCGGCAGAAAGAGCGCCAGACCGGTGTACCCAAGCAACAGCGTCGAATGTGTAAGCTGGTAAATCTGCCACGCAACCGCAACCGACTGCGCCTCAGCACCCAGGATTACGAGCAGGCGCGCGGTCTGGTAGCGGCGGAAATTGCGAGACGAAAACGCAGCCCCGTCTGTTCCTTCAGAATCGAGCGAGCCCTGTGGCTTACGCAGCCCTGTCTCGCTGTCTTGTGCTGCGTTAGGCATCCGTAGCTTCTATGGTGACACACGGAGAACTCGGCGAAAGCGACATCAATCGCCTAGGTAGGTGTCGTACTGCGATTCCACCACGCCCGTGTTGCGTGCAAGCTGCAGCTTTGCCGTGTTGAACTGGTACAACGCAGAGACAAGCTGCGCCTGCGCATTTGCCAGCGTAGCCTGCGCGCGCACCACGGGCAGATTGTCGTCGATCCCGGCACGGTACCGCTGCCGGGATACATCCAGCGCATCAGCAGCCAGGTTCACGTTGCTCGTAGCGTCCTTCACCAGCTCATCATTGGTCGTTACGTCCAGCATCGCAGCACGAATCTGCTGCTCGATATCGCCTCGCAGACTGTTCAACTGCGAACGAAGCTGCGAGAGTTGCGCATCCGCCACCTCGCGGTCGCCCTGCAACTGCGCTTCTTGAAAGATAGGAAAGTTCACGCCGCCCTGCGCCACAAACACACCGTGATACAGCCCACGCGTTTCGCCCAGCACACCGTAATAGCCGCTCACCGTAACCACCGGCAACCGCTCATAGTGGACCGCGCGGCGCTGCAGCTCCGCAGACCGTAACTGCGCCTGCAGCGACAACAGATCCTTGCGGCGCTTGTACGCAACCTGCTTCGCCTGGTCCAGCGGCAACGCTTCCAGCTCGTGGTACGGCACAGCATCCACCAACTGCAACGGCTGGTCAGCAGCCAGACCCATCAGGCGGTTCAGCTGTACCTTGTCCTTCTCAAACTGAGCCGTATCGGCAATCAGCTCCTGCTCTCGCGTCTGGCGTTCCACGCGCGCACGGATCAGGTCAAGATTGGTGCCGGTACCCGCATCCCTGCGCGCTTCAGACTGGCGCTCCAGCTCGCGATCGCTCGCTACCTGCGCCGTCGCATTGTTGATGGAAGCCGTATCTGCCAGCACCATCAGGTACTGCGAAGCAACCTGAGTCACGATATCGCCACGATCCAACAGCGTATTCCACTTGGCTACGTCTGCAGTAGACTTCGCTGCGCGATACACCTCAAACGCAGGCAGATTAAACAACTGCTGATTAAGGTTGAGTTGCGCGGATGTGGTGTTGACCTTGACGATGGAGGCGATCGTAGTTCCAGGCGGCAGCAGCGACGTAACCGAAGTAAGCAACTGAGGCTTAAATCCCAGCGCCGCAAGATCGATCTCCTGCGTTTCGGTCTTCGCGTTCGCCGTCAACGCCGGTATAAGCGCGTTGAACGCCGTAAGTTGCAGACCGCCAATCTGCCGCTGATTCTGCTGATCGATCGCGATGGTGAGATTGTGCTCCAGACCAAGGCGAACGGCGTCGTCCAACGAAAGCTGCAGCGGCTGCGCGGTCGCAACGGGTGTGGTCACACCATGGCCAAGGTCACGTGGCCCGGTCGCGCTGAGGGTAGCGCTCACCACGGCTGATGGCTGCTGCGGCGCAGGCGCCTCGGGCAGGTTCAGCGCGGCGCCAATCGGCGGCTGCTTGCCCTGCTGCCGGGAAGTTGTATCAATCGCCGGCGTGGGAGGCGGCGCAACCGGCTCAGCCGGCGGCGTCATTTGGGCGTGCAACGCAATCGGCGCCAGCAAAAGCGAGGCCGCCGCAATCCTGATGTATATGTTCTTCAAACCTTTGATCTGCCCTCGTGCGGCGATTCAGTCCATTCGATTCGCAGGGACGCCGGGCGGTTGCGGAAACTTTGCCGAAAGCGAGAGGACCGTCAATTAATTCGCAGTCTTGCTGGAGTCCTTGTCGTCATCGCCATGCGGCAGTTCCAGCGCAACCAGGCCAAATTTGGTGCCACCATCCTGCGGCTTAAACGAGACGATGTGCTGACGCGACTGTGAACCCGCCTTGAGTTCGGTCTCGTCCGCATCGTCATTCACATTCACTTTCGAACCCGAATGAACGTGATTGTCGTCGTCACACGTAAGCCCCAGGCCGGTCCTGGCCGGTGTGCCAATCGCCTGCTTATGACGGCACTCGATCACATCGCTGTACTGCGCAAGCGCCTTTTTGTAATAGGCACGCACCTTATCCGGGGAGTCCGTCGAGGTAAAACCCATCGCCAGCACCCGCAGATGGAACGGCCCAAAGTTCATATTCACATCGGCCGAGCCGTTGTCGTTATCCTTCTTCTTTTCCGCCACCGCCCCTGGGTACAGTGGCAGTCCGAGCTTCGCCTGCACGTCCGAGCTGTCGGTCTTGACCGTCATGCCGCCCAGCGGCGTGGAGATCGCCACGTTGTCGTCACCGTTGGCGCCCTTCTTCGATTGCACAAAACAGCCGGCAAGCGGCAGCAGAAGAAGCGTGACAGTCATGGCTTGAAAACGTGATCGCATCGGTGTCGGAGTCCTCGTGGCGTTCTGCAATGAGAATACGGTGTGAACCCACCCACGGTTCCACGTCTTTTTTACGAAAACTGCATAGCGAATCTTGACAAACCCGGTACCTTCCCACAACATAGTGTGTGGCTGGCGAAGTGTGTCCCATTCGTAGCGTTGGCTAGGTAGATTCTGGGTCTGCTGTCAGGGAGAGGACCCCGCCTGGAGGCAATCCAACGTATCGTGGAGCGCAAATGCCCGCTGTTCCCTGTTCATGAGCGAGGCCCCGCGGTTCCTGCGGGGCCTTTTTTTCTTCGGCATCGCTGGATAGTGCTCATCACACGTGATTTCGGGACACAACGCATGCTGCGGGACTACACTGAACGTGGCGGACAGCGGGCAATCCATGGCGGGCTTCAGTCTCATCGTGACTTGTCCGGATGACGTGGCGGAGAGAACCCGTGGCTTTCACCGAAGGCAACCGCAACCAGAAACGGACGTCTACAGCGCTGCCGGAGATTCCCGACAAGCTGTACTTCCGCATTGGCGAAGTGGCCCGGCTGCTGGACCTGCCCCCGTACGTGCTCCGTTTTTGGGAGACTGAGTTCCCCCAGTTGAAGCCGAATAAGGGCGGCACCGGCCAACGGCTGTATCGCCGCCGCGAGGTGGAGCTGGCTCTGCGCATCCGCAGCCTGCTTTACGACGAGGGATACACCATTCCCGGCGCGCGGCAGTTTTTGAAGAGCGAGGTCCGCAGTAAAGAGACACCGGCCGCCCCACCGCCCGAGCCCGTTTCCGACGGCGTTCCGGCCTCCATCCGGCTACGGCGCATGCGGTCCGAGCTGCGCGAAATTGCATCACTCCTAGCCAAGCCGGCTGCGGCTGGCATCACCCGCACCAGTAACCCCGCCCACCGTGGACTGCACGTAGCGTCATCGCCGAAGCGGAAGCCTGTCGTAGCATCCACGCCGTTGTTTCCGGACGACGGGTCAGGCGAATAAACGCGGAAAGGCCGCGCACATCGGCAGGCCATCTTCGGGCCTATAGTAGAAATGGAAGGATCAACCCTTGCTGTGTACCGTGAAGCACCGTAGGCTGGAGGGGCATGAGTAAAGATGGTGAAGTTCCCGTAAGCGATCCCCGCATCGCTGTCACTACCGTGGAGCCGGTGGCTGCCAAGTCTGACGTGCAGGCCTATCACGAAAATCCTGTCATTGAGCTGGCCAAGGGCGTGCTCGGCTGCGAATTCTGCGGCTACAATCGTTTTCGCCGCTCACGTTTTCGCTTTCCCGATCTTCTGGAGTTGCTGCGCTTGCGCTATCCCATGCGCTGCATGCGGTGCAGCCAGCGGCAATATCATGATGTGAACCTCGCGCTGTTATCCGTTGGCCCCAAAGCTGAGGGCCCGCGCATCGCGGAAGGCATCGAAACCTGGCAGAACTGGACGAGGTCGACGCCACAGACGCCGCTTTCTACGCGGCCTATGACGACTGCGGTGGGAACACGCGCACAGCGGCTGACCAAAACCACCGGAACAAGCGTGACTGCTGCCGCACCGCCAGCCCGGACGCCACAGCGCAACAATGGCGAAAACGGTATCTGGTAAACGTTCGCTTCGCGGCCGGCAAGCAGCACTCGTTAAAATAAAGCTGCTTGTCCGCCGACATCCCTCCATCTCCGAGCGCTCCGCGTGCCACCGGTCTTCTGAGCCGGCTGCGGCCCGGTTCCACGCAAACGGCATACTCCGCGTCGTTGCTCCTCATGGTCTCCGCTCTCCTGAGCGGGCTGCTCGGTCTGGTGCGCGGCAGCCTCATCGCATACCTGTTCGGCGCAGGATCTGCCGTTGATGCCTACACCGCTGCATTCGAACTGCCGGACAATATCTACTACCTGCTGATCGGTGGCGTTGCCTCCACCACCTTTATCAAGCTGCTGACGCAGTACAGCGCTGACGGCCGCGAAGAGGAAGGCGACCGCGCTCTCTCAAATATCCTGAACGTGATGCTGACCGTGTTGGCCATCGCGGCGCTGCTCGGCATCCTGTTCGCACCGCTCTACGTGCGCTACAAGTTCCACAACTTCGAGTCACCCGAAACTGCGGCGATGTGCGTTGCCATGACACGCCTGCTGCTCTTCAATCCCCTGCTATTGCTGGCTGGCGGCGTGTTTGCATCGCGGCTCATGGCGCGCAAGATCTTTCTCTATCAGGCGCTGCAGCCGCTGCTCTACAACGGTGGCATCATCCTCGGCGCCGTCCTTCTGCACGGCCGTTTTGGTGTTTATTCGCTCGCGATTGGAGCGGTTTTTGGTGCATTTTTTGGCTTTTTCCTCATCAATTTCATCGGCGCGCGCGGCATCGGCATGCACTGGACACCGCAGTTTGATCTCCGCCACCCGGCACTGCGCGAGTGGCTGCGCTTAAGCCTGCCGCTCATGCTGGGCCAGTCGCTGGTCACGCTGGACCCATGGATCAGGAGCTACTTCGCCAGCGAGGTCACCGGCGCCGTCGCTCTCATGAATTACTCGCGCCAGCTCTTCAATGCACCCATGAACATGATCGGCCCGGCCGCAGGCGCGGCCTCGCTGCCGTTCTTCGCATCGCTTTGGGCAAAAAACGATGTGGCCGCATTCAGCGCGTCGGTGAATCGCTCTGTGTCGCGGCTCATCGCCGTCAGCCTGCTGCTCACCTCCCTCATGATTGCGTTGGCAGAGCCGCTGGTCGACGTGATGTTGCGGCGGGGACGATTCAGCCACGGCGACGCAACTGTGGCAGCGCAACTCTTCGTGCTGTTCTGCCTGTCGCTTGTTTTCTGGACATCGCAGAATCTGTACGCCCGCGCGTTTTACGCCGCCGGCAACACGCTCACGCCCATGATCTCCGGCACCGTCGTCACAGTGCTTTCACTGCCGATCTATGCTCTGCTTTTTCACGGCAGCGGCATCCGCGGCCTCGTCATCGCATCCGACATCGGCATCGCCGCCCACATGATCGCGCTCGCCATATTGCTGCACATGCGGCGCATGGTAAGCCTTGCAGAGTTGGAGTGGAGCGAACTCGGCAAAGCGCTGCTTGCATCGCTCTGCAGCGGCGCAGTGATATCGCTGGCACTACACGCACTGCCGCTCGGGGCATCCCACATAGCCAACATGATCCGCCTTGTCATCGGCTCAGCGATATGGCTCGCCGTGGTGATCGCGGTGCTCTACGCCACGCGATCGGCGCTTCCCAACGCAGTCCTGCGGCGAAAGAAGGTGACTGCACCGACCGCAGTTGCGAAGGAACCAGCGGACGCTCCGGACCGGTAACGGAAACGTCCCGTCTCCATGAGACATTTTGAAGCGTTATGAAGAAGCACTACTTGGCGTCGTTGTACTCGTCCAGCCAGGCCATCTGAATTGCTTCCAGTATGCCCTCTGTCGACTTCGCCGGATCGCCGGTAAATCCAGGCAGGCCCGTGATCATGGAGTGCATGTCCGTGAAGCGCACGGTCAGCGGGTCCGTGTCCGGAAACTTCTCCTGCAACTGGATGCCGATCTCTTCCGCGTTTTCCCATCCGTATTCGAAGGGCATCGTTACGCTCCCTTACCGGCAACCACCGCAGCGGGCTTGCCTTCCTGCACATAGTTACGATTCCACGCCGGAATCTCCACCAGGTACGTACCCGGCTGTGTGATCACTGCCTGGCACCCCAGGCGCGAGTTCGTCTGCGGTCCAGCGGCCAGGTCGATGCGGTCAAGCTCATCGTCCTCAGGATCGTTGAGGCCGCTTTCGCCCTGCTTCACATACACATGGCACGTGGTGCAGGCGCACACGCCGCCGCATGCGTGATCCATAAAGACACCGTAGTTTTCCGCGACATCCAGCAGGCTCATTGGCTGGCCATGCCCATCGTACGGCAGCGAACCGAACTCAAATTCGACCGTCTTGTTCTCCGGCTGAAAGGTCACGCGGACGATGTTCTCCGCGGGTGGCTTCGAAAGGTCAACTTCAGGCAGTTCGATGTGCTCAGACATAATTATGCTCTCAGCGTTCATTCTATCGAACCGTATCCCAGGCGCCGCAATGCAGCCGATTCGCCCGAGGCATATCGACGGCCACGAAATTGACGCCGCTCTCTATCAGCCCGGAGATGAAATAGACATTGCGGGCCAGCCGGTCGAGCCTGGCAATGACGAGAGTGCCCTATTTCGCCGGCATCGGTCGAGACGCGGTAGAAGTCAATGAATTTGGGCCGGGTTGGCTGATCTGGAGCGATGTACTTTGTTGAAATGGCGGCTCTAGAGAGCACAAACTTGCACTTGGTCGCTGAACAAAACGTAAAGCAAGGTTGACATTGCGGCGGCTGATTTGGTAATGCTTACTTGTCTTTTGGTAAATCAAGCTTGTCTTATGTACATGCAGTCGTCAACGCAATGCTTGTCTGCCAATTGGGTCTCGAGGAGGAAAGCTGCTATGAAGTCCATTCCACAAAGCTCGGCGGGTAAACGATTCGGTCGCTATATGGGAGTAGCGATGGCGTTGTATATCGTCTTTCTCTTCGGCTCGCTCTACTTGCTGCAACACGACAATCCGAAGAAATTACTGGCTATTTCTTTGGCCGTACTCCCATCTCTCCCTTTGATCGCCGTCGTGGGCCTGCTAGGGCGCTATCTCAAAGAAGAAAAGGATGAGTTTCAACGCTCTGTCTTCGTGGAGTGCCTTCTCTGGGGGTTTGGCTGTACTCTTGCGGTCTCATCCGTATGGGGTCTCCTGGAGATGATCGCAAACGTGCCTCATTTGCCAGTCTTCTTTGTTTTCCCCGGATTCTGGCTCTTTTCGGGACTCTGCACTCCCTTTGTTCGCATGCGTTATCGGAGCGGCGAAACCGATGAATAACCGACTCCGCGTTCTTCGCGCGGAACGTAACTGGTCTCAAGCCGAACTTGCTGAGAGGCTGGAGGTTTCGCGTCAATCCGTCAACGCCATAGAGACCGGAAAATACGACCCTTCCTTACCCCTCGCATTCAAACTCGCCCGTCTCTTTGGCTTGCCTATTGAAAGTATCTTTTCCGACGGCACATGAGCATAAACCGCTAAAGTCGCTAGCGCAGACATAACCACAAACCCGCCATCACCCACAAGGCCACCTCTACGTCACAGAGGTGATTCACCCAACTCGTCTCAAAACAAACTGTTTCAGAGGGAGATCTTCACCAGTACATCCTCGCGCATCATCTCCATCCAACAGTGATCGGCCACTCGATGGGTGGATTGTTGGGATTGCTTGCTGCGTCACATCCCACAGACGTACGGCAGCTGATGATCGTCGATGCAGGCGAAAGAGCGCATACATGCCGCATCTCGTGCCGGGGAGAACGCACACTCCCCATGTGCGGGAAAGAACGACCATGTCTGACTTGTAGACAGTGCAGGACCCGACGAAGCAGTATCCGAAGCCAACTTCAAGCACCAGCGGCGCAACCGGCGGCCTCGAAATCAGCTAAGAAACATGAACGCCGGTGCTGCGGCCGCTGCTCCATCCGCGGAGCAGCACTGGCGAGAACGTTGCGACAAAGGCAATGGCAAGAACCGTGACGAGGGTTCCGGCAGTATGCGAGACCGAGAAAACAGCCCACGAGCCGAGCACCCAGAACGCCATGTTCGCCGATGCGGCGAGGTATACCCAGTCAGAAAACTTGTGCTGGTCGCGGACGAAGTCCATCTCGCTAAGCGCTGGGTAGTGCGTGGCCGGCGTGATGCTAAGGCGCAACAGCACCACAGGCAGCAGGTTGAGGCAAAGTATGGCGGCGATCCAGAGCACGGGCGCGTACGTCTGCGCGCTGGTTTGGGAAAAGTGCGGCTGCAACCACCATGTCGCGGCGATGGTGAGCAGTATGTTCGCCGTGGCGCCCGCGTTCACGATGGCCGGGAAATGCCCCATATCCGTGAGGCGATTCATCTCGTTCAACTTCTTCTGCGCTGCGTGCATGGCATCACTCCGCTTACCGTACGTGCGTGAAAGTCTACGTCCGTGTCACCTACGATAGGCGAAAGCGATGTGAGGCGATGAGAGCGTGATCAACAAGAACGAGCCGGAATCGGTATGGGACTATCCGCGCCCTCCGAAAATGGAGAGGACATCACGGCATCTGCGCATTGTGCATGCAGGCTCCGTGCTGGCGGAGACACGCCACGCACTGCGCATCCTGGAGACAAGCCACCCGCCGGTGTACTACATTCCCCCAGCGGACATCGCCATGCGCTACATGCAGCTGTCGCAGCGCCGCAACAGCTTTTGTGAGTGGAAGGGCCTGGCGAGCTACTGGAACATTGTGATGGAGGATGCGATCACACACGATGCAGCGTGGAGCTATCCGAATCCAGTGCAGAAGTACGCGGCACTGCGCGACCACATCGCGTTCTACGCCAACCACGTGGACGAGTGCTGGGTTGACGGCGAGCGCGTGCAGCCGCAGCCCGGCGACTTCTACGGCGGATGGATTACGTCGCACGTGCGCGGCCCCTTCAAAGGCGCTCCGGGCACCATGGGCTGGTAGAGCAGTCACAGTTAGCCCGCACATTGCCGCAGAACCCGAGCCGTGGCAGTATCAGGAGCATGAGGCGACTGGTTGTTTGTTTGCTTGCGGCGGCTGTGGGACCGGCACAAACGCCCAGCTTCCGCATCGTGCCACTCCGTCCCGTGGAGGAACTGCGCCGTGAAGCGTTAGCTGCAAAGCCACCGCATGAGCCGGGGCAATTTCGCCAAGCGGACCTGGTTGAACTGGTGACGCTCGATCCAACCATCAAGCTCGACATCCGCTACGCTACGGCGAACAACTTCATGGGCACGCCCATGTACACGCAGGCTCGAGCGTTCCTGCAAAGGCCGGCGGCGGAGGCCGTCGTGCGCGCCAGCCAGCAGCTACGGCCCTTAGGCTATGGCCTCATCGTCCACGATGGCTATCGGCCCTGGTACGTGACACGAATCTTCTGGGATGCGACACCGAACAAGCAAAAGATCTTCGTGGCCGATCCAAAGGAAGGGT
The DNA here is from genome assembly GCA_965198455.1 of Terriglobus sp. GTDB lineage: Bacteria > Acidobacteriota > Terriglobia > Terriglobales > Acidobacteriaceae > Terriglobus. The sequence continues at coordinate 1,009,379 of CBDAPM010000003.1, forward strand.
CAAAGCACAACCGCGGCTGCGCCGTCGACCTGTCACTCTACGACCTGAAGACAGGCCAGGAGGTCTCCATGCCAAGCGGCTACGATGACTTCACACCGCATGCCTACGCCGCCTATCCAGGCGGCACGGCGGAGGAACGCGAACGCCGGAGTCTGCTGCGAAAAGCAATGGTCGCGCAGGGCTTCCAGGTAAACCCAACCGAATGGTGGCACTTCGACTACAAGGATTGGAAGCAGTATCCGATTTTAAATATCCGTTTCGAAGATCTAGGACGCAGGTAGCGTCGAAGTCCGCGTCTCTAGGAATCCGTAGCCGAATCGTCAATCTGCGCAGGCGCAAACGGATGCGGCGCGCTCGGCCCGTCGCCCATGCCCTCGCCTGCGGCTTCCATTGTCTTTCCCGTCATCGCCTCGCTCAGCGTCGAGCTCATCATGATCTCGGCAAGCCGTCGCGTCTTTTTATCGACAGACTCGATCGCGTTTCGGATGACCTTGTAGTCGCCGCCCTTGATGCTGGCATCCAGCTCCATCAACGAGGCTTTAATGTTCGTGATCTCGTCGTAGCTCAGGTGTTGCCATGCAGCTTCCTTCTCAGCCTTCTCCACCGCAGCCTTGATGGTGTTGGCCTCGTTGGTGGCCTCAATCACCTGCCGCTGGTTCAGGTCATCCTCGGCATAGTCGAACGACGCAAGAATCATCTCCTCAACCTGGTCGTCCGTCAGCCCATAACTCGGCTTCACTTCCACTTCGGCAGCCTTGCCGCTGCGCTGCTCACGCGCGCTCACCTGCAGAATGCCGTTGGCATCGATGAGGAACTTCACCTCAATGCGCGGCAGCCCAGCCGTCATCGGCGGAATGCCCTTCAGGTCGAACCTCGCAAGCGAGCGGCAATCCTTTGCCAACTCCCGCTCACCCTGCACCACATGGATCGCCACATTCGTCTGCCCATCCACGCCCGTCGTGAAGTGCTCGGTGGCCGATGCCGGAATGGTGCTGTTGCGCTGAATAATCTTCGCCACAACACCACCCAGCGCTTCAATGCCTAATGAGAGCGGCGTCACATCCAGCAGCAGCAACTCACTCGTAGCGTCCGAGCCACCCGCAAGAATATCCGCCTGCACGGCAGCGCCAAGCGCGACCACTTCGTCCGGATTCAGCTCCGTATGCGGAGCTTTACCACGTGCGCTCAGGCCGAAGATCTCATCGACCAGCTTGCGCACAGCCGGGATGCGCGTGGACCCACCGACAAGCACAACCTCATCAATCGTCGCCGGATCAATCCCGGCATCCTTGATCGCCTGCTTCGAAGGCCCCGCTGTGCGCGCAATCACAGGCGCAATCAGCGTCTCGAACTGATCCCGCGTAATCTCGCGCTGATACTGCTTGCCCTCAGGCAGCGCCAAATTAAATTTCGCCGACTCCGCCGACGACAGCGCAATCTTCACCTCGATAACAGCCTTGCGCACGGCCTGCACTATCTCTGCGGAAGCAGCCAAACCAAGGTCATGCGCAATCTCATCCAGCGCAATGTGCATCAGCAGGTTGTCGATGTCATCGCCGCCAAGATGCGTGTCGCCATTCGTGCTGATCACTTCGAAGATGCCGTCGTGCAGCTTCAGGATCGACACATCAAACGTGCCGCCGCCGAAGTCATAGACGGCAACCGTGCCTTCCTTCTTGCGATCCAGCCCATACGCCAACGCTGCGGCTGTCGGCTCATTCACCAGGCGCAGCACGTCCAGCCCCGCAATGCGTCCCGCATCCTTCGTCGCCTGCCGCTGCGCATCGTTAAAGTACGCAGGCACCGTAATCACCGCGCGCGTCACCGGCGCGCCAAAGAAGCGCTCCGCATTCTTCTTCAGCTGGCCCAGCACCAGCGCGGAGATCTGCGGCGGCGTCAACACCTGGTCGCCCACAACGAGTCGCAACACACCATCGCCCTTCTGAGCGTCTGAGATTTCGGCAATGCGAAACGGAAACAGCGCAAGCTCCTCGCGCACATCGTCCATGCCGCGGCCCATCAACCGCTTCGCGCTGTACACCGCGTTACCTGGGGACGTCAGCAGCGTGCCGCGTGCGCCATTGCCTACCGTCACATTGCCGCCTTCAACAGCAACCACAGACGGCACAAGCGACGATCCATCCTCGCCCGGAATGACCACGGGGGTGTTGCCCTGCAAAAACGCCACAAGCGAATTCGTGGTGCCAAGATCGATGCCGACGACGCGATTTGTATCTGCCATGACTACTTTCGGATGCTCTCAGCAGCGCCAAAGACGCACCAAAGAGCGACTCTTCATTGTCTCACTGGGCAGATCGCAGAGACCGCAACGCTAGTCCAGCGCAGCCACGCACCCAATGGAGAACAGGAGCCCCTTTGGCAGAGGCACGGTCATCGTCATCCGCGCCGGTGGAGCACCGCCAAAGTGCTCCGCAAACAGCGCATTGACAACGGCAAACTCCGACACATCCGCAATCAGAACAGTCGTGTTCAACACCTGCGCGAACGAGCTGCCACCCGCCCGCAACACCACGCCAAGATTCGCAAACGCCTGCTGCGCTTGCTCGCTGAAGGTTGGTCCGGCCAACCCTGTTGTTGGATCAAGCCCTGGCTGCCCTGAGACGAACAACAGCCCGCCGGCCTTCACGGCCTGGGCGTAAGGCCCAATCGCCGGTATCCCTGGAACTTCGACAATCTCTTTCATCGAAAAACCTCCGCACTTCTGCATGAGTTTTACGGCCTATCCTGCGTTCCGGCACGCACGCTGTCAATCACAAACTAGACCCAACGCGCTCCCCGTTGCATGATGAGTCGAGGAGCCAGCGCATGCTCTACCTGGAGCGCGAACCCGCAGCACCGCTCAATCGCCTGGTCAAAGCGCTCTGGTACTGCCGCGCTCCGCACCTGCCGCAGGCACGCCAGCGCGTGCTGCCCAACGGCAACCTGCAAATCATCATCAATCTTGCCGAAGACCACATCCGCGAGTTCCGCGACGACTCCGCCGCAACTGTATTCGCCGTCCCTCCCGCCATCCTCACCGGCCTGCAAACAAAGTACGAGTGGGTCGACACACGCGACCTGCAGGATCTCGTCGGCGTCCTTTTTCAACCCGGTGGCGCCACACCCTTCTTTCGTCAGAACGCCGAACACTTCCGCTCACGCACACTCGCTCTGCACGACGTCCTCCCACTCCACGACATCCGAGGACACCTGCAGCAAGCCAGCGCACCACAAGACAAGCTCAATGTCTTTGAAACATGGCTTACACGTTACATGCGGCCAGGCGCAGCACGCACACCCGCCACAGTCCGCGCTGTGTCGTTGTTACGCTCCCACTCCGTACGAGAAACGGCCAACATCCTAGGCTGCAGCGAGCGCCGCCTGCACACACTTGTCTCCACCGAAGTAGGCCTGTCTCCCAAAACCTGGAGCCGCCTGCAACGCTTCCAGATCGCCGTGCAAACCCTGCACGCGGGCCAGCACGTACGCTGGGAACAGCTCGCGCTCGACTGCGGCTACTATGACCAGTCCCACTTCTGCAACGAGTTCAAGGCATTCGCCGGCATCGACCCCAGCACCTATTCCGCTTCAACCCGCACCTGGGCCTCACACATCGATGAGGCATGACGAATCACTTCCGATTTTTCCAAGACAGCCGCCGCTCTCTACTGGCAAGATGCTTCCCATGGAAACTCTCAAAGGCAACACCGTAACTGTCATCCCCAGCGTTGTCTACCGCGACGCAAACACCGGCATTGAGTGGCTGAAGACCGTGCTAGGCTTCACCGAACACGCCGTCTACCGCGACAACAGCGGCAACGTGGCGCATGCCGAGCTGCTCTTCGGCGACAACGGCATGCTCATGCTCGGCACCTTCGGCCTCAACAAAGAATCAGCTGGGTGGTGGGCGCTCCCAACCGAGATCGGCGGCAAGGTCACCAGCGCAACCTATCTCATCGTGAACGACTGCACGGCCATGTGGGAACGAGCGCAAGCCGCAGGCGCCGATGTCGTCGCACCGCTCCGCACCATGGACTACGGCGGCCAGGCCTTTAGCCTGCGCGATCCCGAAGGCCACCATTGGTCGCTGGGCGAGTACGACCCGTGGGCCGTGCCGCCCGCGTAAATGACACGCTGATGGAACACGACATGACAACGACAAAGCGGCGACAACGATACTCGCGCAGCCGCCGCTTTCGCCATTAACCGTTGGGCCGCGCAGCAACCATCGTGTCGTTGAACTTCTTGAAGAACGCGTCGTAGCCGCCGCTCTCCGCAGCAAACCGCAGCGGTTTCACGCGTTCGACAAGCACTTCGGTTACATCAGGGTTGTCGCGCAGGATAGCCGTTGTCTCGCCGATGTAGTCTGCCAGCGGCATTGCCATTGGATCGTTCTTCTGGCGATCGCCCATCAACTCTGTTTGCACATACGGCGGCACAATTTCGATCACCTGCACGTTCGTTCCCTGCAACTGGTAGCGCAGCGACTGCGTGTACGAATGAACGGCGGCCTTCGTCGCACAGTAGGTAGGCGTCATTGCCAGCGGCAGGTACGCCAGGCCGCTGGATACTGTCATCACCGTAGCAGAGGGCTGCGCCAACAGGTGAGGCAGCAGCGCACTGTTCAGCCGGATGGGCCCGAGCAGGTTTGTCGCAATCGTCGCTTCCGCATCATCTGTCTTACCTTGCTTCACATCTTCGTTCTTCATGATGCCCGCGTTATGCAGCACTGCGTTCAGCGCCGGATACTTAGCAATCAGATCAGCCGCAAAACTCTTAATCGCGTCCGCACTCTCCATGTCCAGCACCTCGGCGCTCATGCCGGGATTAGCCGCAACCACCTCGTCCAACACTTGCGTGCGCCGCCCCGCAATGATGACGTGATTGCCTTCCGCGTGAAACGCCTCCGCCAGGCCGCGTCCAATACCGCTGCCGCCGCCCGTGATCAAAATTGTATTGCCCTTCATCTGCATGGTTCTTTCACCTCGTCCTTGAGCATAGGACGCCTGCGTGAACCGCGTAAGTACGCACTGTTCCGCGCCATAGTTACCGCCCGGAAAGTATCCGTCCCGGACTACACTGTGCGCATGAAGCAACACGCTCCGGACAAGGCGCAAAGGCCGCTATCCGCTCCGCCCGCACAGACCGACCCAGCGCTCGATGCCCTTGTGACCGAGATCATCGGCCGCGTCGCCGACAAGTGGACCATGCTGGCGCTCGAAGCTCTGGAAGAACACGGCCGCCTGCGCTTTACCGATGTCGCCGCAGAGCTCAAAGGCATAAGCCAGAAGATGCTTACAAAAACACTGCGCCAGATGGAGAGCGACGGCCTGCTCGTGCGCACCGTCTTTCCCGTCATCCCACCGCGCGTGGAATACGAACTAACCCCACTCGGCAGAAGCCTTGGCGCGGCCTTCTGCGGCGTGTGGATATGGGCGGAAAAGTATCGCGACGACATCCAAGCCGCACGCAAGCGCTTCGCCGAACGCATTGAACACACGCAGCCCTGGCAAACACCGCGCAGCTAGCTTTTATTTGTCATCCTGAGCGAAGTCGCAGAACCCGCTTTCGTACCAGCGCAGAACGTTTGTGACAGTTACTCCAGCGCCGCATTCACATCGCGCACCAGGTTGCGCAGATAGCTCCGGCGATTCAGCAGCGCCACCATCTCATCCTTTGCTGCGTCCTTCGCGCCGTCGTCGCCGCTGTCCACGGCGGCATCCCAGCTCGTCCAAAGCGCTTCCAGCTCACGGCCCGACGCATCCAGCATGCCGGTGAAGTTCGTTTTGGCCGCCTCAAGATCCTTGCGCAGCTGCGGGTCATCGTCGCCCATCTGCTTCGCCATCTTCATCTCTTCCAGAGCCATGTTCAGCTCAAACGCTTCTTCCAGCAGATCGGGCGGCACAATCTGCTTCTTCGCCGTGCCGCTCGCCCGCGCAGACTCGGTCGCCTTCACCGACTGCTCTTCGAGCTCTACACCCTCAAGCTCCAGCAGATACTCCGTACGCCGGATCGGGTCACGCAGCGCGCGATACGCATCGTTCAGCAACGACGACTTCTCCGTAGCCTCAGCCTGCTCCTCAGCGGGCTTCGAAGCAAAGCGATCCGGATGGAAGGTGCGCGAGAGCCTGTAAAAGCTCTTCTCAAGCGCAGCAGTATCAAGCGCAAGTTTCGGCGGCAGATCGAACACTTCAAAATACGTCATAGATCTTCTGATGCTACGCTGCCCATTCAATCAGGCGCATCAGCCGCAGCGGCGCCTAAATTCCGGCAGCTGCTCGTTCGCGCACAGAGAGATCCGCCGTCCCATCGCAGGCGCATGCAGACTATGTATTCCTGATTACGTGAAACACGTGTAATACAAAGCATCGCGTTGGCCATACAGTACACGTATGAGTAACTAAAATTGAGTAACTAAGTGAACTCTCTTCATTGGGTTTGTAATTCACTTGGCTCAAACGAACAGTCTGCGCATACTTTCAATTTATTGATTTCACAAAAGCGTTCCATCGGCTTGCCTACACATGATGCAGGGCTGACTCATCGTAACGTTATGCTTAGCACACGGCCATGAGCTCCCCCGAACTGCATACCCGAACATCCATCCAGGACCTGCCCGCTTTGATCATCAGTGGCAGAGATGAGGTGCTGCGGTACGCAGGCGTGCTGGAAAGCCTTGCGTGCAAGTTCGAACAGAGCGGAGCGATGAGTTGGCTGGCGTACTTTCTGAGCGGTTCCTCGATCCGCTTTAAGTCTCCCCGGCTTGTTCTTCTCCTGGCCTCCGAGACCCATGCAGAGTTATTCCCGGCTGAATCCATCCTGGGATGTGCCCTGTTTTCCGAGTACGTGATCTTCGGCTGGAAGACAGGGGCAGTGTGCACCGAGGATACGTCCGGGTTCCGCACCGTGTTGGCGCCGGCCGAGCATCGGGCTGACGTTGCGACCCGGTGCGCGTCAGCATTGATCAATCACGGAGCGCAGATCGTTCTTGCGACCTACAACTCAACTCGGCCGGCGGATCTCGCTCCCGCCACGAAGCGGCGCGCATCATGGGCAGAGCGCACGCGATCCCTGGGAACGCAACTCGATCTACTGCCCACCTATGAGCAATTACTCGCTCAATTCAACCGTACGGTACGGTTCCGCCTTGGGTACTTTCGGCGCAGGCTCATGTCCACTACGCCGCTGACCTATGTGCCGGATGCCGCGACCGAGCTGACGGAGGAGCAGTTTCTTGCCCTTAACCGGGTTTGCCTGAATCCGGTTCGAGACGATGAGGCTGTGCGGCGCTGGAGAGCGTGCCGTCTGGCCGGAGGGTACGTAGTGGGGTTGCGAACCGCCGACGGACACTGGCTGGCTCTCATCGGCGGCTGGCGCCAGGGCGACACCACAGTGCTGCACTGGCAGCAAAACAGCGCGGGATGGGAGAAGCATTCGCTCACAACCGTCATGCGCTCCTACTATCTGGAGCATGAGACAGCCCGCGAAAGCAAGCGCATCGTCTTCTATGGCGGCACACCGCACAGCATCCGGCGTTACTTCCGGCAGGAAGACGTGACCGACCTGATATTGCGTCGCGAAGGTCTACGCAGTCGCGTGATGATGTGGATGGCAGCAAAGTTCGCTGCACGCGGCGCGGCCCTGCACAAGCCGAATTTCTTGGCCGACACACTCAGCGACGCAACCTTGCGGTGGTCGCCCACTGCGCAGGCTTCGGATGAGCGTGCCAAAGGCACGGCACGTGCGCAAAACTTGAGCACAACCTAAAGGACAACTAAGCCGTAAACGACGACCCGCAGCCGCAGCTCTTGGTGCTGTGCGGATTGATGAAGTTAAAGCCCTGGCGCATCAGCGTCTCTTCAAAATCCAGCGTCATGCCGCTCAGGTACAGAAAGCTCTTGGGATCGACAAAGATTTGTACCTTGTCGCCATCCTGCTCGTAGACGTACACGCGGTCACGCTCGCGTGGCTGCGAATCGAAGCGGATGTTGTAGCTCAAACCGCTGCAGCCGCCGCCCGTGATACCCACACGCAGACCGCCATGCTCCGCGCTCACGCTCTCCTTCGCCATCGCCGACCGGATACGGCGAACCGCCTTCTCCGTCACCTGGATGTTCTGCGCCTTCGCATTGTCCGGTGGTGCTGAAACCGGCGGCAGAATCGGACTGGAGTAAACCGGCACACCAGGCGTTGACGCGCTGGGGGGGGCGGCTGCGCTCATCTCGTTGCTGGTTGTGGTGCTAATGCCGACGACGGACATTCGTGCTCCTTTTTGCTGGTGATTGCCCGTTGGTGAGTATGCCAAGAGCCTACCATTGCGTTATGGCCCAGCCGCCACATTACTCGGCCGACCAGTTTCCAGCCGACTTGCTTACATCGCTGCTCGCCGCGGCAGTGACTGCCTTGCTAAGTGGGCCGGCGATCTGGTTCGCGTCGTTATGCTACCTGCGCCGGACCTATCCACACCATGCGGAACTTTGGCCTGCAGCCACTGTGGCCGGAGTGATGGACGGCGCATTGCTCGGTCTGGGTGCGTTCGTCATCAACTTCGCGCTGCGCATCTGGAAGCGGGAACGCGCTGAGCGCAAGCAGAGCGATGACCAGCTCCGGCTTGCGCTCGATGACCTGGAACGAGAGCGGCAGAAGTGAACCCCTGCTCTTAGGCCGATGCGCCGACGAGAACCGACTCGGTCTCGGCAACATTGTTCTTCTTTTTCCAATCGCCGATCGCAGCGCGGATGGCATCCTCTGCCAGCACCGAGCAGTGAATCTTCACCGGCGGCAATGCAAGCTCCTTCACAATCTCCGTGTTCGAGATCGAAAGCGCCTCGGCAACCGTCTTGCCCTTCACCCACTCCGTCGCAAGCGACGAAGAAGCGATAGCCGAACCGCAGCCGAAGGTCTTAAACTTCGCGTCTTCGATGACCTGCGTCTCCGGGTTCACCTTGATCTGCAGACGCATCACATCGCCGCACTCGGGAGCGCCGACGAGGCCGGTACCCACTTCGGACGAGCTCTTGTCTAGCGTGCCCACATTGCGCGGATTTTCGTAGTGATCAACAACCTTGTCGCTGTATGCCATGGTTCCTTCTCCTGTTGAGCGAAACGTTATGTTTAGATGCTTGCCGGTCGGATTTCTATCTAAATCCCCGCCGGATGCTTCAACCCTTAATGATTGCCCTGTGCCAACGAGCCAGAGTGAAAAGCCAAACTACAGTCGCAAATGCGACGGAATAATCAAACGTCTTAAACGCCTCACGCCATGAAAACGGCGTGCTGAAGAAGTAGCCTGCAACGATGCTGGAAACCCAGGTGAACAGCATCGTTTTGAACCACGTCTTACCGGTCGGCTCATTCATTGCGTACTACCGATTGCACTCCCCATGCGAATACGCTGCATGTTCTGTGCTCTCCGACGCTTCGTCTGCTCGCGGTCAGAATAATACCAAGCCCTCTTGCCAGCCTTCGTAATCGTCTCGATGAACGCAATCTCAACTAGCGAGCCAACCACAAATTCGAAGACGCCGAAGAGGAGTTCCATAGTCTTTAGTGAGCAGTCCACTCAATCTTGGTCAGGTCGATGCCTTCCTTCACCATCTCGTACAGCGGCGAAAGCTCACGCAGCTTCAGCACCGTGTCGATCAGCTTATCCGCGACGTAGTCCACTTCTTCCTTGGTGTTGAAGCGGCCAAGCCCGAAGCGGATCGACGAGTGCGCCACATCATCGCCCAGTCCCAGAGCCTTCAACACATAGCTGGGCTCCAGTGTGGCCGAGGTGCAGGCCGAACCCGACGACACCGCGATGTCGTTAATGCCCATCAGCAGCGACTCGCCCTCAACATAGACAAAGCTCATGTTCAGGTTGCCGGGCAGGTGATGCTCCATGTTGCCATTCACCGCAACATAGTCCAGCTTCGCTTCCAGGCGCTTGCGCAGGTAGTCACGCATCGCCGTCAGGCGAGCAGTCTCCGCCGCCATCTCGTTCATGGCAAGCTCGCATGCTTCGCCCAGGCCAACAATGCCCGGCACATTCAGCGTGCCCGAACGCATGCCGCGCTCGTGGCCGCCACCGTCGATCTGCGCGTTCAGCTGCACACGCGGGTTACGGCGGCGAACATACAATGCTCCAACACCCTTGGGCCCATAAATCTTGTGGCCGGACAGCGACAGCAGATCAATGCCGTCCGTCTGCACATTCACTGGAATCTTGCCCACAGCCTGCACGCCATCCGTGTGGAACAACACACCCTTGGCATGGCACAGCTTGCCAATCTCGGCGATCGGATTCACCACGCCAATCTCGTTGTTCGCATACATGATCGAAACCAGGATCGTCTCCGGCGTGATCGCGGCCTCAATGTCAGCGACGGAAACCAGGCCATCCGGCTGCACCGGCAGGTACGTCACCCTGTAGCCGTTCTTCTCCAGGCGCTTGCAGGTATCCAGCACAGCCTTGTGCTCGGTCACCTGCGTAATGATGTGGTTGCCCTTCTCGCGGTACATCTCCGCAACGCCCTTGATCGCGAGGTTGTTACCCTCGGTGGCGCCGCTGGTGAAGATGATCTCCTTCGGGGTCGCGCCAATCAGCTTCGCGATCTGCTCGCGAGCCTTCTCCACACCCTGCTCGGCCTCCCAGCCAAAGCTGTGATTGCGGCTGGCGGCGTTGCCGAAGATCTTTGTCATGTACGGCAGCATCGCTTCCAGCACGCGCGGGTCCATCGGCGTGGTGGCATGGTTGTCCATGTAGATGGGCAACTGGACGCCCGTATGGACCGGGGTCGACTCAAGCAGTTCGATTTCAGTGGCGAGGCTCATGCGGTGTTCATCTCCTGATCGTTACGAGCAAAGGTGCGGCGTCTATCTATTGTTTTATGAAAACTTAAAGTGCAATCGAAACCAGCCCGCCACCCAGCGTCGCGGTGGCTTCGTGGTCCGGTGTTTCAGCCAGGTCGGCAATCACAATGCCGCTCAGCAAATCTTTGATACTGTCGTTCACCTTGCGCAGCGGTTCTTTGATGGTGCAGTGACCCGCCAGGTCGCAGGTGCCGTGAATCGTAATACAGCTGGTGATGAAGAGTGGCCCGTCAATCGCCCGGATCACCTCAAACGCGTTGATCTCCGTGGCGGGCCGCGCCAGCGCATAGCCGCCATTCGTCCCGGCGTGCGACACCAGCAGTCCCTGCCGTGCAAGCGTCTGCAGAATCTTGGCCAGCAGCTGCGGAGGTATGTGATACGCCTCAGCAATATCCTTCGCCGACTGCGCGCTCGCCGCACCGGTCCGGCCGGTCAGCAGCGCCTGCTCGGCCAGGTACTTCAGGGCCATCAGCCCGTAATCCGCTTTTTTGGTCAGCCGCAGCATGGGTTCAGGGGCAACGGAAACGGAAATCCCGGACCATTGCAGTCCTAAGTGTAGGCCGCTGGAAAGCGACTTGCAATGGCAAAGGGCTGTTCTTTGAGAATTATTATTGAAGATAAGATAGTGTCGTCCGGAGGTCATCCTGAGCGAAGCGAAAGATCAACAGATTGGACAGCACTACAACATCTGTGCCCTTCGACCGCGAGGTCCGTATAGCGAAAGCCCCGGGCTTCTCTACAAACTCTCCAGTGGCTCTGTGGCAATCCGGTGCGTCACCACCCACGCATACTGCGCAGCCGACAGCGGCGCAAGCCACGCTATCCCCACCAGCAGCCAATGCCGAAGCACATTCAACTCGTGCGTCGTCTTCACTGACGTCACCATAACCACCAGCATGGTGAAAATCTGCACCAGTGTATTTACCTTGCCAATCGCGCTCGGCTTGAAGTCCCGCATCGTATGCGTAAAAAACAGCAGCGTGGCGATCAGCAGGATGCCAAGATCGCGCGCAAACACCAGGATGGTCACATACCGCGGGACGAGACCGATGTATGTGGTCGTAAGAAACAGCGTGGACAGCATGATCTTGTCCGCAATGGGATCAAGATACTGCCCCAGCCGCGTGCTCTGGTTCAACCGCCGAGCGAGTCGCCCGTCCACCGCATCCGTCGCTCCGGCCACCACAAAGATAAGCAGCGCCACCTCCTCGTGCCGGTCCAGAATCGCGATCACAAGGAACGGCACGGCGATCAACCGCACCAGTGTCAGCAGGTTAGGTGCCGCCCGTAGCTGCTCTAACAAGGTCATGCACCGTTGAATGTAGCAGGCCACTCCCACGCGCAGGGTGCGATTCGAAGCTGCCGGCCGCCACGAACCAATCTGGGCGCACGTAACATCCCAACAACGCTTTGTGTGGCGTCGGGTGTATACCGAAGGCAGCGCCGCGTCCATTGCGGCCCGGGGAGGGCAATGCGCGTCACCTACACGTGGACCGAACCGGAGTGGCGCGAGGCTGTCGCACTCTCCACCGGCAATCCTCACCGCCGCCCTGTGATGCCGGGACTCACGTGGGCAATCATCCTGCTGCCCCTCATCGGCGGTACGGCCGAATTTCTCGTCAACCTCCGCCGCAGCCACCGCGCCACGCTTCACGGCACCATCCTGCCGCTTCTTCTCATCCTGTTCGCAATCGTAGTCGCCCTGCTGACGCTGATTGCCTACCTGCTGCGCAGGAGAAAGCGCGCACGCATCCGCGCCACCATGCCTGCCGGCGAGTGCGAAGCAGTCCTGCAGGAAGCCGGCTGGCGCTTTACGCACTACGCGGTGCCGCTGGACGATCTCATCGTCTCCGATGCCGAAGCGGAGAAACTCTCAGAGGCATACCTGGCCATGCAGAACGCGACCCGGCAAAGTCTGCCGGACGGCGCCACCCCCGTTGCAATCCTCGCATCGGCCGAGACACAAAACTCAACCCTTGCAGAGAGTCCATCAGCTCCCGCCAATGCCGCGCCTGCTGAAACGGTCACGGCGGATGCAGAGGAACCCCACATCGCAATCACTGCTCCAGCCAACGCTGCATCGCTGCAGCCGTGGAGCGACCTGGTGGAAGTCCGCCACGGCGACCACGTCATCGTCCTGATGCACGGCACCGGCTTCCACGCTATCTCGACGGCCAGCCTCTCACCCGAACAAGGCGGCCACCTCTACCGTCTCGTCACACGCAAATTACGGCGCGCAGGTCCGCAAGGCAAGCTGCGCCGGAGATACGACTTCGAAGCTAGCCAATAGTGCCCCAGGCCTGCTTCTTCGAGCTGTCCACCACCGCATCCACAATCTCGAGTTGCCGAATGCCGTCCTCAAACGTTGGAAACTCTACCGGCGCATTGCGATCGGCAACCACCTGGTAGAAGCGCCGGAACGTCTGCTTGAAGGTGTCATCGTAGCCTTCGCTATGCCCGCCAGGCAGATCGGCGAAGCCGCGCGCCTTCTCCTCGTACAGCACCGAATCCTTAAGCAGGATCTCGCTCGGACGATCACGATGACCAAGCCAAAGCTCATCCGGACGCTCCTGATTCCAAGCTGCAGAGCCTTTGGTGCCAAAAATCTCCATGAACAGCCGATTCTTCCGGCCCACCGACACCTGGCTGGTCGTCATGGCGCCACGCGTTGCAGCACCCATCTTGAACTGCACGGAGCCAAAGTCTTCCGTATCGATCGGCGTCTCGGTGTACTCATCCGGACGCAGCTCCTTGCCCTGGAAGGTCTCGACCTGTCCCTTGGGCTTCTTACGCGTCTTGATGAACGTCTCCAGATCGGCGCTGAGCGACGTAATCCGCAGCCCCGTCACATGCTCCGCCATATCGCACCAGTGCGTCCCGATATCGGCAAACGTGCGCGACTTGCCGGATTCAATGCGCCAGTTCCAATCCGTATCCAAAAACAGCCAGTCTTGCGAATATGTGCCCTGCACAATGCGGATATCGCCAAACAGCCCGGCCTCGCGCATGCGACGCATCTGCTGCACCTGTGGATAGGCACGCATGTTGTACAGCGTGCAGTGCACCAGGTCCTTCTCCCGCGCCATGGCAAGCATCGTGCGGCCCTCGTCAACAGAAGAAGCCAGCGGCTTCTCACACAGAATGTGTTTGCCCGCCTCCATGGAAGTCATCGCCTGCTCAAAGTGCAGAGAGTTGGGTGAGCAGATGTGCACAGCCTCAATCTCAGGATCGGTCAGCAGGTCGCGGTAGTCGCCGGTCGAGCGATCGATGGAAACATCATCGGCAAACTTCCGTGCACGATCGTTGGAACTGCCCGCAACGGCTACCACCTCCACGTTTCCAAGACGACGCAGCGCCTCCGTGTGCACGCGGCCCATGAACCCTGTTCCAAAGATTGCAACCTTGATTCTCTTCATTAATTCCTTCTCCATCCAGCATGCATGCAAGTCCGACGCCAAGCCGTGCTGCCAATTTCCATGAGGAAATAAGTTCATTCCTCTTCACACCGGCCACTATACCCAATTTCATTCAGCCAGTGTCGAGCTTTCCCAACTTCAAAGACGCCAGTCTATCGAACATGCCGCAAACCAGCATCACGGCATAATGGAGAAGGTCCCGCTTCACATGCCGCCGACAACCGCCGAGGTCATCCCCGCACACGAGCCGCCGGTTCAGCTGTCGCGCACGGCCGTCTTCGTCATGGCCGCTGCATGCGCAACCTCCGTGGCGAACATCTACTACAACCAGCCGCTGCTGCAGGACTACGCAGACTACTTCCACCAGAGCATCACCCGTGCCGGATTCGTCGCCACCGCCGCACAGGTGGGCTACGGTGCCGGCCTGCTCATCTTCATCCCCCTGGGCGACACCAAGGAGCGGCGCACCATCGTACTGAGCCTCGCCTACGCCTGCGTCGTCCTGTCAGGCTTGATGGCGCTAGCGCCATCCTTGCCCATTCTCATCGCCCTCCAGTTCCTCGTGGGCCTGTGCGCCGTAAGCCCGCAGCTGCTCATCCCGCTTGCCGTCGATCTCTCCGCACCGTCCGAGCGCGGACGCATCGTAGGCGCCATGATGGCCGGCCTGCTCACCGGCCTGCTGCTTGCACGCACGGTAAGCGGCCTCGTCGGCGACCACCTCGGCTGGCGCGCCATGTGCTGGATCGCAGCTGCCGTCATGCTGCTCACCGCGCTCGTTCTGCAGGCGCTCCTGCCCGTGCGCCCACCCACGCAGCATCTGCCCTACAGTGCGCTCATGCGCTCCCTCTGGAGCCTAGCGCGCACCCAACCGCTGCTGCGCACCGCATCGGCCATCAGTGCCCTTAGCTTCGCAGCCTTCTGCGCCTTCTGGGCCGTGCTGTCGTTTCTTATGCGCGACCGGTTCCACCTGGGCGCCTCAGCAGCCGGTATGTTCGGCCTCGTCGGCCTTGCAGGAGCCATGTGCGCGCCACTCGCCGGTCGCCTCTCTGACCGCCGTGGCAGCGCCTTTACACTCACACTTGCCGTGGTGTTATCCGTCCTTGCGTTTTTTCAGATGTGGGCCTTCCTGAGCATCGCCGGTCTCATCATCGGGGTCCTGCTGCTCGACCTCGGCGCGCAGTCCACGCAGGTGGCCGCGCAGTCACAAGCCATCTCGCTCATCCCGGAAGCCCGCAGCCGCCTTAACACCGTGTATATGGTCAGCCGCTTCGCCGGTGGCGCCATGGGCAGCGCCGCTGGAGCATTCACCTACGCCCGCTGGGCCTGGCAAGGCACATGCATCCTCTGCATCGCATTCCTTGCAGTTGCTCTGCTCATCCACATCGTCGCGACGTACGGGAGCGCCGGGCGCTCACCCCGAAATACTACGGCCTCACTCGCGGAAGCAGTATGACTCACTCCCACAACCCGCCAAAAACGAGAAGCAGGCGGTCATTGAAGAACTGCCTGCCCATAGACTCTCGTTGTGCCGGGTGCTACGTCTTGATCTTCTTCAGGAAGTCAGCACTCTGCTTGAACGACTCCAGCACATCCAGCTTGCTCTGCTCCAGAGGAACTCCATCCAGGCTGGACACACCATACGCGCCCACTTCCGCGGCATAGTTCTTGATGTTCTGCTTCTTCGCGATGGCGAAAATTTTGGGCCAATCCAGCGTGCCCTGTCCTACCGGCACACTCGCCTGTCCCTTCACAAAATCCTTGCAGTGCAATGAGAAGTAACGTCCGGGATACTTCGCGAGATAGGTCACGGCATCGCCGCCGCCGAAGGTCAGGTTGCCCACGTCGATCTGGTACGTCACCAGCTTGGGATCGGTGTTCGTGATCAGAATGTCCCACGGAATCTGATTGCCGTCCACCGGGACGAACTCAATCTCGTGATTATGGTAAGCCAGCATCAGACCGTCCGCTTTCAGCTTCACAGCCAGCTGATTCAGTTGATCCGCCATCCACTTGAAGTCATCCGCAGTCTTCCTGCGCGGTCCCAGGGCGCACACAACGTACTTGACCCCGAGCGCATGCGCATCCTGCACACTCTCCGCATACTTGTCAGTCCACGCTTTATAGCTGTAATGGCAGTTAACAGCCGTCAGGCCGGCCGTGCGTAACGCAGTCACGACATCCTTCGGCGTCTTATCGGCCAGCTTGGGATTGAAGGCGCTGAACTGCACCAGGTCCGCCACGCCGTAGCCAAAGCTCGCCATTTTATTCCAGGTGCCCTGCCAGTCTTCAATCAGGTGCTGGATGATCTCATATGTCTGGAAGCCCAGTGGCTGCCCCATGGGATTGGCGCTTACAACAGCCGGCAAAGCCGCGCTCGCCGCTAATACTGAAGCTCCTTTGACAAACTGCCGCCGTGTCACTTGCATCATGTCTTCACCCGCTTGGTTGTAGATAACTTCAAAGCGGAGACCGGATGGTTATCCAGTCTCCGCCATAAAGTTTGAAGCGTTCCGTCTTGCGTTCGCTCGTGTTAGAAGGTGACCTTCATCGCGAACTGGAAGGAGCGCGGTGTGTAGATCGGCGTGGTGTTCGTCAGCTTGCCGAACTGCGAGTTTGCAATGGTCAGGTTGGCGTTCACAAAGTAGAAGTTAGTCTGGTTGGCCAGGTTGAACGCTTCCGCGCGGAACTGGAGCGTGGCCCTCTCAACCAGGTGGAAGTCCTTGAAGATTGAGGCATCCAGGTGACGGTAGTGAGGTCCGTAGATAACGTTGCGGCGCTCACTGCCGCGGGTGCCGAGGGTTTGGCTCGCAAAGGCTGCCGTGTTGAAGAAGCTGAGCGGTCCATGGTTGCTGATGTGATAATCGGCAATCTGATTAGGACGGTCGGCAGTGCCGTTAGGGCTGACGCAGAAGATGTCCGCTCCGCAGGCTGTGCCGGTGTTGGTATTGATGACGTTGTTCGGAGTACCGGTCGACCAAACCTCGATAAGGTTGACCTGATATCCCTTGAGTAGTGCGCCCTTCGCGCCGGTGAAGCTGTTACCAAACTGCGGCGCGTAGTTGACCAGTGCCGAGATGCGGTTACGCACATCGATGTCACCGCTGCCATAGTCATCAATGGAGCGCGTCGATGCCACCAGCGCGTTGCCACCGGCAGCAAAGGCGCTGGGATCGGGACGGTTATCCAGGCCGTGAGCCCAGACGTAGTTCGCGTTAAAGCCGAACCCCTTGCTGAAGCGGCGTTCTGCCTGCACCTGGAGCGAGTTGTAGTTGGAAGCGCCCTCCGACGCATTCGTCGCGACGGCACTCGTGAGCCTGGACAGATTGGTGCCGTTTGTCTGCAGACCGCGCGCCGTAAGGGGACGTGTACCGACCGTGACGGTCGTGCCGCCGGCGCATCCGCCGGTCACCAGTGCGCATCCGTTCACCGGGATGACGTTGTTGTAGGGAATGCCGACCAGCAGACGGCGGCCCTGCGAACCAACGTAGGTGGCGGTGAACACCGTTCCGAACAACTCCTTCTGCAGGGCAAGGTTGTACTGCTCAAGGTAGGCGGAGCGGAAGTTGACGCTGATGGACGACGGGATGGAACCGATGGGATTGAGCGGGTCAGACGCTAGCGGCTGCGGCAGCCCATTGGCGAAACGCACGATCGCGGGATTGCAACCAGCAGTCGTAGCCGAGTTAGCAGACGTACACGTGCCATACACTGCGGTGTTCGGCTGCGCCTTCATGGCGAAGCCTGCTGCGATGTTGGTCGGAACGAAGCTGAGACCAAAACCGCCACGCATTACCAGGCCGTGTCCAGCCGTGTAGGCGAAGCCGACACGAGGCGCCAAGTCACGGTAGTCCGTCTTTACGTTGCCGGTACGGCTGACACCGTTCTGGTTCGCGACGTAGATCACGCCGGCAATCGGATCGAAGTTGGAGAGGTAGTTATGCTTCTCGGTATAGGGCGTATAGACGTCGTACCGGATGCCGAGGTTCAGTGTGAGGTTCGGGCTCGCCTTGTAGTCGTCCTGGAGGTAGACGCTGGGCTCCCACGTTTCCAGTGTGGGCGGATGCAGATCGACGTTGGAGCTTACCGCGCTGAAGATACCCTGCGTTAGCTGCGGCAGACCGGTAAACGTCCACGCACCTTCGCCCGAGTTGTTCTGCAGCTCAAGGCCGTAGCGCCGGATCAGTGCAGCGCCGACTTTAATGGACTGGTTGCCCTTGTTCCAAAGCACGAAACCGTTACCCTGGAAGTTGTTGTCGCGATCGTTCAGCGGCACGTAGTTGCCGCCGTTGCCGATGATCATGGAGCCGCTCAATGAGCTGACCGTGATGGGCGCCAGGCCGGTGGTGTTCTGATCCGTGTTGACGTTCGGCTGACCCAGCTTCGCGTTGGGGTTAAGGCCAGGGTTGAGGGCCTGGGACAGGTTGTTCACGTACGAGTAGGCGATAGCCGCCTGCATCAGCACCTTTTCGGTGAAAACGTGCGTGTAGCTGATGGCTGCGTTGCGCGCCTGCTGCGGGGAAGAACCTGCGAAGCCGCTATTCGGATCGACCGCACCGATGCTCGTGTTCACCACGGGAAACGGTGTGGTGACGCTGATGGTGTTTACGTTGTTGTCGGAGTACCGGGCAAAGATCGAATCCTTCGCGTTGAAGCGATGATCCACGCGGATGTCATACAAACGCGTGAACTGCGAACCGACGCGGCTACCGATGTACTGGCAGCTGGTGGGGCCGGTAGGGCAACCGTTGTTCGGATTGGGAAACAGCCCAAGATAGAAAAGGCCTACAGGGTCACGTCCAGCGGCAGGAACGATGTTACCGGCGACGGGCGTGGCTGGGGTGGTGAGAATGCCGTTGGTCGCGTTCTGCTGAAAGACGCAGTATGCAGCGCTGGCGCCGTTGTTACACGCAGTGGCCAGATCGGAGAAGTTACCGGGATTCTGCTCCTCGAACAGCGACGGAACAGACTGTGCCGAGGGCAGCGAACCACGCACCAGCCGCAGGTACTCGAGATCTGCAAAGAAGAAGGTCTTGTCCTTGAAGATGGGCCCGCCGATGGATCCACCAAACTGATTCTGGCGAAGTTCCGGCTTCTTGTTGTGCGCGCCGAACTGATAGGGAGCGGCGTTGATGGCGTCGTTGCGGAAGTACTCGAAGACCGAACCGTGAAAGTTATTGGTACCGCTCTTGGTGATGATGTTGATGACGGCGCCGGCGGCGCGGCCGGAGTCAGCCGTGAATGTGTTTGTCAGCACGCGAACTTCGGCGATGGCCTCAACCGAGGGGCGCACACCAATGGTGCCGATGATCTTTTCGTTGTTGTCCAAGCCGTCGATCAGCTGGTTGTTGATCACGTCGGGCTGGCCGTTGATGGCCACCGACGAGCCCTGGCGGCGATCATCAGGACGCGTGCCGGAGCTGAACGATGCGGGGCTTCCTTCCGTTGCGCCCGCGGACAGCTGAGCCAAGGCAATGAAGTTACGGCCGTTGAGCGGCAGATCCTGCACGGCGCGCTCTGTCACGGTGCTGGCGACAACGGAGGAGTCGGTCTGCAGTACGGGGGCGGACGTGTTGACCTCCACCGTCTCGCTGGTGGCGCCCACGGTCAGCGGAGCTTCCACGCGACGTCGATCGCCGGCGGCAACCGCTACGTCGTTCGCGGTCAGCGTGGTGAAACCCGTAACCTGTACCGTTACCTTGTAGGTACCCGGCGTTAGATTGCTGAAGGTGTAATTGCCGGAATCGTTCGACTGAGTCGTCCGAGTTTCCTGCGTACCGTTGTTGACCAGGGTGACCTTGGCGTTGGGAATGGCGCCGCCCGAAACGTCGGTAACGGTACCAAGGATGTCCGCCGTGTTCGTCTGCGCGAACGCCGTTGGTACGAGCAGAAGTGACAGTGCCACCGTCACGACGGAAAGGCATGCGAACAGCTTCGCAAACACCCCCGACGCACGTGCCACTGCGTTCCTTTTTTTTCCTGCTATTTGCATCGTTTACAGCCTCCAGTTAATTGGTGCATACGCATTACTGCTTTAACGCCCGCCGAACCGCCCAATGGATCCGTGGATCAATCAGTTCTTTTCTCCCGGTGAGCCTTTTAATAACGGGGACAAGCACCTCACCTGAGTTCGCGCGCAGCCCAGACAAGCTTTATGTACGGCATCTGTCTACATGGACGAAACGACGAGTGTCAATTCGCGCTACAACGAGGTTTTCTTGTGGGAACTTTAGTCCACAAGACTGATTGTTGAAGCACAATCATGGGCCTCGAAACTGTCTTTCTGCTCGCAACTGCCTTGTCCAACAAAAGAGTTCGAACGACACGCGGAGATCGCGTCAGCAGTCAGCAGACACCACTTTCTCAGGCGGAAACCTGCTTCTGGAGCCCAACCTAACGTAACCTCGCATGGGTTACGAATCGACGCTGGCCCACTGGCGGACTTACGGGCAAGGCAACGTCTCGGGCACAAAACCGCGGATTCGCAGTTCCCTCTCGAACGAAATTAGGAATGAACGATTGGTCATCGGAAATCGGGCAATCGCCCGAAGCACTATATTGTGCTATGATTTATCGCCTTAGCCGGTACGGCGTAAGAAGAGCCAGGGCGTTCCCGTCAATGTGCAGGACTTTCCTGCTGCACTCTACCCGCCGTCACAGCCATCAATCGCGGTCCCCATAAGGCTTAACAGCATGGAGGGACAATCGACACCGCGCTACAGACGCGTGGGGTCCCGCGGCAGATGAATCACCAGGCATCCAAAATTGGCTCCTGGCCGGTGAGAGCCGGTTAATCGCTCACATCAAATGCCCCAGCCGATACCGTGCTGCCTGGGTCGCTCACCGTGGAAGACATCAGCGGCCGCAGGTACGCCGAGCACTCTGCAAGCGCCCGTTCGCGATGTTCAAGGTCGCCCTCGTAGCGGCGGTCCTCTACCTCTACCGTCACATACCCGTCATAATCCGCATCGCGCAGCGTCTCGAAGAACAATGGAAAGTCGATATCGCCGCGGCCAGGCAACACGGGCGAATGAAACTGCAGCGGGAACGCAAAGATGCCAACCTTGTTCAGCGCGACATGGTCAAGCACGGCATCCTTTGCGTGCACGCGGAAGATCTTCTCGCGATAGTTCCGCAGCGGCGTAAGGTAGTCTTGTCCCTGCCACACCAAGTGCGACGGATCATAATTCAAACCGAAGTACTTACTCGGAATATCCGAAAACATACGATCCCAGAGCGCAGGGCTGGAGCCAAGATTCTTACCGCCAGGCCACTCATCCGCAGTAAACGACATGGGACAGTTCTCAATGGCAACCTGGACGCCGTTATCTTCCGCGAGCCGGATCAAATCAGGCCAAATGGCAAGAAACATAGGCCAGTTATCATCCACCGAAAGATGCCAGTCACGTCCGATGAAGGTGCTTACCGTATCCAAACCAAGCAGCTTCGCAGCCCGGATTACTTCCTTTAAATGATGTGCGGAAACCTTTCGCTCCTCTTCAGAAGGAGCAAGGATATTCGGGTAGTAGCCAAGTCCACTCATGGCAACACCTTTGCTCTTGGCAAGCGCATTCACATCATCCGCACGAGCCTGCGTAAAGCCGATGACATCGATGTGCGTTACACCGGCATAGCGCCTCTCGGCCTTACCTGGCGGCCAGCACAATACCTCTACGCTGTCGTAGCCATTCCTACTTGCCAGTTCAAACACCTCAGGCAACGCAAGGTCAGGAACAATTGCACTTACAAATCCAAGTTGCACGCCAGCCTTCTCCTTTTACTTAGCCCACGATCGCGTTCACGCCCGCCAGCGCAGCCTCGGCATCCTGTTCAGGAGCACCTCCGCTTACACCGACTGCCCCGATCACAGCACCGTCATACACCACCGGAACACCGCCGCCGAAGGTTACCACGCCCAGCGACAACAGGCTCGTAACGCCCGCATCAAGGCCGGCCTGAAAGTTTTTCGTCTCAGTCTTGAACAATGCCGCTGCCTTTGCCTTGCCGATCGCAATCTCGACCGTGCCTGCGCCCACACCGTCCATGCGATGCAGCCCTACAACATGACCGCCATCATCCACCACGGCAATTGAAACAACCATACCAAGCGATGCAGCCGCACTCTCCACTGCCTCTAACGCCTTTTTCGCTGCGTCCAATGTCACTGCATACTTCTGCGTGAATAATCCGCTCATGAAATCCTCTTTCTTACCTACACCTCAGTAAAGGCGAACAGTCTTGCCAAATCACTTACAACCCCATGCCTTCCATCTCAAGCGCAGGCTTAGGCTGAATCTTGGCGCCCGTACGAAAGAAAAGGAGTATGACAAATAAAATCGAAATAGTCATACCCGCTGAGCTAAGCCAAAACGTCTTCCACTCATGCACGGCCTGGCCGTTCACCTGCTTGGTGAAGTAATCCACCGCACCGCCAGATAGCAGCGACCCAAGCAACATACCAATGCCATAGGTCAGGAAGATAATAAGCCCCTGCGCTGTATTACGCAGCTTTGGAGGCGCTTCCTGGTCGGTGTAGAGCTGCCCCGTCAACAGGAAAAAATCATACGACGCGCCATGCAGCATGATGGCCGTGTAGAACATCCACATACCGCCGCCCGGGTTGCCAAAGGCCAGCAGCAGATACCGCGCCGTCCAGCACAGCAGCCCCCATATCAAAATCGTGCGCACTGACGCCCAACGCAGCACCAGCGGCATCAGCAGCATCATCACCACTTCCGATATCTGGCCCAGCGTCATTTTGCCCGCAGCGTTCTGCACACCAACATCGTTCAGGTAATCGTTCGTAAACGAAAAGTAAAACGTGATTGGAATGCATGCCAGCGTGGATGCAATCGCGAATGCAAGAAATGTCTTGTTCTTCAGCATCACCAGCGCATCCAGGCCCACGGCCTCACGCAGGTTAAACTCCGTTCCCTTTGCACGCGGAGGCATATGCGGCAGCAGGAACAGGCTGATGAACAGCATCACCACCGCGGCAATCGCCGTAATCGTAAACGGGATTGTAGTTGCTTCCGCTTTAAGATAGCCGACGATGTTACCGACAAAGATCCAGCCAAATGTACCCATCAGCCGCAGCGCTGGGAACTCCTTGCCAGGATCTTTCACTAACTGCATGCCGATGGAGTTAGTCAGCGCAACCGTCGGAAAGTAACAGAGACAAAACGTCAGCATGATGGCATACACCATCGGAAAGCCCGTCGCCTTCGGCAGCACAAACATCAGCAGCGCCGCCAGCGCATACAGCACTGCCATCACGCGCTCCGTGGCAAAGTAACGATCCGCGACTAATCCAATAAAGAACGGTGATACCAGCGATGCGACTGACACCGTAGAGAAAACAGCGCCGGCCTGGGTCCCACTAAAGTGCAGCGTCTGCGTAAGGTAGGTGCTGATCGTGACATACCACGCGCCCCACACAATGTAATTCACGAACATCATTATGCCGAGGCGAAGTTTCAAAAAGCGCGGCTGCGCAGATGTTGGCATCGTCGGCTATTTCACGTACTTCGCGGTAAACCAGTCCACGCCGGCCTGTGCCATCTTCGCGTCCTGTGTGTCGGTATCGCAACCGCTCACGCCCACCGATCCCACCTGCTGGCCATGCACCATCAACGGCATGCCGCCCGCAAACGGCAGGATGTCCAGCTTCTGCAACGCAGTGGTACCAGCAGCAAGCCCATCCGCCAGCGCCTTCGTCGGCACGTTGTAGAAGGCCGACGTGCGCGCCTTGCGCTCGGCAATCTCCACCGATCCCAGGTGCGCCTTATCCATGCGGGCAAGCGCCATCAGGTTCCCGCCATCGTCCACCACGGCAATCACCACGGCAACATGCGCATCCGCAGCAGCCTTCTCCGCCGCAGCAATGATGCCTTGGGCGGCTGTAAGATCCAGCGCCGGCTTCGTCTCAAGCTGCGCCCTCGCCACGCCGCTAAACAGCAGCATCACCACGGTGGAAACGAACAGAACAGACCGAAACCGAAGGCCTCCCAGCCTCCGCCGGCGATCAGAAAGAGTGAACTGCAAACCAGCCATCTTACTTAGCTCCCTTTTCAGGCAGTGCATACACCACATACGCCGGCTTCGGCGCATCCGGCGCGGGAGGCGGCAACACCGGACTCGCCCCACCCACAACCGCTCCTACGCCTGCACCCACACGCGTCGTGGCGCTCAGCACAATGTATTCCCGGCCACTCACTTCGTACATCGCAGGCACAGCACGGTTCGCGCCAGGCATGTCCGTCGACCAGATCAGCTTGCCGTTATCGTCATCAATGGCGCGCAGCTTGCCATCGCTCGTGCCAACGAAGATAAGGCCGGTGGCCGTCGGCATAATGCCGCGCTGCTCCTGCCGGATACCCGTGTTGAGAATGCCTTGCGGCGCTAACAATGGATCGTCGCCCAGCGGAATCCTCCAACGAATGCCGCCCGTGTTCATGTCATATGCCACCAGCGACGTCCACGGCGGCCCAATGATGCTCGGACTCACATTCCAGTTCGTGTAGTACCGCTTCACATCAATCGTGCCGTCCGGATACGGCAGGCCGGCCATCGACCCATACGGCCCAGCGCCCACCAGCTTTGCTCCCGGAGCCTCAAGCCCAGCAGGCGCGCCGCCTGAAGCAACCACGTTCGGATCTTCCAGCGGCTTCACCTCGGTTGCCACCCGCCCCGGTCCACCACTGGCGCCCGGCATCACCTTCAGGTCGGGGCTGTAGATGTATTCCGCAATCGCGTTAATCTTCGCGTCACCCAGGCCGGCAAACGACGGCATCTGTCCCTGCCCGTTCTCCATCACCGACTTGATCGAATCCACCGTACGGCGCTTATCGATGCCGATCAGCGACGGCCCAATCTCACCCGCACGGCCTGGGCCATGGCACACAGCACAGTTCTGCGAGTAAAGCTCCAGTCCGCTGCTCCCCTTGCCCGACGAGGCGGCAACAACGGTCGGCGCACCCGGCGCGACATCCGTCATGTGCAGCATCGCGGGCGCGTCATAGCCCGCAACGTAGAAGAAGCCTTTGCCTGGGTTGGAGCTAGTCGTGCCCCAGTTCGATCCACCGCGATTGCCCGGCATCTGCACCGTGTCGCCACCAAGCTTGGGCGGCGTAAACAGCGGCCCGTTCGTCGCAGCAGTAATTTGCGCCTTTAGGTCGGCCTGTTCCTGCTCACTCAAGTAAGGATTCACATCCTTCGCCGTGAACGCCTGCCGCGCAAACGGCGGCACTACGGTTGGAAACGGCTGTGTCGGCGAAGTCTTCTCACCCGGCAAATCCGTCTGCGGTACTGGCCGCTCTTCAATCGGCCACAGCGGCTTGCCGGTCTCACGATCAAACACATACACAAATCCGGTCTTACCCGCCTCGGCAACAATGTCCACGTTCTTGCCGTCATGCTTTACGGTCATCAACTGCGGTGCAGACACGTTATCCCAATCCCAGATGTCATGATGAATCATCTGGAAATACCACTTCAGCTTGCCCGTGCGCGCGTCCAGCGCCAGCATGCAATCCGTATACAGGTTCGCGCCAGGGCGATCGCCGCCATACAGCTCATACTTGCCCGAGGACGTGGGGAAGTACGCAATGCCGCGCTTCTGGTCGATGGAGATGTCGCCCCACACATTGCCGCCGCCAACGTACTTGTACGCATCCTTCTGCCACGTCTCGTACCCTGGTTCGCCTGGCCGCGGAATGGTGTGGAACTGCCACGCCAGCTTGCCAGTCCGTACGTCAAACGCGCGCAGATCACCCGGCGGCGCCATGTAGTTCTCGCCCGTTGCCGATCCAATGATGATCAGGTTGTCGTAAATCTTCGCTGGGCTGGCCGCCTGGATGCGAAAGATTTCAGCAAGTGGGCGATCCAGGCCAACACGCAAATCCACAAAGCCCTGCGAGCCGAACGTCAATACCGACTTACCCGTGGTGGCGTCAATCTCCTGCAGCTGGTGATGAATTGCAAAGACAAGCCGCTTATCCTTCCCGTCCGGGCTCTGCCAGTACGTCATGCCGCGGTTGGAGATACCCGCAAGTTTTTCGTGAACCCAAATCTCCTTACCCGTCGCCGCATTCAGGCACACCATCGAGTTGTTGTGCGCCATCACGTACATGCGGTCGCCCACCACCAGCGGCTCAAATGTGTAGGCCACACTATCGCCTGTCGGATAGGTCCAAGCGACCTTCAAATTCTTCACGTTCGCCTTGGTGATCTGGGTCAACGGCACATAGTGCGAATTATCGCCAAGCCCCGCGGCTGCCGCAGACCACGATTTCGACGCTGTCGCCTGGCTCTGCGACACAGCATGCTGAGACAGACCGGCCATCGCCAGAACCGCCAACGTGCATGCGACACGCAGGCAGGAGTTCCTACCCTTGCTGAAAAGCATGTGACTCTCCATCGACGATCGTTGCAAGCTGGAGCCCGCGGGCTCCAAGAAATGTATATAGATCTACTGCTGCCGCTCTCCTGTCAAGAACCTTCAAGCAGGGGATGCGATCACAAAACGAGGCCTTATCGGACCAAACACCGGATGGAAGGCGTTCCCAGCTTCGTCCGCACCGGCGAGGACTGTCAAGAAGCGCCCGCCTCAAATTTCCCGGATTGAACTTCTTTCATAGAATTGGAATCTTCACTTGTCGATGGGTTCCTCCTTGTGTCAAAGTTCTCATTCGCACAGCGATCCACGTTCCGGAGGTTCCATCATCATGCCATCGCGCCGCGCCAAGTTTGCACTCACGTCTTCCCTTGCGCTCGCTGGAGCGGCCTTGCTGCTCACTTCTACGACGACGCCGCGCCATGTCTTTGCGCAGACCGCCGCGCCCCAGGCGGCGCAGCCATCATCTACTCAAGCGCAGCAACCACCTGCCCAGGTGGTGGGCGCCTCCACGAAGGTGTACCAGCTGGAAGCGCCGAAAGAAGTACAGAATCCGAACCTGCCAAGTTGGGCATATACACCGGTAACTCCAGGGCCGCGGCCAGCGCGTGTGCCCGACGACGGAACCCTCCTTCACGTTCCGGGCAGCGACAAGGCCTTCACACGCACCCAGATTGGTGATCCGTTCAATCCTCCGGACTGGTTCCCCGATCAGCATCCGCCCGCACCAACGGAAGCCGCGCATGGACGTAAGCCGGCCTATTGGGCCTGTGGCCTATGTCACCTCGTCAGCGGGTATGGCCGCCCCGAGAATGAAAGCATCGCCGGCCTCCCTGCCGGCTACATCCTCGAACAGATTGAAGACTTCAAGAACGATCGCCGGCATAGTTCCGTTCCGAACATGGGCTTGATCACCATGATTCCGGTAGCAAAGGAGATCACGCCGGAAGAAGCCAAAGAAGCCGCGGAGTATTATGCCTCCATCAAGCCTCCCAAGTGGATTCGCATCGTCGAAACCAATACCGTTCCCAAGACACGTCCCAACGCACGCATGATGGTGCTCGACGAAGCGGGCGGCACCGAACCCATCGGCAATCGCGTCATCGAAGTCCCGGAAGACGTAAAGCTCGCCGAGATGCGTGACTCCGC
Organism: Terriglobus sp.; assembly: GCA_965198455.1. Lineage (GTDB taxonomy): Bacteria > Acidobacteriota > Terriglobia > Terriglobales > Acidobacteriaceae > Terriglobus. The sequence goes on from CBDAPM010000003.1 coordinate 1,037,189, forward strand.
CTCAGGCTTTGTGGCGTATGTACCCGTAGGCAGCCTCAAACTTGGCGACGCGATCGTACATACCGGCGCCGGCGGTAAAACTATCGCATGCATCACGTGCCACGGGCAGGACCTGCATGGCTTAGGCAACATTCCGCCCATCGCGGGCCGTTCGCCCAGCCAGATGGCGCGCCAGATCTACGACTTCAAGACCGGCGCTCGCAACGGCGTCAACGCACCCCTCATGAAAGGCGTTGTCAACAACTTGAGTGATACCGACATCGTCAACATCGTCGCCTACCTCGCCTCACTCCCGCAATAAAGGTCTCGCGTATCAATGCGATAGGGAATCACTCCGAACTTGAGAATTGACATCCGCTCCGCCGAAGGCGTAACTACGACGTGTCGATCAGCCGGGGATGGCAGGCTGAACATATCGATAGTTCTGTTGGAACGATCGAACCGGGTTGATTCGGACCCGGCTCTGCCTTTGCAACATGCGCCCGCTCTTGAAGGAGATTCTCTCGATGTACAAACGCCTCTATGCGCTCTCGCTCTTGTGGGTTGAGCCCATCACTGCAACCACTTACAACATGGTGCTGCGTTCCGTTCCAGATTGAACCATGGCACGCCTGCTTTTGTCTTCCCCCCGCCTCGCTGCAGGCTGCGTACCGAGCGAATTTGTCACTGCCCGGAACCGCGGCTATCATCAGCACATATTCGCTCAGATTGGATGATTTCGATTGGGAACATCCACCGGGAGGGTGTTCGGCGTCTGCTTCTCGCTCCACGCGCGGAAGAACAACAAGGAGGAAACATGAAAGCTCTGGTGAAGTACGCTTCCGGCAATGGAAATGTGGGCATTCGGGATGTGGAAGAACCGACCCCCGGACCGAAGCAGGTCAAGGTTCAGATTGCGTTTTGCGGTGTCTGCGGTACTGACCTCCACGTCCTGCACGACACCTTCCGCAACTTCCCACCCGTGATCCTGGGCCATGAGTTCGCCGGCACCGTCGTGGAAGTGGGCAGCGAAGTTGAAACCATCGCGGTCGGAGATCGCGTTGCCGGCCTGGGCGCCACCGCCGTCACCTGCGGCGAATGCGAATACTGCCGCCAGGGCTACTTCATCTTCTGCTCCCGCCGCCGCGGCATGGGCCACGGCGTCAACGGCGCCTTCACGAACTTCGTTCTGCTGCGCCCGGACCAGTGCTACAAAATCCCACCCAACTTCAGCCTTGAAGAGGCGTCAATGAGCGAACCCTTCGCCGCCGCAGTCCAGGCCGTCGAAGAGATCACGCCTGTCCGCCTCGGCGACACTGCGCTCATCTCAGGCCCCGGCCCCATCGGCCTGCTCTGCCTTAAATTACTCGTCGCTGGCGGCATCAAAACCATCGTCGCCGGTGCACCGGGCGATGACGAGCGCCTCGCCGCGGCCATGCGCTACGGTGCCTTTGCCGTCGTCAACGTCGGTGAACAGAATCTCGTCGCCGCAGTGAAGGAGCTCACCGGCGGCCGCGGCGTCGATGTCGCTCTCGAATGCGCCGGCGTTGCGCCATCCGTCCGTGGCTGCCTCGAAGCGCTGCGCCCCATGGGCCACTACACGCAGGTTGCCATCTCCGGCAAGGAGATCCAGTTCCCCATCGACATGATCTTCTACAAGCAGCTCACCATGAAAGGCTCCATCACCTACACCGCAAACACATGGCGCCGCATGATGGAGATTTACGCAACGGGCAAGATCGACTTCCAGGACATGATCTCCGTCAAGCTGCCCATCACCGAATGGGAACAGGCATTCGATCTGGTCGTGAGCAAGCAGGCCGTCAAGGTCCTCATGTACCCCGTCACGCAATAACCGCGCGATACACACGCCAACACATTGGGCCAGGGCATCTATCCTGGCCCAATGTGTTGCAGCGGATGGTACTATGCGGCTAAGGTGAACGCCGTTCGATGAAGACAAAGACGAGCAGCACGACAGAAGAGCAGTCGCGCCGAGTCGACAAGTACTGGGTACCCATTGTCGGGAAGACGCTCGATCTCCTCGACTGCTTCAACTCGGCCAGCGAAAGCCTCACACTCGAAGAGATCGTTCGGCGCACAGGCATCGCGCACACCACCGCCTTCCGCATCCTGCACACGCTTGTGCTGCGCGATTACCTCGCACAGAACGGCAGGCAATACCGCCTCAGCCGCATGCGCCGCAAACTCACCTTCGGCTTCGCCAATCTCTCCCGGCACGTCTCGCTCGCATCTGAAATTCAGGACAGCCTCGAGAAAGCAACCCGCGCCGCCGGCATCAACCTCATGGTCTGGGACAACGACCGCGACCCCGGCAAAGCCATCAAGAACGCCGAAGACATGGCAAAGCAGAAGATCGATCTCGCCATCGAATTCCAGCTCTCGGAGCAGTCGTCCCCCATCATCTCCGACACGTTTTCCCGTGCGGGCATCCCTCTGCTCTCCGTGGTCAATCCCCATCACGGCACCGTCTACTTTGGCGTCAACAACTTCCGTGCGGGACTATCTGCCGGCCTCGCTCTGGCCGACCACGCAACACGCATGTGGAAGGGCAAGCCCGATGCCGTGGTGCTCCTTGAATCCCCACAGGCAGGCCGCACCGATCACAGCCGCACCGTTGGCGTTATACGCGGGCTCGAAGAGCGCCTGGGACCGATCGCCAAGGAAATGGTCCACCACATCGACGGCGGCGGCGACCTGAATATCTCCCGCACAGCCACCACCACGTGGCTGCGCGCAACCCGTAAGGCAAGGAAGATCCTCGCAGTCGGCATCAACGACGAAAGCGCGCTCGGCTGCGTCGAGGCTATCGCCGCCTCCCGCGCGGCTATTGATGCCGCTGTCGTTGGCTATGGTGGCAGCAAGGAAATTCTGGACGTCGTCGCCGACCGCAACAGCGTCTGCATCGGCACGGTCTCGTTCCATGCCGAACGCTACGGCCCGGAGCTGCTGAACTTCGCTCTGCCCATCCTGCAGGGCAAGTCTGCGGCCACCTTCCACTATGTGCCCCACGAATTCATCGGCAAAACCAGCGTACGGTAACGATCGCCGCGCATGCTTCCGCCGTCGTAGTCACCTGCTTCCCCGTCGTAGTCGCATGCTTCCGCCGTAGTAGTCACCCGAAGTTCCAATGCGAACACTACACGGATTCCGCACAACTCAGTCTCGCGAATCCCATGTACAAAGGCGTAGGATAGCGGCCTGTGAGCGTGCGGCATCCCTTGCGCTCATCCATGGATTCCTTGACATCGATTCAAACCGCCATGTATACAAGACCTCATTCGCGTGGTTGTTTGAACTGATTTCAGAAGGGAACTTATGGGTGAGGCCGCCTGAGGTTCTGTTGCGATCCTGACATCGTCTTGAAACGAGGGTTCCGACCTTGAAGGGCATCTTCTACGTACTTGGCATATTTCTGGGAATCGTCCTTGCACTCCACCTGTCCATGAACGGCAAGGTGGGCGCCAGCCTCGACAATCCTCGCGTCGGTAACGCGCTGTTCTGGACCATCGGTGCGGTCGCCGCCATCATCATCGGCGCCACCGGCTGGCACGCCGGCGCTCTGGCAGGCCTGAAAGACGTTCACCCTCTGCTGCTCACCGCCGGCGCCATCGGCGCTTGCCTCGTCTTCGCCATCGCGTGGATGCAGCCGCAGGTCGGCGCACGCGGCATGTTCATGACGCTCATCGCCGGTCAGGTGCTCGGTGGCCTCGTCCTCTCGCACTTCGGCTGGCTCGGTTCACCCGTACAAAAGGTTTCGCCCATCAACAGCCTCGGCGCGCTCGTCATGCTGCTTGGCGTCTATCTCGCCACGTACGTCCGCGCGCTGCCACAGTAACTCATACAGGGAGAACGTCCGTCATGATGCAACAGGTCAAGCTCGGCGCCAGCGGCATCGAAGTCAGCGCACTCGCGATGGGCTCCGATGTGCTGGGCAGCAAGATCGACCAGGAGACGACCTTTCGTCTCCTGGATTTCTATTTCGACAACGGCGGCAACCTCATCGACACCGCCAACTTCTACGCTGCGTGGCTCCCCGGCTGCACCGGCGGCGAGAGTGAATCCGTCATCGGCGCATGGCTCAAGAGCCGCGGCAACCGCAGCAAGCTGCACGTCTCCTCCAAGCTCGGCTTCGACTACCCCGGCAGCGCCGGCGGCCTTACCGCCTCAGAGATCGAGTCCGAGTGCAACAAGAGCCTGGCCCGGCTCGGCACGGACTATCTCGACATCTTCTACGCGCACCGCGACGACCTCGACACGCCCCAGCACGAGACCATGGAGGCCTTCGATCGCCTCGTCAAGGCAGGCAAGGTGCGCGCCCTGGGCGCCAGCAATCTCTCCGTGTGGCGCATTGCCCAGGCAAACACCATCGCCAAACTCAACGGCTTCACGCCCTACTCTGTCATCCAGCAGCGCTATACCTACCTGCGGCCGCGTCACGGAGCCGATTTCGGTCCACAAATCTTCATCGACGACGACCTCAAAGCCTTCGCAAAGGCGCATGACATCGGTCTCATCGGCTACTCGGTGCTGCTCTCCGGGGCCTACACGCGCGCCGACCGCCCCGTCCCGGCCCAGTTCGCAGGGCCGGACGCAGACGTCCGCATCGCGGCCGTGAAAGCCGTTGCCGCAGACCTCGGCGCATCACCAAACCAGGTCATCATCGCGTGGCTCCGCCAGAGTGATCCAACCATCCTGCCCATCATCGCGGGCAGCCGCATCGAGCAGCTCAAGGAAAACATCGACGCACTCGACATCAAGCTGTCCGGCCAGGCTATGGAGCGCCTCACCACCGCAGGCAATCCCGTCATCCTGGAAGCATGGCTGCAGCCCACATAGAACCCGCAACGCACACTGGCTTCAGAGAGACGAGGAGAACGCAAGCATGGCAGACGGCAACATCGCATTGAACGTGGTCTTCGAAGCACATCCCGGCCGCGAGGCAGAGCTGGGAACGCACCTGAAGGCGCTCGTCGCACCCACGCGCTCCGAACCCGGCTGCATCGAGTACCACCTCAACGTCTCCGAAGACAATCCCGGCATATACCTCTTCTACGAGGTCTTCGCGGATCAGGCATCACTCGACGCCCACATCGCCCAGGACTACTTCCAGGCATTCGTAAAGCATCGTGAGTCGAACGACCCAGTCGCAAACGTCACTGTCACACGCTGGTCCCCGCTCGGATAGATCCTTCGCACCCTTGGCGAAACCTTAGCGGCCTTAGCGTTCTGCTTTTAAAATCCGAACTCACCATTACCCCGCAACACCGCACTAAGGACGAGGACATGGCAACCACAATTTCCGCCCCTGATCTGCTCTCACCTTCTGAAGATTCACCCCGCCTGCTCACCCACTGGATTGACGGCAAGAAGGTAGCAGGCACGTCCGGACGCACCTCCGACATCTACAACCCGGCAACCGGCAAAGTGCAGGCCACCGTGCCGCTCGCCAGCATGGAAGAGCTCAACGCCGCCGTCGAGTCCTGCAAGCGCGCCTCCGTCTCATGGGGCCAGCAGCCGCCGCTGCGCCGTGCACGCGTGCTCTTCCGCTTCCGCGAGCTCTTTGAAAACCACCTCGACGAGATCGCCGCGCTCATCACCTCCGAGCACGGCAAAGTCCTCTCCGACGCCAAGGGCGAAGCCACCCGCGGCCTTGAAGTCGTCGAGTTCGCCACCGGCATCCCGCAAGTCCTCAAGGGTGAGTTCTCCGAGCAAGTCGGCGCCAACATCGATAGCTGGAACATGCGCCAGCCCCTCGGCGTCGTCGCCGGCATCACGCCCTTCAACTTCCCCGCCATGGTGCCCATGTGGATGTTCCCCGTGGCCATTGCCTGCGGCAACGCCTTCCTGCTCAAGCCCTCCGAGCGCGATCCCAGCGTCTCCCTCCTCATCGGCGAGCTCTTCAAGCAGGCCGGCCTGCCGGACGGCGTCTTCAACGTCCTCCAGGGCGACAAGCTCGCCGTCGACGGCATCCTTGAGCACCCCTCCATCGCCGCCGTCAGCTTCGTCGGCTCCACGCCCATTGCCGAGTACGTCTACCAGAAGGGCACCGCCAACGGTAAGCGCGTGCAGGCCCTTGGCGGCGCCAAGAACCACATGATAGTCATGGGCGACGCGGACATGGACCAGGCCGCGGACGCTCTCGTGGGGGCTGCCTACGGCTCCGCAGGCGAGCGCTGCATGGCCATCTCGGTCGCAGTCGCGGTCGGCAGCGGCACGGCAGACGCACTCGCCGCAAAGCTCGAAGAGCGCATCGCCAAGCTCGTCATTGCACCCGGCACCGACCCCGCCTCAGACATGGGCCCGCTCGTCACCGGCATCCACCTCAACCGCGTCCGCGGCTACGTGGAAGCAGGCAAGTCCGAAGGCGCGGAACTTCGCGTCGACGGCCGCGATACCGCTCTGCCCAAGGGCGACGGCTTCTTTCTCGGCGCAACCCTTTTCGACCACGTCAAGCCGGAGATGTCCATCTACAAGGACGAGATCTTCGGACCCGTCCTCGGCATCGTCCGCGCCAGCAACTTCGATACCGCGCTCGAACTCATCAATAACCACGAGTACGGCAACGGCGCAGCCATCTTCACCCGCGACGGCGACACCGCGCGCGCCTTCGCGCACAACGTCCTCGCCGGCATGGTTGGCATCAACGTGCCCATCCCCGTCCCCATGGCCTTCCACAGCTTCGGCGGCTGGAAGCGTTCGCTCTTCGGCGACCACGCCATGCACGGCCCGGAAGGCGTCCGCTTCTACACCCGCATTAAAACGGTCACCGCACGGTGGCCGACAGGCATTCGAGCTGGCGTCGACACCACCATGCCAACACTCGGATAAATGAAAGGCCCCGAGCCCGTCGCCCATCGTGGCGGCGGGCCTTTTTTCGCCTGAACCAGGCTCTGCGAATCACGGCAAGCACATTTCCCATTTCCCAAATTTGAACTATTTGCCCATGCCTATCCCGCTCTCCAACCCCTCTCGGCTAGGTGCTGGACGAAACTCCGGATAATGCTCCGCGACATCTGTCCACACAGTCGGCTCCCCGTCAGTGACTTGATTCTGTTGCTCGGCAACTCTAGCCGCAAACACGGCAACACAAATCCAAACCGGCGTTGGCACAAGAACCAACGGGCTGCCTTCTATGCGTGAATTACATCCACGCCTTTACAGCAGATCAGTCCTCGGAATCGGCTTCCTGTCAGCAATCTGACCTTGACAACTTCCGGGTCGTAAGCCGTGTTCCGCTATGTGCATCTAGGAAGATTGATCCGCGCATGTAGCGCGAATGTAATCTCGCGGAGAACTACCCCGCTCCCTTTTGAACGCTGCGCTGAATGCGCTCTCGGACTTGTAGCCAACTGCAGGAGCTATCGAAGAAATAGACTCTTTTGAATGCTTCAGCCGCTTCGCAGCGATCGTCATGCGCCAGTGCGTCAGGTACTCCATGGGCGACGTGCCAACCTTTTCCTTAAAGAGCTGCGCAAAGCCCGTTCGCGACATGCCTGCAACGTGCGCCAAACCTGCTAAGGTCCATGCTCGTGCTGGTTCTTGATGTATCGAAGACAGCGCCGCACGCAAGCGTACATCCCCAAGAGCAGCAAGCCATCCTGGATCTTTCTCGATGTCCGCTGCGACATGCAGCCGGAGTGCTTCGACAAGCATGGTGTAGGCAATTTGCTGTGCGATCAGGGTGCTTCCCGGCTGGGGATCACGCATTTCGCGCAGCAAGCGGTCCACTGCCCAGCGGAGCGATTCCCGCTGTGCCTCGCTTTCCAGCAGGACGACGGGAGGCAAAGCGTCTAAAAGAAAGCGCGCGTCGCCTTCCAGTCGAAAGTGACTGCCGAGAATGAGGAAGTTATCGCCTGGAGTCAACGGCAGAATGCCGTTGTACCGCTCCTGCTGTGAAAGCATCTCCCATGACTTCAGCGGCTGCGAACGTTTGCTGGTAAGACTGAACGGCCAACCTCGCGGAAGGAGCAAACAGCTTCCTGTCTGCAATCGGATCGGCTCCGCGGTATTGTCTACGGCAAGCCAGCACTCTCCCCGGACAACACTATAGCACTTGATCATCCCGTGCGCCGGGAAGCGGACTCCCCAGTCGCCGCCGGCGCTTAGCCCGCCTGTGGCATAGGTGCGAGGCTGCACGAGAGCGAGGATGTCGGATAGCGGGTCCATGGGATCTGTACGCACGCGACGATTCTTCGAACGCTGCAGCATTGATCGTACAGCAGCAGCTTCATAGTCTTGATTGTGGAGGCTGAACATGCACATCTTCATCACTGGCGGCTCCGGCCAAACCGGCCCTGCAATCGTCTCGGAACTGATCGCACACGGCCACACGGTCACAGGCCTGGCGCGTTCTAAAACGTCAATGCATCGACTAGCCGAGCTTGGAGCGCAGACGCTTCACGGTTCTCTTGACGACCTGGAAGTAATGGCGAAAGGCGCGCGAGCTGCTGATGGAGTCATTCACATGGCGTTCGGCGGGGACTTCTCAGATCCCGCAAGCATGACCCGGCGCGACTGCGCGGCGATCGAAGCGATGGGAGAGGCTCTTACCGGTTCCCGTAAGCCCTTTGTGATCACCTCGGGAACACTGGTCATGACCACTGGAAAGGTCGCAACGGAACAGGATGCACCAGACCCGCAGTCGCTCGGGGCCTTGAGAATACCGGGGGAGCAGGCGTGTCTCCGCTTTGCTGACAAAGGAGTTCGCGGCATCGTCCTGCGGCTGGCTCCAACGGTGCATGGACCGGGTGACTACGGCTTCATTCCGTTCCTGATCTCCACCGCGCGGCGAACCGGCATCTCCGCGTATATCGCCGATGGCGCGAACCGCTGGCCCGCAGTCCACCGTCAGGACGCAGCTACCCTCTACCGGCTTGCCGTCGAAAAGGCGCCGGCAGGCAGCGCTTTGCACGGTACAGGGGAGAGCGGCATTACCTTCCAGACCATCGCGCATCGGATCGGCCGAACGCTTAATATCCCGACAGTCTCCGTCCCTGCAAACAGGGCTGTAGAGCATTTCCAAAATGCTTTCTTCGCAAAGGCCTTTGCTGTCGATTCACCTGTGTCCAGTACCTATACGCGCGAGCTGCTTGGTTGGGATCCGTTGTATCCGACACTTCTCGAAGATTTGAGCACAGGCGATTACTTCTCGCCGGAAGCAGTATCAGCCTTCGATAAAGCTGCACATGAGTCAATGTCCTGACATATCGGCTTCCCGTCTGCCACCTCGCTCTATGAGCGGCAACTCTAGCCGCACGCACGGCAACTCAAATCCAAGCCGGCTTGCAGCACAAAGGCGACCCATCGGGCCGCCTTCTATGCGTGAATCACATCCACGCCGTTACAGCAGCGCATCCGGGTTCGGCAGCACAATATTCCGCACGATCACCGCAAGCTCATGCGTGGCATCCAGGAAGCCGCGCAGCGTACGCGCCGTCGGCCCATACGTGTCGAACTCTTCATCGGTCAAACCGCCTTCGTTATACGCCCTCGCAAAGTCCGGGAACTTCGCCAGCAGGTCCGACACAATCTTCGGGTCGACCGGTGTATCGATGCGATTCTCGACCGTGATATCGCTGGCGTTGAAGCGCACCTGCCACTTGTGCGGCGGCGAGATCACAACATCGCCACCAATAAACTCGCTCCAGTGCAGATGGTTCCGGAAGGCCGCCGACAGCAGCCGGATGCGGTAGCCTCGCTGCTTGTACAGCTTGTACGTCTTCTTGAAGACGGCAACGCCGGCCCACTCCAGATAGCCAGGCTCAGCCGCCGTGATCAGCTTCTTATCCGCAACCAGCTTCAACCAGTCATCCAGGCGCCCCACCATGATGGTGCACACCGGCCCCATCGTGGAGATGTCCTTGCCCTCGGCCTCGCGGCGCTTCAAACCACGCTCCACAGCCTCGGCAACCGCAACGCACTGCGGTAGCGTAAAGCAAGCCGTAGCATTGATGCTGACACCCTGGTACGTGACCTCTTCGATCGCAACCACACCCGCGGCCGTCACCGGAATCTTCACGATCATGTTCGGCGCCAGCTTGTTGAAGCGCAGCGTCTGCTCCACCAGCTTTGCCGCATCGCGGTAAAAGTGCGGATCCGTCTGCACGGACAGCCGCCCATTGCGGCCTTTCTCCTTCGCAAACGTCCCTTCCAGCAGCTTGGCGCGCGTTGCGGAGATCTCTTCCACCAGCAGCCAGCCAATCTCATCCTCGGTGGCCGTCGGGTGCTCCTGCGCAATCTCCTTGATGCGCTTGTCCCAAAGCTGCTTCTCCAGCTTCAGCGCCTCCAGTACGATCACGGGATTGCACGTCGCTCCAACACCGCCATGCTCAATCGCGTATTCCAGCTCGTTCAGCGTCGCCGAATCATTCCAGAGCACCGTCGGTGTCGTCTGGGTCATCTCGTGCAGCGGGCTCTTATAGGTTGTAGCGGTCAATGTTCCCATGGATATCGTCTGGCTCCTTCAAAGGATTGCGTGTGCTGCATCGCACATCATGTGCGGCGTTGTCCGTAGGTGTGTTCACGGTAAAAGCCGTGAGCACAGCGCACACTAGCCCGCACCGATAAAGCCCGGATACAGCAGCATGCCGCCGTCCGCATAAATCGTGGTGCCCTGCACATAGTCCGACTCATCCGAGGCCATCCACACTGCAAGCCGCGCCACATCCTCCGGCTCGCCAATGCGCTTGGACGGGATCAGATTCAACAACTGCTGCTGATACAGCTCAGGCGTCGTCAGCTTCTCCACATTCATCGGCGTACGAATCGCACCAGGCGCAAGCGAGTTCACACGAATCCGGTGGTGCGCCACTTCCTGCGCCAGGCTCTTCATAAACAGCATCAGACCGCCCTTCGCCGCAGCGTAGTTCGAGTGGCCTTCCCACGGAATGATGTCGTGCACCGAGCTGATGAAGATCAGCTTGCCCGCCGCATACGAGATGGATCGATCGATCCCCTGCCGTTTGAATGCACGAATCGACTCCCGCGCGCACAGGAACATCCCGTTCAGGTTCACATCGATCACGCGCCTCCACTGGTCGAAGGTCATCTCGTCCACCGGCGCGTTATGCTGCACCGCGGCATTCGGCACGCAGATATCCAGCCGCCCAAAGGTATCAAAGTGGCACTGGAACATCGCCTGCACTTCGTCTTCCTTCGAGCAATCCGCCTTGAACAGCACGGCCTTGCGGCCAAGTTCCTCAATCTGGCGAACCGTCTCCTCGCCACCCGCGCGATCCGAGCTATAGTTCACCAGCACGTCCGCGCCGGCCTTCGCAAAGCCGATGGCCATCGCCTGGCCCAGCCCTTTGCTCGACCCGGTGACCAATGCCTTCTGGCCCACCAGCACCTTGTGTATCGGCGCTGGCGGAGCATCATTCGGCGGTGTCCAATTCGATTCCGGCATACCTTTTAAATCCCCAAACCCGCTTTGAAACGGGCTATGTTTCCCAATCCGAACTCTAGTTCGAAACTTAAAGTGCCTTGATCTTCCGCGTTGAAGCGCACCCTCGTCAAGAGCGAAACATTCCATGAACGTTCTTTACGGTTCCTGTCTGTCTAACCCATGCGGTCCATGCGCGAATGCTGCGCAGCCTCCAACGCATGAATCATGTCCTGGCTCAGCAGCCGTGCGCATGCCACAGCCTGTGCCAGCGGAATATCTACTACTCGCCCAGCACGCAACGCCACCATCCGCCCAAACTTCTCCTGGTCCACCAGGTCTATCGCCGCAACACCAAACCGCGTCGCCAGAATGCGGTCATACGCCGACGGCGTCCCGCCCCGCAGCACATGCCCCAAAACCACACCGCGAGTCTCATGGCCGGTACGGTGCTCCAGCTCCGCCGCAAGCTCGGCTGCAATGCCGCCAATCTTCGCGCCAGGGTTCGTGCCCGGCATATGCACACCCTCGGCCACCACAATAATCGCGTACTGCCGGCCGTGCTCCCACTCGTACTGTACCTGGGCTGTAATCTCCTCCAGATCAATCGGCACCTCGGGCACCAGCGTAATGTGCGCTCCGCTCGCAAGTCCCGCATACGCCGCAATCCATCCCGCATGCCGTCCCATCACCTCGCACACCATAATCCGGTTGTGCGCCTCCGCCGTGGAGTGCAGGCGGTCAATCGCCTCCGTCGCAATCCCCACAGCCGTATCAAAGCCAAAGCAGGTATCCGTCCCGCATAAATCGTTGTCGATCGTCTTCGGCACGCCCACGCAGTTCAGTCCCTGCTGCGTCAGGATCACATTCGCCGCCTGCGTCCCGTTTCCACCGATTGCGATGAGCGCATCGATGTGTTCCTTCCGGAATGTCTCCGCGCATTGTTCAAAGCCGCCCGGCACCTTTCGCACATCCATCCGCGACGACCGCAAGATCGTGCCGCCCTGGTGCAGAATCCGATCGACAGTGTCCAGGTTCACCGGGATCTGGATATTCTCCATCAGCCCGCGCCAGCCCTCCGCAAAACCGACAAACTCGTGCCCGTAATGCAGCATGCCACGACGTACCGCGGCTCGAATCACCGCGTTCAGACCGGGGCAATCGCCGCCGGCGGTTACGAATCCTATGCGCATTTTCCCCTGCTGAAAATAGTTCAGAATTGTGCGTTCTCAAAGCATAGCACCGCGAGGTGCCGTTCTTTCCGCCATTCGCCATCTCTATACCGTCGTTCCGTTCACCTGGGAACACGGCCGGTAGCGGTGCCTGCAACAACCCTCTGCTCACGGCGCAATCAAGGCCCCACCGGCAGCCAAAGGAGTTATATCCGAATTCCGCTGTGGACAGAAGCAGTGGCACAATCGGCGTGGAATGACGCCTTTATTGCTGCGCAACACGCCGAGCCGCACACGCCATCTGGCCCACGTCCCACCCGCTACGCGCATCGAAAGATATAGAAGGTGATCTCGATGAACCGTCTCGCTCACGTTGCCACGCTTGCCCTACTCGCTTCAGGACTGTGGGCTCACGCCGCCCACGCGCAGCAAACGGAACCTGCTCCTCAGCCACAATCCGAAGCCGCCCAGCGCTATCCCGCGCCGGACCAGTCATCTCCTCGCGCTGACACAGCACCCCAATCCACGCCCGACATGCATACCGGCCGCAGCCCCGGCGGCGACGTGGGCAGCGGCGCCGGCGATGTCGGCAAAGGCGTCGCGGGCGGCACAGGCCAGGCCGCCAAAGGCGTTGGCAAAGGTACAGCCGACCTCGTCACATTGCATCCTCTGAACGCCGCAGGCAACGTCGGCAAAGGCGCAGCCTACGCGGGCAAAGATGCAGGCGTAGGAGCAGCCAAAGGCAGCGGCAAAATCCTAAAAGGCACAGGCCGGGGCGTCAAGAAAATCTTCTAGTAGGCATCAAGAAGATCTCTAATCAATAGAACTTTGCGGGCTGCAAGCCCGCGCTGTAATAGCCTGGGGCAAAGCCCCAGGCTAGGTTCACATGCCAAGATTGCGGGCTGTAGGCCCGCGCTATCAAGCCACCACAATCCTCGACATAGCGGCAAACAAAAGGGCTTCGACAAACACCGTCGGAGCCCTCACTCCTGTAGCCGGGCTACTGCGCCGCAGCCTCGGCAAACACCCTCTGCGCAGCCACAAGCGCCGTGCCGAACTCCACACCCGGCAGCCTCAAATCGACAATGGCAACCTGCTCCAATGCGGCAAGCAGCGCCATCGTGTCCATAAAGTCAAAGTAGCCAAGATGCGCAATGCGGAACAGCTTGCCCTGCATCTCGCCCTGCCCGTTTGTAATAATCGCCCCAAAGCGCGACTTCAGCGTCTTGCAGAACCTGCCGCTGTCCATGCCCTCCGGCGCCAGCACCGCAGTCGCCGAGCCGGCGGGTGATGTCGAAAACAGCTTCAGCCCCATCGCCACACAGGCTTCGCGCGTCATCTTCGCAATCACCTGCGCATTGTCCACCAGCTTCTCGCGACCCTTTACCAGGTCGCCATCCGCCTGCCCCGCAATGTAATCCAGCGCCGCTCCAAGAGCAGCAATCAACGCAACCGCAGGCGTATACGCGCTCTCGCCATTCTTCGCGTTCTTGCGCTCCTTACGCAGGTCAAAGTAATAACGCGGATTGTACGTCGCTTCCATCCGATCCCACGCCCTCTCACTCACCGCCAAATACGACAACCCAGGCGGAATCATCACAGCCTTCTGCGATCCGCCAATCAGCACATCGATGCCCCAGCCATCCATGTCCAGCACCGTCGTGCCCAGCCCCGTAATGCCGTCCACCACCAGCAGAGCCTCGCTGTCCGTCTCCTTCAGCAGCTTCGCAACACCTTCCACATCGTGGCTCGTGCCCGTGCTCGTCTCACTCGCCTGCATAAACACGCAGCGCGTCTCCAGCTTCAGCGCGCCCTTCACCTCGGCCAGGTCAAACGTCTCGCCATAGGGCTTGCGGACCACATCCACAGCACATCCAAAAGCCTTCGCAAGAGAGGTCCAGCGCTCGCCGTACTTACCGGCAGTAAGCACCAGCACGCGGTCACCCGGCGACGTCAGATTTGAAACCGAAGCCTCCATCGCCCCGGTACCCGACGCCGAAAGAAGAATCACATCGTTCTTGGTACCAATAAACTCTTTCAACTGCGCGAGCACGCGCGTATACAGCGCACGAAACTCAGGCGTGCGATGGTGCATATCCGCGCCAGCCATGGCAAACTGCGCTGCAGGAAGCAAAGGCGTCGGACCGGGCGTAAACAGGCGTGTCTTGCGAATCATGCCTACCAGTTTAGCGACCGAACAAATCGGCGAGCTGCCAGGTCAACGCTTTGCTGGACGGTTCATCCTCTTTGGCAAGAATCGACCAAGCCAACGTTCATCGCACACCACTTCAATGGATAAACACACGAAAGCATCGAGAACAGCACGAAGTGCCTTGCTGACGCTAATCGTGATACCGCTTCTCACCCGCAGGGATTTCAATCGAGAACCGGTTTTCCTTCGTCGCCAGCGGGCACGTAGCAAAGCCCGTATACGCACACGGAGGATTGGTCGCCAGGTTGAAATCCAGCACCAAAGTCCCCGGCTTTGCTATTCCGTTTGACGGAGCAGCCGCCTCCAGCTCCCGCCCCGCACCATAGGTCGTCTTCAGCCCAGTGCCATCACGAAATAGAAACGAAAGCCCACCCGTCTCCGTATCAGGATACGGCTCCAGCCGAACGACAACACCGTTCACCATGAACTCCGCATACCCAGGAGCGGGCAGCATCAGCACATCGCCCGTCACCGTCCCCATCCGTAACGTATGCGGCGGAGCATACGGCACCCACTTCGCCACAATCCTGTACTGCGGATCGACCGGATAAAACCGCAGCGCATGAAACGCCCGCAAGTTCGGCGACTGCGGATCAGCCACTCGCAAAAACGTCCGATTCCCCGTCCGCCGGATCACCGTCGCCGTCTGCCCATTCCATGCAAGCGTGTCATCCTTGCCAATCACCTGCCCTACCCGCGCAGGCTTTGTACCCACCATCACAGCCGGATCAACGGCTGTCAGGCTCACCGCATCACCCGCCATGTGAAGCACCATGGCATGCGCCGCACCATGCTCCAACTGCAGTCGATTTCCCGCCGCCGAACCCACCGTCACATCACCATGATCCAGCGGCTGCAGCGCCACCAGCGACAGCCAGCTCCCCATCGCCACAAGCTCCTTCGCCTCCTGCTTGCGCGCCGCCTCCACCTTCACCCGATAGCCAGCATCAGCAGCCTTCGGTGCAGCCGAATACGACCATCCCGCGACTCCCAACGCGGCGCCACCAGCAGCAAGGCAAAGCAATCGACGCACACAACCTCCTGAAAACACATCACCGCGCGAACGTCAGCGATAGACTTACCCTGACGAGGCATTCACCATGGCAATCACCGAAACCATCGGCAAAGACATTATTACGGCAATGAAGGCGAAAGAACCCTTCCGCGTGGAGACTCTCCGCATGGCAAAGTCCGCCCTCAAAAGTAAAGAAATCGACAAGCGCGCCCCGCTCACCGAGCAGGAAGAGCTCGCCATCCTCCAGACCATGATCAAGCAGCGCAAAGACGCCGCCGAGCAGTTCACCAACGGCAATCGCCCCGAACTCGCCGCCAAGGAACTCGACGAGATCAAGCTGCTCGAAATCTACATGCCCCAAACCGCCACCGACGAAGAAATCCGTACCGTCGTCCAGGGCGCGCTCCACAGTATGATCTCCGGCGACAACAAACCCGGCCCCAAAGACATGGGCCCGGCCATGCGCATCGTCCAGCAACGCATCATGGCCAGCGGCCTCCACGCCGACAACAAAACCGTCAGCACAATCCTCAAGGACGAACTCGCGAAAGGCTAAACGGCAGCAAACCTTACCTCCTCCATCAAACGTGCCGTCATGCTGAGCGGAGCGAAGGATGACGGCGGCTTAAACCCCGCGTCACTCTCGGATCACCTTCACAAACACCCCATCCGGCAGCGTCTTCCCGCCCAGCAACACAATGCTGCCATCCTTCACAAACCCACGCAGCATCTCCGGCTGAGCGGCAGGTCGAGGCTTAGCCGCCAAAGGGTCCATCCGCTTTGGCGCAACCGGCTCGCTGGACTTCACCGGATACGGCGTAGCCTTCAGCGGAGGCCCGGCAGCAGGCCGTCCCGTCCCC
Organism: Terriglobus sp.; assembly: GCA_965198455.1. Lineage (GTDB taxonomy): Bacteria > Acidobacteriota > Terriglobia > Terriglobales > Acidobacteriaceae > Terriglobus. Next base: position 1,053,831 of record CBDAPM010000003.1, read on the forward strand.
CGGTCCATCGCCTCATTCGCCAGCCGGTCGGCCGTCTTGTTCTTCGCCCGCAGCGCATGGCTGATCTCAAAAAACTGCAGCCGTCCAATCCGCCGCCGAGCCTCTTCCCACAACGGCTTCAGATCCGGGCTGTTCACCTTGTACTTGCCCTGTATCTGCTTCACCATCAGTTCGGAATCGCTCACGACACGCAGCCGGCCATGCCCATGATCCAGCGCCCACTGCAACACGCCCAATAAACCGCTGTATTCCGCAAAATTGTTCGTCTTAAAGCCTAAAAACTCACTCAATTCCGCCAGAATTGTGCCGTCTTCCGCGGCAATCACAGCCCCATAACCAGCCGGCCCAGGATTCCCCCGCGCACCACCATCGCAGTATGCAAGCAACGTCCCACCCTCGGCGCGGCTCTTGGTTGAGGCTTGAGGGGCGAACAAATCTCCGGTCGGCATTCACGTATTGGAACAGCGTGGAAGCAACTCAGCAAGTCGAGATGATTCGTCATCCTGAGCGAAGCCGAAGGACCTGCTTCTCGCGCGCGAAGCGTTATAGGAGCGTAGACCCGCTCACAAACACCTGGTCCGGCTTATTCCCCAGCAGCCGGTACAGCGCAAACTGCCGCGAATGCTGCGCGCGCAGCTCCATCAGGATTTCCGCCCGGTTCGTGGCGTCCGCATCCACCACGTCGATCAGCCGATAGCGAGGAATGCGATCCAGGTGCGCCGCGTCCGTCACAGACCGGAACGCCGGAACAATCTTGCCTTCGGCATCGGTAGTCGCCATCACAGTCACATAGCGCTCCGGCTTGTTCGCCGTCGCAGGCGTGCGAGCCGTAAATGTGTACGAGATCGGCGCGCTGTAATACAGCTGAAACGCCCCCATCTGCTCATCGGCCAGCGCAGGCTTCGCCGCTGCCTCGGCGGCGGCAGCAGCGGCAGCCCTCGCGCGAGCAGCAGCCGTCATATGCGCAGCAGCAGCGGTTGAATGCACCGGAGCAGCCGTTGTATGTCCTGTGGCGGCAGCCTTCGGAGCAGGAGCAGGCTTAGTCTGCATATCCGCAGCATGCGCCGGAACCTCCAACGCATCGCTTGCAAGCGCTGGATTCTCCAGCACAGCCTGCGCCATCGCCTCCAGCGACTGCAGCGCCGCCGCCCGTTCCGTACCCGACGCAAAGTGATAGCTAAAGTCGTGGGCCGGCCGATCCTTCGCATCGCTCACGGCCACGATTGCATCCAGCGCGGGCGGAATCACCGAAGGCGGGATCGCGGGCGTCGCCGTAGCAGGTGTGTTCGCAAACGGGGTCTTGCCGGCGGCCTTTGCGGCCGGCTTCGCGGCAGCAACAGCCTTAGCTGGAACCGCAGCAGCCGCAGGAGCATCATCGTCCTTGGGTTGGGTCACCTTGCCGCGCCGCAGCACCGGTCCGCCAGCCATGGTGTTGCCGGCAGTAATCGTGCCGCCGTCCTCGACGGTATCGTTCGACCCGCCTGAGGCTCCCTTGGCAGGCGATGCAACTGCCGGCTCGCCGGAAGCCTTCGCCGCTGTCTTGGCAGCAGCCTCCCGGCTGGGCAGATCGATCGGGTCAGGCGGCAATGCATTCGGATCATCATCGGCCACTTCGCGATGCTTGATCGTCGGCCGGTCCGGATCGTCCGCAGGCGCGCTGTTCGCCGTCACCGTTGCCTGCGGCGGCTTCTGCTTCTTGTCCGGCTTGCCGTTCGCACCGGTGTTGTTCGCTGTCGTCTCCGGCGAGCGGTGCAACGTCGGCCGCTCCGGGTCGGGCGAGTTCTTGTCCTTCGGCGCGTCGTCCAGCGTAATCTTTTCCGGCTTGTCGTCATCCCTGGCGAAGCACGGATCATCCTTGGCTGGCGCCTTCGCGCTGGCGGACTTCTCGTCGGCAGACTTGGAGCCAAAGTGCGGCCGGCTATTATCCACCTCTTCCACCACATGCGCGTTACCGCAGTTCGGCCGCAGCTTCGCGGTCTTGGCCGTCGGCAGCGGCACCACGCGGCCATATCCAAACCAGCCATCGTCAAACGGCGTAGCCGCGGCAGCCGACGAACCCGCAAAGTTCCGTGCCGCCACCATATCCAGGAACTGCTTCCGAACGCCAGACTCCATCAGCTCGTACCGCAGCCCCGTATCCAGCGCAAACGGAATCGGCCGCGCCATGTACACCGCAGCATCCTCAAAGTGCCCGCCAATAAACAACGACACGGGAATCAGCCGGGCCGCCCGTGGCTTGGTCAGGTCGCCCACATACTCATACACGCCAACGGCGCGCGTCACCTGGTCGGGCTTCTCCACCTTGTGCATCTGCGCAGGCAGCGCCAGCACCGCAAGGGCGGCGAGACAGGCAGCAGCAGGAACGTGGCGTGCGAACGTCATCAGTACCTTGTTGGACGGCGGAAATGGAGGTTGGGGTGCGTTGCAACAGCAGACATCCTAAACCAATACAGCGTGCCGTCGTATCCGGTTTTCACACGACTACTCCGCCTCAGCTAAGCTGGTATGCATGACACTTGGTGATGTGGTCGATTTCACGGCGCAGGACCAGAACGGCGCCGAGGTGACGCTCTCGCAGTTTCGCGGCAAGCCCGTGGTGATCTTCTTCTACCCACGCGCCGACACCCCCGGCTGCACAATCGAAGCTTGCGAATTCCGCGACCTCTACAGCGACCTCAAGGCCGCCGGCGCAATCCTGCTCGGCATCTCGCGCGATCCGGTCAAAGCGCAGAAGAAGTTCGCCGACAAGTTCTCGCTGCCCTACACCCTGCTGTCCGACCCGGACCTGATTATCTGCAAGCAGTTCGACCTTGTCAGCGAGGGCTCCATGTACGGCAAGCCGGTGACAAAGATCGAACGCTCCACCTTCGTCATTGACAAGCACGGCAAGCTGCAGGCCGAGTTCCGTAAGGTAAAGCCGGAAGGCCACGCCGCAGAGATGCTGGCGCTGATGAAAGACACAAAGTAGGCGCGGCTAAGAAGCGGGCAGGTCGATCGGCTTGTCGGGCGTAAAGCTCGCCTCGGTCCCGCGCGCCGGAACATCGTCGGCTATGGACGTTTTAGCCGCTTCGCCTTCAGCCGTGATCACGCTCGAAAGAACCGTCTCGCCGTTTACGCTCATCACCTGCAGCGACAGTTCGCCGGCGCTGCTCACCGAGCCCGCGGGAGCGGCCTCCACAACCGTCAGCTTCACTGGCGATCCTGCAGCCGCAGTTCCCAGCGGGGCCGTCAGCACCCCATCCACCATGTCGCCGTTCTTGGCATGTGCCGAATCAATCGCCGTCTTCAGCCGGACATGCATCACTGTTCCACTCGCCACGCCCAGCGCATTCTTGAACCCCGGTATCGATAGCGAACCGGAGTTGATATCGATGGGCGAACCCTCCTCGCTCTTTCCGCCCGTCGCGCTCATATCCCAAGCTTCAGTGGGCCCATCCGTCCCTGGCGCAGTCCCGCTCGCCGGCCTGACCCCACTGCCGTTCGCACCTGCCGCCGCACGACTCGCGTTCCGTGCTGCTCGTTTCTTCGCCTGCGAAGGTGCGGCTTGAGACGTGGTTACAGCACCAGGAGCCGTTGCGCCTGCGGTCGTGGCAGACGTAGCGCCGCTACTCTGAGCGAAGAGGGGAGCCGAGAGTGCGAAGAGCAGCGGCAGGGCAAGTTGGATCGATTTCATCATGCGTTAGCTCGTCGGATGTGTGATGGACGCCTGACCGACAAGTGAAGCCGACGCCAAATCGCGCCAAAATAAAGCCACACATCGTGGCAAACCTGCACAGGGAGAACACAGCCGCGCATGCAGAACCAAAAGCCCGGCGCGAGTTCGGGTTCCGCAATCGTCCGGCAGCAGCACTGACACGCGAAGCATCGAGAACAGCACGAAGTGCGTCAGAGGTTGAGCTTCTTGAACACCGAATCCGGTATGGCCTTGATCACCGTCATGATCGGCCACCAGATGCCGGGAACGTAGAGGATGCCGCCCTTGCCCGCGGCAATAGCGTCGGCAATGGTCTTCGCAACCTTGTTCGGATCGGCCATCTTGTCCTGCTTCGGCATCCCGGCGGTCATCGCCGTCTTCACCGGCCCCGGCTTGATGGTGAGCACAGCGATCCCTTCGCGATCCAGCCGGTTCCGCAAGCCATCGACAAAGGCGGTAAGGCCGGCCTTTGAAGCGCCATAGACATAGTTCGATTTACGCCCGCGATCACCCGCGACCGAAGACAATACGGCAAGCACGCCATGCCCCTGCTTCGAGCAAAAATTCGCCAGCCAGGTAAGCATGCTCACGGGAGCGGTCAGGTTCGTGTGCAGAATCTGCTCGGCATGCGCGGCATCCACTTCCGCCTGCGGCTGGTCGCCCAGAATGCCGAAGGCAAGGTACGCAACATCCAACCCGCCAAGCTGCGTGATCGCATAGGCCATCAGGTCGGCATGATTCTCCAGCGCATCCAGATCGGCCACGGCCATATCCACAAACGCTGCGCCACGCACACGCAGATCGCCCGCCATCGCATTCAGCTTGTCCGCCGACCGCCCCACCAGGAAGATGTTCGCGCCCTGCGCCGCCCATATCCGGCATGTCGCCTCGGCAATACCAGACGTCGCGCCCAGCACAAGATACTTCTTTGGCGTATGCGACAGATCGCGCTTCGGGAGCGGTGTTTCCAGTGCGGTGGTGCTCGTAGCCATGCTTCTCCTTAATAACGTGCTGTGGCGGAACGAATCGACGATCTACTCCGCGGCAACCCGTTCCCAGAAGCTGCTGGTCAGCAACGGATCCTTATACCGGGCAAAATCCCGCCACTGCGGATACGCCGCCTGGAACTGCGCCGCGGTCATCCGCGCATCCTTTGCCGGATACAGTTTGCCGCCAAACTCCAGCGTCATGCGCGCCAGCCGGTCAAACAGCGGAAAGCTCTTATCCGGCTTGATCGGGAAATCAAGCGCCAGCGTAATGCCTGCCTGGGGAAAGCTCATCATGCCCCGCGACGGCACATCGCCAAACGCCTTCAGCACGGCAAGAAAGCTCGCCAGCCCGCTCTTCGACACTTCATTCAGAATCGCGATCGTGCCCTCACGCGCGCTCGCCCACGGAATCGCGTACTGGAATTGCAGCAATCCGCCCTTGCCATACATGCGGTTCCACTGCAGCACCTTGTCCAGCGGATAGAAGAACGGCTCGTAGTCCTGCAGCGCGCGCACGCGTTCCTTCATCTGCTTATGGAAGAACACCGTGTTGAACGCCGACACTGTCACACTGTTCAGCGCCATGGCTGGTGCATCGATCGGAAACACCAGCTTTGGCTCCGGCGACTGCGTCAGCTTGTCCGGAATTTTTGAGTGGTCGCCCAGCATGAAGATGCCGCGCGCAAAGTTCTTGCCGGTGCTGCTGCAGTCGATCCACGAAACCGTGTACTCCACATGCTTGTACTGCTCCGTCAGCGCAAGGAACTCGTCAATACCGTGGAATTGGATGCCCTCATAATCAATCAACCGCGACACGATCGGCTTCATCCGCAGCGTCGCCCACGTAATCACACCCGTAATGCCCAGGCCCCCAATGGTCGCGGCATACCAGTCCGGGTTCTCCGTCGGCGAGCACAGCATCTTCGTGCCGTCGCTCCGCACCAGCTCAAACTGTGTAATGTGGCAGCCGAATGTTCCCGCCACGTGGTGGTTCTTGCCATGGATGTCGTTGGCGATAGCGCCCGCCAACGTTACATACTTCGTGCCCGGTGACACCGGCAGAAAGTAGCCGCGTGGTACGCAGAAATCCAGGATTTGCGCCAGTGTCAGGCCCGCTTCAGCCGTCAGCAGCCCGTTTTCCTGGTCCCAGGCCAGCAGGCGGTTCATGCCGGTGGCCACCATCAGGGTGCCGTCCTTCAGCAGGCAGCTGTCGCCATAGCTGCGGCCCATGCCCACGGCTAGCGCGCCGCTCGGCATGCCATCGTTCTTTGCGACGACCGCCGGAAAGTCTCCCTGCCAGCTCAATGGCACAACTTTTGCGTCGTAATTGGGATACCGGCCCCACGACGAAAACGGGGCCTTGCCCGCAAACTGGTCAGGCGCGTCATCCACAGGACGAACGGGCGGTAGCTCAGGCGCTGGGCTGCGATGCTGCAGGACGGGCGACTCGGCAGGGGTAGCCATAGTGCTTAGAATACCGGAACGCAATGAAATGGCAGGTGAAATCTCCGGTGCGATGTAGCCTCGAGAACATGGAACAGACCGAAGAGGAACTGTGGCCGCCGAACCACTGGGTCACTGTGGAACGTTTCCGCGACCTCTCTGCCGCCATCGTGGCCCGTTCTGCACTCGAGGCTACTGAAATCCCCTGCTTTCTGCGTGACGAAATCACCGTCCGCATGGATTGGCAGATCTCAAACTTCATCGGCGGCATGCGCCTGCAGGTCCGTGAGCAAGACCTCGAACCGGCATCAGCGGTGCTCGCCGGCCTTGCAATCGACGAACTACCGGATGAGCTGCGGAAACTGATGGACCGTCCAAATACGAATCTGCGGAGCGAACAGAGCGGCACAGGCCCGAAAAGCAATCATGCCGAAAGAATACGCGCTTCCCACGGCGCAAGTTCCGCATACGCATCCGTCGGTGTTGCATTGCTAAGCACCACCCGCGAGTACAACGCATTCGCCGGCAGCAAAAGTGCAGCACTCTCGCGCGAAAAGTTCAGCGCAACCAGATACCGTTCGTCCCCAAGCACACGCCTGTAGACGAACAGGTGCGGATGCTCCGGCAGCACATCCGTGTACTCCCCATAGGCGAACGCTAACGATGCTTCTCGTAACGCGAGTATCTCCCGCGTGTAGTGATAGATCGAATGCGGATCAGCAACCGCCTGCTCTGCATTGATATCCACATAGTTCGGATTCACCGCAAGCCACGGCTTCGCCGCAGTGGTAAAACCCGCATTCGCCGATGCATCCCACTGCATCGGCGTACGCGCATGATCACGGCTTACCTTCGCAAGATTGCCTAAGCAATGTTCAGCGCTCTCATGCCCTGTCAGCACATCGTGCGCCCAGGCATTCTTCGCTTCGATGTCGTCATACTCCTCAATGCTATGAAAGGGATAATTTGTCATGCCTAACTCATCGCCCTGGTACAAATACGCGGTCCCTTTCAGCGTGAGTAACATCGTTGCGAGTAACTTCGCGCTCCGCTCCCGGTACTGCGGCGAGTCATCCCCAAACGACGACACCAGGCGTGGATTATCATGATTCGCCAGAAAGATAGCATTCCAGCAATGCTTCCCCAGCGCTCGATCCTGTCGCGTATAAATGGCCTTTAACTCCGGCAACGACCACTGCCGCCAGTTACGTCCATCACGGTTCAACCGCACCGTATCAAAGTTGAAGATCATGTCCAGCTCATGCCGCCGCTCATCCACCAGCATCGGCATCTCTTCTACGGCGATGCCATGGGCTTCGCCCACGGTCATGCAGTCATACTTTGATAGCACCTCGCGATTCATCTCCTGCAGATACTCATGCAGGTGCGGCCCATTGGCATTGATACGCACCTGGCTCTCACCCGGCTGCACATCCGGAAATGCCGCGTCTTTGCTGATAAACGGAATCACATCCATGCGAAAACCATCAACACCCTTATCAAGCCAGAAACGCATTAGGTCATACACCTCATGTCGTACCTTCGGGTTATCCCAATTCAGGTCCGGCTGCTTCTCTGCGAATAAGTGCAGATAATACTCGTCCGTAGCGGGATCAAGCGTCCAAGCCGATCCCGAAAAGGCCGATTGAAAATTGTTTGGCGGCACTAAATGACCCTCAGCATCATGCTTGCCCGGCCGCCACAAATAATAGTCGCGATAAGGATTGTTCTTACTCGTGCGGCTCTCGACAAACCAGGCATGCTCATCGGACGTATGATTCACCACCAGGTCCACAATCATCCGCATGCCGCGCATCTTCACGCCCGCAAGCAGATCGTCAAAGTCCTGCATGGTGCCGAACTCTGTCATCACTTTGCGATAGTCACGAATGTCGTACCCATTATCAGCATTCGGCGAATCGTAGTGCGGCGAAAGCCAAAGCACATCGACGCCAAGCTCTTTCAAATAGTCAAGGCGCGAGGTAACACCCGGCAGATCGCCGATCCCGTCCCCATTCGAGTCCTGAAAGCTGCGGGGATAAATCTGATAGACAACCGCCTCTTTCCACCAGTGCCGAACATAGCCATTCACAACGTCAGTCATGCAGGTTTGGATGCACAGTTAAGGCTTGTGCGGCGCAACATACGCAGGATGCCGCACGCCATCAATCTCCGTATCGATGTAGTACAGCGTTGTAGCTACCTGAAAATCACCGCGCTTTCCAGGCATCGTCTGCCAGTCCGCCGTAGGATGCAGGAGCGTCCAGTGTTGCGGATCACCTGCCTTCACCGGCATGTTGAAGCGTGGCTCATCCGACTGCCAGCGATACTGCACGGTACCAGCCGCATCATCAAACGTCAGCTCCAGCATAGGCAACGCAGCATGGCGCAGGTACTCGTTAAACACCGGGGTCAAATCCTGGCCCAGCTGCTGATTCCAGTACGCAACAACATCCTCCGTAAGAATCGTCTGGTACTTGAAGTGCTCGTAGTAACCATGCATCGTAGCCCACCACTTCGCATCATCATCCACAACGGAGCGCAGTGTGTTCAGAAACAGCGTTCCCTTGAAATACTGGTCTTCGTCGTGCGGCTCCCGGTTCGCGCCGCGAGCTCCCAAAATCGGCCGCTCGTTCTTCACCTTGCTCTTATACCCGTTCACATAACGGAGGGCCTCATCCTTACCCCAACGACCCTCCACGTACACACCTTCCATGTACGTAGTCCATCCTTCGTGGATCCACATATCCGCCGGATCTGCCGCGGTAATAGCGTTGCCAAACCACTCATGGCCGCTCTCGTGAACGATGATGAAATCAAACTTGGGGCTGATCCCAACGCCGGTCCAGTCCACGTTGTGATATCCGTTGTGGAAGCCGTTGCCATACGCGACCGCACTCTGGTGCTCCATGCCGGCATACGGTACCTGGACTAACTTATAGCCGTCACGCATAAACGCGTATGCGCCAACGTACTTCGTATATATCTCCATCATTGGACGCGCCTGCGCAAACTGTATCTTGGCTTTTTCCAGGTCCTCCGGCTTTGCATAGAAATCGAACGTCAACTTACCCAGCGGCTTATCGCCGAAGTGGACATAGTCCGCAATATTCAAGGCCACATCGTAGTTATTAATGGGGTATGTCACACGCCAATTCCACTGCGTGTACCCGTCCCCAAGATCCTTGTGCCCTATCAGCCGGCCGTTTGACACATCCATCAATCCGTTCGGCACGCTCACATGCAAGTCAATACCCTGCTGCGGCTCGTCTTTCCACTGATCCTTGTTCGGCCACCACACGCGCGCTCCGTTGCCTTCGCACGCTGTAAATATCCACGGCTTGCCACCGGCATCCTTCTCGTAGGACATGCCGCCAAACCGTCCTGCCTTGCGCGGCTTGCCGCTATAAAACACATCCACGGTATTCACCGTGCTCTTGCGCAAAGGCCGCGGGAAGTCGATGAAGAACGACTCCTCCTGTCGTGTCACCTTCACAGGCCTACCCGCAAACAGCACCTTGTCGATGTTCAACTCCCGCGCCAGGTCAAGCTGTATACGCGTGCCTGTCTCCAACATGCGAAATCGAACCTGGTTATCGCCCACGATGCTGCTGGTATCAGGATTCACGCGTACAGTCAGCACATAATGCAGCAGATCGTTATTCGCACGATAGGGTCCGTACCCGCCTAGCAGCAGCTGATCCGCAGTTGGAGTCGCAGGTGCTGTCGGCTGTGGTGGCGCGTTCTGCGCAAGCAGAGGGTTCGTCGCAATGACTAAAGTTGCCAAAAGGAAAATACGGGAGTTCATCAAGCAGAAGTATCGCTCGAAAGATCCAGCGTTGCGCGGCTTTTCTACAATGCTAGTAAGTGGCAGGCACTCCATTCATCCTGTCAAAAACGGTTTCACTTGCTTGAGCTTCGAAATAGACAAACGAATCTAGAAGCTGTATCGGGCGCCGATCTCAACACGACGACCGGTGTTGGCGGCATAGGGCTGCCCAAACAAAGGCGATCCAAGAACGCCACCAACACCTGTCACATTGGTGTGATTAAGAACATTAGCCGACCGGACGTTCACGCTTAGGGTCTTCACCTGCTCCTTTGCCGCATGCGGCGTCAGCACAAAGCTGCGGCTCACATTCGTGTCCAGGTTGATGCGGTATGGCATGGTGCTCGTGTTGCGCGGCATCACGCCGGTGCCGCCCGTTGCCACCAGCAGTCCGTAGCGTGTCGCGATCGCATTCGGATCGCCCGGCCGCGCATAGGTAGCGCGATCGTTGAAGTCACCGTCGCCATTGTTGTCAAAGCCTGTGACCACGTTGAAGTGCTTGCCGCTGCCGTAACTGTAATCCGCGGAGATATCCACCTTGCCCGGCATGTGCACCACAGAGTTCCCGAAGAACTGGTACTGGTCCTGGAAGGTGCGGCGTGCAAACTCACCGGCATCCGTTGCGGAGCTCTGCGGCGTGAAGAAGGTGTTGTTATCGCCGTTGTCGCGCAAATCCACATCGGCATACCCGAAGAAAATGCCGAAGCGCTTCAACGTATGCTGCTCCACGGAAACGAAGTAAATCGGTCCCTTCATGGAACCACTGTTCTGTGCCTGCAAAATGTTCATGTTCGCCGGTCCGGGCCGCGGCCCAGTCGGCAAGCCATTTAAAGGCGAGTTCGCATTGGCAGTGCGGCCCAGGTTCCATCCACGCAGCCAGTACACCGTGCCCATCATGTTCCATCCGTGCGGCAACACGCGGTCCACCTCGAACTGCTCCTCAGAAAACGTGAAGGCAGTAAAACCCCGCGCCTGCGTGCGGATCGTGCTAATTGGCGTCGCGCCCACGAATGGGTTGCCGTAGACCGGCGAGTAGATCGTACTCATGATGCGGTGTACGCCATCCAGCCGGCGAAACTCCGTCGCATCCTCCGTAAAGTAGGTGCCGCTGAACAAGCCGCCATGCAGCTTCAGCGTCCACGCCTGCTTCTTATCCGGTGACCACGCAATGCCTGCGCGCGGCACCAGGTTCAACAACGTGAGCGGCTCGTTCTGGATGAAGTACCGCGCTCCAAATGACACCTTCAAATTCGGCTTCAGCTTCCAATCGTCCTCCGCAAACAACGCGGCGCGCGTCTGCGTGTAATCAATCTCCGGTGTGCCCGTGACCACCGTGAAGGCGGTCGGCGTGCCGCCCGGCAAGTTCAGCAGCGCTCGCCGGTACTGCTCCACACCGGTAATGGTCATGGTGCTGCCCGCAATGGCATTCCCACTCGCATCCAGCACAGGCGCAGACCCTCCGCCAAAGACATAGGTGCCGTTGAAGTTTTGCGTCATCCGATTACGCTCTCGATAGATGCGCATGTTTACGCCTGCCTTCAGCGTATGCGGCCCGGCTGTCAGGATGAAGTCGTCATTGACTTCAGTGCCGAATCCACGAATCTGTTGCGCGCCCAGTTCCGCGCCACCGCCGGTAAAGGCGCCCGCCACCTGCACCTGCGGCGCCGTGCTGTGCGGCACCGACAAGTCACCCATCCAGCGCACGGCAAAGCGTGCCTCATGCATAAAGTTTGGCCCGGCGGTCGTCACATTCACAAACCGCAGGGAATGCTCATAGGTCGTGTCGTCGCGTCCAGCCTCTGCCAGCGTCGAGCCGCCAACGCCCATGTTCGCAATTGTGTTCACATTCGCCTGGTACGTCGCACTGAACGTGTTCTTCGGCCCAAGCTGCCACCCCAGCCGTGCCGTCGCGCTCCACAGTGCCTGCGGCGCCGCAACCGTCTGGTCCACAGGTACCTGGTTGCCGTTGGCATCCAGTGTGACCGCGTCCACCACGGCCACGTTGTGAATCGTGCGATGCTCCAGGCTTAGCGCAAAGTCGCTGCCCACCCTGCGCACTGGTCCACTCAGCTCGGCGCCAAACCGCTGCTTGCCCAGCTTGCCCTTGGACATCGAGAACGGATCCTGCGCATTCAACGCCGAGCCGCCATATGTCAGGAACAGTGCGCCATGATACCGCGGCTGGCCCGCCTTGGTGTACACCTCCACGCGGCCGCCCGTGTACGGCGGCTCACCATATTCGGCAGCAAACAGGTCGGGATTCACCTTGATAAACGCAATGGAAGACTTGGGCGGCAGTCGTCCCGGCATCTGAAATCCATCCACTGTTATCAACGCCGCACTGGGATCGCCGCCCGAACCTGCGGTCATCTGTTGCAACTCGCGCAGCAGGTCATCCGGATCATCCGCCAGCGTTTTTAGATCGTCTCCCTGCAGTGTCCGCGTTTGCCCGGTGTCAACCTTGTCCACGCCACGTGCTGCATCTGCTGCAGAGACTTCCACGTTCTGCTCGACAGCCTCAGGCCGCAGCACAACGGCAACCTCTGTTCCGCCACGCGAACGCGAAAGGTCAACATCCGCCGGCGCAAAGCTCTCCGCTGCAACGTGCAGCCTATGCGGCCCCGCCGCCACGCAGCGAAACCGAAACCGGCCATCTGCCTGCGTGGCCGTTGCCTCGCCTGTCTCCAGCGTCACCGCAGCCTCCGCAACCGTCGCTCCCGTGCTGTCGCGCACGATCCCTGCAAGCGCAGCACCACCGTCCACGCAGGCAGCACCATCCCGCGGAGCCGTCTGTGCAGAGGCGTACGACATCGCAAGCGCGGCAACCCACGCCGCGGCAGCAAAACTCTTCATCGCTTCATTCCTTCAGGGCTGGGAGACGCTACCCACGACTACGCATCTCGTTGAACCATCGCATGCGGAAACTTCGTAGAGCGGCACGCTCTCACAGGTCACCACACTCTCACTCATCTGCGGATTGGTACGCAGACGCATCCCAATCCGTTCCGCGAACGAAAAAACAGCTACCCTAACCCTCATGCCGATCTTCGCCCTCGCAACCCACGACGACGACCTCATCCGCGGCCGTGCCCGCGTAGGCGATGCCGACATCATCGTCTGCACCGACGGCACCTGCCGCTTCGATGGCGGCGCCATGTTCGGCGTGGTTCCCAAAACACTCTGGTCAAAGAAAAGCGAACCCGACGAACTCAATCGCGTCATGCTTGGCCTCAACTGCGTCATCGTCCGTATCGGCGGTAAGACCGTCCTCATCGAAACCGGCTTCGGCAACAAGATTGCTCCCAAATTGAAAGAGATCTACGCCACGCAGGAGCGCCTGCCCGCATCGCTTGCAGCCGCAGGCATCGCACCGGGGCAGATCAACTTCGTTATCAACACGCACCTGCACTGGGACCACTGCGGCTGGAACTCCGTGCTCGACGAGAACGGCACGGCACACCCGTTCTTTCCCAATGCGCAATACATCGCACACTACGGCGAAGTCGAACACGGTCGCCACCAATGGGAACGCGACCGCATCAGCTACGTACCCGATAACTACGAGCCCATGATCACCACCGGCCAGATGCGCCTGATCGAATCCACTGGCGAAACCATCTGCCCCGGCATTCGCATCGAATGCTTCCCAGGCCACACGCGCCAGCTCATGGCCGTTCACATCGAGAGTGCGGGCGAGCACGCGTGCTTCATCAGTGACTTACTCCCAACTACCGCACATCTCGACATCGGCTGGGCCATGGGCTTCGATCTTGACCCGCTCCGCACCATCGAAGAACGGACGCGCTTCTACGCAACCTGCTTGCCGGAACGGTGGCTCGTTCTTTTTCCGCACGATCATCGCCTGCCCATGACGATCCTTGAGCGAGATAAAAGAGGCAGTATCGTTCCGATACGATGGCAGGAAAAAGCCCATTCGGAATAACACCTTACACCGTACACTTGAGTTCATCGATTAGCAGCGCCGAACATCCAGCAGCGTCGCTGCGTCGCACACTTCGCATGAGCAACCCGTTTTCCGCAGAGCCGGCTGCAGGCGTCGCCACGGAAACACCGCGGCAGACACTCCTGCGCCTGCTCGGTCTCTCAGACACATCGCCCGAGCAGGAGTTCGACGAAATCGTTGAGCTCGCCACCGCTCTCTGCGGCAAGCCGCTCGGCGCCATGACGCTCCTTGACGACGACAGCAACTACACCAAGGGCACCGTCGGCATGCTGGCAAGCCGCGTGCCTATGCAGGACGCAGTCTGCCGCTTCACCGTACTCGCAGACAGCGTCATGATGGTGGAAGACACGCACGCCGATGCGCGCTTTGACAATCACTTCAACACCATTCATTGCGAAGGCGGCATCCGCTTCTACGCAGGCATGCCGCTCACCACGGTCGACGGCACGCGCGTTGGCGCGCTCTGCGTCATGGACACAGCGCCCTCCACGCTCACGCCGCAGCAGGTGCGCGCGCTCGAACTGCTCGGCAGGCAAATCAGCACGCGTCTGCAACTGCGCGAACGCGCTGCGCTGGTCGCGCGCATGGCGCAAGAGCGCGAGGTCGCCAGCGCCATGTTCAACACCATCCTCAACAACCTGCCCGTTGAGGTCTATCTCAAGGACAGCGCCGGCCGCATCCAGTTCTACAACCAGAAGCTGGCGCAGCGCTTCGATATCTCGACCACCGAATGGATTGGTAAAACCAGCCACGAACTGTGGGATGAGCACATCGCCGACGACATCATGCGCGAGGACAATTACGTCCTGCGCTCCGGCCGCTCTCACGAAAGCTTCGTCGAAATCGCGGAGCCTGACGGCAGGATCAGCTACTGGCGCAGCATGCGCATCCCCTGCAAAATAGCCGACGGTGAACAACTTCTCGCCATCTGCTCCGTCGACATCTCTGACCACATGGAGCGCGAACGGCATCTCCAGCAGATCCAGGACGAACTGGAAGAAGCCAATCGCAAGCTGAACTCACTGGCTCTTACCGATTCCCTCACCGGCCTTTGGAACCGTCGCGCCTTCGACGCCCGGCTGGAAACCAATGTCATCGCAGCGCAGCGTAATAAGCAATCCATGGCGCTGATGCTTATTGACATCGATAACTTCAAAACCATCAACGACCGTTTCGGTCACCCCTACGGCGACGAAGTACTACGGCATGTCGCCGCTATTCTCCATCGCGCCAAACGCGCCGAAGACATTGCCTGCCGTTTCGGCGGCGAGGAATTCGCCATCCTCATGCCCTCCACAGGCATTGAAGGCGCGGAAAGCCTGGCTCTGCGCATTCTTGGAAGCCTGCGCGCTTTCCCGTGGGAACAAGATGTTGTAACAGCAAGCATCGGCGTGGCACTATGCTCGTCCAGCTCTTCCTCTGACGAACTGGTGGACGCAGCTGACAGCGCTCTCTACCGCGCCAAACAAAGCGGCAAAGACCGCATGGTCTGCCACGGTCACGAAGCAGCCGCGTAAGATCTAAATAGATTGCACAAGTCGCCGGCAGGGTTTCGTGGTCGAACTTCTTTAGTTATACGGTCACCACTTACTCTACCGTCACCAGCTTCGTCTTCTTTCCTAGCTTTACCGTTAAAGTAAGAGGAAACGACGGCATCGGAAAGCGCAACTCGGTTGCCGTGACGCCGTCAATCTTGACGGCGTTTTCACTGCGCTTACGGCGAGCCTCTCCCATGCTGCCGGCAATTCCTGCTGCAACAAGCAACTTATCGGTTGCGATCGTAGCAATCGCTTTATGCGTAACGAACAACTCAGGACTACCGATCTCGTAGCCGAGCTCCGCCTTGTCCAGCGAAACACGCTCCGTGTCCTCGCTTGTTCCACCTTTCTGGAATTGCGTGGTCCAATTCTCCTCGGCGCGCAAGGCAGCATCGGCTGACGAGAAGCCCGCCGTGATCGTTCGAGCCATGGCCTTTTTCGCAGTCATCGGGTGCAGCGTGCCCGCCGCAACCTCCGCCTGCATGTGGTCGATCTCGCTCTGCGGCAAATCCGTCAGCAGCGTCCAGTAGCGCCACATCAGAGCATCGCTCACCTGCATCAGCTTGCCGAACATCTCAAAGGGCGGCTCGTTCACGCCAATCGCATTCCCCAGCGACTTTGACATCTTCTGCACGCCGTCCAGGCCTTCAATGATCGGCATCATCAGCACAATCTGCGGCGGTTGCCCAAAGTGCCGCTGCAGATCGCGCCCACGCATCAGGTTGAACTTCTGGTCGGTACCGCCCAACTCCACATCGCATTCCAACGCAACGGAGTCATACCCCTGCGCAATGGGATACATCAGTTCATGCAGCGCAATCGGCTCTTCCGCGTTAAAGCGCTTGTGAAAGTCTTCGCGCTCCAGCATCTGGCTTAGCGTGAACTGCGCCATCAGCTTCACCATGTCGTAGTAGCTCAGCGCATCCAGCCACTCGCTGTTGTAGCGAACCTCGGTCACATCCTTATCCAGGATGCGGAACACCTGCTCCTGATACGTCTTCGCGTTCTCGCTGATCTGCTCGCGTGTCAACGCCTTGCGCGTCGCGCTCTTTCCGGTCGGATCGCCAATCAGCGCCGTCGAATCCCCGATCAAGAAGATCACCGTATGCCCCAGCTGCTGAAAGTGCCGCAGCTTGCGCATCAGCACGGTGTGCCCCAGGTGCAGGTCCGGCGCGGTCGGGTCAAACCCCGCCTTGATGCGCATGGGCTTACCCGTCGCAATCGATTGCTCGATGCGCCTGGTCAGTTCGTCCATCGGGATGATTTCTGCAGCGCCCTTGGTGATCAGGTCAAGCTGCTCGGCGAGTGGTGGGAACGTAGGCATACGCATCTAAGTATAGAAGTCGCATGCCCCGCGCCACGCCCAAACCGCCGCACGAAGAACCAATGGAGCGCACGATTCTTCAGCTATTGCACGCCCGCGCACCTGGCAAAACGATCTGCCCAAGCGAAGCCGCTCGCGCCGCAGCAGCCAGCGATCATCGAAGCGACTGGGAGCCGCTCATGGCACCAGCCCGCGCAGCAGCCCAGCGACTCGTAGCCGCCGGACGCATCGACATCACGCAGCGTGGCCACATCGTCGATGCCGCTACCGCAAAAGGCCCCATCCGTTTGCGACTGCGTTGAAACAGCCTTAAACCCGCGCTAGACGTTACAGGCCCACCGTACCTCTAACCTCGCATGGCAACGTCGAAGAAATCCCCCGCAAAGAAAACGCCGGCAAAAGGCGCAACAAAGTCCGCCAACACCAAAACCGCTGCCAAGCGCAGCCATATCAACGGTGCGGATACCCACAAAACACCAGGCAAGGAGTCTGCCGCAAAGAAGGGTGGCAAGAAATCGTCCGCGGCCAACGCCTGCTGGCCCGGCTACGAGCCCACACCCGGCAAGGCTCAGGGCGAAAAAGGCAGCTGCAAGCCAAAGAAGACGCAGACTCCTGGGCAGCGCAAGGGCGATCAGAAAGCAGCAGCCGCTGCCAAGCTAAGCGGCCAGCGCAAATAAAGGGCACCACCAGTTAGCGGCATCCGCCCATCGAAGGGTAGCGCTACGGGTGGAAAAGCTTCTGGTGCGGGTGAGACGGACCCACCTTCTGCGACCCTGTGGCATCGGCCAGCATGCGCGCAAACGAGAAAAGCAGCACCAATACAACAGGCGCCAGGAGAGCGTTCAAAACGAGCAGCATAGAAGTACCTCACCCACACTTCTTGCAGCCTATTGCGATGTGCGCTGCCTGCCTGTGTGTTGCCGGCAGGCGCACCCATTTTGGTGCGCTCCTACGCGGCTTCTTTCTTGCCGGACATTCCGGCGACGAAACAAGGTAACAGAACCATAGCAAGGAAGCCAATACCAACAATCAAATCATGCACTTGAATATCTCTTTTCTGTAAAAGATCCCTTTATGGGCCTTCTTCACACAGCTAAATTGCGCGCCATATCCTGCCGCAGCTATCGCGCAAAGGCGTCGCAGGCCTGGTACTTAGTTGCATGCATCATTCCCTGTCCGCAATACCCACTAACACCTTCGCGTAAGTTGAGGTACGTCATGAGCCTTCACCGCACCCGCGACTTCCTGCTCTCGCTGCCCCGCGTGGAAGAAACACTGCAGTGGGATAACTTCGTCTATTGGGTCTTCGACAAAGCCGTTGGCGGCAAGATGTTCGCCATGCTCGAACCCGAACCGGGAGGCCCGCACGTCGGCGGCTTCGCCGTCCCACCCGACCGCTTTCCTGACCTGCTCGAAATCGAAGGCGTCCGCCCTGCACCCTACCTCGCCCGCGCTCACTGGATCGCCTTTGAACACTGGCAGGTCTTCCCCGAGCGCGACCTATACCTGCACCTGCGCGCCGCCTACGACCGCATCGAAGCCAAACTCCCAACCCGCGTCCAGCGCCTCGCCGATCTCAACGACCGCGACTACCGCGCTCTCGTCCGCGCGAAACGCGCAGCCGCAAAAACGAAGACATGAGTGGCGTGTAGAACGTGCCAGCTTCACTCTTGCGAGTAACTCAATCGGCCGCAGGCCCAGCAAACAGGATGAGATTCTCATCCGGATCGGAAATAACAAATGTCCGCGCTCCCCACGGCTCTTTCTTGAGCGCCTGGTGGATCGGAACTCCCGCTGCCTGGTAACTCAGGAACAGCTGTTTCAGCTCGCTCGCCGTCGCCACTGTAATGGAGACCGAAAGCAGCTGCTGCCGCTTGCGAATATCGCCGGCAAATACAGGCTCACACACCATCCTCAGGTTGAGCCGCACACCATCGCGGAATACCTGCCCATAGAACGGTGGATCGCCATACAGAAACGCGACCTCAAAACCAAGCTTGCTCGTGTAGAACTCGCAGGAACTCCGGACGTTCGCAACAAAGAGTTGCGGCTCGACCGCGCTGAGAGTGGGACGCTGTGTCTGCTGTTTCGGTACATCGATCATGGCATCTGCTCCTGATAGGAGCGCCTGCCAACCATCAAACCCCATCTGTCGCGCAATAAGCTCCTGGGCATCCGCGAGCCTGAAGCTTGACGCCAATATCTGCGCATCCCCATGTCACGGAACCGGGGCAACGCGGCCCTCATCTGGGCTGCAACGGGATAGTATCCGTCACGGTGCCAGCGCAGATACTGCTTGGCTTGCTTCTTAAGGTTTTCGAGATTCGGCATAGGCGCAAGTGTGTCCACATACAGTAGGTGGGCATTGCCCTTTTCGGTCTGCACCGATGCGCCCTACGCAGCAACTACAAGGCTGCCTCGACCAGCGCAGGATTGTCAATATCCGCTGCTGCAAGAAAGGTTTCCGAACGTATTGCTCAGCTTCCAATCATGTCCGCCGCAACAAAGTAAGGACAGCAGAACCACGGCCCTCAAGCCCGCAGTTCTGCCGTCAACATAGGTAAACATGACTTACTGCACAACGACCGTAAGTGTTACCGTCGTAGCCGCCCCGCTGGCGGGCGTCACAACAATGGGAACGGTATAGGTTCCCGAAGCCGCATCGTTCGCGTACTGACTGCTCCCACTCCCGCAGCCGGACATCCCAAAGACAACGGCAGCGAACAACAGTGTGAACAGCGCAACACGCCCTCGATACCGTCTGCGGAAGGCAATGCAGCCAAACAACGGCAGGCCAATGACCCCGCAGAGCAGTGCTCCATGGGATGTTCCTGTAGGAGATACCAACTGGGCAGTCCCTAAGTTGGTGTCGAAGACAATGGAAGACGTTACGGCCGCCGTTCCGGTAATGCTGAGTGCGGTCGTCAACGGCGTGCAGGCGAAGTGCGCCGGAACTGTCCCACACGCAATGGTAAAGCTGCCCGTGTAACCGCCGGCAGGCGTCAGTGACAGTGTCGTCATACCAGCCGCGCCGCGCGGTACCGTGATCGTTGCCGGCGAAAGAGCAGCGGCGAAGCTTGGTGGCGTTACCGTTTGCATATACACCGGCGACACGGCAGAACCGTACCCATTTACCCCGTTAAATGCAGCCGTGATGGTGTGGGTTCCAGCACCGAGCGTTGCCGTGGTAAAGGTGGCCGTCGTGGTGGATGTCGTGCCAAGGGCAAGTGCAGTGCCCAGCGTCGTCATGCCGTCCATAAAGTAAACAGGCCCCATCGGCACGCCGCCACTCCCGGCAATCGTCGCCGTAAAGGTCACAGGCGCATTCAGGTTCGCGTTCCCATTGGATGAAGCGATCGACACACTCGTCCCGATACCCGGACCGATCAACGTAGCTGCCGCAGCAGCAAGCAGGCTGTGGCCAAAGGTGGTCGGGTGCAGGTCGTCCCAAAAGAGATACGTGTCAGGGTTGACGGCAACATTTAATTGCGAGCTGGCAGTCACGTTGGCAAAGCCAAGCGCTGTGGGCTCCGCCACGATCGTGTTGAAGAGCGTGTACGTATCGAGCGAGTACAGGTGGACGCCCGCACCTGCCGTCGCTGCAGCCAACTGCCCGAGCCCCACCGCCAACGCCTGGTTGAATCCCAGAGCAGCGGCACTCACCTGCGCAGACACAGCAGCCGTGCCGTTGAAGCGCGGCACCAGTCCCAACGGCGGCAAATTGGGCACAACGATGTTCGTTGCGCCTGCGGCAATCAACTGCTGCACAATGCCCACGTCACGCGTCGCCGCGTTGATGATGTCCTGTGTGCTCGTAGCCGCAATCAGATCGTTCGCGCCCGCCCACACTACAAACAGGGTAGAAGGCGTAATCGTAGGATGGCCGGCCAGATAGTTCGTAACCTGCAGTCCCACGTTATTCACGGGAAATGACAGAGCATTGCCAGGACCGTAGGTAAATGTGGTGGTGCCCGTTGCGGTGGTTGCAAAGCCATACGCATAGTTGCTGCCGCCGGCAAGCGAATTCAGCACAACAGGATGCGCTGTAAGTTTGGCCGCAAGCTGCTCGATCCACACACCGGTATAGTTCCGCGCAGCGGGTAACGTATCCAGCCCGTCTGTAAAGCGTCCGTTTGTGTACCCACTCGCTGGGCCGGGAACCTGGGCATTCACGGTGTACTTGGCCGAACTCACCGCAGCATCATTCCCCGTGTCTGATAGCGAGTCCCCAAAGATAACGATTGAGGTGTAGTTGGTAGGAGTCACTGCCGGTCGCGCACTCTGCGCCTGCACCCTACCTGCAGGTAAAGCCATACCGGCGGCAACCGCCAGGGTAACTGCCAAGCACCCGCGCAACGCGGTTGCTATCTCACTCAGGAACCGGGCCCGTAGGGGATGCCGGAAGGCCAGCACGTGTGCCATGGTGTTCGTACCCCATTTCATGCATTCGTATTCGCGTGAAGCACCTGCTAAGTACAAGCGTGAAGCACCTGTCAAGTACAAGACAAACAGGAAACTCATGTCTGAAAGGCTTCTTAATTCGATTGTGGGAGCTTACCCGGCAGGCATACCTGCATGCAACAAGAAGATTGCGAGGTACTGCAGAATTCCACGATGTCGCTGGCGTAATCTCGTGCCACAAAGCCAGCTTGCTCAACCCATCGGAACCGGCTAGCGTTGTGACCATGTCCGGACCAAACGTTCCAGGCGTCGTACTCTCGCTGGCGGGCCGCGTCGCCCTCATCACCGGAGGCTCGCGCGGCATTGGCGCCGCCACAGTCCGCCTCTTTCGCCAGGCCGGTGCGCGTGTCGCCTTCAGCTATCGCTCCGCCGAGACCCAGGCCATCGCTCTGCAAGACGAACTCGGCGGCCCCAACCACTGCTTCGCCATCCGTCAGGAACTAGCCTCCGCCGCGGACGGCAATGCCCTCGTGACCGCGGCCGTCGCGCACTTTGGCCGGCTCGACTGCCTCATCGCCAACCACGGCATCTGGCCGCCGCACGACACGCCCATCGACGCCATGTCCGACGCCCAGTGGTCCACCACCCTCGCCATCAACCTCGACAGCGTCTTCGGCCTCATCCGCGCCTCTGTCGCCCAAATGCTGAACCAGCCGCAGAACCAGCCGCAGAACCAGCCGCAGAGCCAACCCGCACCCGCCCCAGGCGCACGTGGCCACATCGTCTTAGTCAGTTCCACCGCAGGCCAGCGCGGCGAAGCCTTCCACGCCGACTACGCCGCCACCAAAGGTGCCATCATCAGCATGACCAAGGGCCTCTCTACCGAGCTCGCCGGACAGGGCATCTACGTCAACTGCGTCGCACCCGGATGGGTCCACACCGGCATGACCGAAAGCACCCTCAACGACCCAGCGTCGTCTAAGAAAGTGTTCAGCGCCATCCCGCTCGGACGCGTCGCCACCCCTGACGAAATCGCAGGCCCCATCCTCTTCCTCTGCACACCCTGGGCAGGCTTCATCTCAGGCGAAATCTTCAACGTCAACGGCGGCGCAGTATTAGTCGGATGAGCAAGGTACATACGCTAATGAATCGCGCAACAGACAATCCGGGTAGCATGCAACTTCGCATCGGCGTTCCGTTGCTATGGCTCCGCACCGCACAGCTTCTCGCAGCATTGCTATGTCTTGGCCTGGCCGCCGCGCATGCGCAAGCACCATCAACTCAGAGCCCGCCGGCGCAGACAACCAACCAGGACGACAAACCGCGCCGTCTCGAAGTCACACCGGAAGAGCAAAGGCGCTACGAAGGTCCGACCAAACAACCGCCCAGGCCGGAGGAGAACATCGTCGTCACCCAGCCCAAGCCCGGCGACGGTGTCGAAGAGGCAAAGGCTCGCGCAGCCCTTAACGCCATGTTCAACGCGCTCGGCGGCACCACGTGGCTGCACCGCGGCGACTACATCCTCGTCGGCCACACCTCCACCTTCTACAAGAACAATCCCACCGGCGTCGCCGACTATACCCAGTTCCACCACGTCCTGCCCGGCAACAAGTTTGAAGACCGCATCGAGCTCACAAAAAAGCGCGATATCGTCCAGGTCTGGACCGACAACGAAGGCGTTGAAATTACCTATAAAGGCCGCAAAACTCTTCCTAAAGAGATCCAGGACGAGTACTTCCGCCGCATCCGCTACTCGCTCGACAGCATCGCCAACAACTGGCTCACCGACCCCGGCACCCTGCTCATCTACGGCGGCACCGGCGTCGTAGCACGCCGCGAAGTCGAGAAGGTCGACCTCATCGACAAAGACAACAACGACCTCGAAGTCGACATCGAGAAGAGCACGCACCTGCCCCTGCGCCGCATCTTCAAATTTCGCAACAACATCTACAAAGACTTCGACGAAGACGTGGAAGAGTACAGCGACTTCCACGACATCCAGGGCATACCGGTCCCCTACGTCACCACCCGCTATCTCAACGGAGACATGGTCGCCCAGCGCTTCGTCGAGAAGATGGAATTCAAGGCCGTCGATCCAGCGCTCTTCCAGCCCAATGCGCCCATCGGCAAACACAAGGACTAGACGCTGTCGCGAGCTGCGGGCGTTATCGTCGACGCCTCATCCTCAAGGCGACATGCACCCGTGCTCGTAATTCGCCAAGCACCTTCGCTCAACGGACATCCAGCGCCACAATCTTTGCCGGCCCCGCAATCCCATCCACCACATCGGTCTGCAGCACCGCTTCAAAGTCGTGGTCCTTCAGCGCGCCGCCCATCATCTTCTGCAATTCCTTCGCCTGCTTGGGATCGGCCAGGAACTCGCCTGCCGCCGCCGTCCCGCTCATCCCAATGCCGGCAACAATCATCACGGTCTGCCCAAACTGTTCGCTGTGCACGCGCGCCACCAGCGCAAAATCCCGATTCATCGTCGTCACCTTGTCATGCAGCCGCACACTCCACTGCTTGTTGTCGGGCTGCTTGGTATCGCGAATAAAGTACACATCGTCGTCATTACCGGCAAACTTGTACCGCAGCGGCTCCAGCAACTGCAGCGTCCACTGGTTATCCAGCCCACCGATAAAGATGCTCGGCCCTTCCCGCAAGTCCGCAAGGCTTGTCGATAGATTCAGCCGGACACGTACCGGGCGCCGCTGCCGTTCCACCACAGCCTCCAGCTTCGTCATCGCCACCACATCGGAATAGACAACGTTCTCGCCAAGCAGCTGATGGTCGAAAAACGTCCCGCTCGCCGGCAGTGGCGTATCCGACAGGTCAAGTGCGTGCGCGATCGCGTCCTTTGTGGTGTCGGCGTTACCCTTCCCATTCTTCCGCGCATTCATCGGCAGGCAATACTTAATGTCGCCGGGCGTAGCAAACACCGGGCCCCAAAGCTGCTCCAGGGCATCCGTCTGCTTCCATCGCCATGTGCCGATTGCGACTGCGAGTGCGGCCACAACAAGAATGCTTGCCGCGAGAATCCGGCTACGCATGCCGAATGCAAATCGGCTTTTCCGCAGGACAGTTGGCTCTGCAACTACCGTCTCGATAATCGGTTCATGGGTATGCTCTTCCGGTTCGCGTCCCGGCAAAAACTCCGGCACGTACGATCCAGGGTTGAGTTCAATTCTCACCTCCGACGCATGCGCATCTTCATGGTAGTACTGCGCAATCCGCTTCCGTACCTCCGCCACCGTAACTCGCACAATCGGGTCTGATGACGTGTCGTAATCGGGTGCTCGTCCAAACACCTCCACGCCGAGCGTTCGCTCTTTCAGCAGCAGACCGCGCCCCGCAAGCGCCTCTTCCACGATAAATCGCAGTAGCGCCGGATACCGCCTGCTGTTCCGGAAGTGGCTCGATTGCAGCAGCCGTTCGAGCTGCTTGCGCACAACCGGATGCTCCTCTGCGGGAGCGGAGGGTAGTACGGGAGGATCAACATGCATTATCGACATCTGTTTGCTTCGCTTTCGAACTGACAGAGAAGGATAGGCCTATAAATAGGCTCTGCGCAACCTCTTTACCTCTCTTTACCCCCCTCTTGTTTGCAGGGATTTAGCGCTTTACGACAGGTGACATACCCGAAGGCACCTGCACAGCCGTTGTTTCGAGTCCCTAGTCTTCGGGGGTTTGCAGCCAATCCTTTATTCGGGCGCCAACGGGGCCGCCGAATCCACCCCTAACGAAAAAGCCTAAACCGGCATAGAAACAGGACTCCTAATGAACAATCGAAAGTACCTATTCCGCACTGGCCAGTGCTCCAGCCCATTCGTTCGTCACGTGACGGCGGGACTCGCCTTCGCGGCCGTCCTCGGCGTGGCGCCCATCGCGCACGCCCAGCTCACCACCGCCGACATCCTCGGTACCATCACTGACGCCTCCGGTGCCGTCGTCGCCAACGCCCAGGTTCAGATCAAGAATCTCGCCACCAATGACATCCGCACCTCCACAACCACCTCCATCGGCGAATACACCTTCACCCTCCTGCAGCCTGGTCACTACAGCATCACAGTAACCGCGCCCGGCTTCAAGGCAACCAATACCCCTGACCTTGCCGTGGAAGCCGGTGACCGGGCCCGCAGCGACGCCCATCTTCAGCTCGGCAACGTCTCGGAAACTGTCTCAGTCGAAGCCCAGACACCGCTCCTCCAATCTGAGAGCGCAACCGTCAGCTCCACGGTGACGGCGCAGGCCGTGCAGGATCTCCCGCTCAACGGCCGGAACTACGTCCAGCTGGTCCAGCTCGTCCCCGGCGCAAACGAGGGTCCGGGCAACGGCCTCACCAGCGGTGGCCGCCCCGATGATCGCCGGCAGTCGTCCTCGTTCTCAGTCAACGGCCAGGACGACACCCTCAACAACTTCATCATCGACGGCTTCGACAACAACGAGCGTGTCATCGGCACCAGCGGCGTCCGCCCCAACGTGGAAGGCATCCAGGAAATCACCGTCCAGACCAACAGCTACGCTCCGGAAGCCGGCCGTACCGCAGGCGGTGTGGTCAACATCGTCACCAAGTCCGGCACCAACCAGTTCCATGGCAGCGCCTACGAGTACTTTCGCAACGACATCTTCGACGCTCGCCAGGTCCTCCAGACCTCCGGCAACAAGCCTGAACTCCGCCAGAATCAGTTCGGAGCCTCTATAGGCGGCCCCATCTGGAAAGACCGCACCTTCTTTTTTGGCGATTACGAAGGCTTCCGTCAGGTCAACGGCGTCACCTACACCAGCACCGTCCCCACCATTGACGAGTACAACGACATCAACAGCCTCGCTGGCGGCTCCCCTCAGCTGCTGGTCAACTCAGGAGCGGGCACGCAGGGGCTGCCCATCAACCCCATCGCGCTTAACTACCTCAAGCTCTTTCCCGCGCCAAATGCCGGCGGAGCAGGCGCGCTGACAAACAACTACGTCATCAGCCCCAATAAGACACAGTTCAGCAACCTCTTTGACGTCCGTATCGACCACAAGTTCAACGACAAGAACCTGTTCTTTGGCCGGTACAACTACAACAAGGTCAACTCGATCACGCCCCCGGCTCTGGGCACCGTCAATGGCCTGCAGATCTCCGGCGGTCGTTACATCTTCGCCGGCCCGGCAACCAACAGCGCGCAGGCATTCGCCTTCGACTACACGCGCATCTTCAGCCAGAACCTCCTCGTGGACCTGAAGGCAGGCTTCACCCGCATCAATAACCTGTCGCTGCCTCTCAACTACGGCAAGAACGCGGACACGCAGGTCGGCTTCGGCTCCAACATGAACTTCAACCAGTTCAGCAACGTGCTCACGCCTATCCAGTTCGGTCCGTTCTCCGACATTGGTGACGGCGCCTACGTTCCTCTGCAGGACATCGACAACACCTTCCAGTACGCCGGTACCGTCAGCTGGACCAAGGGCAACCACAACCTGAAGTTCGGCGCCAGCTACATCCGCCGCCAGGCCCGCAATGTACAGAGCGCCTTCCCGGGCGGCCAGTACACCTTTGGCCTCATCAGCGACAACGTCGCCGGCAACCAGAAGAAGCAGCAGGATAACCAGCTCGCCAGCTCACTAGTGGGTGCGTTCTCCGCCGCCAGCCGCAACTACGACCTGACACCGCCCGACTACCGCACCACCGAGCCCAGCTTCTTCGCACAGGATTCCTGGAAGATCCGTCCCAACCTCACCATCCTTTACGGTGTCCGCTACGACGTCTTCACGCCGTTCAGCGAAGCGCATAACCGTATCTCCAACTTCGACTACAACCAGGCCATCTCGCTGCCCGCCAACAGCGTTGGGAACGCGCTTCACATCGCCAGCACAAACGGCGTCGACTCTCACGCCGGCATCAAGACCGACTACAGCAACTTCGCTCCGCGTGTCGGCTTCTCCTACTCCGTTTCGCCGACGATGGTCGTGCGTGGTGGCTACGGACTCAGCTTCTTCCCCGGCAACTACACCTCCAACGCCGACCTGAAGAACGCTCCGTTCGTCTCCGTCTACTCACCCAACTGCGTCTCAACCCTCGGCTACCAGATCCAGGCGTCGCAGGGAGTCGCTGCCTCGGCTACCAACGCTGACTGTGCAACAATCCCTGGCGCCAGCACCGCCTTCAGCCAGGGCCTGCCCCTACCCGCAGCACAGACCATCAACAGCCCCAGCCTCTCCTTCATTGCCGAATCCTCCAACTTCCGCTCGGCTCTCATCCAGCAGTTCAACCTGCAACTCGAGGAGCAGTTCGGCTCCAACGTGCTGACGGTCGGCTACGTCGGCAACATCGGCCAGCACCTGCCTCAGACGATCAACGACATCAACGTCCCTAAGCCTGCAGATACCGTCACCCTGAATCCGTTGACAGGCAAGCCAAACTTCTCCAGCACACGTCCACTTAATGCTGCTTTGCCTAACCTTGGCAGTGTTGGCTGGCTGGTCAGCGAAGGCGTTTCCAACTACAACGCCCTCCAGATGAGCTTCCAGCGCCGCTTCATCAAGGGCCTGGCGTTCGATGCGAACTACACCTGGGCCAAGGGCATGAACGATGTCACCGGCTTCTCGCAGGAAGGCAAGCAGGGCGCCTACAACGCCGACCCAACCCGCATCCGCCAGATCGACTACGGTGTCGCGGAAAACGACATCCAGAACCGCTTCGCTCTTTCACTCAACTACCAGTTCGCGGCAGGTCACCACTACAGCAACAAGTTTGAGACCTTCGCTATCGGCGGCTGGCAGATGAACACCATCACGGTATGGCAGAGCGGCAAGCCGTTCTCCGTACTCAACTGCGGGTGCGGCAACGACGGGCCATACAGCAACCGTGCAACACCGATCAACAACGGTGGCGGTGACCGTCCCAGCCAGGTCGGTAACGCAAACGGCAAGCGCAGTAATTTCAACTTCTTTAATACCGCTGCATTCATCAACCCTGCAAACAACTTGCCCTATCAGGCATTGGGCACCATCGGCAACGTAGAACGTAACTCGCTCATGGGACCGCACTTCCGCCACATCGATCTGTCGCTCTTCAAGGACTTCGCTGTGACCGAGCGCGCCAAGCTGCAGTTCCGCGCCGAGGCCTACAACATCTCCAATACACCGAACTGGATCGTCAACCAGGGCGATGGCAATACCCAGCTTGGTAACTCAGCCTTCGGCACCATCACCGCCGTGGACGCGAAC
The DNA here is from genome assembly GCA_965198455.1 of Terriglobus sp. Classification (GTDB taxonomy): domain Bacteria; phylum Acidobacteriota; class Terriglobia; order Terriglobales; family Acidobacteriaceae; genus Terriglobus. The sequence goes on from CBDAPM010000003.1 coordinate 1,082,222, forward strand.
TACACGCCACGCCTCTACCAGTTCGCTCTCAAACTCAACTTCTAACCCAAGTCTTTCCTCATTGGTCCAGCCGGATAGCCTAAAAGGCTATCCGGCTTTTTTGGGGGCCACGCGGCATGAGGCACACGCCCATGAACCCATGCTCGGCACTTATACTGCTCTAAGTCATGAGTGAAAGCCCCAGCACCACCGGCGCGATGGATATCCAGGAGATCATGAAGCTCCTGCCCCACCGCTACCCCCTCCTGTTGATCGACCGTGTTCTCGAGGTCGAGCCGAAGCAGCGCATCCTCTGCCTTAAAAACGTCACGGCCAACGAACCCCACTTCCAGGGCCACTTCCCCAGCTATCCGCTCATGCCCGGCGTCCTCATCGTCGAAGCCATCGCTCAGGCCGGCGGCGCGCTCCTGCTCCGCGAATACCCAGACCGCGACAACATGCTGATGGTCTTCACCGGCATCGACTCGGCAAAGTTCCGCCGCCCCGTGGTACCCGGCGACCAGCTCATGATTGAAGTCACCGTGATCAACTGGCGCTCCCGTGCCGTCAAAATGCGCGGCGAAGCCCGCGTCGACGGCAAGCTCGCCTGCGAAGCCACGGTCACCTGCCAGATCGTCCCACGCCCCGGCGCGAAGCCGGTAGAACCAGCCCCGGCAGAGACCGTCACCGCAGGCGAATCGAACCCGCAGCAGTATCCCGTCATGCTGCCCGAGGGCCTCGTCTAACCATGCCCGTTCATCCCAGCGCCATCATCGCGCCCGGAGCCACGGTCCCGGAAAGCTGCACCATCGGCCCCTTCTGCACCATCGGCGCCGACGTCGTGCTTGGCGAGCGCTGCGATCTGGTCAGCCACGTCGTCCTCGACGGCCACCTCACTCTCGGCGACGACAACCGCGTCTTCCCCTTCACCTCGCTCGGCTGCAGCCCGCAGGACCTCAAGTACAAGGGCGAGCCCACAAAGCTCACCATCGGCAGCGGCAACACCATCCGCGAGAACGTCACCATCAGCCGCGGCACTGCAGGCGGCGGCGGCGAGACGACAGTCGGCGACGGGTGCCTCATCATGGCCTACGTCCACATTGGCCACGACAGCCACATCGGCAACGGCTGCATTCTTCCCAACGGCGCCACGCTCGCCGGCCACGTCACGGTAGAAGACTTCGCCGTCATCAGCGCCAACGCGCCCATCCACCAGTACTGCACCATCGGCGCATACGCGTACATCGGCGGCGGCACCACCATCACACAGGATGTGCTGCCCTACTCGCTCACCAGCGTGCGCCGCGAAAACAAAGCCTTCGGCATCAACAAGGTCGGCCTGGAACGCCGCGGCTTCACCCCCGACGAGATCAAGCAACTCCGCCAGGCCTACCGCCTCCTGCAAGTCAGCAAGCTAAACACCACGCAAGCCCTCGCCGCCATCCGCGAAAAAGTAGAGAGCGGCGAATTTGGCCCCCGCGTAGCCTACCTGGCCGAATTCATCGCAAAAAGCGAGCGCGGCATTATTAAGTAATCCAATGCCGACACTTCTTATCATTGGCCCGTACCGCTTTCACTTCTATGCCAACGAAAACGACGAGCCTCCACATGTGCATGTAGAAGCTAGAGAGAAGAAAGCCAAATACTGGTTGACACCGGTTCGACTTGCGAAAGTCCGCGGATTTCGGTCTCATGAGCTAACGGAGATCGAGAAGATCGTGGAATCACATCGTCAGCAATTCCTGGAGGCTTGGTTTGCATTCTTCACAAAATGATCAGGACCTCTTGGCGACTTCGGTGAGCCCGGACACCGAAGGCTTGTCGATTTCGCTGAGAGATGGACGTCACTTTTACGTGCCGTTCGCTAAAGTCAAATCACTCTCCACGGCGACAAAGCAACAGCGTGAACATTTCAGACTGATCGCGGATGGTGACGGCATTCATTGGCCGGAGCTCGACGAGGATTTATCGATTGCGGGCCTATTTCGAGACTTCGCACCGGGAAATCATCACAAGTCTCTTTCAGAGATCCCACAATTGATTGCAGACCTTTATCGGACCACACAGCGACTAGGCGATCTCTTTTCCGGCCGCCCCTTTACTCCAGACGGACACTTGGTGGGAAGCATCGGAGAGGTTGTTGCTGAATATATTTATGACCTTGAACTGGAAGCCTGCTCTACCCCACAAATCGATGCCCGAACCAGATACAGCAGTCAAACCGTTCAGATTAAGCTCACCGGCAAGCAGGGCAAATCGTACGGATTTCGCTGGAGCAACGCCACTGAACTGAAAGCGCCGGATCTTTTGATCTGCCTAAAACTAACAGATTTAGGATTTGAAGAAGTGTACGCTGGCGAGTTTCCGATAGACCTTCTGGAAGGTCGTGCCGATAGCACGAATGGACAGCTGGCGATTGGCGTCACGAAGCTGTCTGAACGGAATCCGCGCTCAATCCCTCAATCGCACTCGCTCTCGCAGTTCAATGAAATGTTCCGCTCAAAGGTCCGTAAAGCGGCCTAGATCTGATCGCTACCCATGACTCGGCCTAACATCAACGAAGCGAGTGAGGTCACCTTGAGACCGCACCGCTAACCTTAGGCAGCTCGAGCCTCACGCGAACATCCCGTGTTCAATCTGACCTAACATCTCCACAACAAGCTCAGTACCTTCAGAAGTCTCAAGCATTTCGAGCGGAGTGCGTCCGCCGAAACGCTCCTTCGGACGCTTAAGCCACGAATCTGCTCTCGCAACATCCCCAAATATCCGGTATGCGAATTTCATAACATCCCGTTGCTCGTTAGCATCCATCACGGCGCCACCGTAATCGCCTTCGACTCGATCTTGATGCTCGTACCCTCACCCACGGTATCCGGCACAAACTCGATCGGCACATTCAGCTTCCGGTTGCACGTCGCCACGGTCCACATCTCGTTCCACCGCTGATTCGTGGCCGCGGGCGGCTCGCCTACCAACCGCGTATCCAGCACATCCACCGCACATTTCTGCCCCTTCACCACAAACGCTGCCGTCGCTGCCGCCAGCGGCTTCTGCGCATCTGTTTCCAGCTGCGGGCTGGCAAAGCTGTCGCCCGGCAGCAGCCCAGCCACCCTCGCCTTGCCTCCGCGAATCGCCACCAGCACGCGATACCGTCGCGACGCACCACACGCCGTCCCCGGCGCCGACTCCACCCACGTCGCATTCACCACACCACCATCCGCGCCCAGCGTAGGCTGCCCATACACCTTCGCCTTCGCCAGGTTCCACGCCACATCGACCGTGTTGCAATGCGTGGACAGGCCCACCTCATACGCGCGAAATTCCTTCTCCGCCGTCTGCCGGAACCCGGCATCGGCACGAATCCTGTCGATTGCCGGATTTTGCGCGACAGCAGTTGAGACGGTGAGCAGCAAAGCAGCAGTGGCGAGAGAACGAGTCATACCACACAGGGTAGAACACCGCGCTCCGCGTCCGCGATGTTACGGCTCCAAGCCGCCCTGGGGAGCCTTGCCCTTGTTCACCCAATCCACAAGTTCATCAAACGCGCGGCCCACCTCGTCCGCGCTCATGGTGCAGTGGCCGTCGCGATGCACATACTGCTGCACGAAGTTCTGGCTAAACCCAGCACCAGCGATAATCTGCGGATACGTGGCAATGGTTGCCGCCGGAATCAACACGTCATACGTCGTCGCCAGCGCCAGCATGGGCTTCAGCACCTTGCCTGTCGGCGTGTAGTTCCGTACCAGCCACTGGTGTGCAATCGGATCGGCGGCATAGCGCTTCACGCCATCATTCAGCTCGTCGTCGCTCGCGCGCCCATCCGGGTCGGTGCCGCGATAGATCAGGTCACGATTGTCAAAGGGATTCCCGCCCGCCTTGCGCTGGTAATCGCCCACCACAAAGCCGATGTAGCTGATCATATGCGCGACGTCTTCATCGTTGTGCAGGTCCATCAGGTGGCGCAGCCTCTTTGCCTTCACCGGATCGGACTTGAGCGCGGCCATCACCTTTGCACGATTCTCATCCGTATCCATGTAGCCTTCCGACACAGGAACAAGCGGCGGCATGACACCGGGAAAGTAAAAATCAAAGGCTGCACGAAACGCGAAGCGCTGCTGCATCGGCGGATCAGTAGGCCCTAGCCGCCCACACAGCGCCAGTGCACCGTCGTACGCCTCCGGCCGCTGCTCCATGGTCACCATGGTCAGCGCGCCGCCCATCGATCCGCCGCTCACGAACGTCTGCTTCGGCTTCCCGTACTGTGCAATAAAGTATTCGCGCAGCCGGTCCGTTTCCGGCAACGCCTGCTCCAGCGCCCGTCCCGTACGCGAGTAAGCACTCTGAATCACGGCATACCCGCGCTCATACTCCGGCGTCTCTTGGCTCGTCAGCGGCTTATCCAGCTCCGGCCCAAACGGCACATACGAGTACCCGTGATAAAACACCAGCACCGAACCATTCCACTTCGCCGGTATCTCAATCCGATACGGAACCCCATTCAACGATCCGCGTTCGCTGGTAGCACCAGCCTGCGGATGCGTGATCCGCTGCTCCGTGATCAGAGGCTTCAGCGCACTATCCATTTGCGCGCAAAGAGCGGAGACACACAGCAACGAGGCGGCAAGCGCAGCCGCCGGCGCACTACGGAGCATCGACGAAATCATGCTGCCATTGAAGCACAGGCATAGCGCAGCCCGCTCGCATGTCTGGGCGATACTGATTGCACCCATGGAGTACGCAACACCGTGACAGAAAAACTCGGCCTCATCGCCGGCAACGGCCGCTTCCCATTCCTTCTCCTCGAAGCAGCACGCGCACGCGGCCTCCACGTCGTCGTCGCCGCCATCAACGAAGAGACCGACCCCGAAATGAACACGCGTGCCGCCGCCGACACCGGCATGGAAGTCCACTGGATGAGCCTCGGCGAACTCTCGCGCCTCATCGAAACCTTCCAGCGCGCAGGCGTCACCAACGCCGTCATGGCCGGCCAGGTCCGTCACAAGCAAATCTTCTCGTCCATCCGCCCCGACTGGCGCCTCGCCAAGCTCCTCATGAGCCTCCGCACGCGCTCGACCGATGTACTGCTGGGAGCGGTTGCGAAGGTGTTGAGCGACGACGGCATCCAGCTCATCAGCTCCACCGCCTACCTCGAACCCATGCTCGCTAAACCCGGTACGCTGACAGCGCGGGGTCCCAGCGAAGCCGAACAAGCCGACATCGACTACGGTCTCACCGTCGCGCGCGGCATTGCCGGCTTCGATCTCGGCCAGACCGTCGTCATCGCCGCCGCCGCCTGTGTCGCCGTCGAAGCCATGGAAGGCACCGACGCCACCATCGCACGTGCCGGAGACCTCATGCGCACCCTCCATGACGACGCCTCCATACTTGCTCGCGCACTCACCGTCGTCAAGGTCGCAAAGCCAAATCAGGACAAGCGCTTCGACGTTCCCGTCGTCGGCGTCCCCACCATCCAGGCCATGCGCAGCGCAGGCGCCACCTGCCTCGCCATCGAAGCAGGCCACACCCTGCTCTTCGACGAAGCCGCAATGGTCCGCGAAGCCGACGCCGCCGGCATTGCCGTCATCGGCATCCCACGTCCCGCCTGAATCTGCACACAAACTGCACCAGTGACAAACAATGAACAACTGCCCCATCAAAATGCGCGATCGTAGTTCTGTCCACGTGCCTCTGGGTGAGTCATACTGGACGCCGTAAGGTCTTACCAATTTTCGTAACTGGAAGCGGAGCTTCCGAAGGAGCAGTTATGCAGCGCACAGGTTTGTGGTCCATGTTGCTCGTCTCGGTGCTTGCCATCGGCGCCACCGCACGTCTCGCTATCGCAGCCGGAGCATCTGACATGCTCGAGCCCGGCGCCAAGGCGCCCAACTTCACCCTCCCCTCGCAGGAAGACAAGCAGGTCAGCCTTGATCAGTACAAGGGCAAGTACGTCGTCCTGTACTTTTACCCCAAGGATCAGACCCAGGGCTGCACCATTGAAGCGCACAACTTCCAGCGCGACCAGGCCATGTATGACAAGGAAAACGCCGCCGTCCTGGGCGTCAGCCTCGACACCGCCGACAGCCACAAGATCTTCTGCACCAAGGAGAACCTGACCTTCAAGCTCCTCGCCGACCCCGAGCACAAGGTCGTCGATCAGTACGGCGTTCCCGTCCTCGCCATGGGACCGAACAAAATCGCCAAACGCGTCACCTTCCTCATCGGACCCGACGGCAAGGTCATCAAGGTATGGCCGGACGTCAAGGTCAACAACCATAGCGAAGAAGTCATCGCCGCCATCAAGGAAGCCAAGGGCGAAAAGTCCTAAGCACGCAAGCGCAGTGGCAAACGTCACCACAAGGGGATGCGAGACTCGCATCCCCTTTGCCTTGCTCCCACATACTCGCCAGGACCATCCTGAGATGGCAGCATGCGAGGACGAATCAATCCCTGCAACAGCTCTCAGCGCACGTTTCCGTCGCCATCCAGACGCAAAAATGCCCGGACCCTCAAACCGAGGAGCCGGGCATTTTTGCTTGCCTTAACTACGGTACTGCGGGTTGGGGAAGGGTCCGGTTACTTGGTAGCCTTCTTGGCGGCCTTCTTCGCAACAGTCTTCTTCGCTGCGGTCTTCTTCGCAGGAGCCTTCTTCGCGACAGCCTTTTTAGCTACGGCCTTCTTGGCCACAGCCTTCTTAGCGACAGTCTTCTTCGCCGCGGTCTTCTTTGCAGGTGCCTTCTTCGTTGCCAAGGTTATGCCTCGTGTTGTGGATTTAACGGCCCTCGTGCTGGCTGCCGTGCCGCCCCGTTTAGTCGCCGCCTTAATCGGCGTCCGTTTCGTGGCTGACTTCGTTGCACTGGCCTTGATCGCCTTCACAGCGCTCTTCTTGGCCGGTACGGATTTCTTTGCCGCCTTCTTGGCGACTGCCTTCACTGCCACCTTCTTCGCGGCCTTCTTCGGCGCGGCCTTCTTGGCGGCCTTCTTAGCAGCCGGTGGAGGCGGTGGCGTCTTCTTCGCGGCCTTCTTAGCAGCAGGCGGCGGTGGAGGCGTCTTCTTCGCAGCCTTCTTTGGTGCGGCCTTCTTCGCCGCTTTCTTCGGTGCGGACTTCTTTGCGGGCGTCTTGACCGGCACAGAACTCAACACATCCTCGACCGGCACTTCCGCAACACTCGCCTCAGGCACTACCGATTCCTCGTCGGCCGGTGTGTAAGGATCCACCTGGCTGGAAGGCGCTGCCTTCAACGTGGCGTCCTCCGCATGGTGCTCGGCGTGCAACATCTTGTCGCTGCCTTCAGTGTCCAAATCATCCTCGTCGTCTTCGTCGTCCTCATCGTCAATGTCGTCTTCTTCGTCATCCAGAGTCGCATCGTCATCGTCTGACGTGGTCGTGACTTCGTCCTCTTCATCTTCCTCGTCGTCGAAGTCTTCGTCCTCGTCGTCCAGCTCCGGTTCCTCTTCGTCGTGCTCGGCGGCCGCTGCGTGCAATTTCAAATCTTCATCAAACATGAGTGGCTCCTCGTTGTGCTTCCGATGCTGCATAGGATGCAACAAATGCATCACGCGAAAACAATAGAGGCGCAGACTTTGAAACGCAACAACCATCGCGATACAGAATTATGGTGCACCGCAAATTGTGCAATGGCAAGAAGAACTTTCGCACTGCATCCCTCTTTGGTTCTGCTTCCTTTCCTCCGTTTGATCATTCCCTCACCTCAAGCAGCACGCGCAGTCACCATGCAAGCCGTGTTAGCGTCACGCCATGGGCAACTTCGCGCGCATCGTCACGCACACCATCATCGTTTCCACCCTGTGTTCATGCGCCTCAATCGCACTCTCCGCGCAATCCGCGCAAGCGCATCGCCGCGCAACATATATGCGCTATGCGCCTGACATCGACCCCGCGCTCGCGCGCTTCATCGCAAACATTCCAGCCATCGACAACCACGCGCATCCCGTACTGCCTCCGCCCGCACGCGCCACCGATCGAAACTTCGACGCGCTCCCTGTGGACAACATGGAACCGCAAACCGATCCCGTCGCATGGCGCGCAGACAATCCGCAGCTCGCCGCAGCATGGCAGGCGCTCTGGAACATCCACGCAACACCACCACTCGACACCGCCGGCATGAAGACGCTGCACGCCGCACGCGAAGCCGCACAGCAAGCCCACGGCGCAGACTACGACGCCTGGATTCTGCAGCAAGCCAACATCGGCGCCATGCTCGCAAACCGCGTCACTATGGGCCCGCTCACCAGGCCGCAGTTCCAGTGGGTGCCGTACGACGACGCCCTGCTCTTCCCGCTCAACAACGCCGCGCTCGCCGCATCCACGCCCGACAAAAAGCTCTTCTTCCCCATGGAAGACAAGCTCCGCGCCGAGTACCTCAACGCCGCGAACCTCCGCACCATTCCGCCCACGCTCGACGGCTATCTCGCACAGGTCCTGCTGCCAACCCTCCAACGCCAGCGCGCCGAAGGCGCAGTCGCCATTAAGTTCGAAATGGCCTACCTCCGCACCTTCGACATCACCGACCCGTCCTACGACACCGCCGCCAAAATCTACGCCCGCTACGCCACCGGCACAGCAACACCCGGCACCAACGACTACAAACAACTCCAGGACTACCTCTTCCGCATCCTTGCCGGCGAAGCCGGCAATCTCGGCCTCGCCGTCCACCTCCACGCCATGAGCGGCGGTGGCGGCTACTTCAACATCGCCGGCGCCAACCCCACACTGCTCGAACCGCTCTTCAACGACCCGCGCCTGCGCAACACCAACTTCGTCCTGCTCCACGGCGGCTGGCCCTTCGTGCACGAAGCCGGTGCGCTCCTGCAAAAGCCCAACGTCTACCTCGACCTCTCACAGCAAACCCTCACCATCCCCGCACACACACTCGCCACCTGGCTGCGCGAATGGCTCGAAATCTTCCCCGACAAAGTGCTCTACGGCACCGACGGCTACCCATTCTCCGACGCGATGGGATGGGAAGAGTCTCTCTGGATCGCCAATCACAACGCCCGCGAAGCCCTCGCCATCGCCCTCACCGGCATGCTCCGCGACAACGAACTCGACCGCCCCCGCGCCGAAAAGATCGCCACCATGGTGCTACGCGGGAATGCGGCAACACTCTATCACCTGGACACGCCAACTCCGAAGGTCCAGTAAACTGACTCAATGGCCCAGATAGTCAAAGCGATCCGCGGCACGCGCGATCTCATGCCGCCGGAAACCGCCCTCTGGAACCGCGTGGAACGAACCGCACGCGACGTCTTCGCACGCTACAACTTCGGCGAAATCCGCACCCCCGTCCTCGAAGCCACCGAACTCTTCGCCCGCGGCGTCGGCGAAGAAACCGACATCGTCAGCAAAGAGATGTATACGTGGGAAGACCGCGCACGCGCCGCAAGCGAAAAGCCGCAATCCCTCACCCTCCGCCCCGAGAACACAGCAGGCGTCGTCCGCGCCTACATCGAGCACAAGCTCGGCGATACTGGCCAGCTGCAAAAGCTCTACTACATCGGCCCGCAGTTCCGCCGCGAGCGCCCGCAAAAAGGCCGCTACCGCCAGTTCTTCCAGATCGGCGCGGAAGTGATCGGCCCCGCAACCTCCGGCAGCGAGTCGCCACTCCGCGACGCCGAAGTCCTCGAGATGCTCGCCACCCTCCTCGACGAGCTCGGCATCCCACGCGCCTCCGCGGCCAACGACTACAAGGGCTGGCGCCTGCACCTCAACTCCGTCGGCAGCAGCACTGACCGCCCACGCTACGTAGCCGCTCTCAAGGAAGCTCTCGCCCCGGTGAAGGACAAGATGTGTCCCGACAACCAGCGCCGCGCAGAGACCAACCCACTCCGCGTGCTCGATAGCAAGGACGAAGCCGATCAGGCGATCATCAACAACCTCCCAAAAATTGCCGACTACCTCGACGAAGCCTCCACCGCCCACTTCGCCGCCGTACGCGAAGCCCTCGACGCCTGCAGTGTTCCGTATGAGATCAACCCACGCCTCGTACGCGGCCTCGACTACTACACACGCACCACCTTCGAGTTCACCGTAGACCTCGGCCTAGGCACGCAGAACGCGCTGCTCGGCGGTGGCCGCTATGACGGCCTCAGCGAAATGCTCGGCGGCCCCAAGGCCCCCGGCATCGGCTTCGCCATCGGCGAAGACCGCCTCATCCTAACGTTGCAGGCCCTCGCGGAAAGCGCAGCGATCGCAAGCGGCGAAACACCCACCGAACCAAAACTAGACGCGTACATCGCGCCACTCAGCCCCGCACAAAACGCAGCTGCGCTCAAGCTCGCGCACGACCTCCGCACCGCAGGCCTCTCCATCGAAGTAGGCGACGGAACCTTCCGCCTCAAGAAATCCTTCGACGCAGCCAACCGCATCGCCCGCACCATCCTCATCCTCGGCGAAGACGAAGTCGCCTCAGCAACCGCAACCGTTAAAACCTTTAGCACCAACGACCAACGCAAGATCGCCTTCGCAGACCTCACAACAACACTGAAGGCATAAGGAGCCGTTACAACCTCACGCGGCTGCGCTCCACTCTGACCACTGGAGAGCAGCCGCGTCATCGCGTGCGCACAAGGAGCACCAGTGGAACTGAAACACGCAGCAAAGAAGTCCGCAAAAAAAGCAGCAAAGAAAGCCCCCGCAAAGCACGCCGCTAAACACGCAGCAAAGCACGCAGGCAAACGCAGCAACGACACGCGCCGCGCCTACGAACATCTCAGCCGCGTGCAGTCCCTCGCCGCGCGCATGACCAACGACGACATCGCCGGCGCGAAAACTCTCTCAGAACACGCAGGACAGGCATTGCGCGCAGGTGAAGTGAAGGACGCAGCCGAACTCCTTCGCGCAGCCGAGCACCATCTCTTCGGCACGCTCGCGCTCTCCCAGCGCCCGGACGAAGCCCTCTCTCCCGATCTCCTCGCCACCATCCGCGAAGAGCAACACCACCTGCAGGCTCGCGCCGCAGACCACGGTGCATGCGAAGGCGCACCCCGCGCCATCCTTGCCATCTACAAGGCCATGGGCAAGCAGGCCTCAACAGCCTTGCGCACCTGGCACTACGCCGCCGCAATGGAGTTCGCGCGCGGAGCTGAAGCACTCACACACGCCGACTTCGCAAAGCTCTTACCCGAACCGGGAGCCAAGCGCACACTCACAACGTCTCGATAGAAGCAAAGGGCGCGTGGCGGATCAACCGCGTACCCAAGGACGAAGTCTTCGGCTTCCTTTGCGCGCTCAAGCAGGAACGTACGTCAACCGAACCATGTCCCCATCCATGCGATCGATCGACAGCAGGCGAAGTGGTGGCCGGGGACCGGCAAAGAACGGTTTGCCGCCGCCAAACACAACGGGCCGAAGGTACAGTCGATATTCATCGATAAGACCGGCATCGGTCAGGCTCTGCGCAAGTTCCGGTCCACCGACACCAATCTCCCCAGGCAGCTCCGCCTTCAGCCTGCGGACCACCGCCTCAACGTCATCCGAGACAAGCGTGGCGTTGGGGCCAACGGACGTGAGCGAGCGTGAAGCAACCCACTTAGGCTGACTGCGCCATGCCACTGCGAAGTCGCGTGCCTCCTCGTTCCAATCAGGGAGATCGTCGTCCCAATAGCGCATGACCTCGTACATACCGCGACCATAGACAATGCCCGACAGGCCACGCACATGTTCGACGAAGTGCCGAAAAACCGATGGCACAGGCGGTCCCAACTTCTGGTGCTCAACATAGCCATCCAAAGACTGGTTCATTCCAAAGACAAGCTTCGCCATGCCGCAAATCTCCTTATTCGGTTCGTTGGATAGCTTGCGCCGGCCTCCCGTAGAGACCGGCGTGGAAACGATCAAACTTACATCACTTCCGGAGCCTTTACCTGAGGCGTAGTCACCGCAAAGAACCCACCCTGAGGATCGATCGCCTGCACAATGCGCGACCCTCCCGGAACATCCATCGGCCCCTGCACCACCGTGCCTCCGTTTGCCTTGATCAACTCTGCGGCAGCATCCGCGTCCGCCACCGTGAAGTAGAAAGTCCACTTCGGCGTCTTATCCGGCATAAACGGAGGCGTGTTCATCATCGCGCCCACATACCGCCCCGCACCCGCACGAAACGTCTGGTATGTGCCCAGGTCGCCCATCGGCATGGCGAAGTCCTTCTCCCAGCCATAGTGCGTGCTGTAGAACTCCCAAGCCTTCTCCCAGTCCGTCGTCAGCAACTCGTGCCAGCCCACGTTGCCAGCTTCGTTCTGCGCCAGCCGTGGCGGAGCATACTGCTGTCCCGGCTGAAACAATAGGTACTCCGCACCCTGCGGATCGCCTACAGCTGAAAAGCGCCCCACACCCGGAATATCCGTGGGCGCGCGATGCTCCGCACCACCATCCGCCACCACAGCCTTCGTCTCCGCATCCACGTCCGGCGTGTAGATGTGTCCCTTCCAACTCGTCGGCGCGTTCATGCCCATCGAGCTCCATGCCGACATGCCGCCCACATCCTTGCCGTTCTTGCCAAACAGCATGTACTTCATCCCCGGCATGCCGCTGTCGCGCACATCCCAGCCCACAACCTTGCCGTAAAACGCGGCCGCAGCATCCACATCGCCGCTCGTCATCAGCTCATACCAAACAAAACCGCTCGCGCTCATAGGTCTTCGCTCTCGTTCACGCAGAATGTGTACAACGTCCACAAGAAGTAACAAATCGCAGACGTCCTGTCCACAGGCAATCCTCCGCGACACCATAAAATGTCCATGAAGATGAAATCAGCCCCAGCCGAAAGGCCCGCCAAGCGCACCACCTTCCGCCACGGCGACCTGCGCCGCGCGCTGCTCGAAGCCGGCCTCGCCATGGCCCGCACCGGCGGCCCGGACGCAGTCATCCTGCGCGAAGCCACACGCCAGGCGGGCGTCGTCCCCAACGCCGCCTACCGCCACTTCGCTAACCAGGCTGAACTCCTCGCCGCCGTCCGCTCCGCCTGCATCGCCACGCTCGCCCTCGAAATCGAAGCCGAGATGAACACACTCCGCCCCGGCAGAGACGCCGCAGCCTACGCCCGCCGCAGTCTGCGCGCCGTCGGCGCAGCGTACATGGCCTTCGCTCTGCGCGAGCCCGGCCTCTTCAAAACGGCATTCAGCGTCCCCGCACCCGTCTTCGAACAACCACCAAACCCCGACAACGCAGGCGCCACCGGCCTCAACCCCTTCCAGCTACTCACCCTCGCGCTCGACCGCATGCTCGCCGCAGGCATCCTCAAACTCAAAGACCGCCCCGGCGCCGAATTCCTCGCATGGTCCACCGTCCACGGCATGTCCATCCTCATGCTCGACGGCCCCCTCCGCGGCATCGACCAACCCACCGCCCAACACTTCGGCAAGCGCCTCCTCGACATGGTCGAACGCGGCCTGAGCTAGCGATGAAGTGTAGTCACTTTGTCTACACTCGAACCATGGCAACGACGCTTCCCAATCCGAAGTCAGCCGACCGCTAAAGCAGAGAAGCGCAAGCCGCTCGGCGTGCGCGTTACACCGGAGCAGCACCGCATACTCACGGAGGCTGCCGAACTGGTTCCAGAGCCTCGCATCGTGCGTTCCTTGCTCGCTGGAATCGAACCCTTCACAGAGAGCCAGGCAAAATTAGCCGCACAGCTCCGTCCTCTTACCAAGACCGCAGGCCTGTCTCGGCGAACGAGCCTGCATCGCCCTCGCCGCCGAACTCGACGCCGACATCCACACCGCGGACCGCGCATGGGCGAAACTCAAACTCCCGTACCGTATCCATCTCATTCGCTGAACCACAGCGGAAACTTCAGTGTGCCGGTGCATCCCCACCATGCACCTTCTTCCCAAACACAAGCCCAACCGTCGTCCCATACGTACTCGACCCCGAGCTCACACCAAACCGCACACCGCCATCAATTCCGAACGAGTCATTGAACGGGTGATAGAACCCCGCGAATACATACGTCCCCGCCGGCGTATTCGACTGAGAATTGTTCTGCCCAAATACTTCCGCATAGATACGCGTTGACTTAGTCACGTGATAACTCAGCGCAAACGACTGCTGCCCGCCATACCTGCACCCCGTCGCCGTCTCACAATCCGACTGCACAACCGACCCGTTCACCATCACATCCAGGTCACCATTCGGTCCATAGTGGTGGTTCAGCAGCAAAATCGCCTGCTGCCCATACCCTTGCAGCGCTGCCTGTGAAGCCGTCGGCAACTCCGCCTCATACTGCACCGCAACACCCGGCGCCCAGCGGTGATAATCCTCTTTGTTCAGCTCCACCTTGCCGCCAATCTGAATCGTGCTCACGCCATTCGTCGTCGTGCCATCATCATTCACCTGGTGCGCAAACGCCGACCACACAAAATCCAGCCGCAGCCGGTCCAGCGGCGCGTAGAAGAACGCTGTATCCAACGTCTGCATCGCACCGGGATACGCGTCATAGCCGGTCTCGACCTGCAGCGCGCCCTTGTCCTGAATGGCAGCACTGTTCGCCACCGTAGGCCGCGTCGGGTTCATCTCCGCCGTCTGCCCGTGTGCGATCCGTGAACAGCTACAGACCATCGCCAGCCATACCAGGAAACATCGCGACACACGAGCCATCCTTCGAGAGTACGCTGGGACTTCGTACCCGCCTATACTGGCTTGCATGAATCACCAGATCAAGTTGGCGCAGGAGGATGGACAATGATCCGCACCTCTGATTGAGCCCACCTTCTGGAAGGAATGGCGATCATTCTTGGGGAGCTTGACCGTCTCCGCGCTCTCATTTTTCCCTTGGTTCTCTCTTTTGAAAACAGCTCATGCCCGACTGCGGTCCTGGGTCACACGACGGGCAGTGCAGCCTCACAACGTTAATAGACGGCGGACTGGCCATCATCTGCTCCATTGCCACTTGGCCAGTCAGCATGTGGCTTCTCTTTCGTAAATTCACCAGCATCCGCCAGATGAGCTCTGAGAATCCGTAAAATAGATAGATTGTGACACTCGACTTCCTCGGACAGCATCAGCGCACGCACATGTGCGGCGACCTTCGTTCCACGCACGCCGGCCAGACCGTCACCCTCATGGGCTGGGTCAATCGCCGCCGCGACCACGGCGACCTCATCTTCCTCGACCTCCGCGACCGCTCCGGCATCACCCAAATCGTCGTCGATAAATCCAACTCCGGCGCTGAAACACTCGCAAAGGCCGAGACCGCGCGCCCTGAGTTCGTCATCGCCGCCATCGGCGCCGTCCGCGTCCGCGGCGAAGGCCTCACCAACCCCAACATGCCCACCGGCGACATCGAAGTCGTCTGCACCGGCCTATTGCTACTGAGTGACGCAAAGACACCGCCCTTCTCGCCCGCGGAAGACGCCATCGGCAACGAAGAGCTGCGCCTGCAGTATCGCTACCTCGACCTCCGCCGCCCCGAGATGCAGGCCAACTTCCTCACCCGCCACAAGGTCGCACAGGCCATCCGCGCGCAGCTCAGCAGCGAGGGCTTTCTCGAAATCGAAACCCCCTTCATGACGCGCAGCACCCCAGAAGGCGCGCGCGACTACCTCGTCCCCAGCCGCGTCCATCCCGGCAACTTCTATGCCCTGCCGCAGTCGCCGCAGATTTTCAAGCAGATCCTCATGATCGGCGGCTTCGACCGCTATTTCCAGATCGCCCGCTGCTTCCGCGACGAAGACCTCCGCGCCGACCGCCAGCCCGAGTTCACCCAGATCGACCTCGAAATCAGCTTCCCCACGCAGGAAACCGTCTTCGGCGTCGCCGAGCGCTTCCTCGTCGCATCCTTCGAAGCCGCCGGCCAAAAAATCAACACACCCTTCCTGCGCATGACCTACGACGAGGCCATCCACAAGTACGGCATCGACAAGCCCGACATGCGTCTGCCGCACATGGCCGACCTCACCGCCACGCTCACACCCGAACTGCGCACCACGCTCAAGATCGAGCACGACCTGCCCGTCTTCGGCTTCGTCATCCCCAAGGTCGGCGAACTCAGCGGCACCGCGCGCAAGTCCCTCCTCAGCGAAATCCGCGCCTTCTTCGGCGACAGCGGCCTTGACGTTCTCGATTTGACTCGACTCCGGTCCAACGAAGCGTTCGTTCAGCTAGCCGAAGAAATCGGCTCGCACCTTAACGCAACCACCATCGCCTTCAACGGCGAAAGCTTCACCACCGACGACCTGGCCATCGTCATCACGCCCAAGCTAGGCACGCCCGCCATGTGGAACTTCGACCGCCAGTGGATTCCCAAGCGCGTCGGCGCACTCCGCCTCGAACTCGCCAAGAAGTACGCCGACAAGCACGGCCTCTTCGTCAAAAAGGGCACATCCGACGACTACAAATTCCTCTGGGTCACCGACTTCCCCATGTACGAGTTCAACGAGGAGAAGAAGACCTGGGACGCGGCGCACCACCCCTTCACCGCGCCGCACGAAGACGACATCAAGTCCGGCGCCCTCTTCAACGACAAGGGCATCGTCCGAGCCCTCGCCTACGACGTCGTCCTCAACGGCCTCGAACTCGGCTCCGGCTCCATCCGCATCCACCGCAAAGACGTGCAGCAGGAAATCTTCCGCTCCCTCGGCATGGACGAAGCGGAAGCCAAACAACGCTTCGGCTTCTTCCTCGAAGCCCTCGAATACGGCACCCCACCCCACGGCGGCATCGCCCTCGGCCTCGACCGCATCGTCATGCTCCTCACCGGAGCCACATCTCTCCGAGAAGTAATCGCCTTCCCAAAAACCGCCAAAGCCGTAGACATAATGGTCGAAGCCCCCAGCGAACCCACCGAACAACAAATGCGCGAATTACATCTACGTACGGTAGTACGCAGCTGAGGAAATCTAATGGTTCGCATTCCTACGCCAGAGTTGGTCGAACTAGCCTGCAAGAAATTCGATCTGGACAATAAAGTTGACGAAAGAGCTCTCACAGAGCTCTTTCGTCGTTTTCCATCTAACACAGATGCCGCACAGGTTCTGCTGAAGGTCGTTGCAGTCAACAGCATCTATGCAACAAATCTCTTTGCCTTCAGAATGGCAGCGACTCACATTCACGCTGTCGGAAAAGAGCTTGATGAGCGAATTGACGCTGGAGATTTAACCGCCTTCGACCTTATCGAGCACATCGACCTAGGAGGCGATAAGCCGCGCTGGTGTTTCTCATTTGCGAGCAAGTATCTAAGCTGGCAAAAACCTGCGTTTTATCCGATTTATGACTCTCGGGTCGATCACTATCTCCGAGCAGTCATCAAGCAAGACCAATTACCTTACAAGCCTTCGTCTTGGGAGAAATATCACTGTTTCCGCGACACGATTGACGGGTTGCGCAACACATATGGGTTGCAGCAATTCACGTATAAGCAACTCGACGCCTTCTTCTACGAAGAAGGGGCCAGGGAGACAAGCGCCAAAGGCGCGCCGCCATATTAGCCCAGGCCGAAGGCCTGGGTATGCGCCGCGCCGTTGGCGCTCATACCGCATAACTCCGAAACATTCGAGGCTTCGTCCATTTCTGAACGAGACTTATTCGAGATGGACATTGCATCCCATCTCGGTGTCCGCAGGCACAATCCTTCGCACTAGAATCGCCTCGTGCCGCAATCCCTCGCATTCCTTCTCATTCACATTGTCTTCAGCACAAAAGACCGCCTGCCATCGATCACCCCTGATACAAGGCCCAAACTTCACGCCTACCTCGTAACCACCGCACGCAATCTCCAGTGCGAATGCTTCCGCGTAGGTGGCACCGCCGACCATGTTCATATCGCCGTCGGTTTCTCGCGAACAATAACCGTCTCCAACCTGATTTCCCAACTGAAGACCTCATCCTCGCAATGGATGAAGACACAAGGTGCGAACGAATTCGCATGGCAATACGGCTACGGCGCCTTCACCCTGGGACGCTCTGATCTCGATGCACTCTTGCGTTACATCGACACGCAAGAGAAACACCATCGTAAGAGCACTTTTCAGGACGAATTGCGTGCATTGCTTACCCGATATCAAATCGAATATGACGAGAGGTATCTATGGGATTAGACGCTAAGGGCAGTTAGCCTTTAACATCTCCGGGCCCGTTTACGCCTTGCGCCTTAGAGGTACCGCGGCTACATCAGACGCAGGATGCAAAGCCTCCAACACCGCGCTCGGATTCCTCTGAATCACAGTCAAATAAGCCAGAGCAGGAACCTCCGGCGTCCGCCGCCCGCCCTCCCAATGCTTCACGGTATTCAGGCTGAACCCAAAGCTGTCCGAGAGAACTTCGCCTGGGTCATCTTCAGCCCCTTGCGAATGCTCTTCACATCCACCGTCGGCGGCACCGTCACCTTGTAGCCTTGGCGCTCACCTTCCACGTAAGCCTGCGTCTCCTTCAGGCCACGCATCACCTTGCTAAAAGCTTTCTCGCTCATGCGTTACCTCCTCATCGCCCAAGACACGCCCTAGACCCGCCTATGCCATTCTAAGCAAACATGCTGCGTCTCCTCTACCGCCGCGTCCTCCACGCCATCGACAACCACGGCCTGCGCGGCGCCATCCTGCGAGCCATCCACCGCCGTCCGTCCGGCGCAAGCATCGAGCCGGAGCCAACACGCCCCGAAGTCTCCATCCACCCATTCGATCTGCGCCACGGCGCCGACACCAGCGGCTACGTCCCCGGCGAAGCGCTCGACACCGGCTCCGCCGCCGGCCTCTACAACACCGCCTACTACGGCATCTCGCCGTCGACGCTCATCCAGGCCATCGCCGCCATCCCCATCGACCGCACCCACTACACCTTCGTCGATCTCGGCTGCGGCAAGGGTCGCGCACTCCTCATCGCCGCACAACAGCGCTTCAAGCACGTCCTCGGTGTGGAACTCGCACCCGAACTGGCCGCCATAGCCCAAGCCAACGCCCGCACACACACGAATATCACTATTCAGACCGGCGACGCCGCAACCGTCACCTATCCCGCCGGACCGCTCGTCGTCTTCGCCTACCACCCATTCCTCGCGCCGCTACTCCGCAGAGTCCTCACTAACCTGGTCCGTCAATCCAATCACCGAGACATCTATCTGCTCTGCGCCAATCCAACCTATACACGCGTCTTCCGGCGCTTCCCCACGCTGCAACAACAGTGGAGCAAGAACCTCGCACTCTCAGCCGAAGACGCAGCCGCGGACCGGCATGGCATCACCGCCGAGCGCTACACACTCTTTCATCTCAGCCAATAGGGCTGCATCGATACTCAGTGCGCAACGCGCGCGGGCGGGCGGGGGGACCCAACGCCGGCCGATAACATCGGCGCACGGCAATCCTCACCACCAGCAAGCAGGTTATAGGCCGAAGACAGAATGTCGTTCGGGGCCGATTTCTTATGGCATGTGCGGGGCTAACTTGCCGCATATGAACATGTTCCCGTTTGCACGTTGCCTGGTACTTATAGCTGTTCTGCTTGGTTTTGCCACCGGGACACTGCGAGCGCAGACTGCGGTGATTCCCTCGGGCACGTATCAAATTGTTCCGAAGACTTCAGCCTCCAGCTGCATCGATGTGGCGGGCCCAAGCCAGACCCCCGGTGCCCTGGCGCAGCTCTACACCTGCGGCAATCCAACCTACTCGCTGAACCAGGTATTCCAGGTAACCTCCATCCAGTCCTCCACCGGAGTAGCCGCCTACCAGCTCATCTCTGCATACAGCGGCCAGTGCCTCGACGTGGATGGCGTCTCAACACAAAACGGAGCACATCTGCAGCAATACACCTGCGGCGGCAAAAGTTCGCTCAACCAGTTATGGACATTTGGCGCATACAACGGCGGCTATCAGCTTGTCTCCGTGAACAGCAGCGCATGTCTGGATCTTCCCGGCGGCAGCCTCACACCCGGTAACCCGCTTCAACAGTGGAGTTGCGGCGGCGGGCAGAACCCGAATCAGCTCTGGGAACTTGTACCCACTACCGCTGCTCCGCCGGTAGTTACTCCGCCCTCCGCAACAAGCGGCATTTCATCGGCAATGTTCAACCTGTCCGTCCTCAGTAACATGACGTCGAGCGTCGCACTTACCTTTAACGGCACACGCTCGCAGGATAGTTATCCCAACGTAAACTGGCGCGACCTTGAGCCAATCCGCGGCGGCTACAACTTCGCCAACCTTGACCTATACATCTCCGCGAACACCGCGCGCGGCACGGACATGCTCTATACTTTTAACGCGATCCCAAACTGGGCGTCGTCCAACCCGTCGCTCCATACCTCAAACGGCGATGCCTATTGCGCACCGCCCACCGATCTCTCTGACTGGGATGACTTCGTCCGCACCATCGCAACGCATTCCGCCGGTCGCATTCGCTACTGGGAGGTTTGGAATGAACCCCAATACTATTACTGCGGCAGCATGGCCACGCTTGTCACCATGGCGCAGCACGCCGCCAGCATCATCAAGTCCGTGGACCCCAACGCAATCATCGTCAGCCCTGCCGGCACAACCAGCGGCGGACCCGCCATGCTGACCTCCTTTCTCGCCGAAGGCGGCGGAGCCTACGTCGATGTCATCGCCTGCCACGGCTACGGCTACAACGCCGATGAAAACCTCGTAACCACCCTCACCAACTACATCAACGTCATGCAGGCCAACGGCGTCTCAGCCAAGCCGCTGTGGGATACGGAGTCCAGTTGGAACGGCACCACCAACGCGGGTACCGCCGCTGGCCGTGCCGCCTACGTGTCAAAATCCTACCTCCTTCACGCATCCCTCGGGCTCGCGCGCTTCTACTGGTATGCCTACGACTCATCGGAGACATGGGGCGGTTTGACCGTCAACGGTACAGGCGCGCCCGAAGTAGCCGCCTATCGTGAAACGCGCCGCTGGCTCATGGGCGCAACCATCACATCCCCATGCGCGGCAGCAGGAGCCATCTGGACATGCACGCTCACACGCCCCAACGGCTACACGGCGCGCGTTCTGTGGAACCCCAACTCCACCAGCAACTACACGGTGGCAACCGGCTACACACAATACCGAACGATTTCCGGGACGGTGGTAAGCGTCGCCGCAGGGAACATCATCCCCATCGCCAATCAGCCAATCCTGCTCGAGACGGCGTCCGCCTTCTAAGGAATCACTCAACCTGCTGCGCGAACACCCGCACCCCAAGGCCGCCTCGCGCTTGCGGAAGCTTGAGGCAGTTCGTCCAAAGGGGCGTTAGCGCTCTTCCGCAAGCAGGACGCGAAGTAGCTAAGCACTACTTAGTGCGCGATCGGCCCACGCACCGCCACACCAGCATGCGCATCCTCGTCCGAGCACGTCCGCACATGCAGCATCCGGTACACCGGGCAATACCGGAACACCGCCGACATCAACGGCAACAAGCCCAGCAGCGCCAGCCACCGCATGTCACCCTCCAGCAACGTCGCCAGGCTGAACAACGCCATCGCCAGCAGGAACCGCAACAACATATCACATGCGCCTACGTTCACCATCTCCATCACCTCAAAGCGCAATGTGCATCGGCACATCGCAATCGTGGACAGAACATACGCTTGCGACCAAAATCTTGTCTACATCAATTTCATCGAACTACTTCCCTTGCCACAACTGCGGATGCGCATCCAGAAAACCAACCAGCTTGCTGTAGATCAGCTGGTTGTCCGCCAGCGAAGGATGCCAGTCACACGCGCTCATACTCAACCCGCTCATCGGGATAAATTGCACCCGCGTCTCGCCCGAACTCTTTAGCCGGGCTACCACATGCTCGGCACTCGCCACAATCGCAGGATAGGTGTCGGTCGACCAAGCCCACAGGATGAAGTACGCCTTCGGATAGCGGCCGCGCAACGTCTGCACAAACTGCGCATAGGTCGCTTCAAACTCGCGCTGCACCTGCTCCGTCGTCTTCCAGCGCTCACCCGCGTGCAGCGGAGAAAAGTCGTTCGCACCAAGCGCAATCACCACGACCTGCGGCTGCCATCGCGCATCGTTGTAGACCTCTCGCTTGTCTTCCAGCGCATACGGATACGCCACCGGAACAGGATCGCCTCCACTGCCGCCATAATTCCGCATCACGCCGCGCCCTGAGATCGCGATCACCCGGTAGTCAGCCCCATAGTGATCCGCCGCCATCACCCCCGCCGTGCGGTCCACATCCGTCGCCAGCAACACCTCTTCGCCTGAACAAGCACGCTTCGGCGAAGCATTCCCATAGCCCAGCGTGTGCGAATCGCCGATCAACTCCATCTGCCTAGCCCGCACCGGCGCCGGCAGCGAGCGCTCACCCGCAGGAATCGCGAAGCCGTGAAACACCGACGGTTCCACCTGGTTCTCCGTCACCACCTCCACGCGCACACGATGCGGCCCCGCACCCAGTCCCTGCACGCGATAGTTCCCCATCCGCGGCTTCACCAGCACCACCGGCGGTTGACCATCCAGGGTCACATGCAGCACTTGATTGTTCTGCGGTCCAACGCGGAAGTACACCTCGGACCCGGCAAATGCTGCCTCAAAGTGCGTGCCGGGCCACTGGTACACATAACTCGTCCTGCCAAATCCAGAGGCATCGCCGCGATCATTCGTCCGGGCCAACGCCCTGCCACCCACGGCCACAGGCAGCGCGCGCAGCTTCGGCACATGATCCACCCACGTCACCTGCGCAACCGCATGCGTTCCAACCAACAGCAAGCCAGCACCAACCACCAGTCGAGCCAAACGCATCGCCATTGCTCTTTACCTTAGCGCAGCGGCTTCACCGATGGGCGGCAGCTTATCGCGCCGGTCTGCTCGGCCACGTCGGGCTGCTCAAATCCAGCGACCAGATCGGTCCACCCAAATACAGGAAGCCATTCAGCCGAAGGAAGGTCGGCACCTCGCCCGCAGCCACCCAAATATATAAATCCGGTGGCTCCTTACCAACAATCGGCGCAACCAATCCGATAATGCCGCCAAGGTCCACGTGCACGCGGTACTTCACCGCCTCGCGCTTCGCGCCACCCAGGCTGAACGAATCCTGACCATCCGGATGAAGATCCAGCTCCACAATCCGCGGCTTCGGTAATGCCGCAATATAACCTACCTTTAGCTCCTGCGTGCCCTTGGGGATGTTCTGCATGATCTGCGGCATCAGGCCGTTGCACAGGTCAGCCGGCAAATCCATCGCTTCCGTCTTCACCTCGTCCTTGCCGTCCTTCACCTCGTGCCACGTCACACTCTTCTTGGCCATGTCGATGGTCATATCCATCGGCTGTGGAAACGACGGCCCCTTCTGCACATGGTGATCGCTCACCAGCCGCAGCGTGGCATGTTGCGTATACACGGTAGTCTCGTCATCCAGCGAGCCATCGTAAAAGTGCAGCATGAGCCGCCCCTTCCACACATTCCCCGCACGCATGTTCAGCTCATCGCCCGTTCCAATCACCTTGCCGCTCTCATCGCGCACCACCAGGAAAGCATGGACCGCGCCCTGCTGATGGATCGCGCGCAACGGATCGGCGCAGGCCGCACTCCAGCCCACCAGCACACAGAGAAAAAACGCTAGACACACACAGGGGCATGACGTGCGACGAAGCACAGGAATAGCCTTCTTGAAACGGGATCCGCACGAAAAACGAAGAAAGCCGTGCGTGCAATGTCGGATAGCATAACAGACACAATCCACTGCCCACTCGCTCCACAATCCTCCGCTACATCCCGGTAGAATGAGTTTCGTCATGCCGTTCCCCATCAAGACCTGCGCCGTCTGCGGCGAAGAGTTCGAGCTCCGCCCCGGCAAACCCGGCTTCGCCAATCGCTGTCCTGAATGCACCGCCGAAGAGCAAGCAGCAGCCGACGCCGCTGCCAACTCCAGCATGTCCGCAGACGAGCGCAAACAGAAAGCGGAGATGGACGCAGCACGCCGCGAAACCATCCGCAACATGCTCTATCGCAAAGACAGCTAAAGCATTCCCGCGCCGGTACGTCCCAAAATCGCCATGACATCGTCGTATGACATGCACCGGACACAGCTCCTCCTCCCTGCGTCCTGAGACGAATTGAATCGGCTAAAGTCGTAGCATGGCGTTCAAGTATTCCTCCCTTCTGCCGCATTCTGCTGCACTCGCATGTGCTGCATGCATCACAGCCTGCCTCGTTACACCTTCAGCGCTCCACGCTCAAATCGCAGGCGAACTCAAGGGCCGCGTCATCGACACCTCCGGCGCTACCATTGCCGGTGCGCACGTCACCCTCACCCAGATCGCCACTGGCGTGAAACAAGAAGCCGTCACCACCTCCGACGGCATCTACGACTTCCCCCAACTCGTCTCCGGCGCCTACGCGCTCGACGTCGACAGCGCCGGCTTCGCACACTACAAGCGCGCCGGTGTCACCATCGCCACAGGCCAGACCATCGGGCTCGATCTGCCGCTCGCGGTCAGCGGCTCTGACACCGTAACCGTCAACGCCGACGCGCCTCTGCTCCAATCCCAAACCAGCAACATAGCCACGACCATTAACGGCGGCGCCATCCAGGCCATCCCGCTCAACTCCCGCAACTTCATCCAGCTCGCGCAGCTCGCACCTGGCGTAGAACTCCCACCCGGCACCCTGCTCCCACGCATCAACGGCGGCCGCCCCCGCACCAACGAGTACCTCTTCGACGGCATCAGTGCTCTGCAGCCCGAACCCGGCCAGGTCGCCTTCTTCCCCGTTCTCGACGACATCGCCGAGTTCACCATCGAAGCCAACAACGTCCCAGCCGAATTCGGCCGCTTCAACGGCGGCGTCGTCAATGTCGGCACACGCAGCGGCAGCAACGCCTTCCACGGCAGCATCTTCGAATACCTCCGCAACGAAGACCTCAACGCCCGCAACTACTTCGCCACAAGCGCCGCGGCAGGGGGTGTAGCCGCGCGCAAACCCATGTATCGCCGCAACCTCTTCGGCGCAACCCTCGGCGGCCCTGTCCTGCACGACAAGCTCTTCTTCTTCGCCGACTACCAGGGCATCCTCCAGCGCATCGGCGTCACCCGCATCTCCACCGTGCCCACCGTCAACGAACGCAACGGCATCTTCACCGGCGTCAGCAAAATCTACAACCCCGGCACAACCACCACCGTCGGTGGCCGCCTCAGCCGTACCGAGTTCCCCAACGACACCATCAACACACCGCTCGATCCCGCTGCCGTAGCCCTCCTCGCGCGCTATCCTTTGCCGCTGACAACTGCTGCCGCCAACAACTACACGCGTGTCGCCAACGACGACGACCACCAGCAGCAGTTCGACATCCGCATCGACGGCGCACGCGGCGAGCACGACCGCGCCTTCGCCCGCTACACCTACTACCACGAGGTCGAACAGCCCGCCACGCCACTGCCTGACGGCTCCGGCGCCATCACCGGCTCCGTCCTCGACTCCGGCAACGTCAGCGGCCTCACCCACATCACCGGCCGGCAGATCGTCCTCAGCGAAACCCACACCTTCTCGCCGACGGTCATCAACAACTTCCACCTTGGCTACACCCGCCGCGGCAACACGCAGGCAGGCACATCGGTCAACGGCACTGCCTCCAACGCGCTCGGCATCCCCGGCATCCCCACCAACGCCGCCTTCAATAACGCGCTGCCGCTCTTCACCTTCACCGGCTTCACGCAGCTCGGTCAAAGCGCCAGCACCTTCTCGCAGTACCAGACCGCCGTCGGCGAACTCAACGATACCGTCCTCTGGACCAAGGCCGCGCACTCCTTCAAAGCAGGCATCGACGCCCGCCGCTACGAACTCAACGCCATCGCTCCACCCAACCCAACCGGCTCCTTCGCCTTCACCACCACGGGCACCGACACCACCACCGCCGCACCCGCAACCGCCGCATCCACCGGCGGCAACGCCCTCGCCAGCTTTCTGCTCGGCCAGGTCGATACCTTCAGCATCGACCTCCAGCAACGCACCATCCGCCCACGCGACTACATCTACGAGTTCTTCGCGCAGGACGACTGGCGCGCCATGCCCAACCTCGTCCTCAACATCGGCCTGCGCTGGACCCTCCACCTGCCCTCCACCGAGACCCACAACCAGGGCGCCGTCTTCAACCTCGCCACCCAGCAACTCGACTACCTCGGCGTCAACGGCTTCCCGCGCTCCGCACGCGAACTGCACTGGGACAACGTAGCCCCGCGCTTCGGCCTCGCCTACTCCGTTAATAAGAAGACCGTCGCCCGCGCTGGCTTCGGCATCGTCTTCATCGACCAGAGCGGCATCACCACGCCCTTCACCACGCCGCAATATCCCTTCATCCAGAACGTCCAGCAGAAGACCACCGACGGCTACACGAAAGCCTTCCAGCTCGCCAGCGGCCCCAGCGTCGCCCCCATCGCGCTCACACCCGACGCGGGCCTCGGCCAGTCCGTCTACACCGCCACCCGCAAGGCAGGCAGCGGCTACGTCCAGCAGTGGAGCCTCGCCGTCCAGCGCTCCATCACCAATAACCTCTCGGTCGATGTCGCCTACGTCGGCTCCCACATCGTCCACGTCGGCATCCCGGACAGCAACCTGAACCAGCTCACCGGCGCGCAGCTAGCGCAAGGCTCATCGCTCACTACGCTGGTCGCCAACCCCTACTTCGGCATCCTGCCCGCAAGCAGTCCGCTCGGAACGAAGACCATCGCCGCGGGTCAGCTCCTCAAGCCATACCCGCGCTTCCAAAATGTCTCCATCTACCGCAACAACACCGGCGAAACCAACTACAACGCCATCGAAGCCAGGGTCGAAGAGCGCGTCTCCCACTCCCTCACCTTCCTCTTCGCCTACACCCACAGCAAACTCATCGACGACGCATCCTCCGTCTTCTCCTCCACCGTCTTGTCCTCGCCCAACACCAGCTCGCTCATCGCCGCCGATACCTACCGCCCCTACCTCGAGCGCGACTCCTCCAGCGGCGACATGCCCAATGTCACCACCCTCGCAGCCACCTACGCCCTGCCCAAGCGCGTCGGCAATACCCTCACATCCACCGTCCTCGGCGGCTGGACCGTCAACGCCATCATGACGCTGCAAAGCGGCATGCCCGTCACCGTCACCCAATCCACCAACACCAACAGCTTCGCCGGCGTCGCGCTCATGCGGCCCACCGACGTCGCAGGCCAGTCGCCCAACCTCGCACCCACCCTCCGCACTCCGGCAAAGTTCTTCAACACCGCAGCCTTCACCACCACGCCGCAGTTCGCCTTCGGCACCGCCAGCCGCAACCCCGTCCGGAGCCCAGCCTACCGCGACGCCGACCTGTCCCTCGTCAAGCACACCGCCCTCGGCGAAAAGACCAGCCTCGAACTCCGCGCCGAACTCTTCAACATCACCAACACCCCAGCCTTCGCCCAACCCAGCGGAGCCTTCGGCACAGCAGCCTTCGGCAGCATCACAGCCACCACCACCGACCCACGCGTAGCCCAATTCGCCCTGCGCCTAAGCCGCTAAGGCGTGAAACGCCCGCCCCGCGCGCAGCGGGCCCGTCCGGCAGGACAAAGGCGTTCAAGCATTACGAATGCAACATCAACTCCGCAATCTGAATCACGCGAGCCATCGAAATCCCATCCCGGATCTCACGCGCCAAAGGATGATCCTCAAAAACCGGAAAGAAATGAGGCCTTCGTCCCACCGGCATGGCAGCCACCTTTACCGGCAGATTCCGCGTGTCCCCGTACAAGGGCAACTCACTATTCAACAACCCATCAAACGCAGGCTCATCCACCCGCGCAGGATCACTCCACCGCTGATGCGTCTTATAAAAATCCTGCGGCGAAATCCGGGCCCAGCAACCCCATATAAACGACTCCTCCAGCCCGTGGATCGGCATCGCAAACCGCCCCCGCACATAATGGAACCGCCCATCAATCACGCAAAGATCAGGCGTAATCACAATCCGCGCATCCACCTCATCCTTCGGCACCGCCCCGGCAGCCAGCGGATACGTCACGCTGTAACTCAGCGGCAGCACAGGGTGGTGCAACCCACAAACCCCACAATCAAACCCCGTCGAAAGCTCCGCTCCCATCCAACCATCCTTCCACGCAACGAAAGCCATCAACCGACAACTGTTCCCTGTTCCCTGTTCCCTGATAACTGTTCCTTGTTCCCTGTTCCCTGTTCAGGCGCACAATACCCTCATGCCCACCACCCCGCCACTAACCCCACGCGAAGCCGCCCGCATGCTCGGTATCTCCTACCCCACCATCAAGCAGTGGATCCTCAGCGGCAAGCTTGCCACCGCACCCACACCCGGCGGCCACCACCGCATCGCGCTCTCCGCCCTCAAGCCGTTCCTCGCTGCGGACAAGGACAAACCCGCCACAGAATCCCGCGAACGCTTCCGCCGCGTCTCCGGCCGTAACCAGCTCATCGGCAAAATCGTCAGCGTCCGCATCGAGGGCCTGCTCGCCCAGATCGTCCTCGCCGTCGGCGATCAGCAGATCAACAGCATCATCACCGCCGACGCCGCACGCGACCTGGCGCTGAAAAAGGGCGACACGGCGGCCGCCCTCGTCAAATCCACCGACGTCATGATCGAACGCCTCGACCCGCTCTAGCATCCAGTACGTGCTAGCAGGACGATCTACCAGCGAGGTCCGGTCCGGCTGGGCGTGTGGATCGAGTACCGGACACCAACACTGAACGCATCGGGCTGGAAGGGCGTGCTCGGGCTATCGAAATCCCATTTCTGGCGCTCATAGTCCAACCGCGCCGCCCAGAACCGGCTAACCCCAATGTCCACGCCGCCACCATAGCTGTACACGGTGGAATCGTTGTCCCTGTAATTCCCGCTATATTGGTGGAAATTTGCAATGCCGTACCCAAACAGGAAATTGCCATAGGGGTGCCAGCGCCCAAAATCCAACGTCGCGCGCGGCCCAACCCCAAGCACCCTCTGACTCATATACGCATAATTCGTAAAATCACCGCGCACTTCACCACCCAGCCGCACAGGCCGTATCCGCCAGTCCACGGACATGCCGCCGGTAAAGCCATAGCCATTCTTTGGCGTATTCACATAGTTGGGCCGGTAATACGTACCCATGCCAAACACTTCAAGATGCAGGTTCTGGTGGGCCGTATCTCTGGCCTGCGCCGGCGCAGCTCCTGGCATCAGGGCAAGCAGCAGCGCGGCAAAGCCGCTCCGCAGCAGGCGCTGCCGGTTACTGTCGCCCAAACGCGCACCTCGCACAAACAACGGCATCCGTCGGCAACATGCGTCACAAACCGCGCGTAACGTGTAAGAAATGATCATCGGGGTAATCAGAGTACACCCGGCAGGCACAGACTGCGATCAACATGCAGCCCAGCGGCATTCATGAGGTAAACAGGCATACTCCATGAGACGACGGCACGCAGCTTCCGTCCACACCTGCGACACAAGCCACCGCCGAAATTCGCGCCTGCCATTCCTATTTTGACGCCGTCCTGTTAAAAAGCTCCGCCATATAACCCATGCCTCGCGCGACTCCGGCAGCATGTCGTCAATGCTTCAGCCTCATGGCCGCCGGAAACGGATGAGTTCAACCCACCCATCGTCGCCGGCACCACCATTCGCACTGGATCGGCCATCATCGACCGCACCGCGAATGGAAATGAAGCGACACTGCCGCAAAAATGCTCGACGACTTTTAGAAAACGTGGTTAGCATTAGCTGGCCCATAAAGCGTCACCTTAACGAGACCTAAAAATGTAAGCGGTTACATCTTCAACCCGGAACGTTCGTATGGAGAAAGAACCTCACCAGAGACTCGTCGCCGGCGTAACGAAGCAGCTCCGGCCAAAACGGATCCCACCCGCCACGGAGAACCCAGCGCGCCCAGCCCGCCTGCACGACGTCGCGCAGATGGCAGGCGTCTCCACCGCAACCGTCTCCCGCTGCATTAACGGCACCGGCAACGTCTCCAACGAACTCCGCGAACGCATCGAGCGTGTCATCAAGCACCTCGGCTGGGTACCCCACCCCGCGGCACGCGCCCTCGCCTCGCAGCGCACCTACACCATCGGCGCTGTCGTCCCCACCCTCGCCAATGAGCACTTTGCACGCGCGATTCAAACCATGCAGGAAGAGCTCGAGCAGCACGGCTACATCCTCTTCGTCGCCTGCTCGGAATACAGCCTCGAACGCGAGTTCCGCCAGGCCCGCACGTTCATCGAGCGCCACGTGGACGCACTCGTCCTCGTCGGTGAAAGCCACCACCCCCGGCTCAACGCACTGCTCACCACGCGTAAATCCGTCTTCGTTGTAGACACATTCACCTACCGTGCAGGGTGCAGCGCTCTCTGCGTCGGCGTCGACAACCACCGCGCCACCTGCAACGCCGTTGAGTATCTTCTTCGCCTCGGCCATCGCAGCTTCGGCATGCTCGTGCAGGACACCACCAGTAATGACCGCGCACTCGCCCGCCTGCAGGGTGTACAACACGCAATCGCCGCCTACGGCCTCACCATGCAGCCGCAACACATCGCCGTCGGCGAAGGGGGCGTACACCAAGGCCGCATACTCTTCCGCCAGATCATGGCCGACCCCAGCAACCGCCCCACCGCCATCGTCTGCGCCAACGGCTTCCTCGCTACCGGCGCCATCCTCGAAGCCACCGCCATGGGCATCCCCGTCCCGCAGGAAGTTTCCATCCTCGGCTTCGATGACTTTGAAATCATGGCCGAACTCCCCATTCCCCTCACCGCAATCCGCGTCCCCTGCGACGACATCGGCCTCCGCACCGCAGAATTCCTGCTCGCCCACTTCCAACGCACCGAACCACCACCCACCGGCGAATTAGAAGCCGAGTTTATCGTCCGCGCCAGCACCGGGCCGCCACCAAACCCCTGAGACATTTACTCGTTTGTCATCCCGCAGCGAAGCGGAGCGATCTGCATGTAAACAGACGAGCCAATCTCGTACCAGAGGGCACCGCAACACACGTCTTACGGGCTGAAGGCCCGCGTTTCCCCGCCCAGGGCAACGCCCTGGGTTAGCACGCAAGAAAAGAAGGCGGACTAAAAGCTCGCGCTACCAGGATCCCGTACGCATGCTCCAATTAAACCTTCGCGTCCTTTGCGAAACCTTAGCGTCCTTCGCGTACTGCTCTTACAAACGCGAGACGCGAAGCGGCAAGCGCGCCATTCACCGCAGCAACTCCGCCAGCCGCAACGCATTCTCCGTAGCAAACCCAAGCGCCGTGTTATCAAACACCACCCATCGCTCCGCATCCGGCAACGCCGCAGCATCCGTCGTCAATCTTCCCGCCAACCCACGCAACGCCTCCTCGTCATACTCCGAGTAATACGTCCGCGGCGCGCCATGCAGCCGCCAATACCGCACACTCAGATCACCACCCGGCGAAGCCGCCAGCGCCGACCCCTTCGGCGGATCAGCCGCCACCCGCCCAACACCAAACTCCCGCAACAAAGCGTCCGCGCCGTGGAACCAACTCGCATGCCTCGGTTCACACACCAGCGCACCCGCATAGATCTCCCGCACCGTCCCCAAAAACTCCCGCACCACACCCTCATCCAACGCCAGACTGGGCGGCAACTGCACCAGCACAGGCCCCAGCTTCTCCCCAAGCCCACCCACCTGCTCAAAAAACTCCAGCAAAGCACCGCCCGCCCGCACCAGCTTCGCCTCATGCGTCACGCGCTTCGGCATCTTCACCGCAAATCGGAACCCGGCAGGCACACTCCGAGCCCAACGCTCCCACGTAGCCCGCCGATGCGGCCGATGAAAGCTGCTGTTCACCTCCACGCAGTTAAGGCCACCCGCATACCGCTCCAGGTGTGACCCCTCCGGCGCAAACCGCCCCGCAACCGCCTTCGGCAGCGTCCACCCCGCCGTACCAATCCGCAACGTACTCACACCTAAAGCCTACGCGGAACCCAACAACACAGCCCGCTCTGCGCCTCATCCCTTAGCTGCCATAGCTGCAAACGCAGAAGGCGTCGAGAACCGTACGAAGTACCGCCGAAGGCGTCGTGAACGGTACGAAGTACCGTCTACACTCTCCATATATGTGCGGAATCGTTGGTTACATCGGCCCCAAAGACGTCGTCCCCCTTATCGTGGAAGGCCTGCGCCGCCTCGAATACCGCGGCTATGACTCAGCTGGCATCGCCGTAGCGGGCGCCCGCGGCACGCAGATCAATGACCAGCAGAACCCCACCGGCCTCGACGTCCGCCGCGCTCCCGGCAAACTCGGCAACCTTGAAGCCGTCCTGCGCGACCACCCGCTCCACGGCACCTACGGCATCGGCCACACCCGCTGGGCCACCCACGGCCGCCCCACCGAAGAGAACGCCCACCCCCACCGCGACGGCAGCGGCACCCTCGTCGTCGTCCACAACGGCATCGTCGAAAACTACCTCGCGCTCAAGTCGGCCCTCATCGCCAGCGGCCACAAATTCATGAGCGAAACCGACACCGAAATCATCGCCCACCTCATCGAAGACGAGCTAGCGAAGGCCACAGAACCGGGTGCCCCACCTTCGGCGAAGCCTAAGGTGGGATCAGAGTCCACCGAAGCCAACTCGGCCGAAGCCATCCTAACCGCGCCCACCTCCACAATCCCCCTGGAAGAGGCAGTAAGAAGAGCCGTCAAGCGCCTCACCGGAGCCTTCGCCATCGGCGTCCTCTCCGCCCGCGAACCCGACAAGCTCGTCGCCGCCCGCTCCGGCCCGCCCGCCGTCATCGGCATCGGCGACGGCGAATACTTCCTCGCCTCCGACGTCCCCGGCATCCTCCACCACACCCGCGACATCATCTTCCTCAACGACGGCGAGTGCGCCATCCTCACCAAATCCGGCGTCACCTTCACCGACTTCGAAGGCGTCGAACACGAACGCACCCCAACCCGCATCACCTGGGACCCCATCCAGGCCGAAAAAGCCGGCTACAAGCACTTCATGCTCAAAGAGATCAACGAGCAGCCCCGCGCCGTCCGCGACACCACCCTCGGCCGCGTCTCGCTCGACAGCGGAGCAGTCTACCTCCCCGACCTGAAGATCAGTACCGAAGCACTCAAAGCGGCCACCAACATGACCATCGCCGCCTGCGGCACCTCTTGGCACGCAGGCCTCGCCGGCAAGTTCATGATCGAGCGCCTCGCCCGCCTCCCCGTCGACGTCGACTACGCCAGCGAGTACCGCTACCGCGACCCCATCCCCGGCGCCCTCGGCCTCCTCATCACCCAGTCCGGCGAAACCGCCGACACCATCGCCGCCCAGGCCGAAATGATCTCGAAGGGCACACCCACCCTCGCTATATGCAATGTCGTCGGCTCCGCCATCACCCGCCGCGCCCAGGGAGTCATCACCACCAACGCCGGCCCTGAAATCGGCGTCGCCAGCACCAAGGCCTTCACCGCCCAGCTCACCGCGCTCTTCACCCTCGCCCTCTACCTCGGCCAGCAACGAGGCCACGTCTCGCCCGAGCAATCCAAGCAATACATCGACGAACTCAGCAAAATCCCCCTCAAGCTCGAAGACGTCCTCCGCTCCGTCGACGACCAGTGCTGCCAGCTCGCCAAAGTCTTCTCCACCGCCAACGATTTCCTCTTCCTCGGCCGCGGCATCCACTACCCCATCGCCCTCGAAGGCGCGCTCAAGCTCAAAGAGATCAGCTACATCCACGCCGAAGGCTACCCCGCCGGCGAAATGAAACATGGCCCCAACGCCCTCATCGACGAGACCCTCCCCGTCGTCTGCATCGCCACCAAAGACCCCGCAGACCCCACCAGCGTCCTAAAGTACGAAAAAACCCTCAGCAACATACAAGAGGTAACCGCCCGCAGCGGCCGCGTCATCGCCATCGCCACCGAAGGCGACCCCATCGAACACAGCCACCTCACCGGACTCGTGGAACATGTCATCACAATCCCAGCCGCACCAGAACTTCTACTCCCCATCCTCGAAGTAGTCCCCCTACAACTCCTCGCCTACCACATAGCAGTACGCAGAGGCTGCGACGTAGACCAACCAAGAAATCTGGCAAAGAGTGTCACCGTGGAGTAATGCAAGCGAAAGACAAGAAGAGGAAGCAGCTATATTGCGTTACGAAAGCGCTACAGAAGGCTGCCGCACAGACTGCACCGCCCTGCGGAAGGTGGAGCGCATTCGCCGCATGATCTGCACGCGGCTCCCAAGTATCTCTCCGCCTCGCGATCATTCCCAGTCAGATAAACACTCCTGACATTCTGAGTGCGAGCTGCGTCGCGTGCCAAGCCGCCGTGATGCTCCGCCGCCCAGAAAAAGGGGATGGAAATAACTATCAGGCCAAGGCCTGCACCGCCCAGCGGAATTGTAATTACGCCGATCACGAGTAGCCACTTTGCAACGCGCTTGAAAATCCTTTGTAGCTTTATGTCAGAATCCCGAGAGTTATCGAGCATAGATCCCTGGTCTCCTATGGGAATCACCCCTATCCAATGAATTTCAAACAGTGCAAGTGCTACATTGCCTGCCAAATAGCCTTTGCTGCGTTTATTTTCGGATCGTCGAAAGCTTCAAGATTAACCCCAGCGGGCCCGATTTCAGGCGCGAAATCCGTATAAGCTCGGCAAATACTCAGTGCTCGGTGAGCGTTTGGGTGACCTAAGCGCTGCGCATTCTGGAAGAACCCTGCTGCCAAGTGAAGCTCACCTTCGTCAGCCCCAGATGCACCCAGCTTCATCCACGCCTCTGCACAGTCGCGATCATGTTCCACCGCCTCCTGCCATGCCTGACGCGCGGCGGAAATACACCCTGACGTATAGTCGCGATTGCCTTTCTCAACCAGTTCATTAGCCCTTAATATGCGGTCGATCTTTTCCATATACTCCGCAGGCTCATTCCATTCAGGAAACAACTCATGCGCCGAACGAAATTCCTGAAGCGCTGCGCTGAAATGCTTCTGCCGAAAATGTACTACTCCTTCATCGAAGGAGACCTTCCAAGGTACCGGCATGGATCTATCGCAACGAAATGAGCGCTCCCAGAGAGACTGAGCTCTCTCAGGGTGACCGGCAAGAGAAAACAGGTTTGCTCTGAGGAAAAGAGCCTGAGCATGATTGCTGTCAATCTTGAGAAGATCATCAAGGTAGCCGGCGGCGGCTTCTCTATCTTGGGATTTCAAGCACAACAGTGCCTGGGCAAGATGTAACTCCGGCCACTCCGGTCGAAAACACGCAGCTCGCTCATACATATCTTTCGCATCTTTGGTACGTCCTTGTGTGGCAGCTAGCTTTCCCTGTTGCAGCGCCACCTCCCAAGGAAGCTCAACACTTGAAAGCCTCTCGTGGGCCCTCTCGTAGGCCGTTCGGGCCGCACGATAATCTCGCCGTCCTTCTCTTAAGAGCCCCAATCGTTGCCAGTAGGGTCCATCATTCGGGTATGATTCGACGGCCGCAAGCAATATGGATTCCATGCTGTTGATCGAGTCAGCGACCTCAAAGTGGTCTGCAATTGCGTGATACAACCAATGCTCGCCACCGTTTGGCACCCCTTTCGAAACGAGTTCAATGGCTT
Source organism: Terriglobus sp. (assembly GCA_965198455.1). Lineage (GTDB taxonomy): Bacteria > Acidobacteriota > Terriglobia > Terriglobales > Acidobacteriaceae > Terriglobus. The sequence goes on from CBDAPM010000003.1 coordinate 1,117,679, forward strand.
CACCCTTCGCGTTCAAAAGAAGAAGATAAAGGATAACGAGCAGCTTCGCATCTGCGTGGGATGGCTCTAGCTCGAGAGCTTTCTTTGCAGCTTCTAACGCTGCATTAGGCTTTCCGGTGGCGTATCTGGCCCGCGAAAGGCGACATAATCCCGCAGCATCGGGCCTACGCTGAACCTGACGTTCCAAGAAGGAACAACCTAGCTCTCGCCTCTTTGACGCCTTCAGATCATTCTCTGCAGCCCTGAGATCAGATTCCGCAGCTCCCTCGCGTAAAGCTCTGGTACCAGCTCTTCCCGCAGATGAGATGGCGCCTGGAACGCTCGCTATACCATAACGGGCTGCAAGAAGCCCCATTCCGATGGATGCTAACGCTGCAACTGCACCAGCTGCCCTTGGGGTCTCGACCGATTCGTCGAACGGCGGAACTAAATCAGAGGACTCACCATGTGCCAGCTTCCAGAAGCTCATAAGGCCACGAATCGTGCCACTTTGCCAATCAGGTACTTAGACAATCTCGGCAGCAGCGCCTTTCACGGTGATGGTTATTGTCATGAGTATAGACCCAAGGAAATGACCAAAACCCTGACACAACTCAACCCATCATCATCACCCACACGAGACACCCAAAACGAAAATCAACAAGCCACCGGCGGAGCCTTCTGAGCCGTGCGGGCTTCACCCTCTTCACCGAACCCGTCAGCACAACCGCCTCGGCCCGCCCTCAGCAGGAACGGCTCCGGCACCACCAGACGGCGAGCTGAAGACCCGCCTCATACCAGCCCAGGCCGAAGGCCTGGGTAGACGCCCACCCCACCAAACCGCGCGGCCAATCCCCACACAGAAGCAATCCCCTAAACCCCACGCGCCTTCCAAGGCCCAGGTTTGGTCATATCGAAATCGACGCGCTCAAGAATGACCGTTTTATCCACATCGGTTTTCGGTTTCACTAGGAGCCGTGCAACCACTAACGTTCAACTTCGATCCAGACAAAGCAAGAAGTAATCTGCGAAAACATGGAGTCTAATTCGCCCAAGCTGAGACAGTCTTTCTCGATCCCTTCGCCGTCACCATCCCGGATGAGGCACACTCAGAAGACGAGGACCGGGAAATCACTATCGGTTATTCCGAGCGCTCAAGAATCCTGATCGTGGTGCATACTGAGGAAGTCGATGACGAACTCTGGATCATCAGTGCCCGCAAAGCAAATGCCTACGAAAAAGCGCAGTACCCCCACGCCTGAAAAGCCCCTCGACTTCAGCAAGGGAGTCGTCGGCAAATACTACGAGCGAGCCATCGCCACGCGAAACGTCGTCGTCCTCGACGCCGACCTCGTAGAAGCTTTCCCGGACTCCGCCTCTGTAAACGCCGCCCTCCGCACCATCAAGGAAGTAGCCATGCGCAAAGCCAAGCGCACCGCCCGCAGCAAAGCTGCATAACCAGACCCCACCGACTATATCCCCCTCAAAATTTCAAGGTCAGGCCAGACACGCCGAAGGCGTCGGCAACGCACGAAGTGCCTGTCAAGCCCCATGACCACCTAACCCATACAATACAAACGAAATACAGTTGGCATGTTCCCCATCTCAACTCGCTACACTGGAACTAGACCGCTCCAGCGCTCCGGACGCTGTCCGCATAAGTCCTTTAGAAAGACGATTTTGCCTGTAACCCTTTTCATAAGACGATTTTGCAGAGGGGTCCCCATTAAGTCCTTTCGAAAGACGATTTTGCAAAAACGGGGAGGGGGGGTACCCAGGTCGCCGTTTGCTGTCTCGCTCATGCGTACGGAGCCGGACACACGCTAGAACGCGGCTTCCACATCGTCAGAATCCCCGCACAAAGATTGCGTCGCATCCCAGTAAGGCCGATCCGCCCACCCATCCAGCCTTCACATCCCATCAAAGTTGCAGGGAGCAACGCAGGCACGGCAGTGTGGATGACGAACGCGAGCACCGTAACCGAAACCTACTTTCCGCCGGTCCAATCCCGCACGCTTGATGGCCGCGCCATCAGCCTCCCAGCCGATCTCCCCGCTGAGCGCACCCTGCTCATCCTCGGCTTCCAGCGCGGGCAGCAGTCCAGCATCGAAGCCTGGGCCAAAGCCATGCAGCGCCTCGGCGGCAGCAACCTGCCCTGGCTCCAGCTCCCCGTCATGGACGACCCCAACGCCGTCGTCCGCGCCATCGTCAACGGAGGCATGCGCCACGCCATCAACCGAGATCTATGGCCGCACATCGTCACCCTCTACACCCACAAAGCAGCCTTCGAACGCACCGTGGGTATCGATTCCGAAGCCGCCGTCCACGTCCTCGTCGTGGACCGCACCGGCGCCATCCTCGCCCGCGTCACCGGCGACTACACACCGGAAGCCGCCGCCCGTCTGCTCGCCGCCCTGAAATAAAGCCTCGCGTCGTGAGAAGATGGGCCTATGAGCGACGAAACTTCAATCCCGTCCCCCGCGCCCACCAAGCTCTCCCCCAAGCTCAAGATCGGCGGACTCAACCCCAAGGCCCAAAAGCTGCAGGCCCTTCGCGACAAGGCCGCCGGCAAGTCCGCTCCCAAGAGCCACGACCTCCACAACAGCAACGCCAAAGGCAGTTCCGGCTTCAAGAAAACCAACTTCCAGCGCAAAGCAACCTAAAACGCAAAAAATCCCACAATAAAGCGGCAATTTTCGTGCCCAAATAACCCGTTTTAGAAGCGCAGCACCAACCCAGTTGCGACCGAGAACACGTTGGCATTGCCCGCACTCGTGGTGATGCCCGTGTTCAGCGCATGGCTCACACCCAGCTCAATCAGCCGCCAATCCAGGAATGGCGCCAGCGGATCGTCAATCCCAGCCTGGAAGCCATACGTTGCATATTTGTTGGTGAACGTCCCACCAACCGTCCCTGATCCGCCTGGATTCGTGCTCACATTCGTAGTCCGCGTCCCCAGGTATCCAACACCCACCTGCACATACGGCTTGATCTTCAACACCGGCGGCTGAAACCCCAACCGGATCGCTCCCTGCGCTGTGTCCGCACCCGAGGTGCCTGGCTTCGTCGTCCCCCGAGCATCGATGCCCAGCTTTATGATGTGCAGATTCAGGAAGTTGAACGTTACGCCACCGCCAACCGCAGGCGCCCAATAGCTCGTCGTCTGCTCGGTATACGAGCCGTTGCTGTACACCGAACCCGTCTGCACGTTGGTGACATGCTGCGGGTTAAACAGGCCATAGACGCTGACAATCTGACCGTGCGCCCGCGCAGCCCACAACGCAACAGCCGCCGCAGCAGCGATAGACCACATACGCATGAGCAAACACCCTTAAGAACAGCAGATTGGCAACCAACAGCAGTGTAAGCAGAGGGCCGCCAATGGGTCATGCGCTATCTTGGTGTCTTCCATCCAGCGGTACCCATTCAGGCACCACGCGATAGCACATGCCTACAGAACCTCGTAGTTTGCGCCCCACTCGTTATCGCCCGGAAACACCATGCCGATTGACCGCGCCACCGTTGCATTGCGCGCCATGCGCACCACGCGGATGCCCACCGCCAGCGGCCTTGGCAGCTTACCGTCATGCCACAGTTCGCTCATGGGTCGCATCACGCCCTGCGCGTCCTTGTGGAAGCTGCGCTCATCCCAGCGCTGCCACCCTGCGGTGAACTCAGGAAAGTCCGTCACGGCATCCAGCGTCGACCGCAGAATCCGCAGCTTCCACGGCTGCGCGTACTGCTGCATAAACAGCACGTGGCTGCGGCGTTCCTCGCGGATTTCGTGCACGAAATCATTAAAGTTCGTGGCGTTCGTCAGGTTGATGTTCGCGTTCGGTTCCATGCCATGACGATCACCACCGCTGATCAGCAGGTGGCCCGTTTCGCGTGCAAGGTCGCTTACTTCGCGATTCTCACGTGCGTGACGCAGACCGTTCAGCTCAACCGCGTGAATCGACTTGCCGGCCTGGTGGATGAAACGCATCATCTCTGCGCGGTGCGCGTTGCGGCCGATCGAGTACAGATCCCACATGGGATGGTTGAAGACGATGAGAACCTGCGGAATTGCGTGCAGTTCGCGCAGCGCGGACAGCGTCTCTTCATCGTTCGGCTTCGCGGTCAGCGCCTGGAACCGGTCCATCCACATGCGGCCGTCGGCGCTCGGCAGATTGTGAATCCCCATGTGAAAGCACGTGCGGCCAAACGGAGCGCTCCACTCCATTGAAACGGGAATTGCGCGGGCCTCGGGCACCGTGCGCAGCAGCATGGGCGCTTCAATGTTGTCGTGGTCCGTGATGGATACCATCGCGCGCAAACCAAGCTCCTGGATCTGCTTTGCCTCCAGGTCATACGCCATGCGCGGCATCAACGGCGGACGCCAGTGCGCGCTTTCAAAATCCAGCGTCAACCCGTGGCGATCAAGGCAGTGCTTCGCATAAAACGCGTAAAGCTTTTTGACGCCAGGCAGTTCCATACCCATCGTCTGGATGAAAATGAGGCTCTCTTCAGACATGCTGGTGTGGCTATGCAGCGATACGCCGGTGCTGTATCCGGCCGTAGCGTCCGCCTGCTTCCAGATACTTGAAATCTTCGATGTCACGCGCATCGCGAGGTCTCCGTTGGGAAGTCGCCCACCCAACGACAGGAGACGTGTTTGACAAGACAGCCCGATGACGGAATGAAGAATGCTCGCACAACAATGTGTGCATGTCCGGTAACGTACATGTCGCAGTGCGATGAACCAGAATCGACTCAGTAACTAGTAACGGGTCGCGCTAATAGCGGATCTCAACAGTCCGGTGCTTGCGCTGCCACCAGCACGGAGCAAACCAGCCATCCGAGGCAGGCATGGGCACCATGCTGCGCGTGCATCGAACGGTCGTCGTTCCATCCGAGTAATACTCTTCCTTCATGCCCTTCAGCGCGGCGATGGTCACCTGGGAGACCTGCACGCTCTCATACCCATTGCCCTTGGAAGCCTTGTACTCCCACAGCACAACATCTGCGGCCACAATCACCAGCAGCAGTACCAACACACCGCCAATCACCCGCAGAAGGATGCGCACCATGCCAGCCATCTTACTGCCGAACTGCGCGATCAGCCTCCCGGCACGCGCAAATGTGTTCGTCATGACGCAAGCGGCGACGAACTCATCGCCATCGCCGACACTGCAACGAACGCGATAGGGCCGCGCGTGAATACGGGCCGAAGGTCCGCGCTGTAATTGCCTTGGGCAAAGCTCCAGGTCCACACAGCCAGTGGGCGCATGCGGGGTGAAAGCTCGTGTTACGCCGCGTCCACCCGCTCCGCACGCTCAATACGTATCGCAACGACGGACGCTGCAAGCGTTACCGCTGTAACCGCGGCACTCGCAAACGACAGGCTCCTATACCCAAGCCCCTGCGTCAACACCAACCCGCCCAGGCTGGCACCCAACGCGTTGCCCAGGTTAAACGCACCCTGGTTCAGCGTGCTCGCAAGGTTCGGCGCATCCCGCGCCTGCTCCACCACGCGCGCCTGCAACGGCACGCAGGCAAGAAAATGAACAGCGCCCCACACGCACACGCCAATCACCGTCGGTGTCACATACGGCTCGGCAAACGGTAGCGCCAGAAATATCAGCACCAGCGCACCAAAGCCGCCGAGTATGACCCCAGCCTGGCTGCGGTCCGCAAGCCATCCACCCAGCAGATTGCCCACCGTGATCGACACACCAAACCCAACCAGCACCAGCGTCACACCATGCGGCGAAATGTGCGTCACGTTCTCAAGAATCGGCGTGATGTACGTCAGCACGCAGAACATCGCCACCGATGACAGCGTACTCAGCGCCAGCACCAACTGCACCGGCAACCGCATCACCGCGCGCAGCTCCTGCTTCAGTTGGATCGCCTCCGACTCCTGCGGCGGCACAAGTCTCCACAACAGCACCAGCGAAGCAAGCCCAATCGGCACAATGCCGATAAACGCGGCACGCCATCCAAACGCCTGCCCCAGTGCCGTACCCGCAGGCACACCCAGCACATTCGCTAGGGTCAAGCCGCTGAACATAATCGCAATCGCCTGAGATCGCTGCTCCTTCGGCACAACATGCGTAGCAACAATGCTGCCAATGCCAAAGAATGCGCCATGGCTCAAGCCGGTGAGAATGCGCGCAATCAACAGCAGCCCATAGGTGGGAGCCAAGGCACATGCAGCATTGCCAAGCGTAAACATCGCCATCAGGATCAGCATGGACGTCTTGCGATCCAGCCGCGACACCGCAAGCGCCACCAGCGGAGAACCGAACGTGACCGTAAGCGCATACGCACTCACCAGCACGCCAGCCTTGGGAATGCTCACATCAAAGCTGCGCGCCAAATCCGGCAGCAAGCCCATGATGATGAACTCAGTGGTGCCAATGCCGAAGGCAGCAACGGCAAGTGCTAGGAGGGGCTTACGCATGATCAGTGCACGCAGGTTCTGCAATCGCGGCAGAACGTGTGATTCATTCTGTGCGCCGTAATCATCAGTGTGCTGCCAGTAAGCGTGATCAGCACCTCCCATGCATGCGCGGGAAGATGATCGCCGAACCATGCGCCGAAGAAGATGAAGCCGAGACCCAGCGCCATAATGGCAAGAATGCGCCGGCGACCGTGTACACGGAAGCCGCGAATCAGTGCGATCGCACCCGCTGCTGCAACCAGCGTCGCGAGTGTACGATGTACGCTTTCCTCCGCCGGCAACAGGTGCGCGAGGACCGCTGAAAATGAAATGAGAACAGGCGTTGCGATGCAGTGCACCACGCACAACGTCGACATCCAGATACCGACGCGGTCCGGCAACGATTGAGAATCGGCTTGCTTCAACTCTGCCGTCATACCTGTACCGCGACAGCCGGCAGAATCTCTTCCACATCCACCCACTGCGTCGGATACTTGCCCGTGTAACAAGCCGTACAGTAACCCGTCGGCTTCGCCTCATCCGTAGTGCAGCTATGCACCACACCCTCAAGCGATAAGTAGGCTAACGAATCAGCCTCAATGTAGGCGCGAATTTCTTCCAGCGAGTTATTCGCCGCAATCAGGTCGCGCGTACTCGGCGTATCGACGCCATAAAAGCAGGGCGAAATCGTCGGCGGGCACGAGATGCGCATGTGTACTTCCTTCGCACCCGCAGCGCGCACCATGCGCACGATCTTGCGCGACGTGGTGCCGCGAATGATTGAGTCATCGATCAGGATGACGCGCTTACCCTCAAGCAGCGCACGCACCGGGTTCAGCTTCATGCGAACGCCAAAGTCGCGCACACGCTGCTCCGGCTGAATAAACGTGCGGCCCACATAGTGATTGCGAATCAGGCCAAAGTTAAACGGTATGCCGCTCTCGCTCGCATAGCCAATTGCCGCCGTCACACCGCTATCCGGCACCGGCACGACGAGATCAGCGGGCACGCCACTCTCACGAGCAAGCGTGCGGCCCATCTCCTCGCGGCTCTTCTGCACCCAACGGCCGAAAATCTTGCTGTCCGGCCGCGCAAAGTAAACATGCTCAAAGATGCAGCTTGCCTGCGGTGTATCGCGATTGAAGTAGCGCGACGTTACGCCGTCCTCGCTCACCATCACCAGTTCGCCCGGCTCTACATCGCGCTCATACTTCGCATGCAGCAGATCAAACGCGCACGTCTCGCTGGCAAACACAAACGTATCGGGAGCACCATCCACACCCGCAATCCTGCCCATCGACAACGGCCTGAACCCATGCGGATCGCGCGCTGCAAAGATGCGATTACGCGTCATCATCACAATCGAAAACGCACCATCCACCTGCCCCAGCGAATCCGCAATGCAGTCCACCAGCGTCGTCTCTTTCGAGTGCGCAATCAACTGCACGATGATTTCTGTATCCGAAGTGGTTTGAAAGATCGCACCATCGCGCTCCAGCCGCTCACGCGCCGTGCCCAGGTTCACCAGGTTGCCGTTATGCGCAATCGCAATCAGGCCCTTGGTGCTCTCCACCTTGATCGGCTGGGCGTTAAGCAGGGCGGAGTCGCCCGTGGTGCTGTACCGCGTATGACCGATCGCAAGATTGCCCGGCAGCTTCGCCAGCACAGGGTCCGTAAAAATTTCGCTGACCAGCCCCATGCCTTTCAGGTTGTAAATCTCTTCGCCATCGGCAGTAGCAATCCCGCCACTCTCCTGTCCGCGATGCTGCAGCGAATACAAGCCCCAGTACGTAAGCCGAGCCGCATCCGGATGGTTATAAATCGCCATCACACCACATTCTTCGCGCAGCTTGTCGAAGTGATCGTCCGCTTCGTGTTCAGGCGTGTTACCGGAGATCGAGATCATGCGGCAGTCCTTGAGGAGAGTTGTTTCGCCGCGATCTCGAACGGAATCCATTCGCTTTCGATACGCTGCCGGAAGATGCCTGTGGCTTCTGCAAGATCGACCACATCAACGCGAATTGGTAAGTCCGATTCATCGAAAGCACACGAGAGATCTGCGCGTTGGCTGAGGTTCAGTGGCGTATCCCCGCCGACGGCAAGGTCAAGGTCAGACCGGCGCCGAGACTTTCCTGTTGCACGCGAACCGAAGATGAACACCGGTCGATCCGGCACATGTGTGCGAAGAATATCGGCAACAATCGCGAAGTCCTCTGGAGACAAGTCCAACAGTTCTGGGTTCATTGTCCACTCCTCTTCAGAAGTTCTTGGAGCAAAAAGGAGACCTCTTTGTGAAATGCAGGAATCTTGGCCAGCACTTCCTCTGCCTTCGCCTCATTATAGGTATGGCTGGTGATGCTTCGTGACTCCCGGAACCCCTTCCACGTCGCAACCGGTGATTGAAGCAGCCCAGCATCATCGCCGCGGCGGATCAACCCCTCAAAGCTCAGTTCTTCGATCTCTGACGGACTCGGATCGATGGACGCCAGAAATCTCCGTAGCATTTTGTGCGACAACTCGTAGGTGTGTTCGAAGGTTTGAATAAGTCCCGCCCGAAGCAACTTGCGCTCCGGCTCGCGAGCCTGCTCCTGCAAGGCAGAGGTCAACTGCTCAACAGCACTGCGAAGCGGTTCAAAATCGATCACGCGAGTACCACCTCTGCTTCAAGCTGTTCTTCAAGTGCGGGCTCAAAGCTTTGCCGAAGCTCTTCAATTGAAATGTCCACGACTACGTTCAACTTCTGCCGAATCCAACCCTCTTGTTTCGAGAGCACCACGCGAGAGCCACCTGTTTTCCCAATTTCAACAAGGATCATCGCTGTCTTCTGTTGATGTACTAGTCGACTTAGTGTTTCAAAGTCTTCGTGAGCGCACGTCAACACTGCGAACGACGCCTCCTCTGCGAAGAAACTAAAGTCGCTTTCATTTAAACTCACGTCACATCCAATGCCACTTTTGCATGCAGAGCGAGCAAGAGCCACAGCGATACCGCCATCAGAAATGTCGGTTGCTGATGTCGCCAAACCGCTTGCTGCGGTGGCCTGTAGACACTTGTGAAGAGAGAACTCTTCATCAAGATCAAGCGCCGGAGGTGCACCCCAAGTTGCCCCCAGCACCGTTCGCGCAAACTCCGAAGAACCGAGCCGCTTCTTCATGTCGCTCTTCGACTCGGCGTGGGCACCTTCCTCCCAGAAGAGAAGAACAATTGCCTCGCCTTCGCGTTGAAAAGTGTTCGGCACGGCCTTCGTCACATCCTCAATAATCCCAACAATGCCAAGCACCGGCGTGGGATAAATCCCCTCACCCTTGGTCTCGTTGTACAGCGACACATTCCCGCCCGTAATCGGCGTACCCAGCGCAGTGCAAGCCTCGCTGATGCCATCGATCGCGGCGGACAACTGTGCCATAATCTCGGGCTTCTGCGGATTGCCAAAGTTCAGGCAATTCGTCGCGGACACCGGCGTGGCGCCCGTGCAGGCCACCTTACGCGCGGCCTCCGCCACCGCATGCATCGCACCCAGTTTCGGGTCCAGCCACGTCCATCGGCCATTGCCCGCCAGCGCCATCGCAAGCCCGCGCTCCGGCTTAGGATTTGTCAGTTGTCGGTTATCAGTTGTCAGTGGCAAATCCTGAGAACTGACATCTGACAACGGAGAACTTCCACCTGTGCCCTTGATGCGGATCACGCCAGCCTCGCAGCCCGGCCCCTGCACCGTGTTCGTCTGCACCATGCTGTCGTACTGCTCAAAGATGTGCCGCTTATCGCAGATGTTCAGCGACCCCAGCAGCTTCTTCAAATCCGCTGTGTAATCACGCGGCTTCTTCAACTCTTCAAGCACCCACGCAGGAGGATCAAGAGGCACAGGCGCCTTCCACGTACCAACCGGCCGGTGATATACCGGAGCATCATCCGTCAGCGACACATTCGAAAGATCCGCAACGAGCACGCCATGGTGCCGCACCTTCATCCGGTTCTCCGGAATCACCGTGCCCACAACCGAAGCATCCAGTCCCCACTTGTCGAACACATCCAGCACTTCCTGCTCGCGACCGGCGTGGGCAACGAGCAGCATGCGCTCCTGTGACTCGCTGAGCATAATTTCGTAGCTCGTCATGCCGCTATCGCGCTGCGGCACCAAATCAAGCTCAATCTCAAGCCCGACACCGCCGCGCGCACCCATCTCGCATGTCGAGCACGTCAAGCCCGCCGCACCCATATCCTGGATGCCGCTGACCGCGCCCGTCTTCATCGCCTCAAGACAAGCCTCCAGCAGCAACTTCTCCAGGAATGGATCGCCCATCTGCACATTCGGACGCTTCTGCTCTGAACCTTCCGTAAATTCTTCGGAGGCCATCGTCGCCCCGTGAATGCCGTCGCGGCCGGTCTTCGCACCCACATAGATCACCGGGTTCCCAACGCCCGTCGCCTTAGCATAGAAAATCTCGTCATGCCGTACTAGTCCAAGCGCAAACGCATTCAGCAGCGGATTGCCGCTATAGCACTCTTCAAACCGCGTCTCGCCGCCAACATTGGGCACGCCAAAGCAGTTGCCGTACCCGGCCACGCCATGCACAACGCCTTCCATCACGGAGCGATTCTTCGCATAGTCGATGGGGTCAGCTGTCAGCTGTCGGTTTTTAGTTATCAGGCCCGTGTCAGCATTCTGAGAACTGACACCTGATGACTGAGAACTCGGCCCCAGCGGCCCAAACCGCAGCGAATCCATTACTGCCATAGGCCGCGCGCCCATCGTAAAAATGTCGCGCAGAATGCCGCCCACACCCGTCGCCGCGCCCTGGTACGGCTCAATGTACGAGGGGTGATTGTGCGACTCAATCTTGAACGCGCAGGCCCATCCATCGCCCACGTCGATGATGCCGGCGTTCTCGCCCGGCCCTTGCATCACCGCGCCTGGCCCGCTCTCGCGAAAACCCTTCGTCGGCAGCCGCCGCAGATGCACGCGGCTCGATTTATAGCTGCAGTGCTCGCTCCACATTACGGAGTAAATGCCCAGCTCCGTCAGCGATGGCGTACGCCCCATCGCTGCCTCAATCAAGGCATATTCGTCGCCGGTAATGCTATGCAGCTTCAACAGCTCCGGCGTCACGGTACACGGCGCCGGAACCTCATGTGCGGATGCGGATGCTGCCTCCGCCTCTGTTGGGATGGCTGGATGCTGGCTCACCCCTCTAGTGTCGCATGCGTTACTCCCGCAGGCTGTCCAAAACAAGGTCAGTGCGTGAGGCTACCGCCAACCCGCCACATTCGTCCCGCCAAACACGCGATCCTTCTTCAGCATCCCCGTAAAGAACATGTACGGATGCGCCAACTCCGGCGCGCTTGCGGCGGACAGCTTCGCTATCTGGTCCGCCGTCAGCGTTACTCCCAACGAAGCGACATTATCCGAAAGCTGCTCCACCTTCGTGGCACCCAAAATCAACGACGTCACACCCCGCTGCGCCGTCGCCCAGGCGAGAGCCACCTGCGCCATCGGCTTGCCCACTTCCGCCGCCACCTCGTGCAACGCAGCCAGAGCGGCCCAGTTCCGCTCGCTGTACTTATGAAACACCGGGTTCGCGCCGCCACCAAGTACGCTCAAACGCCCATCTCCACTGCCGGACCCGTCCTCCGAGCGCGCATACTTCCCCGCAAGAAAGCCGCTCGCCAGTGGACTCCACGGCGTAATCCCCATGCCAAACTCACGCGCACAATCCACATGCTCGCGCTCGATCGTCCGCTCCACCAGCGAATACTCAAGCTGCAACGCTACCGGCCCCGGTACACCATGCACAGCAGCCAGCGTCGCCACCTTGGCCGCATACCAGGCTGGAACGTCGCTGAACCCGAAGTACCGAATCTTGCCTGCACGCACCAGATCCCCCAGCGACTGCAACACCTCTTCCGCCGGCGTCACCGTGTCCCACGCATGCATCCAGTACAGGTCCACGTAGTCCGTGCCCAGCCGCTTCAGCGACCCCTCCAGCGCGCGATACATATTCTTGCGCCCGTTCGCGCCGCCGTTCGGGTTCCCCGCCTGCGCCCCCGTACTCATCGTGAACTTCGTCGCCAACACCAGCTTGTCGCGCAGCCCACGCTTGGCCGTGTACCCGCCAATCAACTCCTCGCTGCGGCCGTTTGCATACGCATCCGCCGTGTCGATGAAATTCCCACCAGCATCCACATACGTATTAAAGATCGCCTCAGATACCTCATCCGGCGAACCCCACCGCGGCGTGCCCATTGTCATCGTGCCCAAACAAAGAGGAGAAACAACCAAACCACTCCGGCCCAGCGTGCGAAAGTCCGTCAGCATCATGCCCTCGATTGTAAGCACCAGGGCCCACGCCGCGCTTCAGCCAATCGCCTGTCTCACCTCTGTCACCCGCGACGATGCGGAGGATTCTGCATCTTGGAAGCCCAGCCCATCCCCACACCAGACGGCACGGCACCCACATCGGGCTGAAGGCCCGATCTGTAATAGCCTTGGGCAAAGCCCCAGGAAAGCAATCGATCCATGTCAGCGGGCTGAAGGCTCGCGTTATCGACGGCAGGCGACGAAAAAGGCACGGACATCCGACGCGGGCCTTCGCACAATTCAAAGCCTAGTTATGCCCGGTCGATCCAAACCCACCCGCACCCCGGTGCGTCGCGTCCAGATCATCCACTTCCTCAAACGTAGCCTGCAGCTTCTGCACAATCCGCAGCTGCGCCACGCGATCCCCAACCGCCAGCGTCACCGGCGCATCCGTCACATTCGTCAGCACAACTTTGATCTCCCCGCGATACCCGGGATCGATCACGCCCGCCAGCGTCGTAACACCCTTTACCGCTAGCCCGCTGCGATCCTCCACCAGCGCCCCGTACCCCTCAGGGAACGCCATCGCCAGCCCGGTTGACACCAACACCGTCTGGCGCGGCTCAACCACAGCCGCATGCACGCTATACAAATCTGCCGCCAGGTCTCCCCATGGACCTGTGTGGGCATAACGGGGCAACTTGGCATTCGGGTGCAGGCACTTGGTGGGGATATTGGGCATCTTTATAGAGTAAGCGGCTAGCACCAGCGGAAAATAAGGTCATATCTGGAAAACCGCCGACTCGCATAGCGCCCCTGTCCCCGCATCTAATAAACGGAGGTACATATGGATAAGAAGCTCACTTCGCGCGATGTGGATATTGTGTCCGGAGATCTCATCGTCGCGATACCTGACAATGGCACTGTCCTGGTGCCTGGTCACGAGGTCCTGAAGCTCGCCGCCGAAAAAGGCCAGCTCCTACCCGAAGACCACGACGAGAATGAGCAACGCTCGTAGCTATGCGCTCAGTTACCAACCAGCTCCTCTAGCAGCTTGTCAATCGGGTCCTTGGCGCAGACATGCTTTGCCTCGACGGCTTCGAGTTCGACTTCGCTGCGGATGACGCGCGTGTCCGCTACCGTAACGCCGCAATTAAGACAAACGGAGTCGCGTGATCGATTCCAACTTTCTCGATGAGCAACCTGCGGTGTGGGCATGCGGCAAGGCTACTGCGCAACACAAATCATGGCAAAGCAATTTAGAGACAGGTACGCTCCTTAGGTCATGTACTAGACATAGCCAGCCCCGAACACGGAATCGCTAAACTAGCTCCCAGCAAGCAAGCGCTTCCGCTGCCGGACCAGGAAGATCGCACGGGTAACCAGCACCATCTGCAACGCGATGACGCTCAGCAGTAGCGCGTGGTGCGACTGACCCGCCGTCGCAAATACGCCGGGAACGCCCGTCAGGCACGCCGCAAACATAACCGCGACAACAGCCTTCTTGCGGAGACTTTTCGCCTCGTCGATATCGCCAGCGTCACAGCCGCAGTTGCACATGATATCTATTCTGCGCCGTGGCTCAACCCGCTGCAAGCGACATCTAGCCCGCTGCAAGCGACTCTTGCGCGCCCTGCAGGCGTCCGTCTACGCAGGACCCGCAGGCGACTCGTTCCAATGGGTGATGACGCGCGTCCCATGCTCCCAGCCCAGTACGCTCACCGTCGCCGTAGACAGCCCAAGCCGCTCACCAAGGCCGCCGCCCTGCTGCACCCACACACCCGCCAGGATGCGGAAGATATGCGCATGCGCAAACAGCGCGCACGTTCCACCATTCGCCAGGCACCGATCGATCACAGCCTGTGCGCGCACCGACACCTGCTCCAGCGACTCGCCACCCGTGATCGGTTCGTGCCACACGCTCCAGTTCGGATGGGTCGCTTGGATCTCCTGCGTGCTCAACCCCTCGAACGCGCCGTAATTCCACTCCTGCAGGTTGGGCTCAACTACCGCCTGCCCACCCACGCCGGCCAGCTCCGCAGTCACCCGCGACCGCACCCGCGGACTCGTCAGCACCAAATCAAAATGATGCTTCGCAAGCACCGGCGCAAGCGCCTTCGCCTGCTCGCGTCCATGCTCCGTCAACTGCAGTTCGGTGTAGCTGGTGTGCTTGCCGTTCAGCGACCACTCCGTCTCGCCATGCCGAAACAGCCACAACTCCGTGGGCTTTGTACCGTTCTCGCTCATGCATCTATTGTGCCGCAGCGCCCATGCGTAATGTATACCTGCTTCACGCCGACCACCGGAAGTCCCACGCAAGCAGTAAAGGGCGTGAGAACGCCCGCCTAACGATGGGCTATGACGTCGATCTCAACGAGGCTCTCGCGTGGCAGAATCGCCGCAACCGTCGTCCGCGCTGGCGGATTGGCGCCGAAGCGCCCGACATACACCTCGTTCACCGCCGCCCAGTCCTCAATGTGCCGCAGATACACCGTAACCTTCAGCACCTTCTCCATGCTGGAACCGGCATGTACCAGCTCCTTCTCAATCTCATCCAGCACATGCTGCGTGCAGCTCGTCACATCGGTCGGATCGGGCGCGTTCCACGACGTCTTACCCGCAAGGAACACCAGCTCCCCAAAAGCAACAGCAGGCGTGTAAATATGCGCATTCGGCGAAGGGTTCGCCGCACTGAAGAACTCCCGTAACGTACTGATGCTCTCGTTCGACATGACTACCATTCTTTCACTGGTTAAAGTCAGATGCCCGCGATCATGTCCATCTCCACCAGCGTGGGATGCGGCGTGCGCGTAATGATCGTCGTCCGCGCCGGCGGATCATGCGGGAAATGCCGCGCAAACATCTCGTTCATCGCGCTCACATGCTCAGGCTGCTGCAGATACACCGTCACCTTCAGCACCTTCTCCATGCTTGACCCGGCATTCCGCAGCTCCTTGTCGAACTCCGTCAACACATAGTCCGTGCAAGACCGGATATCCGCTGGATCAGGCGATGTCCCAGAACCCTTCCCAGCAAGGAACAGCACATTGCCCCACGCAACAGCGGACGAGTAGACAGCAGGCGTCGCCGGTGTAGGACCAGCATAAAATACCCGCTTCCGCACTGCGGTCGCAGCGCGCGCAGCAGGAGCGATCGCAGCACCGGCGAACCAGACAGCAAGCGAACGTCGCGTGATCGGCATAGTTCGTTCTCCTTTCCGTGCAGAGAGACGTTCCCATGAGGCCTTGGGAGGGAGCGTAGGGGCTTTAGCCCATACGCAAAGACTACCTAAAACAAGGGCTTTAGCCCTGGAGGTTCGCACGCTTACAACGTGCGCAGAGCCCGATTGATCTGCACCGCTTCATCCTGCAGCTTCGTCACCATGTCGATGTCGCCACGCCGCTCCGCCTCTGCAATCATTGCCCGCAACTCGCGCTGACGCCGCTCCAACCGGCGCCGCTCCAGCGTATGCAACACATTACCAAGCTCAACGGCCAGCATCGCCGGATTACCGACCGCATCCTCACTCAGCAACCGCGCCAGTAACTCGCGGCTGCGGTCATCCGGCGCAGCATCCAGCGGGTTGTCCGTCGGCGGATGCGTCGCCAATGCCTCGATCAGGTCCGCCGCAGTCATGCCCTCCATCCACTCAAGATGAGCGGCGATCTCGCTCGCAGCCCGCTCCCGCACGCGATCGCCCGCAGGCAGCACAAGCGCCCGCAGCAGGATGCGTTCCGTCTCACTGAGCGCCTGTGCACTACTACTGCGTACACTCTCCAGCCGATGCGTTGCCGCATGCTGCAGTTCCTGCCGCACCAGCGACGAGTCGATGCCGAGCTTCTGCGCCGCATCCTCCACAAACTGCGTACGCTCAATGGCCGACGGCAGCCGCCGAATATGCGGCAGCAGAAAGTTGACTGCCTTCACCTTCGCCTCAGCCGTGCGCTGCGGATACAAGGCCCGTGCACGGTCAATCAGGTACTCCGCATGCGGCTTGGCCGTCCGAAGTGCATCCGCATACGCGCTAATGCCATGCTCTTGCACAAAGCGGTCCGGATCAAGGCCGCCTTCAAGCGTGACGATGCGGACTTCGAACTCGGCTTCCGTTAACAAGGCTAACGACTTCTCCGCAGCATTCGCACCCGCCGTATCCGGATCGAAGTTCACCACAACACGCTTCGTAAAGCGCGACAACAGCCGCACCTGGTGCTCCGTAAACGCAGTCCCGCTCGTCGCAATCACCGGCTGAATGCCCGCCATGAACACGCGGATGCAGTCCATTTGCCCTTCCACCAGCAGCGCATAATCCTGCGTGCGGATCGCGGTCTTTGCCTTATCAAGGTTGAAGAGCACCTGCCCCTTCGTATACAGCGGCGTCTCCGGCGAGTTGAGATACTTCGGCCCGCTCTTGTCATCGCTGTCGAGCGCACGCGCCGTAAACGCAATCGTCTTCCCCGCCTCATTGCTAATGGGGAACGTAATCCGCTTTCGAAACCGCGCATACAGATTGCCCGTAGGCCGGCCCTCGTCACTCTGCTCCTTTGAGCTGAACAAGCCACTCGCACGCAGGGCTTCGTCGTTGAAGTGCTTCGCCATCGCCTCGCGCATGTGGTTAAAGTCGTCCGGCGCGTAGCCGATGCGAAACTGCGCAACCGTATCCGCACTCACAGCGCGGCTCGAAAGATACTCACGCGCGCGTGCCGCCTCTGGCGATTGCAGCGCCTGCTGAAAGTACTGCGTCGCGGCCTCATGCAGGTCGATGAGTTGCCGCCGCAAGCCGGCCTGCATCGCCTCTTCAGGCGACGACCACTCGCGCTTGGGCAGCGGAATGCCGCTCTTCTGCGCGACCGTCCGCACTGCTTCAGGAAAGCTGATGTTTTCAATGCGCTGCACGAAGGTGAACACATCACCTTTGGCATGGCAGCCAAAACAGTAGAAGTAGCTGTGCGCCACGTTCACGCTGAAGGATGGCGACTTCTCCTGGTGAAACGGGCACAGGCCGCTGAAGTTCTGCGCGCCACTTTTGCGCAGGCGCACGTATTCGCCGATCACCTTCACGATGTCCGCCGCCTGCTTTACCGTTTGTGCGAAGTTGTCAGCCATTACGCCGTACGTTCCAGCTTACGCGGGTATGCGGTCCGCTTCTATACGGTCACCGTGGCTGGGGGGCTGGCTGGTGACGAGAATGCGCACCGGCGCTCCACTGCGATTGATCGCCTGATGCGCCTGGCCCGGATGCACTTCGACGCCTTTGCCGGCGGTGATGACGAAGTCGTGATGCTCAACTTCCAGCGTAAGTTCACCCGCAAGAACATAGAAGAACTGCCGCGATTTGCCGTGGGCGTGGCGGGTCTCGCGAGTACCGGGCGGCATCAGTTCTTCAATCACGCTAAGCTCGGTAGTTTTGACGAGGTGCCAGCCGTCGCAATCGGTGTTGTCGAGGCCACCCCACGTGTAGTGTTCAGCATTGGTAGTGTCGACAATCTGTGTTGGCATACCTATCTCAATGTGCTCATAGCTCGCGTAATCGCGGCATTAATTGCACCAGATTACCAGGCTGTGTACGGCTATCCAATTGATGCCGAAGAATGCCATCCCAGGCATCCGCAACCGCGGACGGCGATCCAGGCAGAGCGAAGAGATACACGCCGTTACATATGCCTGCAAGGGCCCGGGATAGCATGCAGCTTGTTCCAATCTTTGCGTAGGACTGCATCCGGAATAACTCACCAAATCCGGGAAGCTCCTTCTGGATAACTCGTGCGAAGGCTTCCGGAGTAACATCGCGTCCACTGATACCAGTGCCTCCAGTACTTACGATGACATCGATTTCAGCCTTGCTGATCCAGTCACGCAATGCCGCCTCAATCAAGGGGATTTCATCATGCACGATGGTCCGTGCGGCAACCGTATGACCCGCATGGAGAATGCGCTCCGTCAGTATGTCACCAGAGCGGTCATCCGCAGCCGTGCGCGTATCACTTACGGTAAGTACCGCAAAACGGACCGGCTGGAATGTGCGCTCGGATGCCATAGGAATTGTGCTGCAAGATAAGTGGGCACCCGTAATCCGGATGCCCACGAGTAAGTCATGGAGAGTTACTGGTTATAGTTCGGCTCGTGCTCATCCTCTACGCCATAGCGGCGCAGCAGGTTAGGCAGATTCTGAGAGAACGCAGCACGCGGCATCACAGAGTGGCAACCGGCTTCGACAGCCTTCGCCTTCAGATCACCCTGCAGATGTGAGAGGAAGCCGATGATGGATGTGCCCTTCTTCAGCTTGCTCTTGAGCTTAGGGATAAGCGTCAGCGGCTTGGCAGCGTTGTTGTTCAGATCGAACACGATGAGCGACGGGTGGTCGTGCTCGGGCAGCTCTGCCAGATGCGCGACGATGTCCTTGTCCGGCTTGACGAAGGCAACCTTCACGCCCTGCTGGCGCGCAGCCTCCTGGATCTTTGCCGTGAAGAACAGGTCTTCGATGAAGAAGTAGATATGAGTCGGCGCATCCTCCGGGATGGCGACCGCGCGATAATTCGTCAGCAACTCTGGCGGCATCCGGTCTTCGTTGTGACCATGGTTGCGGTGGATGTTCGGTCGACGACCACCATTGCCATGCATTTCGATCGTGCTTGCGGGTACGTCGGCATAGTTGCCGTTCGCCTCGCGATAGCTGTGATCCATGGGGCCAACAAAGGAGCGCGGTCCGCGCTGCTGCTGCTTTCGGTTACGTCCGCGACCTGCCTGGCTGGCATTGCTGCCCTGAAGGCTGTTGCCCGGCTCGGGACGCGGCTGGCCATCGCCACCGGCGCGGCCAAACTTCTTCTTCTTCCAGCGCTTACCCTGCGATTGACCATTCGCCTGCTGACCGCCCTGCTGCTGCGATCCATTGCTGCGAGGCCGTTGCTCGCCGGCGGTAGCCTGTGGCTGCGCTTCGCTGGGTTCGCTACTGGCGGCGGCAACCTGTGGCGCTACGCCTGCTTCTCCCGCACCCGCTGCAGGGCGATTCTTACGCTTGCGGCGGCGGCGGCGGCTCTTGCCTGCGGCGGAATTCGTTCCGGTCGCACTGGAACCTTCCATGTCTTGTGAAGGAGGAGCTGGAGGAGGCGCGACAGGAGTATGCGACTCAGGGAAGTTCTGTTCTGCGTTCATGCTTCTTCTTTCTTTGGCAGGGCCGAACGGTGTATCCGCGCGCGCCCGTGTTGGCTGGCGGAGCCCGTCAGTGCGAACGCCGGTCCGGCCGGCAGACACGAATTGCGGTAACGAGGAGAGTGCGTCTCAAACGTTGGGCTCGAAACAATCGCTGCGATCAGCCTGCGCGGTGCCAGCCTGACCGGCGGTGCTGCATTACTGCAGCCGTGATGGTACTTGCAGCTACGGGATCGTAGATCGATCCTTTCAGCCTGCCTGGCGTCAACCGAAGGACCAGCCAACAGAGTTTCCGTGGACCGGTACAAATTCCTTCGCGCCTTAACCTTTGCTTGCCGTCTCCGCGCCAAGGTGACGTCGAAGCGATGGGCTTAATTTCTATCCTGCCGTCAGTGTCGTGCGCCTTATAGCCGGGAGGTACAGCTACTTCCCCAGCGAGCGGTTACCCATGTCGTAGCGGGCCATGCATCAGCCGGATTCTCAGGCAACATCATCGTATCCTCAATTCGGCAACTTGGCAAGAGCCTCTCGTGTGTGCCGCTTATTTGTTCGCAGGGCGCGTCCACAAAGGCAAAACGGCTAGCCTCTCCGGCCAGCCGTTCCTATCGTACTTTGATGGCCAATCACTGGCCTCCTGAAAAGGTCGTACCACCGGTGGCCGCCGCTGCTCAGTACTGTTTGCCTGGCGCGATCTGTATCTACCGGTTTTCCTTTGTGCATTGGAACTGTGCAAGTTGCAGCAGCACCTATCCGCACACTCTTCCCGTTTACCCTTAGAGCAGGTTGCGTGCCAAACCTTGAATGATTACGAATGACAAACAAATCAACGATTTACTCGCGGCGCATCAAGCCAATCTTCCAGATTCGGGATGGACTTTTCTATAGAAAACCGTAGATACGCCGGTGCAGGTGGGTGGTTAGGCGGTGTTGTCCACGCACAAAGTACTCCGGTGATGAAAGCTGCGATAATGGAGGTGCAATGCTGATTACTCCAGCCGATCTCGTCCCTGATCCGCTCTCGCTAGACATACGCTTCGAACCCGGGTTGATTGACTATGCCCCCGATGTGCGTCAGACCGGCCCTTTGTATGTGAAGGGGTCTGCGGAACGCATCGAAGAGCATCGCGGTCCAAAGGATGTGGTAGACGACATCCGCTTGCGCGCACGCTTCAAGGCCGATTTCGAGTTGCTGTGCGCGCGGTGTCTTGACCCGATTCCGCACCGGGTGGACGAGCGGTTCGACCTCATCTTCCGCCCATCCGGCGTCGACGCCGAACAAGGCGAGCGATCGATTAGTGAGGCGGAGACGGAAATCGGGTATTATGAAGAGAGCGGCCTTCTCCTGGAGGACGCGGTGCGTGAGCAGGTGTTGCTTTCCCTGCCCGATCGCTCGCTTTGCCGGGAGGATTGCAAAGGACTCTGCGCTCACTGCGGCGGAAACCTGAATGAAACAGCCTGCAACTGCGAATCGACCGTTGTCGATCCGCGTTGGGCGGCACTTCAGGGATTCGGTACAGATGCAAAGTCAGAATAGATAACGGCGTTGCAGCGTGTCCGCGCGCCGCAGCCCACAGTGCGAAGCATGTGGCTTCCGAACACGGGTTCCTCAAGAGAGAGAACACGTGAACGGGAGCGATTGTGCTGAAATCTTAGATGTTTGTTGAAAGGTAAGACCGATGCCGAATCCAAAGCGTCGCCATTCCAAGCAGCGTACGGCCAAGCGCCGTTCGCACGACTTTCTCACCGTCCCGAACTCGGGCAACTGCACCAACTGCGGTGAGCGCAAGCTGCCTCACCATGCTTGCCCCAAGTGTGGCGAGTACCGCGGCCGCGCCGTCATTGCCGCGACCAAGGAAGCAGCGTAACAACTTCTTTGAAGCCTGACGCTGGATGCTGACAGATATCGTCCTGGATGCAATGGGGTCCGACAAGGGTCCTGAGCCGGAGATACGCGGTGCTGTTGCCGCGTGCCGCCAGTACCCTGTGCGCGTGTACCTGGTTGGACCCGAAGACCAGATTGCCCCCGCGCTCGCCGACCATCTTGCCGGTGAGCACCTGCCGATCGAGGTGGTTCACGCCAGCGAGTGGATCAGCATGGAGGACAAGGCCGCGCAGGCTGTTCGCAGCAAGCGCGACAGCACCATGCGGGTCGGGCTGAAGCTCGTCCGCGAGGGCAAGGCTCGCGGCTTTGTGACTGCCGGCAACACGGGCGCGGCGATGGCCACGGCCAAGATGGTGCTTGGCACCATTCCTGGACTGGACCGGCCGGCGCTGGCGACCGTGATGCCGACGCAGACGGGTTCGCCGTGCGTACTGCTGGATGCCGGTGCGAACGTGGACAGCGACCCGCACAACCTGGTGCAGTTTGCCCTGATGGGCCAAATCTATGCCCGCAACGTGCTTGGCATTCCCAAGCCGCGCGTCGGGCTGCTGTCCATTGGCGAAGAGGATGGCAAGGGCAATGCACTGACGCGGGAGACGCTGCCGTTGCTGCGCGCGCTGCCGAACGATGTGCTCTACCAGTTCATCGGCAATGTGGAAGGCCGCGACCTATTCAACGGCCGTTGCGATGTTGTGGTGTGCGATGGGTTTGTAGGCAATGTGGCTCTGAAGACGAGTGAGGGCCTGGCCAAGCTGGTCTCCGAGTCGCTGAAGCAGACGCTGAAGGCCACGATTACCTCGCAGGTTGGAGCGCTGCTGAGCCGCAAGGCGTTTAAGAACTTCAAGCGGCGGCTCGACTACTCGGAGTATGGCGGCGCACCGTTGCTGGGTGTGCGCGGCGCCTGCATCATCGGCCACGGCTCCTCGAACGAAACGGCCATTCTGAACGCGATCCGAGTCGCGAGCCAGTTTGCGCAGGCGGATGTGAATCGCCATATTGAAGCTGCTCTCTCCAGGTCGGCAGCACCGGTGGCGTAGGGTACCCCCCTCCCCCCGTTTTCGCAAAATCCTCTTTCGTAAGGACTTACGGGAGTGGTGCATCGTAAAATCGTCTGCCTATTGGACTTACGGGCAAAATCGTCTTAACAAAGGATTTAGCGTAGCCGCATGTGCGGCCCGGCGTTTGCCGCGGGTGCGCGCACATTGGCAATTGGGCTGCAATACAAGCCCGAAACATTCAATTAGAGAGACACCGGCTGTTCAGAGCGAATGAACTGTCCAAATACACTCCTCAGCGGCATTTGATCCTGAGGGTTGAGTTCAGGCAAAATCAAATTTCATAAAAGTCTCAGCTGCTCAGGATTACGACTTACTTCCAGTGTAGCGATTGCAGCAACATTTCATGCCAAGTTTATGTGCTTTGGAATGAGTTACTTGAACTGTATCGGGGCTTGACAGGAATTCGCTATTCAGGGGTTTACCGACCTGTTTCCTGTTCTACGGTGGCGGAGACTTCGATGTGGCGCGTGCTGCCTACGATGTCGATAGCCCCGATGGGAAGAGCCTCCGAGCGAGAGTACGGTAACGCCCTCCAGCAGGGTCTGTCGAATGACAGGTCTTCCGGACCTATGCCTGATTTTCTTCGGCGAGAGAGGATTGTTACGACGCGGATGAGCAAGGCGGCATGCGTTGAGACGAGCGACTCAAGCGTTGCGCTGGCAGGGCCTGCGTCCTCTACTTCCGGCAATGTCAGGCTCAGCTCCCCAGCGTATGTCATGTGGTCTACCTACACTGACGGGGCAGATGGCGAAGCGCTCGGATTTTTCCGAAGGCTGTTGCGAGACTGGCCGGATTAGGCCTGGTATTGCTCGTCGGTGACATGTTCGAGCCAGTCGACGACTTTGCCGTCGAGGCGTTCCTGGATGGCGATGTGGGTCATGGCGGTGGTGGGTGCTGCGCCGTGCCAGTGTTTTTCGTTGGGAGCGAACCAGACGACGTCGCCGGGGCGGATCTCTTCGATGGGGCCGCCCTCGCGCTGAGCCCGGCCTGCGCCCGCGGTGACGATGAGGGTTTGGCCGAGCGGGTGGGTGTGCCACGCGGTACGTGCGCCGGGCTCGAAGGTGACGGCGGCGCCGGCGACGAAGGCGGGGTCGGGCGCGGTGAAGAGCGGATCGATGCGTACGGCGCCTGTGAACCAGTCGGCTGGACCTTTGCCTGAGGGTTGCGTGCCTGCTCGCTTGATGTCCATGATGTCCTTCTTAGTTGCTGCGTTCTCTTCGTTAGCGGGATAGGCCGACGGCTGCTTTCACTTTGCTCCAGACCCAAGTGGGGACGGTGGAGCGCATCATGTGATTGCGCAGGGCTTCGTAGGTGGTTGCGCCCATGCTGTAGCCGATGATGAGGCGGAGGAGTTCGGGGTCTTCTTTGGACTTGCGGACAAGGGCGTCCATGCGGCCGCTGCCGTTGAAGAGGCGGTGCTGGATTTCGACAGAGTGTGCCAGGTCGCTGCCGATCTCTTTCTCCCATGCGGTTTGGTAGGCGCTGAGGGTGCGATCGTCGTAGCGCTTTGCCTTGATGGCTGCGAGGGCGGTTTGGGCTGCGAGGGCGCCGCTGGCCATGGCGTAGAAGATGCCTTCGGCGGTGAAGGCGTTGACGAAGCCGCCGGCATCGCCCGCCAGCAGGACGCGGTCTGTGTAGGTCTTGTGCAGGGGGCCGCTGACGGGGATGGGGAAGGCTTTGTAGCCGGCGCGGTTAGTTTCGCCGGTAACGTCGCCCTTGGTTTTGAGGGTGTCGACCCATTGCGCGTGGTGCTCGGCGCCTTTGCCGCGCAGGGCTTGGAGGTACCAGTCGAGCTTGCAGCCGAAGCCGAGGTTAAGGTGCTCGGTTTTAGGGAAGATGTAGCCGTAGCCGAAGGTCTGCGTAAGGGTGAGGAAGAGGTAGATGCTGTCGCGGTCGGCGACGTCGAGACGGTCGTAGGTGGTTTCCTCCATCATGTCGACGGCGTATTCCTTGTGGGCGGCTTCGCTGCGGAGGCCGGTGTGGCGGGCGATGACGGAGTTGGCGGAGTCGGCGCCGATGACGATGGGTGCGGTGAAGAGCTCGCCGGTGGAGCTTTCGAGCTCGACGTGATCGGGCTTGACGATGCAGCGCCGGATCATGGTGTTGAGGCGCGTGTTGCAGACGGAGGCTGCGCGCTTGAAGAGCGCTTCGTCGAATTGCCAGCGGCGGATGAGGTAGAGGATGGGCTCAGCTTGGGCGTAGGTGACGCGGGTGCCGTCGGGTGATTCGAGATGGACGCGGCTGATGGGGTTGACGGGGACTTCGCCGTCGGCGAGGAAGTCGCGCACATAGGGGAAGCGGTTGAGCAGGCGCGCGGAGAGACCGCCGCCGCAGGGCTTCTCGCGTGGGAATCCAGTGGCCTTGTCGAGCAGCAGGACGTTAATGCCGGCTTTGCCGAGGGCGTAGGCCGCGGTGGCGCCGGCGGGGCCTGCGCCTACTACGATGATGTCGAATTCAGAAGGCATGGGTGCGTTCATTGTGGCACCTGCAAAAAGCAGAACGCAAAGGACGCTAGATTTTGCAAAGGAGGCTGAGGCTGGAAAGAACGACTTTGCGGCCTTTGCGTAATACACTTTGCGTACTTTGCGTTCTGTTTTGAAACGATGGGAGTGATTTATGCGGCTTGGTGTGACTGCGGCAGTGGTGATGATGTTTGCGGTGGGTGCTGCCCGCGCGCAGGAGCTTTCGGCGGATGAGCGCACGAAGATTGATGCCGCCGTGCAGGCTGCTGTGACGAAGACCGGCGTGCCGAGTGTATCGGTGGGGATCGCGCGTGGTGGTGAGGTGGTGTATCAGAAGGCGGTTGGAAATGCTGAGATGCGGGGTGTGATTTCTGTTCCGTTGGGGCCTAAGAAGAAGGACGGCGGCGAGGGTGTTTGGGTTGGCGCCATGCCGGCCGATGCTTCCATGGCTTACCCCATTGGGTCGATCTCAAAGCAGTTCACCGCCGCTTGCATTTTGATCCTGCAGGAGCAGGGCAAGTTGAAGCTGGATGACCCGGTGAGCAAGTGGTTTCCGGAGTTTACGCGATCGAAGGAAGTGACGATTGCGAACCTGCTGACGCATACCAGCGGGTACAGCGATTACGCGCCGCAGGATTACACCATTCCGGCGTGGACGAAGCCAATCGATAGCTACACGCTGATCGGGACGTGGGCGAGGAAGCCGCTGGACTTTGATCCGGGAACGAAGTGGGAGTACAGCAACACCAACTTTCAGATGGCTGCGCTGATTATTGAGAAGGCGACCGGGCAGAACTATCACGATGTTTTATGGGCAAATGTGATTACACCGCTGAAGCTGCAGGGCGTGCTGGATCTGGATACGGATCGGGCGAAGCTGCAGGTGCGCGGGTATGAGCGGCATGCAATGGGGCCGTTGCGGCCGGCCATCCTGGAGTCTCCGGGCTGGTATACCGGCGATGGCGGCCTAGCGATGCCGGTGGCGACCCTGATGGCGTGGGACGAGAGCATTGTGCATCGCACGCTGTTGAAGCCGGAGAGCTATGACCTGATGGAGGCGGACTTCAAGCTGAAGGATGGTTCGCCGACGGGGTATGGGTTCGGGTTGTCGGTGCGGACGGTTGGTGGGAGGCACTTTCTGTCGCACTCGGGCGAGGTGGGCGGGTTCGTTTCGAACAATGTAGTGGACCTGGATGACGATGTGGCCTACGCCGCGTTGACGAATATTGAAGGGCCGGGTGCGAGCACGGTGACGGGCGCACTGCGACCGGTTTTGCTGCCGGCAACGATGTCCGCCCCCAAGGCTGCCGTGGCGGCGCAGGCAGACGCGGCGAAGACATTCAGCGCGGCACCTGCGGAACAAACGAAGACGATCCTGACCGGGCTGCAAAGCGGCAAGCTGGATCGCAAGCTGCTGACCAGCGATACCAATTACTACTTCAGCAAAGAGACCGTTGCCGATTACGTGACAAGTCTGAAGCCGCTTGGCGCTATTGTGAGCGTGACGCAGGTTGCCGAGGAGCTGCGGGGCGGCATGGTGTTTCGCGTGTACCAGGCGAAGTTTGCCAACGGTTCCGTGACGGCAAATACGTATACGCAACCGGATGGCAAGATCGAACAATTTCTGGTGGATGCGCAGTAGTACACGGCGTTGAGGCGCCGGCATGCGTCAAACCTATAGAGACGAGGACGACCATGTTCACGAAACCGATTCGTTTTGCCCTGCTTGCCGCAGCGCTCGCTCTGCCCATGGCATGTAACGCCGTGGATCGCGGCACCTTTCCTGTCCCAAAGCAGGACGCCACGCTGGCGCCGGGCAAGCTGCAGGTAGCTGACTTCGCCGGCGGCTGCTTTTGGGGCACGCAATCGGTGTTTGAGCGCGTAAAGGGCGTGAAGAAAACGGTTGTAGGCTACGCGGGCGGCAATGCACAGACCGCGACGTACGACCAGGTGACCACGGAGACGACCGGCCACGCGGAGACGGTGGAAGTTACGTACGATCCCGCGGTCATCACCTACGGGGGCCTGCTGCGCATCTTCTTTTCTGTGGCCCATGACCCCACCGAGTTGAACCGGCAGGGGCCTGACGTCGGCACCTCATACCGCTCGGCGATCTTCTTCCGCACGCCCGAACAGCAACAGATTGCGCAGGCGTACATTGCGCAGCTGGATGCAGCGCATGTGTTCTCGAAAAAGATTGTGACGGACGTAACGCCATTGAAGGGGTTTTACCGCGGCGAGGACTATCACCAGGATTATGCGCTGCATAACCCGAACAATCCATACATCATGGTGTGCGACCGGCCCAAAATCGACGCTCTGAAGCGGGAATATCCGGACTTGTTTGTGGAGTACAAGGGGCAGTAATGGCGTATGAGACGAGCCGGGCATGGTAGCGTGGTTTGCCCGTTTGCCAGGAGTTATGCCCCCGTACGTTGCTGCACTATGCCCCTCCGTTTCTGCTGATTGCTGGTGCAGGCTCTGACGAGCCAACCAAAGCTGTAACCATCCGAGCCGCGACAAATGAATCCATGCGGGAGTAGCATCCTTGGCGCTGCGGACCTTGCAGCGTGTGGCGCCTTGCAATGTGGCGCCGCGGGTTGCGGGTCCGTCGAACAACGTGAAGGAGCATTTCCGATGGCAACGAGCGCATTGAATCCCACTACAGGCGAGCATCCACTTGACCTGCGCAAGCAGTATGACAACTACATTGGCGGCCGCTGGGTGGCGCCCGCGAGCGGCGAATATTTTGACAATGTGACACCCGTAACGGGTGAAGTCCTGTGCCGCATTGCGCGGTCGAACGCCGACGATGTGAACAAGGCTCTGGATGCAGCGCATGCTGCGCGCGCCGCATGGGGACGCACCAGCACGACCGAGCGTGGCCGGCTGCTGGAGCGCATTGCGCAGCGGATTGAAGACAATCTTGAGTTGCTCGCCACGGTGGAGACATGGGATAACGGCAAGCCGATTCGCGAGACGATGGCTGCTGATCTGCCGTTGATGATTGACCATTTCCGCTACTTTGCCGGCGTGATCCGCGCGGAGGAAGGCACGATCAGTGAGATTGATGCCACGACGGTTGCGTACCACTACAACGAGCCGCTGGGTGTGGTGGGGCTGATTATTCCGTGGAACTTTCCTCTGCTGATGGCTGCATGGAAGCTGGCGCCGGCGCTAGCCGCGGGTAACACCGTTGTGCTGAAGCCGGCGGAGCAGACGCCACTCTCGATCCTGGTGTTTATGGGATTGATTGAGGACATCCTGCCGCCGGGCGTGCTGAACGTGGTGAATGGCTTTGGACTTGAGGCGGGCAAGCCGCTGGCGTCGTCACCGCGCATCAAGAAGATCGCCTTCACGGGTGAGACGACGACGGGCCGGCTGATCATGCAATACGCCTCGCAGAACCTTATCCCCGTAACGCTGGAGCTTGGCGGCAAGAGCCCCAACATCTTCTTTGAGGATGTGATGCGTGAGGATGATGCGTTCTTTGATAAGGCTCTTGAGGGCTTTGCGATGTTTGCATTGAACCAGGGCGAGGTGTGCACGTGCCCGAGCCGCGCGCTGGTGCAGGAGAGCATGTACGACCGGTTTATGGAGCGGGCGATCAAGCGCGTGGAGGCAATCAAGCAGGGGTCGCCGCTGGATAAGAGCACGATGATTGGCGCGCAGGCTTCAAGCGAGCAGCTGGAGAAGATCCTGAGCTACATGGACATCGGCAGGCAGGAAGGCGCGAAGGTGCTGACGGGCGGCGCGCGTGCTGAGCTTGGCGGTGACCTGAGCGGTGGCTTCTATGTAAAGCCAACGGTGTTTGAGGGCAATAACAAGATGCGTATCTTCCAGGAAGAGATCTTCGGGCCGGTGGTTTCGGTGACGACCTTCAAGACGGAAGATGAGGCGCTTGAGATTGCGAATGACACACTGTATGGGCTTGGCGCCGGCGTGTGGACGCGCGATATGAATCGTGCGTTTAACTTTGGCCGGGGCATTGAGGCAGGGCGCGTTTGGACGAACTGCTACCACCTGTATCCGGCGCATGCTGCGTTTGGCGGGTATAAGCAGAGCGGCATTGGGCGCGAGAATCACAAGATGATGATTCACCACTATCAGCAGACGAAGAACGTGCTCGTAAGCTACAGCCCCAACAAGCTAGGCTTCTTCTAGCCAGTTCGCACGGCCTTTTACTGCTATCGCGTGGCCTTCCGTTGGCCGGCAGGAGGATTTTGATCCCGATCATCGGGCTAAGCGAAGCAGTAAAGGCTGTGCAGACGCCCGCACCACGTGCGCAGTGGGCCTGCCCGGCAGGACATTCAAGAGGAAGTTATGACCACAGAGGTTCAAGTCCCCGCCCAGGTCCTGCGCACCCCAGCAGCGACGGCGCTCATGAACAAACTCGAAGCGAAGCACGGGCCACTCATGTTCCATCAGAGTGGCGGCTGCTGCGATGGGTCTTCGCCGATGTGCTACCCGCGTGATGAGTTTCTCATTGGCGACAACGATGTGTTGTTAGGCATGTTGGGCGGCCGCGGCAATCATGACAGCGCAACGCCGTTCTATATCTCACGTCCGCAGTTTGAGTACTGGAAGCACACGGAACTTACGCTGGATGTGGTGCCGGGCCGCGGCGGTATGTTCTCGCTGGATAACGGCGAGGGTGTGCGGTTTCACATACGGTCCCGTGTGTTTACGGATGCGGAAATTGCGGTGTTGCGGGCGGCGGGCCGTATCTAGTTCGTGTACGTTGGAGTCTCCCGACATTTCAGCGAGCGAGATGACCGATGACTGACGCAGCCCCATTGCCAACCGCAACGACGGACGACGCTCATACGCAGGCGCTGGCGTATTGCAACGAGCGCATTGCCTTTTATGAAGGCGTGGGAGTAAGAAATTACAGCCGATGGAAGATTATCGGGGCACTTGTCATCATTCTCGGCGCGATTGGTACCGCTCTTTCCGCGATCACACCCACAACCAACACACCGCACTTGCTGGTCCTATCGCTGCCTGCCTTTCGCATTGCGTCGGTGGCCGGGACGGCTATTCTCTCCAGCATTCTCACCTTCTTTTCCTTCCAGAAGGAGGGTGTGCGGCAGATGGTGACGGCGGATTTGCTGAAGGGTGAACTCATCAAGTTTGAGACGCAGTCCGCGCCGTACAACGACACCGGAGCTCTGAGCCTGTTCGTGAATAACGTGCGCGGGATTGTTGCAGCGGAGAACCAGGCCTTCGCCTCGGTGATGCTGAGCGTCGGATCGGACGACAAGTAGCTGGGATGTAGGCGAACTGGCAATATGGGCGGCCCGTTTCAAGATGGTCCTGAGCCGCACCTAGCTCTTCGTCGCCGAGATCATGCAGTATGTCATGGGTCCCAAGGGCGCGCTTACAAGTGGCAGCAGCAGTGGCGCAATCACGTTGTTCCAACGCGCCCGCGTCATAGCACGGTCTCCTAGCACAACGTCTGTCAGCAGAAACTTTAACGTGACCCAGGGGATATGCGCGACGGAGGGAGCGACGCGCATCTGCAGATGTTCTACGTTGATATTGACGAAGCCGATCTCCCGCAGCGTTGCAATGAAGCGGTCCAAGTGGCCAAGCTCTTCAATAACCCAGCACTCGCACAGCTTGCGATAGATGCGCTGTTGCAACGCACTGTGAAAGTGCTCTGTCCTGAGGAACCCATCCGCCACCACGAGCCTGCCGCCCTTGCGTAACAGCCTGTAGGCCTCGACAAGCAACGCCGCTTTGTCTGAGCCGTGAGCGTGGCAGGAGCTTTCGAGCGCGTACACACCATCATAGGCAGAACGAGGCAGGACGGTGTCTTCGTAGTCGCCTTCGAGGACGCGGACGCGATCGCCAAAGCCTGCCTGCCGGTTGCGTTCGGTGGCATGCTCCACCTGCCACGGCACACGCGTTATGCCAAGGATGCGAGCACGCGGCAGGCGACGTGCGAAGCTGCGCATGGTGGCTCCGAGGCCGCAGCCGAGATCAAGCAGCCGCGGTTCTTCCTTTCCTTCTACCCGAAGCCGATGGAGCACCTCCGCGTTCATGTGCTCCAGCATGGCTTCGCGATTGAGAGGGTTGGCTCCCATGCGGAAGTAGCCGAAGTGCATGTTGTAGTCGGTGCTCCAGGCTGCGTAGTCCGGACCTGCCTCGCTGTAATACTGCTCCAGGTCAACAGCGGGGCGGTGCGTACCAGGTGCAGCGGTGTTGGCTCGATGCTGGGCTTGTGGTAGTGCTGCCACGGTCTCGTGCGTCATGCTGTCCCCCTGGATTTGCGGGTGGCGGGCAGCCAGCGGGTGACGCTTGCGCCCAGGCCGATGAGGCTGCGCAGCGTGCTTGGCGGCAGCACCTTGACCTGTGCGTACCAGCCGTGGAGTTCCTTCAGGAAAGACTGCAGCGCGGTAATGCGAGAGGTCACTTCTGCCTGTTGCGGCTTCTCGGCACGTGCTTCTGCGGCGAGGCGATCGAGGACCGCGATGGTAGGGAGGATTTCTCGCGACACGCGCTGATCGACCACCGTGAGAAACAGGGCCCAGACATCGCACGACGTGGTGAAGAAGTCGCGCCGGTCGCCCATCTGCTGCGAGACCTGCACCAGGTTCCAGTTCTGCAACTCGCGTAGGCTGGTGCTTACGTTGGATCGTGCGACCGACAGAGTGTCGCTAATCGCTTCCGCCGTGAGCGGCGTGGCGGCCAGGTAAAGCAGCGCATGGACCTGAGCCACCGTACGGTTGACGCCCCAGCGGTTGCCCATTTCACCCCAGTGGAGGATGAACTCGTTCATGGTGGGTGTGAGCTTCATGCCTTCCTCCTGCACATCTTCTATTTCAGTAATAACAGAAATTACAGCAACCACAAAACAAAGATGCGCGCGGCCTGAAACGGGTGGCCCGCGGTATTTCCTGCGTGGGCGGAGTTACCCTTGAAACCATGCGTTTGAAGCTAGCAATCTTATTCGTCGCCACGCTCGTCTCGCTCGGTGCATCCGCACAGCTCAGCATGCCCGTCGATCAGGTTGATCCCTTCATCGGCACGGGGCCGGAAGGGCATACCTTCCCCGGCGCTACGGTGCCGTTCGGCATGGTGCAGCTGTCGCCCGATACGCAGATACGTCCGTTCAAGCAGAGTTATACGTGGGCTGCGGGGTACCGGTATGAGGACACAACAATCCTTGGCTTCTCGCATACGCACTTTTCCGGTGCGGGGCATAGTGACCTGGGCGATGTGTTGCTGCAGCCGATCAGCGGCGATGTGAAGCTGGAGCCGGGCGAGATCGATCAGCCGGGGAGCGGCTATCGTTCGCGGTTTTCGCACGCGTCAGAAGAGGCGCATCCCGGTTACTATGCGGTGACGCTTGCGGATTACGGCGTGCGTGCGGAGCTGACAGCGACGACGCGTGTGGGTGTGCATCGCTATACGTATCCACAGGGCAAGCCGGCGCATGTGCTGCTGGATCTGCGGTCGTCGATCTATAACTATCCCGGCAAGGTGCTGTGGTCTCGTGTGAGGGTGCGGGCGGACGGTACGGTGACCGGCATGCGCGAGACGCGCGGATGGGCACCCGGCCGGCAGCTCTATTTTGCGATTCGGTTTTCGCAGCCGATGTCATCGCATGAGTTATACGACCGTGAGCCTCCGGTGGAATATAAGGGTTTCAAGACGCCGGGCAATTCGCCGCAGAACACGCAGGCCATTGAGGGACGCGGACTGGTGGGCGTGTTTGATTTTGCCATGGCTCCTAAGACTTTCGTTGTGAAGGTGGCGATCTCGCCGGTGAGCGAGGAAAACGCCATCGCGAACATGGATGCGGAGGTGCCTGCGTTCGACTTTGACGCGGTGCGTAACGCTGCCAGCGCGGAATGGGCAAAGGCTTTGGGCGCGGTTGACATCACTGCCGATGCAGCAACGCGGAAGAGTTTGTATACGGCGATGTATCACGCGCTGCTTGCGCCTTCGGTCAGCATGGATGCGGACGGGGAGTATCGTGGACCGGATAACCAGGTGCACAAAGCGAGTGGCTTTCGGTTTGTGAGCAGCTTGTCGCTGTGGGATACGTATCGTGCGGAGCAGCCTTTGATGACGCTGATCCAGCCGTCTGAGCGGACATCGGATCTTGCGAATTCGCTGCTTGCATCGCAGCAGGAGAGTCCGTTCGGCATCCTGCCGGTGTGGCAGTTCCAAGGGATCGAGACGTGGTGCATGATCGGCTATCACGCCGTGCCGATCCTTGCGGATGCGATTGCGAAGGGTATACCGGGCTTCGATCAGAAGGCTGCGTTGCATGCGATGGTGGCGTCTGCGACCTATGCGCCGTATGGCAATCTTGGCGACTACATGAAGCTGGGTTATGTGCCTGTGGACAACGATCAGGAGGCTGCATCGAAGACGGTGGAGTATGCCTTCGATGACTGGACGATTGCGCGCACGGCGGTTGCGCTGCATCGCGGTGACGTAGCCGCGGAGTTCAACAAGCGTGCAGGATACTGGCGCAATAACTTCAACGTGAAGGATGGTTTTGTCGAGCCTCGGCTGGCGGACGGTGCGTATCGCGTACCGTTTGACCCCGCGAAGGCTGGCGCGAACAGCGGGTTTACCGAGGGCAATGCGTGGCAGTATTCCTGGTACCAGCCGCAGGATGAGCAGGGATTGATTCACTTGCTTGGCGGACCGGACAAGTTAGTGGCCAAGTTAGATGAAATGTTCGATCAGAACGTGGATCCGGCTACATATGCGGATGTGGAAGATATCTCCGGCATGATTGGGCAGTACATCCATGGCAATGAACCCAGCCACCATTTGCCGTATCTATACATGTATGCGGGGCAACCGTGGCGTACGCAAGCACGGTTAAAGCAAATTGTGGAGTCGCAGTACAAGCCGGCGACCGATGGCCTGGTGGGTAACGACGACCTGGGCCAGATGTCAGCGTGGTTGGTGTTTACTTCGCTTGGGTTCTATCCCGTTGCGCCGGGTAGCAATGAATATGTGCTTGGGCGGCCGTTCGTGGACCAGGCCGTGATGCACCTGCCGAATGGGAAGACGCTAACGATTGTTGCGGATCACCTCAGCGGCGCCAACGCCTTCGTGCAATCCGTAACCCTGAACGGCAAGCCGCTGGAGCGTAGCTTTGTGCGTCATGAAGAGTTGATGGCCGGCGGTGAACTGCGCTTCACCATGAGTACGAAGGAGCAGGCGACGTGGTCGCTGAAGACGCAGACGCCGCCCTACTCCATGACGAAGTAACTACTTCGATGCGCGAAGCGCAGCAGGTACGTACTCGGTATAGAGTGTCGCGGAATCTTCTGTGAGATAGAAGGTTTGTATCTTGGGATACTGCTCCTCGACTAACTGCAGCGTGCGGAAGTCGAAGCTCTGGATGGCGGCGCGGCCCTCCATGTGTTCCTTCGCAATGGCTCCTGCCAGCGCATTCACAAAGGCCTGGGGTGGCTTCGTCTGGTTCTCAAACATTGCGCGCGGCATGTTGGGATACTTTGCCGCATAGAGGCCTGCCGCCGCGTCGGGCAGGATCTTGGTCTCGATGTTGAAGTGCACAGTACGTGCGTTGGCTGCGCGCTCCGCGGCGTGTGGATCGGACTTGCCTGCGCCTGTGGTGTAGAACTCCACGTAGAAGGCAACGAAGCGGAAGAGTTGTGGCACGTTGGTGGGGCCGTAGGGGTTTGCGAAACCTTCCTTCTTTGCGAAGGCAACGGCTACGGGCGAGAGAGCGAGGTCATTCTTCTGGTCCGCGCCGAAGTGCAGCTTGTCGCAGATGAAGGCCGTCTGCGCCTGGGTGGACGAGATATCGCGCAGATAGACTTTGTTGTCCATGGTGTACGCGGGGCCATCGGCTTTGCGGCAGCTTTGCGGGTTGTAGAACTGGTCGTGCCAGATGGTGGAGATGCCATCCGCAGCGACGCCGGTGTCGGTCTCGAGCTCCTTCGCAAGCTGGTCGAGGCCGCTTTCGAACGATGGCAGCGTGTTCTCCGGGCGCAGGCCGCGTCCGCCGCGGTGGGCGCTTACGACGAAATGCTGCAGCTTCGGGTCATTGGGGTGCGCGGCAAGCTCTTCTGCAACGACCTTCTGCAGCAGGTCCGGGCGATCGCTGATGAGGCCGTCGACGCCGGTGCGGATGACGGCGCGCATCTGCTCGGGATCGTTCGTGGTCCACGGGACGACACGGATGCCCATGGCCTGCAGATCGCTGACCGGAACAAGCGGCGCGTCCGCCGGCGTGGCCTTCATGCGCACGACAGAGGCGTCGACCGGGCTGAGCAGGGGCGTCTTCGCACCGTGCTGCCTGGCGTGCGCGGCGGCCTTCGTCATCAAGTGGAGCCAAGGATTCTGCATGTCCTGGGTAGATGCTGCATTCTGTGCGGCGAGTGGCGCCGCGACGAGGACGAGTACGGCGAAACGGATCTTCATGAGACTAGCGTGCCTTGTCTATGTGAGAGTGGTGTGAATACGCATCAGGGCTGTTCCACACGGACGGCGTCCATTGCCAGGTAGTCCATGCTCCAGTCTGGTTTGAATCCTGCTTGACGAGCGAGCATGGCGGCCTGCGCCCAGTGCCGTACGCCGTGCAACACTGCGTGCGCAAACATGGTGTTGCGCTGCGACTTTACCAGTCCCCATGAGATGGTCATGAACTCCTGCGAGCCGTTCCAGTCATACGCTGGGTCAGCCACCCGTTGCGAGAGCAGAGCATGTGCTTCGTCGTGCTTTGCGAAGATTGCGTCGGGTTCGTGGCCGACCGCTTCATAGGGCGACTCCGTGATGGCGGCGAGCCGCTGCGCATACCGCAGCTGCACGGCGACGATGTGGCGCATTAACCCACGTAGATCGCTCACGCCGTACACATCGCACGGCACGTCCAGCACAGCGGGATGCCGCGCGACCAGCGTCTTCCAGCCGTCCACCGTGCGCCTGTCCCATGCCAGCAGTTCCTTGCCGCTCAATCCCATTTCTGCCATTGCGCGTCCTCCACGCACTATCTTCTATCGCACGGGAAGGCCATGCCGCACAATAGAAGCGATCTTGCCACTTCCAGGAGTACTGATGCGCCGCCTGCTTGCCGCTGCCGCTGTGTTGCCATTCTCGATATTTGCCGTTGCCCAGACCGAACAGGTGCGTCCGCACAGTATGTATGAGCCGCCAGCGGCTGCGGCTGCCAAATCGCTGGCCGAGAGTGGTGCGGGCGTGCCTGCGGAACTGCTGACCACGGGCGAGAAGACGAACTGGGAGAAGACCGCGCGATACCAGGAAGTCATTGACCTGGCGCACGCGTATGAGAAGCGGTCGAAGTACATCAAGGTGATCACGTACGGCACCACGCCGGAGGGCCGGCCGATGACCGCGATGATTGTGAGCAAGGACCGCGCGTTTACGCCGGAGGCCGCGCACAAAACGGATAAGGCCGTGGTGCTGATCCAGAGTGGCATCCACTCCGGCGAGATTGAGGGCAAGGACACCGCGCTGATGCTGGTGCGCGACATGGCCGTGACAAATCATCCCAAAGAAGCTGCGTGGCTGGATAAGGCAATTTTTGTGGTGATTCCACTGTTTGAGATTGATGGCCATGAGGATCGCAGCCCGTACAACCGTGCCCAGCAGCAGGGGCCGGACATCACCGGCACGCGCCCGCAGGAACAGCAGCTGAATTTGAACCGTGACTACATCAAGGCGGATGCGCCGGAGATGCGTGCGTTCCTGAAGCTGTACAACGACTGGCTGCCGGACTTTATGTTCGACAACCACGTGACGGATGGCGCGGACTACCAGTACGACGTGACCTGGGACATGACCCACCACGAAGACATTGGCGCGGCCAGCGGCGCCTGGGTCAACACCATGTTCATCCCCCAGCTCAACAAGCGCATGGAGGCCGACGGCCACCTGGTGTCGCCCTATGGTGCGCTGCGTGGGCCGGGGCTTGGCGGCGGACCGGGTGATCCGGGTGGGCCTGCCGGCACAAATCCTGCGGCTGGAGGCGGTGGCCGTGCGGGTAGTGGAGGCGCCCGGCAGGCGATCATGCCCGCCAACTCCACCACGCGGGACTTTATGGTTGAAGTGTTCTCGCCGCGGTACTCGCACTACTGGTCCGGCGCGCGCAACCGACCGTGTTTGCTGGTGGAGACGCACTCGTTGAAGACAGCGAAGACGCGCGCGTGGGCAAACTACGACATCATGGTGCACTCGATCGAGATTGTGACGGAGGATCCGCAGGCGTTGCGCAAGGCCGTGCGTGACTCCGATGCCGCGGATGCGGCGATGGCTGGGCACAAGGACCAGATGCTGTTCCTGGCGGGGCGCACGTCGTCGGCGTCGCACCCGATTGCGTATCACTCGCTGAAGCGGGCCAGCGACCCGAGCCCCATTACCGGCCAGCCTGTGATGCACTTTACGGCGGAGAAGGATGACTTTACCGTAAACATGCATGACGGTGTGGATACGACTGCGTCCGCGCCGATACCGACCGGCTTTTTGATTCCGCTGGCGTGGAAGTCCATTGCGGATGAGCTGGCATTGCAGGGTGTGGTGATGGAGCGGACGCCCAAGGACCTGAGCGACCAGGTGTTCGACACATGGCGCTTCAGCGATGTTAAGAAAGATGCGTTCCCGTTTGAAGGCCGCGACTTTACCGATTACAAGCTGACGCCGGTGAGCGAAACGATGCACATGCCGGCGGGCAGCTACTACGTGCCGATGAACCAGCCGCGCGCACGCATCATCATGGCGATG
Source organism: Terriglobus sp. (assembly GCA_965198455.1). Taxonomy (GTDB): domain Bacteria; phylum Acidobacteriota; class Terriglobia; order Terriglobales; family Acidobacteriaceae; genus Terriglobus. The sequence goes on from CBDAPM010000003.1 coordinate 1,155,663, forward strand.
CTGCACCCCGAGGCTCCGGACGCGCTGGTGCGCTGGGGCTTCATGGACGCGATCTTCGAGCGCATGGGGCGGATCGGCGTGGCGGAGTACATCTCGGTGCCGATTGCCACGAAGCTCGCCACCGATCGCCCCGACCTATGGAAGGAGTTCGACGCCAAGGTGAAGAGCGACCCGGCATTTGCCGCGGATAGCGACGCGCGCCTGAAGTGGTGGACGGCGCGGAGTAACTACCAGCCCACGGCGGCGAATAAATATCCGATTGCTGAGGTTTGGAGTAAGAACTGGTGAGAGGAGACCAGCATGGGTAGTAGGCACTTAGCTGCCATAAAACACTATCGCGATTTGAGCACAGTTATGTAACTCTGACTGCTCACTCTATTCAGCGAGAATGCCCTTGCCGGAACCCTCAGCGTATGGCCAACGTGAGGCCAAGCTTGTTGCCTTGGCTCATGAACGTTTTAGTGTCGATCTATCAACTGCGGAGCGTGATGTACTCCGTGACTCGGTACGGCCCGGGCGTAGCGATGGTATCGTAGGGCCGATTGTAGCGTCGGGCTAGCCCGTTGGGCTGACCCTGCATGACGACGCAGTTGCTGTGCGCCGCAGGCGATGCTACCGCGAAGGAACGCTGGAAGCCGGAGTGCGCTGCAAAGCCGGCGCTGCCGAACATTGCCGGGCGCATTGTAGTGATTGGCGAGGAGAACGCGACCGACGAAAAGATCGTGTTGGAAAAGCGCCGGTGGGGATTTGAGCTGCAGGCGTTGTATATCGAGACGCTGCTCTTTGGGGATTACCTGCGCTATCTGCCAATCTCAATGGGCTTTGTGCTGTTTGCGCTCTTTATTCTTCTGATTGAAGGGCACCCTGAAGTAAGTACATTACAGAGTTTCCGGGCATGTGATCCCTTCGAGCGCTCACCTTTCCGACATCACGCATGAAGATCGCCCTGTCCAAATGCGGCCGGGTTATACGGCTACCGCGAAGGTGTATGTACCGGTCACGTAGTTTCTGGTTCGGCTGCTGCTTGTAATGCCTGTGCAGCCAGCTTGGTGAAGATGGCGCGCAACTCGGGTGGGCTGTGTACGACGATTCTGCGGCCCAGGCTGAGCAGCATTGCAGCGAACATCTCCAGTTGGTCGCGGTTACAGCGCAGGCGCGTGCCGCCGTTGTCAGGCTCTGTGGCGACACGCCAGGGCGGAACGTTGCGCTGCGCCTCCTCGATGGGCATGTCGATCCATACATCAACCTGGTACCACGACTGCACAAACGGCATGCGCGACGCCAGGTAGGCGCGGCCATCGAAGCCCGGCGGGCGTGTGAACGTGGCGCCGGTTACCTCAAGATGGCTGACGCGATCAAGGCGGAAGGTCCTCAGGTCCTGGCGTGACAGGCAACGGCCGATGAGGTACCAACGGGCATCGACATGGAGGACGGCGTAGGGTTCAATCTCGCGCTGTGTTGCCGCCTCCTTGTGCGACTGGTAGTGGAAGCGGATGCGATGGCTGTTGCGGATGGCAGATGCTGTCTTGATGAGATTTTGCGCGGGAGTGGGTACGACCCATGGGCTTGGCTCGATGGACACAACGTCTTCCACGGTGTGTACGCTCTCGCGCAGAGTCGCAGGCAGCACGCGCTCCAACTTGGCGAGCGCGCCCTCGGTGGCTGGCGCGAAGGCCTCCAGGCCGACATGCCGCAGCGCTCGCAGACCGAGTGACAGGGCGAACGCCTCCTCGTTCGTGAAGAGCAGCGGCGGCAGCCGCAGACCCGCACGCAGGCGATACGCTCCTCCAACACCGGGTGTTGCGTTGACCGGGACGCCGAGGTCTTTCAGCCGGACGATGTAGCGCTGGACTGTGCGCAGATCGACATCGAGTCGCCGTGCGAGTTCCGCGCCGGTGACGCTGTCGCGTGCCTGCAGGATCTCCAGCACGGTGAGCACGCGCATGATGGGGTCATACATTCGTCAGAAGTCTCTCTTCAATCTACGACAGCTTCTGTCGGGAATGCCTCATACGCTGGCTTTGTGGCCAAGGATGGCCCAAATGGGAGATGGCACCATGGCGAGCGAAACGACTGAAGTTACGGCGATGACGGCAGATGCTCTGTTGCAGCATTGGCAGGTAAACCGGCGGCTGACACGCCGCACAATCGAGGCGTTTCCGGAGGACAAGCTGTTTCGCTATGCGGTGGGCGGCATGCGGCCGTTTGGCGTGATGGCGTGCGAGTCCATAAGCATGACGATGCCCACCGTAACGGGTGTTGCGACCGGCGTATGGGCTGAATACAAGGACGCAATGCCGGCCACCAAGGCAGAGATGCTTCAGGTGTGGGACAAGGAGACTGCGCACTTGGCCGACGTGTTCCGGCAGATTCCGCAGGCGCGGTTTAGCGAGGTCGATACGGCCTTTGGGCAGTGGACAATGACAGGCATTGCGATGATTCTGTACGTGATCGACAACGAAATCCATCATCGTGGGCAGGGGTACGTGTATCTGCGCACACTGGGCATTGAGCCACCGCCGTTCTGGGAGCGGTAGGGACGCCACAAACGCATATGCCGGTAGCATCTACCGACATGGGCGTTCATCGGTAGCAAGTCGCCTTTCCGAGCCACCAACGTTACAGACTTGTGGTCGCCAGGATCGCGCATAACGATCAAGGTAGTCGTAATGCCTCATCACGTACATGTGTTGTAGAACTCGCCAAACAACAAAGGCCCCCGTCACGACGGAGGCCTTTGTTGTTGTATTGGTGTTGCGTTAGACGGTTGGGTTCTTCAGGATCGCGGTCAGGCCCTCGATGCGCTTGCTATCTGCCGGTGTGCCGGCTTTGCTGGCGTCCAGCTTGTCGGCCATTTTGGCTAGTTCGTCCTTGTCCTTGGCGCTGAGTTTTGACTTCTGCGCCTTGTCCACGGCCTTGGTGAGTTCTGCGAGCTGATCGGCCGGCAGGGCGCTGGAGCGGCTGAGCTGGTCGAGGTAGGCCTTCGCCACGATGAGCTGTGAAGGCCAGACGATCTTCTGCTGCGTCTGGACGTTCAGGTCGGCGACCTTCGCGGCCTTGGCGGCGTCGATTTCGTTCTGGGTGAGGAACTTGGTGGGCGTGAGTTCGAAGACGTCAAGGCCGCGGGCGATCTCAGAGCCGTAGATGTAGCCGTTGTACCAGTAGTCCGACCAGAAGCCGCCGAGGACGAGCATCTTGGGATCGATGGGGCCGCGGTCGAAGTAGGCGATCTCGAACGGCTTGGCGGGGTCGGTGAAGTCCATGACGGAGACGCCGCCCTGGTACCAGGCCTGCACCTCGATGTCGCGGCCGGGAACGGGGATGAGCGAACCGTTATGGGCAACGCAGTTTTCCGTGTCACCCTGGGCTGCGGGCAGCTTGTAGTAGCTCTGCAGGCTAAGCTTGTTGTCCTTCAGGTTGAAGATGGCATCCGCGCCCCACTTGTTGGGGTCGTTTGGCCGGCAGCGTGCGCCGAGACCACCACCCCACTCGTCGGTGAAGACGACCCTGGAGCCGTCATTCGAAAACGATGCGGAGTGCCAGTAGGCGTAGTTGGGGTCGTTGACGGCGTCAAGACGCTTGGGGTGAACGGGATCCTTAATGTCGAGCAGGATGCCGTTACCGGAACACGCGCCCGCAGCCAAGCCGAGAGCCGGGTAGACGGTGATGTCGTGGCACTGGTTGGTGTCCTGCGCCTTGGTGGGATCTTTCTGGTCGTGACCGCCACCGTTGTTCAGGCCGTTGAGCGCGCCGCTGCGGGCGTCGACGAAGATGCGGGGATTGGAGACGATGGCTGCGGTCTGGGGCGCTGCGACGGGCACCTTGATGACATCGATGCGGAAGAGCGAGGTGTTTTCGTCCTTGTCAGGAGCGGCGCCGGAGCAGCCCGCGAGCTCGTCGGAGCCGCGCACGTAGGATGTGCCGGAGACGTAGAGGTAGACGTTATTGGGGTCGCTGGGATCGGTAACCAGCGTGTGCGTGTGCGAGCCGCGGCAGGTCTGAACGGCTGCTACCTGCTTCGGGTTCTTCAGGTCGCTGATGTCGAAGATGCGCACGCCGCGGAAGCGGTCTTTCTGTGCGACGGGCAGGCGCGGATCATGCTCGTGGCCTGCCGCCGGCGGCGGCTCGGCCGGGAAGCCCTGCGCACCGCAATCGACACGGCCATTGCCCATTTCGACGCTCATGAAGAGCAGGTTCTTGTATACGGAGACATCGCCCTGGCCGCCGGGGCAGACCAGCGTCGTGAGCAGCTTTGCCTTGGCTGGGTTAGCGATGTCGTAGATGCTGACGCCATAGAAGTTGCCCTGGAAGAGGTGTGTGCCCTGAAAGGCGAAGTCTGAGTTGGCGAAGGCGAGCTGGGCGAGCACGGGGCGCAAAGACGCCGGCATCTTGGAGGGATCGCCCACGCCGAGCGTTTGCAGCGTCTTTGTAATCTTTGGATCGTTCGGGTCGGTCGCGCCGAGCTCGAAGGCAGAGGGCTTGTGCAGCAGCAGCAGGTGCTTCATGCCCATGGCGGCTTCGCCGGCGTCGTACATGCCGGGCTTCAGGGTGTAGCGCGGGTCCGTGGTGTCAGAGCCTGTCATGCCTGCGGGCAACGGCGGCGCGGGCTGTGGCGCGAACTCGTCCATCTCATCAGTAGCGGCAGGCTTTGCCGCTGCCTTGGGATCGGCGGGCTTGGGGGCATCCTGCGCGCGCAGCGCTCCGGCTCCGCACACCAACATCGCCGCCGCGGCCCATGCAAACGACCAACGCTTTACTTGATTCATTGTTTCTCCTTGTTACAGCTACTGTTTCTTGAGCATGCCCTGCATGATGTTGATCTCCGCGCGCTGCGTGTTGTCGGCATCGGTGGCGAAGTTGAAGAGGTCGGCGTCCTGCCCGGCGCCTGCGGTGTTGAAGAGTGTGCTCACCATGGCAAGCGCGCCGTTGTGGTGCTGGATCATGCCGGTGAGGAACAGCGTATCGAACGCGGAGCCCTTGGCAGCGCGCAAAGCGTCCATCTGCCGCGGCGTGAGCATGCCGGGCATGGGCGCCATGGGTTTGCCGCTCATGTCCATGTCAGGCATGCCGGGCATGGCCATGGAGATGGGTTCGCCACGCAGGCGCAGCCAGTGTTCCATAAACTTCATCTCGTCGGCCTGCGAGCTGCTGATGCGTGCGCCGAGCGAGCGAACGTCCTTGTCCTCAGTATGTGAGGGGATGAGTGCGGTCATTTCCACGGCCTGGGCGTGGTGCATGATCATGCCCTGCATGAACTCCACGTCGGCGTTGGAGCGCGGCGGCAGTGTGCCGTGGGTGTCTGCCGGCAGCGTTTTGGAAGGCTGGCCGGGAGCACCGGGCTGGACGACCGTTTGCGCGCCCGCACCAGACGCTGCAGCCAGACCAGCGACAACAAGGATTGGCGCCAACATGGCATGCGCGCGTTTCTGAAACGAAAATTTCATCTTCCATCAAACTGTATCAATTGCTTGCGCGTGTTGTGCGGGAAACCCGTGCCGCGCGGAGCGTGCTGCTTACAGATACGCAAAAAACGGCAGGCAGTTCGCAGGAAATGCAAGGCAAAATCTCTTTCGGCTAGTCCGAGAGAGACGGCTTAGGGGACGTCTGCTGCCGGGCGGCCCACCACGTATAGAGCATGACGCCTGCGAGCAGCACCGTCATCCATGTGACACGGTCTTGCAGACGCGGGTCAATGGTGGAGATGACACCGCTGAGGAACGCGTTGGCGGGCAGAATGACGAGCACGATGGCGGTGAGTGCGAGTACGGGATAGTTCCGGCTGCGCCACGTGCGACCGAAGAGCAGCACAACGAGGAGGAGCGCTGCGACGATCACCGGCCCCTCCATTGCGCGGCAGATGCGTTGCGGCAACTGGCCCCGGAACTGCCGTGTTGGCGGGTAGCGCGTGCTTAGTCCGGGCACTGAGAAATCGAGATACGCGGGTGTAAGGGCCGGGTAGACCCAATAATCCCATGGGCCCATGGTGATGAGCATTACACCGAAGTTTCTGAGCGACAGGGCGGTCTGCTGCACGGGGTAGGCGCGCATGGTAGCCAGCAGGAGGGGCATCTCCTCGCGGGCAAGCTCTTTGCGTTCGGCTGGCGTCGCGGTTGCTTCGATACCGTCCGGCTCCCACAGGAACTGTTCTTCGTTGGTGGGAAGGTTGTCCGCATGTTTGCAGATGAGCCACGGCAGGGCGGCGCAATGTTGCTGGAGGTAGGTCCGGGCTGGGCCGTCGCCAATAAGCCGTGCCATGAGGAATGCGGGTGGGCGGCCAAAGAGCGAGGCCTCGTGATAGAGGCGGCGGTGCACGGCGAACTGCGCGAGAACGGCGAGGGCGAGCAGGCCTGCGAGGAGGCTTAACCGACGGCCCCGGTGGGCCATGCCGGGCCACTTGAGCGCCCACAGGGCAGCGAAGACGACGCACAACGCTGCCGCGAGCAGCAGGTGGGTTGCATGCGCGGTACTGCACCACAGGGCAAGGATGGCGAGGGTGCACGTCTCCCATGGCCGCTGCGCGTGCGGCACGATGACGAGAAGAAAGAATGAGAGATAGAGGAGCGGCCCAAGAATGTCGGGCATGGGCACTGAGACATACCAGGCGATGCCGGTGAGCCCGGCCAGGACAGCCGAAATTGCCAGATAGGCGGTGACAGGGCGCGGCAGATGGAGCGAACGAACGACCAGCCAGAGCACCCAGGCGGTAAGCACGGACTGGAGAAAGACGATGGGCCACAGGTTGGCGCCGTGATGGAGAAAGGAGGTGGTGGCGGCGTAGATCTCCGACCGCATGATCTCGTAGGTCCAGTAGGGCACGTCGTGCCCGCTCAGCTTGAGCAGGATGCCGCGGCTTTGCCGCAGATAGCCGAGCGCGTCCGGAAACATGAGCGGGAAGCCGTTCCAGACGGCGGGCCATAACAGCGCCGCTGCAACGCCTGCGATGGCAACACCGCGCGTGAGGCGTTCTCGTGGAACAGAAGCTGCGTTTTGAGGCATGGCCGGCCGGGAACCATCAGTTTATACCCGAGCCTGCCATGCGCTGTGGTCGCGTGGCGTGGCCGTCCAGTGCATTGCTCTCAAGGCGAAGGGCGAACGAAGCGCGCGAATTGGCACGAATCGATTCCTCGATGACAACTTTGATACGTGCGGATGCCGGTTTCAGGAAATAATGAGGGGGTGATCCAGCGTTCCGCAGTTTCGGCTTTCTTTTTCCTGACATCCACCGCTTTTGGGCTGATGAGTTGCGCTGTTTCATTCGCACAGGCACCTACGGCGATCCGTCGGCTTCAACCGTCCGTGTTCGTCATGGGCAGCGGAGCGCTTAGCGGTCTCCAGGCAGACGAGACGTCATCCGGGGTCGGCGGCCGCAACATCTCCATTACGGCAGGTGGCGATCTGGGCGTGTGGGCACCGGGACAGTACTCGCTTGCGGTTGAGGTTCGGGGAACGTACCCGATCGATTCCGGTCACATCGTCGGAGAAAAGAGCGTCCTTGGCGGTCTGCGCTTTTCGCGCGAGCCCTCCAGCGCTGGATTTTTCCATGTGCTCCGGCCGTATGTGAACGTACTCTTTGGCCGCGGTCAGCTGGAATATCAGTCGGGCGGGTATGTCGTCCTCAGCCAGAACACCATTTATCTCAGCAACAACAGCAATGTGTTCGACGCAGGTGGCGGTCTGGAAGTGGATGTTACCCGCAGGTTCTCACTGAAGTTAGACACCCAGGTGCAACAGTGGAAGACACCCATCCCGGGCGCCCTGACCATCAACAGCAATCAGTTCAGCGCGGGCGTGACGTATCGCTTCGGCGCCGGCGCAGGCCCCCGGTAAGCGCAGGCACGAAGCCACTATTGGCGTTCTTTGCTGCGCCGGCGCATGAATGCAAGGCTGCCGATGCCGCACGACGTGCACAGAACCGCTATCAGGCCAAGCAGGACGACAGCGGCAAGCAGCCCCGGCAGAAGGTGCGTGAAGACCGCGGCCAGCATGGACGCCATGGCGGCGACCATGGCGTGGATGAAGAACGTGATGACGCGAACGATCGCCATGAACTAACCCGTTTCCACACAATGGGATGCAGGATGGGCGCGGGCATCTGTACGGCCGCGCGGCTACTTTTAACAGAGTTACGGCCTTGATTCCCGCGCCAGCGCCCTGTGCCCGATATCGCGGCGGTACTGCATGCCACGGAACGAAATGGCGCCGAGTGCGTCATAGGCTTTGCCCAGCGCGCGGCGCAGATTATCTGCGACGGCGGTGACGCCGAGCACGCGGCCGCCTGCTGTAACCACGTTGCCTGCGGCGTCAAGCGCCGTGCCGGAGTGGAACACTTCCACACCAGGCGGCAGCGGCGCGTCGAGCCCATGGATGATGACGCCCTTCTCCGCGCCGGCAGGGTAGCCTGCGGAGGCCTCAATGACGCAGACGCTTGCGCCGGGCTTCATGCTGACGTGCAGGGTGGCTGCGGCGCCGTCGATGGAGGCGTCGATCAGATCCATGATGTCCGTCTCCATGCGGAGAAGGATGGCCTGGGTCTCGGGGTCGCCCCAGCGCGTGTTGAACTCGAGAACTTTGGGCGCGAAGCCATGGATCGCTTCGCCCGGCGTGAGCATGATGCCGCAGAAGAGGATGCCGCGGAAGGGTGTGCCTTCGGCGCGCATGCCGTCGACGGTGGGCTGGGCGACGTGCTCCAGCAGCCATGTGCGCAGATCGTCCGGCAGCAACGCGTCGGTGGAATAGGCGCCCATGCCGCCGGTATTAGGGCCGGTGTCGCCCTCGCCGATGCGCTTGTGATCCTGCGCAGCGGCGATGGCAGCGGCGTGTGTACCGTCGCACAGCGCGAAGAACGAGACCTCTTCCCCTTCGAGGAACTCCTCCAGAACGACAGAGCCATTGAGCGGCAGGAGATCTTCGACGGCGCAGTATGCTTCGGCCTGGGTGACGGCAATGACGACGCCCTTGCCTGCCGCGAGGCCATCCGACTTGATGACGACCGGCAGGCTGAACTTCGGCAAAGCTGCGCGCGCTTCGTCCCTGCTGGTGACGGTCACGTAGCGGGCTGTGGGGATGTTGTGGCGCTCAAGGAATGCCTTGGTGAAGGCCTTGCTGCTCTCAAGCTGTGCCGCGGCTTGCGTGGGCCCAAAGGCACGGATACCACGCTTCGTCAGCGCGTCCACGATGCCTGCGGCGAGCGGGACTTCGGGGCCGACGACGACGAGTTGCGGCTGCACGGCTGCGACGACGCGGAGCATATCGGCTACATCGTCCTGCTGGACCGGGAGGCATGTGGCAATGGCAGCGATACCCGCGTTTCCGGGTGCGCAGACGACCTCCGTGACACGGGGCGAGCGCCGCAGCGACCAGCACAACGCATGTTCGCGGCCGCCGCCGCCAATCACCAACACCTTCACGCTGTGAAACTCCTTCCAAGGCGCGGGTAACCTGCGCAGCACTCCCTAACACCTTGAGGCTAGCATCGCGCCCCTATACTCAGGCTGATGGCTCCACTTGCGACACAGGCAGAAGTGAAGGAAAAAGGCATCTCCACGAAGGAGATGCTGGCCTTCTTCGGCCCTGCCTTTGTGGCCTCGGTCGCGTATATCGATCCCGGCAACTTTGCCAGCAACATCGTGGGCGGGGCGCGGTACGGCTACACGCTGCTTTGGGTGCTGCTGTGGTCCAACGCCATGGCCGTGCTGGTGCAGTACCTGTCTGCCAAGCTGGGCATTGCGACGGGTAAAACGCTGCCGCAGTGCTGCCGCGAGGAGTTCAGCCTGCCGGTGGTGTGGATGCTTTGGGTGGGCGCGGAGATCAGCGCCATTGCGACGGACCTGGCGGAATTTCTGGGTGCTGCACTTGGTTTCTACCTGCTGTTTGGGCCGGCATTGCTGGCGCATGGCATGGGCCGTACCGCGGTGATGCTGATAGCCGCCGGGATCACGACGGTGTTTGTGTTCCTGCTGCTGGCGCTGAATCAGCGCGGCTTTCGGCACTTTGAGGGTGTGATTATCGCGCTGGTGAGTGCGATTGGATTTTGCTACGCGATTGAGATTTTCCTGACACATCCGGACTGGAAGGCCGCTGCCTACCACGTCGTGGTGCCGCAGCTGTCACACGAGACGCTGTACATTGCCGTGGCCATGCTGGGCGCGACGGTGATGCCGCACGTGATCTATCTGCATTCGTCGCTGATGCAGCCGCGCATGGCGGGCTTTGTAAGCCGCGGCGTGAACGTTGATCCCGCGAAGCTGACGGTGTTCCGCCGGCGGTATCTGAAGTACGAGACGCTGGACATTCTGGTTGCGATGAATGGTGCGTGGCTCATCAACTCGGCCATGTTGATTATGGCGGCGGCTGCACTGGCGGGCGTGAGCGAGGATGCCGTTGCCAAGCTCGAGGGTGCATACCAGACGCTTGGGCCGCTGCTGGGGCCGCTGGCGCAGGTGGCGTTTGCCGTGGCGTTGCTGTGTTCGGGGCTGTCGTCGTCGACGATTGGCGTGCTTGCCGGGCAGGTGGTTATTGAGGGCTTTCTGGCGGTTAAGTTTCCTATCTACCTGCGGCGGCTGATTACGATTATTCCGGCGATCGTTGTGATTGCGCTTGGGCTGGATGAGTTGAAGGTGCTGCTGCTGTCGCAGGCGGTGCTGTCGTTCGGGATCCCGTTTGCGCTGGTGCCGCTGGTGATGCTGACGAATCGCGAACGCGTGATGGGCGAGTTCAAGAACAATCGCGCGACGACACTTGCTGGGTGGGCCGTGGCTTCGCTGATTATCGGCTTGAATGGTGTATTGCTGATGCAAATCTTTAACGGCTGATGCGAGCGTTGAACCAACGAAAAGGCCCATGCGATCTGCATGGGCCTTTGTTGTTGGGTCCGGTTGAGTTTAGTGGTGGTGCTCGCCACCGCCTGCCGGGGCTGGATGCGGCGCGGGTGGCGGAGCCGCATGTGCGGCAGGTGCTTGCACTGGACGCGCCGCAGGTGCAGGAGCCGGACGGGCCGCTTCCACATGCTGCGGCTGCGGTGCAGGACGGGGCGCCTCCACACGTTGCGGCTGGGGTGCGGGAGCCGGACGCTGAGCTTCCACATGCGGTGCAGGCGCAACGGGACGAGCCTGCGGCTGCATCGGCGTCTGTTGACGTTGCACGTTCATCTGCTGCTCGCGTTGTGCGTTCTGCTGTTGTTGAACACGCTGCTGATCCTGCTGCGCACGTTGCTGATTCTGCACCTGCAGTTGCTGCTGGTTACGCTGCTGTTCCTGCGCACGTTGCTGATTCTGCACCTGCAGTTGCTGCTGGTTACGCTGCTGTTCCTGCGCACGTTGCTGATTCTGCACCTGTTGTTGCTGCTGGTTACGCTGCTGTTCCTGCACGCGTTGCTGATTCTGCACCTGCAGTTGCTGGTTGTGCTGCTGCTCGCGCTGTACGTTGGCCTGCTGTTGCTGCTGAACGCGCTGCTGCTGCTCAAGCTGCTGCCGTTGCTGCGGATTCCCATTGATGGGAGAGCCGGGGCGATTTTCGATCATGGGGCGATTCTCGCCGGGGCGTGCTCCGTTGGCGAAGCCCTCCTGCGCCGTGGTCCGGGGCGGCGCCTGGATGTTGTGGTCGGCCGGAAGAGGATGCGCGGCAAATACTGCCTGTGGGCGGCCTTTGTTCTCCGCGAAGAACTGCTGGCGGTTCTGTGCTGCCGCCTGGCGGTTCTGCATTTGAGACTGCATGGGGCCGACGTGCTGCTCGTGCAGGGCCGCGAGCTCCTGCGGATCAGGGCCGCGGCGAAGGCCGCCGTTGCCGCCGACGTAGCTGGTGCGCGAGTTGTTGATGTAGGTGTTGTTGATCACCGTGACATTGTGCTGGTAGACGTTGTTGTTCACGTAGCGGGGATTTACATGCAGCACAGCGGTGTTGTAGCGGAAGTGGTCGTTGTTCCAGTAGCCGCCCTGGTAGCCGTGGCCTACATAGCCGAAGCCGTAGTTAATGCCGCCGTAGTAGCCCACGTGCGGACCCCAGTAGCCGCGATGGAACCGGTAGTGACCGCCTCCGAAGCCCCACCAGCCGGGCGTCCAGAGCGCACCGACATAAGGCGATCCCACCCACACGCCGGGAACGTAATAGTAACCGGCACTGGCATAATCCCAGTAGCCGGGCGTCCACAGGTAATCCGGTCCGGGGGCTTCCGGCTGATCGTAATTGTCGGGCAGCGGAGGCGGAGCCTGATCGGCTGGGGGCACATTGGGGTCAAGCAGGCTGGCGTACTGGTCGTACTCCGCGGCGTTGGCCTGCGGATCGCCGCTGTACTGGCCGTTGGCCGAAGGCTGGGTGTTGTACTGGCCGTTGGCGGGCGCCTGGGTGTTGTACTGATAGGCCTCGTTCTGCTGGCTGTTGCCGGTACCGTAGTTGGGAGCGGGTGCAGCCTGCTTCGGGTAGGTCTGCGTGGAGACCTGCTGCGGCGCAGCGTAGGAACTGCCTGCCACCTGTGTGCCGGGAGCCAGGTTGGCGGCTGAGGGATCGGTGGAGGCGGCGCTGCCATCGACGATGGGGGCTTCGCCCGGCGCGGGCACGTTGCTCTTGCAGCCGGTGACGAGCATGCCCAGGGATGAGGCGAATAGCGCGGAGGTCCAAACAATACGGTTCTTCATACGAACTCCTAGGGTTGCTGTGATGCCGCGAACGGTCCAGCCGTAACCGCAGTCCCTTTCTTTCTTGACACCGTATCCGGCAAAGGTTGCGGGTGCATCCGAAACTTGATGGACATGAAGGGTCTTACGCACAAGCAGCGCATGCTTGCGGGCGAGTTGTACAACGGCAATGACGCCGCGTTGACCGCCGAGCGTGCGTGGACACACATGCAGCTCGCGCGGCTGAACGCCTGTGGCGATGGGGCTGAACAGGCTGCCCTGCTGCGGGTTTTGCTCGGTTCGATCGGTGATGAAAGTGTGATCCGGCCTGCGTTTTTCTGCGACTACGGCTCCAACATTCACCTTGGGCGGGGCGTGTTTCTTAACTTCAATTGCGTGATCCTGGATGTCGTTGAAGTTCATATCGGGAATGGCACACAGATCGGCCCGGCGGTGCAGATCTATACCGCCGATCATCCTCGGGATGCGGAGACGCGGCGCAGCGGGCTGGAGTTTGGCCGGCCAGTGGTGATTGGCAGGGACGTTTGGATCGGCGGCGGCGCCATCATTTTGCCGGGCGTGACCGTGGGCGACGATGCGGTGATTGGCGCGGGCAGCGTGGTGACGCGGGATGTGGCGGCGGGAGCGACGGTGGTGGGCAATCCGGCACGTGCTGTCCGTGCCAAAGCTGGTTCATCCGCGTTACCATGGTTGGCATGAACCGCTCCCACAACTGGTTGAAGCGCTTCCGCCACGGCAAGCATGACCGCGGCCGTTCCCTGTCGTAAACACCCCGTACTCTGTCTTTGCTACTCTTTTTGCGACCGCCGCTCAGGGCTTGATTGCCTGCGGCCAGCCCGCGTGCCCCACCCTGGGGTCCGCTCCGAGGAATCAAGAACGTTATGAGCACTTCACTGAATTCATTCGACGCGCGCGCAACACTGACCAGCGGCGGCGCCAGCTATACCTACTACCGTCTCGACTCGCTTGCACAGAAGGGCGTGGAGCTGACGCGGCTGCCCTTCTCGCTGCGTGTGCTGCTGGAGAACCTGCTGCGCCGCGAAGACGGTGTAACCGTCACGGCGGACGACATCGAGTTCCTGGCCAAGTGGCAGCCCAAGGCTGAACCCAGCCGCGAGATCGCCTACATGCCCGCGCGTGTGCTGATGCAGGACTTTACCGGCGTGCCCGCAATTGTCGATCTCGCAGCCATGCGCGACGCCATGAAGGTCCTCGGCGGCGATCCGCAGAAGATTAACCCGCTGCAACCGGCGGAGCTGGTCATCGACCACTCGGTCCAGGTGGACGAGTACGGCTTGAAAAACGCCTATGACCTGAACTCGCTGCTGGAGTTCCAGCGCAACCGCGAGCGCTACGCCTTCCTGAAGTGGGGCCAGACGGCCTTCGATAACTTCAGCGCTGTGCCGCCGGGCATGGGTATCTGCCACCAGGTGAACCTGGAGTACCTGGCGCGCGTGGTCTTTACGACAAAGGACAACGTCGCCTACCCCGACACACTCGTGGGCACGGACAGCCACACGACCATGGTGAACGGCCTGGGCGTGCTGGGCTGGGGTGTGGGCGGCATTGAGGCCGAGGCAGCCATGCTTGGCCAGCCCGTGAGCATGCTGGTGCCGCAGGTCGTAGGCTTCCGCCTGACGGGCAAGCTGAAGCAGGGCACGACCGCGACGGACCTTGTGCTGACCGTGACCGAGATGCTGCGCAAGCATGGCGTTGTGGGCAAGTTTGTGGAGTTCTTCGGATCGGGCATCAGCGAGCTGCCGCTGGCCGATCGCGCAACGATAGCCAACATGGCTCCGGAGTACGGCGCGACATGCGGTTTCTTCCCGGTGGATGCGGAGACGCTGACGTATCTGCGCCTGACCGGACGCACCGAGGCCCAGGTAAAGCTCGTAGAGGAGTACCAGAAGGCGCAGGGCATGTTCCACACGGCGGATGCGCCGGAGGCCGAGTACAGCAGCACGCTGTCGCTGGACCTGGCGACAGTAGAACCCTCCGTGGCGGGCCCCAAGCGGCCCCAGGATCGGGTTGCGCTGTCGGGGACGAAGGAGAGCTTCGCCAAGGTGCTGCCGTCGCTGTATGGGCCGAATGCGAACCAGAGCGGCGACCGCCAGATCACGCGCTGGCAGGGTGAAGGCGGTCACTCGTCGGCAGATGGTTCGGTGGAGTCGAACATTGCCATGGCGGAGCCGGGCAAGGATGGCCACATGACGACCGGCACCGAGGTCATCGGCTCCATCAAGGAGCGGCTGGGTATCACCGTCGATCCGTACCTGCATCACGGCAGCATTGTGATCGCGGCGATCACGTCGTGCACCAACACCAGCAATCCATATGTGATGATTGCGGCGGGCCTGCTGGCGAAGAAGGCCGTGGAGAAAGGCCTGATGACGCCGCCTTGGGTCAAGACCTCACTCGCACCGGGTTCGCGCGTGGTAACGGACTACTACGACAAGGCCGGCCTTTCGAAGTACCTGGACGCGTTGCGCTTCAACACCGTGGGCTATGGCTGCACGACGTGCATCGGCAACAGCGGTCCGCTGCCGACGGACGTGTCGAAGGCGATTGAAGATCACGGCCTCGTCGCCGTCTCTGTTCTGTCCGGCAATCGTAATTTTGAAGGCCGCATTAACTCCGACGTTCGCGCGAACTATCTGATGAGCCCGCCGCTCGTCGTGGCCTATGCGCTTGCCGGCACCATCGACTTTGACTTTGACACCGAGCCGATCGGCTTCTCGAACGCGAAAGAACCCGTTTTCCTGAAGGACATCTGGCCGTCGCAGGAGGAAGTCAACAAGACCGTCGCCGACTCCATCGACGCGGAGATGTTCCGCCATCAGTACAGCACCGTGACCGACGGCGATCACAACTGGCAGGCGTTGAAGTTCCCGCTGGGCGATGTGTATGGGTGGGAGCCTGATTCCACCTACATCCGCAAGGCGCCCTACTTTGACGGCATGCCTGCAACGCCTGCTCCGGTCGTCGACATTGTGGATGCGCGCGTGCTGGCTGTGCTGGGCGATTCCGTGACGACGGATCACATCTCGCCTGCGGGATCGATCAAGCTGAACGGACCTGCCGGCAAGTACCTTACGGAGCATGGTGTGACGCCGGGCGACTTCAACAGCTACGGCTCGCGCCGCGGCAACCACGAGGTGATGGTGCGCGGCACCTTTGCCAATGTGCGGCTACGCAACAAGCTCGCTCCGGGGACAGAAGGCGGCGTGACGCGCCTGCTGCCTGAAGGCAAGGGCATGTCGATCTATGACGCGTCCGTGATCTATGCGGAACGCGGTACGCCACTCGCCATCCTTGCCGGTAAGGAGTATGGCTCGGGGTCGTCGCGTGACTGGGCTGCCAAGGGGCCGCGCCTGCTGGGTATCCGCTTTGTCATGGCAGAGAGCTACGAGCGCATTCACCGCAGCAACCTGGTCGGCATGGGTATTCTGCCCCTGCAGTTCCAGGAGGGTGAAAATGCCGAATCGCTCGGTCTGACCGGCGAGGAAACGTATTCCGTGCCGGGCCTGAAGGTGATGCTGGAGAGCAAGTTCGCCGACGGCAAGCAGGTCACCGTGGAAGCGAAGCGTGCGGATGGGACGATCGTGCATATCCCGGCAACGGTGCGCATCGATACGCCGCAGGAGATCCTGTACTACCAGCACGGCGGCATCCTGCAGTATGTGCTGCGGCAGCTGGCCGGCAAGGCATAAGTTGAGAGCATGAACCACATGCAAAGGCCCGGAGCGCTCCGGGCCTTTTGCATGTGCAAGCGGTCGTGCCCTCGGCTCCGCGCGCTGGTGCAGCCTACTCCGGCTTGAGCGCCTTCTCGTAGGTGTCGCGAAGAATCGCGCCGATTTGCTGGATGGCGACGATGCGGGCGAGCGCCTCCTGCACCTGCACCTTGGCGCGTTCGCTGTCAGGCTGCGATAAGTTGTTGGGATCGTTGCCTGCAATGATGTTCGACTGCACGGTGAGGTACGCGGTGAGCGTCTCCTGCTGAAGCGCGTTGAATTGCGCTTGCAAGGTGTATGCGGCGGAGTAGCGCTTGATGTGCGCGTACTCCATGTAGCCCAGCGATCCATTCGCATTCGCTGTCTGCCAGCTTGCATCGTGCAGGCTGGCAAACGTCATGCCGAGTTCGATGTTGGTGATATCGGTCGGCTTGTGCTGCATGTGTGCGTCAAGAAATTTCAGGGCGCGGATCAGGCTGTCGCGCTCTTTCGGCGCGGCGGCAAGCATGTCGTTCACATCATGTTCGTTGTCGCGCAGCTCGCTGACGATGTTGGTGTCGGCTTCGCGGCGCTGGTGCACGTGGTGAATCCACTCCGCGGTGTTCTCCAGGCCGAGCGCGATGAGCAGTCCAATGGTGATGGTGAACAGGTGCAGGAAGAAATCCTTGCGCGTAGTCAGCGGATGTTCCGGGGCGTGAACGTCAAGCATGGCAGCAGAGTAAACGATCCTGCGGTCCGCCCCTACATTGGTCTGCGTTCAAAGACTCACGCATAGCGGGCTGATAGTCTGACTGGAACCCATGTCACAAGCCCAGGAGACAGACCCGCTCGTCATCAATGATCAGCCGGGAGCTGTTCTTACGCGTCACAGGCGGCCGCTGCACTCGCTGACCGGCATACGGTTCTTCGCGGCTTCGTGGGTGGTTCTGTTTCATACACGCGCCGGTGATTTCCTGGACGAGCATGCATTTCACCACGCCGCTGTGTTTGTGCATCACGGTTATGTTGCGGTGGCGTTGTTCTTTGTGCTGTCGGGCTTCATCCTGGCGTATACGTATCGCGACCAGGGGACAAGCAGCACGCGCTTTTGGCAGGCACGATTTGCGCGGCTGTGGCCGGCGTGGGTACTGTCCATGATTCTTTTCACGGCCTGCTACGGCGTACCCCGGCTGACGTTGATTCTTGCCGCGACGTGTATGGTGCAGGCGTGGAACCCGGTGCATCCTGAATACGCAGGCGCATGCAACATTGCGGGCTGGACCATCTCCATTGAAGCATTTTTCTATCTCATCTTCCCGCTGCTGCAGCGGTGGTTGCAACGGCAGAGCGTGCGTACGGTCGCGATCGTCCTGGTGGCGATGCTTGCCGTCGCAATTGCCATCGACAGCGCTGACGTGCAACTTGGGCCGCCATTCCCGTTTGGCCACTGGATTCCGTTTCCCATCTACAGGGTGCCGGAGTTCATCCTCGGCGTCGCCATGGGCAACCTGTTCCTGATGGAAGGCGAGAGTGGTGTGATGTTCGCATCACGCGCGCGCTCCCTGCTGACGTACACGGGTGCGGTGTTGTTCCTGGTGGTTGGCTGCACCATCATCAGCCGCAATGCATCGTGGATACTGATCCCCATCGTGCTGCTGCTGTTCGGCCTGGCGGGTGAACGGTCGATGCCGGGGCGGGTGCTTGGTTCGCGGCTAGTGGTGTTTGGAGGCGCGATCAGCTACAGCATGTACCTGTTGCAGATGACGGCGAAGTACATTAGTCGCCCGCTGATGGGGTGGCTGCATATCGATAGCCTGCTGCTTACGATGGTGTCCGTGCCCATGCTGTTGATCGCGATGGCGATCCCTGCATACCTGCTGGTGGAGGAGCCGTCGCGGCGTGCGTTGCGCGCGCTGTTTGCACGGCTCGACGCCAGGACGGCTTTCCCTGCCAAATAGCAGTGCGGACTGCCGCGTTACGCGTTCACGGCGGCAAGCGTGACCGCGAACCAGTTGCGTTCGTCGTGCCAGGTTTGTTCTGTCCGGAAGCCGGCCGCGTCCAGCATGGCGGCGATGGATGCCGGTGTGAACTTGTAACTGTTCTCCGTGTGAATGGTCTCGCCCGCGGCGAAGGTCACGTTGAGGGCGAGTGATGGGATCCGCACCGTCTGCGCGCGCAGGCTCTCAAGATGCATTTCGATGCGCGACTGTGCCGCATGCCACACGGCCTTGTGACAGAAGTTCAACGGATCGAAATTCGCGCCGAGATCGCGGTTCAGGCGGCGCAGGATATTCAGGTTGAAGGCGGCGGTGACACCTTCCCGGTCGTTGTAGGCGTCAAGCAGTAGCCGCTCATCCTTCACCAGGTCCGTACCCAGCAACAGTGAGTCGCCGGGGCGCAGTTGCGCGCGCAGATTGCGGAGGACGGCGACGGCCTCATCCGGGCTGAAATTGCCGATGCTGCTGCCGATGTAGAGCGCAAGCGTGGGGCCTTCGTGCGGCGGGATAGCAAGCGTATCCGTGACGTAATTGGCGACCTGCGGGATGACACGGACGCCCTGCAGGGTGCGTGCGATGCTGCCGCAGGCTTCGTCGATGGCCGTCTCGGAGACGTCGATGGGCAGGTAATCGGTAGTGCCCTGGCGGCGGACGGCGGCGGCAAGCAACACGCCTGTCTTGCTTGCGGTGCCTGCGCCGAGTTCCAGCATGCGCAGCCGTTGCACATCGCCGAATGGGTGCAAGCGCAAGGCTGCTTCAATGATGCCGCCTGCATAGCCGGTGAAGATGGCGCGCTCGGTTCGGGTGAGGTAGTACTCCGGCAGGAGCGTGATGCGCTCGAAGAGCGAGGAGCCTTCGGCGTCATAGAAGAGCCATGCGGGGAGCCATTTGGGCGTGCCGGTCAAACCTTCCCGCACGGCCGCAGCAACGGGGTTCATTGCCGTTGCTTTAAGGTCTGGGATGGGATCAAGAACGGCGGCGCCTGCCGCCGGCAGGTGTGTCTGCGTGCTCATGCTGGGCCTTAGTGTGCGTTAAAGGTACGTGCCAGGCGTATGCCCGAGAATTGCCAGCGTGTTGCCGGCGTGAAGAAGTTGCGATAGCTGGCGCGGATGTGGCTGGCGGGTGTGACCGCAGAGCCGCCGCGCAGGATGATCTGGCTGGACATGAACTTGCCGTTGTACTCGCCCAGCGCGCCGGGCAGCGGCGCATAGCCTGGGTAGCCGGTGTAGGCGGAGGCAGTCCATTCCCAGCAGTTGCCGAACATCTGTGTCAGGTCGCGCGAGGTGGATGCGATTGGATGTAACGTCCCGTCATCAAGCAGCGCGCCGTCTTTGGGCGCAGCGGCTGCGGCGTTTTCCCATTCAGCTTCTGTCGGGAGTCGACAACCACGCCAGCGAGCATAGGCGTCGGCTTCGAAAAGGCTGACATGGCAGACGGGAGTTTCGAGCATTTCGCTGAGGCCGCGCCAGCCACCGAGTGTGAAGATGCGCCAGCCCGCAGCATCGTCCTGACATCGCTGCCAGTAGAGCGGGGCTTGCCAGCCGTCGCTCTCGACGGTGTCCCAGCCTTCGCTGAGCCACAGCTCCGCGCGGGTGTACGCGTTGTCATTCATGAAGGCGAGGTACTCGCCGCAGGTGACGGTGCGATTCTCAAGCGCGTAGGGCTGCAGGTAAACCGTGTGGCGCGGGGTCTCGTTGTCGAAGGCAAAGTCGAGCGGGTCAGCCGTGTCGAGGGCGTAGCCAATTTCATGCAGGCCGCCTTCAAACTCGACCCACTGCGCCGGCTGCTGCAGATGCGTGGGTAGCGCGAACTGCTCACGGTAGATGGGGTGCAGAGGGTTGGTGTAGAACGCGTGCTTGATGTCGGTCAGCAGCAGCTCCAGGTGCTGCTGCTCATGCTGGATGCCGAGGACGATGCGGCGCACGGCCTCTTCCGGCACGTCTGCTCGTTGGAGTAGCTGGTCGATGTGCTGGTCGACGTGCGCCCGGAAGGCGAGGATCTGGTCAAGCGATGGGCGCGAGAAGGACGCGCGCAGCTTCTTCTCTGGAATTTCGTTGCCGAGCGACTTGTAGTAGCTGTTGAAGAGCCAGCCGAAGTCGGGATGGAAGGCGCGGTAAGCAGGCAGGAATGGCTGCAGCACGAACGTCTCAAAGAACCAGCTGGTGTGCGCCTGGTGCCACTTGGCCGGGCTCGCCTCAGCGCAGCTCTGCACCATCTGGTCTTCGGCCGACAGAGGAGCGCAGGCGTGAGCGGTGGCGGCGCGTGCCGCACGAAAGCGCGGCAGCAGTTCGGCGGCCGCAGACACGGTCTTCTTGCCAGGATTGGGTAGTGCAATGCTTGCCATGGTGCCCCTTCGTCCATGAGGTAATACGACACGATGTGCGTAGCGGATTGGATGCAGCGGGAAGCCCGCTGGGTCCCGGAACTGGCACATTCATCGTGGAGAAACGCTACATGCCTTTGATGAGCCGCATTTGGTGCGCCCGAAGCTACCACTCGACGCGTGTCCGGGCATATACTTCAGCCAACCAGTCACTCGCGACGAGCGTTTGCATTTTGAGCGCGCCAGGCGCCGCGGGGCCGAAGTGAGGTGCGTCTTCCCTACGGCGAGGTACGAGCCAGCCGAATCCGGCGTAGTCTCGGTGGTCCACGTACCCTCCTGCGCCTTGGGAACGATGCACCAGCCGCTATTGCGGCGCTGCCTGCAATTTCTTACCGATTCCACTGTCGCGATGCTTTTGCCGGGCGATTGCCGCGTGTGCGGCGATGCCCTGCTGCGCGCAGCGGACTGTCCCGTGTGCGATGGGTGCCTGACCGCGTTGAGCGGATCGCGCCTGGCCGCGGGATGCCGCCTATGCAGCGAGCCGCTGGGCTTTGAGCCGATGGACGCCGGGGAAGATGGTATCGCCGGGCTTTGCCGGCGATGTGTGGCTGAGCCCCCGAAGTTCGTACGTGCGACTGCCTGGGGAGATTACGACGAGCTGCGGCAGGTCGTCCACATGCTGAAGTTTGAGGGTGTGCCCGGCCTGGCGCGGCCGCTTGGGCGCCTGCTCGCCAGTGCGATACTCGCGCAGCGTGAGGGCGCGCCGGATGCCATGGCCGCTGTGCCGGTCCCGCTGTACCGCGGCAAACGGCAGTACAACCAGAGCATGTTGCTGGCGCGGAGCGCTCTGCGGCTGGTGCGCAGGGCCGAGCCGGCGTGGTCACTGCGGTTGAAGCCTGCGATGCTGAAGCGCGTGGCGCATACAGAGAGCCAATATCTGCTGTCGCCGGCGCAACGCCGCGAAAACGTGCGCAACGCATTTGCCGCAAGCGAAAGCGTGCAGGGGCTGCATGTGCTGTTGATCGACGATGTGTATACCACAGGGGCCACAGCGGCGGAATGTACCCGTTCCCTGCTAAGGGCAGGTGCAGCGAGTGTTCGTGTTGCCACGCTGGCGCGAGCCGTTCGCGATGGCGCCACACACTGGCAGCCTCCGCTGGCTCCGATTGCGCGCGATGGGCCTCGCATATCCGCGTATCAGGATGCGTTGTTTTCACCACCAGAATTTCGCTGACGTTACGTAAGGCTGACCGAGACAGATCGCTAACCACCCGCTTCAGGAGCTGTGATCGATGCATTCCGCCAAAGCCCGTAAACAGAAGTCGCTTGCCCAGCTGCATAAACAGCACCACACACTAACCCCGCCCAGTGAAGATCATCGCCCGCGCATGCGTGGCGGATCGTCGCCGCTGCAGACACCGGTACTGGTGCTGAACGCTTCATACGAGCCGATCAACATCTGCGGCGCACGGCGCGCTCTGGTGCTGGTGCTGAAGGGCGTTGCGCGGACAGAGGAGGAGCAGGGCGCTACCCTGCACGCCGCGCGTGTGCGCATGCCCATGCCGTCGGTCATCCGTTTGCTGGAGTACCGCCGCATTCCGCACCAGACGCGTGCGCTGTCACGCAAGAACATCCTGCTGCGCGATCGCAACACCTGCCAGTACTGCGGCTGCGTGCTCACGACGGGTGATCTGACGCTGGACCACGTGCTGCCTCGTTCGCGCGGTGGTCTATCCACCTGGGAGAACCTGGTGGCGTGCTGTCATGATTGCAACCGGCGTAAGGGCAATCAGCTGCTGCATGAGTTACAGGACATGCGGCTGATGCGGGAACCGCGGCCGTTCTCGTTGCATACCTCGCGGCATATCATGCGCATGCTTGGATCCGGTGACGCTAACTGGAGAAAGTATCTTTATTTCGAGGCATAGATAGACCGCTACTAAGTAAACAATAACTAACACCCTCAATGATGCCATTGAGGGTGTTCCATTTTGACGTGCCTCTTTTTCGGTCTATCGACCGATTCTTGTTGACGGGCAAGATGGTACCGCTAAGATGAACATCGGCTGCACCTCCGTGGAGCTTGGTTGATTCCATTGTGTATATCAAGGGTTTAGCCGTTTGTTGCCTGCCGACGTGAGCGCGCTTGCGAAAAAGCGGGCCTAGTTTGGCCGAAGGTTATACACAGGCGCATAATGACTTCGGTAATCCTCACACGTGTACAAGATGACATGTTTCCGTAAGTAGTGGACTCATAAGTTAGGGCGACTTAATGTAACTCCTGTCTGGTTAACCCAGCAAGAAGTTACTCAAGAGGATAACCCACTTATGAAGAAGATTTTATTCGCCGCCCTTACCCTCATGGTTCTCGCTGGATCGACCTTCACCGTCTCCACCGTACATGCCACCGCTTCGGTTGTCAGCACAACCACCAAGAAGACCACCGTTAAGCCTGCGGACATTCCGCCGCCAAGCTGCCCGATCAACGATCCGGAAGGCTGCGGCATCTTCGGCTAAGACCTTTTCGACATTCTGCCCCTAAGTGGGCTCACTCAACACACACTTCACTCGAGAGGATGACCCACTTATGAAGAAGATTCTGTTCGCCGCCCTTACCCTCATGGTTCTCGCTGGATCGACCTTCACTGTCTCCACCGTACATGCCACCGCTTCGGTCGCCAGCACAACCACCAAGAAGACCACCGTTAAGCCTGCGGACATTCCGCCGCCAAGCTGCCCGATTAACGATCCGGAAGGCTGCGGCATCTTCGGCTAAGAGTTCAGCTTCCATCGCACTTGCGATGCAAAGGGACGCGGCCACTGCCGCGTCCCTTTCGCCGTTGCGTTCTTCGTGCGATGTACGAGGCATTGATGGCGGCTGGCCATTTGGTATTCTCGTCTTGAGAGACGAGGTCTATCACTATGTCGCCCATCGGCCTGCATCTGCTGTTGAGCTCCATAGAGGTTGCGCTCGGGCTGACGACTCTCGCGCTCCTCATTCGCTCCAATGAAGTCCGGACCTACTGGCCGATGCTTGTGTTGAGTCTGTGGCAGACGGTTCCGTTCGGCACGCTCTTGTATCTTCAACATCTCGGCCGCTCAAGAATCACTCCACAGCATGCTTATGCGGTCTACTACATCACCTATTGGGTTGGGTTTGCGATAGGCGCAATCTCTTCGATTGTTCTGACCTACACCATTCTGCACGGCGCGATGGCGCCGTTGAAGGGTTTGCAGGAGTTGGTGAAGATCGTGTACTTCTGGGCGGCAGCCATCTCCGTGCTTGTGGCTCTCAACGTTGTCTTCACGCCAGCAACTGAGGCTGCTGTCCTACTGCAATACTCCGTCGTGGAATATCAGCGCGCGACCAGTATCATGGCCGTTAGCCTGGCGATCTTTGTCTGCATCGCGATCCGGCCCATGGGTCTTTCGCTCAGGAGCCGGGTGTTCGGCACCAGCCTTGGGCTTGTGATTCTTTCCGTGATGAACACCTTTGAGGGGAACTACCTGATGGTGCGCCGCCGCCTGTACGGTGCCCACTCGCTCATTCCCATCATCGTCAGCTGTGTCGCCGAGATCACGTGGATTTGTTATTTCGCACTGCCAGAGCCTAAGCGCAAATTTGTCCTGCTGGCAACGACCTCACCGTTCCACCGCTGGAATCAGATCGCGATGCAGTTCGGACAAAGCCCTGGCTACGTCGCCATTGGGGGTGTCCCACCGGAGGCCTTTGCGAATGCGGAGATTGAAATCTTCCATCGCGCTTCCGCAAAGATGAAAGAGCTGAGCGATGCCGCTGCCACCAGCCCGTCGTTACCGCACGCTTTAGACGATACGAAGTAACAGAAAAGGCCACCCACGTTCGGGTAGCCTTTCCTATTTCACTGCATGTGAAGCGGCGAGCGTTACTCGCGCTCTGAGCGCTTCCAGTTGAGCAGGTCGCCCAGCGTGGTGCTGGAGGACGAATTCGACGAGGAGTTGGAAGACGACGAGGACGGCGCCTTGTAGTGCTCCACCTCTTCGCGGCTGGCCTCTTCGCCCACACCGCGGAGCGACAGACCGACCTTCTTCTCTTCGGGGCTCATCTTCACGATCTTGAACTCGTGCTCCGAGCCCACTTCCAGCGTGGACTGCTTGCCGGTCTCGTCCACAGCCTCGGAGACGTGGCACAGACCCTCAACACCCTCGGCGATCTCGACGAAGGCGCCGAACTGCGCAGTGCGCAGAACCTTACCCTTGACCACGTCGCCTACGCGATGCTGCGCGAAGAAGGTATCCCAGACATCGGGCTCAAGCTGCTTGACGCCCAATGACAGGCGGCGGTTCTCCGGCTCAACGCCGAGAACGACAGCCTTTACCTTCTCGCCCTTCTTCAGGACTTCCGAAGGATGCTTGATGCGCTTGGTCCAGCTCAGGTTCGAGACGTGGACGAGGCCATCAATGCCGTCTTCAATCTCGATGAATGCGCCGAAGTCAGTCAGGTTACGCACGCGGCCTTCGACCGTTGCGCCGATGGGGTACTTGTTTTCCAGCTGCTCCCATGGATTGTCCTGCAGCTGCTTCATGCCAAGCGAGATGCGGCGATCGTTCGGGTTTACAGCGAGGATGATCGTGTCGACCTCATCGCCCGGCTTGACCATCTTCGACGGGTGCTTCATCCGCTTGGACCAGGTCATCTCCGAGACGTGAACCAGGCCTTCAATGCCCTGCTCCAGCTCGACAAACGCGCCGTAGTCGGTGACGGAGAGAACGCGGCCCTTGACCTGCGCACCGATGGGGTAGCGCTCGATCGCGTCCAGCCACGGGTCAGGCGTGAGCTGCTTGAAGCCCAGCGAAACGCGCTGCTTATCCTTGTCGAACTTCAGCACCTTCACCTGGATCTCGTCGCCAACCTGCACAAGATCGCGCGGGTGGGTGAGGCGGCCCCAGCTCATGTCGGTGATGTGAAGCAGGCCGTCCAGGCCGCCCAGCTCAACGAACGCGCCGTAGTCGGTCAGGTTCTTCACCACGCCGGTCAGCACGGCGCCCTCTTCCAGGGTCTCCAGCGTGACTGCCTTGCGGGAGTTCTGCTCCTCTTCGAGGATCTCCTTGCGGGAGATAACAACGTTGCCGCGCTTCTTGTTCAGCTTGATGACGCGAACGTCGAGCTGCGTGCCAAGGTACGTGTCGAGATTGCGCACAGGGCGAATCTCAACCTGCGAGCCGGGCAGGAAGGCCTTGACGCCGATGTCCACGGTCAGGCCACCCTTCACGCGCGATAGAACCGTGCCGGTCACCGGGGTCTTGTCGGCCGCGGCCTTCTCCAGCTGATCCCAAAGGCGGTGACGCTGTGCCTTCTCGTACGAGACGAGATAGCCGCCCTCATGGTCCTCACGCTCCACAACCACTTCCACGCCATCGCCCACGGCGAGCTTTGGCTCACCGGTGTGGTCGAGCACCTGCTCCTTCGGAATCAGGCCTTCAGACTTAAGGCCGATGTCTACGACGACATACTTGTCGGTGATCTTCACCACAGTGCCGGTGATGACCTTGTCCTCTTCCATGGCGGCAGAGGCAGCAGCTTTGTCTTCGGCCTGTTCGCGGTCGAAGTTCTCAAGTGCTGCGGCAAAGTCGGCTGCGTCATAGTCGATGTCGTCAGGGCCGGTGGTGGACTCAGGCGCGGGTGTGACGAGGTGGTTGGCGCCCACAGCAGGGTCGCTTACCGGATTCGTCACGGGGCCGTTCGCCTCGTGGGGGTTGATGGTGGTTTCGGTTTCAGTCGGCATAGTTTCCAGTTCGGTGGTCAGGGGTTTGCTCTCAATTAAGGATTTAGCGTGTGCTGCAACATTATTGACGCCTATTTGCACCCTTGGGATTCAAGCCAGCCACTTCCGGCTCGCAGACCTTGTTCCGACGTGAAAGCGTGCGCGTAAATTCGCGCATCGGAAACAAGATCGCATTGTCAGGAGTAGCCCGCGCAATCCCGGCGGCGTCAAGGCTCAAATTAAGTATAGGACGCTGCCGGAACAGCGTCAACGAACCCCACCCCATCCATCCTCGCGACATCTACCGCCACGGGATCAAGAACTTGCGGCAACAAGCATGCCTTGCCCATATACGCCGCACCGGTGCGGTCTGAAGCCGACAGAATAACCACTGGCTCAGCACGTACACGCGCAAAGCGCATCGAGGACGGTACGAAGTACCGCGCGAAGCGTGTCGACAATAGCACGAAGTAACCCAAGTACACTCAACCCATGGACCGCCTTTGGACACCGTGGCGCTATGCCTACATCACCGGACAGAAGCCCGGCTCACGACGCGGCGTGCCGGATGCACTGGCAGCCTACCCGGACGATCACGGGTCGGTCTTTCTCAATCTCATCGGCTCCGTCCAGTGGGCGGCAGAAACCGGCTTCATGCCGGCCGCAGAAGCGGAACGTACCGGCGGCGTCTTGCTGCAGGCAAGGCACAACTTTATTTGCCTGAACGCGTATCCGTACACCAGCGGCCACGTGATGGTGGTGCCGTATGAGCACCTGGATTCGCTGGCGAAGATGCCGGAACCCGCGGCGACCGAGATGATGGCGCTTGCGCAACGGCTTGAGACGGCACTGCGAACGGAGTACCGGCCCGACGGCATAAACATTGGCATGAACCTGGGCGAAGCCGCGGGCGCGGGCGTTGCCGAGCATCTGCACCTGCACGTCCTTCCACGCTGGTTCGGTGATTCGAACTTTATGGGCGCTGTCGCCGAGACACGTGTGTTGCCGGAATCGCTGGACACCACGTGGGAGCGGCTAAGAGGAGCCTTAGGTCAGCCACTCGCTTAAATGCATCGTTCCTGGTTGCAGATAGCCCATTCGTTGCATGCCATGGCGCATTCTGCCGCTAGACAAGGCTGCCGGACATTGATTTTAAGCAACGTGCATACCTTCGCCGCCATCCTAATGTTGTGTTTCGAAATGTAATTTACAGAACAAAGCAGCGGGGGTACTAGCCATGAGAACGCGTTCACCTTGGCGGTCCGATTTTTCACTTGTTCCGGCTCGCAGGCCGGAGATGATGGCAGCGATGCTGGCCAACTCTCTTCAAGGCCGCCGCATTGCCGTGGCCTCTGCTGAACCTGAAGATGCGCACCTAACGGGTATGACGCGCTCGCTGGACCGACGCCTGTTGGCTCTGAATCTGCGGCCAGGCTCCGCAAATGCAACCGTGCCGAAGGTCGCCTGAGAGCTAACCCTCCCCTATCGCAAGAGGCCCCGCTATGGCGGGGCCTCTTTGTTTGAGACAGTGTCAAGAGTGTTAATGCGCCTGTGCTTGCCGGGATAGCGGCGTGCCGAGGCGCATGTCTGAATCATCGGCGTGGGAGCCGGAGACGCGCGTCGCCTCATAGTTCAGCACACGCCACGCTCCCGCCTCGCGCCCATACACCTTGGTGTACCGGAAAACCCCATTGATGGGCCGGCCATTGAGTTGCCCAATGACACGCGCCTGCGACACGACGATGACCGTGGTGGGCTGCATGCGGACTTTCTGATCCATGAGCTCGATGGCGGAGAACTGATTGTTATGCGAGGTCAGGCGCTGAAGGTACTGTCCTTTGTCTGAAACGGTCCCGTTCGAAGAGATGCCAAAGAAGTCTTCCGCCAACAGCGGCTCCAGCTCAGCACTATCGCCCTTCACCATGGCGTCGCGCCACTTGGCCTCCAGCGCTTCGATCTCGCGAGTATCGGCACGCTTGCTTTCCTTATGCGGCTTGTTCTGCTTCGCTTCGGCGTGCATGCACGGCAGCACAAGGAACGCCGCAAATCCGATCAGGCATACGCCTGCAATCCCTCGAGAGAAGCGGAGCGAACTCGTCACAGGAACGTCCATCGCAGGCTGCATCGTACTGCGAGCGTTCACTTGCCGTCAAAATAGTTGCACTAAGCGGCGGTGAATGGCACCTGATGCGCTAGAAACAAAACCAAACGGCGCGAATCCAACAGGCGACAGGCTGTTGTTCAGACAACTTCGATCAGTGTCTCAAGTGTGCGCTCACGGAGTTTGCGATACAGCCCGTTTGTCGCCCACTGCTCAAAGTGCGGCGAGCTGCGATGCGCCTCCAGCGCTTCCGCGTCCTTGTACTGCTCATAGAGGACGACTGTGTCCGGATCGCTTTCGACAGTGTGTGCGACATAGTTCACGCAACCCGGCTCTTGCCGCGAGGCGGAGCCGAGGTTCTGCAGGATGGAACGAATCTCCGCGCGGTCTTCCGGCTGGAAACGCATACGAACGGTGAAGCTGATCACGACGCTGCTCCTGTAAGGTTCGTTGCAGCGTCGAACTCCGGCACGCTGAAGGTCTGGTTGCGGTCCGGGCCGGTGCTGATCATGCCGATGCGTGCGTTGCTGTTGTCTTCCAGGAAGCGCAGGTACTTCTGCGCGTTTTCCGGCAGGGCGTCGAACGTGGTAATGCCTTCCGTCGATGCCTGCCAGCCCGGCAGCTGCGCGTACACCGGCTCAATGCGCTCATACGCACGGATGTCCGCCGGAATGACATCGGTGACCTTGCCGTCCATTTTGTAGTGCGTACAGACCGGAATCTCCGCCAGCGAGTCAAGCACGTCGAGCTTGGTGACGACCAGCCACTCCGTGCCGTTGATCATGCTGGAGTAGCGCAGCAACGGCAGATCAAGCCAGCCGCAACGGCGCGGACGGCCCGTGGTAGCGCCATACTCCTGGCCACGCGCACGCAGCTCGTCGCCGGCCTTGGTGAAGTCTTCCGTGGGGAACGGACCTTCGCCCACACGCGTGACATACGCCTTGGTAACGCCGATGACGGTGCCGATCGCGGTAGGACCAACGCCCGTGCCTATGACCGCGCCGCCGGCTGTTGCGGACGACGACGTGACAAACGGATACGTGCCGTGATCGATATCGAGCAGCGCACCCTGCGCGCCTTCAAACATCACCGGCTTGCCATCCTGGATGGCCTGGTTCAGCAGCACAGCCGTGTCGGTCACAAAAGGCGCGATCTCTTCCGCATAGCGCGCGTATTCCTCATAAATCTTCGCGGGATTCAGCGGCTCCGTGCCGAACAGCGCATGCGCAATCTGGTTCTTCTCATTGCACGCATTCGTGATGTGCGTGCGCAGCAGCTGCGTGTTCAGCAGGTCCACGATGCGCAGGCCGTTGCGATGCATCTTGTCTTCGTACGCAGGGCCAATGCCACGGCTGGTGGTGCCAATTTTGGTGCGGCCCGGCGCATTCTCCGCCGCCAGCTCAATCATGCGGTGGTACGGCAGGATGACCTGCGCGCGATTGGAGACGAACAGCTGGCCATCCACCGGCAGGCCATGGCCCTTGAGCATCTTGATCTCGTTGAGCAGCGCCGCCGGATCGACCACAACACCGTTGCCGATCACACCCAGGCAGCCGGGACGCAGCACGCCGCAGGGCACCAGGTGCAGCACAAACTTCTGGCCGTCAATGATGACGGTGTGGCCGGCATTATGGCCGCCGGCATAGCGCGCAACCACCTTGTAGCGCTCGCTCAGGACGTCAACAATTTTGCCTTTGCCTTCATCGCCCCACTGCGCGCCCAGCACCACAGCTGTCTTTTTCGTCGTCATTCAATCTCCGCAGGCGTACAGGTCCGGCGCGCGGGCCGGCAACAGATGTATCGCGAAATGTGTTGGATGTACTTCGGGGCAGGCGAACGACTGTCGAACGTCCTTCCCAATAGATTTTATACTGACGCGCAGAGGACACGGTGGAGACAAGCGAGTTGGGTTTCAACGCATGGATTCTTATCGGCAATGTGTTGCATGCGATGCTGCGCGGTGTGACTCCAGTCGCGGACGACCCAGGTCGCGATACTCTGCTGCGCCTGGACGCGCTGCTGGAGCCAGTGCAGCCCGCGCAGATGTTGCACATGCTGCAGTCACTGCCACAAGGAGATCGCCAGATCCTGCTGGAAGCCTGCACCGCGGCACAGATGTCTGCAGGGGCTGACGTAGAGACGTCGCTCGGCATAAGCCGGCAGGATGCTGCTCCGGTGCTGGCGTTGCTGCGTCAACCTGTCTCGCTCTGAGCAAAGATCGTGCAACTAGCACGTAGATTCTTCTTGCATAAACCATAACCATACGGTTATTGTTTTGGCGTGAAGACGGATTTCAGAAATCACGTGTTTCGTGCGCTTGCGGATCCTACGCGACGTGCCATTTTCGAGCAGTTGACTCGCAAAGGAGAACAGACGGTTCACGCCTTGACGGAGCATGCGGGCGTATCCCAGCCTGCTGTGTCCAAGCACCTGGGTGTGTTGAAGAAGGCGAAGCTGGTGCGGCATCGTCGCGACGGACGCGAGACCCACTACCGTGCGCAACCCAAGGCGCTGGCGCCCATAGCAGATTGGTTGCGGCACTACGACGCCTTCTGGAGTGAGCGGTTTGATCGCCTCGAAGCAATGCTGGAAAGGATGGAGTCATGAGCCTTGGAAAGGAAGCAGCCATGAGCCTTGGAAAGGAAGCAGCCATGAGCCCTGGAAAGGCAGCCATGAGCAATGCAGCAGAAACCACGCGGGCCGTTGTGATCGAGAGGGTGTTTCCGCATCCGCCGGAAAAGCTGTGGCGCGCACTGACTGAGGACAAACTCCTCGCACAATGGCTAATGAGCAACAACTTCGAACCCGCGCCGGGACGCCAGTTTCAATTCCGCGCCGACCCGGTGCCGAACTGGGATGGCCTGATTGACTGCGAGGTGCTGGTCGTCGAGCCGCAGAGACAGCTCTCCTATACCTGGAACGCCCTGGGACTTGAGTCAACTGTGCTCTGGACGCTGACTCCGGCGGACGGAGGCACGCACCTGCGCATGGAACACTCGGGCTTCCGTCCCGGCCAGGAGCGTGCGTATCAAGGCGCGACCTACGGCTGGCAGAAGTTCATCGGCCAATTGGAGCAAGTGCTCAATGGAGGCGAACAATGAAGGCATCAAAAGACATGGCGATCGGATTCTGGGTCTCCACCACGCTCTTCGTGCTTCAGATGGGCTTCACTGCGTATGCCCAGCTAAAGCTGCCGCAGGTCGCTGCAGCGTTCGCCCACCTTGGCTTTCCCGGCTACTTTCGCGTCGAGCTCTCATGGGCCAAGTTCGCGGGGCTGGCGGCACTTCTCATCCCCATGATTCCCGCCCGCATCAAGGAGTGGGCCTACGCCGGCTTCGCCATCACGCTCGTATCCGCAATCATCGCGCACATTGCTGTGGGCGATGGTGTGAATGCATGGGGATGGGCGGTAGGAACCGGCGTGTTGTGGGCCGCGTCGTACTTCTTCTTTCGGAAGCTTGAAACTGGCGTGACGGCGACTGCATAGCAGCCTCGTCACGCCATGCAGCTATGCCTTTTCCACGAGTATCTCGATCTTGTCGATCTTGGGCGGCTCGCTGAGCAGCGTGTCAGCATGGGCCATCAGGGCCGTGGCGATCGCTCCGTTCAGGTGCGCGTCGCGGCTGGCTTCGTCCTCGAACGTGTCAAAGATGCCGTAGACGCCGGGGCGGTCTTCCTTGATGGCATACCAGTGGATCGTGCCTGGCTCGTCGGCGGACAGTACCGCGCCTTGCTTCAGGAACGCCTCCACGTCTGCTTCTTTGCCCGGCTTCGCTTTCAGTTCTACGTACAGCGCAAACTTCGCCATGATTTCAGTACCTGCTTTCACGGCGTTGGATGCTGCGCAGGCCTGCGATGGGTGTCAAATTACATACGACCGGCGAATTCGCGCGATTCCGTCGCAATCTTGATCGTGTCGCCTTCCTTCACGAACGACGGCACACGCATCACGAGGCCTGTTTCCATCGTCGCTGGCTTGCTCGTTGTGCCGGTTGCGGTGTCGCCCTTGAAGCCTGGCTCCGTCTCCTTTACGACCAGTTCCACGTGCATGGGCAGCTGCAGGCCGATGGGATTGCCCTGGTACTTTTCGATCTGCACGGCCGTGCCTTCAAGCAGAAACTCGAGCGCATCACCCAGCATGTCGTTGCTCAGCTGCAGCGTTTCAAAGCTGCTCTGGTCCAGAAAGTAAGCGCCGTCACCATCGCTGTACAGATACGTCGCCTCCACGTCTTCCAGGTCGGGCTCGTTGAACTTGTCGTCGGCCTTGAAGGTCTTGTCAAAGACGCCGCGGGTGAGCAGGTTCCGCATCTTCAGCCGCACCAGCGTCTGTCCGCCACGGGCCGTAGGCGTGGATATTTCCTTGTCCAGGCAGTGGTACGGCACGCCCTCATGCTCGAAATACATCTTGCGCTTCACGTGAATGGCGTCGATCAGTGCGGCCATGGTTCTCCCTCAGGTTCAAAAGCTTCATTCAGGATACCGTGAGGCACGCCCTTACATGATTTGTCATCCCGACCGTAGCGAAGCGCAGTGGAGGGACCTGCTTCGACAGCTTCATGACGGGTAAGCCCATTCGGTCAAGATGACAAATCAAAGACAAGAGCATCGAATGGAAGCGATGCCGGAACTACCTGAAGTAGAAACCGTAGCCAATGGCGTGCATGAGCGGGTGCGCGGCGCGCGCATTGACAGCGTCACCATCGGCCCGCACAAAGAGCCGCTCAAGTCTTCACCTGCCCACATCGAAACCACGCTGACCGGCGCACGCATTCAGCAGGTCAAGCGTGTCGGCAAAACCATCGTGATGAACATCAAGCAGCACGGCGGCACATCCGCGCAGATGACCATCCACCTGGGCATGACAGGCCGTCTGCTAGTCAGCAAAGCCGAAGTGCCGCTGCCGGTACATACGCACCTGGTGCTGCACCTAAGCGATGGCCGCGAGGTGCGCTTCGTCGATCCGCGACGCTTTGGCCGCGTTGGCATTGTGGACGAGGGCACGCAGTACAACGGCCCCGGCAAAGAACCGCTGACCATCACCCCCGAAGACTTTGCCGCACTCTTCAAAGGCCGCAAGACACCCATCAAAGCTGCGCTATTGAACCAGTCGCTGTTGCACGGCGTCGGCAACATCTACGCCGACGAAAGCCTCTTCCGCGCAGGCATCCGCCCCAAACGTCACGCCGGCCGCCTCACCCGCGCCGAGCTGAGCAAACTCCACGCCGCCCTGCAAACCGTCCTGAAGCACGCCATCCAGCTCGGCGGCTCGTCCGTCAGCGACTATGTCGATGCCGACGGCGTACGCGGCTTCTTCCAGCTGGAGCACCGCGTCTACAGCCGCACCGGCGAGCCTTGCAAAGACTGCGGTGCGTCGATTCAGCGGATTGTGATTGGCGGCCGGTCCACGCATTTTTGCAAGAACTGCCAGAAGTGACTCTCATCCTGGTACGAGGCCACCGGATGGTTTAGCTACACATAACCAAAGCCTCGATCTACACAAACACCCGTATCCCAGCCATACCAGCCGCCCCTGCCGCAATGCATTCCGCCACATTGCTTTCATCCACACCGCCCAGCGCCAGCACCGGCACGCTGCCGGCCACATGGCAAGCCTCGCGCAACGCCTCGAGCCCAACACCATCCTGTACGTGCCTGCCACGCACGTTTTTCCCAAAGACGGGTGCGAAGAGCAGCACATGGGCGAAGGTGCGTGCGCGGTCCACGTCCGCCAGCGTGTGGCAGGACGCGCTGACCAGCATGCGGCGGCCGTTTGCTGTGAAATCAGCCGCTCGCCACGGTTTTTGCAGCAGATTGCTGGCAAGGTGCACGCCATCTGCTCCGGCAAGCGCGGCCAGCGAGGGCAGCCCAATAAAGAGCAGCTTTGTCTCTCCGCCGCCGTCCGCAATGGCTGCGCGCAGCCGGATGGCCAGGCCCACCCGCTCGTGGATGGGCAGGTCTTTCTCGCGAAGCTGCAGATATTCGACCCCGTCCTGCGCGAGACGTGCGGCTTGCGTCGCGAGAGCATCTTTCTGGACGACGATGCTGCCGGGGTAAGCGGTTCGATCGGTAATGACGTAACGCAACATGCTCTTTCACCATACCGTGCGGCGGACAGGCTTTGTTCACGGCTCTGTAATGGCTGGGATGCGACAACGTCCGTTCGTGTGCATCTGAAGAGGAACGCACCCGCGCCACTGGAGTCGAAACCGAATGAGTCCCATGCAGGAACAGCAGCCGCCCGCACCGCAGGGCCATGAGCCGGATCAGCAGGCGCAGGACACGCAGCCGAACGAGAACCGCATCGGCAAATCCGCCGAAGATATCGAGAAGTCATTCCTGAACGACATGGTGCACACGGTGGGCCGGCCGTTTGAGCTGTCGAGCACGCTGGACCAGTACCACGCGCTGAGCGCTGCGGTGCGCGACAGGCTGATGGATCAATGGCTGGAGACAATCGAAAACTATCGCCAGCATGACGTGCGCGTCGTTGCGTACCTGAGCGCGGAGTACCTGCTTGGGCCGCACCTTGAGAACGATCTGCTGAATCTGGAGCTGACGCCGCAGGCCAACAAGGCCATGGGCAAGCTCGGGCTGGACCTGAAGACGATCGCCAATGAAGAGCCGGAGCCGGGCCTGGGCAATGGCGGACTCGGCCGCCTGGCAGCTTGCTTCCTCGATTCGCTTTCGACGTTGAACGTGCCGGTCATTGGCTACGGATTGCGCTACGAGTTCGGCATCTTCAAGCAGGAGATTGTCGATGGCTGGCAGGTGGAGAAGTCGGACAAGTGGCTGCAATACGGCAACCCGTGGGAGATTCCCGCGAGCACATGCTACGAGGTGAACTACTTCGGTCACACGGAGTTCTATGCCGACGAGCATGGCCAGGAACGGAAACGATGGGTGCCAGGCCACACCGTTGTGGGCGTGCCGTATGACACGCCGATCCCCGGCTACCAAACACGCACGGTGAATCGCCTTCGCTTGTGGAAGGCCGAGGCCGTCGACAGCTTCGACCTGAGCGCCTTCAACACCGGCGACTACATGGGTGCAGTGCGACAGAAGATGGAGTCCGAAACCATCAGCAAAGTGCTGTACCCGAACGACGAAAAAATCGAAGGCAAGCGCCTGCGCCTCATGCAGCAGTACTTCTTCACCAGCTGCTCGTTGCAGGACATGGTTCGGCTGCACCTGGCACTGAAGAAGCCGCTCAACGAGTTCGACCAGAAGTGGACGATCCAGCTGAACGACACCCATCCCTCCATCGGCATTGCGGAGCTGATGCGCCTGCTGATGGATGAGCACCGGATGAGCTGGGACGATGCATGGCGTGTAACGCAGGCCACCTTCGGCTACACCAATCACACGCTGCTGCCGGAGGCGCTGGAGCGCTGGCCGCTGGATCTGTTCGGCAACCTGCTGCCCCGGCACCTGGAAATCATCTATGAGATCAACAGCCGCTTTCTGGCAGAGATGCATGCGAAGTATCCCAACGACGATGCACGCATGCGTCGCATGAGCATCATCGGCGAGGATGGCGAGCGCAGCGTGCAGATGGCGAAGCTTGCCGTCGTCGGCAGCAAGGCGGTGAACGGCGTGGCTGAGCTGCACACGCATCTCCTGGAGCAGGACACGCTGCATGACTTCTACGAAACGTGGCCCGAACGCTTCAGCAATAAGACCAACGGCGTGACACCGCGCCGCTGGCTGATGCTGTCGAATCCGGAACTCACCAGCCTGATCAACGAGAGCATCGGCACCGGCTGGCACAAGGACCTCTACGGCCTCCGCGATCTGGAAAAGTTCGCCGACGACAAGGGCTTTCTGAAGCAGTGGCGCACCACGCAGGAGGGCGCAAAGGGCCGGCTTGCAAAGTACATCAAGGACACCATGAGCATCGACGTCAATCCCGCATCGATGTTCGACACGCAAGTGAAACGGATTCACGAGTACAAGCGGCAGCACCTGAACGCGCTGCACATTCTGTCGCTCTACTGCGCCATCAAGAGCGGCACCGCGAAGAACCTGACGCCACGCACCTTCATCTTCGGTGGCAAGGCTGCGCCCAGCTACACCATGGCCAAGCTCATCATCAAGCTGGTCTGCACGGTAGGCGATGTGGTGAACAACGATCCGCAGACACGCGATCTGCTGAAGGTCGTCTTCTTGCCGAACTACTCCGTATCTCTAGGTCAACGCATCTATCCAGCTGCGGATGTATCCGAGCAAATCTCCACCGCGGGCAAGGAAGCAAGCGGCACCGGCTGCATGAAGTTCATGATGAACGGCGCGGTCGCCATCGGCACGCTGGACGGCGCGAATATAGAGATTCGCGAAGAAGCCGGCAAGGAGAACTTCTTCCTCTTTGGCCTGACGGCGCCGCAGATCGACGACCTGACCAGGAGCGGCTACAACCCGCGCAGCTACGTGGACAAAAGCCCGCTGTTGAAGGAAGTCATGGACGGCCTGCAGGATGGCCGGTTCACCAACGGGGACCGCAACCTGTTCGCACCGCTAGTGGGTAACCTGCTCGGCGCCGACCCATACTTTGTGATGGCTGACTTCGATGCCTATGCTGAAGCTCAGGCGCAGGCAGGCAGCGCGTTTGCCGATGTCGGCCACTGGGGCCGCATGTCGCTGCTGAACACGGCGCGGTCCGGAAAGTTCTCCAGTGACCGTACCATCCGCCAATACTGCGATGACATCTGGAAGGTGCCGGTGGAGTAGCAGCTACACGGTGTACCGCGATTCCAACGGATAGACACTACATTCAAAGCAGGATGAAAGCTCCTCCGCTCGTAGGCTGTAGACGACTGCACGAGGAGCTTTCTGCTGTTGCTAACGACGTAGAAGAAGGAACATACAAGCCGAAAATCAGCAGAAGAGCAAGCCTAAAATACGTACCCGTATGAGGACGCGTAAGGCGATCTGTGGAAAGCTTGCATTTCACTCAAATCAGGAACATCTGCAACGTAATGCCCTGTTCATATTGCAATTGCTTGCAAACTGCTCATTATGAAGGGCTTAAGCGCAATGCGTGAAGGACAGGCCGCCTCCGCAGCCGGTGCAGATTGGAAACGGCTGATTGCACTGGCAAGACTTCCACAGATTTTTCCACAGCGCGGCTGCTGAATTTATGGCAATCATGGCGCATGAACGCGCCTAGGGTGAGAACACTTCGTCCTCACCCTAGGCGCATTGCGTGGCTTTTACTTGGCAGCGGGAGCAGCCGGCCTTGCCGCTGGCCGGGGAGCAGCCGGGCGGGGAGCCGCGGGCGTACCTGCAGGCTGTGCGGCGACACCCGACTGGACGTTGTAGGCATCGATCACGGCGCGGGTCACGTCCGTCTGGGGTACGGCAAAGAGCACGCTGCTCGTCTGTCCGCTCACATCCATCGCCAAGGTAAAGCCGTTATCCGTCAGGTACTTCTGCATGACGTTGTTCACCTTGGCGGCAACCTTGCCATAGGCCTCCTGCAGATCGTTCTGGTAGGCAGCCTGAGCATCCTCACCATCACGCTGCAGGGCTTTCTGCTTCGTGTCGATGGTGCGGACGCGGTTCGCGCGGTCTTCGTCGGTGATGTTGGTGGCGGCCTGGAGCTGCTTCTGCAGGCTGTCGACCTCGGTCTCCTCCTGCGTGATCCGCGCCTTCTGCGGCTCAAACTTCTTCTGAACGTCCGCGACGGCCTTCTGGCCCTCGTTGGTGGCGAAGACAGCCTGCTCAAACGCGATCAGAGCAATCTTGGCGGGAATCGCAGCGGGCGCAACCTGCGCCGGCGCAGGAACAGCGGGACCGGCCTGGGCAAACACAGCGGTGGAGCATGCAAGGGAAATGATGCCGACGGCGAGCGTCGAAACCTTCTGAACACGGTTCATGAGAATGGTAAAGCTCCTTGGAAATCCGTTGGGATCCTGTCGTGGCCCGGCGCTCAAAGGTCTAGCCGCCGTTAGCCAGCATTCAGTGCGAGAGGGCATGCGCGCGCACGAAACGCTGCAACCGGCCGGTTCGCCCGATACTGGGAAAATTATAGGTGTGCGCTCTTCAGCGGGTCAAACAAGCAAGCCGTAAACACACGCCAACGTCCTCGCGGCGACGGCCCGATTGTCAGGCTGCCGGCACAGTCATCGAAGTTGTGCGCGCAATGACTGCGGCGCCCACCACGATGGTCTCCACGTTGTTCGGCCGAATCTCGACCGAAAATGCCTGCAGCGGGCTCATCCGCACCATCTGCTGGACATAGTGGTTCAGCAGCGGCAATTCCACAAAGCGCACGTTGTAGCCCGTGAGGTAGAACTTGCCCGCGCCGCTCATGTGGATGGAGCTTGCCGTTCCGGCCGCCAGGGCGCGGTGAAACAGCTTCTTGAACTCGATGCAGCGCGCATCCCCCTTGTCCGCGGCCTCGAAGACATCCTCCGGCTCCATGTCCAGAAAGCGCAGGCGCATCGCGCGGTGACCCATGATGCCCTCGATGTGGCCGCGTCCACCGCAGCCGCAGTAGGTCTCACGATCGTCGAGCGTCACAACCGTGTGACCACCCTCGCCGACACCCTCCACCATGGGGTAGCGCCCAAATCCAATGCCGGTTCCAAGCGTCCACACGCGAATCATACTGGAAAGCTTGCCCTGAGATTGCGCCAGGCCGGCCGCGACCGCATCCGCGTCGTTGACCGCGGTCAGGGCCATATCAAACCCCTGCTCCTTCAGCAGGGCGGAAATCTCTGCCGCGATGCGGGCGCCCTTCATCTGCGGCAGATTCGGCGAGTCCTCGACCACGCCATTGCGCAGGAAGCCGGGCAGGGCCACGCCCACACCCGAGATGGGAACGCCGGGATGGTCGTGGATGACAGCTACAATCTGCTCGCACATCGCTGCGATCAAGTGCTCGCGCGGCATCTCCACCAGCGCATCTTCGTAGAACTCATCTTCCGGGTACGAGCGCAGGTTGCCCACCAGACCTTCAGGTCCGACCAATCCGGCAATAATGCGCTTCGACAACGTGAGACCGATGGTGCGTGGCTGTTCATTCATGATGTGTACCTTTTTTGACCTTCCACAGCGCCGTGCGGGCCCTTCCAAGTGAGGGATGGAAGAGAAAACCGGCAGAGTGCCGTGCCGGGGATTATCCACCCCTGACCAGCATGGAGGCAAGTGAAAATGCCGCAGCTGCGCGGGAGACCCGCTAAGTGCGCCAAGGATGGGCAGTACACTCGTCCCATGTGTGCGCATTCCCTGCGAAATCTTCTCGCCGCTGCCATCTTTCTCGGTCTGCCAGGTGCGTCTTCCATCGCCCAGGCGCCGCCGCCGGTGCAGCATCCTTCCGTTGCCTATCGCGAGTCGATGAACGCGATCGTTACAAAGCACGCCTACCAGCCGGACTACCCCGATGGCAGCCAGTGGCTGGATGGCAGCTTGCGCTACACCGCCCTGGAAAGGTCAGCAACGAATCCAAAGCGGTTGGACCTGGTCGCCTATACGACTGCCACCGGCGAGCGCACCATCCTGGTCCCTGCCGCACGCTTTGTACCAGTGGGCGCGAAGGACCAGCTCGACATCGACAGCTACACGTGGTCCGGCGATAAGAAGCAGCTATTGCTCTTCACCAACACGCAGCGCGTGTGGCGGCTGAACACCCGCGGCGACTACTGGGCGTTGAACCTCGAGACCGGCACGCTGCGCAAGCTGGGCGGCGATGCCAAGGCAGCCTCGCTGATGTTTGCGAAGTTCTCGCCCGACGGCACGCGCGTGGGCTATGTCTACGCCAACAACATCTACGTGGAAGACGTTGCCACGGGCAAGCGCACACAGCTCACCACTGACGGCAGCGCCGACATCATCAACGGCACCAGCGACTGGGTGACCGAGGAAGAGTTCTTCCTGCGCGACACCTTCCGCTGGAGTCCCGACAGCACGCGCATCGCATACCTGCAGTTCGATCAAAGCGGCGAGGGCGACTACACGCTGATCAACGACACCAAGGCACAATATCCCGAGACCTTCCACTACAAATACCCGCTGGCCGGCACCACAAACGCTGCCGTGCGCGCCGGTGTCGTCTCGGCCAACGGCGGCGCAACAACATGGCTCAAGCTGCCAGGCGACCCGCGCAACAACTACATTCCACGCTTTGACTGGGTAGGCGCTAGCGAGCCAACAGAGATTGCGCTGGAGTACATGAATCGCCAGCAGAACAAGAATGAGCTGTACCTCTTCAATGCGAACACCGCTGCAGGCCGCGTACTCTTCACAGATACCGATGCCGCATGGGTGGATGTGGTGGACGGACTGCGCTGGCTTGCCCCTTCAAAGGGCGCGAAGCAAGGCGACCTGCTGTGGCTGAGTGAGCGCGACGGGTGGCGGCATGCCTATCGCGTCTCTCCCGATGGCAAGCCGCACCTGCTGACAAACTTTGCCGCGGATGTGATCGACATGGTCGCCGTCGACGAACCCGACGGCTATCTCTACTTCACCGCATCGCCGGACGACGCCATCCGGCAATACCTGTACCGCGCCCGGCTGGATGGTGAAGGCAAACCCGAGAGGATGACACCGGAGTCGCAGCAGGGCTGGCACACCTACGACGCGTCGCCCGACGGCAAGGTCGCGCTGCACGCGTGGTCCACCTCCGTACGCCCAGACCGCTACGAATTAGTACAACTGGCCGACGGCAAGGTGCTGAAGACACTCGCCACCAATGACGTGCTCGCTGCCAAGGTGAAGCCCTTGCTGGGCAATGGACACGAGTTTGTGCAGGTGACCGTGGACGGCGGTGTCAAGCTTAACGGCTACGTCAGCAAGCCACCCGATTTCGATCCATCCAGGAAATACCCGGTACTCGTGTACGTGTACGGCGAGCCCGCGGAAGCCACCGTGCAGGATCGATTCTCGAGCGGGGATTTGGGTGAGAACGCCTTTGTACGCGAGGGCTACGTGGTCGTGAGCTTTGACAACGCTGGCACGCCGGAGCCACGCGGCCGTGCGTGGCGCAAATCCATCCACGGTACGATCGGTGTGCTCTCCACGCAGCAGCAGGCTGCGGCCATCCGTGCGTTCGGCAAAGAACATGCCTGGGTGGATATGTCGCGCCTTGCCGTATGGGGCTGGAGCGGCGGTGGATCGATGACGCTGAACCTCATGTTCCGCTATCCCGGCCTG
Organism: Terriglobus sp.; assembly: GCA_965198455.1. Lineage (GTDB taxonomy): Bacteria > Acidobacteriota > Terriglobia > Terriglobales > Acidobacteriaceae > Terriglobus. Next base: position 1,197,316 of record CBDAPM010000003.1, read on the forward strand.
TTCCGCGCGGGCGTGGCCGTCGCTCCCATGGCCGACCAGACCAAATACGACACCATCTACCAGGAACGCTACATGGGCTTGCCCAAGGAAAACCCCGAGGGCTACAAGAACGGCTCGCCCATTACCTATGCCGGCGGCCTCACGCAAAGCCTGCTCATCATCCACGGCTCCGGCGACGACAATGTCCACTTCCAGGCTACGGAGGTGCTCGTCGACAAGCTCATCGAGCTCGGCAAGCAGTTCGATTTCATGGACTATCCCAACCGCACCCACGGCATCTACGAGGGCGAAGGTACAACCGAACATCTGTACACGCTGCTCGCGCGCTACCTTGAAGATCACGTGCCCGCCGGTCCGCGGTAGCACGTCACTAAGCAGCCTTGGTGTGATTGGACTTAGCTCGCGTGCCCATTTTGCCGGTGAACGTCTTACCGATAGTCACTCTGCGGCCAGGCCGCGACTTACTTATAAAACTGGAGGCAGATGAGCCTGCCTTACGCAGTTTCTCAGCCTCTCGGCGGTCCTCGCGTGCATGCCAAAGATCGTAGTCAGCCTGCATGCCAAGCCACATGCGAGCAGACGTTCCCAGCGCATATTCAATCCCAACGGCCACTGCAGGCGAAATGGCAGCGTCTCCATTCAGCACGCGATAGAGCGACTGGCGCGTGATGCCGACCCGTGCAGCGAAACCCGCTACGTCAGACTGTCCCATGTATTCGCGAAGAACCTCTCCCGGATGAGGAGGATTGTGCATCTCCATAGTGTTCTCTCCCCCAAGTGATAGTCTCCGTAGTCCACAACGGTGGCGTCTTCTCCATCAAACCGAAACGTCACGCGCCAATTGCCATTGACCGCAACCGAGAAATGATCGGCGAGATCGCCCTTGAGGGCGTGCAGCGTCCATCCCGGAGCATCCATGTCGGACGGCTTGACGGCGCGATCCAAAGCAAACAATTGCAACCGCAATTTCTTCGCGTGCGACGGTTGTATGCCCGCCTTCGAGCCGGTCAGAAAGAAACGCTCGAGTCCAGCGTGCCTGAAGGACCGGATCACGTCAAAACTGTAACGCGTCGCGCGTCGCGCGACACGCGTCAATGCTTAATGCGCCATGGAGTTCTGCTGCTTCAGCCATGTGTACAGCGGCGCAAAGTAGTCCAGCATGGGCTGCGCATCCAGATGATCCGTGCCGGTCATGGTCTTCAGCGTCTGCTGCCATGGCTGCGACTGCCCCGCCATCAACATGGCGTTCAGCTTGTTGCCCGCAGCCTTGCTGCCGTAGAACGAGCAGCGGTTGAGCGGGCCCTTGTAACCGCTGGCGTCGCACATGGCCTTGTAAAACTGGAACTGGTAGATGCGTGCAAGAAAGTAGCGCGCATAGGGCACGTTCGTTGGGATGTGGTTCTTCGCGCCGGGATCGAAGTCTGCCTCGGTACGGTCCACCGGCGGCGCAACGCCCTGATACTTCGCACGCAGCGCCCACCACGCCTTGTTGTAGTCCGCAGGCTTGATCTCGCCGCTGAAGACCTGCCAGCGCCATGTATCGAGCGCCAGAGCGAAGGGCAGGAACGCAACCTTGTCCAACGCGGTGCGCAGCTGCAGCGGGATGTCCGCTTCAGCAGGCGGCTCATCATCCGCCAGCCCAATCTGCTTGAGATACGCAGGCGTGATGCTCAAGGCGATCGAGTCTCCAATCGCCTCGTGAAAGCCATCGTTTGCGCCGTTGCGGAAGAGCATGGGCTGCTGATCATAGGCGCGCTGGTAGAAATTATGGCCGAGCTCGTGGTGCACCGTGGTGAAGTAGTCGGCATTGACCTCGATGCACATCTTCACGCGCAGATCCTCGACCTGGTCAATGTCCCACGCAGAGGCATGGCACACGACTTCGCGATCGCGCGGATGCACAAACATAGACCGATCCCAGAAGGTTTTGGGCAACGCCGGGAAGCCGAGCGACGTGAAGAAGTTCTCACCGTAGTGGACCATGTCCTTGCCCGCGGCAAGCTTTGCAGCGTGTCCCTTGTCGCTCGTCAGGTCGGCGCCCGTACGGAACGACAGTGCCGCTGCAGGGTCCTTTTGCGCGATCTGCTTCTTCAGCGCTGCCTCAAGATCGACCGGCTTGAACACCGCCAGCTTCGGATCGGCAGGTCCAACAATGTCGTAGATGTTGCCCCACTCCTGCGCCCACGTATTGCCCAGCAACTGTGCGGGAATCATGCCGTCATCGCGCTTGGCTGCCGCGCCATACTTCGCGATGAGGCGGTTGCGAACATACGTGTGCAGTTCGCGGTACAGCGGCTCAAGCTGCGTCCATGCGCGGTTCAACTCGCCGGAGAACTCCGCCGGCGTCATGTCATAGCCCGCGCGCCACAGCTCGCCCGTGTCCTTGTAGTTCTGCTCACGCGCGCCAATGTTCTGTAGCTCAATGAAGCGCTCGTACTTGTCGCGCATGGGTGCACCCACGCTATGCCAGCCCACCCAAACCTTCGTCAACGCCTCAGGATCGCGCGACTTCGCCATGAACATGTCCACATCGTCCACGCTCATGCACTTGCCGGTTGGGTCGCAGTACTTGCCCTTGCCGTACATGCCGGTCAACTGCGCCGCCAGTTGCGACTCCTCGGCCAGCAGCTTGGGATCGTGCGGTGCGGCGGGCGCGTTCACCTGCAGCAGCATCATCTGCCGGCGCATGTCTGCCGGCAGTGTCAGCTTGTCAAATTTATGGCTCTCCGTGATCAAGTCAAGCGCGATCTTGTTGCCCTGCTCGCTCAGCAGTGCGGTGGTGGCTTCACTGTCTTCGTTGATATCCGTCTCAGCCAGCCACTCCGCATGCGATCCGTCATCCGCCTCCTTCAGCAGCGCCGCGTTCGCGCGATCGAGAAACGCCTTGGCGTCATCAACCGTGGGCCGCTTCCCACCGGTGCGGCACGAGACAGCAGACAAGGCAAGCGTGGTGGCAAGGACAATCGGCAACAGGCGCATGGCGGGAGTGTACTCGCTTACCCGCTTACGGCTCCAGCACAAATCCCTTCACTTTCACGCGTGCGCTCGCCTGGCTGCGGTCGCGGCCCATGTGAAAGATCAGGTCGATCTGGGGCAAGCTCGTAAGGATCGCACCGCTGTACGAGCAGGCGTTCATCACGTGCGGGACAGCCACACCACGGACAGCACCAGCCAGCATCACGTTTCCCGCTCACGCACCGGCTCCGTAGAACCACCCGGCCTGTGCTTCACAACACCAGCAAACGCTGAGCGTGTACCGTTGAAGCAGGCGCTCCGGCGCCCAACCTTCCCCGAGGTTCACCATGCGTGCTTGCTCAATGCTTCTGCGCCTGTTTCCCGTACTGCTATGCGCGGGCATGGCCTCCGCACAGACGCCTCGTGCGATCGATAGCGATCACGACGGCCTGAATGATGTGCTGGAAGACGCCTTGCTGCAGCGCTTCGTACCACAGTTCATGATCAGCAGCGACGACTGCTCTGCACGGCCCGCACGCTTCGTCCAGGCCATTGCCATACCCACAGTCGCAGCCGAGGACGGCACGGTCTACGGCCAGGCAATGCTGCGGCCTGCCGTAGCAGGCACGCCCGCGCAGGTCGAGCTGCACTACTACCATCTGTGGCGTACCGACTGTGGACGCATGGGCCACCCGCTCGATGCCGAGCATGTCGCTGTCCTGCTCCAGCAAACCAGCACTGCCTTGCGGGATGATCCGGACTCATGGCACGCCACCTACTGGTACGCCGCCGCGCATGAAGACACCGTATGCGACGCGAGCCAGCTCACGCGCGCATCAACGCTGAAGGCCGAGGAGCATGGCCCGCAGATATGGATCAGCGCGGGCAAGCACGCATCCTTCCTGACGGAGGAGATGTGTCACCATGGTTGCGGCGGCGATCGCTGCATAAAGAGCAGGCCGCTCGAAACGCCCGGCGTCATCAACCTTGGTGAGCTGGACGCACCCATGAATGGCGCCGTATGGATGAGTTCCTCTCGCTGGCCGTTGAAGGATAAGCTTGGCCGAACCGACTTCCTCACTGCCCGCGTGGACCGCCTGCAGCGCTTGCCCGAAACCGACATCGCGTGGGCCAATCCGGCAAAGCGTCCGGCACAGGCGGCCATCCTTGGAGGCAACAGCGCGGTCACAGGTGCAAGCGTAGGTGGTGATGCAACCGGTTCGGCTCTCGCGACAAGCGGCCGCTCCACCGACAGCGCCCTGACCGTTGCCGGTGACAAGACAGGCACTGCGCTCGAGAAGGCAACGCACAACACCGGGCACGCGCTCGGCGCCGGCGTTCGCGCAGTCAAGAAAGCTCTCGGCGGCGACAAGCAGCCGGCCGAGCCGCCGCAATAGTTTGCGCGATCAGCCCGGCTCGATATCCTTACTGCTATGAGTTCACCCGCATATCGTCTGCGCCGGTGCGTGTCCGGCGATGAGCCCGCCCTGTCACTCGTGGGCGGCGCCAGCTTTCTTGAGGCCTTCGCCGACATTCTCGACGGCAGCGACATCCTCGCGCACTTCCACAAAAACCATTCCGTCGAAACCTATGCGAAATACCTTGCCTTGCCCACGGGCCGCCTCACCATCGCAGAGGCCGCTCCCGGCAACGCGCCGGTCGGCTACATCGTGTGCTGTGAACCCGATCTGCCGGTGGACATCACCTCGGATGATTACGAGTTGCGCCGCATCTACCTGCTGCACCGCTTCCAGGGGCTCGGTATCGGTAAGGCGTTGATGGACGCTGCCGTGGACTACGCCCGCGATCTGGGCCGCAAGCGGCTGGTGCTGGGCGTCTACGGCAAGAACCACGACGCCATCCGCTTCTACGAGAAGACCGGCTTCACGCAGATCGGCGAACGCTTCTTCACCGTTGGCGCGACCACGCATCACGACGCCGTAATGGCGCGACCGGTCTAGCGTCACCGGAGAACACCGTCTCGACAGCCGCTTCGCTCCACGCATCGCTTGCGGCGGAACAGGTCACGGAACAGCGGGCTGCAAGCCCGCGCTGTAATAGCCTGGGGCAAAGCCCCAGGTCAGCGATCAACACCATGTGAGGGCGGGCTGCAGGCCCGCGCTATTCATGTCCTCAGAGCGCCGGGTCGATGCGCACCTCAAGCGCGGCGCGTGCTGCGTTCATGCGACGATCGCGCAGCATTAGGAACGGCCGCTCGACCGCAGAGTAAAGAACGGCAGCAACCGCAAGACAACTCGCTGCATAAACGCACGCGGCCAGCCAGCCACGGTTATCCGCCAGCCACGGCAGCAATCGTCCAGCAACATGCGCAACCGCCTTGTGCGTCAGGTAGAGACTGAAAGCCAATGCCGCAATCGTTTGCGCACCCGGCAACCGGCGTGTGAGCACTCCGCGCGGACACACCGCCGCGGCAACGCACAGGGTAAATCCAAGTGAAGCGACGAGAAAGCCGCCAATCAGGCCCGCAGGAGCATCGGTCGAAGCATAGTCAAAGTGGAACGTGGCCATGCCGCCAGCCAGCGTGAGAAGTCCAGCGAGCAGCAGCACATTCCCATGCGGCGCAACTCGATGCCACCAGGACGGCCGGAACATGCGGCATGTCGCAAGCGCAAGGCCGCACAACAGACCATCCAGCCTGCTGTACGTGGGGTAGTAGATGCGCTTCATCATGCCGATCCACTGCGTGTCTTCCGGCAGGGTAAGCACGGCATGATGCAGCATCCACCACCGCGCTCCAACACAAGCGGCGAGCGACAGGACGAACATCGCCACTGTGGCAAACGTGCGGTGCAGACGCGCAAACAACAAAATGATAAGCGGCAGCAGCAGGTAGAAATGCTCTTCCATACAGAGCGACCAGACGTGTGAGAACGCGCGCTCTGCGGGATAGTTCATCCACAGATTTGCGGTGAAGGTAAGCAGCTTCCACGCGGCTGGCAGATTCGGCTCCTCGCGCCACTGCGGCACAAAGAGATACAGCGCGACAACAACCAGGTACGCAGGCAGGATGCGATACGCACGGCGCCGGTAAAAGTCTGCAACATGGAGGATCCGGCCGCTTGCGAGGGGACGTAAGATCTGCGACCCGATGAGATACCCGCTGAGGACAAAGAAGAGGTCCACGCCAAGCCATCCCATGCTGCCCACCGGCTCCAGAACAACGGGCAGCACACCCTGCAGATGGAACAGCATCACCCACACAATGGCGCAGGAGCGCAGCGTATCGAGACCGGCGAGCCGGCTATTCGGAGCGGATGGCATGGGTGCGTTCAGAGGGCGTGCAGCCCGAACGTAACACCCCGGCGCATTGTGGAACGTGAAGGTGTACTCGAGTCGTTACGAGGGTGCTTACATCCATGCCTGTGAACGATGAAAGGCGCTCCCTTGGGAGCGCCTTTCCAAACAAGTGGAGCGTGCAGCGCCTACCACTGACCCCATGCGCGCGAGACGTAGTCGAGCATCGTCATCATAACGAGCACCAGGAACGTGAAAAAGCCCGCCGACACCGTGAGCTTGACCAGGCGCGAACTGTACTTGACGTGCATGAAGAACAGCACGACGAACACTGCCTTGGTGCAGGCAATGGCAATGGCAATGGGCGCGTTGAAAACGCCAAGCGGCAGCTTGGAAGCGATCACCGTCAGCGCTGTACCAAGCATCAGCACGCCGAAGATCAGACCGTAGGTCGCGGGCTGGACGATGTGGTGCGCCACGTGCTCCGGATTAACAACGTTATCCGGATCGTGCGTGTCGAGATTTTCATGCTGCGCGTCGACGGGTGCGTTGCTCATGCTGCGTCCTCGAGTAGTGCGGTCTTAGTAATGCCATGCGATGGAACTGCGATCAATGTCGGTTAATCAGGTACAGGAACGGGAACAGGAAGATCCACACAATATCGACAAAGTGCCAGTACAAACCGAAGTTCTCGATCGGTTGGACATACCCCGTCGTATACAGTCCCTTTCGCGCATTCCACAGCAAACCAATCAGGAGCACGATACCGATCACCATGTGCAGCGCGTGGACGCCGGTCATCGCAAAGTAGAGCGAGAAGTAGACCTGCGTCTTATTCGCCTGGTCCACGGTCAGGGCCTTCTCGTTCTTATCTTCGGGATGAACAAACATGGAGATATCGAACGATGCGCCAGGCACATGGTGCTCGGCGAACTTGTCGTAGTACTCGCCGGTCTTGATACCAAGGAAGGCAAAGCCCAGGAAGACTGTGATCAACAGCCACATCTGGAGTGCCTTTTTGTTGCGCATCTCCGCCGAATACACGCCCATCGCCATAGTGAACGACGAGCTGATCAGCACGATCGTGTTCGTCAGACCCATGGACAGGCTGATCGAGTTCGAAGCCGCGACAAAGGCATCATAATACCAGTTGCGGTACAGCAGATAGGCGAAAAACAGACCACCGAAGAACATGATTTCCGTCAGCAGGAACAGCCACATCCCGAAGCTGGCCGCCTCGCGCTGCTGCTCGGCCGTTTCGAAGTGGTGCTTCTGGTAAAACGGATGCTCGTGCACCTCAAGCGACGGATGGATTTCCGGCTCCGGCGGATGCGTGATGGTCGATGCAATCGACATGCGAAACCCTCTCGTACAACGTGATTCAGTTCGTGCGCGAACCGGGCAGGTGCACTGCCCGGGTCCGCTCTAAAGCAAAACTATCCGACGTGCTGCAACTCGCGCTCGGTCTTCTTTTCGAGCCACTCGTAGTCATACGCTTCGTGATCCATGATCGGCGTCTCGATAAAGTTCTCCGTTAGCGGCGGTGACTGAATCTGCCATTCTAGACCGGTCGCCTGCCACGGATTGTTGCCCGCGATAGCGCCATACTTGAGCGACCATGCCAGGTACAGGATCGGCAGCAGGTATCCAACACCAAGCACCGTCGCGCCTGCGGTCGAGAGCACGTTCAGCACCTGGTACTCCGGCGGATATGCTGCATAGCGCCGCGGCATGCCGAGGTAGCCCACGATGAACTGCGGGAAGAACGTGAGGATGAAGCCGATGAACGTGACCACTGCCGCGAACTTCGACATGCCTTCCGGATACATGCGGCCGGTCATCTTGGGCCACCAGAAGTGGACACCCGCGAGGAACGCCATCAGCATGCCGCCCACCATCACGAAGTGAAAGTGCGCCACGATGAAGTACGTCTCGGTCAGGTGCACGTCCATGCCCAGCGAGCCCAGGAAGACGCCCGTCAGGCCGCCGATGGTGAACAGGCCCATGAAGCCGAAGGCATACAGCATCGGCGTTTCAAAGGTGATCGATCCCTTTTGCAGCGTGAACGACCAGTTGAAGATCTTGATGGCTGACGGCACCGCCACAAGCATCGTGAGCAGCGAGAACACCAGCGCCGAGTAGTTCGACACACCCATGATGAACATGTGGTGCGCCCACACAAAGAAGCCAAAGACCGCGATGGCCACCGAGGAGAACGCCACAGCCGTGTAGCCGAAGACGCGCTTGCGGCTGAACGTGGAGATCACTTCAGAGATCACGCCGAACCCAGGCAGGATCATGATGTACACGGCAGGGTGCGAATAGAACCAGAACAAATGCTGGAAGAGCAGCGGATCGCCACCCTTGGCCGGATCGAACACGCCGATACCGACCACACGCTCGAGAGCGACGAGAACAATCGCGATCGCCAGAACCGGCGTGCCGAGCACCATCAGGACCGACGCCGCATAGTTGGACCACACAAAAAGCGGCAGGCGGAACCACGTCATGCCGGGCGCGCGCATGCGGTGCACGGTCACGATGAAGTTCAGGCCGGTAAAGATGGACGAGAAGCCCGCAATAAAGATCGCCGTCGCCGTTGTGACCACGTGCGTGTTCAGGTAGTGGGTCGAGAGCGGCGTGGTAAACGTCCAGCCCGTATCGACGCCGCCCAGCACCAGCGTGGTCAGCACGAAGGTGCCGCCAATCAGGTACAGGTACCAGCTCAGCAGGTTGATCTTCGGAAACGCCAGATCCTTCGCGCCGATCATGATCGGGATGAAGAAGTTGCCCAGCGTGGCAGGCACCGATGGCACCAGGAACAGGAAGATCATCACGATACCGTGCATCGTGAACATCTTGTTGTAGGTGTCGGCCGCCATCAGGTCGCCGGCGGGTGTAAGCAGCTCAAGGCGAACCATGCCCGCGAAGAAACCGCCGATGAAGAAGAAGAACGTGATGCTGATGAGGTACAGCATCGCGATCCGCTTATGGTCGGCAGTAAGCAGCCAACTCAGCAGGCCATGCTCGTTGGTGATGTAGTTCTTCTTCGGTATGGTAGCCGTGCTCTGATCGGGCAAGGTAACGATGGTCGCCATCGGTTTACTCTCTCCCCGGCGTTGGTGGCGCCGCGTCGTTGGACTTAGAGGTATCCAGTGTCTGCTGGATACGATAATTGGTCTTCAAACCCTTGACATACTCCACCAGGTCGATCAGACCTTCTTCGCTGATCTGTCCCTGATACGTCGGCATAATGGGCTTGTAGCCCAGGGGAACGTGCTGGGATGGATTCAGGATAACGTCGCGCAGCCAGCCGTCGTTGGCAAGCTGTTCTGTTCCGTCGTCCATCTTGATTTTAGACCCGTAGACGCCCGCTAGATTGGGGCCGGCCGCGGCTGCATTCCCGCTGTGGCAGCTGTTGCAGCCCAGCGATGCGAACAGCCGCTCGCCGTTCTGCGACAGGCTCATGCCGCTGGTCGATTCTTCCGTCCACTTCTGGTAGTCGCTCGGCGTCATCGCAACGATGTCGCCGATCATGCCGGAGTGCAGCGTGCCGCAGTACTGCGTGCAGAACAGGTGGTACGTGCCTTCTTTCGTTGCATTAAACCAGACCGTCGTATAGCGGCCCGGAATCACCTCGCGCTTCACGCGGAAGGCCGGGATCGAGTACGAGTGGAAGACGTCCTGCGAGATCATCGTCAACTGCACCGGACGGCCCGTAGGCACGTGCAGCGCATTGATCTCGTGCTGGCCGCCCGGGTGCTCGGCCTTCCACATCCACTGCTTACCCACAATGTAAATCTGCATCGCGTCGGCGGGCGGGTTGTAGATACGGAAGTACAGCCACGCGCCCCACACGAACACAAAGAGAAAGATACCCAGCGGGATGATGGTCCAGGTAGCTTCCAGCAGCGTCGAGCCTTCGATCTGTACGGCGACCGGGTGCTTTGCCTGGCGGTACTTGACGGCGAACACCAGCACCAGCGTGCCAACCAGCAGCATGCCGACCACTGTCATCAGCCACAGGAAGATGTACAGCGCATCGGCCCACGGCGCGATAGTGGAGGCCTCCTGCGGCCAAATCGCCGAGGTGGTGAGCCACTTGGTTAGAAACTGCCAAAGTACTGGACTGATTCCCATCGTCTGCCTTTACTCTTCCTGTCCGGTCTTTCGTTGCATGTACTGCTGCATGTACTGCGTTCCGGCGATCCTGAAAATGCGCGTTACGTTCGGTCATCCCTGCGCGTCAATTGGTGCTCGCGTCCCAGCTTCAGGTCGCGCCGAAACATCAAAAACATGAAGCCGCCCAGCCCAGCCACCGTGATCATCCCGCCAAACTGCACCACGCGGGAAACGATCAGGCTGTGCTTATTACGGTGCGGATCGTAGTGGTAGCAATAGGTCAATATGTTCGCTACCGGCGAACCGATCTTGTGGTCCGAAGCCTCGATCAGCCCCAGCAGCAGATCCTTCGGCGCGTACTCCACGCCAAGGTAGTACTGGGCGATCTTGCCTTCGGGCGTCAGCACCTGGATGGAGCTGGCGTGCGCAAATTGCGTCGTCTTGCCATCCGGCGAAGCGATCCGGACCGCGCCGAAACCAATCGCTTTCGTCACCGCGTCAATCGAGCTCTGCGGTCCGGTGAGGAAGTGCCATCCAGCTTCGGTGCCGGGGCGCGCGTAGCGGCGCGTGTACAGAGCCTTCTTCTTCGCAGCCTCGGCAGGCGTGTCGGTCGTGTCGATGCTGATGATCAGGACATTGAAGTCCTTAGCCGGATCCAGATGCACCATCGCCAGCGACTGCGTCAGCCCATCCATCTCTTCCGAGCACAGCATGGGGCAGCTGAAGTACACCAGCGCGAGAATCGCAGGCTTGCCGTTCGGCCCAAAGTACTGGCCGGTGTGAACGGGTGTGCCGGTCTCGTCGGTGAACGGCACATCGGGCAGCTGCGTGTTCAGGTGCTGGTCGATGGACGCGCCCTTCAACACGGCCGGCAGTTCATTACCGCTGTTCTCGCCCGTCTCCTTGTCGCCGTAGCTGGAAACTTGTGCGTGCAATGCAGCCGGCGCCAGGCCGACGGCAAGCGCAAGTGCCAGCAGAGCGAGTCTGCCGTGGTTGCGTGCCAGTCGGATTGTGTTGCGCATCTGCATCGTCTATGCCTTTACTTCGTTTGACTGCGTGGCTGCTGCGTTGCTACTTCTTTTCGCCGGGGTTCTCGCCCAGCTTCATCTTCTGTTCGCGGCTTTCGATCTGGTCCAGTTCGTAGCCCGTACGCGCGAAACCGGTGGTCAGCGGAGCCTTTACGTCTGCCTGCGTATCGCCGGTCAGGCGTGTCTGCACGGCCGTGGCCGGTGTCGCTGCTGCCGGCAGGCCGCGCTTCACGATGAGCTGCATCGCCTGCTCGATCGGGATGTGGATCGTGCCGTCCGGACCTTCTGACGGATCAGCCTTGGTGTAGTGCTCCAGCAGCAGGTCCTCGCGGGCATGCATGTCCGATGTCTCGGCATTGTCGTCATCTGTCGGCGGCCGCGGATTCGGGAAGCTCGATGCGATCTTGGCTGCTTCCACCTGTGCCTGCTCGGGGTTGGTGGCCAGGCTGGCGCCGCGCTTCTGGATCGCCTCCGGTGAAGCTGCCGACAGCGGGTTCTTCGATGCCTGTTCCACGTCCTGCTTCAGCAGGCCGCCGTTGATCGCCTTGCCCATGGCATAGCACAGGACGAAGAACACAACGAGGAAGCCCAGCAGGCCGCCGATGAACACGACAACGCCCTTGGTGTTAACGTCAGACACCTCGTAGCCCGGGTGGTCCGCGTCAAACTTCGGCGACTCGTTCGGTACGGGCTTGTTCATGCCATGCTCGTCCGTGTACGTGGAGGGACCCTTCTCGCTCATCACGTGATCGGTTTTTGGGGGATCAATGGGCATGTTCGGGCTCCAGGACCTCGGCGGTGTGCGGGTCGTTCAGCACAAGAACCGGCCGCGAGGCAAGGTTCGTCAGGTAGATGTACAGCCACACACCGATCACAAAGACAGGCACGGTGATGTAGGCAAAGATGCCGGCGCTGAAGTGCAGATTGCCCATGGCGTCCGGGAAGTTCGGCTCGATCATCCAGAACAGATCGAAGCAGCGCGCGAAGATCATCCAGCTGGTCAGCGCAAGCATCTTGCGGCTGTCGTACTTGAACGAGCGGCTGAGCAGCAGCACGAACGGTATGACCCAGTGGAAGATAAAGTCCAGCGAACAGATGACCCACCATCCGCCTTGAATCCGGTTCAGGTACCACGGAATCTCTTCCGGCGAATTGGCCGACCAGATGATGAGGAATTGCGCAAAGCTGAGATAGATATTCAGCATCACGAAGCCCAGCATGAACTTGCCGAGATCGTACTGCTCCGTCTTGCGCAACGCAGTGGCCAGCGGCTGGTAGCCGGAGAGCCGGATGATCGTATGGACACCCAGCGCCAGAACGCCGTAGCCCTGGCCCACCAGGAAGATAAGGCCGTACATGGTGGAGTACCAGGTGATGTCGAGCGACATGACCAGGTCAATCGCAACCACGGTCAGCAGCGCCACGTAGATCAGGATGCCGATGCCGGAGAGGTTCTCCGCCTTGATACGCCAGTACTCGAACGAACCGAGCGTGCCTGCTTCGGGATCAGCGTCACGCTGCAACGACCACTTGCTGAGAATGCCGCCCCACAACGCCATGAAGCCGAAGATCACGACAAACTCGAGGATCACGCTCATCGGGCTGAGCATGATGCGCTTCCAGTCGAGCGAGTGCGCCTGGCCTTCGGTGAGCAGGTGATTGCCGAGCGCGTTCTCGACAGCTTCGTGCGTGGGATACCGCGCCCACAGCCAAAGGCGCTTACCGAAGAACATCAGCGGAAGGAACAGCACCACGACGACCCAGAGGCTGTTGCTCATGGCCTCCATGGGCCGGCGCATGATAAGGCCCCACTTGCCGCCGGAGACGTACTGCAGCATCAGCATGCAGAGGCCGCCGCCGCAGAAGCCGAACACCAGCATCCATCCAAGCAGGTACGCGCGCAGAACGTGGTCGAAGCCAAGCGGCCCGCCGATGAGGCCGAGGATGGCCGACAAAATAAGGCCGGCGCCGGCGGCGATGAGCGCGCGTGTCTTCCAGACGGCGACAACCGGCGGTGCGCTCAGGTCGGCGGGCAGCACCCGCGGGCCGTGGTCGGCGTGCAGGGCGTGTGCCGCTGCGCCGGGATCGCCGGCTCCTGCGCCTGCGTAATGTTCGTGTCCGTGTGCCATGCGTTGCGGGCCTTCTCTATCCTTCGTGGACTCGGTTACTTAGCTGCTGCCAGAAATGCGACGATGTCATCCACCTGCCCGGTGGACAGCTGCGGAAACGACGGCATCGGCGGCTTTGACGTGGGTGACCCATTCGCCACCTGCGTGTGAATGTGTGCGGCGCCGACGCGTCCGACAATGCCCACCAGCGATGGAATCATTGGCGGCATGCCCTGCCGGGTCGGCTGGTGGCAGACGGCGCAGTTGGCTAGGTACAGCTTTTCGCCGCCGGCCGCGCTCGCAGCCGTAACGTGTGGCGCTGCCGCAGATGGCGCCGAAGCCGTTGCCTCCGTGGCGGCAGCCGCGGTCGTCGCGGATGTCGCCTTGGTTCCGGACGGTGCCGGAGCTGCCAGGGTCAGCGGCTCCGCCTTCGGGTTTGCTGCGGGAGGCGCTACAGGAACTGCCGCGGATTTCGGCATCGTCTGGTAGGAGTGGATACCGGCCGTCGGTGGCAGGTTCCAATCCTGGATGAAGCCGTCCGCAAAACCTTCCTTCTTCTCCACGTCAACGATGCTCTGAATCTGCGCGCCGCCGGCATCCGCCGTGGTTGCGTGCTGGCTCAGCTGCAGCGCGCGGATATAGGCCGCAATCGCCCAGCGATCTTCCGGCTCAATCTGGGCGCTGTACTCGGGCATGGCGCCGTAACCGTTCGTGATCACATTGAAAAAGTGGCCCAGCGGCGCCGACCGCAGGCGCTCCGTGTGGAGATTACCGGCGGCAAAGTACCCGCGCATCACGATCATGCCCTTGCCATTGCCCACGCGCGAGTGGCATGCCGTGCAATAGATGTTGTAGCGCTCCTGGCCGCGCTCGACGAGCTCCGCCGTGAGCGGCACGGGCAGACCGTCACCCTCAGCACCGTTCACCAGCCCTGTACGGAAGTACGATCCAGCGTCTTCCTGGCCGCGCGCGACCGTACCCGTCACCTGCGGACGCACGGAGCGGCCATCGGCATAAAAGTCGGTGCCGCGCTGCGGGTAGAACTTCGGCTGGTTGTGCATGTCCTGCCGGCAGCCGGCCAGCCCAAGCATGCTCAGACACGCGGCTGCAGCCACAAAGGCGCGGCGAACGGCTGTTCCCTGTTCCCTGTTGCCTGTTCCCTGCCTTTGCATTAGAGATCTACCTCCACCACGCTCACGGCGTGGAACTGGTCCAGGAAGGTGCGTGTCTCCGCAAGGTCAAACTTGGGGTCTGTCGCTTCCAGGCACAGGAAGAACTTATCGTCGGTTGCGCCCACGCGAAAGTTCGGCGCGTTAAAGAGCGGATGGTATGGCTGCGGCAGGCCGTTCAGGCCGATCATGCCAAACGCGGCGGAAAGACCGGCAAACAGAATCGTCCACTCATACGCCGGAATGATGAACGCCGGCCACGAGAATAGCGGACGCCCCGCGATATTCATCGGGTACGAAATCGCCGACATCCACGTCTGCATCAGGAACGCCGTCGTCAGGCCCATAATGCCGCCCATTAGCGTCATCATCGGCACGCGGTTGCGGTGCACGTCCAGCGCTGTGGCTGCTTCCTCCACGGGATAGGGCGTGTAGCACTCCATCCGGCGAAAGCCCGCATTCCGGGCAGCGATGGTCGCCTTCACCATGGCCTGCGGCGTGTTGAATTCGGCCAGGAGGCCGTAGACTCCCTCTTGAACCGGCATCAGGCAGTCTCCTCAACGGTTTCTTCTGCTTCCATGCCGCCCGCGAACTTGGTCTGCGGCAGCATCATCTTGATTTCGTTCATCGGGATCATCGGTGCAAAGCGCACAAACAGCAGGAACAGCGTGGTAAAGATGCCCATGGTGCCGAGGTACAGCATGTAATCCCACTTCGTCGCGCGATACGTGCCCCACGAGCTGGGCAGGAAGTCGCGGTAGAGCGAGGTCACAACGATGACGAACCGCTCAAACCACATACCGATATTGATCACAATCGAGATCGCGAACAAGTAGGCCACATTGGTGCGCAGCTTGCGCCACCACAGCGTGCCCAGCGGCCCCGCAATGTTGAACAGGATGAGCAGCCAGTATGCCCAGCCCATCGGCCCGAACATGCGGTTCCACATCATGAACCATTCCCAGTGGCTGGCCGAGTACCAGGCCATAAAGACCTCGAGCCCGTAGCCGTACGCCACGATCAGGCCTGTGCCGAGCATCACCTTACCCATGTTGTCCAGGTGACGCAGCGTCACCAGGTCTTCCATGTGGTAGAACTTCCGGATCGGAATGGCCAGGGTAAGCACCATGGCGAAGCCCGAGTAAATCGCGCCCGCAACGAAGTACGGCGGGAAGACTGTGGTGTGCCAGCCCGGCAGCGCTGCCACCGCGAAGTCGAAGGAGATGACGGTGTGCACCGAGAGCACCAGCGGCGTGGACAAACCAGCCAGCAGCAGCGATGCCGTCTCATACCGCATCCAGTGGCGAGTGGATCCGCGCCAGCCCAGCGACAGCAGGCCGTAGAACCACTTCGCGAACGGCAGTTGCGCCTTGTCGCGGAGCGTGCCGAAGTCGGGGATCATGCCGATGTACCAGAACACCACCGAGATGGTCGCGTACGTGGACACGGCGAACACGTCCCAGCACAGCGGCGACCGGAACTGCGGCCACACATTCATGGTGTTGGGCAGCGGCAGCAGCCAATACCCCAGCCACGGACGGCCGATGTGCAGCACAGGGAAGATACCCGCGCAGACCACGGCGAAGATCGTCATGGCTTCCGCGAAGCGGTTGATCGAGTTACGCCAGCTCTGCTTGAACAGCAGCAGAATCGCCGAGATCAGCGTCCCGGCGTGGCCGATACCGATCCACCAGACGAAGTTGACGATCGCGAAGCCCCACGCGCCCGGGATGGTCACACCCCAGATGCCGACGCCCCTGAGCACCAGCCACGTAATCGCGATCACCGCAAGCGATGCGATGCCGCTCGCCACCGTCAGGCCCATGAACCAGCCGAGCGGCGTGTGCGAGGTGAGCACCACGTTCGAGATCTTGCGGGTGATGCTGGTGAAGTTGTGGCCCGGCGCAAGAACAGCAAACTCGCCCGTGATCGGATCGATCATGGGGTCGTTCACAGGCTGGCGGTATGGATCGTGAAGAGGTTTGGTCGCCATTACGCCGTCTCCAGCTCAGGGTTCGGGTTCGACACACCCGCGACATAGCTTGTCCGCGGACGGTAGTTAAGATCGGCGAGCACCTGGTAGCTGCGCTCTTCAGCCTTGATCTTTGCAACACGGCTGCTCTTGTCGTTGATATTGCCGAAGACGATCGCGTCCGTCGGGCAAGCCTGCTGGCAGGCGGTAACAATCTCGCCATCCCGCACAGCCCGGCCTTCCTTATCCGCTTCAATCTTCGCGTACTCAATGCGCTGCACGCAGTACGTGCACTTTTCCATCACGCCGCGCGAACGCACGCTGACGTCCGGATTGCGCATGAACTTGAGGCTCTCCGTGTCGTAATCGGAGTACAGCAGGAAGTTGAACCGGCGCACCTTGTACGGGCAGTTGTTCGAGCAATAACGCGTGCCCACGCAACGGTTGTAGACCATCTGGTTCAGGCCTTCCGGAGTGTGCACCGTTGCGCCTACTGGGCAAACCTGTTCGCAGCCCGCGTTTTCGCAGTGCTGGCACATCATGGGCTGGAAGTGCGCCTTGGGTGCGTGCAGATCGCCCTCAAAGTAGGTGTCGATGCGGATCCACTGCATGTTGCGGCCGACCTTCACCTGCTCGCGGCCCACAACGGAAATGTTGTTCTCGGCGTAGCAGCTCACCACGCAGGCGTTGCAGCCAATGCAGGAGTTCAGGTCGATGGTCATGCCCCAGGCGTTCTGCATCTGGCCGGTCGCCTTGTCGGTCTTGTCGTACTTCCACGCATCCGGGAAGAAGCTCATGTCCTTCTCGGGCGCCTCGTACATGGGGTTGAAGCCGTCTTTCCCCTTGACGCGCGTGCCGGAGATGGCCGGCCCTTCGCCATGCGCAAAGCCCGGAGCCTCCTGCGCTTCCTTCAGCGTTGCCGTGCGAATCACACCGCGCTCCATGGCCTCGTGGCCCGGCAGGGAAACAGCGCCCGTGAGTGCCTTGTTCTGCAGGTCGCTTTGGGCCATCTTGCCGCGCGTATCGAGCGAGTGAACCGTGGTCACGCAGAGGTCATAGGTGCCATCGGTCTTTGCTGCGCTCACGCCGGCCTGGTACCAGGGAGCGTGGATCGAGCGCAGCTTGTTCGCATCCGAACCGACGTACTGTCCAACGCGGCCGAACCAGCGGCCGAAGCCGAGATGGACCGTGATCACGCCGTCCGGCATGCCCGGCTGCATCAGCACCGGGAACTTGACCTTCTGCCCGTTGCTGGTGATCTCGATCAAGTCGCGCTCTTTCACCTTGAGCGCGGCCATCGTCTCCATGCTGATGAGCGCGGCGTTGTCCCACGCCAGGTGCGTCACCTGCTTGGGCAATTCCTGCAGCCAGCCATTGTTGGAGAAGCGGCCGTCGTAGAGCGACGGATCGGATTTGAAGGCAATCTCGTATGGACCCGAGCCGGCCGATGTTACGGCCATCGCCGGCAGCGTCACAGCCTTGCCGGAGACGCCAGCCTTCGGCTCGAATGCCGTGCCTTCAACCCAGCCGTCATGCAGCGCCTTCTGCCACGCGGTGGCATCGCCACCCTTGGCATAGGTCTTGAAGTTGGCCTGGACGACCTCGTAGGCGGTCGACTGCGGATTGTCGAGAACGGCTTGCAAGATGTCGTGCGCCGTCTTGCCGCCATAGAGCGGATCGATCATCGGTTGCACGATGGAGATGGTGCCGTCGCTGGCGCGAACATCCGACCAGCTTTCGAGGTAATGCGCCGCATTGACGTGCCAGTGAGCGCGCTGCCCGGTCTCGTCGTAATACAGGCCGAAGTGGCCGACGAACGGCACCTTCGCCATTGCCTGCCCAAAATTCAAATCAGCCGGAGCGTAGTACGCCGCATTGACGCCGAGGATAACCAGCGCCTTCACCTGGCCGGAGTTCATCGCGCCGACCAGCGCCTGCATGTCGTCGTTCTGGATCGAAGGTATCGCGGCAACCGTCTCGGCGTACACAACGGTAGACCCAACCGCGCCAAGCTGCGCGTTGAGCGCGTGCGCCGCAGCCTGCACCGCGGGCGAGCTCTGTTCACCGGCGATCACAACAGCCTTCGAGCCGGCCTTCTTCAGGTCAGCCAGCACACCGGCGAAGAACTTCTGCGACCACTCGTCACTGCCATACGATCCGCCGGAAACAAGCGCCGCCGCAAACTTCTCGATCTCGCTCGGCTTCAGGCCCAGGCGATGCTCTGCCTTGCCGCCGGTCACGGTCGGCATGCTCTCCACCACGTACAGGCGGTTCATCACCTTGCCGCCCTCATAGCGATGCCGCTCGGCATACGCCGCCGACATGGGCAGGAAGCCGGGGAAGGCATTCGAGCTCAGGAAGTCCGCGTCGAGCGACAGGATGACGTCCGCATTCTCCAGCTTGTACTGCGCGTCGTAATAATCGCCCAGGGCGGCCTTCGACGCGATGCGAGCGGAGTCACGGTTCACCGGCTCCCACTGCACCAGCTTCGCCGATGGATACTTTGTCTGCAGCTGCTTCCACTGCGCCGCCAGCGTCGGCGAAATGATCGTCTCCGACAGGAAGTAGACACCCTGGCCGCCGTTCGACAGCAGCATCACGCGGCGAAGCGCATCGCTGAAGTCACCGAAATCCGTATTTTCGCTCTGGCCCGCAGCCTGCTTGATCACGTGCGCCGAGCGGTCCGGGTCGTACATGTCCAACAGCGTGGCCTGCGTGAACAGGTCCGAGCGGCCCTTCGACACGGGGTGCTCCGGGTTGCCGTCCACCTTGATCGGACGGTACGACTCACTCTTCACCAGCACCGGAATTGCGCCGGTCGGAAACGGAAAGGCCGTGGCAAAGTAGTTCGGCTTGCCGAGAACAAGATCCTCAGGCTGCTTGATGTACGGGTAGATCGGCTCGTCCGGCTGCTTGGTGCAACCAGCGGTCGCGGCCAGCGCCAGCGACGCGCCCATTACCTTCATAAAGCCGCGGCGGCTCACACCGTCCGTCAGCTCCGATGCCTGCCTGGGAAACTCCTCGTGCAGCATCTCTTCAAAGCCGGGAGCATCGGCCAGGTCGTCCAGGCTCTGCCAGAAGCGCTTGCCGCGCTTGCCGTCCAGCCGCGTCCGCACATCCGCCAGCGTCATCTTCGCGGGCGCAATGGTGGTGACGACGGTAGCTGCGGCCGTGTTCTTCTCAGCGGTGCTGTCAGCCATTACCGTTCCGTTCGTTGGGTTCTGCGAGTTCCGCGGTGTGTTCATCGGTGGCATACCTCGCAGCTCTGCAGTTCGTTGGGCGTGCGAATGCGGTACTTGTCAGCCAGGTAGGTGCCAAGCGCGGCCTGCGAGGTGAACTGGTGATAGCTCGCCGGCAAAATTGCTATGGGCGGCACATCGGACATGGTCGCGCCTGCGCCGTTCAGCGCGTTCGGCTCCAGCTGTGTGCCGCTGCCCTTGTTCGACTCGCCCTGCGACGTGCGCGAAGCCGAGTTCGGCTTCTGCTCAATCGGTCCATCCTGCAGGAATGCGATCTGCGGATTCGCGCTCTTCGGATCGGTCGTGGTGCAGGTCACAGCCTGGGCGGTTGGCGCCAGCTTGCCGGTCTCAGCGCACCAAACGGGCTTCGTGCTCGATGGTCCGGCCCATGCCATGTTGTAAATCTCGCTCGTCGGCCGCAGGTTCTTCGTGGGCTCGCGATGGCAGTTCAGGCACCACTCCATCTGCAGCGAATTCTCGGCATACATGATGGGCATCTCGTCGACGCGGCCGTGACAGCTGGCGCAGCCGATGCCCTTGTTCACATGAATCTCGTGATTGAAGTACACATAATCCGGCAAATCGTGGATGCGAATCCATGGGATCGACTCACCCGTCGCCCAGCTTCTGCGCACCGGTTCCAGCATCGCCGCGTTCGTCCAGATCTCCGCGTGGCAGTTCATGCAGGTCTTGGTGGGCGGAATGCCGGCGTACGCTGACTTCTCCACCGATGTGTGGCAGTACTGGCACTGGATCCCCAGGCCCTCAACGTGGTGACGATGCGAAAACGGCACCGGCTGATCCGCACGCTGCCCCTGCCGCGTTACCCACGGAGAGCGCTGCAACTGATTTAGAGCAACGCCCAGTGCGACCACGATCAGACCCGTCAAAACCAATGCGGCGCGGGCTAAAGCGTTCGAACTGCGGTCAAAAACTTGCGCCATGAGTGCGTCCTGCTTCCTCTTGTCCGTCCCGGAGGCTGGCGGGGACCGCCTCCAGTAAGTCTCACTGCAAACTACGTTCTGGGAGCCAGTGGCTCGTCCTCGTCCATGAGCCTCACCTCACGGCGAGAACTGCGTCAAAAGTCGAAATGGACACTGCCAATATAGCAGCGGGAGCGCCGTCAAAAACGTGCGGCCGCTGCTTGCCGGACTTAGTTGGTTTGTACAACTTCGATAATCGAACCCGAGACAAGCACTACATCTCGTGTATGTACGGTAGAACACGCAAAACACGCAACACGACCACGACATCTACCTTCTCGCGACCGGATCATCCCTGTAAAGTACGTCCAAATTAGTCCTAATTCCTACCGATGGCTCAAGGGACATGGGACAGCATTCACGCTAACTGCGAAGACGCATCGAACGCGCGATCCAGGGCCTGCCATTCGACTTCGGCGATCTCACCAGAGGCAGCCATATTCTTTATCAAACCGTAGCTCAACGCTGCCGCCAGCCGTCCTACGATAGCGTCCTCTTCATAGGCTTCGATTTGACGGGCACGTGCAACCACAGACTCCAGCAGACGCGGTCACGCAGCCTACCGATCCACCGAAATCCCGGATCACTTCTTCATGCAGGTCTTCGACCTCGCGTACTTCTAGGAATTCCATAAGAATTACTTCGCGAGTTCGGTGTAAACACCTTCATGTTCGCCACGGGTGCGGCGATAGGACTCGATATGACGTGGGAGCTTCCCAGCGGGTGCAATCAATAGCTTTCCGTCGACCACCTTCGCCTCTACAACCTCGTTTTCGACGAGAGACAGTGCTTCCACTTCGTCCACTGTGAGGGTGACACGGAGTGAGAACCGATCTCCGATGCGTTCTACGCGAGCCGTCATGTGTCTACCCTAACCCCGGCATCGCCGCGCATTTACGTCATTTTCGCAGCGCCCTGCCAATGTGGGAGACTGGTCTGCGATGCCGCACCCCTCCCGCAAACGCAAGCCACCCTACGACACCGATGAAGCCGTCGCCGCGCTCTCCGCCGCCGATGCCAGACTTGGCAAGCTCATCCAGCGCGCCGGGCCGTTCACCATGCGCGTCTCCGGCACCCTTTCGCCATTCGAGTCGCTGGCCGAATCCATCATCTACCAGCAGCTGCACGGCAAAGCCGCGGCCGCCATCCACAAGCGCATGATCGACGGCTTCGCCGAAATCGCCGGCATCGGCATCCACCCCACGCCACAGCACATCCTCGATTGCCCCACGCCACAACTCCGTGCCGCCGGCCTCTCCGCAAACAAAACGCTGGCGCTGCGTGACCTCGCCGCCAAGACCATCGACGGCACCGTTCCCACCCTCGCCCGCATCCGCCGCATGAGCGACGACGCCATCATCGAGCACCTCACCCAGGTGCGCGGCATCGGCCGCTGGACCGTAGAGATGATGCTCATCTTCCGGCTCGGCCGCCCGGACGTGCTGCCGGTCGACGACTACGGCGTCCGCAAGGGTTTCGCACTCACCTTCGGCAAGCTCAAGCCGGCAGACAAAGTGTCATCTGCGGACCTGCCCAAACCGGCCGAGATGCTGCAGCGCGCGAAGAAGTGGCGCCCCTGGTGCTCCGTCGCAAGCTGGTACCTGTGGCGCGCCTGCGACCTTGCCAAGCCTACCGCCGCCGCCAAACAACCCGCATAATCCTTAGCGGCCTTCGCGAACCCTTAGCGCCTTCGCGTTCTGCTTTTCGTTGATGAATCGACGAACCCACCCAAAGAGCGCACACTAAACACACCCATGGGCTTCCTGCGAATCATCGCGCGCGCATTCATCAACACCTTCGGCATTACGCAGCCGAGCCCTGAAGGCGAACGCAACGCAGCCTACTTCATCGGCGGATTACTCGGCCTCATCATCCTCGGCATGATCGCCGCGCTGGCCGCATTCCTCAAAATGCGCGGCTAGGCGGGTGAGGAGAGAGCCGTGGCCTTCAAAGCTACGGAAAACGCACTTCTGGAGCGACAGGGCTTCAGCCCCGGACGTCCTTACCGCTCCCGCACCATCCGCGTAATGCCAAAATCCTGCGGTGGCTCAAACAGCCGCGGATCGGGCTCGCTGCGGTTGATGGACTGCATGGCAATGTCCTGCGCACCGCCCCTTGGGGCAAACCGGCGAACCTCCACATTCAGGCCCAGCTGCGGCGAATACCACAGCTCCTTCACCGTCGGCTCCGCCTCACCCATCTGCGGGTACACCGTGATCTCATGCGCTCCCTGCGCCTGCAGGTTGGCAACGGTCTTTTCGCCGATCGCCTCGCGGGTGATCTTCGTCCCGTCCGGACGGGTCATCGTCAAAGGCAGCGGCAAAGGATCATCCGTCGGCAACGACCACGCCTGCACCGTGCACATCCTCCGCTGCGGCTGGCAGATGGTCATCTCCTTGCGAGCAGGGTCGTAGAAATCCAGCTCGGAAATTGGCGTCAGGTCCGTGTTGCCGGTCGGCGTCAGGTAGCGCCGCTCCTGAAAGATGCGGCCGGTGCTGTCGCGCGCCACCGTACGGTGGTTGTAGATCGTCGTCTCGGTGCCGTCTTCCAGGCGGCGCTTCCAGCTCGTGACCACCGTCGCCTGGAACGGAGCACCGGCCTTGGCCGTAATCGTAATGCTCTGCA
This sequence comes from Terriglobus sp., assembly GCA_965198455.1. GTDB lineage: Bacteria > Acidobacteriota > Terriglobia > Terriglobales > Acidobacteriaceae > Terriglobus. The sequence continues at coordinate 1,220,772 of CBDAPM010000003.1, forward strand.
GCGTCTCGCGCGTCCCGCCATCCGGCGCATACGTCACCTGCGCAATCGTAGGCAAAGAAACGGCGGCGACAGTAGCCGCAAACAAACAGACCTGGGCAACGAAGGTTGAGACGCGCATTGGCGAAGACGCTCCTGTTGAGCCGCAGTCTACTGCACTCGCATGAATCCCGCCACGCGCCAATCGTGGACATCCACACGCCCACCATGCGTGACAACGAAGCTGGCCACACCAAGTAGCGGGTGCCCCACGTCTCGCATCTGAGACGTGGGAATTCGCGAGACGTGGGAATTCGCGCAACGCGCGAACCGCTTTCGGAGGCATGGCTTCATGCCATGCCATAAAAGCCGCCTCGAAATCGGCTTCAGCCGCCGAGGGCATCCACCGCACGGTTGTACACATACACCCAGTGCTGCTCTTCGCTGCCGCCCTCAAGCGTCACAGCGCACAGCCGCCGCACAAATAAACTCCCAGCCTCATCCGCAGGATCGAACCCCTCATACGCATCCAATGCCGGCAACGTCTCCGCATCCTCCGGCAGAGCAAACACCTCACCCCGCACGAGCCGCAGTTCACCATCCAACACAAGCCCGGGATACGCACCAAGATCAAGCAAACGTCCCTGCACGCTGCCGCTCCCGGCATGCCGCAACCGAGCAACAACCGAACGCATCGCCTCCGGCGCACGATCCGGATGCAGCGTTCCATAAACGAACAAGCCCGGCTGCGGCGCATTGCGCGGAGGATCTCCGGCCTGAACCGTTTGGATCATCGAGTACACTCCATCGCATGTCTCAGTTCGACTGGGATTGATCGAAACCTATGAGCGAAGAACGCAGAGTCCCGGACCTTGACAACGAAGAAGCGGAAGCTGCCTGGTGGTTCGACCAACGCGACCGCATCGCAGCAGACTTCGAAAAGGCTGCAGCGGACGGCACCTTGCGCCGCCGCAGGCCCAATGACAAATCTCCCGCGACAGCGGTGCCTATGGCAGCCGCGCCAGCGTCTCAAGCTCGAAAGGCAAGTCTAGCTCGCCTCCAACGGCTTCCGTGCAAAGTAGTACAGCGCAAACGCCAGCAATCCAAACATCAAAATCGCCACAGGATCATGGTGCAGCGGATTATGTTCGCTGAAGCGCGGCAGCATCCAGTTACTGCCACCCTCGCTGACACCCTCAATCAATCGCACAACAACGCCCATCAACCCCACGATGCCGCCCGCCGCAATCAGCCCCGAAGCAAACAACGACCCAGGACTGATCTCGTCATTATCCAGATCGGTGAGCGGATCGTTGTTCGCCAACGCCGCCTCCTGCTCATCTGTTGTGAGGGGGGAGTTCAGCGGCGCCGGCATACCAGCCGCGTCATAGGTCACAACAACCTCAGTACCCGCCGGCGCAACGGCAGCCACCCGCTCCGCAAGCGCCATCGCACGGTCCCGCGCACGAGCCTTCGCAATCGCCGCATCCGCCATCCATCGGATTACGCCACCGCAGAAAATCGCCAGCGTCGTTGCTATCGATAAATACGCACCCACCGCCAGCGTCAGCGACCGCACGCCCGCAAGCTCTACCGCCAGCACCAGCGCAACGCCAAGCAGCACCAGCGACCACGGCAGCTTCCGCGTCAAAATGCCGTTGATCACCGTCGCCATCAGCCGGCCCTGCGGCGCTGCCGCCTTCTCGCTCCCGATGCCCTGCACCCATTGAATCTCAAGCTGCCCCGTCGCGCGATTCAGCAGGTATTTGCCGTCCTCCAGCTCCGGCGATCCAATCGCATTGATCAACTCATAGCTCGTCGCATTGTTGATCTCGATCTTCTTCGCGCTGTCACTCGGATTGGCGAGGCTAAGGTGCGCCCGCGGAAACACGCCCCTGTCCTGCAGGCCCTCCGGCAGCGCTGCAAGGTTCACCGTCATCGGCGTAACCATACGGTGAAAGCTCTCCAGCGCCTTGTTCATGCCGCTCAGCGTAAGCCCGATGACGAACGTCGAAACCACCACGCCGATCATGACCGCAAGCTGCGTCTTCCACGGCGTCGCGCCGATAATGTAGCCCGTCTTCAAATCCTGCGCGGTATCGCCTGAGTTCGCAGCGGCAATGCACACTACGCCGCCAATCGTGATCGCCAGCGCGCCGAACGCAGGAGCCGTCCATCCCTTCACAAGAAAGATCGCAGCCGTCGCCATCAGCGTCGCAATGGTCATACCGCTCACCGGCGATGCCGACGAACCCACAATGCCCACAATGCGCGCGCTCACCGTAACAAACAAAAATCCAAACACCACAATCAGCAGCGCCGCCGCAAGATTCGCCCAAGCGCCCACCTGCGCCCCCGGTACCGGCTTAAACTCAAGGAACGCCCACATGATCGCCACCAGCAGCACCGACCCGCCGTAGACAAAGCTATTGGGCAGATCACGCGACGTGCGCGCCACCTCGCCTGTGCCACCAGCCACCGTGGAAGCAGCATTCTTCTTCGCGCGCAGCGACCCGGTCAGCGCGCTCACAATCGTTGGCAGCGTGCGCAGCAATGTAAGGCATCCCGCGGCAGCCACGGCGCCCGCGCCCATGGGACGCACATACGTGCGCCAAAGATCGCTCGGGCTCATGGCCGAGATTGGAACGGTGCCGGGATACAGCGGATGCGTCAGATGTGAGCCAAAGAAGTAGATCGCCGGCATCAGCACCAGCCAGCTGAACACACCGCCCGCCAGCATCACGCCGCTGATCCGGATCCCAATGATGTACCCCACGCCCAGATACTCCGGCGTCGCATCCGCGCGGATCGATCCGCCCTTCAGCAAATGCTGTTCGCCGATATCAAAGTTCTTGGTCGGCGTCGCAGGCCACAGGCCGAACAGGTTCTCGTTCTGAAACAGCGTGTACAGCGAACCCAGCCCCATGCCAAGAAAAATCCGCGACGCAAACGATCCGCCCCTCTCACCCGCAACCAGCACATCAGCGCACGCGGTGCCTTCGGGATAAAGAAGCGTCCCATGCTCTTCCACGATCAACTGCCGCCGCAGCGGAATCATGAACAGCACGCCGATCCACCCGCCAAACAGCGCCAGCGCAAAAATACGCGCATATTCCAGATCGAACCCAAGAAAAATCAACGCGGGCAGCGTGAAAATCACACCGCTGGCAATGCTCTGCCCAGCGTTGCCCGTCGTCTGAACAATGTTGTTCTCCAGGATCGACGACTTCCCCAGCACCCGCAGAATCGAAATCGACAGCACAGAAATCGGAATCGACGCCGCGACCGTAAGGCCTGCCTTCAGCCCCACATACACCGTCACCGCACCAAACAGGATGCCGAACAGCGCTCCAATCAACACAGCGCGAACGGTAAGCTCAGGCCGCGACTCATGCGCGGGGACAAAGGGACGAAAGGCAGTTGCGGGCGTCGGCGTGCTGGTAGTGGCCATAGTCTTTCGCATCACTCGGGAAGGGCATTGCTTGCGCGGGGCAAGTGGTCACGAGTGTACCAACCACACGGGTGCTCCACACCCAGCCCTGAGCTTTCGAAGGGTCTCGATTTTGAGACGTGGGATCTTTGAGACATGGATCCTATGCGTCAAGTGCCATCGCGCTCAATTTTCACGCACCACCCCGCGTCTTTCGCCCAAACATCACGTCTGAACACATGCACCACATGAGGATTCAGGTTATGAAGCGTTCCATCTGGCAGCATGCGGCACGTTGCACGGCCCTGGTTATCTCCACATCGTTCGCGCTGCACGCGCAGAACGCCACCACAGGCGGCGATCAGATCTCACAGCCCGATGCCCAAACCGGCGGCCAGGCGGGCGGCGAGCGCCAGGGTGGCGGACCCGGCGGACCCGGCGGCCCAGGTGGACGCCGCGGCGGCGGTGTCCGCGGCACTGTGACCGCAGTGAGCGGCAACAACATTGCCGTGAAGAACGAGCAGGGCGAAGCCTGGACCATCGTGACCACGGACAATACCCGCGTCCGCATCGACGGCCAGCCCGGAGCCCTCGGCGCGGTAAAGCCGGGCGATGAAGCCATGGCCCTCGGCATGCCCGACGCCGACAAGCACGAAGTCCACGCCATGATGGTGATGGACGTAAGCGCAGCCATGGTGGCAAAGGCCAAGGCCAACATGGGCAAGACCTACATCACAGGCCGCATCACCGCCATTAACGCGGACGATGCCAAGCTCACCATTCTGCGCACGGATCGCGTCGCACAGGTCATCGCCCTCGACGAAACCACCAGCCTGCACAAGGGCGGCCAGATGGACCCTGCCGCGATGCAGGCAGCCGGCCTCGACATGGGCATGGGCGCAATGGGCGGCGGCGCAGGCATGGGCGGTGGACGCCGCGGTGGGCAAGCGAACGGCCAGGGCGCGGGTGCACCGCCCGCGCGCAATGAAGCAGGCGAAGCCATCACGCTGGCCGATGTCAAAGTCGGCGACACCGTCGTCGGTCTTGGCGGCATGAAAGGCGGCAGCTTCGTGCCGACCGACCTGCGCGTGCAGGACCGCCCAGCAGGCGGCGGACGCCGCGGAGGCCCGGGTGGCAGCCAGGGTGACGCTCCTCCGCAGCAGTAGTTCCTTCGCGCTACGGCTCTGCCTGCATACCAGGCAATGCACCGCGCCGTTGCAGGTACATCAGGCCTAGCGCCAGCAGCATGCATACGGCAATGCTGATCGCCGCATCCGCAAGAAAGGTGCCGATGACACCGTGCATGTCATACGCCTTGCCATCCACGAAGCCCATGTAGGTAATGGGCACGCACATCGCGGATGTGAGCACCGTGAACTGCGTCGCGGCAAGCGGGTTCTCCTGCCCGATGCTCTCAAACATGAGCCCATTGCCCGCGGCAAACGAAGCCGCCTGCATCAGGTTCTCCGCCGTAATCGCAATCGCAAACGCCCACGGCTCGCGCGGCAGCAACAACAGCGCCATGGTGAAAAGGCCACCGAAGATGCCGATGGCAAGATACAAATAGAGCAGCTTGATGCGGCGCGCAAGCACCGGCACAATCAGGCTGCCGGCAATCGCTGCAATTGTCGATCCCACACCCGCGCAGATGCCGATGAGCCGCTCACTCGCGTGGAAGTCGCCGCCGATCCCCGCAAGCACATTCGTCAACGCAAACGACGCCGACGGCATCAGGAACAGCACCAGCATCAGGCGCACATGCGGCCGCTTCAGCATCGCGAACACCTCGCCAAAGAACTGGGCAAAGCTGTCCTTCGCCAGCATGCGGTCCGGCCCGGGCGCAGGCACCAGCAGATAGATCAGCGACGGCGTCATCATCATGGCTGCGATCACACACCCTGCAAGCACAGGGCTGACGTGTGCAATGATCTCGCCGCCGGACAGCATCATCACGCCGCCCGCGCCGGTGTTGCCAATGGCGAACCATGCACCCAGCTTGCTGTCGTCCTCCGCTGCAATCAGGCTGCCCATCCATCCGCCCACCGCGCCCTGCACCAGCGTTGCCGCAATGTAAGCCGTCATCATGAGCGCAACCACCACGCCAACGCGCGAGTGATATGCCGCGGTAAGCCCCATACAGGCAGCCGTGATGACGCTGAAGAAGAGCGCGTACGTTCTCCGGCTGAACCGCACATCCAGCATGGGAGCAAACGGGAAAGCCCACGCTGTCGGCGATAGAATCCACGCCACCAACGCAGCAATATGGCCGCCCGGTATGCCTTGCGCCGACAGCATCTGAGGCACGGCAACCACGGCAAAGCCGCCGCACATGCCAAACGTCGCGTTGGTAAGACCCATCAGCCAGACCGGCGGCAGCTTCTGTTGCAAGGGCATGTCTCCTGTTGAAGCTGGTTAGATTGTCGAGATGGAACGAGCGATACCCGCGGCGGACGAGATCGGCGCTCCCTGCCGAAACATTCTTCCTCAGTGTGCCGTCTTACATACAACTGCTGCACGCCTTCACTTTCCGCGAGGTTTCTTTTGCGCCTGCGCCGCACATTGCAGTGTCTCTCTCTCTCTACACCGTTTTTGGGCGCGGCGATGCTGCATGCTCAGGCTACGCCTGCCGATGCGCAAACCACACTGCCGGCAGCCGCGCCTGCACAAACATCCGCGCCCGCCGAAGTTCAGGGCGGAACGATCACCGGCACGGTAGCCGCCGCAACCACGGCAGACGCCAACGGCAAGAAGCCCACGGGCACGCCGCTGCCCGGTGTGACGGTGACTGCCACCAATACGCTTACAGGCAAAAAGTACACGGCGGCAACCGACATCACCGGCAGCTTCCGCATGACCATCCCACGCAATGGCCGCTACGTGTTGAGTGCGGAGTTCGCCGCCTTCGCACCCGCAACCTCTGAAGTCCTGTTGAATGCCACGCAGCATGAAGGCAAGGCCGAGTTCGCCATGGAGCTTGCGTCGCGCGTCGCGGCTCGCTCCGCATCCACGCAGACCGCCGGCATCGGCGCAGTCGCAGGCGGCGTCAATGCCCAGACATTGCGGCGCGGCCTGCAATCCCTCACAGCCAACGGCGTCGGCGATGCCGACACCGAAGTCGCTTCCACCGATAGCGGCGCCGCAGGCACAGCACTGCCCACACTCTCCTCACTCGGCGGCGGTGACACCAGCGGAGCGGACTCCGTCGCCTTCAGCAGCAACGCGGGCCAGACCAACGGCCTCGCCAACTTCAACGAAGACGAAATGCGCGACCGCATCCAGAACGCCATCCAGGATGCGCAGCGCCAGGGCGGCGCGCAGGCCGATATTGCCAACGCCGTCGTAGGCCTTGTCGGCGGCATGATGGGCGGCCCAGGCGGCGGCTTTGGCGGACCCGGCGGCGGAGGGCCCGGTGGTGGCGGCCCAGGCGGCGGTGGCTTTGGCGGCGGCTTCGGTGGCCGCGGCGGTGGCGGCTTCCGCAACTTCAACCCCAACCAGATCCACGGCAACGCCTACTACCAGGTGGGCAATGCCGTCTTTGACGCAACCCAGTTCTCCATCACAGGCGATGCGCTGCGCCCCGGTTACTACAGCAATCGCTACGGCCTCGCGCTCACCGGATCGCCGTACATACCCGGCCTCACCAAGCCCAACCCGAAGCAGACGGTCTTCCTGAATTTCACCGGCAACACCAGCGAAAATCCAGTCAACACCTACGCCACGGTGCCCACGCTCGCGCAGCGCGCGGGCAACTTCAACGGCCTCACGCAAACCGTCAGCGGCGTGGCCACGCCGGTCATCCTCTACAACCCCGCTACCGGCCAGCCCTACGGCGATTGCACGTCGCCCACGAACCCCACCTGCAACGTCATCACCACGCCCTTGAGCGCGCAGGCGCTCTCGTTGCTGCAATACATCCCAACGCCCAACACCACCACCGAGGGCACCACCACCACCGGCCAGTCCTACAACTACCAGCGCATCACCACATCCGGCAACAACACCGCGCAGATCTCCGCCCGCTTTGCACGTGCCTTCGGCAATGCTCCCACAGGACGCGGCGGTCGAGGTGGAGGTGGCGGCGGTGGCGCGCGCGGTGGCCGTCAAGCGCAGCAGCAGGCCAAATCGCTGCGGCAGAACATGAGCGCAGCGTTCACCTACCAGCACAATGCAAGCGATATTCGCGGCCTCATCCCGATCCTCGACGGCAAGACTGACTCGATCGGCTACAACGTCAGCGGCGGCTACAACATCGGCTACGGCCGCCTGAGCAACAACTTCACCGTCGGCATCAATTTCTCACACGCCACCACGACGAACCTGTTCACCTACGGCTCGCTCGATCCCGCATCCGCGGCAGGCATCAACATCCCGCGGCCAACGTCGGCAACGCCCGGTCTTTACAACGGCGTGCCTAGCCTGTCGTTCACCAACTTCACGTCCGTAACAGACAGCAACCCGTCCGACCGCCTCGGCCAGACCATCAGCGTCAGCGACGTGGTCGCCTGGCGCACCGGCAAGCATAACTTCCGCTTCGGCGGCGATATTCGCCGTCTCCACACTGACGTCATCGCCGGCACCAACGGCCTCGGCACCTTCACCTTCACCGGCTACGCCACCAAGAATCCAGCAGCCACCACAACCACCAGCACAGGCAGTCCTTCCGGCTCATCCTTCGCCGATTTCCTGCTCGGCGCACCGCAAAACTCCGCCATCCAGCCGGGCGTCAACAAGGTCTATCTCCGCGAGTGGGTCATGGACGGCTACGCGCAGGACGACTGGCGCCTGATGAGCAATGTCACCGTCAACCTAGGCGTGCGCTACGAGTACTTCTCGCCCTTCATCGAGAAGAACAACCGCCTCGTCAATCTCGACCACAACGCCGACTTCTCCCAGCTCGCCGTCGTCCTGCCCGACCAGGTCGGCCCCTACACCGGCGACTTCCCGCGTTCGCTTGTCGATCCCGACCGCTCCATGATTTCGCCGCGGCTGGGCGTCGCATGGCGCCCCAAGTTCACCAAAAACACCGTTGTCCGCGCCGGCTACGGCATTAACTACTTCACGGGAGCCTTTGCCAACTTCGCCAACTCGCTCGCCAACCAGGCTCCCTTTGTCGCCACGCAGAACAACGTCGCCGCCACGCAGGGCTGCGGCACACTGCTTACACCTGGCACAACCGGCTCCACCTACACGCTCGCCAACGGCTTCAACTGCGTCACCGCTGGCACCCTCACCAACAACTTCGCCGTCAACCGCAACTATCACCTCGGCCAGGTCCAGGTCGTCAACATGGACATCCAGCGCACCTTCCCGCTGGGCATCGTGGCAAACGTCGGCTACAACGCCTCCTTCGGCGGCAACCTCGACATGCGCCGCGCTCCCAACCGCAATCTCACCACCGTCACATCCAACGCACAGGGCTTCATCTACGAAGACTCCATCGGCGAGTCGCGCTTCAACGCCCTGAGCGTGAACGTGCGCAAGCGGCTGCAAAAGGGTGTATCGATCCAGGCCACCTACCAGTACGGCCATTCCATCGACAACGCCAGCTCCGTCAACGGCTCCGGCGGCAACACCATCCCGCAAAACGACAAGGACCTTAACGCCGAGTTCGGCAACAGCAGCTTCGACATCCGCCACAAGGTCACTGGCACCTACGTCATCGAGATGCCCTTCGGCCCCAACCGCCTGTGGCTCACCAAGGGCGGCTGGCTCTCAAAATCGCTGGATGGCTTCTCCATCAGCGGCGACTACACCTTCGCTACCGGCAGCTACGCCACGCCGCAGTACACCAACACCGAGGAGCAGGCGGCCACCGGCAACAACTTCACCCTGCGCCCCGACCGCGTCTTCTCGCAGCCCATCGCGGGCGCAGGCACCATTCGCAACTGGTTCAACCCGGCCGCATTCACAACGCCTGCCGGCGCATACGGCACAGCCTCCCGGAACTCCATCGAGCTGCCCGGCACCGCCGTCACCGACATGTCGCTCTCCAAGACAGTCGCACTCGGCGACCTCCGCAACTTCGAGGCGCGCCTCACCGCCTCCAACGTCTTCAACACCGTGCAGTACAGCGGCGTAAACACCACGCTCAACTCAGCGAACTTCGGCCAGGTAACCGGCGCAGCCGCACCCCGCAAAATGACCCTGCAAGCGAGGTACCGCTTCTAATGACAACCCATCTCCGCTCCGCTGCCGCATTCGCGCTCTGCGCCACGCTGAGCATGCGCGCGCAACAACAGCAAACAGCGCCGCCCATCCAGGTCACACCCTCCATCCAAGCCCCACAACCGGCCCCCGGAGCACCCGCCAGCACAGGCACCACCATCCGCCAGGAAGGCGGCACCGACTCCACCCAGTTCACCCTCCGCGTCAACTCGCAGGTCGTCCTCACCAACGTCGTCGTCCGCGACAAGAAGACCGGCGCCGTCATCCGCAACCTCAAAGCCGGCGACTTCACCATCCTCGAAAACAACAAGCCGCAGAAGATCACCTCCTTCGACTTCCAGACCGTCGACCAGGCCGCACGCCTCAACGAAGCCACCATCAGCGGCAAAGCGCCTACCATCGCGCAGATCCTCGACCGCTCCGTAGGCGCATCCCCGGAACAGCTCCGTGACCATCGCCTCATCGTCATGTTCTTCGATCTCTCCAGCATGCAGGACGAAGACATCGATCGAGCCGTGGACGCCGCGAAGGATTACATCAACCACAAGATGGCGCCCGCCGACCTCGTCGCCGTCGCCAGCCTCGGCACATCGCTCACGCTCGATCACGACTTCACCGCGGACAAAGCCGCCCTGCTCGCCGCCGTCTCCAAGTACAACGGCACCAACGAGGCCGGTGCCTTCGCCAACGGTGCCACCGGCTCCAGCGATGGCACAGCCGACGACGGCAGCTCCTTCACCGCCGACGACACCGAGTACAACAACCTCAACACCGACCGCGAACTCTACGCCATCCAGTCCATCGCCAAATCGCTCGAACGCGTCGATCAGCGCAAGAGCATGCTGTACTTCTCCGGCGGCCTCACCCGCAACGGCATCGAGAACCAGGCCAGCATGCGTGCGGCCACCAACGAAGCCGTCAAGGCCAACATGGCCATCTACTCCGTGGATAGCCGCGGCCTCGAAGCCCTCTCACCCCTCGGCGACGCCAGCACCGGCTCCCTCCGCGGCACCAGCGCCTACAGCGGCGCGGCCATGCAGAGCCGCCTCAACTCCAACTTCGCCTCGCAGGAGACGCTCGGCACCCTTGCCTCCGACACCGGCGGCAAGTTCTTCTCGGACTCGAACGACTTCGGCCCCGCCTTCCAGCAAATCCAGCACGACACCGAGGCCTACTACATCCTCGGCTTCCGCTCCACCGACCCCAAGCGCGACGGCTCCTTCCGCCACCTCACCGTCAAGCTCAACCGGCAGGACGCCAGGCTCGAGTACCGCCCCGGCTACTACGCCCCGGCCGATTTCCAGCACCAGAAGACCGTCGATCGTGAAGAAGCGCTCAACGACCAGCTTCGCAGCGACCTGCCCGCCGTCGACATCAACATGTATCTCGAAGCCTTCTACTTCCGCGTCAACCCCAACAGCTACTCCGTGCCCATGTCCATCATCGTGCCCGGCTCGCAAATTCCCTTCACCCGCACCAAGGACCAGGACAAGGCCACGCTCGACATCGCCGGCCAGATCAAGAACGCGCAAGGCATCGTCGTCGGCAACGCACGTGACACGCTCAAGCTCGCCATCGACGGCACCGTGGGCGCGGCCCGCCGCAACATCCAGTACAGCACCGGCTTTACACTCGCTCCCGGCCACTACCATGCGAAATTCGTCGCCCGCGAAAACGAAACCGGCAACATGGGCTCCTTTGAGACAGACCTCGTCGTTCCCGATCAAAAGAAGCTGCCCGTCAAGCTCTCCTCCATCGTGCTCAGCTCGCAGCGCACACCTGCCGCTCCACCGCGCCGCGGCCCCGGACCACCCCCGCCACCCAACCCACTCGAACAGGACGGCCAGCAGTTCGTGCCCAACGTCCCGCACGTCTTCCGGCAGGATGCGCACATGTACCTGCTCTACGAACTCTACGACCCCACCAAGTCCGCCGGCGAAGCCGCCGCACAAGCCGCCACAGCAACCGCAGCGGCGCAAAGCGGCCTTAAAGCACGCACCAACCCCGGCGGCATCAAGGTCATGACATCCATCGAGTTCCTGCAGAACGGCGCGAAAATCCTCGAAACACCCCTCGTCACCACCGACGTCCTCAACGAGCCCGACCGCGGTGCCGTCAGCTTCAACTTCGACGTACCGCTCACCCAGCTCAAGCCCGGCGCCTACATCTGCCAGGTCAACGTCATCGACGACACCGGCGGCAGCTTCACCTTCCCACGCCTCGCGCTCAAGATCGTCGCCGCCACCCCACCGCCGGCACCACCACCAGGCGCACCGGCACCACGACCAGCCAACCCAGCCCCACCACCCGCCGGCAACGAATCACCCAACCCTTAGCGCCCTTCGCGAAACCTTAGCGGCCTTCGCGTTCTGCTCTTTCAGCAAACGGGAAGCGCTCGAGCCTTACAGATTCGAGAGAGGTCACCAGTCACCAGCGCGGCAGAAACGTAACTGATACAGGCGCTATGTGGCGAACGGCCCCAGCCGTCATCGCTTAACCGGCGTTGCGTCGAGCACGGCTCAGGCGGGCTGACAGCCTGCGCTGTAACAGCCTGGGGCGAAGCCCCAGGTACCAACGCCAACAGAGTTGCGGGCTGTAGGCCCGCGCTAAGACGAAACAACAAAGGCCATCCCACTGTGGATGGCCTTTCTTCCTGCGACGCATGAGGTGTTACAGGTTGCGGACTCGATCGCCCGTAACCAGCCGCAACAAAAGCGTCAACACAACCGCGCCCACAACCGCAATCACAACGGTGTAAATCAAACCACCCCGCCCGACATACCCAAGCGAACGCATGATGAATCCACCCACAAGCGCTCCGACGATCCCGATGACAATGTCGCCAATCACTCCAAATCCGCTGCCCTTCATCAGCTTGCCCGTAATGAAACCGGCAATCAGACCAACAAGAATCCACCATATGAGATATGTCATCGCAACCCTCCTCGTACGTGTCGTGTTGCGTGGGTGCGATCGCTCGCGAAGGGCGTGACATACAGGCCAATCCTGCACTCACGGGCACCTGGTGAAGCTTTGCTCTACGCTCTTCGGAGCAACGAACCTCTGCAAACGTTGTGTGTCACGCGAAAAAAACCTGCGACCTTGGCGTGACCTTCGCGTCCTTAGCGTTCTGCCTTACAAACGAGCGCAAAGCCCGAGCAGCCCAACCGCAGCCGCCGCGAAACCACTGCGGCCACCGTGTTGAACCAACAAAACTCTGAGCAGTCCAAGTATCCTCACCCCATGCCCGTCAAGACCTCTCGCGACATCCTGCTGCAAACACCGCACCTGCAACAGGCCGCCGACTTTTACCGCGACCAGCTCGGCATGCGCGTCTTCCTCAACACGCCGGACATGATCGGCCTTGACGCCGGCGCCTTTCATCTCTTCCTCGACTGCGCACCGGCACTCGGCCCCGTCTTCGAGTTCCTCGTCGAAGACTTCGCCGCAACCCGCCGCCGCCTGCTCGACGAAGGCTGCACCCTCATCGTCGAAGACCCCGCCATCCCGCGCTGCTACCTGCGCGACCCCTTCGGCCTCATCTTCAACCTCGCCGCCGATCCCAACGCCACTCCCGCAAGCGAAGAAGAAGACATCCGCGGCAATGAACCACCGCCACACTACTAAGTGGCAGACCGCCTGATTTACCAGTCTGCTGGTTTTGAAATGGTCCGTCCGCTCGCATCCACAATGTGCTCGGCGAATTGACTCAGGGCCATGTGCGATGCCGGTCCCGACGATCGAATGTCTTTGAAAAATCGAGATGCTGTGCGCAAAGACACGCTCGGTGAATACTTCACCGGCCTGCCCGTTCGTTCGGCGAGCCGCGCAGCCGTGTCCTTGGAGTGAGGGTTTAGCACGACGACCGGAATATCCATCTCTTTGTTCAGGATGCGGATAGGTTCTGCAAGATCCGAATCATTGGTGATCACAACAAGCTGATCGCAATCCTTACGAAATGCATCCACAAGCATGTAGGTTGCGAGGTTTACGTCAGACCCCTTCTCCTCCATCTTGATAACTTCAACAGTCGCGCGAGCAGGCGGTGCAGGTGGGTCCGCGAGACGCATTCTCGTTTTGCTTTGAAGATAATGTCCGTAATGGACAGATAAGCCGGGCAGAGTTTCAAGGGCTCGAATATACGTTTCCTGCCGTTGCCGGCGCTGGGGATCCTTGGAGTCGGATGTTACGAGAGCCGTGAAATACCGAATCCGATTTACTTGGACACCTGAAAGAGCCTGTTGCGCCAATATCCGCAGGTTCACCCAACGGTAGGGCGTCCCTTTGGCAGCGCCATAGTACAGATTGAACCCGTCGATGTAGACGTTCGTGCGTGGTGGCTGATTTGTCATAGAAAAGGCAAAGCCGCCCAGAGGGCGGCTCGCACCCTGTCTCCGAAGATTCAGGGGGGATATGAACTACAAGTATGCCGTCAAATCAGCCATAGTACAAGCGGTCGAAATCAAGGTTGGTTCGAAACTTACCAATTTGGGAGCGCTTAGAGCAGCCGCCCAAGAATCGACTGCAGCACGCTGCCACTTTCAGGCGCAGGCTGCCCCGTCGGCTCGCCCTGTTCGGTCACATGACCGCTCGCCACAAAGTGATGGATCACCATCGGCAAAATCACAGCCAACGCCATCTTCACCACGGTCGGCGACATGCCCGTCCGGCTCGCAATGTTGTCGATCATGCCGGTACCGCCTAATCCCTGCTCCACCTGGCTTGGTTCCGCAGGTGCGGTCTGGCCCCCTGCCCACTGCTGCACCAGCCCGCCCAGGCCGTTGTTCTGGAACGCGGAAAACACCGTGCCTACACCGCCCTGGCTCTCAATCTCCTGCATCAGGCCGCCCGCTACCTGCGCCTTATCGCCGCCGCCGCCGAACTGCCCTGCAGCCTGCGTCACCATATCCATCAAACCCATCGGAACACCCCTCTGTCGCTCTTCAGGAGAAAGCCTACAGCGTACGAGTTCTGCCCGATAGAAGACAAGCCGCGCAAACCAGCACACGCCGCACATCCCGAAAACCGGCATCCAACCAGCGCAGAGAGCCAAGCCCCGCTCCATGGAGGTACATGCCATGCTTAACCGGCGCGAGTTCGCACGCCTTGCCGCGGCAGCGGCTGCTACCGCCACTACCCTCTCGCCTTCCATGCTTGCGCAGGCCGCGGCGCCGCAGCGCAAGATTCGTTACGCTCCGGTCGGCCTCGGAGTCATCTCCGTAGAGCACTTCATGCCCGGCACACGCATGGGCCGGTTCGGCCAGATCACCGGCCTCGTCAGCGGCCACCCGGACAAGGCGCGCAAGCTCGCCGCCGAATACAACGTTCCGGAGAACTCCATCTACACCTACGAGAACTTCGACAGCATCCGCGATAACCCCAACATCGACGCGGTCTACATCGGCCTGCCCAACAGCATGCATGCCGAATACACCATCCGGGCCGCGCAGGCCGGCAAGCACGTCTTGTGCGAGAAGCCCATGGCCACCAGCCTGGCCGACGCGCAGGCCATGGTCGCCGCCTGCAACAAGGCCAACCGCAAGCTCATGATCGCCTACCGTTGCCAGCTGCAGTCCAGCCACCTGAAGGCGCGTGAGCTGGTGCGCAGCGGCGCGATTGGCAAGGTGGAAGCGGTGGAAGGCGCGGCGGGCTTCCGCCAGAGCGCAGGCCAATGGCGTCTGCAAAAGAAGCTCTCCGGCGGCGGCGCGCTCATGGACATCGGCATCTACGCGCTCAACGCCTGCCGCTTCGTTGTAGGCGAAGAACCCGCCCACCTGCAGGCCTTCCGCTCCAACATCGACAACGACGGCCGCTTCAACGAAGTGGAAGAGAACATGACGTGGACCATGAAGTTCCCGTCCGGCGCTCTTGCGGCGCTGTCCACCACCTACGGCGCGGACATGCCCGGCTTCCTGCGCGTGCACGGCAGCAAGGGCATGCTGGAGATCAACGGCTTCGGCTATGAAGACATCAGCCTCACCGTCAAGCTCGACGACGGCACCGAAGACACGCAGACCGACAACCGCAAAGATCCCATGCAGTTCGTCACCGAGTCCGACTACTTCTCGCGCTGCATCCTCGACAACACTGAAGTCGGCCCCAGCGGCGAAGAGGGCGTGCGCGACACCGCCATCATGATGCAGCTCTACGACATCGCAGCGAAGGCAGGCTAAATGTACCAGCCTGGGGCGTGAGTGCCCGCAATGTAATAGCTGGGCCAAAGCCCCTGGTAGGCATCCTCTCCGGTGGCTGAGAATAACCGCTGCAAATGCGCCCAAAAACGCTTAAAACGCAGCAAAAAGGCCTCCAAACGGAGGCCCTTTTGCGTGTACAGGATGGTTAGTTGCGACGTCCGCGTCCGCTCATCAACTGCAGCAGGATGAGGAAGATGTTGATCGCGTCCAGGTAGATCGACAACGCCAGCGACACCGCGCTCTGCCCATCGCCACCCGCGCGAACCCGTGCAAAGTCAGCCACGGTAAGCGCCGTAAAGATCCCCAGCGCGATCCACGAGTACATGGTGGGCGGCAGGAAGTGGAAGAAAATGCTGAGGATACCGACCAGCAACAGCGCCAGCAGAGCCGCCATGGCAATGCCCGTCACCTTGCGATAGTTGATGCTGAACAGGTAAGCCGCACAGCCCATCGCCGTCATGCCAAGGCCGGTGGTCAGCGCGGCGTTCAGCACCAGGCCTGGTCCAAAGGCACGCAGGTACATGCCGATGATCTGTGCGATCTCCCAGCCCATGAAGTAACTCAGCGCCAGGAACAGCCCCATCGCCGTCGCCTCGCTCCTGCGGCGCGCTCCGTTGATGGCAAACACCAGCAACAGCACGGCAATAAAGCCCGGCAGCATGCTCCACGAAGGCGCCGTGGCCACGCCAAACGCCGTGATGAAGAAGCCAAGCGCCGTAATGCCAAGCACCTTGGCCAGCAGCGGCGCAGTGCCCTCGCGAGGCACATCGATAACTGTGGGATATCCGTTGGTTTGATTGACGTACATCGGTCAAAACTCTCTCTCGGGCGGCATAAGATTCACACCGCCGCACTTACAAGATTAGACGCACCAGGCCTGCAGTGGCTTCACAAGCCCCTGTGTGCCCACTCCTACGCAAAGCGGATGCGTGGGACCTTTGCGCGGCCAAATCCGCGGCGATAACCTTATTAGCCGGGTGGCTTCGGCGGCGCATTCGGTTTCAACGGATGTTCCGGCCACTGCTGCTTCGGATACCGCCGCATCAACCCGCGACGCACCACCGGATACAACCGCTCCCAGAATCCCTTCAAATCAGCCGTCGTCTGCACCGCACGCTGATTCGGCCCCAGCAGATGCATCACCACCGGTGTCCTCTTCGGCCCAATGCGCGGCCCATCCTCCATGCCGAAGAAATCCTGCATCCGCGACGCAATCCACGGCGGCTTGCCGGCCTCATAGTGCACCTTCAGCGGCCTGCCGTACTTCAACTTCAACGTCGCCGGAGCCAGTTCGCGAAGCTGATGCGCATCCAGCGTGGCCTCCAGTTGCGGCAGCACGCCCGGCGCAATCTTCTTCAACTCCGCAAAGCTGTAGACGCTAAGCCCTGCGGCTAGATCGCGCAGAGCAGCCGTCGCGTCGATCGCCGGCAATCCCGCGAACGCAACCCGCGCCTGCAGATTCTCGAGCGCCTCCGCATCCACGAACCGCTCTATCCCCGCCTCCAGGGCTCGTTCCGCCAGCATCTGCGCAGCAGTGGCCGCATCCGGTCGCGCATCGCGCCACTCCTGCACCAGCAGGTCGTCGTAGCGCAACTCGGTCACCGCCTCAACGCGCTCTGCCTTCGCATTCCACAGCAGCCGAGTCCCCTCACGCACATGATCCGGGAACAGATCCAGCAGCCAATCCGGCTCAATCCGCGATGCCATACGCACCACCGGCATCGGCTTGTCCTTGCGATCCTCCGCATCCAGCGCGATCAAGAATTCGTAGGTAGGTGGCGCATTCGCAAACTCGGCCGAGACCCCATTCGCAAGCAACAACACCTTGCCCGCCCGCCGCCGCGCCACACGATCCGGAAACCCCGCCAGCACAGATATGAGGAGTGCGTCATCACTGCCGTGCGGAGCGTCTCTCGGAACGCGCACGATCCGCCGCAACTGCTGCGCCGTCTGCGTCACACGCGGATCAGGCCGTCCCTCCGCCAAGACACCCGCCTGCACGTCCATAGCCTCAAGCAAATCGCTCTTCTCGGCAGACGTACCTGCGGAAAGTAATGCGGCGGCCATGCAGCCCTCGGCAGCCACACCACGCCGTTCCGCCTCAACAACCACACGCGCAAGCCGTGGTTCCAACGGCAACCGCGCCATCGCCCTGCCCGTCGCACCCTCCGCGCCAAGACGATCCAGCAGCGACTCCGCAGCCTCAACCGCCATTGCAGGAGGCGCATCCAGCCACGGCAACGCGCCGACGGTTAGACCCATGCCACGCAGTTGCAGGCAAAGGCCGGAGAGATCGCTGCGCAAAAGCTCCGGCACATCCTGAGCAGGCCGCTGCAGAAAATCCTGCTCGGGATATAGCCGCACCACACGTCCCGGCGCCGTTCGCCCCGCACGTCCAGCCCTCTGCGTCGCCGAGGCCCGGCTCACGCGCTGCACATGCAGCGTCTGCAGTCCGGTCCAAAGCGAGTCGCTCGCAACACGCGCCAGTCCCGAATCAATCACAGCCGTAACGCCGTCCACCGTGACCGAGCTCTCCGCCACATTCGTCGCCAGGATCAGCTTCGGCTGCACACTCGGTCCAACGGCGCGATCCTGCTCCGCGGGCGTCAGGTCGCCATACAACGGCAGCATCAACAAGCCAGCCGCGCGCGCAACCCCATCGCACTCCCGCATCACACGTCGAATTTCCGCTGCGCCCGGCAGAAACACAAGCGTGTGACCCGCATGCTTTTCGCGCAGCAACGTCTCCACTGCCGCGCGCACCTGCACCGGCAGCGGCTCCGGCGTATACGGCATGTGCTCCATCGTCAGTGGATACGCACGTCCATGCGCTGTAACGATCGGGCAATCACCCAGGCACTGCGCCACCGGCGCAGCGTCCAGCGTGGCCGACATCACAATGATCCTCAACTCAGGGCGCCGCCTCTGTTGCAGATGCCGCAGTAACGCCAGCGCAAGGTCGCTGTCGATATGCCGCTCATGAAATTCATCCAGAACCACAGCATCCACGCCCGTGAGCATCGGGTCCGTGAGCATGCGCCGCACCAGAACACCTTCCGTGACGAACCGCAGCCGTGTGCGCGGACCAGCAACTTCCTCGAACCGCACCTGGTAGCCGACGGTCTCACCCGCCTGCTCACACATCTCCCATGCCACACGACGCGCAGCCATACGGGCCGCAATGCGTCGCGGCTCCAGCACGACGACCTCGCCCGCAACAAGGTCCAGCAGCGCAGGCGGCACACGCGTCGTCTTACCCGCACCGGGCTCAGCCTGCAACACAAGGCTCGGCTGAACGCGCAGATGCTCCGCGATCTCCGGCAGCAGTGCATCGATGGGGAGAACCGGTAAGACTGGCTTACGATGCATAGCAGCCATCTAGCGCTTCTTGCCCTTCTTAACCTTGCTCGCGGCGATGCGATCCTTATTCTTCTTCTTGCGCACCGGCGATCCATCCGCACCGAACTTCGCAAATGGCGAAGTGGAACTTAACGGCGCAGCCTTAGCCTTGCTGCGGCTTGGAGAACGCGGGCTCGCCTTACGATTCTTTGCCGGCCGTTCCGTGTTCGCCGCAGCAAACTTCTCGCGGCGCTCCGCGGTCTTGCCCAGCCGTTTCAAGAACGGCCGCGTGCCTTCCGGCGATGCGGCCTCAACCCCCGTGTGGTCCGGAATGATCGCGAATTGCAACCGCCGGTTGCCTCGATCGATCCGGTCCAGCAAAACGCGCACCTTCATGCCCGGCCGGTACACCTTGTTGCTCTTGCCGCCACGGATCTCACGCGCATTCTCGCGATACGTGTAGTGGTCGTCCGTCATCGAGAAGATCGGCACCAACCCCTCGACATACATCTCGCCCAGCTCCACAAACGCGCCGTACTTCGTCACTGACAGAATCATCGCGTCGAAGTCCTCGCCCACGCGATCCTGCATGAACTGGATCTTCTTCCACTCGATCAGCTCACGCTCGGCGTCAGCCGCACGCCGCTCCGTCTCGCTGCACTCCTGCGCGATGGCGACCAGCTCGTCCTTCGGATAGACATCTTCAAACTGTTGGTCGTGATGCGCTCGGCGCTTTGGCCCCTCATCAAGCCCAAGGTATCCCTGCGGCGCAACTACCGCCTCTGCCTCACCAACAGGATCGGCGCCATCCGCCAGCAGCGTCTTCACCATGCGATGCACAATCAGATCCGGATACCGCCGAATGGGCGAGGTGAAGTGGGTATACGCCGGTGCAGCCAGCGCAAAGTGTCCCTCGTTCTGCTCGGAGTACTTCGCCTGCTTCAACGACCGCAGCATCAAGTAGCTCAGAATGCGCTCCTCCGGCCGTCCCTGAATCTTCGCCGTCAACCGCTGATACATCTGCGGCGTGACTTCAATCGCCTCAGACACCTCATGCCCGCGTGCCCTGTGCGCATCCTGCCCGCGCGCCGAACGTCGTTGCGCATCGCGGCGGTCCGCCTTCATCGTCAGCGTCTTCACCGGCAACGCACCCACGCCCAGCGTCACGCCAAACGCTGCGGCAGCATCTTCAAAGTCGATGATGCGCTTCGGATCTGGCATCTCGTGGATGCGATACATCCCCGGCACGCCCGACGCTTCGATCCAGCGCGCGACACACTCATTCGCACACAGCATGAACTCTTCAATCAGCCGGTTAGCCCACGCACGCTCCGCCTTGCGAACGCCCTTCATCGCTCCCAGATCATCGAACTCGATCACCGGCTCCGGCAAATCAAAGTCAATCGACCCACGCCGCACGCGTTTGCCATTCAACCGCTTCGCAAGGTCCAACATCCGCTCAAAATCCTGCACAAAAGGCGCATATTCCGTGCGGATTAGCTCGTCTCCGTCCAGAATCTTCTGCACGTTGGTATACGTCATGCGCCGTGCCGACCGGATCAGCCCCTCACACACCTCGTAGCCAAGCACATTGCCGTCACTGTCAATGCGCACGATGCACGACAGCACCATGCGATCCTCATCCGGCCGCAAGGAACACTCGCCGTTCGACAGCTCCTGCGGCAACATCGGGATCGCGCGGTCCGGAAAGTACACGCTGTTGCCGCGCAGCCGCGCCTCAAGATCAAGATCATTACCCTCGCGCACGTACTCGGCAACGTCGGCAATGTGCACCTGCAGCTCCCACGTGCCGTCCTCAAACGGTCGAACGATAACGGCATCATCAAAGTCCTTCGCCGTCTCACCGTCGATGGTCACGATCGGCTCATGGCGGAAATCACGCCGCGTTGCAAGCTCTTCGTCCTCCAGCGAAGCCACATTGCGCTGCGCTGCATCCTGCGCCTCCGCCAGCACGTTTGCCGGGAACACATGCGGCAAATGGTGCTTGCGAATGATGATTTCGACATCCACACCAAACGCCGCGGGATCACCCAGCACCTCAATGATCCGCCCGCGCGCAGGCGTGTGCTCCGTGGGATAGTGCGTGATCTCCACGTCAACCGCAAGCCCTTGCAGGTCTTCGAAAGAGCCATCCCATTGGTGCTCCTGCGCCGCAGCTTCAGCACCCAGCGTGCGGTGCGGCGTAACGGCTGCCGACGGCAAATCATGATCGTTGTCGATCAACACGGGCTGCGTCATGCGCTCATCCAGCGGCGTCACAAAACTGCCCCGCAGATAGACATCCTCGCTGCGATGATCGACACGCCGCCCACGTGCACCCGCCGCGTGGAAGATGCCGACGATCGTAGGATTCCGTCGTGTAAGCACACGCACAATGCGCCCGCTGCGGCGGCCATCCCGGCCCGGCGGCGCTGGCTCCACCAGCACCTGGTCACCCTGCATGGCGCCGTTCAATTCATGCGGTGGGATAAAGACATCGCCATCCATGCCCGTGGCGTCAGTGGGTCTCACAAAACCAAAACCATCGCGATGGAGCGACAGCTTACCCGCTACCAGATCGCTGCGGTTAGAGCTTCGACCATCCATCCGCTCGTGCGCGCGACGCTTCAGGTCCTGCGCAAAGCCACGACGGCCTGTGTCATGCTTCACGCGCTCGGAATGTGTCTCAGGCAGAGCCCAGTGCTCGGCATCCAGTTTCACCAGAGCACCACGCGCCGCCATGCGGGCCAGCTGCTCCAGCAGCATGCGGCGCTCGCGGCCACCGCCCATGCCAAGCTCGCGAATGAGTTGCTTGTAGCCAGCACGGCCACCCGCGCGTTGAATCCGCCGCAGCAGATCGCGATCCGTGTGCTGATAGGGGTGACCGGGCATCCTGTCTTTGAGCATACCTCTGCAGTGGGTGGCACCGCCGTAAACGCAAACGAGGGGCCGCCGAAGCGGTCCCTCGTTTATGCATTCGTTTTGCGGTTAGAAGTTCAGCTGCAGCTGAAACTCCGTCTGGCGTGGCGCGCCCTGTGAGAACGTACCCACACCGCGATACGTACGACGGTTGGAGTACGAACCGAAGTCGTTAATGCCGTTGAGATAGCCTGCGCTGCCCGAACCACTGTTGGTGGCCGGGTTGTTCGGCGAGCCGCCGGCAGTGGTGGTGTTCTGCAGCGTGGACGCGGTCACATTGGCAAAGTTGCTGAAGTTGCCCACGTTGTAGAAGGCGATCTTCGGCACCAGAGCCAGACCCTCGTGGAACCGGTTGAAGCGGATCGGGTACGAGAAGTTCACGTCCATCGAACGGAACATCGGATTTGCGTTGCCGCGTGTGGCCGGCAGGCTTGCGATCGGCTGGATCACGCCGCCCAACGCGGTGAGCTGCGAGAGCGTCATCAGGCCAGAGGCGATCACTGCCTTGCCGGCAGGAGTCGGCGTGCCGGCATACGTGCTGTTGAAGGTGGAGACGTACTGCGCCAGCGAGGTGGGGCCGAAGCGGTGCATGTAATCGCCAGGCAGCGTACCCGGTGCGATGTCGCCCGTGGTGCCGTCACCTGTGATATCCGAGATGAAGATGTTACCCGAGCTGAGGCTCGAGTCCAGCGTCATGTTCGAGGGCTGCGCCGAGAAGAAGTGGCCGATGATACCGATTTCCGGACCATACTTCGGATTGATCGAGCCACCGAACGAAAGCTCATGCGTCCGGTCGAGGCTGTTGCGCCCGATGTACTGGTTCGGGCTATCGGCATCGTACGCGCCCGAGGTAAAGAACTCATCGCTCGACGTCAGATTCGACACAACCCGCGACAGGTTATACGACACCTGCAGGTTGGCGTGCGTAATGCCACGAACCGGGTTCGCGGTGGACTGGCGGTACACAAGCTGCAGTGCATCGTAGCCCGACCGGCCCGAAGGACGAATGAACGAACCGCTGCCCAGATCCACATTGCTGCCGGTGAAGGCCGCGGGTGTCGTCTTACCTGCGTACTTCCAATTACTGCTGTTGGTATAGGACGCAGCCGAATCGAGTCCCTGGCTGGCGAACGTGGAAATGCTCACCGCCTGGTGCGTTGCCCCGGTGCCGTTGCTAATAATGCAGGCAACGACGGACTGTGCAGTGGCAGCTGTAGCCGTGCCGCACGATGCCGTTGTGACAAGGGGAGAAACGCGATTGATTGCCGCAAGTGCATTTGCCGAATTGAAGTTACGCGCAGCACCCTGGTGGTTCAGGTCGATGGTCTGACCGATCCGCAGGGTTGTGTTGTGGATGTAGTCTGCGCTGAGCACTGCGCCCTTGAACAACTCGCGCTGTACGCCGGCGTTCCACTGCTCCGACAACGGCTGCTTGTAGTTAGGGGCGTACAGGCCGCTCGCGTTCAGCGTGTTACCAAGGTAGCTGCCGTTCACAATGCTGGAATTCGCCTTAGCGTTTGCCTGGTACGACTTCTCCAGTGCGGCGAACTGCGATGCCGACTGCGCCAGCGTCCGTCCAAGGCAGTTCGTGGTAAACGACGTGCCGTCCGGCGTCGTCGTTACGATCGAACCATCCGGGAACGTGATGCCCGTAAGCGAGGTGCAGGGGTTCTTGGACGCGTAGGACGGAGCTGTCTTCAACAGCGCGCCTTCGGCATTCGAAGGATTGTTGAACACAACGCTCTCGTAGTAAATGCCGATGCCCGCACGGAAGACCGTCTTGTGGTTACCCGGCGAGTACACCACGCCAAGCTGCGGTCCGAAGTTGCTGTTCGGCTGGTTCACGTTGGACTGCGTGTACGAGGGCTGGAACAGGCTGAACAGCGTCGTGGTGCCGGCAGCCGTGCCGCAGGCATACACCACCGTTGCGCTGGCGTCCGCGCAGGTGGGCAGCTTGACCGCGTTGTTCTCGCGGTTGGTGTCCGCGCTATACCGGACGCCGGCCGTAACCGTCATGCTCGGTGTAATCTTCCACGCATCCGCCACATAGAATGAGTAGCGCCACGACGGTGTGCCGCCGCCAGGCAGGCCGAAGGCAGGCACGTTGTTGCTGTAGCCCTGGCCGTTGCCCATGGTGGCAGAGCTGGTGTTGTAGCCGTTGATCGGGTCACCGGGGCAGGCAGCCGCGCCAACCACGCCGCTGCAACCCAGACCCAGCGGATTGGTCGAAGTGACCTTACCCGCCAGCAGGTTGTTGACCGTCGGGTTCAGGCGGGGTCCGATGCCGTAGAACGCGGCATATGCACCCGACTGAATGCGGTTGAGTGCGCTGCCGAAGCGGATGTTGTGTGCGCCGACCGTGTAGCTGCCGTCGTAACGCAGCTGCTTGTCCGACTGGTAGGTCGCCTGCGGTGCGTTCGCGTTCGGTCCAAAGTAGATCTGGCCGGAATAGCTCACCGCGACTGGACCGTTCGTCGTGACGAGCGGGTCATAGCCGGAAGCAGAGCTGCCGTCCACAATCAGGTTGTGGAACTTCTCATACGAACCGCGGAACGAGTGGGTAAAGCGGCCCTTCGCGAAGTCAGCGCCAAACGCAGTTCCCCACGTGTTATCCCGGTTGGGGTACGCCGCAAAGCGCGTTGTGCCGCCAGCCGTCAGCGTCGAGTCCACGTTATAGTTCAGGCGGGCAAAGTAGCGTCCACCCAACGGTCCGTTGTAGTCCAGGCGTCCGGCGGAGTAGGTCTGGTGATACGGCGTGCCGACCGTTGGGAACAGCTGACCAAGGGTCGTCGTCTGACCCACGGGATTGTTGCCCGCAGTCGTAAACACGTTGCCCAGGTTCGAGGGCGAAGCGCTGTTCTGCTGAATGCGTTCTGCATTGGCAAAGCCGAACAACTTGTCCTTCAGGATTGGAAAGCCGGCGCTGCCGCCGTACTGGTTGCGCTGGAAGTAAGGCGCTATGTGGGGAGCAATCGCATTCGGGTTCGCATCGAGCGCCCGCTGATCCTGGAAGACGTAGAACGCTTCGCCGTGGATCGAGTTCGTGCCCGACCGCGTGGAAACCTGGACGGCGCCCTGCGACGTCACTTCTCCCTGCACACCCTGGGTGGAACGGCTCAACTGGAACTCGTCGATCGAGCCCGAGGACACGTTGAAGATCGTTGTACCCACGAACTCATCGGTAATGTCCGCGCCGTCAAGCAAAATACGGGTCGTACGCCCCGACGTGCCATTGACCGAAATGCCCGTGTAGCCCGACTTGGTCGGATCGAAGGTGTTGCCATTGGTGAGCTGCACGCCCGGTTCAATCTGCGCAAGGTCAAGGAAGTTACGGCCGTTCACCGGCAGGCTGGCAATCTGTTCGCGCGTAATCACGTCGCTCACGCCTGCCTGCTCCGTGTTCACCTGGATGTCGCCCGCGGTGACTTCGATCGTTTCGCTGGACTTGCCAACCGACAGCTTGAAGCTGCCCGGCGTTGCGGTACCCGTAAGGATGCGCGTGGTGATCTCAAGCCGTTCGTAACCCGAGGCCTCGATCAGGATCACGTAACTGCCTGGGTTCAACGGACCTACGCTGTAAAAGCCGGCCTTGTCCGTCGTCTCTTTCCGTACGCTGCCTTCGTCCTTGCTGGTGATGGTGATGGACGCGCCGGAAACGTTCGCGCCAGACGCGTCGGTGATGGTGCCCTGAATGGCGCCACCGTTTACCGACACCGCCTGGCCGTAAGCCGCAACACTGGCAAATGCCAGCGGCACGGTGAGCAAAAGCTTGTTCATGGGGTACTGCCTCCTGAAGTCGGTGCCGCGCCTGCGAATGCAGGCAAACGAACACCTATCGCTCACCGGATCCATCAGGCGCGCGGAAACGCGCTTTGTGGCACGGTTGAGATTCTGTTGTGCTTTTGAGTATCAGGATGGCGCTTTTTAGCGTGGCTGTCAAGCTAACTACCTGCGAGTCAGTGTAATTTCAGTCGCACTACAATCGTCTTAACTCTCTTGGGCACATTTCAGCGAATTGGCCGGATCACTCACACACCTTGCCGCAGGTATTCCGGCACAGCACGCAGTACCGCCCATAAACCTGCCCATTCGCCCCGCCGGGCGCGATTCGCCAGCTTCAGCACCACGTACAACGGCATCGACACCATTGGCGCGGGCGCATGCCTTCGCAGAAACTTCAGCCCGGCCACGGTTGTGATCTGCTCCATGAACGGCGTGCGCACGCCGCCGGCGCTGGCGCCTTCTTTATGCAGCACCGCGGTATCTTCCGCAACGGCGATCGTCCACCGCGAGTCCTCCATGCGGACGCCGAAGTCACCGTCCTCGTAATACATGAAGGCGCCCTCGTAGAGTAGGCCGACTTCGCGAAACACCTCGGCCCGAACCAACGCGCTGGCCAGCGTAACGTAGCTGCCGCGCACCTGCGGCGTCGGCGCAACATAGTGCCGAGACGTGCCGGTCCACCGGCTGATCCGGCCACCGCTCCACGCCTGCACCTGCGACGGATCGTGGTGATACAGCAAAACCGTTCCGATAATGCCCGCTCCGGGATTCGCCTTTGCCGTCCGCACCAGCTTTTCCAGCGTGTCCGGCGGGCATTCTGTGTCGTTGTTCAGCACCCACACGTAGTCGCAGCCAAGCCGCAACGCCTCGCGCACGCCAACGTTGGTGCCCTTGGCAAACCCCAGGTTGGCGCCTGTCTCAATCAACGTGAACTTCGAAGGCCCACTCGAACCTGCGATAAACCCACGCATCTGCGTAACTGAGTCATTTGTCGAGCCGTTATCCACGACCAGCACATGCAATGGTTGGTGCGTCTGGCCCTCAAGCGAGCGCAGACACGCAAGCGTGTCCTGCCAGCCGTTCCAGTTCAGCACCACGCAGCACACCATGCCTCCGATGGTAAAACGCCGGACGCCACTTCCCAGCAGCGAAGATCAGCAGCGAACATCCGGCGAATGTAGCGATACACTAAGAATCATCAGGCGCCGCGCATGGATCCCTTCCTCGCCAATCCGGATCGCTCCAAACCAGGTGCTTCGAGCCAGGATCGCTTCTGCTTTATCCACGTCGACCTCAACAGCTTCTTCGCATCCGTCGAGCAGCAGATTCACCCCGAGTACCGCGACCGCCCCATCGCCGTGGTGCCCACCCTCGGCGATACCACCGTCGCCATCGCCGCCAGCTATGAGGCCAAGGCCCACGGCATCAAGACCGGCACACGCGTCAGCGACATGAAGAAAGTCTGCCCCGACATCATCCTTGTCCAGGGCAATCACACCACCTACGCCGAGTATTCCCATCGCATCCACGATGCCGTGCAACGCGTCTGCCCGGTCGCGCACGTGCCGTCCATCGACGAGGTCTGCTGCCAGCTCATCGGCCGCGAGCAGGAGCCGCCCCGTGCACGCCAGATCGCCCTCGACATCAAGCAGGCCATCAAGGACGACGTAGGCCAAACCCTCCGCTGCTCCATCGGCATGGCGCCCAACCGCTACCTCGCCAAAATCGCCAGCGACATGCAAAAGCCGGACGGCCTCATCGGCCTGCTGCCGTCGCAACTGCCGCGCGCACTCACACAACTCGAACTCCGCGACCTGCCCGGCGTCGGCGCACGCACCGAGCAGATGCTCATCGGCAAAGGCATCACCACCATGCCGCAGCTGCTCGAACTCGACCGCGAAGGCATGCACAAGCTGTGGAACTCCGTGTGGGGCGACCGCCTGTACCACTGGCTGCGCGGCCACAGCACCGGCGACGACGGCGCGCCCATTCCCAACGACATGCAGAAGTCGCTGGGCCACTCCCACGTCCTCGGCCCGGATCGCCGCAGCGTCGAAGGCTCCTGGGCCGTCGCCCACAAGCTGCTGCACAAAGCCGCCATGCGCCTCCGCATGGAAAAGCTCCGCGCCGGCTCGCTCGCACTCACCATCCGGTATCAACTCACCCGTGACGAAGTCGAGAACAAACGTAGTGGTTCTTTTGATTCGTCATCCCGACCGAAACGGAGCGAAGTGGAGGAGCCTGCCCTGAGCTCGTCAAAGGCATCTGCTTTTGAGATGGACGGAGCCTACGGACCATCTGGAAAGTCCGCGAAAATCAAGCAACACCAATCCGGCATCAGGCACGAGGGCTGGGGCATGGAAGCCCGCTTCCCAACCTGCAACGACACACTCACACTCCTCGAAACACTCGGCAAGCTATGGCAGCAGCGCCCGCAAGGCCCGGAGCACCAGCGCCCCTTCTTCGTCGGCGTAACACTCGGCCGCCTCATCAACGAAGGCGAGCAACAACCCACCCTCTTCCAGGACCCCGACAAGCGCGAAGAGCTAAGCCGCACCCTCGACAAGCTCAACCTGAAATACGGCCACACCACCCTCCACTTCGCAGGCATGCTCCCCGCAAAAGAAAGCGCGCCTACGCGCATCGCCTTCACACAGATACCAGTCCAGTACGGCGTGGATTACATGTAGAACTCGGTCCTGCTACGCAGGATGGCTGCAACATCTGCAGTGCCGCAAATGCATCCACACGCGGAGCTCTCGATCTCGATAAACTAACAGGATGTCCTCCCAAGCCACATGGCGCACGGAACTGCGCCCCATGCTCAAGCTCGCATGGCCCGTAGTACTGGCCGAGCTGGGCTGGATGCTGCAGGGCGTTGTCGACGTCATCATGGTTGGCCGCCTCGGTCCCGTGGCCATCGGCGCTGTCGCGCTGGGTAACGCGCTGTACTACGCGCCGTCGCTGTTTGGCTTGGGCATCATGCTTGGCCTCGATACCGTCATCTCCCACGCCTACGGCCGTGGCGACCACGAAGCCTGCCATCGCTGGCTGGCGCAGGGCGTCTACATCACATTGGTGGCTGCGCCGCTATTGATGCTCCTTACGTTTGTCCTCTCGATCTTCATTCCGCACTTTGGCATAGCGCCCGAACTGGTACACCCGACCACCACCTATATCCGCATCCTGCTGCTGGGCACATTGCCGCTGCTGCTCTATGCGGCATCACGGCGCTACCTGCAGGCTGTCGGACAAGTTCGCGTCATTACGCTCACGTTCATCGGCGCCAACCTCATCAATTGGGGCGGCAACTATGTCCTCATCAACGGCAAGCTTGGCTTTCCTGTTCTTGGCGTCGCAGGCTCAGCCATGTCCACCGTGGCGTCGCGCGTGCTCATGGCTGTCACGCTCTTCGCCTTCGCATGGCGTTATGAGAAGCAGCGCGGCCATCCCCTTTTTGCCCACTGGTCGCGGCCCGTCCTGCGCGAGATGCGCGAACTGCTTCGCCTCGGCCTGCCCTCCGCATCGCAGCTTGTGCTTGAGGTGGGCGCATTCGGTCTCGCAACGATCCTTGCGGGCAAGTTGTCTCCTGCGGCACTCGCAGCGCACCAGATCGTGCTGAACTACGCAGCGCTCGCCTACATGGTGCCGCTCGGCATCAGCGCTGCCGCAGCCGTCTCCATCGGTCACGCCCTGGGTGCAGGCGATCCCAGGCGTGCACGCATCTCCGCGCTGCTCGCGTTGGCTCTTGGCGCAGGCTTCATGGTGCTCATCACCCTTCTGTTCTTTGCAGTCCCACGCCCGCTTATCCTGCTCTATACGCATGATGCAGCGGTGATCGCAATCGGCATCCCGCTCTTCGCGCTCGCATCGCTCTTTGCGGTCTTCGACGGCGTACAGATTATCGCCAGCGGCGCCCTGCGCGCCATGGGTGAGACACGCATCTCCATGCTCGCCAACCTCATCGGCTACTGGGCCATCGGGTTACCGCTCGGCGCAGCACTCTGCTTCTGGGCGCACACGGGCGTCTTCGGCCTCTGGATCGGCCTCACCACCGCGCTCGTGCTCATCTCCATCGCATTGTTTGCGGTGTGGCGCAACAAGTCCGCCGCGCTTGTTACGCATACGGCCTGATTCTCCACACGTAGGCGGCACAGATCGCCCGGCTGCATCTTACTTAGTCAGTGAGCAGCATGGAGTGGCCACGCTGCCGTTTGCGAAAGTGAGACCACACCATGCGCCCTTCTCTGCATTGCCTTGCGTCTGCTGCAACGTTGTCTGCCGTAGCACTCGCTACCTTCGCCGGTTGCAACAAAAAGGTGGACGACACCAGCAACCTGAAGACCGCCATCAACAGCTACTACGACCAGTACCCCGAGTGCCTGTGGCAGAACCCGCTGCAACTGCCCCAGCAGCACGACAAGGACGACGCATCTGCCGTCCAGCCCTTTGACGCCCTCGTGGACCAGGGCCTGTTGACGCGCACACCCGTTGAGAAGACAAAGCTGCTGGTCATCAAGAAAGCAGCCAACAGCTACGACCTGACCGACAAGGGCCGTGGAAACTGGACGCCCGATCCCACGCAGCCCGGCTACGGCAACTTCTGCTACGCGCATCGCCGGGTCAAAGACATCGTAAGCAACACGCCCGCAGGCACGCAGCCCGGTGCAACCACCGCCGTGAACTACACGTGGACCCTGGGCGACGTGAAGGACTGGGCCCGCGTGCCTGAGACGCAAAACGCCTTCCCGCAGCTTGCCACGGCCTTGAACGCCACCAACACAGCGCAAACCACTCTCGTGCTCACTACCAACGGCTGGAAGGTGCAGGCAGCCGCCCCACCCATTCGCCGTGGAGCAGGCGGCGACAGTGGCGTCGTGCAGTAAAGGGCTTTGCTGAGAGGATGTTTGGCATGCTGCGCCGCTTCATGATCTCGGGCCTGGTCGGCGCTGTGACCTTTTTGATAGTGCTCAAACTGGCTCATATTGAACCCTATGTCTACGCGCTGATCTTTGCGGTTATCAACTTCCTCGTCACCTTCGGCGTTTTTTGCTCCATTGCAACGATGTCCCTGGATTCAAACTGACCACGACTCAGAACCGCGCCCAACTTGCCGAAGCACGCGCGACCTTCTACGCTTGCACTAGCGCCCCAAACGGCACAGGAGCATGCAATGTATGAGGATTTCCGCGTAGTCGACAAATGGACCGGTGAGCAGTTGCACTGCACGTGGAAGGGCACTGTCGTCGCCATCGCCACGCGCCACGCCGACGCCACGGACATTCGCTTCGACGTCAGCGGCCGGCCCATGTGGATCGCCATGCCAAACATTGCCTGGATTGAGATGAAGCGCAACACCGGCTACGTCATCACCGACTACGCCGCAGCGCAGGCCGCCGGACTGTATCTTAAGAAAATCCTCGAAAACGGCTATGATAACGGCCGCGAGATGTACACCATGACTGTGGCCGAAGTGCTGGACAACGTAAACGCCGTGGTCAGCGAGGCCGGCAGCACGCTCAACCTGCCATTGCTGCCGGTGATCGACAACAGCGTTCGCCCTGAAGACTACGCAGGCCACCTGCCCGGCGAGCCGTAGCGAAATCCTTGGATCATAGGCGCAAGACTTCGTGCCCAACATATACCGTTCAGGCTATAGTGGTGCCCTTCCCGGCAAGGCTATGGATCGCGTAGTGCAAACGCGCACCTGGGACGTAGGAGGCCTCATCACGTGCTGAACCGTCGACACTTCCTCGCCACGCTGCCCGCAGCAGCCGCGCTCGCCCGCAGCGTTCTTGCCGCACCCTCTGGGCGTAACGCAATGTTTGTCCGCAGGCTCCGCATCGATCGCATCGCTCTCTCAGGTGACGCGATCCCCTGCCCGGTCCAATGGCTCGACAGCTTCGCCATGCGAAACTTCACCAACGACGCCATCTTCGACGACACCCTGCCGATCACCGACGGCCTCATGGAAGCCGGCCTGCGCGTCCCACTCGCCTTGCTACAGGAGCGCATGACAGACTGGTTTCGCCGCAAGGGCTACCTCCAGCGCGACGAGCGCATCCGCATCCAACAGGAGACGGCGAACACAGTCCCCCGGCAGGAGCAGCATCAAATGGCCCATGAAGCAGGCACGGCACCTCAGCGAGTATTCATCGGAACCAGTAATCCTCGGCCAGGCGAAGGCGACGGTCCCGGCATCTTCGCCGCCTTCTTCAAGGACGGCCAACTCACCGAGCCGCAACTCGTTGCTCCCGGCCTAAGCCCCAGCTACCTGGTCATGAAAGCGGGCACACACTCGCCGCTCTACACCATCCTCGGCGGCGACTTCGGCAACGCCGTCGCCGCAAGCTACGCCACGGCAGCAGACGACGAAAGCACCCCGCAAACGCTCACTCAGATTTCGCAGGCAGACTGCGGCAGCCCCGGCGGCTGCCACGCCTCACTCTCTAAGGACGGTCGCATCCTGCTCAGCGCCAACTACACCGGTGCCAGCGTCGCCTCGTTCCTCTGCGGCCCCGACGGTAGTCTCAGCGTGGCGTCGCTCATCCAGGTTCCACCCGTAGCCATCGGCCCCATCAGGCACCGGCAGGAAGCACCGCACCCGCACTGCGCCTACATCGCGCCCGGCGGCAACTTTGTTCTCGTCAACGACCTCGGCCTCGACTGCATTCTCGTTCTCAAGCTCGACAAGGCAACAGGCAAGCTCTCATGGCACACACCCGACCGCTGGAACGCCGCACCCGGCGCAGGTCCTCGCCACATCCTCATCCATCCCAACGGCAAGTGGATCTACAACATCAACGAGCTCAACTCCACCATCAACCAGTTGGCCTGGGATGCGGAGCTTGGCACGCTCACTGAGCTAAGCACGATCCGCACCCTGCCGGCCGGCATGGAACCCACCAATCTGAAAGCGTGCGAGATGATCTTCTCGTACGACATGCGGTTCCTCTACGCCTCCAACCGCGACTTCAACAGCTTCGTCGTCTACGTGATCAACCCCGGAACCGGCGCGCTCGAACTGCTGCAGGAGATCAACAATCCCGGCAAGGAATCGCGCCACATCGCCTTCGACGCTACCGGCAAATGGTTCCTCAGCGCCAACCAGTACTCTGCCGATATCTCGGTCTTCCCCGTAGACCCGGCAACCGGCCTGCTCAGCCCACGTTCGTCGTACGTTGAGATCGACGGGCCGAGCTGCCTGCTGTTTGCATAGCAATTTCATCGCCAGCCTGGAACTGCATCCGCCCCGAGTCCGTATGTACAAGCATGACCCGCACACGAATCGCCTCCCTCGCTGTGGCCCTGCTTGTGGCCCTTCCCGCGCTGGCGCAAGAGCCGCAGTTGCTCATCCTGGGCACAGCGCACCTTAACAATCCCGGCCACGATATGGCCAACATGCAGGTGGACGATGTTCTCACGCCGAAACGCCAGGCGGAGATCATCGATATCGTCGATCACCTGGCGCGGTTCAAGCCAAACCGCGTCGCACTGGAATGCGATCCCAAACAGCAGCCAGACTTCGATATGCGATATGCGGACTACCGCGCAGGCAAGTACACGCTCACGCGCAATGAACGCGAACAGATCGGCTTCCGCCTGGCGGCGAAGATGAACCTACCCAGGGTGGACTGTGTGGACTTTCAGGATGGGCCGCCCGGCCCTGACGATGCCTATGACTTCCCAAAATACGCTGCCGCCCACGGCCAGCAGAAAGACTTCGACGATCTGATGGCGTTCGGCAAGGCAGTGGTGTCAGAACAAACCGCCTACCTGCAGTCACACGCACTCATCGACTGGTACCGCCGCGCCAACCTTCCGGAACGTCTGGCAGCGGATAACGCCATCTACTACCAGTTTGCACATATGGGCGGCAACGACGCGCATCCCGGCGCTAACTGGGTCGGCGGATGGCATGCGCGTAATCTCATCATCGTGGAAAACATCCGCCGCATGGCACAGCCCGGCGACCGCGTCTTCACCCTCTTCGGCGCAGGCCACGCCTACCTTCTCCACGCTTTCGCCGTCGACTCCGGCGCCTTCACTATCATCGACACAGAAAAGGTACTCGCACAGTAGCGCCTCACAGGAGGATGCATGGCAGACACCAGGACCATCATGGAGCGGGCGTACTCCGCATTCAACCAGCGGGACATCGACGGTGCATTAGCGCTGATGACGGAGGATGTGAGCTGGCCCAGGGCTTCGGAGGGCGGCAAGGTCGTCGGAAAAGAAGAGATCCGCGCCTATTGGACACGGCAATGGGGCGAGTTCGATCCGCATGTCGAACCGCTTGCAATGACCCAGCAAGACGGAGGCAAAACCAGCGTCCGGGTGCACCAACTCGTCAAGAGCCTCCAAGGGGATGTTCTGTCCGACAGCGAGGTGCTGCACGTGTTCACTGTAAAGGACGGTCTCATCGCAGCCATGAACCTTGGAGATCAGGCCGATGCGAACGCTGGTCCGTCTGCCGCATTCGCACACCGATCCTGACTGGCGCCATCACCGCCCATACGCAAAAAAGGACGCTCATCCAGCGTGGCCTTTCTTCGTGAATTAAGACTCGCTATTCGTCGTAGTGCAGCAGCGAGTACACATCCACCTCAGGGAACTTCGACCGTCCCTTCAGGAAGTCCAGCTCCACCGCGAACGCCACACCGGCGATCTCGCCGCCAAGCTGCTTCACCAGCTGCACAGTCGCCTGCATCGTCCCGCCCGTCGCCAGTAAGTCATCCACAATCACCACCCGCTGCCCCGGCTGAATCGCGTCCAGGTGAATCTCCAGCGAATCCGACCCATACTCCAGGTCATACGTCACCTTCGCTGTCGCCGCCGGCAGCTTCTTCGGCTTGCGCACCGGCACAAAGCCCGCATTCAGCCGGTACGCCATGGCCGGCCCAAAGATGAACCCACGCGCCTCAATCCCCAGCACCAGGTCTACATCCTTGTCGATGTAGTACGCCGCAAACGCATCAATCATCTGCGCAAAGCCGGTCTTATCCTTCAGCAGCGTGGTGATGTCATAGAACAGAATGCCCGGCTTCGGAAAGTCAGGAACAGTGCGGATGAGCTCCTTCAAGGGCTCGCAATTGATCATGTGCGACATAACTCCATTGTAGGCGAGCAGCTTAAACGCGTCCGCCTAGAACGCGCCCTCAATCACAAACTCCTTCAAGCCCTCGGCCTCGCTCTCCACCAGGTTGTGGATACGAATGCGATCCACGCGGCTGCCGCGCGAACCCTTCCGCAGCACGGCCTCCAGAGCCTCCATCTGCTCCGGCGAGCCCGCTGCGACGGCCTCAACCGCGCCATCGTCTGTATTGCGCACCCATCCGCGCAGCCCAAGTTCCGCTGCCTCGCCATGGACATACCAGCGAAAGCCGACGCCCTGCACACGGCCTTCGACCTGGTAATGCCTCACGATCAGGTCGCTCGGCTGCATTGGCTCGTCCATCACGCACGTCCCCGCAGATGCCGCACGATCTCCTCTGCCACCCACGCCGGATTCTCGCGCTGCGGAAAGTGCCCCACACCCTCCATCAGGATGCGGAGATAGCCCTTGGTGAAGTATCGTCCAGCACCATCGGTCGTCTCCGCAAGCTCACAGCGGTCATCCAACCCTTGCAGCAACAGCGTCGGTACGTCGAGCGTGACCGTGCTCTCAAACCGCGCCTGCAGCACCCCATACTCCGGATCGCGCTCCGCATGCCCCCACTGCGAGCGGTAGCTGTGCAGCACCACATCGGCAAAGTCTTTGCCCGTCCAGCTCTTCGCGGCTTCGGCAAGGTCTGCCGCGCCATACCAGCCCTCCGTGCTCCACGTATCCCACATGCGCTTGCCATAGGGCACCGGGTCTTTGCGGAACGCCTTTTCTCCAGGGATCGTGCACAGATACCACTGGTACCAGATCGCCTGCGCCTGTGTCAGCCTGGGCGGCTGCGCCGGGCCCGGCTCAAACGGCACAGAGATCGCCACCATCCGCTCCAGCCGCTGCGGAAACAGCGCAGCCAGCGCATATCCCGTGCGCGCACCCCAGTCATGCCCCACATAGTCGAAGGTTTTCAGCTTCAGCGCATCTGCCAGGTCGACCACATCCCGCGCAAATGCGACAGGCTGCCCCGTCCGCTTCGGCTTGCGCCCAAACATCGGCGACCGGAACTCCGTCTTCCCATAACCGCGCAGGTACGGCGCAAACGTACGATAGCCGGCCGCATGCAGCACCGGCAGCACCTTGTCGTACGTCCGCGGTGAATCAGGCCAGCCATGCACCAGAATGACGGGCTTGCCATCTTTCGGGCCGTCCTCCTCGTACACCAGCTTCAGAACAGAAGTCTTGATCTCTTGAACACGCATACCGGTCTAGGATGCACCCTGCGGCCAATCGGCTCGACCGCAAACAGCAAGAGGTCTCCGAAGAGACCTCTTGCAGACACGTCAGGACGAACTCAATACCCGCGATAGTAGTAATACCGGTACGGCGCATAACGCGGAGGCGGTGGCGGGTAGTTGTTATACACCACGGGCGGCGCCTGCTGCACAATCACCGGCTGCTGTGGCGCCTGTTGCTGGATGTACACCGGTTGCTGCTGCGGAGCCTGCTGAATAATGATGGGCTGCTGTTGCGGCGCAGGCTGCACCAGGTTCACCACCACCGGCGAACTCGGTTGCGCATACGCCTGATACTGCGGCTGAGGAGCATACTGTGGCTGCCGCTCAATCGGCGCCTGCGGCCGGTAGCTTTCGTACGTCGGCTCGTCCGGCGTCTGGCGGGCGATCAGCGCCGGCTTGCGCACGGCGTCTTCCATCGGCGTGGGGATGCCAAAGTCATCCATCACCCGCAGCGTCAGCCTGGTCTCTGGCTTCAGCGTGGGCGTCGGCCCGCGGCGGGGCAGGTTGATTAAATCGATTGGCCACAGTACCGGGATGAGCCAGGTAACGGTGTCCTTCACCGGATGGCCCTTGCCGTGAATCTTGCCATCCGCATCCACCGGCAGCTTGGCCGAATCCTGCACCACGCGGGCATTGATCGGCACGATCGTATCCGGCTGCACGATCATGCGGTCGAAGTCGAGCACCATGTACCCCTTGCCCACAAAGTGGCCCGGATCCTTGTACTCGGAAAAATGGCCCATCAGGTAGGCCCCATAGGGAAACTGCGAACGGCCATACTGCTCCGTGTGGCCCAGCGTACACATCACCGGATCTCCCACGTGCAGGGTTTTGGACGATACCTTCTCTGAGACGGTGCAGCTGATGATCGATCCTGCTGGAACCAGCTGGTCCGCCATGGCGGAGATCGGCAGAGCAAGTGCGATGAGCGAAAGAATACGTGTGGCCTTCAAGGTGAGCCTCCGAACGGACAGCCTCGGCGATAGAGCCGCTTTTGATCGTGCGCTGAACTCAACGTGCCTATCGTGCGGGGGAGGCACGTCCGGCATTCCGCCTGCGCAGAATGTCGCATTACAAGGGGAATTGTGAGATTGATTCTGCTCCGGCAGGCACTATCCGTCAATGAAAATGTCACACATTATGTAAGGAAACAGTCCGCTTTCGGCTCTTGTCACGCACGAAAAAAATCTTGCGTCACCACCGAAACTCACATGAGAAATGCGTGTCAATACGCACGATTCATCACCTCAGAACATCTGCTCCACGTACATCGCACAGGTAAACGCCCGGGAGAACGTCGGCACCATGCTCACATCGCCGGGTCCGGTGGCGCGCTGCACCGGCGGTATCGATGCGGCAACAGCAGCCATCGTCCCCATGTCGAAGATGCGGCTTACAACCGGATGCGCGGCAAGCTCAGCCACGCGCTGACAAATCTCTTCGCGCTTCTTCGCATACTCAAACATCAGGCGGGGGATGGGCGCAAGCTTGGTATGCCTTCGCTCAATCTCAGGCGGCAAAACCCCCTTCATGGCATCGCGTACAAGCGCGCGCTTCCAGCCATCCCGTATGTGCCAGTCTGGCGGGATAGACAGGGCAAATTCCACCACCCGGCGATCAAGCAATGGGAAGCTGACCGCCATGCCGTGGCGTGCCGCCATCATGGCGTACGTAGTTGTGCGATACGCCAGATGCGGAGAGGTGAGCAAAGCAAGCTGGTTGCGCAACGGATCAGGACCAAGCACAAAATCCGCTTGTTCAATCTGCGGATGCAGGTGCGGCTGAATAAAAGTCTTCCCCGATGGAACGGCAATGAGCGATGGCCGCCCCGCCGTGCGGCGAACCCGGTTCATCGACTCCGCCGGCAGCAACGGCTGCAGCACATCCCCAATGAAGGTGTTGCGCAGCCGGAAGCCACGTTGACGCCGCAATGCGACCATCTCCCGGCTGAGATAACCCCACCGGAAACCTTTGAATGCCGCCGCCAGGGCGCCCCTGCCATTGAAGGTAATGCCCTCATCGCCACCCCACCCGGACAGCAGGACGGCAGCGCCCTGTTCGCTCGCGTCCCCGAAGGCCGTGTGCTCAGGCGTATCGCTCCGCGTGGAAACCGCACGGTCAGGAAAATACTCATCATGCAGCCAGTCCTCCGTCAGCGCCGCCTCAATCCGCTTCCACCGGATCGACGGCTCCTGACGCAGCACCGCCTGGATGAATGGCGCTTCATCGTCGAATGGGACACCCGGCCATGCGTCTCCCAGGAACGAGTACGCATACAGGGCGCGCCCTGCCCCTGACAGCCCACGCGCAGCCATCACCGCAATCGACGACGAGTCGAGACCACCACTCAGATGCGCCGCCACCGGCGCGGTCACGCCCAGCCGGCACGTCACAGCCACATGCAGCAGGCCCCGCAGTTCCTCCACCGCATCTTCCGTCCGGCGGTGCCGCCGTGCCTGCCGCTTCGGTTGCCAGTACACCTTCCGCTCGACACCTGCCGGTGTCACTGCGATGGTTTGCCCAGGCCGCACCTCGTGAACGCCAACGAACAGGCTGGACTCGTGACTGTGCCGGGAGACCGCTTCGCGTGCCAGCGCGGCATCATCCAGCATGCGCTCCACCAGGCCGGAACCAAAGATGCCCGCAGGAGAGGAAGCGAACACAAAGCGCTCGCCGGGTGTGTGATGGTAGGCCAACGGCCGGATGCCGAGGGCATCCCGCACCAGCAGCAACCGCCGTTCGCGCGGCATCCACTGCGCCAGCGCCACATCCCCCGCCAGCTCTGCCGCCCCAGCCGCACCCTGCCTGTCGAGCACCTCCGCCGCAAGGCCAGCATCCGTTCCCAGCCCAGGCAGGCCCATCGCTCCGCGCAGCGTAGCCGGGTCATCCAGCCTGATATCCGCCGCCAGGACGGCACCCGATTCACTCTCAAGGATGAGAGGAGCCGTAGCTTCACGATCGAAATCCACTACGCCCAGGCCGCAGCAACCGCCCAGCCAAACTGCGACCCGCGACGCACGAAGAGGCGACTGCATCGCCCGGCACATGGAGCGCAGCATTTCGGTCGTAACCGGCGCTCCATTCAGCTGGCAAATACCGCAAATCAGCCTCATCGCAACCGTTCCAGCTCTTCGCGAACAATCCGTGTCAGCGCCGTCTTTCCCAGTGGCCCAAAGAACATCTGCTGCCCCAGTGCGCCCCAGCCGGAATTCGTCTCCAGGAGCAACGGTCCTTCCGGCACAATCACGACATCCCACCCAAGGCTGGCAAACCTGGAAAACGCCCCGCTGTGCGCACGCAGAGCCAGATCCAAGGCCTCGCGGAACAGCGGAACATGACGCCCAACGATCGCTACTCCTGTATCGGGATGCCCCTTCGACACGTCCAGCACGGTATGGAATGTTCGAAGAATCTCCCCGGTTGCGGCGTCGATTGCTCCACCCACGCCGCCCGTCGTGGTTGTGTGCGCACCGCACGGCAATCCGATCGCGGCGCCAAGCACCTCCGCCTTGCCGGACCGGTCCACAACGGTGTTCAGGCGTATGCCCGCCAGCGCCCCATTCGTGACCGGCTCAAGGTCAGGATGATTGCGCAGCCGCTGCTGCACAATATGCTTTCCTCCGCGCAGGTACGCGATCCACTGCTCCCGCGTAAGCGTTGTGCCCGCATCGTTGGTGTAAACATCGCCCTCGCGAGTCCAGCCCACGTTGCCGCGGCTGCCATTCAAATCGACCGGCTTCACCCAAAGCTGCGTCTCTTCGAGCGCCTCTACAGGGCTGCCATACACCTGCAGGCCGCCGCGAAACTCCGCCAGTGTAGCCACATGCGGCAACCCATGGTCCGCGCACAGCAACGCGAACCGGGCCTTATCCTGCACATCGCGATTGTCCGCGCCCCGCTGCCGGTTCATCCAAAGCAGCGCAGGCGAGTCCATCCAGTAAAGGTACTCAGCCGCGTCGGCTCGTAACTCCGGCCGGTCAAACTCGTACAGAACGTATTCCGTCGGCGGAATGTTGTGCAGAAGAGCGCCCAACGCCATTCGCGGCATCTCCATCCAGGAAGCCCGAGGATTCCGCCGCCGGAGGTGTGGGAAGGCGCGCCAGCTTTCCACCACAGCCATCAACGGGTACACTGCCGCCGCAAACAGCGTGATCGCAGCCCGCACCGGGGCGGACTTAGCCCGGAAACGCTCACGGAAGCTGTGCGTGCGCAACTGCTCCAGCGTGCTACGCCCAGGCAGCAACGGTCGCGGAAACCCGTACAGCGCAAGCGCTAACGCGCGACGAAAGAGTGAAGCCATACAGAATCACAGTGTCGCATGGCAATGTCGCTCAAAATCACGTTGCGTCCCCCGGCAACTTGTGTACACTTAAGACAAAGTTCTTGCAATTCCTTTTGCCTAGATCAGGGGCAACCTTTTTCCCGATCTGGCACATCCGAAGTCGCACCACTCATGTATCAGGAGGTTGTAAATGAAGAAGGCTTGGAACGCACCCGAGGTCGTCTCTGTTGTAGCTGCAAAGTCAGCTGCTGCAAACAGCCTCACCAAGGACGCCCCAACGGCACCGGAAGATCACTTCCTGGTTGGACCGGCGAGCTAACAACGCACCCCGTGGTAGCTGTTTTCTTTCCCGAAGAGATTGACGTACCACCCCTAAGCACGAACGCCACTCTTTCGAGTGGCGTTTAATTTTTGTGCCTGAGCGGATTATGCGCGCGACATATAGGCGCCTTCTGCCGTATCAATGCGGATTCTCTCACCCTCATTGATAAACGCAGGCACCTGCACCACCAGGCCGGTCTCCGTCGTCGCGGGCTTCGTCACCGACGACGCCGTAGCAGACCGGATGCCCGGCTCCGTTGACACAATCGTCATCTCCACCACATTCGGCAGCTCCACGCCCACCGGTTTGCCGTCGATGAAGCTGATATCCACCTTGATGTTCGGCAGCAGGTACTCTACCGCATCGCCAAGAATCTCCCGGCCCAGCGTCGTCTGCTCGAAGCTGTTCATATCCATGAAGATGTGATCATCGCCGTCGGCGTACAGGTACTC
Organism: Terriglobus sp.; assembly: GCA_965198455.1. GTDB lineage: Bacteria > Acidobacteriota > Terriglobia > Terriglobales > Acidobacteriaceae > Terriglobus. The sequence goes on from CBDAPM010000003.1 coordinate 1,262,026, forward strand.
CATCGTGATCTCATCCACGATCACGCGGTCAATCGCATCGCCCGAGCGGAAACGGTGCTCAAACATCGCGCCACTCTCAAGGTTGCGCAGCTTGGCCTGAATAAACGCGCGCAGGTTGCCCGGTGTGCGGTGCTCCACGGCAAACACCGAGTGCAGCTTGTCGTTGTGCTTGATAACCATGCCGGGGCGCATCTGGGTGGCGGGAATCGCCATGGGAAAACTCCTGGTAGTACGTGAACTGTGTGGGAACCAAACAGGCAGGCGGGCAAGAAAACAGCGGCCCGCAAACACCCTGGTCCGCAGACTCGATTGTAGACCGTGCGACCAACCTCTGCTCAAGACCGCCGGCGATCAAGGGAAGCCGCTGTCGGACTTCTCGTCACCATTCTGCAAAGCGCGTCGCTCAGATCTGATGAGCGAGGCTTGCCTGTCCGTAGCGCTGAAGGCCTATACTGAGATGAGCATGCGGCGTCTGGCTGGTATCCTCGCGATCTTGATCCTGCTCTTGACAGCATCGCCAATGCTGGCCTGCATGGCAGATGGCGTAAAGACCCAGGAAGAGAGCGCCTGCTGCCGCTCCATGCATGGAAAATGCGCCGGCATGGAGAAGATGGGTTGCTGCAGGACCGAGGTTCGGTCGGACGAACAGCCTCAACGTGCGGTCTCCGCGCCGCTGCTTGACCTCCACCTTGCTGTCGTCCATTCGCTTGAACCGCGTATCGTGCCAACGCAGGGTGTCCTGCCTACTCTTCCTTGGTTTGCCGCCGCGCACTCGCCGCCCGGCCTCATCATCGCCAGGATAGCTGTCCTCCGAATTTGATTCGCTCCTTGACCCAGTGACCTGCACACCTGTCGTGTGCCTGTGCCTCATTTGGTTCAACCGAAGGAGCATTCATGAAGTCTTATGTGGTTCTGGCATGTGCATTTGCACTGCCAGTCAGAGCGCTGGCCGCTGACCACGGCCCTGTCTTCAGTTACGCCACCCCCGTTAACTCGCAGCGAGAGTGGAGCTTCGATACCGGCATCGTTGGTCGAAGTGGCTCCAAAGGAACTCAGCTATCGACCGGATCCAGTCTTGGTTACGGACTCACGCCGCACCTTACGATCAACGCCTTTCTACCCGCGGTCTTTGGAAGCGGATCGTTGCCTGAGAGCCGAATGGTCTCTGGAAGCGAGTGGTCAGGGGGAGCTTCGTGGCGTTTCCTGCACTCTGTCACCAGCGTAGGAAAACGCATCGAATCGACTGCTTCGCTTGGCGTCATTGTACCCGGTCCACAGCAGGACTCAGGTGTGCTCGCCAACCTCCATCGCGCTCCCGGCGTTACGGGCAGTTTGGCGGCAGGACTTGCTTCCAGAAGCCAATACATCTGGGCCGGTGCAGGTTATACCGGCTTTGCAGAAGCATCGGGTGATCGCCGTCCCGGCACATTCTCATGGAGTGGCGTCTACGGCTATCGTCCCGCTAAACTTCGCCGCGGTTACAACCAGTGGGATTACCGCGGCTTTGCAGAACTGACCGGGGAGCACACCGGCAACGTTACGAAGAGTGGCGCCGTTCTGCCGGACAGCAGTTCGACAACCGTTTGGCTCGGACCCTCCGTCCTCGCGATCTTCAAGAATGTCGCCATCTCTGGCGGTGTCCAAGCGCCTGTTTTACGCGAAGCTTCGGATGCGATCTATGGACAAGAGCATCTTCATTTCGCCGTCAACGTCAGCTACCTCAAATACTCCTCACACACCAGCTCCCATTGAAAGGTAGCGCCATGAAAAAGATGATTGCAGCAGTGTTCTTCACTTCGCTCCCGCTCGCGGCCCATGCGGAGTATCAGCAGGTCAACCTCACGGTCTTCGGGATGGATTGCGCGCCATGTGCCCATGCCATTCATGTTTCGATGAAGGGCATTCAGGGCGTCGACACGGTGGATGTGGACCTGAACACAGGCCTTGTCACCATTAAGCTCACCGCGGGCAACAGCGCCTCCATGAAGCAATTCAACCAGGCGGTCGAGACGAACGGATTCACCCACAAAGACGCGGAGATCGTGGTCAGGGGTACATTGGCCGGCACCGCAGATGCCCCGGTCCTGCAAGTCTCAGGGACGCAGGATCGTTACGCCATGTCTCCGCTGGCTTCCACCGTCGATTTCCTCTCGCTGCTCGGTAAGACAGTCACGGTGAATGGAGTGCTTCCACAATCGCCCAAAGGCAAAGTCTCCACGACGCTGCGGTACAAAACGATCGCGGAGGTTCGATGAACGCGGCGCCTTTTCTCCTCGCTGCAGACAAACGAGCCAGACGGGCGGCTCTGCTCAACTACTTCTCGTTATTTAGTTCGTTCAGCACGCTCATCTGCTGTGCCCTGCCATCCGTGCTGGTCCTGCTCGGGATGGGCACAGCGGTAGCATCCGTGCTGTCTTCGGCGCCATGGCTTGTGAGCCTGTCCCGTCACAAGGTATGGATCTTCAGCATCGCCGGAACGCTGATCCTTGCCAGTGTTGTGATGACCTATGCGATAGCGCCGAGGCTCCAGCGTGGAGACGCTTGTGCAGCGGACGATCCAACAACATGCGGTGAAGTAAGCAAGCTAAGCAGGGTCGTTCTCTGGGGCTCTGTCATCGTCTGGAGTGGAGGATTTTTTGTTGCGTATCTGCTCGCGCCGATCCTGGAGCATATGGATCGTTAGGCCCAGGCCGGCATGACTGTTCATGCCGGCCTGACACACTCACCAGCTGGCGAATGAAATCAATAAAGGACTGGTCATGACAGAGTCAGATGGCAGGGCGGGCCGACAGCCTGACGAGCCAGCCTACAGCTCAGCCATCTTCGCCACACCGCCCATCACGTACGTACTGTCATGAGCCAAACGTTTCATTCTAAAGGATGGAGTTGGCAGGTTACACTTCCCACCCATGACACTATCCAGCTGCGCCGCGCACGTTCGCGAATACGCATGGACTCTGACGCCACCGAGGAACCATGACCAGCGTTCCCGCGTATCGTGTTGGGTAAGCGGCCACAGCCGCGACGAGGACGAGACACGATGCAGTCACGCATTCACGGCACCACCATGCCCGCCATTGAGTTCCTGCTACAGCCGGGCGAAACCGTCATCTCCGAGGCCGGCGAACTCAGCTGGATGTCTGCCAGCATCGGCATGCACACGCACACACAGGCCGCGGGCGGCGGTGGCTTCTTCGGCGCTATCAAGCGCATGGCCGGCGGCGGCAGCCTGTTCATGACGGAGTACACCGCCGTCAACTATCCCGGCGAGATCGCCTTCGCCACCAAGGTTCCCGGCCACATTGTGCCCATCGAGCTGCACAACGATGGCCACGAGTACATGATCCATCGCCATGGCTTCCTCTGCGCCACACAGGGTATCGCGCTCAGCGTCGGCTTTCAGCAATCGCTTGGCGCCGGCATCTTCGGCGGCGACGGCTTCCTGCTGCAACGCATCTACGGCAGCGGCACGGCATGGCTGGAGCTCTCGGGCGAGGTCATCGTGCGCGACCTGCAACCCGGTGAGACCCTCCGCGTGCACCCTGGTCACGTCGGCGCCTTCCAGTCTTCCGTCAGCTTCCAAATCATCACCGTTCCCGGCATACGCAACATGTTCTTCGGTGGCGACGGCATCTTTCTCGCCGCGCTCACAGGGCCCGGCCGCGTGTGGCTGCAAACACTGCCCATCGCCAACCTTGCCCACAAGCTGCAGGAATATCTCCCCGGCGCGAGCCGCGAAACCCGCGCGGGCTTGAACGCCGGCGTCATCGGCGGGGTGATCGGGAGCATGTTCGACGACCGTTAGCGCTGCGCCGCGAAGTCGGTCATTCGTCTTACAAGCGCGCTTCGGTTAGGATGCGGTATCGCTCTTGGATATCAAAAACGATACCGCTCACCGCGGTAAGCCCTTCTTGCAGAGACACTCAGGCAATGCGCATAGGCTACTTCGGCGGCACATTCGATCCACCGCATCGCGCGCACCTGCGCGTCGCTCAGGCTGCGGCGGAGGCTTTCGCCCTGGACCGCGTGCTGCTTGCACCAACGGGCGTGCAGCCGCTGAAGTCCACCGCGCCGCAGGCAAGTTACGACGACCGCCTGGCTATGACGCGGCTACTCTGCGCAGATGATCCGAAGCTGGAGGCCTCTGATCTGGACGCACCGCACGAAGATGGCAGTCCCAACTACACCATCGACGCGCTAGACCGCCTTCGTGCCGACTTACCCCGTGCCGAGATATTTGTCATCACCGGCGCGGACAGCTTTGCCACGTTGCCGAACTGGCACGCGTACGAACGCCTGTTAAGCGAGGCAGAATGGATCGTCGTGTCACGACCCGGCACATCCATGGACGACCTGCCCATGCTCCAAGCGCAACGCCGGCGCATCCATCTGCTCACAACAGTCGATGAAGACATCTCCGCATCTGCTATCCGCGAGCGGCTGCGCGTCGGCGTATCGTGCGACAAGGTGCTCACAGCTACAGTGAATCTATACATCGCGCGTATGCACCTGTATCACGCAACCTAAAGCTGCATATGTTGCGTAAAGAACTACGAAAAAGCCACTAAATCAAGAATGATTTGGGAACGAAAAAGGCGCGATTGCTGGCGAAGGTGCATCCTTAGGCCTATTCTGAGATGTAAGGAGACACATGCCAACACTGGAAGCAAACCAGCTGCTGCGCGCCGCGGCTGATGCATGCGACAGCAAGAAGGCCGAAGACATCCGGATTCTCGCGCTGGACCCGAGCGAAAGCTCCCTCACCGATTATTTCCTTATCTGCAGCGGCACCAATGAGCGGCAGAACGCCGCCATCGCCGACGAGATCGAGTACCGCCTCAAGCAGGAGTTTGGCGTCTATCCCAACTCCGTTGAAGGCCGCCGCCAGGGCGAATGGGTGCTGATGGATTACGTCGATTTCGTCGTCCACATCTTCATGCCCGAGAAGCGCGAATACTACGGCCTGGAACGTCTGCGCAAAAACGCAACAACCATCAGCGTCGCCGAACTGGATAAGGCAATCAACGCCGCCATCAGCAAGACGCGCGCGAAATCACCGGCAATGAAGCGAAGCGCAAAGCCTGAGACAGCAGCATCTTCGAGCAAGGGTACAAGCGGTTCCGTCTCCGGTAAGATGCCCGCGGCTCCTGTCCTCAAGCCAGCAGCAAAGAAGGCTGTGGCGAAGAAGAGCGCAGCTAAGAAGGCTGCGACGAAGAAAACTCCCGCTACGAAGGCTGCAGGAAAGAAGTCTGCTGCAAAGAAAGCCAGCAAGAAGTAGCCGCTGGTACTGTACGTTCGCTCGCATCGTGACACCGATGCGGGCGTTCCTGTTTCTAGTGCCGGATGAATTCTCCGATACCCTCTCGAACGCAGAAAGGCGGAGAGCCGAAGCTCTCCGCCTTTTGTTGGTTTGTAGTGGGTTAGAAGTTCAGCTTGAGCGAAAACTCCGTGGTACGTGGAGCGCCCTGGTCAAAGGTACCCGCGCCACGCTGCACGCGGAGACCATTCTGGATGGCAGAGGTGTTACCGCCAGTCAGTGTGTTTGAGCCACCAGCACCGGTTGTTGGATTCAGCGACTGCAGAGCACCGCTCAAACTTCCGAAGTTCGCCATGTTGGCCACGTTGTACATGGAAATACCGGGTTCAACCGATACGCCTTCACGCAGCTTTGCGAGCGGAATCGGCCAAGTAATCCGCGCGTCGAAGTCGCGGAATGCTGGGTTGGAGTATGCAACGCTGTAGGGATTGGTTGCCAGCACCGGCTTGAGACCGCCGAGAGCGTAGAGCTGCGACTGGGTGAACAGACCTGCGTTTATGAGAGCGGCGCCTGCTGGTGTGGGTGTGTTGGCCTGTGTGTTGTTGTAGGTGGTGATGACCTGGTTGAGGTTACCAGCCTTCACACGGTGCATGTAATCACCGGGATTGGTACCCGGCAGAATGTCACCCACCGTACCATCACCCGTAACGTCCGAGCGGAAGATCTCGCCTGGCTGGCCCGTATTTGAGATGGACAAGGTCGACGGCGGCGCGGAGAAGAAGTGACCCGTGAAGCCGATGCTTGCGCCGTATTTCAGATTGATACCACCGCCGAAGCTGGTTTCGTTCGAGTGATCGATACCATTGCGGCCAAGGTACAGCTTTGGGTTATCGATGTCGTACGGAGCGTTGTTGAAGAACTGATCCGAGCCGCCGCCCGAGTCAGTGACAACACGGGATAGCGAGTAGGTAGCCTGGAAGTTAGCCGACAGGATGCCCGGTGCGGGATGTTGACGAACATCCTTGAACACGATCTGCGCTGCATCGTAGCCCGACTGACCGACGGGCAGAACGAGCTGCGTATATCCATATGCAGGATTCAAGCCGGCGAAGGCTGCGCCAGTGTTCGGCGTGAGGCCGAAGAACTGCGCGGGTAGGCCGCCAGAAAGGTACGTGTTGCCCGAATCCAGACCGTTGTTCGCGAAGTCAACCATGCTGGCACCTGCTCCGATGGAGCATGCAACCTGTGATGCTGAGGTAGTGCCGGTGCAACCGAAGCCGGCTGCGGTGGCTGCAATCGCAGCCTTGGCAGCGGTGGTGTTCAGAGTACGGGCGGCACCGTCGTGGTTCACATCGATGGAGAGGGGCACCTTGAAGTTGTTGTTATGGATGTAGTTGATCGTCAGTACGCCACCCTTTGTAATTTCACGCTCGAAACCACCCGTCACCTGTAAGGAGTAGGGAGTGCGGTAAGGAGCGCCGTAGATGGCACCCGATTCCGCCGTCGTCAGGTAGTTGCCATAGTACGAACCGTTCGGAGACGTTGAATTCGCAGCCGTCGCAGCCTGGTAGGCAGTTCTCGCAGCAACCAGGTACGGTGCTGCCTGACCAATGGGCAGCTGGCACACGGCCGCAAGTGTCTGTGTGTTACCTCCGACCGTTACACTGCTCAGACTGCCGCCGCCAGGCAGCGGGATCGCTGTGCCGGCACCGCCGCAGATGGCTGCGTCACCGAAATAGGAGCCAGATGCGCTCAGCGCGCCGGGACGGGCATTGCCGGTGTTGTTGAAAATGTCGTTCTCGTAATAGATACCGATACCGCCTCTGATCGACATCTTGCGATCGCCGGGGCTGAAGTTAAAGCCGAATTGCGGTCCAAAGTTTCCGTAGGGCTGATGCACCTGGCCCGCGTACTGCGAGCCGAAGGTTGCAAGCAGACTTGTGCTGCCCGTGCAGCCTGGGTTCAGGCCCAGGGCAATCGCCGAAGCGCAGGTCATCGCTGGAAGGTCCTGGTTGGCGCGATCCGTGTCGACGCTCCAGCGGAGACCAGCAACGACGGTCAACGACGGCAGAACCTTGATGGTGTCTGCAAAGTACGCAGACTCGCGCCAATCGTGCACGCCACCACCCGCCAAGCCGAATGCGGGCTTTTCGGTGAAGGCGCCGTTGCCGTTACCGAAGACCACCACGCCAGGAATGTAACCAGTCAAGGGGTTGCCAGGGTTACCGCCCGCGATCGCCTGGTCGGAGTCAAAATTCACCTCTGGTGCGGCTCCGAAGAACGAAGCAAACCCACCACCGAGGATCCGATTGATGCTGTAGCCGAACTTGAAGCTGTTGCGGCCCTTCGTCCAAGTGCCGTCGTAACGGAGCTGCTTGTCCGTCTGGAATGTTCCTTGCGGAGCTAGAAAGTTAGGACCTGCGTAGAAGCCATCCGTGCCGTCAGACAACTCGAGACCGTCGTTGGGGTTGTAGATCGAGGCGTTCCCTACCGTTGCGTCTACAAGCAAATTGTGAAATTTCTCGTAAGACCCGCGGATGGAATGCGTAAAGTGGCCATGGGAAAAGTCAGCACCGCCAGCGATACCGCCCACATTGTCACGATTCTTATAGGTCGAATAAAGCAGGTTGTAGTTCGCATTGGCCGCATTTGCTTCGTAGAACGCGCGAGCGAAGTAGTGGCCACCGAAGGGACCATTGTAGTCCAGACGGGCCACACTGAAGGTATCGCGGAAGGGTACCGGGTACGTCGGGAACTGGGCCGTGATGCTGCCCGGGCCGGAAAACACGGAACCAGAGGTAGCGGAAGCACTCTGATCCTGCTTGATGCGCTCAGAGTCAGCAAAGAAAAACAGCTTGTCCTTGATGATGGGACCGCCGATGCTGCCACCAAACTGGTTCCGCTGGAACGGAGCGTCATAGCCATCGGTCGTCTTGGCGAAGCCAACACGATGGTCCTGGAAGTTATAGAAGAGCTGCCCGTGGAGGCTATTCGTACCTGAGCCAGTCGAAACCAGCACCTGGCCGGTTGAAGTCACTTCACCCGAAACGTCCTGTGTGGCACGGTTGAGCTGGAATTCGTTGATAGCGCCCGTCGTCACATTCACAATGGTGGTGCCGACCGTCTCGTCGGTAATGTCCTGGCCGTCGAGCAGGATACGTGTCACACGGCCGGAAACGCCGCCAACCGAAATGGCCGAGTATCCAGCCTTCGTGGGATCGAAGCCCTGGCCGTCCTGCAGGATGACGCCGGGCTCAAGACCAGCGACATCAAGGAAGTTACGGCCGTTGATGGGCAATGAATCGATCTGCTGGCGCGTGATTACATCGCTGACAGAAATCTGATCGGAGTTCACCTGCACGGCGCCGGCAGTCACGCTGATCTCGGTGCTGGCCTGTCCAACGGTCAGCTTGAAGCTGCCTGGGGTTGATGTACCTGTACGAACGATCGTTTGAACGCTCAGGGTCTGGAAGCCGGACGCGGAGATCGTAACGGTGTAGTTACCAGGGTTCAAAGGTCCGATGGCGTAGATCCCGGCCTTATCCGTGGTGAGCTCTTTCTTAAATCCGGTGTCGGTTCCGGTCACAGAGATCGAGGCACCAGATACAGCTGCGCCCGATGGATCGGAAATCACACCCTGAATCGATCCACCATTTACCGAGATGGCCTGGGCGAAAAGGGTGGGTGAAAGTAGCGTCGGGGCGGCGGCCAGCGTGGTTGCCGCAAGCGCGAGACGTATCCAATGCTTTGTCATCAAATGCTTCCTCAGAGAAAGGCTTATTGTGTGTCGTGAGCAGGGTGGTCCGCAGGCGGCCACCGAAAGTGGTGCTAGAGCTTTGGCGAGTCGGTGTTGCATGTTTAGGGCCCAAATTAAGATTGGTGTAATGAATGCCGTTTTTGGCGCGATTTGGCGAATCGAAACCTCTATCCCGAAGTAGTTAGCCACAACTATTCTCCTGTTTTTCATAGAAATGTCCGCCGTCATACGATTTTTGGTTTCTTTCACAGGATTCGCCGCAGGGCAGCCCATGGCACTCAGACTTACGCTCATTTCCGTGCGCCCCGGCGCGACACATAACAATCCACACGACGCCTCGGTCACGGAATACCTCACGCGCTGCGGCCGTGATCTGCCATCGACCGCAAAGGTGTTCCGAACGGAGAAGCTGTTGCTGGATTGGGTTGCTGGAGAACGGGACGCGGGAGCACTGGCGCTGTGGCTCGCAGACTTGGGCGGCAGGGTATTCACCTCAGAACAGTTCGCGGATCGCCTGCGCAACATTCGCGACGGTGGCACACGCCATCTCGTCGTCGCAATCGGCCCAGCCGACGGCTGGTCAGACGCTGCCCGCAAAGCTGCCGACCTGCGCCTGAGCCTGAGCGTCATGACCCTCCCGCACGAACTCGCACGGCTTATCCTGGCTGAGCAACTCTATCGTGCCGTCACCATTCTGCAGGGCCACCCCTATCACATCGGACACTGAACCCATGGACGAGACCTCACCTACGCAGCGCCGCGGCGTCCTGCTCATCCACACCGGCCCCGGCAAGGGCAAGACGACCGCTGCCCTGGGAACCGCCATGCGAGCCGCCGGCAACGGCATGCGCGTGCTGATGCTGCAGTTCATTAAGGGTAGTTGGGATTACGGTGAGCTGCACGCTGCGGAAAAATTCGACGGCGATCTCGTCATCCGCCAGATGGGTCGGGGCTTTGTAAAAGTTGGCGGCGCCGAAACCGATCCCGAGGACGTGCGGCTCGTGGAAGAAGCGTGGGCCGAGTCCGTTCGCGCGATGCAATCCGGCGAATGGGATCTTCTGGTGCTCGACGAGATCAACTACGCGATCGGCTACGGCATGCTTGATGCCGCCGTGGTCGCAGCAGCGCTGAAGGATCGGCCGCCTATGCTGCACGTCATCCTCACTGGCCGCAATGCCCACCCATCACTGGTTGAACTCGCCGATACTGTTACCGAGATGCGCGACGTGAAGCATGCGTACACGCGCGGCATCTTGGCGCAACGCGGCATTGAGTTTTAGCAGTCTACGGTCTCCCGCTTCTTTTTCATCATGTTCGGGCGCGCGGACAGTGCCATGCCCAGCATCAGGCCCGCCAGCAGCTCCATCAACCAGGCAACACGATCCTGGTTGCGCCAAAACACTCCAGACAATGCGCCATTTAAAAAAGCGTTCACCGGCAGCACGAAGAGAACGATTGCAGCGAGTCCCAGCAAGCGCATCTGCCCCGTCTTCCACGCCCACGGCAGCAGCACTATCACCGTTGCCACGGCAATTAGAATGGCAGCTTGCTGCATGTGCTGGAAGATACGTCCCGGCATGGCGCTGTGCGATTGCCGTGTTCGCCGATAGCGGCCGTTCAGCCCTGGTTCCGCGTCCTCCAGCGCATGCGGCGTAAAGGACGAATAATCCCAGAAACCGTCAGGCCCCACACTGAAGAGCAACCGCATAGCGTTGCGCATGGAGCGTGCCGTCTGCCGCAGGGGATACGTCCGTAAGACGGCAAGCGCAAGCTGCGTCTGCTCACGCCGAAGTTCAGCTCGCTCGCTCGGCGAAGCCGTCTGCCAGATGCTGCCTGGCGCAAACAGGAAATCATCGGTGTTCGCCGGCAAACCATGCACATCGTTGCAAATGATCCATCCGTGGATGGGGCAGCGCTCTTCAAGGTACTCCCGCGCCGGTCCATCTTCAATCATCCGCGCCATCAGAAAGGCAGGTGGCTGCCCGAACAGCGACGCCGTTCCAAAGATCGCACGATTCATTCGCGTCTGCGCAAATGCGGCCACCACGATCAGGCTCGCAACAACTGCGATACCATAGCCCCTTCGCCGCATGGGCTTCCACCGCATCAGCCACAACACGGCAAGCAATCCGCACAATCCGCATGCCACCAGAAAGTGCGTCGAGTGCGAGACCACACCCAGCAACCCGATCAGGTACAACCCCACCCTCTCCCACCAGCGGAGCGTATCCGCCGCAAAGACAAGTAAAAAAACTGCGAGGTAGAGAATGGGGCCATACACATCGGCCATGACATACGATACGAACCAGCCCACGGACGTGAAGACGGCAAGTAATGCGACCGAAACCAGGTACGACGGAACCGGACGCTGCCCTGCGAACGCACGCACTACAAGCCACAGCACCCAGGCCATCAGCACCGCCTGTACTGCAACGATGGGCCACAGCGCGTGGTCGTTCCACAGAGACATCCACCAATAAAAAATGGCCGAGCGATTCAGGATGAGGGGAAACTGGTAGCCTCGCAGCCGCCACACTATCGCGCGCGAAAGACTTAGATACTCCAGGCTGTCTGGATACAGAAGAGCAAGGCCATTCCACAACGCAGGCCAGCTAAGCATCGCCGCTGCGATCGCTACGGCGATCATGCGGATCACACAACGCCATATCAGGAGCAGCCAGTTGCGCACGGGTGAGCGAATGATAGCAAACGCGGTATGCGTCGCTGCTATTCCGCGAGCACAGCCTTCACCAGGTTGCGCGGCCGGTCCACATCCACACCACGTGCGACCGCGGTGAAGTACGCGAACATCTGCAGAGGAATCACCTCGCTGATCGCGTTCACAGGATCCGTGGCGGCATCAAGCTCAATCGATGCATGCGCAATGCCGGCAACATCGTTATCACCACGATTCGCGATCGCCACAATCGTCGCACCCTGTGTACGCATCTCGCGCATTAGCTGCACCACACGCTCGTAACGACGCACCGATTGCTCGTCGGATACATCGCGCGTGGCAAGCATCACCAGCGGCGACTCCGCCCCGACCAGCGCATTAGGACCATGCTTCAGCTCGCCCGCGGGGTAACCCTCCGCAGGGCAATATGCGCTCTCCTTCAGCTTCAACGCACCCTCGCGTGCAATCGGATAGTGCATCGCACGGCCAAGGAACAGGAAGTTGGAACTGCTCGCAAGCTCCGTTGCAACGCGCTCCACGTGCTGCTGCCAACGATCAAGCTGCGCCGCGATGCGCGAAGGCACATCGCGCAAATGATCCAGGTGCTTGGCAAGTGCGTCCTGCGAGAGCGACCCGTGCGCCTCAGCAGCGAGCAACGCCAGCAGCTCCAGCACGAGCAACTGCGCCGTAAAGCTCTTCGTCGCAGGGATGGCTCTCTCGCGTCCTGCGGCAGTATCGAGCGCCACATCGGCCTCGCGGCTCATTCTCGATCCAGGCACATTGGTGATCGCCAGCGTGGAGCGCCCACGTTCCTTTGCCTGCCGCAACGCTGCAAGCGTATCTGCTGTCTCGCCGGACTGCGACACAACCACCACACCGGCACGACCATGTAGTTGCGCCGCGCTGTAGATGGCTTCGCTGGCGTACTCCACATCCACCGCCAGCGGCGAAATCTCCTCGATCCGCACCTCGGCCGCGAGCGACGCATGGCGGCTGGAGCCGCTGGCCGCGAAGACAAGATGCGAGTGCCGCGCAAGCCACGCCCGCGCCGGAGCAACGGCTTCCGCGCGGAAGCCGTTACTATCGGCATACAGGGCAAGTGTGGCGGCTAACGTTGCTGGCTGCTCGTGAATCTCTCGCAGCATCCAGTGCGCAAACGGCGCGGGGCTTTCCTTGCTGTTAGAAACAGTCGTCACAAGGGTCTACTTCATCACCATAAAATCGGTAACCGTCGCGTCGGTGTTGTGCGCAAAGCGAATGCCCACGATACCGTCGGTCGACTTCAGCTTGCCCGGTGCAATCAGGTCAGCCTTCTTGTAGGTGGCGACCGTTGCGCCATTGATCTGGCATGAAACGGAATCGCCCTTCACCTGGATCGCAATCATCTGCGACACCGGCTGATCCGGACCTGTAGCCTTGTGCACAGCGTCATTGGCCTCACCGCGGCCGTTCATCTGGAACGGCGCCGGGCCAAAGCCACGCACAATGAAGCGACCATTGCCGTACGCAGCGCAGTACAAGCCGCTCTCCGCCGGTGTACCCATGTCGTTACCTGCAATGAAGAGACCGTAGGGATGCGGATGGTCGTTGCGGTTCATGTAATGCGGCTCGCTGAATGTCGCCATCACGGTGTAGTCGCCCGTGGCCATGTTCTTTGGGTTCCAATAGGTGAGCGCGGGGCCGGTCATCACGTGAAAGCCGCCGCCTTCACTTTTGAAGCTGGAGTCCTTCTCGCTCTGGCCCTGCTTTACAGCGCCGGCGTCAACAGTGGCCTTCCAGCCGGGGACGAAGATGCCGCCGTTTTCGATGGCATGAGCTTTCTCTTCCTGGGCAGGTGGGCCACCGGCCGGCATCTGGGCGCGGAGCGCCGGGGCAAGTGCAAGGGCGACGAGGGCGAACGTACAACAAAGACGAGTGCGCATGGGCTTCGGTCCTGGGGTGGTATGGATTTGTCCGGCGGCGTTCGCCCTGCCGTGTACTTAGCCGTGCGCGAAAGCCGTGCGGGATGGTTCGTTAGCTCGGCACCCATTCTAGACCCACCTGCAGCATGCAATTGCAAATGGCGTTGTGAATGAATGGCGATATGCTCACAGCACACGCTAAAACCGGAGCATCCCATGATCCGCCCAGCCGCTTTTCTGCTTGCCCTCGGACTCGTCGCAACCGCGCGCGCGCAGGCGCCCATGACAGCCGCGAGCGTGCTTTCCGCGCCGTTTATGAACCAGCTGACCGCAGCACCCGCGAAGAACCGCGTGGCCTGGTTCGTCGATGCCGAGGGTGTGCGCAATGTTTGGGTGGCCTCGCCCACTGAGAAGGCCCACGCCGTCACCCACAACACCGACGACGACGGCCAGGACATCAGCGACATCACCTGGTCACCCGACGCCGAGCACGTGGCCTACACGCACGGCACCGGACCTGACGGCAGTGAACACCCCACCGCCGCCAACCCCGCACACCTGCAGGAGAACGTGCAGCAGCGCGTCGCGATCGCCAGCTTGAGCGGCGAGGTTCGCGTCATCGGCGAAGGCCGTGCGGCTGTCTTCTCTGTGGATGGAAAGCGCATCTTCTTCCTCGCACACGGCAAGGTCATGAGCGCGGATTTAGTCGATCCGGCAAGCAAGCCGCAGGAGCTGGTCGTCGCCAAAGGCACCGCCAGCCAGCTACGCCCCTCGCCAGACGGGTTGCGGTTGGCGTTTGTGTCAAAGCGCGGCGATCACAGCTTTATCGGCGTCTTCACGTTTGCGAGCAAGATGCTGACCTATGCCGATCCTGGGACAGGCCTCGACCACGATCCCGTCTGGTCCGCTGATAGCAAGCGCATCGCCTTCATCCGCGAATCGCCCGTTGCCACCGAATTGAACCTGCGCTGGATGCGCTCCGGTGTCCCATGGTCCATCCGTATCGCCGATGTTGCGACCGGAGACGGCACGGAAGCTTGGCGGGCCGACGAAGGGACTGGCTCACTCTTCCACGAGATGAGCGCGAAGAACCAGTTGCTGTGGATGGCGGATGGGCGGATGGTGTTTTCGTGGGAGAAGACCGGCTGGCTGCATTTGTATGAACTCAGGCCTGGCGAGAAGATCGCCAAGGAACTCACGCCTGGTGAGTTTGAAGTGGAGAACGTCGTCACTGATGGTGAGCGACTTGTCTACAGCAGCAACCAGGGCGATATAGATCGAAGACATCTTTGGAGTGTTCAAAGCAGCCGCGAAGCAGCCCTTGCGGTGACACGCGGTGACGGTATTGAAACGAATCCGGTGCTCCTCGCCGATGGCAGCGTTGCCGCAATGACCGCAGATGTAAGCGAGCCTTTCACGCCGGCCCTCGTGGGAAGCACTGGTTTGGGCGTACTGGCCCAGACATGCGTTGTGAACGGGCAGCAGTTGCCTGGGATGGACCAGTGCAGACACCGTACCGCGCGCCATATCGCTGCACAACCACTTTCGCCAACGGAATCTCCCGCAAACGCATCATCATTCCTCGTGCCGCAGCAGGTCATCTTCAACGCGACCGACGGCATGAAGATTCACGCACAGCTCTTCCTTCCTAAAGATGTGAAGCCAGGTACCAAACTCCCCGCGGTTGTTTTCTTCCATGGTGGGTCGCGGCGCCAGATTCTGCTGGGCTACGATCCCATGCAGTATTACGCGCAGGCGTATGAGTTCAACCAGCTGCTGGCGAACCATGGGTATGCGGTGCTGAGTGTGAACTATCGCAGTGGCACGGGCTACGGCATGGAGTTTCGGCAGGCTCAGAACTACGGCGTCTTTGGTGCGAGCGAGTATGCCGATGTGAAGGGGGCTGCGCTGTATCTTGCGTCACGGCCGGAGATTGATGCGAAGCGGATTGGTGCGTGGGGTGGCAGCTATGGGGGGTATTTGACTGCGCTGGCGTTGGCGCGGAATAGTGACCTGTTTGCGGCGGGTGTCGATCTGCATGGTGTGCATGACTATGCGATGGAGATGGAGCTTGAGAAGCCGAACAGTGATCCGACGGTGGATGCCAAAGCCATGCAGCACACGGCCTGGCTCGCCTCGCCGCTGGCGGACATCAAGACGTGGCGCTCGCCGGTGCTGCTGATGCAGGGCGACGACGACCGCAACGTTATGTTCAGCAATACTGTGCGGCTTGCTGCGGCACTGCGAGCGCAGGGCGTGCATGTGGAGGAGAAGATCTTTCCGGATGAGGTTCACGATTTCCTGCTGCACAAGGACTGGGCCGCCGCGTATGCCGCTGCGCTGGACTTTTTTGACCGGACGTTGAAGGCGAAGTAGCCATTCACATGGCCTTTTACTGCTTCGCATGGGCCTTCCGTTGCTCGGCATGAAGTTTGATCCCGACCATCGGGAGGGCTACGCGAAGCAGTAAAGGGCGTGTGAACGACCGTGCGACCATGGAAGGATGCCTTCTCGTCCGCCTAAGTCCGAACTCCGTAAGCCTGCCCTCCGCCGCGATCATTCGGACGCACGCACTGATCGCGAGCCTCAAATCCTAGAGGCGGATGAGGCTGGACCTGCGGCAATCATCAGCCGCCGTGCATCAGAAAAGCTACGCGCTGGTCACTTGTGGGTGTACCGCAGCGATGTAGACGCGATTATTCCAGCGCTGGGCGCAACCGAGGCAGCCGCTGGCGGATTGTTGACGCTGCTGGACTCGCGGCGCATTCCGCTTGGGACTGCGCTGTACAGCGCGGCGTCGCAGCTGGCGTTGCGGAAGGTGTCGGCGCATCCGCGGGTGAGCCGTGGTGAGTACCTGGAGGATGTTGCGGTGCGGGTACGCGCGGCGCTGGCGTTGCGCGTTCCCATGCTGGATGCCGCGACCGATTCGGCTCGGCTGATCTTCTCCGAGGCGGACGATCTGCCTGGGATCGTTGCGGATCGTTACCGCAACCTGATCGTGCTGCAACTGCTGACGCAGGGCACGGCGCAGGACGACCTGCGCGAGGTGCTGGCTCGCGAGCTTGCTATCGATGGGGTCGATGTCGTCGTGGAGCGGCCTGATCCGCGCATACGCGAGCTGGAGCAGCTGGCTGCGCCTTCGCCCGAACCTCTGTTTGTACGTGAGGGCTTTGCCGGACCGGCGAAGACTGCGTTCACCCTGAATGGTCTGCGACTGCACTACGACGCAAATGCCGGGCAGAAGACTGGCGCGTTCCTGGACCAGCGGCTGAACTATGCCGCGGCTGCGAGCTATGCGCATGGTGAGGCGTTGGATATCTGCACGTATCAGGGCGGATTCGCGCTGCACCTTGCGCGCGTCTGCACAAAAGTTACAGGCGTCGATCAGAGCCGGTCTGCGCTGGAGACTGCTGAAGCCAACCTTGAATTGAATCGTGACGCGGTTACAGCAGAAGTGGATTGGGTTGAGGCGGACGCGTTTGAGCTGTTGCGCGCGTATGACGCGGAAGGGCGCACATTCGACACCATCGTGCTCGATCCGCCCGCGTTTGCCAAGAGCAAGCGTGCCGCCGAGAGCGCCATGCGAGGGTACAAGGAGATGAACCTGCGCGCGCTGCGGATGCTGCGGCCGGGTGGCACACTTATCACATGTTCGTGCTCGCACCATGTCTCGCGTGAGGAGTTCACGGCCACGGTTGCCGAAGCTGCGGCAGACGCAGGCCGCCACGTACGCCTCGTCGAAACGCGTGGCGCAGCACCGGATCATCCTGAGGTGCTGACGCTGCCCGAGACTGCTTATTTGAAATGTTTGATCGCGCGCGTGGACTAAGCGAGAGGCGACCTAGTAAGCCCGGGGGTACATGCGGGAGATGCGGTCGTGCCAGCCGAGGCCTTCTTCGTCGAGGCAGGCCCACAGCAGGCCGAGGCCGAGCGGCATGCCTGCGAGGAGGCGTGCTCCGATGCGCTTGAGCATGGCGGATCGCGTAGGATTTTCATCGCTGAAGGTGCACAGGCCGATGCGGGCATAGCGCATGCCTGGTGTGGCGTCGCTCACAGAGAAAAAGAGCAGTTGATAGAAAAGCCACAATGCGAAGAGCATGGCGCCACTGACCATGAGCGCGGGCAGACCTGTGGGCAGGACCGGCGACACATAGGCGGCCGCGGCGACTGCCAGCAGGAAGCTGGTTGCGATGCAGCAGCCATCGACCAGCATCGCCATGGAGCGCAGAGAGCGTGGCGCAACGAGTATCGGGGGAGCGAATGAAATTTCTTCGCCCGGATGAGCAGCGTCGCCGCTCGGCTCCGGCATATCAAGCCGGATGGTGTGCCACTCGGGCAACACGCTTTCCACTGCCGGCACGGTTGAAACGGAGCTGGCTTCCACCTCGAAGATACGCAGCTGCGCGCGTTCGGATGTGGTATCTGCTTCTTCGCGTAGCGGGCCTTCGGCCAGACGTGGGCGCGCCTTGCGGGCGGCGACGAGCTGGCGCGGGAATTCGATGAGATTGGTGGGAAGCGGGACCGCAGGCTCCAGCGGTTCGGGCGGCAATTGTTCGAGGAGCCGTGCCGCGGCGCTCTGCCCTAAGGGTGCGGCTGCATCCGGCGCAGCGACATCGGGCTGCGATGCAACGTTCGGCTGAACAGCTTTTGCGGCTGAGCGTGTACCACGTTGCCGTGACACCGCGGGCTCCGGCGCGGTCATGGTGAACGGCTCGTCCGCTGCGGCGGGTGCTGCGTCCAACTGCGGCACTGCAACGGCCTCGGTTGCAGCCGTCATGGCGATCACGTCGGCAGGGCCGCGTTCGCTGGTGTCGTGCGCGTTCCAGTGATCGATCTCGTCTAAGAGTTGTTGCTGCGCGGCAACGATGGCGTCCGCGGTGCGTCGAGCCACTTCGGCCTCTGCCTCCGCCTGGTGAATCGCGGCTTCGGCTTCGTGCTGCAAAAATTCGTGATACGAGACCCGCTTGGAGAAGCGCGCGGCCACTGAACTTGCAATGCTACGTCGCGAGGGCGGCATCATGCCGTCGAGCGGCAACGCCGGTTGCAGGTCACTGCCAGAACGGGGCTTGCGCCGGCGATGCTCGGCCAGTTTCGAGGCCACCTCCTGCCTGAGTGCGCGTGCTTCGTCCTCTGAAAGTGTGCTCGATGGCAGTGGCTGCAGGGGGAGTGGACTGGCGGTGCTCAACGGGGAAGGCTCTCTTTCGTAGAATGGGTTTGCAGTGTCTCTTGGGCTTAGCCTCAAACCGAAGTTCGTGGTCGTCATACGCTCGCCATGGGTGCGCTGCGTTGCCTCTATCTGCTGGTGTATCACGCAGCTGGGCAGCGCCGGTGTGCACGTACATGCACAGCAGGTAACTGCGAAGGAACCTGCCGCCAGCGCGATGCAGGTGGATGACCTGCCACAATCGCCGTCGGCGGACCGTTTTCCGCAAGCGGTACCTGTGCCGGACGACGGTGAGACCGGTGTCGTGATCGAGAGCGATCGCCAGAACCGCTCCGGCAGCGGCAAGATGGTGCTGGACGGCAGCGTCGTCATCCGCTATGGCAACTACCGCGTGCAGGCGGATCGGATCGACTACGACGAAGACACCGGCGATGTAGAGGCCAGCGGCCACGTGCATGTGCAGGGCGATGGCGGCAGCGAAGACGTGAATGCCAGCCATGCCTCGCTCAACATTAAATCGGAGATGGGCACGTTCTACGACGTCTCGGGCGCTATCGGGATTAAGCCCGGAGCGCATGGCAATGTCTACACCAATAACAATCCGTTTCTGTTCACGGGCCGGAAGGTCATCAAGACCGGGCCGCAGCGGTTCGAGATTTACGACGGTACCGTGACCAGCTGCCAGTTGCCGCATCCAGACTGGCAATTGGTTGCCGGCAAATTCCTGGTAGCGGATGGCAAGGCGCGCGCCTACCGCACGACCTTCACGCTGCTGCGCGTGCCTGTGTTCTTCCTGCCGTATGCCACGCATCCCACGCAGGAAGGCGAACGGCAGAGCGGCATCCTTATCCCGGTCGTTGGCCAGTCGTCGACAAAGGGCTTTGTGCTGGGCGAAGAGATTTACTTTGCGCTTAGCCGCACCGCGGAGCTGACGGTCGGCGCGCAGTACTACTCCAAGCGCGGCTGGGAGCAGGCTGCCAACTTCCGCATTCGCGGCATGGCGCGTGACTTCGTGTACACGAGGTACTCAGGCCTGCTGGACCGCGGGTTGCCGACGACGACAACCACCACGTCTGCCACGGGCGCCACCGTGACCAAAACGACGCTGGTGAACCAAGGTGGCGAGGACTTTGTGCTGAGCGGGCGCAAGGACCTGGGAACGTATGCACGCGTGGCTGCGGACGTGGAATACCTAAGCAGCTATATCTATCGCGAAGCCTTTACGGAATCGTTCAACCAGGCCGTGTCTTCGGATATTGTGTCGTCGGCCTATGGCACACGGGCGCAGAACGGTTATGTTGCATCGGGTGAAGTTGATCGCTACCAGGGCCTGAAGATCGTGAGCACGGGTGAGCAGATCCGCATCTTCCACGCTCCTATTCTGCAGGCGGAAGCGCTGGAGCGCCGCCTGGGTGCAACACCGCTGCTGTGGAGCGCCACGGCACAGTACACCGCGTTGAAGCGGACCCAGGGCACGTCCGCGGCCAGTAGCGGCTTTGCAACCAACTTTGTCGATCGCATTGATATTCATCCACGGCTGTCGCTGCCATTTGCCGCAGGAGGCTTTCACTTCCGTCCTTCGGTAGGCCTGCGCGACACGTACTATTCGCATTCGCGCTTGAACACGCCCCTGCCGGGTCCGCCACCTACGGAGGTCAATGCCGGGCTGAACCGCCTTGTGACCGAGGCAGAGTTTGAGCTGCGCGCACCGGTGCTCGAACGCACCTTCCAAACCAGCGGTGTTATGACGCGGCTGCTTGGCACGGAAGTGAAACACACGATTGAGCCGGAGCTGCACTATCGCTACGCCATCGGCGTCAGCGACTTCAGCCGCACGCTGCGCTTTGACGACACGGACGTGGTGAGCAACAAAAATGAGTTGGAGTACGGCTTGACGCAGCGGCTGTTCATGCACTCCACCAAGGTGCGGCCCTGCCAGACAGGCGAGTTTCCAACAGAGCCGACAGCGAACAACACAGAGCGATCCGCCAATGGCGCAGATCTGTCGGCCAGTGCCCGATCGACGGGCGGCACCTGCGGCGGCGCTCGTGAAACCATGCGCTGGCGGCTGTTCGAACGCACCTACTTCGATTCAAGCTTCGGCGGCATCATTGTGAACGGCCGCCGCAACGTGCTGGACACCACGCTGGACCTGAGCGGCGTTGCTTTTCTTACGGATAAGCGCGCGGTATCACCTATCGTGTCTGAGCTGAAGGTGAATGCGACCGAGCACTTAGACCTGGAGTGGGACATGAACTATGACACGCACGCAGGTAAATTCAGCCAAAGCAATACATTCGTCAACTTCCACGGCGGAGGCTTCTTCGGCGGCGTGAGTCATGCACGCCTGAACGCGCCGGGCCGCTTTGCAACGGGCACAACCGGCACGGCGACCATCACGTCGCTCACGTCTGACTTCTCACAGCTGCGCTTTTTGCTGGGCTACGGCACACCGACGAAGCCTGGGCTGAGCGTCGCAGCTAACATGGGGCTCGATCTGAGCGCGGTGCAACCGCAGTCCACAGCGGCCAACATTGTGCGCGCCGTGCAGCCGCAGTACGCTACGGCGCAGGTGTCGTACAACTGGAACTGCTGCGGCTTCAGCGCGGAATATCGCAAATATGAGCTGGGCAGCGTGCGCAATGAGAACTCGTACCGCTTCAACTTCACCCTGGTGAACATTGGTACGGCCGGTAATTTGCGCAAGGCGGAACGGCTATTCTAAGAAACGCAGCAAGTCAGCCTTGCGAACAAAGCTGAAGAGCCCGGCGCGAGGCCGGGCTTAGTTAGACGTGGAGCGCTGCACTGACACGCCGAAGGCGTCGAAAATGGCACGAAGTACCTCAGACGGTCATCAGTTCTTTTTCTTTCACCTTGAACATCTCTTCCAGCGTTTTGATCTGTGCGTCGGTCATCTGCTGTGTCTCTTCGGTGGCGCGCTTTTCGTCGTCGGCGCTGATGAGCTTGTCTTTGGTGGCTTTCTTGATGGTATCGTTGCCTTCGCGGCGGATGTTGCGGATGCTTGTCTTGTGGTCTTCCAGGATGCCGGCGAGCTGCTTCACTGCGTCGCGGCGGCGCTCTTCCGTCATGGGTGGAATGGGCACGCGGATGATCTTGCCGTCGTGCATGGGGTTAAAGCCCTGGCCGCTGGTGCGGATGGCCTTTTCGAGCAGGCCCACGATGCCGATGTCGAACGGCTGTACCACAATCTGCTGCGGCTCCGGCGCGGACACCTGTGCAAGCTGGTTGATGGGCATCTCGCTGCCGTAGTAATCGACGCGGATGTTATCGAGCATGTGCACGCTGGCGCGGCCGGTGCGGACCGACTGCAGGTTGGTGCGGAAGTCCTCCACCGCCTTGTTCATGCGAGCGGTGAGCTGCCCTTGCAGATCCTTCAGTGCAGGGATGTTTGCCATTTGTGACGCCATCGATCTACCTCAAAGCGCGTTTGCGCAACGCTGTCGATTCTATCGGATAGCGACGGTCTGTGGCTGCTGTGGCCCGGATCGGCCGCGCAGCGAATCAAGCCATTCTGCGTGTGCTGCGCAGGATGGCGTCGTGGAGACGAACCGACGCGGGCCTTCAGCCCGCGGAAGCACAGGTGGCTTACAGCACTCGCAGGAAGTTGACGAGGTCCTGCTTTTCCTGCTCTGTGTAGTGTGCGTCGAAGCGCTTGTCGTAGAAGTCCACGACTTCGCGCAGATTCTTTGCCGACCCGGCTGTGAAGAACGGCGCGCGTGCCGACAGGCCGCGCAACTGCTGCATGACCAACGAGCCGACGTCGCTGCACTTGCCCGTGACGAGCGCGCGGCCGGGATCGGTTGTCAGGATGACGCGCCCGGACTGTGTTCCGGATGGCGGATGCGGCTCTGCAGTTGCGTTGCAGGTGATGCGGAACAGCGGCAGCTCCGGATGGTCTCCGGCCCAGGCTGGTTCGCCGGTGCCGATGTCCATCCATGCCTGCGTCGTGTTGGCGCCGGTCATGCGCTCGCTGTGGCAGGTGGCGCAGGTGCCCGTGCCGTTGGAGCCGGCTGGAAAGTGAGCAGCATTGCGAATGGTGAAGGTGCGCGACGAGAAGATGTGACTGCCGCGCTCCACGGAGGCGCGGAACTCTGCCTGATCTTTCGGACCGCCGCTCCAGTGATCGACTGTCAAGAAGTTCGCATCGTGCGTTGGCTTGCTAAGTCCCAGACGCCATGCGCCGAGGCCCTGCGGGCCACCCACTTCCGCCAGGTCGCCGCCCGCACTGTCTGTCGATTGCGCAACGTAGATCTGCTTTTCGTACGCGACAATCTGCTTGAGGTCATCGGCAGATAAACTCTTCGCGGAGCCTTCCTCGTGCTTCAGGATGGCGTCAATCGCCTGCGCTTCCAGCGTGGTAGCGCGGATGTCGGCCGTGAGTGCGCCCTGGCCATCGGCGATGTACTTAAGGTTGCCGACCACGCGCGGCCTGCGATAGACGGAGATGGTCGGCGACTTCGCGTGCAGGCCGTAGTCCGGACCTGTGTTGCAGCCGGTGGGGTCGCGCACGACTTCGATCGTGAACTCCGGCGTGATACCGGCAGCGGGCCATGGCTGATAGATGCGGAACAGGCCGCGGTCCAGCAGCAGCGAGTGCGACTCGCGCTCACCCTGCGGCAGGTTGGGGCAGTTCGATCCGTCAACGGCGGCAAACACCGGGTCGGTGCCACCCGTTGCCACCCAGCGCTCAGCGAGGCGGTCCGTGGAGACGCTCATGCCGCTCGAGAGCTGGTGGCAGGTGACGCAGGCGCGGCCGTTGGCGCCCATGGGCGAGAAGAACGCGTGGTCCTTCGTGACCATGTCGCCGTCGGCGTTGTAGATGAGGACGGTGCCGTTTGAATCGTCAAATTTGGCGGAGAGCGGCATGCGCTCTCCGCTGCCGGCCTCCCACCAGATGGGTGGGCCACCGTACTGGCCCATAAGCGCAACGGCTGCAAGGCCGATACCGAGTGCGCCCGCAACACGCGCGGCCATCCTGCCTGACTTTGCTTGAAGCAACAAAGTACACCTGCCTGAAAATAAGTACAGCCCCGCGGACACATCGATGCTCAGCAATTCACAATCTACGGGATTCAAGGCTTTTGTATCACTGCGAACGGCTTGCGTCGCGCAAAATCCGTCGCACGGATGGGGATCGCGTGATACCTGTCCGTTTCTGGTGCCATGCAGTGTGCGCGACTGTCACGCATGGCTCTTACAGCTCAGAGACAGCAGAACTGCGAATCTCGGCGGCAGGCGTAACGATCCGTTGACAAACTTAACGGTTGCAGCTACAACTATATAGTTGTAGATACAACGAAATATCCTGGAGACCTTATGCGCATGCTTTCTCTCGTCCTGCTTGGAGCCACGCTGCTGGCTGGCCCGTTTACTGCATCGGCGCAGGCCCTACAAAATCTGGCGCTGCCAACGGTTCCAACAACGAAGGTGATCGCCATCGGCCGTGTGCTGCAGACACCTGCCGCGTCGAAGGCGCAGTCCATCATGCCGCAGGAGGTAAGCGAGACCGTGAAGCTGTATCTCGCGGGCAAGATTGACTCTTGGTATGTGCGCAAGGACGAGCGCGGCGTCGTCTTCCTGATGAATGTCAGCACGGTGGAGGAAGCGCACGAACTGCTGGAGAAGCTGCCGCTTGGCGTGGCTGGCATTATGAAGTTCGATTTCATCCCGGTCGGTCCCTTGAGTCCGTTGAACTACCTGCTTGCACCCGACCAGAAGCTGCCTGGGGCTGCAGCCAAGCCATAGCAACCCAGCGTTACCTAGAGGACGAGTATGTTCTGCTTCTGTGCCCAATCACGGCGCCTGGCCCGCACACTTACCGCGCGCTACGACAAGGCGCTTGCCTCTGCCGGCATCACCGCCGCGCAGTTTGAAACACTGTCGGTTCTGGCGGCGGTTGGACCGAGCAGCGGCCGTGGACTGGCGTCGCGGCTGGCGCTTGATAAGACCACGCTGTCGCGCAATCTGAAGCCGCTGCTGGAAGCCGGCCTGATGGAAGCGCAGCCGTCCGGCACGGATGGCCGTGCGGTGATCTACGCGCTTACTGCCGCGGGCAAACGGAGGCTGGCCAAAGCCGCGTCGCTTTGGCAGGCTGCGCACGAGACCTCCCTTGCAATGCTCAGCACGGACGCTGCCTCATCGGAGCGCGCCTTGCAGCGGATGGTGGAAGCGCTGCATTAACTCCGCCCGCAAACGGCTAAGATGCTGGCATGAGCAAGCTGCGTACAAGTGCGCTGTCACCCGGCCTGGTGCAGAGCGAAATCCGCGCCATGAGCATCCTCGCTGACGAGGTGCAGGGCATTAACATGGCTCAGGGCATCTGCGACACGGACGTGCCCGCACCTGTGCGCGCAGGTGCGGAAGAGGCGATTGAAGCAGGCTTTAACATCTACACACGGCTCGACGGTATTGCACGACTGCGGCGCGCGATTGCGGCCGATTGGGGCCGCCGCCATCACCTGCACCCCGATCCGGAGCGCGAGATTGTCGTTACCAGCGGGGCTACCGGTGCGTTCTACACGGCAGCCATGGCGCTGCTGGATCCGGGCGATGAAGCGATCCTGTTTGAGCCGCTGTATGGCTATCACGCGGGCACACTGCGCGGCCTGGGTGTGGTGCCGGTAATCGTGCCACTGGAGTATGGCACGTGGGCGCTGGACCTGGATGCGGTGCGCGCAGCCATGACGCCGAAGACGCGGCTGATCGTTATCAACACGCCGTCCAATCCGTGCGGCAAGGTGTTCACGCGCGCCGAGCTCGAAGGCCTGGCGCAGCTTGCCATGGAGCACGATCTGTTTGTCTTCTCCGACGAAATCTACGAGCACTTCGTGTATCCCGGCCATGAGCACATCAGCATAGCCACGCTGCCCGGCATGTGGGAGCGCACGGTGACGCTCACCGGCTTTTCGAAGACATTCAGTGTCACGGGCTGGCGTGTCGGCTATCTTGTTGCGGATGCGAAATGGACACCGACCATCGGGTATTTTGTGGACACCGTTTACATTTGCGCACCCGCACCGTTTCAACATGGCTGCGCGGCTGGGCTGGAGGAACTGCCAACGTCGTTCTACACGAACATGGCGCTCGATCACGACCGCAAGCGCGCGCAGACAGTGGCAGCGCTGACGGACGCAGGCCTGACACCACACATCCCGGACGGCGCGTACTACATCCTTGCCGATACCGGGCCGCTGCAGGGCGCGACCGCCGCAGAGAAGGCACGCGAACTGCTGCGCCGCACCGGTGTTGCTGCTGTCGCGGGCTCAGCGTTCTTCCGCAAGGGCGGCGGCGAGAACCTGCTGCGGTTCTGCTTCGCCAAGCGCGATGCCGACCTGGATGAGGCCTGCCAGCGATTGCGCATGCTTAATCGTTAGCGGTTGCCGACGATGCCTTCGACCGACTTGATGAGCAGCTCGGAGTTGTAGCCTTTGCCATCTTTGAAGACGGTTTCGACCTTCTCGATGTCGTTGATGTCGGCGGTAGAGTCGCCCTTGAGGACAACGAGGTCCGCGGCCTTACCCACGCAATCGTACCGATGGTCTTGTCTTCACCGAGAAACTTTTATGTGCTGCAGCACAATCACGAGCGCGTTCACCGTGATGAAACGTGTGGTCGCGTCAGGAATAGCCCGGTCGTTGGGTGCGGCGGCGCTCTACGCTTGTGCCGAACCGCCGGCGACCGGTCACAGGAATGCGCCGAAACTTCGCATTGATGCGAATGCATCTGCGATTTCGAGGAAAGTTCAGCTACGCTGCAAGAACACATGTCCCGCAAACGAGGGCCCCTACTATGTTTAACCTGCTTACGCGTTTTAAGAAGAGCCGCACCCATGGCGTGCTGGTTGCAGCCGCTTTCCTAGCATGGCTCGCTTCTGCTTCCGCTCAAAGCACAACGGCTGTGCGCGATTATGTGACGCAGCACCAGAAGCAGATCGTTGACGAATACTTGGCGTATCTTTCGCTGCCAAACATTCACGGCGATGTGCCTGCACTGCAAAAGAATGCTGACCTGCTCGTCACCATGCTGCATCAGCACGGCATAGACGCACAGGTATGGAAGACAACGGGCGCACCGATGGTGTTCGGCGAAAAGCTTGTGCCCGGCGCTACGCGCACCATCCTCTTCTACATTCATTACGATGGGCAGCCGGTGGACGCAAAGCGCTGGGCACAGCCTAATCCGTTCGTGCCGGTGATCCGCACGCATGCCATTGAGAACGGCGGCACGGTTGTGGCCGACATCTCCAACATGACGGCCTTTCCGGATGATTACAGGATTTATGCGCGATCTGCGGGTGATGACAAGGTACCGCTGGAGGCGCTGCTTGTTGCGATGGATGCGATTGGCGGCCACCCGAAAGAGAACATCAAGGTCATTCTCGACGGTGAAGAGGAGGGCGGTGGACACGGCCTCGGCGAGGTCATCCATCAATATCCTGACAAGCTCAAGTCGGATGTGTTGATCATTCTCGATGGCCCGCAGCATCCCTCAGGCCGGCCGACGATCTACTACGGCGCGCGCGGCGGAACGTCGTTGCAGATAACTGTGTACACCGCGAAGCAGGGCATGCACAGCGGCAACTACGGCAACTGGATGCCGGATGCGAATGTGCGGCTGTCGCAATTGATCTCGTCCATGGTGGATGCGACGGGGAAGGTCGTTATTCCAGGCTTCTACAGCGATGTGCTGCCGTTGTCGCCCGCCGCCGTTGCAATGATCCGCGCTGTGCCTGATAACACAGCGGAGATGCGCAAAGACTTCGGCATTGGCTCTGTCGATGGAGCGGCATCCTCCTTGCAGGAAGGCCTGAACCTGCCGTCGTTCAGCATCCACACCATGAGCGGCGGTGAGGTGGGCGGTGTGATCGCAGCCAGCGCCACGGCGCAAATTGCGATGCGACTTGTGAAAGACAATGATCCCGCCGTAATGACGCAGCGTGTGATCGACCACATCCGCAAGCAGGGCTACTTCATCGTGAACGGCGATCCAACTGTCGAGGAGCTTGCGAGCCATCTCAGGATTGTGAAGATTGTGGCGCCGGCGTTGACGCGCAAGGCAGCCAGCGGCGCGTGGCGCACCGATCCTGATGATCCGCAGGCAGTCTTCATTACGCACGCGTTACAGGATGCTTCGGATGGACCCATCGTTCGTGTACGCACACTTGGTGGCAGCGTGCCTGCGTCGGAGTTTATCGATACATACCATGTGCCGACGGTCGGTATCTCCATCGCCAACTACGACGACAACCAGCATACGGACAATGAGAATCTGCGCCTTGGCAATCTGTGGGATGGCGTGGTGACGCTGGCCAGCATCATGACGCATTGAAGGCCGGACCAGTAGAGGCCGCCGATGGCGCTCGGCACGGGCCAGGCACTTATTTGACCGCGTTCAATACTCCTTAACGTCTGGCAACATAGAGGCCATGATTTGACCATGGTCAATTTGCGAGAGCAGCGGTGACCTGTGACGAAGTCCGGCATGCCCACCGCGCAGTGGATGCTGGAGATTGGAACGTTCCTGCTGCGCACCGAGTTCGAGCTGGTGCTGAAGAGCCGCAGGGTTGTGCCCGGCCGTTTACTCAATGCTGGGTTTACGTTTGCGTATGCAGCGTGGCCTGAAGCTGCCGCGGAACTTGTAGCGCGATGGCGTGCAAGCCATCCATAGCTCTAGGTTTTGATGACAGCCTTCACGGTTGGCGGCGCGGCGATGGCCTTCTTCGCGGCCTCGTTGTTGCTCACGTCGGCCAGCAGCTTATGCACGATCTGCTCATCGGTCGTGGCCGCATCTTTCATCTCCACGGGGAACAGCACGGCGTATTGCAGGCCGGTTTCGGCAAGCTGCAGCCTGGGCTCGATGTGCGGCGCTTCCATTGCGGTATCCATCCACGCTTCCACCTGTTTGTGCTGATCTTCGATGTGTTGCCGATAGCTGTCATAGACGCTTTGCACCGCTGCGAGCACTGCGTCGGTTGCTGGCTTGTAGTCTGTGTCGGGATTGAGGCGGACGGTGAGTTCATGCCATGCATACTCCGTGCCCGGCACCTGCTTGTACAACGGCGTGCCTGCCTGGAAGAGCACTGAATTTGCGAAGACGGCGACACGCCCGGTGGGGTGCAGCTCCGTGCCTGTGCCGGTGAGTTCCATCATGTAGAAGCGGACAAGGCCTACATCCACCACATCGCCCGTGACGCCGGCAACAGTAATGCGATCGCCGACACGCACGCCATAGCGGCCGACGATAAAGAAGTATGCCGCAACCGACAGCAGAATCGTCTGCAAGCCAACTGCGATGCCCGCCGTAATGAAGCCTGCGAACGTGGCCAGCGAACTGAACTGCGTCACAAAGCCGAAGATGACAACGATGCCGGAAAGGAAGCCGAGCGTCACGCGCCGTATGACCAGGATCTGACGGCGGCGGCGGACATCCTTGACATACTTCACGGTCATTCGCTGCCACACCTGGCTTACGATGAAGAGGACAAGCAGCGCCAGTGCGATGCAGGCGACGCGAATGAGCAGTTGATGCAGGACGGACCTGTACTCGGAGTCGACGGCGGTACGCCAGCTTTGCAGGTTGCCGCGCGCCTGCTCCAGCAACATAACTTCTTCGCTCAGCGGGAGTGATGCCGTGGAGAGCACGCGGAATGTGTTTGCGAGCGTGTCGTAATGCTTGCGCGTCGCATCCAGTGTGTCTGCGCTGGTGGCGTGCGGATCGGGCGCGGCCTGCATGGCGGCGTCGCCTTGCTGCAGCGTGGAACGCAGCAGACCGATGATCGGTGCCCGCATCGATTCAACCTGCTTACGCAGAGCGTCCACTTCAACAATGCGGTCATCAATCGCGCTGCGCGTGCCAAGCAATTGGAACAGCGCCACTGACTGGCTGGATACACCGGAGTCGCGTGCGGAACCGAGGTTTTCGAGCAATGGCGGCGCGATTGGCTTGGTGGTCGCGGAGGCAAGCTCCGGCGCGGTACGCTGCAGCCGGTCAATATCGCCGGCCAGGCCGACGCCGGTGCTCTGCGTGTCAGCCATGGCCGCAATTTTGTTCAGCGCATCGATCATGGCCTTCTGCAGCTCAACCTGCCCCTCCACCTGCTCGTCCTGCTGCCGCAGCGCAGGCAAGTCCTTTGCCTTGGCTGTGGCGATCTGCTTGTCCAACGCGGCGTCCTGCGTCATCAGGTCGCTGAGCTTGGACTCGGTTGCGGCGCTCAGCTGTGCCAGCCGTTGCGGTTGCGTGAGTGGATCGTCCGTACCGCTCGAGGCGGTGGATGACGATGTAACGGCCTTGCCGCTGATCTTGCTGAGCAGCGCAGCCTCGTTGCGCGCGGCTTGGAAGGCGAACTGCGCAATCTGCGTGGACTGTTGCGTTGCCTGCCCAATGTAGAGCGCGTCGCTGGGCTCGCCAATCTTTTGTGTTTTCATTAACGACCCGCGATAAAAGCGCAGCACCGCATTCAGGTGATCGAGTATCTGCTTACCGCTGGCGTCGGCATCAATGCCAGTGCCATCAAGCATGGGCAGCGCGACGATCTGCTGCGGCAGCGTCTGCGTGGGCACTGCGGACTTAGCGGGAGTGGAGGCTGCCGCGATCTGCGTCGTCTCGGTTTGCGTGGACGACGCTGCGGCAGTCTGCGTTATTGCAGATGGAGGCGCCTTGGTCTGCTGCATTGGCGCATGAGACGATGGCGCGTGCGTCTGTGCTATTGCGGGCAGCAAGACCATGCCTGCAAAGATCAAATACGAGGTACCTGTGCCGGGACGGATCATGCGCGTGCGTTCAAAGACCATGCTTTAGTATCGGATGCAAATCGTATGCGCTGAAATACGCGGCGGTCTTCAGTTGGCATTCCAAGCACTGGCTGGTGGCGTTGGATACGCTAAACGCGATGCGTCCGCGATCGTGGTGCCGAGCCATGGGCCCATTGGCGATGCAAACTACATCACGACGTACCAGGCACTGCTGACCACTGTGCGCAACCGCGTTACCGCGCTGAAGCAGCAGGGCAAGACGCTGGACGAGACCACGACGACGGTTATAGCGGAGCTGACGCTGCAGTACCACGATGCCAACCGCATCAAGGGCGCGGTGCAGACTGCCTACACTGAGGCGCCTCGATTCGAGGGTTGCCGCATAGCTTGGTATCCTGAAGCGATGCTTGCGAAGTGGTATGCGGACTGGATGGTTCGCTGGGAGACGGCGCTGACGACACGCGACACGAATCGCGTGGTGCGGCCGCTGGAGTGGGGATTCGACTGGCTGGCGGACTTCAGCCCGCTGGCGGCGGAGTCACGCGAGGATGCTCCGGATGCTTTGGACCGGATGATCCGCGTGAATGCTGACATTGTGGCGCGTGGAGCGGAGTTTTATGGCTATACGACGCCGTCTGATTTTCGTCTGGAAGCGCGGCATCCGGAGTTGTTTCCGACGAACGTGCGACCGGAGACGCTGGCGCAGGCACAGCAGGTCAAGGATGATGCCGCAAAAGGTACGCTCAATCGAGCGGAATTTTTGCGTTTTTCGTCACCTTTTGCATCGAAATACGCGGAAAATGACGCTGTGAACGCGCGCTGGTATCCCGAGCCCGCGCACAAAGACCCGAAGCGCAAGAAGCAGGCGATTGTGGTGCTGCCGCAGTGGAATGCCGACGCCTTCAGCCACAACGCGCTCTGCGCCATCTTTAACAAGTTCGGCATCGCCGGGCTGCGCTTATCAAAGCCTTACCATGACATCCGCCGCCCGGCTGAACTGGAACGCAGCGACTTTGCGGTGAGCAGCAACATTGGCCGCACGATCGCGGCGTGCCGGCAGGCGGTGGTTGATATCCGCGCGTGCATCGACTGGCTGGAGACGCAAGGGTATGAGCAGTTCGGCGTGCTTGGCACGTCTCTTGGCTCGTGCTACGCGTTCATGGCGGCGGCGTTCGACCCGCGCATCCAGGTATGCGCCTTCAACCATGCCAGCACCAACTTTGGGGACGTGGTGTGGACCGGCCAGAGCACACGCCACATTCGCGAGGGCTTTGAGCAGGCCGGCCTGACGCAGGACGATGTCCGCGCCGTGTTTATGGCGAATAGCCCCAGCAGCGTGATGGATCGCTTTGCCGCGGAGACATCGCGGCAGTCGCTTGTCGTCTACGCGCCGTGGGATTTGACCTTCCCGCTGAAGTATTCGCAGGACGTGCTCAAGAACTTTCGTGAGCGTGGCGTGAATTTTGTGAGCCGCGTGCTGCCCTGCGGCCACTACACCACGGGCGAATCGCCGTATAAGTACATCGACGGCTGGTATCTCGGCAGCTTCGTCCACAAGGCCTACAAGCAGATGCGGGAGCGCGCAGCATGATGACTGGTTGCAAGATTTTTATGGAGCGTCATCCTGAACGGAGCGAGGAGCCTGCCCTGAGCTTGTCGAAGGAATCTCAGCGAACCTTCACACTGCCACAAACCTTGAGCCCTTTCGGTGTAAAGACTCCAAACGCTGTTGCACGGCCCAATGCGCTGAGACCCTTCGTCGCAGCGCTGCTCAGGATGACGGCGTTGGGGTCGGTGTTCGCCCTGACCGGCTGCAAGGTAACCCCGCCACCCAAGCCGCTCAACCAACTCACTTCGACGGAGCGGGCCGGCCACGTAGCGTTTCAGCAAAACTGCGCGCGCTGCCACAACGACCGCGAAACCGCGCCGCTCCAGGGCCCGACGATGCTGAGCGTGTACAAGAATCCATACTTGCCCAGCGGCGCGCCCGCGAACGATGACCGCATCCGCAACGTGATTCTGCATGGTCGCGGCATGATGCCCGCAGTCGGCTACGCGATGACCTCAGACCAGATTGACGACCTGCTGGCGTATTTGAAGACCCTGTAACGGGAGCACGCATGAGTGAACCGAACGAGATCAAACGCATCAAGCTGCCGCCGGGATCAGTACCGCCGCAGCGTCCCGCGGGAGCAGGTCCGCGCATGCTGCCTGGCATGGCCATGATCGCCATTTTCATGCTCTTCATTGCGCTCGCCAACTCGGTCAACGTCATCGTGCACCGCGATGTAACACGCGCCAGCGCCATGTACGCCATCCTCATCGTCTCGTCGCTGATTGTGATCGGCGTGTTCGGCTTTTTGCGCCTGCGCCGCTGGGGATGGGCGCTGTTGCTCGGCGGTTGTTTCTTCTATTCGCTCGGCAACGTCACGCTGTTCTTCCAGACACACCAGCCCGGTTACCTGCTGCCCGCGGCGTTTGCCATGGTGTTCTTTCTGTACCTGGTACGGACTGAGATTCGCGAACGGGTGCACTAGGGCGTGCGTGTGCCTTGGTGGAAGACCATTCGCCATGCGCTCTCGCGGCGTCTCCATATGGATGAGCGCAGCGACGTAACACCGCTGACGATAACCCTGTGGGTCAGCAGCGCAATATCATCCGCCAGAATCTCAGCGCTGGCATCCTGCAGAGTATAGGTGCGCGGCGATGTGGCGGCCAGTTCGCTTAGGATGTCCTAACGCGACCGGAAGCGCCGAATCGTAAATCCAAGCTCCAGTAAGTCGGCGATGCGTTCTGTTGACTGATTCCGTTGGAGGAGTTCCCCTTCGAGATGGAAGAGTTCGCTGAGTTGTTGTTCGTCGGTCATGAGTGTATGGGTGAAAGCTGCGTTTCGCTATCTGCGACAGGATGCAGCGCAGGCTCAACTCGTGGCTTCTGCATATCCACCACGATCGTCTCAGCGATGCGGTCATGGACGCACATGCGATTGCGGTTCATGTAGTACTGGAAAAAGCCGAAGCCGCCTTCGAGCAGCGATGCGCCGTAACCGAGGCCGCGCTCGATCGACTGCCACCAACCGATGCTGTCGTGCGTGAGGGAGATGACCTTGATCTTCATCAGCCTCTTGCCGGGTGTCTGGCCCTTGCCGAGCTTGAGCGTGATGCCGAAGTAGAAGATGGATTCGACGAGCTCTTTCACCTCGTTGAAGAGGTGAAGGAGGGTCTCGTGCTCTTCGAGACGGTGCCGGAAGTGCCATAGAATCCCGCCACCGAAGAGTCCTTCAAGGGCAACGATGATAACGAAGTCGATAGCAATGGCATAGGCGCGGCGTTTGAAGCTGGCCAGCGGCAACCCGTTCAGCGCATCGAAACGCGCCGTCTCGTGCGCGTGAAACCAACGTTCTCCCCGCCAGCGTTTCAGCATCGCTGTGTCGCTCCCTGCATGAGTTTGCAGATTTCACTGTAACGCAACGCGGAGCGCAGGCTAGCTCTGCACAGCCGCAGTGGTCCCCTGATGAAAGAGGCGCTGCCAGCGGCTGTCGCGCTGGCCCCAGAGCGACGAGCGAAGGCTGCGGCGGTCGCCGAAGGTGAGCCTGTAGGTGAGCAGAGCGGAGGTGTCACTCATGACGTAACATGTAGCGCCGCTAAGGACGAATTCCGTTTCCGGGATGCGTCCCATTCGTTCAACAGGGTTGATCGCGTCCACATGCGACCGGTCGAGCCGAAGCAGACAGATTCCGCTGCGAGCAATTCGTCAACGGAGGCGCGGGCGGGCACCCAACTGTGCCGCAGCACTCTCTCTTCCAGCTCCACAAGCTCTTCAAGCAAATGCATGATGGCCAGCATAGAATAGAGAACGTGACGTCCGCAGCAGCCGAATTAATTCAAATCGACCTGTCGCCGAAAAAGCCCGAGCGCAAGCCGGAGTGGCTGAAGGCGCGCGCTCCCATGGGCGAGACGTTTCACGCACTGAAGCGGTTGACACGCGAGCTTGGTCTGCACACTGTGTGCGAGAGTGCGCACTGCCCCAACATCGGCGAGTGCTGGAACCACAAGACCGCCACCTTTATGATGCTGGGTAACAGCTGCACACGCCGCTGCGGCTTTTGCGCGGTGCCCAGCGGCAAACCGGAGCCGATCGACCACGATGAGCCGCGCCGCGTGGCCTACGCGGTGGCGCAGCTTGGCCTGCAGCATGCTGTTATCACTAGCGTGAATCGCGACGACGACAACACCGGCGCAGCACGCGCTTTCGTCGAGGTCATCCATGAGATCCGCAAGCAGGCTCCCGGCTGCCAGGTGGAGGTGCTCACACCCGACTTCCAGGGCACCGAAGAAGCAATTAGCCTCGTTGTCGCAGCCAAGCCGGAAATCCTGAACCACAACATCGAGACGGTGCCTCGGCTGTACCGCGTGGCCAAGTCGGGTGGGCGGTATGAGCGTTCGCTCGGCTACCTGAAGCTGGCCAAGAACCTGAACCCGAACCAGGTGACCAAGACCGGCATCATTGTGGGCATGGGCGAAGAGACGCACGAGCTGCTGGACGTCTTCCGCAACCTTGCCGCGATCAAGGTGGACATCCTGACGATTGGCCAATACCTGCGCCCTTCGAAGGACCACATCCCGATGAAGCGCTACTACACGCCGGAAGAGTTTGAGTTCCTCAAGATGGAGGCGCTACGCATGGGCTTCCGCCACGTGGAGAGCGGCCCGCTTGTGCGCTCCAGCTACCACGCGCACGAACAGGCGCAGTCGACCGGTTTGAAGTAGTTCCTAACGCTTTAGGAGATGCCGCATGAAGCTCACCCTTGTTGCTTTGGCTATCTGCGTCAGTGCCGTGCCTGCCTTCGCCCAACGTGAAGTTGCACCCACTGATTTTGTGCAGCCCGGTTCGGGCGACATCGTGATTGCCGGCAACGACATGGCCAAGGATGTTACGTGCGAGAACAAGAACGCGGTCTATGTGGAAGGTTTGCACAACGAGGTGCAGATACATGGTTACTGCAAGTATGTGCGCATCCAGGGTGACCGGAATTATGTGTGGATCGACCGCATGACCACCGTGCCCGTCGAAGGCAACAACAACACCGTTTTCGTGACGAACACCGAGACAACATACAGCAGCCGCGGCAATGGCAACCGCTTCGAGAAGTCGAAGCACTAGAGCGTACATGCAACGAGGGCTGGGATGCTCATCCCAGCCCTCGTTCTTTGCGCGTTGCTGCTTACTGGCCGTTGGCCGGAGGCTGCACCAGCTTGTACTCCCTGGGCACCGTGCCGCCCGCAAGGTTGGTCACGAAGTAGTCCCAACGGCGGCGCTGGATATATAAGGCGCGGTCCGCGTACGCGTGATGCGCATTCGGCACCATCAACAGATCGAAGTCCTTACCGGCTCTCATCAGCGCATCCACCATGACGAGTGTGTTGGTGGGCGGCACATTGTCATCCATGGTGCCGTGAACGAGCATGAGCTTGCCCTTCAACTTATCCACGTACGCCTCGTTGCCCGCAGCGTCATACACCTTCTTGTTCGCACCTTCATCCACGCCGATCCATTTCTCGGCCCAGTCATCTTCATAATTGCGATTCTCGTGGTTGCCGCTCTCGCTCCAGCCTACCTTGAAGAAATCCGGGTAGCTCAACATCGCGTCACCCGTGGCGTAGCCGCCGCCGCTGTGGCCCCAGACGCCGGCCTTATCGATGTCGATCCACGCGTTCTTCGCGGCAAGCTCCTTCATGCCGGCCACCTGATCCGGCAGCGTGTTGTCGTGCATGTCGCCAAAGTAGGCTTCGTGGAACTTCTTGCTGCGCCACGGCGTGCCCATGCCATCGATGGAGACCACGATGAAGCCAAGCTCAGCCAATGCGGGCGAATCGCTGCGTGACGCATTGAACGCACGCGAACCAACCGATCCCGTCTGCGGGCCGGGGTAGATGTAATTGATGATGGGATACTTTTTTGCCGGGTCGAAGTTCGACGGCCGGAACATCAGGCCGTACAGGTCGGTCTGGCCGTCGCGTGCTTTTACTGTGAAGCTAATGGGCGCCTGCCATCCGGTGGCCTTCAGACGGGTGATGTCGGCTTTCGCAACTTCGGTTATCACCTTGCCGGTCCTATCGCGCAGCACGGTCGTAGGAGGCACCTGTGGCGTGCTGTACACGTCCACAAAGTACTTGCCGTCCTCGCTTAGCGTCGCAGCGTGCACAGCCTGTTCCGGCGTAAGCAGCTTTACGGCCTTGGTTTCAAGGTTGCCGGTGTACACCGCGGCGTAATACGGGTCCCAGCCCTTTTCGCGGCCTACGCCTTCAAACACGATCTCGCCGGTCTTCTGGTCTACACGGAGCAGCCGCGTCAGGTTCCAGTCGCCGCTGGTCACTTCGTGCTTCAGCTTGCCGGTGGCGGCGTCGTACAGGTACAGGTGACCCCAGTTGCTGCGCTCGCTGAACCACAGGATTTCATTGCGCTTGGAGAGATAGCGCCAGTTGATGCCGCCATTGCCGCTCTCAAAGAATGTGGGTACGGTCTCGTTGAAGACGTCGCGTACATCACCAGTAGCAGCATCGGCGATGCGCAGGTCTTCGCTGCGGTGGTCACGGCTGGTTGAGACAAAGGCAATCGTCTTGCTGTCCTCGGCCCACTGCGTGTCGTCCCAGCCCCCGCCGCGGCAGCTGATGTTGTCGCACAGGGTGGAGCGGTGCTGGTCGGCGGGCATCTTGAAGCGTGTCACCTTCGCCCCATCGACATCGATGACCACGCGCTCGATCATGTTCACATCCTTGTCGCCCGGCAGCGGGTAGGGCCACGCGTCCAATGTAGGGTGCCCCACGTTCGTGCTGACGAGGTACATCATGCCGGTCTTGCGCTGGTCCTGCTGGAAGGTGGCGATCTTCTTGGAGTCCGGGGACCAGACGAGGATGGCGCGATCGCTGTGAGACCAGCCCGCGTTGTCCGTGGCATAACCGTAGTTGGTCACGCCGTCGGTAGTCAGCTGGGTTTCCTGGCTGGTGGCTACATCACGCACCCACAGGTTCCAATCGCGAATGAATGCAGCCTTCTTGCCATCCGGAGACATGACCGCAGGCGCGGGGCCAACGCGAGCTCCGGGCGCCGGCGGACCCTGCCGCCGTCCAGACGCTGCTCCACCGGCCAGCTTGGTGCAGGTGTACGCCGCGCCCAGCGTGCAGCTGTAGCGGTCGGCGGTGACCGACACGTTCACGCCCGCAGCGGTGAATTCAAGATCGGTGATGGGCAGGTTGGCCGCGGTGACGTTGCGAACGCCTGCGGACGTCAGCGCCGTGGCCATCAACGCACCGTCGAACGCGGGAGCCTTGGTACCCTTGGGCGCGTCCGCCAGCATGAAGATGGTGTTGCCGTTCACGGTGTCCTTGTACCAGAAGCGGTCGGCCGGATCGTTCTTCAACCAGCTCACGGTGGTGACCGAGTGGTCGATGAGAGGCGTCGTCTTGTAGGCGAGACGGCTCTCCGCTCGCGCGTAATCTGCCACGGTACGTGCGGTCTGTGCCTGCGCGGCCACCACGCCAAACGCGCACAACGCTGCCAAAACTGCCTTGGACTGCCACGACTGAATGCTCATGCAAGGGAGTCTATCAAGCGCTTACGCTTATGCGCGATTATTGTCGATACTTCCAGAGCACTTGGCGCAAGATTCCCATCCAGACCTCAAGATCGTTTGTTTTCAGGCCTAACCGTCGCACCAGCCGGCGCAGGGCGTCGTGGCCCACGTTGCCGGGAAAGCGCCGGTCATACTCTGTAGCGGCAAGCACCTCGCGCAAAAGCACCTCGAACCGTGCAATCCCAGCCGCATCCGCCGGAAGGTCATCCGGCGGCAGTGTTCGAGGCGATGAAGTCTCGCGTGCCAGCTCATACAGGCACACCGCCACGGCCTGACCCAGGTTCATGGAGATGCCGCCGTCGCGCATCGGGATTGTCAGCAGCCGATGGCAATAGCTCATCTCCTCGGCGGAGAGGCCCGTTTTCTCTGACCCAAAGAGGATCGCGACACGTCCGCCGGCGTCCAAGGCGCTCTGCACCTGCGGCGCCGCTTGGCGCAACAGGTCTACCGGATGCAGCAGACGGCGCTCGCCCATGGCAGTGGTGCCGTAGACGAGCGTGCAATCCGCGACCGCCTCCGCAACGGACGCGAACTGCTGCGCGGCCTCCAGCACAGGGGCGGCATCCACGGCAGAACGCGCTTCGGCAAACGGCACGGCGTAGTCGTTCACGATGCGAAGATCGCCAAAGCCAAAATTGCCCATGGCACGTGCAGCCGCGCCGATATTGAGGGGGTTGCGCGCTCGCACAAGCACGACAATGATTCGATCCTGCAATGGAAGGCTCACGCAAGCTTTATTCTACGGAGCTGCTCTGTGGAGCCACATGGAACACGCAGCCCACGCGGCACGTATCATTCGCATCCATCACGACAGGCTATTGCCACAAGCACGGCAGGCTATCGCCACAAGGGATCGGCATGAAGATCACGCAACTCGGCACGAATTCCACTCAACTCACCTTCTACGGCTTCTGCAACTGCTACCTTGTCCGCGAATCGGATGGATTCACCCTGATCGATACAACCCTGGGAGGCTGTGCCAAGGAGATTATAGAGACAGCGCGCAACTCCGGCGGTGAGGTGAAGCGCATCCTGCTGACGCACGCGCACGGCGACCACATCGGATCGCTCGACGCGCTCCATGACGCATTAGGTACCGTCGATGTCGCCATCAGCGAGCGTGAAGCACCGCTGCTGCACAAGGACATGACACTCCGTGCGGGAGAGCCGCAGAAGAAGCTGCGCGGCACCTATCCCGGCGCGAAGACACGTCCCACCCATACGCTCACCGGCGGCGAACTCTTCGGGTCGCTCCGTTGCATCGCCACGCCGGGGCACACGCCCGGCCACATGAGCTTTCTTGACGAGCGCGATGGCACCCTTTTTGCCGGCGACGCCATGCAAGCCATCGGCGGCTTGAGCGTTGTGACTGACCCGCCCTGGTTTTTCCCGCTGCCAAAGATCGCAACGTGGGACCCGGCGCTCGCGCTTGAGTCCGCACGCAAACTCGCCGCGCTCCCGAGCATTACAGGCGTAGCCTGCGGTCACGGCGCATTTGTGGCGGGCGGAGCGGCTGCCCTGCAGCATGCTGTCGCTCACGCTTCGCAAAGCTAGCGTTCGGTGTGGTAGGAAGATGAGCATGCGTCTCCTCTGCCTCGCTTCGTTCCTGCTCTGCCCACTCGTGCTGACCGCGCAAGCCCACCGCACTGCCACTGCGGCCGTGAAAGCACCGGAGCCGACCGGTCCAATCGCTGTCTTCGACACCACCATGGGGCGCATGACCTGCCGCCTCTATGCGAAGCAGGCCCCTAAGACCGTGGAGAACTTCGTTGCGCTGGCGCAGGGCTCCAAGCCGTGGCGTGACCACCTCAACTTGGTGGACGTGCACGATACGCCTTTCTACGA
Source organism: Terriglobus sp. (assembly GCA_965198455.1). Lineage (GTDB taxonomy): Bacteria > Acidobacteriota > Terriglobia > Terriglobales > Acidobacteriaceae > Terriglobus. Next base: position 1,302,031 of record CBDAPM010000003.1, read on the forward strand.
CGGCACCGCAATTGCAGGCATCCCCGTCGGCATTCGTGGCGGCGACCGCTTTGGCGGCGGCGAAGGCGCGGCCGGCGAACCGCTGACGGAAGAGAAGATTCCGGGCGTCAGCTTTGATCGGCCTGGACGCCTCGCCATGGCCACGCACCTCGGGGAGATCAGCAGCAGCTTTTACATCATCACGCTGCACGCCGACGATGAGATGGACAAGGCGCACACGGGAGCGATCTTCGGGCAATGCGATGACGCGTCCGTGGAAGTTGCGGCGAAGATCTCGCACGCCATGCTGATCGTGGGCAATCGCACGGACAAGGCCATCGCCATCAACAAGCTCACTATCGTGCAGCCGGGTGATCCGCTGCCGCCGACCGCGCCTGATATCGATCCCAAGAAGATCGTGCCGCAGCCGGTGCCGCCCACCATCTCCACCATGCCCGTACCGCAGCCCACCGGCCCAACGGCTGTCATCGAAACGACCATGGGCACGCTGACGTGCAAGCTGTACAAGGAGCAGGCGCCGGTTGCGACGGCTACGTTTGTAGAACTGGCAGAAGGCACGCGACCGTGGACGAACCCCGAGACCCACATCATGTCGAAGGGGAAGTACTACAACGGCCTGCACATCAACCGGGTGATTCCGGACTTTATGGTGCAGCAGCAGGAGTATCCCGCGGGCGTGGATGATGCCGGTTTCTCTTACTCGATTGAAACGGTGCCGGGGCTGGAATTCGACCGGCCAGGACGGTTTGCGATGGCGAACGATGGGCCCACGAAGAATGACAGCTCGTGGTTCGTTACCGACGCGATGGCGCACTCGCTCGACAACAAATTCACCATCTTCGGCCAATGCGACGACGCGAGCGTGAAGCTGGTGAGCGAGATGGCGCGGATGCCTCGTAATGCACATAACCGACCGGTTACACCGATCACGATCAAGAGTGTGACGATTCAGCGATGAGCACCTTCAGGACCTGTAGGCCATATGAGGCACCGCTAACTCCTCCAATGCAACTCCACCGGTCCGCTCAACGGATGCTCCCCTTTACCGGTTAACCGCCGCTGCTTCAGAGCGAAGTACCACTTCGCGGGCTTATCGGCGTCGTCGATCAGCATCATTGCCGGGCGAAAGCGGAGGCCTTCGGCTTGCTGGATCATGGTCTCCTGATCCTGCCGGACGAACTTTGCGCCGAAGTAGCTGGCGATGGTGGGGACCAGCGGGATGCTGTAGAAGATGTTCCAGCATGCCATGACGTCGATGCGGCACGAAGACGGCGTGACCGGCGTGATGGTGGTTAAGGAAGCGAACCATTTTGCATCGGGGCCGTCGCCCGCACGGATGACTTCGTAGCGGCGGTTGGGCAGCGTAAAGTCGATGGTCGTCGTCACATCCTGCCCGTAGACGCCCAGCAGCTTGTACGGCGCGGAGTTTTTGCTGGGAGCATGCGAACTCATGCGGAAGCCATCCGGCAGCGGCTCAAAGTGCTTTGTTTTTTCGTGGATGGACGCCGCGCTGCGCCACCACCATGCGCGATGCACGAACGGTCCATGCGCCGGGTCCATGAGGCCTATGATGCCGTGATCGACGTTGCATGGCAGGTCAGCGACGAGGTGCGCGCTGCGAAACTTGTGTGAGAACTTCGGCACCTCAGGCAAAGGCGGCAGCTTGGTCTCGTCGGTGATGCGACCCGCGCCGGGTTCAGGCAGATAGACCCATGCGTACCCATCCAACTCGCGGCAGGGATATGAGCCTGCATAGATCTTCGTCGGCTCCAGCGTGTCGATCTGCGTGAGCGACGGAATCTCCACACACTGCCCGCCGCACGGCTCAAACTTCCAGCCATGATAGCGGCACTGCACCGTCTCGCCGTCGAACCAACCGGCTGATAACGGAATGCCGCGATGCGGGCAGAGATCACGCATGGCAAACAACGTGCCATCGCGTTTGCGGCCGAGCAACAGAGGGACACCGAGCAACAGCGTGGTCGTCGTTTTGCCCATGGCGAGCGTGTCCGCGCGCAACGCCGGATACCACTCACCAAAGATGAGTTCCGTTGCAGGCTGTGTGCCGGGGTCCGCCGTGTCGTTGCGTAACTTCATGGGACACATAGAGGCTACACCTTGCATGCGCGTGGCGAATTTATTGCATGCGCGCCTTCTACACTGTGCGTATTCATCTGCAAGGGGTCTCACCGTTGCGCTTCCAGCATCTCTGCCGTTTACTCATCGCGTGTTGCGTCGTTGTGCCTCGTCTTCAAGCTCAGGCAGCAGATACGGCGCCAGCCGTTTCCAACGCCGATCTGCAAGCGGACGCAGCCATCCTTCGCCGCGCCTATGAGACGTTGCACCCGGGCCTGTACCGCTACGCCACCAAGGCCGAGATGGATGCGAACTTTGAGGCGCTGGACCGCTCGCTGGCAGGCGCGGCTACGCTGCGCGACGCGTTCCTTGCCTTCTCTGTCTTCGCGGCAAAGGTGCGCTGCGGCCATACCTACACCAATTTTGTGAACCAGTCCAAGGCCACGCAAACGACTCTGCTGCAGGGCAACGACCGCGTTCCGTTCTACTTCCGCTGGGTCGGCGGCCGTATGATCGTCACGCGCGACTTCACAGCGGATCATCGGCTGCCGCGGGGGACAGAAGTTCTTGCCATGAACGGCACGCCGGCGCAAAAGATCCTGACGAAGCTGATGACGATCGCGCGTGCCGATGGAGCGAACGATGCAAAACGCATCGCGTCCCTGCAGGTAACCGGCGACAGCAACTACGAAGCATTCGATGTCTACTTCCCGCTGTTCTTTCCGCAGACGGAGCCACAACTGCACATCCAGGCCCGGTTGCCGGGAGCGAAGGTGGCGACCAGTTTGGAAGAGAAGCCGCTGACGTTTGCGGAGCGCGTCGCGCCCATCAGGGCACGCGAAGCAGCGCGCAACGGCGGTAGCGATGTGCTCTTCGAATGGAAGGAGTTGAGGCCGGGCATCGCCTATCTCCGCATGCCCACATGGGCGCTGTTCAACAGCAAGTGGGACTGGAAGACGTGGCTCGACACGCACATGGATGAGGCCATCCAGAAGCACGACACCGCGCTTATCGTCGATCTCCGTGGGAATGAAGGCGGCCAGGATGTGGGCGATGTGCTGCTTGACCGGCTGCCGTCTCCCGTGGCGGCCACAGTCAGCATGACTCGCTACGTGCGCTACCACTCGGTTGAGGCAGACCTGCGGCCTTATCTTGACACCTGGGATCCCAGCTTCAATGACTGGGGGAAGTACGCACTTGACCCGCCGCAGTCTCCGCCTGGCGCACCGGCGGTGCCTTACTTTCGCTTGACCAAGTTTGATGACGAGCCGCAGACACAGGCCGCGCCCGTAGCTGCGACCCGGTTCACGGGCAAGCTTGTCGTACTTACGGATGCAGACAACAGCTCCGCCACATTCCAATTTGCACAGGCCGTTCGCGAGCGGCATGCGGGTGTGCTGGTAGGTGGACTCACGGGCGGCAGCCTGCGCGGCATTAACGGCGGTGCGTTCTTCTTTTTGCGCCTGCCGCACTCCCACATCGAACTGGATCTGCCACTGGTTGCAACCTTCCCCTCTGCCCCGCAACCCGATGCCGGCCTTATGCCCGATGTAGCCGTGAGTGACACCCCGGAAGACATTGCACGAGGCCGCGATGGCGTGCTTGATGCAGCGCTGAAGTTCGCGATGCGTTGATCACCGTTAAGACTGGCGTTGCACCGCGCGATCATGCATCCTAGACCCCATGAACTATCTGCTGATTGGCGCCCTTGGCGGCTGCACCGGACTTCGAACGATGACACCCATTGCCGTGCTCTGCTGGTTCGCGTACCGCAACGTGCTGCACTTTGCCGGGTGGCGCTCGTTCACGGCGTCGCTCATCTCGGTCACGCTCTTCACGGTGTTTGCACTGGGCGAATATTACGGCGACAAGCAGCCGACCACGCCCAGCCGCACTGCTCCTGGACCGTTGGCTGCACGTGCGGTCTTTGGCGGCTTCGTCGCATTCCTGCTGGCGCAACCGCTCGTGCTTAACCCGTGGCTGGCGATTGCGGTGGGCGCCGTTGGAGCGCTTATCGGTAGTTATGCCGGATGGTTCGTGCGGACGCGCACGGTGATAGCGCTCAAGTGCCCGGACCTGCCGGTTGCGCTCGCAGAAGACGCCATTACCATCGGCCTCAGCATCACCTTCATGCATTTAGCCGCGGTCCACGCCACCATGTTTGCGGGCAATGAGGGCTTGTACCTGCGCTAAGCGTTCAGGCGTTCACACGCCTTTTTGGGCTTCGCGTGGACCCTCCCGTTGGCCGGTATGAAGCCTCGATCTCCAGCGACGGTGGATCGCTTTGGAGCCGTGCGCTGGAACTAAACGCCGAGCTCTGTGCGGATGGCATTTGCGATTGCATCCGCGTGGAAGCGCATGGCGGTTTCGTCCTCGGCTTCAATCATGACGCGCGCCAGCGCCTCGGTGCCGCTGTAGCGGATGACGACGCGGCCACTGTCGGCAAGCGCGGCATCCGCTTCGGCAATGCACGCGGCTACAGCTGGGATGGTTTCCAGCGGCTTCTTCTCACGCACTTTTACGTTCACGATGACCTGCGGAAACGTCTTCAGGTCGCTGGTGAGTTCCGCTAACGAACGGCCGCTGCGATGGAGAATGTCGAGCAGCAGCAGCGCGGTCAGCAGGCCGTCACCCGTGGTGCTTTTGCCCGTGAAGAGGATGTGCCCGCTCTGCTCACCACCGAGCGACGCGCCCGTCTCCTGCATCTGCTGGAGTACGTACTTGTCGCCCACGGGAGCGCGCAGCATGCGGATGCCGCTACGCTTCAACGCGGCCTCCAGGCCCATGTTCGACATCGTCGTTGCAACGACCGTGTCGTCATGCAGAAGGCCACGCGCTTTCAGGTCACGTGCTGCCAACAGCATGACTGCGTCGCCGTTGACGACCTTGCCGTGCTCATCGGCAAACATCGCTCGGTCGGCATCGCCATCAAACGTGATACCCAGATCGGCTTTGTCGTCCAGCACATACTTAGCTACGACCGAAGGATGCAGCGCACCGCAGCCTTCGTTGATGTTGCGCCCGTTTGGACTCGCGTTATGAATACGCACCTCGCCCCCAAGGCCCGCAAACAACTGCGGAGCCACCGCGGAAGCCGCACCATTCGCGCAGTCGATCACGATGCGCTTGCCATCGAGCGACAGTCCGTCGACAGCCGCAAGCAACGAGCGCACATACTCCGCACGATCGGCCTCTTCGACGGCAGGCGGAGGTTCGTTCGCTGCGAGTTCGGTGTGAGCCTGCTCAATCTGGCGGAAGATCTCGTCTTCGATCGCAAGCTCGGTGGCATCCGGCAGCTTGTAGCCGTCCGAGCCGAAGACCTTGATGCCGTTGTCCTCCCACGGATTGTGCGAAGCGGAGATCACAATGCCTGCACTGAAGCCATGCGCACGCGTGAGATAGGCAATGGCAGGTGTCGTGATGACGCCCGCGCTCTCCACGACAGCGCCGCCCTTGCGGAGGCCGGCGGTAATCGTCGCTGCGATCCATTCGCTGCTCTCGCGCGTGTCCATGCCGAGCACGATTCGCGCCTGCGCGCCGGCGCTGGTAACGTGATGCGCGAGTGCGACGCCCACGGCGAAGACCGTCTTACGATCTAGCGGGAACACACCGGCGACGGCGCGAATGCCGTCCGTGCCAAAAAGCTTTCTCATGCAGATCCTTCAGGTTTGTTGTTCGACGTGTCCGTCGTTTGGACGCGTGCTGTGATCTCACCGTCAGCCAGCCGCGCTGTAATGGTATCGCCGGGGGCAGCGTGCGCCGCAGAACGCAGCACCTTCCCGCCGGCGTCGAAGACAAGCGCGTAGCCGCGATCGAGCACAGCAAGCGGCGACAGCGCCTGCAGCCGCATCGCAGCGTTGCCCACGCGTTGCTGCGGCACACGCAACAGCATAAGGCCCACGCGATCCAGCCGCTCCCGCAGTCGCTCATTCCTCCGCTGTGCCAACAGCAGCGTCCGGTGGATATCCTGCCGCTGCAGCCGCGTTGTCAGATCACGCAGCTTGGCCGTGTTGTCTTGCAGCGATGTCGCCATGACAGTTTCAAGCCGGAAGCGCCGCTCGTCCACGCGCTGCTGGCGGCGTCCAAGACTGTCGCGCATTTGCGCAAACGCAGCCGTGGCCGCCACGTGGCTGAAGCGCTGCCGCGCCTGCATCTGCTGATAGCGAATGGCCCGCAACAATCGCGCACCCAGCGCCTGCACATGTTCTTCCACACGATGCTGCGCGGCTGTGACTAACTCCGCGGCAGCTGACGGTGTAGGCGCACGCAGGTCCGCAACAAAGTCCGCGATGGTGTAGTCGGTTTCGTGTCCAACAGCCGAAACCACCGGCACTTCACTCGCGGCGATTGCTCGCGCCAGTGCCTCATCGTTGAAGCCGGCAAGATCCTCCGCCGATCCTCCGCCACGCGCAATCACGATGACATCGACGCGATGCCGCTGCGACACATTGAAGTACTTCAGGCCGCGCCGCACATCATCGGCGCATGAAGCACCCTGCATGGTGGCAGGGAAGACGAGAATGTTGAGGCAGGCATGGCGACGCCGCACCACCGTTACAATATCGCGCAACACCGCGCCCTGCGTGGACGTGATAACGCCGACGGTCTGCGGAAATGCAGGCAGCGGACGTTTGCGATCTGCATCGAACAGCCCCTCGCCGCGCAGCTTCGTCTTCAACTGCTCAAACGCAAGCTGCAACGCGCCCGCACCGCGCGGCTCCAGCGTTTCGGCAATCACCTGCAGCTGGCCGCGGCTCTCAAATACCGACACGCGCCCACGCACCAGCACCGCAAGCCCATCGACTGGGCGAAACTTCAGCAACGAAGCCTGCCGCCGAAACAGCACGACGAGCAACTGAGCATCGCCATCTTTCAGCGTGAAGTAGAGATGGCCGGAGGAAGCGGGGCGGCAGTTCGAAATTTCACCCTCGATCCAGACGTCGCTGTACTCGCGCTCCACCTTGCCGCGCAGGGTGCTCACCAGCTCGGCGACGGACCACAGCTTGCGCTCGGCCTGAGCCGGGGCTACGTGTTCTTCGGCAACCGGCTCAGGCTCAGAGAACAACAAGCCGAACTGCCCAAGCTTGTCCGGCTTTGGGGCGGTGGGCTTTGCCGTAGACGACGAGGGCGGCTCCGGAGCGCGGCCCGCGCTGCTTCTGCGCCGAATCAACTGCGCAAGCGATGCCGGGGTTTGCTCGGGAGCCGCCATGGCGTCCTTAGGTGTGGGTTCGCGCGTTCCGGTTACTGTGCGGTTGGTGCGGGACCGGCCAGCTTCTGTGTGGCAATGTCGGCGGACGCGCTCTTGGGGTCCTTGTCCTTGATCTCCGCGTAGATCTTCCTGGCGTCGGCGCTCTTGCCGTTGGCCTCGTACATCTCCGCCAGCGAAATCTTTGCCAGACCCGCTGGCACCAGCGTGGAGGGCTTGTCGGCCACCTTTTTGTACATGGCGATAGCTTCTGCCTCGCGGCCCGTGCCGCGATACAGGCCGGCCAGCGACATCTCCGCCAGCGTCGCCACATCGTGGTTCCAGCTACCGGCACTCTTCTTCAGCAGCGTCTCCGCCGTGCTGTTCTGGCCCATCTGCATGGCGGTTACGCCTTCCAGGTACAGCGCATTGCGGCCGCTTGCAGTCATGCCGTACTGGTCGGCAATCGCGGCAAACTGGGCATTCGCAGACTTCGCGCGCTCCTCCAGACTGTTAAAGCTCTTGGTGCCCGGCGGCAGCGGCTGCTCCGCCGTGCTAATCGGCGTGTCGTATGTATCCATCGCAGCGGCAAGCGCATTGTTGGCCAGCGTTTCGCGGTGCTGCGCAAACAGCGTGATCGCCGCGGCCGCCACGATCACGACGACGACCGCAACACCAAGCTGGATGGCCAGCGCCTGGTTGTTGCGGATGCGGTCAAAGAACGCGGTGCTGCTGACGTTGGTGTTCACGGCCAGCGGCCCGGAGCGAATGGGCAGCGGCGAAGTACGAGTCGGTGTTGTGGGTTCCAAAAACGTATCCTTTTGCGGGCCGGCTCAATGAGCCACGGGCGCGGGAGATGGGTGCCCGAAGAAAGTCACCGCGCCACCCGCAAGTTTATCATCGGTGCGAAGAGGACCATGGCCGCTTCAGGAAGGCACTGTGTTTGCAGGCGTGGCGCCGATCCTGCACGATGCGGTCTCAGGACGACACGATGATTCGACAGGTAACACCAGCCGATGCTGACCGGCTTTGCGACATCTACAACCACTACGTCCTCAACACCACCGTCAGCTTCGAGGAGCAGCCCGTCATGGCCCAGGACATGGCGCAACGCATCCAGAACACTGTTCCTGCGCTGCCTTGGTTGGTATGGGATCAGGGCGAGGATCTGCTGGGATACAGCTATGCCAGTCCGTGGAGAGCCCGAAGCGCATATCGCTATGCGGTCGAATCTACGATCTACTTACGGCCCGACGCGGTTGGTCAACGCATTGGAACCAGCCTGTATGCAGCACTCCTCGATCAGCTTAGGCAAAAAGGGTTTCACACCGTGTTAGGTGGCATTGCTCTGCCGAACGCTGCCAGCGTAGCTCTGCATGAGAGGTTTGGATTCGTGCAGACAGCGCACCTGACGCAGGTTGGCAGGAAGTTCGACCAATGGGTAGACGTCGGTTATTGGCAACTCATGCTGCCGGAGGGGTGACCTGAGACTTTGCAAGTACACCGTCCAACGTGAAAGGCCGCCCCATGCGAGAGCGGCCTTTTGCTTCGAAACTCTGGAGCACCGGGCGGGGGTCGAACCCGCGCATACTGGTTTTGCAGACCAGCGCGTTAGCCACTTCGCCACCGGTGCTCATCTTGTATGTTGTTCTGTTTGCCTGACGGCAAATAGAACAACAAGAATTTAACTACCGCTCAGGCGGCACGGCTAAAGCCGTGCCCTACCTGTGTGAAGGCCTTACGTGGGCTGCGACGTGGCTAAAGCCATGCCTTTACGAGATTACCTTGGCTGGGCCGTCGTACGCAGGTATGGCTTTACCGTGGTGTAGCCGGGGAAGCGCACCGCTGCATCCTCGTTCGAGACCGCGCCGGTGATGATGACATCGTCGCCCGGCTTCCAGTTCGCGGGCGTTGCTACCTGGTGCTTCGCGGTGAGCGCCATCGAATCCAGCACGCGCAGAATCTCGTCGAAGTTGCGGCCCGTGGTCATGGGGTACGCCAGCGTCAGCTTGATCTTCTTGTCCGGCCCGATGATGAACACGGTGCGTACCGGCGCGTTGTTTGCGGGCGTGCGGCCCTCGCAGCTATCGCCTTCTTCAGCGGGCAGCATGTCATACAGTTTGGCCACCTTCAGGTCGTAGTCGCCGATGATGGGGAAGGTCACGTCCGCGCCGCTGACATCCTTGATGTCCTGCGCCCACTTGCCGTGGTCGCTGACCTTGTCCACACTCAGGCCGATGACCTTCACGCCACGTGATGCGAACTGGTCTTCCAGCGTAGCGACCGCGCCCAGCTCCGTGGTGCAGACCGGCGTAAAGTCCTTCGGGTGCGAGAAGAGCACAACCCAGTTGCTGCCGATCCACTCGTGAAAGTGGATCGGGCCCTGCGTGGTTTCAGCGGTAAAGTCTGGTGCGGTGTCGTTAATGCGAAGTCCCATGAAATCCTCGTGTGAATCGGCAGTGAACGTTCAAGCGGCTACAAAAGCGAAACCCACCGTAGCGCGGTGGGCAGGTCTAGTGCGAATGTCTGCGATGATGCGTGCGACGCGCTAAGACCCTGCCTGTACACAGTGACAGCAGCGGCAACGGGTCGAGATGAAACGCATCGTCATCACCTGCAACAATATGCCCGAGGGTTTCGCCATGTCAACGGGCACCGCCACAACTACACACGCCACACGCACGCTGCATTGGGCACAGGTGGATGTTTTCGCCGAGCATGCGCTTGAAGGCAACATGCTCGCCATCTTCACCGATGCGAGGGGCCTGACCACCGCCGAGATGCAGGCGCTGGCACGCGAAACCAATCTCTCTGAGACCACGTTCATCCTGCCAGCGGATGACGCCACTGAACGCGAGGAAGGCGTGCGCGTACGCATCTTCACTGTGGCCGAGGAGCTGCCGTTCGCGGGCCATCCGACTCTCGGCACCGCAAGCTGGCTGTGGGCCAACCACCCTACGCTGCGCGGCGCGAGCGAGATCAAGTTGAAGCTCGACGTGGGGACTGTGCCCATCACCTTCCGGGCGCCAGGTGCTGGCGAGCATGGCGTCTTTGGTGAGATGCGCCAGCGTGACCCCATCTTCGGCGCTGTGCCCGATCCAGCAGCGCTCGCAGCAGCATGCGGGCTTTCGCCGCATGATCTCCATCCAACACTGCAGCCTCAGGTCATCAGCACAGGTCTGCCCTTCTGCGTTGTGCCGGTGCTATCGGTAGAAACCATGCAGCGCATGCGCTATAGCCCTGAATTGAGTACGTTCCTGGATGCGCATGGCGCAAAGTTCGCCTATGCCATTACAGCGGCAGATGGAGGCTGGCGCGCGCGCCTGCCCTTCTACGGTGGCGACGATCCCGCCACAGGTTCCGCCGCAGGCTGTGCCATCAGCTACCTCGTACAACACGGCGCAGTAGCGTCAGGCGAAGGCATTATGATGCAGCAGGGGATCGAGGTGCATCGACCGAGTCGTCTGCACCTTCGCGCATCGCTTCTCCACAATGCCGTGACCGGCGTGTTCGTAGGAGGACGCACCATTCCCGTTGCGTCCGGCGTGTTTATTCTCCTGTAATAAACCGCCTTTCCAGACATTTTGCACATGGCAACCCGTACAGCACATGGGACTTGGTGCTGGAAGTGGAAAGCGCGGACTATAGAGGGACAACGTATTCGTCTTTTTTTCGCTGTTGCCAAGGTGAAATTCGCTTCGTAGTCTCGGGATGCGCTGGAGAGAGCAACACACCAGCATCCAGTCGTAACGCGGTTTCGCAACGCCTGCTGTTCCTTTTCCCTTGCTGTAAAGCCTCACCCGGCCAACCACCGGGAACGGTCCCTATTGTTTGCCGCCGCCTGCCTACCCGCAAGCAGCATTCACCCCCTGCGTCCCGAAAACGGACCCACGCCTGCAAGGAGAACGCCCCAAGCCATGCGCCCCAAGAAAATCATCCTGTGTGTCGACGACAGCGAGCAAACGCTCGCCATCCGCAAGTTCCTGCTCCAAACCCGCGGCTATCGCGTGCTGACCGCAACCAGCGGCCCCGAAGCACTCGAAATCCTGGAAGAGTATGCGCCAGGCGACCTGTCGCTGCTGCTCTGCGATCTGCTCATGCCGCAGATGGACGGCGTCGAACTCGTACGGCGTGCCCGCGAATTGCAGCCTGGCCTGCCCACACTGATGATCTCCGGCACCGTGACGGCATTCGACCGCGGCGCAGGCGCAGATGTCTTCCTGCCCAAGGGTGCATGCTCACCCAGTGAACTGCTGGAGCGCGTGCGCACCCTCGTAGCCCGCAAGCGCGGCCCTAAGAAGCATGTACAGCCAACGCCGCCCGCAGCGCCGCAAGCCGTACCGCAGATTGCTGCACAGGCAACGGACGCAGTGGCTGCTTAGTTTTCAGACGTCCGTTCTCAGTTGTCTTTCACTGACACCGACGACTAACAACTCCTAAGCCTCGACAAGCCCATACCGGCGCTGCCAGTGGAGCTTTAACTGCGTCCGCACCAGTGCCCGTTCCTCTTCGCCGACATCCTTCAACCGCAGATGCGCGAAGTCTGCGGCTTCGTTTTTTGCGAGTTCGAGGAGGCGCCGGTCGCGGACGAGGTTTGCTACGCGGAAGTCCGGCAGGCCCGCCTGCTTTGTGCCGAAGAACTCGCCGGGGCCGCGCTGTTGCAGGTCTAGCTCGGCGAGTTCGAAGCCGTTCTGCGTGCGGACCATCGCGTCGAGTCGCTGTTCCGCTTCCGGCGAGACGCGCGCGCCGGTCATGAGGATGCAGTAACTCTTTGCTGTGCCACGACCTACGCGTCCACGCAGCTGGTGCATCTGCGCCATGCCGAAGCGTTCGGCGTGTTCGATGACCATGACCGACGCGTTCGGCACGTCCACGCCGACTTCGATCACGGTGGTGGAGATGAGGACATCGATGTCGCCGCGCTTGAACTGTTGCATGATGATTTCCTTCTCATCGGCGGGCAGGCGGCCGTGGAGCAGGCCGAGGCGCAGACCGTGCAGTGCGCCAAAACGGAGTTCCTCAAACATGTCCGTCGCCGCGCGGAGGTTGGGTTTTGGCGCCAGAATTTTTTCATTTTGAGGCTTTTTTGAAGCCTTTTTTGCGGTTTTTTGCGCGACTTCCGAAGCACGGGCTTTCCCACTCGCTGAATCGGCGATTTGCTGGCTGGCAGCATCATCCGTTTCGCTCGGGTCCAGCGGAAAATCCAGTTCCGGCTGATCGTCCTGCGGACCTTCGATCACGGGGTAGACGACGTATGCCTGCCGTCCTGCTTCGACCTGCTTGCGCACGAAGGCCCATACCTCATCGGCACGGTCTTCGCTTACGCGACGGGTGGTGATGGGCGTGCGGCCCGGTGGCAGCTCGTCGATGACGCTGACTTCGAGATCGCCGTAGATGGTGAGCGCCAGCGTCCGCGGGATGGGCGTGGCGGTCATCACGAGCACGTCCGGGTCGGCCTCGTCGTGTTTTTTCATGAGGGTGAAGCGCTGACGGACACCGAAGCGGTGCTGCTCGTCGACGATGACGAGGCCGAGCTTGGCGAAGTCCACCTTTTGCTGGATGAGCGCCTGCGTGCCCAGGATCAACTGCGCATCGCCGCTGGCGATGCGGCGGCGGGCGCGCTTCTTCTCGGCTTCGTCGAGCGAGCCGGTGAGCAATGTGACCTGGTAGGCGCGATCGGACTTCTTCAGCAGCTTGCGCGCGGAGAGGTAATGCTGCGTGGCGAGGATTTCTGTCGGCGCCATCATGACGGCCTGGTAGCCGTTTTCGATCGCGACGAGTGCGGCTTCCAGAGCGACGATCGTCTTACCGCTGCCCACATCGCCCTGCAGGAGCCGGCGCATGGGCTGTGGTTGCCGCATATCCTCTACGATTTCGCCCAGCACGCGTTTCTGCGCGGACGTGGGTTTGAACGGCAACACATCCTTGATCGCCTGGCGCACGCGGTCGTCCGCCACAAAGGCGATGCCGGCGCGATCACGCAGCCGCTTGCGCTTGAGTTCGAGGCCGAGCTCCAGGTAGAAGAGTTCCTCAAAGATGAGGCGTGCGTGGGCCGGGGTGGTATAGCCCTGCAGATCGCCCATGCCGGTGCCTGCGGGCGGGAAATGCGCTTCGCGCAAGGCCTGCAGGCGCGGCGGCAGGCCTAGTCGTTTGCGCATGGAGAGCGGCAGTGGATCGGGTAGAGGTGGGCCTGCGGCAAGTTCATCCAGCAAACGCCATACCACCTGCCGCATCCAGCGCGAGCCCAGCTTGGCTCCCCACGGGGTGGTGCCGCCGAGGGATTCGTAGACGGGAACGATGCGGCCGACTTCAAGAAGAACGGTGTCCTGTGGATCATCGGGGCCCGGCAGGATTTCGAACTGCGGCTGGATCATCTTGAACTTGCCCATGTTTGAGCGCGATGCTTCGAGCTTGCCGTAGAGCGCGAGCATCTGTCCCGGCTTGAACTTGTCCTGCAGATACGAGCCGCGGAACCACATGGCCTTCATGGTCTGCGTGCCCTGGCCTACGGTCATTTCGAAGATGGGCATGGAGCGCGCCTTCAGTATCGCGGTGCCACGCACCTCGCCGATGACGGACGCCATCTCGCCTGCGCGGAGCGCGCTCAGCGGCTTGGGATCGAGCCGGTCCTCGTAGCGAAAGGGCAGGTGGTAGAGGAGATCCTCGACGGTCTCCACGCCGCGCTTACGGAGCGCCTCGGCGTTGCGTGGGCCAACGCCCTTGATGAGCTGTACGGGCGTGGAAAGGTCGATCATTGCTAGGGCGATGATAAGGCAAAGACGCAGGCAACAGGGGTCAGGGAACAGGGAACAGTTTTCAAAGCAGATGCGCCACCGTGCTCTGTTAGGGCCTATTTTCTGTTCCCTGTTTCCTGTCGGCTATTCCCTGAACGCACGCTGCTATCCTTGCCCTTGAGGACCACGTACCACTCATGTCCACCGTTCAGCTTGAACATATCCGCAAGGTCTACGAGGCGAAGGTTGCCGTGGAGGGCCTGTCGCTGCGCATTGAGCCGGGCACCATGTTCGGCCTGCTTGGCCCCAACGGCAGCGGCAAGACATCGTCGATCCGCATGATGATCGGCATTACCGTGCCGGACAGCGGTACCGTTTCGCTGTTTGATAAGCCGTTCACGCGCGACGCCCTGAAGCGCGTGGGCTACCTGCCGGAAGAGCGCGGCCTGTACAAGAAGATGAACGTGCTGGAGCAGATCGTCTTCATGGGTCAGCTGCGTGGACTGACCGCGCAGGAAGCCGAGAAACGCGGCAAGCGCTGGGCCGACCGCCTGCAGATCACCGAGGCGCTGCCCAAGAAGACCGAAGAGCTGTCGAAGGGCATGCAGCAGAAGATCCAGTTCATTACCACGCTGCTGCACGAACCCGACCTCATCATCATGGACGAGCCCTTCAGCGGCCTTGATCCCGTGAACGGCGCGCTGCTGCAGGACACCATGTTCGAACTCCGCGCATCCGGCAAGGCCATCCTGTTTTCCACGCACCGCATGGACCAGGTGGAAAAGATGTGCGACACCATCGCACTGATCCATCGCGGCCGCGTGGTGCTGGAAGGCACCATGCGCGACATCAAGAACAAATACCCGCGCAACCGCGTGGACGTGACCTTCGAGGGCGACAACAGTTTCCTGCGCAACCCTGTCGTGGAAGAGGCGAAGGAATACGGCGGCGGCATGGCCAGCATCAAGCTGCGTGGCGACGGTGTGACCACCATGCCCGACGCGCAGCCGCTGCTTGCTGATGCTGTTGCCAACGGCACGCGCATCACTCGCTTTGAAGTGAAAGAACCGACGCTGGAAGAGATCTTCATCGAGCGCGTGGGAGGTACTGTCGATGCCTAATTTTCTGCTCATCGCACGCCGCGAATACCTTGAGCGCATCCGCACCAAGGGTTTTATGATTGCGACGATCCTGATCCCACTGCTGATGGGCGGCGGTATTGCTGCGTCGATCCTCATTGCAAAGCACACCAAGTCCAGCTCGCACATTGTGCTTGTATCGCCGGACCTTTCACTCGTGACCGATCTGCAGCACCAGCTTGACGTGGACACCGACCATAACATGCAGGTCAACATCATTGCGCCGCCCAGCCCCAACACCAAGCCTTCGCTCGACAGCGAGCTGAAGGCCAAGGACATTGACGGCTACCTCTGGATCACACCAGCAGTTACGCGTGGCGCCAAGCCGCAGATCGTTTATAAGCAGGGCTCATCTGCCGATATGGCAACGCGTGATACGGTCCGTGACTCGCTTGAGAAAGTGCTCACACGCGAACGCCTGGTGCAACAGGGCATGAGCGCAGCCGATGTAGACACGATGATGAAGCCGGTCGAGATGAACGCATCCGACACGGAGCAAGACAACACCGCGGCCAGCTTTGCCGGTGCGTACGTCCTCTTTTTCCTGATGTACATGGTCATCATGCTCTACGGCATGAACGTGGCACGCTCCATCATTGAAGAGAAAACCTCGCGCGTCTTCGAGGTCATGCTTGCGACCATCAAGCCGGGCGAGATGATGGCCGGCAAGGTCATCGGCGTTGGCTCTGTCGGTCTCACGCAGGTCTCGCTGTGGATGCTCGCCGCCGTCATCCTTACAGCGACACCGCTCATGGCACACTTCCTAGGCGCCGGCGCCCGCATCTCACTGAGCGCAGCACAGGTGGGCTTCTTCATCGTGTACTTTCTGCTCGGCTACCTGCTGTATTCGTCCATCGCCGCAGCGCTTGGCGCCATGACGAACTCCGAGCAGGAACTACAGCAGCTCAACATGTTCCTGGTGATGCCGCTGGCGGCCTGCATGGTGGCGCTGCCACTGGTCCTCAACGCTCCGTCCAGTGTGTACGCGCGCATTCTGTCCTTCATCCCGTTCTGTACGCCACTGCTCATGTACATGCGCATCTCGGTCTCGCAAGTTCCCTGGTATGAGATAGCTGGTTCCATCGTGCTGATGATGATCACCATCTACTGCGTCCTCTGGATCGCCAGCCGCATCTACCGCGTCGGCATTCTCATGTACGGCAAGCGGCCGACCTTGCCGGAGATTTTGAAATGGTTACGGTACTCCTAATGCCTTAGGAGAAGCGAGCGTCAGAGGGTACGCGATTGAGCATCGTCCCCTTCTGGTTTCGTGCTTTGTGTTTCACGACTCTCTACGGTTCGGCAAAGAATCCGTTTCTTGCCTGCACCGTTGCGCCCTTCTCTTTTACGTGCAGCTCCAGCTTGTGGAACTTGTTCGGGGCCGTGTCTGCCGGCGGCACGTAGCCAATCTCGTATTGTGTGCGCAGGTCTGTGGCGATCTGTGCGTAGATGTTCTGCAGGCCGAGCCCTGGGCCGACCATGAACACGCGGCCACCCGTCGCGGCTGACAGCCTCTTCAATAACTCCAGGCCGTTATCCAGACGTATGCCCGAGCCGGGCTGCGGCATGACCGGTCCGCTGAACCGGCTGGCGCTGTAGTAGACCGCGTAGATCTGCACGTTGCCGCGCTGCGCGGACTCGATCGCCTGCTCAATTTTGACGTGGCTGCCCACGTCACCGCCATCCGTCAGGATCACCATGGCCTTGCGCCCGGTGGATTTGTTCAGCACCTGCCGCGCAACTGCATCCACGGCGTCGAAGAGCACCGTGCCGCCCTGGCGTTCCGGGCGCAGGCCGAGGCTGGTGAGCGCGAGGTGCAGGCGGGTGGGGTCGTTGGTGAGGCCCATCAGCTGCGTCATGCTCGCGTCAAACTCCATGAGCAGCGCGCGGTCCTGTGGCCGGCCAAGCACCGTGCGAAAGAAGATGTCGCTGGCGAGGGATTCATCGCCGATGAAGGTACGCTGGCTGCCGCTCACGTCGACCATGACGGCAAAGGTCAGCGGCAGGTCTTCGGCCTTGGAGAAGTAGCGGATTGCCTGTTCCTTGCCGTCCTGCTTTAGTGTGAAGTCGTCCTTGGTGAGGCTGGTCAGCGCCGTGCCGTCCTTGGACTTGGCTACGGCGGAGATGGCGACGACGCGCGAGGTGACGCGGAGCGTGGTCACGCCTTCAGGCTGCGGTGTTTGTGGCGCAGGCGCCTGCCCAACAGCACTGGCAAACGCAAGGGCCGAGACCAGGAGCGCTGCACACCGCATACTCACACCGCCATTCCCGATTCGATTTCGTTCGCCGCATGCACCGGCGCGGAAAGCCGCCTGACTTCAACGTTTGTGGCGTAGAAGGTGGCTCCGCCGCCGAGGTCGGTTAGACGTTCGCTGGTGAGCACATTCACGCCATTGCCATCCGCCGCCAGCTTGTTCCAGCCCAGCGTGCAGGCCACAGTACCACGCGGCACACGGCCTGTGAAAGCTGCTCGCAGACGTATGGCACCGCGTTCGTTGGCCGCTTCCACTTCGTCGTGCTCGGCGATGCCGCGAGCGGTGGCGTCGTCCGCATGCATCTCCAGCACGCCGATGCCGAGGCGCTCGCTTTCCATCACCTGGTGCCGCGGCACGTTCGCAAAGGTCGAGTTCATCCAGTGATCGGCCTTGCGCGGCAGCATGCGCAATGGCTGTGTTGCGTCGTTGCGCTCGGGCGTTGGGATGTATGCGGGCAGCGGATCAAGCCCCTGCGCGATGAGCGACTCTGAATAGAATTCGCCTTTGCCGCTGGGTGTGCGGAACCAGGATGCGTCGCTGTAGGGGAGAAATTCGCCACGCTCGTTGCGCGGGAGTGTCAGCGGGATCATCGGCTCGCGCTTTAAGCGGTCAAGCGTAATGCCCTCGTGCCATGGGTGCTTCGACTCAAGGGCCTGTTCAATGAGGTCATATTCGGTGTCGTGAAAGCATGGTTCGGTGAAGCCCATGCGTTGGGCAAGCTGCGCGAAGAGCCGGACGTTGCTGCGGGACTCGCCCAGCGGCTCCATGGCACGCTGCGACAGCTGTGCGACGTAGTGGCCGTATGCGCCCTGCACGTCATCCTGCTCAAGCCAGCTTGGCGATGGCAGCAGGATGTCCGCATGGTCGGCTGTATCGGTCATAAAGCAGTCGTGCACAACGGTGAACAGGTCTTTGCGCCGCATGCCGCGGAGGACTGCGTTCTGATTGGGCGCGACAGCGGCGGGATTGCTGTTGTAGACGAACAGCGCGTGCACGCGCGGCGCTTCTGCTTCCGTCAGCGCGTGCCCTAGCCGGCTCATGTTCAGGGTGCGTGATTCGCGGCCCAGCGGGCTCTGCAGCATCAGCTCCGGCATTTGCAGTTTTGCCGAGTTGAAGCCCCATCCGCCCGAGGTGGACAGCATCGCGCCGCCGCCGTGGTGCTTCCATGCACCTGTCAGCAATGGCAGCATGCCCACCGCGCGTGCGGCGGTGCCGCCGTTATCGGTACGTTGAATGCCGTAATTCACGCGAATGACCGCGGGCGTTGTCGTCGCGTAGGCACGCGCGAAGGCGATGATGGTTTCGGCGTCGATGCCGGTGATTGCGGCTACACGCTCCGGTGCGTAGTCGCTCGTCATCACGCGGTCACGCAGCGCCTCAAAGCCGAGCGTGCAGGCAGCGATGTATGCGCGATCCTCAAGGCCGTCGCGCAGGATGACGTGCATCATGCCCATGGCAAGCGCGGTATCGGTGCCGGGCCGGAGCGCTAGATGCTGGTCGGCCAGCCGCGCTGTCTTGGTCTGGTAGGGGTCGATCACGACTAGACGCGCCCCGTTGCGGCGAGCCTGCTCGATGAACGGCCACAGATGAATGCTGTTGCCGTGCAGGTTTGCGCCCCATGCGACGATGAGTTTGGCGTGAACAAAGCTCTGCGGCTCCGGGCCCAGGCGCACGCCATAGACCGTGTTGAAAGCTGCGGTGCCCGCACTGGCGCAGATGGTGCGGTCAAGCTGCGACGCGCCCAGCCGGTGGAAGAAGCGGCGGTCCATGGAGCCGTAGCCGAGCTGGCCGATGGTGCCGGCGTAGCTGTAGGGCAGAATCGACTCCGGCCCGTAGGTGTCGCTGACTGCCTGCAAGCGTGTCGCGATGGTATCCAGGGCTTCATCCCACGTGATGCGCTCGAATGCCTGCGACTCCTCGCCGGGTTTGAGCGATCCCTTCGCCACATCCGCGCGCCGCCGCATGGGATAGAGCATCCGGTCCGGCGCATAGACGCGATCCAGATACCGCGCCACCTTGCCGCACAGAAAGCCGCGGGTTACCGGGTGGGCCGGGTCGCCGGTGATGCGCACCACACGCCCGCTGGCGTTATCCACCGTTGCAAGCACGCCGCAGCTGTCCGGGCAGTCGAGCGAGCAGGTGGTATGCACCACGTGCGTAGCCGCAGCTGCATTGCGTGTAGCTGCAGCTGGATTGCATGTAGCCGCAGCGCTTCCGTCGTGTGAAAGCGTATGTGCTGCGTGACCGTTGCTGTTTTCCGGCAACATGGGATGATTGTAAGAGTCCCCCGCTCGCACTCCAAAGGCTTTATCCGCTGCTTCCGGAGGTTTCCATGCCGCGCTTCCTGTACCGCATCGCTGTCAGCCTGTTCGCACTGGCCATGCTGACCCAACCGGGCGCGCTGCTCTGCGCCCAGCAGCCGCACGACAGCACGCAGATGAAGCCCCTGCCGCAGGCCGAGCTGGACGTGGTGAAGGTGCTGCTGGCGCAGGAACGCGCCTGGAACAATGGCGACATCGTAGCCTTCGCCTCCGGCTACAAGAATTCGCCCGACACCATCTTCATGGGCACCACCATGTACCACGGCTATGACGCCATGCTGGAGCGCTACAAGAAGAGCTATCCCGACAGGGCGACCATGGGCACGCTCACCTTCAGCGACCTGCAGCCGCGGGCGCTTGACGATACCCACGCCATTGTGACCGGCCAGTTTGCCCTGGAACGCGACAAGAAGCACGGCGGCCCTGCCAGCGGCATCTTCTCGCTTGTGTTTGAAAAGACGGCCCAGGGCTGGAAGATCATCCTGGACCACACCACCTAGTACTGCTTGAACGGGTTGAACCCAGGATGTTCCATGACCGGTTGTGGCCGCGGCGCGGCCTTGATCACCGCCTCATCGGTCGGGTCCATCCGGTACAGACCGTCGTCGTCAAGAAGGTACTGCGGATCCGTCAGGTCCGCCGTCACGAACAGGATGACCTTCGAATCGGCGTTGTCATCCGTCACAATCATCTGGTAGCGCATGGGATGGGTGCCGTAGACGGAGGTGAACGGCACACACGCCGGACGCTGCAGCGCTCCATCGCGAATCGGCACGATCAACTCCGGCACTAGTTTGCCGTCCGCAACGCGGTATGAGATGGGTGTCGACTCCCGCTCTTCCACCCAACCACGGCGTGCCGTCACCTTCAGCGTCCCCTTACGCAGCAGCGGAGCAGCCGGTTCCTGGCTCACGCGAAAATGCGTCGCCACAATTTCCGCGTATCCGGCAGGGCAGGCGGCATGTTCCGCGGCATTCGGTCCATTTATGTTGGGAACAGGTTTGGCAGGCGCCTGCCCATAGGACAACATCGCAGCAGACACAAACCCGAAGCAAAGCACAGCAGTATTACGAAACGCCATTGGTAGCCTCCCGTACGCGGCACCGGCCATGTTCACGCAGAAATCCGCGGCGCGTCCATCAAGAGGGCAGCATTTCCTACGTGAGAGCACAAGGATTACATGGTTTGATATCACCGCGCGAGGGAATGTCGCCTAAAGACCGAAATTTGCCGATGCTTCGCTATGGTTTGCGTCACGACAGCATCGCCCTTGCAGTACGTTACCTTGCCGGAGGGTGGTACGCATTGCGAGCTGCCGGATAGCAACGCGGTCTACGAGCTGGAACCCGCCTTGAAGATGTCTTCGGCGTAGTAGTTCTCGACCTTGGCCTGGTCCCGCAGCATCTCCAGGTAGGCGCCCTTCAGCAGCTGCTCGCGCGTGTTGCGCAGCTGGTCGCGGATGCTTTGCTGCACGGCCGGATTGTTCAGGTCGCGCTGACCAGCAGCTTCCTTGCTGATGAAGCGATAGATGGTGTAGCCCACAGGAGCCTTGGCACCCGGCGGCACGATCGGGATGATCGGCGTGTTTTCGCCGGCCTTCAGCTTGCTCACGGCCTCATAGACCTGCGCGTCCTGGTGCAGCTGCGACTCGGGAATGAAGCCCATGTCGCCGCCGTTCGATGCCGAATTCGGATCTTCCGAAAAGTTTGCCGCCACCGCCGCGAAGTCCGCGCCGCTGTCCAGCTGCGCCTTCAGCGTGGCGATCTTCTTCCTGGCGTCGGCGTCGTTGGTCGCCTTGCTGCCCTGCAGATTGCCCTGTTGCTGCGGGGCGGGCTGGTTTGTTACCACGATCTGGGCCAGGTGAATCTTGTTCTCGATGAGGTTGAAGTCAGCCTTGTGCGCGTTGAAAAACTGCGAGACCTCAGCATCCGTTACGTTGATTTTGCTGTTGATCTCTTTGTTCAGCAGCTTGTCCAGCGTGATCTGCTTGCGGAGGTCGCGGCGCACTTCGTCCAGCGAGCGGCCGCTCTGCTTCAACACCTCGTTGAACTGTTCTTCGGTGTAGCGTGACTTCATCTCCGTGAGCTTGGCGTCGACTTCTTCGTTGGTGGCCGTCAGGTTCATCTTGGCTGCGCGCTGCTCAATAATCTCGCTGTCGATCAACGACCGCAGGATCGCCAGTCGATCGCTCTTTGCCTGCTCTTCTGTTTCCGGCTGCGGATCCTGCCGGTTGCGCTGCTGATCGCCAAACGCGCGGTCCAGCTCTGACCGGCTGATGGCATGGCCGTTCACGCTGGCCACCACGTCCGCGCCATGTTCCTTCTTGCACCCGACAACAGTCAGCGATAGGAGAAGGAGTGTGGCTGCGTACAGCAGCCTGTGAACGGTAGCGGATTCAGAGCGGCGGTCGATCATTGAAACCTGGGAACTCCGGTGCATCCGTGTAATGGTACCGCTTGTGTGGCACCTGCGCACGCCGGGCCCAGTGTCATTCCGGCACTTAGCGCGAGGCGGCCGGTGGAGCGTCTAACGACGGCAGCGGCACCGGCGGCGGCGGTGTAATGCCCTGTGCTACAAGCGCGTCGTCCACGGCGCGATAGACAAACTCGATGGGCACGGCGCCCGTGATCATCTCACCGTTGATAAACATGGCCGGCACACCGCTTACGCTCAGCGCATCACCCTCGGTCTGGCTGGCGCGCACGGCGGTTTCGTCCTGCCGTTCGACGCAGGCCGACAGTTTTTTAGCGTCGAGCTTTTGCTCCGCGCCAAGCGCCAGTGTCTCGCGGTCGATCTGCTTGAGGGCGACGGGCAGGGTCTTTTCTTTTTCCTTGCCGGGCTCCGGCGGCAGCGCCGTGTCCAGGCCAATCTCGTCCAGGTGGCCGTGCATGTAGTCCACCATGCTCCAGTAGGCCGCGGGATTCTGCTCAGCGAGGCAGTCGGCGTCAACCGCGGCGTGTGTTGCCCAGGGATGGATCTGCGTCAGCGGGAAATCCTTATAGGCAATCCGCACCTTGTCGCCGTAGCGGTTGAGGATGGCTGGGAACATTTGCGCATGCATGCGCGCGCAGAACGGGCACTCCAGGTCATCGAACACAACGATCGTGACCGGGGCTTTCGCGGATCCCCCACGGGCTGGACGGCCGGTGTCGGCGACGAGCGTGCGTGGATCCTTGTCGATGGCGAAGGTGTTCATCTGCGCCAGCGTTTTGCGGTCCTTGCTGAGCAGGAACTCCATGGGCCGCAGCGGCTTGCCGGCCTCGCCGAGGAAAACCGAGACTTCGTCGTACCCGTTCAGGTTGCTGGGCTTGAGCTCGCCCACCTTGACCTCGTAGTTGAAGGGCAAGCCAGCCTTCGTTCGGATGGTGAGCGCGATGCGCCGCGTTTCTTCGGGCGACAGCTTCGCAACTGAGCCGGGTACTGATCCGGGTGGTGGCACCTGTGCACGGCATCCGGCGGCCAGCAACGCTGCGCCCAGTGCGAACGAAGCGGTGGCGCGAACAACGAACGGGCGGTAATAGCGAGGGAAAAACATGCTGCCCTGATTATCTCAGGCCGGGCGATACGACAACCGATGAGACGACTGCGTTAGGCGTTTGCTTCCGAGGAGCCGGCAACTGAGGCGACGAGGCAGGGCAGGAGGAGCATGGAGACGAAGATGGCGGCGACGACTAGATCGTGCATGGCAGGGAGTCCTTTTCAAAGTGGTTCAGGGTTGCGGTTGAAGTTGGTCGAGCGGCAAGGAAAGCGAGTTACGCGGATGCTTCCGAGGAGCCGGCAACAGAGGCAACGAGGCAGGGCAGGAGAAGCATGGAGACGAAGATGGCGGCGACGATGAGATCATGCATTGGGGTTT
The DNA here is from genome assembly GCA_965198455.1 of Terriglobus sp. GTDB lineage: Bacteria > Acidobacteriota > Terriglobia > Terriglobales > Acidobacteriaceae > Terriglobus. The sequence continues at coordinate 1,325,597 of CBDAPM010000003.1, forward strand.
CTCTTTTCGGTGGAGAGGCTTTACTCGCCCTCTCGACAAAGTAAGAATCGCGCGTTTCGATGGGTCACGACATCCATCGAAAGCTGCTTTGTGCGGTCGTTCGTGGACCCGGGGCCGCACGTTCGGAGTAGACCTTGTGCACCGGTCCCGCGGGTGATATGACACACGCAAGGAAGCCATCCCACCTTCGTGTAGCGTTCTTTTCATTTTTTCCATGCGCGATGGTTGTAACGAAAGCACGGCCTGCGGTGTCTATAGCCCAATGCCCGCACGGATGGGGCGATCCACCTGAGGCATACGCCATGACGTTGCGCTCCACCGTTTCTCTGCTCGCACTGCTTGCTGCCCTTCCTGCCGCCGCCCAAACCACACCGCGCCCGAAGCCCCTTGCGCATGCTGCCACACAGGCCAGGCCGCAGCCCGCCGCAGCAGCGTCGCTGCCTATCCGTCGCGTCGCGCTTTACAAAAACGGCGTCGGCTTCTTCGAGCACGCGGGCCAGGTCCACGGCGACGACCACGTCACCATTGACTTCACCACTGCCCAACTCAACGATGTGCTGCAGACGCTTACGGCTGTCGATCTTGGCGGCGGGCGCATTGCCGGCGCGGGCTACAACAGCACCACACCTGTTGAGCAGCAACTGCGCAGCCTGCCGCTCTCGCTGGGGGCTGATCCCACGTCGGCGGACTTCTACAGCGCCATCCGCGGCGCGCGGGTGGAGGTTACGGGCGCTGGGGCTGCGATCACGGGTCGCATTCTTAACGTTGAGCTGCGCACCACCGCCGCGACGAAGGAGGACGACAACGGGAGTGTCGCCATCGAGCGCCACTTTCTTACGGTCGTCTCCGACGCGGGCGAAGTCCGTACCGTGGAGCTGAACACGAAGACCGGGGTCCGGCTTCTCGATCCCAGTCTGCACAGCGATGTGAACCGCTACCTGCAGATCCTTTCGGACAACCACCGTGACGGCCTGCGCCACCTGACACTCGCGGACAACGGCACGGGTACGCGCGAGGTGCGTGTTAGCTATATTTCCGAGGTGCCGGTGTGGAAGTCCACCTACCGCATTCTGTTCGACAGCGGAGCGAAAGCGGGTGCAAAGCAGGCCACGCTGCAGGGCTGGGCTGTTGTGGACAATACCGTGGGCGCGGACTGGAACAATGTTCAGCTGTCGCTGATTGCGGGTGCGCCGCAAAGCTTTATTCAGCCGATCTCGCAGCCGTATTACAACCGCCGGCCGGAGATTGGGCTGCCAAAGGAAGCACAGCTGGAACCACAGACGCACGAGAGCGGCGATGACAAGGCGCCGCAGCCCGTTGCCGTGGTGGATGCGTTTACCGGTGGCAGTCTGGGCAAGGGTAGCGGGGGTGGTATCGGCAGCGGCCGTGGGAACGGCGCGGTCGCAGGCAGCGCGAGCCAATCGGTAGAGGTTTCCGAAGAGGCGGTTCAAAACCTGCCGCTGAACGGGCGCAGTTACAGTAACCTGGCGCAGGTTCGGGCTGGAGCCGCGGCAGCCGCTCCAGCAGCCATCGCCTACGAAGACTCAGCCGCTGCGTCGCTGGCGGCGAACACCACTACGAACGGCTTTGATGACTTCTTCGAGTACAAGCTGACTGAGCCCGTCACCATCGCCAAGAACGGCTCGGCACTCGTGCCTATCCTGCAAACGAAGATTGATGTCGATCCTGTGACGCTCTTTACCGTCGGCCAGAATGCCGCATTGCGCGCGCTGTGGATCAAGAACACAAGCACGCTGACGCTTGACCGCGGCTCATTCTCCATCCTTGAGGGCGGTAACTTCAGCGGCCAGGGCTTGCTGGAGCCCATCCACCCCGGCGAGCGCCGCCTGCTGAGCTACGCGGCTGACACCGCCGTCCGCGTGACGCCGGACGGCATGCCCGTCCATAACAGCCGCAGGGTGCAGCAGATTACCATCGCCAAAGGCATTCTGACTGAGAAGACGCGCGAGGTTGCGGAGTCCACGTATCTCGTACACAACGCCGCCGGTGAAACCCGCACTGTCATCGTGGAAACGCCACACCGCCAGGGCTGGGAGCTGGACAGCGATCCCAAACCTGAAGAGAGTACCGCAGCCGTCTACCGGTTCCGCGTGATTGCGCAACCCGGTGAAAGTGTGCGGCTGCACGTTGGCCAACGGCACACGCTGTCCACGCGCTACGCGCTCGTAAGTACCTCACACGATCAGATCGAGTTGCTGCTGAGGCAGGATGGCGACCCCGCGAACGTCCGCGCCGCGCTCGAGCCCGTCTTCCAGGCCAAGCAACACCTCGCCGACATCGACACCCAGCTCAACGCCGCGCGCAACGAAAGCAACGCCATTGCCACCGACCAGAATCGCCTTCGCCAGAACCTGACGGCCCTCAAGGGCTCAGTGGAAGAACGTGCCCTCGTCAAGCGCTACACCGACGAACTCAATAAGCAGGAAGACCGGCTCGCCGAACTCAAAACCACCATCGCGAAGCTGCAAGCCGAACGCGACGCCGCCAACGCTGACATGGCCACCAAGGTGGAAGCGCTTAACCTTACGGTCGATATCCCATAGCACTGCGTCAGGCAGGAAACACAGGGAGCCGCTCACAAAGAAGTGGCCTTCTGCGTGTCGTTCCCAAACTCGAAATCTACCGTGCCGTCACAATCAACGCGACGCAATTGCAATGCCGCGCGCATCCTATACACGACGCAGCATGCCTAACGCCACCACAGACAGCCCGCACGCTGCACCGCACGCTGCGCACACAGACATGTCCGTGGAACGGCGCGTGCTTCTCGTCGCCATCCTTGGATCGGGCATGGCGTTTCTTGACGGCACGGTGGTCAACGTGTCGCTGCCCGCGCTGCAGGTGGCTTTCCATGCCACCGGATCGCAGCTGCAATGGATCGTGGAGGCGTACGCGCTGATGCTGGCGGCGCTCATCCTTGCGGGCGGCTCGCTGGGTGACCAGCTTGGACGCAAGAGGGTCTTTCTCGCCGGCGTCATCCTTTTCGCGGGTGCGTCGGCATGGTGCGGAGCCACGAACACCATCCATGCCATGATTGCAGCGCGCTCCCTGCAGGGCGTGGGCGCGGCGCTGCTGATCCCCGGCAGCCTGTCGCTGATCACGGCCATCATTCCGGAGGAGCGCCGCGGGGCTGCCATCGGCACGTGGTCCGGCGCAACCGCGCTTACCGCCGCGGGTGGCCCGGTTATTGGCGGATGGCTCGTCCAGCATGTTTCGTGGCGGGGAATCTTCCTCCTCAATCTGCCCTTCGCCATCGCTGTCCTGTGGCTGTCGGTCAGGGGCTATCCCGAGACGAAGCAGCACGACACACGCGGCATCGACTGGGTGGGTTCTGTGCTGGCGTCCCTGGGCCTCGGCTTCGTCACGTACTCGCTGCTTGAATTCCCTGCGGACCGCTGGCGCGTTCTGCCCCAGGCAGTCGTCGGCGTCATTCTGCTGGCATTGTTCGCATCGGTGGAAGTGCGCTCGCCAAAGGCGATGGCGCCGCTCGAGCTCTTCCGCTCGCGCGACTTCCTGGGCGCGAACCTGCTCACGTTCTTCCTCTATGCGGCACTCAGCGCGGTGCTCTATTACATCCCGCTCGAGCTCATTCAGATCCAGCACCGCTCGCCCACCTCGGCCGGCGCCGCGCTGCTGCCCGTCGTCATCATGGTCTTCCTGCTGTCGCGATGGTCGGGAAGCCTGGTGGAGCGGTTTGGCGCGGCGTTGCCGCTCAAGATCGGCCCATCCATCGTCGCCGTTGGCATGGTGCTGTTTGCTCTGCCCGGTCTCAAGAGTAATTACTGGAGCAGCTGGTTTCCCGCGGGCATGGTCTTCGGCTTTGGACTTGCGATCAGCGTTGCGCCACTTACTACCATCGTTATGAACTCGGTTACGGAAGAGCGGGCGGGCACAGCCTCCGGCGTGAACAATGCGGTGTCGCGCGTCGCCAGCCTGCTTGCGCTCGCGGTCTTCGGCGTCATCCTGCACGGCACCTTCGTTCATGCTCTGCAACACCGCATGGACGCGGCGCACGTTGCTCCGGCCACACAGCAGGCCGTGATGGCGCAGCGGAATCGCCTTGCCGCCATCGACACGCCGGACCCACAGGCAGCCGATGCCGTGCAGGAAGCCTTCCTTGCGGGCTTCCGCCGCGTCATGATCCTCGGCGCAGTGCTCTGCGTGATGTCGTCCATCTCCGCAGGCCTGCTGTCGGGAGGCCGCGTGAAGAAAGCCGCCTGAGACAACACGGGTTAGTAGCCGCTTGGCAGCTCCAGGCTTGGTGGCTCGGCCGATCCGGCACCACCCATCGCCTCATCCGCCACACCGCTCATCACGAAGCGCAGCGATCCGCCGCCTGCGATGTCGCTGTGCCGGAACCAGGCCTTAGCCTGTTTGGCGCCGTTCAGGTGGAACTCCTTCACGTAGGCGTCGGTTGGATTTGTGCGCACCACATCCACGCGCAACACCTTGCCGCGGCCCAGGTTCATTGTGGCGTGATCCAGCAAGGGCGAGCCGAGAACGTATACACCGCTGACGGGGTCCACCGGATAGAAGCCGAGGGCGCTTAAAAAGAACCACGCGGACATCTGGCCGACATCCTCGTTACCCTGCATGCCGTCAGGCTGCGCCGCGTACATCGTTTCCATGAGCGATCGCACGCGCGACTGTGTTTTGTGCGCGGCGCCTGCATACACATACAAGTACGCGATGTGGTGAGACGGCTCATTGCCGTGCGCGTACTGGCCCACCATGCCGGCGATGTCCGGCGGAGCGTCGGCAGGCAGCGTGCTCGGCTGGTTGAAGAGCGTGTCGAGCCTTTCGACAAACTTCTTTGGGCCGCCCATCAGCTTGATGAGACCGGCGGAGTCGTGCTGCAGCGCAAACGTAGTTTGCCATGCGTTGCTCTCGGTGTAGTCGCGATACTTTGGCGTGTGGCCCATGGCGATGGGATCGAACGGCGTGGCCCACGTGTCGTCTGCCAGCTTTGCGCGCATGAAGCCGGTCGCAGCGTCCCAGTTGTTGCGGTAGGACCGCGATGAGTGAAGATACTCGCCGGATGCATCCTCAATGGCCAGGCGCCGCGCCAGGTTGGCCATGGCCCAATCGTCATAGCAGTACTCAAGGTGCTTTGAGACCGACTCCTCGTTCTGATCCGCCGGCAGGAAGCCCATCTCGCGATGCTGCTGCATGCCCTTCACATCATCCAGGCGGCCGCGCTTCAGCATTGCATACGCTTTACCATAATCCGGCCCAGCAATGCCCTTGTTGCATGCTTCGGCAATGACGCTGCTGCCGTGGTAGCCGGTCATGCACTCCGTCTCGCAGCCGTGGAGCGGCCATACCGGCGCGCCGTGCGGGCTTTCCTCACCCATGCGGATGAGCGTGTCGACAAACTGTGGGACACGCTCCGGCTCCAGCAACGTGTAGGCGGGGTGCGCCGCACGAAAGGTATCCCATAGCGAGAACGTGCTGTAGTTGTGCTGGCCCGCCGGCAGCGTGTGCACCGCGTTATCCATGCCGCGATACTGTCCGTCCGCATCGTCGAACAGCGTGGGGCCGAGGCTCATGTGGTAGAGCGCGGTGTAGAAGATTTTCTTGTGCGCGTCATGCGCGAAGCCGGCATGCACTTTGCCCAGCTGCTGGCGCCACTTCGCCTCCGCGGCTATGCGAACGCCATTGAAATCCCATCCCGGAACCTCAGCCTTGATGTTGGCGGCAGCACCCTCCGCGCTTACACCGGAGATGCCCACCTTGACGAGAATCTGCTCGTTCGCCTTGGTCTCAAAGGTCATTACGCACTTCAGGTTGGCGCCCTGGGTCTTGCCTGTCGGGACCACCGCATCGTCGCGATAGAACACGATCTCCTTTGGCCTCTTCGAAATCTGCAATGCGAAGTAGGCATGCCGGCCCGCGCCCCACGCGTTCGTCACGTGGCCACCGGCGATGCTATCCGCACCCGTGCGATCCAGCTCGCCACTCACGACCGTCGACTTGCCACGGCTCAACTGCGCATGGTGGAGATCCATCAGGATGTAGGCTTTCTCGCTCGCAGGAAACGTGTACCGGTGCACGCCGACGCGCTCTGTCGCCGTCAACTCTGCCTTGATCTTCGGTGTGTCCAGCATGACGGTGTAGTACCCCGGCGTCGCCACTTCGCTCTCATGGCTGAAGCGCGAACGGTAGCCGCTCTCCGGTTGCTCGCGCGTGCCGGGCTGCAACTTCGCCTCGCCCACGCTCGGCGTGACAAGGAAATCCAGCAGGTCAGCCGCGCCGGTGCCGCTGAGGTGCGTGTGGCTGAAGCCCATGATGGAGCTGTCGCTGAGGTGATAGCCGCTGCACCAGTCCCAGCCTTCGTTGTACGTATCGGGGCTAAGCTGCATCGCGCCAAACGGCACCGTTGCCCCAGGAAACGTATGCCCATGGCCGCCCGTGCCGATCTTCGGATCAGCCCACGCCAGCACATCGTCTTTTGCTACAGGCGCGGCAGCGTTGGCCATTGCAACCAACGGTCCTTGCAGATTGGTGACCGCGGCCACCGCAGTTGCGCTGCCCAGAAATGTTCGGCGTGTCATCATGGTGCATTTCCTCCAACGCCGTCATCGTATCAACTTCGCGGCATTCACTCCCAACCTGTCAGACTGGGAGCAGTATCCAGGTCGTATTGAGATCCTGCGGATGGCGATGCGGTCACTCATGGATCAGCATCGCCAAGCACGCGTTGCGTTCCGGACCGAGGTCTTAACCAACGCAGAATGGCCTCCCTTGCGGGAGGCCATTTAATACTGCAACAGCGAGCTGCGGCTTACTGCATGGTGACGCCACCGCGCTGCTTATCTTCCTTCTTCTGCTCGTTGATCTTGCGAGCACCCATCGCGTCCTGGCTCGCCTTCTCAGCGTTCTTCAGATCCGCAACCACTGCGGGAGTGTTGCCGCAGTCAAGATCGGCCTTACGGCGATAGATGAGGTTCAGGTACTGCAACGCATCGTCATAGGTGGTGTTGATCTGCGTCGCCTGATTCAGGTGATCGAGACCGTCGGCAACCAGCGCCGTATTCTCTGTCTTGATCTTTGCGCAGGTCGCCTTGCTCATCTTGACGTTGCCATTGCCATCGTCCTGCAGGCTGTCAGCCGCCAGCGCCTTGCGGGCGTTGTCATACGCCTCGATCCAGTCCACGACGCCGATGGTGTAGTGAGCTTCTGCATCCTTGGGGTCTACCTGAATCACCTGAAGCTCGTAATTCTTAGCTTCGGGATACTTCTTGATGTTGCGGTAGATGGACGCGAGCTGCTGCAGCGAGACCTTGTCGTTGGGGTGCGCAGCCAGGTAGTCCTTGAAGCCGGCGATCGCATTATCGGCCATCTTCATGTTCTTTGGATCGTCGGTCAGGTTCGGCACGACCTCATAGGAATACGCGGTCGCCAGGTACAGCTTTGCGGTGTCATACGTTGGATCGTATTCAATCGCCTTCTGGAAGGCGTTGGTCGCCTGCTCATACTGCCCATTCTTGAACGCCGCAACGCCCTTGGTGAGCTGGTCGCGCGCCTTCAGCTTGGCACAGCCAGTAAGCATCCCAAGCGATAACAGAAGTGCGGCCGTGGCGGATACACGTGCGGTAGCTTTCATTGAGCGAATGATCTCCTTCAAATGCCGCATACGAGCAGAAATGTGTCGGTAAACAACGTCGCTGCCCCAAGGCAACGCGTGGACATGATTGTACCCGCAGCGAACACGGCTGACCAGCACTCCAGAAGGGAAACAGCCGGATCGCGTGGGATACCGGACTTTCCCCGTTCGGCTTGTGATGCATGGCGCCAGAACAGTGCAAGCGAGAGAAGCAAATAACAGGTAGATACATCAGCCGGAGAGGACCGGAATACATCGATTGCGGCACGATCAGGAGGATGTCTCTAGAGGTATATCAGGAGAGACGCCGGAGGGGCGATGAAAGTCTCATCGCCCCTCCGGCATGCAGCTATTTAGTGTCCGGACTCAACGGCCGGCGTGATGATACCGATGTTGTCGACGCCGGCTGCATGGCCGTCGTTGATGACCGGGAGCACCTGGCCGAAGTCGAGATCCTTGTCACCCTTCACGAACATGACCTTGTCGTTTCGCGTCTGGAAGATGTCCGTGAGACGCGCTGTCAGCGTGTCCAGCGTGACGGGGTCCTCGTTGATTTTGTACGTGGCTTGACCACCGGCAAACACCTGAACGACGATCGTCCGTGTATCCACGTCCGCGTTCTTGTCTTTCGGCGGTTGTGGCACCAACGTGTCGAGGCCGCGCATCGTGCTGGGCTGGATGACCATGAAGATGATCAGCAGCACCAGAAGAACGTCGATCAGCGGCGTCACGTTAATGTCGGAACGCGCGCCCGAACCGCCTCCGCCTCCCATGCCCATGGTGTATCTCCTCTATCGCCGCCTGTGCGGCCTGGTTTCGAAACGATTATTCCTTGCGAGAGGAAGTTTAGATCAGCGGCTTCTCCGCGATCATGCCAAGCTGGCTGACCCCGGCGGAGCGAATGCCATCGATTGCGTCCATCACCTTGCCGTAGTTGGCACGAATGTCGCCACGGAAGTACACACGCTTGTCGGTCTTGTTCTCAAGCTTTTCCGAGATCTTCGGGCCGAGTTCGGTGGCAGACACCTGGTCGCCGCCAAGGAAGGTCTTGCCGTCGCGCGTCACAGCCACGACGATGGCATCTTCCTTGCTCGCGTCTTCCATTACAACCGCAGCCGTTGACGGCGGCAGCTCGATGTTTACCTTGTTGTTCAACATGGGAGTGACGACCATGAAGATGATCAGCAGCACCAGCATCACGTCCACCATGGGCGTAACGTTGATGTCTGAATTTACCTTCTTACCTTCGTCACGAGTTGCCTGTGGCATAGAAGCGACTCCGTCCTGAGTAAAAGCTGAGTGGTGCCGTGGACCGCGCGGAGGAGGCGGTCTGCAGGTGCTGTCTCCAGCACCTGCAGACCTCATCGATTCTCGCGTCGAGTCCGCTTCCGTTTAGCGCTGCGACTGCTTGATGAAGTAGTCGACCAGCTCCGAGGAGCTGTTGTCCATCTCCACGTCAAAGGACTCAACCTTGTTGGTGAAGTAGTTGAAGCACATAACGGCCGGGATGGCGACGAGCAGGCCGAACGCGGTCGTAACCAGAGCTTCCGAGATACCGCCGGCAACTGCGCCGATACCCGAGGTCTTCTGCGTTGCGATCTGCTGGAAGGCGTGAAGAATACCGATCACCGTGCCGAACAGGCCGATGAACGGCGCCGTCGAACCGATGGTTGCGAGCGAACCCAGGCCGCGCTTCAGCTTGGCGTGCACGATCGCTTCCGAGCGCTCGAGAGCGCGCTTGGACGACTCGATCTGCTCGTCGGAGATTGCGCCACCTGAGCCGTAGGAGCGGAACTCCTGCAGGCCGGCCGTAACAACCTCTGCCAGGTGCGACTTCTTCGAACGGTCAGCAACCTTGATTGCCTCGTCGAGACGTCCGTCCTTCAGAGCGCCGGCAACCTTGGGGGCAAACTCACGCGACTGCTTTTTGGCAGCCGAGAAATAAAGTGCGCGGTCGATCATAACGGCGAGCGACCAGATGGACATGATGAAGAGAATGCCGACAACGACGAGATCGATCCAGCCCATGTTCTTGAGCATGCCCAGAACGGAGAAGCCGGAGGAGGCGGCGCCGCCCTCTTCCTGGAAAAACATGCCGAGGGTGGCGGGTACATGAGCGAAGCTAGCTGCTGCGTGAGCGAGAATCACGAGAATCAGTCCTCCTGGTTAGTGGTGCGTAAAAAGTGAAGGCAGGACCGGACCTGTACGCCAGGCCCTGCAATTGCAAGCGCGAATCCTTCAGGCGAGTCCATGATCTGCCATGGCTGCGCCCCGCAGGCGGATTAACCGCCGAAGGAGAAGTTCACCGTGATGGTCGTGTCCACTTCCGTAGGATCGCCGTTCAGGAGATACGGCTTGTAGCGCCACTCCTGCACTGCGGATACGGCAGCAGAGCGAAGCATTTCCGGACCAGAAACGACCTGGAGGCTCTCAATGCTGCCCGTCTTGGAGATGATGGCGTGAAGAACCACCGCACCCTGAACGTGCGCAGCCTTGGCGATGGGCGGATACACCGGGTTGCCGCCGGAAATCTTGTTACCGGCAACCACACCGCTCGAAATCTTTGCCGGGCCAACCGGCTTTGGCGGAGCAGGCTTTGGAATCGCTGGGGCAGGGCTGAGGCCGAGGCCGCCCGCGAGTCCACCCGCGCTACCCATGCCTGACATGCCCGCTCCGGCAACGCCAATTGCCGAGGGCGGCGGCGGATCTTCACGGACCGTGGAAATCTTCGGCGGAATTTTCGTGGGCGCGGTAAATGCATCCATGACAGCCACGGGGCGAACCTTAACCACGGCCGCCGGCGGCGGCGGCGGTGGCGGCGGCGGCGGCGGTGGCGGCGCCGACAACATGGCCGTCATGGCCGTCTTCGGCAACGCTTCTGGATAGAGGAGCGGGATCAAGATCATGACGGCAACAATGGCCGCGTTGAAGCAGAAGGTAGCCCACATCCACTTGCCGGACTTCGACTTCAACTTACCCGACGATTCCACCAAAGAATCTTCAAACATATGACAACCTCGATCTGCGAGAGGTAAAGCTGGGACTGTAGACACCGCGTGTTTCGAATTTGTTCCCGGCGGTATGAAGAAAGTTTCCCGGAGCATCGAACGGCCAACGCATGCTGCGTCCATACCGTGAGCTTGACGAGAAGCCGATAGTATCCCGGCGAAATCACTTCTGGCAAATTGCTTAGGGAGCACGTGCGCCGCAGGGCGCATGGCGGGCAAATCCGAGGAACGTTGCGCTTGTCTCCGCCGCTGTGAGCGGTCATAGTGAAGGCGTCCCCCACTGACAGGAGAATCGTGATGGTACTCAGCTGCAGCTAAGTGCGCGCACGCCCGCCCGTGATGAAGCAGCCGATCCGGGAAAGAGCGAAGAAGGCGAGAAAGACCAGATGGAGTTCACCATCGGCAAGGACGGCATTACGATCAAATCCTCGTACCTGGGTGTGATTCTGCTTGTGATTTCGATGGCGTTTTACGGCCTCTATCTCAAGTTCGTGTACCCGATCACCATCGGCGGCCCAGCCGATATCAGTTCGTCTGAGACGCATGACGCCGCGGAGACGAGCGCCGCAAAGCACGAGAAATAACATGTGAAGACGCCGATGCGTCTTCACATGTCTTGCCGCAAGGGAGATGTGTCGCTTACGCTGTAGCCTTGCGCCCCGCGCTCAACTGCGTCGTCTTGCCCTTGCTCGCGCGCCAGTCCTGGTACGCCACCAGCATGGGAGCGGCTACCGCGATGGATGAGTACGTGCCGATGAGGATGCCGACGACCAGAGCGAACGAGAAGCCGTGCAGCACTTCACCGCCGAAGAGGTAGAGGGCAAGGACTGTAAGGAACGTGAGGCCTGACGCGATCACGGTTCGGCTCAGCGTCTGGTTGATGCTTTTGTTGACGACTTCGCTTAACGTGGCGCGGCGCATGAGCTGCAGGTTTTCGCGGATACGATCGAAGACGACGATCGTATCGTTCATGGAGTAACCGACGAGCGTAAGGATGGCCGCGATGACGGTCAGCGTGATCTCCTGGTTAGTGAGTGAGAAGGCGCCGATGGTGATGAGCGTGTCATGGAAGACCGCGATGACAGCCGCCGCGCCGTAGATGAACTCAAAGCGGAACCAGAGATACACCAGCATGCCGATGAGCGACCACAGGACGGCCCAGCCTGCCTGCCGCGTCAGCTGCTTACCCGCGGTTGGCCCCACCGTGTATGCATCCCGGACGGTCGGCGTGCTGTCGTGATAGTTGGCTGCGAGTGCGTTCGTCACTGCCGTACGGGCGTCCACGGCATGCTGGTCGCTCGCCTCGGGCAGCGTGATCACTGCCTCGTTGGTGCCGCCACCACCGAGCCGCTGAATGCTGGCGTCGTGAATGCCGGCGCGGTCCATTGCTGCGCGGAGATGATCCTCATTCGGCGCCTGCGGAAACGACACACGCACCTGCGTGCCGCCCTTGAAGTCGATGCCGCGCGGCACGCCATGCCAGAACAGCATGCTGAGAACACCGGCCACCGAAAAGATCAGCGAGAAGCCAAGGAAGTACCACTTGAGCTTGAGCCAATCGACATTGATATCGCGAAACAGTTCCACGGTGTACACCTTTAGCGCGGGCCTTCAGCCCGCAGATCTCTTAGCCAATTCTTTACCTGGGGCTTTGCCCCAGGCTTTTACAGCACGGACCTTCAGCCCGCAGAAAATGACAGCGTGCTTAGATCGACAGCGCTTCGCCGCGCTGCTTGCGGTTCAGAATGCTGTCAAAGATGGTGCGCGAGACGAACACCGCGGTAAAGATGTTTGCGAGCAGACCGAATGTCAGCGTGACGGCAAACCCGCGCACAGGACCGGTGCCCACAAAGAACAGGATAATGGCCGAGACGACGGTTGTGACGTGCGTGTCCAGAATGGTGACCCACGCATGCGCGAAGCCGTTCTGCACCGCAGCCGATGGCGGCTTGCCCATGTGCAGCTCTTCGCGGATGCGCTCAAAGATCAGCACATTGGAGTCCACGCCCATACCAATGGTCAGGATCACGCCGGCGATGCCCGGCAGCGTGAGCGTCTGGCCGGTGAAGCCCATAAAGCCGAGCAGGATCACCAGGTTCAGGAAGAGCGCCAGATCCGCGTTGATGCCTGCGCCTCGGTAGTAGACCAGCATGAAGACCATGACGGCCAGCATGCCCGCGATCGAAGCAATGACGCCCTGCCGGATGCTCTCCGAACCGAGCGACGCGCCGACCGAGTGCTGCTCAAGGTATGTGATCGAGGCAGGCAGCGAGCCCGTGCGGAGCATCAGCGAAAGATCGCTGGCGGTCTGCTTGTTAAAGCCGCCACCGCTGATCTGTCCCTGGTCGCGGATGGCGCCGTTGATGGTCGCCACTTCCTTCACCTTGTTGTCCAGCACAATGGCCATGCTCTTGCCGATGCTGGTGCTGGTGTACTGGTAGAAGCGGTCGCCTGCACCCGTGGTCAGCGTAAAGTTCACATCGGGACGCCCGGCCTCGTCCTGGCCGGCGCGCGCATCGCGGAAGTCCGGCCCCTGCACAATGGCGATGCGCTTGAGCGCATACCAGCTTGTGTCGCCGACCGTGTTGCCGCCCTGCACCAATACCGCATCCGGCTGCAGCTGCATCTTGCCGTCGTCTTCCGTACCGTAAGGTCCGCCCTCCACCTCATGAATCTCAAGGCGAGCGGTCGACTGGATCACGCTATGCACGCGGTCCGCATCGTCAATGCCAGGCAGCTCGACGAGGATCTGGTCCTCGCCCAGGCCGTACTTCTGAATGACCGGCTCGGCAACGCCGAGCGAATCCACGCGGCTGCGGATCGTCTCGATCGACGTATCCAGCGTGCGCTCGCGCAAATCCTTGATTTCGGCCAGCGTCATCTGCATCTTGAAGCCGTCCGGCGTCGAGCTGACACCGTACGCGGAGAATTGGTTATCTGTGATGGCCGTACGCACAGCCTGCGAGTTCGCAGGTGTTATGCCGCTGACCACAATCACGGGCTGCGACGGATCGGGCTTGGTCACCTTCGCCGTAGGTGCAACCGCGGCAACAGCAGCCTGCGCACGCACCATGTCGTTGTCGCTGGTCGCGGCTACGGCCTCAGCCGTGTGGACCTGCAGCACAAGATGCGTGCCGCCGCGCAGATCAAGTCCAAGATGGATGCGGTCGGTCAGCGTCTGCTTCAGCGATCCGTGCGGAATGCCAAAGATGCCGTACAAAAAGACCAGGAGGATAGCGATGATGGCAATCAGTCTGCCGTTAATGTTCTTCTGCATGTGTATATCGGGCAAGAGTCTGTGTGCCCCGTTCACGCGCGTCGCGCATGGGTGGGGTCAAAGAGCCTACTTCTCCTCCGCCTCGTCCTCCGTCGTCACCGACGCAATGGCGCTCTTCAAAAACTCCAGCTTGATGTTGTCCGGCGCCACGCGCACCGTGACCACGTCATCGCGCAGGCTGATGATCTGGCCGCGCAGGCCACCGGTGGTCGTTACGCGGTCGCCGCTCTTCAGCGAGGCCAGCATCTCGTTCCACTTCTTTTGCTTGCGCTGATTCGGGATCGCCGTCATCAGGACCATGCCGATGAGCAGCACAGGCAACAGCAGTCCAAGGCCGCCAAAACCACCGGCTCCGCCACCAAACTGCAAAAGGAAAAGGGCAAACACTGCGTGCACAGGGAACTTCCTTGCTTCACGTCCGCGCCCAACGCCAAACACGCGCAGGCTCACAGACAAAATCATCCGCAACCGATGTTCGAGGATTCGCACGGCAGACGACCCGCACCTGCCGGTCCCGCAACAACCGGGGGCGACGGACGGACACCAGCCGGCAAAAAGGCGAAGGGGTGCTAGTCCACTATGGTCAAGGAATCGGCAACCTCTGTCAAGATTCCGGCGTCTTCTAGGGGTTGACCCGCCACGTCGACCGGGCGAAGGCAGGCCCCTTGGCAAAGAAGCACACCGGTCCTGAAGACCGCAAGAAAATCCTGGATCGAACTCGCCAACTCAAAATGGCAGAGTCCGCGCACGCCTATGTTCGCGGCAACACCGTCCGGTTTTACGACTGGCTGAACAGCCATGCCGTTCGCGGCACGCTTCCCACAGGCCCTGACATATGGATCTGCGGCGATTGTCACACCGGCAACCTCGGCCCCATCGCCGACCTTGAAGGCAACATCGACATCCAGATTCGCGATCTGGACCAGACTGTCATCGGCAATCCCGCGCATGATCTTCTGCGCCTCGGCCTCTCACTGGCCATGGCGGCGCGCAGCTCGGACCTGCCGGGCGTCACCACCGCCCTGATGATCGAGGAAATGATCGTTGGCTACCTGGCTCGGCTTACGAGCCATTCCGCCGGCATTACCCCGGACGAGATAGAGCCGATCCGCCGCACCATGCGCGAAGCCGGACGGCGCCATTGGCGGCATCTTGCCGAAGAGCGCATCCAGGATGTCACACCTAAGATCCCGCTGGGCCGCAGATTCTGGGCACTGACTGGCGACGAGCGGGCCGAGCTGGATACCTTCATCCAGAACGAAGCCGTGCACCGCTTGCTGGTTGGACATGATGACAGCAAAGCTTCCAAGGCTGTTCTGGTGGACGCGGCCTACTGGCGCAAGGGCTGTAGCTCGCTTGGCCGCCTGCGCTATGCGGCACTCGTCGCCACAGGCAGCAAGCACCATCGCCGCTTTCACCTGCTCGACGTGAAGGAGGCATCGGCTGCGGCCGCACCCAGCAGCTCCACGGCAAAGCTGCCGGGCAACGACGCCGAGCGCGTTGTTACCGGTGCCCGCGCGCTTTCGCCCAGCCTTGGCGATCGCATGCTTGCGGGCCGCCTTGCCCATCGCAACGTGGTGCTGCGCGAGCTTCTGCCACAGGATATGAAGTTTGAACTCACCGGCCTGACGCAGGCGCAGGCTATCGCCACTGCAAGGCTCATGGCCGGCGTGGTAGGCCGTGCCCACGGCCGCCAGATGAAGCCCACCGTCCGCAACGCATGGGCAAAGGAACTGCGAAGCCGCCACGCCTCGGGCCTGAACGCTCCCCGCTGGCTGTGGAGCAGCGTCCTTGATCTCGCCGCCCTGCATGAAGCCGCCTACCTGGAACATTGCCGCCAATACGCCCTCGGCGAAAGGCCTTTGTAGACGACATCTGTGCGGTCTTCCAGGCCCATCGGTGCTCAATATGGCTTCTGCCCCATGTAATTGCCCGGCGGATCGTACTCGGCGGCGATTACTGTGCTGCCGTCTTTGCAGAATGCCTGTCCCATGCCGACATGCTGCGTCTTGCTCCAGACCATCTGCGTATAGTGGCCGGTCTTGGCCCAGTTTGAATCGGTGAGCGCGCCGGGGGTGTAATCCTTGATCTCGGCATACCAGCTCTGCGACGCGTCAAGCGCGGTGTATGCCATGCCGTTGCCGCCGAACAGATTCTCCCCAAACTTGCTGCCGGTACTGTGCTCCAGGTCGCAGTTCTTATCATTTGCAAGGTGGTCCGCCCACCGCTGCGCCACAACCGCCAGCTCAGCTGACCAAGCAAGCGGAGGCGCACCCACATCCTTGCGCTTGCTGTTCTGGAAGTCCACCGCCGCCTGCGCGTCCGTTGCGGACATCTTCGATCCCAACGCAGTAGCCCCGGCCAGAGCAGGCACGGCCTGTGACTGCGTGTAGGCCGGCAACGCCGCCGGCACAACGACAAGGGTGAGTACAGAAAGCGTCAGCAGCAGAACCTTCACGGTGTCACCTCAAGTGTCTACGCAAGGCTACGCCTTGCTGTCCCAGTGCACTCCAGATAAATCCGGTATCCGACAGTCTGTCGTAACCTGCATTGTGGAATACACGTCGAACCGCAATATGTACAGCTTCAGGGTGTGAAGCGGCCGTCCGCCTGAATCCATAGAATGAATGTAGTGATTGGCAACAGCAGCAGAGCGACATGACTGCGGACCCATCCGAAGAACCTTCAGAGACACCCAGCTTGCCAAACCACGGAGCGAACATATTGGATCTCGCTGTTATCCTGCCCACCTATAACGAGCGCGAGAACATACCCCTCGTCATTGGCCGCCTGGCCGAAGCCCTGCAGGGGCTGCTGTGGGAAGCGGTCTTCGTCGACGATGATTCTCCTGACGGCACCGCGGATGTGATCGCAGACTATGCCCGCATCTGCCCCAATATCCGTCTCATCCATCGTGTCGGCCGCCGCGGGCTCGCCTCCGCCTGCATTGAAGGCATGATGGCCACACAGGCCCAGTGCGTGGCCGTGATGGACGCCGACCTGCAGCACGACGAAGCCATCCTGCCGCTGATGCTGGAACGACTCCATGGCGAATCGCTCGACATCGTGGTTGGCACGCGGAACAGCGAAGGCGGCAGCATGGGCGGCTTCAGCGCCGGCCGTGTGCTCCTCAGCCGCATCGGACAGAAGATCAGCACGTCCGTCTGCCGCTGCGACGTGACAGATCCCATGAGCGGCTTCTTCCTGCTGCGACGCAGCTTCCTGCTTGAGGTCGTGCATGGCCTGCAGGGCACCGGCTTTAAGATCCTCGTGGACATGCTCGCCTCAGCGCGCCATCCTGTACGCGTGGGCGAAGTCGGCTACACCTTCCGCGCACGCACCTACGGTGAAAGCAAGCTGGATGTCATGGTGGGCATCGAATACATCTCCATGATCGTGAATAAACTGATGGGAGGCATGCTGCCCGTGGAGATGGTGCACTATCTCCTGGTAGGCGGCGTCGGTGTCATCGCCCACTTTTCTGTTCTGCTGCTCCTGCTGCGTTTCACCCATCTGCACTTCGCCTCGATGCAGTCCATTGCCGCCGTCACCGCAATGATGGAGAACTTCTTTCTCAACAACATCCTCACCTTCCGCGACCGCCGGCTGCATGGCGCGCGCATGCTCGCCAGCGCCTTCAACTTCCTGCTCGTCTGCTCGTTCGGCGCATGGGCGGACGTTGTCCTGTCCACAGACCTTTCGCGCGCAGGCGTTGCCTGGTACGCAGCTGGATTCGCCGGCATCCTCATCGGCTCCGTCTGGAATCTCTCCATCAGCAGCCAGTTCACATGGCGCATCCGCCGTGCGCAGACGGAAGAGTTTACCGTCGAGGAATATATCGGTGCGCTGGAGGGCTCGCGTTGAGCTCTGGCTCTTCCTCTGTCCACCTTAGGACAGAGCGCAGTACACTTCATAGGATGTTGCAGAAGAACCGCCACACCTGGCCGCTGTACGCCCTGTGGCTGGGTGTCGCTATAGCCATTCCAATATGGCTAGCTGTGGACACTTCAGCCTGGGATGTCCGCGTCTACGGTAAGGCCATCGAAGCGCTCCGCGCAGGGCTTGATCCCTACAGCAGCGCCATGGCCGTGCAGACCGCGGCCCACCAGCAGGGCGGCGTACCCGCAGGCGTGGACCCGCCCTGGAGCTACGTCTATTCGCCCATCACGCTGCCCCCCCTGCGCCTGATTGCGCTGCTGCCGGGCGTTGTGAGCGGCACGCTTTACTGGGCGCTCTATATCATCGCCGTACTCATACAGGCCTGGGTCGGGCTGCAGGCCGCGGAGCGCACCGAGCGCCGCGCCTTCCTCTATCTCGCGCCGGTCGCGGCATTCTTTCCCGGCCTGCTGGCGAACGGCATCGTGCTCGGCGGCAACGTAGCCTATATCCTCTACGCCGCCGTGCTGCTCGCCGCTGTGTACGCATGGCGAGGCCACACCTGGCGATGGTTCTACCTCGCCGTACTCATCGCATCCTGCGTCAAGGCGCCGCTGCTGTCCCTTGTGGTGATACCGGTCTTCACCACGCGCAAGCAATGGCTGCCGGCCATCGTCACCACGATCGCCGGCGCGGGGCTGTTCGGCATGCAGCAGGTTGTATGGCCTGATCTCTTTCGCCACTACCTGCAGGCCGTCGCTCTGCAGTTTACCTATAACCGCGACTTCGGCTGCAGCCCCGCGGGCCTGCTCAGCGGCCTGCTGTATGACCATGGCACTGCCTACACGGGGCCTGCGGCCGTTCTCTATGCGATCTACGCCGTAGCCATCCTGGGCACACTGTTCTACCTGTCGCGGCTGTACCTGCGTGGCCACTTTTCGTTGCAGCAATGGCTGCCGGTGCTGCTGGTCGGGGTCATCCTGCTCAATCCTCGGCTCATTGAATACGATGTTGCGCCGCTGGCCCTGCC
This sequence comes from Terriglobus sp., assembly GCA_965198455.1. Lineage (GTDB taxonomy): Bacteria > Acidobacteriota > Terriglobia > Terriglobales > Acidobacteriaceae > Terriglobus. The sequence continues at coordinate 1,344,415 of CBDAPM010000003.1, forward strand.
GCTCGCCTTCATCGGTTGGCGCTGGCTGCGCACATTCCTCAGCAATCAGTCAGCGGCGTGGGTGGCGGGCAGCACCTTCGTCCTCCTGAACGCACTTGCCATCACCAGCTGGTCGCTGCGCAAAGCCATGGATGGTCCGCTGCTCGTCGCCTTCTTTGTCCTCGGGATCATCACACTCGTTCGCATTGCAAGCGGCCATGCACGTGTGAGGAGCAGGGAAGCGATACCTGTCCAAGTGGCCGCGTAAGCAGCCCGACACGCCGAGGACAGCACAAACAAAAGGGCTGGAGAAATCTCTCCAGCCCTTATGTTTTCGTCAGTCTAACGGGTTAGAAACCGTGTGCGTTCGGGTCTGGCGCTGGGGTTTCCATACGTGGCAGCATGTCCGGCCGCGTCGCTGCGTTATACGCAAACCAAGCTTCAATCATTGATCCCTGCATCACGTCGCCTTTCTGTACACGGTCATACAGGTCCATGTTGCTGTGGTGCGTGCGCGTGCCGTACTCCAGAGGATCCTGCATGAACCCGATACCATTCAGGCCGATCCACGAGAAGCTCGTCGAATCAGTGCCACCGGGAGCCACCTGCGGCCCGGCTGTCAGGCCCGTGATCGCCGTGATCTCCAGGTCCTTGATCGGTTCAATCCACGACTTGAAGATCTCTGCCAGTTGAGCATTCCCCAACGCTGCCACGCCGCGAAAGCGCCCGCTGCCGCTGTCATCGTTGAAGTACACGTCCAGCTTCGCGTACTCCGGGGTCTGCTTCATCGTGGTGCGCGGCGCAAAGTGCTCCTGCACATACGCCAGCGAGCCAAACAGGCCTTCTTCCTCGCCGCCCCACAGCGCAACGCGTACTGTTCGCGCCATCGGCTTGTGGGTCGCGACCAGGATGCGCATTGCTTCCATCGCCACTGCTGACCCGGTACCGTTATCCGTAGCGCCCGTGCCGCCCTGCCAGCTGTCGAAGTGGCCGCCCACCATCACGATTTCGTCTTTCTTTGTGGTACCAGGAATCTCGCCGATGACGTTAAAGCCCATCTCGTCTTCTTTCTGATACTCCACATCGATGTCAAAAGTCAGCTTCGGCTTTTCACCATGCTGCAGCAGACGCGCGACACGGTTGTACTGCTCTGCCGTGATCGCCACCATTGGCGGCCCGACCGGATCTTTCGGGTTCTGCGATCCGCCGTACGATCCAAACACCGTGCCGCCATCGCCGCTGTAGCCGGGCGTCACCGCGACCAACACACCCTCTTCTTTGAAGAACGCATTGATCTTGTTGCGGATCACCATGCCGCTGCCCGCGGCGGTCGAAAACGTGGCAGGCGTAATGTCGCCCGGACGCGGCGCTGCCGCTGCAGGAGCACCTGCGAATCCACCAGAACGCGAAGGATCGGGCGTCATGACGCGTGCTTCGATCTCGGCTTCGGTCAGCCGCTTTGCCTCAGGCTCGGTGTGCATGGCAAGCGGGCGCGGATCAAAGAACAGCACGACCTTGCCCTTCAGCTTGCCCTTGTACTTCGCAAAATCCGCTTCGCTGTGCAACGGCGCAAGCACCGCTTCGCCCGTGACAGGACCATGCGTGCCGGGCGTCCACGCCAGCGGGAAACCGATGAGCGACGCATACGCAGGATTCTCCAGAGCGCCGTAGTACTTCTTGATCTGCCAGCCATCGCCGAACGGTCCCCATTTCTCCAGGTGAACGTTCTGCAGGCCCCATTCTTTCATCTGCTTCATCGCCCACTCAGCGGCGGCGCGATGGTTACGGCTGTTGTTGACGCGCGGCCCGTAGACCTCGCTCAGGTAGTACAGGTTTTCCATCACCTGCGAACGGTTGAAGGCCTCGCGCTTGATGTCGGTCAACGCGGCAAGGTCAATCTTGTCGCTGCCGGGCGCCTGCGCCGGCGTAGCCTGCGCAACCAGAAACACGGCCGCACACGCGGCTGCCGATAGTTTGTTCAAAAAACGAATCACGTGGGACGCTCTCTTTCAACTACCCTGCGCTGCAAAGAAGAAGACCCGCTGCACCTGCAGATGAGTGCAGAACACAGCGGGCCGGTTAGGTCTCAGATCACTCCGAAGTTAGAAGCTTACCTTGAAAGCGAACTGCATGTTGCGCGGTTCGCCGACTCCAATACCGGGAGCCGAAGATGAATTTCGCGTTGCCGACAGCACGCCGAAGCTGGAGCTTGTAAGCGTGCCGCTCGGGTTGGCGAAGTTCGCCTGATTCCAAATGTTGAAGACTTCAGCGCGCAGCTCCGTCCTTACGTGCTCGGAGATGGGCGTCATCTTCACAAAAGACATATCGACGTCACCGAAGCCTGGACCCTGTACGGAGTCACGACGCTCGTTGCCGAAGGTACCAGAGGGCGCCGCAATCCAGGCGCTCTTGTTGAGGTAGGAGTAGGTGCGTGACGTGGAGGAAGCGTTCGTCACACGGGAGACGTATGCGGCTACTCCTGGGATGCGGTTAGGACGATCACGGCTTGCTTCGCCGGATCCGCTGGTGTTGGTACCTGCAAGGATGTTGATCGGTGTACCACCTGCAAAGGTGTACAGCGCGTTCATTTCGTACCCCTGCGTCAGGCGTGCTGCGTGGCTGGTGAACTTTGGTACGTTGTAGTGTACGTTGCCGGTGAAGTTGTTACGCACATCGTAGGTGGAAAGGCCATAGTCTCCGCGAAGATTCAGGCTGTTCTGCGGGGAGGTCGTGCTGGATGCGTCATCCATTGCCTTGGACCACGTGTAGTAAGCCTTAAGGGAAATGCCATGCCACTCTGTCTGCGCAAGGCTGACCTGAAGCGAGCTGTAGTTTGAGGTCGCACCGCTGTTTACCTGGTTGATGGCAGTCAGATAAGGATACTGCGCAGCATACGGACGAACGCGGTTGGCAACCACCGGGGTGATGGCGACCTGGTTCAGATCCGCTACCCAGCCTAGGCGTCGGCCGAGGCTGCCGACATATGCAACCGTCAGCATTGTGTTCTTGGTTAGCGTCTGCTCAATATTCAAGTTGAAATTTTGCAGGTAGGCAGCGCGGTAGTTCGGGTTGATTGCCAGGATGCCGAGGCTGGTCGTGGGCTGCCCGTTGGAACCGAACTGCACACCGGTGGGGAACTGGGACTGGCCGAGGATAAAGGCCGGGCCACTATTCACGGTCACCGCCGCATTTGCGTCGCCCGGACTGCCGAAGATACCGGCGCTGGCTCCATTGCCGATGCTGTTGTAGACGAACTGGCCGACCGTCGGCTGATCGAAGAACCAGCCATAGGCACCACGGATGACGGTGGTGGGTTCTTTGAACGGCGTGAAGGCAAAGCCTACACGAGGAGCCACGTTGCCAAGGTTGCGGGCATACAGCGGGGCCTTGAAATAACCGCGCTGCGGGGTGAAATTATAGATGGAATTGCGATCATCGTTGATGACGCCGTTATAGCTCCAACGTACACCGTAGTTCAGGGTAAGGTGCTGGTTCACCTTGTAGTCGTCAGCTGCGAAGAGGTCGAAGGTGTTGACGAGGTATACCCGCTGTGGGTTGTTGCGGAGGATGGTGGCGCCGGAGGCGTTGGCGCGAGTAGTGCCGGCGATAAAGTCCGCGACCTGGATGCCCGTAGAACAGTTCGCGCCCGGCTTGGTTCCGTTGAATGAACCATTCAGCGGGTCCAGCCCAGCCGCATTGCACTCTGCAGTAGTGACAGGATTCGCGCCGTTGTTGGTGTAACGCGTTCCGTCAAAGTTGAATGTACCGCGGCCATTCACGAAATAGGCCACATTGAGATTTGCATGACGGTACTCGCCGCCAAGTTTGATCTCGTGACGGCCAAGGGAATAGTGCAGTGTATCGTCGATGTGTCCCGTAACATCCTGGCGGCCCAGAGGTGGAGTGGCGCCGGTGTAATCGAACGATCCCACATAGAACTGTGGAGCGCCGGTTGCGAGCTGGCCCGTAAGGCCAAGATTCAGACCGTTCGCCTGCACGTTGAAGCTCTGATTACGATCATTGAATACCTGAAGGAACGACGATGCCGCCGCCGTGAACTGGTTCGTCAGCCTGCTGTTGAACGTGCTGATCTGGGCAATCTGAAAATTGTGGATATGCATCGGCGCGGTTTCAAAGTAATCCGCGAAGTGCGAGCCTACGTCCGCCGACTGCGTTCCCGTCGTGCCCAGGTAGTGGGCCGAAATCGAGTACTTGTCATTGAACCGGTGATCCAGCTTGATGATGCCGTTGTAGCTGTTGTAGGTGTTGACACCGTTCGACTGATACTGGTTGGCGTAGCCGGCTGATGTGCGGCTCACCGCAGGGAACAGCAGAGTGTACATGTTCAGAGCAACCTGGTTCTGCGCAATGCCGCGGCTTGCCAACAGACTCTTGCCCGCAGCGATCCAGGTATCGTTCAAAACCGTGTCCGAAAAGCTGTTGTTCGCCTGCGCAATCTGGATTTCGCCAGCGAGGAAGAAGAACGTTTTGTCCTTGATGAGGGGTCCGCCGATGGTGAAACCGCCCTGGTGGTTGCGGATTTCAGGGACGCGGCTGCCGACAGCAACAGACGGGCTCAACCATGCGAAGAGCTCGTTACGATCGAAGTAGAAGACATCGCCGTGGATCTGGTTCGTGCCGGTGCGCAGTACAAGGTTGCTGTTTGCGCCGCCGTTACGACCCTGATCGGCTTCACCGGCAGCCTGCATGGAGAACTGGTCGATGGCTTCGATCGGGATAAGACCACCCGCGATGCCGGCGATACCGCCCTGGTTTGATGCCACCGCGTTCGACCACGGATCGTTGTTATCTGCTCCGTCAATCTGATAGTTCACGCCGGCAGTACGTGTGCCGTTGATCGAACCATAGCTGTAAGGGCTGACGCCGGGAGCCAGGTGGACCATCTGCTGGAAGTTGCGTCCGTTCAGCGGGATCTGCTGCACTGATTCCTGGCTTACAACGGCGACCAGCTGGCTGTTGGTGGTATCCAGCGTCAAGCTGCTGGCTTGCACGTCCACAACGGTCGATTCCGCACCAACCGAGAGAGCAATCTGCTGGTGGTTGATCTTGGTGACTTCGATCGTGATGTTGTCCAGAGACTTCGCCGAAAAACCAGGAGCGCTCACCAGCAGCTTGTAGGTGCCAACGGACAGTTCGGGGAAGCTGAAGTCTCCGGCGCCATTACTCTTGGTGTTCTGAACTTCGTTTGTTGCAGGATTCGTCAGCTGAACACTGGCATTCGGAACCGCTGCGCCTGAAGCGTCCAGTACCGTGCCCGTCAACGATCCACGATAGGTTTGAGCGCCCGCCACTGTGGACGAGATCAGAACCGCGGACGCCACCAGTGAATACCGGGACGCCTTCGAGAAGAAACTCATAGTGCTCTCCTGTGCTGCCAGATCATTGCTCCCCTGCGCCAGAGACACGTACATCTGTGCATCTGTGGCAGAGATCTGCATCGTGGCAACCGATGCTGAAAATAGGCCTGGAGCTCCGAACGACAGAACCCGCTAAATTGTCGAGATGAACCAACATTATTGAAGTTCCATTCACAATGCAACTCAAGTTTTGTGAAAATTGCCCGATGACGCACGCTCGCCAACGAATTACTTCGTTTTGCACCTTAACCAGTGCGAGCAGGGCGATGGCGCTACCATTTGTTTATGACTCGTTTGGCTGGCATTGCCGCCGGATGCATCGCGGGGCTCCTGCTTGCGGCAGCTACAGGGTGGATGTACCTGCGCAACGCCGCAGGTTTTAGCGCGCGGACCACACCCACGCGAATGGAAGCCGTGCTCGCTGAACATGCGCGCGATGCCGCAATGCCTGCCACCACGCGCGACCGACCGAATCCCATCGCCGCCTCACCCGAAGCCCTGCACGATGCCATGGCGCACTATGCGGACCACTGCGCCGTGTGCCATGCCAACAACGGCAGCGGCGACACCATGCTGGGCAACGGCATGTATCCGCGGCCGCCCGACATGCGTCTGCCCGCAACCCAGCGCCGCAGCGATGGCGAACTCTTCAGCATCATCGAGAACGGCATCCGCATGTCCGGCATGCCTGCCTTCGGCTCTCCGGATGGCAGCACCAATCCCGCGAACGAAGCCGACTCCTGGAAGCTCGTCCTCTTTATTCGCCATCTGCCCCAGCTCACGCCTGACGAGCAGGCAACCATGGCATCGCTCAATCCCAAGAGCCCCGACGAGCTCGAAGAGGAAAAACAGGAGGCAGACTTCCTGAATGGCGGTAATGACGCATCCTCAAACGCAAGGAAGAAATAAACTGATACGAGCCAAGATAGGAGAACCCGCCGCATGAAGCGCATCCTCGCACTCCCGCTCGCATTCGCGATGGCCGCGACGGCCTGGGCCCACAATGGCATGGAACACGTCATGGGCACCATCGCCGCCATCAAACCCGCCAGCCTGGATGTGAAGACCAGCGCCGGCCCGGTAAAGACCGTCCTTACCGATGATAAGACCATGTGGATGCGCGGCAAGGACACGATCACCGCGAAAGACATCCACATCGGCGACCGCGTCGTCATCCACGCCAAGCCCGTCAACGGCAAACTCATCGCCGCGGAAGTGGAACTTGGCACCGCTGCCGCTCACTAGGTTCGTTTGCAAAGACGTAACAAGGGGCAGCGCCAAAGCGCTGCCCCCTCTTCTTGCGTTCGTGCGAGTTACAGACCAGCGGTCATCAACGGAGCGGCATCGCCGCCCTTGCTGAAGATCTCCGCCAGCCCAGCCAGGCGCTTCGCATCCGCAGGCGTCTTGGCCGCAGCCGCTTCCTTCTGCAACTCAGGAGCCATGCCCTTCAGCTTGCCGGCTGCGCCCTTGTTGCCCTCAGCCTTCGCCACGGCATCCTTCAGCGCCGCAATGCGTGCTGCCGGAATGCTGTCGCCACGGCCCAGCTGATCCAGGTATGCCTTCGCCGTGAGCAACGTCGCAGGCCACATCACCTTCGGCTGGTTCTGCACATTCAACTCGCTGAAGTGAATCTGGTTCGCCGCGTCGATCTCGTTCTGCGTGATGAACTCCGTGGGCACCAGCTTCATCACATCCAGCCCGCGGGTAATCTCCGAGCCGTAGATGTAGCCGTTGTACCAGTACGTCGACCACTGCCCGCCCAGCGTCATCTTCTTGCCGCTGATGGGTCCGCGATCGAAGTAGCCAATCTCCATGGGGTGCGACGGATCAGTCCAGTCCACGATCGAGACGCCGCCCTGGTACCAGCTCTGCACATGCAGCGCACGCCCTGGGACCGGAATCTCCGAGCCGTTGTGCGCCACGCAGTTTTCCTTTTCCGTCTGCGCCGCCGGCATCTTGTAGTACGACTTGAGCGTCATCTTCTTATCCGCGCCGATCGTGAAGATCGCGTCCGCGCCCCAGTTCATGGGATCGGTCGCACGGCAGCGAGGCTGTCCGCCGCCGCCCCACTCGTCGCTGAAGAGAACGGCTTTGCCGTCGTTGGTAAAGTTCGCCGAGTGCCAGAACGCATAGTTCGGATCGCTCACCGCATCCAGCCGCTTGGGGTGCACCGGATCGCTGATGTCCAGCAGGATGCCGTTGCCGCTGCAAGCGCCCGCCGCCAAGCCAACCGCCGAGTACACGGTGATGTCGTGGCAGCCACGCGTTGCCGAGGTTGTCTGCGTGCCTTCGCCGTGTGTGCCGCCCTTCCACAGGCCGTTCATGTCGCCCGTGTTTGGATCGGTGAAGATGCGCGGGCTGTTTACAATTTTTGCCAGCTCAGGATGAGCCAGCGGCACCTTGATCACAACGATCGTGAACAGTGCCGTGTCCGGATTGACCGAAGGATCGGCGCCGCTGCAGCCGGGCAGTTCCTTCTCATCGCGCGCACCGGCCGAGCCGGAGATGTACACGTAGATGTTGTCCTTATCCTTTGGATCCACCAGCAGCGTGTGCGTGTGCGATCCGCGGCACGTCTGCACGTCCGTGATCTGCTTTGGCTTCGTCACATCGCTGATATCAAAGATGCGGATACCGCGCACACGCTGCGGATCAGCCGGCGGCGGTGGCGGAGCTACGCGCGGACCTCCCGGTGTGGGAGCGGGCGCTAGTGCGGCCGTTGGCGCGGGCGTGGGGAAGCCTTGCGTGCCGCAATCCATGCGGCCGTTCGCGGCTTCGACCGACATGAACAGCAGGTGGCCGTACACCGAAACGTCACCCTGGCCGCCCGGACACACCATGCTCGTCACCAACTTTGTCTTCGCCGGATCGCTTGTGTCATAGGTGTTGACGCCGTAGTAGTTGCCGACGAAGACATACTTGCCCTGGAAGGCGATATCCGAGTTCGTCTGGCCATACGGAGCAGGCGCGGGAGCCACGCGTGGCTGACCAGGTACAGGCGGCGCCGGCGGCGGTGCATCTTCCCACGCCGGAATCTTCGACTCGTCCGGCGCGAAGCCGGCCGGCTTCGGTGTCGTCATCACCAGCTCAAGCCCTTTGGCGGCAACGCCGGCGTCATACAGACCGGGCTTCAGCCCGATGCGCGGATCGCTCTCCGGCGCGCGCGGGTTCACATACACGCTCGACGTCGGCGTTACCGAGGCCGGCTTGTCGTGGTCCATCTGCTGCATCTGTTGCGCCTGCACCGGCATGGAGCTGGCAAGCACTGCGGCTGCGGCCGCAAGGGCCTTCAGCGACGAAACACTTAAAACTCGGTTCATGGTTGTACCTTTCGAAGAATGCCCTTCATGATGTCGATCTCCGCCTGCTGCGTGTTATCCACGTCATTGGCAAAATCAAATAACTGCGGGTCCTGACCAGCACCCGGGTTCGCAAACAACTGCTTCACCATCAACAGCGCGCCGTTGTGGTGCTGCATCATGCCTGTAAGAAAAAGCACATCAAACTCATGCCCATTGGCTGCGCGCAGCGCATTCATCTGCCGCGGCGTCAGCATGCCGGGCATCATCGCCACGTCCATGGGATCGGTCCCGCCAGCGGACTTATTCATCGCCGAATGATCCATCCCCGCCATGCCGGAATGATCCATGCCGGCCATCCCAGGCATGCTGTTGCTCATCACCTCAAGCGGGATACCCCGCTCGCCCAGCCACTGCTTCATCCAACGAATCTCATCGGACTGCGACAGGTCGATCTTCGCGCCCAGTTCTTTTAGCTCAGGATCCTGGCTGCGCGTCTTCAGCAGCTCCGTCATCTCCACGGCCTGCCCGTGATGCATGATCATGTCCTGCATGAACCGGATGTCAGCCTCCGAAGGAGGCTTCGGGGTGGGCGCAGCGGTGATCGCCGTCAGCGTTGTGCTCGGCTGCCCAGGCGCACCCGGCTGGATTGGCGCGGGGGTCTGCCCGCACGCACAGCCGCAACACACGGACAAAACCGCAGCCGCCAACAGATACTTCTGTGCCATAACGTCTCCGCCTGAGGGGTAGAACCCGCAACCGTGCAGCGGCGTCCTCGCAAACAAATGAAAGCTATACCCTTGGAATACCACGAATGGGTAACGGCCGACAACGCGGCTGCGGTGACAAATCCCGACACGTGACCGGCGGAAGAGAAATTGCACATAAAACAGTGCGGTCTTGCACAGAGCAGTTCGCTTTACTACCTATACGTCCGGACTACGGCACCTGACCCGTCACAAACGCCTCCGCATCCTTCGCAAACTGCACCCGCACGGCCGGTGTCATGTATGCCGCGTGACACCCTCGTACCGCACACTCGTGATCCGCTTCGCCACATCCGGAAACAGCCCGGGCGTGTGCAGGCTTTACTCCGTTCGCGCAAAACGGCGTCGCCAGGTCGAAGTAGCCTGACGCAGCAAACACCCGGATCGAAAGAAGACCCGCATACGCCTTGTACGGCAAGGCCCCACTCCGCAGCATCATACGGAGCCGCCTGCTGCGCACAGGCAACACCCACACAAACAAACAACAGGCAAATGCACTTGAAAAGGAGCGATGCATCATCGTCCTAAGAGTGTACGAGCGGCCCCTCACAGCACAAACGCTCCGTTACCGCTTCAGGCGGGTAAGCAGCTCCATCGAAAGATACTTTGCCCTGCATTCCATTCGCGGCTAGTCTTCGAGCGATGCCCTCGCCGCAATTCGCTCATCGTGACAATCCCGACGGATCGCGCGATTCCATCTGTCTGAAATGCTTCCGCACGGTGACTAACAACCAGCAGACCAACAGCGAGAAGGAACTCGAAGCCATTGAGGCAGAGCACGTATGCGAAACGCACACGTTTGACGTCTTCAAGCTGGTCATCAACGAACTAAAGCGCGGCTAGAATGCCCGGCATGCCGCCAACAAAGCCATCCGGTAACTCCACGATCGGCTGGCAAGCTCCACAGGCCTAAGTCGAAGTTTGAGAAAACAGAAACGTATCCCGCAGCCGCAGCATCGTGTCCAGGTAAAACGCGAGATTGTGCACCGAGGCCAGCGTAGCCGCCAGCGGCTCGCCCGTGTGGAAAAGGTGCCGGAGGTACGCCCGCGAATAGCGTGCACAGGTGGAGCAGGTACACGTTGGATCTGCCGGTCCCTGGTCTTCCGCGAACTTCTTTCCTCGGATGTTCAAACGGCCTTCGCTGGTAAACAGCAGCGCGTGTCGTGCGGCGCGTGTCGGCAGCACGCAATCCATCTGGTCCACTCCGAGCTTGGCGTACTCGACGATCTCGTCGGGATAGCCGACACCCATGACGTAGCGCGGCTTGTCCGCAGGCAGCAGAGCGAGCGTGTGCTCGATGATCTCGCGCGTCACCTCGCGCGGCTCGCCCACGGCAAGGCCTCCAATGGCGTAGCCGTCGAAGCCGTTGCCATTGTCGTCGCGCATCTCGATCAATCGAGCCGCGCTCTCGGCGCGCAGGTCCTTGTACATGCCGCCCTGCACAATCCCGTAGAGGTTCTGACGCTGCCCGAGTTCGCTGTACCAGGGCACCTCATGGCAATGCGCATGGAAGTGCCGCAGCGATCGCTCCGCCCATGCGTGCGTCAGGCCCATGCTGTCGCGTGTGCGCTCATACGTCGCGGGATGCTCCGTGCACTCGTCGAACGCCATGATGATGTCCGCGCCCAGGTCAATCTGCACGTCGATGGAGTGTTCCGGGGAGAAGAAGTGCTTCGATCCATCCAGGTGCGACCGAAACTCCACGCCCTCCGGCGTGATCTTACGCAGCGCCGCCAGCGAGAAGACCTGGAAGCCGCCGGAGTCCGTCAGCATGGGCCTGTGCCAGCTCATGAAGCGGTGGACGCCGCCTGCACGCCGGATGAGCTCATGCCCCGGCCGCAGGTAGAGGTGGTACGTATTTGCCAGGATGATCTCCGCACCGCGGCCATCCTCGCCGAGAACCTCAAGCGTGTCCTGCGGAACGGCTTTGACAGACGCGGCTGTGCCGACCGGCATGAAGACGGGTGTCTGCACCACCCCGTGCGGGAGGTGCAGCGCACCACGCCGCATGGCGCCATCCAAACGCTGCACTTCAAAACGTAACGGCATCACACTTGATTGTAGAGATGAGAGCCTCCGGAGAACGGCGATCCATCCGGACGCGTCCAACAGCCATGAAGCTCACCGGTTTGATCGCCGCAATCCTGCTCGCTGTTTCGCTGCTGCAGGCACAAGCGCCACAGCAGCATCCGACAAGCACACCCTACACAGGCGACCTCTCCATTTTTGAGGAGGCGGGACGTGACCAGAAGCTGCAGATCAACCGCGTCATGGACATCCTGCACATGACTCCCGGCAAGACGGTCGCCGACATTGGCGCAGGCGGCGGATGGTTCACGGTGCGTGCGGCCAAACGCGTGGGCGAGCGCGGCAAGGTCTTTGGTGAGGACATCAATCCTGCCGCCGTAGAGGCCATCCAGGAGCGCTCAGCCAGGGAGCACCTGCCGCAGGTGCAAGCCGTGCTCGGCGCCCCGGACGATCCCAAGCTACCCGCCAAGGCAGTGGATGCCGTGCTGCTGCTCAAGGTCTATCACGAGATCGCAGCGCCAGTGGCGTTTCTGGAGCACCTGAAGCCGGCACTCGCGCCCGGGGCACGCATCGGCATCATCGACCGCAACGGCAACGGCGCCGATCACGGTCTGAAGCAGGAGCTGCTCGAACGCGACATGCAGGCAGCCGGTTTCCGGGAGATAGAACATTACGACTTCACCAAGGCCGATGGGCAGGACTACTTCCTCGTCTTTCAGCTCCGATGACGAAGACGACGCAGCCCTGCCTGGCCCTGATGCTTAACGCGCTCCGCCCGATACCTTGATGATCTGTCCGGTGACCCAGCGAGCGTCATCGCCGGCGACGAACACAGTCGCCAGAGCGATATCATCCGGCTGTCCAATGCGACCAAGCGGCGTATCCTCAACAGCCTTCGCCTCAAATGGGCTGCCGATGAAACCCTTGCTGATGGCACCTTCGGTTACGACCATACCCGGGCTCACGCTGTTCACACGAATGTTGCGCGCGCCCAATTCCTTCGAAAGCGACAGCGTGATCGTATCGACTGCGCCCTTTGTGGCGCTGTACACCGAGCCCATTGGCGGCGCGAGTGTCGCTACCACTGAACTGATGTTGATGACCGATCCGCCTTCCGCCGGGAACAGCGGCAGAGCAGCCTGCGTGGTCAGCAGCAAGCCCAGCACATTGGTATCAAACTGGTGGTGGAAGTGCTCCGGCGTGATCTGCTCAAGCGGAGCGAAATCGAATACGCCGGCATTGTTGACCAGGATATCGATCTTGCCGTATGCCTTCCTGGTCTCGTCGAACAGCGTGACGATCTCGTCCTGCCTGGTGACGCTTCCACCTACAGCGATGGCTGTGCCACCTGCCTTGGTAATGCGCTCCACGACTGCATCCGCACCGCTTTTGGACGATGCATAGTTCACAACAACTGATGCGCCCTCTGCTGCCAGGTGCTCCGCAATGGAGGCGCCGATGCCCTTCGATGCGCCTGTGACGACTGCTACTTTTCCGCTCAGCTTACCCATCTCACTGCCTCATTTTGCCGAAACATTATCATTTCGACAACCATTGAAATGATGAAGCGATGCCTCAGAACGATTCAGTGAATAGTTCAACGAACGTTAGAATGATGTGACTGCGGAGTCAGGAAACAGGCGCTAGGCCGTGAACTGCTTCAGCTGATTCACATAGCCCTTCCACACCTTGCGCCGCAGCGTGGCCCGCACCAGCTTGCCGTCGCGGCGTGTCTCAATCAGGCCTGCGGCCTCTAGCTGCTTGATGTGGTGTGACAGCGTCGCCGGATTTATGGCAAGACACGTGCGCATTTCCATGCAGGAAGCGTTCTCCATACCGGCAATCTTGCGCAGCACCTCAAGACGCTTCGGGTCCGATAGCGCGCGGCTGATCAGCAGCATTTCGCGATTATTGACCGCGGATTTGTTCCCCTCGTCCTTCGCCGCCTTGTCCTTCTTACCCGGCATCACGCACCCGCTTGCGCTTGAGTATACGTCCGCTTCACACCGCGCAGGCAGCCAGCAACTCCGCCACGGTGCGATGCAGCCTTGGGTGCTCCCATTCAGGAGCAATCTCCGCTAGCGGCCCCAGGACAAAACGGCGGCGATGCATCTCCGGATGCGGCAACGTCAGTTCCTCAGTCTGGAGCACGACATCGCCGTAGAGCAGGAGATCGAGGTCCAGCGTGCGCGGACCTTTGCGGATGCCGTGCGAACGATCGCGTTCGTGCTGCTGCTCGATCGCCAGCAGCGCGTGTAAAAGCGCGTCCGGTGCTAGCTGTGTCTCAAGCACTGCCGCACCATTCAGGAACGACGGCTGATCGATGTACCCGATGGGCGCTGTCTCGATGAATGTAGAGATTGCAACGATGGAACCGAGCCGTTCAAGCGCGCGCACAGCCGATGCGAGTGTTGCGGCACGGTCACCAAGGTTGGAGCCGAGTGCGATGGCAGCGAGAGGCACTTAGGCGGGCAGCGGCGAGGCGTAGCGAATGTCAGCAGCGGCGTGCACCGTCTCCGGCTCGTCCTCGAAGTCCGGCGCAAGCTCCCACGCGGAACGGTCTTTGAGCAGCTTGCTGACGAGAGCGGTGTGCATGGCGTGTCCGGCACGCTCCGCCACCACGCGGCCCTGGATGCGGCGGCCGGCGAGAGCTAGGTCGCCAATGAGGTCGAGCACCTTGTGCCGGACAAACTCATCCCCAAAACGCAGCGGCCCATTCTGCACGGCGCCGCTACCGATGATGATGGCGCACTGATCCGTCGCTCCGCGGATGAGACCCATGTTGCGCAGCATTGGCTCGTCCTCGCGGAAGCCGAAGGTGCGTGCGGGAGCGATGAGGTCGGCATAGGCGCCTGTCTGCAGATCGCCGAGGAAGCGCGAGGAGCCGATGGGAGCGGGGAAGTCGATGCGATAGTCGATGCCGTAGCCCTGGCCGGGATAGACACCGATAAACTTCACGCCATCCTTGGAGTTCTCCATCACTTCCACCGGCTTGAGAATGCGGAGGTATTCGCGGCGGCGACGCTGGCGCTTGATGCCGATGGACTGGAAGGCTTCGACGTACGGCAGCGAAGAGCCGTCCAGGATGGGCACTTCAAGGTTGTCGATCTCCACGATCACATTGTCGATGCCATAGCCGATGAAGGCGCTCAGCAGGTGCTCCGTTGTGGAGATGAGGACGCCCTGCCGCATGAGCGATGTGGCGTAGGAGACCTTGGCGACATTGCGGCCATTCGCGGGGATCTCGAAGTTGTCCAGGTCGGTGCGGCGGAAGACGATGCCTGAGCCGGCTGGAGCAGGAACCAGCCGCATGGTGACAGGCGCGCCGGAATGCAGACCGATGCCGGTGAACTGAACCGGCTGCTGCAACGTGCATTCCGTGTGTGCCTGATGACCCAAGGGCAAATCCCTCTTGACAGCCGCAATTCGGTACTACGAACGCGGTAACTATGACGTGGAATAGATTAATCCTGTTTTTGGAAGTAACTATGTTGCAATTTAGACACACTTATTCGAGTACACAACGCCCTCGTAGAATCGACGTCATGGCCGCCACCCCCTCGTTACTGCAGGAGTACCTGTACCCCAAACTGCCCTCTATCGTGTCAAGGCTGCGGTTCCTCGTGGAGTGCGAGTCGCCTACGGAGGACGCTGCCGCGGTGAACCGGGCCATGGATGTTGCGTGCGGTTGGGCGACGGAGATGGGTGCGCGGGTGAGGCGGCATCATCAGGTTGGCTACGGAGACGTGGTGGAACTGCGGTTGGACGGAGCGGACTCGAACCTCAGGCCGCTGATGTTGCTGGGGCATCTGGATACAGTTTGGCCGATGGGCACGCTGGCCGCAATGCCGTGGCGGGAGGCTGCGGATGAAGCCGGCCGCATGCGCTTGTGGGGCCCTGGCGTGCTGGATATGAAGTCCGGTGTGGTGATGGCCTTGGCCGCCGTCGAAGCGGTGCAGCGTTGCGGTGGACTCCAGCGGCCGGTGGTGTTGCTGCTGAATCCCGACGAGGAGGTTGGCAGTCCTGTCTCGCGGCCGCATACGGAACGAGTTGCCGCTGGTTGCGAGGCGGTGTTTGTGATGGAGCCTGCGCAGGGTTTGCCGGGGTCCAAGGACAATGCCGCGTACAAGACGGCTCGCAAGGGCATTGCGCAGTACCGGCTGGATGTGACGGGTGTTGCGTCGCACGCGGGAGTGGACTTTGAGCGCGGGCATTCGGCGGTGCTGGAGCTGGCCCGGCTGCTTTTGCAGGTCTCGGAGTTTACGGATTCGCCCGGCGGGCTGACCGTGAACCCTGGGGTGATTGGCGGTGGATCGCGGTCGAACGTGGTCCCTGCGGATGCGTGGGCCGAGGTGGATGTGCGCATTGCCCGCGCTGCGGATGCTGCTCGCGTGGAGGCGCTATTTGCGGGGCTGCGCGTGACTGATCCGGCGTGCTCGCTGCGGGTGAGTGGCGGTGTGAACCGGCCTCCGATGGAGCGTGGTGAGGGTACGGTTCGGCTGTTCTCACGCGCTCAGGCGATTGCGGCTTCGCTCGGCTGGCAGCTGGATGAGGCTGCTACCGGTGGCGGGTCGGATGGGAATTTTACGGCTGGGCTTGGCGTTCCTACGCTGGATGGCATGGGCGCTGTCGGTGAGGGTGCGCACGCGGCGCATGAGAGTTTGCTGCTGGATGAGTTGCTGCCTCGGACGGTGTTGCTGGCGGCTATGATTGCGGGCACCTAGTACCCCCTCCCCTCCCCCCTGGTTTTGCAAAATCGTCATTCGAAAGGAGTTACTTTTTGAGTGGCTGTAAAATCGTCTGCCCATTGGGGTTACGGGCAAAATCGTCTAAACAAAAGGGTTACGGGGCCAAGGAGCGTCCGCAATGGTACGAAGCACTCGCAAGCCTACTTCTAGGATAGCGGTTTGGCGGAAATACCATGCCAACTCTATCTCTTTTACTTCCATAGGTTTAGTTGGTGTTGGGGCTTGACAGCGTTTGCATTGTGAGCCGCTAGACGTATCGACGCGCGGGATAAAGTGTCACGCTCCTGCTAGCGTAGTTCCCACGTATAACTGGCCTCGAGTCGTGACGCGCGAAAGCCCAATGGGCCGCTCACGATGCTAAAGAATACTCTTGCAGGGAGGAATTTTGGATCAATGAAACCAGAACGGAATGGCATCAGCCCCGGACCATCACCAACTGTCCAACACCCTTCCGATTTGGCTACGCTTGTTCATTCCTACCTGATCACGGGGTTTCCCCGTTTGCACCAAGAGAAGGATGGACTGCCTGACCTGCAGGTCATTACCCAATTTTTTGAAGTGCTCTTTCATTTGAGCCTCCAGGCGGAGGAGGGGCACCAAATCACCTGCTCTGCTGCCTTTATGTCTCCGGTGGAAACCGCGAAGTCACGTCGGTCGCGAAGGCTACAGGTCAATGTCGCTCATTCTAAGTCCATTCGGTTTCGGGAATCCCTGCCGTGTGATACGCGGACCTTACGAAAATTGGCCCAAGCTGTAGACCCGTCCTACGCTGCAATCGGAATTCACGCAGCGGATAGTGAGCTTCGGGTGTGGGGCATCGTAGATCAACTCCCTCTGAATTTAAAGCGATTCACGAGTTGGGAATCGACGCGATCGGCCTTTGCGCCGGGCCTCTTCTACTCTCAGATAACTGGCATAGGCGAGATTACGGTCTACATGCGAGATAGAGTGGTCGCGATCCTCCGTCAGAATAGATTGATTTCTCAAGAATATGACGCGCTATGGAAAGGCCCTCTCAGCGAGTCGCTAAATCGCTACGTAGGGAAATTCCAGAGCGAGGTCAAGCGGGATGTTGGAGATGTTCTCTACCAAAGCGCTGGGAGATGGTTTGAAGGTACAGATGAGCTGTGGAGATGTGAAGAGGATTTCGGCGACGAACTGAGAAACGAGTGGTTGGGTTCACTTTGTCGCGTGCTACTCAAAATTCGGGACTGCCGACACGGAGGGGCGCTCTTGATCTGTCCCAAGAGGGCCACAGCCGATCTTAGTATCAAGTACCACTTGGAGTATAAAGGAATATCCAACTCCCTACGGGCCTACGCCGGAAGTCACATAAAGCAACAATTTATCGAGACCGAAGCGCGGCAGGGCCGCCTGCATGAAATTAAATTCCAGGGAAAGCCGATAGCCAAATTGGGATACTTCGTCACGCCGGACGAACGCGAAAGCATCTTCATTCAAGGAATGTCGCTTCTCGACCACGATGTCCTCTATCGATCATGGCAATACTTGGCGTCGAGTTCGGGTGCCCTCGGTTCTCTTGCGGGTGCTGTAGGACTAGTTGCGTCTCTCTCAAAGGTTGATGGGGCCGTGCTGCTTCAAAACGGACTCAATGTTGCTGGATTTGGTGTCGAAATCCGGACCAAAACAGATGTTCAGCAAATCTTCGTGGCGCAGGACGAGTACGCAAGAGAACTCGTGGCCGCCGATCCCCGTGCATATGGTACCCGCCACCGTTCGATGATGCGCTATTGCCAAGCCCACCCTTCAGCCGTCGGCATTGTGGTGTCGCAAGATGGGGACATTCGTGCGATGACAACAGTGAAATCCGAACTTGTAATGTGGGAACAACTCCAACTCAGAGCCGGGACGCTCGATGAATATATGTTTCCGCCTCACGTCCGAAAGCACCGTTCTGAAGCGCAGACTTAAAACGGCATCAACAGCTTGATGGCAGTCAGTTAGTCCTCGACCTAGAGGCTTGGCCTGGCGCCCTCCCGCTAATGCGCTCAGTCAGGCGATTAGTACCGAGATGTCTGCTTGTCGTCACTATCGCTAAAAGCATTTCCAGCAGCGGATCCGATTTGGCGGAGCATTGTGGTGAGGCGGGCGAGGGGCAGGCCTACTACGTTGCTGTAGTCGCCTTCGATGCGGGGGATCCATTGGGCTGCGATGCCCTGGATGGCGTAGGCGCCGGCTTTGTCCATGGGTTCGTTTGTGGCGATGTAGGCGCGGATGGTGGCGAGGTCCATTGGGGCGAAGGTGACGTCGGTGGTTTCGGCGCCGACGTGAGTGGCCTTGTTGGTGAGGACGGCGATGCCGGTGGTGACCTGGTGGGTGCGGCCTTGCAGGAGTCCGAGCATGCGTTCGGCGTCGGCGGCGTTGCAGGGTTTGCCGAGGAGCTGGCCGTCGATGGTGACGATGGTGTCGGCGCCGATGACGATGGCCTCTGGATGATGCACACGTACGGCAAGCGCCTTCGCTTCAGCGAGGCGGACCGTGTACTTGACGTGGTTTTCGCCGGGGATGGGTGTCTCGTCGATGCCGGCGGTGATGACGGTGAAGGCGAGGCCGATCTGGGTGAGGAGTTCGCGGCGGCGGGGCGATGCCGAGGCGAGAATGATGGGCTTCATGCGGTTCTCGTTTTGATTCTTGGGAACGGTCGCCACTCATCCGCTTCGCGGATGAATGGGGCACTCGGTTCGGTGGCTGGAAGGGCAGAGGTCTGCGGCACTTTGAAGTGCCGTTGAGATCCTTCCCCTTCGACAAGCTCAGGGTCAGGATGACAACCGAGTTACATTTTATGGCTCTTCATGAGTCCAGTGGAGCATTGAACAGCTGGTCCTTCGACTTCGCTCAGGATGACGGTCCCGAAAGGCTTTGTTGTCCATCATGCGAGGTCGGCGGGCGTGAGTTCGCGGGTGCCTTCGGGGCCGGCGATGATGGCGCGTTCGGCCATGCGGAGGAAGAGGCCGTGCTCGACGACGCCGATGATGCTGCGGATTTCCGCGGCGGTTTCTTCGGGGTCGGCGATGCCGCTGGAGCTGCAGTCGAGCAGGATGTTGCCTTCATCGGTGATGTAGGGGCATGAAGCTGTCTTTTGCTGACGCACCTTCGGGGAAAAGCCAAGATCGATGAGCCTTTTGGTGACGAGCGGGACGGCCATGGGAATGACTTCGATGGGAAGCGGAAATGCGCCGAGTTGGGGGACGAGTTTGGTGTCGTCGGCCACGATGATGAAGCGCTTGGACGCGCTGGCGACGATCTTTTCGCGGAGGAGTTTGCCTCCGCCGCCCTTGATGAGGGCCATGCCGGGGCCGATCTCGTCCGCGCCGTCGATGGCGACGTCGATGGTTTGGCGGTGGTCGAAGTCGGTGATGGGGATGCCGAGATCGCGGGCCTGGTTCTCGCTGTCTTCGGAGGAGGCGATGCCCTTGATGTCCAGGCCGGCCTTGACCTGCTCGCCGAGGAGCTGGATGAAGATGGCGGCGGTGGTGCCAGAGCCGAGGCCGACGACCATGCCGGGCTGGATGTAGCGCAGGGCGTGCTGTGCGGCGGCGAGTTTGGCGGCTTGCTGATCCATGGAAATAGTTTCTCAGTTTCTGGTTTCTAGATTGGGAGATTTGGTGTGGGTTTGTCACCTCGGCCGGCTTGCCCGGGCTAAAGCCCTTCCCTATTCATGGCGTTGGTTGAGGTGAATTTTGAAGCGGGTCCCCTCCGCTGCGCTTCGCTTCGGTCGGGATGACAAATCTTATGAGAGCAATGGCTCGACGCGGATGGTGGTGGCCATGCCGTGGCTGGCGCCGGGGGCTAGGGTGATGCGGTCGTCGGTGGCGTTGACGGTCTCGACGCAGATGAAGTGTTGCCAGCTGTCTTCGGCGAGGTCTGGCAGGCCGGGTGTCAGGACGGTCCAGGGGTTCCAGATGACGGTGGTGTCCGAACCGGCCTTTTCGATGTGGACGGCGCGGTGTCCGGCCGGATCGTGGAGGATGAGTGGGCCGGCGGTGTGGACGTGGGTCTGGTCGACGTCGCGGGTGAAGGCGAACTGGGTTTCGCGCTGGACTTTGCGGATGAGGTTGTCGCGCTTGTCGATGTAGGTGCTGCCGCGCAGGCCGTCGAGGCGGGCGGTGTGGACGTCGGCGACCGCGAAGTAGGTGTGCAGACCCTCTTCTAAGGGCATGGGTTCGGCGCCGGTGTTGGTCACGGTCAGCACGAGGTGCAGTTCGCGGCCGATGCGGAACTCCAGCGTGAGATGAAAGGCCGGGAAGCCGAGGGATGCGGTCTGCTCGCTGGGGTGGAGCGAGAAGACGGCAATGACCTCGCCTTCAGGCGTAAGGTGGGTGCGGTCTACGGTCCAGATGGCGGTGCGGGCAAAGCCGTGCGCGCCGGATTTGACGCCGTGGGTCGCGTCGAACTCGGCGGCGTTCCAGCGGTCGCCGAACCACGGGAAGATGACGGGAATGCCGCCGCGGATGGCCTTACCGGGCGCGAAGACCGCCTTGGGCGAGAGGTAAAGGATGGGTCCCCCGTCGCGGGGCGTCCACTGGGTGATGTGCGCTCCCTGGAGGTAGATGGTGGCATTGCCGGCCGCGGTGGCGATGCGCATGGCGACCATGCCGGGGTGGGTTTCATGAAACGTGACGTGATCGCGGATGGCGAAGATCGCGGTGAGATCGTCCAGGCTCTGCGGCATATGAGTCCTCTACTGCTTCATTTTGCCGGATTCAGGAGCAGGGGTGGGCAGGGCGTCGCGGCGGAGGATACCGATGCGGCCTTTGGGACCGACGACGAAGGGGAGTGAGAGCGCATTCCAATTCTTGTCGGCATCCGCGGTATCGCCTTTGGTGGGATCCGGCAGCAGTGGCTGCCAGTGGGCGCCGTTGTCGGTGGAGATGTCGGTGCCGTTGGGGCCGGTGGTGATCCAGGTCCTGGTGTTGATATCGTAGGCAACGGTCGAGCGATAGCCGTGCGGCTGGGTGATGCTGGGCTGCCACAGGGTGCCGTCGTTCAGGCTGTAGGCGGCGATGTGTTCGGCGGTGGTGGGTGCTGTGTAGTCGCCACCCACGGCGACGATAGCGCCATGGGCTTCGTAGACGGCGAAGACGCCGGAAGCGGTGTTGGCGGCCAAGCCATCGAGCTGGCTGCGACGGAATTCCATGCGGGCGAGACACTGCTCGGGTTCGTTGTAGCCGATGGAGAGCGAGCATGCGGGCCATGTGCCGCGGTAGATGTAGCCTCCACCACCGCCGAAGAGCGGGCCGCGTTGCGACAGGGTGAGGGACTGGTTGCTGGCGGCGAAGGCTCCGCCTGCTCCGGGCGGAGAGGCGAGGCTGGGCGCGGTGCTGCGCTCCCAGGAGGCACCGGCGTTCTCCGTGTGCAGGAGGTAAAAGCTGCCGCCGACGGGGTCGCCGAGCAACCAGCCTTCCTCGCGCTTGGAGAAGAGCATGGCGTCAAAGAAGCCGTCCGGCTCAGCCGGATTCTTCAACACGAGCTGCCAGGTGGCGCATCCGTCCGTGGTTTTGTAGACGCGCGACTGTTCGCCCTTGCCGCTGGACATGACGATGGCGGACTTCTCGTCGAAGGCCTGGATGCCGCGGAAGTCGAGCTTTTCGGCATTTGGGGGCACCGGGCATGTCTGCCATGTGCTGCCGCCGTTCAGCGTGCGCAGCACCGTACCGCCGCTGCCGCCGGCCCAGGCAACATGGCCGTCCACGTCTGCAATGCCGCGCAGGCCGGCTGTCGTGTTGCTTTGCTGCAGCGTGAACTGGGCGTGCAGCGACATAGCCGACAGAGTGCAGGCGGCAAGAACGGCCTTGGTCATGCATTGAGGCATGGGAGGAGTGTAGCCCGTACGCACAAGGACCATCGTGCTAAGCGGCCCGCACCACACGAATGATGAATTTGCCGTCGCCCGCGTGGAGTTCCTGGGAGAACTCTGAAGCGCCTAAATCGTGAAGGTTTTCAGCTAACTGGAGGCAGAGCTCTTCACGGCGCTTTTCTTCAGAGTCGGGCTGGGGTTGGGAGCGTTTCAAGGTGTACAGCATGCGCATGGACATATCACTACTAGGACGCAAAAAGGCAGTGGCCGGATTTGGCGTGGGTGGTGTTCGAACGTGAGACAGCCACCACAAAGGTCTTATGCCTCCGGCTTGCAAGGGACAAACTGCAACAAATCGTGCTCTACGCTGCAGCAAAATCCGCAGCTGCATTTAGCGTAAATGCCCCATTATCAGCAGATAGGCCGAGCGTGCGGTGAGCCTTATGTCTTATGGGATTAGCGCTATGTTAGCGATCCGACAGTTCATTCTGGGAAATAAATTTTCTCAGGAACATCGCGGCTTCAGGCACCAGTCGAGCGGTTCAGGGGGCGCAATAACGATCCGGGCGGTTCGATACGACGAAGTGGCCCAGGTACTTACGATGAGCTTTCGCCGCTGGGGCGGCCATGGCGGTATTTTGAGGTGCCGCCGACCGGGTTGGCGGCACTGAACGCGATGTTCGGCAAGGCTGCGTACCTGCAGCAGGCGCTTGCGCCGCGCGGCGGCGGAACGAGTTGTTACAGGCGGCGTAAACGCTTGGCGCAGGCTTTGTAAGGCTATCCCAGGCGGCGACAATCTTGGGACCAAAAAGCACCTGCGGATTTGATAGGCTTACGCCACTATGGTTTCGTCTCGGGTGTCGCTCTTTCTCTTGTCGGCCGCTGCCGTGCTGTCTCCCCACGCTTTTGCCCAGAAGGTGGACCTGTACGGAACTGTAGGTCAGCAGAAGGTGACGATGACCATCGAGTTTGACGGGGGCACGATCAAGGACGCCAGCTACAAGTACGACAGTCAGAAGGATGCCGTACCGGTGACGGAGAGCAAGTTCTTCGGCACCACGGTGATCCTGGCGGATGACGATGGCAACGTGTTTCACCTGCACATGCGGAAGCCGGATGGTATGGCCACCACTGAAGCGAAAGAGATTGCCATGATGGACGGAACGATGGACCGTGACGACCTGGATCTGCCGGTGAAGATGGAGCGGGTGAGGAAGTGACTTCTCAGCTCACCTGCTGATCTATGACGCATCATAAGGGTGTTTTCAACTCCGGAGCGGTGGTCATGCCTGTGTGCCAATCCAGGCGCTGCTGCATGGTTTGCCGAAGGAAGTTGTAGGTTGGCAGACGGTGCGCAACGTGCCGTTGCATCAGGCGGAATGGAAACGAGCCGGAGACCGCGATGAGATCCGTGACGGAATCCTTGCGCAGGCTCGCGCTCATGGCGTGGGGTGTGCCGCCTTCAAAGAGGAGTTGCCGGGTGCCGAGCTCGTGTTCCTGCTGGATAAGGCATGCACGCATCACGGTACTTGGCGAATAGGCGCGGAAGCTGGTGCGATTCATCTGCCAGTCGATGGCAAAGGTCCCGTGTAACCGCCGGCCGCCAACCAGGCTGAGCCATGTCCCATCTGCCGCGCGCAGGCCTGCGATGACGGCGCCAGCCGCGTGAGCTGTCCGGAAGCGCCAATTTGCGATGTCCACCGTAACCGGGTAGTCGCACACGGCGTCAAGCGCAAGAAACTGCGGCAGCGAGATCTCGGCACGCGGAACGAAGACGCAGCCGAGGTCCAGCTGGGCCTTGCGGAGGGAACGGCGGAAGTTGCGGCGGGTGTCCGGGCCGAGTGTGGCGAGAGTCTCTTCATAGGTAGACCCGAGCAGAAGGTAACGCTGCCCGGTACGTTTGCTGATGGCCCATCGCTGGCCTGGACGGGCGCCGTTGCACGGTTGCGATGGGAGAAATGCACCGTCGCGGACAGACACGATGGCGACGTGCGCTTTGCGATGCTGCATGAGGTATGTGGCGGCCTGGAGGGCGAACGAGGAACGCATGGCGGAGGGTGCAAGGACGTTGCGTTCCCCATGCACGTCTTCCGTGAGGAAGATGCGCAGGGGCATCCCCAGGAAACGGTATTGATATACCAGAACGGCGCCCGCGATCGTGGTGGAGGCATGCTGGGGTTGATCGGACGACGTGAACAGCAGCAGATGCGGGCTCTTGCTGCCGACGTAGCGGCGGTCAAGGAAATGCTCAAGCGAGGACGCGAGTTCAGGCTGGCCGCAGACATCCGCAAGGATGCGAAGACGCGGCAGAATACGCAGAACCGCTTCGCGGCCACTGACCACAACAGGCATGGCTGTGGCTGGTTGCCGATCCGCGTATGGCAGGAGTGCCTGCAAGGGTAGGGAGTGCGACGTGCGCAACGGTGGATTCTCCCACATGGATCCTGTAGACACTGCAAAGGCTACAAGGCGCGCGGGGCAGGAACCTGCCAATGTGGGCGAGCGACGATGAAATGTGCGCTTTCGACGACATGGGCTGGTGCGAAGTTGCCGGTGACGATGGATCGGGTGAAGTAGATCTCAGCTCGCCCGTTCGAGATAGGCTTCGAGCGCCTCGTTCACGATGGTGTTCAGCTTCTTGTTATTGCGTTCCGCAAGTGTCGCCACACGGCTATGCAACTCGGGTGATACACGAACATTGAAGCTGCCCCAGCAAAAAGAGAGGCAAGGTTTATTTCGCGGGTTGCAGTTTGCGGAGTTCGGTTTGGACGTAGGTGTAGCGGATGCGGTGGATGACCGTGACTGTGCTGAGGAAGGCCAGCACCCACAGTGCCGGGGCCATGACGCCCCAGGTATCGCACAGTGCGCCGAGGATGACGAGCACGATGCGCTCGGGGCGCTCCATGAAGCCGACTTTGCAGGAGCCGATGAGCGCTTCGGCGCGCGCGCGGGTATAGCTGACCATGAGCGATGCCGTCATGACGAAGGCGACCAGCACCACGTACTGGAAGCGATTGCCGCGCGCGTAGAAGACGAGCAGGCCGAAGAAGATGGCTACGTCACTGTAGCGGTCGATCACCGAATCAAAGAACGCGCCGAAGACGGAGACCTGGTTGGTCTGGCGTGCGACGCGGCCGTCGACCATGTCAAACAGGCCTGCGCCGATGAGGATGAGGCCGGCGTAGAGGAACATGCGGTGCGCATTTTCGCCGCGGGCGTAGCCGAAGAAGAATGCGGCGGCGATGTTGATGATGAGGCCAATAAAGGTGAGCGTGTTGGGCGAAATCCTCGACAGCGCCAAGCCGTTGACGATTTTTTGTAAGAGCCAACCGCTGCCCTTGCCAAAGGCACTTGTCCAGGTAAATCGAGAGCTCATCGTGCGGCTAGTATCCCCACGGACAAGTGTAGCGTGCTGGCGCATGCGTTGCAGAAGAGGCTGAACGGAGCTTCGTATGCCGGCGGCGAGCGAGCGAAGGGTGGCTTTGAGGGACTCACGCGGGTCGGTTTCGTCGTCCTCTTCCGGCTGGGGTTCAAGCGCGAGCGGCATCTGCGCTGTGTCCGGCACGTCGTCCACCTGCAGGCGGCCGCGGCGCCGGCGAGCGGCGATGCGCTGTGTCCAGCGTGGGCTGATGGGCGGTAGGGGTTCGAGATTGGGTGCTACCCACGCGGTGCGAGCCGCATCGCTGTTCAGGAGTTCCTTTGACCAGAAGGAGTGCAACGGGTTTTCGCCTTCGGGGTAGCTGGCGAGGCATGCCTGGAGGGTGCGCTCTTGCTGGGCGGCGAGCAGCAACATCCAGCCGCGTGTGACTGTCTCGTGGTAGTTGGCGGCGTTGCCGGCACGGACCGCGAAGTTCTGCAGACCCCGGCGGAGTGCGTCGAGTGCGTCGTCGAACGGCAGGCGCTCAAGGAGAAGCCAGGCGAGGCGGAGGTGGTCACCGTGATGGAACTGTGCGACAGGGATAGAGCGGTCCTGAAAGGCTCGCAGGAAATCGCCATCGGACATGGTCGCGCAGCCGAAGCGGAGCATAGGAAAAGTCTACGTGATGCTGCTCGGCGTTTAGGCCCAGTTCTCTGGTCGAGAGACGGTCTTACCGTTTTTGAGGAGAACATCTTCCGGGAATTGTGCCGCTGCAAGCCTCGCGTGGGTTAGGTGCCTCAGGAACGTACCGCTTCGCGAGAGTCTGTTAGGGTTTCTTCCATCGAGGACAACCATGCCGATGGTCTTGCCAATCTCGTCCCGCACGATGCGGACTGGTTCAAGTAAATCCGTGTCCTGCGAGAAGATGATCGCAACATCGTATAAATCCCTCCAAGCATCATGAATTAGAAATGATGCCAAGTTGACATCAGACCCCTTCTCTTCAGAGATCATGACTTCAACGTGTGTCGGTTGACCTGGTAGTGCGTTCACGAGTGGACGCAGTTTCGGCATTGTGAGAAAGGTGCCTTGATGAATTGTGAGATTGGGTAATGATGTAAGAGCTCGAAGATAGCGTCGCTGTCGAATTGGCTGTTCAGGATCTTCTTTACCGCTTACTGGTGCAGTGAAGTAACGAATGTGAAGGATTTCGTTTTCGGATGCTAACAGGGACTTTGACAGCGCAAGTAAATCCAACCACTTGTAACTTGTACGTCGAAGAGCGCGGTAGTAGAGGTTAAACCCGTCGACATAGACGTACGTGCGCATTGAGAGAGCATAAAGCAGAAGCCGCAGAGCACGAGGCTCATGCGGCTTCTGAACTGGTAAGGCCAAAGGCACTAACCAGCCGGTACTTAGAAAGTAAAGAAAGAAAGGTTGCCAGTCAAGAACCGCTACTCCACGACGATGGTGTCGTGGATGGTGCTGAGCTTCAGGATTTCGAGGACACGTTTGCCGTTGGGGGTTGTAACGGTGGTTTCATCGCCGACGCGCTTGCCGACAAGGGCCTTGCCGATGGGCGAGGTGGTGCTGATGAGGCCCTTGGTGACGTCGCTCTCTTCGCTGGTGACGAGCTTGTAGGTCAGCTCTTCGTCCTTCGTCTGGTCGTAGACAACGATAGTGGAACCGAAGCCGACCTTGTCATGCGGGATGTTCACCAGGTTTACAAGGGATAACTCAGCCATGCGCTTTTTGAGCTGGCCGAGGCGCGCGTTCACAAACTCCTGGCGCTGCTTGGCGGAGTGGTACTCGGCGTTTTCGCTCAGGTCGCCGAGGGCGACGGCCTTCTTGATCTCGGCTGGCAGTTCGGTGGTGAGCTCGTGTTCGAGTACCTTGATCTGTTCTTCGAGCTGCTTGGTGATATCGAGCATGGGCGCTGGTTCCGTTTCGGGAAATCAAATACCCAGGAGCGGCGCTGCTGCGCTGTTTGATGGAGCGGCAGGGGCTCGTTGGGGTAATACGTGATTATACGGCGGGCCGCGGGTGCGTCACCCGGTCAAGGCTGGAGCGTGCCGGCGTGGGGGTCCCCGGTCAGGTTAGCGTCAAGCCAGTCCTGCAGGATGACCACGGCGGCGTACTGGTCGAGGATGGCTTTACGTTCCGGGCCGCGTGGAAAGGCTCGACGGTCGAGTCGTTCGTCCGCGGCGGCGCTGGTGTGCGACTCGTCCTGCAGGTGGACCGGCATCTGCAGTTCATTGGCGATGGCTTGCGCGAAGGCCTGCGCCTTTTTTGCCTGCGGGCTGATGTCGCCTGAGGCGTAGAGCGGGTTGCCGGCGACGATCTGCGTGACACCGTGCTTGCGGACGAGGCGCGCGATGTCCTTGAGTTCCTTGCGCAGGTGGGTGCGGCCGAGGGTGAGCAGCGGCTGCGCGTTGCCGAGCGCGTCAGAGATGGCAATACCCACGCGGCGGTCGCCGATGTCGAGGCCGAGGATGCGTGGGCGTTCTTCCATCGTTCTGTCCAGCATATGCCGGGGCGCCCTCACTCGTTAGGTTAGGGTTGCTCGATGTAGTCGATGACGGCCGGGCGCTGCGGCGTGCCTTGCGTTTCGCACAGCAGAAGGGCGGCATTGAAGGAGATGCGTGTCATGGCCGTAGTGACGATAGACGGCTGTGGGGGTGGAGGGTCTTTCGGCTAGTGGAGACAAGGGGATATTTGGATGGTTGATTGGGGTCGCGTATCCTCACGGGGAGGGCTTTATGGACACATCGATCGCGGCTCGGCGTACCGAGGACATTGCGCTGGACCTGTTGAAATTCATCGCTTCCACCACCAACGTTGTGAAGAGCGGCAGCAGCAGCACACCGGGGTTTGCGGGTTCAAGCACGCCCAAGGGTGAGGATCAGGTAACGCAACTGCTGGATTTGTACGGGCGCTGCTGCGCAGCCGTTGAGGCAGGCTCGAAGTAGTCGTGGAACAGGAAGCCATAGACACGGCGATTGCCGTAGCCGTGATTGGCGCCGGCGCATTTGGACGCAACCATCTGCGTGTGTATCGCGCACTGGAGGCGACGGGCGCGGTGCGATTGGTGGCCTGCGTTGATCCGTCTGAGGCTGTCCGCGAGGCAGTGTCTGCGGAGTACGGCATCCCGGTGTGCGCCACCGTTGTGGATCTGCTCACGTCAGGGTTGAAGATTGATGCCGCCAGCGTGTGCACGCCGACGGTGCGCCACGCCTCCACCGCGGTTGCCCTGCTCGGCACCGGCATTCATGTGCTGATTGAGAAGCCGATTGCGTCGACGCTGGATGAGGCCGACGCCATTCTGCTGGCATCGGCCGAGCATGGCTGCGTGGTGCAGGTGGGCCACCTGGAACGGTTTAATCCTGCGGTGACCGCGGCGATGCCGTTGCGGAACAACCCCATGTTCTTTGAGTCGCACAGGCTGAGCGTGTTTACGCCGCGATCGCTGGATGTGGACGTGGTGCTGGACCTGATGATCCACGACCTGGATGTGGTGCTGACGCTGGCGCAGTCGCCCGTGCGCGAGGTGCGTGCGGTGGGGCTGCCCGTGCTGTCGGCCAAGACGGACATTGCGAACGTGCGCGTGGAGTTTGAGAGCGGCGCGGTGGCAAACTTTACCGCAAGCCGCGTTTCAACCGAGCGCGTGCGCAAGCTGCGGTTTTTTCAGCCGCACCAGTACCTCTCGCTGGATTTTGCGCGGCAGGATCTGCTGCTGATCGATGTGACGGCAGCCGCATCGCTGACGCCCGCGCAGATATCCGCAGTGTTCGCAGCACAAGGCATGATGACCCGCGACGAGTCCTACACGGCGGAAGAAGTGGAGGCGCACCTTGCAAAGCTGCGCGATGGAGCAGCGGATGTAGAGGCTGCGACAGCGGCACACCCATCGGCGGGGCTTTCCCTGCGTAAGGTGCACGTCGAACCCGGAGAACCGCTGCGGCTGGAGATTGAGTCATTCCTGCAGGCCGTGAAGACACGCACCACACCGCGCGTGACCGGCGAAGATGGGCGCGCTGCGCTGGCGCTGGCGCTGGACATCAACCAGGCGATTGCGGAGCACGCGCAGCGGGCTGGGTTGTAACTACTTCATCGTCGGCATTACTTCATCACAGATAAGAACTGGGCCCATGGGCCGACGTCGGCTTTGAGGCGGCGCGCCATGGTGCGGCTGATCTGCAGGATGTGCGCCATGTCGTGCGCTGTCCATGTTGCGAGCAGCTGGCGCGCGGTGACCGGGCCAAGCACCGGATGCGTGCCGGTGAGTTGTAGTTGATCTTCGGTGAGGTTGAGCGCTCGCAGGTCGGCGAGGTTTTGGTGACGTAGAGCAGTGAATTCGTCCAGCAGCATATCAAGCGACTTACCCTTGCTGTCTCGGAACTGCGCTTCGCGGTCGAAGGGATCGAAGGGGCGTGACGGGCCGTGGTTCAGCACGCGGTTGAGGCGTGTCATCCAGTCGCCTTGCTCGCTGTGGATGAGATGGCCCAGGACGTCGAAGGCGCTCCATGTGTTGGGGCCGTCGGTGGCGTCGGTCCACACAGCGGGCAAGCCGCGCAGCATGGCATCGAGCGTGGCTGGTGTGCGTTCGAGGATGGGGGTGATTTCTTGAAGGAATGGATGCTGAGTCATGGGTAGATTGCCTAACTAGCGGATGGCCTGCATGCTGTAGCGGAAGAGCTGGTCGAAGTCGGTGCGGATGGTGAGTTCAGTGCTTTCATGCTTTGCGATAGCAATTTCAATGGCCTTCTGTGCAGATTCGCGCTTGTAGCCGAGGTTGGTGAGCGCGGAGAGAACGTCGTCGATGACCGGGCCGGACTTGAAGCCGGGTGCGTGGGTGGGCGTTGCGCCCTGCATGTCGTCCAGCTTGTCTTTGAGTTCGAGTACGACGCGTTCCGCTGTCTTTTTACCGATGCCGGGAATACGTACGAGCTGCGCGTGATCGCCGCCGCGGATGGCAGCTACGAGCGATGCCGCGGACAAGCCCGACAGCACCGTGATGCCAAGCTTGGGGCCGATGCCGCTGACGGTGATGAGCCGCTCGAAGAGGCGCTTCTCATCGCGGTCGAGAAAGCCGAAGAGGGCGATCGCGTCTTCGCGGACCTGGGTGTTGATGAAGAGCGAGACTTCAGCGCCTTCGTTCGGCAGCGCGGAGAACGTGGGCACGGTGATGCTGACGTCATAGCCGACACCGGCGCAGTCAATGATGGCCTGGCCGGGTGTTTTGCTGAGGAGACGTCCGCGAAGGTGAGCGATCATGCTGAGGGTGATTGTACGAGGGGGCGTGTCATTCTCTGTAGCTGACGGATGCGGAGCGGAGGTATCCTAGCGGCATGAGCGAGCTTTTGTTCAACGTGCATCTGGATGAGGACGGCGGCTACTGGGCAAGGGCCGAGCAAGCGGCCATCTATGCCCAGGGCGACACGTGGGATGAGCTTTGTAAGAGTGCGCTTGGCGGCGTGGATGCGTTTTTCGCGATGGACCAGGAAGCGAAACCGGGGAAGATAAAGCTGCAGCTCCACGTGGAGCGTGAGCAGGAATTACTTGTCGCCTAGGCTGCCGCGTGATGTTTTCGGATCGGAATTGGCGCGAGTGATGTGCTCCCGCTTTGGTTATCGGGAACGCAATCAGAACGGCAGCCACATTGTGGTCGAATTGACGAGTGGAAGTGCAGGGCACATCTCCATTCCAGCGCACAGACCACTCAAAGTAGGCATGCTCTCGTCACTACTGTCAGAGTTTGAAGAGCAGACTGGCTTGTCTCGCGATGAGCTTTTGCGGAAGCTCTAGCTGCGGCGGCGGTAGAGGATTTTGAAGTCGTAGCCTTCGTTAGCTGGGAAGAGTTTGTTCACAGCGCGTAGGCGTTCGGCGAGAGCCGGTGCGGCGAGCAGTGGATATTCGCGCTCACGCAGGTCGACGTAGTCGAAATCTAGAAAGAGCGAGAGCAGGTAGATGGCGAGGGCATCGCAGAAGGTGGCGGCCTGGTAGGCGGAGCGTGCCTTCTCGTCGATGACGCCGGGATGGAGCGGAGCGATGCCGCCGCGGGGCTGGCCGAGCGCGTCAGCGCGGTCTTCCCAGGCATCCATGGAGGTTTCGCCGCGGACGTTGGCGGTGGCCTGTTGCCATGCGAGATCGGCAAAGCTGGTGGGCGTACCGACGGTGTCAACGAAGTTGTGCGCGACGTTGATGAAGAACTCGAAGGCGAGGGCGAAGCGGTCGGTGTGCAGGCGGCTCGACAGGAAGACATACTCAGCGCCGGATACCACCGCGTTGCGATGGCAGATGGCCTTATCGACAAGCGACGGCTGGTAGACGGAGGCGATGAGTGTGGGGTCAGGTGTGGTGACGGGGATGGCGTCATCGCCTGCGAGACGCGCACCGGACAGGGCCAATGGAACAAAGAGATAGACGTGCCGCGAGAGGCCAGCCGCGATGCCCGCGGGAACGGCGCCGACCAGGCGCGCGATCTCTGAGGGGGTGGTGGTTGGCGAGTCGAGGCGGCCCAGCGTGGCGTAGCGCACCCCATGCGGCGAGGTGCTGGCCGTGGCCTGGTGGGCGGCCTGTTCCGGCGTAAGAAGTTCGGCTTGGAGGACGTCAGGCATTCAGCGAGTATTCTATCGTTGGCGGCGCGTTTTCCAACGCAGTTGCCGGATGAGACAACGATGGCATCGACGCAAACACGCACGCGTATCGCGCCTAACTACACGGGCCCACGCTTTCTGGGCGCGCCGGTGGGCGATTTTTCGGTCTTTCAGACGCTGCTGATCTCGGCTGCGTTAGGCGTTGCTTCGTTCTTTGCGGCCACCTTCTGCGCCATCATGACGATCCTGGTGCTGACACAGGCGGGCCACATGAAGATCGACTTTGCGATCGCCTACAAGTACGTAGGCCTGCCGGTCGGCATTCTGATGCTGGTGGCTACGTCCATCTATCTTGGAACGCTGCTGGTGATGCGGCTGAGGAATCAGAAGAGCACTTTCTAGGCACGGTTTACTGGTCCGGTACCTGATCCAGGCCGCCCTTGCTTAGGGGATGGCAGCGTGCGATGCGGCGGAGCGCAAGCCAGCCTCCACGCGCGATGCCAAAACGGGCAACAGCGACCTCCGCGTATTCCGAACAGGTGGGTTGAAAGCGGCATTGGCTCAGGCCGGTGCTGTGCAGCAGTGGCGACACGACGCGGCGGTAGCCCGCGAATAAGGCGCGAGAGAGCCGGCCGCTCATGCGGTGGCCTTCTCCGCCGGCGCCGCACTGCACTGTTTGCGGACGGTGCGGAAGACCTGCGCGACGTCGCGTTCCAGCTTGTCCCACTCAAGCGTGAGCACGCTGCGGCGCGGATGCAGGATGACATCCACCGGCAGACCGCTGAGGATGTCCGCGTGCAGGCGGACAGCTTCTCGCAGGCGGCGCTTGATGCGGTTACGATCGTGCGCCTTGCCCATGACCTTGCCGACGGTGAGGCCGATCCGCGGCCCCTGCGGGATGCCAAGCAGTCGCTCGTCCGGGTGGAGCTTGACCGCTGGCATGGCGTCGCGGCGGGCGCAGAAGAAGCTCATCTCTCGGGCATGCTGCTTCTTGGCCGCAGCGGTGTAGGCACGCTGGTAGTCAGAGTGGCGGCGCAGGCGGAGATCGGGTTTTTCAGGCATGGGCGGTTGTTACGACTGACTTTTGAACGCGAAGGGCGCTGAGGTCAACGCTAAGGTTCTTTGGCAAAGAGAAAGGGCGCGCTCCCTGTGACAGCGAGCGCGCCCCATGGGTCTTGTGTGGCGCGAACTAGTCGCGGAAGCCTGCGGAGACGGCGATCTTGTGACGGCCCTTGGCGCGGCGGCGGTTCAACACGGTCTGACCGGCCTTGGTCTTCATGCGGGTCAAAAAGCCGTGGGTCTTGGCGCGGCGGCGGCGGTTGGGCTGAAATGTGCGCTTCGGCATGGTGCGGTTCTCCTGCTCTCACGCAGGCATATGACTGCCCCATGGGCGGCTGCCGTGAGATGTAAAGTGGATGTCCTGGCCGGTGCACCATAACGAATGCACTCGACGATACGCTTCGCGGCTGCAATCAGGGGCGGCAGCGGCCTATCGTGGACAACAGACTTCATGCTACCGCAAATTCCACAGAAGGCCAAGCGCGGAGGCGGTAATGCCATCGAAGCCTTCTATTACCGGCAAGACTTGTTGGCCGAAAACTTACGCGACAATAGTTCGAGATACTGCCAGAATTCGTAGCGGGTTTGAGGCCCTTTGGAGCATGCTTGTCCTGTCGTCGGAGGTAGCAGATGCCTGTAATTTGCCCCGGAAGTAATCGGCCACCGCAACATAGCTCGATGGAATCTGATCGAACTGTGAGCTGCAATCAATGTCTACGTTCCGGTCTCACGCTTGTGAAAGATCGATCCGAAGATATTGTTTCTTGGCTTGTCGAACAGCATAGCCCTATCCTTCGGAGAACCCAAAGAGAGAGAGTCATGCCCGGACGTCAATCCAGCAGGAGATCCGGTCGGAGATAGTAAACGGCAGCCTTTACTTATCGGCGTCGCGCAGCAGCGGTTCGGTTTGGCCAGAGGCTGCGGCCCAGTCGCGGATGCGGTCGAAGAAGTCGCGCTTGAGCCAAACGGAGCGGGACCACTTGTCGCCTATGGTGGCGAACTGCTTCTGGGCGACCGCCACGTCTTTGTATTTGTAGGCCATGAAGGCGAGATGGTTCTGCTGGGCATTGGTCGCGCCGAACTGCGATGTGAGCGCTGTGAAGCCGCGCTGGATGCGCTGCCAGTCCAGCTCGTTCACGGGGAAGCGGCTGTTGTGGCGGCTGACGAGTACCGTGGAGATCTGGAAGTAGAGCGCGTCACCGTCGGGACCGCCGACGCGGTCGGCGGAGGTCTTCGCGAAGGCCGATGCCTGGCCGGGTTCGCCGTCCCACTTGGGCAGCAGGTAGTTCGCGTACTGCTGGTAGAGGTAGAAGTACTGCGGCTCAAACGCAATGCCCTGCTCAAAGAGCTTCTGCATACGCGGCGCATCCCAGCTTTGCGCCAGCGCGACGGTCATCCTTTCGCTGTACCACTGCGGGTCCATTGGTTTGAGGTTGGCGGCGTCTTCGAGGGTCTTCTGCGATTCCGCGATGCGCTCGTTGAAGAGACGCCAACCTTCCGGTGTGACGGTGTTGACCTCGCCGCTGCCACGCGCAACCCATGCCCAGCGATGCAGGCTGGCCGCATACGCAACACGCGGCGTGATGGACGCCGGGTACGCAGCCATCCAGTGGCGCAGGTGATCGAGGTGGTCGTTCGTGTCCTTGTCGGCGCCCTGCGGTGCGTCCAGCGCGGTGTAGAACTCGCGCAGGCGCCAGCCGCCACCGGGCAGGCGAGCCTTGTTGGTGCGGTACTTCGCGGCCATGGCTTCGAGGGCGTTGACGTTCTCGGCGATAAGATCCGCCTGGATGGTGTGGACCCACCCGCCTTCGTGCTGGACGGCCTCGTTGGGCTCGTTGGCGTCGCGGAGCAAGGGGGATTGCGCGTGGACGGTGGGCGCGGCGGTAAGCGTGATGAGGAGGAGCGATGGAAGGATGTGGCGCGCGCGCATGCGGGGATTTTCGCACAAGCCTCGTTCACGCTTCGGTCAAAATGCGCTTGCCGCCTTCATGCCCGGAAGGCGATAGTGCGAGCCTTCAGCCCGCAGCCTTCCGTCGATCCTGACCTGGGGCTTTGCCCCAGGCTGTTACAGCGCGGGCTTTCAGCCCGCCAAGTGCTACCGCGCGGAACATCAGAGGCTGCTAAGAAGGCAGTGCGACGCGATACAAGCGCACTTTGGCGAGGGGGAATCTACAGCACGATCATGAGCACCTTGCCGCCTGCTCCACCTTTTTCCGCGAACGCCTGGGCTTCGGCTGCTTCGCTGAGTTCGAAGCGGCGCACGATCGGCAGCTTGAATTTGCCGTCGCGGTAGTCGTCGGCGAACTCGCGGACCTTGCTTGGGTCAGGGTGTGCTTGCTGCCGGATGACGCGGACCTTGGGGTTGAGCGCGCCGTCGGGCATGGGCGTTACGACGGTGCCGCAGATGCCGCCCTCCTTGATGTACTTGAGCAGCGGTGTGGTGGTCGAACCGATCGTGTCGGCGATGCAGTCGATCATGCCCAGCTTCTTCAGCTCCTCTTCGTCATCAAGCGCAAGCACAGCGTGCGCGCCAAGCTCCTTTGCCTGCGCAACGCCGTGTGTGCGTACACCGGCAATGACGTGTGCGCCGAGCTTGAGCGCAGAATGCACTGCCGCACGGCCAACACTTCCAAGCGCGCCCGTGACGAGCACGGACTGATCGCGCTGCAGGTTGCAGGCCTCGCGGACAAGCTGGTCGCCGGTGAGCGCAATCAGCGGGATGGCCGCGGCTTCAAGGATGTCCACGCCGTCGGGGATATGCGTGACCTCCGAGCCCTTGATCGCGACCAGTTCCGCGTAGGTGCCGGTGCGGCAGAAGGCCATGACGCGTTCGCCCACCTGGACCCCACGAACGTTGGCGCCGACAGCGCGCACAAGGCCGCTGACATCGCGGCCGAGGATGGCGGGGAAGGTGACCGGAAAGCGGCCATGTGCCTCGCCGGAACGCATCTTCCAGTCAACCGGGTTGATGCTGACGGCGGCTGTGGCGATAAGAATTTCGTCGCCCGTGATGACGGGATCAGGGACGTTCTCTTCGTATTTCAGATTTTTCGGCGGACCGTATGCGTGCAGCAGAACTGCCTTCATGGCGTGACCTCAGCAGAAGATGTGATGCCGTCCGCGTCCGGGAGATATCCGCGCCAACCTTCGCCCTCGGCCAGGCGCTTGATGCGGGCGAAGCGGTTGCGCAGCAGACGTTGAATGTGCGGAACCATGACGTACCGTGCAACGGTACGGCCTGCCCAGCCAAAGGGCAATGAAAAGCGGAGGGTGTCCTGCAGCAACGTTATGCCGTGAGATCGCTCGCTGAGGTGGTGGTCGTGCTGGAAGGTTTTGAAGCGGCCGTCCAGCATGCTGTCCTGCATGAAGGTCGGGCTCTCGTAGGCGGAGATGTGACTGACATGGAAGTGCCTGAGGCCAAGCTGCCAGCCTTCCCAGCGAACTGTGTCGCCCTTGCTGATAAAGCCATCGGTGCGCCCGCTGACTGGCTCCATGCCCAGCTCTTCGCGCACCAGGGCAATGGCGCAGGTGAGCGCGAAGCAGCGCTCGATGGGCGCATGGACTTCCGTGGTGTCGTTCAGGACAAAGAGGTCTCCGTTCTGCTCGCGTGTGGCCATAGACGTCTTCCTCATGCGCCAGAAGGTCAAAGCGCCTTGCGGTTATGATGTCTGCACACGCGCAATCAGACAACCGGTACGTGCAACGTATGCGTGTCACCAAGGGTTTGTCCCATTGCTGCTTACGGTACACACGGAGTGCAACACATGCGCGACACGCTGAACCGCCGATCTTTCCTGCTGGGCGCCGCACCCGCCGCGGCGATGACTGCTGCCACGCTGGCGCACGGTACTGTATTTGCCCAGGCCGCCGCGCCATTTGCCCAGGCAGCCGCGCCGCCGCCGCCGATCACAGACCAGACCGTGTATCTGGCGGGCGATGCTCCGCCGGTGTCGCCACAGGACTACATGGCTGTGTTGACGGCAGCGCTGGCGAAGCATCCCGGCAAGGAGGATACCTACCTTAAGGGCGGCGCAGTGACCGAGCTGGAGCAGAAGATGGCTGCCATGCTGGGTAAGGAAGACTGCGTGTTTCTGCCGACGGGCACACTGGCGAACAACCTTGCCGTGCGCGTGCTATGCGGGCAGCACAAGCACCTGATCACGCAGGCCGACAGCCACCTGTATGCCGATGAGAGCGACTCACCCTCGATCCTGAGCGGCATTACGATGCAGCCGCTGGCGCCGGGCAAGGCTGCGCCTACGGTGGACGATGTTGCCGCAGCGATCAAGGATGCAGAGAAGCGCGCCTACCCGCTGAAGGTGGGCGCGATTTCGATTGAAAGCCCGGTGCGCCGTCACCAGGGCGAGTCGGTACCGATCGCGTCGGTGGAGGCGATCTGCGCGCTGGCGAAGAGCAAGGGCATCGGCACGCACTGGGATGGCGCGCGGGCGTTCATGCTGCTGGGCACGCCGGGCTACAGCCTGAAGGCAACTGCCGCGCACTACGACATGGTCTTTGTATCGACCTACAAGGCGCTGCACGCACCCTTTGGGGCGCTGCTTGCCGGGCCGAAGGACAAGATTGACGAGGTCCGCGATCTGCGGCACGTGTGCGGCGGGCTTATCTATCACGGCTGGGTTGCGGCGCTGCCCGCGCTCGCAGCGTTGGATGGTCTGGAAGAGCGGTGGAGCAAGGCGCGCGCAGCAGCCGAGTCTGTCGTGGCGAAGTTGCAGGCAGCTGGCTACACGACAGAACGCGTGCCGAACGAAAGCAACCTCCTGCTGCTGAAGCCGCCGGCCGGGAAGATGGATGGCCTGGCGGCGCGTCTGGCGAAGGCGAACATTATTGTGCATCCCTTGCCGGAGGGTGTGCCGTTCTTCATCAACGAGACCATCCTGCGGCAGAGCCCCGATGCAATCGTCGCAGCCTTCCTAGGCTAGATGCACCGACAGCAGGTGCCCGCCGCTGCCGAGGATGGTCAGGTCGTCGGCGCGGTTTGCGAAATAACGAGCGTTCATGGCATCGCGGTCCAGGTCTTCGACGACGCTCCAGCCCATGGCGTGCAGGCGTGCGTGCAGGTCTGCGGGCTGGAAGAAGAGACGGAACGGCTCGCCGGCGGCGGCGACGCGTGCCGCCATGGAATCGAACATGATGCGCTCCAGCAGCGGCAATGACTCACGCGGCAGGCCGTAGTCCATCACCAGCACCGACCCTGGAGCATAGGTGGAGAGCGTGCGCATGGTTGCAGCGAAGCCTTCGCCGGTGAGGTACGGCACAACGCCAAGCCATGCGAAGACGGCTGGCTGGAATGCATCGAAGCCGGCGGCTTGAAGGCGTTCGGCGAGCACGTCATGATGGAAGTCCACACCGACATGCGTTGTTGCCGGCGGCACGGCGATGCCGTTCGCGGCGAGCAGGCTCAGCTTCCACCGCTGGGTGTCAGGGTGGTCGACTTCAAAGATGCGCAAGCCTACGTGCGGGTTGCGGTAGGCGAAGGTGTCCAGGCCGGCTCCCAGCAGAACGTATTGCCGCACGCCCTTGGCGAAGGCGCCGGCAAGTGTGTCCTCCGCAAAGCGCGACCGCGCGACAAGGAACGCACGCAGGCTGATGGAGTGTGGGCGGGACGGTGCACGGAGGTCGAGCGCTGCCTGACCCTTGCGATCGGCGCCCAGGATACGCAGGGCAAGCGGATCGGTAAAGACCAGGGGCTGATCGAACACCTGATGCGCCGCGCGGCGCAGCGCCACGCGATAGGCCGTGCCGGAGGGAGTGCCTTCCACCATAAGGACCATCGTAGACGGACACGGTTTCTAAGGGGAAAACACGAACGCGCCAGAGCGAGGCTGGCGCGTTCGGTATCTGGACTGAGCAACGGGCTATTGCACCACAATCGTGAAGCTGGTGGATGACGAAATGGCCGAATTGCCGACACTGGTTGCGACGACCTGTACGGTGTACGTGCCGGTGCTGACCGTGCTGTTCGTCGAACTACTCGAGCTGCTGCCACAACCGCTGAGGTTAAGCATGAGAGCAAGACCTGCAACCGCAAGCAGGCCGCCGACCCGCCGGCGTCGCAATGCGAAGCAGCCCAGCAGACCCGCGCTGAGGACGATCCAGCCTGCGCGGCCAAGGTCGCGTGGCCCGCTGCCCGGTTTTGAGGTTGCGAGCGTGGAGGCAGGGAACTTGTGCCGGTTGGCGTTGGCGCAGGCAACCGAGGAGGTGTAGAGCGTCATGGTGGTAGTCGCCGAGCCGTTCACTGCCGGGCTGATCGTTTCCGAGCTCAGCGCGTAGCATCCTGGGAAGCTGCTGGTCGCGGTGAAGCCCACCGAACCGGTGTAGCCGTTCGTTGAGGTGACCGTCAGCGTCTCGTTGCCGGAACTGCCGGACGTGATGGTCAACGTGGTTGGCGCCGCGCTGAGAGTCAGGCCCGGAGAGGCGCCATTGACCGTGACGGACACGGTGTTTGTGCCGCTGGTGTAGGCGCCGTCACCGGAATAGCTTGCGATGACGGTGTGCTGGCCGGACGTTGTAAATCCGCTGTAGGTGTAGCTGGCCGTGCCGGATGCGAGTGTGACCGCGGAACCGACGGTTGTGCCGTCCACCGAGAAGGAGATGGCGCCGGTCGGCGTTGCGCCGCTGCCGCTGACAGTTGCGGTGAAGATCACGCTGGCGCCGATGCCAGGCGAGGTATTCGACAGGCTGAGCGATACCGAGGGCGTAAGCAGCGAGGTTGTGGTGGAAAGTGACTTCAGGCCGGCCTGCAGAGCGGGCGCCACGATGGAGCCCAGTCCCGTGACCTGGTCGTAGCCGGTACCGGCGGTGTAGCCCATGGTGCCGTTCGGGCCGCCTACGGTTGTAGACGAACAACCGGTTGTGCCTGCCTTGCACGAGACGATGTTGTTGCCGCTGGTGATGTCGTGGAAGATGGAGCTTGCGGAGGAACCGGCCGCCAGCTTGTACAGGCTGGGGTTGATGTTGCCCAGCGCGCCGCCACCGTTTGCCTGCTCAATGATAGCCAGGATGGCTGCGACGTTGGGCGTGGCAGCAGAGGTGCCGCCGACCGCGCCGCCGCCGCCGGTGGCAAAGCCTATTGTTGTGTCGGTGCAGACCGGAGCGCTGGATGCGGCACCGCCGTCGGCATCGGCCGAACAGGTCACATAGGCGTTGAGCTCCACGCCCGCCGGCAGCGCGATGTCAGGCACATCACGGTGGCCGTCCGCGGGAACGCCGGTACCGGTTTGCCACGAGGGCTTGCCGAAGATCGCACTGGCGCCGCCGCCGCTGGTGGAGAGCGAACCGTAGGCTACCGAATCGTTCCAGGCGACTTCCGGAATGTAACCAGTCGCCGATCCTGCGTACTGGTTGTTGGTCGATGACCAGTAGGTGCTGGTTGTGCCGGACAACGTGGTGCCGCCAACGCCCGTGACGTAGGTGGACGATGCGGGGTACGAGACGGAAAGGCCACCCGTCGCGACGGTAGGCGCAGATTCCGAGCTCGGTTCGCAGCTGGTCGCGCCCTCATCGCCAGAGGCTGCAAAGAAGGTCTGGCCCTGCGCACTGGCCTGCTTCAACACGGGCTCGATGGTGTTGTTGATGTAGGTGACCGACTCTGTTTCGCACGCGCCGTAGCTCAGCGTGAGAATAGGAGCGAGGTTGTTGGTGATGGCATACGCGAGGGCGTCGAAGACGCCGTTGTTGTTGCCGTCCGTGCCGTTCACGTTATCGCCAAGACCGGTATAGATGAAGAGGATGGTGGCGCCCGGCGCGCCTCCGCTGGCCTGTTCCAGGTCCAGCTCGGACTCACCTTCGTCGCCGCTGGCGGTGCCGCTGGTACCCGTGTTCGGCACTAGAACCATGGTGGGCAGCTTTACCGTCTGGCCGGTTTTCTGCTGGAAGTACGTCAGTTGCGTGGTGGATACGGCGGACTGGCCGAGGACGCCGATCTTAATGCCGGTGCCATCGTAGCCCGAGGCAATGAGGGTGTTGCTGCCGTAAATCTGGCGCACATCCCACGGCACCAGGTAGTGGTTGCCACCGGCTGTCGTGTAGTCCGGCTTCAGCTGGCTGAGCGGCTTGATGACATGGTCCGCGACAGGAGGCCGCAGGTGGTAGCTGCTGATACCGCTGACGCCGCTGATGACGTCCGCAAGCGCCGCGGGAATCTGGAGCTCCGTGCTGTTCTCGAAGAAGGTCTGCGACCCGCGCTGGTAGCGCTGCAGGGTGGTGCCGAAGGCATTCTCAACGGCGGCGGCAGTGCCGGAGAAGACGATGCGATTGCGGCTGGGGGCGACTTCGTCCACGGTGAAGCCCCGGGCCGTGAGCCAGTTTTGCAGGATCGCAAGGTCGTCATCCGCCAGACCAAAGCGAGCGCCGAACTGCGCAGGCGTGAGCCATTGGCGATAGCTGGGGGACGATGGGTTTTGCTGATCCGCCAGGAGCTGTGCGAGCGCGGCGCTTTGCGCAGCCGTGGGCGCGAGCACCAGCGCCATGCCGTGCAACTGCACCGTGCCTGCAAGGTGCCCCAGGGCCGTCGACGTGGCCGGACGCTGCGTTGTGCTGCCCACCAGCGGGACGCGTGCGGCTGAGGCCGTGGGCACGACCGAAAGGCGGCGAGCCGGGGTTTGTGCCTGGTTTTGCGAGGGAGCTGCGAGGGCGGCAACAAACACGGTCGCCGCGGCGACAAGCCGGCAGGCGCGAAGGAGGTGGGGAATCATCTTCATCGAGTAGAACCTTTGGGGCATGCGCGTCCGGGTGTCAACCCTCTCACAGATTCGAGAGATGATTCGGGCCTGGCGCGAAGATGCTGAGCTTTGGGACGACAGTTTCTTCCCACAGTAAACACGGGCTTGCTGACAAAAGTCGCTGCGGAAGACACCTGGAAACCGGCCTGAGGTCTGATTTGAACCATTCCGCGCAGAAATCGTTACCCCTTGAACCGTTCGTCACAGGGGAGTTCGCAGGCGGATTCGAACGAATTACGCAGACATCCAGTCGAAGGCGCGCTGGAGGTATCCTTTGAGTTCCTTGCGAGAGACCACGGCGTCAAGAAAACCATGCTGTAGCAGGAACTCCGAACGCTGAAAGCCTTCCGGCAGCTTTTGGCGTATGGTCTGCTCGATCACACGCGGGCCGGCGAAGCCTATGAGAGCGCCGGGCTCGGCGATGTTCAGGTCGCCAAGCATGGCAAAGCTGGCCGTGACGCCGCCGGTGGTGGGGTCGGTCATGAGGCTGATGTAGGGAACCTTCGCATGGGCCAGGCGGCCGAGCGCCGTGGAGACCTTAGCCAGCTGCATCAGGCTGGCGATGCCCTCCATCATGCGTGCGCCGCCGCTGGCGGAGATGATGAGCAGCGGACTGCGCGTGTCGTGGGCGCGATCGACGGCGCGGGCAATTGTCTCGCCAACCACCGCACCCATCGAACCGCCGATGAAGCTGTACTCCATGGCTGAGATGACAATGTCCATGTCGCCAAGCTTGCCTATGGCGTTGACGATGGCGTCGTTCAGGCCGGTCTTCGCCTGCGCTTCGGCAAGGCGCTGCTTATAAGGCTTGAGATCGGTAAATTCGAGCGGATCGGTGGAGCGCAGTTCCAGATCGACGAGCTGGTAGCCGGGTTCGAGCAGATTTGCGATCCGGGTACGGGCGTCCATTTTGAAGTGATGGCCGCAGTACGGGCATACCTGCAGGTTGGCCTGCAGTTCCGCGCGGAAGATGGCCTTGCCGCAGTCGGGGCACTTGACCCACAGGCCTTCTGTACGAACGGTGCGTTCCGCGTCACTCACAATCTCGTTGTCCTGCCGTTTGAACCAACTCATGCCGTTGATCAGTGTATCGCCTCGGCACCTGTTGCCCATGTAAGGGTTTCAGCGTGACAGGGATCCGGGAGCTACGCACGAGTGAAGAACCCAGGAACGACGAACAGTGGTAAACGGACGCCGGCACGGAATTTCTTTCCTGAAGTCGCGATCAATGGGTCAAAACGAGGGCAAAAAAGTACCGTTATGTGGCCTGTAGGCTGTTGACATCGGTTGCCATGTTTTGATTGCGGGTGTTGTTTAGCGGTGTTTGCGCCAGTTACAGGCTCACGCGCCGTTGTATCTCTCCCTGTCTGAAATTTCTGACGAACTTAGCTCCTGTTGGGAGCTTAGGAGGCCCATGCTTTTTCGCACCCTTGCTGCAACAATCCTGGGAGTTGTATTGTTTCTCGCCGCCGCTCCCGCGCAGGTTGTCC
Organism: Terriglobus sp.; assembly: GCA_965198455.1. Taxonomy (GTDB): domain Bacteria; phylum Acidobacteriota; class Terriglobia; order Terriglobales; family Acidobacteriaceae; genus Terriglobus. The sequence goes on from CBDAPM010000003.1 coordinate 1,387,676, forward strand.
AGATCAGCTCCACGGCTGCCACAGGACTGGACATCTCTCTTTACTCCAGTAGTGTGGGATACACGTTCTATGCAGGAAAAACTCCGGAATGGGGCAATCTGCAGAACGGCGGGTATGTTGAGTACACTTTGAATACGACGTTGGCAGGCTCCTATGCGGTTCAGCTCTACTACTCGAACGGCACCACGAGCAGCGGCACAGTTACAGCTTTGGTCAACGGCGGCGGCGCGGCAAACGTGCCGCTGCCCTCTTCAGGCGCCTGGGGCACCTTCGTGCTGAGCCCGGCTACCGCGCTGACGTTTCCCGCCGGACACATCGTGCTGCGGCTGGCAGCCTCGAATCCGGTGCAGCCGTACAATCTGGCGGGCATCCTGATTACGCCTATTGCGCCCACCGCACCCGTGGCAGCTGCGACACCTGCAGCCAGCCCGGCGCGTGCATCGAATCCTTTGTTCGGCTTGAATTTCTATGTGAACCCGTACAGCCTGGCGGCTAAGAACACCGCTCTCTCGTGCTCGAACGGCCAGCAGATCTCAAAGATTGCGGCACAGTCACAGAGCGTGTGGTTCGGAAACTGGAACACCGATCCGCACGGCGATGTTGCTACGGTGATGCAGGCTGCTGCTGCCAAAGGAACCGTACCGGTGCTGACCGTCTACAACATTGTGAATCGGGATTGCGGCGGGTATTCCAGCGGTGGCGCTGCAACCGATGCTGCTTATTACAGCTGGATTGGCGGGCTTTCCAGTGGGATCGGCAACGGAAAGGCGATCGTGATTCTTGAGCCCGATGCGATTTCGCAGTACAACACGGCAAGCTGCCTGAACACCGCGCAAAAGACAGAGCGGTTGACATTGCTGAACAATGCGATCGCATCGTTTGCAGCCAATGCGCCGAATGCGCTGGTGTATCTGGATGCCGGCCCACCGAATGCGCTTTCTGCCGCTGTGATCGGCCCCACGCTTGTGAGTGCAGGGATTGCAAAGGCGGCCGGATTTGCGGTGAACGTGAGCAACTATGAGACGACAGCAGACAGTGTGGCGTACGGCACCGCGATCTCCGGATTGACGGGCGGCAAGCATTTTGTGGTGGATACGAGCCGGAACGGTGTGGGCCCGACGTCAGACCACCAATGGTGCAACCCAACCGGCCGCGGGCTCGGTTTGCCGCCGCAGGCGACACCATCCGGTCTGGTGGACGGATACCTGTGGGTGCAGAATCCGGGAACGTCGGACGGTACATGCAACGGCGGAGCGCCCGCGGGCACATTTGACGTGAACATAGCCTGCACGTTGTTGCAGAATTCCGCGTTTTAATGCGCACATTACCGGGTGAACCCTGCGCTACCCGGAAGGCAACTATACCTGCTGCGCACGGGCAGTATGGAACCAATGACTGCTGACCGAGCAGCTGATGCTTGCACCCAAGCGGCCAACTAGGCAATGGCTAAACAACCGCAGCATGTACAAAGCCCGGCGCGAAGCCGGGCTTTGTCATGTTTGAGTGCGGTAAGGACACGCGCGAAAGCGTGTCGAGAACGGCACGAAGTGCTCAGATGCGCATGGGCATCAGGATGTAGCGGTACTTCTGGTCTTCGTTGCTGTCCTCCGGGCGCATCTGGCCGGCAGACTGTGCGTCCTTGAACTCCAGGCGCACTTCGCCCGTGTTGCCGATGGCCTTGAGGAAGTCGATGAGGTAGGACGAGTTGAAACCGACGACGAGCGGGTCATAGTTATATGGCGTCTCGATGGTGTCTTCAGACTCGCCTGAGTCCGTGGAGGAAGACGAGATGCGCAGCTCGTTCTGCTCGAGGCGGATTTTGATGGCGCCCGAGCGCTCGTCAGCAAATTGCGCCACGCGCTGAAGAGCACCCATCAGGTCTTCGCTGCGAACGATGACGAACTTGTTGTTGTCGCGTGGCAGCACGGCTTCGTAGTTGGGGAATTGGCCGGTGAGCTTGCGGCTGGTGAGCACGCGGCCACCCATGCGGAAGAAGAGCGTGGTCTCATCGTCGGCAAATTCAACAAAGTCCGCCTCGTCGCCGGAACCGCTGGCGAGCAGCGACTGCAGCTCACCGAGAGCCTTGCGAGGGATGAGCGTTTTCTTCTCGCCGGAGATGCCTTCGAGGGTTTCGCCCAGGCGCTCGATGTGCGCGAGGCGGTGGCCGTCGGTAGCGACCATGGCCATGCTCTCGGCCTTGAGGACGAGCAGCGCGCCGTTGAGGGTGTAGCGACTCTCCTCGCTGGAGATGGCAAAGATGGTTTTGGAGACCATGCTGCGCAGCGCGTGCGCGGCGATCTTGATGGCGTTGGAGGCTGGGAACTCAGGCACCTGGGGGAAGTTGGCGCGGGCCATGCCGACCATCTTGGTGTTGGAGCGCCCAGCGCGAATCTGCACCCAGTGATTGTCCATCAGCTTGATGCTGATCTCGCCTTCGGGCAGCAGGCGGATGTAGTCGTACAGCTTGCGCGCCGGCACGGTGCAGGCGCCGGGCTTCTTTACCTTGGCAGGGCAGCTGGTGCGCAGGCTCTGGTCCAGGTCCGTGGCGGTGATGGTGAGTCGCTCGCCGGTAGCCTCAAACAAAAAGTTGGACAGGATCGGGATGGTTGTCTTGCGCTCGACGACGGACTGCGCTGCGGTGAGCTCGCGGAGGAGCTCTGCGCGCGAAACGGTAATGTCGAGATTGCCGACGGGGGCGGAGCCGGTGGTGTCAGGAGCGAGCGGCGAAGCGGTGGTGGACATGGGAGAAACCTCCGGAGATGGTGCGGGCGGTACTGGGACGCCGGTGCAGCAGGAGGGAATTCGCCTGCTGCCGCGTGGCGCTCGCTGAGGGTTTCAGCCTACCACTGCGCCGGACGGCTTTCCAAGAGCCATTGCGGCGGCATTGAGCAGAAGTGTTCACACCGTGCGAGTAAGTCATCGTAGCGCGAATGGGGCGTGTGGAACGTGCGGCAAAACGGGGGAAAAAGGCTGCATGGAAATCCCAGAGATTGGGTGCGAGTACTGCTTTTAAGAACAAGAGTGTTTTGTAGAGATATTTCCAGTAGCAGTAGTCGTTGTGGCTGGAAATGTGGATTGCCTGCCCAAGTGGTTGCGCTGCGGTTGTTTAGCAGGTGGACGCGTTTTCGGAAACCGGTACAGGGAATGCGAACACGTAGGACAAGCGGCCGGCGCACGCGATGATCCGCACCGGCTTTGCGGACTTTGCACAGGGCTTCCAACAGCGGTATGGACCTTGAAGGCTGAGGACGCGTGGAAAGCGTGTGCCGAATCTTATGTTTGCTGGGGTTTGTGATGGCGCTGTATCCACAGGTGGTGTCGACCGGCTGAGGATTACCGCGGTTTTGCACCTGTCCCACAGATATGGCGCTAGCCTGTGATTCTCTCGTCCCGGAATGCGGGGACTTTCTGATACGGTTGCGCTGTCACAACAAAACTGGAGGGTTACGGATGACGCGAGCGGCGTTATGGGGAGTGGTTTGGTGTGCAGCTGCAGCGATGGGTTCTGCGCAGACGTCGACCGCTGCGGCACCGCCGGTGGTGACCGGAGCGATTGCGACGCATCCTGACTGGCCGGCAGCACGCCCGGAAGATGTGTCGAGCCCGCAGGCGATCATTGCGGCCGTCTCCGAGGCCATCTCCAGCGACGGCACCAAGCCGCGCGATTGGGCACGTGTGCAGTCGTTGTTTGTGCCTGGGGCGGGCCGGTTGATCCCGGTACGGATCAACAAGGATGGATCATCCGATGTAACCGTGCTGACGCTGGACGAGTACAAGGCACGCGCGGGCAACAGTATCTTCATCGAGCGGCCGATTGCCTACGACATCCAGACCTTTGGGCGCATGACGCACGTGTATGAGAGCTATGGGATTCGCCATAAGGCGGACGACCCTGAACCGTACGTACGCGGCGTGAACAGCGTGGAGCTGCTGTTCGACGGCAAGCGCTACTGGGTGGTGCAGTTCCTGTGGGACGCCGAGCGTCCGGATAACCCGATTCCCGTAAAGTTTCTGAAGGATGCGAAGTAGCGTGGAATCTATTGACGTTCGGGATCGAAGCGCATCAAACTAAATGAAGTCCCCCGGGTCCTGGCAGACCGAGGGATGTTGTGATCGAGCTTTATAGCTTCCAGATGGAACCAGGAAAGCCCACTTCGCAAGCAGGAACAGGATGATCTCTGCGGGAACCTGCTTTACGAAACGCCGGTAACGCAACCGAAACGGTTGCATTCCACATCACCACCTTTCACATGAGATCGCTCCGGGCTGCTACCCTGGAGCGTTTCGCTTTCAGGACGAAACTTATCTCGCGGCGTAGCCCTGCAAGCAGCCAGCCCATGTGAAGTGGAACCATCGTAAAGCAGAAGGGCCCAGCAGAATGCCAGGCACACTCTTGTTCTCAAGATCGTGGACCAATTCGGGCAGTTGAGTCGTTCCCGCAGACCCTATACGGCTACCTGAATGCCGTCGCGCTCCGTCAGGCTCCGCTCGGTGACATCGAACACATTTCGGTCGGGCTTGGCGAAGAATTCGCGATGCAGAGCGCGTATCACGGCGTCAACGTTACCGTCATCGATCATGAAGCTCATGTTGATCCCGTTTGCTCCCTGAGAGATCATGTGCACGTTGAAGTCGCGGATGGCAGAGAAGACGCGGCCGGCGACGCCATGCTGTCCGCGAATGTTTTCACCCACAAGGCAGATCAACGCTTTGTCTTTCTCGATCGTGACATCCGCAATCTCATTCAGAGCGGCGTGGATAGCTGGAAGGTGGTCCGTCGAGTCAATCGTGACGGAGACGCTGACCTCGCTGGTAGACACCATGTCGACCGCACAGCCGTACCGGTCGAAGGTTTCGAAGACTGCTTTGAGAAACCCGTGCGACATGAGCATGCGCGGCGACACCATGTGAATGATGGTGAGGTGTTTCTTGGCTGCAATGCTGGTGAGCGGCGTTGCGCAGGGAGGCGCAACTGCTGTGATCCTGGTGCCTTCATTGTCAGGCTTGTGCGAGTTCAGCACCCACACCGGGATATCTTTTCTGACGGCCGGCAGGATTGTCGCCGGGTGCAAAACCTTCGCGCCGAAATACGCGAGCTCAGAGGCTTCTTCAAAACTGATCGTCTTGACGCGCAGCGCATCCGGACAAACCCGCGGATCCGTCGTCATGATGCCGTTGACGTCGGTCCAGATTTCGATCGCACCAGCATGCAGGCTGCCGCCGATGAGAGCTGCCGTGTAGTCGCTGCCGCCGCGACCAAGCGTGGTTGTGACGCCGCTTCCAGAGGAGCCGATGAAACCTCCAAGAATGGGTATGGCATGGACCTCGATCAGCGGAAGAACATGTTCCACCAGAGCGGCGTCAATCGCGTCAAGCTGAGGTGTGGCTTTGCCATAATGGCTGTCCGTGATGATGCACGTGCGCGCGTCGACATGTGCGCTGCTCAAACCGCGGTGCTCGAATGTGTCCGCGACAATCCTGCTCGACAGGCGTTCGCCAAAACTGACCACAAGATCGTTCGTGCGTGGTGTGAGCTCTCCCAGTGCAGAAATGCCGCGCAGAATATCGTCCAGCTTGTCGAACGTTTCGTGCAGCGCTTTTCCAACTTGAACAATGCTCCTGCCAACCAGCGCCGCCGCTGTTTCCAGGTGGCGTGTACGCAGCGCCTGGGAAACTGCCAGTGCCTCGTCCATCCGGTTCGCCGCCGCGGCTGCTGCTGCCGCCAGCAACTGATCCGTCACCTTCGCCATGGCAGAAACAACAACCACGGGCTGCAGCCCAAGATCGCGCCGGCCCTTAACGATCGATACTGTGCGCAGGATGGCGGCAGCATCCTGGACAGATGTGCCGCCGAACTTCATCACAACGACTGACGAGCGTGATGTGGTTTGGGTTCGTGAGATAGAGGCACAACTGTCAGGCTCGATCATGAATACTCCGTCCCGATGAATCTGCGGGACCCTATCCATGACAAGCTGTTTTGCATAATAAAGGCATAAAGAAGAGCCCAGAAGCATGATGAAGGCAAAAGAGAAAGCCCGGCGTGAGGCCGGGCTTCGTCACATTTGGTAGTCGCTGACACGCTCAAAGCGCATCGAGAACAGCACGAAGTGCCGAGAACGGTAGGAAGTACCTAGTTGAGGGTTTCCATCAGCTTGCTGATGGTGCTTGCGAGTGCCTTGTCCGTGCGCTTCTGCTCGTCAATCTTGGCGATGGAGTGCATCACGGTGGTGTGGTGCTTGCCACCAAACTGGCGACCGATTTCCGGCAACGACGCTTCCGTCATCTGCTTGGCCAGGTACATAGCGATCTGGCGTGGCACCACGATCTGCCGCGAGTTGTTCTTCTGCTTCAGTTCGCTGATCTTCATGCCGAACTGCTCGGCCGTGGCACGCTGAATGGCTTCAATGGTGATCTTGCGTGTCTGCGTGTCAATGAACTGCTTGAGGCACTGCTGCGCCGTTGCCAGCGTGATATCCACACCATGCAGCGAGCACCAGGCGATCAGGCGGATGAGCGCGCCCTCAAGCTCACGCACGTTGGTACGCACGTTGCTCGCAACGAACATGGCAACGTCGGTCGGCAGGACTGTTTGTTCGCTCTCTGCCTTCTTTTGCAGGATGGCGACCTTGGTCTCAAGATCGGGCGGCTGAATATCTGCGATCAATCCCCACTCGAAGCGCGAACGCAGGCGATCTTCAAAGTCGGCAAGCTCTTTGGGAGGGCGGTCACTGGCGATGACGATCTGCTTCATGCTCTCGTGCAGCGCGTTGAACGTGTGGAAGAACTCTTCCTGCGTGCGCTCCTTGCCGGCGAGGAACTGGATGTCGTCGATAAGCAGGACATCGACTGTGCGGAAGCGATCGCGGAAGCCGGTCATCTTGTCATAGCGGACGCTGTTGATCATCTCGTTGGTGAACTTCTCACCGGAGACGTACATGATCGACGCATCGCGGTTGCGCCGCTTCACCTCGTGACCGATGGCCTGCATGAGGTGTGTCTTGCCCATGCCCACGCCACCGTACAGGAAGAGCGGGTTGTACGCCTTGGATGGCCGCTCCGCCACGGCTTGCGATGCTGCGTGCGCGAACTGGTTGCCGCTGCCGATGACGAAGTTCTCAAACAGGTAGCGCTGGTTCAGCTGTGCGGCGGCATTCCAGTCGAAGCGGCCCTGCTCGCTGCTGGGAGGAGCGGGTGCGGCAGCGCGATCGCGGCTGAGTGACGAAGGCGGCGTCTGTGGAGCATTGGGCGAGTGCGATGGCAGTGGAGCGAAGCCGCCGTCCTCGCGTGTGCGCGGCGTGGCTGGGTCATCTTCCGCGGTGACGAAACGCACCTCATCCACTTCAAGCGCGAGATGTTCGATGGCTTCCTGGATGAGGTCGGCGTAGCGATCGCCAATGTGCTGGAACTGCGTGGAGGGGATGCGCACAAAGAGAACGCGGCCGTTCGCGTGAGAGAAACGCGTGGGCTTGAGCCACGTGTAAAACGACTGCCGGTTGACCTTCATTTCAAGCGCGCCGAGGATGCGTGTCCAGGCGTTTTGGGGTGTCAACAGGGTCGAGGCCGTAGGAGCAAAAGACATCAGGATCTTTCCTTGTGCTACCGGCTATAGGAAAGCGGCCGGTGCTGTCACTGAGGCGCGATTCCCGTTGGATGCGGAAGGCGCCGTAGAGCAAAAACAAAACAATGAGTCCGTGGCGCTGCACCACAGGTGCGCGCTGAGTATGACTCTTCAACTCAGTTTGAAGACCTACGGCATGCCGTAGCAGAACTGATCGGTGAATACAACAAGGCTGCAGAGAAGGGCTCCGAAGCTGTGAAGCATGGGGCGAACGAACCTGATGTTAGCACGATGCTAGAGGCCGTATGGAAGGGCTTTATGGCAATTATTTTTACGAAATATTGAGTTGCACCAACCTTGGTGAAGCTCTTTACGATCGCGCCTGCGGCGACAGTCAAACGTGCGAATCTGCTTGCCTGCTTTGAGTACATCGGTGTACAGCGATACACACTTTAGGTGATTGCATGTGTTGGCGCGTCTGCTGTTTCACCGCGCGTTGCACGATGCGTGCCACCACGCAGGCCTGCAAGAATCTGCTGCAGGAAGTCGTTTGCAGCGCCGGGATTGTTCGGCAGGAAGAGCGTGTTGGTATTGGAACGGATGCCGATGTCTTTCAAGGTGTCAAAGTACTGCGTGAGCAACACCAGAGCCATGACATCCTCCGCGGTGGCGCCTGGCACGGACTCGCGAAAGTGCTCGATCGACGAACGCAGGCCGTCGATGATGGCCTGACGTTCCGCTGCGATACCTTTGCCTTGCAGCGCCTTGCTCTCGGCCTCGGCTTCGGCCTGCTTCACCTTCAGGATCTTGTCTGCCTCACCCTTTGCCTGTGCGGCTACCTGCGACCGTTGCGCGGCGTTGATGTCGTTCATCGCGGCTTTGACCTTGGCATCGGGAATGATGTCCGTCACCAGCGCGGTGAGGATGTTGTAGCCGAACTCCCGCATGGTCGCATCCAGCTCAACCTTGACTGCGATGGAGATGCCGCTCATCTGCTCAAATGTCTCATCCAGCGTGAGCTTGGGCACATGACCAAGGATCGAGTTGAAGACAAAGCTTTCGATCTGCTTCTGCGGGCGCGACAGCCGGTAGACAGCGTCGAAGATTTTGTCGTCCAGCACCTGGTACTGCACGCTGACAGGGATCTGCACGAATACGTTGTCACGCGTCTTGGTCTCAACGGAGAACTGTGCCTGCTGCACCTGCAGATCGACAAAGAAGACACGCTCGCCATACGGGATGAGCAGATGCAGACCGGGGCGCACGATGCGGTTGAACTTGCCAAAGCGTTCAACCACTCCAGCCTGCGACGTGCGCACGGTGTACAGCGTCTTGAGCAGCGTGACCAGCACAAACAGGACAACCACGAGCAGAACAATGCCAAGGACCGGATTCATTGCGGAACTCCCAAGACTACCGAGTCCTAACGATACGCTTGTGCCGGTTTGGCTGCCGTTCTGGTTCTTTTGGCGCTGCGCGAGAAAGATGGTGGTGCCAGGTGGTGGATGATTGTCTTACTATCTGGACGAGGAGAAGACATGGACAAGCGCGAATTGAAGAAGTCGGTGGATGCGGTGAGAACCGTGGCTAAGTCGCATCGAGGCTCTCCCGAAAAGGCACGTGCATTCTTGACCAAAGCTGGAATCACGACCAAGAGCGGTCAACTGACAGCGAAGTACAAGAAGATTGCATAGGCTTTCCTCAAGCTTTGTTCTGGGATACCACGGCTGTGATGAATCCGTCGGGGAAGCTCTCCTAAAGAACACGCCATTTAAGCCGTCGAAGAATGATTATGACTGGCTCGGCTCCGGCAGTTATTTCTGGGAAGCAAATCCTGACAGAGCAATGGAGTTCGCCGAGGAAGTTGCAACGCGTCGGTTGAAGTCGAAGAACGTACCGTTCAAGCCGTTCGTGGTTGGAGCCGTGATTGATCTCGGTCTTTGCCTGGATCTTATGAGCAGTAATGGAACACAGGTTGTCAAGGAGTCATATCTTAGCTTCAGGGACATTATGGAGAGCGCTGGCTCGCCAATGCCCGTGAACTCTGGAGGGGATGATCTGTGGTTTCGCAACCTAGACCGAGCGGTTATTGAATACCTTCACGCTTCGCGAAGCGATCGCAATGAAACGGAAATCGAAACCGTTCGAGCACTCTTTCCCGAAGAGAAACCCCTTTACGATGGCGCGGGATTTCGTGCGAAAACTCACATTCAAATCTGCGTGAGAAAAGCGGCAAACATTAAGGGAGTTTTCCGCGTCCCCAAACATCACTTCTCATCCAAGTAAACAGATGCCAACATGTTTCACACCCGCAGGCCTGCGTTTTCTCAAGGCACTCAAGAAGAACAACGACCGCGTATGGTTCGGGGACCGAAAGGATGTGTATGAGACCGAAGTCAAGGCTCCCTGGCTTGCGATCATCGATGAAGTGAACGCTGCACTGGCGGACTTCGCCCCCGACTGCATAAAACCTGCACCGAAGGCGATGCTCCGCATTTATCGTGATACGCGCTTCAGCAACAACAAGCTGCCGTACAAGACGCACGTGGGTGCATGGTGGTCGCCGTCGCAGTTCGCGAAGACGAGCGGCGCCGGCTTCTACGCCCACGTGGCCGGTGATGAGGTCATTGTTGCGGCTGGCGTGTTCATGCCACAGCCCGAGCAGATGCTCGCTATTCGCCGCCACCTGGAGGAGCATCACGCGGAGATGCATGCGTTGCTTGGCAACAAGAAGCTGCGAAAGCTGCTGCCGGATCTGGAGAGCAATCCTCTTGCACGGCTGCCGAAGGGCTTTGCGCCCGGACCTGCCGATGATCTGCTGAGGGACCGGAAGTGGGGTGTGTCCGCGCGGCTGCCCGCGGACGTTGCGACCTCGCAGAACCTGGTGAAAGCGATCGCGGATCGCTTTAAAGCAGCAGCGCCCATGGTGGCACTGCTGAATGCGCCGATGCGTCGCGTGAGCCCGCGAAAAAGCCTTTTCTAGCCGAAACGAGCGGTTTCCACAGCCAAAATAGAACCTTTTGCGGCACCCTTTCCTGAAAAGCCCATAAAACCCAAAGAAAACGTGCAAAAGCTGAATCAAAGAATTGACAAGCGCCCGGCAAAAGTCCATCGTGATATGCGGAACGTTTGCGGGAACCCGCATGAATATTGGCTTTTACTGCCAGTAGCGATGCATGAGATGAGTCATCGCACCATGCGCCCTCACCAGCAGACGGACATAGATTCGTTTCGTACGAAAAGGAGCAACACACAATGGCAAAGGGACTCACCAAGACCGCTCTGATCCGCACCATGGCTGAGCAGATGGAACTGTCGAACAAGCAGGTAGGCGCTTTTTTCGATCTGATGGCACAGACGGCTGTGAAGGAGACCAAGAAGAACGGCGAGTTCACCATCCCCGGCCTGGGCAAGCTCGTCAAGGCTGAGCGCAAGGCACGCGTCGGCCGCAATCCGCAGACCGGCGAAGCCATCAAGATCAAGGCAAAGACCGTCGTCAAGTTCCGCGTAGCCAAGGCTGCAAAGGACGCAATCGCACCCGTCAAGGCCGCCGCAAAGAAGTAAGTACATCGGCACTTCGTACTGTCTTGACGCTTCACGTGTCAGTACAGCTGCTAAACGTGACTAAGCCCGGCCTCGCGCCGGGCTTTTCACATTTGTGCTTCGTCCTCGCTGCAGAAGCAGCTGCCCACTTCCACCCAGAAAGTCGCAAGCCGGCGCGAAGCCGGGCCAAGTCACGTTAGGCAGCCGGCCGCAGTGATACGCGAAGCGTCAAGAGCGGCGCGAGCGCCTTAGAAGGTGGCTTTGGGGATGAAGGCGCGTGCGATCACGGAGACACCGAGCGAGATGACAATTCCCTGCATTACGCGCACCACGGAGTTTTCCCAGCCGAAGCCGCGCGACCAGCCGACGGTGGCGAGTGTGAGCGCAACACCAATCACGTACAGCTCGCTAAGGATGCCCTGCTTCCAGTCGGGCTTTACGGTACCCGATGCATTCACGTGCGGTTTGAGGGATGGCAGAAAGCGCGGCACAGCTGCGGTGTATGCGGCGTAGGCTGAACCCATACGCTCCAGCAGGTATGGCTCTTCCCGCCCGATGAGGCGGAACTGCAGCAGCGTGATGAGCGCAATGCAGAGCACTGCAGCTTCAGGCCGCATGAGGCATGCCAGCGCGATGGTGTGGAGCACCGTGCCGAGGTAGAGCGGGTTGCGCACGAAGCGGAATGGACCCTCGGCGATGACGTGGTCCCCGACCATGCCGCCGCGCTGAACAGTGGTCGCGCCCAGGTACGACGCGCCCCATGTGCGCAGGGCAGCGCCAGACGCAGCGAACACGACCATAACGACTAGGATCGCATCCCAACAAGCGGCGAAGTGCTGGTACAGGGGCTTTGTGAGCTGATTCGTCAGCGCGAACCAAACGCTGTGATTCTCAACAAACCCCCATGCAGGACCGTTAAACATGCCGGGTAACAGCAGCGACCACGGCGCCGCGAAACACACCGTGTAGATGATGCCGTGGATCAGAAAGCGATGGCGATATTCAAACGCTGTGGCTTGCATCATGCGATGTGTAGCGTGCTCCCTGATGGCAGATGGTGATGGCATCTCCTAAAGGTTTAGGAGATAAAGAACAGTTAGCGAGACAGCGTTTCCAGCAGCGTGTCGAAATCTTCCAGGCTGCTGTACTCGATGACGACGCGGCCTTTGCCACGCGTATCTTCGATGCGCACTTTGAGCCCAAGCGTACGCTGTAGCTGATCCTGCGCAGCTTTTACATTCGCGTCGATCTCCTCGGCAGCCGTCTCCACCTTGCCGAGCTTGCGTTCGGGGTTCAGCTGGTTTTTGACATAGCTTTCGGTTTGGCGGACGGACATGGAGAGAGCGCCGATCTTCTGTGCCGCTTTGAGCATCTGTTCGTGCGACTCCAACGACAAGAGGGCGCGTGCATGGCCGAAGGAGAGCTCGCCGGCTTCAACCTTGTGCTGGACAGCCTCAGGCAGTTTGAGAAGCCGCAGGAAGTTGGCGACCGAGGCACGCTCCTTGCCAGTGCGCTGGGCCATCTGTTCCTGGGTAAGCTTGAAATCGCGGCCAAGGCGCTCGTACGCGCGGGCCTGCTCCATGGGGTTCAGGTCGGCGCGCTGCAGGTTTTCGACGATGGTCATCTCCATTGCTTGCTCGTCGGAGACTTCGCGCACGATGGCCGGGATGGTCGTCTTGCCGGCACGCTGTGATGCCAGCCAGCGGCGTTCGCCCATGATGAGCTGGAACTTTCCATCACCCTTGGCGCGTACGACGATGGGCTGCACAACGCCGGACGCGGTGATGGACTGGGCGAGCTCTGCCAGCGCGCTTTCGTCAAAGTGTGTGCGCGTTTGGAAGGGATTCCGCTCGATGTCGGTGATGAGGAGTTCAAGCGGCCGGCCCGATGGAGCGACTGGTGGCGGCGGTGCTGCAGGCGCAGGCGCGGCAGGTCGCGAAGGGAGCAGGGCTTCAAGGCCTCGGCCAAGGGCACGGCGTTTGGGATCGACGGTGATTGGGTTTGCCATGGTGTGCCTCGTTACTCAGATTCTGGGTCGGACTCATGCACGACGGCGCCCGCAGGGTTGCCGGTGCCGACAAAAATGCCGTTATGCGCTAACAGTTCACGGGCGAGGTCCATGTAGGCCTCGGCGCCACGCGACTTTGGGTCGTACAGCATGACAGGCAAGCCGTGGCTGGGCGCTTCCGCGACGCGGACGTTGCGGGGAATGGTTGTGGTGTACACCTTGTCACCAAAGAAGCCGCGAATATTCTCCATGACCTGCTGCGAGAGCGAGGTTCGCGGGTCGTACATGGTGAGCACAACACCTTCGAGTGACAAGTCCGGTTGAAATGCCGCGGACACGCGATCCAGCGTGCCGGTCAGTTCGGAGATGCCTTCAAGCGCAAAGTACTCCGCTTGCATGGGGACGAAGAGGCTGTCTGCGGCCACAAGTGCGTTCAGCGTGAGCAGGTCCAGCGCGGGCGGGCAGTCGAGCAGGATGAAGGCGTACCGGTCGCGAATGGGTTCAAGCGCGGCCTTGAGTTGAAACTCGCGGTTATCCTGCTGGGCGAGATCAAAATTCGCGCCGATGAGGTCTTTGCTGCTGGGAATGATGTCCAAGCGTTCGACAGAGGTGGCGATAATAGCCTGATCCGCGGTCGCGTCGCCGAGAAGAACGTCGTAGGTGGAAAGCCGTTCGGTATTGCGCGGCACGCCAAGGCCGCCACTCGCGTTTGTTTGCGGGTCGCAATCGACGACAAGGACGTTGAGTCCGTTGAGAGCGATGCCTGCGGCGAGGTTGATTGTGGTGGTGGTTTTGCCCACACCGCCCTTTTGATTGACGACTGCAATGACCTTGCCCATGACGTTAGAGCAGACTAGCCGAGTGCGGGTGCCGCTGCAATTGTTCCACGTGGAACGCTTGTGGGTTAGCTGTGGATCGCAGGTGTTTCACGTGGAACATTGCTGCTTTGTGTTCCACGTGGAACGTCAGCCTCGAGTCAGTATCTGCAACAAACCCTTGGAGTTGGGAACGGCTGCGGATTTCACCGCAGACCAGCCGGAGATTTCCACCGGTACTCCCTCACCTAAATAACGCAGGAGGGTTCCCGAAGGCGCGATTCGCTCTGTAGCAATGGGCAGCATACGCTGTGAATCATCGACTGCACGCATGGTCACGCAGTCAAATCGGTCATTTTTCGGCATCTTTTCGACGCGATTTGGCCATATTTTAAGCGGTATTTCGATGGTTCTTGCGGCTTCGCGCAGGAAGCTCGCCTTTTTGCCCTGAGATTCGGCCAACGTGACCTGCAAGCCGGGCCGGAGCAGAGCGATAGGAATGCCGGGCAGACCAGCGCCCGAACCGAAATCCATGAGCGTGCCTGTCTCAGGAACGAACTGTACGGCGAAGAGGCTCTCGCCGATCTGGCGCTGAAGGATTGCCTCCGGTTCGCGCACGGCAGTAAGGTTCGTCCGGGCATTCCAAAGCACGATGAGGTCGAGGTAGCGGCCAATCTTCGTGAGAATGGAATCGTCCAACGGCGTGGCTGCCACATAGGGCGACAAGAGCTCCCGCATCCGGGCTGCGTCCATGGGCATGGCGTTACACGCTTGCCGCTGCGATGAAGGCGGTAAAGAGTGCCCTGGAACCAGCGCTGGTGCCGAGCGTGCGCTCAGGGTGCCACTGCACACCAATCAGCCAATGGTCCGGGTTCGGTCCCTCAATGGCTTCTATGACCGCATCCGCCGGGCAGCGCGCGACCACGCGCAGCTCGTCGCCGGGGATGGCAACGGCCTGGTGGTGACTGGAGTTGACGGGCAGACGCGCAAATTCATCATCGTCCGCTGTGGCTTCGCCGCTTTCCAGCAGGATGCAGCCCAGGCGACTATCCACCGCAAAGACGGCGGAATGAGCTGCCTGCACAGCACGCCCTGCCCGGTGATTTACAGGTACAGGCTGCACATCCTGGATAAGCGTGCCGCCGTAACGGACGTTAAGCGACTGTGTTCCGAAACAGATGCAGAACATCGGCTTCTTCAGCCGCTCGGCGGCATCGATGAGCGCGAAGTCCGTTTGTTCGCGCAATGCGTCTGCCTCGGCGCACGCTGGATCGCGGTCATGACCATAGCGAGCGGGATCCACGTCTGCTCCGCTGCCAGGCAGCAACACACCCTGTGCGTCCGCCAGAAGGTCGTCGAGTTCCGCGATCGAACGTGTGAGCGGCACACGGATGGGATCGCCACCGGCTGCTTGGACGGCAGCCGCGTACTCGGGCCAGCTTTGAACGTTGTAGGGCTCATCAAAGCTGGTTGGGATCGGGATCAGGATGCGTGGGCGGCTCATCAGAAGCCGATTTTACGCCTGTGGGCCAGGCTGCAGATCACGGCTGGGAATCTTGGCCTGACTCGATGGCACCGTCTCAGGGCGGGTGAGCGGTGAACGCGCATAGTATTCGGCGGCGATCGTGTCCATCAGGCGCTGGGTGAGCGCGTCGGCGTCGCGGGTGGTCATGCCGGTTGTGTCAATCGCCTCGCAGACCACAAGCATGAGCGGGCGAGGCGCAAGGTGGTAGGTATGCATGGGCAGCAGCTCATACGTGCCGACCAGCGTCAGGGGTACGAGCGGCACCTGCGCCTTGATGGCCATGTAGGCCGCGCCGGAGAGGAACTGCCGAACGTGGCCGTCGGAGGCACGGCTGCCATCCGGAAAGATGAGGATGGGCATGCCTGCTTTGAGCGTCGCGACGCCTTTCATGAGCCCGGCGATCTGCGAACGCATGCTGGACTGGTCGATGGGCACCTGTCCGGAGCGAGTGAGATACCAGCCGATGAAGGGAGACCGGAACAGGTAGTGATTTGCGAGGATGCGGAACTGAAATGGCAGCGAGGCGAAGAGCGCCGGAGTATCCATGTAGCTGAGGTGGTTGCAGGCGAAAACAGCCGATGCATGATCGCGCAGGGGCAACCTCAGGTTTTGCGGGTTGACGACGCTTATAGGGGATAAAGCCGTTCGCAGCATCAGCTTAGCCCAGATTTGTGCCATCCAGTGCTGCTGGCGGCCGGAGGTATCCCACAACGAAAAGAGCAAGGACACCAGGCCGCAGGTAACGGTGAGCATTGTGATGAGCGGGATAAAGATCAAGTACGACGCCCACGGCAACAGCTTCTTCACGCGTGAGCCCCTTCCAGCCATGCTTTGGCTTCGCCCACAAGGTAGACAGAGCCGGAGACAATAACCGAGCCACCGCCCTGGTTTGCGAGAGCCATGGCATGGGCAACCGAGTCGCAGACTGTTGCGGCTGTGTCGAGATCGTTCGCAATGGCAGCGAGTTCCTCCGCGGTGGAAGCACGCGGGCTGTTCACTGGCGCGAGAAGGATGCGGTCTCCTGATTCGTCAAAGAGCGGGAAGAGAATCTGCGCCATCTCGCGGACGGACTTGTCGCGTAGCGCCGAAAAAACCAGGGTCCTGGGACCAGGCAGAGTTTCTTCATTCATGGCTTGCGAGAGATACGAACGCAGCGTCCAGGCTCCAGCCGGGTTGTGAGCCACGTCAAGCAGCAGCGTGCTGCCGGAGGGTAACTGTTGTCGCTCCAGCCGCCCAGGCCACTGCGTCAGGCGTATGCCGCCAGCGATTACGGCCGTGTCGATGTTCGTAAACGATTCATTTTGGGCAAGTTGCTTCGCGGCCGCAATCGCCAGGGCAAGGTTGCGATGCTGATGCTCACCTGCGAGCGGCGACCCCACGATCATCTCCATGCCGTCCAGGTTCAGAGCGTATGGGCCGCTGCCGGCTGCTCGGTCAGGCAGGTAGGTGGCGGCGTTGATGCCGGTTACGTCGAGAGACACGGCGATCTCGCCGAGAGCTGCGTTTGCCTCGGGATGCTGCGGCAATGTGATCAGCGTGCCGTGCGGCCGAAGGATACCTGCTTTCTCTCGCGCAATGTCGGTGAGCGTGTTCCCCAGCCATTCGGTGTGATCGAGTGCGATGTCCGTAACGACGGAGAGCAGCGGCTCGACGATGTTGGTGGCGTCCAGGCGTCCACCCAAGCCTACCTCGAGCACGGCGATGTCAATGTTTGCCTCTGCAAAGGCCAGGAAAGCAACCGCGGTGAGCACCTCAAAGAAGCTGGGCTGATGTGGCAGCGCGCCGCTGGCGACGAGCCCGGTCGCAACGTCATCCACGCGAAAGTAGAGGCGTGCGAAGGTGTCGTCGTCGATCTCAGCGAGTGTGTTTGCGCCTGCCGGTCCGGTTGCAATCTGGATGCGCTCATTGACGCGCAGCAGATGCGGCGAGGTGTACAGGCCAGTGCGATAGCCCGCCACGCTCAGGATGCCGGCGAGCGTGGCAGCCGTTGATCCTTTGCCATTGGTGCCGGCAATCAGCACAGATGGGAATGTCGTTTGCGGGTCGCCGAGTGCACGGGCGAGCGTGCGCATGTGCTCCAATTCAAACTTGCGGCGAGGCGCACCGGGTGCGGGCGCAGCGAGCTCGCCACTCAACGCATACAGGTGCTTTACCGCTGCCGCGTAGGACATGCAGATGATTGTAGTGGGCCAGCGAGTCAGCGGATCAGCAAGTCAGCGAGTCAGCTTTAATTTCGGTTGGTCCTACAGCGGCTTCATCTGGGAGCTTTCGGTTTTGTCACCGTCTTTGCTTTATCCAGGCGTTCGCCCAGTGCAGTGAACTCCGGCTTTGGGCCATGCCACTTCAATGCGTCCACGTTGTCGAAGAGTGGAATTTGCGTGCGCAGTGTTGCGAGATCGCGGAAGAGGAAAGCGTTGTCGCGGTTCTCCGCCAGCGTCGCGGCGAGGGCGCGCGGATTGGCGACCGCAACGTTCCACGTGAGTGGATCGGCTGGGATGGCTTCAAGGCGCCTGAACTTCGCGAGTACCGCGGATGCGGACTTTGCACCCCATCCGCGGATACCTGGGAAGCCATCGGCTGCGTCGCCCACGAGGGCGAGATAGTCGGGAATGGACGCCGGCGGCACGCCGAACTTTGCGATGACGCCGGCTTCATCGCGTACCTCACGCTTACGGCGGTCGAATTGCACGATGCGTGTGCCGCGCACGCATTGTGCGAGGTCCTTGTCCGGCGTGCAGATGAAGACACGTTCCACACGCGGGTCCTGCCCGGCTTGCGCAGCAGCGGCGGCAAGAGCGTCATCCGCTTCGTGTTCCACCATCGGCCAAACGGTGATGCCCATCAAGGTGAGCGCTTCTTCGAGCAAAGGAAACTGCGACCAGAGATCGGGGTCGATGCCGGCGCCCGTCTTGTAGCCGGGCCAAAGATCGTTGCGGAAGGATTCGATAACGTGGTCGGTGGCGACGGCGATGTGGGTTGCGCCGCCGTTCACCAGCGCCAGCATCGACGCGAGGACACCGCGTACCGCGCCCACCTCGCGACCAGCCGCATCACGTGCGGAGGGCACGGCGTAGAAGTGGCGGAAGAGTTCGTAGGTGCCGTCGACGAGGTGGACTTGCATGGAGGCAGTATCGCAGCGGATCGCCAGGGCTAAAGCCCTTTTCTTGATCACGCGTGCTGAACGGGCTAAAGCCCGCTGCTCCCTCGCTATCGCGTTGGCGGGCTCAAGCCTTCGACAAGCTCAGACCCACCTATCCGCTTCGCGCATGAGTGGGGCACACCGGCATCTTTGTTGGGAACGCAAGAGGGACATGGCTGAAGCCATGTCCATTTAATGCTGTGATGTTTCCTGCTTAGGCTGTTGTTGCGACGGCGCGCTTCGTCAGCTTCCAGTTGGGGCGTATCCAGTGGCAGGTGTAGCCGTTGGGGATGCGCTGCAGGTAATCCTGGTGTTCTCGCTCGGCTTGCCAAAAGGGGCCTGCGGGAGCGACCTCGGTGACCACTTTGCCGGGCCAGATGCCGCTGGCGTTCACGTCGGCGATGGTCTCTTCGGCCACGGCCTTCTGCTCCGGCGTGGTGTAGTAAATGGCCGAGCGATAGCTCATGCCAAGATCGTTGCCCTGGCGGTTGCGCGTGGTTGGGTCGTGGATCTGAAAGAAGAACTCCAGCAGCGTGCGGTAGCTGATCTTTGCGGGATCGAAGACGATCTCAACGGCTTCCGCATGCGTGCCATGGTTGCGGTAGGTTGCGTTGGGCACATCGCCGCCGCTGTAACCCACGCGCGTGGAGATAACGCCGGGCTGGAAGCGCAACAGCTCCTGCACGCCCCAGAAACATCCACCTGCCAGAATTGCTGTCTCGCTCGCCATACGCTCACTCCTGTCGCCGTCGTTGTATTGGATGCGCAAGTCGCTCGAAGGTGGCGCATGCTACTGGGCGCACGCGCGGGCAAAGAGGCATAGCATCGGCACAGGGATGACAGCCACCACAACCACGCCGCTGAACTACACCATCGTGGCGCAGAACCGTGACGAGATGGTGGGCGCCGGCAATTCGCCCAGCATCAGCATGTGGCCCTACCTGCTGCACAGTGAGCAAACCAAGCGGCTGAACAGCCTGAGCGTGTACACGGACAAGGGCACATCGCGCGAACAGGCGCGGCTGCTGTACATGAACGCTGCGGCACTTGCCGTGTGGCGCGAGATGGGCCACGCCTGCACGGTGATTGGCGAGTCGCACCGCCCACCGCGCACGGCAACGCTATCCTTCGGCATGCCATTTTCGGAATAGATGTAACACGGCCGTGTTTCAATGGAGTGGCTTTCAGGAGACACTCTTGTCCACACCACAACGTTTTCAACTGTCGTCCGATACGTGGGCGGTCGTCCTGTCGCTTGTGCTGGCGCTGCTGGTTAAGCTGCACGTAATTGGACGTGTGCCATGGTAATCGGGCGCGGAGAGAAGACGTCACCGCTTGGGCTGCTGCCCGGCATCGCGCTGCTGTTTGCCGTAGGCTTTTGCGGCAAGATCATTGAACAGTCGATTACGGCGTATGGCAAGTCCCACGCCGCTGCGCTGAAGGCGCACCACCTCGCCCTGCCCAACATCGAGTCTGTGCTGTGGGCCATCCTGATCGGTATGTTCCTCACGAATGTGTTTGGCTTGCCACAGATCTTCCGGGCGGGCGTTGCCACGTATGAGTTCTGGCTGAAGGCCGGCATCATCCTGCTGGGTTCCCGCTTCATCCTGGGCGATGTGATGAAGCTCAGTGGCGTGTCGCTGGCGCTTGTGTTCATCGAGCTGGTGTTGGCGCTCACCTTCATGACGTTCCTTGGGCGCTCGTTCAAGTTGCGGCCCAAACTGACATCGCTGTTGTCCGTGGGATCCTCGGTCTGTGGCGTCTCGGCGATCATTGCGACGCAGGGCGCCATTGAAGCTGACGAGGAAGACGCGTCGATCGCCATGGCAGCGATCCTTGCGCTGGGCGCAATCTCGCTCTTTGTGTTCCCGCTGGTTGGCCACGCGCTGCACATGAGCGACCAGGCGTACGGCCTGTGGGCCGGTCTGGCCGTCGACAACACCGCTGAGACGGCTGCTGCCGGCGCGCTGTACAGCGACGCCGCCGGCAAGGTCGCCGTGCTGGTGAAGACGTGCCGCAACGCGACGATTGGCTTCGTTGTGCTTGGCTATGCGATCTACTGGGCTTCGAAAGGCCAGGCCGCGGTCATCGGCAACAAGGGCGCGTTTCTCTGGAAGAAGTTTCCCAAGTTCGTGCTCGGCTTCCTGCTGATCTCAGGGCTGGCTACGTTTGGCGTGTTCGACAAAAACCAGCTTACCGCGCTCGGCAACCTGTCCCGCTGGGCCTTCCTGCTGACGTTTGCGGGAGTGGGCTTGAGAACAAACGTCAGGGATATGGTGAAGCAGGGGCTGCGGCCGTTTGCGGTTGGAGCCATTGGTGAAGTGGTGATCGCGATCCTCACGCTTGGTTTGGTGCTTGGCGCGGACCGCTGGATGCACCTCTAACCGGCCAACATTGAGGCTTATGGGGCTACGGCACGGGTATGCAGCAGCGTGCGGTGTCTACGCATCATGAGCACCAGGGCCCGGCGCAGATACATTGCGAGCAGAGGCGTGAGGATCGCAGCGGCAATGGCCCACACAATCAGTGCGTGCCACTCCCACTGCCAAAGGCTGCGCACCATCAGCAGCGGATGATGGCTCATGTGCTCCAGCTGCTGCCGCATGAGTGGGAGCCGGCGCGTGTGGAACAAATACACGCCTAGCTGAATGAACGGAAGGAAGAGCAGGAGGTGGAACGGCGCGACCATATGCGAGCCGATCTGCGATGCCACCTGGTTCAGGCCGAAAATCCACGCAAGCAGAATGACAATCAGTGTGGTGAGACCAACGGAAGGGTTGATGCCGATGGCCATGCCTAATGCCAGGCTCCACGCCATGCGGCGCGGCGTGACACCGCCGCGGAGCAGGCGCAGCAGTGGGCGGAGGACTTTGCACCGGAAGAACTCGCGGATGGCCTGGGGGACCAGCATGGGAGGTAGGACGCTGAAAGGACGTGGAGCGGCGGTCTGCTGATTCGTTCTGACGCTTTGATCTAGACTTTGTGAACCTTCAAATGGCCTTGTTTTGCATAGTTCAGCAGCGGTGTGTCGTGGGTGACGAGCGTTAAGTCGTGTTCGCGTGCGGTGGCTGCGAGGATTCTGTCGGCGGGGTCGCCGTGAAATTCGCCGGGCAGGCGGTTCGCGGCGATCAGGTCATGTACCGTCAGGTCGATGAGTTGGAGAAGTCCCGGTGTTGTGGTCGTATCGACCCACTCCGCAACGTCACCCTCCATGCCCAATTTACCTTTGCTTTGCTTCTGAGCGGTTTCCCATGCGGAGATTGCTGAGAGGTAAAGCTTTCCAGAGTGCTGCCATCGCGCAAGGCTGAGGCGATTTGCCTCTGTAAGCGACGGGCTGCCTGCGATCAACCAGAGCCAGACGTGTGTGTCGATCAGGTAGCCGTTCACTTCTTTTTCTTCTTCGTCTTCCGGAGATCTTCCATGCCCCATGCCTCGAAGTCCGGGCTGACGATGTCGCCCAGGATTCTGACCTGACCTTTGAACATTCCGAGGAGCGGCACAAAGGGCTTTTCCTCAGGGACTTCAGGCGGCATGAGACGTGCGACGACCTTGCCGTGTTTGGTGATGGTGATCGTCTCGCCTGCTGCTGCTGCGTCCAGTAATTGCAGGCAGGTGGCTTTGAACTTGCCTGCAGCGATGACGGTGCCGGGAGGGTGGGGTGTCTTCGAGATGGGGGCTTGCGTTGCCATGACCATAGTCTATGACCATGGTCATAAATTCTTCAAACGTTTCGCGGGCTGGAGCCGATAGGTCGCGCTTTTCAGCGCTCTGTTTGTTGGTGGCATGGTTACCTAGGCCTTCGGCCTAGGCTAGGATAGCGGCGCGCCTTTGGCGCTTGTCTTCGTGGCTGCTAAGGTATACAGCCGCAATCGACAGGTGGTATCCAGTCCGCACTCGGCCGTGGTTGCTTGCCCACACTCAAGGCGTGGTGACCGCGCTCGCAGGTTGGGCGGTGCTATCCCTGTGCAGGTCGATGCTTAGAGAAAGCAGAAAGACCCGCATGGCCGGGGCGGCGATGCGGGTCTCAAGCTGGATAGTGGTCATGGGTTAGAGCGTGGCGCTTTTATCGGTGAGGAGGTTTTTTGCGCGGATGATGAAGTCTGCGAGTGGTGTGGGGCCTTCGTCGCCTTTGCCGCGGGTGCGGACGCTTACTGCGTTGGCTTCGGCTTCCTTGTCGCCCATGATGAGGACGAAGGGGACCTTTTGCAGGGCGAGTTCGCGGATTTTGGCTTTCATCTGTTCGTTGCGTGCGTCGAGTTCCACGCGGAGGCCGATGGCTTCGAGTTCGGCTTTGACCTTCTTTGCGTAGTCGATGTGCTTTTCGCTGATGGGTACGAGGCCGATCTGGATGGGCGCGAGCCAGAGCGGGAAGGCTCCTGCGTAGTGCTCGATGAGCACGCCGAAGAAACGTTCGACCGAGCCGAAGAGCGCGCGGTGGACCATGACGGGCTGGTGCTTTTCGCCATCTTCGCCGGTGTATTCCAGATCGAAGCGCTTGGGCAGGTTGAAGTCGAATTGGACGGTGGAGAGCTGCCACAGGCGGCCGAGCACATCGACCAGTTTGATGTCGATCTTGGGGCCGTAGAAGGCGGCTTCGCCGGGGATTTCCTTGTAGGGGATGTTCTTGCGGCCGAGCGCGGTTTTGAGGCCGTTGATGGCGAGCTCCCAATCTTCGGGCGCACCCACGTAGCTCTTGAGGTCGTTCTTGTCCCAGGTGGAGAGCTCGACCTTGAATTCGTTGAAGCCGAACTTGCGCAGCACGTCCTCGGCGAACTCGACGCAGGCCACAACCTCATCTTCAATCTGTTGTGGTGTGCAGAAGATGTGGGCGTCGTCCTGCGTAAAGCCGCGCACGCGCAGCAGGCCGTGCATGGTGCCGCTGCGTTCGTAGCGGTAGACGTTGCCGAGTTCGGCGTAGCGGACGGGCAGGTCGCGGTAGCTCTTGGGGCTGTTCTTGAAGATGAGAACGTGGCCGGGGCAGTTCATCGGCTTGAGGCGGTACTCTGCGTCGTCCAGTTCCATGGGCGCGTACATGTTCTGGCCGTAGAAGCCTTCGTGGCCGCTGACCTGCCACAGTTCGCGCTTCATGACGTGCGGTGTCACGACGAGATCGTAGCCGCGGCGCAGGCACTCCTCACGCATCCAGTCTTCCATCGTTTTGCGGATGATGGCGCCCTTGGGATGCCAGAAGATGAGGCCGGAGCCGGCGAGCTCCTGGATGCTGAAGAGGTCGAGTTGCTTGCCGAGGACGCGGTGATCGCGGGCTTTGATCTCTTCCAGGTGTTTGAAGTGGGCGTCGAGTTCTTTCTTTTGGAAGAAGGCTGTGCCGTAGATGCGCTGTAGCTGCGGATTGTTCTCGTCGCCGAGCCAGTAGGCGCCGGCGATGGACATGACCTTGAAGGCTCGGACGCGGCCGGTGGAGGGCACGTGCGGGCCGCGGCAGAAATCGACGAAGCTGCCGTTGCGGTAGAGCGAGACCATGTCGCCGGGCTTCGTGAACCTGGCCACGAAGTGGGCCTTCATGAAGTCGTCCTGCTCTTCATAGCCTGTCAGCGCTTCGGTGTGCGAGACGTACTCGTGACGAAAGGGCTCGTTCTTCTCGACGACCTCTGCCATTTTCGTTTCGATGGCCGCGAGGTCCTCGGGTGTGAAGGGCTTTTCGCGGAAGATGTCGTAGAAGAAGCCGTTGTCGGTGGCGGGGCCGTGACCGAGCTTCACTTCGGGATAGAGCTCTGTGATGGCGGTCGCCATGACGTGTGCGGCGGAGTGACGCACGACGCGGAGGGCTTCGGGATCGGTTTCCTTGAGCAGCCACAGGTTCACGTCCTCGTTGAGAGGCTCGGCCAAATCGACGATGCGCTCGGTGCTGGCGGCGTCGGCGTACATGCTCTCTTCCGTCGCGGCACCCCGGTGGGCCTCGTCGGTCTGCTCTTCGGCGCCATCGGTCGTGGACTCGCCGGCGGTGGTGCGAATCTTCGCGACGACGACGGCATCGGCAAGACGCGGCGAAATGCCATGGGCAATGGCAAAGGGCGTTGTGCCGCGCGGGACTACGCGCACGCTGCCATCGGGAAGAGTAATTTTAATGTTTTCGGACTGCATGGACTCGCTCACACTAAACAGAATACTTCGCCGGACCGTTCTCAACGGCACTTCGTGCTGTTCTCGACGCTTCGCGTGTTTCTCGGCGGGCGCGATGTGGACGTCGGCTTCGTGGCTGGATTACCTAGGGTGCCAAGGCAGCGCCTGAAGCCAAGTTGGGACGTTGGCGAATGGGTTAGCCAAGCTTTGAACGTGAGCGATAGAGACCTTAAGCCGCGTCGTGCTGTGGCGTGAGTCTACAGGTGTAGATTCGCGCGCAAACGTTGTAGTTGGAATGCCGATTCCGGGCATGGTATGGCCCGGCTGGGCTGTCCTACTCTCATCCTCAGACAGTCCTTGAAACACTTACTCCCAGGGCTGTACTTCTCTTGTTCCGGAGCCTTCCGTGCCAGTTGAGTGCTTGCCCTCCAATGTTTGCAGCGATGTTCGTTGTGCAGTGTGCGGCCAGGGATTCCTGGTGTTTGCTGAACGCCAGGTACGCGCGCACATCAGCGACCTGCGTCAAACCGTGCAGCAGGTTCTTCGCCAGCAGCATCATGCCGCGAGCGACCACCCTGCCTGCGCCTTCACCATTGACTGCAGCATGGATGTGCCACAGCCACTCTTCGCCTGATTCCCCCGCAGAAAAGAGGTCCCCTTGACTATTCCCTGCCTGCCCACTGAAACCAGCTACGATGTGCAGTGCCCTGTGTGCGGCCGGGGCTTTTTGTTGCTGACAGAGCCGACGCTGGCCATAGGCCGCAGCGTGCAGCGGCGTGCGGCACGATCCGCCCTGGCTGCCCAGCATCAGCACCGGACGGCGTGGTCGAACGTGCACCCACATGAGGTGTTTGATCTGCCGGGGTGGGATGGCGAGGCGGAAGGCAACCTCGCTGTGAATGCTGATTTCTTTCTGGAGTTTGGCGTTTAGCTGAAGGGTTGAACCGCAAGACGAGTAGCGAAATTCACGAATCGTTCGACGCCGAAGTATCATCCGATGGGTGCAGTACTAATCCCAACGGAGTTTCACTTCTCATGGCATCTCTGCTCAAGATCGACGTCAGCCCGCGTGGCGACTATTCCTATTCGCGGCAGCTTGGCTCCGCGTTTCTGGCCGGCTGGACCTCGGCTAACCCTGACGGCACCGTCGTTGTGCGCGATCTAGCGATCGATCCGCCGCCGTACCTGGATCTGCCGTGGATTGCCGGCGCATTCACGCCACCCGACCAGCACACGCCTGAGTACACCGCAGCGCTGAAGCCTTCCAATGCGATTATTGCGGAAGTGCAGGCCGCGGATCACATCCTGATCACGACCCCGATGTACAACTTCCAGGTGCCGGCGGTTTTGAAGGCCTGGATTGATCACCTTGTGCGTGTTGGCGTTACGGTGAACTACACCGAGAGCGGTCCGGTCGGCGCGCTCAAGGGCAAGAAGGTGACTGTCATCGTGGCCAGCGCAGGCGCGTATCCCGCAGGCGAGCCGAGCGCAGCGTACAACATGCTGACGCCATACCTGAAACATATTTTGGGCTTTATTGGACTTACGGACGTGACGTTCCTTGAGGCGGGCGGTGCTGCCGGCATCCGGTACGGCAAGATCAGCGAAGAGGATTGGAAGAAGCCGTTTACGGAACAGGCTGAGGCTCTCGGCAAGGCGTAACGGAGCTAAAGTTGTTGACTTGGATTGCCGATAGGCATCCAATACGTGAAGAACCTTGGAACGGCTGGCGACCGCTCCAAGGGGTGAGGGTGGTTACACTCTCAAGCAATGCTTGAGCAAGAGCAACAGCAGTCCGATCAGTGCCAGAGTAACTTTCTCTGACGCTGAGAACGAAAAGCGAAGCCCAGGCCTGTTGGGCATTAGCTTACCTCCTACAGTGAAATGCGCCTTCGGGGATCTGAGCCCCGAAGGCGATTCGCTTTTCAGGGCGAATGTCTTCACGTGGGGCTGTTGCCCTGTTGCGCCGCCGGTCCTGTAGGTGGCTTGATTAGTAGTACTTGTTCTGTGCTTGAAAGGCGGCATCGAAATGCCATGCCTGCCTTTCGGGCGGAGGTCCATTTGTTCCGAAATGGGAACTTGCTCTGAGGGCTGCTAGCTCGGTTTGGGCGCCCACGCCATGCCGTCGGGATTGCCGCCTACGTCGAGGTGTTCGGTCACCTTCCAGGTCTTCAGGTCCAGCACCGCGATGTAGTTGTCGCCGCTGCAGGCGATGAAGGCGCGCGGCACGCCTGGCTGGATGAGGATGCCGCCGGTGGGACCTTTGCCGACAGTGATGCGCTGCGCGACGGTACGGTTTACCGTGTCGAGCGCGACGACTTCAGGGCCGGCGGTGACGAGGGCGATCTTGCCGTCTGCTGTGAACTTGAGCCGGTTGGCTCCTTTCGCGTTGGCCTGGATGGTTGCGACGACCTTCCGTTGCACCCAGTCGATGACTGAGATGGTGCCGTCGCCTGCATTTGCCACCCAGACTTCGTGGCCGTTGGGGGAGACGTCGAAGCCTTCCGAACCCGAGCCGACCT
Organism: Terriglobus sp.; assembly: GCA_965198455.1. Lineage (GTDB taxonomy): Bacteria > Acidobacteriota > Terriglobia > Terriglobales > Acidobacteriaceae > Terriglobus. The sequence continues at coordinate 1,414,870 of CBDAPM010000003.1, forward strand.
TGATGACGGTCTCGTCCCAATCCACGTGCGTGCCGGACGGTTCACCTGAGCCTGGAGCGCCCTGCAGCTTCACCGGCTTTGCGTCCAGCAGGCTCACCGTGCCGCTGTCGACGTTCGTGGTGATGACATGGCTGCCGTTGGGTGAGACATAGATCATGTGGGTGCGATTCTGCCCGGTGCCGACAATCAGGTCCACCTTGCGTGTGGCGGGGTCGAGCCGGCCAAAGACCTTGGCGCCTTCGGCGGTGAACCACGTCTTGCCGCCGGCGAAGGTAATGCCATGTGGCCCGGTGAGCGCGCCCAGGTCAATGGATGGCAGCGCCTTTGCGTGCAGCAGATCGATCACGGCGAGCGAGTGGTACGCGCCGAAGCCGTAATTCGTGACCCATGCGGTGCGGCCATTGTCGGAGGCGACGACTTCATGCGGATCGTTCCCGACGGGAACTTTCGCCTTGATGGTGAGCGCGTAAGGGTCTACGAGCGCAAGTGTGTGGTCCGTTTTTGAAAGGATCAGCAGGTCTTGCGCAGCAGCGCAGCTGCAGGTGAGCGTGGCGGCAAGGAGGACAGCGAAGACTCGCACAGTCATGCCAAACAGGTTACTCCTGCCGGGTGAAACGCGGCGTGCATGAGAGGCGTCCTATCCGTCTGTGAGCATGGACGACACCTTCGATCTGGACCGCTTTGTCGAGGCGCAGCAGGGCATGTATGAGCAGGCGCGTGCGGAACTTGCAGCAGGTGAAAAGCGCAGCCACTGGATGTGGTTCATCTTTCCGCAGATAGCGGGGCTTGGGCTGAGTGACATGGCGAAGTTCTACGCCATACACAGCCTGGACGAGGCGAAGGCATATCTTGCGCACCCTGTGCTGGGACCAAGGCTGCGTGAGTGCACTGGGCTGGTGAATGCCGTGAAAGGCAAGACGCTGCGGGCTATCTTCGGCACGCCGGATGACTTGAAGTTCCACTCGTCGGTGACGCTGTTTGCGCGGGCTGAGAGCGATCAGGAACCGGTGTTTGCGAAGGCGCTGCAGCGGTATTTTGACGGAAAGCCGGATAAAGCGACAGTGACGCGGCTGCATGTCTGAATGCGGAAAGTTTGCACCCGGCGTGACGATGGGAGCAGCCTGAAGCTGCCGAAACGGAGCCGGATTGGGAAGCACGGCTTGCGGGAACCCTTCCGAAGCGAGCTCTCAATGAGTGCGCCAGGCTAAAGCCCTTGATTCTGGTTGCGTGGAGCAGTGGCTGAAGCTCACCGCTCCCTTCGGCCCATACCCGAAGCGGGTGAGAGCCGAAGCCCTCACCCGCGATCGCGTTCAAGCAAATTATTGCGCGCGCCGGCTTCCGCGCGTTGCCGATGCGTCTGCTGGAGCGGTTGCGCCAGGGAAGATGTTCTTCAGCGGCGCAGACCTGTCATGATCCAGTTCGGGGTGTGGGTAGGGCTTGCGCGGCATCATGGCTTCGCGTTCGCTGGTGTTGTAGAGGAAGATGGCTTCGACGACCGCAGCCTGCTCCAGGTCAGCTTCCTTGATGTGCTCCACCGTGTCCATATTGCTGTGGTGTGTGCGCGTCTCGTAATCCAGTTCGTCCTGGATGTACTGGAAGCCCGGCAGACCTACGGCGTCGAAGGACAGGTGATCGGTGCCGCCGGTGTTGCGGTTGGTGATGGTGGTGACGCCGAGATCTTTCAACGGGGCGATCCACTGCGCGAAGATGGGACCGATGGCGAAGTTGCCCTGCGTGTAGACGCCGCGCACCTTGCCGCTGCCGTTATCCAGGTTGTAGTAGGCGTCCAGTGTCTCCCACTCCTTGGTGGTTTTGAGTGGGCCGCGCTCACCGCCCATGCCGAGCGCCGCCATAAGGGCTGCGTCGCCAGTCGTGCTTGCGGGAAGAGTAACCTCGCCGAAGTGCTGCTTTACGTAGCCACGGCTGCCGTACAGGCCTTGCTCTTCACCGCTCCAGAGAGCGATGCGGATCGTCCGCTTCGGCTTGAGGCCGAGCGCCTTCAGGATGCGAACAGCCTCCATGGCGACAACTGAGCCTGCGCCGTTGTCGGTTGCGCCTGTGCCGGCGATCCAGCTGTCGAGATGGCCACCGACCATGACGATCTGATCCTTCAGCTTTGGGTCGGAGCCCGGTATTTCGGCGACGGTGTTGAAGCCGTGTTCGTGATCGCCGGTGAAGGTGGTCTCGATGTTGACCTCGAGCTTGACGGGTACGTTGGCCTTCAGAAGGCGGTACATGCGGCCGTACATTTCCACTGTGGTAACGGCATTTGGAATTGCGACAGCGCCACTGCGCTGCGAAGCGGTGCGGCTAAGGTTTGCGCCGTTGTCGTCAAAGATGATGCCGCTACCGCCGCCCTTACCGCCATCGCGTGCAGGCGAGATGATCGCAGCCACGCCTTCATCCGTCATCATCTTCAGCGCTGCGGTGCGCAGGGCGGTGAGACGCGCGCGATCGGCCAGCAACTGCGCGATGTTCGGGGTGGGAGCAGCACTGCGGCGGGGCGCCGGCGGCCCTTCCATCTCTTTCAATTCTTCGTCGGTGTAGCGGGTAAACAACGGCTCGGTGATGTCGACCATGGCGTGCGGCGCGCCCAGCAGCACAACCTTGCCGGCCAGCTTGCCCTTGAACTTGGCCAGGTCAGCCTCGGTGTTCAACTCCATGAGAACGGCATCGCCGCTGACGGCTCCTTTCGTCGCCGCGGACCATGGCGCCGCCTGGATCCAGATGGGCTCGGTGTCGGGCGTGACCATGCGGGCCCAGCTGTTGACCTGCGCCCAGCCCATGCCGAACTCGCCCCAGTCTTCCAGGTGCGCGTTCTCCAGGCCGGCGTCAGTCAGGCGATCGCGCGTCCACTCGTTGGCTTTCTTCATGTTGGGCGAGCCGGTAAGGCGTGGGCCAATGCCATCGCTCAGGCCGCTGATGTACTCCATCACGTGGGAGTGCTGCAGGCCTTCGGCGCGGATCTGCGCGTAGATGCCAAGGTCGATGTCTTCCTTCGCAGGCTGCGGGCCGTAGTAGCTGGGTGTGGCTGCCGGCGCGGGTGCAGTCTTCTTGGCCTGCGCGAATACAGGAGGGATGGAGATGGCGACGAACGAGAGCAGAGTCATGGCGCAGATGCCGCGGCGTAGCGCAGGTGTGGAACGGTGCATTCAAATTCTCCAGACAGCAACAACAGGGATGGCTCAAGCGTACCAGCGGTGTGCCGCTCCACAACGTCCAGGGAACGGTGAATGAGACCTACTTCCCGATGCAGAAGGTGGAGAAGATGAGCTGCAGCACATCGTCCGGGGTGGTTTGGCCGGTGAGTTCGTCGAGTGCCCGGAGGGCGTCGTAAAGGTCGAGCAGCAGCATTTCGTGTGGGGTTGAAACGGCGGTTGCGGCTTTGGCGCGGCCAAGTGCTGCCATGGCATGGGAGACGGTATCACGCTGGCGCAGGTTGGTGAGCGTGGCGTGGCCTGCGTCGTAGGCATTGCCGCGCACTAATTGCAGCAGCGCAGAGCGAAGCGCTTCGATGCCTTCGCCGGTGAGTGCTGAGGTGGCGACTATTGGCCAAGGCCACTCTGTTTGGGCAGAGTGCTTAGCCTGGTCGATCTTATTGTGCGCTACGAGCACGGGCCGATGTTGCAGGCTATCCTGCAACGCGAGGTCGATGGTATCCGTGGCAGAAGCGTCCAGCACCAGCAGGATCGCGTCGGCTTCGGCGATGGCTTCGCGCGAGCGTGTAACGCCGATGCGTTCGGCTTCGTCGTCGGTGTCGCGCAGGCCTGCAGTGTCCAATAGCTCAACGGGGATGCCTTCGAGCGCGATGCGCTCTGCGATCACGTCGCGCGTGGTGCCTGGGGTTGCGGTGACGATGGCGCGCTCGCGTTCGACGAGGCGGTTAAAGAGCGAGCTTTTGCCTGCATTGGGCTTGCCCACGATGGCGAGGCGAATGCCTTCGCGCAGGAGACGGCCATGTGCGAAGCTGGCGAGCAAGGTGTCCAGCGGCGGCAGCAGAGCGGCGATGCGTTCGCGAATGATCTCCGCGGACAGTGTGTCGATGTCGTCTTCGGCGAAGTCAATGCCTGCTTCGAGCGTTGCGATCAGATCTAAGAGTTTTTGTTTGGTTGGCTTGATTTGCGCGGCGATGCTGCCGCCCATCTGCTCTGCTGCGAGCCGTGCCTGGCCAAGTGTTTGTGCGTCGATGAGGTCGCGCACGGCTTCGGCTTGTGTGAGGTCGAGGCGGCCACGGAGGAAGGCACGCTCGGTGAATTCGCCGGGGCGTGCGGGCTGTGCACCGGCTGCTACGGCTGCGTGTACGAGCCAAACGAGTACGACGGGGGCGCCATGGGTGGCAATTTCGACGACGTCTTCGCCGGTGTAGCTGTTTGGCGCTTGGAAGCAGGTGACGATGGCGTCGTCGATGCGATTGCCCTGCTCGTCATGCAGAATGCGGTAGGTGGCGATGCGCGGTTTTAACGGCAGGCCTGCGAGTTGTTCGGCAATGTGTACTGCATCTGGGCCGGAGAGGCGGACGATGCCGATGCCTCCACGGCCGGGTGGCGTGGCCACGGCGACGATGGTGGTGGGATCGAGTATGTCGAGCACGGCCATGGAGTTCATCTTAGAGCGGTGTGGCCGACGGAAAAGAACAGCAGGGGCCCTTGGCTCCACTGCGCTTCGCTCAGGATGACGAATCTTGATGTGAAACGTGAAAGCGCACTACTTGCAGTCCAAACAGAAACCCCCACCCTTCGACAAAGCTCAGGGCAGGCTCCATGGCTTCGCCATGAATGGGGCACAAGCCTTTGTGAGTTTTGATATGCCCGGCCCGAAGCCGGGCTACCGTTGCGCTCTCCATCAGCACCGACACACGCGAAGCGTGTCGAGAACGGCACGAAGTGCTACCTACGTCTAAAGCGTTCGCGGATTTTGTTGGCGCGGTCGTCGGTTTCGCGGGCGCGCCAGTTTTCCGGGTAGAGGACGACGTAGCGTGATGGGCCTTCGCCACTGGATTCAGTGCGCATGCCTTGCGCTCCCTTGAGGGCGAGGTGCAGCATACGGCGCTCGCGGCTGCTCATGGGCTCGAATTTGAAGGGACGGCCAGTGGTCTTGACGGCGTCGATGCCATCTTCGGCGGCGTCAAGAATTTCGCGGTTGCGGGCGGCCTTGAAGCCGTTCGCGTCGAAGGAGATGCGGTCGTGCTCCTCGGGTTCAAGCTGGAGGATTTTCGCGCAGACATGTTCCATGGCGCGGAGCACCTCGGCATCGCGGGCGGTCAGCAGGGTGGCGTCCGGGCCGCTGATATCGACATAGATGAGGCGGTCTTCCAGGCCGTCAGGGTCGGCTGCGCCGGCACCTGCCACGATGCGGAAGCGAAGTCGCATGCCACCGGTTGTGGTGAGCAGTTTCAGGAAGTCGGCGGTCTGCTGTGCTGCGGTCTTCAGGTCTTGCATTGGGTCAGTTTTCTTCTCTTCCTGGATTGCCTTCCGCGCACTGCGGTAGCCGTTCCTGTGCCGATAGGATATGCCGTGCGGGATACGATCTGTGTTCGCCGCCGGACGCAGTGTTGCGCGCCTCGGCGATCGTAGTTGAGTTAGCGCTTGCCCTGGATGGTGCGTCCTTGCGGCGCACCGGCCTTGCGGCGGGCCCGCTTGTTGGCCAGCTCGCGAATCTCGCGGCCTTCCTTGGTTTGATTCATGGCGTACTGGGCCAGCACCATCATGACGTTGCCCACAAACATGTACAGCGCCAGACCTGATGAGTAGTTCCAGGAAATGAACAGGAAGAATGCCGGCATGGTGAACGCCATCATGCGTTGCTGCTGCGGGTCGACGCCCGGAGCAGGCATATAGAACTGCACCAGGAACTGGGAGGCGGCCATGATGATGGGCAGGATGTGCAGCGGATCGGCGGCGGTGAGGTCATGCAACCAGAACCAATGAGCCTCGCGCAACTCCACCACCTTGGTGATCATGCCGAGCATGGCGAAGAGCAGCGGAAACGTGAGCAAGGTGGGAATGCAGCCGCCGAACATGTTGACGCCGTTTTCCTTTTGCAGCGCCATGACCTCGGTGTTCATTTCGGCGCGCTTGGGGTCGGTGACCTTGTACTTGGCGTACCTGGCCTTGATGGCGTCCATCTGCGGCTGGATGCGCTGCATCTTCAGGCCGCTCTTCATGGTCTGGTAGCGGAAGGGCAACATAACCAGGTTGATGATGATGGTGAGCACCACGATGGCCCAGCCCCAGTTCGACGCAACGTGATCGTGGATATAGTTCAGCGATGCGAAGAGGAACTTTCCGATGTAACCCCAGAAGCCGAAATCCACTACAGGGGCAAGGTTCTCTGAGGAGCCTGAGACGGTGATGCCCTTCAAGACGTCGACCGATTTCGGCCCAACGTAGACGCGGGCTTTCGTGGCGCCGCTAGTGTCACCCAGAGCAGCGCCGATGACCGGCACGTCCACGGGTTTGCCAGTCGGCTTGCCTTTGTCGATACCGATGCGCGCCAGCTTGGCGACGTCGATGGTGCGGCTGAGGGTGACCGCGGTTGCCGTCGCAGGATCGTCCGGTAAAAAGATCGCGGCGAAGTAGCCGTCGGCGGTGCCGGCGTAATCGAGCGGGCCGTCAATCGTGGCGCCGCCGCTTACCTTCTTGAATTCGACATGGTCGGCGGAGCCGCCGCGCATGGTTTCAATGCGTGAACTGTTGTAGTCCAGCACGGAGTCCTGATCGCCAAAGCCCGCGGGCCAGCTGAGCAGAGCGCGGACGGGTGCGCCGTTTATCGTGACGCTGGTTTCGGCCTTGATGACGTACGTTGCGTCGAAGCTGAAGATCTTGGTGACATCGACGTTGCCCTGGCTGTAACGAAAGGTAAGCGTGCCGGGCGCAGCCAGCTTGCCGGTAGCGCTGGGTACGTAGAGCGCGTTGCGCAGGCCGTCGTTCGTCGCAGCGTCATAGGTGTAGAGCGAGAGCGGGTAGCCGAACTGCTTTGCAGCGGCGTCATGCACCAGGTCCAGCAGCGCGCCGTTGCGGTCGTGGAAGCGCTTCAGAACCCAGCTGCGGACCTCCGCACCCTTGTTGCTGAAGGTAATTTTATATAGCTCGTTCTCGATGACGATACTGCCTTCGGCTGTCGCGGCAACGGTGGGTATGGCTGCTGCGGGCGCCATCGAAGGCGTGGCTGCGGGAGGCGTGGATGTTCCGCCAAATGCCGCAGTGGGAGCGGGCGTGGCAGGCTTGGCCGGCGCCTGCCCTTGTGTTTGGGCCGCGGGTGTCTGCAGCGGCTGGGTCTTCTTATTGCGGTAGAACTGCAAGCCGGCGAACACGCCGAGCATGACGACCATCATGACAAGGAAGGAGGTGTTGCTGGTACCACTGCCCCCACCCTGGTTGGGATTCTTAATCTCTGCCACGTTTTCCTTGTCTACAGGCACAGCCCTGCCGCGCCGGATTTATCCATCTCCCATGATAAATGCCCGGCATTAGGCTTCGGGTAATGGTTGCGCGTCGGTGAGTTTCATGCCATCCGGCGCGGCTAATGTGGCGTAACTGATTGCGCCGATCACGGCAACGACCGCGCAGATCACAAATCCCAGGGCAAACGAGTGCGTCCTGTCGACGATCCATCCAGTTAGGGCCGGAGCCATAAACGAGACGAGAAACCCGGCGAAGTTCTGCAGTGCGCTCATGGATGCAACCAGCCGTTGAGGGCAGACCGCCTGCGCATAACCCCATCCGCTGGTACCCGCGAAATGGATGAAGAACAGCGCACCCGTGATACCTGCGATGGCCGCGGTGGTGGTTGTGGCGTTGGCCACGACGAAGCTGCTGAGCGCGCTTAACAGCATGCCGGTCACCAGCTGTATGCGATGCACTTTGGTGAGAGCCATGCCACGGCGGGCAAACGCGTCCGAGACAATGCCGCTGGTGAGCATGCCGGCAGCGCCGCCCAGGAAAGGTATCGCCGCGAGCAAGCCAGTCCTGGCGAGCGAAAGGTGCCGTTCCGTTTGGAGGTAGCCTGGCGTCCAAGCGGTGTAGAGCCAGTTTGTGTAGTTGATGCCGCTGAAGCCGATCATCATGCCCCATGCGGCGCGCTGGCTTGTGAGCTCACGGATACGCGCAAGGAGTGAGCTAAAGGGCTTGCCATGTATTGGAGCGGCGATAGCTTCTTCGCGATATGCGGTTGTTCCTCGTGAGCGATGCAGCGCTATCCATAGGGCGGCAACAACGAGACCTGCTGCACCCAGCAGCATGAACATGGCTCGCCATCCGACGCGGAGCATCAGCAGTGTCAGGAACGGCGGCGCAAGGGCCAGACCGAAGCTCTGCGAACTGTTCATCAGGCCGGTCGCACGCCCACGGGATTCCTTTCCGAACCACTCGCGCACGCTGTGCACGCCTGCCGGATAAAACGGCGACTCGCCGATGCCGAGCAGAATGCGGAAGGCGATGAAGATGGGGAAACTACGGACGAGGCCGGTGAGCAGTTGTGCGCCGCTCCATATTGTGAGTCCGGTGCCCAAGACCGTTCGCGTGCCCAGTTGTTCGACAAGGCTGATGAGTGGTAGCTGTGACAGACCATAGGCGCCCGCGAAGGCCGAGAGCAGCAGACCCATCTGCGAGAAGGAAAGATGCAGCTCAGCGCTTATGGTGGTGCTTGCGACCGAAAGCGAGGAGCGGTCCAGGAAGTTGACCACGCCGGCGAGAAACAGCAGCGACAGCGTGATGGTCTGGTGAGCACGGAGGCTGCGTACGCTCATCGAGAGACTCCGGAAAGGCTGTGGCGATGATTCGGTAACAAACGGAATGAACCTGCTGCCTGTTGCACCATATGTAGTTCACAAACCTAACCATGGCATCTTTCCGCCAAGAATTTGTTTGACGCAGGGTGAGCCCAATGCTAACGTCACGTTACACACCAAACTGAATCTTTCCGGCGTAGTCACCACGATACGACGAGAAACGGTCCCCGGCGAGGGATGTACTCGTTTCTTTTACCTGTCACGTATCACTGCTGTTGTTCCAACTGGATCACGCATCGTCCGCTCGTTGGGCGATATTGCAGCGCACACGTAGTAACACCTAGCGTTTCGACCTGATTTAGAGAGAGAAGCGGTACTCCGACACGGTCTTTGCCGCGCACCTACCTTGCTGATGTTTCGCAGGCGGCGCGTGGCGAAGCCGCACCGTCGCATCCAGCTTCTCCAGAACGGCCCGCCGCCCAAGCCTATCGCAGGTTTGGGTGAACGCGGTTTCTTGTCCCTGTTCAAGGTTGTATTTCACGGAGGTTGGTCCATGATGTTTTCTTTTTCCCGGCTTCGCGCAGTGCCTGTGGCGGCCGCCGCAGTGGTGCTGCTCGCAACCGCACACGGAGCGCATGCGCAGGTCAACTATGGTGCCGTCCGCGGTACGGTAAAGGATCCGCAGGGAGCGACGATCCGTGGCGCTGAGGTCACGCTGACCAATGTCGATACGAAGGTGGCTCACAGCATCACCTCGAACGATTCGGGCGCGTTCCTCTTTGGCGCGGTTGACCCAGGTACCTACACGGTCAAGGTGGCGATTTCCGGGTTTAAGACCTACGAGCAGACGGGCATCATCGTTACACTGGGCAACACGCAGACCGCTGACGCCATGCTGCCGATTGCGGACGCTGCGGGTGAAACGGTTGAAGTCACCGCGGAGTCTGTCACGCTGAACACAGCAAACGCCAGCGCAGCGCAGATCTTCAGCGAGCAGCAGATCCAGGACCTCCCCAGCCTTGGGCGTAACCCGTTCATGTTCGCCACGCTTGCCGCCAACGTTGTTACGCTTGGCGATCCTCGCTACGTTCGTGCAGAAGATTCCACGGGCTCCTCGCAGGTTTCGCTCTCGGGCGCACCCTCCGGCAGCAACAGCTATGAAGTGGACGGCATCCCGGTGTCGACTTCCTCGGGTGGTGAAACGTTCGTCGTTTCGCCGGACGCTGTGTCGAACGCAAAGGTCTCGGCTGACACCTTCGACGCCGCAATTGGCCGTTCGGGCGGCGGTGTCTTCGCGACCTCGTTCAAGTCGGGTTCCGCGCAATATCACGGCACCCTGTATGGCGAGACCCGCCAGACTCCGTGGTCGGCCAACTCGTACTTCAATGGCGGCCATGCCACTCCAAGCGACGAGACGTATCTCTACTCGGGCGCGTTCGGCGGACCGATCCCGTTCGCGCAAAAGAATCGCTGGCTGAAAGATACCTTCTTCTGGGTAACGGAAGAAGGCTACCGCCAGGGACAGCCGAACACCGGCACCAATAGCTTTTACGTTCCGACAGTCGCCGAGCGCGCGGGCGACTTCTCTGCGGATAGCGTCACTGTCTACGATCCGATGAGCTATAACCCTGCGACTGGAACCCGCATGTCGTACTTGCAAGAGACCGGTAAGAACGCGATTCCTGCGTCCGCGATCAACCCTATCGGTTCCTATGTCGCCAGCATCTTCCCGTCGCCGACCAACAGCAACCTCTACGGCGCCCCGAGTTCGGCCGCTACGAACAACGCCTGCACCAACGCTCTCAACTGGTGCCTTCCTTCTCAAAGCATCAAGACGCGTTCGGATGAGTACATCGGCAAGCTCGAGCACACCTTCGCTCCTTGGTGGACGTCCTCTGTTTCCTACCTGCATGACGCAGTGCAGGAGCCGGACATCGACTTCCATCTCGGCTCATTGCCCGCGGGCACGCCCTACGCCGGAAGCAGTACAAAACTGATCCGGTACTTCGATGCGACCTCGCAGTACAACACCTTCACCCTGAACCCGACGACGCTGCTGACGGTAGGCTATGGCTTCAACCGCTACTACAGTGCATCCCCGCCGTACTCGGAAGGCTTCAACGCAAACACCGGCTTCGGCGGAGCAGGGTTCCCGACGGCCCTTACCGGCAATATGGCCTCGAAGACCTTCCCGACGTTCACGTTGACAAACACGTCGAACGCAGCGCCAATCGGTGGATCCTTTAGTGGACCTGGCATCCAGGCGTCGCACAACTTCGTGGCGACGATCTCGAAGACCATCGGCAAGCATGACCTTCGCGTGGGCTACGTATGGCGCGGCTTCAGCTACTACACCAACCCGCAGTCGGGTTCAGCCGGTGCGTATACGTTCACTGGCCAGAATACAAGTGCGGCCGGCACCAGTGTCTCTGCGAACGGTCCCTTGGCGATCGCCGATCTTCTCGTCGGTCAGCCATCCACCGCTACGATGCAGATCAACGCCGGGCCGTTCTACAACCGCGAAACGTACAACTCGGTCTTCGTTCAGGATGACTTCCGCATGTCTTCCAAGTTGACCTTGAACTTCGGTCTTCGGTACGAGCTAGAAGAGGGGCAGTACGAAGCAAGCAACAAGTACAACGTTGGCTTTAACCCCAACGCCACTGGGAACTTCACAGCGGCGGCGGGCGCGGTTACAACCAAGGGCGGTCTAGACTTCGCAGGTGTTAACGGCGCACCGGTTCACTGCTGCGATAACGGCAAGAATCACTTCTCGCCACGTATCGGCGCAGCGTACCAGCTGAACGGCAAGACAGTCATGCACACGGGTTACGGTATCTTCTTTGCTCCGGTGGGCATCAACACCGCGGCAACACAGGGTTACTCGCAGGTGAGCACATACACGATCGGCGCTATCACAGCAGTTCCGCTGACCACGGGTGCAGGAGCCTACCTTAGCAGCCCGTTTAATGGCGGTACAGCGTTGCTGCAGCCGTCCGGCAGCTCGCTCGGAGCTTTGACCGGCATCGGCGGCGCGCTTGGCACAGTGGCAACCTATAACCGCAAATATCCTTCGGTGCAGCAGTACATGCTGGATGTGCAGCGTCAGCTGCCGTACGACATCATCATGACGGTGTCCTACATCGGTGCGCACGGCACGCACTTTATCAATACCGAGAACATCAACCAGGCTCCCGATTCGGTGTTGGCGACCTATGCCACCAGCGCCACTGCCGGGAACAATCTGTCGACACCGATCACTAACCCGTACTACACGACCAACAACCTCGGTGGTATCTATCCTGCGGCGGGTTTCGGCTTCCTTGCACGATCGAGCTACGCTAAGGGTCAATTCCAACTGCCGTATCCACAATTCGGGGGCATCACTGCACAGGTCGCCAATGGAAACTCGTCATACAATTCCTTGGCAGTAAAGGGTGAGAAGCGGCTGTCGAAGGGGCTGTCGGTCCTGGCAACCTATACCTGGTCGTCCAACTGGGACACCATCTGGGCCACGGGTTCGCAGGTGTACTACACCTACGGTCCGCAGGATATCTACAACACCAAGGCGGAACGGGCGCGTTCGATCAACAGCGTTCCGAACCGCGTAACCATGGCTATCACCGATCAACTGCCCTTCGGCAAGGGTCACATGTTCCTCGGCAATCCGCATGGCTTTGCCGGACATGCGCTGGATGCTGTCGTCGGTGGATGGGAGCTCAACTACGAGCAGATCATCCAGAATGGCGTACCGATGACGATCACGCAGTCTGATCTCAGCTCCGGTACCTATGGCATCACGGGCATAGGCGGCGCTTATCAGCGTCCGAACATCACCAACGGCGATCCGCATAGCGTCTGCTATTCGGGCAAGCCACAGAACCGGATCAACAATTACATGAACGCCAGCGCGTTGACCCCGGCTACCACCTATACCTACGGCAATGCGCCGCGTAACTTGCCCTGCCGCGCTCCAGGCTCGGATACGGCAACCGCGTCGCTTAACAAGACGTTCAGTCTCGGTGAGCGTCTTAAGCTGCAGGCCCGCTTCGAGGCTCTGAATCTTTACAACACGCCACAGTTCGGACCCTCGTCGACGACCAGCGGATTGGTAGCCAGCCCCAACGCGCTGGCAACCAACCCTGTCACGGCCGCGCCGACTGTGAGCACCACCTCATCGCAGACCTTCGGCAAGAATATAACCCAGATCGGCTTCGGCCGTGTCGTGCAGATGGGCGGAAGACTTACCTTCTAACGCCGCTCCTGAGTGGCTCAACCGAAGAGGTTCCGCGTAAGCGGGGCCTCTTCTTTTTGGCGACGGTCCTCGGCCCAAGAAAGATTAAAGACGTGTACTTGTCCCTGGCTGGTATGCCTGACAGAAATCGCAGTCTTGTGACACATCGCGATTGCCTTGCTTCGTATCCAACACCTCTAGCGGACGGCCGTGGGGCGTCGATTGGTATTGCTCAGGCACTTTCCGGGTGCATTTGGGCTACTCGCGTGACCCGGCAGCAGTTCCGCAAGGAGTGTGAAGGCGATGAAATCAGTCTTTCCGTGGTTGATTGCTGGGCTGGCCGTGGGCGCAGCAGCGATGGTGATCCTTGGCGCGTCAGAACCGGCTTACCCGTCGTATGCCGATCCTGATGTGGAGCGCGCCGCAAACAAGGCTGGTGCATGGGGTGCAAAGCAGCGACTCTCCGGAGCCGGCGGCAGCCTGGTGGGCGCGGCCAAGCAGAAGTTTGGCGAAGCGACCGGAGATTACGACCTGGCGGATGAAGGCGCGGGCGATCAGACGGTCGGACACATCAAGGATGCTGTGGGAAAAGCAGCAGATTTCGCCAGCGATACGCTCAAGGATCTGAACCGCTCGTAAACCAGTTCTGTCACAACAACCCTGCAGGCGGCTGACTTACATTCGGCCGTCTGCAGTGGCATCTTCGGCAGTGAGGCTGGACCATTGTCATGGTCCAGAAGCAAGCTGTTTGTGGACATCTGCTTCGGCAGATACAGGGTTAAAGCGAGTGCCGGTGTTGCCTCGTGTATACCTAGCAATGTCAGCGACTGACATGGAATCAATCTGAACATACCGGGATGAATCGTGGACTTACACCTAAGTGGGAAGCGCGTTCTCATCACGGGAGCTTCACAGGGAATTGGCTTCGCCGTCGCCTTTCTATTTGCCGAAGAGGGGTGCGATCTCGTTCTTGTCGCCCGTAACGAGGGGCGGTTGAAGGATGCTGCCGCTTCCATCTCCGAGCACTTCGGAACCGTTCCTCAGATCATAGTGGCGGATCTGTCCGCACCATCTGCCATTGCCAGAGTCAGCGCTGAAGCGGGCGCCATCGACATCCTAGTGAACAATGCGGGCGCGATCCCACCCGGAGACCTCCTCCAGGTTGAGGACAGCACTTGGAGGCGGGCGTGCGATCTCAAGGTGTTCGGATACATCAATCTCGTTCGACACTTCTACTCGATGCTGAAGGAAAGAAAGGGCGTGGTGGTGAACGTCATCGGAACATCGGGTGAACGTGCTGAGCCAAACTACATCGCCGGCAGCAGCGGCAATGCGGCCCTGATGGCCTTTACGCGAGGACTGGGATCAAACTCACCTCGTGACGGGGTGCGGGTCGTTGGAGTAAACCCAGGGGCGGTAGGCACAGAGCGGATAGAGAAGCTCTTGCGGGCGGGAGCCCAGCGGGTATTCAACGACGACTCGCGCTGGCAGGAACGATACAGCACGATGCCGTTTGGCAGGGCCGCGACTCCCAAGGAAATCGCAAATGCTGTCGTCTTCCTGGCTTCTACCCGGTCGTCCTACACGAGCGGAACTATCCTCACCATCGACGATCCAGCCAGGGCATCTTTGTAGCAAGGATCAAGCACCGGATTCGTACCAACAACGCGCTTCTGGTCAGTCAGCGACTTGGCTGCTCCAGATCAGGTCTGCGAGGTGCCTACTTCCGCTTATGCGACTTGGCGGGATTCAGCCCGGCGTCTACAGGCTTACTAGGGTGCGATTACACGTTGCCAATGAATTTCCACGCGCACATCTCCACTCAGGAAGATTTCCAGCATGTGATCGCCGTCAACGATCTCTTTCAACTGTTCGGCTGTCCGTTGGTCGCCGATCCAGTTCGGGAACGTGCAGCCTTGTACCAGGTTTCCCGTGAAGTTTCCTTCACCGTCTACGGTGTAGGTGCCAAAGAGGGCGAGGTTTCCTATCACCGCGGCTTTGTCCTCCTCGGACGTCCCAGCTTCTCGCGCATTGCCCGCAAAGCGTGGGACGCTTGGGTCGGACATGAGCTCTACGAAATGCAAGCTCTCGTGAAAGCAAAGAAGCCCGGCCGGCTTTGGCCCGAAAGGCTCCATCGTCTTGCCCCCTACCGTTGCAGTGATCGTCTTTAGCCGCCACATGCCGAGTACACGGTTTTTCATGAGCTCTCCTTCGGTGCTTTCGAACACCACGCCGCAAGTATGATTCAGCTTGTATCTCATTGCAATAAGGCACCTTCCCTGCGCGTAGGTACCCGGAGGTAACGATTGGGAATTGATTGGACGGAAGCAGATGCGCTATGCGAACAGCTCACTCCGGAGCAGGAGCTTTTCACACGGCACACGATCAGTCAGCTTGCAGACAAGTGGACTCTTTGGACGATGGCGGTGCTTGATGAGGCAGGTTCTCCCATACGCTTCAGCCGTGTCCTGGAGCAAGTAAAGGGAGTAAGCCAGAAGTCGCTTACCAAGACACTTCGGTTGCTGGAACAGGATGGCATGGTGGAGCGGACCATCTTCGCCGAGGTGCCGCCGCGTGTCGAATATGCTCTGACGGATCTTGGCCGCGAGATTCTGGGCGAGATCTACCCTCTCTGGTATTGGACAGTCACAAACATTGGGCGTCTCGCCAATGCTAAAAAGCCATAGAGCAATCAAGAGGGCTACGTCTTTTAATTAGCTCTCATAAACGCCTGTAACGGAAGTTGGCGCATCAGGGGGGTCAGACCCGCACCGAGACGTTACTGACGAGAATGCGACTTGTCGGGACTCATTGAAAGAGCTGTATTCTGTGGGCCTCACCTTGAGCCGCCCGGTTCAGCTTGTTGAATGAGGGTCGCAGACAGGAAAGAGAGCGAGAGCGGCAGCCGCACGCTCAACTGCAAAAGTCCCGTGTCGAGGTCAGGTGTGTCGGCGAGCAGGGCAAAGCCGGTGATGGGCTGGTCAGATGGCAGAAGCCAGGACATCGTGCCGAGCCCTTTATGGTGGCTGGGCGTGGTGAACTCGACGAGCTTCTTACCTTTGTATGTGAGGTGATCGGATGGGAAGGGACCGAAAGGATAGTCCGAGGCGGGACCAAAGCCTTCTGCGATGATCTTGCGTGCGTAGTTGCGGTACGCCGGAAAAACACGAGCTACCGTCCGCGCCACTTCGAAGCGGCCCGATGTGCCGCCATCCCAACCGGAGAGTTGTATGACTGGCCCCGTGAAGCCCTTCCAATCCTTGTGTTCTAGGATCTTGGCGCTGTCTAGTGCCTCAGGGGCCACGTACAAAGTCTCGCCGTCGGACCCGATAGTGGCAAAACAGTTCCAGCCTCGTGGACCGAGCGTTCCGAACTGACCTGCGTCACCTTTGTACTCATACCACGCCAGCTTGTTAGCGATTTCAGGCGGAAGGTTTACCGGCTTCGGCGAGCCTTTCGTAGCTACATAGGGCCCGGTCTGACCGTCGCCGGGGCACCCGACGTACGGTACAGAGGTCTGAGCACTTGCCAACATGCTGGCTACAGCGAGACCCAGAAAAGATGCCAACGAACAGACGCGACAAGGCCTCATTTTTCCTCCGAATGATCCAAAGACAGAATAAGTTCTGATAAACGCATTTCTGGTAAGCGATGGCCCGCAAGCAGTAGTTCGGCAATTCTGTAGAGTTAGAAGATAGAGGGACTTGCGTGGCTATCACGATCGCAACGTGGAATGTGAATTCGATTCGTGCGCGGATGGGGCATGTGACTTCGTGGCTGGAGTCGGTGCAGCCGGATGCGCTGTTGTTGCAGGAGTTGAAGGCGACGGAGTTTCCTGCGTTGGAGTTCCGAGCGCTTGGGTATGAGAGTGCGGCGGTATGCCAGAAGAGTTACAACGGTGTCGCGATCCTGGCGCGGGTGCCGATCGAGACGGTGAGCATGGCGCTGCCGGGCGGGGACGGCGATACACATGCGCGGTTTCTTGAAAGCATGCTGGATTTTTCCGGCAGCGAAGCCGCTCCGGATGGTTCGCGCCTGCGGGTGGTGAATATCTACCTGCCGAATGGCAATCCTGTGGGCACGGATAAGTTTCTGTACAAGCTGCAGTGGATGGACCGGCTCATTCAGCAGATGATGGTGTGGAAGTCCGATCCAATCCCGACGGTGATCGCGGGCGACTACAACGTGATTCCGGAGGATATCGATTGCGACAAGCCCGCGAACTGGGTGAGGGATGCGCTGTTTCAACCGGAGCCGCGTGACCGCTACCGGGCCATGCTTGCCATGGGTTACGTCGATGCATTTCGTGCGCTGCATCCGGATGAAGGTGGCCAGTTCACCTATTGGGATTACTTCCGCATGGCGTTTGAACGGAATCGCGGTATACGGATCGATCAGTTTCTGCTGTCGCCCTCACTTGTACCGCGGCTGGAGAGTTGCGTGATTGACAGGGGGCCGCGCGGGCAGGAGAAGCCGAGCGATCACACGCCGGTTGTGCTGACGCTGCGCTGACCGCGTTGCATTTGTGACGTGGCGGCTCGTACACTGCGGCACGGAGATTACCATGCATCGCCTGCTTGCACCATGCCTTGGTTTATCGCTTTGCTGCTGCTGCGCGGCAGACCAGATGCCCGCACAGACGTCTGTAACCACACCGGCACGACCGGCTGCCGCCGCGCCTGCGCGTACCACGCAGAAGGACGCGAGTGGGGCGCCGGTCGCGGCTGATCCCATCCTGCTGCTGCCGCCGGATCAGCTGACGCAAGCCGAGGTGCACCGGTTGCAGACATCGCTGGCAGACTACGGCCAACTGGCACGGTATCGCGCCGACAATGCGAAACTGCCGCCTGCTGAGCCGGGCAGGGTGGTGTTTTTTGGCGACAGCATAACGGACGGATGGGGCCGCCACAAGGATGATGCGCAATTCTTCCCAGGGAAGCCGTATTTGAATCGCGGCATCAGCGGGCAAACGACGCCGCAGATGGTGGTGCGTTTTCAGCAGGATGTCGTAGATCTGAAGCCCGCAGCCGTCGTGATTCTTGCGGGCACAAACGACCTTGCGGGGAACACCGGTGTCGAGTCGATGGCTGATATTGAGAGCAGCTTTCGCTCCATGGGTGACCTGGCGGATGCACATCATATCCGGGTGATCGTAGCCAGCGTGCTGCCGGTGGACGACTACGCCTGGCGGCGCGGGCTGGCTCCTGCGGACAAGGTGCGAGCGTTGAATGCGTGGCTGAAGCAGCTCTGCGCGGACCGCGGGTACACCTACCTGGATTATTATGCGGCGCTGGCGACACCGGAGGGTGCGATGAAGCCGGGGACATCGCGTGACGGCGTGCATCCAACGGCAGCTGGCTACGCCGTGATGGCTCCGCTGGCACAGGCCGCGATCGACCGCACGCTGGGAGCTCAGAAATGAACTGTTGCATCCATGTATGAATAGGTTTCGAAGCGGGTCGGATGCGCTCTATCGCCAGGCTGGCGCCGGCCATTTCTGCAGTGCTTCTGCGCATCTGTTCCCGACACTTTGCGCCGTATACGCGGGGGGTAACCGGGTGGATGCCCCGGCTGCAACGCGTACCTGCTATGTTCGGGTGTGATGAAACGTTCCATCAGCACGCATGTCTTTCTACAGCAACGACTTCATGCCGGCTTGCTGGAGGCGATGGTCGCCGGCGGAGCTCAGAGTATTGAGCTGTTCGCGGCACGCCACCACTTTGACTATGCCGATCGCAGCGAAGTCAAAGAGCTGGCCAAGTGGTTCCGCAGCAATGACTGCCGGGCTACGATGCACCAGCCTATCTTCGACGGACGCGGCGCAGCCTCGAACTGGAGCCGCCATGTGCCGGCCACGGTAAACCTTATCGACGTGGAGAAGTCGCGCCGCATCGACGCCATGGACGAGGTGAAGCGTGCGCTGGAGGCAGCGGAGCAGATTGATATCGACAGCATTGTGCTGCACCTTGGAACGAAGGACGACACCTGGAGCGAGCGCACGCTGGATATCTCGATGACTGCAGTAGAGCATGTGAAGGCATTTGCGCATCCGCTAGGCGTGAAGACGCTGATTGAGACCCTGCACAACGACGTGACCGAACCGGAACACCTGCTGGAGATGCTGCGGATCGCGCACCTGGATACGGTGGGCGTGTGCCTGGACGTGGGTCACATGAATCTGCATGGGATGCCGGGTGTGGCGAGGGCATTCGAGATTCTTGGGGATCGGGTGAAGCAGGTTCACCTGCACGACAACGACGGTGAGCACGACCAGCATCTGTGGCCGGGCGCCGGAACTGTTGCGTGGGATGCGGTGAAGGCCGGCCTGGCCGCGCTGAAGCAGCCCGCCGTGGCTACGCTTGAAATCCACTATGAGCCGGAGATCGACGCAAAGGCGATGAGCGAGAAGGCTGCGAAGGCATTCGCCACGCTGGAGCAGACGGCTCCGGAACTTGCCTGATCGTAGGGGGCTTACCACGTGACAAAGGGTGGTATGCGATGCATGCCACCCTTGTTTTCATCTGGGGGAGGGGCTTTCCACTCCATGGTTGCGTCTCTGATTACGCTTTGCTGGTCCCGGCAAACGATGCGACGGCGCAGGGGAGTGCGATCATGGCGAGGAAGACAACGGCAACGATGAGGTCATGCATGGGGGTGATTCTCCTTACTTCTTTCGAGGAGGCTCACTGCCCTCCTGACAGAACCAGAATCGCGCACCCTGGATGGTGGAACCATTGCCCGAAAGCTGCCGCGAAGAATCGTTTGATGTAGGTGGGATACCCCCAATCCAGATTGCGGCTACCACGAGGGTAACCAGGCGGAGAGGTTACCCACGTGGGCATACACTGTTACACGGTATGGCAATCGAAACGAGCACCTCCGCCCTCATTACATCGATCGCGAACATCGGCAGCCATGAAGGTGACGTCGTCACCGTGCGCGGGTGGCTGTACAACCTGCGCGCCAGCGGCAAGCTGCTCTTTCCCATCTTTCGCGACGGCACCGGGACGATCCAGGGCATTGTGCCCAAGGCTGCTGTGCCGCCGGAGGTGTTTGACACGCTGAAGGAGTTGCAGCTCGAGAGCAGCGTGATCGTACGGGGCAAGGTGCGTGCCGACAGCCGCGCGCCCAGCGGCTTTGAGCTGGACGTGGAAGATCTGACAGTGCAGCAGGCCGTGAAAGCGGATGAGCCATTCCCCATCACGCTGAAGGAGCATGGGCCCGACTTCCTGATGGAGCGCCGCCATCTGTGGATGCGGACGCCGCGGCAGTCGGCGATCCTGCGTGTACGCGCGACGATCATGCGGGCAGCGGCGGAGTTCTTCGACACGCAGGACTTTACGCGGACCGATCCGCCCATCCTGACGCCGGCTGCGTGCGAAGGCACGAGCGAGCTCTTCGAGATGAAGTACTTCGACGAGGGTAATGCGTACCTGACGCAGAGCGGACAGCTCTACATTGAGGCGACGGCGCTGGCGCTGGGCAAGGTGTACAGCTTTGGACCGACGTTCCGCGCGGAGAAGTCGAAGACGCGGCGCCACCTGACGGAGTTCTGGATGATTGAGCCGGAGGTGGCGTATGCCGACCTGGACGATCTGATGGTGCTTGCGGAAAACTTCCTGACGCACATTGTGACGCGCGTGCTGGAAAAGCACCGTATCGATCTGAAGACGATTACCGGTGGCGATGAGAAGGCGGCAAAGCTGGAGAAGATTGTCACTCCCTTCCCACGCCTGAGCTACGACGACGCGCACGCCATGCTGGAGAAGGCGTTTACCGAGGGGCTGATCGAGAAGCCGCATGAGTATGGTGATGACTTTGGCGCGCCGGATGAGACGTACATCAGCAACCAGTTTGACCGGCCGGTGATGGTGCACCGCTACCCGGCTTCGGTCAAAGCGTTTTACATGCAGCCCGATCCGGTCGATTCAACGAAGGCGCTGTGCGTGGATGTGCTGGCGCCGGAGGGTTACGGCGAGATTATTGGCGGATCGCAGCGCATCGACAGCTACGACCTGCTGAAGGAACGTATCCTTTCGCACGGTTTGCCGCTGGAAGCCTTCGAGTGGTACCTCGACTTGCGCAAGTACGGCTCCGTGCCGCACTCAGGCTTTGGCATGGGTATCGAGCGCTGTGTGGCGTGGGTCTGCGGGCTGGACCATGTACGCGAGACGATTCCGTTCGCTCGGACGCTGAACCGGATTTATCCGTAACGAGGGCACGTTCGCGGTTCAATTCGGGCCTGGCATCCGACTGCGCAACCCGTCTCTCGTTGCGTAGCCGGGCACCTGCATCGTAAAACGGTAGGGAGTTATCCGGTTGGGTGTGATCGCCGCACCCATTCGGCTTTTCTTTGCGTCAAAATGCACAGAAATAGAAGGGTTTTGATGTCCTATCCAGCAGCAGCCATTGCCAACCAGCTTCTCGATCGCGCCCAACAGTCTGGACGGCAGCTGACACAGATCGAAATTCAGAAGCTTGTGTACTTTGCCCACGGTTGGCATCTTGGCCTGAAACACCAGCCGCTCATACAGGAGCCCATCGAAGCGTGGCAATACGGTCCCGTCGTTCGCCGTCTTTATGACGCGTTCCGGCAATTCGGCAGCAAGGCGATCACAAAGAAGGCTCTTGAGTACAGCTACAGTAGCTCTGGTCAGCTCGTAGCATCTGAGCCGACGATTACCAGTCCTGACATTGAAGCGGACTCATACGCAACCAGCCTGATTGGGGCGGTGTGGGAAAAGTTCGGCACACTGGCTCCATTCAAGCTTGTTGAGCTGACTCATGCACCCGGATCGCCGTGGGAGAGAGCATGGAAAGAGCAGCGCACGGTCATACCAACCACCGAAATTGAGCAATACTTCGCCGATCTTGTCGATGAATCTGTATGAGCACCGAGAAGCAACTTGAGAAGTTGATCGATCCGAGCCGGATCATCAACCGGATTGAAATTCAGTCGACGGCTCAAGAGGAGAGCCAAGCCAAGGATCTGGTCCGGGATGAAGCGAACTACCTGGAGAACTTAGAGAAGAAAGAGCGTATCGCGGACATGTCCGCCGCTCGCGCACAACGCGAGAGCTACGCAAAACAAACGCTGTGGGTCGTCATCGTCTGGACTACGTTGGTCTACGTGTTACTGCTCGCTCAAGCCTTCACGCCTGCGAAGTTCTTTCATCCGTTTAGTGACAAGGTTTTAATCGCTCTTCTCACGACGACAACGGCTAATTTCATTGGTATGTTTGTGATTGTGCTGAAGTACATCTTCCGTTTGCCTGAGTCACCCTCCACCGGTCGATAGCCTTTCGCCTACGGTTAGTAGCCGTTCAAAGCGCCGATATGCCGCTTCACGATCAGGTCCGTTTCGTGTGCGAAGGTCTTGAAGTTGGATGAGCCTTCGGTGGCTTCCTTGGCGAAGAGCTTCTCGTCCTTGTCGTGGATCTGCTTCATATCGGCGATATAGGCTGCGTCAAAGTTTGCAGTGGGCACGGTCTTCAGCTTGGTTAGCCGATCGGTGAACTCGGCGTTGAGTTGCGGTGCGATGGGGATGCCGGTGGCTGCGGAGATGCGCTTTAGGTTGACGCTGACGCCCTCGTGGTCGTGCACCTCGGCGATGGCCAGGTTCTTCACGTCGGGCATGGTGGCGCGCATCACGGCTACCTTGCTCGCTGCAACCTCGTACGCTCCGCCCTGCGATACCTGACCGACGAAGGTTTTGTCCGTGTCGGACGCGGGTTCCGCCGCGTGGAGTGCCGGCGCGAGGAGAAGGATAGACATGATGCAGCCTGAGGCGACGGACGATCTCATGATGGCATTCTCAATTCCGGACAGCAGCGAGTGCGCGCAGGTCCTACACGTCCGATGCCGGCGCACGCCGAAGCTTTGCGTTTGTGGATGTGAAGGCAGCGCAAATTGAGAGTCGTCTTTCGCGCGCCGGTTCGCGACGCCGCGGTTTCTCCTTAGCGCCGAGCAGATACCTCTGCTAGCGTAGTGAGCATGACCTCACGTGTATCGTTAGCCTGCTTAACCGTTGGCCTGTCCATTGGGTGGCTTCCCAGCGCTGCCGTGGCGCAGAGCCTTACCAAGCCTGAAGAGGTGATGGCGGCGACCGCCAAGCGTGAGGCTCCGGATGGCATCGTGCTGCTGGAGAAGATCGTCAACATCAACTCCGGCAGCATGAATACGGCGGGTGTGGCTGCGGTGAAGGACATGCTGGAGCCGGAGTTCAAGAAGCTCGGCTTTGCCACGAAGACTGTCGATATGAGCGCGGTCAAGCGTGGGCCGACGCTGGTGGCTGAGCATCCCTGCCCGGCGGGTACGGGCCATTGCGGCAAGCGCATGGTGCTGCTGGGCCACATGGATACCGTGTTTGAGAAGGACAGCCCCTTTCAGAAGTATTCGATAGTTCCCGGCACGGACGGGAAGATTGCCACTGGCCCTGGCGTTGCGGATGAAAAGGGCGGCCTGGTGGTGATGATTTACGCGTTGCGTGCGATGCAGGCTGCGGGCGTGCTCAAGGATACGGAGATCACCGCGGTGCTCGACGGCGATGAGGAGAGCGGTGGCCGACCGCGAGAGATTGCCCGCGCGCCATTGCTTGAGGTGGCGAAGCGGTCGGACGTGGCGTTGGAGTTTGAGACGACCATGGTGGTCGACGGCGTGGATTACGGCAGCACGTCGCGGCGTGGCGGCGGCGGCTGGCACGTGGAGGCTATGGGCAAAACGGGCCACTCGTCGCAGGTGTTTTCGCCGGCCATGGGCTATGGCGCGATCTACGAGCTGGCGCGCATTCTCGATGCTTTCCGCACGCAGCTGCCGGACAAGTCGCTGACCTATAACACCAGCCTGATCGCGGGCGGCACGTCGATCGTGCAGGACAAGACCAATGCCAGCCCTGCATACACCGCAGTGGGTAAGGGCAATGTGATTCCGCCGGTTGCAATTGCGGAAGGAGATCTGCGCGCCATCACGCCAGAGCAGCAGGAGCGCACGGCGGCCAAGATGAAGGCGATTGTGGCGCAGCACCTGCCTGGCACCAGCGCGACGATCACGTTTACCGGCTTTGGATCGCCTATGCCCCCGACAGCGGGTAACCAGGCGCTATTGCGCATGCTGAACGGCGTGAACACGAGCCTTGGTACACCGCAGATGCCGGAACTCGATCCGCTGCTGCGTGGCGGCGGCGATGTGTCAGAGATTGCGCAGTATGTGGATGCTCTGGCTGGAACGGGTGCTGCCGGCGCGGGCCTGCATGCGGAGGGCGAGACGATTGAGCTGAATAAGCAGCCCATTGAAACGGAGCGCTATGCCGTGCTGATGTACCGGTTGAGCAAGGTCGATCCTGCCAAGAAGCTGACCGATCTGTATCCGGCTAAGTAACGTTCTGCCTGGCTTTCGGATATGTTGCCAGGACAGGCAATCTACTTTGCAGGTGCGTCCGCCGGCACGGTGGACACTGAGACCGAGATACGCCGTGGCAGCATGTAGTCCGGGATGGGCGGCGCTTTGAGGCTGTTGCCGGAGTCGGTCGCGGCGGTTTCCTGGTGTGGGAGCGGCAACGCTGCGGGCCATGCGTAAGGCGATTGCGGCACCGTGCCGAAGCCCATCATGGGGTAGTTGCCGAGCGTCTTTGCTTCGCGGTCCATATCCAGCTTGACGTATGCGGTGGCGCTGCCACGGGTCAGCATGGGGCCGGAGTTTTCCAGTTTGAAGTCGTGGCCGCCGGTTGCAAACCGCAGGACGTTGCCGCGAAAGGCGTCCTTTATCTCCGTGGAGTTGGGCGTCTTGAAGCGCGAGACCACGGCAGTGCCTTCGCCCGGTACATAAAAGTAGAAGAACTCCGCATCGACAACCTTGTAGTCGAGGTGGACCTTGGCAAGCAGGCCATCCACGCTGAGGATGCCGTCCTGGATGTTCATGTTGAGGAGCACTTCCTGCGGCTTCTTCGCAATCTCCATCGGCTTTGTCGATGCAGGGGTGGGCGTCGCTGGAGAGCTTGCGGGCGCCTGGGCGTGGAGGCAAAGGGGGGCTGTGAGTGCGGCTGCTAAGAACACATGGACGAATGGCGTGCGCATAGGGCTTCCTGGGGGACAGACTCAGCATGGGGATGCCAAAGCAGGAGGGAACGGCCAACAAAGCAAAGGGAACGTAGCTATGCGACAACCGCGCAGCGTGTCGCTGTTGGGATGGACGCAAGGCAAGCAAACGGCGTTGTTCGGCGGTCCGCGTGTCTCCCTGCTAAAAATTTGTGGGTAGGCTCGCTTGCGAATGTCAGAGCCGCATTGCGGCGTGTTTGTCACGCGCTGTTTGCCGGTATGTCATGGTCGAAGGTAGCCAGACGGATACGTGCGCGTCACACGCTTCGTGTGAGGAAATGACTCGGCATCTACCATCGAAGATGTCTGTGAGGTACCGGGTGGCGAAGAAGTTGCGTGTGGGCGTGATGTTTGGTGGCAAGAGCGGCGAGCATGAGGTGTCGCTCCGTTCGGGCGCCTCGATTCTGAAGGCGATTGACCGAAGTAAATACGACGTTGTGCCTATCGGCATTGCGAAAAGCGGGCAGTGGCTTGGCGGCGGCGACGCCGATGCTCTTTTAACCGGCGTGACCGTGCCTGCTATCGCTGCAAAGACGAAGAAGTCTGCCGCAAAGCCTGCTGAAACGGGTTTGTCGCTGGAAGCATCGGCTACGGGCACTGTCGGCCTCGATGTGATTTTTCCTGTGCTGCACGGCACGTTCGGCGAAGACGGCACGATCCAGGGCATGCTGGAGCTTGCGGATGTCGCGTATGTCGGCTCAGGCGTGCTTGGCTCGTCCGTTGGTATGGACAAGGATGCGATGAAGACGATGTTTGCCGCTGCGGGCCTGCCGATTGTGAAGCACGTGACGCTGCTGCGCGGTGAGTGGAAGGCGAATCCTAAGAAGTATATTAAGGCGATCGAGGACAAGCTGAAGTACCCGGTGTTTGTGAAGCCCGCGAATCTTGGATCGTCAGTTGGTATCAGCAAGGTGCGTGAACGCGCGGAGCTTGCGAAGGCGATGGATGAGGCGGCTTCGTTCGATCGCAAGATTGTGATTGAAGAGGGTGTGAGCGGCAACGGCACGTTGAAGGGCAAGGGCAAGGCGCGCGAGCTTGAGATTGCGGTGCTTGGGAATGACGATCCGGTCGCGAGCGTTGTGGGTGAGATCGTGCCGGACCGCGAGTTCTACGACTACGCCAGCAAGTACGACGCAACCAGCACAAGCGAGCCGATTATTCCGGCGAAGATCACGAAGGCGCAAGCCAAGGAGATGCAGGCCATGGCTGTTGCGGCGTTCAAGTCATGCGACTGCGCGGGGCTTGCGCGCGTCGACTTTCTGATGGAGGCAGCTGACCCGAAGTCAAAGCGCGCGCCGAGGATTTATCTGAACGAGATCAACACCATGCCCGGTTTCACCAGCATCAGCATGTATCCCAAGCTGTGGGAGGCCACGGGCATTGGGTATCGCGAGTTGATCGATCGGCTGATCGCGCTTGCGGTGGAGCGGCATGACGAACGGGCGGCTACGAGCTTTAGTAAGGACTAGCGAAACCTGTGGTTTTATTGAAAGGTTGACTTTCCATCGGCGTCTCATATCGACAGGCGAATACTGTTTGCGCGATACTGGCGGGATAAGAGGCAGGTGAATGTATGTGCGATGAGTTTATCCATCAGGGATTGACGCATGATTCGGCAGTGTCACGGCGGACGTTCGTGGTCAGTTCCGTGGCAGCCGCGGCTGTGCTGAGCGCTGTGCCTGCCGGTGCGCAGGCGAAGGTCGTCGAGAAGGACGTCAACGTGCCGATGGCGTCCGGCACATGCGATGCGGCGCTGTTTTACCCCGAAGGCAAGGGTCCCTGGCCGGCTGTGCTGGTGTGGACGGACATCCTTGGCTTGCGCCCGGTGTTCCGTGAGATGGGCCGCAGGCTTGCTGCCGAGGGCTACGTGGTCCTGGTGCCGAATCCTTTTTACCGCAATGCGAAGGCGCCTGTTGTGGACGGCTCGTTTGACTTTAACAAGCCGGAAGACCGCGCCAAGGTGATGCCCATGGCCGCTGCATTGACGGCAGATGCCGGCATCAGCGATGCGAAGGACCACACGACCTATTTGGACACACTCTCGCAGACAGACAAGAAGAAGAAAATGGGTGTTCAGGGTTACTGCATGGGTGGCCCGCTGACCTTCCGCGCAGCCGGAACGCGGCCCGACCGCATTGGCGCGGCAGCCACGTTCCATGGCGGCGGATTGGTGACGGACAAGCCGGACAGCCCACATCTGATGATTCCCAAGATGAAGGCCGAAGTGCTGTGCTGCGTGGCCGCGAACGACGATCAACGGGCACCGACGGACAAGGACAAGCTGAAGGAAACCTTTGCGGCTGCCCACCTGAAGGCGACGGTTGAGGTGTTCGATGGCTGCAATCACGGATGGACCGTGCGGGGCAGCGAGGTGTACAACGCGGCCGGCGCGGAGCGGGCGTGGTCAGAACTGACTGCGCTGTATAAGCGGAATCTCGCATAACTGCTTTGTGAGTGAATTTCTTAGGAGGGGTCTCGAGCAGGTTGCCTTTGCGTGCGCCGAACAGCAGGTTGCCGTTCAGCGTGAACGCCATGCCGCCGAACATGGGCTTCTTCGTGACGCCGGTTCTGCCTTCGAGTGCTTCTTCGATCAGTGCTCGAGACCTTCATCGCGCGGCATGCTGGCATCGTAACGGAGCTGTTCGTTGCGTCCCACTACAGCTGGTACTGCATCTATACTTGGGCGGATGCCCGCCAGTCCAACCTCACCTTCCCGATGCCGGGTCTTGCTCGTCAGCGAGTCCTGCAATCCTGAATTGCGAGCGGGCTTCCTTATCGGCTGGTCACAGGCTGAGGCTCTGCGAGAGCGCGTCGATCTTCACATCGTGACGGAAGCAACCAGCCGCGATCCGCTGATCCGTGCAGGGCTGGTGGAAGGGCGTGACTTCACGGCGATCGATCTCCGCTCTTTGAAACGTGTGCGGGAAGGTATCCGTGACAGGATGTTTGGGCGTGGCAGCGAGCGTGGATGGGGTTTCTGGCAGGCCCTGTCGCTGCCCGTCCATGTTGCGTTTGAATGGCGGGTTTGGCGGCGGTTTCGCGACGATCTGGTTGCGGGCGGGTTCGATGTGGTGCATCGCATTTCGCCCATCAGCCCTGATCACGCGAGCGTGCTTGCGTTGCGCATGAAACGGCTGAAGACTCCGTTGGTGGTGGGCCCGCTGAATGGTGGACTTGCGTGGCCGCCCGGCTATGGAGACGTACGCCGCGCAGAGAGCGAGTGGATGTCCTATCTTCGCGGGCTCGTCCGGCTTGTGCCAGGGCTTACGGCTGTTCGCTCCCGCGCAAACGCGCTGCTGCTGGGCTCGCGTGATATGTTGGCGCGCAATCCCGCTGCGTTTGAGCCGCAGACAATCTACATGCCGGAGAACGGCATCGACGCACGCCGGTTCTCGGCCACACGCACACGTAAGGCAAAGCTACCGTTGCACATCGTATACGTGGGACGGCTGGTGGCTTACAAGGGGCCGGACATTGTGCTTGAGGCAGCGGCTCCGTTGCTGGCGGATGGACGCGCCACGCTGCGCATTGTGGGCGGTGGACCGATGCGTGATGCGCTTGAGGCGCGGACGGCCAGCCTTGCCGTGAGTCATGCCGTAACCTTCGCAGGCGATCTCGATCACACGCAGGTTCAGCGGGAACTCGTGGAAGCTGACCTGCTGTGCTTTCCGTCCATTCGCGAGTTTGGGGGTGCCGTTGTCATGGAAGCGATGTACATGGGAGCTGTGCCCGTTGTCGTGGATTACGGTGGGCCGCCCGAATACATTGATGCCGACACTGGTTTTGCGCTGCCGCTCGGCACGCGCGGAGAGATTACGGCTGCTCTGGGAACAAGGCTTGAGGAGATTGCCTGCGATCCCGCGCGGCTTCATGCCATGTCACTCCGCGCGCAGCAGCGAGCGAGAGTCTTGTTTGATTGGAGGTCAAAAGCAGCGATGATCGAGCGCATCTACAACTGGGTGCGCACGCCCGGCAGCGCCAAGCCTGACTTCGGCGTACCGCTGTCGCTGGAGAAGGTGATGGCTGAGGTCCGCGCTACCGACCCGTACCCTACTGGCGGTGTTTAGTGCGCGTCCAGTGTGATCTTGCCCACGATGCGTGGTGGCCGCTTGAGCAACAGGACGAGTGGCAGCAGGCAGGCGAGCAGATAGGCGAAGAGGCGGAACTGGTCCATGTAGGCGAGCAGCGAGGCCTGCGTTTGTACCTGATGGTAGAGCGTGGCGAGGCCGGAGTAGCTTTGGTCTGCCGCCGAGCCGCCGATGGCTGCGCCTGCGGCGCGGACATCGCTCATGGCGAGCGCGCTGGAGGCGGTGACGTTGGCGCCGATGTAGGTCTGGTGGGCCTGTGTCATGCGCTGCAAGAAGGTGCTGGAGAGTGCGATGCCGATGGAGCCGCCCTCATTGCGCACCAGCGCGTAGATGCCGGCGGCGTTGCTGGTCTGGTCCGCGGGCAGGAAGCGGAACATGATGGTGCTGAGCGGTACGGTGGTCATGCCGAGGCCCATGACCTGCACGATGCGTGGCAGGATAAGGTCGCGTTCGGCGACACCGAGGTTGAGGAGCGAGCACCAGTAGGTGCCGACGGTCATGGTGACGATGCCGCAGGCGATCATGCGTCGCGCGTCGGTGCCCTTGCTCATGAGCCAGCCGATGAGCGGGACTTCAAGCATCGTGACAAGGCCCGCGGGAGAGACGGCGATGCCTGCGGTGGTGGCGTCGTAGCCGAGGAGTTCCTGCATGAATTGCGGCAGGAGGAAGGTGGACGCATAGAGCGCTGTATACATGCCCAGCACGATGGTGCAGCAGAAGAGGAAGTTGCGCTCCTTAAGGAGGCGAAGGTTCACGACGGGCTTGTCGACGTGCAACTCCCAGATGATGGCAGAGACGATGGCAAAGCCTGCGACGATGGCGGTCCAGGTGATGAAGGTGGAGCCGAACCAGTCGAGTTCCTGGCCTCGGTCGAGCACGATCTCTGTTGCGGCGAGGCCAAGTGAGACGAGGCCAAGGCCTATGCCGTCGATCTGGATGGGCTTGCCCTTCATGGCGGCACGTGTCTTCACCAGGTGCGGCGGGTCCTGCAGGACCATGCGTGTGAAGAAGGCGCAAAGGATGCCGACGGGGATGTTGATGTAGAAGATCCAGCGCCAGGAGTAGTTGTCGGTGATCCAGCCGCCGAGCGTGGGGCCGAGCACCGGTGCGACGAGGATGGCCACGGTATAGACGGCCATAGCCATGCCGCGTTTTTCGCCAGGAAAGGCGTCGGCGAGGATGGCCTGCACGGAGGGTTGCAGGCCGCCACCGCTGAGGCCCTGCAGGACGCGGAAGATGACGAGCGCCGCGAGCGTGGGCGCGATGCCGCAGGCTGCGGAGAAGACGGTGAACAGCACGACGGAGACGAGGTAGAAGTTCTTGCGGCCGAAGACGCTGGAGATCCAGCCGGAGATGGGCAGGATGATGGCGTTGGCGACGAGATAGCTGGTGAGCACCCATGTGCTCTCGTCCTGTGATGCGGAGAGGCTGCCGGCGATGTGCGGGAGCGCCACATTGGCAATGGAGGTGTCAAGAACCTCCATGAAGGTGCCCATGGTGACAACGAGGGCGATGATCCACGGGTTGAAGATACGAGGACCGGGTGCTTCAATGATTGCAAGAGGGTGGCCTGGTTCAAACTCGGGAGCGCTGCCGGCGAGTGGGGCTTCGGCGCGTTCCATGGCTGATTCAGCCGGGTGCTCGGTATCGGGTTCTTCCAGTACATGCGGCATGGCAGGCGAATGACTTTACGGTCATTTTGATGTTTCAGAATGCGGAAGGATTCGGTTTGGTTCGAAACCGGACAAACGGCCCATGGTAGTTTTAGTGCGTGCCTGTTGCGTCCAAGGCCGCGCGCTCGTCCGCACAGAAGCAGACGCGACGTCGCGTATTGACGGACATGCGCCGCTCCGAGATTATTGCCGCTGCGCTGAAGGTCTTTGCTAAGAAGGGGTTTGGCAGCACACGAGCGGAGGATGTAGCTGCACAGGCGCACATTGCGAAGGGTACGCTGTACCTCTACTTCGACTCCAAAGAGGCTATCTACGAAGCGGCGTTTGCACACGCGGTGGCAGAGCTTCAGACCATGGTGGCGGGGCAACTGGAGACGGCTACAACGGTTGAGGAGCGGATTCGAGTTTTCGTACGGGTGCGACTGGAGTATTGGAGCTCGCAAGGCGAGCTCTACCGCATGGTCATGACGGTGGGGCGGGAAAAGCGTCAGCAGAAACGCACTGAGGAAATCCTGCAGGACAGCGTGGGCCACCTGCTGACGATTCTTCGCGACGCGATGGCTCGTGGCGAGTTGCCGGAAAAGCCTGTGGAACTGCTCGGATGGGCTGTGATGGATATGCTGCGAGGCATGTGTGAGCGCAGAGTAGAAGGTTGGCAGACCACTTCAATCCAGGAAGATACTGCACTGGTTACGGAGATAGCGTTACGGTACTTTCAGTAGCGCGTTTGTATATTGTGGCGCGGCTTACTGTAGGTTCGTGTTTGCTGCTGCCGCCTGAGAGAGGCTGCCACTACCGTCGGCGTCGTTATTAAAGCCCACTGCCTGAACAGGGCTGGTGGTCGGCGCAGCCGTGGTGGTCATTACAAGTGCCGCATCCAAAACCAGGACTGTTGCAAGCATGATCTTCAAGAGCTGCATCGTGTTTACCTCCTTCTTCATTCTCCACATTGGACGTCATGGGCGACGGCGGAAGAATCTTCTGGAAGAGGGTTGAATGTACCGATTTATGGATGATTTTTGCTGCTTTTCATGCTTCGTCAGCGTTCCAGCAAGGTGAGGAATGCAGCTTCGTCGAGAATGTTGACACCGAGTTCCCGTGCCTTTTCCAGCTTGCTGCCGGCCTCTTCACCGGCGACGACGTGCGATGTCTTCTTGGAGACGGAGCCGGAGACCTTGCCGCCTGCGGCTTCAATGCGCGCCTTGGCTTCGTCGCGGGTGAGCGTGGGCAGCGTGCCCGTGAGGACGAAGGTTTGGCCCGCGAGTGCGGTGCCGACGACCTTCTTCTCTGCCGTGAACTGCAGGCCGTGATTGCGGAGGGCTTCGACGAGGTCACGGTTCTTGTCGATCCTGAAGAAGTCGACGATGGTTTCTGCGACGATGGGGCCGATGCCTTCGGCCTGGACGAGTTCTTCAGCAGTGGCGTTCATGATGGTGTCCATGCTGCCGAAGGTGTTGGCGAGATCCTGCGCGGTGCGTTCGCCCACGTGGCGGATGCCGAGGCCGAGGATGACGCGGTAGAGCGGCGCCTGCTTCGTTTTTTCGATTTGTGCGATGAGGGCATCGGCAGTCTTTTTGCCGACGCGTTCGAGCTTGAGCAGGTCTTCGGCTTTGAGGTTGTAGAGGTCGGCGACGGTGTGGACGAGCGCGGCGCGGGTGGGTTCGTCGGCGGTGCTTTCGGTTGCGTCCGTTCGCTCTTCGGACGAGCTAAAAGCAGAACGCGAAGGTTGCGCAAAGGCCGCTAAGGGTTCATTGCCGGTAGTGGGTATTGCGGCTTCGGGAGGAGCTGCTTCGGCGAGTGAGACGGGATCGTTGAGCGGGTGGCCGAGCAGTTGCGCGACCATGGCTTCGCCCAGGCCTTCGATGTTCATGACGCCGCGCGAGGCGAAGTGCAGCAATTCTTCGCTGAGGCGTGCGGGGCAGCTTGCGTTGACGCAGCGGAAGTCGATCTCGCCTTCTTCGCGTACGACGGGCTGCTTGCACTTGGGGCAATGGGTGGGGAAGACGATGTCACGCGTGCCGCGTGGATGTTCGGCGTCTTCGATCACTTCGGTGATCTTGGGGATGACGTCGCCACCGCGTTCGACGCCGACATAGTCGCCGATGCGGACGCCGAGGCGGGCGATCTCGTCGGGGTTGTGGAGCGTGGCGCGAGCGACGGTGATGCCGCCAATGCCGACTGGCTGCAACGCCGCGACGGGTGTGAGCTTGCCGGTGCGGCCCACCTGGAAGAGGACGTCGAGCAGTTTGGTGACGGCACCACGTGCAGCAAACTTGTAGGCGATGGCCCAGCGCGGCGCCTTGCCGGTGAAGCCGAGGCGGCGCTGCTGGCTGACAGCGTTCACCTTAATCACGATGCCGTCGATCTCGTACCCCAGGCTGTCGCGTTTGGTTTCGGCCTCTGCGATGAAGGCGAGTACGTCGTCGATGGTGGCGACGATGCGGGCGTGGGGATTGGTCTTGAAGCCCGCAGTGTTGAGTGCGGCGAGGGTTTCGCTTTGGGTGGGTAGAAGGAAGTCGCCATCGCGGAGCAGGAAGTAGGCGTAGTAGTCGAGGCGGCGCTGGGCGACGATGCTAGGTTCTACGGTACGGATGGTGCCCGCGGCGGCGTTGCGCGGGTTTGCGGCGGCCGATTGGCCAGCGGCTTCGCGCTCGCGGTTCATCTGCTCGAAGGCTTTCTGCGGCATCACGACTTCTCCGCGGACTTCGAACGAGGCAGGAAGTCCAGCTGTCTGCAACTTGTTAGACGAGACGGAAAGCGGCACGGAGCGGATGGTGCGGACGTTGCCGGTGACGTCCTCACCTACCGTGCCGTCGCCCCGTGTGATGCCGCGCAGCAGGTGTGCGGAGTGGTGGGTGCCGGGCTCGTAGTGGAGCGCGAGCGAGAGGCCGTCGAGCTTGTACTCGCAGACATATTCGAGGACATCGTTGGGGTGCAGCGCGCCTGTGACGCGGTCGGCCCAGGCACGAAGCTCGACTTCGTTGTAGGCGTTGTCGAGGGAAAGCATGGGGCGCGAGTGCGCTACCTTGGCGAAACCGTCTTTTGGCTTGCCGCCGACGCGCTGGGTGGGTGAGTCGGGGGTGACGAGGTCCGGGTGCTCGGCTTCGAGCGCTTTCAGGCGGTTCATCAGCCGGTCATACTGTGCGTCGGTGATCTCGGGCGCGTCCAGCACGTAGTACAGGTGTTCGTGGTGCGCGATCTCGGTTCGCAGGGCGGCGATGGCTTGCTGGGGCGAGGCTGGATTTACTGAAGACATAAGCGTTAGCAGTGTAGGACGCCGTGGCGTTCGATGCACGTCACTCTATGCTTCGAGCCGCGGTTGGGTTAGCGAAAGAAGCCGGCTGGTTCCAAGTATCGCCGGAATGTTGCGGCCAGGCACAAACGTCTTGTGTATGCTTCGGGGAGTGGAGCCCGTAACACATCTGCTTACCGGTGCGTGTCTGTCGCGGGCATGCGGTTTTCCTGCGCGTGCGCGGTATGCCACCGCGGCGTGCGTGATTGCGGCGGAACTGCCGGATGCGGACTATGTGTACCGACTGGGCGGCCCGCTGCTGTACTTTCAGCATCATCGCGGATGGACGCATGCGCTGTGGTCGTTGCCGCTGCAGGCGCTTGCGGTCGTGGCGTTGTTCTATGCACTGCACAGGACACGACGTCTTTGGAAGAAACATCGTTCCGTCGATCAGCCGGCACCTGCGAACTGGCCCGTGTTGTGGCTGATGGCACTGGCAGCGCTGTGCACCCATGTGTTTCTGGACTGGACCAACAACTACGGTGTCCGGCCGTTTGCGCCATTCTATCCACGGTGGTTTGCGGGCGAGCTGTTCTTCATTGTGGAGCCGGTTGTACTGCTCTCGCTTGGGCTGGCCTTGTTGCTGCCGCTGGTGCTTTCGTTGATCCATAGTGAGATTGGAATTCGACGTCCTAAGTACCAGGGGCGTGCCCTTTCCATCGCGGCGCTGGTTGTCGTGGCGGGGATGCTGGTACAGCGCGGCCTGGCGCACGCGGACGCCGATGCACTGACCAAGGCGCAGCAAGTGCGTGGCGGCGAGGTGCTGCGGGTGTCCGATAGCCCGTATCCCATACGAAGCGAGACGTGGCATGCCGTGATCGAGACGCCGCTCAACCTGCAGGCCGGAACAATCAACGTGAAGTCGGCCACCTTCGACACGGACCCGCAGGAAATCTATGCCAAGCTGGCGGAGACGCCTGTGATTGCGGCAGCGAAGCGCAGCTGGCTGGGCCGGGTGTATCTGGACTGGTCGGCCTTTCCCGTGGTCGTGGATGCCGGACCTGCGGCGCTGGTTCATCCGGAGATGGCATTGTCAACGGCGGATGGCGCGGCGCACGTGGTCCAGTTTTCAGATCCGCGCTTTAAATACGACACGCTGCTGATGCACGGAGCGTCCGGCAAGGCTCCGCTTGGGGCTGAGGTGTGGATTGACGATGAGATGAAAGTACGCCGCATCTACATGGGCGTTAGCCGGCAGACTTTACCGCATTAGGAGCGGCTGGATCATTCTGCGCCGGGCGGCGCTGGCGTACCATAAGTGCATGGTTATCGCCTACGTTGTCCTCGTCCTTGCCGTTCTCAGCCGCGTGCTGCCGCATCTGCTGCACCTGACGGGTGCGAACGTGACGATGGTGGGCGCGGGGCTATTATTCTTTGGATCGAGGCTTATGCCTGAGCAACGTTGGCGTGTTGCGATAGCGATTGCGGTGTTAGCGGCAACGGATTGGTGGCTGACTGTCTACGCCTACGGCTACCCATTTCATATCGTGAGCTATCTGCCCACGTGGCTCTGGTATGGCGCGGTTTGCCTGGCGGCTTCGGCGGCTCTGAATCGGCAGCATGGAGTTGTGCGCGTGGCAGTAGCGGCACTGGCTTCGTCCACGGGTTTCTTTCTGCTGAGCAACGGCATGGTGTGGCTGCACAGCAGCATGTATCCGCATACGGCTGCTGGACTGGGCGCCTGCTACGAGGCTGGGTTGCCGTTCTATCGCAATGACCTGGCGTCGACGCTTGTATTCTCGGCGGTGTTCTTCGCGCTGCCATGGGCTGCGGCTTCATTGACGGCTGCGTCGCGGACGATGAGCGATCACGGGTCGACAGCGGCGTAACCCATGCTGAGCCGCAATCTGTACATCCTGGCCGGGACGCTCACGTTCTTCTCGATCGTCGCCTACATGATGGCTTTGACGGGGTTTGCGCATGAGGCTGGCACGCCTTCCGATGAAAGCCTGTGGCGGACCATCGGCATCGTATTGCTACTGCTGGCGCTGGTGACGGCGCTGATGGGCGTGCTGCAACACATGTTTGAGCAGACAGATCGACGAACTCCCGGCGGCCAGGCTGGTGTGCATCGCGCATACCAGCAGCGGCAGGCCGCGATGAAGGCGCTGAAGGACAAGAACCGCAGGCGCGGCTAATACACTGGATATCAGAGCTGCTGATCAGGGCGGCTATCGTTTGGGAGCAGCATGTACGAGGTAACGGTTGAGGCCCATTTTTCATCCGGGCATTATTTGCGCGAGTACTACGGCAAGTGCGAGAACCCGCACGGCCATAATTATCGCGTGCTGGTGACGCTTGCCGGCGCAGAGCTTGAGAGCAACGGCCTGCTGCTCGACTTCAAAGTGCTGAAGGACATTCTTAAGCCGGTGGTGGGGTATCTGGATCACCAGATGATCAACGATCTGCCGCCGTTCGACGTGGTGAATCCGTCGGCTGAAAACCTCGCGAAGTATTTTTTCGACGAGACGAATGCGCGGTTGAAGGACAGTACGGCCGGGCGTGTCCGCGTGAAGAGCAGCACCATCTTCGAGACCAATACATCGCAGGCGACGTACTACGAGTAGAATTTTGGAACACGGAGGGCCGTATGCAGATCGAGCTTAGAGAAGCAACTGCCCAGATGCTGGCAGAGCGCGCGGCAGATGCCGGTGTAAGTGTAGATGCATATGTTGAAGGTCTGCTTGGGCTGAAGCACCAAGCGAAGAGCGATCCAGAGAGGACAGAACCCTACACTGTGGAAGAATGGCGGGCGAATCTGCAGCGCTCGGGCGCTCAGCTTGGGCGCGAAGGCCGCCCCTGGCGCGAATTTATTCATGAGGGACATAAGTATTGAGGTTCATTATTGACTCGTCGGTGGCGCTGAGTTGGTGCTTCCTGGACGAGGCAACGCCTGAGACAGAGTCACTTTACTCGCTTGCTCTGCGGTCGGAGATTGTAGTTCCTCCGCTCTGGCACATCGAAGTCGCCAATATCCTTGGAATCGCCGTTCGCAGGAAGCGAATCTCCGCAGATGCTTTGATGACCGCAATGCAGACCTTGCAACTGCTGTACGTACACACCATTGAGCAGCCAAGAGCGCAGGATATTCAGGGACAGCTATTCGCGATCATGTCATCTGGGCTGACTGCGTACGACGCGGTCTACCTGCAGCTTGCAATCCAGGAGCGTCTTCCTCTCGCCAGTTTCGATCAGAAGCTGGTACAGGCAGCAAGGTTGGCCGGCGTAACTATTGTTGAGCCGGAAGGGCCGTAAGCCATGCGCCTGATTGAGCTCTACAAATCCGTGCAGGGCGAGTCGTCGTTTACGGGTGTGCCGTGCATTTTTGTGCGGTTTGCCGGATGCAATCTGCGTTGTGCGTGGTGCGATTCGGAGTACACGTTTACCGGCGGGCAGGCGTTCACTGAGGACGAGGTGGTGGCCCGGATTGAGGCGCTGGCACCATGCACGCTGGTGGAGTTTACCGGCGGCGAGCCGATGCTTCAAGCGCGTGATCTGCTGCCGTTAATGGATCGGCTGCTGAACGATTTCACGACCAGCTACACGCTGATGATGGAGACCAGTGGCGAGCGCCCGCTGGGGGAAGTACCGGCGGCTGTCCACAAGATTGTGGATGTGAAGTGTCCGGGCAGCGGTAGCGCGTTTGGGTCGTTCCGGATGAGCAACCTGGAGACCTTGACTGCGCGCGATGAGGTGAAGTTTGTACTGCGCGATCGCGTGGATTACGAGTTTGCGCGCGACTTCGTCCGCGAGCACCTGGCTGCGAAGATTGCCGGAGGCACGCTGGGAGCGATTCTGCTTTCGCCGGCATTTATCAAGGCGCCATCGCCTCTGCGGACGGCCGACAACATGGAGCTGGATGCGCGTGACCTAGTGGGCTGGATGTTGGACGACGGCTTGCCCGCGCGGCTCTCGTTGCAGGTGCATAAGTTTATCTGGGAGCCGCAGAAGAAGGGTGTCTAGTCTCCCGCTCGCTTTGGCAGCATTCTGGAGACGGTCTGGACAAATGCCGCGGGTCCATCTGCGATCGCGAGTGTGGCGTAGTCCGCCTGAATATTGCACGATAGCTGCGAAGCAAACAGCACGAGGAAGCGAGCTCCGGGACAGTGTTCCTGCGCAAAGGCTGCGGAGCGTTCGCATTCTGTCGCCTTGACCGTGTGGCAGAACACAACGAGCGCCACGGGACGTTCGCAGATGCGTTTGCGGAACTCGGTCTCGTTAGCGACAGTAACGACGTCATAATCAGCACGGACCAGCAGCCACTGCCGCGTCATGCGCAGCATGTCATCGTGGCTGAAGCAAAGCACGACGTCCTTATGGGAAGGGTCCATGGAATTAACTATTGATCTTGGTGCGCGAGTTGAAGCTCGTCTGCCTGATATCGGACAATACTGGGGTATCTGCACGCTGAAGGCTGCACACTGTGCAAACAATTAAGTGCGACGATTGCGGCTTTTGCCCACGCCGTATGTTCCCTGTAACAAAGCTGCGTACGCACTGTTCGATAACGGGCAGTATCCTCGCCCATCACAATTTACTGTCTCGAATGTGTTTGCACGTCCTGAGCTCTTGTACTGCTCTTCCTTTACCTCGCCCTTTGCTGGGCTTCTCCCATTTCCTCCTAAGGTTGCCGGAACTCTACTGATGGCCGCGCCCGTAAACCGACTTATTCAGACCCTTTCCGCAAGCGCCCGGACGCGGCTGCTTGGTGTAGCTACGGCTGTCAAACTGCCGCAACACACCACGCTGGTTGAGCCCAACGAGCGTGACACCCATGCGTACTTTCTGACCTCTGGCCTGGCATCCCACGTTGTAACGCTGGAAGACGGCGGTTCGGCTGAGATTGCCATGATTGGTAACGAGGGGATCGTGGGCACCACAGCCTTGCTGGGACCGCTGTTGCCCGTGGCACGCTGGATCATGCAGATCAATGGCACGGGATACCGCGTTCCCATCAACGATTTGCGGCGTGTCTTTGAGGAGTCTGCCGAGATTCGCGAGCGTGTGCTGCAGTCGGTCCAGCAGCAAACGTTAACGATGAATCAGATTGCGGCGTGCAATAAACTGCACCACGCTTCAGAGCGCTTTGCACGTTGGCTGTTGACGGCTGCGGACCGAAGCCAATCGGAGACGGTGGCGCTTACGCAGGAGTCGTTGTCGCAGATGCTGGGCACACGGCGGACTACAGTAGCGCTGGTGGCTGGGCTGCTGCAACGGAGTGGTCTCATCCGCTACAGGCGAGGGGTGGTTACGATCGTGGACCGCCCACGCATGGAAGAGGCTGCATGCGATTGTTACCGGATTGCGCGACGGCTGCTGGAAAACCTGTATGAGGAGCCCGCCGCGAAGCAGTAGCGCTGCCAGCCAGGGCTACAGGCCTTGTTCGTGCGATCTATTCAGTAGGCTGAAGCCCACTGCTCCTTCCGGGCTGGGCGCTTGCACGAGGCAGTAGCCGCTTGAGAGGCAGTAGCATAGCTGCATGCGTTCACTCTTAGCGTCACTCTTGCTGCTTGGCGGCATGTCTGCATGGTCACAGGCGCGCGTGGCTGTTCCTGCCAAGATTCCCGTAAAGGTTGTGGTGCTCACCATGTTTGAGGTGGGCAATGATACGGGCGACTTTCCCGGCGAGTTTCAGCACTGGGCCGAGGGCGAGCACCTGACGAAACGCTACACGCTGCCGAGTGCGTACCACGACGCCATGATGAATGACGATGGCGTGCTTGGGATCGTCACAGGCATCGGGACCGCGCGAGCGGCGGCAACGGTGATGGCGCTTGGGAGCGATCCGCGCTTCGATCTGACGCATGCGTACTGGCTGGTTGCCGGTATTGGCGGGATCGATCCGAAGATGGGTTCGCTTGGATCGGCGGTGTGGTCGGACTGGATTGTGGATGGCGACATTGCCCATGAAATTGACCCGCGCGAGGCGCCGAAGGACTGGCCCACGGGCTATGTGCCTTTACGAATGAGCAAGCCGTATGAAGGACCGCGCACCGAGGACAATGGCGTTGTCTTCCACCTGAACACAGGGCTGGTGGACTGGGCCTTCAACCTGACGAAGGATGTGAAGCTGCTGGATACGGCTGACATTCGCGATCGTCGCCAGAGCTTTGCCGGTGATAACGCGAAGAAGCCGCCGTTCGTGCTACGCGGCGACAACCTGAGCGCGGGCACCTTCTGGCATGGCAAGCTGCTGAACCAGTGGGCTCGCGATTGGGTGAAATATCAGACCGGCGGCAATGGTACGTATGCCATTTGCGGCATGGAAGACACCGGCACGCTGCAGAGCCTGACATGGCTGGCTCGCGCTGGCAAGGTGGATGACAAGCGCGTGCTGGTGCTGCGTACTGCGAGCAATTATGACCAGCAGCGCGAAGGCATTACCGCCGCGGAGAGCCTGGCGGAGACGAAGATCACGAAGTACAGCGCGTTTATGCCGTCGCTGGATACGGCGTTTCGCGTGGGTGATGTGGTGGTACGGTCGATTGTGACGAACTGGGCGAAGGATCGCGACACGATGCCGGGTGCTACGCCGGAGATATCACCGGGATCGGTGATGTCGCCTACGCTGCCATAAAGGCATGCTCACCCAGGCTAAGCTCTTCGGATTGACCAGGCCTTTTAAGCGGCCTCAAGGCCGCTGCCCG
Organism: Terriglobus sp.; assembly: GCA_965198455.1. Lineage (GTDB taxonomy): Bacteria > Acidobacteriota > Terriglobia > Terriglobales > Acidobacteriaceae > Terriglobus. Next base: position 1,455,624 of record CBDAPM010000003.1, read on the forward strand.
CTCCTGAAGAAAGGCCCTCGTGGTTGGCGAGGGCCTTTGTTGTCTTACACGCTGGCCGCTAGTGCGCGGGCGCGTCGCCGGCAGGTGGCGCCGGCTTTTTCACGAGCCAAATGAGTGGAATCATGATGCCGGTGAAGATGGACAGTATGGCGATGATGTCGAGGTAGGCCAGCATCTGCGACTGGTTGTGGAGCATGTTGTAGATGTTACTTTGTGCCGCGGCAATCGCGTCGGCGTGGTTGCCGCCGCCGGGCCCGCTGCGTCCCTGCAGATAGCTTGAGACGGAGTTGATGCGGTCCGTGTAGGCTTGGCTGCCGGTGTTCATGTTTCGGATCATGCTGCCCTGATGCGCCTGTGCGCGGCGGGAGAGCATGGTGGCGACGAACGCCGTACCGACCGATCCGCCCACGTTACGCGCGAGGTTGGAGAGGCCGGAGACATCGTTGTTCTGTGACCTTGGCACCCCGTTGTAGGCGATGGTGTTGATGGGGATGAAGAGAAAGGCGAGCGACGCGCCCTGCCACACGCGCAGCCACATCACCGTCTTGAAGCTGGAGTCGAGCGCCAGCATCTGGTGCATGGCAAGCAACGAGGACGTCATGATGAGGAAGCCGAAGGTGATCATGGCGCGCGGGTCGACGCGGGTAATGAGGATGCCGACCACGGGCATCATGAGCATGATGATTAAGCCGCCCGGCGACATGACGAAGCCTGCAAGCTCCGCCGTGTAACCCAGCAGGGTTTGCACGTACTGCGGTACGAGGACTGTGGTCGAGTACAGCGAGAAGCCAAGGATAAAGAGCAGAATGAAGGCAATGGCGAAGGAGCCGCGCTTGAAGAGCGTCAGGTTGAGGATGGGGCGGTTGCCCTTACTGCCCTGATAGAGCGACCAGATAATGAGTATGACGAGCGACACGGCGCAGATCACGATGAAAAACGTGATGATGTGCGATCCGAACCAGTCGTCTTCCTGTCCTTTATCGAGTACAAATTCGAGCGATCCGAAGCCGAGTGCCAACAGGCCGAAGCCGAAGTAGTCGAGGCTGAGGCCCTTGCGCTTGCTCTCGGCGACTTCCGCAACGATGTGCGGCGGATCTTCCACCATGCGGCTGGTGAGAATGAGTGACAGGATGGCGACGGGCACGTTGATGAAAAAGATCCATCGCCAGTCGTAGTTGTCGGTGATCCAGCCGCCGAGCGTGGGGCCGATGGCGGGCGCCGCGACGACGGCGAGGCCGTAGAGTGCGAAGGCCTGCCCTCGTTGCTTGGGTTCAAAGGTGTCGGCGAGGATGGCCTGTTCGCTGGGTCCGAGCCCACCACCGCCCGCGCCCTGGAGGAGGCGGAAGAGGATCAGGATTGGCAGCGAGGGCGCAAGGCCGCACATCATCGATGAGATACCGAAGATGACCACGCAGATCATGTAGAACTTTTTGCGGCCAATGAACGTGGTCATGTACGCCGAGGCCGGCAGAATGATGGCGTTCGCGACAAGGTAGCTGGTGATGACCCAGGTCGCTTCGTCCTGCGATGCGCCAAGGCCGCCAGCGATATGCGGCAGCGCGACATTGGCGATGGAGGTGTCGAGCACCTCCATAAAGGTGGCCAGCGTAACCGTGAGGGCGATGAGCCACTGGTTGTGCTTCGGTTTCCAAGGCACGTGCGCCGCGGCCTGTACCGCGGCCGACTGGCCTGTTTGTTCTTCGACTGCTGTGGCTGCCATTGCCCATTTCAGATGGGCAGAGCTGCCTTGCCGGTGCAGTAAATTGCGCTTGCACCAGAAACGGTGCATCCTCGCCATGCTACCGTCAAAACCATGGCACGAATTTGTGTGGACATGGATGAGGTGATGGCGGACACCGTTGCTGAGCATCTACGCCGTTACAACGCTGACTTTGGGACATCGATCACGCCCGGGAATCTGGAGGGCAAGTGGCTGTGGCAAGTGGTGCCGCCTGAGCGGCATGTGGCGTTGGAAGGCTACCTGAATGAGCCTGACTTCTTTGCAGATCTACCCGTGATGGCCGATTCACAGCGCGTGCTGAAGCGACTGAGCCGTGACCACGAGGTGTTTGTGGCCTCCGCCGCGATGGAAGTCCCGTTCAGCTTTGCGGCGAAATTTCGCTGGATGGCACACCACTTCGCGTTCATTCCGCCATCGCACACCGTCTTTTGCGGTGACAAGAGCATTTTGGCGGCGGACTACCTGATTGATGACAATCCGCGGCAGTTGCGCGCGTTTCGTGGGGAGGGTTTACTGTTTTCGGCGCCGCACAACCACGGCGTGACGGAGTGGCGCCGGATGGAGAACTGGCTGGCTGTTGAGGCGTTCTTTTACAGCGCCTGACGAAGCTTATATCTGCAGACGTAAAGGCATACTCGCAACATGCTTACCAGCAAAAGAGAGGGGCAACGCTCACACGTCACCCCTGGTTGCTTCCGTCCAGTTACAGTTATTGGGTCGCTTGCGTACCCGGCTCGTCGGTGATGCGCGGACGCATGACCACGCCTGGAGCGGGTAGAGGACGGCGAAGGCCTCCGTTGCCGGCGCTGTCCGTGCGCGATGCCGCGGCGCCCTGCAGCGTGACGATCAGCGCTTTTGCTGGCTGTTCGCCGGCGTTGCAATAGCTGTGCGGGGTGTTGGCGTCGAAGTATACGGCGTCACCCGCAGCCAGGATGTTGCGTGCCTCGCCGTGCGTGATCTCGAGATCGCCTTCAAGAACATAGAGGAACTCGCAACCCGGGTGCTGATGGGCGCGGCGCGGCTTCACATTTGGGAGAAATTCCGCGAAGTAGGGATCGAGCTGGCGGTCTGGGACGAGGTAGCCGAGCGATTCAAAGTAATAAACAGGATCGTCGGTACCGCTCTGGGGGAGGCGAATACGGTCTTTGGCGCGTTGCACGCGGAACAGAGTCTTCGGCTCAGGCTCGAAGAAGTAGCTCAGATCCTTTGAGAAGACGAGCGCGATGCGAGCGAGATTACGCAGGGTGGGGACCACGCGGCCTGTCTCAAGCTGTGAGAGAAAGCTGGCGGAAAGGCCGGTGTGCCGACCCACCTCAACCAGTCCCATCGACTTTTTGAGACGAAGCTGCTTAATGCGTTCTCCAAGACGCTTTTCCGAGATAAAGGACTCCGCGGCTTCTGAAGCAACGCGAACGCTATCGTCCGCAGCATCAGGCGTAGCTTGAATAGCTGGAACTGTTGCTTTCTTTTCGACCTTCTGGGGGGTGTCGGTCTCTGCTGGCATTGTGAACTCCATAAGGATAGAAGGCCTGCTGTGTCATACGAGTTGCAGCGCGCCTAAAAATAGTTGAAACACGCTGAAATAGATACGAGCGGGAAGGCTGATTGGATTTCTCAGCGGATGGGTGGGTGAAAGCGTCCCCGAGTGGAGCGAGAGTGTGATGCTACGCTTTCACCTGTGACTTTGCATGCGAAATCGGCCTGCCGCGCGTGGGTTCGGCTGCGGGTGGTGCTGGTGGCCGCCGCCACGGCCGGACTGACGGGCTGTGCAAGCGAGGGTCCGTTGCAACCGCCGTCGCTGCATCTTCCGGCCAACGTGGAGCACCTTTCCGCAGAGCGGTTTGGGGATGCCGTGGAGTTGCACTGGACGACGCCGTCCCGCACCACGGACGGCGTGGCGCTGACAGCCCCGCGTCGCAAAGGAGGGCCGTTCACGGCGGAAATTTGCCGATCGGACACGGTCTTTCCGCCCGGATCGTGCGCTCCGTTCGGAAGGGTGCTGGTGGAAAGCGGTAAGCCAGCGATGTTTCGCGATGTTCTAACGCCGCCTTCATCAGAGGGTGCACTGCGCGTTCTGCATTATCGTGTGCGCGTGGTGAATGCGAAGGGACGCGGCACGGATGGGGTTGAGATTGCGGTTGCCGGGGGAGCCGCTGTGCCACCCATGGACCGGCTGCGAGCGACGCCGGCAGCGGGCGGTGGAGTGGCTCTGCGCTGGCAGCCGGAGCGGGGCGGCTCCAGTGACCGGGTTCTACTGCGGGTAATTCGTGGCGGTGGGAGCCGACCTGAAACGCTGGCTGTGGAACAAACCGCAAGCGACACAGGCGGGGCGAACGATGCAGGCGCGCGTCCTGGTGTGGAACAGAGCTATACCGTATTCCGGACGCGGATCGTAACCGCCGGCAGGCAGCAACTGACACTGAACAGCGCGCAGACGACAGTTACGGTGGCGGCTAACGCATTGCCGCCGCCACCGGCAGCTCCCACTGGATTGGAGGGGGTGGTGAATACGCTGGGTGCGCCGGAGGTTGACCTGGTGTGGCAGGCCAGCGACGAGCCTGGTGTTGCCGGTTATATCGTGTACCGGGCTGAGGGCGGTAGGGCATCCGCAGCGATTACGCCGCAGCCAATCCATGCCTTTAGTTTTTCGGATACCGAGATCCATCCTGGAGTTCGTTACCGCTACAGGGTGGCGGCGGTGAATGCCAACGGCACCGCCGGTCCCATGAGCGCGGAGATTGAGCGCGGAATTCATGCGCCTTAGCCTCGACGCTTAGTCGCGACCTGAGCGCATCTAGACTGTGGGTTATGAGCCTGAAGGAGCGCAGTGACGTCGTTGCGCTGCACCGGTCGTCTGCCGCCAGCGGTGGCGTGCTCTTGAGCCTGGTGGATGTGTCCGGGGCGTCGCACGGGAAGCCGGGAGCACGGTTGCTGGTCACAGATGAGGGCAACACGGCAGGGTCGCTGTCCGGCGGATACGTTGGGTTAGACCTGCTACGACGCGCCGCGTGGTTGGTCCGCTCTGGCGCTGTAATGGAATGCTTCACGGTCAGCGACGGTACTGCGGAGACTCCGTACGGGCCGGGTTGCGATGTGCTGCTTGAGCCAACCGGTACAGCAGAAGCGAACGCACTACTGGGAGCGATGGAAGCTACATTGGCCGGTTTGCCCCGGGTTGTTGCAACATGCCTGCCGGGCAGGGGAACGCTCACCCGGATTGTGATGGACCTGGATGGTGACGTGCTGTTTGCGAGTGACGCACTGCCCACAGAAGAGATTGTGGATCTACGGTACGCTGCACGCAGAGGTTCTCATGCCAGTCGACATCGGGTGGGTTTGCACGATGTGTTTGTGGAGCATCTGCATCCGATGTAGCGCCGAGAGCGAAACAGCCGTTGGCTGACTTACTTTTTTTCCTCGTGATAGTCCTGCTCGGTGTTGATATTCCAGAGTGACGACTTATCAAAGTCACCCGCAAGGATGTTATCGACTGCGGTCATGGCAGTCAGCATGCTGTGATCCTGGTTGTTGTATTTATGCATGCCGTTGCGTCCGACTAGGAATAGATTCTCGAAAGTATCAACATAGGCGCGTAACTCGTCGAAGCGATCGTACGTGCCAAAGTAGGCGGGATAGGTTTTGGGTACACGCTCTACGTGGGCGTCGCTGACCGCTCCTGCGTCCAGGATGCCGATCTTCTCGACCTCGCTGACAGCAAAGTTACGCAGCTCGTCGTCCAGCATGGACCACAGTGGATCGGTGTCGTAGCAGAAGTATTCGAGACCGATCCATACCTTGGTGGGATCTGCGAGTAAGTGTGGGCTCCAGTTATTGAAGATCTGTAAACGGCCAAGTAAGACGTCGGGCTCCTGAATATAGATCCAGGTATCTTTCAACAGACCGCCGTCGGTCTCGTGCACTTTTAGCTTATCGACAAGCAGGCCCACAGTAATGAAATCGCGATATTGCAGGCCTTCGGCGATGGTGCGTATATCGGGTGGAACACCGGGTGTGCCTTCTTCGAAGGTCATGCAGGCGATCAGCTCGCGCATAGCCATGGTGGAGAAGAAATAGTCGCCGGGGTCACGGCGGCGCTCGCCTGCGGCGTTTACGCTCTCAACAAAGAGAACGCGATTGCCTTTGCAGTGAATGCGATCGACCTTCCATCCCATATCGATGGTGCCGCCCTTTTGCTGGATCAGGTCTGCGGCATGTTCCCATAACTGGCCGGGACCGAGTTTCGGATAGAGGAAGCGTTCGATCAGCGAGGTGACGGTACGCTTTTGCGCGAGATCATCAACTGCAGCTGGCCCTCGACGGAAGCGCATTTTGACAAAGTGCTTGAGCGCCGTGGTGAGCGACAGGCCCTTGATGCGTTGCGCGCCCCACTCCGCGCTGATGGTTTCGCACGGTGTTCCCCAGACCTTTTCGGTGTAGCTCTTAAAAAAGGTGAGGTAGAGCTGTCGGCCGAAGCGATTGATCAGGAAGTCCTGAAGAGTGCGCTCCGGGGTGATTTGGGTGAAGCGCGAGATGACATAGCTGACGCCTATTTTGGCGGTACGTACCAGCCCCAGGTTGGCGAATGTGGAGCCGTTCGGCTGAATGGGATAGTCGAAGAAACGCCGCAAGAAATAGATGCGGCTCTTGCGGCGACGGATAAGCATCACCAGGTCGGGGTCTTCCGGCAGGTGCGTGACGACGGTGGCAGTGTGGCCTTCGGACGCAGGTAGTACCGCGCCGGATGCATCTGTCTCCACGGTGCCGGTTTCCACGACCGTCAACGGTCCCATGCCGCGCAAGGGTGGTTCCTGCGGCTGGCCGACGGGCACCTGCACAACGCGCTGCTTACCCTGGTAGCGCAGTGTTACGCCGGAGGGACCTTCATCCGGGGCGGCTTCTTCGGGCGGCATCAGATCCAACCACCACTTCATCACACGGTCGCTCTTGGAGAAGAAGCGGTGGCCGCCGATGTCCATGCGGTAGCCCTTGTACTTTACCGTTCTGGAAATGCCGCCGATCTCGTGGCTGGCCTCAAGTACAACAGGACGGATGGTAGAGCGGCGCAGGAATTCGAGCGCGGCGGTAAGGCCTGCGGGGCCTGCACCAATGATTACAGCGGTTTTGTCCTGGGAATCCAAAATGAGGTGGTGTCGCCTCCTGAGTATACGGGCGGCATGGCTGGTTGGGCGCATGAATGGGACAATGGATGCGATGGCTCACTACCTCATCACAGGTGCGTCCGGTTTCTTTGGCGGCATTCTCAAACGCCGTCTGTTGCGCGAAGGTCACACCATTGTGAACGTCGATCTGCAACGGGATGAGGACGCTGGTACCGCAGGGCTAACGAGCGTCCAGGGCGATCTGCGCAATGGCGCGCTGCTCGAAGAATTGTTCACCCATCATGCGTTCGACGCGGTGTTTCATTGTGCTGCTCAGCTTGCGCACGGCATGCATCTGGATGAAGACCTGCTTTGGACCAGCAACGTGGATGCGACGGAGTTGCTGGCGAAGACGGCGCGTTCACATGGCGTGAAGCCGTTCGTCTTTGTCTCGACGAACTGCCTGTGGGCATCGAACCTTGGTCACCCTGTCCACGAGGAGCATGATGTCCCCGCGCCGATTGAGATCTATGGACGCAGCAAGCTGGAGGCCGAGCAGAGGCTGGCCGGCTTTCGCGATGATCTGAACGTCGTCATCCTGCGTTGTCCGACCATCATGGATGAGGGCCGGCTGGGATTGCTCGCCATTTTGTATGAGTTTATCGACGACAACAAAACGGTGTGGGTGGTGGGTGATGGCGGAAATCAGTATCAATTCATCTATGCGGATGACCTGGCATCGGCCTGCATCCTTGGTGCGAGCTATGGGCGCAGTGGGTTGTTCCACGTGGGTAGTGATGATGTGAAGAGTATGCGTGCGGTGTACCAGAGCGTGATTGCGGCCGGCGGCAGCCACAGCAAGGTGCGGTCACTGCCGAAGCGGCCAACGATCGCGGCAATGATGGCTGCGCACGTGCTGAAGATTTCGCCGCTGGGGCCGTATCACTACAAGATGATCGCGGAGAGCTTTGTGTTCGATACGGGGCGCGCGAAGCAGGAGCTAGGGTGGCAACCGACACTGACAAATGAGCAGATGTTGCTGCGTGCGTATCGGCATTACCGCGAGCACCGGGCGGAGATCCATGGACGCACGGATGTTTCGGCGCATCGCAAACCGGCAGGGATGGGCGTCATCCGGCTGTTGAAATGGCTGTCATAGCCATGCAGGGTTGGCAGCAATGCACAGCGGCGGTGGATCACCGTGACGGGAGCAGCCCGGACACGCTACTCTCTACTTGAATGAACGGCGCTTGCGTCGCCTAAGAAAGAACAACACAATGGCTTTTTCCGCAGCGCCCTCAAGTTTTAGCAGCAACCGTACACGCACTGATTATCGCGCGATGACGATTGCCACCACGCTGTTCTTCATGTGGGGATTTCTCACCTGCATGAACGACCTGCTTATCCCGCATCTGAAGCGAATCTTCTCGCTCACGATTGCGGAGTCTGCACTGATCCAGACTGCTTTCTTCGGCTCGTATTTTCTGTTCGCCATTCCCGCCGGCAAGCTGGTGGAGTATCGCGGCTACAAATACACGATGGTCGTTGGGTTGTCGGTTGCGGCGTTGGGAGCGGTGCTGTTCGTTCCAGCTGCACGGCTGGGGTCGTATCCGATATTCCTGGCCGCGCAGGTTGTGCTTGCGGCGGGTATTACGGGGCTGCAGGTATCGGCGAATCCATTCGTGGCGAGTATCGGACCTGAGGGGACAGCATCGAGCCGTCTGAACCTATCGCAGGCATTCAATTCGCTTGGTACGACGATCGCGCCTTACGTCGGACGCTACACCATCCTGGCTGGAGCGACCGCGTTGGCTGCCCTGGAGATCAGCAAGTTGACGCCGGCAGAGTTGAGCGCCTATCGCGTGCATGAAGCGTCCACGGTAACGATGCCGTACCTCGTGATCGCCGGCGTCCTGGTCGTGCTGGCGGCTTTGCTCTACAGCGTTCGGCTGGACAGCCGCGAGCACCTTACGGTTGACCTGCGTCCCATCGCCGGCTTTGGGCCTGGCATCTGGAACCAGACGTGGCTGTGGCTGGCTGCGGTTGGCATTTTTGTCTATGTCGGCGCAGAGGTTTCGATCGGCAGCTTTCTTATTAATTACTTTGGCCGACCGGAGATCGGTGGCTTGGATCCGGCGACGGCCTCGGGCTTTGTCCCGTATTACTGGGGTGGCGCGATGGTTGGCCGTTTCATCGGTTCCGCGCTGCTGCAGCGCGTACGCACCGGCCCCATGGTGGGTCTGTGCGGCGGCGTTGCGGGTCTGCTGGTTGTAGCGAGCATGATGACGCAGGGCCACACCGCGATGTACACCATTTTGGCGGTTGGCTTCTTCAATTCCGTACTTTTTCCCAGCATCTTCTCGCTGGGCCTTGCTGGATTGGGTGAGTTGACGAGCAAGGGATCGAGCCTGCTGGTGCAGGCGGTGGTGGGCGGCGCAATTATTCCGTATGCGTATGGCAAACTGGCCGACCATATCGGGTATCAGCATGCGTTCGTGATACCTGCGGTTTGTTATGCGTACATTGCGACGTACGGCTTCGCCGCAGCGCGCCGTAAGATGGTCACCGATCCCATGGCGGGTCTGCAGATCGATCCCGAGTAGAGCTTTGCAAGGGCAGGCAGCAGCCATGCGGTAGCTGCCGGCTTCTTCGGTGGATTGCACAGGGGCATCGGCTGTCACGGAATCGCAACTACGCCGTGGTGGAATAGCCGCGGAGGACCTGGACCGGACCACATTCCTGATCGTGAGTGGACCACGGCCAGAGCAGCGTGCAGCACACGGTGGATACGAAGGCGGTGCTTACGGCTGGGATGCTGTGCTGACCGAAGTCGAGGCGAGCGCGAACGGCTTTCCAACGCCGCACGATACGGGCAAGCCGAATCTGACTGCGCCCGATGTGATTGCCTATGCGAAGGAAGGGTGGACGTTTGGGGACAAGGTTCCAACCCAGCCGCAAACTACGACGGGCGCACACGGCTATCCCAACACGCGGCCGCTGATGCGAGCTATTTTCATTGCGAGTGGGCCGGCCATCCGCGCTGCGGGACAGCAGCCAGCGTTCCCCAACATGGATGTGGCGGCGACGATCGCCCAGATACTCGGGCGGTCGTATGACGGCATGGATGGCAAGCCTTTGGCAGCCATTCTGAAGTAGCTATTTAGCGCGGAAAGCTAACGCCAGAGTATTTTGCACGCAGCTAATAGTTGTTTTTGTAGTTGTTCTTGCAGAGTTGCGTTGTACGTTGCAGGCAGGGCTACGCGCAGGCTGCTCAGGTCTCCGACGAGCACGTGCTCTGCTGGAGGCACTGCTGCGCGAGCGTCCTCTGCACGCCGAGCGTTGCGTGCGTGCAACACCACAGAGTGCCCTTGCTGAAGCAGCAACTACGCCGCCATGCGTCCGAGGCCATCTGCCGATCCCGTAATGAGCATGCGTGCCATGGAGAACCTCCGTTAACTGCTTTCGATGCTGCGACGAATGCTTTGGATCTTCATGTAAGTGCGCAACCGATGGGAAACGCTGGGATGGTAGGCTTGGCATACACGTGAAAAACAGATGGAGCAGCGGTCGTTTATGAGCCATGTATCCCCAGGCGAGGTTTCATTTTCGGAACGCGTTCGGGCCCACCTTGCGATTGCGCGGCTCGATCACTCCATCAAGAACCTGTTTGTGCTGCCCGGCGTCATTGTGCCGCTCAGCGCGTATCCTTCGCTGCTGACACCACACCTGATCGTCACGCTGGTGATTGCGTTTGTGTCGATTACGCTGGTGGCGTGCAGTAACTATGTCATCAACGAGGTGCTGGACGCGCCATACGACCGGCTGCACCCCATTAAGAAAAACCGGCCTGCCGCGCGCGGCGTAGTGAACATACCAGCGGCGTATGCGCAGTGGCTGTTGATGATGATCGTGGGTATCGCGATCGGACTACGCTTTATTGGAACGATGTTTGCACTGGTTGGGGTGGTGCTTTGGATCATGGGCTGCCTGTATAACATTCCGCCCATCCGTACGAAGGACAAGCCTTTTCTTGATGTGCTTTCGGAGTCGGTGAATAATCCGCTGCGTATGCTGCTTGGCTGGTATGCGGTGACGAATGTGCTGGTGCCACCGATCTCGCTGCTGATTGCGTACTGGATGATCGGGTGCTACTTCATGGCGTTGAAGCGGTTCAGCGAACTGAACGAGATTGGCGATCGCGCTGTGGCGGGGTCTTACCGCAGAAGTTTTAAGTTCTATACGCCGGAGCGCCTCCTGGTTTCGGTGGTGTTTTATGCGTCCACGGCGATGTTGTTTTTGGGGGCGTTTATCATTCGTTACCGGATGGAGCTGATTCTTGGCTTTCCTCTCGTGGCGTTTACGATGGCGATTTATCTGCAGATTGCGTTCAAACCGCAAAGCGCGGTGCAGAATCCTGAGAAGCTGTATCGCGAACCCCTCCTGATGGCTTCGTTTGTGGCAACGAGCCTGGTTATGGGAATTTTGTTATTCGTACACATGCCACGCCTGGAACACTTTTTTGTACCTACGCTGCCGCCGGTCCCGGCGACGCCTCTGTCGTATGTGGCGACGCCTTCTGCTTTGGAGGAACTGCATGCATGAGCCAGGTCGCTGACTGCGTATCAAATGCAACCAGCCCACAGACGATTACCAAGCACAAGTTCATTCAGCTTCGCCGTGTCTGGCCGTGACATGCGTGTGCGTTTGACCGCACGCATGAGACTGAAGTGCGTCTCCATATCCCTCGGCTACACTCAATCAGTCCACTCCCACTGTGAAGCCACTCCATGACGCCCTGGCCGTTGCAACGGAATCAATCTGCGAGATTTACGAAGCTCAAGCATCAGCTCACGATTCTGTTGTGTCTTACGGCAGCGGTTTTTTATGGGCTTTCTTTCCTGCACTTAAAGGCCGATTTTCCAAACTTTTCTCCATGGAATGACTGGTCGAAGACGACCGATGAGGGGTGGTATGCGGGAGGCGCGGTACATCGCGCGGTGTTTGGTCATTGGATAACGCCGGGGGGCTTCAATCCAGTGGTTGCCATGCCGGTATGGCCGGTGATTGCACATGTCTGGTTCCGCGTCGCCGGATTTGGCATGCTGCAGTTGCGCGTGGCCTGCCTCCTGCTGTTCGGTGTTTCGCTGCTGCTGTTCTTCCGGTTGGTACGACAAGCAGCTGGAACGATGTACGCCGCGCTGGCCGTAGCGTTGCTGACGACGAACCCGTTTGTGTATAGCTTTACGCGGCTGGCGTTGCTGGAACAGGTGATGCTGTTCTGGCTGTTTCTTGGCTGGACGTTTGGCGGTGCTGCCGCGAGGCGCCGGGGAGCTTCTGCCCTGATGCTGGCTGCGCTGGCGGGACTTTCAGTCACTGCCATGGTGTTCTCAAAGACAACCGGCGCTGTACTTGTGCCGGCGATTCTCTGGTACCAGTGGTTCAGCGCTCCTGCTGGAGAGAATACGGTTGCACGCGTGCGAAATGCTGCCAGTACTGTTGTTGCCGCGACGGCGAGTTGGCTGCTGTATGACATGCTCGTGATCCGTCACCACAGCGCCGACTATCGCCTTGTCTTCAGCGTGAACAACTATCGCGTCCACATGAGCATTGTGCCGCGCGAGGCATGGGCTACGCTGCGCGATGGCATGTGGATCGACCCGGCATTGTATGTGCTTGCCCTGTTCGCTCTTGTTCTTGCAGCTCTCGTGCTGCACGAACTCTGGCGGCAGCCGTTGTTCACGGCGGCTGTCCTCGCCGGTGCAGCCTACCTTGCGTTCATTTGTTATCACGCCAACCTGCAGCCACGGTATTACCTGGTGGCGGCTCCGTCGGTTGTGGTGGTTGCCGTGCTGGCTTTGCGAGCCATGACCTTTCGATCGGACGTCAGCGGATCCACCGCTTACGCGGCTGGTGTTGTTACGGTGTATGTGATGCTTGGAGCGACGCTGCTGGTGATGAGCGCGCGGACTCTGCGGTACGCGATGCATGCCCAATACAGCTACCTGACAGCGATGGACGGCGTGGGTCGTGCGGTCCGAGCCACGGGAGATCGTGCGCTCATTGTCGCCAATCCGGGCGACAACATCTCGCTCTTTACGGGGCTACAGTCTATTTGTGAGGAGTACAGCAGTGTGCCTCCGGACGCGTTACTCACGTGGTACCAGCCAGGATGGTACGCAAGCGTGCTTGGAGGCAGGCCGACGCCGATGCTGGACGCGATTCAGCGTCGCTACCGGATGGAGGAACGTGCCCGGTACGAGATTTTCGACGATCCAGAGCGCCACACGCTTGTGCTGTACCGCTTAGTAACTCGCTAGGGGAGTTGCTGGACCCGGTAGGTCTTGTCGTATTTTGTCTGGAACTGCTCGTCTTCGAGCTGCTGGTTGACGGAGAGCTTGGTGATGGTGAGCACCAAGCTCAGGCCGTCGATGGGACGGCGGATGGTGATCTTCGATGGGAAGGTTGTGTCGCCGTAGAGCTTGTAGTCGTCGTAGGTGGTGACGGTGACGAGCTGACCCTTTTCGTCGTAGGTGTCCTGCTGGTAGGGCAGGAGCGTGGAACGGCCGATATGGATGACCCTCTGTGTTTTGAGCTCGGCGCTGCCGGGTACGTTCTTATAGATACCGAGATCGTATTCGGGCTCGTCCACGACGTATTTCTTCCTCATGTCGGGCTGGTAAATGCGGTCGTCGGAGACGAGTGAGACGAGTTCATCTGCCGACGCGCTGCGGATCGTCAGAGCGTCCGTAAAGACGGACGGCCGCAGGTTCATCAGGACGGTCTTGATGTCGATGGAGGCTGGTGCGTCCGGTGATGCGGCGGTTGGTGCTGTGTCAGGGGGCGCGGGCGGTATTGCGTTGGTACCGGTGATGACCTTGCTGTACGGCGGCATGACGACGGTGAAGGTTTTACCGTCAGTGGCCATGTCAAACATTTTGGTGTGAATGACGGGCGCCAAGCCGATGAAGCGCAGGTCATCCTGTTTGCGGAGCAGGATGTAAGCGGAGAACGAGGGGTACTCCGTGACCTTGCCCTGCCTTGCGCCGCCAACGGAGGCGACGACGTCGACCGAGGCGTTGAGGGACTTAATGCTTATGTCGCGGTCGGCTGTCGATTTGACGATGGCGTTCAGTGTGGAAGAGAGCACTTGGGAAGGAGGACGGGTCTTCATGACGCTGCGCGTCGTGCTGAAGCAGCCCGTCATGACAGGCAGCAGGCACAACGCCAACGAGGCGCTCCATCGAACTCGACTCATCGCATGCAAATTAATCCAAATCGTTCAGCGCGACTGGTAGAGCTCGCGATCCGCGGCTAACCCGGTCTGACACCAATTCAATGCTTTAGATGTCTTTCCGGTACGGTGCGATGTGTTTTTTGCAGTGGCGGGGTTGGTGCGAGGGTTTTGCGGTAGGCGGTAACCTGCTCTGCGTGCTCTTGCAGACCGGTGGAGAACTGGGTGTGACCGCTGCCGTCAGCGACGAAGTAGAGCTTATCTGTGGTGGTGGGGTGAATTGCTGCACGGAGTGCGGCCGCGCCGGGAGAGCAGATGGGACCGGGCGGCATGCCGTTGTGACGATAGGTGTTGTAAGGCGAGTCGAAGTCGAGATCACTGCGATGAATGGCGCCGGTCCATCGGTTCGAAAGCAGGGCGGCGTAGATGACGGTGGGATCGGTTTGGAGCGGCATGCCGAGCGAGAGGCGGTTCTCAAAGACACCCGCGGCGAGGGCGCGTTCATCGTCGAAGTGGACTTCCTTCTCGACAAGTGAGGCGAGTGTAACGGTGCGAGCGATGTCGCCGGGTGCTGCTGTGAGGCCGAGGGCTGCGGTTTCTGTGCGGAAGCGGCGGATCATGACTTCCTGCATCTGGCGGGCGGTGGTGTGGCGACTGAAGCGGTAGGTGTCAGGAAAGAGATAGCCCTCGAGCGATGTGGCGGCGGGTGCGTAGTTGGCGATGAGATCGACATTGGTGCGGGCCGCCTGGAGGAAGCTGTCGCGGGTGGCGAGGCCCGCGGCTTCGATGGCTCCGGCGATGTCGTAGAGGTTGAAGCCTTCCGGAATGGTGACGGCGCGGGTGTAGACGTCGCCGCGGCGGATGCGGCTGTAGACGTTGAAGGCGGATGCGGGATCGGCGAAGCGGTACTCGCCGGCTTTGAGGCTGCCTCCCTTCCAGAGGCGGAGCAACAGGAAGGCGTACCGGGAGCGAATGACGCCGGCGCTCTGTAGCTTTTGCGCCATTTCGCTGCTGCCTGTGCGGGAGGGGAAGTCGAGAAAGGTTTCGCCTGGAGGCGCGACCGGAGCATAGACCAGCCACGCGGCGCCGCCTAGAGCAAGGAGGGCTAGGAACAGAAGCACACCGAGAACTTTCACGATTCTCACTTTCGGCACTCGTGCTGTTCTCGACGCTCCGCGTGGCACGTTGTGCTGTTCTCACTTTCGCAGTTCGGCAGCGAGTCAGCAAGGCACTTCCTGCCGTTCTTGCCTGCTTTGAGGCCGGATCAGTAAGCCCCCTCCCAAGAAGGGTGTGCGATCAGCAGCGATGCTGCGCTGTGGATTTCGGAGTTGTCTGTGTGGAGTTTACGTTCGTGTGGAGATGCAGCTGACTGCGTGCGCCGGGACAAACCAAATTGGGAAATCCACGCGTACAGCGCCGATTTAGCTTGCATTACGCAGAGCGGCAAGGCGAACATAAAACGAAAATAAAACCGGTAGAATGGATGCTACTGCTCCCTCTGCCTTTGCCTGAAAGGCCTAAGACTTTCGATTCCATTCGTGTTTGAAATCGCGTTGACTTGAGTATCACGCCCTCCTAGATTCGGGCGTACTCGAGGAGACGCGGAAGAGACCCCGCACCCCGGTGCGGACCACTCACCTGCGGGAAGCGCGTGGGCCAGATCCCCTTTGCCCAATTCTGAACGCGTGTTCCTGTACGACAACCACCCCGCTGCCACGGGTAGCCAGGCCAAAGAGCCGAGACTCGAGGAAGCGACAACCGGCTGAGTTCGACCTGGTTAACCAGGCGGACAACGGCGCAGAAGGAAGAGAGCATGGAGTATTTGCGCAGGGACTTGAAAGTATGTGAAGGGTGCGGCGGGTTGTGGGTCCGCACCGGTGTGGCTGCTGGTGTTTACTGCCGGCACTGCAGCCCACGCATGGCGGAGCTGCCGGAACGGCGGCGGGTGCGTCCGGGGCGGCCGTGCCGGTTGCATCGCTCGGAGAGCAAGCAGACGGGAGGCGCCGCATGAAGGTTCTTCAGATGCCAAGCCGTGTTGGTGGATCAAGAGGCCAGGGTGTGTTGCCGCAGGTCTGGGCGACGGAGGGCAACCTTGCGCATGCTTTGCATGCACACGCTGACGATGCTCCCCAGACGACGGAAGAAGCAGCGGAGAGGGCTACACCGGTTTTCCGGGTGGTACTGAATCCGCAGACTGCGTTCTACCGGAGCTATACCGAAGCGATGCTGCGGCGTTATGGGGTGCTATCGATGGAGAGCGGACGTGTGCCTTCGATGCTTGGCCGCGAGATGTTTCGCGGTAAGGTGACGAACTACCGTGTGCATGGCTTCGATGACGTGGTGATTTTTGTCCATGACGTGGAGCGATGCATCCAGGTGTTGACGGCGGAGCAGCAGCGGCTGATTGTCCGGATCGGTGTGCAGGAGTACACCTTTGGAGAAGCGGCTGGTATGTTCGGGCTGTCTCTGCGGTCGGTGCAGCGGCGGTACTTTGCCGCGGTTGATGAGTTAACAGGCATTTTTCTAAAGCGACGTCTGCTGGAACGGATCGCGACAGATGCCTGTCAAGAGGGGGACGCTTCGGTGGAGGTGGTAAGTCACACACCGTAGGTGGTTTAGCGTGATTATTTTGTTGGCATGTAATTACCATGCCAGTTGGTATTCTGAATAGGCGAGAAGAAGGCGGTTAGGCCGCCTGGAGACTCGGACAAACCAGATAGACGACACGGGAGGGAGCTCAGGATGAGTGACCCTCCCGTGTTGCATTTTGTGGCATAGAGGTGAGCGATGGCAGCGCCGAAGAAGGCAGCGCCTGCAGCTGCTCGTCTACGTATTGCAAGGCCGATCGAGGGCCGGTTAACGCCAATGCGATGCAGGCAATATGTGCGGGAGAAGATCGCGGAGCATTTGCCGGAGGTCTGCGACGGGCTTTTGGATAAGGCAAAGGATGGAAACCTGGCAGCGGTGAAGGCTCTGTTACAGATGGCTGCGCTGGATGGCAACGCGGCAAAGGGTGCGGGTGACTCTAAAAAGGCAGGAACGACGCAGCCTTTGACGAAGCAGTTGGCATTTGTGCGGAAGACGCTGGCGGAGTTCCGGCAAGACGGTAGCGGGTGAAGGAGCGAGAGTTTGGGGAATCGAGGAGAGAGGATGCGCGAGAGAGCAAGCGGGTGCGGCATGCATCGTGCGGCCATGCTGCTGCTGTGGCTGCTGGCTGCGGTGTGGGCCGGCGGCACCATTGAGGCGCTGGCCCAAGTGACGGTGACGCCGATCAGGGATACGGTGTATCACGCGGATGGGACGGTGGCTTCAGGCACAGTGCTGGTGAGCTGGGGTTCTTTCACGACAGCATCGGGCCAGAGCGTGCCGCAGGGTTCGACAGCGGTGACGCTGGGTAGCGGCGGCAGCCTGAGTGTTTCGCTGGCTCCAAATGCCGGCGCTACGCCGATTGGGACGTATTACACGGCGGTGTATCACCTGGATGATGGGTCGACGAGCCGTGAGTACTGGACGGTGCCAGTGAGTTCGACGCCGTTGACGCTGAGCTCTGTTCGGGCGAGTGTATTGCCGACCAGCGTCGCGATGCAGACGGTAACGAAGCAGTATGTGGACCAGGCGATTGCACGTGCGGTGTTGACGGGCACGGGACCTTCGGACGGCATACCGTTTGTGCTGAAGGCCGGCGACACGATGACGGGACCACTTGTGCTGCCGGGGGATCCGGCGACGCCATTGCAGGCTGCGACGAAAGGTTACGTGGACAGCGGTACAGCGGGTCTGCAGGCCGGCCTTGGGCAGAAGGTATCCACGGCGCCGTCCAGTACGCAGGTGGTGACGCAGCCGACAGGCACGCAGCTGCAGGTGAACAGCCTGAATGGCGTGCTGAACGCAAAGAACTATATCTCGTCTTCCGGCAGCAATGATGGCATTGCGCATGCTCTTGCGAGTTCAGACTGCGCGACCGGTTGCACGGTGAGGGCTGACCAGACGTATCCGGGCAATGAGCCCTTTACGTTTCATGCCAACCAGACGCACCTGGACGATCTGCGTGGTGGAGCGACCGTAGAGTATTACCTTAATCCGCAACCGGTGCAAGACGGCGAGGTCGATGCGCATCTCATTCGTTCGTACGAGACGACACCTGCGTCGACCTACCAGCCGTTTGGATCGCCGAGTGCGCTGAATGCGACCGCGTTGACGATCACGCAGAATGCGATGACAGGCGGCAACAATTATTTTCCAGGGGGGATCGGCCCCGTACCGTACTTCAAGACGACGTACTCGGCGACGCAGACAGTTGGCAACAACTATGCTGAAGGCCAACATATCCTGGACAATCACACCCAGTATTGCTATGCGGTAGGCGACTGCCTGATTGGCTCGCAGTTCCTGTACGGGTCGGGCGGACAGCGGGACAACGCGGATGAGGGGACGCATCCGTATGACATCGTGGTTGCGGAAGATTCGCGCGTGTACCAAGGAACGTGTGCGACGGGCTGCACGACGGGATCTACGCAGGTGAAGATATCGTCGACGTCTTCCGATGGCACGGAGGGCGAAGGCCGCTACCTGATCAATAAGGCCGCGGGTAAAACGATTACGGCAGGAACGCTGGTGGCTCCCGCGACAAGTCCGCAGCCACATGCGTATGCATCGTTTACGGGAACATCCTTTCCGGTGAGCACGTTCTTTACGCTGAACGTGGCGGCGGTGTCGCAAACGAACAACATTTCACCCGGTACGGTGACGATGCCGATCTTGACGAGCGGTGTCCGGAGCGGTTACTCGAACAACACGGCAAGTGCGCCTGCAGGATCGGGTGTAGCGTGCATCTCAGACGCCGACGGCAGTGGGTCGAACTTTGAGACAGCCACCTACACAGTCGTGGATGGGACGCACTTTCAACTGGCGCTAAGCCGTCCGCATCAGACCGGCGCAACGCTGGCGATCGGCGGGTTGTGCGGCTATGGTGTCGAGCAGACAGTCGATACCGTGAATGGCATACGGCAGGTGTTTCCGGTGATCGGAGCTGTGTCGCCGACATCGATCTATTACGAAGGCCTGGTGTCGCCGGTGCTGGGCTTGACGGGAAACACGAGCGCATATGCGAATCTGCAGATTGCGCTGACGAGCCTGCAGCGCAGCGGCAACGTGGTGACGGCGACGACGAGCGGCAACATGCCACAGAACGTGAATGGCCTGACGCTTACGATCGCGGGTGTAACCGATTCAAGCTACAACGGCAGCTTTGCGGTGACGACCACTGCTGCCAACCAGTTCACGTATACGCAGACGGGTGCGAACAGCACGACTACGGGCGGCACGGCGAGCGTGTTGACCGGCAGCTTCGTGATGTATCCGATGGCGGAGGTGCGGAGTGTCTACAACACGGCCACGGCGAGCGTGGATGGCACGATGACACTGGCGCCGAATACGGTGGCGTGGTCAGTAGGGGATCCGGTTGAGGAGCCACATTTCTTCCAGCAACGCATTGCAGGCGATGTGACGTTTGTGAACCAGTACACGCCGCGGGAGCAGGCGGATCAGGAAGCAGGTATCTTCTATGGCGGTGTGACCGGCTCCGGTGTGTATGGCTGGGTGGTCGAGAATACGTCTGCTTCCACGAACTACTACGGCTACGGGGGTACGCATGCACCGCCAGCGGCTGCGATGCGCGTGTTCGGGCCGTGGACGAAATCCTTTCTTGTGCAGGCCGGCGATATGACTGGCATAGAGATGGACTGCAATACGCATGGATGCAACCGTTGGGATTCTGCCTACGACCTGTTTGCACTACAGAGCAGCGCCGGCTTTGACACGGCGCATTATTCGCCACTGAACTCGACACTTACGTGGACGATGCGCGGAACGCAGTACGCGATGACTCCGACGAGCTTTACGGCACCGACGATCAACGCAACGACGATCAATGCAACACAGCTGAACGGGGTTGCGGTAGCGCCTTCGGCAACGGTGGATACGACGAATGCCTCGAACATCACGAGCGGCACGCTTGATCCGGCGCGGCTGCCTGCGGGGTATGGCAGCAGTGGCAGCAGCAGCGTATGCACGAACAACGTGGCATGGAGCGCAACGCCTACGTTTGCAGTGACGTGCACGAATGCCGTGTTTCATATGCCGCTGACAGGTAACGTGACAGCCGAGAGCTTCACCGGTTTGACGGCAGGAGGGCGAGTCACGCTGATCTTCCAGGTGGGCGGCACGGCCGGCTATACGGTGCAGTGGTCCTCATCCGTCCATGGGGGCTTTGTGACGAGCGCCACAAGTGGTACGGCGGGCTATACACAGGCGGGCAAGTACCTGGTGCAGACACTTGTGGTGGACACCGATGGCGTAACACTTTTGAACCCGGGAGCGATCAATGAGTAACGTTTTCAAGCGCGCCCTAAGCGCGATGACCTGGGCAGCCTTACGGCTGCCCTTTTTACTGGTCGCGGCCGCGACTTCATTGGGATTAGCCGCCACTCTGACGCCCGTGATGCAGGCGCAGACGATTGGACTGCCGGCTCCTATGAGCGGTGATTGCGTCTCGAACGCGACAGGATCGGTGGCTTGCACGAGGACGAATGGTGCAGCGTTTGGATCGCCGGCTGCGTATGCCGGCGGCTTTGCAGGCTCGCAGAATCATCTCTGGCTGTTGACGGAGGGCGCCGGCAATGCGACCGCCGACTACTTCGGCACAGCGAATGCGACGTCGAACGGCACATTTACCTGGAGCGCGGATGGTGGGTTGACCTTTAGCGGCGGCTATGCGAACCGTGCCGTTGCGCCAAATGCGACTTCACTGTTGACCATGGAAGTGGTGTTGGTAAGCTCCATGCCGCTGGGGACGCAAACGATTATGCCGATGGCATATGGCGGTGCGACGACGGCCTCTTCGTCAAGGACGCAGGACGGACTTATCCTGCACGAGAACTGGCAGGGCGTGCAGGGCGGTACGACTGCAGCGGCTTCGTTGCCGACGTACGCGGGATACTACCTGGCATTCAACACGTTCTCACCTTCGGTTGCGGCGAGTACGACGTCGTCGGTGCAGGGCGTGCATGTTCTGGACTTTGAGGGTGGTCCGGGGCAGCCGTGGACGGTGTTTGTCGATGGGCAGCCGGTAACGGATCAGTTTGGGGGGTTCAGCGATCTTAGTCCGACGTCATTGAACGGCGGGTTCGTCGAGTTTGGTGGATCGCCGCTTGGATATGTGAACTGCTCGACCGCGACGTGCGGGTTTGCCGGCACGATCTATGGCGCAGCAACGTACTCGACACGGCTGACTGCAGCGCAGATTCAGCAGAACGTTTCAAACTGGATGCGGAACGTACTGCCTGCAAAGGGCGTGAACACAGGGCAGTCGACGTACACCAATAGCGGCAATGGTGCGCAGGGAACGGCGGGCAAGGCTGTGAACCTGGTGTCGTTTGGGGAGAGCGTTACGTGGGGACATGGCTCGACCACGCCTGGAACGCAGAGTTACAGTGCAGTGGCTGCCACGACGATCAACGGTGGCAATGCCAATGGGTTCGGCTTCGGGTATGACTCGCGGTCGGAGTATGTCATGCATAAGAGCCTGGCTGCGTTGCAGGCAATGTATTCGCCGAGTGCGACCAATGTGGCGGTCCTGTTTACGAATGCGAATGATTGCCGGTACAACACGTCGACCGCGTTCACGATTCAGACGTACCCGTCGAATGTTGCCGCGCAGGCGGCACGGGATCTGATTGCGGATGCACAGACGTTGAAGTCGCAGGGATGGAATGTACTGATTGGCACGGGTCTTTCGGGCACATCGTCCTTCGGTACGGGTGATACGGCGAAGGACACATGCAATCCTGTTGTCCGGCAACAGGCGCTGGCGGCCGGGTTGCCGCTTTGGGACATCGCAAATGATGCACGGCTAGGGGCTGATGGTGCGTATGCCGCATCGACTGGTACGGCCTGCGGCGGGTCTGCGTGCTACCAGAGCGATACTCTGCATCCGTCTCAGGCTGCGTACGCCATCATGGGTGCGAACCTGGCGAAGCGTGTGAATGCCTTGCTGTATGCGGGGCCGGTAACAAGCACGGCTGCTACGTACTCGATGACGGGAACCGAGGCTCCGCTGTCGGTAAATCCCTCTACGAATAGCCAGACGGTGACGTTGCCGGATTGCATTGGATTTACGGGCTCTTCGTTTCATGTGATCAACCTACAGTTGTCGGGTGCGAATACGGTGACGATTTTGCCAGCGGCGGCAGGTGAGACGATCAGCGGCCTGAGTTCCATCATGTTGCCAAACGGCAGCTCTGTGAGCCTGACCGCAGTTGCTGGAGCAGATGCGACGGGGGGATGCACGTGGCGTGGAACGGCTTTAAACACGGCCGGATCGTTCACATCGCTGCAGGCGCAGGGGGATACGAGCGCAACGCCGAGCCTTTTCAACTTTGTGACATCGACGAACAGTGGAAATACGACTGGGATTCCCGCCGGGCAGAGTTGCATGGTGAACCATACGTTCGTGTCAGCAGGTAATTATGTGGCGAGTGCGCTCTGTCAGAACACTGTTGGTACGGGTGTTGTGTACGCCAGTGTTAATCATCCTCTCGGGTCCGAATCCTACTTTCAGTCCTGGTCGTTTGCCACGAGCGGAAACATCGTTGCTCAGAACCAGGTCGTAGGCAACTCAAGCTCGGGAGGATTTCGAGGAACGCTGTACACTCCCTCCTCCTCGGCAGCTACATGCACTGCAGGAACGTTCGCAGATGACGCTAACTTTCATTACGTCTGCACAGCAGCAAACACGTGGAAGCGAGTGGCGCTGAGCGCGTTCTGAGTGGGTGCTTGGCGGCGGCATAAACAGGCAGCAGGGTGACGTGTGAGGGTGTCGAGAGTCGGGGCCGGGATCAGCGGCATTGCAGGCCTTGTGGATGAACTGGCACGGATGGAGCCGCGTCTCCATGAGCCGGAGACGGTGGTTTGGCTTGCGGAACAATGGTTGCGTGTGCGTTCCAAGTCTGGCCGGCTGGTGCCGATGACAGCAAATGCTGCTCAGCGGCAGTTTGAGGCTGCGCGCGGCCGTGACAATATTGTGCTGAAGGCCCGGCAGATGGGTTTGAGCACATGGATTGCAGGGCGTCTTTTACTGAAGACGATGCTGGTGCCAGGCACGACAACGCTGATGGTGGCGCATACGCGGGAGAGTGCTGAGGCATTGTTTACGACGGTTGCGCGGATGTGGGAGAACCTGCCCACGGAGGTGCAACAGAGCGTTGGTCTACGGGGACGGGCGAATGTGTCGCAGATGACGTTTCCCCTGGTGGACTCGGAATTTCGCGTGGCAAGTGCGGGTGAACCGAATGCGGGCCGCGGGCTGACGGTGCACAACCTGCACTGCAGCGAGGTGGCCCGTTGGCCGGGTGACGCGACGGAGACGCTGGCTGGTCTTCGCGCGGCGCTGGCACCGGAGGGTGAGCTGGTGCTGGAGAGCACGCCAAACGGGGCGTATGGGTGCTTCTACACGCAGTGGATGCGTGCGGAGGAAGACGGTATGGTGCGGCACTTTTTACCGTGGTGGCTGGAGCCGACGTATGTGGGTACGCCGGTGATGGAGATGACGGATGAAGAGTCCGCGCTGGCGCAGCGCGAAGGGCTTTCGGCGGAACAGGTGGGGTTTCGCCGGGAGCTTGCGCGCCGGTTTGGTGCGCTGCGGAGCCAGGAGTTTGCGGAAGATGCGGTGAGCTGCTTCCGTGTGAGTGGCGCCTGCTTCTTTGAAGTGTCAGCTTTGAGTTCGGGTGCAGCTTGCTTGTGGGAGCGTCGTGGAGGTGCTCTGCAGGTTTGGTTGCCGGCTGTGGCTGGCCGCCGGTACATCGTTGCGGTGGATGCTGCGGGTGGTGGAAGTGAGGGCGACTTCGCTGCTGTTCAGGTGATTGACGAAGCTACCGGCATGCAGTGTGCCGAGTTGCAGCAGAGGTTGGGACCGCGTGAGTTGGCACGGGTCGCTGCGGATGTTGCGCGCGAGTACAACAGCGCATTGCTGGTTGTGGAGCGGAATAATCATGGCGCGGCGGTATTGGCGTATCTGGAGCATGAAGCTGGCTTCCGGCTATATGCAGGGCGGGACCGGATGGCTGGGTGGCTGACAGATGCGGGATCGCGGCCGCGGATGTTGAGTGGGCTGGCAATGCTGCTGGCTGAGCGGCCTGAGTTGGTGCGGAGCGAGCGGTTCGTGGCTGAATGCCGGAGCTTTGTGGTGGATAGTGCCGGGCGTGCTGCTGCTGCGGTGGGTGCGCATGATGACCTGGTGATGAGTATGGCGATGGCGCAAGCGGTTCGAAGCAGCGAGCCAGCAAGTCAGCGAGTCAGCTAGTCAGCGGTTTGCGTGTCCCACGTCTCACAAGCGAGACGTGGGGCACCGGCCGATGCTGGTCCTTCGGCTCCGCTGCGCTTCGCTCAGGATGACGAGCTGCCGGGTGACGTATGCTGCTGGCGAGGTGGTTTGTTTGGCGGTGCAGGCAGTACAGGCGATTCGCAGGATGCGTGGTGGCGCGCAGAGCCAGTTGATGCTGGGCGCGGACGGCTACCTGTGGGTGGTGAAGTTTCGCAACAATCCGCAGGGCGTGCGGGTGCTGGCAAATGAACTGATCGCGACGAAGCTGGCCGCGGCGGTGGGGCTAACCGTGCCGGCGTGCGATGTGGTGGATGTGAGCGGATGGTTGATCGACAACTCGCCGGAGATGTGGGTGAACGTGGGGCGCGGTGAGCAGGAGGCCTGCGAGGCTGGACTGGCGTTTGGATCGCAGTTTGTGGGAGGCTTGATGCCGGGGCAGGTGGTGGATTATCTGCCGGAGGAGAAGCTCGGTGAGCTTCGCAATCTGGGAGAGTTTGCCGGGATGCTATGCATCGACAAGTGGACCGGGAACAGCAATGGGCGGCAGGCGGTGTTTGCGCGGAAGCCGCGCGAGCGGAAGTATCGTGCGGTATTTATCGATCAAGGGTTCTGCTTTCATGCGAATGAATGGCGGTTTCCGGATTCACCGTTGCGCGGCGTGTATCCGATGAATCGTGTGTATGAGGCGATTACAGGTTGGTATGATTTCGAGCCCTGGCTGACGCGGATTGAGGAGATGCCTGCGGAAGTGCTTTGGTCCATCGCGGAGAACGTTCCGCCGGAGTGGCTCGGTGGTGATCCTGCGGAGCTGGAACTGCTGATGGAGACGATGCTGAAGCGGCGCGCCCGCGTACGGGAGTTGATTACAGGTTTTCGGGAGTCGAACCGGAAACCGTTTCCTCATTGGGGAAGCGGGCGAAAGAAGATTGTGGTGGGCACTTTTGCGACGGGTGAAGCTGCGTCTAAGTTTGTAATGTAAAGCAGCTTTGTGCTGTCCTCGATGCGCATCGCGCATGTCAGTGCAGCGACCGGGTTTGACTTGCCCGGCTTCGGGCCGGGCTTCTAGATTGGAGCGAGTCAGCGAAGGTTTCAAACGAGTGCCTGGTTGGAGGTTGTTTGGCGGAGCGGATTCAGTGCGAGTTCTTTTTGCTGCGGTATGTGCCGGATGCGGTGAAGAACGAGTTCGTGAACATTGGTGTGATGCTGCGCGAGGCCGGACGCACTGACACGACGCAGGTGCGGCTGACGCGCGACTGGAGCCGCGTGCGATGCATGGATCCGGATGCGGATACGTCGCTGCTGGAAGCGATGGAGGGTGAACTTGCGCAGCGGGTGCGCGAGGGCGGTGTTGGGTCGAAACCCGCGATGCAGATGCTCGAGGAGTCGCTTTCGAATAGCGTGCAGATGACGGAGGTGCGAGGGTCGCTCGCGGTGAGTATGCCTGCAGAGATGGAGCAGTTGATGCGGCTGTATGTTGAGCCGCTGCGCGAGAAGGTGGTTCGGCGAAAGACTGGACGGGCTTCCATTGCTGCTTCCATGCGGAGTGAGTTTGAGCGGGCCGGCGTGTGGGAGCTGATGCGGAAGCGAATTTCTGTAAGTCAGTACACGCGGCCCGGTGATCCGTTGAAGCTGGATTGTGGGTATCGGCCGAATGGGGTCGTGCGGATGTTTCAGGCGGTGTCATTGGATGGTGATCTTGAGGCCGCGAAGGTGCTCGCGTTTTCCGTAGACGGATTGCGGGATGGGTTGGAGCGTGTTGAGAGTGCAGCGCTTGATCTTGTTGCCATTGTCGAGCCGTTGCGCAGTGTTGCTGCCGAGGGTGGCGAGGCGGAGGAGCGATACCGCTTTGGCGTGGAGACGATGGAGGAGCGTGGGCTGCGGGTGCTGACGGTGAACGATCTATCACGGGTGGCGGAGACGGCCCGTAAGGAGCTGTTGATTTAGCTTTCTGAGCAAGTCAGCAAGTCAGCAAGTCAGCAAGTCAGCAAGTCAGCAAGTCAGCAAGTCAGCAAGTCAGCAAGTCAGCGCGGGAAGCGGATGTGGCGCTGCGAGAAGCAGGTTCTTCGACTTCGCTCAGGATGATGGATCATAAGAGCCCTTTTAAAGGGCGTGGCCATTTGGCTGCGCCTTTGTTTTTGGTGTGAAGGAGGTTCTGCGTGAGTGTTGTCGACCGGATGCGAGGTGCGCTTCGCGGCTGGAGGGGGATTGAGGCGATGGGCGAGGGCTCGCGCAAGACGGTAGCGCTGCCCGCGGTGTTCAGTCCATGGCGTCCAGGCGGGAGTGTGCGCGCGTTGGCAAAGCCTACGCCGCAGATGCTACGGCGCTTTGCGGAGACGCCAATGGCGCGGCGTGCGATCAACGTGGTGAAGGACCGCATCAGCAGCATGGACTGGCAGGTGCGGGCCAAGCGCGATGCGGTGGTGGATGACGATCTGCGAGTACGCTGCGCGGTGTTGCGGCGAGTGCTGGAGCAGCCGAATCCGCAGGACTGCTTTCGCACACTGGTGGAGCCGGTGCTGGAAGACATCATCGTTGGCGGCTTTGGCGCGGCGGAGATTGAGCTGACTGGAGATGCTGCCGATCCTGTGCGGCTGTGGCCGGTAGACGGCGCGACAGTGGCGGTGGACACAGCGTGGAACGGCGACGCGGATGCTCCACGGTACCTACAGACGCCACTCGGTGCGGTATCCAACGTGCCGTTGCTGGATCGCGAGTTGATGTATGTGCGTCTGAATCCGAGGACGCATACACCGTTTGGCCTGGGGCGCCTGGAGGTTGCGTTCGAGACGATGAACCACTTTCTTGCGGCGCACCGGTATGCACATCGCCTGGCGAGCAACAGTGCGGCGCAGTATGCGTTGTGGATTGACGAGGCGACGCCTCAGCAGCATGAGCGGTTGATGCGCTGGTGGCAGGACGAGGTGGAGGGCACGGGCCAGGTGCCTATCCTGTCGACTGCCAGCAAGCCTGAAGTATTGCGGCTGACGGGCGGGACCGATGCCGATCTGCGGTTGCAATGGCAAGAGTTCCTGCTGAGGGTGCTGGCGAGTGCCTTTGATTTGCCGCCGATGATGCTGGGGCTCCAGAGCGATGTGAATCGCTCCACAGCGGACGAGATGGCGGAGCAGGCATTTCAGACCGCGATCGTTCCCGTCGCAAAGCTGTTGGCGGAGCACATTACGCGGGACGTGTTTGCGAAGGCGCTGGGTTGGGAGGATATCGAATTTGTCTTCAACGACCTGGTGTCGCGCGATGCTGCCGAGGAGGCTGCACTGCAGGTGCAGTTGCTGAATGCAGGTGTGCTGTCGGTCGATGAAGTGCGTGCGATGCGTGGGCTGCCACCGATGGAGCAGCGAGTCAGCGACTCAGCACGTCAGCATGTCAGCGGCTCTGCATCGTGATGTGGCGGATTGCGCAATGGTTGCCGGTAGCGAAAAGAAGCAGGTCCTTCGACTACGCTTCGCTCGCTCAGGATGACGAAGGGATGTTCCGAGATGGAGGGTGTGAGTGCAGCTACGGGCAATGGCGGTAGAATTTCCGGCGGTGGAAGGTCATCCGAATCGAGTGCCGTTTGAGGGCGTTCTAACGCTGGTGGATGCGCCAAGTGACAAGGCGCCGAGCGGAGCACGCGGGCACCGTGTGGTACTGACACGGGATGCCGCGGAGGTGGCGCTGCCGAGCCTGCTGGGCATGGCAGTGGATTTCAAGGCGGGATGGGATGGGCATGATGCGAAGCAGAAGTGCGGCATTATCACTGCTGCCGGGATTGATGGCGATGCAGTAAGGGTGAGCGGTTACCTGTTTGCACGGGATTTTACCGACATGATGCAGGAGATGCATGCGCATGGCGACGAGGCGCTGGGCATGAGCTATGAGCTGGCGGATGCGCACGTCGAAAACATGCGTGCCGAAGTGTGGCGGCTAACGAAGGCGACGTTCACGGGCGCTGCGATTCTGCTGCGGACGAAGGCGGCGTACCGCAAGACGAGCTTCCGCGTTGTACGTGCTGCTCGCGTAACCGCGTCTTGCTCAAAACGCGTGGGGCGTGCAGCAGATCGTATTCCTGCGATGCAGCCGATGCCGGAGCGTGCGAGTGCCCGGGTTGGTGGTCGCTGAAGGATGAGAGAGGGAGATATGGACGAGATGAAGGATGTGGAATTGGCCGGCCCGATTGTGGCTACGAGTGAGCCGTCGTCAACGGAGGCTGCGATCGCGGAGCTGGATCAGCGGATACGTGACCTGGAGACGGCGATTGGGGATTTGCGGACGGTGAAGGCTGAGGCGGTGCATGGCCGGAAGACGGTAGCGGCCTCTTCCATGCTTGCCAAGAACGATGCGTCGGTCGATGAGGCGCTTGGCAGTTTAAGTGTCGAGCAGCGGATTGCAGTGAAGAGTGGGTTGATGCGTGCTGGTTTGCTGTAAGAGCAGCGAGTCAGCAAGTTAGTGGGTTTCCATCCATGTGCTCTGCGCATGATGGGCCACACAGTTTCCGTGGCTGAAAGGTTTCGGATCGTGTGACGAGCTTAGCTGCGCTGGGATGCTTCGCTCTGCTCAGGATGACGCTTACATAGGTGGTTGAGGTCTCGGTTATACCGAGGCCTTTGTTTTTGCAAACGAGATTGGAAAGGGAACGAATGATCGCACAGTTTAAGGACATTCACGCGGCGGCTGATTACATTGGACCGGGCGCGATTGAGGTACCGCAGTATCAGACGGAGATTACGGACATCGTCCGCCGGCGGGGCGTGTTTGGCCAGCGCATCAAGCAGGTGCCTGCAACAGGTCACCCGTCGCGCTTCTTTGAGGAGACCGGAATTCCATCGCCCACGGCTGCGGCTGGCTTTGTCGATCCGCGCAACATCGTACCGACCGTGGTAAGCCCCACGCGGGTCGAGCGCAGCGTGCCTCTCAAGGCTCTGGTTGCGCAGTTGAACTACAACCTGTTCGATATGGAGCTTGGTTCACAGCAGAAGCAATTCTCGTATCTGCAGGCGAAGGATCTTGCGGACACCGTGGAAGGCGTCATGCGTGCGCATGATCTTGCACTCTGGAGTGGCACGGATACCAGCCTGAGCACACCGACCACCATGCAGTACTTCGGCGCTGCAGGACAGATTGTGGCTGGCGGTAACACCTCCACGATCGGATCGACCGCGAGCATTGTGGATGGCCTGAAGAGCGCGGTTGCCAACATGGTTGCGAACAGCAACTACGCTGTGCGGCCGACGGCGATTTATGCCAATCCGGTGCTGCTTGACCTGATCGACCGCGAGATGAAGAGCGAGTTCAACGTGGTGTTGAACACGATCCAGATCGAAGGCGGCGTGACGGTGAAGGCACTGTCGACGCAGGCGGGCGATCTGCCGCTGATCCCTGAGTGGACGCTGGGATACACCGGTACACCGGGATCGGGCAGCGCTGTTCTGCCGGCGTACATCGTGACGGAAGACATGATCGAGTACCACTGGCTGACCGATCCAAATCCGCGTGTGTTCCAGCTGGGGCGGCCGGGATCGCTGGCCTCGCAGTACGTGGTGGTGAAGTTCGGCGGAGTTGTGGTGAAGGGCGCGAACTATGCGCACTACCAGGTGCTCGTCGACCGCTAGCACTTCGGTACTTCGTACCGTTCTCGACGCGGCACTTCGTGCTGTTCTCGACGCGCTTTGCGCGTGTCCGTGCTGAACGATTGTGCCTTGGTAGCCCGGCTTCAGGCCGGACATCGAAAACGGTGGTTTTCAGGTTGGTGAGAGAGGGTGGCGGCTTTTGCTGTCACCCTCTTCGTTTTGCCGTCTGCAAGTGACAGCGGGAGGTGGGGAAGAATGCAATACCTGAGTGCGGCGGAGTATGTGACGTACGGGTTGGGAGCGGGCACGGCAGATGAACTGGTGGTTGCGGCCTCGGCCATGATCGACGCGTACTGCAGGCGGTCTTCGCTGGGTGTAACACAGTATGTGGAGCGGGTGCGGTTTGCGCGAGGTGATCGTTCGGCGCAGATGAGCAACCTGCCGCTGGCTGCAGCAGACGGCGCAGCGAGTGCGCTGGTGAGCGTGCGCACGAGGATGCGCCGCTGTTGTTTGGATCCGTTTCATCCGTTCGTGGAAGAGGCGTTGTTGTTTGCGTCGCCGGCGTGGATGAGCGTGGATATATCGACCATTGATGTCTCAGACGATGGCGTGCTGTGCTTTGCGCAGAACCTGCTGGGGGTGCCGTTCGATGAAGCCGAGGTGACCTATACCGCGGGCTTTGACGATGTGCCGCCGCAGGTAAAGGTGGCGTGCGCGCAAATTGTGCGCAATGCACAGGCAACACCGGCTTTGACGGTGAAGCAGCAGTCCATGAGCGGCATGCAGATGGAGTACTTCAGCGGCACGCTGCTGGACGCGGATGTGCAGCGGCTGTTGACGCCCTACGTGAGCGAGAGAGTGGGTTAGCCATGAGCGAGCGAGGATGGTCGAGCGCGATGCGTCGTGGAGCGGCCGCGCTGGCGCATGCGGTGGGTGGTGCGACGGTAAAGCTGCAGATGCCCGCGCTGCCGGTGGCCGGCGATGATGGCGAGGAGCTTGGCTTGCGAGCCCCTGAGTTCCAGGTGCGGATTCTGGGACCGGTGGCTGTGCTGCGACCGGGCAAGAGCTCCGCAGTGCTGGTGCCGGCAGACACGCTGGAAGAAATGCTCGGCATCACTGGTGTCGAGGGTGTGCGTACGGCTATGCAGAGCATGTCAGCCGTGCTGATTGGTGATGGATCGTTTGCACTGGTGGACGTGGAGGTTGCGGCGAATGCAGGCAGCAAGGCATTGCTGTACCGCCTGTTGCTGCAGGGTGAAGGGATTGAGGTGACCTAGACATGCAAAACGCGAAAGACACGTTTTACATGATGCTGCGGGCGCGGCTGGCGGCTCTGAACCCTGATCGCACCGTGATTGTGCGCGGGGCTACGCGGCCCGCCGTTGTCGTGGAAGAGAACGAGCTGGAGCAGGAGAATGCTCCGTTGCTGGATACATTTGTGCTGCGCTGGGTTGGATCGACGGTGGATACGACAGAGCCGCTGGGATTGCATGGCGCGGTCTGCTCCATTCGGTTTGGAACACGCGGAACGCCCGAGTTGTCCGGGATGGATCGTGGGCGTGTGCTTGAGGCGCTGGGTCATGAGTTGCGAGCGATCCTTCTGCCATCGGTGGCTGCGAAGCAGGATTTCACGGGCGATGCTCCCATAACGGACGAGACGAATGTGTTCTGGAGTGAGGCCGGCTTTGGCGATGCAAGCGAAAGCGACGGCGTGATGACGCGCGTGGCGACAGTGCATGTATTTGCACTCGCGGAGGCGGCATGAGCGATACAGCATTGTCCGCAGGATCGTTGTTTGCCGGCAACGTGCGCTTATATCTGGCGCCGGTCGATCGCACGGATGTACTGCCGGTGGCGTTTGATCCAGTGCAGATGGGCCGGTTTGCGTTGAACGCTCCGCCCCCCGGCTGGATGGATGCAGGCATCATTCTGAATTTTGAGCGAGCACCTGGCGCAGCCGTTGTGCCGATACAGAGCGGCTCGCCGGCAACGGTGAAGACACAGAGCCGGAGCGCGCTGGAAGAACAAGTTAGCTGGACGTTTCCTGCATGGAGCCGCGTGGCGATGGCGCTTTCGGGCGGCGTGCAGACGATGAACCTGCTGGCGACGGCGACAGGCGCGCATGCGAATCCCTCAGGCGGCCCTGCGGCCGCGGCCGAGCCCGTTCTAACCGGATCAACCGCGACTGTTTTGCAGCTTGCTTCCACCACCGCTGTGCAGGCGGGTGACGTGGTCGTGGTCGATGTGGATTATGCCTCTACCACTGGCTTCATCGGCAGCGGCGCGGCGGGCACCTATGTGGTGGCCTCAGCAACGATGCCGGATGCGCACTACACGCGGCGCGTGAGCCTGAATGTGGCGCGCGTATTGAGCGTGGCTGCGGGTGTGGTAACGCTGGCTAGTCCCTTGCTTGCGGGTGCGCCGACGACAGCGATGAAGGTCGCACTCGTTGAAGGCTTTGTGGATCGGACGAGCGGCGCCTATCTGCCGGAATGGTCTGCCTTGATCGTGATGGATGGTGTGCAGGGCGACCGCTTGTTGCTGCATTACCCGCGGCTACAGCCAGTGGGTGCGAGTGCGGCTGAGGTAAGCAGTGCCGTGGCAGCCGGCGTCGATCGATGGCGGCCGTGTGCGCGCATGCGTGCACTGCCCGTGACGGACGCGACGGATGGCAGTACGGCGATTTGCTTCCGCAGTTACATGCCCGCTCCTATGCGGCTGGTTTAAAGGGGACGCATGAATCTTACGATCGATAACAACGATGGCCTGGGCGGCGTGGACTACACGGCAGCGCTCATGCCGAAGCAACCACTCACGATCGTGCGTAAGCGTGGCGCCTGGACGCAGTGCAGCGGCGGTTTGGATGTAGCAGGAGCTGGATTGCCATTGCCTGTAAGCCGGGCTCGTGTGCTGGTAACGGATGCTGCGAGCGCCGTGCTGTTCCAGGGCTTTCTGGTGAAGAACGCGGAACCAACCTCGTCAGCGGCTGCTTTGCCTGATACGGAAGAGTCACCAACGTTCGTAGCGTTCGAGTCAGCGTGGCTGACACAGGGTGAGCCTGGAGACAGCCTTGCTCCCACGACCGCTACGGTGCATAGCGTGGCGCTGAGCAGTGTCGCGCTGACCTTCGACATGGTGAAGCAAGGCGCAAGCGCGGACTTAGCCACGGATGTGGCCGTGAGTGGAGGGAACGAAGCTTCAACCTACGTGACGGAGCTGTTTCGTGGCGATGGAACCACGGAGACTTTCGACCTGACACATTCACCGTACCGGCCGACGGGGCCGGAGATACTGCTGACGGAGAGCTTCGACGACACGACATTAAATGCAAGCGTGTGGACGAAAATCGACCCGGGTAGTTACCTCACGCTCGGCGCCGGCGGCCTGGCCATGAGCGGTGGCACAGGCATGGATGGCGCGACGGTGCTGCAGGCCGCAAGCCCGATCGAGATGGGCGGCACGATGATGGCGCAGGCAACGGGCTTGTCGCTGGCGACGGGCAGCGACGGCGTGCTGATGGGCTTCTACAACGGAGTGGTGCAGCATGCACTGTGCGTTGCGGGTGTTCGTGTGCAGGGCTCCGGTGGCGCCCATGCGCTTGTGGCAGTAATCAACGGTGTCGATCAGGAGACGAGCTATAGCTTCACGGACGGGCATACTTATGCCGTGCGTGTGCGGCTGCACTGCCCTGAATTAGTGCGCGTGCCTGCGACCTACACCGTACTGGTAGACGGCGCCATACAGACGTTTGGCGGCGGCACGGTGAGTGCGCCGCTGCATGCGGTGATTGAGGTTGTGGATACGGGCCTTGCTTCAAGTACGCTGCCGACCGTGCTGTATGACGGCGCTATGGCGAGTTCGCCGGCGCAATGCGTGTTTGCGCCGGTGAACAGCAACTCGCTGGTGGGGAGCATTGCAGCGGTTGAATTGACGCAGCAGGGATCGGCCTGGGTGGTGAGCACCGCAACGGATGGCACGGTCACTACGTGTCGTGAAGGCGCTGTGGGAACTGGCGCGGACTTCACGCTGTCGACCACTGGAACACTGAGCTTTGCGGCTGGACGTGTGCCGCAACCGGGTGAGCTGTTGACCGTGAAGTACCGCCGCAGCCGGCGTGCGGTAGCACGGTTGAAGGATGCGACGGCGGACGAGGTCCGTGTATCGTTGGCGCTGCCTGGCCTGCCGCAGTGGAGCGGTCACGTGGTCAAACCGGCTGCGCGGAGCTCTGCGGACTGCGCAGCGGCTGCACAGGCTCTTCTGGCGCTGGCAGATGGATTGGCTACAGGTAAGAGCGGGCATGCCGACTGGGTGCGTGAGGCTGCGATCGGTGCGGATGTGTTGCCGGGCGACATGTTGTCGTTGAGCACGGCGGAGTCGCCGGTGCTGCTGCCGGTGCAAGCAGTGACCATTACGGATGGAAACTGCGTGCCGGAGATGCTGCGCTATCGCGCAGACTTTGCACAGAGCCGGACGGAGAGCTTGGGCTTCACCGTTGGCTCGACGCTTGCGACAGATGTGCCGTTGCCGGTGGCTGTCACTGCGTCGACGGCGGGGCAACCTGCGAGCCTGGCGATGCTACAGGTTACGAGCGCAACGGCGACCGCGCTGACAGTAGACGCCGGTGCTGATCCGCCAAGCGGTGGCGGCTTTGAGGTGAGGCGCAGTGAGGCGAACTTTGGCTCGTCGAGTACGGCGGACCTGGTATTGAACAGCCCGGTGCGCGGTTTCTCGATCCCGCGCCTGGCGTTTGCGGAGCGCTTCTTTGTGCGGATGTATGACGGGTCTACGCCGCGGAAATACTCGCCGCTTTCGAGCGCGATGTTCACGAGCCTGCCGACGAGTTAGGCGCATGTCATTCCGCTTGAGCAGGCTTTGGGAGATAAAGATGACGGAGTTTGAGGCGCAGGTATTGAGCGACCTGAGTGCGCTTAAGAGCCAGATGCATGCGCTGCTGGGGGTGGGGCAACCGGGACGGTTGTCCATCCTGGAGGAGCGTGTGGACCGCCATGAGCGCTCGGTGCAGCGGATGAAAGGTGTTGGAGGCGGCTTGAGTGTGCTGCTGACGATGTTGCATGTGGCGCTGGATTTTGTGAAGCGCTGAGACGTCCTGCGGACACGGGACACGAACAAGGAGCCGCCACGTGCGGCTCCTAATATTTTAGGAGTGAGGATGAATTTCTTGGCACTATTTCTACGGGGTATCGCGGTTCTTCCGAGTGTGATCCAGGGCATCGAGTCCATCTTCGGCGCGAAGACAGGCACTCAGAAACAGTCGGCTGCGCTGGACATTGTGAGTTCTGCGATCAAGGTCGTGGACGCGGTTGCGAACAAGACAATCCTGGATGCCGACGCGTTTACGGCAGGGCTCAGCACCATCATCGATGGCGTTGTGGCATGCTTCAACGCCAGTATCTGGGCAAAGCCGAGCGCGGCGGCCAGTACCGCTCCAAGCGCAAGCTAGCGGAGGTGCCGTCATGGGAGAAACCGTATAATCGCCCCCATGACGGCAACTCCCCTGGTGGGCGTGGTGATGGGTTCTAGGAGCGATTACAGCTGCATGGGTGCGGCTGTAAAAACGCTCCAGGAGTTCGGCGTGGCCCATGAGGCGCGCGTAGTTTCGGCGCACAGAACGCCGGATTTGTTATTTCAGTATGCGAGCGAAGCGCGTGGGCGCGGTCTGCGGGCCATCATTGCCGGCGCGGGTGGCGCGGCGCACCTGCCGGGCATGATCGCAGCGAAGACGATCGTGCCTGTCTTCGGCGTGCCAGTGAACGCAACGTCATTAAACGGCATGGACGCGTTGCTTTCCATGGTGCAGATGCCCAAGGGCGTTCCGGTGGGAACGCTGGCGATCGGCGAGGCAGGCGCTGTGAACGCTGCCCTGCTGGCGATAGCCATGCTTGCGACGACAGATCCTGCGCTCGGTGACAAACTCGAGATGTGGCGTGCGGTGCGCGCGGAACTGGTGATGGCTGAAGGTCTGGGCGAGGTTTCGGAATGACAAAGACATTGCCACCCGATCTGCTGGCGAAGCATAGTGCCCCCGTGTTGCCGGGAGCGGTGGTCGGCATCTTTGGCGGCGGCCAGCTTGGACGCATGATGGGTATAGCCGCCCGCTCCATGGGCTACAAGGTGCATGTGCTGGACCCTGACGTAGCGTGCCCTGCGGGCTACATCGCCGACAAGGTCATTGAAGCAGGATGGAACGACCGCTGGGCCGCGGCGCAGCTTGCGCGCGAGTGTGCGACAGTCACGCTGGAGATCGAGCAGGTCTCCATCACCAGCCTGGATGAAGCCGCGCGTTGGGCGCCTGTGCGGCCCGGCGCGGCCATGCTGGCGGTCATCCAGGACCGCATCGAGCAAAAAGATTGGCTCACCAAGCATGGCTTTCCCGTTGGACCCTACCGTGCGGTTCGATCGGAAGAGCAGCTTGATGAAGCTGTGAAAGCACTCGGCGGGCCAGTGATCGCCAAGTCGGCAACAGGGGGTTACGACGGCCGCGGGCAGGCAAAGATCGGC
This sequence comes from Terriglobus sp., assembly GCA_965198455.1. GTDB lineage: Bacteria > Acidobacteriota > Terriglobia > Terriglobales > Acidobacteriaceae > Terriglobus. Next base: position 1,492,156 of record CBDAPM010000003.1, read on the forward strand.
TTTGGCCATACCGTTGTCGACGCAGCCGCGATCCGCACGGCGTGGGAAAATGTCGGCTCTTCCGCATGCGTCGCCGAGCGTGCGCTGAGCCTGTCGCAGGAGATCAGCGTTATGGTGGCGCGCTCTCCCAACGGTGAAGTCAAGGTCTATCCGCCGGCCGAGAACTTCCACGAAAACCAGATCCTGAGCTGGAGCGTGATCCCCGCAACGGTGCCGGATGGCATCGTTGAAACGGCACAGGACATCGCGCGAGAGATCGCCGATACGTTCGCGTTGGAAGGCCTGCTCGCCGTCGAAATGTTCCTCACGACTGATGGGCAGCTGCTCGTGAACGAGCTCGCGCCGAGGCCGCACAACAGCTATCACGGCAGCGAACGCGCATGTGTGACCGGCCAGTTTGAGCAGGCGATCCGCACTGCATGCGACCTGCCGTTGGGCGATGTATCGCTGGTGCAGCCCACCGCCATTGCAAACCTGCTTGGCGATGAATGGCTGAACGCGGATGGCACGGAGAAACAGCCTGCCTTTGATGCGGCACTGGCTGTTCCCGGCGTGCGCCTGACCCTCTACGAAAAATTGAAGCCGCGCAAGGGCCGTAAGATGGGGCACCTGAGCGCGGTTGGCTCCACGGGAGCCGAAGCCCGCGAGCGCGTGCTGGCGGCGAAGGCCCGGCTTTAGCTGCGCCGTGGCAGCTGGAGACACATCACCGAACAGTTCGCCCGTTGTGGGCATTGACTTTGGCACGACGAACAGCTCGGTCGCTTTGCGCATGCCGGATGGCACTGTGCGTCTTGCTGCGTTCCCCACAGCAAGCGGCACCACCCTGTCGTCGCGGTCGGTACTCTACTTGCAGCGCAAGGCTGAGTCGCGCAAGCCGGCCGCCGTGTGGAGCGGACCGGAGGCCATTGAGCGATACCTGGCCAAGGACACGCTTGAGGATGAGGTACAGGGGCGACTCATCCAGTCACTCAAAAGCTATCTCTCCTCTCGCAGCTTTACAGGCACGGAGATCTTCGGCCGTAACTACCGCGTGGAAGACCTTGTTGCGAAGATGCTGACTCACCTTCGGCAGCGTGCCAGTGCGTCCTTTGGCGTTGATGTCAGGCGTGCCATTGCCGGCAGGCCTGTCTCGTTCGTAGGAGCGGACAGCGAAGCAGATAACGAGTTCGCTCAGGCACGTCTGCACGCGTCCTTTATGCAGGCCGGCTTTACCGGCGTTACCTTTGCTATGGAGCCCGTGGCAGCTGCCTACGCATACGCTGCAGAGGTCACTGAGCCGCAATATGTGCTCATCGGTGACTTCGGCGGCGGCACCACGGACTTCTCCCTGCTGCGCCTCGGCCTAGGTGAACGCACTGTATTAGGAACAACAGGTGTTGGTCTGGCCGGCGATGCCTTTGATGCAAAGATCGTGCGCTATCTCATCTCACCGGCTCTGGGCGCGGGCACCATGGGCCGCGAACTGAACAAGCTGCTGCCCGCGCTGCCTGCCTGGATCTACGCCAACCTCGAACGCTGGCACACGCTGTCGTTTCTGCGGACACGCAATGTGACGGAGTTGATGCGAACTGCGAAGAAGCGGGCCATGGAGCCGGAGAAGATTGCGTTGCTGCAATCGGTGGTAGAGCACGACCTTGGCTACCGGCTGCATCAGGCAGTGCAGCGCGTGAAGATCGAGTTGTCCTCTGCTATGGAGACAGAGTTCCTGCTGGATGCCGAAGATGTGCATCTGCGCGCAGCGGTGACGCGAGCGGACTTTGAAGGCTGGATTGCTCCGGAGCTGCAGCGCATGGAGACGAGCCTGGATGAACTATTGCGTGCGTCGCACGTGAACGCGGCTGACGTGGATCGCGTTTTCCTGACCGGCGGCACGTCGCTCGTTCCAGCCGTAAGGCGTCTCTTCACCAGCCGCTTTGGCGAAGACCGAGTCATCCGTGGTGAAGCATTTACGTCCGTGGCGCATGGCTTAGCACTGATGTGAGGAGCTCGGCTGTGTTCGTGAGTTGAGCGCCATACCGGCATCTCAACTCACGCCAAGCACTAGAGACGTGTGGCTGTCGGAGGCACGGCGTCCTCTGCATCCTCATCGTCGTCCTCATCATATTCGGCATCGTCCGCTTCATCTTCTTCGTCGTCTATGACATCGTCGTCGTCTTCCTCGTCTTCTTCATCGAGATCGTCGTCTTCGAGTTCCTCATCTTCATCCTCATCTGCGTCCACATCGTCATCCACTTCTGTTTCGGGCTGCGTGTGGCCTTCGTCGTCCTGCGCGGCATACATGCGCGCCTTCCGGTTTTCTTCCTCGATGGTCATCATGCTTCCTGGACTCCTTTAGGCCTGTACACAGGCGTGGTCGATAGGATGGCGTGAACCCTCCCATATTGCTCGTGAAGACGAGCCAAATGGCGACATTCCCATGAATCTTTCCATGTTTCTGTGCGGCAAAGCTTGGCGCAGTCCGGCGAACTGCAAACGCAGATGTGGAGCATCGCGATGTTGGAGGCGAATACACGACGCGATCCTGAGACGGCGTTGTTCGTGAGCGCGCTCAACGACAGCATCGATGTCACTGAGGAGCGCACGGCGGCGCTGGAAAACCACATTCCCGGCACGGCATGGGGCATGCTGCTGTTGATCGGCACGGTATCGTGCTTGATCTTCGGTACGGGTCTACGCTCTCGCTCCATCGTGTTGCGTGCGTTGCTGCCTCTCATCATGGCTGCGGCCCTGGCGCTTATCTACGACCTCGATAGCCCGCGCTCCGGCATGATCGTGCTGCAGCAGCAGAGCATGGAGCGCCTGCAGCAGCAGATAGAGGCCGCGGCATCGGAGTAATTAAGATATCTGCAGGTATCAGGTAGCTATTTTCGTCTGCAGAGATCGATCACCGTTACGTGGTCTGGTATCTCCATCGAGATAGGTGCTCTCCATCGAATCCAAATCGGAGTCAGGCCCAACAGATGAGCTCTCAGGAGTTTTTCGAGCGACCATCGTTTGTTGGCTCGGTCAATTTCAATGGCCAACTGAATGTTCTTGTCTCTAGCACTTGAGAAGCCAATCGATTCGGCCGTTGCGCCCATCTGGCCGCTGGAAAGCCTCTACAGAGAATTCCTGAACTGCACGCAGCCGCCAGTCGGAGGCGAACGTACGGATCGTGCGATTCAAGGCAAGCGTTCCGTCGCATGCTGGATTGCTGTACGAGAGTAGCGGCAGTTGAGTAAGTCTTTGCCGAAGGTCGGCAAGTAATTCAGCGCCCATGCTGATCTCACTTTTCAGACGAAGAACTCGGCCCCTCCTTGCGGAGGGGCTATCGGAGTGTCTTAGCCGATGTCTTCGGACCAGTTCTCAAGGATGTTCTTGAAGTCGCTCATAAACTTGCCCGCGTCGGAGCCGTCGACAATGCGGTGATCGAAGCCTAGCGTGAAGTGCTGCACGGAGCGGATGGCGATGACGTCTGCGCCGTCGCGGTCGGTGATGACAAGGGCTTCCTTGTTGAGAGCACCGATGCTGAGGATGCCTACCTGCGGCTGGTTGATGATGGGTGTGCCAGTTAGGCCACCGAAGATGCCCGCGTTGGTAATGGTGAAGGTGCCACCGGAGGCTTCATCGGGGCCAAGCTTCTTTGCGCGGGCGCGCTCTGCCACATCGGCAATGCCACGGGCGATGCCAAGGAAGTTCTTCTCCTCAGCCTGCTTGAGCACTGGGACAATGAGTCCCCAGTCGAGCGAGACGGCGATACCGACGTTGATGTTCTTGTTGTACTGGATGGCATCGCCCTTCACCGCCGCGTTGAGGATTGGGTGCTTGCGGAGCGCCTCGATCGTGGCGCGAGTGATGAAGGGCATGAAGGAGAGCTTGACGCCATTGCGCTGCTCGTACTTGTTCTTTTCCTTTTCGCGCAGCTTCACGATGCGTGTCATGTCGATGCGGAAGGTGGAGTGCACGTGCGGTGACGTGGCCACGGACTCGACCATGCGCTTGGCGATGATGGCACGCATCTTGGTCATGGGAACGAGCTCGCCCAGCATGGGAGCAGCTGGTGCGGCCTTGGCCGGTGCGGAAGCAGCAGGCGCCGCCGGGGCGGGTGCGGCGGCCACGGGAGCAGGAGCCGCGGCAGGCTTCGCCCCACCCTGGATGTACCCAAGGATGTCCGTCTTGGTGATGCGGCCGGCAGAGCCTGAACCGGCGATGCCGGCAGCGGCAAGGTCAACATCGTTGTCCTTGGCGATCTTGCGTACGAGCGGCGACGAACGCGGCGCCTCGCCAGTGCTCGCTGCCGGAGCATGCGCAGCGGCAACAGGTGCATCTGTTGGCTCAGCAGCCGGAGCGGCCGGTGCAGGTGCGCTGGCACCGCCAGTGCCGCCAATGACGGCAACCACTGTGTTGATGGCGACGGTCGTGCCTTCGGCAGCCTTTATCTCCGTGAGCACACCCGCAGCAGGCGACGGAATCTCTGCGTCCACCTTGTCCGTGGAGATCTCGAAGATGGGCTCATCGCGCTGAACGGTATCGCCCACCTTCTTGAGCCACTTGGTAATGGTGCCTTCCGTGATGGACTCGCCCATCTGCGGCATCAGTACTTCGGTCGCGGCGCCTGCAGAAGCAGCGGGCGCCCCAGGCGCCGGTGCTGCATCAGGAGCGCTTGCCGCGGGAGCAGCAGCGTCACCGCCGATGACGGCAACAATGGTATTAATGGCGACTGTGGAACCCTCAGCAGCCTTGATCTCGGTGAGAATGCCAGTCGCAGGCGATGGAATCTCTGCGTCCACCTTGTCTGTCGAGATCTCGAAGAGCGGCTCATCGCGCTGGACGCTGTCGCCAACCTTTTTGAGCCACTTGGTAATTGTGCCTTCTGTAATGGACTCGCCCATCTGCGGCATCGGCACGTCTGTGCCCGCGGCGGGAGCGGCAGCGGGCGCAGCCTCGGCCTTGGGCGCCTCAGCAACGGGAGCGGCAGGCGGAGCACTCGGCGTGGCGGCTTCTGGTGCTCCAGCTTCGGCGAGAAAGGCAACCACAGTATTGATGGAGACCGTAGCGCCTTCTGCCACGTTGATCTCTGTCAGCACACCAGCGGCGGGCGACGGGATTTCGGCGTCCACTTTGTCTGTCGAAATCTCAAACAACGGTTCATCGCGCGCGACGGTGTCGCCCACCTGCTTCAGCCACTTGGTAAGTGTGCCTTCTGTGATCGATTCGCCCATCTGGGGCATGACGACTTCGGTTGCCATGAGATTCCTTCGCAAAGTTTCGGGTAGAGAGCCGCTGCCGGGCCGGTTAGGTCAACGTGAAAATTATAGGACGGCTGGATGGTTTCCGTTCGCGCAGTTCGGTTACCGCACAGTTGCTTCGAGTATCGGAGTAGCAAGCACCCCGTCGAGCGACTCCGCAACGAGCATCTGCCGCTGGAAGATCGCGCCAAAATACCGCGCTGCAACGTTCCGAGCGTTCTCCATAGTGGGCGCCAGCACGTGTGGGTCATCCACTTCTTGCTCAAGCGATGTCGCCGCGCGATCCGTGATGCCACAGGGCACGATCCAGTCGAAGTCTCGCAGGTCCGTCGTGACGTTCAGGGCAAAGCCGTGCGAAGTGACTCCCTGAGACACATGGACGCCGATCGCAGCAATCTTCTTCTCCTGCACGGACCCGCCCGCCAGCGTCCATACGCCGGTGCGTCCGGTGATGCGCTGCGTGTTCACACCGAACTCCCGGCAGGAGCGAATCAACACTTCTTCCAGCAGCCGCACATAATCGACAGGACCAAGGTGCGGCCCCTTCTTGCCGGGCAGATCGCCTCGCAGATCAATGATGGGGTAGCCGACGAGCTGGCCGGGACCGTGATACGTCACATCGCCACCGCGGTTCACCTCGTGTATCGCAACTCCCTTGGCAGCGAGCAACTCGTCGCTTGCAAGAATGTTGCTGCGATGCGCGTTGCGGCCCAGCGTTAACACAGGCGGATGCTCCAGCAGCACCAGCGTGTCGGCAATGGTGCCAGCCTTACGCGCGGCAATCAGCTCGGCTTGAACGCGTAGGCCTTCTGCGTAAGAGATGCGGCCGAGTTGGAGAAGGTGGACGAAGCTACTCATGCTCTTGATCTGCGACGGTGGTCTGGTGGTGCTGAAAGAACTGTGCGCAGCACCGGTATGGAGGCTTACGTAAATCTCAGGAAGAGTCTGCCGGATGTCGTTATCTACCGGGACGAAAACGAAGCTGCATCTGCCGATTACGTTTTTGGCGTCTTCGAATGCGGCTTACGCGTTCAGCGCCATGCCATACACCGCAGAGTAGCCATCCAGCAGGCTCTCGGACAGCGTGGGATGGGCATGCACCGTATACATCATCTCTTCAACGGTCATCTCGCCCTGCATGGCAACAACTGCAGCCGAGATCAACTCCGTCGCTTGCGGTCCGATCATGTGCACGCCGAGAATCTCGCCGTACTGCTCATCCGCGATCACCTTCACAAAGCCGTCGTGCGCGTTCAGGATGGTGGCCTTGGAATTACCAGCCAGCGGGAATTTGCCGACCTTGATCTTCAGTCCTTTTTCCTTTGCCATCGCCTCGGTCAGGCCAACAGAGCCAATCTGAGGCTCACAGTAGGTGCAGCCCGGAATACGATTGCGTGCGATCGGTCTGGCGTACTTGCCCGCGATATGTGCTGCTGCGATGGCGCCGCACATGGAACCGCTGTGCGCCAACAAGGGAAGACCGGCAACGATATCGCCAATGGCGTAGATGCCCGGTTCAGCCGTCTGCATATACTCGTCCGTCTTGATCGACGTCCGGTCCAACTCGACCTTGGTCGACTCCAGGTTCAGTCCGGCGGTGCGCGGTGCACGTCCAATCGCGATAAGCACCTTATCGGCTTCAAGGATGTTGTCTTTGCCGTCGCTGGTCTTGAAGTGGACCTTCACGCCGTCGGACGTCTCTTCAATCTTGTCCATTTTTGCGGAGAGGTGGCAATCGATGCCCTTCTTACGGTACTGCCGCAGGAACTCCTTTGAAATGTCGGCATCTTCTGCAGGCACCATGCGGTCGGCCATCTCAATGATGGTGACCTTCGACTTGAAGCTGTTGAAGACGTTCGCGAACTCAACACCCACCGCTCCGGAACCAATGATGATGAGCGACTTGGGTATCGCATCGAGCGACAGTATCTCAACGTTGGTCAGGATCTTCTCGCCGGCTTTGTAGCCTGGGATCATGCGGGCGTCGCTGCCGGTTGCAAGCACGACCTTCTTCGCCTGCACCTGTGATGTCTTGCCGTCGATGCCGGCCACATCGAGGGTATGCACGCCGTTCTTTGCCGGGCCGGTCAGCTTGCCGGTGCCGCGTACCAGCGTGACCTTGTTCTTCTTCACCAGGTAGTTCAAGCCGCCCACGTGCTTGTTGATAATGTCGTTCTTACGGTTCAATACCTGCGGCCAGTTCACGGTGCCGCCGCTAATGCCGTCGATGCCATACATCGTGGCTTCGTTCGCGTGGTCGAAGATGTCGGCGGAGTGCAGCATCGCCTTGGTGGGAACGCAGCCCACGTGCAGGCAGGTGCCGCCAAGCTTATCGCTTGTCTCAACCAGGGCAACCTTCAGTCCATATTGCGCCGCGCGAAACGCGCAGGAATAACCCGCCGGGCCACCACCCACCACGGCTACGTCAAAAATCGTATCTGCCACGAAGTCTCTCCAAACGCAGGCCGGAAATGATTTCAGGAGAGTCCGGCCGCCCGTATGGACTTTAGTCCACACATCCCCTTAAACTCTAGCCCATCGTACAGATGCTGGCGATTACCGAACGATTCATCCGGATACCGCCCTTCCCCGCGCCGGCAGATTCGTTATGACGGCTCGTACACCTGGGAGCATACTAATGCCATGGAAACGGCGGTCCACATCTCGGTCAGCGAGTACCTCCGCACCAGCTACGAGCCGGACTGCGACTACGTGGACGGCGCGGTGGTGGAGAGACACGTGGGCGAACAGTGGCACAGCCTTGTGCAGAAAATGATTGCGACGATCTTTACTGCGCGGCGCCGCGAGTGGGGCCTGCGCTCGCTTACAGAGCAACGAGTTCAGGTGTCGGAAACACGATTTCGGGTTCCTGATGTCTGTGTCGTCCCTTCATCAGATCCACTGGTTCCAATTCTGCAGAAACCGCCTGTCCTTTGCGTTGAGGTGCTATCCCCCGAAGATCGCTTCCAAGCGATCATCATCCGGGCGCAGGAATACCAGCGAATGGGCGTCTCTTCGACCTGGATCGTCGATCCGCAATCCCGCGAAATCTGGACCATGGGCTCCCAAGGCGGTCCGCTGCCCATGCTGGACGAGGCACTCACGATCCCCGGAACAGCCGTACGGATGTCTGTCGTAGAAATTTTCGAAGAGATTGACGAAGCGCCGAAGGCTTAGCCCACCCTACTTCAGCAGCTTCGCCGCATCCTTCGCAAAGTACGTCACGATGAAGTCCGCACCGGCGCGCCGGATAGCGTACAGGCTCTCCAACATGGCGCGGTCGCGCTCCAGCCAGCCTCGCTCGAATGCTGCGTGCAGCATGCTGTATTCGCCGCTCACTTGATATGCTCCCAGCGGTAGGTCAAACCGTTCGCGCGTCGCACGGATGACGTCTAGGTACGGCCCGGCAGGCTTGGCCAGCAGCATGTCCGCGCCCTCGGCCACGTCCAACTCAATTTCGCGCATGGCCTCGCGCACGTTGCCGCTCGCCATCTGGTAACCCTTACGGTCGCCCATCTGTGGAGCCGAATCCACCGCCTCGCGGAACGGCCCGTAGAAGGCCGACGCGAATTTTGCGGCATAGCTCATGATCGGCGTCTCGGGGTAACCCGCTTTGTCCAGCGCCTCGCGGATCGCGCCCACGCGACCGTCCATCATGTCGCTGGGAGCCACGATATCGGCGCCCGCCTGCGCCTGCGCCACAGCGGTTTTCGCCAACAGAGGCAGTGTCGCGTCATTATCCACGGTGCAGCTGGCGCCTTCGCCGGCTAATGGCCCACAGTGGCCGTGGCTGGTGTACTCACACAGGCAGGTGTCTGCGATCAGGACCAGGCTATTCAGGGACTCGTCAGCCTTGAGTGCTCGCAACGCCCGCTGCACAATGCCATCGTCCGTCCACGCGCCGCTGCCTTCAGCGTCCTTGCTCTCCGGCAGCCCAAACAGCAGCAGTCCGCCGATGCCCATCGCCGCGCACTCCGCGGCTTCCTTCAGCGCCTCGTCAATCGATAGGTTGAAGACGCCCGGCATGGAGCGGATGGGCCTGCGAACGCCCGTGCCCGGACAGATGAAGAGCGGGTAAATCAACTGCGAGGGTTGCAGGAAAGTCTCCTGCACCAGCGACCGCATGGCCGCGGTCCGGCGCAAACGTCGCATGCGTGTAACGGGAAACTTCATCGTCATCATTGTAGGCGTCGTATAGAGCGAAGTCCTACGGAGGGAGCAGTGGGGCTCAGCCAACTGAATGCCTTTGCCGGAGGTTTCGCACTTTAGGGCTGGCCGCATCGGCACGCGGACCCGGCTCATCCAATACACGTGCCCCTGCAACCCGCTACCATTCCTTCTGTGACATTGAACGCAACATCCAGCACCGCAATACCGCTCCGCGAAACCAGCGCCACCGCGCTTGAATGGCTACGCCTGCGCGAGCATCTTTCCGGCCGCACGCAGTCGCCGCTCGGCCGCAGCCGCGTTCTCGCGCTCGAACCCACGCGCGACCTGCAGACCATCGAGCGCGCCCAGAACCTGACAGCCGAACTCCGCATCTTCCTCGGCGGTGGCGGCATGCTTGGCTTCCAGGGCCTGTTCGACGCCGACGTGCTGCTCGACAAGGCCCGCATTCCCAACGCTGCGCTGGAGCCGCTCGAACTGCGTCGCATCGCGGAACTGGCCGAGCTCATCGCCGACTGGCGCAACCTCGTCGCCGAGCCGCCCGACTACATCGCGGACAAGTGGCCCGCGGTCACGGCGCTCTCGTATCCCGTGGTCATGGCAAACTACTTCAAGCTGCTCCAGGCCATCAGCGGCAAGATCGAGGCCGACGGCTCGCTCGCTGACTCCGCTTCCCCGGAGCTCGCGCGCATCCGCAAGGCCATGGAGCGCCAGCACAAAGCCATCGAAGAAGGCCTTCGCCGCCAACTGCGTGCTGTAAGTGAACTCGGTGGCACCCAGGAAGACCTCATCACCGTCCGCGGCGAGCGTTTCGTCATCCCCGTCAAAGCAGAGTTTCGCCGCCGCGTTCCCGGCGTCGTGCATGGCTCGTCTTCGTCCGGGCAAACGGTCTTCGTCGAACCGCTCGAAACCATCGAACAAAACAATGAACTCGTTCGCCTGCTGGACGAAGAGCAGGCCGAAATCCACCGCATCCTAGTCAGCATGACGCAGGCAGTTGGCGAGCAGGCGGGATCGCTCTCGCGCGGCACGCAGGTGCTGGCGGAGATTGAAGCCCACTTCGCCTACGCCAAATTCGCGCAGGACCTCAACTGCGTCCGCCCCGTCTTCACCGACGGCAAGCCCAAGGGCGACGATGCCGCGCTTTCGTTTGAGGCCGCGCGCCATCCGCTGCTCGAACTACGCATGCGCAGCGAGAAGGCCCAGGGTTCTCGTGCACAGATCGTTCCGCTCACGCTCGGCCTGCCAGGCGTGGCGAAACAACTCATCATCAGCGGCCCAAATACGGGCGGTAAAACAGTCGCGCTCAAAACGGTTGGTCTGCTCGCGTTGATGGCGCAAGCCGGTCTGCCGGTGCCAGCATCGAGCGCACGCCTGCCTATCTTCGCCGCCGTCTACGCCGATATCGGCGACGCGCAATCCATCGAGCGCAACCTGTCGACCTTCTCCGCGCACATCTCGCATGTGAACCAGATTTCGCGTGAGGCTGACAACCGTTCGCTGGTGCTGCTGGACGAACTCGGCTCCGCCACCGATCCCGAAGAAGGCGCAGCGCTGGCCGTTGCCATCTCCGAGCGCTTCCTCACCATGGGCGCCTGGAGCATGATTACCACGCACCTCACGTCGCTCAAGATCTACGCTGCAAAGCATGATGGCGTGGTCAACGCTGCCGTCGGCTTCGACGAACAGACGCTCGCGCCGACGTATGAGCTGCGCATGGGCGTTCCCGGCGCGTCGAGCGGCATCAACATCGCCGAGCGTCTCGGTCTCGATGCAGGCATGATCCGCTCTGCACGCGCGTCGGTCACAACGCAGTCCGCAGACATCGCCCGGTTCCTTGACGAACTCCACACCAACCTCACGGCCATCGCCAAGGAACGCGCCGACATCCGTCTGCGCGAGATCGCCGTGGAACGCGAACGCCAGCGGCTTGAGAGCGAAGGCAAGCAGGAGCAGCACAAGCGTGCCCGCGAGCTGGAAGTAAAGCTCGCCTCGCTCATGAAGGAGTTCGAGTACCAGATGCGCGAGAGCGTGAAGGGTATCGAGGACAAGAGCGCCCAGCGCAAGGCCACCGCCGAGGCCGACCGCCGCATCGCCCGCCTCAAGCGCGAGTTCCAGGAGAGCTTCAACCAGGTTGTCGTCGCGCATGTCTCCGGCGCCGACAAGAAGGACCCCGCGGCGCAGCCGCACGTCGTGCGCTCTGTGAACCCCGGCGATACCGTACGCCTCAAATCTATGGGCCGCGAAGCCAAGATCGAGCGCGTCATCGACGACCGCACCTACGAGGTCAGCATCGGCTCCATGAAGATGCGTGTCCCCAAGGACGATATCGCGCAGGTCACCATCCCCGCGCCAAAACAGTCGCCGATTCAGGCCGCAAGCAAGCGCGGCATCAACGTAGTCGCGCGTGAGCCAGATATGGTGCCGGGTGAGATCAACGTCATCGGCCGCACCGCAGACGAAGCGCGCGACGAAGTCGAACGCTTCCTCGACCAGGCCTTTTTAGCCGGCCGCCCCACGGTGCGCGTCGTCCACGGCACCGGCATGGGCATCCTGCGCAGGAGCCTGCGCGAGTACCTGAAAAAGCACCCTCACGTGATCTCCGTGACCGAACCTCCCTACAACGAAGGCGGTCAGGGAGCCACGCTTGTGGAACTGCGCCAGTGATCTCGTTAGCGGGTTGTCGAAGGATTTTGTGTTTGCAGGCCTGCGGCCTCTGCCGCGGCTATCAGCTTCATGTCGGAGGCGACAAAGACGAGTTCCGGCTGGGGAGTGATCGTGGATAGTGCACGGAACGCCGCATTTCAGCGGCAAGTTGATTCAGGGCCTCGGTCGCGTCCGTCGCAGCAATGTCCCCGGATGCCTTTCGTCGCCGAATAGCAGAACGCACCTCAACGGGAGTAAGCGCAGAAAACGCCCGGAGGCGATCCTCTGTCGTTTCAAAGAGAGAGACAAGCGCCTCCGTTCCATCTTCTTGAACAAAAGCTTTACGAATGCACTCGAATCAATGAAATAGCGTTTCAGTTTAGCCTCGATCACGCATGATGGTTTGCGAGATAGGCTCACCCCTAATTGGTACAGGGCGGAATCGACTTGCGACAATATCTCGTGTCTTTTCGCGATTCAATTGGACGGTTGTGGTCGGGAATGCGGGATTCTTGGGGTTGGGATGGTGCGCGTGTCCACATAGCCCTCCTGAATGGCCTTGTTCAACACGCGTTGGCGGTCTTGCGGTGCAGCAATCCAGTCATAGCTTTGCTTCGGCAAAATGTATCCCGGAACCACTTGATCGCATAAAACTGCTGACCCAGCTTTCGGCTTCTGCCAACGCTGTGCAGCACTCACGAATCTCCGCTTCCGCCACATCGTTCGCAGCGCTTCCTGCCGCAACCATAGGTGTATGCGTCCCTGCAGCAAGTTGGGTCGCAGTAGGGGAAGGCGTGAGGGCCTGCGCAGTCTCTTGCTCAATTCGCTCCCAGTACATGACAGTCTCGCCCGTGTCATGGTTCCAATTCGAAGCCGAAGCGGTGCTGCGCTTTTTACGACCATCTTCTTCAAGCTGATCGACGAGGCGATATCCGGAGGGCGCCAGAAAAGATAACGCCTTGGTGATGGTGTCGTTGAGTGGAGCATCGCGGAGGCGCTCAAGGCCCGCTTGGATGCAGGCTTCAGCCTGCGCAATGGTTGCTATTCCGTGGGGAGGTCTTCCGTGGATATGTGTGGCATTAATCTAAACTCAATAATGTAATTAGCCTAAGCTGTACCACCTATACAGGCGCGCAAAACTAAAAACGCAAGAATATCAGCCGAATCCCAGGTACGTCTCGGTGATTGAGAAAGAAATCTGCAGGCGGACCTGTAAGCCGGATTCTGTCCGCACGGCGCTGCTGCCAAAGCAACAACGCTGTGCTGAACGATCATTCCTCTAGGCCGCGCATTGCTGCGTGGCTCCAGCAACCTACCCGCGAGTCTGGCGCGCCGGGCCGGCACGCATCACGCACGCCTTGTCTCCGAAAAGACAAGACGGGCGATCTTCCCGCCTATTTGGTCTTGCTCCGTGTGGGGTTTACCATGCCGCCTGCATTACTGCCGGCGCGGTGCGCTCTTACCGCACCTTTTCACCCTTACCCTTCGCTCCGCTCAGGGCATGCCCTGAGCGAAACAAAAGGCGGTATCGTCTCTGTGGCACTGGCCGTCTCGTCGCCTTCAAGCGCCGATCCCGGGCGTTACCCGGCACACTGCCCCGTGGAGTCCGGACTTTCCTCCCCTGTTTCGACATACGTGCGCGAAACAGCAGCGATCGTTCGGTCCGCCTGCAGGTCCAAGTATACGTTTCAATTAGTCCTTACCGGGTCCAATCATCAGGGGAATCACACGGTCGGCCTTCCGGTCGAACTTGCTCATGCTCTCTTTTTTCGAGCGCCCGCCGCGAAAGGTCGCCCACAGCGTGTAATCGGCGTCGGGCCGCAGGTTGCGGAAGCGGTAGGTGCCGCGTTCGTCGGTCACATAGCTCTGGATGGCCAGGGTGTCTTCTGCTTCCAGCTGTACAACAGCGCCACGGAGGGGTTCGTGGCTATGGTCCGTCACCGCACCCGTCACGCTGCGCAGCGGATCTCGAGGAAATTGTTGTGTTGCAAGCATGAACAGCGGCATGGACGCTGCGGCTAAAACAAAACCCAAGCCGCAACGGATGCTGCGCCCCACGAAACGTCGTCGACCCTCGACCATGCCGTCGCACTCCCTGCTGTGCCGCGCCTCGTGCCAAAGGGCACACACGCATTCACTCCAATACAAGATGGGACGCGAAAAGCATCCCGCGCAGCCGCATCGAGAGTGCGTTTCATCCCAACTGCCAGCCGGTATATGCACCGGAACAGGTGCACAAGTGTGCATCCCGGCACCTCTCTCCAATTTGCTGACTCGCTCCGGCTCTCTTCGTTCCCCTATAATCGTCTTTCGAACATACGTGCACAAGAACCTGGCTGAGGGAGCTGCGAGGTGAAGTGTGTGCGGCAGTTTCTGGCAGTGAGGGTGTTGTTATCAAAACCGTAGAGCAGGGCGGCAATTCCCGCCCGAGTCAAGAGCAACTGAATGTGCGGTTCTCCTCACTTCATCGTCTGATCGGGGTACGTGGCGCCATTCGAGTGAAGCATTACCTGGCCGGCGGCGGCCTGCTGGCCACAGCGCTCGTTCTGTCCGCCCCATTGGCGGCTCAGGCGATTGCGCCTGCAAGTGGCGAACCACTATGCGCGGTGCAGGTGATCAATAACCGGCGCATCCCCAAGGAATCGATCCTCGCCCGGCTGTTCTCGCGTCAGGGTAATCCGTACGATCCAGTCACGGTCGAACGCGACTTCAACTCGCTCTGGAACACGGGCTACTTTGAAGACGTCCGCATTGAAAAGGTCGAAGGTGACGGCTGCGTACAGCTGGTCGTCATCGTGCGCGAAAAACCCACCATCGGGGAGATCAACTACAAGGGCCTGAACGCGGTCACCGTCTCAGACGTGCTGGAGCGCGACAAGAAGGAAAAGGTCGGCGTTACGGTTGAAAGCCAGTACGACCCCGGCCGTATCAAGCACAAGGAAACCGTGCTTAAGGCGCTGCTGGCCGAGCATGGCCACCAGTTCGCCACCATCCGGACGGAAGTCAAGACGATTCCGCCAGCCCGTGTCTCCGTTACCTTCATCGTGAAGGAAGGCCCAACCGTCAAGGTGGGCAAAATCGGCTTCAAGGGCAACGAACGCATCAACAGCCGCACGCTTCGCGCGGCCATGAAGAACTCCAAGCCCATCGGCATCCCGCACTCCATCATCCTGGAGAACCTGTTCGCGCGCACCTTTGACGCAACCAAGCTAGATGAAGATGTGGAGCGTGTGCGTGCGGTCTATCGCGACCGAGGCTACTTCAAAGTGCAGCCCGGCGATCCGGTCACCAAGGTCCGCAATGCGGGCGGCATCAACATCTTCACCCTGCGCCCGTCCGACGGTAAGCGCATCGATATCGAGATCCCGATTGAAGAGGGTGCGCGCTACCGGCTGGAAGGCATCAAGTTCACTGGCTTTGAGAAGGGTGTGGTCAACGAACGCGCTCTACGCGCCCAGTTTGCGCAGAAGGATGGCGAGTACTTCAACGCCACCATGTTCGGCAAGGGCCTTGAGAACCTGCGTAAGGCGTACGGTTCGCTCGGCTTCATCAACATGGTGCCGACGCCTACCCCGGCCTTTGACGAAGCAAAGAAGACCATCACGCTGAACATCGACATCGATGCCGGCAAGCGCTTCTACGTGTCACGCATCGAGTTCAGCGGCAACACCATCACGCGCGACCGCGTTATCCGTCGCGAGCTGCTGCTGGAAGAAGGTCAGCAGTACAACAACCAGGCATGGGAAACCTCCATCTTGCGGTTGAACCAGCTGAACTACTTCGACACGCTCAAGGTGGATCAGGACAGCGAAACGCGGACCAACAACGAAGAAGGCACGGTTGACCTGCTCCTGAAGCTGAAGGAAAAGGGGAAGAACTCCATCGGCCTGAATGGCGGCTTGTCGGGTCTCTCCGGTTCCTTCGTCGGCCTTAACTACGAGACGAACAACTTCCTGGGTCTCGGCGAGACGCTTTCTGTCGTCGCCAACATTGGCAACCTGTCGCGCAACCTGACCTTCGGTTTCAACGAGCCGTATCTGCGCAACAAGCCGCTCTCGCTGGGCTTCCAGGTGTTTGCCACCAAATACGACTACAACCCCGCCAAAAGCTACGGCACTGCGGGTACCGGCAACACGAACCTCTCGAATGCGCAGCAGTCCTTGCTGACGAACTACAACCAGTCCAGCACGGGCCTGTCACTCAACATCGGCTATCCCATCCGCCGGTCGTTCAAGCGCGTGGGTATCTCGTATTCACTCTCGCGCTCCAACATCACCACGTTCAACGACAACACCCGTAACGTCTTCGAGACACTGAACTTCCGCAGCGGCATTGCCCAGAACAACGCGCTGGACGGCATTGTGTCGTCCATTATCACGCCGTCGTTTACGTACTCCTCGGTCGATCGCGCCGCTGGGCCGCACAATGGCCGCGACTTCAACCTGGCGGTCCAGGTTGCGGGCGCTGGCGGGAATGTAAAGTTCTTCCAGCCCGTCGCCAGCTTCCGCCAGTTCTTCCCCATGAAGGGCTTGCGGATCACGCGTGAGGGCCACAACGTGCTCGGCATGCGTGCCCAGCTCTCGCACGTGGAAGGCTTCGGTGGCCAGGTGGCGCCGCCCTTCAACCGCGTCTATGGCGGCGGCGAAGCGGACATCCGTGGCTTCGACATCCGGTCCGCAACGCCGTATACCTTCATCCCGACAAAGGTCATGTTTAACCTCACGAACCCGGATGGAAGCGTTGTCCCTCGCGACCCGACGAACAATACGCTGGGCAACATCCAGATTCCACTCCCGGTCTATCGCCTGGTGACGGTGGGTGGCGACACCGCGCTTACGGGCAACCTGGAATACCGCATCCCGATCGTGTCCCAGGTGACGTTCGCGTTCTTTACGGACTTCAACATCACCACGGATCTGCGGCCGTCGCAGCTGGCGCAGAGCGCTCTGGGTGCAGCCAGCCTGTCCACCCCGCTGTATGGCTGCCCTGTCTTCATCAACGGCGCCTGCTCGGGCGGTACCCAGATCAGCTTCCCGCGCGAGCTGAGCACGGCTGCCGGCACCAAGCTGGTGCCACGCATGTCCAACGGCGCCGAAATCCAGGTGGTATTGCCGATCGTGAACGCGCCATTCCGGCTGTTCTACGCGTACAACTCTCTGCGCATGTACGAAACGCTGCCGCAGAAGCTCACAACGGACGCCGCAACGTTCGCCTCATTCTTCCCGAACTCGGCTGCGGGCCGCTTTACCTACGCGCAGGCGCTGCAGCTCTATGGTGCGGATTACATCCTGCGCGAGCCACGTAAGACACTGCGCCTCAGCGTCAGCACCACGTTCTAGCGCATCAGCCACCCCTTGCTGTTCGAGAGTGCCGGTTTGAACATGAAAGGGCGAGCTTCGGCTCGCCTTCTTTCTTTCCATGATTAGCAGACCGAAGACGGCGAGCAGGAATATGAGTATAAGTGGCTCATATTACCTGCAACCAAATACACGCACCATGCGTCTGATGGTATGAGGCCAGTGAAATGGATTTCCCCGCGGCCTCCTAACACACTTGAGGAGACTCAGACCATGACCATCACTCGATTCACCCCGTTCAACGACGTTGTTGCCCTGCAGAACCGCCTGAACTCGATCTTTCATGATTTCTCCCGGCCGCAGTCCACGGACGGTGAGGCGATTGCCGCCAGCTCGTTCGTGCCGGCGGTGGATATCTACGAGGACAATGCGAAGCTGCAGCTGATGATTGAGGTGCCCGGCATTAAGCCTGAGGACGTAGATGTGCGCGTGGAAAATAACGTGCTGACCGTCAAGGGCGAGCGCTCGGCGACCAACGAGCAGAAGGAAGAGAACTTTCGCCGCGTGGAGCGCCGGTTTGGCTCGTTCGTCCGCAGCTTCACCCTGCCGCAGACGGTGGAGACGGAAAAGGTGTCCGCCCATAGCGAGCACGGCGTGCTTGTGATCGAACTGCCGAAAAAGGCGGCCGCTCAGCCGAAGCAGATCAAGGTGAACGTTGGCGGATCGGAAACGACAGCACCGCAGATTGAAGCGGCTACCGAACAGAAGGCCGCGTAAGACGGCTGCAGCAAGTTAGCGCTCCGCGTGCGAGTACGCGCGATGCGCCGGACGGGGGCTGCCGGTGATGCCGGTAGCCCCCTTGTAATACCACTACCTCAAAAGGATGCGGGCAATCAGGAGTACGGCGGCGACCGCCCAAAGGCTGCGATTGTGGATGCGCGGTGCGAGTGCAGCGCCAAGCAGCGCCCCGATGAAAAAGCCGAGGCAGACCGGTCCGATGGCCTGGATTTGCCGGATGGCTTTGGCTCGGCCCTCTGGATGAAAGCTGTCATAGGCAGCTTCCAGCAGGGTACGGATGTTGCCGGTAATGAAGGTGGTGTTGTAGTTGACGGAGTCGATGCGTTGGAAGGTGGCCATCTGGACGGACGCCGTGAGAGCGACGAGAACGATGATGGGCTCGGATGGGAATGCTGCCGGAGCCGCACCCGCTAGCAGGAGCGCGGACATCTGAATGAGCAGGGCAATGTGATGTACCGGCCGGGCATTGCGCACGCGGCGAAGGATCGACCATCCAAGCAGGATGCCGCAGGCAAAGGTGAAGAGCGGCAGGATGTGATGTACAGCGTCCTTGCCATCGCCGCTGAGGAGTGCGACGGCAAGCAGGACGGTGTTGCCGGTCATGGCGGTGGCGAAGACATGGCCGTGCAGGAGCCAGATGATGGCATCAAGCATGCCGCCGGAGACAGCCAGCAAGGCCGCTGCGGCGATGTTCGCGGGCGTGGCCGGAAGGCTTTCGGCCGATTGGGGCTGACGGGGTTTGGCAACGGGGTTGATGTCCCGTTGGATGCAGACGAGATTGAAGTTGGAAGTAAGGAGCATGTATGGCGATCAAGTGGGACAAGATGACAGTGAAGTCGCAGGAGGCGGTGCAGGCCGCGGCGGCGATGGCAGCGGAGTACGGCAATCCTGAGGTGATGCCGCTGCACCTGCTGGCGGCGCTGCTGGAGGATCGTGAGGGCATTGTGTTGCCCGTGTTGGAAAAGATCGGCGTGCCTGCGCAGCAGTTGTTGAGCACGGTGAATGCTGCGGTACAGAAGCTCCCGAAAATCCAGGGCGCGCAGCAGCAGCCCAGCGGCGGCGCTGCGCTGAATCGCGTTCTGGAGCAGGCGTTTAAAGAAGCCGACAACTTCAAGGACGAGTACGTTTCGACGGAGCACCTGCTGCTGGCGTTATCCAGTCAGCGGAACGAGCCTGTGCAGCTGGCGTTGGTCGCTGTCGGTGCGACGCATGATGCGATCCTCAAGGGATTAACGCAGGTGCGTGGCACGCAGCGTGTGACCGATCAGAATCCTGAGGGCAAGTTCCAAGCTCTGGAGAAGTATGCCAAGGATGTGACGAAGCAGGCGCGCGAGGGCCGGCTTGACCCTGTGATTGGGCGCGATGAAGAGATTCGGCGCGTGGTGCAGGTGCTCTCACGCCGCACCAAGAACAATCCTGTGCTGATTGGCGAGCCTGGAGTGGGCAAGACCGCGATTGTGGAGGGCCTTGCGAATCGCATCGTGCGTGGGGATGTGCCGGAATCGCTGAAAGAGAAGCGGGTGGTGTCGCTGGACCTCGCGAGCATGCTTGCGGGAGCCAAATTTCGCGGCGAGTTTGAGGAGCGGCTGAAGGCGATTCTGAAAGAGATTGAAGAGTCGCATGGGCAGATCATCCTGTTCATCGATGAGCTTCACACGCTTGTTGGAGCAGGCGCGGCAGAAGGCGCGATCGATGCCAGCAACATGTTGAAGCCGGCGCTGGCGCGTGGTGAGCTGCGTGCCATTGGCGCGACCACGCTGAACGAGTTTCGGAAGTACATCGAGAAGGATGCGGCGCTGGAGCGGCGCTTCCAGCAGGTGTATGTGGGCGAGCCCAATGTCGAAGACACCATCGCGATTCTCCGCGGACTAAAGGAAAAGTACGAGGCGCACCACAACGTCCGCATCAAGGATGCTGCAATTATTGCGGCGGCGGAGTTGTCGCATCGCTACATCAGCGACCGCTTTTTGCCGGACAAGGCGATCGACCTTGTGGATGAAGCGGCGGCTTCGCTGGCGATCCAGATTGGCTCCGTGCCGGAGGAGATCGATGCGATCGACCGGCGTGTGACGAGCCTGCAGATTGAGAAGACAGCGCTGAGCCGCGAGCATGATGCGAACTCGCAGGACCGGCTTGAGACGGTGGAGCGCGAGCTTGCAGAGTTGCAGGAGCAGGCGAGTGGTCTGCGCGCGAAGTGGCAGCACGAGCGTGACGCCATTGGACGCATCACGGAGCTGAAGAAGCATGTGGAAAGCCTGCGCTTCGAGATGCAGGACCAGACGCGCAAGGGCAACCTGGAGCGCGCGGCGGCGATTCAGTATGGCGATTTGCCGAAGTCTGAGGCGGAGTTGAAGTCACTTGAGGCGGAGCAGGATTCGATCAAAAACGGCGAAACCAACCGCATGCTGAAGGAAGAGGTCGACGAGGAGGACATTGCGGAGATTGTGTCGCGATGGACCGAGATTCCTGTTTCGAAGATGCTCGAAGGCGAGGTGCAGAAGCTGGTGCAGATGGAGGCGCGTCTGCGTGAGCGGGTGGTTGGGCAGGACGAGGCGCTGGTTGTGGTTGCCAATGCCATTCGCCGCTCGCGTGCGGGCCTCAGCGATGCCAAGCGCCCGATCGGCAGCTTCATCTTCCTTGGACCTACAGGCGTGGGTAAGACGGAGACGGCACGTGCGCTGGCGGAGTTCCTGTTTGATGATGAGCAGGCCATGGTTCGCATCGATATGAGCGAATACATGGAGAAGCATGCGGTCGCGCGGTTGATTGGAGCGCCTCCGGGCTATGTGGGCTTCGATGAAGGTGGTCAGCTCACCGAGGCCGTGCGCCGGCGGCCGTACGCGGTCATCCTCTTCGATGAGATCGAGAAGGCACACCCGGATGTGTTCAACGTGCTGCTGCAGGTGCTGGACGATGGCCGGTTAACCGACAGCAAAGGGCGCACGGTGGACTTCAAGAACACCGTGCTGATCATGACGAGCAACATCGGTGCGGCGCAGCTGACAACCGCCTGGGCGGACGGCTCCGACGGCTTCAACGATGCGAAGAGCCGCGTGCTTGACGAGTTGAAGAAGCACTTCCGGCCGGAGTTTCTGAATCGTGTGGACGACATTGTTGTCTTCCACTCGCTGGGTGAGCAGCAGCTGACGCACATCATTGACCTGCGGCTGGGCGAGCTTGCGACGCTCCTGAAGGATCGCAAGATCACGCTGGAGATGACACCCGCCGCGCGGAAGCTGGTGTTTGATACGGGCTACGACCGCGCGTATGGTGCGCGTCCGCTGAAGAGGGCAATTCAGCGGCTGGTGCAGGATCCGCTGGCAATCAAGATACTGAATGGCAACGTGCGGCATGGCGACCATGTGCGCGTGGAGGCGGCGGGCGGCTCCCTGGCCTTCCACGTGACGGGTCACGAGGCTGTTCCGGAGCCGGCTGCCGCTGCCGCTACGGTTTAACCGGCATCACGTTGTCCGGCAAGACGAGGGATCCACTCAAGTCCGTGCGCACCGATGGCGCGGGCTTGAGAGCTTCTTGTACGGTATCCTCCGGTACCGCGTTGATGGCGATGCGGGTGGCTCGTTCCGTGTTCTGCGCAGTCTGCAATCCCGCCGGAACGTGCTCCACGCGATACAGCGTCTGGAAGCGGAACGCGTGTTGCGTGTAGACGTAACTGCTGTCCCATGTGGCGTAGTCGATGCCTTCCGTATGGATTGGGATGAGGCGGATGGCAGGATTGTGCAGCAGATTCAACTGATCTCCGAAGCGCGTTTCAGCACCGTTATGCGGCATGATGACGTACTGCAGGTGCTTCTCGTCGAGGTATTGCGGGACGCGGCGGGTTGCGAGGTAATCGACGAACTTGCTGTCGACCAGGCCGCCGAGATCGTAGAGGCGGATGTTCGCGTCGTAACCGATTCTGCCGATATCGAAGACGCCCATCGGCGTGCCTGCGGGAACGTTCTCGTTCATCCACGCAGCAAGTTTGCCGTGGGAGTTGTTGATGTCGTAGATGCTGTCACGCAGCGCTGCCTGCCAGCGCGGCAGCGTCAACCCCGTCACCACTGCGGCAAGCGCCAGCACAGCAGCCGTTAGGATCGCGCTGTTGAGGGGCACTGCCGGGATGAGCCGGTCTAAGAGTGGGGGTATACGGCGCACGACATCGATGCCGCCAATCGTCATCACTGCGGGAAACAGGAGCAGGACGAATGGCTGGTAGCGGCCTCCATGGCCGGCGGCGGGCAGGATCATGCAGTAGCAGGCGTAGTGCAGCGTTGCCCACAGGCACAGCATGGCCGTGCGGTTGGGAAAGCGCCGGATTAGAACGATCGTGCCCCAAACGGCCAGGGCAACCAGCGCTGCCGTCCACCGCCCAGTGGCGTGGAAGAAGTGGTGCTGCAGGATGCGCTGGTAGGTTTCGCGCGTGAGCTCAATTACGGTGGAGCGGCCGGGATGAACGGTGACTTGGCCAAAGTAAAGGAAGCGACGGCCCTTCATGGTGGTGGGCAGCAACGACCCGCTTGTCCAAAGATTGATGGCAAACGATGGCACAAGGAAGACAAGTGCCATCAGGCCCGCCCGCAGGACGTCCTTCGGTGTGCGATGGCAGAAGCGGGCCAGGACGAACAGGAGCACGCAGAGTCCGAGGCCGTCCGGTCTCGTCATGCCCAGAGCGCCAAGCGCAAGCCCCGCAACCAGCACAGCGCGAGTGTCCCCGGCCGGCTGAAACCAGAAGTAGATCGCGAGCACGGACAGGAACATGAACAACACGTGTTCCATGCCTATGAATGCCAGCCATACCAGATTGCCGGAGAGCGCAGGCAGCAGCGCCAGCGCGGCGGTTTCCGATTGCGGGAGTCCGTCCGCCTTCGCCATCCGCCACATAAGCAAACCGATGCCGGTAAGCAATGCCGCATTCACCAGCAGCGGATACCATACTGGCGAGGCATGCCCGAACAAGACATACTGCAGCGACAGAACCAGCGTCCAAAGCGTACTGGAAGAGCCGGATGATGTGACGCCCGGCGTGAAGCCGAAGGTGTGAAACGTAGCCAGGTTGCGGGCGATCACCTGGTGTGTCCACGAGTCGTCCAGCGGAAAGCCCAGGTTATTGCGCAGGGCAGTCGCCATCCATCGCAGGCTGAAGGCGTATGCGCTTATGATTGCAGCCGGCCATACCCACGGCCGGAGTTCCACGTTGCTGAGCGTTGTAGTGTTCGTTTGCGATGCCATGTGGCGGCAATGCTAGTCGCGCCGCATGCCTGTATGTCCGTCAAAAGGGCACGCTCCCCTAGACCGAACAAGTGAACCGGACCAGATTGGGAAACCCGATCCAGATTGGGAACACAGGGCTGGGAGGCGCCGGACTTGAGTGCCCCCGGCACAGCCTTACGACAATTCTTCCGTACAGCGACCGGATGAAGCGTGTTAGATTCCGCGACCTGCAGCATGCCAAAAACGCCGACAAGAGGGCAGTCTTAACGACAGGCGGTCAGCGCGCTCAACCGGCAAGTGCGCGTCGCGTCACAGTCATGTTCGCGTCTCCTGTAAGCCCTTAGAAATTGCCACACACGTTAGCATTCTGAGTGGGCAACCGGCCATGCCTTTCCGCGCCGTCTCGTCCGCGGCACACCCTCCTGCGATACTGGAGGTGTGAGAACAGTTCTGGTAACAGGGGCGGCGGGCTTCGTCGGATCGCACCTGGTGGATGCATGTGTGGCCCGCGGCGAACGGGTGCGTGGCCTGGATAACTTTGCGACCGGGCGAGCCGAGAACCTGGCGCATGTGCGCGACAAGATCAACTTTACAGAGGCTTCGCTGCTTGATCGCGAGGCGCTTGCGAAGGCGTGCGACGGGGTTGATGTCATCTTCCATCAGGCCGCTCTGCCGTCTGTGCCGCGCAGCGTAAAAGATCCGCGCACATCGCATGTCGCAAACGTTGATGGTACGTTCGAGCTGCTGGAAGCCGCTCGTGCGGCGGGCGTGAAGCGCGTGGTCTATGCCGCGTCAAGCTCTGCCTATGGCAACCAGCCCGGCTTTCCGCGCGTGGAAACAATGGCGCCCATGCCCATTGCGCCATATCCTGTGCAAAAGCTGGCAGGCGAGTTCTACATGAAGAGCTACTGGCAGGTGTATGGCTTGGAGACGGTCTGCCTGCGTTACTTCAACATCTTTGGACCGCGCCAGGTACCCGATTCGCCCTATTCCGGTGTCATGGCGAAATTCATTCTGCAACTGCAACAGGGCGAGCAGCCGATGATCTTCGGCGATGGTGAGCAAGGACGTGACTTCACCTATATCGCCAACGCCGTACACGCGAATGTGCTCGCGAGCGAGGCGCCGGCCGGCAACGTTGCGGGACGCGTCTTCAACGTAGCCTGTGGTGAGCGCCATACGTTGAACGAGACCTACCGCGTCATCGCCGGTCTGCTGAAGACCAGTATTGCGCCGGCCTACGGCCCCGAACGAACGGGCGATGTCAAGCATTCGCAGGCCAGCATACAGGCTGCGTACCAGGCCTTTGGCTATGCTCCGGTGGTCGGTTTTGAAGAAGGTTTGCAGCGCACCGTTGCGTGGTATCAGCAACAGTTCAGCGGCAGGCATTCGTTATAAACCGAACATAGTTCGTCGCGAAATGGCGGGTAGGCGTTAGGCCGTAGCTTGGAACTTCGCCCCGCGCAGAGCGTCATATCTGCGTACCTGTAACAGGTCCACGATGCTCACGCATAGACGTGGTGCACGTCTTGAACGAACACTGAGGAGATTCCTTTTGGCCGCTTTAGATCCGGCGTTGCATCGTGTCGCCACCGCTCTTACCAGTACGACAGTGCGTACGCTGCCGGAGTGGCGCGAACGCGTCCGCACCCGTCAGGCTCGCGTGGGCATCGTCGGTCTCGGCTATGTGGGTCTTCCGCTAACCCTGCTTTTCAGCAGCGAAGGCTTCCGCGTCACCGGCTTTGACGTAGACATCTCAAAAGTCGATGCCCTCAATCGCGGTGAAAGCTATATCTGGCGGATCGAGCCTGAACATATTCGTGCGGCACGACATAAAGGTTTCACGGCAACTGCGGACTTCGCGCAGATCGCGGAGATGGACGCAGTCCTGATCTGTGTGCCTACCCCGCTTACCGGTCATCACGCTCCCGACCTCAGCTACGTGGAGGCCACGGTCAACTCGATCGCGCCGTACGTGCGTGAGGGCCAGCTCATCGTGCTTGAGAGCACAACGTATCCCGGCACGACGGAAGAGATTGTCGTCCACATACTCACGGAGGCCGGCGCGAAGCGCGGTGTCAGCGTGCAGATTGCATCGGAGCCATCGGAGCTTATTGACGGTGTGCTAGTGGCGTTCTCACCCGAACGCGAAGATCCCGGCAACATGATCACGCCACGCCGCGAGGTTCCCAAGGTAGTTGGCGGTATGGATGCAACGGCGACGGAGGCGGCGTGCGCGCTGTACGGCGCCATCTTTACGAAGACTGTTCCTGTCAGTTCGCCCGCTACGGCAGAGATGACCAAGCTGCTCGAGAACATCTACCGCTCGGTGAACATTGCCCTCGTGAATGAGATGAAGCAGCTCTGCATGACCATGGGCGTGGACATCTGGGAGGTGATCGATGCCGCGGCCACCAAGCCGTTCGGCTTTCAGCCCTTCTATCCCGGCCCTGGCATTGGCGGTCATTGCATCCCGGTTGACCCGTTCTACCTGACGTGGAAGGCCAAGGAGTATGGCTTCACCACGCGCTTTATCCAGCTCGCAGGTGAAGTGAATGAGGAGATGCCAAGCTTCGTCACACGGCAGGTGGCGCTGGCTTTGAACGATCGCGGCATTGCGATGAAGGGCGCGAAGATCCTCGTGCTAGGTGTCGCGTACAAGCCCGACGTAGATGACCTGCGTGAGTCACCCGCGCTCGTTATCATCGAACTTCTGCAGGCACTGGGCTGCGATGTCAGCTACAACGACCCGTTCTTTCCCAAAGTGGGACATGGCCGTAAGTATGCGTTAAATATGGTCTCTACGCCGCTGGATAGGGTTCCGGAGTTCGATTGTGTGCTGGTCACGACGGACCACTCGTCCTACGAGATGGAACAGATCGTCGCGGACGCGAAGCTGGTGGTAGATTCGAGAAACGCTACCCGCCACCTTTCGTCACCCAACATCGTGCGCTGCTGATTCATACACGATCAAACGTTGACAAGCGGCACGGCTGCGGGCGATGAGCGGCCTGAGAGCCGCCTGACGTTTTCATGTATTGCGCTGCGTCTCTGCCTCGAACAGTCATCCTTCCAGGCTGAGAGTTTTCTCACAGGACAGCCCTGAGTTGCGGCCCTGCGTGTGCACGTTGCGCCGTTGCGCGCTGCCGCCCATGCAGATCCAAGCGCCAGAGGATGCTGCCGTGCCGTTCCGTAGCACCCGACAGACATGTCACTTGCTGAGAGTGGTGACTGTAGCCGCTGTCCTTGCTGGATGCGCCGCTCTGGCGGGCCTGTGGACGCGCGCCTCTGCGCAGACGACAGCACCGCAAAACACACTCCAGAACACCCGCATCTCTGAGCCGGCAATCGCTAGCCGCCGTGCCAGGGCGTTCACGCGTGGGCGTACCGGGCCGCCGGCTCAAGGGTCAGCACAGGGCGCGGCCGCGCTTATGGCGGCTCACGCCCAGCATCTGCGGTTGGCGGCGTCGCCGCAGGCCGCGTCTCTCAACACGGCGTGGACTCCGGCCGGTCCTGTGCAGGTGCAAAGCTCCACCTACGGCCTCATCACGGGCCGTGTCACTGCTGCCGCCATCGACCCTTCGGATGCCAGCGGCAACACGGTTTACGTCGGCACGTCAGGCGGCGGCGTGTGGAAGAGCACAAACGCTGCAGGCACAGCCTCCGCCGTCCAGTTCAAGCCGCTTACGGATACGCTGCCCGTGTTCTCTGCCAGCGCGGGCACGAGCGCTCTTCCGTCGCTTTCCATCGGCGCCATCAGCGTGCAGCCGGGCAGCACCGGCGTCATCCTGGCCGGTACGGGTGACTCTAACGACGCCACTGACAGCTACTACGGTTCGGGCCTGCTGCGCTCAGCCGATGGTGGCCTCACCTGGTCGCTGGTACCGTACGCGCTCGACACAGGTGGCCTGCACTCATTCGTCGGACAAGGCTTTGCAGGCTTTGCGTGGAGCACAAGCTCGCCGCAACTCGTGGTCGCTGCGGTCTCCTCGTCCGCTGAGAGCGACATCGTGGGCGACGACGCAGCACCCGGCGTGCGCGGCCTCTACTACTCCACCGACGGAGGCGTGACCTGGAACCTGGCCACGCTCCAGGATGGCAGCACGGTAATTCAAAACCAATCGACGAGTTTCACCACCTTCCGCGGCAACGCCGCAACGGCGGTCGTCTGGAATCCCGTTCGCAAACGCTTCTATGCCGCCGTTCGCTTTCACGGCTACTACGAGTCCACGGACGGTATGACGTGGACGCGCCTCACGAACCAGCCGGGCGCAGGTCTGACGGCAACCAACTGCCCGGCCCGCGCCGGCGACTACGGTGCCCAGGCCTGCCCAATCTTCCGCGGCGCGCTTGCGGCACAGCCCGCCAGCGGCGATCTCTTTGCGCTCACGGTCGATGCTGCCAACAAAGATCAGGGCCTCTGGCAGGACACCTGCGTTTTTTCAGGATCGGCGTGCACTTTCGCAACCGTGACGTGGGCTACACAGCTCGCTGCAACACCCATGGAGACCGCAGGCGCCATCCCGCAGGGCGACTACAACCTCGGCCTCGCAGCAATTCCCGCAGCCACCGCGCTCAGCATGAACGACACGCTGCTCTTCGCAGGCGCGGCGGATCTTTACCGCTGCTCGCTCACGGGGGGCTGCACGCTGCGTAACACCACGAATACGTCCAATGGCTGTGCGGCGCCTGCGGGCGTGGCTCCTGCGCAGCATGCCATCGCGTGGCAGGCCAATCTCTCCAATACGTCAACACCGCTGCTCTACATCGGCAATGACGGCGGCCTGTGGCGTTCCACGGATGGTGTCCGCCAGCAGGCCGCGCCTTGCTCACCGGACGATGCGACTCATTTCGACAACCTCAACGGCGCGCTTGGCTCACTTGCCGAGGTGAGCAGCCTCAGCTCACACCCAACGGACGCCACGATCCTTCTCGCCGCCCTTGGAGCAAATGGCAGCGCGGCCAGCACAAGCTCCGCCCAGGCCACGAACCAATCGCCGTGGACGCAGCTCAGCCCGGCCGAAAGCGGCACGGTGGCCATCGATCAGGGCAACGGGAGCACCTGGCTTGTGCAATCCGGCGCGGGTGTTGCGTTGCATACCTGCAGCAGCGGCACCGCATGCACCGCATCTGACTTCGCCGGGTCCGCAGCGGTTGGCCTTACGCAGGTGAGCAATGACGTCTCGCGTGTCGATCCTCCCGCGTTGCTCGACCCCGTGCTCAATACCAATCTCATTACCGGCACATGCCGTGTGTGGCGAGGCCCAACCAGCGGCAACACCGCATGGTCTGCTTCCAATGCGGTCAGCCCATTCCTGGCGGGCCCCGCTGCGACGGCGTGCACAAGCACGGATGCGACGATTCGTTCGCTTGCAGCAGGTGGCGCGGTGCAACTTACCAACGCGTCGCAGACCAGCGGCTCACCCGTCCTGTACGCCGGCCTGAGTGGATCGGCAGATGGCGGCAAGACCTTTGGCGGTCATATCTTCGTCACGACCACTGGCAACATCGCCAACTCCACCACCCCATGGTCCGACCTCGCCACAAGCCCCGTCACCAACGATCCATCCGGTTTCAATCCAGGCGGCTTTGACATCTCCGGCATCGCGGTCGATCCCAACGATGCGACCGGACACACCGTCTACGCCACGATCCTCGGCTTCGGTTACCCGCACGTATACCGCTCGACGAACGCAGGCGCTACATGGACCAACATTTCCGCCAACCTGCCCAACGCCCCGGCCAACGCGGTCGCGGTCGATCCGTACAACGCCGGCATCGTCTACGTCGCGATGGATACAGGTGTCTATGTCACGACGGACGTGACGGGCTGCATCAGTGTCTCCGGCGCAACGGTCAACTGCTGGAGCGTGATGGGAACCGCGCTGCCCAACGCGCCTGTGCTGTCGCTGGTAGCATCGCGATCCATCGCCGTCCCCGGTTCATCCGCCAGCGGTGTCCTGCGCGCGGGCACGTATGGCCGGGGTATCTGGCAGCAGCCGCTGCTCAGCGCGGGCACCGGCAGCCTGCCTGCCGCCGGCTTCTCGCCATCCGTGTTGACCTTCAACACGCAGGTCGTCGACACCACAAGCGCCTCACAAACCGCGACGCTCACCAACACCGGCAATGCCGCCATGGTCATCGCCACGGTTGCAGCAAGCTCCAGCTTCGTCGAGACGGACACCTGCGCGAACACAACTCTCGCAGCAGGAGCTTTCTGCTCCATCGTGGTGAGCTACGCGCCCACAACCACGGGACCGGTCACCGGTTCCGTGCAGGTGGTCGCCAACGTGAATGGAGGCTACGCGTCCCTTGCACTCAGCGGGACGGGCGCAGGCGGTGCAAATGTCACGTTGTCTCCATCATCGTTGACGTTTGCCTCCACCGCCGTTGGCACTGCCTCCAGCACGCAATCCGTCACGGTCAACAACAGCGGCAGTGCGGCCATCACGTTGGGTACGCCGGTGCTTACAGGGGATTTCGCGCTGTCCTCCAGCACCTGCGGCAGCAGCATCGCAGCATCTGCCTCCTGCACTGTCTCTGTCCTCTTTAAGCCAACGGTCGCCGGTCCACGCAGCGGTACGCTCTCACTTACCGATGCGTACGCCACGCATACCGTGGTCCTCAGCGGTAGCGGGATTGCGGGGGTGATCTCACTCTCCGCTGGCACACTCACCTTTGCCGATACTGCTGTGAACGCCACCAGCCCGGCGCAAACCCTTACCGTGACCAACACAGGCAGCGGCGCGTTGACGATCGCAAGCCTTATCGCGGCGGGTGACTTCGCCGCAGCCGGTACGTGTTTCGGCGTTGCCCTTGATCCCGGCAAGACATGCACCGTTTCGCTTACGTTCACGCCAACTGCGGTAGGTACGCGCATTGGCACGCTCACACTCACCAGCAACAGTGGCGGAGCATCCACCCAAACCACCGTCGCGCTCAGCGGCAACGGCAAGGGAGCTGTCTATGTTGTCCTGACACCCATCTCCGTCGATTTCGGCACGCAAATCACCGGCACGCTTAGCAACCCAACGAACATCACCATCTCCAATACCGGCACAGCCAGCGGAGCAATCCAATCCATCAACGTCTCAGGCGATTTCTTCCTGAAGGCTGATACCTGTGGCGCATCACTCGCCGCGCAGACGGGTTGCACCGTTTCGATTGTCTTCGCACCGTCCACGGCCGGCGCCCGGGCAGGCACGCTCACCGTGGTGGATGATGCCGGTACCCAGACCGCGGCGCTGACGGGCACCGGCACAGCCGCGGCAACGGACACGCTTTCGCCCCTGAGCCTGACGTTCGCGGCACAGCAGGTAAACACTACTTCTGCCGCGCAGACCGTTACGCTCACGAACACAGGCGATACACCGCTTACGCTCGTTGCGACGCAAGTCCTGACAGGCGACTTCACCGTAGTGAACAACTGCGGAGCCACGCTCACAGCGCACAATACGTGCGGCATCACTGTCATGTTCGTGCCGAAGAGCGTTGGAACCCTCACCGGTACGCTGCAGGTGTCGGACGTGCTCCACATCCAGACCGTCACGCTCTCAGGCGCCTCGATTGCAGGCCCCGGTGTCTCGCTGCTGCCCAGCAGCCTTGCCTTTGCGGATACCGGTGTCGGTGTCGCCAGCGCAGGACAGACCCTCACACTGACGAACAACGGCGGCTCGCCCCTGCAACTCAGCGCTATCAATCTAACCGGCGACTACGGCATCGTCTCGGGCAGCAGCACCTGTTCGCTCTCTCTCGCGATCGCGCCGGCGGGCAACTGTTCTCTCCAGATCGCCTTTGTGCCGGCCGCGGCGGGCGCTCGCACAGGTACGGTCACGGTACTCAGCAACGCGGCTACCCAGAGTGCGCAGCTTACAGGCGCCGGTGTCGATTTCGCCTTGGTCGCCAACGGTCCAACCAGTCTCACGGTCGCAACGGGCGCAAGCGCAGCCTTCTCGCTGCTCATGCGACCCGTGGCCACTACGGCTGATCCTGTTACGTATGCTTGCACGGGCGTTCCTGCCAACTCCAAGTGCACCGTCGTTGCGCAATACGGCGATCTATCTGCCATCAGTACGGTCACCGTTACGGTTCTCACCGGTGCCACAGCCGCTGCCAGGCCCATACGGGTTGCGGCCCTGGTGTTGCCACTACTGCTTGGGCTGCCGTTCTGGCCGCCCAGGCGCCGGCTGCGCGGCTCACTCTGGGTCATGCTGGCACTCACGCTTGTGGGCATAACATCGTGTGGAGCGCCGCGCGTCACTGCCACGCCCGGCGACGGTTCAGGCAGCGGAGGCAGTGGTACAAGTCCTGTCACGCCGTCCGGCACGTACACGATCTCTGTGACTGCCACAGCTGCGGGCGTCACGCGTACCTTGCCGCTCACGCTGATCGTGCAGTAGGCACTTTTACAGTGCAGCCGCAGCGGCGAAGGCGCTGGCCCAGGCCCATTGAAAGTTGTAGCCGCCCAGCCACCCGGTTACGTCCACCACCTCGCCAATGAAAGCCAGGCCGGGGACGGCCTTTGCCTGCAAGGTGGTGCTGTCAAGCGCGGCCGTATCCACGCCGCCTGCGGTGACCTCGGCCTTGGCGAAGCCTTCGGTGCCAGCAGGTATGACTGTCCACGCGTGCAGGCGTTCCTCCAGCTTCATCAGTGAGGCGTTCTTCCAGTCCGGTGGCGCGTTCTCCACCAGCCAGCGCTCGGCCAGGCGTGCGGGCAGGTGCTCGCGCAACAGGCCGATGAGCGTAGCCTCGTCCTTGCGTGCGGTGGGTTCGAGCATTGGACGAAAGACCTGCTTGCCGGGAACGAGGTCGAAGCGAACGGGCTCGCCCTGCTTCCAGTAGCTCGATACCTGCAAGACAGCCGGGCCGGACAGGCCGCGGTGCGTGACGAGCAGCTTCTCACGGAACGCTGGCGGAACTTTGCGCGCCTTCTGGGCCGGTTGAGCGATTGCGATGATCTCTGCGGACAGGCCGGAGATCTCGGTCCAGCGTTGCCACTCCTGCTCTGAGAAAGTAAAGGGCACGAGTGCAGCGCGTGGCTCTACGATGGGCATGCCGAAGCCGCGTGCAATGTCGTATCCAACGCCGGTCGCGCCCATCTTGGGAATGGATAAGCCGCCTGTTGCCACCACGACGGAACCTGCCTCGATAGCGCCTGACGGTGTGATGACGGTGAAGTGGTCGCCGCTGCGCTCCACGCGTTCGACAGGCGTTCGCAGGCGGATTTCCACGTCAGCAGCCCGGCACTCAGCCTCAAGCATCGACAGGATGGCCTGCGCCGAGCCGTCGCAGAAGAGCTGGCCGAGCGTCTTCTCGTGGTACGCAATACCGTACTTCTCGACGAGTGCAATGAAGTCGCGCGGTGTGTAGCGTGCGAGGGCGCTCTTGGCGAAGTGCGGGTTGTTGCCAAGGTAGTTTGCGGGCGTTGTGTGCAGGTTGGTGAAGTTGCACCGTCCGCCGCCGCTGATCAGGATCTTGCGGCCCGCGCGCTCGCCGCCTTCGATCAACAGCACGCGCAGGCCACGCGCGCCAGCCTGTGCCGCGCAAAACAAGCCGGCAGCGCCCGCGCCCAGAACGGCTACGTCGTAGTGATCAGGTTTGGACATCCACTCCTATCCTAGTGACGTTCCACAGGATGGGCGCGCTACGGGCCGATATCCTGAGGGTGTATGCAGTTGCGCCGATACATCGCTCCCGCCAAGGCCGCTCGTCAAGCTGCGCGAGCCGTCACCGTTGAGCCGGGCACGTCGAACCATCATGGGCAGGTCGTGGTGCGCAAGGCCGGCCGAGCCACAGACGATCTCGCGGGGCAGAGCATCTACGTCCTGCGCTGCAAAGGCTGCGGGCACGAGTACGGCGAAGCCGGTATCCGCGCGCACCAGCGCAAGTGCCCTGTGTGCGATGGCGGCAAGCCCGGTTGGCCGGTACCGCGGGCCGAACCCACCTTGTTTGATTAGGCTTTCTCTACATGGCGCCGATGCTGCGTAGATCATCCTCGAGCTTTGCGAGGGATTGTTCCGGTGTGCCTTCTACGGAGATGACCCAGGCGTCGGTGGGCCGTTGCAGGGTGTCTAGCTGGCTCTTCAGCAGGGCGGGGTTCATGTAGGCGTGGTGGCGATGGGCCAGGCGGTCGGCAAGGGTGGCTGGGTCGGCTTCGAGCAGGGCAAAGCGGAGCTGGTCTTCGGTCAGGTTGCCGCGCAGGGTGGTGCGGTACTCGTCCTTAAGCGCCGAGCAGGCGAGGATCATGCTCTTATTGGCGTTGGCGTACTCAAGAATCTTGTCATGGAGGGTGGCAAGCCAGGGTGCGCGGTCCTCGTCCGTAAGCGGGTGCCCGGCGGCCATTTTCGCTTTGTTGGCGGCGGAGTGGAAGTCGTCGCCGTCGAGAAACTGCCAGTTGGTGACATACGACAGGGCCGTGCCAAGGGTAGTTTTGCCGGTGCCGGTTACGCCCATCAGGATCAGGATCAAGGTGCTTTGCCTCCGTTGCAAATGGCGCGGTGTGGCCGCGCGCCGTCTCATCTACGATAGATGACGACCATGCCTCTGTATCCACGCGTTTTCGCTGCCCTCGCCCTGCTTGTCTCTGCGGTTATTGCTGCGCCTGCTGTCGCCCAGTCCACGCCGGTGTATGGCTACACGGTGGTGGCCAAGTATCCGCACTCGACGAACAACTTTACCGAGGGCTTCTTCTACAAGGATGATCTGTTCTTCGAGGGCACAGGCATGGAAGGCCGGTCTGGCATGCAGATTTACGAGCCAGCGACGGGCAAGGTCGTGCAGAAGTACACCATGGATCGCCAGTACTTTGGCGAGGGCATTATTGATGTAGGTCCGACGATCTACCAGTGGACGTGGCAGACGCACATGGGCGTGGTGCTGGACCGGATGACGCTGCGGCCGCTGCGGACATTCAGCTATACCGGCGAAGGCTGGGGCATGACGCGCGATGCAAAGAACATCATCACGAGTGATGGCAGCAGCACGCTGCGCTTCCGCGATATGAAGACGTTTGCCGAGGTTCGGCACATCGTCGTCACGGATAACGGCAAGCCTGTGGAGCAGTTGAACGAGCTGGAGTTCATCAAGGGCGAAATCTGGTCAAACGTGTGGCACCAGGACCGGATCGCGCGCATCTCGCCGAAGGATGGCAAGGTGCTAGGGTGGGTGGATATCAGCGGCCTGCTGCCGGCGAACCAGAAGAAGGATGATGAGAGCGTGCCGAACGGCATCGCGTACGACGCCGCAAAGGATCGCATCTTTGTGACAGGCAAGCAGTGGCCGACGATCTTTGAGATCAAGGTCGGGCCTAAGAAGTAGAGCGCTGCCCCGACTGCTTTGGCCAACGAGTCATCGCCTAAATGTCCTCGACGGGACCAACGACCGCCTATCGCTACTTCGCTATTCAGATTCAGAGACGAAGAGGAGCAATCACTTGCCGCCGAAGAGGCGGCGGAAAAACCGACCGATGGCCCGGAAGGGGTTTGGTCCGGCGGGTGGTGGGGCCGCGTCTTCAATGTGAGCGTTTGTTCCCGCAGTTGTAGTTGCTGTCGCAGCGGGTTGCGCCGCTGCTGTTGGTGTGCTCGTTGCTCCGGTGGACGTGCCGTTCGCAGTTGCTGTGGACGAAGCAGCGGCCACGTCCGATGCGGTTGTTACTTGCCCTGGAGGGCCTACTACAGTGTTTGTCGTGCCGCTATAACCAAGTGTGCTGCTCACCTGGACGTGCTCTTCGCTAGTGGGCGTAGTGGCCTGCGGCGGGGCGGGTGCGGCCAGGCCCTGGCTTACGGCTTCCGGAAATGGGTTGGTGCGAGCGGCTTCGGGAATTTTTCCGTTGCCTTTTGCGCCCTTGCCTGCGAGCACGAGGCCGCCGTCTTTGGGGCAGCCGCAGTTGGAGGTCTCGTGGTCGACGACTTCGCGGAGGCTGCCGTGCTCAAAAAGCACGCGCTGGCCGGGACGGATGAAGTACGCGTTACCGCCAAAGGTTTCCGTGACGTGGAGAACCGGGGCGTCTTTGCCGGCGTTCTCTACGCAGGTGTCGCCGTTAGGGACGACGCGGATGCGCAGATCAAGCGGAGCGCTGCCGGAGAGCTCGAAGCGCAGGTCCGGAGTTAGGATCGCGTCGGTTTTTTCGGCGTCCGTGTGGATCTCAATGCTGCCGCGATCAAGCGAGAGCATGACGGGTGGGCGCTTGACCTGGATGCCGTTGGCCATGGTGGTCATCGCAACGTGCATGCTTGAGCCCGCGCACACTTTGACGGAGCCGCCGCGCGTGAGGCTGACCTCGGCTGTTTGAGTGCCGGCGGTGACTGCGGCGTTGCTGCCGATGGCGGCGCGGCCGTCGCGCACGGTGACATTGCCTGCCACTTCTGCGCCCTCGGTCTTGACGGAGCCGATGCCGGTTTGGGCTTGCCCTGAGATGAGACACGTCAGCGCAAGCGACAGCGGGAGTGCAGTGCGGCAAAGTAGGACAGGTGTCGGCATGGTTTGGCTACATTGTGCGCTACGTTTTTTGCTACATCTTGAGGAAGTTGGCGATGAGGTGTTTGCCGCCGTCGGTAAGCACGCTCTCCGGGTGGAACTGCACGCCTTCGATGGGGAGCGTGCGATGCCGCAGGCCCATGATGACTTCGCCTTCAGGGTCTTGCGTGCGTGCGGAGACTTCGAGTTCGTCCGGCAGGCCTTCCGGGCTGACGACAAGCGAGTGGTACCGTGTGCAGGTCATCGCCGGTTCAAGTCCCGCGAAGATGGTTTTACCGTCGTGCTCCACCGCGCTGGTTTTGCCGTGCATAAGGCGTGCTGCCCGCACCACGTTGCCGCCAAAGGCTGCGCCAAGCGCCTGGTGGCCAAGGCAGACGCCTAGTATCGGCGTTTTCTTGCCCTTGTTGGCGTAGTGGCGGATGAGGTCGATGGAGACGCCTGCCTCCTGCGGTGTGCAGGGGCCGGGCGAGATGAGGATGTGGTCGGGGTTCAGCGCTTCAATCTCGGCTGGCGACAGCTCGTCGTTGCGCCGAATCACCATCTCCGCGCCCAACTCGCCCATGTACTGGACGAGGTTGTAGGTGAACGAGTCGTAGTTGTCGAGCACAAAGACCATGCGGCGCCTCAGGCTTTCAGTGTAGCGCCGCAGGTTGTTTTTAATCGCTTTTGCACGAGGATCCAGGCAGGCGTACGGCATTATTCGTGTGTCGCGTACGCGACATGCAACCGGAACAGAAAGTCGGTACTCTCACTTCTCGTTGCTGTCAAGCGCGTTCATCCGACGCATGACGCTGCCGATAGAGCCCAAAGGAGGGATCACGGTGAACTTCCCCCGCGTTGCTGTTGTGCTTTGCATTCTGACTTCCGCTACCGCTGCCTTTGGTGCGGAGCACGCTGCTACCGCAGCTGCGCATGCTGAAAGCGCCTTGCCGCTCCCCTTTGATGTTGCCGAGCGTTCGTTCGGTGAACTGGATGCGATTCCAAACCTGCCGCTGTTTTCGACGTCCGGCCGCATTGGTTCGGCGGGTGTGGCTCCGTCACTGCCGGATGAACCGGATACGACGATCCCCGGCACGCAACTGCCGTTTTACCTCATAAATGTTGGGAAGATGAGCATCACGCGGCCTGCGGGGGCGGAGCGTGTCAGCGTGACCGAACCCACATTCGACGCGCCCGAGGTCAGCCTGATTGACGCGTCGCCTCTGGCGGGGGTCGCGCACCGGATCGGCGCGCAGAAATTCAATACGGATGATGGCAGCATGTTATACGACTTCGCCATCTGCTACCGGCTGAACAAGCGCAGCAGCGTGGAAGTGATTCCGGGTGACCCGGCCCCGGTGAAGCTGCCTGTGGTGACAATGCAGAACAACATGGGCGTCACGGTGGGGTTGGTGGTACGTCTGGCGAGGCAGTAGGGCCGCTTCTTCCATGAAGAGCGAACGACGTTTGTCGCAGCCTTTCGATTTTGAGTCTTTTCTGTAGCGCAGGCGTCTAACATGATGTGCTATCCTGTGCTTCGCAGGAGAAGTGCGCCTTTGTGGTCCGGTCCTCGCACGGCCGTAACCTTGCGCCCGCGGTCTTTGATACCGCATCCCATGCTTCCCTGCTCATGCACATCGCATCCATCTAAGGGAGTCGTGTTTGCGCCCGCATGCTGGCGTGCCGCCCCTTTGCACAAATTCGGGACTGGAACGGAAGAGCCGTGGCTGAAGAAATCGATAAGTACGAAGAAGACGTAGACCGCATGATCGACTCCGGTAAGGAGAAGGGTTACCTGACCTATGGTGAGGTGAACGACCTTATTCCGGAGGGCATCACTTCTGCGGATGACCTTGACGACCTGCTGACCACCATCAACACGCAGGGCATCGACGTCCTCAACGGTGACGACAAGTTCGAGGGTGGCCGTGGCGACAAGTACGGTGAAGAGTCCGACGAGAACGATGACGTCGAGCTTGACCTGACCCCTGGCCAGCTTGAGAAGACGAACGACCCCGTCCGTATGTACCTGCGCGAGATGGGCACCGTGCCGCTGCTGACGCGTGAGGGCGAAGTGGAAATCGCCAAGCGCATCGAGCGCGGGCAGCTGCGCGTGATGAAGGCGATCTCGCGTTCGAGCATCGTGATTCGCGAGATCATGGCGCTCGGCGAAGACCTCAAGCGTGGTGTCCGCAACGTGAAGGAAGTCGTCACGTTCGATGAAGATGAGCTTACCGAAGACGTGTTGGCTGCCCGCGTGAAGGCGACGGTCAAGCGCATCGATCTGCTCATCAAGCACCAGACCGAAGCGCAGACGAACTTCGACAAGCTGGCCGAGGGCAAGGTCAAGACGATTAAGGAACAGCGCAAATTGCGCTGGGCGATGGGCCGCGAGCGCGTGAAGGTTACGCGCATTGTGCGCGAGCTGAAGTACACGAACGGCGAGAAGAAGCGGCTGCTGGATAAGGTCAATAAGACCGTGGACAGCATGCGGACGCTCGAGCGCCAGATCAAATCGCTCGACACGAAGTACGACGCGTCCAAGAGCGAAGAGCTGAAGAAGGAATATCGCCGCCAGCAGAAGAACTGCCGCGTGGATCTGGAACGCCTGGAAGCGGAAGCCGGGCTTACGGTCGACATCCTCAAGCGGACGCAGCGTGAGATGGTGCAGGGCGACATGGATGCGGAGCGCGCCAAGCGCGAGCTCATCGAGGCGAACCTTCGTCTCGTCGTCTCCATCGCCAAGAAGTACACCAACCGCGGCCTGCAATTCCTCGACCTGATTCAGGAAGGCAACATCGGCCTGATGAAGGCGGTCGACAAGTTCGAGTACCGCCGAGGCTACAAATTCTCCACGTACGCAACGTGGTGGATACGCCAGGCGATTACGCGCGCGATCGCCGATCAGGCTCGCACCATCCGTATCCCGGTGCACATGATCGAAACGATCAACAAGCTCATCCGCACCTCGCGTCAGCTGGTGCAGGAGCTTGGACGTGAGCCGTCGTCGGAAGAGATTGCGAAGCGCATGGATATCCCTGTCGCAAAGGTCCGCAAGGTCCTCAAGATCGCGCAGGAGCCCATCTCGCTCGAAACGCCGATCGGTGAAGAGGAAGATTCGCACCTTGGCGACTTCATCGAAGACCGCATGGCCGTATCGCCTTCGGACGCAGTCATCAGCGTGAACCTGAAGGAATACACCTCGCAGGTCCTCCGCACACTCACGCCGCGTGAGGAGCGCGTCATCAAGATGCGCTTTGGTCTCGAAGACGGCAGCGAGCACACGCTGGAAGAGGTCGGCCAGAGCTTCCAGGTAACGCGCGAGCGCATCCGGCAGATCGAAGCCAAGGCGCTCCGCAAGCTGCGTCACCCCAGCCGCAGCCGCAAGCTGAAGGCGTTTGTGGATGGCGTGAAGGAATACTAAGTCTGTAGAGACCTGCAACAAAAGGGCTGCGCATCATGCGCGGCCCTTTATCTTTGGTTGACGTACTTGTGCTCGCGGGCACGGGCAGTGTGGCTGGCGAGTGCGCTTACCCCTCACCCGGGTCACGTTCCCGATGGGCTTTGAAGGAAGTTCTTGACGCGCGGGCTGGTCATGGGAGGAGAATAGCTGCCATGCCCTCTTTGAAGTTCTGCAAGCGCTTTTGCCTTGTTTTTCCGCTGCTCGTTTTCTGCTGGACGCGAACGGCTGACGCCGAAGCTACATGGACGGAAGTGCGCAGCCCGCACTTTCGTGTGCTGACGGATGGGAGCGCTCTGCAGGGCCAAAACTCCGCCGCGGAGTTTGAGCAGATGCGCCACGTATTTGCGCTGCAGTTCCACGACCAAAACATCGGCGCGGGGGCTCCGTTGACGATCGTTGCCGCACGCGACGCGCTCACATTTAAGGCGCTGGAGCCGAATGCGTGGAAGATGTCCAACGGCAATCTTGGCGGCGAGTTTCATCGGGGATGGGAGAAGCAATTTGCCACGGTAATCCTGGATTCCTTCGCCCAGAGCCAAATCGTCGTCTTCCACGAGTACACACACAGCATTCTGCATGCGCGCGCCCATTGGTTGCCGATCTGGATGGATGAAGGTTTCGCTGAGTTCTATGGCTATACGCGCTTTGAATCGAACCGCACATTGGTCGGAGCGCCATCGCAGCGTGCGGCAATACTGCGGGGAGAATTCCTCCTGCCGGTGAGCGAAATGCTGGACACGAAGAATGAGGCGAAGCTGATTCGTGATGCAAAGAAGGCAAATCTCTTCTATGCGGAAGCGTGGGCGATGGTGCATTACATGATGTTTGGCAAGGGCATGGAAGGCGGCGCCAAGCTGAATGTGTTCTTTAGAAAGCTGCAGGATGGCGAGCCGGAAAAGGACGCGTTCAAAGAGGTGTTTGGTGACACACGCGCCTTCGACGATGCCCTCTCTCAATACACACGAGGCTTTACCTTTAATGCCGGAGTATTGCCGGCAGATGAGAAGGTTGATGCAAAGTCATTCCCAGCGCGGAAGTTGACGCCCGCAGAGACAGAGTACGAGCTGGGCTGCTTTCAGATTGGAGCGCACGAGACACAACTGGGACGCGCGCGGATCGAGAAGGCGCTCACGCTCGATCCAAAACTCGCGGGCGCTTATGAAGAGATCGCCTTCCTCGATTTTCGAGCGGGCAACGATGCCGAGGCCTTGAAGGGATGGCAGCAGGCGGTCGACCTGGACCCGGCGCGCGCCCGGTCAGTGTTTGCGCTGGCGATGATGGGTGTGCCGTTACGCGAGGAGACGCAGGAACAACTGAGTGCGACGCAAGGCAAGATGCAGCATGTGATCGAACTGTCGCCAGACTTTGCGCCGGCGTATGTGGAACTGTCGCTGGTGGAGTGGCGGCTGGGAATGATGCAGAAGTCGTTTAGTGATGTGCGCAAGGCCGAACAGCTGGAGCCATGGCGGGCGGGCTACCACATTCTGAGTGGCCACATTTTGCTGGCAGGGCATCAGCCCGCGGAGGCGGCAAAGATTTCACGTTATGTTGCCGAGCGATGGACCGGGCCAGACCATAACGAGGCCTTCGATCTATGGACTGATGTGCCCGTCCATGATCGTGGAGATGGTCTGCCGCTTGTGCTGGATGTGCCGCAGGGTGCAACGGTGCGGCGAGGCACCCTGACGGAGCTTACGTGCGGCAAGGGGCCGGGCGATCCAATGATGGTGACTCTGACCCCAGATGACCCCGGAGCGGCGCCGGTCACGTTCAAGTCCGATGGACGGTTCATGGTCGGTTTTTCGGATAGTTTCTGGTGGGGCGAGGATCACTTTACGACCTGTCATCATCTGACGGGTCATACCGCGGTGATTGCATACAAGCCAGAGGATCACCATCTGCTTGACCTGGAGGTGCGCGATGATCTTCCTGCGCTCGTCAAACCGAGTGGGGCCGCCGTGGCCTCCGCGCAAGAGTGATTCGCAGTAATTGCTAACCGTATCTTAGGAGTCTTCCATGTTTCATGCGCCTGGCCACTTCTTCAACATTGCCGCGCTTGCGGCTACGCTGCCGGAGACATCGGAGACGATGCTGCGGGATATCCGCCTAACGGATGAGGCGGCGGCCAGCTGCCGCATCTTTCGCACATACCGGCCTGCGCCGATGCACTTTCATACCGCGTGCGATGAGTATCTCTACGTGCTCAGTGGACGCGGCGTGTTTGTGATTGAGGGCGAGGCGCCGCGCGAACTCGGGCCGGGTGAATTGGTGCACTTCAAGCAGCGCGTGGTGCATGGCATGCCGAAGATACTGGAGCATCCGTTTGTCGTGCTGGCCATCGATACGCCGCGGCGTCCATCGGATGATGTGCACTTTGTAAACCCGGATGAGGGAACGCCTGCGTCGTTCATTGCAACGCAGGCATATTGAGCGGGCATCATGACGCCGTTCAGGGCCGGAGCGTCTCAATCTGTATGAGAGCGCTGTTTATCTGCAGTCACAACGTCGCACGTAGTGCCACTGCGGCGGCTATGTTCGGCGCATATCCTGGCGTCCAGGTCGATTCCGCCGGCACGGAGGCTGACGCTGTGAAGCATGTGTCCGCGGATGCGGTCAAATGGGCTGACACCATCTTTGTGATGGAGCCCTTCCATCGCAACCGCCTGCAGAGTCTGTTTCCGCAGCAGCTGCAAGACAAGCACGTGGTGGTGCTCGACATACCGGATGAGTACGACTTCATGGATCCCGAATTGATCGAGGTGCTGAAACGCGAGGTCGAACCGCATCTTCACAAGTAGGTCGCGAGCGGGCGAGATCTCCTGGCGGGGCCTTTGTTCTCATTCAAACGTTGCTGTACCGCTTGTCACGCTCTTGAAGCGCAAGGTGGAACCGTTCCTGCGATGACGGAGCCGCACGGATCAGCTTCGTTGGCTGGCTCTTAGTGATTCGAAAGTTCGTCATCGTGCCGTGGAGGTCTCGTCGTGCATCCTACCGGCTGTGCCGCTGCCACTTCCATCGCCGATCCTGCCCATGCTCGCCAAGCGCGTGGATGCGATCCCGCCAGATGCTGAGGGTTGGAGCTTTGAGCCTAAGTGGGATGGCTTTCGTGCGGTGATCTTTCGCAGCGGCAATGAGTTGTTGATCCAGAGCCGCGATGGCAAGCCGCTCGACCGGTACTTTCCGGAGTTGCGCGAGCCGCTGTTGAAGCAGCTCCCCCAGCAGTGTGTGCTGGATGGTGAAGTGGTGATTGCGACGGAGGGTGGCCTGGAGTTCGATGCGCTTACCTTGCGTATTCATCCTGCGGCGTCACGCGTGAAGACGCTTGCCGCGCAGATGCCTGCCTCCGTTGTGTTCTTTGATTTATTACAGGTGGACGAGCGCGATCTGCGCGACGAGCCCTTTCACAAACGCCGTGCAGAGCTTGAGCGCGTGTTGCAGCATGCGGAGCCACCGCTGCACCTGACACCGGTAACGCAGGATCGAGCGATTGCCGAGGACTGGTTCACGCGCTTTGAAGGCGCTGGGCTGGATGGTGTCATCGCCAAGCCGCTGGATGGTCCGTATACGCCGGACAAGCGCACCATGCTCAAGATCAAGCATGAGCGTGATTGCGACTGCGTGGTCGCGGGCTTTCGCTGGCACAAGGATGGTGAGGGTACTGCAGTCGGGTCTCTGCTGCTTGGTCTCTGCAACGATGCGGGTGCGCTGCAGCATGTGGGCGTTTGCGCGAGCTTTACCGCGGCGCGGCGCAAGACGCTGCTGGAAGAGCTTGAGCCGTATCGAAGCGATGCTTTAAAGAATCATCCGTGGGGTGCATGGGCGGATGCTGTTGCGCATGTCACGGGGCGCATGCCGGGCGGCCACAGCCGGTGGAACGCCGGCAAGGATCTTTCGTGGCAGCCGCTGCGGCCGGAGCTTGTGGTGGAAGTGGCGTACGAGCACATGCAGGGTGACCGCTTTCGTCACCTTGCGCACTTCCGTCGCTGGCGGCCGGATAAGGTGCCTGCTCAATGCACGTATGCGCAGTTGGAGACGGTGCCACCGCAGGAACTGATGGCGATCTTTACAGAGCGCAAGCCGCTGTGGCAGCTTACGGGCGGCGGAGCAGGAACCAAAGAATAAAGCCAAGCAGGAATAATAGCCCGATACCGCTTGGGAAAATGAAGCCGCCGGTGTTGGTGCCGTAGCCGGCGACCAAACAGCCGGAGAGCATGGAACACGCGGCTAAACTGAGCAACGCGGCGCAGAGCGTGCGTGCGGCGTTGGAGCGATCACTCTTCCTGCGAACGGACATGGTAACTCCATGGATTGGTTTCAGGGTGTGAGTGCGAGGATACGCGCAGGGATGTGCACACGTACGGCAAAGTTCAGGGAAATTTATGGTGTTTGTCCGCGAGCGTACTTTGGTGTTGTCCCCGAGCGCATTAAGTTGCGTTTGCTTCACGCCACGCACGTGTTGGGTCATCGTCCGGGTCGGGTGTGGCTTGCGCTGGGCGCTCGGCCTCGGGTACATGCCGCAAATTCACGCGAATCCGATACCAGATGTACGCCGAGCCACGCATACGATCCACCAGCACATCGTCTTCGGCGAGCAGCTTTGCCGCTTCAATATGTTGCTGCTTCCAGCGTTCCAGCCCGGCCATGGCAGCGGCCTTATCAGGCGATTGTGCGATCACAACCAGCGGCATGGTCGATTGCCTGCGGCCTGTGCCGGTGGCTTTGGCAGCGGTCTTCTTTGCTGCGGCTTTGCGCGCCTTCGATGGCTGCACACGCGGCGCTTCACCTTCTGCCTTGGCGAAGTGCGGCGGCCACGGCGCATCGCCGATGCCGTTGGCTTCATCACGTGCGGCCATCTCCAGCAGCACATCCAGCGAACCTGCGTGGTCTTCCATCGCTGCGTGCGGATCACCGATCGCGGCAAAGCGCGCAGGCACTGTGAGCACGGTGAAGTCCGCTGGGTCGCACGCAGCTACTTCATCCCAGCGCAGCGGCGTGGAGACGCGCGCGTCGGGCAGCGGCCGCACGCTATAGGCAGAGCACGTGGTGCGGTCCTTCGCGTTCTGGTTGTAGTCCAGAAAGACGCCGTGGCGCTCTTCCTTCCACCACTTGCTGCTGGCCAGCGGGCTGCGGCGCTCGACGGCGCGGGCCAGTGCAAGGGCAGCGCGGCGGACCTCGGTGAAGGTCCAGCGCGGTTGAATACGCACATTGATGTGGATCCCGCGCGAGCCGCTGGTCTTGGCCCATCCTGCAAGGCCTACCTCATCGAGCAGGGCTTTGACTTCCATGGCAACGGAGCGGACGTCGGTCCATGGCACGCCCGGCTGCGGATCAAGATCG
The DNA here is from genome assembly GCA_965198455.1 of Terriglobus sp. GTDB lineage: Bacteria > Acidobacteriota > Terriglobia > Terriglobales > Acidobacteriaceae > Terriglobus. The sequence goes on from CBDAPM010000003.1 coordinate 1,536,756, forward strand.
ACCCGTAGTTCGTCAGGATGATCCAGATCTCCCGTGCGTACCGGGTGTGGATGCAGCTCAATGCAGCCCAGGTTGACGGCCCAGGCGAGCGCGGCTTCGTTGTCGATGACGATCTCGTCGGCGGTGCGGCCGGACGGGAAGCGCAGCGTTACCGTGCGCACGAACGCGGGCAGGTTGTCGGGCGCGCGCTTCTGGTAGAAGGGCTCGGCATCTGCTCCGTTCACGAAACGTTTCAAGACGTACGGGCGGTCGTAGACGCCGTGCAGTGCGCCGGGGGCGACGCTGAGGTAATACTTCACGAGGTCCAGCTTGGTGAGCTGCACGCGCTTGCTGAAGTAGAGCTTTTGCGGGTTCGAGATGCGCACGGCATGGCCGTTGATGTGCAGCACTTCGGCATCGTCCGGCTTTGCCATCGAGCATGCTCCTTGTTACCGCGCAGGAAGTGAGATGCGTGTACGCCGACATGGTATCGTTCCGCGCAAGGTCCGTGCACAATCCCGGCCATCGCGCGCTACACGCAAGCGCATGCCGCCAACCCACTGGATGTAAACAGCTCGCCAAGCGCTTTTGCTAACATGCCCAAAGCGGCCGAAGCGATACCGCCATGCGGTCATCGATGAAGCCACCAAAATACGGTATGGAGTGATGACTCACGTATCAGGATCTGTGATGAAAGCACCGTGGACCACCGCCGATATCCCGCCGCTGAACGGCAAGACCGCCATCATCACCGGGACCGGCGGCATTGGGTATGAGTGTGCCCTGGCGCTTGCAGGCGCGGGTGCGAACGTGATTCTTGCGGGACGAAACCAGTCCAAAGGTGACGACGCTGTCCGGCGCATCGTGCAGCAGCATCCGCGTGGAGCGGTTCGTTTTGAGGCGCTGGATCTCGCGGATCTGTCTTCCGTGCATGATTTTGCTGCGCGTATGCACGCGCATCTGGCGCACCTCGACATTCTCATCAACAATGCCGCCGTCATGGCGCTGCCGAAGCGGCAGACCACCAAGGATGGCTTCGAGCTGCAGTTCGGCACCAATCATCTTGGCCACTTTGCGCTCACGCTGCGGTTGTTGCCGCTGCTGCGTGGCGGGCGTGTCACCACGGTGAGCAGTTCTGCAAACCAATACGCCAAAATCAACTTCGACGACCTGCAGTCGGAACGCACCTATTCGCCGATGTGGGGCGTTTATGGCCAGTCCAAGCTGGCGAACATCTTGTTTGCGGCGGAGCTGCAGCGCCGTGCGGATGCCATCGCGTTCCCGCTTACAAGCAACAGCGCGCACCCCGGCTATGCACGCACCGACATTGTTGCAAACGGCCCCGGCGTGGGCAGCGTGATGGACATCGTGAGCAAATACACCTTGATGCCGCTGCTGAGTCAATCCGCCGCAGAGGGTGCTTTGCCGGAGTTATACGCAGCAACCTCACCCGACGCGCATGGCTTTGAATACTACGGCCCGCGCGACCGCTTCGAACTGCGTGGGCCGGTGGCGCACGCAAAGATCGTGAAGCGTGCACGCAGCGCGGAAGACGCTGCGCGCTTGTGGGAGCTATCGGAGCGGCTGACCGGCGTTGTCTTTCCGCCGGCTGCGTAGGTCATGCTTGCAAACGCGTCTCGCGTAGACGAACAATGCACGCATGGAAGCCCGAGCCGTCACCCGTTATCTCGTCATGTACTCCGCTGTCGTTACGCTCGCCTTCGTGATTACGGCCTACCGAGGCTTTGTCAGCCCGCAGCGTGTGTCGGAGTTTGATCGCATTCGCGTGCATCGCATCGACCTGGTTGAGCCCGATGGCACGGAGCGGCTCATCCTCTCGAACCGTACGGACTATCCTGGCTCGTTCATGCACGGCAAGGAGATCGCACGGCCCGACCGCAACGATGCCGCGGGCATGCTGTTCCTGAATGATGAAGGTACGGAGGATGGTGGCCTTATCTTTGGCGGCGGCATGAAGCATGGCAAGCCGTCGAGCTTTGGCCACCTGAGCTTCGATGAGTACGACCAGGACCAGGCCATTGTGCTTGATACAGGGCTGGAAGACGGCAAGAAGTATGCGCGCATGCAGCTGAACGATTTGTCCGACCGGCGACTGACCGCAGATTTAATGGAAGAGGGTCGCCGCGCGGGTGCAATGCCGGACGGCCCCGCGAAAGATGCCGCGATGAAGGCATTCGCTGCGAAGGTGCCGCCGATCACGCACCGGCTGACCATGGCGAGGCATGAGGCAGGCGATAGCGGCCTCTCACTGTATGACACGGCAGGCCGCGAGCGGCTGCGGCTGAGCGTTGCCGTGGACGGCACACCACATGTGCAGACGCTATCCACGGATGGCAAGGTGGAGCGCGACTTGTTGACCACGTCACGCTAAGACGGCGCGCCGCCGTTTGCGCCTGCTAGCATCCGGAAGATGGCGGATGTGCTGCGCAGTGCCGGGGTGTTACCTGCTTCGCCCTTGTTGGTGCGCGGGTTCTCGATGATTGCGCGGCGGCGATTGCGGCATGGCTTTCGCGCGGTTCGGGTGATGGGTGGCGAGCGGCTGGCGGCTCAGGTAAGTGGTCCCGTGATTGTATACCTGAACCATCCTTCATGGTGGGATCCGCTGCTTTGCCTTGCGCTGGCGCGGGCTCTGCTGCCGGGCCGCACACACTATGCGCCGATCAGCGCGGCTTCGTTGAAGCAGTACCCGCTGTTTGCGCGGCTGGGCATGTTTCCAGTGGAGCAGAACTCATCCCGTGGCGCCGTGCAGTTTTTGCGTGGTGCGGAGGCTGTGCTGGCCGGCGGTGGGGTGTTGTGGGTAACGGCGCAGGGCGCCTTTACGGATGTGCGTGTGCGCCCGGCGGTGTTGAAGCCGGGGCTGGGTGCGCTCGTGCATCGGCTGCATGCGGCGACGGTGGTGCCGGTTGCGATGGAATACACGTTCTGGAATCAGCGTTTACCTGAAGCGCTTGTCGCCATTGGCGAGCCGGTGAACGTAAGCGATGGCAGATCGCAGGTGTCCGCCGCTTGGACGACGCTGCTCGAAGCTCGGCTTGAGGCGTTGCAGGATGACCTCGCTATGGCTTCTTGCAAGCGCGATTCCGCGAAGTTCGCCACGCTGCTGGATGGGGGCCGTGGGACTGCCGGTGTCTATGGCGCATGGCAGCGTGTGCGGAGCCGCCTGCGGGGCGAGCACGGTGTCCGCGATCATGACGTCCTTGGCGATCATGATGTCGATGCGGAGGTGCGCTGATGCTCTTCGCGTGGACCATGGCATCCGCCGTGTGCGCCGGGGTTCCGGCAACGTTGACGCTGCTCAATCTCCTGGAGTACCAGCCGCCGCCTGCTCGCGGTGCGGAATCGGTATTGCCAGTGACAGTGATCATCCCTGCCCGGAATGAGGCGGATGGCATTGCTGCGTGCGTGGAGAGCGTTCTGGCGTCGACAGGCGTTGCGCTGGAGGTGACCGTGGTGGACGATGCGTCCACCGATGCCACGGCGGCGATTGTGCAGGGCATTGCGGCACGTGATGGGCGTGTGCGGCTGCTGCAGGCTGGAGCGTTGCCGCACGGGTGGAACGGAAAGCAGCATGCCTGCTGGGTTGGCGCGGAGGCTGCGTCCATGCCTGTGCTTTGCTTTCTGGATGCGGATGTGCGGCTGCAGCCGGAGGCGCTGGCGCGGATGGCCGCGTTCATGGTGCGCGAGCGCGCCGCTCTGGTGAGCGGGTTTCCGCGCGAACTGACGGGAACCGTGTTGGAGAAGCTGCTGATCCCGCTGATCCATTTTGTGCTGCTGGGTCTGCTGCCCATGGGCAGGATGCGAACGTCGACGGCACCAGCGTACGCGGCAGGGTGCGGGCAGTTCCTGATGGTGGATCGTGCGGCGTACATGGCTTGCGGCGGCCATGGCGCGATCCGCACGACCATGCATGACGGCTTGTTGCTGCCGAAGCTGCTGCGCGCGCATGGCTATGCAACGCGCCTGGCTGACCTGACGGACTTGGCGGCGTGCAGGATGTACCAATCAGCTGCGAGTACGTGGCATGGCCTTGCAAAGAATGCGACGGAGGGCATCGCCGCACCCGCGCGGATCGCGCCGATGACGCTGCTGCTGGGGCTTGGGCAGGTCATGCCGCTGCCGCTGCTTTGGCTTGCGTGGCACCACACAACGTTTGTGATCCCGTTCCTTGGGCCGCCAATCCGCATGGGGATGGCGCCGGTGTGGTGGTCGATTGCGGCGGTCGTGTTGAGCTACCTGCCGCGTGTCATCAATACCGTGCGCTATCGGCAGAGTTGGCTGGGAACGGTGCTGCATCCGGTGGGCGTGGCGCTGCTGCTGGTGCTGCAGTGGTATGCGCTGATGCGGAAGCTGGCTGGTCGGCCTGCTACGTGGAAGGCGCGAGCGTATGCGGCAAATTAGGCGTTGCACGGCCCAGCCAGAGCTGTCTCATCCTTGAACGGCCTGTCGTTCAGGGATGGCATGCAATGAGAACGGCCCCGGAGTGCTCCGGGGCCGTTCTTCGTTGTGGTGTGAGCTACTTCTTTTTGGTGGCGGTAGCCGCTTTGCCGACGGCGGTGACCTGCTTTTCGTCAAAGGCGCTTACGATGCCCTTCACGTCCGCGGCATGCGCGCCGGTCGGAGCCAGTTCAAGATACTTGAGGTAGGCTTCCAGGCATCCCGGAGGCGCCGACATCTTCTGCGTCTTGGGGTCGAGGGTGGCCTTGTCGATCAGCGCCTGGCCCTTGATGTAGTAAGCATCAGCCTTCGTCGGGTCGGCCGCGATGGCCTTATCAGCGGCCTGCGCGGCTTCCGTGTGATTGTTGCTGTTGTACAGGACGACGGACTCGTTGTAGTAGTAGCTGGCAGCCTTTGCCGGTTCTGCTGCGGCAGCCTTGTCATAGGCCGCGAGTGCGTCCGGTCCCTTGGTGAGCTTGGCGTAGGCCTGGCCCATGTTGTTGTAAGCGGAGCCGGCAATCGACGGATTCGGCTTCTTGGAGGCAGCGTTCGTATCGATGGCCTTCTGGAAGGAAACCACAGAGTCGTCGTATTTCTTGGCGCCCAGCTGCGCATTGCCCAGTTCCAGCCACAGGATGGGCTGATCCGGACCGGCAGCGGTCGCATCTGTCATGGTCTTGACCGCATCGTCGTAGTTGCCGGCCTTCTCGGCGTCGCGCGCGGATGCGAGCTGTGCGTTCATATTGGTGACGGCCTTGTTTGCGGCCATGGTGGCGGCGTTCTGCTTCTTGAAGTCTTCCAGGGCCTTCTTGGCTTCCGGCGACATCGCGTCCATGAACTCCTTGCGGGTCATGTCGTCGTTCGCAGTGGTGTCTGTGCCGGACTTGATGGCGACATTGTCGATGTAGTCAACCGTGGCGCCCTTTACCTGGAAGAACATGATGTAGGTGCCGGGGGCCACGCCTGCGCCCTTGAAGTCACCGCTGGCGTCGACGGGGAAGGTGTAAAGGTACTTGCGGGCCTTGTCGTCCTGGGTGGAGCGGTCCTGCGACAGCTTCACTTCGCCCGACTGCCCCATGCCCGCAGCATTATTTACGTGTCCGTGGATGGTGCCGGGTGTGACTGCCGGAGCCTGCGCGAACGCTAATGCAGCCGGGGACAGCAGGACTATGGCGGCGGTGTGGGTGAGGATGCGTGACTTCATGTCGTTCTGCTCCTTGATAGTGGGACGGCGTTGGCCGGCTCCTGAAAATGAAAACGCGATCTGCGCGGCGGAGTCGCGTCCGAGCCCTGAAACGCCCTAAACGGTGGCGTAGGGGATTGGATCGGTCGCGCCGGCCTGCTGAAAAGCCCGCAGCCGCAGCACGCAACTTTCGCACACGCCGCAGGCGACCCGGTCACCCGAGTAGCACGACCAAGTTACATGGAGTGGAGCACCAAGTTCAACACCCAGCGCGACGATCTCGCGTTTGCGCATTTGTATCAGGGGTGTTTCCACCCGAATAACGCCCTCAGCGGTGCCTTGGCGGATCAACTCGTTGAAGGCGTCGTAGTAGGCAGGCCGGCAGTCCGGGTAACCGGAGCTGTCCTGCTCGACGGCGCCGATGTAAACGATGCGGGCTCCAAGAACCTCCGCCCAGGAGACGGCGGCGGAAAGAAAGTGCGCGTTGCGGAAGGGAACGTAGGTGACCGGGATCGCATCGCCGATGGTCGCTTCTTCCTCGGGTGCGTTCGGTATGGCGATGGAGGTGTCCGTCAGCGCGGAGCCGCCAATCTCACGAAAAAGGTCCATTTTGAGTGATAAAAACCGCTTAAAACCCAGAATTTCCGCGACGTTTTGGGCGGATTGCAACTCACGCGCCTCGGTCCGCTGGCCGTAGGAGAAGTGGACAGCGTAGGCGTCATAATCGCGTGCCGCAAGCGCCGCGCAGACGGTGGAATCCATGCCTCCGGAGAGGCAGACCACCGCCTTGGCGCGGCCCGGGCTTGAGGTGCTGTCGGTCAAGGTGCTTCCAATCAAAGGTTTAGAGCTCGTCTCCATTGTCCGCCAGAGCAGCGCCCTCCGTGCTCTCGCCGGCAACGACGCCGCCTTCAAGCTCGGTATTCGGCACGGTATTCAGCAACTCGCGTGCGGTCTCAACGTCGGAGACACGGACCTGCAGGCGAGCGCCGCTCATGGGCAGCAAAACATTCGCCTCCTCACCAGACAGGAACGAGTCCACGCCGTTTCCATCGAGCACGGATTGAGCCAGGGCTGCTTCGCCCACCTCGGAATAACTTGCCACTGTCACAAAATCGTCTTCGTCCCGCTCTGCCATGATGTTCCTCGCTTTCAAGCATATGACGCGCGAGGGAGTCGGGCCGGTGCCCGGCGAGTGGCAGGCTGGGTGGGGCACCCCCTCCCCCCTCCCCTATTTTGCAAAATCGTCTTTCCAAAGGGGTTAGGTCGGGGGTGCCTGCAAAATCGTCTCTCCATTGGGGTTACGGGTAAAATCGTGTGCCGTAAGGAGTTAGCTCCGGCTGGTCCGTTCTCTCGGCCGTTTGCAGATGTGCCCTAATTCAAGGATAGATAGTTGAGATGGGAAACATGCCAAGTTTATTTCTTTTGAAATGAGTGGGTTGGCCCAGTTTGCCCTTGACAGCATTACTATCACGCCTACATCTGTAATCGCGCCGCTCATGCTGCGAAGGACCAAGCCCTCATCAAGTAGTTCGTCGAAAACAGGCTCAGGGCGGCGTTCTTTACGGAGGAAACTAATGTTGCTCTGGTTGGCGTTGTATTCGCTGTGCTGCAAGACGCGCAGACGGTTGTCAACTGCAGACAAGAGCTGGAACACCTCCTGAAAGTTGCGTGTCCCTAGAAATACAGGTGTGGCCAGAGAGGGCAGCCGAGCGGTTCGTTTAGCTATATATGAGTAGTAGTAACGCGGGTCGAGGGTGAGGATGACCCAAACTTGTTGAAACAGTCGAAAACGTGAAAACGTGTGCCGCTCGCATAGCGTGGATCTGCCGAATCGTTAAGCGTGATGTCAAATGTGTCCTCTTGTTGGCCCCGCGTATACACGATTTCGTAGAAGTTACCTCCTAAGCGGGCGATGAATGCTTCTGGATTTCCCGAGACGATAACAGGAATGCACCGCACATTGCGATCCCAAGAAGTCCACCGCTGAGGCTCGAACTCAGACGCAATCGCGCGCAACGGTTGCGTTCGTGGTCAGTAAGCTCGGGCATCGAGTCTGGGTTCAAGGAGCTTGACATGCGAGGTCCATTCAAACACGTTCCGGCTCAAGCGTTGAATTTTTCAACACCTTCGCACTTCTAAGACACCTGGACTCTTCGCATGTTTATCGTAGTGAGGCCCACGTCTGGATGCGGCTTGTGGACATTCGGACACTGGCGGCCTGCGACCCGGAGGCCGTTGTCGCATCTCATCGTGCATGGAATTCAGACAGCTTGGTAAGAGTGGATTGCAGGTGCCGGTGCTTTGCCTTGGCACGGGCACATTTGGTGGTTCGAACGAATTTTTTCGGGCGTGGGGATCGACCGATGTGGATGAGGCTCGCGAGCTGGTGGATCTGTGCATGGATGCCGGTGTGAACTTTTTCGATACGGCGGATGTGTATTCGGAGGGCCGTGCTGAGTCGATTCTTGGGGCTGCGATTGCGCACCTGCCGCGCGAGAGCGTGCTGATCTCGACGAAATCGACGTTTGGGTTTGGCGAAGGGCCGAACAGTGTGGGGTCGTCTCGCTACCACGTGACGCAGCAGTTGCACAGCAGTTTGAAGCGGCTGAAGACGGACTACATCGACGTGTACCACATGCATGCGTTTGACGCGCTGACGCCGATGGAGGAGACGCTGAGCACGCTGGACACGTTCGTGAAGCAGGGCAAGATTCGATACATTGCGTGCTCGAACTTCAGCGGGTGGCACCTGCAGAAGTCGCTGGATATCAGCGAGAAGTATGGGTGGGCACGGTATGCGGCGCACCAGGTGTACTACTCGCTGGTGGGACGTGATTATGAGTGGGAATTGATGCCGCTTGGCGTGGCGGAGGGTGTTGGCGCGCTGGTGTGGAGTCCGCTGGGATGGGGCCGGTTGACGGGGAAGGTTCGCCGTGGACAGCCTGCGCCGGAGGGCAGCCGGGCGAAGGATGGGACGGCGAACGGGCCGGTGATCGACGACGAGTACCTGTACCGGGTGATGGATGGGCTGGATGCCGTGGCGGCGGAGACCGGCAAAACCGTGCCGCAGGTGGCGCTGAACTGGCTGCTGCGGAAGCCGACGGTGTCCAGCGTGATTATGGGTGCGCGAAATGCGGAGCAGTTGAAGGGGAATCTGGCGGCTGCGTCGTTCGCCCTGACTGCGGAGCAGGTGGCAACGCTTGACGCTGCCAGCGTCGCCCCGGTGGCGTACCCATATTGGCACCAGCGGCAATTTCAGAATCGCAATCCCTTACCGGGAATCGGTACTTAAGCATGGACCCATCTGCATAATGTTTACATAATGGAATGCTTACGGAAAAAAGATGCCAGCTGCTGCCGCTTAGGGCACCCTTAACGCGTAACTCTTACTCCCGTTCCTCTGTGTCATTTGTCTGTAGAGACGTCGCTGCGAAACATAGAAGATTCGAGGAATCACGTCTCGCATGAGTGACCATGTCTGCCCGCGTTGCCGGTCGCGCCGTTTCCAACGTACAAAACGGCTCACATTTATGGAGTTGAAGGTCTGGCCGATCTTCGGCCGTTACCCGTGGATCTGCGGAGCGTGCGGCTATCGCGCTATGCTGATGGGACGTGGGGAACGGAAGAGTCGCAAACAGAAGGAGATCAAGGAGTAGATCTTCGCCTGCGCAGGCTGGTGCGCTCTATGGCATGCTTGAAGGGTGCCAAGTGCCTTACATCGCAAGGACGACCCGGCACACGGCCGCAGGTTGCTGGCGTTTGTCGCCGTAACGCTGGTTCTGGCGAACTTTGGGCAGCGGCTCGTGTTCAAGTTGCTGCGATTGGGCAATCCAGGCAGCATCGGCCATTTACTGTCTGACTTCTGGCACGTTCGGACGTGGACCGATTCCTGGCTGCCGATGATGCAGTCGGTGGATTACTTCCTGGCGCATCCCACGCTGCCCATCTTCTACGCTCCGCTGTATGACACGCTGATCTACTCGCTGGCAAGCATTTTGCCGCTGTGGCTGCTGAAGCGGCTGGGCATGGGCGATGCTGCCATGCTGCGCATGCTGGCAATTACGTCGTGGCTGGCGCTGGTGGGGATAGCGGCGGTGTGCCTGGGCATGGGTGCGCGGCTGCTGCGGAAGCGTGGTGTGCGGCTGACCTGGGAGATGGTGCTAGCGGTGGTGGCAGCGGTGCTGTTTTGCTATCCACTGCTGAAGGGGTTTTCTCTCGGCAATGCGCAGACGTATCTGTCGTTTGAGTTTGCGCTGCTGTTGCTGCTGTGGGATCGCGGTGAGGAAGCGGCTGGCGGTGTCGTTGGCGCTCTGCTGGCCTTTGTGAAGCCGCAATATGTGCTGCTGCTGATCTGGATGGCGGTGCGCAGGCGGTGGAATGCGACGGTTGCGTTCCTGGTGACGTCCCTGGTGCTTGTGGTGGTGTCGAGCGTGGTGTTCGGCTGGCACAACAACCTGGATTACATCCACGTACTGGCGGGGCTGAGCAAGAAGGCGCAATCGCACTATGCCAACCAGAGCATGTTCGGCACGCTGAATCGGATGATCGGCAATGGCGAAAACATTACCTATACGCCGCTGCTGTACACGCCGTTTGTGCGCTGGATTTATCTGACGACGGTGGCTACTGCGCTGATTCTGTTGGGCCTTGTGCTGCTGTTTCCGTGGGGTACGTTGCGCGGAACGGTGGCGGATCTATCGGCGATGGGGATTGTGTCGGTCGCGGCGTCGCCCATGGCGTGGGAGCACCACTATGGTGTTGTGGTGGGCGTGCTGGCGTGGGTTTGGTTTGCGTATGGCTGCCGGCAGGTGAAACGCCCGTGGTTGCTGGGGATTGCGGCGGCGCTGATGATGAATGCGTGGCTTGGGTTCAATCGGCTGGCGGATTATCACGGGTGGAATGTGCTGCAGAGCTACATTTATCTTGGCGCGTTGTTGTTGCTGTTTGTGTTGATGCGGACGGCGCGCGCGGTGACCGCAGGGGCCGAAAACCCGGTTCTATAGCGTTACTTTTTGATGGTTTTGACGCGCTTTTTGCGTGTTTTTGCAGCGTTATACTTAGAAGTGATGCAATTCACTTCCGGCGGCCGTACCGGCACGCCCAGGCGCTCCTCTTCGATGCCGAAACTTGCTCCCGCAACGCACCCGTACGACCAAGCTGAAGGCCGGCGTATCCGTTCGACGACGGTGCTATGCGTGCGCCGCAATGGGTCTGTTGTGATGGCTGCCGATGGGCAGGTCACGCTTGGATCGGCTGTGATGAAGTCCGGCGCGAAGAAGCTGCGACGGCTGTACAACGACAAGGTGCTGGCGGGCTTTGCGGGATCGACGGCGGATGCGTTCTCGCTCTTCAGCCGGTTTGAGGGCAAGCTGGAGCAGTTTGCCGGCAACCTGCCGCGTGCTGCCGTAGAGCTGGCGAAAGACTGGCGCACGGATAAGCTGCTGCGTCAGCTTGAGGCGCTGCTGCTGATCGCGGACAAGGAACACATGTATCTGTTGGGCGGCAATGGCGATGTCATTGAGCCGGATGCGATTGAGGGCGGCGCGATCATGACCATTGGCAGCGGTGGCAGCTTTGCGCAGAGTGCGGCGCAGGCGTTGCTGGAGAATACGGATCTTTCTGCGCGCGCGATTGTTGAGAAGAGCATGAAGATTGCTGCTGAGATTTGTATCTATACGAACGAGAACATCACGGTTGAGGAACTTTAGGTCACTCTTGTCATCCTTGATGTGAGGGACACAACGCTGGCCTTATTGCCCTCTGCGATGTCTTGGGCTGGCCGGAACAAATACAGATCCCTCCGCTGCGCAGCGGGATGACAGCCATGGAGGCTGCCGATGACAGCCAAGGTGGGACGTAAGGATTGAGGAACACGATGGCGATTTATTTGCCCGGAGTTGCGGAAGACCAGGCTGTCCGTCTGGAAGAGATGACGCCGCGCGAGATTGTTGCGGAGCTGGATAAGTATGTTGTTGGGCAGCATGCGGCGAAGCGTGCCGTGGCGATTGCGTTGCGCAACCGGCAGCGCCGGCAGAAGCTGCCGCCTGAGTTGGCGGACGAGATCATGCCGAAGAACATCATCATGATTGGGCCGACGGGTGTGGGTAAGACGGAGATTGCGCGGCGGTTAGCCAAGCTCACCAATTCGCCGTTTCTGAAGGTGGAGGCCAGCAAGTTCACCGAGGTTGGGTATGTTGGGCGCGACGTGGAATCGATTGTGCGCGACCTGGTTGAGACCGCCATTGAGATGGTGCGCGAAGAGAAGCTGGAAGAGGTTGAGGATAAGGCGGAGATGGCCGCGGAAGAGCGCGTGCTCGACCTGCTGCTGCCGCCTGCGCCGCTCGACACGCTGAAAGCTGCGGAAGGGCAAACCTCGGCAAAGGCAGATACGCCTGCGCCGGTAGTTGCGATTGATTTTGACGCGACGGCGGCTGTCCCTGAGACACCTGAACAGACATCCATCGATCGTACGCGGGAGAAGCTGCGGCAGCAGTTTCGCGAGGGCAAGCTGGATGACCGCATTGTGGAGATTGATGCGCGCGACCGCAACCAGCCCTCGTTTGAGATTGTGGGCGTGGGCGGCAGTGAAGATGCGGATGTGAACCTGAAGGACATTCTGCCGGGGCTGTTCGGCTCGCGCTCGCGCAAGAAGAAGATGAAGGTCTCGGAGGCGTTTGAGTACTTCATCAGCGAGGAAGAGGGCCGGCTGATCGACATGGATGTCGTGACGCGCGTTGCGATTGAGCGGGTTGAGGATTCGGGCATTGTGTTCCTGGATGAGATCGACAAGATTGCCGGACGCGAGGGCGGGCATGGGCCGGATGTGAGCCGCGAGGGCGTGCAGCGCGACATTCTGCCGATTGTGGAAGGCACGACGATCAACACGAAGTATGGCTTTGTGTCGACGGACCACATCCTGTTTATTGCCGCGGGTGCGTTCCATGTGTCGAAGCCGAGCGACCTGATCCCTGAATTGCAGGGGCGTTTTCCGATCCGGGTGGAGCTGCAGTCGCTTACCGTTGAGGACTTCATCCGCATTCTGACAGAGCCGAAGTCGTCGCTGGTGAAGCAGTCGATTGCGTTGCTCGAAACCGAGGGGTTGAAGCTGGAGTTCCAGCCGGAGGCGTTGCAGGAGATGGCGTCGTTTGCGTTCAGCGTGAATGAGACGACGGAAAACATTGGAGCGCGGCGGTTGCACACGATCATGGAGCGGGTGCTGGATGAGATCAGCTTCCAGGCGCCGGATTTGCTGAAGACTGCCGGGGCTGCGGTGAATGGGGTGGTGGCGCAGGTTGAGCCGAGCACGGTGCAGGCGCCGGTGGGCGCTCCGCACCAGGCAAATGCGCACCCGCTGCCTGTGATTGAGCGGGTGGTTGAAGGCGGCGTGGAACGTGTAGTGGTGATCGATCCGGAGTATGTGCGCCAGCAGGTAGCGAGTATTGTGAAGAATCAGGATTTGAGCCGGTACATTTTGTAGCGGTGCTTTTGGCGTTCATGATCCTCTGTCGAGCTTGAAGAGGGCCTTCGCTTTGGGATGAAGCACTCCCTCAGCGACTAAAGCCTTGTTCACCATCGGGTTACTGACGGCATAGCTGAAGCAATGCCCCTCCGAAGACCCTTATACGAACGTCCTTCAACGTAGCGGGAGACCCAGCCAAGGGCTTGCGCGCGGTAATCGCTCGGGCGTATGCTTCGCGGCAGGTAAGGTGTTCCTCGCCTTCAGCCCTTTCTCCGGGCCGGCCCGTCCGCTCATCTGACGGACCAACCCCCTGGATTCGCTCCAGACGAGCATCTTCCAAACGTTATTCACGTTCAGGAGCTGCTTATGAGTCTCACGTCTCGCAAATCGCCGATCCTCAGCAACCTTTCGGCGCGCCGCAAACACCATATCCACATAACTCCCACCGACCAGAATGCAGCGAATGCCAGCGACGCGGAGAAGCGTGAGCGGCCGTTCGGCCCGATCAAGCTTGAAGGCGACGCGAACGCCACGCCGAAGACTTACAAATCCATTTTCAGCTTGTAGTTTCGCGCCTTTTCCGGTTCAAGGAGGCGGTTTGCCTGAGCGGCGAACCACCTCTGCTTATTGCGCGGGCGCGGGCGGCTTGTTCATGGCGGCGTCTGCGGTGCCGATGCGGCCGGTAGCGCTGACCCGCACGACGAAGCGGGCGCGGACGGCCTTTGGGTCGTGATCGAGCGCGAACTTGAGTGACAGGGCGTGATCGATGGGGCCGACCGGTGGCAGCGTGGGATCGGAGGCGCTGGCCGAGATGGCCTTTGAGATTCGCTTGAGTTCCTTATTTTTCTTATCGAAGGTGGAGGCGATCACGACCAGGTTGGCATGGCGCGGCTCGGTATCGGTTGCCGGTGTCCAGACCAGGCCTTTGCCATCGACGCGGATCACGAAGTGGTCGGGGTTGTTGTCGGGGTCGGGTGTGATGGTGAGCGGCACGCCGTCGTAGACCATGTTGCTAGCGTCGGCGGAGAGGACTTCAAAGGTGAGGCGGCGCGATGGGTTCTGCGGATTGACGCGGGCTGGTCCAAGCTGCACGTAGTAGCCTTCGCGCGTGGTCGCTTTCAGGTCCGGCCGCGAGAGCGTGACGACGATGCGGCGGAACTTCTTGGGATCGACGGAGCCGGTGTCAGGCCGGTAGCTGAGCGAGTAGAAGGTGGCGCCGTCGCGAATGCCGGTGCCGATTTCTGCGTCCACGTCGTTGCGGCCGTAGAAGGTGCGGCCGCCGGTGGCTACGGCGAGCTTGCTGAACTGGTAGTTGCCGCCGAAGGGATCGTTGAAGGCCGCGGCTGGGCCGTAGCCTGCGCTGGGATCGACGCTGAGGCCTGCGGGATCGACGGTGTAGAGCGTGACGCGGGCGTCGCGCAGCTCGTTGACGCACTGCTGGACGGCGTTGTTGACGCGGTTCTCCGTGTCGACCGGGCCGTTGACGAAGTTGTAGGCGGGGAAGCCGCGGCCGATCCAGATCATGTTCTTGTGGCCGGGGTGGCCGACGACCGCCTCAGCGACGCGGGTGAGCGTGGCAAAGGCGACGGCGAAGCGTTCGGCGATCCAGCCGCCCTGGTGCACCTGCCACGGATACGAGACGAAGTGGTGGTCGAGCGCGTTGATGAGCGCGGCCTTGTTCTGGGTGTAGTCCTGCAGGACGGTGAAATTTTGCAGGCTGACGGCGATGAGCATGGTCGGCGTGGTGAGGTGATCGGGCTGCTTGTCGAGGATTTTCTTGAGGGAGTAGCGCGCGAAGGCCATGTCCTCGAAGCGCGTGTTGAATTCGTCGAGCAGGAGGATGTTGACGGGGGCCTGAGGAGCGATGCGGTCCAGGTCGGCGGTGGAGTTGATGTCGGCTGTGGGCGGGACGCTGTGCTTGTCGGTTGCTTCAAAGTTGAGGATGGTCTGCGGCTGGTCGAGCTCGGTGACGTGGAAGTCGTCCTTGGTGAGGCCGGTGACGACGTTGCCGGCCTTGTCGGTGACGACGACGTCGAGGACGACGAGGCGGGCTGTGCGACGGATGGTGAAGGTGCCGTTTGCGCCCGCCTGAGGCTGTGTGTTGTTTTGTTGCTGCTGGGTTTGGGACGGAGTGGGTGCGGGTTGCGGCGGCGGAGCGGTTTGCTGTACCGGCGGGGTTTGCGGATTGGGAGCGGAGGTCTGTGCGGGCGGCGTGGTCGTGGAGTCGGCTTGCGCGTAGAGAGTTGTGGCGGCGCCCAGAGCCGCGCCCAGAACGATCACAAAGGAAATTGCGGACTTCAGCATGGCTTGACGCCTCTCTCTGACAGGAACACGCCTTGGTCCTTTAAGACTCGTCCTATGGTCTCAATGTCGCATGACAGACAAAGAAAAGGACGGCCCTCGGCCGCCCTTTTCTCAGTCGTTACCGGGAACTTATGCGTGGGCGGGTTCCGGCATTTCTTTTAGCTTTTTGGCGAGGAGTTCTTCCAGTTCTTCAAGAGCCTTGCTGAAGCCCTCGATACCTTCCTTGAGCTTGTCGTGGGCCATGCGGTCTTCAGCGTGCATCTTCTCGAAGATCTCCTTGTCCATGGGAATCTTCTGGATGTCGAGGGAAGCGGACTTGGAGGGGTCGAGCTTGCGCTCCAGCGTGCCTTCGGTCGAGTCAAGCTCGGCGAGCAGCTTGGGGGCGATGGTGAGCAGGTCGGAGCCGGCCAGCTCGATGATTTCGCCGGTGTTGCGGAAGCTGGCGCCCATGACCTGGGTCTTGTAGCCGAACTTCTTGTAGTAGTTGTAGATGGTGGTGACGGACTGCACGCCGGGGTCGTCCGCGCCCTGGTAGTCCTTGCCGGTGTCCTTCTTGTACCAGTCGAGGATGCGGCCGACGAACGGCGAGATGAGGGTGACCTTAGCGTCGGCGCAGGCGACGGCCTGGTGCATGCCGAAGAGGAGGGTCAGGTTGCAATGGATGCCTTCCTGCTCAAGCTTTTCGGCAGCCTTGATGCCCTCCCAGGTGGAGGCGATCTTGATGAGGATGCGCTTGCGATCGATGCCGGCATCTTCATACTGCTTGATGATGTCGTGGGCCATGTCGATGGTCTTCGCGGAGTCGTAGGAGAGGCGTGCATCGACTTCCGTGGAGACGCGGCCGGGGACGATGTCGAGGATCTTGCGGCCGAAGGCGACGGCAAGCGTTTTGAAGGCGGCAGCCGCAACGGCCTTGTCGTCAGAGTTCGGGCCGGCCTTGGCCTTTGCTTCCTTGAGCACGTCATCCACGATGTAGGAGTACTCGGGCATGTTGGCCGCGGCGGTGATGAGCGACGGGTTGGTGGTCGCGTCGGTCGGCTTGAACTTTTCCATCGACTTCATGTCGCCGGTGTCTGCCACTACAGTGGTGAACTGCTTTAACTGGTCTAAAAGGGTCGCCATGGTTCGTTCTCCTGTCAGGGCGTTTCGCCTCTGATGATACGCGCAGTTATTAGATGCGGCGTGAGCGCTCAGGCAATGAGGGTGTCGTAGGTATTGTGGTCACCAATCCAGAACCATAGATAGCCGTATGGCCTTTTGATTGCCAGGGCGCGGAAATTCAGGGTCACTCGTGCAGACCATATTTCCTGTCCACGGCGCTCGCCGATCTTCTTGAACTGCACGGAGGGGTGTTGTGGGTTGTCCTGCAGCAGAGAGAACTGCTTATCCGCTCGGCTGCGAACGTCTTGCGGAAGTGCCTGATACGCCTGCCAGAAGTCCGTCGCAGCGCGATGTTCCATCCTTACAAAGAACGGGTCCTACTGGTGTTTTCGTCAGACAAGGCTCGGAGAATGGCACTATCGAGTTGTCCTTCGGCAAGGTCGTGTGTGAGACAGGCATCGATGGGCTGCGGATGATTCCGGTCCAGCCAGCTATACAGCTCCAAAAGCTGTTGTGGCGTGAGCGCATCGATAGCGCGTTCGATGTCGTGGACGGTACTCAATTCATAGCCTCTCCTGGAAATTGTAACGGCAATGCTGAACATTACTGCGGAGCGGGGCCGCGGACGACCTGGACGAGGTTATCCACATTAAGCTGGCGGGCGAAGGCGTCCTTCACCTCGTCGGCGGTGAGTGCGAGATATTTGCGGGCGGCGTTGTCGCTTTCGTTGAGCGGCAGGCCAATCTGGGCGCGGGCGAGCAGGGCTCCAGCGACGGATGCCTGGCTGGATTCGCCGAGCTGCAAACCGCGCAGCAGCAGTGACTTGGCGAGTTGCAACTCGCCGGGTGTGACGGTCTGGGTTCGCATTGCGTTTAGATCGCGCTCGACGAGTTGGCGTGCCTTGGAGACGTTGGTGGGCTCGGAGCCGTAGTCAACCGTGTAGGTGGCGCGGGTTTTGGTGGCGCGGAGCGAGACGTCCACGGTATAGACATAGCCGGCAACCTGGCGGAGATCGTGATAGAGACGGCTGGCGTAGAAGCCGCCGCCGAGCACGTAGGTGCCGAGCTGCATGGGGTAGTAGTCGGGGTGGAAGCGGTTGATCTGCAGCTCGATGGCGAGGGTGACGGAGTCCTGTACGGCTTGCGGGTCGCCGACGTTGGCTGCGGTCGCCTTGTTTGCCGGGACGGGCGGCAGGTTGACCTCAGGTTTTGGGCCGGTGGCTTTCCAGGGACCGAAGGCCTTTTCGATAGCGGCGCGGGCTTCGGTTGGGGTGATGTCGCCCACAATGACGATGGTGGTCAGGTCGGGGCGGACTGCCGCGGCCATGTAGGACTTTACGTCAGCCAGGGTGAGCTTGTTGACGGTCTCGGGCGTCGCCTCGCGTTGGGACGGGTCGTCTTTGGGCAGGAGGGCGAGTTCGAGGACGCGATGGGTGTGGTAGGCGGGGGTGGTGATTTGCCCGGCGGTGAGGTCGCTGACCTGCTTCTGGACGACGGGAAATGCTTCGTCGGGCAGGGCTGGGTGGAGTTCATTGTCCGCGAGCAGGGTGACACCGCGGTTGAAGTTTTCTTTGAGCGTCTTGAGCGAGAAGCTGAAGCCTGCGTCGGCGGTTGCGCCGATGTCGTCCAGGGCCTTCTGGAAGGCGATGCGGTCCATGCTGGTGGTGCCGTAGTTGTAGAGCTCTTCGAGCACGTCGGCGACGCCTTCTTTGCCCTTGGGCGTGTCGAGGTCTTCACTGTGCTGGACGGAGCCGGTCAGGGTGACGGTGGGGCTGGTGCGATCGGTACGCACGATGAGGCGCAGGCCGTTGGGCAGCGTCTCATCGCTCGGCATGGTCATCGGCTGCGGCAGACGGAGTTCGCTCAGCGGCTTCTCGGCCCAGTCGGGGAGGACGACGTCTTTGTTGGGCGTGGCTGTAAGTTTTTCGCCTCCGCCGAAGCCGTTGGCCGCGACCGGTCCGCCGCTGGGCACGGGCTTGAGGGTTGCGGTGATGGTGGGCACGTTGAGCAAGTATTGCTTCGCCACGCGGTTTACGTCGGCCACGGTGACGCTGCGGATGGCTTCGACGTCTTCGTCGGGAGATGTCTGGCCCTTGGCTGCGAGAGCGTCAGACCATGCGCTTGCGAGGCCGGGGATGGAGGTGCGCTCGAATTCGGCCTGGGAGAGCTCGCTGCGCTTGGCTGCTGCGACGAGATCGGCGGGGACGCCTGTCTGTGCGTAGTGAGTGACAATGTTGCGCATCTCGGCGATGGCGCCGGAGGCGTCTGCCACGGATGGGACGGCGGCGAAGGCGAAGGCTACGCTTGCCTTGGGATAGCTGCCGGCAACGCCGAACTGGGTGCCGAGCGCCTTGCCTGCGGGCACCATGGCGTAGAGGTCCGCGCGCTGGCTGCTGAGAACGTCCACGAGGACTTCAGCCGCGGCGTAGTCCTTTGAATCGGTGCCGGGCAGGCGGTAGCCGATGAGCGCCATGGTGTACGACAGGTTGCTGTCGAGCGTGAAGGTGTCGCTTTTGACGGGCGAGAGCGTGATGGCGGGGTGCGTGGCGACGGGGCGCTTTGCAATGGCGCTGAACATCTGCCGGACGGTGGCCATGGTGGTTGCGGGATCGACGTCGCCGACGATGACGAGGATGCCGTTGGAGGGCGAGTACCACTTGTCGTAGAACTCGCGGAGCATGGCGCCGGTGGTCTTGTCGAAGCTGTCCTTGGTGCCCAGGGCGTCATGTGCGTAGGGCGTGCCGGCGAACATGCCTGCGTTGAGCCTGGTGATGAGCTTGTAGGTCGGCGAGGAGAGGTCGCGCTGGACCTCCTGCGTGATGGCGCCGCGCTCCTGTGCCCACTCGCTGTCGGCGTTGTCGATGCCTTCCATGCAGGCGGCCTGTGCACGGAGGGCGACGTCGACATCTGTCGCGGGCACGGTCGCGTAGAACTGCGTGATGTTCTGCTGGGTGTCGGCGTTGTTGTCGCCGCCGAGGCGCGCGTAGATGGCGGCGGTCTGGTCGGCGTTCATGCCCTTGCAGCCGCGGAAGGCCATGTGTTCGAGCGCGTGCGCCATGCCGGGAAAGCCGTCCGGCGTTTCATTGCCGCCGGCGAGGATGTTGAGCTCGACCGTGACGACGGGAGCGAGGGCGTTGTGGACCAGCACGACGCGGAGGCCGTTGGGGAGGGTTTCGCGGGTTACGCCTTCTTCTGTGCGCGGTTTGGAGACAGGTCGCGCGGTGGCCTTGGGCGCGGTGGCCGGTTTGGCCTGAGCGGCAGCAGCCGGAACGGCAAGCGTCGAGACTGCGATGACGGGAAGAACGGAGAGGGCGGCAAACGTACGCAACGTCAATTCGGGAAACTCCTCAGTGCTTAGACTGTATCGCGCCGAAATAGGGTGACTGGCCGCCTTCATATCGCGAATACACTGGGCGAGCCTTCATTCAGGCTGGTCCGCACTTGGGCTTGCACCGGGAGATAACAGTCTTCGCCCAAAGCGAAGCGACTCCGGGGCGGCAACCCCGGAGTCGATCCTGAATGAAAGGTGGTGATGTGGAATGCGACCCTTTCGGGTCCGTTACCGCAGATTCGTAATGCAAGTTCCCGGTGAAGTAATACTGTTCTTGCTTGCGAAGAGTGCTTGGTTACTTTCCTTATGGAGATAACCCAGCCTTAACCTGTTGCCCTCGACCGACCAGAGGCGGGGGCAACACTACTTCTTTAAGTGTGATGCGGGTGGTGAGCGGAAGTCAACTGCTTCCTGCATGCATATCGGCAGGATTCCCGTATCCGTTCGCCATTTATCCTAGATGGTGATGCCCGCGCTGTTTGGCAAATCGAATCCGGAACTGACCGAGCTTGTCGCTGCGCTGGGGCAGAAGCCGTACCGCGCCCGGCAGCTTTGGGATGCGCTGTATAAGCAGCGGGTGGCGGCGGTTGAGGAGATTACGACATTTCCGGCGGCGTTGCGTGAGGCGCTGGCGGCGGAGCACACGATTGGTCTGCCGGAGATGGTGCAGACAGCCGTGTCCGTGGATGGAACCGAGCGCTACCTGATGCGCATGGCCGACGGCGAGACCGTGGAGACGGTTTGGATGCCGGATGGGGATGGTGTCGAGAACACGGATGATGCGGAAGAGGCGGCTGATGGCCGCTCGGATGCTGCCCTGGCGAAACGAGTGGACAAGCGGAATCGCGGCGCTTTGGCTGATGCGGGATATCGGCGGGCTACCATTTGTGTTTCAAGCCAGGTGGGTTGTGCGGTGAACTGCCAGTTCTGCCTTACGGCGAAGCTTGGCATCCGGCGCGATCTTACGGCGGGTGAGATTGCCGGGCAGGTGGCCGCGGTGCTGAACCGGCATGGCGTGCAGATTGGCAAGGATCGCATCAACCTTGTGTTTATGGGAATGGGCGAGCCGTTCCTGAACTACGACAACTTTATGAAGGCCGTGCTGCTGCTTGTCGAGGGCATCGGCATTCCGGCATCGCGCATGACGGTGAGCACGAGCGGCATTGAGCCGGCGATTCGGCGGTTTGCGCTGGAGACGGTGCGGCCGAATCTTGCGCTGTCTTTGAATGCTTCGAATGATGTGGTGCGTGAACAGATCATGCCGATTACGCGTAAGTGGAAGATTGCGCAGCTGCTGGACGCGGTGCGGACGATCCCGATGACGAAGCGCGATTGGGTGACGTTTGAGTATGTACTGTTGGGCGGTATCAACGATCAGCCGAAGCATGCGGACGAGGTGCTGGAGTTGCTGCGCGGCATGCATGCGAAGGTGAACCTGATTGTGTGGAATCCTGGGCCGGGCATTGCGTATACGCAGCCTTCGCCAGAGGCTGTGGATGTGTTTCAGCAGCGGCTGATTCGGAATGGGTTGCCGACATATATCCGGCGGCCGCGTGGACGGGATATTTATGCGGCGTGCGGACAGTTGAAGCGGACGGTTGAGCCTGTGCCTGCGGCTGAGCTTGTGCAGTTGATCGCCTAGGGACTTAGTGCATGCGGAATGGCGTGGTGATCTGGACTCGAATTTCCACCGGATTACCGTCGATCTCAATGGGCTTGAAGACATAGTTTCGGGCGGCTTCCAGAGCGGGCTCGATCATGAGGTCGTCGGGTGCCAGAACCAGCCGCGTGTCATGGACGCGGCCATCGCGGCCCACCAGAACCAGCACAATCACGTCCCCTTCCATATGGAGCCGACGCATCTCCGGTGTGTATTCCGCAGGGGGACGCTTGATCATATTTTTCATGACATCGCCTAGTAGCGGGTGACGATCCTCCGCCATGGGTGTGCCGCTGGCGTCCACTGGCAGGCAACATCCTCCGAACGCATATCCGGAACGGCTGCCAGGAGCGTAACGTGCATCTCTGCGCGTTTTACGCCTAACTCCACTACAGCGATATCTCCGGCGATGATGCGGGTGCCGATGTGCTGGAAGTGGTTTTAGCTTACGTAGGAGCGGCTGTGTCCCGCTGTGATGCGGAGCAGGCCCGTGGCAGAATCGACGCAGTAGGCCTTATTGGGCGCCACGGCCTTGGAGTTCTTTTCGTCCACCCGTGGCGATTTCATGACAATGCACGAGAGCTGCAGGCTGCCTACGGCGGTGGGCGTCGTGTCCAGCCGGTCCGTCTTCGGCAGTTCGGACGATGACGGAATAGGCGCCCACATCGCATCCAGCAGCTCGCCCATGCCGAAAGAATCCTCAAACAAGGGATCGGAGTGGGTGTGCAGGCGAGTGTCATAGACCGCTACACGATCCTTGCCGCGGTAGGTGATGGTGCGCTTCCATCGGCCCGGCTCACGATATAGCTCGTCAATAGCACCTGTGCCGTCCGGTGCGCCCTTGAGATCGAAGGTTTGGAAGGTGGCGCGCAGATGGAAGGAGGGTGTGTCGTCCTGGTGCAGCATGGAACGTTGTTTTGGGATTGCGGGGTGAGTGTCTCAGCAGCAGTCGATGTGTACTAGGTTACGACATACATTCGGAGGCGGGATATCTATGCTGCGTGCGGACAGTTGAAGCAGACCGTTCGGCTGAGCTTTTGCAGTTGATTACTTAGGTGGATCGCGCTGCGCGCGAATCTGTGTGCTTTGTGCCTTCTGACATGGTGTTGAGATGCCGCCTGACAAGCAGATCCCTTCGCTTCGCTGCGGGATGACAGGCCTAAAGAAAGCTATGTGTTCAGTCCCAGCGCAGCCTTGAGTTGCGGGATCGTATGGCCTTCCTGCTGGAAGTGGCGGACGATGGTTCCGCTGTGCAGTGTACGTGAGACGAGGGATGGATCGGGGCATGTGAAGGTTACGCCCTTTGACGTGAACTCCATGCCGTTTGCGATTTTCCTGCGACCGGTGATGCCGTCGCGGCCTAGGATGTGGTTGAGTGCGAGTTGGTCGTCGCGTTCGATCATGACTTCGGTTGCGAAGCGATTGAGTAATGTCTTTGCAGCCGTGGTTGGACGCCAGAGCATGAAGCCGCAGCAGAGGATGAAGCCGAGCTGGCGGTTCACGTCCATGGGCAGGCTGTGGTCTTTCTGCGCGATGACGTCCGCATCGGGCATGCTGTCGAAGAGCGGGTTTACGCCGCTGCGTGCGATGGCATCGAGGTCGAGTACGAGGACGGTGCGGTCGCGGCGGACGAGGTCGCGCAGGAACCATGTGCGTACCTGCCACAGCACACCGCGC
This sequence comes from Terriglobus sp., assembly GCA_965198455.1. Lineage (GTDB taxonomy): Bacteria > Acidobacteriota > Terriglobia > Terriglobales > Acidobacteriaceae > Terriglobus. The sequence continues at coordinate 1,559,904 of CBDAPM010000003.1, forward strand.
GAGGCGTCGTGCAATGAGCCGGGGGCGTTCCAGGCGAAGAACTCGCGTGCGTCGATGACGGCTACACCGGGTTCGTTGCGGAGCGGCGTGAGTACGTCATCGTCGAGTGCGATGGCGACGACCGTGCCGCCGATGTGTTTGCGCGTTTGGTCAATCCACAGTGCCCACAGGTCGAGATAGCGGCTGCTGACGGGCACGAGTGTCAGCAGGCCATCGGTGGGGATATTGGCTTCATCGACCATGGTGTCAATGCGTGTAGCGAGCGAGCCCTCTTCGTACGCATCATGCAATGCAAGCAGAGTTGCGGCTGCGTCGTAGGTTGCGGTGTCGTTCGACGTGGCGATGGCTTGTGTGAGCAGGTCGCGGGCAAGCGGTGGGCGCCGAACACGCATGGCGATGGTGGCGAGCTCTACCAGCAGCGATGCGTTGCGATCGCTGCCGGCGTCCAGCACATGTTTGACTATGGTTTGTGCATAGGCGGGGTCGCTGCGGTACAGCATGAGGAGCGCGTAGGACAGGCGGCCGCGCGCGGTGGCATCGAGCGATGCGAACGGCATGCGAGCAAGCGCGTTTGCGGCGATGCGCCATTGGTCGAAGCGCATCAAGACCTTGGTTGCAGGCAGCAACAGGTTCACCGTTGCCTCCTACGCGGCCTGCGTGGAGCGCCGTTGGAAGCGGGCCATGACCAATGCCCGGAGTTCGTCCATCTGAAAGACGACGTAGCCTGCGCCGGCAAGGAGCGTGCATGTAACGAGTGCGACGCCGACCGATTGCCACAGCGGCCAGTGCGCCTCGCGCACGGCGGGCACGGCGACGAGCGCAAACGCGACCACGATGAAGAGGACGAAGCGCTGCAGCAGACCATTGTCGATGGTGTACTCGGCGGGAAAGAGCTGGCGGTTCAGATGGACGGTGTAGGCGGTCTGAATGATCTCCCATGCGAGCCATGTGACGATGAAGCCGGCGACGCCGAACTTTGTCATGACAGGGACCGAGACTGCGAGCATGACGGCATAGCCAATGACGATGCGAGTCGAGAGCTTCTCGTGCTCGTTGCTGGAGGACTGGAACTGTGTCTTGTGTTCCTTCAGGCCGAGCACGGCGGAGACGATGGCCATCTCATAGCAGAGCACCGGTTGATAGGCGATGCGGCCATGCAGCCATACCTCAAACAAGAACGGGCACATGAGCAGGCTACCGATGCTGACGACAGGGATGAGGAAGAGCACGACGCGTTCGGACAAGTCGTAGAGGCGACGCAGTTCAGCGAAGTCGGATTTGCCGACGAGCAGCGTAATGTCCTGGGAGATGACGTTGCTTGCCATGGAGAGGATCTGGCGGGACATCTGGAAGACGACACGGACGAGGCTGAAGAGCGTGACCATGGCGGGGCCGAGGACGCGCTGGATGACGATGACAGGCCCCTGCCATGTGAGGAAACCCGCGATGGCGATGAGGCCGAAGTGACCGCTGGGCTTGATCATGCGGCCGACTTCCGCCCATGAGCCTTCGTGCAGGCCCGGCACCAGAACGGGTTCTGTGCGGCGCAGATCGATGAGCGCGTACAGCGTGAAGATGACGACGGATGCGAGCTGAATGCTCGCGAGCATGGTGAAGGTGCTGTGGATGGAAACAGCAATGGCGATGGCGACGATGGACAGGAAGCGCTGGCCGCTGGCGATGTAGTTGCCGCGATGCAGGCGGCCCACAGCCATGTAGCTGTTGGTGAGCAGGCTGAAGAACATGTTCACGCCGATCTGCAGGATCAGCAGATACTCCGTGAGCTGCGCGGCGTGCGGGCCGACGTGTTTGAGTTTGAGCAGCGATGCGACAGGGATGATGAAGACACATAGGCCGGCGGTGGCAAAGACGATGAGAAACGCAAGCAGCAGCCGGAAGGCGCTTGCTTGGACAGCCTTTGCCTCGCGTGTGAGGCCGCGCGAGTAGAGGATGGTCATCTGGTTGTTGGCGTACGTCTGTACGCCGTAGTTGAGCGTGCCCAGATAGTTCACGCTGGCGCTGAGCGCGATCCACTCGCCGTAGACCTCCACGCCGGCACCGTAGTACTTGAGAAAAAAAGGCGGCACCAGCAGCTGTGTAAGGACGGTGAGTCCCTGGCCGAGAAAGGCCGTGATGATCAGCTGCAGGATGCGCTTGAGTCTCATGAAGGTATGGAGGGCGTGGACCTTGCCTTAGTGTACCGGTCCGCGTGCCTGCAAACCTTCGGCTGCCAGTGTTTTTACCCTAGGAACCCGAGACTTGTGGACTTGAAGCCGGCCAGCGTGGGGAAGACCTGGCTGAGCTGAGATGAATCCACGCCGAACCACTGCGCCAGGGTGGATGCATACTGGACGCTTGCGGTGGATGGGATCCAGCGGCCGTTGGTTCCACTGTCATCCGGCCCTCCGAGCGCGAGCGTGGGATAGCTGCCGTAGACCTTGTTGCCAAGCACCGATCCACCCACGACAAAGTGATGCGAGCCCCAGCCGTGATCACTGCCGCCGTTGCTGTTGGGCTGCAGCGTGCGGGCGAAGTCGCTCATGGTGAAGGTGGTTACCTGGTTGGCGACACCCAGCTCCTGCGTTGCCTGATAAAAGGCTCCAATCGCGGCGGAGATACCGCTGAGCAACGTCGCCTGCGTTTCAAGTTGCGTGCTGTGCGTGTCGAAGTTGCCGATGCCGCAAAAGAAAATCTGCCGGTCCACACCGAGGGCCGAGCGAATCGCAATCAGTTGTGCGATCTGCTGCAGTTGTGCAGCCAGGCCGTTGTTTGCAGGGAAGGCCGTTTTCAAGGGCGCAGCCGATGCGGACGCATCCGCAAGCGTTTTTGCGTATTTGTAGGAATTTGTGGTGATGCCATCGTCCGCGGTCACGAGCGAGAGGCCGCTGTTGAACGTAAGCAGTGACTGTGCGGCGGCCTGGCGTGCCGTGCACTCCGAACCTTCCGAGCAGGTGGCGCCGCTGGTGTTGCCCGGCGATACGGCAACGGGCGTGGATGTGTTGCCGTTGCAGAAGAGCGTATCCCCGGCGACGCTGGTTACCATTGGGACGGAAGCGCCGGCGTTGTGCGTGGAGCCCATGGCATCCGCAAGGCGGCCTGCCCAGCCCGTGGCCACACTGCCGCTGGCGCTCACATTCTGCCATTCCTCCTGCTGATCCGGGTGCGAGAACAGGTTGACCGGATTGACCGAACCGGCAAGGTACTGCGCGCGCGTGGTTGGCTGCAGCAGTGTGCCGACGTTGGCGACGATCGCTGCCTGCCCACTGTTCACAAGCGCCTGTATCTCCGGCAGGTTGGGGTGCAGGGCGAAGCTCGGCAGTCCGGGCAGCGTCAGCAGCGAGCTCTGTGCCAGCGCCAGCGGACCGCGCAGGGTGGAGTAATTGGCGTAACCCTTGGTATCAAACGGGATGATCGTATTGTTTGAGTCGTTGCCGCCGTAGAGGAAGACGCAGACCAGCGCCTTATAGGTTGAGGGTGTGCCTGTGGCCGCCGCACCACTGCTGGCGAGCGCGTTCAACATACCAAAGGGGCGAAGGCCTGCGGCGTTGCCCGCTGCGGCAAGCGAGGCATAGCGCAGGAACGAGCGGCGGCTGGTGGCGTTGTCGCGGTGAGTGGATGGCATGGGAGGGCTCCGTTTAGTGCATGACCTTGTACTGCGAGCTGGAAAGAATCAGGTACACGGCGACGCGGACCCGCTGACCGTTGTCGGAGAGCGGCGTGATGGCGTTCACGATGACGGTGCGCATGTTCGCCGGCATCTGGCCATGCAGGAAGAGGGCGCCGAGCGTGTCTGTAAGCGTGCCGGGGTTTGCAGCCATGACACCAAGCGCGCTGGTTTTTGACAGGTCCGTGCTGAAGCCGCTCAGCTTGCCCTGGCTCAACGCATTCGCCAGCGTCAGCCGCAGATTTACGCTGGCTGTGTTCTCCAGGCTGAACTCGGGAGCGTTCAGCGTTGTCGCGGGGATCACGTAGCCCGGTGGATAGAAGTTGAAGACGCTGGGCGAACGCATGGGCTGCTCGCCGAGCGGAGAGGTGTCATTGGACAGGCTTGCATACGCCCAGAGATTGGTCGGGTCAGTGTTGGTGCCGGTGTAGCCCAGGGCTCGCATGGCGCTGGTCAGGTAGAGCATGGGTTCGCGCAGATGGCCGCCGTCAAAGCTGGTGTTGGTGTCGCCTGCGCGGGCTTCCGTGTCAGTAAGGATGGCGGTGAGCACAGCCTGCATATCGCCGCGAACGCCCTTGCCATTGTTTACGAAGACCGTGGCCACACGTGATACGTAACCGGCCGAGGGTGTGCTGGTAACCAGATGCTGGATAAGCTGCAGGCAGACAAATGGCGGCAGGCTGGGATCGTTGAAGATGTTGTCGAGAGCGATCTTCAGGTCGCCACGCGCTGTGCCGCCGGCTCCAACGACCGTGCCGTTCAGCAGCGTCTTCTGCGTGGTGTCGTGGGAGCTGTCCACCGGCTGCAGCGGGCTGTAGTAGTTCACCGTGTAGTTTGGGAACTTTGCCGGCGCGGCGCCCGTGGATGTGGCATAGGTCCAGCCGGTGTAGGTGTCAGCGAAGGCCTGCACCTGTGCTTCGGTGAATTCAGGGACTGGATTGCCGTTGCTGTCGACCTGCGGCGTGCCGTCCTGATTGAGCTTCACCAGGCCGGTGGAGAAAAGTTGCAGCATTTCGCGCGCAAAGTTTTCGTTCGCATGTTGGCCCGCGGGAGGCTTGCCGCTCTGAATGATGTTCAAGTACAAGCCCATGGCAGGCGAAAGCGTGACGTCTTCCATCAGGGTGCGCCAGTTGCCGAACGCGTCGGCAGCAAGGGTGTTGTAGTACGGCACCATGGCATAAGCGTTCACGCTCTGCGTGCTTGTGACGAAGAGCTCGCCGAGTGAAAACGCAACACGTTGCCGCAGCTGATCGGGTGCGGTCAGTTCCGTCTGCCAGAACTCTGACTCGAAGCAGGGTGCCGGCGCGTTAGCGCATTGGGTTGGGAGCGGCGTCGGCAGTACCGGGAGGACTGTCTGTGAAGTGGCAAACTGTGCCGCCAGCCAGCCGTTGACACCGAGCGCCTGCACGCTTGCGACGCTGTCGGAGGTGGGACCGAACGTTGCCTGATCGAGCAAACGAGTGGCCGTGGCTACGCTTGGAGTGGATGTGCCGCCGGAACCGGACCCCGAACCGCCGGAACCGGACCCTCCGCTACCGCCCGACGAGCCGCTCCCTCCTGAACCTGAGCCGCTGCCGGAAGAGGTGCTACTGGATACGTCGCCACCCGCACCACAGCCCGCAAGCAGCAGGCACAGGAGTGCGGCGGAGGTTGGGAGAAAGATACGAGGGAGCACGTGGAAAACCTCGAAGGGGGCTCGAAGGTACATCGGCATGAAACCGGGCCAGCATAAAAAGTTTCGAAGAATCTGCATGTTAACGAGATTGCACAGCTTCCGCGGCAAATGCGGGCCGGAAGGAGGCCGTATCATCCCTGCATGATCCGGCCCTGTCATGAGGACGACTTTGAAGCGATCTACGAGATTATCAACGACGGCGCGAGTGTCTACCGCGGTGTGATTCCGGAGGACCGGCTGCGAGACCCGTACATGAGCCGTGAGGAGCTTCGCCATGAGATGGACGATGGCGTTGTCTTCTCAGGCTTTGAGGAGGATGGCGCGTTGCTGGGCGCCATGGGCGTGCAGTACGTGCAGGACGTTACGCTGATTCGCCATGCCTATGTGCGGACGGCGGCGCAGGGACGCGGTGTGGGCGGCGCGCTGCTGGAGCATCTGCGGCCGCTGGCGCGCGGGCCGTTACTGATCGGCACGTGGGCGGCTTCGTACTGGGCGATCGGCTTTTATGAGCGGCATGGCTTTCGCGTGGTCACGCCCGCGGAAAAGGATGTGCTGCTGCGCCGGTACTGGAAGGTGCCGGAGCGGCAGATCGAGACGTCGGTGGTGCTGGCGGACGCGACGTGGAACGCTTGAGCCGTGCTACTCCGTGCCTGATTTCAAGGACTTTACCTGTACGTGGTCGCCGTCGACGGCCCAGGAGAGCCGCGGGATTTCGAACCCGTCGCGCGTGGTGCAGTAGCCGCCCGCGCCGTGCATGCGGCCGATGAGGCGCATGTTTGCGGGGTTGACGTAGAGGCGTTCTTCGTTGGCGAAGGCGTCGTGCCGCAGGTGCATGCCGAGCGCGCGTGCGAGCAGCACACCGCCTGAGCCGCCTGTCTCGATGATCTGGAAGACGGTGCACTCGTAGCTGACGGGCGATGCCGCGATGCGTGGCGCTTTGACGTGCGTGGAGGGCGCGGTTGCAAGGCCGGCAAGAGCGAGTTCATCCACGCCGCGCGGAGCGTCAATGGCGGTGATGTTCATGGCGTTGGCGAGTTCTTCGGGCACCATGTTCACGACGAGTTCGCCCGTGGCGCGGATGTTGGCGAGTGTGTCTTTGCCGTTGCGGTCAGGCGTGCCGGAGAAGCCGACGGCGAAGAGCGGCGGATCGGACGAGACCACGTTGAAGAAGGAGAATGGCGCAGCGTTCACGCGGCCGTCGCCGTCGAGCGAGGTGATCCACGCGATGGGCCGCGGGAGCACGGTGGATGCGAGCAGCTTGTAGATGTCGGGCTTGGTGGTTGCGGCGAAGTCGAAGTGTGCGTGGGTGTCTTGCGTTTCGCTGCTCAATGCTGTGCTCCGGCTGCTGATATGGCGTTTAGCGTGTGCGTGCGCGTTCAATCGCGCGCACGACGGCCTTGGATTTGTTGACGGTTTCTTCGAACTCGGTCTGCGGAACGGAGTCTGCGACGACGCCGCCGCCGGCCTGGATGTAGCCCTTGTCGCCGTGCATGAAGAGCGTGCGGATGGCGATGCAGCTGTCGAGATTGCCGCTGAAATCGGCGTAGAAGATGGAGCCGCCGTAGACGCCGCGGCGCGTGGGCTCGAGCTCTTCGATGATCTCCATGGCGCGGATTTTGGGCGCACCGGAGAGCGTGCCCGCGGGGAAGCAGGAGCGGAAGGCGTCGACGGGCGCCAGCTCCGGCTTGAGTGTGCCTTCGAGGGCGCTGACCAGGTGCATGACGTGGCTGTAACGCTCGATGAACATGAGTTTTTTCACGCTGACGGTGCCGAACTCGCTGACGCGGCCGAGGTCGTTGCGGCCGAGGTCGACGAGCATGACGTGTTCGGCGGTTTCTTTTTCATCGCGCATCAGGTCTTCGGCCAGGCGCTTGTCGCTGGCTTCGTCGTCGCCGCGCGGGCGTGTGCCGGCGATGGGGTGGTACTCGATTTTGCGGTCGTGGACGCGGACGAGCAGTTCGGGCGATGAGCCTACGATGTGCGCAGCCTTGGCGCCCATGGGGAAGCGCAGGAAGTACATGTAAGGAGAGGGGTTAACGATGCGCAGCGAACGGTAGATTTCGAAGGGATCGACCGCAGGTTCGCAGTCGAAACGCTGCGAGAGGACGCACTGGAAGATGTCGCCGGCGGTGATGTAGTTCTTCACCTTGGCGACGGCCTTCATGTAATCGCGTTTGGCGGTGCGCGGGGTGAGCTTGAGCGGGCCGCGTGGCTTGCGGCGCTTTTGCTCCTCAGGCAGCGGATTCCTGAGATCTTTTTCGAGGTTTTTGAGACGTTTCAGCGCTCTTTTGTACGCTTTTTGCGCGTCCGGTTCGCGCGTCAGGTCGGCTGTGAGGATGAGGTAGATTTCCTTCTTTACGTGGTCGAAGGCGAGCACCTCGTCGAAGAACATGAGGCAGGAGTCCGGTACGCCGAGTTCGTCCGCGGCGATCTCGGGGAGGCGTTCGATCTGGCGCACGACGTCATACGCGAAGAAGCCGACGGCGCCAGCGGTGAAGGGCGGCAGGCCGGGCAGCTTGGCTGGAGTGTGCTCGCTGAGGGCGCTCTTGAGTTCGGTGAAGATGTCGCCTTCGAAGGTGCGCGACGTTTTACCTTCGGTAGACGTGATGGATGTGCCGCGGGAGACGAGCTTTTTGTATGGGCGGATGCCGATAAAGGTGTAGCGGCCGACGCGTTCGCCGCCTTCGACCGATTCGAGAAGGAATGCCTCGGGTTCGTGCATGGCGATGCGCAGGAAGGCAGAGACCGGCGTCTCCAGGTCGGCGGTGACGGTGCGGTAGACGGGGATGAGCGTGTGTTTCTTGCGGGCGAGCGCTAGAAACGCCTTCTCGTCGGGCGCGGCGATTTGGTTCTGCGGGCGGGGCATGCTGCTGATAATCCTACTCGTCCTGCCGGGACGGGCCTCCTGCGCGGAGGGCGGGCGTTTGCACGCCTTTTTCTGCTTCGCTTGGGCTTCCCGTTGGTCAGCGACGAACTTTGATCCCGACCGGCGGAAGGGCCTACGCGAAGCAGGTACACGTCACGAGGTGACGGCGCGGCGCGTAGCCGACTCGTCCGGCAGGACACTTGCGCGTGCCGGCATGTAGCGTCGCCACCAGAGCGAGTTTGCTGCTTCGCCTGTGAACTCGGAGGGTTGGCCGGGCTCGGGCAGCCATACCGGCATGCCTGCCTGCGCGGCGAGTTCGGTGAAGTGCTCCGGCGGCTGATACCAGGCGTGGAAGGCGAGGTTGAAGAGGCCCCAGTGGATGGGCAGCACGGCCTTTGCGCGTAGATCGTGCGCGGCTTTGAGCGCGTTGTCCGGGCCGAGGTGAATCTGGTCCCACAGCGCGTCGAATGCGCCGATCTCAAGCGTGGCGAGATCGAATGGGCCGAAGCGCTCGCCTATTTCGGCGAAGCCTGGGTAGTAGCCGGAGTCGGCGCCGTGGTAGATGTTGTGGTTTGCGGTTTTGAGCTGGAAGGAGGACCACAGAGTGGTGAAGCGCTTTAGACTGCGTCCGGAGAAGTGGCGCGCCGGCAGGGCGGTGATGGTGAGCGGCGTCTCGTTGGCGGTGGCGACGGTGACGCTGTCCATCCAGTTCAGTTCGTGAATTTTTGAAGCGGGAATGCCCCACCGCTGCAGGTGGCTGCCCACGCCCATGGAACAAACGAAGAGCGGCGTGCGTTCCTGCAACTGCCGCACAGCGGCGGCATCCAGGTGATCGTAGTGGTCGTGCGTGAGCAGAACAGCGTCGAGCCGCGGCAGGTTGGCCATGGGCAGCGGCGGCGCGTGGAAGCGCTCCGGGCCGAACCACTGCACGAACGAGGCACGCTTCGAGAAGACCGGATCGATGAGGAGAGTGGTGCCGTCGATTTCAACCAGCAGCGACGAATGGCCGAGCAGCGTAATGCGCAGACCGGATGCGGGCGGCGTGTTGAAGATGGCGGGATCGGTACGAAACGGGCCAAGGGGCTTGCGGGGCACGCGCTCTTCCTTGCCGAAGAGCAGGCGGCGAAGCATGGTGCCGACATGGCCGTTGATACCCATTTTGGTACCGACGGGGTTTTCGTAGATACCGTTTTCGTAGCGTGCTGGTTGCAGGAGAGACATCGTGTTGTTGGATGCGTGGCGCGGGAAAATGCTGCGAAAGAACAAAGGCAGAACGCAAAGGGCGAAGGATTACGCAAAGGAACTTTGAGTGACAAACGTCATGCACGTGCGCAACGAAAGCGGAGTAGGCTTTGGGAACGGGTAAAGCATGCACTGGTCTGAGGCGCTGAAGCTGGCGCTGCAATCATTATGGGTCAACAAGTTGCGCACGGTGCTCACGCTGCTGGGCGTGGTGATTGGCGTGGCCGCGGTGATCGCCGTGGTGACGCTGGTGAACGGCGCGAACGCCTATGTGGACGAGAAGCTGAACCATTACGGCTCTGACGTGTTTACCGTCTCAAAGCAGCCCAACCTCATCACGAGCTACGACGAATACCAGAAGTACCAGAAGCGCCGGAATATTACGCTGGATGACTTTCGTTTTGTGCGGGACAACTGCCACCGCTGCGTGGAGGTGGGTGCGGCTGACGGTGTGACGTCGAACGCGGTGAAGTACGGCAACCAGCAGACGACGGGCGTGAGCGTGCGCGGCTGGACTGCTGATATGGCCGACCTGACGAACCTGAACATTGTGGAAGGGCGCATGTTCGTGCCCAGTGAGGATGAGCATGGCGCGCCGGTGGCTGTGGTGGGCACGGATATCCAGGAGAATCTGCTGAAGGGTAAAGACCCGATTGGCGAGACGATCAGCGTGAACGGCCAGCCGTACACGATCATCGGCATGGGCGAGAAGCAGGGCAAGAGCCTGGGCAACAGCCAGGACAACTACGTGATTTTGCCGGTCACGACGATGCAGCGCATCTACAGCTCGCACTACAGCGACACCATTTATGTGAAGGCGGCGAATGCGGGTGCGGCGCTGGAGGAGACCGGCGACGAGGTTCGACTGCTGATGCGCAGCGTGCGGCATGACCGCTTGGGCGCGGACGACAGCTTTACGCTGGACCTGAACAATACGTTCCTGTCGCTGTTCAAGACGGTTACGAATTTGTTTGGTGCGATTGCGATCCCGGTGGCTGCGATCTCGCTGATTGTGGGCGGCATTGTGATCATGAACATCATGCTGGTGAGCGTGACGGAGCGCACGCGCGAGATTGGCGTGCGCAAGGCGCTGGGCGCCAAGCGGCGCGACATCCTGCTGCAGTTTGTGATTGAGAGCGGGTTGATGGCGACGGCGGGTGGTGTGGTGGGCGTGCTGTTTGGTGTGGGTGTTGGATTTGGGATTTCGAAGGCCGCTGATTTTCCGATGAGTATTGCGTGGTGGAGCGTGGTTGTCGGGCTGCTGGTGTCGACGAGCGTGGGTGTGTTCTTTGGGGTGTATCCCGCGCGGAAGGCTTCGATGCTTGACCCGATTACGGCGCTGAGGAGCGACTAGGTGAATCTTCGAGCTAGTGACGGTCACGATAGCAACGGGCCGGGATATATCGCGGCCTGCTTTGCTGTCATCGTTGCGTTCTTGCCGACGATGATGGGCTATATGAGCTTCAGTTTTGGCGGGGGCGAAATCTACACCTGGTCTCTTGTCCTTTGTGGCCCTGCCGTCGTACTCGCATGCATCTTTCGAAAAGCCGGATGTGCCTTTCTGTGGGTACTTGCAACAGTTGCGTGGGTCGGAGCTGTGCACGACCGCTTTTCCTGGCTGATGCCCCTTATGGTGAGTGGCGCTGCCGGCATAATGCAGTTTGGGCCGAAGTTAAGTTTCTCCGCGCTGAGAGCGACTAGATGAATCTCTCCGATGTGAAAGAGACGATTGTGATCTCGCTGGATACGCTGCGTGCGAACAAGTTGCGCAGCGGGTTGACCGTGCTTGGCATTGTGATCGGCGTGCTCACGGTCATCATCATGAGCAGTGTGATCAATGGGCTGAATGAGAGCGTGAATGGGATCATCTCGCAGCTTGGATCGAACACGCTGTTTGTGTTTCGCTTTCCTGTGTTTGGTTCGCGGCCAACGCTGGAAGAGTTGTCGCGCAAGCAGCTGACGTATGACGACATGATGAGTTTGCGTCATCTGCCGCATGTGGTGGAGGCATCCGCGGGGCTGCGGTTCGCCAACATGGATTTTGGCGGCGTAGGCATGACGACGGTGAAGGGTGGTGGACATCAGCAGCAGAACGTGGGGCTGGGTGGTGAGAATTTCACCTCGCCGATCGTGAATGACTGGCACCTTGCGCGGGGCCGCTTCTTCACGGAAGAGGAGCAGCAGCGTTCGGCGAAGGTGGTGCTGCTGGCGCACGATACGGCTGAGACGCTGTTCCCGGAGAGTGACCCGATTGGGCAGGAGATATCGACGTCAGGCATTACGGCGACGGTGATTGGAACGCTGGACCCGTTCAAGGGCATTACGCCGGGGAAGAACCCTCAGGACAGTTTTTGTATCTTTCCGATCACGACGTTTCACCTGATTCACCCGGAGATTCTGGATTACTGGATCAGCGTGAAGTATGACGATCCGCAGTTTCGGCCGATGGTGGAGGACGAGATTCGCGAGCGGCTGCGCATACGCCGCAAGGTGACGGTGGACAAGGACGATAACTTTGCGATGTTTGGATCGGATTCGTTGACGCGGCTGTGGTCGCAGCTTACGGGAGGTTTGTTTCTGCTGATGTTTGCGCTGTCGAGCGTGGGGTTGATGGTGGGCGGCGTGGGCGTGATGAACATCATGCTGGTGAGTGTGACGGAGCGCACGCGCGAGATTGGCGTGCGCAAGGCGATTGGCGCGACCAAGCGGACGATCCTGCTGCAGTTCACGCTGGAGGCGATGGTGCTGTGTGCGATTGGAGGGTTCGTCGGGATTGCACTTGGGTCGGTGATTGCGCTGGTGCTGCATGTGTTTCTGCCGTCGCTGTTGTCGGGCGCGTGGGTGATTGCGGCATTCACCATTTCCATTGGCATTGGACTTGTGTTCGGGATTTATCCCGCGTGGAAGGCTGCGAGTCTGAACCCGATTGATGCGTTGCGGTATGAGTGAGCTTGCGATCAAAGATCCCCTATGCGGTAGGAGCGATCGTTACCACTCGATGCGGAGGCCAAACTGGATGCGGCGCTCGCGGGTTGGGCTGTCGGATGAGCTGGTGGGTGTGCCGAAGGCTTGCGTGGTGAGGCCTTCGGCGGCGATGGTTGCTGCGTCCTGAAAGGTAAGCGGGGTGATGCCGCCGACTGCTGTGCCTACGAGAAATGCACGCTGCTGCACCGCGGTCACGTTGACGTGGTTGAGCAGATTGAAGGCTTCGGCGGTTGCGCGCAGGCGGACGTGGTCGTGCAAGTCAAAGGAACGTAGGATGCGGAGGTCGACGTCCTGGGTCCATGGCAGGCGGAGCGTGTTTGCGCCGATGGTGGGCAGGTAGGCCGCGCCGCCTGAGCCGTTCAGGCGCTCGCGGCCACCGGGCAGGGATGTGCCTCCGACGATGGTGTAGCTGTAGGGACGGCCGCTGGAGAAGAGCAGCAGGGGAGAGATGCTCCAGCCGTTGGCTACGCGGCGCAGGCGTTGCTCGCCGTGCGTGAGTTGTGGCTGCCACACGGCGGATGCGACGACGCGGTGACGGCGGTCGAAGTTGGAGGGTGAGCGGTCGTAGAGCGGCTGGAATGGATCAAACTGCGCGTTTTCGTTGGGTGTTGCGCCGGGGCTGCGCACGTTGTCGAGGCTCTTCGCGTAGGTCCATGCGAGGCGCGCGGTAAGGGCGTGTGAGGCGCGGTGCTCGGCCTGGAGGGCGAGCGCGTGGTAGGCGCCGTTGCCGTTGGAGAGGATGCCCGTGACCGGGCCGAAGAGTGGCGAGAGACGCGCGGTGTAGAGCGGCACGTTGTAGACATCGCCACCGCGAGCGCCGGGTTCGCCGCCGTTTCTGACGATGTTGAAGGTGATGCGCGAGGTTGCGGGTGCGATGTTGAGGTCGGTGGTGTTTTGCAGTTGGCGGTCGAGGCTCATGATGTAGGCGCCGCTGAGGCTGTCGTGGCGGGTGAGTTCGCGGGTGACGGAGAGTTCGGCGATCTGCACGGTGGGCAGTTGAAAGCCGCGTGCGAAGACTGTGGCTGCACTATCGGCAGCGAGTGGACCGAAGGGCGAGCAGGTGTACGTTGCGGGATAGCCGAAGTTGGCGCCGACGGAGGCGCACGCCGGGTCGATGAGGGTGCGCGGTGTGATGCGCAGGCTGGTCTGGCTGGTGGGTTCCGCGGTGTTCTCCAGCACGGCCTGCAGTGTGCGGCCGGGCACTGCGCCGAAGTGGATGCTGTAGTCGAGACGGATGACGGTGCGTGCGTTGAGGGCGTAGGCGATGCCGGCGTGCGGAGCCAGGTTGTTGGTGTCGGAGGGCATGGTGCCGGTTGCGGCGACGTTGCCGAAGTCCAGCGCGGTGTTTGCGTGTTGCGGTGGCGGCAGGCGGGCGTAGTTGTAGAGCACGCCCGCGGTGAGTTGCAGGCGCGGCGTCAGGCGCAAGGTATCGGCTGCGAAGATGCCCCATGCGGCGGTGTGGAAGCGCGTCTCCGGGATGGCGCCGAAGGTTTGCGTGAAGCTGCGGAAGCAGAAGAAGTGTGCCGCGGTGAAGATCGATGGGCAGCCGCCGTTGGGGTAGCTGGTGGCCGAGTAGGTGGTGTCGGTGATGAAATCGACGAGGCCTCCGTCGCGGCCATTGGTGGCGCCGCTGGTGTAGTCGTAGGCGCCGCTGCTGCCTTCGCGCGCGCTGATGCGCGTGTCGATACCGCTGACCTCGATGCCGGCGTTGATGGTGTGTGCGCGGCCGCTGTAGACAGCGCGGGCTGCGATCTGCGTGCGGCGCTCGTCAGGCAGGCGCCGTGCGGATGTGCCGTCGGCGTTGCCGAAGAGGAAGTCGCCCGCGATGGAGACCTCCGGCGCGGAGCCACCGGGACCGCTGTGTGGTTCTGTTGGCAGTGGTGCTGGTGAGGTGGCGAATTCGGCGTCGCGGCTGTAGGCTGCGCGGATGTCCAGGAGCCATCGTGGCGAGACGGCGACCGTGCCCATGAGGATGCCTGTGTCTGCGTGCGTGATGGTATTGCCGAAGCTGGCGCGGCCACGTGGTTCGATGGGTGCGGTGTGCCGGCCGCTGGGTGAGCGGAAGCGTACGTGCGCCCACTCGGCAGCAAGTGTGCTGGAGTGTGACGGCCGCAGATCGAGACGCGGCAGCAGGGCGAATTCGTCGGCGCGGCGGTCGACGGAGCCCATCAGGCCATCGAGAACATTAAGTGCGGTGTTGATCCCGGCGGGGCTTACGCCGCGATTGGCGAGCAGCGCTGTTTGCACGGCGGTGAGTGTGAAGAAGCCGGGGTCGCTGGGCGCGGCGATGCCGGGGAAGCTGCGCCGTTGGCCCTCGGCTGCGATGAAGCCGAAGGCAGGCATGTGCAGCGTGGGCAGCGGGCCGCCGACCGAGCCGCCGAACTGCTCGCGGATATCGTGCGGCTTGACTGCGGTGAGGGTGGGCGAGCCGTTGTTGTAACGCGCGGCATAGGCGAACGGATTCGCGGCGCCGATGCCGCTGTCGCGCACGAAGCCGAAGGCGGTGCCGTGCAGGCGCTCCTCGCCGCGGCGCGTGACGGTATTTACGGATGCGCCTGCGTCGTGCCCGAAGGATGCACCGGCCACGCGGACCTGGAATTCGCGCACGCCTTCGAGGGCTACGGCGAACGGGATGGAGCGGCCACCGCGCGGCTCGCCGTCGAAGGCACGGGTGAGGCTCATGCCGTCGAGCCGATAGCTGTTGAGCATGGGGTGGAGGCCGCGGGCGGTCAGGCGCACGTTGTCGGTGTCCGGTGCGGCGCCGCCGGGCGCGGGCGGTGCGTCGTCCTGTGCGACGAGCGGTGTGAGGATTGCGAGGCTTTGAAAGCGGCGGCCGTCGAGTGGCAGCGCGGCCAACTCCGCGGGTGACAGGTTTGCGTTCACCGGTGAATCGAGCGATGCGAGCGGCTCTTCCGCCTGGACCTGGATGAGTTGGGACTGTGTTGCGATGCGCAGCGTTGGGGCGATGCGGGCGGTGCGTCCCAGCTCGACTGTGAGTGTCGTGATGCGGAGTGTATCGAAGCCGAGTGCGCTGACCTGGAGGGTGTAGTCGCCAGGCGGCAGGTCGCTGATAAGGAACTCGCCGAGGCGGTCGGTGATGGCGATGTGCGGTGCGGCGTCCGCGGCGGACGTGAGCTGGAGGCGTGCTGCCGGGAGGGCCGCGCCGGCGGGATCATGGACCACGCCGCCCAGCGCGCCGGTGGATGCGCTTTGTGCGCTCGCGCGCGGCGTACCCGCCAGGGCAACTACCAGGACGACATAGATGGAGCTCAACCAGCGCAGACGCGCACTCCGGAGCGCTGTGCGTGAGGAGCGCACGGCAGACTGCAACGGCAGATCAGGGAAAAGAGGGCGGACCGCGCCGACCCATGCGATGGATTTCGCATGGGTTCTGGCGCACAAACAGGTACAGCTCCGTGTGTAGGAGAAGCGTAGCGGGTGGCTTTGGATTCGCAAAGCATGCTGATGCGGCAATGCGAGGGCTAACGGAAAATGACGTTCAGGAAGGAGACGAGTCTTCCCAAAATGGAACGGGCGGCAGCCGAAGCCGCCGCCCGTGCTGTGAGGTGAGACGTTTAGAAGGTGACGCGGCCCGCGATCTGGAACTGCCGTGGGCTGTTTGCGTACGTGCTGTTGGTATTGCTGACCGTGCCGAAGTTTGTGGTGCTGGTTAGATTGGCAAAGCCGTTCGCTGTTCCGCCGGCGGGGTTTGCAGCTGAACCAGCGGTGGGGGAGGCGATGGTGAAAGCGCCGCCGTTTACGCCGGTCACGTTCTGGTGGTTGGCCAGGTTGAAGCTCTCGATGAAGAGCTGGAACAGGACTCCCTCATGCACGCGGAAGTCCTTCTGGAGCCGGACGTCGGCGTTGACGACGCGCGGGTAGCGGAAGGTGTTGCGGCCGATCTGCGGGATGTAGGTCACGCTGGTTCCCAGCAGGCCGGTGTTGGTGGCAGTGATGGGAGCGAACGTGCCCGCGCAGTTGGGCGTGCCGCTCTTGTTGAATGCAGAGTTGTCTGTGCAGAAGTTAGGCGTCGTGCCGCCCACCGTGGCAGAGTACGGCAGACCGCTCTGTGCCTGGATGAGCGGTTTGATCGACCAGCCGTTGGTGACGTAGGACAGCGCGCTGTGTTCACTCTTCACGCCGGGGATATTCATCACGGCCCAGCCGACGACACGCTGCCGGACATCGTACGTCGAGTTGCCGTAGTTCAAACGCTGATTGCCAAATGGATCGAGCCAGCTGTTCACCGACGGTCCGGTGTAGGAGCCTTGCGAAAAGTCGAGTGCATGTGCCCAGGTGTAGTTGGCATCGAACGTCACCCATTTGTAGGTCCGGTTCGTGATGTCAACCGAGAGCGCGTGATAGCTGGAATTCACATTGCTGACCGCCTGTGTAATGGCGCCGTAGGCTGGGTTTAGAGCGATGCTGTTCAGGGTCGGCGTTGCCGCGGTGGAGTATTGCCGGCCCGCGTAGACGCGGGTCTGAAGCTGCGTGCCACAGGCGACAATGTTGCAGCCGAGGCCGGGCGAATTGGGCTGCACGGTGTAGGTTTCCGTGTAGAACGCGTTTGGATTCTGGTTGACATTGATGAAGTTCGGCAGCTCGCGGCCCAAGGAGCCGAGGTAGGCGAGGCTGAACACGTTACTCCGGCCCAGATCCTGCTGCAGGGTGAGGTCCATCTGGTACGTGCCCGGGTTCTGGAAGTGGTTATCGAGGTAGTTGACGTTGCCGCCGCCCGCGGAACTCGCGGCCGAAATCTGCTGGCGGAACTGCGGTCCAGTGGAGTTGGTGTAGCTCACGTTGAATGCGCCGTTCGTAGAGCCGGTCTGTGTCAACGTGGTCATCAGGATAGCGTTTGCGATGCGGCCGTAATACATGCCGAAGCCGCCACGCAATACCGTCTTGCCTTGCCCATAGGGATCCCAGGCGAAACCGATACGAGGTGCAATGTTGTTCTTA
Source organism: Terriglobus sp. (assembly GCA_965198455.1). Lineage (GTDB taxonomy): Bacteria > Acidobacteriota > Terriglobia > Terriglobales > Acidobacteriaceae > Terriglobus. Next base: position 1,577,295 of record CBDAPM010000003.1, read on the forward strand.
TCGCTGGGGTGACCGGCGGTCTGGGGAACGTTGGCCGTGTTGTTCAGCGAAGCGAATGGAGCGGGGATGGACTCATAGTCGTACCGTGCACCGAGGTTCAGCGTCAGCCGCGGCAGTATCTTCCAATCGTCCTGCACGAAGACGCCGTAGTCCACGGTAGAGAGATCGAACGCGTAGGGCCCGAAGCTTTGCAGATAGCTGCCGTAGCAGGGCAGCGTGCCGATACCGGTAAGGCCTGTGTTGCAGGTGCCCGCCGGCTGGAGCACGTCCGAGATGAAGTTGACGATGCTGGTGCCATAGGTGAACGCGCCGTTGATCTGGTTGGGAGCATTCTGCAGATCGTAGTTATGCACAATGTCTTCGCCCACGCGGACATTGTGCTTGCCGAAGGTGATCGACATGGTGTCGCCGATCTGCCACTTGCGCTCGTCCGGGTAGGCCTTACGGTAGGAGTAGTAGGGTGAGCCAAGGGCGAAGCCGAGTGTGCTGTACAACGAGTATTGCCCGACATTGCCGGTGGTGGGATTCTGCAGGAAATTTTTCGAGTAGGCGGAGAGGGGCTGCTGGCCTTCGTCATTCAGCTCGCGCCCGTACTGGTACCGCAGCTCGTTGGCGATGTTGCTGGTCACCAGTGAGTCCAGCTTGGCCACGCCATAATCCAGCTTGACGAAGTCCGTGCCGAAGTAGTCGACGGCGTCCGTAACGCTGGCCGTTGTCTGTACGCCGCCGGGAGAATCCCACCGCAGGCGGTGATACAGGAAGCTTAGATTGTGCTTGGGTGTGATCTGCCAGCTGATCTTGGGCGTATTGATGTCCTGATGGCCGTACCGCGGCACCTGGCCCAGATCGCCCGCCAGAGCGGTGATCTGGCCGTTGTAGGCGGCTGCTGCTGCTGCATAGGTGGTGCCGGTTCGTGTGTTCAGGCGCGCCGCAAGCAGGCAGGCCGCGGTGTCGGTTGTGGATTGATAGCTTACCGTCACACCCTGGCCGTTCAAGCCGGTGCCGGTGGGCAGACCAGTTGCCGCGCCTGTCGTCAAGCTGCAGGCCGCGCCGGTGGGCAGCGCCGCATCGGCGTTATCGAAGAACTGCACGGGGTTATTTGCGCGCGCAATGCCGGGGAACTGGCGGTCGAAGACGTCAAAGGCATACTCAAAGAACACGCGATCCTTCAGTACCGGTCCGCCCAGATTGAATCCGTACTGGTTGCGCTTGTCTTTGGGCTTGAAGGGGAGGACGGTGACACCGATCCCGTTCGCGTTTGGCCGTGCCAGCGTCGTAAAAGCGTTATACGCACCCAGCTCGTCATCGCGGCGGTAGAAGTAGGCTTCGCCGTGGAGGCTGTTGGTTCCGGTCTTGGTCACGGAGTTGACGACGCCGCCGACCGCGCGGCCAAACTCAGCTGAGTACACGCCGGTGTTCACCTGGAACTCGCGCACCATGGCCTGCGACGTGGAGTATCCGGCGCGGGTACGGCCGCGCTCTTCGGCGAAGAAGGCCTGGTTGTCGTCTGCGCCGTCGATCTGCACGTTATTCAGCGTCGGGGCAATGGCACGAAATTGCAGCAGGCCATAGCCGTTCACATCGATGGTGACGCCCGGCGTGGTGAGGGCCAAGGTGGACCAGCGGCGATTGTTAATGGGGATGTTCTCGATCTCCTTGTTCGAGAGTGAGCCGCCGAAGTTCGCCGAGTCGAAGTTGATCGCTGGGATTTCTGCCGAAACTTCAACCGTCGTACCGGAAGAACCGGTCTCCAGGTGGGGATTCACTTCCGTCACCTGGTTCACAGCCACGATCAGGTTGGACGAGTGGCTGCTGGTGAAGCCGGGAGCTTCTATGGTCATGCTGTACGTGCCGGGTTCCAACTGCGGCGCCTTGTACTCACCGGCAGATCCTGTGGAAAGCTTGATCTCGGCGTTGGTGCCATCGTTGTGAATGACGACGGAGGCATTGGGGATGGCGGCGCCGGTCGGATCGAACACGGTTCCGGCAATGGCGCCCTGCGTTGTGGATTGCGCATAGGCCGCATGGCCGAGGCCTGCTGTGCTGAGTACGCACGCAAACGCCAGGGTACGGAAAAATGTCTTGTGCATCATGGTTCTCCTGAAGGTTCTGCTCTGGTGACACGCTGTGTGCGTGCCATTTGTGCTGCATGCAAGTGGTCTGTGAAACGAGACTCTGTGATCGTGCAACTGCTAGCGTGGCATTTGGCCGTCAACGTTGTGTAAACGCGGAGGCGCCGGCCAACTGTTTTTGGTGGTTTGGATGTTGCCCATATTGTCTCTTGAACGTGTGTCTTACGAAACAGGAATGCGCAGCAAAAGGCGCGTTTTTGACGTGGCGGGGGGATGACTATGTTCCAAAACCGCAGTTTGCTGCGAACGTGGTCTGCAAAGGCCCAGCCGCCTGCTCAATACCGCGGCTAAAGGCAGTAAACTGGGAGACGGTCTCGTATGTTTATTGATGAAGCAAGAATCCGGGTAAAGGCTGGCGATGGCGGCAATGGCTGCATGGCCTTTCGCCGGGAAAAATTCGTACCGCGCGGGGGCCCGTCGGGTGGCGATGGCGGCCACGGCGGCGACATCCTGATGCGCTCGAGCGAGAAACACAACACGCTGGTGCATTTCCGGTTTAATCCTGAGCACAAGGCGCAACGCGGCATCCACGGCGAAGGCTCCAACATGAGCGGCGCCAGCGGCGAGCACACCATTCTGAGCGTGCCGGTGGGCACAGTGGTGTACGACGAGGACACCGGCGATGTTGTTCATGATTTTCAGTATCCGGACGAGCAGATTGTGGTGGCCCGCGGTGGCCGCGGCGGGCGCGGGAACCAGCACTTTGCCACGCCGACGCACCAGGCTCCGCGTGAGCACGAACTTGGCCGGCCCGGCGAAGAGCGCCACCTGCGGATGGAGTTGAAGCTGCTGGCCGATGTGGGGCTGCTGGGCTACCCGAATGTGGGTAAGTCCACGCTGATCTCACGCTTGAGCGATGCCAAGCCAAAGATTGCGAACTACGCCTTTACGACGCTGGAGCCGAACCTGGGCGTGGTGAAGGTCGGCGACTTCCCCTATGAGCAGTCGTTCGTGGTCGCGGACATGCCTGGACTGATCGAGGGCGCGAGCCAGGGTGCGGGCCTGGGCATCCAGTTTTTGCGGCACATTGAGCGCACCAGCGTGCTGGCTCACCTTGTGGATGTGAGCGACGGCAGCGGACGGGAAGACCCGGTCGAGGACTTCAAGGTGATCTCTAGCGAGCTGAAGGAGTTTGGGCACGGGTTGCCGAACAAGCCGGTGCTCGTGGTTGCGGCGAAGATGGATGTGGCCAATCTGGACAAGCTGAAGAAGCTGCAGGCGTTTGCGAAGCGGCGCAAGCTGCCGTTTTTTGCGATTTCCGCAGTGACCGGTGAGGGGCTTGAGCCGCTGAAGTTTGCGCTGGGACAGGCTGTCGCGGACTACCGCGCCGGTGTGCCGGTTGCGCCGCCACCACCGCCTCCTGCGAAAAAGCATAAGAGCGCGTACCCGGCTCCGCTGGCCAGCAAGAAGACGGCTCGTTGATTAAGGCTGACCTGCCGGTTCTGGGATCGCTGCGCCTTTGATCATCAGCCACAAGGCCACTGCGAGTTCCACCGGCAGATCGGGCAGGACGAACCATGGGTCGATCACCGCGTCGATGGCTGGGAAGATGATGATGGCAAAGCAGCCGGCGCAGATGATGGCGGCAACGGCCAGGTACGCGCCTGACAGAATGCGCGGAATGTACCCTGATTGCCACAGGAGATAGCTGTGGACGGCGGCGCCCAGGCTCCAGAATGTCAGGCCGATCAGGCTCGCGACGTCATGCATCCGCAGAAGGTGGCTTGCGAGGCCTTGTGTTTCACCCGTGTCGGCGAGCGCCTTCAGCGCTGTTATGGCGGCCACGATCCCCATTCCGAGCATCGCTGCATTTGCAAATCGCCAGAGCGTACCGAGCAGGGCAAGTGGGGCATTCACGCTCTTCAGCAACGCGTACAGCGCCACTGCAAGCAGGATGTCGTTGTTCAACATCACAAATTCGCAGGCGAGTCCAACCCGGTAACGCAATCCATGCGCCAGGATTCTCTGAACGTCAGACCCGGAAATGCCCAGCGTTTGGATGGCCGTTCCCGCGAGACCGACCACGATAATGGCTAACAAGGCGTAGCCTGCGACGCGTGCCCAGGCGCGCTGCGACTCCACAATCGTGCGTTCCGTCATGATGGCCCTCGCTGGTTGCAATGCCCTTCTTTACGCAAACTGATGCTGCCGCGTTCCGCGTGACGCTTTGTGGCGCTGGCGGATGGAACGTCTAGCTGACGACCACGCGCAGGACACGGTCGCTGATGCCGCAGAGAACTTCGTAGATGCTGGTGCCGGCGAGCGCGGCGTGCTCGTCGGCGCCGACGAAGGCTTCGCCCTCGTGGCCGAGCAGGACAACTTCTTCGCCGATCATGGCGTCCTGGATTGCCGATACGTCTACGATGGTGAGGTCCATGGAGACGCGGCCTACGATCGGAACGCGTTGGCCGCGGATGAGGACGTCGCCGCCGGGATGGATGGTGCTGGACGACAGGCCTCGGCGGAAGCCGTCGGCGTAGCCCACCGGCAACAGAGCGAGCCGCATGGCGATGGGGGCGACGAAGGCTGCGTTGTAGCCGATGGTGTCGCCACACTGTACTTCGCGCAGGCTAACGATGCGTGTCTTCCAGGTCATTGCTGGTCGCAGGGTGCTGAGCATGTGTTGTGGCGGGTTCTCGCTGGTTGCGTGCTCGCGCGCGAGCGGTAACGCATAGCCGTAGAGCGCCAGACCGGCGCGTGTCATGGCGTGTGCGCCAATGCTTTTTGCCAATGCCGGCAGATCGTGTGGGACGTAGCCGCTGTCCGTGGAGGATGTGTTGCCTGCATGGACCCATGCCGGTGTGAGTCCGGCGCGGGCAACTTGCGCCAACGCTTCGGCGAAGGCGATGGTCTGCACCTGGTTCTGCGGGTCGTCGACGACTTCCGTCGAGGCCAGATGCGTCATCACGCCTTCCAGCAACAGCGGAGACTCCGGCGTGAAGCGTGCGAGCAGGCGTTCCAGCAGCGGCCCTGGAGTGACGCCTTGCCGGGCCATGCCGGTGTCGATCTCGGCGTGGACGGGGACGGAGCGCGGACCCATGCCGCGGCGGCGGGCTTCGGCTTCCAGCAGATCGAGGTGATAGGGCTCCCAGACCACGGGCGTGAGGCTGCGGTCGATGCAGGCGGCCTCTTCGCCGGGCCAGATGCCGCACATCACCAGCACGCGCGGCGACATGCCCTGCGGCAGAATGCCTAGCGATGCCCGGACGGCGAGCCCTTCTTCCGTGGAGGTGACGCCGAGCCAGCGTGCGCCTGCGGCGGCCAGCACCGGAGCGCAGTCGGTAGCGCCGTGGCCGTAGGCGTCGGCCTTGACGACGGCGAGCATCTCCACGTGCGGCCCAGCGGCGTTAGATAAAAGGGTGTAATTTGCGCGCAGACTGCCCGCTGAGATTTCAGCCCAGATGGGGCGTGTGTGATTCTGCGTAACCGATCGCATGACAGTTACGATGCTACCGGCGTTAGCGGGACGGCAGAAGTGCCGTGGGAGGAACGGAATTTCAAACACACTGAGACGCTAGTACTGTTCCCCGTCACTGGTGTTTGTACGCAACGCAAGAAAGCACGGGAGACCGAGCATGAAGAGAAAACCTAGAGCGATGAGCAAGCTGTGCATTGGGGTTTCCTTTTGATGTGAGGAATCTAAGAATCATTCCGTCACACTCATGCATACGCCTTTTGGATGAACCCGGATTCGTCAGACGATGATCTTGAGTGGCATTTTCACTACCACCTTTGTGGTATCCGGTAGCGCGGTGAAATAATCGTTAAGCGAACCGAGTCCCCAGCCTAAGCGCTGCTGCGGATACTTGCTTTGACACTGCTGTTGCACGAGAGGAACACTTTCTCATGTCCATTGACTTTCAGGCCCCGGTCGCAACGTCCGATCCGGAGATTGCCGCACAGATTGCCCAAGAGGCGGTGCGACAGCACGACGGCCTGGAGATGATTGCCAGCGAGAACTTCGTGTCGCGCGCCGTGCTTGAGGCGGCAGGCACCGTGTTCACGAACAAATACGCCGAGGGCTACCCTGGCCGGCGCTACTACGGTGGTTGCGAGAACGCGGACATTGTGGAGAACATTGCGCGTGATCGTGCGAAGCAGATCTTTGGCGCGGACCATGCGAATGTGCAGCCGCACTCTGGCTCGCAGGCGAATGCCGCGGCGTACATGACGCTGATCCAGCCGGGTGACACCGTGCTTGGCCTGGACCTGGCGCACGGTGGACACCTGACGCACGGGCACAAGCTCAACTTCAGCGGCAAGCTGTACCGGATTGTGGGCTACCAGGTTCGCAAGGATACAGAGACGGTCGACTACGACGAGCTGGAGGCGCTGGCCAAGCGCGAAAAGCCGCAAGTGATTGTGGGCGGCGGCAGCGCGTATCCGCGTATCTGGGATTTTGAACGCATGCGCGCGATTGCCGATGCGGTTGGCGCGTACCTGATGGTGGATATGGCGCACTTTGCAGGGCTGGTTGCGGGCGGGGTGCATCCCTCGCCGGTGCCGCATGCGCATATTGTGACAACGACCACGCACAAGACGCTGCGCGGGCCGCGCGCGGGCATGGTGCTGTGCCAGCAGGAGTTTGCCACGGCACTGGATCGTGCGGTGTTTCCCGGCCAGCAGGGTGGGCCGCTGATGCACGTGATTGCAGCGAAGGCTGTGGCATTTAAGGAAGCGTTGCAGCCTGACTTTGCGACGTATGCCGCGCAGACCGTGGCGAACGCCAAGGCGCTTGCTGCCGCGTTGGCGAATGAGGGCTACCGCATTGTGAGCGGTGGCACTGACACGCACCTGATGCTGGTGGATGTCTTCGCGAAGGGCATCTTCGGCTCCGAGGCTGAGGCAGCGCTGGGCAAGGCCGGCATTACGGTGAACAAGAATGCGATTCCGTATGACACGAATCCTCCGCTGAAGCCAAGTGGTGTGCGCTTCGGCACACCGGCGTTGACCACGCGCGGCATGCGCGAGCGCGAGATGAAGCAGATTGCCGCGTGGATCGCCGAAGCGCTTGAGCATCGCAATAACGATGCTCACCTGAAGACGATCCATGGCCGCGTGTCTGAATTGGCAGAGCAGTTTCCGCTGTATGGTTGGTTGCGTGAGACAGCCGACGAGGCCGTTCCGGCCCTCTAAGCATCTGATCCGCAGATCGACCGAGAGGCAGCGATGGAACAGTTTGACGCAATCGTGATCGGCTCCGGCCAGGGTGGCAACCCGCTTGCCAAGGCAATGGCGAAGCATGGCTGGAAGACCGCGGTGATCGAGCGGCGGTACGCCGGTGGCACGTGCGTCAACGATGGCTGCACGCCGTCGAAGACCATCGACAGCAGCGCGCGCGTGGCGTACCTGGCGCGGCGTGGTGCGGACTTTGGTGTTGAGACGGGTTCGATTTCCATCGACATGCCGACGATCTACCAGCGCAAGCAGGAGATCGTGCTGAAGTCGCGCGAGAACAATCGCAAGGCGCTTGCTGAAGCTGAGAACAGCACGCTGATCATGGGTGAGGCGAGCTTTTGCGCGGAGCAGCCCGGCGGTGGCGTGCATGCGATCGACGTGGTGTTGAACGATGGCGGCACACGCACGTTGTCGGCGCCGCGCGTGTTCATCAACACGGGCGAGCGGCCGCACATACCCGCGGAGATTGAGGGGCTTTCTGACATTTCTTATCTCGACAGCACCAGCATTATGGAGCTGCAGAGCGTGCCGGAGAGCCTTGTGGTTATCGGCGCGGGTTATATCGCGCTGGAGTTTGCGGATATGTTTCACCGCTTCGGATCGAAGGTGACGGTACTGGAGCGCGGCGAGCGGCTTGTGCCGCATGAGGACGACGATGTAGCACGGTGCCTGCGCGAGATTCTTACAGAAGACGGCATCCGCATCATCACGTGCTCGGATGTGACGCGTGTGGCGAAGACCGCGATAGGCGCGGAGCTTGAGGTTGCGACGGATGATGGGCCGGTTACGCTGGAGGGTACGCATGTGCTCGTTGCCACGGGGCGCGCGCCGAATGTGGAGCCGCTGAAGCTGGACCGTGTGGGTGTGGCACAGGACAAGAGCGGCCACATCAAAGTGAACGACACGCTGGAGACGACGGCGCCGGGCATATGGGCGCTGGGCGATGTGAAGGGTGGTCCGGCCTTTACGCATATCTCCTATGACGACTACCGCATCCTGAAGGCGAACCTGATCGATGGCGGATCGCGGTCGACGAAGGATCGTTTGCTGACGTATGCGATGTTTACTGATCCCGAGCTTGGCCGCGTTGGTTTGAATGAGGCGGAGGCTGCGAAGGAAGGCCGTGCGGTGCGTGTGGCGGCGATCCCGATGAAGTGGATGGCGCGCGCGAATGAGATGGCGGAGCCGCGCGGCATGATGAAGGCGCTGGTCGATCCGAAGACGAACTTGATCCTGGGTGCGACGGTGCTGGGCGTGGATGGTGGCGAGGTGGCCGCACAGCTGCAGATTGCCATGATGGGGGGCCTGCCGTACACGGCACTGCGTGACGGCATCTTTGCGCACCCCACGAAGAGTGAAGTACTCAACACATTGTTCACACGCTTTCGTGACGGCAAGGACTAGCGCGGCTATACGCTAGAGCGATGCAGCGCCTCTACAGCACGCCGTGGATCCGTACCACAGGGATCATCTTCGGCTTGTGGGTATGCCTGTACAGTTCGTTTGCGCTGCTGACGCCGCCGTTGCTGGATGATGCAGACTCCGTGCATGCGGAAGTCGCCCGCGAGATGATCGTGCGCCATGACTTCGTCACGCTGTATGCCAACGGCATCCGCTACCTGGAGAAGGCTCCGCTGCTGTATTGGAGCATTGCGGCGAACATGCGTCTGTTCGGCGTGAGCACCGCTGCTGCGCGCTTTCCGCTGGCGGTGTATGCGCTGCTGCTGTTTCTGCTGACATCGCAGTTCGCGCGACGTTGTTTCAAGAGTGAGCGCGCGGCGCTGTATGCGGGCGCGATCTCGCTGCTGAGCTTCGGCCTGTTCATCTTCACACGCATTCTCATTCCGGACGCGATGGTGTGCCTGTGGCTGATGGCGGCGCTCTATTGCTTCTGGATCACGGAAGCCGGACCGCAGGAATACAACGGCGATGCGCCGGTGTGGCCTTGCCTGGGGTTCGCCGCAGCGTGTGCGCTGAATGTGCTCACCAAGGGATTCATCGGCCTGGTGTTCCCGTTTGGTACGGTGTTGATCTACCTGCTTGTGACGCGGGGACGCAGACGCACGCTGCAACGGTTGTTACAGTTTCATCCGCTCGTCGCAACGCTTGTGTTTGTTGTGATTGCCGCGCCGTGGCACGTGCTGATCGCACGCGCGAATCCTTCTCAGGGTCATCCTGTGGGCCTGACGCATCCGGGGCAGGTGTCTCCGTGGTTCTGGCGCGGGTGGCAGGTGGGCTTGCCGAGCGACGGGAATGTGCATGGGTGGACGTGGTTCTACTTTATGAATGAGCACCTGCTGCGCTATTTGAACCTGCGTGTGCCGCGCGATTATGACACGGTGCCGCTCCTGCTGTTCTGGGGATTGCTGCTGGTGTGGATGATGCCGTGGAGCGCGTTCTTCTACAAGGCGCTGAAGGCGGTGCCGTGGCGGTGTTTCGCAACACGCGACGCAGCACTGCAGCTCGACGGTGAAGAGAAGGCCATGGTGCTGATGGTGATTGCTGCGCTGCTGCCGCTGGTCTTCTTTTCGTTTTCCACGCGGCAGGAGTACTACGTTCTGCCGTCATTGCCTTTCCTGGCGATGCTCATCGCACGCTGGCTTGATCGTGAGGTGCTGGAGTCGGAAGCGCTGATGGCGCCATCGCCGCTGTGCACGTCCGGAGAGCGCATCACGCAGGCGTTGTTTTATGCTGGGTGCCTTGTGGCGTTTGCATGCGGCTTGTTTCTGCTGCATACGCAGGATCCCGGTCCAGCCGTTGACCTTGCGTCACTGCTGAAGCAAAACCCGGGCGAGTATGCGCTTTCGTTTGGACACTTTCTCGACCTGAACGCGGCAGCCATGGGCATGTTCCGGCAGCCGCTGTTGCTTACCGGCGGTGCTGCGTTATTGGGCTCGGGCGCGGCGTGGTGGCTGCGCCGCAATGACATGCCGCATTACAGCAACATTGCCCTTGCCGCAGGCACGTTTGCGTTCCTGGTGGCAGCGCACAAGGGGCTGGATACGTTTGCGCCGGTACTTAGCTCGCAACGGCTGGCTGCGCAGATTATGCCAGTGATAAAGCCCAATAACATACTCGTGATCAACGATGAGTATGAGGCGGGATCGACGCTTGGGTTCTACCTGCATCGCAATGACATTCACATACTGCATGGGCGTTCCTCAAACCTTTGGTATGGGTCGTTCTTCACGGACGCGCCGCCCATCTTTGAGACGGATGATTCACTGCGATGGAAGTGGGCTGGGGTGGAACGGGTCTTCCTGTGGACGATGCCGGAGAAGGCGCCGCCGCTGCCGGGGAAGTTCTATGTCATTGCTGAAGGCGGCGGAAAAGAGATCATCAGCAACCAGGAGAACGAGCCCTATGCTGTAGCGCCGGAGGGCGTGAAGCCGGTTGAGTTACCGGCCGAGCCTCTGCCGGCGCCTGCACCGCTTCCGCCGGCTGCTGTGCCTAAGGCAGCCGTGACAGCACACCGCGTTTCACGCAGAAGCGCTCGCCACGCCACACGACGTCGTCGCCGGCATAGCTCCAGGCCCAGACGATAAGGCCGAAGCAGTCGCGCAGGGGCAGCAGCCAGAGGTCGCGCAGGACTTGACCATCACGCAGCAGGCCAACACCGACCTGCAACGCGAGTGCGACGCGTGCGAGCAGAACGAGGCTGAGCAGCGTGACGCTGGGCAGAGCGAAGCCGCTTGCAATGATGTTGGCGAGTGCCCACGGCAATGCGTAGCTGATGGCGAGGCCAAGGTAGCCGAGCCGCCGCGCGTCGCGCACGCCGCGCGCCCAGCGCAGCTGGTGATCCCAGAAGCCTGCGAAGGTGTAGTGTGGGACGGAGGTTGCGACGACTTCCGACGAGAGCACAACGCGCTTGCCTGATGCATGCACGCGCGCGCCGAGTTCGTAATCGTCGGCGAGATGCTCCAGCAGCGGTGACAGACCGCCAATCTGCCCTAGCGTTTCGCGCCGCAGGGCGAGCGTGCTGCCGAGGCCGAAGCGTACGCCGCGATCGAGCATGCGTGCGGTGAGCACGCCGGGCATGAAGTCTGTGGAGATGCCGAGCGCTTCGAGCTTTGCCCATAAGGCGGGCTTATCGCTTGTGCGCCCGAGATACGGCGTGGTGACGAAGCCTACGTTGGGCTGGCTTAGATCCGCAGCTATCGTTGCGAGATAGTTGGGACCTACGATGATGTCCGCGTCGTTGATGACGAGGACGTTGCCAAGGGCGTGCGGCACCATCTGCGCCAGCGTGCTGACCTTGCCGTTGGAGCCGAGGCGCTCGCCGCATGGGATGGCGCGGATGGGGATGTCCGGGTACTCGGCTTTAAGGCGAGCTACTTCCGCGAGTACTGCCACATCGTCGGGATCGGAGAGGCCGAGCAGCAGCTCGTAGCGCCCGCTGTAGTGCTGCACGCAATGGCTGGCGAAGGCTGTGTACCGATGTGGGTCCATGCCCTTGATGGGCTTGAGCACGGAGATGGTGGGTGGGTCGCCGATGAGCGTGACCGCAGGCTCGCGATGAAACGACCGCGCGGCCATGAGTGCGATGAGGAGATACGCGAGCCCGGCGAGCGTGAGGATGGTGGTGACAAGTTCGACGGCTTCGGGAGCGTTCACCTCTCCAGTGTACGAGCCATAGGCGGAGCTGCTTCACGCGGACACGCAAACGGGACTACACTCACACATCCACGCAATGTGTGGATGGAGGCACGTCATGCTTCGTGCGTTTGCTGGACTGGTCTACGGTGTGGCACTCGTCGTTGCTTCCATTGCAGTGGGGGCGGGTGGACACGGGTTCGCCACATTCTTCGGTGTCGCGGGCGCGCCGTTTGCGTTCTTCATCGTTCGCGTGGACAAGATCGGCCTGATCGCCATACCCATTTTCTGGGCGGCGATCGCCTCCATGGCGCGGATTCGGAAGGCGTCCAACGTGTTCCTGGCACTTATCGGCCTCCACTATCTGGCGGCCGTCCTGTGGATCGTCATGCGCAGGTCCGACCTGGGAGACGATATGCGGTCGCTGCACTCCGTCACCACCATCGCCATCGCAGCAAGCCTCATCTATCTGGCAGGGCAGGTGTTGCTGTGGCGTGACTTTTCCCATCGCAGCTAAGGTCCAGAACGCCTCTGCGCGGTCAGCGACCCGTGGCGCATATCATGGAGATGTTCGCCTTCTCTGCGCCCACGACATGCCCGTCTTTACCATGACCGATAAGCTGCCCACGCTGCGCGAGTTCTTCGCGCCGGGCGGTGTGCTGGCCGGATCGTCCTTGAACTACGAGCACCGGCAGGGTCAGTACGAGATGGCGAAGGCTGTCGAGAAGGCATTGGAAGACAAGCGGCACCTGATTGTGGAGGCCGGCACGGGCACGGGCAAGACGCTGGCGTACCTGCTGCCGGCGTTGCGGCTGGCGCGTGAGCGTGGCCAGCGGATCATTGTCTCTACCGGCACGAAGAATCTGCAGGAGCAGCTTTTCTTCAAGGACATTCCATTTCTGGAGTCGCTGCTGGGGCCGCTGAAGGTCTGTTACATGAAGGGCCGCGGCAACTACATCTGCAAGCAGAAGCTGTATGCGCTGACCGCCGCGCCGGTGCTAACAGGGCTGGAGGAGATCGACCAGTTCCACAAGATCAGCACATGGGAGCGCGACACGGAGACGGGTGATCGCGCGGAGATTGTTGGTATTCCGGAGAACTCACCGCTGTTCAGCAAGCTGGATGCACGCAGCGAGGCGTGCCTGGGGCAGACGTGCCCGAACTTTGAGCCGTGCTACATCACGGCGATGCGGCGCAAGGCGCTTGAAAGCGACATTGTCATCGTGAATCACCACCTGTTCTTTGCGGACTTAAACATCAAGCAGCAGGCCGCGGGTGCGCCCGATGCCGGCATCCTGCCGGATGCGGCGGCGGTGATTTTTGATGAAGCGCATGAGATGGAGGCCGTTGCCAGCGACTACTTTGGCGTGGCCATCTCGCAGCAGCGGTGTGAAGAGCTTGCGCGTGATACCGAGCTGCTGCTGCGTGCGAAGAGTGTTTCGTCGTCGTCGATTGAGAGCGCCACGGTGAACCTGCGTGAGCGTGGCCGCGCCTTCTTCGCATCGCTGCCGATGAAGGGCTTCGAGCTTGGACGGCAGCCGTTTCATGATCGGCCCGGCTTTTTAGAGGAGCGTGGCGAAGCGTACATGAGCTACCTGACCGCGCTGGACCGGCTGCGCGATGAGCTGGAGCGCGTGAAGGATGTGGACGAGGTGAACGGCCTGAAGCGGCGCGTGACCGATCTTCGCGTGGCTTCTGCGTTTTTGATGGAGGCTGAGGACCCGAACACGGTCTTCTGGATCGAGCGCCGCGCGGCGGGTGGTGTGAAGAATTTCTCACGCACGCAGACAGGTACGCCCGCGGCGTTTCACACGTATCTGCAGGCCACGCCGATTGATGTGTCGGAGATACTTTCGACATCGCTGTTCAGCGGCTTTGGCTCGGTCATTCTTACCAGCGCCACGCTGACGGTGCAGGGCGGGTTTGAACACATTGCCAAGCGGCTTGGCCTTGTGGGAGCGCGTGAGCTTACGGTGCCGTCGCACTTCGATTACGGCAAGCAGGCGCTGCTGTATCTGCCGCCGTACATGCCGGACCCGCGCGATGCGGACTTCATTCCACAGGCAGCCGAGCGGATGCGACGCGTGCTGGAGCTGAGCCGTGGCCGCGCCTTCTGCCTGTTCACCAGCTACGCGCAGATGCGCACGCTGTATGAACGCATGCTGGTCGAGCTGCCGTTCCCGCTGCTGCTGCAGGGGCAGGCTCCGCGCAAGGCGCTGCTGGATGAGTTCCGCGCGACGCCGAACGCGGTGCTCTTCGGCACGTCGAGCTTTTGGCAGGGCGTGGATGTGCAGGGCGACCAGCTGAGTTGCGTCATCATCGATAGGCTGCCCTTTGCCGTGCCCAGCGACCCCGTGCAGCAGGCGCGCATGGAGGCGATTGAGCATGCGGGCGGCAAGCCGTTTCATGACCTGTCGATTCCGCAGGCCGTGATTACGCTGAAGCAGGGATTTGGCAGATTGATTCGATCGGCCACCGACCGCGGTGTGCTGATGCTGCTGGACAGCAGAATCCAGAGACAGTCCTACGGCAAGATCTTCCTTGACAGCCTGCCGCCCTACCGGCTCACGCAGGACATGGATGAGGTTGAGCGGTTCTTTACGCCGTGAGCGTTAAACGACCAGGCTAGGCAGCGTCTATATGGATAGGCTGCGCCACAAGACGAACACCAAGAGCGGCGCACACGCGAGTGACGGTATCGAATCGCGGAGCGCTGTCGGAGCGCAGCGCTTTGTACAGGGCTTCGCGGGTAATTCCGGCTGTCTTCGCAATTTCAGTCATTCCCCGGGATCGCGCAATGTCACCAAGGGCAGAGGCTAGCAGAGCGGCATCGTTTGCTGCCAGTATGTCCGTCAGATAGGCCGCAATTGAGATTTCATTATCGAGATATTGAGCCGCGTCGAACTCAGGCAAGCTAGTCGCTTTCATTCGTTTGTTCATGATGTTTCTCCTTCATCCAGCAGAGCAGCCAAGGCTTTGGCGCGTTTGATGTCTTTCATCTGGGTTCGCTTCGAACCGCCTGCCAACAAGACAATGATTTCTGGTCCGCGCCGTGTGAAATACAAACGCCATCCGGCACCCACATGGATTCGCAATTCAGAGACACCTTCACCAACCGGGCTGACGTCTCCCATAAGACCGTGCTGTAACCGCTTGATGCGGGCCGCGATTATTCCCCGAAGAGACTGGTCTTCTAGACGGTCGATCCACGCAGTGAATCCGGGCGATGGTCGAATCGAGTACATACAACTCTTATTGTAATCGTTCGATTACAAGCAGTAAACGATTGGGGTACGTGAGGCTTATTCGTCCACCACAGTGTGCGTGGATTCTTCTGCGCTGATCTCTTCTTCGATCGGCAGCGGTACGCCCTTGCGGCGATCGAAGAGCTTGCGGACGAACCATACACCCACACCGGCAAGCAGCAGACCGACGACCGACAGGAAGAGTCGCAGGTGGTTGTGGATGGCGAGGCCGGCTGATTCCAGCGCGGACGGGCCGTAGTAGTGCGTGATGACCGCGTAGGCGATGAACTGCACCAGCTTGCCCAGGAAGATAGCGAGCAGGAACAGCAGCGGGCGCATCTCGAAGACACCCGCGCAGAACTCGAAGAGTTTGATGGGTGTGGGCGGTGGTCCCATGGCGGGCAGGAAGATGGCCAGGAACTCCTGCTGCTCGAAGCGGTCGCGCAGCCGCTCATAGCGTTCGCGGTTGATCTTGCCCAGCAGAAAGAGTTCACCGCCGAGGCGTCCCACGTAGAAGGGCACAAGGCTGCCCAGAGCGGACGCGACGGCCGCGACGACCGGGTAGAGCAGGTACTTGGAGGGATTGTTGTGGATGTCCGAGATGAGCAGCACCTGCCAGGGCATGGGCAGCACGGCCGAATCCACGAGCGCAATCGCGGCCAGGCCCCAGATACCGAACCGCTCGAAGAAATTCTTCAAGCCGTCGCTAAAGTGCTTCAGCGCGCTGACATGGTGGGGGGCGGTGGGGGCCGTTTGCATCAGTGTTGCGATAAGGTGTGCGTGCAGGTGCATCCGGCTCATTCTACCCGTTTGGGCGGGGAAAGCATGGTGAGCAGGAGGATGAGAGAATGGAGGTGCCGGTGCACGCCTCCGCGCCACTGTGCGCCGCATGAAACGAAACCGGCGCTGAAGCAGTCCTACTGCGGAGAGACAAAACACCAGCGTGGCCCCACTTCAGACACCTCCCGGCGAGGATCAGACCGCTCGCCCACCTGAGGCAGAGAGCGCTGTCATGCGTGTCCGCCGCCGCGGCCGCTTTGTGGACCTGGAGCAACACGAACTCATCACCCTGCTGGACGAGGTGGACGATGAGCGGTCGAAGGCACGTTTCCGCGAAGCCGTCTACATCTCGGTCATTGTGTGGCTGGTGTTTGGATGGGTTATCGTTTACGGCCCGCGCTACCTGTGGCATGCGCCCGTCATCATCAACGCGCCGGACCAGAAATCGACGTCGATGACGTACCTGGATACGCCGCCGAATCTTCAGCAGCAGCTCAAGCGCATCAAACCGGCGCCGAATATCAGCCAGCACGACACCGAAGCGCAGAGTCCCAAGCCTTCGCCGAAGGCCCCGCAGCCGAAGGCTGGCACGCCGGAGCCGCCTGCGCCACGGCCAACACCGCGGCCACAGCAGCAGACGCCGCAGCCCGCACCACAGCCGCAGCAACAACCACAGCAGCAGGCTCGCAATACACCGCCTACGCCGCAACCTCAACCGCAGCCACGGCAGCCGCTGGCGGATGCGCCCGCGCCATCGAACCAACCTAGCCGGCCCATTATTGGCGGGCAGCAGCAGAGTGCAGCCGATGCTATCCGGCAGGCAGCGCGTAACTCTCGCGGCGCTGAGGCCGGGGATTACGGCAGCACGGGCAATGGCCAGCAGGGCGGCGCCAAGCAGGGCTATCAAATTCTCTCGGATACGCAGGGCGTTGACTTTGGTAAGTATCTTGCTCGCTTGCTGGCGGATGTGCGGCGCAACTGGCTGCCGCTGATACCGGAAGAGTGCCGCCCACCGTTGAACAAGCAGGGGATCACGGGCGTGCGGTTCACCATCCTGCCGGATGGAAAGATCGCGCCGGGATCCATGCACCTGGACTACTCCACGCATGATGACGCGATCAACCGCGCCGCGTGGGGATCGATCACCGGCCTTGGCCAGGCACAGCCGCTGCCGAAAGAGTTCAAAGGCCCCAATCTTGAGCTGCGGATCGAATTTCGCATTAACAAGGACGCTCCGGAGGCGCAGTAGGGCCAGCGTTCGTTCCGGCACGATATGCTCCTAGCCATGCAGGAAACTCATAAGGCGGAGCGGCGTTTGCAGACAGCCGCCGCGTTGTTGCTGGGCGCGGCTGCGCTTGTGGGCATTGTGCTGCGCTCGGGTGTCCACAGGGTTTTTCTGCCGGGATGGTGGCGTTTTTAGTGCCGTCTGCTGTCGATCAAGCTCCGCTGCTCATCGTTTTGGTTGGAGCAACCGGTTCCGGCAAGACTGCGCTTTCGCTACAGCTTGCGGCTGCGTTGAATGGTGAGATCGTCTCGTGCGATTCCGTTGCTGTCTACCGTGAGATGGAGCTTGGGACGGCGAAGCCGACGCGTGAGGAGCGTGCGCGCGCGCCGCATCACCTGATCGACGTTGTGCCGCCAAGTGTGGAATATACCGCCGGCAATTATGGCCGGGCTGCCCGCGCTGCCGTGGCGCAGATTGCTGCTCGAGGAAGAACGCCCATTGTTGCTGGTGGCACAGGGCTGTATTTGCGTGCGCTCTTGGATGGACTTAGCCCGATGCCGGAGCGTGACGAGGCTTTGCGCGATCGCCTGCGGCTGGCTGTTGAGCGGCGGGGGGCAGCCGTGCTGCAGCGGGCGCTGCGGCGGCTTGATCGAGCTGCGGCTGCGAACATCCACGAGAATGATGTCCCAAAACTTATCCGTGCAATTGAAGTGAGCGTGCTGGCAGGCCTGCCCATGAGCGATGCGTGGCAGGCGCTGCAGCCGGAGCCGCTTACAGGCTTCCGCGTGGTGCAACTTGGACTCGCGCCGGATCGCGCGTTGCTCTACAAGCGCATTGATGCGCGCTGCGAAACGATGTTTGCGGATGGATTGATTGCGGAGACCGCCGGGCTTGTCGCAAAGTATGGTGCGGCGTGCCGTGCGCTGCATGCGCTGGGATACGCCGAAGCGCAAGCTGTTCTGCGGGGCGAGCGAACGGAGTCCGAGGCCGTCGCCAAAGCGCAGCAGGGGCATCGTAACTATGCCAAGCGGCAGGGCACGTGGTTCCGGCGAGATCGTCGCATCCACTGGTTGAAGGGGTTTGGCGCGGATGTGTTCGTCGACGCCATGAACCTCCTAAACGCTTAGGAGTGAGCAACGAAAGAGGCAGCCCGAAGGCTGCCTCTTTCTCTGCGATGAACCTTAGCGCTGAGCTACGGTTACAGGCGCGTTTGGATCCGCGTATGCGTTCGTGGCTTGCGGAGGCTGCACGGTCAGGTCGTCTTCCAGGCGGAAGCGTACCAGCGACTCAGCGGGGATGACGATGTCGCGGTTGCCGGTTACGCCTGCCAGCAGTGTGCCCAAACCGCCGCCTGCAAGCGCGCCCACACCAAGGCCAACGCCGCCGCTGGCAATGCCGCCGACCAGCATGCCCACGCTGGTTGTGCCGGCGATAAAGCCTGTGCTGCGCTTGCCCTTGCCCTTCTTGCTGGCGACGAAATCAGCCGTTTCCAAGGGGTATTCCTTGCCGTTGGAGGTCATCGACGTCAGGCGCAATTCCAGCACAGAACGGCCTTTGAAGTGGCCACGTCGGTGTGCGGCATCGATCACGCCATGCACTTCCGTTCCGCGCGGCAGAACCGCGGTGTTGTTGCGCATGACGGTCTCGGCCAGTGTGCCGCTGAAGCGCTCGCCTGCAAAGGCATGCTTCACGTCAATCCGTTGATTGATACGGATGGCGATGCCGGTACCGGCGGGGATGGTGACATCGGTCGGCACAAAGTTTGCGGGCGCGTTGTTGCCGGCAAACTGCTGCGATGGATTGTTGGGATTGTAGACCGGCGCTGAAGCGACTGTGGCTGCGCCGGGTTCAGACGGCGCAGGCGCTGCAGCGAGCACACCCGGAGCGGAGTAGCGCGCCACGTGGCTGATAGGCGGATGCTGACCGTTGCTCCAGTCGGGCAGACCCGTTACCGCGGTTGCGCCGCTGGGTGTTGTGCTCTGCGTGAGTGTGGGCACCGTTGTGCCGGGAGCTGCTGCGCTCACCATCGTCAATGTCGTATTGCCGGCGTGATCCACATAGATCACCTCTTCCGGCTGACCGGTTGCGGCGACGTCCTTCTTGGCATCGTCAATGGCGCGCTGCTGCTTGGAGCAACCGGTTGCAAGGCATGCCACGAGTGAGAGTGCGACCATGGGCCGCTGCAACGTCTTCCATGAAACCATCGGAGTGTTCCCTCCATCCATGCAGATGCCCTCTGTCGGGTATCTGGCTTGCGTAGATGGATGCAGGCGGATTGTCAACTGGCTGCCCAAGTGTTTGTTTCTCGACTCACACGAGAGTTGATTCCGGGAAAGGTGCCGTAAAAAGCAACCTTATGTGAAGGAAAGACAGCTAAGTCGCGCGGAATTGCACGATGCCATGTACCAGCGTGACATGAACGCGGCCGAGCATCGGCGCACCATGGAACGGCGTGTTCTTTGACTTCGAACGCGAGTGCGCGGCGTCGAAGTTCCACGTTGCGGCTGCATCGAAGGCGATGAGATCGGCCAACGCTCCAACAGCGACGCGGCCAACATCATGCCCAAGCTCGCGCAGGCGGAACTTCTCCGCTGGGGCAGATGTGAAGAGCGCCAGCACCTTCATCAGCGGCATGCCGTGTTCGCCATGCAGCATGCGCAGCGACGCGCCCAGCGCTGTTTCAAGCCCGGTGATGCCGTTGGGCGCGCGCTCAAACTCCACGTTCTTTTCGTGCGCGGCGTGCGGTGCGTGGTCGGTTGCAATCACGTCCACCGTGCCGTCCAGAACTGCGGCGATGCATGCGTCGCGGTCGGCGCGGGCACGCAGCGGCGGATTCATCTTGAAGTGCGTGTCGTAGCGGTGGGAGCCCTGGGTTGGGTCACCCGCGATGGCTTCATCGGTGAAGGCGATGTGGTGTGGCGAGACTTCGCATGTGACGTGCAGGCCGCGTGCCTTTGCCGCGCGGATGGCATCGAGTGCTTTCGCCGTGGAGACGTGCTGCACATGCAGATGTGGGCGCAGCGTATGTTCGCGCTCGATCTCTTCGAGCAGCGCGATGTCGCGTTCGACGATGCTTGACTCGGCCTCGATGGGCATGCCGCGCAGGCCGAGGCGAAAGGCGACCGGGCCGAAGTTCATGCTGGCGCCCACGGTCATGCGCGAGTCTTCTGCGTGCTGTGAGATGGGCAGCCCGACGCGCGCTGCGGCGATGAGTGCGGCTTTCATCACATGGTCGTCGAGCACGGGTTTGCCGTCGTCGGTAAAGCCGACGGCGCCTGCGGCGGCGAGTGCGGCGTAGTTTGTAAGTTCGCCGCCCATGCTGCCGACGGTTGCCGCGGGCATGGCGAGTACGCGTGCGGATGGGTTGCGATGCTGCGACTGCACGAAGTCCAGCCATTCGACTGAGTCCGTGACCGGCGTGGTGTTGGGCATGGCGACGACGGTGGTGACGCCGCCTGCGACTGCGGCACGCGTGCCGGATGCGATGGTTTCCTTGTGCGTCTGGCCGGGCTCGCGCAGGTGCACGTGCATGTCAATGAGGCCCGGCGCGACGATGAGGCCGGTGCAATCGATAACCTCGGCTTCGTCGTCGCGGGCGATGGCATCGAGTGCGCCAAGGCGCGTGCCGTAGGTGACTTCAGCGATACGGTTGCCGCGCACGAGGACGTCGGCGACCTCGTTCATGCCGGTGCCGGGATCGATGACACAGCCGCCGCGCAGCAGGATCGCGCTCATGGGATCACCTGTGCCCAGTGCGGCGCGTTCAGGGCTGTATCCAGCAGGGCCATGCGGATGGAGAGGCCGTGTGTGACCTGTTCTTCGATCGCAGACTGCGGGCCATCGGCTACGGCTGAATCGATCTCAAGGCCACGCACCATGGGGCCGGGGTGCATGACGAGCGCGTTTGGCGCATAGGTTGCGAGCCGCTCTGCGTTGAGTTGGTAGCCTGCAATGTAATCGGCGGTTTCTACGTCGAGGCCGATGAGGCGTTCGCGTTGAATGCGCAGCATCATCGCTACATCGGCTTGTTCGAGTGCGGCGCGGAAGTCGCGTTCGATCTCAACGTTGCCAAGGCCTTCGAGTGCTTCCACCGGACACAGTGCAGGCGGTCCGCATAGGATCACGCGCGCGCCAAGCCGCGGCAGCAGCAGCGCGTTCGAGCGGGCGACGCGCGAATGACGTATGTCGCCGGTGATGACGATGGTTTTGCCTTGCAGCGTTGTGCTGCTCAGTTCCTCTGAGATGCGCAGGCGCTTCAGCATTGTGCGGAGATCAAGCAATGCCTGCGATGGATGCTCGTGCATGCCATCGCCCGCGTTCAGGACGGGCAGGCCGGTGGATCGTGCTAGCAACTCCGGAGCGCCCGAGAAGTTGGAGCGCAGGATGATTGCCTCGGCGCCCAGCGCTCGCAGTGTTATGCCAGTATCGTGCAGGCTTTCGCCCTTTTCGATGGAGGAGGACTTATCGCTGACCAGCGTGGTCATGGCGCCGAGCGACTTCGCGGCCAGTTCGAAGCTGGTGCGTGTGCGGGTGCTGGATTCGTAGAAGAGCAGGGCTACTTTGCGGCCATCCAGCCGCCTGCCGCGATAACGGTGCTCCATGGTTTCGAGGGTGTTGGCTAACGCCAGAAGCGCGGTGATCTGCTCCAGAGTGACATCCTGAATGGAAAGCAGCGAACCGGGGTTAGACGCTGTCGAGTTGGCGGCCAAGACGGTCATGAAGCTCTTGAGCGATGGTAGCAGTAGCGCGCAGGCGCAAATAAGTGAGCGATTTGCGGGGGCTTGGTGCTAGTCTGCTCCCGGCTTTCCAAGGAGAAACCTCATGTCTATGCGGCGGAGTTGCGCAGTGTTGCCGGCGGTTCTTTTGTTGTGTGCTTTACCCGCCCTGCGGGCTCAACAGGCTGCAGAGTCAGCGGACGAAGCTGCGGTTCGAACGGCGGTTATGTATGAGCTAGATGGTTGGGCCAAGTTTGACGCGAAGCAAATTGCCGCGTGCCATACCGAAACGGTCACGTGGCAGAATCCGTTTGGTGTCCGCATCCGGAGCCGCGCACGGCTGGAGGCGTTTTTGACGAACCTGTTCAACCGGCCCGGCTACCGGGCTGCGGTGAGCTCCGGGCCCAAGATCACGGACATTCACGTGCTCTCGCCGATGACAGCCGTGGTGTGGAGTGAAGAGAAGAGCGAAGGGCAGATCGACGATACGACGCACAAGCCGATGGCGCCCCGCTACTCGCACTATATGGAAGTGCTTGTGAAGCAGGATGGGAAGTGGCTGATCTCGGACAGCATGATCATGGATCAATATCCGCAGATCCCGGCGGCGAAGCCGTAGACGCGGCTTTGCCGCCCAGCATGTGCGATGGGCAAGGGGAGAAGGAAGTCTTTCGTACAACTTATGTGGCAGAAAAAGTCTGCAATCGCAGGCATCCCGCCACTTACTTCCTAGGGTGCGGAGGTAGTACCCTACAGGCACACGATGAACGATGTGTTCGATAGGGGTATGGCCCCGATGTCGGCGCTGTGAATTTACCCCAGGAGAACCGTCGTTTTGCTTTTGCGCCTGCCTGCGTCCATCCGTCACCTTGCATCCACACGTACACTTTCCGCCGTCTGCGTCATAGCCGCGCTTGGTGCGGCTGCGCCGTCTGCCAGCGCACGCAAGTTTGAGTCGCGCAAACATCCGCGTATCCGCGCCATGGCACATGCGTTGGTCAACGCTGCGCTGCCGGGCATGGGCCTGCTGCCCGAGGACGATGAACCATTGCCTGCGGACGGGCAGAAGTTTGAGCTGAAGCTGGCGCGTAACCAGAGCGGCGAGATGATCGATGTGGTGTACCGCGTGGGCGATACCTATATCCCTGAGGCGCTGGACAAGCTCAACCACTTTCTGCGTGACAGCCATAACCAGGAAGTGAGCCTCTACGATCCACGCACGTTTGACGTGCTGCACACGATGCTTGCGAAGGTGGGCAAGTCGAGCGGCGTCATCGACATTCTGTCGGCCTATCGCACGCAGGCGACCAATGACGAGCTGCGGGAGAGCGGCACAACGAATGCCGCGGAGCACTCGCAACACATTGAAGCAAAGGCGATCGACATGCGTGTGGCGGGTGTGCCGGCGGCAGTTCTGCGCGACGCGGCGCTTTCGCTTGAGGCCGGCGGCGTTGGGTATTATCCGAAGAGCCAGTTCGTCCACGTGGATGTGGGGCCGGTGCGGCAGTGGACGTATGCGCCGCACAAGGCTGCCGGTAAGCGTGCCCGTCGCCGGAGACGCGCCTAACACAGCAACAAGGCACGGAGGCGTTCGGCCGCGTGGTTCATGCTGGCGACGAAGTCATCGACCCGTGGGCCTTGACCGGCTGTGCGCAGGCCTGTTCCTACAGGGCGCAGGCTGGGAGGCAGCAGAATCTTGATGGCTTTGTCGTCGAGATATCCACCCGGCCCGCGAGTGTTCCGCACGATAGGATGGCACTAACTTTTATGCCGGAGGCATACACGGCTTGCGTCTTCCCCTTGTTGTATCAATCGCTCTTCTTGCGCTCTCACTGCAGAACGCCCACGCTCAACAATCTTCGGATGAAGCCGCTGTACGTGCCGTGATTGCGCGTGAGACGGAAGGCTGGGATACGTTCAATGCGAAAGAGATCACGTCCACCTTTACCGACGATCTGATCTGGCAGAACCCGTTTGGCGTCCGCATCCACGGCAAGGCGGAGTTCGAGACGTTTCTCAACGACCTGCTATCGAGGCCGGGGTATCGTGCGGGGAAGGATACCGCTCCCACCAAGATACTGGACGTCCGGATCACGTCGCCCACGTCTGCTGCGGTGTGGAGTGATGAGAGCATCACCGGATTGGTCAACGACTACAGCGGGCATCCCATGGAGCCGCGCCATTCGTATTATCTGAAGGTGCTGGTGAAGAAGGATGGCGAATGGAAGATCACCGATTCCATCGTGATGGATATCGTCCATTTGAAGTAAAACGGCCTTGTCCGTGGTCAGCGAGCGGATAGAGTGGCTGTATCTTGTGGCTGTATCTAAGGTGAACCGTGGACTTCTCCAGCCTTGTAAAGGCGGTACAGGACTTCTGGAATTTCATCTGGCCGCCCGTCCTTTGCACGGCAGCCCTGATGGGTATTTCCTGGATCGTGGCGCCGAACGTGTGCAGAAGGACAGGAGCCGCACTCCTTGCACATAAGCCGTCGCCGGAGACGCAGATTGCGTTCGCCAAAGCTGCAAAAAGGTTCGGCTTGGACAAGCTCGCGCCTATCCTCGCTGCGTTTACGTTGTTGTTCCTGCTGAGTGCCATCAAGAATGTCGTGCTTGTAGCGGGGGCACTCGTTCCGGTTGAGATCACGTTTAATCCCGACGCCTTGCTCCGAAACCATGCGGTTGATCCTAAGGTTGCGGACCTATGGTTCTCCTACGGAGGCAAGGACGATATCTCCGGGTTTCGGGAACAAATTCAGCGAACGGTCGACGAGGCGAAGCAGAAAAATGCAGACGCACAAGTGGTGAATGGACTGGGGTACTGGCAGAGAACCGCTGGTGGAGACACCGAGATGTTCAATGCCTGCAAGTTTCTCGCCCTTTGGACCATCGGCATGGTTTTGCTCGAACTCAGGTTGAAAGGAGGGAGAGTGCGCGCCTTCGCGCGAGGCGTGTTGTTGAGCGTGACGTTACTCCTTACAGGTAGTGTCTATGTTGTGCTTTACCTGTACGCGACCGACCAGGAACAATACGAGGCACTGACGGTCGCGGAAGTTTATAAGACGCCGGAAATCCATAACTGCTACAGCAGTTCAGAGACGGATGATGCGAAGTGTAAGACGTTTCAGGATACGTTGCATCCTCCCTCATACGGTGCGGGAGAACGATGGTGGCATATCAACTTTGCCCCAAGTTCGGTGGTGCAGTGGGTGGTTCGAAGCATTGAGGAGAAACGTGGCATGGTGCCTCGTTTTTAAGGGGAGCCGGCGGTTTGACGGGCTGCAACGATCTTGATCTCCTGTCCCTGCTTGAACGTTACCGACTGAGCACATCCTCGTAATACTGCTCGTACAAGGGGATGATGCGTGTGGTGCAGAACTTGTCTTGCGCGGTTTTGCGGGCGGCTTTGGCCATCTCTTCCAGGCGTGGCTGGTTGGCTAGGATTTCGATGGCGCCTGCTGCCATGCCGATGATGTCGCCGACGCGGTAGAGCAGGCCGTTGACGCCGTCTTCGACTAATTCCGGCACGCCGCCGACGCGGGTTGCGATGCAGGGCAGGCCGCAGGCCATGCCTTCGAGTGCGGCGAGGCCGAAGCTCTCCATTTCGGAGGGCATGAGCATGAGGTCGCCGAGCGGCAGCAGCTCCTGCACGGTGTCCTGCTTGCCGAGGAAGTGGATGCGGTCCTGGATGCCGTAGCGCAGCGCGAGGTTCTCGGCGATGGAGCGGTCCGGGCCGTCGCCGATGAGCATCAGCCGTGACGGCACGTCGCGTGCGATGCGTGCGAAGACCTCGACCACGTCGGCGACACGCTTGACGCGGCGGAAGTTGGAGAGGTGGATGACGATCTTTTCGTCGTCGCCGGCATAACGCGAACGGCGCTCGCGGCGCAGAGCTTCATCCGGATGGTAGACATCACAGTTGACGAAGTTGCGGATGACTTCGATGTCGCGCTGCACGCCAAAGCTGCGGATCGTGGTGTCTTTCAGGTCCTGAGAGATGGTTGTGACGCCGTCGCTTTCGTCGATGCCGAACTTCGTGATCGGCAGGTAACCGGGGTCCTGGCCCACGAGCGTGATGTCCGTGCCGTGGAGGGTGGTGATGAAGGGCAGGCGGATGCCGCGGGCGGCAAGCATCTGCCTTGCGAGCAGGGCGCTCACTGCGTGGGGAATGGCGTAGTGGACGTGCAGCAGGTCGAGGCCGTAGAACTCGGCAACTTCGGCCATGCGGCTGGCGAGGGCGAGATCGTAGGGCGGGTATTGGAAGAGCGGGTAGGTGGTGACGGCGACTTCGTGAAAGAAGATGCCGACCTCGCGGCCGGTGAGGCGAAAGGGCTGCTGGTAGGTGATGAAGTGGACCTGGTGGCCGCGGGCGGCGAGCTCGATGCCCAGCTCGGTGGCCACGACGCCGCTGCCGCCGTAGGTGGGATAGCAGGTGATACCGATCTTCATGCGGCACCCAGGGCTAAAGCCCTTTGAGTTGCGGCGGGTGTTCGCAGGGCGAAAGCCCTCCTCATCGCGCTTTGCGCGAACGGGCGTGGTTCGTCGCCCTCTGGGATGGGATTGGCGAGTAGGCCGACATGCAGATCCCTCCGCTGCGCTGCGGGATGACAAACGATGAAGTCCCCGGGATAGCAGAGGTTTGAGGTTTCGCGCTGCACGGTTAATCCAGCCGCTCGACGAGGAGGACCTGGTCGGTGCCGTCTACTTCGTGCAGCTTCACTTCGATGATTTCGCGGGAGCTGGTGGGGACGACGCGGCCGACGAACTGCGCCTCGATGGGCAGCTCGCGGTGGCCGCGGTCGATGAGAACGAGCAACATCACGGAGCGTGGGCGGCCGTGGTCGAAGAGGGCGTCGAGCGCGGCGCGGATGGTGCGGCCAGTGTAGAGCACGTCGTCCAGCAGGACGATGTCACGGCCTTCGATATCGAAGCCGATGTCGCCTTTTTCCACGATGGGCTTGGGGCCGCTGGTGGAGAGGTCGTCGCGGTAGAAGGAGATGTCGAGCACGCCCGTCTCTACCGGTTGGCGCTCAATGCCCTGGATGATTTTGGCGATGCGTTGCGCCAGCGGCACACCGCGGCGCTTGATGCCGACCAGGCCAAGGTTGCCACTGCCCTCGTGCTTTTCCACGATCTGGTGGGCCAGGCGCACAAGTGTGCGGTCAATTTCGGAGGCCGACATGAGCCGGCCTTTTTCGCGAATGCTGGGGTGTTCGGGCTTTGGTGTTCCGTCGCTCATAGCAGGGTTAGATGATACCGCGAAGGTTTGATCGACTGGTAACAGCGGGTTGTGGATGCCCCTGGAAGGCACGAAGGCAGGACGCTAAGGGCGTAAAGTGTACGAGAGGCCGCGAAGTTTACGCGAGGGACGCCAAGGGCAGCTATGAGCCTGCGTGGCTTGCTATGAGCGTTCGTTGCGGTCTATGAGCCGATGTTGCGCTCGCGCCGCGACTTGAGCATGGAGCCCGAAACCCAGCCGCATATGGAGCCGACGGCTACCAGCAGCAGAGCGTAGAAGAGATGGCTGAAGAGGAACGACCCTGCGCGGAACTCCGGCGATTGCAGGAATCCCATGACCTCCGGCGGCACTGGACCGGCGGCGGCAAGTTGCGCGGGCAGCGCTGCCATGGCCTGCTGGATTTTGTCGTCGACCTCATGCGAGTGGTAGCTGTAGCGCATGACAAACCCGGCTATGCCGGTGAGCAATGCAACACCGGCGCCCATGACCAGGCCAAGCAGGGCGCCCATGCGCGTGCCGATGGCCGCGTGGATGGTGCGGCGCGGGCGGCTGCGATGGTAGAGGCTGACCACGCCCAGTGTGAGCATGGGCGTGAGTAAAAGGGTTGGTCCGCCGAGAGCTCCACTGCTGAGGGCGCCGGGCAGCAGGGCGGGCGGCACGATGCCGATGAGGGCGGCGATGCCGATGAGACGCAGCGCGGCAGGCCAGTCAACGCTGCTGGCAACAGGAGAATCGCTGCCGCCGGCACGTTGCGATGTTTCGGGTGTTGGATAGGCCTGCGCGTCTGGCGACACACGCAACTGCGGCAGACCGCAGTGCGCGCAGAACGGCGGCGGGGCGTCGTCAAGGGGCTGCAGCGTAAACCCGCAGCGAGGGCAAATCGGCTCCATGCATCTTCGAGGCTAGCACTTCGCGCTGTTCTCGACGGCACTTCGTGCTGTTCTCGACGCTTCGCGTGGCACTTCGTGCCGTTCTCGACGCTTCGCGTGTTTTAAGGCGCGATGACACCTTCGCTGAGACATTACGGTGTGTGGTGCGTCTAGAATGACATGCAGGCGCACCGCGGGCCACGGAGCCAGCGCGCCGGGAGATTGCATGTTCAAGCGCAGCATCGGCACCCTTCTGTTCGCAGCCGCCGTCACGTTGGCCGGCACCGCCGCCCACGCCCAGTTCGCCGGCACACCGGCTCCGTCCACCTTCCGCGACACGTCCATGCTGAAGCCGCCTGCCGGCCAGAAGGTCGCGATTATTGAGTTTGTGGACCTGGAGTGTCCGGCCTGCGCCGCCGCTCATCCGCTCGTCCAGAAGGCTGCCGCGCAGTATCACGTGCCCATTGTGCGCTATGACTTTCCGCTGCAGATGCACATTTGGAGCAAGGACGCGGCGATCTTCGCGCGCTACCTGCAGGACAAGGTGAACCCCGGCCTTGCCGACGCCTATCGCACGGATGTGTTTGCCCACCAGACAGCGATCGCCAGCAAGGACGATCTGCGCAACTTTACCCAGCGCTGGATGAGCCAGCACGGCCAGCAGATGCCGTTCGTGGTTGACCCGGGTGGCAAGTTTGCCGCTGAGGTGCAGGCGGACTACAACCTGGGCCTGAAGCTGAACGTGACGCGCACGCCGACGATTGTGGTTGCTACAGCGAACAAGTGGCAGATCATATCGGGCAGTGAGTCGAGCGCGCCCGGAGCGAATGACACCAGCCGCATCTACTCTGTGCTTGATGGCGCTGAGAAACAGGCGAGCGGTACAGCTGTCGCTTCGGCGGCACCGGCTCCTGCAAAGCACAAGTAATACGTTGGCCATCACAACGAAAGCCCCTCATCGCCGATGAGGGGCTTTTGCTTTGGGAGTGAGATTTTGCTTAGCGGTCCGGTGTCTTTGCGGCTTCATGATCGGCCTTGTCCTGGGCGCGTGCGGCGTTCTTTACCTTGCTGCTCTTCAGCGCCTTGCGGGTTTCCTTGTCGGCGTGGGCCTGGGCTTTATCGGCCTTGCGATCCTGCTTGGTAACGGCCTGTGCTTCCTTCCGGTCAGCCTCGTTGGTCTGCTGCGCGAAGGCCATGCCGCCGGCGAGCGTGATCGACAGCGCGGCGGCTGCAATGCTCATCATCTTCATGGTTCTGCTCCTTGGGGTGGATAGGAAATGGGATTACTGCCGCGACGAACTGCCCGCAGGTGCGGCCGGAGTGGTTGGAGGCGGCGTAGAGCTTGGCTTTGTCCGCTTCGCCCTTGGGGCTGTCGAAGATGGCGGCGGAGTCGCTGTTATCGGCGGATTGCTGCCGGGTATGGTCGTCGGCGTGCCGGAGGTCTGTGCCGGCGTGGCCTGAGCTGGTGAGGGCGCGGCGGGCGACGGCGCAGGCTTTTCCGGCAACGTTCCTGGAGCGACCGGCGCTGTCGGCGAGCCTGGCGTAACGGGCGCGTTCGCAGTGGGTGGCGCTACCGGCACAGGATTCGTGGGATCGTTGGCGGACTGCGCAAGCGCTGAGCCCGCCACGCACGCGCCGGCGACAAGTAGCGAAGCTAGAAGGTGGGACTTCATCGTTTTCACCCCACTGCGTAAGATGCCCGCAAGAGGCTGCGAGGTATCCCGCGGCTGCCGTTGCGCGCCAGACTGCGCCAATGATCGTGTGGGCGAATGTCTCAGAGCTGCTGCGAACATCGCGATGTCCGCAGGCGATATCCGCCAGTTCTGCTGGAAGCCACTATGACTGCTGGAAGCCGCCAGGACTACTGAAGCCAATAGGACTACTGTGGCGGCGCTTGCGCCGGGGTGGACTGCTGATCACCCTTCTCAGCCTTTGCGGCCTTGGCGTTTGCCTTGTCTTCCTGCTTGAGTGCCTTGCGCTGGGCCTTGTCAGATTTAGCCTGCGACTTGTTGGCCGACTCTTCGCGCTTGAGCTGCTTCTGCTGATCCTTGCTGGAGGCCGCGGGGGCCGTCTGCGCAGGCGCTGTCTCCTGGGTTTGGGCTACCGCTGGACCGGCTGCAAGGGCTACCAGGAGCACGGATACGTAGAGTTGTTTCATAAAACCCTCCACACCTTGGATGCGCGGCTCACCCATCGGGTGCCCGTCAAGGCCGCTTTAGGCGGGAGGCCTGGGCGTAGACTGCTGGCAGCGTGATGCTTCGTTCCTTCTTCGCCGTGCTGTGCGCAGCGCTTCTCCCTGGTGGGGTTGCGCTGGAGCAGGATCACGTCGCGGCAGGCGCCACGGAGTCGGTGCTGCCAGAGTTGCGGGGCGATCGCCCCATGCCGGATCGTGATCTCGCATTGGCGCTGCGGCTCTTCAACGGCCAGAACGTGCTGGACAACAAGGATCGCACGGTCGGCATGGTGGACCGGGCAGTGCCCCTGAGCCTGCATCCGCGCGGCGGGCAGACAGCGGTGATCGCGGAAGGCGTGGTGCTGCGCACCGACGCGTTTCTTGCGCCAGACCTTGGCGGCATGGTGACCGTGCTCACGGTGCTGCCATCCACGATGCTGACGATGCCGGCATGGTTCCCGCCAGCTGCGCAACGCACGGCTGCGCCGCGCAAGGGTTCGTTTGTGCCGGTGGTGCCGCCGCGCCCAACCGGATCGACATTGCGATTTGCGTTGGCGGGCGGCACGGTCTACTTTGACGACAACAATGGCGCGAAGGTGCGGCAGACGGGTGTGCGGTATCCCGCGCCGGGTGAGGCGCTGGTCTTCTTTGGTGAAACCATTCAGGGTGAAGACCGGTCGCAGCCGCCATCGTCCGTCCTGCTGCTGGCGGGTGCGTGTTCGCTGCAGGGCCAACGGTGCATGTCGATCGACGGCAGCGCTACTGTCTCTGACGCGCTTGCAGCACAGGTGCCGGGCGGCATGGTCACCGCGGAGGCGTTCAGTTTTGCCGGTGCGGCTATCGCCAACCCGAACCGCGAAGGCATCCGCGGCGTTGCGGGATCGCTGGAGGGCCGCTACAACCTTGGCATCGGCGATCTGCGGAAGCAGGCTGGACCGGAGATTCCGATGACACCCTTTGCTCCCGCCACGGCAGACGAGACCTTTGTGCGTGCGCATGTGCTCGAAACCGACGCAGCGCTGACGCTGGGCGGCCTTGGCGTGGTGACGCACACCCTGGTTGGGGTGGATCGCATGCTGATGGGGGCGATGCCGAAGGAGCACACGATTGACGTGACGCAGCGTGGCGGCCTGCTGTGGAAGGATAGCGGCATCGTGCTGCCCGCGCTGCTACCTGCGCAGTATCCGCTGGTGGAGGGTGGCGACTACTTCCTGACGGTGGGCCGCACCAGCGACAACCGGTGGGAGCTGCGGTCGGCGTGGCGTGTTGTGGATGACCAGGTCTTCTCGCTGGATCGGTTGCGGACGCAGGTGGTTGCGCGGGAACGGACGACGTACTGGAAGAGTACGGCTGATTTTTTGAAGACGCTTGGAATGCAGTAGTCGCTTGTCCTGCCGGACGGGCCTCCTGCGGGCGTTTGCACGCCTTTTTGCTGCTAAGCGCAGCCCTCCCGTTGGTCGGGATGACGCTCCGAGAACTACCAGCGGGAGGATCACCCGCGGGGTAAGAAGGCGTGTGAACGCCTTACTGGATCTGGACGAGTTCGCCGTGGCCGCTGTGGGCGGTGGGTGGTGTAACGGAGTTGCTCTGCGGTGCGCGCCAGTGGTCGATGTAGCTGACCTGGTGCACGCAGGAGATGGTGCAGTTGGGCGCGCAGCCTTTTTCGGTTAGGAATTCGCGCTTGACATCGGCGGTGGTGTAGTCGGCGAGCGGCGTTGCGGGGTAGCCGCGCTGCTGCGAGCAGTAGTGGACGAGGCCGTCTTCGCAGACGTAGAGGTAGCGTCCGCCGGCCCGGCAACGCCAGTCGTTGGGCTGGCCGTTGGCGATGGCTTCCTGAAAGTGGTTGAAGCGGGAATAGGAGCGGCGGGTGAGTTTGCGGACGCGCTCCCATACGGTGCGCTCTTCGCCGCCGAGCGGCTTCAGCTGTCCGCTGCCGTCGTGAATGATGCCGATGGTGGACGAGAAGCCAAGTTCGAGCGCGCGGGTGGAGACGGTGAAGGCATCCTGCGGGTTGGCAACACCGCCGCCGACCACGGAGTTGATGTTCACGTGGAAGTCGGCGAACTCGGCGAGCCAGAGCAGGCGCTGGTCGAGGACTTTGAGGGACTTCTTCGACACGGCATCGGGCATGACGTTGTCGATGGAGATCTGCATGTGATCGAGGCCGGCTTTGTTCAGGCGCTCGATGCGTTCCTTGTTGAGGTAGTAGCCGTTGGTGATCATGCCGGCGAGAGCGCCGGTTTTGCGAATGCGCTTGATGACCTCGTCGAGGTCAGGGTGCATGAGCGGCTCGCCGCCGGAGATGGTGATGACGGAGGTGCCGAGACGGCCGAGGTGGTCGATGCGGCGCAGCATCTCGTCGAGCGGCGTGGGTGCTGAGTGGTCGTCGTATTCGTTGCAGTAGGTGCAGGCCAGGTTGCAGCGGCGCATGGGAACGATCTGCGCCATGTAGGGGTGGCCGGTCGACAGGAGTGCAGAGGCGATGCCCTTCAATTCACGCAGGCGGAGCATGCCGAGCTTGATGCGGCGGCGGAACGGCATGGGCCGGTGGCCCGGCTTCAGCACAATGGACGGCGTGGCTGCTGCGGTCGACATACAGGCTTGATTCTATCGGACGGAGCCTGGCACGGCCTTGAAGAAGTGCGAATGCGTGCTGCCGGACACGGTGATGCAGGGGCCGGTGATCGCACGAAACGGCGATTTCCTGTGACTTCGATATAAGATTAAGGTACTGGTTGGAGGCGCCCAGCAGCCGTTTCTGAGCTTCGCCAAGGGTTTGTAGAAACTCAAGCTGGTCTGTGGTGTTCCATCCTCAGCAGTACCTAAAGGTGACAACAGGCGTATGAGACACGTAAAACAGGTCCTCGCTTCTCTTTCGGTTGCCCTGCCGCTTCTTGTGTGGGGTGTTGCGAACACCGGCAGGCCGGTTGCGGCAGCAACTCCCATCGCCCAGACGGATCCAACCGCGTCCATGCCGGATGCGCCGGGCAAGGCCCAGACGATTGCCACCTGCACCAAGTGCCACTCGATTACGAATGTTACGGGCCAGCACAAGACCCCCGATGAATGGGAGGCCACCATTACCAAGATGGTGGGCTATGGCGCGTCCGGCTCGGATGACGATTTCCAGTCGATCCTGGCCTATGTGACGAAGTACTACGGTTCAGAGCCGCCACCGCCAGCCAAGTAACGCAGCACAGCGCGGCATCATCCATCGTGGATGACAGGGTCGGCTGTCTCCGTGCGTTGGTGCGGCATGGGTCAGAGACGTACTCGCGCAAAACGACTACAGTGTCGAAGGTGGTTTTGTCTTCAAGGCCACATTCTTCCTGTGCCGGAGTCTAAGCATCCGAATGCGTTTATTCCTGCGATCCGTGGCTGTGCTGGCGGCTGTGTGTGCCGCGTCGGCGTTGCTCCACGGACAGCCCCCGGCGCCCCCGGCATGGCTGCGCTACGGCATCCCGCCGGACCCGCCGCGCTATCACGACATGCCACACGCAGTGGTGCAGCTGGGTGACGCGCCGGAAGAGAAAGCCGCCGCCGATGAGCTGGATCGCGGCCTTGGCCACATGGTAGCCGGCACGGACAACCTGCTGCGCCGCTTCGATCCTCGTCTTGATTCCATCGTGCTGGGTACGTCCGATGCGCTGCGCCGCGTGCACCCGCGCATGCTGGTGGATGCATCCGCGCCTGCACTGCAGGAGGATGCGTACCGCATTCGCCGTGTTCGCAGGCGAGAGCACCTGTGGTGGGTGCTGGAGGGCGGATCGCCACGCGCAGAGTTGTATGCAGCATTCCGGTTCGCGGCCCTGGTCGCGGAAGACCGGCAGCTGCCCGACTCGCTGACGGAAACCGCCCGCATACCGCTGCGCGCGCTTGATCTGCGCGGTGATCCTGGTGCGTTGCAAAAGGACGCAGACCTCCCTGTGCTTGGGCGACTGATGGCGTCGGTGGGTTTGAATGGGTTGGTCGTGGATGGTGAGCGCGTTGTGTCAGCGCAGCAGGTTGTCGCGTCGATGCGGCCATTTGGTATTCGTGTGTGGTTTCGCGGGCTTTCGGCGGATGGGATTGCGGGCGTCCCTGGCGCAGGCGGCATTGTGCTGCCAGCAAGCACCGATCTGAAACGCCTCGCCGGTGATGCCGCCAAGGCAGACGGAGCCGCGCGTGTGCTGCGCAGGCATGGCGGCAGCGTGCTGCTGGAGGACGCCTTTGAGCCGGCATGGCAGCCCGGCATAGCATCGCCGGATCAGCGGGCATCGCTCCTTAAAGGGCTTGAGCCGAACGTGATGCTTGAGAGCGAGGCTGTGCCACCGTCGCTGCCGCTGGCCGGCCTCGCGTCGTCCAGCTTCGGTCTGTTGCCCGGCGTCCCGCTGATGGCGTCGTTCCGGCTGTTCCCCGGCGATGGGCGTGCGGTCGTGTATCCCGCAGCCGTGTGGGAGAGCGCGCTGGCCACGCCGGAGCGCGGCGCACATGATGACAGCACATTGGACGATGTGCTCTCACACCGGGGCGGCGTGATCGCATCACTTACCGTGCAGGAGCTTGCGGAGATGATGCAGCAGCCGTTGTTGCAGGCGAATCTCTTCGCGTTTGGCCGCGTTGCGTGGGATGCGACAGAAACGCCCGCGGCAATCACGGATGCCTGGGCACGGCAAACCTTTGGCGATGACGCGCGCGCATTCGATGTCGCCAGGGGCATTCTGCTGGCCAGCGCCGACGCATTCGTCAATGTGAGCTCGCCGTTCGGCTTGCCATGGCTGGGAGACGGTGCACAGCCTGATCCTTCGCGCGCAGCGCAGCGCGTTGCGGCTTCACCGCTGGCATCTGCGCAGGGTATCGGGGTGGATCGCACGCCGTTGCTGGCCGACTATCCTGCGGCATTTGCCGCGGAACTTGCAGACCCCGGAACATGCCCCGAGCGCTGGCTGCTGGCGGTCCATCGTGTTGCTCCCACGCGCCGGTTGGCGAACGGCAAAACAGTGATCCAGGCCTTTTACGATGCGCACTTTGCCGGAGTGTCGCAGATGTCGAACGCGCTGGATGCATGGGAGCAGACGAAGGGGCTGGTCGAGCCGGAACGCTACGCCGCTGTCGAGGACCAGCTCAGCGACGCGGCACAGCGCGGCGAAGTGTGGCGAGACACGGTAACGGAGTGGATGCAGCGCTCCACCGGCGTTGCGGACGAGCTGCACTTTGTCGGCAATCACCCCGGCCGGGTTGAAGCCGAAACGATGGCGCTGCATGACTACAGCGCATCGTTTGCACTGGTGCCTGAGGACGCGTCCGCGCTGGGTTATGTCACGTGCCTCGCAGGCGCTGCGCAGTGTTCTGCCTCCACTGTCTTTCATAGTGAGGCAAATGTGTACCGCATCGAGATCGGCTACTACGGCAGTGCGGCTGCAGGCAGCACGCTGGAACTGAGCGTGAACGGCGCACCGCAGGCGCGC
Organism: Terriglobus sp.; assembly: GCA_965198455.1. Classification (GTDB taxonomy): domain Bacteria; phylum Acidobacteriota; class Terriglobia; order Terriglobales; family Acidobacteriaceae; genus Terriglobus. The sequence goes on from CBDAPM010000003.1 coordinate 1,612,890, forward strand.
TGGCCGGTGGAACAGGAACCGGCCCGGCAGGAGCTGAATCATCCAGGATCTGCAAACGCGGAACGCTTCGTTGTGAACGGCGTGCGGCTCAAGCCGGGCGACCACATCGCGGTGTCGGGGAACGCCGCCGTTGACTTTTTGGACATCAGCCGTGATCCGCGATGGAACTAGAGCGGAATTAGAGCTATGCCGCACCGTATACGCGCGGTGTAAGCTAGGGCCAATCCTCCATGGCACGGGCAATCCATCTCGAAGAACACACAGCGCAAACGGCGCGGAGCCGGGCCACGGGCTGTCTGTTCTTCATCGGCTTCGGCACAGTCTGGGCGCTGATGGGATTGGCTGCGACACAGCATGGTTCGGCGGCTGCCTATGCCGCAGTGGGAGCCGTCAGCGTGGCGCTGTTCGCCATGGTGGCGCTGCTGTTTCGCCGCGCGCGCGAGCTGCCACAGGCTGCCTCCAGCAGCGACTACGAGCGGCGTGCGAAGCGCATGTTCACTGCGGTCAACATCATCCAATGGGTCTCGATCGTGACTGCGGTTGCGATCCTGAATCTGCTGCATATGCCGGAGTACATCGTGCCGGCGATTGCCATCATCGTTGGCCTGCACCTGTATCCACTTGCGGGATCGTTCCGGCATCGGCAGCACTATGTGACCGGCACGCTGCTGCTGGCGTGGTCACTTGGATCGCTTGCGCTGCTGCCGCGCGATCGCGTGGCGGGCGTTGCCGCGCTTGGCACCGGCCTGGTGCTGCTGGGCAGTGCAGCGTGGACGCTGGTCACCTGCCTGGCACATGATGCTCCCATCGGCTCTGCCAGCGCGCGTGCCTGAGCGCCTCAGCGCTGACAGGTCTCCGTACGCCCCGTTCGTGTCCATGTCTCTGTTCGTCCAAACAGCGCAAGGCCTATGTAGCCACGCAGGTTCAGCGTGTCGCCGTGTGCCGTCATGATGCCGTGGTATGTCTTGCCCGATTTCGGATCGTACAGCGTCCCGCCATCGGCCTTCGCATCCGATGTGAGATGAAAACCCTCGCCGATCCGCTGGCCGCAGAGCGTGCGCGTACGCAGGCTCTTGTCCGGGTTCATGCCGTCCATGCGTGACGGCGCGGAGGGACTGATGGCAACCAGCGTGGCGCACACAGTGCTGCCGCACGTCTCCACGTGGATGACCGAACCCCCAGGCTCTTTCCAGTAGCCCTGCACGCCGCTGTCCTGCGCGGCGAGCGTATGTGCAAGCACGACGTAAAGGGAAAGCACAGCGAAGCGTTTTGATACGTGTGTTCCTTGCATCATGGTGCATACCGCCTTAATGCAAGCGAGGCGTTGAGCCCGCCAAAGGCGAACGAATTGGAAAGTGCAAGGTCTGTTTCGAGCGGCTTGTTCACTTGCAGGATGCCGCCGAGGCTCAATGTCTCGTCGCGTAAGGCAGGCGCGCAGGCTGCAGGCAGCGTGCCATGCTTCAGAGCAAGCGCAGTGGCCAGCAGCTCGATAGCACCGGAAGCACCCATGGCATGACCATGCAGGCTCTTTGTGGAACTGACTGGCACGGTGCGTGCGCGCTCACCAAAGACCATGTGCAATGCCTGTGCCTCGACGCGATCGTTCACTTCGGTGCCGGTGCCGTGCGCGTTCACATAGCCGATGTCGGCGGTGCTTGCATGTGCATCCTTCAACGCTCGCGACATGGCTGCGGCGGGTCCGGCGGCATCGGTCTGTGTGATGTGGCGCGCGTCGGACGACATGCCAAAGCCGACGATCTCCGCAAGAATGTCAGCACCCCGTGCTACGGCTGCATCCATGGTCTCCAGCGTGAGGATGGCTGCGCCTTCACCGAGCGTCATGCCGTCGCGGTCCGCGGCGAAGGGCTTGCATACTGTGGGTGACACGGCATGCAGGCTGTCCCAGCTCTTGAGGAAGCCGAAGGTCAGTGGAGCCTCGTGTCCGCCGGTGATGGCCGCCTGCACCATGCCGCAACGCACCATGTGGTAGGCCTGCCCAATGGCATGCGCGCCGGATGCACACGCGGTGGACACGGTGTAGGCAGGGCCGGTGACGCCATGCTCCATGCACACAAGGCTTGTGCCCGCGCTGGCCATGGAGCGCGGCACGGTAAGCGGATGGACGCGACCGCCCCTGGTGTAGAGCTTCGCTGTCTCCGGCTCCTCCGCGCTGCGGCCACCGGTGGAGCAGCCAAAGACAACGGCAACATCCTCGCCGCTGTACGCCTTCATCAGGCCCGAAGCCAAGACTGCCTGGCGTGCTGAGGCGATGGCAAACTGTGCGCAACGTTCTGCAATCTGCACCTGCGCCGCCAGCAGCCAGTCCGATGCAGTGAAGCCAAGTACACGTGCGGCGTTGGCATAGCGCAATTCGCCGTCCTTGATGCCCTCAAGCGGGACAATGCCACTGCATCCCGCGAAGAGATGCTTGCTGAACGCAGCTACATCCTGGCCAATCGCCGTGATACATCCAGCGCCGGTGATTACAACACGTCTCATGTAGCGTCCGTGCCGGCGGAGGTGAGAGCCTGCTTCTTCGTCAACTCTGCCTGTACTGCATGCGCAACATCGCCAACCGTCTGGATCGTGTGGAGTTTCTTCTCTGGAATCTCCACGCCATATGCCTCTTCAAGATCGAAGGAGAGGCTCACGCGGTCCAGCGAATCGACTGCGATGGACTCAAGCGTGGTGTCCAGCGTGATGGACTCTTCCGGAATCGCCTTCGCCTCGGCAATCCTGCGTATGCACTCCTGTTCCAACGCGGTCAAAGCGCCTCCTCTACCGTCATTCGCAGGCTGTGTGTCTGTATGGGACGAGGCGCGATGAGCGCACTCTTCGGAATGCGCGTCATCGCTGCAATGTATGTGAGCAGATGTGGGAACAGTCGAACCAGTTGCGCAGCCTGCGGCCATGCAACGATGAGCTGCGAAAGCCGTGTGGCCGCAGAAAGGCGCAACGCGAGCTGTGCATGCAACCTGCGCTGATACGCTGCCGGCGACGCTCCATCCAGGAAGTGCTGCGCGGCCAGCGTTCCACTGTGCAGGGCGATCGCCATGCCATCGCCGCAAAACGATGGGATGACCGCTGCCTGGTCACCCACGCGCCACAGGCCGTCGTTTGATGTGCGTTGCATGTGGCCGTAGGGTATGTGCGACGCGGCCAGCGGCGTATCCAGCAGCGGCGCGGCACCCTGCAGCCGCTGCGCAAGATGGGCTGACGTGCGCAGCAGGTGGGACGTCAGGCCGGCCCAGTTGGAGCCCACCTCCTTCAATCGATGTGAGTCGATCACAAGACATAGATTCACGCCGCCGTTCTCCACCGGCTGCATGCCCGCGTAGCCGCCGGGAAACAGGATCAACTCGATGGCGTGCCCAAGCGCAGCATGTTGTTGCGGCGTCAAGCGGAAGTACTGCTTAAATGCGACGAGTCCTCGATGCGTTCCCTGCGGGCGCGGCCAACCGCGCAGGTCGTGCTTGCCGGTTGCAAGGAACGCGTGTGCCGCTTGCGCAGACCTTCCGTCACGCAGCGTCGCATGCCACGCGCCTTGCTTCTGCTCCAGCGCTTCCACGGTGCTGTTGCGATGCACTTCTGCGCCGGTCTGTGCAGCGCGCTGCAGCAACGCCTCATCCAGCACGCGCCGTGTCAGCGAGCACGCTGCAAAGGGCAACGGCACTTCCACCGTGGCGTCGGATAGTACAAGGCGCACGAGGCGCAACGGGACACCGCCGAGGGCGTGCACATCCACGTTATGACGGCCCAGGTACAGCAGTGCTTCATGGCTCAGGAACTCGCCACAGACCTTGTCATGCGGACCTTTGCTGCGTTCCAGCACGACAGCGCTTCGCTCGGCCCGCGCGAGTTCGAGCGCGAGCATGCTGCCTGCCAGGCCGCCGCCCACAATCAACGCGTCCGCGCGCGTTTCGATCACGGCTTCACCCGAGCCACGCACAACCGCGCAGGCCGAAACGTGTCCACCGAAACCGAGTCGAGCGTGATGCCGGCGCGTGTGAGGTAGCTGTACCAGTCGTCCGGCTGAAAGGCGCGGCGAATCGACACCGGCCCATCATGCTGAACGAAACGATGCCATCGCATCGCGCGCGACAATAGGGAGTAGCCGTAGTATGGAAGGCGCTCACGATGCAGATCATTGATAAACCATCCGCGTTGCGCCACGCGTTCCATCCATGCGAGAAAGCGAACGATCTCATCGTCCGGCAGATGGTGTGTAAACAACGAACTGATCACGATGTCGATAGGTATGTCGGGGTCGTAGGAAAACGCATCGCCCGTTATCCATTCAATCGCAGAGGAAGGCGGCGCCGTCTCACGCGCCGCTCTTGCCGCGTATGGATTCAGGTCGATGCCGGTAAGGCGAACGTCGATGCCATCATGCTCTGCCCACCGCTCTATTTGCCGCAGCATGTCGCCACCGCCGCAACCAACATCCACAATGTGCAATGAACGATCTGCCACAGGCAGGGATTGCAGCCAATGCAGCGTGGGCCTGTAGGTCAGCGTCAGACGATTCGATCGTTCCAGATCACGCAGGCATGCGCGAAATTCCTCATACGTACAAGGCTCGTCCATCCATTCCGACAGATGCGCACGCGCCGCAAAATTCATGGTTAACCCGCCACGGTGACGAAGTTCATTGTCTCCGCGGTTAGCCCAGGGCCGAAGGACATGGCGCAACCAGCCTGGCCCGCAGGTGCGGAACGAAGGATCGATTCCAGCACAAACATGACCGTTGCGGACGACATGTTGCCGTAGCGGCGCAGGACTTCGCGCGATGTTGCCAATGCTGTGGACGGCAAGTCGAGCGCATCCTCCACGGCGTCCAGCACAGAGCGGCCGCCGGGATGCACGGCCCACAGGGATACATCGCGGTCCCCGAGCAGATCGTGCTTGTGCGCGTGCAGCGCCTGCCCCACCGCGAGGGGCACCTGGCCGGACAGCATCATGTCGAATCCCTGGTCGCCGATGTGCCACGTGATCAGATCCTTTGTGTTCTCAAGCCGGATTGCGCGAAAGCTTGTCAGCGCAAGACCCGTTGGCCGCGCACTGATCAACGACGCTGCGCAGCCATCGCCAAAGACGAGGAAGGAAAGCACCTCACCAAGATCCTGAGACTGCTGCAGATGCAGCGTGCAGATCTCAAGGTTAATGACAAGCACACTGTCATGCGGTTGCGACCGCACAATATGCCGCGCCTGCTTGAGCGCATTCATTGCCGCATAGCAACCCATAAATCCAATCATTGTGCGTTCGACTCCCGGATCAAGCTGAAGGTAATCCAGAACGTCGAAATCCAGGCCGGGTGCATAAAAGCCTGTACAGGAGGTGACAATCACGTGGCGAATCCTTCGCCGTTCCGCTTCATTGAGCGCAAGACGGTCCACCGCACAGCGCATCAACACAGGGGCGAAGCGCTTGTACAACTTCATGCGCTGTCCTGTTGAAGGAAAGCTGCCGAGCCGGTACAGCGTATAGGCATCCGGCGCGCCGGAGGCATTCACGCTCAGGCACGAGTAACGCGCATCAATCCCGCATCGTTCCGCCATGCGCAGGAACAGCGTCCTGCTGCGCGGGTCCTGCAACATGCCATGCGCAAAGTCGACAAACGCGGTGTGGACGTTGTTGTCGAAGGTTGCTGTCGCGATGCGTTCGAGATACGCCGTCGTTTCCATGGTTGACCTGCGGTGTACCTTAGGGAACGGTAGCATGCTTCGCGCAGTGAGTTGTGATTCCCTTTGCCTGCACTTCAACCATCAGGGCGAGACGCTGTACAACATCAATCGCCGGTGATATCGCTTGTATATTCCTCACTTGAACAGGCAACGGCCGCAACCCATTGACGTCAACACGATCCACGCGAGTCATTCTGCACGGAACGGCGGCAAAGGTCTTTGCGCCCGTCGCCATCGCGTTGCTGCTTGTAGCGGCGCTCTTCTGGACGCATTCCCGCAGGCAGGCAAGGCTGATTGCCACGGTATGGACCGCGCACCTTCCCGCCGACGGCAGCTATCATCGCGCGATCCATCTGCTCCGGTCCGACGGCAAACCGATTGCAAGCCTTACCGTAACGGGGCCGCCGTCGCACACGGTACTGAACGCGGACGGCAGCGCCCTGCTGGATGTGCAGGCGCCAAGCATGCCGGGTGAGCGGCGCCTGCTGGTGTTGAGCCCAAAGACGCATCCGGCTTCTGTAGCCCTGCAGTTTACGGCGGACAGCACGGACCGTGTTGGTGACGGCACACCGGAGTTTCTGCGTCTGCACACGGGCGAGGATCGTGCGGCATTTCGCGGCTGGTTCACAGCGCTTGCGGATGCTGCTGCCACTCTGCCGGCGGGCCGGCTGCCGAAGGAGATCAACGATTGCGCGGCGCTGCTGCGCTGGTGCTACCGCAACGCGCTGCATGCGCACGATGAAGCCTGGCAGAGCACCATGCCCTTTACCACGCCGCCACCGCTGCCTTCGGTGCAGCAGTATGCCTGGCCTGACACACCGCTTGGATCAGCCCTCTTCCGCGTTACGTCTGGTGCTTACGCAGCGACGGACCCGGCCACCGGAGCCTTCGCGGCGTTTGCCGATGCGCACACGCTGATGCAGCGCAACACCTTCTTCGTCAGCCGCGATCTCCGCGCTGCGCTGCCGGGCGACCTGCTGTTCTACCGGCAGCTTGAACAGAATTCACCCTTTCATTCCATGATTCTGACCGGCAGCGGAGCGCAGTGGGCGGTGTACCACACCGGGCCTATCGGTCGTGGCCCCGGTGAGATGCGGCGCGTGCTGGTGGACGATCTGCTGCACCATCCAGACCGGCAATGGCGTCCGAATATTGACAACGGAAACTTTCTCGGCGTGTATCGTTGGAACATTCTTCGCCAGGATCGTCGATGAAGCGTCGCGACCATCGCCGTTGGAACAGCCGCTGCGCATCCCACGTGCGCTGCATGCCATGGCTGCTGTTGTTATGCTGCGTCTGCGTGGCGCGGGATGCCGCTGCCGCCGGCCCTGACCCCGTCGTCTCCTTCAACCTGAGCACAAGTAAAACGTTCGCTCCCGGTGAGCAGCCGACGATTCAGCTCTACACCCACAACGTGGATGCGCTGGAGTTCCGCGTCTACAGGGTCAAAGACCCGATCCGCTTCCTGGAGAATTTGCGCGAGCTGCACTCGTTTGGCAACGATGCGCCCGGGCCGAGCGGGGAACAGATCGACGAAAAGACCTGGCTGGAGCGCTTTCACGACTGGAAGGCGAACCTTTGGTACAGCATGCGCAACTGGCTGCGCCGGCAGTTCTCGCATGACGCACGCGAAAGCCTGCGCGACAAGCAATCCACACTGTCGCGCAAGAGCCGCATCCTTAGCGAGGCGGAATTCGCGCAAATCCCATTGTTGAATGCAAACCAGCTGGTCGCGCGTTGGCGGCAGCAGGTGCCACCCACGTACATTTCCAACGCAAACAAGCTTGCCGTGCCCAAGCTTGACGCAGGCTTGTATCTGCTGGAGGGAACCGACCGCACGTACAAGGCGTACACCCTCATCTGCGTTACGCCGTGGGCGCTCATCACGCGCACCGGATCAAACAGTGTGCTGGCCTACCTGGTGGACCGCGTCACGGGCTTGCCTGTAGCGGGTGCAACGGTCAACGCCGGCTTTGGCCAGAAGAACGTAGCCAACGGTGTAACCGCGGCCGATGGCACGGCGCAACTGCAGGTGCAGGGCAGCGCTGAAGAGCAGGACAACTTCTGGGTTGTGGCAGGCCAGGGCAATAACGTTGCCATCACCACGCCCAACAGCTACTCGCTCAACTCCTACAGCAACGGAAATATCGTCTCGTACTTCTATACAGAGCGGCCCGTGTATCGTCCCGGTGACACCGTGCATTGGAAGTCGATCCTGCGCGAGAAGCGCGAGAATTTGCTTGTTGTACCGGGTGCGCGTACAGCCCACATCACCATCGCCGACGAGACTGATAAGACGCTGCTGGAACGTGATATGCCCGTCTCCGTCGATGGCACAGTAACCGGCGACTTCGAGATCCCAAAGAATGGCGCGCTTGGCTTCTACGGCGTCAGCATCGTTGTTGGAGACACAACAGTCCATGGCAATTTTCATGTGGAGGAGTACCGCAAGCCGGAGTACCGTGTCAGCGTCTCCGCTGTAAAAAAGACGACGTTGCTCGGGTCGACCATGCCTGTCACCGTGGACTCGCGTTACTTCTTTGGCGAGCCGGTCGCAAACGCCGCCGTGAAGTACCGCATCTACCGTGAGCGCCATTACTGGTGGGGCAGCGCAGAGGAGGAGGACGACGACTCTGATCCTGCAACGACCAACGATGACGACGCGGGAAGCGGTGCGGGCTACGCAGGCGACGTGGAAGCGGAGAAGACAGGCCGCCTGGACGCAGACGGCAAGCTTCTCCTGCAGGTGCCCACCGTTGTCGACGGCAATGGCTTCTCGCATCCTGACTTCGACTACACCGTTGAAGCCGGCGTAACCGACGCGGCCAATCGCGAGATTACAGGCCGCGGCCGCTTTCTCGCCACGTACGGCACCTTTCATATCAACGTGGAACCGATCAGCTATGGTGTGCACGCAGGCGAAGACGCGCGCTTCAGGATCACGGCGGTTGACTACGACGGCAAGCCTGTCAGCACCCTCGTCCATGTGCAGCTTGCCTATCGCCACTACGCAAACGGCAAGACCGAAGTCATCAACGGTGACGCCACCGACGTGCAGACGGACGCCGAGGGACATGCAACGGCATCGCTACCCGTCAAGCTGTCCAGCTACAGCAGCGCGGCACTGCTGGCCACGGCTAAGGCCGTTGTACCCGGCACGCGCGATGTCAACGATGAGAGTTACCTGTGGATCATGGGCGCCAACCAGGAAGCCTTTGACGACGGCAGCGATACGCAGACAGCCCGTCTGCTCGCTGATAAGAAGAGCTACGCACCCGGCGAAACGGCACATCTCAGCCTTGTCTCGGAGGCCGCCGGCTTTCACGCGCTCATCATCACCACCGGCACTTCCCAGATCAGGCGCGAGTTGATGAGCAGCGATGGAAAGACGCTTTCGTTCGATGTCCCCATCACCGCGGCATCGCAACCGAATGTCACCGTTGACGCACTCTTCCTGAAGGATAACGTTGTCTACCAGGCATCGAAGACGCTGAACGTGCCGCCTGCACAGCAGCAGCTGCAGGTCACTATCACGCCTGTGGCAGACATCTTTCAGCCAGGCGAAAGCGCTGTCTATGACGTGACGACGCGTGATGCTGCAGGCAACCCCGTCCGTGCGGATCTCAGCGTTGGCGTTGTCGATGAAGCGATCTATTCGCTCTATCCCGACGAGAGTGGCGATATGATCAGCCGTCTGTATCCGAAGCGCTATGCGTCCGCGCAGGTGGACAGCTCGCTGCTGTATTACTTCAGCGGCGAAGCCGGCACCAAGTCGCCCATGCTGGCCGTGCGCAACACGCGTTATCGCCCGCAACTGGCGCAGGTCAAGCCGGGCAACGAAGCGAAGCCAAAGGTGCGCAAGGCATTCCCTGATACGGCATTCTGGGCGGCTGACGTACACACGGATGCCACTGGCCATGTGCGCGTATCGCTTGCATTTCCGGATTCGCTGACCACGTGGCGAGCGACGGTGCATGCCATTACCGCAACCTCGCAGGCAGGCTCCGCCATCAGCCGCGTGCTCGTTCGCAAGAACGTGTTGGTACGCATGGGCACACCACGTTTCCTGCGCAAGGGCGATGAGCTTGGCGTGCCCGTCATCGTGCACAACTACCTTGAGACGCCAGTCCAGGCGACGCTCTCGCTCACCGCGAAAGGTCTCAATGTTACCTCCGGCGCAAACGCTCCAATTGCGGTTGCAAGCAAGGGTGAAGGCGAAGCTTCGTGGCGTGTGAGCGCTCAGCAGGTGGGCGCCGCAACCTTGACGGCATCGGCAATCACCTCTGCTGAATCCGATGCGCTTGAACTGCCCATACCAGTGTTGCCAGACGGTGTGGCGAAGACGCTCGCGCAGAGCGGTGTTGTGCAGGCAGGCGCCGCCACGGCCTCAGCAAACTTCAGCTTTCCTGCAAACACCGACGCGCTTGCGCACTCCTTGCACATCGAGGCAAGCCCATCCATTGCAGGCTCGCTCTTCTCTGCCTTGGACTATCTCACGGCCTTTCCTTATGGCTGCACGGAGCAGACGATGTCGAGCTTCCTGCCGAACGTCATCGTGCAGCAGACCATGCAGCGCCTGGGTGTAACCAGCCACGTGGATGTGGACGCGCTGCACACCAAGATGAACGCAGGCCTCGCTCGCCTGAAGGACTTCCAACACGACGACGGCGGGTGGGGCTGGTGGAAAGAAGACAACAGCTATGTCTTTATGACGGCGTACGTCGTCAGCGGTCTCGGCCAGGCGGGCGATGCCATTCCGCTGCGTGGCTCCGAAGGCTACGGCATCATGCTGCAACGTGGACGGCAGTATCTTGTCGCACAGTTGCGCGCTCATCCACGCATGCGTCCTGAACTGCGTGCCGCTGTGGTCTATGCGCTTGCTCAAGGCGCTACGAACAATAATGATGTCGATCTGCGAAGCGCTATCGAGGCGCAGTGGTTGCGGCGCGGTGACCTCGATGCGGAATCGCTCGCCATGACCGGACTCGCCATGCTGCAGGTGCATGACGCTCATGTGGCGCAGATTGCACAGCTGCTGCAGACAAAGGCGCAACGCACAGGCGACCTTGTGCACTGGACCGGCGCCTACGTACCGCTGCTGGACGCGACCTACGTGAACGACACGGAAGCTACCGCCTTCGCGTTGCGCCTGCTGTCGCGCACCGACCCGGCAAGTCCGCTGCTCTCCAGCGCTGCGCAGTGGCTCATGCTGGAGCGTAACGGCGGTGTCTACTGGGAGAGCACCGAGCAGACAGCCATGGTCATCTTCGGCATGACGGAATACGTGGCCGCAAGCAAGGAGCTGCAAGGCGACTTCACCGCGCAGCTGCTTGTGAATGGCGTGGTCGCAGGCCAACGCCACTTCGCCGCCGCAGACATCCTTAGCGGCGCATCGCTCTCTGTTGACGTGGACGCGATGCATCTGCAGCCGGGCAACAACACGGTGCAGATCAAGCGGCTGGATGGCAGCGGGCGCATCTACTGGTCCAGCTCGCCGAAGTTCTACTCCACCGACAAGAGCGACTACCAGCAGGGCAAGCTCTCGCTGAATCTTACGCGCGATTACTATCGCCTGCAGCCCATCCAGAAGGACGGCAAGGTGCTCTACAGCATGCAGCCCGTCGCAAACAGCACGGTAAACATTGGCGATGTGCTCGCCGTGCACGAAGCCATCAACGGCACACCGATGCGCTACCTGATGCTCGAAGATCCCATCGCCGCAGGCACAGAGTTCATCAGCAACACCGACGCGTATCCCATCGACGGCAAGCCGAACAGCTGGTACGAGTGGTATACCCGTCGCGAGTTCCGTGACGATCGCGCTGTCTTCTTCGTCACCGACTTCACGGGGCGGCAGGAGGTCTTCTATCTCGTGAAGGTGGTCAACCCAGGCACGTTCCACATCAGCCCCGCACGCGTCGAGCCCATGTATCAGCACGGCGTGCAAGCTAGCAGTGATCAACTGTTGCTCACGGTGCCTGCTCCGGCGGGAGGCACGCAATGAAGGCGCTCCTTCGCTCCGCATGGCAGCTGAACACGCCGCGTTTCATGCTGCAGCAGGTCGCGCTCGCACTGGTTGCCTTTGTTCTGTTCGCACTATGGCTTCGTTTGCCCGACAGCACGGTCCTTGCAGTCGTTCTCTCCGCATTGCTCGCACCTGTCATCCTCGTCATCACCTTTGCTGGTGAAGCGTGGCTGCTGCTGCGCCTGCGCGGCTCCGCTACGACACTGCGCGCATTGGCGATAGGCGCATTGGCCGTCCTTGTAGCCGTACTGCTGCTGTTCCCGCTGTCTGCCTTGCTGACACACGTTAGCGCCCACGATCCGCTCAGAGCGGGTTATCTCAACTCACGCCTGCCCGCGAACATGCGCAACGCCTTCTCCTACCCGCACCTGCTGACGCTGTTCGATGAAACATGGGATTCGCTCTTCTGGGCCGGGGCAATCGTCTTCACCATGGCCGCTGTTGCCATCACCGTCGCACGCAAGCCACTCGCAGCGTTCCTGCGCATGTTCCGGTCGCTTACTGCATGGGTTGTGCTCAGCCTGGCCACCATCATCGGCAGCTGGGCGACAGTGAAGCTGCTTAACTGGACATCCGGCCATGGCCTGCGCATCGAAGCCGCAAGCGTTGTGCTGCGTGTCATCGCGGTGACACTGCTCGATGCGTTTTTACTCTGCCTCTCGTTGGCTCTACTGATCGTCCTCACGCGCGAGAGTGACGCGCACTATTTGCCCGCAGTAACCGATGCAGGCACGCCGGACTTGAGCCAGCCGCGCACGGTTGCGAATCCGTAGTGCTCGATGAGCCAGTGCACACGGGCGCCGGCGACAATATGGGCGACCGTGGCTGCCCCCAATGAGTTTGCGTGTGACAGCATGCTATCGAGCTCCGGGCCGGAGTCATCGGCAGAGGCGACGGTGTAGGCTTCCACTGACAGCGCGTCCGCGAGCCCTTCACGCAACCACAGCGGAGCGCGACCTGTAGCTTCAGTCTCAATCAACACGTGCAACAACTCATGCCGCAACGTGTGCTCTTCATCGCGACCCCGGCCGCGTAGAAGCTGCTCCGGCTGCAACGTCACCACATTGCCACGCGTACTCGCAAGGTTCCAACCCGGTTGCCCCGTCATCTGGCGGTACATTTCCGTTGATGGCGCGAAGATGACGATCGGCTCAGGTGGCTTCGCAATAGAAAAGCGCTGCACTGCGTTCTGCCATGCGCGCATCAGTGCATCACGCGTCTCGCTCGAGAGCGCATGTGCACTGCGCACTTGTATCGGACCCACACGCGTCTCGATCCATCCCTCATCATGCGGCGTAATGCGCACATGCGTGCCAGGGAAATAAAACGCAAGAATCGAGCGTACATCATGATGCTCCGCCGCCATCTCCGTAGCGCCGGCCTGGCACAGGCCAACGCCATGCCCATGCCCGCGTCCATCAAAGACAAGCGTATCGTCGCGCAGTGCGACGTCGTAAAGATCGCTGCGTATGCGGTTCCAACCAAGCGCGCGCCCAACGGCAAAGCGCAACGCGCTAGCACTCAATGCACTCACGTCGCCCGCCGTGCCGCGAACCTCCAGCTTCAACGCGCGGCCCGAACCGCTGCGTTGCGCAACGCGCACGTTCGCCACGCGTGACGGTATGTGCCATCCTTCGCGCTGTGCGATGATCTTCACCTCGTCCAATGAAAGCGACGCATGCCATGCCGCAGGGCCGCGGCGCAGGCAATACGCATCCGCATGGCTGCGCAGGTAGGGCACGCTACGCGTGCTTGCACCGGACCATGCCTCGCTTGCATCAGCAGTCTGGCCGCCGCAGTGCTGGCTGAAGAAGACCTCCGCGCGCGTCGTGCCGAACCATACCGTTTCGCCGACTGTGGCACGCACCGCGTCATTCACAGTGGAAGACAGCGATCCTAAGCGAAGAGCCTGGCACTGCGTGCTGTCACACAATTCCGCGGGCAAGTGCCCTGCGCCTGCGTGGTAGTGCGTGCCATTCAACGCGTACGTGCGCGCCACAATCGCAAGCGCACGCAGCGATTCCTGTGGCTCATCCGCAGCAGCTTCCGCACTCACTACCGCTGCGGCATAGTGCTCACTGGGCAGTGTCAGCACAACATCCAGGCCGTGCGCGTTCGCACGCATGTGCCACAAACCAGATGCCACAGCGACCGTCGTTGCGTCCGAAGCATCTGCAACACGGAGCGTGCCGCCTGCATATACTTCGCCGCTGGAAACAGCCAACGGCGCCGTTAAAGGTTTGTGCTTACACGTTGGACATGCAGATGTCCATGCACCCGCAGCCATCGGTGTCATCACAACGCGGCGCACATCGCGCGTGGTGAAGAGCGCGACACGCACATCGCGACCGCCGGATACATCTGTTGCTGCATACGCCGGCAAGCAGCCGGCCACTATCAACGTGGCACAGCACTGCGGCTTCATGGCTGCACCATCAGTGTGGCTCGCACGAACGCACCCGCCAACCCCGCGGCAATGCCACCATTGCCGTGCGGCAGATAGATCACAACCACCATCTCGCCCGGCACTGCACCTGCAAACCATCCGTGCGTCCAGCTGCCGTTAGCATCCTTTGCCGTACCGGTCTTGCCCAGCAGCGCAACGCCATCCACACGCGCAGGATCGGCCATGCCGAACTGCACTGAATCGAAAAGCCCACGCATCACCGGACTGTTGGCATCTTCGGTCTGAATCAGTTCACGATACGCGGTTGCAAGCTGGGTCGGTGTAGCGGTTACACCGCGCAAGCCAAGCGCGGTCAACTCGCGCTGTTCCGGTGTGTCTTCATTGGCATCCGCATGGGGCAGGCGCGTCGCATGCAGCGCCGCTTCCAGTTCGCTGCTGCGCATCCGCATGCCGAGCGCGGCAAAATACGTGTTGCACGATTCCGCCAACGCGGATTGCGCCGTAAATGTCGTCTGATCCGGAGGGTGCGTGCACGGCAGCTGCTGTGTGCCCACGCGCAAGGATCGCCTGCAGAAGACTTTCGTGTCCGCTTGAATGGCGCCATGCCGCAGCGCCCAGGCCAGCAACAACGGCTTGATCGTCGACCCCGGTGTCGCCGCCTGCTCCTGTCCACGCTTTGCCAGCACAACACCATCACGCAGCCGCAATACCACAGCCACTGCCGGCGTACCCGCGAGCGTGCGCGTAAGTGTCTGCTGCAAGCTGCCGTGCAGCCGTTCCAGAGAGGGCCGCGCCTCACGATATGCCTGCGCGGAGCCAGCACGCGCGAGCATCACGCAGGCGAGAGCGACCATCGTACGCGACATCCGCACACGCCTTAGCAACCTTGGACTGGTACTCACACGCACGTCCCAAGTGTGCCTCAAGCGCGTCGTTCAGCCTACGCTATTGTGCTTTCTGAGGTTCAAGGCCGAAGGGCGATGTGTCGAAATTGCGAAGGATATCGGCAACATCCACATAGACGGCAACGGCGCCCGCATCCTCGAGGTCCTTGCGCGTCCATCCGCCGGACTGCACGGCAACTGTCTTTACGCCGGCTTTGCCCGCGGCTTCGATGTCCCACGGCGTGTCTCCCAGCGCGAGCGCTTCTGAGGGCAGCACCTTGAGCATTGCGAGCGAGGCCTGAAAGATATCAGGCTCAGGCTTTGGCTTGTCTGCATCGTCTGACGTGGTGTCTTCCTCAACGAGATCGTGGATCTTCAGCAGTGTCTTGAACACTTCGAGATCATCTTTCTCGCTCGATGTTGCAACGGCAATGCGAAGCCCACGCTGCCGCATGCGTTCCAGCAGACGGCGCGCATCCGCAAAGGGCACGATGCGATCGATGTACTCACGATGAAACAGCTTCTTGCGAAATGTGCTGATGTCCTTTTCAATGGACGGCATCGCGTCGTGCGGCACGAAATTGGCCAGGAGGTATTCGCCACCCTTGCCAATCTGCTTCACAATGTCTTCAAAGCGTGCCGTATAGCCGAACGCAGCAAGGGAACGCTGCCAGGCCTCGGCATGAAAGGCGTTGCTGTCCAGCAAGGTTCCATCCAGATCACACAGCACAGCCTTCACCATCGCACCCCTCCAAGACAGGTGTGCTTTGATGCGTCAGGGCGAAAAGAATATGCCCGCACCGGCATGCCGGGAGGATGAGGTCTGTTCTCAACCAGGCATAGCGAACATGGCTCACGTCATTCTGGCTCGCGGGAAACGTGATTGCCCCGAACGTCATCCCATACCGTCAAGAGGTGACATTCGGTGAATGCTTCGGACGTGTTGGTAGAGCGGTTACTTGCCTGGGGTGTGGATACGATCTTTGGCCTGCCCGGCGATGGCGTGAACGGCGTGATGGAATCGCTGCGTAAGCAGCAGAACAAAATCCGCTTCATCCATGTGCGTCACGAGGAGTCTGCCGCCTTTATGGCGTGCGCCTATGCCAAGTTCACCGGCAGGATCGGCGTGTGCCTCTCCACGAGCGGACCGGGCGGTATCCACCTGCTGAATGGTTTGTATGACGCAAAGCTGGACCAGGCGCCCGTGCTTGCCATTACCGGCATGCAGTTCACGGATGTGACCGGCAGCTTCGGCCAGCAGGATGTGCAGCTTGATAAGCTATTCATTGATGTCGCCTGTTACAACGAGCGCATCATGAGTCCCACGCACGTGGAGCCGACAGTGAATCTGGCGATCCGTACCGCCATCGCGCAGCGCGGCGTCGCACACATCACCATTCCGATTGATACACAGCTCGAGGAAGTGAGCGAGAAGCAGCGCTCGGAACGAAACGTGGCTCATCACACAAACGCGGTGTATGCCATTACCGGCAACAAGCCCGTCGAAGGCGACTTGCAGGCTGCAGCGAAGGTGCTGAATGCGGGCAAGCGCATCGCGATTCTGGCGGGCGCAGGCGCGCTTGATGCAACCGACGAGTTGCTGCAGATTGCAGAGCTGCTGGGCGCGCCCATTGTGAAGCCGTTGCTGGGTAAAGCCTGCGTACCGGATGACTCACCTTATACGACCGGCGGCATTGGCCTGCTTGGCACCGCGCCGTCGCAGGATGTACTGGAGAACTGCGACACGCTGCTGATGGTAGGCACGAGCTATCCTTACATGGAGTATCTGCCCAAGCCGGGCGATTGCAAGTGCGTGCAGATCGACTCAAACCCACAGCGCATCGGCCTGCGCTTTCCAGCGGAAGTCGGCCTTGTAGGCGACAGCAAGAAGACGCTCAAGATGCTGCTGCCGCTATTAAAGCGCAACAGCTATCGCCGGTTCCTGGATCGCGCGCAGAGCGACATGAAAGATTGGAACAAGATCATCGAAAGCGAAGGCACCAACCCTGCCTCGCCCATGAAGTCGCAGGTGGTCGGTTACGAGCTGAGCAAGCGCACCAAGGAAGGCGCCATCATCGTAAGCGACAGCGGCACCAACACGACGGTGTGGGCTCGCTACATGAAGGCGAAGAAGGGCCAGAAGCATAGCTGCAGCGGCAACCTCGCCACCATGGCAGGCGGCATGCCGTATGCCATCGCGGCGCAGGTCGCCTTTCCTGACCGGCAGGTGATCGCAGTCGTTGGCGATGGCGGCTTCACCATGCTGATGGGCGAGATCATCACTGCTGTCACGTACAAGCTGCCCATCAAGTTCGTCATCATTAAGAACAACACGCTGGGCCAGATCAAGTGGGAGCAGATGGTCTTCGAGGGCAATCCTGAATACCAATGCGACCTGCTGCCCATCGACTTCGTCGCATTGGCGCGGGCTGTTGGCGCAGAAGGTGTACGCATCGATAACCAGAAGCAGGCGGGCGACCTCTTTGATCGTGCGCTCGCCATGCCGGGGCCCGTCATCATCGAGTGCGTTGTCGATCCGCTGAGCGCCATGTTGCCGCCGAAAATCACGGCAAAGCAGGCCGTGAAGTTTACGGAGGCCCTGGCCAAGGGTGAGCCGAACCGGATGACGATTGCGCTCACGGCGGCAAAGGACACTGTTCGACAGATCGTGTAGCGACCGCGCGTGTCACGGAGGGCACATGCTCTCCGTGACGCGTGGTTACGGGTTATGAGTACGTCACGAACGACATGAGGGTTCGTTGAAGATCAATGTTCAACTGCGAGGTCCTGCTTGAGACTGCTGCCGGCAGATACGTCCCCGCTTAGCGCCGTGTCGCTTGTTCCATGGCCGCTGCACGACATTGCGCAGAGTGCCCTTACACATATCCAGCATGGAACGTTTCAACGATCGCTATCCTTGCTGGTCGCCGGCACCAGCGTCGTAAGCGGACTCGAAGTTGGCTACGAGCATTATCGCGGCGGCTATAGCAACCCTGTGATGTATACGCCGGTACTGCTGTCCGCTGCACTTGCGGTGGCGTCCGTTGCCGCGGTGTTCTCACGGCATGCCGCGACGACGTGGATGCGATGGCTGGGCTATGCAACGCTTGTAGATGGTGTCGTCGGTTTCGGCTTTCACATTCGCGGCATCGCTCGAAAGCCTGGTGGATGGCGCTTGCCGATCACCAACATCGTCATGGGGCCGCCGCTGTTTGCTCCATTGTTGTTCGGCACCAGCGCCTACCTCGGTGTTATCGCGAGTTATCTCCGCCGGGAGAACGAGGAAGTGACTCCTCCACCGTTGTCGATCACGCATGGTTGGCGCGACGACATTCGAGTAGGCCGCTTCCAAAAGCATCTATGCGTTGTGACGGCGATCTATGTGATTTGCACGGGAGCGGAGAGCTGGTACTCGCACTACCAGAACAACTTTAAGTACGGCGTGCAGTGGTCGCCCATTCTACTTACACCGCTGCTTGCAGGCGCCGCGCTGGGTGCGGTGAAGAGCAAGACATGTGCGAACACTTTGCTGCCGGCAGCGTCAGCACTTGCCATGATTAACGGCGTGGTGGGCGCGGGCTACCATATCCGCGGCATTGTTCGCAGACCCGGCGGCTTGAAGAAGCCGCTTTATAACACGCTGTATGGGCCGCCGATCTTTGCGCCGATGCTCTTCGCCGCGGCCGGCATGCTGGGCGCGCTTGCCTACCTGATGCGCCGTGAGCGTCGATAGCAATGGTTGAGGAATGACTGCATGAGCGAAGAGCACAAGACGGATGCCGCCCTACTGACCGACCCGGCCTCGGGTAAGCCGCTGCCGCAGCGTGTGCAGCCCGGCTATTATCCCGGTTGGAATGTGATGAAAGAGTGGGCGTTCTGGGATCAGGCGACACGCGATGTCATCGAGCAGCGGCTTGCACCGCCAAAGCCCTTGCGCTTCTTCACGCCTGCGGAAGCAACCACGATGGACGCCGTTTTGAATCGCGTACTGCCGCAGGAGGATCGCCTGCCTGCGCGCCGCATTCCACTGCTGCCTGTGCTGGACACACGCCTCTTCACCAATCGCATTGAAGGCTATCGCTATGAAGACATGCCGAGCGACCAGCAGGCATACCGATGGGCCGCGGAAGCGATGGAAGCCATGGCAAAGGAAGCGTACAGCATCGCATTCGCCGAGCTCAGTGTGACCTCGCAGGAGCTGTTGCTGCAGTCGCTGCACGACGGCGAGCCGATTGCCGCGAAAGAACTTTGGAAGCGCATGAATGTGGATCGCTTCTGGACGATGCTTGTTTCAGACGCATGCTCCGCGTATTACGCACATCCATGGGCCTGGAATGAGGTTGGCTTTGGCGGCCCGGCGTATCCGCGCGGTTATATGCGGCTGGAAGAGGGCGAGGCTGAGCCATGGGAGTTCGCAGAGAAGCGCTACGAATGGGCAGCGCCCGCTGATTCCATCAGCGACAACACCAAAGCTCAGAGCGATGGCACAGGCAACCAGACACACCAGGGACAGGCAGGCACGCATTGAGTTTCTTCCGCACAAACAAGCCGCTCGGCGGCGCATTTGAAAGCCCGAAGGACGCGCTGCATCATCTTGGCCCCATGCAGAAGATCGTGATCCCGCGCCGGCGCTACAAGGATGAGGACGTTGTCGATGTCGCCATCGTTGGCGTCGGCAGTGCGGGCGGTGTGCTGCTGCAACGGCTTGCGCGCGCGGGCCTCAGCGTCATCGGATTTGAGGCAGGGCCGTTCTGGGATACGGAACGTGACTGGGTGAGCGACGAAGCGGGATCGCACAATTTGTACTGGAATGATCTGCGCATCACGGGCGGCGAGCATCCGCTTGCGCTAGGCAACAACAATAGCGGTCGCGGTGTTGGCGGTGGCAGCGTGCATTGGGCTGCGTTTACGCCCCGCTTTCATCCATCCGACTTCGAGGTCTATACGCAAGACGGCGTCGGCGTGGACTGGCCCATCGACTATGCAGACATTGAGCCGTACTACCAATTGCTTGAGATGGAGATGCCGGTAGCAGGCCCGGCATATTATCCATGGGGCAAGCCGCATGGCCATCCGTACGCGCCGCATCCCATGGGCGCTGTGGGCGACACGCTCATCAAAGGCTGCACCGCGCTTGGCATCCCTGTCTCTGTGGGTGGGCCAGTTGCGATTCTTTCCGCCTCACGGGGTGAGCGAGCGCACTGCATCTATCGCGGCTTCTGCATCCAGGCGTGCAAGGTTGGCGCGAAGGCGTCCACGCTCATCACGCATGTGCCCGATGCATTGAAGAATGGCGCGGAGATTCGCGACGAGAGCATGGTGTCGCGTGTCAGCATCGGTAAGGATGGCCGCACCGACGGTGTCGTCTACATCGATCGTGAGGGCAATGAGCATTTCCAGCGCGCTCGCATCGTCATCGTAAGCGGTTATGCCATCGAGACGCCGCGACTTCTCTTGAACTCCGCATGCCCTGGCCACGAGAACGGCCTGGCAAACAGCAGCGGCACGCTTGGCAAGTACCTTATGGCGCAGGCAGGCAATGTGATCGCGGGACGCTTTGACGATTTGATCCGCATGTACAAGGCGCCTCCCGCGCACGCACTTACCGAAGAGTTTTATGAAACCGATCCAAAGCGCGACTTTGCACGGGGTTTCGCTGTGCAGACAGTGGGTCCGCTGCCCATTGCCTTCAGCAAACAGATGATGGCAGCGAAGGGTCTGTGGGGCTGGGGACTGCGCCGCGAAATGATGAACTACAACCATTGGTCCGCATTCGGCCTGTTGGGCGAAATCCTGCCGTGGGAAGAGAATCGCGTGGAACTGGCGACGGGCGCGGATGAGAAGGACCGCTTCGGCCTGCCGGTCGCAAAGGTCACGTTCACCCTGCATGACAATGACAAGCGCATGATCGAGTTCGGCAAGAACAAGGTGATGGAGATCATGCAGGCTGCAGGCGCGGTCGAGGTCGTGCAGGAGCCTCGCTATGCGCATCTTGTGGGTGCATCGCGCATGGGCTTTACGCCGCAGGACTCCGTATGCGACAAGTTTGGCCGCACATGGGATGTGAACAACCTTTTTGTGATGGATGGGAGCGTCATGCCTACGCAGGGCTCGGCGAACCCCGGCCTTACGATCCAGGCGCTGGCTGCTCGCACGGCGGACTACATACTGTCGCAGAAGGACTCGATCATGGCAGGGCGTCCGCGCGACATGACAGCACCGCCCGTGCGTAAGAACCTTTGCCCACCGGGAACGTTTCGCAGCGGCATTCCGCACTTCTAAGTGGGCATGTGCCACTGCAATGCCCACGCAAGCGTAAGAAGCCTCATACACCAAGCAGATTGCTCGAGAACACGCACGCAGTTGCCATTCCAACAAGGATGCAGCGGCGATTAGTGTCCGCTAGCGCGCACTCATGCGGCAACCACGATCCTCCAAGTCACTCTCACTGCAGCCATCCGCATCACAAGACGGTGTGATTGTTCCTTTGACTGACGACGCAATTTGGATGCAACGATTCTCTGACGTGCCATCGTTCAACGTTCCCACCGGACCTGTGCTTGTCCTTGCACCCCATCCGGATGACGAGACGCTGGGCGCCGGCGCTTTGATCGCAACCTTAACGGCACGCGGTGTGCCCGTCATGGTGGTCGCGGCTACCGACGGCGAGAACGCGTACGACACCTCTGCAACGGAGAGAGAGGCGCTTGGTGTCATCCGCGAACGCGAGCAGAAAGAGGCGTTAGCAGAGCTCGGTGTAGATGCAGCGGCAATCAAACGCTTGCGCCTCACCGACAGCGGCCTGCCCGCACAGGAGCGCGAGCTGACGGATCGCCTGCTGAAGCTTGCTGAGCCCGGTATGACATTGCTTGCTCCATGGGACGGTGACTTCCATCCCGATCACCTGGCATGCGCGCGAGCGGCTGCCGCCGTTGCGAAGGCCAAGGGGCTGCCTTTGATCTCCTACTTCTTCTGGACGTGGCATCGTGGATGGCCCGAGTTGCTGGACGGCTTGGATGTGCGCCGGTTTGACCCTGATCCAGGGGCGATCGCAGCCAAGGCATCCGCTCTGCAGCATCACCGGTCGCAACTGGAGAGGCCGGATGGCGAGCCCATTCTGCCGGAACGTTTGCTCGCGCCCGCGCACTGGCCGTTTGAGGTGCTTCTGCCTGCATGAGCGAACCGGATACATCCAGCGCCGACTTCTTCGAGGCAAAGTATCAAGCTGCTCCTGAGAACGACCCATGGAACTTTGCAACAGCAGAGTATGAGCTGCGCCGGTATGACGCGGTGTTGCAGGCATTAGCCGGCAGACGCTATGCGCGAGCCTTTGAGCCGGGCTGCTCCGTGGGCGTACTCACAGAGCGGCTGGCCGCCCTCTGCCATGCAGTGGACGCGTGCGACTTTTCTCAAACGGCGGCTGCAAAGGCCGCTACACGGTGTGCAGCGTTGCCGAACGTGACCGTGCGCTGCGCCGCGCTTACAGCGCACGAAGATTGGGCAGCGTTTGACCTCATCGTATTGTGCGAGATCGGTTATTACTTCACGGCAAACGCATGGCATGAACTCGTTGAAACCATGGTGCTTGGCATGCAGCCCGGAACTGTGCTGCTGGCATCCCACTGGCTCGGCTGGTCGAACGATCACGTGCAGAACGGAGACGCCGTGCACCATGCGATACGGCACCCGCTGCTGCAGCGCACGTTGAGCGAGCGACATGGAGATGGTCAGGAAGGGTTTCAGCTGGAACGATGGACACGATTGGCATGAAGGCAACCACAACTCAACTTGATCGCTGGCATATCCCGGTGTTGATCCCGGCACGGGACGAGGAAGTCTTATTGCCGCGCTGTCTGGCATCGGTCGCTGTTGCGCGATCGATGTTGCCGTTCGGTGTCACGTCGGATGTGGTCTTGGTTTCAGATTCGTCCACAGATCAGACGATGGAGTTGGCGCAGACCTTGCTGGGTCAAGATGGGATCGTCGTGAGCACAGCTGCCGGATGCGTTGGCACCGCACGTGCGCTGGCTGCGCGTGTGGCTCTCTCGCGCCACAAGGGACTGCTGAACCGGTGCTGGCTTGCCAACACCGATGCCGATTGCGAAGTGACGCCAACGTGGCTCCTGGACCATTTACGCATTGCGCAGAAGGGTTACATGGCCGTCGCCGGCATCGTGGATGTGCATGATTTTTCCGAGCATCTGCCGGTGGTGGAGGAACGCTTTCGCCGCACATACCGGGTGAACGCGGATGGAACGCATCCGCATGTGCATGGAGCGAACCTGGGTGTACGGGCGGATGCGTACCTCATGGCCGGTGGATGGCAAGCGCTCGCAACGGCGGAAGATCATGATCTTTGGCATCGTCTGCACGCATGCGACGGTCCGCACCTCAGCGACGCACGTCTCCAGGTCATCACGAGTGGGCGTCGTGTCGGCCGCGCGCCGCTGGGATTCGCAGGTGCGTTGGCAGCGCACAACGAGCCGGCCGCCGCTTGAACACCACAGAACTTAACGAGCGGTTTCACGCGCTGAGCCGTACCCGCCTGCAAAGGCCCGGCGTTGGCGCCACGGCCGACCGCCATCGCGCCATCTTCGTTGCGGGCCGCGAGGACCTGAGCCTGGCGAAACTCATCGAGGCACATTGGGACGCCATCGCCATCCTGGAAGAAGCAGGCATTGAGGCCGCCGCGGATGCGACGTACGCCGTGTGGGCAAGCGAGCTGCCCGGCAAGCCACTGACGCTTGACGGCGAAACTCTGGTCGGCACGAAGGAGTTTTGCAGCGGCGCCGCGTTGGTGGATCGCGCGCTTGTAACGGCCGGTGCGGCGCTGGTGGAGATCGACATGCATGCCGCCCCCGGGCGCATGGCGTTGGACGAGACCGGATGGCGGACGGAAGCGTTCCGCATGACACGCACCGCGGCAGTGGTGTTCGATCGCTACCCCATTGTGGCCATAGTGGGGAACGACGACTGGTACACGCAACGGAATGGACTTTGGCAGGGCGCATGTGGGCCGGCTGCAGCCTGGGCCGGCGGAGCCGCCGGCCTGGTCGACTATGCACTCAGAGCCAGGCGTGACGACCCCCATACGACAGCGCACCTTGGAGCCATGAGCGCGAATGTGTGGGCGATGGAAGCCCTGCTCACTGCGGCCGGTGACGCGTTCGATCGCGATCCGCAGGCGAATGCCGTGGTGCAGGCGCTGGAGCTTCGCCACATGGTGGAGCAACTGTGCACGGATGTGCTGCGCCGCTTCGCCCGGTCACTTGGGCCTGCTCCGCTGGTGAAGGATGCCGGCATCGCAAGACGCTACGCGGAGCTGGATTTGTTTTTGAGACAATGCCACGCGGAGCGTGATCTGGAGTCGTTGGGCAATGCGCTCAGGGCAGCGCGTTGAAGCCGCTTCGCTATGAAATTCGCCGTTCCGGGCGCCTGGCGAACCGCGTTTTAACCGCATGGGAAAAGGACACTATGAAGCACCCATCTTGTTCACTGCATAGCAATGTTCTGCGATACCCTCTTCGATGTGAGTAGTTCTGCTTCTTCTCTTAATTCATTGAAACTCCAGAGCTTTTTCATGGGTGGCTTCGAGTGCGCAACGCATCGGCGTCGCGATCGTCGCCGTCTGGATGTCCTCATGCAAACCGGCCACGACCGGAACTGCCCTGCGGACTATCACCTGCTCGCGCAAGCCGGCGTTCGGACAGTGCGCGACGGCCTGCGCTGGCACTTGATTGAGAGCGTCCCTGGAGTCTATGACTGGGCAAGTTTCCTACCCATGCTTCGCGCTGCGCACACCACGGGAACCCAGGTGATATGGGACATATGTCATTGGGGCGTGCCGGACTGGGTAGACCCTTTTTCTCAGGACTTCATCCCTCACTTCGTTCGCTTTGCGACAGCGGCAGCCGAACTCATCTGTAGGGAGCGCGTATCGGCGGGACTCACTGATCCAGCACTGTATTGCGTTATCAATGAAATCTCGTTCTGGGCCTGGGTGGGTGGCGACGTGGAACACTTTCATCCCTTTGCCCAGGATCGTGGGCAGGAGTTGAAGCAGCAGTTGGTGCGCGCCACCATTGAGGCAATTCGGGCGATGCGTGCTGTCGACCCCAGCGCATGTTTTGTACAGGCAGAGCCGATGATCAACATCTCCGTAAATCCCGTCGACAAGACGCGCGATCTGGCGGCGGATACGGCGGCCGCTGACGCCCACACAGCCGCGCAGTTCGAAACGTGGGATATGATTGCCGGCCGTCGTAACCCGGAGTTAGGCGGTTCGCCGGATCTGTTGGAGATCATCGGCGTGAACTATTACTGGAACAACCAATGGATCCATCAGGGGCAGCACACGCCGCCGGGGCATCTGCAACATCGCGCGCTGCACACCATGCTGTATGAATTGTGGCAGCGCTACCAGCGGCCCATTCTGATCACAGAGACGGGCGCTGAGGCGAATGCCGCGTTAGGCTGGCTTGCGTATGTGAGCGCGGAGGTTCGTCAGGCACAGCGCATGGGCGCCCCAATCCTTGGCATCTGCCTGTATCCCGTTATGGACTACCCAGGTTGGGACGATGACCGTCACTGCTCGTGCGGTCTTATCGAAGCCGCTCCGGACTGGTCCACGCGCCGTCTCCGAACTGATATGGTTCAGGAATTGAAGGCACAGCAACGGCTTTTCGACTGCACTTAGGGTTTGTGCACTGGGGCTGCGAGCGGCTAAGCGTCCGGATGGCCTGGCGCAGGTAGGCATTCGCATACTCGATGGATTGATCGCGCTTGCCCCGATAGCTTTCCCACATCAAGCGCTCGCACTGGATCACTTCCAGAAACTGCGGCTCGCTGCGGTAACGTCGCCGCGATTCCTCAAGGCGCTCGTGCCAGGCCTCAGGGAAGTCGCTTAATCCGACGGTCGTATCGTGCGCATGGAACCGCCGCAGCTTATTGAGCATGGCAAACCGGTAGGCCAGCCAACGAGCCGAAGGCACCAGTTGCTCTTTACCCTTTCGGCTCATCTCCTGCCAGCGGCGTAGTTGTCCTGAGAGGCCGACAGGACATCGCCCATGCAGCCGTGCCGACGTATAGACAACAACCTTCGGCTCGTGACGGATGGTTGTGCCTGATCGCTCCAGCGCCGTGACGAGGGCGACATCTTCCAAGAATCTGACCGCAGGCATGCCGCCGGCGCGGGCATACGCCTCCGGCGTGCAGGCCAGTGATGCTCCAAAGTGCTCCAGGTGGCGCGGCCATGGGTCACCGTCCTGCGGGTCGAGCAGGTGCTCAAGCTGCGCCTGCAGGCGCTGATATTTGCGGTCAGCAAGGGCCGCGCGCTGGACGCCCCGTGGCAGCTTCTCAAAATGGCCGGGCTTCCAATGGATAGCGCCGCCGACGGCACACGCTCCCTGCGTGATGGCGTGCATGTTCTGCGCGATCCAGTCGCGCGCCACGATGGTGTCGGCATCCGTGGAAAGGATAGCGGCGCCCTTCGTTCTGATGGCGCTCAACCGGCGCCACGCCGTGTCCATCAGCCATCTACGCGCGGTGCCAACGTGCGCGCGCGACGGGGGGATTGAGCGTCTTGCGATATGCAGTTGAAGGTCAGGATGGTGGGCCTTCCAACGCCTCGCCACTTCAAGTGAGTCGTCGGTGCAGTTGTTCAGCAGCAGTAAAATCTCGAAACATGCCGGCTTGAGTGGGTGTCCGTCACAATCCCTTTGCTCTGCAAGCGCGTCCAGCGTGGCAGGTAGCGAAGCCCGTTCGTTACGCACCGGAATGACCACGCATGCACGGCATGTGGCAAGGGCGCTTCCGGCTACAAGGGCAGGTCTGGGCTTGAACTCGACTGGCCGGTTCACGCGGCAACCTGCTCCATCTCGTCTCGATGTAACGACAGAAGCACTCTCTTCAAGAGTCTCGACTCCCGTTGGCAAAGTGGCTGCTAGCGGGACCATAACCGCTGCGCGAATAGGATGCAACGGCACGTTCAGCAGTTCGCCGAATGTGCCGTTTGTTCCATCGAATTCGAGCCCATGCATCCCGCAATCCCGTACTCTCCACGAACTATGCGGCCTCGCTGGACTTAGTCGCCGGGTCTACCTTCTCCTCGATACCGACGACTTTCGAAGCTCGCGCGGTAACCTTCGCCGGCTGGGACGATACCTTGCCGGTCGCGACCAGCTTCTCCGCCAGTGTGAGCGCCTGTGCTGTTACCTGGTCCATGTTGTAGTACTTATAGGTACCTAAGCGGCCTGCGAAATGTACATTCGGCAAAGCTTCTCCCAGCGCCTTGTACTTGTCGTAGAGTTCCGTATTCTGCGGCTGCGGGATGGGATAGTACGGATCGCCCTCGGCGCGTGGATGCTCAAATACGATGCTGCTCTTTGGATGTTCCTGCCCGGTGAGATACTTAAACTCCGTCACACGTGTGTAGGCATGCTCGTTAGGGTAATTAACGACCGCGGACTGCTGATATCGGGACGTATCATGCGTCTGGTGCTCAAAGTGGAGTGACCGATACGGTAACTTCCCGTAACAGTAGTCAAAGTATTCATCCACGGGCCCGGTGAAGATCAAGTGGCGGAAGTGAACTTCGTCCCGTATTTCCGCATAGTCGGTATTCAGCATGACCTTAATATTGGGATGATTCAGGATTTTTTCGAACATGCGGGTGTAACCGTGGAGCGGCATCGCCTGAAAGCGGTCTGTAAAGTACCGGTCATCGCGCGTTGTACGAACGGGCACGCGTGACGTGACGCTTGCATCCAGCTGTGACGGATCCAGGTCCCACTGTTTGCGCGTGTAGTTACGAAAGAATTTCTCGTAGAGGTCGCGCCCGATACGATTGAGGACAACATCCTCCGACGTTCGAATGGGATCGCACGGCTCCGCAACCTTCGCCAGGTAATCATCCACTTCGTGGCAGGTGAGCTTCAGACCGTACAGCTTATTCAATGTGTCGGCGTTGATCGGGATCGGGACGAGCTGGCCGTCCACGCTGGTGAGCACACGATGCTCATAGGGCCGCCACGCCGTAAACCGCGAGAGATACTGGAACACCTTCTCGGAATTCGTGTGAAAGATATGCGGCCCGTACTTGTGCACAAGTATGCCGTGATCGTCGTAGTAGTCGTATGCATTGCCGCCAATGTGATTACGCCTGTCTACAACCAGGACGCTTGCGTCCTCGAGGACTGCGAGCCGCTCAGCGAGAACACTTCCGGCGAAACCCGCACCCACGATCAAATAATCGAACATTCTCGTTCACTCCTTATGCGCTCTGCTGGAAGATATGCTGTGGCTCTTCAGCCGGTTCGAAGCATCGCATCTGCCGCCGCATGCCCTCAAACGTCTTATCCCAGGAGTTCTGTGCCAGAAAAGCATCCGCCCGGCGCAGCCACCCTTCATCCCTGCTCTGGAGTGATTGCTCAATCGCATGGGCAAACTCGGCCGCAGTCTCGCCAATGCGTACAAGCCCAATGTCCGCGTAGGGCGTTACCACATCCTGGATCGGCGTTGAAACCACGGGCTTACCGCCCGCAAGATACTCCGGCGTCTTTGTCGGACTTATAAAGCGTGTCGATGCATTCCGCGCGAATGGCAGCATGGCAACATCCCAATTTCCAAGGTAAGCAGGTAACTCTGAGTAACTCTTCTGACCAAGGTAATGCAGGTTACTACCTTGCGGAAGGTCTTCAACACGTATCTTCACGACCGGCCCAACCAGGACAAAGTGCCACTCCGGATGCGATGCAGCCACATCGCGTAGCAGGTCGCGATCCAGCCGCTCGTCCAGCACGCCGTAGAAACCGATACGTGGGTGCGGGATTGCCTCCTGGTCAGGCGGATCGTCCGGCATGGTGCGCGCCGCTGCGAAGTGGGCGCGGTCTACACTGCTCGGGAAGAGATGAACGTTGTCATGTTGTGTCCTCTTTGAGGCATAAAGGCTGGCTCCCCCAGCGAAGACCACGTCTGCGTACTCAAAGAGCCGCCGCTCCTCGCCGATCAACGCAGGTGGCGCGCCCTGAAAGCCGGAAAGCTCATCCATGCAGTCGTACACTACGACGGATGGCGATAGATGATCGGAGAAGGCCAAAGCCATTGGCGTGTAATACCAGGCGATAAAGTGCTCACAGCTGCGCTCAGCCAGATATTGATTCAGCAGCTCACGTTGTGCATCGGCGACGCTTTTTTCATCCACAAGATGATTGGGTAGAACAGGCGTGAGTACGTAGATATCTTCGCCGCCAGGTGTCACTGCGAGTTCTGGTCTCTCGCAGGCGCGGAACACAGGCTCCTCCCACACGTGGACCGCACTATGCCGCGCAAAGCGGCTCAAGAGATGCTGTGGACGCTGGTACACAAAACTCCAACGAAGATGGCTGAAACACAAAAGCTCCAAGATCACTTCACCTTCAACATGTTTAGCTTCTGTAACTTTCAGATGCGCCTTGTACCTCTTTCGTCAGCATAGCCAATTTCGGAACAAACGAAAGTAGTACGGCAAATGTAGTGCAGCCAACAAAAAGTAAGGCACAGGCCACAAAGAAGTGTTCGGTACCGTCCCTTATTTCCGGATGGAACTGAATCACCGCTGTGGAGAGAGTTACGGATGAGCTAACACGGTCTCGACTTTCGTGACAGCGTATCGCCCGCTTCACTCAGGCGCGTGACCACCCGCCATCTTCTTCTGAGTCCCCTCAAAACGCACTGTGTTGTGAGGCCGACACTTTGATAAAGTGCTCATACGAAATCAAATCCTGACTCATCCAGCAGGTCCTATGTCCCTGACAGTTACTGGTCTTTCCAAGCGGTATCCGAATGGTGTTCAAGCGCTCAAGAACGTCTCGCTTACCATCGGCAACAACATGTTCGGCCTTTTGGGGCCAAACGGCGCCGGCAAAAGTTCCTTGATGCGCACCATCGCGACATTGCAGGAGCCCGACTCGGGGTCGATCTTCCTGGATGAGATCAATGTGCTGCGCGACAAGGATGCGGTGCGCCGCACACTCGGCTATCTGCCGCAGGAGTTTGGCGTGTATGCAAAGATGTCGGCCGTGGACATGCTCAATCATCTTGCCGTGATGAAGGGCATAACATCTCCCGGCGAACGTAAGGACTCCGTCGAAGCGCTGCTGCAGCAGACAAATCTGTGGGATGCACGGAAGAAGGCGCTCAGCACCTACTCCGGCGGCATGAAGCAGCGTTTCGGCATTGCGCAGGCGCTGCTGGGTAGTCCACGCCTCATCATTGTGGACGAACCAACCGCAGGCCTGGACCCCGCGGAGCGCAATCGCTTTCTCAATCTGCTGGCGACGATTGGCCGCGATGTGACGGTGATCCTGTCCACGCACATCGTTGAAGACGTGCGCGAGCTCTGCTCGCAGATGGCCATTATCGCCTCTGGGCAGGTGTTGCTGGCGGGTTCGCCGCACGATGCCTTGGAAACGCTGGAAGGCCGCGTGTGGAGCAAAATCGTATCAACCGATGGCGAACTACGCGCGATTGAAGCCGACCTGCAACTGATCTCCACGCATCTGGTCAGCGGCAAGCATGAAGTGCGCGTGTACAGCGAAGCCTCGCCCGGTGAAGGCTTCACGCCGGTCGCCTCCGGCCTGGAAGACGTGTACTTCATCGAGCTTGCGAACCACCGTAAACCGGTTCCAGCCGCAGCGTAACCCGTAAAGCGTTCTTGCTAACAGTCAGACATATCTCTATAAGGAAGCCGCGATGCCGCTTTTCCTGGAGTTCTTTTTTTTCGAGCTGAAGTTTCGCCTCAAGAGCATATCGACCTACGTCTACTTCCTGCTCTGGTTTCTGATCAGCTTTATGGCCATCGCCGCCGAGGACTTCATCAACACGGGCAATGGCAAGCAGCTGCTGAACGGGCCCTATTCCACGGGCACGCTGTACACGTTCTTCAGCTTCTTCGGCATCATCGTGATGGCCGGCGTGTATGGGCCGGCGGTGCTGCGCGATTTCCAGCGCGACACGTATCAGATCGTCTTCACCAAGCCGATCCGTAAGATCGCGTACCTCGGTGGGCGCTGGCTCGGTTCGTTTGTCACGTGCATTCTCGCGTTCTCCGGCATGATCTTTGGAGAGATTGCGGGCACGTACGCTCCGTGGGCCGACCACACACGCATCGTACACGGCCACCTATGGTGGTACATCCAAAGCTACCTATCCATTACCTGCGTGCAGATCTTCTTCATGGGCGCGCTGTTCTTCATGGTGGCTGCGCTCTCGCGCAAAATCTTCATCGTGTACCTGCAGGGCGTTACATTCTTCCTGCTCTACCTCATCCTGAGTGCGGTCTTCAGCGCAAGACGCTCGCTGGAGCACTTCTGGTCCGGCATCCTTGATCCCATTGGCCTGCAGATGACCGACGTGGTCGCACGGTACTGGACGGTTGCGGAAAAGAACTCGCTGCTCTTCTCGTGGTCGCCGCATGCGAACGGTGGTGTGTTCCTGTACAACCGCCTGCTGTGGATTGCGGTCGGTGTGATCGCACTCGCCATCACGTACTTCTCCTTTCCGCTCTCGGCGGAAACACTCACGGCGCGGTCGCAAGGCAAGCGCGCTGCAAAGGCCAAAGAACAGGACGCGCTTGAGGTGAAGCCGCGGCGTTCGCTGGTGCCCGTGGCGCTGCCGCACGTGCGCCAGGTGTTTGGCTCATCGTTGCGGTGGCAGCAATATGCCTCACTGGTACGGCTCCACGTTTCGAACATTCTGCGGGAGATACCGTTCTGGGCCATCGCTGTTCTGCTTGCTGTCTTCGCGCTCATCAATGGTTATTTTGCAGGCCATGCGCGCGACCAGAATGTTTACCCAGTCACCTTTCTCATGCTGCAGTCCGTGGAAGGCAACTCGTTCATCTTTCTTTTGATCGTATCCGCCCTGTACGCGGGCGAACTGATCTGGAAGGAACGCGACGCGCGCTTTGCCGGCATTCATGATGCGCTGCCTATGCGCGAATCGACGGACTGGCTTGCGAAGTTCACAGCGGTCAGCGTCGTCCAGTTGCTTCTACTCATCCTTGCCATGGTGTGCGGCATCGTCATGCAGACCATCGCAGGCTTCCATCAGTACGATCTGCTCCAATACTTCCAGGAACTCTTCCTCATTGTCTTTGTGCAGGTCATCAGCTACACGCTGATCGCGTTCTTCGTGCAGACCTTGGTCTCCAACAAGTTCATCGGTCATGCGATCGTGATCGCGGTGTTCCTCGGCACCATCGTTCTCTTTCGCTTCGGTCTTGAGAGCTCGCTGCTGTTGCCCATGGGCACCCCGCCGTATACCTACTCCGACATGAACCGGTACGGCCACTTTGCACCGGCGCTGTTCTGGGCCATTACCTACTGGTTTGCGATCGTTGCCATCTTCGGCATCGTGTCCATGGCCTTTGCGCGCCGTGGTGCGGAAGAGACCTTCGCCGCGCGGTGGGCTGTCGGCAGGCGACGTTTGCCTGCGCTTGTGCCTGCCATGCTGGCACTCCTCCTACTCGCGGTGGGCAGCGGCAGCTGGTATTTCTACAACAGCCACGTGCTCAATCCCTTCTACACGACAAAGCAACTGCGCGGCTTCCAGGCCGGGTACGAGCGTGACTTCAAGAAGTTTGAGAAGGCTCCGATCCCCAAGGTTATCGCCGTCGATACCACTCTCGATCTTGATCCAAATCATCGTTCGTTCTCAGGCACGGGACACTTCGTACTGCAGAACAAAACCACGGTGCCCATCCAGCAGCTTTACATCACCAACTCGAAAGAGTCTGTCTCGGACATTCAGTTCGACCGGCCCTTCCACAAGGTATCCAGTTCGTTCCGCAACCTGTTCTCCATCTACCAGCTCGAAACGCCGCTCGCTCCCGGCGAGAAACTCAACATGAGCTTTAAGGTCGGCTATCTTTCGCGCGGCTTCCGCGATGGCGGCGAGCGGCCTGAGCTTGCCTACAACGGCATGTTCTTCGATTCAAGTTACTTCCCCACCATTGGCTATGACCAGAGCGTGGAGATCTCTGATCCGCGCCGTCGCCGGGAAGAGAAGCTGCCTCAACTGGAAGACCTGCCGGCACGCGGCGATGCATATGGCAGTGTCACCAATCTTTTCACGCCGTTCTCCGACTGGATTAGTTACAAGGCTACGGTGAGCACGCCGGACGACCAGATCGCACTGTCGCCTGGCTATCTTGTAAAGGACTGGCATGCCAACGGCCGCCACTACTACGCGTATGACATGGGCGATACGCCGATCTTGGATTTCTTCTCGTTTGTTTCGGGCCGCTATCAGGTCAAAAAGCAAAATTATAAGGGCATCTCGGTTGAGGTGTATTACGACTATCACCATGCATGGGATGTCGACGAAATGATGAACGGCGTGCGCTCCGGCCTGGATTACTACCAGGCTAACTACAGCCCGTTTCAATACCGCCAGTTCCGTATCCTGGAGTTTCCGCGCTATCGACAGTTTGCGCAGTCATTTTCGAACACGTCCCCGTTTACTGAGGACTTCTTCTTGTCGCGCGTTCTGGACCCGAAGAAGGACATCGACTTTACCTACTTCGTTGTAGCTCACGAACTGGCACACCAATGGTGGGCACACCAGCTCATCGGCGGTGCTGTGGTCGGCTCGAACATGATGTCGGAATCGCTTGCGGAATACTCCGCGCTGCGCGTCATGCAGCACCATTACGGCGACACGCAGATGCATAAGTTCCTGTCACACGAGTTAGACGGCTATCTCCGCGGACGCTCGGGCGAAACACGCAAGGAGCCGCCGCTGGCGCAGGTGCAGAGAGAAGCCTACGTCTGGTACCAGAAGGGCAGCCTCATTTTTTACGCACTGTCCGATTACATCGGCGAAGACAAAGTAAACCTGGCGTTGCATAACTTCCTGATGCAGTACCGCTATGCCAACGCCACGGACGCAACATCCGGTCCGTATCCTGACACGCGGCTGATGGAAGCCGCACTCCGCGCGCAGACACCCGCTGACTTGCAGTACTTCATCGACGACAGCTTCGAGAAGATCACGCTGTATGACAACAAAGCCGTATCAGCCACGGCGCAATCCCAACCCCGAGGCAAATACCTGGTCACACTTACGGTGCAGGGTGGCAAGAAATACGCCGACGGCAATGGCAACGAAACCGCGGCGCCGATGAACGACTGGATGGATGTCGGTGTCTTCAAGGGCAAGAAGGGTGAAGAGACGCCGCTCAGCGTCCGTAAAGAACGCATTACCGGAGCGAAGCAGACCTTCACCTTTGTGCTAAACGAGAAGCCCGAACTTGCCGGTATCGATCCATTCAACAAGCTTATTGACCGCAACCTGGACGACAACAGCATGGCTGTAACCAGCACGAAGTAGTCATACTTCAGCATGCTTCGGCGCTCGCCATGAAGACACGGGCGTCCGTGCATGAACAATGATCATTCGCCCCTTGTAGACATAGGCCCGGTACGCGCCTATCGCCATCGCTATCAACATGGCGAGTAACAGCAACACAAGGGTTGCGACTTCCATCCTGGACATGGCGTCTGAACCGCGGCGACCACGCCGGGCGCCGCGTCTACGGAACAGATTGCGAGAGCGCATCGCTTTCATGACCGGAGTCCCGCAAGGCTTGCGTCACCACAACACACGTGATGACGCAAGCCCATGCAGATCAGAAATGAAACGCGACTTCTGCCGTGACGGTTCGCGGGGTCAGGTAATGGGTACCCGAGAAGGTTGAGAGGAAGTTATAGAGTGCATACTTATTGGCGATATTGATTGCCGTAAGTGTGGCTCCCAAATGATATCGATCGTTCGTCCCAAAGTGGATGATGCTGTCGTCTCCCAGCGCCATATCGAACACATTCCTCGGAGCGATGCGAGACGGGTTCTTATCCGCATCCTCCGTATTCGGTGCAGGGATGCTGAGCAGCTTGGATTTCAGACCGCTCACATCGCAGGATTGAAAGCCCTGGTACGGTGTCGCCGCAACACCGTCGCATGTCAAACCCGACTGGAACTGTTGGTCGGACGACAAGCCGGATAGATCGATACCCGGCTGTCCATTCGGCAGAACGATCGCCGTGCTGGGATCGCAATCCGTGTTGGCTCCATTGGGGTTGTAGCAAGGGGCCGCTCCGGCAACAAGGCCCGAGTCATAGCGCCAGTTAAACCCATACCAAAGGCTCTTGTGAAAGGGGAGGTGATACTCGATGTGCGTTGTCTGGTTGAACTTCTCATCGTGATCGATGCGGAACGGCGTGAAGCCTGTAGCGGCGTTCGTACTGACGGGCGTTGCGCCTACGCCGCCGAGTTGAGGTGTGAAAAAGCGTGCAGCCACGGAAGACGCATTGAAGCGCAGGTTGAAGCCCTTGATGTTCGACACCGTCGCACTAAGGGCATAGCCGGGGATCTTCGAGCTGTGCCACTCGATAGGAAAGGTGATGGGTGTGGTGCCAAGCACGCTGAAGTCATACGCATTGTGCGTGTACTTCCACAGGTACTCACCGTTCACGGCAACGTGCCGGCCAATGGACTGTCCGAAGCCCGCATGAAACTCATTGCGGAAGCCGGGATTGAACGGCGTCGCCTGCGGCGTGCTGCTGGTGCACTGTCCTTCCGAAAGCGTGGAGAAGATGTTGTAGAGCACGGTGTCCGCGCATCCATACGAGGACAGCACAAGGTTCTCGTTGAACGGCGTCTCCTGCGTGCGTGCGTAGGAGACACGCAGCACGGTGCCGCTCTGCTTGATGTTGTACGACATGCCGGCACGCGGCTCAGCCTGCCGTTGAATGGTAAGCCCGTTGTAGAAGTCGCCGCGCACACCGAAATTGACCAGCAGATTACCCAGCGTGATCTGGTCTTCTCCATACAGTGCCAGCTGCTTCACATCGGCGCGCCCCTGCCAGTGGTAGTACGTGCCGCCCTGTGTCAGGTCGTACGGCAACAGGGCCGCGTTCACATTCGGATTGGCCGTTGCCCCCGGCGTGGTGCAGGATGCTGGATTGCCTGAAGCATCAATGCAGACGGGAGTAATGGTTGGATCGACGACGGCGATGTTATCGTTCTCGCGGAGAAGCGTTTGTTGATATTGACCACCAAGTTTGACATTGTTTGCATGGTGTACATAGGAAACGTCGGCATGGACACCGGCGTTGGTTAGCGTTCGATACTGCACCACGCTCTCCTGCTGCTGGTCCGGTGAAAAATCCGCGAGAGGGTTAGCACTGGGATAGTAGTTATACCCGTCCCGGCGGATGTAGAAACCAATATTCGCCACAGACTCCGGGCTGATAATGTGGGTGTAACTGGGCGCGAAGTTAAGGGTCTCAATCTTCGAACGCTGGTCTGTGTTACCGACCACATTGCCGTTCACATCCGTGACACCCAGGTTTTCATAGTCATTCGGAGTCTGAAACCATGAGTGCGTGTATTGAGCATTGAAGTGGATGGAATCCTTCGGCGTGAAGTCATAATCCACGCGATCAAAGAAGTTCTCTTCATTACCCTTGTCATGGAAGACGGCAAATTCAGGGCCATCAAGAAACCGGCCGCTCTGCAGCCCATCGATCGCTAGAAAGTTACCCCATTTATCGCCGCCAACGGCGGTATTAAACGAGAGAAAACTACTGCCAAAGCTGCCATAGGAAAATTTCAACTCTCCCGTAGGCTGCCGCACGCCCTGCCCCGACCGCGTTGTTACCTTCACCACGAGCGACGTCTTATCGCCAAACTCCGCGGGTGGCGCACCGTCGATCACCTCAAGCGATTGCACGGCGGCTGCAGGAACCTGGTTGGAGAAGACCTTGCTCTGCTGATCTGTTATCGGCTGTCCATCGATATTGAACGAGTTCTCCGCGTGGTCGCCAAGGCCATGCATCAGGCCGTTCGAGTCTGCTGCTACACCGGGCGAGGTAAGCGTCACGATGGAACTCAGCGAACTGGACGGACTCTCAATCGGCAGATGCTCAATCACCGAACGATCGATATCGGCATGGAATGTGGGATCATTCTCGACCATCTGCGGCCCCGCTTCCACGGATACCGTAGCGCTCGATCCGACAACCAACGTGAAGGGAACGCTCACGGGCACTGTGTTTGAGACCTGCACATTGCTGCTTGCCTGCTTGAAACCGCTGCTTTGCACGCTCACGCGGTATGGGTTGAATGGCAGGTTAGGAAAGCGATAGGCGCCATCGCTGCCGGTCCTCGTCTTGCTGGAGTAGCCGCTTGCAGCATTCTCAATCGTCACGCTTGCACCGGCCAGTGGGGCTCCAGTGGTATCTTTCACCAGGCCTGTAACAACGCCGGACGTACTCTGGGCGTTCATCCTATTGGTGGTGCATGCGGCGCATACGCCGGCCATCACCAATACAAGCAAAAGCCGTAAAGCTTTCAGCCTCTTCATAAGGTATCTCCTGCAATCTCTGGGGGCCATCCGTCGTGGCGGATGGACAAACACGGGGTTCCTCGACCTTGTGGACGGGATCATGGTGAATCAATAGAGACGGAACTATGCCGCGAACGGAGGAGGTCGACCGAAGAGACTGAAGACGAAACCGTGCGCCCGCCTGATGGCCGGCAGCACGGCAGGCGGGGCTGCTGCCTGGCGCAGAAGCGGCAGCTGATATCGCGTGGCTTCAGGCTGCGAAACGTGCAACGCCATGCACAGCGAACAACACACATCGGTGCTGTTCACGTCCGGAGCATCTACGGTAAGGTTTGCTCCTGCCCCAGCGTTTGCATGCGGCAGCCACAGATCGTGATGATGTACCGCTTGCGCCAGGCCCAGCACCAGCAGCAGCAGCACTGCAATGCAGGCGCGGATCCGGATGGTACGTAACGGTGGCGATAATGCTAAGCCGGCTCGCAACATATAGCTTTCCCAACGATCGCTAAGAACGCGGTGCAAACAGGTGTCTCACCGCATGCAGCAAGCGGCGCAACACCTGCATGAGCAGGGAGAAACTAGATGGCTGGTGGAGGTCGGACGCGCTGCGCAGGCGGCAGCCAGCGTGATGCCCAATGCGGCTCAGCACCTGCGGTCCATTCACGTTCCGGAGCAGAGACGAACAGGCTCAGAACGATCGCTGCGCTCACAGCAACCAGATGGCCGCATGTCATGCACAGCGCGCACTGTGCGTCATGAACGCCCGAGTCCGTATGCACGTGCGCGGCAGCCGCAACCGACATACCAAGCAGAGCAGCGAACAGCAGCAGACACAGAACAAAGTGCCCGCGTGCGGTCCGTCTTGGATCTCGTGTCGGCATCAGGGTCTTTTCCTAGACAACACGCAGAAACCCCATAAGTCAAGCTGTCTCAACGCTCGGCCCTCCCAGTGGCCTGAGACGGCGGTGCCCGCCTCGACATACCAACCTGTTTGGGCCGGCCCCGCGCGCGAGTTCATTTCACCTTGATTTCACCTTGAAATACATCGAACGTGGCGTGTGGCGCATCTTCTCGCCAGGGTGGAGTATCCGGTATTGATCGTGCGCCCATCAAAGCAAGTAGGCCTCTGTGGATCCAAACGAACGCGCGTTCAACGCCCCACCCGGAGATCTCGCATGACTGAATCGAAGAACAATGCACTCCTGACTGCCGAAGAACTGCAGAACATGCATGCGTACTGGCGAGCGTGCAACTACATTTCCGCCGGCATGCTCTATCTGCGTGCGAACCCCCTGGTGCGTGAGCCTCTCAAGCCGGAACACATCAAGAATCGACTGCTTGGCCATTGGGGCTCTGATGCCGGCCAGTCCTTCATCTGGGTTCACTTGAATCGGCTTATCCGCAAATACGACCTGGACATGATCTACATCGCCGGCCCTGGACACGGCGCGCCCGCCACGCTGTCCAACGGCTACCTGGAAGGCCATTACTCGGAGATCTATCCCGAATGCAGCCAGGACGAGCAGGGCATGCTCACCCTCTTCCGGCGATTCTCGTTCCCAGGCGCGCTTGGCAGTCATTGCACACCGGAGACGCCAGGCTCGATTCACGAAGGCGGTGAGCTGGGCTATAGCCTGTCCCACGCCTACGGCGCTGCATTCGACAATCCGGACCTGATTGTGACCTGCGTTGTGGGCGACGGCGAGGCCGAAACGGGTCCGCTTGCGACCTCATGGCATGCCAACAAATTCCTCAACCCCATCCGCGACGGCGCTGTGCTGCCCATACTGCACCTGAACGGCTACAAGATCGCGAACCCAACGATTCTTGCGCGCATTCCCAAGCAGGAACTGGAGTGGCTGATGCTCGGCTACGGCTACAAGCCCCACTTTGTGGAAGGCAACGATCCGGAGACCATGCACCAGCTGATGGCGGAGACGCTTGAGGCATGCGTGCTGGAGATACGCACGATCCAGCAGCAGGCCAGGACTGCAGGTCAATTTGAACGGCCGGCATGGCCCATGATCGTGTTGCGCTCGCCCAAAGGCTGGACCGGCCCAAAGGAAGTGGACGGCCACAAGGTGGAAGACTTCTGGCGCGCGCACCAGATTCCCATCCTCGATCCCAAGACCAATCCTGCCGCACTCAAGCAGGTGGAAGACTGGCTGCACAGCTATAAGCCCGAAGAACTGTTCGACGAGTCGGGACGGCTGGTGCCGGAACTGCAAGCCATGGCGCCGGTGGGCGAACGGCGCATCACCGCGAATCCCCATGCAAATGGCGGACTTCTGCGCAAGCCGTTGGAGTTGCCTGTCTTTGAGGACTACGCCGTGGATGCGGGCGGACACGCCAAGCTGTATCAGTCGCCCACTGCCGTGCTGGCCACCTTCCTGCGCGACGTGATGAAGCGCAACATGACGAGCTTCCGCGTCTTCGGTCCGGACGAAACCGCCTCCAACAAGCTCGACGGCATCTACGCCGCGTCCGAGAAAGTCTGGGTCGCCGAATACAAGCCTGAGGACGCCGATGGAACAGAGATCACGCCGGATGGCCGTGTGATGGAGATGCTGAGCGAACACACGCTCGAAGGCTGGTTCGAGGGCTACGTGCTTACCGGCCGGCACGGCTTCTTCTCCAGCTACGAATCGTTCGTGCATGTCATCGATTCCATGTTCAACCAGCATGCCAAGTGGCTAGAAAAATCGAAGAAAGAACTCGACTGGCGAGCGCCCATCTCCTCCATCAACCTGCTCATCACATCGCTCGTGTGGCGGCAGGATCACAACGGCTTCACGCACCAGGATCCCGGCTTCCTTGACGTTGTTACCAACAAGAGCCCGGAAGTCGTCCGCATCTATCTGCCGCCCGACGCGAATTGCCTGCTCAGCGTTGCCGATCATTGCCTGCGCTCAGTGGACTACTTCAACGTCATCGTCGCAGACAAGCAACCGCATCTCGTCTTCCTCGACATGGATGCAGCCGTGAAGCACTGCACCAAGGGCATCGGCATATGGGATTGGGCAAGCACAGATCAGAACGCCGAGCCGGATATCGTGCTCGCCTGTGCCGGCGACATCGCCACCATGGAAACGCTCGCCGCAGTCGAAATCCTGAAGAAGCACTTTCCTGACCTGAAGATTCGCTTCGTCAACGTGGTCGATCTCTTTCGCCTCATGCCGGCGATGGAACATCCTCACGGCCTGAACGATCGAGACTTTGACTCATTGTTCACGAAGGACAAGCCCGTCATCTTCAACTTTCATAGCTACCCCTCGCTTATCCATAAGTTGACCTATCGCCGCACAAACCACGCCAATTTCCACGTGCGCGGCTACAAGGAGAAGGGCAACATCGACACACCGCTGGAACTTGCCATCATCAACCAGGTGGACCGCTTCAACATCTCCATCGATGTCATCGACCGCGTGCCGCGCCTGCAGGCCACGGCGGCACACGTGAAGGAATGGCTGAAGGAAGAGATCATCGTCAACCTGAATTACGCCTACGCCGAGGGCATCGATACGGAAGAGATCCGCAACTGGACATGGGGTGGATAGCAGCATGCCTACCCCGGAACAGGAACTCATCCTCGTCCTCAACAGCGGCTCGTCCTCGTTGAAGTTCGGTTTGTTCAAACCGGACGGCGAGGACGAAACGCCGTTGCTCGAAGGCAGTGCGGACGGCATTGGGCGCGACAGCGGTGAAGTGCATCTGCGATCGGCCGAGGGCGAGGTGCTGCTGCAGGAAGAACACATCCTTGAGTCGCAGGAGCAAGCCTTCACGCGGCTGGTCGATGCGTTCCAGAAGCAAATCTCCTCCGCGCCCGTAGCCATCGGCCACCGCATCGTGCACGGCGGTCCACACCTGCGCGAGCATCAGTTGATCACACCGGACGTCGAAGCACAGCTTGAGGCCGCGGTACACTTCGCGCCGTTGCACATTCCTTCCGCGTTGAGCCTGTACCGGCAAGCAAAGCAGGCGTTTTCGCAGGTGCCCCAGTTCGCATGCTTCGACACGGCCTTCCACCGCGCCATGCCGCCTGTCGCATCACATCTGCCCCTGCCCGGCAATCTCTTCGACGAAGGCGTAATGCGCTACGGCTTCCATGGGCTGTCGTATGAGTCCATCGTGCATCGCCTGGGCAGCGCCGTTCCTGCGCGCGCCGTCTTCGCCCACCTCGGCAATGGCGCCAGCGTCACGGCCGTGTGCAATGGCTCTTCCATGGACACGTCCATGGGCCTGACGCCAACGGGCGGTGTGCCCATGGGTACGCGCACGGGCGATCTCGATCCCGGCGTGGTCCTGTACCTGATGCGGAACAAGCATCTCGATGCGGATGCGTTAGAGCAACTGCTCAATAAGCAGTGCGGGCTCAAGGGCCTGTCCGGCGGCGAGAGTGACATGAAGGCCCTGCTCGACAAAGCAGCATCCGGCGATGCCTCCGCGGCGCTTGCCGTCAATGTCTTTTGCACCGGCATCTGCAAGCAGATCGGCGCATACGCCGCGCTGCTCGGCGGTCTCGATCTGCTCGTATTCACCGGCGGCATCGGCGAACACAGCGCCGCGGTTCGCAGCAAAATCTGTGAGCGCCTGTCGTTCCTCGGCATCGACTCCCCTGATACCGGCAAGGTCCAGGTGCTGCCCGCACAGGAAGAGCTACAGATCGCTCGCCACTGTCGAGCCTTGTTGACCCAAGGCAAGTAAGACGGGTCAAAGCGGCTGTAGAGCGTTGCCGCTCGCGATACGAGAACATCAACGAAAAAGGCGAGAGCACGAGAGGCAGAAAAGCGATCTCGCTTTCCTGTTCTCTCTTGCTCCCGCTCTGTCTTGCCGCAGTGCTGTAGTTATTTCTTTGGCTCGTCCGGCAGTGCATACACCACGTACTGGCGATGCAGATCGCGTGGCGGTGGGTTATGCGCTGGATTTCCGTCCGTCAAGGTCAGGCTGTTCGTGGCGTTCACCACCAGGTACTGCTTGCCGTTTGCCTCGTACATTGAAGGCTGGCCACGCGAGCCTGCCGGCAGATCGGTCGTCCAGATGACCTTGCCGTTGTCTGCGTCGAATGCCCGCAGCTTGGCGTCGCCCGTCGCAAAGAAGACCAGGCCCGTCGACGTCGGCAATACACCGCGCTGTTCCGTCATAATGCCCGGAGCATCGCCCACCGGCACCTGCCACTTGATGGTGCCTTTGTTCAGGTCGTACGACGTGAAGGTATTCCACGGCGGCGCCTCAAACGCATACATCACGTTCCAGCCGGTGAAGTAGCGATCCGTCGGCACATTGCCGGAGCCTTCGGGATACACCGGACCATCCATCAGGCCGTATGACTTCGGCGCGCTCGCGAGATACTTCTTCGCCAGCACATCGCCGGCCGGCACGCCGCCATTGCCCACAATGTTGCCGCTCATATCCTTGGGTGGAGGCGGTGTCGCGTCCGTCGCACTGGCCTGCAGGTAGCCGATAACATCCTGGATCTCTTTGGCCGACAGGCTTGCGAACGACGGCATCTGGCCTTGCCCGTTCTGGATGGTCGCCGCGATGGTGTCCTCATTCAGCCGGGCGGTCACGTTCTGCAACGACGGCACTGGGCCGCCACCACCGCGATCGGCCCCATGGCAGACCTGGCAGTTCTTCTGGTACACGGCGTGTCCCGGCAGCTTGTCCACGTTGGGGTCACCCATGATGAACGCCCCGCCGTTGGGGTTCATGCCTGCGGCGGCCTCCGCCATGGTGGGCTGCGACTTCGCCAGCTTCAGGAACGCCGGCGCATCCACGCTCACCACATACACCGTACCGTCCGTGGGATTGGCCGAAGTCATGCCCCAGTTCGATCCGCCGCGATTGCCCGGCATTTCGACGGATTCGTCCAGGCCCGGCGGTGTGAAGATGCCGTCATTCCGCATGGCATCGACGCGCTTCTTCAACTCCGCCTTCTGCGCTTCCGGCAGCAACGGATTGATGTCGGCAGACGTGAACTTCTGCCGGGCGAATGCTGGAGGAGCCGTCGGAAACGGCTGTGTCTTGGAAGCCGCTTCACCCGGCATGCTGCTGGCCGGCACCGGGCGCTCTTCCATGGGCCAAATGGGCTTGCCGGTCACGCGGTCCAGCACATACAGGAAGCCGGACTTACCCGCTTGCGCGACCACATCCATCAACTTGCCATCCTTCTTGATGGTGGTAAGCTGCGGTGCGGACGTGGGATCGTAATCCCAAAGGTCATGATGCACTTCCTGGAAGTGCCACAGGTACTTGCCCGTGCGCGCGTCCAGCGCCAGGATGCAGTCGCCGTACAGGTCATCACCGATGCGGTCCGCGCCGTAAAAATCAAACGTCGCAGAGCCAAGCGGGAAGTAGGCGATGCCGCGCTTTTCGTCGACAGACAGCTCACCCCATGTATTCGCGCCGCCCGCATAGCGCCATGCCTCTTTGGGCCACGTATCGTAGCCGCGTTCGCCTGGGCGAGGCACGGTGTGGAACTGCCAGACCAGCTTGCCCGTCACCACGTTGTACGCACGCAGATCGCCTGGCGGCGAGACGAAGTTTTCACCGGGAGCGGAACCCATAATGATGAGGTCCTCAAAGACCTTGCCCGGATTGTTGGATTGCACGCGGTCAATGCTCTTCGGATCGTTACGCAGCCCGAGCCGCAGATCGACCACGCCACCCTCGCCAAACGTGTCAATCGACTTGCCGGTCTTTGCGTCGATCTCCTGGAGCTGCTGCTTGATCTGGAAGATCAGGCGCTTGTCCCTGCCGTCCTTGCTCTTCCAAAAGTTGATGCCGCGCAGCGCAATGCCCTGCATGCCGGTGTGCACCCAGAGTTCCTTGCCGGTCGTCGCGTCAAGGGCCACCAACGACGTGTTACGAGCCACCACGTACATAACGTTGTCCACCACGACGGGGTTGAACACGTACGAGGCTTCGTCCCCGGAGTTGTAGGTCCACGCCACTTTCAGCTTGCCCACGTTCTGCTTGGTAACCTGCTTCAGATCGACGTAGTGCGAATTCGACGGATCGCCGCCGTAATCAGCCCACGCTTTATTCTGCGCGCCGGCAGAGGCAGCGACAGCCGCAAAGGCAAACACGGCAGCGGCCTTCCGCACAACATCCGTCCGGTTAGGACGTACCGGCGACGGCGCCAGGGGACGACAAGAGTGTTGCATCGGTACAGCCTCCACCCCGCGCCGTTCAGGATCTCCG
The DNA here is from genome assembly GCA_965198455.1 of Terriglobus sp. Lineage (GTDB taxonomy): Bacteria > Acidobacteriota > Terriglobia > Terriglobales > Acidobacteriaceae > Terriglobus. The sequence goes on from CBDAPM010000003.1 coordinate 1,657,477, forward strand.
GATCGGGTTACAACAAACGATTTCGAACCACACCATTCTGCACAAGGACACGCAAAGAAGTCTCGCGGGAAAATGGGCAAAGTTCCCATAAGGAAATGTTTCATGTTCTGAACTGTTCAATAGCGCTTTGGAATGGCTAGTATTCACAATGCAAACCTATCCGCTTGCCGCTCGCGGTCTCGCCCGGCGAGCGTTTGTGATTGAGGAGCGAACCATGAAACGAAACAGGATTGCAGCCTGGCTCATAGCCGCTGCGGTTGCTACTGGAACATCCGCCGCAAACGCGCAGGGACCGAACTTCCGCGCGGATTACATGGTTGACGGGAGCAACATCGCGTCGCTCTCCAAGGTCGGCGCCGCCAGCTGGAGCGCCGGCAACGGCACCATCACAGGCAAACCGACGGGCGCTGCGGGCGGATGGCTGATGCTGGATAAGCCGCTCACCGATGTCGGCTTTTTCGCAAACATCCACTGCACGGCCGGCTGCAAAACAGGCATCCTCTTCCGCACGCACAAGACATCGGCTGGTTGGGCGGGCACCTACGTTTCACTCACGCCCGGTGACTTCGTCTCCTACGCCGTCACACTGAGCCCGGAGGGCAAGGAACTGACGCGCGAAAAGCTGCTAAAGAACGACGGCGAGGGCGGCCTGCCTTCGCCCATGGGCGCGAACATGCCCCCGGAGACGATGGAGTTCTTTAAGTCGGACGCCTTCCGCGTTCGCCCGCTGCCTAAAGACATCCACTTTCCCGATCTCGATCCGCCTTCGAGCGCCTACCACCCCGGCGAGTGGAATGCCGTCAACATCATCCTGTACCAGGACATGCTGGACCCCACCTTCGGCATCGGCGGTTTTGTCGGCACGCGCTCCCCGCTTGAGAAGGTGACGGCGCCGGTTTCGGCCGAAACCTACGGCCCCATCGCACTGTATGTGGGCGGCACCGGAGCGGTCGAATTCAAGGACATCGAGTATCGCGATCTCGAAATGATGAAGATGAAGGAGACGCTGTCGCCCGACTTCTCCATGGCCCACCTGAACGGCTTCTACTTCACCTGGAGCACGGCGATCGCAGACATCAACCACGATGGCATTCCGGACGTGATCGCCGGCCCGTACTACTTCCTGGGCCCGGACTTCAGCGAGGCGCACGAAATCTACACGCCGCTGCCCTACAACCCCGGTACGGAATACCCCCAACGCGCCATGGTGAACCTTGCGTATGACTTCACCGGCGATGGCTGGCCCGATGTTCTGGTCATGAGCGGACAGGCCGGCATCGGCACGGCCACGCTCTACATCAACCCCAAGGGCGAGTCACGCCACTGGGATTCGCGCGTCGTGCTCAAGCCCATCGGCAATGAAGATACCCTGCTCGCCGACATCGACGGTGACGGTAAACCAGAGATCATTCACGCGGGTCAAAACAAGCTGCAGTACTCGCATCCGGACTGGGCACATCCCGATGCGCCATGGATCACCGTGTCCGTGTCCGAAGAAGGCCCTTGGGGCGCATTTATTGGGCACGGTCTCGGAGTGGGCGACATCAACGGCGACGGCCTCAATGACTTCATCAGCGCCTACGGCTGGTGGGAGCAGCCCAAAAAGGGCACGCCGCCGGGACCGTGGAAGTATCATCCCGAATCGTTCGGCCGCTGGGGCCACACGCAGGGCGGTGCAGGCGGCGCGCAGATGGGTGTCTACGACGTCAACGGCGACGGCCTGAATGATGTGGTTACGTCGCTTGAAGGCCACGGCTACGGTCTCGCCTGGTATGAGCAGAAGCGCGAAGGCGGCAAAATCACCTTCGTCAAACACACCATCATGGATTCGTTCCTTGATAAGAACGCAGGCGGCGTCAGCTTTACTGAGCCGCACGCGGTCTCGTTCGCCGACATGAACGGCGATGGCATCCCCGACATGATCACCGGCAAACGCGCCATGTCGCACCTGTTCGACTACGGCGATCCTGACCCCATGGGACCAGCCGTGCTGTATGTCTACACCGTCAAGCGTGACAAGTCAGCGCCGGGCGGAGCCACCTTCGTTCCAACGCTGGTGCACAACATGTCCGGCGTCGGCTCGCACTTCGCGGTCGGTGACCTCAATGGCGACGGCAAGCCCGACATCACCACCTCGGGCATCTACGGCACGTTTGTCTTCATGAACCACATGAAGAAGTAGCTGCAATCGAAATGGCCGCGCAGCTTCGACATCTGCGCGGCCATGTTCATGCGTGTGCGGATATCAGCCCGCTGCTGCCTGTTTACCCTTCGGTGGCCGCTTCAGCACGAACGCGATCGGCGCACAAATAAACGCAAGCATAGCCAGGTAGCGAAAGTCGTCCACATAGGCGTAGATCTGCGCCTGCGCGTTCAGTCCGTTATCGGTAATAGCGATAGCCCGTAGCTGCGCAAGACGCGGGCCCACATGTTGACTCATCTGTTGTGTGAGGATGCTGAGCTGTCGAATCAGCAACGGATTGCCATTGGTGAAGCTATGCACCAGGTCATTGCGATGCGTCTGCAGATGCCGCAGCGCGATCGTGTTCACGCATGAAATCCCAACCGACCCGCCGATATTCCGCAGGAAGTTGAAAATGCCGCTGGCATTGCCCACCTCAGCCTTCGACAGCGTGCCAAGCGCCACCTGCGACAGCGGCACAAACACGAGCGCAAGCCCAAGGCCGCTGATGGTAATGGGCCAGAAGAGCGACCAGAAGCTTATGTCGAGCGTCATCTGTCCCAGCACAAGACTGCTGGCGCCGAGCAAGAAGAAACCGAATGCAACGAGTTTGCGAGCATCGGCTTTGGCGAGGATCGCCCCAACCACAAGCGATGCAACCACCGATCCGAGGCCTCGCGGACTCACAACGAGGCCGGCCTTCGTCGCGTTATAGCCCAGCTGCGTTTGGTAGAAGACTGGCAACACCGTCGTCAGCGCATACAGCAAAGCGCCAAGCATGGTTACAAGGAAACAGCCAAGCGCAAGGTTGCGATTCTTCAGTGCTCGAAGATCGATAAGCGGTTTCTCGGCCTGGAACTCTCGAATCAGAAAGGCCGCAAGCGAGAAGAGCATCACACCAAACGCGATGCGGATTTTCGTGTTCCCAAACCAGTCGTCTTCCTGACCCTTATCCAGAATGAATTGCAGGCAGCCCACCCACAGGCCAAGCGTGCCAAGACCGATGGTGTCCAGCTTACCCGGCTTTGCATTCTTAATGTACGGCGGATCCTGCAGCACGCGGCTTTGCAGCAACATAGCGATAACGCCGATCGGAATGTTGATGTAGAACGCCCAGCGCCACGAGACCGCATCGGTCAGGTAGCCGCCCAGCGCCGGACCAATGACCGGGGCAAGCACCACGCCAAGTGCGTACATGCCAAGCGCCTGCCCCTGTTTCTCCTGCGGGAAACTCTCGATCAGGATCGCCTGCGACAGCGGCTGCAGCGCGCCGCCGCCAATGCCCTGCAGAGCGCGCGCCACCAGAATGAACGGCAGCGTGGGTGCAATACCGCAGAAAAACGAGGCTACCGTAAACAGTCCAATCGATGCGATCAGGTAGTTCTTACGGCCAAACCGTTCCGATAAATAGTTACTTGCCGGCAGAAAAATAGCATTCGCCACAAGATAAACCGTAAGCACCCACTCAGCCTGGTCGTTCGTGGACGCGGTACTGCCGGCGATATACGGTACAGCAACCGAGGCAATGGATGTATCCATCACCTCCATGAACGTCGCGAGCATCACAGCCACGGCAATAAACCATGGGTTCACCGCTGTCGGCGCCTTACCACCCTCTGGCATGCGTCTCCTTCGCGGTCACGCTCAACGGAACCAAACCTTCGGTTCCACGCTCATGCCGGGCGCAAGCCGCTCCATATCCTTTTGTCCGGGATTGAAGCGGATACGAACAGGCAGGCGCTGCACCACCTTTACATAGTTGCCGGTGGCGTTCTCCGGCGGCAGCAGGCTGTACACCGCGCCCGTGCCACCCGGCAAATCCTCCACAAAACCCTTGAAGTCCTCATCCAGAGCATCGACGTGGATATTGACTGTCTGCCCCTTGCGCATCTTTTGGATCTGCGTCTCCTTGAAGTTGGCCGTCACCCACATATCATTGCTCTGCGTAAGCGATAAGAGCTCTTGCCCCGCCGTAACACGCGTTGCCACCTGCACCTGCTTGTTACCCACAATGCCGTCTTCCGGCGCGTAAATCCGCGTGTACTCAAGGTTCAGCTCGGCCTGATCTGCCTGTGCCTTGTTGCTGGCCGCCTGCGCCTTGCGCTGGGCCAGCGTCTGCCGCTGCATCTCGATCTGCAGCGGCAGGTTGGCACGGTCGCGCTTGGCCTGAGCACGTGCCTGGTCAAGCTGTGCCTGGCTTTGATTCACCACGCGCTTTGCAGCCTCGGCTTGCCGGCGGCGCGAAGCCACCTCTTCGTTCTGCGCCTTCGCCTGTGTCAGCCGCTGGTCATACTGCTCTTGCGACACCTCATCCTTCACCACAAGCTGGCGATACCGCTCCTCTTCGCGATCCGCGTTTGCCGCATTCGCTTCGGCCTCATGCAGGTTCGCAACGGCTGCCTCGTACTGCTCCTCGTTCTGATGAACCTGCGCCTCGTAGCGCACCACGTCCAACTCAGAACTTAGAACCTGGGTGCCCTGTTGCTCGGACGTGATGGGTACCTGCGGCTGCTGGGTGCGAACTGCTGCCTGGGCTTGCTCATACGCGGCAATCGCCTGCTCCTTGGCAACCTCGTTATCGCGTGGATCAAGCACCAGCAGCAGCTGGCCTTTCTTTACACGGTAGGTGTTCTCAACGAAAACATTGGCCACGGTCCCGTTAATGCGTGTGCTGATCGGATCCGTGTGGCCATCGACAAACGCATCGTCCGTGTTCTCATAACTGCCGAGATACCAGAGCAGGAGAATGCCTAAGAGGACGAGGAGAATAAGCCCGATCACACCAAGGAAAATGTAGCGCGCCTTCTTGCGCTTCTCCACAGCTTCTTCTTCAACAGTCTTCGGCTTCTTCTCTTTGTCCTTATCGTCGCCGCCGCCCTCTTCTTTCGTATCGCCGCCCTCTTCCTTTTTGTCCCCACCCTCCTTCTTGCCGCCACCTTGCTTGTCCTTGTCTTTCTTGCGAAGCTCCTCTAATTCCGCGCGCAGACGCTGCTGCTCGTCATACAGCATGCGCATCGCCAGGTCGTTATCCGGCGGTGGTGGAGCAGACTCGCCGATACTGGCAGCGGAGGCATGCTCGGGCAGCAGAGCATGATGCTCCGGCGCGGGCAGTGTGTGTTCGGTATCCATGGGCGATTCGTCGGGCATCGTCACTTCCGAAGGAGTTGTGGCAAAGTCTCCTCAGACTCGCCCATGGCGCGGGCAAGCGAGAGCTTCGCAAGGTTGTGTTCAAACAGCGCGGTGATCAGGTCGTCGTCAGCCTGCACCAAGGCCTGCTCGGCCTGCACAACTTCCACGGTGTCGGTAACGCCGGCCGCAAAGCGATCCGTGGACTGCGTGAGCGTGTCATGCGCAAGGTCCTGGTTATGCCGCGCAAGCACCACCTGGTGGTTGGCCGCGTTCAACTGTATATAAGCCAGGCGCACATCCTGATCGACCTGCGCGCGCGTGTCTTCGTACTCGGCCTTGCGCTGCCGCTGCGCTGCCTCCGCCTGCCGCTCGTCGCCGGCGATACGGCCGCCGTTGTACACCGGGATCGTAACGATACCCTCAACGGTGTACACGCCCAGCGACGTTTGCGTCGGCGAAGTGCCGGCAATGCCTGCATCGGCACGGATCTGCACACTCGGCAGATGCTCACTGTGCGCCGCTTTCACCCCAGCATCCGCGGCCTTCACGCTGGCAACCGCGGCCAGCAGATCCTGCCGGTGTTGAAACGCACGGTCCAGCGCGGTATCCAACGTGTAGATGATTTCAGGGTTGTAGTTGTAGACGTCGCTTGCGGCAAACTGCTGACCAAGCGGCAGCCCGATCAGCCGCGCCATGCGCAGCTGCTGCGTCGCCAGGTCGGATTCCAACGACACCGACCGCTGCTCATCTTCTTCCATCTGCACTTCCGCGCGTGTCGCATCAATGCGCGGCGCAAGCCCCGCTGCGAAGCGGTCACTCGCCTGCTGAAAGACAGCGCGAGCAGTCTTCGCCTCCGCCTGGCTCGCATCCAGCCGCGCCTTCGTCGCCGTCAGTTGCAGATAGGTTCCGCCAACGGCCAGCACAATCAGGTCGCGCGCATTTTTCGCATTCGCCCGGCTGCTCTTGAGCGCTTCCGTGGCGCCGTGCAACTGGTACAGGCTGACAAGGTCGACCACACTCTGCTGCAACAGTCCGCGCAAATCGTCGTAATTGAAGACGGTAGCCGCTGGGACGAGATTCGTTTTAAGTCCGACGGTCCGAAGGTTCTCCTTTTCGAAGACCTCTGACCCACCAATATTGATATTAGGCAGCAGCGCGCTCCGCGCCGCCAGCCGCTGCCCCTCGGCAGACTGCACCGCGGTGCTTTGGCTAATGGCGCCCAGGTTGGCGTGCAGTCCCATCTTCAGCGCCTGCTCCAGCGTGAGCTGCAGCACACCTGGCGTAAGCTTTCCCATCGGTACGCTGCCCACATAAGGGCCCTGCACCATCACGCTGTCATCCAGCAGATTCACGCTGTTCCCAGTTGTGCCCTGCACTGTCTGCTGGGTAACCGAGACCGGATTATCCGGCGTGGAGCGCCCCGAGAGCGGAACGGGCGTCGCATGTGTCGGGCCGGTAATCTGTTGCGACGGCGTCTGCGCTCCCGCGCATAACAGCAACGCAGCGTACATCCACACCAAAAGCATGCACCACAAATACCGGCGCCTGTAGCTCGCCGACAGCCGGCCAGAAGCTGTAAGAAAGGTGTACATCCTCGTCACGTGAAACATTCTGATGGCGAACAGTTGTTTTCGGTTTGTCGTCCCCCGCAGGAACAGGCGCATCAATCCTCACATGCAGGCATAGCGTCCGACTCATAACACTTCGTTGTGCAACGCTAACGCTTATATCCGCATCGATTTCGCGGCACGCGGTCAAGGCGCGGCTTTCGCCTTCCATGTACATCACGTGCAACGTTTATGGGTGCGCCACTGTGACAAAGAGCGGCTGCGACCACACCGGGGAAGGGCTCGGCGTAAGTCATCGCTTGACTGGCCGCCGGAGCAGAGGTGCTACCCTCGCTCCATGCGCCGACTCCTGCTCACCTTCCTCGCGGCCGCGAGCCTTGCATCCGCACAACTCAAGCCGGCTGAACCCATCACGCAGGAACATCTCCTGGGACATATTCGCGAACTCTCATCGGACGCGTACACGGGACGTGCGCCGGGAACCGAGGGTGACACGAAAAGCGTCGCATATGTGATTGCACAGGCAAAGGCGATCGGCCTGCAGCCTGGCAATCCAGATGGCTCGTGGACGCAGACCGTCAAGCTGTGGGGCATGCTGCCGCAACAGGGAACGCTGCAGCTAAGGGCGAAGGGCAAGGACATGCCGCTCGTTGCAGGCATGGACTACACGGCGTACACCACGCAGCCAAAGGCAAAGGCGGACGTGCCGTCGTCGGGTGTGGTGTTTGTGGGCTATGGGGTGGTCGCTCCCGAGTACAAGTGGGACGACTACGCGGGCGTGGACGTGCACGGAAAAGTTGTCGTCATCCTCAATGGCGACCCACCGGTTGCGGACCCCAGCGATCCATCCAAGCTGAACGAGTCCATGTTTCTGGGCAAGGCGCTCACGTATCACGGGCGCGCTGGAACAAAACTGGAGCAGGCATACAGGCACGGTGCGGCTGCAGTCATCACCATCTCGGCCGCGCCAAGGGCAACACCCAGCTTGTTCGCCAATTACACGCGCGAGGCCATGATTCTGCGTGGACCAGAGGAAGGGCAGCGCGTACAGGCGCAAGCAGTGCTCGGCTACGATCGTGCCGCGGAGTTTTTCACCGCCGCGGGTGCAGACATGGACGCCCTAAGGGCGGCAGCCGCAAAGCCGGGATTCCATGCAGTGCCCATCGCGGGTGAGGCGGAGCTGCATGTTGCCAGCAAAGTGCGGCAGGTGGATTCGGCGAATGTCATCGCAAAGATTCCCGGTAGCGACCCCAGGCTGAAGGACGAGTACGTGTTCTATAGCGCCCATTGGGATCATCATGGCCAGGTCGGCGACCAAATCTTCCATGGAGCGAGCGACAATGCGGCAGGCACCGCGGGCGTGCTGGAACTTGCCCGCGCCTTCAAAAGCCTCAAGTCCGCTCCGCGGCGGACCATGGTGTTTCTGTGGCCGACAGCCGAGGAGAAGGGCCTTCTGGGTGCGAAATGGTATGTCGAGCATCCGCTGTATCCACTCGCGAAAACGGTCGCGGATATCAACCTGGATTACTTCAGCAACTGGGGCTGGGGACGGACCCACGACTTCAGCATTGTGGGCATCGGCAACTCAACGCTCGACGACGTGACAGCAGACGTTGTGAAAGAGCAAGGCCGCGTGCTGACAGGCGACACCGCACCCGAACAGGGCTTCTACTTTCGTTCCGACCATTGGGAGTTTGCGCGGGTAGGTGTGCCGTCGCTCGAAACCACTCCAGGCATTGACTATGTCGGCAAACCTGCGGACTTCGGCACACGCATGAGAGCGGAGTACATCGCGCACGACTACCACAAGCCTTCGGACGTAATTAAGCCTGGCTGGGATTTGAGTGGCTCAATCGAGGACCTGCAGGTGCTGTTTGCCGTCGGCTATCGTGTAGCGCAGGCAGATAGCCGCCCGCAGTGGAAGCCCGACGCAGTGTGGCGGCCCAAGGCTCAATGAAGGCCGCAGTGAAGAAGTAGTCGGCAGATAGACCACAAACGGCATGCTACCCTCGCCCCATGCGCCGACTCATGCTTAACCTCCTCGCCTTCGCGAGCCTAGCGTCCGTATCCGCATTCGCACAGACCTTCACCGTCACCTTTCCCGCCGCGCAATCCGCGCAGCCACTCGACGGCCGCCTGCTCCTGCTCATCTCGAATAACCCGAAGACAGAGCCGCGCTTCGAAATCAACGACACACCACGCACGCAGATCGTCTTCGGCACCACTGTCGACAGATGGCAGCCCGGCGCACCCATCACCATCACGAACGAAGCCACCGGCTACCCCATCACCAAGCTCAGCGACGTGCCACCCGGCGACTACACCGTCCAGGCCGTCCTGAACAAATACCAGACCTACCATCGCGCCGACGGCAAAACGGTGAAGCTGCCGCCCGACATGGGCGAAGGCCAGCACTGGGCTGAAAAACCCGGCAACCTCTACAGCAAACCCATGCCCGTCCACATCGGCAAGGCCGGCGCGATCAACATCGCCCTCACCGAAACCGTCCCACCCATCAAACCCGCGGTCGACACCAAGTACGTCCGCCGCATCCGCATCCAGTCCGCGCTCCTCACCAAGTTCTGGGGATCACCCATGTATCTCAGCGCCATGGTCATGGTGCCGGAAGGCTTCGACACCCACCCGCAAGCCCACTACCCGCTCATCATCTTCCACGACCACTACACAAACGAGTTCAACGACTTCCGCGAGACCCCACCCGACGCCAACCTCAAGCCCGACTACTCCGACCGCTTCCACCTCAGCGGCTACAACCGCATCCAGCAGGAAGAGGCCTACAAGAACTTCCAGGACTGGACTGCGCCCAACAAGCCACGCTTCCTCATCGTCAAACTCCAGCACGCCAACCCGTTCTACGACGACAGCTACGCCGTCAACTCCGCCAACCTCGGCCCCTACGGCGACGCCATCGAAACCGAACTCATCCCCGCCATCGAAAAACAATTCCGCGGCATCGGCCAGGGCTGGGCGCGCTTCATGTACGGCGGCAGCACCGGCGGCTGGGAATCCCTTGCCGTCCAGATCTTCTACCCCACGCACTACAACGGAGCCTTCGCCGCCTGCCCCGATCCGGTGGACTTTCACGCCTACATGACCACGGACCTCTACAGCCGCGAGAACATGTTCTGGATTCCTGGCGCCAACAAAAAGGTCGAGCAGCCCGCCATGCGCAACTACCTCGGCCAAACCCTCATCAGCATGCGCGACAACGTGCAGTACGAAGCCGCACTCGGCGACCACGGCCGCTCCGGCGACCAGTTCGACATCTGGCAGGCCGTCTACTCGCCCGTCGGCCCCGACGGCTATCCCGCCAGCATCTTCGACAAGTCCACCGGCGCCATCGACCACGAAGTCCTCAAGTACTGGCAACAGCACTACGACCTTGACGGGATCCTCCAGCGCGGCTGGAACACCACCCTCGGCCCCGACCTCGCCGGCAAAATCCACCTCTACGTCGGCTACGACGACACCTACATGCTCAACAACGCCGTCTACCTCATGGAAGACTTCCTCAAAACCACCGGCACACCCGGCCACGGCGTAGCCTACGGCGGCGAAGTCACCTACGGCCCAAAAGCCGAGCACTGCTGGAACGGCGACCCCACCCAACCCAACTGGTACACACGTCTCCATTACAACCAGATGTACGTTCCCAAAATCCTGGACCGCATAGCCAAAACCGCTCCCGCAGGGGCCGATCTGACCAGCTGGAAGTACTAGCTCGGCTAATACATGTACCCAACTGCGCTTCGAAGCCGCCAGGACATTGGAAGTTTCCGAAAACTCCGACGTTGCGGGAAGGGAAGTTTAGTTCTCGCCCAGTGCCTTGCGAGCGGAATTCAATCCTGCCTTTGCGGCTGTGTTCCCAGGATCAAGTTCCGAGGCCAGTCTGAAGTAGTTTTCCGCAGACACGTAGTCCTGCTCCTGCATCATCTTTCTGGCCGTCATCACAGCAGCGCGCGAGCGCAATTGCTCCGGCGTTAACTCGGCGGATGCTACCGGTCCAGCAGAGGTCGCGCTTGCAGCTTCTCCCGTTGCCCTCGGGGTCTTACCCGGAGTTCGCACTTCGGTCTGACTTACCTTCGGCGTATCGCCAAAGCCATGAACCGGGGTGTTCGATACTGGCCCGGTGGCCGTTCCCGGTGTCGCGGCAGGCGTTGTTATTACGGCAGGAGCAGGTACAGCATTCTTCGTCCGCGTGACGGCAACATAGGTTCCCACGACCGCGAGCAAGAATACGACGGCGGCTGCAAACGCCCATGGCTGCCATGCCCGTCGAGGGCGCTTCAAGGCGGCAAACGGGTCTTCGCCGCGTCGTAACGTGTCAGAGTTTTCCGCATCGGCTTGTGTCACTGCTGCAATGCGGCTTACAAGTGCGTCAACATGCCGCTCAAGTGGCGGCACAAACGCGTCGAGCCACTGCACACCTGTGAGCAGAAAATCGACTGCGCCGTCGAGCTTAATGTCCTCGATGCGAAGGGGAATGATGATCTTCTTGTTCGTGAGCGCGATTTGCAGCTCTCGCTGCACGTACTCCGACTTGGAGGCAGTGGCGGACAAAATCAGGACCAGGACCCGGCATTGGTCGATGCCTTTTGGAATCGAGTCGAAAGCGTTCAGTCCCAAAGGAATATCGCGCGGCGCAATCCAGCATTGGATGTGCTTTTGTTCGAGGGCCTGGCAGACCATGCCGGCGATCGTGCGGTCTTGTGTCGAGTGGCTGATGAAGACTTCCGGCTGTGCCAAGAGCAGTGCCTCTTCTGAAAAGAAAGTAAGACGTCGTTCTAACGGGCCTGCCGCGACGTGGCGACGCCGGAGACAGCGATGTTTTCTCCACGGCCTACCGCAATCATAGGCAGTTGTTCATCGACTGTCGCCTCGCTCACTTTCAGCTGAACGTAACGAAACAGCTCCTGCGTGGTGACGCTGCCGTCGCGATTGGCGTCGGCCGCGCCGGCGAGCCCTTCAATCAAGAAATGCGTGAAGACACCATTATCGTTCCATCGGGGACCGGCCTGTGACACCTGGTGCATATCCGATGCTTCCATCACTGCTTGCCCGTCCTGGGAAAAGGCGCGTGAAAGATAAAGATTCGCCAGATTCGACGCTGTGACCTTATCCGGAGTGGCCGCATCTGTGGCATTGCCGTGACAGGTGTCGGCCAGCACGATGATGTGTTGCGCCCCGCCCTCCGGCGTCAGCAATCGCGGCAACGACGCGATCGGCAGGGCCGTGTCGCGCATGTTTTCCGGATCGCTGTCATAGCCCAGCAGATACTTACGGTCCGGGTCCTGCGGGTCGTAGGCTCCGTTCAGGTTCAGGTACACGATCACCACATCGTCGGCCTTTGCCTCACTGGCGATATGGCTAAGGGCGGTACGGATGTTGTCTGCCGTGGCGTCTTCGTTCAACAGAAATTGAACGTGTTCTTTCGCCACATTGCCGCCCCGGGGCGATAGCACCGACTTATAAAAAGCACCCGCATCGGCATCCGCGTAGGGAAGGTTTTGAACGCCGCGACCGCCAAACTTATACTTCGCAATGCCCACGACAAGCGCAAACCGCTGACCGCCGCTCACCGGGGCCGCTGTCGAGCGTGCTGGCATCGACGGAGCTTTTTCGCCGGGTAATTGCACAATAAATGAGGCGTAATGCGCCTCATTCCATCTGTCTTTATAGGTAACTTCCACGGAATTACGCCCAGGATGCAGCATCAATCCAGGGTTGCGCGCCAGATCAAGTGTGCAGATGATGCCTTCGTCGGTTGCGCGCTGGGTTGTAACAATATTCGCGGACGCTGCGTTAATCCAGGTCGTAATTTTGCTGTACGCGACCTCGTTGGGCTGGCGTAGCAGGTGAACCTGCAGGAGCGGAACGCGTGTCGCCGCTAAAACTGCCACCTCGCCGTTCGCGATGTGCGGGGCGGAAGCGGAGACTTCCAGCCAGACGCCACGTGTTTGCGCACGGGCCGAAAGCGCAAGAACACCGAGAAGTAGTGCCAGACACGTAAAAAACGAACGAATGAGCATCGGCATAGTGGGCTTGTATTTTCGTCGAGGTTAGCAGACACGATAGGTGGTGTCATGCATACTTTTTGGGCGTATGAACAAGGAGGCCATACTACCCGGATTTTCATTGACACCCCATAGTGCCAACCCTATGATTTTCCAGTCTCCCCCCAACAACATCGCCAGCACGCAATAGACGGCTGCGAAGAATAAGGTGTTCATGTTCCGAAATTCTCTGGTTCTAGTGCTTACGTGCGTATGTGCCGGTGTATCTCACGGTCAATTCAAAAAGAACACACCGCAGACGACGAGCAGCGGCGCGCCTATTTATAGCGACGCTGATAAGAAGCTGCTCTCTGAAATTGCGCAGCGGCCCGCCGTGCAACAGGAGATTGAAGACGCTTGGAATAATCGGCGCAAGGCGGATCTGGACGAAGCCTACGCCTACAACCGCACGGCCAGCTGGGCGATCACGGACAATCCGGTCACAGACGGTACTAAGGACGCAAAAACAATGCGCCTTTATAACAACCCGATGATGCAGATGTACGTGAATGGTATCGGGCAGAAACTTGTTCCGAAAGATTCGCCGAATCTATATACATTTCGCATCGTCCTGTATCCCCTGCCGCAGGCGAGCTCGCTTTCGACGGGTTCCATTTACATCACAACCGGGTTGCTTTCCATGCTCGACAGCGAGGCGCAGCTTAGCTACATCCTGGCGCATGAGATTGCTCACGTGGAGCAAAAGCACGAGTACAACATGACGCGTGAGCAGATGTTGGAGGCTGAGCTCAATAAGGAAAAAGAGGCGAAGGCGAGCCAGACGAAGGCGCTGATCGGCATGGGAACCGCCCTTGCCGGCGGCCTGATCGGAGGCGCCGCGAAGGGCGTGACAGGCATGCTTATTGGCGCCGCCATTGGCGGAGCCGGTGGATATCTCACATCGGACCTGTTCATCCATAGCGGTGTTCGCGAAACAAACTGGAGTGTCGAGCAGGAGAACGAGGCTGACGCGCTGGGTACGAAGTACATGCTGAACCAGAACTACGACGCGCGCGAGATTCCAAGGCTGTATGCCTCGCTGGACCGGATGGTGGCGAAGGACTCCCGTGTCGGTCTCAGCTTTCTCGGCGATCCGCACCGCGTCAAGGAGCGCACAGGCCACATCCAGGAGTTGCTGAACGGTCCGATGAAGGAGCAGTTAACCAAACTGAAGGCTACCGGCGCGGTGGGGTCGGGCTCAGAGTTTCCGGTCCTGCTTGCCGCGGCAAAGCGTGATAACGCGATCATGGCCATGGAATACGATCTCTTCGCGATGGCTCAGGCAAATCTGGAAGATGCGCTAGTGCAGCGCTCCAATGACCCAAGCGTTCACTTTTATCTGAGCCGCGTTCTAACCATGACGGCGCGGACACCCGATGCGAGACATGATGCTGTGCAACATATCCAGGACGCGCTGAAGCTGGACTCGGCCAGGGGCTACATTCCTGACCTGCATCTTGAGATGGCCATGAGTCTGCTCATGCAAGGTAACAGCGCGGACAAGGACCAGGTCATCAGCGAGCTGAAAACTTATGTCGCTCTCTATGAACGTGATAACTCTGGCGGATTACCCGGTAACATGTCCGCTATTGTGGATTACTTCAACCTGGTTGGTGAAAACGGCTGGTACTTGCCTCCCGCATGGTACCCGGCAACGCAGCTGATGAACTCAAACGCGACGATTGTTCCATCCGCGGTGGTCCGGAAGGCGTTTGTCGTCGGCGATAACGGTGCAGCCCCTGCAACGATGCCTGTTAGCGACTCTGGTCCTACAAAACCAACTCGTGGCAAGGCCTCCTCGTCCGGCAAATAAACCTACAAACCCGGCACCGCGACCTGCCCAATACGCGGCTCGGTGCCTGGTTAACCTTCCGTGACTAAGTGAGAGATTCAGTATGCGCAAAACCCTTCTTGCCGCGCTCATTCTTAGCTTGCTATGCTGCACCTCGCGCGCCGCCAAGGCACAACAGAAGTATGTTCTCGGGATTCTGCCGGTCTACGACGAGAGTGCCGAAGAGTTGACGGAGTTCCTGCCCAACGGACTGGCGATCCTGCTGTTCAAGCATCTCCGTCCGTCCGCGACGGTGGAGCCTGTGTTGCTGAGTGCGGGCGGCTTATACGATCCTGCCTCGACGGACTGGAACCTTGAGTATGGCCGTAAGGCCCACGTCGATGCGTTGTTGCTTACGCGAATTTATAAGAGCACAAAGATAAATGATCGCAAGAGCCGTTTGAAGTATTCGTTTCAGGTGTTGAACGTCTCCACGGGTGTTCTTGGGCCGGAGATGACGAACGACACGGTTGAAGTTGCGACACAAAATCTCTTTGCAAACGTCGGCAAGGCAGCATCGAGTGTTTCCACCAGGGCCGCGTACATCTCCAGCCAGTCCTCCGGCTTCTTCCGGTCCTCGGAGGACTTCGAGAAGCAGCCGCTGGGCAAATCCGCCGCACAGCTGGCAGATTGGACTGTAGGGCAATTACCGGCTGCGCTGACAACGCAGAGTGTGAAAGAAACCGGCACTGCCGCCACCCCCGGCGCTCCTACATGCAAGGTAAATTTTAAGATTCGGTTCGTTGCGAAGCACTCCATTGCCAAGGGTTATTCCATGTTCGCGAACGACGAGGACGAATCATCCACGATCTCGGATGGCATCGCAACGTTCACCATTCCAAGCGGCCTGCTGGCGGTGCGGGTGGAGATACCCGATCCACCATACGGCATGCCAACGCAGAAGCTTTACCAGTCGTCCACACATGTGGTGTGCGGCGGAGCGCAAAGCACCCTGAACATGGACGTGGGAACTGCGGGTGAAGCAATTCTGCGTTGGGAGTAACTTCAAACGGCATACTTAGTAACTTCCCGCATTATTTATTGCGCTCAGTTGGTCTCTGCTTTAGCATCAGGCATCATCACAGCACAGCCCCGCTTACAGGACTCGATGGCTCACGGTTGTTATCTCCGTCGCTTTTCTCATTGCTGCGCGTCTCTCGCCCGGGGACGCCACAGATACGCTCTGGCGCTTGCCGCCGGAATCGCATTGCTGTTCACCACGGGGTGTGCTGTTCATCGCGTCCGCGTGGATTACACCGGCTTTGAGAAAGCCTTTGCCTATACGTCAAACCACGAGCTGCTGCTGAACCTCGCGCGTCTGCAAAATCATGACCCGACCTACTTTTTCAAGCTGGGCCAGATCAACAGCAGCTATCGCATGGCTGCTACGTTGACTTCAACTGCCAGCTACGCCTTGCAGGGTACGGTCCCAGGCGGCGCTGCCGCCACCGGCGGAGGCAGTCCGGGGCTCAGCTATGAGAACGACCCGACATTTCAGTTCATTCCGGTCAACGACGAAACCAATGCGCAGTTACTCTTAAAGCCCATACCGCCGGACACGTTCTACATCCTGTACCAGCAGGGATGGCGCATGGACCAGTTGATGCGGTTGATGGTGGATCGCATTGAGGTGACCTCATCCGCAGCGAAAGGATGCAACGTTACAACCTACCGCAATGTGCCGCCGGCGTACACGCATGACGGCAAGCTGCTGGATCCGGATCAGGCCAGCGCATACACCACGTTTCTGCGCATCGCAGCGATTGCATACGGCCTTCAGAAGCACGGCGATCTGCTTCTGCGCGGCGTGAGTGTATTTACGCCGCTCAATGCAAACGCGGTCCCTATCGCCAGTCAACCCATTACGGCGGACTCGATGGAGAAGGCTGCTGAGAAAAATCTCTCCTACGAGACGAGCAATGGGAAAGTGATGATCGGTCAACGAAACGTGAACCCACGCTTCTACCTCATCCCTCCGAAGGGGACGACTCCTTACGAGCCGGACTTGCAGGCTGTTGGCAATGTGATTCGAAGTGATGCCAGCCTGGCTGGTTTGGATCGCGGCGTGGTGCTGGAAGGCTTCCTGGCGGCGCTGCATGACGGTCTTACCATCGAGGGAGATGCGGACACCGCCCAGATGGGTGGGGATCCGTGCCCCGTCGGTCCGCAACGATCGAGTGCGCATCTGGTACTGCGCTCGCTGATTGGTGTTATGGCAGCAGCGGCGCAGGAGCAGGCGCCGTTCGACCGCATGAACACACCTGAGTTGGTGCTGAAGCGTCAACCTGGCGATACCGCCCTCTTGAACTTCCAACAAGCGGTTCCAGAGATTGAGCGCAACCCGATTATCCGGCTGGACTGGAAGCATTCCACCGTGGGCAACCCAACTGCCCCGCTGACCCAGTTAGCCTACCGTGGCATGACGTACATGATCGCAGATTCGAAAGAACCCTCCGTTCCTGAAAACGAGTTCTGGAATCGCGATGTCTTTCGCCTGATTAACGCGCTCACGGCCCAGGTCACAGTAGACGTTTCCAAGTATCCGGTGCCCGACGTGTTGCAGTTGCACACGAACTGATCCCTGCGGAGATGTAACAACATGTTCGCTCCCAGGGATCAGAGAGCAAGCGGTGTCGCATTGCCGAAGGTGGTATGCCTTGGCCTGTACGGCGCCTGCGAGCTGACCGATGAGGCACTCAGCCGCCAACGCATACTGACCTATTTGCACGACCATGTCACCACGCTCCATGCGACGGTCTATGCCGTATGTGCAGTTGGGGGCAAAGCCGACCTTCTGCTTGCAGAGTGCTGTATCGAGGCCGGGCTGCCTGTACGAATACTGCTGCCCGATGCTGTCGACAAGCTTGCAGAGCGGTTCGCTCCTGACCTATGGCCGCGCTGGGAGCAGGTGATAGCAAAAGCACTTGCAGCCGACGTTGTGTGCGTTGGGCTGCCGCCGAGGGAAGGCATATACGAAGCTGTTCTGCGCGTGCTGCAGGAAAGTTCCACGTTGCTGGTATTGACCAGTAACTCCGGAGATGCGGCCGCAGCGGAGGCACTGGTGCAGGGCGAAGCCACGGGTAAGCCGATGGCGATCCTTAACGTGGTGTCAGGTGTCATCGAACGCCGCAACACGGCATCGCCAGAAATAGCGATGCAGGATGAAGAGCTATCTTTCCTGAACGGCTTAACCAGCGTGCGGCCTGCTCCTTCACAAGAGACCGGCCTCGGTGTGGCGCACGCCTGGTTCGCCTCAATGGATGGCGTCGCGACCGGCGTCGCTCCTCGCATGCGGCGCAGCGCGGCCATTCCTATCTGGTATACGTCCGCGGCCTCGGTCATTACGGGCGCTGCGTCACACTCCACATCCAAATTCTGGATGATCGCCATCATCCTGATCGGCATTGGAGCCGTTGCGTTGCCCGCTCTCCTCCGGCTTGATAAGACACAGTCCCTGTGGGCCCGTGCGCGTGTCGCCGCGGAAGTGAGCCGGTCTGCGTTGGCAACGTGGGATGTTCCCTCGCGCTATGAGACGCGCGAAGCAGAGACAGTCATTGAGTTGGGAGCTGTCCTGCGCTCGCTCCACTTCCTCAAGCTGGAGGCAGGCAGAGGGATAACGATGGACCTTATAACGTTTCGGGAGCGGTATCGCACCGGGCGTATTGTGCCGCAGATCGCATATTTTTCGCGCCATGCCGGGCTCGCCCGGGAGCGCGCACAGAGGTACCGCAAGATTGTATGGGGCTGTGGCGTGTCGTCGATCCTGCTGGCGCTGCTTTGGCTTGGTGACCATACGGGTTTGTCGCCGGTACGCGGTGCAACGCACGGGCCCTGGTTTGGCGTTGGCCTTTCCATCTTGTTTCAGGCGGCCACAGTAACAAGCGCGCTGGCCATCATCCACGACGGTGCGCGCCGTCAACAACGGTACCTGGAATTGCACCGCTTTCTGTCTCAGCAGGAGCGGCAGTTTGCTACCTTGTGGACATGGTCGGCGGTAGTACGCGCAACAAACCAGGTGGAGCGCGCATTGCTGGTCGAAGTCATCGAGTGGCGGTCCTTAGCGCGGCATAGAAAGCTTTCCAGGAGATAGACCCTTTATGAAACGCATTCTTGCTTTGGACGGTGGTGGCATCCGCGGCGTCTTCATGCTGGAGATCCTGCTGCGCATGGAGACGTTGCTGCGGCAGCATACCGGTAACCCGAAACTCGTTCTGTCAGACTATTTCGATTTCTTTGCAGGCACCAGCACGGGCGGCATTATTGCAACCGGCCTGTGCTGGGGCATGTCCGTTCAGGACATCCTGAATTTGTACATCGACTTCGGGTCCGCAATGTTCACCCATGTGCCGTGGTCCAGGCCGATACGGCGCCTCCTCATCACCCGGTTTGAAGCCGCGCCGCTCTCAGCCATGTTGAGGAAGCTGTTTTCCGAGGATGGCAACGGCGAAGTCCCATCCACTCTGGGTACGGAACGGCTGCGTAAGTTGTTGATGGTTGTCGTGCGGAATCACAGCACCGGGTCTTCGTGGCCCCTTACGAATAATCCCAAGGCAAAATACAACGACCGCTCTCTGCCGGACTGCAATCTGGATGTGCCGCTCTGGAAAGTCGTGCGCGCCAGCACTGCGGCGCCTACCTATTTTGAGCCCGAACGGATTGTGCTCGGCGGGCGCGAGCAGGTGTTTGTGGATGGCTCTGTCACGCCGTACACCAATCCTGCACTGATCGCAGCGCTGACCGCCGTGCTCCCATGTTATGAGTTGAATTGGGAGACGGGTCCGGAGAAGATCCGGGTGATTTCCTTGGGCACGCTGAGCTTTACCTCTGCCTTGCCTGAGAAGATGAAGCAGCTCTGGTTGGGCTACAACGCGACGAGCATCCCGCCGGCATTGATTCAGGGCATTGCATGGCAGCAGGATATGTTGTGCCGGTGCATGGGCGCATGTCTTTTCGGCGAGCCATTGGATTCGGAGATCGGCGATCTGATTTCTCCGCAGCTGCAGGGGGGCGAGCGCTGGTTCAGTTACGTGCGATACGACCGCTTTTATAACGGTGCGGAAGCAATAGCGCTCCTCAAAGAGCATCCACGCCTGTCTGCTCTCGATGCCGTGGATTCCATCCCCGCATTGCGAAGCATCGGGCAACAGTATGCCGAGGCGCACGTTCAGTTAGAACACCTCATATAGGCATGGCGGATCATGCGATGTCCGTTGCCTCGATTCAGACCAACGCATCCGGAGAGCTTTCGAGAGTATGACAACCCCGCCCCCTGACGATCTGGTCCCGTACGTGATAAGCGTCACCGGCCACCGCGACGTGCGTGAGCAGGATGTGGAAACACTGCGCACGCGCGTGTTCGAGGTACTCAGGTTGCTGAAGAAGCGCATGCCCCATACACCCATCATCATGCTGAATGCGTTGGCGGAGGGTGCGGACCAGCTCTGTGCGCAGTGCGCTGTCGAGGAGAAGATCACACTTGTCGGCGTGCTGCCGATGCCCCTCGCTGTCTACCGCGAGCAACTGCCGCAGGAGGCGCGCGGCGCTTTTGAAACATTGCTTGCGGCATGTATCGTCGTGCACACGCTGCCGTCGACGGGCCACACGGACGCATCGTTACGCGCGTCAGAAAACCTGCTGGCGGAACAGTACGCGCAACTGGGCCGTTACCTTGTGCGAAACAGCCAGGCATTACTCGCGCTTTGGGATGGCGCCCGGACCGAGAAGCCAGGAGGGACAGCACAGGTTGTACGGCTTATGCGTGAAGGTTTGGGTCCGGAAGAAGGTTTAGATGAAGAGCCGGCGACGGGCCTGGTGTATCACATCGTCACTGCGCGTCAGGCAAGCGCGGAGCCGCCAGGCGACTTGCATACGTTGCATGTGTTGGACACTGTACCCGCGCAAACCGGCTCTCAAGAACCTGGGCAAGCGCTGTCCACATCGGTACTCCTACAGCTCAACCTGGACAGCTTCAACGCAAGCGCATTGCGACTGGGCGGCCGGTCCCACATATCCAATCTGGTTGCCGATGAAGTGATCTTTGAGCGGCCGTTTCTCACGCGCCTGCATGAAGTCTTTCGGACAGCGGATGTGCTCGCGAACCGGGCAAGCCGGCATCGCAGCGCCCTCTTCTATGCGATCGTGATTGCAGCGTCCAGCGGCACCCTTTCGTTTGCACTCTACGAGCACCTGTTCAATGAATATCTGCGCTTATGGCTCGTGTTCCCCGCGCTTGTTGGCATTGCCGTCGGGCTCTACTCGTTCGCAAAACGCAGCCGCGTCGATGAGCACTACATCGATCGCAGGGCGCTGGCGGAGGCGCTCCGTGTGCAGTTCTTTTGGGAGCTGAGCACGATCGCAACCTCCGTGGCTGACTACTATCTGCCCGAAAAGCGGACGGAGATGGATTGGATCCGCTCAGCCCTGCGTAACATCTGGCTGCTCCGCCCGGACACGGTGGAAGATACTCCACCCACATCCGCCAACTTCGCCGTTGTGCAGCGCGCATGGATTGAACACCAAATGAACTGGTACGGGACAAGGTTCGCCTCACAGCGGATTGCGGTCAATCGCCGCGAGGCCATCTCCAGGTATTCCCTGGTGGTGGTCATGGTCTGGTCCACATTCGTCCCGCTGAGTTTGCTTTGGCATCATCCCCAGTGGAGCTGGCTAACGAAGTGGCAACACATTGGCGGCAACCCTCCATGGGACGGTCTGTTGCATCTCTTTCTCGTGTTCCCGCCACTGTTTGCAGGCGCATACCGCTTTTGGGTGGAGCAACGAGGGTATGTCGAGCAGGCACGCCTGTACCAACGCATGGCAACGATCTTTACCAGCAAGCTGCGAGGATTTCTGGCTGCGGATACCAGCGACAAACAGAGGGAGGCCTTGCTCGGAGCAGGCTTGGCCGCACTCGATGAGAACTCGCGCTGGCTCTTGCTGCATCGCGAAAGGCCCCTCGAAATCATGAGCAGCTAACCCTTAGCCGGGATGAAGCAAGATGGTGATGAAGCGCGTCCCATCAACGCCGTAGCCGCTGCTGATCGAGCGCATCGGAAGCCAATTCGAGTGCCCAATCGCGTTCGCGGCGGCCACGATACTCAGCGTCGTCAAATCCAGCGTCATTCCGCATAAATGGGCCGCAAGTGCTGTCGTATCTGATACGTTCGATTGCAGCTACCTTCCCGGCAATCCATGAACCGTCTGCTCTCCGCTGTTGTCTTCTCAGCGCTGTTTGCGATCCCGGCACTCGCCCAGGTCGATGGCCCATCTGCGGCCTCAGACCTGACGAACGGTCTTGCCGGCGCCTCGCTTCCGGACTCACCCGGCTGGACCCTCGCATTCGACCAACAGGCTCAGGGTACCGTCACACAGGCCGTCACCCAGGCCGGCAACCCGACTCCTTGCGTTCCAGTCCCACCGCCCGGCACACCAGCCGCTGCTGCGTGCTCCATCGATCAGCAGCAAAACCGTCCCTTCATCGAGTACACCAAACGCATCGTCCCGCTCACTCCCTTCGGAAAAGCCAGACTTGCTTTCGACGACGTCAAGAGCCCGTTCAATCTCCTCACGATCGTCGGCACTTCCGCCTACACCATCGGCCGCGATGCGCACACCGGCTACGGCCCAGGCATGAAGGGTTTTGGCTACAACCTCGGTGTCAGCCTTTCGCAGGATGCCACCGGTGAATTCTTCGGCACCTTCCTCGTCCCGGTCATCTTCCATCAGGATCCGCGCTACTTTCGCTGGCCCCACGCCACATTCCATCGCCGCCTTCTGCACGTCATCGAGCATGAGGTCATCGCCCGCGGCGACAACGGCCACCGTATGCTGAACTATTCCAACCTCCTCACCTCACCCGTGACCGCGCAGATCGCCAACCTCTACGTCCCGGGCATCGGCACCAACGTTCCTGACACCACGAAGCGCATCGTCATAAGCTTCGCCTCCGAACCCATCGGCAACCTGGTAGCAGAGTTCCTGCCTGACGTCGCCAGCCGCATCCACATCCACGTCGTCTTCGTGCAGCGCATCCTCAATAACATCAGCGGCCCCGGCAATCCGCATTAGCGAAAGCTCCCATGGACGCGCGTAAGAGAACATCGGCCGGAATTGAGCCGAGGTGAGCGCTTGGTAAAGCGGAGGTACATACTTGAGTGCCAGCGTGCATTGCAGCGCGCATGGCCGCCACCTTTGATCGGCTCTCCGATGGCCGGCTCTTCGTCAACGTTGTCGCTGGCGGCGATGCCGCGGAAGCCGCTGCCGACGGCGTCTTCGTTTCGCACGATGAGCGCTACGAGATCACCGACGACTTCCTCAGCATCTGGCGCAAGGTGCTTGCGGATGGCAAGACAACCTGGACCGGTAAACACCTGCGTGTCGAAGACGCCCAGGTCTACTTCCCGGCCATCCAAAAGTCTTCCCCCCCGCTCTATCTCGGCGGCTCGTCGGATGCCGCTATCGACGTCACAGCCAAACATATCGATGGCTATCTCACCTGGGGCGAGCCGCCCGCACAGGTCTCGGAGAAGATCGCCAAGGTTCGCGCGGCAGCGCGCTGCGCAGGCCGCACGGTTCGCTTCGGCATCCGTCTTCTGTGACGGGAGACGTTAGCCGGACGAACCAGTGTCGCGCCAAGTGTGGGACCGCTCTCTGCCAAGTCAGAGCTGCGCTCTGGCATGGAAACCAAACTGCTAGCCATTGCCACCAGGCTCCTAAAGGATCAGCCGGTACTCGTCCATTGTCAGAGTCCAAAACGGTTGCGGTATTCCTTCAACTCTCCGCCTTGACCCGGCGCGTTCAGGATCTCTTCCATTGCAGCGCGGGCCAGGTCTGGCCCATTCTCCTTGAACGTGATCAGCAGATAGGTCGCCCTGAGCCGCCAATGATCTTCGCGTGTTCCAAACTCCTGTATCTGATCCCGCGGGCTGTCGCTGGTCAGTTTCGCCGCTGAGAACAAGATCTGCTGCATCTCCTCGCGTGCAGCCGCCACGTACTGCAACGGATCGTTCGACCTGTCCGGTGCGCCGGGCAGCGGTTGAAACACCGCCTCCTGCTTTGGAACGCCGTGAGGCGGCAAGAACGGCGTGTGAGATTCATCGGACTGCGACTTCGGCGGCTGTTTCTCTTTGGCCTTTTCCATCTGGCGCACAAGTCGATCGGTGAGCTCGGCCCTCTCTCTCGCCAACTTCTGCTTTTTCTCCTCAGCCCGGCTCCAGACCGGCACGGAGAACGTCAGGACGGTTTGGTGGCCGAACAGATCCTGTACAGCATCGCCGCTTCGAACATCATGCGAATCGGTCTTCTCTGTCACGCTCATCCCGGTGACCTTGACATCTTCAACAACAGCCATCGATTCCTGCATGCCACTCGGCATGAACGAGCGTGTACGGGACACAGAGACGTCGATCAAGGCGTATACCGTGTCGGTACCCGGTGCCTGGCGCAACGCATCGATCAGCGGCAGCATGGCGGTAATCTCCTGCTGAGCCTTGGGCCACTTCTCTTGAATCTCTCTCCGGATCTCCTTCGATTCGTAATAGGCCTTGATATACGCTTCCAAAAACCCAAGAACAAACGTACCGGCTTCCAGCCCGTACTGGACCCCGACCCCTCTGAACCTTGACGGAGCGGTCGGCGACGATACCTCCGGCGCCTCCACATGTGTGGGAGCTTTCGGCGCAGGCGAAGCCGGATGTGTCACATCCACTTCAGGCGTCTTCAACTGGGCCGTTCTGGGTGACGCGGATGACGGAGCGGCATTGTCGTTTGCTGCTGCCACGTTCGGAAGTGGCACGCGCCGCCCGGGCCTACGCCCATTGTCATTGGCAGCCTCACCCTGAAGCGGGACCGTGTTCAGAAGACGCGGAGCAGGGCTTTTGGGCGCGGCAACCGGCGGTCGCGCCGTTTCACGCTTGGGCAGCGGACGGCCCGCCTCCTCAATTTCTTCCGGCGTCGTCGCCCGTGCTTTCTTTACGAAGTTTACGTGTGCTACCGGATTGTCAGTGACAGCGGGGTCGGTCGGAGGCACGTTCTGCATCCTGCGACTCTCCTCTGTATGTGTATTCACAAAGCTCAGGGAGTTGTGTGTGATTTCACCATCTGGGGTCGTTTCGGTCCAGTCGATATGCCGGTGAAAAGGTCGGTTCTCACCGATCCGCGTTTCGTCACGAATGTCGACGGTGATCGACACGCCAGAGCGCAGCTTGCGTGAAAAGCTGTTCTCCAGCTTTTTCCATGTGCCGAACTCATTGGCCTTGTAGTTCTGCAGGCTAAGATTCCTCGCGTCACTCACACCTCCAAACAATGCCGCGATCAGGTGCCCCGCATCGTCGCCCGTGCCGCCGGAGACATTGGACTGGTTGTAGTTGCTGCGTGCGCTCTTAACCTTGCCGGGAACACCCAGTTCACCCGTTGCCCTCTTGTAGCTAATCCCCTGCTCGGGATCCACTCCTTCTGTGTAGCTTTGCTGCGGTCTCTGGCTTTTCTCGGAACCCAGAGTGCTGGGACCATCTGGAAAAGACGAATCTGGCGGTTTGGGCGCAAGGGCCAGGCCCCACGGTCTGCGCCCTCCGATCGGAAACCCTTGCATGCTGGAGGCCGCGCGTTCTGCCTCCTGCTCAGCTTGCTCGTAAGAAGTGTGCGTAGCGCCCCTTGGCGCGCTCTGCTGAACCACGTGTGCCAGCTCGTGACGGAGAAGTCTGCGATTGCCGCGCTCTCCTCTGCCGAGGACAACATGTTGCCCCAAAGTAAACGCACGAGCGTGTAGTTGGTCCGCAGACCGCGCCGCATGCTCATCCGCATGAATTCGCACATCCGCGAAATTGAATGAGAGCCCCGAAGCGAAACTCATGGGCGGCGGTTCCCCACCTGTCTGAATTGCTTGAAGAGCATGCTTGGGCACATGATTCGGCTGTTGTGCCACGCCGCTCGTCGGCTCGACGCTTGAAGTAGAGGGAACACCCGAGATCTCGTTGAAATCGGTCCCACTGCGCCTCGCATCATCCCTCTCGCTTTTGGTCGAAGTAGGCCTATCGGCCGACTTTGAAGCAGCGCGAGGCAAGGTGTTCGCGACAGCTGCGGAACCCTTGGGCTTTGAAGTTAACGGCGCAAACATCGATGAGCTCCCGCTGAAATGTGAGTGCGGACACTGCCATTCTAAGACCCGTGTGCGGCCTTCGCGAAGCCATGCGCAATGCCAGGGAAGTCTGATCCGAACCAAGAACCAACCTGCTCTGCAAACACGAAGTGGAACCTCCTTCAGTCTCGTCGCAGGAACGTTAGTTGGGCTTGAGAGTCGCAGGCGCTGGAAACGGGAGTATCGGGCAACTGCAACGACGTTCTTTCCGAAAACGCGCAACTTTCGAGGAACCGCTGGCTGTGGGCGCAAGCTGCACGATCTCCGTCGTCTTCACTCTTCAATCGGCGCTCTTCAAGTGCTCTAACAGAAACTTCGCCTTTTCCGGGCTTGCGTCAGGCATGGGCCCGATATGTTCGCCCAACTCCATCGTCGTGTGAGCAACGGGATTGTAGGCAGGCCAGTCCGGTAATGCTGAGCCGTTGGGATTGCCGGTTTTGGCAAAATTGCTCCAATACGACGACATGGTGTCAGCCAACGTAAAGTCCACGTTTGTCCACGGACGATCCAGGGCGTCCAGCTTGTTGAAGACGTAGGGCACCTCCGCAGTGTGGAATGCTCCAAACTCCGGATGTTCTGGCCACGGGATGGGACGATCAAAGTAGTAGGTGTACATCGTCTGGCTTCGCGGTAGCTGCTTCGCCGACCAAAGATCAACAGCGACTCTTGTGCGGTCAGCGGCGATGAAGTTCCTCTCAGCGACTACCTCGCCGCTTTGCGTGACGGGGTAAAGTCCTAGAAACTCCGGGGCTGCTGGTCCGAACTCAGCTCTGGCCGAAGCTTCGTACCCATCTACGGTGCGCGGGCTCTGTGGATGAAGCATTTCAAGAAGAGCCGGGTCACCGGCAACGACGCCCAGGAGTAGTGGGACTTGATGCGCGGGAGGCTCCTCGGTAAGCACCCATCCGTCGGTCACGGGGCCGCTTGCCAACCGCACATCACCGGCAGCGCCGCTCAAGAAGCGTTCGGGCGGCAGCGCACGCAGCTCTGCCAGACTCCTTGCTCCAAGAGCGGTTGCATACTTCAAGCCCTGCTGCTCTCTCACTTGAAGAGAAGAATCCCCCAGGACATCCTTCGGTAGTAATCCAGGGCCACTCTCGGCGATAGCCCGGATGAACAGTCCCTGAGCAAGGGGAGATTGCATCAGCTCTTCCACTGAAATGGCTCCGGCCGATTGACCAAAGATCGTGACGCTGGCAGGGTCACCGCCAAAGGCAGAGATGTTCTTCTTGACCCATTTCAACGCAGCTATTTGGTCAAGCAGTCCATAGTTGCCCGACGCGTGTTGCGGAGACTCCTTTGTAAGTTCCGGATGGACCAGGAAGCCAAGAGGACCCAGGCGGTAATTGAGGGTGACGACCACCACCCCTTTCTTCGCAAGCTCTGCCCCGTTGTAAACGTCCACGGAGCCCGACCCTCCGGTGAAAGCGCCTCCATGAATAAAAACCATGACTGGCTGCTTCTTATCCTTCGCCGCTGTATCCGTCCACACGTTGAGGAAAAGGCAGTCTTCGCTGATCTGGCCCTGGGCGATAAACTCCTGCGTCCACGGACCGAACGGTACATGTTCCTGGATACAGTTTGCTCCAAAGTTCGTAGCATTCCGTACACCCGGCCACGGAGATGGCGCTTGAGGAGGCTGCCAGCGCAACGAGCCTACCGGGGCCTTTGCGAAGGGAATGCCTAAATACGCCGACACACCCTTCGAGTTCGTCGTCCCTCGCAAAGCACCGCTCGCAATCTTCGTCTTGGCATCCGCGAATCCGGCCCATGCCGGTTCACACGTGATTCCAATCGAAATGGCCGTGGAGAGCACCAAAGCCAAACTGCGAAGCAAGCCTCGCCTTTGACCCGCCAACCTAAAGCGTTTGAGTAGTCCAGTAGGCATGACCGGCCTTCTTCCTTGTATCCAAGGTGTACTCACAGCGCCGCGTCCAAAGGCGATCGCAAGCGGCATGTCGAGCTCTTCGCCAGCATGTAGAGTGCCCCAGTTGGGATCATTCGGCGCTAGGCAGCCATACTACGTAGAATTTCCCGATAACGCCATGATGTACATCCTGTGTCATGGGTTAAATGTAGCGCAATATCCAGATACCTTGAGCTTTCGCGAGGCTAACAAAACTCTGGACGATGCTACTTCCGCGGACCTGCTGTCGGACCAGGTCTATTACATGGCTCGCATCTGTGTGACGAAGCATCGGCTGGTGGCGCGGTCAATTCTTCTGGCTCTGTGCGGCGGTCTGTTGCTTGGTTTAGCGTCTTACTCGGCTAGCTCTGAGTAAGTCACTCGGCTCACGCGAATATTCACCAGGGGCATGTGTGGTCTTGCATCCAGGCTCCGAATGTTTCCAGGGAATAGCGATAACTGACCTCGGCGATCTCTCTGCCGTGTTTAAAATCCATGCCTTTGAAGCCGCTGAGTGGCGGCAGCAGATAGCAGTCGGCATCTGCACGAATCTGCTGTGCGCGGGAAACTCCGCCCAGTCGGATGATGCGGCCGAGTACGTCCATCAGCGTCAGGTCGAGGGCTGGGCTGCCGGCTCCCCAACGGTGTCTGGCATGAGTCCATCCAGAGATGTGAAGGCTGTCCGTCTCGGGAGCGAGCAGGTTGCCGGCGGGAGCTACATCGACAGCAATGACTGTACCGCCGATTACCATAGCTCTCATAACATCGGCTGGGATGTTATTCACCAACCCTCCGTCTACTAATAAATCGCCGGACCATGGCAGCGGCGGAAACATCACGGGAGCGCGGCAACTTGCGAGTACGCTGCGCAGAGCATCGCCTTCGCGGTGGATGATCATGCTAGCCCGTTTCAGACTCGCGGAGACGGAAAAATAGGGCAGCCATAGATCTTCAATGTTGTAACTCCCCAGAAATTCAGCTAGGGCACGGGCTAACTTTGCGCCACTGAGAATGGAAAGCACGGGAAGGGTGTAGTCACGCTGGAGCGAGGCGGCGCAGCCTCGGATCGTGGCTTCCAGTATCTGCTCGAAGCGCAGGTCCATGGCGCACTGTACGCCGACGATGGCTCCCATGCTGGTGCCGCCAACGCAGTCGATAGGGATCTTCAGCTCGCGCATGGCGCGGATCACACCGACGTGCGCGATGCCGAGGGCGAAGCCCCCTCCCAGGGCCAGACCGACCATGCGGTGATGGATGGAGCGAGCCAGTCGTGCGAGATCCTCGTCACGGTCGAGACGGACGTGATGGTGCTGCCGGACGGCGGGAAACGCGGTGTGCCATTGTGCAGTTCCCGTGGGCAGCTCGGTGCCGGCGCGATGCAGGAGAACCAGGTCGAACTCTTTGGGGGCGGAGTGTTGTTGCGGATCATCTTCGACGATGCACTTCCATCGTCGGGCAGCTTCGGCCGGATCTTCTTCTGCGTTTGCGAGCAGAAAGATCCGGTCGGCCTGGCGCATGGCGCGGCTCGTCCAGCGCACATCCCGATCACTCGTCACCTGAGGTCCCGTGTCATACAGGACGTGGCGGAAGTTGTTCTCCTGGTCGTTCAGCCACTCCACCAGGCGGCTCTCCGCAGCCAGGTTGGTATTGCGAACGACCGGTGTCTGGTCCGAAAGGACCAGCACATCTCCGAACCGCTGCAGCGCTCCCTTGAGCCGTAGCGTGAATGCGGCGCCATCCACGCTCTGTGAGAGAGGCAGGATCGCCATGGAAATCGGTGGCTGGTCGTGCGTTCGGCCGGCGGCGGATTGCCGCGCGCGCTCGGTAAGCTGCCGTGTGAGTACGGACATCATCTCCAGCGGAAATTCCTGGATAAGATCGCGGAAGCCCTCGATGCTGAGCGCCCCGACCAGACTGTCGCGCAGAGCGATCACCGTTGCTGAACGGAGCTCTCCCGTCATCAGCGAAGTCTCTCCCACCGTGTCACCCTTGCTCAGCTCCGCCAGAACTTTGTGGCCGTCCACAACTCGCAGGCGTCCGCTGACAATCAGGTAGAGATGCTCCCCGGGCTCCCCGGCACGCATCAGCACATCTCCGCTAAGGATCGGCTGAATGTGCAGGCGGGAGAGGAATCTACCGCGCAGCTCCGGAGTCATGCCGCCGAGCAAACGGCTACCGCGTGCTGCCGCTTCCACTTGATAGCTTGCGAGACGGCGGGCGATTGCGGTGGTCACCGGTCCAAGCTCTTGCTCGAATTCCACTCTCAACCGGTCAAAGCTCGCGCGCGAGAGCCACGCGCCCGCGGCTCCTGAGTCCCCTGCAATTACGGTTGCGGAACGCGGATGATGGGCGATCAGAGCGAGCTCGCCCAGAACGGCGCCCGCTGCCAGCGTAGCCCGCAAGCCGGAGCTCGATGAAAGGATTACCGATCCGCTAAGCAGGAGAAACATGGAATCGCCGTAGTCGCTTTGGCGCATCAGCACCTCACCAGGCTCAAACGCCGAGGACGGCATCTGCGCAGCTGCCCGGCTCAGCACCTCCGTTGGAACGGAAGCGAACAGGTCGCTCGCTCCAAGGCGCTCTGTGAGACCTTCCATGAGCTCAGGACTGGCAGGCAGGGACATGGAACAGGGGTCTCCTGCGAGCAATCATACAGACCGAGAATCTTGATCCTCTCGCGATGTAAAGTTGCAGGCCTGTTACTTCAGGGCGGCAAGCTCACGCCGCGCGTCCTGGGCCGGTTTGAAATCCGCGTCGGCGTCCTTCCACTCTGTCATCAGCTGCGCGTAGGTCTTCGCCGCGTCCGCTTTGTCACCGGCGGAGACTTGTGCCCGCGCCGTCATCAGGAGAGCAACTGGATAGAGTGTCCCCTGAATACAACCGCCGCCGCTTAACTGCAGGTCCACTCCGCGCCAGCGGCGGGCTGGGGCCAGCGCCGCAATGGCTTCCGTGGGCTTCTTCTGCTGCATGAACGCGAGGGCTTCCAGGTAGGGAACGTAAGAGACGACACCGTAGCTTTCCAGGTCCTCCAGCAGCGGCTTCACCTGCTCGGGGTGGTGCTGGGAGAGCGCGACGGCGGCCTTCACCTCGGCGACATACAGCGAATTGACGAGAGTATTCGAGGGATTCGCTGCCGCCAGCTTCAGGATGCCGCTCAGTCCCTCGGCCGGCTGCCCGCACAGCGCCAGAGCCAGCGCAGTGTCGGGTACGGTCAACACGGAGTGATCCAGCGCAACCGCTTTGCGGGCGAACTCGTTCGCCTGCCGGCAGTCGCCAAGCTGAGCCTGCGCCATGGAGTAGATGGCCAGGATGCTGCCGGCCGATTCATCCAGCTTGGCGCTTTGCGCCCGCCTGGAGGCTCTGTCCATGTCGGTGAGCGCATCGGCCATCCTGCCCTGGGTCACGTCGATGTCTCCCGCCGTTATATCCAGCATGAACCCATCCTGCCGGGAGGCCGCGGCGGCAATTTTTCGCCGCCAGTCCGGACCTCCGCTTAGGAAGGTGTAGAGCAGGTCATTCGTGAGGTCTTCGCTATCCTCCGCCCCGCCTTCCACCCGAGCCTCATCGAGATAGTGTTTGGCCTCGGGCAGGCGGTCGGTCATCATCAAGGCTGAAGCTGCGTTGCTTGCACCAATGACGTCCCACCTGGCGATTTCATAGGTCTTCTCAAACGCCTCGACGGACTTCTCCATGTCGCCAACGTCCTCGTAGACGATAGCCAGGTTGTTCCATGCCGATGAATCACGGGGCCAGGTAGACGTGTAAACCCGGTAGAGTTCCAGCGCCTTCGGCAGGTTCTGTTCCTGGGTCGCCATTTCGGACTCAATGTAGATGCGTTCGCGCTCGGTCGCCCGCTGCCGCAGCTCCATGGCCTTATGCAGGTATTCCATCGACTTCGCGTTGGCGCCGGAGTTGGCATAGACCACGCCGAGACGCGCCCAGCCCATCGCGAAGTTGGGGTCCAGGTCGACGGCCTGCTGGTAATAGGCCGCCGCCTCGGGCATATCGCGGCCCTTCCTGTGCTGATCTTCGCCGAGCGAGAATGCGTGGAAGGCCTCGAGCGAAGACGTGGTGACTTCGGTGAAAGGCGAGGAGAGTTGCTGGATAGACGACAGGGATTCGCCCAGCTTGGCGCGCATGTTGGTGGCAGCCGTCGACACTGCGCTGAGGACGTGCGGCTTGTCCTGCGCCTGTACCTGTTCGCGGGCAAACACCTCACCGGTGGCGCAGTTCACCGCGTCCAGCGAGACCACATAGGCGCTGCCCAGGCTGGCGACCGAGCCGGAGAGGTAAGCCTTGATGCCCTCGCGCTGGCCGATCTCGCGCGCCAGCGCAGGCGTGATCTTCTGATCCACCGGTTGCCCCAGGTAACGAAGGTCGCTGTGCAGCTCCGAGTCACCGACCAGCAGCAGGTACGGCGACTGCTCCAACTGGATATCAAGCGCTTCCTTCAGCGTTGCGTCGAAGACAGGATCGCCGGTCTTGTTGTCGAAGTCCGCGACGACGAGCTTGTCCTTGTCCGTGATGTGCAGCTTGGGCTTGGGACGCAGAAGGAAGTAGCCGCCCGTAGCCAGTCCCGCCGCCAGCAGAACGCCTGCGGCGTTCCTTGCCAGCGCCAGCGTCTTGCGCCGCTTGATCACTTCCAGCGATTCGGTCCGTGGTTTGCGGACGCCGTGGCCGTCGTAATCGGCATCCACCAGCTTTACCGTGCCAACGCCCTTCAGCTCAAACGTTCCCAGCGGGCGGAAGACGATGCCTGGCATCGCGCCAATTGCCTGCTGCGCCGCTTCGGTGACGATGATCTGGTCCGGGGCGCCGGCTGATTCGGTGCGGGCTGCTGTATCCACATCGGTGCCGTGCCAGCTGTTCTCAAAGTATTGCGGCGTTCCCACGTGGATGCCGATGCGCAGCTGCAGGCGACCGGTAGCCGTCATGATGGGCTGAGCCTTCAGCCGCATCTGAATCTCTGCGCTGCATAGCATTGCCGATCGGGGATCCTCAAAGGTGAGGAAGAACGCATCCCCTATGGTCATGATCTCCTTGCCGTTATGCGCAGCCACGCACTCGCGGATGAGACGGAGATGGCGCGCCTGCACCGATTCCAGGAAGGCAGCGTCGCGATCGGCCGAGTTACCGCCCAGCGAAGCAGCACGCTTGGCCGCGCTGGAACCCACCATGTCCGTAAAGACCAGCGCCAGCGGCATATTGATCTGCTGCGCAGCCACGCTCTTTTCCAGGTTCTTGAGATCGATCTCCGACGGCTGCATGGTGCACCCCAAGGCATTGAAACTCAAAATGGGAATCAGTCGCTGATCCCCACCAAATTCTTAAACCGTGATCTCTTCACCCTCGGTGGCGATCGAGGTCTCTGGAAACTCCTGGCGCGCCTGCTCCAGGATGTTGCGCATATCGGCATCGCTGTGCGCGGGTGCGTGGTGGAAGAGGACGAGCCGTTTGACTCCCGCCTGCTTGGCTACGCGCGTGGCCTCAAGCCATGTGCTGTGTCCCCAGCCGCGATGCAGCGGATACTCCTCGGGGGTGAACTGCGCGTCAAAAACCAGGACATCAGCGCCCTGCGCAGCTTCCAGCAGGATACGGTCAAAATGCGGGTTTCCATGCTCCAGATCGCTGGCGAAGACAAACGAACAGGAGTCCTGCTGCAGGCGGTAGCCATAACAGCCCTGCGGGTGGTTCAGGGCAAAGCTGGTCAGCCTGGTCCCGCCAAAGTGAAACTCCTGATCCAGGATGGAGACGAAGTTCCGTTTCGCCGGGAGAAACTTGAATTCGACCGGGAAATACGGGATCGACATCTGGCCTTCAAGTATCTCTGCCGTCGTCTCGGGCGGCGTCATGGCGTAGAAGGTGACGGTATTCTCCGGCGAATACAGAGGCTGGAAGAACGGGATGCCCTGGATGTGATCCCAGTGGAAGTGGGTGAGGAAAAAGTTCAGCGAGAGGGGCGATCCGTCGGCCTCCTGCATCAGCTTCGCGCCCACCTGCCGCGCTCCCGTGCCGCCGTCAATGATAAGGATTTCGCCGCTGGGTAGGCGGACTTCCACGCAGGGAGTGTTGCCACCAAAGCCCATGTTTTCGGCTACCGGCGTGGCGATGGACCCACGCACACCCCAGAATTTGGCTGAAATGCCTTGCGAGGTTTCCATCGACGGTTCGTCCTGTACATTCGGGGCGGCGAGGTTTGTGCTGCCTTTGTGCGTCCGAGTATATCCCATCAATGACGCGGCCTCTTTCGGAAGCTGATCAGCCGACGGACACAAGTAAGCTGTCAACTTGCCCTGTCGATGTGCAGCTTCGGGCGAGCAGGACCGTGCGGGGCGATGCATTCGGAGGAGTTTATCGTGAAGCGTGCCATGGACGATCTACGCAAGGGACAACCGTCGAGCTGAACCTTCACGCTACCTGGGACGTTTCAACGGATATCACTCGCCGGAGAATATCTCATCCAAGCAGGGTTGTTCCCTTACTCTCTCGAGGAACTTTTCGCACAAGATCGCCTTTCCCGGGCCATCTTGCGCAAATTACGAAAGGAATGACCTAACTGGAAGGAATGGCGGGAGTGGGGAATTCGAAAAGAGTATTAGACCTATTTCTTTCAACAATATAGGGGTCGCATTCCGTTGAGAGTACCGTCAAATATACCCCCAAATTCTGCAGCTGCTGTGAGATTTTGAACTGCCGGGTGTCCACCGTGACCTTGTAACCGTCTCAGGATCTATCCATGCAGACGATTACTGAAACCTGCGGTTACTACCAGGCAGCGATAGTTCAGTTTTCCTCTGATAGATGCATCTCTGTTTACTCTCACCGCAAGCGTCACGTCGCGACCATCGGGACGTGACGCTTTATGCGGTTCAAACGAGTACCGTTCCGCTCATGACAGCGCCCGAGTGATGTAGAGCCTCGATATCATCGGCACTATATCCGGCCTCGGAGAGAATTTCTTCTGAGTGCTGGCCGAAACTGGGTGAAGCGTATGGCTGCGGTCCCGGTGTGGCGCTGAACTTCACAGGTCGCGCCAGGGATTGATAGGGTCCCACCACTGGGTGGTCGTTGCTAACTACCATGCCCTCGGCGACGACCTGCGGAAAGTCGAACATGTCCTGGATAGGTCGAACCGCGGCATTCGGCACCTTCTCGCCAAACACCTGTTCCCACTCCACCGCCGTATTCGCCCGCAACGCCGCATGTAGCAGCGGGACTAACTCATCCGCATGCTCTGCTCGTAGCCGAACCGTTGCGTAACGAGGATCCGAAGGAAGTTCGGTTAGACCGGTGAACTCACACAGTGCCTTCCAGAAGTGCGGTGTGTTGGCGGAGATGTAGATTTCGCCTTCCTTTGTCGGATGAATACCTGTCACGCCACCCGATCGCATATCCCGGCTAATGTCGCGCGGTTCGCTGTCGGCCCACACAAAGCGCGTTGCCTGCATGGCCAGCGCGCTACCAAGCAGCGACACACCGATGCTTTGACCTTCGCCCGTGCGCTCACGATGGAAGAGCGCCGCATTGACTGCGTACGCAAGCATCGACGCAGCGTAAAAATCCACGACCGAGCCATACACAATCTCCGGGCCGAGCTTACCCTCGCCTTGCGATGCGCAGATGCCGGTGATTGATTGCAGTACCTGATCGTAGCCCGCGCGATCCTTCAGCGGACCGTTGTCGCCATAGCCAGTCAGCGAGCAGTAAATCAGCTGCGGTTGAAGTGCCCTCAACGTCTCGTAGTCAATGCCAAGCCGCTTCGGAACAGAGGGACGAAAGTTGTGAACGAAGACGTCTGCCTTCTTCACTAGCCGCAATAACACCGCCATGCCTTCGGGCTTCTTCAAATCCAGTGCAAGGCCGCGCTTGCTGCGATTCGTTCCAAGGAAAGCGCGCGATTCACCAGCAAGCGTAGACGGGTAGTGCCGCAGCGTATCGCCGGTGGGCGGCTCAATCTTGATCACTTCCGCACCTAGATCAGCAAGCAGCGCGCAACCGTACGGCCCCGCAATGTAGGCGCTCAAATCAAGAACGGTAATGCCGGTCAGCGGACCTACCGCGTCGGCCGGAATGCTGCTAGCAGTGGTTGTTTCAGCCACGTTCCTACGCTCCATCTTCCCCAAGGGAAATGCCGTGTCGTTGTGCCCGTGCGACCAACCGCCGAGCGCGCTCCACGATCGGGGCATCGATCATCATGTCATCCAGCAGAAATGCGCCAGCACCTTCTGCCTGCGCAGCATCTGCCGCGCGTGTTACTGCAACGGCCTTCAAAACGGCCGCAGAATCCGGTGCGAACACCTCATTTGCAATTGCGATCTGAGTTGGATGGACGCAGCTCTTGCCATTCAGTCCAAGCGAGCGGGCTTGTTCCGCTGCCGCGCGAAAACCATCAAGATCCTTCACGTCGGCATAGGCCCCATCGAAGGCGGCAACACCAGCCTCAGCAGCAGCGAAGCGAACACCCAGCCGAACGGCGTTGAGCGCGGTTACGTTGTTCGCGTCGATACCGCATGCCAATGAAAAGTCAACGAAACCAATCTGTAGACCGACCACTCTCGGGTGTGCAGATGCAATCTCGTACGCAAGCCGAAGCCCCTTCGGCGTTTCAACGTTTGCAAGTATGCCTACCGGGTCGGTTACCGCGGCACTTCGCTCCGCACGTTCAATGTGTTCGATTGCGACCAATACATCATCCGCGCTTTCTGCCTTGGGCAGGTTGATCACGTGCAGGCTCGGAACCACGATGGTTGCAACATCGTCGGCAAAGTACTCGCTAGTGAGAGCGTTCACGCGAACAATGGAGACCTTCGTCCCGATGCCCATGCCGCTCAGAAACTGAGAGACGGACGCGCGTGCCTCTGCTTTGCGCGCAGCAACGACAGAGTCTTCTAAATCAAAAGAGAGCGCATCCGCTCCGCCAGCTGCTGCCTTCGCAAAAAGCTCTGGCCGCGAGCCCGGAACAAACAACTTACTCCGCACATCGCACGCGAGTGACCGAAGTGCAACGATGTCCAAAACCGGCCCTCACAGCACCCCAAGGTTGGGTGAACATGACTGATTGTAGCGGTCGCTCGAATCGCTATGCTGCCGTAACGCGGAGGGTTACCGTGGGACAACGGTAACCCTGTCGTTGCATGAAGCCGCTTGCGAATAGCATGATCACTGCACTGCACCCGACATCGTTTTCGTTGGGACGTGCATCCGAAACGCGTCTGTTCCATAGGCGTTGATGTAGTGAACGTACTTGCTCCCCCAGGCGGAATACACCAAATTGAACCACGCAAAGCTCTACATTGCCGGCGAATGGATCGAAGGCGCCGGCACGTACACCGTGTACGACAAATTTTCGAATGAAGTCATGGGCACCGCGACCTGCGCCTCGCGCGAGCAGGTAAATCTTGCCGTAACCGCCGCGCATACGTCTTACCGTGAGCACCCTCTGGAACCGCATCGCCGCGCAGAGATTCTTATCAAGGCCGCAGCGATCCTTGAATCACGTCGCGAAGAGATCGCGGCTTCCATCACTGCGGAAGCGGGCTTCCCCGCGATTGACTCTCTGAATGAAGTGACGCGCGCCGCGCAGACCTTCATCCTTTCTGCCGAGGAGGGAAAGCGGCTTACAGGTACAGGCATCCCCATTGACTCTGCACCGGGCAACAGCCATCGCATGGCCTTCACCATTCGCGTGCCGCGTGGCGTGGTCTGCGGCATTACGGCCTTCAACTCACCGCTCAACATGGTTGCGCACAAGGTCGGTCCGGCCATCGGTTCGGGTAACACCATCATCATCAAGCCGCCACAACCTGCTCCCTACACGGCCATCATGCTGGTTGAGGCACTGTTGGAAGCGGGCCTACCGCCGAACCACATTCAACTTGTGCAGGGCGATGGCTCTGAGGTTGGTGGTTACCTTGTCGACAACCAGGACGTCGCCTTCTACACCTTCACCGGCAGCACACGCGTCGGCGGCATCATCCGCGCGGGCATCGGCCTGCGGCCTTCCGCCATGGAGCTTGGCAGCATTGCAGCGTCCATCGTGCATGAGGACGCGAACCTCGAACGCGCCGCACCACGCATAGCCAACTCAGGCTTCCGCCGCGCGGGTCAGGCCTGCACCTCGACGCAGCGTCTGTTCGTGCATGAGAAGGTGATCGACCGCTTCGCCGTGTTGCTCGCGGATGCGACAAAGAAACTACAGTGTGGCGATCCACACGACCTCAAAACAATCGTCGGTCCCATGATCAGCGTTGCCGAAGCAGAGCGTGCCGAAAGCTGGGTAAACGAAGCGGTTGCACAAGGCGCGCGCGTCGTTCTAGGCGGCAAGCGTGAAGGCGCGCTCATGCACCCGACCATCCTTGAAAACACCAGCAAGACCATGCGCGTGATGTGTGAAGAGATTTTCGCACCCGTCTTGTCGTTGATTCCATATAGCTCGTTCGATGATGTCATCGACGAAGTGAACGCTACCCCATTTGGCCTTGCAACGGGTGTCTTCACGCAGGACGTGATGCTGGCCATGACTGCCGCACGCAAACTGCACGTGGGCGTCGTTCACATCAACGAGCCATCCAGCAGCCGTGTCGACCTGATGCCCTTCGCTGGTGTGAAGCAGAGCGGCCTCGGCCGCGAGGGGCCGAAATATGCGATGGAAGAGATGACCGAAGAACGCCTCATCACTATCAGCCTTTCGTAATGATTAAGGAGCCCAGCAATGACCGGAGCAATGTATATCGCTGCGTGCCTTAAAGCAGAAGGCGTCAGCAAAGTATTTGGACAATGCGGACATACCAACTACGCGCTGATCGATGCGTGCGACAAGTTCGGGATCGAGTACGTGTCCTTTCGCCACGAGCAACTCGCCGTGCATGCGGCTGACTGCTACTACCGCGTGTCGCACAAGCTCGCCGTGGTAAACGTGCATCTCTCGCCGGGTCTGACGAACTCGCTGACCGGCATGGCGACGGCCGCGCTCGACTCTACACCTATGCTCGTCTTTTCCGGCAACACGCCGTCATATCACCACGTACGCGAGGCGCATCAGGCCATCCGCATGCATCACGATGTCTCGCAGGAAGAGATCTTTCGGCCCATCTGCAAGCGCACATGGCGCGTGGATGATGCGAAGTTCCTGCCAGACGTTATGTCGCGCGCACTGAACCTCTCGCAGTCAGGCCGACCGGGCGTCGTCCTCGTCGACATGCCGATGGACGTCTTCTCGCAGCAGATCGAAGGCGAAACAAAGCTCGCGAATCGCCGCGCCAACTATGGCCGCAGCGTAGGTTCGCCAGAAGGTATCGCCGCAGCCATCGAGCTACTGCGCAGCGCAAAGCAGCCGATGTTCTTCGCAGGCAACGGCGTCCTTCTTTCCGAAGCCACACCAGAGATCCAAGAACTCGTTGAACTTACAGGCATTCCCATTGCAACCACGCTGATGGGCAAGGGGATCTTCCCGGAAGATCACGCGCTCTCACTCGGCATGACCGGCATCTGGGGTTCGCGTGCAGCGAATAACACCGCCATGGAAGCCGACGTGATCCTCGCAGTCGGCACTGCCTTCGGTGAAGCCGATTGCAGCTCATGGGATCAGAAGTCATCCTTCAAAATCCCCGACACAAAGCTCATCCAGATCGACCTCCAGGCAGAAGAGATCGGCAAAAGCTATCCCGTCGAGATCGGTATTGTCGGCGACGCGAAGGCTACCGTGCGAGCGCTCATCGACGCGATCAAAGCTAGCGGCAAGCCCATTCAATACGTGCATGCCGATGTCATTGCCGAGCGCAAAGCTTCGTGGGACGTTGAGCTGAAAGCAACGCAAACAGACGAAGGCAAGCCCATCCATCCCGCACGCGTGCTCAAGGTGCTCACGCAGACGCTGCCTGAAGATGCAATCGTCGTAACCGACGTAGGCTGGAACAAGAACGGCGCAGGCCAGCAACTCATTTCCAAACTGCCGTCGACCTTCCTCACCTCCGGCGGCATGGCGACGATGGGATTCTCACCCGGTGCTGCGATCGGCGCACAGATGGGCGCCCCTGGCCGCAAGGTTGTTTGCCTTGTCGGTGACGGTGGGCTCACGTCTGCTTTTGGAGCGCTTGCGACAGCGGTGGAACTTGATCAGCCCGTTGTTTTCGTGCTGTTCAACAACTTC
Organism: Terriglobus sp.; assembly: GCA_965198455.1. GTDB lineage: Bacteria > Acidobacteriota > Terriglobia > Terriglobales > Acidobacteriaceae > Terriglobus. Next base: position 1,697,449 of record CBDAPM010000003.1, read on the forward strand.
TGCTATTCCACCATTCGCACAGTCGGCACGACGTACTTCAACAACGCAACCGGCACAGAGTTCCACACACCGGACGGCGAACTCTACAACCCGGACTTCCCCGCGATGGCAAAAGGCTTTGGCATGGACAGCGCCATCGTCACAGAACCCGACGAGCTTCTCGAAGCCATGAAGACCGCCCTTGCAGCGAACAAGCCCTACCTGTTGGAAGTGCGTACCCGCGGCGACGTTCCCATGCCACGCACCGGCTATTGGGATATCGCAGACTTCCTGCGCCTCGGCAACGACTAGTTGCGAATGGAGAGCGGTGGCCAGACGGTCGCCGCTCTCAATTGCTAAATTACATCGCTACGAAACGAGCGAACGATCGGGAAGCCCAAGCTTCGCGACCAACTCCATGAACAGGGGGTTATTGCGGTACGTGTCGTATTTGGGATCGACGTTGATCATCGTAAGTTCATAGCAACGATCCTCAAACGCCTTCCTCAATGCACCGTATGCCACGTCCTGCTGGCCGAGTGCGAACTGTAGCGAAGCAAAGATCAACGGCGAAATATAGCGGCTCTCAGCAAGCGCATGCAGCTCCTTCAGGATCGCAAGCGCCTCCGTGCGATGCCCCGTCAGCGCGAGCATCCGTCCCAGCGCACCCTGGTACCGCGGACTTCCCGGTGCCAACTCAAGCGCGCGTGTGAACGCCGCAACCGCCTCCGCCGATTCCCCTCGCTGCTCCTGAATAAAACCGAGCGTCCAGTACGCCTGCGCAAAATAAGGATTCAACTCAATCGCCTGATCGCATGTCTCCAGAGCCAGATCGTAGTCGCGCCGACACAGATGAACGCCCGCAACATCGCGCGCAATGATGTTTGAGAGCGGCGCAAGCGCATGTGCCATCTGGATCATCTCCAGCGCTTCATCCAGCCGTCCCAGCGGCGTCAGGCACGACATCGCATACCAATGATTGGCCGTCACATTACGCGGATCCAATTCAAGCGCACGTCTGAACTCATGCTCCGATCCAATCCAGTCCCAATCCTGCGTGCAACGCACGTGCGCCAGCGCAGCATGCGCCTCGGCACTGCGATCATCGAGCAACACAGCCATACCCGCAGCAGACGGTGCCTTCGTCCACACTTCAACCGGCGCGATCACGCCATAGTGACCAAGCAACTCATAGGCATTCGCAAGCCCCGCATACGCCTCTGAGAACTGATCGTCTTCCGCAATCGCTTTCTCAAATAACGAAGCGGCAAGCCGCAAGCTCGTCTCACTTCGCTGATCAAGTTGATAGCGAGCCTGCAGATACAAATTATGCGCCGCAAGGTTACGCGGGAGTCGCCCTGCTGCAGCACCCCAGCCCTGCGGAATGCCCCTACGCAGCCTGCTCACAATCGTGTTAGCGACTTCATCCTGCAATCGAAAGGACACATCCGAGACCGCACAATCAAGCGTTTCAGAAGCGACATAGGTATGGCTCGCTGCATCGATCAGCTTAGTCGTAATGCGCAGCATGTCGCCCCGATGTTGCACACTGCCTGTGACGACCGTGGCTGCGGCACGCGAGAAGCCGCCATCGCCAAACTCTGCACGCCGTGCGCTTGAGTAGGAGTGCACCGTCAACTCATCGGCTCGCAGCAAAGCATGCACCGTATCTTCCGTCAGCCCGGTGCATAGCTGCTCGGTCAGGGCATCGGCCGATAGCGCTTCAAACGGCTGCACCATCACGCTATTGCGGTCCAGCAGCACTGCCGTTACAGGATGTCTGTCGCTTGCAGCCACGCGCTTATGAAACGCAGGTACATAACCGCCCTTAGGCATGTCAATGTAGATTTCGTCACGCACCCCTTCCACTTGGTGATACTTCTCCAGCAGGGCGCGAAGCCTGCGGGCCTGCACGCGCACAATGGGATCGTTGCGCGGGTCGAACGAAGATCCCTTCCCAAACGCGTACTCACCAACTGCGAACTCCTTCAGCTGGTCGCCACGCCCGGCAAGCGTTTCGTTTACCACAAAGTCTAGAAAGTTCTTCAACCGGCCAACACCTTCAAAGGTGCGGCTAGCCAAAATGCGTGCGAGAACCTCGCGAATGCTTTCGTCGGTTATGTCTGGCTTTGTTTGCATGTGCGAGCGAATCATAACACTCACGGAAGATCGATACGGCGCTCTGAGAGAGGTTACGGTTCACGTCTGCAGTGCTCTACGGGCGACGCTTCACGTCGCCAAAAACTAGACATAGATCTAACCAAAATGAGCGCTCGAGACCAACCTCAACCAATGGAATTCGGCGCGCCGACGTGTCACCGTAACGCACACGTATCAAACGGTAACCCGCGTATTGCCAACTCCAGAATGTGATCTCTAGAGTTGTCCACCATGTTCTCCACCAGTAAAATTCTTGCAGTTCCAGTGCTTGCAATGAGCTTAGTTGCAACAGGTGCACCCGCGCAGGCCAACCCAGTTTCAGCACTCTCCGGATCGATTCAAGACGCCACAGGCGCGGCGATCCCGGGTGCGGCAGTTACCGTTACAAATGTCGATACAGGCGCGAAGCGCTCCGACACTTCGGGCGAATCCGGCGCGTACTCGTTCAACGCTTTGCCGGCTGGCCATTACAAGCTTGAAGTATCGAAGGATGGCTTCAAGTCGTATAGCCAGACCCTCGAACTCCAAGTCAACAGCAACCCGTCTGTCAACGTGCCCCTATCTGTTGGAGCAACCAGCGAGACCATTGAAGTTCAGGGCTCAGCGGCGCTCGTTGAAACACAAAGCGTCGGTGTAGGCCAGGTTGTCGATCAGCAGCAGATCGTCGATCTGCCGTTGAATGGACGTCAAGCAACACAGCTCATCACGTTGTCAGGCGCAGCCGTTCAGGCTCCGGTCACCAATGGGTCAACGCAGAATGGCGTCAGCAACAATCTTGATTATCCGAGCGCTGCAGCCTTCTCCCTGGGCGGCGGTCAGCAGAACGCAACGAACTTTTTCCTCGACGGTGCGACGAACCTGGACATCCGCACGAATATTGGTTTACCCCTGCCGTTCCCCGACGCACTCGACCAATTCAAGGTTGAGACCGGTGTGCTCGCGGCCAACTATGGCTCACTGCCTGGTGGCGCAGTGAATGCGGTGACTCGCTCTGGTACCAATCGTCTTCATGGCACCGTCTTTGAGTTCATCCGCAATGGTGCCGTGAATGCGCAGAACCACTTCTTCAATCCAGCCAGCGGTGCTCGTGATTCGCTCAAGCGGAATCAGTACGGCTTTACGCTTGGCGGCCCCATCAAGAAAGACAAACTGTTCTTCTTTACCGGCCTGCAGATCACGAACCAGCGTGCGAATCCGTTCCTTGTAACGATCCTGCCGACAGCAGCGTCACGAGCGGGGAACTTGGCCACTCAACTGTCCACCGCCTGCCGGACTACGGCGATCACCATTAACCCCACCTACACGACGGCCCCGGGCTCAAACATTCTTAAGCCGACCGCGTTGAGTGCAGTTGCGCAAAACTTTCTTAAGTACATTCCACTGCCTGCCGATGAAACGTGTGGCAACACCACTGTTACTCAGCCGCAGGTATCGAATGAATACCAGGGAATTGCTCGCATTGACTACCAGCGCACGGCGAACGATGCCATCAACTTTCGTTATTTTGTTTCGGATTATGCGCTGGCACCACAGTTCGTGAACAACAACGTGCTCTCTGCAGGCAGCGCGGGCTTGAAGGATCGTGTGACCAGCATGGAGTTGGGCGACACCTACGTCCTAAACTCGAACCTCGTGAATGCTCTGCGCGTATTCTATGCGCGCTCCGCAGTTCAACGTCTCAACGCCGCCGGTACACCCACAAACACGTCTCTCGGTTTAAGTGTGACAGACCCGACGCCAAACTTCTTTGGTTCATGGGCTGTTAGCGGGTATTTTACCGCTGGTAATTTTCCTGGGTACGTTTACTCCAACACGCTTGGAGTCGCCGACGACATCACTTGGACGAAGGGCAAACACACCATTATTGGAGGCGTCTACTTCATTCGCCCATCCATGTTCGGCGACGGCACCTTTCAGACCAATGGCAATCTAAGCTTCGACGGCAGCATTACCAATAGCGCAGTCTCAGACCTTCTAACGGGCCAGGCAGTTACGTTCACGCAGGGCAACGGTCAGATTGCCAACGACTGGATTAACGACCCGTCGTTCTATGCGCAGGACAATTGGAAGATCACAAAAAACCTGCAGATCAACGCCGGGCTTCGTTGGGATCCGCTCATTCCGCAGTCCAGCAAGTACGGTTACGTTTCGGACTTTTCGCTTGCGGGACTGGCAGCCGGCACGAAGTCGAAAACTTTCGCGAATGCGCCTGCCGGTTTGTCCTTCATTGGCGATCAGGGTGTGAACGGTCGTAGCGACTATAACTCGCGCTATGGAAACTTTGCGCCGCGCTTAGGTCTTGTCTTCTCGCCCCGCGGCGACGGGCGCGAAGTCTTTCGTGCTGGCTATGGTCTCTTCTGGTCCGGTGCGTACCTGTGGCAGGCACTGCACATTCCGTTGAATGCGCCCTGGGGCAACACCACCCAGGTGCGTAATGTAAATATCGCAAACCCTTTCGCAGCTTATCCTGGTGGCAATCCCTTCCCCAGTCCGACGCCGTCGACCAACGTCTCGTTCCCATCGGCTGCGAGCTACGTGTTCTTTCCCAACGATCTGCATAGTATGAGCGTGCAGCAGTACAACTTTGCTTACGAGCGTCAGCTAGGAACGGGCACGTCCATCGCTGCTTCGTACCTCGGCAACTACACGATGCACCAGTCGCTCGGGCAGGAACTTAACTCGGCCGTGTACATCCCGGGTAATTCAACGGGTGCAGTTGCCGGTTCCTGCGGCTTCCTTGGGACGGCATCGCCGGCCTCGGGTGCCGCGTGCTCCAGCACGGGTAACACACAGGCACGTCGCAACTTCGCCACGATTAACGGAACAGCCGCTCCGTTCTATGGCAGCACTATCAAGGAAAACGACTCCTTTTCGGGTAACTACAATGGCATGCTGCTGACGTTGAAGCACCGCACGCGAGGCGGCCTGAACCTGCTCGCCAACTACACATGGTCGAAGTGCCTGAACTATGGCGACGCCAACCAAGACATCGCAAACCAGTTCCAGAACCCAAACAACACGGGTGCGGAATACGGTCCATGCAATCTGGATCGGCGGAACCTCATCAACGTTTCGGTCGTTGGCAGCTCACCGAAGTTCGAGCAACCAGTCGTCCGCGCTCTACTTACCGGCTGGACGGGTTCGCTCATCTATACGTATCAAAGCGGCGCTCCGTTCACGGTACTCACCGGCACGGATCGCGCACTCAGCGGTGTCAGCCAAGATCGTCCGAACCAGATCTCTGATCCGCATGTGCTCGCTAACCGCACCGTGACGCAGTGGTTCAACACAGCGTCCTTCACCGCTGCTGCTCTGGGTACGTTCGGCAACACCGGCCGCAACAGTCTCACAGGGCCCTCCATCTACGATGCCGACCTTGGTCTGTGGCGCTCGTTCAGCTACAAGGAGAGGGCACATCTCGAACTGCGCTTCGAGGCATTCAACGTCCTGAACCACACGCGCCTGCTCTCGCCAACATCGACCCTGAGCTCCGCGAACTACGGCAAGATCACAACGGCACTCGATCCACGCATCCTTCAGGCGGCCGCGAAGATCAGCTTCTAAGCCATTCACAGAACCGCGAAGCGTCCCCGAAGCCATCGTGCTTCAGGGACGCTGGGCGTTTGATGGGTCGGGAAGCCTTGCATCAATGTCCACGTTCAGGAACGCCTCCGCTTGAGGTGCTTCACAATGATGCGTCGCGACGCCCCAAGACATTCTCCATTTGTATCGTCTCGGCACGCTCGTTGACGCTCGTCCGGATCGAATCAAAGAACGCGATCGCCACCCGATATGGAGTCGAACTCGATGCGCGGTAGGACGGTCGCACGGCCTTCGTGGGGCGCCAACCGAGCGCAACATGCGCATTTACGATCAGCTCAAAAAATTCACAAACACGTGGCACTTTAAGTGTTGAGGAAGGTCCGTTTCGAGGGCTCCTGGCATTCCATTACGCTACTCGTCGTCCGACTCCAACGGCGTCGTCGAGTGGATGAGGGGCCAACAAAGGAAGCCGAAAAAGTATGCTGCACCGAGGATGGAGATGAAGAGCGTCCAGTTTGCGTCCCCCTTCTGCAGCAAAATGCCGCCCAGCATGGAGGATGAGATACCTGCGACGTTGCCCATCAGGTTCATCGTTCCAGCAACAGACGACGCAGCCTTGCGTCCGCCAATGTCCATGCACGATGCCCATGCGTGCGGGATCACGAAGTCGTTGAAGAAGCAGGCGAGCCCCATCAGGGCCATTGTGCTGTTCAAGGTTGTTGCATGCGCTGCGATGGTCAACGCTGTGCCTGCGCCGATGAAGCCGGCGCAGGCCATCACTTTGCGCGAGCGATCGATGCTGCCCGTCCAGCGCGCGACGGAGGGAGATATCTGGCCGCAGAAGAGAGATCCAAGTCCGCAGCAAAACAGCGGAATCACCGCATAAAACGCGCCGCGCTGTGTGGAGAGGTGCTGATGCTCCACCAGGAACGTCGGCAGCCACGTGATATAGAAATACCAAGCGAACGACAGGAAGTAATACTGTAGCGCAAGCAACAACACTGAGCGCGAACGCAACAAGATGCCGAAGTTGACGGTATGGCTTTCCGCACCAAGGCTCTTGGGCAGCAACGCGCGTTCCGCTGCGTTCGTCGCAGGATGCGTCTGCGGATCGTCCTTGTACCAGCGTGCGAAGAATACGAGCCACACAATCGCGAAGCTGCCGAATAAGACAAACGCAAGACGCCACGTCATGAAGCGCAGCACAAAGACCACGAGTAACGGTGTGAATGCAGCGCCCCAACGAGCCGCAAGCCACAGGTAGCCTTGCGAACGAGACCGTTCTGACTGCGGCACCCAGGAACGGAACGCCTTAGTGATCAGCGGGAAGCAGCCCGCGTCGCCCATGCCGAAGAGGAACTGGATCGACACCATGGACAAGAAGTTCCACGCAGCCCCTGTAAGCGCCGTAAAAAAAGACCACGCTGCCACAATGCGCAACAGGCCCGTGCGGGCTCCTACGCGGTCGCCGTACCACGCGCTTGGTACTTCGAAGAGCGCATAGCTCAGCAGGAAGGCAGAGAAGACGGAGCCCATCTGGCTTTTGGAGAGGTGCAGCGATTTCGAGATGAGCGGCGCAGCCTGAGCCAGTGCGACACGGTCGATGAACGACAGGATCGCCAGTGTCATACCGAAGACAACAACCCACTTGCGAGTGTTTGTCGGTGTCTCGACCCTCTCGTGCGACTCCTGCAGTAATTCCGTTGGCAATGGGTTACGTCCCGCTTCGTTAAGGTCGCCACAGGCTTCGTTCATGTGTGCATATTTGCCTGCAACACGAGGAACGCATTCCGTTGAGCAACGCCCAACGTAGCACCCGGTGCAAGCGAGCCGCAATGGAGTTACGGTATGCGCGCGAGAAGCGATTGCGGTTACGGTGGTATGATCCACGGCGTGATGCGGAACAGTTTAGATGTGCCGGATGAGCGTGTTCGGGAGGCCTTAAAGCGCATCCTCGCCAGCCGCAGCTTTGAGGGTGTCGAGAGCCTGAAGCGCTTTCTCGACTTTGTCGTGTCCGAGACCCTCGCCGGTCGTGGAGACCAGCTCAAGGAGTTCTCCGTCGGTGAAGATGCCTTCGGCAAGGGTGCGTCGTTCGATCCACGCAACGACCCTATCGTTCGCGTGCAGGCTCGCCGTCTTCGCTCACGTCTGGAGCGCTATCAGCAAGCCGAAGGGCAGTCGGACGAAGTCTTCATTGAACTGCCAAAGGGCGGTTACGTCCCGTCCTTCCGCAAGCGCGAAGTCGCTGTGCGGCAGCGTCCGGTGCTTACGGTGCTCCTCGATCGCAACAGCGTTGTCGTGCAAACGTTCAAGTGTTCCTCAAGCGATACGCGTGTGCTGGAACTTTGCCGGGGCATCCATGGTGACCTTGTGCATAGCCTTACGCAGTTGGAAGGGATCACGGTGCTTGCAGGCAGGAAATCGGCTGATGCGAGTGACGCAGGCGGGCAGGTTGGCCGCACGCACGCCGCGATCATGGTTGCGGGCAGCGTGCACCGTATGCGCGATCAAGTGCGCATCAACGCACAGCTGGTCGATGCCGTAACGGGCAACTACATCGCGTCCGAGTCGCTGGATCGAGTGCTGGATAAGAACGACTTTACTTTGCAGGATGAGATAGTCGCGCTTGTCACGCGCAGGATTCGGGACGGTTTGCTGGAAGGTCCGGTTCGCCGGACCGGTGCACAGACGCCGCAAAACCTAGCCGCGCATAACCTCTATCTTCAGGGCCGCTATCAGCTCGACCAACGCACGGAAGACAGTCTCCGCCTATCCGCCAATCTCTTTGAGCGGTCCATCGCTGAAGATGCGCAGTTTGCGAAGGCGCATGCCGGGCTTGCAGACGCGTATGAGTTGATGGGGCACTACGGCGTCATCGCTCCGCTTGAAGTGTGGACAAAGGCCCCCAGCAGCGCGGGTATGGCCGTTCTGCTGGACGACCGCAGCGCAGAGGCGCACACGGCGTTGGCGCACGTGCGTTCCACGCAGGACTGGGACTGGTCTGCCGCCGAGTATGAGTATCGTCGCGCTATTGAACTCGATCCGCGTAGTGCTACTGCGCATCACTGGTACGCCATGTCATGCCTTGCGCCGATGGGTCGTCTTGACGAGGCACTGGACTCGATCCAGGTAGCACATGCACTTGCTCCGCTTTCGGCTATCATCTCGCGTGATGTTGCTGGCATTCGCTACTACCGCCGCGAGTATGACCTCGCGTTGGAGCAGTGCGATCAGGCCATTGAGCTTAACCCCTACTTCGCTCAAAGCTATTGGACACTGGGGCAGATCCAGGAGCAGCGCGACGACACCGTTGAGGCTCTGGCTGCGTTCACACGAGCTCAGGAGCTTGCACCGAACAGTCCGCGCAATCGCGGTGCACTGGGCCGCATGCTTGCTATCTGCGGAAAGACGAAGCAGGCACAGTCGATCATGAAAGAGCTGCAGGCGCTGGCGCAGCAGCGGTACGTTTCCCCGCTGATCGTCGCGTCGCTTTCGTTTGCGTTGCAGATGGAAGAGCAGGGCTATCGCTGGTTGCGCAAAGCCTTTCAGGATCGATGCTTTGAGCTGCTGCTGTTGCGGGTCGATCCGCGGTTTGAGTCCTTCGCCAAGGACCCGGTATTTCAGGACCTCGCGCGCCAACTCGGTCTGCCGAAATAGCAATAGGTAACGGTGGGACACCGTATCGATATCCGTAGCGCATGACGAAGCAACAATGGCTCCCGTACGATGGCCGTTGCAGCGGAGCCCGCATCCTTACGCAGACTCTGCCTCAACCATTTGGCCTTACTGTTCGTCTCTGGGAGTGATTGGAATGAAAGTTCTTGCACCATCCGTCTTGCTTGTAGCGTTGGCTTCGGTTTCATCCACGGCGTTGTATGCGCAGGCCGCAGCGGCAACTGCGGCGAGCGCTTGCTGCACGTCGACGTCTGTAGACTGGCCTAAGGTTGGCGGGAACTTTGCGAATCAGGATTACTCCTCACTTACCCAGATTAATCAAGCGAACATCCAGAACCTCGGACCTGCGTGGGTGATCCACGCCTCGGCTGAGCCGGTGACATCGCCTGCTCCCGGCCCGGGCAACACCGCGGTCGGCCAGCAGACCACGCCGGTTGTTGTCGATGGCGTGCTGTACTTCGAGACGCCCAGCGGCGGCGTGATGGCGGTCGACGGTGCGACAGGTGCGGCGAAATGGAAATGGCAGCCTTCGGCAGCAACGGGCGTCGTTCCCTCGACGACACGCCGCGGTGTGGCTGTTGGCGACGGCAAGGTGTTCACGCTTGGCCTTGGGTATGTCGTAGCGCTCGATAAAGAAACGGGCAAACAGCTTTGGGCTGTGCAGCCGACCGCCAAGGGCGAGAACCTGGGCAATACGGGCAAGTCTGCTCCTGTGTACTTTGACGGCATGGTCTATGTGGGCACGAACGATTCTGCGCGCAGCGCAGGCTATGCCCTGTCGGCAAAAGATGGCGAGATGAAGTGGTGGTTCTTCAGCGCCTATCCGCATGGCACTTCATTCACCGACGTCAATGGCAAGACCTTCGATGCAGGCGACACGTGGACTTCTAAGAACTCACCCAACGACACGCCGAATGAGTGCTACCTCACCGGCGGTGGTGCTCCGTGGCTCTATCCCGCAGTCGATCCCGCGCTGGGCATGATCTATTGGACCTTCGGTAATGCTCGCAGTTGCGTGGGCGCTCAGGATGGTTCTAAGCGGCCAGGTGACAACCTGTTCACCAACTCGCTAGTCGCGCTGGACGCAAAGACCGGTGCGTACAAGTGGCACTTTCAATCGGTGCATCACGATACGTGGGATATGGATAACGTAGGTGCGCCGCTGCTTGCTGATGTGACCATCAAAGGCCAGCTGCGCAAGGTGGTCTACTACGGCAGCAAGCAGGGCCGCACGTTCGTGCTTGATCGCACCAACGGCAAGCCGGTGCTCGGTGTAGAGGAACGCCCGGTTGCTGTGGATTCACGCCAGCTGTCATCAAAAACGCAGCCGTATCCCTTGCAGCCGTCGTGGATTCCGGAGTGCGTCGCATATCAAAGCCTTGGATCGGATATTCCAGGCCTGCCCAACCGTGCGGTGCCAAACTACAACGGCTATCAAGCGGAGCCCGATCCTGCTCACCCCGGTCAGTTGAAGCTGATCAAGAAGGCTGACAACTACCTTGAAGTCGATAAGCCATTCCTGAGTGGACCGGAACGCCACGGTTGCATGAACGAAGCGGTGTGGACAGGTCCGCTGCTGTCGACGCCCAGCCAGAACGGTGGTGCGGCCTGGTCGAACGACGGCTTCAGCCAGAAGCTGAACATGTTTTTCATACCCTATGGGACCGATCCATCGGCACATGCGTTCAATCTGTACCAGGGCGGGAACGGCCTGCGCCAGCCGGGCGGCTATCAGAGCGGTGGTATCGTCGCGATCGATGCGCTCACGAATCTTGTGAGGTGGCGCAAGGAGTTTGGACCGGGTGAGGATATTGCGCACGGCAACGGCGTGCTCGTGACGGCCACCGACCTCATCTTCTTTGCGCGACCCGACGGCATTGTGATGGCCATGGACGGCAAGACGGGGAAGGAAGTTTGGCACTTCCAGACGGGTTTCCCTAGCGCCTCCGGCGTCATCTCGTATTCCATTAAGGGTGAGCAATACATTGCGCTTGCTGCGATGGGTTCAGACCAGCCTTATGCCACGCTCGCCAAGGGTGATGCGGTTTGGGCGTTCAAACTTGGAGGGAAGGCCGTCTACACGACCGGTCCTCAATCGAATCCCGTGGTCGCCTCGGGGAGCAGCGAGGCGCCCGCTCCGCCGCCGATCGAGAACCTTCGTCGCCCTATTGATAACGCTCCCGCCACCGGAATTCCAGCCAACACAATCTACCTTGCGTATCAGACGAGCGCGGCCCGTGCTGCGGCTGGCAGGTTCGGCCGTGGCCCCGGCGGCCCTGGAGGACCAGGTGGTCCGCCGCGTCCGGCTGGTAGCGATGCAGGAGCGGCACCAGCCGCCTCCGCAGCTCCGGCAGCTCCGCTACCTCCCGTTAGGGACAGCACGGCAACGGCCTCCATGCTGCCGTCGCGGCTGACGGTTCCTGTTGGCACGACGGTGACCTTCACCAATCCCGGCGACGCGCAGATTGGCGGCGCGAATACCGGCAACCAAAAGGAGCACTGCGCGACGCAGTTTTTCGAGGGCAAGTTCAACTTCCGGCTAAAGCCGGGTGACTCGGCGAAGTACACCTTTGATCGTGAGGGCGAGTACTACTACAACGACTGCACAGACCCGCGTCCGACTGGCAAGGTGATCGTGACCCTTGCAGCAGAGGACGCTCCATTGGCGTTTTCTACTAAAGAGATAGACTTCCGCTCGAAGACAGGCATCTTCACCGGTGTGACCGGAACGGTGCAGGCCACGATGACCGTTCCGGCGGGTTGGACGCTCGATAAGGCTGTGCCGGTGACTATAACCGGTCCGTTGAGCAAGCAGCCGTTCAATGCGGTCAGTGCGACCCTGACAGGTACGAAGCTGGTGGCTACGTTCAACAAGGCTGACATTGATAACAATGTAGCTGCGGGCGATCAGGAGCCTTTCACGGTCTTAGCAGACTTCCTTATGGGCGACGTCCAGAAGAAGCTGACGGGCGTCGCGCAGGTGAAGGTCATCAAGTAACTGCTCAGGCTCTAAAGGTGAAACTGAGGTACAAAGAGCGCCACACGTAACCGTGTGGCGCTCTTTGTCTTGCCTCGATTGTGACTGCAAAGATCTAAACATGAGACGAAGAGGTGGGTGCATCGCCCGAAATCTCATCAAGGCCACTCGCAGTCTCTACTAGCTGCGGTGTTCGTGCAGTCCGCAAAGCATTAGGCGTCGATATGCAGCGAAGCCGCAACCTTGCGAATGTACGCCGCACCATCCGCATACTCTTCCAACGTCCTGAAGTGCTCCAGCATTAGCGGCGCGCCCACTTTCACCACTTCATCGATATAAACCGCATAGTCGATGCCCGGCACATTTGCCGTCTTGATACCACCGCGCCCCGGCGCTACTTCCTGAAAATTCAGATTCACCTGTGGCACCCACAGCAAATCCTTCGCGTGGCACGACACCACCCAATTTCCAAGCTTCGCAAACGTCTCGCGAATGAGCGCAGTATTACCGTAGAACCGCTGCGGCGTATTCACAATGTTGCAGATATCTACATGCACACCAAACTGCGGTCGATCCACTGCCTTGATCAACTGCAGATATTGATCCGGTCCCTCGGGAAAATTACATCCCTTCATCTCGATCGCAAACTTCGACCGCGTCGGCTTCACCGCATCGATGATCGCGCGCACGTTCTGAATCGTGCCATCGATGAACTCCTGCGAAAAGTTCTTCGGATGCGGCCCGGACAACGTCGCCGCATCGAATGACCCAGTAATGTCCACACAGCAACGCGCGCCAATCTCATTGGCAACGACCATCTGGTCAATCACGAACTCCAGGTTCGCCTTCCGCGCAGGCAAGTCCGGCGTCATAAGATTCCGCCAGGCGCCCACTTCGGCGATCACCACATCGGCTTTAGTGAACGCATCGCGAATAGCCTTGAGGTGCGTCGTTTCTGACGACTTCGTCGGCGGGCAATACCCCGCACGATACCCCAGCCGCTTGCATTCGCTCGCCCACGCGTAAGGATCTTCGCTGCCCGTTCCAGCCATCTGCCCAGGCCCCGGCGCAGCCTGATTCGCCACACTGATATTCCCACCCAACAACAACGTCCGCTTGGGCTGTTGCCCCCAGACCCGTGCGCTCGCAGCAACCGCTGCTGCCCCAGCAACAAATGCGCGCCGATCCATCGTATCCACCAAATCAAACCATCCTCAAGCCGCAAACACGCAACCCAAAAACACTAGCTTCCGCGTATAAGGCCTGGCAACAACGTAACCGTAACGGCACGGAGAGAAAGCTTCGCGTCGGGATCACGCAGACGTATTCCTGTTGACAGGTACTATCGCATCAGCTGTTCGCACATGTTTGCTGTGGCCGATGTCATTGGACTCCCATCGCCTGCTTCGGTTTCCACGTGGGAGGGCGCATCCGCCCAGCGTGCGCTTGAACCGTCTGCGCCGCGGCGATTGAGTTTGTTATATGAGGCCCGCAGAAGCCATAATTCCGATCATCGTCTGGTAGTCGTGCTTGAGCAATGCAATCACTTCTTCCTTCGGGATCGAAATCTCCGTCGCGCCCTGATCGGCACCGCCAAGCTGTGGCCACTCCGGTTCGCATTCCATAGGACCGTTGAAGCCAATCTCCTTGAGCGTCTGCGCGATCAGCGCAAGGTTCACCATGCCAGTGCCGACTGGCACCTGGCGAATGCGTGTCTTCGTGGGTGGCGTGCTCGTCCGTGCGCGACCTGCGCCTCCAGGACCGCCTGGGCCCAGATCGCCTACCGGGCGAGGATGTGCCTTGCGCCATGCGTCGTCCGGGTTCGCGCTGTCCACGGGCTCGATCATGATATCTTTCCACACAAATCCACCGATATAGGGCGCACCCAGTCTCAGTTGTTGCACCCAGCCCGCGTCGAATGCCTGCAGGAGGTGGTGCGTGTCGTATTGGAAGCTGACCCAGCGCGGGTCGAAGTTCTTCAGGATATAAAGTAGGTCGAAGAAGGCACCGGAGACGCTGCTTGCGCCGTCGCGCGGGTGCGCCATGCCTTTCATGCCGTACTTCTCGTTCAGCTTGGCGATCTTCTCGACCTTGGGCTTCAGTGCATCCAGTTGGGGCCAGTAGGGCTTGCTTTCGTCGAAGCGGTAGGTGCCCCACCAGTAGAAGTGAACGCCGACGGAAGACGCCGCATCCAGCGTCATCTCGGCATATTGATCATCCGCGTCAAGGATGTTCGGCGCGATCATGGAGGTTTCAATGCCCTCGGCCCGCAGCGCCTTTACAAACGCCGGCAGATCAGTTTTCACCTTTGCCGGGTCCACGTGGCCGGAACCGGGCCGGACGGTGAGATCGACGCTTGAGTTGCCTATCTGGTGCAGAGTCGCGGCGAGTTCTGCCGGTGTGCGTAGCCAGTGCAGCGTGCGGGAGTACGCATCCAGCCTCAGCTTGGCGACAGCGGGTGCGGCTTGTGCCACTGATCGGTTTGCCAAAGCTGCCGTTGCGAGGGCTGCGCCGCCTAACGTGATCATTTCTCTACGATTCATGGTTCCCATCTCTGCCTCAAGGCGCACAAGCGCCCGGTCTACGTGGCTGGACAACTCTATCAATGACGAGGCGGCCGTGAGAACGATGTAACGGTGCGTGTAGGTGCATCCACGTCTCCACCTGTCTCGAGCATGAGGAAGATAAAAACAAGTTCGCACCACCATGGAGGGTCTCATAAGGATCGCGATTAACAGCCCATGGTGTTGCAGAAGCATGACGAGAGACATCAATGGCATGGCCACGCCCATTGATCGGGTATCTGTGCATCCCAGCGATAACTATTCCCGTTATCAGAGCCCGCTTCGCAATGTCGCGAGCCTGGGTCACTTTTACCAAGTCGATGTCACGACCCTGGCAGAAGGTCAGGGGACCCGTTATAGAGCCGAGCTAAACGTGAAGCTCCCAGGCTTAGACACCATGACGCCTGAGGATGTGAAGAAGACGATCGACACCGTAACGACCGATCCGGCAACCGCGTCGGCCCATTGAGAGCAAGACAATCAAGCTCGGCATGAGCGCCGAGGAAGTGAAGAAGATTGTCGATCTTGGGGCAAAACAGATCTACGCCTACAAAGACACGAAAGTGGTATTCTCAACAGCCAGGTTTCGGTCGGGTCATCGAAATCAGTGATCGAAGATGCCAACTCGCCACCCAAGTTTGCTCACCGCGAACGTAGCGTTTAGAGCCCGGGTTCGCAAAGATCCCGGATCTCTCTCCGTTCCACAAGTTCGATTGGCAGTGGATCCTCTCCAACCATCCAGCAGATGCGACGTCCGCCAAAAGCCACGCCCGATCGAGGTTCCAAAATCACGCGCATACCGCTATGTGCCAGATCTGAAATCGCCTGTTCCAGCGGACCGCACGTAAAGCACAGGTGGTTTAGGCCCCCACGGCGGCGCACAGCATCTGAAAGCATGCTGTGCAGCCCATCCGGCGCTACAAATTCCAAGTAGGCGACGTCGCCTGGAAGTCTCAAGAACTGTACAAGCGCCGTCTGTCTTGGATCGTGGATTACCCCGGATGAGAGCTCGTAGCCAAATCTAGCTACGTAGGTGTCTACGATAGGAGAAACGTCTTTCACCGCGTAGCCCGTGTGGTGAAAGACCAGGGGATGGGTCATCGCCATTGTCAGTCCCGCTTCAGCTTCGTTGCCAGCATCTCGACTAGATCGCCGACATTCTTTAATTCCTGCAGATCACCGAGAGCAAACTTCACCTTGTAGTTTCGTTCGATAGCCGTAATCAAATTGACATGGGCTAGAGAATCCCACTCGGGAATGGTAGCCGCCGTACTCTGTCGGGTTATAACCAAGTCGGGCTCATCGAATACATCTCGAAAAATCGCCTGCACTCCGGATAACAGCGCATCATCGTGATTCATTATCTGACTCCAGAATCTCTATGTGGGAATTTCTAGGTTCGTACTGCTGAATATCAAGCGTGTAGGCGCAGCTGCCATCTACCTTAACCGGATCAACGACAAAGCCCAGTTTCGGATAATGGTCCGAAACCATCTCGTTCTTCTTTGTCGGCAGGTAAATGCCGCGCAACTGCTTTGCACCGTGCATCTTGGCATGCCGAACTAATTCGTCCAACATTGCAACTTCCATGTCGCGCTTTAGAACACGGCAGCTCATGAGCCACAGCTCAATGTCGACGGTGTCGCCTACGACACGCCCGATAACAACAGAGATTAGGCCGTTATCACCGAATCGGTCGCTCAATCTGCCGTACAGGCCGATGACGGCCGGATCGGTGCGCACGGCTTCCATCTCTGCGTGCGTATAGCGGCGGGTCGTAAGATTAAACTGGTTGCTCTTATTCGTGAGTTGCGTAATCCGGTCGATGTACAGGCGCTCGAACGGCTGAATCTCCGCTGTCATCGCGAGAGAATCAAGATACTCTCCATAATTGGCAAATTTGCTCTCAAACGCGGCGCGTTGGGAGTTTCCCTGGTAAAGAGCCGCACGCTCGGTATCCTCTTTGGAAAAGCTGTTCTGTTCGAAGTAACGTCCCGACTCGATGATCCGCGCGTACTCGACAACGTCATTACCAATGTTTGGAACCGCTATGCCATGAACCTGATCTTCTACGATGGCTCGTTCAGCCGGATTATCATCAGCAAAGACAAAGCTGTCCGTGCCCAGATTCAGATCCTTAGCAATGAGCGCGATATTTTCGTGCTTCGGGTTCCAGTTCGCCTTGAAACTAGAGATGTGGTGGAGCTTCAAGATCGAATCAGGATGTTCAAAACCGCTCTTAGCAACACTGTCGTTATTCTTTGAACACACCGCGAGAAGGACGCCCCTGCGCCGTAACGAGAGACAATATTCCTGAAATGCTGTATAAGCCTCGGCCAATGGAGTCTCCCGGCCGATTGCGAGATTGTCGACACCGTCGTCTCCGATGACGCCACCCCAAACCGTATTATCTAGATCTAGTATCAGGACTTTGCGCGTCTTCCCATAAATAGAACGCACCATGGCAGCGAGCGAGAGCGCGATCGCATAACTACCCTCGACAGTGGTCAAGACCTTGTAGCTAAAGTAGCGACCCCAATCAAACCATCTGTCAAGACCTACACGTGCCGATATGCTGCATATATCCTGGATCTGGAGCTTGGGATTGGCCGCAGCGGCTTTGGCGAAAGCAAGGTTCAATTCGGTCGTGAAACGTGTATGACCGCCCGGAACCGTCGCATCGAGATTCCCCAAAATGGCATGTGCGGGAAACTCAAAGTTGTTCTGAATAATCTGACAGCCGACCTTGTCTCCAACGGCATCCCAGATCTCCTGATACCGCCGCAATTCTGCGTGAACATAGTCAGCCATTTCCGGTTCTGAGGAATGGAGATTCGCAAAGGTCTGAATGTCGAGACAGGATGTGTGAACGTAGACAACATCTGGTCTGAAGGCTACCAGCTTATCAGAGTCGTGGACGGCTTCCACGTGATAGCGGCCGTATTCGGACTGATAGAAGGTCGGTGCGAAACCATCCTGGAGCAACCACAGCTCCCACAAGTCGATTAACTCATTCGCTGTGGTCGCACCGAGTATGGCAATTCGAATCGGCTTCAGGTCTTCTTGCGCCGAAAGGCGCCGGCGCAGCCCTTTTCGCTTCATCAGCACGTCGTCTAGGGAAAGACGATGCAGATCAACTGTCTTATTGTCTATTGAGCTCTCCACGTTATTGCTCTCCATCTTGTCGAGCCGAAATGATCGGCGTCTGCGCACCCATCGACCCCATTTCTCGACCGCCTGCTTTCAATCCGTTTTCAGAACGCACACTGCTCGCCACACTCGACTGCGGCGCGGCCGTCCGCACTTCACCTTTGATCCGCGCCTCCAATTCATCTGTGGGAATGCTTATGTGCGAAGCCAACATATGTGCTTGCCACCCGTCATTCGCGAAGTAGTCTGCTGGAAGCACCACGGGCGGAGCCACACTAAGCTGTGGATGCAGGAACTTCTGCACACCTCTTGCATTCTCGCAATTAGGCACTGGTGCGAGATAAACGATGGTCCTAGTAGATCCGCTGTTATACGAAGCCGCTAATTCCGCAATGGAGCTATCGGAATGCGGTCGCAGCCGCACATCCTCGATCACGCATTTGGCCGCCAGTGGTTTTTCAACGAGGTTTACATGACCCGCTTCCACAGTCGCAGTGCGATGCGGCTGTAGACGGAGCATTTGTGACAGCCTGCTCCCGTTGGAGTAGAAGAGGAACGGTAGGAGAGCAATGTTCGCTGGCTTCCTGCGTGCGTACGCAAAGATCTCCCCCCAGCTATCGTGACGGATCATCATCTCAAGGCCCTCGAAGACACGGTCGGTGGGCATATGCGAGAAGTCCGTATCCCAACTAGATATGAAGAATATGATCAATCGGGGCGGTTTGTTACCAGCAAGATACCGACGTAATGTCTCATCGTAGAGAACTGATAGTGTAGTCACCGTGTTCGGGATATTAATAACCTTCAGACCCAAATCGCGGGAGATTCGTGGGGTATCGACATCGTACGTTGCCGTAGAATCCCCAAACACCAGTACATCGGCATTCTGGCTATTCAGGCGGTAGCCATGCTCCAGGATCTCTCCCCAGTACGAGAGAGTCCAGTCCTTCATAACTCCTGTCCTGAGAGCAAAGAAAGGCAAGACATACAAGACCAGCGGGATGATTGCAAGAGCTGCAAGGTATTTCAGGGAGTTGCGTTCGGCAAGCCGGGAAGTGGCGTGAGGCGCTACCCGGCTATCTACGGTTAGTAACATGATTTTCTCAATGGCTCATCTAACGTGCAAGGGTCTAGAATTGAAAGTAGAGAAAGCTGGCGGGATCTTGGACATTCACGAGCGCAATGATCATCAACACGCCGAGTGCTAGACCCCATTGCACGTTAGGAGTCCAAAAGATCGGCACCAGCCGCTTCTTTTGATCCGCGAGTGTAAGCGAGAGGCCCGGTTTGAAGCGTGCCAATATCTGCTGTGTGTTGGGTAACGTCCAACAGATAATGAACCCGGCAACGATGAATCCCACCGTGTGCGGTAGATCGGCCACTTCCACGTCAATCAAGTAAGGATGAAAGCTCAGGTGAGCCATCCTACTTAGCAGCGTGAATGCGTCGGCAGTGCTTGGGGCACGGAAGAACACGGAGGCCGCTAGCACCGCTAGGAATGTAACGAGTACTGCGGAGCCGTGATTGATCCGCTTGCGCAGGGGACCGCGAGTGTCCGGTTGGTCCTTCTTGCGAAACAAACGATAGGCATGAACGATAGTCAGATAGACCCCGTGAAGTACTCCGAAAATGATGAACTGCGTTCCTGCCCCGTGCCAGATGCCGGCGATGAACATCGTAAAGATAGTGGGCAACGCAATCATTTGAGCGAACCCTTCAAGCGTCGCCTGCGCTTTGCGGGAGACCTTTTGACCTTTATTTTGACGTCGCTCACTTATCCAAAATTGTACCGGGCTATACAAATACGACGTAATGTATTGCGTCAGGGTGATGTGCCAACGTTGCCAAAAATCAATGACATTCGTTGCTTTATACGGCGAACTGAAATTCAATGGAAAATCGATGGATAGCATGCGCGCAAGGCCGCATGCCATATCGCAATATCCGGAGAAGTCGAAATAAAGTTGGAGCGAATACGCCAACGCACCTACCCACGCCGTTGTTGTGGTCACGGCACCATGTGAGGCATAAACCACGTTTGCTGCAGGGGCAAGAGAGTCGGCCAAAAATGCTTTCTTGAAAAGACCCATCGTAAACCAACTGAATCCAACAGCCAGGTCGTTGAACTGCAGTCGGTACCGCCGATCCTGCTGAAACTGCGGCATGATGTCCTTGTGGTGAAGGATCGGGCCTGCGATCAAATGAGGAAAGAACGTTACGAATAAAAGATAGCTTGGAAAGTCCTGCTGCGCTGCGCTCCCCTGCTTAAGATCTACCAGATAAGCAATCTGCGTGAAGGTAAAGAAAGAGATGCCAAGCGGCAGGACGATCCGCCCCCATGCATGGTGCAGGCCCATAACCTCGTCAGCAAACCTCAGCGTCGGGATTAGGTATTTGAACCAGCAAAGCAAGCCAAGGTTTAGTAAGATCGCTGACCAAAGGAGCAGGTTTGTGGCAAACCGGTTTGGGATTTTGCGGCTGATCAGCGACGCAAAGAAGTAGTTCATAAGTACAGAAGTTCCGAGGACATAGAGAAGCCTTGGACGCTGAAACCCGTAGAACATGAGTGAGGCTAGCCCGAGCCATAGGACTACGGCCTTGCGATGGAAGCGCCCCGCAATCTCGTACCCGAGTAGTACGACCGGCAAAAAGCCAAAGAGGAAGACGTACGAGTTAAACAGCATGCATGCTCCGGGCCGAAAATTGGTAGTGAGTATGGCGACACGCCGGGGACTGTACGAATGAGATGCGATCGCAGCGGCGCACGTACACCTAATAAAAGCTCTAATTTCGTCTTAGCAAGACAATGTGTTGGCTACTGAACACGTCGACCAACATGGTTGCGGTCAGCGTCGCATCTACGCTGTGTTTCGCATGTAGGACGTCGAGCACCACTGTCGGTCTCGAACGTTATCACAGACATCGAGCGATGCAGTCGTTTGCACCTGAGTGCTCGATCATTAGTTGGCTCAGCCGGACGGACATCGAGTGACACTGGCGTCGCGAAGTCGAGTGTCCCAATGTCGTAAGAGAAGAGCATGGTAGATCTCATCAATTGCATCCGTATAGAGAAAATGGAGAAATGTCCATAAGACGAACGTACCAAGACAATGCGCGCGAATCGCTCACGACAACATGTAACCGATACGACTGGGCGCTCGTTTGACCATGCGAGAGGCACCGGTGGTTCGAGCATGCCAGAAATGCCCGGGCTCGTCTGCCAGATGGGCGAGGAAAGGAATGGCGGAGAGTGGGGGATTCGAACCCCCGATAGAGCTTTTGACCCTATAACGGTTTAGCAAACCGCCGCCTTCAGCCACTCGGCCAACTCTCCGCGGTGCCGGCACTCACGCGTGGAGAACGCGGAGACGCAAAGCAGGCTTGATTATAGCGTGACGCGCAACCGCCGCAATCACCATCGCCGCATCAGTCCGCCGCACCCACTGCCTGGATCGCCTGCACCAACCCCGCTGTCGATGCATCCGGATGCGGATTCATCAAAAACCACTTCGCCCGCGCCAGCAGCGCCTCGCGATCCGCCAGCCCATTCGTGCCGCCGTTAATCTTCTTCGTAATGCTCAATACATCGTCCTGGTCGGCCAGCGCATTCAAGTTGTGTTGCGTCCAGAACCACACGGCGGCATCCACTGCCAGCGGCGTCGCCGCAACCAAATCAGGATTCGTCAGTACGTCCTGCCCACATGCCTGCGCAAATGCCGCGTAGTTCGCGCGCCCCGTCAACTGGATCAGCCCACGCCCCTTGAAGCGCACACCATCGCCCGGCTGCGTGTTCCCTAAATCCTTGCGGCCCTCGTACGCCGCACCGCTGGCAAGCTCCTCCGTATAACGAAGCTCGCCGCTCTCATGGCCCACCTGCGCCAGAAAGTGCGCCTGCCGCAGCGGCGTATTGATCGCACCCTTCTGCATCCCGGCAAGCATGTCTGCAAAGAAGTGGGTAACCGTCGCCGCGGCCGCGTCAATGTAGATGCCATCCAGCATCGATTCAACGAAGTCCACCGGTATCCCGCCTCGTAGCGCAGTGATCGTGGTGCCGCCCGCTGCCTCCGGCAATACAAGTCCTGTGGCATCCTTACCGCCCACAATGCCCTTCTGAAAACTTTCAATGACCGCTATCGTTGCGTCTCCGCACTGGCCATCCGGCACCAGCGGACCGGCCACCTGCGGATGGTTCATATTCAGCAGCAGCTGCACCGTCCGCACATCATCCCGCAGATTTTTGCCGCCGCTGCCCACGCTCGCCGCAATGCACATGGACGGAACGTTAGCACAAGCACGCTCGCGACGATTCGTTCAACGATGGCAAAAGATTGCCTAACGGTATAGGCTTGATTGAATTGCTCCCCGTCCGACTGCCTCAAGGCCTCGGACGGGGTTATTCATTTAGGATCGCCGAATGGTCACCGAGCCAGCGCTCAAGCGAGCAAGCGTTTTCTTCGACGGTCAAAACCTATTCCGCCACGCAAAAGATGCCTTCGGCTATTCCTTTCCGAAGTACGACATCGCAAAGCTGGCGCGACTTGTGCGCGATCGGAACGGTTGGAATCTTGCCAGCGCGCACTTCTATACAGGTGTGCCTGCCGTCGAAGATGATCCGTCGAAACACGCTTTCTGGACGGCCAAGCTTGCAGCGATGAGTCGCCAAAACGTGCAGGTATACAGCCGCACGTTGCGTTATCGCACGCAACGCATTCCGCTACCGGACGGCACAGAGCACACCTTCCTGAAGGGCGAAGAAAAAGGCATTGACATCCGTATCGCGCTCGACGTCATCTCTTGCGCCAATGCTCAACGCTACGAGGTAGCGGTCATCTTCAGTCAGGATCAGGACGTATCTGAAGTTGCAAAGGAAATCCGCGTCATCGCTGGGCTGCAACAACGGTGGATAAAGCTATACAGCGCGTTCCATCCAGTCCTACGGTCACAAACCGTCGCGGCATCGATCGCACGGATTGGATACGACTCAGCAAGGCCGACTGCGACAGTTGCATCGATCCACGTGAGTACCGGGCAAAGCGGTAATGACCAGGTCCCGCGTGCGTAAACTGCGCCTGTTGCCGCTCCTCGCGGCCACCTACTTCATGGTGTCCGGAGGCCCTTACGGCCTGGAGGACATCATCGGCGGAGCCGGGTATGGCCGCGCTCTGCTTCTGCTCTTCGCGCTCCCCTTCGTCTGGAGCCTGCCCACCGCCATGATGATCGGTGAACTCGCCGCCACCGTCCCGGAAGAAGGCGGCTTTTACGCCTGGGTGCGCCGCGCCATGGGCCCAGGCTGGGGCTTTCAGGAGGGCTGGCTCTCACTCGCTGCCAGCATCTTCGACATGGCAATCTACCCCACCATCGCCGTCGATTACCTCGGCCGCATTGCTCCGGATCTTACCGCCGGCCACCGGGCTGTCATGCTCGAAGTCGCCATCGTCATCCTCGCCTCACTGTGGAACCTGCGTGGCGCCGTATCCGTCGGCGAAGGCTCCATCGGCCTCTGGCTCTTCGCCCTCAGCCCGTTTGCGATCCTCGTCGTCATCGCCTTCATCAAAGGCCTGCACAACCCGCACGCTCCGCTCGGACCACCTGCAAAAACAGCCTTCTCCGCGGCGTTCCTCGTCGCCATGTGGAACTACATGGGCTGGGACAACGCATCCACCATCGCCGCCGAAGTCGAAGACCCGCAGCGCACCTACCCCAAAGTCATGATGCTCGCCGCTCTCATGACCATGCTCACCTACCTCGTGCCCACCGCAGCCGTAGCCTGGGCGGGCATCGCTCCCGAACGCTTCTCCACCGGCGCCTGGGTCGATGCAGCACGCACCCTTGGCGGTCCGCTGCTCGCACTCGCCGTCATGATCACGGCCTCCATTGACTCCATGGGCAGCTTCACCGCGCTCACCCTCAGCTACACCCGCCTGCCCTACGCCATGGCCTGCGACGGCCTGCTCCCCGCTTTGCTCCGCAAGCGCAACGCACGCAATGTCCCCTGGGTCGCGCTCATCGCCTGCGCCACCTGCTGGGCGCTCGCGCTCGGCTTGTCGTTTGAGCGCCTCATCACCATCGACCTGCTGCTGTGGGGCATGTCCGTCCTGCTGGAGTTCGTCGCGCTCATCCTCCTGCGCCGGCGCGAACCCAACCTGCCACGCCCCTTCCGCATCCCCGGCCCAAACTGGGTGCCCATCCTCTTTGCCGCCGGGCCGTTTCTGCTCACGATCTTCGCCTTATGGGCCGCCCGCGACGAACACGTAGGCCGCATCCCCGCCTCCATCTTCGCCACCGGCGTAGCAGCCTGCGGCCTCCCGCTCTACCAGCTAGCCGCCTGGACCAAACGCCGCCGCGAGCACGTAACGATATAGCCGGCAGCAGCACCCATCACATATAGCAGCGTTCATTACCGTGAACGCCGCGGAAACCACCGCGTCCGCCGTGTTCCTCTTCGGCTTCGAACGCTGCGTTTTTGGCTTCGAACGCTGTGTTCGCTCCTGACCGCAGAATTTCCTGCATCGCAGCCAGCACGGACACAATCTCATGCTTCGTAGACAGTTCGATATCGAATCGTTCAGGAGATCGCCCATGAAAATCGTCGCCACCATCGCCCGCTACCTGCTCGGCCTCATCTTTACCATCTTCGGCCTCAACGGCTTCCTCAACTTCATCAAGAGTGCACCGTTCTCCAACCCGCTGGCCGTCCAGTTCTTCACCTCGGTCGTCATGTCTCACTTTGCCTATACGTTCTTCGCCTTCCAGCTCATCGCCGGCCTGTTGCTGATCAGCGGCTTCTTCGTCCCGCTCGCGCTCACCATCCTCGCCGCCGAGCTCGTCAACATCCTCACCTTCCACGCCACCATGAACCCCGAAGGCTTCGCCCCAGCCATCCTGGCCACCGTGCTCTGGATCATCGTCTTCGTCTACTACCGCCGCAGCTTCGAGCCCCTCTTTCAGGCCAAGACCACCACGCTGTAACTCAGGCGATTCAGGCGTACGACGCGCAACGAAAAAGCCGGGCAGCTGCCCGGCCTTCCTTGTCTCCGATCATCGGCACACTTACTTCGCGTTCTTCGCCTTGTACGCCTTTATCGACTTCTCGATCACCGCGTGCGCATAGTCCACATCGCGCCAGCCTTCAATCTTCACGCTCTTGCCCTCAAGGTCCTTGTAGGTCGAGAAGAAGTGAACGATCTCCTTCAGCTTGTGCGGGTGGATCTGCTTGTAGTCCGTGATATCGAAGAAGCGCGGATTCGCGCAGCCCACCGCCAGAATCTTCTCGTCGCCCTCGCCGCCGTCCACCATCTCCATCAGGCCAATCGGGCGCACTTCCTGCAGGCAGCCCGGAAAGCTCGGCTCATCCACCAGGACCAGCACATCCAGCGGATCGCCATCGTCACCCAGCGTGCTGGGTAAAAAGCCGTAGTCGCCTGGGTAGTGAACAGGGCTGTACAGATTGCGGTCCAGCTTAAACACCTGCAACTGCTTGTCGTATTCATACTTCATGCGGCCCTGGTAAGGAATTTCAATCACCGCGTTCACGACATTGGGCGATTTAGCGCCCACTGGCAGCTCCAGATAATTCGGCATGAGTGTTTGCGTCTCGAAGAGTTGGAATTTGTGTGCCGATGTAACGTACGCTCTGGGGAGAGGCTTGGCAACAGCCTTCATCTTACCCGGCACTCCGCCTCATCGCAAAACCCAAAAGTCCAGATACTACTGTGCGCTACCCGACATACTCTGCTCCAGCTCTGCTTTTCCCAACCCGCCCGTCACCGCCAACGGCAGCAGGTGTAAGCGTCACTGCTGCCACGCACAGGTGCCGCCTATAATCCCGGTATGCGCGCCCACGTCTACGTCACGCTCAAAACCACCGTGCTCGATGCCCAGGGCCAGACCATCGCCAACGCCCTCCGCCGCCTCCACCACCCCCAGGTCGAGAGCGTCCGCCAGGGCAAGTACTTCGTCCTCACCCTCGCCGACACGCTCTCCGCCGAAGCCGCCGAGGCCGAAGTCAAACGCATCGCCAGCGAAGTCCTCACCAACCCCGTCATCGAAGACTTCACCTACAAATTAGAAAGTCGTTAACCACCCGGTCTTTCAACGCCGACCAACGGGAGGGGCCCGCGGTAGTAGTAAAAGGGCGTGCGAACGCCCAGTAAGAAGGCGTGCAAACGCCCGCACCACGCGCAGTGGGCCGTCCGGCAGGACACAAATCTTCATCCCAAACTCAACGCTGCAATGTACCCTCGCCCCATGGCCACCCGCCGAACCTTCCTCAAGTCCGCCGCAGCCTGCGCACCCGCCGCCATGCTCCCCATGCAAAATACGCACGCCCAAGTCGCCGCGCAACACCCGCCGCTCGCACCCAACTCCATCCCTCCAGAGCAATGGCCCAGCGAGTTCGACGTAGCTCCCGGCATCATCAACCTTGAAAATGCCTACTGGGGCCTCATGCCCAAACGAACAGTCGCCGTCTACGCCGAAAAAACCGCGTACGTCAACAAGTTCAACTCCATCTGGGGCCGCGGCGCGCTCCCCGGCGACAACGCCGCCATCGACTTCCGCGAAGCCCGCGTAGCCCTCGCCAAACAAATGCACTGCGACGTGGAAGAAGTAGCCGTCACCCGCTCCGGCTCCGAAGGCCTGCAGGCGCTCATCGTCAACTACCGCAACATCCGCGCAGGCGACGCCATGATCTGCTGCGACCTCGACTATGACTCCACGCTCGATGCGGTGAATTTCTTGGGCGACCACCGCGGCGTCCAGATCGTCAAGTTCAACATGCCCGAGCCGGCGACGGAAGCCAACATCCTGGAGGCGTATGACGCCACGCTCAAAGCCACGCCCAACGCCAAGCTCCTGCTCTGCACGCTCGTCTCGCATCGCACAGGCTTAATCACGCCCATGAAGAAGATCGTCGCCATGGCTCGCGCCCGCGGCGTCGACACGGTCTGCGACATCGCCCACGGCGTCGCTTGCCTGGACTTTACCCTGCCAGACCTGGATTGTGATTTCGCCGCCTGGTCCGTCCACAAGTGGACCATGGCCCCGCTCGGCCTCGGCGCCATGTACATCCGCAAGTCCCGCATCGACTCGATCGACGTCTCCTACGACAGCCACACCCTCCCTGACCACGACATCACCGCCCGCGTCCCCAGCGGCGTCACCAACTACCCGGCGATTCTGACGATTCCGGCTGCGGTTGACTTTCACTACGCTGTGGGCGCCGCCGCAAAGGAGAAGCATCTCCGAGCGCTGCGCGACCGATGGGTCCACCAGGTCGAAGACATCCCCAATATCGAGATTTGCGTACCGCGCGACCCAGCTCGCTACTGCGCCATCACCAGCTTCCGCCTCAAAGGCATGCACACCGTAGCCGACGCGCAAAAAGTACAGCACCGCCTCTTCGACAAATACAAAATCCACACAATCTGGCGCACCGGCCTAGCCAAAGGCCCAGTCATCCGAGTAGCCCCCGGCCTCTACAACACCCTGGAAGATAGCGACGCCCTAGCCACAGCCCTAAAGGCCGAACACGCCATGTTGCTCTAACTATCCCTCATGCGCTGCTCCGCAAATTCTTTCAGCATGGTGACCAACCTCTGACGTTCATTGGCCGCCAGATGAACGCTGTTGACGACTTGGAGGCCTAACGTAACGGATTGTTTCTTCTTCAAACGCGCCCCGGTAGTGGGTAGCGGTGCTGTCTCCTTCGCCCGAAAGAGATGGTCGAGTATTTTCACCGCGGGACGAACAATATTCTGGAATTTGCCTTCTTGAAGATTCACATCGAGATGCGCGTGGACACCTTTGACCTCTGCAAACGTATCGTCAAACATCTGAACCGTACGGCTTTTCCCTTCCTCGATAATGATCGCGACTGGTACGGCCCTCAGTAAGGCACGTATTTCAGCTTCAGTCTTGCTGGCGGCAACTTCGGCAGACTTTTTCTCGTGAATGTCTTCCACACTTCCATACCATCGTGTGATTTCGCCGTTCTGGCCCAGACGTGGCAAACCCCGCAATCGCATCCATCGCCACGCGCCCTCGGTCGTTTGGACCCGGTACTCCATATCAATGCGCTCGCCGGCGAGCAGGGCCTCCTTCATTTCGGCAATTGCTAGTTTCAGGTCGTCCGGATGTAGCTTTCCCATCCAACTTGGGTTGCGTGTTTGAGCGTTACCGGATGCGAGTTCCGTCACCCATTGCGAACTCAGTTGAAGGTTATTGCCCTCAGAATCCATCGTCCAGGGAACTTGGTGGCTGAACTCGACTAACTGCCGTTGGGCAAACTCAATCTCACTCAACTCATCCTGAGCCCGCTTGTGTTCCGTAATGTCCAACACGCATATGGATACACCGATGACCTCATCAGCCTCATCAAACGCGGGTTGGTAGTAAATCATCACCCAGCCGTTATCCTTAGAACCGAATGTCGGTCTGGGGACTTCGACTCCGGAGATAGCTTCCCCTTGTAGGGCGCGGAGCAAATACGGTTCCAGGTTGGCATAGCTTGCGGGAATCATCTCTCGAACCGTGTTTCCCAAGTGCGCCGCAACGCTGGATGCGTTTATCTCGGCAAGCCGTCGGTTCAGGCTGACATAGCGCATATCGCGATCGAGAAAACACAGGCCAACCGGCGCCCCATCATAAATCGCCTGCAGTTGGGCGAGACGCTGCGTCGGATATGCCTCCAGACTGGAAACAGCCAAATCTTCCGCCGGACCGTTCAACCGTGAAGCCACCGGTCCGGCTTTCACCATGGAACGTATCACGTCGAACGAAGCTGGCCGTCCATAGTGCCATCCCTGACCAAGTTCGCTTCCAAGCCATAAAAGCATGTCGGCCTGCTCTGCGGTCTCAATGCCTTCAGCGACCGTGTCTAATCCCAGGCTGTGGCCCAGACCGATAATGGCAGCAACAATCTTGCGGCTCTCCCGCTTCTCCGTCATCCGGCTTACAAAACAGCGATCAATCTTGAGCTCATCGAAGGGCAATGCATGGAGATGCGCCAAGCTTGAGTAGCCGGTACCAAAATCGTCCAGCGAAAGGCGACAGCCCAGTTCCTTCAATTCATGCGCAATTCCCTTTGCCCCTGTCAGGTCGGTGAGAAGGGCACTTTCCGTAATCTCAATTGTGAGCCGGTGAAGAGAAAAACCAGCATTGGACGCCATACCTTCGATCTGATGAGAAAGATCAGAATGAGCAAGCTGCACCGGCGACAGGTTGACAGATAATTTCAAGGTCTCAGGTACTGCGGCCACAAGTAAGAATGCCTTACTGAAGACCTGTTGCGCGACTGTCGCAATTAAGCCATTTTCTTCCGCCAGTTCAATCAGGTTCGAGGGAAGCACTGCCCCATGGAGAGGATGCATCCAGCGCGCCAGTACTTCAAATCCAGAGAGCCTGCCGGTCCTCAGTTCGACAATGGGTTGGAAGTGCGGAACAAGCTGATCATCGGCAAGAGCCCGATTTAGTTCGGCAACATTCAAGGTCATGGATCAGGATGGGTGTAAGAAAACAATCCGTCTGTCCAATGGCATACAAGACTCGAATCGTTCAAGTCGTTTGTATTGAAAATATAGCCGGCCTGCAAAGTACCCGACCGAAGCTGAGTTACTCGCACCTGCTGGAATTCCGGCCAAGAGTTAGTACCTGTTACTCCTCGGTGTCTTCCATGCCAAAATTCCCACTAACTTCACCTGCTACATAGCCGCACCCATCCCCAAAGTCTGGAGACGGCTTCGTCTCCAAAAGAAGCAAACGCAACTATCTTCATGAGAGCCGACTTCAACGTAAACCTCGCACCCGGCGGCGACATGCGGTGGTCGGGAGGGCTCCCGGCAAAGACGGCCAGCCGATGCGCTCCCGTCACCGGCCGCGTCATCAAGGCCGACGCGCCAACGCTCTTCGAGTACGACTGTGGAATGGGCATGGGGCAACGGCGAAACCATAGATGGTTCAAGGCTCACCCAAAGGTGTTACCGATGCCATCTTCGTGTGATGGTCTGACCACACTCGTGCGCCCACACTAATCAAAACGTCCCAACGTCTCCTCTACAGGACATAGGACTGCAAACTAAGAAACACGTTGCACCATCTGACCGTCGCCCTCTCTTCAGCCTCCTGTTCCCCTGCTCTGCGTCGTAGCTTCTGTCGCCTGCTCATCCAAAGCCACGCATAAACACGTGCGCTGGTTTGCCGATGAGGCGACTGGAATCAAATCCAGACACAGAGTCATTCCGATGATTTCGTTCGTGCTCTTCACAGGCGCCTTCTTGTACTGCATCTTTGCCAGTCTCGGTCCAGACAACGACGAGCCGGTCTCCCAACCCACCACCACACCCAAGCTGCCGCGCCGCCGCAACATCCTCCACTGGCCTGTAAACTACAAGCAGACCGCATGGACCCCAAGTACATCCGCAATTTCGCGATCATCGCGCACATCGATCACGGCAAAAGCACCCTCAGCGACCGCCTCCTTGAACTCACGGGCTCGCTGACCCAGCGCGAAATGCAGGCCCAGGTCCTCGACGCCATGGACCTGGAGCGCGAGCGCGGCATCACCATCAAGGCCCACTCCGTCCGCATGATGTATCAGGCGCACGACGGCATCACCTACCAGCTCAACCTCATTGACACCCCAGGCCACGTCGACTTCTCCTACGAAGTCTCGCGCTCCCTCGCCTCCTGCGAAGGCGCCCTCCTCGTCGTCGACGCCTCCCAGGGCGTAGAAGCCCAAACCCTCGCGAATGCCTACCTCGCCATCGCCAACGGCCTCGAAATCATCCCCGTCATCAACAAAATCGACCTCCCCAGCGCCGACATCGAGCGCACCAAGGAGATGATCGAAACCACCGTCGGCCTCCCCGCCGACCACGCCATCTGCGTCTCCGCAAAAACCGGCCTCAACGTCGCCGACATCCTCGAAGCCGTCGTCACCCTCCTGCCGCCACCCGTCGGCAAGGCAGACGCGCCGCTCCAGGCCCTCATCTTCGACAGCTGGTTCGACCCCTACAAGGGCGTCATCGTCCTCGCCCGCGTCATCAACGGCGTTCTCCGCACCGGCCAGCGCATCAAGCTCATGTCGAACAACAAAATCTTCGACGTGGAATCCATGGGCGTCCTCACCCCCAAAGCCGTCGAAATCAAAGAGCTCAGCGCCGGCGAAGTCGGCTTCTTCGTCGCCACCATCAAAGAAGTAGCCGACACCAAGGTCGGCGACACCATCACCGACCCCAGCAATCCCGCCGCCGAAATGCTGCCGGGCTTCGAAGACATTAAATCCATGGTCTTCGCCGGCCTCTACACCGTCGAGTCCCACGAGCACGGCGCCCTCCGCGAAGCCCTCGGCAAACTCAAGCTCAACGACGCCTCCTTCTCCTTCGAGCCCGAATCCTCCGTCGCCCTCGGCTTCGGCTTCCGCTGCGGCTTCCTCGGCCTCCTCCACATGGAAATCATCCAGGAGCGCATCGAGCGCGAGTTCGGCCTCGACCTCATCACCACCGCACCCGGCGTCCGCTACAAAATCACCCTCACCGGCGGCGACGTCGTCGAGGTCGAAAATCCCTCCCGCTGGCCCGATCCCACCAACATCGACACCATCGAAGAACCCGTCATCATCGCCAAAATCCTCACCAACGAGGAGTACGTCGGCAACATCCTCAAACTCGTCGAAGAAAAGCGCGGCAAGCAGCAAAACATGGAGTACGTCTCCGCCAACCGCGTCATGATCACCTACGAGCTGCCCCTCAACGAAATCGTCCTCGATTTCTATGACCGCCTCAAGTCCGTCTCCCGCGGCTACGCCTCCCTCGACTACCACCTCGCCGGCATGTGGACCTCGCCCATGGTCAAAATGGACATCCTCATCGCAGGCGAACCCGTCGACGCCCTCAGCGTCATCGTCCACCGCGACTTCGCCTACGACCGCGGCAAAGCCCTCGTCCACAAAATGAAGGAACTCATCCCCCGCCAGATGTTCGAAGTCGCCATCCAGGCCGCCATCGGCAGCAAAATCGTAGCCCGCGAAACCGTCTCCGCCATCAAAAAAGACGTCCTCGCCAAGTGCTATGGAGGCGACATCAGCCGCAAGCGCAAGTTGCTGGATAAGCAAAAAGAAGGCAAAAAGCGCATGAAACGAATCGGCAAAGTAGACATCCCCCAGGAAGCCTTCCTCGCAGTCCTAAAAGTCGGCGAATAAGCCAACTGGTTACAACCTGTAACCAGTTGGGATCGCTCCGCACGCCCCTTGAAACTTGTCATTCCGGCCGAAGAGGAGCGCAGCGGATTTTATTCTGGTCGCCCCAACTCATCAGGAAGCGGGCTGAAGATAAGAAGTCCTGCGGCACACCGGGCATAAATCATGTAGAAGCCGGCACAATAGCCTTAAGCCGGTGATGACATACAAACTCGTCAACCTACCTGTGTTTCTCAGTGACGGAAACTTGCGAAGCCACGGCTGAAGGTTATTTAGCAATAGGTGAAGTAGAAGGCTACGGGAGGCGAGATTGCCGAGACGTTCTCAGTCTAAAGATCCAGAAGAGCGACGCCAGCAGCTTATTCACCTGCTTACAAACTTCTATCAAGAGCTTCAAAAACAAGACCTTCGCGAAAAGGTGAAGGCTCTTGTACCGGCTTTTCACGCGCTCAGGGATCTCGGTAGTTCGTTAGTTCCGAAGAGCGAAGCTAATTCTGGTTTGAATCGATTGCTCTTGTATCTCCGGCACTATCCACAGCGGATCATTGATGGTGATGAGCTCATGGTTGTTTCTGGAATAGGCGAGTGGGCAAGACGTGTTCGGCAGCTCCGCAAAGAGCAGGGGTGGTGGATTTACACTGGTGTCACGTTCAAGACGATTGCAGAAGAGGCGCGTGATGCTGGCGAGCCAGAAGACGCCGACGCGATAAAGGAATTGCTCGGAGTCGAGCCATCAAAGATAAAGAAAGACCAATACGTTCTGATGCGGCTGGATCAGGATCGTGACGCTGCCCACCGTTGGCATTCGCTTAATCGGATCAGACGTAAGAAGATTGGCGTTAAACCCAAGCTGCTGGAATATTTCTTGGATAACGTCGGCAAACCGATACCCGGCGAGGAGTTGCAGTACCTTGCAAATAACAAGAAAGAATGGGCGCGCCGCACTCGGGAGCTACGTACCGAGGATGGTTGGCAGGTAGTCACTCGGAACAGTGGGCGCAGTGATTTGGCTATCGGCGTTTATCTACTCGAATCTGCCGTGCAGTCTGAAGAGCACGACCGCCACATTCCAGACAGTGTCCGCGTTGCCGTTTTACAACGTGACAATTTTTGCTGTACATGGGAAGGCTGCGGCTGGAACCGCACGATGTTATCGCAGGACGACAAGCGCAAGTTTCTCGAGCTTCACCACATCACACACCACAAAGACAAGGGAGCGAACACGGTAGAGAATCTGCGAACGCTCTGCAACGTGCATCACGACCAGTTACACAGCGAAATGAAACAAGCTTCAAAGCTATAGTAATGCGGCGAAATACAAATCTATGCGTAGGCTTTCTTGGGGACCACGGAATCTTCTGAGGCATGATTGGCAATATAGGCCAATAGCTGCTTGCCGATGAGGCGCGTGTAGGCTGGCGGGATTGCTTCGTTCAATTCATTCTTGGTCATCCAGTCGATTCCCATTGCGTCCTTCGCAGCCGCGATGGTGCAGTTGCCGCCGCCTGTGACTTGTACGAAATCAACCATATCGTTCGTCTTGCCGTAGTGTGACTTGCGCTTGTCGAAAGTATGGACCTTTGGATGGCGGCCATGAGTTGGAGTCAAGACCGGGAAGTTGGTCTCGAAAAGTCTATGGCGCAGAACGCGTAATCCTTTGAACATCGTTCCGCAGAGCACAATCGGATTGATCAAAGGAGCTCCTTCAACATTCTCGATGACGTACGGGAGTCCAGTGTTCACGAGTAACTCTCGGATTGGCTCGATCAAGCGTGGCCATGCATCCGCGTTACCGTTTCTTTTTGCGAGGTCCGAGTAAGACTGGCACGGTGGGGAAGCGTGGATAGCGTCGAAGGTCTTCAGGAAATCGAGAGGCAATGAGAAGACATCATCCTGCTTAAAGGTAAATGGATAGTTGGGTTGCGACTTGATATCGACCCCGACGACTTCAAAGCCTGCTTGCGAGTATCCCGTGCCCGCACCGCCCGCGCAGCAAAACAGATCAAGCATTCGTGGCTTACGTTTTGGCGGATTTTTCATATCTAAGAGCAAACCTTGGGCCGAGTTGATGTGAGGAAGACGCCTAACCGTTCGCGGAGAAGGTCAGGCTGCTTGAGCTCGCATTGCCAAACTATCAGAACATCCCAGCCGGACTGTTTTAGCTCTTCTTGCGTCCGGAGGTCTCGTTCCATATTGGCATGAAACTTTCGGTTCCAGAATTCCACACGTGTTGCTGGAATCGATGCGCGCGCGCAACCCAAGTGCCGATGCCAAAAGCAACCATGCACGAAGATCAACTTTTTCTTAGAGGCGAAAACCAGGTCCGGCTTTCCTCGGAGATTCTTTCCGTGAAGGCGGAAGCGGAAGCCAAGTCCGTGAACGAGACTTCGGACCGCCATTTCTGGAGACGTGTGCTTCGAACGGACCGCAGCCATGTTCTTGGATCGCTGCTCGGGGTTGAGACGTTCGGGCACAGGAATTTGATGCTGGGCCCTCTCCAGGAACAGTCAACCACTCAACGAAAAGGGCCGTGCGAATCCGTCCAAAACCGTCTCATTCCGTATCAAATTGCACAAAATGGACGCAATTTCGAAGCACGAAAGTCCCAGCACCAACCCTGACCGCGCTTCACGCCGAAGGCGTTCGGAATGGGCGAAGCACCTGTCAAGCCCACAAACCACCCAACCCCAACAAACGACAGGAAATACAGTTGGCATGGTATTTCCACCGAATCGTTACATTAGGAGTAGGGCCTCCGCACACCAGCCGCGCCAATAACCCGGCAACCCCTGCGAAACCGCGTAAGTCCAATGGAAAGACGATTTTACCCGTAACCCCAATGGAAAGACGATTTTGCAGACGGGTCCCCAGCTAACTCCTTTCGAAAGAAGATTTTGCAAAACAAGGGGGAGGGGGAGGGTAGGCCCCCCGGCAGCCGCGTGTAAACTCACCTTCATCATCACCAATTCAGTTGAAGGTAAGAAGCTGATGCTGCATCGCTCGCTTTGCCTTAGTCTATTTGCCGTTTGCGCACTCACAGCCGCCGCGCAGGACCACACCGTGCTCGCCAAGCCTGACACCGTCGCCTGGGGCTATTACTCCGGCATGTCCAAGCCGGTCCTTACCATCAAGTCCGGCGAAACGGTCAAGATGCAGACCCTCGCCTCCTGCGGCGACGACAAGGCCCTCATCCGCGACGGCGTCGCTCCCGCCGATGTTCCCGCCTACGTCGCTCCCATCCACGCGCAGGTCATCGACAAGGGCCCCGGCGGCCACATCCTCACCGGCCCCATCGCCGTAGAAGGCGCCGAAGTGGGCGACGTGCTCGAGGTCGACGTGGTGAAGATCGACCTCGACGTACCCTTCGCCTGCAACCACTTCCGTCCCGGCGCCGGCTTCATCCCCAACGACTTCCCCTACTCCGGCGGCAAGATCATCCCACTCGACCGCACCAAGATGGTGGCCAACTTCGGCCCCGGCATCGTCATCCCGCTCCACCCGTTCTTCGGCAGCATGGGCGTGGCCCCCGGCCCACTCCGTATCAACAGCGCACCCCCGTGGATGCACGGCGGCAACATGGACAACAAAGAATTAACCGAAGGCTCCAAGATCTTCTATCCCGTTCTAAGTAAAGGCGCCCTCTTCGAAGCAGGCGATGGTCACGCCGGACAGGGCAACGGTGAAGTCGACATCACAGCTCTGGAGACCTTCCTCAGCGGCACCTTCCGCTTCATCGTGCACAAGGACAAGCACCTGCTGTGGCCGCGAGCCGAAACGGCAACGCACTACATCAGCATGGGCTTCAGCCCGGACCTGAAGGAAGCCGCAACGCTGGCGCTCCGCGACATGATCGACTTCCTCGTGACGGAGAAGCACATGACCCGCAGCGACGCCTACATGCTCACATCCGTCGCCTGCGACATGGACGTGACGCAGGTCGTGGACACCAACGATGGCGTCCACATGATGTGCCCCAAGAACATCTTCGTAGGAAAGTAGTTACACCAGGTTTACGGCTTCGAGATGGCGCGGTTCGCCCACAGAATGTTGTCCCAGCTCAGAGGCTTCTCCGTGCCGTCGCACAGCCTGCTGTAGCTGCCGCCGCCACACTTCAGGCTGAACTTCCGCACGCGATCCTTCGGGTTCGTGGTCACGTTGCGCAGGATGTCTAGCACCTGCTCCTGCTTCACGGTCTCCACCAGCGTACTGTCCTTTGCGGAGTAATACTTCACCTCGGCACCCGGCCCCGTAGGACGATTACCAACGCCGCGCTCGTACTCGATGTGCAGTTCCAGGTGCTCACCGGTGGCTGCCTCCAGCTCCCAGTCCTGCGTGTCGATAGTAACGCCCTTGCCATCGCTGCTGGTTGTGCGCTTTACGCTCGCCGTCTTCGCTGCGAGGAAGTTGCCGAACGGGCCAGGAGTGCCGAGCGAGTCATCCGTAATACCGCCCAGCACAAGCTGCGCGTTGGCGCCCGTTGCGTCCTTTACCGGCGCTACAAAGTAGGCGAACTGGCTGGAGCCGTTGCCCACCGGCTTACCATCCGGCCCGTTTACCGTCACGCGGTCCACAAAAATCAGCCGCACATTGGCGTCTTTCGCAGCACCCTCCACGGCGACATTCCCCGTAAAGCCATCCGGCATCATGGCCTTCAAAGGGGCATCGGGCACGTGCAGATCAAGCTGAAAACGAGTCTCCATGGCGTTCTCCAGCAGCGTTTGCGCGTGGGACAGGGTCGCTCCGAGGAGTGCAGCCATGCTCATCGCGATGCCGATACGAGTCTTCATACCGCTGATTCTAGCGCGGCACTCTCGGCTCGCATGGTAAATATCGTGAACCGCCTGTTTCACCAGCCCGACGGCCCTTCTGTGTTAGCCTAAGGTCCGAACCAAGGCTTGCCGGAACGCTGCACAACGCTGCACAACGCTGCGCTAAGGCTGCACAAAACAACCGGATCATCGCACGCAGAGCGCGTCCTTTAACCAGAGGAGAGCCGCCATCGCCGGCAGCAGTTCAACATCGGGCACTGTGTTTGACCTGATCGTCATTGGCTCCGGGCCAGCCGGTCAACGGGCTGCTATTTTCGGCGCAAAGCTGGGCAAACGCGTTGCGCTGGTGGAGATGCGTGAGGTTGTTGGCGGAGCCTGCATCAACACCGGCACCATCCCCAGCAAAACCATGCGCGAGGCAGTGCTGCATCTCTCCGGCTACAACTACCGTTCCATCTACGGCATGAATTATCGCGTGAAAGAGCGCATCACGATGGCGGATCTCGCCTTCCGCGTGCAGCACGTGATCAAAACCGAGATCGACGTCACGGAAGCGCAGTTGAGCCGTAACAACATCGAAATGCTGACTGGCACGGCGTCGTTTGAAGGCGCGACCCACCTGCGCGTGACCAACTCGCGTGGCAGCACGGTCTACCAGTCCGAGCACATCATCATTGCCACGGGCACCAAACCGGCCAGCAGCGAGAAGGTCCCCGTCAACGGCGTTACCATCATCAACAGCGATCTTGTGCTCGAGCTGA
The DNA here is from genome assembly GCA_965198455.1 of Terriglobus sp. GTDB lineage: Bacteria > Acidobacteriota > Terriglobia > Terriglobales > Acidobacteriaceae > Terriglobus. The sequence goes on from CBDAPM010000003.1 coordinate 1,735,221, forward strand.
AGCAGCTGCCCAAGACCATGATCGTCGTGGGTGGCGGCGTCATTGGCGTGGAATACACCTGCATGTTCGCCGCGCTGGGCGTGCGCGTCACCCTGATTGAACGGCGCCCACGCCTGCTTGAGTTTGCCGACCAGGAGATTGTCGAAGCCCTCAGCTACCACCTGCGCGACAGCCGCGTCACCATGCGCCTCAACGAAGAGGTGGAGTCTGTCGTCGAGAATGAAGACGGCACCGTAACCGCGGTGCTGGAGAGCAAGAAGAAGATACAGGGAGATACGCTGCTGTACGCCGTCGGACGGCAGGGCAACGTAGATGAACTGCAGCTCGACAAAATCGGCGTCGAGTCGGACACGCGCGGACGTATCCCCGTGGACAAGGACTACCGTACAAAGTGTTCTAACGTCTTCGCTGTCGGCGACGTCATCGGTTTTCCTTCGCTCGCGTCCGTGTCCATGGAGCAGGGCCGCATCTCAGCCGCACGCGCCTTCGGGGACCAAACCATCCTGTCCAACCCCAGCTTCTACCCATACGGCATCTGGACCATCCCTGAGATCAGCTTCCTCGGCAAGACCGAGGAGCAGCTCACCGAAGAAGACGTGCCTTACGAGGTGGGTGTGGCCTACTACCGCGAAATTGCACGCGGCCAGATTCGCGGCGACACGACAGGCCGCCTCAAGCTGATCTTCCATCGTGAAAACAAGAGCATTCTTGGCGTCCACATTATCGGCGAAGGCGCCAGCGAACTGCTGCACGTGGGGCAGGCAGTTATGTCGCTTGGCGGCACCATCGACTACTTCGTGGACACCGTCTTCAACTATCCCACGCTCGCCGAATGCTATAAAGTGGCCGCCTTTAACGGCCTCAACCGCCTGCGTCGCGGCGATTAACCTCTACTTTGATGGTGTGCTCGCAAGTGGTACTTCCGTGTGCGCCTGCAGCATCCATGTGCCATCGCGGCGCACCCAGACACTCATCGCATTGGTGGCATAGTTCATCTGCTCAATCTTCATCGCGCCGCCGCAGGTGAAGTCTTCATGCGTGGTGTAGACGATCAGCGCCGAATCCGGCGTGAGCACGCGCACCTGGCGGTCCTTCAGCGACACATTCTGCATCGTGCACTGCTTCAGGAACTGCAGCACAATGTCGCGCCCAAGGATGGTGTCTTCCACATGCAGGTAGTCCGGCAACAGAAGCGTGCTCAGCGCCGTCGTATCGCCCTTGGAGAAGCTCGCCCACAGCTTATCCTCCTGCTTGTTGATCGTATCGGTCAGGTCAGGCTTCGCCTGCGCAATAACAGGCACGGCGAAGAGGAAGGCGAGAAGGGTGGCAGCTGTCTTCATGGGCGAAGGGTAGCAGCATCTGAACAGCTAATCGGGAAAATTTGACGGAGGTTTGTCGACGCTCGGAATTGCGAGAGACTCTTCGGTAATTTCCTGAATCCTGCGCAGCCGGGCGTATGCGGCGTCGGCCATCTTACCCAGTACACGGTTGTTCTTATAGGCCATCAGGAGCATTTCGATGAGATCCTCGCGACTGAATGCCTGTAATTCCGCGCGTTTAGTCGCGGTATCGAAATCTGGTAAGTACTGCTTGAGGTAATCGTCCATATCCATGTGCGATATTATGCACGGCTTCCACAGCCAAGCCAACGATGCACAAGCCTGTGCCGGAGTAGTCTCACGTTCATGGCAACCTTCCTCCAAATCGTCGAGCGTGATGGTCTTCCAGCATCCATCCATACCGAGCGAGTGATCCTCGGTTCCATGCTTTCCGACGCGGTCGCTGTCGTCGATGCAACTTCGAAGTTGCAGACGGATGACTTCTCACTGGATTCGCATCGCCGCATCTACGGTGCCATGTTGGAACTTTCCGAGCTAGGCCACGCGATCGACTACATCACCGTCTCCGAAGTGCTCATTCGGCGTAAGGAGCTCGAAGCGGTGGGCGGCCGCCCTTACATCCATTCGCTCACTGAGGACTTGCCGCGCCATCTCGCCATCGAGAACTATGTCCAGGTCGTCAAGGACAAGTCCATCCTCCGCCAGCTCATGCAGGTCTGCGAACTCGGCCTGAACCGCGCGGCGGATCAGAGCGAGTCGTCGCTCGACGTGCTCGGCGCCGTCGAATCGCGACTGCTTGAGATCAGTGAATCCGCCATAAAGCGCGGCTTTTCCGACATCGGCAACATCGTTTCGGAGAGCTTCGGCTCCATTGACCAGCTTTACGAGCAGGGCCGCGAAATCACCGGCCTTGAAACGCATTACACCGAGTTCGACCGCATGACCAGTGGCCTGCAAAAGGCTGACCTCATGATCATCGCGGCGCGCCCGTCCATGGGTAAGACCGCGTGGGCCATCAATATCGCACAGAACTCGGCTGTTCGCGATGGCAAGGTGGTCGCCGTCTTCTCACTTGAGATGTCGAAAGAATCGCTGCTGCGCCGTCTGCTGGCAAGCGAGGCGCTGGTGAACTCACGCAAAATTCAAACCGGCTTTCTCCCCCGTGAAGACAAGCAGAAGCTCATCAACGCGCTCGATAGATTGATGGGCAGTAAGATGTTCATCGACGATACCCCCGGCATCACCCTCACAGAGATGCGCGCAAAAGTCCGTCGGCTGAAGCAGCAGGAAGGCCAGCTTGACCTTATCCTCATCGACTACCTGCAGCTTATGACGGTCGCCAGCACCGGCCCCGGCGGCCGCCGCCCCGAGAACCGCAACCAGGAGGTCTCGCAGATTTCCCGCGGCCTGAAGGCGCTGGCAAAGGAAATGAATGTGCCCGTCGTAGCGCTCTCGCAGCTGTCGCGCGGCAGCGAGCAGCGCCAGGGCGACAAGAAGCCGCTGCTCAGCGATCTGCGCGAATCAGGCTCCATCGAGCAGGACGCCGACGTCGTCTGCTTCATCCATCGCGAGGAGTACTACGACCGCGATAACGAAGACATCAAGGGGCAGGCGGAGATCATCATCGCCAAGCAGCGTAACGGTCCCACCGGATCGATTAAGTTAGCGTACTTAGCCGACTACACGCGCTTCGAGAACCTGCAGCACGGTAGCGATGACGGCGGCTACTAGCCGTCACCCTACGGCATAGCCCGCACAATCTCAAGGTTGTCCGCTGCCTTCACCGTAATCGCCCCGGCACCCGCCGGCACAATCACAGACGTTCCTGCCGGCAGCGGAATGCGCACATCGTCGGACGCGACTTCGGCGTCGCCATAGAGAGCCGTCAGGCAGTGCGGCTTACCGCCGGCATCGGCAAGGTCCAGCGTGTCTCCTGCGTGCAGCGTAAAACTGTCCACGGTAAAGTATGCCTCTTCGATGAGCCGCGTCCCCGCTTGCCCACCCACCTCAACCGACTTAGGCAAAACCTTGCCTGCACGTGTCGTGGTCTTGCTCACGGCCAGACCCTTGTCCAGATGAAGCTCACGCGGGCGCCCATAGTCATACAGCCGGTACGTCGTATCGGCCGTCTGCTGCACTTCCAAAATCGTCACACCCGGCAGGATCGCATGGACCGTGCCGGCGTCCACAAAGATCATGTCGCCCTTGCTGACAGGTAACTGCAGCAAACGATCTTCCGCGGTACCGTCCGCAATCGCAGCACGCAGATCGTCAATGGAAACGCCCGGCTTTAACCCGCACGCCACCGTCGCCCCCGCTGCAGCCTCCAGCACATACCAGCACTCGGTCTTGCCGCGCCCAATGCCAAGCGCCGCTGCCTCCTCGTCATTGGGATGCACCTGTACCGACAGCTTGGCATCGGGGAAGAGCAGCTTCACCAGCAAGGGGAATTCGCCTTCCGTGGCTGCATCCCCCAGCAGCTCGCCCGCATGTTCCTTTGCGATGGCAGCCAGCGTCATGCCCGCATATGGGCCATCGTTCGCAACGCAGGCTGGGCCGGTCAACCACGCTTCGCCAATCGGCTCATCGATATGTTTGGGATGGGGAGGCGCTGTTGGATACCACGGCGAAAGATCGTGACGACCCCATGTGCGGCTCTCAAACAACGGATGAAGACGAAATGGAGGCAACGTGCTCATGGCCTCTATTGTGCTTCACGCCCAGCGTTCTGTGCGAGTCCCAAAGCGGTAATCAGATGTTGTCGTGGAAAGGCTCTGCATCTTGCTGCTTAAAGACAAGGCCAAGCCCCGGCTTGGAAAGGTCTGGATGCATCTCACCGTCCACCGGCTCGCAGAAGCCTTCAAACAGCAGCCGCTCAATCCGCGCATGATCATGAAAGAACTCCAGGTGACGCAGTGGCCGTGCGGCACAGCCCAAATGCATATGCACGCTTGGTGCGCAGTGAGCCGATAGCGGCAGAGGGTGCGCATCTGCCAACGCCGCCGCATCCATAAAGCCCGTCACACCACCGCATCGCGTGGCATCCGCCTGCAACACATCCAGGCAATTCGCTTCCAGCATGCTTTTCAGGTACATCGCGGTAAAGCCATACTCGCCGGCTGCAACTTCCATGCCGGTCGGCACACCGTCGCGGATCAGGCGCAGCCCTTCCAGATCGTCAGAACTCACGGGCTCCTCGAACCAGGTCACGCGATACTCCTGCCAAAACCGCTGGGCGAACGCCAGTGCCTGCTTGCGCCCGTAAGCGCCATTGGCATCCACATACAGCTCGCTATGCATGCCGATGGTGTCGCGTGCCAGGGCTACCCTTCGGAGATCATCGTCCGGGTTGGCGCCGATCTTCATCTTCATCCGCGGTATGCCATCGTTTCTCCAGTTATGAAACTGGTCGCGCAGCTGCCGATCGTCGTACGTTGTAAAGCCGCCCGAACCATACACCGGCACAGACGCACGCTGCTGGCCCAGCAACGACACGAGCGGCAGCCCAAGCAGCTTGGCCTTCAGGTCCCATAGTGCAATGTCGACGGCGGAAAGCGCGGTCGCGGCAACACCTTCGCGGCCATAGTTGCGCTGCTCGCGTCGCATGTGTGAAAAGATCGCGTTCGTCTCAAACGGATTGGAACCGCCCACAACCTTGTCGATCAGGTCGCGCGCAAGCGGCGCCGCAGCCTTGTGACTGTAGGTGTAGCCAATGCCTTCAAGATCGTCACAGCCAAGCCGCACCACAATCAGCGTGGTGGAGTTCCACGTGAATGTCCCGTCACCCTCCGGCGCATCGGTGGGAATGGTAAACGCTGCAACGGAACCGCTGTGGATGAAGGGGGAAGAGTTCACGGCTACTCCAGGTGGCGCTGTTTGAGCTTCATGGTCAAGAACGATCCCACTCTCTTTGAAGCAAACCACACAGTGCAAGCTATCATCTTGGATTCAGCGTTTTCATTGGCGCAATCAACGCCTGAGGTTCAGCATGCTGATGTGAATACAAAGTTAGTTGATGTCATGCAGGTCATGCTCATCGGACATGACCGATTAGCCGTCATGTCAACGTGATCCTCCTCAGCCACAATAGATGGCGGCACGGATAGCTTCGTTTGCTCTCACGCAGCGTGAGACGCGATTTGTGCCGATAGTTTAGTGCGAATGGCCCGCATGCACATGCGCTTCCATGGTGCAATACAGCGTCTGAGTGTGCGCCATCCTGCATAGGCCGTCTTCTTCCGGCTGGATGGTGGCATGCTCGATGCCGAAGTCATCATGCAGCATCTTGTCGATGCGTGCGACCACCGCCGTTGTCTCCAGCAGCGAGTAGTTCGCCGGCAACGCGACGTGGCAGCTCAGCAGGCTGCGGCCTTCACCCACGGTCCATACATGCACATCATGCACACCGCACACGGGATCAACCCCGCCAATGCGCTCCGCCAGCTCCACAGGATCAAGACCCTTCGGCGCCTTCTCCATCAGGATGTCGCCGGCTTCGCGCAGAATGCCAATTGCCGAGTAGAAGATAAACGCCGCAATCATCAGTGACACGAACGGATCGGCATACTGCCAGCCCGTATAACGAACCAACACACCAGCCACAACAACAGCCACCGCCGACAACGCATCGCCCGCCATGTGGAGGAACGCCGCACGGCTGTTCAGGCTGTGCTTGGCATCACCCACAAGCGCCAGCGCGATGACCGTGTTCATCAGCACTGACACGCACGCGACGCCAATCATCAGCGTGCCCCCAATGGGCTCAGGATGCCGCAACCGGCTGACAGCTTCAATCGCAATCAGCACGGCAATCAGCACCAGCGAGGATGAGTTGAACAGCGCCGTCAGCGTCGAAACCCGGATGTAGCCATAAGTATGACGCCCGCCTGCCGGCTTCCTCACGGCAGCCACGGCATAGGCCGCAAGGCCCAGCGCGATAGCGTCACTCACGTTGTGTCCCGCATCCGACAGCAGTGCCAGCGAGTGAGAGACAACGCCCGCGACGGCCTCGCCTAAACAGAACAACGTTGTAACAACGAGGGATATCCAGAGGCGCGTGCCGCTGGTGGGCCCATGAACATGCCCGTGGTGCACGTGTGTGTGGTCGTGACCGGCCATTCTTCTTAGGGTACGCTCTCCGTGCGAGTATCGCACTCCCGCGCGGCAGACTCGCGTATTGTGTTGCACGAGAGGCAAAGAATGTCGCAAAAGGATTCACTGCCCATCCCTGCCGCCGCGGCGCGCGATCCTCGTTCGCTCGAAGTGCTGCGCGTATGGATCGCAAACGGCGAGCAACACGTCGCCCTCGCCTTCGGCATGTGGGAAGACCCCGCCGCATGGGGCCTCCTGCTGGCCGATCTGGCGCGTCACATCGCTGAGGCCCACGCGCAGCAAGATCCGCAAGTCGACGCGGAAGACTTCCTGGAACAGATTCGCGGCGGCCTGGAACTGGAACTCGACGGCCCTACCGACGAGATCAACGGCTCCATCCAATAGTCAGGCTAGCGCGCGTTCGGCAGCAGCCCACTCTCCACCAGCACCGGCGGCTTGCGCAGCTTCGTCGCCTGTTCATACGCGTAGGCATACCCCAACAGGTCGCCATCCTTCCACGGTCGTGCGCTGATCTCCAAACCAAACGGCAGCCCGCTGTCGTAATACCCTGCAGGCACCACCACGGCAGGCACGCCGATGCGGTTCACCCATCCCGTATTGCTGTGCGGACCGCCGCTTAGCGCGCCGTTCTGCGGCATGGTCTCATCCGGCGGAGGCATCTGCGCGCTCGGGTACACGAACCCGTCCAGGTGGAACGTGTCCATCGCAGCGGTGTACTCCGCCAGCGCTGCCTTTTGCGGCCCGAAAAGGTTTGCGTCGGCGTTCGGATCGCCCTTCAGCGCAACCTGTGGTGTCGGTGGCCTGTTCGGCATTGGTGGTGCGTTCGGGTTCGCTACGCCGGTAATCGTCGCAGGCAGCGGCGATCCGATCGCCTTCTCATACTCGGCTGCGGAACGGTATTCCTGCGGTCCATACGCCGCCAGCCACTGATTCGTCCCATCCAGCCGGTACGCAGTTGTTGTGATCTTGCGGATGTCCTGCGAGAAGCTGTCCGGCAGCAACGCATCGTCGATAACGATTTCGGCGCCCGCAGCCTTAAGCTGCTCAATCGCCTTCATCAGCATGGCGCGCGTCTCCGGACGCATGCCGTTGTTGGGCCGCGCAGGCTGGCTCACGCCAAAGCCGGTCGTGCCGTTCAGGATGAAGGCCGGGACCCCGAAACGCTTACCCTTGAGCGCGTCTTTCTTCAGATACTGGGTGTACGGCCCCATCTGCGCATGCGCCTCGGCCTCCGCAGTGCGAAAGTCCAGCGGATCGTTCGTTGCGTGCTCATGCTGCCCGGTCATCGCGCCCAGCGCAATCGCCGCGTCCGTCACAGTTCGCGCAATAGGCCCGGTGTTATCCAGCAGCCAGTCCAGCGGCGCAATCCCGGCAATACTCGTGAGCCCGCGCGTCGGCAACATGCCCACCACGGAACTCGTTCCCGCGGGCATGCGGATGCTGTTTGCCGTATCCGTGCCCGTGCCCAGCATCGCCATGTTGCTCGTCACCGCGGTCACCGTGCCGCCGCTCGATCCACCCGGCGAGAAGCGCACATCGTACGCATTGCCCGTGCGTCCAAACGCAGTCGAGCGATTCGTGTCGCTCGCGGCAAAATCCGGCATGTTGGTGATGCCCAGCACGATCGCACCAGCCGCGCGCAGATGCGCAACCACCGTCGCATCCCTGCTTGCAACAAACTCATGCCCCGGCAGTGCGAAACCCTGCCATCCGTCCGTGTCCGGCAGCCCTTTTACTGCCGTGTTGGCCTTGATCACAACGGGCACACCCCACAGCGGACCGCGATTGTCGGTGCGGTGTTCCACCCTCAACCAGTCGTCCGCCGCTTTCGCGGTTGCAATCGCGTCTGCCGTATTCACCGTCTGCACGGCGCGATAGATCCCGTTGTACCGCGCGATGCGGCCCATGTACCAGCGGGTCACCTGCTCCACCGTGTACGTGTGCGTCGTGTACAGCGCGTGCAGATGCGCGATGTCGATCTCAAGCAGATCGCGATCCATCTTCGCCTGCTCAGCCGCCGGCAGCACCGGCAGGTTGGCAGGCATGGCAATGGGCGGCGGCGACATCGGCTCCGTTGCAGCCGGGCGCGCCTGTGCAACGGCAAGTGGGGCAGCCGCAACCGCTGCAAGCTGAAGCAAGGCAACACGCATGGCGACTCTCACAAGACACTCCGTGAAAACGCAGGATGCATCCGTTGTAGCACGCGGCCCGCTTGCACGAAGCGCCGATACGCGTGGAGAGTGAAGTGGTGAACGCCACGCCATCCGCTCGGTTCCGTATCCGCACGGCCCTAGCCGCCGACATCCCGGCACTGCGAGCGCTCATCGAGCGCAGCGTACGCGGCCTGCAGCAGAACGACTACACGCCTGCACAGATCGAAGGCGCACTCGGCCACGCACTCGGCCTCGACACGCAACTCGTCGCCGACGGCACCTACTTCATCGCGACACCAACCGGTCAGCCCGACACCATCGCAGGCAGCGGCGGTTGGAGCTATCGCAAAACACTCTTCGGCAGTGACGGCGGCCCGAACCGCATCGCTGCCGAGCTTGACCCCACGGCAGATGCCGCCAAGATCCGCGCCATCTTCGTTGATCCTGCCTTCGCCCGCCAGGGCCTCGGCACACGCATCCTGCAACACTGCGAAGACGCCGCACACGCCGCAGGCTTCCGCCGCGTCGAGATGGGTTCCACGCTAACCGGCCTCACGCTCTACCGCCTCAAGGGCTACATCGACGGCGAGCGTGTCGGCGTACCGCTTCCCAATGGCGAATCACTGCCGATCGTACACATGACGAAGACACTACTGTAAGCGCCTCAATCCTGTGTCGCGCCGGTCGCCCACAGCGCCCACACCACCAGCAACGGTTGAAAGAAGAGCCGGGCAAAGCGCTTCCCATCCGTATCTAACCCAAACGCATTGCGACGGTGCGTGTACTGCGCGATGTTTCCCGGAAAGATCGCGGTGAAAAACCCCGCGGCGGCACAACCCACCAGCCTGCGCTGCTCAGACACCGTCAGCAGCGAGACGCCCAGTGCAATCTCAGTGACACCGGACAGCAGAACGACCGCATCTTCGTCCAGCGGGATCCAGGGTGGCACCTGCGCGCGAAAGGGCTTGCGGGCAAAGGTCAGGTGCGATATCCCCGCAAACACCAGCGTGCCTCCCAGCAACATACGCGCGGCACGCTGAACTGTAGATTCCCGCCTCCCTGGACGCCGGAACATGGAACGCATGTAACCCTCCTGGGCGTCAGCACGCCTGAGTCGAGTGAGATTCAACCAAGAAGGTCAGGGATGTGCGCGCTGTGTCAGGCGACGGTAGCTGCCTTGCGGTTTTGCACTTCAATCAGCACGTTGATCAACGTCAATGCCGCAGGCGTCACGCCGGGGATGCGGCTCGCTTGCCCAATCGTCTGCGGCCGCACGCGCTCCAGCTTCTCCTGCAACTCACGCGAAAGCCCGCTGACGCCCTTGTACTGAAACGTAAGCGGAATCGCGCGTCCCTCCGCCTTCTTCAACTTCTCAATGGAGCGCCGCTGCTGGTCAAGATACCCTGCGTATTTGATCTCCGTCTCCACCGCGCGCAGCTCATTGCGGACGCGCGACGTCATCGGCTCCACGGCATAGTCTCCCAGTACCGCCGACCCAGACAACGCGTCGCGCAGATACGGCACAAGCTGCTCAACCGCAATCTCCGGCCGCTTCAGCAACTGGGCCCAGGTCTGCCCATGCGCTCCTTCATCCCCGCTGAGCTGCTCACTCGCCGCCTTGCTTACTCGCGCCGTTTCCAGCAGCGTGGTCATCGCAGCCATACGCGCCTGCCGAGCCTCATAGTCGGCCCACGCTGCATCGTCGATCAGTCCAAGGCGGCGGCCATGCGGCGTCAGCCGGCTGTCCGCGTTATCGATACGCAAATGCAGCCGAAACTCTGCCCTGGAAGTAAACATCCGGTACGGCTCATTGGTGCCCTTGCTGATCAGGTCATCAATCAGGATGCCTGTATACCCTTGCGTGCGGTCCAGCGCGAATGCCGGCTCGCCCTTCACATTCAGCGCCGCATTGATGCCCGCCATCAAACCCTGGCACGCAGCCTCTTCATACCCGCTGGTGCCGTTGATCTGGCCGGCCAGGTAAAGCCCATCGATGCTCTTCACCTTCAGCGAACGGTCCAGCTCAGTCGGGTCAATCGCGTCGTACTCGATGGCATAGCCGGGCCGCAGCATCGTCGCGTTTTCAAGGCCCGGAATCGAATGCACCATCGCAAGCTGCACATCCGCAGGCAGCGACGTGCTCATGCCGTTCACGTACACCTCGTCCGTGTCCAGTCCCTCCGGCTCCAGGAAAAACTGGTGCTGCGTCTTATCCGGGAACCGCACAATCTTGTCTTCAATCGAAGGGCAGTAGCGCGGCCCGATTGCCTCAATCTGGCCGCTGTACATCGGCGACCGATGCACATTATCGCGAATAAGCTGCAGCGTCTCCGGCGTGGTACTCGCAATGTGGCAGCAAATCTGCCGCAACTGCGGCACATGCTTCGAACGGAACGAGAATGGTGTCGGATCAGCGTCGCCCGGCTGCTCAGCGAACCTGCTCCAGTCAATGGTGCGGCCATCCAGTCGCGGCGGCGTGCCCGTCTTCAAACGGCATCCACGCAGGCCCAGCTTCTTCAGCGATTCACCCAGCATCACGCTGGCAGCTTCGTTCGGGGTGCGCCCGGCGCTCGTCTTCTGCTCACCGCAGTGAATCAAGCCGTTAAGGAACGTGCCGGTCGTAATGACAACAGCGCTAGCGCGAACTTCATCACCATCGCGAAGCTTCAACCCAATACATCGCCGCGGCCTGGCTTGCGCACGCGCTGACGCGCTGACGTGCTGCTCCTGCAGCAGCACATCCACTACCTCTGCCTGCACAATGTGCAGGTTAGGGATACCTTCCAGCAACTCGCGCATGCGCACGCGGTACAACGCCTTATCGCACTGCGCACGCGGCGACCACACAGCAGGTCCGCGCGATGTATTCAGCAGGCGAAACTGGATGCCGCACGCGTCGGCCACCTCGCCCATCACGCCGCCCAGCGCATCCACCTCGCGCACCAGGTGTCCCTTCGCAATGCCGCCAATTGCGGGGTTGCAGCTCATCTGCGCAATCAGGTCGCGATTCAACGTGAACAATGCGGTGCGCAAGCCCATGCGCGCCCCTGCGGCAGCGGCCTCGCACCCGGCATGGCCGGCGCCCACCACAAGCACATCGAACTGCTCCAGGATGTTTTCGGCTCCGTTCACATCCCTATTCTACGAGGGGCATTCTGCAAACGTCGTTGCGGCACATGCTAGGTGGACGAAACCGCTTCTCGCACGTAGCGGCATCCTCGTCCCTGGCCACGCAGCATGTCACATGGACCGTATCACGGTGGCTCTTCCCGAGGACATCTTAAATATGTCTCTAATCGAATCGTGGCAGATGGTGCAACTCACCCGCGGGCACTGGCTCCGTCGGGCAACCGGAACGCAGCCACCCGCGCAATCCACCGTCAATCACCTTTACGCTTGTGCCGCGCTGGCTCATGGCGTGCGCAATGCGGATGCTCGTTGCGTCGCGCACGCACGAGCAATAGACATAAATATCGCACTCCGGCGCCAGCGTCTCGCGCAGCGCATCCAGCTCCACCCCAAGCCGGTTCGGCTCCACCCGGATCGAGTTTTTAATCCGCTGCATGCCGGGGTCGTAATAGCCATGCGACCGCACGTCCGCAATCACAATCGGGTGCGACGGATCAGGATGCTCCAGCCGCGCAACCACCTCTTCCGCTGTCACACGCTTCACATTCCGGTAACGGCGGTCTCGCAGCAATACAAAAATCCACATGGAGGCGTAGCTGAGCAGCGCCAGCGCCACGAATCCCGCGACGACATGGCCCACGACCGCCAGTGCATTCGTCACTGCGCGAATGTATCGGCTAAAAAGGTAGCCGACCATGATCCATGTGCCGCAATGCAGCGTCGCACCCACAATGTCCAGCCGCCAGAAGCGGAAGGGCCGCATGTTCAGGCTGCCCGCCAGCGGTGGCGCCATGCTGTTCAACCCAGGCAGGAACCGTGCAAACAGCAGCACACGAGGCCCGCGCTCATAGAAAAAACCCGCCGAACGGAAGATGCAATTCTCCGGGTCCATCGTGATGCGGCACAATCGGCCCAGGAGCCACCAGCCGGTCTTGCGCCCACCCATAAACAAGATGCTGGCGCCAAGATTCTCGGTTAGGATCGCCAGCGGCAGCAGGTACTCCAGGCGCAGCGAGCCACCGTGGGCCGCGGAGCCGCTCAGCATCAGCGCCAATCCCACCGGTGCGGGCATGCCCAACGCCGAAATAAATAAGATAGCCGTGACGGCTAGGTAACCGTGTGCCGCCACAAATGCTGCCCAACCCATGGTCCCTGCCTGCTCTACCCTTATGTCTGCTTACTGTCACACCGTCTGATGCCAAAAGCAGGTAAGCTGGGGCCGCGGCAGTGAAATGATTGGCACTGCGAGCGCTCCGCCTTCGCACGTGTCCAAAACTGTTTTGACGAGGATTCCGATGAGCGACTCCGTTTCCGATCCATCCACGCCAGGACACGGCACACAGCCGTACACCCCTGTGGACACAGGGGCCATGCCATCCCGCCCTCAACAAGCCGGCCCACCACCACCGCCGGACGGCCCTGCCCCGCGCTACACAGCGCCGTACCCACCGTACCCGTACGATCCGCCGGCTACAGGCGCCATCGCCGATAACGTCGCCGCCGGACTGGCCTACTTTTTGGTCGTTCCCGCCGTGTTTTTCCTGCTTATTGAGCCCTATCGCGACAGTCCGCTGGTCCGCTTCCATAGCTGGCAATCCATCTTCCTGTTTATCGTCATGGCGGCCGTCCGCTCCACGGAAATGATGCTCGTCGCCATGCTGCCGTCGGCAACTGCGTTCTACATTGGCGGCCTGTGCTCGCTGCTGTTCTTCGCGGCGTGGCTGGTGGCGACGATCAAAGCCTTCCAGGGCAGCAGGTTCCCGCTGCCCCTTATCGGCAAGCTCGCAGAGTCGACTGCAGCCACTTCAAGCGCCCGTAGCTGACATCGACTACAAAGCGCGAACTTGATGCAAAGGCGAAAACGCCGCTCCGCCACCCGGCACGCCACGATTCTTGCGTTCATCCGTGCAGTACAGCGACCACCCATCCGGTGCGATGCGAACCTATCAAAGGAACGCGACGGTACACGCTCCGAAACGTTTACGCGTGTCGTGATTTGGCGCGCGTTTTACATTGCAGCATTCACGTTGACGCGCTACAACTGCTACTCCGGTATTCAAAGCTATCTGCTGCCGTCTCCTGTTTGGATGGCTGCACCTAAACGTTCGTACGAGGCCACTTTTTTGAAACTCTTTTCTGCTTGCAACTCTTTGTTCGCATCGGCGATTGTCGCGCTGCTGGCCCTGGTCCCGGCGGCCACGGCACAGACAGCCACACATGTCGTCATCTCGCAGGTCTACGGCGGTGGCGGCGGCACGTCGGCCACCACGACGTACAGCTACAACACAGATTACGTCGAGTTATATAACCCGACATCGAGCGCCATCAGCCTGTCGGGCCTGTCGATTCAGTACGCGTCGACCACCGGCAACTTCGGTTCGGTAACGACGAACGTAAAGGCGCTGACGGGCACCATTCAGCCGGGCAAATATTACCTCGTGTCTGGCGCGCCCGGGACCGTTGGCGGCACGCTGCCCACGGCAGATGAGACGGGCAGCTTCAGCCTCTCCGCGACCGCGGGCAAAGTCGCGCTGGTGAACGGCACAGCCGCGCTGGGCACGTCAACGCCGTGCATCTCTTCGTCCATCGTGGATGAGGTGAGCTACGGCACCGGGACCAGCTGTGCAGAGGGCACCGCCGCCCCGGCGCCTTCGAACACCACGTCGGTCACACGCAACAGCCCCGGTGTGGACACCAACAACAATGCTGCGGACTTCTCTGCGATCACACCGGTCCCGCACAACAGCGGCACGGCTGTTGTCGCACCGGTAATGGTCACGCCTATTGCAACGTTGCAAGGCAATCGCTCCACGTATGTGGGCACCAAGGTTGCCACCACCGGCGTGGTCACAACGCTGCTCTATAACGGCTTCTTCATCCAGACGCCCTCATCGACCCCGGGTTCCACCGGCGTGGCGGAAGGCATCAACATCTACACCGGCAGCGCGCCCACGGCGCATGTAGGCGATAACGTCACAGTCACCGGCTCGCTGCAGCTGTTTCCGGCAGCCACGGCAAGCGTTACACCGGCCCTGGAAATCACCAGCCCCGCCGTCACCACCAACTCCACCGGCAACCCTCTGCCAACGCCGATCGCGCTCACGACAGTCAACCTCACCCCCGGCGGTGGCCTGCAGCAGCTGACGAAGTATGAAGGCATGCGCGTCTCGTTCGCATCGCTTACCTCCATCTCCGGCACAGGCGGCGGCTCGCTCGATGAAGTCAACGAAACCTACAAGAGCACTGGCCAGTTCTATGCGACCATTACCGGCACGCCGCGTCCGTTCCGCGAGCCGGGCATCGATGTTCGCGACGCAGCCGCGGCTACCGCACCCAGTACCGTGCCGCGCTTTGACGACAACCCGGAACGCATTCTGGTCGACACCTACGTCGGCCTGAACACCACGCCGCTGGATGTCTCCACCGGTGCGACCTTCAAAAACCTGACCGGCGTGCTGGACTTCACCTACTCCAACGATTCGTTCTACGATCCATCGCGGTTCATTCCGGATGTGGCAACACTCTCGGCTGGCTACACCCCCGGCATCAACGTGCAGGCGCTCCCATTGCCTGCCGCTGGACAGTTCACCGTCGGCGCATACAACATCGAGCGCTTCTTCAATACCAACAGCGCAGACAACCTCGACTTCTACCCGGTCACCGGCCAGGTCGAGACCAGCGAAGCCGTCACCGTCACCGCGGCCGCGTACGCGCGCCGCTTGGCAAAGGTGTCACTCGCGATCCGTCACGTACTCAACAACCCGGACATCCTGGCTCTGGAAGAAGAAGAGAACGGCTTTGTGCTGAAGGACATCGCGGCGCAGATCAGCGCGGACGCGATCACCGCAGGCGAGCCCGATCCAAAGTACGTTGCCTATGGCACGGACAATGCCACGTTCTACTCGAACGACGAAAGCGGCATTTCCACCGGCTTCCTCGTCAAGTCCACCGTCGACTTCATCGCCCTGAATCAGTTCTTCAACAAGACGGTCTTCACACCCACCGGCGGCAGCCCGACGACCACCGACGACCGTCCGCCCTTCGTCCTGCACGCCGGCATCAAGCGAGGCGCGGGCATCAAGGACTACCCAATCACCGTCATCGTCAACCACATGAAGGCTCTGCCGGACACCACTACGGCCGTGCAGCAGAAGAAAGAACTTCAGGCAGAAGAACTGGCCGGTCTCATTCAGGGCTACCAGGTCAATGGGGAACACGTCCTGGCTGTTGGCGACTTCAACTTCTTCGAGTTCTCCGACGGCTACATCGACGAGTTAGGAACAGTGACCAACCGCACTGTCCCAGCCAACACGGTCATTCTGCCCGGCAAGCCCGGCCTGGTGACACCATCGCCGACGGACCTTGTACTCAACCTGCCTGCAGCCCAGCGCTACTCCTATGTGGAGGATGGCAACGCCCAGATTCTCGACCACATCGTGGCCACCGCCGACCTGGTGCCCACCACCACGCTGGCCTACGGTCATCTTGACGCTGACTTCCCACTCACCGCCTACAACGATGCTACGACTCCGGCCCGCGTCAGCGACCATGACCCGGCACTGGCGTACCTAGCGCTGCCCGCACCGGTCACGTCTGCAACATTCACCGGCAACGGTATGTTCCCAACCACCACCGTTGGCAACTCCTCCGCTGGACAGGTCTTTGCGATAACCAACACCGGTGAAACTCCCGTCACCGTCTCCATCGCAATCACGGGCGACTTTTCTCAGAGCAACAACTGCACCATCTCGCTGCCCGTCGGCACCTCGTGCGCCATCAACGTGGTCTTTACGCCCACCGCAGCCGGTACACGCACGGGCACAATCACTGTCACCAGCAACGCTACGGTCGCTCCCATCGCGCTCACCGGCACGGCTGTGCCGCCGCCGTCCTTCACCGTGGCTGACAACGGCACGGGCGCTGCAACGACGAACATCACCGTTGTAGCCGGCACCAATGCTACGGGAACGCTTAAATTCACCTCAACCGGCGGCTTTGCCGGCGCCATCACGGTAACGTGCGCGCCGCAGGGGACTGCGGCAACCGGGCTCGCCTGCGCTGCCACATCGCCGGTAACGTTGGCGGCAGCGGGCACGGCAACGTCAACCATCACCATCACCACGACGGCTCATACGACGGTATCGGGCTTCGGCTCGCTGCCGCGGAGCGGCCGCATGCTCTACACGCTCTTGATCGTTCTGCTGGCCGGTGCGGCCTACATGCTGCGCCGCGCTGGACGTAACGTTCGCGTCGGCAGCCTGTTCGTCCTGCTGTTCGCAGCGGCACTCGGCATCAGCGGTTGCGGCAGCAGCAGCCATCTGAACACCAGCGCCAATCCCAACGGCACGCCCATCGGCACCTACAACTACACGGTGACGGCAACCTCCGGCACCATCACCAAGACCCAGACACTGGCCATCACCGTTCAGTAATCAGTAGTCTATGTCAAAGCGAAGAGGCCACGTATCAACGTGGCCTCTTCGTCTTTAGCAATGCGGTGCAAAACTGTGTAACAAATGTCTTCGTTATGCCGCGGCCGCCGGCACAAAGCCGTCGCAACCGCTGATCGGAGTCACCTTCAGGTGCAGCGCGGCATGCTTCGGATGGCCGCACTCATCCACAAACACCGTATCCGCCTTCTTGCTTGTCAGAATGCTCACAAGCACGTTCGACTTTGCGTGTTGCTCGCCGAAGTGGGTACAGAGTCCACACTGACCGTCATGTACTGCTTCCATGAAACACCTCCCGGAACTTGAGTAGTAGGAGCAGGGGCCAACGCTCTTCCGTTGCCTGAGCCACACACGGTTCACTCACGTGTGCGCTCACCAAATCCGTGCACATTACGACGGGAATGCATTCAGTGCCACGCGCGTTCCACTATCAAACGCCGGGTTCCACTATCGAACCCCGATCAGGATGCGTATTCTTCCGCGTGATTCATCCGTGCGCAACGTTCAACGTACCGTGGGCTCGCACGGCACCCTACAATGAAGCCTTGCGCAAGCACGCTCAACCCGCGCCGGTCCCGTCTCTCCAGCCAGAGGAACGCCGCGCCTTTTCACGTGTCCTTATGGCGTGGTACCGGAAGCATGCACGCGTCTTGCCGTGGCGAGGCGTGCGCGATCCGTACCGCACCTGGCTGTCCGAGATCATGCTGCAACAGACGCGCGTCAGCGCTGTCATCGACCACTACACACGCTTCCTCCAGCGCTTTCCCACGCTGGTCGCACTTGCGTTGGCGCCGGAGTCCGATGTGCTCGCGCTCTGGAGCGGCCTCGGCTACTATCGCCGCGCGCGCATGCTCCATCGCGCGGCGCAGCTGCTGGTCCGCGAATACGGCGGCGTCCTGCCCACCACCGCAACGGAACTTCGCCGCCTGCCGGGCATCGGCGCATACACATCCGCAGCCATCGCCAGCATCGCCTTCGATGAACGTATCGCCGTCGTCGATGGCAACGTGGAGCGCGTCCTCATCCGCGTTTTTGGCCAGCCGGAGACGCCAGGCGCAAGTGCCGCGGAACAACTCAACGCAGTCGCACAAACGCTGGTGCCCGCAAGCAATCCGGGCGACCACAACCAGGCCATGATGGAGCTAGGCGCCACCGTGTGCCTGCCGCGCGGACCCTTGTGCGGTGGGTGCCCCGTCTACGCCTTCTGCAGCACCCGCGGCGAACACCCCACGATGCCCCGTGCTCCCATGCGATCCGAGCGTGTGAGTTTTGCCCTCTGTACACGCAAGGCAACCGGCGGCAGCGGGCTTGAAGTGCTGCTGCAACGGCGCCCCGCAACGGTATCCCTCATGGCAGGCATGCTTGAGCTCCCGCAGCTTGGCCACCCCTCCGGCGACGACTTCACCCTCACGGAGCAGCCCGTCCTGCGCGTCCGGCACGCCATCACCGGAACGAACTACTACGTGGAGGTTTACGGTATCGGACAACGCCGCAACGTGACTCGCCGCACCCTCCGCAACGACAGCCTGGAGTGGGTCCGCACCACCGAGCTCTCGCGCCAGCCCATCACCGGCCTCGCACGCAAAGTCCTGCAACGTCTGCGCCTTATGAAGACGGTCGCAACCGCCCCCGCCCCGGACGTGCCGCTGCTCATCGGTCGTGGCGGACCTCTCGCAGCCGATTGAAACCGATCTGCCGCGCGATTTGCATAACCCGCGGCGCTCCGTGTACATCCCATGGTGGGATAGAAAACTCGAAGTCAATCGAGCTTCGTCACCAACAGATCTGCGACGCCGCATTCACATAGCTACGGTACCGTCGCATCAAACGCAGTACAGGAGAACAAACACGATGGCAACGGAACGCAGTTCAAGCGCGGTATGGCAAGGTGGTCTCAAAGACGGCAAGGGCACCATCAGCACCGGCAGCGGTATCCTCAAGGATCAGAGCTACAGCTTCGTGTCGCGCTTTGAAAACGGCACAGGCACCAACCCGGAAGAGCTCATCGCCGCCGCACACGCCGGCTGCTTCACCATGGCCCTGAGCGCCGAGCTCGAAAAGGCCGGCCACAAGGGCGACGAAGTCGCCACCACGGCTACTGTCGTCCTCGAATTCCTTGAAGGTAAGCCAACCGTGACCACCATCCACCTCAAGACGGAAGCCAAGGTTCCCGGCATCGACGACGCGACCTTCCAGGAGATCGCTGCCGGAGCCAAGGCAAACTGCCCCATCTCACGCCTGCTTGCCGCCGCAAAAATCGACCTGGACGCAAAGCTGGTCTAACCGTCACAAGCGCATGACCGCAATGGGATGCCACATGGCATCCCATTCGCGTGTCAGCGGCCCAAACTACCTCCGCCTAACGTCCGTCACACCGTCGTCCAGCAGGCACGCCCGCAGAACGCCGTGGCCCACCATGCCGCTCGCGCCGAATCACAACTCGCATGACGCAAGTCTATGCCGCAAGCTATGATCTCCAGCGAAAAGGATGGACGACACATGCGTGTTGCGATTGCATTGGTGCTGGGAATGGCAGCCTTGCCACTGTTGGCACAGAAGCCCGTAAAGACCGAAAGTGGCGACCTGGTCGGCACGCAGCAGGGCACTGTCCGCACCTTTCTTGGCGTGCCGTTCGCTGCACCACCCGTGGGTCCGCTGCGGTGGGCCGCGCCACAGCCGGTCAAGCGCAGTGCAACACCGCTCGCCGCCAATAAATACGGCGCAAGCTGCATCCAGAACGTCGCCCACTCCAGGCTGCCGTGGTCGGAGCCGTTCATGGTCCAGAACGAGACCAGTGAGGACTGCCTGTATCTGAATGTGTGGGCGCCCGCCACTGGCGCCGGTCATGCCGTGCTCGTGTATGTGCATGGCGGTGGCTTCAACGAGGGCTCCAGCAGTATTGCCGGCTACGACGGCGCAAATCTGGCGAAGCGTGGCCTCGTCGTCGTAGACATCAACTACCGCCTTGGCATCTTCGGATTCCTCGCAACGAGCGCCCTGGCTGCTGAATCGCCGCACGCCAGCGCCGGTAACTACGCGCTTCAGGACATGATCGCCGCGCTGCAATGGGTGCAGCGGAATGCCGGGGCATTCGGTGGCGATCCCTCGAAGGTTCTGCTCGCGGGGCAATCGGCGGGATCGCTCGGTATAGAGGCGCTGCTGGCATCGCCGCTGGCGAAGGGGTTATTCCGCAGCGCAGCCATGGACAGTGGGCTGGCAGTCGGGACGACGGCTGTGCTGCCTACCCTGGCAACTGCGGAAGCCGCGGGTGACGCGTGGGCGGCAAAGCATGGTGGATCGTTGGAAGCTCTGCGCGCCATTCCGCCGGCTGACCTGCTGGCAATGACGGACAATCCCGGCAGGCGGCCCATCATGGATGGGTGGGTGCTGCCGCAGAACTGGGACGCCGATCTGGCGCATTCCTCCGGCAGCGACGTGCCGGTGCTGACGGGCTACAACGGCGACGAGGGTGCGCCCCAGGTGGGCAGCCTTTCCGCTGAAGCCTTCCGCGCTGACGCGCAGAAAAAATACGGCGCCAAGGCGGACCGTTTCCTCGCGCTCTACCCGGCATCGACAGACGCGCAGGCTTCGCACTCACAGGTGGCGGCTGCGCACGACCGCAACATCGCCGCGACAGCGCTGTGGGCACAGCTGCGTGCAAAGAGCCGCACCTCCGCCACGTACATCTACTACTTCGAGCGTGTTCCGCCATGGAAAGCGCATCCTGAGTTCCGCGCGCACCACACGGCAGAGGTGCCGTACTTCTTCGCGGACCTGGACAAAGTAACCGACCGCGACTATGACGCAACCGACCGCGCTGTGAGTCAGTCAGCTCCGATGCATGGATTCATATGGCTGAAGCTGGCGACCCAGGCAAAGGCTGGCCGCGCGCGACAGGTCCAACCGGCCCGGTGCATGTGCTGGGCGATACGCCGAGTGAACGGCCCATGCCGGACGCCGAAAAGGCTGCGTTCTGGGATAGCGTGCTGCAGCAGCCCTAGAGTAATTCCGCAGGCTTGTCCGGCTGCGACTGGTAAATCTCTTCCACCCGCGCAAGCGTGTCGATCTCGTCCAGCGGCTTGTCATCGCGGATGCGAATGATCCGCGGAAAGCGCAGCGCAAAACCGCTGGCATGCCGGTCGCTGCGCATGATGTTGTTGCATGCCACCTCCAGCACAATCATCGGCTCGACCGTGCGAAAGTGGCCGAAATCCTCCAGCGTGTGCGCCTTGCACCACTCGGTCAGCTGCGCGATCTCAACATCGGTCACGCCGCTGTACGCCTTGCCTACATTCAGTAAATCGCCGCCCGGTCCGCGCACCGCAAAGGTGTAGTCGGAAAGCATCTGCGACCGCCGCCCATTCCCAAACTCGGCGCCGGTGATCACCACATCCAGCGTGTCCAGGTGCCGCTTCAGCTTCATCCACGAGAGACCACGCCGCCCAGGCTGGTACAGCGACTCCGACGCCTTAATCATCACGCCCTCATTGCCGCGATCACGCGCAGAGAAATACGCGCGGTCAAGATCCTCCGCCGAGTGCGCCTCCACCACCTGCGACAGCCGAAGCCGTTGTTCGCCTCTCGGCTTCGCGCTTTCGTCATCAATGAACAATCCAGCGGCAGGCATGGGGGGCGGCAACTCCAGCGGTGACAACGTCACCGCCTGCAGCGTCGCAGCCAGCGCCTCCAGCCGGCTGCGGCGTTCATGCAACGGCAGGTCCAGCAACAACGCGCCGTTCGCGTAGAGCAGGTCAAATGCCATGAACACGACCGGCGTACCCACGCGAATATCGTTCGAGACCCGCTTGCGCCCAATGCGCGGCGACAGCATGGCAAACGGCAGCGCACGATCCGTCCGCACATCCCACGCCAGCAACTCTCCATCCAGGATCACGCCTGTCTCCACCACACCCGCAACGTGTGCAAACGCCTCCACAATCTCCGGGTAGCTTGCGGTTACGTCCTCGCGATTCCGCGAATACAACGCGGCGCGTCCCGGCGCGTCCGGATCGCCACAGTGCAGTTGCACGCGCATGCCGTCAAACTTGTCCTCCACCTGCGCGCGCAGCCGAATCGCTTCTACCGGCGCATGTTCTGCCGCAGGATCGTCCAGCGCCGACTCGTCCTCCGCAACAAGGTGCGGTTCCGGCTCCGCATGACTCACCGGCGCAGCTTCAATGCCAGCCTCCCGTGCAGCCTCCGGCTTCGACGCAAACCGCTCCACAGCCTCCTCTGGCGTCTCCACCGGCGACGCCAGCATGAACCCAAGCGGATGAAACAACCGCATGCGAGCCTCCGCCAGCCGTCCCTGGAACGCCATGGCCGTCGCCCCTGCCAGGTCTGCCTCCAGCATCACCGCATTGCGCAGTGCTCCCAGCGGCTGTTCGCTGGCGACTGCGATAGCCTCTTCCACCAGCGCCTGCTTCACGCCAATTCGCATATCGCCGCTGATGAGCTTGATGAGGTATTTCGCTTCCACCGGCCCACACTGCTTCAGCAGTCCAGCCAGCAGCATCTGCCGCGCCGCAGTCGTCTTTGCCTCAGGGATGGCAGCGAAAACGTGCTCGATCTCGCGCAAGGCCAAGCTTGGCTCAGGCGTATGTCCAGCCTCTGCAAACAGATCGCCGGCCGCCGCGCCAAGATCACCATGCCGCCGCCAAGCCGCGGTGAACTGAGCTTCCGTGGGATGCACCAACTCCCGCACCGTCTTCGACAGCATCGCGCCGCCAATATTCAACTTGCGTGTATCCGCCTCGCTAAACGCCTCACCACTCAGATACATGGCGAACAGCCCGGCATCGTGAGTATCACCGTCCTCACGAGCAGCCAAGATGCCGGCGGCAATGGCAGCACGCTTCTTCAGCTTGCTACCCGTGGCGGCAAGTTCATCCGCAACCTGCGCGAGTTGGAGGAACAGGGCCATGATGCCTTAATGCAGATGCGCTGAACAATGCCGGAGTTTTGAGCTATTCAATGTAGGCGTACACTGTGTCGCAGGGAGCTGGCCCGCCATGACCGAGACGATCACACTGGACGAGACCATGCAGGAAATCCTAGTTGAGGCGCAAGAAAAGTTTCCAGGGATAACCGTGCAAGAAATCGTACGTGCAGCCTTGCAGAGCTGGTGGGGTGATCACATGCTTGAAGGCGTCAATCCCGATGCTCTGCTCCTACTTCTGGACGAAGCTGCTGCAGATACGAGCCCGGCGTTATCACCCGACGAGGTGTTCGCCCGTCTAGAGCAGGAAATAAGAGCTACCGAACACGAAAATGCCGATGCGGCTTGAAGTTTCCCGTATCGCGGAACGTGATTTGCGCAAACTCGGACTCTACATTGCGAAGGATAAGCCTGTCGCCGCAATGCATTGGCTGCAGCGAATCCGCGCCGAATTCCTGGTGATTCAGAACAGCCCATTTTCGTTTGCTACCGTTCGGAGCACAGATGCTACTTTTCGTAAAAGCCAAGTGGGGAAGTATTTGATCTTTTATCGTTGCCAGGGTGATGTGGTCCGCATCGAGCGAGTCATCCACGGCATGCGAGACCTGACGCGCCACATCAAGTAAGGGAACAAGGGGAACTTCCCGCAGCCGGTCACCGTATCTATTCAAGAGGGGAGTGAGATGCTGAAGCTGCTTCTGTTCTGCATGCTGTTCGTCCTGTGTTGGCCGCTGGCCATTGTTGCGCTGGTGCTGTACCCCATCGTCTGGCTCTTCCTGTTGCCGTTCCGCATCGTCGGTATTGCGGTGGATGGCGTTCTGGAGCTGGTGGCCGCCCTCTTTACCCTCCCGGTACGGCTCATTCGCGCCATCTAGCCGGCATCATCCGCAGGTGCTGTTGTATGCGTCGCGCAGCGGATTGCCGCACGTCACATACCATGCCGCGAAAAACAGCAGCGGCAGCACTGCAAGAGCCCAGAAGAAGAGTCGAACCGGCGGCGTTTGGGTAACGCGCTTGTCTCCCGGATGCGCGAACAGCAATCCGCTGCCAAAGCAAACGAACGCTGCGATGACGAGCCGAAGCAGGCCGACGGTCAACCGGTCCGGCCAATGCGTGCTCACGCCAAAGAAGGCGTCAACGGCCACCTCATACAGCGAGGCAATGCTCAGGAAAAAGCTAATCGCCCTGCCGAGTTCGAGAAACATGGGCAAACTCCACAGACAAACAGGCTGCATCGCCGTCGATGCCGTTCCTTGTAGGGCGTCCTGCACACGCCGTGCGCATTCCCCGCTGACTGCATCGCAGAAGCCGCGCTATCATCCAATATAGGCATGCGTTTCGCGAATACAGTCCGGTCGGTTGTTGCTACGCGCATACCGCGTCTCGATTTTGCCTAGCTACGCTAACACCGTATAGCTGCGCCCCACGCGCACGGCCATCGCACGCTCCTGACTCATTCTCACAATCCATGATCCGAACTGCGCCGGGCGCAGAGGAGAACCGCCATGTTTGACCGCCTCGAACAGCTAGAGGACCGCTACAAAGAACTCGAACGCGAGCTTTCCGACCCATCGCTGGTCTCAGACCAGACACGCTATCAGAAGGTCACCAAGCAGCACCGCGATATGGAACCCACCATTGAGCGCTTCCGCGAGTACAAGCGTGTGCTTGCTGGTATTGCCGACGCGAAAGCCATGCTCGCCGAAGACGACGAAGAAATCCGCGCCATGGCCCAGGAAGAACTCACCGGCCTGGAACCGCGCCTGGCCGGAGTTGAGGAGCAGCTGAAGATCATGCTGCTCCCCAAGGATCCCAACGACGATAAGAATGTCGTGCTTGAAATCCGCGCTGCCACCGGCGGCGACGAGGCATCGCTCTTCGCCGGCGAGGTCTTCCGCATGTACCTGCGTTATGCCGAACAACATCGCTGGAAGGTGCAAATACTCTCTGAAACCGAATCCACGGTCGGCGGCATGAAGGACGTAACCGCGCTCATCGAGGGCGATCGCGTCTACTCGTCCCTGAAGTACGAGAGCGGTGTACACCGCGTGCAGCGCGTTCCCGCAACCGAAACGCAGGGCCGTGTGCATACCTCGGCCATCACCGTAGCCGTGCTGCCTGAGGCAGAAGAAGTCGACGTCAAGATCGAGCAGAAAGACCTGCGCATCGACACCTTCTGCTCCTCCGGCCCAGGCGGTCAGTCGGTGAACACGACCTACTCGGCGATCCGCATCACGCACCTGCCCACCAACACCGTGGTCAGCTGCCAGGATGAAAAGTCACAGATCAAAAACCGCGAAAAGGCCATGCGTGTCCTGCGTTCGCGCCTCTACGAAGTCGAGATGGAAAAGCAGCACCAGGCCATGGCCAGCACCCGCAAAAGCCAGGTAGGCAGCGGCGACCGCAGCGAGAAAATCCGCACCTACAACTTCCCGCAGAACCGCCTCACCGACCACCGCATCGGCCTCACGCTCCACCAGCTTGAGTACGTGATGGAAGGCAAGCTGCAGCCCATCGTGGACGCCCTCATCGCGCACGACACCAACGAGCGCCTGAAGGCGGAAGCGGTCGCAGCCTGAGCGTGCACGAACCGCTCAAGGCTGTACACGACCCGCTCAAGGCTGTACACGATCCGCTCAAGATCAAGGGCGCAACCGTGCAGGACGCGCTAGCCTTCGGTACGGCGCGCCTTGCCATGCGCGAGGATCTGCGCGAGAACGCGGCACGCGACGCGCAGGCCATCCTCCAGATCGCATCCGGCCTCACCCGTGTCCAGATGCTCGCTCAACCCGATCGCCTGCTCCGCGAAGAGGAAGCCGGCGCATTCCAGGGCATGATCGCGCAACGCCGCGGCGGCGTGCCCATCCAGCACCTGCGCGGCTCACAGGAGTTCTTCGGCCGCGACTTCCTCGTCACGCCGGACGTGCTTATCCCGCGCCCCGAAACCGAACACATCATCGAAGAAGTCCTGCGGCTCTGCCCCGGTCGCACCAGCCCACTGCGCTTTGCCGATGTCGGCACAGGCAGCGGCATCCTCGCCATCACGCTCGCACTCGAGTACCCGCGGAGCACCGTCATCGCGCTCGACATCTCACCTGCTGCCCTCGACATCGCGAAGCAGAACGCAGCTCGCCTGGGCGTGGCGGATCGCGTGCAGTTCCTCCAAAGCGATCTATTCGAAGCGCTCGCGCCGCAGGAAACGTTCGACATCATCGTCTCAAATCCACCCTACATCCCTACGGTCGAGGCCGGCGATCTTCATCCGCAGGTGCGCGATCACGAACCGCATCTCGCTCTGTTCGGCGGTGAAGATGGACTCGATATCATGCGCAGGCTCATCCCGCAGGCCGCACAACATGTAACGCACGCGGGTTGGCTGCTCATCGAAACCGCAGGCCGTACGCCTGCGTTGGACGATGTTCTTAAAAAGATAGGTAGCGTACACTTCGTTCGCGACCTGCAGGGCATCGAACGAATTGTCGTGATTCAGAAAGCGTAATGCCGTGGAGGCAAACGTGTTTGTTCGGCCCTGTTTCCTGGTGGTGGATCGTGAGTTTGCAGGCAGTATTTCAAGCCGTAAACTCGTACTCGAAACAGCCAAATTTAATGTCATAACGGCGTACTCGTTTGCGGAAGCAAGGGTGCTGCTCGATCGTTTTCCGCGCGTCGATGCTATGGTGGTGACATCCGACCACGAGGATCATGCCAAGCATCTCCTGCAGTGGGCCCGTACCAGCCATCCTGGGGTAAAGGTCATTGTCACCGGTCCTGCGGAGGTCCCGGACGAACTGGCTGACCGGCACATCGAGGGCTTCGCGCCTGACAAATTGCTCCGTGCTCTGCGCGATCTTTTTCCGGACGATTCACGTGCTGCGGACGACATCGAACGCCAGCTGGAAGCTGACGCCGGCGAACGCTAAGTAGACTATACAAACAGAGATTCGTTGTCTGAATCCAGGGATGTTTCATTGGAGCTTGATCGATGAGCCGACACATTGCAGCAGTCGTTCTTGCAGCCGGCGCCTCAACGCGACTTGGCCAACCCAAACAGTTAGTGCGCTTCCACGGCGAACAGCTGGTGGACCGTGCCATCCGGATCGCGCATGAAGCAGGCGCAACCAGCATCTTCGTCGTGCTCGGAGCAGATCACGAGCGTATTCTCGAAGCAATCACGCCCGTCAGCTATGACACACGCATCCTCATCAACAAGGGCTGGCAGCACGGCATGGCTACGTCGATCGCACTCGGTGTCACGGCCGCGGAACGCATCGATGCGGACGATGTCCTTGTCCTCTCCTGCGACCAGGTCACAGTCACACCGGAACATCTGCGGCAACTCATCCTCACTTCCAAGCGCGAGCGCGTCGTAGCATCGCTCTATCACAGCCGCGGCGGCATCCCCGCGCTCTTTCCTGAGTTTGCCTTCCACGCACTGCAGGAACTCGCAGGCGATCAGGGCGCACGCGAAGTCCTGCAGAGTGACTCCGTGCTGACCGTGGCTCTGCCCGGCGGCGAGTTCGACGTGGACACACCTGAGGACCTCGAACGTCTCCGCCGCATGGAACGCGAGGGCACGGCAGCACTCTTCGACGACATCGCCGAGAAGGACGCCGCATAGCGGATGTACGGTTCGCCTTTACGTTCGGCAGCTGCCTTCAATAGCACCGTCGCTATCATTGCATCATGTACACACGCGAACGCGCCCTGCTGCTGTTGCAGGAATGGACGACGTCACCCAGCCTTCTGAAGCATGCATATGCGGTGGAAGCATGCACGCGCAGCTACGGCGAGCGTGAGGCTGCAAGGCTCGGCCTCACCGGCAACGAAGCCGCGCACTTCGCCGGCCAGTACAGCATCGCGGCCTTGCTGCACGACTTCGACTATGACCGTCACCCTTCGCTCGACGAGCATCCCTACGTCGGCAACCGCGTGCTCACGGAGCAGGGCTGGCCGGAGCCGATCCGTCACGCCATCATGGCGCATGCCGACTACACCGGCACGCCGCGCGAATCGCACCTGGACAAGGCCCTCTTTGCCTGCGACGAACTCGCCGGCTTCCTCACCGCCTGCGCACTGGTCAAGCCCAGCAAGTCCATTTACGACGTGGAGACAGCAGGCGTGAAGAAGAAGATGAAGGACAAGGCATTCGCTCGCGCCGTCAGCCGCGACGACATGACCAACGGAGCAGCTCTGCTGGGCATGCCCATTGAGGACCACATTGCAAACTGCCTTGCTGCCATGCAGGCGTCGGCTACCGAACTTGGTCTCCAAGGCATCCCCGCCACTTCCTGAACGGCGATTGCACCCTGCAAATCTTGTGCCCAATGCCTTACCGTGCCACGCACAAGAGTCCTGTGCCATGCACACCGCAGCCCTACGATCCGAATCGAAACACAAATAACGTGAACGCTTAGCAGTTAGTTGCTCCAAGTGCGCCTGCGCCACGTACCGTGTGTATTAAAGGATTCGGATGGAACCGGGCAGCAAACGGGTTGTGATCGTAGGAGCGGGACCAGGTGGGCTGGCGAGCGCCATGCTGCTTGCCGCCTCCGGTGTGGACGTCACCATCGTGGAAAAACGCGACCACATTGGTGGCCGTACCTCCACGTTTCAGCAGGATGGCTTCAAGTTCGACTACGGCCCCACCTTCTTCCTTTATCCGCGCGTGTTGCGCGAGATCTTCGCTGCCGCAGGCTATTCGCTCGATCGCGAAGTGCCCATGGTGCGGCTCGATCCGCAATACCGTCTCATCTTCGGCCAGGGCGGCGAACTGCTTGCCACCGGCGACCACGCCCGCATGGAAGCCGCCATTGCAAATCTCTGCCCTGCCGACGCAAAGAACTTCATCCGCTACATGCGCGACAATCGCGACAAGCTGCAGCGCTTCCTGCCTTTCCTGGAGTCGCCCTTTGAGAGCGTCCGTGACCTGCTCAAGCCGGAGATGCTCAAGCTGCTGCCCATCCTGGCGCCATGGCGTTCGCTCGACGACGAGCTCAAACGCTACTTCAGCGACGAGCGTATCCGCCTCGGCTTCTCCTTCCAGTCCAAGTACCTCGGCATGTCGCCGTTCAGCTGCCCCGGCCTGTTCTCCATCTTGTCGTTCCTTGAGTACGAGTACGGCGTCTTCCACCCGGTCGGTGGCTGCGGTTCTGTCACCAGAACCATGGGCCGCATCTGCGAAGAGATGGGCGTCCACATCATCACCGGCGAGGCAGTCGAAGACATCACCTTCAGCGGCCGCAAAGCCACCGGCATCCGTACCGCAAAGCGCAAGCTCGACGCCGATGCCGTGGTAATGAATGCAGAGTTTGCTGAGGCCGCACGCAAACTCATCCCGCGCGATCTGCGTTCACGCTGGAGCGACGACAGCATCGCGAAGAAGACGCACTCCTGCTCCACCTTCATGCTGTACCTCGGTATCGAGGGCCGTTACGATAACGCCGCGCACCACACCATCTATCTCTCGAAGGACTACCGCGGCAACCTCCACGACATCGAGCACGCGCATCGGCTTTCCAGCGATCCATCCATCTACGTGCAGAACGCCAGCGTGAGTGATGAGACACTGGCTCCCAAAGGCATGAGCTCACTCTACGTCCTCGCGCCCGTGACCCATGGCTGCGACGGCGTGAACTGGGAGCGCGAAGCCGCACCCTTTCGCGAGCAGGTGCTCGACCAGATGGCCAATCTCGGCATGGGCGATGTACGCGAGCGCATCCGCACCGAACGCATTCTCACGCCGGCCAACTGGGCCGCGGAGTTCGCGCTGCATCGCGGCAGCACCTTCAGCATGGCGCACAGCCTAAGGCAGATGCTCCACCTGCGCCCGCACAACCGCTTTGAAGAAACCGAAGGCGTCTACCTCGCAGGCGGCGGCACGCATCCAGGCTCGGGCCTGCCGGTCATCTTTGAGTCGGCACGTATCTCCGCCAAGCTCATGCTCGACGACCTCGGCGTACACAGCGCATGGAACTTCGACCGCTCCGCCTTCGACCAGTCGCATCTCACCGATCGCGACCTGGCGGTGCAGTAAATGAGGCTTACGCCACCATCCGGTTGGCGGCAAGCATCCGGTACGCATGCTCGAGCTTGCGAAGAACCGGCAGTGCAGACGCTTCATCGGCGTTCATCGCCGTTTGAAGCTCTTGCTCGGGGATGCCGCTCTCTCGTGACAACACGGTCACTCCTCCGCGCGCGCGGACGGCGGTACGCAGCGTCTTCGCATAGATCGTTGGACCGTCGTCATCTTCCAATACAACGGAAAGATACTCGAAGAGGTCCTGCTCGTTGTGCAGCAGTTCAGCGCTGTCCCACGGTTTCAGTTCAACGTCCATCCCCGCTCCTCAATAATCTGCAGCAACTTGATCGCACGTTGGATATCTTCGGCCTGCGTGTTTTTATCGCCGCCTGCAAGCAGGTAAACCATCTCGGTCCCGCGTATAGCAGAGTAGACCCGATAGCCCGGACCGAAGTCCAGCTTCATCTCGTGAACGCCATGACCGACGGAACTCGTCACGCCCAGATTGCCGCCTTACTCAAGGCGATCGAGCCGCTTCGTGATGCGCGCTCTGCCTTGCCGGTCGCGGAGTCGGTCAAGCCACTGAATGAATTCTTTCGTTCGGGACGTTCGCACAAGCAGCAGTGTATGTCAGCGGTATCGACCCCATGGAGTTTGCAATGCGTGTAGCAGTCATAGGTTCCGGCCTAGCAGGCCTCGCAGCCGCGGCCACACTCGCCGCGCGCGGCTATAGCGTCGAAGTCTTCGAAAAGAACGCATGGCTCGGTGGCAAGGCCGCCGTCCTTGAAGAACAAGGCTTCCGCTTCGACATGGGGCCGACCATCCTCATCCAGCCATCGGTCCTCCGCAAGATCTTTGCCGAAGCCGGTAAGCAGCTCGAAGACTACGTCAACATGGTGCGGCTCGACCCATCCTGGCGCTGCTTCTTCGACGACGGCACCGTCATCGACCTCAAAGATTCCACGCCGGAGATGGTGAACTCATTGAACCAACGCCAGCCCGGTCTTGGCGACAAGTACAGCGAGTTCCTCAAGACCAGCGAAGACCTCCACACCATCAGCGACAAGTTCTTCTTCTGGAAGCCCGTCGGCTCCATGATGGACACACTCGACTGGCGCGGCGCCTTCGATCCCAGCGTTCTGCGCGACGTGATGAAGATGCGCATGGGCAAAACGGTCAGCGGCGTCATCCGCGAATACATCTCCGACAAGAACACCGCGCAGATGCTCGACCACTTCGTGCAGTACGTCGGCTCCTCGCCCGACGCCTCACCCGCCATTCTCTGCGCCATCGGCCACATGCAAACAGACGAGGGCATCTGGTACCCCATGGGCGGCACCCGCGCCGTTCCCGAAGCTCTGGTCAAGCTAGGCGCCGAGCTCGGCGTGCGGTATCACACCAACGCGGATGTTACGAAGATCGGCCTGCAGGTCCACGGCGAAGGCCAGCGTGTCACCGGCATTACGCTCTCCACCGGCGACCGCATCGCCTTCGACGCTATCGTCTCCAACGAAGATGCCGTGCGCACCTATCGCGAACTCCTCAAGGACTCCAACGTTACCGCCTCCTTTGACCGCCGCAAGAATTGGGAAGCCGCGTGCTCGGGAGTCGTCCTCTACCTAGGCCTCAACAAGCGCTACGACCACCTCGCGCATCACGACTTCGTCTTCTCGCGCGACCCGCACGAGGAGTTCAACGCCATCTATAAGCTCGGCATGCCCGCGCCCGATCCCACCTGCTACCTCGCATCGACCTCAGCAACGGAGCCGGGCACCGCTCCCGCAGGCGGCGACGCGCTCTACGTCCTCGTCCACACGCCCTACCTGCGCCCCAATCACGACTGGCGCGAGATGTTCCCCGGCTACCGCCAAGTCATCCTCGACAAGCTCAAGCGCACCGCGGGCCTGCACGACATCGAAGACCGCATCGTCTTCGAGCACGCGCTCACACCGCAGGACATCCACGACCGTTACCGGGTTCTCGATGGCGCGATCTACGGCCTCAGCTCGCATGGCCGCATGAACGGCGCCTTCAAGCCCTCCAACGTCGTTCGAGGAGTCGAGGGCCTCTACCTCGCAGGCGGCGCAGCCCACCCGGGTCCCGGCATGCCCATGGTCATGATGAGCGGCTGGATCGCCGCGGACGCCCTAGACCGCCGGCATCGGCCCGCCGAAGCAGCATAAAACGCAAAGATTTCACGAACAAACGCCTCCATTCGTGCGTATTTGCAGGTGAGGATAGTGTCATGCGCACGCTTCGCACCGCGATCATCGTTCTGCCATTCGTCCTTTCCGCTACGGCCTTCGCACAGTCCACGTGGGACAAGAGTTATGCCATCAACGGCAAGGCTGCGCTCAATGTAGAGGTGGACGACGCTGCCGTGCGTGTCAATGCCTGCGGCAACTGCCGGACGGTGCGCATTCATGTGGACGGCAAGGGCAACGATCTCAGTAAGTTCCGCGTGACGGAAATGCAGGGCGGCGATGGTATCCAGTTCGCGCTCAAGCACCCGGACATGCGCGGCTTCTTCAGCACGGGCTGGCATAGCCAGACTCCCGACGTCATCATCGACACGCCGGCCGATACGCAACTAAGGGTGCGCAGCGGCGACGGCAGCCTGTTAATCACCGGCATCCGCGGCAGTGCTGACGTACACACCGGTAACGGTTCCATCCAGATGAGCGATGTGAGCGGGCCGTTGCGTGCCACCACCGGCGATGGCAGCGTGCAGATTCACCAGGGCGAGGGCACGCTGTATGCGACCACGGGCAACGGCTCCATGACCATGGAGGGCCGTTTCACGCAGGTGGACGCGCACACCGGCAACGGCGCCATCCGGGTGTCGCTGATACCGGGCTCCAAGCTCACCGCAAGCTCGCGTATCGCAACCGGCGACGGCTCCATCACGCTGGAGCTGCCGCGTGACCTTCATGCTGAAATCGAGGCCAGCTCCGCCAACGGCAACATCGCCAACGCGTTGCCGCTGCAGATCACCACCGGCGCCGGCAAGAACAGCCTGCACGGCACCATGAACGGCGGCGGCCCATTGCTGCGCCTGCAATCCGGCGACGGCAGCATCGCCATGTCGCCGCGCTAAGTTTGCGCAGCGTCTAATACATCGTGCCATTCGACACCCAGCCTGCGCTGTTTCCAGACGCAATCATTCCCGCTCCAAAGCCGCTCTTTCGCGACCTGGACGAAGTGCAGGCCCTGCTGCTGCAGGGATGGGGTCCGCTTGAGCCACGCGAAGTGTGGGATCCGCTCACACAACTCATCTACTCCATCTGCTCCTCCCGCACCAAGGACGCCGAATCGATTGCCACCATCCTGGCGCTTCGCGTGCGCTACGACGGCTGGCCGTCAGGCCCAAACTCATGGGACGAAGTGCATTGGGAGAAATTACGTGACGCTCCCGTTGCCGAGATTGAAGAGACGATCCAACTCGCAACCTTTCCGGATCGCAAGGCCATTCAACTCAAGAAGACGCTCGAACGCATCACCGAGCGTGTCGGTTCACTTTCCTTATCGTGGATGGCAAAATACAAGACCGACAAAATCCGCGCATGGATTGAAGATCTGCCCGGCGCAGGCGTGAAGGCCAGCGCCGCCGTGGTCAACTTCTCCTCGCTCCGCCGCCCAGCCATAGCCATCGACGGCCATCACCAGCGCGTCGCCATCCGCATGGGCATCGCACCGCCAGGCGCAACCCCACGGCAGGTGGAACAGGCGCTGGTGCAGCTGATGCCGGCACACTGGACGGCCATCACCATGGACGATCACCACCGCCTCATCAAGAGAGTCGGCCAAACCGTCTGCCCACTGCGCGAAACACATTGCTACAAGTGCAATCTACGAACCGTATGCGTCACCGGCCAGTCGACTGCGGCAGCAGTAGTTTCAGGTTGATGCTGTCGGCCATAGCCTTGTAACCGGCGTCGTTTGGATGCAGATGATCGCCGCTGTCGAACCTGGGATCGATGCGTGCAGGCCGCGCCGGATCGGCGATGGCTGCGGAGAAGTCAATCGCGCCGTCCGCATCCTGATTGGTCATAATCCATTGGTTCACGGCTACGCGGAACTGTTCGCGTTCCTCCGCCTGTGCAGGTTTATTGATGCCTTCAAAGGGTGTAATGGTCGCGATCAGCACGCGCATGCCATGCTCATGCGCACGTGCAATGATCTGCCGGTAACCCGCAAGCAACATCTGCGGCGTGATCGTCTCCTCGATGGGGGCCGAACCGCCCGGATGGTTGATGTCGTTGCCGCCCTCGAACACGATGAGCGTATCCACGCCGGCCATCGCAAGCACGTCACGATCAAACCGCGCAGCCGCACTCGGCCCGAACGCCGAACCAGAACCACCGCGGCCATCGTGTAGAACACGGTTGCCGCCGATGCCCTCATTCAGCACGGCAGTGCCGCGCGTGGCAGGGCCGGCCTGGAGGCGCGCAAACAGATCGTCCGTCCAGCGGCGGTTCGTATCCGGCGTGGAGTGGACGCCGTCTGTGGTGGACGAGCCGAGCGCCACGATGGCGTGCTGCTGCTTGCTGGAGGAAACCTCGACCTCGGTAAGGAATGGCCACGTGAAGAGAGTGGCAGCGCCTGGCCATTCGGCGGCTGCAGTCACATCGGCAGGCGCTCGATATGATGTCTGCAGTGCAACGGGGTGCTGTGTCACGCCGCTCACATCACCCGGTAGATAAAGGCTGATCGCGAGGTCAACCGCGGGTGCAACGGAGATTGGTTCGGGATCGCTCAGGACGCTGGCGCCGGCCGGAATCACCACATCGGCGTTGCCATTGAAGTGCAACGCATGCAAGGAAATGGCGCGGCTGCCTGCAGTACGTAAGCCAATGGTTGCGGCGCCCACGCGCAGCGCTTCTTTGCCGAAGGTATTGGACAGCCGGATGCGCACCGCGTCGCCTCCAATGCTGGTGTGTACGATCAGCCGGAGCGATTCGTTGTGCAGCAGCAGCGGCTTGTCGCGCTCACCCGGTGCGGGCGGAGGGCACGGACTGGCAGCCCATGTTCCCGTCCAGTGCGTGGCCGTAGCTGTAGCGCGATGCTGCGCCGGGGCTGTACCCATAGCCGCTACCAGCAGCAGGCCACTGCAAAGCAATCGGCGTTCCATGGTAAGGGACAAATGCGTTCCTCGCGCTGCATGCGTGGGCAGGCAAGTTACATATACGCGTAGGATTGCCGCGGGCGCAAGCAAAGGGCTGGCCCTGTAGCGCATGCACACTGTTAGCCTAGAGAGTGGAAGCAGGCACGCATGGCACCGGAAAAGAAGCGGCTCGGCAAAAAACACAGGACGGCGCAGACGCGACCGCACAAGGGCGCAACGCCCAAAGGTGCAAAGGCCTCCGCATCGTCCGTCGGTGGAGCATCGCCCAAGGGCCGCAAAGCCGTCACCGCGAAGAAGGCCGCCGCATTCACCAGGTCGAAGGTGCGCACGCAGTCGCCCACGCGTGTCAAGGGCAAAGCAGTCACCGGCGCGCAAATGGCCGCAGGCGCTCTGCCCTTGGATCAGCACCCCGTCTCGAGCCGTCCCGAGCGCGGTTCACGCGGCATGGGTGGCGATGACGGCGTTCGCTCCAAAGTACACAGTAGGGCACTCGCTGATCCAGAAACCGAAACCGCCTTCGCCGCCATGCTCCCCATGATCGAAGACGTGCAGCGGTCAAGCGACGCCATCGCGGCTCCTCTCTTCGCCATCTGCGGCCGCCCCAACGTCGGCAAGAGCACCATCTTCAACCGCCTCACCGGCACCCGCCGCTCCATCGTGGGCGACGAGCCCGGCATCACGCGCGACCGCATCTATGGCGAAGTCGAGTTCGACGGCCGCATGCTCCGCATCGTCGACACGGGCGGCGTCGTCCCCGACGACGAAGCGCTCATACCCTCCGAGATCTTCCGCCAGGCCCGCATCGCGCTCGACGAAGCGGAAGCCATCGTCCAGGTCGTCGATGGCCGCTCCGAACTCACGCTGCCCGACATCGATCTCGCTCGCCTGCTCATCCGCAGCGGCAAGCCCGTATTCCTTGCCGTCAACAAGATGGACACGGACAAGATCGCCACGCAGGCAGAGAACTTCCGCACGCTGGGATTCAAGCAGGTCTTCCCCGTCAGCGGCGAGCACGGCCTCGGCATGGGCGACCTCATGGAAGCCGTCTCAGCCGCGCTTCCTCTGACCGAACCAGAAGAAGCCGAAGCACTCGAAGACGTTTACGAAGAAGAGCCAGCCGAAGACGAAGAGGGCCCGCGCGAACGCAAGCTCCGCTCCCACGGCGAGCACGTCAGCAAGGAAACGCGCGTCGCCATCATCGGCCGCCCCAATGTGGGTAAAAGCACGCTGCTCAACGCGCTCACCGGCACCGGCCGCGCCATCGTGTCGCCCATCGCAGGCACTACGCGTGATGCCGTTGACGAAGTCGTCATGCGCAACGACCACAGCTTCCGCTTCGTCGATACCGCCGGCATCCGCCGTAAGGGCAAGACGACCATGATGGCAGAGAAGCTCTCCGTCATCATGGCGCGCAAGCACCTTGAGGCAGCGGACGTCGCCCTGCTCGTCATCGATGCCACCGAAGGCGTCACCGGCCTCGACGCCAACATCGGCGGCTACGCGCATGAGAGTGGCCGCAGCGTCATCATCGTCGTCAACAAGTGGGACGAGATCACCACCGGCCGCCTGCGACCGGACGGCAGCCAGGACTACGAAGACGGCAAAGCCCCCGCTGACATCAAGGTCTACACCGAGCAGGTGCGCGACGCCCTCAAGTACCTCGACTACGCACCGCTTATCTTCATCAGCGCAAAAGACGGCATCAACGTCGAAGAGGTCTTCAAGAAGGTGCAACTCGTCGCGCGCGAGCGCCGCAAGCGCGTCACCACCGGCCAGATGAATCGCTTCCTCGATCAGGTTGAGTTTGAGAAGGCAGGCGTGCCCTACAACAAGCGCCTGCGCATCTACTACATGACGCAGGCAGCCGTCGCGCCGCCCACGTTCGTGCTCTTCACGGACCGCGACGTGAAGCTGCACTTCTCCTATGAGCGCTTCCTCGAAAACCAGATCCGCGCCAGCTTCAAATTCATTGGCTCACCCATCTGGTTCAAGGTGCGCGCACGCAACAAAAAGAAGGAAGAGTAGCAGCGCTTCACGCGCCGGCGGCTGGAAGTGCTGCCTGCGCCAGGTGGTCTATCCGCAGCAGCCCGTGGAACTCGCCACGTTCGCCAATCACCACCAGCGGATCGAAGCGTAGCGCCAGCGGGCGGCCCATGGCACGTCGCAGTACCTCCGCCACGCCACTCGTCACCTGTACCCGCATCATCTCCGACATGCAACGTACACCCACCAGCGGATGATTTTCTACAAATCGCATGGGCCTCTGGAGCGTATCCACCACAACGGCGACCATCTGCGGAGCCGCCGTCACATGCAGTTCCGCTTCCGCCACCGTGTCGCACAGCGGAGCGCTTTCTAGGTGCTGCCACAGGCCGGGGCCAGAGTTAGGCTGGACGTGCATCATGATCGATTCGCGGATCACCTCAGCCAGAGGCAGCATCGCCGGGTCAGGCCTGCCCAGGTAATAGCCCTGGCCCAGCGGAACACCGTGGCGCATTAACTCTTCCATCTCCAGCTCGTTCTCAATGCCCTCTGCCACCAGCCACGCATCCATGCGGTCGGCAGTCTCGCCAATCATGTGGATAAACGCGCTCTTTGCCGGCTCCGCATGGCAGTTCTCCACAAAAAAGCGATCCAGCTTCACAAACTGCGGCCGCAGCTCCATCACATGTTTCAGGCTGGCGTAGCCGGATCCCGTGTCATCAATCGCAACGTTCCCACCGCGGTTGCGCACATCGTCAAGCCGCATGCGAAATGCCTTGTAGTCATGGATCCGGTCGCCCTCCGTGATTTCCAGCACAATGCGCGACAGATCCCCTATTTCCTGCAGCAGCAGGTTGCACTCGCGCGACAGCAGGAAGACCGGGCTCACATTTACGCTGAGGAAGGTATCCGGCGGCAATTGCTCCCGGCTCCGGATCGCGAGCCGGGCCACCAGCGCCTCCAGCAGCATGCGCTTGCCACGCGCCTGCGCTCCCAGGAACCAGCGGTCCGGCGGCAGCTGCGGCGGCGGCCCTGGAAAGCGAGCAAGCCCCTCATACCCAACGACCGTACCGCGCTTTAGATCGACGATAGGCTGAAAGTGCATCACCGGCAGGCGTACGCCTGCTAGCACGGCATCCAGCGCCGAGCGGAACCGGGCTTCTTCCATCTAGGAGAGCCCTCGACACACATGGGACACGCGGAACATTAAGGGCTACGCAACCGCCGTCAAATCCAACGTCAGGCTGCGGACCTGCTCCACCAGCGCAGGCGGAACAAGGGCTATGCCGTGATCGACCCTGGCGTGTTCAGCCACCAGCGCCAGAATCGTTTGTTCTTCCTCAGCCCGGAAAACCGCCTTACAGCCAGGCACAACATCGCCACAGCTAAATTGTTTCATTGCAAATGCCTCCAGTACACGGAGCCGGGAAATTAAAGCAAAGTAGGACAGAAGTCATATATGTAATCCAAAATGGAACGCGTCGCCATGGCACAAAGGTGGCAAGACCTTTCCCATCCGAACAAACGATTACCGCGACAGGTTCCTGTTGTGCTAGCGCGAACCAACTAAACGGAAGCACTTAAGGCGGCGGTTGAAAACTTCAACCACTCCCGCCACGCATCCAGTCCCCGTTCGCATTGCAGGCGATGTCGTTCCTTTTTGTCGCGAATCGTCTTCCGCAGGTCTTCTTCCAGCGGCGGCAGCAAATCGAAGGTAATGTTCGCCGGCTGGAAGCGCTTCGCCTCGGCATGCGTGATGTAATGCACCAGCGATCCATGCGCGCTCAACCGCGGCGCCGGCGCAGGCTGCTCACCACGCGCAATCGCCGCGGCAAAGCGCCCCGCCAGCATCCCGCCCGCAATTGACTCCGTATACCCCTCAACGCCACTCAACTGCCCGGCAATCATCACCTTCGGATGGCTGCGTAATTGCAGCGTCTCCGTCAACAGCGCTGGGCTGTTGATGTACGTATTGCGATGAATCTGCCCATACCGTAGAAAGCTGGCGTTCTCCAGCCCAGGAATCAGCCGCAGAACACGCGCCTGGTCCCCAAATCGGATGTGGTTCTGAAAGCCCACAAGGTTGTAACTATCGGCACGCAGATTCTCGCAGCGCAGCTGCACCACAGCATATGGGTTGGTGTCCGTGCGAGGATCGCGCAAGCCCACCGGCTTCATGCAGCCAAAGCGCAGCGTATCCCGGCCACGGCGCGCAAGCTCCTCAATCGGCAGGCAGCCTTCAAAGTAGTCGATCTTCTCCCAATCCTTTGACTCCACCTCGTGCGCAGCCAGCAGAGCATCGTAGAAGACGTCGTACTCCTCCTTCGTAAACGGGCAGTTGATGTAATCCGCCGAGCCCTTGTCCCAGCGAGCCTTGAAGTACACGCGATCCATATTGATCGTCGTCGCATCCACCACCGGCGCAATGCTGTCGTAAAACGAGAGATGGTCGGCGCCCGTCAGCCGCTGCAGATCAGCCGTCAACGCAGGCGACGTAAGCGGCCCACTCGCAAGAATGGTGATGCACTCACCGTCTTCCTCTACCGCCGTCACCTCTTCGCGCACCACCGTAATTCTCCGCTCAGCTGCAATGCGCTCTGCAACCCGCCGCGAAAAC
Organism: Terriglobus sp.; assembly: GCA_965198455.1. GTDB lineage: Bacteria > Acidobacteriota > Terriglobia > Terriglobales > Acidobacteriaceae > Terriglobus. Next base: position 1,775,086 of record CBDAPM010000003.1, read on the forward strand.
TCCAACCGATCCACGGCCAGCGCATGCCCCGCAGGCACAGCGCACGCATCTGCCTCGGCCAGCAGCACCGAACCGGCCGCACGCATCTCCTGCTTCAGCAGCCACGGCGCTGTATTCTCGCTCTCGCTCTTCAGCGAGTTGGAACACACAAGCTCCGCAAAGTCGCTCGTCTGGTGCGCCTCGGTCGACCGGTGCGGCCGCATCTCGTACAGCGTCACCTCGCAACCCGCATGAGCCGCCTGCAACGCAGCCTCCGGCCCGGCAAGGCCACCGCCAATCACTTTGATCTTCTTCACATATCTATTGTCTCGTGCGAAGTGAACTTTTTCCCGCGAACCGGCGTAGAACCTACATGTGCGGACGTAGGCTTCTGGAAACCCGCACCGAGGCCCTGAATGCTCTGCCTGATCCTGCTGATTTTCCTCTTTAGCCGCCGGTACTACTGGCATGGCTACGGCTATCCATACTACGCACCCTATCGTGGCGGTTATGGCTACAGCTACGGCGCCTATCCCTACGGAGCCTACAGCTATTACAACCCATATGCTGCCTACAACCGCTACGGTTACTACCGTCCCTACGGCTGCTGGTAACTTCCGCCATCGGTAAGCGCCTGCAAAGCCTTGCCGGTCACGCGCAGATTGAGCCATTCGCGCAGCACGCTCGCGCCCACGCCGCCGTAAAAGTCCAGCGCAGGCTGGTTCCAGTCCAGGCACTCCCATTGGAACCGCGTGCATTGCCGCTCGACCGCGATCTGCGCCAGCCGCCGAAACAATGCGACGCCAATCCCGCGCTTGCGAAACGCCTCGCGTACGAAAAGGTCTTCGAGATAGAGCGCCGGACGGCCCTCCCACGTCGAATACTGGAAGAAATACAGCGCAAACCCCGCGACCGCGCCATCCACATCCGCGATCACGCAGCGGAAGTACGGCTCCGGCCCAAACCCATCCCGCAACAGGTCCGCCTCCGTCGCAACCGCCCTATCCGGTTCCTTCTCGTAGATAGCCAGTTCCCGAATCAGCGCAAGAATTTCAGACACATCCGCCGCCACGGCATCCCGCAGAACCAGTCCAGCGGTCAAGGCTTCACCGGCGTGTCCTTCATCGTGGACTTCGCATCGGCAATCGCCTTTTCCGCATCCTTCTTCGTCTTTTGGGCCTCAAGATATTTATCAAACGGCACCGAGAACGCGAACATCTCCGTGTCCTTGCCATCCTTCTGCGTGTGCATCATCTTTACGTACAGCTCGGCGCCCTTCATCGGCGGATCATCCATATCCTGTGTGTCGTAGAAGAGAAAGCCGTTTGCTGAACTGTGCGGGGGAATGATCGTCTGCGAAAACCCGAAGTCCTTGTCGTCGTCCAGAATCTTCTTGTCCACCGGCGTCGGCTTGTACGTCATCGGTGTGCCCGGAATGCGCTTCTGCTTGATGTCGTTGAAACGAAAGAGCCGGCGGTTGATTTCTTCCGGCGTAGCCGCCGGCATCTTGGTGCCGTCCGACGCGATGAACTGGATACGCACCTGGTTCAGGTCCAGCGGCGCATCGCTGTCGTTCTGGATCACAAGCCGCACCGGCAGCAGGCTGTGGCCGTAGTAATCCAGGCGAAAAAAATCACCTTTATCGCGAGAATCAAACGGTTCTGCGGCAATTGTGACGTGATCCTTTTCGTGAGTCTCATGCGCAGGGTAAGCAGCGGCTGCAAGCGCAGGCGGCGCCTTCTTCGCGGCATGCGCTGCGGGCATCAGCAGCAACGCAGCGGCGGCCAAAGCTGGGGGGAAAGTCATACAAAAACGTGCCATACCGAGATAGACGTACGACCTTTATTTGCGGACGAGGGTTCTCGCGCGATTATCAAGCGAAACAGCATAGGGGGTAAAGTGCGAAGTGATGATGTCGCTTTATAGCCTCGCTCTGACGATCGCAGCCGTACTCAGCGCGCCGTTGTGGGCCTGGCGCATGCTGCGGCAGGGACGCTATCGCGAAGGCCTCCAGGAGCGACTCGGCACGGTGCCGCACCGGCTTACAGCGTGGGTAGCCGCCCGCCCCGTCCTCTGGGTCCACGCCGTCTCCGTCGGAGAAACTCTTGCCGCAACGCGATTGATCGCTGAACTGGAAGCTGCATTACCTGGGTATGCAGTCGCGGTCTCCACCACGACCCCCACCGGCCAGCGCGTCGCACGCGAGCGCTTCGGCGTGGATCGCGTCTTCTTCTACCCCATCGATTTCGCCTTCGCTGTCCGGCCATACCTCCGCGCACTCAAACCTCGACTCATCGTTCTCATGGAGAGTGAACTCTGGCCGCGCATGCTCGTCGAATGCGCCCGCGTAGCCATCCCCGTCGCAGTCGTCAACGCCCGTGTCAGCGACCGCTCGTTACCCCGCTACCTCGGCCTGCGATGGCTTTGGAAGCCGCTCCTCCGCCGCGTTTCACTGCTCCTCGCGCAAAGCGACGAAGACACCCGCCGCTGGCGCCAGGTCGGTGCGCCGCCCGAGCGCGTGAGTACAGCGGGCAATCTCAAATACGACATACAAACACCCGCCGAAACACCGCTCACCACGCTCCTCCGCAAGCATCTGCCAGCCGGCGCGAAGGTGCTGGTCTGTGGCAGCACACACGACGGCGAAGAAACGTTGCTCCTCGACTGCTGGCGGTCGCTGCCAGTCGAGACGAAGGTGATGATCCTTGCGCCACGTCACCCGCAACGCGCAGAACACATCCAGCACCTCATCGCCGAGCGCAAGCTCACCGGTCTGCGCCTGAGCCAGTGGCGTCTAAACCCCTCCGCCGTACCCGGCAACGCAGTCCTGCTTGTAGACACCGTAGGCGAGCTTGCATCGCTCTACGCCTTGGCAACGGTCGCGTTCATTGGCGGATCACTCGTGCCACACGGCGGCCAGAATCCCCTGGAGCCCGCGCGCTTCGGTGTACCCGTACTCATCGGCCCGCACTACGAAAACTTCCGCAGCATGGTAGACGCCATGCAGGCCGAGCGGGCCATCCGAAGCGTGACACCGCAAAATCTCTGCGACACACTCGATTCCTGCCTGGCAGGAGCGAACAACGACGACGGCATGGGCGAACGTGGCCGCACCTTCGCCGCATCCATGGCTGGCGCAACCGAACGTACTGTCCAGGCGCTCGTCGCCTTGCTGCAGGAGCGTGCCGGATGAAGCGTCCCTGGCTGCTCCCGCTCAACCCGCTCTACGCCGCCGGTCTCGCGTGGAAAAACCGCAACTTCGACAGGCACCCACAACACGCCCACAAGCTGTTGCAGCCCGTCATCAGCGTCGGCAGCCTCTCTGCCGGCGGAGCAGGCAAGACACCCTTCGTCATCGCACTCGGCCACGCCCTGCGCAACGCCGGCTATGGCATCGACGTGCTCTCCCGAGGCCACGGTCGCAAAGGCGATGAGACCCTCCGCGTCTCGCCCACAGGCTCCGCAACGGAATGCGGCGACGAACCGCTTCTCATCGCACAACGCCTGCTGTGCCCGGTCTACGTGGGCCGCGAACGCTTCAAAGCGGGTGAGTGGGCCGAGCGCGACCGCCGCCACACCCGCGACGACAAACACCTTTCACTCCACCTGCTCGACGACGGCTTTCAGCACCGCCAACTCGCACGCGCCATTGACATCGTCCTCCTCACCGCAGAAGACGCACGCGACGCACTGCTGCCCGCGGGCAATCTCCGCGAACCACTCGGTTCGTTGAAGCGCGCAAGCGTCATTGTCCTTCGCGATGACGAAGCTGCCGCGTTGCAGCCCGTGTTGCAGAAGGTCTTCGTCAACACGACGATACCGCCGGTATGGACCATCCGCAGACGGTTTGCGTTCGTGGATGGTGTTCCATCTGCAGCGCCGCTGGCGTTTTGTGGGATTGCGCGACCCGATGGATTTCGGTCGGAATTATTGAGCGCCGGTATCACTCCGGTGAAGCTAGTGGCCCTGCACGATCACGCGCCCTACGATGCGAACCGCGTAAGCGATCTGTTGGCAGAAGCAGTGGCGCTATGCGCGAACGGCTTCGTCACAACTGCTAAAGACGCCGTGAAGCTCACACCATCACTACGTCGCGAACTCGAAGCCATCGCCCCACTTGCCGTAGCCGATATCGCGGTAGAACTCGACGACGCTTCATGCCGGGTATCCGAGCTGATCGCCATGATCGAAGCATCGTGGAAGCGCGCGTAGGTGCGTCGAAATGAGCTTGAGTACGTAACTCACCAGCACTGGCTATGTTTGGGCTCAAGTCGCAAATGTGCGGGCTGAAAGCACGCGCTGTAATAGCCTGGGCCAACGGCCCAGGTCAGCATGCCTCATAGGCACTACGGGCTGAAGGCCCGTGCTAGCAGATGCATTTCCTGGTGACTATGCGACACACCCTAGCTCTGCGAGAATGAGGCGTTTGCTGCCAGAAGCCAACAATCCGAACGCAATGCTAAGAATCCTCATCGTGCGCGTAGGCGCCATGGGCGACGTGCTCCACGGCATGCCTGCCGTCGCCGCGCTACGAGCAGCCCTGCCCCACGCACACATCGCCTGGGCCATCGAACCCCGCTGGGCCCCGCTGCTGCAAACATCCAATAACGCCACACCGCACACTCCCGCAATGCCGCTGGTCGATCACGTCCACCTCGTCCGCGCGAAAGAGTGGTCGCGCGCTCCGTTGTCACTCACAACGGCTCACAGCGTCGCGAGTCTTCGCCGCGAACTGCGCAATGAGCACTACGACATCGCCATTGACCTGCAAGGCGCCATCCGCTCCTCGGTGATCGCGAGCATGAGTTCCGCACGACGCATCGTTGGCAGCAGCCAGCCTCGCGAACGCCTCGCACGCTGGCTCTACACCGAACGAGTGCCACTCACCACAAAGCACGTCGTGGAGCACGCAGCTGAATTGATCTCCTACGCAATCCGTACAGCGCTTAAGCCCATCCTTGCACCACTGCCAATCGACCCCGCAGCGGAGCAATGGTGCGATACCTTCATGCCAAAAGACGAACCTACCGTTTTCCTTGCGCCGACAGCAGGATGGGGCGCGAAGCAGTGGCCTGCCGAACGCTTCGGCGAAGTGGCGCTCGGTCTCTCAGAACGCGGCTATCGCGTTCTCGTAAACGCGTCACCTTCCGGTACGGATGAAACAGCCGAAGCAGTCATCGCGTCGTCCGGCAACACAGCAAGCGCAGCTCCATGCACCATTCCGCAACTCATCGCCCTGCTGCGCCGCGTAAAGCTCGTCATCGCGGGCGACTCCGGGCCACTCCACCTGGCAGCCGCATTACAAACGCCAGTCGTCGCCCTCTTCGGCCCAACCGACCCTGCACGCAACGGCCCTTGGTCCACGCCCTCCCGTCTCCTGCGGCACGCCTCCAGCATCACCGACCATCGCCGCCACGCCACCATCGACCCAGGGCTTGCAACGATCACCACCGAAGAAGTCCTCACCGCCGCGCTCGATCTGCTAGCCGCTGCCGAAACCAGCACTGAAGCCACCTCGCGTGGATAATGGCAGAGGCATGCCAGCGCAGATGGGAACAGGGGAACGGCTCGTCCGGCGGATACGCGTGCCGCTGGGCTTTGCCTTCGCCGCAGTGTTTCTTTGGCGAGCACGCCCATCCCTGCTATCGCTTGCGCTCAGCCTCATCCTCGTCATTCCCGGCCTGTGGCTGCGCGGCTACGCTGCAGGCTACGTCAAAAAGAATGCCGAGCTGACGCAAACCGGACCCTACGCCCACACGCGCAACCCGCTCTACCTGGGCTCCATGATGGCCGCCTTTGGCTTCGCCTTCGCATCGCGCCAGTGGTATCTCGTCGTTCTGCTTGCCGTGCTGTTCCTCGTCATCTACCTGCCGGTCATCCAGTCGGAAGAACGCTTCCTGCGCGGCCATTTCTCTCACTTCAATGCCTACGCCGCACACGTTCCACGTCTGCTCCCACGCCTCACGCCTGCTCCTGCGCCGGCGCAGGAACGCGGCAGCTTCTCGCGTGCCTTGTATCTCCGTCACCGCGAGTACAATTCGGTGATGGGCGCTACTGCCCTGTATGCGACATTGCTGCTCTTGCTTTGGGTGCGCGCACACTATAGCGTGCAGTAATCGTTGCGAACATCTGGGTCGTCTGAGTCAAAGGAAAGTACGGGAAGGGGCGCCGACAGCTTGAATCCGCTTCGAAGAGCCCCTGCGCTGGCCGCTCGCTTGCTCGCCATCGCCACCTGCCTGCTCATGCCCGCCACCTTCGCGCAAAAAGAGGGCGTTCCACCCGCACAGGCGCCGCCCGTCATGCCGCCCACACCCGGCTATGCGTACCCGCAGCATGAAACGCTCACCTTCACGGTGGATTGGCGTGTCTTTACCGCAGGCAAGGCGGTCTTCCAGCTCGACCAGGCGCCCGGTGTGATGAAGGTCCAGGCGTCCGCCGACACCGTGGGCGCAACGAATATGATCTACCAGGTCATCGACCGCTTCGAGTCCAGCTACAACCCGCTCACCGGCTGCTCCGCCGGCTTCAGCAAGCAGACGCAGGAGGGCCGCCGCAAAATCTCCAGCGACCTGGTCTTCACGCCTGGCGCCACAGCTCAGTCTCCATCGTTTGCAGCTCCGGGTACCGTGCCCTCCATCGGGACGCAGACGCTGACCGAACGCAACATTGTCAGAAACACCGTCAAGACGGACAACGGCCAGATTCCCGCCTGCGTCATCGACACGCTCTCCGGCATCTTCTATGTCGGATCGCAGCGCCTCGTCATCGGGCAGGATTTCAAGCTGCCGCTCGCCGACGCTATGCGCACCGTCGCCGTCACCATGAAGGTGGAAGCACGCGAAGAGATCAAGACGCCCGCAGGCGTCTTCGGCGCCATCCGCGTGCAGCCCACGGCCGACGCCGGCGTCGTCAAAAACCGCGGCACCATCACCATCTGGTACAGCGACGACGCGCGCCATCTGCCCGTACAAATCCGCGCCAAACTGCTGTGGGGCACCATCACCTTCCACCTGCAGTCCGTCGATTCGCACTAGCATTCCCATGACCTTTTCTGCGTTGGCGTTCGGCCTCCCGGCCGGCCGGCAAAAAAGATTTTCCCGACCAACGGGAGGGCCGCGCGAAGCAGTAAAAGGGCGTGCGAACGCCTAGCCCGGCGGCCAGTGCATCGCGCGTCCACCCAGTACATGGATATGCAGATGATCCACCGTCTGCCCGCCATCCGCGCCCGTATTCGCAACCAGCCGGAAGCCGTTCGCCAGACCCTCCTGCTCGGCTACCTTCGCAGCCACCAGCATCAGGCGCCCCAGCAGTGCCTCGTGCGTCTCTATGGCATGCGCCGCAGAGGCGATGTGTTCCTTCGGAATCACCAGCACATGCACCGGCGCAACCGGATGCAGATCACGAAAGGCGAGCGCACGCTCGTCCTCAAAGACTTTGTTCGCAGGAATGGTCCCCGCAACGATGCGGCAGAAGATGCAGTCAGCCATGGCTAGAAGTGTAGCGAGTCTGGATCAGAGGTAGGCGCAAGTCGCTCGAGAACTGGAACAATGGCTGCCTTCAACGCGGGAACATCGACGGTACCAACCTCCCATACTAGAACCAAATCAACTCCTTCATATTGATGAGCGATTCTATTTCGCATTCCAACGGCTTCATCAAGTTGAAAGAGGTAATGACTCTGAATGAAGTCTGGATCCGCTCGGCGGATGCGATTGATTATCTCTCCCATGACCTCAATTTGCCGCAGCACCAAGTCATGCTGATTGAAGTCGTCTAGGAATGTCTCCATAGAGTTCCGCTGGACGACCAGTGCAATGCGGTTACTACAAACCAAAAGGTGATGTAGCAATTCAGGAAGCCGGTCCGAGTGCCTCAAAGTGGCCGTGCCTCGCCGAAGATGCGATCACGTAACTGTGGGCGTACGCTTCTGGCAGTAATGATGTCCACTGGAATGCTCAACAAGCTTTCCAACTCATTTGCCATCACATTGAGGTCAAACAGAGACATACCTTCAAGCGGATCGATCAAAAGATCCAGATCGCTCTCCTCATCATCCGTGCCTGTCGCCACTGATCCAAACACACGCGGATTCTCCGCCTTATGCGCATGCACAATGCGGCGTATTTCTTCGCGATGCTTTTCGAGTGCCTCAGACGCTCTCATGGCCCAAACCTGCGGCTAGTGTGGCACAGCCACTCGCCGTTTTCCACCAGCTATATATCCCATCAGCATGCCCCGATACCAAAGACGAACCTCAGTCCAGCCGCACCAGGTACGCCAGCGCATCCGGTTCCGAGGCATGGATTGCCTGCGCAATCTGCGTCGCCTGCGAACGCCCTGCGCCAACCGGGTTAATCCGTACCCAGCTGCCGGTCGGCCCCTGGAACTCGATCACCTTCGCCGTCGTCGCGTAGCGCCTCTGCAACTCACTCTGCAATTGCAGCGCATTGCCCTGGTTCAGGAAGGCGCCGATCTGCACGCACCATTTGCCGCCGGTCAGGTCAGCGCCCGTGCGCTCCGCAACCACATCAATCCGCACCCGTGCAACGCCCATGCGATACACGCCGGATTCCTTCGCCGCAGCCATCGACAGGTCAATCACGCGACCATGCACAAACGGCCCGCGATCGTTAATCCGCACCGTCACCGACTGTTGCGTCGTCAGGTTCGTCACCACCACTACCGTTCCCAGCGGCAGCGTGCGATGCGCCGCTGTCATCGCGTTCTGGTCGAACGTTTCGCCATTCGCCGCCTGGTGGTTGTGATACGGCGGCCCATACCAGCTCGCCAGGCCAACCTCAGTCGAATTCACCCGCCCCGACGCGATCGCATTGTCGTCTACATGCGGATCAGGCGTGGCATACGCCGGCAGGCGATGCGTTGCTCCGTCTCCACCTGATCGCGCAGGCGGAGGCGGGGGCGCATAACGCCGGCTCACCTGTGTCGTGTGATGGCATCCGGCAATCAGCAGTGCGACACAAAGCGCGGTGGTCGCCGCAAAGGCCCGCCGAACCCGCTCCTGCCACAAGGCACTCACGATCCTGGAGTGCCGCCGCCCTGCGTCTTGTCGTCCAGGCTCCGTGCCAACTCGTGCAGCCGGTCCGCTGCCACGCGCAGTGCCGTCGACCCATGCCGCCGAACATCCGGCACGACTTCGTCATTCAGGTACTCAATCAGGCGGTGGACCTCGCCTTCCACCCGCTGGGCAGCGTTCTGGACCTTGTCTTCCCACTCCGGCATGGCTGTTTTCAACCCCTCCGGCCGGCGCTGGGCAGGCGCAGGCCTCCATCTGCAATTAGAGAACATTCCACAGCCTCATTCGCTGCGAAATCGCCTCAGGTGCCACCACAGTAACTCTTTTGGACCGTTTCTGTAAGGCTTCATCCGGGCACCCAGTGTCCGCTATGCAACTACATGGATAGGTGGCGCTTCCAAAACTTAAAACAGCGTGACGAGCATTAGTTCGTGGCGTACTGTGTCACACATTAAGGACGCCACATGAACCGTTATGTACTATCTGCAACATTTGCATTCATCTCAGGACTCTCATCAATGTTCGCGCAGACCGCTGTCAGCGTTGCGATGTCCAAATCCCCGGTCACCCCCCTAAACGCAACCACTCTGCCCGACGCGCCCAGCGCCGTGTTCACCAGTGCAGTACCTGAAGCCAGTGCAGTACCTGAAGCCAGTGCCGCGCCGAATGCCGGCGATCAGGCTCGTCCTCCCGTGCAGCCCATTGCAGGACGCTTCGTAACGGTCATTCTGCCCGGCCAGAGGGCCGTCGAACTGCACGGCATGGAAAAGGCCATGTACGCGCTGCACGACAGTTTCAGCCTAACGGAAATTGCCGGCTTCACCATCTCTGCGGGATGGTCGCACCTTATCAACACCACACCTCACTACGGCACAGATGCCACCGCATTCGGCAAGCGCGAGGGTGCCTCGGCGCTGCGCAGCACCATCACCGTCATGTCCACCGACGGTCTCTTCTGCCCCATCTTTCACGATGATCCCCGTTACTACGCCATGGGTTACGGCCACACATTCTTCAACCGCGCCTTCTACGCTGCCTCACGCGTCGTCATCACCAAGTCTTCCCACAGCGATCATCACCGCATCAACGCGCCGCTGTTGCTCGGCTACGGCGTCACTGCCGCCAGCAACAACGCCTACTACCCCAATCAGGACCGTGGCTTTAAAAATACCGCTGAGAACTGGGGCACATCGCTCGCCGGTTCAGCACTTGGATTTGCAGTGGACGAGTTCCTCGATGACGCGCTTAGAGTTGTCCGTCTCCGCAGGGACTAACTACTTAGGACACTCAGTCCATTCAGCAACAATGGCCGGAACCCGGCATCTGGTAACACTGGTCTGGACTCCGACGCATCCCTTTGTCTGTTCCGTTCACTGCGTGAAATTGCCATTCACTGCCATGATGCTGCTGTTCCCTAAAAGCAGGTGGGTGCCTGCTGCGAGCAGCGGTAGTCTCTGAGAGGCGCGCACGCTGGCCGTTCTGCGGATGTACTCCGGGAACCCTGCGGGACCGTCACAGCCAGCCTTCGGGAACGCTCCCGTTTCTGGCATCACAGGAGAAAGCATGGCCAAGGCATCGAAGCTCGCAGAAAAGTCCCTTACGCTGGTCGCAAAGGCCGGATGGGCGGTGTTTGAGAAGCTCAACAGCTTCAGCCCCAATGCATCGTTCACGCCCAAGTGGAGCGACAAGCCCCTGCTCAAGAGCTATCAGAAGGAAAAGCCGCCCCTTGGCTGGCCCCGCACCACCGACTCCCTCTGCCCCAAGTGCATCCCTGAGATCCGCCAGCAGATCGTGGACGGCAAGCTGCCCCACGAGATCCTCCTGAACGAAAAGGTCGGCGAAATCAAGGCGCAGATTATCGAGCGCGACGGCCAGATCCTCATGGTCAAGGACTGCCCGATCCACGGCCACTTTGAAGATCTCATGTCGATCGATCCGCCGATGATGAAGCACCTGGAAGATGTCTTCCCAGGCCGCGACATCCGGGCACACAACGATGAGAAGCTGCACAACCACGGGACGTCGACCGTAACCCACGGACGTGGGTCCGTGCTGACCATCGATCTCACCAACCGCTGCAACATGATGTGCGACCCCTGCTTCATGGACGCCAACCAGGTCGGCTTCGTCCACGAGCTCACGTGGGACGAGATCAAGACCATGCTGGACAACGCCATCCAGATCAAGCCGCGCCGCCAGATGTCGGTGCAGTTCTCCGGCGGCGAGCCGACGCTGAGCCCGTACTTCCTCGACGCTGTCGCCTACGCCCGCAAGGTCGGTTACAACTCGGTACAGGCTGCCACCAACGGCATCGAGTTCGCCAAGTCGAAGGAATTCGCCAAGGCCGCTGCGGAAGCCGGTCTGCGCTATGCGTACCTGCAGTTTGACGGTATCGGCAACGCTGCCAACAGCCACCGCAAGGTCGGCAACTCGTTCGACGTCAAGCTCCAGGCCATCCACAACCTGCACGAGGCCGGCGTCGACATCGTTCCCGTCACCTGCATCATCAACGGCATCAACAACGAGCAGGTTGGCCGCATCATCGAGTTCGCACTCGACAACCCAAAGAAGATCAACTTCCTGTCCTTTCAGCCTGTGAGCTTCACGGGCCGCGATGAAGCCGTCTCTGACGAGCGCCGCATGGCACAGCGCTACACCCTGTCCCACCTCGCGCACGACGTCCGCAGCCAGACCGGCCTCGGCGAATCCACACGCGACTGGTTCCCCATCTCCTTCATGTCCACCTTCTCCGACTGGGCCGATCTCGTGCACGGACCAGACCACGACTGGGGCCAGCTCTCCTGCGGTTGCCACCCCAACTGCGGTATCGGCATGGCGCTCATGATCGATAAGGAAACCAAGGAAGCCGTTCCCGTCACCGCGTTCCTCAACGCCGACCGCCTGGCGAAGGATGTTGCCAAGGTGAACGACGCTGCTCGCGGCAAGTTCCTCTCCATCCTCGGTGTGTCGCTCGCGCTGCTGCGCAACTACGACCCCACCAAGGCGCCCACCCACTTCAAGATCGTCGACCTGCTCCAGAAGTTCGACAAGTGCTTCGGCGCCACCGGCCGCAACTACGGCAAGGTCACCGCGGACCGCACCCAGGCCGACATCGAGAAGCGCCGCGCTGACCGCTGGAACTTCCTCTTCATCGCCGGCATGTGGTTCCAGGATCTCTTCAACTACGACTTCCGCCGCACCGAGCAGTGCATCATCCCGTACGCGACGCAGGAAGGCGAAATCTCCTTCTGCGCCTACAACACGGGCGTCGGCTGGCGCAACATCATCGAGAAGATGCACATGACGTCCTCCCTCACCAAGTGGTACGAGGAGCACGGCCGTCACGAAATCTTCGCCGGCGGCAAGAAGGTCGCGATCGAGAAGCAGGAGAAGTACGACCTGGTCCTGAACGAGGCCCACGTCAACTCCGCTGCCAACGACACCTTCGACAAGAGCGGCATCGCCAAGAACGCGCGCGAAGAAAAAATCCGCGCACGCGACGCCAAGCTCAAGCAGGAAGCAGAGAACGCCCGCATGGCAAAGCTCTACCGCAAGGAAATCCTGAAGGAACCCGAGATGCCCGGCGGCTTCGTCGCCATCGGCGAAATCGGCGGACTCGGATCAAGCTTGGGCGGCATCAAGCCAGCAGCACCCGTCCCAGCCTCCAACGTCGAAGTCGTCAACATGATCAACAAGGACGAGCTCGTCGCAGGCGACTAAGTCGTGTAAGTACTCAGCAACAACAAAGGCCGCCCGAAAGGGCGGCCTTTGTTGCTTGCAGCTAGTAGGCTAACGACGTTAACCACTCCCGGAGCTGAGGTTTGACTTCTGTTGCGCTTAAGAGGGGCCAAAGATTGCAGTACCCTAGAAAGCCCTTCTCCGATCGTGCCTCTAGATGTATCTCCACACTTTCCGCCTGCGGTTTGCTGACGATTTCGATGGACTTATCAGCTAATCTGTCGGCAAGTCCTCGTGCGATTTGTAGTACCTCGTTAACCTGCATGCTCTGTCTCCTTACCAAGGAATTAATCGACAGAAGTTCCTATTGCAAGCCCTACAACACAAAAAAGTGCTTCCTCATGAACAAAAAATTCGCGAGTGCAAGCATTACAAGGAGACCAGATGAGAAAGTTTGTGCTGCCAATCTTACTCTCGTTGCAGATGCCAAGCGCGTTCGCGAAAGACCATAACTTTCAACCGGGCAAGCTGGTCGATGTCACAACCGATGATCGCCTTGGCGCTGCCCAGACCAGGCGTAAAGCGATACTTGTCGTTGATCTCGACGACTTGGAGTACACGCTGGATGCCGGGCGTGTTCCACCCAATGGGAGGGACTATGCACATGGGTTAATCGTTGGCGACCCCGTGCAGGTCAGTGTTGAAGACAAGGATGTAGTCCTTCGGCTGCCGAATGGCAAAGACCTAAAGACAGCAATCATCAAGAGATCTCGTTTGAACTCTCACTAGATGCCAAGCCCCTTCACTTCCCGATCTTAATCGTCGAATTAGGTGCGGTCGTTTTGACCCAATCCTCATAGGACATCACATACACAGTTTCTTTGCCGCGTCTGGTGATCTTCTGTGGGCCATCTCGTTCCGCAAGGCGGAGCACTTCGCAGAACTTGGCTCTCGCTTCCGTCATCGTCCAGGTCTTCGTAGATTTAACCGTCGTCATGACTCGACCGTAGCCGTGCAGTATTGCTCAGTCAATGGTGGGTCGATTGAATCGCGATGTGGCGTGCCGATCTAGGAAAGCGCCTCTATTAAAACCCGCACATCCGCCTCGTTGTTATACACCGAGGGTGCAATCCGCATCCGTCCCGGGTACAGCGAGATATCCACCTTCTTCGCCTTCAGCCTGGCCGCAGTCGCTGCATCATCCTTGACGGAAAACGCGATGATCGCGCCGCCGGCATCCTCCGGTGTAATGCAGTCATACCCCAACCGAGGCAGTTCAGCACGCAGCACTGCGTTCAACCCATGCGCATGCTTCTGAATGTTCGCCACACCAACCTGCTGCATCCACGGCAACGAGTAACTCAGCGCAGCAATCACGGGGTTCGCATAGGTTCCCACTTCAAAGTATCCAGCGGCAGTGTGTAACTGCTCAAACGTCGCAGGGAACGGCCCCGGCGTATCGCCCGGCAGTGTGTGGTACTCCATCTCGGCAAACTGCCGAAAGCTCATCATCGGCCGCTCGAGCGTGGGCAGCACATCCGCGCGCGCATACAGAAAGCCAATACCAAAGTCACCCATCAGCCACTTGTACGTAGCGCATGCTAGAAAGTCGACGCCGCTCGCCTTCACATCCATCGGCATGCAGCCCGCGGCCTGCACCGCGTCCAGGTAAAGCTTCGCTCCATGCGCATGGGCCAAGTCCGCCAGACCCTTCGCATCATGCGTAAAGCCGTTGATCCACGACACCTGCGACACCGCAATCAGCCGCGTATTCTTATCCACGACGCGCTCGATATCCGCCTCCTCAACCACCCACGCGCCATCGGCGGTCACGTGCGGCTTCACAATCCGCACATCCACACCACGCTTCTTCAGTTCGCCGTACAGATACAGTGATCCTTCAAAATGCAGCGCATCCGTCACAATGTTCGGCTGCGGCCCGCTCGCGGCAGGATGCATCAATCCCAGCGCACTCACCACAAGGTTTTCACCCGTGCTGGTGCTATTCACAAACGCAACTTCATCCGCGCTCGCGTGGATCAGCTTCGCAAAGCTTTCCCTCGCAACGACAGAGATGCCACTCGTCAAACCAGTCTGCTTCACCACCATGGTGCCCTTGCTATCCAAATAGCTGTTCACCGCCGCGCGTGCGCCAATGCTCATGGGATGAATGCGCGCATTGTTCAGGTACACCCCATACTGCGGCGTCACAAACGCATCGCGGGCAGGCAACATAGTCGAAGTATTCACGGCAGCAACTCCAGGCAAGCTACGTGCCGCCATCAAGGCAACTCCCGCGTTCTTCACCAGCGATCGTCTCGAAAGCATCCGCGCCCCATGGAAAACAGAATCAGAGAGGTGTTCTAGTTATCTTTTACAGCAATGCCCATCAACTCAAACCGCGCGCCAAACAGCAACGCACCCGATCCAAGAAATGCCCTTGGCGGCAGCTGCCGCGTAAAGTACGTGCGATACACCGCATTGAAACGCTCCCACAGCGCCACATCCGAACAAAACACCTGCAACGACACAAGGTCATCCATCGTCATGCCGGCCATGGCCAGCACGCTCCGCACATCCTTCAAGACTGCATGTGCCTCATCCTCCACGGATTCCGGAACAGTCGTTGTCCCTTCCACAAACCCGATCCGGCCGGACAGGTACAGCGTCTTGCCGTCCACCAGCACGGCGTCTGCAAACGGGTATGCAGGATTGCGTGCGAATAAGCGCGGCTCACAAATGTCTCCTCAGACTCAGAATGGTTTGAGTGTAGCCGCCTCGCCGTTATGGCCGGCACACAATTGGCATTGACGCGGATGCCTGTATCGGGGTGCAATGAGTGACGACCCGGCCCAGGAGCAACCCATGAGCGAAACACTCTCCCCAGCCACCCCGGACATCCTCCGTATCAAAGAAGCCATGCGCAACACCTGGATGGCTGGCGACTTCGGCGTCATCGCCAGGACGATTGAGGGCGCAGCCGACGAGTTCGCCGTAAGCCTGGACCTTATCCCAGGTATGCGCGTGCTGGACGTCGCGACGGGCACGGGCAACGTGGCCGTCCCCTTGGCGCGCGTAGGCTGCATCGTTACCGGCGTCGACATCGCACCGAACCTGCTGGAGCAGGCCCGCGAGCGCGCCGCTGCGGATGACCTCGCCATCACCTTTGACGAAGGCGATGCAGAGCAGCTCCCTTACGCCGATGCCAGCTTCGACGTCATCACCACCATGTTCGGCGCCATGTTCGCCCCGCGGCCAGACCGTGTCGCCGCTGAGTTTGCCCGTGTGCTCAAGCCTGGCGGCCTGCTCGCCATGGCCAATTGGAACCCCGCCAGCTTCGTAGGCGCCCTGTTCCGCGCCACTTCACCACACGTACCGTCGCCGCCCGGGGTGCCGTCGGCCATGCTGTGGGGTGACGAGGCCACCGTGAACCAGCGGTTGGCCGCGGAGTTTACAGATATCCAAACGGAAATCGTCCCCATCGACTTCGACTTGCCCATGCCACCCGCTGGCGCCGCCGATCTCTTTCGCACCTTCTACGGACCGACCAAAATGGCCTTCTCAAAGCTCGACGAAGTCGGCCAGGCAGCGCTGGCAGCGGACCTTGAAGCGACATGGATCGCAGCAAACGTCGCGCCTGACCCAGCAACCCACACGCTTGTACCCCACCAGTACATGAAGGTCACAGCGCGTCGCGTCTAGTTCGCCTTCAGGTCGTCCACTATCTTCAGGAACACGTCGCTCGTCCGCATATCCGCGAACTCCTTATCGTGCAGCAGCCGGTTCCGGTCATGAAAACCTTCTCCGATGGCCTGGCGCAGATATCGGATCGCTAGCTCCTTGCTGCCGGCCTGCGCGTACGTCATTGCCATGTGGTAGTGGATTTCGCTGGCGCTCTGCGGCTTGGATTGGGCCTGTATGCTCCGCTTACTGGCCTTCTCAAGAATCTCGGGATCGATCGCAAGCGCCTGCCTGTATGCCTTATCACCCTGTTTGAACTTGTGCTCCGCATAGTACAGCGTACCCAGGTTCTGCCAGGTATTCGCCGCGTCCGGTTTCAGCTTCAGGCTCTTTTCGTACATCTTCTGGGCGCGGTGCCAGTCGCCCTGGCTGTGTGCCAGCGTACCCAGATTGTTGTACGCCTCAGGGTACTTTGGGTTCAGCTTCAACGCTGCCTCAAAGCTTGCGCGAGCCTTGTCGTTCATCAGCATGTGCAGGCACGCGATCCCCAGCTTGTTTTCGATCGCCGCTGTCGGCGGCAGCGCTTCATAGGTGCGAATCGCAAGCAGATAGCGCCCGCGCGCATTCAGAGTATCCGCCAGCCCTTCTGAGGGCGGCAGATTTGCCGTTGGATCATCCGCAGCGGCAGCTGTAACCTGCGCGGCATCCGCGGGTGCACTCGCCTGCTGCGCGCCACAAGGGCACGCAAACAGCATCAGGCCCAGCCAGCCGGCTGCCAGGGCAGTGAGTCGTCGATCCGGAAGCCTGCTCATGGGGTGAGCCTTTCCCGAGCGAAAAGTTGCTTGATGGACAGCTATCTTGCGCCTGAAGACGGGCGATACACAAGAGGAATAACGCGAAACGCTTTCACGGACCAAGTCAATGTCCGCTGTAGAACGCTGCCTTTCATCGCATCGACATCGCTCCTTGTTCCTCGAATGCAACCTCGAAACGGACTACTCTGGCGGCAAGCTGAGCCGTCCGCAATCGCATCCCACTTGGCCTAAGGAGGTGCAACGCATGCCATACCTGCAAACCAAAGACAAAACCGCGCTCTACTACTACGACTGGGGCGCCGGAACACCCGTCGTGCTCATCCACGGCTGGCCGCTCAGCAGCGCAAGCTGGGAGAGCAATGCCCGCGTCCTCGCCAACGCCGGCTATCGCGTCATCGCCTACGACCGCCGTGGCTTTGGCCGCAGCGACTGGGCCGGCGAAGGCTACGACTACAGCACGCTCGCCAGCGACCTCAACGATCTGATGGAAGCCCTGGACCTCCGCAACGCCACACTGGTCGGCTTCTCCATGGGCGGTGGCGAAGTCGCACGCTATCTCGCAACCTACGGCGAAGCCCGCGTCAGCAAGGCAGTCCTCATGTCGGCCGTAACACCCTACCTGCTCAAGTCCGACAACAACCCGGAAGGCGTACCCAAAAAAGTCTTCGACGAAATCGTCGAAAAGCTCGAGAAAGATCGCGCAGACTTCCTCAAAACCTTCGCCAAAATGTTCAACGGCGTCGGCATCGTCAGCCACCCAGTCTCCGACGCCTACCTTGAGTTCTGGCATGCCATGGCCATGACCGCATCGCCGCTGGCCACCATCAACCTCGTCCGCACATGGAGCGAAACCGACTTCCGCGACGACCTCACAAAGATCACCGTGCCTACCCTCGTCATCCACGGCACCAGCGACCACACCGTGCCCATTGACGCCTCGGCCCGCCGCGCCGTCAAGCTGCTCGCGAACGCTGAACTGCTCGAATACGACGGTGAGCCGCACGGCCTGAACGCCACCGCCGCGCAAAAAACCAACGACGATCTGCTGGCCTTCCTCGCACGCCCGGCAGCAACCGCAGCACTGTAAACAACCGCAATGGGCAGCGATCTACCCGCTCCTGCCCTTCAATCGATCTCCATGGAGTTACCGTATGGCAAACCAACTCGCATTTGTAACAGGCGCATCTTCCGGCATCGGCTATAACCTCGCAAAGGTGCTCGCCGAGCGCGGCTACGATCTCATCATCACTGCCGAAAGCGACCGTCTCGATAAGGCCGAAGCCGACTTTCGCGCGCTCGGAGCAAGCGTCTTCGCCATCAAGGCAGACGCCCGCAAGCGCGACGAAGTCGATCGCGTCTGGAGGGCAGTCAAGGGCACAGGCCGGCCGCTCGACATCGCTTGCATCAACGCAGGCATCGGCGAAGGCGGCCTCTTCGCGACCGAATCCTCGCTTGAGCAGGAACTCGACATCGTCCAGCTCAACTGTGCTGCAACCGTCCACTTCGCCAAGCACATCACGCAGCAGATGGTGGCTCAGGGCTTCGGTCGCATCCTCTTCACGGCCTCCATCGCCGGCGAAATGGCTGCACCACGCGAAGCTGTCTATGCCGCGTCGAAAGCGTTCGTGCTGCACTTCTCCAAGGCACTCCACTTTGAGCTGAAGGACCAGGGCATTGCCGTCACAGCACTGCAGCCCGGCCCAACCGACACTGACTTCTTCGAGCGCGCACACCTTGGCGACACGAAAGTCGGCACCGAAGGCAAGAAGCAATCCGATCCATACGACGTCGCGAAGGATGGCATCGACGCGCTCATGGAAGGCAAGGAGCACGTCTATGCCCACGCAGCGTCCTTGAAGCTTCAGGGTGCCGTCATGGGCCTGGTGCCCGACAGCGTGCAGGCAGCCATGCACGATAAACAGGCGCGCCCAAAGGAAGACGCAGCCTAACCACTCACCCGCACAAAACGAAGGCGGCGTCGCATCAGCGATGCCGCCTTTCATCACGACGATCCATAACGATTGATGACGAGCCTTCGCGTCCCTTCGCGAAACCTTAGCGCCCTTCGCGTTCTGCTCTTTCGAACTCCCAACGTGCGTCCACCGTCGATGACGGAGCTATACTGCACGCACCATGTCCGCCGCTGCCAAGGCCGCCAAACCAGCAAAAGCGTCCGCAGAGTCCTTCGATCCACGTGTCGACGCCTACCTCAACACCGCTCCCGCCTTCGCCAGGCCCATCCTCGAACACCTCCGCGCAACCGTTCACGCCAACGTGCCGCAGGTCGTCGAAGCCATCAAGTGGAGCCGCCCCTTCTTCCTTCTGAACGGCGCCATCTTCTGCAACATGTCCGCCTTCACCCAGCACTGCTCCTTCGGCTTCTGGTCCGCAACAATGACGGAGATTCTCGCAGCCGACGGCATCGACGGCAACTGCAGCTCCGGCTCGCTCGGCAAAATCACCTCGCTCGACGATCTCCCGCCAAAGAAAGTCTTCGCAGGCTACCTCAAGACAGCCGCACAGCTCGTTGCAGACGGTGACTACGGCCCTGGGTTGATGGCCGAACAAACGCGCAAGACCGTGAAAGCCCCGCTACCCGTACCACCCGAGCTCGCCGCCGCACTCGAACAATCCAAGGCAGCAAAGGCGAACTTCGACGCCTTTCCGCCTAGCTGCCGTCGCGAATACATCCAATGGATCGTCTCCGCCAAACGCCCGGAAACCCGCGTCCGTCGTATCCAGTCCGCGATTGAGATGATGGTGAGCAATCGCCGCATGAACGACACCTACCGCTGAAAACTCCATCCTGGCGCACGGCGCGGCGGCCGCCATTCACGTCCAACCAGCATGCAGTGGATCGCAATCCTCTTCGCTCTCGCAGCCGGTGCAGCCAATCCCTTCCAGTCAGGCACCAACGCCGAGCTGAAGCGGCAACTCGCGCAGCCGTTATGGGCAACCATGTGGGTCTACGCTTCCGGTCTGCTCGGTGTGCTGCTGATACAGGCATTCGCCCGTCAACCCTCACCCACCACGGCGCAGGCCACAGCCACACACTGGTGGGCCTGGACCGGCGGATTGATCTCCATTGTGGCCACCATCGCCGGGCTCATGTTCGCGCAGCGCCTCGGCTCCGCCATCTTCACCGGACTCAGCATCACGGCATCGGTCGTCGTCAGCATCCTGCTTGACCACTTCGGCCTGCTCGGCCTCAAGCAGCACGCAGCCTCGCCACTCCGCGTCCTCGGCGGCGCGCTTATGGTTGGGGGGATATGGCTGGTCTGCCGCTTCTGAGCCGGCTGCGCACCGTCCACTCCACGGTGGACGTGCCCGTATGCTCAAACGCCGCGTAGAAGCCCTCCGGCGATGACAGAACCGCAACAGGAGCGCCATTCACGCGCGCATCCGCTACCTGCGTAAATCGCCACCGCACAATGGCATGCGTAGCTGCTCCCTCAATCCGAAAGCTGTGATCATCCCGCGTCAGAACGCGGCCGTCGGCATCCTTCTCCACACGCGGCGCTTCATCCGAGTACGCCGGCAGCAGATCGAACAGGCACCGCGACCCGCAGGAGCTTCCGTTGCCATGAATCGTAGTTGCTTGCCTGCTGGAAGATTCGTCCATGCGCATCGGGATCACCGATCCGCCACGCACCCACATCGGGTACGCACCCGCAACTTCAAGTGAGACAGTCTGGCCCCCAAGCACCTGTGAACCAGTCCAGTAGTTCACCCACACGCCATCCGGCAGCGCAATCGCCACGCGTTTCGTGTAAGGCGGCGGAGGCAGAACGATGAAGTCGCTCCCAAACCGGAACGGCCTCGCCCCATCGCTGCTGGCTGCCTCCATCGGTTGTAAGGAAGCTCCACCCTGCGGCTCTACCGTCGACTCGTAGGGCTGCATGCGTTCCTCAAGCAGGTGCGCCTGTCGCGAGTTGCCAAACAACTCCGACAGGTGAGCAGGGCGTGCAGGCGTCTGAGCGGTAGCAACCACCGTTTGCGAAGTTGCTGTGACGGCTTCGTCATTCGCGGCCGCCGCCTCTGAGGCGCCTTCGGTACGCGCCGATGCCTGGGGAGAAGCTGTGAATGAACTCGCGGAGGACAAACCAGCCGTGGCAGGCACACAATGCGCGGTTGCATCCGCAGGCACGGGCAAGGCAGAAGACGTAGATTGGCAAAGAGCGGACGCTCCGCTCAAAGCGAGTGAAAGTAGAACGGCAACACGCAGCATGAAGGTCCCTCAGAAGTGCAGCAAAGCAGGGGGAGCATTCATAACATCACGTTCGTGTTACCGCTGTCACACAATTTTCTTGTGCACAAAGAGAAAGGCCCATTTCCGATATTGGAAATGGGCTCTCCTGCTCTAACGCACGTTAGTAGCGCGGGCCGGGTCCCTGATGGCTCCAGAATGCCTGGTAACCAGCGCGGAATGCATCCCGATACGCGCGCGGCTCTGGTCCGCGATAATCCCGGAACTCGTCGCGGTTGTTCACGTTAGGACGGCGATGATTCTCCGCGTCACGACGAGCGCCTTCGATGCCGTCATGAAATGCGTTCCGCTCAAGATCGCGCGTAAAGCGGCTCGGTGGCGCATCCCATCCGCCCGGCCCCTGTGCGTAACCATACCCCGGAGGCGGCGGTCCTTGTGCAAACAACGCTGCTGGTGCGGCAAGCAAACCGGCGGCAACAACAACTGCGGCAACTCGTGTTCCGATCGTCATGGTGTAACTCCCTTTTCTTCCACTCGTACGGAAGAACACCATCTTGGAAGGAAGGTCGCGGCAATTACGTTGCCTCTACGACAAATCCGCCGCGGATTCAAATCGCGCCTACCAGACCTTGCACACGCTTGCCTTCACCATCGGCGCCGTCTTTGGGCAGTGAAACGCTGTGCCGAACTGCGGCATGTTCGTCACAATCCCATTGATGCGCGCCTCGCCCGGCGAATGCGGATCTGTAATCGCATACTCGCGCAGCTGTTCCGGCCGCACATCCTCGCACGCCCACTGCGCAAATCCGACAAAGAACCGCTGATCCGGCGTAAAGCCTTCCACCGGCTGCAAATTGTCCTTCGCCGTGGCGTCCTTCCACGCCAGGTATGCCAGCAGCGTGCCGCCCAGGTCGGCCACATCCTCGCCGCTCGTCAGCTTGCTGTTGATGTGGATGTCATCCACCACCGTGTACGTCGCAAACTGGTCGCGCAGGCAGTTAATGCGGTCCTCAAATCCCTGCGCATCCGCCTTCGTCCACCAGTCGCGCAGGTTCCCCTTCGCGTCGAACTGCCTGCCTTCGTCGTCAAAGCCGTGCGTCAGCTCATGCCCAATAGTCGATCCCGTGTTGCCGTAGTTCACAGCATCATCTTCCTTCGGGTCATACAGCGGCGGCTGCAGCACGCCTGCAGGAAAGTTAATGTCATTCATCTGCCCATTAAAGTACGCGTTCACCGTGGGCGGCGTCATGCCCCACTCGTTGCGATCCACAGGCTTGCCAATCTTCGCGAACTCGCGCTGGCTCGCGAAATCATTCGCACGATGCCAGTCGCCGAAGTAATCGCCAGGCTTCACCGTTAACCTGGAATAGTCGCGCCAGTGGTCCGGATAGCCCACCTTATTTCGGATCGCTGCCAGCTTGCGCAGCGCCTCCGCCTTCGTCGCATCGCTCATCCAGTCCAGGTGCTCGATCTCGTTCTTCATCTGGCCTTCAATCAATGTGGTCATCAGCACAGTCTTTGCCTTCGTCTCCGCCGAGAACGTCCGCCGCACAAACTCCTGCCCCAGCGCCTCGCCCAGCAGCCGGTCCACCTGCGCGGTGCAGCGCCGCCACCGCGGAGCAAGCGACGGTACGCCGCGCAGATAGTGGCTGAAAAACTCAAACTGCGCATCCTGCCACGGCTGGCTCAGCTCCGGCGCCGCATCCGTAAGCGCATGAAAGCGCTCATACGCCTGCAATGCGGAGAGCGGCTCCGTCGTTAACTCCGTCTGCAGTGCCGCATTGAACCTGGGCTGCTGAATGTTCAGCGTCGTAAACGCAGGCGCGCCGCTCCTGCGATACAGCACAGCCCAGTCGATCGCCGGCACCTGCGTCTGCAGATCCGCCAGCGTCAGCTTGTGGAACACATTATGCGGATCGCGCCGCTCTACCCGGGTTAGCGACACCGTAGCCAGCGCCGTCTCCAGCTTCAACACCGCAGCCGCATCCACCTTCGCCTGCGCCTCCGGCTCACCCGCCATCGTCAACATCTGCGCAATGTACACAAGGTACCGCTCGCGAATCGCAACGCTCTTCGCGTCCGTCTTCGTGTAATAGTCGCGATCCGGCAAGCCAAGACCACCCGCCCCCTCGTTCGCAATGACCGCATCGGAGTTATCCGGGTCCTGCCTTGCTCCCGCGTTGAAGAAGAACGATCCATCCACATCCACGGCGAAGGCCGGCAAATCTCGCAGCAGCGCCTCGCGTGTCTTGTACGCCGCAATGCGCGCCAGCACAGGCTTTACCGGGTCATAGCCGCGCGTGTTGATGGCAGATTCATCCATGCACGCGCCAAAGTAGTCGCCAATCTTCTGCTGCACAGGAGAGCGATCCTTCATCGCAGCCGCATCCCGCAGAATGCCCCACAGGAACTGCTGATTCTCATAGCCCAGCTTTCCGTACACACTCCACGCCGCCTGGTCTGCAGGAATTGGATTGTTCTTCTTCCACCCGCCGCACGCATACGCATAAAAATCAACGCACGGATCAACACTGCGATCCAGGTTCGTCACATCCAGCACAGGCGAATACGGCAGCGCCTCAAGCGGCGCCGCAGCTTGTGCAGGCGCCTGGGCGACCGCAACGTGGCTGAGGCAGAAAAGGCTGACAGTAAGTGCCGTGTGGCGGAACCATAACATACGATAGAAGCTCCCCGGAAAGATTCGTCCCATCCTTTGTATCAATACATGGTGGCATCGGATCGGCAGCTTCTCAATAGCATTACGATAGTGTGAGCGAGGTGCTTTCTATATGCCGCAGCCAGACACACAAACGGATGTTCCCAGGGAGACACTGACCATCACCCTTCCCGTCGAACTCGTTCAGCGGATCCGCGGTAGCGTCCAGCAGGGGCAGTTTTCTTCTGAGAGTGCATGGATCGAATCCCGGCTTGCAGAAATCGAAGATTGGACGTGGCTTTCGGATCAGCCCTCGGAGGAAAGCCTCGAAGAATGGGAGAGACGAGTGGCCAAGCAATACCAGGTCGACGTTCAGGCGGGGACACTCAAAACCTCTCCGATAGAAGAAGTCTGGGCACGCGTCACTGCGCGAAGAGCGTAGCTCAAAGCGGATGAAGCATTACACCGTTGTCTTCACGGAAGCAGCCGAGGCCGACCTGGAGCGAATCAAGCGCTACATCGAGAAGCGTTTCGGACAAGCGGGAGCACTTCGGTTCACGCGCACGATCATTAAAGATTGCCTGGACTTGTCCAACGCGCCTATGCGGGGCACAGCCAGACCAGGCTTAGGCAAGAATTTCCGCCGGATCGGCGCTGCAAATGGAAGAGTTTCACTACTCTTTGAGGTCGATGAGGCGAACGTAACGATTCTTGGTATTCGATACGGTGGACGAGAGCGCTCGAGCCGCGCCTGACACACCGCCTTAATCGCTGTAGGACCGCAGCCGGGCAGGCATCTCATCCTGCGTCAGATCGTGGCCGCACTGCACGCAGTACACATCCGTAATCTGCACACCGCGAAAACACTGGCCGCACACCGGCGCCATCTGGAACTGGCACTGCGGGCAAAAGTGGAAGCCGGCAGCTACCTCCGTCCGGCAGGACGGGCAACGGCTCAGGATGGGCTGCCGCAGCAGGAAGTACACAACCGCGCCAATCCCGCCCGGCATCACCAGCACAATCAACATCCAGATGCCCGCGCTCATGCCGCGGCGCTTCACATCGCGGCTGATATACCCGATCAGCAGCACATAGCTGGCCAGAGCGGCGCCCCAGCTGTAGCTGCCGATCACGTGCATCACCGGATTGCCATGATGCATCTGCTGTGAGGCAGGGCGAGGCCAGAAGCTCAGTACCTGTATGCCCGCGAACACCAGCAAGGACAACACCACAGACCACATCGGGATCAGCTTCAGATCCTCGCTGTCATCCCCAGCGTCGGAGCGCACTTTATGGTAAGCATCCCAGGCCACTAGCGGCGTCCCTCACGATCCGAGCTGTTCAGGCGATGCCGCCGAAAGAGCACAATAGCAGCCGTAAGCACGGAAATCGGCAGAAACCATACCAGCAGGATGCTGATGTTGCTGCCCGCATCTCCGCCCAGCTCCATCACACGATGCCAGATGCTGCCTTCAATCTCCTCAACCAGGGTGTCGTCACCCATCGTCCACACCGCGCTCGCAATCAACATCAGCAGCGTGGAACAAATCAGGAAGGGAAGTATAAGATCGCGCACCGAACGCTTCCGCGCCTGGATTGCAGTGGCGCGTTCACGCACGATGCGATGCGTACGGTTCACCACGGCCGCACGCGCGTTCAACGCCGCACCGTTGCCATGCTGGTCTTCAGAAAGGGCCATGCTCAAGCCAGCCCTCCATTTGCAGCCGGCCTCACAGGCAGGTTGCGCTCGCGGCGCAGCCGTTCAATCTGTGGCTTCAGCGCGGCCAGGCCACGGTACAGCCGCGACTTCACCGTTGACAGAGGAGCACGCGTCACCGCGGCAATCTCCTCCAGCGCCATGTCATCGTGGAAGCGCAGCACCAGCACCTCGCGGTAGCTCGCATGCAACTCCAGCAGCACAGCCGTCACTTCGGCGGCATCCTCGCGCGAGCAGAACTGCTCAAACGGCGAAGGTCCATCGATGGCAATCTCAAACGGCCGGTCATCCCGGGCAGGATCCTGCAGCTCATCCAGCGAAGCCATCACCCGCTTGCGCGACAAGTCGATCACAAGGTTGCGTGCAATCGTGAACAGCCACGTGTCGAAGCGTGCCTTGCCGTTGTACTGCGCGCCGCGGATCAGCACCCGCATCCAGGTCTCCTGGAACAGGTCCTCCGCAACCTCGCGCTTGCCGGTCAGAAAGGTCAGGTAGCGCATCAGGCGATGCTGGTACGTCTCAATCAGCCGGTCCAGCAGCTCCGGATCCTGCCGCTTCAGCCCATGCGCAATCTCTGCATTTTCCTGCTCGGCGGCTTCCGCCAGCGCGTTCGAAATGGACAGAGTTGCCTGCACACCCGTATGGACGGGCGAGTTGCCTGAGAAGACGCGGGATACGAAGGATTTTTCTTGCGGCATCAGGAACGCTCTCGGTGTGAGACTTGGATGGCCGCGCGATCTGGCCCAAACGCGAATCTGGCCCAATTATAGGACCGCATCTGCCTCTATCCCGCTCCTCGTATGTCACAGTTTGTAACGGCTAGCCGCGTACACTTGTCCATGTGGAAATTGTCTTCGGTGTCCATCCCGTCTCAGAGGCCGCACGCGTCCGCCCAGCCGACCTGGACCACGTCACAGTACTCTCCGGCCCACCCAATCCGCGCGTAGCAGCCCTGCTCGACCTCTGCCGTGCCGCCAAAATCCGCGTCAGCTACGCCAGCCGCGAAGAGCTTCAGCGCATGAGCCGCAGCGAAAACCACGGCGGCGCCGTCGCCTTCCTCCGCGAACGCAAAGCCCTCACCCTCGAAGACCTCCTCAAACCCACACCAGATGCAGGCACGGCAAAGCGCTTTCTGCTCGCCTTGGATGGCGTCGAAGACCCTCACAACCTAGGCGCTCTCCTCCGCACGGCGGACGGCGCAGGCGTCGACGGCGTCCTGCTGCCCGAGCGCCGCTCCGCGCCCATCACCGGCACCGTCGCCAAAGCCTCTGCAGGCGCCACCGAGCACGTTCGCGTCGCCAAGGTCACCAACCTCGTCCGCGCCCTCGAAGACCTCAAAAAGCAAAACATCTGGATCATCGGCCTCGACGAGCGCGGCACCATGGACTACGACGCATACGACTTCAATGGCGACGTCTGCCTCGTCCTCGGCCGCGAAGGCGCAGGCCTCCACGACCTCACCAAGCGCACCTGCGACTTTCTCCTGCGCGTCCCCATGGCCGGCGCCGTCCCTTCCCTCAACGTCTCCGTCGCCGGAGCCGTCGTGATGTACGAAGCCGCCCGCCAGCGCCGCCGCGCCATGGGAACCCCAGCACCCGAACCCACACCCAAACCGTCCAAACCAAGAAAGGGCTTGGGATCATAGAGCGACAACCCAGAAATGGCCTCTGCTCATGAGAGACAACCTTCGAAACAAGGTTGAGCGTTGTCTCGACGAAGCGGGCTGAAGGCCCGCGTTTCCCTAGCCCAGGGCAAAGCCCTGGGTACAAAGTCACAAGTGATAACAGCGGGCTGTAGGCCAGCGTTAAGGCACTCCACGGCACTCTATCGAATGCGTCCACAATCCACAATCCGCACGACGCTCGCTCTCGCGCTCATCGCCGCCGCGCCCCTTGTCGCGCAACAAACGCAGACACAAACGCCACAGCCGCAGACTCAAACCGGCCAGGACAAACCAACACCCCACGGCCAAGTCCTCTTCGAGCGCCACGAACCCGTCCCCACGGACGACGACGCCACGCCCGCTCCGGAAACACCGCCACCAACACCCACCCCGGCCCCAAAACCCACGAAGCGCTCCAGGTCCGTACCACCGGCGATCTCCTCCAGCCAGCCCAAAGAGCTCAAGCGGCGCGTCGCAGAAGACGGCACGCTCCAGTACCCACCCGCGCAACCCTGGGTTCCGAAACCCATCCCGGTTGCCGCACCGCCGCTAGGCCTGTCCTCCAGCGAAGTCGCTCCACCAATCGAGCCGCTCGTGATCACCCCGGACGACATCAGCGCAGCAAAAGCGGTCTCCAACGCCGAACGCACCGCCGCAGCCATCACCGCTACCCGCCTCGACCTCCATCTCGACACCTACACCGGCCAAACCGAAACCCGCGCGCAACTCACCATCACCAACTCCAGCGCAACCCCTCTGCAACACATTCCCATCCGCATCAGCGGCGCGCTTCACTGGGAGAGCGCTCGCGTCAACGGCTCCAATGCGGCAGTCACGCAGTACCATCTGCCGGACGACCTCGACCACACCGGCATCGCCACCGAACTCGCCCTCACCCTGCCGCAACCGCTCGCACCCGGCGCATCCATCGCCCTCGACCTCTTCTACGCAGGCACCATCACCAGCAGCGCTCAACGCCTGCTCGCCCTCGGCGCACCCGCCCAGCGCGCCCTCAGCGCGGACTGGGACACCGTCACCGACACCTTCACCGGCCTGCGCGGCGCCGGCAATGTTCTCTGGTACCCCATCACCGGCACAACCGCCACGCTCCGCGATCCCGCCGCAGTCCCACGCGCCGTCGAACAGGCCCGCGCCGGCAACGCGCTCGCGCCGTTCCACCTCAGCCTCACGCTCCAATACACAGGAGCACGGCCGGAAGCCGCCTTCTTCTGCGGCGACCGCGCAGTCCTAAAGCCGCTTGTAGTCCAAACTCCAGCCGTTGAACGTCTCGCGGAAACCGCCAACAACGACGGCGGCGCAGTCACCGCCGAGTGGAACCGCACAGCCCTCGGTCCGCACACGCCATCGCTCTTCATCGCGCAGGCCGCACCGCACCAGGCAGCATCTGGTCTGCTCCGCGTCGTTACAGACCGCACCGACGCCGCGTCTGCCCTTGGCGAAGCCGCAACCCGCCTCAAACCCATGCTCACAGAGTGGCTTGGCGCCACGCAGCTTCGCCCACTCGACATCATCGACCTCGCCATCCCAGGAGCCTCCGGCTTCGCGGATGGATCGCTGCTCGTCGCCCCACTCACCAACGCACCCGCGGGCGTTCTCGCACCCTCCATGGTCGGCCCGCTCACCGCCGCGTGGCTGCCCGCCGATGTGGCCGCACCCTGGCTCCGCGACGGCATCCCCGCCTTCCTCCAAGCGGTATGGGCCGAGCGCACCGAGGGCCGCACCGCCGCACTCAACGGTCTCGCCGCCACACGCCTCCGGCTCAACGCAGTCACCGCGCCAGCCGCAGCAGTCTCAAGCTCATCCTCCTCTGAAGACCAGCCCCTCGCACCCACAGCAGGCGCGCCACTAGCCACCTGCACCGACCCCGCCTGCACCCGCGCAAAAGCAGCCTATGTGCTCGAAATGCTGCGCACCATGCTCGGCGACGCGCAACTGCAGCAGGCGCTCTCCGGCTGGCGCGTCGCTGTGGAAGCGCAACCGCACCGCACCGCCGCAACCGAAACCGCCGCCCTTGAATCGCTCCTCCAACAGGTCGCCGGCAAACGCGACCTGGGCTGGTTCTTCCAAAGCTGGATCGACGCCGACCGCGGTTTGCCCGAGCTCTCCATCGTCACCGTCGCCCCCCGCCGCGTGGAGCGCAACGCTCCCACTACCTATCTGCCGCCCAAGCAGGCGGTCGGCGGCCCCATCGGTCCGGAACCCGTGCCCAAACCCGGCGACCCCGAAAGCGTCGCTCCGCAATCCGTCACACCCGGCAACAAGATCGCGCCCGCGGCCGGCTCATGGCTCGTCGCCGTCGAAGTCCAAAACGCCGGCGCCGCCGACGCGGAAGTTCCCGTCACCGTGCGCTCCGGCGGCCTCACCAACACGCTCCAGCTCCGCGTCCCAGCCCACGGCCGCGCCACCATCCGCGTCCCCTTTGAAGCCGATCCCGAAGAAGTTCTCGTCAACGACGGCAGCGTCCCGGAAGTCCGCACCTCCCAACACCGCCGCTCCATCGGCTCCCTCAACCGCTAAACGCTACGATGAGCGCCAACGGCGCGGCGATATTTGCCCAGGTCGAAGGCCTGGATAGCGGATCGATAGGCTGCAAAGCGCTGAAAGGCGAGACCTATCGCCTGCGCGAGCCGCCAAAACACCTGTCAACCCCTCAAACTTCCATCTCCTTGAAACCACTCCACATATCCCTGCCGATAATTACCGCCTAACTTGGTAGACTAGATATATCGAACCGGACAAAGCCATCCAGCTTCCCGTAACTCGTTTGTTTAGACGATTTTGCCCGTAAGTCCAATCGTTAGAAGATTTTGCAGACACCCTCTGCATAACTTGTTTGTTTGCACGATTTTGCGATGTAAGGCGGGAGGGGGGTACCCCCTCCTGGCCAAGGAAAACTGAACCCCAATGAAGATCGTCCTTGCCGAGAAGGTCTCGCCCGCAACCCTCGCCGTGTTCCAGCAGGAACCCACATGGAAGGTTGTCACCGCCGATAAGATCACCAACCTTGAAGCCGAGCTGGCGGACGCTGACGCGCTCGTCGTCCGCTCCGCCGTGCAGGTCACAGCCGAACTCCTCGAGCACGCGCCAAATCTCCGCGTCATCGGTCGCGCCGGCGTCGGCGTGGACAACATCGACGCAAACGCCGCCACCAAGCGCGGCATCGTCGTCATGAACACGCCCGGCGCAAACGCCGTCGCCGTCGCCGAGCTCACACTCGGCCTCATGATCACCATGGCGCGCCAAATCCCCAAGGCCAACGCCGCTCTGCACAGCGGCAAGTGGGAGAAGAAGTCCCTCCAGGGCACAGAACTCCGCGGTAAGACGCTCGGCATCGTCGGCCTTGGCCGCATCGGCATTGAGGTCGCCCGCCGCGCACGTTCCTTCGGCATGGACATCATCGGCTATGACCCATTCGTCGCACCCGTCATCGCCCGCGAGAACGGCGTTGCCCTCGTCGATATCGACAGCATCTTCAAGTCCAGCGATTACCTCACGCTCCACGTCGGCCTCACGCCACAAACCGAAGGCCTCGTCAACGCGCACTCCATCGCCATCATGAAGCAGGGCATCCGCATCGTGAACTGTGCCCGCGGCGAGCTCATCGTGGATGACGCGCTGGCCGAAGGCCTCAAGAACGGCTCTGTCGGCGGCGCAGCCCTCGACGTATTCCGCGTTGAGCCGCTCAAGGAATCGCCGTACTTCGGCATCGAGAACGTCATCCTTACGCCGCACCTCGGCGGATCGACGGACGAAGCACAGGAAGCCATCGGCATCCAGCTCGCGCAGCAGGTCAGCGCCTACCTGAAGGATGGCGTCGTACAGAACGCCGTCAATGTCCCCTCGCTCTCGCGCGAAGAGTACGTCGAAGTTGCACCCTACATCGATCTTGCACAACGTCTCGGCATCTTCCTTGCCCACGCAACGCCGGGCAACCTGGAGAACATGGAGATCGCCTACTCAGGCCGTCTCGCCACCGGCAAGACCGAGCTCATCCGCAACGCCATCATCGCAGGCGTGCTCAACGACGCAGACGTGAACCGCATCAACGCCACCGCAGTCGCGGCAGAGCGCGGCATCCGCGTGCAGGAGGATAAGAAGGAGTTCGCCAGCGGCGGCGCAGGCTCCGTCCTCAAGCTCATCCTCCACTCCGCAGAAGGTGAAGCCTCCGCATCCGCCACCGTCCTGCACGGCAACGCTCCACGCCTGCTCTCGCTCGACGGCATCGACATCGAAGCGCCGCTCACCGGCACGCTCCTCGCCATCCGCAACCACGACGTCCCCGGCGTCATCGGCCGCATCGGCACCGTCCTCGGCGAGCATGGCGTCAACATCGCTAACTTCGCCCTCGGCCGCAGCGTCCGCTCACAGCGTGTGCCGCAAGGCCAGGCACTCGCCGTCGTCCAGATCGAAGCATCACCCAACAAGGTCGCCGACGTCGTCACGGCCCTGCGCAAGGTCGATGCCATCGCCAGTGTCCGCGTCATCGAGCTATCGTAAGTACCTCAGGGAGAGGAGAGCCATGCCCATCTACGAATACCAATGCCAAACCTGCCACCGCACGCTGGAGAAGCGGCAGAAGTTCTCCGACCCGGAATTGACAGACTGCCCCTTCTGCGGAGGCCACCTGGAGAAGCAGTTCTCCGCCCCCGCCGTCCAGTTCAAGGGTGGCGGCTGGTACGCCGACGGCTACGGCAACAAATCTCCGTCAAAGTCAACTTCGGGCGATAGCGGTTCGAGCAGTTCAAGCGAAGGCTCAAGCAGCGGATCAAGCGAAGGCAGCTCAAGCAGCAGCTCCTCCGACTCGTCGTCATCCAGCCCCGCAAGCGCTCCATCCGCTCCCGCAAGCGCTCCGGCAGCAAGCACACCGGGCAATTCAGGCACAGCCACTAAGTAAAGGCCAACGCAAAGCAGGCTAAGTACACGCAAAGGCCGCGACGGATGCCATCGCGGCCTTTGCTCTTGGACATGCTTACTTTGCGTTCGCTTAGCGCTCGTTGCGTTCTGCTTTGTTCTTTGCACTATGAAGCGGCCGGCTACTTCTTAGGCGGAGGCGGAACCTTCTTACCGGCCCGGCGAGCCTCGCTCAAACCAATCGCAATCGCCTGCTTCGGATTCGTCACCGTCTTGCCGCTGCGCCCGCTCTTCAGCGTGCCGCGCTTCATCTCGCGCATCTCCGTCTCAACCTGCTTGCTTGCAGCAGGCGAGTACTTGCGAGCCGTGCTCTTCTTCGCAGCCTTCTTTGCCGTGGACTTCTTTGCCGCGGTCTTCTTTGCAGGAGCCTTCGTCGCGCTTGCCTTCGTGACGGTGCTCTTCTTTGCCGCGGTCTTCTTAGCGGACGACTTCTTCGTTGCAGACTTCTTGGTTGCCTTCTTGGTTGCCATGGCGACTTCTCCCTGTGCTGCATGTGGTGCTGTTGCGTTAACGTTT
This sequence comes from Terriglobus sp., assembly GCA_965198455.1. Classification (GTDB taxonomy): domain Bacteria; phylum Acidobacteriota; class Terriglobia; order Terriglobales; family Acidobacteriaceae; genus Terriglobus. Next base: position 1,807,964 of record CBDAPM010000003.1, read on the forward strand.
GGTGCGGCGGTTTCTCCACACCCAGAACACAAGCGCAGTGCCAAGCACCACGCCTGCAAACGTCAATACCGTTCCTGCCGCAGAGCGGCTGCGCAGTGTCCCGTTCTGCCACGCAGCATGCGTGCGCTGCAGATCGTCGCGCAAGCCAGGCACCGTGATGGCATCCAGGTCCGTCGTCGGTAACGAACCAAAGATGCGTTCGGGCGTTGCGGGTTCACCGCCCGTATCCTTCGGCACAGCCTCCATCAGCTTGGTGATCTCGTCATCTGGTTGGGCATGAAAGAGTTGGGTCTGCGCGGTGTTCGGATACAGCGTGGTCTTGCCCGTCATGCGCATCTCGATCGCGCCCACAACATCCTGGCAAACACCCAGCGTGTAATACCCGCCAAACGGCAGCTGCGGATGCGCCGCATGCAGATACGCATACGCACGCAGCATGCTCGCAGTCAGCCGCGTCACTTCAACCGCATCCGCGCCGCGATACTCATGCGCATGGCGTCCCATCACCCAAGGCTGATTGAGCTGATCATTCGTACGGAACTCCGCGCGCCCGTCAATGCCGAAGTAGAAGGTCACATCCGCATTGATGTTCGGTCCGCTGATGAGCCACTCATACTCCGCATGCGCCACCGGCACCAGCAGATGCCGCGAGCGCTGCCACCAGTGATCCGCCGGCACGCGCAATTGGCTGTCCAGGAAGAACGGCATCTCAACGTCCTTGCCGTTGTAATGAAAGTGCCCAAAGTTCGCAAAGTATCGTGCATCCGCAACGGTGACCTGATGCCCGCTTGCTGCGAGTACCTGCATCAGCTGCTGCGGCGTCGTCGCAGTCCGTCCGTGCAGCGTCACGGCGAACGGAGCGGTAGACTTGAAGCCGTTCAGCGACAGCCGGTTCATCACCTCAGCCAGCCGCGCGCTCTCACTGTGCAGTAGAGCAATCTTCGGATCGGCTCCATCGCCATGCGTCACCGCACCGTTGAGTGCGACGACAAGGCCCGTTGGACTGAAGGCCGGACGATCACTCGGACTATCGAGCGACTCCGTCATCGCCTTATCCAGCGCGTAAGGCCCAATGTGCGCATCCAGCATGGACGTTGCGGTGTCATCGTCCACCTTCAGCAGATCATTGCCGACATCAACGGTCTGCGTAATGCGATGGATCGTCCAACCAGGAAAGCGGTCCAGCCCGCTCCAGTCCTTACCCACGATGAGCTTGCGCAACGTATCGAAGAGCTTCGGCGTAAGGAACGCGCCGTTCTTCTGCCCCTGATGGATATAGCTCAGCAACTGCTCGGTAAAGCCCGGCTGCGCGGAGAGCTCACGCATCATCTGCGACAGCATCACCGTGTTCGGCGGCACCACGTGCATGTCGCTCGCAATCGCCTGCTCCACACCTGCCTTAGTTGCGCAGCCTGCGAGTAACAGAAGTGACGAGAGTCGAAGGAAAGGAAGCGCGCGCATGCAACATACTACGATGCAGTCGTGATGAATTCCTGGTTGCTACGTTTCTGAGTTTCTAGTGCTGCTGGGCTCACTCAGACACTATGTAACTCAGAGACCAGAAACCCCAACGTTAAGCTGCATTCAGCTTCTTCACCACAAGCTCATTCAGCAGCGCAGGATTCGCCTGTCCCTTTGACAGCCGCATCACCTGTCCCACGAAGAATGCAGACACCGTCGTCTTGCCGCCTTTGTACTGCTCCACCTGCTTCGGATTTGCGGCGATCACTTCGTCGATCATCGTCTCGATCGCGCCCGTATCGCTGATCTGCTCCGGCTTTTCACGGTCATAGACAACGCCGAAGTCCTCGCCCTTCTCGAACGCGATATCGAACAGACCCTTCAACTGCTTTGACGACAGCTTGCCTTCTTCAACAAGGTCAGCAGCCTGCACAATGCCCGCCATCGAGACAGGCGACTGCGCCAGCTCAAGGCCCGCAGCATTCAGGCGGCCAGTCAGCTCACCCAGCAGCAGACTCGCCACACGCTTGGCACTCTTCGCCGTCTTCGCTGCGGCCTCAAACGTATCGGCAAAGCTGCGCGTGTTGGCGATGGTCGCCGCATCCTGCGCGGACAGATCGTACTCCGCCATCATGCGTGCGCGGCGAGCTTCCGGCAGTTCCGGCAGAGCGCGCAGAATCTCATCCCGCCAAGCAGCATCCACAACCAGCGCAGGCAGATCCGGCTCCGGAAAGTAGCGGTAGTCATGCGCCGCTTCCTTGCTGCGCATGCTGTACGTGCGGCCTTCGGCGGAGTTGTACAGCCGCGATTCCTGCACCACGCGCGCGCCGCTCTCGACGATCTCGATCTGCCGCTCGATCTCATAGTGGATCGCATCGCGGATAAACCGGAACGAGTTAACGTTCTTGACCTCAGCCTTTGTCCCGTACTCGCTTGCCGTCTTCAGCATCACGGAGACGTTCGCATCACACCGCAGCGAACCCTCCTCCATGTTGCAGTCGCTCACGCCCGTGTACAGCAGAATCTCCTTCAGCTTGGTCAGGTATTCGTAGGCCTCTTCGGGCGTGCGCAGATCGGGCTCGCTCACGATCTCCACCAGCGGTGTGCCGCAGCGGTTCAGGTCGATGTACGTGCTCTTCGCGGAGTCGGCAAAACCGTCATGCACGCTCTTGCCCGCGTCCTCTTCCATGTGCAGCCGCGTGATGCCGATGCGGCGCGTGCCTCCCTTGCCATCGCTCACGTCCATCCAGCCGTTTTCGGCCAGCGGCTTGTCGAACTGCGAAATCTGGTAGCCCTTGGGCGAGTCTGGATAAAAGTAGTTCTTGCGCGCGAACACGCTCTCTTCGTTGATCGTCAGGTTCAGCGCCTTCGACGCGAGCACGGCAAACTCCACCGCCTGCCGGTTCAGCACGGGCAGCGCGCCCGGCAACCCAAGGCACGTGGGGCAGCAATGGGTATTCGGCTCGCCTCCGTACTGGTTCATGCAGCCACAGAACGCCTTGGTCTGCGTGAGAAGCTGCACGTGAACCTCAAGCCCGATCACAGGCTGGTACTTGGCGAGGACATCCGGAGAAAGCGCTGCGGCAATCGACATATCACTCCTGATTTTAGTGGGTTCGGCGCCAGCGCACGCGAGAGCCCGGCCAAGCCCGCCTTGCGTACCGATTTGGGACCGTAAGCATAAACCCGCCACAAGGTCACAAGACCCTTGCGGAGAAGTCACCTTTCCGGTATCACATGTGTACCCATCTCTTCCTAACCCGCGCGTCGGCCAACCAGGCCGGCGGGCCGCTATTGCCGCATGAGGTCTTGCTTTGCTTTCCACTGTGCGTTTTCTGCTGCCGCGACTGTTGACCTTTGCTGCTGCTCTGCTTGCTGGTACCACGTCGGTCAACGCCTTTGCTAAGGATCAGGTGCCGGACTGGGTGCGTGCAGCTGCCGCGCTGCCCACGCCGAATGTGCCTAAGTCAGCCAATGCCGTCTTCCTTCTGGAGGAGACGACCTACTCGGTTGCGCCGGACGGTACGCGTTTGGAGCGTGTGCGGAAGGTTGTGAAAATTTTGCGGCCGAAGGGCCGCAAGTATGGCGAAATGTACGCCGGCTTTGACGGCACCTCCAAGTTGCACTACATGCATATCTGGAGCATCGGTGCTGACGGCAAGGAGTACGCCGTGAAGGATAACGAGATGCACGATGTTGGCACTGGCGAGGGCTTTGAGCTGTACAGCGACGGCCGTGCACGCGTTGGGCAGGCGCCCGCCATGGACGTAGGTGCGGTAGCCGCCATGGAATATGAGAAGCAGGAACGTCCGTACTACAACGACATCATCTGGGTGCCGGGCGAGGACGTGCCCGTCCTGAAGGAGCGGCTGACGTTGAACCTGCCCGCAGGGTACACGTACCGGTCCGCATGGAAGGGCAAGCCCAAAGCGGACGCCATTGACGTGGAGCATGGCAACACGCTATGGGAAGTGACGGATCAAGCCGCTCTCATTGATGAAGAGCGTGTGCCGCTCCAGCCAAGCCCGATGAGCGTGGCTCCCCGGATGGACATCTTCTACCAGGGCCCAGGCGCTGGTGGTGCGTATGGCGCCATGACGGGCGACTGGAAGAGCATCGGCGAGTGGTACGAGCGGCTGGCAAAGGATCGTAACAAGCCGGATGCCGCTATCACGGCAAAAGCGTTGGAACTGACCCAGGGCAAGACGGACTTCCGCGCAAAGACTGAGGCAATCGCAAACTTTGTGCAGGGCGATATTCGCTATGTCGCTATCGAGGTGGGCGTCGGCGGTTACCAGCCGCACGCGGCCACGGACACCTTTAAGGCACGCTATGGCGATTGCAAAGATAAGGCAACGCTGTTGAGTGCGATGCTGAATGCCGTAGGCATCCACTCCACGTGGGTATGGGTCGACACCAACCGCGGCGTACGAAACAGCGAGGCGCCGTCATTATGGGGCAACCACATGATCGCCGGCATCGAACTGCCCGCTGAGTACAAGCCCGAGGGCATGTACAGCATTGTGAAGGCGGACAGCGGCAAGCGATTTCTCATCTTTGATCCCACATGGGAGAAGACGCCGTTTGGCCATCTGGAACGGAACCTCCAGGGTAGCGATGCGCTTCTGATCGATGGTGCGGACAGCCAGTCGATCCGGCTGCCTGTGCTGGAGCCGGTGCGGAATCTGATCGAGCGCAAGGCCACGTTTGCGCTCTCCGCAGATGGCGCCCTCACGGGCGCCGTGCAGGAGCAGCGCTCAGGTGATATCGCAAGCGACCGCCGGAGACTGTTTGCAACGAGCACTGTAGCCGAACAGAAGAAAGCTCTGGAGCGTGGGCTCGCGAACGATCTCGAGGTTTTTACCCTTAACGACTTGAAGGCGGAGCATGTTGCGGAGCTGAGTCAGGCGCTGACGGTCTCGTATTCCTTGAAGGCGGATCGTTTCGCGCAGGAAATGGGCGCCATGCTGGCAGTACGTCCGCGGGTGCTGGGCCAGGACGGCTTTGCCCTGGACACGAAGCCACGCAAGCTGCCCTATGACCTCGGCGGAACGCGGCAGATTCACGATGAATACACCATCACATTGCCGGCGGGTTTCGCTGTCGAAGAACTGCCGGGCCCGGTCAACCTCGATCTTGGATTCGCCTCGTACCGCAGCGAAAGCAAGGTCGTTGACCGCGCCATCCATTACAGCCGCACGTATACCGTGCGCGAGATCACGCTGCCTGCCAGCCGTGCAGCCGACATGCAAAAGCTGGCGCGCGTGATTGCAAGCGACGAACAAAGCGCGGCTGTTCTGAAACACATCCAGTAACCGTTCTTGTCAGGAGATTGTTCGCCACTATGCTTCGTTTGAAGTTTCGCTCTAAAGCCGCACTGCCTGCTCTGCTTGCGTTCATTGCGTTGCAGCCGCTTGTGTCTCACGCGCAGGCGGGATTCATTCCGCCCACACCGGAAGAACTCTCCATGAAAGAGAGTGCTGAGGTGCCTGGCGCGGATGCGATTCTCCTGAATCGCGATGAGCTGGACGATGACGACAACCATGTCCGCAACATCTACACGCGCATCAAGGTGTTGAGCGAGAAGGGTGTCAGCCGGTACGGCGACGTAGAAATCCAGTACTTCAAGGGTAGTGATCTGAACGGCATGTATATCGGCGAGGTGTACGCACGCACGATTGAGCCGGATGGAACAATTGTTCCCTTTACCGGCAAGCCGCAGGACAAGCTGCTGGAAAAGGACAAGGAAACCGCGCATATGTCGAAGGTGTTCTCCTTTCCCGCCGTGAAGGTGGGCAGCATCCTGGAATATCGCTACACCCTGCGCTTTGACGATCATCACTTCTACCAGCCGGACTGGTATATCCAGAACGATCTTTTCCTGCGGAAAGGACACTTTGTATGGAAGCCGACTGATAGGGAATTGCATGGCACCACGCGGGGCGGCAGGGAAACGTTCTCAGAACGCCTGACATGGGCGCAGTCCCTGCCGCCGGGCGTGGAGGTGAAGAGGGTTCGGCTGCCAACGCAACGCCTGACGTTGGAAGTGAATGTTGCGAATGTGCTGCCGTTCCTTGAAGAGGACCACATGCCGCCCATCCAGTCGACGCGCTATCACGTGCTCTTCTACTACACACCCTACGCGGACGCGAAGGAGTTCTGGACGACGGAATTTAAGTACTGGAACAGTGACACAAAGAAGTTCCAGAACGTGACGAATGTAGTACGGGATCAGGCACAGCAGGCGACAGCCGGCGCTACAACCGATGAACAGGAGGCGCGGAAGCTGTACGCCTTCATCATGACGCTGGAGAACACGGACTACACCCGCACGCGGACGAGCCAGGAAGAGAAGGCAGAGATCAAGTCCGCCGAAGATGTTCTGAAGCGGAAGCACGGTTCCAGCGACCAGCTCGCCATGACCTACGTGGCCCTGGCGCATGCCGCGGGTCTTCAGGCGTCGTCGATGATCGTGGCAGATCGTCGCAACCTGATCCTGGATGTCAACTGGTTTGAGTTCAATCAACTCACCGATCAAATCGCCATTGTAAAGTTCGGCGGCGAAGATCATTACCTGGACCCCGGCAGCCGCTACACCCCGTTCGGTCACTTGGAGTGGAATCATACGATCGCCGGTGGCGTCCGCCAGGATGGCCCGGCAGACGTAGCCACCATGTTCGTTCGGACCCCGCCTGAGACCTACCAGTATTCGCATACGGCGCGTGTAGGCGATGTGAAGATTGAGCCGGACGGTCACATGGCCGGCACCGTAACCCTGACGTACGAAGGCAGTCCCGCGGTGCAGTGGCGTCACGTTGCCTTGCGCAACGACGAGGCGGAACTCCGCGATCGCCTGAAGAAGCAGCTGCAAGGCTGGATGCCGGGCGGCACAGAAGTGGAGATCAAGACACTCACCGGCCTCTTCGACGGTGAGGTTCCGCTCAAGGTAACCGCTTCAGTCGACGGCCACATCGGTAACTCCATAGGCAGCCGCGTCATGTTGCCCAGCGCTTTATTCGAAGCGAACAGCAGGCCTGCATTTCCGCATGAGAAGCGTGACCAAGGCGTGTACTTTCCCTACTCGGAGTTCATGCAGGACGCTGTGAGATACACGTTGCCCGCAGGCTACAGCGTGGAGTCTGCGCCGGCATCCGAATCGGCGCATTTCCAAAAGCTCGCAGTCTATTCGCTCAAGTCAACCCAGGCGGCGAACACCATCACGCTGCGTCGCGACATGGTTCTCGGTGACTTGTACTATCCACTCAAGGACTATCCCGAGCTACGCACGTTTTACAACGACCTTGAGCACAAGGACCATGGTTCGGTGGTGCTCAAGCGTTCCTCGGACACTGCATCCATGCAGGCGCCGGCAGGCAAGTGAGCTGCCTGTCAACGCACTCCCTGACACCACCGGAAGGGCATTCTGTTTGCAGTCCTGCGTATCAGGCGAAGGCCTTGACCTCAATACGCCGGTACCATATCTCGGCATATTCAAGCTCAAGCGCGATCTTGCCGCGCGTCAGCGGAATGAACTTTCCGGCATTGACGGGATCGGGCTGTTGCAGACGTGTGACCGTGTTGACGGCGCGGCCGTTCACAATGTGTGTGGCCTTGTCGCCCTGCCACAGGACCTCGACCACATTCCAGTCATCAAGCGTTTCGAAGTTACCATCCTTAATCAGGCGGCCTGAAGTCGGCTCCGCGGTACTCGGTTTGCCTGCAGCCTTGGCGGCTTCGCTGTCAGGAGGCGGCCAGCCATGCGTGGGACTCAGTCCCTGACCAAACAGCCCGGCGCCGTGCGGTGACTGCACGCCACGCACACCATCTACAAGGAAGAAGTCGCCTACATCGCCCTCTTCAATCTGGCACTCCACGCAGCGCGGCCAGACCTTGTCCTCGCCCACCAGGCCGTACAGCAAGCCGTTGTCGCGCTTGCTTATGCTGCGTGGCGTAAACTGCTTCACGCCCCACTTGTACTCCACGCGGATGCGGACATTCTCAAACTCCTGCGCGGTCGCAAGATAGCCGGGCTCGTACTCTGTGCTATCCATGTCCGCGCCCATGATGTGGAGCATCTCGTTCTCCACCGATACCATGCGCTTCGCTTCGGCCGCGCCTTTGCCGCTCTTTTGCAGCATGGAGTACCAACCCGTCAGGTCGCGCCCGTTCATGAGCGAGATCCAGCCATCAGCGCCTGCGGGCGGCAGCTTCAGGGGCGCGGTCTGAGTAGAGCCGACACGGGGTAACAGGGCAGGCGCAAGCGCAAGCGCTCCGGCACCCTTCAACAGCTGGCGTCGATCGATCATGGGTCGTACCTCACGTGTGACATGGGTGGATGTTCGCAGCGGATGGTCGAGTTCCGCGTACCGGACGGTCTATCGACGATCTATCGCAGCGACCCATACTAAGCGCGATACGCACAAATGCGCGAGGACATATTCGTCCGGCCGGGCGCCTTTGCCCCTGCGGTTGGCGGCGAAGATTAAACTGGAGATGCATGATTCTCCCGTTTGTCCGCGAGATGGTCGCGGATTTGGAACATACCGAAGCATTTGAGCGCGTACGGCGGCACCTGGCCATTGGATCGGGGCGTCGCCGCGTCTCGGGCCTTACCGCAACCGCGCGCGCACTCTATCTGCCGCTCATGGTGCGCGCCAGCAACGCGCCGGCCCTCATCCTGGTCAGCGACAACAAGGCCGCAGAGGCGCTGCACGCACTGCTGAACGCAACCTGCGAGCTGACCGGCGCCTTGCGGTGTGAAGAAGTGCTGCGGCTGCCCGCGCACGACGTTCTGCCCTTTGAAAATCTGTCTCCGCACGCGGAACTGCAGGAGCAGCGCGCCAGCGCTCTGTGGAAGGTCTGCACCGGCGCCGCACGCGTGGTCATCGCTCCGCTGGAATCAGCCTGCATGCGACTCTTCCACCGCGACTACTACGCCGGCCTGGCGCTGGAACTCAAGCGCGGTGAAGAGCACGACACAGCCATGCTGCTGGAGCATCTGCTCACCGTCGGCTACACGCGTGTCGATGTCGTCGAAATGCCGGGGCAGGTGACGCTGCGCGGCGGCATCATGGACGTCTACTCGCCGGAGATGGACCGGCCCGTGCGTATCGACTTTTTCGGCGACGAAATCGAAAGCATGCGCAAGTTCGATCCGGAGACGCAGCGCTCATCCACGCCCGTCGATGAGGTTGTTCTCCTGCCGTTGACAGAGACGCCCGTCACGGAGAAGCTGCTTGGCGCTGTCCATGCGCGGCTGGTGCGCGGCGGCAAAGCCGGCGCTGACCTGGAGGGCGGCGAAGAGGTTCGCGAGCTGCAGCCCAGCGTGGGCGAGGTCTCGGTCTTTCCAGGGTGGGAGTTCTTCGCGCCGGTTGCGGGGGCGCACAGCACCATCCTTGACCTGATGGGCCCCAAGACGCGCGTCTACGTGGAAGAGCCCGCCATGGTGAAGAACCAGGGCGAGCGCTGGTGGAACAAGATCGAGCAGCGGCACGACCGCAGCGGCATCGGCTCGCTCGTCAAGCCGGATGACATCTTCCTTTCGCCGTGGGATCTCGACGACCGCATCCGCGCATACTCCGGCATTGATCTCGACCAGCTTGGCGCGGTGGATGTGCTCGACGGAGACACATCCACGCAGAGCGAGATCGAGTTCGCCTCGCGCCCGACGATGCGCTTTCACGGCTCTATCCCGCAGTTCACGGAACAGCTGAAGGCATTGCAGCAGCAGGACGCCCGTGTCCTCATCGCCGCAGCAAATCAGGGCGAGGTCGAGCGTCTTGCAGGCTTACTGCAGGAGTACGGCGTCGCCTACCGCATCGGTAGCCGCGTGCAGGCAGCCAGCGGATCGGCCACCATCTACGAAGAGAGCAGCTACCTCACGGGTGACATACGCACACCTGTCATCGTTAAAACCGCTCTCGCAAACGGCGTGCAGTTCCTCGACCTTGACAAGGCCACGGCACGGCAACTCATCGTCTTCGGCGCGCAGGACCTGAATGACGAGGCCGACGTCCACGCACGTCCTGTCCAGCGTAAGTCAAAGACATCCGCCTTCATCAGCGACTTCCGCGATCTCACCGTTGGCGACTACGTCGTGCACGTCGAGCACGGCATCGCCAAGTACATGGGCCTGCGCACCATCGACCAGGATGGCGCTCCGCTGGAGCTCATGATCCTTGAGTTCGCAGAGCAGGCCAAGCTCTATGTGCCGCTCACGCGGCTCGACCTGATCCAGAAGTACCGCAGCAGCGAAGCAGGCCCTGCGCCCGAGTTGAACAAGATGGGCGGCGCCGCGTGGGCCAAGACCAAGGCTCGCGTCAAGAAGGCCATGCAGGACATGACCGGCGAGTTGCTGAAGCTGTACGCGCAGCGGCAGGCCGCCATGGGCTATGCCTTCACGCCGGATTCACAGATCATGCGTGAGTTTGAAGACGCCTTCGACTACCAGGAGACCGACGACCAGCTCGCAGCCATCGCCGACATCAAGCGCGACATGGAATCCACGCAGCCCATGGACCGCCTGCTGTGCGGCGATGTTGGTTACGGCAAGACCGAAGTCGCCATGCGCGCCGCGCTCAAGGCCGTGCAGGATTCGAAGCAGGTTGCGGTGCTTACGCCGACAACCGTACTGAGCTTCCAGCACTTTCAATCCTTCAAGAAGCGCTTCGCACGCTTCCCCGTCAACGTCGAGATGATCTCCAGCTTCCGCACCGCAAAGGAGCAGAAGAAGATACTTGAAGACACCGCGGCAGGTAAGGTCGATATCCTTATCGGCACGCATCGCCTGCTGTCAAAAGACCTCGTCTTTCAGGATCTCGGCCTGCTCGTGGTCGATGAAGAGCAGCGCTTCGGCGTGCGCCATAAAGAGCGATTGAAGCAGATGCGCGCACACATTGACGTGCTCGCTATGTCCGCAACGCCCATCCCACGCACGCTGCACATGAGCCTGCTCGGCCTGCGCGATATGTCCGTCATCGAGACGCCGCCGAAGGATCGCATGGCGATCCAGACCATCGTCGCCAAGTTCGACGAGAAGCTGCTGCGCACGGCCATCGAAATGGAGTTGGAGCGCAACGGCCAGGTCTACTTCGTGCACAACCGCGTGGAGACGATCTACGAACTTGCCTCAAAGGTCCGCGAACTTGTGCCGCAGGCGCGCGTCATCACGGCGCATGGACAAATGGGCGAGGGCGAACTGGAAAAGGCGATGCTCGCCTTCATGAACGGCGAGTACGACGTTCTGTGCGCAACCAGCATCATCGAGAACGGTCTCGACATCTCCCGCGCGAATACCATCATCATCAACCGCGCGGATCGCCACGGCCTCAGCGAGCTGTATCAGCTGCGCGGCCGCGTAGGCCGCAGCGATCGCCGTGCGTATGCCTACCTGCTCATCCCGCCGGAGAACGAACTTACTGAGATCGCGCGCCGCAGGCTTGCAGCATTGAAGGAGTTCAGCGACTTGGGTGCTGGCTTTAAGATCGCCGCGCTCGATCTTGAACTGCGCGGCGCAGGCAACATGCTGGGCGGCGAACAGAGCGGCCACATCGAAGCCATCGGCTTTGAGATGTACACGAGCATGCTGCAGGAGGCCGTCGCCAAGATCAAGGGCGAGTCACAGGAAGAGCGGCCAGGCGTGCAATTGAACCTTGGCATCTCTCTGCGCATCGATGCAGCGTACATCGCGGAAGAGAATCAACGCCTGCGCATGTATAAACGCATCGCCGGTGCAACCGATACGGGCGTGCTGACCGACGTGCGTGCAGAGATGATCGACCGCTACGGCGACCTGCCGGAGAGCGTGGTCAACCTGCTTTCCGCCGCGGAGATTCGTCTCCAGTGCGAGCGCATCTGCATTGCGCAGCTGGACCGCAAGCGCATTCAGCTTGAGGAGAACAGGCAGAAGGTCTTCCGCGAGATGCTGATCCTCAAGTTCGACCAGAAAGCCAAGATCGATCCCGGCATGTTGATGAAGCTGGTCTCGCGCAACACCAAGCGTGGCGCGCAGTTCACGCCACAGGGCGTTCTGCGCTGGCCGCTAGGCAGTGCGAATGCGGCCGATGTGATCGCCGAAACAAAATCGCTTCTTGAGCAGCTTGATCTCACACCGGTTGTTGCCTGAGCATAGCTGCCATGGCAAAGTCGAACTTGAAGCCCCAGGCAAAGACCTTCGACGCAGTCCTCGAGACCGGCAACATCCTCGGCTGGACCACCGCGCGTGTGCCGTTCGATCCCGCCGTAGTGTGGCCTGAGCGCATCCGCCTGCGTGTGAAGGGTACGATCAACGGCTTTGCATTCCGTACATCACTCTTTCCCATCGCAAGCAAGCCCGGCATATACTGCCTCTTGGTCAACAAGCGTATGCAGGCTGAAGCGCGCGTCTCTGCGAGTCACACTGCACACTTCACGTTGGAGCCCGATCTCGATCCCCGCCCCGCGGAGCTACCGGAGGAACTGGATGCTTTGCTTGACGACGCGGAGGGGCTGCGTGCGTGGTACGAGTCGCTCAGTGAGAACACACGGCGGCAGATAGGCACCTACATTCACGCGCCAAGGGCGAAGCATCGCGCATGAAACGAGCAGAGCAGATCGCGGAGCGCAGCTTGTTCACGATGGAGGCAGAGGCGGAGCTGCCTCCATCCATCACTCGCGCCTTCAAGTCCAGGCCAAAGGCAGCAGAAGGATGGAAGCGGATGACGCCAACGCAACGGCGCATGGAAATCTTTGCCGTTGCCGCGTATAAGTCACCCGAGTCTGTTGTGAAGCGCATCGCGAAGTTGTGCGACCTGGCAGAAAAGCGCGCGAAGTAACGCCCCTGTCCGACTCCTTACACAATCGGACAACCATCGTAAGATGGATCGCATGATTCTGCCCCGCATGCGCCTGGCCATCGCCGCCATCACTCTTAGCCTATGCACGTTTCCCCTGCAGCTATCGACCCACGCACAACGCCTGAGCGCCGACGGCGCCACGCAGACCTTCCAGTTCCTCTCCGACCAATACTTCGACGATGTCTACTTCCGTTTCTCGCCAACGGCTGGCACAAGCGCCGGCTTCCACCAGTACGACTCGGCCATGGAAGACTATTCAGCGACCGGCATTGCGAAAGAGATAGCCGTGCTGCACCAATACCTCACGAAGATCGAAGCCGTCCCAGCCGATGGCCTGGACCTGTCCGTAGCGGCAGACCGCGAGGTGCTGCTCAACTCCATCCGGTCAACGCTCCTGTCGCTTGAAACCATCCGCATGTGGGAGAAGAATCCCGACAACTATTCGAGCGGCGTGACCGGTTCCGTCTTCACGCTGATGGAGCGGCCGTACGCGCCGGTGAACACGCGGCTGCATGCCGCCATCGCGCGTGAAAAGGCAATGCCGCAAGTGTTCGCAGAAGCACGCAAAAACCTCAAAAACCCACCGAAAATCTATACGGAAATCGCGCTTGAACAGATCGATGGCAACATCAGTTTCTTCGAGCACGATGTGCCGCTAGCCTTTGCGGATGCCACTGACGCTGCAGCCAAGGCGGAGTTCGCGAAGACAAATGCCGCAGTCATCGAGGCGTTGAAGAGCTATGCAACATGGATGAAGAGCGACCTGCTGCCGCGCTCGAATGGTGACTTCCGCTTTGGTGCAGACACCTATCGCAAGAAGCTGCAGTACGACGAGATGGTGGATACGTCGCTGGACAAGCTGCTGGCCGTAAACGAAGGCAACATGAAAATGAATCAGTTAGAGTTTGCGCGCATTGCAAACGAGCTTGATCCGACGAAGACGCCGACAGAAGTTCTGGCGCAGTTGGCTACGATCCACCCGTTCCCGGATAAGCTGCTGGACGCGTTCCGTGACAGCTTCTCGGCGGAGATCGCGTTCATCCAGGCGCACCACATCATTACCATTCCCAGCCAGGTGCGGCCTACGCTGGAGGAGACGCCACCGTTCGAGCGGGCTACGACTTCGGCGAGTATGGATTCGCCGGGGCCGTTTGAGACGGGGACGACGAAGGCGCTGTTCAACGTCACGCTGCCGGAGAAGGGCTGGACGCCGGAGCATATCGCCGAGCACATGGCGGAGTTCAACGTGGGGACGATCGTGAGCACGAGCATCCACGAGGCGTATCCGGGGCATTATGTGCAGTTCCTGTGGCAGAACCAGTTTCCCAGCAAGATACGCAAGCTGCTGGGTGCGGCTACCAACGTTGAGGGTTGGGCGCACTACTGCGAGCAGATGATGCTGGACGAGGGGTACCAGACGCCCGGTGCGGATGAGCGCACGCGGAAGCTGATCCGGCTGGGGCAATTGCAGGATGCGCTGTTGCGCAATGCGCGGTTCACGGTGGGCATCAAGATGCATACCGAAGGCTGGACGACGGATCAGGCTGAAGCGTACTTCGTGACGGAGGGTTATCAGTCGCCATCAGTGGCGAAGGTGGAGACCAAGCGCGGCACGGCGGATGCGACGTATCTGTACTACACACTGGGCAAGCTGGAGATACTGAAGCTGCGGGAAGATGTGAAGGCGAAACAGGGTGCGGCGTTTACATTGCAGGGCTTTCACGATGCTCTGATGAAGCAGGGTCCTGTGCCGATTAAGATCGTACGGCAGGCGATGCTCCATGATGGTTCTCCGGTCTTGTGACCGGTTGCGGCCTAACACGGACTAGTCATAGGATGTCCAGTTCTCTTCGGGTAACATAGGGCGAAATCGCCGACATCTAAACCCATCAGGACTTCGATACGAAATGAAGATTCGCAAGGCTGTTTTCCCTGCTGCAGGTATGGGCACACGTTTTCTGCCCGCAACGAAGGCAACACCGAAGGAAATGCTGCCGCTCGTCGATAAGCCGTTGATCCAATACGGCGTCGAGGAGGCGGTTGCTGCGGGTTGCACGGAGATCATCATCGTAACCGGCCGCGGCAAGGGCACGATGGAGGATCACTTCGACCGCGCGCCCGAGCTTGAGGCGTCACTGGAGAAGCGTGGTAAGACGGCGCTGCTGGAGATCGCACGCTCCGTTACCAAGCTGGCTAAGATCACGTATGTGCGTCAGCCGGAGGCGCTTGGCCTTGGGCACGCGGTGCTGATGGCCAAGGAACTGGTCGGCGACGAGCCGTTTGCGGTGCTGCTGCCGGACGACATTGTGGACGCGACCGTGCCATGCATGAAGCAGATGGTGGAGGCGTTCGAGCGCACGGGATCGTCGATCCTGGGCAGCGAGGTGGTTGAGGGCGACGCCATCCAGAACTATGGCTGCCTTGCGTGCTCGCCGGTTCCTGGTGATGAGCGCCTGCTGAAGGTTTCGGACATGGTGGAGAAGCCGAAGCCGAGCGAGGCTCCCAGCCAGAACGCGATCATTGGCCGCTACATACTTACGCCGCGCATCTTCAGCCTGCTGGAGCAGATTACGCCGGGCGCTGGCGGCGAACTGCAGCTTACCGACGGCATCAAGGCGCTGCTGCAGTACGAGAGCGTCTATGGCTTTACGTACGAGGGCAAGCGGCACGATGCGGGCGATAAGCTCGGCTTCCTGAAGGCGACGGTTGAGTTTGCCCTGAAGCGCGATGATCTGGGGCCGAAGTTTCGGGAGTGGCTGAAGGCGTTTCCGCTCTAATTCGGAGCGACTCAGCGTGGGAGATACGGGTGGTACCCCCCTCCCCCCCGGGTTTGCAAAATCTTCTTCTGTAAGGGTTTACGGGAGGGGTGTCCGCAAAATCTTCTTTCTATTGGGTTTACGGGCAAAATCGTCATAACAAAGGGGTTATGCGATTCCGCGCGCGGCCTTTTTTGTTGCTAGTTCTAGTTTAGTGCGTTCAGATGGGTTTCATGCCAACTCTATTGCTTTTGGAATGAGCGGTTTAGGTTGGTTTGGGACTTGACAGGTTCTTGGAGAGCTGAGGTTAGCGTCTTTCAGCCTTTCAACCGAGCGGATGATCGTTTGCCCGTCTACATGGCATGAGTATTGTGGGTTTGGCCGGGGTGACTGCCGCTATGCGGCGTTTGGTGTTTCTTCTCGTTCTGGCGCCGGCGTCTGCGTGCGGAATACGAGCGCAGAGTGTGGTCGGTACGTGGCAGGGGACACTACCGGATGCGGCTCATCAGCGAGTCATGCTGAAGCGATATGGATGCCATTCATGTGAGATTTGTTGGGGCAGCTGGCTTCCGATGGCCGCTCACTTGGCGGTTCTAACGCGGGCCTACAGCCCGCAGATACTCAATGGCCTGTGACCCAGGGCGATGCCCTGGGCTGGGAAAACGCGGGCCTCCAGCCCGCACTGCCTGCTGCTCTTCCAGCCCGCACTGCCTGCTGCTCTTCCAGGCCGCACTGCCTGCTGCTCTTCCAGGCCGCACTGCCTGCTGCTCTTCCAGCCCGCACCTACTGCTTCAGCCCCCTACTAACCTTTTTAGAGATACCGGGTCTATCTGTGTGAGATCGATCTTCTGGCTACCGGAGTCAGCGCACGATGGGTACACAGGGTTTTGGTGATGTGATGGGTGATGGCGCTTTTGCTTCAACTGGTGGTGGGTTTGCCGGAAATGGGGCATTTGGGCCGGGTGTGGTCGCGGTAGAATCGACCGCAGTGGCAAAGGCAGCGGCAGGTCGGGCGGGGCGGGCGGCGTTGACTCCAGCGCAGATGGAGGCGCGTGCGCAGCAGCGGCTGGAGGATGACGAACTCATCCGGCAGGCGCAGCGCGGCGAACGTGGAGCGTTTGACCAACTGGTGCGCCGGTATGACGGGGCTGTGCTGCGGCTGGCTCTGCATATGCTTGGCAATGAGCAGGATGCGCAGGATATCCACCAGGAAGCCTTTTTGAAGGCGTACCGGCACCTGTCGAACTTCCGGTTTGAGTGCTCGTTTTACACGTGGCTGTACCGGATTGTCACCAATCTGTGCCTGGACGCGCTGCGCCGCCGGAAGAGCCGCCGCGAGGATGCGAGCGTGGTGACGGATGGGAGCGGGGATGCGATTGACCTGCTGGGCAATGTGAGCGACGACCGGGCGGGCGCGAATCCTGAGCTGGAGTTGCGGCGGAAGACGTTGAATGAGCGCATCAACCTGGCGCTGGATGAGCTGACGCCGCGTGAGCGTATGGTGTTTGAGCTGAAGCATTACCAGGGATTAAAGCTGCGGGCGATTGGCGAGATGTTGCAGACGACCGAGGAGACGGCGAAGAATACGCTGTTCCGCGCGACACGGAAGCTGCGGGCGAATCTGGCGGACGCTTAGGGGCAGGTTTTCAGGGAACAGAGTTTCAGGGAACAGGGAACAGAGTTTAGTGCGAGCACGACACGTAGAGATTTCAGTTTTCAGTTGTCGAGTAAGAAGACACTGAGCACGACTCGCACGCTGGTCACGTTGAGGGCCTTGCGGCGGGAGCAGGAAGACGGATGGCAGGCGCATGATCTGCCGGGTAGTTATGCATCGCAAATTTGGAAGCCACACACAAGGAATACAGCGTCATGAAGTGCGAAGAAGCGAATGAACAACTCGTCATGCTTGCGTATGGAGAACTCAGCGATGAGGCGCGGGCGGAGCTGGAGCTGCATCTGCATGGATGCATCGAGTGCGAGACGGAAGCGGCGAGGCTGACCTCGTTTCAGACATTGATGGCGGGTGAGGAGATGCCGACGGTGTCGCCAAACCTGCTTACGGCAAGCCGGTTGAAGCTGGACGAAGCACTGGATGAGGCGAGCGCGAGTACGTGGACGATGCGGTTGCGCGCTGGGATTGTTGGTGTCTGGCAGCACTTGTATGCCGCGCCTGCGCTGGCTACGTTGCTGGTGGGTGTCGGGTTTTTGAGCGGCACGTCGCTGGCGCGATACCAGGCGGCGAATGCGCCCAAGCCGAGCAGCGGCGGCTTGATTCTCACGAATGAGATCGAAGGCACGATTGCGAATGTGAGCGGGATTGTGCAGACGCCTGATCCGAATGTGGTGCAGGTGCAGTACAACCGGCTGGTGCCGACGACGTTTCAGGGGCGGATTGACGAGCCGCAGGTGCGCCAGCTGCTGATGCTGGCTGCGCAGAAGAGTGCGGACAATGATCTGCGGGCGACAAGCGTGAGCTACCTGGTGCGCGAGTGCAAGGCCGGGCATGACATTTGCCAGCATGGCGAGGGCGAGGCTGCGGGCTTCCGCGATGCGTTGCTGGTGAGCCTGCGGTACGACAAGAGCCCTGCGGTGCGGCAGCGGGCGCTGGAAGGCTTGCAGCCGTACGTGGGCCAGGACCAGAAGGTGCGCGATGCCGTGCTGGAGACGCTGATGCGTGACGGCAATGCGGATGTGCGCATCCGGGCGATCAGCATGCTGGAGCCAGTGGAGGGCGACAGCAGCGTTCGGCAGGTGCTGCATACGGTGTCGACGCAGGACGCGAATCCATACATCCGCAATGCCTCAATGCAGGCGCTGGGGAGTGTCGATGGCATTCAATAGGTGCTTCGCCGGGCTTGGAACTGCTGCGTTGGTGTTGCTGCTGGCGGGAAGTGCGTGGGCTGCTGCGGCGTCAGGCATTGGCGGTCCGGGCAAGGCTCCGGGACAGGGCTACCTTGGGATCACATTTCAGGATGTGAATGACAGCGAGGTGGCGACGTTGCGCCTGAAGGATGGTCATGGAGCCGAGATATTGATGGTGGATCATGATGCGCCGGCGGGTAAGGCGGGGCTGCGTGAGCACGATGTGGTGCTGAGCTTGAATGGCATTACGGTGGACGGCGAGGATCAGCTGCGGAAGATGCTGCACCAGATGGAGCCGGGGCGGACGGTGTCGCTGGTGATTTGCCGGGATGGATCGGAGCGCACGGTAACTGCGACGCTGGGTAAAAAGTCCGACATTGAGAAGCAGGCGATGGAGAGCCGGTGGACGGTGCCTTCTCCTACTGCGGGGCAGGATGAGCCGCTGTTTGCGCCTGCTGAGTCTCCCTCGCCGAGGCAGGGGTTTGCGCATGGCTTTATGCCAGGACATCTGCTGAATACGCTGACGCCGGCCTATACGGGTGCGACGGTGGATGCGATGGGCGCGCAGCTGGCGGACTTTTTTGGCGTGAAGGATGGCAAGGGATTGCTGGTGCATGATGTGGAAGGCAACAGCCCTGCGGCCGCGGCTGGTTTACATGCGGGCGATGTGGTGACGAAGATCAATGGCGGCCGCGTTGCGACGGAGAAGGATTGGATGCGTGCGCTGCGTGACAGCAAGGGGCATCCGGTGAGCCTGACGGTGATTCGTGACCGCAAGGAGCAGATGTTGACGATGGTGCCGGATTCGAAGAAGCGGAGCGCGGTGGATGTGCCTGTGCCTTCGAATCAGCTACCGATGATGGAGCCGCAGCCTCTCGTGATGTAGAGGGTAAGCGGCGTTCAGGCGCGTGGCCTCTATACTGTGTCAACGGATGGACACTTTCGAGCCGGTTCGGCCCAATCTTGACGACTACCTGCTGGATGCTGCATACGACGAGATGTTCGCCGCGCCGGACCAGCTACGCGGCCACTATGAAGTGCTGATGGAGCAGTTCAGCGCGCTGCCTCGGGCGGAGGTGGAGCGGCGCAAGCAGGCGGCCGATCTCTCCTTTTTGAACCAGGGCATTACATTCACGGTGTATGGGCGCGAAGAGGGCACGGAGAAGATCTTTCCGTATGATCTGCTGCCGCGCATGATTACGGCGAGCGAGTGGGCCACGGTGGAAAAGGGCCTGACGCAGCGGATTACCGCATTAAACCTGTTTCTCAAAGACATCTACACAGAAGGCCGCATTCTTGCGGACGGCGTGGTGCCGCGCGAGATTGTGTACAGCTGCAAGCAGTTTCGGCGGCACATGATTGGGCTGCAGGTGCCGCGCAATGTGTACATCGCGGTGGTCGGGACGGACTTGATCCGGCTTGAGAACGGCGAGTTTGTGGTGCTGGAAGATAATCTGCGCGTACCCAGCGGCGTGAGCTACATGCTGACGAATCGCAGGGTGATGAAGCGGATTTTTCCGCAGATGTTCCGCAAGTACAACGTGCGGCCGATTGAGCAGTACACGCAGCTGCTGCTGGGTACGCTGCGGTCACTTGCGCCTGAAGGGCGGCCGGAACCGAATATTGTGCTGCTGAGCCCGGGTGTTTTTAATTCGGCATATTACGAGCATGCGTACCTTGCGCGGCAGATGGGCATTGAGCTGGTCGAGGGCCGTGACTTAGTCACGCATGACAACGTGGTGTACATGCGTACAACGAGCGGGTTGCGGCGTGTGGATGTGATCTATCGCCGTGTGGATGATGATTTTATCGACCCGATGAGCTTCCGTGCGGACAGCATGCTGGGTGTAGCCGGGCTGTTCAATGCGTATCGTGCCGGGAATGTGACGCTGGCGAATGCGTTTGGCACGGGCGTGGCGGATGACAAGGCTCTCTATGCGTATGTACCGGACATCATCCGCTACTACCTGACGGAAGAGCCTGTGCTGAAGAATGTGGAGACGTATCTTTGTGCGCGTGCGAATGAGCGCAGCCACGTGCTTGCGAATCTGGACAAGATGGTGGTGAAGGCTGTGGGCGAGAGCGGAGGCTACGGCATGCTGATTGGGCCGCAGAGCACGCAGGCGCAGCGCGAGGAGTTTGCGCGAAAGATTGAGGCTGATCCACGAAACTATATTGCGCAGCCAACGATCCAGTTCAGCCGCGCTCCTTGTTTGTTTGGTAATGGATTTGAGCCACGGCATGTGGATCTGCGGCCGTATGTTCTGTACGGCGATAAGGTGAGCATTGTGCCGGGCGGGTTGACGCGTGTTGCGCTGAAGAAGGGTTCGCTGGTGGTGAATAGTTCGCAGGGTGGGGGTAGTAAGGATACTTGGGTGCTAAGTCAGTAGACATTCATTGGTCCGGCATTCAGGGTTACAGACACGTTGCGAGTAAGAGCTTTCATGACCACATACACATGGGACCAACTGAAAGCAACTACGAATCAAGCAAAACACGGCGTCACCTTTGAGGAAGCACTTAGTTCTTTCTTGGACGTTAATCTGCTTTATGCAGGACAATGGATTGTCGATAACGAACTCCGGGAACACCACATCAGCCTAAGCGCGACAGGCCTTATCTTGTTTGTTGGATATACGGTGATTTATGACGGCGAAGACGACATTATCCGGATCATCACAGCACGTGAAGCTACCGGACGAGAACGAAACGAGTACCGTTCGAATTTCCCATGAAGAATCTCTTGCGATTCACGAGAAACTTGCTAAGCTGCCACCTCGAACCCATCGATCTGACAAAGAGATCGATTTGTCGGATGCACCCGAGATGACTGAAACCCAACTGAACGCTGCGAGAAGACATCTTCACGGACAAAAGATAGCGAAGGCGAGCTAAATGCTTTCACGCGTGACAGACAGTTAACGAATGAGCCTGTCATGAGTGGATGGGCTTACGAAAGCATCTGGTTGCACACTGTATCTCTCTTGTCTCAGTACTCCGGGCGGTTGAAGCTTGCCAGGTAGTCGATGGCTTCAGCGGCGCGGGTGCGGAGCTGGACGAGCTCCTGCTGTGACTTTTTGCGGAGGCCCTGGAATGCGTTCATCATGCGGAAGTTGCCTGCGAGGATGCTCTCGTTGCGTTCGAGGAAGGTCCAGTAGAGCGCGGTGAAGGGGCAGGAGCCTGGGCCGGTGGATTTCTTTGGGTCGTAGGCGCAGTGGCCGCAGAAGTTGGACATGCGGTTGATGTAGGCGGCGCCTGAGATGTAGGGCTTGGTGGCGGTGAGCCCGCCGTCGGCGTAGGTGGCCATGCCGAGGACGTTGGGCTCGACGACCCAGTCGTAGGCGTCAATGTAGGCGAACCAGAACCAATCGGTGAGCTCGCGTGGAGAGAAGCCGCAAAGCGTCGCTAGGTTGGAGAGCACCATAAGTCGCGTGATGTGGTGTGACCAGCCGTCCTGGATGACCTGCGCGACAACCGTGTCCATGCAGTGCAGGCCGGACGGGACGCCCCAGTAGACGGCGGGTAGCGGGAGCGACGCATGGAGCGCGGATGGGGTGGCGCCGGCATATGGGTCTCGTGCGGCGGCGGGTTTGTACGCAGATGCCGCGGTTTCGGTTTGATCGGGTGAGGTTTCTTGGGGACGCGCTTGATCCTGCTGCGGAACAAGGTCTTCTAAGAGGCGATAGCCGTCGGTTTGTTCGTGGATGTGGCGCATGAATTCGCGCCACCCGAGGAGTTGGCGGATGAAGCCCTCGCAGGCAGCAAGGGGCGCAGAGCCGTTGGCGGCACGCTCGGCCACGTCCGCTACGAGGTCGATCGCTAAGAGCCTCCCGAGGTTTAGCAGGACGGATGTTTGCGAGTGGAAGAGCCGCGGTTGGTCGTCGCGCATGGCGTCTTCGTAGTTGCCGAAGTTGGGGAGTAGTTCATCAAGGAAGAATTGCCAGAAGGTATCGCAGTCTTCCTGCGTGCAGGGCAGGTCGAAGTTGCTCAGGGTGCCGAAGTGATGGCCGTAGGTGCTTTCGACGAGGTCGAGGACTTCGGTGGTGAGGTCGTCGGGTAAATAGCGTGGCAGGGTGGGGACGGGCACCTGGTTGCGAAAGGGTTTGCGGTTATCCGCGTCGAAGGAGAACTGGCCGCCGACGGGTTTGCCGCGTTGCATGAGGATGCCGGTCTGCTGGCGCATGCGGCGGTAGAAGCGGTCCATGACGTAGGACTTGCCGGGTTGGAATGGGCCGTAGGTATCGGTGAAATCTTTAGTAGTGGAGATCCAGGTGGGGTCTTGAACCTGAACGAGCTGCAGTCCGGCCTGCTGCGCTGATGCGAGGTCGAGGCGGAGTTCGCGCTCGGCTGGGATGGTGCAGGTGAGGCTGGGCAGGTGGTGGCTGCGTTGGAGTTCGACGAGGGCCTGGCCGTGGCTATGCGGCGAGAAGTGGTAGAGCACGGAGATGCCGCGTGCCTGCTGCTCCAGGGCGAAGTGGCGCATGTTGGAGATGAGGACGGCGAGCTTCTTCTTGTGGTATGGGCGGCGCAGGGCCTTGGCGGTGGATTCGACGATGACGATGCCGGTTTCGCGCGAGTGCTGCTCAGTAAGCGGGCCGGCGCGATCGGTGAAGCGATCGTAGGGAATGTAAATCCAGCGGCGGTTGGCGATGTCGCCTGGGGTGGGGTGATCCATCCTCTGTTGAAACGTGGCCATGGACGAACTGTAGTGGAGTTTGAGGGGCGGATGTGGGGGAGGTTTGATGCTGTGAATGCATAAGGCAGCCCGGTTCTGTGAGCGCATTTCAGCCTGCTGTGAGCGGTCTGGCGGCAGCGTTGATACTCTGGTGTGACACCGTTGCAGGATTGGAAGAGCTCTGAATGCTTTCACGCGTTGCCGACAGTTTGTACTGGATGAGCCGTTATCTTGAGCGAGCCGAGCATACGACGCGGCAGCTCGACGTGAATTTGAATTTGATGCTGGATGAGTCACCTTCAAGTGCAGGGCGGCGGTGGCAGCGGGTGCTGCAGGCGCTGGGCTCGCCGAAGGACATGAAGTTTGAAGGCGATGCGGTCGGGCTGGCGCGACGCCTAACGTTTGACGCGACGGTGCGATCGAGTGTGCTGGCCTGCATTATCTCGGCGCGTGAAAATGCGCGGCATGTGCGTGAGCAGATTTCGACGGAGATGTGGCAAAAGCTGAACAGCCTGTACCTGCAGGTGACGCGGCCGGAGATGCAAAGCGATATGCATGCGGAGGCGCTGCTGGAGCAGAGCGAAGGTCCGACGGAGTTTCTGCAGCAGGTGATGGAGGGCGTGCACCAGTTCCAGGGTGTGACCGATTCGACCATGAGCCATGGCGAGGGCTGGCAGTTTATTCAGGTGGGGCGGTTCATGGAGCGCGCGAGCGCGACGGCCATGCTGCTGGAGGCGTATCAGCCGGAGCTGTGGGCGAAGCATGATGCATTGCCGGACAGCAATGAGTACCTGGAATGGATGGGTTTGCTGCGCAGTGCTACTGCATTTGAGGCGTACTGCAAGGTGTATACGGCTGATCTTGCGCCGGACTGGATACTCGAATTCCTTTTGCTGGATGAGGATTTTCCGCATTCGCTGCGGTTTTCGATTGATGCGATGCAGCGCGCGCTTGAAGCTGTGCAGGATGTAAGTGGCGGCACGCGATCGCATAATCTGAGCAGGATTAGTGGACGTTTGCGGGCCACGTTGAGTTACTCGTCGGTAGAAGAGATTATGAGCGGCGATGTGGTGATGTATCTGCGCGAAATTCAGTTACAGTGTCGCGAGATACACAATGCGATTTATGAATTGTATGTGGATTATTCGATTCAAGCGGCTTTGGCGGGATAAAAGAGAGTTCTCGGTTGTCAGTTCTCAGTTGCCTCTGACGATTTCGAATAACTGAGAACTGACGACTGAAAACTGGAGACTCATGTATTACACGGTTCGGCATCTTACGAAGTTCGTTTACTCGAATGCGGTGAGCGAGAGCATTATGGAGACGCGCATGCATCCGCGCTCGGATGCGGTGCAGCGCTGCCTCAATTTTCAGCTGTCGGTGAGTCCGCGGTGCCGCGTGTTTTCGTATCGCGATCACCTGGCGAATCATGTGCATCATTTTGATATTCCTGGAGCGCATGAGCAGCTGGTGATTGTGGCGGAGAGTCTGGTGGAGATGGAGCCGATGTTGCTGCCGCCATCGTTCTTATCCCCGGACGCGTGGGGCGCGCTGGATGCGGATGTGCAGGCGGGTGATTTTTGGGAGTTTCTGTTTCCGAGTGAGTTTGCTGCGCCGACGGAGTTACTGAATACGTTGGGCGATACGCTGGATGTGCGGCGGCGGGACGACCCGTTGATGGTGCTGCATGAGTTGAATGGGAAGCTGTATCACTACTTTGACTATGTGCCTAAGTCGACGAAGGCGGATTCGCCGATTGACATTGCGCTGACACAGAAGACGGGTGTGTGCCAGGATTTTGCGCATGTGATGATTGCGCTGGTGCGGTCGCGGCTGCAGATACCGTGCCGGTATGTGAGCGGATATCTGTATCACGGCGACAGTAACAAGGATCGCAGCGTAAACTCCGCAACGCATGCGTGGGTTGAGGCTTACTTACCGCAGCTTGGCTGGGTTGGGTTTGATCCGACAAATTGGCTTGTGGCAGGGGACCGGCATATTCGGACGGCGATTGGGCGGGACTATGAGGATGTGCCGCCGACGCATGGGATTTTTCGCGGTTCGGCGAATACAGATTTAACGGTAGCCGTGCGGGTGTCGCCGAGTGAGGGCACACCGTTGCCGGACCAGGAATTGCCGGTGCCGGAGGATTGGTCGATGTTGGTGGAGAAGGCGCAGCAGGCGCCTCCGCCGCCGTCGCCGGTAGCGGACAGCATTAAGCGAATGCAGCAGATGCAGCAGGCGCAACAGTAGGCACTTCGTGCCTTGCCCGAGCACTTCGTGGTGTTCGATAACGCGGGCCTTCAGCCCGCACGGTCAAAAGCAAACCTCAGCGGTTGAAGCCGCGGGACGATGCAGAGTTTGTGGCACAGCTAAAGCTGTGCCCTGCGAGAGCTGCGTACTCAACCTGGCCGGTCCTTAGTGATTCGGCGCCTTGACGGGTTGATCGAGGGCGGTGGGGTGTAGTTCGTCTTTGTAGATGACGCCGCTTTTCATGACGAAGGTGATGTGTTGCGTGGTGGCGATGTCTTTGAGTGGGTCGGCTTGCACGGCGATGACGTCAGCCCATTTGCCTGGTTCGAGTGCACCAACCTTGTCGGTCCATCCCATGAGGTCTGCTGCGTTGAGCGTGGCTGATTGCAGGGCGGCGAGGGGTGTCATGCTCAGGTCGCGCACGTAGACTTCAAGCTCGTGGGCGTTGAGGCCGTGGGGGTAGACAGCGGCGTCGGTGCCGAGTGCAACCTTGATGCCGGCGGCAATGGCTTTGCGCTGGCTGGCACGGGCTACAGCGGTGACGTCGAGCATTTTTTGTACGTAGATGGCGGGCAGGTTGCCGTAGGCCTTGACCCAGTCGAGGAGGTAGCTGGTGGGGACGAGGTAGGTGCCGTGCTGCTTCATCATGGCGATGCCTTTGTCGTCGATGTAGCTGCCGTGCTCGATGGAATCGACGCCGGCTTCGCTGGCCCACAGGATGGCCTGTGCGCCGTGTGCATGGGCGGCGACTTTGCGGCCAAGGCGGTGGGCGTCTGCGACGATGGCCTGCATTTCTTCGAGGGTGAACTGGGAGGCTTGTGGGTCGTCGCCTTTGGAGAGCACGCCGCCTGAGGCTGCGATCTTGATGAGGTCGGCGCCGTACTTGATGTTCTGCCGGACCATGTGCTGGACGCCGGGGATACCATCGGCAACGCCCTGGTCTTGCACATGGTATTCGAAGGGCAGGAAGTTGTTGTCCATGTGGCCGCCGGTGATGCTGAGGCCCGGGCCGGAGACCTGCATGTGCGGACCGGGGATGTGGCCGTCGTTGATCTCGTCGCGCAGGGCAACATCAGTGAAATCGCTGGCGCCGACGTTGCGCACAGTGGTGAAGCCCGCTTCGAGGGTGATCTTTGCGTTCTCCACGCCGAGGATGGCTTCCTTGCCGGGGGTCATGGTGAGTTCGAAGTAGGGATCGAAGTTGGTCGCCATGGTGAGGTGCGTGTGCACGTCGATGAGGCCGGGGAGCAGTGTGCTGGAGCGGAGATCGACTTCGCGGTCGCCTGGCTGTGCGGGTGTGGACGCGGTGGGCGCGAGGCCGATGATGCGGTCGCCCTGCACGATGATGGTGGTGTCCGCTATTTCCTGGCCGTTGTGCACGTTGAGGACGTGGCCGGCGCGGAGCAGTGTGCGCGTTTTGAGCGGGGTATAGGCCGGTTGCTGAGCGTGGATTTGAGAGGGCGCGACAGCGAGGCTGAGCGATAGGAGAGCAAAAGCGGCGAGGGCGCGGCGAGCGAGCATGGAAAGTGGCCTCAGTTTCCGGGTGGTTTGTCTCACTGTATCGCGTTGTGGCTTCTCGCTCTGCGGGTACACTGAGTTTGTTTCCTAACCATTTCAACGAACGCCCTGATCCGGAGATGTCCTATGTCGTTGCAGGCTCGTTTTGCCGTTGCTGCTGTTGCGTTTTCGCTGCCTCTCGCTGTTGCCCAGTCGCCCCGTACACCGCGCAAGACGCCTGTGACGCAGGCTGAGGTGGACAAGATCACGCGTGAGGCGATCCTGATCGATACGCATAACGATGTGACTTCGCTGACGGTGGCGGGCTATGACATTGCCACGCCGAATAAGCGCGGGCAGACGGATCTGCCGCGGATGAAGGGCTTCCTGGGCGCGGAGTTTTTTGCGGTGTATGTAGGCGCCGGCTATGTGAAAGACAATGCGAGCGCGCACCGTGCGCTGGACATGATCGACACGGTGAAGACGGATGTGATCGGGAAGCATCCGAACGAGTTTGTGTTTGCGACGACGGCGGCGGATATTGAGAAGGCGCACAAGGATGGCAAGATCGCCGCGCTGATGGGCATTGAGGGCGGGCACGCGATCGAGGATGATCTGCGAACGCTACGCGACTTCTACACCCTGGGCGTGCGGTATATGACGCTGACACACTTCAACACGAATCACTGGGCGGATTCGCAGGGTGATGTGGATGATCCGAAGGTAAAGCACCACAACGGGCTTACTTCGTTTGGCGAGGACGTGGTGAAGGAGATGAACCGGCTGGGGATGATGGTGGATATCTCGCATACGGCGGACCCGACCTTCTATGCCGTGCTGAAGACAAGTACGGCGCCGGTGATTGCGTCTCACTCAGGGGCGCGGGCGGTGGCGAGTTATACGCGCAACATGAATGACGACATGATCAAGGCGCTGGCGGCGAAGGGCGGCGTCATGCAGATCAACTTTGGGTGCGACTTCCTGTCGCAGCGCTATTTTGAAGGCTCCAAGGCGCTGCAGGCGGAGATGGCTCCGAAGCTGGCGGAGGCACGGAAGATCACTGATCCGGAGGCGCGTGAGGCGGCGATGGAGAAGCTGATGATGGAGTCGGCGTCGAAGCTGTCACCGGCAACGCTGAAGGATGTGGTCGCGCAGATCGACCACTCGGTTGCGGTGGGTGGGATTGATACGGTCGGCATCGGGACCGACTTTGATGGTGTGGGGTGCGTTCCGCCGGACCTGGATTCGTACGCCAAGTTTCCTGCGCTTACAAAGGCGTTGTTGGAAGAGGGGTATAGCGCGGAGGACATCAAGAAGATTTATGGCGGGAACCTGTTGCGCGTGATGAAGGCGGTAGAGAAGCGTGCGGATGAGTTGAAGGGGACGCCGGCAATTGAGACAAAGTTTGTCGCTGAGAACTAACGGTACTTCGTACCGTTCTCCGACGTCTTCGGGAGCCGCCCTCGTGCCGGGCTTCGGCTTTGTGGGCGCGTGTCGCGCGGTGCGCGATCGGTGCATGGCGCTGCCCTCTGTCATGGTGTTGAGAGATCGATAGAACTGCAGACTCCCTCGCTTCGCTGCGGTATGACAAACCAAGAGTGCGGGATGACAAGCAGGTCGAGACGGGCCGTGCCGGGATGCCGATCGTGAGGGTTGAGCGTCGCCTTTAGGTAGCGTTTTCAAGGGATTCTTTGATGTTTTCGGCTACTTCGTCGATGGGTGTGTCCTGGCTGAGGGCGGCAAATTCGTGATCGCGGGCGATGGATTGGAGGCCCATTTTGCCTGCCATTTCGCGGTTCATCTGGAGCAGGGCGGTGGTTTCTTTTTCGGTGAGCAGCATGATCTGCAGCATGAGGTGTTCGCGCTCGTCGGCGCGGCGGCTCAGGCGGCCCTGGCGCATGAGGATGAAGCTGGCGAGCAGGATGGCTTCCATGGCGAGGACGCTGTCGAGCATGGGGAATGGGTATGGGTCGAAATGCATGCGGTGGGTCGCGGGGAGCGCGTTGAGTAGGATCCATACCGCGAAGATGCCAAGATGGACTGCGACGAAGCGCAGACTGCCGACGAATTCTGCGATCGCGTCGCCGGCGCGCTCGGATGGGGTGCGGCGTTCGAGGAATTCCTGCTCGTGCTGCGCGATCAGTTCAATGTGTTCCTGGACATGATGGCGCGGCATGGGTGAGGCTCCTGCGGCATTGGATGCGCGGGATGAGGGACCCGGGCAGGAGCGAGGCTAGACAGCGTTCGCGAGCTGTTGGAGTTGCTCGGATGCAGAGCCGTCATTGGGGTAGAACTCGTTGTCGCGGGTGAAGAGGACGCCGACAATGCGGTCGGGATCGCCGAGGAATTCGGCTACGAGGGGTGCGAGGACGCGGTAGGCCGCGAACTTGGTGTAGCCCTTGTTCCACATCTCAAAGGTGACGTAGCCGCGGTGGTCTTTGAACTGGATGGGGGTATGGCCGTGCAGGTGTACGTCGAAGGGTGCGGCATCAAGCGGAGCGGAGGACTGCGTGATGTGCACGGTGTCTTCGCCGCGTTTTACGAAGGTGGAGGTGCTCTGGGTGACGGAGTAGTCGGGATTGCCGGGCGCGAAGGAGTGGCCGTAGGCCTTTTCCGCGGCCGCGCGCAGCGTTTCCTTGCGCAGGAAGTGATGATGCTTCTCCACGAGGACAATGGCATAGGATTGGTCGCTGGCTGTTCCGCCGGGCCGGAAGGCGCGACGGATGGCGCTTATGGGATCCATGCGCACCAGCATAACTGCTTGATTGTCAGCGGTCAGCTAAATATTGCCGGAAGAGCCGTAACGGCATCAGATGGACATGGTTCGTACCCGATCGACACAAAGGATGCAGCCGGTTGCTGCCTTTAAGAACCAGGTGATGGCGCTGGACGCGGCGATGCTGGTTGCGGTGGCCAGCGCTGAGGTGGGTGCTGTCCACAAGCTGCGGACGTCGACGCGGCGTATGGAGGCGCAGATGTCGTTGCTGGATGCGCTTGCAGGTGGAGCGAAGCCGGTGGTGCTGCCGCCGCATGCAGATGAGGCCGATGCCGTACGGAAACGGCTGCGGCGGGTGCGGCAGGCGGCCGGCGTAGTGCGCGATCTGGATGTGCAGTGGGAGACGATCCGCATGGATGCGCCAGCAAAGACGGAGGTTCACGAGGGATCGCCGGGTGACAGCATGCGCAAAGAGGCGAAGAAGCTGCGCAAGCATCTTGCGAAGCAGCGAGAGCATGAGGTGGTACGGCTGAAGGGAACGCTTCGCGACGAGGAAGAGAAGCTTGCGGTGAGTCTGCGTGCCCTGGAACTCGCGCTGCAGCCGGCGGAGGTGCGAGTGGTGGCGCAGGCCGTGCTGGTGGACCGGATAGAGCATTGGTTTGCGCAGGCGACGCACGGCGTGCTGGGGACACGGGCTAACGCTGGGGAATCGGCGAAGGACGCGCTGCAGCGGGCAGTGTATGGGCTGGGCGAAGAGGCTCTGCATACGGTGCGCAAGGCTGCGAAGCTGTGCCGGTACATGGCGGAGAGCGCTCCTGTGGGGTCAGCGGCGGCTGCAATGGCGGAGCGGTTCGAGGCGATACAGGAGGCGGGTGGAACGTGGCACGACTGGCTGCTGCTGGAGCGGATGGCGGCGGACTTTCATGGCAAACAGGCCGGGCTGACGGAGCGCTACCGGAAGCATCGCGATGCGGCGCTGGCAGAATACCAGTTGAGGTTGGTGGAGTTGTTGCCGCCGGTAACGGCGTAACGGCTAACGCTTGCGGATGGCGCTGAGGCGGCTTTGGCGTGAGCTCGTGGTCCGTGCGGACAAGCTTATGCCCGGAGAAGAATGTTGGCGATGGAGTTCTTTCGCAGATGGTCTACGTCGGGCGGGACGACGAGGTAGCAGTTAGCGCGGGCGTTGGCGTTGAGGTCGCCGGAGCCCTGCCAGCCTGTGGTTTTGACGGTTGGCGTTGCCAGGGATGAGACGAGGTGTGCGGGCAGGAATCGGGTTAAGCCGGGGCGGACGCTGACGTCTTCCGCGAGGGTAGCCTGAACGACGAATGGCGCTGTGTCCGGTTCGCCGCTGAGCGCGCGCAGCATGGGCATGGCAAAGAGCAGAGCGGTGACCTGCGTGGAGACAGGGTTGCCGGGCAGGCCGAAGATCCACTGCTGCGGATGGCCGCCGGTTGCGGGCAGGCGGCCGAAGACGGCTGGTTTGCCCGGCTGGATGGCGACGCCGGTGAAGAAGAACTCGGCGCCAAGTTCCAGGAGGACTGCTTCGACGAGGTCGTATTTGCCCGCGGAGACGCCGCCAGTGAGGATGAGCATGGGCGCGTGGCGTGCGGCGGCGATGCGTTCGTGCAGAGATTCGCGGGTGTCGGCGGCGGGCGGCAGGATGTCTGGGGCACCGCCGTGGACGATGACCAGGGCCGCTAACGCATGCGAGTTGGAGTTGCGGATTTGCATGGGGCCGGGTATCTCGTCGAGCGCGACGAGTTCATCGCCGGTGGCAAGGATAGCGGCGGTTGGCTGCTTGTAGACAGAGAGCGATGCTGCGCCGATGGAGGCTGCCAGGGCGATTTCAGCTGCGGTGATGCGTATGCCGGGATGGAGGATGGTGTCGCCAAAGGTGGCTTCGGCGGCGCGGGGGACGATGTTTTCGCCTGGTTGGAGGGTGCGGTTGTGTCCGAGGGTGAGAGTGTCACCGTCCAGCGTGACGTGTTCGAGCATGACGACGGCGTCCGCGCCTGCTGGGACGGGTGCGCCAGTCATGATTTCGATGGTTTGGCCGGGCTGGAGGGATGAGCCTGCCCACTGCTGGCCGGCGCGGATACTGCCGATGAGCTGGACAGGGTTTGCAGCGTCGGCGGAGCGCATGGCGTAGCCATCGCGCGTGGAGCGCGGGAATGGCGGCTGATCGCGGTCGGCTGTGATGGGCTGGGCGAGGACGCGACCGAGGGCGTTGGCGAGCGGCAGTGTTTCAATCGGAGGCCGTGGCAGGCCGCGCATGTGGAGGGCAACGGTGGCGATGGCGTCGGCGCAGGTGAGCAGCGGCATGAGTTGAGGGTATATCTGCTGTGAGGCAGGCGCAGGGTGGCACGCGCTATCCTGCTAGCTGCTTCGTCTAACTCTTTGACTCACCGATACCTATCCCCAAATTGCTGTTTCTGATCCCGGAGAACGATATGCGCACGCCACTTACACCTCGCGTCTTTCGCGTTTACGGCACGATGCTTGCCGCCGCACTTTGCATTGCAGCCGTTGCGCCGATGGCGCGTGCCGATGACGCGACTCGCCGGACCAAGGCGGAGGAGATGCTGACGCTGACGAAGACGGATTCGCTGATGGCGCAGCAGCTCGGCGCACTGCGCGACCGGGTGAACGAACTGGCATCGCAACAGAGTGGAGCGGCGGCGGCGACGGCCGCGCAAAAGCAGCTGACAGCCGACTACCTGAAGCAGGTGCAGGGCGTTACGGATGACGAGGTGGGCTGGGCGAAGCTGCGGCCCATCGTGATCCAGGCGTATGCGGATACGTTTACCGAGGCTGATTTGGACGGCATTATCGCTTTCTATAAGTCGCCGGCCGGGCAGGCGATTGTGTCGAAGACACCGGAGCTTTCGACGAAGACGATGACGCTGGTGCAGGACCGCATCAAGGATATGCAGCCCAAGCTGGCGCAGATGACCGAGGATTACATGAAGAAGATGAAGGCTACGGACGCCGCTCCGGCTGCAGCGAAGCCTGCGGGGGCTGCGGCAAAGCCGGCCGGTTCGGGCGCGAGTTCGGCTGCTAAGCCGGCTGCTGCTACCGCGAAGTAAGTCGCGTTTCGTGTCCTGTGTGTTGACGCTGGCTTTGAACGATGCGGCGCAGGCGTGCTTTGAGCGCCTGCGCCGCGCGTGGTTTCCGCCTGATCTGAACCGGATTCCGGCTCATGTGACGCTGTTTCATACATTGCCTGAGAGTGATGAGGTTCTGGCGGCGCTGGCGGTGTGCGCATCGGCTCAGGCGTGTTTTGTGATGGAGCAGAGTGGGCCCCGGCTGATTGGGCGCGGTGTTGCTTATTTCTTTACATCGGCCGATGCTGTCGCGTTGCATGGCCGGCTTCGCAGTGCGTTTGCGCCGCACCTTTCGGCGCAGGACCGGCAGGGATTTCGACCGCATGTCGTGGTGCAGAACAAGGTGATGCCTGCGGAGGCTCGTGCTGCGCTGGCTGCGCTTGAGCGTGAGATTGTGCCGCGAACAATCGATGCGGTTGGGCTTGATCTCTGGCGTTATCTTGATGGGCCGTGGGAGCACCTGAAGCGCTTCTCGTTCTCCCAGGAGATCTAGGTGTTAACGAGAGATCGAGCGGTGGCGCGGCCGTCGCGGATGAGGTCAGGCAGGCCAACGCCGCGGTAGCCGTTGCCGAGGAGATGCAGGTTGCCGATGGCTTCGACGCGGGACTGGAGTTCGGCCATGCGGTCAATGTGGCCAACGGTGTATTGGGGGAGCGCGCGCGGCCAGCGGCGAACTACGCTCACTGTTTCCTGTGGCAGAGCACCCAGTACGAACTCAAGCTCGACGCGAGCTTTTTCGACGATTTCGGCATCGGAACAGTCGATCATTGCGTCCGCTGTGGCGCCCCCGAAATAGGCTCGCAATGACTTGCCACCAGATGGAGCCCGATTGTCGAACTTCTGATCGGCGAAGGTGGCTGCAAGCAACATGCAGTCTTCGTCTTCAGGACAAAGGAAGCCGAAGCCTTTGGGTGTAGCGGGGGCGTTGGCTTGATCGAATCCAAAGCCTGCGATGACTGCGGAGCTTGTTTGGATGCGCAGGAAGGGTGTGATGGCTGGGTCAACGGAGCGCAGCAGACGGTCGGCTTCGTGGACGGGTAGAGCGAGGATCAGGGTGTCGCACGCGATGGGGCCGAAGGTGGTTTGGAGTTGCCAGCCGGTGGGTGTGCGCTGGATGGCTTCAACTGTGCAGTTGAACTGGATGAATTCGGGAGGCAGGGTTGCGGCCATGGCTTCAGTAAGCGTGGCTGTGCCGGTTTTGAGAGAGGTGAAGACCGGAGTTGCAGGCTTGTTGCCGCGCTGCTGTTTGCGCAGGGCGAGGGCGCGAATGAGTGAGCCGTGTTCGCGCTCCATGGTAACGAAGGCGGGCATGACGGCGCGGACGCTGAGCTGGTGAACGTCGCCGCCGAAGACGCCGCCGAGCAGAGGTGCGCCGATGACGCGGAGGACTTCTTCACCAAAGTGGCGCTGAACGAAGCTGGCTACGGATTCGTCGCAGTCTGGAGCGGCGGCTTTGAGTTCTTCGGCGCGGTGTTCCTCGGCAGCGTACGCTGCGCGAGCGGCTGGGCTGAAGAGCGATGCGTGCAGGATGCTATCAATGGATTCGGGCACCATCATGCGCATGTTGTCGGGCATCGGCAGGAGTTTGCCGCCCTGCAGGATCCAGGTGATGCGTTCGTGGTCGTTGGACTGGATGAGCTGGTCGCCGAGGCCGAGTTCTTCGGCGAGTTCGCGTGCCCACGGCTTTTCGGTGACCCAGCCGTCGGGGCCGCATTCGATGATGAAGCCGTTTTCGCGGTGGGTTTCGACGGTGCCGCCGAGTCGTTTTGACGCTTCGACAAGTGTGAAAGTGAAGTCGAGTTGGTTGAGTTCGTAGGCTGCGGCGAGTCCTGCAATGCCTCCGCCTATGATGGCGACCGAAGGGGAGGCGGGTTGTGCGGATGTCGGCATGTTCGGAGGCGTTTCGCGCGGGCCTACAGCCCGCAAGTCTTATCTTGGCCTTACCTGGGCTTCGCCCAGGCTATTACAGCGCGTTTTCAGCCCGCCGTTGCCGAAGATTGATCTCGTAGAGAACACGATCTAAGCCGTCATCTGTTCCGTCTTCAATTTTTCGATCGGGGTTAAGGAGGCTACGACCTCAGCCTGTGATCTGGCGATGGGTATTTCGTGCTGGGGCAGGCTGCGGGTACCACGGCTGGCGAGGTCTGCTAAAGCGGCGATGAGTGTGGGTGAGTCGTTGAGGCTTTCCGCGCGCGAGATGGTGAGGCCGAGTTCGTGGGCGGTCTTCTGGAAGGCGATGTCGATGTCGTAGAGGATTTCAACGTGGTCGCAGAGGAAGCCGACTGGCTGAAGAACGACGTGCATGTAGCCTTCGCGCTTGAGGCTGTCGAGGGTGTCTTCGACCGAGGGGCCGATCCATGGGCCGCCGCTGAGGCCCTGGCTTTGGAAGCAGAAATACGTGTCCTGTTCCGCGAGGATATCGGCGAGTTCCACGGCGATATGCATGGCGGTTCCTTTGCACTCGATGGCGTAGGTGTCGGCATCGGTTGTGAGCATCATGCCGTGGTGTTCGCTGGGCTTGGATTGGATGGTGCGGCAGGGAACAGAGTGCGCTGTGAAGAGGACCGCGGTTCTTACCCCGGTTGCTTGTGCGGCTTCGAGGGCTTTGCGCATGGTTTCGGCGAAGGCGCGTATGAGGAGTGGGTGCTCGCTCCAGCCGGCGATGAAGTCGACGTCGAAGGCTCCGGCGGCTGCGGTTTCAAGCGCGCGGCGATAGAGGCCGACGCTGGTGCGGGAGTTTTGCGGCGCGAGGCATATAGCGCGGAGTTTTGTGACGCCTGCGGCTTTCATTTGCTCGACGGTGTCCGCGATGAGAGGATGCCAGTTGCGCATGCCTACGTAGACGGGCAGGCCGATTTGCTGTGAGAGCAGCTTGCCCTGGAGGAGCGTCCACTTTGTGAGGTGTGGGCCTTCAGGTGTTGGCTCTTCGCGCAGGCCGATCTCTGCGTAGCGCTCCTGCAATTCGTGCACGACGTGTGGTGGAACGCCGCGACCGCCGGTGACGAGCTTGAGGTAGGCGTCCATTTCGCTGAGCATGTTGGGTGTGCCGTGGGCAAGGAGCAGGACGGCGTCGAAGTGGTCAGGTTCGGCTTCTGCGGTCAGCGCCGCTGCCTTTGCGGCGGCTTCTACGGCCATGGCTGCGGCGATCTGGCCGGCGTTGGTGCGTTCGTCGTGCGCGAGTGCCTTTGCGTCGTTCTGAGTGGCTTTTTCGGTTGCTGAGACTGCGCTCCCATGTCTCAGAGGCGAGACATGGGGCATCCGGCTTTGTGGCGCGCCGAACTGCGATGCCCGGCTTGGTGCCGCGCCGAACTGCTCATGGATGGGCTCGAGCCTTTCGCGCAAGCCGAATTTTTCATCGGCGTAGCCGAGCAGGAAGTAGCCGAGATCGCTGATGCGGAAGTTCATCGCGCGCTGAGCTCCTTGACCCACTTGGCGACGTTGATGACAGCGTCGACGGGTGTACCGGGTACGATGCCGTGGCCGAGATTGAAGATATGGCCGTTTCGATTGGCCGCAGCATCGAGCACTTCTTTCACGCGCTGCTTCAACAGATCTTCCGGCGCGAAGAGAGTGATGGGGTCGAGGTTGCCCTGGACCGCGACGTTGGGCCCGGCGAGGCGCCAGCCTTCGTCAAGGGGGACGCGCCAGTCGAGGCCGAGAACGTCGGCGCCGGTCTGGCGCATGGTGGTGAGGAGCGATGCGGTGTCGACGCCGAAGTAGATGACCGGAACACCCATGGATTGAATGCGTTGGACGAGTTCGGTGGTGGAGGGGAGGACGAAGTCAACGTAGTCATGGACGGAGAGCGCGCCGGCCCAGCTATCGAAGATCTGGATGACATGGGCACCGGCCTGCACCTGCTGTTGCGCGTATGCGACGAGGACCGTAAGTAGCTTTTCTGTAAGGAGTTGCCATGCGCTGCGATCGCTGTACATGAGCTTTTTCGTCTCGATATAGTTGCGCGAGGAGCCGCCTTCGATCATGTAGCTGGCGAGGGTGAAGGGTGCGCCGATGAAGCCGATGATGCCTAGCTGATCGCCGTCAGAGCGTGGAAACGCGAAGTGTTTTGCGACCTTTTCGATGGCTTTTGCGACGTAATTCAGCTCTTCTGCGCGGTCGGTGCGGAGCGCTTCGATGTGTTCGCGGGAGCGGACGGGCTGATGGACGACAGGGCCTTCGCCGTTGACGAACTCGAAGTCGAGGCCCATGGGGGTGAAGGGCAGAAGGAGGTCGGCGAAGATGATGGCTGCGTCGACGCCGAGGCGCACGGCCGCGGTGATGGTGACTTCGGCGGCGACGTCGGGCGTGCGGCAGATTTCAAGCAGCGTGTGGTTGCGGCGCACGGCCATGTATTCCGGCATGTAGCGGCCGGCCTGGCGGAGGAACCAGACGGGTGTGCGATCGACCGGCTGGCGCAGGCAGGCGCGCACGAAACGGCTGGCCTGAGTGGCCGGTCCGTTTGATTTTGATGTTTCTACAACTGTTGAACTGTCAGCCATGGGTTACGCCGTGGGAGCGACGTACTCCTTGGGCAGCTCGCCGCCAGAACCGTAGAAGAAGTCATTCATCTGCTCGACGAGGAACTCCTGGGCCTGGGGTGTCCAGGGCTGCAGCCGGTACTCGTTGAGGAGCATCTTCTGGCGCTCGATCCACTCGCCCCAGGCTTTCTTGCTGACGGTGTTGTAGATCTTGGCGCCGAAGTCGGAGTCGAAGGGCGGCTCGTCGAGCCCTTCCATTTCGGCCTTGTATTTGGAGCAGAAAACCATGTGTGCCATGTGCGGTCAAAACCTCGGGAAAACTCTCACTCCCGATTCTAAATTGCTCGACTGGAGCTGCGCGTGGCGGCATCCTAGTCATGGCATGTTGAAGACCATCGCATGGAAGGGCGGCGGACCGCCACGCAGTGAGGAGTACCCGTTTTGCGTGCCCGCCATTCAGACGCTTCGCTCGCTGCGGATTCGCGAGCGCGTCTGCTTTTTTACGGGCGAGAACGGCTCCGGGAAGTCCACGCTGCTGGAAGCCATTGCCACGAACTACGGCTTTGGCCGTGAGGGTGGGTCGCGCAACTTCAAGTTTCAGGAAGAGCGCGAGCGGAACGACGTGAACCCGCTGGCCGACGCGTTGCTACTCGGCTTCGGCGTAAAGACGGGCAATGGATTCTTTTTGCGTGCGGAGAGCTTCTTCAACCTTGCAACACTGATGGAGGAGCTGAACGCGGTACGGGGCGGCAACCGCCCTGAGGCGTTGGAGCTTGGCGGCCGCGGCTTTCACGCGATGTCGCATGGGGAGAGTTTCTTTGCGCTGATGGAGACGCGGATGCGCGAGAACGGCCTGTTTCTGCTGGATGAGCCGGAGGCAGCGCTCTCACCGCAGCGGCAGTTGAGCATGCTGGTGTTGATGCACGACGTGTTACGCGCGCATGGCTCTGCGCAGTTTTTGATTTCGACGCACTCGCCGATCCTGCTTGGCTTTCCCAAGGCGCAGATCCTGTCATTTGATGACGGGTGCATCCGGGAGATTGCGTATGAAGACTGCTCATCGGTACACATTGCGCGGCGGTTCACCACGGACCGGCAAGTTTTTCTGGATGAGTTGTTTCGTGAGGATGCGTGAGGCTACTCGCTTTCTGCCTGGGGTTGCCATCCTCGGTGCAGTGGCGGCAGTTGCTGCCGCAGACGGGGCATGCGGCGCAGTGGGCCGGTTGTGAAGGGAACATGCCGCTTCATTGCCTACACAGACTGCTTGATGAAGCGCAATGACACTGCCGCGACGGCCAGGCAGAGGGTGAGAGCAAACAACATACTTCGCCTGGCCGCCCGATGGGGCGCCAGGCCGAAGACATGGGACCAGCCGAAGTATAGGATAGGGATGTGCACCACGCAGATGCAGTAGCTATAGCTGGAGCAACAGTTAGTAGTTCGTGAAGATCCACTGCTGCCACGGGTTGCCCTGGTATTGATACTGATCGAGCAGCGTACCGTTCGAAGTGCCGGCCCTGACCACATCCAGAGCCAGGTTGCTGCGCTTACTGACCAGTTCATACTTGCCCGGCCCAACGGCGATCACCTGCCACTGCTGATTGCTCTGGTTGTTGGCGGGATACTGGTCAATCAACGCGCCGCTGGCTGTGGAGTTGGCCGTAACATCCATCAACTGCTGGCTGAACGCGTTGGTTAACGTGATCACGTTGTTGCCCAGGTTGGTCACAACCCACTGCTGGTTGGTGCCGTTGTTGACGGTGTACAGACTCAGGTCCTCGCTGTTCGCGTGTGAGAATCCGGGATCCTCCACAGCCAGTCCATTATTCGCAGTAGTGACGATATAGGTGCCGTTGGGAATCAGGGTCGCACCGCTGGTGGGGATATCAAGCAGGCCAGCCACGGTATCGCTGCAATCCCAGCTGTACAGCGCGGTTCCATTCGGCGTAGCAGTACCCCAGTTGTTCCAGGAAAGCCCCGCGGAGTTACGCTGCGACCAGGCGTAGCTTACGTTGGCCTGCGCCCACTGCAGCACCATGCCGTTCTGGATTACGTTGTGAGCATACGCCAAGCCTACCCAGCGCAGGGCAATGCCGTTGAAGCCGCCGCCATCGGTGCCGCCCTGTCCATAGTTCGGCATCAGGTTATAGCCGTTGTAGGTGCCGTTCTTCAGGTTGTTCATCAGGTACGTCGCCATCTTAGTCGCATCCTGGGAGTCGCCCTGGTAGTAGTTTGCGCCTATAGCAACGCCGTAGTTGTACGAGTACTGGCCGGTCGAGGTGCCGCTGGACGTGCTCACGCCGTCATACACCTGGCCGGTGGATGCGTTGTACAGGTTGCTCATGCACCAGTTGTAGATCGTCCTGGCTTCGCTCTGGTAGGTGGAACTGCCCGTTGCCTGGTAGAGCAGGTTGCCTGCGATCACAAAGGTCCAGTTTGAGGCCGACGCCTTGAAATTCTTCGTGGCAACATTCCACCAGATGCCGCCGTTGGAACTGTCATAGCCGCGGCTCCATACGGTTGCAAAGTTGTTCTGCGCGTCGGACAGCCAGGTCGTGTTCCCTGTCGCCTTATAGGCGCGAACAAAGGCGATGGTGGCCCACATCAGGTCGTCATCATAGCTGTCGCCCGACCAGTCAGCCGAAAACTGGGCAACGAAGCCGTTGCAAAGCTGGTTAATGGTGGTCTGATTGGCGCTGGTCGGGTTCAGAGCGTATGCGTCCTCTGCAACCTCAATCTCTTCGGCCCCCACCCAGAACCCTGAGGTGGTGGTGGATCCCTGCTGACCGCGATAGTCGTAGTTGCTGCCGCCGGGATTGAAGTAGAAGGCATTGTTGTAGTTGTTGAACGCTGTCTGAGCGTCCGACGCAGACCACTGGGCCTGACTGGAACGCCACCCGAACGGGAGCAGACACAGCGCGAGAAGAAACCAACGTACATGGCTGGAGGGAACGGTTTCTGACGAAATCCTGGTTCTCATGGCTCAACATCCTCGGAACGCCCGCGGTAGGGAAGTAAGAGCGGTTGAAGTTCGAAGTCCACCATGCCGTCACGAGGGGCGTTATGGTGTGCCTAAAAGTGTGCCGGACGTGTGTCTTCGAGAGCGCGAGAACGGTAATCTGACGTGCAACACATTGTCAAGGACGGCGGGAACAATACCGCGATACCTTCTTGCCTGCGTCGTGCGCAGAGTAGGGTTCGTTACACTGACGTACGTGGAATCCCGCTCCTTTTTCTTAGCGCCGGCGAGGCATCTGGTGACTACTATGGCGCGGAGCTGATTGCCGCGTTACCGGGAGCGGCAGCCAAATGAGCGTTTTACCCGTCCCGCGCTAAGAACTCTTCCCTGTGCCCGGCAAGTATTCCTCATCCTGCCGTTTCAGCGTGTAGCAAGTCGCACAGAGGCCAAGAGCGAGAACCTTATCGTTCCCGCAGGGGCTGCAGATCGACCGCTCTAGAAGTCTGGCCATCTTTACATCAACCACGGCGCGGCAACTCTTTCTGGACGAGTTGTTTCGTGAGGATGGGTGAGGCTACTCGCTTTCTGCCTGGGACGGGATTGCCATCCTGAGGTGCAGTGGCGGCAGTTGCTGCCGCAGACGGGGCATATGGCGCAGTGGGCCGGTTGTGAAGGGAACCTGCCGCTTCATTGCCTGCATCGGCTCCTCGATGAAGCGCCATGACACGGCCGCGATGGCCAGGCAGAGGGTGAGGGCAAGCACATACTCTGCAGCGATGGCCGCCCGATTGGGCGCCAGGCCGAAGACATGGGACCAGCCGAAGTACAGGATAGGGATGTGCACCACGTAGATGCAGTAGCTATAGCGGCCGGCAAGGCGTAGCGCACGATTGGTCAGGATGGTTGAAAGCCGGCCCTCTCCCTGCTGCAGCACCAACGAAGCCAGCAAGCCGGTATAGCCGATGCATAACAGCGTGGGGCAGAACGCCCGTATGCCGGGCGAGTTGTGAAGGGTGGCGATGCAGGCGGCGGCAAGGCAGACGCCACCGAGGGCCTGAAGCGGGCGAATGTGCGTGCGGTTCAGAACGTCGTCGTAGAGCAGAATGGCAACGGCAGCACCGGCGAACAAACCTTCACTGTGCGTGAGTGTAAAGCAATAGAACAGGCCGCCATGGAAGGACTGATCCAAGGCCTGAAGCGGCGGCAGCAGGCGCAGCGCCAACTGGCATGGAACCATCAGCAGGGCAAGGCGCAGGAGGGCACGATTGCTGGACCGCAACACCAACCAAGGCCAAACGAGATAGAACTGTTCTTCGATGGCGAGCGTCCAGAAGTGCGCCAGCGGGAGATTGGGCGAGTGCATGATGCTGTAGAAGTTGCTGAGGTCGAGCCAATACCAGATCTGGATGGATGCCGGGTAGGCACGTGCGGCGGGCCACACCCAATGCAGACAGAAGGTAAGCGTGACCGCGATGTAATAGAGTGGCGCGAGGCGCAGGATGCGCCGGACGTAGAAGGCAGTGTAGTAGTTCACAGCTTCGCGTGCACGGATGAGTATGCCGGTGATGAGAAAGCCCGACAGGACAAAGAAGAGGTC
The DNA here is from genome assembly GCA_965198455.1 of Terriglobus sp. Lineage (GTDB taxonomy): Bacteria > Acidobacteriota > Terriglobia > Terriglobales > Acidobacteriaceae > Terriglobus. The sequence goes on from CBDAPM010000003.1 coordinate 1,849,655, forward strand.
AACACCCGTGCCGCCAAATGCGGCGCCCGGCATGTGCAGCCAGGTCCGGCTGCCGGACAGTACGTGCTGGTTCTGGAACGCGGAGAGATGCCCATAGACAACGCCCAACAGGGCAATACCTCGAAGTCCGTCCAGGGCGCGATAGTGCGGAGACAGATCGCTGCGTGACGTTGTCATTGTGGTCTTATGAGAGACCATCACTGCGTGGAGATCAACGGTGAAAACCAGATATGTGACGCCATCGTCCCTTCGTGGGACACAGCCGGTTATTTCGATATCGCGGGCGATATCGCCGTGACTGGTTATGCAGGAACGGGACGGTTGCGATACGCAAAGCGCCGTTTCAGGGAGAGAATCGGCTCCTCCATGAAACGCCAGGAAAGAGCTGCAACGGCGGTGATGGCAAGAACGTACAGCAGGCATTCACCGGCCAGGAGCATGCGATTCCGCGCGTGGGCGAAGACCGCGGGAACGGCCCAGAGCAGCAGCTGAATGTGGATGACGTACATGCAGTAGCTGTAGCGGCCGACGAGCCGAAGAGGCGCCGCACGGAAGACGCGGGCGCCGAGGGCGTCGTGGCCGGAGAGGACGAGCCAGCTCACCATGACGGTGTAGAGCAGCATGTAGGAGGTTGCGTTGAAGGCGACGGAGATTGGGTGAAGGAAGCGCCTGCACAGCTCGTACGACACGAACAGAAGTGGAAGCAGGGAGACGCGGAGGAGCGGCAGGTGACTCCGTTTGAGGCGGCCCTCTGCGATGAGGATGGCAACGGCTGCGCCGCCGAAGAGGCCTTCCCAATGCAGCAGCGTGAAGCGCGAACAGAAGAGCCCTGTGAGGCCGCGATCGAAGTGCTGGACCGGCGGGAGGGAGCGCAGCAGAGCTCCGCTGAGGATGATGGCGCAGCAGATGCGTAGAAGCGCGCGGTTACTGCACTTGAGAACGATGAAGGGCCAGAGCAGATAAAACTGCTCCTCAATGGCGAGGGTCCAAAAGGGCGAGAGCGGAGCGATGAGGCCTTTTCCGAGGGATATCGGCAGATTGCTGAGGTCGAGCCAGTACCAGATTTGCGTGGTGAAGGGATAGTGCGGTGCGTCCGCGCGAACGAGAGGGAGCATGAAAAAGAGTGTGAGTCCCAGGTAGTAGAGCGGAGCGAGGCGGAGCGCTCTACGGGCATAGAAGGCACGGAAGTAGTTGCCGGCGTTGCGTGCGCGGATGAGGATGTTTGTGATGAGAAAGCCGGAGAGGACGAAGAACAGGTCAACCCCGGTGGCGCCGAAGCTGCTGAAGGGCAGATCCATGTGGAGGGGTTTGGGGAGTTCCCCTAGAACGTAGGCGACGTGGAAATACACGACACCCAGCAAGGCAAGTCCACGGAGGCCATCCAGTGCCCGGTAGTGTGCGTGCTGATCGCCGGACACGTCTGCGCGCGGCGCTGCCTTTGCAGCGGTCTCCTGTGGCATACGAGACTGTTGTACTACGGCGGGGAGCTTGTTTTCTATGCAGATTGGGTGCGTTCGTCGCCCTTGCCAGGTACAACGTTTCCGTTTTGGTCATAGGGGCAGTGGCGGCAGTGGTTACCGCAGCAATAACCGCGCTTGCGGTGGTAGGCGGCGGTGAAGACGAGGAATGGGCCTTCGTAGTAGAAGTCTTCTTCGGCGAGTGCGGGTTGGGTGGTATCGCTCATCTACCTGTGACTTTGGTGGCATTTGAGAGTGCGTTTATCGCGAGCCTACAGCCCGCAAGTTATTGGAGGATTGTTTACCTGGGGCTTTGCACCAGGCTATTACAGCGCGGGCTTTCAGCCCGCATTCTGGACTCGCTGCCTCGGCTCAGATCGCGTCGTTCGGATAAAGTTGTTCGCGCCTTGCGCGAATTCCCACCCATGGCTTCGCCATGAATGGGGCACCCGTTCCGTTGGCTATGCGAAGAGGCCGTGTTGGGGTGCTGGCGTTGGTGCGGGTGGTTCGGTTTGAAGGCGTGGAGCGGTGTTGCGTTTGATGCCGTTGGGGGTGGCGATGGCGTCGATGGGCTTGCCTTCCGCGTCGCATGCAGCGCCGTTGCGAAGGTGGATTTTTTTGCCTGCGGTTGCGGAGGTGCGCTCGCCGGGGACGATGATGCCGATGAGGTTGATGGGGTCGCTGGCGGCGAGGGTGATGATGTCGCCGTGTGCGAGGTCGCGGGTTGCGCGGAGGGATTCGACGGCTTCGGGCAGGGCGAACTGTTCGCCGTTGAAGCCGGTGACGAAGCGGCCGCCGCGGACTTCGCCACGGGCTTCGAGGCGGCGGAGCATGCGAACGAGGTCGCGCCAGCGCGGGATGTTGGCTTCGCGCGGGAGCAGGTCGCGGAAGACGACGCCGTAGCGCGCGAGGAGCATGCGGGCGGAGGCGGCGAGCATGGTTTCTTCTTCGCGAGCGCGCTCGGGCGCGGTGAGTTCGCGGTGCTCGTCTTCGGTGAAGAGGCACCAACGGCCTGCGGTGCTGCGGGTTCCACGTTTTGTTCCGTTAGTGATGGGTTCGGCGGCGAGCGGTTTGCGCTTGGGGTCCATCATGACGCGGAGCTGGTCGAAGCCATCGGCGGAGGCGATGCCGGCGGTGGCGAGTTCCCACAGGGCGGTTTGGGTTTGCTGCTTGCTGAGGGTGCAGATGCGCTGCAGATCGCTGGCGAAGCAGGCGCCGCGGTCGCGCAGGGTTTGGCGGATGCGAAGGGCTTCGGGTGAGAGGGCGAGGGCGAGCTTGGCTTCGTCAATGGATTTGGCGGCGAGCGCGGCGGGGAGCCAGTCTGCGGATTCGCGCAGGAAGAAGGTGATGGGCGCCATGTTGGTGGGGATGACGCGGCGCGGGGATGCGCCGTCGCCCGCGGCCCAGGCGGGATGCGGCGAGATGCGGCCCCAGCCTACTGCTCCGGAGAGGCAGAGGTTGTCGAGGAAGCGCGGTTCGTAGTCGCGGACGCGCTGCGGGAGGATGTGGCGCTCCCACTCGATGGCGGGTGCTTCGAAGCCTTCGAGCTGGAGGAGCGCTTCGAGGACGCCTTCTTCGCCGGTTAGCTGGGTTTGCGGGCTGAGGTGCTGCCAGCGGATGAGCCAGCGCATGAAGACGGCGGGAGTGACGGCTTGAATCTGCTTGCGGAGCGCGCCGAGGGTGAGGCGGTGGATGCGCTGGAGGATGCGGCGCTCGCACCATTCGATGTCGTTGTCGACGTCGGTGGGCGCGTGTTCGTAGATGCCTCGGAGGGCCAGGCCTTGTGCTTCTATGGCTGCCAGTTGCTGGGTTATGGCTCTTGGGTTGAGGTTGAAGAGTTGGGCCAGGGTTCGGGCGGTCAGGGGGCCAAGGAGTTGAAGGTGGCCTTGGGTTAGGAGGCGCAGGGCTTCGGTTGAGGGAACAGGGAGCAGGGAACAGGGAACAGGTTCGGTGGACTCCGGTGGAGTTGGTGGGGCTTCAAGCGTTGAAGCGGGTCCCTCCACTTCCCCATCGACAAGCTCAGGGTTCGGTCGGGATGACGAATGAATCTCTGTGGCCGGAAGTGCAGAGACGTTATTGGTCAGCGTGGTTTGGTTGAGATCCTTCCCCTTCGGCAAGCTCAGGGTCAGGATGACAGAGTTTGAGATCTCGAGGAGGGCTTGTGCGTGGGGGAGGCGTTCGGTGGCTACCCAGCAGTCCTGGTCGCCGAAGCGGATGAGGCTGGCGCGGCCTCGGGATTGGAGGCGTTCGAAGAAGAGCGGCCAGTGGCGCGTGGCTTGGGCTCGGTGGGATTGGACTTCGTCGTCGGCTGTGGCGAGGAGCGCGTCGTCTACGGGGGTTTCTGAGACTTCTGATCCCACCTTAGCTTCGCGAAGGTGGGGCACGCGACCGTCGTCGCTGAAGAGTGCGGTGGGCAGGGCTATGGCGCTGAAGAGGAGGTCGTGGAGTTCGTTTTCGTCGCGGAGGTCTGGCCAGAGTTCGCAGCGGGTTTGGCGGATGGCTGCGGGGTCCAAGCGGCCTGCTTCGCCTAAGACTGAGTCGGGGATGGTGCGGCGGAGGGAGACGGCGCGGGCGCGGCGTTCTTCGAGACCGGCTTCGTCGAGCCAGGTGTTCTGGTTGGCGTTGAGGAGTTCGTGCGAGAAGAGGGATGGGACGGGGGTGTCGACGGCGATGCACTGGATGGCGCCGCTCTGTATGTCGCGGAGGATTTGCTTGAGGCCGTCGAGGTCCATGGCCTCTTGAAGCGTGTCCTGCATGACCTCGCGGACGAGTGGGTGGTCGGGAATCTGGATATCGCCGACGATGGTTTCGAAGCAGGCGGCGGCTTGCGGGAAGACGGAGGCGAGGAGGTCTTCGCCGCGGGTGCGCTGGATTTGGGGTGCGACTTTTTTGCCATTGCGGAAGCGGAGAAGTTGGAGCGAGCGGTTGGCGGCCCAGCGCCAGCGGGTTTTGAAGATGGGCGAGGCGATGGCGGCCTGTTCGAGCAGATCCTGCGCGGTGTGTTCGGTGAGGAAATGGAAGACGTCGGCGAGAGGGAAGCTGTGCTGCTCGGCGAGGCAGATGTTGATGCCGTTGTCGGTGGCGGCGGCTTGCAGCTCGTAGTTGAAGCCGCGGCAGAAGCGCTTGCGGAGAGCGAGGCCCCAAGCCTTGTTGATGCGGCCGCCGAAGGGTGCGTGCAGGATGAGTTGCATGCCGCCGCCTTCGTCGAAGAAGCGCTCGGCGATGATGGTGGTTTTGGTGGGGACGCAGCCGAGGACGGCGCGGCCGCTGACGATGTATTGAACGAGTTGCAGCGCGGCCGATTGGCTTACGCCGCACTCGTCCATGAGCCAGGCGACGGTCTCGTCGACCTGCGGGTCGTCCATGACGACGCGTTCGTGGTGGATGCCGACGGTGCGGTCGCTGATGGCTTTGCGGAGGTCGGCGACGAAGTCGGAGAGGACGCCGGTGCGCTGCGGCGCTTCGCCGTCCCAGAAGGGCACGGAGGGCGGTGCGCCGTGGGCGTCTTCGACGAGGACGCGGCCTTCTTTTTCGACGGTGAGGATGCGCCAGCTAGAGTTGCCGAGCTGGATGACGTCGCCGGGACCGCTGTCGACGGCGAAGTGTTCGCCGAGAGTGGCGATGGTGTGGCCTTCCGGCATGAGGACGACGGAGAACATGGCGGTGTCGGGGATGGCGCCGCCGTTGCCGATGGCGGTCATGCGGGCGCCGCGGCGTGGGTGGAGGATGCCGGCGACGCCGTCGCGCAGGAGGTAGGCACCGTAGCGGCCGCGGCTGTTTTCGATGCCGGTGTGGAGGAGTTCGACGAGCTCGTTGAACTCGGTGCGGCTGAGGTCTTTGTAGGGGTAGGCGCGGGTGACGAGTGCGAACATCGCGTCTTCTTCCCACGGCTCCGCGCCGCACATGGCGACCATCTGCTGCATGAGGACATCGCGGGGTTGCGGCGGAATTTCGAGCGTGTCGAGCGAGCCGGAGCGCATGGCGCGGATCAACGCGGCCTGTTCCAGCAGGTCATCGCGTGTGGTGGCGAAGAAGCGGCCTTTGGGGATGGCTCCGCGCCAGTGGCCGGCGCGGCCTACGCGCTGCATGGCGGTGGCGACGGAGCGGGTGCTGTTGAGCTGGAGGACAAGGTCGACTGCGCCGATGTCGATGCCGAGCTCGAGTGAGGCGGTGGCGACGAGGCACTTGATGTCGCCGGCCTTGAGGCGCTGTTCGGCGTCGAGTCGTAAGGCGCGCGAGAGCGAGCCGTGATGGGCTGCTACGTTGTCGTCGCCGAGGCGCTGGCCGAGCTCGCAGCAGAGGCGTTCGACCATGCTGCGGGTGTTGACGAAGACTAACGTCGACCGGTGTTCTGTGGCGAGTTCGGCCATGCGGTCGACAATTTCGATCCACATTTTGCTGTCGCGGACGGAGCCGAGTTCGGTGGAGAGGATTTCGATGGCGAGGTCGAGTGTGCGGCGCCGGCCTACCTGGATGATGGTGGCTCGGGTTTTGAGGGAACAGGGAACGGGGGGCAGGGAACAGGGTCGCGCTGGGGCGTGAGTGGCGTGCTCTGCACGCGGAACAGCGGGTCCTTCGACGGCACTTTGCTGCGCTTTGTTTCGCTCAGGATGACGAATTGGTGAGACCTGGGATTCGCAGTCGAAAGGTGCCACCTCGTGCGGCGCATTGAAGTTGCGCTGAGATGCTTCCCCTTCGGCAAGCTCAGGGCCAGGATGACCATCCTCAAAAATGTGACTCCTGTTCCCTGTTCCCTGCACCCTGTTCCCTCGTGTTCCGGTGAGGAAGTCGGCGACGAGTTCGATTGGATTTTGGGTGGCGCTGAGGCCGATGCGTTGGGGTGGGTGGGTCATGCCGGTGAGCATGGCGCCGGGGGTGAGGCGGTTTTCGCCGGTTACGAGGGCGTCTAGGCGTTCGAGGGTGAGGGCGAGGTGGGCTCCGCGCTTGTCGTCGGCGATGGCGTGGATTTCGTCGACGATGACGGTGTGGATGCCGCGGAGGTTTTCGCGGGAGCGGGCGCTGGTGATGAGGAGGTAGAGCGATTCGGGGGTGGTGACGAGGATGTGCGGCGGCTGCTTGAGCATGGCGAGGCGTTCTTTGGCGAGGGTGTCGCCGGTGCGGACGCCGGTGCGGATGTGTGGGCAGAGGTAGCCCTCTTCAAGGGCGAGTTGCAGGATTTCGCGGAGGGGTTCGTCGAGGTTCTTCTGGACGTCGTTGCTGAGGGCTTTGAGGGGTGAGACGTAGACGACTTGCGTTGTTTCGGCTAGGCGGCCGGTAAGGGCTTCGGTGATGAGGCGGTTGATGGCGACGAGGAACGCCGTGAGGGTTTTGCCGCTGCCGGTGGGCGCGGAGATGAGTGTGGGTTCGCCGCGGAGGATGGCCGGCCAGCCTTCGAGTTGGGGCTCGGTGGGTGTGCCGAATTTTGCCGTGAACCACTTGGCCACGACGGGGTGCGCCCATGCGAGGGCGGGGTGGGCTTGTGCTCCGGTTACGGGGGCTATGGCTGGGGCGAAGGCGGCCATGTGAGGCATTGTAGCGCTGTTCGCGGTTTGTTCGCTTTGTGGCGGTTTGAAAGCAGGTCCTCCACTTCCCCATCGACAAGCTCAGGGTTCGGTCGGGATGACGAGTTTTGTTATGTGCAGACAGGTCGCGCGTTCGCGCGAACGGGTGTACTGTGATGCCCGCTGGTCCTGGATAGCCGGGCTGGCTTACGAGCAGATCCCTTCGCTGCGCTGCGGGATGACAATCGTTAAGGGTATGGGAAGTGAGAAGGGCGAAGTCGGTTGGCTTCGCCCTTCTCATGTTTCAATTCGTTCTTGGTTATGCTGCGACCGCGGGTGCGTCGGTGTTGACGCGGTCGCTGATTTCGCTGAGGAGTTCGTCGGCGTTGAATTCGTCGGCTTCAATGCTTTCGAGGACTTCGTAGTCGTCTTCCCGGCCAAGGAGGCGTGCCCATGCTTTGAGCGTGCCGTAGACGGCGATTTCGTGGTGCTCGACCTGCTGGGCGGCGCCGATGAGGGCGACGTCGAGGGCCTGCGCGTCGGTGACGTCGGTCATGGTGTCTTCCGCTTCGGAGACGAGGGCGTGGATGACCTTGCAGGTCTTGCTGTCCCCGTCCTGGAGCAGGCTCTTGACCTTTTCAACGTGGGTCTGGGTTTCCTGCAGGTGGGTTTCGAATGCCTGCTTGAGTTCGGGGTCGTAGGCTTTCGCGATCATTTTCGGGAGAGCCTTGGTGATGGTCTCTTCCAGGTCGAGGGCTTTTGCGAGTTCGGCGGTGTAGAGGTCGGAGAGCGATGCGAGATTTGCGGAAAAGAGCTTCATGGGGATGACTCCTGTGAGGGCGGCGAATGACCGCAGCGGCGCTGCGGTTGGGGGAGCAGCCTCTCGAAGAAATTAGATGCCCGCTTCCGCGACGGCCTGTCGAACGCAGGTTGTTAAAAGTTGCGCAATGTTCGCCGGATTGCATTCGGATGCATGTTGCAAATGCAACCCTGTGGCGAGGCCGAAGCACCTGCGTCCTCCGACAGTGCGCATAGCGCGGACCTTCAGCCCGCTATGCGTAGGCTGAGCTCTACCTGGGCTTCGCCCCAGGCTATTACAGCTTGGGCCTGCAGCCCGAATCAACTAGAGGATGACGACAGACAAGACCTTCTGGGGGCTTCGCCCCAGGCTATTACAGCTCGGGCCTACAGCCCGAATCAACTAGAGGATGACGACAGACAAGACCTTCGCTCTGCCCTTTGTAGGTGTGATCGCCGACGTGATTACGCGGCGATGGCTGTGGGGCCTGTATTTACGCGGTCGCTGATGCTGCTTAGGAGTGTGTCGGCGTTCTTCTCGTCGGCTTCGATGCCGTTGAGGATTTCGAAGTCGCTGACGCGGCCGAGCTTGCGCGCCCATGCCTTCAGCGTGCCGTAGACGGCGATCTCGTAGTGCTCCACGCGCTGCACGGCGCCGATGAGTGCGATGTCGGTTGCCTGCGCGCCGGAGGCGTCAGAGATGGTGTCTTCGGCTTCCGAGATAAGCGCGCGGATGACTTTGCAGGTTTTGCTGCCCTGATCGCGCAGGAGCCGCTTGAGGCGCATGACGTGCTTGTGGGTCTCGATGAGGTGGGTGTGGAATGTCTGCTTGAGTTGCGGGTCGTTCGCCTTTTGCACCATGCGGGGGAGTGACCGTGTGAGGGCTTCTTCCATATCGAGTGCTCTTGCGAGCTCGGCGGTGTAGAGGTCGGGGAGTGATGCGAGGTTGGCTGAGAAGAGCTTCATGGGGTGAACTCCTGCTGGATTCGGACGCCCGATGCTGGTCGCGCTGGGGCTGCTGTCAGCCCCTCCTATTTGGATTAGATAGCGTTAGAGCATATGCCGGGCACGGGAAAAATCTGCGCGTTGTCGGAGGTTTTTGCATCGATGGGCGGGAGTAAAACGCCTTTCTGCGATGATGGTGTGCATGGACGCAGAACTGCAGGGACGCGCGGCGAAGATCAAGGTGATTGTGTTTGACGTGGATGGTGTGCTGACGGACGGCATGCTGTACTTCATCCCGGAAGGAACGGGCGAGGATGGCTCGATACGTGCGGTTGAGGTCAAGGGCTTTAGCGCGCATGACGGCCTGGGTATGGGCATCGGGCGCGTGGCGGGGCTAAAGTTTGCCGTGATCACGAAGCGCACGAGCGATACGGTTGCGGTACGCATGAAGGAGCTGAAGGTGGAGTACATCCACCAGGGATCGCAGCAGAAGATGGAAGCGATTCACGCGATCATGGATGAAGCGGGTGTCACTTTGGATGAGATGGCGTACGTGGGCGACGACATTATCGACCTGCCGCCGATGCGCGCTGTGGGCTTGGGGGTCGCTACGTGGAATGCGCGTGAGCAAGTGAAGGCCGCGGCGCACTATGTGACGCCGCATGCGGGTGGGTACGGGGCTGGGCGGGACACGATTGACCTGGTGCTGGAGGCGAAGGGCGTGCTGGAGGAGTCGATTGAGGCTTATCTCAAGCAGGCTGGGAGCGCCGGCGATATTGGGCACGGCGTGCAGTAGCGGGCTGGCTCCTGCTCATTTGAGATTCGTTCCAGATCACAGGTTTGCATAGCGCGAGCTTACAGCCCGCACATTGTTGCGCTCCGAAACCTGGGGCTGCGCCCCAGGCTATTACATTGCGGGCCTTCAGCCCGCTGGTACATTGTGGCCTTCAGTCCGCTGGTACATTGTTGAGCCTTCAGCCCGCTGGTACATTGTGGGGCCTTCAACCCGCTAGCGAGCGATGCTGTCTTCATCACGGCTCATCAAGATCACGGCTCATCAAGAAAATCTGCGGAAATTACACGCGTTCTTCGAGGGTGTGCAAGGTTGGCGTGGCGATGCCCAGCAGGCGGCGGCCGATGATGAAGGATGCGTGCACGGCGAGGGCTATGGCTGAGCCGATGAGGGTGGCTATAACGCGGTGCAGCAGCACCTCGTTCGCCGGCTGGTGCGCGATGGCGAGGATGAAGCAGATGTAGCCGGTGAGGAAGAGCGCGAAGGCGCCGTAGTTGACGGTGTTGAAGAGGTAGGCGCCGAACATGAAGATGAGGGTGAAGACGGCGAGCCATATGCCGCTTGGGCGCAGCTCGACGACGATGAGGGTGCAGATGGCGGCGCCGATGAGCGTGCCGGTTGCGCGCAGAAGGCCGCGTGCGGCGGTGGCTGTGAATTCAGGCTTGGGGATGAGCAGGGCGGTCATGCCGATCCAGTAGGCGCTTGTCCAGGATTGCGTGCGGTAGATGGCGACGGCAAGGACCGAGGTGACGGTGAGGCGCATGGCGAATTGCAGAGCGCCGGAGCCGGGTGAGGAGAGCTGCTCGCGGAGGAAGCTGCGCTGGAAGCGGGTTGGGTCGAAGTCGGTGACGGAGAAGCGGGTCTGTGCGTCGGGCGTGACGTAGCGGAAGAGCAGGAGTAAGCCGGTTTGGAGCGCGCCGCCGGCGAGCACGCCTGCACCGCGCAGCAGTGCGGAGTAGACGAGGTCGTGCGTGGTGCCGGGCGTGCTGGGTGCGGCGGATGAGACGACGAGGAAGACGCAGCATTGCTGGCCGACCCAGCCTGCGGCGGTGCTGATGCTGTTGGACATGCCATAGACGAAGGCCCAGACTGCCATGGCCAGAATGAGTGCGAGTGTACTGTCACGGCAAAGGGCGCCGACCAAGGCGGAGACGGCGATGCCGATGGTGGAGATGCTCATGGCGCCGGATTTGCGGAAGAGGCGTTGCTGGTACGAGCCGAAGGCGACGGTCTGCGCCCCACCGGCCATGAGGACGGCCGTGCCGTTGTAGCCGAAATGTACGCCGAGGATGAGCGGCAGCGCGATGCCGGGGAGGCAGAGAAGCGCGTGCAGCGGCTCGGACTTGGCCCAGGTGAAGATGGTGAGCTGGCTGCGGAAGGTGTCGGCCACGTTGGTTTGATGGTACTTGGTGGGTGGAGGAGTTTTGCAGGGTGCAGGGTGCAGGGAACAGGGTGCAGGGTGCAGGGTGCAGGGAACAGGGTGCAGGGAACAGGGAACATGGAACAGGGAACAGGGTGCAGGGAACAGGAGCAAGACTAGGGAGCAGAAGAGGACCAAGGTACCGGGACGGACTAAACGGAATCGCCTCCACTCATGCGGGGGCCGTTACGTTGCACAGGTCTGGGATGTAGAGCTGTTTCCTGTTCCCTGCACCCTGTTCCCTGCACCCTGTTCCCTGCACCCTGTTCCCTGCACCCTGTTCCCTGCACCCTGTTCCCTGCGTCCTGTTCCCTTGTTTTAGCGTTTGCCGAAGCTGACCTTGAGGCCTCCTAAGACGCCGAAGGGTGCTGCGGGTGCGTAGTAGGTGGTGTTGAGCAGCGGATAGTCTCCGCCGGCATAGGCCGGGTAGGGACGGGAGACGAATTTGCCGCTGTTGTTGTACGGCGTGTCTGAAAGCTGGCCGGTGGTGTAGTAGTGCCGGTTGAGCAGGTTGTTCCACTCCGCGAAGATTTGGTAGTGGGCGTTGAAGGTGTACCGGGTACCGAGGTTGACCACGCCGTAGCCCGGAGTGGTTCCTTTGCCCAGGTACCAGACGCCGTCGGGCTGGTGGAGGTTGTTTTCGTTGCCCTTCACGTAGGAGCTGCTGATGAGGTTGAAGTCGGCGCTGATCGCTAACTTCCTGAGCGGGTGGAAGTCCGAGTAGATCTTCATCATGTGCTGCGGGACCTGCGGGATGTGGTCGCCGGGCACGATGGTAATGAGGCCGCCGTCGGTGACACCCGGCTCGCCGCCGGTTGCGTTGGTGTTGCTGCTGTTGCTGTCGGACTCGATGGTCTGGGTGTCCTGGTAGGTGGCCGAAAGGAAGGTGTATGCGACGCCTGCGTCCATGTTGCGCAGATGTGCCGTGGCGGACGCTTCGACGCCCTGGCGGCGGGTTTTGCCGAAGTTGAGGAAGTAGCCGAAGCCGGTCTGCGGCGATGCGACGAAGAGCAGATCGTTGTAGTTGATGGTGTGGAAGTAGCCGGCGTTCCAGCGGTAGCGCCCGTCTGGGTTGCCGCGCACGCCGAACTCGTAGGTGCGGGTGACGACCTGGTCCAGGTGCGGGTCGCTGACGAGAGCGTTGGGCAGGGAGCAAGGGAAGTTGGGATCGGCGCAGCCAAGTTCGGTGGATGTTGGGGCGCGGCTGGACTCGCCGTAATCGAAGAAGGCGTTGATGAGCGCGTTGGGCTTGTAGACAACGCCTGCGGTTGGGTTGAAGCGCTGGTATTTGTTGACAGCGGTCAGCCCGGGGCGGCCAGGATTGGGTGGCAGCCGATCGGTGTTATTGACGTCGGTGTGGTTGTAGCGGCCACCGGCATTGAAGACCCACTTGTTCCAGCTGAACGTGTCGGTGACGAAGAAGCTGGGCGTGGTGGTGGCGCCGTGCAGATTGACGCGGGAGTCGTCGAGCGATCCATCGTCGGCTAACTCGCTGCCATCGTCAAAGGAGGGGACGAGCGTGAGGCTGACGCCGTCGTTGTTGATGTAGCCCCACTGCGAGTTCTGAACGAAGGTGAGGCCACCGCTATCGAAGCCCGCGCCGATGCTCAGCTTGTTGTGCGAGGTGTTCCATGCGAGCGCGCCGGTTACGCCGTAGGAGTGCTGGCGGGTGGTGGTTGCTGTGTTTACACCGTCGCACTTCTCCGCCGGTTCACCGCTGCCGCCCGCGTTGATCTCCAGGCTGGCGGCGATACAGCGGAGATATGGGAAGGGAGTGTTCGATGCGTTGATGGGTGTGGTGGGAAAGGCGATGCCAGCCTTGGTGAGAGTTGCCTTGTCCGTGGCGCTGAGGGTGTAGAGCGATTCCGTAAAGCTGTCGTCGTTGAAGTCGCCATTCGCTGTGTCCTGCCGGGCATAACGGACGTAGGCGTTGAGGTTGACGCTGAACTTGCGGCCGAGTCCCTGCGTGGCATTGAAGGTGAGAAACGGCGCGTGCTGGTAGGTGGCGTCGGGAATGGAATAGACGCTGTTGTAGCCGTAGTTGAAGCCACCGGTACGTGTGAGCGCGCGGAAGTCGTTGGCGCCATTGCCGACGAGGTTGTTGATGGCGTAGCCGCCGGAGAGCGAGAGGACGGTGTTACCGGAGTTGTAGCCAAGCTTGGCGAAGCTCTGCTTGACGCTGGAGGGCGAATAGAGGCGCCAGCCGTCTTCGTGGAAGAGGCTGCCTGCGGCGAACCAGTTCCACGGGCCCTTGCTGCCGCCGTATTCCGCGTCAACGGCGCGTCGACCCCAGACGCCGCCGTAGCCGCTGACGGAGAAGCCGCTGTTGCTGATGCCGTCCTTGGTTTGTACGGCGATGGCGCCGCCGAGGGTGTTGAGGCCGTAGACGGGGTTGGAGCCGGGGATGAGTTCCATGGAGGCGATGGCGACCTTGGGGATTAAGTCCCACTGGACGACGTCGCCGAAGGGCTGGTTCTGGCGGACGCCATCGAGATAGACCGACAGGCCCGCAGGCGCGCCGACGAGCGGCGATGCGGTGTAGCCGCGGTAGTTGATGTCGGGCTGGAAGGGGTTGTCCTGGTTCTCGTTGACGTAAACGCCGTTGAGGCGGCGCTTCATCGCCTCGGTGAGGTCGAGAGCATTGGTGTCTTCAAGTGTCTTGGCTGAGAGCGTCTGCACCGGCAAGGGGACGTCGGAGAGCGGAACGTCGAGTGTGCCGATGGGCGTGGAGGCGATGACGGAGACTGTGGTGTTGATGGAGCCTATGGTTAACGTCACGGTACGCGAGAGAGTCACCGGTTTGTCGATGAGGAACTGCACGCTTGCGTTGGCGAAGCCACTCTGCGAGAGCACGAGCGTGTAGCGTCCCAGTGGCAGATCGTTGACGACGAGTGAGCCGTCACGGGCGGCTTCGACAGTGCGGCTGCGGCCGGCGGTGGGGCCGTAGAGAACGCCGTGGGCAGGCAGAGCGAGTCCGGATGGGTCTTTGACGGTGAGGCGCAGTGAGCCTGTGGGTGCGTTGCTGGTGGCCTGCGCGTGCGCGCCTGCGGCGAAGAGCAGCGGAAGCAATGTCAGATAACGAGCTTGGAGCATGGAGCGTCGTCCTCAATAGAACACGGACATTCGCAAGCGCGGCGAGTGGGGAACAGATTTGAATGTCTGAGGAGATATTCCCCAACTCTGCGATCTGTTCAGACTTTTTTTGCAGTGGGTTGGTTCGCGTTGCGCAGGACAGCAGAGGCGTGCGCAGGGCATACTGCAGGGCATACTATTGCCCGTAGCCGTGGGACTGTTTGCGACACATCCGGTAGACATTTTTGTCGAAGCCACACACCTTGCGGCTGCGGAGCGTGATGCTGCTGTGCAGGCGGAGGTGATGGCGCTGTTCGATGAATTACGCGGGCGGCTACTGCGCTATGCGATGTCGTTCGGGCTTTCGCTGCATGATGGCGAGGACGTGCTGCAGGAGGTTTTTCTGGCGCTGTTCCGGCATCTGCGGGCGGATAAGCCGCGGCAGAATTTGCCGGGTTGGGCGTTTCGCACGACGCATCATCTTGCGCTGAAGCGGCGGGCGACGCTGCACGCGGAGTACCGTGTGGCGCAGACGGATGAGGATGGCGCGACGGATGTGTGCGATGAGGCTCCGGGGCCTGAGGACCGGCTGCTTTTTCGTGAGCGGCAGCAGAGGCTGCGATCGGTTTTAAGGGCGCTGCCGGAGACCGACCAGATGTGCCTGCGGCTGCGTGCGGAAGGCTGCCGCTATCGAGAAATTGCAACGATGCTGGGAATTTCGCTGGGGTCGGTGGCTGCGTCGCTTTCGAAGTCGTTCGCTAAACTGCAACGGATGGACGCGCGATGAGAGTGCTGCGCAGTCACGCTCATCTAGACGACGCGGTTCTGCTGCTGGCAGCGGAGGGTGAGCTTTCGCCTGCGGATGCACGCGATACACGGGAGCATCTGCTGGCGTGTCGTGCGTGCCGTGAGCGTCAGTTGTTGTTGCTGGGCGCCGAGGCAGAGATTGTGCTGCCTGCACCGCCGGTGCGCAGCGATGCGGCGCGCGACCGGTTGCTTGCGAGCTTAATGGAAACGCCTCGCGCGTCGCGTTGGGCGCCGTGGCTGCGACCGCGCTTCTATGTGCAGATTGGGGCGGTGGCTGTGTTGCTGCTGGTCGCTGTGACGTGGCGGGAGGCGTACAGCCCGTTGCAGGATCGCATGGCAGCGTATGAAGAGACGGGGCCGGAGCCGAACCGGGCAATTACGCCGGGCGCGACGCGGCATGTGGAGCTAACGGAGATTTGCACGCTGGATGACTCGGACCTTGATCCGAAGGTGTCGCCTGAGAAGCAGCGCGCGGTGTTTCAGGCGTATGGGATGGATGAGAACGTTGCCCATGCGTACCAGGTGGATTACCTGATCAATCCGCAGCTGGGCGGCAATGACGATACCGAGAATCTGTGGCCTGAGCCGTATCAGGCGACGGTGTGGAATGCCACGGCGAAGGATGCGCTGGAGACGCGACTGCACGGCATGGTGTGCAGCGGGCAGATTGGGCTGGAAGAGGCGCAGCACGAGATTGCAACGGACTGGATTGGCGCGTACAAGACGTACTTTCACACGGCGCGTCCGGTGAAGACGGTGGCGCTACTGGATGTACGGTAGCCCTAGTTTTTGCTACTCCGCAACGATAGCGTCATGCTGAGCGGAACAAAGTGAAGTGTGACGGATGACGCATTGCTGGGCGTTCCGTGAACTCTGTGGTTATGGTCCACATTTGGACAGCACCAATGAAAATGCGGTCCTCAACTGTGCGCTTCCGCGCTTCGCTCAGGATTGCATGATGGAGCGGGTACTTATAGGGTTTTAAGGTACTCGACGAGTTCCTGAATTTCGACGGCGGAGAGCTGGTCTTTGAACGCGGGCATGGGGACTTTGCCGTTTACAATCCGCTCGGTGACAGAGTCGTCGGTGACCTTGGTGGCGCCGTCGGCGAAGGTGCCGCGGGTGTAGAGGCCTTTGAGGCCGGGGCCGATTTTCTTTTCGGTGCTGTCCGCGTTATGGCAGAGTGCGCACTTGGTGTCGAATGTTGCCTTGCCGTGGGTGGCGGCATCGCTCATTTGCGCGTGAGCCCCAGCGGTCATTGAGAGGCCCAGAAGTGCGGCCAGGGATAGGGATACCGTCAAACGCATACGTGTTCCTCTTGGGGCTATGTTTCCGGCCTTGTGCCGGGCTGTTACGCAACCACTTGGTTAGATGCAAGGGTCACGCTGCGGAGCGCGGCGTGACCTTTTGCCGTATCAAGTTCGGGGGTAATTTAGTGCGGCAGGACGACCACTCCCCAGGGGCTGCCGGGGGACGGAGCCTTGGCTTTGACGGTCATGGTGGCGAGGTCAACCGCGCTTACGTCGTTGGAGGGGCCGTTGGCGGAGTAGAGTGTTGTGCCGTCGGCAGACAGGGCGATACCCCAGGGACGGCGGCCGACAGCAACATCGCCTTTGACGGTGTTGGTCTCCGTGTCGATGGCCACGACCTTGCCGCCACGCCCGGTCGAGGTGTAGAGCATGCCGCCGTCCGGCGTCAGGAGGACGTTCATCGGCTTCACTTCGCCGGGCTTGCCGAGCTGGATGGTCTTGATGACCTTCTTCTTCGCTACGTCGATCAGGGTTACGGAGCCGTCATTTTCCGCGTTGATGTAGGCGAACTTATCGTCGGGCGTGAAGGCTACGTTGCGTGGGCGGTGGCCGACCTTGAAGGTGGATGTGATCTTCTTCGCGACGGGATCGACGACGGAGATAGTGCCTGTCTCTTCGCTGGTGACGTAGACGAACTTGCCGTTGTGCGAAACTTTTACGCCCTCGGGTTGCGCGCCCAACTTCATGGTTGTGTCAATCTTGCCGGCGTCGACGTCGATGATGCTGACGGCGGATTCGTCTTCATTGGAGACGAAGATCTGCTTGCCGTCTGCGCTTACATCGAAGTTCTCGGGGTCGCTGCCGGCGGGAAGAACCTTGACGACCTTGTTCTGGGCGATATCGAAGACGGCGATGCCGTCCTTGGAGTGGTCGCCTGGAGGCAGCGTATCCTCGTCCACGCCGGGGCCGGCGATGGGCGAACCGCTGGTGGCGATGTAAAGGACCTTGCCGTCGGGGCTGGGGTGGATGCCGCGGGGACGCTGGCCGATCTTCACCGTCTCCAGTGCTTTCATGGTGGTCGCGTCAATGACGGTCAGCTGGCCGCCGGTCTCGTCGGAGACGTAGAGGCGCGGACCTTTGGCGGACTCCATGGTGGGACCTGCGGGCGTTGCGGCAGTCTCCGTTTTGGGTGTAGCGGACTTGCAGCCTGCGAGAACGGCGATGAGTGTGGCGGAAAGAGCGAGTGTAGCAGTATGCCGCATGGTCCATCCTTTACGTACGAAAACGGTTTGGCGCTGATGGTGTATGCCGGGGTGCCTGTTTCTGTTCACACAATCTTGTGCCGTTGCTGAAGATGCCGCAGCGGCTGACGTGTCACTGCGGGCGCGCGGCGGAACACTTTGGCCGCGCAACGGAAATTATAGAGGTGACATCGTGATAGCGGTGACGGCACTGAGGCACGGGACGCGTCACGCACGCGTGTGCTGTGCCCAAGGATGGCAACTTGCTTCTGATCTGTCGCCGGAGCGATGAAGTTACGAGGTATAGGTTCGGCCCAGTCCCAGCGCGGCTAAACCTTTGCGATAGGTAATCGAACTGCGATCCGCGGGGAAGTGCGCTTCCTCGTGCAGCTTGAGTGGAAGGTCTTCGGGAAACTGGCGCTCGACGATCTCCATGTCTTCCGCGAAGACCTGGTAGTTGAAGTCGAGGGTTTTTTCGATGGGGGAATCTTTGTCGAAGTTGCGGCAGAGCGGAACGAAGAGGCGCGTTTTGCGGGCGGAGACCGGCGATGCAGCGTTCAGGATCTGGAGCTGGCCGCCGCCTGGGAAGGTGACGGTGAGTTTTGCGGTGAAGGGCAGGAAGGTCTCGAAGCGACGGTGCCACTGGAAGTCAGGCGGGCTAAGGTGCTTGAAGCCGTGGGCGTAGTTGCTGACAGTGCTGATGTAGTCCGCAACGAAGCCTTGACCGGTGTGCGTGACCTTGTAGTCGGGGACGACCGGGTTATTGGGTTCGCCGAAGCTTTCTTTGTGGATGAAGGCGAAGTGACTGACGTCGAGGAAGCCTTCGATCTGGCGGCCGGCGGCGGCGTTGATATCGACGCTGTCGAGACGCACCTGCAGGTAGTCGGGGTCGTACCATTCGTCGAAGACCGGCAGCGGGCGCGGGCCGTCGTCGACGAGGCGAACCCACACGAGGCCGAAGCGCTCCTGGGCGGGATAGATGTCGATGCGCAGGCGCGGGGAGATGGCTCCGCCGGGATGCGCGGGTATGCAGGTGCAGCGGCCCTCGCGGTCGTAGCGCAGGCCGTGGTATTTGCAGACGATCTCGTCGCCTTCCACGTGGCCGAGGCTGAGCGGAACGCCGCGGTGGTAGCAGATGTCGCGCGCCGCGGAGACGGAGCCGTCCGATAGGCGATAGAGCACGACACGCTCATCCAGCAGGCGCGTGGCGCGTGGCTTGCCGGTTACTTCATGGGAGTGGGCGACGGGGTACCAGAAGGGAGCGAGCGCTCGCCAGTCTGTCTCGGTGAAGGTGCATTCCCGTGGCAGGGCTGCGGATTTCGCCAGGCCGGGTGCTACAAGCTCCGAGGTTGGAACGAACGATGTGGAGGTCGCCATGCGTCATTATGAGCGCATGCGACCCTCCACATCAATCTGTAGCTTTCAGGCGGTTTTGACGAAGCGCATGGCAGCTGAGTTCATGCAGTAGCGAAGGCCGGTAGGGCGCGGGCCGTCGTCGAAGACGTGGCCGAGGTGTGCGTCGCATTCGCGGCAGGCTACTGCGGTGCGTTCCATGCCGAAGCTCATGTCGTGGATTTCGACGATGTTCTCCTTGGCGATGGGCTGCCAGAAGCTGGGCCAGCCGGTGCCGGATTCGAACTTTGTCTCCGAACTGAAGAGTGCGTTGTCGCAGCAGATACAGCGGTAGAAGCCCTTGTCGTGGTTGTTCCAGGTGCTGCCGGTGAAGGCGCGCTCGGTGCCTTCGCGGCGGGTGACGTCGAAGGAGATCGGGGCCAGCTTCTGCTTCCATTCCGCTTCAGAGCGGATGACCTTGGGGACGGTGGCTTTGCCGGTTGGCTTGCCTGCGTCGGAAAATTCAACGATGGTAACCATGCCAGCGGCTGCCGCAGCGAGCGACGGGCGCGACAGGGTGAGCGCTGCCATACTGGCTGAGCTGCATGCGGTGAACACGAATGTCCGGCGGCTGAGCAGCGGCGTGGAACGAGGGCCGGCGGAAGGCTGCGAGTATTTGGGCAGAGTGTCGATCACGGTAACTCCCTCATTAGATACGAGCACGATAGATGGACGGATGTTTCAACCAAAGGTGAATGCGTGTGCTGGAATGCAACTTACATGACATAGGCGAGTCACGTGCAGGCAATGGCCTCAAGCCACCTGAGGGTCCTAGGACCTGCGCATCATTTTATTCGCTTGCCGGCTCACAGAAATTCGGGTACACCATGCATACCCCCACAACTTAGCTTACTTCTTCGTGAAGGTTGGATTGCCGGCCAGGAGGCACTTGCTTGCGTAACGTTTCATTTGACTGCGTTGTTACGTGTGATCTAACGCCCACACTCGAACTCCAGGAGCTGGAGGTGGATCTTCAGCAGAGTGGGAAGGACTGGAAGGGATCGATCACAGTCGGTGTGGATCACATGGTTCTCATCCACTGTTATGCGGCCGGCATCACGGGCGAAGACTGGTCCATTGCCGTGACGACCCATTGCCCAACCGGCACGCCGGACAAAATCTATGTCTACTCCGACACGATTCCGCATGGCGGAGCGTACGAGTTTTATTTGCAGGCGAAGGTGCCAGACACGCTCTGTGGGGCGGCGGCCACCAACTAGAGGATGTCGCCTCCTGCTGCCTAGAGGATTCCGCATCCTGCTGCGTCCGGCCATGCAAACTTTCGATGAAAAGGGGATCACCGGTCCTATGCTTCGTGCACGTTATGCCGTCTTGATTGCGTTGTTCGCCGCGCCTTTCGCCATGCGCGGGCAGGAGTCACTTTTTCAATCGAGTGATGGCGCGACGAGCATCTACACGCAGCGGTCGACCGCTGCGCTGAATTTCGGCGACAGCAAGGCTTCGATCTCTTATGTGAAGCGCGATACCAAACGGATTGCGCTTGGATATGAGGTGTTTGCCACAGCCAGCAGCGGGGTGACCAGCCTGTTTAGCTCGGATAAGCCAAAGGCTCCCACGGGCGGAGGTGATTTCACGATCGGGACCCACTGGAATTACAAGCCAAAATCCAAAGCACCGGCAGATTTGCCGGTTGGCGTGCCGGTTCAGCCAACCTCCGTAAAGCCGGAGGGCGAGGCCTGGTGGGTCACAGACGTCGGATACAGCCGTTCCAGCTTCTACGTTTCGGATGCAGCGGTAGCGGCCTCCGCGGCACAACGCAATTTCGACCGTTTCCGGGTGCTCGAGGTCATCAACTGGTCGATGGCCGGGGAACGGATCATTGGCCTGGCGGGCGGGGTTGAGCGGCGTAACAATCTAGACGATCTTCAGGCCGTGCAATTCCAGACGGTTGTTGCGCCTGCACCTGCCGGAAGTTCCAGCAGCGTCGTGACTTCGAAGGCCGGCTATTACGGTGTCTATAACCAATATGTGGGTGTCCCGATCTACTTCGATGTGCTGCAGTATCTGGTGCGGCCTGACAAGAGTGCAGCTTGCCTTAACAAATCAGCTCCTTGCAACGATAAGGGCGTATCCGTGCCGGGCTTTGGAAACCGGATTGCGCTGGATGCCTTTGCGCGCGCCGATGCAGGCAACGCCAATCGCAGCGCAAAGGGCGGTGTTGGCGTGTATGTGTTCAAGAAGGGCGATGCTTTAACTCCACTCGGCGGGGTCACGGTCTCCTATGACGGCAGCAAAGTACAGGTCGGCGTGACTACGGGGTTCAGTCTGGGTAAGTAGCCAGGCCCGTTTGAAGGCGCCAGGAGCGAGTATTCAAACACTTCCGCGAAGCCTCGCGAACGCGCTCGGCGCCCGAACTTATAAGTGATCTTTTCGAAGTTGCTTGGCGGAGCATACGTGTGGTGCTCTAAGCGGGTACGTTATCGGAGTAGAACGACCTCTCCACGGGTGTTGGCCGGTATTGTGACGCTCCAAGCAGTCGCGTGTCGTTCCAAGGGGTAATTTGTTCCTTCGATGGAGGCCGTGTTCGCCTTTGCAGTCCACCCATAAATTTCAAGTTGGTACTGCGTCCACCAAGGTAGAAAGCTGCCCTCTTGCGGGGATATCTGTAGAGACAGCGAGCCATCCGGACCAGGGGTGCACGTGAACCGTACCCGCGCAAATTGGTCCTTGCGGTACTCGAAGCTGTGGCCATCGTCTGTGTACACCTCACCTGTACACGGTGTGCCCGCGCCGGTTGCCGGGTAGAGCCGCAGCGTCAATGGCCCGACTGGTTTTTCTGCCGTGCTTTGCGTGAGGGGTTCCAGAGGCACAATGCCGCCACCTCGCACATAGACCGGCAGCATCTCCAATCTGGGTTGAACCATGAGCGGCTTGTCGACGTTAAGTTTGTCGCGCTGCTCGAGATCGCGCAGCTGTGCCTTGTTGCTCCGCTCGAACTTTTCACCGGTCCAGTAGTCATACCACGTGCCGGGCGGCAGATGGATCTCGTACGGCGCGACTTCATCCGGAGAGGGATTGGGCGCTACCAGGAGATCCTTTCCCACCATGAACTCGCTGCCGTTGTCATCGAGATCGATTGGGTGCTCGTCTGCGGTTGCATGGGGAAACTCAACAAACAGGGGCCGCATGATCGGGACACCGGAGTGCGAGGTCTCTTCCGCTGTGGTGTACAGGTAAGGCAACAGACGGTACCGCTCCTCGATGAAGCGACGGCGGATGTCCTCCTGCGCCGTGCCATCTACCCAAACCTCATGCGGACGTGTTCCTTTCGCGGAGTGGTCGCGATCGATCGGCTGAAAGGCGGCGATCTCCAACCACTTCGTCAGCAGTTCGGGTGAGGGGGAGCCGGCGAAGCCGCCCACGTCGGCACCTGCCATGGAGAACCCGCTGAGCCCAAGATTCATGAGTTGCGGCATGGTCATGCGCAGGTGGTTCCAGGTGGCGCTGTTGTCGCCGGTCCACGTGACCGCGTACCGCTGGCCCCCGGCGAAGCTGGCGCGGGTCATGACAAAGGGCCGCTCGTCCGGCCGCAGATGCAGCAGGCCTTCGTAGGTAGCCTGCGAGTTCAGCATCCCGTACACGTTATGAATCTCGAGATGTGTTGCGGTGCGCTTCACAAAGCCCGGTGTGTCCATGCGATGCTGCACGTTATCCGGCATTGTCTTGGTCGGCACGTTGAAGACAGCCGGTTCATTCATATCGTTCCAGAAGCCGGAAACTCCCTGAGCGACAAAGTCCTTGAACAGTGTTCCCCACCATTCTCGTGTCTGCGCCTGAGTAAACTCCGGGAACAACGACGGGCCCGGCCATACCGTTCCGACGTAGCGCGAACCGTCCGGCAGTTTCACAAAGTGATCGCCTGCCATGCCTGAATCGTAGGGGGCGTAGCCGATCCCAGGTTGTTGCGCGATGTGAAGATCCGTTATGGTGACCAGACGAAAGTTATCTGCCCTGAGGTCTTTGATCATCTGGGGGAAGTTTGGGAATCGCTCCGGATCGACCGTGAACGGCATGTTGTTTTTTTGAAAGTCGATGTCCAGCCAAAGAACATCCGAGGGAATATGATCCGCGCGCAAGCGGTGCTCGACTGCGAGCAGATCCGACTCTGGTGAATACGTGTAGCGGGACTGCTGGAAGCCAAGCGACCACAGCGGCGGCAGCGGCGTGGGTCCGGTAAGCCAGGCATACGTCGAGAGGACCTCTTTGGGCTCCGGCCCATAGATCAAGAGATAGTCGAGCGGACCATCCGTTGCGCCAAAGCTGTACTCGTGCGGGTTCTCGCGGCCAAAGTCGAAGAAGCTACGGTAGGTGTTGTTGAGCAGAACAGCCAGCGTCCTGCCTTGCCGCATCCCCAGAAAGAAAGGGATGCTCTTGTAAATCGGATCTGAGGACTCCTGCCAGCCGAACTGGTCGGTGTTCCACATCGTGAACGCCTCGCCCGCGCGATCGAGTGGACCCGGCTTATCGCCCAGACCGAAGAAATGATCGTCTGAGGTCAATCGTTTGTAGACACGGAAGTCCGTGCCATGGCGCACGACGGGCTCTGCGTCCTGCTGCAACACATGGCCGCTCAAATCCGAGACTGTGAGCGCGAGAGCTGGGCTGACGACGACGCGCAGTTTGCCCGTCGAAAAGCCCTGCGGCTCTGCCGTAACAGGGGCGGTACTGCGCAATGCTGCCGGCAACACGGCCCATGATGCGTTCTCAGGAGCTTGGCCCTGTGGCCAAACACGGACACGCACGACGTCATCGCGGAGCGCGGTAACCTCCATGACCTGGCCCGCGTTCTGAACATGGACACCGTTTGGCAAAGACCGCAGAGAGACAGCCTGTGCGGTTGCTTGTAAAGACATTGCACCCAAGGAGAGTGAGACTATGCCAGTGGCGCATCTCCGCAATGCGGCGCCTGCGACCGTGGGGAGTCTTCCCGACAGAGAGACAAAGCTGGAAGATAGCGAGAACAAAACGACTCCTTAGGAACGATGGTTCGGTTGATTCACTCACTGTGCGTTGAGGTGTTGAGAGTCGAGGAAGATGCGTACACCGTAGGGGGGCAGGGAGAGTGCGGGTAGAGCCACAGCGGGTGGCAACTCCGGAGCCTGCGCCGTGGGCATGCCTGCTTCACCGACATGCGCTACGTTGTTAAGCGTGACCTCCTGCCAGGAGCCGGAGCTCGCCTCAATGCTGCCTGAAAAGGGAACACTTGAGAGATTTACGGCAATCAGCACGGTCTGTTCGGGCGAGCGCCGCAGATACGTCACGATGTGGTTCTCATCGGAGTTATGAATCCAGACGAGTTCGCCGTGCCGCAGAGCAGGTGAGCTCTCGCGAAGAGGGATGATCACCCTGTAGAACTCTGGAACGGCAGGTTCTACCTGGGCGGACTGCCAGAAGACCGGTTCTTTTTCGAAGAGAGCCGGCCCAGTTGAGGGCGTGGTGTCGGCGACCTCCATGCCGTTGTAAAGCATGGGTGCGCCGGGCAAGGTAAAAACCAATGCTGAAGCCGCGAGTGCTGCCTGTGCACCATAGCGCACGATAGCGCGGCGCGTATCGTGATCGTCGCTCAGCAGCATGTGCCAGCTACCCGGAGGAAAGCGCGACGCCTGCGCCACCATTTCGTTCTGGATGGAAGACGCCGGCCTGCCGTGCATGATGACTTGATTCATCGTCTCCAGCAGAGGCCAGGCGTAATCGAGATTGAAATCTTGACGAACGAGATTGGGCTGTGACGCCTCCGCCAGAAGGAGCACGTCGGGGCGAATGTCCCGGAGCGCAGAACTCGCCTTATCCCAAAACGCTGTCGGTACGTCTCCCGCATCGTCGCAACGAAATCCGTCAAGATCGAACGTCTTCAACCAATAGGCAAAGACATCCACCATGTACTTGCGCAGATCCGGATTGTCATAGTTCAGCGCCGCTACATCGGTCCAGTTATGCGGGTAGAGTACCTTTCCGGCGGAATCCTGTTTGTAGTAGGCAGGATGGGACATCATGACGCTGTCCCAAGCCGTGTGGTTCGGCACCTCATCCAGGATGACGCGCATATGCCGTTGATGCGCGGCCTGCACCAGGCGCAAGAGGTCAGCTTTGGTTCCAAGGTCCGGATTGATCGCATAGTAGTCGCTCACTGCATACACACTGCCATACGTGCCAAGCCGATGCGTCTTGCCGATGGGATGGATCGGCATGAGCCAGAGCACGTTTACGCCGAGCTTTTGCAAAGTGTCCAGCCTGGCGGTCACGCCGTTCAAATCACCGGCGGAGGAAAATGCCCGGGGAAAAATCTCGTAGAAAATAGCCTGGTCCATCCATGAAGGCACGTTCTGTGCACGGACCGGAGTATCAGCTTCATCGTTGGCTTGAGCTTTGGCGCCGACTGAAGTGATTAGGAGAGACAGGATGAGCGTAAACAAGGCCGCACAGGTACATGGATTGATCTTTGCTTTTCGTATCTGCTTGTGCAGGAAAAGAAAGGCAGACAGCATGAAGGCTCCTACAAAAAAGGCAAAGGATTCGGCGCAAAGCAAGCAAATGTACGGGACCGCGCGCGCCCTGGCGAGCGGCGCGGCCCCGTCCCGCTAGAAAACCAGGCGAGCGGCTAACTGAATCTTTCGTGATGAGCTACGAAGCCCAGTGATCGCGCCGAAGACAGAACCTGCGTCCACGTTGCTCGGATTGGCAAAGCTGGGTGTATTCGTTACGTTGAACGCGTCCCCGTGCAGTTCTAATTGCTTGCCTTCCAGAATATGGAAGTTCTTTTGTACGCCAAGATCCATGTCTCGAAAGCCTGGCCCATAGACCGCGTTGCGACCCAGAGTTCCCACTCGGGTGTAAACCAAGTTTCCCGTGCCGTCCGTCGCCTGTTGGTAAGGAAGGTTGGTGGAGTTGAACGAGGAGGGATCAAACCATTTGGTCAGCGTCTTCGGATACTTAATGGGAGCTATCAGATCGGGCCGGTTTGTTACAGTTTGTTTGCCGCTGCCGCCTGCCTGAATGTCAATGGGCTGTCCGGTTGAGAGTTGAACGATATCGTTCACCTGCCATCCCCCGATAAGTAAATCCACGACGTGATTTGCATTTTTTCCGAACAGCTGACCTCTTCCAAATGGCAGGTTATAGACGAAGGATGAGCTGAAGATGTGACGCTCGTCCTGACTGGAGTTGCCATAATTCGCAGCCTGGTCGTAATACAACAAGACTGCCACGGGAGTGCCGCCGTAAGGGCTGTTCGTATTGTCCAGAGCGTGAGACCAGGCGTAGGAGGCAGTCGCGAGGAAGTTATTGGTGCGGTGTTCGTAGTGCAATTGCAACCCATTGTAGTTTGAGCTGCCGTTGTACCAGTTGTACGTGATGCCGCCATCCTGGTTTGCATACGGTAGCGTCGTCGCGCCGATGTGGTACTGCGTCAGGTTGTAGAAGGTGGAAAGCCGATCCCCGTGCGTGCCGACGTATGCGGCACTGAATACGTCGCGAGGACTGAGCTGCTGTTGAAGCTGCACGTTGTACTGCTGAAGGCGGCTGTGCTGGTTGTTGACGTTGATTGCCGTGCCTCCGATATTGGCCGGAGGGTTTGCGGGGTTGAACGTAGCGGTGGTAGCAGGCAATGGCAGTGCCGCCGTCACCTTGGACGGGTCAGTGTACCCAGCACAGGAGTTAGGCGCCTGCCTTGTCGCGGTCTGGCCGCTCAGGGTGATGCAATATCCGTCTTGCGCGAGGAAGTAGTTGTTGCCGCTGAAAGGGCCGTTCTGCCCGAGCTGGTTATTGATGCCGCCGTAGTCTGGAAAATAGAAGATGCCGTATCCGCCATGAAGCGCTAACTTACCGTTTCCGCTCAGGTCATAGGCAAACCCAACGCGGGGTGCGAAGTTCATGTAGTCCTGCTTGACAATGGTTTTGGAGACACCATTGACACCGGCTTCCAGCACCTGGCCGTTGTTTATGTTGAACGAGCTCTGCTGGTTGTGCGCCTCATAGGGCCACGTAATAAGGTCGTAGCGGAGACCTAAGTTCAGAGTCAGACGTTTGTTGGCCCGCCAGTTGTCCTGAACAAACAGGCCGTCTTCCTGATTGATGTTTGAGAAGAAGCCTGTCTGCGCGCCGATCTGGTACTGGCTCACGCCGCCTACCAGATATTCGCTTTCGTCATAGCCGGTAAAGAGTTGGGGACTGTAGAAGAGGCCGCCCTTGCCTTCAATCGGCCGGTAGTAGTTTGTTACACGGCGGAGAATTGTTCCACCAGCACTTACTTGATGACTGTGAAGGTTGAGCGTTACCGTGTCGGTAACTTCATAGATGTTCTGGGGCACCTCAAATGGACCGTAATCGCCCGTGTATGTGAGGTCGGTTCCATAGCCGCCCGTCAAGGGTCCTCCCGTGTTCTTTGCGGCTCCTAAGGTCGTGTTCTGGATCCCGAGTATCGCGCCCACAGAGACACCGTAGTTTGGAGGCAGGTAGCCATAGTTATCGCGGTTGTATGCGATGCGGGCCTCGTTGACGGCGCGTGTAGAAAACGTGTGCGTGTAACCCAGGTCGTAGCCGCGGCCATGCAGATAGTTTTGTTGGCCCGAAGCATTCAATGGTGGGTTGGTTCCGTTCTGCGCGAGCTGCGAGTTTTGATTTGAGCTGGTGTTGTCGTATGAGAATCGGAAGAAAAATATATCGCTGCTGGAAGCCGTCCAGTCGAGGCGCGTGTCGAACGTGTTGTACTTACCGATTTGCGTTTGCTGGTAGAAGTAATTGCCGATCAGGCGGTCCGTGCGCGTAGGCAGCGGAAATGCGTTGAGGTAATTCACTGAAACCGGATTCAGACGATTCGTCGGAATGATGTTGCCCTGAAACGGTGCGCAGGTGAGTGGGTCAAAAATCTGACCCTTGCTGCCGGTGGCAGGGAACACATTGTTCAACGTAGCTGCATTCGGGTAGCAATTGGGGAAGTACGTCGTATAGAAGGGAGCAGCGCCATTCGTGATGCCATTACTTGCAAGGACCGGATTGAGCAGCTCGCTAAAGTCACCTATGCGCATCTTCGCGGTGGGCACAGTATCGTAGCCGCTCCCCGCGGGCTGTTGATAGCGTGTGCCTTCGTAATCGCCGAAGAGAAAGAGTTTGTCCTTAATGATGGGGAATCCGGCGGAACCGCCGAACTGATTACGGTTATAAGGGGGATTCGGCCCAGCGGGCAGACCGTTGTACGGAAATGAGTAGTTCGGGTTTGCCGCCCACTTGTTGCTGCGGTAGAAGTCAAATGCCGAACCGTGAAGCTGGTTGGTGCCGGACTTGATGGAACTGATGACCAGAGCTCCGCCGGCACGGCCGTATTGCGCCGGGGCTACGCTGGTATCGACCTTGAACTCTTGCGTGGCGTCAACGGGTGGGAAGAAGAGGATGACATTCTGGAGACTGTCGTTGTTGTCCACGCCGTCCAGGATGAAATTGTTGGCCTGGGGTCGTGTTGCGTTGACTGAGATAGCACTGCCGCCGGTATCCCCATGGCGGCCCGCTGTATCCTGGCCCTGTTCGGCGTAGGCTCCTTGCGTCACCCCTGGAGTGAGCAGGGCGAGATTTAGAGCGTTGCGTCCGTTCAAAGGCAGTTCGGTGATCTGCTTGCCTTCGATCGTTTCACCGAGAGTCGGATCGGATGTGTTCACCAGGGAGGCAGCGCCTGTGACTTCAACCGTGTCCGTTATCGCACCCGGTTTCAGGGAGAAGTTCAGCGTCAAGCTGGTGGTCACCCGTACTGTAAGCGCCTGGGTCTGGGTCTGAAAACCTTGCGCGGTCACAGTTGCGACGTAGTTGCCGGCGGGTACGGCCGAGACGTTAATCTCACCGCTTCCGTTGGACGTGCCAGTCAGCTTCAGTCCGGTTGCGCTATTGAGAAGGGTGATGCTGGCGTTCGTGATGGCGGCGCCCGTCGTATCCACTACCGTTCCAACCACCCGGCCCGAATCGGACTGTGCAATGGCACGTGGGACGATGGATGAGGAGAGCGCAGACACGACAAGGAATGGGATCGCGATCGTCGCCTGTCTCCTCAAGATGCGGTTGAACATTTGCTTCATGGTCATTTGGCTTCTCCAAAGATTCCGACCGGCATAGCTCAGCACGTAGAAGTGAGTAGCGATAGCGGTTCGATGGTCACCCTCTTCCTCTCCGAAGATTTTGCGCAATGGTTGTTCGATACACTTCGAGTGTTTTTAAGATTCACAAATAAGTCATTTATAATGAGCATGTTATAGCTCCGTATTCATCCATTACGCATGGTATATGATGATCGGCGCAGGAGAATCAGCTTTGTTGACTCAGGACAAGATGGAGCATGTAGCGTTTGGACTCTTCGAAGCGGACCTGCGATCCGGCGAGCTGTGGAAGTCGGGCCGTCGCATCAAGCTTTCCAGACAGCCGTTCCGGGTTCTAGCCAGACTCCTAGAGCGCTCCGGCGAGACGGTGACGAAAGAAGAACTCCAACTCGAGATATGGGGCACGAATACTACCGTCGATTTCGATCAAGCCATCGCAGCGGCTATCAACAAGGTTCGAGAGGCCTTAGGCGACTCTGCCGATAATCCCCGATTTATAGAGACACTGCCGAAGCGGGGATATCGTTTCATTGCTCCAGTCGATAGCGTGCCGACTTCTCATCGCGTGATGTCCACCATCGTGGAGGGGGTATCTCACGGCCCACTCGCCAGCGAGGCGAGCCCGGGCGTAACGGGCGGGTCTGAACCTGAGCTGGCGGACCCTCTTGCGTTACCCCATGCCGCGCTCGCTACGAGTGACGCAGAGAGTACGAGGTCTCTGGCCGCGGCCGGCGTTTTCGAACGGCCCGGCGTACAGCCCGTGCGGGGACTCATAGGCCTGGCGGCTGAACCAACAATACGGCGTTGGGGCGAGGTTAAGCTCATCCACCTTTGCCTCATGCTGGTATCCGTCGGGGCAATCGTTTTTACCGCACGATCGTTTTTTGAAGCTCCACCAGACACAGCACCTTTCCGAGTCGATCAGGTAACGCACTACACTCCAATCTCACTCGGCCCGCCGAATCCTGAAAGCTTTCTTACGATGGCGGTAGAGGGCGAGCGTGTGTTCACGTCTGTGATGGTCAACGGACGGCCCCGCCTTTCTTCCATTGACGTGAACACCGGGGAGGTGCAAGGAATCGCAGTCCCCGATGAGATTTCTTCGAATTCACTGGCCGACATCTCAAAGGATGGCTCGAGATTATTGCTGCTCAGCCGCCAGTCAAGTGAATCCGAGCAGCCACTCTGGGTCGTGCCCTCCGTAGGCGGCAGCGGTCGTCGCATCCCAGGCGTGCTCGCTCATGATGCAGCCTGGATGCCTGATGGAGCGAGCATTCTTATCGCGACAGGCAATGACCTGACCGAGATATCGCCAAGCGAAGATGCTGCCGTCCCCTACGTGAAGCTACCGGGTCGTGCTTTTTGGTTGCGCTGGTCTCCAGATGGACAGTTGCTGCGATTCACCTTATTCGATCCGGTGACTCACGCCGCCTCTCTTTGGGAGATGGACAACAAAAGTCATGAGGCAAAGGCGGTCAGCCTGCCCAGTCTTGAGCGGCTTCCCGTATGTTGCGGCGTTTGGCTCCCAGATGGGAAATCGTACGTCTTTCAGGCGAACGATAACCTTTGGCAGCTCACGGGTTCCGGTCGCCACGCTCGACTTCTGCAACTGACAAACGGCCCCCTGCGTTCGCTTTCTCCCGCTTCGGCAAAAAGCGGAAGCCGCATCTTCTTTCTCGGTTTGGAGTCACCTTCAGGCTTGCAGCGATTCGATGCTGTGGCGAAGGAGTTTCGTTCCGCGCCCGCATTTCTCGCGGAAGCCAATCGCATTGCATACTCCCGAGATGGTAAGTGGGTCGCCTGGACGGATATTCACCAAAAGCTTTGGCGCGCACACGCCGATGGCTCCGATAGGATTCGGCTTACCCCTGATGCCCTAGAGGTTTTTCTTGCGCATTGGTCGCCGGATGGAACACGGCTGGCAGCGATGGCAAGGAAGCCGGGCGGCGTTTGGCAGATTTATCTTGTGGACGCAAACGGCGGAAAGGCTGAAGCGTTACTTTCTGAAGCGCGCAATGCGGCTGACCCAGGATGGTCACCCGACGGTGACCGGTTAGTGTTCGGCCGGGAGCCGGATCTCATGGGCAAAGAGAGCGGCTCTCATACCCTGAAGATCCTTAAGCTTTCCACGCACGAGATGGAGGACATTTCGGACTCTGAGAATCTCTTCAGTCCCCGTTGGTCGCCCGATGGGCGTTGGATTATTGCTTTAACGCTCGACCAGAGAAGCGTCATGCTCTACGATGTCGCGCTCCGCCATTGGCAGCGATTGATCTCCACAAGCGCCGCTGACCCGGTGTGGAGTTCCGACAGTAAAGCGGTCTACTTACACGCTTTCTCTGCGGATCGAGAGCCCATTTTGAAAGTAGAAGTGCCCAGCGGGCGTGTACGTACGGTTGCTGATCTGAGTAACTTTCATGATGGAGAAGCTGCCAACTACTTCTTCGGAGGTGTAACTCCTGACGGAGAACCCCTGGTTCAGCCCAGGGTGGGAACAGGGAACCTATACGCCCTTGATTTGGGGAGACCCTAGGCGAGAAGCGCAGCTCCCGTCGCGGCAGCAGAGCGTTATGGTGACGTGAGGGTGACGCCATAGCCGCAGAAGGTTCCTGTGGACAGATGTGTCCCTGTGTTCCGCTGGGACCGAAGATCTCCGTGCCGCAGCTCACTTCACCCCTGCGACTTGACCGGTGTTGCGTAGCCGAAGACCGACCGCGGTCCGAGGCAGACGCTGTGCCTGTCAGCACGACGTGCTGACAAGAAGCAGAATTGCTTCCATGTGTGCTGCCAGGTTTGAACCGGATGAACGCATGCACAGGTGCGGTGCGCAGGTCATTGCCCAACGCACATGCTAAGTGTATGCGGCTGAGCTAGATCAGGAGCAAGCCGTGAGATTGCTCAAGAGTGTGTCGTGCACGAGGCGTTGGCAAGAAGAACACGCGTCTTGGCAACGGTGGGGGTCATCAAAGGAATGGAGAACCTATGAAAATCATCTGCGTCGAGGAACACGTCATCGATCCTGATTTGCTCAAAGCAGGCCGGCCGACCCAGCAAGCCGAAGCTCCTTACATGACGGAGGTCGGCTCTACCTTCCGAGGAAAAGTAGAGGACGGAGACGAGATGCTCCCCATGGCGATCGACTTTCGCATCTCGAGCGAGCTTGGCGCAGATACCGGTCCGGGGCGTCTTGCACAGATGGATCAGCACAAGATAGACATGCAGATTCTTTCTTGCAGCAGCCCGCCCCAGAATACGCCGATCGGATCGGAAGTTGCGCTTACGATACAGGCCAACGACAGATTGGCGGAGTCGGTGCGCACCAACCCCACTCGCTACGGAGGCTTCGCCTCGCTGCCGTGGCGCCATCCGGATGCAGCGGCCGATGAGCTGGAACGCGCGGTGAAGCAGCTTGGTTTCGTAGGAGCGATGCTGCTCGGCCGTCCTGGCGAAGTCTTCCTTGATGACGCACGCTTCGAGCCGATCCTATCGAAGCTAGATGAGCTTCGTGTGCCACTGTATGTGCATCCAGGATATCCGCTGCCTGCGGTGCAGCAGCCGTACTATGGCAATCTCGACAAGCAGGTGACGGCAAGGCTGTCTCTCTTCGGCTGGGGCTGGCACAACGAAGCCGGTATCCAGCTGTTGCGTTTGCTGTTGGCAAAGAAGTTCGACCGCTTCCGCAATCTGCAGATCATCAGCGGTCATTGGGGAGAGATGGTTCCCTTTTACCTGCAACGGCTCGACGACATGATTCCGCAGGAGGTGTCCGGGTTGTCACGATCCATCACGGATACCTTCAAGCAGCACGTGTACGTCACTCCAAGCGGGATGTTGAACTTACCTCATTTCGAGTTCATACGCAGCGTTGTCGGAGTCGATCGAATCCTCTACTCCGTTGACTATCCATACCTGACCCTCGCAGGCGCGCGAAGATTTTTAGAAACGCTGCCCGTCTCCGTTGAAGACAGGGAGAAGATTGCACATGCCAACGCAGAAGAGCTCTTCCGCATGTGAGGAGGCCAGCCGCTATGATGTCCCGCTCATCCCTATGTTGAGCCGACAGCCTGCCGGTGAACCCTAACGGGTGGCACTCAGATGAATCAAACTCGCGACTCCAAGGTGTACTGGGTAGGGTGAGTGCAAGAGGCACAGGCGCCGTTCAGCATCTCCATCCGGAATGCTGAGACGTGAGCTGCTTTGTGAATGTGTTCGCTTTTGAAAAGCGGCCGGCGGAAGGCATGATTGTCAACAATGGCGGAAGCAGCGCCGGGAATCAACTGAGTGCGACGCTTGACAAGTGAGGGAGCGTTGGGAAAGACTCGCCAACGGTGAACATGTTCGCCGTTGTGTGGCGCAGCGCCGCTCACCGTGTGCGTGCGGCGATTACCAGGAAGCGGAGATAGCAATGGCAAAGGTCAAGAAGATCGTACTGGAAGAACACTTTTCAACACCAAAGATGTCAGAGTACGCGACGGATGTGGTGAGTACCATCGATGGCGACTTCCTGAAGTATGTGAAGCCGCGGCTGATGGACATGGAGCAGATGCGGCTTGAGGACATGGACAAGAACGGCATCGATATGTGCGTGCTGTCGGTCACCTCGCCTGGGGTCCAGTTGGAGAAGGACACGCAGAAGGCCATCACCACCGCGAAAGAGATCAATGATCTTCTGGCGGCGCAGATCCAGCGCCATCCCACGCGCTATGCCGGCTTTGCGCACCTGCCGATGCAGGATGCGACGGCGGCGGCGGATGAACTGGAGCGTTGCGTTAGCCAGATGGGCATGAAAGGCGCGCTGATCAACGGTCATACCAATGGCGAATACCTGGATGACAAGAAGTTCTGGCCGGTGTGGGAGAGGGCCGAAGCGCTGGAGGTGCCGATCTACCTGCACCCAGCCGATGCGCCGGCCAAGCCCAGCAATGAGGCGGGATATTCGGAGATGGCGGGACCGGGCTGGGCGTGGGGATCGGAGACTGCTGGGCACGTGCTGCGCATCATCTATGGCGGTGTCTTCGATCAGTTCCCCAAGTCCACGCTGGTGCTGGGACACATGGGCGAGACGCTGCCTTTCATTCTCTGGAGATTGGATAGCCGGTACAAGATGATGCAGCACACGAACCACGTCAAGCTGCTGCCGTCGGAGTACATTCAGCGCAATATCATGGTCACGACGGCAGGATCGTTCTCGGCGGCGCCGCTGCTTTGCACCCTTGCGGCGCTGGGGGCGGACCGGATCATGTTTTCTGTCGACTATCCCTATGAGTACACGGCAGAGGCGGTTCACTTCATTGAGAACGCGCCTATCAGCGAGTTGGACAGGGCAAAGATTTGTCACGGCAATGTGGAACGGCTGCTGAAGCTTTAGCATCACCTGGCGGGAGATCGTTGCTTCGCTCCGGATAGCGATCCCGTCATGAAGGCTGGCCATGTGAGACGAATCGGCTCTCGTCCAGAACGGACAGGCGGTGATTGCGCGTCTTGCTCAATCACCGTCTACTGGGGAGGAAGTTACTCGCCAGGAGGCATTATGGAGCGCATGGAGATCAGCCGTAGAAGTGCAGAGGCAAAGGCAGTGCAACGAATACTGACAAAGCCGGATACAAAGAAGGAGACTGTGGCAAGTTCCGACAGCGTGCCTTCGTCGAACTTTCCGTGCAGCTGCCCTGGCTGTTTCGAGTTTTAGACCTGCTCAAAGTCTCCCGTGTTCGATGAGGTAGCGAGCAGCGCATGCCCTGAGAGCTCTCTTGGCGTGCGCTGCTCTTTGTCCGCGAGAGTTTCCTCGGCTACTGCTATCACAGCGGGAACAATGGCATGAGGACGGCGATCACACCGTCTGAGTCGCCTGACCATCAGGTCTTCCGATCCATCTGTGAGCCACTCGCTGAGATTAGCGCACCTGTACCGGCGCTCGATTGCAAGTCGTTCTCCAGCGTCACACGCTTTGCGCGGGAGTACGGTAGCGGGTTACACGGGCATGCCGCAGCCGCGCCGGAAGCGGAATTGATATTTAGGCCTACATGACCGAACCCGCAGAGTCAGGCGTGACCTCTGCGGGTTTGTCGTGCCGGAGTGTGGAGCGGGATCAGGAGGCGAGAGCCAATTCGGCGCTGTCCTGCTTCGCCGCGGAGGCGAGCCCCGCCTTGGCGACAGCGAAGCGAGCAATGCGCAGACGGGACGGGGAGCAGGAGACATAATCAACACCGAGCGTGTGGAAGAAAGCAATGGATTCAGGATCGCCGCCGTGCTCGCCGCAGACGCCGATCTTGATGGCTGGATTCACCCGTCGGACGCTCGCGATGGCCATGCGCATGAGTTCTCCAACGCCTTCCTGATCGATGGTGATGAACGGATCCGCTTTGAAGATGCCCTGCTCGAGGTAGGAGTCGAGATAGCTGCGGGCATCGTCGCGAGAGAAGCCGTAGGTCATTTGGGTAAGGTCGTTCGTGCCGAACGAGATGAAGCTGACGTGTTTCGAGATGGATCCGGCGCACAGGGCGGCGCGTGGGAGCTCGATCATGGTGCCGATCCTGTAAGGGACACTCGCGTTATGGGCTGCGAAGACCTCAGACGCTGTGGCGTTAATGAGATCGGTAAGCACGTGCATCTCTTCTTCTGACGAGACCAGCGGAACCATGATCTCCGGGTGCGGCTCGAAACCATCGGCAGTGACAGCGAGGGCAGCCTGCAGGATGGCGCGTACCTGCATCCGGAGAATCTCCGGGTAGGTGAGGCTGAGGCGGCAGCCGCGATGACCCATCATCGGGTTTGACTCTGTGAGGGCCTCGATGCGGTCTCGTACCTTGCCCAGCGTGAGATAGCGGTCCCAGTCTTCCTCGCTTTTGGCGGCGGCCAGCTCCTGTTCGATGTCGTGGTGAGAGGGCAGGAACTCGTGCAGCGGCGGATCGAGCAGGCGAACGGTGACGGGATGGGGAGCCATGGTGCGGAAGAGCGCGTCAAAGTCACTCTGCTGGATGGGCAACAGTCGATCGAGCGCGACGATGCGTTCCGCGGTGGTGTCGGCCATGATCATGGCGCGTACATGCGGCAGGCGCCCGGCGGCGAAGAACATGTGTTCCGTGCGGCAGAGGCCGATGCCGGAAGCTCCGCTGCCCATCGAGGCCCGAGCGTCGGCAGGAGTGTCGGCGTTGGCGCGCACCTTGCAGCTGGGGATGTCGCCGGCCCAGGCGAGCAGTTGGTCAAGCTCGGGGTGATGCTCGCTGGCGGCGCGCATGGGCTGCTTGCCGGCGAAGACGCGGCCGGTGCTGCCGTCGAGCGAGATCCAGTCGCCCTGCTGGAAGTTCTGCGAGCCGATCCGGGCGATCCCGGTGGAAGCGTCAATGGAGATCTCGCGGGCTCCGGTAATGCAGCACTTGCCCATGCCCCGGGCCACGACGGCCGCATGGCTGGTGGCGCCCCCGCGCGCGGTGAGGAAGCCGACGGAGGCATCCATGCCGTGGATGTCATCGGCGGTGGTCTCCTCGGTCAGCAGGATGACGGCGTGGCCCTCCGCGTGCATGGCGACGGCGGCGTTGGCAGAGAGCGCGAGCATGCCCACCGCGGCTCCAGGTGAGGCGGGCAGGCCCGTGGTGAGCGGGGCTTCGCTTGAGTCCGAGAGGTCGAGCTGAGGTGAAAGCATCTCAACCAGGCTCTCCGGCTTGACACGCCGGATGGCCTCGCTGCGCGTGATGAGGCCTTCGTTTGCCATGTCGACGGCGATCTTGACGGCGGCAAGGCCGGCGCGCTTGGCGGCACGGGTCTGCAGAAGGAAGAGCTTGCCCTTCTCCACGGTGAACTCGAAGTCCTGCGCGTCCTTGTAGTGGCGCTCCAGCTGGTCGGTGAGCTGAAGGAGCTCAGAGTAGACCCCGGGCATGGAGTCGGCCAGCGTGGAGATGGAGAGCGGCGTGCGGACGCCGGCGACGATGTCCTCTCCCTGCGCATTGGGGAGGTACTCGCCGAAGACCTGCGGGTCGCCAGTGGAGGGATTGCGCGTGAAACCGACGCCGGTGCCGCTGTCCATGCCGCGGTTGCCGAAGACCATCGCCTGCACCGTGACCGCGGTGCCCATGGCGTCGGCGATACCGTTGAGCTTGCGATAGAAGACGGCGCGGTCGCTGCGCCAGGAGCGGAAGACCGCTTCGACGGCCATGAAGAGCTGCACGGCCGGATCCTGCGGGAACGGGCTGCCGGTGTGCTGCTGCACGATGGACTTGAAGCGCTCGATGGCCAAGGTGAGGCTCTGGGTGGAGAGCTCCTGCTTCGCGGAGGGTTGGCTGCCGGCGCGGATCTCGTCGAGCGCCTCTTCAAACGCATGCTTCGGCACATCGAGCACGATGGAGCCGAACATTTGAATCAGGCGGCGGTACGAGTCCAGAGCGAATACTTCGGAGCCGCTGGCCTCGGCAAGCCCTTGCACGGACTTGTCATTGAGCCCAACGTTGAGCACCGTGTCCATCATGCCAGGCATGGAGATGGGGGCTCCGGAACGTACGCTGACCAAAAGGGGATTCTGGGCGTCGCCAAGGCGTTTGCCGGTCTGCTGCTCAAGCCAGAGCAGGGAGCGTGTGAGCTCCGGCTTCAGGTCGACGGGCAGCGCGGCGTGCTCAAGATAGAAGCGGCACACGTCCGTCGTGATGGTGAGGCCGGGAGGGACTGGAACCGAAAGCAACGTCATTTCGGCAAGACCTGCGCCTTTGCCGCCGAGCAGGCTGCCCATGCCTCCGTTGCCTTCTACGATGCCATTGCCAAACTTATAGACCTGCTTCGCAGGGGTATTCATGCTTTGCGCCTCGTAATGAGCGAAATAGTTTTACCGGCCAACACTATCGACCAGGGCGTGCTGCGGCAAGGAGCCAACGTCCGAAACGGACGGGGTGCGAAGCGGCCTGGTCGTGGTTTTCTGTTCTAGAGCGTTCCCGGAAGGTCTACCGAAGACGCTTAAAGCTTGACAGTCGTGGGCTGCAACGCGCAGTCTGCGATATTGAACATGTTCGTAATTGCAGAGAGATGC
Organism: Terriglobus sp.; assembly: GCA_965198455.1. GTDB lineage: Bacteria > Acidobacteriota > Terriglobia > Terriglobales > Acidobacteriaceae > Terriglobus. The sequence continues at coordinate 1,887,438 of CBDAPM010000003.1, forward strand.
ACCAGGAGCGGGAACATGGCTTTTGATCCGGCGAGGACGGCATTACTAGTGTCCCGGCTGGAGGCCGCGCTGTTCGAGCGTGAGATAGCGACAGGGTTTCGCCTGCTTGACGAGACGTTCCCCAACAGTGAGGCTCCGGAATGGATCAGGCCTATACCGACTGCGCTGTTACTGTGCGTGGCGCAGTGGGTAGACCTTGGCTATCGTGATTGCGATTTTCTGGACACGCTCGAAGCCTTACACGTCACCAGCGATCCAGCACATCTAGTGCTCGTTGATTACATGAAGCGTCTTTTGATTTCGGGCTACCGCAGTTTAGCAACCGACCGACTCGAAGAGGCGATAGAAAGCCTGGCGACCGCGTTGCGTGTCGGCGATGGGAATGTGGGTTCTTACCTCCTTTTTCTCACGAACTTCTGGAAGGGGCGCGCGCATCGCAAGCTCGGCGACTACGAGCAGGCAGCCGGCAATATTGCCGCAGCCCGGCTGGCAGCGGAGCGGGCCGGCGCTCCGAAGCTGGTGGCAGTCACAAAGATTCATGAAAGCTGGCTCGCGTTCCAGGACGGGAAGCGCCAACATGCGTTTGATCTTCTGACTGAAGCCGAGATTGAGCTGCTGCCGACCGGGCACTCGCTTTCTTTAGGCAACATCGAGTCCGCGCGTGGGCGGTTTGTGCGGCGCTCAGGCGATTACGCAGGAGCCCTGCGACACTTTGAAGCCGCAATGGAGCTTTACCGCGCCGGTTGCCCCAGGCATCCCAACATGGCGCGGGCCCTGGTCAACGCCGCCTACGTCAAGCGGCTGATGGCGCTGGAGCTACAGCCGCGCGATGGACAGGCAAGCGGAGCGGTTCATGCTAAGTCGCTTCGCATGAGCCGTGAGGCGTTGGCTTTGCTGGAACAGGCGGGGCAGATTTACGCATTGCACCATCACCAGACCGGCAGCGGGTCCGTGCTGGTCAATGCGGCGCATATTCACCTGGAATGTGGGGACATCGACCAAGCGGCCACCGAAGCGCAACGTGCGTACGATCTGGCAGAGCAGAAGGGAGACCAGATCCTGATGGCGCGTGCAAGGGTGGTGCAGTCCGCCGTTGACCTTGCACGGTCTGAAGAGCAATTGGGCGATGAGCCGAACATCGGTCTGCATGCACATGCGGCTGTGGATCATGCGGAGGCAGCGATCTCGCTCGCACGGCAAACCCAGAACAAGCGGCTGCTGTGCGAGGCCTTTCTTGCGCGTGGACTGGTGGCGGCTTCAGAGTTCTTTCAGGATTGGGAGCTCGCCAAAGAGCTGGTGAGCAAAGCTGCCACGCTGTTGACCCACGATGACCGCGACCACCTGTACAAGCAGCTGGGCGTGTTGAAGGCACGGCTCGCCGGGGCCACGCAAGTGGATGCTACGCTGCGCGCATGGTGTGATGGGCAGGTGGGTGACAAGACCTTTCAGCAGGTGCAGGAGGAGTTTGCCGAACTCGTGATTCCCAAGGTGTGGCTGCGCAGCGGGAAGAACATCTCGTTGGTGGCGAAGAACCTGAGTATCTCGCCCAAGAAGGTACGGCGCATCCTGCGCAGCACCAACAAGCTTTAGCTGTGGAGGATGGATGGAAGCGCCCGGATGGAGGAAGATCGGCTTGGTTGCGGGCTGTGCCGCAGCTGCCTGGGCCATGTGGGATTATGCGCGCTGGCGTTCGCTGGGACCGGGTGGGCTGCCGGCGACCTGGCGCGGCTGGCTCACAACGACACGCCTGCGGCTGAAAGCGATCAACCCGCTTGATGTCGGCCCGATTGCCGCTTCTGCCACCGATGGCTGGCGTGCGTGGGTGGACGTTCGACAGCGTGCCGGTACCAGGCCCAAGGTTAGCCCATACCCCGTGCCTCACCGGCAACTCGATCAGCTGCCGAGTGACCCGGTGCGTGTTGCCTTGCGACAGCTGTTCGATCGTGCTGTGGCAGAAAACGCGCTCCAGGTGGAATATGCGCTGTCACACTGGGAGAAGAGGCATCCGGCAATCCGGCGCAGAGCCACAGGCGGCCAGGGAGCGCCCTCATTTGGAGAAATTGCTCACATTCACCCCAGCGATCACTCCATGCACATGATCCTGGGTCCTCGGGACGCGATCGCCGCAATTGCAGCGGGTTGGGGAGAGCGGCATGGACTTGCCGGGGTCGCTCTGGAGCTGCCGGTGAACTACGTCATGGTGTATGCGCCGCGCGGGGAAGACGATCTTGCGGTCATCGGGCAGCTGCTCGAGGCTGCCATACGATACGCGTCATGGGATCAGGCCGCACATGAGTCATCGGTGGGAGAGTGTGCGTACGAACTCTGAACTAGCGTCGCCTTCCACTTCCGGATGAAGACGGGTTTTCAGCATTGGAGTGTGGCGTGTATGGTGTTGGTGAACATGTTCGCGTAAAGGTGCGCGTCAGGGCCGATCGATACGAACGGGATGTTGCGGGGAGGGTGTGTTGAAGAAGTTGTGGCCGAGCGCCGATGCGGCACTGGAAGGTCTAGTCAAGGATGGCATGCTGCTGGCGGTGGGCGGATTCGGGCTTTGCGGGGTGCCCGAAGCGTTGATTGAGGCAGTGGTGCGGTCAGGCGCTCGCGGACTGACGATCGCCAGCAATAATGCGGGGATCGACAACATTGGTCTGGGCCGGCTGCTGGCGACGCGACAGATCGCGAAGATGATTTCAAGCTACGTAGGTGAAAACGGTGAGTTTGAACGGCAGTACCTCCATGGCGAGCTGGAGGTGGAGTTCTGTCCGCAGGGCACGCTGGCGGAACGGATGCGGGCTGGGGGTGCTGGCATACCGGGCTTCTACACGCGCACCGGCGTCGGTACGGTGGTCGCGGAGGGCAAGGAGCAGAAGGAGTTCGACGGCAAGATGTACATCCTAGAGCACGGCATCCGTGCCGATGTAGCGCTGGTTCGTGCGTGGAAGGGCGATACGCACGGCAACCTGGTGTACCGGCACACCGCGCAGAACTTCAACCCGGGCGCGGCCATGAGCGGCAAGGTGACAGTCGCCGAGGTCGAGGTGCTGGTGGATGCAGGGGAGCTGGTTCCGGAGCAGATTCATACGCCGGGCATTTACGTGCAGCGCCTGGTCCACAACCCCAATCCGGAGAAGCGGATCGAGCGCGTTACCACACGGGAGGCCAACTGATGGCGTGGACACGACAGCAGATGGCGCAGCGTGCTGCCCTTGAACTCGAGGATGGGTTTTACGTGAATCTCGGCATCGGCATGCCGACCATGGTGGCCAACTACATTCCGGCCGGCGTGAGCGTCACGCTGCAATCGGAGAATGGGCTCCTCGGCCTGGGGCCGTACCCGCTGGCCAGCGAGGTCGATGCGGACCTGATCAACGCCGGCAAGGAAACCGTGACGTTTCTTCCGGGAGCCTCCATCTTCTCAAGCTTTGAATCGTTCGCCATGATCCGCGGCGGGCACATCGATCTCGCGATTCTCGGCGCGATGCAGGTGGCGGAGAATGGTGACCTGGCCAACTGGGTGATCCCGGGCAAGCGCGTGAAGGGCATGGGCGGAGCCATGGACCTTGTCTCCGGCGTGCGCCGCGTGGTCGTCCTGATGGAGCACAGCGCGCCCGGAGGAGCGGCCAAGCTGCTGCACCACTGCACGCTGCCCTTGACGGGACAGGGTGTGGTTAACCGGATCATTACCGATCTATGTGTGCTGGACGTGACGCCCGATGGCTTTCAACTGGTTGAGATGGCCCCAGGTGTGACGGCGGAACAGTTACAGGCAGCGACGGAAGCAGAGATCGCTGCGGCAAAGGAAGTAAGGCAATGAAGATTGTGATTGCGGCAGCCCGGCGGACGGCCATCGGATCGTTCCTTGGGGCGTTTGCGGACGTTCCCGCGGTGACGCTGGGGACCACGGTCGCACGTGAGGTGCTGGCCGGCGTGGATGGGAATGATATCGCCGATGTGCTGGTGGGCAATGTGCTGCAGGCCGGGCAGGGAATGAATCCGGGGCGGCAGATCGCGCTGGGCGCGGGTCTGCCCGTCGGAGTGCCGGGGCAGACGATCAACCGCGTGTGCGGCAGTGGCATGCAGGCCGTCGTGAGTGCGTTGCAGGCAATTCGTTCCGGCGATGGCAGAGTTTATCTTGCCGGCGGCGTTGAGAGCATGTCGCGCGCGCCGTACCTGGTTCAGCAGATGCGGCGTGGACAGAAGCTGGGCGATGTGGGAATGATCGACAGCATGGTCAATGACGGGCTCACTGATCCCACGCACCGTTATCACATGGGTATCACGGCTGAGAATGTAGCTGCGGAGTGCGGCATCAGCCGCGCGGACCAGGATGCGTTTGCTCTCGAAAGCCATCGCCGTGCGACAGTCGCCCAGGAGAACGGGGCGTTCGATGCGGAGATCGTTCCGGTCTCGGTGGCTACGCGAAAGGGGCCTGTGGTGACCACGCGCGATGAGGGTGTGCGTGCCGATACGAGTCTGGAGGCGCTGGCGCGGTTGAAGCCGGCCTTTAAGCCGGATGGATCGGTGACGGCGGGGAATGCAAGCAGCCTGAATGACGGAGCGGCGATGCTGCTGCTCTGTGACGCGGATTACGCGCAGGCACACGGCCTTGAGCCGCTGGCGGAGATTGTGAGCTACGCCTGTACGGGAGTGGACCCAGCCCTGATGGGGATGGGCCCGGCTGCGGCGGTGCCACGGGCGCTCCAGCGTGCCCGTTTAAGCGTTGAGGATGTGAACCTGTTCGAGTTGAATGAGGCATTTGCGTCGCAGTCGCTGGCAGTATGCCGGAGCCTGCATCTGCCGGAGGACAAGGTGAACGTCTCCGGCGGAGCGATCGCGCTTGGCCACCCAATCGGTGCGTCCGGCGCTCGGGTGCTGGTAACGCTAGCCCATGCGCTCAAAGCCAGACAGCAGACACATGGAGTGGCCAGCCTGTGCATCGGCGGTGGCATGGGGATTGCGGTCGTGTTGCGGAACGGTGCTGCGGGTTAGAATAGCGCCTCAGGAGAAGCGATTGGCTACCGTGGAGCTCGAACCGATCGTGAAAGCGAAGAAGGTCGGCCCACGCGAGCGATCCAAGCAGGAACGTCAGGACAGGATCATGATGGCCGCTCGCAAGCTGTTCGCGGAGCGCGGCTATGATGCAACGACGCTGCGCGACGTGGCCGAAATGGCCGGCCTGGGTTTGGGAACGCTGTTCAACTACATCAGCGACAAGCGCGACCTGATCTACCTGGTCTTCAACCAGGAGGTGAGCACGGTGACCGACACTTCTCTGGCCGCGCTGCGTCCCTGGCAGAGCTTCAGCGAGAAGATCCTATCCGTTGCAGAGGCATACTACCGTCTGTTCGGCAGTGAGCCAATCCTTTCGCGCATTCTGCTGAGCGAAGTCCTGCAGCATACTCCTGGTCTTCATCTCGCGGAGTACATTAGCACACGCGACCGCTTCATTCGAGGTATCGAAGAGATCGTTGCCGAAGCGCAGGCAGCGGGCGAGGTGGGCTCGACCGCGAGCCCTGAGCTCATTGCGCGTCATATCTTTTTCTCGCACTCGGCGGCGCTGCGCTGGTGGCTGGCATCCTCAGAGTTCCCGGAGTGGCGCACGGGTGTGCGTGAGTTTGCTGCGATCCTGACGTTGCAATCCATGGGCCTCGGCCTGCAGACGAGAACCGGAAAGAACTCGCGTGGACCAGCCGTGCATGCCGCAGGCGGTCGCGTTAAATCCGTGCGCAGGTAAACCGCTGTACCCTTATGCAACTGCTTATGGCGGTTCGCGCCACGTCCGCGCGGTGACTTGACAATCGCACAGCGATTAGCTCAATCTCTTTACGAACTTGTTCGCGTTTTCGTCACCCATGCTGCTGAATGCGTTGCTTATGCTTCGACAGCCGGCTCGCTTCCGGGTCACGGATCGAACACTCCAGATCGGGGCATAGCTTTGAAATTCATTTTGTATAGACGAAACGGCGAAGTCGCTCTTGGCGCGCTTCGTGGAACGACACTCTTTGGACCCAAAGCAGGAAGCACCCAGCCTGCGGACCTGCAGACGCTTCTGGCGGCTGGGACGGACGCCCTGAAAAATGCTTATGACGGCTTGTTGAAGGGTGAGGAGGTCGACACGTCGGAGATCGAATATTTGCCGCCGTTTCCGTTTCCGGAGAAGATCATCTGTGTCGGCTTGAACTACAAGGATCATGCTGCGGAAAGTGGATTTGAGGTGCCAAAGTACCCGGCACTCTTTGGGCGGTTCCCGTCGAGCCTCATCGGCCATGGGGCTCCGATTGTGCGGCCCAAGGTCTCCGAGCAGCTGGACTATGAGGGGGAACTGGTCGCCATCGTCGGCAAGGCGGGGCGCAACATTCCCAAGGAACGTGCTTTAGAGCATGTTGCCGGGTACTCGATCTTCAACGACGGTTCCATCCGCGACTACCAGTTCAAATCTGCGCAGTGGACGGTGGGCAAGAACTTCGACAGCACCGGCGCGTTCGGGCCTGTGTTCGTTACTGCCGATGAGCTGGAGCCGGGTGCGAAGGGCTTGCGGCTGACCACGCGCCTCAACGGCATGGAGTTACAGAGCGCCTCGACCTCCGATATGATCTTCGACGTGGCGACGCAGATCTCCCTGCTGAGTGATGCCATGCTTCTGAAACCCGGCGATGTGTTTGTGACGGGCACACCCAGCGGGATCGGTCTTGCCCGCGACCCGAAGATCTTCATGAAGCCGGGCGATGTATGTGAGGTCGAGATTGAAGGAATCGGCCTATTATCCAATCCGATCGTTGCGCAAGACTAACCGTTTCGCACTGCTAGAGGTGCATCATGACCATGATTCGCAGCTTTACCCCGCAGGCCAAGCGCCCCGGTGAACTGGGCGTTCACTCGCTCGATCACTTCAGCGTGGCCGTGCCGAAGATGAGTGTCGCAGAGGACTTTTATGCGGCGTTCGGCCTTGATCTCAAAGCCGATGGCAACCACCTGGGCCTGACGACGTTTGACAGTCCGCATCGCTGGGGTGTGTTGACAGAAGGGCCCGCAAAGAAGCTCCAGTACATCTCATTTGGAGCCTTCGAAGAGGACTTCGCGCAGATCAGGACGCGTGTGGAGTCGGCCGGCGTGAGGCTGCTCGATCCTCCTCCGGGCTTTGACTCGGACGGCTTCTGGTTCGCCGACCCCGACAACATCCTGATTGAGGTGAAGGTCGCGGAGAAGTCCTCACCGAACGACAAGGTGAGCTTTGAGATGGACACGGTTGAGGGTGGACGGCGCGGCGCACCGTACCGGCGGCTCGCCGACCAGGTGCGTCCGCGCCGCATGGCCCATATCCTGCTGTTCACCACGAATGTGGGTCGGGCGATCGAGTTCTACGGCCGCACGCTGGGGCTGCGATTGTCGGACCGGTCGGGCGACGGCATCGCCTTTCTACACGGCATCCATGGCAGCGATCATCATATGATTGCCTTTGCCAAGTCATCCGCGCCGGGCTTCCACCACGTGAGCTGGGATCTGCCGAACGTTAATCTTGTCGGGCTTGGCGCCATGCAAATGGCAGACAAGGGCTTTACGCAAGGCTGGGGCATGGGCCGGCATGTGCTTGGATCCAACTATTTCCACTACGTTCGCGATCCATGGGGCAGCTACTGCGAGTACTCCTCTGATATCGATTACATCCCGGTCACCTGCGATTGGGATCCCGGCGATCATCCCGCGGAAGACTCCCTTTACCTGTGGGGTCCTGAGGTTCCCAAGGATTTCGTGACGAACTACGAGGCTGAAATTCCAACGGCCAAGGTAGCAGCGGAGCTGGTTGCGGCCAGCTAGTCGGAGACCCAGAAAGGGCTGAGACTGCCCAGAGAGACGACATGCTGCCAGTCAGGCTGTCGTTTCTCTGAGCAGTCTCAATCTTGTTTGGTGACGGCGATACGCTGCAAGGCACCGTTCATCCCCTCAGCGGAGGTGCTGGGAAGACGCGCGGGTACCGGCATAAGCGGAAGTGCGTGTTTACGTTCAAGAACGTAAACACGCATGTGTTGCTGAGAGCAGTTGAGAGCGGAACGTATCAGGGACGGACCGCCTGTAACAAATCGACCATTGGGACCGCCTTTGCGGCATGCCATTGGTTGGCAGCCAGTGCAGTGCCTAACTCATCGATCAGCCGAGGCAGTTCTTCAATGGTTCGGACCGACCCGAAGATGTAGTTATCCGGCCGAAGCAGGAATGCTTTTCTGCCGGTTTCGCGGTACCACATGTCGTACTCTCCGTCGATATCGACGTATTGTGCGTTCGCTCCGCGTGACGCGTGCGCAAATTCCAGGTCAAGCGAGGCCAGGAGCTCTTGCTGATCCTGGTTGAACAGAGTCAGCGGCACGGCATGACGGGCGATAATCTTCCACCCCTGCTTCATGAACTGATCAAGCCGGTCGATACGCCGTCCGACTGCGACGCGTGCCTGTCGTGATGGCCGGCCATCGCTTTCGTGGTGATCCGGCGCGTCCGGAGCCCGAACGATACCCTGGCCCAGCCTGGGGAAGACCGGGGCCTTCGGCACTGCTCCTGAGCGCAGCATGTCATCGCGCTTACGTGCCTCCTCGGGATCGGTCATCAGCACCATGTGGCCGACATTCGTGGACATGGTGATGATGTTCTCAACGTGTGGCTTGCGTTCACTCTCATAGGTATCCAGCAGCTCGTGGCCAGCCTTTCCCGACAACACCGCGTCCAGCTTCCAGGCCAGGTTCAGCGAATCGCGAATGCCGGAGCACAGGCCCTGGCCCATGAAGGGAGGCATGGTATGCGCTGCATCGCCGATTAACAGCACACGACCGACGCGCCATTGACTTGCAAGCCTGCTCTCGAAGGAGTACACGGAGTGCCGGATGATCTTTCCGTCTCCGGGATAAATATCCCAATTTTCGAGGAGCTTCCAACAGGTGTCCAGGCTCTCAAGGTACTCGCGGCTCTCACCTTCTTTGGCATGGAACTCGAAGCGGGACCAACGGTCGCCACTCCAGCGTCCGGCCAGCAGGGGACGATTGATGTCCAGCACCTGGTAGACCTCGGGAAGCTGCGGCAGATCACGGTCTGGGTCGTTGTGTTCGAAGTCGATGACGAGCTGGTCGTTCGCCTTGAAGCCGAGATCCGTGCGCTCGATGCCGCACGTGCGACGCACGAAGCTGCCCGCGCCATCGGCGCCCAGGATGAACGAGGCATGGATGACGGATGGCTCTGGAGCCGGGTTGCTGCTGCTTTGCACGAACAGCCGCGCACCTGTCTCATCCTGCTCCAGCTTGACCGCCGTGGTGTCCATGAAAACCTGAACGCCAAGTTCCTGCGCGCGAGCATCAAAGATTGCCTCGAACTCAGGCTGAAAGGTGAGATAGCTTTCCTTCCAACCGCTCCCGCCCAGGCCGAGCTTGATTTGCGTCAGCACCTCGCGTTCTGCGGTGACAAGATCCCACTGCAGCATGGGCCGGGCAATCAGTTCGATGGACTCAGCGAAGCCGAGATTCTGGAAGGTCCGCATGGTCTCACTGTCGAAGTGGCCCGCGCGTGGCAGGTCATAGCGGGTAGGCCACCGCTCAACCGCGATAACGGAGTAGCCGCGCTGCGCCAGCAGAACACCGATGATCATACCGACAGGGCCATACCCTACGATCGCGATGTCACAGGACATGTTTGCGGGGAGCGGCTTTGGCGTAGGCGCATGCTTTGGAGTGCCGTTTGCGACGTTGTTTTGTTCCATCGGATTCATCGTATGGTTCCCTATTCAGTTGCGATCGGATCAGGATGGCTCAGCCCATGGTGCGTGGGCATTGCAGTAAGCAGAAGGTTCAGGTCAATGAAGCGCTTTCTCTTGGAAGCTCCGGCAAGGTCAGTCAGTCTCCCCCGGCATAACATGCAGCGTACGCGGGATGAAGAGAATGGATAGACCCGCGAGGACCGAAACTCCAGCAAACACAAGCACGTTGCCGCTGAGGTGGGCGCCCGCCTTCAGCAACAGACCACCGAGCAGAGGACCCGCTGCCGCACCCAGGCGGCCCACGCCGGAGGTGGCGCCGATGGCAGTAGCACGAGACGCCTGCGGATAGTGCGCAGCCATGAATCCAAAAAGGACGGATTGATTGCCGACTGCAACCGCGCCGGTGATGAAGATGAGCAGCTTAAAGAGGATCGACGGCATGTGAAGTGAAAGGCAGACCAGCGACACGGCTCCGACGATGAACATGGCGATGACAACCTTGCGGCCACCCACACGGTCGGCCAGCCAGCCGCCCAGCAAGGCTCCAGCCAGAGCGCCGAGGTCAAGCAGAAGCAGGAACTGCAAGGCGGACCCGAGTGGGTAGCCGGCTCCTCGCATTAGCTGCGGAAGCCACGTGTTCAAGGCGAAGGAGAGAAGCAGAGCGAAGAAATTGGCAGCTGCAAACAGCACCGTCGACACCGCCGCGCCACCCTGCAGCACCCCACGCCAAGGGCTGATTCGGGTTGCTCTCGCTGCTGAGGGAAGGGAGGCTGTCACTTCGCCTGGAGCGGCCGGCAGTAACCAGGCGGCCAGCGGAACCAGGGTAATGAGTGGAAGCGCTCCGAAGCCGAACATAAGCCGGAAGCCAACATGCCCCAGCAAGAGGATGGACAGCCCTGCGGCGAGGATGGCGCCGATGCCGAAGCCGCTCAGCATGACAGCAGTTAATACGACCTTTCGGTCGCGAGGCGCAAATTCGTACACCTGCGCGATGGCCGTGGGTGGAATGCCGCCGAATCCGACACCGGCGAGAAAGCGGAAGAGCGTGAAGAGTGAGGGATTTGGCGCAACGGCGGCGCAGATCATCATCAACGAGAAGAAGGACAGTAAGCCGATGAAGAGTCTTCGACGGCCAAAGCGATCACTGAGCCATCCGGCAAATGGGGCTCCAATAAACATGCCCAGGAAGGCAGCCCCGCCGATCGCTCCCACCTTTGCCGGCGTGAGAGCCCAAGCCGGGTAGGCCAGCAACGCAGGCACAGCGGTCCCATACACAATCAGGTCATACCCCTCAAACACGAGCGCGCCGAACCCAAGCGCTACAACGATAAACACAGCGAGCGAGGATGGTGCAGAACGTACGGGGGCATTTGCGGGAGCGGCTATCACCGGGAGACCTCGCACGTTTCCCCGCCGCAGGTCAGAGAGGGCGAGCAGCCGCACACATCCGCGGGGCTTGCTTTCAGATCGCTCTTGGCGCTGTCGACCGTCGATCTCAGACAAAGAGCTAGCGCGATGTCAGGCATGAAGTGAACCTCGGGTGGCTTCCGCAAGGAGAACACGCTGCTAATACTGGCGCATGAGATTAGACACTGTCAACAGGATGAACCACCAGAACCGGCTCTCCTTCATCGCCGGTCTCGCGGCGCTCTGCCGGGTTAGAGGCAAGTTCGCGCAAGATGGGCGGGCACGTTTCCGCTGCAGCGCAGTAAAGATTAGCGAGTCACAGGCGAGTCGTACCGAAATGGTCTCGAAGTTTACTGCAAATTCTAACGAAGAAAGTTGATCGCGGTCCTTTCCCGAGAAGCGTGGACCTTGCTCATCCGGAAAAGAAGGTGCTTGCCGCTCATTCTCGCGTAAGCGTTACAAGCCATCCTGGAAGGACTCGAAAAAATATACGCGCCGCCTATTGTGAGTCTTCTCGTTGCGCTGGTATAGTCGGCACCGCATCGGGAAAAGGACATTGATCATCACCGAGCACAACGTCATCACGAGCACAACATGGAGGCAGTATGTTAAGGTTTTTCCGCAACACGACGGACTTCGGGCCAGAAGGAGTTATTGGCTGCGTGCCCCGGCGTCACCGTCTGGCACTGTGTGCGGCCATACCGGTCCTGCTTTGCTCCACCGGCCCAGCGTGGGCCCAGGTCGCCACAGGCGATATTCTCGGTTCGGTCAAGGACAGTAGCGGAGCCGTTGTCGCCGGCGCATCCGTAAAGCTTGAGAATGTCGGGACGCATGAGATCCGCAACTTTACTGCGAGCAGTAACGGCGAATATACCTTCAGCGCCCTGCAGCCTGGCACCTACGTTCTCACGGTCAGCTCTCCGAATTTCAAGACGTTCTCCGCGAAAGACATCGTCGTCGCAGCCACAGATCGCGTCCGCATCGATGCCGCGCTGCAAGTCGGCTCTGTCGATGAACAGGTGGAAGTCACCACGACTCCATCCTCGCTGCAAACCGATGCAACCACCGTGGGCAGCACGATTACGTCAACGACGCTGACCGACGCACCACTGAATGGACGCAACTACATCAACGTGGTGTCGGTCCAGGCGGGCGTCAACGCCGGATCGCCTAACTCGCTTTCCAGTGGATCAAACATCACCGACCGCAGGCAGACCTCCTCTGTCTCGGCAAACGGGCAGCAGGAAATCTTCAACAATAACCTGCTGGACGGCCTGGACAATAACAGCCGAACCATCGGAGCCCTGCTCATCCGTCCTTCGGTCGAGGCCATCGGCGAGGTCAGAACGGACATTAACCTCTACACCGCCGAGGTCGGCCGTACGGGTGGCGCGGCCATCAACGTGATTACGAATTCAGGCGCCAATCAGCTTCACGGATCCGCCTATGAGTTCTTCCGCAACGACATCACTGATGCACGCAACTACTTCGCCACGGCTGCAAAGGTGCCGCACAAGCCCGAGCAGCGCCAGAATCAGTATGGCGGCAGCCTTTCAGGACCGATCTTCAAGGATCGGACGTTTTTCTTCGTGGACTACGAAGGCTTGCGCTTGATCAACGGCAACAATTCCGTTTACACCACGACGGTGCCGACGGCGGCGGAAGAAGCCACCCCGGGTTACCTGGGAGATATTCTTAATCCCTTCCTTTCAAAGCCGAACGCGCCCGTCTATTTGGCAAACATTCCAAGCGCCAACCTCGACCCCACAGGTCGAGCATACTTCCAGTTGTTTCCCACACCCAATGGTCCGGGGAACGTCAACAATTTTACCTTCAATCCCAGCGCAACCTTGTACTCGTCGGTGGGAGACGTGCGCATTGACCAGCATTTTACCCAGAAGGACACGCTCTTTGTCCGCTACTCGTACAACCGCACTCAGGCATTCACACCACCCCTGCTGCCCGAAGCAAATGGCGTGCAGCCCAGCGGCGTCGTTGCGGCTCCTCAGCCTGGCAACAATATGACGACGGCACACAACGGCCAGTTTGGCTACACGCACGTGTTCACTCCTTCCTTGTTGCTTGAGCTAAGGACGGGCTACACCTACTTCAACCTGGATACCTTCCCGCTGAACTATGGGCGGAACTTGAACAACCAAGCTCCGTACACGATTCCGAATGCCAATGGGTGCGCGGCGTGCTCAGGCCTGGCTCCGCTCAGTTTGGTGGGCTATGCCGCGCTCGGCGATGCCATCTCTCAGCCTTTCTTCAACCAAGAGCACAACACGCAGTTTGCGGGGGCTTTGACTTACACCCATGGCCGGCAAACGTTCAAAGCCGGCGCGTCGCTTGTTCGGCGGAACTTCAGCTTCGAACTCCCTCTCTACCCGAAAGGTCTTTTCGTCTTTGCCCCCACGGCGGTGGCGCCTACGGCGGCTAATCCCAACGGCACTTACATCCCTACCCTTCAGAAGCTCCTCACCGGCACGCAGTACATAACTATGCGACAGGCTCTGAACGCCAAACCCTACGACCGCACCTACGAGCCCTCGGTCTACTTTGAGGACGACTGGCGCGCGAGCGACAAACTGACCCTCAACCTTGGTCTGCGCTACGACGTGTTTACAAAGCCGAATGAGAAGAATGGGAACTTCGACAACTTTAATCCGGCGACATTCAGCATCATCCAGGGCAACACTGGCGGACTGCAGAACACATACCACGACTTCAGCCCGCGCTTTGGCTTTGACGCCACGGTTTCCCCTGGAACGGTCATTCGTGGCGGCTTTGGACTCACCTTCTTCCCGGGTGATTCCAATAACAACCTGATTATCAATAACCCGCCATTCGGTTTCAACAGTGGTACCGTGGTCCACTCCGGCCCACTTTCGGTACAGGGCATCGGCGCCATAACCACTACTGCGACGATTGGCGGCGGTGTCATTTCCAAAGTGCTGAAACAGAGCGACAGCTACCTGGAACAGTTCAACTTGGTGGTACAGAAAGAGTACCGGGGAACGGTTTTCACGGCTGGTTACGTCGGTGAATTGGGCCGTCACATCATCGACTCCTCCCCGAACATCGATCTTCCGGACCCGAGCGGCACGACAGTTACCCCCGCTTTGCGCTATGCAGCGCAGCTCCCGGCTACCAACACCATCAACGTTTACGGCAACTTTGGAGCATCCTCGTATAACTCGGCGCAATTCTCACTCGAACGCCGCACATCGCACGGCTTGACCATAAACGTCAACTACACCTTTGCGCACACTCTTGACGACGAACTGTCGGTCTTCAGTGGCGACGGCATCGGGTCGAATGGATTTGGGTTGCAGCCCTTCAACATCAGCAGGGCTGATTATGGCAATTCGCCACTCGACATCAAACATCGGTTTGCCGGATTCTTCAGCTATGACATCCCGACGGGCAAGTCAGGATCGGCGTTCTACAGGGCCGTAGCGGGCGGCTACCGATTCAACGGTATCGGATTCTGGCAGTCTGGCCAGCCATTTACAGTGACTGACTCGAGCTTGCTGTCAAACGGACTGGCCACCATCAACCTGCCCACGGTCACGGCCGATAAGCCCAACTTCGCAGGCCGGACCACTTCGGGCGGGCCGCTGAACGAGTTCTTTAATGTAGCGGCCTTTACTCGGCAACAGACTGGAACTGCAGGCAATGAGGCGCGAAACCAGGTCTTCGGCCCACACCTTCGCCGGGGCGATCTATCGCTCTTCAAGAATATCCCGCTTCGCGAAAGGCTGAAGCTCGAGCTGCGCGCGGAGTGCTTCAACTTCACCAATACTCCTACTTTCGCCCAACCGAACTCGGTTATCACAGCATACGGTCCAGACGGTGTGCCGCTGACTGGAACACCGAATGCCGTAAACCTTCAGACGGCTCCTTTCGGCACCATCAGCAACACAGCCTACGGCTTCTCGGGGCGGCAATTCCAGTTTGCAGGAAGGTTCAGCTTCTAAGCATTCTGTTCTTCGGGCGCCTCCCTCCTACCAGGAGGGAGGCGCCTCTGTTTTGGCCCGTCGTCTCCCAACACGGTACAAAGAAGATCACGGAATCAATCATGGAACGTTTACGCTGAGGCAAACATCCTCAACTGTGACCCGCAAACAGCCTTAAGCATCTGCATGAAAGCTGCGGCCATGCGGCTGACGAAGGATTCCAAGACACCTTCACATCTGGTAGGCGGGAGATGCCGTGGCGCTAGAGACCATGGTGCAGCGAAGCACGGATTCAACTACGAGGATGGCCGCTCGTAGGTCATAAGGGCAGTCATCGAGCGGCAGCAGCGTGTGACGCGAAGGGCAACAACAGCTTCCAGCTCAAGAGAAAGAACGAGCGGTCGTGGCATTGGGCCCGGTCTTCCGATCCGCCATCGAGGTTTCTTGTCTCCTGTTTGGCGATCGTCTTCGCATTGAGCCCATGAAGACCAGCCAGAACGCTCAGGCTCTCTCGACAATGCTGTGTTGCTCGACGGACTGCCGCTGTTATGCGGGCGCTTCCATGAAGTCCCGCCCCATAGTGCCTCCCATAGTGCCTCCTTCTGAACTTCAGAAAGCATGCGCCACTTCTCTTCGGGACCAACGCCTAGCAGCATATCCAGTCAAACGCCGCGCCATAAAGCATCTTCACGCGGTCCGGCCGATCGTCGCCGTAAGATTGTCCAACGTCGTGTGAGCTGGTTGCGAGGTGGTATGCGACACAACGATACGATGGCCTGAACTTCTCAACGACCAAGAAGCTTGAGCGCGTTGCCCCTGTAGATCATACTGAGCTTCTGTGGATCAGATACAAGCGAAGCCAACGCAGTCACCGAAGGCTCCGGCATCAACCAGGGGTAGTCGCTGCCGAAGAGTACTTGATTCGGTTTTACCCACGCCTCCATCGCGGCGAATGCCGGATTGTTCGCGATGCTTGCCGTATCGACGAAGATTTTGGCCAACGCGTTTATTGCTCCGCCAGGGACGCGGTCCTTCAGTTCAGGATGCAGCCTTTCCATTCCTGCGGTGATCCGCGAGTGAATCGTCGGCAGTATGCCGCCGCCGTGTGAGAAGATGAAGCGGATTTTTGGGAAACGATTCAGAGTACCGGACCAGAGCAGGCTTGTAATCGTTCGGCCGGTATCGACCGCAAATTCTGTACTCGGGGTCGGAACGTCTTCGATGAGCCCTCGGCAGCAAGGGGCGTCCGTGGGATGAACAAAGACTAGCGCACTGCGGCGGTTCAGCTCTTCAAATAGCGGTGTAAAGGACTTGTCTCCCAAGTAGAGCCCGCGATAATTGGTCATCAAACCGACACCTGTCGCACCCAGGACTTCATAGCCGTACGCGATTTCTTTCAGAGATGCATCGAGACTTGGCATAGGCAGAGCCGTAAAGAAGAGGTAGCGTCCCTTGCTGCCTCTGCTTAATTCAGCCGCAAATTCATTGCAGCGACGCGCAAGCGCGATCATCTCCTTCTCAGTCCCAAAGTTGAACCCAGGAGAATCGAAGCCCGGAGACGAGATAGAAAGAATGGCGGTCTCGACGCCGGCGCGATCAAGCCCTGCGGTGTCCTTTTGCGCCGTCCAGTGGACAATGGGATCGCTCTCGCTTGCATTGGTCGATTTCAGCCAGGGTAAAACCTTTTCGGTATAGAAGGGGGGCAGAAAATGATGATGCACATCAATGGCAGCAACTGGGGCAGCGCTAGTCCCGCCCGCCACCTGCATGAGCCTGCCCATAGCATGCACGGCGGCCAACTTGCCGGCACCGAAGAGAAGCGAACGGCGATCTAAGGTTCTCAGGATGTCCAAAGAATGTCTCCACGGTACTAAGCACTCGTAATTTCGTAGTGCGCGCGTCTGGCATGTTCTCCAAAAAGAAAAGATACAAGCAAACCCCGGACAGGTTTACTCTCAGCCCTTTCTATCAAAATGCCGAGAGTAAACACATGGCCGGCGCGTAGCTAAGATTTCAGATATGGGTGGATCCCCATTAGAAGCTGAAGCGGGCTGCGAATTGAAACTGCCTGCCCGAGTAGCCGAAGACCGTGCTGTTGATAGAGCCGAAGCCACCCGCCGCCGTTGCCACGCTTCCTCCAGCTGCGGGGTTGGCGCTTGAGGCGTAGGCGGTTATGGTGCTGTTAGGCGGAGCGAAATTTGGCGTGTTTGTGAAGTTGAAACATTCGGCGCGCAGTTCCATGCTGACGCCTTCCGGGAGCGGGATTGTCTTGAACAACGATAGATCGCCGCGGCGCAGATCCGGGCCGAACACCTGATTGCGCCGCTCATTGCCTGCCGTCCCAAGCGGCTGCTGAGCGAAGGAGCTAACGCTGAAGAACTGTGTGAGAGTGCCGTTGGTCCGGATGGGTGCGACAACATTGGGCTTGTCGCTGGTGACGGTAGGCAGATTGATGGTCGCGAGGCCGTTGGGCTGCGTGACGGAGGAGATGACGGTGAACGGGCTTCCCGTCTGCCAGAAACCCAGACCGTTCAGCCGCAGGCCTCCCGCGACACTACGGTAAAGGCGTGATCCTGTTTGGCCGAAGGGTAGATCGTAGCTGAAGAAGCCGGCAAAGCGGCTACGGAGATCGAGCGGCGAGTTACCGTAATCGTAAGTGCCGACGTTGCGCGGCTGCAAGCCAAAGACCGTGGTCACAAGGCCGTCGCCGTCGTACTCGTGGTAGACGTCGTCGAGATTATGCGCGTAGGTGTAGTTGAAGTTGGCGGTGAGACCTCTTGCGATACGGCGTTCCAAGGAGACCTGGAGCGAGTTGTAGGAGGACGTGCCGAAGTTGGCGAACTGATCAATCGTGTTGACGTTAGGCAGGCTCTTGCTATAGACCAGCGCCGGCGGGGGCGTTCCCGCCGCAACAGGACCGGTTGGAGCCGGCAAATCCAGGTTGGGGATCTGGTTCGAGATGTGACGGCCGACCTGCCCGACGTAGCCCACGCTAAACACGGTGGCGCGCAGTTCCTTCTGGAAGAGGAGGTTGTACTGCTCGAAGTAGCTATCCGGTGGGGAGAGTGGTTTCGTGGTGAGCGTGCCCGAGAGGCTTGCGGTACTGGTCGACTGCTGAACCGCGGGCACAACACCAGTTACGTTGATCAGAGTGGGATTGAAGGTGAAGCCCGTGTTGATGCTGACGCCCGGGTTGCTGATGACCGTGCTGACGACCGCGTCGCTGACATAAAACGCGAGCCCGAAACCGCCGCGCAGGACCATTCCCTGCCCGAAGGTGGCATCGAAGCCGAAGCGGGGACTGAAATCGGTGTAGGTGTTGTTAATGCCGCCAGTGTTGTTCTTGATAATGGATAACGAACCCAGGTCGAAGTTTGAGTAATTGCCGTACTTCTCGCTCGGTTTGGTGAACACGTCATAGCGCAGGCCGAGATTGAAGGTGAGGTGATTCGTCGGGCGCCAATCATCCTGGACGTAAACGGAGGGTTCCCAGGTACGTTCGTACGGTTTGATGAGGAAGGCGATCCGATTGGAGAGGTACGGCGTGCCGGAAAGAAAGTTCGCGAGCGAAAGCTGGGGCGTGGCCGAGGCGAACAGGAAAAGTCCTTTCGCGAAGAGCGGGTTGTCATAGGTGAAATTGCGCCGGATCAGCGCGCTTCCAAACTTGAAGCTGTTGCGCCCATGCGTGTAGGTGACCGCGCCTGCAAACTGGGTGGTGTGCTCGAAGTCAACGGTGGGGAGAGCGACGGTGTCGCCCAGGGCGGCGTAGCCGTTGACCTGAACGGGGGCCAATCCCGAGCAGACGAGGCATTCGTTCGAGTTTGGGATGAAGTAGGGCGCCGTGTCGTTCAGGTTGCGGCCTGCGTTGAGCGATTCCGAATCGAGATCGAAGTACGTGTACCCTGCTTTGAGCTCCAGGAGCAGAGCCGGCGTAAAGATGTGGGTATAGCCAAACTGGCCATTGTGCGTGATGGTGACATTGTTGCCAGCGCCTGCGCCGGCGAGGTTTCCGCCAGCTGCCACACCATTTGCATTCGGCAAATATGGCGGGGTGAACGCTACCGTGCGGTTGTAGGAATAGCGGCCGAACAGGGTATCATTCGCGCTGAAGTGATGATCGATACGGGCGTCACCCAGCTGCTGGTAGACAGTTGCCGCCGGATTATAGAGAAAGTTGTTGATACTTCCGTTGTTCGTTCCTGGCCCGAACTGATTGGGCGCGGGGAAGAGCTTGAAGTAGGCCAGCGTGGTCGGGTTGAGGCTCCCCGTCGGGATAACCGGTCCACCCTGATCGGACAAATCACCGGGATGTTGCTCTTCGTACACTGTCGGAACAGTGGAGGTGTAGACGGAATTATTGCCGTTGACTTGGCGCAGGCCCTCATAATCCACGAAAAAGAAGGTTTTATCGCGAAAGATAGGACCAGAAATACTCCCACCGAACTGATTCTGACGCAATTCAGGTTTGTGTGCCACCACAGACGCGGGAGCGAAGAAGTTGCGGGCATCCGTTATGTCGTTGCGGAAGAACTCATACAAGGATCCATGGAACTGGTTGGCGCCTGACTTGGTGATGACGTTGATGGCAGCGCCACCGGTTCGACCAACTTCTGCTGGATATAAGTTCGTGGTGGTACGTGTTTCGGCAATTGCCTCGACGGAAGTACGCAGGAGCGGGGCTCCAATGGCTCGGCTGTTATTGTCAAGGCCGTCCACCTGGTTATTGTTGAAGAGTTCTTCCTGACCGTTCGCTGAGACATTGGAAGGCAGTCGCCGGTCGGTCGGCGCTGAGCCGCTCGAGAGACTTCCTGCGGAGCCGGCATTGACACCGGCCTGCACCTGGATCAGCGAGATATAGTTCCGGCCAATGGTAGGAGCGTCCAGCAGGTTCTTCTCAGTGATCGTACTGCCCACGCTTGTGTCGTCGGTCTGGAGCGAGGAGGGCGTGGCTGTGACTTCGACGCGCTCTTCCGTGCCGCCCGCCTGAAGATTTGCGTTGACGCGAACTCGATCGGCTGCTGCCAGCACGACGTTGCTTTCGATGAACGTCTTGAACGAGGGCGAAGCAATCGTCACAGAGTACGTGCCCGGCTGCACGGCGCTGAAGACGTACCCGCCGTCACTGCCCGTGTTGAACGTGCGCACCTCGTGGGTGCCGACATTTTCCAGGCGCACCGATGCTCCCGGAATGATCGATCCCGTAGCGTCGAAGACGGTGCCTAGAATGTCCCCGGTCGCGACCTGAGCCCAGAGAGCAGCCGTTTGTGCCAGCATGAAGAGAAGAAGAGTCAGACTCCAGAGGAGCGCCTTGCCGGAGTGTGCCCGGCGAGCCAGCTTCAACAGAGTTGACGCAGAACTAAAGTTGTCGAGCGGGTAGAGTGCCATGGTTGCTCCTGAGCTTCCGCATGTCGATCAAGGTGAGTCCGAAGACGCGACGGACTATAGCACTATGCTTCTATCGATGACAATAGGCGCGATACGTATTCTGAGACTCTTGAGTTCTGGGCGACGACGCCTGTCATCTCAACTGCAGACGAAAGCCCGCAAAGGCATCCCTGCGCCTCAGAGTATTGACAGTGTCTAGCCTGATGGTTCAGGATGATTGCGCGTTCGCGATCCTTTTCACGCCTCGGAGATAGCTGGAGGCGCGGACTCAAGTCGGAACCAATCAACTCTGCAGTGTGAAGGATGTGGCCCTTGATGAAGTCAATGCAATCAGAAGACTCTCTCAAGGTTGCCGCTTCTCTACGGGCAGCTTATATCGTTGTGATCCTCGGCTTCGGCGCCTTCCTGTTCGAGGGATACGATTTGATCGTGTATGGGTCAGCCGTGCCTGCTCTGCTGGCGTATCCAGCGTGGGCTCTTACGCCTGCCAAAGTTGGCGCGATTGGCGGTGTTGTGTTGCTCGGCATGTTCGTCGGGGCGCCCCTTGCGGGCTGGCTGAGCGACAGGCTTGGCAGGCGACGCATGTTTATTGGCTTGCTGTCGTTCTTTTCCTTAATGATGATGCTGGTAGCCGTCGCACCCACCCCAGGGTTGTTCGCGCTCTTTCGCTTCCTAGCGGGTATCGGGATCGCCGGCATACCCCCAACGGCCATTGCACAGGTGTTTGAGTTTGCGCCCGACAACCGGAAGGTGCTCTTCAATGCCATCATGCTTGGCGGATTTGGGGTTGGAGCCATTCTGGCCCCCGCCATTTCACTCTTGTTCATCGGACACGTTGGATTTCGCGGTCTGTTTGCTTTTGGGGCCTTACCGTTGGTGACCTTGGTCCCGCTAGCCGCTTTATTTCTCCCAGACGTTCCCGGCAGGTCCGGTCGCTCCGCGGCGGATGCGGCCAAACTGAATAAGGTAAGTTCGTGGCGTGGCGTACTGCAGGGTCGCGCGGCACTGTCCACAATGCTCTTCGCGGCTGCGAACTCCTTCGCGCTCCTGCTTTCCTTTGCACTGAAT
Source organism: Terriglobus sp. (assembly GCA_965198455.1). Lineage (GTDB taxonomy): Bacteria > Acidobacteriota > Terriglobia > Terriglobales > Acidobacteriaceae > Terriglobus. Next base: position 1,908,993 of record CBDAPM010000003.1, read on the forward strand.
ACTTGGCTTCCTCAGTTGATGCGAGGAGCTGGGTATCCCCTTGGTTCCGCGCTGCAGTTCCTGCTTTTGCTGAACATCGGAAGCCTTTGCGGAGGGTTGATGGGAGGTTGGATCTCAGATCGAGTGGGCGGCCGAAAGGTGTTAATCGGCATGTTTGTCGTTGCCGCCGTGTCGCTTGGATGTCTCGCTATTCCTAGCCCCGCCGCTGTTTTGAAGCTGCTGGTCTTCATCGCCGGGGCGGTAGCCTGTGGCAATCAGTCGGTGCTCTTCGGAATGATGGCGGCTCATTATCCGCAAACGTCACGTGCGACCGCGGTTGGTTTCATTTCCGGAGTTGCGTGTCTCGGCGCAGCGGCTGGTCCCTTGCTGGGAGGTCTTTTGATCAAGGCAGGCGCAAGTCTAAGCGGAAATGTTCTCGTCTTTGGGGGAGTCGCGCTACTTGCGGGATTGGCTATTCTGTTCGTGCCCTCCAGGCTGAGCACAGTTCCTGTTGTTCTGGATGGAGTCTAGAAGCTGAAGTTCTCGCACACACCAGTGCTGAATCCACGGGAGCGTCGTGCCTCATCCTGATCCTTTAGCCGATGTGCCGGTCCCAGCGAACGATCTCCACGCGATCAAACATACCGCGTAATGTGAAGGGATCGCCATTGTGAAACGCTTCGACATGTGCAAGGGAAGAAGCCTCCAAAATCATGAAGCTGCCTAGATTTGTGTCATCCGTGTCGGAGATGCACATTGGCCCAGCCGTAACAATTCGGACTATCTGGCCTTCCTCTACAAACGGTGCAAGATAGTCGCGGTGCGACGCACGAAACTGATTGCGAATGTCTCCTGTACCCGGCTTGTCAAAGCAAATGCGTAGATAATACAAACCTTCACCTCCGCAGCTCGCCCACGCGATCTGCTCTACTTACACCTGCATAACAATCTCTAGAGCAAATGACTGTCACAGGGATCGCACAAAGGGGATCAGTATCGTTCTCCAGTTAAAACAGAGACAAGTGTCTCCGCCTCCATACGGCCAGATGACTGCTGCTACTTGCGCAGGTGTAGGGCGAAAAAGTCTGTCGCCCGCTTGACCGCAATCTTCGTCTCCGGTGCCTGGGGGATCAGGCTTATGAAGACATGCGGCATTCCTTCGTAAACATCAAGCACCGCCTCGTGGCCTCCGCTCCGGATCGCCTGGTACTCGCGCACGGAGCTGCTCAGGATATGCTCCCGGGTGCCGACCTGTAGCAGTGTCGGGGGGAAAGCCTGCGTGTAATCTCCGTAGATCGGAGACACGTAAGGATTCTTCTGGTCGGCAACCGGTGCGTACGCTTCCGCGCTCCAGATCGTTGTCTCGCTGGAAAGAATAGGGTCTGCTGCTGCGAGCGTGGTATACGTGTCGCCGGCACCCGAGATGTCCGCGCCCGGTGAGATGAGATAGAGCGCACCCGGCAGTGGCATGTGCTGGTCCCGCATCTTCAGCACGGAGCCCGCCGCAAGGCCGCCACCGGCGGAGTCGCCCATCATTCCGACGCTCTCCGGCTTCACGCCCGAGGCGAGAACAGCCTTCCAGACCGCCAGTACCTGATCGGTGATGGTGTGCCAGTCCGCTCGTGGCGCGAGCGTGTAGTCAATTGAAATTACTTCATGGCCGCTGGCTGTGCTGATAAGCGCTGGGATCGACAGACTGGTCCCGGCAGAAAGAAAGGTGTACGCTCCTCCGTGCATGTACAGAATGATCGGTCCGCCCGGTTTGTAATTGGCCGGACGGATGCGCAAAACCGGCACGCCGCCCAGGTGATCTTCGGTTCGCGTGACGTGAAGGGCATCCGCGGTGGCGGTCGAAATCGGCGCGGCGATTGCTGCAAGCTGGGTGTTGGCCCGGTCCCAGTCTTCCTGGGTCTTCGGGCGCTCACGCTTGGGGGCATGGGCGAGCCTGCCATAGAGCTTGCTCAACTGAGCCGCCGCCTCCGGCGAGACCGTCGTCGGAACAGTGAAGCGGTCGTTACTTGTTGCCGCTGTCTGTGTTGCCGGTATCTGCGCGACTGCTTTCGAGTTAGACATCGTCGCTAAAACCACGAACGTTGCCGTTGCGCCGAGTACGAGCCTGGCATTGCTCATTTGCCGCCTCCATTGTGCTACAGATCGTTTTTCCTGATGATGCAGTGACGCCCCATCGCAGATCGCTTCGCTACGGAATGAAAAGAAGTTGCAGCTACTGCGATTACGCCATCGGGGACCGGCCAAGCCAGTCGAAGGCTGAGCGGTAAAGAGCCTGCACCTGCTCCGGCTGGTCGTCGCCATACAGGTCGGCGGTCATGGAGCGTCCGGACATACTGATGTCGTAGGCCACAAAACGGTACGACGGCCTGAACTGGGCGAGCTTCTCGTGATCCACATCCAGGGTCGTTCCAGGAACGGTCGGCGTCAGGGTGTCACGCTCGTAGATCGCGTTCAGCGACAGGATCTTCCAGCCGGTCTCCCTGCGCTCCAGCCGGTAGAGCAGCCGGCTATAGGATGTGAGGTCCGCCTCAACATCCTTGAGCAGGAAGCGTCGTTCCACTGCCAGGGGCAGCTCGAGAACAGCCTTGTCTTCGTTCATGTGCACGACCGGCGGCGACGGCCGATGCAGGATGCGTATGCCCATCTCCGCCATCTTCTCGGAGCGCGCAACAAACTCGGCGCCGGGTCCGTCGAACCAGCTCAACGTCACGCGCGAATCGGGGTGGAAACACTCCGCCATCTGGGCCCACCAGCCGCGATCGCGACCTTGCCGTTCCCGTAAGACAACCTGCGTGATCTCGGTAATGTCGTTCATGGAACTCCTTCATCAGTACGTTAGATGGACAGCAAACGTGCGTTTACTGAAGGCGACTCGTAAGCTCCACGTCCGAAAGCTTGTATTCAGGAGGCAGCCTTCCAGACGGCTTTTTCGTCGGCACGCTCGAGACGTCCGATCGCGGGCCAGGGAAAATGGGGGGAGAAGCTTTGCCACTGCTTTTCAAGTAACAATTTGATCAGCTTGCGCCGTGTCTCCACGCCCTGTTCCGGATAGAAATCCAGCGGGTGATGCACGTGGGGCGTCTCGACCGAGACTACGGCGTTCGTGAAGCCGTCACCCGTGTAGAGGAGCGTCTCTGACGTTCCCTGGATGATGAAGCCGACCTGACCATGGGTGTGTCCGGGCAGCGCCATTGAGCTGACACCCGGCATGACCTCTTCGCCAGCATGGAATGTCTTCAGCGTGCTGCCCGCAAATTTAAGCAGGCGGCCCGACGCCTGGCGCCTGTCCTGCTTGGCCGCCTCTGAAATAGGGGAGTCGCTCAAGTCAACTGGATCACGTTGCCAGAACGCGAACTCCTCTGCTGCCACGTAGTAGGTTGCACGCGGAAAGGTTCTGCTTCCATCGTCGTGGAAGAGACCGCCGATGTGGTCCGGATCAAGGTGGGAGATCAGCACGGCATCGATTGAGTCCGGGGAGATGCCGGCAAGCGAGAGCGACTCGGCCAGCCGGCCGTCGCTGAACAGGAGTTTGCCTAGCCGCTCCGGGTTATACCCGAATCCGCTGTCCATCAGGACGACTTCGCCCGTCTGAGGCAGGGTCACAAGAAGACAAGCCAGGGGCACCAGGCGTAACTGCATCGGCTTGCCCGGTTCAGGCGGTCCCATCGGAACCCGGATGGCTCCGTCACTCAGAGAAACGCACTCGATGTCCCCCACGTGGAAGCGGTGATACCTGGCCTCGGTTCCTGGAAGCGGTGGTGCCGGCATCTTGCTTTCCTGAGCTTCACTGGGCATTTCACTCACGACCGTCTCCTGAAGAGGGTGCTGGTTGTTCTAGGTACGGTGTATGTTCCTGACCGTTCGCCCCCAGGGTTGTATCACACACAGAACACAATATGCCAGCCGCGCCAGCGACGATCAGTGCGAGCCGCGGCAGCAACGATCACCTAACATAAGTACCGCCAAAGCGCCGGAAATGTAGACCAGCCTTCATGCATAGCACACTCCCGATGCTTCAAACTCCCCGGCGTCACAGTGGACCTTCTGAAATAGATGCGGTGCCTATTGTGAAGGCAATTGCCAAGCTGCTATAGTGAGTCGCCTCACTGAGAGAGTGGGTCATGAGTAAGAGGTGTGCTGGGAGCTGGCGCGGATGAGCGCCGGAAAGGTCTGCCACCTTTGCATGGGAAAAGCAGCAATGATCGGCGCGATAAGCGTTCAGGTCTCGCGAGAGGATTGACATGGAAACGCAACGGACGGCAAGAAACTGGATCGGCGGCGAGTGGGTGGAAGCCGGGACGAAACGGGAGAGCACAAATCCGGCCAACGGGAAGTGCATTGGCACCTACTTCGACGCAGATGTCGCGGTCGCGCAATCCGCGATTGACACGGCATTGGCGGCTTTCAAGAAAGAAGGCTGGCGTACCGACCAGATGATGCGCGCTACCGCACTGAGCCATATTGCGGATGCCTATGCGGCCCGGCTTGGCGATGTGATCGATGCGCTTTGCGAGGAGAACGGAAAGACCCGTCCCGAAGCGACCTTTGAGGCGAGCCTGATCATTCGCGCGTACCGGTTTGCAGCCGGCCTCTCGATCCATACGTTTGGCCATGTGATGGACGCGACCCCGGGCCGGCAATCGATGTCGATCCGGCAGCCGGTGGGCGTCGCGGGCCTGATCATTCCGTGGAACTCTCCTGCTTACCTAAGTGTTCGTGCCCTGGCCCCGGCGCTTGCGGCTGGTTGTACTGCAGTCGTCAAGTTCCCGGCGCAGGCTGCGCATAGCGCCCAGGTGGCCAGTGAGATTCTGAGCTCGGTCGCCGAGCTTCCCAAGGGGGTCGTAAATTTCATTACGGAATCCGGTGCGGATGGCGCACGCCTCCTGGTGAGCTCGCCAGTGGTGCCCGTCATCAGCTTCACAGGCAGCACGCATACGGGCAGGCAGATTGCGCAGGCGGCTGCGGTCCATTTGAAGCGGGTAGGCCTGGAGCTCGGCGGAAAGACGCCCCATGTGATCTTTGACGATGCCGATCTGAACGTGCTTCTGCCCACCCTTGAGAAGTCGTCGACCGTCTTCGCCGGCCAGTTCTGCATGACAGGGAGCCGGATTCTGGTGCAGCGCGGCATTGCGGAGAAGGTGACGAACGGGCTTGCGGAACGGCTGAAGCGCGTAAAGCCTGGGCCGGCGTCCGATCCCAGCAGCGACATGGGCCCACTGATTGACCTGGCCTCGGTCAAACGTGTCGATGCAGCTGTCGAAGCGGCGATCAAGGGTGGCGCACAGGTTATTGTGCGCGGCGGCCCGGCGACAGATCCGGCGCTGGCAGGAGGCGCTTTCTACCACCCCACGCTGCTCGCAGTGACAGACTCCAGTATGCCGATCGTGCAGGCCGAGACGTTCGGGCCAGTGCAGACCATCCAGGTCTTTGACACGGAAGATGAAGCTGTCGAACTTGCGAACGACTCCGAGTACGGACTGAATGCCTGCGTGTGGAGCCGGGATGTGGACACGCCGGTGCGCGTCGCCAGGCGCCTTGATGTTGGATTGGTTTCGATCAACAGCTGGGCAAATCTTGCGGTTGAGTTCGAAGAGGGCGGCTACAAGGCAAGCGGCCTGGGCAGACTCGGCGGCATGGCTTCGATCGAGGAATACCTTGAATATAAGCAGATTGCTCATACGTTTGCCGGCGGAGGCCACCATTGATGCAGGCAAGCGGTGAACAGACCAGCACGCAAGCAGCTCCCAGCGCCACGTCCGTGACCACTCAGGCGGCGGTCGTGCATGAGCCAGGAGGAGCCTTTGTCCTTGAGGAGGTCGAGCTCGGCGCCCCACGTCCGGACGAGGTCATGGTGGAGCTGGAGGCAAGCGGCATGTGCCATGCTGACCTTTCCGCTCGTGCCGGACACATCCCGTTCCCGCTTCCGGCGGTTCTGGGCCATGAGGGCGTGGGCCGGATCATTGAGGTGGGCTCGGCGGTAGACGATGTGGCTGTGGGTGACCGTGTCGTGATCAGCTTCTCCTGGTGCGGGCATTGCTCCGCCTGCCTGGGCGGCGCGCCGGTGTACTGTGAGAATTGGCCGCGTCTGAACCTGGTCGGAGGCAGCCGTTCCGACGGCTCGTCGACACTAAGCCAGTGCGGAAGCCTGCTTCATGGGCATTTTTTCGGTCAATCGTCGTTCTCGCGTCGCATCCTGACGGCGGCACGCTCCGTGATCCGTGTACCGGAGGATTTGCCGGCGGCGGTTCTTGCGCCTTTGGGGTGCGGGGTGCAGACAGGGGTCAGCGCGGTGACAGCCGTGCTGCGTCCTTTGCCCGGCGCACGCGTGGCGGTGTTCGGCGTGGGCGCCGTGGGTCTCTCCGCCATCATGGGACTGCGTCTCACCGGCGCTGCCCAGATCATCGCTGTGGACATTCATCCCACGCGCCTGGCGCTTGCCCAAGAGCTTGGAGCGACAGACGTCCTGAACGCCAGCAAAGGAAGCGTCACGGAGCAGATCGCTCAGCTTACCGGCGGAAAGGGCCTTAGCGGGGCTGTCGAGACCAGCGGCAACCTTAACTCGTTGAATGCCGCCATCATGTCCCTGAGCTCTGCCGGTACCTGCGTTGTTATCGGAGTTCCGCGTGCCGGCGAGACCGTAGCCGTAGACGTGATCAATATGGTCGGCCGTGGTCTTCGCATCGTTGGGACCAACCAGGGTGACGCCGTGCCACGGGTGTTCATTCCACAGCTCATTGAGCTTTACCGGCGTGGGCGTCTGCCGGTCGACAAGATCGTTACCTGCTTTGCGCTCGCTGACATCAACAAAGCTGCCGAAGCGTCTCTGAACGGCAGCGTCATAAAGCCCGTGCTGCTCATGTAGAGATGTACTCGCCACGGCGCTTTCGCCGGAGCCGCAACCCTAAGCTCGATTCACACGTTTCCCCATCAGGAGAATACATGCCAAGCAAGATCAGAAAGATCATTCTCGAAGAGCACTTCTCAACGCCTGAAGTCGGCGAATACGCGTCAAAGGTACTGAGCACGATTGATCCGGACTTCATCGCCTACGTCAAGCCGCGTCTGGCCGATATCGGCGCCATGCGCATTGAAGATATGGACAAGAATGGGATTGATCTCTCCGTGGTCTCCGTCACCACACCCGGCGTGCAGATGGAGCCTGACCGCGATAAGGCTGTCAAAGGGGCAAAGCATCTGAACGACCTGTTGGCCACGCAGGTACAGCTTTACCCCACGCGGTTTGCGGGTTTTGGAACGCTTGCGCTGCAGGACCCGAAGGGCGCCGCCGAGGAGATGGAGCGGTGCGTTCAGCAACTGGGCATGAAGGGCGTGCTGCTCAACGGCCATAGCAACGGCGAATACCTGGATGATCCCAAGTTCTTTCCCGTTTGGGAGCGGGCTGAGGCGCTTGGGGTGCCGGTCTACCTGCATCCTGCTGACTCTCCGGTGAAGGCCAGCAACGAAGCCGACTATCCGGAGATGGCAGGCCCGGGATGGGCGTGGACGCCTGAGACCGCGGGCCATGTCCTGCGCCTGATCTACGGTGGCGTCTTTGATCGCTTTCCGAAGACGACCGTGGTGCTTGGCCACATGGGTGAGACGCTTCCGTACCTGCTCTGGCGTCTCGACAGCCGCTACAAGATGATGCAGCACCGCAATCAACTGCAGAAGATGCCGTCCGAGTACATCAAGCAGAATGTGATGGTCACCACGGCGGGCTCGTTCTCCGACGCGCCGCTGATCTGCGCGATCATGGCGCTGGGTTCGGACCGCATCATGTTCTCGGTCGATTACCCCTATGAGTACACCGAGGAGGCGGTCGAGTTCATCGACCACGCGCCGATCAGCGAGGAAGATCGTGAGAAGATCTGCCACGGCAATGCCGAGAGGCTGCTTCGCCTGTGACGTTTGGCGGCCGTTCTCTTCAACGGCTTTAGGTGATCTCCGATCAAATCGTCAGATACCTCTCAGCGGCTAAGGCCGTGGGCACTTATTTGCTTAGCGGCGGGACTGAAGTCCCGCCGCTTTCAAGATAGTGACGTTATGAGAGTCTCGCGTATGGAATCAACCCTGCGCGATGCCCGTAGAGCGTGCTCATCTTGATCCCGCAGAGCCTTCTGTTTGGTGTGACCTGCGGGGAGCAGCACGTTCGATCATGCTTCCCTCCTAAGGAGCAGTTCCGAACAGCAGATTCCTTTGATGGGCTAGGGATGACGAAAAAGATTTATATCTGAGCGACGCCATCGAGTTGCGACCTCGAACCCTGCTTTGAGCGCCGCGTCCCAGCTTTGGGTATAGGTGCCTAAGAGCGAAGCCCACAGTTACGGAGCGCTGAGCGGGAGCTAAACTTCAGTCCCACGGCTGTCGCCAGATGTCCTACTTGGCTAGGTGCTTGTAGGCGTTCACTCAAGGAACTTGAACGATGGCGGGAGCAGGTGAACTCTGCTGCAGCCAACGTCTCTCGCCTTCCAGTAGAGTCGCCACAGTTTCCGGCCGGTCGTAGCCCGGAAGATCATCTTTCGGCTCTCTACCCAGATACTTTAACGTTGCCGTCAGATAGCGGTAAGACGGGCGATAGGAAGATAACTCCGCTTCGTCGAGTATCAGGCGCTGATCAGGGTTACAAGGCTGAAGCATGTCCCGTAGGTAGGCACTGCGAAGACCCGCAATAAGCCAACGGCCTTCCAGGCGCTGAGCCCTCCAAAAGAGCCGCACGAATCCGGTGGACGTAACAGGGACACCTTCATAGGTGTAGAACCCATGCAGGGTGCAGGCTGTCTCTGCAATCGCGCGATCGTTGTTGACCGTCACGATGGCGGATCCCATTTCATGGAAGTTGATGGCGTCTGTTCGCCAGTTTTTCTTGGTGGCTTCGACAAATGCCTGACCGCTGCCTTTAAACCAGGCAACATCTACGAACGACTCGGGATGATAGTACCGGACCATTTCGTCCCACGAGGCCGCATCACGGGTAGCACGCTCGCGCTGGATAAGATCGGCGATCTCCGACCTCTCCAAAATCTTGCGGGTGTCTGACTCTACATGCGCCGCGGGTAGTTGTATTGCCATACCGTCCGTCTCCTTACGTACCGTTCTTACTCATGCATTCGTTGCGGTAAGGTTTATCTCGTTGAGGCTGGTTATGACTTCACTGGGAAGCTGCAGCTTTGCGGCGTCCAGGTTTTCACGCAGGTGCGCGATGGACGAGGTGCCGGGAATGAGCAGCATATTGGGCGATCGCTGGAGCAGCCATGCAAGCGCAACCTGCATGGTTGTGGCGCCAACCGACTGCGCAGCTTGATCGAGAACGGAGGATTGCAGTGGGCTGAAGCCACCTAAAGGGAAGTAGGGCACGTAGGCGATCCCTTGCTGTGCCAGAAGATCAATAAGCCCGTCATCCGCTCGGTTGGTAATGTTGTAGAGGTTCTGAACGCAGACGATGTCAGTTATCTTCTGACCTTCTGCGACCTGTCCTGGCGTGACGTTACTCAGACCGAGATGACGAATCAGACCTTGCGCCTTCAGTTCTGTCAGGATCGTGAGCGGCTCTTCGATCGAGGCGTCCAACGGCATCAGCGGAGCACCGACGCGCAGATTCACCACCTCCAATACATCCAGACCCAGGTTGCGAAGATTATCGTGAATCTCCTCCGTGAGTTTCTCCCGCGAGTAGCCGGGCACGACGGTCCGTTCTGCAATGCGACGTCCACCCACCTTCGTCACGATCGTCAGATCGCTCGGATATGGGTGAAGCGCCTTCTTGATGATCTGGTTGACCACGTGCGGCCCGTACATGTCAGCTGTGTCAATATGATCGACACCGCAGGCGACTGCCTCGCGTAGCACGGCCACCGCGTTGTCGGCATCTTTTGAAGGGCCCCAGGAGTGAGGACCGGCCAGTCTCATGGCTCCATAGCCCATTCTGCTCACGCAGATTGAGCTGTGAGGGAGCTTGAATTGCGTGCCGCCATCAGTTTTTATTGACATGCTGTCTGTTTCCTCGAGGGGATGGCGCTAAACCCTGGCTTCAGATCCTGCAGCCAGAGCGGGTGAAGATGCGTTTGCAGACAAGCGTCCCAGGGTGCCGAAGAGGACAGCACTTACAGCATAAAGCGGTGCGGTCAGCAGAAGCAGCATCCGGTAGTTGCCTGTGTGATCGAAGAGATAGCCCCCAACGTATGGGCCGAGGCCCAGACCGACGATGACAAGGCTGTTCATGACGGCGAAGAGCAACCCATAGTGGCGAACGCCAAAGTAGCGCGGAACCATGTAGGAAAGAACGCTGATCTCCATGCCGGCCGATAACCCTACCATGCATGCTCCCACCAGGCCGGCGCCAGCGCTATGGCCCAGCAGCAGCGACGGAGCGACCAGAACGCCACACGCGCAGGCGATAAAGCCGACGAGCGGGCCACTGGCACGATCCAGCAGATACCCGCCCAACAGCCGGCCGGTGATCGACGAGAAGCCGATGCCGGCCGCAATGGCCGCCGCGGTGTGCGCGGAAAGACCATGGCTCCTGACGATCGGCACGAAATGCACGGCCATGGCGGCGCCGGAGGTTGAGGCGAGCAGACAAGCCAACGCCATCTGCAGGTAGCGCCGGGAGAGGAATGCTTCCCGCAGCGGAACCCCGCTCAACGTGCTGCGATCCAGCGGTAATGCGCTTGCAGACGACCTTCGCAGCTTGTCCTGGGTACTGCGGAAGAAGAGCCAGATCAACGGAAAGGAGAGGATCAGGCTGCCTAAGCCGAGCCGCTCGTAGGCACCGCGCCAGCCGTAGTGCTCCTGCAGAATCGTCGCGATATACGGCTGGCAGATGGAACCGAGGCCGGTACCCGCGAGTGCGACGCCGATCGCTTTGCCGCGGCTGTGATCAAATGCGGCCACGACCGCGGCAGTCCAAACGGACAGGTTAACCAGGTTGAACGTAATACCGACCAGGGTCCACCCAATAATCCAGCTCATGCTGCTGGGACCGGTAAGACCCAGCCCGGCAAACGCCAAACAATAAAGAACAAGGCCCGGAAGAGCGACCCGGCGGCTTCCATACCGGTCCACGGCAAGACCCCCCAAAGGGGAGAGAAGGAGGCCGGTGATACTGATCAGAACAGGGCCGGTCGATATCTGAGAGCGCGTCCATCCCGTCCCTGCATGGATGGCCGGCATCAGCGCGCCGAGCGTGTAGGTGTGGAGTACCGAGACGGCGATACCGAGCATGGCAAGGAGCGGAATGAACCAGCTCCTTGCCCATTCACTGCGGCTGCTCTCGGTAGACGGGGCTTGCGATTCCATGAGTCCCTTTCAATTCAATCACTGCGAAGTTCGACTTAGAACGTAATCTTGGCAGCGATTTGCAAGATGCGGTTATCATTGGCGGTGCTGGTAATCAGGCCCGCGGTCGCGGAGTTAATCGGGCTGAGTTGCGGAGCAATGGGCGTCGAGTTTGTGGGAGTTGAGTAATTAGGATGGTTCAGCGCGTTGAACGCCTCGCCACGTAACTCCAATTTTGCACGCTCGTAGATCGGGAAGAACTTCGAGATGGCCAGATCCAGATTGGCGTAACCAGGTCCTCGCAGCGACATTAATTGTTCGTTGCCGAAGGTGCCCGTGGGGGCAGCTGCAAAGGCTGCCGGGTTGTACCATTGCGGGTACTTCGACCCGGCGGTCGGGAAGAAGTTCTTCTTATACAGCGGAACTCCGGGCACGATGTTGGGCCGATCGGAACCAACACCCGTCAGCGATACATCGACACCGTCGGTCACGGTGAACGGCAACCCTGAGCGATAGCCGAACAACGGACTTACCTGAAATCCGCCTACTACTTCATTCAGAAGATGGTTCTGGAACTTAGGAGTCACGAAAACCCCCGAGATCGTGAAGTTGTTCGTGATGTCGAAGTTGCAGTGGCCATATTCCCCGCCCAGGTTCGCCGGATTCTGCGGAACGGGGCTGGTGTCGCCGGAGAAGTTGATGTCCGTAAGACACTTCGAATATGTGTAATTCGCCAGCACGGTGAAGTTGTTACTAAAGGGATGGTTCACCGTGGCGATCAGTCCGTTGTAGTTGGCCATGCCGTAAGGCGCAAACGCGTTGAAAGCGCCGTAGCGTGCACCGGCTCCCGTGTTCCCCGTCTGAAGAGACAGCTTCAGCCGTTGGGTCGTGTTCGCGGTGGTGGAACACGCCGTCCCGGCGGCAGGCAGCACAACCAGAGGTCCGCAAGAGCCCGGCCCCGCAGAAACGCCGGGAATGTAGGTCGCGTAGTTGATTGGTTCCAGGCCGTACAGGTGGACCGTGTGCGTACCCAGGTAGCTTAGCGTGATAAGGAACTTCGCAGGCGCCTGGTATTGAAAGCTGAGATTGTACTGGTGCATGTAAGGCTTGCCCGCGCTTGCCGGATTGACCTGCGGCGAAATGCTCGCGGCAGGAAACGCTACGTTCGCCGGAGGGGGAAACACGGTAGGAAAGGGATTGCCGCCCGCCACGCACTGGTACGGACTATCCAGGTTGCGTTTGCAGGCCGCGGATGCATTGTTGAAGGCAACGCTGACAGCGCCGCCGTACGGTACGCCGGAATTGGTGTACTCGAGAGCCTGATCGGTGTTCGGTTCATCGAAGAGCAGAGCGTACGATCCGCGGATGCTCTGCTTTCCATCGCCGCCGGGATCGTATGCGAAGCCAAACCGCGGTGAGAAATCGCCCAGCTTCTTGGTCACGATGCTGTTGGAAACCCCCGGGTCGCCCACGAACACCAGACCCGCCGGAGCGTTGGTGAAGACCGACGAGACAACGCCGGCGTTGAAGTTAGCCTGCGAGAAGCTCTGCCCGCGATTATCACGATTGTATGCGGGGAAGTACGGTTCCCAGCGAAGGCCGTAGTTGAGAACCAGTCGCTTGGTAAGGTGGAAGGTGTCCTGGGCGTAGTAGCCGAAGTAGTTCTGCCGGAGGTGCTCCAGAGAGCTTGCACCGCTTGACTGTGTCATCGATGTCGGAGCGCCGAGCAGGAGGTCGGAGACGCTAAGACCGGAATAGGTTCCGCTAAAGGTAAAGAACCCGTTCTCATCTTTGAAGTGTTTCTGGTTGTACCTCTGATAGATGTAGTCCACGCCGAACTGAATAAAGTGGCGGCCCTTGACTTTGGAAACGTCGTCGGCAGCCTGAAGCTGGTTCGTGACGATCGCGAATGGAGAGCAGGGACCGCACGCCACCGCGAATGCCCCGACTACGTTCATATAGAGGAAGTTGGGTTCGGTATTCGTCATGTTCGATCCAAGCTTGACCGGATTGGGAAGGTCCGTCGCATCGCTTCTTTGAACGGCGAGGCGGTTGCCGGTCAGGCGCAAGGAGTTCGTCAACGTCGGATTGATGGTGAAGTTATGTCCCAGCGTGAGCGTCTTGTCGCGATCGATAAGACCTGGATTGACGGCATTGAGCAGGTTGCCGCCGAACTGCGGTATCGCGTTGTAGTTGGTCATGAAGTAACGCGCGAATACGTTCTGGCGAGGGGAAAGCGTCTCATCGAGACGTCCAATCCACTGGTTCTCCGTCTGAGGATAGGGCGTCGTGTATGTGACGTTGCCCAGCGCATCCGCCGTGCCCGTGGGCAACAACTTGGCGATGTTCTGACCGACAGTGCTATAGAGTGTTGGTGAAATCGTGGCGGTGCAGTTGGCGCTTCCATCTAAGGTGAAGTTGGCGGCGGTAAGGGACTTGTAAAGCGTGTTTGTGGCCGCAGTGCCGCTTCCAGCGGGCGTGCCGCCGGTACCGTTGGGGGCAAAGGGGCAAGCGGGAAAGGCAGCATTGTTGCGAAGGTCCTGAGCTTCAAGCGCATGGAAATAAGGCGTCCAGTTGCCGGCGAGTTGCGCGGTGGTGGGAATCACCGCCGTATTGCTCTGCGAAATGTGCAGTTCCGTGCCCTGATAGCCACCGAAGAAGAAGAGTTTGCCTTGCTGGATGGGGCCGCCAAGAAACGCGCCATACTGATTGCGTTTCAGGGTGTCGGTGAGGCCGGTGATCCGATTGCTCGCATTGGCGTAGTTGTTACGCAGGAACTCGAACACGCCGCCGTGGAACTGGTTGCTGCCGGACTTGGTAACGATGTTCACCGTGCCGCTGGGATGCAGCCCGTACTGCGCAGCCAGCCCGGTGGTCTGAACGGAGAACTCCTGCAGAGCGTCCGGGAACGGAAAGGGCAGGTTCGTGTTGAAGGCCGGATCGTTGTTGTCGCCGCCATCCAGCAGGAAGTTGACCTGGTTGGACTGGCCACCGGCGACGGAGATGGCAACAGCGCCGCCGATGGCATTTACACCAATGGACCCATAGCTGGATGAGGAGGCGACGTGCCCGGTTACGGTGGGCGCTGCGCTTCCTGAGAGCAGCACCAGGTTTGCGGCATTCCTGCCGTTCAGGGGAAGGTCAACCGTGCGTGCCTGGTCGACGACCGTGTTGATCGAGTTGTCCTCGGTCTGCACCTGGCTTGCACTCGCTTCCACGTTCACCACGGTGTCGGTCGAACCGATCGTCAGCGGTGCGTCCACCTCCAGGTCGTTCGAGACTTGTAACACGATCCCGGTGCGGCTGTAGGTCTGGAAACCGGCAGCCGTAAACTTCAGGGCGTAGTCGCCCACGGGAAGATTGGGCAGAATGAACTCGCCCGTGGCCGAGGAGATGACTGTTACGCTTTGCCCAGATGCTATCTGAGTGGCGACGACGGTCGCGTTCGGAACGACGGCTCCTGAAACGTCGGTGACGACCCCGTGGATCTTCGCGTTGGAGACTGCCTGTGCCATCGCGGAACGCAGACTCAGTTGCGTGAACGTGGCACACACGGCCAGAAAAGCCAGCATCATGAAGCCCGGTTGACGCGGCATCTTCGGATAGCGGAAGGACTTGCGGGTCAGTTGAGCTTGCTTGAGATCGCGGGTGCTGGTTGTAGATGGTTGCATATCCCTCCGGTGTTTCCGTGCCGCCAAGTTGGTCTTGTTGAAGCGGGGCCAAATATAGCAGCGTCAATGGAGAATCGACAATAGACAGTATGTATATTTTTTCCGGGGACCGGTCGCCAGCATGCGGCAAAAGTGAGCATAATTGCTAGACGCAGTGCCTATTGGGCGAAAAGAACGGAAGTGAGATCGCTTACGAAGGGTCGGGGAACGCACATCGGCGACTCTGCGTCATCCGCGTGCAGACTGCGTTGAGAGCCTCGGCCTCTGAGGGCGCGTTCCCTCCGCGCATCAACACAGTGAGAGATCCCTTGGCTGTGAGCAGGCAGGCGGGGAATACATGTCCGAACCGGCTACTCTGAATTTCGTCAAGTGCAGACGGCTGGCTATATCCCTGCATCTCTATGAGTTCTATAGAATGTAATCACGTCACACTTGCTAGCAGAGCCTAGTCTCTGATCTGTGGAAAGGAAATATGCCGGCAGAGGCTCTGAAGCATCAGTACGATGGCGTCGGGCTCCGGAAGCGTGAGCGGATGCGCCAACGGCTGCTTTCCGCTGTCATGTTCTGCTACGCCGAAAGTAAAGGGCACGAGTCGCCAAGCATCGACTCCGTGATCCGCAGGGCCGAGGTCTCGCGAGCGACGTTCTACCTTCACTTCGTCTCCATGGAAGACGCATTCAATGCTCTCAGCATCCAGCTTGCGGGCGATCTTCGAGCCGTGGAGCGCTTGTTTGACCGTTCCGATCCGCTTGAGCGCCTGGCGATCGGCATACAGATGTTTTTGCTGCATGGCGTGGTCGATCGCGTGTGGGCCAGCTTTGTCTCCGCGACGAACTATCTCTCTGGAGACGCCTTTCTCATCCAGGCGATCGATTCACTCCTGCTTGAAGGCAGACAAGCCGAGTTGCTACAGTTTTCCGAGGTGAAGGCTGCAAGGAGCGTTCTTCTCGGATCGCAATCAGAAGCAATGCGACTCCTCGACGAAGAGAATCGAGTCAATCGCGCATTTCTGGAGGAACTGACCATCATGATCTTGTGCGGTTTACGGGCAGACTATGAGCGCTCGAAAAAGGCTGTGCACGAGACTGCGATCTACATCCGTGGATATGCGCCAGACTGTGTACCGTGGTGGCGCGATCCCTGGATTTAACTCCGCGGCTAAGTACGTTCAAAAGACGCGAGACCTATGCCATGCTGGTCTTCAACATCTCCGGCGCACCGATCCTTGTGACCGGGTAAAGGGAGTTGGGTGATGTGTTCCAAGGAACATAGACCCACGTGTCTACGCCTGGCTAATACACCGAGACCACTTGCTAATTGCGCAGTTTCATGGCGAAAAAGTCAGCCGCCCGCTTGACAGCAGTCTTGGTTTCAGGCGCCTGGGGGATCAATCCAAACCAGTCATGCGGCAGACCCTCGTATAGGTCGAGCACCGCCTCATGGCCGCCGCCACGGATTGCCTGGTACTCCCGTACCGCGCCGCTGAGGAGCATCTCCCGTGTGCCTGCCTGTATGAGTGTTGGGGGAAAGGCCTGTGTGTAATCCCCATAGACCGGGGAAACGTAGGGATTCTTCTGGTCGGCAACCGGTGCATAGGCCTCCCTGCTCCAGGCACTTGTGTCCGGTGCGAGCACGGGGTCGACTGGCGCCAGCGTCGTACTGGTGTCGCCAGCACCCGTAAGGTCCACGGACGGTGACATCAGGTAAAGCGCAGCCGGCAGCGGCAGGTGCTCGTCGCGCATCTTCAGCACGGACCCTGCCGCAAGGCCGGCGCCCGCGGAGTCGCCCATCATGCCGATGCTTTCCGGCTTCACGCCCGAGGCAAGAACAGCCTTCCAGACGGCCACAACCTGGTTGGTGACAATGTGCCAGTCGGCACGCGGCGCGAGTGTGTAGTCGATCGAAATCACCTCGTGGCCGGTCGCTGTGCTCATCAGGGCTGGAATGGCCAAGCTGTTTGCGGCAGAATTGAAGGTGTACGCGCCTCCATGCATGTACAGAATGACCGGTCCGCCTGGTTTGTAATTGGCGGGATGCACGCGTAGAACCGGCACGCCGCCCAGGTGATCTTCCGTTCGCGTCACATGAAGCGCATCCGCGGCTGCCGCCGACATCGGCCCGGCCATCTTCGCAAGCTGGGCGTTGGCCATGTCCCAGTCTTCCTGGGTCTTCGGGCGCTCCCGCTTCGGCGTATGGGCACGCATGGCATAGAGTTTGCTCAACTGAGCCGCCGCCTCTGGAGAGACCGTTGCGGGAACAGTGAAGCGCTCGGCACTCGTTGCCGCTTCCTGCGCGGCTACTTTCGAGGCGCACATCGTCGCTAAAACTACGAAAGTTGCCGCTGCGCCGGATAGGAGCCTTGCATTGCTCATTGGACAGCCTCCACGATGAGACTAGACACAATATGCATTTCTATCATAGAAGCTCGCGAGCGTCGCTGTCCGGCGCATGAGTCAGGCGTCCCAATTCATTGCAGTCTGGCTGCAGAGAACGTCTACTTCTAGCCCATCCAGAAGTAGGCACTGTGCCTTAGTCATTCCGCAAGCAACGCGACTTCCCCAAATGCAGCAGGGAACCGCAGCGCGAGACTAAGTGAATACCCGGCTCCTCGCATCAGCTGAGGATCACTGCACCATGGCGACGATGTGCTAATCGAATGGGATCATGGCGCCTAGAGTACGAAGCAGCGCCTCATGGTTGCCGTTTGCCTCAGCAAAACGCAGCGGCTTGACGTTGTCCACGCAAAGCTCGGAAGGCGTTGAATCGCTGAAGAGCAGCTTCATTGTCTGCTCGATAAAGTCCTTCAGCGGCATAACGCCTGGCGGAGGCGGAATGGAGGGATCATTGCCACCGAGTCCGGTCTGTACCGCAGGCGGGATGATCTCGAGCACGCCAACGGAGGTGCGCTCCAGCTGATAGCGAAGCGACTGTGTGTACGAGTGAATGAACGCCTTGCTCGCGGAATAGGTGGGGAATGCCGCAAGGGGAACGTGTGCAAGACCCGATCCGACGTTGATGATGGTCGCTTCGGGCTGCGCCTGCAGATGCGGCAGCAGGGCAGTGGTGAGGCGGATCGGGGCGAGAATATTGGTGGATACGATTAACTCAGCCGTAGTTGGATCGCTGCCTCCGGACGCCCCCAGTCGTTCAATGCCTGTGATGCCGGCGTTGTTGATGAGCACATTCAGCGCCGGGTACTTCGCTACCATACTGTGAGCGAACGCATCAAGAGCTTGTGCGTCTTGTACGTCCACAACTGCCCATTGCATTCCGGGGTGCGCTGAAGCCACTTGCTCAAGCGCGTCACGACGCCTTCCTGCGATGATGACGCTGTTTCCAAGCTCGTGGAAAGACTCTGCAAGGCCACGACCGATGCCTGAGCCTCCGCCGGTGATTAGAATTGTGTTTCCGGTTCGCTTCATTGGCACTCCTGTAGCGGAGCCATTGCGAGAAGATTCTCTGCCGTGACTGAAATCACAATAGACACCTGGTATATTTCCGTCAAGGCGGGTTTGGATGCGACAGCCAGTTCGTCTTGTTCAAGCGCTGGTTCAGTAGCCTCAGCTACCTGGCTTCGGCGCTCGAATGCTTCGCTTCCCACACGACTGCCTGTACATTGGTAGAACGGGTGTGTAGTCCAGGACCTCATTTGCTTCAGGTTAAACAGATCATGCAGACTGAGGATTTAACCGATCATCGCGTACGCGTAGGCCGGCAAAAGCGCGAAAAGATGCGCAAGCGCCTGCTCCAGGCGGTCATGGCCTGCTATGCCGCGCGTGAAGACCACACCACACCGGGCATCGATGACGTGATCCGGGAGGCAGGTGTCTCGCGCGCCACGTTCTATCTGCACTTCGTTTCGATGGAAGACGCGTTCAACGCCCTGCGTGCAGATCTGGATCACGACCTAACGGTGGTAGAGCACTTCTTTGAGCGGTCTGACCCGCTTCAGCGTCTGGCGATCGGGACACTGATCTTCCTTTTCCGCAGTGTCACCGATTCTACCTACGCCAGGTTTGTTTCCAGTACAAACTATCTGCCGGACAACGTTGCCAACATCGTGGCGATCGAACACCATCTGCTCAAGGCGAGGGACGCTGGGCTGGTCCATTTCACTGAGGTCGCGGCGGCCCGAGATCTGTTGCTTGGCTCCATGTCGCAGGCGATGCTGTCCCTATCCAAAGCCAGCGGTCGAAGCCGCGCGTATCTCGAGGAGCTAACGGTGATGATCCTGTGCGGCTTGCGGGCGGACCACACGCGCTGCAAGGAGATGGTGCACGAGTGCATCATTTACATCCGCGGTTATGCGCCGGATTGCCTGCCCTGGTGGAAAGACCCGTGGACTGGCTAATCTCGCTGATGAGCCATTAGGCGCTACGAGGCGGCTGTAGTCCACCGGAGACATTGTTCGAGATCAAGCATGTCAAAGTAACTTTGTTCCGGTGCCGCCGGTTACAGAGAAGTCCTACGTAAATCTCATTCTGTTGACAGTGTCTATTCCGATGGGTCAGGATAGTTTGCGGATCGGCAAGTCGATTCTCTGCTCTGGCACCAGTCCCTCTTCGAGCAGAGACGCTTAACGAGGCCCGCTACATCGGAGGCATTAAGGTGAGTACGCAGGATACAGCGAAGCTGCAGCTGGACCGAGTGGCGATCGCTGAGATGATTCAGCGGGAGCGCGCCGCCCGTGACTTCGCGCTGTGGTCAGAGATGGCATCTTGCTATCACCCCGAATCGACGGTTGAAGTCTCGTGGTTCAAGGGGTCAGGCCAGGAGTTTGTCGAGCGGACCAAGAGGCAGTATGAAAAGGCGCAGCAGCAAAGCGATCATGCGGAACGAATCCACTTCCACGAGATGGGACCCGCAGTGGTTACTCTGAACGGGCCCAGGGCGGTCGCTGAAACGGCTTGCACGCTCCACAGCTTCTTTCCATTGGATGGGATCGCCTGCAAGAACACAGCGTTTGTGCGGCTGATGTGGAGGGCGCAGATTTTTCAGGGGAGTTGGCTCATTGCAGGCCTACGCTGTCTCTACATCAGAGACCTGATTAGCCCGTGCAATCCTAGTCAGATTCCCCACCTGGATCAGGCTGAGCTCGACCGGTACCGCGTCTCCTACCGATTCACCTGTCATCACCTTGCACGGCTGGGACTCGAGCCGAAGGATGATCTTCCGGGAGCCGATCGTCCGGATACAGTAATTGGACTTCGCAAAGGAGAACGAGACTGGTTGGAGCAAACGCAACCTGCGCTGCTAAGCGCGTGAGTTTGCGGCTTTGGTCCGGAAGGCTCGCTTGAAGGTATTGCTGAGCCCGGTCTTGTTTCTTCTCATCACAACACAACTCAATCAGGAGATTCCAAATGTCAACTACCGTTTCCGCAGATGAGATCAAGAAGGGCGTTACCGACGTGCCCGTCGAAGACCTGCTGCTGCGCCGCTGGAGCCCTCGTTCGTTCACGCAGGAGCCGGTATCCGATGCTGATCTTGCATCGATCTTTACTGCGGCCGCATGGGCTGCCTCGTCATACAACGAGCAACCCTGGCGCTTCGTTGTTGGGCGCAAGGGCGACGAGACGTGGCAGAAGCTCTTTGACGCCCTCCTGCCGTTCAATCAAGCCTGGGCAAGTGCGGCTCCCGTGCTTTACGCCGCGTTCGCGAAGAAGAGCTTTACCATGACGGGCGACCCAAATGTGGTTGCAACGCATGACGTTGGCGCTGCATCGGCGAATGCATCGTTGCAGGCCACGGCGCTTGGGCTGCACACGCATGGGCTGGCAGGCTTCTCCCACGAAAAGCTCCGTGAATCCTTTGCGGTTCCTGAAGATTTTGACGCGGTGGCATGCTGGACGCTCGGCCGGTGTGGCGACCCGGCAACGCTCCCCGACAACTACAAAACGATGGAGCTTGCGGCGCGATCAAGGAAGCCGCTCAGTGACTTCGTCTTCCGATCCTGGGGCACACCTGCTCTGTGATCTGTCTGCTGGGGCATGTTGCCTCGTCTCCTGCATTCAGGAGCACGAGGCACATGTTTTATTTTGCCTTGCAAAGTCCCTGACAGGCTCTAGCCGGCAACGGGCTGCAACGAGCCTGTCGCAGACAAGAGAACTCCTGATCCGGCCAAGTCCGAAAGCAAATCGCTCACAAGATGCATTCGGTCGGTCGATCCTGAAGCGCCCCCGTAGACGTAGAAGTCCGGCCGCACGATCATCGTGTCCCAACCATGTTGCTCAAGAAACGGCTGCATCCGGGAGTCAAGATCCCGGAGAGTGCCCTCGCCTGGATGACTGCTAAGTGAAACAAAGCGGAGCCCGATCGCTTCAAGGGCGGAAAGCGTCGCCGCATCGAACCACGCAAGCGGATTTGCATGCGTCGTGATGAGTAGGAAGCCGAGGCCGACCACCTCATCAAGCCGCCCGCTCGTGAATTCGCCTTCGACAGATACATGGGGAGCCAAAAGGCCCGCGCCCTGCTGAAGGTCACCACGGTCCGTTCGCCGCAAGATTCCGCTGGTGAGCTGCGGAAATGCAGGAGGCGGAGGCGCCGTCCTGTTCTTGAAGGCGAGATCTCGCTGTTCGGCCTCAAGCAGGTCTGAGGTGCAGATCATCTTTCCCAGATAGATGGAAAGATTGATGATCTGGCTCACGTGGGGCATCCGCTCCTTCTGATAGGTATCCAGCAGGCGGTCACCTGCCTTGCCATCGAGAATGAAGCCAAGCTTCCAGGCAAGGTTCCAAGCATCGCGAATGCCTGAGCACATCCCTTGCCCCATAAATGGCGGCATCACGTGCGCGGCATCGCCGGCGAGGAGAAGACGTCCTTCTCGCCACTTCTCAGCAAGCAGCGACCGAAACGTGTACACCTTGGAACGCACGAGCTCGAGAGCGTCCGGTCCGGCCCAGGGCTTCAGCAACTCCCATACCTTCTCCTCCGACTCCATGTCTTCGATCGATTCACCCGGGAGCCGCATGAATTCCCAACGCCGGAACTTCTTGCCGTCGCGAATGCCTGCCGGCACGATGGTCGTTGGCCTGGTCGGATTGCAGTACTGTCCAGCCGCCGGGATCTTGAGCTGCTCGATGGTGATGTCGTTACGCAGTAGAACGTCGACCACGAGCCAGTCGGCTTGGAAGCCGCGATCTTCCTGAACGCCTCCAATCTGCTTTCGTGTGATGGAGTTGGCTCCGTCACAGCCCACAACATAAGCGGCTGAGAGATGCTTGGCCTGTCCCGTCTGGTCGCGGAGTTCAAGATGACACTGTTGCTCGTCCTGCGTAATGCTCATGGCCTCCCAACCTAAAAAGGAGTCCACGTTCGGCAGTATCGAAACGGCCTTGCTGATGGCCGATTCCAGTGTGGGCTGATGAACGAAGTTAACCTCTGTCCCGCCCGAGATCGACTCCGCGGACCAATCAATGACAAGCAGTTCTTCCCATGCCGCGTTGAACCACTGATATTTTGGTCCCGGATGGCTGATGGATGGAAGCACCGAGCCCATGCCGTTGGCGGTGAGCACCCTGTAGATCTCGTGGTCGATGCAGACAGCACGGGGCAAGGGGTAACGCTCAGGCCAGCGGTCGCAGACCGCGACGGACCGGCCTTGCTGGCCCAGCATTAAAGCGAGTACCTGGCCCACTGGTCCATAGCCCAAGACGATCACGTCATACTTTTTTGTTTCCATCATATGTATTCCCGCACTTCTCTTCAGAATAGACGCTCTACGCTATCCGAGCGTAAAGGGTGCATGAGTCATGGAGCCGCATTGGAGTCTAAGACCCTGGCGGAACGGTGAAGCACCTACAAGCTCAAGGAACAGGGTTCATTACTTTCTTCTCAGCTCGTCATCAACCATGCGCTCACCAAGGCAGCACGCCCAGAGAGTAATCGAAGAAGCCGCCAGATGGACCATCCTCAGGTAAAGTAGCCAGCTTGATGATGATGCGGGCTCCTTCATCGGGTGTGCCAAATCCCGGCCTGCCGGCAAACTTCTCTCCGTTGCCAAGGCCCGTCAGATCCGTTGCGACCAAGCCAGGATTTGCCGCGTTGATCTTGATCGGCGTATCCCGAAGCTCGTACGCGAGCTGAACCGTCGCCATGTTGAGGGCTGCTTTCGAGCTCCGGTATCCTAGAGTGTTGATGGAGCGCACCGGGGATTTCTCGTCTGTGCTGAGAGCGAAAGACCCGAGGTTGCTCGAAACATTGACGATCCGACCGGCAGGCGACCGGCGGAGCAGCGGCAGACACGCCTGAGTCATGACAACAGGGCCGAAGAAATTTACGTCGTAGAGCTGCCTCAGCTTTTCTTCCGGTAGTTCACTGGGCTTGATGGTCACGCCGAAGGTGGCCGTAACCTCGTTGCTTATGCCTGCGTTGTTCACGAGTACGTCGAGGGTATCCCTCTCGGCTGTGATCTTTTTGACTGCAGCCTCAATGGACTTTCGGTCTGTTACATCCAGTTGGACGAAGGAAACGTTGCCGGCGTCTCTCAGTTCAATCGCGGCCTGCTCCCCTCTCTCCGTGTCTCTTGCACCTATCCAGACGTGAAAGCCCTTCTGAGCCAGCGCGCGTGCTGTGGCTTTACCGATTCCCTTATTACCGCCTGTGATCAGAGCTGAAAGCATGGATCCCTCGTTGTTGTAGAACTGCAGTAGACAGGACGTCTATTCTGGGTAGAGTATGAGCGTTATCGCAATCCTGTCAAACGTCGCCAGGTGCAGACATGTTCACGATTGCGTACCTTGAGTCCCATGCGAGTTCAAGGATGTACGGCTAGAGAACTTCGACCAAGTTCACACTGCAAACCTACCTCAACCGGCTGGCCAAGACACGGGCAAAGGGCAGAGTTTTTGCAGATTTGGGCTTACATGAAGGCAATCTTTGCCGAACGTCGATCAGACTTTATCGAAGAACCCTGTCCGCAGGTTAAGACTCCCGCAAACCTGGGGAGACCGATAAGCCTGTACTCACCTGACAGCAGCCTGATGTAGCTTTGGCTCGGCTCGATCTTTGCGACCGGATTCTGCTGAAACGAGGCGCTATGTTGAAGTATTTGGTGGACCTGATCGGGATCGAACCGATGACCTCTTCCATGCCATGGAAGCGCGCTCCCAGCTGCGCCACAGGCCCACTTTCTGAAGGATATCGTGTTTGGCGAGGAACGTCCATGGGCCGCCAGGCAGCGGCCTCATGGGGTTCGTCAAAGCACTGGTGTGAAGGCGACCGGGATTATACCCAGCGGCCTTCCACCCAGAAGTAGCCGCGAGGACCGCGGTCCCAGTGGCCAGGAACCCAGTGAACACCGGGGTGTGGCGGAGCGATGTATTCCCCTGGGACCCAGACGTAGTGAGCGCCGTCCCAGCGGTGATAGCCGGCGCGCCATTCGTAGCCGGGGCGCGGCGGCGGAACGCGCTCATAGCGGGGGCGTGGCGGGCCTACGCGGACATAAACCTGTGCCTGGCTGGCAAGAGGTGCAAGAGCGGCGGCGCCGAGCAGAGCGACTGCCATTGTTGCCTTCAAGATCATTTTGTTCGTCATTGTTTTTCTTCCTTTCCTGGCCAACCGGCTGACCGGCGGCCTTCGTGTTCGGTTGCATAGACACGCGTCCGTTTAGCGAGGTTGTGCCCGGGTACCGGAAATATTTTGGGTTGAGAAAGCGACATAAAACGGTCGTTCTTATGGAAAGTTGCGGTCTTGTTTGCTGGAAACGGGCGCAGCATGAGGAGCTTCCGGTTGCGGGAACAGGTGCTTAGGTCAAGTGGTACGTATGCAGCCGAATACGCGCGCAGCATGGCGTATGACTTCGTGGCGTGTGCGAGTTTAACCGTTGCGTGGGAACAAATTGCGGCTGTACCGGTGTCTATAGGTGCAGAGTGAGCGAGAGCACTCTACATCCGCCGGCGGATGGCAAACGCTTTCACGACCGGCTGCCGTTGCATACACGGGGCTGATGAACGTAACGTAAGGGAGCGGTACCATGGGCGGCTTGGCAGTGATGGATCCCTTGAGCGGCGCGATTGGCGGAAGCCTGGCAGAGAGCAGCACATACGCTGCCGTGCGTTCGGAACTGCGTGCGGAAGATTTGGCGCTGGTAGCGGCGTTGCAGTCTGGCTCGGACGATGCGTTTCGCCAGTTGATCGCGCAGTACAGCGGACCACTGTTTTCCCTTTTGTTGCGTTCGCTGACGGACCCGGCCGATGCTGCAGACGTGACGCAGGACGTGTTCATCAAGGTCTTCCGCTCGATTGGCGGTTTCCATGGCGACAGCAGCCTGCGGACGTGGATTTATCGGATTGCGATGCATGAGGCTTCAAACAGCCGGCGTTGGTGGGTGCGGCACAAGAAGGCCGAGATCACGATTGATGACGCGTCGCCGGAAGACGAGAATGAGCTGCACTTCAGCCTGCGGGATACGCTGGCGGATCAGCGGGATTCACCGTTTGAGAATGCGCGGCAGTCGCAGCTGCGGGCGACGGTGGAAGCTGCGCTGCGGGAGGTGCCGGAGAGTTTTCGGACGGTGGTCATCCTGCGCGAGATTGAGGGCATGGCGTATGACGAGATTGCGGAGATCCTCGGCATCCACATGGGCACGGTGAAGAGCCGGTTGCTGCGTGGCCGGGCCGTGCTGCGCACGCTGCTGGGTGCAAGGCTTCCCGAATTTGCTCATCCTGTAACAAAGAAGGCACCGCAGGCTGCAGCGCGCACCATGGCTGCAGCATCCAAGGAGGCACGATGAGTCTCTCCGCGAAGAACCTGGACCAGCTGCTGGAGCATGTTGGGCTGCATGGCGAAGCTCCGCCAGAGGAGCTGCAGTTTGAGCGTACGCTGACGGATAACGCGCTGCGGACACTCGCCCCGGTCAGCGCTCCGAAGGACCTATCGCTGCGGATTCGGCTGGCGTTGTCGCATGAGCGCGTTCGCGCGGAGCGGCGCTTTGTGGGCCGGTTGCAGGATCGGTGGGTAAGCTTCCGGGAGAATTCCTTGCGGCCGTTTGCGCTGCAGGGCGCTGTAATTGCTGCGGCGCTTGTCGCAACGATGGGTGGCGCGTTGCTGCTGGGAGCCGTGGCTCCGCAGCAGGCAGTAGAGGCGAATGACGAGCCGCTCACCGGCTTTTCCGCTCCCCGGTTTTTGTACAGCGCCGCGGCAGAACAGCCGGTGGCATCGGCGGGTGACGCACCGCTGATGGTGCAGGCAATGGTGGATACGCAGGGCCGCGTGTATGACTACCGCGTGTTGTCCGGGCTGTTGGACCCGGCGTCCGATGCGGCGCTGCGGCAGCGCATGCTGACAGGGGTGTTTCAGCCCGCGCAGGTGTTTGGGCAGCCAGTGCGTGGGCGCGTGGTGCTTACGTTTGCGGATATCGTGGTTCGCGGATAGGCGTCTAGTTTGACGCGTTTAGCGGACCTATAGTGCACGCAGATGACTCGCCGTGCCCACCTGCGGATCTATTGGATTGCTTGTCTGTGCATTTGCGCGGCCTAATGCAGAGCGCACCCACTGCGCCGGGCGAGTCGACGAACAGATGCTGACCCTCTTGCATTGACCACGCTTCTTCCGCGGCCTAGACTCTTCGATTGGTACCCATTCCGGCGAGGTCAAGTCCAACCGCTGTGCGATCTTTTTCCCGCGTTTCCGTTTCTATAGCCGCTTTCGTAGTGTGTGCGCTTGGTGTTCAGGCGCAGGTTTCGTCGTCTTCGGATAAGCCGGCACAGGATGAGGCGAAGTCATCGACCGTTGTGCCCCGGCGCGCGGATGCGGCTGGATCGGCGGTGTCGCTGGAGACGAGCGAGAGCTTATCAGAGATTGCAGCCGCGCTGAATGCCTGCGGATATGACAATGGGCTGGAGTCGTCGCTGCCGGTGCGTGTGGCGATCCGGGCGGATATGGCTGCGGCAATTGAGGCATCTGCGGCTGCGCGCGCCAGCCGGGATGCGATGTGCAGGTCGATCCAGGACCACTCACTGAATGGGGCCCAGAATCTTGCGCAGTATGTGTCGCTGGCGTTGTTTGTGACGCCGCCGCCGGAGCTTGCACTGTCCGTTCCTGAAACCGAGATGCCGCCGGATGCGCTGCAGGTGGAAGCGACGCTGCCGTTTGTTCGAGACTTTGCCGAGAAGGTGCAGTGGCGGAACATTTTCGCGCGGCACCATGTGGCCTATGAAAACGCTGTGGAGCAGGTACGCGACAGTCTGACGCGCATGCTGCTGGAGACGAATGTCTACCTGCATCAGCCCGTGTCGAGCTATGACGGGCGACGGTTTATGGTGCTGCTGGAGCCTATGCTGAGTCCGCAGGCGGTGAATGCGCGCGTGTACGGGAACGACTACTTCATTGCGGCATCGCCGGCGAACATTGCGGGGCAGGACCCGGTCCGGGTGTCGGCGGGATCGCGCATGTCAGTCAGCGCGCGCGCGGCTGGGCTGCAGATGGATCAGGTGCGGCACCTGTATTTGCTATATGTGATCGATCCGATCATCTATGCGCGTTCGCAGGCCACGGAGCGGCTGCTGCCCATCATGAAGGTGGTGCAGGCGGCGCCGATCGACTTTGTCTACAAGAACGATGTTGTGACGTTTACGACGGAGTGCCTCATCAAGGCGATTGAAGCGCGCACGATGGATGTGGGTTTTGCAAAGCCTGCGAAGCCGACAAACGTGAAGCAGCGGACGGAGATCGACGACTACAACCAGGCCAGTATCGACTACGACCGCAGGTCTGAGGTGGTGCGGCGACACCAGGTTGTGGTGGATGAAGAGTCGGGCTGGGTGCTGACGGGATCGTTTTACGAGAAGCTGGCGACGCAGGATCGTGAAGGTATCAGCCTGAAGGACAGCATTGCAGAGATGGTGTACGGCATGGATGTGCCGCACGAGGTGGATCACGCGAAGAAGATTCCATTCTTTGCGCCGAACAGCAATCAGCTTGCGGGCAGCGGCGATGTGAATCGTGCGCGTGCGCCGCGGCGGACGTTGACTGCGATGGATCAAGCGGAGCTGAAGCTGCAGAAGGGCGATCGCAACGGTGCGGAGGATCTTGCGGATAAGGAACTGCTGAGCAATCCGTCGTCGAGCGAGGCGCTGTATGTGCTGGCGCGCGTGAAGCTGATGGAAGGCGATCCGCAAGCAGCGTACGACCGCTTTACGCAGGTGGTTGCGGCAGCCAAGGATGCTCGCACGCTGGCGTGGGCGCATGTGTACCTGGGGCGCTTGTATGACACGCAGACGCGGCCGGATCGTGCGAAGGCATTGGCTGAGTACAAGGCAGCTGCGGCCACACCGGGGATACAGCCGGACGTGAAGGCTGCCGCGGAGGCCGGTATCCAGAAGGCGTTTGCACCACCGAAGCGTACCGTGACCGATAGCGACCAGAGCCCGGATGATGAAGAACTGGACCCCACCGGCAAGAAGCAGAAGGAAAGCTATAAGCCGGGTGAAGAGGTAACGCCACAGGCGCGGCCTCGATAGCGGGAGGAATGAGCGAGAGGCCACGGCTAAAGCCCCGATCGCATGGAGCGTTGTAACCATGGCCTAAAGGTCACGGCTCCATCCGTGAACTAGTCTGGACACAGCATAGGTATGTATTAGAGAAGTGGATTGATGAAGTTAGCGAACCTACCTACAGAAGAACGAAATCCGACCTCGGAACACATCGATATGCAGCCCACCGAGGTGATGCTGCATGTGTTTAACGATGAGGACAACACCGTTGCTGACCGCGTGCGCGAGCAGATTCCGCAGATTGCGCAGGCAGTGGATGCGATCTATGCGCGGGTAAAGCAGGGTGGACGGCTGTTCTACATTGGAGCGGGCACCAGCGGGCGGCTGGGTGTGCTGGATGCGAGCGAGTGTCCGCCTACGTTTGGTGTGCCGCGCGACCTGGTGGTGGGCATTATTGCGGGCGGCGAGCCTGCGCTGCGCGTGAGTGCGGAGAGCGCGGAGGATAGCCGCGAGCAGGGTGGGATTGATCTGCTCGCGAATGGGTTTAATCAGTCAGCGGGATTGGATGTGCTGGTGGGGATCGCCGCGAGCGGGCGTACGCCGTATGTGCTGGGTGCGATGGAGCAGGCGCGGCAGCACGGGTGCCTGGTGATTGGATTGTCGTGTGTGCCAGGGTCACCGGTGGAGACGGCGGCTGATATTGCGATTACACCGGCTACGGGGCCGGAGGTTATCACGGGATCGACACGGCTGAAGGCCGGCACGGCGACGAAGCTGGCGTTGAATATGCTGTCGACCGGTCTGATGGTGAAGCTGGGCTATGTGTACGGCAACCTGATGACGAATGTGCAGCCAACGAACGGGAAGCTGGTGGATCGTGCCGAGCGCATTATTGCTGCGGCTACGGGTGCGTCAGCGCAGCGTGCGGCGGAGCTGTTGAAGCAAGGCGGCAGCGTACGGACGGCCATTGTGATGGAGAAGCGTGGGATGTCGCGGGCTGAGGCTGAGGCTGCGCTTGAGGCGGCTGGGCAGAGCCTGCGCAGGGCTTTGACCAAGGAGCCGCAGGCGCTGACGGAATAGCGCAGGCTACGCTGGTGCGATGGCGCAGACGACCGCATCGAGGACATACCACGCACCGCTAGCCTTTCTTGGAGTGCGTTTCGGTGTGGGTGTATCGACGATTTACCTGTGCCAGCCGTTGTTGCCGGAGATGGGTTTGACAGGCTGCTCACCAACGTGACTGCGGATGAGGACGAGCCGATGCTTCATATCTAACTCGACGGTTGTTTTCGTCTCATGGAGGATGAATTGGGACTTCGGACATCGGCTGGTGCTTCCGGCGACTCTAATCAGCCTGCGCACCAGGTAAGGGTGCACATTGGAAGGAGACTCCCCCGATGATCCGTTTTCCGAGATGTCTTTCCGTCGCAGGGCTTGCTGTAGCGCTGCTGGGATGGGCTGTGCCAGCGGTGTCGCATGGACAGCAGACCTCAGCCGCGACAACCAAGGCAAAGCCTGCGAAGAAGAAGCATGTGAAGAAGGATGGCGCCGAATCTTCTACCGGTGCGCCGACAGTTGATCCGATTAATCCAACAGCAAGTCCGGAACCTCCGACACCCACAACGCAGGGGCCTCCGATTCCGCCGACCACGCCTTCTACGAACGCACCGCAGCCCTCACATCCGTAAGGGCGGCTGAACTCCTGCTGAGTGCCAGCCCATAGCGCCGAGTGTTTGACCGGGATGGTGAACCAGGCAGGACTCGAACCTGCGACCCTCTGCTTAGAAGGCAGATGCTCTATCCGGCTGAGCTACTGGTTCCCGTGTCTAGAGTAATCTACCGCGTGATTCGCGTGCAGCTTTGCGCGACTAGAACCCTGAGAGTTCCTTGGAACGAAAGAGGAATGCGACTGCGCGTAGGGCGGCGTCCCAACGCTCCTGCGCTTCGTCCTCGTCGACACCGACTGCCTTGACGTAGAGCGAGATCGCGAAGCCTTCGGCCACGGAGCCGTCCAGGTCAACGACAGCGGGGCGCAGGGTGCATTCCAGCAGGGCGAGGGAGTGGGGCAGGTCAGTGGCGAGGCGGTCAGTGCGGTAGAGCATCTGCTCCATGCGATGACGCGAAGTGAAGATGGAGCGCTCGCGCCAGAGCGCGTCGATGTAGCTGGCGGTGCCTGCGGTGGCGACGTCGTCGTCCAGCAGCAGGTTGTCGCGCGTGGCCTCCAATTCGACGGCGTCCATGGTCCAGACGTCGCACTTGGCGGTGAAGATGGGCGAGCGATTGCCGTTCATGGTGCGCAGCGCAGCCAGTAGTGCCGGGTGATCATCGGCTTCGGTAACGTTGTCGAGCGCGTCGGGATTGTCGCGCAGATCGATCCAGTGGAGCGTGCCGTCCGGCGAGCTCCATGGCACAACGAGAACGGGATCATCAATGCCACATGCGGCATTCCACTCGCTTAACACAGTGACACCTGCTTTTGTGCGGTGCGTCCTGCGCAGGTCTGTACGAATTGCAGCAGTTGCGCCTCGGCCCAGTAGCCGTCGTAACCTTCGCGCGGGTTTTCCAGGAAGGCGCAGTGTCCACCATGGGCTGGTTCAAGCAGCGTGATGTTGGCGTTGTTCTGGAGCTTTACGCGGGTGGATGGAGTGAGGCGGATGAATGGATCGTCGCATGCGTGGAGGATGAGTGTGGGCACTGCGATGGTATCGAGCACACGGCTTGCGCCGGAGCGCGCGTAGTAGTCGCTGGCGCCTGCGAAGCCGCAGTACGGCGTCATGATGTGTTCGTCGAAGTCACGGATCGAGTGCACGCGCTCTGTGTGGCCGGTGTGAAAGACCGCGGGAAAGAGCTTTGCCTTGCGGCGATAGCGCTTCATGAGGCCGCGCAGGAAGCGGCGCTCGTAGATGCGGTTGGCCCAGTGGTGCAGGGCGTCGGCGCTTTCTCCTAAGTCCATGGGAGGTGAGACGGCAACTGCGCCGGCGAGCGCTGCCGGGGCGCACTCTGCGAGTTCACCGGCTGCCTTAAGCACGAGGTTGCCGCCCATGCTGTAGCCGGCGAGGACGACGCGTGTGCAACCGCGTTCGACGAGCCAGGACAGCACGGCTTTGACATCGCCCGACATGCCGGAGTGGTAGAGCGTGGGCGAGAGCGCGTCCGTGCTGCCGCAATTGCGCATGTTCATGCGGACAACGTTGCAGCCGGCGGCAAAGAGCTTGTTCGCATTGCCGATGATGTACTGCGAGTGCGATGAGCCCTCAAGGCCGTGAACGAGTACGACCGTGACGGCGTGGTCGCGGTCCAGTTGCCAATGGCAGTGGCAGAGCACCCTGCTGGGCAACAGGCGATCGAGTGCGACTGCACTGCGAACAGCGAGCATTTCGGTGGGCAGCGGTACGGTCACAAGTTCCGTGGTTGCCGCGGGCAAGCGATCGATGCGCGGCAGGAAGTTGCCGACGATCGTTTGCAGGTGGCCGTTGCGGAGCCAGCGTCGCGGTTGAAATTGGGCTGCGGTCGTCAAAAGGGGTGTTTCCTATTGCACCACAGACGAGCGCTTTACCGTTAGCTCATTGCCGTCATTGCCACGGCTTTCGGAATGGACACGTGATGTGGCGCGTGCGCCAATTTCCTGTGCGTGTACATTGAATGGCATGAGGCGTTTCGGCGGCAACTTGGCGGGCAGGGTGTGGCAATGTGTCGCCACGTCGTTGCTATTGCTGCTGCTGGGAGCCCTGGCGACGCCGTTTGTGCAGGCGCAGGACCCGGAATTTGGTGTGCCGCCGTGCTGCCGTATGATGGCGGGTCACATGGGATGCAGCATGCGGCTGCATCGTGCGATGGTGCAGCAAATGGTGGAGCAGTATGACCACTCGCACCAGTTTGCATCGCTGCAGGCGCGCTGCCCGTGCACGCCGCTGACGCAATCGAACGTGTCGCCGCACGAGATGCCATTTGCTGCGACGTCGGCAGAGCTTGCGTTGTTACCGCAGGCACGCGCGCCGTCATCCGTCTCTCTCGATCGTAAGGATGTCCTTCGTGAGGGTGGAGCACTCACGCGTGGACCGCCCGCAACTCTCACTGCCTGATGTGCCGTTGAGTTGCTGCTCAGCGGCAGTTCTATGTACGCGCGACAATGTGTCGCGCCTGCCAGCAGGAGAGAGTTTTCATGTCATGCCCATGCATGCGCACGCGCGTCGCTGTTGCGATGTGCTGCTGCGCTTCCTTTGTATCTGTTGCATCTGCACAGCAGAGCATCAGTGCGGCGAGTGTTGCCGGAACGGTCTCTGATCCTTCGCGTGCGTTGATTCCAAATGCCCAGATCACGGCCACTGCCTCCAGTACCGGCGTGGTCTCACATACTGTCAGCGATGCGCAGGGTCGCTTTCGTTTTGCGTTGTTGCCGGCGGGCGACTACCGCTTTGAGGCAGCAAGCGCCGGCTTTGCCCTTGCGGAATACCACATTCACCTTGAGCCCGGTGGCGCGTACCGGTTAGAGCTTGGTGTTGCGCTGCCCACGGCGAACCAGATCAACACCGTGGTCGCAGAGTCATCGTCGATTGAGACAGCACGCAGCCAGATTGCGGCCACTGTGCAAACAGAAGAGGCGCAGCAACTGCCGTTGAATGGCCGCAACTATCTTGACCTTGCGCTGCTGCTGCCGGGTGTATCGCAAACGAACACGGCCAGCAGCCAGGTGTTTGCGGAGACGAGCGAGGTGCTGGGGCAGGGCTACTCTGTGAACAGCCAGCGTAACTTCAGCAACAGCTTTGTGGTGGATGGATTGTCAGCCAATGACGATGCTGCGGGGCTTGCAGGCAACGTGTTTGGGCTGGATGCTGTGCGTGAGTTTCAGGTGGTCACGTCGGGCGGTCAGGCCGAGTTTGGCCGTGCTCTTGGTGGCTACTTCAATGTGATTACGCGCTCCGGCACGGATGCGTTGCATGGCAGCGCGTATGGCTTTCTTCGCAATCAACGCTTGAATGCAGCGAACG
The DNA here is from genome assembly GCA_965198455.1 of Terriglobus sp. GTDB lineage: Bacteria > Acidobacteriota > Terriglobia > Terriglobales > Acidobacteriaceae > Terriglobus. The sequence goes on from CBDAPM010000003.1 coordinate 1,942,347, forward strand.
CGTTGAGTCATAGCACGCTGCCGCTGACGCAAGGGCAATTTGGCGGCAGTGTTGGCGGACCAATCGCGCATGATCGCTCGTTTTTCTTCGGCAATTATGAAGGGCGGCGGCTGAACACGGATGGCATCATCACGGTTGCGCCCGCATCTGCTGCGGTCATTGATGCACGGCTTGTTGCGGTTGCCTATGGTGGCCCTCTGCTCGGTGTTGCCACAGGCGCGACGACACTGTATCCAACCACGGTGCATACCGACACGGCGTTCGCGCGGGTGGATCATCGCATCTCGCAGCGCAATGACTTCTTTGCGCGCTACAGCTTGTACCGCCTGAACGCGATCAATGCGCGTGGTGTTGGTGGCCTTTCTGTTGTGAGCAATGGCACTGCGGTGCGCGACATCAACAACACGGTTGCTGCAAGCAATGTCTTTACTGCATCGCCTCGGCTGACGAATGAATCACGCGCGCAGTTTACGTGGGACAGCCTGAATGCGCCGCCTAATGATGCGATTGGCCCGACGGTTGCGATTGCAGGTGTGGCCACGTTTGGGCGGTTCTCATCGTCACCGATAGCGCGTCGCAACGTGCTTGGAGAGGCAGTCGATAACGTGGTGCTGCAGCGCGGTGTGCATGCGTTCAAGGCTGGCGCGGACTTTTTGTACAACGCGACGACGATCACGTTTCCCATGCAGTCCCGCGGGTCGTATAGCTTTGCGTCGCTGGCGGCGTTTCAGAGCGGCACGTACAACACGCAGGGCTATACGCAGACGTTCGGCAACAGCGTTGTCTCGCTGAGCAATCCCAACATTGGTGTGTACGTGCAGGATGAGTGGAGGCCGGCGCAGCGGCTTACGGTGAACGCTGGTGTGCGCTATGACGTGGAGGGTTTACCGACTGTGGCCGCGGACACGAACAATGTATCGCCGCGCATCGGTATCGCCTATGCTCCGTTCCGGGACGGGACCATGGTTGTGCGGGCAAGCTTTGGCTTGTATTACGATCGCATTGCTCTGCGGCCGCTGGCGAATGCGTTGCTCTCCGCAAATAATACGACGAACGCGGCGCAAGCTGTGTTGGCGAGCTACACGTTTTCGCCGGGGCAGACGGGTGCTCCAACGTTTCCTGCGGTTGCCGCTGCGCCGCCCGTGGGTGCGTTGCTGAACTTCTCACTGATGGATACGCATTTGCCGTCGGCATCGTCATTGCAGACGAGCCTTGAGGTGGAGCAGTCCATCGGTGCGCGGGCTGCGCTGTCGGTAAGCTACCAGCATCTGCATGGCATGCACCTGGTAGCGTCGATCAACAACAACATCAACGCAGATGGATCGCGGCCCAATCCCACATACGGCAATGCGAAGGCATATGAGGGTGCAGGTGATTCGCAGTATGACGGGCTGGGTGTTTCGTTTGTGCAGCGCCCCGTGCGGTGGGGCAGCGCGCGCGTCTCGTATACGTGGTCAAAGGCAGTTGACGATGTGGGCGAGTTCTTCTTCTCGGCGCCGGTGAACAACTTTCGCATCGCCGATGACCGCGGCAGATCGGATGATGATCAGCGGCATCGCGTGAGCTTCGATACGACACTGCATAGTTCCATGGCAGCACCGCGTGGAGCAGCGCAGGCACTGACGCATGGTTGGCAATTGGGTGGCGTGTTGCAGTACACGTCGCGGCTGCCGTTCAACATCACCAGCGGTGTGACAAGCCTGCAGGGAACATCATTGCGGCCATGCCTTGCGTTGACGCTGACGACGGCGTGCCGGCAGGCGCAGAGCGGGTCATTGCTCGGCCGCAACACGGGCATTGGCTTCGACTTCTTTACGCTGAGCGCGCGTCTTAGCCGCGTTGTTGCGCTTGGGGATCGATGGCGGGCCGAGGCGATTGCGGAGGCGTTTAATGCGCTGAATCATCGCAATGATATGGTGCCGAATGGCACGTTTGGCAGCGGCGTGTATCCTACGGCGCCGTCGGCTACATTTGGGCAGGCGACGGCTGTGGGCGATCCGCGCAGCGTGCAGCTTGCGCTTCGCCTAACGTTTTAGGCGTGGGTTGCCGGTTGCGGTGGCCTGGCGCCTCGCAACCGGCGGTTCATCGGTTCTGAGAAGTACCTTGCTGTCAGCCATCCAAGCGGCGCGCTGAGGATGAGCATGCTTGCGGCCCACAGCAGCAGGGTGTGGCCGCCTTTCGTCCCATAACGCAGGCACAGATCTGTGATGACGATGATGACGAACTCGTGCGTCATGTATACCTCGTAGCTGTGGCGTCCGAACCAACGCAAGGGAGCGCTCCATGAGCGACCGGGGCGGTTGCGCAGCACGGTGCCGAACAGGATCGCGCAGACGGCAAGAATCATAAGCGAATCCCATGTGCCGTTGGCGCCGAGCGGTTTGCGCCATGCTATTTTCTCCGGCCACACGAGCAGAGCCATCACGATGATGCCGGCCCAGACGATGGCAAGCAGTGTGCGGTCGGATGGCTTCTTGTTGCGCCGCTCACACCAGCCAATCAGCATGGCTGTAAGGCAGCCCAGGGCGACGCAGTCGGTGCCGCCGAGGTAGCTCTTCTCTGCCCATATGTCGTTATTTGCTGTCCACACGGTGCGCGCGAATGGACCCATCGCGATAAGTGAAATGAGAATGGCGAAGAAGATAGATTGGCCGCCACGCCATCGCAGTAATGCATAACAGAGCAGCGGAAAGAAGAGGTAGAACATCTCTTCTACGGAGAGCGACCAAAGAACATCCCACGCGGGCGGCAGGTAGCCGTGCACCGCTTCATACCAGTTGAGGTGAAACGTGAGCGCGGAGAGCAGTGCGCGGGGTAGTGTGCCGTGCGTGGAAGAGATGCGGAAGTTGGGAAAGTGCAGCAGGTGCATCACGCTGAGAAGGACGAGAATCAGCAGCAACAGCGGTGCGATGCGTGCAAAGCGGATGCGATAAAAGGCCGACACGCTGACGTGGCGCAGCGATCCGAAGCGCCGGATGCAGGTGTACGTGATCAGGAATCCCGAGATGCCGAAGAAGACGGGCACGGCATCGAGAGGGTTCTTGAAGATGAGGTGTAATGCCCACCTGGGTAGCAGTGGATTGAGCGAGCGGCCGTTCAGTATGAGCCTTAGCCAGGCGTGCAACAACACGACGGTGACGATGGAGATGCCGCGCAGCGTATCCACACCGGCATAACGCGGAGTGGCAGATGCAGATGTGCCGGGCATGCCCTAGCGAAGGCCGGTCGCCAGCAGGGCGTTGGGCAGGCGATGATGCTTGGCGGGAGCGGGCGCTGCCTTTGCCTGCAGCAGGGTGCGTGATGCGGCAATGTCTGGCTTGGGTGCCGGCTTGCGCCCGGGCAGGCCAAGGTAGCGGCGATAGACGCTAATGTGGAAGCAGGCCTGCTGGAATTCCTCTTCCACGTCGATTTTGCCTTCGTCCTCGATGGGCGTGAGATAGGCGCGCATCCAGGCGATCTCGGTGATGCTCATGCCGTGTTTGCCGAGATCGATGGCCTGGCCGTACAGGTGCGGTGAGGCGACTTCGCCGGTGGGTGGAGCGGCGTTGCCGTTGATGAGCATGAGGTGCCGCTGGAAGGCGACCGTGCGCACGGCAGAGGTGATGACGAGCGGTGTGTGGAAGCGTGCGTAGTGCGCGCGGGCGAGGTCGTTGAGGAACTTGACGGACCATGGACGCGCGAAGCGGCGGTTCGCGGGTAGGGTCTCGTTCACTTCGATAGCATCGTTGTCGGGCAGGGCAACGAGGAGCTTGAGACGACGCATGTCGTAGAGTTGGTCGTCGTCTTCGATGCGGTCGAGACCGTCAGCGATGGCCATCTGGTTCTGGTGAACGAGAATCTCGTGCGAGCCCTTCATGGCCGGGATGAGTCGGAGGCGGCCGCGAGTGTCGTAGAGATCGACCCTTGGTATGGGACCGGTAGTGAGCGTATTGATGTCGTCGTTTGCCTGCGTGACGGCAGGTCTGTCAAGGGGGCCAGCCTTCACGGCGCGGGATGCGAGGTTGATGGCTGTTGCCGCGGTGGGGGTGGGCGCGTCGTCGTCGAAGGTCTCGTCAGTCATGCCTGCGGAGACTGCTGGGTCAAGCACGGGGTGCTTTGCCGCGGTGGCTATAGCGCTGGCAGCGGGAGCGCTGCGTCTGATGGTGACTGGCTTTGGCAGTTGTAGCTTTGGTGTTGCCGATGTTGTGCCGGCGAGGGCGACTGTGTCCGTGCGTGGGTCGGGTCTCTTGAGCGTGGCCGCGTCGGGCGTCTTCGTGGTCAGGGTTGCCGGCTGTTGCGTGATGGCTTCGGCGCGAGCGGTGAAGTCCGCGGAGGTGGCGCTGCCGAGGAGTTCGCCATGGGTGAAGGGCGTCGGCACGCGTGAGGTTGGGGCGGTGCTTGGGATCCGCGACTCGGCGAGCGCGGCAGCATCGTCGTCGGCGGTGGTGGTGCGTTGGCTCTGCGCGGCGGCAGCACGCAGTGTCTGGGTCTGGACGCGAGCGGCACGGTCGAAGTCGTCCACGGTGGCTTTGCGCGGGTTGGGTGAGAGATCGGGTTCAGGAGTTGCGCGGGCGGTGGTCTGCGTTGGTGTTGTGCTGTGGGCGTGCGCCTGTACGCTTATCCATGCGTGCACGCGATCCTGTGTGACACGGTCGGCTGCTGTGTCTTCCGGCGTCTTCGCCAGGATGTCTCTCGCAGCTTCCGGGGATCTGGGTGATGGGGCTGCCGGTGCTGCGTTGCGGAAGGCGGCGGCTTTGGCGGCGAGCGCGTCGCGTGGCGTGAGGCGCGTCGCGGCCTGTTTCGCGGGCGTCCTGTGCGTTGATGTTGCGGCTGCTGCTTCGGCGGCTGCGATTTTAGAAGTGCGCTTTGCGGTGGTGCCGGCATGGGTGTGTGCCGAGTGGGGCGGTGGTGTTGCACGAGCTGTCACGGGCTGTGCTGGTGCGGGCTTGCGGGCAGGGGCGTGCTTCGCGGCGTGCAGCGGCAGTGCTGCGCAGGGCAGCAGGATGGCGGCGAGCGCGAAGGTACGGTACCTGCTTTGCGCCACGAGCGTGCGTGCGGCGGGGCGAGGTGCGAATCCACTGGGGAGCGCGGACATAGCAGTTTGGCCGGCCACGGAGAATCAGACTACAGAGCCTTCTCAGACTAGGTGAGTCTGGGCCTCGCTGGAAGTGACCAGGGTGATGCGTTACTGATCGGTTACGCGGTGCGGGTTGGCGTGCGTGAGGTGCAACGGCTGCCGGGTTGTGACACGCCCGGCAGGTTGCAGGGAATAGGCTGGTGACAATGCCGTTCCGTGTGCGATACCGCTTTGCCTCACTTGCTGTTACCTTTCTGCTGCCATTGCTGACTGGCTGCGGTCCCGAGCCAGAGCCGCCTGCAACGTTTCACCCTTCCACGCCTGCCGAGGCTGCTGCGCTGAGCTACTTCGTGAGCGATGTGAAGCCGGTGCTGCGGCAGAACTGCTACCGCTGCCACTTTGGGTTGAATCACAAGGGCAACTTCAACCTGTCGACGCGGGAGCTGTTGCTGAAGGGTGGCAAGAGCGGCGTGGACGTGATTCCGGGCGACCCGGATGCCAGCACGCTGGTGAAGGCGATCCGGCATGAAGGGCCGGGCGATCATCCGATGCCGATGCCTCCGAAGGAAAAGCTAGCGGACAAAGACATTGCCGCGATTTCGAAGTGGATTGCGGAAGGCGCGGTGATGGACCGCTAGGGCACATCGTGCCGTTTTCTGTGCCTTGGGCGTGTTGGGGCTCCGCTACGCGAGTTCGCCTTGCGACTCAGCGTCGAGAGCTTTAAGAAAACTGCGCAGGGCGGCTATGCGAGGTTGGGCGAGAGCTTTTGCTTGCGGCAGGCGGATGTGGCTGGGGACGGTTTCGAGGGCGCGGCGGAGGGAGTTGGCCGCGTCTGCGAAGGTGATGAAGCGAGTGTCTTGCGCGATTTTCGCGGTGGTGCGCATGACGGCGACGGCACCGAGGAGTTCGAGGAGGTCGGCGTCGCGGAAGATGATGCCTTCGGGGGTAACGGGTTCGCCGGGTGCTTCATGGGTGCGGATGCACTCGACGACGGCCGGGATTTTGTCTTCAGGGAAGCCACACGCACGGAGGATTTCGGGAGCTTTGCCCATGGTGTATGCGGTTGAGTTCCACTGCTTGAGCTGCTCTTTGTCTTCAGGGCGGTGGCCGATGAAGACGCCAAGGTCGTGGACCCATGCGGCGCCGAAGAGGATATCGTCATCGACGGATTCTGCCATGTCATCGGCGATGGTTCGTGCGAGCGCGTAGAGGCGCGCCTGGTGCGAGAACTTTTCGGGTGGCAGGGCTTCGCGGCGGATGCGTGCGATGAGGGCTTCGCGCCAGGGTTGTTCGAGTGGTTTCGGCATGATCCGAAAGCAGGGTACACCACATGGCGGAGACGGATTAGCGCATTGCTGAAGACCTTGTCCTGCGGAAGAGCGTACCTCAGCGGGTGAAGCAGCGAGACGTAAGCACGGCTGCCCCTGTCACGTCCGTGACATCCTTTACAGTTTGTCGCAGTAGAGTCTTTACAGGTTGAGACAGTTCGCCGGTGCGGGTTCGATCATGGTCGAACCCGCACTGGAGAGGTCAATGACTCGGAGCAGGGTTGTTGGAGGACGCGGTGTTGGATGCTTCCGATAAGGAGGAACGGATGAAGCGGTACGGATCTCATGTGCTGGTGGCAGTGTTGGCGATGGCAGGAACGGTTATCGTGATGCGGTCGCAGGCGGGCTCAACATCGCAGCGTGTGCCGCAATTCGAGAACGATAGCGTGCATGTGTGGAAGTCAGTGGTGTACCCGAACGTGCCGCTGTCGTTTCACCGGCACGACCACCCTCGCGTGATTATCGCGTTGAAGGGTGGGGAGATGAAGCTTGTCCAGAGCGGCGGTGCATCGGAAGACCATACCTGGGAGACCGGCCATGCGTACTGGCTTACCTCTAACCCGGAAGGCACGCAGCACGCTGACGTGAACGCGGGCAAGGAACCGATCGAAGTGATGGTGGTGGAGCTCGAGAAGGAACGGTAACGGAGCCGGAACTGTTCCACGAATTTGCCGACTGATCCAGATGTGATGGTCGGGGCGGAGAGATTCGAACTCCCGACCCTCTGCTCCCAAAGCAGATGCGCTACCAGGCTGCGCTACGCCCCGACTGCCGTTATTTTACGATACCCGGGCTAATGGGTGCTGAGGCCTGTTGTTTCTCTATGTGCTCTGGTGTTGCGTGATCCTGTGTACGGGATGGTGTTTGAATTTCTTTCTAGATATCTGTACTTGGCATGTGTCCGCTGTGAACACGCGGGATGAAAGGCAATGGTGAGTGTCGGGTAGCGGTCAAACTATACAAACAGTTGATCTTATCTAAGGGTCATGTGGGCAACGCAAGGGTGCTGCAAAGCTTTCGCGCGGGCGAATTTTCTGGGGAGACGAGACGCTGGCATGGATGCTGCTGCGTGATCCGTCCTGGCACCACATGGTGCAGGCATGGCGCGCGGGGGCCGATGGCGGCGACTTTACGTTCTACCTGACGGGACGTGCATGGCTCCGTGTCTTCGGCGCGTCAGAAGTGTCGTTCCGGCTATATTCGTCCTCCTGTTTCGCGCTGGTGTTTACGGTGATGTGGATTGCGGCACGGAAGTTCTACACCACGGGGGTTGTAGCGTTTCGCGTTATTCAATACGTGGTTCTTCTGCCCGCCTCTTGAATTGCACATGCGCGAAGGCAGATTCTATGGGCTGTTAACTCTGAGTGTTGCCCTGGCGATCTGGCTTGCGCTGACGTTGTCCCAGGTTCCGAAGCCGACACCCAGGCGCTTCTACGTTCTGATGTTCGCTATACATGCGTTATTGACGACGAGCCATCTGCTGGGAATCGTCTTCAGCGCGTTTTTCCTGGCCGTAACGGCATTGCTTGACTGGCAGGACCAACGGTGGCGGCCGTCCTTGTACCTTTCCGGTGCCGCGGCGTGGCTGCTGCTGCTGCTGGAGAAGCAAAACATTGTTGCTTCGGCGCATGTCGGCAAGCCGCATTTTTGGTTGCCGCCGCCGGGCATCGTGGCCTTCCTGAGTGTGTACGGAGGCTGGAGCGCGGAGATTGAGATCGTGTTGGTTCTGCTGCTTTGCGCGTGCCTTTGGGTCTGGATGCGCGAGCGTGGCTCATTGGGCAGGGCGTTTTGGGAGGCGTACCGCCGCAGACGGCCAGTCTATGTCCTTTTGGCGGTGATGCTGCTGATTCCCGTGGCCTTCGTTGTCGAGGGCAGGTTCGGCACACCGCTCTTTGCCGAACGGTATCTACTTCCTGTGATGTGAGCCTGGCTTTTTAACAGCAGAGCTCTCGCGTGTGGTTCTTTTCGAGCGATCTAGTTGCGCAGCTAAAGCAGAGGAGGCTGGTATGGAACACGCTGTCCGTACTGACCGCTGGCGCCTTCGCTGCCTGCATCGTGTTCTGGGACTTTCGCCATGTTGTCGAGTTTACGTTGCAAGCCACGGACTATACCGACGATCTGACTCGCAGGTTGCCGAAGGATCTCCCGGTCGTGTGCGAGGATGCGTTCACCTTCACCGACCTGATCGGCCGGCAGCATGCGTCGGGTGTTCACTACATGTTCCTGCTGGACTGGAAGCAGAGTATAGCTCCAACAGCGCCACGGCTTGAGGTCACGCAGTATCACCTGATGGAAAACTGGAGGAACGTGGGGTACTTTTCCGGTTCGATTGAACCGATCGACGCCTTCCTGCGGGAGCATTCGAAGTTCCTTGTGATTCACGCCGGTCCACCGGCCTCTTTGGTTCCGCCTGCGATCGGCAACCCGATTGCCGAGCGGCTTAGCGCCACGCCGGGCTATGACGTGCGCAAGTACGCATCCGTCGACCGGCGGACTACAACAAACACAGTGTGGATGGTCTGCAAGGGCACGTGCTCCCAGTAGGATTGGCGATTGTTTCTACCGCGGCGCGTGACGGTGCGCTCAGGCGTGGCGGATGCCCATGGCGAAGAAGCGGCCGATGAGATAGGCGAGTACAAGGATAGGGATGGCGACGAGGGCCATCATGCCGAGGACGAGCGCGAGCAGGAAGAGCCAGTCGGATGTGGCATGCTTCTTACGCTCCTGCGCCGTGGTGCCGCGGGGAAGGGCGTGTGCGCCGTAGCCGTGCGTGCCATCGGCGGTGGTGTTGTAGGCGTCGGCGGAGCCGTAAGTGGTGCCTGTCCCATACCTGGATTCGGCTTTGTAGCTTGATGCGGTGGCGTAGCTCGATCCTGCACCGTAGTTTGGTACGGCGCCGATGGAGCGTTCGAGCAGGGCGAAGTTGCGGCGGTTGGCCTTCCAGGCGATGTCGAAGGCATCGCCAAGGATGGGGATGGTGCCGACGATGGTTTCGATCGCCACGTTGGCAAGCATGCGCGCGAGGGTGACGCGGGGCACGCCACGCAGCCATGCAGCGAGGATGATGATCCAAGAGGCCATGGCGCCGAGAATGTCGCCGACGCCGGGAATGAGGCCGATGATGCCGTCGAGGCCGAAGCGGATCTGCGTGCCGGGGATGCGGAGGAAGTCATCAAGCAGGTGCGAGAGCAGATCGAGATTGCGGTCGCTAAAGAGGTCGGCGCCGCGGTTGATGCGGGGACGCAATATCTCGGGCTCGGGCGTGGGCGGCATGGTGGTTGTTGTGATGCTAGTTCATACGCGAAGGAAGATGCGTTTGCGGTAGAGCGGGTAGACGGCTAGCCATGTCATGAGCGTGACGGTGATGCTGAAGAGGAGCGAGGGCATGCCGTAGGCGTGGACGTTTTTGGAGAGCCATGCCCAGTATGCGCGAAGTGGGCCGCCGTCAGGCCAGGGAATGAGGGCGGAGATGCCGAAGATGAGTTCGGAGATGAGGTAGGCGGTGATCGCGTTGGTGCCGAAGACGAGGAATGGAGTGTAGATGGTTCGTTGCTCTCGTTGTTCGTTGTCCTCGTTGCTCGTTCGACCGATTCGCTTTGCGTCGATGAGGTATACGGCTGCGGCTAATAGCAAGAGGCTTAGGCCTCCGGCGAAGAGGACGTAGGAGCTGGTCCAGAGTTTTTTGTTGAGTGGGAAGTATAGCGACCATGCGAGGCCAGCGATGGTGAGGATCGCGCCCGATGCGGCGATTACTTTGGCTTTGCGCCTGGCGGTGTGTTGCGTGCGCAGCCATAGGCCCGCAAGGACGCCGATGAGGGTGGTGCCGATGGCGGGCAGGGTGGAGAGCAGGCCTTCGGGGTCGTGGGTTTTTTCGTAGAGGTGCGATGGGCCGAAGAGAGTGCGGTCGAGGTATGCGGTGAGGTTGCCGTCGGGGTCATTGATAGGCACCGTATGGGTTGGGATGCCGTAGCCGGGGACGGGCACGAAGCGCATGAGCGCCCAATAGCCGAGGATGCATGCGGCGGCTATGGCGGCTTTGTTTTTCCAGCCGGGAAGCAGCGAGAGCAGACCGACGACGAGGTAGCAGAGCGCTGTGCGCTGGAGGACGCCGTAGTAGCGGATACCGGGCAGGTTGATGAAGGGGAAGGTGTTAACCAGCATTCCGAAGAGGAAGAGCACGATTGAACGGCGGAGGATGTGTCGTGCGAGCAGCGCCTTCGTGGCGCCGCGTGCGAGTCGGGCTTGCGTCGAGAGGACGAGCGAGAGGCCGACGAGCATGAGGAAGGTGGGGAAGACGAGGTCGGTGAGCGTGAAGCCGTTCCATGCGGCGTGGTGCAGCTGGGAGAAAACGGCGTAACCCTGCTGGCTGTTGACGAGGATCATGAAGGCGATGGTGAGGCCGCGGAGAACGTCAATGGAGAGCAGGCGTTGCGAACGTGACTGCACGCGGAGGATGCCGGAGTCAACGGAGTGGGCAATGACGGGATCGGCCGCCTGCGGCATGTGTGCAGCATACGGCCTTTGACGGGCTGTGGCGGCTGAAAATGCTACAATCTACGAGTTACGGCGGCTATAGTTCAGGGGTTAGAACGCGGGTCTGTGGCACCCGATGTCGAGGGTTCAAATCCCTCTAGCCGCCCCAAATATCCTGCAAAAGACACCGGAAACGGTGTCTTTTTTGCATGTTTTAAGCGTGTTTTGAGATGTTTTTAAGTGCTTTGGAGCGACTGGATGGACGCAGCCTCGCAGCGACTCTTTGCCGGGACTTCGGGGTGGGCTTATCCCACGTGGAAGCCGGGGTTCTATCCGGAGAAATGGCCTGCCAAGCGATTCCTGGAGCACTATGGGTCGCGGCTGAACTCGGTGGAGGTGAACTACACCTTTCGGGCGACGCCGACGGCGACGCAGCTTGACGGGTGGATGGCGGCGGTGCCGTCGGGGTTTCGGTTCTCGTTCAAGGCGCCGGAGATGGTGACGCACCGCAAGCGGCTGAAGGAGTGCGGTGATGCCGTGGACCGGTTTCTGACGGCGCTGCAGCCGGTGCGCGACGCGGGGATGCTGGGGTGTTTGTTGTTTCAGCTGCCGCCAAACTTCAAGGCTGATCCTGCGAAGCTGGCGGCGTTTCTGGAGACGCCTGCCTTGCGGACGGGGCTGCGGATTTGCTTTGAGTTTCGCAATGTGAGTTGGTTTGCCGAGGAGACGTACAGCGTGCTGCGGGATGCTGGTGCTGCTGTTTGTATTGCGGAGAGCGAGGACCTGGTGACGCCGGAGGTGCAGACCGCGCCGGAGTTTGCGTGCTACCGGCTGCGCATGGCGGGTGGGTATGACGGTGTGACGATTGCGGACCAGGCGGCGAAGTTCAAGGGATTGAGCGAGGGGCGTGAGGTGTACGTGTATTACAAGCACGAGGACACGCCTGCCGGGCCGCTGGCTGCGGAGGCGATGCTGCTGCAGGCTGCGGAATCAGCGTCCTAGGGTATGCGAGCGGTTGTGAAGAACCGCGCAGGAGCTTAGCGATGCAGGATGTGGCGGATGAGTTTGGGATAGCAAATCCGCGTGCTCCGGAAGAGCTCCTGCAGTTTGCGTTTTTGATAGGCCGATGGAGCTGCCAGGCGAAGGTAAAGAACACAGAAGGGGTATGGCATACGGCCAGGGCGGAGTGGGTTGGCCGTTTCATCCTGGATGGGTATGCGATCGCCGATGAGTACCGCATGACCGATGCGTCTGGTGAAGTCATCGTGCTGGGGATGAACTTCCGTTCCTATGATGCCGCGAAGCAGCGATGGAATGTGAAGTGGCTCCATGCGCAGTCGGGGACATGGACTGACCTTGTCTCCGAGAGATTTGGCGGAATCGCGATCTCGGACGGCACGATCTCCTATGCGTTTCCGGAGCCGATGGCGCATACAGCGTATTCGCGCGCGACGTACACGAACATTTCGCCGACGCACTTCACGTGGATCGGCGAGAAGTCAGAGGATTGCGAGACATGGACGGCGTTTCTGATCCTGGAGTGCGAACGCGTTTAGAAGTTGCCGCGGAAGCCTATGGCTCGGAGTTGGGAGTGGGACAGGGTGGCGTGGATGCCTTCCTGCGGGAAGGTGGTCCAATGGCCTACGTTGGCGGCTTCGAGGGCGCGGAGGGCTTCGGTTTCGGTGCGGAAGCGGAGCGGGCGCAGATTGCGCAGGGAATGATCGGGGCCGAGGATGTTGTCGGCTGGTTCGGCGGAGAGCCAGAGGGTGATGCCGAGGAGTTTTAGTTGCAGGCGGTAGAAGTGCGCTTCCATCTGACAGCAGCGTAGCACCGGGTAGATGGTTGAAACGTTTTGTCGCGGCCTCCAGCCGCTTTGGTTGTGACGCTAGCGCGGGCCTATAGCCCGCAGAAGATGGTTTGACCGCAACCTGGGGCTTTGCCCCAGGCTTACAGCGCGGGCCTTCCGCCCGCAGGATTAGCGGCCAGGGCTAAAGCCCACCTTATTTCGTGTCTGAATCAGCGGTCTGAAGGCTGCTGCTCCCTCCGGTTCGTGTCGCGCGAATTGCCTCACCTTTCGAGCTCAGCCCACCCATCCGCTTCGCGTATGAATGGGGCACATGGTTTGGTGGCGCTTTGAGAAGCAGGTCCTTCGACTTCGCTCAGGATGACGAACTTGTACTCAGGATGACGTACTTTCGGAGGTTGTTACGCGATGGCTTCGGCGACGAGGCGGCCGATTTCGGCGAGCATGGCGGAGCGTTTGTCTTCTGGGCCGGGGCATTCGGTGATGTAGGCGGCGACGAGGACGGGTGGCTTGCCTGTGGGCCATGCTGCGAGCAGGTTGCCGGCGGTGTTTTCGAGGTTGGAGCCGGTTTTGTCGGCGGCTCGCCAGGCTTTGGGTAGCTTGGCGCGGATGCGTGTGAGGCCGGTGACGTTGGACTCCATCCACTTGGTTAGGTGGTCGCGCGAGTCGGGGCTGAGGGCTTTGCCGAGGAGGAGGGTGTTGAGATTGCCGACCATGGCGTTGGGCGAGGTGGTGTCGCGCGGGTCGCCGGGCTTGGCTTCGTTCAGGGCGGTTTCGGTGCGGTCGAGGCGCGTGACGGTGTCACCGATGGAGCGGGCGTAGGCGGTGAGGTATGCCGGCCCACCGATGGCGCCGAGGAGGATGTTGGCGGCGGTGTTGTCGCTGCGGGTGAGGATGGCATTGCAGAGGGCGTCGATGGTCATGCTGCCGCCGGCGTGCTCTTCGGTGAGCGGCGAGTTGCCGATGAGGGGCTTGGGTGGGACGTCGACTTGGCGGCGGAGGTCGTCCATCTGGGTGTCGACGCGGTGGAGGACGGCGGCGGCGAGGAGCATTTTGAAGGTGGAGCAGAAGGCGAAGCGCTCGTCCGCGCGATGGCCGGTGCGTTCGTTGGTGGCGGTGTTGAGTACGGAGACGCCGAGGCGGCCGCCGTTTTTCTGTTCGAGTTGTTCGAAGGCGGCGGGGAGGGTGGCGAAGGTGGCCGCTCGCAGGGTGCGCGGGAGGATGGCCGAGGCGGCGGCGAGTGAGACGAAGGTGCGGCGGGTGAGCATGGCTTTATCAAGCGGAGCATGTTGGGGCGGTTGGCGGGAGTGATTGTCTTGGTTCTGGGCTGAGTTCTGGTTTGTGGTGACTGCGAACGCGATAGCGTGAGCTTTCAGCCCGCTCGTCCTCGCCTGATTCCAACCTGGGGCTTCGCCCCCGGGCTGTTACATTGCGAGCCTTCAGCCCACACAGCTGCGGCAGCAGCACGTGTTGTGGCTTTGAAGGAACTTTGGGTTGGGATGTGGAAAGCAGGTTTTTCGACTTCGCTCAGGATGACGATCACAAACGTGCGTGTGGGAAGCGAACGCCCTGCACTTTGGTGTGGGGGAAGTGAGCGCCTTGCACGGTGAGCGCGGGCAGCGCATGCTTGAAGGAGTATGCAGGGCATTGATCAGACGACGGAACGGACGGATCACGGTGCGGCGGAGTTCCGCAATGCGGTGTTGCACCATGCGCATTGGGCAAAGGATATTGGGGAACACGGGCTGCGCGACAGCCTGCGGTTTACGGATAAGGTGCGGCTGGCGTACTGGAATGCGTTTCAGCACGATTGCCTGAACACGGCGAAGGCGACAGCGTATTCGGCTATTTTTGCGATTTTTCCGGCGCTGGGTGTGCTGACGGCGCTGGTGGCGTTGCTGCCGTATACGGGACCGGTGCGGGCGCAGATTGCGCTGTTTATGGCGCGGGTGCTGCCGGAGTCGGTGGTGCCGTTGTTTGAGAACTACTTCAACGCGGCGCACAGCTCGCCGCAGAGTGCGGGTGTGCTGCTGGGCGCGGCGGTGGTGAGCGTGGGTGGCGCCGCAGGTGTGCTGGCGACGCTGATGGAGGGCTTTCGGCGCGCATACAACCTGACGGATGGATGCTGGGGGCCGGGATGGCGCGGTAGCGTGCGGCAGCAGCTGCAGAGTTATCTGCTGGTGCCGATTGCGCTGGTGCCGCTGGCGGTGGCGAGCGTGGCTGTCATCTTCGGCCATTTTGTGCTGCTGGAAATGATGCAGCACACGCCGCATGGCTGGGATACCGGGTTGTACCGGACGGCGAATGCGGTGCGCTGGGTGGGATCGCTGGGTGCAACGGCGGCGGTGCTGGCATTTATTTACCGCTTTGCGGTGCCGGTTCAGCCGACGTGGCGGAACGTGGTGCCGGGTGCGACGTTTGCTACGGCGACGTGGTTCTTATCGACGGTAGCGTTTGGGTGGTATGTCACACGGTTTACGCACTACTCGCGTGTGTATGGTTCGTTGGGGACGGGCGTGGTGTTGCTGCTGTGGCTGTTTTTGACGGCGTTGACGGTGCTGTGCGGCGCGGAGTTGAACGCGGAGCTGGCGCGGGACCGGCAGGGAGCGGCGGCGGCGGCTCCGGTGTGCGCTGTGCCGGTTGTGCCGCGGTGACGTTCGTCGCCGCGGATAATTGAGAATCGATCGTGTTGACGGCACCAGCGGTGGCACACGGTTAGAATGCTTCAGGGTCTGCGGCGACATCACCGCATGGCCGGAGAATCATGACAGAGAGTATGAGTTTACTGAGCAGTGGGCGTAGCGCAAAGATTGTAGGCACGTTGGGACCGGCGTCGTCGTCGCCAGAGATATTTCGCGAGTTGCTGCGGGCGGGCCTGGATGTGGCGCGGCTGAATTTTTCGCATGGCTCGCATGAGCAGAAGGCGGAGCTGATCCGCATGGTGCGGATGGTGAGCGCGGAAGAGGGCAAGCCGATCTGCCTGCTGGCTGATTTGCAGGGGCCGAAGATTCGTACGGGCAAGCTGGTGGATGGCAAGCCGGTACTGCTGGAGGCGGGCAAGCAGCTGATCATTACGCCGGAGACGATGAAAGGCACGGCCGAGAAGGTGAGCACGGTGTTCACCACGCTGGCTGAGAACCTTGAGCCGGGTTCGGTGATCCTGCTGTCGGACGGATTGATTGAGTTGCGCGTGGTGGAGTTGCAGGGCGAGGACGTCTGTTGCGAGATCATCAACGGCGGCCTGCTGGGTGAGAACAAGGGCATCAATCTGCCGGGTATCCCGGTGAAGGTGCCTGCACTGACCGAGAAGGACGAGGAAGACCTGGAGTTTATTGCGACGCAGGGCGTGCATGCGCTGGCGTTGTCGTTTGTGCGCACGGCAGAGGATATCCGGTATACGCGGCGGCGGATGAAGCAGCTGAACTGTAACGCGTGGATTGTGGCGAAGCTGGAGAAGCCGCAGGCGATCGACAATCTGGAAGAGATTCTGGAAGAGACCGACGCGCTGATGGTGGCACGCGGCGACCTTGGCGTGGAAGTGCCGCCGGAGAAGGTGCCGGCGATCCAGAAGCATATTATTCGTCGCGCGCTGGCGTATCGCAAGCCGGTGATTACGGCGACGCAGATGCTGGAGAGCATGATCGACAACCCGCGGCCGACACGCGCCGAGGCCAGCGACGTGGCGAATGCGGTGTATGACGGCACGGACGCGGTGATGCTGAGCGCGGAATCTGCAGCGGGCAAGTACCCGGTGCAGTCGGTGGCGATGATGGCGAAGATCATTGTGGAAACGGAGAGCCAGATGGCGTTGGAGCAGGCGACGCTGCCGCAGCCGCCACGGCACCGGCCAGGCGCGAAG
Source organism: Terriglobus sp. (assembly GCA_965198455.1). Lineage (GTDB taxonomy): Bacteria > Acidobacteriota > Terriglobia > Terriglobales > Acidobacteriaceae > Terriglobus. The sequence continues at coordinate 1,958,867 of CBDAPM010000003.1, forward strand.
CTGAGCGTTGCGGAGACGATCTGCGAGAGCATGGCGCATGCCGCGGAGGACCTGGACCTGTCCGCGATCGCGATCTTTACGGAGACGGGTACGTCGGCACGGTTGATCTCAAAGTACCGGCCGAATACGCGGATATTTGCGTTTTCGAAGGACGAGGCCGTGATCGGCAAGAGCGTTTTGCTGTGGGGCGTGCACCCGATCAAGGTGGATCGCTTTGGCGGCGGCGATCTGCAGGTGGAGTTGGCGGAAAAGACGCTGTTTGGGCTTGGCCATGTGACGTCGCGTGATGTGCTGGGGATTGTGGGCGGTACGGCCAGCCGGATCGGCGGCACGAACTTTATGAAGCTGCATGAGGTTACGGGGCAGGCGTAGCGTTTTCAGGGAACAGGGAACAGGGAACAGGGAACAGGGAACAGGGAACAGGGAACAGGGAACAGGGAACAGGCTTGGCGATTGCCGGGCCTGTTTTTGTTTTGCGCGACGAGTGTGCCGATCGATCGCATCGTTGGCGCTCTGACTGGAACTGGTCGCAGTACCTAGGCTAAGATCTCGGCGCGCCTTGGCGCTCGGCTTTGTGCGGCAGTTCCGAACGCTCGGCTTTGTGGCGGCAGTTCTCAAAACGCTACTGTGAAAACGCGCTTCTGCGCGAAGAACCCGCCTTTCAACAAGTTAAGGTTTGTTCAGGATGACAAGTTTGAGAGTGTTCTGTTCTCTGACTCCTGTTCCCTGTTCCCTGTTCCCTGTTCCCTGTTCCCTGTTCCCTGACTCCTGTTCCCTGTTCTCTGCTCCCTGACTCCTGCTCCCTGTTCACCGGCCTTCGCGGAGACGTTTTGCGAGGGGTTCGGGCAGGCCTGCGAGGAGGATGCGGCCTTGTGCGAGGCGGATGTCGTAGGGTTCGCGGTGGAAGGTTACGGTGCGGGTTTGGTCGTCGAGGATGGCGTAGGCGGCGCGCCAGTCGTTGTCGCGGGGCTGGCCTACGGAGCCGGGGTTGAGCAGGTAGCGGCGGTGATCGGCGAGGGTAAGCGTCCAGGCGCTGTGGGCGCTGCCGCGGTGTTGTGCGGCATGGACTTCAAACCAGTGGCCGTTGTCCCAGCCGAAACCGCCCTGGAGGTGGGTGTGGCCGAAGAAGGTGACCTGCTGCTGCATGCCTTCAAGCGGCGCCCATGCGTCACGGATGTTGAGGATGTAGATGTCCTCGTGCATGGGTGAGCCGTGCGCGAGGGCGACGTTGCTTGCAGGGCAGAGGACGGGTCCGGCAGGGAGCTGCTTGAGCCAGGCTGCGTTGCCGGGCGTGAGCTGGGCGCGGGTCCACTCGGCGGCTTCGCGGGCGGTTGGATTGAAGCTGTCGGCGTTGTCGAGCCCGCTTGCGACCTTGTCGTGATTGCCGCGAACGTTTTTGCCGGCGAGTGGGCGGATGCGTTCGATGACTTCGTTGGGGCTGGCGCCGTAACCCACGACATCGCCAAGATTCCAGATCGTGTCGACCGGGCCTGCGGCTGCGAGGACCGCGTCAAGTGCTTCCAGGTTGCCGTGAATGTCAGACAGGATGAGTGCGCGCATGCGTTTGGGTGGTTAGCGCTGCGGCGCGAACGTTTTCATGCTATCTGAAGGTGGCTCGTGGCTCCAATTTTCATGGCGTGCGCGGCGGCGGATAGCGCGGGCCTACAGCCGCTCGATGAGGATGCATCGCTTCCTGGTGCTTTGCCCCAGGCTATTCCATTGCGGGCCTTCAGCCCGCCTGCTGGCGCGTCTCCGGAGGGCATTACGTTGCGGAGCTGCGGTCCGAACGCGTTGCTATGACGAGGCCTGCATGGTCGCCAGAGGGCGTGAGCGGTCGGTGCGCATGGTGGGAACGGAGGCGAGCAGCGCCTGGGTGTAGGGGTGTTGCGGTTGGCGGAAGAGCTGTGCAGTGTCGCCGGTTTCGACGATGCGGCCGCGCTGCATGACGGCGATGCGGTCGGCGGTTTGGGCGGTGACGGCGAGATCGTGCGAGATGAAGAGCATGCTGAGGCCGTGGCGGTCGCGGAGATCGCGCAGGAGGCGCAGCACCTGTGCCTGAACGGTCACATCCAGGGCTGTCGTCGGCTCATCGGCGATGAGCAGGCGGGGTTTGTTGACGACGGCCATGGCGATCAGGATGCGCTGACGCTGGCCGCCGGAGAACTGGTGCGGGTAGTCGTTGCGGCGGCGCGTGGGGTCGGGGAGTGCGACGTCGTTGAGGGATGCCAGGACGCGCTCGCGGACTTCGGCTTTGGAGAGCTTCGGGTGGTGGACACGCACGGCTTCGGCGATCTGATTGCCGATGGACATGGACGGGTTCAGGGCTGTCATGGGCTCTTGGAAGATCATGCTGATGTCTTTGCCGCGGTGGGCTCGCATGCCTTCTGCTGGAAGCGTGAGGAGGTTGGTGCCGTTGAAGCGGATAGTGCCTTCGGTGGTGGCTGATTTATCGAGGAGGCGGAGGATGGCGAGGGAGGTGACGGATTTGCCGGAGCCGGACTCGCCGACGAGGCCGAGGCATTCGCCCTCATTGATGTGGAAGGAGATGTTGCTGACTGCGGTGGTGGTGCCGAAGCGGATGGTTAGGGACTCGGCTTCGACAAGTGGCGGCATGAGCTTAGTTTAGGGCGAAATGCCAACGATCTCTAAGTGACACGTCTTTACTCATTTTGACCAAACATCTGACGGCCATATGATGGGCTATCGCTTTCAACCCCCTGCCGCTTGTTCTTATTTCTCATCCAAAGCAAGGCGAGAATGCCTGCGGCCGCTCCAAGAATTCCTCCGATAACAATGCTGCCAAGGTAGCCGCCAAGCCACAGCCAACCGGCCCAAGTCGACGGATGATCATTTCCGATCTTTGCGAAGATGACAATAGTTCCTGTTGAGAGAAGTAACGAGCAGATCAAAGCCGACGTGGAGGACACGGATACATACACGGCCAGCACTCGCGTCCTGCGAAAGAAGGCGAAGACCGCTGAACAAACAAGCACCGCTAGCCAGATCGGAATGATGATGAAGAAAGGCATCGAGTCTGCCCCAGAGCATACTCGACACCCGCAACATCACAACTCAACTATTAAACGAAGACTGTGTTTTCGAGGCTTGCCTTGTCTTCGACGTTCAGCATCGGGATGGCGCGGTCAATCTGGCGCATGAGGCCGGTGAGGACTTTGCCGGTGCCTACTTCGACGTAGTGGGTTGGGGCGGTCGTCTTGAGGAGGTCGATGCATTCGACCCAGCGGACTGCGCCGGTGACCTGGCGAATGAGGCAGTCGCGGATTTCGGCGCGGCGGGTTACCAGGCGGGCGTCAACGTTGCTGGCGACTGGGATGGTTGGGTCGTTGAAGACGACGCGCTCGAGTTCGCTGGCGAGCTGTTCGGCGGCGGGTTCCATGAGCTTGCAGTGGAAAGGTGCGGAGACTGGCAAGGGGACGACGCGCTTGGCGCCGGCCTCCTTGCAGAGCTCGCCTGCGCGGGTTACGGCGGCGGCTTCGCCGGAGATGACGGTCTGGTCAGGGGAGTTGAAGTTCGCGGGCGCGACGATGGCGTTGTGTTCGTCGCTGGCCTGCTGGCAGAGGTCGGCGATGCGTGCGGCGTCGAGGCCGAGGATGGCGGACATGGCGCCGAGTCCGGCAGGCACGGCGGTTTGCATGAACTGGCCGCGGGAGCGGACGGTACGGACGGCGTCGGGGAAGGAGAATGTGCCTGCGATGACGTGCGCGCTGTACTCGCCGAGTGAGTGGCCTGCGGCGACGGCGGGCGTGATGCCGCGCTCGGCGAGGACGCGGGCGGCGGCGACCGAGACGGTGAGAATGGCGGGCTGGGTGTACTCGGTGCGCTTGAGCTGGTCTTCCGGGCCGTCGAAGCAGAGCGAGGAGAGGCTGTAGCCGAGGGCTTCGTCGGCTTCGTCGAAGGTGGCTTTGGCGATGGGGAAGTTTTCGGCGAGGTCGCGGCCCATGCCGACGGTTTGTGAGCCCTGGCCGGGAAAGAGGAAGGCGATGGATGTAGCGCTCATGTGCTTCGCACCGTTCTCGACGCGCGTTGCGCGTGTTTTTGCAACAACAAGAATTGAAGAAGCCCGGCCTCGCGCCGGGCTTTATGAACGTTGCGTACGCTGTCATCCTTACTCATGCTATGAGACTAGATGCCGACGCCGAATTCGAGATCCTGGGGATCGCCTGCGTGTGCGTAGTAGTCGTAGGGTGTGCGGCGCTTGAACTTGTAGCGGGTGCGCAGCTCGCGGCCGGCGATGAGGCCAAGTGTAACAACGCCGACGCCGGCAGCCACCCATGCTGCGGTGATGGCCATGGTTTGGGCTTTGGTGCGGCGGCTTGGCATGGCGGACTCAACCAGTGCGGGAATTTGCGCGAGGCCGTCGTGGATCCTGGCTTCTAGGTCCTGTAGCACGGCGGCGCGATTGCGGAACAGATTCATCGGAAACATCATAGCGCACGGTTGTGACGCGGAGAGTGGCCGAAGGTGAGTACATTGCGATGGATGAGGCGTGAGATTGCCGGATGGGGACGAGGGATGTCGTGAATCTGCGTGCGTGCGGCGTGCGACATCCATGTGAAATCGGTGTCAAACCTTGCATGGCTATCGTGAGTTCGTTGCTGCCGCTTCGTTTGTCTGCCGGTGCTGTTGCCGTGGCACTTGCGTTTCCGTGTGTTGTTCAGGCACAGATGCTGGGCGATGGGTCCTCCTCCACGCAGGCTCCGATCGAGCGTGCCGCGCCGGGATCGACGATGGCGCCTGTGCCGTATCCGTCCGCTCCGCCACCTCCGCCGGTGGACACGCGCGGCGGCGGTTCGATCGTGCCATTCGACAGCGTGATGGCCAGCAATTTTTCGCAGACGGCGTTTACGTTCGATCGCAGCATGCTGCAGGTTGCGGATGGGTTCTTTGCGAACGGTGACGCTGAGACGCGACGCGTGGTGGCGGGGTTGAACAGCATCACGGTGCATAACTATCGTGCGCGTGACTTTGCGCGGTACGACGCGGGCGCGCTGGCGACGATTGATGCGCAGTACCGGGCGGCGGGATGGAAGCACCTGGTGAATGCGAACTCAAAGAGCGGTTCGGCGCTGACGGACCTTTGGCTGCATTTTTCGGGCGCGAATATTACAGGGCTGACAGTGCTGAATCGCGGTGACCGGAACATGAGCGTGATCAGCGTGGATTGCACACTGCGGCCGCTGGATCTGCTGCATCTGGGCGGGCACTTCGGGATCCCGAAGGTGGATGAGAGTGCCGTGATGGTGCCCGCGCGGTAGGCGTTCACACGCCCGTTTACTGCTTCGCGTGGCCCTCCGGGGTTAAACGCGAACGTTGATAACGTATGGCGGAAATAGATCGGGCCGCGAGAGAGGGGAGTGGAGGTACTTCCCAGGTCTCGCGGCCGATGGACCCTGAACGGGTCTAGATGAAATTAGTTTACGCCTGTTCGCAGGCGCGTTGAAGAGAATTCTGAGCGAGCGCTTCCATGGCGCACCCAGGACTTCCTGCCGTGCGTGCCGGCTTTGCCGTATTGGACTGCACGGCCTGGTGACTACGGCGCGGCTGCTTCGGGTGGCTGTGGCTTAGACCGGGCCGGCTCCGCAGGACGCAGCTGGAAGAGATCCCAGAGGAGCAGGGCTGCGAGCATGGGTACCATCCAAATGACGCGGGCCTGGTAGCGCGGGTACGGCCCCGAGAGCACGCCGCAGACGAGGGCATTCAGGACGACCGCCGACAGGATGACGAGGCTGAGAGCGAGCATTGTCACGCGCCTGCGCATCCACGCCAGCGGCAGCAGAACGAGGAGAGCGAGCGCGGCATACCTGCAGGTGTTTTCCTGAGTCTCCGAGATCCATGCGACGGGCAGGCGGCCTTGGCTTTCGAGAGACCGGTTGTAAGAGGCTGCGCCGGTTGGCACCGCAGATGCGAGGTGTGTGCCGACCCACTGGGCATTGCCTGCGATGTCGTAGACGGAGAATGTGGTGACTTGTTGGCGGAAGTTTCTCCACGATTGGTGCAGTTGCGCGGCTGGATAGGCACGAAGGGTGGCCAGGACGAAAGGCCGCTCTTCGTCTCTCAAGCGTTGCCGGTCGGCGGGTGAGGCGCTGGCCCAAATGCCGTTTGCGGCCCAGAGAAAGCCGTTGTCGTCGGTTGGGAGCGCGTCGACGTGCTCGCAAAGAACCCAGTGCAGCGTGGAGCAATGCCCCTGCAGGTAGAGGGCGCCTGGGCCGTCGGCGATGATGCGTGCGGACAGGTATGGCGCGGAGGGACCGTTCAGCGAGGCCTTGCCGTAGAGCAGCCGATGCAGCAGGACCTGGCTACCGATCGCGACTGCTATGACTGCCGCTGCCAGGCCGATGTGGCGGCGGCGGTCGCGGAGGTCGGCCCACGGCGTGAGGCTGAGGAGTGCGAGCAGAAGGCAGAGCGCTGAAGCGATGAGCCAGTGCGTGGGGTGGGCTACCAGTCCCCACCAGATGACGGCGACGAGCAGCCAGCGCTCCGGGCGGCTGGTGAACTCCCAACGGAAGATGAGGAGAAACAGGGCAAGATACCCTGGGGCGCCGTATGCGTCTGCGAGGATGGCGCTTACGGGCCAACCGATGCACGTGGTGAGGCTGAGCACAGCAATGAGGATGAGGAACGCGATGCGGCTGGGCTGCCGCCCTACGTGGCGTACCAGTTGCCACAGGATGCCGGCGGTGAGGAGTGCGTTGCAGGCCACCACGGGCCAGAGCCAGTGGTCCCAATGCAGGAAATAGATGCCGAGATCGTAGAATTCGCCGCGCATGTCGGGCACCCAGTGCGACAGCGGGTGACGGAGCGCGGAGATGATCCAGTGTCCAGATGTGACGTAACCAATGGAGTCCGGCGTGAGGAGTGGGTAACCGTTGAGGAGGGCCGGCCAGGCGAGCATGAGGGCTGCGGCGGCGATCGCGGCCCATGTCTTGCAGCGGCCGGCGAAGGTATGAGCGGGCGATGCGAGCAGGTTGGCCGGCAGGCTCATGCCGTCGCTCCGTGGGCGAATGCCTCGACGCAATCCGCTGCGGACTTGGCGCCACTTTCCTGGCGGATGAGCGCTCCAAGGGCGGCTGCACGGTCGCGCATGGGCTCGTCGCGCAGGAGGCGGTGCAGGCCGTAGTAGCTGTGGCGGCGGTTGTACTTGCGGCGCGGCAGCTGGATGGCGATGCCGAGGCGGACGGCGCGTGCGGCGTTGTCCGGCTGGTCGAAGTTGAAGGGAACAATGAGCGAGGGAATGCCGGCGCGGAGAACTTCGGCGGTGGTGCCGATGCCTCCCTGGTGGACCACGGCAGAGGCATGGGGAAAGAGCGTGCGGTAGTCGGCGTAGGGGATCACCAAGATATTTGCAGCGGCGAGGAGCTGGACGTCAGAGCGGGGGCTAATGAGGATGCCACGGATGCCAAGGCGATGGATCGAGCCTGCGCTGACGTGGAAGAAGTCGCCTGCGGCGTGGACGGCGGCGGAGCCGAGGGTGAAGACGACAGGGCGCGGGCCGGCCTCAAGGAAGAGCCGGATGCGTTCGAGGACCTGGCGCTGGGGTTCGGTGATGGGTTGGCTTGCGGCCTGGTCGAAGAAGGCGAAGCCGGTTTGGGCTGTGTGTGGTGGCCAATCCGTCTGCGGCCTGGCGAAATGTCCCGAGAACATGGCGAGCACAAGGCCTGCGTTGAATTTGCTGGCGAAAAGGGGGTTTTTTGCAGGTAGCAGGCCGATTTGTTTGCGGAAGGCTTGCAGCGGCCGCGCCCAATGGCGGAAGGCCAATGCCGGCAGCCTGAGAAAGAGCCGGTGGAAGGTGGGCGGCATGCCGTGCAATGAGGGCAGGCGGCTGAAGCCTGGTAGGGCCGAGGCGTCGTGCGCAGAGAGGAACGAGATGGGAGACAGCAGGGCGGAGACCCAGGGGATGCCCGTTTTTTCCCCGATGAGCTGCGCTGCGAAGACGACTTCACTGGCGATGAGCAGGTCGGCGCTGGCGCAGATGCGTCCGAGGTCGGCGTAGAGCTGCGGCAGGTGCGGCAGAAAAAGCTTGCGGAAGAGGTATTCGGGACCGCGGGTGGTGCGCATGAGGCGTTGAAGTATTTCGGGGTCCTCCGGCGAGATGGGCGGTCCGAGGGGTTCGAAGGCGAATCCCATGGCTTCGATGCGGGCTTCGTAGTGGGGCGCTGTGGCGAAGGTGACAGCATGGCCTCGGTGGCGGAGCTCGACGGCGAGGGCGAGAAAGGGGTGCAGGTCGCCCAGGGAGCCGAAGGTGGCGATGACGATGCGACGTGGCTCGTTTTCCTGGGGCATGAATGGTTCCCCTAGTGTGTCATCGTTTGGGTTGGTTTTGTTGCCGTGCTGTTGTGTCGGGTACAGTGCGCGGAAATGTTCGGAAATACACGGAAAAGTGGCTTTGAACCGCGTGTGCGAAGAACGCCCAGCTTCGTTGACCACCCGTACTCGCGGTTGGTATAACAAGGGGGTTGCCTCGTCCCTATCGTTCTGCCGCTACGACCCATCCCCTGGGGGCGTGCATGAGTGGCAGGATGTCCTCGGGATAAGGCCCCTTTGGTCATTCATGCAAGAGATTCTGAAACAACTTGGCGATCTTGTGCTCGGCTCGCTGCCGACCGTGATCTTCTTCCTGATCCTGCTTGGCGCGTACGGCGCTCTGGTGCGGCGTCCGCTGGACAGGGTGCTTGCCGAGCGCTTTGGCCGCACCGGCGGCGCGATGAACGAGGCGAAGGCTGCTATCTCTGCTGCAGAACAGAAGACGACGGAGTACGAGACGAAGTTGCGTAAGGCGCGTGCGGAGATGTTTGAGGCGCGTACCGCCAGGCAGAAGGCTGCGACCGAGGCGCGCGATAGGGCGTTAGCGGAGGCTCGCGAGGCTGCGCAGCACCGCATTGCGGTGGCGCGTGCGTCGGTCGAGACGTCCGGCGCCGAGGCGAAGGCGCAGATCGAGGCCGGCGCGGCGACGCTGTCGCAGCAGGTGCTGGCAGCGATTCTGCCGCATCGCGCTGGTTCGGCAGGCGGATCGCAGGTGAGCGCTTGATGAAGACACGCTCGCTTGCCGTGGCTGGATTGTTTGTGGTGCTCGCGGGTGCGCCGGCCGTGCGTGCACAGGCGGCAGGGCAGGATGCTGCGGAGAGGCCGGGTGCTGCATCGCCGTCGGTCATGTCCGGGCAGACGTCTGAGCCTGAGGCTCGTGGCAAGGAAGATCCGGCTGAGGCGCTGAAGAAGCCGTCCGCGTCGGTTACCAAGCTGGGTGGCATGGTCGGGATGAATCCCGAGATGTCGTCGCTCGTCTTCCAGTGGCTGAACTTCCTGGTGCTTGCGGTTGGCGTTGGGTATGCGCTGGTGAAGTCGCTGCCGAAGGCGTTCCGTGGACGGACCGAGAACATCCAGAAAAATATCGTGGAAGCGCGCGTTGCGACAGAAGAAGCGCGTGTGCGGCTGGCTGCGGTGGAAGATCGCCTGGGCAAGCTGGATAGCGAGATTGCCGCGCTGCGTGCTGAGAACGACAAAGCCGCCGCGGATGAAGAGGCTCGCGTGAAGGCGCAGCTCGAGGACGAGAAGAAGCGCATTGTGGAGGCTGCGGAGCAGGAGATTGCCGCAGCGTCTACTGCGGCTGAGCGCTCTCTGCGTGCGTATGCGGCGGAGATTGCGGTGGACCGGGCCGCGGCACAGCTGCAGATCACGCCCGATGATGACCGCGTACTGATCGAGTCGTTCGCGAGCAAGCTGACGACCGAAGGGAGCCGCAACTAATGGCTGCCTTTGAACTGCGGTATGCGCGCGCCTTTGAGCAGGTGGCTGCGGCGCAACATTTGAACACGGATGCGGTACGGGCACAGCTGGCGGACTTTGCTGCTACCTTTGCGGCGAGCCGTGACTTGCGCGAGTTTTTGCAGAATCCAGCGCTGGCACAGGCGGACAAGCTGAAGGTGCTGGATGCGGTTGCGGCGCGGGTCGGACTGGACAAGGCTGTGCGCAACTTCATCGCGGTGCTGATGGACCACGGCCGCATGGCGTCGTTGACGGAGATTGCGGCGGAGTACAGTGCGCTGGCGGACGAAGCGAATGGGATTGCCGAAGTGGAGATCACGAGCGCGAAACCGCTGACGGATCACGAGCGTGGCCTGCTGCAGGGTAAGGCTGGGGCGTTGGCCGGCAGCAACGTTCGCATCACGTGGACGGAAGATGCCGCGCTGCTGGGCGGCGCCGTGATCAAGCTGGGGTCGCGTGTGTACGATGGTTCGGTTCGCGGGCAGCTGCAGCAGTTGAAGCAGCACCTGGCGGGTGTTTAGGCACCAGGGTTTATTAGCAGGGATTTGAGGCGTGGCGAATGGCTGCGCGGTAACAGAAAAGGGAGCACATGGCACAGCTCAAGGCAGACGAGATTACAGAACTGCTGCGTCAGCAGATTGAGAATTACGAGCAGAAGATTTCGGTCGACGAGGTTGGCACGATCATCTCGCTTGGCGACGGCATTGCGCGCATCCACGGCCTGGATAAAGTGATGGCAGGCGAACTGATCGAGTTCCCGCACGGCGTGGCCGGACTGGCCATGAACCTGGATGAAGACCAGGTGGGCGCTGTGCTGCTGGGCGATTACACGCTGGTCAGCGAAGGCGACACGGTGAAACGCACCGGCAAGATCATGTCCGTCCCCGTGGGCGAGGCGATGATTGGCCGCGTGGTGAATGCGCTGGGTCAGCCCATCGACGACAAAGGACCGATCGATACGCCGCATTCGTCGCCCGTGGAGCGGCTTGCTCCGGGCGTGATTGACCGTAAGAGCGTGACCGAGCCGATGGCGACGGGTATCAAGGCCATCGACACGATGATTCCGATCGGTCGTGGACAGCGTGAGCTGCTGATTGGCGATCGCCAGACGGGCAAGACCGCGATTGCGCTCGATACGATTCTGAACTCGGCCAAGAACGACCTGATCTGCATTTATTGCGCGGTCGGACAGAAGCGTTCGTCCGTCGCACAGGTTGTTCAGACGCTGGAGCAGTATGGCGCAATGAAGTACACCATCGTTGTGGCCGCGACCGCATCCGAGCCGGCGCCGATGTCGTACATCGCTCCCTATGCGGCGACGGCGATGGGCGAGTACTTCCGCGACAATGGCAAGCATGCGCTGATCATTTACGACGATTTGTCGAAGCACGCTGCGTCGTACCGCGAAATTTCGTTGCTGCTGCGCCGTCCGCCGGGCCGCGAGGCGTATCCGGGCGACGTGTTCTATCTGCACTCGCGTCTGCTGGAGCGTTCGTCGAAGGTGAGCGACAAGCTGGGCGGCGGTTCGCTGACAGCGCTGCCGATCATTGAAACGCAGGCCGGCGACGTCTCCGCGTACATTCCGACCAACGTGATCTCGATCACGGATGGACAGATCTTCGTGGAAACCGATCTGTTCAACTCGGGCATTCGTCCCGCGGTGAACGTGGGTCTGTCGGTATCACGTGTCGGCTTTGCTGCGGCGATGAAGGCGACCAAGCAGGTTGGCGCAACGCTGAAGCTGGACTTGGCCCAGTATCGTGAGCTGGCTGCGTTTGCGCAGTTCGGTTCGGACCTTGATCCCGCGACGCAGAAGCAGTTGAACCGTGGTGCGCGCCTTGTGGAGGTGCTGAAGCAGCCGCAGTTCCAGCCGCTGACCGCGGCGCAGCAGGTGTCGATTGTGTTTGCCGGAACGAAGGGTCTGCTGGACGACATTGATGTGAAGCAGGTGCAGGCGTTCGAGAAGGGCTTCCACGAGTACATGGGCACGACCGGCAAGGGTGTTCTGGACGCCATCATGAGCAAGAAGGCTCTGGATGACGAGATCACGAAGAACCTGACGGATGCGATTAACGATTACAAGGCGGGCTTCAAGGCTGGACTGGCCGATACGAAGCCGGAGATGGCAACGGCGTAAGTACAATCAGTGCACGGAGGGAAGCATGCATTACGACATTATTGCTGCGGTTCTACCGACACTGGCGGTACTTACTGGGATTCCCCTCAACCGCAATGATTACAGCAAGCTAGATGGTCGGCTTAGCTCGATTGAAGGACGTCTCGATAATCGCATCTCTGCTCTTGACGGCAAGATAGGTACCCTGGATGCGCGCTTTCATACAGACATGCTGCTTGTGATTGGCAAGCTCACAGAACTGGACGTGCGTGTTGCACGCCTGGAAGAGAAACAAGCTCGATAGATGGCAAACGTACTCGATCTTAAGCGGCGGATTCGGTCCGTCAAGAACACGCGGCAGATCACGAAGGCCATGAAGATGGTCTCGGCGGCGAAGTTGCGCCGCGCGCAGGAGCGCGCGATGCAGGCGCGGCCGTATGCGCAGATGCTGGCGAATGTGTTGCAGTCGTTGGTGCGGCGCATGGGCCTGTATGGCGAAGAGGGTGCGGACATTGTGCATCCGCTGCTGGTGGAGCGCGAGGAGAAGAATGTTCTTGTCCTTGTCATCGCTGGCGACAAGGGCTTTGCGGGCGCGTTCAACTCCAACATTGGCAAGGCCGCGCAGAAGTTCATCGACCATCGCCGTCAGCCGAAAGAAGTCACGCAGGAAGACCCCCGGCAGGGCGAACAGAACATTGACATTGAGACGGTTGGGCGCAAGGCGCGTGACCTGTTCAAGCGGCGCTATCCTGAGGCCACGTGGAAGCATGTGGACGAGGAGTACGACAACGGGCTGTCGCACCACATTGAAGATGTTCGCGAGCGCAAGGCGCCGGTGGAGTTGACACATGACTTGTCGTCGCTGCTGGGCAAGTTGAGTTTCCCCGAAGTGGACAAGTGCGCGCACACGATCATTGATCGTTATGAACGCGGCGAGATTGATGCGGTGTACATCGTCTACAACGAGTTCAAGTCGGTGATTGCGCAGCGTGTGGTGGTGGAGAAGCTGCTGCCGATTCGTAAGCTGGGATCGCCCGAGGTTACGGCTCTGGAAGAGATGACGGACGAGCAGAAGGAAGCGGCTGCACGGGCTGCTTCATCTGCGGGTGTCTCGATCAACACGCCGGAAGATTCGGAGATGGAGCAGGAAGCGAAGAAGTTTGGCACGGCGGATGTGGACTATATCTACGACCAGGACCCTGCTCGTTTGTTCCGGCACCTGCTGCCGCGCTATGTGACGACGCAGATCTACCACGCGCTGCTGGAGTCAGTTGCCTCTGAGCATGCCAGTCGCATGACCGCGATGGATGCAGCAAGCAGCAATGCGAGCGACATGATCGACAAACTGACACTGACCATGAATCGGGTTCGCCAGGCTGCGATTACGACGGAGATTATTGAGATTGTGAGCGGCGCTGCGGCGCTGTAGGAGTTGATTGAAGGTTCGCGACGTCATTCGCATGGTGGAAGAAGACGGTTGGTATCAGGTTCGCGTAACTGGTAGTCACCGTCACTTCAAGCACGCGGATAAGCCGGGTGTAGTTACCATTCCAGGGCATCCGAGCAAAGATATGCCACCCGGTACACTGAATAGTGTTCGGAAGCAGGCGGGGTTGAAATGAGCGAGGCGCTTCGGTACGCGGTGGTCTTCGAAAAGTCGGCGGATGGATATGGGGTTTTTGTGCCCGATCTTCCAGGATGCGTTTCGCTTGGCGACACGCTGGAAGAGGCTCAGGTCAATATCCGTGAAGCAATTGAAGGTCATTTGAGCGTGATGCGGGAGTTTGGCGATGCGATTCCCGAACCGACGACGCTCACACAGTATGTGGAAGTAAGCACGCCGCAGCAGATGGCGAGCTAGTACGAACAAGAGAGATTATGGCAGAGAACATTGGCAAGGTAATTCAGATCAGCGGCCCGGCCGTTGATATTCAGTTCGACGAGAAGCATATGCCGCCGATCTATCAGGCGCTGCGCATCACGTCGGAAGGCTTTGACATTCCTAAACCCATGTCCGTGATCGTGGAGGTGCAGCAGCACCTTGGCGAGGGCCGTGTGCGTACCGTTGCGATGGAGGCGACGGAGGGCATGGTGCGCGGCATGAAGGTGGTGGACACCGGCGCGCCGATCATGGTGCCCGTGGGTCGCGAGACGCTTGGCCGCGTGCTGAACGTGATTGGCGAGCCCGTGGATGAGCTTGGGCCGGTGCAAACGGCGAAGCGTATGCCCATCCATCGCGATGCGCCCGCGTTCGATGAGCAGTCGACCAGCGAAGAGATGTTCGAGACGGGCATCAAGGTCGTTGACCTGATCCAGCCCTTCTTGAAGGGCGGCAAGATCGGCCTGTTCGGCGGCGCCGGTGTTGGCAAGACTGTGCTCATCCAGGAGTTGATCAACAACGTTGCGATGCAGCATGGCGGCTTTTCGGTATTCGCCGGCGTTGGCGAGCGCACGCGTGAAGGCAACGACCTTTGGATGGAGTTCCAGGAGTCGGGCGTTATCGACATCCATGACTGGAAGAAGTCGAAGGCAGCGCTGATCTACGGCCAGATGACCGAGCCGCCAGGTGCGCGTTTGCGCGTGGCGCTGACTGCGCTGACGATCGCGGAACATTTCCGTGACGAAGAGGGTGCGGACACGCTGCTGTTCATCGACAATATCTTCCGCTTCACGCAGGCGGGTTCCGAGGTATCGACACTGCTGGGCCGTATGCCGAGCGCCGTGGGTTACCAGCCAAACCTGGCAAGCGAAATGGGTCAGTTGCAGGAGCGCATCACGTCGACCAAGAAGGGTTCCGTTACGTCGGTGCAGGCGATCTATGTGCCTGCCGATGATTTGACCGATCCGGCTCCGGCGACGACGTTTGCCCACCTTGACGCGACCACCGTGCTCAACCGTGCGCTGACAGAGATCGGTATCTATCCGGCTGTCGATCCGCTGGCTTCTACGTCGCGTATTTTATCGCCGCGCGTTGTGGGCGAGGAGCACTACAACGTTGCCCAGCAGGTGAAGGGTATTCTGCAGCGCTACAAGGATCTGCAGGACATCATCGCGATCCTTGGTATTGATGAGCTTTCGGAAGACGACAAGCTGACCGTGAATCGTGCACGTAAGGTGCAGCGCTTCCTGTCGCAGCCGTTCCACGTGGCCGAAGTGTTTACCGGTAATCCTGGTAAGTACGTAAAGGTCGCGGACACGGTGCGGTCGTTCAAGGAGATCATCGAAGGCAAGCACGACGACGTTCCGGAGCAGGCCTTCTACATGAAGGGCGGCATTGAGGAAGTGCTGGAAGCTGCTGAAAAGATGAAGGCGACGGCATAGAAGGTTCTCAGAGGTCAGTTGTCAGTTCTCAGATTGAGGCTGACAACTGATATCTGACGACTGAGAACTGGGAGTTTATGGCAGACGAGACAAGTACGAACGGCCAGCTCGCGATCCGGATTGTTACGCCGGATCGCGTGTTGATCGATACAACCGCCGATGCGATTGAGCTGCCGGCGCTCTCCGGCTATCTGGAGGCGCTGTACGGCGCTGCGCCGCTGCTCGCAGAGCTTGGCGCGGGTGAAGTGAAGCTGCACGGCGGCAAGAGCGGCGACGCGAAGTTCTTTGTTGCATGGGGCTTTGTTGAGGTGCTGCCGGAGCGCGTGACCGTTCTTGCAGAGACCGCACTGAAGCCCGCAGAGATCGATCCCTCGCAGGCACAGCAGCAGCTGGATACGGCGAACAAGGATTGGTCTGAAGCCGGCGATGACGCGGAGAAGTATGACTATGCCCGCGCGGAGATTCGTGTGGCAGAAGAGAAGATTGCTGCTGCGAACGATCGGTAGTCCATCGGGAAAAATGAGAGCCGCGACCTTGTGTCGCGGCTCTTTCGCGTTTATGGGGAAGTACATATGGCGCGGGCTAGCCCGCATGCTTACGGCGGATGACGTACCTTGAGCTTCGCCCCAGGCTATTACAACGCGGCCTGCAGCCGCTGAACTCAACCCTTAAGCAGACGTGGTTGTGACTTGAGCTCGTCAAGGAGCGCGTCGATGCGTTCATCGCGTTCGAGGGTGCGGAAGCGGTCTTCGATGGTTTGGCCGGGGGTTTCCAGCGAACGCGTTGCGGTCTTCGTTGCTTCGGTGTGCGTGATGGTGTCTTTGAGGCGAGCGATCACGCGTGCGGTAGGTAGTTGCCTTGCGGTTGTGGCGCCGTTGCGGGCGCGACGTTGCTGGGCCATGAGGAGTTCTCCTTCGGCGCGGGTTTCTTCAAGCTTGGCCTGCAGGCGTGTGTAGTTGTCGCGCAGGGATTCGGTTTCGAGACGCTGGTCGTCTAGCTGCTTTTGGTAGCCGCTGAGGAGTTGCTCGCTTTGCAGTGTGCGTTCGAGCGCGGCACGGGCGAGGGGCTCGTCGTTCTTGTCTAAAGCGAGTTGAGCCTTGCGGCGCCAGGAGGCGATGGTGGCTTCGTGCTCGGCTACTTTGGCTTCGAGAAGGTGCTGGTCGGCGATGGCGATGGCTACCTGCGTCTTCACTTGTAACAACTGGTTGTCCATGTCGAGGAGAAGCTGCTTGAGCATCTTGCCGGGGTCTTCGGTGCGGTCGATCATGTCGTTGAGGTTGGCGCGGAGCAGGGTGGAGACACGTTCGAGCAGAGCCATAGCGGTTTCTCCTACGGGT
Organism: Terriglobus sp.; assembly: GCA_965198455.1. GTDB lineage: Bacteria > Acidobacteriota > Terriglobia > Terriglobales > Acidobacteriaceae > Terriglobus. Next base: position 1,975,421 of record CBDAPM010000003.1, read on the forward strand.
TCGGTAACGGCGAAGGCATCTGCTGTTGAGCCGATGCCTTGCCGGTTGAAGGTTAGCGTGCGTCGTGCGAATCGTCGCGCGGCTTCATGCTCTTGACGTTGCTGAGCAGGTCCTGCATGCTCATGCCGCTGAGAGCTTCAAAGAGGGCGGGCACCTGTGCGGCGATCCTGGTCATCTCGCCGGTGAGCTTGTTGGCGCCAACGTGGTCGTCGTTGCCGGTGGAGACAATGGTGATCTTGTCTACCTTGCTGAGCGGCTCGCTCATGGCGCGGACCACGTCGGCCATGTTGGTGATGAGCTTGTCGACGACGGCGGCCTGCGTCCACTCCTGGTAGGCCAAGGCCTTGACGTTCATGGCCTTGGCTTCGGCTTCGCCCTTCTGGAAGATGACGGCGGCTTCGGCCTCACCCTGCGTGCGAATGGCTGCGGCGCGGCCTTCGGCTTCCTGCGTGAGGCGCGAGCGTTCGGCGATGGCGATGTTCTCGATGCGCTGACGCTCAACCTCCGACTGCTTCAACACGGTTGCGATGAGTTCCTTTTCGTGGCGCGTGATCTCGGCTTCCTGCACCTTGATCTGACCCTCCTTCTCGATCTGCTGGACCTTCACCTGTTCGGCGATGACCTGTTGCTGCATCACGTTGGTCTGGATCTCATAGGCTTTGTCGGCCTGTGCCTCCTGGCGGCGGCTCTGCTCGGTGAACTGGGCCTTCTGGATGTCGAGATTGCGTTGCGCCTCGGCCTGCTTGGCTAACGATGCGGTCTCCGCGATGACGCGCTCCTGGTCAGCGGCGGCCTTCGCGATGGCGGCTTCACGCAGAGCATTGGCGCGACGGATGGCGGTGTCACGCTCGGCTTCGGCTGCGGCGATTTCGGCATCACGCTTGATGCGTGCGATGTCCGGGCGGCCCATGTTGGTGATGTATTCGTTCTGGTCGCGGACTTCTTTGATGGTGAACGAGATGACTTCGAGACCCATCTTGCTCATGTCGTCGGCGCAGGTGGCGCGCATGCGTTCGGCAACCATCTCGGGCTCTTTCACGATTTGCTCGACGGTGAGCTGGCCGATGATGCCGCGCAGGTGGCCTTCCATGACGAGGCGGATGAGGGCTTCGCGCTCCAGCGGCGTTTTGCTGAGGAACTGCTCGGCCGCGGTGAGGATGGATTCGCTGTCAGAGCGGACCTTGATTTGTGCGACGGCTTCGACGGTGACTGCGACGCCTTGTTTTGTGTAGAGGTCCTGGCGCGGGGCAACGTCGAAGCTCATGAGTTCGAGCGAGAGCGTGCGTGCGTGTTCGACGACGGGCAGGATGACCGAGCCGTGCCCGCGAATGATGCGGTGACCGCGGAAGCCATAGATGATGAGTGCTTCGTTGGGGCCGGCTTTGCGATACATGCTCGCGAGCGTGACCATGAGGGTGAGGGTTGCGACTAAGGCCAGGCCAACAATGATGTAGACCGAGTTCGACATATGCGTCCTTTGTGAGTGGTGCGTGCGGTGCGTGGAGTTCCGTTTGGGGAGCCTCAGGTGAACGTGTTTACGCGGTATGTTGTTGCCACGGCTCGGCTTCTACGGTTGCGTGGAAGGGTGTGATCCACGCGATGCCATGGCTGTAGCTGGTGACGACGACTTCTGTGCCGCGCGGTAATGTGTCTTCCATCTGTGAGCGGGCGGCGGCGCAGCGGCGTGTGCCGTTGAGCGAGAAGACGATTTCGCCGGTGCCGCCGGGGCGTACACGGTTGCTGACGCGGGCGAGCACGCCGCGCATCTCGGTGTCTTCGGGAACGAGAGGGCGCTCGTGCTTCATGAGCACCTTCGTGAGGAAGGCGGAGATGAGCGCGGATGCGGCAAAGCCTGCGGAGAGCGCGAAGAGGATGACGACCGCAAGTGCAAAGCTATGAGTGCGTTGCAGGAGGTAGCCGATGCCTCCGAACCAGCAGAGGAAGGCGGCGACCGTGAAGCCGTTGAGCCAGTTGCCGCCGCGGCTGTGCGCTCCGTGGTGGTGGCCGAGGTGGATGTGGCCGAGGTGGAAGTGGCCCATGCCGCCGAAGAAAGACACCGCCGTGAAGACGAGACCGAAGACGAAACAGCTTAGGAAGATGGTTTCTGCGTTCATTTGTGGGCCTTCTTTTTTCTGCTTTTCGCGCTCTTTTCTTTTGTTTTTGCGAGCTTTTTTTCAACGTCTGTTGCGGATGTGGTTTCGGGATGCAGAACCTGCATCAGGCGGTCTGCGAGGCCGGGCGTTTCGAGGATGGATTCGAGGAGCATGAGGCACATGCAAGAGTCCGGGTGCCTGGCCAGGGTGAGCAGCGCGTGGCACAGGGCGGGGTCGCGGCGGAAGCGCTCGGCGCCGCTGATGAGCCAGAGGTCGAGCTTGTCTTCGAGGACGCGCGCGTCGCTCATCAGCTCGGCGTGGTAGCCGTCGGGGTCGTCGACGAGGTAGCCGGGATGCACCTTGAAGAAGCGCGCCAGAAGTAGCCGCGTGGTGTTGGTGAGGTGCGGGCGTGCGCCGGACTCAATCTGCGACAGGTAGGACTGTGAGAGCGAGGAGCCGGTTTCGGCCTGGATGGCGTGTACGGTTTCCTGTTGCGTCATGGCGCGTCCCATGCCGCGGAGGGAACCCTCCACTTCACGCAGGTAGCGGAATTTGTCCGAGAGCTTCATGGGTAGTGGAGGCTCCTGCTCCACATTGCAATCTGTAATAAATGTATCACGGATTGCGATGTTGCGTTTTGAGGGAACAGGGAACAGGGAACAGGAAACAGGAAACAGGAAACAGGGAACAGGGAACAGGGAACAGGAACAGGGAACAGGGAACGGGAACGGTACGAGAACGGGAACGGGAACGGGAAACGGCGAACAGGGAACAGGGAACAGAGCTAGAGATAGGGGGCTAGGGCTAGGGCAGAGAGGCGGGTTCTCGTGATTGGCGGCGGCCAGAGGATGAGGCATCGTGATTGGGGGAGATGGCGTCCTATGCTTTTTGGGTAACATTCATTCCTCGGGTCTGTGGAATCGCCATGTCTGTTGTGTTCGAACTGAAACGTCTTGCGACCGGTGTCCAAGGGCTGGACGATATCCTGAACGGCGGTCTGCCTGCGGGGCAGATGTATCTGCTTGAGGGTGATCCGGGCACCGGCAAGACGACGCTGGCGATGCAGTTCATCCGCGAGGGCATTGCGCGCGGCGAGACGTGTCTGTACATCACGCTGTCGGAGCCGCGGTCGGAGCTGGAATCGTCGCTGCGGTCGCATGGATGGGAACCGGAAAGCCTTCCCATTGCGGAGTTTGTGCCGGAAGAGGCGAGCCTGGGGAAGAATCAGCAGTACACGGTGTTTCATCCCAGCGAGGTGGAACTGGCGAACACGATCGAAAAGCTGATCGAAGCAATCGAAAGCGCCAGGCCCGACCGGCTGGTGATCGATTCGCTCTCGGAGCTGCGGCTGCTTGCTTCTGACAATATGCTGTACCGTCGGCAGCTGCTGGCATTGAAGCAGTACTTCGCGGGGCGGTCAACGACGGTGTTGCTGCTGGATGATTTGACGGCAAGCGGCCGCGATCTGCAGCTGCACAGCATTGCGCATGGCGTGGTGCGGCTGGAAAAGGTGAGCCGCACGTACGGCGTAACGCGGCGGCAGGTGGAGGTGATCAAGCTGCGTGGATCTGCGTACCGCGAGGGCTTTCACGATTACCTCATCCAGCGCGGCGGCGTGAAGATCTTTCCGCGGCTGGTGGCTTCAGAGCATCCTGGCGAGTTTGGTAACGAGCGTATTCAGAGTGGGCTGCCGACGCTGGACGCGATGTTCGGCGGCGGCATTTCACGGGGTTCGTCGACGCTGTTTACAGGGCCTCCGGGTACGGGCAAGTCTAGTTTGGCGGTGCAGTATGCCTACGCGGCGGCAGCACGGGGCGAGCGTGCCATCGTGTACGCGTTTGACGAAGTGCTGCGTACGGTGCGCGAACGTGCGACATCACTCGGCATGGATGTGGAGACCGAGATTGCGCGCGGAACGCTGGCGATGTCGCAGGTGGACCCGGCGGAGTTATCGCCGGGCGAGTTGGTGCACCAGATACGGTCGGATGTGGAAGAGCGCGATACGCGGGTGGTGGTGATCGACAGCCTGAATGGCTTTTTGAACTCCATGCCGGGCGAGCGTGATCTGGTGATGCACCTGCATGAGTTGCTGGCGTACCTGAACCAGAAGGGCGTGATCACGCTGCTGGTGCTGGCGCAGCAGGGGCTTGTGGGTACCATGCATGCGCAGGTGGATGTGAGTTATCTTGCCGATACGGTGGTGTTGCTGCGATATTTTGAGGCGCAGGGCGAGATACGGCAGGTGATTTCGGTGTTGAAGCAGCGCAGCGGCATTCACGAGCGAACGTTGCGTGAGTTGTCGTTCGGCAAGGACGGTGTGGTTGTGGGTGAGCCGCTGAAGAACTTTCAGGGCGTGCTGACGGGCGTGCCGCAGATGCTGTCTTCGACGGATGTCAGTGAGGAACACCACAGTGGTTAGGCTGTCCCGCATTGAGGGTGTTGTTGCCGCTTTGCCTGGTGACGAATGAGCATGGTGGTGCGGGTAGCCGCGCCTATCGGCAGAGACGCGGATCTGATTGTCGGGTTGCTGACGCAGAACGGCATCGATGCCGAGGCATGCAAGGATCCAACGCCACTGCTGGACCGGGGCTATGACCTGGGGCCGCTGCTGCTGGCCGAGGAGTGCCTGACACCGTCCCTGATTGAAGCCGTCGGCAGCTACCAGCAGAAGCAGCCATCGTGGTCCGACCTGCCCATCCTGATTTTGACGACGAGTGGTCACGAGACGGACCGCAGCCGGCGGCTGGGGCGCGAACGGCTGCAGTTGGGATCGCCCGTGCTGCTGGAGCGGCCGATACGCACCGTGACGCTATTGAGCAGTGTGCAGGCGGCGGTGCGCGCGCGTGAACGGCAGTACCAGGTGCGGGCGGCGCTGGAGGAACGTGATCGCGCCGCGGCTGCGTTGAAGACGGAGCGCGAGATGCTGCAGGCCGTGCTGGATGCGTTGCCGCTGGGTATTGTGGTGGCGAAGCCCACGGGTGAGGTGGTGCTGGGCAATCCCATGGTGGAGCGCATCTTCCGTCACCCGGTGCTGGAGACGATTGCGCTGGAAGGCACAGGCAACTGGGTGGCGCATCATCCGGACGGTCATGTGCTGGACGGGGCTGAGTATCCGTTGGTGCGGGCGATGACGACCGGCAAGTCGACGCCGCAGGAAGACTACCTGTACCAGCGTGGGGATGGCACAGCCGCTTGGATTCGGCTGTCGGCGTCGCCGGTACTGGATGAGCATGGCGCGGTGACGGGCGGCGTGGTTGCGATCGTGGATGTGGATGAGGAAAAGCGTGCCGCGGAGGCGCTGCGGCGCAGCGAAGAACGCTTCCGTAGGCTGATTGAAAGCTCCAGCGTGGGTGTGCTGATTGGCGATGTGAACGGCGGCGTGTCGTACGTGAATCCCACGCTGCTGCGCCTGCTGGGCTATACGCGGGAGGATGTCGAGACTGGGCAGTTCCGGTGGGACAGGCTGACACCGCCTGAGTATGCGGAGCTGGACATGCGCGCACTGGAGCAATTGTGGTCGCGTGGCGTGGCGGAGCCGTATCAGAAGGCGTTCCTGTCGAAGGTTGGCAGGCCGATTCCGCTGTTGCTGGGTGCGGTGCGGATTCCTTCGTCGGAGTCTGCCGATCGCGAAGAGGTTGCGGTCTTTCTGACGGATCTGACGAGTCAGAAGCAGGCGGAGTCGGCGTTGATCCAGAGTGAAAAGCTGGCTGCGGTGGGGCGGCTGGCGGCTTCGATCTCGCACGAGATCAACAACCCGCTGGAGGCTGTGACCAACCTGCTGTACCTGGCAACGGGCGAGGAGATTTCGCCGCAGGCACATGATTATTTGACGATGGCGGCGGAGGAGCTGGCGCGTGTGTCGCAGATTGCGGGGCAGACGCTGCGGTTCCACCGGCAATCGACCAAGCCGCTGGCGGTAACGCCGCAGAAGCTGCTGCAGCCGGTGCTGGCGCTGTACCAGGGCCGCATGCTGAATGCGCGCGTGCGAGCGATAACAGAGTATCGCGGCGAGCCGCATTTTGTGTGCTACGAGGGGGATATCCGGCAGGTGCTGAATAACCTGGTGGGGAACGCCATCGATGCGATGCGCGGGGATGGGACGCTGCGTGTGCGCAGCCGGGCGGCGCACGATCCTGCGACGGGAGCGGATGGCGTGCGGATCACGATTGCCGACAGCGGGCACGGCATGAGCGCGGAGACGGCGAGCCGGATTTTCGAGCCGTTTTATACGACCAAGGGCATTCATGGGACGGGGCTTGGGCTTTGGATCTCGAAGGGGATTGTGACGAAGCATCATGGCGACCTGAGGGTGCGCAGCAGCATGGGCGGAAGTTTTTGCGGGACGGTGTTCAGTCTGTTTTTGCCGCTGGAACCGCACATGCCATTGCAGGATGAGGCGATCGAGGCTTAGCCACGGTTGTTGATGGTTTTGAAGCAGAGCGGCGTTACACTCTTTGCCTATGCCGATCTCGCGCCGCCGTTTTGTTTCGCTCGCCGCTGCATCGGGAGCAGCCATGGCTGCTCCCTCGTCCTTGCTGGCGGCTCCTTCGTCTGTGCTGACGGCTCCTTCGTCTGAGTTCACGTTTGTGTTTTTGACGGACACGCATCTTGAGCCGGAGCTGCGTGGCGTTGAGGGCTGCTCGATGGCGTTTAAGAAGGCGCGCATGCTGCATGCGGACTTTGCGATTCAGGGTGGCGACCATATTTTCGACGCGCTGGCGGCGCCGCGCAGCAAGTCGATGGAGCTGTTTCATCTGTATGACGAGACGCAGCAGCAGCTTGGGCTGAAGACGTATCACACGGTGGGCAATCACGATGTGGTTGGGCTGTATCCGGCAAGCGGGATGCATCCGGGCGATGCGGAGTATGGCAAGGCATACTTTGAGCAGCACATTGGGCCGCTCTATCAAAGCTGGGATCACAAGGGCGTGCACTTCATCATCCTGGATTCGATTGGGTATACGCCGGAGCGGGCGTATTACGGCTTGATCGATGCGGCGCAACTTGAGTGGCTGAAGGCTGATCTGGCGAAGGTGCCGGCGGGGACGCCGATCCTTGTGACGACGCATATTCCCATGATTTCAGCGTATGGGGAGTACATGAAGCCGCCGGCGACACCGCCGAAGTATGTGTCGCTGACTGTCTCAAACGCGTATGAGGTGTGGCCGCTGTTTGTGGGGCACAACGTGCTTGGCGTGCTGCAGGGGCATACGCATGTGAATGAACGCGTGGAGTGGCGTGGTGTGCCGTACATTACGAGCGGCGCGGTGTGCGGGAACTGGTGGGAAGGCACGCACTGGGGTACGCCGGAGGGTTACACCGTCTGCACCGTGAAGGATGGGAAGCTGACGACCCGGTATGAGACGTATGGGTTCAAGGCGGACCATCAGAAGATGGTGGATGCGTAGGCGTAACGAGTAGACTGCCGCTCATGGCTTACAGGCAAATTTTGACGGTGCTACTCTTTCTCGTTACAAGCGTGCCATTGTTGGCCCAGCACTATCAGCCTTACGACAAGCCGCTCAAGACGAGCGTGGTGAATCTAGGTTGGTCGCAGTATCTGATGCCACACAATCGTATGCGCATCCAGCTTACGTGCTCTTACTACTCGAACTTCATCGTGAAGGAACTGAATGATCCGGGATTGAAAGGATCCAAGGTTGTCGTGGCACCAGTCAAGTCTGCGCAAGCGCCTGAGTGCGATCAGAGGCGGATTCATGGAGACCACCAGCTAAGTTGGGGTGATTCTTATTTCGGTGGCGTCAAGGGCTCGCTTGTATTTCTCACCAATTTGGATGGCACAGCTGGCGGCATGGCATTCACGATGTTCGATTCAATGACTGGTATGAAGGTATTCCAAGATGAGGCAGCATTTCGGCATCTCAGTGGTGAACGCACGGAATTGCGTTTCATAGATGCTGCAGACGGAAAATTCAAGTTGCGCTATCTGCGTGTTTTCGTGGGCGAGTGCTCCGTACCGAAAGAAGGAAACGCTTGCTGGAACAAGATCAGCCAGAAGGCTGGATTCCATGACGCACTGATGCCCGTATGCAAAGATTCTGTGCCGCCCGACGGCGCGCCATCTGCGATTGGCTATCCGGTGGAAGTGATGTTCCTCCCAAAGCCTTCCGTGCGAGTTCTTGGAAACCCGACGAAATGCTGGCCACAGTTGTGATTGGTGGTGCATTGTCCGGCCTAGATAAGACTAAACAGGTCCCTCCGCTTCGCTACGCTTCGGTCGGTATGACAAATCTTTGAAACTAGTGCAAGAGTCACAGTGTGAGCAGTAACTGGTTTATGAGATTGAGCCTGTCAGTAGTGTTTGTGGCACCATTTAGTGATGCACACCAATGTCGATATTCCTGAACCGTTGTATCGCCGGCTGAAGAGTCACGCAGAACGGTTGGGAGTTTCCGTTCAGTCACTCGTTCTGCAAGCAATTGAGCAGACATATCCGGCTAGTGCAACAGGGCGGCCTGTAAGCGGCCCGCTTATTCGGGGTGCGGGTAAGCGAGGTCCGCATTATCCGGCGGATCAGAATCCGCATGACCTTATTTCCTGAATTGAGTCGGTAAGGCTCAGGACTTTGGGCTCTATAAGTGCTTCGCCTACAGCCACTGTGCGAGGCGCTTCTGCATGAGCGTGATGGCGGTTTTGTTGCGGTCGATGGCGATGAAGTCTCGTTTGTGTTTGGCTGCGGCTTCGGCGGCTGTGCCGCTGCCTGCGAAGAGGTCGAGCACGGTGTCGCCGGGGTTGGTGTGGACCGCGACGATGCGTTCGAGGATGCCGAGCGGCTTTTGGGTGGGGTAGCCGGTCTTTTCTGTGCCTGTAGGCGAGACGATGGTGTGCCACCAGACGTCGGTGGGTGTTTTGCCGCGGGCCGCTTTTTCTTTGCCTACGAGGCCGGGGGACATGTACGGGATGCGGTCGCTTGCGGCGCGGTTAAAGGTGTAGCGCCTGGGGTCGCGGGTGTACCAGAAGATGGTGTTGTGCTTGGCGGGCCAGCGGCGGCTGGGGCGCGCGCCGTAGTCGAAGGCCCAGATGATTTCGTTTTGGAAGCAGTCGCGGCCGAAGACGGCGTCGAGCAGCAGCTTGCAGTAGTGGGCTTCGCGGTAGTCAATGTGGAAGAAGAGCGCGCCTTTGGGGCTGAGGACGCGGTGGGCTTCGCGCAGGCGCGGTTCCAGGAAGGCGAGGAAGTCGTCGTACTCGTCGAGGAACTCGACTGCGGACTGGAGCATTTCGTTGCGGTAGCGGAGGCCGCCATAGCCGAGCTGGTCCCCGCTGTCGTCGCGGACGGAGCGCATGCGGCGGCGGCGCTGGGTTTTGCCGGTGTTGAAGGGCGGGTCGGCGTAGATGAGTTGAACGGAACCTGCGTCCATGGAGCGGAGGACCGGCAGGTTGTCACCGTGGACGATCTTGGGCAAACGCTTCTCCCACTGAAGCACGGAAGCATCGGGACCTTCGAGTGGGGCTGCGAATGGTGCGATGCGTGTATCTTCGAGTTTGTTTAGCTTACCCCCGAAGGCGCGCGATCGAACGATGACAGAGGTTACGGCATCCACGGACCATGGCAGGGCGAGGTTTGCGCTCCTCACCGATACGGGCCGGGTGCGTTCGCACAACGAGGACACGTGCGCGGCGGATGAGGCTGCAGGTCTGTTTGCCGTGTGTGACGGCATGGGTGGAGCCGCGGCAGGCGAAGTTGCCTCGCAGGTGGCGGCGCGTGTGTTTTTACAGCAGGCGCGCCAGCTTGGATTGGAGGCGTCGGCGGCGTGGCGGCTGCAGCAGGCTGTGGCAGCGGCCAATGCAGCGGTGTTTGCGGAGGCGACGCGATCGCCGCAGTTTCGTGGCATGGGTACGACGCTGGTCGCCCTGGAACTGGATGGAACCGCAGGCGTGGCGTGGACGGTGCACGTGGGCGACTCGCGCTGCTACCGGCTGCGTGGAGGCGAGCTACAGCCGCTGACGGCGGACCACTCGTATGTGGATGAGCAGGTGCGGCTGGGTGCGATGACAGCGGTGGAGGCGGAACACTCGCCGTTCCGGCATGTGATTACGCGCGCGGTTGGTTCCCACCCGGAGGTTGAGGCGGAGATTGCCCGGCACGATGCCGCCGCGGGCGATGTGTTCCTGCTGTGTTCGGATGGGCTGACCGGCGAGCTGGAGGATGCGGAGATTGCAGGTGTGCTGCTGGCGATGGGCGAGGATTTGCAGGTGGGCGCGCATGCGCTGGTGCACCTGGCGAACGAGTTTGGCGGAAGCGACAACATCACCGTGGTGCTGGTGCGGGTGTAACCGTTGCGCTGCGCGGATACCGGCTTGGGTTGCGGGCGTTTGCGATGCTGCTTTGGTAGACTTTGCAGTCTGTAGCGGCTGTGATGGCCGCGCGAGTTCGACCTGAGGGAGCACGGGATCATGAGCGACGAACTGTATTACGACGACTTCTCGCTGGGACAGAAGTTTCGCTCCAATGGCAGCGTGAAGGTGAGCGCGCAGGAGATTACGGAGTTTGCAGAGAAGTACGATCCGCAGCCCTTTCACCTGGATGAGGCAGCGGGCAAGAGCACGTTCTTTAAGGGGCTTGCCGCGAGCGGCTGGCTGACCGCGGCGATTGTGATGCGCATGCGTGTGGAGACGATCAAGGTGCATGGCGGCATGATCGGCGCGGGCGTGGAAGAGATTCGCTGGACAGAGCCGGTGCGGCCAGGGGATGCGCTGCGCATGGAGAGTGAAGTGGTGGGCCTGCGGCCTTCGCGGAAGCGTCCGACGCTGGGGCTCGTGACGATCGCCTCGCATACGTTTAACCAGCGCAACCAGGTGGTGATGAAGAGTACGGTGAAGTTTCTGGCGCCTATGCGGCATGTTGCCTGAGGTTTGGTTTAACGAGGGCGAGAGCTATCATGAGACGTTCCAGACGCCGCAAGGATGGATTCTTGTGATGGGCGAGGTGCATCTCCAGGGCAATACAGTCGAACTCTTGAACTTTTTAATCGAGCCTCTGGAGATGCCATCTCTGGCTGTTGGCCCCGATCGGGTGTATGAGATTCGGCGAAAGGTTCTGGACCGCGTAAAGCAAGCGGGCTACGCTTACCTTGTGAGTGACGGTGAGCGCATCTCCGGCGCGAATCCTAAACGGCTTGTGCGGATCAGGAGGAAGACATGAAGTCTTTGGCTGGTAGACATGCTTGGCCGCTGCTGAAGATCAATGATGATCTGCTTGACCGCCTACGTACGATGGGCGCCGAGGGTGCCACGCCCGCTGCGATGGTCAATTTTTCCATACCGAGGGCGTTACGAAGCCCGGTGCCGTGGTTGCGTTGCGGCTCGCGAAGGTGATGCCTGTGTCGGAGACGAAGCTTGCTGTGCACTTCAGCGAAGCATATTCGTATCGCCGGGATGCGGATGAGGCATTCGAGGAGTCGGTCATCCAAGCGATGGATGAGATCGAGCGTTCCGAAGCGGCTGCGTAAGTCGGAACCAGGGTAGTTACTGTCTCGTAATCCACGTTAGGAATCAGTACACTAGCGGTCATGATGCGGATGACGGTGATCGCCTCGGGGTCGAAGGGTAACAGCGCCGTCATTGCATCGTCGCAGACGCGGATTCTGGTGGATGCCGGGCTGTCGTGCCGGGAGTTGATGCGGCGGATGGCGGCGGTGGGCGAGGACCCGTATGCGCTGGACGCGATCCTGATTACGCATGAGCATGCGGACCATGTGAGCGGGTTGCCGGTGATGGCCCGGAAGCTGGGCATTCCGGTGTACTTTACCGAGGCGACGCACCGCGCATGGGTGCGGCAGATGACGCCGCGGGCGACCATGAGTTACAAGGCGTGGTTGGAAAAGACCGCCCGCGAGAAGCAGGAGCGGCTGGAGGCGCAGGCGTTGGCGCACCAGATTGCAATCGAGTCGCGCGACGAGCTGCCGGACGACCACTTTTTCGCCAGCCATATTGATGTGGATGCGGTCGCGGATGTCGATGCGACAACGGATCCTGACGGTCTGCTGGCGGCTGCTGCGGCCGAGGATGTATGCGATGATCTGCCCTTTGAAGAGAAGGCCGGCGTAAAGGATGATCCTTCATTCTTGCCTACCGTCGAATATTTCCGGGCTGGGCGGCACCTGGCGATTGGCGACATCGATGTGCTGCCGTTTACCATTCCGCACGATGCTACGGACCCGTGCGGGTTTGTGTTTTCGGCGGAAGGTTTGCGGTTCGGGTTTGCTACGGATTTAGGTTATATCCCTGAAAATGTGAAGCTTGCGCTGAAGAATTGCGACGTTCTGCTGATTGAATCGAACCATGATCTGGAGATGCTGCGCGATGGGCCGTACCCGTGGAGCGTGAAGCAGCGGGTGCTGTCGCGGGTGGGGCATCTGTCGAATGCGGCGGCGGCGGAGTTTTTGACGCGGGACTACGATGGTGGCGCGCGGTATGTGGTGCTGGCGCACCTGTCGGAGAGCAACAACATGCCGGAGTTGGCGCGAATGGCGGCTGAGTCTGCGCTGGGTAACCGGCTGAGCCTGCTGGGGAATCGTGTGCTGCTGGCGCCACAGACGGCCCCGATGGAGAGTCTTTGTTTGTAAGGCTGGCAGAGCTTTTGGCGTGGGTTTCTTCAGGGTGTATGAATCGGTAGTGGATTCCGGGCATCGAACCCACTAGAATGGAACGTGAACCGATGATGAATGCGACCGAACCCCAGAGTTATGTTGACGATCTCCGCCGCTACGGCTTTGCCGAGGCCCTGCTGGGTACGGACGAAGGTTGCGCGGATCAGGTGGTAGGGGACATTCTGTCGGGCTGGCGGTATGACCTTTCGGCTGTTTCAACCGAGGTTCGCGGCGCGTATGTGGAGCATTTTGTGGAGTGCCGGCACTGCCGCGCACGCCAGCGGCTGCACCGTACGATTGACGTGGTTCTGCTGTCGCTGTTTACCGTTTCAGCCTTTGCGTTCCTGCTGGCGACCATGATCATTCATCGCGGGCCGTGGGCGCAGGTGAGCTTTGCACAGCTGCACATGCGGCACCTGTCGCTGGCGCTGACCTTGCAGACGATTGCGGTTGCCGGGTTGCTGGTATCCGTCCTGATGTGGGTGCTGGTGGCGATTGCAACCCCTGCGCCGGGCTTGATCTCGCACACGGTGCAGCAGCGCCGCATGTCACACGGCCGGGAGCGCGCGATCTAACAGCGCATCCCCTCGATGCTCTCCCTTCAAATTTTCCCCAGCACCACCTTCCAACCATCTTTTGAGCCTGACCCCAACGCTCCGGCAGACGTGCGTGCGGAGCAGCATGCTGTCGATGCGGCAGCTGCACCGGTACGGTCCGCGCGGCTGCGCCGTTTCGCGCATGCGCCCGCAACGTATGTGTTGCTGGGCATCAACGTTGCCGTGTATGTGTGGATGGTTCTGGTGGGTGTTGACCCGCTGACACCAACGCCGGATGCGCTGGTTGCGTTTGGCGCGACGTTTCCTGAGGCTGTGCTTGCGAGTCATCAATGGTGGCGGATTCTGACCGCCATGTTTGTGCATGTCGGGCTGATCCACCTGGCGCTGAATATGTGGTGCCTGTGGAATCTGGGTGTGATTGGCGAGCCGCTGCTGGGCTTCTTCGGCACCTGCTCGGTGTATGTGCTGACAGGGGCTGCGGGAAACCTGCTGTCGGTGGCGCTGAGCGTGTATTTTGGGCAGGACGTTGTGGGCGCGGGCGCGTCCGGCGCGGTGTTCGGTATTGCCGGTGTGCTGATTGTGCTGTTTTCGAATAAGCGGCTGGCGGAGCCCCGGCCAGGCTTTCGCGGTATTCCGCTGCAGGATTTGAAGGCGATCCGGCGGTCGGTCATCCAGTTCGCCGTGCTGAACCTGGTGATTGGTTTGAGCACGAATGTGGGGCCACTGATGCACGGCATCCACCTGGACGATGTTCACATTGATAACAGCGCGCATATCGGCGGCTTTGTCAGCGGATTGGCGATGGCCGTGCCGCTGGTACCGCAGATGACCAGCGGACGGTCGCGGTATCTGCAGCGGCAGAAGCTGGTGTTTGGCGGAGCGGTGCTGGCGTTGGCGCTGTTTGGGTATTTTCTGAGCAAGCTGCGGTAACGGCGAGTATCGCTAGCGTTCAAGAGGATCAGCTCGCGTGAGACAGGCCGGCAGGTGCTTCGACGAAGCGAGCCGGCGCTGGGACCGCTGGCTGATGTTCTTCAGCCTGGACCCTTCGGAGGGTGATCCACAGCATGGCGCCGAGTACGAATGGGCCGATCTGAAGGTGCAGATGGATGGCGATCGATGCCATGAGCAAGGGCAGCAGCCAGGCGAGGACCAGCACCTCGCGTTCTCCGGGCAGCCATCCATCGCGCAGACCCACCAGCGCCAGCCAGGCAATGGGGAAGGCCAGCCATGCCAGGTCGTAATCGAAGAGGTAGGGGCTGACGAGGAATGTGGCTGTCATGAGGTTGGCGCTCCGCAGCTGCCAGTCAGTGGAACGCCGCCAAACGTACCAGACGGCACCACCGGCAACGGCAGCGACGGCGGCATGTGCCGTGTAGGCCCACGCGACCGGTGTGCCGAGCATGCGCAGGAAGGCGAAGACCGTTGGCATTTTGCCCCAAGGGAGAAAGCCGTCTTCGAGGAAGAGTTTCGCGTAGCGCAGGCTGCCGATGCATGCCCGCAGCGTGGCCGTTCCAAGGATGGCGGTGCTGATGGCTGTGAAGGCGGTTGCCGTGAGCGCGGCCGCCATCAACGTGCGCCATGCGCCGATGGCGATGAGCGCGACGGGAAACAGCACGGCCAGATGCGGCTTGATGGCGAACAGGCCGAGCAAGACGCCTGCGGTTATGGGCCGGTGTTTGAGGCAGAGCAGGACCGCGGCGGCGAGTGCAGCGGTAAGGAAGGCGTTCTGGCCGTGGAAGAGGTTCAGAAACACACCGGAAAACGCGGCGAGGCACCACATGGCGTGCCTGTTGGTGGTGACGCGCCGGAAGGCCAGCACATAGCCGGTAAGCGTCGCCAGGATGAAGACTGCGTAGGCTACCAGGTAGGGCATGCGCGCCAGGGGCAGGATAAGCAGGTAGAACGGCGGCGGGTAGTACCAGACGAAGACCATGTTCGAGGCAGGGACGATGAGTTTCTCTGCCTGATACAGCAGTGCAATGTTGTAGGCGCTGGAAGCGTGTCCCTGCAGGGCGACCTTGGAAGCAGCATAGAAGGTGATGAAGTCGTACCCGAGTGGTTTGCCCTGCGGGTCCACCCCGTGTTTTGACAGCAGGAGCCACGCGAGGCTGAGGAGCAGCAGGACCGCCAGGACGATGCGGGGATAAACGGTGAGCCGTTGCCGGTTCAGCCAGTGCGTGGTGACGTTCATCCCGCTGCGCTCCTGTCATGGCCGTCCTCGATGGGGTGCATCGTGGAGGGTTCATGCTGGAGGGTACGGCAGATGCCGAAGCGCATGGACGGAAGGCGGAACGATGGAGCGTGCTTCGGACGGCCAACTGGACCTTTATGGGACGGACGCGCGGCCGCTCTGTCGTGGACAAAGGGGCCGGCGGGTCGACGGCTGATTCGGTGAGCGAGTCCGGGAACCTGATCAGGTCAGCGAGGTCTGGGCGAACTTGCGGACCATGGCGAGGAGCAGCTTGCGGTCGCTGTCGGAGAGGTGGGCGCTGTAGCGCTGGATCTGGGTGAGGAAGCGGATTTCGTCTTCGGAGAGAGCGATGGCTGCGACGTCGCGGCTGACCGGCTCTTCGGCGAAGAACTGGCTGAGCGGGAGGTCGAGCGCGCCGGCGATCTTCTGCAGCGTGTCCAGCGAGGGGACGGTGTGGCCGTTTTCCACGCGAGACAGATAGCAGCGCAGAAGGCCGGTTCGTTTTTCGATATCGCCCTGCGACATGCCCTTTTGCAGGCGGTAGCCGCGGATCGTCGTCCCGATATTCATCGCCGCGGGTACCGTTGCCTTTGCCGTTGGCACTGCCACCGGCATCATCATGTGCATATCAGCCATTGACCACAAAGTAACTAGGGTAGAGGGCTGTGACAAGGGCAAACTGCATCTTCGTCTGCATCCGAACCACGCCGGATTCGTAGCGAGACTGGAACCGTTGCGCGGAGTGCAACAGGTTCGGTGCAGTTATGCGGGCTTTGGCTCACACACGGATTAGTTTAGCGCAGCGTGATCTCGAAGAACGCGAGGCCGGGGACGGCATTGTCGTTGTGGCGGGTTGTTTCGTGGAAGCCGAGTGCGCGATACAGCGCGGCGGCTTCGGGCATGGCCTTGGGGACGGTGTCGAGCAGGACGGTGGTGTAGCCGTGGTCGCGGCTCCAGTCGATGGCGGCGACAGCGAGGCGCCTGCCGAGGCTGTGGCCACGGCTGGAGGGTTCGACCCAGAGGCGCTTCATCTCGGTGGCGCCGGGACGGTCATGACGAAGTTTGATGGCGACGCAGCCTGCTGGTTTGTTGTCGAGTAAGGCCAGGAGGAGGATGCCTTTGGGTTGGGACCAGCGGGTGCGAAGGGTGGCCAGTTCAGCTTCGTAGTTGGTGATGCAGATGTTGGCCGCGCCGGTTGGATTGGCGCTGAGGTAGGCGGCGTAGTTGCGCAGGAGGTGAATGGCTGCGGGTTCGTCCTGCGGCCATTGCGCCTGGCGGATGGTGATGGTCTGTGGTTCGGCCATGAGGTCAGCGTACGTTGGCGTCGCGTGGAGGTCCAATCTCGTAATTGGATGGATTGATAGGTTGCGTGTATTGATCGCAGTTCGACGTTAACGCGGGCCTTCAGCCCGCCTGGAAAGCAGGTCCTTCGACTGCGCCCTTCTGGCTCCGCTCAGGATGACGAATGGTGAAGCCGGCTTCGCTCAGGATGACGAATCTGGGAGGCAATGTTGGGCATTCAGCCCATGTAGAGGCCGCCGTTGACGTCGAGGGTATGGCCTGTGATGTAGCTTGCGCCTTCGCTGGCGAGGAAGCTGACGGCGTAGGCGATGTCGGCGACGGTGCCTGCGCGGGCGAGTGGCACGGCGCTGAGCATGGCCTTTTTTTGGTCGTCGGTGAGGACGTGGGTCATGTCGGTCTCGATGAAGCCGGGCGCGACGGCATTGGCGGTGATGTTGCGGCTGGCGAACTCGCGTGCGAGGGACTTGGTGAGGCCGATGAGGCCGGCTTTGGAGGCGGCGTAGTTGGCCTGGCCCGGAGCGCCGAGCTCGCCGTTGACGGAGGCGATGTTGATGATGCGGCCCCAGCGCGCTTTCATCATGGGCTGCAGCAGCGCCTGCGTGAGCAGGAATGCGCCTTTGAGGTTGGTGGTGAGGACGTCGTCCCAGTCGGCGGACTTCATGCGCAGGACGAGGCCGTCGCGGGTGACGCCGGCGTTGTTGACGAGGATGTGCACCGCACCGAGCCTGGCAAGGATGTCCTTGGCGGTGGTCTTGATGGCGTCTTCGCTGGAGACGTCGAGGGTGAAGGCTTCGGCCTTGCCACCGATGGCTTCGATCTCGGCCTTGACGCCGGCCAGCTTGGCTTGGTTGCGCGCGGCGAGGGCCATGGTTGCGCCGTCCTTTGCGAGTTGCAGTGCGATTGCCTTGCCGATGCCCTGCGATGCTCCGGTGACGAGTGCGACGCGACCTTCCAGACCTGCCATGCGTTGTGGGTCCTCAACTTTCATGGGCGATTATACGGAGCGTCGCGTAGGGATTGGCGGGATGCCGGAGCAAGCTGTACCGGCGCGTTGCAGTTGATGCCGGTACCCGGCAGAAGCGCATGCTGACACTTTTTACTGCATGACCTGGTAGCCGAGTTCGTAACGACTTTGAAGGAGCTAACATTCGCGCAGGAGAGGAAGCATGAGACGGGAAGAAGTCCTGCGCATTTTGAAGCATCACGAAGATGAACTGCGAGAGCGCGGTGTGCTTCGTCTCCAGCTATTTGGATCAGTTGCGCGTGGCGATGAAACAGAACGATCAGACATCGACTTACTTGCTGACTTCCGACCCCAACTTGGCATTATTAAGACCGGCGGCATTCAGTACAAACTGGAGAAGATACTGAACGCGAAGGTGGATCTTTCTTCGGCGGACTGGCTCAAGGCCCCAAATTTCGCAAGAAGTCCTGCGCGAGGCGATTGATGTCTTCTAGGTCGCTGGAGGCTCACCTTAAGGATATTGTGACGGCGGTGGAGTGGATTGAACTATTTACAACTGGTCTGTCATTCGAGGTTTAGACCAAGACCGAAATCGTGAAGTCTGCCGTGGAGCGTAAGTTTCAGGTACTTTCTGAAGCTGCGTATCATATTGGAGCGGATGCAGCCAAAGTCTCAGAACTTCATGACTGGGAAGGACTACGTGGCATGGGGAACATCCTCCGTCATGCCTACCATCGCGTGAACGATGAGGAGATTTGGACTGCGATCCACAACGATCTGCCTGAACTCAAGCAATCAGCCCAGGCAGCGCTTCTGAATCTGAAGTCATAACTACTTCGCGGCGTCGCTCTTCTTCCTTGCGGCTTCGAATTCGTCGCCGGGGACCCACTCCACCCGTTGCGGCTGGGCCATGACGAGCCAGCCCAGTTCAAAGCCGAAGCGGGCGATGTGGGCGTTGCCGGTGAAGTCCATGGTGTCGCTGTAGACGTCGGCGGGTGTGTGGTACTTGTTCTGGTTGAAGTCGTGGGATTGGGCGCGGCCCCATTCGGCGTCGTGGCCGACGAAGTCACCGCCCTGGCCGACGGAGAATGCGGGCACGCCCTGGCGTGCGAGGGAGAAGTGGTCGGAGCGGAAGTAGCCGCCGCCTGCGTCCACGCCTGCCTTGCCGACGGTGAGGTTGTCCTGCCTGGCGAGCGCCTCAAAGAGCGGGTACACGGTGGTGCGTTCGGCCCCTCCTGCGCGGACGCCGGTGACGTCGCCCAGCGGGAGCAGCTCGTCGTAATTGAGGTCGAGCGAAAGGTCTTTGGCGGGGACGGGCGGGTGCTCGCCGAGGTATTGGGAGCCGAGCAGACCCTGCTCCTCCGCGGTGACAGCGGCGAGGATGACCGTCGAGGGCGGTTGAATCTTCTTCATGCCCCAGGCGCGCGCCATCTCCATGATGATGGCGGTGCCGGTGCCATTGTCGGAGGCGCCGTGGAAGATGGGGTCGCCCTGCCGGGTGCGGTCGATGCCGAAGTGGTCGTAGTGGGCGGTGTACATCACGTCGTGGCCGGGCTTGACGCCGGTGACCTTGCCGACGACATTCGCTGAGTCATACACATGGACCTGGCTGACGACGTGCGCCTTGAGGCGGACGGGCAGTTCCTGGCCTTTGAAGCCGCGTGTGCCTGCGGCGGTGATGGCCTGGTCGGCGGTCATGCCGATGCTGGCGAGGAGCTTGTCGGCGACGTCGTGCTGAATCCAGCTGGCGATGGTGAGGCGTGCGTCGGGGTCGTTGCGCAGGTAGCTGTGTTCGCCGGACCATGAGTTCTGCACGACCTGCCAGGCGTAGCTGGCGAGGTCGGTACGGTGGATGATGAGCGCGCCGATGGCGCCGTGGCGTCCGGCTTCCTCAAACTTGTAGGTCCAGCGGCCGAAGTAGGTCATGGACTTGGCGTTGAAGAATTTGGGGTCTTCGCTGTAGGGCTCGTTCACGACGACGAGAACGATCTTGCCCCTGACGTCGAGGCCGGCGTAGTCGTCCCAGTTGTACTCGGGCGCGACGATGCCGTGGCCGACGAAGACGATGGGTGCGTCAACGTCGGCAGTCGCGACGTGGAGCTGGTTGTTGGTGACGTAGTCGGCGCCGAAGGCGAGGCTGAGCGGTTCTGTGGTCTTGGAGCCCTTGCCGGGGATCAGCGTGAACCTGGTCGCGGCGGCGTCGGTCTTGACGCCGACGAGCGGGACTTTCTGGAAGTAGGTGCCGTTGTCGCCTGCGGGTTCCAGGCCGGCTGCTTTGAAGGTGTCGGCGATGTACTTTGCGGCCTTTTCGCCGCCGGGCTGGCCGGGCGCTCGGCCTTCAAAGGCGTCGCTGGCGAGGGTCTTGTCGTACTCGCGCAGACGCGCCGGGTCGATGCTCTTCGCCTCTTCCTGTGCGGCGGGCGGGATGGTGAGGTTCATTTGAGCGTGGGCGGCGAGTGGCAGAAGTGCTGCAGCAAGCAGTGCAAGGCGTGTCGTCTTCATGGGGCTCCGTTGTGTACGGTCCATGGCAGTGTACCGTTTGGGCGGCGGCTGGAAGGTTGAAAAGTTCAAGCGTGTTTGTCTTGGAATGCGCGGTTCAAGTAGTGTTTCAGCCGCATAGAAATGCACGGTTTGAAGGAGGCGCTTTTGAATCGACGTGAGTTTGGTGCGGGTGCGTTGGTTGGGTTGGTCGTGGCTGGGCTGCGGCCGGCGTGGGCGCTGGACGTGCGTGGCGTAACGCTGGGCGTGCAGACGTACAGCTTCCACAATTTGAAGCGTGGTGGGCAGCCGGCCGTGGATGAATTGCTGGCGATATTGAAGCGGCTGGATGTGAAGAGCTGCGAGCTGTTTGCGCCGAACCTGATGCCGTTTCCCATGCCTGCCTGGACGTGGAAGCTGTGGGAGCCGGGCGCGAATCCGAGTCCGTCGGAGAAGGAGCGCTACGAGATCTACAACGCCGAGCGGACCGCGCCGGGGTATACGAAGCAGCTGGACGACATGCGCGTGTGGCGGGTGAATACGCCTGCGAGCTACTTTGAGGGTGTTGCGAAGCAGTTCCATGCGGCGGGCGTGGATATCTACTGCTACAACTACAGCTTTTCGCCGGAGATGACGGACGCGGAGATTGATGCGGGCTTTCGCCATGCGAAGGCGCTGGGCGCGAAGTACATCACGTCGTCCAGCACGATTTCCATGGCGCAGCGCGTCGTGCCGTTTGCGGAGAAGAACGGCGGCTATGTGGGCTGGCACGGCCACTCGGACGTGAAGAATCCCGATGCGATTTCGACGCCGGATACGTTCGCGAAGATCATGGCGATGTCGAAGCTCTACAAGATCAACCTGGACATTGGTCACTTCACCGCGGCTGGCTTCGATGCGGTACAGTTCATCGATCAGCAGCACGCGAACATTACGAATCTGCACATCAAGGATCGCAAGAAGAACGATGGCGACAACCGACCGCTGGGCGAGGGCGATACGCCGATCAAGCAGGTGTTGCTGCTGCTGCGCGATAAGGGCTACAAAATTCCTGCGTTTATTGAATACGAGTATGTGGGCAAGGGACGGCCGGAGCAGGAAGTGGCGAGCGCGCTGGCGTATGAGAAGAAGATTCTGGAGTCATAGCTGCCGTCCTGGCGAACGGCGGAGCGTCCAGGCTTCCATCTCGATCTCGCGCGAGTAATGGAGGATGGGCGGGCGATTGGGCAGGGTGAAGCCGAAGGTTTGCGGGAGCGTGTTGATGCGAATGTCGGCTTCCGCGTGTTCGAGCTGCCAGGGGCGGTGATGGATCTGGCCGATCTGGACGGCTCCGAAGCGGCGGACGTAGAGGGCGTAGCGCTCGGTGAGGAAGCGGCTGAGGTCGTCTGCTGCCGATGGTGTGTTGAGGGAGCGGTAGCTGGCGTCGAAGCTGGCAGCCGGACCGATGAGGCGGCGGGAGGTGTAGTGGATCGTGTCGTTTCCATCGTCGTCGCGCTCGACGCGCTCGTGCATGTTGGCCCAGAAGTAGGGCAAGCCGAAGCCGATGCGTGCGCCGACGACAGCGAGCAGGCTGCCTGCGTCGAGCGAGAAGAAGTAGACGCCCGCGCGACCGTCCGGGCCGAGGACGTAGGTGCGCAGGTTGAGTTCGGGGAACGCATGCGCGGTGGGTACGCGAAGGCTGCGCTGGCCCGCAGTGCGAAAGCGTACGCGGTCCATGGTGAAGGGGACGACGCCCAGCCATGCAGTGTTGTCGAGGGTGTCAACGCGGAGGCCTGGCGGGAGTTTGGCTTGGATTACTTGCGCCGGCATCGGCCAGTGGGCGAAGAGGAGGCGGGACCAGCGCTGGCGCAGGCGCCAGACTTTGTCAGGCTTGGGCCATGGGCGGTGTGCGGTTTCGAGGAATGGGGTTTGGTCTTCTGGCATACGCGTGCAGGATATCCCGCTCACGTGGTCTTGCTGACGACAAGGGCGTTTATCGTTACCAATCCGGACGGGCTTCACTTGGGAAGATGGGCGACATGAGTCTGAGTCGACAAATGCGGCCAATTTATTCCAACTGGGCGGGCGATGCTTGTTTCGTCGGCAAGAGTGCGAGCAGCGTGCCTCCAATCACAACAAACATCACAATGTCCTGAGGACTATCCTGCCTGTGCGTTCCGTGTGCCACGGCCTGCGCCGACATAATGGTCATCGTGAACGCATGCGCTATGCTGGACCACGCACCATAGCCGATCATCAAACGATGCCTGGCCGGCTGCTTGACGGCCAGCAGCAGACAGATGCCAAGCACCGTGTTAAGGGTAAGGAACATCGGCGTGACGTCGCTGTGCCGGTTCAGCCACTTTTCGTGCCAAAGGTTGTCGAACAGCAGATATCCCCAAAAGCTGTAAAGCAGGCCCACCACCACCAACACGACCTGCAAAGCGCGCTCACGCTTCATGCCGTCCTCCGATTCTGGTCATCGAAGAGGATGACCCGCCGTTCTTGCTTCAAATTGTGTGCGTGTCAGCCGTCACGCGTCCTTCGCTGAAGCCCTGCGAGCCTCCGCAGTATGAGCAGAAGGCTGCTCCCCTCCCGATAGGCTTCCCACAGAAATCGCACGGCGCAAGCAGAGGCCTTCGGAACAGAAAGTAGAGGATGAATCCGATCAGATTCGGTATGAGAGCGACAGCGGCCACCCAGGCCCAGGCAGGCATGTCACGCCTCCTTGCGTCCCCGTAGACATATCCGAGGGCAAGGAAGAACGCGGCGGTAAAGACGCCAAACGTTATGCCAAACCAAAGCGCGTCCGGCATTGTGCTGCGAAAGCCCTGGGATGCAAGTAGGGAGCGGCCCTGGCTGGTTGCGAAATAGACGACCCACATCGGGATCGCCAGGGCTGCGACGACTTTCGCAGACCGGGGAAGCATAGTCCGTGCTGCGGTTCGCAACAAGACAGCCGCAACGACCAGTCCAACCACGGTCGCCACCAATAGCACTGCCGATTGTAGCGTCATGCCAAACCTCGTTTCTCTCTAGGCTCCGCGAGCAGACAAGCCGTCGCGCACAAAGACGGCAGCAGCCAAAACACGAGCACACCTATCTGGACTTGAGCCGCATAGAAATGCATGGGCAGCGCGAGACGCTTGGCCGTCTGATACACAAGTGCCGATCCGGCAAACGACATCAAGAGCGCACCGGCAAAGGCAGCCCGGACCTTCATCGGCACGTGATGCGGGCGTAGGATTCTCGAGCGGCCTGCATGTGCCAACCGATTCTGTTCCACCTTCAGCGTGAGGGCTTCCACAACCCTGACGTTGAGGGTTGGATTGACCTCAAAAGAAAACCCGCTCAGCCCCCAAAGTACACGGTTACTGGCGTTGAGATACTCCTTGCATGAAGCGCAGTGGGCAAGATGCTCGCGAAGAGGGCGTTGCTCTTCTGCTGAGATCGCGCCCGCCAAACTCTCGTCGATCAGGCGTGCAAACCTTTCGTGGCAGTCAGCAATCATGCCCTTTCTCCCTCGAACTGCGGTCGCAGCGTCGCCAATGCTCGATAGATTCTGGAGGCTACGGTAGAGACCGGCGCTCCGACGATCACGGATATCTCCTGCAGAGACAGATTTTCTTGAAAGCGCAGCACGAGTGCCTCGCGATAGACGGGCTCCAGAGTTTGCAGCGAGTGGGCAAGCCGCTCGGCATCTTGTGTCCGCGCTGCAAGCGTGTACGGCGAAGGCGCACCGGAAGCAGGCGATGCGCAAACATCACTCTCCTCACCTGAGTCCAAACTGAACATCGGCTGCTTACGCATCGCATCTAGAGCAATATTGCGCGCCACCCTGAAGAGCCAAGGTTCAAAGCGGGAGTGCCAGTCGTAGGACCCACCTCGCTCCAGAACTCGGAGCCATGTCTCCTGAACCAGATCGTCGACTCCATCGCGTCTGCCGACCAGGGAGATGAGATATCGAACAAGCCGGTATTGGTATTGCTCGACTAGCGTCTGGAGGACAACGATATCTCTTTGGCGCAACCCAAGCGCGATTCGTTGCGTATCGCTTTCCATGGACGCCCTCGAAATTAGCTCACAATCGAACATACGACGGGTATACGAACCATGGCCTTGAAATTACGCAACTCATCGAAAGCGGATTACTCCCGCGAAGTCGGCTTGTGTTGACCTAACCGTCACCGGCTTGAGAGGACGAAACGGTTGTCTTCTAGGTCGGCGATGATGGCGGAGGTGCCCCAGGATTCTTTCTTGGGCTCCTGGATGATGGGGACGTCCTTGGAGCGCAGGATTTCTACGGTGGCGAAGACGTCGTCGCACCAGAAGGAGAGGCCCTGGAAGGTGCCGGTGCGGTCTTCGTGGCCGGTTGGGGTGAAGAGGACGATGCCGGTATCGGCGCCAGGGATGGCGAGCTCGATCCAGCGGCTGCTGGGGCTGAACTCCTGGTCGGTGGTGACGCGGAAGCCGAGCGCTTCCGTGTAGAAGGTAAGGGCGGCGTCCTGGTTGCGGACGGGGATGCTGGCAAATTTGAGGCCGCGGATCATTTGTTCTCCTGTGGTTCTTATGCGTGTTCAGGATAGGAAGTGCGGCGGTTGGGTGCAATGTGCCATTCGTTGCTCTATTGTTTATCGGTAGAGCTATGAAGAGCCAAACGATCACGCTGGATGGGTATGTGGCGCGCACGCTGATGCGCGATCTTGTGGGGCATGATCACAAGCCTGCGGCGTTTCTGGTGTATCTGTGGATGGCCGCTGAGGCTTCCTTACGTGGCGGCCGAGTTGAGATTAGTTATGCGGCGCTGGCGGAGGAGACGGGGCTTTCGCGGTCGTCGGCGCAGAGTGCTGTGGGGTGGCTGGTAAAGCGGAAGCTGCTGGCGGCGGAGAAGGCGACGGTGACGGCGGTGCCGGTGTACTCAGTGTTGCAGCCGTGGCGGCGTGGTGGAAAAGCCTGACGCGGTAGACTGCTGGGACGGCTATGAGCTACGTGAAACCAACGACGGACGGCACGGACGTTTACGCGATCCATGGGGCGGACCCTGAGGTGCTGGCGTATGCGATGGCGAAGTACTCGCGGTCGGCGCTGACGCTGAAGGAGTCGCTGGCGGAGATCAGCGCGCAGAAGGCTGAGCAGTTTCTGAATACGTTTTATTTCGCGTATGGGCATCGGTCGATTGCAGACCTGGCGCACGTTGCGTTTGCCATTGAGCGGCTGAGTCTACTGGCGGCCATCTCGCTGGTCGATGAGCAGCGATGGGATGGGCAGGAGCGCTCGACGCGCTACCAGAACTTTCGCAAGTCGGGCTATTACACGCCTGCGTTTGAAAGCGAGAGCGATGCGGCGGAGTACACGTCCATTGTTGACTCGTTGTTTGAGGGCTACAGCGAAGTCGGCGAAGGCATGCTGGTTGAGCTGAAGGCGCATACGCCGCGGCCGGAGGGTATGGACGAGGCGGCGTACACGCGGACGCTGAAGGCGCGCGCGTATGACATGGCGCGGTATTTGCTGCCGTTGGCGACGAACACGTCTCTTGGGCAGATTACGAATGCGCGCACGCTGGAGGGGCAGGTGGCGCGGCTGCTGGGAAGCGAGTATGCGGAGATCAGGGCTCTGGGTGAGAAGCTGCGTGAGGCCGCGGCTGGGCCTGCGTGGAATGTAAGCCACGCTGCGGGGCGGGGTATTGTCGATGCGATGGATGTCGTCGATCCGGAGCTTGCGCGGCGTGCGGCGGAGCATATGCTGCGCGAGGTGCGGACGAGTCCCACGCTGGTGAAGTACACGGCTCCGAGTGCGTTTGAGCGGGAGAGCTGCGTGGTGCTGCGGCAGGCTGCGCTGGAGCTGATGCGCGGTGCGGTGATTGAGCCGATGCCTGCGGATGCGCCGAACGTTGAACTGGTGTTGCCTGCGCCGGGTGAGGCGCTTTCGCTGGAGATTGATCTTGCGGCGTCGCTGCTGTATCCGCATACGCACTATCGCTTCAGGCAGGTGCGGGATGCTGTCGCTGCTTTGGATGAAAAGCGGATTGCGGAGCTTGTGTCGCTGGGCACGGAGCATCGTGGGCGCCATGATGAGTTGCCGCGTGCGTTTGCTGCGGCGAATGGGTTGCGGTTCGACATACTGATGGATGTGGGCGGCTTCCGCGACATGCACCGGCACCGGCGCTGCGTGCAGTTGTTGCAGGGGTATACGACGGCGCATGGGTATGAGCTGCCGGACTTTCCGGGGCAGCCTGCGGTGTCCGGCTCGCCGGTGGCGGAGCGGTACCGGGAGTTGATGGAGCGGGCGTTTGCGTTTCATGCGCGGCTGGCGGGTGGCGTGGCTGGTGGCTCAGCCGGCGTAGCGCCGAAGCTGGGAGCGTACTCGGACGCCGCGGTGCCGGTGCCGCAGTTTGGTGACGGTGGCGTTGCGATGAAGTGGGGCTTGCCGCTTGATGCAGGGAACAGGGAGCAGGGCACAGGGAGCAGGGTGCAGGGTGCAGTTTCGGGTGTCAGCCCGGCGGATTATGTGTTGCCTCTGAGTACGCGGTGCCGGTCGCTGTTCACGATGGATTTTGCGGAGGCGGTGTACATCAGCGAACTGCGGTCGACGCCGGCTGGCCACTGGAGCTACCGCAACGTGGCGTGGCAGATGTACCAGGCGGTGGCGCGGGCGTATCCGTCGCTGGCGAGGCATGTGCGGATTCGTGATCCGCACGAGCCGGTGGATCTGTTGCAAAGGTAGGCCGAGCAGTCCCGATTCGGCACGATTCGGTGCGGCTGGCATGCGAGACACGCTGAAGACCTCTCGGAAGGACCGGAACTTTATTCGCCTTTTGTTTGCTTTAGGGTGCCGCGTGATGCTAGGATGAGCTTCACGCATAAGGAGACCTGGACCCTGTGGCCGATGAACGCGGAAAAGCGATAGAACTTGCCCTGGCGGGCATCGAAAAGCAGTTTGGCAAGGGTTCCATCATGCGGCTCGGCGCGAAGGATGCGATCGTGCCGATCTCGGTGATCTCGACGGGTTCGATTTCGTTCGATGCCGCGCTGGGTGTGGGTGGCGTGCCGCGTGGGCGCGTGGTGGAGATCTACGGTCCGGAGTCCTCCGGTAAGACGACGATTACGCTGCAGATTATTGCGGAGGCGCAGCGCGCCGGCGGCCTGGCGGCGTTTGTGGACGCCGAGCATGCGTTGGACCCTGTCTATGCGCGCAAGCTGGGTGTGGATACGGATAACCTGTTGATTTCGCAGCCGGATTACGGCGAGCAGGCGCTTGAGATTACCGAGGCGCTGGTGCGATCGGGCGCCATTGATGTGCTGGTGGTGGACTCGGTGGCGGCGCTGGTGCCGAAGGCCGAACTTGACGGCGAGATGGGCGATTCGCACGTGGGTTTGCAGGCCCGGCTGATGAGCCAGGCGCTGCGTAAGCTGACCGGCACGGTGTCCAAGAGCCGCACGTGCCTGATCTTTATCAACCAGATTCGCGAAAAGATCGGCGTTATGTTCGGTAATCCGGAGACGACGACCGGTGGACGCGCGCTGAAGTTTTACTCGTCCGTGCGCATCGATATCCGGCGTATTGGAGCGGTGAAGGAAGGCGACGTTGTTGTCGGCTCGCGCACCAAGACAAAGATTGTGAAAAACAAAGTGGCGGCGCCGTTCCGCGAGGCGGAGTTCGACATTCTGTACGGTGAAGGCATCTCGCGCGAGGGCGATGTGCTGGACCTGGCGGTGGTGCAGAATATCGTGGAGAAGAGCGGCGCCTGGTACAGCTATGCCGGCGAGCGCATTGGGCAGGGCCGCGAGAATGTGCGGAATTACCTGAAGGCGAACCCGGAGATTTTCGCCCGGATGGACAAGGAACTGCGTACGAAGATGGCGATTGGTGTAAGCGCGCCGCCTCCACCGCCGTTGCCTCCGGTGGATGGCGAGATGAAGGCGCAGGAAGCTGTGAAGCCTGGCCGGAAGTAGAATTGCGATACATCGAAGATAAGAGGGCCGCATCCGCGGCCCTTTTGCTTTGATGGACTTTGTGAATCCGTGAGGACGTGTGCAAGAGAGCATCCAGGAACAGTTCGGGCAGATCGACATTTACGTCTTCGACCAGATTCTGCGGGGCAACATCGCTCCAGGGATGCGTGTGCTGGACGCAGGGTGCGGGTATGGCCGGAATATTGTCTACCTGCTGCGCAGCGGGTTTGAGGTGTTTGCGTGCGATGCGGATGGTGCGGGCGTGGCGCATGTGCAGGCGCTTTCGGACTCACTCGGCACGGGCTTGCCGCATGAGAATATTCGCGTCGCCATGCTGGAGCGGATGCCGTTTCCGTATGACTTTGCGGACGTGGTGCTCTGTAACTCGGTGCTGCACTTCGCGCGCGATGAGCAGCATTTTAGGTCGATGCTGACGGAGCTTTGGCGGACGGTAAAGCGGGGTGGGATGCTGTTTTGCCGGTTGGGATCGCGCATTGGGATGGACTTTGAGCGGCTGCCGGGCGGTAACTTTCTCATGCCAGATGGATCGGAGTGGTTCCTGGTGGATGAGGAGATGCTGCTCGACCTGACGGACGAGTTGGATGCGGTGCTGGTCGATCCGCTGAAGACGACTGTGGTGCAGGACTACCGGTGCATGACGACGTGGGTCTTGCGGAAGCGGCTGTAGGATGCGTTCGCCTGCATTGCACGCGCCTCGCGCTATGCTCTCCAGCATGGGGGCAGCAATGTTTGGAGATGCGATTCCCCCGGATGCACTTCGTCCTCCTGGGTATTGGGACAGCGATGCGACCGCGGCAACGACGAGGTTTGCCTGGCGACGCCTGATCCTGCGTGCAGCTGCTGTGCTGTTGGGAGCCCTGCTGCTGCTTTGGCCGGCGATGGTGAACGGGTACGTCCTGTTGAACCCCGACTCGATGGGATACCTGTCCTACGGCCGTGAGATTGCCCAGGCGATTGCCTCCCCGCGCACGCATCCGCCGTTCGAGGCGCGCGCGGAATTTTATTGCCTGGTGGTTCATCTGGTGCAGGGTGACCGGTATCCGTGGCTGCTCATCGGGCTGCAGGCCCTACTTACGTCGTATGTCGTTTATCTGGTGGTGCGTTCTGTGTCGCGCAGGCGGCCAACGGTCCTATTTCTCGTCCTGATTGCAGTCCTTGGCCTCTTCACCGGCCTGAGTTGGCAGGCGAGTTGGGTGATGACGGACATCCTGGGGCCGGTCGCGTATTTGTGCATGTACCTGTTGGTCTTTGGGTGGGCAGGTCTTTCGAGGGCAGAACGCTGGCTTCTTGCGATTCTTGGGTGGTGGTGCATTACGGCTCATCTAACACACCTGCTGCTGGCTGGTGCCGAGTTGGCGCTGCTCGCTGTTCTCAGCCTCTGTCGCTGGCAGCCGATGGAGGGTCGCAGGAGAAGGCTGGTACTCGTGGGCGGCATGCTCCTGTTCTCGGTAGCCTCACTTGAGGGAGCGCATGCGTATCTGTATGGCAAGCCGAGCATCGGCGGCTACCATCCGCCGTACCTGATGGCGCGAGTGATTGCGGACGGTCCGGGGCAATGGTGGCTGCGGGAGCATTGTCCTGCGGCAGGCCTGGTGATCTGTGCGCGCGCCGGCACATTGCCCGCGACAAGCAACGACATCCTGTGGTTGCCCGACAGCGTTTGGATGCAGTCCACGCCGGCGGGACGAGCGTTGATCCGGCAGCAGGAGATGCCGTTTGTGCTGGCAACCGTGCGGGAGTACCCCGGCGCTGAACTGCGACGCGCGCTGCGGAACTTCCTGTTGCAGGCGGTGAACTTCGGCTTTCACGACTTTGTGACAAACGCGTGGATGGAAGAGGCGATGGACAAGGTGACGCCTGGGTCACGCGCGGTTTACATGCGGAGCCTGCAGGCGCGTAACGCCATGCCGATACGGCTCGCAGCGGCGGCGCAGATGCTGTTGCTGGCGCTTTCGTGTGTGCTGCTAGTCTTGTTTGGGTGGGATGCGGTTCGCGACCGGCGGGTCCGCGTGCTTGGGCTTGCCCTCATGGTGCTGCCGATTGTGGTGGGAAATGCGTTCGTATGTGGCGTGCTGTCCGATGTGGACGACCGGCTGCAGAATCGGGTGATCTGGCTGGTGCCGTTGTTGGCGTTGCTGCTGGTTGTGGATCGCTACCGCGGCAGTGCGGAGGCAGGGCGAACGGTCACGCCTGGGTAGACCGCTGCCGCCAATTCGTCGCTCCATGCACAACGAGCAGGATGGAAACCTGATCTGTCTCAATCCGGTAGAGAAGAATGTACTTGGTGCGTGGAACGGGGAAGTAGCGAGTTTGCTTCCAGCGGAGGTCGCGCCCGGAGAGTGGCCACATGCCCAACATGTCTGCCGTCTCTTGGATACAGCTTCCCGATCCAATCTGCTGCTCGCGGCTGCTCAGAAGCGATGTCGGCCGGATCGCGTCGAGTGATCGTAGAGCCCGTGGCGTCCAGAACGTCTTCAAGCGCCGAATTTCTTGAAGAACGATTGGACTTCGTCATCCGTAGCAAACTTGCCTGCGTCTGCCTCCTCAATCGAAATGTCCAGTTCGCGTAGCTGCTCTTCCGTGAGATCGAGCGCGGGTTGGGAGATGTGCTCAAGGAAGTCGGAGACGGGCATGTGGAACGCCTCGGCCATTGCCGTGAGGCGCTGGTACGCGGAGTCAGAGAGTTCGACGGTAGCCATGCGGGGATTTTACGCCGGGGTTGCGTGGTAGCGGTATGCTTCTCAACAGTCATGGATACTGTGCGCGCCATCTACCCCGGAACGTTTGACCCTCCCACGAATGGGCACCTGGACCTTGTGAGCCGTGGATCAAAGATCTTCGACCACCTTGTGGTTGCGGTGCTGCGCAACTCCAGCAAGGGCGCACCGCTGTTCACAACGGCGGAGCGTGCGGAGATGCTGCATGAGTCGACGCGGCAGTTTGGCAATGTGACCGTGGAAACGTTTGACGGTCTGCTGGTGGAGTTTGCGCGGAAGCAGGGCGCCAAGGCGGTGCTGCGCGGCATACGAGCCATCTCGGACTACGAGTACGAGTTCCAGATGGCGATGATGAATCGCAAGCTGGACAAGTCGCTGGAGACCGTGTTCATGATGCCCGCGGAGAAGTACACGTATGTGTCGTCGCGGCTGATCAAGGGCGTCTACCAGCTGAATGGCGATGTCAGCGAGCTTGTGCCTCCGAATGTGCTGGAGCGTTTGCAGGCGAAGCGTGCAGCGCACGCGCAGCCGCTTGGCGGCGAAGTGCCGGGAGAAGTGTGAGAACTGGTTGTGACTACCAGTTGTCAGTGATCAGTTTTCAGTTGTCAGAGCATAGGGATCGAGAAGTGATCGTGCAGAGCGAAACCTTGACATCTGAAAACTGACAACGGCCTTTCACGCGCACTTTCGATAGAATCAGAGCCATGAGCGCCGCATCTGCAGTTGTTGAAGGCACAAAGGTATTTTCCGACCGCATTAACCGCATTGAGGTTTCGGCCACCATGGCCATTACCGCTGAGGCGCTACGCCTGAAGCAGAGCGGCATTGATCTTGCCGACTTTGGCGCGGGCGAGCCTCACTTCTCCACGCCGGAGCACATCAAGCGCGCGGCGATTGAGGCGATCGAGAAGAATTACACGCGCTACACCGCGGTGTCGGGTATACCCGAGGTGCGGCGCGCCATTGTGGACCGGCATGCGACTGATTTTGGAACGGGCTATACGCCGGAAGAGTGCGTGTTTGCCACGGGCGGCAAGCTGGCGCTGTTTAATGCGATTGAAGTGCTGATCGATCACGGTGACGAGGTGATTGTGCCGGTGCCGTACTGGGTGTCGTACAAGGACATCATCCAGTTTGCGGGCGGCACGCCGGTGTTTGCGAAGTCGAATGAGGCGGAGAATTTTCGCGTGACGGCTGCCATGATCGAGAAGGCAATCACGCCGAAGACAAAGGCGATTGTCTTGAACTCGCCGTCAAATCCGTCGGGCGCGGTGATGAGCGCGGAGGATGTGGAGAGCATTGTGCGGCTGGCGCATCGCCGCGGCATTTACCTGTTGCTGGATGAGTGCTATGTGTACCTGAACTTTGAGGGGCAGCCGGTTTCCGGTGGGTCGTTCACGGACTGCAAGGAGCACATCATCGTGCTTGGGTCGCTGTCAAAGACGTACGCGATGACGGGTTGGCGTGCGGGGTATGCGCTGGGGCCGAAGCCGATTATTGCGGCCATCAGCAAGCTGCAGTCGCAGAGCACCAGCAACACGTCGACGCCGATTCAGTATGCGTCCATCGCCGCGGTGAGCGGGCCGCAGGAGTGTGTTGCGGAGATGAAGGCGAACTACATCACGCTGCGCGATCGTATCCTGGCCGGACTTGCTACGATTCCGGGGATTACCTGCACGGTGCCGCAGGGGGCCTTTTATGTGTACCCGAATGTGAGTTCCTTTTTCGGCAAGAAGAATGCGGCGACCGCATCGCAGATCGCGGCACGGCTGCTGAGCGAGGCGCATGTGGTCGCAGTTCCGGGCGAGGCGTTCGGAACGGAAGAGCATCTGCGGTTCTGCTATGCGGTATCGGCGGAGACGATTGATAAGGGGATCGAGCGGATGCGGACGTTCTTTGCGGGGCTGGCGTAAGCGGATGAAGAGCACAGAGGAGATCACCACGCCGAAGTTTGTTCCGGTGGTACTGGCTGGCGGCAGCGGCACGCGTTTCTGGCCGCGGTCGCGTAAATCCCGCGCTAAGCAGGTGCTTGCGCTCTCAGGCGGCGACGCGACGATGATCCAGGAGACAGTAGCCCGTCTGCTGCCGCTGTCGCCGGTGGAGGATTTTCTCGTCATTACGAACGGCCTGCTGGAGAAGACGATTGCGGGGCAGTTGCCGGATGTGCCGAAGGATCGGATTCTGTGCGAGCCTGCCGCGCGGAACACCGCGCCTGCGTGCGCGCTGGCAGCCATGCTGGTGGAGCGGACATCGCCGGACACGGTGCTGGGTGTGTTTCCGTCGGATCACGTGGTGACGGATAACGCACGGTTTGAAGAGGTGATTCGCGCGGGCATTGAGATTGCCGCCGCGGGTGAAAACATTGTGGTGCTGGGCGCACCGCCGACGCGGCCGGAGACAGGGTACGGGTACATCCAGGTGGATGGTCCCGCCAAGGGCTTTGTGGGGTTGACGGTGCCGGCGCGCGAGGTGCAGCGCTTTACGGAGAAGCCGCAGATTGACCGCGCCATTGAGTTTGTGGCGGACGGCAACTACTCGTGGAATGCGGGTATTTTTCTGTGGTCGGCACGCACGCTGGCGAACGCGATCCGGGAGCATCGGCCCACGATGGCTGCACCGCTGGAGCGCATTGCGGCGGCGTTTGGCACGCCGGAGTTTGAGGCGGTGTTTGCCGCGGAGTATCCGCTGGTGGAAAATATCAGCATTGACTACGCCGTGCTGGAGCCGCGATCGGCGAAGGGCAAGCGCAGCTATATCTACTGCCTGCCGGCGGATTTTGGCTGGAACGATCTGGGTTCGTGGGCGGCGCTGTATGAGCACTCGATGAGCCAGCACGAGAGCCGCGGCCACGCCAACATTGTCGAGAGCAACGGCACGCTCCACCTGGATGCCTTTGGCAACTATGTTTATGCGCCAAAGCTGGCGGTTGCGCTGCTGGGCGTGAGTGACCTGGTGGTGGTGCAGACGGATGACGCCATCCTGATTACGACGCGTGCCCATTCGCAGGAGGTAGGGCGCGTGGTGAGTGAGTTTGCGAAGATGAAGCGGACCGACTTGGTCTGAGGCGTTCGCACGCCCGTTTCACTGCTTCGCCCGGCCCTCCCAATGGTCGTGATTGAAATACGCATGCCGATCAGGCACCGGCGGCCCATTGCTTGTTCTCTACGTTAAGAGCGTATCGACGATTTCGGTGCCGCGGGATGCCGTATGCTGCGAGCATGACCTCCAAGTCCGTCGTTCGCACTGCACTCCTATCCGCCATCGTTCTTACAACCAGCGCCGTCGCGCAGACGGTGCAGCCTGCCATGGAGACGCTGGACCTGGCGACGATTTCGCGCATTCGCGACGAGGGCCTGACGCGGTCGCACGTGATGGAGTATGCGAGCGGGCTGTTCGACGGCGTGGGTGCGCGGCTGACCTGGTCGCCCGAGTTTGAGCGAGGCGCGCAGTGGAGCGTGACCCAGTTGAAGAACATGGGCGTGAGCGACGCGCACGTGGAACCGTGGGATGACACCGGCATGGCATGGACGCAGATCGGCACATCGGTGCTGCTGACGGAGCCTTCCAGCGCCACGCTGCTGGCACAGGCCACGCCGTGGTCGCCGGCTACGGCGGGTGAGGTGAGCGGAGCTGTGATACGTGTGCCGCGGATCGAAGATGACAAGGGCCTGGCTGCCTGGAAGGGCAAGCTTGCCGGCAAGATTGTGTTGTATGGCGCGGCGCCGAAGGTCGATCCGGATGTCACCACGCCCATGAGGAAGGCAGAGCTGGATCGCATCCTGAGCTATCCGCTCGACACGAGTGGCGGCGCCGACTATGCGTTGGCGGTGCAGAAGCTGCTGGAGCCGCTGCTGTTTCAGGAACGTGTGGCGAAGTTTTTCGCGGAGGAGCACGCGCTCGCCGCTCTGGTGAGCAATGGCAGTGCGTCCACATTCACGGATGACACGCTGTCGTCCTTCGGCTGGTACGCCTACCAGCGACAGCACAGGCAGGCGCTTCCATCCGCGGTGGTTTCAGCGGATGGCTTTGGGCGGATGGCGCGACTGGTAGAGCATGGCGTGCCCGTCACGGTGAAGGTGAACATCCAGACGAAGTTTGGCGCCGACCAGGTGAAGGGCGAGAACGTGGTGGGCGACATTCCCGGCACGGACCCGGCGCTGAAGGATCAGGTGGTGATGGTGGGCGGACACCTGGATAGCTGGATTTCGGGAACGGGTGCGACGGATAACGGCGCAGGCAGCATCGTCGCGCTAGAGGCGATGCGCATCCTGCGTACGCTGGGACTGCAGCCGCGGCGGACGATCCGCATTGGGTTGTGGGGTGGTGAAGAAGAGGGTTTATTCGGATCGCTGAATTACGTGAAGCAGCACTTTGCAGGCCTGACGTTTACCCCAAATCCAGCGACGAAGGATGTGCCGGAGTTTGCGCTGTCGCCGTCCTCCGTGTCGCCCAAGCCGGAAGCAAAGAGCTTTGATGTGTACCTGAACACGGACAACGGCACAGGCCGCTACTACGGCGTGTACGCTGAGGGCAATGCGGAAGCCGCGCGTATCTTTGGCCAATGGGGCGAAGCGGTGAAGGACCTTGGGTTCTCCACCGTGACGATGCGCGGGACGGAAGGCACGGATCATTTGTCCTTCCAGATGGCAGGGCTGCCGGGCTTTCAGTTTGTGCAGGATCCCAGGGATTACGGCGCGCGGACGCACCATACCAACCTGGACACGTACGAGCGGCTGAGCGAGCCGGACCTGAAGCAGGCTGCTACCATCCTGGCTGTCTTTGTGTGGAACGCATCGCAGCGGGATGCGATGTTCCCGCGCAAGGCTACGCTTGATTCGGCAGCCGCGTTGAAGGATCAGCAGCCGCTGCAGGGTGTGTATACGAAGTAACGCCGCTGTGTAGCCATGTCCGCGAGGGTTCGCGATAATGGAGACCGATGCCGACGACCGAAACTACACCCTCAGTAAGCCCCGTAAAGTTTGGTACGGACGGTTGGCGCGGCATCATCGCGGACGACTTTACCTATGCCAACGTACGCATTGCAGTGAATGCGATTGCGCATTACGTGCTGAAGCATGAGGACGCGTCGAAAGGCGTCTGCATTGGCTATGACACGCGCTTCGGGTCACCGCAGTTTGCGCGGCTGGCCGCCGAGGTGCTGTCGCAGGCGGGTATCCCGGTGCTGCTGGCGAAGGGCATTACGCCCACGCCGGCGCTGAGCTATGGTGTGCGGCAGCATGGTGCTGCCGGCGGTGTGATGATTACGAGCTCGCACAATCCTGCGCAATGGAATGGCGTGAAGTACAAGGCCAGCTATGGCGGGTCGGGATCGCCTGGCATCATGAAGCAGATTGAGAGCTACCTTGGTCACGCACCGCTTGAGGCACGCGAAAAGGGCAGCATTACCGAGGTGGATTTTCTGCCGGACTACATTGCCGCAGTGGAAGCCTTTGCGGACCTGTCGAAGATCGCCGCGAGCGGTCAGCGCTTCCTGATCGACAGCATGTATGGCGCTGGCGCGGGTGTATTGAAGGGCATCATGGATCGTGCGGGCGTGCCGTGCGTGGAGATACGCGCGGAGCACAACCCGCTGTTCCCAGGCATCAACCCGGAGCCGATTCTGCCGCACATTGCTGCGACGCAGCAGGCTGTTATTGCGGAGAAATGCGCGGCCGGGTTGATCACCGATGGCGATGCCGACCGCATTGGCGCGGTGGATGAGCATGGCACTGTGGTGGATGCACACAAGATCTACGCGATCCTGCTGTGGTGGCTGCTGGAGGTGAAGAAGTGGCCCGGCGATGTGACCCGCGCCTTTAACACCACCAGGATGCTGGACCGCATTGCGGCGAAGTATGGCCGGACGCTGTATGAGCATGGCATTGGCTTCAAGTATGTCTGCGACCTGATGCTGGATGAGAGCAAGGACATTCTCATTGGTGGTGAGGAGTCGGGCAGCATCGGTATCGCGAGGCATATGCCGGAGCGCGACGGCATCCTGAATGCGCTGCTGATTGCGAATGTGATGGCCGATGAGGGTAAGTCGCTGAGCGAGCTGGTGGCAATGCTGCAAGCCGAGTTCGGCGAGCACCAGTACGCCCGCATCGACATGCACATTGATGACCGGCTAAAGCGGAGCGCGATGCAGCGCGCGAGCAGTGGGCTGACCGAGATTGCCGGGTACAAGGTGCTGAAGACTGAGAACATGGACGGTATCAAGTTCTTCCTCGACAACCCTGAGGCTGCCGGGTTGAAGAACGCTGCGGAGACATGGCTGCTGCTGCGCGCGAGTGGCACCGAACCGCTGCTGCGCGTTTATTGCGAATCGACATCGCAGGCCGCGGTGCAGCGGATATTGAAGGCGGCCGAACGATTTGTGCTTGAGGGTTAGTTGACGTGGCGATGATGGAAGTGAAGACGCAGGCACTGCTGTTCGATCTGGACGGCGTGCTGATTAGTTCGATTGCGAGCGCGAACCGTTGCTGGCGGCGATGGGCGGCAATGCACGGCGTGCCGGATGCGGAGAATTACACCATTCCGCATGGCGTGCCCGCGCGGAACATCGTGATGCAGCTGCGGCCGGACATCGATCCGGATGAGGGTCTGCGCCTGATTGAGGACATGGAGATGCAGGACACGAGCGACATTGAGGTGTTGCCGGGCGTGCGTGCGCTGCTGGAGAGTCTGCCGCCGGAGCGCTGGACGATTGTGACCAGCTGCACGCGCCGGTTGCTGGAGGTGCGGCTGCGTGCCGCGGGGTTGCCGGAGCCGCCGCAGCTGATCTCGGCCGACATGGTGACGCGCGGCAAGCCTGATCCTGAGCCGTACCTGCGGGGCGCTGCAGCGCTGGGCTTTGCGCCGGAGGATTGCATCGTGGTGGAAGATGCAGTGAGCGGCGTTGCGGCGGGTATCGCTGCGGGGTGCCGTGTGCTGGCACTGCTCAGCTCCACGCCTCGTACAGAGCTGGCGGCGGCTACGTGGATTGCGCGGTCACTGGCGGTTGTGAAGGTCACGCCGGATGCCGATGGGTTACAGGTAACGATTCCGCTTGCCCGAAAGCCTAAAGGCTGAAGCGCTGGCGGAGCAGGGCTTCGACGCGCGGAATGTCGGCTTCGGTGTCGACTCCGACGGTGTCGAAGTCGACGGGTTCGACATAGAGTGCGAGGCCGTTTTCGAGCAGGCGAAGCTGTTCCAGGCGCTCGGTTTGTTCGAGCGGGGTAGGCGCCAGGGTGCCGAAGCGGAGCAGCGCCGGCCGCCGGTAGGCATAAAGGCCAAGGTGCTTCCAGTAGGCGATCTTGCCCGTGCTGTCGCGGTCGTAGGGGATGGTGGCACGACTGAAGTAGAGCGCGCGGCCGTCGAGCGCGGTAACCACCTTGACCGCGTTTGGGTTGGTGATGTTCTCCTGCGCGCAGGGTGTTTTGACCGTGGTGCATTCCACATGCGGTCCAAGCGCGAACGGACGCAGCAGGGCGGCGATGTGTTCGGGCTGCAGGAGCGGCTCGTCGCCCTGGATGTTGACATAGAAATCGGCCTCGCGTTCCAGAGCGATGGCGCGCATGCGGTCTGTGCCGCTGGGCAGCTCTGCGTCCGTCATCTGGCAGAGCCAGTGGTTGGCGGCACAGAGCGCAGCTACCTCGTCCGAGTCCGTGGCGACAACGACCGCGTCGAGTTGCGGGCAGCGCAGGGCAGCTTCCACCACCCAGGCGAGCATGGGGCGGCCCAGCAGCGGGCGCAACACCTTGCGCGGCAGCCGCGTGGAGCCGATGCGGGCAGGGATGACGCCGAGTGTGCGCGGAGCTTTCATGGGGAATCCGGTGCGGCGCGTTGAGCCGCAAGCCGTCTTCCAGTAAACTACATCGAGTGCCCGGATTCGCTTTCGCGCGATTCCGTTTTGCGGTTCCCCGCCGTGGCATGGCACGTGGCTTCGACGCCCAACGATGGCAGTAGCCTGCTCCCCAACACCGTGGCGGTGTAGCTCAGATGGTTAGAGCGACGGACTCATAACCCGTAGGTCACTGGTTCGATTCCAGTCACCGCCACCACATTTTCGCTCACATACGATTGTCAGCAGCAGCGCTTCGGCCAATGGCCGCTCGTGGTTTGCTGTGCTCTGTTACGAGCATGGCGCAGGGGCAAACAGCATGCGCTACAAGGCATGGCGTTCATGAGACGGCGCACCAGGGCCGAAGCTGGTGAGTCATTCTGCAAGCACATGGCCGGCTACAGGATTTGGTTAAGCAGAACGTCATCGCTATTGAGCGATTCGATGATCTCGCCGTTGCGTTCCGCAAACTCGCGTAAGGCGCTTGCGCTTACGATCGCGCTTCGTTTGTCGTCGAGTGGAATGAGAACCCGCGTCTCGTCGAGGATAACAATCATGTGATTGTGCACAGGGCCTTCCATGGACTTACCTCACGATAAGCATGGACTCCCCATCGTGACGTATGTGTACGGTAGACAACATAGGTCTTTAATGGTTACATACAGCGGTTCATACAATCGCACGCAACTCGAGGTGGACTTGAACCTTGATCTCTCCGCAATGAATTAGCTTGTATTTTCGTGGAAAAGAACGATAGCAAGCATGTTCGCGCAGAATGGCAGGCGGCATCCTCGAACGAGTCCGCGTCTCAGAAATTGGAGATGTTGAGCATGGAAGCGATGGGCGCTGTCTTACGTGCACTATGGGGCTACTTCTCGCTCGTGTTTATTTCGAGGATTGTCGGGCGAAGGCCCGGTAAGCAACTCACTCCCTTTGAATTTGTGCTGGTGTTTTTTCTGGGTGGCCTCACGCTTACGGGCATGGTTGGTCCTCAGGCTTCTACTACGAACGCGGTGACACAGATACTCACGGTTGCATGCGGGCACACGTTTTTGGTGTGGTTGCGTACGAAGTCGTCGCGTGTTGCGCGCCTGCTCGATGGGACTCCGCTGATCCTGCTCGAAGGCAAAACGTGGCGGAGCCGGACCATGCGAAAGATGCGTATTTCGCCGGATGACGTGATGGCGATGGCGCGCGACCAGGGCTTGAAGACGCTAGAAGACATTGATACGGCGACACTGGAACGCAACGGCGAGATCAGCATTGTTCCGCAGGAGGCATCGTGACGGCAGCGAGCGCAGCAAGCAACAACAATCGTTTCATGGACCCAGTAAGTGGGGATGAAGTTCCTAAGATCGATGGCGCGATTGCCGTGGGTGAGGACCTGGCATTTCAGGAGCGCTGGTGGACCTTCGAAGAAATTATTTGGTCCTTCTTCCTCTTGATACTTCTTGCGGATGTGCTGGGTGTATTTGGCGCCGGATGGCTCGCTCATGCTGTTATCGCCGAGCAAGGGATTGGCATACGCGTGCGCTATGACCGCGTCGCACGTACAGGTACACCCAACACGCTGGCTGTGCAGTTCGGCAACGATGCTGCAAGCGATAGCAAGGTGCAGCTTATTGTGAGCGATAGCATCGTTAGAGGCCTTGGGGCGCAGCGAGTGATACCGCAGCCAGACAAATCGGCAATTACCGCTGGCGGCATGATCTATACCTTTCCTGCGGGCAATCCTCCGGGCGAGGTGGACTTTGAATTACAGCCTGGAACGCCGGGCATCTATCATTTTACCTTGCAGGTTCCGGGGCACCCGGCGGTCAGCCGCCGTGTCGTGGTACTGCCGTAATGGCCATGGTTCTCCATGCCGTGCTTGGCTATATCTTCCTCACCGTGATGGTGCGTGTGCTTATTCGACGCCCTGGCGCGCAGATGACACAGCTTGAATTTGTACTGGTCTTCCTTATGGGCGGCATCATCATCCTGTCGACGGTAGGCAGGGACCACTCTGTAATAAATTGCACATGCGCAGTGCTTGCTGTGGGCTGCATGCACCGGCTTACATCGACACTTAAGATCCGCTATCCACGGTTTGGTGAGCTGGTTGATGGCACGCCGTTGGTGCTGGTGCGCAAAGGTGAATGGCAGCAGGAGACCATGACGGGTATGCGGCTCTCGCCTGAAGATGTGATGGCCGCAGCGCGCACCAAAGGCATTCGTTCGTTTGATGATATTGAATACGCTGTGCTTGAGCGCAACGGCGGCATCAGCGTCATCGAGAAAGAGAAGGAAGACGATGGCGGATGAGGCACAGACGCAGGGCCAGGAGAAGGTTGTTGAGACGGACATCCCGCAGCGGCTCGACAGGCTGCCCTGGTCCGGCTGGCATACGCGGATCATCGTCGCACTTGGTACTTCATGGCTGCTGGATGGATTGGAAGTCACCATCGTTGGCTCATTGTCTGGTGTGTTACAGAGCAAGCAAGGGCTCTCACTTACAGATCCGCAAGTTACCGCAGCAGCTACAACATACTTACTTGGTGCGGTGTTTGGAGCACTCTTCTTTGGCTGGCTCACGGATCGTCTTGGCCGGCGCAAGCTCTTTCTAGTCACGCTTGCGACATACTCAATCGCAACGGTCGCAACAGCGTTTTCACATGGCTTTCTCTACTTTGCGGTCGTTCGCTTCTTCACGGGATTTGGTATTGGTGGGGAATATGCGGCGATTAACTCTGCCGTGGACGAACTTATACCCGGCAAGGTGCGCGGAACCGTCGATCTTATTGTGAATGGCACGTTTTGGGTAGGCGCATCGATAGGTGCTGCGTCGACATACTTCCTGCTGCATGCCGGCGGCGCAGCGCAGCAGGTTGGATGGCGCTTTGCATTTGGTATTGGCGGTGTACTCGGCGCTGCGGTATTGCTGCTTCGCCTCGGCGTGCCCGAGAGCCCTCGATGGCTGATGTTGCGCGGTTACGAAGACGACGCAAACCGTGTGGTGGCCGACATCGAAGCGAAGGCGAGCAAGGGCAATCCTGGGAATTTGCCCAAGCCTGAGGGTGAAAAGCTCAAGATCGTCGTGCGCGACCGTACCCCCTGGGGTGAAATCTTCAAGAACATGACTGGCGAGAACCGTGCGCGATCGTTGCTGTCGCTGGTCCTCATGGTCGGCCAGTCCTTTTTCTTTAACGCGGTCTTCTTTACGTATGGCCTTGTCGTGAAGAAGTTCTTTCATATCAGTGACAATGACTTACCCATGCACCTGCTGCCGTTTGCGCTAGGCAGTTTCTTTGGCCCGCTTTTGCTAAGTAAGCTGTTCGACAAGCTTGGCCGCAAACCCATGATCACTGCCACCTATGGCATTGCCGGTGCATTACTCATTGTTGCGTTGATTCCGTTTGGCATGGGAGTTATCGGAGCAAGAGGATTGGGGATTATTTTCACAGCAATCTTCTTTGTAGCTTCTTCCGCCGCCAGTGCGGCATATCTCACAGTGTCGGAGATTTTCCCGCTTGAGATTCGTGCGTTTGCGATCGCCGTCTTCTACTCGATCGGCACGCTCATTGGCGGCGTGGGTGCGCCGCTGCTCTTCGGCTTCTTGATCAATACGGGTTCGGCATGGGCTGTAGCGGGCGGCTATGGGCTGGGTGCGTTGCTCATGCTGGCGGGATCACTTTGCGAAAAGCTCATCGGTGTTGAAGCCGCGGGTCAATCTCTTGAGAGTGTGTCAAAGCCTTTGCAGAGCCGCTGATTACTTCGCCGATGGTAGACATGAATGTATGTTGGCAGACACTAAGTTGTTCACGTCAACAATCATAGCTAGATGAGAGTTCTCGCATACACATCCAGCGACTTCGGACACAACCAGAGGGGACAGGTCTTAGTCCAAGGTTTAAGGATTCAGCATAGCCTTTAGTTCTGCGATGTCACGGAGCATGTCTCAATGCATAAGTTTGGTGTCTGGGCGCCGAAAGCCCAGAAGATGTCATTGCAATGGCGCGACCAATGTCTTCCCATGGACGGTCCGAATAAACGCGGCTGGTGGACGTTGGAAGTACCGGATGCCGGCTGCGGCGATCGGTATGCATTCTTCCTGAATGATGACCGAACGCCGTACCCTGATCCGCGTGCCTTGCGTATGAAAGATGGTGTACATGGGGCTTCTGAACTTTATGATCACAGCCTGTTCGAATGGCACGATCAGCTATGGCGCGGTACACCAAAAACAGGCTCTATTATTTACGAATTGCACATCGGCACGTTCACCCAGGAGGGCACATTCGATGGAGCAATCCCTCGCCTAAAGTACCTGGCTGATCTTGGTGTAACTCACGTTGAGGTGATGCCCGTGGCTGCATGGGCCGGTCATCAAGGCTGGGGGTATGACAGTGTTGCTCTGTTTGCCGCGCACGAAGCATACGGCGGCCCGGATGGATTCAAGCGCTTTGTTGATGCTTGTCATGCAACTGGGCTGAGCGTGATCTTAGACGTCGTCTATAACCATTTTGGACCGGTTGGTAACTACGCTACTAAGTTCGCCCCATATCTCACGGAGCACCGTAAAACCCCATGGGGAGATGCAGTCAACCTTGATGAGGAAGGCAGCGATGAAGTGCGGCGCTTCTTCGTGGACAATGCTCTGATGTGGCTAAAGGATTATCACTGCGATGGTCTTCGCTTTGATGCTGTGCATGCGTTCATTGATCTTTCCGCAGTTCATTTCATGGAACAGATCTCATCGGAGGTCGAACGCCTGAGTGCCACGCTTGGCAAGGAATTTCTTCTCATCGCAGAAAGCGATCTGAACGATCCACGTGTGATACGGCCGCGCGAAGCGCATGGCTACGGTATGGACGCGCAGTGGAGCGACGATTTTCACCATGCTCTGTTTACGGTGCTTTATAAGCCGAAGGAAGGTGAAAGCGGCTATTACGCTGACTTTGGCGAGCTAAGCGATCTCCATAAGGCACTGAAGCATGCGTTTGTCTATGACGGCCAATATTCGGGACACCGTAAGCGGCGGCATGGACGTCCGGCGGCTGGTTTGTCAGCGCACCACTTCATCCATTTCGATCAGAACCACGACCAGGTAGGCAACCGCGGATGGGGTGAACGGCTGGAGCACCTGATTGGGCTGGATGCAGCGAAGGTATCGCTTGGTCTGTTGCTGACCGCACCCTACATTCCGATGTTGTTCATGGGAGAAGAATGGGCGACTTCTTCGCCGTTTCTGTACTTTGCGGATCATGATGACGAAGAGATGCGGAAGCAGGTTGCCGAGGGGCGAAAGAATGAGTTTGCTGCATTCGGTTTTGATGGTGATGTTCCGAACCCCGAGGATGATGAAACGTACGAAAAGTCAAAGTTGAATTGGGATGAGCAGCAGGAAGGCAAGCATGCGGAGATGCTCGCGTGGGTGAAGGCACTCATTAAACTTCGCCGTAGGAGCGTGTGCCTGAATGATGGCGATATGCACCGGATTGAGGTGTCCTCCAACGAGGAGCGGCGAACGTTGGTGATGGCGCGCGACGAGGCACGTATCTTCATCAACTTTGGCGAGGAGTCCTGTCCATTTGCTCTGCTTGAAGGAGAGCGGTTGGAGCTGTGTTCGCGTGATGGACTTAGTGTCCGCGATAACTATATTGATTTGCCGCCCATGACGCTCGCTGTCTTAATGTCGTCCAGCGAGGCGG
Source organism: Terriglobus sp. (assembly GCA_965198455.1). GTDB lineage: Bacteria > Acidobacteriota > Terriglobia > Terriglobales > Acidobacteriaceae > Terriglobus. The sequence continues at coordinate 2,019,797 of CBDAPM010000003.1, forward strand.
TTGAGAATCGCTCCGTTGAAGCACACAGCACACGGAGCAGCATGAAGGATGAGCAGCACTGAGTCGTCTGCCAGGTATCTTCTGTGCTCCCACTACGACAGCGTAGTGGTATGTTTTTCGGTGTGCGCTGATACGAGTCTTGTATCTCGCGATGCCACCAGAGCGAAGCGCTCCTTGAACCGAAGAAAGGGTGTCTCAAGCAAGCGGTATGAAAGCGATGCGAGGACAATCACGAACAGCATGGCGAGTGCCATGGTTAACGCCGCCGGCCTTTGTGGCAGCAGATTCACAAGTTCAAAGGATAGCTGGTGGAATACATACAGGCCGTAACTGATTTGCCCGAGATAGATAAGGGCTCGAACTGTTAGGTTCGGCCGATGCCTGGTCTGTGGCTTTAGTGTTGCGAAGACGAGCATCACGCAGGCTAGATCAGCCAGCGGGTACGAGTACAGTGCACGCACGTCGGTGTGATCTCCGTAATTGCCGACGAAGAGAAGGATAGCTGCCGCGACACAACCGATCTGCCAACGGAGATTCTTCACCATATTGTTTTCGCGCCCGTGCAGCCAATAAGCCAGTAGTATCCCGCCGGCAATAGGATCAAGGCGCGCAAGCGTGTTACACCAAATGCTCGCGTCGGTAACCGGCCACACAACGTAATACACTCGCATAAAGTTCGCTGCAACCAGCATGCAGACGGCCATTACCGGCAGCTTCTTCTGCCAGCGTTTCATCAGTAGGGGCCACGTCAGATAGAACTGTTCTTCCACCGTGATAGACCAGAGCTGATCGACAAGTGTGTGCGGCCAGCCCCAAAAAACACATCGCCAATTGCCCACCAATAGTAGAAAGGCAGCGAGCACGCCGCCCGTGACATGCTCCTTGGGATCGAGCAGAGCAGCCAAAGGCCACACCACTAACAGGAAGAAGAAATACAAGGGCCAGATACGCAGCATACGCCGCACGTAAAACTGCCTGAGATGAATCGCGCCGGTCTTCTCCCGTTCACGGTAGAGCAATTCTGTAATCAGATAGCTGCTTAAAACGAAGAATAGATCGACGCCATAGTAGCCCGCTCCATGAACAGCGAACATGAACGTAAAAAGCGGCTTACTGAGGTGAGCCCAGTCAATGTCGACGAAATATACCGCATGCGCAATAAAGACAAGGCAGAACGCGAAGAACCGCAAGACATCCAACTCAGGATGATAAAAACTTTTCACCCGCGTCACGCGTTGCTCCAGCGGAATTGAATGCTGATACGGTGATTTGTCACGAGGTACCTATCAGTTGAGTCTGCAGATCTTTGCAGAGGGGTTTACATAGGGGCAAAGGAAGGCTGTTTTTGCAAATGCCGGCAGCACGATCCATTGTGCGCCAACAGTGTGCAGCTTGGCCTTGCGCTCCGCGTCCGTCAGGTCGTTGAAGCCAGTACCTACGGTTTGTGCCTGCAGCCATTCATGGGCAAGTGATGGCGTGATGGACGCGACGCCACCATCCTTGGAGTAATCGGGGATGCTGCTTCGTTCCGCGATGGCGCGAAAATTTTGTGTGTCTTCGCCATCCGCTGTTGTGTAGTTGGAGTCGATCGCGACGGCTGCATCGATCGGCAGGTTTCCGCGTACCCAGAAAAATGCTTGATCCCACTCGTTAGCCGGCTTCAGGCCCGGTAGCTCCATGTGAGCCGAATGAGGGAAGGTTTTAGCCTGAACGAAAAACATGACAGCGCCAAAGACAAGCATCGTTGCTACCCACGGCAGCTTCCTTCCTTTGGCGATGTGGCGCTCAAACGCGGCGCCGAGGCCCAGGATCATAAGGATGTAGACAAGATGAAACTGCCGCAGTGGCTGGAGGCTGGCGATGAGCATGGTTCGCGAGGAAGGATGAGCAAACGCCAGTGCGATCACAGCGCATGTGGATGCGGCGAGCACGCTGGCGCGGGCAAGCAGTATGACAGGCGATCGATGATCTTGCCGTGCGGCGAAGCACACCGCGCCTGCAATGGCGATAGGCGCCAGGAGACCGCACCATTCGAACCAACGCCACTCATCGAGAAACCAATAGGTGCGGGTGTGTGCGACCTGCATGTAGGCCGGCTCCGAAGCAGGCGCTGTGTAGTACAGCAGACAAGCGATCGCGATGGCCGCCAGGACCACGCTACCAACCATGACAGAACGGCGTCGCGGGCGTGCAGAGAGAGCCATCATGAGCGTGAGGAAGAAGCCGGCGTAAAGCGACATGAGGGGGTGCATTGCCGCTGAAACAGCGATCGTTGCTCCGCACGCGATGAGCGGCCTCCATGCGGTGGGTGCACCAGGCTGTCTTGCATGAAGAAAGTCGAGCATCTTAACCAGCGCAAAGATACTAAGTGGCGTTGACAGGCTGCGCGCCGTAAGATATGGATCGGTCAACATCAACGAAGTGCCGGCAATTGGCAAGGTGAGCCACGCTGCCAGTAACAAGACACTGGCATGGCGCTCGCGTTTACTTGGGAAACAGCGAGCAGCAAGTTGCCAGCTCGCAATCATCGTCAGCCAGATGCCCGCGAGATAGAACAGCAGCATCACGACCATAAGTGGAGAGTGTGTAACACGCACCGTCGTTGCGATGAGTAATGGAAACAAGGTAAGTCGCAGATGGGCTGTGACGAAGCCCGTCCAGTGCGGATAGAGGTGTGGATTCAGCAGCCATTTGACACCGGCAAGATAGACACCGCCATCCTCACCATACGGATGATAGCCATGGACAACGAGGCACCAGAGCGTGAGCAGCAGGGCAAGCGCCGATGCTCGCACGGGACGTGTGCGTTCGCGGACTCTCCGCGATGCTCTGGTGGCTTGTTCCTGCTGCAGTGTTGTAGTCACAGTCCTCGTTCTGTCATTGCGACGGATAGGTGTTGAGTGTTCAAGTCTTCCTGCTTAGTGGACAGTTTGAGTTACAGTGTGTTGCGGCAGATTTAGCCATTTATCCAGCCCGCCTGTCAGCCTCAACAGCGATACCTTGGTTCGTCGCACCTGGAGCCGAGCGTCCAGCAGATCGAGATAGCGCTGGCGAACCTGTACGCGGGCATACTGTTCATCTTTTGGATTCAATACAGGTCCGCCGTCGCCGCCACGTGCCGCCTGCAACAGCGTGGATTTCAACTGATCCTCCGCGATGGAGAAGTCCAACTCGGCTATCTGAGCACGGATCGTAGATTCTTCCAACGCATGCAGAAGCCTGAGGCGATCTTCATGTTCCTGGGCCCGCATCTGCTCTACATCATGCTGCGCGTGGACTGCATCAATGCTTGCTTCTTCTGCACGCGCTTTGCGTGCGGCATCAAACACGGGCAACTGAATCTGCACACCGGCAAAGGCGACGTTGTACTGACCGCGCAGGTTGTAATAGTCGGACACATTATTGATCGGGCTCACGCGTCCGTACTGCGCTGCAAATCCTACCTGCGGCCGCCAACGGTAGCTTGCATCGCCTTGGGCATGCAGCATCCTTGCCTGCAGGTTTGCCTGCGCTGCGCGATCCGTCAAGGTTGCAGGCAGCGAACCTGCCTGCACGTCCGCAAGCTGTACCGGATCGGTCGAAGGGATGCTGCTGGAAACAGTACTGAGCGATGACGCGAGTAATCCTGTCAGCGCACTGAGATGTTCCTGCAACAGGGTGCGTTCATCCTCCGCCTGCAGGCGCTGGAGTTGTACGCCAAGCACCTGGCGGCGTACCTGGTTTAATCCCAGTTGAGTTTCGAGGCCGGCATTGAGCCTTCGTTCCATAATAATTTGCAAGGCCATGGTGTCGGTGTATTCCGCGTCAAGTGCGAGCTGCACCTGCGTGATGTTGTCAAGATTTAAGTATGTCAACACAACATCTTCCTCAATGTGCTGGCGAACATCCTCCAGCGCCAATGACGCAGCCTGGAGGCTCGTGCGCGAGGCGCGAAGATAAAACCGCTGCGAACTGCTGTAGATGAGCGACTGCGCGTTGACTGTGAGGATGGTTGGCACATTGAGCGTGATGCCGTATGAATCTCCCGCGCCTCCGTTTGCGATAACGCTTGGAATGAAGGCGTCCTTAGTTTCAGAGACGACGGCATGCGCACGGCGCAGATCATCCTCTGCTAGTTTGATGCGTGGACTATGGTTTAGCGCCAGCGTTACAGCAGTAACGAGCGGTATCTGTGCACTCATCGTGGTCGATGCCGCCAACAGCATAAGAGGGATGATCCTTCGTGATAATAGATGCATCCTTATGCAATGGCTTTCGGCGTAATAGGTAATGTTCAAGGCAGCGCCTTCACGGTCATTCCCTCAAACAGGTCACGGCCTTCCATTGCGTGGAGAGCAACGCGATCGCCTGGAGCGACACCTTGGACGATCTCCCAACTTTCCAGATTCATGAGGCCAACCTGGACCGGGGCTCGCACGAGCCTCTCTTTCTCGATGCGGTAGACGAAGTTTGCATGGTCCACCGTGTGAAGTGCCTCTCGCGGCAGTGTGAGTACGTGTTGCCGTCGGTCGACAGTGACCTTGACTGTGACGGAGGTGTTGGGCGGCAGATCGCCACGCGCGTCTGTGATTGCGATGATGCACTCACCCACGCTTCGCATGCCGGCAATTGCTGCCGCGAGAGGCGCGTGCGCAATAACGCCGTGCCATACACGTTCCGGCTTGCCCTCCCAGTGGACGGCCACTGCAGCGCCATTGTGGAGCTTGCCGATATCCTCCTCGTCAAAGTTTGCCCTGACCTGAAGTTTTGAGAGATCGGCAACGCGCAGCAGCTCGCTGCCTGTCGACACAAAGTCATTGCTGGTAATTGGGATCAGGTATACCGTTCCCGCGATAGGAGACGTGATGTTTGCACTGGCGAAGGATGCCTTTGCCGCTGTCAAGTTCGATTTGGCTTCGGTAACGCGTGCGGACCAACTTGCTATGTCGCGTGAGCTAAAGCGATCCGAGATTCGCTTGTTGATGGACCGGAGTGTCTGCTCTGCTGTCTGCAGCCGAAGCTCTGCCGCATGCACCTCGGCGCCGGAAGCCGCGCCTGCCTGTTGAAGAGACTTCAGGGTCGTCAGCGAGTTCTCTGCGGAGTCCTTTTCTGTTTGCGCCCGCGCCAGGTCGGCCTGCAGCACGATGCGATCTTCCTGTGTTCCGCCGTGCTGCACGTTGTCATTGCTTAGCTCATTTGTTTGCAAGGTGGCAACAGCCGATGCGATGCGTGTGGCGGCGTATGGGTCTTTAAGGCGGACCAGCATCTGGCCAGGTTGCACTTGCTCGCCAAGGTGCACGTCAATGCTTTCGATAAGTGCAGGGAGGCTTGCCCGCGCCAGGAACTCACGTTCAGGAACGACTCTGCCGGTGCTGGATACGGAACTCTCTAAATCCTGGTATGCGGGCATCGCGGTGCGTACGATTGCGGGGCGCGGCGAGGCCATAAACCATGCGAGCCACGCGAGAGCAGCGACAACGACCACGGTACCTGCCATCACCCACCGGCCAAGATGCCCGGCGCGTGGTGATGGTACGCGAGCGTCTTGGTTCAGCGGCGTAGTCATTTACTATCTGACGCGTCCGGCAGGTTTGCGCTTACTTTGAATTGGATCGGTAACGCGTCTTGCACAAGGGGTCCTGTTGGTGTCAGGCTGCCGTTAGCGATATAGAAGGCCGGCAGACCCTTTGCGAGCGGCGTAAACCCTCCGATGGCGCCCGCACGCGTGTTGATGGGCAAGCGATGTTCGTCGTAGTGGTGTGTATCCAGATCCTGCAAGAGCCAGTTACCGTCGCTTGCCAACACAAGGTAACGACCCGCGTTTTGCTGGAATGTTGCGAGCGGCAACACTCTTAATGTGTAAAGCGTGTTGCGGCCGGACCATATGTTCTGCTCTGGCGAGTCGTCCCCGCGGAAGCGACGAACCGCGGGGAAATCGATTGGAAAGACGATGCGATCTGCAACTTCCTTTGGTGCGTAGTGCTGCAGTGTAAGCGCCATCAATGGATCGGGCACCGCCAACGGCCGGTGGCCATGCAGGTATGTGTCAGCTACAGGAATGCGATCCAGAACTTTGTAGAAACATTGCTTCTGCTCGGCATACCAATAGCCCACCACCGACTCGCGCGCAACGAACCATGCAGTGCAAAAGCAAAGCAGCACAACGCCTGCGCGTGGCAGGTGATGGAAGAGGCGATAGGCTGTGAACGCACCTGCGATTGCAAAACCAAAGCAGACCGGGATGACAAACCGCGGGGATAACATGCCGCCGCGTATAGACGCGGCGATGTAACCCAAGAAGGGATACGTCATAAATAGAAAGATGCCGGCGCGTTCGTACCTTGGAACAAGCGGAGGCATCGTCTCTTGCTGCCGTACGATGCGGCTGAGCCAGGCTGGACGAAGATCGCTCTGGCAGTTACCACAGATAAAGGAAAGCATGCGTACGCCTGCTGCAGCTACAAATAATGCAAGTAGAGGATAAAGGATCGTCTCAACCATTTCCGTGTACGAGTCGGTAGCCTGGTCGATGGAGACCTTATTCCATGCGTGCGGTGCAAACTCTGCGATGGAATGCTGAATCATGGAGCGATACGCAAGCAATGGCGCTGCCGAAACCAGCAGCAGCAGCCAGATTGGGAGATCGATCTGCCGCCACACGCGTTGATAGATCGGTATGTTGTACGAAGGTGGGTGCTCGCGAACCTGTAACACCGTGCGCATGATTTCTGCGCCGGCAATGGGCAGGAACGCGAGTACGGCGAAGTAGTTCGTTGAGATGCCGAGCATGAGTGCGAGCGCCATGCCAGCGCATGCGGCGGCTCGTGCTCTGGAGTGAGTTGCAGGCGCTACGGCTACCGTCCAGCAGTAGAATGCAGCCATCGCCAATCCGTAAAAAATTGCGTAGGAGCGGCTTTCAAAGCTGTAATCGAAGGCCGCCATGGTCATGCTCAGGATAGTTCCCGTAAGTGCCCACACTGGCGGAATGCGCTTCCGAAGATATGCGAATAGGCATAACAAGCCGAGCCAGTAGCCAAGCATCGCGGGTAGTCTGAGGGCGTATTCATGCTCGCCGAGTAAGACACGGGATGCATGCACGAGAAGGTGAGTTACCGGCGGGTTCGGGTCGGCTCCGCTGCCGAGCGCGCGCCAGATGGCGCCGACGCTGGTCAACCGAGCGATGTGCAGCGTGATCAGTTCGTCCAGCCAAAGCAGTTTAAGGTACGACAAGCTGAAACACGTCACGACATAAAGCACACTCAGCGCAGCGAACGCCCGTGCAGGGAAGCGGTTGATGCTGTTCGACACAGTGTCGACAAAGTGGAAGCGGAGGAGACTCCTCGACGCCAGCTCTTGTGAGACGGCCTGCGGAACGGCTGCACTCATACGCCAATCTCTTCTGGACGAGGTACATCCTCCGATTCGTCATGAGCGGACTCGTCTTGTTGGACCGGTTCATCCTTGCTCTCGTGGTATTCCTTTTCGGTATTGATCGACCATAGGTTCGCCTTGGATGTTTCTCCTCGCAGGATGTTATCGACGGAGACCATGGCAGTTAGCATGGAATGATCCTGGTTGTTGTATTTGTGCATGCCATTCCTGCCAACCAGGAAGAGGTTTTCGAAGCGCTCCATGTAATGGATAATTTCATCGAAGCGCTCATACGTGCCGAAGTATGCCGGGTATGTTTTGGGCACACGGAAGACACACGCGTCCCGCACATCTTCGGCCTTCAGAATGCCGATCTTTGCGACTTCATCAATGGCAAACTGTTTCAGGTCGGTGTCACTCATCTTCCAGATTGCATCGGTGTCGTAGCAGAAGTACTCAAGACCGATCCATACTTTTGATGGATCCGCGACAAGGTAAGGACTCCAGTTATTAAATATTTGCAGCCTGCCTACCAACACGTCAGGCTCCTGAATATAAATCCAGTTGTCTTTGACTGGAGAGCCATCCTCTGCCGTGATCAGGAGGCGATCGACGAGCAACCCGACGGTGATGAAGTCGCGGTAGACAAGCCCGTCGGAGATGGCGCGCACGCTGCTTGGGATGGGTGTGTTGATACGCTGCAGAAGCTCCCGTATCGGCATGGTCGAAAAGACATAATCGCCCTTTACCGTTTTTGTTGCACCGTGCGGATTCACAGCCGTCACAGATGAAATACGGTCGATGCCGTCGGTTCCCGTGGTAACGTCGAGCGCCTTGATGCGCCATTGCAAATGCACTTCGCCGCCGCTCTGCTCCACACGCCGCGCGACCTCTTCCCACAGTTGGCCCGGCCCATATTTAGGGTACAAAAACTGTTCAATCAGGGATGTCTCTGCATCCTTCTGCCTGATGTCAGAGGCGCGCCCAGAGAGTGGCTTCCACAGCTTCTTGATGAAGTGGAGGACGGCCGTTCGAAGTGAAAGGCCCTTGATGCGCTGCGCGCCCCACGCCGCGCTGATCTTCTCGCATGGCACGCCCCATACCTTTTCCGTGTAACTCTTAAAGAAGGTCAGGTATAACTCTTTGCCGAACCGATTGATGAAGAAAGCTTCGAGTGTTCGCTCGGGCTTGACAGGAAACAGGCGAGACTTAAGATAACTCACGCCAATATGCATCACGCGACGAGCGCCAAGGCGACGTAATGTTGTCAGCGAAAGAGAGAGCGGGTAGTCAAAGAAAGACCGCATGAAGTAGATACGGCTCTTGCGGGGCCGTACCAGCATGACAAGGTCGTCATCCTCAGCGCTGTTGCGCCGTTTTCCATCGCCTGCGGATACGCTTCTTGACTGATTCTGGTAATGGAGCGGGAACTCGCCATCAGCGTCGTGGCGTATGGGCATGATGGATGTCCACCAATTCATCACGCGATCCGACTTCGAAAAGAAGCGGTGACCGCCTATATCAATTCGATTGCCGTTATATCGCAGCGTGCATGAGATGCCGCCGACGCGGTCACTTGCCTCGAAGATGATTGGATGGATGGAGGATCGCCGGCAGAACTCAAGGGCTGCGGTGAGGCCGGCCGGGCCCGCACCAATAATCAGTGCGGTCTTACGCGATTGCATAAGCACTCCAATCTGTAGAAACACCCAGACTATAGAGTGTTTTGAGTTTCAGTACCCTGTCTGTCATCTGCACGACATTGCAATGGGCCCACTTGTGGGTGATCAAAAGATCAAGCCGTTGGTGCATCCAGGTTTTCGCCGCATCTGAGTTTTGTGATGCATATGGGAAAGGATGAGTGGCCTCGTTTGCGATTGGCTAGAGCAGTGATGACCAACCCAACGATCTGTTTGCTTGCGTTGCTGAGCGCCGTCTTCGTCTCGTTCGCGGGTTGCGGACATCGTGTTCGAAAGGACACAAACGCTGGGCCATCCACGCTGGACAGGAGTCAACTCCTCGGCGATACAGCGCCTGTGCGGGATCCCAGCATCGCGTTTGAACATGGCCGATACATCGTCTACAGCACGGATCCGACTGCGAGAGAACACGTGCCGGGTTACTTGCCTGTTCGCTGCTCCGCGGATCGACGTACATGGTCCCGCTGCGGCTATGTCTTCTCAGCGCTGCCTGGTTGGATCCGTGCCGCGCTGCCGCAGGTGCGTAACCTGTGGGCGCCGGATATCGCTTACTTTGCAGGGGAATATCACCTCTACTACTGCGCTTCGTCGCTGGGATCGCAGGACTCTGTGATCGGGCTCGCGACAAATGCGACACTCGATCCATCCGATCCACACTATCAATGGGTCGATCGCGGACTCGTCCTCGCTTCCAAGCAGGGAGACGATTTCAATGCGATCGATCCCAATATCCTAGTTACAAACGCTAAAGGTATTTGGCTGACATACGGCAGCTCCTGGTCGGGCGTCAAGCAACGACGCGTGGACCCTTCAACGGGGATGCTCATGTCAACAACTGCATCCAAACGCTACAACCTTGCAGCAACGGCGCGAAACAGCCAGGAGGTTGTCGAAGGTGCGTCCATCTTGCGGCATGGCAGCTTCTATTATTTGTTTCTATCAAAGGGGCTTTGTTGCGAGAGCGATCTTCAACGGGACGATTACCGTGAAGTGGTTGGGCGCTCCCGACGCCCCTGGGGACCATTCGTTGACACCAAGGGAGACAAGTTATCGTCTGGCGGCGGTACTGTTCTCGTCCATGGCGATGAAAGGCAGGCTGCTCCAGGCGGCGGTTCGGCTTACTATGACCCTGCTACCAGTGAAGATATCCTTGTGTTTCATGCGTTAGAACGCGCGAACCATGGCCGGCCCACGATGGTGATCAAAACCATCACGTGGCGTGATGGATGGCCGACTGTCGGGTGAGGACGACAAGGTCTGCGGCTCGCAGCGGCTGGGTTGCAGCGGATCGAATACGTTCCATGCGGATTGTCAGCTGAGCGAATCGTATGTTGAATAGCCGACGTTGCAGAGTAGCATGAGGCTTGATCCGAACGTCCCTTGCATCCAACTCAGCATGGACACGGAGAACACTGACCTCGTCAACAGGCCGTCACTATCGCGGCGTTCGTTCATGCGCTCAGCTTCAACGGCGGTTGCGGGTCTAAGCGCGATTGCGTCGGCGCAGGGCCAGGCAGGGCAGGCAGAGAAGCCCAATGCTGAGAACAGCGTGCAGCTGTCGCAAATCCATGCTGCAAGTGAACAACCGGAGAAGGCTCCAGGCCCGTTCCTGCCGGCGAACCGTCGCGTTGGTTTTGCAATTGTCGGCCTGGGACGGTTAGCGCTGAATCAGATCCTGCCGGCATTTGCAACCAGTGACTATTGCAAGCCGGTTGCGCTTGTCAGCGGCGATCGTGGCAAGGCACTAAAGATCGCTGCACAGTACGGCATCGCGGAGAGCAACATCACAGACTACGCCGGCTACGAGAAGCTCAAGGACATGCCGGGCGTGGACGTGATCTATATCGTGTTGCCGAACGGCATGCATCATGAGTTCGTCCTTCGAGGTGCGAAGCTACAGAAGCACATCCTATGCGAGAAGCCGATGGCGACCAGCGCAAAGGAATGCGAAGAGATGGTCGCGGTGTGCAAGCAGGCCAACGTGAAGTTGATGATTGCGTACCGGCAGCAGTATGAGCCGATGAACCGCACGCTGGAAAAGGCTGTTCGCGACGGCAGGCTTGGCAGGGTGCGCAGCATCATCGCATCGAACTCGCAGGACCAAGGCGACCCCGCGCAGTGGCGCTTGAACAGGAAGCTTGCCGGCGGCGGGGCTCTGCCGGATGTGGGTATCTACTGCCTCAACGCAAGCCGCTTCCTCTCCGGGGAAGAGCCGACTGAAGTGATCGCGACCGTGGTGCAGCCGGCCGATGATCCACGCTTCAAAGAAGTCGAAGCTCGCTGTGAAGTGATCGCGCGCTTTCCAAGCGGCATGACGGCTACCTTCACCAGCGGCTACGACGTTCATCGTTCCGCGTTTCTGCGCGTCGAGGGCACGGACGGCTTCGCGGAGATGGATCCGGCCTTTGGCTACCACGGGTCAAAGCTGCGGTTCACCCGGCTGATGGATGGCAAGGATACCGAGATGCAGCCGAGTATCGAAGACAAGGATCAGTTCGCGCTTGAAATGGATCACATGGCGCTGTGCGTCCTGCACAATCAACAGCCACATACCCCCGGTGAAGAAGGATTGCAGGATCAGCGCATCATTGAAGCCATCTATCGTTCGGCACATGAGGGCCGCAGCGTGCAGGTCGAGGCGCTACAGGGGTCCACCCGTGGCGCTGACTTACCGCCTTTTGAGTGAGCAGAGCGGCCTGAACGTACGGTGTGGATGCAGCGCACCGGGATCAGCGGCAGCAGGAGTTCCCAAGCGCTGATATCACAGGTGATATCTCCCATGGAATCAGATTCATTCTGCTGTAATTCTCGCGCTTGTACTTGCGCCGAATCACGATGAACCGTAACGTCAGATCGCGCCAGCGGTTCTGTTTTGGCATCGTAGTTTCTATGCGGAGTCAGTTCGCACTTGAAATGCAGGGGTGTCTATGCGCGGCGGTTCAACTTACCTAGTTCTGACGAATTACAACGGAATGTTTGATGCTGTGTGCGTGGGGTGCCGCCGGCTTACCGCAACGTATGTGCGCGTGAAGCAAGACCTGGAGCGTTGGCATGCGACGCATCATTGCGACTTTCCGGTGAAGGCGCAGGACGAACCGCGTGGATTGCAGCTGGTTGGCACCGACTAAATTCATAGCGCGCGTAAGGCGGGTGAGGTCGAAAGTTCCGCTGCCTGGAGATGAGAAACCGTGCGCGGGGACAGTGCGGTGGGCGTATGCTATCCGGACCGGGTGTGCGTCTAACTCCCAAGACAACCGATTTGCCCCGTACGAGGTCCCTCGCGCCGATGCCGAAGTCGCTGAAGATTTCCATGCTTGCCCTGTCCGCCGTGTTGCTGCTCACCATGTTTCTGGGTGCGAATACGCACCGCGTCCGCGCCGCGGGGCAGCAGGCAGATGGCGCGTACCGCCAGATGCAGGTGTATAGCGAGGTGCTGCGGCACATTCAGAGCGACTACGTTGTTGATCCGAACATGGGCAAGGTCACCGATGCGGCGCTGCGCGGTCTGCTGGAGACACTGGACTCGGAGTCAAGCTACCTGACGCCTGAAGAGTACAAGGCGTACAAGGCCAGGACGGACAAGGGACGCACGCAGATCGGCCTGAACGTGTCGAAGCGGTTTGGCTATGCCACCGTGGTCTCCACGGCGCCGGGCGGCCCGGCTGAGAAGGCGAATCTAAATGACGGCGACGTGATTGAGTCGATTGGCGACAAGAGCACGCGCGATCTGTCGCTGGCGAGCATCCAGCTACTCCTGGACGGGCAGTCTGGATCGACAGTGCAGCTATCGGTCATTCGTCCGCGGCACTCGGTGCCGGAGAAGCTGACGATTACGCGCGCGGATGTGCCGGTCGCGCCGACGGGCGAGGTCTTCTATGAGGGATCGAGCATCATCTACATCAAGCCTGCGGTGCTGGACAAAGAGCACGTGACACAGGTGGAAGCGAAGCTCAAGAAGATGAGCGCGACTAACACCAAGAAGATCCTGCTGGACCTGCGCGATGTGAGCATCGGCGATAACACGGAAGCCCTGCGTCTGGCGAATATGTTTATCAAGACCGGCACGCTGGCCATGCTGGAGGGTCAGAAGGTGGCCAAGCAAACGTTCGCTGCCGATCCGGCCAAGAGTGTGAATGCAACGGCGCCGATGGTCACGCTGGTGAATCACGGCACAGCCGGCCCGGCGGAACTCGTAGCCGGTGCGCTGTTGGATTCGAAGCGCAGCGACCTGGTGGGCGAGAAGACGTTCGGCGACGGCTCGCAGCAGCGGACGTTTGAGTTGGCGGACGGCGCTGCGCTGATTCTGTCCGTCGCGAAGTTTGAGACGCCGAGCGGCAAGAAATTTCAGGACGAGGGTTTGACGCCGGGCGTGCCCGTTGCTTCCGCAGCGGAAATCGCAGCGGCGGATGACGATGATGACGACGAGGGAGACGGTTCCACGAGCACCGCCACGGTGAATGCATCGAAGCCCGCGGTGCCCAAGGCACAGGGGCTAAAGAGCGATGACCAGTTGAACAAAGGGCTGGAGTTGCTGAAGGCAAAGGCGGCATAAGTAGTACAAGCAGCACCTGTGGGGAGCCCGGCCACGCGCCGGGCTTTCTGCTTTCGTACTGTTTCTGCGGTTCGATATCACAACGCAATGCGAGTGATCCCGTCGCAGAAACGTGCACAGGCTTCCGGCTAAGCCGATGCTACCCTTGAATAGCTGTGCCAACCCTGTTCACACGTGACGAAGAATCGGCGAAGGAGCGCACTGCGCGGCTGCGTGCACGGCTGAGCGAGCGCACGCCGTACCGGCGGACATGGTGGTCGCGGTATTTCCCCACGCGGGCAAAGGCGCGGCGCGCGATCTTCCTTGTGCTGCTGGGCGCTTCGGCGGTCTTTGGGTGTCTCGTTGGGCTGATGCTGGTAAACGCGGCGGACCTGCCGCAGATGGAAGACCTGGAGCACTACCGCCCGGCAACGACGACGGAACTGCTGGATATTCATGGCAAGACCTTCGGCTCGTTTGCGCTGGAGCGCCGCGTGGTGGTGCCGTATGGCGATTTTCCAAAGGTGCTGCACGACGCGATTCTGTCCATCGAAGATAAGAGCTTCGACAAGAATGCCGGGATCAATCTGACCCGCGTGGTGGGTGCTGCCTATATCGATCTGCACTCGCATGGCAAGCGGCAGGGTGCTTCCACGCTGACCATGCAGCTGGCAAGGAATTTGTTTCTGTCGGCCGACCAGACCGTGTCGCGCAAGCTGCAGGAGATCCTGCTGTCGATCCAGATTGAGCGGCACTTTACCAAGCCGCAGATTTTTACGCTGTACGCCAACCAGATCTACCTGGGCAGCGGCGTGTATGGGTTTGAGGCAGGCGCGGAGTACTACTTCAGCAAGCATGTGCGTGACCTGACCCTGCCGGAGGCAGCGCTCCTTGCTGCGCTGCCAAAAGGGCCGACGTCGTACTCACCATTGCGGCATCCTGACCGGGCATTGAAGCGCCGGAACCTTGTGCTGAGCGAGATGCTCGGCGACAAGCTGATCACGGACGAGCAGTACGAGCAGGCGAAGGCCGCTCCGCTGGGCTTGAAGATTGAGACGACGACGAACACGGTTGCGCCTTACTTCGTTGAAGAAGTTCGCCGCCAGTTGGAGCAGCTCTATGGCGCGGATGCGGTGCATGGCGCGGGCCTGAAAATCTACACCACCATGGATCTGGACTTGCAGCTTGTGGCCAACAAGGCTGTACTGGATGGCATTGCGGCGTATGAGCGCCGCCATGGCTGGAAGGGCAAGCTGACCAACGTGCTTGCAAGCGGCCCCACCGACCTTGAGACCTACGTGCACCCGGACTGGAACGATGCGATCGATAAGGGGTCATACTTCCACGCGTTGGTGACCGAAGTGACGGCCAAGCGGGCGGTTGTCCGCATCGGCAAGCGCTACGCCGAGATGACGCCGTCAGATTGGGCTTGGACGACGGTAGTCAGCGGCGACAAGCTGCTGCAGCGGGGCGACATTGCCTATGTGCGGATTGAAGACCCGGCGACCGGCACGGCGACGATGCATGTGTCGTTGCAGCAGGATTCGGGTACGCAGGCGTCGTTGATGGCGGTCGATAACGCCAATGGCGACGTGCTGGCGATGGTGGGTGGACGGGACTTCTCACTGTCCCAGTTCAATCGCGCCACGCAGGCGGAGCGCCAGACGGGATCGTCGTTCAAGCCCTATGTCTACACCACGGCGGTGGAGCAGTTGCACTCCAAGCCGACGGACACCATCGTCGATGGGCCGACCAGCTTCTACACGCCGAACGGCCCCTACACGCCGCATAACTACGAGGCCGACTACAAGGGCAGCATGTCTCTCCTGAACGCGTTTGCCGAGTCGCGGAATATCCCGGCGCTGAAGCTGGCCAATCAGGTGGGCATTCGCAAGGTGATTGAGGTGGCGCACCGCTTCGGTGTCACGTCGAACATACCGGCGTTTCTGCCTGTTGCTATCGGGTCGGCAGGCATTAGCCTGCAGGAGCAGGTAGGCGCGTACTCGGTGTTTCCGAATGACGGCATCCTCATTAAGCCGCACGTGATCCGCCGCGTGGTGCAGGCGGATGGCCTGCCGCTGAAACAGGCAGTCCCTGAGGTGAAGGAAGTCATCAGCGTGGAGACGGCGCGCACCATGATGCAGTTCCTGGAAGCGGTGCCGCGGTTCGGTACAGCAGCGCAGGCAGGCGCGGTGCTGAAGCATCCGCTGGGCGGCAAAACCGGTACGACGAACAGCTATACCGACGCGTGGTTCATCGGGTTCTCGCCTTCGGTAACGTGCGGCACGTGGATCGGCTTCGATGACCGCAAGAGCCTCGGCGATAAAGAGACCGGCGCGAAGGCTGCTCTGCCGATGTGGATCGACTTCATGAAGGTGGCCATCGCGCGCACGCCGGTCGAGGCCTTCCCAACGGCGGCGAAGAAGACGCTTGAGGTGGATGTGAATGCCACGCCGGACACGGACGCCGCGCCGGTCGCCGCGCCCAAGAAGCCGGTTGCGCCCAATGATGACTCCGATGACGACGACACCGATCCGGACGACACCAAGCCCGCTGTGAAGCCGCCTGCGCCGGTGGTGCGCGAGGCTCCAGCAACTACCGTAGCCGCGCCTACAGACGCAATGCCGGACGACGCTCCTGCCGGAGCAACGCCAAAGGCGGCTGCTCCCAGGGGCACTGTGGTGACGCCGCTGGGGCCGTACAAACCGTACACGCCGCCAGCACCAACGGCTGCAACTCCCAAGACAGCAACCGAGCCGCCAAAGGCGCCTGCAGCACGCTAGCGCTGCTTTCACCTCTACAGCAACATATGTCGCGTGCTGTGCTTGTTGGTGAGTACGTCGTGCGCGTCATCCGTTGCGTTTGGATCATCAGGCGCTAGAGCGCCTACAGCGCCTGGATGCGCCGCTCCCACTTCCTTCACAAACAGGTCGGTCTGATCGGGCGGATAGTTGCCGGCTGCCCTTTCTGCGCGCCTTGCCCGTAGAACAAATCAAGCCTGGAGATATCGCCGGGATCGTGCCACAGCGTGGGGTTGTGCACCTTGTCCGGCGGCAGGGGGAGAGCGCTTATCGTCGTCGGAGCCTGAGTCGTCCTCGTCCGGGCTGGCTTTGGCGCTCTTACCGGCCTGTTTTTGCGCGGCGGCCGTCTGTGGATACAGTGCAGGCGCGCTGAGTCCCAGGGTGAGGAGCAGAGTCATCAGACGTAACAATGGCGTTCTCCAAAAGGGCAGGACATCACTTTATTCCGATGCATGCACCCCCAACGGTGGCTGCGCGCATCTTAAGTTTGCGTTAAGGTCCGATTACGTCCCACAGGAGCAAACCCCTGTTCAGTCCTTGCCGTACTTCCCGCATGCCGTCCCTCGTCGCTGTCGCCACCGCCACATTCTGGGCTAGTCCACACCTTCATGGGCAGGCGGACACTCTGCCGGACGCACCTTCGGCAGTGGTTCTTGCGGCCATGGATCCAGCGCCGCCTCCATTCAACGCCGACGGTCTGTCCTCCAGCATCGAACAGCAATCCGCGCCGCAGCAGCAGGGGAGTGGCGCCACAAGCTCGCAATCGCAGCATGGTGAACCGCAGCCGCAGCAGCCTGCCATCCTGCCGCAGCAAAAGCGTGTCTTCGGCGTGCTGACGAATTACACGTCCGTGTCGGGCGGCACCAAGCCCAAGCCGGCCGGGTGGAAGACCGATTCCGAGCTCGCCTGGAAGCAGAGCTCGGATTACTCGGCGATTGGCTTCAGCCTGCTTACCTCCGCCATCGCCTATGCGGAGGACACGCACCCGCTGCTGGATACCGTGAACGGCGGCAACGCGCCCTTCTGGGCATATGCGTGGCGCGGCTTTGCCGACAAAACCGACCAGGTGGTGCAGGGCACACTGTTCTTCCCAGCGCTGCTGCACCAGGACACGCGCTACTACGCCATGGGCACTGGGTCGAAGCTGAAGCGCACGCTGCATGCGGCGAACACCGTTGTTGTGGCGCACAGCTACAGCGGCAAGCCCGTGTTTAACGTAGCTGGGCTGGCCGGCAAGGTGGGTGCGCAGGCAGCGTCAAAGTTCTACTACCCCGCAGGCTCTGAAGGCTTTGGCGTGCTTGCCGGGAAGTTCGCCTTCGCGTGCGTCAGGCAGGCAGGCTTCTCCATCCTGCGCGAGTTCTCGCCCGATCTTTCGCAGCGCTTGCACATTCACGTGAAGGGATCTGACTAGCAGCCTCCAGCAGCCGAAACACCGTGCTGCTGCGGATCATTCTCCGTCAGCGGCACGGTGTTCTCAAGTACGTGTGGCAACTGCTTAGGGTGTAGCCGCAGCCGGCCAGGAAACCGGAGCTGCCTGGGCTGGCGGTGCCGCGGTGCAGGGGGTGGGACGCTCCGGCGCGGTGACGCCGGCGGGCAGCATAAACTCCGCTACCGGCGTCATCGGCACGTTACTGGTCTGGTTTGCGATCGCCCGCGCCGAGAGCACTGGAGGCGCGGGCATGGTGGCCGCGGAGCAACGTGGCACCATACCGTCCGTGTTCGATAAAGCGAAGAGCGTCAGCGCCTCTTCCACCGCAGCTTCACGCAGATCAGGTTCATAGATGCGCTCATAGCTGTCAAAGCTGGTGTGATGCGTGTAGCTGGCGTAGTCAAACGGATCCTGGTTTAAGCTCACGCCCGGCAACCCTGCATTGTTGAACGAAGTACTGTCCGTACCGCCAGTCTGGCGGGCGACGGTTGGGCTGGTGTTGTTAAAGCCCCAATCCTTGAAGGTACCCAGTGCGGTCTGCACCATCGCAGCCGCTTCGGGCGGCCCGAAGACGTTCGCTGCACGCGGCTTGCCGGTGCCGCCGTCAAGGTTCAGGTACGCGTCCAGCTTGAACCACTCCGGCTTTGGATTCTCCGCGCTGCCGAAATGCGCAGCCACGTAGGCAATCGAACCGTACAGACCCTCCTCCTCTCCGCTCCACAAGGCAACGCGGATGGTACGGCGATGCGGCAGTTTCAGCGTCTGGATCAGCCGCAGTGCCTCGACAGCAACCGAGCCGCCGGCCGCATTGTCGGTCGCGCCGGTGGCCGGGTTCCACGAGTCAAAGTGGCCGCCGGCCATCACCACTTCATCCGCTTTGTCCGTCCCCGGCAACTCACCCACCACGTTGTAGACGGTGCGGCCTTCGGGATAGAACTGGTTTTTGATGTTGAGCTTCAGCACAACCGGCATGTGATCGATGGTTGAGGTGCGATAGATGCGGCCGTAGTCCTCGTTACCCATTACCAGCGTCGGCAGGTTCGGGCTGTTGGGGTTCTCGTTGTAGCCCGCGGTGGATTGTTGCAGGAGAATTCCGTACGCGCGGCCGGAATCGGTCACCTTGGCCAGCGCGCAGTTCGCGATGAGAAATTTGTTCACTTGCCCGGTGATGTCGGCTGCGGTCAGGCCCTCGGCAGCGGTCGCAGCACGAGCCGATGCAGCAGCCGCAGCTCCGCGCCGGCCACCGGGCTGTGTCCAAATCTCGTCAGGACGCCGCAACGGTGCGGGCAGAAAGTTCTCCGGTACCTGCACGTGCGGGCCGTAGAAGATGATGGCGCCTTTCACCTTGTCCTTGATCGTTGCCAGGTAGGCATCCAGATCGGCCTGCGTCACGGGCTTGTTCGCGCTTGGCGCCTGCGCCGGCATGGGCGGAGGCGCACTGCCCGGGTTCTCAATGGCCGCCAGCTGCTCTGGCGTTGGGCCACCCGGAGCGGCAAAGCCGCCACCACGCGCGGCAACGGCAACGGGCGGAGGCTGGGGTGGTTCGACCACCAGCACCGGCCCCTGTACTGGGCCGTTCGTGCCAGGCGTCCACGCAACCGCACGCACATTCAACGGCTGCTGAAACGGCGAGACCGTGTTGGCCTCCAGCTCAAAATTCTGCCAGCCGGGATGGTTGAAGTTCCACGCTTCCAGGTGGACGTTCTTAAAGCCCCACGCTGTCATCTGTTTCACAGCAAAGTCTTCCGCGGCTTTCAGCCCCGGCGAGCCGGTCAGGCGCGGACCGTACACATCGGTCACCTCGTGCAGCCACCACATCAACTGCGAATCCTTCGTTTCCGCGGCTCGCAATTGCGTGTTCACTTCGGACAAGGCGGGCGCTTGCGCCACAGCCGGAACAACCGCCAGGCAGCAGGCGGCAAGTGTATGTACCAGATATTTGGTCACGGAAAAACTCCTTGGGCTGAACATGCCCGGAACGTGTGCTGGTGTGCGGAGTCCACAGGGTACACCGCAGGCACGATTGCCGTAACACCGTGTCCTTACTGGCGCTGATCGGCGTTCGCAGCGGACAGGCTCGAATCCCACGACAACAACGAGCTATCTCCAGCAAAGGACGCCGGATCACTACGCGGAGGCTTATTTTGCTGGGCAGGTGTTCGTGCCTGTATCCGCTACGCTTGCGACCAGCCACTGCCCGTTCACGCGGACCATATTGAAGAGGTCGGTTCCACAATGATCGACTTTGCCATCGATCAGGAAGTCGAATGGCGCCCATACCACCGCAAGGTCGTTGTCGATCCGGATCAGTGGATCGTGTATGCGCTCTTCCATCTGTGTCGTACCGGGTGTACTTACCCGCGCTGCGAAGTCTTCAAAGGTCATCTGCGTGGGTTTGCCGTTGCGCATCAGCACCAGGGCGCCACCCGGCAGCGTGGGTGCCTTGATCGCAGCCGCATCACGTTTTGACATGCCGTCAAACATCGCATGGATCGGCGCCAGCACGGCTTGCTGCTCCGGCGATTGTGCGAAGGTCCGCGTTGGGGGAAGGCCAGCCACGAGTGCTGTGCCGGAGAGCAGAACGAGTAGCCGTGCGTGCCTGTTCATGCTCAGGATTCTACCCCGAGGCGCTCGTCCGCGAGCCGCTGAGATGTTACTGTTTCATCGATCTGCCCTGACCGTTCACGCGAGCAGGCTGCGCATGTGGAACCAGCGTTCGGCCTGTGCCACATCGCGGCCGATCTGCTGCTTCAGGGCTTCGGGGTCAGGCCACTTTTTCTCTTCGCGCAGGCGCTTCAGAAACGTCATCCGCAGCGGCGTGCGTTCGCTTAGCTCGATGGGGCGGAAGCGTAGCAGGTAGGTTTCCACCGCGAACGAGTCAGCCCCAAAGGTGGGTCGGTTGCCGATGTTGGTGACGCCTTCAAAGGTAACGGCGCTCGGACCGTCACCGACGCGCAAGTCCGTGATGTACACGCCGTTGGCTGGGAGCAGCTCGTCATAGGGCGCGAGATTGATGGTGGGCACGGCGTATTGCGTGCCGTAGCCTCGTCCGCGAGCGGGTGTGCTGTCGATCGCGAACGGCCGGCCCAGCAGGTGCCGTGCGGTGGTCATGTCGCCTGCTGCGATGACGGAGCGGATGCGGCTGGACGAGATAGCCTGCCGGCCGTGCTGGATGGGTGCAAAGGTGTGCGCGGTGAAGCAGAAGTCCCGGCCAAGCGATTCCAGGCTGTGCATGTCGGCTTCCGCGCCGTAGCCGAAGCGGAAGTTTTCGCCCTCGTGGACCTCGGTGGCGCCCAGGGCGTCGCGCAGGATCGTCTCGCAGAAGGCGCGGGGGGAGGTGTGGGAGAATTCCTCCGTGAACGGCAGCAGAAGGACTGCGTCAAGGCCAGTGGTGGCGAGGACTTCGAGCTTCATCTCAAGCGGTGTGATGAGCTTCGGCGCCTTGTCCGGGCGCAGGACTTTGGCGGGGTGCGGGTCAAGTGTGACAAGGATGGCTTTCGCATCGCTCGCGCGAGCTCGGGCGATGACCTCGCGGATGACGGTCCGGTGCCCGCAGTGAACACCGTCAAAGTTGCCGATGGTGACGATGCTGGGGCCGAAGTGTGCGGGAACTTCAGCGAGCGAGCGGAAGACGATCATGCTGCAGGCTCCGCATCTGCTGTTTCAGGCTCTGCGATATTGAAGCTGAGGCGCAGGCCGTCGTAGGCCATGTAGATCGTCTCGGGCAGATCTTCGGCCGTGGGTCCGTGATCCAGGTCATGCCCGATATGGGTAAAGTAGGTTCTTTTTGCGCCGATGCGCTGCGCAATGGCGATGGACTTGTCCAGGTGCGAGTGGCTGGGGTGCGGTTCGCGCCGGAGCGCGTCGAGCACAACGATATCGAGCCCGCGCAAACGGTCGTAGCTGGCTTCGGGAATGTCGCTCATGTCGGTCAGGTATGCCGCGCTTCCAAAGCGATAGCCGGCGATGGTGTTGCGGCCGTGGAGGACGGGGATGCGCTCGAAGCAGACGCCAAACAGCGGCAGGCTGGTGCCGGGTTCTGTGCTGAGCCGATGCAGGTCGACGCGAGCGCTGGTCGGGTAGCGGTCGACGGTGCGGAAGGTGTAGTCAAAGATGCGCTCGATGATGTTTGCCGTGGGGTCGTCTGCGTAGAGCGGTGTGGGCGCGGCCTTGCCGAAGGTGAGCGGGCGCAGGTCGTCAAAGCCGAGAACGTGGTCCGCGTGGCCGTGAGTGTACAGCACGGCATCGACCGCGCTGATGCCGAAGCGGATGGCCTGCGTACGAAAGTCTGGGCCGGTATCAATGAGGACCGTCCGTGGCGTACCGCCCTGATGGAACTTCAAGGCGATCGATGCGCGCATGCGGTTGTTATGCGGGTCCGTGGAGTGGCACACGTCGCATCCGCAGCCCAGCGTGGGCACGCCCATGGAGGTGCCTGTGCCAAGAAAGATGAGTTCCGCGTTTTCACTCATAGGTGCTTCTTTAGTCCTGCCGGACGGGCCACTGCGCGTGGTGCGTTAGCACGCCTCTTTACTGCTTCGCTCGCCCCTCCCGATGGGTCGGGAATCAAGTCCCGCGCCGACCATCGGGAGGCCTGCGCGAAGCAGTAAAAGGTCGTGCAAACGACTACCGGACGATGCGTGGGCCGCCGCCGGTGAAGCCGGGTGCGGTGCCGAAGCCGCCCGCCCCGGTGGGGGCTCCGGGCGTGGGTGGTGCTTGCGCTGCTTTGGCCGCTGCTTGGCGGGCGAGGAGCTGCGTAATTTCAAGGAAACCCATGCGGAGCTCGAAGAGCGCAGCTTCGATGAGGCGATGTTCGGTCTCGGTCAGGTTGCCGCCTGCCTTCGCTGCGATGACATTGAGCATGTCGATGCTCTGCTTGGCGCCGATGATGTCGATGCGTGCCTGCTGGCCCTGCTGCGCGCCGGCGCCGAGCTGCATCATGGCCGACATGTAGATGGACTGGACCAGCTGGGTGAAGTCCATGGGCGGCAGGTGTTCCCCGCCAAGGTTTTGTGACCGCATCATGGTGTCAAGCCGCTCTGCAGTGGCCTCGTAGGCCGCGCGAACCTGCTCCACTTCTTCCGGCGTGGGTGGTGCGGGAAGATCGGGCTGGCCCGTGGTTTCTGCCATTTCTTCTGCGGCGAGAGGCTCTTCGGCTGGCGGTTCAGGCACCGGCGTGATGGTGTGGGCGGAGTTCACCAGGACCGGACCGGTGCTGTGTGCTTCCGGCGCTGCGGTGTCTGCCGAAGAGGGCGTGGGGATCACGCGCGCGCTTTCCATGGAGGGGTCGGGCTGCAGCTCGCGGGGTTCGCCGTCCATCCGGAATTTTCGGCGGTCGTTAATAACGAAGGGCTTGTCTTGCTCGGACATTCGGTTGGCTCTCTTCTGTATGTCTTCTGCTGTGTCTTCGGACGTTAGGATGCGGCCGCAGCCGGTAGGGGTTCGGCGGCTGTGTGCTGAGCGGCGGTGCCGCCCGCATACGTGAGTGTCAGCCCGCGTTCCAGGGCTTCCCGACGGACAAAGCCAAGGGCAAGCCGCTGGCCGTCGATGGGTTGTGAGGCGATGCTTGTGAGTTCGCCCACGGCTTTGCCGTCTGCTTCAATGGGGGTAGGGACGGCAGGCGTGGCGCCGGTGAGCATGAAGGTGGTGAAGGTACGGTGAACATTGCCGCGCGAGCGTATCCGTTCAACGATCTCCTGCCCCAGGTAGCAGCCCTTGTTGAAATGCAGGGCGCGAGTCTGCGCAGTCTCCTGCGGCAAGTCGCGATCCCGGATGTCGGCCCCAACTTTGGGCGTGCCTTCAAGGATGCGTAGCAGTTCAACGGCTGCTTCGCCGCACGCTGTCGCTCCTCCTGCAATCAGAGCTTCGCAAACGACGGCGATATCGCCTTCGTCATCGGACCAAAGTTCAAAACGCGGCACCAGCGGGCTGTAGGCGTGGATGAGCGTCATGCTGCGATCCTGCCAGGTGATGTCGCGGCACTTAAGCAGCTTTGAAGCACGCGCTGGAAAGCCGATGTTCGTCAGAGATTCAGCGGCGGTAGGCCCGGCGATGAGGATCCCGTGGCGTTCGGCCGGCGCAAGCTCGACATCATCCATGATGATGAAGCGGTCGAGCAGGGTGATGAGTGACTCAACCTGGGCGTCGGAGGTCTGGAGCAGCAGGCGTTCGGGCTCGGCCCAAACCATAGCGTCGCCCTGAATGCGGCCCTGTGCAGAGAGCAGGAAGCTATACGCGCCCTCGCCAGGCGTGAGCGCCTGCACGGAGTTGGTGACCATGCCGTTAAGCCAGCGGACGCGGTCGCCGCCGGTGACAGCGATCCAGCCCTGCCGGAGCGCGGCCACGCCCGTGCCGTGGCGCAATGCGTCGATCTGTACGTCCAACAGTGTGGTGCTGGTTTCGGTCGCGATGTCGTGTGCCATTCTGTTGCCTTTTGCCGTGCGGGCGCTAGCGGATGCTGCCGCAAATGCCCGTACACTGGATTATAGGTTCCGCACCGGTTTCCCCGGTTGCGCGTTGCCCGCCCCGCTTTGGAGTTCTGACTGTCTTGAACCGCGCCCCTGCCCTCCCTTCGACAACCTTCGCCGTGCGTTTTCTTGTGTCGCTTACATTGCTTGCGCCGTTCTGCGTGCTCGCCCAAAGTGTTGCGCCTGGAGCGGCTGTGCCCGATCCACCGCCGGCAACTGTGGCACAGGCTGGCCCCGCGGCAGAGACGCACATGACCAAGGCGCAGGCGGATGCGCTGTTCAAGTCAGTGGACGAAATCTTGAACTACGTTGCCGGCGACTCGCACCTGAAGGCGACGCGGCCGGTCAAACGGAAATTACTGACGCGCGAGCAGGTGAAGACCGATCTGACCCAGAAGATGAACGACGACAAAGGCACCAAGCGCCTGGAGCGGTCGGAACTGGTGCTGAAGAAGTTCGGCCTGCTCGATCGCGACTTCAGCCTGAAACCGTTTTTGCTGAGCCTGCTGACGGAACAGGTGGCCGCCTACTACGAGCCGAAGACGCGCACGGTGAACCTGCTGGATTGGGTCGGCATCGACGAGCAGAAACCGGTGCTGGCGCATGAGCTGACGCATGCGGTACAGGACGACCACGTGCGCCTGGACAAGTGGAGCAGCCCAGGGCCGGTGGACATTGCCAAGAACGCCGCGGAAGATAACGAGCACATCCAGTTGGATGAGGCCTCGACCGCGCGCGAGAGCGTGACGGAGGGCCAGGCAATGGCCGTCTTCGTGGACTACATGCTGAAAGACACGGGCCGCACGCTTGCCACCTCGCCGGAGTTTGGCGATCGCATGCGCGAGATGTCGTCGGACACAAGCAGCTCGCCGATACTGTCGCGCGCGCCGTTGCTGCTGCAGCAGTCGCTGCTCTTCCCGTATGGCGCTGGGTTGAGCTTCGAGCAGGCGTTGCTGCAGAAGGGCGGCATCGACATGGCCTTTGCCGGCGCGCTGGACCGCCCGCCCGCTTCGACGCACGAGGTCATCCACCCGGACGACTACCTTGCGCGCACGCCGGTGCCCGTGCTGACCATGCCCAACGTCCATCCGCTGCTGGATAAGGACTGGGAGCCGTACGACGTCGGCGTGATGGGCGAGCTGGACGTGAAGATCATCGCCGAGCTGTTTGGCGGCGACCAAATTGCCACGCCGCTCGCGGTCGAGTGGGCTGGCGGCATCTACTACGCGGCGCAGCGTCGCGCGGCAAGCGCGGCTGAGAAGGCGATGCCCGGTTCCATCGGGATCATCTACTACTCGCAGTGGAAGAACCGCGACAGCGCACGCAGCTTTATGAAGGTGTACGCGGACCAGCTGCCGCGCAAGTATTCGCAGCTGAAGCAGGTGGACCTGCCCAATGGCGACGAGGATCACCGCCTGTTTACAACAAACGAAGGCGATGTCTGGCTGTCACTGGAAGACACGGGCGTGTTCTTCGGCGAGGGGTTTGATCGCGCGACAGCGCAGCAGCTGGAGACGATGTACCGCGACGCGCAGGGCAAGGGCAAGCTGCAGGTAGCCGGTACGGCAGCCAGCACAGACATGCCGCAGCATGAGCTGACCATGGGCTTTGCAGGGCTGCTGCCGGGCATCGGCGTTCCCCGTGCCGTCGTCGAGAGCTACAGCAAACGTTAACGATGGCTCACGATTCGTGATTCGAAATCGCCCGGAGCCGTGGCCTTCGCCTCTAGAGCCACGGAACGAACGGCTCACAATCGGGGCTTCAGCCCCGGTTATGCATCGCGAGTGAGCCTTCTATACTTTTGGATGGACAGCAACACACAGGAGATTGGTTTGGCGCAGGCAGAGATCGGCATTATTGGCGGCAGTGGGTTGTACAACATGCCCGGACTTACGGATGTGACCGAGGTAAACATGGAGACGCCCTTCGGCGATCCTTCCGAGACCATCGCACTGGGCACACTCGAAGGCCGCCGCGTCGCCTTCCTCGCGCGTCACGGCCGCGGCCACCGCATCCTGCCCAGCGAGCTGAACTTTCGCGCAAACATCTACGCCATGAAGAAACTCGGTGTCAGCTTCATCCTGTCCATCTCGGCAGTTGGCTCTCTCAAGGCCGAGCATAAGCCGACCGACTTCGTCATCCCCGACCAGTTCATCGACCGCACCTTCGCCCGTAACGCCACCTTCTTCGGCGAAGGCATCGTCGGCCACGTCGCATTCGGCGATCCCGTATGCGCCGTCGCCGCCAAGGCATTCGAGCAGGGCTGCAAGGACGCCGGCGTCGTGGGCAAGCTGGGCGGCACCTACGTCTGCATGGAGGGTCCGCAGTTCAGCACACGCGCCGAGTCAAATCTGTACCGCAGCTGGGGCGCCGACGTCATCGGCATGACCAACCTGCAGGAGGCCAAGCTCGCCCGCGAAGCCGAGATCAGCTACGCTACGCTCGCCATGGTCACCGACTACGACTGCTGGTACGAAGGCCACGACGACGTCACCGTCGAGCAGGTCATCAAGGTCGTGCACGAGAACTCAGCCAACGCACAGCGCGTGCTGACCGGCGCCGTGAAGGCCTTGCCAAAGGACAACAGCGGCACCCCAATCGCAAGCGCACTGCAGTGGGCCATCATGACGGATAAAAAGCTGATTCCAGCGGCGACGAAAGAGAAGCTCGCGATTTTTTTGGATAAATACGAGAGCTAGTTCATGTCACTCATCACGGCTAAGCGCGTGTGGTTTTGGGTTGCGGTCTCGTGCACCGAGGCTAGCATCCTTGCGCTTGCCGCGTATGGTCCGCCGGCAGCGTCGAAGAGTTGGCTTGGAACTATCCTCAGCCCCTTTATCGTGCCTGGGTTTATGGTCGCGTGGATGATATGCGGTGGTATGTCATGGATGGACGGTCTCACACCACCGTGGATCGATAAGCTAGCGGCGGTGATTGTGTTCGTCGTAAACACCGCGTTATCGGCGGTCGCGACGAAAGCGCTCAGTTACTTTTACAAGGAAGTGCGGCCCCACTTCGGCCTGAAAGATTTCAAGTAAACATATATGTCGATTCTTGTAGTAGGTTCAGTTGCGTTCGACACGCTAACGACACCGAGTGGCTCCCGCACAAAGGTTCTCGGCGGCGCTGCCACTCATTTCTCCCTCGCTGCGAGCTTCTTCACCGACGTGCGTGTCGTCGGCGTAGTCGGCACAGACTTCACCGCAGACCATGAAGCAGTGATGACAAAGCGAGGCGTTGACACCAGCGGCATCGAACACGCCGAAGGCCTCTCCTTCCACTGGACCGGCGCATACGAAGGCGCAATGGGTGAAGCCAAGACGCTCGGCACTGACCTGAACGTCTTCGGCTCCTTCGATCCAAAGATCCCCGCAAGCTACAACGACAGCAAGTATCTCTTTCTCGCCAACATTGATCCCGTCCTGCAAATGCGCGTGCGCCAAGCCTTGCCCAACGTGCAAATGGTCGCGGGCGACACCATGAACTACTGGATCAACGATCATCGCGAGAACCTGCTGAAGGTGCTTGCCGAGGAAGACATCCTCGTCATCAACGATGCCGAAGCGCGTTCGCTGACGGGTGAGCATAACCTTGTGACGGCTGCAAAGAAGGTCATGACGATGGGGCCAAAGTCGCTCGTCATCAAGCACGGCGAGTTCGGCGCGACAGCATTCTTCAGCGACCGTTCGTTTGAGGACGGCGCGAGCACAACGCCGTTTCGCGCGCCTGCGCTGCCGCTCGAAAGCGTCATCGATCCCACGGGCGCAGGCGATTCATTCGCCGGCGGCTTCTACGGCTACATCGCATCGCAACCAAAGCTGACGCCGAAAGTATTTCGCACAGCGCTGTTTTACGGCGGCGTGATGGGCTCATTCGCGGTAGAGCGCTTCGGCACCGAGCGGCTGCAGCACACCACGCGCGACGAGATTGAGCAGCGCTTCCAGTTGTTCCGCGAAATTTCGCACTTGGATCTCGATGCCTCGTAAGTCACTGCCCGGTCAGCCGTTGAGTTCGCCGCGCACCGTCGCGCGCAAGGCCCTGACGCCGCGCGCGCCCATGGACCCGCATGGCATCTATCCTGCATCGCGGCACGAGCTGATGCCGATTGCGATGGCGTCCATGATCCTTGGCTTTCTTATGCTGATGATCTCCGCATCGCGTGGATGGATGTTGCTCTATGGCGATGCCGTGGCCCATCTAGGAATTGCCCGCAGAATTTTAGACGCGCGCTATCCGGGGCTGGGACAATTGGGTGGTGTGTGGCTGCCACTGCCGCACCTGTTGATGATGCCGTTCGCATCGCGCATGGAGTGGTGGCAGAACGGCCTTGCGGGTGCATGGCCTTCGCTGATCGCGTATGTGTTCTGCAACATCGGTTGCTATGCGCTGGCGCGTAAGTTGCTTCCGGTGGCGTGGGCCTTCGCAGCAACAGCCTTTTTCGCGCTCAATCCAAACCTGCTGTACCTCTCGACCACTGCAATGACCGAGCCCCTGTTTCTCGCGCTTCTGCTGTGGTCAACCGTGGTTGCAATCGAAGCCGCGGAGGCGCTTGCCGCCAACAAGGCCGGACGTGCAAATGCGCGCTTCATCGCGAGCGGATTGTTGACGTTCGCCATGGTGTTTACGCGCTACGACGGCTGGATCGTAGGCGCGGCCATCTGGCTGGTGCTCGCAGTAGCGTGGTGGCACTCCAACGAAGCCACAAAGCGCGCAACCAAGATCGGCTTCATCGTCATGACGGTACTCGTCGTTGCAGGCCCGCTGCTCTGGTTCGCCTACAACGCCGTGTATGAGCACGACTGGCTCGACTTTATGCGTGGGCCGTACTCGGCTGCTGCGATTGAGAAGAAGACGACGCCGCTTGGATCGAAGCCGCGGCGCGGCTGGCACAACCCAGGCTGGGCGTTCCTGTATTACACGCGAGCAGCGCAGGTGGATGCAGTGGCGTACGAGCTTGGGTTCATCGTGGCATTCGCCGCGCTCGCGGGTGCGTGGATGCTTTGGAAGAAGCGGTCGCTCAACATCGCTTTGCTGCTGTGGTTGCCGTTGCCGTTCTACGTGTATTCCATTGCGTGGGGCAACGTGCCCATGTTTATTCCGCAGCTGTATCCAGGGTCGTATTACAACGCGCGCTACGGCATTGAGGTGCTGCCTGCATTGGCCATCTTCACCGCGATCGCACTGGTGGCCGTCGAGCGCAGGCTGCGTGCAAAGAGTGTCAAGTATGCCGATACGTTCTTCTTCGTCGTGCTGGCCGGCATTGTGTTCAATACGGTTGCGATGACGGGGACGTTCGGTGACCTGTTGGGCCGTGTGCTTGGAGACGACGCGAAGGTGCCGAAGTGGTTGAAGGCTCCGCCGCTGGTGTACGAAGAGGGCGTAGTCAATTCCACCACACGCATTCCGTTTGAGCTGGCGATCGCGAAAGAGATGATGCGGTACGGCACGCACCAGGTCATCATGTTCAACACCAACGATCACATCGGCGCGGTGCAGATGGCGGGTATTCCGTTAAAGACGCTCGTGAGCCCGCTCGATTCGCAGAGCTTCGACCGCGCGAAGGTGCAGCCTGCAAAGTATGCCAACCTCATCATCGCGATTGATGGCGACCCCGTTGCGAAGGCTGTCGAAGCGAACAAGGATGGCCTGGAAGAGCAGGAAGTGGTGTGCAACAGCGGCCAGGGCTGCGCGCGCTTTTATACAAGCAGGATCATGACCGAGGTGCCGCGTTGATCCCGTTCGTAAAGGCACATGCATGCGGCAATGATTTCCTTGTGATCGAGGAGTGGCTGGCGAAGGGACAGCATGCGGCAATGGCGCGGCTGCTGTGCTCGCGCAACTACAGCGTGGGTGCGGACGGCATCGAGTTTCTTGACCGCCGCCCGGATGGGTCGTTGTTCCTGCGCTTGTTCAATGCAGACGGTTCGGAAGCGGAACTATCCGGTAACGGCACGCGTTGCGTTGCTGCGTGGCTCGCCTATAGCGAGGGCCTGAAAGAAACCACGCTGGGCACGCTGGGCGGAACGAAAGTTTGCTGCGTCATCGACTGTGACGACGAGCACTTCCTGATTCAAACATCGATGGGCGTGCCGCGTGTGCATGAGCAGGTTGTTCATGTGGATGGTGTCGGCGATGTTGCCGGCGCGGTTGTCGATGTGGGCAACCCGCACTTCGTCATCTTCACGCAGGATGAGTCGTTCGCTTTGCACGGACTCGCATGGGAAGAGCTTGGTGCATTGATCTGCACGCACAGCGATTTCCCCAAGGGCACCAATGTTGAATTCGTGCGCGTGCTTGCACCAGATGAAATTGCATTCCGCATCTTCGAGCGTGGTGTTGGGCCGACGCAATCATCCGGCACGGGCACGTCTGCGTCGTCGGCTGCAAGCATTGTGCTGCGTGGATGTGAGCGGTCGTTGACGGCAAGCTCGCTGGGTGGCGCGCAGCAGGTGGTATGGCCTGAAGGTGAGCAGATGATGCTTACGGGACCTGCGGCAATCGTGTGCGTGGGCGAAGCGAGCCTTCAAGGATTCAGCGCATGATCAAGCCGAAAGCATTGCGCTCAGGTGCGCGTGTTGCTGTCGTGTCCCCGGCGAGTACACCGAAGGAGTCGTTCGTCCGCAAAGGTATGGAGCGTTTTGCTTCGCTGGGCTACCAGCCCGTGCTGTATCCATCGGCGCTCGCGAGCGGGCCGTTGTACTACGCGGGGGATGTGCAGTCGCGCGTGGCGGATCTGCATGCGGCCTTTACCGATCCGGGCATCGATGCCATCATCTGCACGCGCGGCGGATGGGGTACCGCGGAGTTGCTGCCGCACCTGGATGCGGACTTAGTCAAAGCGCATCCGAAGCCGTTCATCGGCTTCAGCGATCACACGACGTTGCATCTGTGGTTTGCGCAGGCATGCGGCCTGCACACGTTTTATGCGCCCATGATTTCGCCGGACTTCGCGCGCGGCGACGTGCTGGCGGACGGTGTGGATCTGCGCAGCTGGCGGCATGCACTCGAGCGGACGGAGCCATGGTCGCTGAACGATCGCGAAGGCATGCGCGTGTTGCGCGCAGGCGATGCGGTGGAGGGCACGCTCTATGGCGGATGCCTTGCTCTGCTTGTCGAATCGCTTGGCACGCCCTATGCGATGACGATGCCGGCAGGCGACATCGTCCTCTTCGTCGAAGAGGTCGGCACAAAGCCCTACCAGTGGGATCGCATGATGCTGCACCTGCGCTACGCGGGCCTGCTGGATCGCGTGAAGGGCATCGTGTTCGGCGACATGGCACAGTGCGCCGACGATGCTGCCGAAAACGAGTTGCTTGAGAAGGCGCTCCTGTACAACCTGCGCGACTTCACCGGCCCCATCGCGATCGGGCTCCAGTGCGGCCATGTGCACGCGCCGAACGTGTCGTTGCCACTGGGTGTGCACGTTAGGTTGCAGTGCAGCGATGTTGCGTCGTTGCAGGTGATGGAAGCAGCGGTAGAGTAGAAAACGATGGTTGGCGAAAGCGGCGCTCCGGGCGCAAAACACATACATCTCATCGGCATCTGCGGCACGGCCATGGCGTCTCTCGCGGGCATGCTGCAGCAGCAGGGGCACCGCATCACCGGTTCCGATGCGGCTGCGTACCCGCCGATGAGCGACCAGTTGCGTGCCATGGGCATTGAGCCGATGCAGCCGTACGCTGCCGTGCACCTTGAGCCTGCGCCTGATCTTGTCGTGATCGGCAACGCCATCTCGCGCGGCAATCCTGAGCTTGAGGTTGTGCTGGACCGGCGTCTCCCGTTTACAAGCATGGCCGCGCTCATCCACGATGAGTTTTTGCGCCGTCGTGAGCCGCTGGTGGTCACAGGCACGCATGGCAAGACTACAACGACGAGCATGCTCGCATGGATCTATGAAGTCGCTTCGAAGACACAACCGGACTTTGCGCCATCATTCCTGATCGGTGGCGTTGCGGAGAACTTCGGCGCAAGCTTCCGCGTGCGACCGACGAAGCCGTTCATCCTCGAGGGCGACGAATATGACACGGCGTTCTTCGACAAGGGCCCGAAATTCCTCCACTACTTTCCCGACGCCGCGATCCTGACGCATGTGGAGTTCGACCATGCGGACATCTACAAGGACCTGGACGCGGTCAAGACGGCGTTCAAACGTCTTGTGAACCTGATCCCCCGGCGTGGGCGGCTGGTGGCCTATGACGGCAGCACGAATGTGACGGAATGTGTTGCAAAGGCATTCTGCCCAGTGGAGCGGTACGGCTTCAACGATGATTCGTTCTGGCAACTAACCAGCTTCCAGCCAGGCGCGACCTCGCGCTGGACACTGCTCCGGCAGGGCCGGCACTTTGCCGATCTCGAACTACCCATGGCCGGCGAGCACAATGCACTGAACGCCACGGCAGCTGCTGCCCTCGCGGCAGGACAGGGTGTGGATGCGGCGTCCATCATCGAAGCCCTCAAAACGTTTCGTAGTGTGAAGCGGCGTCTTGAGGTGCGTGCCGAGATCGACGGCATCACCATCATCGACGACTTCGCGCACCATCCCACCGCCATCCGCGAAACACTGCGCGCGTTGCGTGGATCGTACCCCAGCCGCAGGCTTATCGCTGTGCTGGAGCCGCGTTCCAATACGCTGCGGCGCAATGTCTTTCAGGATGAGCTCGTCACAAGCCTCGCGATCGCGGATGAGGTCGTGCTTGCAGCCGTGTATCAGAGCGAGAATATTCCAGTCGCGGAGCGGCTCGACCCGGACCATGTAGCGACCGCGCTGAACCACGCAGGCGTGCCCGCGCACCTGCTGGCGGATGCGGATGCGATTGTCGCCGTGCTCACGCCCCGGCTGGTGAGTGGCGACGTGGTGGCAATCCTGTCGAACGGTGGCTTTGGCGACATCTACCGGAAATTGCCGCATGCGCTTCGCAAGCTGCCGAAGGCTTTGGAGGCGCGCCCTGCGGATGCTCGCAGAGCGGGAGCGCGGTAATGTGGGCTGCAATCAAGCTGGTGGTGACGTGCACCGCCCTGGGCATTCCCGCGGGTCTGGTGCTCATTCCATGGACGTTCCTCACCGGCAACGTCGAGCCAATGTACAGCGTGGGCAAGTGGATTGCTGCTGCCGGCATCCGCGCTGCGGGCATTCGTATTCAGCAGACCGGCCGCGAGCATATCCCTGCCGGTCGCGCGTGCATTTTTCTGCCGAACCATGTGTCGAACCTTGATCCACCGCTGATGGTGCCGCTGCTGCCGGGCACGCCCAGCATCATGCTCAAGGCGGAGCTGATGAAGATCCCAATCCTGGGCCAAGCATGGCGTTTGGCCAGGTATGTACCGGTGCAGCGCGAGGGCGGACGCGAAGCGGCTGTACGCTCGGCGAAATACGCTGCCGAGGTGGTCAGGAGCGGCCTATCCATGCTGATCTTCGCGGAGGGCACGCGCTCAAAGACAGGGCGCCTGCAGACCTTCAAGGCAGGGCCGTTTCACCTTGCACAGTCGACGGGTGCGCCGATCGTGCCGGTAGTCATCTACGGCACCGAATCAATGATGCGCAAGGGCAGCTCGAAGGTCTATCCGGGCGTGGCGCGTGTGCGGTTTCTGCCCGCGATCGACCCGGCGCACTACGAGACGCGCAAGGCGCTCATGGAAGCTGTGCGTGCGGCGATGATCGCGGCACTGCCTGCGTCCATGCGGCCGCTTGATGCTGCGGACGAGTAGGCCGTTACTTCAGAAACGCGTTGTAGCCGTCAGCCAGCAGCTTCTGCCGCGTCGTCTCAGCGTCCTTGCGATTCGCAAAGGGGCCAATCTGCACATGGATGAGTCTGTCGGCAGGTTCGTTGCGCTGCAGCACCTTGTAACCGCGGCGCTTGAGCGCTGACAGCAGCACGTCGGCATCTTCCTGGTGGCTGACAGCCGCAATCTGCACATAGGTTGCGCCGGGCACGTCAGGAGCGCTGTAGCTCGGCGCGGCAGCGGGGGCTGCAACCGGAGCAGGCGGCGGCACGCGCACAACAGGCGCCGGCTTGACCACGACCGGTGGTGTGTACTCGGCATGCGCTTCGGTCGTGTCTGGGGATTTCCCAGCGGCCTTGTTACTCACGCTGTTGCTCACGTTCTGAGCGCCGGCCTTTTCGTTGGCGGCGTTCGCTTCATTCTGCGAGAGATAGCCGGGGATCGGCTGTATGGCGGGAGAGCCCGGTGCGGGCTTGTAGCTGGACGGTGTCGGCGCGGCGGTAGTTGCAGGATCGCCGGGCGTGGCATCGGCTGGGGCAGCAGAGGCGGACTCGGTCGCACCTGTGGCGGGCAGCGCCGATTTGCGGCCCATGGAATAACCAAAGCCGAAGAAGACCGCGCAGACAAGCGCAAGTGCGAAGAACAGCGCAAGCACGGTACCCGTATTCAGCGTAACTTCGCGGTCAGGGGTCGATTCATGCAGACCGTCAGCATGATCCGCTCCATACTGCGGCGCATCGGAGCGCCGTGTACGAAGCGAAACATCATCGTCGGTGTCGTCAAACAGCCTGCTCATGACGGCCTGCACCCCTGCTGCTAGAAGTGTACGTAGATTCCGAACTGCGGTTCAGTCGTAAACGTGTGTTTCAGAATACGAAGATATGCCTGGTCGAAATCGGGTCCCAGATAAAAGATCTGGCGCACACCGGCGCGGATACCGAGAGTATCGCCAAACACCAGCTTTTCTACGCCCGCCGTGTAGTAGTAGGTGGCGCGCGCCTGCTTCTGCAGACCGACGCCGCCATTGTGGGTGGGGCTGAAGACGGTGCTCCCTGCGCCCACGCTGATGTATGGCTGCATGCCCAGCAACGGATGCGGCGGCCGTACAAGGTAGCCTGCGGTCACCTCGTTCACCGTAACCTGCACCTGGAACGGGTTTCCCGGAATATACAGGCCTGTATTCACGTTGTCATTGCAGCAGGTATAGCCCTCGGTAACACGTCCGTAGCCGTAGTTCAGCTCGGCGCCTTTGTAGGCAGATTTGCTGCCGCGCAGTGTCAACACGCCGCCCGCGGAGGTACTGGCGCTCTGCGTAAAGGTATACGGCGCGTTTGCTGCGCCCGACGTGACCGTGCCGGAAGTGTCCTTGGTCAGCAGCGCTATGCCGGAGAGGCCAAGATCAAAATGCGCCAGGAATTTGCTGGTCTTGGTAACTGGCGGAGTGCCGGCATCCTGTGCGCGTGCGCCGGAGGCTGCAAGAAGGAAAAAAACCGTTAAGAAAACGTACCGCTTTCGCATCAACTACAAAACCTCTCACCGGGTGTACACACCAGCCCATATCAGTCTACTTGACGGTGAGACTGCTGCTACGTCGATTGCGTGAGTGGAACCGCGGTAACTTCCAGGGTGAGCCCATCGGCGCGGAGGACTTTGACGCGCTCGCCGCTGGCCACGGTGGTGTCATTGGAGGTGAGACGTGCGTTCCAGAGTTCGCCGCGCACCAGGATCCTGCCTGTGGGAGCGAGTGGGGTTTGCGCGACGGCCAGCCACCCCAGCATCGCTTCGGCCCCGGTCTTCACCTTGGCCCGCTTGGCCTCGCCGCCCAGCACCATCAGTGCGGCTGTAATGCCTCCAAAGCCAATGCCGGCTCCAATGGCTGTGCCCCAGGCGACCTGCAGCTGCGGTATCGGCCCGGCTACCAATGTACCCAGGCCCACGATGAGCGAAGCGATGCCCGCTGTGGCAAACGCGCCGCGGAGAGGAAGACGCGCTTCCAGGATCATGAACACAAGTGCAAGCACGCACAGCCCTATGCCCAGGCCACGCACCGGCAACGATCCAAGCGCAAACATCGTGAGCAGCACCAGCAGCAGGCCGGCGGCTCCGGGCACGACGATGCCGGGTGTGTTGATTTCAAGATAGATAAGCAGCAGGCCAAGGGTGAGCAGCAGAACATCGAGGTTGGGGTTCATCAGCGACAGCAGCAGGAAATTTTCGCCTTCGCTGGTGATGGGGTGCAGCTGAGCGCCTTGCAGGGCAAGCTGGAATGTCTTGCCGCCACGCGTGACGGTGCGGCCGCTTACGAGCCGAAGCACATCGGGCACGCTCTCGCTCGCATCATCCACCAGGCCTGCCTGCGTTGCTTCGGCAGGGCTGAACCAGTGAACCCCTGAAGCCAGTTCGGCCAGCGCCGGTACGTTGCGGCCACGGTAGCGAGGCGCCGCGGACAGCTGTGCCAGCAGTTGCTGGCTTCCCTGGCTGCGCTCTTCCGCGTTAAGCCTCGGTACATCGGCCCAGAGTGGGCTCAGGTAGGTGTACTTGCCCATGTAGGCTGCGTCCGCTTCGGCGATCAGGCGAAGGCCCTGTCCGCCCACGCGCGATCGCTCCAGGCCTGTCCACACGATCACCGGAACGCCGGAGTGCCGGATCGCCATGACCATGGTGTCGGTGGCCGACGGCATGCCGCCGGGTGTGCTGAGATTGATCACAATGGCAGCCGCTCCATCCTCGTTGGCGGCGGTAATCTCATGCGTGAACGCGCGCGCGCGCGCCGGCTGCAAGGTGTCGTGCAACGTAATCACCGTCACAAAGCTGGGTTGCGTGCCGGGGCGCACCGCCGCGCAGATGGGCAGAGTGATCCATGCCAGCAGCAGAAGCCAGAGTCGTGAAGGCTTCACGGTATGGGGACTCCTTGAGCAGAGATGGCAGATTTCATCGCAAGTGCAGCATTGTTCGTCGGTTCAAGCCTGAGCGCGTTGCCCACGTCAGACGCAGCTGCGGGGAGCTGGCTTGCGCCCATATCGATCCGCGCAAGCACAAGATACGCCGCGGCGTTGGGCTTTGAGTTAAGGCTTAGCTGGGCCTCCTGGCGGGCGCCGTCGGGGTTGCCGGAGCGTTCCCGTACCTCGGCCAGGCCAAGGTGAGCCACGGACGACCCGGAATCGGCCTGGAGCGCCGCCTGGAATTCGCGTTCCGCCTCCAGAACGAGCCCTTGGGTAAGATAGTCACGGCCCGCCTGAGCGTACTCGGTTGCCTGCTGCGCAGGTGGCAGCGTGGCAATGCGCATGGCGCGGAGCTGATCCACCTGGAAGGCAGCCTGGCGAAACGCTGCTTCGCTATAGGTGCGGCGAATACGCTCCTGCGGGTCGAAGCCCTCGGCGGCTGGCTGGGTGCCGGCCAGAACGGCCTGCAGCTCTTTCGCTTCGGCATCGGCCGGGCGCAGCTTCACAGCCTGCTCAATCTCGGCCTTCGCATGGGCTGTATCGCCGTTGCGGCGCAGGGCAACGGCCACGTTAAAGTGGTAGTCCGCATCCTGCGGGTCGGCGGCGGAAGCGCGTTGCAGGAAGACAGCGCCGTCCTTGTGCTGGCGCGCCATGGCCACGCCCTGGTCGTTCACCACCTCCGGCAGCGGCAGCTTGCTGGCGACCACGGCGAACGCGCCCTCCGCCTCCGCATAGCGGGCGGTGTTGAAGCGCGACAGGCCGAGGTAAAAGCCGGCTTCGAGCGAAAGCGGGTCTGCGGTCGGCACGCGGGACAGGACCGCGGCGGCTTCGTCATACTTGCCGTCCGTGTAGTCCGTTTTGCCCAGCGCCAGCAGCGCGCCGGAGTTGGTGGGTGCAAGATCGACAGCGGCCTTGAGACGCTTGACGCGCTCGTCGTCGATCGTTGCCGTCACGCCGCGGATGTAGCTCTCATATGCGTCGAGCTTCAGGCCCGCGGAGGCGGCAAGAAACGTATTCTCAGCCACCGCGAACTTCGGATCCATCACCTTCGCCGCGCGCCACGCCAGGCCATTCTCCAGATTGAGCAGGTCAGGCAGCTGTGTGGTCTGTTCCATGGGCTGCGTCATGGTCAGGCGGTTCACCTCCACCACCTGAACCTGCGCGGTCACATTGCCGTCTTTGACCGAGAAATTTCCGACAAGCACGAATTGGGCGTCCAGCGTTTGCGCAATGCGGATGGTGGTGGCGCGCGATGGCCGAAAGCCCGCCGGCAGCCCTAGATGATCAAGCGCGTAGACGCGGTCGTCGCGCGAGATGGTGAGAAAACCGGCCGACCGCATGCGCTGGTTGATAGTCTCCGCAAAGGACTCGCCGATCCAGTCCAGAGTAGCCTGCCCGGAGCGGTTATCGAAGGGCAATACCAGCACGACACGCGCACCTGCCTCGTCCGCCTGCGCATGCGCGGTTGTGGCGGAGACCACCATCGCAATGGCTACGGAGCAGGACAGAAACCAACCAAAACGCATGCTGCCGATTATAAGTGTCTACTGCCGGTACAAGCGTGTACAGAAGCCGCCGGGACCGGCCGATTGTGGAGGACCCTGTCAGCGTTGCAGTTCGCCTGGGAGCGCCCGGCCCGGAACGGTATCACCCGGCCCGGAACGGTATCACCCGGAAGGACAAGCCGCACATCGTAAGCGCGTGGAAACACCAGCACAGCTGCCCACTCGCCGTTGATGTCCTCCTGCCATGCGATCTGTCCACCCAGGCGCGCCGCGACTTCGCCCGGCAGCAGATCCCGGTGGTAGTCATAAAAGCGCTTGTCGTTCGTGCGGCTGGTACCGGCCAGGTTCAGGCCGCCCGGCGGCGGATCGTACTTGGTCGAGAAGATGAGCGCCGTGTCGAACAAGCCGGGATTCGCCGCGGCCTTCGCGATCTCTTCTTCGGTGAAATTTTCAATCGGTGTGGTGCGTATGGGCGTCTTCACGTAGCCAAGTTCAGGCCGTTGCAAGTCAGCAAGTACAGGCCACGCCGTCAGCACGGTAGCTCCGGCGTGGTGCAGGGTAAGCTCGCGAATGGCGTGCTGATGCACCACGACCATGTCGCGGTAGCTCAGGTTGTCCTCCGGCGCAAACGGATACGGCGGGTTGACCTCGCACCCAATCGCAAATCCCACCAGCGACAGCGCCGCAATCGCCGGCCACGCGCGCACACGGCTGCGCCACAGCGCCACGCACAGCAGCAGGATCATGG
Organism: Terriglobus sp.; assembly: GCA_965198455.1. Lineage (GTDB taxonomy): Bacteria > Acidobacteriota > Terriglobia > Terriglobales > Acidobacteriaceae > Terriglobus. The sequence continues at coordinate 2,058,990 of CBDAPM010000003.1, forward strand.
GGTACGCAGGCAGCAGGTAACGCGTAAGCAGCGCCCCTCCCAGCACGGAAAAGGCAATCCATTGGGCAAGGATCAGCAGCAGGAGCATGCGCAAAGCGCCGCGCGCAATAAAAGGCCGCGGCGCATCCGTGCGCGCAGGCAGTGCCAGTACAGCGCACGTCAGCAGCACCGGCACGAAGAGGTTCATGTGCACGGTCAGGTGAATCAACCTGTGCCAAAGCGACAGCAGCACGCGCAGCGGCGAGACATTCGCAGTGGCGTTGTAACGCAGAAACTCGGGATTGCCGAAGGCGAAACCCGTCTTCGCGCGGTGGTATGCGTACCATCCCGCAAGCGGCAGCGCAGGAAATGCGGTAGCCAGCAGCCACGGCAGATTCGTGCGGCTCCGGCTGCGGATGGCCTCATACCCTTCGAGCAGAAACAGCGCCGCCGGGATCACGATGGCCGTCTCCTTCGCCAGGCACGCAAGCGAGAACAGCATGGCCGTGCTGATGGCGTTCGACGAGGCCGATGCCGCGGCGTTGCCGGAGCGCAGCCACGGTGTTCGATCCGCGTAAAACGTAAGCGCCCACAGCGTGAAGGCCGCGGCAAACATGTCGGCGTGCGCCAGCGTGCTCTGCGCAAACCAGACAGGGTAAATAGCGGTAAGGATCATCACCGTCAGCGCGACAGCATCGCCCGCAAGCATGCGCGCCAGACGGAAGACCGCAAGCAGCGCAAACGCCGTGACGAAACACAGAAACAGCCGCGTGTTCACAATGTGGAAGCCCGCAAGCTTCCACACAGCTGCCAGAAGAATCGACGGCAGCGGCGGATGCGCGTTGCGCATGGTGGTGACAGGAATCAGCGTGCCGAGCCGAAAGAAATCCCACGCTGCCGGGATGTAATAACCGCCCTCGTCCCAGAAATACGGCAGCCGCAGCAGCGTTAAGTGCAGCGCGTACACCGCAATGAACACCGGAGCGAACAGCAGCGGCACAGAGAGCGGTGGTCGTTGCCCAAAAGTGTGGTTCGTTGCTCGCGTTTCTCCCGTTGTTCGTTGCTCCCGTTGCTGGAAGACACGAAACAACGGGAGCAACGGATAACGCGGTAACGCTCTCTTCACTCTGGTGCTCACTGTGTGAGGCGAGATGCGGGTGAGGTCTAGTTAATCGGTCCGTTGGAGCCGAGCTGCTGCTGTGGCTCAAGCTTCAGTTCGCCAAAGGTGCCTTCGTACTGCGCCAGGTTCTGGCCGAGCACGTTGAACAGGGCCTTGGCCTGCTGCGGGCTCAGGAAGATGCCCTGCTTGGTGAGGAACGTAACCTCATCCGGCGAGTTGGACTGCATGGTGCCGAACACCAGCTGAAAGTCCCACACGCTCATGCGGATCTGGACGCTGTTGGCGTACACGTCGTTGTAATCGTCGGACTGGGTGACGCGAAGGGTGGGCTCGTTGGGATTAGTGTCGCTCATGCTCTCTCTGGTGGTGCTGGAATCGGGTGATACGGAATCGGGTTGGTGCTGAAATTAGTTGGTGCCTGATCGGTTGCAACGGAATTCATTTGGTGCGGGAGAGGGGACTTGAACCCCTACGGATCTCTCCGCTAGATCCTAAGTCTAGTGCGTCTGCCAATTTCGCCACTCCCGCACGTCTGTTTAGTTTACCGCGTGACAGGCCTTCATGACTGGCCTACGCCGCCCGCACAAAGCGGCTGTGTTCACGGTCCTTTGTCACATGGTCGATAGCGAAGACCTCGCCATGAAAACTAAGGTAAACACCTGCAGGCATAAGCCGCGTCGCCAGCAGGGCTTCGGTCAGGTTCTGCAGCGCGTCAGAGCCTTCAATGCCGAAGGGCGTCATGGCGCCGGTGCAGATAACGGGCACCGTGTTGCCGGGCAGCCTGCTGCGCAGGGCTTCTGAGACGACCTTGCCCGTCTCCACCACGGTATCTGTCCCATGCGTAATCAGTACAGGGATATTCTGTGCCGCGCTGGCAAGAACGCGCTCTGCAATCAGCTGCCTGTCATCCTCCGTCATCAGCAGTGAGTCCTTGTTCATCAGCTCTTCGACCGTGACATCCGTCGTCGGCAGCCGCAGGAGCGACAGGCAGCGGCGGATCTGGGGATCGGTGTTTTCCATGGAACCGGCCTGCTCCACGTACCGCTTCTCAATGGTGCCGCCGGTCGTTATGAGGTGAACGCGGTGCATGGGTTCCATGATGGCACGTGCAGCGCCTGCGGCGGTTGCGTGAGCGCCTGCAGCGGTTGCGTGAAAGGTCGTACACAACGTTGGCGCAAATAAAAGCGAGGCAGCTTCGCGCTGCCCCGCTCGTTGTCTGTCAGGTCTGGTCTTACTGGATGATCTGCGTTGCGCTGCCTACCGTGCCGTTGGCAATCGCCGCGGCGCAGGTAGGTCCTGCGGCAGCGGGGAATGGGTTATTGCGGATGTACACAAGTGCGCCGGTTGTGGCGTCGAGCTGCAGGCCGCTGACGTTATTGCTCAGGAAGTTCGCGGTGTACAGGTACTTGCCCAGGGCATTCTCAATCGTGATGCACCGTGGACCGGTGCCTTCCACCGACGGTGTCGCGCTCCCCGTGCCGGCAGCAGCGGACAGCGATCCGGTAGCAGGCGCGATTGCGTACGCTGAGACGGTGCTCGAGTTGTAGTTCGCTACGTACAGGAACTTGCCGCGCGGGTCGATGGTGATGCCGTCCGGCTGCGATTGCGTGGCAAACGGTCCGGTCGTGATGGCGTTGGGAACGCCGCCTGCCGCCATGCCATAGGCGATGATCTGGTTGGCGGACTCGTCCGTAACGTACAGGTAGTTGCCCAGCGGAGCTGCCGCGATCGCGCTGGCGAGCACGCCGGAGGGATAGCCGGTCGATGTGCCCGTGCCGCTCGCGATGGTGGTGTTGCCGATGGCCGCGATCGCTCCGGTATCAACGTTACGGCTGAAGGCCAGCAGATTATTCGTTGTGTTCCCGTCCTGGTCGATGACGTACACATAGCTGGAGCAGGTCGACGCCGTGCACGTGCCGTTCACCGCGGTAACAGACGTATTGTTCACGTTGTTCGTCACGGCCAGGCCCGCAGGTGTAAAGCCCAGTGGGAAGTAGCTTAGAGAACCGTTCGCGATAGGCGTGCCAAGCGTTGCGTAGCCGTCATTATTGCTGTCGTAAACGAGTGGGAAGATCTGCAGCCCGCCAGGTCCGGGGCTGGCCGTGGTAAAGCCTGGCCGGTAGGTGAACGTCACGTACAGAAATTTACCGTCACCCGAGAACGCAAGCGCGGTGGGAAAGCTGCCGCCCACCGTAGTCGTCGTATTGCCGTACAGCTTGCCGTCCGTGCCGATCTTGAATGCGACCAGGTTGGAATCGTCATGGTTGACCACGATGACGTTCTTCTGATTCGGTGAAATGGCAATCGCGACGGGATTGCGCCCGCCGGTATCCTGCCCGGAGCTGGCAAGCCGGATCAGACCGCCTGTCTGGTAGTCGATGCCGTACTCGTTGAGGGTGCCGTTCGGCGCGGCAGCGGTGCCGGTTGCCGAGGTGACATAGAGAAAGCCAACCGTGTAATCGCGGCTGCAGGCGGTGAGCCCCAGGCAGGCTGCGAGCGATAGAACGGATGCTGCGCCGATCCGGCAGATGCTGTTGAACTTCATGCGTTGCGTTTCCTCAAAATCTCTTGCAAATCATTCATGCTGCCCTGCCGGAGCGGGGAGCCGCTGAGCCTGTGTCTAGCTCGTAATACCGCTTACGATCAGGCACGCCGGGCGGCCCTGCGCCGTAAAGGTGGAACCGTGTTGCAGCGCAGTGAGTGTGCCGCCTGCGTGATCGATGTGAAAGCCGCTGACCGTGCCGTCCTGATTGGAGATGTAGACCCACTGGTGCGACGGATCTTCCACCATGCAGACAGGCCCTGACCCCACGGCATACGGATTCAGAACGTTGTTCTGCTCAGCCAATGGCCCATTCAGCAGGGTGAAGGCCGAGATGCTGCTCTTCTGCGTCGTCGTGGACGTGTTGTTCTGGTTCAGCACGTAAAGGTAGCGGTTCTGCGAATCGGTATACGTCCAGACCGGCGTCACATTCGACACGAAGTTGTTGACCTGGCCGCCGGTGACCGGCTGCAGAACACCCGAGCTGCTGACCGTGTACTGCCGGATTTGATTGTTGACCGTATCCGTAAGGTACAGATAGCTGCCGCCGGTGGTGATCGACGAAATGTTGATGGTCTTCGACTGGTCGATAATCTGCGTGGAGTTCGCGCTCACCGTAAGCTGGCCGTTGGTGCCCACCAGCAGCGACGTGACCGTCTGATCACTATTCACCACAATGACGGAACCGCCGGTGGTCGTCTTGATGCGCGTCGGCGCCGGCCCAGTCGAGGTGTAGGTTAGGTACGTTCCATTCACCTTCACCGACTGGTTCTGAATCAGCGTGAGGCGGCCGGTGTTCGAATCAATCGAGAAGACGGTGATGGAGCCGCACGGCGCCGTCGACAGCCCGGTGGCCGAGATGCAGGCCGGCGCGGTGCCGCCGCTGCCGCTGCGGTTCGGAGACACGCTATCCAGCACGTACAGGTAGTTGCCATCCGCGCTGATATCCATCCACTGCGGCGTTCCACCCTGTGTCGCGAAGGTCTGCTGGTCGGTGAGAACGCCATCCCCGCCGACACTGAACTGGACGACCGAGTTTTGAGGATCGTTCTGGTTCAGAACATAGACATAGCGTCCGCCGCTCTTGACCACGCCCATCACAGGGTTGGTGCCACCCGCCGCGAACGGTGAACCAACCATTTCCGTCAAATTGCCGGAATAGTCATCAATCTTGTAGCCGGTAATCGTGTTGCCGGGGCCATTGGTGGTGGCTTTGCCTTCCAACACCCAAAGGTATCCGGTGGTGTAGCTGCCGCACGAACTTAATCCCAGGGCCGAGGCCGATACCGCACAGGCCAGAACAAACCGGCCGTTTCCACTCAACTTCATGTGTTTCCTTCGATTCCCAAAGCGGCTGCGACGGAGCTCCGCCAAACAGGTCCACGCCATTTCTGAGAAGTGAAATGCTCTCAAGATTGTAAGCGTCAGGGCCGGTTTCCGCCACCTAACAGGCAGTAACAGTACCGCTCTTTCAGGTTCTACGTACGATTTTATGTAGACGAAGCGCCCACCGGAATGACAGCAGGCCCGGCATATACCGGGCCCGCATCTGTTTTGGTTACGAAAAAGTCACCACACGCGGCAGGCATTTACCGGAGCCATCGGCTGGCCCTGTTTGCAGGAGAACGCGTCGGCAAACCGTTGCGAATTCTGCACGGCGCCGTTCACGCGCCACATGCCGGACGAGTGCGGATCGGTCTTCGCGCGGATGCGGGCCGTCTCTTCACGGGTGTTCTCGCACCACACCTGCGCATACCCCAGGAAGTAACGCTGGTCCGGCGTGTAGCCGTCGATGGTCTTCGTGGCTGCATCGCCGCCAATCTTGGCGAGTTCCTTGTGCAGCGCCATATAGCTCACCTGCAGGCCGCCGTTATCGGCGGTATTTTCGCCCAGGGTCAGCTTGCCGTTCAGCGGCTGCCCCGGAGCGACCTCAAAGCTGCCGTATTCCTTCACTTCGCAGTCGGTGCGCTTTTCGAACTCAGCTTTGTCCGTGTCTGTCCACCACTGGCGAACATTCCCCTGCGGATCGTACTTGCTGCCCTGGTCGTCGAAGCCGTGCGTCATCTCGTGGCCGATCACAACGCCGATTGCCCCAAAGTTCACAGCCGGATCAATCTTGAAGTCGTAGAAGGGCGGCTGCAGAATGCCCGCGGGGAAGTTGATGTCGTTGTTGGACGGACTGTAGTACGCGTTGACGGTGGGTGGCGTCATGCCCCACTCCTTCTCATCGACGGGCTTCCCGATCTTGGCAATGTCGCGGCGATCCTCATACACCTCGTCACGCAGCACGTTGCCCACGGCATCATCCCGCTTGACGATAAGCGAGCTGTAGTCACGCCATGTTTCGGGATAGCCGATCTTGTCGCGGAAGGCAGCCAGCTTCTTAAGCGCCTCCTGCTTGGTGGCGGCGCTCATCCAGTCCAGGTTCTTGATATCGTCGCCGAGCGCTGCCTCAAGCTCGTGCACCAGCTCTTCCATGTTGGCTTTCGCGGCAGGGGTAAAGTTCTTTGCCACCCAGTCCTGGCCTACGGCTTCGCCAAGGGCACGGTCCGTGGCTGCGGTGCAACGCTTCCAGCGGGGAGCCTGTTCCTTCTGGCCCGCCAGCGTCTTCGCGAAAAAGTTGAAGTTCTCCTCGTCAAACGCGCTGGAGAGTTGGGCCGCCACGCGGTGCACCGTGTGCCAGCGCAGGTAGCTCTTCAAGTCGTCGGTGGAGGAATTCTTGATGACACCGCTCATGGCCACAAAGTACGTCGGCGTGGAGACGTTCAATGTCTTCACGGGCGTTTTGAGTGCGCTAAAGTACTCGCTCCACATAAAGTCTGGGGTGGAAGCCTGCAGCTCAGCCTGCGTAAGCATGTGGTAGCGCTTCGCGGGATCGCGGAGGTCGACACGCGGCACCGAACCCTCCGCCAGCGCCGTCTCAATGCGGAGGACGGCCTGCGCCTCAGCCGCAGCTACAACCGGTGTGTCGCCCAGCAGCGTAAACATCTTGGTCATGTGCTCGAGGTACTGCTCGCGCGTCTTGACCATCCGATCGTCCTTTTGCAGATAGTAGTCGCGGTCCGGCAACGATAAACCGCCCTGACCCACGCTTGGAATCTGCTTGGAGCTGTCCTTCTGGTCCTGCTGCGATCCGAAGCCATAGAGGATGCTGCTGCCCGTCTGGTTCTCCATCCTGCCGATCAGCGCAGCCAGCTTCGCCTTGTCCTTTAACGCGGCAATCTCGTCCATCTGCGGCTTGATCGGCGCGGCCCCAAGCTTGTTGGCCAGGTCCGTGTCCATGCACGCGGCAAAGTAGTTGCCGTACTTCGTTTGCAGCGGCGTCTTCGGATTGTCGGCGGCGTCCTTCAGCAGGGCATAGACCGTGTACACGTTGTGCTCCTGCAACTCGTCGAAGCGTCCCCACCGCGTTTTGTCTGCGGGGATGGGATTACTCTTGCGCCAGTTACCGCAGGCGTACGCATAGAAGTCGGTGCAGGGGTCCGCGGTCTTATCAATGGCACTCAGGTCCATGGAGACGCCCGCCTTGGGAACAGCGATGGTCGCCTGCTGGTCAGCGAGCACAATCTGCTGTGCGGACGCGGCGTTTGGCGCAATGGCAGCGGCAAGCGCGATAGCGCCGGTAACGAGGGGATAAAGGTTTGGCTTCACAGGAGATCCTTCGGGCAATAAAGAGGTGAGAGCGCCGCGGGTCACGGTGTCTCTCACACTGTAGAGGATTTCCGGCAGGCTGGGCAGCACTTCTTTCGCGGAAGCTGGCGTTCCCCAGCCGGTTGGCTTTGGCAGCATGATGTGGCTTACGATAACCCTGTTCCGCCTGAGGACAACACTGTGACCCTGAATCGCCGAGCGTTCTTGAGAACCGCCAGCCTGGCTGCCGCCGCCACCCACATCCCTCTCATTGCCGCCGCACAGGAGCAGAGGCGTTTCGGCCCCAATGACCAGATTCACCTGGCGGTGGTGGGTATCGGCGGCAGGGCGCAGGCCGATACGCGCGCCGCCCTCCAGATACCCGGCGTCAAGCTCGTCGCCGTCGCCGACTGCTACGACGGCCGCCTCGCCCACGCCAAGGAACTCTGGGGCAACGACCTCCAGACCACCCGCGACTATGGGGAAATCCTCGCCCGCCCGGACGTCGACGCCATCCTCGTCGGCACCCCTGACCACTGGCACATGAAGGCCGCCACTGACGCCATGCGCGCGGGCAAGGACGTCTACTGCGAAAAGCCCATGATCCACCTCTTCAGCGACGGCCCCGCCATGATCAACACCGCCAACCAGACCAACCGCATCCTCCAGGTAGGCTCGCAGCGCGTCTCCAACATGCTCTACGCTAAGGCCAGGGATCTCCTCGCCTCCGGCGCCATCGGCAAGCTCAACATGGTGCAGGCGCACTGGGACCGCAACAGCTCCCAGGGCGCATGGAACTACACCGTACCCGGCGACGCTAGCCCCCAAACCTGCGACTGGCCGCGCTTCCTCGGCGCCGCGCCCCAGCGCCCCTGGGACGCCGAGCGCTTCTTCCAGTGGCGCAAGTGGAAGGACTACGGTACAGGCGTCGCCGGCGACCTCTTCGTCCACCTCTTCAGCGGCACCCACTTCATCACCGGCTCGCACGGCCCCACCAAGGCCTACGCCACCGGCGGCATCCGCTACTGGACCGACGGCCGTGACGTCCCCGACATCCTGATGGGCCTCTTCGACTACACGTCCCCCTGGGGCGATTGGAACCTCGAGCTCCGCGTCAACTTCGTCAACGGCGGCGAGGAGAGCGAAGGCTTCGTCTTCACCGGCTCCGAAGGCACCATGGAGATCACCACCAACGCGGTCATCGTCAACAAAGTGCCGCACGAAAAAGGGCCCGGCATGAGCGTCGACACCTTCACCTCCGGCATGCAGCGCCAGCTGCGCGCGGCCTACGTGGCCAAATACCCCTACGCCGAGCACGCGCAGATCACCGGCACAACCACGGAGCGCTACACCGCCCCGCGCGGCTACGATGACACCACAGAACACTTCCGCAACTTCTTCCAATCCATGCGCACCCGCCAGCAGCCGGTCGAGGACGCCACCTTCGGCTTCCGCGCAGCAGGCGCAGCCCTCCTCAGCAACCTAAGCCTCGAAAAGGGCACGGCAGTCCAATGGGACCCAGAGGCCATGAAGCTCAAGTAACGGGCTGCAAGCCCATGCTGTCGATGAAGCTGAGGTAACGGGCTGCAAATCGCGCTGTAGATGAGGCTGAAGTAACGGGCTGAAAGCCCGTGCTGTAAAAGCCTGGGGCGCAGCCCCAGGCAGCAATGGAGTTTGTAGCTGCGGACTGAAGGTCCGCGTTAAGCACGTGGACGCGCGCCTGAGCCTTGACCAGGCATCATAGAATCAACAGATCGACGGAGAGAACGATGGCAAGCCCAATAGAAGTAACCCGCGAGCAGTTCATAGCGGCCCTGAACGAAGACCTCTCACGCGAGTACCAGGCGATCATCGCCTACGTGAACTACTCCGCCGTGCTCAAGGGCGCGCAGTACATGAACATCGCCGACGAACTCGCCGTCCACGCAACCGAAGAGCTGCGCCACGCCATCGCCATCGCAAACCACGTCGACTATCTCGGCGGCATGCCCGCATCGCAACAAAAGCCGGTAAAAACCAGCGAAAAGAACGAAGATATGCTCCAGTTCGACCTCGAAAACGAAGTCGAAACCATCAAAAACTACCGCCTGCGTGTAAAACAAGCCGACTTCCTCAACGAATTCGCCATAGCCGAAAGCCTCCGCACCATCCTCGTAGACGAACAAGACCACCTCGTAGCCCTGGCGACCGCACTCGGCATAGACCCACCAAACCCAGGCATCGCCGACGCGTAGCGCAACGTTCAACGCGTAAGCGCAACGCCTATAGTTTCGTTCGGTAAGCAATTGGCCTCGGGAAAGTATGGGCGGGAGGCTGACCTCTCCGCCCCGATACGCCGGAAAATCGTTGAGCCTCAGTGCCCCGCCAAGACAAGCGCCAAAGGCGCGACAATATCTTAGCCCAGGCCGAAGGCTTGGGTTTTCATGCCCTTGAAGACAAAGGGCCAACGGCCCGCTCTATAAACGCTGCGATCTGGATACATGTCCAACCAAATATCAGAGCGCGCTGAAGGCATGACTTTCTCGATCAACGGACAAGGCTGCCCATCTTCGCGAAGCTACGAGCCTGCCCTTGAGCTTGTCGAAGGTGGGATTCGCGCAAAGCGCAAACCGCTTTCGGAAGGGCACAGCTTCAGCTGTGCCAACAGATATGCCCCCACCAAGAGCGCGGCCACGGCACCAAACAGGAGCACGCAAGCAAAAACCCGCGCCCCTAAGAATCCCGCGGCTGGCAATCTACTTAGCAGGCAGATACGTCTTCCCACTAGACATCGATCATCCAGGCTCGACGGAGCTTAGGAGTTTGGAACTGGTGTCTGTGAGTTGCGCACGTTACTAGACCAGGTTTCGGTGAAGAAGATTGTTTCGTCCTCGTTGATGTACTCGATCTGCGCGGTCGTGCCATCGATGGTCATAAGTACGAAGGTGCTGATAGCGAGTGGCCCGTCATCAAGCGTTTTACGATTGACGTCAGTAAAAGGGGTTGTGTGAGCGCCGTTGGGTGTGACTGCCTCGGCGGCTTCGGTTTGCGGATGGTGCGGGATCGCTCCATTCCCAATCAGGCGTGCCTTGAAGTATTCAGTCTTGCCGTCGTCGTAGATGGTGCAGCGGTGTTCATGACCGAAGAACCAGCCTAACACCGTGTTGTAGTGGACACCTTTGCCAAGGATATTTTGGACATAGTCCTCATAGAGCGTGCCGGCCGCATCGGCCTCGGGCAGATGAGCGGAGACTGGCTGGTTGTGACTTAACAGGATTGTTTTAGCGCCGCGAGCTTCCGCAGTATTGAGGCTGTCGATGAGGAATTGCGCCTGGTTCTGAAGCCGGACGTCTTGGCCGATCCCAGTGATGGAGAAAGGCACATAGGCGGTGTCAAGGCCCACGAACTGCCAATTGTCGTTGCCGAGAGCAAAGTAGCTGGCTTCTTGTCCAAAGGCGGGAAGCACTACGTTGAAGTAGTTCACGCCCTGCGCATACATCTCATGGTTGCCATTGAGCGCAAAACTGCGGCCCTGTATAGGTGTACCGTCTGGATTCTTCAGCGGCCAGTTGCGAAGAAAAGCCTCGCACTCCAATTTGGAGCCCGAGTAGTAGATGTCTCCTAGATGAATGCAGAAGTCGGCATCCCGCTTGAATGCAATGTCGGCGAGACGCTTTGCATGGTCGTTGTCGGCTCCCCAGTCGGCGAGCAGTGCCACCTTGCACTTTTCCGGCAGTGTGTGTCGGCTGGCATCAGTGGCGATGCGGAAGGGTGCTTTCGGCGTAAAGTGGTCGAGAATTGCCTCAATACCGGTGGGAATCCATACCAGAGCGTTACCCTCACCGAATGCCGATAGTTCAGGAACGATTTGGTCTGTACCGTTTTCGAAACTTTGCTTCAGACTCGATTGGAATATTCCTGTGAGGGGGTTCCGCGAGTGGAATATCCCGTCGTCGGGCGCGTCTTCCTGATCGGCCTCTGCAATGGAGATTTGCAGCGCTGCAATGGACTTTTGACGGAGAGCCTCGACAGCCGCGGGCGACTTGTCCTCCGACTGCGCGGTGAGTGATTGGATGGCGGTATCATCGTTTGCCTGCAGCCTCTTCAAAAGCTGCTCCATGTTGTCGACAACCTGATCGCGATGTTGCTTACCCACGGTGCCCCCTGCATTTGCGGTCCAACGCCATTTGCAAAGCATCTAGAGGGAATCATGCTGTTGACGCGGCGTCAATTGCTTTGTGCAATCGCTGTAGATGTCGAGAACCAGGTCAAGAGCAAAGTCAAGCAAAATACCAAACAACGCAAGCCGCTTAGTCCACAAAACAGTTGACACGTTACTCCTCAAGAATTCGCCAGCAGCCTCTATCCGCTTGGCGTTCTATGGTCATCCGCCCGTAGGAATTGAGACATCATGCTCAAGGTAATCTTCGCGTGCGTTCACAACGCCCGGCGGTCGCAGATGGCCGCCGCATTCTTCAATCACCTTGCCGACCCACAGAGGCGCAGGCCATCTCAACGGTGACAGAACCGGCGAGCGTGTCCATCCTGAAGCGCTGGCCGTCTTGCAGGAGGTTGGCACAGACCTCGCAACGCGAAGCCCAGAAGCTCACAGAAGAGCTGGCAGAACAACGAGGGTTTTATAAACAGCGAAAAAGTGCGAAAAAGCGATCAAAAATGCTCCAAAACACACGCTCTAAAAGCGCGTTTGGAGCCTCTGGAAGACGACCATTTCTGAGTGCAACGACTACGAATCGCGCCACTTGATGTTGCATCCAAGGCTAGGAATTTGCGGGCTGACAGGCGGTTCACCAGCCAGCAGCGTCCGTATAGCCCCTTCCAGATCAGCACCATGCGCCTCTGCATGGATCTCAGGATGCCGTTCCACACCAGCCGTCGCGTCAGACTGTCGATACGGCCGCGTGCGATCAAACTGCGCGTGATACACCAGCTCATACCGCGCATTGAACAAATACAGATCCGGCGTACACGCCGCATGGAACTCACGCGCAGCTTCCTGTGAAGAATCAAGCAGATACGGCATCCCAAGCGCCGCCCAACCCAGCCGCTCCGCCTGCGCCCGCATACCCTCAGGACTGTCATCCGGATTCGTCGCCACATCGTTGGACATGATGGCGACTGCGGCGATGCTGCCTGTGTAGCGCGCAAGCATCGCTGTGAGCGCGCTCTCCATGTGCTGCACAAAGGGGCAGTGAACACAGAGAAAGGCGACCAAAAGGCCCATGCGCGTGTCATCCGGCCCGGCGAAGATATCGTCGCGGCCGATGGCGTGGCCAGTGAGCACGTCAGGGAGTTCGTAGGCTGGGCAAACGGTGCCTAGGGGTAGATCAGTGTTGCTGGGTGTACGTGCCATGCGCTGATGGTAGCAAGCGGCAGTGTGGCTGGACATGGCTCCGCCATCTGTGGCCTCGAACAGCGGTGTGGTGAGTTCTGCGGAGTTAGCTGCTGATTCCAAGCAGATGTAAGACTTCGATTGTAAAAAACATACCGGCTTCGGCGTTTGAGAGGGAGCGGATTGCCGTAATCGTCGGCGCGGTCCATGGTTTGCTGTGTGTGGGTGGACGCGTTTGCATGACGGGGCTCCCTCAGAGATGTGCGTCAGCCCTTTGCAACACGTTCTGCCAGACGATGCGCAGGTGTTTACTTTGGGCAGATCTGGTGCGAAACGCTCTCTCGTATTAACAAAAAGGAGGACGGCGGTGCGGCGCCGCCCTGTAATGGAGTGCGTGGGTTGAATGAATTAGCTAGTAGGTCCGAAGAGAAGACCGAGCACCTCAGTATTATCGGAACCTTTCACTATTCCGGCCTGTTCGGCGGTGTTAGCGGATCGGATGGCGGTGATGGCTGGGGTTGTCCAATGCTTCTTGGCGGCTGGGGACATGGTCGTCTGCATCGGTGACTTTCCTCTGCGCGGATGGGATTTAGTAACTTCAGTTCGCCGCACAGGTGTTATTCCAATGCTATCGACTACTTACTTCCCTTCTATGAAGCGTGATATCAGTAAATCATCTGGATCGTTCCAAATAGGGACTTATAAGTCATGAACGATATCTGCTGAGATATCACAGGTAATATCACATATTTTGTATCAAGAAGTTACAGCAGGCGATGACGCTGCTTAGTGTGACTAATGTTTGTGCCGAGGCGGAGCTGGGAGTGGAGCGTGCCTGCTCTGCCGTTGGGACGGCTTCAGCGAGGGCCAGCAGCTGATCCACGCGGAAGATGGCACGAACGGCTGCCAACGCAGCGAGTTCGCGTACGCGATTCACAATGTCGTCGCGTTGCTCCGGCATTTCCTCGACGAACTGGGGATAAGGGACGATCTTGTTGTGCCGCCAACGGACGGTGTCGGGCAGCAGACCTTCGGTGGCATCGCGAATAAGGCGGCGTTTGTAGCCGTCCCGGAGATGCCACTGGGCAGGCATGGAGAGGGTAAAGTCGACCACGCGGCGATCGAGCATGGGGAACGCGAAGCCAACGCCATAGTGAGCACCTGCTGTAGCCCACATCGTCGCTTTCCAGGAGAGATGTCCGGAACGCAAGAGCGCAAGCTGGTTGTGCCGTGCGCTGGGGCCCATGGACAATGACTGCTGCTTTTTCTGCATGGCAATCGCGTGTGTGACGGCCGGCTGGAGGAGATCGCGCCAGCGCTCATCTGCCATTCGCTGGCGGCGGATAAGGCGGTCTTTGAGGCTGCGGGCCGCATCCGGGATGATGAAAGGCAGAATTTCGCCCGCAGCTACATGCATCTTTGACCAGCCGCGGGTTGCGCGCAGTGCCTTCATCTCGTGGGCGATGTAGTTCCAGCGAAGCGTAAGCAGGGATTGCGCCATGACGCCGCGGCCATTAAAGGTAGCGCCTTCGTCGCCGCCCCAGCCGGAGAGGATGCTGTCCGCACCGAGCGCCGCGGCCTGCATGCAGATGGCGTTTTCGGGGTTGTTGTCAGAAAGCGGAAGAATGCGGTCTGGGTGAAGGTGAGCTGTCATCCAGAGACCGGACGGCTCTGCTGGAATGCGGTGGCAGATGATGGTTGGATCCTTTGCGAGGACGGACTCAACGAAGGGGCGCTCGTACTCCAGGTTGAACTCGGGACGCTCCTCCGGCCAGAACGAAAAGCCGTGGACGGCGCGCGGATCGCCGCTGGTGCGGAGCGCAAGCGAGGCTAAGGTGACGATGGTGGAGGAGTCGAGACCACCGCTGAGGTGGGCTGCGACGGCGCCCGTGGCGGACATGCGGCAGCGAACTGCCTTATCCAGAAGAGAGCGGAGCTCTTCCGCCGCGGAATCGGGGCTCTTGTGGCTGCATGGCTGGATTTGTGGCCGCCAATACCGCTGCGTCCGTTCGCCGTTGCGGGAGAAAGCGATGGTATGTGCCGGGGACACCATATGGATGTTGCGGAAGAGGGTGTCCTCAGCGGGGAAGCGAAGCTGGATCTGACGGGCGATGGAGACAGGATTGATGTCACGGGGGACGAGGCCGCTGGGAAAGAGCCCGCGTGGAAACGATGCGAAGACGACATGGCGACCGGGCTGGTGGTGGTACGCGATGGGCCGGATGCCGAAAATATCCCTGGCGAGAGTGAGGGTGTGCTCGCGGCGGTTGAAGCAGGCAAGGGCGAAGTCACCGAGAAGGTGGGAAGGTGTGTCGGCGCCCCACTTTTCGAAGGCATGGAAGGCGAGGTCTGTGCTGGCGGCGTTGGGCAGGTCCAGCGTGTTGCGGAGTTCGTCTTGATTATCGAGGCGAATGTCGATTGCAAGGGCAAAAGAGCCGTTGCGTGGGATGGGATGAGCTTCGGGTGGTGCGTCGTTACGGGAGAAGTCCATGACGGCGAGTGCAGCTGGGCCGTCGGTCCACATGGACACCATGGCGCGGCGGGTGGGAGATTGCATGGCCTCGCACATGGGAATGAGGAGATCGGTGCCGGAGATCTTTGATTCGAAGGACAGGACACCGCAGATGAGCCGCATGGTTCGTTCTCCAGCGCATGGGGATTCCTCTGGGAGAGTGTGCTTTGCGCTGCTCCGAATCTATGGGGGAGTAAGCCGGATTTGATCTCTGTCGTATTGCCTAAACGCGCGTACCCTTCCATTTCGGAACGAGATGCGGTGTGACGTGCAAGGCACGTAGAATCGAAGGATGATTAAGGGTTTGACAGTGGTGAAGCCGGTGGGTTCGCCGGCGAGTTGGGACCGGTTGTCGAAGCTGTTTGCAGAGCTTGGCTTTGAGCCGGGCAAGGGATGGGAAGACAGCGAGGGTAAGGGCGCATCGTTCATCGCGCCGCTGGGCAATGCGGAGTTTGTGACCGGTCGGCTGCCTGCCGTGCCGGAGCTGCTAATCGAGTGCACGCAGCTAGATATTGTCCATGGAATTGTGAAGCGGTGGTTAAGCGCTGAGGCTCGCACAGAAGAGATTGCAGAGTGGCTGAGCAGCGTGACAGAAACGCATTGGAAGAGCCGGATGTTTACGCTGGCGCTTGGCGACGGACTGTCGTTTGGGTTTTGGGAGCGCGAGGATGTACTGGCTGGCCGGCCCGTCGCGCTTGAGGGCGATCTGAATGCGGCTGGGATGCGGTTTGGGATTGTGACGGCGCGCTGGAATGCGGTCATCACGGACCGGCTGCTGCAGGGCTCGCTGGATGCGATTCTGCGCTCGGGTGGCAGGCAGGCGGATGTGGACATTGTTCGTGTGCCCGGTGCGTGGGAGGTGCCTGCGGCGGCGCGGATGATGGCGGATCTGCGCGATGCGAGCGGCAAGCGCAAGTATGACGCGATCATTACGCTGGGTTGTTTGTTGCGGGGTGAGACGGCTCACTATGAGGCTATCTACAACGAAGCGGCGCGCGGGATTGGCCAGAGCCAGCAGGACACGGGCGTGCCGCATGCGTTTGGGGTGCTGACGTGCGAGACGCTTGAGCAGGCACTGAACCGCGCCGGCGTGAAGGCCGGTAACAAGGGATTTGAGGCTGCTGTCGCGGCGATTGAGATGGTGAGCATTGCACGGAAGCTGGGGCATGCCGATGAGCATGAGGGCAGCGGCGTGGTTGCGGCGAAGACTGCGGACGCTGTGATCGGGCAGTTTCCGGCTGCACAGGCGGTGTTGTAGTGGCCGGTACGAGGCGCAAGTCCCGCGAGCTAGCGATGCAGATGCTGTATCAGTCGGATATGGGCAAGCAGACGGCGGCGGAGGTTCGCCGGGTGTTCTGGACGAGCCGCACGGATGACGAGGGCAAGCAGACGGTGGATCTGGAGACGCAGAGCTTTGCAGAGGATCTGTTTCGCGTGGCGATGGAGCGGAACGAGGAGATCGACGATCTGATTGAGGCGCATGCGCAAAACTGGCGGCTGCACCGGATGGCTGCGGTGGACCGAAACCTGCTGCGGACCGCTGTAGCGGAGATGGTGGGCTTTAAGGGAACGCCGCACCCGATCATCATCAACGAGGCGCTGGAGATTGGACGGAGGTATGCGGCTCCGGAGAGCATTACGTTTTTGAACGGGGTGCTGGACGCGATTTCCCGGGATGTGATGGCGAAGCGCCTGGCTTGACATATGGTTGATGCACAAAGGCCCGGCTAAAAATTGCCGGGCCTTTGTGCATCATGCTGTTTGTTAGGAACCGCTGTCCTGGCGGACGGGCCCGCTGCGCGCGGGCGGGCGTTTGCGCGCCTTTTTGCTGCTTCGCTTAGCCCTCCCGTCGGTCGGCAAGAAGTTTGATCCCGACCATCGGGAGGGGCAAGGCGAAGCCCGAGGCACGCCACGAAGTAGCCCTACTGGTTGGTGACGCTGCGTGGGTACTGGACGATCAGGTTCGGGGCCGCAGAGGCACCGTTGGCGCTGATGCTGGGCAAGTTGGGTGCAAGCTGGCTGGTGTCGGTGAGTGTGGAGCGGGTGATGAGATGGACTTTGTTGTCGCCGGCTGTGCCTGTGAAGAAGGTCTTGTTATCGGAGGAGAAGACGCCTGAGACTGGCGCGGTGGCTCCCGCTGCGAGGGTAACTGCCTTGAACGAGCCCGCACCGCCCAAGGCTGGTGTGTATGCCGGCAGGATGGCGCCTGTGCTTGCAGCGCTTGCCGTGGGCAGGTAGGTAGCGAAGGCGATGGTGGAATCGGATGCCGGAAAGACGCCGGTGACGGTGGGAGTGGATACGCCGGTAAACGAGACGGTGTTAACGGTGGTGCCCCACTTGGGGACAGCGCCATAGGTGGCTGCCGAGAGGTCTTCCGGGCAGTCGCCGGTCGGAAGCACGCCGGTGTAGGTGGCTACGCCGGGCGTCTTTGTGATGGTGCCGTCGGCATTTACGACGACGGTATCGCGGGCTGTGGTCGACGTTGTGAACGTGATGTCGTTGACGATGGGCGTACCGCCGCTGGAGGGTAGGCGGACGTCGAGCAGGTGTTTGCCATCATTGGTGGTGGCCACACGGTCACCTACTGCTGGAGCGACGGTGGTGAGCGAGGCCTGCGGGAAGAAGACCGTAGGCGAGACCGTAGCGTTGGGGCAGTAGGAGCGGCCGCTGATGGCGGTGGCTCCACCGACGAAGGCGCCTACGTTGGGTACGGTTACAGCAACGTCGTTGGCGCCGGTTGCGCTCAGGTCGTAGCTCTGCCATCCGGTGAAGGTGGAGTACACGAGCAACTGATTGCTGTCGGTGAGGATGTAGACCACCGTGGCGTCCGGCGTAAAGGCAGCGCGTGTGGCAACACCGTTGTACGTCACGATGCTGCCTGTCGAGATGCCGTAGACGTAGATGAGCTTGCGGGTCGGATCGGTGATGACGGCTGTGGCGGAATCCGGAGAAAGCGCGATGACGGGTCCCTGGACGCCGACATTGGTCGAGGACAAGGAGTTGGTCGAAGTGGAGTAGGTCATCAGCCCGGAACTTGATCCGAGCAGAATGCTCTGGCCGTTCTGCGTCAGCAGCATGGAGTTTGGCTGGTATGGCAGAAGAATCGGCGAAGGCACGGCGCTTGTGGTGAGATCCACCGGCACGATGTACTTGGAGTCGGTGCTGGCGATCCAGAGCCGGGTGCTATTGCTGCCCGGTGTGACGGACGTGATGGTATTGGACGCGACCGGCTTGCCTGTACCGACTGCGCCTACTGAGCCAAATGGTGATGGATTGCAGAGCGGCGGCAGGCAGTATGCGTTGATAGCGGCGACGCCGGGGAAGGCCGGAGTGATGCCGGTGGAGGAAGCAGGCGCGGTAACCGGGGTAGTGGAGGTGTACGTAAGCGACAGGCCCGTGAGCGTAACGCCATTGGTGTCCAGAACGGTAGCTGTGATGGGCTCCGTATTGTTCGGGTTCACGGTCACGGTGCCGTTTGCAGTGTTTGGCGTGGTGATGGTGATGGACTTGGGCGGGCAGACGGAGACGAGACCGGCCGTTGAGGTGGACTGCGCAATGGTGGCGGTGACCACGGTGCTGCCTGGTGCGAGGGCGGTAACGACGCCGCTGTCATTGTTGATGGTAAGCAGCCCGGCAGTCTGAGCGGTGAAGGTCGCGTGACCCGCGTTGTAGGTGATGTTGCTGGTACCGGCGAAGAAGCGTGTCACCAGCAGCGCGCTGTTATTGAACGAAAGGCAGGTATTTGGCGTATAGGGCGCGGCCGTGGTGGTGGTCGTTGCGGTGTACTGCGGGCAGTTGGTCGCGGGATCGTTGGTACAGTCGGTCGATGCGGAGCCGAGCGCGATCGAGGTGATCTGCGGGTGTACGTAGACTAGGACCTTGTTGCTGTTGGCGCCGCCACCGGATGCCGTGAGCTCTGCCACGCCGCTCGCGTTGGTGCCTGTGCAGAAGGTGTAGGCAGGGACGCCGCCAGCGCTATTACGGTTCCACTCGCCTGCGCAGAGTGCGCCGGTGGTGGGGTTCACATCAGCCACTGCCTGACCGGCGGCGCCGTTGGCGGGCACGGTGGCGTAGGTGTACTTGGCGACGGTGACCGGGTTGTTTTTGCAATCGGTGGCAGATGGCGTGGTGACCGCGAACGTCTGCGCGAAACCCAGGCTGATGCCGCCGATCTGCGGCTGCAGAACGATGTTCTGCGCGGTGCCGGTCTGCGGCCCGACCGAGCCGCTGCAAAACGTAGAGGACGATCCCTTGGAGCAACCAGAAAGCGCGACGCTCACGGGCAGCACGAAGAAGAGAAACAACAACACGGCGATACGGCGCAAAAGAAACCTCCCCGCAACGCCGCCAGACGCAGCGATGCGGTCTCTACAAGGGACGGGAAGGACCCGAAAATGTCTTCCCGTAAGTGTAAATCAGGCAGTCGGGATGTGCGGGACTGCCCGCGAGGGATTGCAGGCACTCGCGCACACAGGCCGAGCCGATGTATGCTCACTCGCACCATGATGCGTGATTCTTTTCAGGTGTTGATTCGCTGTGCCGGGCTGGCGGTTCTAGCTACGGCGTTGATGCCAATACGGGCCCAGGTTGCAACTCAAGGCCAAGCCGCGGGTCAGACTTCGTCGGCTGCCCCCAAGCCGAAGCATGAGGATACGGAGTTTTACCAGCCGGTGCCGCCGGTCGTCACACCTGCCGATGTAGTGGGGCAGGCTCCTTCGGACGCGATTGTGCTGTTCGATGGGAAGGATGTGTCGCAGTGGGTCTCCGCGAAGGATGGTGCGCTGGCGGACTGGGATGTGCATGACGGCGTGATGACGGTGAAGAAGGGCGGCGGCGGAAATATCCAGACGAAGCAGGCCTTCAAGGATTACCAGTTGCACGTGGAGTGGAAGATTCCCGCGAGCATCGAGGGCAAGGACCAGGCGCGCGGGAACAGCGGGGTGTTTCTGGCCTCAACAGGGCCAGGCGATGCGGGCTATGAGTTGCAGATACTGGACAGCTACAACAACCCGACGTACACCAACGGCATGCTGGGCAGCCTGTACAAGCAGACAGCTCCGCTCGCAAACGCGGCACGGAAGCCGGGTGAGTGGTCGAGCTATGACGTGGTGTGGACTGCCCCACGGTTTTACGCAAATGGTGGTGTGAAAACGCCGGCATTCGCGACGGTTTTTCTGAATGGCGTGCTGGTGGAGAACCACTTTGAGCTTCAAGGCGAGACGTTTTACGTTGGGCCGCCGATGTACAAGGCGTACGATACCGCGCCTATCAAGCTGCAGGCGCATGGCGATAAGAGCGAGCCACTTTCATTCCGGAATGTCTGGATACGGAATGTGGTGGAGATTGGACCGAGTCACTAGGTTGTGATGTCCTGACCCGGGCCAACGGCGGTCGGCACTGTACCCATCTCTTCGTGGCACAATCGCAGTCAGCGCATTGAGTCATGGCACCGAGGAGAAGCAGTGACCAATCCCTGGAACGGCAAGGTGGTGCTAGAGACATTCTGGTGGAACTGCTGGAATGCCAACTACCCCGCAGACTGGTACACCTATCTTGCCAAGCTGGCGCCACGGATCGCTGCTCTTGGGTTTGACGGCATCTGGACGCCGCCGCCGTGCAAAGACACCAATGCCATCGGCAACATGGGCTACACGCCCTACGACTATTACGATCTTGGCCAGAAAGATCAGAACGGTGCGGTCGGCACACGCTTCGGCACCATGGACTCGTTCCTCCGCCTCGTTGCCGTTGCTCATGCGAACGGGCTTGAGGTCTACCCCGACATTGTCCTGGACCATTGCGGCGGCGGTTCGCCTGATCCTTCCTCGCCATTTCAATCTGGTGGTCAGCAGTACACACTGTTTCAGCCCTCAGGACACGCTGGCCCTGGCACGGGCCGTTGGCCGCGGAATTGGCTCGACTTCCATTACAACCCCCAACACTGGCATCCTGAGGGCGATTGGACGCCGAGCCCGGTGAACAGCTTTGGAGCCGATTTCTGCTATCAGGGCCGATGCAGCGACACGGAGAGTGCCGACCCCAACTGCGCCGCACGCGCCAATGCGCGCGCCTGGTTCACATGGCTCTTTAAGCAGACCGGTGTCGACGGCTTCCGCTTCGACGATGTGGATGGCTATCCGCCTGAGGTTGTCGAGGATCTGCTGTACAACGCGATGGGCAGCGGATTGGAGTACTTCGCAGTAGGTGAGTACGTCACGGGTTCGCAAGGCACGGTGGATAGTTGGGCTGACGCAACCCTTGGCCGCTGCGGAACGTTCGACTATCCGTTACGTTTTGCGCTTGCCGATATGGTCCAGTCGCACGGGTATTTCGATGTCAGCAGTCTGCCCGGCCAGCAGCAACAGGACCGCTTTAAGACAGTCCCTTTTGTCAGCAACCATGACACAGCCCACGGCAGCATCGGCCCGACTCTCGATCCGGATGATCCACGAATGCCGCTCGCCTACGCCGTTGCCATGACCGTCGACGGCAGCCCGCAACTCTACTACGAAGACCTGTTTACGAACGTCGAACCATGGATCACTGCTACAACCGCACACGCGATTCCGACCCGCCGATGGCTGACAAATCTCGTCTGGTGCCATCAGAAGCTTGCCTTTAAGAGTGGCTCCTATTTCGTTCGCTACCAGGGGTCGCAGCAACTGTTAGTTCTGGAACGCGGAGCGCGCGCGATCGTCGCGATCAACAATGACGGCACTCACTGGCATGGCGCGTGGATTGAGACTGCGTTCCCTCCGCACACGCGGCTGCATGATTACAGCGGCACACGCCCTCATCACATCTGGACCGACGGCCATGGTCGGGTGCACATCCACCAACCGCCGCTCACCTATTTTGTCTGGGGGCCAGCAGGTATCAGCGGCGGCTTCCTGCCTGTTCCGCGCCGCACCGTTCAACAGTTCGAGATGGACGACGACCTCGGCGATACGAATGAGACGTTTCATTACGGCGGCAAAGCCATCCACGGCGTGTTTCGCGTTGCCGGTGCGATCTGGCCAGCCGCCCATTCGCGCGTCCATGTCCATGTCTACGCCGACACGCTGCAGCATGTGGAGCTAGAGATACTGATGCCGGGCAGTGAGCCCGTCGCGACTGTTCGTGGTAAGGCAGAAGCAATGATTCCCCTGACTGTAGGGGTCACCGTCCCACACGAAGGCCGTTACGTCCTAAGGGCAAGGCTCTCTCATCCGGGCGCTGAACCAGTTCGCCTCTACGTGAAAGTGGACTATGTAGGACCTGCGGAATCCGAACTTTTCTAGTCTCCAGAGATTGGATGGTTCGCACACTGACGCTAACTCAGGCATTGCAGTTGATCCAGCCCTGAGTGACCGAAAGTTCACTTGGTGTTGCATCAAGGGCTTGTTGCGTGATGTCGCAGATTGCGAATGCTGGTGTTCATCTGAATGAATCTGCTTGGTGTACGAAGTGAAGATCGAGGCATCAGACCGTCTTGGTGCGAGGTGATGAGATGACGATGCAGGAGCTGGCGAAGAAGGTTGGGGACATTGACTTTACGATGCTGTCGACGCGTACGGAGGGTGGGCAGATTGCGGCTCGGCCAATGAGCAATAACGGGGATGTCGAGTATGACGGCGACTCATACTTCTTTACGTGGGAAGACTCGCGGATGGTGGATGACATTAAACGGAATCCGCAGGTGGGATTATCGCTCCAGGGCAAGGGTGGTTTGCTGGGAAAGCCGCCTATCTTTATCTCGATTGAGGCTACGGCCGAGTTGATCCGCGACAAGGCTGTGTTTGAGGAGCATTGGAGCAAGGATCTGGAGCGGTGGTTCGAGCAGGGTGTGGATACACCCGGGGTGGTGCTGATCAAGGCACATGCGAACCGGATTACGTATTGGGATGGTGAAGAAGAGGGCGACGTGAAAGTCTAGTTGTCGTGAGTCACGCGAAACTTAGCGTGTGTCCACGCCCTGGCGCCGGGATACACGCTAGGATGAGTTCGAGGTGACACATGAAGGTTGTAGTGGGAGTGATGGTGCTGGCGGCCGTTTCGGTTGGTGCGCGTGCGCAGGATGCGTCCAACCCGGTCGTAGCAAGCGCGAACGAGATCGTCCAGCGGCAGTCTGGTTACATGATCGCGGCTGCTGAGGAGATGCCGGCGGACAAGTACGGCTATCGTCCGACGCCGGAGCAGTGGACGTACGGCAAGATTGTTGCGCACGTTGTCCAGGCGAATTTTGCTGTATGCGGCATGCTCACCGGAGACGGCCCGGGCAAGCCACCGGCAGTTGCAGAGACGATGCCGAAGGATCAATTGGCGCCCCTTCTAAAGCAATCATTTGATGCCTGTGGGAAGGCAATGGACGGGTTGAAAGATTCGAGCCTTGGTGCGACGATCACGTATTTCGGCGGAGTGAAGAAGCCGCGCGCGCGTGCGCTTATTGAGTTGACGGACGACCTTGAGGACCACTATTCGCAGATGGCGAGCTATCTGCGTTTGAATGGGATGCTGCCGCCTTCCGCTAAAAAGTAGATGGCCGGCGGTTCTTACTCCGCTATAACTTGCCGGGATGCATCTATCCTCAGCCAGATGATAGAGCCAACGGCCAGCAGGGCGATCATGGGGATAAAGGGCGCGTCGTAGCCGCGGGCTTTGACGATGTAGCCGTACGCGACAGAGGAGATGAACGCTGCGGCGAAGGCCGCGGTGTTCATGGCTCCGGTGACTGCGCCGGAGTAGGAACCGCCGATGTCGAGGCAAATGCCGAGGACGCTGGTCTGCTGCAGGGTAATGAAGCCGTAGCTGAATGAGAGCAGGATGAGCGAGGGCAGACGTGCGTGCGTAAGCATGGCGGCTGTCATGAGGGCGGCGGAGGCGGCGAGGGCTGCGCAGCCCAATCCACTCCGTCCCCAACGGAGGCCGAGGCGGCGCACGAGGGCGTCAGACAGGAAGCCGCCGGCGATGTTGGCTGCGGCTCCGATGATGAAGGGCAACGAGGCAAGGAGCAGGCCGCTCTCGCTGAAGCCACGGCCTTTGACGAGGTACGTGGGGAACCACGACTGGAAGAAGTAAAGCGTGTAGGCATAGCCGGCTGCCATGAGCATGACGCCCCACAGATTCGCGCTGCGGATGCCCTGTGCCAAAGGCAGAGTGTGATGCGCGGGTGGTATGGGCTCGGTCTCGGCAAGCTCTTCTGCGGAGATGCCGGGCATTTCGCGGGGGCTGTCGCGGAACCACCAATACCAGACGATGGACCAGAGCACGCCGGCGACGCCGAAGACGTAGAAGCTGGCGCGCCAGCCGTAACGCATTTGAATCGGAACGACCAGGAGCGGTGCAATGGCTCCACCGATCTGGCCCGACATGGTACCGAAGCCCCATGCGCTGGTGCGCTGAGATGGTGGGAACCAACGGGCGATAGCGATGCCCGTGTTAGGGTAAGCGCCGGCCTCGCCCATGCCAAAGCAAAAGCGAACGAGCAGCAGCAGGTTGACGCTGGAGACCAACCCCGTCAACGAAGTGAAAAGCGACCACCAGAGCACGATGCGTGTAAGAAGGCGGCGTGGGCCCAGACGGTCGCCAAGGAAGCCGCTGGGTATTTCAAAGGCGGCGTAAGAGATCGTGAAGACGCCGGTAATCCATCCCCACTGGACCGGGCCGACGTGGAGGGCGGACTGCATGCGTGGGCCGGCGACCGCGAGGCATACGCGGTCGAGATAGGTGATGACGAGCAGCACGGACAGCAGGCCCAGAACACGGTGGCGGTATTTCAGGGTCAGTCCTCTTTTCGGGACGCGAGTGGTGATTAGTTTCATTCACCATAGCAGCGGTTCGATGATGCAGAGGCAGAGATGCCGGGCCAGATGGCGGCGGGGTACGGTCTTAGCGTGCGGCGGACGCGCAACGTTGTTCTGGACTGCGCGGTTTTAGAATGGAAGAGGATGTATACCGTTGCTGCTTATTACCGGTTTTTTCCGCTGGCCGATCCTGCGGCGCTACGCACTGCACTACGGGCGGCGTTCGCGGATACGGATTTGCTGGGCACGACGCTGATTGCGCCGGAAGGGATCAATGGCACGATGGCTGCGTCTGCGGAGACCATCGACCGGCTGCTGGAGTTTCTTGCGGAGCATGCGGGCCTTGACCGTGCCGAGGTAAAGTTTTCGACCTCAGAGGCAGCGCCGTTTCGCCGGCTGAAATTCAAGCTGAAGCGCGAGATTATTACGTTTCGTGGAGCGGCCGTCGATCCTTCGCGGCCTGGGATGTATGTGGAGCCGCTGGCATGGAATGAACTGGTGTCATCGCCGGATGTGCTTGTGCTGGATACGCGGAATATGTATGAGACGGAGATCGGCACGTTTGCCGGAGCGGTGGCGCCGCCGCTAGCAACGTTCTCAGACTTTGCGGCGTATGTGTGCGCGCATCTTGATCCGGAGAAGCATCGCAGGATTGCGATGTTCTGCACGGGTGGCATCCGGTGCGAGAAGGCTTCGGCGTACATGCTGCAGCAGGGGTTTCCCGAGGTCTACCATCTAAAGGGCGGCATCCTGAGGTACCTGGAAGAGGTGCCCGCGGAGCGCAGCCAGTGGCAGGGTGAGTGCTACATCTTTGATGAACGTGTGTCCGTGGGGCATGAGGACTTCAAGGGTTGACGCTATTCGGATTCGCCGGCGGTTTCGGTCTATTCCGCGGACTGGCCCATGGTTCGGCGCGGAGTTCGAACGCGAGTGCGGCCCCATGCCGGCGCAGGCTCACACTGCGGCTGAGCACCAGAGCGTGGCAGCGGTGTTGAGACCGCGGACGTTGCCGCCGTCTTTCATGATGGCGCCGGTGATGGCCGAGGCAGGTGACGCACCGAGCACAGTGGTAGACGCGATTTGAGCGAGGCACGAGCAGGAGTATCAGGCAGGCTGTTCGCACACCTACTTGCTCGCACTGTATTTGGATGGATTGCTTCAATGGAGGTGAATGCGTGCGTTCGGGTCGGGTAGGATTCTATGTCGACGACGAGGTGAGGGTGCATGAGTACGCAAAACCCCGCAGGGCCGCTTGGGCTGGGAATTGGGATCCAGCTGTATGCCGTGAACGAAGCCATGATGGCGGATACACCGGGCACGCTGCGGCGGCTGGCTGAGATTGGCTACACCGAGGTTGAGACGGCGGGATTGGGGTCGCTGGCGACCGCGAAGGAGTTTCGAGCCGCCATGGAAGCAGTTGGCATCACGTGCCCGAGCGGACATTTGCAGTTCGACCTGCAGAATCTGAACAAGGCGTTTGACGAGGCGGACGAACTTGGCTGCATGTTTGTGACAGCATCGCTTCCGCGCATGCTGCTTTGGCCGTACATCGAGAATGTGTTCAGGCTGCCGATGGAGGAACTGTTTCCGCTGATCCAAAAAGCGCTGTCGCCCATGACGATGGATGAGTTTGCACGGACTGCCGAGGTGATGAATATGGTTGGCGCGGCGGCGGCGCAGCGCGGCCTGCGGTTTGCCGCGCACAATCACACCATGGAAATGGCTCCGGTGGAAGGGGCGACCGGGTTAGATTACCTGATCGAGCATACGGATGCTGCGTTCGTCACCTTCGAACTGGATTGTGGCTGGGCGACAATCCTGGGGCACGATCCGGCGGCGTTTGTGGAGCGCCATCCGGGTCGCATTACGAGTCTGCATGTAAAGGATTTTCTGCCGCATACGTCAACGGAGGAGCCGACATTTTTCACGGTAAAGGGTGCTGAGCTGGGGCAGGGGATCATGAACTATCCGGAGCTGTTTGCGCGGCTTGAGGGCAAGGGCATTAAGCACATTTTTGTGGAGCAGGATGGGCCGTTCGACAGGATGCCGGCGATCAAAGCCGCTGCATGGGATTTTCGGTATCTGCAGACGCTTCGTTGATGCGTGGGCTTGTGGGAGAGTGGCGCTTCCGAAAGGAAAGCTCGCGACGTATGATCGGCTCATTGTGACGAATCTGACCAGAGCCCTTCGTATCTCGCGCGTACTTGTGTTTGCCCTATGCTTTGCAGCGGCTGCACCTGCTGTAGCGCAGACCCCATCTGCCATGGAGTACAGCTTCTCGTTTCCAGATGCGGTGCACCACGTGGTGCAGGTGGAGGCGACGTTTCATAACGTGCCGAAAAAGCCGTTTCGCGTGGAGATGAGCCGGTCGTCACCGGGACGCTATGCGTCGTTCGAGTTTGCCTCGAATGTGTTTGAGGAGCGCTTTACGGATGGCAGCGGTAAGCCGCTCGCGGTGACGAAGCCTGATCCGCGGTCCTGGACGGTGACGAGCGGCGACGGCACCGTGCATGTGTCGTACAAGCTGTTTGGCGATCGGGTGGACGGCACCTTCATGGCTATCGATGTGACGCACGCGCACCTTAATTGGCCGGCGACGGTGCTGTGGGCCGATGGGTATGACGATAAGCCATGGAAACTGACGTTTGCGCTGCCTGCGGATTTGGGCTGGAAGATTGCGACGCAGCTTTATCCCACGGCCGATCCAATGACGTTTACCGCGCCGAATCTCCAGTACCTGATGGATAGCCCGGCGGAGTTGAGTAACTTCCGGATGCGTACGTTCGATGTTCCGCCGATTACGCCCGGCGGTAAGACGCAGACGATTCGCGTGGTGGCGCACTCGCTGGCGACCGATGCGGAGTACGACGCATACTTTGCCGGTGTGCAGAAGTTAGTGCGCGAGGAACAAGCCGTGTATGGCGAACTGCCGGACTATGAGCCGGGATATTACACGTTTCTGGCCGATGCGCTGCCGTGGGATAACGGCGATGGCATGGAGCATCGCAATAGTACAGTAATGACGGGGCGCGCACTTAGCCTGAGTACTGTAGCGCATGAGTATTTTCATAACTGGAATGTAGAGCGTATCCGGCCGGAGGGGCTGGAGCCGTTTAACTTCCGGGATGTGAACATATCAGGCTTGATGTTTGTGGCTGAAGGTTTTACGCAGTATTACGGCAACCTTGCCATGCACCGCAGCGGCATTACTCCGGCGGATAATCTTCGAGCGTTCGCGGGAGACGTTTCGTATGTCATGAACACACCGGGCGCAACGTATCGCTCGGCGATGGATATGAGCCGGCTGGCGCCGTTTGTGGATGGCAGCAGCACGGACTTTCCGAAGTATTTCAATAATGATTTTGTTTCGTATTACTCGTTCGGTGATGCTGTAGCGCTGGGGCTTGACCTGTCGCTGCGGGCGAAGACGAACTCGCGGGTGTCGCTGGATGACTTTATGCGTGCCATGTGGCGTGCGTATGGCAAGCCCGGTGGACCCGCTCCGGGGCTGGTGAAGCATCCCTACACCATTGCCGATGTACAAACACAACTGGCGGCGGTGAGTGGCGATCCGGCATTTGCAGCGGACTTTGTGAAGCGTTACATGGTGGGCACGGAGCGGATCGAGTATGCTCCGTTGCTGTTGCGCGCGGGCTTTGTGCTGCGCAAGCAAGCAGGGCCGGGCACGCTAGGGCCATTGCGGTTGACGAAGATAGACAGTGCGCTGAAGGTCTCAGCCCCGACGATCATTGGGTCGCCTGCATATAACGCCGGCGTGGATCTGGATGATGAGGTTGTCTCAGTGGACGGCACACCGATCGCGGCTCCAGGCGATGTTGCGAAAGTACTTGCAGTGCACAAGGCTGGCGATACGGTGGAGATCGTTTTCCGTCGCCGTGGACAGGAAGTGCGTGCGAACGCAATGCTTGCCGAGCCAGATGGCCTGGAGATGGTGCCGGTGGAGAGCACGGGGGCCGTGTTATCGCCTGAGCAGACGGCGTTTCGCGAAGCGTGGCTGGGAAGCAAGGCTAAGTAGTTTTGCGCACCAGGGTGGCTAGTTTTCGCTCAGGTGTTCAACGTGATCGACGACGTAGACGTTGATGGTGCCTTTGTCGTTCCGCAGCTTCATGCCTAACTGGTCCTTGAGTTCCTGCAGAAACAGGGGCGCTGTGTTGGGGGTGTTGGTGGGTTCCATCTCGTCGTAGCCGAGTTGCAGGGTGAAGTCGACGTTGCCGGTGATGCCGGTCTTATCGACGACAGCATGTTCGAGGCCGGTATCGCCGGTGTAGGGTGCGACGAGAGCTGCTGCGATGAGGGACATAGGAACGTTGCGGCCGCCTATGGTCATTGCTCCCTTGGTATCTGGTTGGTAACGCCATGGCAGGAGAGCGACGGTGCCGCAGAGCGCCGGGTAGCCGTCAGGCATGAGCACCGGTGATTTACGCAACGCTTCAGGGCTGTTGCAGGACTCGTCACCGGCGGGGTGCATGCGGATGTTGGGGCCGAGTTTGCCGGGTGCCGCTGGAATGAGCGCATAGGTCTTCGATTCGCGGGTTTCGTTGTGGACTTTGAGCTTGAAGCGGTCTGCGAGGAGCGACTGCATCATGGCACGATAGTCATCCTTGGTGGAGTTCTTCTCTGTGGTGCGGGCTTCAATGTCAAAGCGCTCGGTGAGAACAAAATCGGGCACATTGAGTTTGAGGAAGTTCTGCTGGTCGCCTGACATTTTGTAGGCGAAGGCGATGAGCGTGCGCAGTGATTTATTGCGGACGGAGAAGATGCCGCCGGTGGGGACGAAGATGTCGCCGGGATCGAGATCGACGTTCGACATCGGCGGGTTTTGCCCCGAGACAGCGCCGAAGGTGTTGAGCTTGACGGAGGCTACGTCGAACTCGATCTTTTGCGGAGCCTGGGCGAACATGCCTTGCATTGTGAGAAGGACGAAGGCAAGCAGCACTGACAAGTGATGATTGTGGCTGGCGCGTGTCTCTTCAACACATGTGATGCACCCCATCAAGCCTCCGGAAAAGATGATTGACGGCAGAGTACTGTATCGGACGACTCTCCGTCTCGACTTTCTTGGAACTGTTAAGCGACGCCTTCGAAAAGATCAGTATGTCCGGAAGCTGACTACCTACAAGCGTTATTGCATGAAAAGGGCGTGTCCATTTTCGTAGCCTGAAGCCACCCTGTTCACAGACCCAACGCTGTGCCGGCATCTCCCATCTCATCCGGTTCGCATGTGCTTGCAAGGACTGCGATATGACCGGTCTATGGCAAACGAAGTCGCTCCAGTAGATGTTCCAGGTCGTCAGCATACTGTTCTTCGTTCCCTCGGATTGGGACTGATTACCGGTGCTGCGGACGACGACTGTTCTGCTATCGGAACCTATGCGCAGGCTGGGGCGCAGTTCGGGTACAGCATTCTGTGGACTGCGCCCGTCACCTTGCCGATGATGGTTGCGGTCGTCTACCTCTCCGGCAAGCTTGGGCAGGTAACGGGACAGGGTCTGTTCTCCGTGTTGCGCAGTCATGCTCCTCGATGGCTGCTCTATAGCATTCTTGCGTGCGTGATCGTGGGCAACATCATTGAAGCTGGAGCGGACATCGGCGGCATGTCGGCTGCAATGGGCATTCTGATTCACGTTCCGCAGTGGGTCATCATTCTGGGCATTACGCTCGTTGCGCTTGTGATGCAGATATGGGGTTCGTACACGCTCATTCGCAACGTTCTGCGAGTGCTTGCCATGTCACTGCTCGCCTATGTGTTCTCTGCATTTCTTGCGCATCCCAAGCTGGCTGAAGTCGCACGCGGAACACTGATCCCCGCAATCCAGTTCAACCGCGACTTCCTCGCGATCCTCGTGGCGATCATTGGAACATCACTCTCTGCGTATCTCTATACCTGGCAGTCGAACGAAGAGGTGGAAGAAAAGATTGCCGCAGGGAAGACCACGCTTCGGCAACGTCGCGGAACAACCGATGCGGAGCTCAAGACCAGTCTTTGGGACGTCATCTTCGGGATGCTGTTCTCAAACGTGGTCATGTTCTTCATCATCCTTGCGACAGCGGCCACGCTATTTGCTGCAGGTCATCACACGATTGATACGGCGACAGACGCGGCGCAGTCGTTGCGGCCGCTCGCGGGCAACTTCGCTGGTCTGCTCTTCTCGCTGGGCATTATTGGTGTTGGCTTTCTGGCTGTACCTGTTATGACCACGGGCGCGGCGTACGATGTCTGCCAAAGTACGGGATGCCGTAACGGGCTGAGTTATAAACCCGGTGAAGCAAAGATATTTTACGTAGCTATCACTGTCTTTACCCTGGTGGCAATGGGCATCAATTTTGTGGGCATCAACCCGATGCGTGCGCTGGTGTTCGCCGGCATTGTCCAGGGATTCTCTACGCCGCCACTCATGCTGCTGATCATGGTCATGACAAATCGCCGCTCCATCATGGGAGACAAGGTGAACGGGCTGGCGGTGAACATACTTGGCTGGATCACGACCGTACTGATCTTCGCAGCCTCAATATGCCTGGTGTTCAGCTTCCTGCATCACTAATAGTTACGATGATTATGTCAAGGCAATGAAAAAGGGACGGCAGGGCCGTCCCTTCCATATTCTGCAAGCGCTCGCGGTTACTTCATGTTGTCTTCAAACCAGGCAATGGTTCTCGCCGTTCGGTCTGCCGTGTGAAGAGGATTGCTGAAGCCGTGGCCTTCGTTGGGGTAGACGACGAGTTCGGTTTTTACGCCGAGAGCGCGGAGGGCGTGCCACATTTCGTAGCTTTGCGGTGCCGGGCATTCGCCGTCGCGATCGCCTACGAGGATGAGTTCGGGTGTCGAGACGTTCTTGATGAAGTTGATAGCCGAGGACTTGGCGTAAACGGACGGGTCCTGGTAGACGGTTGCGCCGAAGAACGGGACCATCCATTGGTCAATGGAGTTTTCGCCGTAGTAGCTTTGCCAGTTGCTGATGCCTGCTCCGGCGACGGCTGCGCGGAAGCGGTGGGTTTGGGTGATGGCGAACATGCTCATAAAGCCGCCGTAGCTCCAGCCGGTGAGGCCGAGGCGCTTGTCATCAATGCTGTACTTCTTCTCCGCGGCGTCGATGCCGGTGAGGATGTCGCGGAGGTCACCGTAGCCGAAGTCTTTGCGGTTGGCTGCGGTGAAGGCTTCGCCCTGGCCGAACGAACCGCGCGGGTTGGCCTGGAAGTAGAAGTAGCCGAGGTGGGCGTAGAGTCCGCCACCGGCGCCGCCGAAGCTAGGGCCGACCTGCGCGGATGGGCCTCCGTGAACGCTGACGATCATGGGGTACTTCTTATTGGGGTCGTAATTTTCAGGCAGCGTGAGCCAGCCCTGGACGTGGAAGCCTTCGTTGTCCCACTCGAGCGAAATGGTCTTGCTTGCGGGGTGGGCGGCATTGGTGTTCAGGCTGGTGACGGCTTTGCCGCCGCGAGGATCTGCGATGTAGACCTCGGGAGCAGCCTCTGGGCCGCCGGAGACAAAGGCGATCTTCATGGCCGTAGCGGAGTAGGAGAAGGATGCGGCTGCGCGGCCGCTGGCGATGGACTGGGGTGCGGTCCATGGGCTGATGATCTCCTGCTTGTTGGTGCCGAGCAGGCCCAGGTGCGACTTGCCGGACTGGTATGCGGAGAAGGCGATGTGGTCAGGATCGGTCCAGATGATGTAGACGGGTGTATCTTTGCGACCGGGTGTAAGGTTTTGGAGGCCGCTGCCGTCGGCGCCCATGAGATAGATGTCGCCGCCGGTGCTGCCCTGGTCACTCATGAGGCCGCCGATGAAGGCGATGTTCTTGCCGTCAGGGGAGTATCTAGGGACGGCCATCTGCAGGCCGTGAAGTGAGCCGCTGACCTTGACGGGATTGAGGATGGACTTGGTGGCTTCAGGCTGGTCGGTTGGCACGGCGTACATTTGCGCGATCCACCAGGTGTTTTCGCCGGGCGGGTTGGCGGCGATGAAGGCGATGTGTTTGGCGTCCGGCGCCCAGTCGAATTCGTAGGCATGGAGGGTCTTCGGCGTAAGGACGCGGATGTCGCCGGTGTGGATTTCAGCAGCGGCGACCCACTGGATTTCAATGCCATCTTCGCCGACGATGCCTGCGGGTGGCTTCATGGCGGCGAGAGCGCCAGCTGCGCGTGTGGCGTTCTCTACATATAAGAAAGCGATGGATGACCCGTCTGGTGCCCAGGTGGGCGAGGTGAGCGTGCCCTTGATGTGGGTGAGCTGCTTGACTGCACCTGCGCTGTCGCGGAGCCAGAGTTGTGGCTGGCGGTCTCCGCCGCAGGTGGCGACGAAGGCGAGTGATTTGCCGTCGGGTGACCAGCGGGGGGAGCCAGCGGAGCAGCCTTCGCCGGCAGTGACGACAGGGTCAGACGGACTGGGGTTGCCTGCCGGGCTGATGTGGAGTTGAGCGCCGCCACCGCGACGGCCTCCTTGCCCTGCCACGAGTTCACCGGCGACAAGCCAGGCGAGTTCTTTGCCGTCGGGCGACAGTTCGACTGCGCCGATCTGGCGGACCGGTGTACCAGCGGACTGCGAGCGCTCGTACTCGGCGATGCGCGGGTCAGGGTTGGCGAAAAGCTTCATCTCCGGCGTGAAGACGTTAGTGGTATCGGAGCCGGGGCGCTGGGCGATTGCAGATGCGGCTGGAAGCAGAACGGCGAGCAGGGCAGCGAACGGAGTCGCGGGAGGAACAAAAAAACGCATGGTGGAAGGCTAGCAGAAAGCAGCTGCCGACATCCGCTGGCGTCTAGTGTTGGGGCGGCGAGAGAGCCTGTTCGCGTTTGCGGCGGCGGAAGCCATCCAGATAACGTGCATCTTCTGAATACGTTTGCGGGTAGATCTGGGGTACCGGCAGGCCGTTCAGGCTTGAATCCACATTGCGAAAGATGAAGATGCAGTTGTTACTGAGCGCAGTGACGGAGCGGTCGCGGCTGATGCGTGTGATAGCGGTTTCCACCGTGATGGACGTCTTGCCGGTGTAGGTAACGCGGCTGACGAACTTGAGCTTGTCGCCCATGCGCACGGGCTGGTAGAAGTCAATGCGGTCGGCTGCAACGAGGACGGCGCGGCTGTCCGCGACGAGCTCTGCGCAGATGTGCGCATACATATAGGCACGGTGCATGACGTAGCCGCCGAAGATCTTTTCCGGCACATTTTCGTACTCGGGATAAGTGCGTTCCCAGCCGCTAGTGACGAGGTCGGTGGCCAGGAGGATGCCCGGCTCAGCTCGCTCGCGGCGCTCGTGCAACGCGTGCAGCATGATGTATTCCTCCGTCGTGGGCGGGACCAGCGCGCGGTCGCGGCGGCTGGCATCGCGGCGGCCGGCGGCGCGTTCGGCACGTTTTTGGTCCGCTTCGCTCGACAGATCGAGGGGTGGGAGCGCGCCACTGACATCTTTGCCGTCGGTCCGAACGCGCGTCACCATCGTCAGGTAGCAGGAGCCTACGTGTACCGCCGGTTGGTCATCCGTAGCGGGATGCTCGACACGAATCCCGATCTCCATGGAGCTGCGGCCGACAAAATTGATGCGAGCACGAAGGTCCATGTCGCGGTTCCCGTCGGCCGGAGCGAAGATTTTCAACTTATCCATCGCTGCCGTGACGACGCGGCATTCCGGATAGGTTAAACGCGCGTACCGCAATGCTGCTTCTTCGGCCAGAAGATCAACAACTTCCAGCAGGAGGCCGACCCGCACATTCGCCATGACAGGCTCATCGACAACCATGAAGCGGCGGCGTAGCTGGGCGTCGGTGCTGAAGGAGAGACGGCGCGTTGTGGAAGTCTGGTCGGGCGTCACGCTAAGGCCTATGGCACATCTGTTTGTTGTCGATGGTACCGTGTCCGGTCCGTTCGCTGCCTGCTGGACAGCGTTCCGAAGTGGGAATGGAAGACGCACGGCTGCGGGCAAGCACCCTTACGGCGCTCGTCATCAGGCATGTTGGGGGCATACTGATGCGGCCACCTACAGGATGGCGGCGCTTTCAGGCACCCGAAGCAAGCGAGATTCGCCCTGAAAAGCGAATCGCCTTCGGAGAAGATGAGTCCCCGAATGCGTATTTCCTATAGGAGGTGAATGATGCCCAAGGAAACTGGGTTTCGCCCTTCCGTATTAGCGTCAGAGAAGATCATTCTCGCGCTGATCGGTCTGGTGTTACTCGTCCTGAAGCAATTCCTGAAATGATCTGAATCACTTCACAATCCTGGACGGAACGCCCATTGCGCTCGGGTTTATCTATAAGCCAATGCAGCGCTTGGCGAATTGTCAACTGTTTTGCGGGCTTGTTTCATTGACGCTCTTCTCCCGAATTGTTACAGTAGAAGGGTTCCGAGGTTTCTGGCCGTAGTGCGTGTGGTTGTGCGCCGAGTCGGCTGGAGGGCCCGCTGGTGCGTTGTCTGAGCGCCGCAGCCCGTCAAGAGAAAGCCTGATCGCCACGGTCCGATCGTATAAGGACGTGTGCGGATCAAGCCGACACCCCAAGTTCAGCAGTTTAGTTAACGAGTTTCAGGGAGTTACCGTGCCTACGTTTCATCAGCTTGTGAAGAAGGGCCGCACTGCGCCGAACTACAAGACGGCCAGCCCGGCATTGCAGGGATCGCCGCAGCGGCGTGGTGTTTGCACCCGTGTGTACACCCAGACACCGAAGAAGCCGAATTCGGCGCTCCGTAAGGTTGCCCGTGTTCGCCTGACGAACGGTATCGAAGTGACCAGCTACATTCCGGGCGAAGGCCACAACCTGCAGGAGCACTCGATTGTGCTCATCCGCGGTGGCCGTGTGAAGGATCTGCCGGGTGTTCGTTACCACATCGTGCGCGGCACGCTCGACTCCGTTGGCGTGGCAAAGCGCAAGCAGAGCCGCAGCAAGTACGGCGCAAAGCGTCCTAAGGCTGCCAAGTAAACGTTTCTCTCGTTGCAGAAAGCCGCTTCTCTCGTTACTGAGCGTGAAGCGAAGCAACGGGAGGGACGATAGCACGAGATTAACGCTGTACATAGGTCCAGATGCGTGAGATGTCTACCGCGCTGGAGGAAGAAGAAAGAAGAGAGACATGCCACGTAAAGGTCATATTGCAAAGCGCGAGGTTGCGCCGGATCCGGTGTACGGTTCCGAGCTCGTCACAAAGTTTGTCAACAGCATGATGTGGGGCGGCAAGAAGTCGACCGCGCAGAAAATCTTCTACGAGTCCATGACCAACCTGGAAGCAAAAGGTGGCGACGAGGCTTTGAAGCTGTTCAAGAAGGCTGTTGAGAACGTGAAGCCCCTGCTGGAAGTGAAGAGCCGCCGTGTTGGCGGTGCGAACTACCAGGTGCCGATTGAGGTGAACCCGGAGCGCCGCACGTCGCTGGCGATCCGCTGGCTGGTGAGCTATGGCCGTTCGCGCGGCGAAAAGGGCATGGTCGACAAGCTTACGGCCGAGTTGTTGGACGCTGCCAACGGACGCGGCGCGGCAATGAAGAAGAAGGAAGACGTGCACCGCATGGCCGAGGCGAACAAGGCCTTCGCGCACTATCGCTGGTAAGCACTGTTTTCAGTTGTGAGTTCTCAGTTGTCAGTGCGCCGGCGAAAACTCGCCGGCGCACTAGCAGCAGAGAAGGGAAGTTATCCGAACTGTAACTTCCACGCGTAAACCTCCTGACAACTGGCGACTGAGAACTGACAACAACGCACTACCGCGAACATGGTTCGCAGAAAAGAAGATCACAACGTGGCACGCACTATCTCGCTGAACAAATGTCGCAACATCGGCATCATGGCCCACATCGACGCGGGTAAGACGACGACGACCGAGCGCATTCTCTTCTACACGGGTGTGAACCACCGCATTGGCGAAGTGCATGAAGGCACTGCCACCATGGACTGGATGGAGCAGGAGCAGGAGCGCGGCATCACGATCACCTCCGCTGCAACGACCTGCATGTGGAACAATTACCGCATCAACATCATCGATACGCCCGGCCACGTGGACTTTACGGCCGAGGTGGAGCGTTCGCTGCGCGTGCTGGACGGCGCCGTGGCTTGCTTCGATGCTGTCGCCGGTGTGCAGCCCCAGAGTGAAACAGTGTGGCGCCAGGCGACCAAGTACAAGGTTCCGCGCATTTGCTTCATCAACAAGATGGACAAGAACGGCGGCGACGCTGAGTACGCAACGGGCACGATCCGCGACCGCCTTGGTGCGAACGCTGTTTTGATCCAGCTGGCGATCGGCGCTGAGGCTAAGTTTGCCGGTGTCATCGATCTCGTCGAGATGAAGGCGATCCTGTGGCACGACGAGACCATGGGCGCCAAGTATGACGTAGAAGAGATTCCCGCGGACATGCTGGAGAAGGCGAAGGAGTTTCGTAACAACCTGATCGAGGCTGTTGCTGATAGCGATGATGCCCTGCTGGAGAAGTTTTTGGAAGGTGAAGAGCCGACCAAGGAAGAACTGAAGTCGGCGATCCGCAAGGCGACGATCGGGATGAAGATCTTTCCGGTGCTAATGGGTTCGTCCTTCAAGAACAAAGGCGTGCAGACGCTGCTGGATGCGGTTGTTGATTACCTGCCCAGCCCGCTGGACATCCCGCCGATGATTGGCCACGATCCCGAAGATCCGGAAATCGAAATCATCCGCAAGCCAGATGACAATGAACCGTTCTCCGCGCTTGGCTTCAAGATCATGACCGACCCGTTTGTCGGCCAGTTGATCTTTATCCGGAACTACTCGGGCACGCTCAAGACCGGTGACTCGGTTTTGAATCCGCGTACCCGCAAGACGGAGCGTATCGGACGCCTGCTGAAGATGCATGCCAACAAGCGCGAAGAGATCACGGAGATTCTAGCTGGTGATATTTGCGCTGCGGTGGGCCTGAAGAACCTTGTGACCGGCGATACAATCTGCACCGATAAGGCGCCGATTGTGCTTGAATCGATCGACTTCCCTGAGCCAGTGATTGAAGTGGCCGTGGAGCCGAAGACGAAGGCTGACCAGGAAAAGATGGGCATGGCGTTGGCCAAGCTCGCGCAAGAAGATCCTACGTTCCGCGTGCGCACGGACCAGACGAACGGCCAGACCATCATCTCGGGCATGGGCGAGCTTCATCTCGAAATCATCGTCGACCGCATGATGCGTGAGCACAAGGTTGAGGCGAACGTTGGTAAGCCGCAGGTGAACTACCGCGAGACGATCCGCAGCAACGCCGAGGCGGAGGGCAAGTACATCCGCCAGTCGGGTGGTTCGGGTAACTACGGCCACGCGAAGATCCGCATCTCGCCCAACGAAGTGGGTAAGGGCTATGAGTTCAGCAACGACACCAAGGGAGGGGCGATTCCAAAGGAATACATCAAGCCGATCGACCAGGGTATCCAGGAAGCGATGGCTGGCGGTGTGCTCGCGGGCTTCGAGATGGTGGACGTCAAGGTCAGCCTGTACGACGGCAGCTACCACGACGTCGACTCAAACGAAATGGCGTTCAAGATCGCCGGTTCGATGGCGTTCAAGGAAGCTGCCCGTAAGGCTAAGCCGGTTCTGCTTGAGCCGGTGATGTCCGTCGAAGTGACCGTGCCGGAAGACTACATGGGTACCGTGATTGGCGATCTTAACAGCCGCCGCGGACGCATTGAAGGCATGGAAATGGTCGGCGGTGTGCAGGCGATCAAGGCAACGGTGCCGCTGAGCACGATGTTCGGCTACGCCACGAACCTTCGTGGTTCCACGCAGGGCCGCGGTAACTTCTCAATGCAGTTCAAGCAGTACGAGGAGACTCCGCGCAACGTGAGCGAAGAGATCATCGCAAAGACACAGGGCCGCGACACCCGCAACTAATTGCATTAAGCGGATGCGCTTCGCGCGTTCGTGCTGCAACAGGACTTCTGATAGAGCCGGGCTTCGGGCCCGGCTCGTCAGGGTTTGCGAGTAGGACCACAAATTTTCCTGGGCTTGGAGCCGCGCTGTGCGGCAGCCCGAACACGACATAGAACGAGAGCTTGTATTGGCAGCGGGCTCATAGCACTCCAGGAGCACTATCATGGCGAAGGAAAAGTTTGACCGGTCGAAGCCGCACGTGAACGTGGGTACGATTGGGCACATTGATCACGGCAAGACGACCCTCACCGCGGCGATCACGAAGGTGTTGTCGAAGCACAACCCGAAGAACAGCTTCCGCTCGTTCGACACGATCGACAACGCACCGGAAGAGCGCGAGCGCGGTATCACGATCGCGACCAGCCACGTGGAGTACGAGACGGCGAACCGTCACTATGCCCACGTGGACTGCCCAGGGCACGCTGACTACATCAAGAACATGATCACGGGCGCGGCGCAGATGGACGGCGCGATCCTTGTGGTTGCGGCGACCGACGGCCCGATGCCGCAGACCAAGGAGCACGTTCTGCTGGCCCGCCAGGTGGGCGTGCCGTACATCGTTGTGTTCTTGAACAAGTGCGACGCGGTGGACGACACCGAACTGATCGACCTGGTCGAGATGGAAGTGCGCGAGCTGCTCAGCAAGTATGACTTCCCGGGCGACGACGTGCCGGTCATCCGCGGCTCGGCTCTTGGAGCGCTGAACGGCGAAGCGCAGTGGGAAGCACAGATCGACGCCCTGATGGACGCGGTGGACAAGAACGTTCCGCAGCCGGACCGCCTCGTCGACCTGCCGTTCCTGATGCCCATCGAAGATATCTTCTCGATCAGCGGCCGTGGCACGGTGGTGACGGGCCGTATCGAGCGCGGCAAGATCAAGGTCGGCGAGCCGGCCCAGATCGTCGGCTTCCGCGACACGCAGGCAACGACTGTGACCGGCGTGGAGATGTTCAAGAAGCAGCTGGATGAGGGCCTTGCGGGCGACAACGCGGGTCTGTTGCTGCGCGGCACGGCAAAGGACGACGTGGAGCGCGGCATGGTGCTTGCCAAGCCGGGTTCGATCACGCCGCACACCACCTTCAAGGGCGAAATCTACGTGCTGAGCAAGGAAGAGGGCGGCCGTCACACACCGTTCTTCAACGGCTACCGCCCGCAGTTCTACTTCCGCACCACCGATGTGACCGGATCGGCCAAGCTGCCGGAAGGCACCGAGATGGTGATGCCGGGCGACAACGTGGCCCTCGAGATCACGCTGCATACCCCCGTCGCCATGGAAAAGGGCCTCCGCTTCGCCATCCGCGAAGGCGGACGTACCGTCGGCGCTGGAACCATCTCAGAAATCATCAAGTAAAACACTCAACGGCAGAGTGGGCTGACAATGTCACATTGTCAGCCCACTTTCTATGTATGCTACTCCGGCTAATTGGTAAGGGTGCGATGAGCCTGTAGTCGTTTCCCTTGATGTTGAAGACGACGCGCTCGGCTGACACGATGCTTGCAGAGCCAATTGCGCCTTGAGCTCCGCTGAATTCTCCACTCGGCACGGATGATTTCGACATACAGGCGTCCAAGTGCATCTTCACGGCATTCCGCTTTGCTGTTTGCCTCTTCATGCCGAGCCGTTACTCCTCGGTCCAGAAGCGTTCGCTGAGGTATTTGTCGGCGCCGTCGCATAGGACGGTTACGATGACGGCTTCACGGCCTGCGTTGAATTCTTCTTCGGCGATCTGGAGGGCGGTTTGTACGTTGGCTCCGGCGGACACGCCGACGAGGATGCCTTCTTCGCGGGCGAGGCGTTTGCACATGGCGTAGGCGGGTTCAGTTTCGGCCCAGATGTTGCGGTCGGCGAGTGCAGAGTCGTAGATGGGCGGCACGATTGCCGTAGGCATGTGCTTCAAACCCTCCAGGCCTGTGAAGGGCGAGTCCGGCTGCATGGAGATGCACTGGATGGCTGGATTAAGCTCTTTGAGGCGGCGAGTGGTGCCCATGAAGGTGCCGCTGGTGCCGAGCGCGGCGATGAAGTGGGTGACGGCACCCTCGGTCTGCTCCCAGATTTCGGGTGCGGTGGTGCGGTAATGGGCCTTCCAGTTGTTGTCGTTGCCGTACTGATCGGCGTAGAAGTATTTTTCCGGGTGTGCCTGATAGAGTTCGCGGACCTTGCGAATGGCGCCGTCTGAGCCGTCGCCGCCGGGGGTGTAGATGACTTCGGCACCGTAGGCCTGCAGGATGCGCTTGCGCTCGGGGCTGGCGGATGACGGGACGACGAGCGAGACGGGGAACTGGAGTGCCGCGCCGAGCATGGCGTATGCGATGCCGGTGTTGCCGCTGGTGGCGTCGAGGAGGGCGCGCTCGGGTTGGGCGTCGCCGAGCTGGTTGGCGGCCATGGCAGCGAGGATGATGGAGGATGCGGCGCGGTCTTTGACGGAGCCGCCGGGGTTCGCGAACTCGGCCTTGCCGAGGAGGGTGATGCCGGGCAGGTGGTTCACGATGCGGTCGAGCCGCAGCATGGGCGTGTTGCCGATGCGGTCGAGGACCGACTTACCTAACGTTGCCGACGCCGTTGTTGCTGCTGTGCTCATCTGCTCCCGCTTTGCTGTTCTGGCTTGCCGCGCTTCGCTTCCAGAGTCATTTCGATGCGAACGTAAATCGTACCCGATGGCTATGAATGCCGGTGCGATACGATAGATTTTGAGGCGACCCTGACCGTATGTTTTTCAAGAAGAAAACCGAGAAGCGCAGCTTCAATGATGTTCTGACCAGCCTGGGCACACAGAAGTTTGATGTTGCCGCAGGCTCTGGCGGTGCGGGGACGTATCGCGTGAGCAAGTATGGCGTGGCGGCGGAGATTGCGCCTTCTGCCGCAGTGAGCGAAAAGATCATCCCCTGGCCTGCTCCGGCGGAAATTATTGCGCGGGCTGGCGTGGTGTTGAATGGCCAGATCGCGACACTGGTCGACAAGGG
Organism: Terriglobus sp.; assembly: GCA_965198455.1. Lineage (GTDB taxonomy): Bacteria > Acidobacteriota > Terriglobia > Terriglobales > Acidobacteriaceae > Terriglobus. Next base: position 2,100,709 of record CBDAPM010000003.1, read on the forward strand.
CTATCAGAAGTTCCTAAAGGCTGGAAAGCTGGAGATTGTGGCCACCGCCGACCATCTCCGCTCGATTCACAAGTTCAGCGAAGAGCTGGATGAGGCGACCGGAGCTACGACGCTCTACAACGAGAGCCTTGGGACGACGAGCGATACATATGTGTATGACCGCGTGGCTGGGCGGGACGTACACCATTAGGTTAAGTACAAAGAAAGAGCGAACGCTAAGTACGCAAAGGTTCGCAAAGGGCGAAGGTTCTAGCGCTTGGATTTGGTACGTTGCCATTCTCGGTAGGCGTCGCTTTTGCCTATATTTCGGTCGCGTGCTACCTGCTTGAGGGCGTCTTTTTCGTCGAGGCCGGCGGCCAGTAACGCTTTTACCGCGGCTGCGAGGCTGACATGGGCTGTCTCTTCAGGCGCGATTAATCCTGACACTACCAGCACCATTTCTCCGCGGATGCTGTCGCGGGCGGTGAGTATTTTCTTCACTTCAGATACAGGTCCGCGGAGGAATTCTTCGTGAAGCTTGGTGAGTTCGCGGGCGAGGGCCATGGGATGAGTTGGGCCGAAGACGGCTTCGATGTCGGCGAGGGCGTCGGCGATGCGGTGCGGCGTTTCGTAGAAGATTTGGGTGACTGGCGCAGCTGCCGTGCGGAGTTCTGCGAGGATGGTTTCGAGCGCGGAGCGGCGTTCGCCCGGTTTTGAGGGCAGGAAGCCTCGGAAGGCGAAGTGTTCTGAGGGAAGGCCGCTGGCGATGAGCGCGGAGAGGGCTGCATTTGCGCCGGGGACGGGGTAGATGGCGATGCCTGCTGCTGCGGCGGCGCGGACGATTTCTTCGCCCGGGTCGGCGATGCCGGGGGTGCCTGCGTCGCTAACAACGGCGATGCGGCTACCTTCTTTTAACGCAGCCACGAGCTCTTCGGCACGGCTGCGCTCATTGTGGATGTGGTAGCTGACGGTCGGCGTCTTAATGTCGAAGTGGTTAAGGAGTTTTGCAGTCTGGCGCGTGTCTTCGCAGGCGATGCGGTCGACTGAGCGGAGCACGCGGAGAGCGCGGAGGGTGATGTCTTCGAGATTGCCGATCGGCGTGGCTACCAGGTAAAGGCCGGGCGCGAGTGGCTCGGATCGCTCGTCAGGCATTGCGATTGGCCTGATTCTGGACCGTTCGGCGAGTGCGGCCAAGCAGCGACATGGACTGCGTCAGGTTGCCGGGAGTGACGATGCCGATGACGCGGTCGTCATTGACGACCGGAATGAGTTGGGCGCCGCGGCTGTGCTGGATGCGGCGGAGGGTGGGCAGTAGGAGATCGGTAGGCGCCGTCGTTTCGATGGTTTTGGTCATAGCGCTTTGGACATAGCCGTTGCCGTCGGTACGGAGGGCGGTGAGAAGGGTTTCGCGGCTGATGGCCCCAACGACGAGCGCGCCGCGGACGACCGGGAAGACGTCCTGCAGTGAGCGGACACTGCGCTGGGCAGCGTCTTCGAGGGTGTCGGATGCGGAGAGGGTGGTGAACTCGGTCAGCATGACGTCGGCGACGGTGATGGTGCCGGCGGCGGTAGAAGCGAGGGCGGATTGCGCCTCGTTACGGCTGGTGACAAGGATGGAGCAGCCCATAATGACGAGCCAGGCGTTCTGCACAGCAGCGCCGAGGAGGATGAGCAGGGCTGCCATGGCCTGGCTGACACCGGCGGCTGCTCGTGTGCCGGCTTCAACACCGCGAATTTTGAGGAATTGCTGGCGGAGCGCGATGCCGGCGTCGAGCGGCCAGGCGGGCAGCAGATTGAGGCCGCCGAGGAGTACCTGTGCCCAGATGGCGGACTGGACGAGATGCATTGGGCCGAACCAGGGCCGCAGGAAAAGGTTGATGTGGGATGTGGCGGTGTACATCAGCAGCGCCATGGTGATGCCGATGAAGAAATTCGCCAGCGGGCCGGCAAGTGCGACGAGGCGCTCAGCACCGGGTGTGATGCGAGTCTCCTCTGCGGTGGGAGTGGCGCCGGTGGGCAGCAGCGTAAGCCGGTTGATCTGGACGCCTGCAGCTGCGCTGGCGACGCCCCGGCCTGTCTCGCGGACGAGGACGGCGGCAAGCATGAGGAGCCAGAGTACGAAGCCGCGTGCGCCCGCTCCGCTAAGGAGCGCGGAGAAGAGGACAGTGGCAGGCAGCAGCCAGACGAAGAGCGCGTGCAGGCGGACTTCCACGCCGAAGTATTTGCCGAGCGAGAGGGACCATCCACGCATGGGTTGATTGTAGTTCTCGTTAGCGTTTCTAACGTTGTTGTGGTTGTTCGTTGCAACGGAGAAACGAGAACAACGTGAGCGACGGGGTAACGAAACCTACAATCAAGATATGCGGGTGATTGCTGGAACATACCGGTCGCGGCCACTGCAAGCGCCAAAGGGGTTGAGTACGCGCCCGACGAGTGACCGTCTGCGCGAGACGTTGTTCAACGTGCTTGCGGGGCGCGTGGTGGATTGCCGGTTTGCGGATCTGTATGCGGGATCGGGTGCGGTTGGGATTGAGGCGATTTCGCGTGGCGCTGCCGACGTTGTGTTCTCAGAGAGGAACCCGGCGGCGCTGGCGGCGATCCGTGCGAATCTACGCGAGCTGGGTGTGAAGGGCGGTTTTAGCGTGGATGCTGCAGGTGTATCGGCTCTGCTACGCAAGGGGATTGGAAAGCCGTTCGATATTGTTTTTCTCGACCCGCCCTACGACGATGAAGAGGAATACCGACAGACGCTGGGTGCGCTTGGGTCGCCCATGGGCGAGCTGCTGCATGAGCAGTCGCTCGTGGTGGTGGAACATATGCAGAAACGGCCGTTGCTGGACCGGTATGGGGTGTTGGGGCGGACGCGGACCTTGCTGCAGGGCGATGCTGCGTTGTCGTTTTACCGGATTAAGGAGGAGTTGCCACCGCTCGGTTGAGTAGCGGCTATCTGATGAAGCGGGCCCTTCGATCTCGCTGCGCTCGCTCAGGTTGACGAGTCATTAGGGCAGGAAGGCGCCGCCGGTAAGGTCACGGGTGCGGAGGTTCAGGGTGAACGGCAGTTCGCGGTCGGTGCGCATGTGCCAGCCGGTGCCATGGACTTCGTCGCCTTCGATGGTCGTAATAGTGAGGCCCTCCCAGCTTAGGCGGGGACTTTCCCATTCTGTTTCGGCTTCAAGGATGTAGAGCGCGTGGAAGCCGGTGAGGACGAGAGCGCCGGCTGCGGGATAGACACTGACGATGGGACGAAGCGGCAGCAGGCGGGATGGTTCGGGGTGGATGGTATTGATGCGGTAGCCATAGCCGCCTGCAATGGCGAGGAGAACATCGAGGTGTGGGGTTGGCCATAGGCCGGTGGCGACGCCGGAGCCGGCGAAGCCGAGGGCGCATTGAACGAGAAAGTTTGCGCCGGTGGCTGGTTTGATATCGATCCAGAGGGCTCCGCGGGCCATGGCGTCTTCTTCACCGGGTACAGCTTGTGGCAGAACGATGTGGCGGGCGGGTGCTATGAGCGGTGGGCCGGCGAGTACGCGGGCTTGCCATGTTTGTTGGCTCATAGCTCGTGCTCCCACCCTGCAGGCATGAGAGGCGTCTCGTGACCTTCGCGGCGGATGAGTATGTCCCGATTTTTCGTGATGGTGCCGATATGTGTGATTGGAACGCCACCGATGCTGCGGGGCAATGTGCGGCTCGTGGGTGCCGTGAAGAGCAGTTCGTAGTCTTCGCCGCCGTGGAGTGCCAGATGTTCGGCTTCGGCTTGCGGCAGGCTGTTGAGGAGTGGATGGAGCGGCAGGGCGGCTGCGTCGATCACAGCACCGACCCGGGATTCTTCGCAGAGATGGACAAGGTCGGTGGAGAGGCCGTCGCTGATGTCGATGGCCGCGGTGGCCAGGGTGCGAAGCCGCTGGCCTGTGGCGAGCCGCGGTTGTGGGTAGAGATGCGGGTGCGCGTCATTGCAGACGGCCTTGGAAAAGCGCTTTGGCTGCTGCGACAGAACAGCAAGTTCGGCCGCGGCTCCGCCGAGGTGGCCGGTGACGTAGATGGCGTCGCCGGGACGAGCCGTGCTGCGGCGAAGCTCTTTGCCGCGTGGCGCTGAGCCGATGAGGACGATGTCGGCGAGGATCGCATCGTCGGGTGCGGTGGAGGTGTCGCCCCCTGCCAGCGGTGTGTTGAAAGCGTTGGCCAGCGTGAGCAGGCCGTCGAAGAAGCCTTCGACCCATTTGCGGCCGGTAGTTCGGCGGAGAGTTCCGGCAGGGATTGCGAGCGACAGGAAGGCTGCCATGGGTTTTGCGCCCATGGCAGCGAGATCGCTAAGGCCGCGTGCGAGACAGCGGTGTCCTGCCGCCGCCGCGGGGTGCCAGTCACGACGAAAATGGCGGCCTTCAAGAGAGAAATCCGTGGTGACGAGTATGTCGTGACCGGTGGGAGGGCGGAGGACGGCGCAGTCATCCCCGATGCCTAAGCGCAGTGCGCTAGCGGGCTTTCCGGCGCGCTCGCGAATGGCGCGAATTAAGTCGAGCTCGCCTTTTGGGATGCTGCCGTAGGCCATTGGCTGAGGATATCGTGATGGGGCCGGGGTGTGGTTCCGTGCGCTATGCCGAGCCTTGCAGAAAGTTACGGAATGGCGTTTATGTTGGATTTACTCTCCGGGCCGGGGTGGGTACACTCAAACATGTCGCGAGGTAGTAACTCGCATATTCGAATCGGCAGCGGCGTTTCCCATTTGCTTGGGGCCGGGCAATAAAGGCAGACTGGGTTTGAAGAAGAAAAGCTTCTACGTCGTCCTGGTATCTCGGGACGAAGAGGATGGGTCGCTGCGCCGGGTTCCGGTGCCGCTACACTTTGCCTGGGTATTCGCGGGTGCGGCCATCATTGGCTTGTTCACGGTGGCTGGGCTGGCGGGTTCGTACTCGCGCATGCTCCTGAAGACAGAGCGCTTCAACCAGCTGCGCAAAGACCACAACGCTCTGCTGGGCGACTACGCCAACCTGCAGAAACGCGAACACGAGAAGGAAGTGCAGGCGGCTTCGCTTGGCGCGCTGGCGAGTGAGGTGTCGGCGCTATACGGGCTGACTGCGGATAAGATCGCGAGCGGAGCGCAGGGCGGGGCATCGTTTCTGGGGCTTCGAAAATCCGCAGGAGTGCAGAGCGCTGCGCAGCTTGCAGCTGTGCCGGTCGGGAATGAAGCGAATTTCACGAACGCCAGCTACTACAAGTCGGTTTCAGACTTTTACGCATTGCGGAACAGCGCGATGAACGGTGGTGCCACGCGCGCGATTGCCAGCAGCTTTACGCCGATCGGTATTCCTGGCTTCGAGCTTGGCTTTGCCGGAAATGTGCCGACACTCTGGCCGGTGCTTGGGCCGATTACGTCGCCTTTTGGGGCGCGTGAAGATCCAATCCTGGGAAACGGTGAAGGTGAGTTCCATAAAGGAGTGGACATTTCCGCGGCGTATGGTTCGCCCATTCGCGCAACCGCCGATGGCACGGTGGAATTTGCTGAGATGGGGAGTGGTTACGGAAAGGAAGTGATCATCGATCACGGCGGCGGCGTGAAAACGATTTACGGGCACATGTCGAACTTCCACTGCTCGGCTGGCGATCACGTTGTGGCTGGGCAGGTGATTGGCTATGTGGGCATGACGGGCCGCACAACAGGTGCGCATGTGCACTATGAGGTCCGGCTGCGTGATGTCGCGGTGAATCCGCACAAGTATCTGCGTGAGTCGCCGGATGAGCTGAGTGCGCAGGTGGCTGGTCAGTAGAGTAGCGACATCGGAAGCGAAAATGCCGCTCTCTCGGAGCGGCATTTCGTTTGCCGGATGTGTTCTTAAAGACTCCCCTTCTGACAGGCTCAGCGCAGGCGCCATGGCTCGGCATGAATGAGGTATCACTTCTCAAACGATGTGATTTTTAGCGGACACCTACAGGATGCCCCTCGTTCCATTCGTCCACGACGACGCCGATGTTCTGCAGGGTATCGACGGCCTTCTCGATATTGCGGCGAAGTGCTGGGCGGGCGGCAGAGGGCGCGTCGTGAGCCTCTTCGATGGCGATGACGCGGCCATAGGGCCAAGCCTCCTGCGGGATGGAGTTTAGGGCTTCGGCGAGATTGTCCGGGTCGATGTTGAGAATCTGACGGCGTGCGTTTTCCGGGCGGAGCATCGTGCCCTTACCCAGGTCGGAGGGGTTGGCGTCGGGCATGATCACGTGAAGGGAGATCATTTTTTCCTGCACGGTGAGGGATGGGTTCTCCCACGCGTTGAGATCGCTGACGGCCATGTAGAGGTTCTTGGAAGGCGGCGGAATGCGCGCAAGGTCGCGGCGTGCCTCGTCTGCCTGCTGGCGGTACTGGACCTTCGCGGCGGCGACGTCGGCGGGAGCACGATGGCAGCCGCCGAAGGACAGGAGTGCTATAGGCAGGAGAGGCAGAAGGGAGGCGCGCACAGTCACGAGGATACCAAGTTGCGGTTGATTACACGGTGGTGATGTTGCCGTTGAACCCATTCGGGAACAGGCCGCCCTTGGCCGTGCCAGTGGCTGTGCTGCCGTAGACAATGGCGAGCACCTGCGAGGTGCTGCGCATGAAGGCAAAACCATTGAAGGTATTGCCCTGGCCGGTGGTGCCGTTGGCGGCAGTGGCGAAGAAGCCGCCGGTGGCGGTTGTTGGACCGTTTTCCGCGTTGGTGACACTGCCTGGGTCTGCAGGCTTAATGTCGTAACCGTCGGCGGGGATTGGCAGGCCAGCGGGATAGCTGGCATTTTGCTGCACGGCGAGGAGGCGGAGTGCGCCCGTGTGGAAACCCTCTGCGGCCAGGATTTGTGCCGCTGCAGTGATGTTTGTCGACATCGTCAAACCACCGGCGGCGCCTGCGTAGGCGGTGACACCAATGTCCTCAAAAAGGCGAGCAACCTGCAGGTAGTTGGAGGCGGTGATGGCGCCGAGTGCGGCGAGGTTCAACTGCGGTCGCACGATGGCCGTGGAGCCGAGCGCGGTGCGCAGAGCGCCGACATGTGAGGTCTCGTCAAAGAGTATTTCGGCGAATAGGTCGTTAACCTGCGTGCTGGGAAAGGTGATTTGAGCAGGTGTGCCGGTGGGCGCCGGGCCACCACCAGTAAGGGTGCTGCTGATGTCCTGGCCGGTGACGATGTAGGAATAGAACGAAGCTTCGAGGAACTCAAGATTGAGCGCGAAGTTCAGTATGTCGGTATCTGCCTGGGTAGCGGCGTTGACGTATGGCGCAGGGCCGCTGCCGCAGCCGGCCATGGCTGCCCCCACCGCTGCTGCACCTGCAAGGCCGGCACCGGCGAGAAAGCCGCGACGGCTGAGTGCAGACAGGGTTTCCGGTGTCGGGCTGGGACTCGTGCTGGAACTTGCAATGGGGTTCGCATTGAATGCGGCCATGAGTTGGTTCTCCTTCGGGTACGGTACAGGCAAACGCTATACGACACCGGCAGGGATGGCGTGCGTTCAAAGCTGTTTGCGGTTTAGAACACAAATCTGACGTTACCGTTGCAGCAGGGCTGTACGATACCGAAGGTCCACGGCAGGGTACGCTCTTGACCGATACGCCAAATAGCGCCAAGCAATCCAGATGGAGTGCCTGGACGAACCTTGAACGACCTGGAGATGATGATGACCGCCAAGAGCAAAGAGACCCTACAGAAGCTGAAAGAAGGCATCCTGGAATTTCAGAGGGACGTCTATCCCGCTCGGCAGGAGGAGTACGAATATGCGGCAACGCATCCGCAGACGCCGCACACGCTGCTGATTACGTGTGCGGATTCGCGCATTGATCCGGAGACGCTGACGAACAGCAGGCCGGGTGAAATTTTCATCGCGCGCAATGTGGGCAATATGGTGCCGGCGTACGGCGAGATGATGGGCGGCGTGAGCGCCGTGATTGAATATGCGATCGATGCATTGCATGTGGGCCACGTGGTGGTGTGCGGACATTCAGATTGCGGCGCAATGAAGGGTGTTCTTGCAGGTGAAGGTGCGCTGGACGCGATGCCGACGGTGAAGAGCTGGCTGCGCAATGCGGACGCGGCGAAGCGCGTGGCGAGCACGGTGGATAATGGAAAACCCTCTTTGAAGACAGTGACGGAGCAGAATGTGCTGCAGCAGTTGCAGCACCTGCGGACGCATCCGTCGGTAGCGGGCGCGATAGCGCGTGGTGCGCTTACGATGTCCGGCTGGGTATATGAGATTGGCAGCGGCGATGTCCGCATCTATGACGACGCCTTGAACCGCTTCGTGAGTTTGCGCGAGACGGTTGCGTGACTGTTCAGGCGCTTCCTGTCGCATGCGCGGCATACTGTTCAGAGCGCTTCGCGTCGCCGGTGATTTTCTCCTAAAGTTTTAGTTGACAGAGCGTGTGGGTGAGGCGCAGTCTTTACTCCTAAAGTCTTAGGAGGTAAGCCGTCCATGTCCGCAGCAACGAAGTCTACTGATAAACGAGGTCTGACGCCGCTTGAGCTTGAAATTATGCAGGTGTTGTGGTCGCAGGGGCCGAGCACCGCGGCGGAGGTTGTGCCGCTTATGTCCGGGGAGCTTGCATACAACACAGTGCAGACGATGCTGCAGGTGTTGCTGCGCAAGGGCAAGGTGAAGCGCGTGGCCGAGGGTCGCGCGTATCGCTACAAGGCGGCTGTGAGCCGCGAGCGTGCGGCTGGGTCGGCGATCAGTGACTTGGTGAAGCGTATGTTTGGCGGGTCGGCTGAGGCGCTGCTGCTGGCGATGGTGGACAGCGGGCATGTGGGTGCAGAGGATCTGGCGCGGGCTCGCAAGGCGTTGCAGGCTGCGGAAAAGGCTGAGGCAGACGGCGCAAAGAAGGAAGGTCGCGGATGAGCGCGCTGACGAGTACCACCGAACAGGCTGTTGTGTCGCAAGCAATTGCGGCGTTTGTGCTGCACGCGGTGTGGCAGGCGCCGTTGCTGGCGGGCGCTGCTGCGTTGGCGATTCGCGTGGGTCGGCCGCAGGCGCGAGTGGCGCATGTGATCTGGGCGGCGACATTGCTGCTGTGCGTGCTGATGCCGGTGTGTGCGACGGTGTTGGCGCGGCGTGCTGCGGTCGAGGCGGAGCGCAATGCGGCTGTGAGCGTGACGTATGTGGCTGCGGACTTCGATGGGCCGCTGCCGGAGATGACACGCAAACCGGCATGGCAACGAATGCTGAATCGACACTTCAACCGGCGTGACGGTATGACGCCGTTTGCGTTTACGCTGCCGGTTCGTGCCTCACGTGTTTTGGCCGCTCTGTATCTGTTGATCGCGTTTTGCCTGGCGCTGCGATTGATGGTGGCGTGGCGGAGGTCGCGGCGGCTGGTGGCTTTGTCGTCGAAGTTGCCGGAGAACTCGGCGGTTACCGTGGCCTTTCATCGGCAGTGCGATGCGCTTGGGGTGGCTGTACCGCCATTGCGTGTGAGCGATGCGATCGCCGGGCCTGCGCTGGCGGGTGTGTTTCGCCCGACGCTGCTGTTGCCTGCGTGTGCGGCGGAGATGAGCGAGACCGAGGTCGAGGCGGTGCTGGCGCATGAGTTGGCGCATGTGCGGCGGCATGATCCGCCGGTGCACATGGCGTGTTCGCTGCTGCTTGTGCCGGTCGGCTTTCATCCGGCGGCGCTGTGGGTGGCGATGCGGGTGCGGCAGACGCGTGAGATGGCGTGTGATGCGGAAGCAGCGGGGCGTATGGGATCGGCGGCGCGGTACGCAAGGGCGCTGCTACAGGTTGCGGAACGTACGGGCGCCGGTGATGAACGCATTGCCGACTTGGGTCTCTTTCAGAGTGGGTTGGGACTCTTCAATACAGGGCTTGGTTTGGAACTGACGGGCGGGGCAATGGAGGAACGTATGCGGATGATGATGGACGGCGAGAGTTCTGGATCGATGGCAGGACGCATGGTTCGTTGGTCGGCGTGTGTGTTGGTGGGTTGTGTGGCTCTTGTCGGTGCGGCGATGTTGCAGGTGCAGCCTGCAGTCGCGCAGCAGCAACAGCTGCCCGTTGTAGTTGAACCCAAGATGGACAAGCCGCTAACAACAACGAGCGTGGACGATCAGGATCAGCCGCGTTTGCTGGGCGGTGCGCATGCGCAGGAGCAGTTGCGGAAGGCGCGTCGTGACCTGGATGTTGCGGCGAGCAAAGCGACCACGGATGACGAGCGGAAGAAGATTGCAACGGCGCGTGCGGTGATTGGAGCGGCGCAGGAGCAGTTGGCGGATGCGGGTGGCGGGCGGGCGCATGTGGTTATGGACCTGGGTGATCTGAAGGGGATGGATGAACAGGTGCGTATGGGCCTGGAGGGTCTTCAGAATTTAAAGATCGATCCCCTGACGTCTGTGCAGATCGAAGATCTGAAGAACCTGACGGTCGATCCGCAGATCAAGGTTGACATCGCACGCGAGAAGGCGAATGTCGAGGTGATGCGGGCGCAAATTGAGAAGCATCGTGCTGAGTTTGAGGCGATGCGTGCGAAGGTGAACTCGCCGGAGTTCCAGGCGCAGATGCGTGCGCAGATGGAAGAAGCGAAGAAGCAGATGGCTGCTGCGAAGATCGACCAGGCGCAGATAGCCCGGATGCTGAAGGATACGGAACAGCAGCGGGTACAGGCGATGGCGACGGTGCGCTCTGGCGAGCTGCAGCGGCAGATGGATGCGGCGAACAGCATGATCGCGCATATGGAGATGCCTGCTGGTCCAGATGCGCTGAAGAGCTTCACGATTATGACGCCGGAGGGACAGGCGGCCGATGCTGGCGCACAGGATAAGCCACTGAAGGTTGAGAGCGGCAAGATGGCCGGCAATAAGACCGGCGGCAACTTACCGGTCTATCCACCCGATGCGAAAGCCGCACATATTTCCGGTGCAGTTGTGCTGCATGCGCTGATCGACGAGGCCGGGAAGATCGAGTCGCTGCAGGTGGTGAGTTCGCCTGATGCTTCCCTCTCCAAGTCGGCGATAGACGCCGTCCAGACCTGGACCTACAAGCCCTATCTGCTAAATGGGCAGCCGCGGTCTGTAGACACGACGATTACCGTGAACTTCTCCTTTGGCGGATAAGCGGATGCAAAGATGGTTGGATGGGCAGTGGTGCGGCGTGACGCATCGCTGCCCGTTTACTTGTGTGCGTGATTGGCTGGATTGTGTTGTGCAGGTCAAACCGGGGCTCCTGCATTGCTGGCCTTCAGAGCGCTTTCCCACATCCCAACTTAGCTTCGCGAAGGTGGGGCACCCTCACTCCTGCACATACCAGCACCATGAACCCTGCACATCCGCTTTGCGGCTAGCCGATCGCCGAACTTTGGATTGCTGAAATGGCCCCACCATTCGCTTCGCGTATGAGTGGGGCACACATGCGTGCTGAAGCGGCCACCTTCGGTGCTCAAGGCTCAAGGCTCGAGAACGGCTTCTAGTCCGAGAGGAGGGTGCTTACGATGCCTTTGTTGCCGGTTCGTGGCGGAGGCGGGGTGTCGTGGAGGCGGCCGTCGCGGACGTAGAGGATGCGGTCGGCGATGGCTGCGGCCTCGGGGTTGTGCGTAATCATAAGCACGGTCTGGCCCATCTCCTTGGAGGAGTGGCGGAGCATTTCAAGGACGGTGTCGGAGTTTTCCGTGTCGAGGTTGCCGGTCGGCTCGTCGGCGAGGATGATGGCCGGCTTGCCGATGAGGGCGCGCGCAATGGCGACGCGCTGCTGCTCGCCGCCGGAGAGTTCGCTGGGCCGGTTGTCGAGGCGGGACTCGATGCGGAGCATCTCGGCCAGGCGTTTGAGCAGGCCTGTGTCGAAGGGCTTGCCGGTTTGGGCTATGGCGTGGGCAAGCTCGATGTTGCCGCGTGCAGTGAGCGTGGGCAGCAGGTTGAAGCGCTGGAAGATGAAGCCGATCTTTTCGCCGCGCTTCTTTGTGCGTTCCGCGTCGGAGAGCGCGCTGAAATCGACACCGTCGATAAGGACGGAGCCGCCGCTGGCACGGGTGAGGCCGCCGAGCAGGTAGAAGAGGGTTGATTTGCCGGAGCCGGATGGCCCGACGATGGCGATGAACTCGCCTGCATCGACGGAGAAGGTGGCGTCACGCAGGGCGTGGGTCTCAATCTTGCCGGAGCGGTAGGTCTTGCCAAGTTGGCGTGCAACGATGATTGGCGGCATGTACCTAATCAGTCTATCGTGCTGGAAGCGAAGGTGTGCGAATGATCAGGCGGCGGCCGCGCCAAGCAGTAAGAGGCGTGAGATGTCGAGCGGTGGAGGTGCGTCTTCGAGGAAGTGGATCTCGAGGCGGATGGTCAGGATGGAGGAGATGCCCGACGTTGGCCGCAGGTGGAGGCAGCAGTTGCAGCGTTCAGCCAGGGTGCGGTGGCTCTCGCGGCTTAGCTCGAGGCCGCTTGTGAGCAGTGCCGCGTAGGCGTCGGCCAGCGCGCAGGTCTGCACCTCGAGTAAGACGCTTACGATGTCCGGCGATGCTGCTTTTCGTTCCAGGATCCATCCGCCAGCAAGGTCGATGGCCTGGGATAGCGCAGGCAGCAAGGCCTGCCGGTCGGCGTAGGTGAAGGCCTGAAGGTCAATCTCGACTTGGATAGTACCGTCCACAGAGCACCTATCGGCGCTGTGGGGTTGCGATTCAGGGGTTGGAGTGTCGCACGACGGGACGGCAGTGCCGCCTCATGAAAAGATGTGAGCATGATTGTTGGCACGGGAACTGATCTGATTGAGATTCTGCGGGTTGCTGAGTCGATTGAGCGATATGGAGAGCGGTTTCTGCAGCGTATTTATACACCGGCGGAGATTGCATACTGCCGGCGCAAGAAGCACAATGCTGCGGAGAGTTTTGCCGCACGCTTTGCAGCGAAGGAGGCCGGCGCGAAGGCGCTGGGTACAGGGATTGCGAAGGGTGTGGCGTGGAGCGAGATTGAGGTGATCCACCTGCCGGGTGGGCGACCGGCGCTGCGTCTGCATGGCCGGGCTGCGGAACGGGCCGCGAAGATGGGAATAACCGAGGCGCATGTAAGCCTGTCGCATAGCCGCGATCTGGCGATTGCGGTGGTCGTTCTGGAAGCGGAAAACGCATCAGTTGAAACGTAAGCCTTGGCTTTTGCATCCATTCCTGTAACGCTCAGTATGAGAATCAATCTTGGGACACGTGCCGGTGCGACGTACACCGGATTGTTGTGCCAATTCGCAAAGGGACGCAGGAGCCCGCTAGGAATCGATGCCCAGTCAGAGTGAAGTAAAATTTTCGCAGTTGAAGGTGGGCATTATTGTGCTCGTCTCGCTTGCGCTTTTGATTACGCTGCTCTTCCTGATGACGAGTGCTCAGGGCTTGGGCGTGTTTTCGCACAAGATGATTGTGGACACGTACTTTGAGAATGCCGCCGGCGTGAAAGAGGGTGCGGCTGTCAACCTGGAGGGTGTCACGATTGGCACGGTCAAGGAAGTGACCGTGGTGCCGGATGTCAGCCGCAAACTGACGCCGATCAAGGTGACGATGAAGCTGGACGGCAAGTTTGGCAATGTTCTAAAGAAGGACACGAAGGCGTCGCTCTCAACCGTTGGCGTGCTGGGCGATACGGTTGTCGATCTGAACAGCCAGACGGCTGTCGGTCCTCCGCTGCAGAACGGCGACGAGTTGAAGACGCTGGAGACGCCAAACCTGCAGGATGTTGTGAAGGCGAGCCAGGGAACGATTGAGAGCCTGAACGTGATCCTGGCGAAGATGGACCGGATTGTGGATCAGATCGCATCGGGAAAGGGTTCGATTGGCGGCCTGATCTATGACGACACGCTTGTCAACCGCATGAATGCAACGGTGGATGAGTTGCACAAGCTGGAAGTGAACTTAAATAACGGCCAGGGATCTGCCGGCAAGCTGCTGCATGACGATGCGCTGTACAACAACCTGAATGCGACCACGGCGAAGCTTGATCACATCATCAGTGATCTGGATGCGGGCAAAGGAAGCGCAGGCAAGCTGTTGAAGGATGACGCGCTGTATAACAACCTGAACGCTACATTGACGCACGCCAACAGCATCATGGCTGATGCGGATGCGGGCAAGGGTGCGCTGGGCATGTTGACCAAAGACCAGGCGTTTGCAAACAAACTGAACGATACGATCTCGCGGCTGGATAACATAATGACCGGCATCGACAAGGGTGAGGGAACGGCGGGACTGCTGGTGAAGGATCCGGCGCTGTACCACAACCTGGATAAGCTCGCGGTGGACTCGCAGAGTCTGGTGAATACGATCCGGAGCGATCCAAAGAAGTACCTGACGATTCACTTCAAGGTGTTCTAGCGGCCGGCTTGCGCCTGACCGCTCGAATGAGCGGGATTGATGCTCGCTTAGGTCGCGCTTGGCAACGCCTTCTGTGCAGGCGCAAAGGCAAGCTTTAGTTCGTCCGCGAGCGCACCCAGCGGATTGCTGATCGTCTTCTTCACAATGGTCAACAGCGATTCGCCGCGCTTCTGCATAAGGTACGCCGCGGTGATGCCTGCAGCCAGTGTTGCGAGAAATACAAAACGCCTCATGTTCATACGATCTACCCTCCTAGGTGTGTCACAAGTGTGGACGCCGCGCTGTTGCTGCCGGGTTGGATGGCATCTTTGCGCCATGTGACGATCATGGTTTGACCTTGCACCTGTCACCACGCGATGCTGTGATCATTCCTTTCGCGATGCTGTGATCATTCCTTTGAGGAGATGCTGCCGTCCATGGACGATGCCGTTGTTGAAACTGCCCCGCTGGTGACCGGCGCTGAGCCGACGCCAACGCCCGCTCCATGGCCGCCGCTTACGCGTGTTGCGTTTCGGCTTGCCTTCATCTACTTCATGCTGTTCGCGTTCTGCTATGGCAACGGCACGATCTTTGGGCTGTATGGACAAGTTGGCGATTGGATTGAAGGCAAGCTGGACTGGCCCTTTAACCACGTTGCTGAGTTCGTATCGACGCACATCTTCCACTTCACCGGCATCGGGGCTACCTTCCATCCTACGGGTTCTGGTGACACCCGCGTGCAGTGGGTGCTTCAGCTTGTCTTTGTTGCTACGGCTGTTGTGGGTGGCCTTGTGTGGACGGCCATTGCATTAGCGCGTGGCAATCCTCGCACGCAATACCAGACGCTGTATGCGTGGCTGCGCTTCCTGCTGCGCCTTACCTGCGGCATGTTCATGCTCAACTATGGCTTCGCGAAGCTCATTCCGATGCAGATGGCTCCCATCTCCATTGGAATTTTGAACGAGCCGGTCGGCAACATGTCGCCCATGACATTCCTGTGGGCACTCATCGGCATGAACCCTGGTTACGAGATCATCTGCGGCGCTGCAGAAGTTATCGGAGGTGTGCTCATTCTCTTTCGCCGCACGGCGCTTGTGGGCGCGCTGCTCTCCGCCTTTGTCATGGCGAATGTATTGCTCTACAACATGTTTTTCGACGTACCGGTGAAGCTCTTCGCCGGCAACTTGTTGCTGGCGCTGCTCTTCATCACGCTGCCGGATGTGCAGCCACTGTTCCGCTTCTTCTGGCTGCATCAGCCGGCGGCGCCTGTTGGCGTGTGGGTGCCACCGGCTTCGCGCAGGCAGTTTCGCATCGCCACGCGTGTCGTCGAACTCATCTTTGTCGCAACTTTCCTCATCTGGATGCCCATCGGCAACTACATAGGCCTTCGCGGCTACTGGAAGGAACTGCGTGTGCCAAACGCATTGCTGGGCGCATGGAAAGTGGATACCGCTCACACGAGCGGGCTCGAAAGCCCTGAGCACGAAGCCATCACGGATCTCTATGTTGACGACTCCGTGCGCGCATTTTCACGCAGCACCGGTGGAGCACTCTGGCGTACCAACATGAAGCCCGATCCGGCAAAACACACCATGCGGATTGGCATTTATGTCAACGATCCCGTCCTCTACGCGCTCCAGATGCCGGACAACGATCACGCCGTGCTGACAGCCATCCCGCCTGAGGACAAGAAGAGTGATGCAGCGAAGAAGTTTAAGCCGTCCACCGTTGTGCTCACACGCGTTCCAGTACCAGCGCACTACCCGCTTCTCGATCGAGGCTTCCACTGGGTGAACGAATGGGGTCTGGAGCGCTGATCGAAGCCTAGCGTCCGCGCAAGCGGTTAATATCGCGACGATCACGCTTGGACGGACGCCCGGATGTTTCTTGCTCAAACCACGGCATGCTCTTGCGCGCCTCGTCTTCCTTCTTGCGAGCAGCGACGCTTGCCTCGGTCTCGCGATACAGCGTCTGCGCCACAGTCGCCGGACCTCGCACATCGCTCAACGCCAGCACGTCCACAACGAAGGTGCCGCCGTCGTTTGTTACCGATACTGCATCACCAATTTTTACGTCACGCGAAGGCTTCGCCAGTTGCTCGCGCAGCTTCACGCGGCCAAGATCGCACGCCTTCACTGCGAGCGCACGCGTCTTGAAGAACCGCGCAGCCCACAGCCACTTATCTAACCGGACAGCTTCCATCGTCCTGATGATACGAGGGATGAATGGCGCCCTGCTACCATCCACATATTGCGCATGACCACGACGCATCCCATCGCCCTTGCTGTCTTCTGTGTTGCCTTTGCGCTGGTTACGGTCGCAGGCTTCCTCGCATCGCGCTGGCGGCGTCCTGACGCGGGCATGCAATCGCTTGAGGAGTGGGGGTTGGCGGGCCGGTCCTTCGGCACGCTGATTACGTGGTTCCTGCTCGGCGGCGATGTCTATACTGCCTATACGGTCATCGCCGTGCCTGCTGCCATGTTCGGCGCGGGCGCGATGGGCTTCTTCGCGGTGCCATACACCATCGGGATCTACCCGTACATGATGCTAGTGCTGCCAAAGCTGTGGACCATCTGCCACAAGAACAACTACGTGACGTTCGCTGACCTTGTGCGGGGCCGCTTCAACTTTCGGCCATTGAGCATTGCCGTGGCGCTGACCGGCATTCTCGCGCTCATGCCGTACATTGCACTGCAGCTTGTGGGGATGAAGGTGGCACTCGCGGCGATGGGCCTACGCGGCGAAACCCCGCTCATCATTGCGTTCTTGATCCTTGCACTCTACACATACTCGGCTGGCCTGCGCGCGCCTGCCATCATCGCCGTTGCGAAGGACATCATGCTCTACATCATGGTGCTGGCGGCGGTCATCATTCTGCCCATGAAGCTTGGTGGCTTTGCTCACGTCTTTGCCGTTGCGAAAGCTGCGCTGCCCACGCACACACCGCCGGGGTCGCTGCTGCTGAAGCCTGGCCAGTTGCTGCCGTACTCGACGCTGATCATGGGTTCGACACTTGCGCTGGTGCTTTACCCGCATACATCCACTGCTGTTTTATCGTCTAGCGGACCGGACACGCTGCGGCGTAATGCCGCGTTGCTGCCCGCGTATTCGCTGCTGCTTGGCCTGCTGGCGCTGCTTGGGTATGTTGCCATCGCCGCAAACGTTACGCCAGCGGATAAGTCTGAAGCGATCCCGCAACTCTTCATCAAGATGTTTCCCGAGTGGTTCGCGGGCTTCTGCCTTGCAGCCGTTGCCATCGGCGCACTCGTGCCGGCGGCCATCATGAGCATTGCGGCGGCGAACCTGTTCACGCGCAACCTTTGGGGAGAGTTTGCGCGGACTCCCATGACTGCCGCGAAGGAAGCTGCGCAAGCCAAGATCGTCTCTATGCTGGTGAAGGTGGGCGCGCTTGCCTTCGTGCTGGAAACTCCCGGCTCGTACGCTATCGAGATGCAGCTGCTTGGCGGCATCTGGATTACGCAGCTCTTCCCGTCCGTCATCTGCGGAGCGTTCCTGAAACGGCGCCTGCATCCGTGGGCGGTCTTCGCGGGATGGGCTGCGGGCATGGCGCTCGGCACCGGCATGGCCATTGCGCTTGACTTCAAGGGTTCAGGTGTCTACCCGCTGCATCTCTTCGGGCAGACCTGGGGCATGTATGCGGCCATCCCTGCGCTGTTGCTGAACCTGCTGCTCAGCTTCGGCCTGTCGCCGCTCCTTGAGCGCATGCACGCGGTGGATAATCATCTGGCGGCCGCGGCGGCTTAGCGGAAGGAGAAGAAACCGTGGATCGAGCAGCTATCCATGCCTTCATTCAACAGCAGCGGTATGGTGTGGTGTCGAGTATCGCCGATGATGGAACGCCGCAGTCAGGACTCGTTGGGATCGCGGCGACAGGACGACTGGAGATCATCTTTGACACGCGAATCTTGTGCAAAGGCGCGTCTGTTCCGTAGTGGTTGGCTATTCCGGAGAGCAGACGCTGCAGCTGGAAGGTGTCGCTGAAGAACTGCGGGGAGACACTCGTGAAGAACGCCTGGAGGTCTACTTTGCAGAATGGCCTGAATGCAGGTCGCATCTGAGATGGGCAGGCATTACTTACTTCGTGATACGGCCGCACTGGCTGCGCTTCAGTGACTATGACCAGAAGCCGCCGAGCATCCTGGAGTTTATGGAGGCTGATCTGGACCAGCCTTAGGCATAGTGAGTAGATGCGGAAAGGTAAAGAGGACGCGATTGTCTCGCGTCCTCTTTGGTCGTACAGTGCTTGCTTGATTAGGCGACTACGTCGAGGCCCATGGAGCGGGCGGTGCCCTTGATCATCTTCATCGCGGCTTCAACCGTCGATGCGTTCAGGTCGGGCATCTTCTGGGTCGCGATCTCGCGAATCTGGGCTTCGGTAACGGTGCCTACTTTTGACTTGTTCGGTGTACCCGAACCCTTGTCGATCTTGGCAGCCTTCTTCAGCAGCACGGGCGCCGGCGGCGTCTTGGTGATGAAGGTGAAGGTGCGATCGCCGAAGACGGTAATGACAACGGGAATTGTCAGGCCGGCCATGCCGGGGTCCTTGGTGCGGTCGTTGAACTGCTTGCAGAATTCCATGATGTTGACCTGCGCCTGTCCGAGCGCGGGGCCAATCGGCGGTGCGGGTGTGGCCTTACCGGCCATAACTTGCAGCTTGACGTATCCAGTAATTTTCTTCGGTGCCATATGTCTATCCCTCTTGGTGTTGTTGTCGCGGCTGTTTAGGTCGCGTCTGTCGCGTCAAGGGTAGAAGCCACCTGGTCACGACGGGTAGTACTGAATGAGTTGAAACAACGCTGAGCAGTTTCCGCTACTCGACGTGCTTCTCCACGTGCGAAAATTCGACTTCGGTGGGTGTCGGGCGTCCGAAGATCGAAACCATGACCTTGAGGGTCTGCTTGTCTTCGTTAACGTCGTCCACGGCACCGTTGAAGTTGGCGAACGGTCCCTCGGTAATGCGAACCTGCTCGCCCTTTTCAAACTTGACCTTGAGCTTGGGCTTGTCCTTGGTGACGTCGGCACGATTGAGCATGCTGTTCACTTCGGCTTCGCTGAGGGCGTTGGGTGTGTCGCCGGTTTGCAGGAAGCCGGTGACGCGTGGCGTGTTCTTGACCAGATGCCAGAGGTCGTTGTCAAGGTCCATCTCGACAAAGACGTAGCCGGGCAGGAAGACGCGGTCGATGGTGTACTTTTTGCCGTTGCGCAGCTCGGTGACGGGCTCAGTCGGGATTTCAATGCGGCCGATCTTGTGCTCGAGACCGAAGGCGCGGACGCGGCTCTCAAGCGATTCCTTGACCTTGCGCTCAAAGCCCGAGTAGGCGTGGATGATGTACCACTTCAGGTTGTTTTCCTGCGCGGCCTCAGCCAATTCCGCACTGTGCTCTGTTGCTTCAGCAGCAGCCGAAGCGTCTTCGGTGGTCACTTCAATTGTCTCTTCCACGGGTGCGAACTCTTCAGCCATCGTGTCCTTCTTCTTCCAAAACTCAAATGTGCGTGCGCGTACGTGCGGTGTCCGGCGATTAACGCTGTGTCAGCTTGGTGATAAGGGCGTTCAACGTGTGGTTGATGCCGTAATCGACAGCCCAGAAGTATGCCGCGAATGCGAAGACCGTGATGATGACGACAGCGGTCGTGGTGCGGGTCTCGGCGACACTGGGCGTGGATACCTTGCGCATTTCGCTGCGAACATCGCTAAGAAAGCCGGTGAGCTTTTCCACCTGTCCCTTGGCGCGATCAATGCCGTTTTCGTCTGCTACTGCGATTGCCTTGGCCATACTTCCTCGACTCTTCTGTGCTGCTCTTACTGCTTTCGTGCAGGCACGCCGCGACGCGCCTTCAAATACTGCGTACAAACTTTGCTTCCTGGGTACTTGGCAGGGGAGCTCGGATTCGAACCGAGAAGTTCGGTTTTGGAGACCGACAGTTTAACCGTTGAGCTTACTCCCCTGCATCTTCAGGGCTCACGCCCTGAAAGCCGCATGCCAAACGAAACCGAAGGCCGGGCGAACACCTAATGATAGCTGATTTCGTATGCGGATGGAAGCCAAGGGACCTTACCGATCGCGTAACGGACGAACTCTTAGCAACGGATTACGTTGGCGCAGGCGGCACAGCAGTTGAAGATTGGCGACCGGGTAGAGCTGCAGCGGTGGCGCAACGCTACGAGCGACATGTTTGCTTCCATTGGACTGTAGACCAGCAACAAGCTAACGGTAGCGAAAAGATGAAGGGAGAGGCACTCGCCTCTCCCTTCGTTGTTGGATCGAGTTCATCGAGTGAACGGCTGAAGCCCGACCTGAGTACGTCGAACTCTGCCGTTGAGTGTTTTACTTGATGATTTCTGAGATGGTTCCAGCGCCGACGGTACGTCCGCCTTCGCGGATGGCGAAGCGGAGGCCCTTTTCCATGGCGACGGGGGTATGCAGCGTGATCTCGAGGGCCACGTTGTCGCCCGGCATCACCATCTCGGTGCCTTCCGGCAGCTTGGCCGATCCGGTCACGTCGGTGGTGCGGAAGTAGAACTGCGGGCGGTAGCCGTTGAAGAACGGTGTGTGACGGCCGCCCTCTTCCTTGCTCAGCACGTAGATCTCGCCCTTGAAGGTGGTGTGCGGCGTAATCGAACCCGGCTTGGCAAGCACCATGCCGCGCTCCACGTCGTCCTTTGCCGTGCCGCGCAGCAACAGACCCGCGTTGTCGCCCGCAAGGCCCTCATCCAGCTGCTTCTTGAACATCTCCACGCCGGTCACAGTCGTTGCCTGCGTATCGCGGAAGCCGACGATCTGGGCCGGCTCGCCGACCTTGATCTTGCCGCGCTCGATACGGCCCGTCACCACCGTGCCACGGCCGCTGATCGAGAAGATATCTTCGATCGGCATCAGGAACGGCAGGTCGACGAGGCGGTCCGGCTGCGGAACGTTCTTGTCCACCGCGTCCATCAGGGCGTCGATCTGTGCTTCCCACTGCGCTTCGCCGTTCAGCGCTCCAAGAGCCGAGCCGCGGATGACCGGCACGTCGTCGCCCGGGAAGTCATACTTGCTGAGCAGCTCGCGCACTTCCATCTCGACCAGGTCGATCAGTTCGGTGTCGTCCACCGCGTCGCACTTGTTCAAGAACACAACGATGTACGGCACGCCCACCTGGCGGGCCAGCAGAACGTGCTCCTTGGTCTGCGGCATCGGGCCGTCGGTCGCCGCAACCACAAGGATCGCGCCGTCCATCTGCGCCGCGCCCGTGATCATGTTCTTGATGTAGTCAGCGTGCCCTGGGCAGTCCACGTGGGCATAGTGACGGTTCGCCGTCTCGTACTCCACGTGGCTGGTCGCGATCGTGATACCGCGCTCGCGCTCTTCCGGTGCGTTGTCGATCGTGTCGAACGAGCGGAAGCTGTTCTTCGGGTTGTGCTTCGACAACACCTTCGTGATCGCCGCGGTAAGAGTGGTCTTACCGTGATCGATATGCCCAATCGTCCCCACGTTCACGTGAGGCTTGGACCGGTCAAACTTTTCCTTCGCCATGATGCTTCTCCTGGTGTGCTATGAGCCCGCTGCCAATGCAAGCTCGCGTTTTATGTCGTGTTCGGGCTGCCGCACAGCGCGGCTCCAAGCCCAGGATTATCGGTGGTGCTGGGAAGCGGACTAGCCTCAGTAGTAGGCGTAAACCTTCAGGTACTTCCGGCGTAGTTCGGGATCGACCTGCTCCAGCGTGGAGAGGTAGTGCTCGCGGATCATGCCCTGGTCACCGTCGCCGAGTGACTTGTAGGTCGACTCAACCTGCGGGCCGAGCTTGCCGGCGTGCGCCACTTCTTCAAACTCGCGGATGCGCAGTTTGGAGCGCTCCAGGGACTTGAGGAAATCACTCACGTTGCCGTTGGAGAACGACGTATCGATGGCAGACTTAACGTCGCCAAAGGCCTGCTGATTTTGAACTGCAATTGTCGCCTGCTCGTACATGCTTCGCTTACGACCTCAAACCAAATCTTTGGAGCGGGAGACCGGGATCGAACCGGCGACCAACAGCTTGGAAGGCTGTGACTCTACCACTGAGTTACTCCCGCAACTGGTTACTCCCGCAACTGCGGAGTTCTCAGTGTTCTGTTCTCAGCGATCAGAAAAGTCTGACAACTGACAACGGACAACTCGAAATTCTGGAGCTGATGGAGGGGCTTGAACCCTCGACCTCTCCCTTACCAAGGGAGTGCTCTGCCACTGAGCTACATCAGCCTATGTTAACGACGTTACTCATCCACTTGCCTGCGATCCGATTGCTGCCGGTGTATACGCCCGATGAGCACGCGGAATGCGAAAAACCCTAACAACACCCAGACCAAGGACCGGTATTTGCCCGGCTCCATGGTGTGTGCCACACCGACAGCCGCCCCGGCGATGACCAGCAGGGCGACGATCATGCGCTGCTGTGATCCCGGTCCGTCCATCGTTTTACTACCTACGCTGTCTCACTGTGTGAAAGCAGCGTCTCCACCCGGAAGTTCGAGTGCCCCACATGAAATGTGGTGCACAGGGGAGGATTCGAACCTCCGTAACGCGTTGCGTGGCAGATTTACAGTCTGCTGCCATTAACCACTCGGCCACCTGTGCACATCTGTTGCTGACTGTTTCTGGGATCGGGATGGAGCTGGCGAAGGGATTTGAACCCCCGACCCTCTGATTACAAATCAGATGCTCTACCGGCTGAGCTACGCCAGCCCACGCAGGCACCGGCCCAAAACTAACACCAGACAGCAAACAACGCTGCCCAATCAAGCGCAGCGCTGTCTACGACTTTAGCACAGAATCGACCTCAAATAGGGTAGCGGCCGGGCGGCGCGGAACGTTTTGGCGGCGGCTTTCCGTTGTAGCGGGGAGTGATTTCGGGTGTGCCGAAACGCCACTCTGGGAAATACCCGTGGCCCGATTGCGTACTGCTTTTACTTACACGCCGAAGATGTTTCGGTCGAGGTAGGCGTTCCGGAACTTGCCGGTTGGATCGAGTTCCTGCGCGAGTGCGCGGAACTGCGGCAGATCGCTGTATTGCTGGTGAAGGTAGCTGGGTGCGGCCTCGAAAATCTTGGCCCAGTGCGGGCGCGTGGCGAAGGGTTCCAGCGCGGCTTCGATCTCCGGCAATAGCTTGCGCACGACCGGCTCCTCCGGCTTCCAGGTGAAGTGGATGGCTAGCGAATCGCGCTTGTACGCCATGCTCATGGGCAGGTCGTCCTGGGCTATGGTCCGGATTTCTGTCACGAAGAGGTGTGGGGTGATCTTGTCGCGTAGTTTTTCGACAGCGCGGATGGCTTTGTAGCCGTCGCTGCGCGCGACGAAGTATTCCGTTTGCAGCTCTTCGCCGCTGGATGGCGTGAACTCCATTTTGAAGTGCGGCAGCCGCAGATACCACGGGCCGATACTACCCATCTGGTCGGTGCAGGGGGTGGCGTCGTGTTCGTCGACGGGGTGCATTTTTCGCGTTTGCAGCGTTGCTCCGTAGAAGAGGGGTGGTTGCGGCTTTTGTGTAGCACCCGGAGTGACTTTGTCCTTGATCCAGACCTGATTGGCCTTGCTTTTTTGCCAGTCGGTGAACAAGCTCACGCTATAACCTGAACTCACGATGGCGTCGAGATTGTGCTCGAGCTGGTCGAACGGCAGGTTCAGGTAGACGACCTGCGACATGTCAAAGCGCGGCTCGATATCGAGCGTGACCCGCGTGACGATGCCGAGTGCGCCCAGGTGCACCACGGCGTGTTTGAAGCGGTCACCGTCGTGGTCGCGCGAGAGGTGCAGGAGGCTGCCGTCCGCCTTGACGAGATCGATGGCGCGTACGGCGGCGGCAAGATTTTTATTGCGCACGCCGGAGCCGTGCGTTGCCGTGGCGATAGTGCCACCGACGGAGATGTGGGGAAGCGACGCGAGATTGGCGAGAGCGAAGCCTGCCTTGTCGAGAACGGGCGCCAGCTCACCATACGCGATACCGGATCCTACCGTTACCGTGCGGGCCGCTGCGTCGATCTGCACGCCCTTCACCTGGCGCATGGAAATCTGCGCGTAGGTGCTGTCGGCAATGTTGTTGAAGCAGTGCTGTGATCCGAGTCCCTTGAGGTGTGCATTCGCCTTGACGATAGTCGGCACCTCGTCGGGAGTAGTGGGTGCGTAGACGCGGTCGGTGCTGTAGTGAAAGTTCTTCGACCAGTTGGTCCGCGGCACGTTCGCGTGATCGTTGAGCGCTTGGCTGTCGGCGAAGGCAACACGTTCCAGGGGAGCAGCGGCCAACAGCATGGCGGAGGTTTTTAGCAGATCGCGACGGTTCATAAGGCCCCCATGCGGGCTCGATGTGGCCGCGCAGGCAAATCCTGTATACGCGTTCGATGTACAGGAAGACAAATGTGCGCGCCGGTAGCCAGTTCGGTGTGCATTTCGTCTATACCTGTGTACAAATCTTTATCGCTAAGAAAACGTTTGCGGAGCCTCATCCTTCCATGTCACGTCTATTGCCGTTTGCCCTTGCCGCAGCGTTTGTCGCCCCGTCGTCCCTGCATGCGCAGGGTGCGGTTGAGGGCCCGTTGCCGCAGCTTGTAGACAAGACGGCGGCTGCGAACACGTCAGTTCCGCCGCCGCTGCAGAGCAAGCTGCTGGACAACGCCGCAATCATCAAGATGACGAAGGCGGAGTTAGGTGACGACATCATTTTGCAGACGGTGCGGGCGCAGCCGGGAACTTACCAGACAGGGCCGGACGATCTGGTTGCGCTGAAGAGCGCGGGCGTATCACAGGCTGTGATTGGCGCCATGCTCGCTCGCAACAGCGGTTTACAGCAGCATTCCGCGCCACCTCCGGTGGAGATCACGCCGATCTCGGTGAACACGGATGACCCCGGCGTGTACTTCAAAAATCGCCAGGGTGCATGGGAGTCTGTGGGACCGGAACTGGTGCACTATCGCGATGGCGGCGCGCTGAAGAGCGTGCTAACGCGCGACATCATCAAGAAAGATGAGAATGGCGTGGTGAACGGGCCGAAGTCGCCGCTGTCGGTGCCGCCTGGGACGGAGATGCTGATCCTGGCGCCGACTGCGGCAACCGATGGCGTGGAGTACGTGATTCTGCGCTTTCGGCCTAAGGGCGATCGCCGCGAGTTTCGCGTAAAAACGGGCAATGTCTTCCATTCGGAGACAGGTGCGGACCGCGATGCGCTGGATATTCCGGTGCACAAGGTGAGCTCGCGCTTGTATGGGTTTACTGTGCCGCATGACCTGCAGAAGGGCGAGTACGGTGTGCTGGCGCCGGGGTCTGCGGGTGCGCCGGGCATAGCGCATGCGGGCAAGATTTACACGTTTTCGATCACGGAATAGAGCGTTATTTCTACGTTTTGAAGTCGTTTTTAGACTTTTTCGCGCTTTGTGAAAAACGTAGCTACGTAGAGCGCGAGCGCCACCTTGAATTCTGCGACGACGGCCTCGTGGTCTGCGGGAGGCGCGTCTGTGTACAGTTGCAGCATGCCCCGGACAATCTGCAGCATGACGTTGGCTCGTAATTGCGCAGCCTCATCGGAGAGATGCGGGCAGCGCTGCCGCAGGGCGCGTGTGAGAGCGGCACGGAAGGCGCGCTTTGCCGCGGGAGCACGGCGCAGCCGAATGGGGGCTGCGACGAGCTGCAGGTATGCGGGGTGCTCGCCAACGAAGTCGAGGAAGCGGTCGAGGAAGCGCTCCGCGAAGGCGGCGGTTGCAATGGTCTCGATCTCTTCAAACAAAGGCTTCCAGTGCGCTTCGATCTTGTTCGCGTAGATGTCGAGCAGAGCGAGCGCGAGTGAGCGTTTGTCCGGGAAGTAGCTGTAGAGCGAGCCGATGGAGGAGCCTGCCATCTCTGCCACGGCGGTCATGGTGGCGGCCTCGTAACCGGCGCGTGCGAATTCAGTTTCTGCAGCGTTAAGAAATGCCGCGACCCGGCGCGTGGCACGGTCCTGCTGCGGCTCGCGACGGGCAGGTTTCTTGGCCAAATTTGACGAAACTGAGGGCACCCTCATATTCTATGCGAGAATGAAAGTGAGGGAATCCTCACTTTTAGATACGGAGAGATAAACATGAGCGATGTGACGTTGGACATGGCAAAGACCGCACTGGTTCTGATTGATTTGCAAAACGGCATTGTTGGCCGCGATGTAAAGCCGTATGCGGCGACGGAAGTTGTTGAGCGTTCTGCGAAGCTTGCTGAGACGTTTCGTGCGAAGGGCGGTCTGGTTGTGTATGTGCGGGTGGACATGAATGATTTCATGAAGCTGCCCGCGGATGAGGCGATGCAGTTGCCGCAGAATATGCCTGCGGCGGCTTCGGAGATTGCCGCGGCAGCGGGCATGCAGCCGGGTGACGTGCTGGTGACCAAACGCCATTGGGGTGCGTTCGCGGGCACCAATTTAGAAGACGTTCTGCGTTCGCACGACATCGAGACGGTGGTGCTGGGCGGCATTGCGACGAACATGGGTGTGGAAAGCACGTTGCGGCAGGGAACTGGGCTTGGATTTGCGTTTGTGACGGTCGAGGACATTTGCAGCACGTTCTCGGCGGAGATGCAGAGCTTTGCGTTTACGGCAATCTTTCCGCGGCTGTCGCAGGTGAGGACGACGGAACAGGTGCTTGGTCTGATTGGTTAGTGTTGCGTGCTTTGGCGCGCATATCGATCGCGCCTTTGGCGCTCTGGCCGTCGTGGTAGATGCAACCTAGGGCTTCGCCCTAGGCTAAGATCGCGGCGCGCCTTTGGCGCTTTGCAGTGGTATGTGTAGCCCCATTTGGGGGCTTGTGGATGGGTTTGAAACGAAGGTTTATGCCGATACACCCTGATCAAGTTGAATCCGATAGGCTGCCTGCTGATCTTTGGAAGGTTGTGGCGGTTGCGGTGCTGGGTTCGTTCCTGGCGCAGCTGGATGCGACGGTGGTCAACGTGTCGCTGTCTTCGCTTGCGGTGGAGCTGCACAGCACGCTGGCCACCATACAGTGGGTGACGAGCGGGTATCTGCTGGCGCTGGCGTTGATGCTGCCGCTGAATGGCTGGATGGTTGATCGCATGGGAGCGAAGCGGTTGTACCTGATTTGCTTTTCGGCGTTCACTGCGGCGTCCGGACTGTGCGGCGCGGCCTGGTCGGCGGAGTCGCTGATTGCGTTTCGTGTGTTGCAGGGACTGTGCGGCGGCTTGCTGGCGCCGATGGCGCAGATGATGGTGGCACGTGCGGCTGGCCGGCACATGGCGCGCGTGGTGGGCTACGCGGCGGTGCCCGTGCTGCTAGCGCCGGTGCTTGGGCCGGTGATTGCAGGGGCGATTCTGCAGCATGCATCGTGGCGCTGGATCTTTCTGCTGAACCTGCCGTTCGGGCTGCTTGCAATTGCGCTGGCAATGGCCTTCCTGCAGCACGACGAACCGAGTGAAGGACGACGCAGCTTCGACTTCCTCGGCTTCCTGCTGCTGTCGCCGGGCATTGCGCTGTTTTTGTACGGCGCGGACCACGGGGTGGAGCGGCGCGGTCAGGTGCTACTGGCGATTGCGGTGGTGCTTATCGCGGCGTTTGTGCGTTCGTCGCGGCGCAAGGCGGATGCTGCACTGGTGGATCTGCGTGTGTTCCGCAACGGTGTGTTTGCGGCGGCATCGGCGGTACAGTTCATCGGGAACGGAGCGACGTTTGCGGCGCAGCTGTTACTGCCGATCTATCTCATACGGGCGTGCGGGCGTACTCCTTCTGCGACGGGATGGATGATTGCGCCGCTGGGCATCGGCATGATCTGCGTGTATCCGTGGATGGGCGCGCTGACGAAGCGATTTGGGATACGGAACGTTTCGGCGGCGGGAGCGTTTGTGTGCCTGCTAAGTGGCGTGCCGCTGATCTTCTTTGCGGCGCGGAATATTTCGGGTGTGGTGCTGGGCTTGGCTCTGTTTGTGCGTGGGCTGGGGCAGGCCGCGGTGGGTGTGCCTTCGATTTCGGCGGCGTATAACGCTGTGCCGAAACCGGCGTTGCCGATGGCGACCACGGCGTTGAACATTGTGCAGCGGCTGGGTGGCCCCACGCTGACGACAGCGCTGGCGACGTTCCTTGCGTGGCAGATGCATGCGCATGGGGTTGAGCCGCGGGTGTTTGTGGCGGCGTTTTCGCTGCTGGCCGGGCTGCATGCGGTGTTGTTTGTGTCGACGCTGCGGTTGCCTCTTGCGTTGTCCATGGTGCCGGCGGAGGGGCCTGTTGAGGCGGCCGTGGCGGACTGAAGCCAGAGCGGCTTGGCGGGAGCTATAGCGCGAGCCTTCAGCCCGCTGGACGTGGCTTGATGGCAACCTGGGGCTTCGCCCCAGGCTATTACAGCGCGGGCCTGCAGCCCGCATGCCTGCAACCGAAGTGTTTGGAGCCTATAACGCTTGCAATCCGCGATGCTGCAAACCGCCGTGCTTGTAGCCCGCAATGCTTGTAGACCCGCATGCCTTCAGCCTCTGCGGTGTTTGCAGGCCGCAAATGCTTGCCTGTAGCGCGGCCTTTTTAGTGGCTCTGGTCCGGTCCGTTGTTCTCATGAGTTGCGGTTAGGACCTGCATCGCTTTTGGAATCCGCTATGCTTTGGAGCAGTGGAAGCGCGACAAAAGCGGAGGCTGTACTCCATCGGCATACCGGCAGTGTTGCTGGTGTTGCTGGTGGTGGCAATGGTGCTGCGCTTTCATGCGCCGCCTGAGGTGGCGCGGCTGTTGCCGGAGTCGGATGCGATTTTGTACCTGAATCTTAAGCCGGCGCGGGCGGCGAGTCATTTTGATCAGGCGCCGGTGAGTCCTTCGCCGGAGTATGCGAAGTTTATCCAGGACACCGGATTCCGCTGGGATCGCGATCTGGATCGTGTTGCGGTGTCGCTGCACCGGATGGCCAATCCGAATGGGCCGAATGGGACTGTGGCGTATTCAGCTGTGCTGGAAGGGCGGTTCGACGGCACGAAGCTCATGCGATATCTGCAGGCACACAGCACCGCGCGTGAGACGTATGCTGGGCACGACGTGTACACGATGCCGGGCGATGAGGGCCGGAGCCTGCGTGTGACTGCTCTTGGCTATGACATGGTGGCGGCGAGCAACATGCCCACGCCAGAGCAGATTCATTCGATCATCGACCGGCATGGAGCGGGAGCGTTGCCGTTTGCGGGATCGTCGCTGCTGTCGTCGCACTATCCTGAGGTGCCGTATCTTGCGCTGGCGTGGGGGATTGGGCATGTGGGGCTGCCGTTCAGCGATCGTGGCAACATACAGGTGTTTGGCGTGACGCTGCCAATGAGCGAGGACACGGATTTTATTGCGTCGGTCGCGTTTCGCGGCACGCTGCACTTGCGTGTGGAAGAGCTTGCGCCGTCGGAGAACGAGGCGCAGCAGACTGCGACGAATCTATCGACCATCCTGAATCTGATCCGCGGTTTTACGCCGGGAACGGGTACGCCGCAGGATGTGGCGCTGCACCAGGCGGTTGAGTCATTGAAGGTGGAGCAGAAGAAGTCGCGTGTGGTGCTGACGGGAAGTGTTTCACCGACATTACTGCAGGCGGCAGCGCACGCGCAGTAACGCGCGCAACCGAAACAGGCATTTGCCAAAATGCGGTATGTGGGCGTTTCATGGCGGATATGCGAACTATTTTCCGTGTTGGTGTTCTGTGCTCTGTTGCCCTGACGGTTGCCGCCAGCCTGCACGCGCAGGCGGTTAAGACAGGGGAAGCCGCATTCGAGACGTGGGCCGATGAGAAGCCCGGCAACCGCGTTCACATCACCGTTGCGGACCTGCCCGTGCCGCATCCGGAGCAGTCTGTGGCGAATGGGCCAAAGCTTGTGCCGCGGAACGGCGCCGTGCCGATGGCGAAGGCTGGGTACAAGGTGGAGCTGTATGCCGAGGGTGGCTTCAAGGTGCCGCGGCTTGTGCGCACGGCCCCCAATGGCGACCTGTTCCTGGTGGATGCCGGCGCAGGCACGATCACGGTGCTGCGTGGCGTTGGGCCGGATGGCAAGGCTGCTCAGCGTGAGGTGTTTGCGAACAGCGGGATGGACCGGCCGTGGGGGCTGAGCTTCTGGCCGGCGACCAATCCGAAGTATGTGTATGTGGGCAACACGGGATCGGTGGTTCGCTTTCCGTATACGCCAGGGCAGATGAAGGCGTCCGGGCCGGCGGAGGTGATTGTGAAGGACCTGCCGCACGGTGGCGGGCACTTTACGCGTGACGTGGTCTTCTCCAAGGACGATTCGCGGATGTTTGTGTCGGTTGGGTCGGGGTCAAACGTGGATGATCCGGACACGCATCCGGAAGAGATACATCGAGCGGACGTGCTGGAGTTCAAGCCGGACGGCACGTTTGTGAAGGTGTATGCCAGTGGCATTCGGAACTGCGTGGGCGAGGCGATCAATCCTGCGAACGGCGAGCTGTGGTGCTCGACGAACGAGCGTGACCTGCTGGGCAATCACCTTGTGCCGGACTATGTGACGAGCGTGAAGGAAGGCGGCTTCTACGGCTGGCCGTGGTTCTACATGGGCGGCGCGAAGGGCGGCATACAGGATCCGCGTCTGCCAGGGACGCATCCTGAGCTGCAGAGTAAGGTGATTACGCCGGACGTGCTGATGCAGCCGCATAATGGGTCGCTGGAGATGACGTTTTATACCGGTAAGGGCTTGCCGGGTGTGGCGAACGGTGACATCTTCGCGGCGGAGCATGGATCGTGGAACCGCGAGCCGCGCACCGGGTATGAGGTTGCGCATATCCCGATGAAGAACGGCAAGGCGACTGGCGAGTACGAGGACTTTGTCACCGGCTTTACGACGCCACAGGGCGGTGTGTGGGGCAGGCCGGTGGGGATAACCACAGCGAAGGATGGGGCGTTGATCGTGGTGGAAGATGGCGCGGGTACGGTGTGGCGGGTGACGTATACCGGCTCGTAAATCGCATGGGTGTATTGGGGATGGGCGCGCGGCACCGCTAGACTGGTGAGCATGCGTCTGTCTCCTTTGCCGTTTGCGGTCGTACTCACGTTGTTGGCCGGTCCGGTCGCCCATAGCCAGGCACCGGCGGCTGCGCCCAATGCCGCCGCAGCAACGGAGTTGCAGGCTGAGCAGGCGGCGATCTTTGATCGCGCTCGTGCGGCGTACTATCACCCAGGAAAGATTGGCATTGCCTGCGATGCGAGTCTCGATTTTTCGAGCCTGCTGACAAAGCTGGGTGGTGCAAGCAGCGCGGAGACTGCGAAGGCGATTGAGGGATTGAAGCTGCGCATCAGCAGCGCTGCAGACGGCCCGACCGCGGTTACGTTTGCGTGGCCGAATACCTTTCCTGTTGAGGCGCGGCCGATGTTGGAAGGCAGCGCGAAGCAGGTGGTGTCCGGCTTTTTTGAGAACTACTGGCCGCTGGTGAATGCTGAGATGTTGCCTGTGGCAAAGGATCAGCCCACGGTGGTGGGTGCGGTTGGCGGCGGTTACGTCGTCACTGCACGCGGCGGCGCGTTACGGCTTGTGCTGGATGGCGATGCGCTGGTTCGCAGGCTGGAGAGCCGCTCACCAAGTGGACGCGACACGGCGCTGGCGCTTTCTTACCGAGCTTCGTCCACACCGCAGCCGGGCGATCGCGCTCGTTTATCCGGCATGGATGTGGACCAGAACGCGGGCGCGGGCTCGCATGTGAGGGTGGTGATGAACTGGGACGATCAAGACGTGGCGGGGGTGCACATACCGCATCTTGTAACGGTCGCGCTGCCCGGGGCCTTCCAGGTGCCGATTACGTTATCTGGCTGCACGGTATCGCCTGCTGCGTCGAAGTAGCGGGCGCGGCTGTTCCAGGTCCGGCTACAGCGGCTTGGGTGTGCGGAGGCGCTTGTAGAACGGTGTTGGGATGACTTTGGCTTTGATGAGCTGGCCGCGGATTTCTACGGCGACGATGTTGTCGAGGGTGGCTTCCGCGGGCGGTACGAAAGCGAGGGCGATGTTCTTTTTGAGAGTGGGGGATGGTGTGCCGCTGGTGATGACGCCGAGCTCTTCGCCTTCGAGGGAGCGGACGGGATAGCCGTCGCGGGCTATGCCGCGCTCAATCATTTCGAGGCCGACGAGCTTGCGTGCGGGTTCGCGCGTGCCGGCGGCGATGAGGGCTTCCTTGCCGACGAAGTCCATGGGCTTATCGAGCTTGCAGTAGCGGTTCAGGCCGGCTTCGAAGACGTTGATCTCGTCGGAGATTTCGTGGCCGTAGAGGGCCATGGAGGATTCGAGGCGGAGGGTGTTGCGAGCGCCCAGGCCTGCGGGGACGATGCCGAATTCGGCGCCTGCTTCAAAGACCTTGTTCCAGACGCTTTCGCTGGTGAGTTCGTCGCTGGAGACGTAGATTTCGAAGCCGTCTTCGCCGGTGTAGCCGGTGCGGGCGATGAGGACGTTGTAGAAGCCGGCGACCTTGCCCCATGTGAACCAGTAGTTCTTGAGGACGGAGAGGTCGGTGTCGGTGAGCTTTTGCAGGGTGGCTTCTGCCTTGGGGCCCTGGATGGCGATCTGCGTGTACATGTCGCTGAAGTCGTTGATGTGGACCGACGGCATGCTGCCGATGGTTTTGCGCACCCACTGGATGTCTTTTTCGCGGGTGCCGGCGTTGATGACGATGAGGTAGTCGTTGTCGCTGAGCTTGTGCAGGACGACGTCGTCGACGAAGGTGCCTTCGGGCGTGAGCATGGCGGAGTAGTGCGCCTGGCCGATCTGCAGCTTGGAGGCGTCGTTCATCAGGAGCTTCTGGACGGCGTCGAGTGAGCCGGGTCCGCGGAGCTGGATGCAGCCCATGTGCGAGACGTCGAAGACGCCGACGGAAGTGCGGACGGCATTGTGCTCGGCCATGAGGCCGCTGTACTCGACGGGCATCTCCCAGCCGCCGAAGTCCACCATCTTTGCCTTGAGGGACTTGTGCATGTGGAAGAGGGCGGTGCGGCGAAGTGTGGGAGCGGTGAGGATGTCTGCCATGGTGGTCTCGATGCCTGTCTTTAGTTCTTTCTGGCGGCTGGGCGCCGCTGGTTCTGATGGTATCGCGATTGGCGGGCGGCTATCGCGGACAGAGTGTGGCAGCGTATGCTGGTGCCGATGCGAGTGTTTGCCCAAGCGGTGTTGGTATGTCTTCTTGTAGCCGGCAGCGCCGCGCATGGTCAGACGGCCGATCCTGCGGCTGCTCCGCCAAGCGCTGCTACGACTGCTCCGCCGGCGCACACGAGTAGCTACTCGGTTCAGGGGAATGAGCTGGTTGTTGCTCCTGGGCTGCGTATTCCGAACGGCAATGTGCCATGGGCGCTGGATACCGTGGATGGCAAGCAGGTGCTGGTGCCGATCCATCACACAGCACTAACGTCGTCGTCCTCGAGCATGGGTGTGCTGGATGGCGCGAGTTCGAAGACGGCTCTGCGTTCGTCATCACCGCAGTTCTTTGTGCACAGCCTGGACAGGACGGAGAATACGGGCGATGCGGGGCGTGGCATGCCGACGGGATGGGCGCTGGTGCCGGCCGATGTTGCCGGGACCACACGGACGATTGCACGCGCGAAGTTTTCCCAGGTGAGCGGGGCTGCCGTGTGTACGCCCCCGCTGCCATGCACGCAGGCGGAGTCGTTGCCGCAGGGATGGCTGCGGATTACGGCGAAGGCGCCGCTCACGCCGGGCGAGTATGTGCTTCTGCCGGTGACACGGACGAGCGGCAACACGGCTGTGGTGGTGTATGACTTTGCCGTGAGCGATCAGTCGGCCACGCCGAAGGATGCGGTTGCGCCGGGACAGAACCTGGATGCGGTGAAGACGAAAAAGAAGAAGTAGATGCCGGTAGCGCGGGCCTACAGCCCGCTTTTGGTGTGGTGGCGTGAACCTGGGGCTTTGCCCCAGGCTATTACAGCGCGCTTTCAGCCCGCCTTCGACGAGACCATCCGCGGATTCGTTGAACACAATCCCCACTTTGCTGCGGGACGCCAAATTGTAGCGATGCAGGTTCCGCCGCTTCACTGCGGGATGGCAAATTGAAGGAAAGCAGATCCCTCCGCTTTGCTGCGGGATGACAGCCATGGAAGAGGGCAAGCAGACCTGACATCTTTGGCCTTCAGCCCCGGCATTTGCCTCAGCCCCGGCATTTGCCTCAGCCCCGGCATTTTGGTCTTCAGCCCCGGCGGCGTGCTCGCATGAAGTTGCTGATGCTGAAGTAGGCGAAGAGCAGGGCTAGGGCGCTGAAGGCGCAGAGGCGGAAGCGGTCGTTGGGGATGGTGTTGGCTGCGATGGCTCGCATGCGCCACGCGCCAACGGCAAAGGACAGTGCGAACAGTGCGAAGAAGCTGCCGGTGACCTCGTGCCACAGGGCGCTGGTTGCTTTGCGAAAGGGTGTGCCGACGCCGGCGGCTGCGGCTCGGGCTGCCGGCATCACCCGTCTGGCAGTCACCGGCCGGGGCGGAATCACGGTGGCAACCGGCGTTGGCCGGGATTCAGGGGATGGTCCGGCCGCTGGAACTGCTGTGGCCGCTGTCACTGGCCGTGTTGCGGTCTGGGCACCGGTGGTGCGTGGTGTTGGGGACGGCGCTGTTGCTGCGTCCACGGCTGCCAGGGCGGTGCGTGCCGCGGCGCGTGCGCCCATTCCTAAAGCCCGGCCGAAACGAACGCGATCCATGCATCCATCTTACGGGTGAGCGCCAGATTTACCGGAACGTTTGTCACCGAGCACACGGGCGGGAAGAAAGCAGGTCCTTCGACTTCGCTCAGGATGACGATAAAACTGTCATCTGCATCCAACGCCTCATCGCCGCGGCAAACGCGGTTTTTATGGAGAGACGGGATGAAGAATTGGCTATTGATCGTAGGTGGTGTTTGTGCCGCGGCGGCGGGATGGATTGTGTGGGGACCCAAGCGTGTGGAACCGGTACAAGAGCTGGCGCATCAATTAGAGAACGCATGGGCCGACCACCATACCAGAGCCTAAACAGCGGTCGTTGACGGGTGAAGGAGATTGCGTTGCCGGACCTGTGACGGTAGGGTAGAGAGCAATCGCAAGCGGCGTGGCTGCGGGCCTGAGTCTAACCGGATGGGCCTGCCGTCGCGGATCGCGATGCGCCGGAGAGGGGTGGCAATGAACGGACGCATCAAAGAACTGATCCAGCAGCTAGGGGAAGCCATCCACGAGTCCGTGTCGGAGTCGGAGCAGATCTCCGGCGTTGTCCGCGAGATTCGCGAAGAGGGCTTTGATGTTTTGCTGATGTTGGAAGCCACGATTGGATTGAACGAGGTGACGGACGAGGAAGATGGCTCCGACGAGAGTTTGCCGGGCGAGCCGTTCACGCGGAATGATGTGAGTTTCCTGAAGTCTCTGCGTATCTCACTGCCAGAGGAACCTGGCGAAGATACGGACAATCCGCCAGGCCTGGACGCAGGCACCGGCGATTAGCTGCTATTTGCACGAACTCAATCCCCTGAACGCTAACGGTTGCGTTTGCAGCCATGCCGCATTTGCTCATTCCTGCATCCAATCGACGTTGCCGCCAAGTAGCGTTATGCTTGCGGCGAGCGATCTATGGAGTGCAGCGGGGACTGGACATGAAAGACACACTTGGAGTGTTGTTGGCCGGAGGCGCCGGCGAACGGTTGTTCCCTCTGACGAAGGAACGTGCGAAGCCGGCCGTGCCGTTTGCCGGGCAGTACCGCATCATCGACATCACGCTGTCGAACTGCATTAACAGTGACCTGCGTAAGGTCTACATCATGACGCAGTACAAGGCGCTCAGCCTGAACCGGCACATCCGCGAGGGTTGGGGGCCGGTGGTGGCGAATGAGCTTGGCGAGTTCATTGAGATTCTGCCGCCGATGCAGCGCGTGAATCGTAACTGGTACCAGGGCACGGCGGATGCGGTCTATCAGAATATCTACTCGATCGGCTCGGAACAGCCGAAGTTCGTCATCATCCTTTCAGGCGATCACATCTACAAGATGAATTACGCGCTGATGATGGATCAGCACTGCCATAGCGGCGCGGCCTGCACCATTGCGACGCTGCCGGTTGATCCGAATGAGGTTGCCGGGTTCGGTGTGGTTGAAGTTAGCCGGAATGGCGAAGTGGTGGGTTTCCAGGAGAAGCCGAAGACCACGAATGTGCGGTCGCCATTTAACCCGGAGAAGGTGGATGCCTCGATGGGCATTTACATCTTCAATACGGATGTACTGCTGCCGGAGTTGATGGCTGACGCGGACGATCCGGACTCGAAGCATGATTTTGGGCACAACATCCTGCCGAAGTTGCTGGGGCGGTATAAGGTTTCGGCGTTTAACTTTGTGGATGAAAATCGCAAGGAAGCGCTGTACTGGCGCGATGTGGGCACGCTGGACGCCTACTACGAGGCGAACCTGGATATCGCTTCGGTGTCGCCGACGTTCAATCTGTACGACAAGGACTGGCCGATGCGGACGCGGCCGACGCAGTATCCGCCGGCGAAGTTTGTGTTTGGCGAGATGGGGCGTACCGGCATGGCAATCAACTCGGTGGTGTCGCCGGGCTGCGTGATTTCGGGTTCGGCAGTGCGGCAGAGCGTGCTGTCGCAGGATGTGCGCGTGAACTCCTACTCGGATATCGATTCGTCGGTGATCTTTACCCACGTGAATATTGGGCGGCATTGCCGGATTCGGCGCGCGATCATTGATCGCGATGTGCATATTCCAGACGGGACAGTCATCGGCTATGACCAGAACGAAGATCGTAAGAAGTACCACGTGACACCGAGCGGCTTGACCGTGGTGACGAGGGATATATCGCCGTATGAGAATCCGGTCAGCCCGGAGTTTATGCAGACGATGTAGGAGCCGTTTCCTCGTTGTTCGTTTCCTCGTTTAAACATAACGGGCGCTGAGAGATGACAATCTCAGCGCCCGTTAACCTTTAATTGGAACAACGAACAA
Organism: Terriglobus sp.; assembly: GCA_965198455.1. Taxonomy (GTDB): domain Bacteria; phylum Acidobacteriota; class Terriglobia; order Terriglobales; family Acidobacteriaceae; genus Terriglobus. The sequence goes on from CBDAPM010000003.1 coordinate 2,137,859, forward strand.
CGAACAACGAACAACGATTTACCGGTTGCCGAAGCGGTAGATGATGCCGCCGGAGACGTAGACGTATTCGCGGAGTTCTGTGCCGAAGTGTTCGAAGACGATTTCGGGGGCGATGCGGATGGCGAGGCGGGCGGAACGGTTGAAGTCGATGCTGCCGCCGGCCGTGCCCATGAATGCGGTGCGGTTGGTGTAGAGGCCGGTGGCGGGGAAGAAGACGTTGGCGGGCAGGCCTGGGTTGCTGTGGTCGAAGGTGCCGCTGGAGGCTCCGGCGAGTGCATGCAGGTTGACGCCGGCGAGCTGATTGCCGAACCAGTGGTACTGCACGCCGCCCATGTAGATGAACTGAGAGACGAGCGGACGTGTTTGGACGCCGACCTGCTGGCCTGCGGGCAGCACCGGTGTGGTGCCTGCATCGTAGCGGACGTCGGCTGCTACGCCGTACTTCGGCTTGATCCAGTAGGTGCCCATAACCTCGCCGCCGCCCATGTTGTAGCGCTTGGGCAAGTCCTGCCCAGCCTGGCCGTTCAAGAAGTTGATACCGCCGAAGACCTCATACTTTTCCGTGTAGGTGACAGGCGGCGGCGGCTTGAAGGTGTCCTGCGCACGCGCCACGGAGGTGGCGGCGAATCCGCCGAGTGCGGCAACGGTGACCAGGGCGAAGGCGAAACGGTGGCGGCGCATGGGCGCCGGATGCTGCTGTCCGGCCACACACGGCCGGCGACGGGTAAAGTACATGTTCCTCCACTGCGCACAGCGTCCTGAAGGGTGCGGAGATCAACACAGGCATGTGCGGGATCGCAACCGGATACTGTTCTCTCAAAGATATACCGTCCGGCTTGCCGGATGGTGGAGAGGAGGCAATTCGCACAGCCAGTTTGTGCGACAATAGTCCGGAGCGGAGATCACGTTGATCTCAAGGGGGCACCGTGGGAAATCTTTTTGAAGGTCCGCATCTCATCTTCATCGCTGTCATTCTCGTGGTTCTGTTTGGTGCGAAGAAGATTCCCGAGCTGGGCAAGGGTCTGGGCGAAGGCCTGAAGGGTTTCAAGGAAGGCCTGAAGGGCGTTACCGATGATGCGAAGAGCGATGCGCATATCGTGACGCCGGAGCCGAAGGAACCCGCGACGAAGTCTTAGTCTGTCGCTGAGGAAAGTTTGTGAGAGCACAGGGCATCCCCTGTGCTCTTGCTGTTTCTAGCTAGAAAATTCAGCAAAGAGAGCGTCACCGTTGAAGATTCATTCGCCATACCTTATCGACGCCAAGGGCAAAGTTCGGCTGAAGCAGTACACCACCAGTGCTACCGGATCGTTCAAGCATGAGGACGAAGCGAAGGAGGTGCTGGAGAAGCACCAGAAGCGCCTGGATGCCTTGCAGGAAGTGCTGTACGCGGGCGCCGAGCGTGGGGTGCTGATCGTGCTGCAGGGCATGGATACGGCCGGCAAGGATGGAACGATCCGGCACATCTTTTCCGGTGTGAATCCGCAGGGTTGCGATGTGACGGCGTTCAAGGTGCCCACGCCGATAGAGGCGCACCACGATTTTCTATGGCGCTGTCATAACGCGGCGCCCGCGCGGGGCATGATCGGGATCTTCAACCGGTCGCACTACGAGGATGTGCTGTCGCCGCGGGTGCATGGTCTGCTGAGCGACAAGGTAGCGCACCAGCATATGGAAGAGATCAACGACTTCGAAGCGATGCTGGTGGGCAATGGGATCACCGTGCTGAAGTTCTTCCTGCATATCTCGCACGAGGAGCAGAAGAAGCGGCTGCAGGCGCGCATCGACGACAAGGAAAAGCACTGGAAGCTTTCAGCGTCCGACTTTGCGGAACGTGCGTTCTGGGATACGTACCAGGCCTGCTATGAGGATATTTTTACGCGCACCAGCAAGAAGCATGCGCCATGGTTCGTGATTCCGTCGGATGAGAAGTGGTTCCGCAACGTGGCGATCTCGGAGATATTGGTGGATGCGCTGGAGGGTATGAAGCTGAAGTATCCCAAGACGACGGTGAATGTGGCTTCGCTGAAGCTGTAGCTTTCAGGGAACAGGGAACAGGGAACAGGGAACAGGGAACAGGGAACAGGGAACAGGGAACAGGCTCGGCGACCTACAGCGTGATGAGGATGACTGCGGGGAGGGCCAGGAGCATGCCCCAGCGTTGCTGGCGTGTGGTGCGTTCCTTGAGCAGGGCTGCGGCGAGCAGGATGGTGGATGCGGGGTAGATGGAGGCCAGGACCGCGGCTACATCGAGCCGGCCCGCGCGGGTTGCGGCCAGAAAGCTGAGGTTGCCTCCGGAGTCGAGGGCTGCTCCTGCTACGATCCATGCGAGTAGAAGCCATCGGCTTGGTTTGTTGGCCACGACCGGCGTGAGTGTTGCGGAGGGCCACAGGGACATGGCTGCCAGAAGGATGGCGGCGGTGGTGGCGCTGCCGATACGGGACAGGCCCATGGGCCAAAGAACGCCGGCCTCGCCAGCGTATTTAAGCGCGACAAAGTAGACGCCGAAGCCGATGCCGCCGAGGGTGGACAGAATGAGCGCGCGGCGGGAGGTGGTTCCATCGTCTTCGGCAGAGCTGGCGATAAGCCAGATGGCGGCACCGGCGAGAAGGAATCCCACAAGGTGGCGCCATCCGGGAGCGCCTTCGGTAACGCCTGAAACGACGGCGGGGACCGCGGCGCACAACAGGCCGCTGACAGCTGCTGCGGAACCCATGTGGCCGCTGGCGAGCGCGATGTAGAAGGCGACCAGCGAGATGCCCGCGATGACACCGCCGCCGATGCCCCAGGCCAGCGTTGCGCCGTGGGGAAACGCATCGCCTCGCAGGAGCGCGAGCGTTGCGATGACGCTGAGGCTGAGCAGGTGTCCGATGAGGACGACAAGCAGTGCCGCGCGGATGGCGCCGCCTGCGCGCTTGACGGCTACCGAGCCTGCAAAGTCACCGCCGCCCCAAAGGAGTGCGGCAAGCAGGCCGAGGGCGGCGTTCGCCTCGAGGTGGAATGACAAGAAGCAGGTCCCTCCGCTACGGTCGGGATGACGAATACGTTGCAGGTCCTACCACTAAGGCGAGATGACGAATACGTTACTGCTGGGCCGTCGGAGTGGTTGCGCCGCCACCGGCGCGCATCGCGTTCTCCGGTGTCGGGTAGTAGCCCTTTTTGGCGATAACGTCGAGGCCCGGCTTCATGACCTGCACTTCGACGGAGCGGAATTTGCCGTCGGTGATGGGCTCGTTGGAGTAGTAGCCGACGGTGTACTGCACGCGGACGTCTTCAGCGATCTTGGCAAAGCTCATCTCCATGCCCTTGACGCGGAACTCGGAGATGGCCTCGCCGCCGGTCTGCTGTGCGTACTGCGGCAGGATGTTTTCACGCATGGTGAGCGGGATGTGGTAGTGGTCCAGAAAGCCGACGTAGGGCGTGGCGGAGTCGCCGACGACCGTGGCGTAGACGGCGATCTTGTTCTGCTGCAGGAAGTGGATGTTGTCCTTGAACTTGGCGGTCGAGCCCTGTTCCTTGCCGTCGCTGATGACATAGATGATGCGGCGCCGGCCATCCGGGCGCTTTGCGAGGCTTTGTGCCGCCATGAAGATGGCGTCATTGAGCGTGTGCGTCTCCCTGGGCGACGTCTGGAAGGTGCAAGCAGCGCAACCGCGGTTGGGCGCGGTATTTGCGTCCAGGTTCTTGCCATTCAGGTAGTTTGTCTGCGAGAGCGGCCCATCTGGGGTGTAGAGATCGGCTTCGCGGCCGGTGCTCTTGGACTGCTCCAGGACAGCGGCAACGCGGGCTCCGGCGGCGGCGGTGTAGTCCGTGCGCAACCGCGGACCATTGTTGTAACTGAAGATGGCCATCTCGTCGTAGGCCGTGAAGGCGCCCTGCAGAGCGCCAAGGGCGGTGTTGACGCTCTTCATCACTTCAAACGGAAGAGACTGATCGATGACGAAGGCGACCGAGAGCGGGTAGGGATCGCTGGTGAACAGGCGAAGCTGCTTGCGGGTGCCGTTCTCGAAGACGCGAACATCGCGCCAGGTGAGTGCCGGCACAAGGGCGCCGCTCTTGTCCTTCACGGTGAAGGGGATCTGCACGAAGTTTACGTTGGCGCGGATGGTGCCGACACGACCGCCGGGGCCGAGTTCCGGCTTGATGTCCGGCGCGGGCTCATCCGGCTCGGCTGGGGCCGGGTTGGCGCCGCTGAGCGTGGAGGTAGGTGCTGGGGTGGACGTGTCCTCGGCTGCGGGAGCTGTCGCGGGGGCACCTTTGCCGGGCGTGATGGACGCGGCGTTGGGCAGGGTCTGTGGCCGCGGGCTGTCCGGGATGGCCTGCGAGCCATCCTGCGTCTGCGCTACCAGCGAGACCGACGTCATCGCCAAACCCATCACCACTGCTGCTGTCCAACCAGGTTTCACCGAAACACTCCTTCGAACCCACGCGTCCCAAGACTATCAGCCTGAAGCCTGTCGCAGACCGGAACTATTCCGTTGGACGCGCGGCAGGCCGGCTTCGTTGTCGCTGCGTGGCGCAGGCGTGTTTGCCGGAGGTCTTACTTCTCCGTAGACGTGTGGGCACGCTGCATCGTCCAATAGGGTATGCGTCTCCACCCGCTTGTTGCTGCCTTTGCTGGACTGCTTGTTACTGCCGCGCCTGTGCTGCACGCGCAGGATGCTCCTTCGCCCATGGGCCCGCCGCCGGCCAGCTCCGCGCCGCCGCCGGACCAGAACATTGCCGATTCGGGACAGACGCTACGCGTCACGGTGAACCTGGTGAACACGTACTTCTCCGCACGCGATAAGGGCGGCTTCCTGACCGGGTTGCACAAGGACGATTGTGAGGTTACCGAGAACAAAGAGCCGCAGGTGATCAAGAACTTTACCCAGGAGAAGAAGCTGCCGCTGACGATCGGCATTCTGCTGGATACGAGCGGATCGCAGCAGTACGTGCTGCCGCTGGAGCAGGAGAGCGGCACGAACTTCCTGAAGACGGTGCTGACGCCGAAGGACGAGGCGTTCCTGATCTCGTTCGACATCAATGTCGATCTTTTGGCGGATTACACGAATAACACCCGCGAGCTGACGCGGGCTATGAACAAGGCGCAGATCAATACGGGAGCGGGTACGGGTTCCGTGACGGGCAATGTGACGCCGAAGGGTACGCTGCTGTACGACGCGGTGTATCTGGCGACGCACGAGAAGCTGCACGACGAGGCCGGGCGCAAGGTGATTGTGATGCTGACCGATGGCGGCGACCAGGGCAGCCAGGTGAAGCTGAAGGAGGCGATCGAGTCGGCGCAGAAGGCTAACGCGATCATCTATGTCATCCTGATCAGCGACTCGGGCGGCTTTGGCATGAACGGCTATACGTTCGGCAATCCTGCGGGCGATATGGACCGGCTGGCGCGCGAGACGGGCGGACGCGTGATCAACGTGGGCCACAACGGCAAGAAGCTGGATGACGCATTTACGCAGATCAGCGATGAGCTGCGCACGCAGTATCTGGTGAGCTATACACCGAAGAATCCCAAGCTCGACGGCACCTTCCGGAACATTGCCATCTCGTGCGGCAAGGGTGTGACCGTGCAGGCTCGCAAGGGGTATTACGCGGTGGCGGACTCGAATACGGAGTAGGGCGTTGCTCCCGTTGTTCGTTTCTGTCGTTGCTCTCGCTTGATTGCCTTTCGACGAGAGCGACGAGGTAACGATAGAACGCGGAGCTAGGCTTCCATGGCTCCGCTGTAGACGGCCATGCCGGCGACGGCGTCCACGCCCATGGCGTCGAGGTCGTCGATCTCCTTCTGCTGCTTGATGCCGCCGGCGACAATGAGCTGTTTGGCGGTGCATGCACGGAGGATGGCGGCGACGTCGATGGGGAAGCCGGACATGGTGCCTTCCGTGTCGACGTGTGTGTAGAGGAATGCGGCGCAGTCGTTCTCCAGCCAGGTGACGGCTTCCTCCGGTGTGAGGTCGACCTGTTCCTTCCAGCCTTTGACGGCTACTTTACCGCCTTTGGTGTCGACCGAGAAGACGAGTTGCTCTTCGCCTAGCGTCTTGTTGAGGGATGCCGCGAAGTCGAGGTTCATGATGGGGTGGCGCTTGCGGTCGGGCGGGTTGTCGCCGCCGAAGAGGGTTGAGCCGTAGATGACGCGCTCCGCGCCGAGGTCGAGCATGCGCCGGCCGTCGTCGGCGGTGCGGAGGCCTCCGCCGACCTGGCAGGTGAGCTTGGACGTGAACTGCTGGATGAGGGCGCGGTTGTCGCCTTGGCGCATGGCTGCGTCGAGGTCGATGAGCTGGACGAGGGGGTACTTGGAGAAGCGCTCGATCCAGTAGTCGAAGTCGTCGAAGGCGAGCTTGAGCGTTTCGCCCCGGACGAGCTGGACGATCCGGCCGTTCATTAAATCGATGGATGGAATGAGCATGCGTTCTCCGGGGTGAGGTGATACCCCCCCCTCCCCTGTTTTTCTAAAATCATCTTTCGAAAGGAGTTAGCTGAGCGGTGACGCTAAAATCGTCCATCGAAAGGGGTTATGGCCAAAATCGTCTTAACAAAGGACTTAGCTCAACGTCGTGTCTGCCTCCATTGGCGTCACTTCTAGTGTATCGAGTTCGGGAGGGTATTCGTGCCAAGTGTATTTCGTTTCGTTTGAGTGGGTTGGGTGCTGGAGGGTATTGACAGGGTTGTCAAAGGCGGACGGGCACGCCGTGGTGCTGGAGTTCGCGTTTGAGTGCCCAGGAGTCGGTGATGCCGAAGTGGAAGATGCTGGCGGCGAGGGCTGCGTCGGCATTGCCGCCGTTGGGTGCGTGGCTGAAGACGTTGACGAAGTGCTGGGCGTTGCCGGCGCCTCCGCTGGCGATGACGGGGATTTGGACGGCCTGGGAGACGAGTGCGGTGAGTTCGTCGTCGAAGCCGTTGCGCATGCCGTCGGTGTCCATGCTGGTGAGGAGGATTTCACCTGCGCCGCGCTGTTCGGCTTCGATGGCCCAGTCGACGACGCGCAGGCCTGTGGGTTTGCGGCCGCCGGCGATGTAGACCTCGGCTTCGCCGACAGGATCTGCTGAGTCTTTGGAGCGCTTGGCGTCGATGGCTACGATGACGGCTTGTGCGCCGAAGGAGGCGCCGATTTCGCCGATGAGTTCGGGGCGCGCGATGGCGGAGGAGTTGATGCTGACCTTGTCGGCACCGGCGAGGAAGACGTGTTCGGCGTCTTCAGCGGAGCGGATGCCGCCGCCTACGGTGAAGGGGATGAAGAGTTTTTCGGCGGTGCGCTTGACGGTGTCGAGCAGCGTGCCGCGGCCTTCGTGCGTGGCGGTGATGTCGAGGAGGACGATCTCGTCGGCACCGGCGGCGGCGTGGCGGTGGGCTAGCTCGGCGGGGTCACCGGCGTCGATGATGTCGAGGAATTGAATGCCTTTGACGACGCGTCCGGCACGGACGTCGAGGCAGGCGATGATGCGCTTAGTTAGCACCTAGGCATTCTCCCGGATGTGCGCGGAGCACAGGCTCTTGAGTTCTGAGAGTTGTTCGTCCGTCATCACGCGTTTAGGTATCGCTAGCCATCGCGTCTTGCTCGTGTTCAAGACAAAGATTCTCTTGTCTTCGCGGACGCGACTGAAAGCATTCCAGAGGAGATGTGATGAACCGACTTCGGAAGTTACACAGTCAACTCCATCGTCCGAAAACGTAAGTGTGTTGCGCTTCTGCTTGGCGTTTGTCGGCCAGCAATTTCTATAGGCCTTTCGAAACGAGTAGGTTCTCGCTATCCAAACCCAAATTGAATAAACTGTCGAGCCGATCGTCCATGACAATAGTGCCGTCAGTTTAGACGGCTGGTTTTTAGCGGCTGCAATGAAAGACAGAATCCAAAGTACCCCGCAAATGATGGGCACAATGTAATACGAGAGGATGAAGCTTACCTGGCTGCGCCTGTGAAGGCTTTGCGCGGCCTTGAAGTCCTCGTAGGTCGATTCCCAACTAATATTAAGTGCCATATCTATAACTCCACGAAGTTACGGAGTAACTGCAGGCCTGCGTCTCCGGATTTTTCTGGGTGGAATTGGACGCCCATGACGTTGTTGCGTTCGACGGCTGCGGTGAAGGAGCCGCCGTAGCTAGTGGTGGCTGCGGTGTCGGCGGTTACGGGGGCTCGCCAGGAGTGGGTGTAGTAGACGAAGCTGCCGGGGGCGATGCCGCGCAGAAGGCGCGAGCCGGGGCGGATGTCTTCGAGTGAGTTCCAGCCGACGTGCGGGCTCTTGAGGTTGGCTCCGTTGTAGTGGGCAGGGAAGCGCTCACACCTTCCGCCAAACGCGCACAGTCCGTCGGTGGTGTCGGCTTCCGTGGAGCCGTCGTAGAGCCATTGCAGGCCGACGCAGATGCCGAGGAAGGGCACACCGCGCGCGATGGCATCGCGTGTGGCTTCGGTTAGCCGTAGGTCATGCAGGAGTTGCGTGGCGCGGAAGTGGCCTACGCCGGGCAGTACGATCTTGTCGGCGTTGCGGACGTCTGTTTTGTTTATGTCTGCGGGCGACTGGGTGATGTGGGTCTCTGCGCCAAGATAGTTGAGCGCCTTAACGACGCTGGTGAGATTGCCCGCTTTGTAGTCGATGACCTGGATCATTGATTCGTCCGTACGAATGGAACCATACTGCATGGCGCCGTGATGCTTGTGTACAAGACCGCGTTTTCCCTCGACCGAACACCGAGGCTGAAGCAGTTAAGAAAGCACCTAGCGCCTTTTGCGTTGTGCCTTTACTTTAATGTGCCGCCAGTGCTTAATGGGCCGCCAAACGCTCATCCAGCAAATGCTTCACATAAGGCTGTGCCGCATGCATGGCGCCGGCAACGCTGATGCCATACTTTGCCCGCAGCGCATCCACCCTGCCATGCTCGATGAACTGATCCGGCCAGCCAATGCGCACCACCGGCACGTCGATCTCTGCCGCGCTGAGTACTTCCAGCACCGACGAGCCGAAGCCACCGGCAAGCACGTGATCCTCAAAGGTAACGACCAGACCGCAACGCCGCCCGTAGTGCTCGACCAGCGCCGCATCCATCGGCTTTACAAACCGCGGATTAACAACAGCTACCGACAGCCCCAACGACTTCAGTTCTGCCGCCATCGCCTGGGCCATCGGCAACAGCGCGCCCAAGCCGAAGATCGCAACATCCGTTCCATCCTGGATGACTTCCGCCTTGCCGATTTCAAGCGCGACTGGCCGAGCCTTCACCGCAACACCCGGTCCTGTCCCACGCGGGTAGCGGATAGCGACAGGGCCAGCGTTGTACTCGAGGGCGGTCTGCATCATGTCCGCCAGCTCGTCCTCATCCTTGGGCACCATGTGCACCATGTTGGGCACGCAGCGCAGGTAGCTGATGTCGAACAGCCCGTGATGCGTCGGGCCGTCATCCCCACTCAGGCCGCCGCGATCCATGCAGAAGACCACCGGCAATTGCTGCAACGCAACGTCATGCACGATGGGGTCGAACGCTCTCTGAAGGAAGGTCGAATAAATTGCGCAGAACGGCTTGTAGCCCTTCGAAGCCATGCCTGCCGCGAAGATGACCGCATGCTCCTCAGCAATGCCAACGTCAAAGTAGCGCGCCGGATGGGCCGGGCGGAAGAGATCAAGCGCGGTGCCATTCGGCATTGCCGCAGTAATGGCGACGACCTTCGGATCGTTGGTCGCAAGCTTCACCAGCGTCTCGGCAAAGATCTCCGAGTACGTCTTTTGCCCCGCGACACCGGTCTCGCCCGTCTCCGGATCGTACGGCCCGAGCCCGTGAAACTTCTTTTGCTTGTCCATCGCCGGCTGAAAGCCGCGGCCCTTTTGCGTGATTGCATGCAGGATGACAGGCTTGTTCTGCGCCTTCAGGAACTGGAAGGTCTTGATCAGCAGCGGCAGATCGTGGCCATCGATGGGACCGTAGTAGTCCAGCCCAAACTCTTCAAACAGCATGGACGGACCCAGCAGGCCCTTTACGCTCTCTTCGGCCTTGCGCTGCATGTGCTTCGCAGCCCTGCCGCCAAAGCGCTCGATCAGCTCGGAGGCACGGTCGTGCAGATATGTGAAGCGCGGGTGCGTGACGATCTTATGAAAGTACCCTGCGATGGCGCCAACATTCTTGTCGATCGACCACTCGTTGTCGTTCAGCACGACGATCATGCGCTTGGTCTGACCGGCGATATTGTTCAGCGCCTCGTAGGAAATGCCGCACGTAAACGCCGCATCGCCCGCCAGCGCAACGATGTGTTCCGTGCCGCCGCTCAGGTCACGGGCAACCGCCATGCCCAGCGCTGCAGACAGTGCCGTGCCCGCGTGCCCGGCGCCAAAGCTGTCATGCTCACTCTCGGTACGGAGCATGAAACCGTTCAACCCTTCAGGCTGCCGGATGGTGGCAAAGCGCGCTTCCCGCCCGGTCAGCAGCTTGTGCACATACGACTGGTGGCTTACGTCAAACACGAACGAATCCCGTGGCGTATCAAACACATAGTGCATTGCGATGGTGAGCTCCACAACGCCGAGATTCGGCCCGATGTGGCCGCCCGTCTTGGCAACGCTGCTGATCAGGCGTTCGCGAATCTCCTCCGCAAGTTCAGCGAGTTGCGAGAACGACAGCTTCTTGATGTCGGAGGGTGACGCGATCGTGGGAAGGAAATTGCTCATCGTTCTGTAGGTATGACGCCGCCGTGCGGCGAAAGGGCACAGCCGCTCTGCGCCGCGCACGACTGTATGAAAGTTTAGCTGAATCGTTACTCTGCCATCGCCTCAAGAACAGCAGACGACGGCTGAGCGATATCAAAAGCGCCTTCCCAGCGTGCAATAACGGCACTGGCTAGGCAGTTTCCTACCACATTGAGCGCCGTACGGCCCATGTCCATGAGCGCATCGATCCCCAGCAGCACCAGAATGGGCTCGGTGGGCAGGTGCAGCGGCGCAGACGTCGCCAGCAGCACTACGACCACCGCCCGCGGCACGCCGGCAACACCCTTGGAAGCGAGCATGAGCGTACCCATCATGAACAGCTGCGTGCCGATGCTCAGCTGCACCTGCGCCACCTGCGCCACAAAGATCATCGCCATGGCCAGGTACAGCGTCGATCCGTCGAGGTTGAAGGAATAGCCTGCCGGAATGACAAAGGACAGGATGCGCCGCGGCACACCGAATGCCTCCATCTCCTCCATCGCACGCGGCAGCGCGGCTTCGCTGGCCGCTGTGGCAAATGCAATGGCAGCCGGACCGGAAACATGGTGCAGGAACCGCCTGAGTGGCAACCGCGCCAACACTGCCACCGGCAGCAGCACGCACACCACAAAGAACAGCACGGCCGCATAAAACACCAGCAGCAGCTTGCCCAGGTGGATCAAGACACCCGGCCCCATCTTAGCGATGGTGTATGCCATGGCGCTCGCCACACCCAACGGCGCCATGTACATCACGATGTTCGTAAAGCGGAACATCACCTCGCTCATGCTCTCGGCAAAGCGCAGCACCGGTTCAGCCTTCAAGCGCGGCGTAAGCGCCAGCGCAATGCCAAAGATGGCGGCGAAGACAGCCACCTGCAGCACCTGGCCCTCAGAGATGCTCCGCGCAATGTTCTCCGGGAAGACATGCGCCAGAAAATCCTGCCACTGTAGCGGCGTTGTGGCGGGCACAGCTGCCGTCAGGTCAGGCGGCAGCTGCAGCCCAATGCCGGCCTTTGACAGGTTTCCCGCCACCAGCCCAATCACCAGCGCGATTGTCGTCAGCACCTCAAAGTACAGCAGGCTCTTCCATCCCATGCGGCCCACGCTCTTCAGGTCACCATGGCCGGCAATGCCGCTCACCAGCGTGGCCAGGATGAGCGGCGCAACCACCGTCTTTACCAGCCGCAGAAAGATGTCGCTCAGGAAGTGCATCTGCAGCGCAGCCGCCGGAGCATCTAGGCCGATCTCCACACCGGCCACCATGCCCACCACGACCCATGGCGTCAGCTTGCGCTGCATTGCACCGGCCCAGAACGCCAGCAATAACACGCCAAGCACACGCAACACCACCGCCGCCCCATGGGCGTGCGGCGCGGCCATGCCAATCGCCGTGCCCAGGATCAACAGCGCCGCGGCCGCGGAACAAACGGCAATCTCGCTTGAGCGCCGCCTGGTATGAGAATCTTGGAGCATTCACCACACTCTACCTGTTTCGGCGCCACACAGGTACAGTGCTGTACGAGGGGTTCCATGCGATTCATCCTGTTCGCCAGCACGCTCCTGTTTTCCGTTACGGCGGCTGCCCAGCTCGATCCCTTGTCGCATGCCTCATCCTCCGCCGGCAATCCACTGACGCAGCCCACGGTCTCCCAGGGCTCGCTGCAGCTGATGCAACTCGACATGGATTTTGCAAAGGACGTGGCGAAGGGCGGCGGCAAGGCCTTCGCAAGTTGGTTTGCCGACGACGCCCTGACCCTGAACAACGGCAAGCCGCCTGTCATCGGCAAGACCCGCATCGCGGCCGAGGCCAACTGGGATCCAAAGCAGTATCAACTCACGTGGCAGCCGCTCGGCGCGCAGATGGGCCCGTCCGGCGATATGGGCTATACCTACGGCCACTATGACGGCCACGCCAGGGACAACAACGGCAACGACATCACCACCAGCGGCCGCTACATCACCGTATGGAAGCGCGTGCCCGGCGGCACATGGAAGGTCACGCTCGACGCAAGCGCCGATGAGCCGCCCGCCGCAGGCGATTGCTGCAAACTGCCCACAACCCCATAAATGGCACCCTCACTCAAACGCGAGTCACGCGCCGCCCAACTCACACCCGAGGAGCGGCGGCTGCAGTCGCTGGAACGGCTCGAAGTCAGCAGCCTGCCAGACCCCGCGCTCGATGAAATCGTAAAGCTCATCACGCAAATCTGCGATGTTCCCGGCGCTGCCGTCTCCTTTGTGGAGCGCGATCGCGTATGGTTCAAATCGCGCATTGGCCTGCCGATCCGCACCATGCAGCGTGAAGAATGCCCCTGCGATGAAACGGTTTTAGGCGACGACATCTTTCAGATTCCGGATGCAGCGGACGATCCGCACTATCCCGCAGGCGTGATCCCTGTCGGTAACGAGAAGTATCGCTTCTACGCAGGCGCGCCACTCCGCGTAGCCGATGGCAGCGCTGTCGGCACACTGTGCATTTACGACAAGCTGCCGCGCCGGCTGGATGAGGTGGAAGCGAACACGCTGCGCACACTGGCGCGCCAGGTCACCACGCGGCTTGAACTGAGCCTCACCACGCGCATTGCCGATCGCGACGCCCGCTCGCGTCAGCGCGTTGAATCTGCTCTCACGGTCGAGCGCAACTTCGTGTCCGCTGTGCTTGATACCGTGGGCGCTCTCGTCGTGGTGCTCGACACCGCAGGCCGCATTGTGCGCTTCAACCGCATCTGCGAGACCATCTCCGGCTTCGCCCTGAGCGAGGTGACCGGCCAGACCGAGTGGGACACGCTGGTGCCGCCCGAGGATCGCGAGAAAGCCATCGTCACCTACCGGCAGCTGCGCGAAGGCAATTTCCCCTTCACCTTTGAGAACCGCTGGCGCACGCGTGATGGATCGTTGCGACGCATTGCATGGACGGCCACTGCTCTGCAGGACGCGCAAGGTGAATCTGCGTTCCTCATTGCAACGGGCATTGATGTTACGCTGCAGCGCGAGGCCGAAGCGACGCTCCGCGAAAGCGAAGCACGGTACCGGCAGCTGATCGAAGGCTCGCTGGGCGCGGTCTTTACGCATACACTCGACGGCACGCTGCTTTCACTGAACGCCTACGGCGCAGAGAGCCTGGGTTATACCGTTGACGAGATGGTGGACCGGCCCCTCTCGCACTTCATGCCGGAGGATGCGCAAGAAGACTTCAGCGACTACCTTGCCACACTGCTTGCACATGGCGAAGCGCAGGGCACCTTCGACCTGTGCCACCGGGATAGCACCGTGCACGTTCTTGCGTACCGCAATCGCTTGATGAGCGGCTTAACCGGCGAGCCCTATGCCCTGTGCTTCGGCGTCGATATCACCGAAAAGGTACACGCCGAAGAGCAGCTCTCCGCGCTCACCAAGCAATCGAACTCCATTCTCGATTCGGTCGGTGACGGCATCTTTGCCACCGACCTCGATGGCGTGACAACGGTGTGCAATCCCGCCGCGGCGCAGATGCTGGGCTATCGTGTCGACGAGATTCATACACACATCCTTGGCCACAACCTGCATACGCTCTCGCACCACACGCATGTCAACGGCGCACCGTATCCCGAGGACGAGTGCCCCATCAGCAACTCCACGCGCGAGCAGAAGCCGGTCCGCGTCAGCACGGATGTCTTCTGGCGCAAAGACGGCACCAGCTTTCCGGTTGAGTATGTCGCCTGCCCCATCACCGACGAAGGCATGCCCACCGGCATCGTCGTCGCGTTCACCGACAACACGGAACGCCATGCGCTCGACCGCATGAAGGACGAGTTCGTCTCCACCGTCTCACACGAGCTGCGCACGCCGCTTACCAGCATGCGCGCGTCTCTTGGCCTCATTGCATCCGGCGCACTGGAGAAACGCCCCGACAAGCAGAAGCAGATGCTCGGCATCGCGATTGGCAACACCGACCGGCTCGTGAACCTGGTGAACGATATCCTCGAACTCGAACGCATCGGCTCCGGGAAGGCCGAGCTTCACTCCAGCGATGTGGACGTGGATGCCATGATGCATCGCGTCGCCGATCTTGTCAGCGGAACAGCAGGCAAGACCGGCATCCGGTTTACCTTCGGCGCGAAAGGCGTACATGTGTGGGCCGACGGAGATCGCATCTTCCAAACCCTCACCAACCTTGTTTCAAACGCCATCAAGTTCTCGCCGGAGGGCGGAGAGATACGGCTGGCCGCACGCGTCAGCGCGCCGGGCGAAGCCACGCTGGAAGTCCGGGACCACGGCCGCGGCATTCCTACGGACAAACTTGACGTCATCTTCGGCCGCTTCCAGCAAGTCGACGCGTCGGATTCGCGCGTGATGGGCGGCACCGGCCTCGGCCTTGCCATCTGCCGCTCCATCGTGACACAGCACGGGGGCCGCATCTGGGCCGAAAGCGAGCCCGGCGAGGGCGCACGCTTCTTCTTTACGCTGCCGACCAAGCCCAGTACTCACCTGCGGTAGTGTCACGCGATCTGCTGAACCCATTGGCTTCGCCAGCGCGGCGCTTCAAAAGAGTCTGCGAAATACTGGGTCTCATGCACGACCTTACCGTTGCGGAATTCCATGATGCTCACGGTGTATGCTGACCTGCCTTCGTAGCTGATGATGTATTCCGTAACCCAGAGATCGCCTTCCCCGAGCATCCGTCGAACGTTGAACCCCGACGGCTTACCAGGATGATGACTCCGCAAGGCCTGCAGATTGGCCCGCCCCAAGATTCGCTCGCCAGACTGGGGATACTCGCATACCGCATCGTCATCGTAGATGTAGTGTTCTGCGTTTAGATCGCCTGCTGCAGACGCACGCCAATGCGCATCCAAGGTTTCGCGGATCTGTTCGTCCTGCATGATTGCCCCCGCAGTTCGACTGCTACTCCTCGTCCTTCTCTTTCAGCCTTGCAACCACGGAGAAGTCCTCCAGGGTCGTCGTGTCGCCTTTCACATCACCCGTGGCTGCAAGCTCGCGCAACAACCGCCGCATGATCTTGCCGGAGCGTGTCTTTGGCAATGCGGGTGTGAAGCGAATGTCGTCCGGCCGTGCGAGCGCGCCGATCTCTTTCGCCACATGCTTCTTCAATTCATCCCGCAGCTCACTCGATGGTTCATGGCCATCCTGCAATGAAACGAATGCGACGATGCCTTCGCCCTTCGATTCATCGGGCTTGCCGACAACGGCAGCCTCGGCCACTTTTGTATGGGCCACAAGCGCGGACTCGATCTCCATCGTGCCCAGCCGGTGCCCGCTCACGTTCAGCACATCGTCCACACGGCCCATCAGCCAAAAGTAGCCATCCTCATCGCGACGCGCGCCATCGCCTGTAAAGTAGCTGCCCGGGATCTCGCTCCAATACGCCTGCTTGTAGCGCTCCGCATCGCCAAAAATCGTGCGCGCCATCGCAGGCCACGGCCGCTTGATCACCAGCAGGCCGCCATGCCCTGGCGGCACAGGCTCGCCATCCTTCGTCACGATCTCCGGCTCAATGCCAAAAAACGGCAGCGTTGCCGATCCCGGCTTGGTCGCAACCGCTCCGGGCACAGGCGCAATCATGTGCGCGCCCGTCTCCGTCTGCCACCAGGTATCCACAATGGGGCAGCGCTCATGCCCAATCTCGCGGTGGTACCACATCCACGCCTCAGGATTGATCGGTTCACCCACCGTCCCCAG
This sequence comes from Terriglobus sp., assembly GCA_965198455.1. Classification (GTDB taxonomy): domain Bacteria; phylum Acidobacteriota; class Terriglobia; order Terriglobales; family Acidobacteriaceae; genus Terriglobus. Next base: position 2,154,207 of record CBDAPM010000003.1, read on the forward strand.
CAGGCGCAGCGAAGCCAGCGAATGCTTGCGCACACAGTCCGTGCCCCACTTCATAAACGAGCGAATCGCAGTGGGCGCTGTGTAAAACACGCTCACCTTGTGGCGGTCCACCATATTCCAGAAGCGATCACCCTTCGGCCAGTTCGGCGCACCCTCGTACAGCAGCACCGTGGCACCGTTCAGCAGCGGACCATACACAACATAGCTGTGGCCCGTTACCCAGCCCACATCGGCCGTGCACCAGTACACATCGTCTTCCTGCAGGTCGAAGTTGTACCGTGTCGTCAGCAGCGTGCCCACACCGTAGCCGCCGGTTGTATGCACCAGGCCTTTTGGTTTGCCGGTGGTGCCGCTCGTATACAGGATGTAGAGCGGATCTTCCGCGTCCATGTGCTCCGGCTCGCAGACGGCGTCCACCTTCGCAGCCTCCTCGCCAAGCCAGTGATCGCGCCCCTCCACCATCGTTACGTCCTTGCCGCTGCGCCGCTGCACCAGCACGTGCTGCACACCGGGGCAGTGTGTCAACGCATCATCGGCAATGCTCTTCAGCGGCACATCCGTCCCACGGCGATAGCTTGTGTCCTGCGTGATGAGCAGCTTGCACTGCGCGTCGTTCATGCGATCGGCCAGCGCCTGCGCCGCAAAGCCGCCGAACACCACATTGTGCACGGCGCCAATGCGCGCGCACGCAAGCACGGCGATCACGATCTCCGGGCACATACCCATGTAGATCCCGATACGGTCGCCCTTGCCGACGCCAAACTTTTTCAGCACATTCGCGACACGCTGCACTTCGCCCAGCAAATCTGCGTAGGTAAGTGAACGAACTTCGCCGGGCTCACCCTCCCACAGCAGCGCAATCTTGTCCTTGCGCGAGCCATTCGCATGGCGGTCCACGGCGTTATAGCAAAGGTTCAGCTTGCCGCCCACGAACCACTTCGCTTCCGGCAGGTTCCACTCAAGCACCGACTCGTGCGGCGTGAACCAGTCGAGTTCCTTCGCCATCTCCGCCCAAAAGCCATCGTTGTCATCGATCGATCGGCGGTACATCGCATCGTACTCGGCGCGCGAACGAATGTGCGCCCGCGCGGCAAACTCCGCCGGCGGCGGAAACAGCCGGTCTTCGCGCAACGATGAAGCGAATGCAGTGGTCGTGTGTTCCGTGGTTGACATGCTGACGTGTGTCCTTTTCAAAGCGGCGGCCATGACGCCGGAGGCTGCCCACAAATTCTAGCCGCTCTCAGGCCCGCCTGCGCCTGTTAGCCTCGAAGGCATGTTCGGCTTCGCCGTCTCCAGCCTCATCGGCGTCTGCCTCGGCTTCCTATTCGGCGTGGGCTGCGCGCTCGCCGTCATGTACTCCATCTACATGGGCGGCTACCGTGCAGCGCTCGGCGACATGGTGTTGAAAGACAAGCCAAAGCGTTGGAGCGAAGAGCTCGCCAAGGTCGAGAAGGCCGGCGGCAAGCGCTAACCCTTCGCGGCATCGTCCGCCTTCAACACGCGGACCTCTTCCATCAATTCATCCAGCCGCTTCATCACCTCTTCATGACGCGTGCGCGGAAAGCTGTCTTCCGTGCCCCGCACATAAAAGGTGCCACTCGGCTCGAGGGTGCATTCCTTCACATCAGCCAAGCCGCGAATACCCTGCTTATGCAGCACCTCGACCAACTCTTCCTTGGTCAGGATCTGATCTTTCATCGCTTTTTCGTCAAGCATGCCGTCGCGTATCAGCACGGTCTCCGTGCCCTGCAGCAGATTGTTCAACCGCGGCATTGCGTACAACACGCGGTTCAGGCTCCAATTCGCCGCCAACAGCGCAATCGCGCCGACAATGCCGCCGGAGAGCGAGTTGTCATCGCCAATGATGGCGTTTTGCACTGTGTTTGACAGCGACAGCAGCACCACCAGGTCGAACGGATTCAACTGCGCCAACTCGCGCTTGCCGAATACACGCAGCAGAAGGATGAGGCTGAGATACACAACGATTGGCCGGAGAATCTTCTCCAGCAGAGGGACAGGGATATGAAGCATGTCATGCAGCATGCGGAAAGATTACTGCACTCTGTTTCGAATGCCCAACGTCTCAGGCCCGCAGCGTTTTATGCCATTCCCACGCGCTTGCGATGATGCCGTCCAGATCGGCAAATTTCGGCTGCCATCGCAGATCGCGTTTTGCCTTCTCGGAGCTCGCCACCAGCACAGCTGGATCGCCGGGACGGCGCGGCTCTTCGATCACGTGAATAGGCCTTCCCGTCACTCTGCGAGCGCTTTCAATCACCTCGCGCACGGTGAAGCCCTGTCCATTGCCGAGGTTGTAGACCGCGCTCTGCTGCGTACTGAGAGAGTCCAACGCCAGCAGATGCGCTTCCGCCAGATCCTGCACATGAACGTAATCGCGAACACATGTGCCGTCCTTGGTGGGGTAGTCCTGGCCGAAGATGCGAATGCTCTCGCGCAGGCCGAGCGCGGCGTCCAGGACCAGCGGAATGAGATGGCTCTCCGGCTCGTGGTTTTCACCATATCCCGGAATTGCCCCGGCTACGTTGAAGTAACGCAACGCAGCAAAGCGAAGTCCCATCTGCGTGCTGAACCACCGCATCATGTACTCAGAAAGCAGCTTGCTTTCACCATACGCATTGGTCGGTTGCAGCGGATCATCTTCTTCAATCGGCGTTCGCTTGGGTTCGCCGTAGCAGGCCGCGGTCGAGGAAAAGACCAGCCGGTCCGTACCGGTTTTTTGCATGCACTCCAGCAACGAAAGTGTTCCAGCCGTGTTGTTACGGAAGTAGATGTCCGGCCGCTTCATGCTTTCGCCGGCTTCAATCAGCGCAGCAAAATGCAGCACACCAGCAAACCGCGTACCAGTGAGGGTGCGCGTCAGCAATGCCGTATCGGCCAGGTCGCCTTCCACAAACGCCGCGCCCTGCGCTACAGCTTCGCGACGGCTGTGGCAAAGGTTGTCATACACCACCACCGTGTGGCCACGTTCCAACAGAAGACGGACCAACGTTCCACCGATATAGCCGGCCCCGCCGGTCACCAAGTAATTCATCTGCGAGTTCAGGCTCTTTCCAATTGCGCACCATCTCTGCAACACATGTTCCCAATTCTTGCACACAGCAGGTTTACTTTTTACCCTCTACCGACGTCTCAAGGCGCATCGATCTATGGTGTGATTCGACTTGCTACTACCTCTAGGTGACATTACCGGAGGTATTATGAGTTAAAACCGGAGGAAGCGGGCTTATGATTGCAGGAGTTTAGGAGCGCCGGCACGGTGACCCCTCTCCCCCAACCTTGAACGCACGGACGGATTGCCGGACAGGACCGCAGACACGTACAGCGGAACGCAGCCCGACCGTATGCAACAGCAGTATGAAATTCAGGCGGAGCGCTCATCTTCTCCGCTGTATTGAACGATCTGTAACCTGAGGATTGTTTTCTTATGGCAAATACGCAGCCGAATTCCGATCGCACTCGTAGTCCTGGCGGCAGACAAGAAGATCCGGCTGTGCCCATTCCCTCTCAGAGGGAACTGGCATTCAAGACGTTTGGCCCCATGAACACGGGCCAGCAGACCAAGAGTTCTGTCGTCACGTCTCTTATCATCAACGGCCTTGCCTTGACGATCGCGCTTGTGATCACGGTCACCGCGAAGAAGATCATCGAGCCAACCAACAAGGTCTCGTCGGTCACGTTTGTGCCGACACAGCCTCCGCCGCCGCCGCCGCCGCCGCCAAAGCTTCCTCCGACCCCGAAGATCAAGACACCGCCGCCGCCTCCAGTCAAGGTTCCGATACCTGTGGTTGAGGTTCCGACACCGCCGAAGGTCCAGCCGGTCATCATGCGGCCATCGCCGGCGCCCGTATTTACACCGCCTGCCCCAAAAGCCGTGAACCCCGCGCCAGCGCCGGTGCCGATTCCGCTCCACATTGCGCAGGCTGCCGCCGTCCCGAATAATGACGTGCATCCCACACCCGTGCGCGTGGGCAGCCTGACCAACCCGATCAACAACACGACCGGGCCGGCTGTTTCGCCTGTGAACCTTGGCCGCAGCGGCGCACCCGGCATGCCCGCGGGTAACACCGGCTTCGGCCCACCCTCCAAGATCGCGCTTGGCGGCTCTGGATCGCCCAACGGTTCACTGGGCGGTCACGATAACGCGCCGCAGCCGATCCGCGGCATCAGCACCGGCGTTCCCGGCTCGAATGGCCCGATGAACGCAAAGCCGGTGGGCGCCGTTGCGATTGCAAAGAACACATCTCCCGTAACCATCCCTCAGACCGCCCCGAGCTCAACCACGCCCGCAAAATCCGCGCCCAAGGTGTTGTTCAAGCCAAAGCCGGATTACACCGAAGAAGCAAGACAGATGCATCTGGAGGGGACCGTAACCGTAAAGATCCATGTGGCATCGACCGGAGCAGTCTCAGTGATTGGCGTCCAGGCGGGCCTGGGTCACGGGCTCGATCAGGCCGCTGTACGTGCGGTGCAGGGCATGCGTTTCCAGCCGGCGATGCAGAACGGTCAGCCTACCGACTGGGATGGTGTCGTCAGCATTGCCTTCCAGCTAGCCAGCTAGAAACTCTAAGGTGCTGTAATCACTGGCTTTTTAGTGTTTTCTTTGTAACATCTGTGTACGCTTACGACGTGTGTGTAGGCTGGAACGTGTTTCCGCCTCGGAACCTAGATCAGGAGTCAACGTAATTATGATGAACCTCCGCAAGTCCTGCACCGCGGGCCTAGCCGCTGCTCTCTTCCTTGCCACCGTCTACCCCGCGGCGGCCATGGGGCAGAAAAAGGCTAAGGACAATCTGGCCATTCGCAAGCTCTCCCCAGCCCAGTCGGCCCTTGTCGACAAGGCAATTGCGCGCGAGCTGGAAGTCATTAAAGTGGTGAAGGACCGCACACCTCTGGTTGAAACCTATATCCAGAACATGCGTCCTGACCCCGCCCTGCTGCAGATCCCATACTCCGACGAGCACTTTCTCGGACGCGTCGATTTCGGCAAGGTGATCAGCGGCGAAAGCTACGAAAAGGCCGACCAGAAGAAGGGCCTCTTCAAGGGCGCACTGTCGTACCTGACGACCCTGAACAAGCAGCTCCATCTCGAATTTAACGAGACCGGCTTCGTGCAGATGCTGCTCGTCGACTCCCAGAGCTTCAACCGTCAGAACTACGAATTCAACTTCGTCCGGAACGACTTTCTCGGCTCCGTCCCCACCGTCGTCTTCGATGTCGTCCCCGATGTGCATCGCGTTCGCGGGCGTTTCTTCGGCCGCATCTGGATCGAGCGCAATAACGGCAATATTGTTCGATTCAACGGCTCGTTCGCCGGCAGCGAAAAGGACTTCAAGGAGTTTTACCACTTCGATTCCTGGCGTACCAACGTGCAGGACAACATGTGGCTGCCCACCTCTGTCTACATCGAAGAGAGCGATCCCCGGAGCAAAGAAAACACCGTTAAATTCAAAGCCATTAACAACATATGGGGCTACGTCCTGAAGGCTCCCGCGGTAGACGCAGAGAATGTCGACGTCGAAGTACAGGGCGCAACCGACGTCTCGCAGGATGCGCAGGACACCAGCCCGCTCGGCGCGCAGCGAGCATGGGTACAGCAGGCGGAAGACAACGTGGTGGATCGGCTGTTCAAGGCGGGCCTGCTGGACGCGCCTTCCGACTTCGATAAGATCCTGGAGCAGATTGCCGGCAACATCCTTGCCTACAACAACATTCAGGTTGCTCGCCCCGTCCGCGTACGTACGTTGCTCACAGAGCCGCTTGAATCCCTGGCCATCGGCAACACTATCGTTCTCTCCAAGAGCCTGATCGACACGACGGCGGTTCCGGACGCACCGGGCGGCGTTCAGCAGGCGCAGGTTGCGAACCTTTATGCGGTCATCGCCTTCCAGCTCTCCCACATCATTCTTGGGCACCGCCTGGATACGAAGTACGCCTTCAACGACCGCCTGCTCTTCCCCAATACGGCTGTCTTCCAGAACATCCCCATGCACCACACGGATGCGGACAACGAGGAGGCGGCCAAGAAGACGCTCGACCTGCTGAAGCCGAAGGAACTGCAGGATGCCGGCGCCATGTTCGGTCTCTACCTTACGCAGCTCAAGGATCGCTCAAGAGCTCTGTCAGCGCTGAACGAGCCTGTGATTGGCGATTCGCTCATCAAGAACACAAAGGAAAACACCTTCTGGCTTGAGTCGCTGGTCGGGAAGGGACCCAAGCTCAACCAGGACGACCTGAAACAGTACGCTGCCATGCCCCTGGGTTCGTTCCTGCGGTTTGATCCCTGGACCGATCAGGTGATCCAGATGCACGCTGCCTACGAGCCATTGCTGTCGTCGCGCGACAAGATGCCGTTTGAAGTGACGCCGGTCTTCCTGAAGTTGAGCTACTACAAGCCCGGCGCCGCACCCGCAGTTGCGGCAGCGGCCGCATCCGGCGCCGGCACTGGAACCAACACCACCGTGGCTCCTGCTGCGGCCGCAGCGCAGGCGCCAACAGCAACGCCCTCAGCGGGCGCTGCACCTGACGGAACACTGACGCCAGCCGATGCTGCGCCGCCCGCTGCAACCCCGGCGCCTGCCACAACCGGCACTGCGAATCCGCAGTAGTCCACACCCCTGGAGGGGCCGTCAGGCCGCCTCCAGGGGATGCCGTTGTTGGTAAAAGCAAGCATACACATGCGGTCGTGTGGGTTCCGTTGGAAGCCCTTCAAAGGAGTTGCGTTGTTCAAGTATCGTTTGTCGCCCATGGCCCGCTCCCACGCTTCAGCTGCACTAGCGCGCCGTCTCTCCATGCATCGCTCTACGCGGCGGGTGCGTTCTCGCTGCATCGTGGCGCTTGCCGTGTTGGCGGCAGCCACGGGCCTCGTCCCCCACTCACGTGCACAAGCCACCAGGGCTACCGCCATCCGCAAGGCCGATCTACAGGTCGGCGGCCAGTTCACCTTCGCGCCCAAGTCCGACTACGGGACTGATACGTTCTACGGTGGTGGCGGGTACGCTACCTTCGACTTCACCCACAACCTTGGCGTGGAGCTGAACTACCATCAGGTCAATGGCCAGGGCCTTCAAATTTATGAACGCAGCTACGAGGTCGGCGTCCGCTACGTGAAGCACTTCGGCATCGTAGACCCGTACCTTCGGCTCTCCTACGGCCGCGGCGTCTTCAACTACCCCAACAGCGTTGCCAACCTCGCGTACAACATGGGAGCGGGCGCGTTTGGAGCAGATATCCGGGTACGGCGCCATGTCAATGTCCGCGGCGACTACGAGTTCCAGTACTGGCCTAATTTCCCGGAAAACGGTCTCAGCCCACACCTCGTGAGCATTGGCGCGGCATACCACTTCTAGCAGTTGCCTTGCCAACCAAGGGAAATGCCCCGGATCTCTCCGGGGCATTTTTGTCTCTTATGCTGCAATGGGTGGACGACTAGCCGATGAGCCCAGGGCTAGAAGTGATAGGCCACACCGATCACCGGCATGGAAATCACTTCGTAACGGCCCGTCTTGAAGTTGTCGTTATCCAGCTTGAAGCTCGGCGCCTTCACCAGGAATCCGCGATACTGCGCGCGAATGTCAAAGCTCGGGCTGATCTCATAGGCGAGCCCTGCGCCAAAGAAACCTCCAAGCGCGATCTGCCGCTTCGCGTCCAAGGATTGCGTACTGAAGTCCGTGATGGGCGAGAACATCATGGCGCCCACGCCTACCTCGGCAAACGGGTTGTAATTACGGTAATTCCGGCTGTACACGTAGCCAAACGAGACTTCCTGCTGCCGCGTGTGAATATCGTAGTGTTGTGCGCTTGTATCCATTAAGTGGCTCTGATACTGCGAAAAGCTATAGTTTGCCTCCAGCGCGCTACGCGGCGTCAGCATGAAACGGTAGCTTGCCAACGCGCCCAGTGCGATATCCGCTGTCAACTGCGATCCCTGGCCGTTTACCTGCGGCGGTATGTTTGCAACGCCGCTAATACTCACATCCTGCCGGCTCTCCTGGGCATGAGCAACCATCGCGCCGCTCGCCATCAGAGCGCACATCCACATCAATCTCTTCATTCGTATGACCAACCTCAAAACGTCCTGTGGTGTGCGCGCAGCCTTCCCGGCACGCGCAGCAGACGTACAGCTATTTATTGTACCTGTTGGGACTCGACTTCACGCCGGAAGTGAGCACATGGTTGCTCTAATCGGCTCGTTCAGGCAAAAAGCAGTATGCTCCACCTGTGCGCTCCGCGTAGTCACGTACAGCTTTCAGAAAAGCCAGAGCGGCGTGCGACAGGTTTGCCTCCTTGCGGTGGACGAGCCGCAGTTTCCGCTCCATTTGTAACTCCTTCACTCGCACACGCACCAACGCACCCGTCTGCAGCTCCCGCTCCACCGTCAACGCAGGCACCAGAGCCACGCCATTGCCGAGCTCCACAAACCGCCGAACCGCCTCCAGCGACGGCAGCTCCACACCAATGCGCAAGACCGTCTTGTGCCTCCGGAAGGCCTCAAACACCTTGACCCTCTGCGGTGACGGCACATTGTGCGCGATGAAATTTTCGTTCCCGAGATCGCGGATCGACACAGAGTCCATGCGCGCCATCGGGTGCCTTGGATTGACCACAAACGCAAGCTCATCCCGGAACACCACGATCGATTTGAGCGCGCGGTCTTCCGGCCGGAAGCTGAGCACACCAATCTCCACCGAGTGCGCCATCACCTCGTCGGCAATCCGGCTCGCGAGCGAGCGTTGCACACTGATTTTCACCCTCGGATGCGATCGCCGGAACCCATCCAGCACCGGCAGCAGGTACAGCGACGTGTACTCATTCGCGGCAAGGTTCAAACTGCCCCTGTGCAATGACCGCAGCTCACCCAGGGCATGTGTTGCTTCAACCCTTAAATTGAGCAGCTTATGCGCATATTCGAGCAGCACCTCACCGGCGTCTGTAAGCGAGCTATCCCGCGACGCGCGGTCGAACAGCGCCTCGCCCAACTCACCTTCCAGCTTCGCAACGGCCTGGCTCACGGCCGGCTGTGTCCGGTGCAGGCGCGTGGCGGCCCGCGAAAAGCTGCGCTCTTCCGCCACCGCAAGAAATGTCTCCAGCGCGAACAGATCCATGCAGCCTTCCCGCCGATGAGCCGCAGGGCATGCCCATAAGCATTCGTGATGATGCTATCACCGCGAATAAGCATTGCTTATCGCTATACTTCAACAGAGGGCCGCATGAGCACGGGAAACAACCAGGTCATCTTCTTCGACACCACGCTGCGGGACGGCGAGCAATCGCCCGGCTGCACCATGCATCACGACGAGAAAGTGCGTTTCGCCCACCAGCTTGCGCTGCTCGGGGTTGACATCATCGAGGCCGGGTTTCCCATCGCCTCCGATGGCGACTTCGCCAGCGTCTATTCGATCGCGCGCGAAGTCGGCACAAGCAACAAGGCGCCGCGCATCGCGGGCCTCGCACGCTGCAGACGCGACGACATTGAAGCCGTCGCCCGCGCCGTTGCACCCGCCGCCAAAAACCGCATCCACGTCTTCATCGCATCCTCCGATCTGCACCTGGAAGTGAAGCTCCGCATCAGCCGCCAGCAGGCGCTCGACCAGGCCGGTGAGATGGTGGCATTGGCACGCAACAACGCGGAGGATGTCGAGTTTTCCGCCGAAGACGCCACACGCTCCGACATCGACTTCCTGGTGCAGCTCGTTGAGGTCGCCATCCAGGCAGGCGCCACCACCATCAACCTGCCCGACACCGTCGGCTACTCCACGCCCAACGAATACCAGGCGATGTTTGAGACCATTCGCGCCCGCGTGCCTGGCAGCGAAAACGTCATCTATTCCACGCACTGTCACGACGACCTCGGCCTCGCCACCATCAACACCGTCAGCGGCCTGCTCGGCGGCGCGCGCCAGGTCGAAGTCTCCATGCACGGTATCGGCGAGCGCGCCGGCAATGCGGCACTGGAGGAAGTGGCGGCTATCCTGCAAATCCGTCGCGACCAGTATCCCTTCACGCACAAGCTGGACCTGAAGCAAATCGGCGCGACCAGCAAGGCGCTGGACCAGATCATCTCGTTCATGCCGTCACCCAACAAGGCCATCGTCGGCAAGAACGCGTTCGCACACGCCAGCGGCATCCATCAGCACGGCGTCCTGGCCAACCCGCTCACCTACGAGATCATGACGCCCAGCCACTTCGGCGTCATCGCCAACACCATCGTGCTTGGCAAGCACAGCGGCCGCCGCGCACTGGAACATCGCCTGAAGGAACTCGGCGTAAACCTGACCAAGGAAGAAGTCGGCGAAGTCTACACGCGGTTCACCACACTGGCCGACCGCAAGAAGAGCATCTACGACCAGGACATCCTGGGCCTGCTGCCGCAAAGCACCACCATCTAGGACCACCATCTAGGCTTGTCATCGTGAGCCGGTGAGGGATCTCAACGAAGCGGACACAGCCACCACAGCGATTGCTTTCAGCCACAACGTTCCGAAGCACGAAGTCCCGAAAGGCACGACGCACCATGCACCTCAAGATCGCACTCCTGGCCGGTGACGGCATCGGCCCGGAAGTTACACAGGAAGCTGTCAACGTGCTCAACGCAGTCGCCGCGTCCGGCGGCCACACGTTCGAGTACGTCCCACTGCTCATCGGCGGCGTAGCCATCGACGCGCACGGCACACCGTTGCCCGCCGACACACTCGCGCAAACGCTCACCTGCGACGCCGCCCTGCTCGGCGCTGTGGGCGACAACAAGTTCAACCACCTGCCGCCCAACACACGCCCCGAGGCAGGCCTGTTGCAGATCCGCGCAGCGCTCGGCGGCTTCGCCAACCTCCGCCCCGCCATCGCCTACAGGGCCTTGGCGGATAACTCGCCCCTGCGCCCGGAGATCACCGAAGGGACTGACATCCTCTTTGTGCGCGAACTTCTCGGCGGCCTCTACTTTGGCGAGCCGCGCTGGTGGGACAAGGAAAAGCAGCTCGCCCATAACACCATGGTCTACACCCGCGACGAAGTCGTACGCGTCGCAACGATCGCCTTCGAGCTCGCGGGGAAGCGCCGCAAGAAGGTGACCAGCGTCGATAAAGCGAACGTGCTCGAAGTCTCGCAGATGTGGCGCGCAGCCGTGACGGACGTGGCGAAGGATTACCCCAGCGTTACGCTCGAGCACCAGCTTGTGGACTCCATGGCGATCCACCTGATGAACCGCCCGCGCGACTTCGACGTGGTGCTTACCGAGAACCTCTTCGGCGATATCCTATCCGACGAGAGCGGCGTCATCACCGGCTCGCTCGGCATGCTGCCCTCGGCCACGCTCGGCGGCAAGGTCAATCTGTATGAGCCCGTGCACGGCTCCGCGCCTGACATCGCCGGCCAGGGCAAGGCCAACCCGATCGGCGCCATCCTGACCGCAGCGCTGGTGCTGCGCCACTCCGCCGGTCTTGAGCGCGAGGCCAAGCTCATCGAGTCCTCGGTCGTAGACATCCTCGACGCGGGCTATCGCACCACGGACATCGCACGCGGCGACATCGCGGGCCAGACGAAGGTCAGCACCACGCAGATGGGCCAGCTCATCCTCGACAAGGTGGAAGCCGCATTGGGAGCCGCACAGCTATGAGCCCAACGCAGGGTACAGCCCGCAAGCCATCCAGCTACCTGCTGCGCTTCGTCATGATCAACGCGTTGCTGGTGATCAGCATCTACGAGGCCCACAAGCAGGGCGGGCAGCTCACCGGCAAGATGATTGCGATGTACATCGGCTTGGCAAGCATTGCCAACCTGCTTATGTACTTCGGAGCGCGCGCACGGCGCAACCTGATCCAACGCTAGAGCAACATCGTTAGGGAAATGAACTATGTCGACACCGAAAACGCTCTTCGAAAAAGTCTGGCAGCAACACCTCGTGGCCGAACCCGCGGGCGAGCCGCCGATCCTCTACATCGATCTGCAGCTGGTGCATGAAGTCACGTCGCCGCAGGCATTTGAAGGCCTGCGCCTCGCCGGCCGCAAGCTGCGCCGCCCCGACCGTCACATCGCCACGGTAGACCACAACGTGCCGACCACCAGCGTGCAGGACCGACTTCATATCGTGGATCAGATCGCAGCTAAACAGGTCAATGCGCTCCGCCAGAACTGTGCCGACTTCGGCGTCGAGTTCTTCGACGTGCAGGACGCATCGCAGGGCATCGTCCACATGATCGGCCCCGAACTCGGCGCAACCAAGCCCGGCATGACCATCGTCTGCGGTGACTCACATACGTCTACACACGGCGCCTTCGGTGCGCTCGCCTTCGGCATCGGCACCTCTGAAGTCGAGCACGTGATGGCCACGCAAACACTGCCGCAGCCCAAGCCAAAGACCTTCCGCATCACCGTGGATGGCGAGCTGCCCTTCGGCGTTACCGCGAAGGACATCATCCTCGACATCATCGGCAAAATCGGCACCGACGGCGCCACCGGCTACGCCATTGAGTATGCAGGCTCCGCCATCCGGGCGCTCAGCATGGAAGGCCGCATGACCATCTGCAACATGAGCATTGAAGCAGGCGCCCGCGCCGGCATGATCGCTCCCGACGAGACCACCTTCGAGTACCTCAAAGGCCGTCGCTTCTCGCCGCGAGGAGTCCTCAGCACGGGTGAAGACGCGTGGGATCAGGCCGTCCGTCACTGGAAGACACTGCCCACCGACGCCGGCGCAACCTTCGATCGCGAGATGCACATCGATGCCGCAACGCTTGCACCCGCGGTCACCTGGGGCACATCGCCGGGCATGCACGCCACCATTGACGGCAAGGTTCCCACGCTTGAAGAAGCACCCTCCGAAGCGGACAAGAAGAGCTTCGCAAAGGCCTACGAATACATGGGCCTCGAACCCGGCATGCCCATGGATCAGATCAAGGTGGACACGGTCTTCGTCGGCTCCTGCACCAACGGCCGCATTGAAGACCTCCGCGCAGCAGCCGCCGTCGTCAAGGGCCACCACATCGCCGCAAAGATGCGCGCGATGGTCGTGCCCGGATCGCAGCAGGTCAAGAAGCAGGCCGAAGAAGAAGGTCTCGACGCTGTATTCAAAGCGGCGGGCTTTGAGTGGCGCGAACCCGGCTGCTCCATGTGCCTCGGCATGAACCCGGACATCCTGCAGCCCGGCGAACGTTGCGCCTCCACCTCGAACCGCAACTTCGAAGGCCGGCAGGGCCGCGGCGGCCGCACGCACCTGGTGTCGCCTGAGATGGCCGCAGCCGCAGCCATTGCAGGCCACTTCACCGATATCCGCAAATGGAAGCAACAATGAAAGGGTCTCCCTCTATGATTGCTCTGCTTGCACCCGTTTCGATCGCGCTGCTCTGCGGATGCCAATCTCGAAATGACCGAGCGACGATCTTCAAGCTCAAGACGGAGTGTGCTGCTCGCAAAGACAAATTCGTTCGAGAGGGTGAATCTCAAAGCGACGCGAACTACAAAAACTACGTTTGGTCAGTGACCTACAGCCCCAGTCTCAACACTTGCCTTGTTGCTCGCGATGAAGTCTTCACTGAGCTAAACGCCGATCCGCCGCACTTTCCGCATCTGTCCGGCCAGACTATCCAGATAGAAGACGCCTTTAGTCAGCGCGTCTTGTGGCAACAGAAAAGTAAAGAACCCATCGACAACTGGGATGGAGTTCTCAACAAGAAGCTAGAAGAGCTGAACTAAGAGGTTCATCGTGGTTCCCATCAACGAACTCAAATCGAAAGCCATGCCGCTGCCGCTGCCCAACATCGACACGGACCAGATCATTCCGAAGCAGTTCCTCAAGCGCATCGAGCGCACCGGCTACGAGGACTTCCTCTTCTACGACTGGCGCTACAAGCACGACGTCGCCGATGACGTCTCGCCCAACCCGGACTTCGTGCTCAACAAGCCCGAGTACGGGGGCGCAAAAATCCTCATTGCCGAAAAGAACTTCGGCTGCGGCTCCTCACGCGAACACGCCGCATGGGCGCTCAACCAGTTCGGCTTCCTCGCGGTCATCGCGCCAACGTTCGCGGACATCTTCTTCTCCAACGCAGGCAAGAACGGCATCATCCTCGTCCGTCTCAGCGAAGCAGACGTACAGACGTTGATGGCGCGGTCCACCAAGAACCCGGACCACATCATCACCATCAACCTCGAACACCAAACCGTCACCGACGACGAAGGCTTCAAAGCCTCCTTCGACATCGACCCCTTCCGCAAATTCTGCCTGCTCAACGGCTACGACGACATCGGCCTCACCCTACGCCATGTCGCCGAACTCGACGCCTTCGAGAGTAAGCACGACAACGAATTCTGGTCCGCGCCGAAGGTGAACGCATGAGAAGCCTTCTGCTGTCGCTTGCATTGCTACTGCCTGCATGTACAGGACATGCAACAGTTCTCCTTTTACAAGCGACGGCAGGCCCTGCAGTTCAGGTCGCATTTCTGGACTCGGTGAACACCGGCAATTCGAGATTGGACGATACCGTCCGAGCCGCCTGTCGCAAAGTTCTTGAAAACCACGGCTATAAAGTCACTGACCAAGCGCAATCCGGACAGATCGTAATTCAAGTTGATCTAAAGCAGTTGGCACAGCCGGACGATATATCTGCGGGCAAATTTATTGAAGTTACCGTTACTGACGCGAGGACGAAGAAACTTATATCTAGAGTGAACCAAGACGCTGTCCATGCCTCTGACGAAGAAGTCGCTCGTGCGACCGAGCTGGCAATCTCAGAGTTCATCCAGCCATCGATTCCGCCACCGCCTGCAAGACAGTAAGAACAAACATGAGCTTTGGCAGATAGCACCTCATACGAGAACAGCACGCAGAGAAAGAAAGAAAACACAGTGGCAAACGAATTACTACCCGGCAAGCGTCAGTCCGCAGCACTTACGGAAGGCCCCTCGCGCGCGGCTGCGCGCAGTTATCTGCGTGGCGTCGGCTTCTCCAAGGAAGACCTGCACAAGCCCATCATCGGCATCGCTAATACGTGGACCGAGATCGGCCCCTGCAACTTCCATCTGCGCCAGGTAGCTGAAGCCGTGAAGCAGGGCGTGCGGGACGCCGGCGGCACACCGATGGAGTTCAACACCGTCACCATCTCCGACGGCATCACCATGGGCACCGAAGGCATGAAGGCCTCGCTCATCTCGCGCGAAGTTATCGCCGACTCCATCGAACTCGTCGCGCGCGGCAACAGCTTTGACGGCATTGTGTGCATTGCAGGCTGCGACAAGAACATGCCCGCCGCCATTATGGCGCTCGCGCGCCTCGACATCCCCGGCATGATGCTCTACGGCGGCTCCATCGCACCCGGCCATCTCCCACAGCCTGATGGCACACACAAAGACATCACCATCCTCAACGTCTTCGAGGCCATCGGCTCGCACGCGGCTGGAAAGATCACCGATGACCAGCTGGAGGCCGTGGAAGCCGCGGCCTGCCCCGGCCCCGGCGCATGCGGCGGCCAGTTCACCGCTAACACGATGGCCATGGCCGGCGAGTTCCTCGGCATCAGCCCCATGGACATCACCGGCGTGCTCGCCATGTCACCGCAAAAGGCCTCCGCCTCGCGCGAGGCCGGTCGCATGGTCATGGACCTTGTCCGCAAGAACATCAAGCCGTCGCACATCCTCACGCGGGAGTCCATCGAGAACGCCATCACCGCGGTCTGCGCGTCGGGCGGATCGACCAACGCGGTTCTGCACATGATCGCCATCGCCCACGAGCTCAACATTCCGCTCACCATGGACGACTTTGACCAGATCAGCGAACGCACACCGTTCATCTGCGACCTCTCGCCCGGCGGCAAGTACGTCGCCAAGGACTACCAGGATGCGGGCGGCTCACGCGTGCTCGCAGAGCGCCTCATCGAGCGCGGCCAGCTGCACGACGCCATCACTGTCAGCGGCAAAACGCTGCATGAAGAAGCATCAGCCGCGCACGAAACACCCGGCCAGCCCGTCATCCGCACATGGGATAACCCGCTCAAACAGACCGGCGGCCTCGTCATCCTCAAGGGCAACCTCGCTCCCGAAGGCTGCGTGGTCAAGGTCGCCGGCCACGAGCGCATTCTGCACACCGGCACCGCACGCGTCTTTGACTCGGAAGACCTCTGCTTCGAAGCCGTGCAGGCAGGCAAGATCAATCCGAACGACGTCTGCGTCATCCGCTACGAAGGACCCAAGGGCGGCCCCGGCATGCGCGAGATGCTCGCCGTTACCGCAGCCATCAAGGGCATCCCAGAGCTGAGCGAAACCGTAGCACTGCTCACCGACGGTCGCTTCTCCGGCGCAACCCGCGGCCTAATGGCGGGCCACGTCGCACCCGAAGCCTTCGACGGCGGCCCCATCGCATTCGTCCACGAAGGCGACACCATCACCTTCGACATCAAGGCCCGCGAACTCCGCCTCGAAATCAGCAACGAGGAACTCGAAGCCCGCAAGAAGAACTTCAAAGCACCCGAGCCACGCTACAAACGAGGAGTGTTCGCCAAGTACGCCAACACAGTCAGCAGCGCCAGCCTAGGAGCAGTTACTTCGTAGTTCCAAGAGGTTCTATGTTCGTACCGTCGGATGTCCAGTGGTTCATCGCCGAACAAGTACAAGAACTAAGAGTGGAGGGCCAGGACACTAGCCTGGTCTACATAAACAGCATTCTTGTGAAAGCGGACACTGAGGAGAGCGCATTCAATCACGCCGTCGAGTTGAGTCGCCACTTGAATCATGAGTATGAAAACACGAATGGAGCTAAGGTTCGATCGGTGTTTCGGGGATTGAGTGACCTGAACCCGGTGCATGACAAGCTCGAGGATGGAGCGGAACTTTGGTTCTACTCTCGTGACGAACAGACGGAAGAACAAATAGCAGCAATGGTCCAAACGAAAGAAAAATTGTTCGGCGAAGGTACTGAGTAAAGGAACCGTCTTGTTAGAAGCCATCAAATCTATGCTGAAGCAAGCGGCCAACGCCCGCTCCTCCGGTGAATCGGCCGAGGCCGAGCGCCTGTACAAAGAAGCCGCTGCCGAGGCCAAGGCCAAGGACGACGTCATGCGCGCCGAAGCCTTGATGGGCGTGGCGCAGGCTCGCCGCGACAAGGGCGATCTCACCTTCGCCGCCATCAACTACGCCGAAGCCCTCACCATCCTGCGTAGCGCAGGCGCGTCGCAACAGCTCGCCTTCGGTCTGCGTCACGCCGCCGATGTGCGAAGCGAGCTGGGCGAATACGCCGTAGCCGGATCGCACATTGAAGAAGCCATCCGCCTCTACCGCGCACTCATTCTGACTGGTGAAGCCAGCCCGCTTGATCTTGCCAACGCACTACGTGTCTCAGCCTTGAACGACGAGCGCGAAGCGCATGTGTCGTGGACGGAAGCAAAGCAGTTGTACGCACAACTTTCTATCGAAGCCGGCGTGGACGAAAGCGCTCATCATCTCGATGCATTGAACAACACAACGCCACATACTGGCGACGACCTCGCAGCAAACGCAGCTTAGTACCTACGCAAGCCAAAGGAGCACGACGATGACAAGCAACGCACCCACACTAACCGGCGCAGAAATTCTGTGGGCAACGCTGGCTGGCGAAGGCGTCACCACCGTCTTCGGCTATCCCGGCGGCGCCATCCTGCCCATCTACGACGCGCTGCGCAAGTTCCCCAGCATCCACCACGTGCTGACACGGCACGAGCAGGGTGCAGCGCACATGGCCGACGGCTACGCGCGCGCATCGGGCAAGGTCGGCATATGCATGGCCACAAGCGGACCGGGCGCAACCAACCTGGTGACTGGACTGGCTACGGCGATGCTTGACAGCATCCCCATGGTCGCCATCACCGGCCAAGTCGGCAGCAAAGTCCTCGGCACCGACGCCTTCCAGGAAGTGGACATCACCGGCATCACGCTGCCCATCACCAAGCACAACTTTGTCGTGACGAAGGCCGAAGACATCGCGGCAACCGTGCGTGAGGCGTTCCAGATTGCACGCAGCGGCCGCCCCGGCCCCGTGCTCGTCGACATCACCAAGGACGCGCAGCAGGCCACATGCGCCTTCGACTTCGACATGTCGAAGCCGCGCGCGTATCGCCCGCACCCCATGCTCAGCGCGCACAGCGACGACACCGTCCGCGCGCTCGACCTCATCAAGGCATCGCGCAAGCCCATCATCCTCGCAGGCCACGGCATCATTCATTCGGAAGCCGAGCAGGAAGTCCTACGCTTCGCCGAGCGCCACGGCATCCCCGTCGCCACAACGCTCCTCGGCCTTGGAGCCTTCCCCGCATCGCATCCGCTCGCACTCGGCATGATGGGTATGCACGGCGAATCGTGGGTCAACCACGCCATCCAGAACGCCGACCTGCTGCTCGCCTTCGGCATGCGCTTTGACGATCGCGTGACCGGCAACCTCGCCCACTACGCTCCCAACGCGAAGAAGATCCACATCGAGATCGACCCCAGCGAAATCAATAAGAACGTAAAGGTCGACGTAGCCCTCATCGGCGACCTCAAGCAGGTCCTCACACTCATCGAAAGCACCACGGAGATCGCCGAACTCGACCGCACCGTCACGGCTCCCTGGCGCGATGAAATCCGCAACCTCAAGGGCGACGCCAGCGTCCGCGACATCATCAACCTGCCCGACAACGGCCATCTCTACGCCGCGCACGTCATCCACGATATCTGGCAGGAAGCCAAGGCCGCAGGCCGCCTTAGCAACACCCTCATCGCCACCGACGTGGGCCAGCACCAGATGTGGGAGGCGCAGTACTTCAAGCACGAAGACACGCGCACACTCATCACCAGCGGCGGCCTCGGCACCATGGGCTTCGCTCTGCCCGCAGCCATCGGCGCCAAGATGGCATGCCCCGACAGCGACGTGTGGGTCATCGCCGGCGACGGCGGCTTCCAGATGACCGCAGCCGAACTCTCCACCATCCAGCAGGAGAAGCTGCACATCAACATTGCCGTCATCAACAACGGCTTCCTCGGCATGGTGCGCCAGTGGCAGGAGGCCTTCTACGACAAGAACTACGCCTCCTCGCCCATCCTCTCACCCGACTTCGTCAAACTAGCCGACGCCCACGGCATCCCCGGTGCCCACGTCACTGAACGCAAGCAGGTAGTCCCCACCGTAACCAAAGCCCGCACCGGTTCGGTAGCCTACCTAATCAACTTCGCAGTCGAAAAAGAAGACGGCGTCTACCCCATGATCGCCCCCGGCTCCGCCCTCCACGAGATGGTCCGCCGTCCGCAGGCTGATCCACTGCTCGAAACGAGCGAGGAGTAGCGATGTATCTCAGCCCATTAAATATCTACAGGATAGTACGTGGCGTAGGGCAAATTCCCGAAGCCGTAAAACAGTCATATAACGAAAAGGCTTTAGCAAAACAGGCTCTTGTTGATCAAGAGTTCGCTCTTACAAAGTTCATCGCTGACAACAAACTGAGAATTTCAGAATACGAAAGACAAAACTGCTTAGCCTACTATCGAAGCCGTGGCAATAGTCTTATCGAGGCGACCGCAAACTACAGAAAACTTCTGGAGTCCGGAAAGCGGTTCCCAATCAGCGAATCCGTTTGCATACGTCTGGGATTCGAGATGCGGCGCAAGAACCGTTCTTTCCTAGCTGAGGATCAGCCTGAACTTGATCGCATCAATAAGCAGATCGAAGTATCAAATGCTCGCGTAAGAAAATTCCTTCCTTACGCACTCATAGCGCTAGGACTACTTTTGATTGCCTCTGGCGTCTGCGACTTCTTTTATGACGAATCATCTAGCGGTGGTGCCGCTCTGCTGCTAATAATCATGGGTCCCATCTTCATTCTCATAGGAAAATTCTGCTTCAGATTTAGCAAGTAACAATGACCTGCTTACCTAGCCGCCCGATTCAGGCAGACTCCGAATAACTAGGCAAATGACCACCACCCTCCAACTCGAAACGGACCGCCTCATCCTGCGGCCCATGGATGCGAGCCATCTTGCAGCCTTCGCGGCGATGAACGCGGATCCGGACGTCATGACGTACTTCGCCGCGCCCATGACCTTCAAGGAAAGCGCAGCCGCCATCGCTCGCTACCAGGACGCGCACGATCGCGACGGTTACGGCTTCATGGCCGCCGAACTCCGCACCACGGGCGAGTTCGCCGGCGTCATCGGCCTGCAGATCATGCGTGACGAGGTCCCCGGCCTCCCGCAGCCTGCGGTTGAAATCGGCTGGCGCTTGCGCCTTGAGCACCAGGGCAAAGGCTTTGCCACCGAAGGCGCGCAAGCCGTTATCGACTTCGCCTTCCACGAGCTCAAGCTTCCTGATGTCGTAGCGATCACTGCAGCAGGCAACGAGCCCTCGCGGCACGTGATGCATAAGCTCGACATGCAGCTTCAACCGCATCTTGCATTCGATCACCCGCGGGTGCCCGCAGGACACATCCACCGCCGTCACGTCCTGTACCGGCTCACCAACCCGCGCAACGCAGAGGCATAGACACATGCTCCATACCTTCATCGCACTCGTAGACAACCGGCCCGGCGTGCTCACGCGCGTCGCCTCACTCTTCCGCCGGCTCAACATCAACATCGTCTCGCTCACCGTGGGCGAAACAGAGCAGGAAGCCGTCTCGCGCATGACCATCGTCTGCGACGCTCCGGAGAATGCCGCGCACCGCATCCGCGCATCGCTCTACAAGCTTGAAATCACGCGCGATGTGGACGAAGTCAACCGCACCGAGGCCGTCGTGCGTGAGCTCTGCCTCATCAAGGTTGCCGCCGGGCCAAACGCGCCACACGGCCTGCAATCGCGCTCGCAAATCTTCGAGCTATCCAACGTCTTCCGCGCGCGGGTCGTCGATCTCGCACCGGACTCCGTCATGCTCGAAATGACCGGCTCCGCCTCCAAGATCGAAGGACTCATCCAGGTCCTCCGCGAAAGCGCGTACGAGATCCTCGAAGTCTCGCGCACCGGCCGCATGGCCATGCGGCGCGGCGCACACAGCGGCAAGGTCATGAAGGCGCTCGGCAGCCGAGCGCACCAGACGGTCTTCGATACCAACGACGACCCAGATGCGCTTGACCCCATGGACGCCCTGCCCAACACCTTTGCGGAGCACGACGCATAGCTACACGCCATCCTTGAGTTGCCATCTCGCAGCGCAGCGGAGGGATCTGCTTCTCTCCTCAACAGCCGATGATCGCTCAACACGAACAACGAACAAGCAGATTCCTTGCGTTGCTACGGAATGACAGACGTTTGTAGTGAGCGGGATGAAACACTAAATACACGAACTACGGAAAAGGACGAAAGCACACCCATGGCAAAGACCTATCACGATCAAGACGCAGACCTCTCACTCATCCAGGCGAAGAAGGTCGCTATCATCGGCTACGGCTCGCAGGGCCACGCACACGCGCTCAACCTCAAGGACTCGGGCGTTGACGTCAAGGTCGGCCTTCGCCTCACCTCACCCGGCGTTGCCAAAGCAAAGGCCGCAGGCCTC
The DNA here is from genome assembly GCA_965198455.1 of Terriglobus sp. Classification (GTDB taxonomy): domain Bacteria; phylum Acidobacteriota; class Terriglobia; order Terriglobales; family Acidobacteriaceae; genus Terriglobus. Next base: position 2,175,704 of record CBDAPM010000003.1, read on the forward strand.
GATGTCGTCTCGGTGGCCGACGCAGCCGCATGGGCCGACGTGATCATGGTGCTCGTGCCTGACCAGACCGCCGCTGAGGTCTACAAGGAGATCGAGCCCGGCCTGACAGCCGGCAAAACCCTGATGTTTGCGCACGGCTTCAACATCCGCTTCCGCACCATCACGCCGCCCGCTGACGTCGATGTCTCGCTTGCCGCACCCAAGGCTCCCGGCCACCGCGTGCGCGAAGTCTTCACCGAAGGCGGCGGCGTCCCAGGCCTCGTCGCCGTCGAGCAGGACGCCAGCGGCAACGCACTCGCTCTCGCGCTCTCTTACGCCAAGGGCATCGGCTGCACCCGCGCCGGCGTGCTCGAAACCACCTTCACCGAAGAGACCGAGACCGACCTCTTCGGCGAGCAGGCCGTTCTCTGCGGCGGCACCGCTGCCCTCGTCAAGGCCGGCTTTGAGACGCTCGTCGAAGCCGGTTACCAGCCCGAGCTTGCGTACTTTGAAGTCCTGCACGAGCTCAAGCTCATCGTGGACCTCATGTACCGCGGCGGCCTGGAGTACATGCGCTACTCCATCAGCGACACTGCGGAATGGGGCGACTACGTGTCTGGGCCCCGTGTTGTGACCCCCGCCGTCAAGGCCGCCATGAAGGAAGTCCTCAACGACATCCAGTCCGGCGCCTTCGCCGAGCGCTTCATCAACGACCAGAAGACCGGCCGCAAGGAGTTCGAAGCCTTCCGCCAGCAGGACCGCGAACACCAGATCGAAACGGTCGGCGCCGAACTCCGCAAGGGCATGCCCTTCCTCAATCCCGTTAAGGTAGAGAACGGCGCAGTCGTCAAAGCCTAGCCTAAGAACAGAATGCAGCGATCGCAGCGAAACCGCCGCGGTCGCTGCGTTTGTTCTCAAGCGTGATTCCGCGCAACGACCGTGAACGTCGTGGTCAAGACCACCCCGGCGCGCATCTAATCCTGTATGCGAGCCACGGCCCTGCGCCTCTCCGGCGACTTCGATATCGACGCGCTCACCTTCGACGCCATCGATGTCCCCGAGCCCGGCCCGCACGAAGTCCTCGTCGCCATTCGAGCTGTCTCGCTCAACCAGCGCGACCTCATGCTCGTCCGCGGCACCTATATGCCGAACGTCCCACGCCCACGCATCCCCTGCTCCGACGGCGCAGGCGACGTCCTCGCCATCGGCAGTGCAGTTACCCGCTTCAAGGTTGGCGACCGCGTCCTCACCAGCTTCTATCGCGACTGGGTCGACGGCCCGCTCACCAAGTCCGTCTCCGATGCCACACTCGGCGGCGGCGTGGACGGCACACTCACCACGCACATGCTGCTGCCCGAACACGGACTCATCGGCATCCCCGGCGCACTCACCTACGAGGAAGCCGCCACCCTCCCGTGCGCCGGCACCACCGCATGGCAGGCACTCGTCTCCACCGGCAACACCGGCCCGCACGACACGGTCCTGCTCCTTGGCACCGGCGGTGTCAGCATCGTCGGCCTGCAGGTCGCCAAGCTCCGCGGCGCACGCGTCCTCCTCACCAGCAGCTCCGACGAAAAGCTCGCCCGTGCCAAAACCCTCGGCGCAGACGAAACCATCAATTACAAAGCCACCCCCGAGTGGAACAAGCGCGTCCGCGAACTCACGGACAAAGCCGGCGCAACGCACGTCATCGAGACCGGCGGCGCAGCCACGCTGCCGCTCTCCCTGCGATCCGCCGCCTACAGCTCCCAGGTCAGTCTCATCGGCCTCATCACCGGCGTGGAACAAACCATCGACCTCCGCCAGATCCTCGGCAAGAACATGCGTGTGCAGGGCATTACCGTCGGCTCGCGCACCATGCTCGAGCAGGTCGCAAATGCGCTCGCCGAAGCCAACATCAAACCCGTCATCGACCAGACTTTCTCCTTTGACAACAGCCGCGAAGCCTTCAAATCCCTCGCCGCCGCCGAGCACTTCGGCAAGATCGTCATTACCCTATGAAGTCATTTGCCATCGCCGCCTTCCTCGCAAGCGCGACACTCGCGGCACAGGCGCCACATGTCACGCTCGATAGCCTGCGTGACCACCAGCGCGTCCTGCTCGTCTTCAGCAACGGCGACAACCGCCTTGCGGAAGCGCAACTCAACGTAGCCGCCACGCACAGCAGCGGCTTCCGCGACCGCGACCTGCTCCTCGTCGGCCTCGAGGGCACCACACCCGGCGTCCCAACCGCCCTGCTGTCACCGCAGGACGACGTCGCTGCGCGCAAACACTTCCGCATCCAGCCCGGCAGCTTCACCGTCGTCCTTATCGGCAAAGACGGCGGCGAAAAACTCCGCGCCACCGGCCCCATCACCTGGGAAAAGCTCCAGCAAACCATTGATGCCATGCCCATGCGGCAGGACGAGATACGCCAGCCCAGCCGCTGACGCCCCGTCGCCTTAATCCGCCAGCACGCCCATCCACCCCCCATTTTCAACAACTCGCCGCAATCGGCTGGCATCGTGTACCGTATCCGCTATCCTGAAGTGCAGGGAGCGCTGCTATGGGATCCACGCTGATCACCAATCCGGTAGAAGACGCACTCGCAGAAGACGGCTTGTTCGCGCAGCTGAGCCCGTCGCAACCCACACCCACACGCGAGATCATTGAGGCGCTTGGCCGCGTCAAGGTGCTCGAACCCCTCAGCTACGACGAGCTGGAGTGGCTCGCCACCCACGGCACCGAGCGCAAGGCGCACGAGGGCACGCTCGTCTTCCACGGCGGCGCGCCCGTCCACCACATGACCATCCTGCTGCACGGCGAAGTCCACGTCCGCCGCAGCGGCGGCCCCATCGCCTTTTTCATTGGCCGCAGCGGCGCCGTCACCGGCAAGCTGCCCTTCAGCCGCATGAAAAGCTTCGGCGGCGACGGCTATGCAGTCGGCGAACTGTGGACGCTCGACATTCACGAAAGCCTCTTTGCGCAGATGATCCAGGCCGTCCCTGCGCTTGCCCAGATCTGCGTCTCCACCCTGCTCGACCGCTCGCGCGAAGTCACCCGCATGGAGCAGCAGGCAGAAAAGCTGAATGCGCTCGGCAAGCTCGCCGCCAATCTGTCGCACGAGCTCAACAACCCCGCCTCTGCCGCTCGCTCCGCCGCCAACAACCTGTGGACGGAGCTCCGCCACTATGGCGACCAGAAGTTCAAGCTCGGCTCGCTCTGCTTCGATGCTGACCAGAAGCGCGCCTACGGCGAGTGGATGCAGTCCATCCGCAGCCTTTTGCAGCCCAACGGCCGCCCATCGCGTATCGACGCGCTCGGTTCAGCCGCGCGCGAAGACCTGCTCATGCGTTGGCTACAGGATCACGGCGTGGACGAAGGATGGCGCATCGCGCCCATCCTCTCCGAGACGGCACTCGATCTCAAGCACCTGGATACGCTCGCTGCGTTCCTCAGCGGCGAAGCCCTCGCCGTCTCGCTCGGCGCCTTCGCCAGCGCCCTCCAGGCCGAGCGCATGACCGACGCCGTCATCGACAGCACCCGCCGCATCTTTGAGCTCATCACCGCCATCAAGGACTACTCCTACATGGACCAGGCGCCCATCCAGGAGATCAACGTCGCGCAGCAGCTCGACAATACGCTCGCCATGCTTGGCTCGCGCCTCAGCAGCGTGCAGGTGTGCCGCCAGTACGCAGACGACATCCCCACCATCAGCGCGTATGGTGGCGAACTCAACCAGGTGTGGACGGCTCTCGTCGAAAATGCGCTCGATGCCATGGAGCTCTGCGACCCAGCGCATCCATCCGTGCTCACGCTGAAGACATCGCTCAGCGGCAACACCGTTCTGGTCGAAGTCTGCGACAATGGCCCCGGCATCGCAACGGAGATCCGCTCCCGCATCTTCGAGCCATTCTTCACCACCAAGGCTGTCGGCCAGTCGCTCGGCCTGGGCCTTGACACCGCCAACCGCCTCGTCACAAAGCACAAAGGCATGCTCAGGATCGAAGCCAGCGATCCCGGCATGACCTGCATCCAGGTTCGCCTCCCCATCGAACAAACCGGCGCCTACTAAACTTTTCATAAAACTTTTCGCGAACGTTTGCGTATTGGTTGGCATGGGAAACCTGCGCCTCCTCGCCGTCCTCTTCGCGATGCCGCTTGTCACGCGTGCCCAAACATCGCAACAACTCACCGCGAACGACATCATGGCCCGTGTCGCCGCCAACCAGGACCGCGCCGAGGCCGAGCGCGCGCACTACATCTACGTCCAGCACGCGCGCGTCTCGTCGCGCAAAGGCAAGACGGTACAGTGCGAAGAGGTTACCGACACCCGCGTCACGCCTCAACCCGAAGGCTCCCATCGCGAACTCGTAACCCTTGACGGAAAGCTCCTCGTCAAGAAGCAGTACCAGCACTACACCACGCTGGACGACGCAAAGCATGGCAAAGACAGTGACGAAGACGACTACGATCTTGACGGCATGGACCGCGACCTCGTGGAAAATCTCCGCAAAAATCTGACCGACGAAAGGTCCAAAGACGGCCTGCACGCCGGGCTTTTTCCGCTCACCACCAAGGCGCAGCCCAACTACATCTTCACGCTCAAAGGCCGCGAGCGCCGCAACGGCCGCGACACCTTCCACATCGCCTTCACACCGAAAGACAAAGACGACTTCGGCTGGCGTGGCGACGCATGGATCGACAGCGAAGCCTTTCAGCCTGTTGTCGTGCAAACGGCTCTCTCCCGGAACATTCCCTTCGCCGTCCGCACGCTGCTCGGCACCAGCGTTCCCGGCCTCGGCTTTAGCGTCACCTACGCACCGCAGCCCGACGGCGTCTGGTTCCCGGCATCCTTCGGCAGCGAATTCAAGATGAACGTCGTCTTCTTCATTCGCCGCACCGTCCTCATCGCAGCGGAAAACCGCGACTTCCAGAAGACCCACGTCGAAGCTCATATCGTCCCGGGCTCTATCGCCCAACCCGAACCGCAGCCCGACTCACAGCCTTAGACAGCCACCGCATCTTAGACGGCCACGAATCCAGCACGGCATCGCAGCCTACCTGCAGACACACACGGCTTCTCGCACGCCGATCGATGGCCGCAGCCACCCGGCGCTACTACGACCAGATCTACAACCAGATCTAAGCGCAAACGCGCATGCTCGCCTTCATGGACTGCTTCCACATCATGGGATGGATGACCTGCTCGCCGCACCGCTGGTCCTGTTTCACCGGCAAATTCCGCAACGCCGGCAAACCCGCCCACTAACCGACGATCGCATTCACAGGTCTGGTCGGCGTGCCAGGCGCAAGCGCACCCGCAGCCTTGGGCGGCAGCGGCACACGCGTACCATCCGGGTACACCTCGTTCGACTCCACATGAAAGTGCGTCAACGTAGCCTGCCCAAACGATGTCGTAATGGCAACATCCGCCGCATCACGGCCTGTCGCCATCAAAATCCTGCCCAGCCGAGGTGTAGTGTGCCGGGCATCCATGTCCCACCAGCGCCCGTCCAGCCATACCTGGTACCACGCAGAGAAATCGCCCGCACCACCCATTGGAATGCGGATGTCGCCCAGCTGCCCTGTCACATACCGCGCAGGAATATTCATCGCGCGGCTCAGTGTCACCGCAAGATGCTGGAAGTCGCGGCACACACCCTCGCGCTCCGTGTAGACATCCATCGCCGTCTTTGTGGGCCGCGCCTTCGTGTAGTCAAACCGCACTTTGTTATGCACCCAGTCGCGGATGGCCAGCGCGCGGTGCCCACCCGGCGGATACGTTCCAAACAGATCGTGCGCAATCGCGCCAAAGCGATCGACCTCGCAATACCGGCTTGCCAGTAGAAATTGCAGCACCTCGGCCGGCAGATCTTCCACCGGCGACTGGATCGCGCCAAACGGCTGCTCATCCGGCAGGTCGGTTACCTCAACCAGGCTGCGACCGCTCAGGCGGAGTGCACCCGCGGGCGCGTTGAACCGGGCGCACCGGTTGCCAAAGCTATCGGTATAGCTTTCCGGCAGAATCGTCGTGTTGCTGCTGCTGTCAATGTGTTCCACCACAAGGTCGTCGCTCGAACGCAACGCCTCGTCCAGCGAAGGGTGCAGATGGAGCAACGCCACCATGGGCGTTGTTGTGGCAAGGTGAAACTGAATGTCGTACTCGTTCTCAATCAACATAAGAAATCCGTACTTACTACGATGCGCCGCCCAGGTGATTGTTGGCCTGATTCAACCCTACGCCATCGTACCCAAAACGTGAAAGGGACGGCCAAAGCCGCCCCAATCCTCGATACCGCTTAAGACGAATTACTTCGCAGCGCCTGTCAGCTCCGCGGCTCCCATCAGCTCCGCAGCGCCGGCCTTCAACGCCTCGGCCTTATCTGTCTTCTCCCAGGTAAACGCATCGCCGCTGCGGCCAAAGTGACCATATGCCGCAGTTTGCTTAAAGCGCGGCTTGCGCAGGTCCAGCGTCTCGATAATGTCCTTCGGCGTCAGCTTGAAGTTCTTGCGCACAAGCGCGGTAATCTCGAACTGATCGATCGTGCCGGTGCCAAACGTATCGACGAGAACACTCACCGGCTCGGCCACACCAATGGCATACGCAAGCTGCACCTCAGCGCGATCCGCCAACCCAGCCGCCACAATGTTCTTCGCAATGTAGCGAGCCATGTACGCCGCCGAGCGATCCACCTTCGTCGAGTCCTTGCCCGAGAAGGCGCCGCCGCCATGACGGCCCATGCCGCCATACGTGTCCACGATGATCTTGCGGCCTGTCAAGCCGCTATCGCCCATCGGTCCGCCAATCACAAAGCGTCCCGTCGGGTTGATGTGGTACTTCGTATCCGCATCCAGCAGCTCAGCCGGAATGACAGCCTTGATCACGTGCTCCAGAATCTCCGCACGCAGCTGCTCGTTCGTCAGCGTGCTGTTCGGATCGCGGTCCGCGAACTCAGCATGCTGCGTTGAAATCACGACCGCATCCACACGCACCGGCTTGTGGTTGCTGTCGTACTCCACCGTCACCTGGCTCTTGCCGTCCGGCCGCAGATAGCCCATCGTGCCGTTCTTGCGGACTTCCGTCAGCTTCTGAGCCAGCTTGTGCGCCAGCGAGATCGGCGCCGGCATCAACTCCGGCGTCTCGTTGCTGGCGTAACCAAACATCATGCCCTGGTCACCCGCACCGCCGGTGTCTACACCCTGCGCAATGTCCGGCGACTGGCGATTAATCGTCGAGATCACGCCGCACGTATCGCAGTCAAAGCCCTTCAGCGCATCGTCATAGCCAATGCCGCGCACCGTCTCGCGCACGACGGTCTGGAAGTCCACGTACGCCTGCGTCGTGATCTCTCCGGCAACCACCACCAGGCCCGTGCAGGTCAGCGTCTCGCAGGCAACACGGCTCATCGGGTCCTGCGCCAGGCAGGCATCCAGGATGGCATCGGAAATCTGGTCGGCAATCTTGTCGGGATGGCCTTCCGTAACGGACTCAGACGTAAAAAGAAAACGATCGCGTGTGGACAAAACTGCTCCTTGGGGCGCTTGAAAAGCGAACTTGAAAGATCAAGTTATTTTAACCCTTCAGGCCCAAAACAAGGATATGACCGGTTGCAGGCTGAAGGCCTGCACTCCACAAGCTGAGATCACGCTCTGGCTCGCGTGCGCTGGTAAGTAGCGGGTTGCAGGCCGCGCTGTAACAGCCTGGGGCGAAGCCCCAGGTAGCCCAATCAACGACCTGCGGGCTGAAAGCTCGCGCTATCGCACTCTCAACCGTCCCGCCGTTCACCGAACCGGCAGCACGGCCGCAACATCCCGCTTTCGCTGCGGCAGATGCACAATGCCACGATGCACCAACACCCAAAGCACGCCCGCGCCCAAACCAAGCACCGCAACAATCATGGCGATCACACCCAGCCAGCGCCAACGCCTCCGGTTCGCGCCGTTTTCGCGGCTGCGACGGACAGCCTCCGCAAACTGAATCCAGTCGTCGTCCTTAATCTCTGTGTCGATCCCGCTGTCGCGGAGGGCCCGCTGAAAGTTATCGACGGTACTATCCACGTCCAGACCGCAGTGCTGCGCGTACGACCGCACGATGCCGCGGTTAAACACGCCGCCCGGCAGCTGGCGATAGTTATCTTCTTCTAACGCATGCAGATGCCGCATCGACACACGCGTGGAAACTGCTACGTCGTTCAGCGAGATGCCTCGCCGCTCGCGTTCCGCCTTAAGTTCCTCGCCAAACCGCATGCGTCTCGTGCCCGTCGTGCCCTGTGAAGATCGGGGATGATGTGCTCTTGTACCCCGTGGAACCCTTAGCGCCGGTGCTTTAGGCGATCCTATATCGCATGCCTACGAATGCCAACGAAAACGGCAGATAGTGGTATTCCCCATGGAGCACATTTCGCGCCAACTTGGCACAGTGATAAAGATGCTCTGACCGCAAGATACGGCAAGCCGCGTTCCCGCTACAGAGCGACCATCCAATCATGGCAACGTTATCCTTATTCGCAAGCATGTCCACCTCGCCCTTCAAGCCGATCGCCCGTGCCAGCCACAGCGAAAGCCCACGAGACAGCCGCCGCTGGATCGCCCTGCTCGAACGCCGCTCGCTTGACGGCACGCCCGACGCCTTCTTCTATGGCGTTACGACAACCGGCGTGGTGTGCCGCCCAACCTGCCCCAGCCGCCGCCCGCGCCGCGAAAACACACTCTTCTTCGACACCGTCCGCCAGGCCGAGCAGGCCGGTTTCCGCACCTGCCAGCGCTGCCGCCCTTCCGCAACTGCTCCCGAAGCCGACCTCGCCGCACGCATCGACCGCGTCCGCCGGCACATCGAACAGCACCTTGACGGCGACCTCTCGCTTCCAGCACTGGCAAGGCTCGCGGACCTAAGCCCATTCCATCTGCAGCGCACTTTCCGAGCCGCTCTCGGCGTCTCGCCCGCAGCCTACGCCCGCGCCATCCGCGCCAACCGCCTCGAAGAGGCTCTCAAGAGCAACACCGTCACCAACGCCATCTACGCCGCAGGCTACAACTCACCCAGCAGCGTCTATGCCAAACGCAACCCACTCGGCATGACCCCTACCGCACGCCGGCGCCAGGGCGAGCACCAGCACATCCGCTACAGCATCGTCGACTCGCCACTCGACCGCATGCTCGTAGCCGCCACGGACCGCGGCGTCTGCCTTATCGCCTTCGACACCAGGGACGAAGTTCTCCGCACCGAACTCCGAGCCCGCTTCACCGCCGCCGCATTGACTGAAGATAACGGCGCCCTCGCCGGCCACGTGAAAACCGTACTAGCCGACATGATCGAACCCGCCGCAGCCCGGCAGCTCCCGCTCCACGTCCGCGCCACCGCCTTCCAGCAGCGCGTATGGGACGCCCTCCGAGCCATCCCCCGTGGCGAAACCCGCACCTACGGCCAGCTCGCCGAAGCCATCGGAGCGCCTAACGCCGTCCGGGCAGTCGGCACCGCCTGCGGAGCCAACCCCGTCGCGCCCTACGTCCCCTGCCATCGCGTCCTCGGCAAAGACGGCTCCCTCACCGGCTACCGCTGGGGCAAGCCACGCAAACAAAAGCTGCTCGACTTGGAAGCCGGGGGAAAGCCGGCTGACTTGCTGGCTCGCTGACCTGCTGACTCGCTTCTCTTAGCGGTGTACCCTCAAAGGTGACAGAAATAACGAAGTCAAGAGGTACAAACAACAATGGCCACAGCCGTTCTCGCTCCGGAAACCGTTCTCCCCTACAAGGTCCGCGACCTCTCACTCGCCGACTGGGGCCGCAAAGAAATCGATATCGCCGAGCAGGAGATGCCCGGCCTCATGAGCATCCGCGCCAAGTACGCCGCGGGCAAGCCGCTGGCAGGCGTCCGCATCACCGGCTCGCTGCACATGACCATCCAGACGGCCGTCCTCATCGAGACCCTCGCCGCCCTCGGCGCTGACGTTCGCTGGGCCTCTTGCAACATCTTCTCCACGCAGGACCATGCCGCCGCCGCCATCGCCGCAACCGGCACGCCCGTCTTCGCATGGAAGGGCGAGACCCTGGAGGAATACTGGTGGTGCACGTACCAGGCGCTCAGCTTTCCCAATGGCTCCGGCGGTCCCGGCACCCTCGGCCCGCAACTCGTCGTCGATGACGGCGGCGACGTCACCCTCCTCATCCACAAGGGTGTCGAGCTCGAAGACGGCGACCGCAGCTTCGTCGATGCCAAGACCGGCATCAGCGAAGAAGAAGCCGTCATCCAGAAGCTCCTCCTCAAAGTCCTCGAAGAAGACCCAAAGCACTGGCACACGCTCGCCAAAGAATGGCGCGGCGTCTCCGAAGAGACCACCACCGGCGTCCACCGCCTCTACGACATGATGAAGAAGGGCAAGCTCCTCGTGCCCGCCATCAACGTCAACGACTCCGTCACCAAGAGCAAGTTCGACAATCTCTACGGTTGCCGCGAGTCGCTCGCGGACGGCATCAAGCGCGCCACCGACGTCATGATGGGCGGCAAGGTCGCCGTCATCTGCGGCTACGGCGATGTCGGCAAGGGCTCTGCCCACTCCCTGCGCGGCATGGGCGCACGCGTCGTCGTCACCGAGATCGACCCTATCAACGCCCTCCAAGCCGCCATGGAAGGCTTTGAAGTCACCACACTCGAGGACACCCTTGGGCGCGGCGACATCTACGTCACCTGCACCGGCAACGTCGATATCATCACCCTTGAGCACATGCAGCAGATGAAGGATCAGGCCATCGTCTGCAACATCGGCCATTTCGACAACGAAATCCAGATGGAGCGCCTCAACACCTCCAACGCCGAAAAGCTGGAGATCAAGCCGCAGGTGCACAAGTACACCTTCCCCACCGGGAACCAGATTTTCGTCCTCGCCGAAGGCCGCCTGGTCAACCTCGGTTGCGCCACTGGCCACCCATCCTTTGTCATGTCGAACAGCTTCAGCAACCAGACGCTCGCGCAGCTCGATCTCTGGCAGAACAAGGACACCTACCCCGTAGGCGTCTACGTCCTGCCCAAGAAGCTCGACGAGGAAGTAGCCCGCCTACACCTCGAAAAGATCGGCGTTAAGCTAACCACCCTCTCGCCGCGCCAGGCCGACTACATCGGCGTCCCGGTTGAAGGCCCCTACAAGGCCGAAACCTACCGCTACTAACACCAGCCTCGCCACCAATGAGAAGGGCTCGGCGCATGCCGAGCCCTTCATTTATCCAGAGCCTAAGCGCCTTTTGCGAAATCCTGGCGCACTTAGCGTTCTGTTTTTCTCGCCCGCAGGGGACTAGTCGACACGAGCATTATGCTTGTCGCGATAGATCCGGCGGCTCTCTGCATTCTGCTGGTGCTGAATCACAGAACGGTCGCCACGCGTCAGGTGGCCGTTATCCTGCCTGCGCATCGCATGCTCTTCATGGTTGATAGCGCCTTCCTGCCGCTCCACATGAGCCGTTTCGTGCGGGGTCATCTGACCCGAGCGCACACCCTGTGCGACACGCGCCTGCTGATCGGCTTTACGTTGGTTAATCGTGGCGTTCGATTCCTGCGCGCCCGCAACAACCAGCGAGCCAAGTGCGAGGGTGGAAGCAAGTGCAATTGTTGTGATCTTCATGGTCATTTCTCCCTTGCGCGGTTGCTGCAAACCGCGTACGTAGGAAGAGAACCCAACTGAGTTCCAAGAGTTTTCCCGTTTGCACGAACTATATTTTTGCGATTTTGAGCAACTTCTTGCGGTGTACGGGTGGCCGCAAAGCCTTCGATTCGCTGGATTACTGCGTCGCCGTGGCCGAATCGTAATCCGGCAGGATCGTCACCGTAATCGGCGGTGTCGTCACCAGCTGGTTGTCCAGGATCAGGATCGTACGTGCGCTGCCGCCGGGAAACGTGGTCGACGCGCCCGTATACAGCGGCACCGTCGTGGTTGAAACCACTGTGCCATTCGCCAGCACATAGAGCGTGTATGTACCCGTGGGCACATTCAGGTAGCCGGTATTTGTGCCGTATGCAATGCCCTGCTGCAGCGCGCTTACCTGCGCCAGCGTCGATCCGGTTGGAACCAGGTACAGGTCAATCGTCCCAACCGATTGCGCTTCATCCAGAAAGCGCAGCGATACGTCACCCGAGGGCGCGGGCTGGCTCTGGTCCGTCAGCACCTGCGACTGAATGGTCGCGCCGGAGTTGCTGATCAGCAGCGTGTACTGCTTCGCATTCGCCAGCGTCGCACGCACCGTACTGACTGCCGTCTTTGTACCGGCCGAGTCCGCCGTGATCGTGTACGTAGACGGTGTCGCAGGCACATACGATGTCACTGTCCCATAGCCCAGGTTGTACGCAATGGCGCCCGTACCGGCGTAAATGTCCAGGCCGCCCGATCCCTCAGCCGCGTCAACAATCCGCAGCTGCGAGATCGATGTCGACGTTCCACTCACCGTACCGCAGCTGCTTGTGCCCAGCAGGCACATCGCTGAAACGGCACTCCCGCATACAACGCGAGCAGCACGGCGAACGAATTGAAATCCCGCTAAAGGCATGAGCAAACAGACCTCCGCACACTCTCCCAGGGGATCGGCATGCAGGGGTTATGCTCACCACTCTATCCGAAACAGTGGCGCACAGATAGACCGGAATTGACTATTGACAATCCCAGTGCACACCTCAACACTCCGGCATTTAGCAGCGCCAATGCGGTTATTTGCCCTTTTGCTTCGCAATCACCATGCTTTGGATCTTCTCGTACGTGGCCTTCGGCAGGATGCCACGCGAAAGCAGCTGGGTCTTGTTGGCATACGGACGGCCGGCAACAATCTTTTTCGAATACACGTCACCAACACCCGGCAGCGCCATCAGTTGCTGCGGCGAAGCGCTGTTGATATCCACCAACTCACCCGGCTTGGACGCAGTGGCAGAAGTCTGCGCCATCGCAGGCGTAGAAACGCCCGGTGTGAACAGCGGCAACACGAAAGCGAGGGCAAGGGTCGAAAGCAGGGAACGCAGTTTCATATCGGAATCTCCCAGCGGCACCATATCGCGCGTACGTCATAACGACAAGCACAAAGCAGCCTCATCCCTTCACGCCGGTAAAATTTTTTATGCACGACGGTTTGACACCCGCTCGCCCTGCCATTAGCCTCAAATGTGCTATGCAGTTGTGCTCGCACATCCACGGCCGCCATCACCGCCATGCGCACCATCGCGCTATGGCGGCGGTGTCCGGTGCAAGGGCGTAACAACCCAACATACGCACAGGATTCAACCAGGCCCGCCAGAGCGCTCTAACGCCGGCGGGCTTTGTTATGTCCGCCAAGTTTCTCCGCTACACCGATCGCCCTAACGAACAAGGAAAACGGCAATGAACGCAGTCGCAATCGACTTCAACAAAATGGACGGCCTCGTCCCAGGCGTCGTCCAGGACGCACGCACCGGCGAGATGCTCATGCTCGGCTTTCTCAACGAGGAGAGCTACCGCAAAACCCTCGAAACCGGCTTTGTCACCTTCTGGTCGCGCACCCGCAGCAAGCTCTGGATGAAAGGCGAAACCAGCGGCAACCGCCTTCGCGTCGTCAGTGCCAGCACCGACTGCGACAACGACGCACTCCTCTTCAAAGTCGAAGTCGAAGGCGACGGCCTCGTCTGCCACGAAGGCACCGTAAGCTGCTTCACCAAAGACATCGAGGTGACAAAGTAATGAGCAACATCCTCAAACTCGGCATTCCCAAAGGCTCGCTGCAGGACGCCACCATCGACCTCTTCAAACGCGCCGGCTGGCAGATCAACCCCAGCGGCCGCTCCTACTTCCCCTACATCAACGACCCCGAGATCGAATGCATGCTCGTCCGCGCGCAGGAGATGGCGCGCTACGTCGAAACCGGCTCACTCGACGCCGGCCTCACCGGCAACGACTGGATCCTCGAGAATCTCTCCGATGTCGAGCGCATCACCTCGCTCACCTACTCCAAGCAGTCACGCCAGCGCGTTAAGTGGGTCCTCTGCGTCCCGGAAGACTCGCCCTTCCAGAAGCCCGAAGACCTCGAAGGCAAGGTCATCGCCACCGAATTGGTCGAGTACACCAAGCGCTACTTCGCCGCGAAGAACATTAACGTGAAAGTCGAGTTCTCCTGGGGCGCCACCGAAGTCAAGCCACCCATGCTCTGCGACGCCATCGTCGAAGTCACCGAGACCGGCAGCTCCCTCCGCGCGAACCGCCTCCGCATCATCGACCTACTCATGGAGAGCGAGACCCAGCTCATCGCCAACAAGGCTGCCTACACCGACCCGTTCAAAAAGAACAAGATCGACAACCTCGCCCTCATGCTCAACGGCGCCATCAACGCGCTGTCGCAGGTCGGCCTCATGCTCAACGTACCCAAGTCCAATCTCGACCAGGTCCTGAGCATCCTGCCCGCACTCTCCTCACCCACCGTTTCGCATTTGAAAGACGAGAACTGGGTCGCGGTAAACACCATCCTCGACGAAACCGTAGTCCGCGACGTTATCCCCAAACTCAAAGCAGCAGGCGGCAGCGGCATCGTCGAATACCCACTCAGCAAGGTCGTCCTGTAGAAGCCTCCAGCGCTTAGCTTCTAGCTGCTAGCTAGTTTCGTGAGAGCGCACAACGACCAAAGCCACACGACGAGAAGCTAAAAGCCAGGAGCTAGAGCTGAAATGAAGCTCATCAAAACCAACTCCCGCAACGCCGAAGAGGCCCTAAAAATCCTCGAGCGTCGCGGCGCCGTTAAAACCGCCGAGGTCGAATCCACTGTCCGCAAAATCATGCGCGACGTGCAAAAGAAGGGCGATAAAGCGCTCAAAAAGTACTCAGAAAAATTCGACACACTAACAGGCTCAATCCACGTCACCGCAGAGGAAATGCAAGCCGCCTGGAACGCCACGCCCGAGGCCCTGCAACAGGCCATGCAGACCGCCGCGGATAACATCCGTGCATTCGCCGAGCAGCAAAAGCCCGACGAGTGGACCACCGAGAACACACCCGGCGTCACCGTCGGCCAGATCATCCGCCCGCTCGAATCTGTCGGCTGCTATGTGCCCGGCGGCCGCTATCCGCTGCCCTCCACGCTGCTCATGACCACGATCCCCGCCACTGTCGCGGGCGTCGCGCGCATCGTCGTTTGCTCGCCCAAGCCCGCGCGCGAAACCCTCGCCGCAGCGCACCTCGCAGGTGTCACCGAGATGTACCGCATCGGCGGCGCCCAGGCTATCGCAGCGCTCGCGTACGGCACCGAGACCATCGCGCGCGTCGATAAGATCGTCGGCCCCGGCAACCTCTACGTCACCGCTGCCAAGATCATCGCTTCGACCGAGTGCGGCATCGACATGCCCGCCGGCCCCACCGAAATCGTCGTCACCAGCGAAACCGGCAACGCCGCAGGCATCGCCGCCGACCTGGTCGCACAGGCCGAGCACGACCCCGAAACCCTCGCCGTCTTCATCACCGCCAACGAGCAGCTCGCTAAGGAAGTAGTTAAGGAAACGAACAATCAAGCCAAGGGCAACAAGCTCGCAAAGATTTCGCTGAAGGCAAGAGGCACGGTATTTCTGTGCACCTCAGTCGAAGAGACACACATCATCACCAACCGCCTCGCGCCCGAGCACCTCACCGTCGACACGGTCGCCGACCTGGATTGGGTGATGAACGCCGGCTCCGTCTTCATCGGCGACCACTCGCCGCAATCCATGGGCGATTACATCAGCGGCCCCAACCATGTGCTGCCCACCGGCCGCGTAGGCCGCATGCGCGGTGGCCTCAGCGTCAACGACTTCCTCAAGGTCATCACCGTGCAGAACTACACCGCAGCAGGCCTCGCCAAACTCGGCCCGCACGCCATTGCCCTCGCCAACGCCGAAGGCCTCACCGCCCACGCCGAGTCCGTGAACGTACGCATGAAAGCAGGCAAGCGGTGACACCCCTTGATCCGTCATCTCCAACTCCCCCTCAAGATCTGTCATCCCGCAGCGAAGCGGAGGGATCTGCTTTACCGGCAGCCACAGAAATGAATTCGTCATCCCGACCGGACACTAAGCTTGTCGAAGGGGAAACAGAGGAGCCTGTCCTGAGTTTGTCGAAGGAACCTGCTTCTTCCTCCGCTACCGAAGCGGATGTTCGGGAAGTGATCCAACCCCGCCGCGCGATCCTGGCCATGCCCGAGTACCACCCACCCCTCGCAGGCCGAACTGCGCTCCGCCTCGACTTCAACGAGAACACGCACGCCCCGTCTCCGCGCGTGCGTGAAGCCCTCGGCAGCCTCACGCTCGAAAGCTTCACCGTCTACCCCGAGCGCGCACCCGTCGAAGCCATCGTCGCGCAACACCTCGGCCTCAAGCCCGAGCAGGTCCTGCTCACCAACGCCGTCGATGAAGCCATCCACATCATCTGTTTCACCTTCCTTGAAGAAGGGGACGAGTGCCTCTTCGCCGTCCCCTCGTTCTTCATGTACGACGTCAGCGCCATGGGCATGGGCGCCACCGTCGTGCGCGTACAGGCTGACGAAACCCTAGCCTTCCCCTTTGAGCGATTCCTCGCTGCCATCACGCCGCAGACAAAGTTAATCATCCTAACCACTCCCAACAACCCCACCGGCGCCATCACCACACGCGAACAGATCTACGCCATCGCCAATGCCGCCCCACACGCCGTCATCCTTGTCGATGAAGCTTACTTCCACTTCCACGGCGAAACCGTCATGGACGACCTCATAGAACCCACCACCCTCGATTGTCATCCTGAGCGAAGCGAAGCGGAGTCGAAGGACCCGCTTGTCGAAGCGGCCGCAGAGCCGTTTGCCCCACTCCTAGGCGAAGCGGATGGGTGGGTTCCACAAAACATCCTGGTAGCCCGCACCTTCTCCAAGGCGTACGGTCTGGCCAATCTCCGCGTAGGCCTCATTGCAGGTCCCACCGCGCTCATGCAGCACCTCCGCAAAGCAAGCTCGCCCTACAATGTCAACGGCATCGCATTAGCCGCCGTAAAGGCCTCCATCGGCGACACCGAGTACATCGACTGGTACGTCACCCAGATGCGCGAAGGCCGAGCCCGCATCGAGCGTGCGCTCGACAACATGAAAGTTCCCTACTGGCGCTCCCACGCCAACTTCGTGCTCATGCACATCGGGCCGCGCCATAAAGAATTCGTGCAAGGCATGCGCGACCGCGGTGTCCTCGTCCGCGACCGATCTTCCGATCCGGGATTAGCCGGCTGCGTCCGCATCACCGTAGGCGTCGAAGACCAAACCACAACAGGCATAGCGGCCCTGCGTGACACCCTAGCCGCCATGAACTGGACCGCAGCCGAAGTCACGAAACCAGGACCGAACCAAAGGGAACACCCGACCATGAGCAATCCAGAGAACGCCAGCGACATGCACATCGCACCAGACGCATTCACGGAACAGATACCGGGCTATCCGGGTCTCCCCACAAACCGTCATCCTGAACGCAGCGCAGTGGAGTCGAAGGATCTGCTTTCACGCACCGCCAACCTAACCCGCAACACCACCGAAACCCAGATCCAGCTCACCCTCAACCTTGACGGGCAGGGCGCCTACACCGTTCGCACCGGCATCCGCTTCTTCGACCACATGCTGGAGCTCTTCACCCGCCACGGCGGCTTCGACCTCGACCTCACCTGCAACGGCGACCTCGACGTGGACCAGCACCACACCGTCGAAGACGTCGGCATCGCCCTTGGCGAAGCCTTTGACAGTGCGATCGGCGACAAGAAGGGGATCCTGCGCGCAGGCTACTTCGTCATGGCCATGGACGAGACACTCGCCGTCGCCGCCATCGACCTCAGCGGGCGTACAGGGTATGTGGTGGACGACCAGGTCACCGTCCCCCTCGTCGGCGACTTCCAGACCGAACTCACCACCGACTTCTTCGACGGCTTCGCACGCGGCGGCCGCTGCAACGTCCACGTAAAAACCATGTACGGCCGCAGCAACCATCACAAAATCGAAGCCATCTTCAAAGCCTTCGCCCGAGCCCTGCGCGGAGCGGTCAGCCGCGACGAACGCATGAAAGACCTACTGCCAAGTACCAAGGGTTTGCTCTAACAAAGGGAAATTCAATGGCCGCCAAGTTTGAGATTAAAGCTGAAGCAGTTGCTGCTGTTATCGCGGAGAAGCTACACACAAGCTTCAATCTCTTAGGAGACTCACTGATACTGGCTCGAGAGAATGCATCCGAACAAGATGCTAAGACATTCAGTGATGGAGTGGGAGATGCCTTCTATGCCATTGTATTTAAACTTCTAGAGCCACTCTACGAACAGCATCCACATTTGAAGCCGCCGGGTTGGGACGAACAATCGGAACAGGTATCCGCATGATCCGTACGAATCAACAGGTGATGCGTACAACACTAAGCGCCAAAGGCGCGACCACATATTAGCCCAGGCCGAAGGCCTGGGGTAGCCACACAACAAGAACAACCAAGGGCCAAGGGCCCGCTCCATACGGAGGCGATGTTTTCGATGAATCGCAAATGGAAGATTATTTCGATCCTCTACATCGTCCTGACCGCACCATTCGCATATTTGGGCGTGTACTTTGCCTACTACTTCCTATGGATGCACCATATGTTCATCATCGGCTTCCACAAGCCATCATGGCTCCCATGACAAGAGCGCCAAAGGCGCGCCACATCTTAGCCCAGGCCGAGGCCTAGGTAGGACATACAGCGAGGACAACTAAAGGCAAAAGGCCCGCTCTGCAATTCGCAATTCAAGACGGTATAGACTACGGTATAGATCAGGAGGAGCCAGCATGCAACGCACCGCTAAACTCTTCATGAACGGCCGCAGTCAGGCAGTCCGCCTCCCTAGCGAATTCCGCTTCGAGGGCGATGAAGTCGCCATCCGCAAAGACCCGGCAACCGGCGACGTCATCCTCTCCCGCAAAACCAAGAGTCTCGATAACTTCTTCAAGCTTCTCGATGAGCTGACGCAGGAAGAACGAGACGCATTTGAGATCCCAAGAGACCGCACGCCGGTGCGGATACCGAAGTTCTAGTGGCTCGCTATCTGCTCGACACCAACATCGTTAGTTTCTTTGTGAAAAAGTCGCATCCGGCTGTCATTCATCGCGTACGGTCCATGTCCAATGACAGCCTTGCGCTTTCGACGATCAGCGAAGCGGAGATACGGTTCGGCCTTGCACTGCTGCCGCCCGAAGCCAAGGTTCGCACGGCGACGGAAGATTTTCTTCGCAATATCGACATCCACCCTTGGGATTCGTACTGCGCCGAACACTACGCCGTGCTGAACGCCAGACAACAACGCCTGGGCAAGCCGCTCGCGACCATGGACACACTCATCGCTGCCCACGCACTTGCACACGACTTCATCCTCGTCTCCAACGACGCAGCCTTCCGTCACGTCAAAGGCCTCAAACTCGAAGAGTGGACGAAGGGACTGCAACGAACATGATCCAGGTCATTGACTAAAAGCGAGTAACCTCACGAGCGTCGTCAAGACGCAGTAAGCGCCAAAGGTGCGACCAGATCTTTGCCTGGGTCGAAGCCTTAGTAGACGCTTCTAGCGCGTTTCCCTTGCTGCTAAACGTTGCGCGAAGAGCGGCATCAGCTTCGCCGTGTTCTCCTGGCGTATGCGGAAGAGGTAACGGAACTGAGCGCGACCGGCGATGATGTTGGCCAGGTCGCCGAGCGGACCGCCCGGCAGTTCGTACTCCACGCGATCCTTCACAATGGTTCCGTCCACGCCGTCGCGGGTTGCCGCCTGAACGGAGTGGCAGTGACGCCAGTAGTGGAATGGACCGGAGGTCTGCGCGTCGCAGAAGTAGTCGTTCCATTCGAATTCGGGGATCATGGCGTGCCAGTTCATGCGGATCGGCAGCTTCGGCACCAGGCGGAAACTAATGATGAGCGTTGTCCCGGCGCCTGTGCCCAGCTTGACGGGTGAGCCGGCCGGCGGCGGTGGAGGCGCGACCAGCCGAAGTTCTTCAATACGGGCTTGTTGCCATGCGGGTATCAGCGGCGGCAGGTTTTGCGGATTAGCGAAGAAGGCAAAGACTACCGGCACGGGAAATGGGAGCCACTGGTCGGCTTCAAAGTGGTGTCGCATTGCTGCGTTGGAGTGGCTTTTTGGTCTGAGAGTTTCATGCGGGTGTTCGATTGCCGAACACGTTGAAGAAAGTTCGGAGGATCTCGGACTTACCAGTCTTAGATCGTGTACTCTTCTCATATCGGACCGATGTTGTCGTAGATGCGCGGCACGTCGCGCTTGCGTGCAGTACGTAGTCGTTTTGTAAGGCTAGGTTGAGGGACCAAGCCGAGTGAAGTGCAAGAGCGGGACGGAGTTGAGGGACAAGGTCACCGCCGCAAACCTCGGAGAGTGCAATGAAGAAGCAGGGTACGTTGAGCAAGTGGCGTGCGCGATCGGCCAATCTAGTCGCGATGGGAACGCTGGCGGTTTCGACCGCGGCGGCAACACAGGGAACGGCAGTGGCCGAGCCGAAAGAGCCACACGGCGGCAAAGACGCAGGCCAGGCAGCGACGTTCACGTTTGATGTCCCGGCGGGTCCGCTGTCGACGGCGCTGGCACAGTTCAGCAAGCTTACCGATATCGCAACACCGTTTCACCTGCCACCCGAGGAGATTGCGGGCTTCCACTCAAAAGCCGTGAAGGGCAGCATGACGGCGGAAGATGCGCTGAAGTCCCTGCTCGATGGCACCGGCCTTGGGTACCACATGGAGCATGGCGGCACACGCGCGGAAATCCAGATCCAGAATGCTGAGCAGGTGAGTGTTGTTGCCAGCTCCAATTCTGTTTCGATGGGCCAGTTCACGGAGTCGCTGACGGACACCGCGCAGACCGTGAATGTGGTGCCGCAGTACATCCTGCAGGAGCAGGGTGTGACCACGCTGAAGGACAGCCTGCGTAATGTGCCCGGCATTTCGCTGGCGGCCGGCGAGGGTGGCCAGCAGGGTGACAACCTGACGATTCGCGGCTTTACGGCGCGCAACGATATTTACCTGGACGGCATTCGCGACTTCGGTAACTACTATCGCGATGCGTTCGATTATGAGTCGGTGGACGTGATCGAGGGGCCGGCGAGTGTGGAGTTTGGGCGCGGTTCCACCGGCGGCATTGTGAACCAGGAGACGAAGCAGCCGGTTGCGAACCAGTTCATCCGGCCGCAGGTGCAGTTCGGCACAGACGGCATGCGCCGTGGCAGCGTGGACATAAACCTGCCCATGCGCCAGCTGATTCCAAACTCCGCGTTCCGCATGAATCTGATGGGCATGGAGAGCGGTGTGGCTGGCCGCGACGTGGTGGAGACGCGCCGCTGGGGCGTCGCGCCGTCGCTGATTTTTGGCCTGGGCAGGGCGACACGCTTCACGGTGAACTACCTGCATGAGTATGAGAACTCGATTCCAGATTACGGCTTGCCGTACTTCGGCCTGAATGTGGCCAGTGTTGCGCGCTCCAACTTTTACGGCTTCAAAAACGAGAGCTTTGACACTACCGTTCCCGACGTCATCACGGGTCGCGTGGAACATGACTTCGGCGCGAACTGGAGCTTGCGCTCGACGCTGCGCTTTGCGAACTATCCGCGGAACATCAGCGTGGTGGAACCGCAGATCAACACGGTTGCTGCCGTGCCCACCGCGGCGCAGGTCGCTGCCACGTACGCGACGCAGGCGCCGATCTTTGTCACCTGCTCGCCCACGGCGGCTACGCCTTGCTATCCCACCAGCACGCCGCTGAGCCAGATTCCAGTGACGCGTCACATTATCGCGCGTGCTTCCACTGAGGACATGCTATGGGAGAGGACTGAACTGACCGGACATGTTCACGTTGGTGGCATCGATAACAATGTGACCTTCGCGCTGGAAGGCGGACGCGAGCGCTCCGCACCGTACGCATTCACGTACACCATGCCCGCGGCGACCGCTATGACGTCGGCGCTGAACCCCAGCTATAACGATCCGTTCCAGCCGGTGACGACAGTCATAGGCGTTAAGACGTGGGTGGCTTCGCAAAGTTATGGCCTGGACTTCATGGACACACTCAAGCTGCGCCCATGGCTGCTGTTGTCGGGGGGCATCCGGTTCGATTACTTCAATACAAACTCCCGCACACCGGCCAGCGGCACCACGGCTGCGATTAACGTAAGCGAGTTGAACAAGCAACCGACGTATCGCGCTGCGGTCGTCGTCAAGCCAAAGACGAATGGCAGCGTGTACTTCGACTACGGCACCAGCTTCAACCCGTCCGCGGAGTCACTCTCGCTTTCGGCCAATAACGCTACACTGCCGCCGGAGTACAACACCACGTATGAGGTCGGCTCCAAGTGGGACCTGTTCAAAGACAAGCTGAACCTGAACGGGAGTATCTTCCAGACGACGAAGCTGAATGCGAAGGAGACGGACCCGACCAACTCTGCGAACGTGATCCTGAGCGGAACGCAGCGTGTGCGCGGATTGCAGATTGGTGCGGTTGGTCACCTGCCGCAGCACATGGACGTCATCATGGGCTACGCCTACCTTGACGGCGAGGTGCTCCATTCCATTCTGAACGCATCGCCCTTCGCTGCGACCAACCTGCTCTTCCTGACGAACTTCAACGCGGGGCTTACACCGAAGCTTGACCCCCGGTACAACACGGCTCCGTTCTTCATCAATCCGTCGGGCAATCCCTTTGCCAACGTGCCGAAGAACAGCGGCAACCTGTGGGTGACGCATGATCTGAAGTTCCGGATTGTGGGTGGCTTTGGCACCAACTACATCGCGGCGCGGCGCGCTAGTTCCACGGCAGAGGTGGGTAGCTACGCCTCTGCAACCGCCATCAACGAGACCGCTGTGCCGCTTGCGTTCCGGTCTGTTCCGGGCTACTGGATGTTCAGCGCGATGCTGCGCCGGCCCATTACGGAAAGGCTGCAATTGCAGGCGAACCTTAACAACCTGACAAACAAGTTCTTCATTGACGAGCCGCATCCCGGTCACCTGGTTCCGGGCGAAGGCTTTAACGCGCAGTTCTCAGTGAACTACCGCTTCTAAACACGACGGCCAGGGCTGGCGTGCGGCTACCAAACCGCACGCCACCGGCAGAAAACATAACTCATGTTGATTGCAATCCCCAACGTACTGACACCGGAGCAGACACGGCAGGCACGTACCCTGCTTGACTCTGCCGATTGGGTGGATGGACGTGTCACGGCGGGCCACCAGTCCGCCATGACGAAACAAAACTCGCAGATTGCCGAGGGCCATCCGGTAGCGCAGCAGGTAGGCGAGACGATTCTGCAAGCGCTTGGCAGGAATCCGCTCTTCCGTTCCGCTGCACTGCCATTGCGTGTCTTTCCGCCATTGTTCAACCGCTATGCGGGCGGCCAAACGTTCGGCACGCACGTGGACAATGCCATCCGCACGCATGGCGCGAGTGGTCAGCGCATCCGCACCGATCTATCGTGCACGCTTTTCCTTAGCGAGCCGGATGAATATGACGGCGGTGAACTGGTGGTGGAAGACACGTACGGTTCCAAGTCTATAAAGCTGGCGGCGGGCAGCATGGTGCTGTATCCCAGCACGAACCTGCACCATGTCACGCCTGTGATGCGCGGGGCTCGCGTCGCCAGCTTTTTTTGGCTGCAGAGCATGATTCGCAGCGACGAGCAGCGCACGCTGCTGTTCGACCTCGATAACTCCATCCAGATGCTGGAGCCGGGGGGTGCGCCTGCTGTGAAGCTGACGGGTGTGTACCACAACCTGCTGCGGCAATGGGCTGAGATGTAGCCAGAGATGTAGTACGGATCGCACGCGCCTTCCAGAAAGCGTGCCAACGGGGCTGTTCGCGGCCTATGAGCTGTGAGCAGAAAACGAGGAGCCGGATGCCGCCCTCACGGCTCCGGCTCCTCGCTGGTTTTACAGCCTGCCGGCACCAAAAAATCGGGCGCCCATTGCGGGCGCCCAAGCTGCGTTTTGAGGGATTTGGGGGAATTCGTTACGGCATCAGGACAGTGTCGATCACGTGGATCACACCATTCTTCTGGAAGACGTCTGCGGTGGTGATCGTTGCCATGCCGCCTTTTGCATCGGTCAGCATGATGACGGAGCCGGACATCTTGGCCGTGAGCATTTCGCCCTGTACGGTCTTGAGGGAAGCGGTACCGCCGCCCTTCTTGATCATCTTGGCGAGTTCCTTGGAGGAGATCTTGCCGGGGACGACGTGGTAGGTCAGGATCTTGACGAGCGTGTCGTGGCTCTCAGGCTTGACGAGCGTGTCCACCGTGCCTGCGGGCAGCTTTGCGAAGGCATCGTCGGTTGGTGCGAAGACGGTGAACGGGCCAGCGCTGTTCAGCGTGTCCACCAGGCCGGCAGCCTTGACGGCGGCGACGAGGGTTTTGTGAATCGGCGAGTTCACTGCGTTCTCAACAATGGTCTTGCTGGGGTACATGGGCGCACCGCCCACATCAGGATCCTTCTGTGCGACTGCGGTCAAGCTGCCGGCCATAATGGCCATGCCAAGCGCTGCTTTCACAAACATCTTCATCACGGTTCTCCTGCGGTACTGTGCGAGTGGGTACTGCGTTCTTGGGTTTGGCCGCAGGATCCGTGCGGCCCTTACGTCTGCACATAGGAAACGTACGGTGGAAGACTTCGGATTGGAAAATAAGCAGTTTGTTTTGGCCGGAGTGCGTCATACCAAAATGGAGAGTGCGCCGGCCCGCCCGACGCGACGTGCCGACAGGTGCATTGACAAGGTGCCTGAGGGCTTGAAAACTACAGGTGTGCCTTTGAGTTTCACCGCAATGGAGAAAGACCAGTCAGCGGAAGCGGCCGAGCATGTCCAGGCGCGTGACACCGGGCTGTACCTGATTGGGATATTCAAGCTTTGCAAAGCTGTCTTCTTCCTTGGTGTCAGCCTGGGTGCGCTGCACTTTATCCACCATGATCTGTTCGGCAGCTTTGAGCATGTTGTGCGGGAGCTGCACTTTGATCCGGAGAGCCGGCTCGTCGATTTTGTGACGGACAAGCTGGCGCTGGTGACACATCACCGGCTACGGCTCATCAGCCTGGGCACGTTCCTGTACGCCGGGCTGTGCACCACGGAGGCCTATGGGCTGCTGCGGCGGCGCGTGTGGGCGGAGTTTGTGACCCTGTGGCTCTCTGTATCGTTCCTGCCGTGGGAGACCTACGAACTGTTCCGGCACCCTACGACGTGGCATGTGGGAATTCTGCTGGCGAATCTTGTGGTCGTCGCGTACCTGCTCTGGATGCTGCGGCGGAAACGCACGCGCCGACAGGATGTTTAGGCCGGAGACGGGGTTTCGTCGCTTGTTCGCGTGCCGTTACCATGAAGCTGCACACGAATCTGTTCGTTTTGTATTCGCCTTTAATTCGCTTTACTATGCCTGCGGTGCTTACCGCAAGTAGCGGATCACGTTAAGAATCAACCTGTGCAACACAACAGGTTGTGCTTTCTAAGAAGATGGCCCCGCCCACAGGTATTTCCACATAAGGCCCACAGCCCTCCAGCAAAAAAATAAATTTCGAGCTTTACAAAGGGCGCGGGACCGGAGAGCATGTGGATCGTAGTGGTACAAAGTGGAGCAAAGGGGAGAAGTACGACGCCTCTGAGCGAATTGTAGGCCGTATTAACCCCTTTCAGGTGAGGAAACGAACCTGAAGCGGTACGGCGGGGTAGAGCAATGTTTCGTGGGAACCATCCAGCGCGCGTGGACGAGAAGGGCCGGTTGAAGCTGCCGGCTGAGTTCAAGCGCCGCGTGGATGAGTCCTATGGGCCCCAGTTCTACATCACGAGCAAGGACGGCAAGCGGGCGGAGATTTACCCGATCCGTGAGTGGGAACTGATCGAGGCAAAGCTGGCCGAGATTCCCAACATGAATCCGGCGAAGAAGAAATTTCTGGACGTGACGAACTATTACGGGCAGATGGCAGAGCTGGACGCGCAGGGGCGGCTGACGTTGCCGCAGCTGCTGCGCGAGAGCGCCAGGGTGACCGCGGATGTGGTGGTGCTGGGCTCGCAGACGTTTCTAGAAGTCGTGAACCATGACGACTTCAAGGCGAAGTTGGAGATGGATCCGTTGAACGAGGCTGATATGGCCAAGCTGGCGGACCTAGGGTTGTAACGGTGGGGCTGTAGTGGTGGGCTTGCCCCGAGTGGGCACGCATGGAGGCGGACAGTGAGTAATCCGCGACATGTGCCGGTTCTTTTTGACGAAGTAATGGACCTTTTGAATGTGCGCCCGGGTGGCACGTATGTTGACGCCACGCTGGGGTTGGCTGGGCACGCAAGTGGTATCGCGCGGCGGCTGGGCGGTGCGGGGACGCTGATCGGTTTCGATCGCGATCCGCAGGCCCTAGATCTTGCAACGGCAACGCTTGATGCATTGCGCGAGGAGTTAGGCGACGCGATGCCGCGAGTGCGGTTGATCCCGCGAGCCTTCTCCGCGGCAGCCGAGGAGATTGAGCCAGGCACGCTGGATGGCCTGCTTGCGGACTTTGGTGTGAGCAGCCTGCAGCTGGATGAGGCGCACAGGGGATTTAGTTTTCGGCACGATGCACCGCTGGATATGCGCATGGATACGCGCAGCGGTGAGACGGCCGGGCAAGTGGTAAATCAGGCGGACGAAGAAGAGCTCGCCAACCTGATTTACGAATTCGGAGAGGAAAGGAGGTCGCGGAGAATCGCCAGAGCCATTGTGAGGGCACGGCCGCTTACGACAACGGCGGAATTAGCCAGAGTTGTTTCGGCCGCTGCCCCAACAATGAAAGGCGATAAGTTACACCCCGCGACACTGACATTCCAGGCACTCCGGATTCGTGTGAATGATGAGCTGGGAGAGATACGGTCGCTGCTGGAAAGCGCGCCTTCTCTGCTGAAGGCAGGTGGGCGTTTAGCGGTGATTAGCTTTCACTCGCTGGAAGACCGTCTTGCAAAGGATGCGTTGCGCGATGGTGCGCAGGGCGGTGTTTGGGAGTTAGTAACACGCAAGCCGGTGGTTGCAACAGAGGAAGAGATGGACCGCAATCCACGGTCGCGCAGCGCCAAGTTACGCGTAGCAGAACGGATTGCAGTTACGAAGAAGGTTCCAAGGAAGATACCTCCAGAAGGTGGAAGTAGCCGCGGCAGGCGTTAGCGCGTAAGTTGGCCGTGGATAGTGTGGATAAGTCTGTGGGAAATGTGCATAACTCCCGCGGATATGTAGTTACTTGATAACGAGTGTGGTTCCACTTAGGCGGGACCAATGTGTGGCATGAGGGGGAGAGTGTGATGGAACAGACGATGCCGGCAGCCGGAATGGTGGCAAGACGCGCTCAGCGTGAGCGCGTGGAGTCGTTTCGTGAACACAATCGTGCTGTGTTTGAGCAGCAGCGCCGCGCGCGCCGCGGACCCACGCCGGAGATCTTCTTTACCAAGCACATTGATAACAGCCGCATTGTGAAGGCAGATGATCCTGAGCGCCGCAAGGAGATGCGGTCGTTCACGATTGTGATGGGACTGTTGTTTGTGCTGGTGATGACCTACGTATGGCAGCATTTTTCATCCATTGAGATGGGTTATTCCATTGAGTCGCAGAAGCTGCAGGTGGAGCATCTGCGCGAAGAGAACCGTCAGCTCCATCTGACGGAGGCGCAACTATCGGACCCAGACAGGATTGATCGGATTGCGAAGAAGCTTGGACTGGATGCACCGCAGCCTGGACAGGTAGTACGGCCGGATGGATCGTTCCTGCAGGGCGCGCCGGTGCTGGCAGAAGCTCAGATCTCGCCGGCGGTACTGCCGTAGGACGTGGTTGAGGTTACGTTTGCTGCAATCGTGATTGCACTGTAGTTCTACCGTTAAAGCCCGATTGTCTTGCAGGACTGTGCTTACATGAATCCTCCGCGCCAGCAACTTACCGCACCGATCCGCCGAGTTCGATTTGTTTATGTGGCAATGTTCTTTGCTGCATGGTCGCTCGTTATTGGCGGGCGGCTTTTCTGGTTACAGGTGATTCGTCATCACGATTGGGTGGAGCGGGCCGCGAAGCAGCAGCAGCGTACGTTTGAAGTCGCTCCTCGGCGTGGAGTGCTGTATGACCGGAATTTACGTGAGCTTGCGGTTACTGTGCAGGCAGAGTCCGTGTACGCGGTGCCTAGCGAGCTTGGTGAGAATCGTGCCAATGTAGCTGAACTTATCTCCGGCATTGTTCACTCCGATCCGACGGATACGTTCACTTCGCAGGCTGCGATCCTTGCACGGTTGAATGCATCGCGCAACTTTGCGTGGATTGGACGGAAGCTTACGCCGGAGCAGGCAACGCGTGTGCGCGAGCTTAACTTGAAGGGCGTGTATCTACAGAAAGAATTCAAGCGCTTTTATCCCAACACAGATTTAGCCGCGCAGGTGCTGGGTTATGTCGGCGTAGATGACGACGGGCTGGGTGGTCTGGAGAACGAATTCGATTATGACCTGCATGGCGAGCCAGGTCACGTGCTTACCGCGGTCGATGCGAAACGGCACGCGTTGGGCAGTGAAGAGCGCGAGCCGTTGCCGGGCGAGAACCTGGTGCTGTCGATTGATACGAACATTCAGTACATGGCGGAGCGCGCGCTGGATGCGCAGATGCTGAAGATGAAGGCGGCGCATGGCACTGTCGTGGTGCAGGACCCGCATACCGGACAAATTCTTGCGCTTGCCATTGCGCCGCGCTACAACCCGAACGACCTAAAGCACCAGGATCCGAGTCTACTGAAGAATTTGGCAGTCAGTGATATTTACGAGCCTGGCTCTACCTTCAAGTTAGTCACGTATGCTGCCGCGATCGACGGCGCTGGTGTAAAAGAGACGGACAACGTTGATTGCCAGGGTGGGCAGATGACGATGTACGGCCGGACGCTGCATGACGATAAGTCGGACCATTACGGCGTTATCTCGGTGCGCAAGGCACTGGAAGTGTCGAGCGACGTAGGCGCTGCGAAGATGGCGCTGAAGCTTGGGCCGGATAAGTTCTATAGCTATATCCGTGGTTTTGGCTTTGGTGATCGCAGTGGTATAGAGTTACCAAGTGAAACGCGAGGTTTGTTACGTGCGCCTCGTAAGTGGGGTTCCACGTCTATCCTTTCCATTGCCATTGGCCAGGAAATTGGTGTAACACCTGTGCAGCTTGTGTCGATGGTGTCCTCCATCGCGAACGGTGGCACCTATCTGCCCCCGCACATTCTGTTGAGCGAGACCGAGAAGATGAAGGGCGATAGTAGCCTGCAGCCCGCGGTCTTTCATCCGTCAAATGACATTCCGGCCACACTGCCCCAGGGCGCTCACCGTGTGGTTAGTGCAACCACCGCGGCTACGATGCGCTCCATCATGGAAGGCGTAGTGACAGAAGGCACGGGTAAGACTGCTGCCCTGAATGGGTATAGTGCGGCGGGTAAGACGGGTACGGCTGAGAAGGTCGATCCGGTAACGCATACCTACTCGCACACGAAGCTGGTAGCCAGCTTCGCGGGCTTTGCGCCGGTCAACAACCCTGCCATCAGCGTGGCGGTTGTAATTGATACGCCGACGGTGGGCACCGGTTATGGCGCGACGACTTCGGGACCGGTGTTTCAGGAAGTTGCTCAAGAGGTGCTTGAGTATCTTGGTGTGCCGCATGACATGCCCTTGAAGGTAGGCAAGCCTGATCCGGCTAAGCTGCAGATGGCGGATGCAGATGGGCCGAGTGAAGAGAACGGCGATTTGAACGCTTTGTATGACTCGCTGAACGCGCTGCCTGCGGATGATCCGTTGAAGCAGAAGGGTGATACTGCCGTGGAGCAGGCCGCCGCGGTGGCTACTCCTGTGCAGATGAATGCGGCTATATCGAAGAAGGGAATTTTTGCAGCGATTCCGGAGAAGATGCTGCAGGCTTTCCGCGACCATGGCGGGTCTTCGCTGATGACGGATGAGACGGCTGAACTGAAGCCGCTGCCCAAGCCCGTAGCGCCGCAACCCAGCCGTACGGACGGCGGCGTGGTGGTGGATGCGAGCCAGCAGGTTGCTGTGCCGGTGTTGGATGGCACGTTGCGCACGGTGATTCAGAAGGCTGCGGTGGCAGGATTGCGCGTGCAGCCTGTGGGCAGCGGATTGGCGCGCGAACAATTCCCTGCGGCCGGCACGATGGTGCCGTCCGGGACGGAAGTCGTGGTTCGGTTTACGCGTTGATGATGCGCAGCCAGTTCGCGCGCCAGCGGTAGAATCGCCTTCAGATGCAGTGGCTTGACGTCATCTTCGGTGTGCCAACGCTTGCGCTTGGCGATACGACGCGCGGCGAGATCACATCTGTCGAGTACGATTCGCGCGCGGTACGTGCTGGATCGCTGTTTGTCGCCATGCTTGGCGAGACGACCGATGGCAATCGTTACGTGCGTGCGGCTATCGATGCGGGAGGGAGCGCAGTCGTAACCGACTCGCGCGAGAGCTTTGTCTTTGCAGAGGCACGCAACATACCGGCTGCGCTGGTGGAGCGTGGGCGTCGCGCGCTTGCTGTGGTGAGCGCGAATTTCTATGGGCATCCTGAGCGTGCGCTTGCATTGACCGGCATCACAGGAACGAACGGCAAGACGACGACAGCGTTTCTTGTCGAGGGCCTGTTGCGCGCGGTGGAACGCCGTTGCGTGTTGATCGGCACGATCGAGACTCACGTTGGGGATGAGGTGCGGCCGAGCCCGCACACCACGCCGGAGAGCCGCGATGTGTTAAGCATCTTCGCGGATGGCGTTACCGCTGGTGCGACAGAAGCTGTGATGGAGATGAGTTCGCATGCGTTGCAGCAGGAGCGCGTGTGGAGTATCCCGGTGGATGTTGCGATCTTTACGAACCTTACGCAGGACCATCTCGACTTTCACGGCACGATGGATGCGTATGCTGCAGCGAAGGCTCGGCTGTTCAAGGGTGTTGGCGCGCCAGCACCGCGCGTTGCGGTAATCAATGCCGATGATCCGTATGCGGATCGCATGATGGATGCTGCATCTGCCTGTGAGACGCGCTGGCGGTACAGCTTGCTGGATGCTGCTGCGGATTTTTATGCGAATGAGATTGAGTACCATGCGGGTGCGACATCGTTCACATTGAAGACGCCCTCGGGTACGGCGTCGCTGCTAACGAAGCTGACGGGACGCGTGAATGTGTACAACCTGCTTGCTGCGTTTGCAGCTGCGCTTGCGCGTGGCGTCGGCTTTGAGCAGGCGGTTGCGTCTGCACAGGAATTACTACCCGTGCCTGGACGGTTTGAGACGGTACCGAATGCGCTTGGCATTAGCGTGGTTGTGGACTATGCGCATACCGATGACGCGCTGCGGAACCTGATCGCTTTGGCGCGCGAGCTGGTGGGTGAGGCGCGCGTGATTACGCTGTTTGGGTGCGGTGGTGATCGCGATAAGACCAAGCGGCCAAAGATGGGACGCGCTGCGGGTGAGGGCAGCGATGTCGTGATTGTGACGAGCGATAATCCTCGTAGTGAAGATCCTGCGGTGATTGCGAACGAAGCGCTTGCGGGCGTACTTGAGACAGGCAACGCCTTGGTGTACGTGATGCTGGACCGGGCTGCAGCAATTACGCGGGCAGTGGATGAAGCGCAGCCTGGCGACATTGTTCTGATTGCAGGCAAGGGCCATGAGAAGACACAGACAGCGCATGGCATAGCGACGCCATTTGATGATGTGGCAGTCGCCGCCGAGGCGCTGCGTGCGAGGGAAGCGCGAGCATGACACTGACACTGGGACAGGTGGCCGATTGGATTCACGCGGAAGGCGACATCGACGTGGAGCAACAGGTCGATGGCTACTCTATCGACTCGCGCACGGTGGCTGCAGGTGACTTGTTTTTTGCTGTTACAGGCGAACGCTTTGATGGTCACGTATTTGTGGAGACTGCGCTGAAGGCTGGTGCCGTGGCGGCTGTCGTGAGTACGCACTGGGTGGTTCCGTCCGAGGTGGATGCAGGCCGCCTGCTGCGTGTGCCGGACAGCGAAGACTGCGTGTTGAAGGCACTGCAGGTGCTTGCTCGCGCGGTGCGGCGGCACTGGGGCGGACGCGTCATTGGGATTACTGGATCAGCGGGTAAGACGACGACGAAGGAGTGCGTTGCCGCAGTATTGGCGGCGAAATTCAATGTGCTGAAGTCAGCCGGGAATCTGAATAATGGCTACGGCGTGCCGCTGCAATTGCTTAAACTGCAGCCGGAGCACGAAGTGGCTGTGATTGAGATGGGCATGAATCACGCGGGTGAGATTGCTGCGTTGGCAAAGATTGCGGAGCCGGACTGGGCTATGGTGAGCAATGTTGCGCCTGTGCACCTTGAGCATTTCCCGGATGGTATTGCGGGCATTGCTGCCGCGAAGTATGAGCTGGTGCAGTCGCTCGCGCCGGATGGCATCGCGTTTCTCAATGCGGACGATCCGTATGTCTCGACCTTTGGCCGCGGACGCGAGGCGCATGCACGAACCTTCGGTATCCATGCCGCGAATGCGACGGTTCGTGCTGAAGACGTGGAGAGTGAAGGCGCGGAAGGCATGTCGTTTTCTGTGTTGGCAAACGGTGAAACGCAGGCTGCGCACATTGCACTGTTGGGCGAGCACAACGTCTACAACGCGCTTGCAGGGATTGCGGTCGGGCTTGAGGCAGGCATGACGTTGGTGCAGTGCGTCGAGGCGTTACGCGTGTTGCAGCCGAGCGACAAGCGTGGCGAGCAGTTGCACTACAACGGCGCGCGCATTATCAACGACAGCTACAACAGCAACCCGCGTGCGCTGGATGCGATGGTGGATGCGTTGATGGCGATTGATGCGGAGCGGCATATTGTTATCGCCGGTGAGATGCTGGAGCTTGGCCCTGACGCCGACGTACTGCACGCAGCTTGTGGTGAGTACATGCGTAAACGTGGAGTCGATCGTGTTATGGGCGTGCGTGGGCATGCGGCTGCCCTGGTAAACGGTGCGGGTGATATTGCCGAATTTGTCGCGACACCGGAGGAAGCGGGTGCGTGGATGCAGGCGAATCTACGCGGCGGTGATGCGGTGCTGGTGAAGGCATCGCGCGGTGTGCGGCTGGAGCGTGCGCTGACTGTGCTTGGTGTTGGAGCCATCACGGCCCACTAATCGGGAGTACCTTCTGTGGAACACGCGCGTTTCGCACATGCGCGGCACGCGTACGCTAGTAATCGCGCGCGTGTGCAGGCCGCGTCTGCGCGGATGGGGGACTGTTGCTCTACTGGCTGCTCTATCAAAAGCTGTACCCGGTCTTCCGGGTCTTCCGCATCTTTCGCTACCTCACGTTTCGCTGCGTGTTCGCCAGCCTGACGGCGCTGCTCATCGGCATGCTGATTGGGCCATTTGTGATTCGACGGCTGCGTGAATTTCAGATCGGCCAGTACATTCGAGAAGAAGGACCTGCCAGCCATCAGAAGAAGACGGGCACGCCCACCATGGGTGGTGTGCTCATCTGTATCGCGGTCCTTGTGCCTACGCTGCTGTGGAGCGATCTTTCGAATCCGTTCGTGTGGATTGTTGTTCTTTCGACAACGGCATTTGGTGCGATTGGCTTTGCGGACGATTACATCAAAGTTGTTCACAAACGGAATCTTGGCCTGACCAGCAGGCAGAAGCTGATGCTGCAGTTCGTTGCGAGCTTTGCCGTGGCTGCTGTGCTGGTGTGGATGGACACGCGTGGCATGTACTCCACGCGGCTGGTTGTGCCGTTCCTAAAGAAGTTCCGGCCGGACCTGATCATTGGTGTGTTTCAGCACATCCATGGGCTGTATTGGCTTAGCTTTCTGCCATTCATTGTGTTTGTGATGCTGGTCATCAGCTTCAGCTCCAACGCGGTGAACCTTACGGACGGGCTAGATGGCCTTGCGATTGGCTGCACGATTATTGCGGCGGGTGCGCTGACGGTGCTGACGTATGTGAGCGGACACGTGGTCTTCAGCGACTATCTGGAACTGCAGCGCATGCCGATGGTTGGAGAGCTTACCATCTTCTGCGGAGCGATGGTCGGCGCCAGTATCGGCTTTCTTTGGTACAACGCGCATCCCGCGGAAGTATTCATGGGGGACGTGGGATCGCTTGCACTGGGCGGAGCCATCGCAACAGTTGCGGTTGTCATCAAGCAGGAACTGCTGCTGCCGTTCATCGGCGGTGTGTTCATTCTTGAGGCGGTGAGCGTGATGCTGCAGGTGGGCAGCTACAAGCTGCGCGGCGGCAAGCGCATCTTCAAGATGGCGCCACTGCACCACCATTTTGAGCTGAGTGGATGGAGCGAGAGCAAGGTCATTACGCGCTTTTGGATCATGGCGCTGGTGTTTGCGCTGTTCGCTTTGACCACTCTTAAACTGCGATGAAAATCACAAGAAAGGCGGCGCTGATCACCATTGCCGGTCTTCTTGTACTCGCAGGTGTAATCGTAGCTTTCATCATCTACGTGGTGAGATATGTCGGCTTTCATGGCGGCATGTGAAGGCATACGATAGGCTGTTGGCGCACCCACATCCAAGGACAGGCGCCATGGCCCACTTCTTCCTGAAGCTCATTCCACCCCGCCCATCGTTTCCCTTCGACATCACCGCCGAAGAGCGAGCTATCATGGCCGCCCACGCGGTCTACTTGAAAGGGATTTTTATAACCGGCAAGCTGCTCGCCTACGGGCCCGTGTTCGATACTGCAGGAGCCTACGGCATGGGCATTTTTGAGACCGCCGACCAGGCCGAGGCCGAAGCCCTTATGGCGCAGGACCCCAGCATCACCTCCGGCCTCAATACGTTCACCATTTCTTCTATGCGTCTCACCGGCGCACAGGCATCGCGTGAAGGATAGGTTGCGATACCCTGACAACGCATGCGGAGAGAGCTGACGCAGATAATGGATCTCAAGAACAAACGCGTCCTGGTTGTTGGCCTGGGGAAGAGTGGTGTGTCCGCGGCCCTGTATCTGCGCAAGCTGGGCGCTCGCGTGACGGTGAGTGATACACGGCCGAGCGAAGCGTTGTCGAAGGAGATCCCGGCGCTGCTGGCTGCGGGCGTGATGGTGGAGACGGGTGGGCACGGCGTGCTCACGTTCCGGCGTCAGGACTTGATCGTGGTTTCGCCTGGTGTGCCGTTGAGCACGCCGGATGTGCAACGCAGCATCTCTGCCGGTGTGCCGTTGATTGGCGAGCTTGAGCTTGCAGCGCAGGGACTGCGCGGGCAGATGATTGCCATTACAGGTTCGAACGGCAAGACGACAACAACGTCGCTGGTGGGGCACATTCTGCACCAAGCGGGGTTTGATACGAAGGTGGGCGGCAACATTGGCCTGCCTGTTGTGGAGCTCGTGGGCGAAAGCACCGACGAGACGTGGAGCGTTCTTGAGGTGTCCAGCTTTCAGCTTGAGACGATCGACACGTTTAAGCCGCACATTGCTGCCGTGCTGAACATTACGCCGGATCACCTGGACCGGCATGGAACGTTTGAGAACTATACCGCGGCGAAGACGCGCATCACGGAAAATCAGACGGCGGATGACTTCCTTGTGCTGAACGCCGAGGACAAGCCATCGCAGATGGTGGCAGCGAAGACGAAGGCGCAGATTTACTGGTTCAGCGGCGTGCGGCGCATTAAGCAGGGTGCGTTTGCGCATACGGATGGCGTGTACTTCCTTGCCGACCCAGGTGGCACGCCGGAGGCGATTATGCCGCTGGCTGAAATACCGCTGCGCGGTTCGCACAACGTGGAGAATGTGCTTGCGGCCGTCGCGATGGCGAAGCTGGCAGGTGTGAGTGCGGATGCCATTCGCAGCGGGGTTGCGAGTTTTCATGCGGTGGAGCACCGGCTGCAGTTCGTCGCAAAGGTGAACGGCGTCGATTATTACAACGATTCGAAGGCGACGAATGTGGACGCTACGGCGAAGGCGCTGGCATCGTTTGCGGGTGGCATTCACATCATTCTCGGCGGCAAGGATAAGGGATCGGATTACACGGAGCTGCTGCCGCTGCTGCGTGAGCGCGCGACCGCCATCTACACGATTGGCGCGGCTGCGGGCATTATTGCGGACCAGATTGGCGACGACGTGACGCTGACGCCTGCGGGTACGCTGGACAAGGCTGTGAAGCTGGCCTACGACGCTGCGCGGCCAGGAGAGACGGTGCTGCTTGCGCCAGCGTGTGCGAGCTTCGATCAGTTCGAGAATTATGAGCAGCGCGGGCGCGTCTTTACTGGATTGGTTCTGGCACTGCCGAAGTAGAACCACGCACGATACCTTGCTGCATTCGCTGTGCACGTGCGCAGCAACGGGGCAGTAGGCTACGAAGTAGCATGGCGAAACGAGTCGGCGTCGATAAGTGGTTGTTTGGGGCAGTGCTGTGCCTGGTGCTGTTCGGCCTTGTCATGGTCTTTTCCACGTCGGCTGTGATCGCCAAGGCGCAGTTCGGCTCAGCCTATCGATTCGTGCTTACGCAGCTTGTGTTTGTGATGCTGGGATTGATCGCACTGGCGCTGCTGATGCGGATTGATTATCGCCGCTACAACAACCCCAAGGTGGTGTTCCCAGCCATTGCGATTACTGCGCTGCTGCTTATCGCCGTGTTCTTTATGGGTGGCATGAACGGGGCGCATCGCTGGGTGCGTGTGGGAGGATTGACGCTGCAGCCGTCGGAGCTGGCGAAGCCGCTCATAGTGTTGTTTCTCGCGTATTTTCTGCAAAATCGTGTGCACCAGATCGACGATGTGAAGGGCACGCTGTTGCAGGCTGTAGCGGTGCCGCTGTTGTTCATCGCGCTCATCTTGAAAGAACCGGATCTTGGCACAGCGATGGTCTGCGCGGGCGTGACGGCGCTGATGCTGCTGCTGGCCGGGATCCAGCTGCGGTACATCGGCATGGCGTTGCTGGCTGCTGCGCCGCTGATGTACTACATGCTGTTCCACGTGGCGTTTCGCCGTGCGCGCATGCTCGCGTTCATGAATCCTGAAGCCGACCCGCGCGGCGCCGGATTTCACGTGCTACAGTCGCTCATCGCTGTCGGGACAGGCGGTTTTCACGGGCTTGGCCTGATGGAGGGACGGCAGAAGCTGTTCTACCTGCCGGAGCCGCACACTGACTTTATCTATGCCACGGTGGCCGAGGAGTTCGGTCTCATTGGCGCGATTGCGTTGGTCGCGCTGTTTGTATTTGTCGGTTACCGCGGACTGCGTGCGGCGTATCTGTCGACCGACCCGTTCGCGCGCTTCTTTGCGTTCGGTCTTACGACGGCCATCCTGATCCAGGCGTTCTTCAATATCAGCGTGGTGCTGGCGTTGCTGCCGACGAAGGGCATTCCGCTGCCGTTCATCTCCAGCGGCGGGACGAGCGTGTTTATTACGCTTGCGAGCATGGGTGTGCTGCTGAACATTACGCGCGAGATTGACTGAGGTGGCAGGGAGCAGGGAACAGGGACCAGGGAAGAATCTCCGCGTGCTGGTTGCGGGTGGTGGGACTGGTGGGCACATCATTCCTGGCTTGGCGATTGCGCGGCGATTGCGCGATGCGCATGGTGCTGAGGTCAGCTTTGTTGGCACGCCGCGTGGGCTTGAGTCTCGCATGGTGCCTGACGCGGGCTTTCCGCTAGAGTTGATCCAGGTTGGGCAGCTCAAGAACGTTAGCCTTCTCACGCGACTGAAGACACTTGGCGATTTACCGTGCGGGATTGCTCATTGCATCGGTCTGCTGCGGCGGCTGAAGCCGGATGTTGTTGTGGGCGTGGGTGGGTATGCCAGCGGACCTGCGATGATGGCCGCGGTCCTGCTGCGTATGCCAACGCTTGCATTTGAACCGAACGCAACACCTGGCCTGGCGAATCGCCTGGTCGGGCGATTTGTGAGCGCGGCTGCTGTGAACTTTCCAGAGACGGCATCGTACTTCCGCAACGCGCGTGTGACAGGGATTCCCGTACGCAGCGAGTTCTTCGACATCGCTCCGCTACAGGCAGGCACAGGTGCGAAGCGGCTGCTCGTCATGGGAGGGTCGCAGGGATCGCGCGCGCTAAATTCGATGGTGCCGAAGGTTGCGAAGGCGCTGCTTGACACTGTGCCTGGGCTCAGTATCGAGCATCAGTGTGGAGCGCGGCACGTGGAAGCGACCGAGCAGGCGTATGGAGCCAGTGGTACTGATGCCGGGCGGTATGTCGTCGCGGCATTCCTGCAAAACGCCGCGGAGGCGATTGCGGATGCAGACCTGCTGCTGTGCCGCTCCGGCGCCAGCACCGTTGCGGAGTTGTGTGCGGCAGGACGTCCAGCGCTGTATGTGCCCTTCCCGCAGGCGGCTGATGACCACCAGCGAAAAAATGCCGAGGCAATGGTGGCGGCAGGCGCTGCTGAGATGCTGCTGGAAGCGGCGATGACGCCGGAGGTGCTGTTGACACGGTTGCAGGCACTGTTGGGTGATTTCGACAGGCTCGCCGGCATGGGCAAGCAAGCCAGAGCAGTTGCGCATCCTGAGGCTCTTGCCGAGATCGCGGCAATGGTTGTTGGCTTGGCTTGATAGGTGAGGCATCTGCGGCAAAGAAAAGGCCCGGCACTCGCCGGGCCTTCCTTTTCTCTCTGGGGGAGGGAACTTGTTAGCGATGCCCGCCGCCGCCACCGCCGTGCGAGCCACCACCACCGCCGCCGCCGTGGAAGCCGCCACCGCCACCGCCGCTAAAGCCGCCGCGTGCTGCGCCGCCTCCACTTGAGAAGCTGTGGGCAGCTCCGGAGTTGCCACCGGAGAAGCTGCGCTGGCCACCGTTGAAGCTCTGGCCACCGGAGAACGAGCGCCCCTGGCCGCTATTGAAGCTCTGGCCACCGGAAAACGAGCGCTGCTGTCCGCCTGCGAAACCCTGTCCGCCGCGGTTTGCAAAGCCGTTTGCTCCGCCAAAACCGCCGCGGTTTACGCCGCCATTGAAGCCAGCCCGCTGAAAGCCGGATGCACTGCGGTTGTAGGCAGGGCCGCCGCCGCGGATACCACCGTGATAGTTGCCATAGCCACCGTTGTAGAAGTGACCGCCAAAGCCGGGGCCAAAGTGGTTTACGCCGCGGTTATACCAGAAGTGGCCGCCGTTCCAGTAGCCGCCAAAGTAGCCGACACCGAAGTAGCCGAAGCCATAGTTGATACCGCCGTAGTAGCCCACATACGGACCCCAGTATCCTGCATTCCACAGGAAGCCGCTGCCGTAGCCGGGGCCCCACCAACCAGGCGTCCAAAGCGCACCGGTATAGGGAGGCAGCACCCAGGCACCGTCAATCCAGTAGTAATCGTTGGCCGCGTTGTCCCAGGCCCAGTAGCCGGGCGTCCAAATGTAGCCGTCGCCAGGAGCGGGCGGTTGATCGTATTCCGGGATGG
This sequence comes from Terriglobus sp., assembly GCA_965198455.1. GTDB lineage: Bacteria > Acidobacteriota > Terriglobia > Terriglobales > Acidobacteriaceae > Terriglobus. The sequence continues at coordinate 2,215,004 of CBDAPM010000003.1, forward strand.
GTGGCGGGGCACCGTAGTTGGCGCCAACCTGTATCTGCCCCTGCTGCGGTGCACCATAACCGCCCTGCTGCGGAGCACCGTACCCCTGTTGCGGGGCGCCATAGCCGTTGCCTTGTTGCGGGGCGCCATAGCCGCCTTGCTGCGGGGCACCATAACCCTGCTGCGAAGCGCCGTAGCCGTCGCCCTGCTGCGGGGTACCATAGCCCTGCTGCATCTGCTGCGGGTCTTGCGCCTGGGCAATAGGGCTGTTCAGCGCAGCCATGGGAGCGGCGACGAGTGCGGCGATCGCCAGCAACTGTCCCGTCCGCGAAATCTTGTTCATGTTGCTCATTCTTCTCACCTCGCCCGTCCTCTTCGCCCTGTCCGTCGGCGTGCGGCGGGGTTCGATCGGGAGCGGCTTTACCAGGCCCTGGACGGCGTTTCTACGCCAATCCGTTGGGTCTGGTGATTAGAACCCAAGTGAGCCACATTGGTTGCGGTGATTATGGGCCAGGTATGGCAAGGGTGCGAATGTTTTTGACCAGCAGGTCACTCACATCTCCAAAAGAAAGCCGCCGCTCCGCGAACACTGTTCGGGTGCGGCGGCTGGTTGGAATGAACCCCCCTGCGAGGCAGGTTTTACCGGTGCTCGTGCTCGCCACCGCCGTGGGCCGCGGGCGCTGGATGCGACGCCGGAGCTGGACGGCTTTCAGGCGCCGGGCGTGATTGCGGCTGCGCCTGAGGGCGTGGCGCCGGCGTAGATTGCACCTGCGGTCGATTGTCTGCGCCGTTGAAGGCAGGCCGTGACGCAGGCTGCGCACCCTGTGCGCCCGGACGCGCTTCCGTGTTGGCGAAGCCATTGCGCTGCGGCATACCGGCGCCGTTGTTGGTGGGCCTGCTGGCGGTCATTGCGCCGCTGGGCCGCGTTCCCGAGACAACATTCCCGCCGTGGAACGCGTTTACGGATTGCGCCGGGCGTGCCATGGCCGCGGCAGGGGGCTGGCCGTGATTGGCGCTGGCAAACTGGCTGCGATCCTGCCGGGCGAACTCAGCATGTTGCATCTGTATGCCGGTGGGTGCAACGTGGTTCTCGTGGAATGCTGCCTGCTCGCCGGGACTTGGCCGCGCATTGACGCCACCAGGACCGCCATTGAAGGCGACGTGCGTGTTGTTTACCACGGTCACGTTGTGGATGTAGGTGTTGTGAATCACGTTCACGTTTACGCGATTGATGGCGGTGTTGTAGAAGAAGTGGTCCCCATGCCAGTAGCCGCCTTCATACCCCACGCCGGAGTAGCCGAAGCCGTAGTTGACGCCGCCGTAGAAGCCGATGTGTGGACCCCAATAGCCTGCGTTCCACAGGTATGCGCCGTTCACGAAGCCCCAGTAGCCGGGCGTCCAAAGGTAGCCGTGCTGCGGCGCCAGCACCCATGTGCCGGGCACCCAGTAGTAATCGGCCACATTCGGGTCCCACGACCAGTAGCCGGGAGTCCAGATGTAACCATCGCCGGGGCAGTAGGGCTGCTCGTACACCGGCAAAACCGGCGGCGCAATGCGCACACTGATGACCACGGCTGCCTGCGAGGACATGGGCAGGGCGGCGACGGCTCCTGCAAGGGCGAGTGAGGCAAAGCTGGTTTTGATGTTCATAGAAACTCTCCTGGGACGCATCCATTGTGGACTGCGCGCTTCGTCTGGTACAAACGCGGATCAACGCCAGATGTTGCTCGGAAATTGCAAGAGGCCGGCAGGCAACGTAGTCCCTGCTAGATTGGTCTTTGGTTCAGGCACGAAAAGGATGGGAACGACGGGTGTTTGCAGCAGCGCAGAGGGTGCACTTTATCGGGATTGGCGGGATCGGCATGAGCGGCATCGCCGAAATTCTCCTTTCTCTTGGATTTCCGGTCAGCGGATCGGATCTTCGCACCTCTGCCGTCACCGACCGGCTGAAGAAACTTGGAGCAACGATTTTCGTCGGCCACACGGCGGAAAATGTTCGGCCGGCGGATGTGGTGGTGACCAGTTCTGCCGTCAAGCAGGACAATCCTGAGGTCGTGGAGGCCCACGCGCGGAAAATCCCCGTGATCCATCGGTCGGACATGCTGGCTGAGTTGATGCGGTTGAAGTATGGCGTCGCCATCGCCGGCATGCATGGCAAGACGACCACCACGAGCATGATTGCTGCCGTTTTAGACGCAGGCGGACTGGATCCCACGGTCGTTGTGGGTGGCCGCGTCGATCTGTTTGGCTCAAACGCCCGTGCGGGGCAGTCACGCTACCTTGTCGCGGAGGCGGATGAGAGTGACCGCAGCTTTCTGAAGTTGTCGCCGATTCTTGCCGTGGTGACGAATTTGGACCGCGAGCACATGGAGAACTACAGCGGCTGGCCTGATGTGGAGCAGTGCTTCGTCGACTTTATGAATAAGGTGCCGTTCTACGGCGCGACGACCGCCTGCATCGACGATCCGATGCTGCGGGCGATTTTGCCGCGCGTGCAGCGCCGTGTCGTCACCTATGGCGAAAGCCCCGAGGCCGACTTCCGCCTGATGCTGCTGCCCAGGCAGGATGGTAAGCAGATGTTCGAGGTAAACGCGCGCGGCATTGTGATTGGGCCGTTCCAACTGCGTGTGCCTGGGCACCACAATGTGCTGAACGCAACGGCTGCGGTCGCGATTGCCGTTGAGCTGGGCGTGCCGCCCACACTGATAGCGGCAGGGCTTGCACGGTTCAACGGTGTGGATCGCCGTTTTCAAACGCGCGGTGTCGAGCGCGGCGTCACTGTGGTGGACGATTACGGCCACCATCCTACGGAGGTACGCGCCACGCTGCAGGCTGCGCGCGACGCTGGGTACAAGCGTGTGCATGTGCTCTTTCAGCCGCATCGGTACACGCGAACGCGCGATCTGATGGACGATTTTGCAGCGGCCTTTACCGCAGGAGACCGCGTGGAAGTGCTGGATATCTATGCCGCGAGTGAGCCGCCGATCGAGGGCATTACCGCGCAGGCGCTTGTGCGTGCGATGCGCGGCGCCGGTGTGGATGCGTACTACGCCAGCACATGGGAAGAAGCTGCCGAGCGGCTGGCACAGGTTGCGGCGAGCGGGGAAGTTGTGCTGACGCTGGGTGCGGGCAGCGTGTCACAGGCGGGGCCCGTGGTACTGGAAGCATTGCGTAAGTAGTAACCCGGTTACCGCCCTGGATTCCACAGCCACTGCTCACCCCTAACCGGCAGTAAGATAAGTCCACTAGGCGATTCTCCGCTGCCTTGCTCGGGCTATGCGGAAGACATACGAATACGGCAGCACCGGTTCGGCCGTACTGGATACGCCGGAGAATGGCTCCGCGCGTCCCGGTGCAGCCGGCAAGATTCGCCGTGCCGTGTCCGATCCGCTGCGGCCTCCACGCGAACTGGCGGACAGCTATGCCAACGATGCGGATACGGAAGCATTCCTCCGCGCCAGCGGCCGGGCACGCCGTATCCGCCGCGGCATCATTCCACGCACAAAGACGGGCCGCATCGCAGCCGGTATCGGGCTTGTCATCGCTCTCGTCGGCCTGGGCGTAGGTTACATGGCCGTGATGCGCTACCTGACGACGAGCGAGACATTTCGCATTCCCTCTTCTGCGTCCGTTGAGATTGACGGCAACAACCACCTCACGCGCTCGCAGATGTTGAGCGTCTTCGGTGAGGATGTCGAACGCAACATCTTCAAGGTTCCCATGCACCAGCGCCGCGCGGAGCTGGAAGTGATGCCGTGGGTGGAGCATGCCACCGTGATGCGGCTGCTGCCGAACCGCATCCGCGTCCACGTTACAGAGCGTGTGCCGGTTGCCTTTGTGCGGCAGGGCGGCACCATCGGCATGGTGGATGCGCATGGCGTTCTGCTGGATATTCCGCCGGATGCACCGGGTAATCCGAATTACTCGTTCCCCGTGGTTACGGGCCTGAAAGCAGATGACGCGCTGGAGGAACGTGCGAAGCGCATGAAGCTGTACGGCGCCTTCCTTCGCGATCTTGATTCGGATGGCAAGGCCACGTCCACGCAATTGAGCGAGATTGATTTATCTGATTCAGAGGACGTGAAGGCGCTCGTTCCCGACCACAACAACGAAGTGCTGGTGCACTTCGGCACGCAGAACTTTCTGACGCGCTACAGGAAGTTTGAGGACCACATTAATGAATGGCGGCAGACGTATCCGCACCTGAGCAGCGTGGACATGCGCTACGAACGGCAGGTGGTGCTGCAGATGCCGCCGAAGGACTCAACGGTTGTGGGTGAAGCGCATGCAGCCCCTACCGATAAAGCTAAACCGGGATCGGTGCCTTTGGCCACGAAGCTTGCCGAAAGGAAAGCTGTTCCGGTGGCAAAGCAAGCCGCGCCAGAGCTTACTGCTGCCATGCCAAAACTGCCGCCCGTCGTAATGGCTAAGCCATCTTCAGCCGATAACAAACCATTACCGGCAGCAATCGCAAAGCCGGTGAGTCACGCCATGGACGATACCTCGAAGAAGCTATCGACGCCTGCGGCAAAGCGAACGGATCAGGCGAAGCCAGTAGGTAAACAGACAGCTAAAGACGCGGCAACACAGAAGCGCGTGGAAGCGATTCGCGCATGGATGGCGAAGCGGCACGATGCGCAGGCCAAGGCCAGTACCTTGGCAGCGACTCCCTAGTACATGTGCTTGTACGTCTGGGCTGCCCCTGAAGTAAGTCGCATCTAGTTGGATACGGAAGCGTACGTGTACTAAGGGAGATTCGGTAAGCTCGGAATCAAAGGATCATGCAACGCAGGTGGTGACAGGCTAGTGAAGGAACGCAACGACAATCTGATCACTGTGCTCGACGCCGGCAGCAGCAAGAGCTGCGTGCTGGTGGCAGAGTTGCAGGACGGTGTCTTGCGCTATCGCGGCCATGGCGTTGAACGGTCGCGCGGCATGCGCAAGGGTTTGATTGCCGAGCTTGGCCCCGCTGCTGACGCGATCAATCACGCCGCTCTGACCGCCGAACGTATGACGAAGATGGGCATTGAGACGGCAGTGGTTGGCGTGGGTGGAACGCATATGCGCGGCATTAACTCGCGCGGCGGCATCTCCATGGGCAGCCGCATGCGTGAGATTACCCGCGAAGAAGTTCGCGCCGCTGTGGATCGTGCGCGTTCTGTCGCCCTGCCCGCGGATCGCGAGATCCTGCATTTGCTGCCACAGGAGTTCATCCTGGACGATCAGCCTGGCATCCACGACCCGATTGGGATGGTCGGTACCAAGCTTGAGGTGAATCTGCACCTGTCTACCTGTTCCGGCGGTGTAGCACAGTCGGTGATTACGTGCGCAAACCGAGCCGGGCTTGAGGTGGTGGATACGGTCTACGAAGGCATCGCGTCGGCCGAGGCTGTGCTCAGCGCCGATGAGCGCGAGCTTGGCGTCTGCATCGCTGATATTGGCGCCAGCACCACGGAGTTAGTTGTCTTCTTTGAGGGATCGGTCGCGCATACGGCTGTGTTGCCGATTGGCGGCGATCACTTTACGAATGATCTTGCGGTGGGTCTGCACGTTTCCACGCAAGAGGCAGAGGATCTAAAGCTGACGTACGGCAACTGCGTTGTGACCAGCGTGCCTTCGCTGAACGAGATTGAGGTCGGTGGCAACCTGTCGACAGGCGGCGGGGCGCCTCGGCTTGTGCGGCAGCGTTTTCTTGCGGAGATTCTGGAGCCGCGTGCGCGTGAATTATTCACCATGCTTCGCGACAATCTTCGCCAGGGCGGCGTGCTGGAAGCGCTTGGCACCGGGGCTGTGCTCACCGGCGGTGGCGCCAAGCTGCCCGGCCTGCTGGATGTGGCGGAGAGCCTGCTGCGCACACCCGCGCGTGTGGGCACGCCGGTGTCGCTGTCGCGGATGCCGCCGGAACTGGCGCAGCCGGAGTTTGCCACTGCCATCGGCATGCTGCTGTATACGCACCGCACGCAGGTGCGCCGGGCCAGCGAAGAGATGGGACTGAAGCAGAAGTTGAAGGCGATCTTCGCCGGAACGTTCTAGCGTCACAGGTGATGTCCCAATACCCCGCACGGCATCTCATCCTCGTACAATCATCCTGACTCTGTGACCCGCATCCTGCTCACCCTTGGCCTTCTTACCTGCACGACTGCGTGTGCGCAGCAGTCGCTGGTGCTGCTTGACCCCGCACGGGGTGGGACGGAGAGCGGAGCGCTTGTTGCGGACCGTGTGGATGAGAAGACGGCGACGCTACGGCTGGCTTCCCGCATCGGCTTTCTGCTGAAGGCGCGGGGCTTTACCGTCGAGATGACACGCGATGGCGATACGGATGTCTCCAACGACGCACGCGCCGCGCTTGCCAACACGACGCATCCCATCGCTTGCGTTCTGCTGCACGCGACGGGCACCGGCATGGGCATCCACCTGTACACAACCACGTTGCACCAGAGCAATGTGGATAGTGCGCGGCCCGTTTCGTGGGATGAAGCACAGGCCGCTTACGCCGACCGGTCGCACGCGCTTGCGGACGAATTGACCACGGCTTTCACACGATCAAAGCTGCCGGTATCGAGCGGCCAAACGTGGATTCGCCCGCTGGATAACATGCAATGCCCGGCCGTTGCGGTTGAAATGTCTCCCATGAAGGACGGCACGACGGCGGATGACACGACGTACCAGGGTCACGTGGCCGATGTGATCGCCGGCGCCATGATCTTCTGGCGCAGCCGTGTGCAACAAATGGCGCCGCAGACGGCAACAACACCTGCACCCACTGCACCGGCACAAGGAGTGACGCAGTGATCCCCCGGTACCAGCGCATCCTCTTCATGATCCTGTTCGGCTGTTCGCTGCTGATGGTGACGTACCTCGTCTACCTGCACCAGCAGACTTCGCAGGTGAAGAACGCTGACAACACACCGCTGGAAGCGCCCGCGTATTCCGCGTCGGAAGAGGTGACATTTGCCATGGCGAACGATGCCGACGGATCGGTGACCGCAGTGCCGCGCTCACTTGCGCTGCCGGAGACGCCCGCTATCCGGGCACGCGCACTGCTCGATCATCTCCTTGCGGAATACACGCTGCCGCATTCCACGCACGTGATCGGCGGCGGTGTTGCTGTGGATGATGTGTTTCTGGTGAACCTGCCGCTTGGCGGCGAACACACAGTGACGAGTGTTACATCCACGCCGGACAAGGGCTCCGATGCCGATCCGCTGACGCATGCGGGTGGTGAGCTGGCTGTCGTCAACCTGCGTTCCGCGTGGGCCGATGCGCATCCTTCGGGTATCACATCGGAGACGCTCACGATCCAGTCCATCGTGGGCACGCTGCACGCGAACCTGCCGGAGATCACGAAGGTTCGCTTTCTCGTCGATGGCAAATCGCGCTCGACACTCGCGGGCAATGTGGTGTTCGACCGGACCTACGATGCGGATGCGACGGTGGTTGGCGGCACCACGCAGGCTGTGCAGCCATGAGCGCGGGTAAGCGGCCGCTGATTGGCGTCTTTGACTCGGGCTTTGGCGGTCTTACGGTGCTGCGTGCGCTGCTGCGGCAGCTGCCCGGCGCGGACTTCGTTTATTTAGGCGACACGGCGCACCTGCCCTACGGCTCCAAGTCGCAGGCCATGGTGACGCGCTATACGGAGGCAGCGATTCGCTTTCTCGTCGCTCAGGGAGCGGAACTGGTGGTGATTGCCTGCAATACGGCTTCGGCTCTGGCGCTGCCGTCGTTGGAGGAGACCGCGCACGTTCCGCTTGTCGGCGTCATTGGCCCCGGCGCGGAAGCCGCAGCGGCGATTGCGCCAGCGGGCAGCACTGCGCTCGTGTTGGCCACGGAGGCGACCGTCGCTTCACACGCGTATGCGGAAGCCTGCGCCGATGCGGGTTTGAAGGCAGTTGAAAAAGCCTGCCCGCTGTTCGTGCCGCTGGTCGAAGAGGGTTGGACGGATAACCGCATCACCGAGCAGGTGGCGGAGGTCTACCTGGGAGAGGCGATTCTGGATGCCGCCCGTCCTCCGGAGGTCATTGTTCTGGGCTGCACGCACTACCCTCTTTTGCATAGCCTTATCGAACGCATCGCGAGCACTATCGCCGGGCCGATTCCGGTGGTGGATTCCGCCGAGGCGACGGCGCGGCACACGGCAGAGCTGCTGCCGCAGGCGGCGATCCCAGGCGACGGTGAGCCGCAGTTGTCGTTCTTCGCAACGGACTCAGCCGCGAAGTTCCAGCGGTTCGCACCACGCTTCCTGGGCCGCGAGATCGCGCATGTGGAGCACGTTGATCTTGAGAGCTAGACGTGCGCTCGGGCGGTCTGCGCTGGTATCCTCAACCACGACACGCGATGCCATATCTACTCAAGTCCGAACCCGACAAGTACTCCTTTGACGACCTGCTGCGCGATGGCGAGACCGTGTGGGACGGCATCAAGAACCCGCAGGCGCTCATGACCCTCCGCGCTATGAAAAAGGGCGAACACTGCGTCATTTACCACTCCAACGTTGGAAAAGAAGCCGTTGGCACTGCCACTGTTGTATCCGTGGACGCGACCGATCCAAAGAATCCTGCGGTCCGTTTGAAGGCCGGCAAGCGCCTCAAGCATCCGAAGCCGCTGGCAGCCATGCGCGAAGCCGCGGTCTTTCAGGGATCTGTGTTGTTCCGGCAGTTTCGGTTATCTGTGGTGCCGTTGGATGAGGCTCAGTATGACTGGCTGGTTCACGGGTGATCGCTTCAACCACCGATCGCTGTTCTGCATTTTCGGGCTGAAATGGCATAAACGACATCTTCCGTTCCAATGCGCTGGGATCCTTCGCTTCGCTCAGGATGACAGCCTCTTGAAAGAAAACCTAGCGAAGGCAAAGGAAGTAAGAACATGATTGACCTTAAGGGCAAGACCGCTGTTGTCTTCGGGCTGGCGAACAAGCGCTCCATTGCATGGGCCATTGCGCAGAAGCTGAACGAAGCTGGCGCGAAGGTTGCTGTCTGCTACCAGAGCGAGCGCCTGAAGAAGGAAGCGGATGCTTTGTTGCCGGAGCTGAACGACGCAAAGAGCTTCCAGTGTGATGTCTCGAGCGACAGCGAGATTGAGCGCGTCACGGAAGAGTTGAAAGCGGCATACGGTACCGTTGATATTGTTGTGCACTCGGTTGCGTTTGCCCCGGCCGAAGCGATCAAAAACGATTTCCTGCTGACGAAGCGCGAAGACTTCCGGATTGCGCTGGATGTGAGTGCTTATTCCCTCGTTGCAGTGGCGCGTGCGCTGGAACCGCTGATGACGGCGGGCGGCAGCATCCTGACGCTGACGTACTACGGTGCGGAAAAGGTCTTCCCTAACTACAACGTAATGGGTGTCGCGAAGGCGGCTCTTGAAGCGACCGTGCGCTACCTTGCCGCGTCGCTTGGACCAAAGGGCATTCGCGTGAATGCGATTTCTGCCGGTCCCATCAAGACGCTGGCCGCGCGCGGTATCGGCGACTTCAACACCATCCTCGAGACTGTAACGCTCCGTGCGCCACTGCACCGCAATGTGGAAACGTCGGAGGTCGGCAATACCGCTGCCTTCCTGCTGTCGCCGCTTGCAAGCGGCATCACCGGCGAAGTGACCTACGTGGATTGCGGCTACAACGTAACCGGCATGTAAGCGGATTCAAGTAGAGCAATCGATGCGCGAGCTATGTGCGGCGTAGTGTGGGAGCCAAAGGGAAGTTCGTCATATACGAACCGAAGGTCTTACGCCATAGTAACGTAGGTTCATTGTGCAGTATTCTGGCGTCAGATGACGCGTGTCCTCATTCCCGTTTTGGGCTGTTTGCTTGCTACACCACTTGTGGGGCAGCAGGCCAGTTCGCCTCATGTGACGGTGCTTCATGCGGCACGCATGCTGGACGCCAGCGCGACGAGGATCATTACGCCCGGTGAAGTGCTGATTGAGGGTAACCGCATCCGCGAGGCGGGTCCTCACGTGTCACGGCCGGCCGGGGCTGAGGTCATCGATCTTGGGGATAGGACGTTGCTGCCGGGGCTCATTGATGTGCATACGCACCTGTTCCTGCACGTGGGCGATGAGGCAAACCAGACTGTCGACGAGAGCGCGCCGGAACGGACGCTGATTGCTGCAGGAGCGGCAAAGGCCGATCTGATGGCCGGGTTTACCGCTGAGCGCGACATGGGTACCGAGGGCGCTGGTTGCGCCGACGTTGCTGTGCGTAACGCCATCAATCGAGGGCTTATCCAAGGCCCGCGCATGCGTGTTTCATGCAACGCAATCGACATCACGGGCGGGCACGAAGATAACAATGGCAAGAACCCCGAACAGCATCTCATGAGCAACGCCGACCGCGCGGACACGGCAGAGGACATCATCCGCGTTATGCGCGAGCAGCGCAAACAGGGTGCGGACTTTACGAAGATCTACGAGACGGGCCGTGATTCCATGCAGAATGGCGAGTTTCATACGCCCTACCAATACACGGAGGCCGAACTGGCCGTTGCTGTCGCCGAGGCGAAGCGCATTGGCGGACGTGTTGCGGTGCATGCCACGGGCGAACCCGGGACCGGCTACGCCGTCGATGCAGGTGTAGTCTCGATCGACCATGGTTACCAGCTATCGCCTGAGACCATGCGCAAGATGAAGGATCGCAGCATCTACGCTGTCCCAACCTTTGCCATCGGTGAGTATTTTGCGGACCATGCCGCATCTCCCGCTGCAACGGCGCGCCGCCGCGAGAGTGAGGCCTTTCACGCCGAGCAGTTTAAGAAGCAGATGGCTGCGGGAGTGCCCTTTGCTGTGGGCTCGGACGTAGGTCCGTTTCCGCATGGCACCCAGGCGCATGAGATGACGTTGATGGCGAAGTATGGCATGCCCATTGCCGAGGTGTTACGTTCCGAGTTTCTAAATAGTGCCCGGCTGCTTGGCTGGGAAAACGAGATCGGCCAGTTAAAGGCCGGCTTTCTTGCTGATGTTGTTGCCGTCCCCGGCGATCCACTTGCCGATATCTCTGCGCTTGAGCACGTTGTGTTCGTGATGAAGAATGGGGAGGTTATCCGGCAGTGAACACTATAGCCCGCAATGCAGCAATGGGTCAGCCCAAGAGAGTTCCTGAAGAAAATCCAGTCCGGCCGTTAACCAGGCTTCCGGATGTGACATGCAAGCAGTGCGGCGGACACACATTTGAACGTCTGCCGCGGTACGGCTTCTGGCAGGAAACGGTGTTGCCCTTCTTCAATCGCTACCCCTGGCGATGCGTCGCCTGCGCTACGGTGACCTACCAGAGTCAGCGAGCGGTGAGGAATCTCAGACGCGGCTAGAGCGCACGCGCGGCCAGCTCTTCCCAGCGGGCGTACAGTTCCGCCAGGGTGGCCTGTGCATCCATCTGCTCTACCAAAGCGGCCTGTAGAGCTGTAGCGTCGATAGCCACAGCGGGGCTTGCCACTGCGAGATCAGCGGCTGCGGAGCGCGTCTCTGCCGAGGCGATGCGCTCCTCCAGGCTGTCCCACTCACGCTGATCCTTGTAGCTGAGCTTCTTTTTCGCAGACGCCGGCTCCGCGATAGGCTTTGTTGCTTCGGCCAAAACAGGCTTCGCGCGTTCCGGTACCGGAGAGCCTGCGGCCATCCAGTCTTCCCACTGCGCAAAGTCCGCAAAGGATTGCGCATTGCCGTTGCCATCCAAACCGAGCACCGTGGTGCTCACGCGATTCAGCATGTAGCGGTCGTGCGTAACGAGCACAAGCGCGCCGGGATACTCGAGCAGGCTTTCTTCAAGGATCTCCAGTGTGGGGATATCGAGGTCGTTTGTGGGCTCGTCCAGCAGCAGCAGATCGGCGGGTTGCAGCATGAGCCGTGCGATGAGCACGCGGGCCCGTTCGCCGCCGCTGAGCCGCTCGACTGGCTGGTTCAACTGCTCGCCCGTGAAAAGGAAGCGCGACGCCCAGCTGGCCACGTGGACTACACGGCCGTTGTGCGTGACGGAGTCACCTTCAGGAGCAAGTGCGCGGCGAAGCGAGAGTGAAAGATCGATCTCGCGTGCCTGCGAAAAGTAGACGACACGCAGCTGGTTCGCACGTTTGATGGTGCCGCGCGTCGGCTCCAGCTCACCCGTAAGCAGGCGCAGCAGCGTTGTTTTGCCGCTGCCATTGGGGCCAACAAGGCCCATGCGCGTACCGGCCGTCATCACGTAGTCGAGGTTGTCGATCAGGGTGCGGCCGCCCAGATCGAGGCCGACACCCTCCAGCTCGACGAGCCGCTTCGTCTGCCGGTCAGTCGCCGAAAAGTCGATGCCTGCGCTGGATTTTTGCGTGCGCTGGTTGACGTCTTTCAACTCGCCGATCATCTCGTGCGCGCGGTCGATGCGGGCCTTGCTCTTGGTTGTACGAGCCTTGGGACCACGGCGCAGCCACTCCACCTCGGTCTTGACCTGATTACGCAGACTGTCCTGCTGCTTCGACTGCGCCTCAAGGTAAAGCTCGCGCTCTTCAAGGAACTTCGAGTACGTGCCCTTCACGCGCAGCAGACCGCCGGCGTAAACCTTGTTCAACTCGACCGTCTCGTTCGCGACGGCTTCAAGGAAGTAGCGGTCGTGCGAGACGATGACACATGCGGACATGACACCGGCCAGCAGCTCTTCCAGCCACTCAATGCCTTGCAGGTCAAGGTGGTTCGTCGGCTCGTCGAGCAGCAGCACATCAGGCTCGGTGATAACGACTTCTACGATGGCCAGCCGTTTGCGCCAGCCGCCGGAGAGCGAAGCGGCCTCGGCGTACTCGTCCGGAAAGCCGGTGCGGCCAAACGTCTCGCGCAGGCGCTGCTCGTGCTCGCCTTCGGGGACACCCGCGGCTTCCAATGCGCGCTCTAGCACCTCGCGCACGGACAGACCGGGCTTGAACACGGAGTTTTGCAGGACGACGCCGACACGTGCGCGCTTGCGCACAGCGACATCGCCGCTGTCAGGGTCTTCCAGGCGCGCAAGAATCTGCAGCAGCGTGGATTTACCTGCGCCGTTGGGGCCTACAAGGCCAATGCGGTCGTAATCGGCGACGACGAGAGAGACATCCTGAAAGAGAACACGTGCGCCATAGCGCTTGCTCACGGACTGCGCGTTAAGAATCGGCGGCATTCGACTAGTTTACCGGCTTCAGCGTCACAGTATGAAAAATCGCCCATTCAGGGCAACGATGCCAGCGACGAATCCAAGGGCGCTGCGGATAGCGGAGCGGGCAGAACCATGCGTACAACGGTGCCGACGCCTTCGCGGCTCCGCACACGCACGCGAGCGTGATGTTTGTCGAGAATGCTCTTGGTGACCCATAGACCCAGGCCTGTGCCGCGCGCACCTTTGGTCGTGTTGAAGGGCTGAAAGAGCCGTTCCATTGCCTGCTTTGGTATGCCGCCGCCGCTATCTGCAATGGTCAGCACCGCGACCGGCGCGCCGGTACGAGTGTCGTGACCATCCTGGATATGAATATGCAGCAGACCGCCATGCTTAGCGGAGAGCGCGTCGAGTGAATTCGACAGCAGGTGCGAGAACAGCTGTCGTATATCGTCGGCAAAGCACATCAGTTCATTCCTCTGGCGGTCGCGTACTTCGACGCGCGCTCCGCCGTGGGAGAGGCGTGTGCGAAAGAGCATGAGCATGCTTTCCGCAAGCTCGCCGAGACGTGCCGGCGATGGCGCACTGGACTGCCGGTGAAAACGAAGCGCCTGCGTGACGATGGAGGTTACGCGCGTGAGCTCGTCCTGTGCCATGCGGAGATACTCTGCTCGACTGGCATCGTCGGCCGCTGCTTCCATCATGAACAACAGGTTTGTGACCGACTGCAGCGGGTTGTTGATCTCGTGTGCAATCGAACTTGCCATGCGGCCAACCGCAGCCAGTTTTTCTGCGGTGCGCATGGCTGCTTCGGTGTGCTCGCGTTCACGCATTTGCCGGCGCAGTTCCATCCGCGCCATCACCTGGCGGGCAAGCGCCTCCAATGCCTTTACCTGCTCCGGCCTCATGACTCTTGGCTTCTGGTCGATGACGCAGACCGAGCCGATAACGTTGCCGTCCGGAGTAACGAGCGGTGCGCCTGCATAGAAACGAATGCCGAAGTCGCCCGTCACGAGCGGGTTGTCGACGAAGCGCTCATCCAGCAGCGTGTCCTGCACGACAAGGACGGACGGGCCACCGATCAGATGTGAGCAGAAGCTGTCGGCACGCGTTGTCTCGCGAATGGTGGTGCCGCGTGCTGATTTGAACCACTGCCGTTCTATGTCCACCAGCGTGACCAAGGATATGGGCGCCTCGCAGATGTAGGAAGCAAGGAATGTGACGTCGTCATAGCCGCGCTCGTCCAGCGTATCCAGCAGTGCATAGCTGCGAAGGTCGGCTACGCGTTCTGCTTCGTTCTCTGGAATTGCTGCGGGAGGCACAGGTCTATTCTAAGCCGTCGGCGAGATGCCTCTTCAGCGGCATCCTATGCGCTGCAGCTACAGCATCTGTACGTGGAAGAATCTTTCTTCAGGGCCGTCCGCAGGACCAATCTGGACCAGTCCACGGGCCCGCGCCATCAGCGATGGAAACTTCTCTCCCCACTCGACAAGTACAAGCGCGTTCGGCTCTGCCTCCATCTCTTCCATGCCGAGCGCAAGCAGATCTTCGTCGCGTTCGAGGCGGTAGAGGTCGAGGTGATAGAGCTTCAGCTTCGTTCCCTGGTACTCATGCACAAGCGTAAAGGTGGGGCTGGTCACATCGTCCGGGTTGGCGCCGATGGAGAGTGCAATACCCTTGATCAGCGTTGTCTTGCCAGCGCCAAGATCGCCTTTCAGGATGACAAGCCGCGGCGCAGGCAGCATCAATTCCATGATGGTTTGTCCCAGTGCCAGCGTGCCGTTCACGCTGCGTGTCTTCAACCGCTTTTCAATCAACGTACTTTCAACCTCTCCGTCTCAAGAGTAGGCTACATGCATGCAGATCACGATCGACCTCCCGGAAGATCTGGCTCTTGTAGCAGCGCGGCGCGGTCTGACCCCTGAAGGCTATGCCGAACAGCTTTTGAGCGAGAAACTGCTAGAACAAACTGAACGCATGAAGAAGGTCGAGAGATTCCTGGCGGAGTTCCCGAGAGCCGACCTTCCGGTGCTTCCCGAGAGCTCCTATAGCCGCGAATCCATTTATTCGGATGACGAGTAGTCAGAATGATTGCGCTCGACACGAACATTCTTCTACATCATTGCTAATGAGAAAGCTCCCGAATACTCCCAGACCAGAGCCGCTATCGTTGCGCTAGAGACGCGCGGTGAGAGGCTGTGCACAGCGTCACAGAATTTGATCGAGTTTTGGGCGGTGCCACTCGATCTGCTGGTCATAACGGTCTTGGAATGTCTTGTGCGCAAGCTGCGCACAAGATGGGATTGATCGAAGACACATATTTCGTTCTGCGCGACGATCCTCGCATATTCGGTGCGTGGCGAGATGTTGTGCTCGAACATGATGTTCGGGGGAAACAAGTTCACGACACCAGACTTGCTGCTGCTTATCGTGTAAATGGAATTGAACGCGTTCTCACAATCAACGTAAAAGACTTTCAGCGCTTCCCGTTTCTGGAGTGCTTTGCTCCAACGATGTGATCTCTGGCACCCTACCGGTGTAGACCGCACAGCCACTCGAAGCCGTCGGCGTCGCGGGTACGGTAGCGGAAGGCGTCGCTCAAGTGCTTTACCGTGTCTGTTGCCAGCACCGTGTGCTGCTCCATGCGGTGCGCTGCAATGTCTGCGGCGAGGCCGTGCAGGTAGACGGCAGCGTTGACGGCATCCGCCACGTTCTCAGGATACTGCGCGACGCATGCGGCCACGATGCCGGTCAGAATGTCGCCCGAGCCACCCTTGGCCATCGCCGGATTGCCCGTGGTGTTCACCGAGACGGTGCCATCAGGATGCGCTACAAGTGTGCGCCAGCCCTTCAGGACCAGCGTGACACCGTGCTCCGCGGCGAAGTTTCGTGCGAGGTTGAGGCGGTCGGCCTGCACCTCTTTCGTGGAGATGCCGAGCAGTGTGCCCATCTCGCCGGGATGCGGTGTCAGCACGATTGTGCGTTGACCGCCTTTGCCGGCTGCCTTCAACAGGTGTGCCTGCCCTTTGAACGCGTTTAGGCCATCGGCGTCGATGACGAGCGGAGCATCGGTCTTTGCCACTAATTGCCGCACGAAGCCCGACGCCTCACCCTCTGTGCCAAGACCGGGACCGATCGCGATGACAGAAGTGCGTTTGGTCAGCTTCTCCAGGCGCTCCGGTGAAGCATTGCTCAGTGCGACAGCGCCCTCGGCGTCTTCGTCCAGAGCGACCGTCATCAACTCCGGCGTGATCAGTGCGACGGTGTTCAGGATGGATTTCGGGACCGCCGCCGTTACCAAACCGGCACCCGCGCGCAGGCATGCCAGCGACGCCATGGAGGGTGCGCCGGCTTTGCCAAACCCGCCGCCAATCAGCAGCACATGGCCGTACATGCCCTTGTTGGAGTCGATGGGGCGCGGCGCCTCAAATAGCCGCTTTGAGGTGCCGGTCCAGGTCAGTCGCGTCCCGGTGACAACGGCCGCATCGGGCGATCCGATCGAAGCAACGACAACGGGACCGAAGACACCGGTTGTGAGGTGGCCGAGGGCATGTGCGAGCTTGGGCGCAGTAAAGGTAACCACGGCATCGGCGCGAAAGGCATCGGACTCGGTCTGGATCGTGGCATCGGCATCCCAGCCTGAGGGCAGATCGACCGCGACCACGGGAACGTTCAGGATACGGATGACGTCACGCACGAGCGCGGCCACGCCCCTTAGAGGTGGTTTGAAGCCGGTACCGACAATGGCATCCAGCACGACGTCAATGCCGGCAAGTGCGTCAGGCAGGTGCGGCACATCCGCTTCCGTGACATCGAAGATGCCGATCGCGGTGCGGTCGAGCATGCCGAAGGCGTCCGCTGTGATGCCCTTGAGGTTTGACTCATCACCGACCACCAGGACGGCCACACGCAAGCCGGCAATCGCCAGGATGCGGGCGGCAACAAATCCATCGCCGCCGTTGTTGCCGGCGCCGCACAGGATGGCGACACGTTTCGCCGCGGGGTATTGCCGTTGCACAAAGGCAGCTACTGCCGCGCCTGCGTGCTCCATCAACTCAGCCATGGGCATGTCGAAGTGCTCGGCAGTGGCAGTGTCGGCGCTGGCCATCTCGGCCGCTGTCAAAATCTTCATGAATCGTTGGATGCCGGTATCGGGACGAGCCGTACGCTATCGTGCAGTCGGTTCGGTGGGCGGCAGCGTAGACGCAGGAAGGGCTGCGGGAGTGGGGCTTGTACCAGGAACAGCCTCCGTTGCTGTCGACGGATCGGTTGCGGGACTGCTCGTCATCTCGGTGTTGGGATGCTGCTGAAAGTAACTCTTATCGGCCAGTGCGCGATAGAAGACGCCCGTTAGCTCCGCCGCCTTGGGGCCGAAGGTTGGCCGTCCACCGGTGAGGAAGAACACGGTTACGATGCGGCCGTTAGGGCCATCGCCATACCCGGCAAACCAACCGAAGCGTGTGCCGTTGTCGGAGCAGGTGCCGGTCTTGCCGAAGATGGGAAACTCCTGGAAGTTGGCACGCAATCTGCGCGCTGTGCCATAGGACGAATCGACCGCGCCAGCCATGCCCGGCAGCATCTGCGGAATGTACTGGGCAATATTCAGCGTGCGCTTCAGGCGCGGCTCAAACGTTGAGACATCTTCTGGCGTCGTGGGGTGCTGCAGGTAGAAGAGCGAACCGCCATTGGCAATCGCGCTTACGATCGCGCCAAGCTGCATCGGTGTCATGGAGACGCTTTCGCCAAACGAGCACATCTTGCCGACGCCGCCCTTGGACTGTGGCAGCTCCGTATCGGGATAGACGCCGAGCTGTTCACCAGCGATGTTGTAGCCGGCCAGCTCACCGAGGCCGAACTCGTTGGCGTAGTGCTTCACACGCTCAAAGCCCAGCTCGCGTCCCAGCACCTCGAAGTACTGGTTCACGCTCTTGGCAAGGGCATAGGTCAGGTTCACGTTGTAGCCGCGTCCCAGGTTGACCTCAGTGTCCTTGTCGATGAGACCTTCGGAGAGAGCGGCAAGCGCGACCGTGAGTTTGATCGTCGAGCAGGGCTCTGCGCCGGGGCCAAGCGCGAGCTTCTGGTTCACCATGGCCAGCACGCGTCCGTTCTTCGGGTCGATCGCCAACGCGGTGCCGTTCATGTTGCCGAGGGCTTCCATCAGCGAAGCCCGCACGAGTGGATCTTCACCCGCGGTGACATCGCCAAGCGTGATGTTGTCGACGTTTGAAGCAAAGGATGGGGCTGAGAAGTGCTCAACATACCGTGCCCTGCGCAGGATCATGCGGCGGCGCCCGTGAACGATCACGACAACATTACGGCTGGCTGCTGCCCTGCCGCGGCCCGCCGAAGCGGTTGGCTTGCCATGGGTTGCGCCTGGACGTGCATGTGCTGTCGCAAGTACGTGAGAAGGCCGGTGCGATGCGGGATGCGCGGCTGTTTTGGTAACGCCGAAGGCGCCGAACGGCACACACGCAAGCGCCGCTGTCACCGCAAAAATCCGAAACCCATGCTGGGGAACAAGTGTCATCAAGAACCCTCTCGGCAGACTTTCCGCAAGAATGAGTGCGAAAACAAGCAGGGAGACCGCGGGGCGGTCCGTAAACGAACGGAAAGCCTATGCCTTCCAAAGAGTTAGACGTGTTTGGGAACGGCTAAGGGATCACGCCGTCACCTCAAGTATGGCTTACAAACTACCGCGGCGCAAAAAAGCAGGGATATCGAGTTCGTCGTGCTCGTTCGGTTGCTCAGCCGGCGCGTGGCCAGCAAAGGTGGGGACGCGAACGTCCGTCCGCAGAATAGGCTCGTTCAAGCGCTGCTCCTCGGCGGGGGCGTCGGCAGCGCGCCTGGTCTCGGAGCTTTCGCCGCTGCGGCGCTGGCGGCGGAAGAAGTCATCATCGAACACGGAAGCGGGTACAGGCACGAGCTTCTCCTGCGTGGCCGGCTGGGGTTCGGCTGCGAAGCCTTGCGCGGGTGACTCCACGGAGAATGCCGGCGGGTCAGCGCGGAAGAGCGACTGTGACGTGGAGAACGCCGGTGCGGGCGCCTGCTGCGCAGGTGGTTGCTGCGCCGGGAACACAGGTTCGGGCGAAGCCGACGCAAACATCGGTGCTGATGGAGACGCCTGTGAGGGAACGGTCGTAGCCTCGGCCTGGAAAGGGGCAGGCTGTGTTGCGACAGGGACTGGTTCTGCCTGGAAGACTGGCGCGGGACGCGTGACGGGCGCGACCGAAGCTAGTGTCGCGGTGGCAGCTGTTTCCACAGACGGTGGAGCGACGAAGCGTGGCTGCGCCGGCGGAGCGACCGGTGGTTGCATAGGGATCGATGGGCGCGACAGGCCGGTAGTGTCCAGCATGCGCTCACGGCGATCGTCGACCTTATTTGTCTCTTTGAAGCCGGTTGCGATGACGGTGATCTTGACCTCGTCGCCAAGGCGCTCATCCAACACGGCTCCGAAGATGATGTTGGCATCCTCATGGGCTGCGTCCTGGATCAGCGTTGAGGCCTCGTTTACCTCGCTCAGCTTGAGCGTGGACGAGCCTGTGATGTTGATGAGGATGCCGCGTGCGCCGTCAATGGCGCCCGCCTCCAACAGCGGCGACGCCATGGCAGCCTGTGCCGCTTCGCGTGCACGGTTGGGTCCGCTGCGCTGGCCGGTCGCCATCACGGCGTAGCCCATGCCCGCCATGGTGGTCTTTACGTCGGCAAAGTCGCGGTTGATGATGCCCGGAATGGTGATGATGTCCGATATGCCCTGCACGCCCTGCCGCAGCACATCGTCCGCAATGCGGAAGCTCTCGAAGAAGCCCGCATCCTTGGCTACGGCCAGGAGCTTCTCGTTGGGTATGACGATGACGGTGTCGACGGCTTCCAGCAGCTCCTGCAGGCCGCGTTCCGCCTGCATCATGCGGCGTTTGCCCTCGAAGGCAAAGGGGCGTGTGACGACAGCGACGGTAAGCGCGCCCATCTCGCTGGCGAGCGAGGCGATGACCGGGGCTGCGCCCGTGCCCGTACCGCCGCCGAGCCCTGTCGTGACGAAGACCATGTCCGCGCCTTCCAGGGCTTCGATGATTTTGTCGGAATCTTCCAGGGCTGCGCGGCGGCCCACATCGGGGTTTGCGCCTGCGCCAAGGCCACTCGTGAGCTTGACCCCAAGCTGCAACTTTACTGGAGCGTTGGAACTTTTGAGCGCCTGCACATCGGTGTTCGCCGCAATGAACTCGACTCCCTCAACATTCGCCGCAATCATGCGATTTACGGCGTTGTTGCCGCCGCCGCCCACACCAATCACCTTGATGCGCGCGCCACGCGGCATGTCCTCGTGGTAGTGGATTCGCAGATCTTCGTCGGGCATCATCTGGGGGCAAACTCCTGTGCAGCAAAACAGCGTTGGCGAATGCGCTTCACGTCTCCGCATTACCCCAACGTATTCACAGTCGATTCTGGCACGTGTCATGCGTCGGATGCCCGTGCAAAACGATGGCGGTGCGTGAAGAGAGTGCCTTCCTTGATTCCTTTGCCTCAGCGGCTTGTGCGGGCCCTGTGTCAGGTGCGACGTGTCGTCTTTCACGCTCTGCTTTGAAGGGTCACCGCTTAGCGCGGGAGATGGAAGACGACACCCACGCTTGCGCCCTCGACCAGGTTTGACGCCGTGCCGTTGCGGCCGATGTTCTGGCCGATGCTCACCTCGGGCAGACGGATATCCATGAAGGGCAGGATGGCGATGTCGAGACCGAAGTAGGCGCGGTAGGCGATGAAGTTGTCGCGCGTTGCTGTACCGGTCGCTTCGCAGCTTTGGCTGGTCGCGCCTGCTGGACATTGTCCGCTTGTGCGGCGGTTCCAGCCGATGGCGCCTTCCGCGTACGGCTTCAGCTCGTTTTTATGAAAGGTGAACGAGGCGCGCACGCCGCCCATCGCCTCATCCATGCGCAGAGCGTTGCTGCCGGCGAGCGTTGTGGAGGCGGACTTGTTGCTCTTCTGGATATCGCCGCGGATGTCCGCGCCAATGCGTGCGCCCTTGAACGTCATAAAGTCGTAGTAGGCTCCGCCCCCGGCTCCTGTGGCGCGATCGACCCGGTCTTCGCTGGAGCATGTGGTGGGTACGGTCTGTGTGGCATCTGTCAGGCAGTTCACACCCGTAACACGTTCGGTCGAGACCGTGCCATAGACGCCCAACTGCGCACGCGCACCCAATGAAACGCCAAGCAGGAGCGTGGCAGACAAGACGACGATTTTCAGATTCATGAACTCCAGTTTACCGCGTGTACGGAAAGCGAGTCGTGATTTAGGGCGGCTTGTTTCGTTTCAAAAGAGCAGAACGCGAAGGGTTTGCAAAGAGTGCGAAGGGTTTCGTGGTTGAAGGGGCACGATCTGTCGCAGCGTGAAACCCTGGTGAGATCCTTCGCCTCCGCTCAGGATGATGCATCAGCAAAGATTTAAGACTGACTTACGGGGCAGTTACGGCGATGCAGGCGCGCTGCCCTTGGGGAAGTAGCCGCTGCGGGTTCGCACCGTTAGTTTGCTCATGCCCTTTGCCTGAGCCGTGACGCGCACTGCACGGTACCCGCCCAGCCGTGCCGGCTTGGTGGAGCTGTACGAGATGGTGTACTGCTGCCGGATGTCGTTGGCAACCTGTGCGGCAATGGCATCCACATCTTCCAGCCTGCGCGGGAAGTAGGCGACGCCGCCGGTCTGTTCAGCGAGGGTTTCCAGCACGCGGCGGGCGTGGCGGCTTTCGCGCTTGTCCTCGTCTGGGCCGAAGAGCAGGCCGACGCAGTAGATGGTCGGTCCGTCGAGTTCCTGCACGCGGCGGATGGTCTCCTCCAGCGTGGAAGTGCTGGCGTTGTCGTCGCCGTCGGTGATGAGCAGAAGGACCTGCTTGGGCTGCTTGGCGTTATGCGCGAGGTAGTCTGCCGAGGCGACTACGGTGTCATAGATGGATGTGCCACCGGCGGCTTTGACGTACCGGAGACCATCTTCCAGCTTCTTGATGTCGTTGGTGAAGTCCTGATCGATGAAGGGCTCCCAGGAGAAGTCGACGAGGAAGGCTTCGTCCTGCGGATTGGAAAGTTTGATGAGGTCGAGCGATGCTTTACCTACGGCTGCGCGCTTGTCATACATGGAGCCTGAGCTGTCGATGAGGATGCCGAGCGAGACGGGCAGATCCTCGTGCCGAAACGATGCGATGGTCTGCTGCACGCCGTCTTCGTAGACGGTAAAGGCGTCTTTCGGCAGAGTCTGGACCACACGGCCGTTGCCATCGATGACGGACGCGTTCAGGCGAACTTCGCCGACTTGTGTGCGGAGGGTGAAGGTGTTACCGGCGCGCTGCACCTGGTCACCGTTCGCCGCCTGCGGAGCCGTTGTTGCTCCAGCAGCAGCGGGAGCAGTGTCCGGGTCCGGCGATGGGATCGGGTCGCGATCGACCGTCAATGGCGGCGCAGTCTGCTGCGCCTGCGCAAAAGAGCCGATAGGACAAGCCAGAATGAGGAGTAACAGTAGAGCGAATCGGCTAGTCCGACGGTGCATAGTAACCCTGACGATTGTGCACGACCAGCGGGGGCAAACCTGGCGGTGCATTTAACTTCACTTTCAATTTACGCCAGTTGCCGTCGCGTTTCAGGTCCGTAGGCTTGTAACCGACCACGTATTCGTTGCGTAACTCTGCCGATATGCGCGCGGCAATATCGCCAAGTTCGGACACGTCCACCACGCGAAAGAGCCGGCCGCCGGTTTGCTCTGCAATATCGGTCAGCAGGGCGGGACCGTTCTTCTCCTCTTCGGTGGGCGCATTGGCGTCAAAGATGCCGATCGCGTAGATTTGCACATCGCTTTCACGGACTGCCTTTTTCAGTTCATTCTCGGTGTAACGCGAGCGATTATCGCCTCCGTCGGAGATGATGAGCAGCGCCTTACGCTCATACTTGGCGTCCTTCAGCTTATTCAGCCCCATGTAGACGGCGTCGATGAGCGCGGTACGCGCCGTTGGCTTCAGCATGACCATGCGTGCATCCACATCGTCCACGTTGCTGGTGTAATCCACGACGACGTTGGGGCGGTCGTTGAAGGCAATCACGAAGAACTCATCCTGCGGATTGCTGGTGCGCATGAACTCGCTGAGGGCGCGTCGAGCGCGGGCGAACTTGCTGTTCATGCTGCCGCTCAGGTCGAAGATGATGCCGATCGTGATGGGCGCATCGTCGGTGGAGAAGGTGCGGATCGTCTGCGGCGCATTGTTCTCGTAGACGTAAAAATTTTCGCGCTCAAGGCCGGTGACGAGGCGGTTCTCGTTATCCGTTACCGTCATCGGAACGAGCACCAGGTTCGCATCGACGCGGATCGTCGCACCTGGATGCAGCGCACCCTTCTTCGTCACGTCGCTGCCGGTGATGACCTCGCCCTTTGGTACTGGCGGCGGAGCAGGCTTGGTTGGCGTGTGGGCGTTGTCGAGCGGGTTTTCCTGTGCACGCAGGCGGCCCGGCGCAAGGAGCGAGACGACGAGCAGAGCCGCGGCGGTGATAGCGGTGCGAATCGATGACGAGTTGCCCATGCTGTCCCTTTGTGCCAGCGTTCGGCTAATGCGCGCCTAAGTCTTTAGACGGAAGACGCTTCCACCGGGTGTGTCCTGGTAGGAAGTCGATTGTATCCGACCCGTGGAGGCACCGTGTCGCGGGATTGTGTCTGGCTGTTCGTGCGGCAAAACGAGCGTTCGGTATGGGACGCTCTCCGGCGTAAGGTGTCCGATTCTAGTGGACAGCGCCCTCCGGAGCCTTTTCGCCGCTTTTTGGCTTGCTCAGCAGGAAGGCCAGGAAGAACATGCCGGCGGTCATCCAGGCGAGCATGCGGTAGACATCCGCATAACCCATGACGGCTGCCTGCTGGTTCATCTGGCTATAGATCGATGCCTGTGCTGCGTACTGGCCCTGCGGCCCACCCGCCGAATTGCCGATAAAGTTACTCAGCGAGGCGATCTGCTGCTGAAACTGCTGGTTTGCGTAACTCATGTAGTTCTGCAGCCGCGCTTCATGGAACATGGTGCGGTTGGTGACCTCTGCGCCACTGAGCGAGATGAGTATGGATCCGCCGATGTTGCGTGCGAAGTTGATAAGGCCGCTGACCTGGTTGGAGGTTTCCCGAGGCAGGCCCACGTAGGCAGCATTGGTGATGGCGATGAAGCAGAAGGGAATGGGCAAAACCTGGATGACGCGGAGTATGGAGTTGTGTCCGAAGCTCATCTCGAGGTTGATGCTTGAGGAAACATACCAATACGCGATGGCGAATAACAGGAACGCCACTGCCACCAGGTTTCGCGCGGGGAACTTGTCCGACATGATGCCCGCAATGGGTGCGGCTATGAGCAGTGCGAGTCCACCCGCAGTGAGGGCCTTACCGGCGCTGGTCGCCGTGTAGCCCTGTAGCTGCTGCAGTAATTGCGGCTGCAGCACGGTGCCCGCATTCAGGATGCCGCCGACGAGCAGCATCAGGAAGCAGCAGATAGCGAAGTTCTTGAACTTGAAGAGCCGCAGATTCATGATGGGGTTCTTGGCGCGCAGTTCCCACCAGATAAGCGCGATCATGCCGAAGACGAACATCGCTGCAAAGGTGCTGATGAAGTTCGAGGCGAACCAGTCGTTTTCTTCACCTTTATCGAGCGCGATCTGCATGCCTGCCATGGCGAGCGTGAGAAAGCCGAGCCCGATGTAGTCGACATTTGCGAGGTTCTTCCTGTCGTGCTTGATCCAGGGCGGGTCGTCCACAAGGTTCGAGACAAGAGCAAGCGCAAGGATGCCGACCGGGATATTGATGAAGAAGATCCAGCGCCAGTCATAATTATCGGTGATCCAGCCGCCGAGGGTAGGGCCGATGGACGGCGCAAGCACGGCAACCAGAGCGTACAGCGAAAAGGCGACGCCGCGCTGCTTCGGATCGAACGAGTCGGCCATGATGGCCTGCGCCATGGGTTGCAGCCCGCCGCCGCCCGCGCCCTGGACGATACGGAAGAGCAGTAACAGTGGCAATGACGGTGCGATGCCGCAGAGAAAGCTGGCGATGGTGAACAGCGTGATGCAGAGGAGAAAGAAGTTTTTTCGGCCGATCACGCTTGAAGCCCATCCACCAAGTGGCAGAACGATGGCGTTCGAGACGAGATAGCTGGTGAGCACCCATGTGCCCTGGTCCTGGCTGGCTGCGAGCGAACCGGAGATGTGCGGCAACGCCACGTTGGCAATGGAGGTGTCGAGCACCTCCATAAACGCTGCCAGTGCCACCGTGCTGGCAATCAGCCACGGGTTCACCCTGGGTTTCCACTGTTGCTCGTCTGGCATGCGTATTCCTGTGATCTAGGAATTCTTACCGCGCAGTTTTTCGATGCACTCAGACTGGAAGATGGGTGCATCAGTATTGACTGCCAAGTCATTTTTACGTTTATTCATGCTCTGTGCATCTCCTGCTCTGCTGCCGTCCGCCACGACAACTAGAATGGAAGCAGCCTATTCAAAGGCACAACGGAGCTTCGACCAGCACGCATGCGTATCTACCCGTTTCGCGCCCTTCGCTACAACACGGACAAAGTTGACCTGGGCGATGTGGTAACCCAGCCGTACGACAAAATTTCGCCTGCCATGCAGGATGCGTATTATGCGCGCAGCCCCTACAACCTGATCCGCGTGATCCTGGGCAAGCGCGACCCCGCAGATACCGACGAGAACAACGTCTATACGCGCGCCGCGGCCAGCCTGCAGGACTGGCGCAAGAAAGCCGTGCTGGTAGAAGAGCGTGAGCCCGCCCTGTACGGCTACGCGCAAAAGTACACCGTGCCGGGCACGAACGAAGTCCGGGAACGCCGCGGCCTTATCTGCCTTGGGCATTTGTACGACTACGCAGAGCAGGTGGTCTACCGGCACGAGCAGACGCTATCGAAGCCCAAGAGCGACCGGCTGTCGCTGTTCAAGGCGACCCGCACCTACTGCGAGCAGATCTACATGCTTTACTCCGATCCTTCGTTTACGGTGGAGAAGCTCGTCTTCGGCAACGATTCCGGCACCGCGACGATGCCTGCCGATGAGACTGTCACCGACGAGTATGGCGTCGTTCACTCCGTGTGGAAGGTGACCGATCCGCATGTGTTGAACCTGCTGGTGGGCGCGCTGAGCGATAAGAAGCTGATCATCGCCGATGGCCACCATCGCTATGAGACCTCGACCGCCTATGCGCGCGAGCGTGCCGCTGAGCTGGGTGTGCCCGACACCACGGAGCAGAGCGGCAAGACCGAGCGCACGGTGGGCGATCCGGATGAGTCGCCTTCGAACGATGCGGACCTGACGATGGGACCGCCGTTGCCGGCGCCTCCGTTCCCTGAGGCCGCGATGATGATGACGCTCGTCAACACCGACGCGCCGGGCATCACCATTCTGCCCACGCACCGGATTGTGCACTCGGTGAAGGATTTCTCGTCTGCGGCATTTCTTGAGAAGGCTGCGGAGTTCTTCGACATCTCCAAGGTGGAGTCGGCTGCGGTTGAGGCTGGTTCGGATGCCGAGGCGGTTGAGGCTACTACGTCACGGACTGCACCGCTCGACAACACCGATGGCGTTGCTTTCCTGGCCGTGATGGCGGATGGCACATGGCTGCTGAAGGCGAAGGCGGACAAGGTTGAGGCTGCGCTGCAGCACGTTGCACCGCGCCAGCGTTCGATGGATGTGGTGCAGCTACACAGGCTTGTGCTCGAGCAGTTGCTTGGGCTGACGCAGGAGAGCATCGTCAACCAGGAGAATCTGCGCTATCTACGCAGCGCGGAAGATGCGGCGGCGCAGGTCGCTCGCGGAGAGGCGAACGTTGCGTTTCTCATCAAGCCGGTCACGCTGGACCAGATGAAGGTTGTGTCGTTGAGCGGCGAGGTGATGCCGCAGAAGTCGACGGACTTTTATCCCAAGCTGCTGAGTGGTTTGGCGTTCTACGCGCTGGACTAGGCGGGCGTTCACACGCGCCCTTTTGCTGCTTCGCGCGGCTTCCCGTTGGCCGGCATGGGACGTGGCGCCGGGTGGTGCTCGTATGATGCATCCATGCGCTGGATGCTGGCCATGGATACGTGCGGAACAGCCGGCGGGGTTGCCCTGGTTGAGTTGGTTGCGGCTGAGCCGAGGTATCGCATCGTTGCGGAGCGCGTTCTGCCGGGGCGCGAGACGCAGGAGCAACTCATGCTGGCGATCGGTGACGTGCTGGCGGCGGAAGGCCTCAAGCCGGTCGATGTCCATGTGCTCGGCGTTGTTTCCGGACCGGGGTCGTTCACCGGCGTTCGGATCGGGCTGTCTGCGGTAAAAGGGTTGGCGGAGGCGTTGGACGTGCCCGTCGTTGCGGTGTCACGGCTGGCGGTGCTGGCTGCTCAGGCACTGGGAGCGACTGCCGAAGTGTGGATTGACGCAGGCCGTGGCGACGTCTTCTCCGGACGGTACGAGGCAGGTGTTTCACTCGGAGAGGCCATGCTCACGGGCGAGGATGCCGCAGCCTGCAGGCAGCCGGAGACACCGCTCCTTGTGATGGAGGAAGCGCTTGCGGCGCGCGCTCCTGGTTCCGTGCTGATTGCGCCGGTGGGTGTGCGCGAGGCCGTGCCGCTCTTCGTCGCGGAGGTGCAGGCAGGAAGGTTCGCCGACAACGCCCTGCTTGATGCCAACTACCTTCGCGTGCCGGATGCCGAACTGACGCGGCTGCGCGCGTTGGCAACGGCGTGATGCCTACGGTCCGTCGGGCCAATCCGGATGATCTTCCAGCGATTGCCGCCATCGTAGCGGCGTGTCCGTCGGCTCCGCAGTGGAGTGCGGACGAGTTTGGGGTGATGCTGGCGTCGCCAGCGGATGCACTCCTGCAGCGGCAGGTGCTGGTCGTCGAAGACGAGGGCGCAGTTGCCGGATTTGCGGTGTATACGCTGCTCCTTGCGGTCTTCCCGCCGGATGCCGAGCTGGAAAGCCTGGCGGTTGCTCCTGCGTTTCGGCGACGCGGGCTTGCGGCAGCGTTGCTGCAGGCAGCGATCGCGGCGGCGCTGGCTGCCGGTGCTGAATCGCTGACGCTGGAGGTTCGTACCGGGAATGCGGCTGCACTTGCGCTGTATGACCAACAGGGCTTTCAGGCGGCGGGCATCCGTAAGGGGTACTATGCGTCTCCTACGGAAGATGCTGTTGTGATGCAGCTTCCGTTAGCCAAACATGATTTGTAGCGTCGAATGACCTGCTGGCGTGAGCGCCAATCGGGCCGGTAGTATGGAAGACAGATATGGTGCGTGACGGAATTTTCTATGCTCTTGGTTTGGGCATTGTGGCAGCGCTGATATACAAGCTGACGGGATCGACCGGCCTTGCCGCGATTCCGGTACTGCTGGCGCTTTTCTTTTTATGGTTTTTCCGCGATCCGCCACGCCGCATCCCTACCGGGCCGGGTGAGCTTGTATCGCCGGCCGACGGCAAGGTGACCGAAGCAGAGTGGATCGAAACGCCGGATGGCAGCCGTTTGCGCCTCAGCATCTTCCTGAACGTCTTTGACGTGCATGTGAACCGCACGCCCATTGCAGGCACGGTGACGCATGTGAATTACAAAAAAGGGCTGTTCCTGAACGCGATGCGCGCGGACTCCAACGTGCTGAATGAGCAGAACGTCGTTGTGATTGAAAGCGCGGACACCTCTGTGCAGGTGAAGCAGATCGCGGGCCTGCTGGCGCGGCGCATTGTGTGTAAGGTGAAGGTAGGCGATACGCTACAGAAGGGACAGCGCTTCGGTCTCATCAAGTTCGGTTCACGCGTGGATGTACTGATGCCCGCCGATGCGAATCTTCGGGTAAAGCGAGGCGACCGTGTGAAAGGCGGCAGTACCGTGCTTGCCGTTGTGCCGCAACATTCCAAGCCACTACATGCCAAGCCGATGTCGGGCATAGCCGGAGCCTGAACGCATGGCGATCGACGCCGAGATGGATAGCCGTGTGCTGCGGGCAGGGCGCCGTCCACGTCGCGGCCTGTATGTGCTGCCATCGATTTTCACCGCCGGCAACATTGCACTGGGCTTCTATGCCATCACGCAAAGCCTGCAGGGCACAGCGACAGACTATGCATATTTTGACCATGCGGCGCTGGCGATCGCCTTTGCGTTGCCGTTCGACGCGCTGGACGGGCGCATTGCGCGGATGACGAACACCGAAAGCGATTTTGGTCGCGAGTTGGATTCGCTGGCCGACGTCATCACCTTTGGCGTTGCGCCCAGCATCCTGGCATACACGTGGGGCTACCGCATGCTGCCGCTCATGCCGCGCTATCCGCACCTGCACGAGCGATTGCTGGAACTGGGGCTGGTCGCGGCGTTCCTGTTCCTGGTATGCGGAGCGTGCAGGCTGGCGCGGTTCAACGTTACGACGAATCCGAAACCATCCAACCCAGGGCGGCCTGGCCGCCGCTACTTTGTGGGGATGCCGATACCGGCGGCGGCGGGCGTGATCGCCAGCGTGGTGCATTGTTTTGATGGGTCCCCCATTTACGACAACTGGACCGCCTTGGTATGGACCGGACTGTTGATATTCACCGGCTTCCTGATGGTGAGCCGTTGGCGCTTTTGGAGCGGCAAGGAGATCAATCTCAACGACCAGCATCCCGCGCGGTTGTTTGTGGTGATTATTGCGTTTGGTGTGTCGCTTGTGCTGTTTTCAAACTACCTGCTGATTTCAATTGCGCTGGCCTACATGGTGAGCGGCATGTGGGCCCGGCTGCTGTATGCAGCACAGAGCCGCCGAGCGCGCCGCATGGGCATGCCGCTGCCGGACGCGTCGCAGACCTAACCATCCCCGGCCAATTCCGCACCTGCTGGGGTTACGGGGCATCTAGAAAGAGATATGGCAAAGAATCAGTACCGCATTGCCGTGGTCGGCGCGACCACGTTACTCGGCAAGGAAATTGGCGACGAGATCGCCGAGAGCCCGTTGGCTGCTGCAATCACAACGCTGCTGGACACCGAAGACGCAAGCGGCACGCTGGAAGCCATGGGTGATGAGGCTGCGTTCATCCAAACGATGGAGCCCTCCGCGCTGGAGAACGTCGACGTTGTCATCTTCGCGGACGCCGCCATGCTGCGCGAGCACGGCCGGACGGCCCGGCAGATGGGTGCGGCCGTGGTCGATGCCACGGGCTCGGTCATGCTGGACATAGACATACCCGTGCGTTCTCCTTTGAGCGGACAAGCCTCGCCGTTGGACCTTGAAACGGCAGCCGTGCGCGTCGCGCATCCGGTGGCGACCATGCTGTCGCTGGTGCTTGGCGGCGCAACGAGCCTCGCTCCCATCCGCTTTGCCGCGGCAACGGTTCTGCATCCAGCCAGCGAAAATGGCCGCGCAGGCGTCGACGAACTGCAGCAGCAGACGATCAGCCTGCTGTCGTTCCAGGAGGTGCCGACCGCCGAGTTCGATATACAGGTGGGGTTCAACCTGCTGCCCGCGCTGGGAGAAGCCGCCAAGACACCGTTGGCTGCGGTGCAGGATCGCATCCGCAACGACTTTGCAGCACTCGCCGCCGGCCGTTTGCCGGAGCCGATGCTGCAGGTGGTGCAGGCCCCCGTTTTCCATGGCTTTGCGGTGTCGTTATTCCTGGAGTTTGAGCGGCCGCTGACCGTGGAGGCGGTTTCGGCCGCGTTGCAGTCGGAACACATCGATCTTGTCGGCGACGAAGGTGATCCGCCCAGCAATCGCAGCTCAGCCGGACAGGCCCAGGTGTTGGTGCAGGTGAAGTCCGATGAATTCCCCAACCGCTTCGTCGTGTGGATGACCGCTGACAACCTGAAGCTGGCTGCCCGAACCGCGGTGGCGTGTGCGTTGGAACTGACACGACTGCGGCCTCTGGGGATCGTGCAGTAAGTTCGGCCGTAACGGGCATTCATCCGGGTTCTTCCCGTTCCACGTATCCTGATAAGCGGTCATGACATATCCCACAAATAACCTGAGGATCAAATCCAGCAGGGTAGTTCTCCCTCCGATCTTCCTTGAGGAAGAGATACCTCTTACGGATAACGCCTCGCGCACGGTGTTCGACGCGCGCCGCCAGATCGTAGACATCCTCAACGGAGCTGACGATCGCCTGGTTGTCGTTGTCGGTCCGTGCTCCATCCACGATCCTGCCTCAGCAAGGGAATATGCGGGATTGCTGAAGGAAGCGATCAAAGAGCTTTCCGGCGAATTGATGATCGTGATGCGTGTGTACTTTGAGAAGCCTCGTACGACGCTGGGTTGGAAGGGATTGATTAACGACCCTTACTTCGACGAATCGTTCCGGATAAGTGACGGACTGCGCATCGCGCGTCGCCTTCTCTCCGATCTGGCAGAGATGGGCGTGCCGGCGGGCACGGAGTTCCTGGACATGATTTCGCCACAGTATGTGGCCGATCTCGTGAGCTGGGGCGCTATTGGGGCGCGAACGACGGAGAGCCAGGTTCATCGCCAGCTTGTATCCGGTCTCTCCTGTCCTGTCGGCTTCAAGAACGGCACATCCGGCAACGTGCAGATTGCGATCGAGGCGATTCTTTCGGCCAATCACCCGCATACGTTTCTGGGCATGTCTGAAACGGGACAGGCCGCGATCCTCTTGACCTCGGGCAATCAGGATTGTCATGTCATTCTGCGCGGTGGGCGGCAGGTCACGAACTACGATGCGGCGTCGGTTGCTTCGACTGCGGCGCAGATGATCAAAGCGGGCACACCGCCGCACATCATGATCGACTGCAGCCATGCCAACAGCGGCAAGGATTACCGCAGACAGGCGGAAGTTTGCCGCGTCATTTCAGAGCAGGTCGCGACCAGCGTTGACCGCCACATCATGGGCGTCATGATTGAGAGCAATCTCGTAGCTGGTGCTCAGCCGCTGGTTAACGGCAGAGCGCTTGTCTACGGGCAAAGCATCACGGATGCCTGCATCGATTGGGCAGAGACGCAGACGCTGTTGCGCGAGCTTGCAGCGGCAGTGCGCGCACGCCGCGCCTCAGGGCCAGGACAATAGGCAGCACGACGACCATCTAAAACGGAAAGGCAGGACTTCTTTTGAAGTCCTGCCCACGTTTCACATCTGTTACTGCGTTACTTTCCTGTGCGCGCGCGCCCCTTGCTGAAGAGCTCATTCACCGTCTTGACGAAGTGCTCAGCGGCTGGAGGCGTGGGTACGGTGCCGCTCAGGATTGCCTGAAAGGGGATGTCCTTACCATACAGTGCGGCCGTATCCTTCTTGTTCTGATTGACTTCATCACCCGTCAGGTCGATGCCGGCGAATAGGCCCTTATTGCGCGAGTAGGTGAGAAACTCTGCGTTTGCGAGCTCAGTGGTGGATGCCTGGGAGCTACGTCCGACTGGACCAGCGGCTGCGGAGATGTCTCCACCCAGCTTGACCTTGTCCTTGAGCAGGTTGTCGAGGCTCTTGTGCGTGCGGCCGATCAAGACGAGATCGGTTGACTGGCCGCCGACCTGGAAGCCGAAGCTGGCACCGGCCATCTGCACGAAGACAGGCGCGCTCCAGCCCTTGGGCGTGCGGCAGGTAGCAATACCCTGGCCGTACTCACCACCAAAGACGAAGGCACCCTTCTTGAAGGCAGGGACGACGATGACGCACTGCGCGGAGGAGGCAATGTCAAGAGGAACGCCCTTATCGGGGGTGTCCATAAGCTCGTGCAGGATGTTATGAGCGTTTTCGATACGGTGAACCAGGTGCTCCGGTGCCTGCGCCTGCGCAGCAGGGGCGGCGATGACGCTGATGGCAACGAGGGCAGAGGCGATGAGATTGCGCATGAGACTCCTTTAAAAATTCAATCCTTAGGAGACGCAGCAGCGTGTAAGTGTTGTCTCGAATGCAAAACGAGCACACGAATTTGATGAAGACTCAAGTTTAGGCGGGCATCTGCCCATCTATAAAGACCCTGCAAGCTAAATTCCCCAAGGTGTAATCACCTTTCCGTGTAGCCTGAATTTTGAAAAATGGAGACGCATGAACGCGAAATCGGTAGTTCTGACGGGCATATTCTTGCTTGCGGGCGCTTCTGTAAGCCTGATGGGACAAGAAAAAGAAGACCGGACGCTGTTATCGCAGCAACAGATGACGGCCATCATTAACGAAGTGTCCGGCGAACGCGCCATGCACCACGTGCTCGAGCTTGTACCGTACCAGTTTGTCCGCCCAACGTCCGAGTACCAGGGGCACTTCCGCGAGGCGGAGGCCATGGCGAAGATGGCCAAGGACTACGGCTTCAGCAATGTTGCCATCGAGGATTACCCGACGGGCCAGACATGGCAGCCAATCGTTGGCGAGCTTTGGACGACCTCGCCCAAAAGCGTAAAGATCTATGACATTCACGACATACCGGAATCGCTTGCATCGACGAATGCGAATGGGGATATCAGCGGCGATCTTGTCAGTGTGGGCCAGGGGACGGCTGTTGACTTTGAGGGCAAAGACGTCAAAGGTAAGTTCGTGCTGTCGCTCGCGCCGAGTGGCCTGGCCGCCATTTATAACCGGGCAGCAGCAGCTGGCGCCATCGGTGTGGTGGGCATCAGCGCGATCGGGGCGGGTGACCGCGCCACCGACTATCCGAACGCAGTCGTTTGGACGACCGTGAACGCCAAGCCGGGGACTGTTGCCTGGGCGGTGTCGCCGAAGGCGGCGCGTGAGCTGGAAACCATGCTCAATCGCGGTCAGAAGGTCACCATCCGGTCGCTCACCAAGAGCGAACAGGTGCCCAACAAGCAGGAGATCGTCCACGCCGAAATTCCCGGCGACGGCAGCACCACACAGGAAGTGGCCATCGGCGGCCACCTGTTCGAGTCCTACATCAAGCAGGGCGCCAATGATGACAGCTCGGGTTGCGCTTTGACCCTTGAGATTGGCCGCGCCTATCTCAAGCTCATTGCCGAGGGCAAGCTGCCCAAGCCGAAGCGAACGATCAACTTCCAGTGGGTGCAGGAGATCAGCGGCACCAACGCCTGGTTCAACGCGCACCCGGATAAGCAGAAGGTCATCATCGGCGATTTGAACTTCGACATGGAGGCGCTTCGCCTGACGCAGAGCCGCAGCTTTTGGATCCTGCAGCGCACGCCGGACACCTTCCCGTCGTTCATCAACGACATTGCCCAGAGCCCGATGGAGTACATCGCCGAAGTCTCGCGCGAGCGTGTGCGCTTCCGTGCAACGGGTTACGGCGCATCGCAGCCGGTCGAATCGCCCAACGGCAGCACGGATGCGTTCTACATCAAGATCGACAAGCACTATGGCTCCAGCGACCACGTGACCTACATGCAGCATGGCATTCCCGCCGTGATGTTCATCACGTGGCCGGACATGTGGTATCACTCGTCGCAGGACACGCCGGACAAGCAGGATCCGACGCAGTACAAGCGTGCAGCGGCCGTTGGCACGGCTGCGTTGGCTGCGCTCTCAAACGGCTCGGACGAAATGGCCGCACGCATCCTGAATGAGAACCTCGGT
Organism: Terriglobus sp.; assembly: GCA_965198455.1. GTDB lineage: Bacteria > Acidobacteriota > Terriglobia > Terriglobales > Acidobacteriaceae > Terriglobus. The sequence goes on from CBDAPM010000003.1 coordinate 2,249,537, forward strand.
CGCGGCCTCGCGCGCATGGGCGAGTCGCATACCAAGGGGCTGGGCTACATGGCCGACGCCACGGACGCCGCGAGCCTTACGAATGCCTATAAGGAAGCACGCATTGCCATACTGCATCAGGCGGATGTCGAGAAGGACGTCGTGACGTCCGCAAGCGTGTTGTGGACGAACGCCGATAGCGGCAAGCAAAAGACGGCGGTGTTTGTGCCGCTGATCGACCGGCGCGCCGCGGAGTTGTTGAACGAAGTGAAGGCCGCATATCAATTGCAGGCGATGCAGCGCAGTGTGCCGGCCACCGAACCCGTGATGACTGCGGAAGAGAAGGCAGCGGCTGGTCTGATGGTTGAACCCGTTGCACGCACCGGCGGTCCTGGCGGACCGGGCGGCGGTGGACGTGGCGCCGCACAGACCGGACCTCAACTCCCACAGGAGATGACTGCCGAGTTCCAGATCCTGCTGGGTCAGCACAAAACCGCTCTGGAGATTCGCGACTTCCTATCCGGCGAATTCACTCCGCTGCCACTCGCTGATCTGATGGCGGTGCTGCATGCTCGTGAAGCTGCCGGAACGGTAAAGCTCACTCCTAAGCCGGTTCAGCCGGAGGCGACGAGCGGTAAGGCTTCCTCAAAGAAGAAGTAGAACCGATGTAGAACGGAAGAAGCGCAGCGCGCGAGCTGCGCTTCCTATTCTGGGCGCGGTCGTAATGCTGCCAGGAACGCATCGGCATCCAGCGTGTTCAGCACGTCAGCGGGTTCAAGCCATGCGCGGCGTAGCTGGGTGATGCCGTAGCGCATGCGGTCGAGTTCGTTGATGGCGTGGGCGTCGGTGTTGATGCTGATTTTGCAGCCGAGGGCCTTCGCTTTGCGCAGGTTCAGATCGCTGAGGTCGGCGCGGGGCGGTGCGGCATTGTGTTCGACCGCCACGCCCAATGCAGCGCAGCGTTTGAGCACGGTGTCCATGTCGAAGGTGTAGGGGTCGCGCTTGAGCAGGATGCGGCCGGTGGGGTGGCCGAGGATGCGCAGGTAGGGATTCTCGATGGCGCGGAGCAGGCGTGCGGTCATCTCTTCGGAGGTTTGTTGGAAGGATGAATGGACGGAGCCGATGACGACGTCCATCTGCGCCAGTGTTTCTTCGGCGAGGTCGAGTGCGCCATCGGTGAGGATGTCCACCTCGATGCCGGCGAAGACGCGGATGCGGCCTTCCATCTCGGCGTCCACGGCGCGAATCGCGCGAACGTGATCCATCGCGCGTGCATCGTCCAGGCCATTTGTCATCGCCAGATTCTTCGAGTGATCCGTGATGGCGATGTAGCGCAGGCCACGTGCGGCAGCTGCCTCGGCCATCTCGCGGATGGTGTTGGAGCCGTCGGTGGCGACGGTGTGCATGTGGACGTCGCCATGGATGTCGGCGAGGGTGATGAGGCTGGGCAGCGTACCTGCTTCGGCTGCTTCGAGTTCGCCGCAGTTTTCGCGCAACTCCGGAGCGATCCATTGCATGCCGAGCGCGGCGTAAATCTCTTCTTCAGTGGCAGCGGCGACGATGGCGGATTCGCCTTCTTCGGGGTTCATGCGGGCGAGGGCGTATTCGCTGAGGGTGTAGCCGCGCTTGAGTGCCTTTTGCCGCAGCGTGACATTGTGCATCTTCGATCCGGTGAAGTATTGCAGCGCGGCGCCGTAGCTGGCGCGTGGCAGCAGGCGTACATCGACCTGCAGGTTGTTGCGCAGGGTGAAGCTGACTTTGTTTTGGCCGCGGGCGAGCAGGTTGTCGATAAGCGGCAGGTTCGCGGTGTACTCGACGGCTGCAGAGACAACATCGGGCTCACAGGCTGGGCCGGTCACGAGGAGGTCCAGGTCGCCAACGGTCTCGCGTCCGCGTCTCAACGAGCCGGCTGGTGTGACGGTGTCAATGCCCGCAAACTGCAGCAGCAGAGCGGTGATGCGCTCTGCCATCTCGCCCGCAGCGTCGATACGATAGCGGCCACTGTTCTTCCGCTGATCTTCAATGCCTTTCAAAATCTTGTCGACCTGCTTCTGCCCAAAGCGCGGCAGCTTGGTGAGGTGTCCGGCTTTCGCGGCGGTCTCAAGCTCGTCCATGTTGGAGACTTCGAGTGCGCTCCATAGCAGCGCGACGGTCTTTGGTCCCATGCCGGGCAGGCGCAGCAGGTCCAGCATGGTGGGCTTGTATTTTTTAAGAAGTTCGTCGCGTAGGGGGAGGGAGCCGGTGCGCTCCAGGTCGACGATGTTGGCGGCCATGCCCTTGCCGATGCCACCAATGGTGAGAAGAGCTTTGGGGTCGTCGACGAGGGAGGCGAGCGGCGTGGTTTGCTGCTCAACCGCTTCGGCCGCGCGGCGGTAGCTGCGCACGCGGAAGGGATCGGCCGCATCGATTTCGAGGAGCGCGGCAGTCTCATCGAGCAGGCGCGCCATGGTGATGTTGTCCATACAGTGACAAGAGTACTGCTACGCGCGGGCGGGCGTTTGCATGGCGTCCACACGCCTTCTTACTGCTTTGCTTGTCCCTCCCGCTGGCCAGGAGTTTCCTGCCGGTGCGCGCAGCCGAGCGCACGTTACGAAGTAATCGCGCGGCGCGCAGCCGTCCGTCCGGCAGGACAACTAACTTTTAAGCTGCCTGCGTTAGAACAACAGCATCGGCTTGCGGGCCTTTGCTGCCCTGGATGACATCGAACTCCACCGGATCGCCTTCCTTCAGGCTCTTGTAGCCGTCCAGCTGGATGGAGCTGTAGTGGACAAAGACATCCGGACCGCCGTCATCACGACCCAGAAAGCCATAGCCCTTCGCATTGTTGAACCACTTCACTGTGCCCTTGTACTGTGCCACGCGTTCTCACCCAGTGCGCACCATCACTGTCTTCGTTTCTCGCTGGCTGACCCTGGCGAGGATGGTGATAAATAGACGCAGGCGTTTCAGAACGGAAAGCGCGGCGTTTTGACCAGTTGTAAATATGGTGGCGCGCTTTGGCGGCTTACTTCAACGTCGCTCGACGATTTGCATAGATCATGCAGCCGACGATCGTCTTGCCGTCGTGGATGTCGCCTGCCGCACACATGCTTACCAACTGTGACAGCGGCACCAGGCGGATCTCGATCTTTTCGTCGTCCTCGGGCTCGGCTGTACCGGTCACAATGCCGGTGGCCAGGTAAATCTCCATCCATTCGCCCACAAAACCGGGGCTGGCGAAGTAGCGGACGAGCTTTGTCCACTTCTTCGCGCGGTAGCCGGTCTCTTCGATGAGTTCGCGTTTGGCGGCGGCCAGCACGTTTTCGCCTGGTTCTACACGGCCAGCGGGCAGTTCCAGCAGATATTGGCCGGCAGCATGGCGGAACTGGCGTTCGATGACGACGAGCGGATCGGCCGAATTGGTGGTTTCGTCCACCGCCAGCACCACCACCGAACCGTTGTGACGGACAACATCGCGCGTCGCGTCCACGCCGTTCGGCTCGATCACGTGCTCCGTGTACACGCTGAAGACCTTGCCCTGGTAGGCCAGCTTCGAGTCAAGCACTTGTGCCTTGTTCTTCGGCAGCTTCGGCCAGGCGACAGGCGTCTTCAGCATTTCTGCAGATGCGCCGAGGGCTTTTGCGACAGCCTTAACGGCGGCGGTGTGGGCAGCATGGGGAGTCATTTTCACGGCTTTGACAACCGGTTTGCCGGTTGCCGCTACACTCGTCTTCGTCCGTGCTGCCTGCTTCTTCTCCGGAGCGTCCGTCGTTGCTCGTTTCGTCATAGCAATGACGGTATCAAACCTGCATCCAACCGTGGATGACGGCCATCCTATAAGCCGTTCCCGCAGCCGTATTCGAAGTTGAGGACCATGAGCGCCGAGTGTTATCCGATCACCGTGCTGCCGCACCTCGCGAAGCTCTTCCGCGACTACACGGAGCTGCGTACCGCACCCGCCGAAGCGCCGGTGCGGCGATTCTATGCGAGCAGCCCGTTTGATCCTGGCTGGATGCAGGGCACGTCGCCGTGGCTGCAGGCGGATCGTGATGCGCTGGTGGATGCGCTGACGGCGCAGAATCGTGCGTTTGGTGCGGGTGAAGCGACCTTTGCGAACCTTGAGACGCTGCGCAGTGGCGCGCACGTGGTAGTGAGCGGGCAGCAGGTTGGCTTGTTTGGCGGACCCTTGCTGACGCTGTTGAAGGCAGCTACTGCCATACGCAAAGCGCAGGTGGCGACGGAAGCCGGCGTGCCGCACGTGCCCGTCTTCTGGATGGCGACGGAAGATCATGACCTGGATGAAGTGAACCAGGTGGCGTTGTTGGGCAAAAGCGGCGTGGAGACGCTGCGATCCAGCTTTCCTGAGCACAGGCAGCAGCCGGTCGGCGGCCTGAAGCTTGGCCCCCAGATTGAAGCTGTTGTTGCGCAGGCGGAAGAGCTGCTAGCCTACGCGCCGATTACAGAGCTGCTGCGTGCAAGCTATACGCCGACTGACACGTTGGCTTCTGCTTTTGGAAAGTTCATGGCGGGTGTCTTCCGCGAGCATGGCCTGATTGTGATCGACGCCAGTACACGCGACTTTCACATCATAGGTGCGCCTGTGCTGCGCCATGCCATCGAGCATGCCGATGCATTGCGGCATACGCTACTGGCGAAGACCGCCGAGCTGGAGCAGGCAGGCTACGCCGCGCAGGTGCTCGTCGGCGACGATGCGTCACTGCTCTTCGTCATCGACGAGCATGGCCAGCGGCTTGCCCTGAAGCGGACTGCAGGCGGCGGTTGGAAGGCTGGTTCGCGCTCGTACACGGACGCTGAATTGCTCGCCATACTTGATGCGTCGCCAGAGCGCATAAGCCCGAATGCGTTGTTGCGGCCAGTTTTTCAGGACAGCATCCTGCCCACGTCGGCCTATATTGGTGGCCCTGCGGAGATCGCGTACTTTGCGCAGTGCCGGCCCATCTTTGAGGCTATGCTGGGTGAGGCAACGCCGGTGCTGCCGCGGCTCTCCGCAACGCTTGTGCCTCCGGCTATCCGTACGGTCATGGATCGGCATGAACTGACGCTGCTCGACGTGATGATGTCCGCCGAAGAGCTTGCGCAGCGGCTCGCGGCGCGCGCCATGCCGATCGAGGGTAAGCGGAAGATTGCAGCTGCGGGCAATGCTCTGGATGCAGAGCTGAGTGAAGTGCAGCACTGGATGGAAGCGATGGACGCGTCGCTTGGCCGCAGCGCCGGTGTGGCCGCCAACAAGATGCGCTACCAGATGAACCGCCTGCGCCGCCTGGCCGCAAACTGGCAGCTGGAGCGCGAGACCTTCCTGCGCAAGCATGCCGATGCCATTACGCGGACGCTGTATCCCAAGGAGCATGTGCAGGAGCGGCTGCTTGCCGGGCTGCAGTTGCTTGCGATGGATACAGGCGATCTTGCTGCGTTCCTCGTCGAGCACGCCGAGCAGGAGTGCCCGGGGCATCGGGTCTTTGATATCTAGGCGTTCACACGCCCTTTTACTGCTTCGCGTGGCCCTCCCGTTGGTCGAGATGAAGACTGCAGGCGTAGAATTTCCGCTGTATGGCGAAGAAGCAAACCAAGGAAATCGGCTTTGAGGTGCTGTGCCCGGACTGCGGCGCGATGCTGCGGGTTGACCCGGTGACACAGACCGTGATCGCGCACACACCCGCTCCCCGCAAACGCACGTTTGACGACCTGGGATCGGCGGCGAAGGCTGCTCGTGAGAGCGATGCGCGGCGTGATTCAATCTTCGCGCAGTCGGTCGAGGCGCAGAAGAACCGTGACAGCATCCTGAGCGCGAAGTTTGAAGAGGCTTTCCGCAAGGCAAAGGAATCGCCCGATACGGGCAAGCCTTTGCGTGAGTTTGATCTGGATTAGGCACTACGTGCCGTTCTCGACGGCTTCGGCGTGTGAGTACAACTGCTCCAAGGTTGTGTGGCCCGGCTTTGGGCTGGGCTTTAGCTACAGTTTGATGGTGACGAGTCCTTGTTTCGGTGCGCGATCCAGGCCTAATTGCTGACGGGCTGCTGCGGTCATGCGGTCGGCGGTCCATGCCGGTTCCCATACAAGATGGACGCTGCTATGGCTCACCTGCGGCATGCCTGCAAGGCGGTTCTTGACCTGGCCGATCAGCATGGCTTCGCGATCGTCGCTGGGTGCACGCATGGTCATGGTCACAGCGACGTTGTAGCGCGGCTCAAAGCCGGGGACGTCGTGATCCTGCGTGACGGTGATGCCGTAGACGAGGCCGAGATCGACGATGTTGACGGCGAGTTCCGGGTCGAAACAGACTCGGAGCGCTTCGCGGATGTTGGAGTCGGTAAGCGGGTTCATGGTCGCAGTTGTAGGGCGTTTAACGCGGGCCTTCAGCCCGCATATCGTTTGCCGCTCATCCTGGGGCTGCGCCCCAGGCTATTACGTTGCAGGCCTTCAGCCCGCTGACGTGTTGCCTTCTGACATCTTTATTGTCAAGTTAGTTGAAATGCAGATTCCTTCGCTTCGCTGCGGGATGACAAACAAAGGTGTACGCGGCTTCGTGAGGCCGCTGGTCGAAGCCGTTAGTGGGTGCGTTCGACCAGGGCGCGGGCAACGGCCTTGAGCGCTTCTGCACGGTCGCCGAAGCGGTCTAGTTCCGCAAGTGCGTCCCGCAGCAGTTCGGCGGCGGTTTCGCGTGAGGCCTCAATGCCGAAGACTGCGGGCCACGTGGCCTTGTCGCTGGCAGTGTCCTTGCCTGCCGTTTTACCTAATTCTTCCGAGCTTTGGGTCATGTCGAGGATGTCGTCGACGATCTGGAAGGCAAGTCCTGCACGCTGTCCGAAGCGGCGCAGGTTCTCGATTTCGTCCGCGGATGCCCCGCCGATGAGCCCACCTGCAACGATGGAGACAGTGATAAGTGCGCCGGTCTTGGAGCGGTGGATGGCCTCTACCATTTCGGCTGTGGGCTTCTTGCCTTCACCTTCAATGTCCCACACCTGGCCGCCGATCATGCCCGGTGCAAGACCTTCCGTGCCGACACCGGTGCCCGTGGCAATGGCGACTTCCTTCACGATTTCGATCTTTGCGGCGGCATCACCGGGCAGTTGTGCGAGTGTCTGGTAGGCGAGCGTCTGCAGCGCGTCACCCGCAAGAATCGCCATGGCTTCGCCATAGACGACGTGGCACGTCGGCTTGCCGCGGCGCAGGTCGTCATTGTCCAGCGCGGGCAGATCGTCGTGGATGAGCGAGTAGGTGTGCAGCATCTCGATGGCTGCGCCCACGTCGGCGGCGCCGTCCGGTAGGTCTGCATTGCCTCCGCCGCGCTCGCTCGCCACCATGCGTGCGGACTCCAGCACGAGGAGCGGCCGCAGGCGCTTGCCACCGGCGAAGACGGAGTGGCGCATGGCGCGGTGGATGGAATGCGGCTGTGTCTCTGTGCCGGGCAACAGGCGCTCGAGCGCCGCATCGGTCAGCGCTATGCCGGACTTGACTAGTTGTGCGTAATCGACACTCATGAAGGCATTTTGATGATACCGGAGTGCTGTGGATCAGGCAGTGATGCGCCGCCGCTCGAATTGCGCCATACCCATCAGAACAGCGATTCCCAGCAACGATATGCCGCCGCCAAGGTACTGATCGGCCGTTTTGCGGTAATGCACTTCCACGCGATGCACGCCGCCTGGCGGCAGAGGCACGGCGATGAGGCCGTCGGGGCGTGAGGGCAAAGCTGTTATCTCCGTACCGTCGCGCAGCACATGCCATCCGCGGTACGCACGCACACGAACCATAAGGTAGCGGCTCGCGGGCGTTGCCGCGGCAGTAAAGATCATGTCGTCCGGATGTGGCCGTTGCTCGGCGGGCAGCACCGCACCGGGTAGCGGAGCGCCTGTCTCGGGACTTGGGTCCTCCTCCGGCCGGCTGCCCAGCCATGCCGGCGGCAATGACACGAGCAGCACGTCATTGTCGGCATGTGACGGCGTGTACTCGTCCGTCTGCTCAAAGCCGTCACCGCGCAGGAATGCGTCGCGCTGCGTGGTGAGCCCCTCATCCTTCTCGCACTCCTGCCGGAACGGCCTGTCGCCAAGGAAGAAGCCACCGAGTGCAGCGATCGCAATGCCGGTGGTTGTGAGCGCAACCAAACGCTGTTGCTGTCCGGCTAGCCACGCTGGCAGTGCCTGCAGGAAGAACACGACGAGCGCGACCGTGACAGCGGACTGCATGGCGAGGAAGCGCCACGGGAACTGCAGGAAGACAAGCTCCGGCGCAACATGCCAGACGAACGAACTTACGTGAAGTTGCAGCAGGATTACGATGACCGAATAGGTGATGAGGATGGGGATCGCGATGCGCGCGGACACATGCGCGGTAGCGGCCTGGCGGTCATGCATCCCGGCGAAGGTTTGTACACGGCGGCGCATCACAAGCGCAAGCACACCGCACAGCAGGGCAGTGCCAACCAGCACAACGGCTACATTCGAGGAGTGCAGCAGAACGGCGTCGTGGAAGGTGTCGCCGCTATGATCGTAGAGAAAGTTGGCATCCGGCTGTGCAATCGGCACGATGGCCAGATTCAGCTGCACAAACTTGCGCTCCCACGCCATGGGAACGAGATAGAAGGCATCCGCGATGAGGCCGAGCGCTGTGCCTGCCGTAACACGCGCGGCATACGGCAACGCGTGTGGCCGGTCGTTGCGCCACAGCAGGAGCAGCTTGCCAGCGCCGATGAGCAGCACGGAGTAGCAGCCGATCACCGCAGCCGGGGCATTGGTCAGCCAAAGCAGGCCGACCGCAAGCGCAATGCGCCACACGCTCGTGCGCTGACGCAGGAGCGCCGCCAGCAGCAGCGGCATCCACGCGGCAGCCATCAACTCGGCGTATGCCGTGCGCTCGTACGCGCAGAAGAGCATGTATGGATTGGCAAGGTACAGGCAGCCACCGAGCATGGCCATGCCGGGCGACACCCAACGCCGCAGCAGCCTGTGCATCGTGACGCCACTGAGGAACAGCACCAGCCACGTGAACGTGGTGGACACGCTCACCCACGGCAGCAGCGTTGTGAGTAATGCGCCTGTGGTCCACGAGAGCGGAGGATAGAACAGCATGCGCGGCTCGCCGGCATTCCATGCTGCATGGAATGCCCATACCGGCTTCAGAATGCCCGCATGCCATTGCGCGCTGGCTTCCATCCAGCTGCGCAGATGGAAGTCGAAGTCGTGGCCGCAGGAGTAGCCATGCACGATGAGCGGCAGCACAGCCAACAGAGCCGCAACCGCAAACACGCATGCCGGTAAGAACCGCTTCATACACTCACCGATGCGTACGGGCCGTTGCCGTGTCGCCTGTGTCCGTCCGCCGTCACGGTGTAAGCACCAGCGTATGCGTGCTGTCGGGAACACGCAGTGGAGCCGTCTTGCCGGTGTACCAGGCGCTCCATTGATCCATGAACCACTCGCTCGCGGGATTGCCGCTTTCGCCCATGGGCAGCGTCAGCGTGGCGTGCGCAGGATCGGCCAGGTCCGTTGTAAATCGCATGCTGGCACTGTGCTTGCCGCTGAAGGCGCGGACGGTAAAGCCGTTGCCCTCCATGGGCAGCGCGCCGGTCTCCGGCGATCCTGTGAGGGTACGCAGCAGCCACGACGAGCCGAAGACGGGATGCTGCAAATTGAGGGTGTGCGTGCTGCCCCACGTCCACGTGCCCAGGTCGGCAGGAGCTGATGTTTCGTGCAGGCCGCGTTCCAATGCTGCCGTCAGCAGCTCATTCCAGTCGGTGTATTGCGCAGGCAGCCAGCGCGCCGGTGTGTGCTCCAGCATCAGCTCCAGCGCATAGCTGCTCTCGTTCCACTCATACAGCTTCCATCCTTCGTGCAGATGCGGTTCCAGAACCATGGGCAGCAGAGCGCGCCGGGTGGCGTCGGTCAGGTTGGCGGCTGGTGTCTCCGCGGTGACGCGGCCGTCCCACCCGCGCAGCAGGTCGGCAGCCGCGCGTGCACGCTTCGATGGCGACTTGGCGTGATCGACGGCGTAGGCAATCTTCTCCGCGTAGAGCTTGTCCAGTGCGGAATAGATATCGTTCTGCACGGCGAAGCTATCGTCCGCGGTCATACCCGTGCGATCGGTCAGCAGCTTCCAGATGCGCTCGTTGCGGTACGGCGCTGCCCAGTCCAGGGAGATGGCATAGGGATAGTCCGATGGCACCACCCGCGCATTCGCCGTGGCCAGCACGCCGTCTTTCGGGTCTGTCACAGCGGGCAGCTGATCATAGGGAATGTAGCCCGTCCACTCGTAGGTGCCTGCGTTGACAGGTACTGTGGCAAGTCCGCTCTCGCCCTTGGGTCCACGCAGCGGCACCTGGCCTACAAGGTGGTAGCCGATGTGGCCGGCATCGTCTCCCCACACGAGATTTTGCGGGGGTGAACCATACGTGCGGAAGGCATCGACAAGCGCAGCGCCGCTGGCGGCGGCGTTCACACGGAAGAGCGGAATGCCCGACGCCGCCGAGTCATAGATAGACCAGCGTAGCGCTATGGGACGATGCTCAGTCGGGTACAGTGGCGACAGGACCGGCGTGGGTACGCCGCCGTGCTGCGTCAGCAACACGTCAAAGTCGATCGAGCTGCCATGCTTCACGGCAATGGTTTCATGCTCGCGCAGCAGCGGATGGTCGGCGCCATCGGTTCCGCGATACTCCCCGTTAGCGATGCGTTCGACGTACAGGTCCTGCACGTCGGCATAGCTGTTGGTAAAGCCCCACGCGACATGATCGTTGTGCCCGATCACGATGAAGGGAATGCCGGGCACGGAGACGCCCGCAACGTGGAAGCTGCCGGCCTGCAGCTCAGCCGTGTACCAGATGCCCGGCACCGTGACCGACAGGTGCGGATCATTTGAAACGATGGGTTGGCCGCTGCGTGTGTGCGCCCCGCTTACCGCCCAGTTGTTCGAGCCGGCGGCACACGTGTTACACCGCATGGCGCCTACACCCGCGGCCAGCACCTCGCGCTGGTGCAGCAGACCGCGTATGTGATCCGGTGTGCTCAGCCGTGTCTGCTCCTCGTCGTCGTCCGGAACTCCGGCAGGTTGGTGTGGCGCAGCCAGGTCGGGCTTGCCCTCATTCGGTGGATGGTCACGAAAGGAGCCGACAGGGTACAGGTCACCCTGCAGATCGTATGGCAGGTGCACTTCCACGGCCTCGCGATTCAGCTTGTCAGGGTACGCGGTGGTCAGGTCTTCCACCATGGCGTAGCCCACCAGCAGCGAGTCCAGCGCAGACCACGGCTCGGGCTTGTAGCCAAGCACATGGAACTCCGCTGGCAGATGATCCAGCGAGGCAGCGATCTCAGCATTGACGCCGTCGGCATAGCGCTGCAGGAAATGCCGCTCTTCCTCGCGCAGCAGCGGCAGATTGCGCTCGGCGGCCTGGCGCAACTGCAGGTAGCGTTGCGTCCGGTCGTGCTCCACCTGGCTGGCGCCAAGAATCTCAGCCAGGCGGCCCGTCACATGGCGGCGCAGCATATCCATCTGCCATAGCCGGTCCTGCGCGGTAACGTAGCCCTGGGCGAAGATGAGGTCGTCCACACTCGTGGCCACGATGTGCGGTACGCCGTGTGCGTCCCGGTCCACCCGCACCGGCCCAGAGAGGCCGCTCACGCGGATGCCGCCATCGATCTGCGGCAATGACGCGCGCATGGCGTGGCTGATCCACAGCCGCGCGCCAATGGCTGCTACAAGCGCGATCAGCACCACAGCGAACAGGCCAACAGCGATGCGCAGGGCAATGCGCCGCCCACGGAGGCTGTCCACCGAGTCGTCTGCCGCTGCATCATCCAGAGCATATTGGGATGCCATGATGCCCTGAGTCTAGCCGGAGCCCCGGCTTCTTCCAAGACGATATGTAGGCTGGCCGGTTCGCATCCTTGGCCCAGTTCTGCCAGACTGTGGGAGTGACGATGCCCGCGCTCAATCTTTCGTCGCTGCAACTGGTCCTGATGGGGCTGCTGATTGCGATTGCGCTGGTGGCCGGCGTGGCCCGGCGGCTCTCCGTGTCGTACCCCATTGTGCTGGTGATTACCGGCCTGCTGGTGTCGCTGGTGCCGCGCGTGCCGCACGTGCCGCTGCCGCCGGACCTCGTCTTTATAGTATTTCTGCCGCCGCTGCTGTTTGCCGCCGCATGGCAAACTTCGTGGACCGACTTCCGGTACAACATCGTCTCCATCAGTGGGCTGGCGATAGGGCTCGTCTTCTTCACAGCTGTGGGCGTCGCTCTCACAGCCCACTTCTTCCTGCCGTCTTTTGATTGGCGTATAGGTTTTCTGCTGGGCGCCGTGGTATCGCCCACCGACGCCGTTGCGGCAAGCTCCATCGCGAAGAAAATCGGCATGCCTAAGCGGGTGGTCGATCTGCTAGAGGGCGAGAGCCTGCTGAATGACGCCACTGGCCTGCTCGCGCTGGAATTTGGCCTGGACATGATCGTGCACGGTACCACGCCCACCATTGGAGTGGGTCTGCTGCGGCTGCTGTGGCTCTTTGGCGGTGGCGTGGGCGCGGGGCTGGCGTGCGGAGCCCTTGTGGCCTGGTTTGAACGCTTCGTGGATGACGGCCCGGTCGAGATCGCCGTCTCGCTCATCACGTCGTATGGGACGTATCTTGCGGGTGCGCAGATTCATGCGTCCGGCGTGGTTGCGGTTGTCGTCGCAGGCCTCTTTCTCAGCCGCAAAAGTTCCACGTTCTTCTCGCCCACGGTGCGTTTGCAGGCCGGCGCTGTGTGGGATGCGTTGGAGTTTCTGCTGAACGGTCTCGTCTTCCTGCTGCTTGGTTTGCAACTGCCCACCATCCTCGCAGCCATTCATGGCATGAGCCACAGGGCAGTGATCGGCTATGGCGTTGGACTTTCGGCTGTATTGATCGCGCTCCGGCTATTGTGGATCTATCCCTCGGCAGTATTGAGCTACCACATTCGCCGGCTGGTGCAGCACCAGACGGAAGCCATGCCGCCTGCGCGCAGCATCTTCATTGTGGGCTGGACGGGCATGCGCGGCGTGGTGGCGCTTGCCGCGGCAAGCTCGCTGCCGTACACGCTCGAAAATGGACAGCCATTTCCGCAGCGCAACATGATCGTCTTTCTCACCTTCTGCGTCATCCTTGTCACGCTGGTGCTGCAGGGGTTGTCGCTGCCCATGGTGGTGCGCGTGCTTGCTCTCCAGCAGCTGCCACCGGATGGTTGCGATGAAGGCGAAGCGCGGCGCATCCTCATTCGCCGCGCCATGGAACATCTGCAGACCTGCCGCGCAGGCGAGGACGAATACCTGCATCACGCCTACGATGACCTGATCCACCAGTACCAACACCGCCTGGAATCCATCATTGACTGCGGCCCCGGCGTGCCGGTGCAGGACTTGCATGCGCGCACTATGGCCACCATCATGCTTGAGACCGTGCAGGCCGAGCGCGGGCAACTGATTGAACTACGCGATTCCGGCCGCGTCGATGAAACAATCTACCGCACGCTGGAACGCGAGCTCGACCTCACCGAGTCAAAGCTGGCGCCAGGCTAGTTCACTCTCGCATCAACTGCAGCAAGGATGTTCTGATGATCTTCCGCGTTCTGTTTCACAATAATTGCTTCGATGGCGCATGCTCCGCATCGCTGTTCACGCGCTTCCATCGCGAGTGCATCGGCACAGCAAGCGAGTATCGCTACACCGGCCTGATGCACCGTGCGGGCACGCAGTTCAACGACTCTGAGTTTGACGGTGACGAAAACGCCATCGTTGACTTCAAGTACGCCAACTCGCCGAAGGTCACATGGTGGTTCGATCATCACCAGAGCGCGTTTCTGACCAAGGACGATCGCAGGCACTTCGAAGCAGAACAGAAGGCGAACGCAGCGCATCCGCAGAAGTTCTTCGATCCGGCATACACGTCATGCACCGGACTCATCGCGGATATTGCCCGCGGGCGCTTTGGCTTCAACACTGCCGGGCTTGAAGACCTGCTGCTCTGGGCCGACATCATCGACGGCGCAAAGTTTGAGAGCGCCGACGCAGCCGTAGGCCTCGCCGCGCCAGCCATGAAGCTGATGATGGCGATCGAATCCACGACCGATCTCACCTTCATCCCGCGCCTGATCCCGCTGCTCACATCGCAGTCGCTCGTGGACACGCTGCAGGAGAACTTCGTACAGGAACACGTGCAGCCGCGACTGGAAAAGCATCACCGCGACATCACGCTGCTGCGCTCGCGTGCGGCTGTGGAACACGGCGTCATCACCTTCGACATCACCGACCAGCCCACCGAGGGCTACAACAAGTTCATTCCGTACTACCTGCTGCCGGAGGGCGTGTACGTCGTTGGGCTATCGAAGTCCAGCTTCCGCACCAAGATCAGCGTGGGTACCAGCCCATGGACGACTGTGCCTGTGGAGCATCTGGCAAATATCGCAGCCATCTGCGAACGTTACGGCGGTGGCGGCCATGCACGCGTCGGCGCCATCAGCGTGCCGATAGACCGGCATGATGAGGCCAAGCGCATTGCTGCTGAAGTCGAGGCTGAGTTGAAGGCGCTGGGTCATCATAATGTGTTCCGTACGGATGAGATTTGAGCGTAGCTACAAGCGCGAGCGAATCGCCACCTGCAACATCCGGACGACTTCTGGCGACTAACCAACATTGGGCTGGGAAATTGTGGTTCGATACGCGCCCGGTCTGCGCTTCACGATTCTGTCGAATGCAGCGCTGAAGGCACTTTCCGAATCGTAGCCGACATCGGTTGCGATCGTAGCGATGCTCTGATCGCCCTTCTGCAGCAGTTCACAAGCAATCTGCATACGCCAGTTCGCCAGGTAAGCCAGGGGAGACACCCCCACGGTCCGCTTGAAGGCAAGAGCAAACCCGGACCGCGACATCTGTGCAAGGCCGGCTAACTGGTCCAAAGACCAATTGCGCTTGAAGTCCGTTTGCATTGCTTCGAGAACCCTGGATAGGCGAGGATGAGCAAGGGCCCGCAGCCAGTTCTCTTCAACCGGTGACGAACCGACATAGAGACGCAGCATCTGCAAGAGCATGATCGGAGCGAGATGACTCAGGATCAAGGAGCGTCCGAGAGCGTTGTTGCGCATCTCATAGAATCTATGAGCGTTCGGGACAAACAAGCTTCTCCAGCGTTGCGTATTGCAGTCATCGGTGCGGGAAGCATCGGCAGCGCGTTTGCGTTTCAACTCGTTCGCACGGGCGGGCATCAGGTCACGGCGATCGCTCGCCCTGGGTCGCTTCGTTACGAACAACTCAAGCGTGATGGCTCTATCGTGAACACGAAGGACGAGCGGGCCGAGCTTCAGGTTACGGACAAGCTGGATGAGCAAGTGCCGTACGATCTGGCTCTTGTCACGCTGCTCGCGCACCAGGTTGAAGCGGTTCTGCCTGCGTTGCAACGCAGCGCGGCCAAGACGGTCCTCTTCATGTTCAACAACTTCGAGCCGGAGCGACTGAGTGAGGCGTTAGGCGCGGAGCGATGCTCTTTCGGTATGCCGTTCATTCAGGCGCGTCTCAATCAGGACGGGAAGCTGACCGCGAAGATCGGGGCAGCCGGTCAGAAGAGCAAGATCAACCACCAGGCATGGGTGAACGTCTTCAACGCGGCAGGACTTCCGGCAGTCCTTGAATCGAACATGTTCTTATGGCTGCGCTGCCAGGTTCCCTTGGGAGCGGCCTTTGAAAGCGTGAGCGTGGCGGCCATGCGACGTGGCGGTGGAGCCTCTTGGAAAGAGGCTATGGTGATCGCTCGTGGCGCGCAGGAAAGCTTCACCTTGATTCAGCGGCTCGGCTACCGTATCTATCCATCGGGAAAGGCGTTTTTACATGCAAGCCCAACGTGGGTGCTGGCCGGCATGTTATGGTCCGTGTCGCGCATTACGTCTTTCCGTGAGCTACTCGCTACAGGGTTGAATGAGTGCCGCGCCCTGGTCGATGCGCTGGTAGCGAGTGCGTCACGCAACGAGCAGTCGATCTCAGTAAACACGATTGCCGCGATGAAACCTGCACAGAAATGAGCAGCCAGGCAGACAGCCACCCGCCGGCTTGGTATTGGTAACGAAACGCGCTCTCTTCACTTGGCATCGCTGTCGGGAAGCCGGCTTTGCACGACCACCCCGTCCTCTCCGCTATATCAACTCGCAGTGGGCACCAACTTTGCCATCTGCCCAAACGGCAGGGATGGAACCAGACGGCTCATGAGATAGAGCACGTTGCTCAGGCCAGGACGAATCTCTGTCTTTCCGGCTTCGATCCCGGCGATTGCCTTTCGAACCAGAACATCCGCTGCCATACCCTTCTGCCCTTTCAACTCCCTGTCGAACTCACCCACGGTTAGGTTTGTCTCGACCTGCGGAGGAGCCAGCTCGACCACTGCGACACTCGAACCTTTCAGCTGCACGCGAAGGCACCGCGTGAAGGCGTGAAGGCCAGCCTTCGATGCGCTATAGACCGGGGAAAGTGGAAACGGGATGTAAGCCAAGCCAGACGACACATTCACAATCAGGGCATTCGGCCTGCCTTTGAGGTGCGGCAGGAACTCCTGTACCATCTGCACCGGCCCATTCAGGTTGATGTCGATTTCTCGCGTGACGTCGGTCAGTGACCGGGGATTGTTCACATTGAGATTCCGCATGATGCCTGCGTTGTTGATCAGAGTGTCACACGCCGGGAACTCTGCTTCGACCCGCTGCAGCAGGGCTCGGATGTCGTCGTGCTTGCTTGCATCACTTTGCATGGTCTGGATACCAGGCAAGGCAAGTTCTGCTTCCTTTAGCTTGCGTTGATCGCGGCCTGTGATGAGGACGATGTTGCGCCGTGCGATGAGCTGCTTGGCTAGTTCGAAGCCGATGCCGCTGGTGCCACCGGTGATCAGAATCGTTCTGTCTTCAAGTTTCATTTACATCTCCTCTGTGCTGTAGCAAAACGGTTGGCTATCGAAGCTGGAAACCTGTAAGCGCGACCCCGGCAAGAAGCGCTGCGTACACAGCAACGACTACGCGTGGCTGCGGGTATTCCATGAACCGCAGGCAAAGAACGAACCATGCGCAGGCCGCCAGAAGTCCCAGTGCAAGCCCGTATCCTTGCCCCATGGCAGTCGCACCGTTCCGGATGGCAAACAGGGCCAGCGCCCCAAACAAGACCTGGCTCACGGCATAGGTGCTGTTCAGTCCGTAGTAAAGAGTGGTTGCGGGACTCGGAACACGCTTGCCACGGACGTACTGTGACACCACATCGACTGCAAAGTGTAGAACACCACCAGCCACAAGCCAGCCATATGCCCCGTAGAGCAGCAGGCTGTGCAGCCGCACCGCGTGATGGAACACGTTCATGATCTGCCTCAAAGGTGTTCCGCTCTATGCGGAGGCAACCTCATGTGTCACCATAGTTCAGGCGCTCTCTTTTCGGAAGAAGGCACTTCAAAGTTCAATATGCACCAGAAGGAGAGTGTCGATGGGCAAGATGAAGCTTGCGGAGGAGCAAACTGCCCCTCTCGAAGCGCCTGATAGCTGTGACCTCGAAGCGTTCAACGACCCTCGTGTAGAGGGGTTAGTCCATGAGCTGATCGACCATGTTGCAGACAAATGGACGATGATTGTTCTTGAAGTGCTTGCTGAGCAGGGAGAGCTTCGCTTCACGCGGCTCAGCGAACAGGTGCCGGGAATCAGCTACAAGATGCTCACGCAGACGCTGCGCCTGATGGAACGTGAGGGCTTCGTCGCACGCACAATCCACCCGGTCGTGCCTCCCAGGGTCGAGTACAAGCTAACGGAATTGGGGGTAGGTCTGGCTGCTGCCTTTTGCACTGTCTGGCTGTGGGCGGAAGGACATTTGGAGCAGGTGGAGCGGGCACGCACTGTATTCGACCAAAAATCCGCACTATCTAAAGCGGATCAAAGGTCCTGATGAACGCGCTTATGTTTACTTGCTTCTATCATCCTTCGCGCGGGCGTTCTCGTAGACCTTCAACCGAACGTATGCGCCGGTAAGCAGCGGCGCAGATGTCCCGTTGGCGCGGGTGAGCAGGTCGCCGAGGATGTGATCTGCTTCCACGGGATAGCCCTTGGTCATATCGCGGAACATGGATGACGTCAGCGACGAGCCCGGCTCGGTCATGCGCTTCACCTGTCCCGCGAGCATCTTCGCATTGGCGGGATAGCCGTTGGCGGTGGCGATCGCGATGGCTTCGTTCAACACTGCGACTGCAATGTCTGTACCGTAGGGCACAGCCGCGGTCTCGCCCACCGTGCCGCCGGAGACAACGCATACTCCGCCCATCGTCGCGAGAATCCACCACTTCTGCCACATCGTCGCTACGATGTCGTCCGCCAGTGTCGTGGTGAAACCGAAAACGGTAAGCACCGGCAGCATGGCCTCTGCGCGAGCCGTGCGCGTGGCGTCCAACTCGCCATACGCAAACACATCCAGCTCCGTCATCTGGTGAATACGGCCATCCGCGTCCATGTCGGAGACAATGCGAACGGTGCCGCCCATCACGCGCTCACGTCCAAAGCGCGCAGACAAAACATCAAGATGCCGCATGCCGTTCAGGATAGGCAAAAGTACCGTGTCCGGCCCAACGGCCGGCGCGAAGTCATCCATCGCCGCATCCAGCGAATAAGCCTTCGTGCTAATGATGACGAT
The DNA here is from genome assembly GCA_965198455.1 of Terriglobus sp. Taxonomy (GTDB): domain Bacteria; phylum Acidobacteriota; class Terriglobia; order Terriglobales; family Acidobacteriaceae; genus Terriglobus. Next base: position 2,268,148 of record CBDAPM010000003.1, read on the forward strand.
GTCGAACGTGCCCGCCGCCGGTAGTTCCGCAGTGGTGATGGTCTTCACCGGCACAGTGGCGTTGCCAACCGGGCTTACGATCTCGATGCCCTTATCGCACAGCTGCTGCAGCCGCATGCCGCGCACGAGGAACGTCACATCGCGGCCCGCTTGGGCCAGTCTTCCGCCGTAATATCCGCCGGTTGCGCCGGCGCCCACCATCAGGATGCGCATTCGCTTATGGTACAGATGTCTTGCCGGAGGGGCCCACTGCGCGGACGTTCGCACCCTTTTTCCTGCTTCGCGGTGCGCTTCCCGATGGTCGGCACGGAACTTCATCCAGACCATCGGGAGGGCCGCGCTTAGCAGTAAAGGGCGTGTGAACGCCTAGCTTGGGTGGTGCGTGAAGATCGGCAGCTTGCTGAAATCGTTAAAGATGACGAACACGGCAAACACAATAATGCAGACGAAGGCAGCCTGGTAGATGCGCTCCTTCAGCACGGCATTCACATCGCGCCGCATGATGCTTTCGATCAGCAGGAAGAGAATCATGCCGCCGTCCAGCACAGGCATGGGCAGCAGGTTAAAGATGCCAAGGTTCAGGCTGATGCCGGCCATCAGCTGCAGCACGGTCCACGTGCCCATGGATTGCGCAAGACCAACCTGCTGCGCAATACCCACCGGTCCGCTCAGATTGCGCACAGAGACCTCGCGCTTGAACATGCCGCCGATCACATTGAAGATCAGCGTGGAACTCTTGGTGAAGTCCTTCCATCCCGTCCGCAGGGCCACATCCATCGGCTGTTTCGTGGTGACAACCGGCGGCGGAATCACCTGAAAGCCGAGCCGGTAAGCCTGTGTGCCGTTCTGCGTGGGCGTTAGGCGCGGCGTCACGATGAGTGGAAGCATGGCCCCGTTGCGCAGAATCTGAAGCGTAACCGGCTTGCCGCTACCGTCCTTCAGGTACGCGCTGGTCGCCTCGGTTCCGTGAAAGGAATGTCCGTCCACCGAAACAATTGCGTCACCTGCCCGCAGGCCAGCCTGTGCGGCAGGCGATGTCGCGTCGGGCACATCGGCCACTACGACCGGCCCAGCTTGCGGACGCGGCACAAGGCCAAGCACTGTTGCGAAATCTTCTTCGGTAAAGTCTTCCGGTGTGCCGCTATAGTTCACCGGGATGGTCGTATCCACGCGCTTGCCGTTATGGACGTACGAGAAAGGCAGTGTGTGATTCGCCTTCAGGCCGGCCATTAGGCCAATGTCCTGCCACGTCGGATTTTCAATCGTGTCAAAGCGAACAATCGGATCGCCGACGGTGATGCCGGTCTTGGCGGCAGCTGAGTTCTGGACGATGTAGTCAGCTTCTCCGCGGTCCTGCAGGTACTCCACCGTCTCATGGTGAAAGTGCGCCACGGCGGTGAAAATTACGATGGCGAGAATGAAATTGGCAACCGGCCCCGCCAGCGCGATGAGAACGCGCTGCCAGCGTGGCTTGGTGTTGAAGTTGCCGGAATCGCCATGGGCCTGCGCTAGCGTCTCTGTCTCGGTCGGCGAGGTCTGGATCATTTCCATCTCTGTTTCGCCGGTCATCTTGACGTAGCCGCCCAGCGGCAGCGCGCACACCTTGTAGTCGGTTCCGTTGTGGACCCAGCCGAACAGGCGCTTACCCATGCCGATGGAGAACGCCTCCACACGCACGCCGCACATCTTTGCAACGGCGAAGTGGCCGAACTCGTGCACCAGCACCATGATGCCGAGGATGACGAGGAAGTAGACCGTAACGATCAGGAAGTGCGGAATGTGCAAAACGAACCTCGAACTGTAGTCGGACGCGGCGCCACGCCCGTCAAATACCACTCAGACCAAGTTTAGACGTTTCCACCGGGAATGTGTCTTTTCGCGCCGTGAATCAGCGCCGGACGAGCATATCGGCCGCGACTGCCCTGGCAATTTCACGTGCAGCCTCGTCTGCCGTCAGCACCTCGGCAATGCTGGCAGGCTTCGCCGTGGGCGTCAGCTCCAGTACCCGCTCAATCGTCCTGGGGATGCCCATAAAGGACAAATCGCCTGCCAGGAAAGCGGCCACGGCAATCTCGTCTGCCGCATTCAGTGCAATGCAGTGCGCTGTGCCAGCCTCCGCCGCCTCATACGCCAGGCGCAGGCAAGTGAAGCGGGTGGTGTCCGGCTGCTGGAAGTCGAGTTGCGAGAGTGTGGCCAGGTCGAAGGTCAGGTCACTCTCGACCCGCTCCGGATAAGCCATCGCGTAGAGAATCGGCAGCCGCATGTCCGTGACAGAGAGCTGGGCAAGGATGCTGCCATCGACGTACTCCACCAGCGAGTGGATGGTGGACTGCGGATGCACTGTGACGCGGACCTTCGACGGCGGCAGATCGAACAAGCGGCAGGCTTCGATAATCTCCAGCCCTTTGTTCAGCAGCGTGGCCGAGTCAATGGTGATGCGCTGGCCCATTACCCACGTGGGGTGCTTCAGCGCCTGCGCCGGCGTGATCCGCTCAAAGTCGGCGAGCGGCGTGTTGCGAAAGGGACCGCCGCTGGCAGTGAGCCAGATCTGCTTCACCTCGGCGGCGGTGCCTGCGCGCATGCACTGGTGAATCGCATTGTGCTCGCTGTCGATGGGCAGCAGGGTCACGTTGTGTTTGCGCGCTGCGGCCACGATGAGTTCGCCTGCGGCCACCATGGCTTCCTTGTTCGCAAGGCCGATCGTCTTGCCTGCGCAGACGGCGGCGTAGGTGGCCTCAAGCCCAGCGACCCCGACAATCGCGCTGACGACGAAATCAACCTCAGGCAGCGTCGCCACGTGGACCGTGCCGGCAGTACCGTGGACGACCTCGATGCCGTTGATGGCGTGCGCGCGCAGCTTCTCTTCGAGCGATCCGGCAAGGAACTCATTTGCCATGGAGACGACCTGCGGCCGCCACTCAAGGCACTGCGCAAACGCCATGTCGAGGTTGCGGCCCGCGGCGAAGGAGACAACGCGGTAGCGCTGCGGGTATGCCTTGCAGATCGCGAGGGTGCTGGTTCCGATGGAGCCGGTGGAACCGAGAATGGCGATGTTCTTCATCGCACTCTATTTTCGCAGATTGCTACTGCTTCGGTAGGCGTGCTTCTACTGACGCAAGCCGCTCACGAATGTCGATTGCAAAGTCGAGCTTCTCCGAAAGAGAAGCGATGATCTGCGTCTGTCGTTCGTCACGCAAACGCATCTTGTGTGTGAGCCCCTCAATGGCCTGTGTCAGACGTCGTCCCTGTTCATCGGTTGCGTTCGTCTGCTTCTCATCGCGCAACTGCATTTCTGTGCGTAGGGACTTGATAGAGATCTTCAGGGCCCGCAACTCGGGCACAAGCAGGTCCTGCATAGCATCCCGGAACGAGGCGACTGCCTTGACCGTTGCACCGCCGATCTCTTTGACGCTGCCATGGTCAGATGTTAGCTCAGAAGTAACCCAGCCCAGCCGCTTCCTTCAGCAGCAGCAGGTACCACAGCACCGGCGCCGCAACGAGCAGGGCGTCGATGCGGTCGAGGATGCCGCCATGTCCCGGCAGCATCGCTCCCGAGTCCTTCACGCCCACGCCACGCTTCAAAGCGCTCTCCAGCAAATCGCCAACCTGTGCTGCAATATTCACGATCGCCGCCAGCACCAGCGTCTGCCACAGGGGCTGGCTTATGTGCAGAATGGTGCTGCCATGCTGGTTGAGCAGATCGCATACGCCTGCCAGTAGCCCCGCAACCGCGACTGAGCCGAGCAGGGAAGCGAGCGCGCCCTCCTGCGTCTTATTGGGGCTTAGCGCGGGCGCCAGCTTGTGCCGCCCCCAGGCCTTGCCCACGTACAGCGCGGCGATGTCGCCGGTCCACACCACCAGCATCAGGAAGATGAGCAGCGTCGGCCCGTTTTCGCTGGCCCAGATGAGCGGCAGCAACGACAGCGGATAGGCGATGTAGATGAGCCCGAAGAAGCCTGCGGCGGAGATCGGCAGCACGCGATCCAGGTGCCCGCTCCGCGCCTCGCGAAAGGCCACAATCGTCAGCAGACTGAGGCCGAGTGCACTCAGGACTGGTAATACCGCCTCAAGCGGCCGGTAGTACGTCACCAGGAAGAGCACGGCGACAGCTGGCAGCATCCACCACGCCGGGACGACTTCGTCACCGGAGCGCGTCAGCGCAACATACTCATACGCCGCCAGCAATGCAACCAGCGCGGAGACGATGATCAACGCAAGCTGGTTGCCGAAGAAGATGAGTCCGAAGACTACGGCGATGAGGACGGTTGCTGTGAGGATTCTCTTCATGGGATCAGCAAGCAGGATACTCGCTGGATCGCTCCTGGCCGAAGCAGAGACTCCATGCGCTCACCTGGAACGGCTGCGCTTCCACACTGCACTACTGCCGTGCAAGCTCCGGCATCAGCGGGTCGGGCAGCGACTCGTCGCTAAATTCGGTGTCGAGACCGCCAAAGCGGCGGCTGCGCTGCTGGAATGCCGCGATGCCCTCAAGCAGGTGCAGGCCGCGGAAGTCGGGCCACAGGCGCGCGGTGACGAAGAGCTCAGAGTAAGCGATTTGCCACAGCAGGTAGTTCGAGATGCGCATCTCGCCGCTCGTGCGGATGAGCAGATCCGGGTCGGGCATGTTGTGGGTGTACAGGTGCTGCGCGACAGTCTGCTCGTCAATGCTCTCAACGCCGCCCTGCACGCTTAGCAGGTCGTCCACACTGCAGCCACGCCGGCGCGCTTCAGCCATCAGGTCGGTCAGGATGCTGCGGGTTGCGTCCACGATCTCGGCACGTGAGCCGTAGTTCAGGGCCAGCGTGAGTGTGGTGCCGGTGTTCCGGCCGGTTTCGGCCTCGGCCCAACGCATCGTCTCCTGCACTTCGTCCGGCAGCTCATGGGTGCGGCCGATGTAGCGCATACGCACATTGTTGTCGTTCATGCGTTTCACATTGCCGACAAGGTAATTCTTCAGCAGCTTCATTAGAAAGCTGACTTCCGCCTTGGGGCGGCGCAAATTGTTCTCAAGTGAGAAGGCGTAGAGCGTTAGGTACGGGAGATTGATGCGGCTTGCTGTCTCGACGACGTACTGCACGCTTTCGGCACCCTGCTGGTGGCCCAGAAAGCGCTTCAACGCGCGTTTGCCTGCCCAGCGGCCGTTGCCGTCCATGATGATGGCGACGTGCTCGGGCATGCGCTCCGTGTCCAGCGTGCGGTACACCGCCAGCTCCTCGGGCAGGAGTTCATGGATGCGCAGAAGTTGAGTGAGGGGCAAGGGGCGGTCTCCAGAAACTTCAGATGACGCCTCGACCGTAGCACGTCGCTCGGGCCGATGCAATGGATCGCACCAGCCTCGAGCGTTCGCGCCAGGAGGAGAGAGGAGGAGCGCGTTTCGAATCGGTCCTATGCCATGCGGCGGCGGCCTGCGGCCAGTTCGCGCACATGGTTCAGGAAGATCGATTTCTGCAACGCGTCCAGCTGCGAGCAGAATTGCGCAATCTCTGCCAGGAACGGATCGGTCATCAGCACGGCCGACTCGTCCTTGTGGCGGGTCTTGGCATCGCGCAGCAAGGCGCTGATGTCGACCTGCAGGGCGCGCGCAAGCCGCTCCAGCGATCCCAGCGTCGGCATGGCCTTCCCGTTCTCAATCTTGCTGATGTAGGTGCGTGGAACGCCCATGCGGCCTGCCAGCTGACGCTGGCTCAGGTTGCGTACGCGGCGCAGATCGCGCACAGCGGTGGCCACCTGCAAGCCGCTGGGAGCAGCCTCAGCAGGCGCTGGGACCAGTGATAGTGACGCAGCCATAACCGGCTCCGGCACGTCCACATCCAGCGGCTTGCGGCACTTCCGGCACATCGCGCTCGATGTGCGGAACTGCACCAGGCTGCAGTGATCACAACGCAGGACCTCCCGCTGTTCAACGGGCGCCATCATGGTTGCCATAGTGTGTGTAGCGGATGGGTACCAGAGCAAGGCCCATATCGCGCACGTCTGATAACGACCGCGATGTACTTACTCTGATACCGGGTAACTCCGTAGTCAAGGGGAATCCCAATGATTATTAGCGAATTGCCGAAGAAAACAGGGAGCGAACCAAAGGAGTAACGGGCGTCCCACAGGTTGCGGCATGCTAACCCACATTGGCGGAACGTGCAGGGAAGTTTTACGCATCTATCCCTGCATGCGTCATCGAGCCACATTTCTGTTGTTTATGGCGCTCCTGTTGGGGATTGCGCCGTATCTGCAATGGCATCACCAGCAGGCAATGTGCATACAGAACAATGGCGGCCCTCCTGACGACAGCTTCACGGGCCTGTTTGGTGGTGGTCCCGACTCGCAGAACGCGTGTCCCGACGTGAATTCTCCTGCGCCCTGGATTAGCGGCCTCGGTGTCCTCTCGGGTCTTTGCTTCGCCGGATTCCTCGTCTTCACCGTGCAGGGCGTCGTTGCTCGTCGCCGCGAGCAGGCATTGCTCCGTGGTGCGGGTATCGACATCCCGGAAGAAGACCTGCCACTCGAAGAGTAGGGGCTACCATGCGGAACGCTACACTGGGTCATGCCAAAGGCCTTTCATGCGGAAGCCCGCCTGCGTGTTCGATACGCCGAAACAGACCAGATGGGCGTGGTCTATCACGCTAACTACCTCGTCTGGTTTGAGGTGGGGCGTGTGGAACTGTTGCGATCGATTGGGCTTGAATACAAGCGGCTTGAAGAAGACTTCGGCTGCATGATCGCTGTCGTGGGCGCCGAGCTGCGCTACCGCTCACCGGCACGGTACGACGACGACATCCGCGTGCGTACCCGCATCGCCGCGCTGCGCGGGCCTGTCCTGAAGATGCAGTATGAGGTTGTTCGCGCCGAAGATGGCAAGTTGCTGTGCGAAGGCACCACAACCCACATCGTGGTCTCCCGGGAGATGGTCAGGCGCTCCCTGCCGGAACCCTACGAAGTTGCCTTCCGGAAGCTTCTTGCAGCGGGCGAAGCAGCAGCTGTTTAAGCTGCCTTTGGCCCTAGTCCGTATTTACCAGGTCACGCAACTCCTTTGACGGCTTGAAGAAAGGCACACGCTTGGCTGGAACGTCTACCTTGTCGCCGGTCTTGGGATTGCGTCCGGTTCGGGAGTTACGCTGGCGTGTGCGAAACGATCCGAAGCCGCGAATTTCTACCTTGTCGTCCGCGCGAAGTGCGCTGATGATCCCCTCGAAGAAAGTTTCGACAATCACTTCACCGTCGCGCCTCGTCAGGTCGCCCAGGGTAGTAACCTGATCTACCAGTTCCGCTTTCGTCATGTAGATGCCCCTCCGTTGCGCGTTTCACACTACAACTGCTGAATTTTCAAAAGTGTACACCCACTTTTTTGCCCTAATCTGGCGTCGCACGCTGCTATTCACGCGTCTTATACCTGTCGTATGATGGTGGTCGCTTTAAGCGGGAAGGCGATCCGTTAGACATGACTGGCGCCCATCCCATGTGAGAAAGGGAACTCAGTTGGCTCAGCCCCAGGTCAGTATCGTTATTCCGGCGTACAACGAGAGCCAGCGAATAGAGAAGACGCTCGACCGCGTCCTCGACTGCATTCGCGCACGCGCGTGGGATGCAGAGGTGCTCGTAGTGGACGACGGCTCGACCGACGCGACCGGGGACATTGTGCAGCGCTACATGGCCGAACATGACCGGCTGCACCTGGTCCGCAACCCAGGCAACCGCGGCAAGGGTTACTCCGTGCGGAATGGACTGTTGCAGGCCTCCGGTGAAATCGTCATGTTCACCGACGCCGACCTGTCCGCGCCCATTGAAGAGGCCGAGCGGCTCTTCCAGGCTATCCGTGACGGCGCGGATGTCGCCATCGGATCGCGCTGGCTGGAGCGTGCCCGCCAGACGATTCACCAGCCCATCTATCGCCGTTTCTTTGGCCGATGTTTCAACGCCGTCACCCGCATGGTGATGGGCCTGCCTTACGCGGATACCCAATGCGGCTTCAAAGCCTTCCGTAGTTCCGCTGCGCAGGTGATCTTCCGCCTGCAGCGTATCGAGCGCTGGGGCTTCGATCCGGAGATTCTGTTCATTGCACGCCGGCTGCGGCTGCGAGTGGCAGAGGTTCCGGTAACCTGGGGCCACGACGAGCGTTCCAAAATCAGTTATCTGCGTGACGGCGCCAAGATGCTGGAAGAGATGGCTGTTATCCGCACAAACAGCATGCTTGGCCGGTATGAAGAAGCCATTGCTGCCATGAAGGACACAAGCCACATGACCACGCCACCGGTGCAGCTGCCGGCGGACGTGCGCCGGGTGGGTACGCGTACCTTCTAGCCCTCACCGAATCGTGTTGATGCTCGGGCGGATTTGACACAGCCGCCGCATCCACGAAGACTTGTAGCAGTATGTTTCGTTCGTTGCTCATCTCCATGTCTCAGAATGCGGCCATGCGCCGCGTGATGGAGCGGTCCACGCCGGGCCGCCGTGTCTCCGGCCGTTTCGTCGCGGGCCTTACCGTGGAGGACGCCCTCCGCGTCACCCGTGAGTTGAACGCCCAGGGGTTCGCCGTCACCGCCGACGCGCTTGGCGAGAGCGTTCAGTCTGAAGCGCAGGCCAAGGCCGCAGCTGATGTCTACCACCAGCTCCTTGACGGCATTGCAGCAGCCGGGCTGAACGCAAACGTCTCCGTCAAGCTGACAGGCATTGGCATGGACGTTTCACCCGCGCTGGGTGCGAGCACCGCGGCAGAGATCGTCGCGCACGCCGCTCACCTCGGCAACTTCGTTCGCATGGACATGGAGGGTTCACCTTACACGGAAGCGACCATTGCCCTCACGGAGCAGTTGCATACACAGCATCCGGGAGCTGTCGGAACCGTGTTGCAGGGGTATCTCTACCGCACTGCGGACGATGCGGCTCGCCTGCTGAAGCAGGGCATCCGCATCCGCCTGTGCAAGGGCGCGTACAAAGAGCCCGCAAGCCTGGCCTTTCCTCAGAAGTCTGACGTGGATGCGAACTACGTCAAGCTGATGCAGATGCTGCTGCCCTCCGGCGTTTTCTGCGGCATCGCCACGCATGACGAAGCAATGGTTGCAGCTACGGAGAAATTTGCCGCAGACCACGGCATTGCCCGCAGCGCCTTCGAGTTTCAAATGCTCTACGGTGTCCGCCGTGACCTGCAGCGAGCCCTTGTGGCGCGCGGCTACGGCGTTCGCGTGTATCTTCCCTTTGGTACGGATTGGTATCCCTACTTCATGCGCCGGCTTGCGGAACGTCCGGCGAACGTCTTGTTCCTGCTTAGGAACCTGTTCAAGAGCTAAAAGCATGCAATTTAGCGCCGATAGTCGCCAACAATCGCTCTTTTTGAGTCTCCTGCGAACAAACACCGTCTGAGGAATCGTGACCCATTTGTTAGGCCTGAATCTACTGGCAGCCGCGGCGCTGTCCCTCTCAGCTGCTTCAGCCCTTGCACAGACCAGCCTCCCGGCCGAACCTCAGCAGGTCGCTACCGAGGTACCAGCCTCGTTGCCCGACTCCCCGGGCTTTGTCATGTCGTCCAGTCTCAACCCCGACGACGAACAGCAGACGCCCGATCCGCATGCCGATCAGGCAGGCGAAAAAGGCCATACCGAATCTGGCGAACCGCAGCAGACCAAGCGCATTCTCGGCATCATGCCCAATTTCAGCTCGGTCTCTGCAAATGAGAGACTGCCACCCCTGAGCGTCAAGGACAAGTTCGTGCTGGCAGGCAAGAACTCCTTCGATTATTCGTCGTTCGTCCTTGCTGGAATTCAGGCCGAGTTCGCGCGAAACAGCAATTCCTATCCTGAGTTCCATACATCCGCGTTGGGTTATGGCCGCTACTACTGGCATACTCTGGCCGATACGGCGGACGAAAACTTCATGGTGGCCGGCATGTTCCCCGCGGTCTTTCACCAGGATCCACGCTTCTACACGCTCGGCCATGGGGGCGTCGGCAAGCGCCTTGCCTACGCCGCCTCACGCATCTTCATCTCGCGAGGTGACAACGGCAATGAAGTGCCCAACTTCGCCGAAGTCATCGGTGCAGGCGCGGCAGCCGGTGTGTCGTCGCTGTACTACCCGACGCGCTACCGCACGTGGACGAAGGTCGGCCAGAAGTGGCTGACAAGCGGCCTCATTGACAGTGCGAACTACGTCTTTAAGGAATACTGGCCGGACATCAACCACAAGCTCTTCCATACCCACTAAGCACTTGGGTACTTCGTACCGCTCTCGACGGCACTTCATGCTGTTCTCGACGTCTTCGGCATATAAGTGCTGCGCTCCAGGTCTGACTGGACCGGCTTCGGGCCGGGCTTTCGGCTTTGTCAGCGAATGGATGTTTGATTGCTGATCGGGCTGCTTTCTGCCTGCAGCTTCTTCCGAGCCTCCCACACCTTCACATACTTCCAGTGGGCGTAGACGGCATGGTTCAGGTGGAAGATCAGGCCCTCCGCGCCGTCGAGGAAGCCCGCGCGCAGCACGTAGTTCTTCACGAAGCCGAAGAACGGATTTACAAACGACTGCACCAGCAGCGCCCCGTCCGGCGACGACGCCTTGCGCCGGCTGAGCGCGGCAATCGTGCCGGTGCTGTACTCGTTCATATGGTCCAGGTAGTTGGCAAAGTCCGGGTAGCCGTAGTGCTCCAGATGGTGCGTCAGGCGGCCCTTGTCGGCGTTGTACTGCGGCGTGCCGTGCGGCCCAATGCTCTCATCCACTACTGCCATGCCTCGGCGGAACAGCCGCAGCTTGTCATCCGGAAACAGCCCGCCATGCCGCATCCAGCGCGTCATAAAGATGTTGAGCCGCGGAATCCAGTAAGCATTCTTCGCAGGCGCTGCGAGCACGGCTTGAATCTCCGCAGCGAGCGGTGGCGTGACGACCTCATCCGCGTCCAGCAGCAGGATCCAGTCACTCGTGCACTGCGCGATGGCGATATTCTTCTGCTCGGCATGGCCGCGGAAATCACGGTTATAGCTGTGCTTCGCGCCGTGTTCTTTAGCGATTTCGGGTGAGCGGTCCTTCGACCCGGAGTCGACGATGACGATCTCGTCTACCCACCCAGCCACAGCCGCCAACGTGCGTGGCAGGTTTTTTTCTTCGTTTGTCGCGATCATGGCGACCGAGATCGTCTGCCGCTTCGGCATGTCCCGATCTGACGCGACCGCGGTCTTGTCTTCAGACACCATCGGGCTGAGTCTAAAGCATCGTGGAGCGTGGCGGCGCATACCATCCAGATGCCCGTTCCATCCCGTACTCTTGATAGGCGATGAACTGAGTCAACCATGGCAGCGGCAATCGTGGATTTATCGAATGACGACTCACTTCCGGCAGACCGCACGGTCCCGCAGCACGTGGCGCCGGGCGCGACGATCGATCTGCATAAGAAGCACTCGCTCGCCGTGCGCTGGATGCACTGGCTCAACTTTCCGCTGCTGTTCACGATGATCTGGAGCGGCATGCTCATCTACTGGGCCGATTCGATCCCGTCGAGCGGGCACTTGAGCGCGGTGTACCGCGTTGGCATCGGTAAGTGGACGCTCTTTCGGCTCTTTCCGCAGGAGTGGTACGCAAAACTCGGCTGGCAGTACAAGGTGCCCAACGGCCTCGGGTATCACTTCTTTTTCATGTGGCTGTTCGCGCTCAACGGCATCGCATACGTGATCTACCTCGCGATTTCGGGCGAGTGGCGAACGCTTGTGCCGCCGCTGAACGATCTTCGGGGAGCCTTTGTTGACGCGTGGAGCGTGGTGCTCTTCGATCTGCACTTGCGCAGGGAAGAGCCTCGCCGCCGCAAGTACAACGCCGCGCAGAAGTTTGCGTATACCAGCGTGATCGCGATGGGCGGCCTGATGCTGGTGACCGGCTTCGCCATCTACAAGCCAACGTCGGCACACTGGCTCACGCTGCTGTGCGGCGGCTATGAGATGGCTCGCTGGCTGCACTTCTGGACGACGATGGGCTTCCTCGGCTTCTTCGTCATCCACATCGCGCAGGTGGTGCTGGCAGGTTGGAACAACTTTCGCAGCATGGTCACAGGCTACGAGGTTCAGCCGGCGGAGCGCACGGGAACGGAGCAGATCCATGACTGAGCTGGAGCAGACGACAGCGCGCACGCCGGCAGAGCTCGATGAAGAGGTTCGGCGTGTTCTGCGGTCCCGCACGCGCCGCAGCTTCCTTATTGGCAGCTTGGCTGCGGTCGCAGGTGTGGGAGCGTATGAAGCGCTCTATCGCGCGAAGATGGTCAACGAGCTGCAATGGCCGCTGCGCGATGCGGAAGAGCTTAATCGCACGCTGATCGACGGCGTCTTCCGGCAGAAGGTGCTTGCGCCAACGTACAACGCGAGCGAAGTCACCGGCCTGCGCGTCAACGGCGACTACGGCATCGACCGTGGCCTCAAGCTGGACACATGGGGATTGCAGATCTTCGGCCTTGACAGGCCGCAGCAGTACAAGCAGTTCATGCCGGACATGGATCTGTTCGAGCAGCATTCCGCAGACGACTACCAGGCCCCTGTAAGCGCCGAACCCGATGTGAAGAGCCGCGGCGGCGACACGAAGCCTGCTGAACCGAAGACTGATCCAGCGCCTAACGCCGATGCCAAGCCAGGCATCGTGCTGCGCCTTGCTGACCTGCAGCAGCTGCCGTACACCGAGCAGAACACGCAATTCAAATGCATCGAAGGCTGGAGCCAGATTGTGCGCTGGGGCGGCGTGCGCTTCTCAGACTTTCTGCGGGCCTATCCACCGGCCAATATCAACGGAGCACCGCCGAAGTTCGCCACCATGGAGACGTACGATGGCCAGTACAACGCATCGTTCGACATGGCGTCTCTCATGCACCCGCAGACGCTGCTATGCCACACCATGGACGGCCGTCCGCTTGAGCCGCTGCACGGCGCACCACTGCGGCTGGCCATGCCGCTCAAGTACGGCTACAAGCAGATCAAGGCCATAAGCAGCCTCACCTTCAGCAACGTCCGCACGCCCGACTATTGGGAGAAGCTGGGCTACGACTGGTACGCCGGCCTGTAAATGCTGAGAGCCCACTGCGCGTGGGCGGGTTTGCACACCCCTTTACTGCTCGGGCGTTTGCACGCCCCTTTACTGCGTCGCTCGGCCCTCCCGATGGTCGGTATCAATTTTATGCCGACCATCGGAAGGCCCAAGCAGTAAGAGGCCATGCGAATGGCCCTAGAAGTCGAAGCGGGCTCCCAGTTGGATCTGCCGTGAACTGGTCAGTGTGCTGGTGATAATCCCGGCGCTCCCCACACGAGCCCCGCCCGTGGTGAACACATCGCGCTGGCTGGGAATGTCCCAGTTGGGCCGGTTAGGGATGTTGAAGACTTCGCCACGCAGCTGCAAGTGATACCGATCGCCGAACGACAGCATTTTGTTCACCGCGCCGTCGATCGAAACCAGCCCTGGCCCGATCATCGTATTGCGGCCAAGGTTGCCGAAGTAGCCCGGCGTCGGCAGGGAGAAGGCTGTCGGATCAAAGTACTGCACGGGGCCACCCTTGATCGGGTTCGAACTGCGTCCCGGCACAAGGTCTGGCCGCTCCTGTGACGGCCCGGTGCCGATGCGTGCACGCGCGTTGTCAAAGCTGATGAGTGCGGAAAACGGAGCCCCGGAGCTGAAGAGAGCGATGCCGTTCAACGACCAGCCAGTGCCCAGCCACCTGGGACCACCCAGGTTGGGCAGCTCTGTCGTAATGGAGTTGCTGGAGTAGTTACGCAGGTCGTAGTTGGAGAGGCCCTTTTCCGCGGCCAGGCTGTCCGGGTCCTGCGGCAAGTCGTTCTCGCTGCCCTGCGCGCTCACCACCGTGCCTTCGTCGAGGCTCTTGCCCCAGATGTACGACGACCGAAGCTGCACAAACCTGTTGAGCTGGTAGTTGAATGTGGCCTGCAGCGAGTTGTAGCTCGTCAGTCCCTCGGTCTCCTTGTAGCGAATCGCGGTGAAATTCGGGTTGCGCACAACGGAGTTCACCGGGAAAAACTTGCGGCCGTTCACAATCTGCGGAATGGCCTGGTTCTCGTCGACGAGGCGCTGGTCATGCACACCGCGATTCGCGTCATAAGCGATGGTAAAGACGGCGCCCTTCGTAATCTGCTGCTGCACGCTCAGGTTCCACTGCATCACGTACGGGCTGGCAGGGTGGTACTGCACCACGTCGATGCGGCCAAGGCTGAAGTCTGAACTATTGATGACGGTGTTTGGAAAGGTGATGGGCGTGCCCGTCTTGACGCCGCCCACGGTAAAGAACGGTGGCTGACGGCTGCCCGCGTTGAGGTAGAAGTCCGTCCACAGCGGATCGAAGTAAATGCCGAAAGCGCCGCGAATGCTGGTAGCGGCGTGGCTGTCGGGTGTATACGCGAAGCCCACGCGCGGCGCGAAGTTCAGGTTCGCGGGGTTCGTGTACAACGGGCCGATGGTGTCCGCCGTATCGGTAAGAACGTTGCGGACGGTCGCCTGTAAACCATTCACTTCATCCGGCACGGAGGTGCGTTCGTAGCGGATGCCGCCGGTCAGGCTCAGCCTGTCACTGGCGCGCCAGGTATCCGTGATGTACGCGGCTTCCATGTGCTGCCGCCACCTGCGCTGCGGGTTCGATCCCGGCAATGCCACTTCCACGGACGCAGCCGTACCCGCAAGGAACAGCGCCACCGAATTGAACTGGTAGAAGCCGTTCTGTGACTGCGCCGATTCCTGCGGGAAGATGATCTGCTTTTCATCCACGCCAAAGGCCAGCGTATGGCGGCCAAGCGTCAGCGTCAGATCGTCATTTGCCTGGAACAAATTAAGGATGTTCACGTTCGGTCCAAAACGCATGGGCCCGATCATGGGTCCGCCGGTGATGCTGATGGAACCGAACGGATTGCCGGGCACGAACGACAATGACGGATCGATGTTCTTGATGATGTTGTACTGGAGCGTGAAATAGCTGCGGTTATACGCAACGCGCGTCTGGTTCACGAGCCGCGGCGAGAAGGTATGTGTCACCTGACCCGTGAGGTACTGCGCGCGCGACCGGTCATGGCTTTGCGAGATCTGCAGATTGTCTGGCGTGTAGGCGTTGGCGTTGTCGAACTGGTACCGTGCAAAGGCTGTCGTCTTATCGGAGAAGTTGCGATCCATGCGGATAATGGCGAAGTCTTCCGTAAGCGTGGTGTTGCTGGTGGAGATGTATGCTGCTGTGCCGTCGCCAAAGTCCACGCCATTTGAGGTTGGGATGATCGCGATGAAGGGCTGCACGGCGGCAACAGCCTTTGCACGGCTCGCTGCATCCGGCACGATGGCCGTCGTGGTGGTGCCAAGCTTCTGCCGGATCGCCTCATAGTTGCCGAAGTAGAACGTCTTCTTGCCGATGGGACCGCCGAGCGCTCCGCCAAACTGGTTGCGCGAGAAAGAAGGAATCGGGCCTGCAGGATCGAAGAAGTTTTTCGCATCCATGGCGGAGTTACGTACAAACTCGAACGCGCTGCCATGCAGATGGCTGCCGCCGCTGCGGGTGATCTCGTCAATAATGCCGCCGCCGGTGCGGCCAAACTCCGCACCGTACCCGTCCACCAGCACGCGGAACTGGCTGATGGAATCCACGCCCAGAATTACGCCGGAGGCGCCGCCCGGCGTGTTGTTGTACGCGTCATTCACATCCGTGCCGTCCAGCAGGAAGTCCACCTGGTTGGTGCGGCGACCGCTGATCGAAATCTGCCTGCCAAGTCCCTGCGAATCCGGATTGACGCGCCGCATGGGCACCACACCTGGGCTCAGCAACGCAAGCTGCGTGGTGTCGCGCCCATTTAGCGGCAGCTGCTGAATCGACCGCTGATTCGTCACGGAGGACAGCGACGGATCCTCACGCTCCACCTGCAAGTCGCCCGTTTGCACCGTCACGTCGGTCGTGGCGGTCACTTTCAGTGCGACATCCAAATCAGCCTGCTGACCGACCGTCAGCGTGATCACGCGTTCGCTCTGCCCAAAGCCAGGAGCTTGAACGGTGACTCGGTATTCACCCGGCAGCAGCTGTGGCAGCGTGTACAGACCGGTGGAGTTCGTGGTCGTTGTGCGACGCGTGGATTTGGCCTGCTCCACTACTGTGATCTGCGCGCCTGCCACCTGCGCTCCGCTTGCGTCGCGCACCACGCCGGAAAGGGAAGCGTTCGCGCCCTGGGCAAACGCCGCGGGTGCGGAGACGGCAGCAGCCGCCAATGACAGAGACAGCGCAGCGCACGAGAGCTGCCGCCTGTGGTTGAAAATCATGGTAACGAGCATAGTGTCCAAGAGACGCATTTGGATAGTCTTCGGACGCGACGTTTCGCTCGAAGCGTAAAGAAGATCACACTGTCAGAAAACTACACCGTGCGTTGGATCGTCACGGCATTCGCCTGCCCGATGGGGGTAAGTAGCACGGAGTTGATGTTCACGTGTGCTGGACGTGTCACCGACCACACGATCACGTCGGCCACATCGTCGGGCGTGAGCGGTGTAATGTTGGCATACACTTTTGCTGCCCGCTCCGCGTTGCCGTGGAAGCGCACCTCGCTGAACTTCGTCTCCACCATGCCCGGATCGACGCTCGTGACGCGCACATTGGTGCCCATCAGGTCGATCCGCATGCCTTCACTCAGCATCTTTTCCGCGGCCTTGCTTGCGCAATACACCGACCCGCCCGCGTATGGAATGTACCCGGCGACCGAACCCAGATTCACCACGTGCCCTGCATTTCGCTCCACCATGCCCGGCAGAACCGCGCGTGTCACGTACAGCAGGCCCTTGATGTTGGTGTCAATCATCTCTTCCCAGTTCTCAACGTCGTCGAGATACAGCTTCTCCAATCCACGCGCCAGGCCTGCGTTATTGACGAGAATCTCGATGTTCCTCCACTCCTCCGGCAGCTGCGACAGCGTCGGCTCAATCTCCTCGCGTTTGCGCACGTCCAGCGCCAGCACGTGAACGCCCGCAGCTCCGGCTGCCTTCAGCTCCGGCGTCATGGCCTCAAGGCTGTCGGTTGAACGCGCGCATAGGAGCAGCTTTGCGCCTTCCTTAGCCAACGCAAGTGCGGTCGATTTTCCAATGCCGGAACTCGCTCCGGTCACAAATGCAATCTTGTTCTTCAGGCTGATGCCCATGGTCGTCCCCAAGCTGAGTGGTCTATTGCCATCGTAGAACATGGCTGTGATTCGACTTAAGTGAGCAGCAGAAAGGGCCGCCGCAGCGGCCCCTCGTTGTGCTCGTCCGTTCCAGTTACTGTCCGGCGGTCGGCTCAGCATGTGTCTGCACGCCGATCGACGGGCCGGAGACGACCATCTCTACGCGGCGGTTCTGCGCTTTGCCGGTGGGCGTTGTGTTATCAGCAACCGGGTGCGACTTGCCGAAGCCCTGCGCGCTTACGTTGCTGGGGTTCACACCGTTGTTCACCAGGAAGGCTTCCGTCGAATCCGCACGGCTCTGGCTCAGCTTCAGGTTGTAGTCGTCGCTACCCACCGAGTCCGTATAGCCCTCGATCTGCAGCTTCAGGTCAGGGTATTGCTCCAGGATAGCGGAGACCTTCGCAAGCGAAATCTGGGCATTCTGCTTCAGATTGCTCTTGCCGGTGTCGAAGAGCACATCGCCCAGCGTCACAATCAAGCCCCGTTCTGTCTCCTGCGTTGCCAGTACGGCGTTGAGCTGCGCGCGCAGCTTCTCGCGCATCCTCACGACGGACTCCTGCGCTGCGACAGCTGCCAGGTTCGCTCTGGAGGCAGCGGCATTTGCGTCCGCAGCCTGTGCTTCAGCACGTGCGCGCTCTGCCGCTTCGCGATCAGCCGCAGCCTTTGCTGCCTGTGCTTCCATAGCAGCCTTTTCTGCCGCCATCTGAGACTGTTGCGCCTGCATCTGCGACTGCTGTGCCTGCAACTCGGCTGACTTGCGTGCATCAACCTCAGCCTGCTGGCGCTCTGCATCCTTCTTGCGGATCGTGCTGATACGCGCATCCTCTGCGCGCTCTGTCGCTTCGCGTGCGGCTGAAATTTCCTGCTTCTCCAGGTCGCCGTTGCGATGCTTGTTCATGTCCATGTCGTCGGCGTTCTGCAGGTTCGTCTTTACGCGCGCCATGATGTCGGGTGCATACTTATCCGCGCCGGCCATCATCGCAATGTTGTACGCGTTATGTGCCTCGTACAAATCCAACGGGCTGTGCTCGTTCCGCGTCACCGGGTTCGGAACGGTGTGTGCGCCATCCGTCTGCGCATACAGGCCCTTCGGCAGCAGCGTATAGTGCGCGTTTACCTTTTCCATCGTGCCGGTGGTCTTGTCCTGGATGATGTGGTTCTCCATCACGACAACATCGCTCGGCACCTTTACGGCGAAGTAAGGCTCGGCCGTTACGATCATGCCGAATGCCTGCAGGTTCGTTGTAACCTGCATGTCCGTCTTCATGCCGCCGCCGGTGGGCAGTACCTCACCCAGGTTCTGTGGCGTGCCGTCCGGTGTAATTGCCCACAGCACGTACGTCAGATATTCAGGACCAAAGCCATTCGCCGGACGAAGACCTTCCAGGTGCACGTCGATGCCGATCCGGCCCTTGTCGCTGCCGACCTTCGCTTCGCCCTTCGCACCGGGCAACAGCGGTGTTCCTTCAAACGCAATCTTGGTGGATCCACTGCGATGCAGGTAGTTCACTGCATCCAGATCGCGACGGACCACATTGACGCGATACAGCGGCACTCCATTAATCTCGCCGACAGGCTTTCCGGCGTTCTGGATTCCCTGCGCCGTGCGCGGATCAGCGGTTGGGTTTAGTTCCTGCGCGAACGCGCCGCACGCCAACACACTGCTCAACACTGCGACTGCGCCCAGATGTCCATACTTAATTCCGTTGCGATTCATCATTTCCCCTCGGGAGACCACACGCATGGCGCACAGATGGCAGCGCAAACGTATCCGTCTCATTGGAAAAGATGCGGACGTTATCGATGGGGTAGTCTATCAAAAGAAAACGTTTTCGCCATAATTTTTTTCTGAAAACGTTGCTTACAGGATGGAGGCCTTGGAAGGCATTTAAATGCTTGGAGTTAGCAGCGTTAATCGATCGGCGCGACCAGCTTGTGGGAAATCGCAAACAGTGCCAGTTCCAATCTGGTCGATACGCCGGTCTTGTCAAACGTGTTCGATAGGTGACGTTTCACGGTCTCTTCGCTGATATTGAACTGCTTGGCAATGTCCTTATTCGAGCAGCCTTCCACAATGCACTGAACAACTTCCAGCTCGCGAGGCGTCAGGCCGAAGGTCTTCTTCTCCGGCACGGCAGCGGCCTGCGCCATCAGACCATGCAGTGCCTGCAACAGGTTCACCACGCGCTCGCCGCCAATCCAGTAGTCACCGCTGGTCACGGCGCGAATCGACTCCGTAAGATCGCCCGCAACGGAATCCTTAAGCACGATGCCGCGTGCGCCAATCTGTAGCGCCTCAATGATCTGCTGCGTGGAAACCGTGCTGGTCAGCAGGATGATCTTGACGCGCGGCGACTTGCTCATGATGGCGCGCATCGCTTCCAGACCCGGCAGCTTCGGCATCTGCAGATCCAGCAGCAACACGTCCGGCTCATGCTCCAGCGTCTGCGTGATGGCGGCGTTGCCATCCTCCGCTTCGCCGACCACTTCAAAGCCGGGGTCGCTCATCAGCATGTTTTTCACGCCAAAGCGGACGACAGGATGGTCGTCGGCCACAACCAGCCGGACGGGGGGCATTCCGGTGGATGACTTACTGCGCGATGCGTGTCCTGGTGTCGTTGCCATGTTGGTGGACTCACTCTTCAAAACGTCGTGCTCCGTTCGGGAATCGCTGGTCTTTGCCAACGTTTTCATGGCTCGTTACGGGAGAGAGTCTCCAGCATAAGCCGAATTGCCGCTGTTGCCGCGACGAAATCCGCAGCCGGCTTCCATTCTGTCAACGCGCCGTGTGGCAGGCCTTCGTCCTCCGCACACGCGGCGAGCTCTCGCAGATGCAGCGCACCCACCATACCGCAACTACCCTTCAGGGCGTGCGCCTCTTTGCGATACGCCGCATCGTCGCCCTCGCTTGCCGCAGCGCCCATGCGGCTAATGCGTCCGTCGGCATCATCGGCTACGAAGGTCAGCAGCGCCTGCAGCCGTTCTGGCGGCATGCTCGACCTCAACTGACGCAGCACCGCCGGATCAAGCACCGCATCATGCTCTTCTGTTGTGAGACTGGCCGCATCGTGCGTGACGGGCGATCGCCGCAGTACCGCCTCGTGCTGCTGCCGCACTGCTTCCGGATGGAAGGGCTTCACCAGCAGTGCGTCGTAACCCTCCGGCACAACAGGCAGCGGTGTCGCCGTCATGGCAAGCAGTGTGGCCGATGGTGCGATCTCGCGGATGGCCTCAGCCAGCGGCGCTCCGCACAAACCGGGCATCTGCATATCGCTCAGGATCACGTCGGGCGCATCCGTACTGCGCAGGGCAGCCAGCGCCTCAGCGCCGTCAGCCGCAACCGTGACCGCCCAATCCGCGTTCGACAACAGCAGCGAAAGCAGTTCGCGGGTGGTTGCATCATCGTCAATCAGCAGCAGCGTGCGCGCATCAGCCATCTCAAGCACTGTAACTCGCCTGCTGACCCATGCGCTTGCACGGACGCCGTGTTCAAGTCGCTACAATCGCTGAACCGGGTGTGCGCAACCGCAAACGGCTGCATCCGCATGAAGATACTCGCTACTATCGCGCTCACATCGTTTGCCGTCGCACAGGCGCCGGTGGGCATGCAGACCACCGCTGGGCCCATCGCGCGGGAGCGCTGGCAACGCACACTTACGCCGCCGGCAGGCCGGCCCGCAGCGGAGCAATGCGTGGTGCTCGACGCAGACCTCTTCGCGAATGCCGCTTCGGGCCTGCGCGATGTCCGGGTGATGCAAGGCTCGCGTGAGCTGCAGTATGCGGTGGACGAGTCGCACGACGACCGCGAGACAAGTGCTGGCCTAGCTCCACCTGACGATCGCTCCATATTTGATGTCGTCGGCACCGCGCAGTTCCGCGACAGCGGCATGCCGATTGGCTTTGGCTTTGTTAAGCCTATCGAAGGCTTGCGCGATGCGAGGTTCCGTCTGCCGGCACACGTGCCCGTGGAACGTATCACCTTGCAAGGCACGCTAGACCGCTCTGTGTCCGTACGTGTGATCGCCGTTCCACAATGGCCACAAGGAACGGTTGGTTCGCAGAGAGCAAGTGGTCCACTCTTTGAACCTGCGCCCGAGATCGTTAACTTGACTGCATCGCCGGGAAGGGAATCGCTCTTCGTCACATTGGGAGCAAACCTGCAGGATGACGCAGCGGTCGCGGTTGTTATTGCGGCTGCTCCAGGTATTACCGGCGTGAGCTTCGAGATGCGCCGCCGCGAACTCTGCTACAAGCCCATGACCAACGAGCCGGTCCACATCGTCTACGGGGATCCGGAGGCGCAGTCGATCCATTACGACTTCGCCCTCCACTACAGGCCGTCCGCTACGCCATTGCTTGCAACGCTTGGCCCACGCGAGACGAACCCTGCGTATCAGCTGCCCATCGTGGCACAGACCTTCGCGTTGTCGCTGAAGCAAAAGCTCGGCATTGCCATCGGGCTAAGCCTGGGCATGCTGATCGTCACGCTGGGTGCGATCTTCGGTCTGCTGCGCAGAAGCGGCAAGGCCTAGCGAATGGCCTCATCCACCTCGCGGTAAAAATCGGGCGACTTCAGGATCTCGCGAGGCCGGGAACCATCCGCAGGTCCAACCAAACCATCGCGCTCCATCATGTCGATTAATGCAGCCGCGCGGCCGTATCCGATGCGCAAGCGCCGCTGCAGCAGCGAAGTGCTGGCCTTGCCGAACTCAAAGACAAGGCGCACGGCATCGTCGAACAGTTCATCATTCGCATTGTTGTCGTCGCCCTCGCCGCGGTCGTTGCCCTTGTCGTCCTTCGGTCCTTCCAGGAAGCCATCCACGTACTCCGCCTCACCTTGCTTCTTCCAGAAGTCAACGACGGCGGAGATCTCGGCTTCCGTCACGAACGGTGCGTGTACGCGCTGTAGCCGAGACGTGCCCGGCGGCAGAAAGAGCATGTCGCCGCGGCCCAGCAGGCTCTCAGCACCGTTGCTGTCGATGATGGTGCGGCTATCGACCTTCGTCGCAAGGCGGAAGCTCATCCGCGTCGGCACGTTGGCCTTGATGAGGCCGGTGATGACATCGACCGAGGGCCGCTGCGTTGCGAGCACAAGATGAATGCCAACCGCGCGAGCCATCTGCGCCAGCCGTGTGATGGACTCTTCGACATTCGCCTTGTCCAGCATCATCAGGTCGGCAAGCTCATCGATGATGATCATGATGTAGGGCAGCGGCTGCTGCTCCTCGCCGTCTTCGCTGAACAGCTGGCCGCTGTCGAACAGCTTGTTGTACTGGTCAAGATTTCGCACATGGCGCGACGCCAACAGCTTCAGCCGGCGCTCCATCTCGCGCACAGCATTGCGCAGCGCATTCGCCGCCAGCTTGGGCTCCGTGATGATCGGCGTAAACAGGTGCGGAATGCCCTCGTACATGCCAAGCTCAACTCGCTTGGGATCGACCAGGATCATGCGCACTTCTTCCGGTGTCGCCTTGAACAGCACGCTCATGATCATGGCGTTGATCGCCACCGACTTACCCGATCCGGTGCTGCCCGCAATGAGTACATGCGGCATGCTGGCAAGGTTGGCCGTCACAATGCGGCCGTTGATATCCTTGCCCATCGCCATCTCCACCTTGCTCTTGGAGTTGGCAAAGCCTTCGCTCTCCACTACCTCGCGCAGCCAGATGGTCTCACGCTCGTGGTTGGGGACCTGGATGCCGACGGTGCTCTTACCCGCCATACGCTCGATGAGGATCGACTCCGCAGCCATGGCAAGGCATAGATCGTCGGCCAGTCCGGTCACGCGGCTGTACTTCACGCCGGCATCCGGACGGAACTCAAACGTGGTGACGACCGGACCCGGGTTGATCTGGGTCACCTGTCCATCCACGCCAAACTCGCCGCACTTCTCCACCAGCACCTTCGCCTCTTCGCGCAGGGCCTCTTCCCGCACCGTGGCGTGCTCGTCACTGCGGTACAACAGCGACGACGGTGGCAGCTTATAGCCATGCACCGATTTTGCCGTGAGCGTAACCGTCTTCTGGCTCTGATCCGCGCGCTTGCCGAAAGAGATCGTATTTTCTGCCGGCGCCGGTACGGCTTCCGGCCGCGTGGATGCTACCGGGAAGGGAACGACTTCGCCGGTGCGGCGGCCCTGTCCTGATTCCACCCAGTCAAACGGCTTGTCCTCGCGGATGCGCGGAGCGACAACCGGCTCGTTCCAGTCCGCAAAGTTCTCCTGTTCCGGCTCCGTGCCGGTGCTGCTCCCAATGCCGTCGGCCGAGCTGCCCATCACGCTCAGCATGCGGTCTTCTGCTTGCAGGTGCGCTTCGGCCTCGGCCTGCAGATGGCTCGGGAGCGGTGCGAACTCCGGTTCAGGAGAAGCCTCCACGTTCGTGCGCGGCATCTTCGACCACAGGTTCAACGAACCGTTCGAAGGTGCATCCGCAACAGCACCATCGGGCCGTATGCCCTTGCGCCAGAAACCCCATTTGGCGAAGAGGCCGCCCAGCAGTGTGCCGTTCGCGGCGCGTTCGGCGACCGCAGCACTGCGGGCTCGCTCCGCTTCCTGACGGCTGATCTGGCGTTCGCGGCGCGTCTCCAGCTTGTTCTGCGCACGGGCCTCGCGCAGGGTGTCCTTCCGTCCGCGCCACCGCAGATACCGTTCGCGCAGCCCGCTCGCAAAGCCCAACCGCTGCCCAACCCAGTCATTCGCCGTGTTGAAGGTAAAGCTCGTTGACAGGTACAGGCTCAGCAACACAGCCAGGCCCACCACCACGCACGCGCCGGGATAGTTCAGTACCCCGACAAATTGATCCGCAAACACGCGTCCCGTAACGCCTTCAATCGGCAGCGCGCCCCGCCACAGCAGGTGCGCCGGAAACAGCCCCAGCGCGGTCGGAGCGGCGAGAATCCAGAGCGCAAGGCCGATCGTCTTCGCTCCCGGCGAACCCTGCGGACGCGACCGCATCCAGCAGATGCCAAGCCGTCCGATCAGGACAGGGAAGAGCAGCGTTGCAATGCCCAGCGATTGCAGGAGAAAGTCGCTGACACTGGCGCCTGCCGGACCGGCCCAGTTGTACACCGGACGGCTGCCGGTTCGAACCACGGCGCCTACCGTGTTCAGCGACGGATCGCCTGGGGTATAGCTCACCAGGGCCAGCAGCAGCAGGGTTGCCACGGCCAGCAGTCCCAGGCCAAGGATCTCGTTCAGCCGTCGGCTGCGGGTTGGGGTCATCTCCAGTCGTAGCGGCTTCATACGTGAGGTGCTCTCCGTCTCCCCAAGCGTCTCAGCAGGCACGCAGCCATGCACCGCCAGCGCGGCGACACGGAGGGGATCATGCCTGATTCTCTACCGCTTCCGTCTCCGATGGAGCGCGAATCCGCGGGGAGTACCGCTTCGGGCAACCCACCCGCGCTACCTGCTCTCCTAACGGTCTGTACGGCTGGCGCCCTGTTCCCCCGAGCGCGGTCCAGCATTACTTAGCCCGGCCACCGAGCCGGGTCCTTTGTACCAACGGTTTGGGTGGTGGATGGGGTTTTCGCGATTTCCTCCCATTGCTGCCGGTTAAGGAGAATCGCACTGCAGCCGGCAGACACCACCCAATCCGAGTAACACAAGATTTCGGGCGTCATGCCCAACAACGCACGGGCCGCGCCCGCAAAAGGATAGAAACCCATGGCAGAGCAGCTAAAGGATACGGAAAAGGTACTGCGCGACGTGATCGCGTCGCTCATCGACGGACAGGAAGGCTTCAAGGACATCGGCGAGAAGCTCGAAGATTCAACGCTGAAGCGCTACTTCCTAGCGGAGAGCCTGAAGCGCGCAAGCTTCAAGGGCGAGCTGGAAGACGTGCTCATCAAGGAAGGCGTGCCGGACGCATACAAGGAGAGCGGCACCGTTGCCGGTGCTTTGCACCGCACCTGGGGTGATCTGAAGGCCAAGCTGAGCAGCGGCGACCATGGCCTGTTGGAGACTGCCGAGCAGGGCGAGGATGTCGCCAAGAAAGCCTATGCCGACGCTCTGAAGCATGAGCTGCCCCTGCCCGTTCACCAGCTCCTCAGCACGCAGGCAGCGCACATCCAGACCAGCCACGACTACGTGAAAGCCGCACGCGACAGCCGCAAGGCAGCGTAACGTTTCACGTGCAGAGTAGCAGGAGCCCCGGTATAGGCCGGGGCTTTCTGCTTTCATAGGATGATATGGCTATGAAGATCACGCGGCGTGGCGCCGGGCTGGTCGCGCAGTCCCTGTTGTACGTCGTTGCGGGTATCAACCACTTTCGAAGCAGCGCAACCTACGTCGCCATTATGCCGCCGCACTACAGCCATCCGCTTGCTTGGGTGCAGTTCACCGGCGCTGCGGAAATCCTCGGCGGTATCGGCCTGCTCCTTCCGCAGACGCGGCGCGCTGCTGCGTGCGGCATCATCGCTATGCTGATCGCTTACTTCGATGTCCACATGTACATGGTGCAGCACGCTTCAGATCGCTTTGCGTCGATTCCGCTGTGGGCGCTGTATGGGCGTTTGCCGCTGCAATTTGTGTTGATCTACTGGGCATGGGTATATACGAGGCGGTCAGCTTAGGAAACGCTCTCATGGATGCATGTGCAGCCACACCAGCAGTCCCGCGCCCAGCAAAATGCGATATACGGCGAAGATCGTGAAGCCGCGCTTGCGGACCCATCCCAGGAACCACGCCACCACCACATAAGCCACGATGAACGATACGGCCATGCCGATGATCAGCACGATCCAGCGCTCGGGATCCATCACCAGCGGCGTCAGCGCCTCCGCACCCTGCGCCGCAATGTCCTTCGCGCTCGGATGGATAGCCTTCAGCAGCGAATAACCCGTCGCAGCCACCATCGTCGGGATGGACACTAGAAACGAAAACTCAAGTGCAGACGGACGGTTCATACCCACCAGCTGCCCGGCAGCAATCGTCGCCATGGAGCGCGACGTGCCGGGAATGACCGCGCTGATCACCTGGCACAGGCCGATCCAGATCGCCTGCCCGAGGCTCATCTCCTCCACGTGCGTCACGGTCGGCTCGCGGCGGCCGGCCCATGCGTCGACAGCCCACATGATGATGCCGCCAATGAGCAGGGCCAACGCAATGACGGTCAGGTTCTCTAGGTTCTCGCCAATCTTCTTCGTCAGCAGCTTGGCCGGAATCGCCGTGCACACAAACGCGATCAGCGTCAGCGAGATCGGATGCGTCAGCCACGTCTTGTCCCCACGCTCGCCCTTAGGGAACGTCTTGAGATAGCGCATGATCTTCAAGAGGAAGAATAGCAACAACGCGAGGATCGCTCCAAGCTGGATGACGATCGTGTACATCTTCCAGAACGGGTCCGTCAGCGAGATATGCAGCGCCGCCTCCGTGAGACGCAGATGCGCGGTGGAGCTAACGGGCAGAAACTCAGTCAAACCCTCGACAATGCCGAGGATGACGGAGAGAATGTAATCGTTCAAAGGGGCCTCTTAAGCTCAGCTTAGTCGCGATCGTTGCCGTAAATCGCTATGCCTTGCTCCACTCTGTATACCAGACTCACCGCGCGCGCCGTGTAATCGCTGGCCGGGAACTTCGCGACGAGCCGGTCGCGCAACTCATGTGCGCGCTGCGCATTGGCATCGGCCCGCTTCTTGTTTTCCTCGGCCGTGTACATGGACCACAGCACACCCGCGCGGTAGGCCGCATTCCACAATGCCTCCGGCGTCTTCGGTCCATCCGGGAACTGGTCGGCATACCTTGCATACAGCACCAGCTCGTTCTCCGGGCATTTGGGCAAGCCCTGCCAGTCGCCGCACATCTTGGTATCCAGCAGGTCGTACGCAGCCAGCGCGGGATACTTGCCGGAACCGTTCTTCACGATCTTCTGCAATGCCTTGGTATACATCTGAGGCCGCATATTCGGGTCAGGATCCTTCGCTGACGCCAGCGAAGACTTGTCGAACTTCTCCTCCTGCCAGCGGATGTCCGCGCTGCGCCACTCGCTCTCGCCCGCAAGCGGCGACGCTGGGAAGTACTCAGCCACGCGCCGGTAGAGCAGGTGCGCCTCGCCTGCTGCAGCCTTTGGCGCATGCGGCTCCGCCGCCGCCGCTTCCAGCGTGGCAGCCATGCCGTAGATCAGCTTGTCGCCATTGGGCGTCGCAGAACTTACCAGGCCCTTGTCGCGAACCCAACCGGCGCGCGGCAACACGGCCTCATCCGTCGCAAACTCCGGTTCGTCATCCGGCTTCTCATCTTGGATATCGGTGTTGGCAAACACCTTCACCCAAGGTCCGTTCTTCGAGACGACGAAAACCTCATGCCCCGGCGTTACCACCGACACATGCTCTGACTGCACATCCGGCGCCACGTACACATCGGCCGTATGCAGGATCACGGCACGCGTCGCATCCGGCGGTACGTTCTTCTGGGCAACGGCGATGAGAGGCAAAGCGAGGGCGATGGCAAGCAGCGTACGCATATGGGTATTAGACGGCACCGCGCTCGAGAGAGTCACGATCTAAGCCTCAGCCGTCAGCAGTTCTTCCTTCAACGCCGGATCGATGTTCCCGCCACTCACCACAACCACAATCTTCACCGCCGCAGGCAGCTCCGCGGCATGAAACAACGCCGCCGCCAGAGTGACTGCACCGCTCGGCTCGGCCACGATGTCGCTTGCGAGCAGCATCACGCGTGTGGCCTCCAGAATCTCTTCTTCGGTCACGGTGACAATGCCGTCCACATACTGCAGAATGTGCATAAAATTGCGCTCACCCAGGCTCTGCGTGCGCAGACCATCGGCAATGGTGCGCGTCGTCTGCGATCCCGGCCACTCCACCAGCGTCTTTTCGCGGAAGCTCTGTTGCGCATCGGCAGCCAGCTCCGGCTCGCAACCCCACACTTGCGCCCGAACCCCGCTCAGCTTGATAGCCGTGGCCACACCGCTCAGCAGCCCACCGCCGCTCACGGGAGACAGCACCAGGTCAGCGTCCGTAGCCTGCTCGCTGATCTCAAGCCCGCACGTCGCCTGCCCGGCAATGATGAATTCATCGTCATACGGCGGAATCATCACATAACCATGCTCGGCCACAAGCTCTTCTGCCTTCAGCTTGCGCTCGGTACTTGCCGGGCCTACGAGAACGACTTCACCACCCAATGTAATCGTCGCCTCACGCTTCACCCTGGGCGCCGACTCCGGCATCACGATGACAGCCTTCGCACCCAGCGCCCGCGCCGCATACGCCACACCCTGCGCATGGTTGCCGCTGGAGTACGTGATCACACCGCGCTTCAACTCTTCCGGCGTAAGCGAAGCAATCCTGTTGTACGCTCCTCGCAGCTTGAAGCTGCCGATCGGCTGCTCATTCTCAGCCTTCAGCCAAATCTCAGCGCTAGGAGCGGGAAAGCCTGCGGCGATCATGCGTTGCGGATCAAGCTTATACAGCCCTGTACGCACAGCGGCGCCGGCAATACGCTCGCGCGCGGCGTGTATGTCGTCAAGGATAATAAGTGTGTCGGTCGTGGGCATGGTTTCTATTGTTACGCATGAATGCAGACGAGAGCCGGCGCAATGGCGTGCAATTTGACTGGTAGATACTGTCGCCGCTGCCCATAAGATGATGACAGCCGGATATCCCCCTCAGGATTCTTCCAACCCATGTCAACTGCAGTTGTTCGCCCTCATACGGCGCGTCCCGACGACATCTTTTTTCCCGTGATGTCGCTCATCATTCTCGGTGTGGTCGTCACTGGCTTCGCGCAGAGCTACTTCCTTGCCGGCATGGTCCGCGCCAAGCTGCCCAACGGCCTCGTCCATATTCACGGAGCAATCTTCGTGTCCTGGATATTCCTGCTCGTCATCCAGAACGCACTCATCGCGACGAAGAAGATCAAATGGCACATCACCTTAGGGGTTCTTGGAACCATCCTGCCACCGCTGATGGTGATCTTCGGCATTCTGACGCTCTTCGACTCCATCCGCCGCAATGGCGTAGGCCTGCCTCCCGCGCTGCTGCTCGTCGGTGACATGGAAGAGCTTATTCTCTTCGCGATTTTGATTGCCTGGGGCATGATCGTTCGTCGCACGCCAGCGGCGCACAAGCGGCTCATGATCATGGGCACACTGGCCATTCTAGGCCCCGCGATTAACCGCTGGCCGTTTCCTCCCGCCATCCGTCTGCCCGGGACGATTGCGATTACACTCGGTTTGCCGCTGATCGTCGTCGCCTACGATCTATGGTCTCTGCGCCGCGTGCATCGCACAACCATCGTCGGCACCGTTTCCATTGCCGCCGCTGCTCTCACATTGATCCCGGTATTCCAATTGCCGATCTGGGATCCCATCATTGGCTGGATCAGGCGCTAAGGCTCGTGGTTAACGCTGCGCGGACCGCAGCACCAGAGCCATAAAGTGCACCAGCCGCCACTCATCCCAGGCGCCTGGCTGCTTATTCATGTCTAGATGCGACAGCACGGGGCTTACCAGCGCAGCCTGCAGCGTCTCGGCCTTCAGTTCACTTGCCATCCAAAGGGTCTCCGCGGCTGGGATGATGTTGTCGCCCTCGCCGTGCAGCAGGAAGACGGGCACCGTCAGGTCATGCAAATGGCCCTGTGGCGATAGAGCCTGCATATCTGCCGCGTGCTTTGTCGAACTTGTCTGCAGCAACATGCGCGTCGAGTCCGACGCAGCATCCATCAGGCTCTTCGCCTCGGCAGTCTGTGCCGGTGTCAGCAGCTTCGCCGCAGCATCTTCGGCTGGCTTGTCTTCGTAAAGGTGCGCTCGCAAGACGGCCCGGATTGGCTCCACATCAGGCGCCGGAACGAACTCCTCGACGTGCTCATACTCCAGCACCAGCGGCCCATACTCGTGCGCCATCAATATTTCTGTAGTCCCGTCCGGGCGTGGGTCCGTGCCGGTGCGGTAGTAATCCGCCACGCGCGTCATCGCCCCTTGCGATCCCACCGCGAAGACGAAGCGTATGCTCGGCGCGTACTGCGCGTCCGCGGCAGCCACCAGCGCAAGGCCGCCGGAAAAGCTCAACCCCATCACACCCACGGGCGCTCCACGCCGCTGCGCAAACCACTTCGTGGAGGCGCCAATCACCTGGATACTGCGTTCCGAGATGCGGTAGTCCTTGATGTCGGGCAGCTCCGGTGTGACAACGTTGAGACCGCTGGCTGCCATGGCCTGCGCAAAGGCCATCATGCGCGGCTCGTCGATGCCGAGATAGTGGACGCCGTGGAAGACGACGAGGCCATGCGCACTGGGGTTTCGCACGGGCGAATAGAAGCGCGCACGCACCGGCCCGGCTTCCGTCTTAATGGTCTCATCGTGAACCGCAACAGGCTCCGCCGCCAGCACCTTCAGCACGCCGGAGACGGGCTGTCCACCGACTGTCTGCAACACGGCGAGCGCGTCAAGATGCGCCCGAGTAAACGGCCACGATGCGATGAGGAGGATGAGCGCGAGTGCTACGGCGGCAAGTCGTTTCACACACAGAGAGTACCGCACCTCACTCCGTCATCCTGAGCGGAGAGCGTATGCGCGAAGTCGAAGGACCTGCTGATCCATCGGCCTACATAGCCAGCAGGCAAGCGAGTCCCTTCGACTGCGCTCAGGATGACAAAATGTTAGCTCGCGATAACTAAATAAGGTTCCGGATCAAATCTCCAGTATTACCGGCATAATCATCGGCCGGCGCTGCGTATTCTTCTGGATGTACCGCTTCAAATCCGCGCGCACCTTTTCCTTGATCAGCATCCAGTCGCGCTTCTCTTCGCTGCTGGACTGCTCCAGTGTCTGCGTGATGATGCGGCGTGCATCCGTTGTGATGCCGTCTTCATTTACCGCAAATCCGCGCGTAACAATCTCCGGCGGCCCCGCCAGTTTGCCGCTCATCTTGTCGATCGTAATGATCGCCAGCACCAATCCCGCCTCGCTCAGGTGACGGCGGTCGCGGATGATGATGTCTTCCACCACATCCGAGGTCGAGCCCGAGTCGATGAGGATGCGGCCGCTGGCCACCTTGTTGGTCTTCTCGGCCGTCGCAGCGGTTACTTCTAACACTTCACCATCCTCAATCAGCACGCACTTATCCGGGATGCCGGTGCCGGTTGCGATCTCAATGTGCTGCGTCAAGTGGCGATAGTCGCCGTGGACGGGCACAAAAAACTTGGGCCGCAGCAGGTTGATCATCAGCCGCAACTCTTCCTGGCTGCCGTGGCCGCTCACGTGGATGAGGCCGCTGCGGCCATCATCGTGGATCACCTTGGCCTTGCGGCGGTACAGGTGGTCGATCACGTTATAGATCGACTTCTCATTGCCCGGGATCACGCGCGACGAGAACAGCACGGTATCGCCCGCCTCAATGCGCGCATGCTTGTGGTTGTCCACCGCGGCACGGCTTAGGGCGCTCATGGGCTCACCCTGCGTACCGCTGATCATCACGCACACCTTCTCCGGCGGCAGTTCCTTGATCTGGCCAGAGTGAATAATCAGCCCCGACGGCGGGTCGATGTAGCCCAGGTCCATCGCAATCTCAGTCGAGTTGTCCATCGACCGGCCGATCAGCGCGACCTTGCGGCCATGCTTGTGCGCAAGCTCCATCGCCAACTTGATGCGGTGAATCGAAGACGAAAAACACGAGAAGAAGAGCCTACGTTCCGTGCGCGCAAAGATCTCATCCAGCCGCGGCTTCACCGCAAGCTCGCCCGGTGTGTAGCCGGGGCGGTCGCAGTTCGTGCTGTCCTGCAGCAGCAGCAGTACGCCTTCCTTGCCCAGCTCGGCAAACGAATGCAGATCAAACGGCTTGCCGTCGGGTGACGCCAAGTCGATCTTGAAGTCGCCGGTGTGGACGATGGTGCCCACCGGCGTGCGGATCGCCAGCGCCACGCAATCCACCAGTGAATGCGTCACGCGGATCGGCGAAATCTTGAACGGCCCAAGCTGAAAGCTCTCGCCCGGCAACATTTCGACCAGGTCGGCATCGTCCAGCAGCTTGTGCTCTTCCAGCTTGCCTTCCACATACGTCAGCGTGAACTCCGTGCCATACACCGGCACATTCAACTGCGACAGGATGCGCGGCAGGCCGCCAATATGATCCTCGTGGCCGTGTGTCAGCAGGATGGCGCGTACCTTGTCGCGGTTCTCCAGCAGATACGTGATGTCCGGAACGACGATGTCAACGCCGAGCAGATCGTCTTCCGGAAACATAAGTCCGGCATCGATGACGATGATGTCATCGTTCCACTGGATGGCCATGCAGTTCATACCGAACTCGCCCAGCCCGCCAAGCGGGATTATTTTCAATGTTTCATTACTCATGGACCTTCAGGGTAGCACTTCGTGCCGTTCTCGACGGTACTTCGTACTGTTCTCGATGCCGCTATCGCGGCGTGAGTTCATCCGCCGAAGCGGGATGAATTGCCGCAGCCTGCGCCTGCATTGTGCGCGAGATATGGCCTGTGCGGTAGCCCATGTAGCTCTTCCAGCCCGCAATTAGCAGGAACAAAAGAGTCGACGAGGCAGGCCGCCACAGCACGGCCGCAATGCACACCAGCACACCGATCAGTGCAGTGCCCGACTCTTCAAGGATGTAGTTGCGCGTCAGCGACCGTTCCAGCGGTGTCAGTTGCAGCGCTTCTCGCTGTCGATACCCGTTGGCATACAGGGCCGCGTAGAGGAAGTAAATTGCTGCGAAACCTCCCGCATACAGCAGGACGAGCTCGCGCATCTGTTCATGGCTGGTCTCCGCCACGCTCTGGCCCAGCGCCGACAGAAACAGAAATTTCAGCGGATAGACATAGAACAGCACCACAAAAAGCAGCACACCGTTCAGCCACAGGGTGCCCGCGTCGTGCGTGCCAAAGCGGCGAAAAAACGAGTAGTGGCCGAACCACACCAGCATCAACAGCAGAAAGCTGACCGCAAACGGCAGGAAGCCAACCAACAGACGATGCAGCTCCTCGTAGTCGCGTGGCACCTCCAGCGACACCACAAGCAGCGTGAGCGCAAAGCCAAACACAACGTCGGAGAAGCCATCCAGCCGCGAGAAGCCAAGCCCGCGCAGACGGAAGCCGTCTCCGTCCACCTGGTCGTGCCCGTCATGCAACAGCGCCGCTCGCAGCATGCTCATGTTCTATCAGAAGGATCACAGCGAAGCGCATCCGCCGCTACCATGCCAAGGTTCCGCTGCACGGATGCACGTGCCGGAAAGGGCAGCGGCCCTTGCGCCCCGGCTGCCTCTGTTGAGATCCGCTCAGGATGACGATAAAACGCACGTTTGATCGTCATCGCAGCAGGTCTTCCAGCGCCAGCGACAGCTCCGTCTTTTCATCGCGATACTTCACAATGATCGGCGTATACACGCTCAGGCCTTCAGCACCAGGCTTGCTGATCGCGCGCGATCCCGGCACAACCACCGCACCCGCAGGGATGATCAGCGGCATATCAGCCGTCGCGCGAATGGTCACGCCATGCACCACGTCATAGACCGGCGTGCCACGTGTCAGCACGGTGCCTGCCGCCAGCACAGCCTTGCTGCGCACCACGGTGCCCTCGTACACGCCGGTGTTGCCGCCAACGAGCACATCGTCCTCAATGATGACGGGCGTCGCATTCACCGGCTCCAGCACACCGCCAACCTGCGCAGCCGCACTCAGATGCACGCGCTTGCCAATCTGCGCACACGAACCAACCAGCGCGTGCGAATCGACCATGGTGCCCTCGTCCACATACGCGCCCACATTCACATACATTGGCGGCATGCACACAACCGACTTCGCGAGGTAAGCACCGGCCCGCACACTCGATCCGCCTGGCACGATGCGCACACCCATCTCCGGCGTAAACACACGGGCAGGGTAGGTGTGCTTGTCCACAAACGCGCCCGCGTTCATCTCCACGAGGCTACCCAACCGGAAGCCAAGCAGGATGCCGCGCTTGACCCACGCATTCACCTTCCAGCCAAGCGGCGTCCCAGCATCCGGCTCAGCCGAGCGCAACGCGCCGGCCTCAAGGGCGTCACGCAGTTCGTTGAAAGCATCAATGGAGTCGCGCTCCGCAACTGCGGCAGCGCCAAGCGAAAACGCATGCTCGATGCGCTGTTCAAGATCAAGGAAAGGCATAGAGGAAGTTTACCAAGGGCGTTCACACGCCGTTTTACGGCTATCGCATGCGCCTCCCGATGATCGGTATCAAGTTTTATGCCGACCATCGGAAGGCCCGCGCGAAGCAGTAAAAAGGCGTGCAAACGCCCGCGCCGCGCGCAGTGAGCCCGTCGGCAGGACATGACTAGCTGATCTTTAAATCGAGGGATGCAGCGGTCGCACGCAGCTTCTCACGCGTCGCATCACTCACCGGTATCATAGGCAGCCGCAGCGTATCGCCCTCGATCACACCCATCATCGCCAGCAGCGCCTTCGCCGGAGCAGGATTCGGTTCCGCAAACAGCACGGTATTCAGCGCATGCAAAGCCTTCGCGGCATCGCGCGCAGCACTCGCATCGCCGGCAACCGCCGCGTGTGTCATCTGCGCTACCAGCTTAGGCGCCACATTCGATGTGACCGAAATCAACCCAGTACCACCACCCGCAATGATGGGCAGTGCCAAATAGTCATCGCCTGAGAACACCTTGAACGTCGCAGGCGCGTTCGTCAGCAACTCGCCAATCTGCGCAAGGTTGCCGCTCGATTCCTTCACGCCAACCACATTCGGCAATTCCGCAAGCCGCAGCAGCGTAGCTGGTTCGCAATTCGCAGCCGTGCGCCCTGGGATGTTGTAGAGCATCAGCGGCGTCGGCGCGATGGCGTCCGCAATGGCCTTGAAGTGTAAGTACTGTCCCTGCTGCGAAGGCTTGTTGTAGTACGGGTTTGCCGACAGGATGCCGCTCAACCCGGCAATCGTCGCAAGGTGTGTCGCACGGCGAACAGCCTCGCGTGTGCTGTTATGCGTGCAGCCCGCAATCACAGGGCTGCGTCCAGCCGCAGCCGCGATCACCGTCGCGACAACCGCATCCGTCTCGTCCTCGCTCAGCGTGCTGGCTTCACCGGTCGATCCGCAGGCAACCAGAAAGTCGACGCCGCCCGCAATCTGGAACTCCACCAGCTTTTTCAGCGACGCGTGATCGACGCTGCCGTCCGCGTGAAACGGGGTGATGATCGCGGTGCCAAGTCCGCCAAAAAGATCGTTGCTAATCGCAGGTTCCATGCCGTCAGTCAGTTTATCGCGACTCGCGCGAGTGGAGATGCGCGGCGTGTTCTTCCAGGCAAGCCTCGGTCTTGTTCAGGCCAAGCTCCGGCGCTATCCAGATCAATGTCACGCTGAGATTGAGCGCAAGCGACAGCAGAGGCTTGTAGTACGCAGCCGGGATGGCTGCCACATAAAGCGCCAGGCTGCCGACGTGCTTCACCGTCTCCATGCGGTCGGTCTTTGCGATCACCTCGCCGCGCCGCTTCCGCAGGCTCTCCAGCGTAAGCCGCAGGACAAGGAAGCCCTGCCCGGCGACCAGCATGACAACGGCGTAAAGCGCCACCGAGAACGAATCAAAATGTTTCTCGCCGACATAGTCCGTGAAGAAGGGAATGAGCGACAGCGTAAAGAGAAACAGCAGATTTGCCCACAGCACGCGAAAATTCACCACCTCGGTGCGGCGGCACAGCTCGTGATGATTGATCCAGTAAATGCCGGTCATCACAAAGCTGAACGCATAGATGCCAAGCCGCGGCGCAACATGCCACAAGCCCGCGAAGCCGTTAGCCTCAGGCACATGCAGCTCCAGCACCATGATGGTGATGATGACGGCGATGACGCCGTCAGAGAACGCTTCGAGACGGGCTGATTTCATCTCGTGCGCGGACACGCTACACCCACTCGCCCTTACGCATCAATGGTTCTTCCGTGCCATCCACGTGCACACCGTCTACATCCATGTCACCCGATCCAATCATCCAGTCCACGTGGATAAGACTGCTGTTCGCGCCCTTCGCAGCCAGTGTGGCATCGTCCATCGTCTCGCCGTCGATGAGGCACGTCGCGTATGCCTGCCCCAGCGCAATATGGCTCGCAGCGTTCTCGTCAAACAGCGTGTTCCAGAAAAGCAGACCGCTCTGCGCAATGGGCGACGAGTGCGGCACCAGCGCTACTTCACCCAAATGGCTCGCGCCTTCGTCCACCTTGATGAGCTTGCGCAGAGCCTCTTCGCCTGCGCTGGCATGCGCTTCCACAATCGTGCCGTTCTCAAAGCGAACGCTAATGTTTTCAATCAGCGTGCCCTGATGCGATAAGGGCTTGGACGCCGTGACTGTACCGTTCACGCGATCCTTGTGCGGCGTCGTGAAGCACTCTTCCGTAGGAATGTTGGCGTTGTTGAAGATGCCGTTGCCGGCGACACCACCGCCACCAGCCCACAGATGATCGTCCGCAAGGCCAACCACAAGATCGGTGCCCGGCCCGCGGAAGTGCAGCGAGTGATACCGCTTCTCATTCAGGATGGTCACGCGCTTGGCGATGTTTTGCCCGTGCTCCTTCCAGTCCTGCACCGGGTCCGCACCGGTAATGCGCGACGCATGGAAGATCGCCTCCCACAATGCAGGTACGGCTTCGCTCTCCGGCAGGTGAGGGAACACCAGATTTGCCCATGCTGGGGTAGCTGCAGCAACAATCGTCCAGTTGATCGTGTGGCGTGTCACCAGCTCCATCGCGGGCTTTGAGGCCTTCGACGAGGCGATGTTCAGGCGGCTCACCTTCGCCGGGTCCTGATCCTTCAGCAACGACGGGTTCGCACCCGTAATGCCCATGCGTGCGGCGCCGCTGCGATACGCTTCCGCAATGCCATCCGCAAGCCACTTGGCCGTGGCGTCAAAACTCGCATCGTTTGCATACTTGAAGCGCGACAATGTCGCTTCATCATCCGCATACATCACGGTCACAACGCTTGCGCCGGCCTTGTACGCCTGCTCCACCACGCGCCGCACAAACGCCACATGATCCAGCGACGCGGTCAGCACAATCTCCTGTCCTTCGCGCAGGTTCAACCCAACGCGTACAGCAACCAGCGCAAGGCGGTCAAGCTTCTCATCGAATGAAAGATCAGCAAACGTGCGGGGCATTTCGGCAATGGCTGCCATGACGGACTCCTAATGCATGCGCGAATGACGCGCGGGTTGAACTTATAGCTGCGTGAAGATATCGCGGAAGTCGTACACACCCTTGCGTGTGGCCAGCCACTCGGCGCCGCGTACAGCACCTTCGGCAAAGCCGCGCCGCGAGAAGCTCTCATGCGTCAGCACAATGCGATCCGCATCGCTACGCGCCTCTACCTCGTGCAGCCCAGCGGCATCGCCAATGCGGTGCGCAATCACCGGCACATCACCTGCCGCAGCAACCGCCTGCCTTAAACTCAGCGCCGTGCCTGAGGGTGAATCGAGCTTGGTGACATGGTGCGTCTCTTCAATCTTGAAGGTGTAACCAGCCTTGGCAAGCTCCTCCGCCATCAGCGTGGCCATCCGCATCATCACCTGCACGCCAATCGAGTAGTTCGTGCCATGCAGCAGAGCGCCATCCTTCCGCTGGGCAAGGCCGATCATGTCGTTCAGCTGGCCATACCAACCGGTTGTACCGACAACTACCTTCGCTCCCACGGCAAGGCACGCGCGCAGATTGCCGACCACAGCCTCCGGCGTGGTGAAGTCGATGACCACATCAAATCCCGCGACAAACGGCGCAGTCAGAGCTGCGCTGCGCGGATTTTCTTTTGCGTCCAGCACATGCACACCGTGGCCGCGCTCGGTCGCAACCTCCGCCACCAGCTTGCCAGTCTTGCCGTGTCCCAAAACCAGGATTCGCATTCTTGCTCCCTTACTGCACGACCACGCGGGCCGCAAGGTTGACCGGTGGCGCACCTGTTGTGTTGGCGCGTGCGTCCACGTCGAAGATGGTTGCATCCGGATCGGCGAAGAAGCGCGCATGCAGCGAACGGATCGCCTCCGCCGCATCGTCTTCCTCAATCATGAAGCTCATGTTGATCTCGCTGGCGCCCTGCGAAATCATGCGGACGTTCACGTGCTCTACCGCGGTGAAGACCTTGCCCGCAATGCCGGCATGCCCGCGAATATCCTCGCCTACCAGGCAGATCAGCGCCTTGTTGCTCTCGTACTTCACATCCGCAATCTTCGACAGATCATCCGCAATCGCAGGCAGCTTCTCGCTCGTATCAACGGTCACCGAAATCGAAACCTCACTCGTCGAAACCATATCGATCGCGACCTTATGCCTGTCGAAAATGTCGAACACTGCCTTCAGATACCCATGCGACATCAGCATGCGGCTCGCGACAATGTCCACGATGGTGAGCTTCTTCTTCACCGCAATGCTCTTGAACGGCGAGCGGCACGGCGGCGCAACCGCGCTGATGCGTGTGCCCTCATTCGCCGCATTGCGCGAGTTCAGCACCCACACCGGAATGTTCTTTTGCACCGCAGGCAAAATCGTTGCCGGATGCAGCACCTTCGCGCCAAAGTACGCAAGCTCGGCCGCTTCCTCAAACGAGATCGTCTTCACCCGCAGCGCATCCGGGCAAATGCGCGGATCGGTCGTCATAATGCCGTTCACATCCGTCCATATCTCGATCGCGCCGGCATGCAGCGCACCTCCAGCGAGAGCCGCGGAGAAGTCGCTGCCGCCGCGCCCAAGCGTCGTCGTAATGCCCTGCTCATTCGATCCGATGAAGCCACCCATGACAGGCACCAGGCCCTTCTCAATTAACGGCAACGCATGCTGCAGCATCCGCTTCTCAATCAGATCTTCCAACGGGATCGCCCTGCCGTACTGATCGTCCGTAACGATGACGGTGCGCGCATCAAGGTGCGTGCCGTTCAGCCCGTTCGCAGCAAACGCCGCGGCAACAATCTGGCTTGACAGCCGCTCACCAAAACTCACCACAAGATCGGTCGTACGCGGCGTCAATTCGCCCACGGCTGTAATGCCGCGCAGCAAATCGTCCAGCGAATCAAACTCATGCTGAATCGCAGACTGAAGCGTGCTCAGGGCAGGTGTCGTCAGGAGCGCAGCTGCCGTCTCCAGATGCCGCGATCGCAACCGCGCGCTCAACGCGAGCGCGCCAGCCTTATCGCAAACACCTGCAGCCGCGGCTGCGGCAAGCAACTGGTCTGTCACCTTAGCCATGGCCGATACAACGACAATCGGCTGCAGACCCTTCTCGCGCCGGTCGCGCACAATCGCCGCAGTACGCCGCATGGCAGCAGCGTCTTCAACAGACGTACCGCCGAATTTCATAATTACGATCTGCGTGCGCGGCGTGCTCATGCGCTCACCAGTTGTCGGCCCGCACCTGTCTGCGAATGCTTCACCGCCCCCGGCAGCATGTTCAGCTTCGCCAGCACCTCCGCATTCAGCACAGCCGCACCGGCCGCGCCGCGCAGCGTGTTGTGGCTCAGCAGCACAAACTTCCAATCCAGCAACGAGCAGGGACGCAGGCGCCCTACCGTTGTGCTCATGCCCTTGCCCGCATTCACATCCAGCCGCGGCTGCGGACGATCCGCCGCATCGGTAAAGATCACTGGCTGCTCCGGCGCAGACGGCAGATGATGCGCCCGCAGCGGCGCAAACCCGCTCCAGGCAGCAACAATCTCCTCATACGTCGCAGGCACCTTTAGCTTGATCGACACGCACTCCGTATGCCCATCGATCACCGCCACGCGATTGCAATGCGCGCTCACCTTCGCAGGCAGCGGCTCAATCGCGCTGCCGGTGTACTTGCCCAGCAGCTTGCCCACTTCCTCCTGCATCTTCTCTTCTTCGTTCTTGATGAACGGCACCACGTTGCCCAGGATGTCGAGCGAAGGCACGCCGGGGTAGCCGGCGCCACTCACCGCCTGCATCGTTGACACGAACAGGCTCACAATGCCGAAGCGCTCTTCCAATGGCTTCAACGCCAGCACCAGTCCAATCGCACTGCAGTTTGGATTTGTGACCAGGTAGCCGCCCTTGGCGCTCTTGTATGAGGCCTGCGTCGCGATCAGGCTCAGGTGGTCGGCGTTCACCTCCGGCACGCAGAGCGGCACATCCGGTGTCATGCGGAAGGCGCTTGAATTCGAGATCACAGCGCAGCCTGCTTCGACGAACAGAGGCTCCAGTTCGCGGGCAACATCGGCATCCAGCGCGGCAAAGATGATCTTTGGGACTTCACCGGTGTTCGCCGCAGGCGTGTTCGGCTGTAGCGTCATCGCCGCAATGCGCGCGGGCATGGGCGTGTCCAGCTTCCACTTGCAGGCGTCGGCGAAGCGTTTGCCGGCGGAGCGCTCGCTCGCAGCCAGCCACGTAATCTCAAACCATGGGTGGGACTCAAGCAGTTGAATAAAGCGCTGACCCACGGTGCCGGTCGCACCCAGAATACCCACCTTACGACGTTCCATCTTGTTCAATCCTTGCGCGGAATCCGCAGCATAACTTGCCTATCCGATAAGGATACCGAAAACAACGATGGGCCGCGCGTGGCGACCCATCGGAAAGTACATTCCCCGCAGCTTAGAAGTCGCTGGCGCGGCGGCGCCGGTACACCTGGTGACTGCCGCCACCCCAGGCAATGACCAGCGCAATGGCATGGACCAGAAACCAGATGCTGAGGCCTTGCACAGAGAAAATCCAGAACAGGATGAGGATTCGTGGGATCAGCAAGGCAATGATCACGGGGATCGGCGCAATGACGAACGTGGTTCCGCTGTGCCCCTGCAGATACAGCACCAGCAGCGAAATGCGAGGCAGGAACAGGCTCAGAACAAGGAACCAAAAGGGCAGATCGGGCGCGTGCATCAAGAAGGATCTCCTTATTGCACCTGTTTTACAGGGCTTTCTTTGTCGATTTTAGGCTCGGTCACCACAGGCTGGCCGGGCTTCTTCACATCTTTGTCCGATGTCGAGGGGCCGGCATCGATAACCTCGCCGCGCTTCACCGCGGCGTCGGGCTTGCAGCCCAGCAGAGAGACAAAGAGAACAGTGATCGCAAGGAACGCAATGCGCTTCATGGCTGCTGTGATGCGCAATCCTGCCGGTGTGGTTGACACCGGACACAATTACTTACGCGTCTACTTGCGCTTGGGCCCGGCGCTGCCAAGCAGCTCTTCCAATTCCGCCTTAAACTCGCGTACATCCTTGAAGTCGCGATACACCGAAGCAAAGCGGATGTACGCCACCGTATCCAGCTCACGCAGTCGAGCCATAATCATTTCGCCGATTTCGTTCGTCGTCCGTTCGCGCTCAGGCGAATCCACCACGTACGCTTCGGTTTCGTCCACAATCTTCTGCAATTTCCCGGTAGGAACAGGGCGCTTTTCGCAGGCATGCAGCAGGCCCGATAAGACCTTCTGCCGATCGAACTTCTCCCGGCGGCCATCCTTTTTCACCACCATGTACGGAATCTCGTC
The DNA here is from genome assembly GCA_965198455.1 of Terriglobus sp. Lineage (GTDB taxonomy): Bacteria > Acidobacteriota > Terriglobia > Terriglobales > Acidobacteriaceae > Terriglobus. Next base: position 2,309,695 of record CBDAPM010000003.1, read on the forward strand.
GATCCGCTCATACGTGGTAAAGCGCTTATTGCAGCGCTCGCATTCGCGTCTGCGGCGAATGCTGTCGGCCTCTTTGCTCTCGCGCGAGTCGACGACCTTGTCCTGGGAATAGCCGCAGAAGGGGCATTTCATGCGGTTTTAGTGTACCTGCTCGTCCGCGTGCACATGCTCCACAGCGGACTCACCGCGTGCAAGATCGCCAAAGCTGACGCTGTCGACCCGCGCGAAGACCAGGCCCACGGGAATCACAGAAATAAACGTCACCACCAGCAACAGGGCTCCGCAGGCGGTCGCGGGTTCCAGCGGCGTGTCATAGAAGCCGTGCATTGCCCCGGCCGTCGCTGCAATCTGCGTGAACCAGCCAATGATGGGCAGCTGCAGCAGGGAACCGCCAATCGACGCAGCCATCAGCAGCATCGTGCGCGAGAACGTCAGGTTTGCCAGCGTCGGCTCGGCCACAAACGCGTGCGTCGTTTGCACGTACGCCAGTGCAATCAGCAGCCACACGCCAAGACTGAGCGCGGCCGTCACCAGGAAGTCGCGGAACGATGACACCGCATTCAAACCGTCGCGAAAGCCCAGCAGCTTCGCTTCCAGCAATGCGCCGAATGTTTGGGACAGCGTGCCGGCAAGCCGCCCGAACAGTGCCGCAACCTTTACGCCTGCAACGCGCATGGCAACGCAGAATGCAGCGAGAAAAAGCGTGCCTGCAAGGCTAAGCACGCCCACCCGGACGAAGATGTCATGATGCGGCATGCTGCTCGGCATCAGCGCCAGCGAACACGAAAAGATCAACGCTGCCGCGCCCAGATCGAACATACGCTCGACGGTGTACACCGCAACCTGCAACGACAGATCCATCTGCGTCTTGCGCGCGACCAGGAACGGCCGCGAAAGATCGGCGATGCGGCCAAACAAGGCCACGGCTGTGAAGCCGATGAATTGCGGCCCAAGCAGCGCGAGCGGGCCCACATGCTTATGCGCACGCAGAAAAATCGCCCACCGGTACGAGCGCACGAAGAATGACGCGTAGATCAGCAGAACGGCAGCCAGGAAGTGAGGAACCGAGATCAGTCGTACCTGCCGCAGAAAGGCATGAAAGTCAAAGCTGATGCCATGCTTGAACGCGTAGATGACAGTCGCTGCCAACAGCAGCACAACCACGGCTGCAAGGATGCGTTTCGTCGTCATGGTTGTGTTTTCGGGCTCTGCAGCGTTGCGTTGGGGTAGCTCTTTTCGGCGAGCACGCGCCGGTTGAACTCGCGGATGACACGCGCAACATAGAGCTGCGTTTCGCGATACGGCGGTATCCCATGGTAGCGGTCCACTGCCGCTGGACCGGCGTTATACGCAGCCAGCGCCAGTGGCAGATTATCGTGGTATCGCGTCAGCAGCTGGTCAAGATACGCGCTGCCGCCGTTCACATTATCGGCTGGTGCAAAGCTGTCGTGTACGCCCATCTGCACCGCCGTGGCAGGCATTAGCTGCATCAACCCACGCGCGCCCGTGCGCGACACCGCCTGTGGATTCCCGCCGCTCTCCGCCTTGATCACACTTGCCAGCAGAGCCACGTTCACGTTGTGCTTCGCGCCTGCGTCAGCAAGGAACGACGAATGTTCCGTTGGCGTTGGAACGAACGAAGGCGTGGTAAAAGCCTCATCCGGAGCCGCTTCCACCGTGGCAATCGCCGCTGCGGGTACATCCATGTAGTTGTCGTCATCCGCATGCAGGTGCAGCCGCACTGTATCGCTTGAAAGCGGCTCATGCGACACGCAGCGCACCGTAAATCCGCTCCGCAACGTCACCAGTTCGGCCGCATGTGCTTCCGTCAGCGCAGCAAACAGGACGGCGCAGCATGTCAGGCGAAGGAGGCGCATGCCATTCAGAGTAGCATTCCGGCTAAACGGCAAACTGCGTGCCAAGAGCTTCGGCGACGCCGTCTTCGTCATGCGTTGCCGTTATGGTCCAGCCGCGCTCGGTCGCCAACGCGTGCAGCGCCGGCGGCGCATTGCCCATCACGCACGGCCAGCGCGCCAGTTCCAGCATCGGCACGTCGTTCCAGTTGTCTCCAATCGCCATCAGGTCGCCTGCAGTCAGACCATCGCGCTCCAGCAGCTGCGCCAGTCCCGTCCCCTTCGAAGAACCAGACGGCAGAATGTCCAGGATGCATAGATCCCGCAACGGGTACTCCGTCCGCAGCAGCGTCAACCGGTTGTCATGGGCTGCAGCCAGCAGAGCTTCGGCCTTCGCCATGCGCTCCATGGGCCCGCACAGCATCGCCTGGATGGGCAGCCCAGCCTCGCCATTCAGCGAGTCTTCCAGCCGCATCACCCGCCGTATGTACTTCTCATTCGCAACCATCCAGCTTGAAATACTGTCGTGCAGCGTGTGCCAGTCCTCCAGCACCAGCGCACCCGGTGTGTCTTCGCCCTCCGCGCCCACTGTGTCGAAGGTGAACACAAATGCATTGCGATACTCACCCAGCGCGGAACACAGCCACTCGGATGTCTCCTGCAAAAACGTCTCTCGAAAGATCAACTCGCCATGCAGCGTGCGCGCAACCGTTCCATTCGAACTCAGCACAATATCGGCAGGGTCCAGGTCCGCCGTCCGCAGCACCTTCATTGCATAGGTATGCCGCCGCCCGGTGGCAATCACGATGCGCGCGCCCATATCTCTCGCCCGCCGAATCGCGGCTACATTGGCCTCGGTCACGGTGCCGCCAGGGTGAACCAGCGTCCCATCCATATCAATTGCGACCATCTTCGGTGTGTTGTTCGTGGGTGTGCTGCTCAAAATGCTCTACTCCAACGGTGCAAGCGTAGCGGCTTCCGCCCCGCTACTTGAGTGAGTGCTGAGTACGACAGCCGATCCCACGATCAGCGCGCCGCCCAGCCACGCGGTCGGCCCCAGCGATTCATGAAAGACAGCGACGCCGAGCACGGACCCAATGACCGGTTCCATGTTGAGAAAAATGCCTGCTTCCGACGCAGGCACCTGCGTCAGGCCCCAGTTCCACAGCACGGTCGTCGCGGCGGTACACAGCACACCGCTCGCCGCCAGCGACAACCACGCCTTCCACGACATTCCATGCACCGGCAGCGGACCGTACTGAATGGTCACCCACATCGCCATCATCACGGCGCCCACAAGGATCGACCGTGACGTAACCGCCAGCGCGCTATGGCGGTTCAACAGCTCGCGATTGCCCAGGATCCACACCAGCGCGATCACCAGCGACAGCACCACCAGCGCATCGCCCAGCAGTGTGGACGCGCCACTGCTGCGGCCCATCGCAATCAGGCATGCCCCGGCCGTCGATGCCACAAGCGAGCCCCAGCCCACCCTGTCCAGCCGCTCGTGCAGAACGAATGCGGCAGCAGCGGCAAGGATCACCGGCATCGTTCCGATCATCAAAGCGGCATGCGCCAGCGTCGTCAGCGACAGCCCCTTAAACTGCACCAGAAACTGCAGCGGCACGCCGAAAAACGCCGATATGCAAAGAATCGTCCAATCGCGCCGTGACCATGTACCCGACGGCCGCACCGCCATGGGCAATACGGCAACCGCAGCAAATAGGAACCGGTACAGCACCATGTGTCCCACGGAAACCTCGCGCAATGCGATCTTCCCGAAGAAAAAGCCCAATCCCCACAGTGTCCCGGCAGCCGCGCAGGCCACAAAGCCGCGCGCTCGCGGCGTCGTCCGGACTGGGCTGGAGGTGCCTGTGTGCATCTCTCCACTGTCGCACAGTCCCGTTTTCGGCCGGTGCAAACCAAGGTCGCGCCATCTACGATGGAGGTGCATGCGCGCGGCTGGCGTCTGCGTCTCACACTTCATGCGCTGTCACACCATCCTCCGTCGCTCGTTGCTATGCGCCCTGCTGTTATGCGCGGCTCTGTCGCGCGCCGAGGAGCCGGCAAAGCAGCCACCCAAACCCACGCTGTCCCTGTCGCTTGAGAGCTACGGCTACCGCCCTTCCTCCAATGCCATGGCACTGCGCGGAGGCTACGCAAACGCGACCCTCAGCTTCATCAATCCAGACAACCTGCTGCTGACCTACAGCGCCCGCAAGTTGATGACGCGCGACCCGGACCAGCGGGAGAGCGACGATGACCACACCGTTCGTGCCGTGGTCATCCACCTGCCCGACGGCAAGGCAATCCGCGAAACCGAATGGCGCCTGCACGACCGTGCCACCTACCTGTGGCCCCTTGCAAGCGGCCACTTCCTTCTCCGCGTCCGCAACAACCTCTACTCGCTGGACCCATTGGGCAGCTTTAACCCGGAGCACATGGGCCAGCGGCTCCTCGTCGCATCCGATGGCGATCTGGACCTGGTGGAGACCAGCCCATCGCGGGATGTGCTGCTGCTCGAGACCTCGCCCGCCGCAAAGATAGGTGACGACCCTCTCGAAAAGCACGATCACCCGGTAACCGCGACCTTTTTTCGCATCGCCATCGGACCCGACGGAGCTGTCGCGCTCACCGGCCGGGGCAAGGTCGCTGCAAGGGATCTCTTCACGTTTCCTTTTACGTCCATGGGCGTGCTCGAAAGCGTGCCTGAGGACCGCACCCATTGGGGCTTCGATTTCCATCCATACACCGGCAAAACCATCCAGCTTGCCGGCTTTACCAGCACCTGCAGGCCGCGTGGCTACTTCATCAGCGATGCCGAGTTTTTTGCCTTCGGCTGCCGCGGTGGGGACGACAAGCGCCTGATGGGTGGCTTCAACCTGATGGCCGAGGCAAAGTGGGTCTTTACCACCGACGACCCTCCACTCTGGCTGGCGATCGACCCGGCGCCGGCCGTCGGCCGCTTTGCCATGCGTAACACCATCACCAACGTGCCCATGCACGAAGACGATGCACGCTTCGGCGACGGCATCCGTGGACAGGAGGTGCGCGTCTTTGGCGATCGCGAAGGTGACGAATTGCTCCGCGTTACCGCCTCGCCCGTCCAGCGCCCTGCCGGCAACTTCGCCCTCTCACCCGACGGCCTGCGGCTCGCTGTGCTGCGCGATGCACAACTTGAGATCTACACTCTGCCACCCGTTGACGCCGCGGATCGCAAACTGCACGAGCGCGAGGTGCAGGCGCTCACTCCGTTCCGTCTGGCAGGTGAGGCAAACATCGCACTGTCATTGTCGTCGGCAGAGTCCACCGACTCGCAACGCTAATCCAGCCGCGTACGGTCCAGCAGCAGGAACATCGGCAGCGCCACGGCAGCATTCACTGCCGCGCGAATCAGCTCGTGCAACCATTGCAACGCATATCCGCTTTCACCCAGCAGAAAGCGATGGATTATAAACAGCAGCGCCGATTGCAACAGGCAGAAACCGAAGTTCATGCCAAGCCGCGTCACCAGGTTATCCACATCGATCTTCAATCCGATCGAAGCCGCAGAGTACCCGACTACGGCCTTCGCCATGCCGTTGACGCCAATGTACTGGTTATTCGGCAGGTCCTGCAGAATGCCCACCACAGCACCCATCAGCGTGCCGGCCGTTGGATTGCGCCACGAGATCGACAGGTACAGCACCACGATCAGCGGCAGGTCCAGGATGCCCAGCGGCCGCCACACGCGCGGCAGGTACGCCTGCAGGAACAGCACACACAACACCACGGCGACCAGCACAATGGGGTGAAAGTCGTGCTCCTCCAGCTCGCGCCGGTTGGTAAAGCTGCGTCGTGGCATCAGCGGCCTGCCTTCATCACGGCTGCTCCGTTTCGTGCGCTGGCGCCTGTGTCTGCGAGGCCGGTTTCGCCGGCGCCGTTTGCACGGTATGCGCAGCCCCCGGCTCCAACGACGAAGCCGCAGGAACAGCACCAGGCGTGAAGCGGTCGGCGTGGACTGCCGGCTTGGGCTTGGGTGCAAGGCTCTGCCCGGTCGGATCCGGTGCGGGCGCGGCATCCGTGCCGGCCTTCACCGCTGCAGGGTCGGTCAGGCCCGGCAGCTTGTCCGCGACAACCTCCGCGGCCTTCTTGCCCGCCTCGTTATCATCCGATCCTGCGTTGGGCGACGCGGCCAGCTGCTCAGCCACATCCGTTACCACCAGCACCTCTTCCAGCCGGTCCAGGTTCGCCGCCGGTTTGATCACGATGGAGGTATAAGGCTGGTGCTCCGGGTCAGGCCGCACGGACTTAACAGTACCCACGGTCAGGCCGCGTGGGAAGATGCGGTCGCCGCCGCTGGTGATGACCGGCTCGCCCGGCTTGATGCGCTCATCCGGCAGCAGGTTGTTAATCTGGACCTCGCCCGATGCCGTGCCCCGTAAAATACCCCGGCTGCGCGTCGAGATCAGCACCACACCTGCTCCCGCACTCACATCGTTCAGCAGCAACACCTGCGACGACTTCGCAAAGACATCCCGTATCTTGCCGACAATGCCGTCCGGCGTGATCACCGCCATGTCGGGCCGCAGGCCGTCGTCCGCTCCCTTGTCGATCACCAGGATGCGTGACGCATCGCCGCCGCCCGTACCCACCACCTGTGCTGCCACCGTTTTGCCCACGTACTGCTGCTTGAACTCCAGCATGCGCTGCAGCCGCTGGCCCTGCCGCGCGTCTTCAGCGAGTGAGGCTTCGCGCAACCGCAGCTGGTCAATTTGGTACTGCAGATCCCTGTCATGCTGGCGAACGTGGCGCAGATCGATGTAGCTGTTCCAAAGGCCACGGATGCCGCCGCCCATGTGCTTCAGAGCGACCTCGATGGGTGTAATGGTGTACGCGGCCCAGGCACGCGCAACGCGCACGTTGTGACCATCGGCGCGTGAGGCATAGTCGTCGCGCCGCATCTGCGATGCAAGCCCGATGACCTGTGCCAGCAGCACCGCAAGCAGTACCAGCGCACTTTTATACCGGCTGAAGAACGATTCCATCCGACCGTGCCGCGCGTGCCTTCCGGAGGGTTAGTCGATCGATATCTTACGCAGCAGACTGAAGTCTGACAGCATCCGGCCCGTACCCAGTACCACCGACGCCAATGGGTCGTCCGCAATCGAAACAGGTAAACCCGTCTCTTCGCGAATGCGGCGGTCCAGGTTCTTGATCAGCGCACCGCCACCTGTCAGCACAATGCCACGGTCGCTGATGTCCGCTGACAGCTCTGGCGGGGTCCGCTCCAACGCCACGCGAATCGCGTTCATAATCGTTGCGATCGATTCGCTCAGCGCCTCGCGAATCTCCGAATCGTCCACCGTGATGGTCTTGGGCACGCCCTCAATCAGATTACGGCCCTTGATCTCCATCGTCAGCGGGCGGTCCAGCGGGAACGCCGAGCCAATCTCAATCTTGATCTGTTCCGCCGTCCGCTCGCCAATCAGCAGGTTGTACTTCCGCTTCAGGAAGTTCATTACCGCTTCGTCCATCTGGTTGCCGGCCATGCGCACCGACCGCGAATACACAATGCCCGCCAGCGAAATCACCGCAATATCCGTCGTTCCGCCGCCGATATCGACCACCATGTTGCCGCCGGGTTCCGTGATCGGCAAGCCCGCGCCAATCGCAGCCACCATGGCCTGCTCTACGAGATACACCTCAGAAGCCTTCGCGCGATACGCGCTGTCTTCCACGGCACGCTTCTCCACCTGCGTAATCTCGCTCGGCACGCCGATGATGATCCGCGGATGCACCAGCATCTTGCGGTTGTGCGCCTTCTGGATGAAGTAGTTCAACATCTTTTCCGTGTGGCGGAAGTCGGCGATCACTCCGTCCTTCATGGGCCGGATGGCGATGATGTTGCCGGGGGTGCGGCCCACCATCTCCTTGGCCTCCTTGCCCACGGCCTCCACTTCGTTGGTCACTTTATTGACCGCGATAATGGAAGGCTCGTTCACCACGATGCCCTTGCCGCTAGCGTAGACGAGGGTGTTCGCCGTCCCCAGGTCAATCGCCAGATCGTTAGAAAAAAGCGAGAAAAGCGAGCGCATATTGCGCGAGCGCGAGGTGCGCATCTTGTAGTCGTTCTGGGGCATGTACGGTACCGGATTCCTGAAACTTAACTCTAGTCCCTGATTGTAGCGGCTTATCGCGGACACCTCCGCGGGCGCCACCAGTGAGCGCCAAACTAGTCAGTGCCATTCAGGCGTTACGCTACCGGAGTGGACGGCATCTTGCGCCGCAATAACGCGCGGGCAAGTTTCTGCGGCCATCTCGGGTCCATGCACGGTCGCTCGATCGCCACAAAATACAGAAGGCTGGCTGCCACAATCGCAGTCAGCAGCAAGACGGCCTGGCCCACGTAGGAGGCGTAGATGTGGTCCCCGCTAATGAAACGCCGCGTGAGTGGGAACAGCGTGGAGATGATCAACGCGTGCAAAAGGTAGGTGGAGTAACACATTCCCCCAAATAAGGCCACCCACTGCACACCCAGCAAGTGTCGTGTCGCCGGCCCTAGGAACGACGCGCAGAAGCACACCATAAGCAAAACGCACAGCACCGGTGAGGACCAACGGAACTGTGGAAACAGAAACAGCACCGGCCAAAGAGTGAAGCTGGCCACATCCCACAATGGATGCTTCCACGCCTCGCGCTGGTGGATACGCAGATCGGCAAGCAGATAACCGACAAGGAAGTAACACATCTCCGCAGGAAAGAAGAAGCCGACGCGAGTCGGGCCGGTCCAGGGAATGAACGCATCAGCCGCGATGGCCGCAAGCAGAACGGTGGTGCGCACCTTCCGGCTGCGGATCGCGAAGACGTACGCGAGCAAGGGGGAAAGAAGGTAAAATACCACCTCGACTTCGAGGCTCCACGTCACAAAATTGACCGGCGGCAGCGACCGGAAGAAGTTATGAACGTATAAAACGCTGGTCAGCAGAGACAGTCCGACCACGTGCGCAGATCCGTGCCGGAAGAGCACCATCGCGGAGGCGTACAGTAACAGCGCAAAGATATAAGGCGGCTCCAGCCGTGTGAGCCTGCGCAGATAAAACCCGCCAAGATCTACCCGCTTTCCCCCGTCCTGAAACTGACGGAGAAACGGTTGCGCCAGAATGAAGCCGCTGATGACGAAGAACACTTCGACGCCGCGGCCAAGCAGATTCATCTGTCGCAGCAGAACCGGGTGCTGGTTGCTGAACGGCTCATAGTAGCCCCCGCGCGTCACCATCTGATCAAAGACGTGCACCAGCAGAACAGACGCAATCGCCACAAATCGAAGGCCGTCGATCTCTGGGATCCAGCGGCTTGTGGTTGTGATCCGCTGCAGGCGTATGGGCATTGTCGGCTGGAAAGCTACAGATCGATTGTAGACCCCGTACTCTGTCGAGTGGACGGCCCTCGCATACCTGCGTTTATCCTCGTTGGTGAGAGGGATTCAAGAACATGATTGTTGGTGTACCCAAGGAAGTGAAGGACCACGAAACCCGTGTCGGAGTGACCCCGGCAGGCGTGCACGCGCTGGTGCAGGCAGGCCACACTGTGTTGGTCCAGACTGGCGCCGGCGACCTATCTGCCTTTTCCGACGACGAATACCAGGCCGCTGGTGCTGAAATCGTCGGCTCGGCCTACGACACCTGGCGCCTCGCCGACATGGTCGTCAAGGTCAAAGAGCCCGTCGAGAAGGAATACAGCCACTTCCGCGAAGGCCTGGTCCTCTTCACGTACCTGCATCTCGCACCGCTGCCCGCTCTCACCGAAGCTCTGATGACGAAGAAAGTCACGGGCATCGCGTATGAGACCGTCCGCGACCGCGCCGGTTCGCTGCCGCTGCTCACGCCCATGAGCGAAGTCGCCGGCCGCCTCAGCGTGCAGGTTGGCGCGGAATATTTGCAGAAGAAGAACGGCGGTCGCGGCCTGCTGCTGGGCGGCGTCCCTGGTGTGCCCCCCGGCAACGTGGTCATCATCGGCGGCGGTATCGTCGGCATCAACGCGGCCAAAATGGCGCTCGGCCTCGGCGCTAAAGTTACCATCGTCGACCTCAGCCTCAACCGCCTCCGCGACCTCGACGACATCTTCAACGGCCGCGTCTACACGCTCGCCTCCAACCCCTACAACATCGCGAGGGTCGCGTGCGAAGCCGACCTGCTCATCGGCGGTGTCCTTATCCCCGGCGCGGCCGCACCCAAGCTGGTAACGGCAGCCATGGTCAGCAAGATGAAGAAGGGCGCTGTCATCGTGGACGTCGCCATCGACCAGGGCGGCTGCATCGAAACCGCCCGCCCCACCACCCACACCGACCCGTCGTACGAGGTTGACGGCGTTGTCCACTACTGCGTGACGAACATGCCCGCAGCCGTCCCAAACACATCCACGCTGGCGCTCACCAACGCAACCTTCCCCTACGTCCTGAAGCTCGCAAACGAGGGCGCGCAAGCCGCCATCACGTCTGATCCCGGTATTGCGGAAGGCGTCAACACCTACGCCGGCACACTCACCTACAAGGCCGTGGCCAAAGGCCAGGGCAAGGACTGGAAGCCGGTCTCGGAACTGCTGTAGCTGGTCGCATCGAGCGCAGCTGCTCCAAAGCTGCTGCGCTCAACACTCCAGCCCTATAATCGCTTGCACGGCGGAGACACAATGGAACCCACTCGGCAACGCAAGATCCTGTTGATTGTCGTTGGCGTCTGCTTCCTTCTGCTCTTTCTCGGCCTTGCCGCGCTCAACGCCTTCCGTCTCAGCTTCCTCAACCCCACCACGCCCGGCGAGATCGTTCTTTTCACCTCGATCTCCTTCATCGCGTTCCTGCTCTTCATCACCACACTCGTTCTGCTCATGCGCAACGCTCTCAAGCTCTACGCGGAGCAGCGCAACCGCGTGCTTGGAGCGCGCCTGCGGACACGCATGCTGTGGGGCGCAGTATTGCTCTCGCTCCTGCCCATCAGCTGCATGTTCGGCTTCAGCTATCTCCTCATGAACCGCGCGGTCGAGCGATGGTTCTCGCAGCCCGCATCCCAGCTGCGCGATGAGTCGTCCCGCATCGCAGTAGACCTGTCCCACTACGTTGCTGCGAATGCCAAGTCTGAGGCGGAAGACCTCGCCACCACCATCCTGAAGCCCGACGGCACGCTGTTACCAGCTCCTCAGCTGGACCAGATGATGAAGACACATGACGTCACCCTGCAGGGCGGCTTCTTCCTCATCTTCCGCAACAGTGCCAATTCGCATGGCAGCGCGCTCATCGCCTCACACCATGCCGCTCCTCAGAACGCTGCGCGTCTAAGCACATGGCAGCCGCAGGATCTGCCCTTTGATGATGATGCGGCAGGCCAGCCTCCGTCCTCACCGCTGCGCCCGCAGGCCTCTGGTCCGCTCGCAAACATGACGCTGCAGGCGGCTCACCGCAACGACGGGCCAATACTGTCGACTGGTGGCGCAGACTACATCTGCGGATCGGCTTGGGTGGGGTCAGACGTCCTGATTGTCGCCGCGCTGCCACTGCCCGAGGGCATGACCTCGCACATCGCGCAGCTTGACCGGGCGGGGCGGCAATACTGGACGCTCTTCCGCCTCCGTCGCCAGATTCGCACCACCTACATGCTGCTGATGCTCATGATCACCAGCCTCGCGCTCTTCGTCGCAAGCTGGCTCGCGTTGCATCTCTCCAAGCAGGTCACGCGCCCCGTCGAAGCGCTGGCGGACGCTATGAGCGCGATCGCACAGGGCAACTACGACCAGCGCGTCGAAGCCTCTGCTACCGAAGAACTCGGCGACCTCGTCCAGAGCTTCAACACCATGGCCGAGGACCTCGAAAGCAGCCGTCGCCTCGTCGAAAAGAGCACCGTGCAGGTCTTCGAAGCCAACGTCGAACTCGAAGCACGCCGCCGCGAGCTCGAGACCATGCTGCAAACCATTCCCAACGGCGTCGTCATGCTCGACACCGACCGCCGCATCCGCGTCGTCAATCGTGCCTTCAGCGAAATGCTCGATCCCGGCGGCCAGCGCGCCTTCCTTGGCCTGCTCATCGACGAAGCGCTCCCGTCCGATGTCGTCGAGAGCGTCGATCGCCTGCTGCGCCGCAGCCACCGCATGGGCACCGCCGCCGCTGAAATGGAGATGCACGCGGCCAGCGGCACGCTCAGCATCGCCATCACTGTCGCTCTCCTCGAAAGCATCTCCGCCGGCACACGCACCCCCACCGGCTACGTTCTCGTCCTCGAAAACGCAACCGAACTCCTCCGCGCGCAGAAACAGTCCGCATGGAAGGAAGTCGCCCGCCGCGTCGCTCACGAAATCAAGAACCCACTCACGCCCATCTCGCTCTCGGCCGAGCAGATCCGCCGCCACATCGTGCGTCTCGGTGACACGCTGCGTCAAACCAACGTGGATTCACCCTCCGTCGCGACGATCCACCGCTGCAGCGAAGTCATCAGCTCCTCCGTCGATAGCATGCGTTCGCTGGTCGATCAGTTTTCTTCACTCGCAGAGTTCCCCAGCGCCAGCCCACGCCCGGCGGACCTTAACACCATCGTCGAAAACACGCTCGCGCTCTTTGCAGGACGCCTCGACAAAACAAAAGTGGTGCAATCGCTCAGTCGCAACCTGCCCCTCGTCCTGGCCGATCCCGAAGCCATCAAGCGCGCGCTCTCCAACCTCATCGACAACGCAGCCGAGGCCATGCACGACAGCCTGCTGCGTGAGATTCGCATCGAAACCCGCCGCTCCGAGCAGTCGCCCGGCATGCTCGAACTCGTCGTCGCCGACAGCGGTCCCGGTGTTACCGACGAGATGCGCGAACGCCTCTTCCTGCCGTACTTCAGCACCAAGCAGCGCGGCAGCGGCCTCGGTCTCACCATCGCCGCCAAGATCATGGCTGACCATCAGGGCAGCATCCGCGCCGAGCAGAACACGCCCACCGGCGCACGCTTCATCCTCGAACTGCCGCTGGCACCCGCTACGCCGGAGCCTGCATCCGAAGGCTCAAATATTGAGGTCCGCACCGCGTGAAGCACGTTCTGGTCGTTGACGACGAAGCTGAAATCCGCTCCTCGCTGGAAAACATTCTCCGCGAGGAGGGCTACGCCGTTGCCAGTTCCGGCAGCGCAACGGAAGCCCTTGAGCTCATCCGCGACGCCGAATACGATGTCATCCTCCTCGATATCTGGCTGCCCGACGGCGACGGCCTCGACGTCCTTGCACGCATCCGCGAACTCGGCCTTCAAGCGCCGCCCGAGGTCATCATGATCTCCGGCCACGGCACCATTGAAGCCGCGGTGCGCGCCACCAAGCTGGGCGCATACGACTTCCTCGAAAAGCCGCTCTCGCTCGACCGCACACTCCTCGTCCTCAAGAACGCCAGCGAAGCGCACCGCCTTAAGCAGGACAACAGCGAGTTCCAGCAGCAGATGTCGCAGCGGGCGTACGTCACCGGCGAAAGCGTGCCGCTCAAAGCGCTTCGCCAGCAGATCAAGCTCATGGCGCCCACGAACGGTCGCGTCCTCATCTACGGCGAATCCGGCACCGGCAAAGAGCGCATTGCACGCACCATGCACGCGGAAAGCCTGCGCGCCGACCGTGTCTTCGTTGAACTCAACTGCGCCGCCATTCCGGAAGACTTCATCGAGAGTGAACTCTTCGGCCATCGCCACGGAGCGGTGCCCGGCGCACCACCCGAAAAACGAGGCACCTTCGAACGCGCCGACGGAGGCACGCTCTTCCTCGACGAAGTCGGCGACATGAGTCTCAAAACCCAGGCCAAGGTCCTCCGCGCGCTTGATGAGCAGCGCTTCTATCCCGTCGGCGCCTCGCAGCCCGTCCACATTGACGTGCGCGTCATCGCCGCCACCAACAAGGACCTCGAAGAAGAGATCGCACGCGGTAATTTCCGCGAAGACCTCTTCTACCGCCTCAATGTCATTCCGTTCTTCGTGCCGCCGTTGCGCGACCGCGTGGAGGACGTCCCATCTCTCGTGCAGGAGTTCCTGCAGGAGTTCGGCCGCCAGTACGGCCGCCCGCGCGTTGAAATCTCCGCAGACGCCCTTGCCACGCTCAAGCAGTATCACTGGCCCGGCAACGTGCGCGAGCTGCGCAACGTCATCGAACGCGTCCTCATCCTCAACCCCAAGGTCAACCGCATTGAACGCAAGCATCTGCCGGTGCTCGTCTATCGCGAACCCGCACGCGACGGCGCCCGCAGCCGCACCGAAGACTTCGGCACACTGCTGCAGGCACGCGAAGCCTACGAGCGCGACTACATCCTCAAGAAGCTGGAAGAATGCAACGGCAACGTAAGCCGCACCGCCGACGCCCTCGGCCTGGAACGCAGCCACCTCTACCGCAAGATGAAGACGCTCGGCGTTACGACGAAGGAAAGTTAACGGTTAACGAACTAACCGATACCGCATAGTCCCTTCTTCATCACCCGCACCATCCGGCGCCAACCCACACTTCTCCATCACTCGAATCGACTCCACCAGATGCGGAAACGTGTGCGCAATCACACTCGTGATGCCCGGCAATGCAAACACCTGCTCCACAACAGCCCGCGCAGCTTCCGTGGCAAAACCATTCCGCTGCCACGGCTTCAAAATCGCATAGCCAAACTCGGCTTCTTCGTCGCTCTTGCGAAACGCACCGGCGGCGCCAATCAATACCGGGTCATCGCCCGGCAACACAACATAACGGTGCCAGCCCAGCGTCTCCGGATGTTCCGCATACTGTTTGCAAATGAACTCAAACACATGCGGCTCCCAATTCTCGTCGGGCCACTCCGCAGGCACACGCGCCTGCAGCAAGGGTTCCAGCCCGCGAGCATCCACGGTCTCCGCATCCAGCATCTCGTGGGTAATCGCAACCAGGCGCAACCGCGCCGTCACTACATCAGGCATCTTCAAGGGAATCGTCTCCATGGCTAAGGGCCTCACAGGCACACGTCTACCTTGGTCAATCAAAGGCAACGGTGCAGGGCGTTAGCGTGCAGAGACAGTCATAGGCAAAACCAGCGTACTACTCTTCCGCAGGCTTGTCCCGATCCTGCTGCACACCCAGCGACTCCAGCTGACGTCGCCAGTCCAGCTCTTCCACAAAGCCGCGCTTCGACCGCCAGTCTTCCTTCACCTTCACAAATAGCTCCAGGAAAACGCGCGTGCCCAGCAGCCCCTCAATCTCCTTGCGAGCAGCGGTGCCAATCTGCTTCAGCATCGCGCCGCCCTTGCCAATCAGGATCGCCTTCTGCCCCGTGCGCTCCACAAAGATTGCTGCCGCAATCTTCGTCACAGGCAGCTTCGGCTCCTCCGTCGAGTTCTTCTTGGGCTTGCGTTGCGGCCCAGGCTCTTCAAACTTTTCAATCACCACAGCCGACGCGTACGGCACCTCTTCACCCGTGAACAGCAGAATTTTCTCGCGGATCAACTCCGCCGCAAGAAAGCGCAACGGCTGATCGGTCAACTGATCGGCAGGGAAGTAGCGCTCACCCGCGGGCAGCAGCGCCACAATCTTCTCCGTCAGCAGATCCAGCCCATCTTCCTTCTTCGCTGAGATCAGCACCGTCTCCGCAAAGGTGTACTTCTCTGACCAATGCGCAATCAGCGGCAGCAACTCCTCACGCTTCAGCAGATCGATCTTGTTCAGCACAAGGATCACCGGGCACGTCACATTGCGCAGCAGGCTCAACGCAAACGCATCTTCCGCCGCGGATAACGCCTTCTTATCCTCGCTCGGCGAAGGCTGCTTGCCTTCGACGCGTTCCGCAGGCTCATGCAGACGATGCGTCGCATCCACCATAAACAGCACGGCATCGCGCGACTCCAGCGCGTCATGCACCTCCTGCATCATGCGCTTGTCCAGCTGCGATGAAGGCTTGTGCACACCCGGCGTATCCACGATGACTACCTGTGCCGCAGGCAGCGCGGGCCGCGTCTTGCTCTTGCCCTTGGCAGGCACTTCCAGCACGCCCAGGATGCGTGTGCGCGTGGTCTGCGCCTTGTGTGTCACAATCGCCAGCTTCTCGCCCAGCAGCGCATTCAGCAGCGTGGACTTGCCGGCATTCGGCCGGCCAACGATCGCAACAAATCCAGAACGAAAGGCCATCGTTCTAGTGTATGTCCGTTTCAGGACGTGCGCTTCTTGCATCTACTCAGCTATGACCGACAGCAACATCCTCACCGCGCATAGTCTGCCGCCCGATGATCTCGCTCGCACGCTCGCGATTGCCATGGCTGACAGCGACACTCTGCCGCACATCGGCCTCGTCAGCGACACCTACACGATCCTGCTCTCCGGCAAAGACACCGCAGGCAAGTTCACGCTCATTGACATGCACATCCCACCCGGCGGCGGTCCCGGCCCGCACCGCCACGACTTTGAAGAGACGTTCATCCTGCTCGAAGGCGAGATGGAAGCCACCTTCCGCGGCGAAAAGACCACGGTCAAGGCTGGTCAAACCCTGCACATCCCAGCCAACGCACCGCACCAGTTTCACAATGCATCCGCAGCCGACACGCGGTTGCTCTGCATTTGCGCACCTGCAGGCCAGGAAGAGTTCTTTGCCGCCATCGGCGTACCCGTTGCCACACGCACCACACCGCCACCCAAGCCAACACCGGAAGAGATGGAAGCCTTCAAGAAAAAAGCGGCAGAGCTCGCGCCCAAGTACAAGACAGAGATGCTGAAGGAACCAATCGACTAGGGATTCCTTGAAACGTTGTATCGGAGGGAGCAGTGGGCTTCAGCCCACTCAATCACGCGGACGCAGGAAGGCTTTAGTCTTGGCGCTTTGACTAATCTTCAGACTCTTCCGGCGGCTCCAGCATTTTGACCCGCACCTGCGTCACCAGCCGCGATGTCGCGCTCATCACCTCGAGCCGTAACCCATCACTTTCGACGACCTCACCGGGCAGCGGTATATGCCCGGCAAGTTCCGAGACTAAACCACCGACAGTCGTAGCCTCCAAATCCGTCCGTAAGCGCAGCGGCTGATGATCCGCCTCAGCGTCCTTCGCCAGCAACCCGCGCAAATCGCCAACATCCATGTTGCCCGGCACAATGTATGACCCATCGTCCTCGCGGACAGCCTCGGCCAGGCCATCTTCATCGTGCTCGTCTTCAATGTTGCCCACGATGGCCTCAATTAAATCCTCGATCGTCACCAGCCCAGCCACGGCGCCATATTCATCGATCACAATGCGCATGTGCTGCTTTTCGCTCTGCATCTCGCGCAGCAGCTCGTTTACCTTCTTCGGCTCAGGAACAAAGGCAGCAGCCCGCTGCATCTCGCGAACGGTGCGTGTGGTCGCATCGGTATCGGCCACCTGTAACAGATCATGCGCAAAGGCGATGCCCGTGATGTCATCCACGTTGCCGCTGTACACAGGCACGCGCGAGAACGGATTCTCCTGCAACATCGCGGTGAACTCCGCCAGCGTCATCGTGTCCGGCACCGTAAACATCTCTGGCCGGGGCGTCATCACCTCGCGCACCACCATGTCACCAAACTCCACCACGCTGCGCACCAGCGCGCTGTCGCTTTGCTCCAGGATGCCTTCTTCCTCACCGGCCTCCAGCAACGCGTCCACGCCCTCATCCGGATGATCCGGCGTCTCCTCATCCTCCGGCTCCGCCAGCGATGCAATCGAGAGCAACAGCCCAAGCATCAGCGTGATCGGCAGCACCAGGTAAAACAGGGCCTGCAGCGGCCATCGCAAACGGCTCGCCCAAAGCCCACGCGTGCGCACAAACAGCAGGTGCGGCAGCACGCGGTCAAACACAATCACAATCAGCGCAAGCTCAAACAACGTCTCGGCGTACACCACCCAGCCGGTCGTGCTCTCGCCCTCAAAACGCTTCATCCCGATCACAAGCGCAATCGCCGCCAGTGACGTCTGCCGCAGAATCGAAGCGGACAGCGCAACACTGTCGCGCGATAGCCCCAGCCGCGGCTCAATCCGCTCTACCCACGCATCCAGATTGTCCTGAAAACTACGCGCCAGAAACTTGCCCATTTCGCTGTACACGCGGTCCGCATACGACGTCATGGTAAGCACGGTCAGCAAAAGCAGTATGGCTAGCAGGGTCATCGCGCAACCTTCTTCGTTGCAACGGCCTTCTTCGGCATGTCAGAAGAAATGTGTGCCCCATTCATACGCGAAGCAGATGGAGCCTGCCCTGAGCTTGTCGAAGGGTGGGAATCGCGTACAGCGCGACCGCCTTTCTTTGCCTTCGCCGGCAGCGTCCGCTCAATCAACCCAACCGGCAGCTTCAACTTCTCGCGCAGCGCACTCTCCAGCGCACGCATCTCTCCCTTGTCCGCCTCATGGTCATAGCCCGCAAGATGCAGCACACCGTGCAGCACAAGGATGCGCAGCTCATCGTAGAGCGCATGCCCATGCTCCGCAGCCTGCCGTGCCGCAGTCTCAACTGAGATCGCAAGGTCGCCCGCAACGCCTTCACCGTTCTCGCCCGCAGGAAAGCTCAACACATCCGTTGGCTTATTCTTGTGCCGATACGTGCGGTTCAGCTCCTTCAGCCGCGCATCATCTGCCAGCAACACCGTCACCGCGCCATCCAGCGCAGCCGCTTTCCGCGCACGCATCACAAAACGTGCCAGGGCCGCGCGATCCAGGGCAGGCATGGTGCCGCTACTCGGAGGTTCTACGACGATCAAGGAGCCTCGCAAGAAAGAAACAAAAGCAAACAGGAGAGAACGCAGCGCGCCTCTCCTGTAGATGCTACCGCGTATGCCTGCGAACTACTGTGTTTTACGCGCAGGCGGCTGCGGCGGGTTCGCCGGGACCGTTCCGTCCAGGGCCGGTTCCGCCAGCCCTAATGAAAGCTGCTGCTCGCGCTGATGCGTGTCATACGCACGCACAATCCGCTGCACCAGGTTGTGACGAACCACATCTTTGTCCTCGAAGTGACAGAAGCTCACACCTTCCACGCCATTCAGCACATTCAGCGCTTCCAACAGGCCGCTGCGCTTCGGGTTCGGCAGATCGATCTGCGTCAGATCGCCCGTGATTACAGCCTTCGAGTTCATGCCAAGGCGTGTCACAAACATCTTCATCTGCTCATTCGTGGTGTTCTGCGCCTCATCCATGATGATGAACGCGTTCGACAGCGTACGCCCACGCATAAACGCCAGCGGGGCGACCTCAATGATGCCTTTCTCCAGCATCTTGTCGACGCGCTCCTTGTCCAGCAGGTCATACAAAGCGTCGTACAGCGGCCGCAGATACGGATCGACCTTCTCCTGCAGCGATCCCGGCAGGAAGCCCAGCCGCTCACCTGCCTCCACCGCGGGCCGTACCAGGATGATGCGCTCCACCTTCTTCGCCATAAGCGCACTCGCGGCCATCGCCACGGCAAGGTAGGTCTTGCCGGTACCGGCAGGCCCAATGCCGAAGGTCATGTCATTCTGCTCAATCGCCTCGACATATTTCTTCTGGTTCGGCGAGCGCGGATTGACCATCCGCTTGATGCCTTGTGCCGTCCGCTGCCGTCCGCTGTCCACCAGCGACTTCAGCGTTGTCGTGGGATCATCGATGGCAAGCTTCACCAGCGCGTGAAGCTCCGGCCCGGCCAGCGAGACACCGCTTCGCCGCAGCGAGTCGTAGTCGCGGATGAGCTTTTCCACAAGCTCAACCGACTCGCTTCCCCCCTCAACCTCAAGGCCATGCGATCGTAGCTCGATCGTCACATCAAGTTCTCTCTCAACCAACCGCTTGTTTTCTTCGCGATTCCCAAAGAACAGGGCTTCCATGTTAGGCGTGATGTCGAGCGAGCTTTTGACCAAGTGAATTAAGCCTCCATAGGGCGGGGGTGCGTTGACTGCTTCTCATTGGATTTGGAATGGGGATTGTGCGATGCGGCGCCGGCAGCAAACTGCGCTGCCATCGCCGCGGCATGATGCCCCGGGGCGGCTTGCGACGGATTGGCGAAGTGCACCGAATCGGCCAAAGTTGGGCAAAGAATAGCGCCGGGTGAGGCCCGCGTCAAGCCATCTTTGAACACTACCCATGGAATCGCGCAGATTCTCACCTCAACACACGGCGGGACGTACTGTCGCGGATATCATCGTCCGTTCACAATCCATTCGCACTTCGTTCATCCCGTGTGTCGAGGATGATCTTCAACGGACACAATTGGCAAGGAGTGCGCGGTCTGCGAACGATATCGCAGACCATAAGCCCTTAGCCGTTCCGTACTGAGGAACGATGACACGAATGACCACACGGGGCGCGACGATGATTGTCGCGACGATGACTGCTCTGACGCTGGTTTCGGCTTCCGCCATTGGCCAGGCGAGCCCTACCATCAAGTCCACCAAGAAGCCCGTCCGCAAGGCCGTGCCCGCAGTCCACAAGGAATCCATCGCTGAGAGGCAGATTCGCGAGCTGCGCGAAGCCATGCAGGCCCAGCAGGCACAGATCGACGCCATGAAACAGCAGCTTGCCGCACGCGATGCGCAGGTGCAGGCCGCGCAGCAGAGTGTCTCCACTGCTCAGGCACAGGCTGCCAGCGCAGCGCAGTCCGCCAGCGATGCGACCGCCGCCGCTGCAGCAGCGTCCGCCAAGGCCGACACGCTCTCCACCTCCGTCACCGACCTGAAGGCCACCAACGTGGGCTTGCAGGAGACCGTGATCGCGAACCAGGCGCGCATTGAAGACGAAATCAACTCGCCCACCGTGCTCCACTACAAGGGCGTCACCATCACGCCGGTGGCCTTCTTCGCTCTCGAAGGTGTCTTCCGCAACCGCTCGCTCAACTCTGACATCAACACTCCGTTTAACTCCATCCCGTTCCCTGGCGCTATCGAAGGTCACGTGAGCGAGCTGAACTTCTCCGGCCGTCAGTCGCGTCTCGGCGGCCTGTTTGAAGGCAACGCCGGCAAGTACAAGCTGTCAGGGTACTTCGAGGCTGACTTCCTCGGCACAGGCACCTCGTCAAACAACAACCAGTCCGACAGCTACGTTCTCCGCCAGCGTCAGATTTGGGGCAAGGGCGAAACGCAAGGCGGGTTTGCCGTCACCGGCGGTCAGATGTGGTCGTTGGTCACGGAAGACGGCCTGAGCACGAACAACCGCACCGAGAAACTGCCAAACACCGTCGATTCGCAGTACATGGTCGGCTTCTCCTGGACACGTCAGCCCGGCCTTCGCCTGCAGCAAAGATTCGGCGATGTGAAGTCTGGCATGTTCACCGCGGCCATGTCGTTGGAACAGGCGCAGATCACCAGCTTCACCGCGAACGGCACCAATCCTGCCGACTACTTCTTCGGCGGCGCTGGTCAGAACGGCGGTCTGTACAACGCTGCCGCGGGCGCCAACACGGGTAACAACACCACGAACACGGGCACCACAGGCCTCAACGGCGCCATCACCACCTACGCCAACAACGTAGCGCCGGACGTCATCGTGAAGGGTGCTCTCGATTTCCCGCACGCTCACTTCGAGCTCGGCGGCCTCGGCCGCTTCTTCCGCGACTACTACAATCCAGTCACCACGTCCGGCAGCGGCGGCACGCCGGTTTACACGTACAACACCACGGTCCAGCTCAGCCACACCTCGCCCGGCGGCGGTATCTTCGGCAGCGCGCGTGCCACCAGCAAGTACCTCGATGTCGCGGTACAGGCCATGGGCGGTCAGGGCGTTGGCCGCTATGGCTCCTCGCAGCTCGCGGACGTCACGCTGCGTCCCGATGAAACCCTTGAACCCATTCGCAACTATCACGGCATGTTCAGCCTGGAATCGCACCCGGCTCCCAAGCTGGATGTGTATGCCTACTACGGTGGCGAATATGCACAGCGTACCGTGTACACCACTGCCGCAGGCAACCTGATCGGCTACGCTCCGCGTAACCTGAACGACGCGGGTTGCTACGGTCAGCCCCCGGCTCCGGCCGGCAGCAATGGCAGCGGCGGCGCCATCGCCTCGCCCAGCACCTGCGCTTCGCCGACCCGCTACATCCAGGAAGGCATGATCGGCTTCACCTATCGCCTCGCCAGCAGCCCCAGGTACGGCCGTCTGCAGTACCAGATGACCTATTCGTACCTCCAGCGGACTCTGTGGTCGGGTACCACCTTCGGTCCCCGCGCACTGGACAACA
Source organism: Terriglobus sp. (assembly GCA_965198455.1). Taxonomy (GTDB): domain Bacteria; phylum Acidobacteriota; class Terriglobia; order Terriglobales; family Acidobacteriaceae; genus Terriglobus. Next base: position 2,331,675 of record CBDAPM010000003.1, read on the forward strand.
TGGTCCACGCCGGTATGCGTTACTACATACCGTAGAACGATGTCGCACGAAGGCTTTGCCCCGGAGACCAGGCGCCTGCCGATCTCCGGGGCATTATCTTTGCATCCCATAAGCACGCGCTCTGCACAGCGCGATTTCACAGAACGCTCACACTTCCGTGTACTCCTTTCGGATAGTGTTCATCCAGTGGGACTTGCCACCGTAATCAGGAGATCGCCCTACATGAAGCTCAAAGTTCTGTCCGCAGTGGTTGGCGCGGCCCTGGTGGCTGTCGCCGCTGGCGCCCAGCAGCTTAACGGTGCGGGAGCCACCTTCCCTAACCCCATCTACTCCAAATGGTTTGCTGAGTACGCCGCAGCGCACCCTGGCGTGCAGATCAACTACCAGGCAGTCGGTTCCGGCGCGGGTATCCGACAGGCATCGGACGGCATTGTGGACTTCGGCGCAACCGACGGCCCCATGACGGACGAGCAGATGAGCGCGGCGAAGGTAAAGCTCTTCCACATCCCCACGGTTCTCGGTGCCGTTGTGCCCACCTACAACGTGCCGGGTGTCGGCGAGTTGAAGTTCTCGGGCGACGTCATCGCCGACATCTATCTCGGCAAGATCACCAATTGGCACGATGCACGCCTCTCTGCCCTCAATCCCGGCGTAACTCTGCCCGATCACCAGATCCTGCCGGTCTACCGTTCGGATGGTTCGGGCACCACCTACATCTGGACCGACTTCCTGTCCAAGAGCTCGCCTGATTTCACGTCGCGCATTGGCAAGAACACCTCGGTGCGCTGGACTGTCGGTATCGGCCAAAAGGGCAACGAGGGCGTCAGCGGCATGGTTCGTCAGAGTCCCTATTCCTTCGGGTATGTCGAGCTGATCTACGCCCTGCAAAACAAGATGAGCTACGGCACGGTCAAGAACCCCGCCGGCAAGTTCATAAAGGCATCGCCGGAGACCGTCTCGGCCGCTGCTGCAGGTGCTGCCAAGAACATGCCGAACGACTTCCGCGTCTCCATCACCAACGCTCCCGGCGACAACGCGTACCCGGTCTCCTCATTCACCTGGCTGCTGATCCCGGTTAAGTCGCCCGACGCCAAGAAGGGCGAGATCCTGCGCGACTTCCTCAAGTGGATGCTCGAGCACGGCGAGTCTGAGGCTACCGGCCTGGCCTATGCTCCGCTCCCGGCTCCTGTCGCCACCAAGGTCCAGGGCGCCATCGGTTACCTCAAATAGAACGCGCTACACTCCGCGGGCCTGTGCTCGACTCGTGCACAGGCCTTGGTTTTTAGGGCAAGCACAGCCCTCCATGACTGCGATCTCAGGAATTCACGGAGCATTCACACAGACTCCAAATCCCGGTCATCGTGAAAGATACTCTAATCACGAACATACCTATATCACTCAGGCTCTGAATGCCCGAACAGACTTCCAGTCAGATCTCCGCACCGCAGATCAGCGTAGCCATGCCACAGCCGGACAGCATTTCCCAGGCTGCCGTGAACCGCGAACCGTCGGCTATCCGCTTGTTCCTCAACGCCCGCCCCAGCGGCGCCAAGGCAGACGGCGTCTTCGGCGGTCTCATGCTGGCCTGCGCTCTCAGCATCATCGCCATCGTCGTACTCATCGTCTGGGTGCTCGTTTCTAACTCCAGGCAATCGCTGCATGCCTTCGGCTTCGGCTTCTTCACGCACACCGCGTGGAACCCCGTCGTCGGCGACTTCGGCGCTCTGCCGTTCATCTACGGCACGCTCGTCACGTCAATCCTGGCGCTCTGCATCGCCGTCCCACTCGCTCTCTGCGTGGCCGTCTTCATCATGGAGATCTGTCCCAAGCCCTTGCGCGGCACCATCGCCTTCCTCACGGAACTGCTCGCAGCCATCCCCTCTGTCGTCTACGGCCTCTGGGCCATCTTCGTGCTTGTACCTATCGTGCGCGACCAGCTCGGACCCGTCCTGAGTAAGACCCTCGGCTGGACCGGCTTCTTCTCCGGCTCCAACTTCGGCGAGGGCATCCTCACCGCCAGTATCATTCTCTCCATCATGATCCTGCCCGTGATCTCATCCATCACACGCGAAGTCATGAGCGCCGTGCCGATCAGCCAGAAGGAAGCCGCCCTCGCTCTCGGCGCCACACGCTGGGAGATGATCCGCATCGCGGTCCTGCGCAACGCGCGCATCGGCATCGTCGGCGGCATCATCCTCGGCCTCGGCCGCGCCCTCGGCGAAACCATGGCCGTCACCATGGTCATCGGGAACAACCCGTCCATCTCGAAGAGTCTCTTTGCTCCCGGCTATACCCTCGCCAGTGTCATCGCGAATGAGTTTACTGAGGCCACCGGCGACCTGTACCTCTCGGCGCTCATTGAGATCGGCCTCGCGCTCTTCCTCGTCACCATTGTCGTCAACACCATCGCCCGCCTGCTGGTGTGGGCAGTTACCCGCGGCAACACCGCGAAGGCGCACTAACATGCCAACCATTCGCGCAAGCAAAGCCAACAAGGCAACACGCAACGTCGCAAACCACGCGATGACGTTCTTCGCCGTCGGCGGCACCATTGTCGTGCTCGTTCCGCTCATCGCGATCCTCGCGTATCTCATCTACAAGGGCGCAAGCTCGCTCAATTGGGCCTTCTTTACACAGACTCCAAAGCCTGTTGGCGAAAAGGGCGGCGGCATGGCCAACTCCATCGTCGGCTCGGGCGTGGTCCTCTCACTCGCCAGCCTCATCGGCATCCCGGTCGGCATCGCGGGTGGCGTCTACCTCGCCGAATACGGCGCAGGCACGTGGCTCGGCGCCATCATCCGCTTCGTTGCCGACGTACTCAACGGCGTTCCCAGCATCGTCATGGGCATCGCCGGTTACGCCCTCGTCGTCGTACACCAGCATCACTTCTCCGCATTCGCCGGTGGCATCACGCTCTCCATCATGATGGTGCCCACCGTCGTCCGCACCACGGAAGAGATGCTCCTCACCGTGCCAAGCTCCATCCGCGAAGCCGCCTACGGCCTGGGTGTACCCCGCTGGCGCATGATCACGTCCATCAGCCTGCGCACGGCATTGCCCGGTATCATCACCGGCTGCATGCTCGCCTTTGCCCGTGTCGCCGGCGAAACAGCGCCGCTCCTCTTCACCGCATTCGGCAGCAACTTCTGGTCGAAGAGTCTCAACCAGCCGATCGCCGCCCTGCCCCTGCAAATCTTCAACTACGCGCTCTCGCCCTATGACGAATGGCACCGTCTTGCGTGGGCAGGAGCGCTTGTACTCATCACCATGATCATGGTTTCGGTCGGCCTGGTTCGCTACGTCACGTCACGTGGCACGCTCAAGGGAGGAAATTAGTGGGACTCGACATTCGCGTCGAAAACCTGAACGCTTGGTACGGTGACACGCACACCCTGCATGACATCAACCTGCATATCCCGGCCAACAAGGCGACCGCACTCATCGGGCCTTCGGGCTGCGGCAAGTCCACCTTCGTGCGCTGCCTCAACCGCATGCACGAGACCAATCCCGCCGCCCGCGCCGAAGGCACCGTCTGCATGGGCGACCTCGACATCTATAAGGACGCCTCGCCTGTCGAAATCCGCCGCCGCGTCGGCATGGTCTTCCAGCGTCCCAATCCGTTCCCGACCATGACCATCTACGACAACGTCGCCAGCGGCCTCAAGCTCAACGGCTTCCGCAAGCGCAACATCCTGGATGAAGTCGTGGAACGCAGCCTCAAGCAGGCCGCTCTTTGGGAAGAGGTGAAGGACGATCTCCGCAAGAAGTCCGGCGCCAGCCTCTCCGGCGGTCAGCAGCAGCGTCTCTGCATCGCGCGCGCCCTCGCCGTCGATCCCGAAGTCCTGCTCATGGACGAACCCGCCTCTGCGCTCGATCCCGTCTCCACCTCCAAGATTGAAGACCTCATCTTCCAGCTCAAGGACCAATACACCATCGTGATTGTGACGCACAACATGCAGCAGGCCGCACGCGTCGCTGAAAACACCGGCTTCTTTCTCTCCGGCAAGCTGGTCGAGTTCGATAAAACTCACAAGATCTTCACCAACCCATCCGACAAGCGCACCGAAGATTACATCACCGGGAGATTTGGATGATCCGCATCAAGTTCCATCAGCGACTCGACGAGCTGCGTGAACGCCTGCTTGCGATGGCGGGTCTCGTGGAACAGGCCATCCAGCGCGCCACCGAAGCCTACGTCAACCACGACACCAAGCTCTGCGACCTCGTCAAGATGTCTGAGCCCGCCATCGACCGCATGGAGCGCGAGATCGACCAGCTCGCCCTTGATCTCCTCGCCATGGAGCAGCCCACAGCCGTCGACCTGCGTTTCATCCTCTCCGTCATCCGCATCAACGCCGACCTCGAGCGCGTCGGCGACCAGGCCCTCAACATCGCCTACCGCGTGCGTGACCTCCAGGCGCTGCCGGCAGTCGATCTGCCGGTAGACATCGCGGGTCTGGCTGGTCTCGCAGCCAACATGGTGCGCAAGTCGCTGCAAGCCTTCATCGACCGCGACCAGCTCATAGCCGAAGCCGTCCTGCACCTCGATGACGAGGTCGACCTTCGCAACCACGAAGCCTTCCATCTCCTCAGCGAACGCATCAAATCGCAACCGGAGCACACAGCCCAGGCCCTGCACGTCCTTGTCATCGCTCGCAACCTCGAACGCGTCGGCGACCATGCCACCAACATCGCCGAAGACGTCATCTTCTGGGTCACCGGCGACGACGTCCGCCACGCCTACTCGTCCGCTCTGGCAGATGACTCAACAGACGCGCACAACACCACAGCGATCGTCAGCGAATAAGCCGCACATTGCAATCCAGCCGGAAATCGGCTACCCTTACAGGGTTGGACCGAACGGTGTGACTTCTGCCTCCGGACGAAGTCCTGCTCAGGGAGTGTAGCCGCTCCCAATCGCCGTCACCGTGCGGCGACCCAAGATCCAGCCCACAGCGGCATAAGACAGAGAAGAGAGTTCGATGGCAAATCATGTTTCGTCCCTGAAGCGCTCCAAGCAGACCCTTGCAAAGACCGCCGTCAACCGTTCCAACAAGAGCAAGCTTCGCGGCACCCTGCGCCTCATGCGCGAGTCCCTCGCCAAGGGCGACGTGACCGCCATCAAGGAGCAGTACCGCGCCACCACCTCTGTCCTAGACAAGAGCGTGCAGAAGGGCGTGCTGCACGACAACACCGCTTCCCGCTACAAGAGCCGGCTCAACGCCCGCGTCAAGGCGCTCGCCACCAAGGCCGCCTAGTCCCTTTTCAGGAACATCGCGAAACGGCACGGACTCGTCCGTGCCGTTTCCCATTACACTGAGCATGCCCGCCAGCAGAGCGAACACGCCATGCTTCCCACCAACGAGTCCCGCACCGGCAGCCTCAACCAACGCGAGGAGAAGATCTCGCCGGTCAAGCTCGCCGTTGTGCAGTACATCATCACCGGCATCCTTGTCATCCTCGTCATCGGCCTGTGGCGGCTGCAGGTCCTCGGCGCGGACAACTACCGCATGCTCGCGGAAGCCAACCGCGTCCGCAAGGTGCCCATCCTCGCTCCACGCGGCCGCCTCTTCGACCGCGACGGCAAGCTCATCGTCGACAACTACTCCTCCGTCACCTGCTTTCTCCTGCGCGAGCAGATGCGCGACACCGATCTGCCCATGATCGCCGAAGGCCTGCACCTGCCCCTCGAGCAGCTGCAGTACATCCTTCACCACTTCCAGTACGCACCTAAATACCAGCCCATTCCCATCAAGCAGGACATCACGCCGGACGAGCAGGCCTTCATCTCCGCGCACACCAATGAGCTGCCGGAGCTGGAAACCCTCGAAGAGCAGCGCCGCCTCTACCCGCGCGATGGCTTCGCCGCTCACCTCGTCGGCTACGTCGGCGAAATCAGCGAGAACGACCTCAAAAATCCCAAGTACGACTTCTATGAACCCGGCGACGTCGTCGGCAAGTCCGGCGTGGAGCAGGCATACGACGCCCTCCTGCGCGGTACCGACGGTTCACGCGACGTCATCGTCAACAGCCACGGCCGCGAACTCGGCCGCCTCGGCGAAGAGCTAGCCGTCCCCGGTAAAGACCTCAAGCTCACCATCGACCTCGACGTGCAGATGGCCGCCGAAAAGGCGCTCGAGGGCAAGAACGGCGCCATTGTCGCCATGGACCCGCACAACGGCGACATCCTCGCCATGGTCTCGCGGCCAAACTTTGACCCGAACGAGTTCGCCGTCCGCCTCAGCAAAACCTACTGGAACCAGATCATCAACGACCCGGAACACCCTCTGCTCAACAAGGCCATCCAGGCTCAGGTCGCGCCCGGCTCCACCTTCAAAATCATCATGTCCGCCGCGGGCCTCGAAGAAAACGTCGCACAAACCGAGCATGTCGTCTGCTCCGGCGGCATCGACCTCTACGGCCACTACTACCATTGCGACACCCGTCACGGCGCCGTGGACATCGATCACGCCATCCCGTGGTCCTGCGACGTCTTCTACTACGTCCTAGCTAACCATCTCGGCATCGACACCATCGCGCGCTACGCCACCGCCTTCGGCCTCGGCCAGAAGACCGGCATCGACCTGCCCGAAGAAGCCAGCGGCACCATGCCCTCCACCGCATGGAAGATGAAGAACTTTCACCAGCCCTGGTACGCCGGCGAAACCGTCTCGGTCGGCATCGGCCAGGGCGCGGTCGCGGCTACACCCATCCAGATGGCACGCGCCCTCAGCGGCATCGCCAGCGGGGGCGCCCTGCGCCGCCCGCACGTCATCCTTGATGGGCAGATTCCCGCTCAGGACCGCGAAGCCTTCTTGGAAACCTTCCCCGGCAGCGGCGACAAGCGCGTCCCGCTCAGCTCCGGCACATGGCAAACCATCACCGAGGGCATGGCGAACGTCGTGAACATGCCCGGCGGCACAGGCGCCGCCGTCAAGCTCGAAGGCATCGACTTCGCAGGCAAGACAGGCACCGCCCAAGTCATGAGCCACGACGCCCTCGCCAAGTCCGGCAAAGGCAAAAAGACCCAGCCCAACGCATGGTTCGTCGGCATCGCGCCACGCCGCAACCCCGACATCGTCGTCGCTGTCCTCTGGGAGAACGGCGACTGGGGCAAAAACTCCGCCAAGCTCGCCGCCCAGGTCGTCTCGGCCTTCGTCGACAAGCAGCGCCTGCGCGAAGGCAACCTCCGCATCGAACAGGTAAGCGCGCCCGCCGCACCAAAGCCCGGCGACGAGCAGCCCACACCTACTGCGAGCACGCCAGCCGCACCAGTTTCGGTCAAGACAACACCCAGGCCGACGGCGTCCGCCCTGCCGTCACAGCCCACGAAAGACACACCAAAGCCAACCGCTACGGTTCCTGTCGCAAAGCCAAAGGAAACATCGCCGGCAGCTTAGGCCCGACGAGGGCTGCGACCGCTGCTAAAACTTAAGCTTCAACGAAAGGCTTGGCCCATGCCCAGCCTGCCCGCGTCCAGGTGTGCCAAGGCCGTTCGTTCCGCTCTGACCGCCGCCGTTGCCCGGCATCGGGCCGCCCATCAGGTTGCCGAGCGATCCTGAAACGTGAAAGTCCATGCCGCTGCCCGGCCCCGCCAAAGCATAGCCTGTTCGCGAATTCGTCAGGCTTGAGAGCGTATGCAGTGTCGATCCGATACTTCCGCCAGTGCTATCGCCAAGCGACTGCAATAGGCTGCTTCCCACATCCATCGCATTGCCGCCGCCACGCATGCCGCCACCGCCACGCATGCCGTTGCCGGCGATCCCTGTGCCTGCACCCGGCGTCGCGAAGCTGCCTCCCATAAAGGCTGACCCGCCAACCAGCCCTTCAGCGCCGTTCTCCGATAGCTTCGGCACGGCGAAACGAACGCCTGCCCGTGAGGCATCCGTCAAAAAGTGGCCCCAGGCAAAGCGGTTCTCGTCCACCTTCGGTCGTTGTGGCTGCGCCGAACCGTCATCCAGCGGACCGGCCCTGTGCAATGTGCCGCGGCGACTTGCGCCGGGAGAATCCGGAACACTCACCGGAGCGCTGGAAAAATCCTGGATATCGGCAGTGCCCGGCCTCACGAGCGCGCCTTGTTGCGCCTGTGCAACAAGGCCCATGCATAAACACATACCGGCAACGCTGATGCAGGGCCATGCGGTACGGCCCACAAACGAACGCACTCTCACCAACGGCCAAGCACTGGCAGTATGCAGTACGTGTTGATGTGGATGGCAGAGCATGGCCACAGACTACAGGTACGTCGCGTCATTCGTCGCCGCATACATGGCCGGCATCGCAAGATCAACACCATTCCGGCACAAAATTAGCGTCGCACACGGTTTCCGATCCATAAGGACCATCCATGGCACCGGTACAGCGGCTACAACAAGTCGCAGCCGAGCGACACAACCCGCCTCCAACCTATACTTAACCTGCCGTGGCAATGACCCGTTTCTCTTCCTTCCGTGACTTCGACTGGACCCTGCTGTCCTTCGTCCTCCTCATGTCCACGGTCTCTGTCGTCGAGATCTACTCGGCCACCCTCCACACCAAGTTCCACGGCTTCCACACCAAGCAGCTTGAGTTTCTGGCGATCGGCATTCCGCTCATGTTCATCGTCTCGCTCATCGACTATCACAAGCTCATTGGCATCGCTCATTGGGCCTACGGCATCAGCATCGTCTGCCTGCTGGCAGTGCTCGTCGTCGGCAAAAAAGTGCTTGGCGCGCGCCGCTGGATCGGCCTGCCCGGCGGCATCCACTTCCAGCCGTCCGAATGGGTCAAGCTCGTCCTCATCGTTGCCATGGCGCGCTATCTCTGGGGGCTTTCCGGCAAAGACGAGCTCGACTGGATGGACATCGCCAAAGCCTTCGCCATGATTGGCATCCCCATGCTTATGGTGCTCAAGCAGCCGGACCTCGGCACCGCGCTGACGTACTCGCCCATCCTCATGATCGGCCTCTTCCTTGGCGGCATCCCGTGGCGTAAGGCGCTCATCATCATCGCAGCCTTCCTCGTCCTCGGCGTAGGCGTCTGGAAGAGCAACAAAATCCTCAAGCCGTACCAGAAAGCCCGCCTCACCAGCTTCCAGCACCCTGAAGACGATCCCAAAGGTTCCGGCTACCAGGTGCGGCAATCCCTCATCGCCGTGGGCTCCGGCGGTATCTGGGGCAAGGGAGCCACCAAGGGTACGCAAACCCAGGGCGACTTCCTCCCCATTCCCTACACCGACTTCATCTTCGCCGCACTCGGCGAGGAGCACGGCTTCGTCGGAGCCACGCTCGTCCTCATCCTCTACTTCCTCATCCTCATGCGCCTCGTCCAGAACGCCCAAACCGCCAAGGACACCCCCGGCACCCTGCTCGTCATGGGCGTAGCCGGCGTCATGCTCTTCCAGATCGCCGTCAACGTCGGCATGGTCGTCGGCATGATGCCCGTCACCGGCATCCCCCTGCCGCTGCTCTCCTACGGCGGCTCATCCGTGCTCTTCTCGTTCCTCGCGCTCGGGATCGTCATGAACGTCCGCATGCGCCGCTTCGTGAACTGAACTAACCCTATGCCCCGTTCTGTGAACTAGGCACAGGGACGTATGCCCCATTCATGGCGAAGCCATGGGTGGGCCATTTCGCGCAAACGCAGTTCAGCATCACGGGCTATCGCAAAAGCCGTTCGGTATACGGGCTGAAGCGCTTGCTGTAACAGCCTGTGCAAGTGCAGCTCAGCGTTACGGGCTACCTGAAAAATCGCAGATCTGCATTACGAACTGTCCGCAAGCAAAGTTCGGCATTACGGGCTGAAAGCCCGTGCCGTAATAGCCTGGAGTGAAGCCCCAGGTTTCGATCAGGCCATACCCAGCGGGCTGAAAGTCCGCGCTATCGGCACTCTCACACCGCCCGAGTCTCCTAACCCATTGCTCCGCAGACCGCGAAACTAGCCAACACCCCCGCCACTGATGCACAATAAGTGCAGTTCCACAGCTCCGGCGCAGGCGCGTAACGCCGCAACGGTGCTGGCAAGCAGCCGCTCAAGTCGTGCGCACAGGTCGCCGGAGCGGCACGTACAAGTTTAGTTTTAACGAGTTACAGTCGCCGGCAAGGGACCCTACGGTCAAGCTGCGGCTGGTGAAAGATCTGAGAAAGCAAGTCCTTAGCCGGACGGCAAACGGCCCCGCCTCCATCCCCCACTGGGAAGGCAAGAGCGGCCACAAAGCCGGCAGGGAATTGGTGAGAGGCAGCAATGCGGTACCCGACGCATCCAGGCACACAGCCACCACCCGGCAGGCGCACAGCGCCGGCTGGGCAGCGGTCGTTGGCCCCGCGTCACGCTGTGCTCCCCACCTCAGACCCCACCCAGCCAAAGCAGGCAGCATCGCGCTAACAGGCGCGTTGCTGCTTCAAGATCTGAACGTCCCTTGTCCGGCAACGGAAACGAGCAGGACACATGTCGAAGGAAATCTACATCTCCACCACGCCGCACGAAACGCGGCTGGCCATCGTTGAAGACGAGCAACTGGCGGAGATTTACTACGAACGCGAGAACGAATACACCCTCGCGGGCTCCATCTATAACGGCAAAGTCACCCGCGTGCTCCCCGGCATGCAGTCGAGCTTCGTCGACATCGGCCTCGAACGCGACGCCTTCCTCTACGTCACCGACTTCATGGAAGAAGCAGGCGACTCCGCCGACTTCGAAGCAGAAGGCAGCAGCCGCAAGCAGTCCCAGCCGCGCGAAGCTACCGGCGACCGCGAACCCCGCCCGGAAGGCCGTGGAGACCGCGATAGCCGTGGAGATCGCAGTGGACGCGGACGCCGTGACCGTGCAGATCGAGCCGAACGGCGCCCCGCAGCCGACCCGGCCGCCGAAACCGAAAGCACCACATCGTTCGACGAACCCATCGCACCATCCCCCGTTGAAGCCATCAGCGCCGTAGAGGGTGCGGGCGACGACCGTAACGGAAGCCGCCGCTGGCGTGGCCGCCGTGGCCGCCGCCGTGGCCGCGGCACTCGAGAGGATCAAGCCCAGCCCAGCGGCTCGCCAAGCGCAGAAGCATTGCCCGAAGGCGACGAAGAGACCGTCATCGTCGAAGGCGGTTACACCGGCGACTTCGACGCCGCCGACAGCGGCATTGAGATCGACCTCACCGCCGAGCCACCTGTACCGCAGGACGCCTACCAACGCCCCCGCGAAGACCGCAGCCGCCGCGGCGGACGCGACCGCAACCGTAGCCGCGGCGGCCGAGATCGCGACAGCCGTCCGCCAGCACGCACGGAAAGCTCCGACTCCAGCGCCAGCCCGGCCTTCGACAACAGCTACGCTGGCTACTACGACGAGACCGCCCTGCCCGAACCCACGGGCGAGCCCATCCTGCTTCCCGGCGAATCCATTCGCAAGTACCGCGACCCCGCAGAAGTAGCCGCCGAAGAAGCCGAGGCACGCCGCAACGCGCCGCCGCAGCCGGAAGTCCTTACCATCGCTGCACCCACCATCGAGATCGTCGGCTGGGACGGCGGCGCAGTTCTGCCTGGCGAATCCCTTGGCCTCCACCGCAACCGCCCGCAGAGCCCGCCGAAGCCCGCTTACGTGCCCGCACCCGCGCCTGCGATCGCACCAGCACCAGTTGTAGCAATAACGCCGGCACCCTTCGAAGCCATCCAGGCGCCAGTTCCTGAGCCAACTTCCGAGCCCATCCTGACCGCAGACGAAGCCGCCGTAACCGCGGACCTCGGCGCTCTGCCCGGCGACCTGCCCATTGCTACCGAGGTAGAAGAGAAAACAGAAGCAGCAGAGGAAGTCGCCGCAGAAGCCACCACTCCGTCCGAGGCGACCGAAGCAACTTCCGCTGAGACGCCCGAAGCCGTTTTCACTGAGCCAACCGAGTACGAGCCCACAGAAGGCGCAAGCGCGTCCACCTCGGCAAGCCCCCGCCGCGACCTTCGCTGGTTCGAACGGTTTCTGCCCGGCTCCCACGCTACGCCGGAAGTCACTCCAGAAGAAGCTGCCGCAGCACCCGATGCCACCACCTACGACCTGAACGCATCCGCTGAGCCCCTGGCAGCTGAAGCAGCACCGGAACCAGCTGACCCGGAGTTCACCACCCTTCAACTCTCCGGCGAAATGCTCTCCATTCAGCCCGATCAGGAAGGCACGCTCACCACGCTCCCCGCACAGGACGAGCCGGAACCGGCCGCGCCCATCGCGCAGGAAAGCGCAATCGAGTCCATTACCCTCGCCGAAGCAGAGACAACGCCGCAGCCCCTTGCAACGACAGGTTCATCGGCCGAAACCAAAGAAGAAGACTTCATCGAAGAGAACGAAGCAAATGCCGGCGAGCACAACGGCCCAGCCGAGATTCACGCTTACGGCGACGGCGACTTTCATGAGGAAGAGATCGACGAAGCAGACGGTGACGACTTTGTCTACGAAACCGCTCTCGCAGGCGACGACACCGAGACCGAGGAGTACGAGGAAGAAACCCTCGAAGGCTCAACCGACCTCGGCTCCATGCTCCACGAGATGACCCTCGACAGCCACGTCGGCGACGAAGAAGTCGAAGACGACGAAGAGTCCGACGCCACCGGCGGCTTCACCGAATCCGACTTCGCCGGCGACTCCGAGGAAGAAGACGAGGAGCCTGCGGAAGGATCGTCAACATCCACCGGCGAACCCCGCCAGCGCACAGATCGCAACCGCCGCACCGGCGGTAGCAGCCGCGACCGCCGTGGAGGCCGCAACTCCGGTGGAGACCGTGGCCGTGGCCGAGGCGGACGCCCATCGGTTCAGGCGACAGACCTCCCCGCCATCAACGATCTCCTCAAGCCCGGCCAGGAAATCCTCGTCCAGATCGCCAAGGAGCCCATCGCCAAGAAGGGTGCCCGCATCACCTCGCACATCGCTCTGCCGGGCCGCTTCCTCGTCTTTATGCCAACGGTGAACCACACCGGCGTCTCGCGCAAAATCTCATCCGACGAAGAGCGCCGCCGCTTGAAGTCCATCCTGCTCTCGGAAAAAGGCGACGCCACCGGCGGCTTCATTGTCCGCACCGCCGCCGAAGGCGCCAGTGAAGAAGAGCTCCGCAACGACCTCCGCTTCCTCATCCACCTCTGGACTGACATCAAGCAACGCTCAGAGACCTCCAAGTCCCCGGCGCTCATCTACCACGACCTTTCGCTCGTCGAGCGCATCCTGCGCGATCAGGTCACGGATAACTTCTCCGCCATCTGGGTCGATACCGAGTCCGAGTACGAGCGCGTCCTCCGCTTTCTGCAGCGCTTCCAGCCGTCGCTTGTCCGCCGCGTCAAGCTCTACACCAAGGAAACGCCGCTCTTCGAGCACTTCGGCGTCACCGCTGAGATCGACAAGGCGCTCAAGGCCAAGGTCTGGCTCAAGTCCGGCGGCTCCATCGTCATCAACCAGACAGAAGCCCTCGTTGCCATCGACATCAACACTGGTAAGTACGTCGGCAAAACGGCCCGTCTCGAAGACACCATCCTCAAGACCAACCTCGATGCCATCCCCGAGATCGTCCGCCAGATTCGCCTCCGCGACCTGGGCGGCATCATCGTCATCGACTTCATCGACATGGACGAGCGCAAGAACCGCGCCAAGGTCCTCCAGGCACTCGAAGACGCCATGCGTATGGACCGCGCACCGTCCAAGATTCTGCCCTTCAACGACTTCGGCCTCGTCATCATGACCCGCAAGCGCGTCAAGCAATCGCTCGAACGCACCCTCTGCATCCCGGACCCCATTACCGACGGCACCGGCATGATCAAGTCGCCCATCACCGTCGCCAACGAAATCTATATCGAGATGCGCAAGATGCACCGTCACCTGGAAAAAGGCGATGTCATGCTCCGCGTGCATCCCGAGGTCGTCAAGACACTCAAGGCAAACGGCGGCAAGCGTCTGCAGGAACTCGAAGAGATGACACGCAAAACCATCCTCGTCAAGAGCGACGCAGCCCTCAACCCGGAGCAGTTCGACATCCACTAGAGCATCCAGTAACAGACACCACGAAGGGGCAAACGCAACCGCGTCTGCCCCTTTTGCGTGTTACCTCACGCCATAAGGTGCACATTCCATGGCAGCGTGGCGAATTCCGCCACCAACTCTTCGCAATCCGCGTCACACAACTAAAGCAAACGGTCTGTGTCTACGTAGCCACTGACCGTGTACGCACCAGGAGCGCCCATCATCATGAAACTCAGCACTATTTGCACCACTGGCCTGCGCGTTGGCCTCGCGCTAGCAGCCGTCGCCACTGTCCCCGCGCTCGTTGCGGAAAGCCCAGCGACCACGCCCGCAGCACCGTCCATCTTCACGATGAACACCAGCGTCACAGCTCCCACGCGTGACTTCCGCTACCAGCCCGAGGGCCTCAGTAGTTCCAGCAGCGACGACAGCATCGCCGCGGGTGATCCCGCAGCCGCTCTCAACGCCGAGCGCGACAGCCTCAGCTTTGATGGCGGTCAGCCGCCGCCGGGCCGCCGCTCCTACGGCCGTTCGCGCTACCAGGACAGGTGGCACAACTCCGACGGTTCCAGCAAGATTGCCATCGTTGGTGGCGTTGGCCTCACGGTGCCTGCCGGCAACACCGCAAAGTTCAACACGCCCAGCTATGCCATCGTTGCCGGCGCTGGTTTCAACTTTAATAAAATGTTCGGCATCGTTGGCGAGTTCCACTACGACCACATGAACCTTACGCCCGGCGCCATCGCCTATCAGGGCAACCAATACATCAACTACGAAGGTGCTGCCTCCAGTGACATCATCGGCTTGGACGGTAATACCCACGTCATCGCCCTCACAGTCAATCCCATCATCAACTTCACGGGCGCGGGACGCCACAGCCGCGTGGGCGCATACGTCACCGGCGGCGTCGGCTACTACCACAAGGTAACCAACTTCACTCTGCCTACTGAAGAGTCTGATATCTACGGTGACGTGTTTGAGGAGAACGCCACGTTCGATACCTATAGCGCGAATTCGTTCGGTGTGAATGGCGGCGTAGGTCTCACCTACAAGCTGTCCGATTTTTCCAGCGAGCGCCTTTTCGTGGAAGCGCGGTATGACTGGTTGAAGATCAACTCCAACAGCAGCGACCTGTACCCCTACAACGCTCGCAACACGGAGTACATCCCAATCACGGTCGGCATCCGCTTCTAACAGAGAGACCCAACACCGGCATATCAGGTTTCAAGGGTCCGCGTTACGTCGCACAGAGGCTGGGCACACGCCCAGCCTCTGTGCGTTATAGCTCCTCCAAGCATGCACCATGCAAGATTCCCTCACAGCCCGGCACTCGCACAGGCGCATCGTAGTGTCCTAAGGTAAGTGTTGGTCCCCGTAGGAGTTCTGTTGCACCATCGCCGTATCGCCCTGGTCTGCCTCGCCCTCACCTCTGCCATTGCTGGCTGCCACCGCGCGCCGGAACAAAAGACATCGTCACAAGTGGCAGCCCATCCCGTCGTCAAAGAACCGGATGTTCCCATCGGTCCGCCTCTCGATACCGCGGATGTTGCAGCGCAACAAATCTTCGAGCGCACCGCCTCCACCGGCATGGTCATCACCATCGTGCGCGGCAACGAGACATGGGCCAAAGGCTATGGCCGCGTAACGCCCGTCTCGAACGAGGTCCCCGGCCCCGATTCACTCGTCCGCCTTTGCTCCATCACCAAAATCCTCGCTACTGACCTCCTCGGCAAACTCGTCGCCGCAAAGCTCGTCCGCTTTGACGACCCCCTGCAAAAGTTCGCGCCGGAGAACGTTACCGTCCCGAAAAACACTGCCCATGGCCCCGCGGACCGGCCCATCTGGCTGTTCGACCTCGCCACCCACACCGCGGGCCTCCCACGCGAGATCGCCTACCCGCCCGTGGGTATGGCTCACTTCACCTTCCCCGATTTCGACTATCGCTGGACCTGGCTGCCGGACTTCCGCCCACGTACATCGCCCGGCGAAGCCGCACACTACTCCAACATCGGCTTTGATCTCCTCTCCGACGCGCTCAGCTCCGCCACCGGCCAGGATTATGCCACGCTCTTTCACGAGCGAACGGCCCAGCCACTCGGCATGGTCGACACCACCCTCACGCCCAACCCCGAACAGTGCTCTCGATTGATGAGCAGCCCCCGCGAACCCTCCGAATGCAGTGACACCCGCGCCGCGGCAGGATCGGGCGGCATGTACTCCACTGCAACGGATATGGCGCGCTTCATGCGCTATCTGCTCTATCTGCCCGGCGTGCCCGTCCACCAGAACGGCATCTCCACCGGCATGTACCTCGACCCCACCAAGCTCCGCAGTATCCAGGGCATCGGTCACGCAGGCGTCCCCACCGGCATCGGCATCGGCTGGATCGAAATCTACGGCGACCACGGCGAAGCCCGCATCGTGCAGAAGACAGGCGGTGGCGCAGGCTTCCAGACCTACATCGCACTCAACCCCGCGCGCCACACCGGCATCTTCGTCGCCCGCACGGAGAGTCGCCGCCGCGGCGGAGCCAATATGTTCCGCGAAGCCAACGACCTGCTCCTCACCATGGCAGGCCTGCCGCCCATCCCCGCCGATCCCGACGACCCCGAGCGCGAACGCACTGCCGATGAACTGGAAGAAGCAGCCACAACAACCAAGGAAGCCCATCAGGCCCGTCTAAGGACACGTGCCTTGAAAGCGCCTCACACAGCCTCACTGGCAGCAGAGCCTCGCCGAGCAGCACGGCACCATACTCCATTGGCTGCTCGCAAAACGGCACAGCGAAAAGGCCGCCGCTAACTCGCAAGCCAAAACGGGGATGAAGCTCGGCAAGCCCGAAATCGGAAAGGAGCAGCAAGCGCGAAACAGGAGGGAGCAGTGGGCTTCAACCCACTGAATCACATGTTCGACTAAAGGGCTTTAGCCCTGGCACCTGCGTTTCCGCCTACCCCGTACCTCAGCATCCCCATACATAGCATGCCCTATACATACGGCGTGTTGCGTACGGCGTGTCGCTGATTAATACCGGCATGGATGCGGGCTGCAGGCCCGCGCTATCAGCGGCGGGCAAAACCCTCCGGATGCTACCCGTAAACCTCGGCATCCGCCAGTAAGCAGCCGGCCTTGTCCTTGGGGCTCAACACCGGCTCCCCCGAAAGCCGTTCGAGCGGCCACTCAATCCCGATCGCCGGATCGTTCCACACGATGGAGCGCTCATCGGCGGGCGCATAGAACTCGCTCGCCTTGTACGCCACCTCCGCCGTCTCGCTCAGCACAAGAAACGCGTGCCCAAAGCCCGGCGGAATCCACAGCATGCGGCGCTCCTTATCATCCAGTATCTCGCCCACCCACTTGCCAAAGGTAGGCGACGACGTTCGCAGATCGACCGCAATATCGAAGATTTCACCTTGCAACACCCGCACCAGCTTGCCCTGCGGTGTGCCCAGTTGATAGTGGATACCGCGCAGTACATTGCGCACGGACTTGGAATGATTGTCCTGCACAAACCGCGTCGGCAACCCAAGCTGCTCAAACGCGCGGTCCGAGTACGACTCAAGAAAGAACCCGCGGTCGTCGCCAAATATCTTCGGCTGCAGCAGGACCACATCAGGAATGGCAGTCGGAATCGCTTGCATGGTTCGTTACGAAAGCGACAACAATTCTGGATGACGCATCCGCAGCAGGGCCCCGGCCATCGATCCGAACAGGATGCACAGAGCAAACAGTGCCGTAATCGCCATCGATTGCTGCTGCGGGTTCTGCTGCCGATTGCGGATGAGCAGAAGGATGAGCAGCACGACCAGCATGGCAGACACTTCTCCCGCCTGCCGGCGGCCAACCACTTCCGAGAGCGGTAGCGCCATGAACGTCGCAATTGCCACAGACGTCATCCACGACAAGCCGGTCAGCCCGAAGTACGCAGGCTTCCAGCGATCGTGGTCGTCAATCAGCGCGCTTCGGCCAAGCCGCGTATACGCAAGGCCAAGCGCCAACTGGGCCACAACTGCAATCAGGTAGCCAAGCAGCAGGGTCTCGATAACGGAAGTCGGATTCAACATGGCTGGTGAGATGAAGTGTATCAGCGACGCGCGCCGGTAGTCTCCTCATATCCCAACGGGGTATGGCTTCTCGTGCAGTTCCGCACCATTCCCGGAATTGTTGCGCTCAAATCGCCCCTGCAGCAGGCTCAGCAGCCCCGTGTACCAATACCCCAGCACAAACAGCAGCAGAAACGGCACCGTAAAGTAGTTCTCGCTGCTCACCGCGTACCAGACCGTAAACGCAAAATAGCAGCCAATCGCCAGCTCAATCCACGGAATAATCCCCAGCCGCTTGCGATACTTCTTCGCCGCCACATTGCTCTCCCCCTTCTTGCTCACACGATACTTCGGCGTCCGCGCAAACGCGCTCTTAATGCCGAATAGCGCCTCCATCACAGCCTTCGTATTCGTAATGGTCAGGCCGACACCCAGCGCCATCAGGAACGGCAGGTACAGAAACGTTTTGTACCAGGTCCTGGGAAACAGTTCACGCTGGCTCGTCAGGTAGAAGCTGCTGATCGACATCGTGCTCGCCATGAACAGCGGAAAGTCGATCAGCAGCATCTGCACCCAGCCCTGCCAGCTGCGGATAATCATCGCCGGCATCAACAACACACTCAACACAATCATCAGCGGATAGCTGATGTTCGCCGTCAGGTGATACCACGCCTCCAGCTTGGTGTGCCACGGCGCATCGCTCTTCAGCACGCGCGGCAAAATCTTCTTGCCCGTCTGGATCAAGCCCTTCGCCCAGCGCGCCTGCTGCGTCTTGAATGCGGTCATCTCAATGGGCAGCTCTGCCGGGCACTCCACATCCTGCAGATACTTAAACGTCCATCCCTTCAACTGCGCCCGGTAGCTCAGGTCGGTGTCTTCCGTCAGCGTGTCGTGCTGCCATCCACCGGCCTCGCCAATCGTCTTGCGGCGCCACATACCCGCTGTGCCGTTGAAGTTAAAGAACACCCCAGCGCGCGACCGCCCGCCATGCTCCAGCACAAAGTGCCCATCCAGCAGGATCGCCTCCACCTGCGTCAGGAAGCTGTAGTTCCGGTTCAGGTGCGTCCAGCGCGTCTGTACCATCCCCACACCCGGCTCCGCAAAATGATCGACAACCTTGTACAGCCAGTCCGCCGGCGGTACAAAATCCGCATCAAAAATCGCGATCAACTCACCCTTCGCCGACTTTAACCCCGCATCCAGCGCACCAGCCTTATACCCATAACGGTCCTCGCGATGCAGATAATAAACCGGCTGCGGAGCCAGCCCTGCCGTGCCCGCCGCATAGCGAGCCACAATCTCACCCGCTACCTGGTGCGTCTCGTCGGTCGAGTCGTCCAGCACCTGTATCTCAAACCGGTCGCGTGGATACTCAATCCGGCAAATCGCATCCACCAGCCGGTCCACCACATACTGCTCGTTGTAGATCGGCAGCTGCACCGTCACAAACGGCAGATCAGCCGCCGCAAACTTCATCGGCGCGTTTCCGCTGGTCGCAGCCTTCTTGCGATTCCGGTAGTACAGCCACACCAGTTGGTACCGGTGAATACCATAAAACGCCAGGATCACCATCACAATGAAGTACGGCACCAGCAACCAGATATCGAAGCTGTTCCACCGGTACATGCCCTTGAACGTCGCAGCCTGCTTGCCGTAATAATGCGAGCTCAGATAATGCTGCAACCCTTTCTGCTGTAGCAGAAGAGTGATGGCAAGGGTGTGGATCGTCGTGAACAGAAAGGCGCTCCAGGGCAGCAGGGAAGTCAGGTCCATCCGATTCTACCGGAGTGCCTTCAACTATCTTCGCGGCGGGTCGCGCTTTCGACGAAGTTGAATGGCGGTGTTGCGCTGTTCCTTGCTGCATATGAGCCGGTGCTGGACTTTACGCCGCTTCGCGCATGGCGTTCGGTCGCAGGCGCCTTCTCAATGGCATGAGCAAAGGGCGCAAGAAAGCACAGCAAGCAGGGAAGAGCAGCAGACGTGTGCGAGGCATACGCAAATTGGACGTCGCACCTGGCCTGTCCAGACGCTAGGTATAGCTCGAAATCTCCAGCAAATTCCCATCCGGGTCGCGCATGTACAGCGACGTCATCGGTCCCATCGCTCCGGTCCGCGCAACCGGCCCTTCTTCAATCGCAACGCCCGCAGCCCGCAGATGCTCCTGCACCTGCTCCAGCGTGATTGCCGCTATGAAGCAAAGATCACCCGATCCAGGCGTGGGCTTAGCCGCCTTTGGCTCAAACGTGTGATCGGTCTGGTGCAGATTCATCTTCTGCCGCCCAAAGTGCAGCGACCACCGGCCGTCCTTCTCGACAGCCTCAAATCCCAGCACACGTGTGTAAAACGCAACAGTCGCCGTGATATCGGCGACCGTCAACACAAGATGATCAATGCGCTCAATCATGCTCTTAGTTCAAAAACATCGTCGTATAAAGCGTATCCCGCTGCGCCGGCTTAAAGCCGGCATCACGAATAATCCGCCGCAACTCTTCCTCGGTCGTGCAGTTCGCAGTACCAGCAGCCTTCACGACGTTCTCCTCCAGCATCACCGATCCGACATCATTCCCGCCAAAGCGAAGGCCCATCTGCAACACCTTCAGCCCTTGCGTCACCCAGCTGCTCTGCACATTCTCAATGTTGTCCAGGTACATCCGCGAGATGGCAAGCGTCTTCAGATACTCAACGCTCGTCGCCTCATCCCATCCCCGCCCGCCAAGAGCAGTGTTGTTCGGCTGAAAGCTCCACGGGATAAACGCCGTAAATCCGCCGGTCTCTTCCTGCAGCTGCCGCACCACCTCAAAGTGGTTCACGCGCTGCTCCATCGTCTCGCCCACGCCGAACATCATCGTCGCGGTCGTCCGCATGCCAAGCTCATGCGCCGTCCGGTGCACGCTCACCCAATCCTGCGTCCGGCACTTCAGCCGTGCAATGCGCTGGCGCACATCATCATCCAGAATCTCCGCGCCGCCACCCGGAATCGACTGCAGACCCGCATCCCGCAGCCGCGCAATCGTGTCACGCAATGAAAGTTCGCTGTACTCCGCAATTGCCAGAATTTCGCTCGCCGAAAGGCAGTGCAGCCAAATGTTCGGGAACCGTTCTTTAATCCCGCGAAACAACGCCTCAAACCAGTCGATTTTCAAATCGGGATGAATGCCACCCTGCATCAGCACACCCGTGCCGCCCATCTCCTCGGTCTCGCGAATCTTGTCGTAGATCGTCTCGAAATCCAGGATGTAGCCTTCACTCGCCAACTTGCCCTTTAAAGGGCGATAAAACGCGCAAAACGTGCAATACTCCGTGCAGAAGTTCGTGTAGTTGATGTTGCGGTCAATAATGTAGCTGACTACGCCCTCTGGATGCAGCCGGCGGCGCACCGCGTCCGCCTCCATGCCAATGCCGATTAGATCATCCGAGGCAAAGCAATCCAGTGCCTGTTGGCGTGTAATTCCCATGAATCTAGTCTACGCCGCCGTAATGGGGAACGGAGAACGCCTCCCCGCAGTCTTCTCCCGAGTATTGTGTTGCTCACAGACACCTGCGGTGCGAAACTCGATCTGGCATCTTCCACTTGCAAACCGTCTAACCCCTAACCGTCTGAACCAGTCAACCGTCCAGGTTCCAGCTATGAGCATGACAGCTTCGTTCACCGAGGAGACCGGTTTGGAGGTATTTGACCTCAGGGATGATGCAGAGTTTGCGTCGCGCACGCTGCATCCCCGCGATGCCGCTCGGCAGATGAGCGGCCTGCAGCGGCTCAGCCGCGCCTTTGTTGAGAATCCCAACACCATTCTGCAAGAGCTCGTGAATATCGCCATCGATCTCTGCGAGGCGGACAGTGCCGGCATCAGCATTGAAAAGGCCGACGGTACGGATGAAAACTTCTACCAATGGATTGCCGCCGCCGGCGACTACGAACCCTTCTTCAACGCCATGCTGCCGCGTTACCCCAGCGCCTGCGGCATCTGCCTCGAACGTGGCGAGGCCCAGCACTTCCGTGTCGGCAAGCGTTTCTTTGACATCCTCGGTGTCGAAGCTCCGGTCGTCGCCGACGGCCTGCTGCTCCCATGGTTCGAAGGCGATACCCGCGGCACCATCTTCGTCATCTCGCACTCGCTGCCGGAAGCCTTCGACTCGGAAGACGTCCGCATGATGCGCACCCTCGCCGACTTCGCCTCCATGGCCATGCGCAACAAGCGGCAGCAGGACACCCTCGTCAAACAGGCCGAGCTCGCCGCCGCAGCCTCCATGGCAGACCGCCTCGCCCACAAGATCAACAACCCCCTGCAGAGCCTCACCAATCTCATCTACCTCGGTGCGGAAGACCCAGCCTTCGGCGACGCAAACAAACTCGCCGCAGCCATGAAGCCGGATCTGGAGCGCCTGACAATCCTGGTTAGAGAGCTCCTCGCCGTACCCTTTGCAGCCAACGCCCGCTACCGGAGCGATGTCGCAGAGCAGGAAGCGCAAGCCAGCGCGTAGCTATGGACGAGCGTCAGCTCGTCCAGAGGGAGCATGGGGCTTCAGCCCACGCATACAAGCTACAAGTGAAAGGGGCCTCAACCCTTGCGGCACAACGAAGAGCCACGCCCTACCGCCGCAGGAACATCGCCACCAGCAGCGTCGTACATAGGATCAGCAGCACCATAACCACGACGGCATAGGTCTTCAGCGACCGCACCAATCTAGCGATCTGCATCTCCACGGCTTCCATGCGCGCATCATGTTCGCCGCTGGCCACACGCAGCCGCTCCACTTCATCACCCATCAGGCGAAGACGCTCAGAGTGATCCGCCAGTGTCCGCGTCAGCAGTGCACGGCTCTCCGCCGCGGCAGCAAACTCACCTTCTAACTCGCCCTTCAGCTCCGCGGTAACCCGCTGCACTGCTGCTTCTGCATCCTTGCCATTCGTCGCACGCGAAACAACAAACGCCTCCAGCATGGGCGCAACCCGGCTCAACAATG
This sequence comes from Terriglobus sp., assembly GCA_965198455.1. GTDB lineage: Bacteria > Acidobacteriota > Terriglobia > Terriglobales > Acidobacteriaceae > Terriglobus. Next base: position 2,354,636 of record CBDAPM010000003.1, read on the forward strand.
GCAGCAGCCGCTTCAACAACGCAAGAACTTCAAGCCAGCCCATGCCCTCGATTGTAGCGAGCTTTGCTGCAACGACTTCCGCTATATGGCGCGAAGATGCAGGCCCTCACGCACAGCACGCCGCCTGCTCATCCACCAGTTCATCGCGGACATCACAACAATCACCGCCACAATCCCCTGCGACCACAGGCAGTAGATGCACCACTTCTCCAGGACGTACTTCTCCAGGAACGTCAGCATCAGCGCAAAGAAGCACCCGATCTGTGCAGCCTCAAACGCCAGAAAATCCAGCTTCGCCATCGCCAGCACAGCAATCAGTACATAGCCCACAATGCCCACCGCTGCGATCGGCACATGCCCCTTGCTGTTTGAATCTTCGTCAAAGCCGCGCGGCGGAAAGACCGCATACCGCGAATGATTCACCGCGCCACAATCAAAGTTCTCCGTCACAGCACATGGGGGAGCCGCACTCGGGTCCATCATGTGCACACGCAACGCAAGGACCGACACAACCACTCCGCCAACGGCGAGCAGCGCAATCAAAACACGAAGAAGACGCATATCGCCTTTGACGATACGCACCCGGAAACGCAACAGCAAGCCATTGGCATGGCCCTTTCCTGCTTCGCGTGCGCCTTCCGTTGGTCGGCATGAAGTTGTATCCCGACCATCGGGAGGACCTGGCGAAGCAGTAAAAGGCGTGTGAACGCCCGCCCCGCGCGCAGCGGGCCTTAAAATCACCTAAGCCTCAAGCGCATCCACAACCACCCGCAGCATCTCGCCTTCGGGTGCGTCCTGCTCCGTCCACAGCTCAAACTGCCGCACACCCTGCTCCACAAACATCGCCACGCCTGGGATGGTCTCAATCCCACGCGCCTCCGCTTCGCGAAGCAGCGGCGTCTCCACAGGGTTATAGACCGTGTCGAAGAACACGCCGCAGTTCATCTCCGCCTGCGTCATCGGCGCATCCATCGCCTGACCCTTCATGCCATACGGCGTCGTATGCACAATCGCATCGAAATGCGACTGCGCTAGCCGTTCGCGATGCTGCAGATGCGCACCAAACTCCACCACCAGCATCTGCGCGCGATCGACCGTGCGGTTCAGCACCCACACCTGCGCGCCGGCGCCCACCAACCCATACACCGCCGCGCGCGCCGCGCCGCCAGCTCCCAACACCAGCACCCGGGCACCCTTTAACTCTATGCGTCGCTGCAGCGGCCCCACAATACCAGCAATATCCGTGTTGAACCCCGCAAGCGCGCCATCCGCGTACCGAAGGATGGTGTTGCACGCTCCCATCTCCCGCACCGTACTATCCACATGCGTCAGCAGCGGAATCACCGCTTCCTTCAGCGGCATCGTAACGCTCAAGCCGCGAAGATCCAGCCGCTCCACCACATCCTGTAACTCGGTCGCGTCCGCCGTCTCCAGCGGCAGATACACCGCATCTGTCCCTGTCGCTGCAAACGCCGTATTGTGCATCAGCGGCGACTTCGACCCCGTAACCGGTTGCCCCGCAACGCCATACACCGTTGTCTTCACCGTAATCGCATCCATCCGGTATAGCTGTCTCAACTCACCCACGCTCACCTGTCCCGGAGCCGTGCCCTCACTGCCGTCCGCAGCAGCAAACGTAAACACCGACCCATACCGCGGCCCCAGCACGCGCGTCAGCACGCCCTTAAACCCCATCGCCATGGCGATCAGATCGCCCCCGCGCCCATGCTTCTCCAGCAGATCCACCACACGCAGGCTGTCCCGCAATGACCGCGCCGTGGGCACAATCTTGTAGAAGTCCGGCGCAAACGGCCGCATGCGCGCGTACACCGCTTCCAGATCCGGCGTCGCCGCAAAGTCATGCCAGCTCACAATCACAGCAGCGCCGGCGGCACGCAGCGCCTCCAGCGCGCGCGAGCCAAGCTCCTCCGCGGTTTCGACTTCAATGTCCACCAGCACGCATCCAGCCCGTGCCGCTGCTACCAGCACACCCACCTGTTCTTTCGCCGACCCGTCGAAAGCCCCACCAAACGCCGTTCGGCGGCACGTCGCAATCGCTATCATGCCCGGCCGCTCATCTAGGCACGCGCGCAGTTCACCCATTTCCGCCGCGGGCGTTTCCAGTGAATCCAGCCGGAACTCCACAAACCGCTCGTACGCGTCATGCGCCGTCTCAAACATGCCCGGACCACCCACAGCCATGCACACACGCCCCGCGCGTTGCCGCAGCAGTTCCCCGGTCAGTCCCGATCCCGTCATGCGCCGATGGTAGCCGTCCACGGACAGCCACGCAATTCCACAAGTGCACAGGCCAATTTGCTATCCTCACACCTACACAACGGAACGGAGTACGAGCAATGGCCAAGGGCGTCAACAAGGTAATTCTGCTGGGCAATGTGGGTAAAGATCCCGAAATGCGGGCGACCCCCAGCGGCATGGTCATCGCACAATTCACGCTGGCCACCGCCGACCGCAAAAAAGAAGGCGACAAGTGGGTCGATACCACCGAGTGGCACAACCTCGTCTGCTTCGGCCGCACCGCCGAAATCGTGCGCGACTACGTCAAGAAGGGCAAGCAACTCTACATCGAAGGCAAAATCCAGTCGCGCTCATGGGACGACAAGGAAAGCGGCCAGAAGAAGTACCGCACCGAAATCATCGTGAACGATCTCGCGCTCCTCGGCGGCGGCGAAGGCGGCGGTGGCCAGTACGCCGGTGGCTCGCGGAGCAGCAGTGGCGGCTACAGCAACAACACCTCCAGCTTCGACCAGCGCTCCTCAGCGCCCGCGAACGACTACGCCAACGAAGGCATCACCGACGACGACATCCCGTTCTAGAAGCATGTCTCCCATCACTGCGCTTCGTATAGTACATACGAGCGCCGCTCATTGGAGAAACAGGTTTGAGGAAACGGCCATGAGTTCTGTGGCTTCGCTGTAAACCCATAGGAGAAATGCTTCAGGCGATGTCCCTGCTCTACATTCTCGGCGGCATTGCGCTCGGCATCGCCGTCGGCGGTGTCTCAGGCCTTATCGGCCTGGGCGGAGGCGTTCTGCTCATCCCGGCTCTAACGTACTTCTACGGCATGTCACAGAAGCGCGCGCAGGGCACCTCCATCGCAACACTGCTGCTCCCAGTAGGCATCCTCGCCTTCTGGGCCTACTACCGCGCCGGCCACGCTGACCTCAGGCTCGCCATCCTCATCGCCATCGGCTTCATGATCGGCGGCTGGTTCGGCGGTCAGTACGCGCAGCACTTCTCTGACACCGCACTCCGCCGCGGCTTCGCCGTCCTGCTCGTCCTCATCGCCATCAAACTAGCACTCCAGAAGTAGGCATACTCGATCCCGACCATCGGGAGGGCCAAGCGAAGCAGTAAAAAGGCGTGCAAACGCCCGCGCTCCGCGTAGGAGGCCCGTCCGGCAGGACAGGCAGGTAAACTTAGCGCATGATGGACGAACAGACGTTCCGCAACGAGTCGGACAAGGCTCTCGAAGCACTCAAGCAAAGCCTTATCGAAGCAGAAGAAGACGGCGGTTTCGAAGCCGAAGAAAACAACGGCGTCCTGAATGTGATCTTCGACGACCCCAAGGGCAAATTCGTCTTCACCCCCAACACCCCCGTCCGCCAAATCTGGATCAGCGCCCTCTCCACCAGCTTCAAACTCGAGTGGATCGACGACGCCTTCCGCCTCCCCAAGACCGGTGAAGACTTGCTGAAACTAACCGAACGCCTCATTCGCGAACACACCGGAAACGACGATATCTCGCTCTCTTAAGAGGATTGTGACGTTCGCATATGGGCGATACGGCTATTCGTCGTCTCAGATGACTCGGCCGATGTGAGACACCACCTGAAAGAGTCTGTCATCCCGCAGCGAAGCGAAGGGATCTGCTTTTGTCCTCAGCATATCGGGACGTCATCCTGACCATGTCGAAGAGGAAGGATCTCAGCGAGCAAGACGGGCCGATCCGTTGATATCTTTCAGCCGCGAAATGCGTGGTGAGGGCGGGCTGAAGGCTCGCGTTACGAGCCGCGGTTAGCTCCGCAGCCCAATCGCCCCCATCATCCGCCCGGTAAACCCACCCTCCGCACGATGCGAAAAGAACCGCTCCGTCTGCGTCGCCGTATCCTCACCCAGCACGCTGATGTTCTCGGCCAACAACCCAGCGTCCGCTAGCTGCCGCCGATTAGCCTCCCACAAATCCAACCGCATCTCGCGATCAAACAACTCTGCGCCATACGGAAACGCCGCAACAAACGCCTCGCGCACCGCATCGCCCACAACGTAACTCGCAGGCCCGATCCCAGGCCCAATCGCAGCAAATACATCGGCAGGTTCACACCCAAACTCAGCGGACATGGCTGCAACGCCAACCGAAACAATCCCAGCCACCGTCCCACGCCACCCGGCATGGAACGCCCCCACCACCCGCTGCACCGGATCGAACACCAGCACCGGCATGCAATCGGCAGCCTGCACCGTCAGCAAAATCCCCGGCACATTGGTAATCAATCCATCGCCCGGCACCTGCGCAGGCTCGGCAAAGTCCGTAGCCGCATCCGCAACGCTGCGCAACACATGCACTGTCGGCGTATGCTGCTGCACCAGTAATCCCAAGTGGCAAAACCCTGAAGCACCCAAAGCGTCCAGAAACCGCAGCCGATTAGTCCGCACGTTCGCGCGGTCATCATCCTTGGTAAACCCCAGGTTCAGATCACCCAAGCCCTGCGGCAACCCCGGCCGGTAACATCGCGACACGCCACCAACGCGTGTCGAGAACCCATGCACCAGCCCCTCAACCGCCGTAAATGAAGGAACGAAGAGAGGCTGTGGCCTTTGCATAAGAGCTAGTCCGTACGTCCGCGATCGCCAAGCCACTTCGCAAACCCCAGCAGCAGGAAGAACGATCCAGTAGGAATGCACCCCAGCGCTACAACCAGCGCAAACCACCCAAGATTCCCATGCGGCCCATGGCTGGTCATACCACCGGTGCTCCACACCGCCACCGCGCAGACGATGCCCACAACCTCAATCCCGCCCGCAACCCGCAAGATTTGGCGCGTGTCCTGCCGCATCACTCCGCTCATCCGTGCACAACGGCCTGGATCACGGCCACCAGCACACCCGTCACCGACACATACAGCCAGATCGGGAACGTCCACTGCGCAATCTTCCGGTGCTGTTGAAACCGCTCCGTCAGCGAAAAGAAAAACGTAATCAAAATCAGCGGCAGCGCAAACACGCTCAGGAGGATGTGCGACAGCAGCATCCAGAAGTACGTGTTCCAAAGCAGCCCGGCATGCGCAATCGGCAAACGATACTCACCATGCAGCGCATGATTTGTGATGTACGACACCAGAAACAGCGTCGAGAACACAAACGCTGTAAACATCGCCGCACGATGCTGCCTGATCTTCCGCCCCTTCACATACACCAGACCCACCACCAGCGCAATCGCACTCAGCCCATTGAATACCGCATTCAACGAAGGCAGAAACAGCAGTTGCGTATGGTTCGTATCCGCAGGCGCATGGAAGTACACCAGCCAGAACAAAAACAAACTGGCCACAACAGAGACGCCAAGAATCGCCGCAATAATCGCAGGCGGCGTCTTCAGGCGCTCCTGAGCGGGAATAGGTCTTGTATCAACAGTCATAAGGTCTAAAAAGAAATCCGGCCAAGCGCATTCAGCATCATGGCAGCCAACAGCAGCGGCAGGTACATCACGCTCACCTTCAGCAAATCGCGTGCAATCGTGCGCGACTGCGCCGGCGGCAGGTCATGCGTAATCCGCGCAAACTTAAACGTGTACGCCAGGTACACCAGCCCCAACACCACAGCAATCACGCCATAAATCCGCCCGCTCACGCCCAGCCACACCGGCCACAAACTCACCGGGATCATCAGCACCGCATAAAACAGCGCCTGTGCCGCAGTCGCGCGTCCATCGGGCTTGGCCACCGCCGTCACGCGAATGCCGGCCTTCGCATAATCCTCGCGATACAGCCACCCGATCGCCTCGAAGTGAGGAAACTGCCACACGAACAAAATCGCAAACAGCGCCACACCCGCCCACTCAATCTGTCCGCGCGCAGCGGTCCATCCAATCAGTGGCGGCAGCGCGCCTGGGAACGCCCCCACAAACGTAGCCGCCATGCTGATCCGCTTCAGCGGCGTATAGATCGCGACATAGCCTATCGCAGTCAGCAGCGTCAGAAAGCCCGTAATCGGATTCGTCGTCACCGCCAAAAACGCCGACCCCAGCCCAATCGCCAGTAGCCCAACGATCAGCCCATGCGCAAAGCTCAACCGCTTCGCCGCCATCGGCCGGCTCTTCGTCCGCGGCATCAGCGCATCGGTCCGCCGCTCAATCACCTGATTCAGCGTGCTCGAACCCGCGGTCACCGCGGCCATCCCCGCCATCGCCTCAAAAAACTGCAGATTGATCGGTGAAATCCCTGACCGCAAACTCCCCAGGTAAAACCCCGCTGCCGCCGTGATGATCACCATCAGCGTCACACGCGGCTTAAACAGCTCCACGTAATCGCCCACCAGGGTGGACCGTGTCGTAACTGCGTGGGTCGCCGGAATGGGAGCTGCTGTAACCATCGGTGCGCTCCCTCAAGGATAACGCAGGCGCGGCAGCTCACCCCCGCACGAATCGAGCGCCCCTAATCCAGCACGGAAAGCCGCTCCGGATCGTCGTGCTGCACCAGGTACTCGCTCGCGAACACAACAACAATCGCCGCCGTCGGCACCGCCACCAGCGCTCCAGGAATCCCTGCAATCGCTGTGCCGCACAGCAGGGCAATCAGCACCGTAATACCCATCAAATCCACGCTCGACTTCATGATCTTCGGCGTCAGAAGGGCATTTTCAATCTGCACATAGACCGCATACGCGGCAAACACCAGCCCGCACTTCGCCCACGAATCGCTCGCCGCAATCAGCCCAACCAGGAATATCGTCACAAGGTTACCCGCCACGGGGATGATGTTTGTCAGCCCCATCAGCACGCCCAGCAGCAGGAAATACCGCACATTGAACACCCGGAACACCACAATGCTGTACACCGCCACGCACGCCATCAGCGCCAGCTGTCCAATCAGCCAGCGAGAAACACGCTCCTCCGCCACCAGCAGCGTATTCGCCAGCCTCGTTCGCGACCGCGGCACCACCAGCGACAGGAAGAACTCGTAGACCTCCTGCCCCTCCAGGATGAAGTACACCGTCAGAATCACAGCCGTCAGGATGTCCAGCAGGTGCTCCGCCCACTGCGGCAGCGAATCAAACACGTACGTCGCAACCGTTCCCGCGCTGTTCAGGACATGCTTGTTCAGGTCATCCAGCCCAATTTGGTCAGCCATGGGAATGCTGCGCAGCCGCGCCACCAGCGCCGGCAGCCGGTTCGGCAAGTCGCTCAGAAAGTTCCGGAAATCGCCCAGCACCGGTGGCAGACCAAGCCAGAAAAACAACCCAAGCCCCGCAAATATCCCCAGGACAAGCAGCGCAACCGACGCTGTCTTCCCAAGATGCCGTCCCTTGATGCGTGCCGACGAAATCTTCACAACCACCGGGTTCAGCACCACCGCAAACAAGCCCGACACATACACAATCCCCAGCACATGCCGCACCTTCCAGCACATGCCGATGATCCCCAGCAGCGCCAGCGTAAACACAATGTGCTTGCGCGTATCGCGAAAGTGCTTCGACGGAAATGTCGCGGGTTGCGTGTCAGCGCTCAGGAATAGCCTCCGGATGATGTTCGGTGTGATGCAAAGACGCGCCACACCGTTCGTACGACATACACCGAGTAGTAAATTCTCACACGCGCAACAACCGCAGCACCTCAGCCGCGGTCTCCTGCGGCGCCTGGTCCGCCGTTGCCACATAGTGCTGCGCGCAACGGCGATAGTGCGGCGCACGCTGCTTGAACCGCATCGCGGCAGCCTCGGCATCCATCAGCACCGGTCGCACCGCCGCACCCTCCTGCATCACGCAGCGGTCGAACAGCACCTCAAACGGCGCGTCCAGAAACACTACACTTGTCGCCGCGGTCTGCTCCAGCAACAGCCGGTTCGTCAGCATCTCCGGCGCGCCGCCGCCCAGCGCAATCACCACGCGCTCGCGCCCCAGCGCCCGCGCAATTTCTGCCGACTCCTTCCGGCGAAACACCACCTCGCCGCCCGTCGCGAAGATCTCCGCAATCGTCATGCCCGCGCGCGCTTCAATCTGCTGATCCACATCCACAAACTCCCATCCCAGCTCCGCCGCCAGCAGCCGGCCAACGGTGCTCTTGCCAGCGCCCATAAACCCGGTCAGCACAATGCGCTGGGTAGCGGCTGGAAGAGCAGCGAAAAGGGAAGTGGTCAGGTCAGGTTCGGTCATCAGCGTGGTCATCGTCATGGTCTCAGAAGGATCCGGTTGAAGTATCGTGCCCAAGTAAAAAGCCGCCACCCTTGTTGGGGTCAGCGGCTTAGAGGATTCGAGAGGTTCTTTACGCGTATTACCGGTGCGGAAAGAGCACAGCATCCACCTTAGCCGCTACTGTGTGCCAGTAGCGGAAGGTAAAGAAGCCGGGCTGAAACGTTTGCACCATCTCTGACCGGAAGAATACACCTGTCGAGACCCACTCGCAAGCGTGCTTATCAGCAACGGAAAAACAAAAAAGAGGCCGGAGCAATCTCCGGCCCTTTCATGTGTGCCTTTGTTACTGAATGGTGTCGCTGTCATTCGCCGGTGTATCTGTTCCAATTTCGCGTTCAATCTTCGCCCACAAATCCGAGCTCGGCACTTCGCCTTCCGGCTCAAGCAGCAGGCGAGCTGTCTCCGCAATGTACTCAAGATCACGCACCAGCTCCGCGGCCTGCGGGCAATCCCGCAGAATCTCCGCAAACCGCGGATCAGCGCTTAGCTTCCCACCCTCGGCGCGTTCAAACAACTCAGGCAAAGCCTCTTCAAATTCCTTGCACGTCCAGCGCTTCTCATCTGCCATTATTTCAACTCCTGCTGCGTCAGCCCTGCGACTTCGTTCTGCCGCAAAATCTCACGCAGTTTCAACCGTGCCTTGTGGAGCTGTGACTTGCTGTTGCCGGTCGAGCACTCCAGCATCCCTGCAATCTCGTTGTGCTCATAACCTTCCACGTCATGCAGCACAAACACCAGCCGGTACCCTGGCGGCAATGTCGCCACGGCACGCTCCAGCGCAACACGGTCCACCGATCCGGACAGCCGCGGATCGCGCGACCCGAAATCCCGTTTTGGTGCGTCTTCTTCCGAAGGATTGATCGTCTCTTCCAGCGAGACCAGCTGCAGGCCCTTCTTGCGCAGATGCATCAGCACAAGGTTCACCGTCAGGCGATGAAGCCACGTGGAGAATGCGCTCTCACCGCGGAACGACCCAAGCTTGCGATACAGGTGCAGGAATGCTTCCTGCGTCATGTCCTCTGCTTCTGAAACATTGCCCAGCATGCGCAGGCAAAGGGTATACACGCGCCGCTTGTGCAGCGCATACAGCTTTGAAAATGCGTCTGGATCGCCGTTTTTCGCGCGTTCCAGTGCATCTGCCTCTCCCGCGATTGGAGGGTTTCGCTTGAAATGCCCTGCGGGGGGCGCCGAGTTCGATTGTGTCATTCCGTAGCCCTGTACTTCCATAGTCCTCGGTCTGGCGCGCCGCCATGGCACGCCGCCTTTCCAAAGAAAGACCGCAGACTGTACTTACGATACAGGACTGCTGAGTCGCTTCTGTATTGGTAGAACTTGCCACGTTGAAAGAAGGAAAAAGTCCTGAACGGGTTGTCTATCGGCCACAACTTTCCTTGCCAGGTGGGTTGAAGTGTTCTCACGACCCGATAAAACGCGCGTACAGTGCGCGTGCTCGATGCGCCTCGTTCGTACCCTGCACCACCGTCCGCCCATCCGCAAACACCGTCAACGTATAGGCCTGGTACACAAACCGCAGCATCATGCTGTTCCATCGAACATCGCCCAGCGGCTTAAGCCGGCCCGCAAGCTCCGCAAAGTCTACCGGCCGCGCATGCTCGTGTATCTGTACTGAATTCCGCCCACACATCGTAATGTGCGGCCGCCCTTCACCACGCAGATGCCGGAACTCGCGCGCACTGCACACCGCACAGCTCGCACGCGGCACACCCGCCCGCACCTCACTGCGTTCGCCCGTCCACACATCCATCGACAGCAGCGTCCGCCGCATTGCCCCCGGCTGCCCGGTTAGATACTTGATCGTCTCCGTTGTCTGCAATGCCGCGGCAATGTTCACCGCGGTATTCAGAATGCCCGCCGTATCGCATGTCTCCACCGTGCCGCCCGGCGGCTCAGGAAACATACAAGCAAGACAAGCTGTCCGAAACTCGCCCGATGGCAATACATTCATGGTTGCCGCATACGATCCAATTGCAGCCGCATAAATCCACGGCACACCACGCTCCACGGCAAAGTCATTCAGCAGGTACCGCGTCTCAAAATTATCCGTGGCATCAAGGATGATATCGGCGCCATGCAAAAGCTCCGCCGCATTACCCGGCGTAAGGTCCGCTATATGCGCGGTAACATGCGTCTCCGCGTTGATCGCCGCAAGCCGCCGCCGCGCCGCCTCGGCCTTGGGCAATGCCTCGCGCGCATCCTCTTCGGTAAACAGCATCTGCCGCTGCAGGTTTGAAGGCTCCACAAAATCACGGTCAATGATCGTCAGCCGGCCCACACCCGCCCGCGCCAGCAAACCAGCGGAAGCGGCACCCGTCGCACCGCAACCCACGAGCACAACATGTCCGTTACCAAGCCTTTGCTGCCCCGCATCGCCAATGAAGGGAAACAGCCGCTGCCGCGAGTAGCGATCGTCCACCGCGCCGCCCGGCTCAATCAACCCAGTTCCAGCTGGCATCCATGCGCTCGAAAAATCGTTCGCCATACCTTCAGTGTACTGAGCCGCTACAGAAGCTTCGCTATTGCCGCAGTTAACCCCATGCCGCGTTCGCGCATCCTAAGCCTCATAACCCCGCTGGATTGGGAAAGTGCTGTGAGCGGTACATACAGCAGCCTATCTCCCATGAGTAAATATGTTTAACCGATGCTCATGAGCACCGGTCTGCAGTGATTGAGGATGAGTAACGTTGGTGGCGCCGGTGCATCGGGCAATGGGTGATAAGCAGCTATGGCGCCACGGCGGCAGTGTGGGCGCTTTGGCTCTCGCGGTGTGCGCTCTGTGTCACACATCACTGTTGGCGCAAACTCCATCCGCCGAACCATCCAGCGGCGCTACTGCGCCCGCTTCGCAAGCCGCGCCCGCGAACCCGCCCGTCGCACAGCCCGCAGCCGGAGCAACGGCGCAGCCCACAGCTGGAGCCACCGCAGGAGCCGTGGCCGGTGGCGCTGCCCAACAGGACGCACAGGACACCCAGGCAAAAGCCGCCCAGGCCGCTTCGAACGCAACCGCGGGCCTCTTCGAGCTCCGCGGCCAAAAGCTCGCTGCCGTTCAATTCGAAGGCGTCGAGTACGGTCCCAACGACCCACTCCCATCCGAACTCGGCATCAAGCCCGGTGACACCATCAATCCGGAGGCCATTCGCGCCGCCACCCGCCGCCTCTTCACCACCGGCCTCTACCGCGACATTTCCGTACGCAGCGTCCGTGGTGATAACGGCATCACGCTTGTCTTTGAAGGCACGCCACGTTTCTTCATCGGTCGCATCCGCATCCAGGGCGTGCAGCAGGAACGGCTCGTCTCCATCCTTGAAGCCTCCACCGAACTGCAACCCGGCCTGCCCTTCACCAACACCCAGGCGGCCACCGGCGCAGACAACATCAAACAGACGCTCGCGCAAAACGGCTTCTACCAGCCCACCATTATCACCTCCACCGAGCACCTGCCCGACGGCAAGCAGGTCGATGTCATCTACAGCATCAGTGTCGGCAAGCAGGCCACCGTAGGCAACGTCACACTCACCGGCGACCCCGGTATTTCTGTCGCCGAATTCCGCAAGCGCGGCAAGATCGAGCCCATTACCAAGACACTCTTCTTCTTCAAGTCACCCACCAAGGTCACACGCGACACCAGCACCAAAGCGCTCAGCAATCTGCGCCAGTATTACCAGAAGAAAGACCGCCTTGAAGCCGCCGTCGCTCTCGAGAAGAGCGAGTATGCCCCGGAGCGCAAGCAACTCGACTACGACTTCCGCTCCAACCAGGGCCCAACAGTCAACATCAACATCGAGGGCACGAAAGTCTCCAAGGCGCGTCGCAGAAAATTGCTGCCCATCTACGAAGAAAGCGCCGTCGATAACGACCTGCTCAACGAAGGCGCGCATAATATCCGCGAGTTCCTGGAGCGCCAGGGCTACTTCGACGCACAGGTCGATCCCGTCGTCGCGGGTGTCCCCGACGAACCCACCTACGCTGAAGACGGAACACCTCTGCCACCTCCCAGCAACCTTACCGAAACAGTTACCTTCAAGGCCACGCAGGGCAAGAAATACAAAGTAGTCGCGGTGAATGTTACCGGCAACAAATACTTTGAAGTCGATAACATCAAGGAGCGCATGCAGGTCGTCAAGTCCGATGCCTACGTCCGCAACGGCCGCTTCTCACCCGTGCTGCTCTCCAACGATGTCGATGCCATCACCTCCCTCTATCGGGCCAACGGCTTCAACAAGGTCAAAATCACCAGCACGCAGGTAAAGGGCGCCGACGACAAAAAGATCGGCACCATCACCGTCAACATCAACATCGACGAAGGCTCGCAGCAGAAGTTCGGCGACGTAAACCTTTCCGGCGTCGACGCATCCCGCGAAGCCGACATGAAATCCTTCATCACCGCGGAAAAGGGTCAGCCGTTCGCCCTTGCCAACGTCTCCAGCGACCGCGACAACATCCTGCAGGCCTATCTCACCAAGGGCTTCGATCAGGCTCGCGTCGAGGTCCGCCAGGCGCCCCGCAAAGACGACCCATCCATCACCGACGTCAGCTACGTCGTCACCGAAGGCGAGCAGGTTGCTGTCGATCGCATCCTCGTCTCGGGCCGCCATCACGTCAAGCCCAAGCTCGTCACCGATCAGTTCCTGCTCAAGCCCGGCGACCCGCTCAACGGCGCTGCCATCGTGGAAATGCAGCGCCGCTACTACGATCTCGCGCTCTTCAACGAAGCCAACGTCGCCGTGCAAAACCCGGAAGGCCTTGCCGACCGCAAGAACGTGCTCGTGCAACTCACCGAGGCCAAGCGCTGGGACGTCACCTACGGCGCAGGCTTTGAATCGCAGCTCTCCACGCCGCAAACCAACTGCCGCGCGCAGCAATCACTCGGCGGCGTCGGCAGCACCTGCTCGCCGGCCGGCAACGCAGGCGCATCCTTCCGTGTCTCGGCGGACGTAAGCCGCATCAACCTCTTCGGCACAAACCAGTCCGTCACGGTACACAGCACCTACGGCTTGTTAGAGCGTGTTGCCACGGCCACGCTCAACACGCCAAAGTTCCTCGGACGTCCTAACTTCTCCACGCAGGTAGGTGGCGGCTACTCCAACGTGCAAAACATCTCTACCTTCAAAGCCAGCACGCTGCAGGGCAGCTTCCGCCTCACGCAGAAAATCCCCAAGGCCGACACGCTCATCTACGAATTCACCTACCGCCGCGTCACTGTCGATCAAAACAGCCTTCAAGTAACAGCGAACCTCATCCCTCTGCTCTCGCAGCCTGTCCGCGTCGGTGGCCCCGGCATCACCTGGTTTCATGACACGCGCTCGCCAACGCCGCTCGATGCCCAAAAAGGCATGTACCTTTCCGTGCAGGATTTCTTCGCCAACTCTGCCTTCGGCTCACAAACGAACTTCAATAAGACGGATGTTACGTACTCGACCTACTACACCTGGGGCAAAAAGCGTAAGTACACCTTCGCGCGTAATACACGCTTCGGCGTGGAAATAGCCAGCGGCAAAAATCCCAACGCCGGCGTCGTTGGTTGCGAAGGCATCCTGCTTAACACAAACGCATCGTGCGACCCAGTGCCACTGCCTGAGCGCCTCTACGCCGGTGGCGCCACATCGCATCGCGGCTTCGGCATCAACGACGCAGGCCCACGCGATCTCACCACGGGCTTCCCCGTCGGTGGCACCGCCGTCTTCGTCAACTCCTTTGAACTTCGCATGCCGCCGCCCACGCTGCCCATCGTCGGCGACAGCATCTCCTTCGTCATCTTCCATGACATGGGCAACTCGTTCCTGCACATCAACGATCTGTGGCCGTCGTTTGGCCGCTTCCATCAGCCCAACGAGCAGACCTGCAAGCAGGTCACCGGCTTCGTCACCGTCGGCACCTGCGACTTCGCCTACTTCTCCCACGCTGTCGGTCTCGGCGCGCGGTACAACACGCCCGTCGGCCCCGTCCGCCTGGACCTGAGCTACAACCTCAACCCGCCCGTCTATCCCATCATCGACGACTACACCGCAACCTTCCCCACGCACCACGTCGGGCAGGATAGCCACTTTCAGTTCTTCTTCTCCATCGGACAGAGCTTCTAACCATGATGCGCCTCTTCTCCAACTCGTGTCTTGCCACACTGCTCGTTTGCAGCCTCGCAACCGCTGCTGCACAGCAGGCGCCTCCGCCGGCGGTTGCGCCTCCGGGCGTCGCGCCCAAGTCGCAGGCACAGGGCAAGCCCGCCACGCAGGAACAGGCCAAGGCCGACGCGCACAAGCTGCCCACGGAGCGCGGCGATGTTGTCGACCGCATCGCGGCCATCGTCAATGGAGACATCGTCCTCGAAAGTGACATCGAAGAAGAAGAGCGTTTCACGCGGCTCTATCCGTATGGCGATGGCGAAGGCAAGCCCCTGCGCGAACAATCGCTCACCCGCATCATCGATCGGCAACTCATCCTGCAACAGGAAAAAGGCTTCCCGCAGACACCCGTCACCGACGACGAAGTCGCCAAGGAAGAGAACGATCTCCGCAACGATCTGCCCGCATGCGGCAATGCCAAGTGCAAGACCGATGCAGCATGGAAGAGCTTCCTCGAAACCTACGGCTTCACGGAAGACGAACTCCGCGCACGCCTTCGCCTGCGTGTTCAGGTCCTGCGCTTCATTGAGACGCGCTTCCGCTCCGGCATCCGCATCAGCGACCGCCAGGTAAGCGACTACTACAACAACACCATGCTGCCGGAGTACGCAAAGGCCGGCAAAACGCCGCCGCCGCTCGACACTGTCGATGACCGCATCGAGCAGCTACTCCTCGAAAAGCAGGTAAGTGTCCTGCTCGATCAATGGCTCAAAACCCTGCGCGACAGCGGCAACGTCCGCGTCCTCGACCCCGGTACGGAGGCGCCCTGATGACCTTGTTGGACGCCGCAACACCTCCGCCGGAGGGTTCAAGAGCCCCTAAAGCAACAACGCCACGCCACCGCCGCATCATGCGCGGGATCGCCTGGGCCGTGGGCTCATTGCTGCTCCTGCTCATCGTCATCATCGTCGGCCTCGGCTTCTACACAACAACGAACGACTTCAGCAATCGTGTCCGCTCCACCCTCATCAACACCCTGCAGGACGCCACGGGCGGCAAGGTCGATCTCGCCGCAGTGCACTTCAGCCTGCTCCATCTCGCCGTCGAAGCCGACGGCCTCGTGATCCACGGCCTTGAAGGCCCAGGCCAGGCGCCGTACGTTTCAGCCGATCGCGTCCTCGTTCGCATCACGCTGAAAAGCCTCTTCTCGCACGCGACCGACAGCAAGGGCGCCATGCGTTTCATCACGCTCGCGCTGCTCCACGTGGACAAGCCGCAAATCCACCTCATCATCAACAAGGACGGCACCACCAACCAGCCCGAGCCCAAGACCAAGTCCACCAGCAACGAGCCCGTGCTCGACACGCTGCTCGATCTGCAGGCAAGCAAGGTGGAACTCGCCAACGGTGTAGCGCTCCTCAACGACAAAGCCATCCCGTTCGACCTCGCAGCGCGCGACCTCGGCGTCAACGTCAACTACATACGCAAGTCCGACCACTATGGCATCAGCGTAGGCATCAGCGATATCCGCACGAAGATGCAGCAGATGCCCGAAGCGCAATCTCGCCTGCAACTCAAGGCTGAGGTTGGCCGCGACCTCATCTCAGTCGAGCAACTCACTTTCGATACCGGCAAAACATCGCACCTCGACGCCAACGCGCACCTTGAACATCTCAACAACCCTGTCTGGAACGTCTCGCTCAAGGGCAACGTTGAGGTCCCGCAGATCTCCGTTCTCAGCGGCTTTCCCGGCCTCGATGCAGGCACCGTCGATCTCGATATCAGCGGCCACTCCTGCGCTGTAACGCCCCAGGTTGCCCAGAAGAAGCCGCGCTTCTTCTTCCGTCGCCGGGGCGCACAACCGCCTGCCAGCACCAAAACACTGCCGCCCGCACCGGAATGCGAAAAGGGCTACCTGCTTGCAGGCAATGCCAAGCTGCATGGCGTCGGCTATCGCGACCCAACTGTCAATGTCTACGGTGTCAACGGCGGCGCATCGCTCCGCGTCACGCCAACCGAGCTCCTCTTCAACGCCATCGCCCTCAACCTGCCCGGCGGCGGCACCATCGCCGGCGACATGCGCATCGTCAACTGGCTCGGTGAAGTCCCATCCGACGCTCCAACGCAGTCGGCTACCATCGTCGCAGGCCAAAAGACCGCGAACGCGACCGCTAAGATCGCGCAGGCCAAGCCGCCCGCCACCGGCAGCGTTGCGATCACCCCAGTTAACAGCGCGCATGCATACATTGACGTAAAGCTGCAAGGCATATCGCTCCGCACCATCAACGAAGTCACCGAGCCCGCCCACTACAACGATCTTGGCCTCGACACCGCCGTCGCAGGTCCCGTCCACGTCGAATGGGGCGGTCCCGCAAGCGACATCGCCAGCACCGTCGTCGTGCAAGCCGATCTCAAGCTCACGCCGCAGGGCATCAAGCGCAAGGGCGCGTTGCAGGACATCCCAGTCACCGGCCTCGTCAAAGCCACCTATAAAGGCTCCAATCAAACCGTCGACATAGAAGATGTCGAAGCGCATACACCCGCAAGCAACGTGCACGCCACCGGCATCCTGGGCGTAGCCAACGGCGATCCGCTCACACGCCTCAACCTCACCGCCGACTTCCGCGACCTTAGCGAGTTTGACTCTGTCCTCAACACCATCGGCTACCAGAGCAACGGCAAAAAGGGCAGTGCCGCACTCCCCATCGTCCTCAAGGGCGACGCTCACTTCCAGGGCACCGCCTCCGGTCCCATCGCCGGCCTCGACATCAAGGGCCACCTGCAGGCCAACAACATTGCCGTGCACATGGGCTCGCAGGGCGACGTCGCCATCGACTCCATCACCACCGATGCCGAGTACGCCCCCGCCGGCGTTACCGTCGGCACAGCCACCATCAAGCGCAGCTCCGCCACACTCATCGTCTCCGGCGCCATCAAGCCGCACCGCATCGTCAAGCGCCGCCAGGTCACCTACGACTTCGACAATGACACCCAAGTCAACGGCAAGGTCCAGCTCAACGACGCCGCCATCCACGACGTGCTCGACATCGCGGGTCAGGGCGCCTTGCCCGTCACCGGCACGGCCAACGTACAGGCCAACGTCACCGGCACGCTCGGCAATCTCACCGGCGACGGCCAGGTCAGCCTCCGTAACGGCACTGCCTACCAGCAACCCTACGACGCCATCACCGCCACCGTCTCCGTCCGCGGTCAGGAGATCAACGCCAGCACCCTCGACGTCAAAGCGCAGGGCGTCGAAGTCAGCGGCAACGGCGGCTACAACCTCACCTCTAAGCACCTGCGCGCGCATCTGCAGGGCGACAACATCCGCCTCTCCAATCTCAAGGCAGTCAAAGACGCGAATGTCCCCGTCGACGCCATCCTGACCTTCAACGCAGACGCCGATGGCACCGTCGAACAGCCCGGCCTCAAGGCTCACCTCGCCCTCGGCGGCGCCACCTACAACAAGCAGAACCTCGGCCAGCTCACCGCCGACGTCCACAGCGAACGCGACGTTGTCTTCCTCACCGCGCACAGCGACCTGCTCAGCACCAAGCTCGACGTCAACGGTCAAATCCAGATCGCCGGCGACTACCCGGTCCAGGCGCGTGCTACCTTCAGCAACCTCGACGTCGCACCCGCGCTCAAGCTCACCGGCAACACCCTCGACCTCACCTCCAACGCCGCGGGCGAACTAACCCTCAACGGCCCCGCAAAGAAGCCGCAACAGCTCAACGGCGCCCTCACCATCACGCCGCTCAGCTTCAAAACCCAGGGCCTCGACTTCGCCGCGCAGGCGCCCCTCCGCGTCACGCTCGCAGGCGGCGCCGTCAAGCTTGAAGACCTTCACATCACCGGCCCAGAGACAGACCTCAAAGCCGCCGGCACCGTGCAGCTCTTCAACCCAGACGGCACCACGCCGAAGCAGCAGACCATCAACGCGCAGGCCTCCGGCAGCGTGAACGTCGCCATCGTCCACCGCATCAACCCGCAGATCATCTCCTCCGGCAAAATCGACTTCAACGTCACCGCCACCGGTAACACCACCAAGCCAAACCTCGGCGGCAAGGTCACCTTTACCAACACCAATCTCGCCTACGACCAGATCCCCAACGGCCTCTCCAACATCAACGGCACGGCCACCTTCACTGAGGACCGCCTCCAGGTTGATAACATCACCGCCACGTCCGGCGGCGGCCGCATCAAGCTCGGCGGCTTCGTCCAGTTCCGCGGCGGCCTCTTCGCCGACATGACGGCCACCGCCACCGCCGTCCGCGTGCGCTACTATGGCGTCTCCGCCACCATGAACGCAAACCTCCGCCTGCAGGGCTCAGGCGACGGCGCTACGCTCTCCGGCAACGTGCTTATCACTCGCTTTGGCCTCGCCGAAACCTTTGACTTCGCCTCCGTTGCGGGCAGCTCCGGCGACGTCTCGCCACCGCCCGACCCGGACTCGCTCCTCAACAAGATCGCGCTCAATGTGCATGTCCAGTCGTCGCCGTCGCTCGACTTCCAGAACAGCTACGCGCACATCGCCGGCACCGTCGACATCACCGCGCGCGGCACCCTCGCTGTGCCCTCCATCCTCGGCAAGATCGTCGTCACCGACGGCTCCGCCACCTTCGCCGGCACCAACTATCAGCTGCAGCGCGGCACCGTCTACCTCAACAACCCCATCCGCATCGACCCCGTCATCGACCTCGACGCCACCGCCCGCGTCGAAAACTACGACGTCACCATCGGCGTTCATGGCACCTCGAAAAACTTCAAGCTCACCTATCGCTCCGAGCCGCCGCTCTCGCAGACCGATATCTTTAACCTGCTCGCCCTCGGCCGCACCCAGGAAGAAGCACAAATCAACACGCAACAGCTGCAGCAGGCAGGCCAGGACCCCACCACAACCGCGCTCCTTGGCGGTGCCCTGAACGCCACCGTATCTAGCCGCGTCAACAAACTCTTCGGTGGAGCAGGCAAGGTCAAGATCGACCCCGCCTTCGTCGGCACGCTCGGCACATCGTCCGCACGCATCACAGTCGAGCAGCAACTCTCACGCCAGCTCTCGGTTACCTTTGCGACGAACGTAAACTCCTCGTCCGAGCAACTTATCCAGTTGCAATATCAACTCGGCGACAACAAATCCATCGTCGCAACCCGCGATGAAAACGGCGTATTCTCTGTCGTTTATAAGATTCGCAAACGCTACAAGTAATCCTTGCAGCTACCTTGCAAACACAACAATTCGCCCCAAGTGGTGTCTCCATGGAATGGTGTTAGTAGCGTGTTGAGCCGGTCCTTAGAGCTGTGACTTCCATGTCTGTGCACTAACGTTTCCCGGCCTGCGCCATCTAATGCACAGTGAGTAAGTTGGCGCGTTGCGCCATGACGGAGAACGACAATGAGTACGACATTCCACTGGACGAAAGCCGCGCTGGCACTCGCATTATTGCTGCCTGCGGCCCCTATGATCGCGCAGGACAAGGTTCCCGACGCGCAGATACTAAGTGATGTGCAACACACCCTAGATGGCAAACGCTTCGCCGATGTTCACGCTGACGTGAAGAACGGTATGGTCACACTTACCGGCACTGTCGATGTCTACGCCACCAAGGAAGACGCCGAGCATAAGATCCACCACAAGAAGGGCGTCGTCGCCGTCCACAACATGATCAACGTGCAGGCAGGCGGCGCCGCCGGCGAAGTCTCAGATACCCAGCTTCGCGACAAGCTCGCCGAGAAGCTCTCCTACGACCGCGTTGGCTACGGCACCACAGCCTTCAACAGCTTCACCATCGGCGTGCAGAATGGCGTCGTAACCCTCGGCGGTGTTGCCTATGGCCCCACGGACAAGGACTCGGCCGTCTCCCTCGTCGCCCACTATCCCGGCGTAAAAGACGTCGTCGACAACATTGAAGTAGCCCCGCTGTCGCCCAATGACGACCGCATCCGCCTTGAAGCTGCGCGCGCCATCTATGGCTTCCCATCCCTCCAGCGCTACGCCATCGACCCGGCAAAGCCCATCCGCATCACCGTCGTCAACGGCAACATCACGCTCACCGGTGTGGTCGATAGCGAAGCCGACAAGGACGCCGCAAACATCCGTGCCAACGGCGTTCCGGGCGCCTTCAAAGTCACCAACGACCTCCAGGTAGCCACTAAAGACAGCAAGTAACGCCTCTGCCGCGCGCAGTACCCCACGGCCATACACTAGAAAGTGTATGGCCGCTTTTTCACAAACCTGGCACGACACGCGTCAGACGCTCGACATGATCAAGTGGGAGCACAGCATCTTCGCGCTCCCCTTCGCGCTCACCGGCGCAGTCCTCGCAGCCGGCGGCTGGCCTCGCGCAACAACACTGCTTTGGATCGTCGTCTGCATGGTCTCCCTACGCACTGCAGCCATGGCCTTCAACCGCCTCGTCGACGCGGAGATCGACCGTATCAACCCACGCACAGCCATGCGCGCCATCCCCGCCGGCCATCTCTCAAAAGCCTTCGTAGCCGCGTTCACCGTCATCGCACTGGCCGTCTTCCTCTTCGCAGCAGCCATGCTCAACCACCTCACACTGCTGCTCAGCCCCATCGCCATCGCCGTGGTCCTCAGCTACAGCTACATGAAGCGCATCACGCGCTGGTCGCACCTCGTCCTTGGCATCGCACTCGGCATCGCACCCTCCGCCGCATGGATCGCCGTCCGCGGCACGCTCGACCCACGCATCATCGTCCTCACAGGCGCCGTTCTTCTGTGGGTAGCCGGTTTCGACGTCCTCTATGCCTGCCAGGATTACGAGCACGATCGCAATCACGGCCTCAACTCAGTCCCGCAAGCCTTCGGCCTACGCGGAGCCTTCCTCATCGCACGCACCATGCACCTCACCATGCTGCTGCTGCTCGTATGGCTCATCGTCTTATTCCATCTAGGCATCATCGCCGCCATCGGCGTAGGTATCGTCACACTCCTGCTCATCTACGAGCACAGCATCGTCTCACCATCCGACCTAAGCCGCATGAACGCCGCCTTCTTCACCCTCAACGGCATCATCTCCGTCGTCTTCTTCTGCTCAGTAGCAGCAGACATCTTCGTTCGCAAGATAACTTCATAACTGAATCTTGATGTCTGTCATCCCGTAGCGAAGCGAAGGAGCCTGTCCTGAGCTTGCCGAAGAATCTGCTTGTCGGTAAATCAACCAATCCCATGTCAGAGGGCAACAAAATTCACCCATTCGCGCAACGCGAGAGCAGCGAGCTTCAGATCGCTGAATCAAGGAACCTCAAGCAGGCTTTAGCCTGGGTGGAGCACAACCCAAACAAAGAAACGGCCCGCGAATCGCGGGCCGTCTCACTTCAAAGGGGAGGGCAATCGTATTACGCCGTGCGGCGAATCTCTTCACGCTTCAAGCGCTCGTCTTCCTTCATGTTGTCCATCTTCGCGTTGATGGAATCCTTCAGATTCTCCGCGCCTGTCGCAACCTTGTCGCGGAACGACATGCCAGCCGTGTTCGCTTGGTCCGCATGCACCGCAGCGCTCGTGCGCGCCTCATTCACTGCGTCCTTTGCACTGCCCCACGTTTCCTTGGCAGCGCCCTTCATGCGATCTTCCGTGCCCGCATTGGCAAGGTTCTGGCTGCCTACCGCTTCGCCAACGCCTTCTTCCAGCTTGCCGAACGCGTTCTGCATCTTGCCTTTCACCTGGTCGGTATTCATCTTCATCTCCTGTGGCCCCGCTGGGGGTCAAAAAGCGTTGCGTTCCTACACGACATACGATGCACACTGTTGCTCGAACGTCCACCTGCGGCACAAGTAACTCGTGCAGGAAAGGAAAAGGCCACTCACACGAGTGGCCCTTGGAAAGGTTCAACGTCCCGCTTACAGCGCCCGGCGTCCGCTGATCAGGTTGAAGATCAGGGAGATAATCGCAAGTACGATAAGGATGTGTATCCAGCCGCCCAGTGTTGTTCCACTTACCAGGCCGATAAGCCAAAGAACCAACAGAATTACGGTGATTGTCCAAAGCATCGTGTCTCTCCAGATGCCCTGGCCAGTCAGGCCGAGGGCGGTCAATTTGCGTAACCTTACGGTCACATCAACATCAGTTGCTACGTACACTGACGAGGTTGTGTTTTGTATGGAAAAAACCTATGGAAATCACCGCTTTCTCATGCGCGTGATACGGGAGCCACGCGCAGAATGAAAGCCGCAATCCAGGGCGAGCCCGGATCGAACAGCCACCTCGCCACCGAACACATGCTCGGTGCCGTTGATCTGCTCCCGTGCACCATCTCCGTCGAAGTCTTCGAAGCGCTCACGCAACAGCGCGCGAACGCAGCTGTGCTGCCCATCGAGAACAGCCTCCACGGCGCCGTTGCCGACCACTCCGACCTGCTGCTCCAGCACGGCATCGTCATCGTCGCCGAATGTTCACTCCGCATCCGCCACGCCCTCATGGCCGTCCCCGGCACAAACCTCGCCAATGTAAAGCAGGTACTCTCGCACCCCGTAGCCCTCTCGCAGTGTCGCCGCTTTTTCGCAACACACCCCGCCATCAACGCGACGCCCTTCTACGACACCGCCGGCGCCGTCAAGCACCTCATGCACACCGGTGACACCGCCTCCGCCGCCATCGCCGCACCCATCGCCGCCGAAGTCTACGGCGCGGAAATCCTCGCCACGGACCTCGAAGACGACCCGCAGAACTTCACCCGCTTCTTCCTCCTCGCGCTCCCGCAAAACGCCGCCGCACTCCGCCCCGCCAATGCACCCATCGACAAAATGTCCCTCGCCTTCGACCTCCCGCACCGCCCCGGCTCACTCGTCGAAGCCCTCCAGCGCCTCGCCGCCCACGGCGCCGACCTCACCCGCATCGAATCCCGCCCCGTCCCCGGCCGCCCATGGGAATACCTCTTCTTCGTCGATCTCCGCCTGCCAACCCCATCAGCCGCCGACGCCATCCTCGCAGGGCTGCACGAGGTCTGCTCCTCCGTCACCGAACTCGGCCGCTACGCCGCCGCCACCATCTCCAACCAATAAGTTCGTTGCATAGCCTCGCTTAAGGCACAGCTTCAGCTGTGCCATATACCTGCACTTGCAAGCGGCTTTAGCCGCTGAAGTACGCTCTTCACCCGAAAGGCTTTGCCTGGCAAACTCTGCGGGCTGGAGGCGCATTTCACCAGCCCAAGGGGGAAGCCCCGGGTTCAAAGTTCCCATCGATATGCGGGCTGCAGGCCCGCGCTGTAATAGCCTGGGGCGAAGCCCCAGGTAGGCATCCGGACGTCCGAAGCGTGCTGAAGGCTCGCGCTATAGACCTTCGAAGATGTCGTATACCGCCAATAAACCCATTCAGCAGTGCCTCCCGCGCTAAAGAAGGGGCATCCGATTCAATCAGACCTCAGGCAATTCGTGTCCCAAGCCGATACAAAACTGAGCCCGATTCACTCGTTGCCTCAATCGCCGATCCGGACCGTGCACGAATCTGAATCTTCGGCTACACCTGATGCGTCAGATGTGTGAATATCTGATGGAAGGACACTCAATCCATGCCTAACGACTTTGTCAGCGTCATCCAGCCCACCGCGTCCGACCCTGACCGCAAACGCGGCGGTCGCGCTCTCCCGGTGCTGCCGGTACGCGATACCGTGCTCTTTCCGCACGCTGTCCTCCCGCTGACCGTCGGCCGCGACAGCTCCATCCAGCTCATCCAGTCCCTCGGCGAAGAAAAAACCATCCTTGTCGTCGCCCAGCGCGACGCGCGCCAGGACACGCCCGACTCCAGCGAACTCCACGCCGTAGGCACCCTCGCGACCATCCACAAGGTCGTCAAAATGCCAAACCAGTCCCTCTTCGTCTTCACCGAGGGCACGGAACGCGTTCGCCTCACCGACTTCGAGCAGACCACCCCTTTCCTCACAGCGACCTACGAGCATCTGCCCGAAGCCGAGCCCACGGAAACACCCGAACTCGAAGCCCTGCAACGCAACGTCGTCTCGCAGTTTCAACAGATCGTCACCGCCTCGCCCACACTCTCGGACGACCTGCAGACGATCGCCCTCAACATCGAAGAGCCCGGCCGCCTCGCCGACTTCATCAGCTCTTCGCTGCCGTTCCTGACCACAGCCGACAAGCAGTCCCTGCTGGAAACCAGTGACATCAGTCAGCGCCTCGAACAGCTCAACAAGCACCTCGTCAAGGAGCTTGAAGTTCAGCAGCTCCGCTCCAAGATCCAGACCGAAGTCCAGGACTCCGTACAACAGTCGCAGCGCGAATATTACCTGCGCGAGCAGATGAAGGCCATCTCCAAGGAGCTCGGCGAAGGCGACGACACCAACAAGGGCATTGAAGAACTGCGCGCAAAAATCGAAGCCGCCGGCATGCCCGAGGACACCAAGAAGGAAGCCCTCAAGGAACTCAACCGCCTCCAGCGCATGAACCCCGCGCAGCCTGACTACGGCATGGCCCGCAGCTACGTTGAGTGGCTTGCCGTCCTCCCCTGGTCCAAATCCAGCGGCAAACAGGTCGATATCAATCAGGCCGCCGAATTCCTCGACGAGGACCACTACGGCCTGCAGAAGGTCAAGGATCGCATCCTCGACTACCTCTCCGTGCGCCGCCTCAAGCCCGACATGAAGGGCCCCATCCTCTGCTTCGTCGGACCTCCGGGCGTCGGCAAAACCTCGCTCGGCAAATCCATCGCGCGTGCCCTGGGCCGTAAATTCGCCCGCATCTCCCTCGGCGGCATGCACGACGAGGCCGAAATCCGTGGCCACCGCCGCACCTACATCGGCGCCATGCCCGGCCAGATCATCCAGAACCTCAAGCGCGTCGAAACCAACGACCCCGTCTTCATGCTCGACGAGATCGATAAGCTAGGCCGCGACTTCCGTGGCGACCCCGCGTCGGCACTGCTCGAAACGCTGGACCCCGCGCAGAACGGCACCTTCCGCGATAACTACCTCGACCAGCCCTTCGACCTGTCGAAGGTCCTCTTCATCTGCACGGCCAACCAGCTCGACCCCATCCCGGCCCCGCTCCTCGACCGCATGGAGATCATCGAACTGACCGGCTACACGGAAGAAGAAAAGGTCAACATCGCGGCAAAGTACCTCGTACCGCGCCAGATTAAGGAGAACGGCATCGAGCCCGTAGTGACCGCGACAGAGAAGCCTGCAGAAAACGCAGTCCCCGAGTCGCAGCTCCCCGAGCAGCCCAAAGGCGAGCCGCGCATCATCTTTCCGCGCGAATCCCTCGGCATCATCGCGCGCCACTACACGCGGGAAGCCGGCGTGCGTAAGCTCGAGCAGCTCATCGGCACCGTCTGCCGCAAGCAGGCACGCCGCATCGCCGAAGGCAAAAACGAGCCGCTCACCGTCACCGACGCCGTCATCCACGAGTTCCTCGGCGGCTACAAGGTCCGCGTCGACACCGAGATCGCCGAACGCACCAAGCGCAGCGGCGTCGCAGTCGGCCTCGCTTGGACACCTGTAGGCGGCGACATCCTCTTCATCGAAGCCAACCGCATGAAGGGCAAGGGCAACTTCCAGATCACCGGCCAGATCGGCGACGTCATGAAGGAGAGCATGCAGGCCGCACTCACATGGGTCCGCTCCAACGCCAACTCCCTCGGCCTCGACGAGGACGTCCTCAAGGACATCGACCTGCACCTCCATGTACCCGCAGGCGCTATCCCCAAGGACGGACCCAGCGCCGGCGTCACCATGGCCACCGCACTCGTCAGCCTGCTTACCGATATGCCGATACGCCCGCTGCTCGCCATGACCGGCGAAATCACCCTCAGCGGTAACGTCCTGCCCGTCGGCGGCATCAAGGAAAAGTTCCTCGCCGCCAAGCGCGCCGGCGTCCGCGATGTGATCCTGCCCATCGACGTCAAACCCAACGTCGAAGAGGACCTCACGCCGGACCAGATCGAAGGCGTCACCATCCACTACGCCTCCAGGATCGAAGACGTACTCGCCGTAGCGCTGCCGCACTCCATGAAAGACGCGATGCGCGACGAACAAATCCGCGAAGAAGTTATGCAAGCCGCATAGTCGTAACCCTTAGCGGTCTTGCGAAACCCTTCGCGTACGTAGCGTTTGCGTTTGCACGTAAGCAATAGAAAGGGCGGCCGCAGCGGCCGCCCTTTTCTGCGCGCTAAAACAAACCAGTTACACCTTCTTCTTAGCAGCCTTCTTCGGTGTGGGCGTCGTTTTGCGGCCATCCTGCGCCGAAGCTCCCGGACTATCCGCTACGCTGCCCTGGAACCGCGAGTGCAGACCGTCGTCTGGCGTCAGCGGCGAAACGCCACCCTTCGCCATCAACTGCGCCGCAATCTCGTAGATCTCTTCCGTCGCATAATCCGGCGAGAACAACGTCGTGCACTCACCGATAACCGGACCCTCCGCCGCATACTCCGGCGCGCCTTTGATGACCTCAAGCTCTTCACCATCTGCCCAGTCCGCGGTCCCAGACCACACACCGGCCGCATCCCCATAGTCCTCTTCCGAGAACGTATAGATCTTGCGATGCGAACCAATCTCCTGCCACTTACGAGCCTCGGGAATCTTCGCATCATCGATGTTCGGCGTGGGCAGCATCTTTGTAACTTCCACGCCGGTAATCTTGCGCAACGCCAGCGCATACGCAGCCTGGTGTACACCGCCACGCACCATCAGGTAGCCAATCACATCACGCGCTGCGGCATTCGTCGTCATCTGGTAGCAGCGATGCTTATGCAGCCGCGCACCCGTCTCCAGAAAGAAGTTATGGAGCAAGTCAGTAACTAAGTTACCGCTCGAAAACACATGCTGACCTTCCCAGAAGTGACCCATCGAATCCATTACCTGGTGACCGCCACCACCCACAATCGTGTGGTGCGTATTACGCAGATTCGCCGCAGCCTGCAAAGGCCCATCCACTGGCTCGCCCTCAGGCACTGAGCCTTCCAGCATCAGGTTAATTGCCGTGCTGATCAGCTCAACATGGCCAAGCTCTTCCGCAGTAATCGCAGCAATCAGGTCATAAAACGGCTTCAGCTTCTTCTTTTCTTTAAAGCCGAACGACTGGTGAAGGTAGTTATTCAGCGTCGACATCTCGCCGAACTTACCGCCCAGCAATTCCTGGATGGCGGCAGCGCCATTCGGGTCGGGATTTTCGGGCTTCTGAAGCGGAATCAAGAGTTTCTCGGAGCGAAAGAACATGGAGTCCTCGGAGCGTACGTAAGGGGAAGTGGGCTGCAGCGATGCAGAAGATGGAACTCTCTATAAGATGCCGAAGTCCTTCGTCTCTTCGTAGTACAACCGTCCGCTGGCAGACGAACCGCGTGAGAAAGGCGTCACGTAAAGCTATCGCATCAACACAATGACTAAGCTATGCAATGAATGTACGTACCCCGTCACCTATGAAGGAGCCAGCGAGCTACAAGTCGGGTTAACAAACAAACGAAAGCCTCGCCACACGGCGTGCCTCAGTCGATGCTGTCACGTTCATCTACTTAGATGGCGCAGTTACTTAGCAGTTACTTAAACGAATGACGGCGCCGGTGAAGATCGGCATGTGTTTCAGCATGGTTTGTGGATCTCTCATTCGGTCGCCGCTTGATCTTAAATGGCGAACCGCAAAAGTATCTGCGCGACCCTCATCCATAGGCCACAGAACTTTCATGCCAAGCCATACCCATACCTGGCCAGGTGCCACAACCGCCACATGAAAGCCGCAATACCCATTTGCGTACTTCGCCAAACCTTTGCGTCCGTCGCGTACTGCTTTTGCTCTTGCCTTCCAACCCCGCGACAAGTTCTCATCTCCCACAACATGGAGAAACAAAATGCCCGCCACCAAATCCATGCCCAAAGCAGGCCGCAATCCCAAAGGAGGCCTCACCGCCAAAGGCCGCGCCTGGTTCGCCGCCAAAGAAGACTCACACTTAAAGGCAGGCGTCACCGGCCCCGCCGACACGCCGGAAAAGATGCACCGTAAGGGCTCCTTCCTCGTCCGCATGTTCACCCACCCACGCGGCCCCATGCTCAATGCCAAAGGCGAACCAACCCGCCTCGCCCTCAGTGCCCACGCCTGGGGAGAACCCATCCCAAAAACGATCAGCGCCGCCCACAAACTAGCCGCAAAAGGCCACACCCTCCTCGCCAAATACCACACCGCACAAGAGAAAGCTGCCAAGAAAGCACCATCAAAACGCGCGAAAAAGCTGGTGAAGTCCAGCAGCTAACACGCCGGATCGAACGTCCAGCGCGCATCTACCTCGCCTACGTCCGCTTTCTCGATTGGCGCCGCGGGGCCGCACGCGGCAAGCACATCTCTCGTCGACGCTAGGACACGTTCCATGCTCCGAACGCGCGTGCCACTAACGATTCGCCTCTGCCGGTTCAATCAGCACTCCCGCCACATCCTGTCCCTTCACGGTCACCTGCACAGTCGTCGTCGCATACAGCGGTTTGCGCAGCCGCATGCGGACACTCTGCCCGTCCGGCTCGATGCCCACAAACTCAGACGCCGGTTGAAATTCTACTGAGACCGTATACACCCCATCGGGCACGCCCGCGAACGAGAAACTACCGGACGCTGTCAATGGGGTCGAGGCCGTCAGTCCACCTTCATCCTTCGGATATAGACGCACCAGGGCAAGCTGCATGGCCTTGGCATCGTTCACTGCTACATCGCCCTCCAGGCGATGCAACGCTGTCGCCGGAAACAACGACACATCGAGCGTATGTGTTTCCGTGCCGCCAATGTGCACCACGGTCGCCTCATCCGGTCGAATGGTACTCGGCGCATACACCGGCAGCCCGGAACTGCCGCGCGATCCACCTCTCGCCGCCGGCACCATCACACCGCCCGTGGCAACAAACACGATGTAATCGCCCGGCGCCAGGCCATCCACCACGTAACGGCCCGTGCCGTCCGCATGTCCCGCGCCACCCACACGCGCATACCGATGCGGCCCAAGCCTCCGTTCCGCGTTCACTGGCAACCCCACTGCCGGTGTTCCATCGCCCAGGCGCACCGTACCCTCAAGCGTCCCACCGCGCTGCAGCCGAACCTCAAACGCTGACTCATGCCCCGCCGTCACTTCGACCATCAGCGCGTCCGGACGTGCGAGCGGCCCTGTTGCAACGTGCGCCGTCTCCGAAGTCGGATACACCGTGTCATCCGGTGACACATAAGCCGGAGCAAATGTGTGCACCAGGTACCGGCCCGCAGGCACATCGCGCAATGCGAACCGCCCATCGGCGCCCACCTTCGCAAGCAGGTTCTTCGGGGCGGTGGTGTCCCGCATAACAAACTCACCCGTTACCGGATCAGGAGATAGAGTAGGAGTCTTGTCCGAAGGCGTCAGCCACACGTTGATGCCTGCCGCAGGCTTGCCGGTATCCCCGTACACAACAGCCCCTGCCACCGAACCCGTAGCCTGCGCCACGGCGCAAGGAGCCAACCCCAATACCGCCGATAGGCAGCAGAGCAGAGTCAAAAAACGTCGCGTCAACATGCACGAAATCTTCATAGCGATCCTTCATCAGTTTATGCCGCCACACAACTCGCGTAGAGAATCCGCGAAGCAGCGAATCTGGATGTGCGATGGTGTCCTACTTTGCTTTCATGGTGTCCTGTAGGGCGTCCACGGATGCATGAGGATCATGCCAGGTCCAGCATCGTCCGGTGAGGTCCAACGCCGAAAAGCGCGCGACGGTAGAAGCGGCTGCGGCTGCCAAGGGTGTCACCGTTTCAGAATGGGTTCGGGAAGGCGATTGGATGGCGCACTCTGAAAAACGCCGACCGTGTCCTGCTACAGACAGACCACTCTAAAGTCTCGCCCTAGGCTGGGCTTTGAGGTGATTCCGATGGGCAAGCAGATCGATGCCGCAGACATACTTTCGCAGGGGATTCTCGTGTTTTTGAAAGATGGCCGTGAGGCGCTCCTCAAGGATGAGGATGTGATCGACTGTGCCGAGAAGACAGGCGCTTTCGAGCGGGCAGAGGCTTTGATAACTATTGAAGAAGAATTAATGGAAAATCAAAGTAGGACAAACCATATCTACCATGTAAGCTGCTTCGTTTCGAGCTTCGGCAGAAAAACCCTCCCGTAGGTCCAAAGACAGGACGAGGAAGGGAGTTATCCTCATCCCATGCAGTTGAACGTCCTTTTTTTCGGCCTGCTCCGCGATGTGTTCGGCAAATCCGAAACAATCACGATGCCGCCGCGATCGACTGTCGACGACCTCGTAAACCGTTACCGTGCGAGGGCATCGCACCTTGGCGACTTCTGGGATTCCATTGCTGTCTCGGTGAACGAGGCATACAGTGCGCGAGCGCAACCTCTTTGTAGCGGCGACGAAGTAGCCCTGTTGCCGCCCGTGAGCGGGGGTCTATCCTAAACCTGGCATGCAGATCGAACTCACCCACGACGTCATCGACACCAAGGCCATCACAGACGCCCTGAAGGCTGGAGAAGACGGGGCCGTTACAGTCTTCGACGGCATCGTGCGCAACAACACCAAAGGCCGCCAAACCCTCTACCTTGACTACACCGCCTACGAGTCCATGGCCCTCCAGCAGATGCACGACCTAGCCACAGAAGCCATTACCCGCTTCGGCATCCGCGACGTTGCCATCGTCCACCGCCTGGGCCGCCTGCACATCGGCGAGACCAGCATCCTCATCGCCGTCGCCTCAGCCCACCGCGCCGCCACCTTCAACGCCTGCCGCTGGCTCATCGACACCCTCAAGCAACAGGTCCCCATCTACAAGCAGGAAATCTTCACCGACGGCGCAGTCTGGGCGCCCGGCGAACCCTTCCCCGCCGAGCTGCACACCGGCGTATAACGCTCCTTGACACCAGACCGCCCAGATACGCAACACGCAGTAGCCGCTCACCCATGCCACCCGTCCAAGTCCAAGGAAATGAAACAGTCCGTGTTTCCCTTGGAGCTTCACCCGTCTTGAAATCCGCCTCACTCGCACTCTGCGCTTTGCTTTCATTCACGGGCCACCCGCTCGCGCAGGATGCCCCACAAGCCGCGCAACCCACACAGGAAAGCGCTCCAGTCATCCGCGTGGACACGCGCCTCGTCAACGTCCCCGTCAACGTCGCCGACGAACACGGCGTTGCCGTCTCCGGCCTCTCTCAGGACGATTTCACCGTCCGCGAAGACGGCCGCACGCAGAAGATCGCCATCTTCGAGCGCCAGGCCAGCACGCCGCTCTCCATCGTCATGGCCGTCGATACCTCAGGCTCCGTCTTCTCCCAGTTCAAGACGGAGCGCGACGCAGCCAAGCGATTCGCCGAGCAGATCTTGCGCCCCGAGGACGAGATGGACCTCATCAGCTTCTCGTACGAGGCCAACGAGATCGTCCCCTACACCAACGATCCGCACCGCATCGACGACGGCATCAAGCGCCTCATCAAGGGCGACGACACCGCGCTCTACGACGCCATCTACGTCGCCAGCGAACGCCTCACAGAGTCCAAGCCCGACGCAACCCGCCGCCGCATCCTCGTCCTCGTCACCGACGGCGGCGACAACACCTCCAAGCGCGAGATCGGCTATGGCAAGGCCGTCGCCGAGGCACAGCGCGCCGGCGCAGCCATCTACCCCATCATCATCGTGCCCATCATGGCCGACGCAGGCCGCAACACCGGTGGCGAGCACGCCCTTATCCAGATGGCCGAAGACACCGGCGGCAAGTACTTCTACGTCACCGACACAAGCGACCTCAAGACCGCCTTCGCGCACCTCTCCGACGACCTGCGCACGCAATACCTCATCGGCTACTACGCACCCAAGCGCGGCGCCGACACCAGCTTCCGCCGCATCGACGTGTCCCTCAAGGACCCCGACAAGTCCAAGGCCTACGCCCTGCGCAACCGCACAGGCTACTACGCAGACGCCCGCTAGAGCGTTCACACGCCCCCTTTACTGCTTCGTTACGCCTTCCTATGGTCGGCATAAAACTTTCATCCCGACCATCGGGAGGCCAAGCAAAGCAGTAAAAAGGCGTGCAAACGCCTGCCCGCGCATAGCGGGCCCATCCGGCAGGACATAAACAAGCCAATCCCCGCCGTCATACATCGCCGCATGACAGCGGCGTATCCTAAAGGCCTGATGAGCGTCTTCGATCCAAGCCAATTCCCGTTCGCCACACCCGCAGCCGAGGTCGCACGTGAAGCCGGCCAGCTCCTCCGCCGCTACTACGAAAAAGGCGTCACCGCCGAGTTCAAGGGTGACGTCGATATCGTCACCGAAGCCGACCGCGCCAGTGAGAAGCTCATCGGCGAACGCCTCGGCACACTCTTCCCGCATCACGGCATCTACGGCGAAGAAGGCACCCGCCAGCAGCTCACCTCCGAGTACCGCTGGTACGTGGACCCGCTCGACGGCACCACCAACTTCGCCCACGGCTTTCCCTACTTCTGCGTGTCGCTTGGCCTCGAACACCGCCCCGCAGGCACGCCCGACAACGCCGATGGGATCATCGTCGCCGGCGTCATCTACGAGCCGCTGCGCGACGAGCTCTTCCTCGCCGAGCGCGGCAAAGGCGCATACCTCAACGGCAAGCGCATGCACGTGTCCAAAACCGCCATGCTGCAGGAGTCGCTGCTCGCCACCGGCTTCCCATCGCACAAGCGCCACGAGAGCCCGAACGCGCACTTCTACCACGAACTCACGCTCCGCACCCACGGCCTGCGCCGCGCGGGCGCCGCCGCCATCGACCTCGCCTACACCGCCAGCGGCCGCGTCGACGGCTACTGGGAGTTCAACCTCAACCCATGGGATACCGCCGCCGGCATGCTCCTGGTGGAGGAAGCCGGCGGTGACATCACCCGCTTCGACGGATCACCCTTTCTGCTCGACTCGCGCGAGATACTCGCATCCAACGGCCTCATCGCAGGTGAGCTACGGCAGGTCTTCGCTGACATGTTTTCCGGCAAGGGCCTCGAACCCATACCCACCCCCGCCGAATTCAAACGCCGCCGCAACGAAGCGGAAGCAAACTAGTCATAACCGTCCCGCACAGGCCGGGTTTGATAACTGTTATGATTTGTCTCGAAGCCACAGAACTGTAGCTTGAAAGGATTTAACGCACCATGGCATACGTCATCGCAGAACCCTGCATCGGCACCAAGGACACGGCCTGCGCCGATGCCTGCCCGGTAGATTGCATCCACCCTAAAAAGGGTGAAGACGGCAACGACAACGCCGAGCAGCTCTTTATCGATCCGGTCGAGTGCATCGATTGCGGCGCCTGCGTGCCGGTCTGCCCAGTGTCAGCCATCTACGCCGCAGACGATCTTCCCGACAAGTGGGTAGACTTCGCCACCAAGAACGCCGCCCACTACGGCCGCTAGTCTCTCAGCACTCACACTCACACGACGCGCAGCCTCGGCTGCGCGTTGTCGCGTTGGGAGTACACTTTGGCAGAGGAGGACGTATGACGGTGACATCAGAACAGGCCGAGATGGAATTCGCAACATTGTTATCTCGCGCGGAAACAGGGGAAATCATCACGATCGAACGTGACGGAAAGCCCATTGTCGAATCGCGCCCAGTCGTGCCCCTCATTCCGATGAATGGGAAGCGTATCTTCGGCATGCTGGAAGGGAAGGGCGTTATTCCGGATGACATCAAGACGCCCTATGAAGCAGAAATCAATGAGATGTTCTACGGGGAGTAGATGGGATTTCTACTGGATACCCATCTTTTGCTCTGGTTTCTGTATCGTCCGTCCCGTCTTCCCCGCAGTGTCATTGACTTACTTGCGCCCGCGCGTACTCCCACGCATGTCAGCTCGGCTAGTTTTATTGAAATGGCCATAAAGCAGAAAACTGGAAAGCTGGAGTTCGCCATCGATCTTCCGGCGATGCGGCGTAGTCTTTTGCAGAATCGTATGCAGGAGTTGCATGTTGTCACGGCACATACGTTCGTTCTCAGCGAACTGCCATTGTTGCACCGTGATCCGTTCGACAGAGTGCTCATTGCTCAGGCAATAACAGAAAATCTCACACTCCTTACCGTTGACAAGATACTGAGCGATTACTCGCCGCACGTCCGATACGTCGGCTGATCCGTGCCAGCCCCCCACCAATCCGAAGCCATCGTCCTCCGCACCTGGCCCTTCGGCGAAGCCGATCTCATGGTCGCCTTCTTCACGCGTGAACACGGCGTGGTCCGCGGCGTAGCGCGCCACGCCATGCGCTCACGCAAACGCTTTGGCGGCACACTTGAGCCAATGACACACGTCCGCGCCGAGTGGGCAGAGCGGCCCAGGCAGGATGTGGTGCGGATCGACCGCTTTGAAATCCTCTGGTCTCCGCTGCGCGCGCCCGTCGACTACCAACGTCTAGCCGCACTCACGTTCCTGGCCGAGATACTCGAAGGCGCACTTCCAGACCGTGCTCCGGAGGACGACGTATTCCGGCTATCACTCGCAGTAGCAACGCACCTGAACGGCCCCGCCATCAACGTGGCAGTGACCTACTTCGCGCTCTGGATGGCACGTCTGCTCGGCTGGATGCCGGACCTGAACGTGTGCGGTATCAGCGGCGAGTCCTTGCGCGGCGCGCACGAAGTGTTCTATTCGCCGTTGCGAGACGGAGTCACGAGCCAACGATCCCGGCCGGCCGGCTCGGTGGCTTTGTCGTCGGAAGCCACCGCAACAGCGGCAAAAATCTTCCGCCAGCCGCTACCGGCATTGCTCAAAAGCGCTCTCCCCGCCGTCTCTATCCAACAACTCCGAAGATTCGCAGTCACCATTCTCGAACGTCACCTCGAAGAACGCCTGCAAAGCGCCCGCGCGCTGGCATCGCTTTAAGGCTGCGACTTAATCGCTGAGCCTGCTAGGGCCTATGGGGCTTAGTTGAGTCTGCATAAGGTCTATGGCTCAACCGTTGAGCCTGCAAGGTCTATCGCTTAATCGTTGCGCCTGTGCGATGATGCATCCACTGCATTGCGGTCTGAAGGCACGCGCTGTAATAGCCTGGGGCGAAGCCCCAGGTCGCTGCCCAACGATGCATAGCGGACTGAAGGTCCGCGCTATCAGCATTCGCCCTAAAGGCCCCGTATCACTTTGGCTGGGGCGGTCCGCCCGCTGCAATCCATGCATCCACACGCTTATCCAGCACGTCCAGCGGCAATGCACCGCTATCCAGTACCTCATCATGGAAGTTCTTCAGGCTGAACTTCGCACCCAGCTTTGTCTTCGCGCGCTCGCGCAAATCAAGCAGTTCTAACTGGCCGCTCTTGTATGCAAGCGCCTGCGCCGGAATGGCGATATAGCGGTCCGTCTCAGCCTGTACGCTGCTCTCATCCACAGCCGAGTGCGCGTGGAAGTAGTCCACCATCTGCTCTCGCGTCCAGCCCTTGCTATGCACACCGGTGTCCACCACAAGCCGGATGGCGCGCCAGATGTCCGCCTGCAGGCGGCCGTAGTCGTCCCGCGGATCGGTGTAGAAGCCTGCGTCCTTACCCAGATGCTCTGCATACAGACCCCATCCTTCAACGTAAGCGGTGTAGCCGCCTTCTTTGCGGAACTCGGGAATGCCCGTTAGTTCCTGCGAGATCGAGATCTGCAGATGGTGACCCGGAATCCCTTCATGGAATGCAATCGCCTCCGCTCCGTACAGCGAGCGGTCCGCGAAATGGTACGTGTTGACGTTGAACTCGCCAGGGCGTTTGCCGTCCGGCGTGCCTCCTTCATAGTCCGCAGGGGCTGAGTTCGCCTCACGGAAGGCCGGCATGGCGCGAACGTCCAACGGCGCCTTCGGCAGGCGGCCAAACAGTTCCGGCAGCTTCGCCTTCATCTCCGTAAGCGGTTTGCGGTACCTGTCAACAAGTTGCTCTGCGCTGGTGGCGTGCTGCGCGGGATCCTTCTTCAGCGACTCGTTCAGGCTCTTGATGTCACTGAAGCCGAGCTTCTTCGCAATGGCAAGCATCTCGGTCTCGTCGCGTTGCACCTCGGCAAGGCCCAGTTGGTGGATCTCGTCTGCGGTGCGCGTCGTGGTCGTGTTCACCCGGATCAGGTAGTCGTAGTATGCCTTGCCGTCTGGCAGCGCCGAAGCTCCGAGCGTGGTGCGCGCTTTGGGGATGTACTGCGCCTTGAGGTAGCGGCTGAAGCGGTCGTAGCTGGGCAGCACCTTGCCGGTGATGGCTGCCATGGCATCGGTGCGGATGCGCTTCTGGTCCGCTGCGCTGATGGATGCAGGCAGCTTCTTTAACGGAGCGGCGAAGGGCGAATCCTCTGGCTTCTGTGTGGCGATCTTGGCGATCTGTTCCTGCGCCTCGTTTGCCAGCAACTGGGGAATGGTGCGGCCATCCGCGATGCCCGCGTCCATCGCTTCCTGCACCTGTGCGAAGACCGTGGGGATCTTGTTGAGCCGGGTGATGTAGTTGTCGTAGTCCGCAACCGTCGCGAACGGCATAACCGCAATGACCTGGGGGAACGTGAGTTGTGGTCCGCCGAACTGCGTGACCGGCATCTCCCATGGCTTGAAGCGGGCGGATTCTTCGTCTGTGACAAGATTGCGCATCA
Organism: Terriglobus sp.; assembly: GCA_965198455.1. Taxonomy (GTDB): domain Bacteria; phylum Acidobacteriota; class Terriglobia; order Terriglobales; family Acidobacteriaceae; genus Terriglobus. Next base: position 2,391,670 of record CBDAPM010000003.1, read on the forward strand.
GCAGTTCGGAAGAGAGCCGCTCCTGCTCCGGCAGGCCCGTCGTGTCGATCGCGCCCAGGCGCGCGATGAACTCGTTCTCGTGCTGCAGGTTGGCGTTGAAGGCGGCAGCGCTGTAATCGCTCCACGCGTCGTTGTAGCGTGGGTCGCCCAGGAAGGTCGCACCTTCAGGGCCAGTCTTGAGCGCGTACTGCCAGTACTCGTCGAACAGCTTGGCCAGTGCCTTCGAGCGATCTGCCACGCTTGCAGGATCGGCTTGCGCTGCGATGGCGACGGCAGGCGCGGTAACGGTCAGGGCAACGGCAAGGACAGGAACAAGCAAGCGCATGATAAGAACACTCCGAAGCCGCAGTGTATCGTGTGGCCCCGAAGTCTGTGGTGAGGGAGGGTTACTGTATGGCCATTACGGAGAAGGCGTCGAGCATGCGGTAGAGCGTCGAGCGGCTGATGCCCAGCAGCTCTGCGGCTCGGAGCTTGTTGCCGTCGCATCGTCGAAGCACCAGTAACACATGGTTGCGCACAACATGGTCAAGCCTCCATGAGCGCTGATCGATGTGGTGATCGACACGTTGATCGCGTGGCTCTGGCGGAGTGGGCGTCGGATTGGGGGAAAGGCTGCTCACAAATGAAACTATCGGCGGCCAGACCCGCAGAATGAGAGCCCTGATGTCACAAGGGAGTGCCGAAGCACTCCCCTTTCGTGTTATTACCGCGAGTAACCTTTACGCGTTCGCCTTCGCGCAATAGTGGTCGAAGGCGCGTGCCAGCTCCTGCGCAATGGCAGGTGCGTTCGCGCTCTCAATGGCAGACCGCTGCATCAGGTACACCAGCTGGCCGTCGCGCAGGATGGCAATGGCGGGCGAAGTCGGCGGGTGGCCGCCGAAGTAAGCGCGTGCCTTGTCCGTCGCTTCGCGGTCCTGCCCCGCAAACACCGTCACCGCGTGATCCGGCTTCGTTCCGTTCTGCATCGCCATGCGGACGCCGGGACGCATCTTGCCCGCGGCGCAGCCGCAGATGGAGTTCACCACAACCATCGTCGTTCCAGGCTGCGCGAGTGCCTGGTCAACTTCCGAGGCGGTGCGGGCTTCCTGGATGCCGGCGCGCGTGAGCTCCTCGCGCATCGGGATCACCATAATCTCTGGATACATGCTTCCTCCGTGACCATCGGGATGAAAGCCCGTGGCGTCTGTACTGATTCTAACTGGATGCGCGAGAGGCTGCAGCGATTCTGACTGTGTACGCCATTCAACTGTGTGCCCCATGCATGTGCAAAGCGCATGGGTGGGGATCAAACTCCCACACGCTGATACCCTCGAAGTCGTGACGATCCAGGAGAACATCCCGCTCGCGGCCTATACCACACTCGGCATCGGAGGCCCGGCACGCTGGTTGCTGACGGCGGACTCAGAAGACGATGTGGCCGCAGCCGTCGCCTTCGCGCGGCAGCGGTCTCTGCCGCTGTTCGTCCTCGGTGGAGGCAGCAATCTGCTCGTGAGCGATGCAGGCTTTCCCGGCGTCGTGCTGCACATGGCAATCCACGGCATCACCCGCGATGGCGCTGTGCTGCGCGTCGGCGCGGGCGAATCATGGGACGGCCTTGTGCAATACGCCGTCGATGCAGGTCTCGCCGGTATCGAGTGTCTTGCAGGCATCCCCGGCACAACCGGCGGAACGCCAGTGCAGAATGTCGGCGCATACGGACAGGAAGTCGCGGAGACGATCGCGTCGGTACGCTGCTTCGATATGCACACCGGCGCGTACGTCGATCTATCCAACGCGGACTGCGGCTTTGCCTACCGCACAAGCGTGCTCAATACCTCCGAACGCGGAAGGTACATCGTCACGCGCGTGGACTTCGCCCTGATCCCGGACGGCGCGCCCAGGCTGGCCTACGCCGATCTGCGGAAGCACTTCGAGCAACGAGCCGCAGGCGCTGGCGCAGCCGCATCACCGTCCCTGCGTGAAACCGCGGAAGCGGTCTGGGCAATCCGCCGCGGCAAAAGCATGGTCGTCGATCCGGCTGACCCGAACTCCAAGTCAGCCGGCTCGTTCTTTCGCAATCCTGTCGTCTCCATCAACAGCCTGCTGCACATCGCGGAAGCCGCGGGCATCCCCCTCAATGCGGTTCCGCACTGGCCAGCAGGCGACGGCCTCATCAAGCTGCCTGCGGCATGGCTGCTGGAGCGCGCAGGCTTCGTGCGTGGCTATGCCCTCGGGAATGTCGGCATTAGCACCAAACACACGCTGGCGCTGGTGAATCGCGGCGGCGCAACCGCGGCCGACATGGTCGCATTGCGCAAGCAAATCATCAATGAAGTCTCGCTGCGGTTCGGTGTCAAGCTAGAGCAGGAGCCGGTGTCGGTGGGTATCCCCTCCCTGTTTGCCGAAATCCTGACGAAATCGCATTTAGAAGGTTGAATGGGTAAACATGCCGACTCTTGATGTGGAACGAGTGAGTTTGTGGTTTGGGGTTGACAGCATTACGTGTCCAGGTGATCCGTGCGCATCTTGTTCTCACCCTTAGCTAGTTGGGTTTCGCATCCGTACCCTTCACGGTAGGAGTACTCGTCCGGATCTTTACGGACATCGTGTGTTTGGGTACACCGTTCGCAGCCGGAGAAGCCTTTAGAAAGGCTTCAGACTGAACATCCTGCTTTAGATAGAAGTTCAGAAATGCGCGCGTATACCGCATGACCCAGGCGTATCCGATCAAGCCGTCTGCGCGGTCGTAGTCCGCAATTTGCAGATTCGGAAGTTCCTTTTCCCAGAGTTCTTGATTCCGATAGGCAATGGAGCAGAACTCAGGATGAAAGAGTCCCAACATTCGAACCGTAACCATATCTCCATGGACCCACTGATTAAGAACGCTGCGGCCATCCGCGTGAAAGCGGCTATTGAGCTGATCCTGATCTTCCAGCGATTGGTCGCCTTCTTCAAAGTAAAGCAATGGAATAGTCATTTGGTCGGGGTGAACGGTCTTGGATGCTTCAACCAGGCCGGGAAAATAGCGCTCGCTGCCGTCTAGCGAGACCAGCGCCTTGATGCGAGTGTCTCGTGACGCTGCGAACAAATCAGCTAACCCTCCCCAACTAAAACCCATCGCAGCGATGTTGTCCCTGTCAGTGTTCGGCAGTGAAGATGCATATCCGATCAGGAACGATACATCACTGGCTTGCGCAGTAACGCCGGCTAGGTCGTGCGTAGATTCACGAGATTGATCGCCCATGCCAGGACTGGCGACTACGACGTAGCCGTAGCTCGCGAGATATTCGCAGAGGTCAGCATTCTCCCAAGACCAGGAACTGAAGCTCGGAGCATAGATCACCACCGGGAACCTTCCCGTCTCAGGGCTCGCATCGCGCACAGCGGCCAAGGATTGCCCCAGGGATGCTTGTAACCATGTCTTGAGTACATCGCCATCTCGCGTTCGCTGCGGTTTGCCGAAACTTACCTCGGTGTCCATGAACGCGAGATAGTCTCCCATGGTCATAGCCGTCCGAGCACTTTCTGTGGCGGGATACCAGATGAGCGTTTGCAAAGGGCGAGCATGTTTCGCCTGGGTGGTTGGGACGTTTTTGGGAACCTCAGCCGAGACGAAGTTGCGCGCCGTATCGTACTGCTCAACGACTCTTAGTCCGACTGCATGTGGCCCCAACTTTTCCGAAAACCTGACCGCAGTGTGGTCGTCAGCTAAAGCGAACGTTAGCGCTCCAAGGAAGATGCAACAGAGTAATGCCAATTGACTTATGCGCACGTCAGGCTCATTTCTCAATTCGGGTGCTTAATGCTTGGCTCTGCGTTACGTTATCTCCGGCATATTTGTTCCATCGCAGGCTGGGTTTCTTGCAGTCTAAGTGCGTTCAGGGCAGGCAGCCTGGGTCAAGTTGGTGACGGAAGCTTTCTCGTTCGGCGGCGAGCACGGTAGCCGGCAGCCCTTGCGAAAGGATGCGGCCAGCTTCGAGCTTGATGACCTCGTCTGCTTGCAGGGCTTCTGCGACATCATGGGTTACGGACAAAATGGGCATGCTCAGGCGTTCGCTGTAGGTGCGCAGCGTTGCCATCAGTTGCTGGCGTTGTGCGGTGTGCATGCCGGTGAAGACTTCGTCCAGCAGAAGATAGCGCGGTGTTGATCCGAGCGCCCGGGCGATGGCGGTTCGTTGCCGCTCGCCACCCGAGAGCGTGGCTGGTTTGTTTTTTGCCAGTGCCGTCAGGCCGAACGCTTCAATGAGTTCCGTGGTCCATGGTTGATTCGAGTCGTTGCAGCCAAAGGCAATATTCTGCCGTACCGTCATGTTGGGGAACAGTGCAGTTTGCTGGGCCACAAGGGCTATGCGGCGCTTGTGTGGCGGCACGTTGCTTATCTCTTCATCGCCGAAGTGGACTGCGGAGTCCTTCGGTATCCACAGGCCTGCGATGAGGCGCAGCAAGGAAGATTTGCCGGAGCCGGAGGGTCCGAAGAGGACCGTCCATGGCGCTGCGGCGCGAAAGCCCGCCTCGATGTGCAGTGCGCCGACCGTAGCGTTCACGCGGCCATGCAACGTGTGTGGCTCAGGCATGCGCTGACCGCAGGCGGCGGAGGGAAGGCCGCATATAGAGCAGCAGCAGCGCGACCGTGGAGAAGCCAAGCAGCAGCAGGGCAAGGTGGTTCGCCGCGGCAAAGTCGCCGCCTTCAACGATGTCATAAAGCGCAATGGACAACGTGCGTGTGCTGCCGGGAATGCTGCCGCCAAGCATAAGCACCACGCCAAACTCGCCCACGGTATGCGTAAACGTAAGCACGGCAGCTGTGAGCACAGAACCCTTTGCCAGGGGCAGAGCAACACGTACAAAGCTCGGCATGGGCGCGACACCAAGTGTGGCCGCGGCTTCAAGATAAGCACCATCCACACTGCGCAGCCCCGCCACGATCGGCTGCACTGCAAACGGCAAACTGTACAGCATCGATCCCACAACAAGGCCGGTGAATGAGAACGCCAGCGTATGGCCGAGCATCGCTGTCATCGCGCGGCCAATGGCAGTGGTTGGGCCAAGACCAACAAGCAGGTAGAAGCCGAGGACGGTGGGCGGCATCACCAGCGGCAAAGCTGCAACCGCTTCAACCACGAAACGGAACTTGCTGGATGCATGCGCGATATAGCCCGCCAGCGGCATGGCGATCGCGAGTAAAAGCAGCGTGGTGATGGTCGCGAGGCGGAGTGTAAGCGCTAATGCTTCGGTGTCCATCGGTATCGCTCTCCTCACGTGAGGCGATTCTATGCGATGAGACTCCGTTACTACTTGATGGTGCGAAGGCCGAGCTTGACCATGTCGGCCTGGATTTCGTCCGTAAGCATGAAGTCCAGCAGACGGTGCGCGCCGTCCTGGTTTTTGCCTGCTTTCAGGATGACGGCGGTCTGCGTGATGGCGGGGTACTGGCTGAACGGAAAGAGCACAAAGGTGCCTTCCGATTTGTATTTGGGTGAGATGGCGAGTGTCTGCGAGATCAGCGCGAGCTGGGCGTTGCCGCTCAGGGCGAACTGTGCGGCTTGCGCGACGCTCTCCGCCTGCACAAGGTGCGGGGCTACGTTATCCCAGAACTTCATCTGCTTGAGCACGGCAATGGCGGCGCGGCCGTAGGGGGCTTTGTCGGGGTTGGCGACAGCAACGGATTGGATGTCTTTGCGGGAGAGCAGGTCGATGGAGAGCGGTTTGAATGGACCGTCATTGCGCTCATACAGGCCAAGCACGCCGTGGGCGTAGGGCTCGGGCAGGCGGGCTGTGGTCAGGTTGGCGGCTGCGAGCTGCTGGGCAAAGTAGATGTCGGCGGAGAAGAAGATATCGGCAGGCGATCCCTGTTGAATCTGCTGTGAAAGTCCCGCGGATGAGGCGTAACTGATTTTGAGGTGGGCGCCGGTGCGCTGCTCGAAGATAGGTCCGATCACGGCGAACACCGGTTCCATGTCGGCGGCTGCAGCTACATTGATTTCATTGGATGAAAGAGGGTGCGCTGGCGCCTGGGGACGTGCATTGCGCAGCAGCACCAGCAGGATGATGGCGGGGAGCGCCAGCCATGCCAGCGTTTTCAGCAAACGGCGCGCCTTGCGATACCCTAGAGAAGTCCATGTCTTTGCGTTCACACCAGCTTCGATGCATCGGAAGTGACGAGCGTATTGCTCCCGATGCTGTTTCCAGCGACTTTCGCGACCCCGCAACCGGCGAACTCTACGAGGTGGAGTACCCCTGGAGCGAGACGCGCGGCGCTGCGGCAGAGCAGCGGCGGCCCAACGCGCATGCTCTGCGTCATCTATGGGCGGAGCGCCGCGATTCCACCATGCCGATCGATCAGAGTGGCGTCTGGCGGTACCGCGATCTGCTGCCGATCTTGCAGGACGACGACAATGCGGTGACGCTGCGCGAGGGCAATACGCCGCTATATGACCTGCCGCGCACGGCAAAGCTGCTGGGGCTGGATTTTCTTTTGGCGAAACACCAGGGCATGAATCCCACCGGATCGTTCAAGGACACCGGAATGACTGCGGCGCTGAGTGTCGCGGCCGAGCGTGGGTACAGATGGGTGGCCTGCGCCTCCACCGGCAACACCTCCGCTGCCATGGCCGCCTACGCCGCCCGGGCCGGCCTGCGCGCCATCGTGTTCATCCCGGAAGGCAAAATCGCCTGGGGCAAGCTGTCTCAGTCCATGGACTACGGCGCCGTCACGGTGCAGCTCAAGACGGACTTCGACGGCTGCGTGAAAATGCTGACGAATATGGTCAAAAAGAATCCAATTTACCTTCTAAACAGCGTGAATCCATACCGTTTGGAAGGGCAGAAGACGCCCGCGATCGAAATTTGCGAGCAGCTGGATTGGCAGGTGCCGGAGCACCTGATCGTGCCCGGCGGCAATCTTGCGAACGGCTCGGCGCTGGGCAAAGGCTTCGCGGAACTGAAGCACCTCGGATTCATCGACCGCGTCCCAAAGATCTCCGTGATCCAGGCAGAGGGCGCAAACCCTTTATTTCAATGGTTTACGAACGCAGAGAAGGTGCTTCACCCAGTCACGGCGGACACACGCGCCACAGCCATCCGCATCGGCAATCCGGCCAGCTGGCGTAAAGCCGCACGCGTCATTGAAGCGACCGGCGGATGGTGCGAGCAAGCCAACGAGAGCGAGATCGCCCTCGCCAAAGCCCAAATCGGCGCCGAGGGCATCGGCTGCGAACCAGCCAGCGCAGTAACACTTGCTGGCTTGAAGAAGCTGATGGCGCAGGGCCGTGTGCAGCCGGGCGAGCGCGTGGTGCTGCTGCTCACCGGGCATACGCTCAAGGACCCCGAATACACCATCGACTTCCACAAGGATTTGCTGGCGACGGATATGGCTGAAGCCGCGCCCTACCGGAAGCCTCCTGTGGTGCTTGAGGCGGACGAGAGCGCGGTGATGCGGGCGCTGGAAGCCGAGATGGCGGTTACGGTCTAGCGGTGATGGACAAGCTCAAGGCTGTGGCCAGCCCGATCAAGCTGAAGCTGCCGGCAACGTCGGCGAACCTGGGACCCGGGTTCGATGCGCTTGCTATCGCGATGGACTTCGCGCTCCATATCGACGCGCGCCAGGCAGAGTCTTTTTCGATTGCGGCAACCGGGCGCAATGCAGCGCAGTGCGGTGATGTTGCGGACTCGCTGGTTGTAGAGACGTACAAGAATGTGCTGACAGGGCAGGGCATTGACCCAACGCCGTTGCACATGGACCTGCATAATGAAATTCCGCTGGGGATGGGGTGTGGTTCCTCCGCGGCTGCGCTTGTAGCGGGCGTGGCGCTGGCATCGCACTTTGGCGGATTGCAGTGGTCGCGCGAACGCATACTATTCGAGGCCTCGTTGCTGGAGGGCCATCCGGATAACGTGGCTGCATGCGTTCTTGGCGGCCTTACGGTGTCGTCGATGGTGACGCCGCAGGATGGGCCGCCGGTGATCGATGCACTCTCGATTACGCCGGCGGTGGACTGGCCGCTGCTGGTGGTGATGCCTGGGTCGTCGTTATCGACGAAGAAGGCGCGGGCGCTGCTGCCGGAGATCTACTCGAAGGCGGACGCGATTGCGAATGTGCAGGCAGCATCGCTTGTGGTGGCTGCATTTACGCAAGGTCGCGGCGATGTGCTGGCGCGGGCGATGCGAGACAGGATGCATCAGCCGTATCGCGAGGCGGCTTGTCCGTTGCTGCCTATGCTGCTGCCGCTTGCAGGAGAGCCGGGTGTGCTCGGAGCCGCTCTATCGGGTGCCGGACCTTCAGTTTTGATGGTACTGGAGAGTATTACCCAAATCGACAGCGCCTCAAAACGTGTGCAATCGGTGCTATTGGACAAAGGTGCGGCAGCTGAAATCTTGGTGACACGTATAAGTGGTGGTTTTGTAACCATTTAGCGAAGTTACTTTTTTGTTACCGAAGTGTAATTTACCGGATTGTAAGTCGCTGCTACTTTCATGAGGTGGACAACCCTGGGGGAGGGTTAGTCTGCGGGCGCCCGTTGATCTCGTAGGAGATCCGGGCGTTCTTATTTGCGTAAAATTTCGCCAGGTAAGTTGTTCGTTGACCTGTATCAGGGTTGTTCTAGCAATGTCGCGCCTGACGTCGATGGAGTGTTTGGTCAGGATGTTCTTGGGTCAGCCCAGTCGCGCAGGGCGTCTCCTAAGAATGAGAAGGCGAGTACGCATAGCATGACGGCGATTGCGGGTGCGAGTACGACGTGCGGAGCGTCGAAGAGATGGGCCCGTGCGTCGTTAAGCATGGAGCCCCAGCTTGCAGCTGGAGGCGGCACGCCGAGTCCGAGAAAGCTGAGTGTGGCTTCCGCCAGGACTGCTCCGGCCATGCCGATAGCTGCCTGAACAATAACGGGCTGCACGATGTTAGGAAGGATGTGGCGAAGGAGTATGCGTGCGTCGCTGGCGCCGAGGGAGCGGGCGGCTTCTACGTAGTCTCGCTCGCGGGCGGCCATAACCTGGGCTCGGACGAGGCGCGCGTAGTTGACCCAGCCGGAGAGGGTAAGCGCGAGGATAGCATTGCGGAGACCGGGGCCGAGGAACGCCACGAAGGCGATGGCCAGCAGGATGCCAGGCATGGCCATAAAGGCATTCATGACATAGACATTGAGCACGGTATCGCGCCAGCCGCCGTAGTAACCCGCGATAGAACCCGCGATAAGACCCAGCACCAGTGAACAGCCGACGACAGTAATGGCGACCAGCATGGAGAGGCGTGCGCCGTACAGGATGCGGGAGAAAATGTCGCGGCCGAGTTCATCGGTGCCAAGGGGAAAACCGTGTCCTGGAGAGAGCAGGCGCTGATCGAGGTGGAGCGCTGCGGGGTCGTAGGGAGCGATCCAGGGAGCGAGAGCGCCGGCAAGCGCGAACGCCGCAAGCATTCCACAAGCCACCCAGGCTACGGCAGAGCGCATGCATGGATCATACGTTATGAATACGCCAAACAACGCCAACCAGGTAGGGTTGTCGGGGCTCATCGAACTTAAAATGGTGACATATGTGCTTTAACGGCTGAAAGGGAGTTGTCTGAAAATCCTGATTTTAGGGCTGAACTATGCGCCGGAACTGACGGGCATTGGCAAGTACACCGGTGAAATGGCTGCGTGGCTAGCTGAGCGCGGCCACCAGGTGCGCGTCGTCACTGCCCCTCCATACTATCCGGCGTGGCGTGTCAGTGATGCGTATCGTGGCCGAGGGTATGTACGCGAGGGCGGCGGTCCTACAGGAGACGGCGCCGGCGAGCCGCTGGTGACTCGTTGTCCAATTTATGTTCCCGCCGCGCCCACCGCGGCAAAGCGGGTCCTTCACCTTCTCTCGTTTGCGGTAAGCGCAATCCCGGCGATGATACGTGAAGTGTTTGCGCAACCGGACGCGATATTTACGGTCGAGCCGTCGTTTTTTTGCGCTCCGGTTGCATTGGCATGCGGTGCGCTGGCTGACGCGCCTGTGTGGTTGCACGTGCAGGATTTCGAAGTCGATGCTGCTTTCACGCTGGGCATGCTGCCGAGCAGCCGCGTTGTAAGCGAACCGACGATGTGGATGGAGCGGATGGTTACCCAGGCGTTCCAGCGGGTATCTAGCATCTCTGTTCGCATGGTCGAGCGGTTGCTGATGAAAGAAGTCTCACCGGACCGGGCGGTGTTGTTTCCGAACTGGGTGGATGTCGACCAGCTGAGGCCGCAATCGGAAGGCAAGGTGAACCGGTACCGCGCGGAGTTAGGCCTCACGGACAAAGTCGTGCTTCTTTACAGCGGAAATATGGGTGCCAAGCAGGGGCTGGAACTGCTGGGCCCGCTGGCTGCCGCGCTGGCGGATGATCCTCGCGTTCACTTTGTGTTTTGTGGTGATGGAGCCTTCCGTCCTCAGCTGGAAGAGCTGACGGCAGGGATGCCGAATGTGACCATGCTGCGCTTGCAGCCGCTGGAAGACTTGAACGACCTGTTGAATGCAGCGGATATTCACCTGCTGCCTCAACGGGCCGATGCGGCTGACCTGGTGATGCCTTCTAAATTGACCGGCATCCTGTCGAGCGGCAGGCCGACCATTGTGACTGCGGCGCCCGAGGCGGAAGTGGCTGTGGTGGTCGGCGGGCTGATGGGGAGCCTTGACGCATGCGGCTTGGTGACGCCTCCCGGTGATCTGGATGCGTTGGTGGATGCGGTTCGGTTGCTCGCCGGAGATGAGGAGTTGCGCGCTGAGATGGGAAAGATGGCGCGGCGCTATGCCGAACGCCATCTTGGAACGCAACAGGTACTGGAGCAGTTTGAGAGCGACTTGCGGCAAGCCGTCAAGGAGCATCGGGGTGGCGTCCATGCGCCCGCGGCAATGCCGTTCTGTTTCCCCGTGTTCGACCGGCGGCAACGGCAGCGCACGCCGCGCGTTCCACGTGTTTTGCCGAGTACAAATGAGCCGGTCACCGCTACCTTCTTGAGCGAGGATGCGTCACTTGTAGGTGCGGGCAAGAAATGATTGTGATGGGCCGGCCGAAACTGTTGCAGGCGTTTCCGGGTTTCAGTCAGTGTTGCGCTTTGGATCCTTGTTGTGCTCTGGATGCTCCAGGGGATGAAAAACGGCAGACTGCGCCGGTGTATGGATGTTTGCTGATCCATAGGCTGGCATGGCACGGCTGAGCGGGGCATTCGGCGTAGCGTCTGGGCTGTTACGGAGGCTGTAAGCGGTGATGCGGCTGGGTGTGTTGCGTTGGGATGTTGCGTTGCTGCTGCTGTGTGTGGCCGGCCCGACACGCGTATGGGCACAGGCGCATACGGTCGCGGAGCAGTACCTCTTTCAATCGATCAATGTGGAGCGTGCCGCAGCGGCTTTGCCGCCACTTTCGTGGAGCCGGCCGCTGACAGGTGCTGCGCAGTACCATGCGTTCCGGATGCGGTCGGCGGGCGCGATCTCTCACCAGTTCAACGGTGAGCCGGACGTGGCAGCGCGGGCATCGCACTATGGTGCGCGGTTTTCGCGCGTGGCTGAGAATGTGGCGACGAGTCCGTCGATCTTGCAGATGCACGTGGCGCTGATGAATTCGCCCCATCATCGCGAGAACATTCTTGACCCCAAGGTGAACTCGATTGGGATCGCTGTGGTTGCTTCGGGCAATCAGCTGTGGGCGGTGGAAGACTTTGCGAGGGATGTGCAGGAGCTGTCGCTGGATGAGCAGGAGCAGCAGGTGGGACAGTTGCTGGCTGCGACGGGAGTTCCGCGTGTGATGAGCAGCGAGGATGCGCGCGAAACCTGCGCGAGGTCGAATGGCTATGTGGGCAGCAGGCCGGCGTTTGTCATGCGGTATACGGCGACTGACCTGAATCGGCTACCGGCGCAGCTTACGGCGCGGCTGGCGCAGGGCGGTGTGGCTAGTGCGGCGGTGGGTGCGTGTGCCGCGTCTGTGCGGAGTGACTTTGCGATGTATAACCTTGCGGTTGTGCTGTATCGCTGAGTGACTCACCTATGCCGCGGTATTTCGAAGCTGCTAGGCTGATGCCGATGGAACTTCTGGTGAGTCCGCAGTGGGTCGCTGAGCGCATTGGCGAACCGAGACTTGTGATCCTTGATGCGACATTGCCGCCGGTGGGCGTGATGCCGAAGGTGAACACGCGTGGGCGCTACCTGGCGGAGCATGTGCCGGGTGCGCTGTTCTTCGACATTGACGCGCTTTCGGATCACAGCTCGGGCTTGCCGCATACGCTGCCGTCGGTGCAAAGCTTTGCTGAGAGTATGTCGGCGATGGGCGTGAGCGATGCCGCGACGATCGTGGTGTATGAGCAGGAGGGTGTGTTCTCGGCTCCGAGAGCGCTGTGGATGCTGCGCGTGATGGGTGCGAAGGATGTGCGCCTATTGCAGGGTGGACTGAGCGCGTGGAAGGCTGCCGGACTGGCGGTTGAGGCTGGTGAGGTCTCGCGATCATCCGCGACATTTCATGCGGTGCTAAACCCGGGCGCTGTGACGACGTTTAATGAGCTGCAGGGTGTGATCGCGTCGCATGGGCAAATTCTGGATGCGCGAAGCGCAGGCCGATTTGATGGCACGGCGCCGGAGCCGCGACCCGGCTTGTCTTCAGGACACATGCCGGGCGCCACGAGCATGCCGTTTACGGAGTTGGTGAAGGATGGTGCGTTGAAGTCGCCGGAGGAGTTGAAGGTGATTTTCGCGGCAAAGGGAGTGGATCTGGAGGCGCCGGTTACGACGTCATGCGGATCGGGTGTAACAGCTGCTGTGGTGTCGCTGGCCCTGGAGCTTGCGGGCGCCAAAAACCTGTCGCTGTACGACGGTTCGTGGGCGGACTATGCTTCGCGTCCGGATGCTGTCATTGTGATGGAAAAAGCCTCATAAACGCGCAAAATATGCTCAAAAAACACGCTCAAAGCAGCCCCGAAAACGGCCAGTTTCTTTGACCTGAGGGCCCCCGCTTTGTTATAACTGAACTGCGAGTTGAGCCGGCGCCCGCCCGCCGGCACCTCGTCATCTGTTCCGCAGTAGCTCAATGGCAGAGCATTCGGCTGTTAACCGAAGGGTTGTAGGTTCGAGTCCTACCTGCGGAGCCATTCCTTTCAATGGCTTACGCTTCGACCTAAGCCGCACAGAGTGCTCAAGTTCAGTCGCTTGTGTGGACTTTTGGTAGGCCCCCACTTCAGATTGCTGAGCAACACCGAGCATTTCTGCACTTTCTCTGAGCTCCTGCGGCATCCACACGTCAAGCTGGGCATTGATCGTTTTTCTCGTTCGATAGTGCCTGTGCTTTGCGGCGATCAACGATCGTCTGCTCAGCTCGTCGCTTCGCTTCCATACGGATATGGCTGTAGTGTTTGAGCATCGCTGGGGAGACATGGCCAGCGATGTCCATGATCGTCCGATCGCCGGCACCGCTCTCAGCGAGATCTGTAATAAGCGTATGGCGGTTGTCGTGCCAAGGACCTCTGACCTTTGCGTTCTTGCGTACCGTACGCCAAGCCGTTTTGAACGTTGTGACGTGTCACGTCGGGTCTTGTGGTGTAGGCCTGCCGAACGAGAAGAGGTACCAGTCAGGCTGGCGGACCGAATCGGGCAATGTACCACGCAGGTAGTCCACCAGAGCTTCGTACAAGTCGGTATTCAGGAGAACGATGCGCCCAGTACCCGCTTGAGTCTTTCCTTATGCCAACCTTGATGAAACGCTTCATAAGATTGATTTGGGGAAACTGTAGGGTCTTGATCTCTGAGTCCCGCATACCGCCGCTCTGAGCGAGCATGAGGGCCATGAAGATCGCAGGGGATCGAGACGCATCGGCAGCTTCGAACATACGTTTCTTTTCGGGCTCTTCGTAGGCTTTCCCGATGAAGGTCTCGGTCGCGAGTTTAAGTCGCTTGTTCTTCTTAAGTCGCACCCGCAAGACGTTCCCGGGTTCACCGAGAATACGAAGAAGCATGCCCGTTTCCTCGTTGATCGTCTTTGGGGCGGCACCCTCTTTCAATGCGTGGTTTGGTAGGTGGTTACCGTTTCCTCCACGATCTCAACAACCATCTCTGAACCGAGGAGCCGTTTCAAGTGAACGACGGCGTATTGGGCATAGACAGCAGACTGGGGAGTCGGATGGTGTAGTCATCAAGAAATTCGTCGGCGACATCTTTCAGCGTTCGAACGCGCTGTCTTCGCGTCTCCGATGGCTTCGTTATTGAAGCCCTCTTCGAGTTCACGCCTCCGCTTCTGTTCCGCGGCCTTCGCAAGGGTCTTTGACCTTGACTTCGCAGACTGGCGTACAGGCTGCCCAGCGAAGATGAATTCGTACGACCAGGTGTTGCCGCGTTTGTAAACGGCCATCTCGCGCTCCTAAAAGGACTATTGCTTTACTTCTGTGCAACCCATCGCAAGAGCGACGAGATTCGCCAAGCGGCAAATAAGCGCATTGGAGAGAGCTCGCTGGGATGGCCGAGGTTCCAACAGCTTTTCTTTTAGGACAGTTGTGATGCTATCTGCCTGAGCCACACAGTCGAGCCCCAGTCCAGTCTCACCAGCGCGTAGCAGTACGTGTGCTGTGCCAATCCTGTGGACGGATGTTGAAAGCGGAACAACCAGAACGATTGAAGCTCGCTCGTGCTGATTCCTCACGTTTGGTGACACCACGATGACGGGCCGCCTACCTTTATCGGGAGGGTCTGTCGGAAAGCTAGTCCACCAAATCTCACCACGTGACGGCATCCGTTTCGAGTTCATCTCTCCGGCTCCGTCTCAATGAGACTCTGCTCGGCGAATGCTCCCCAGGAACGTTGTTCTTCTTGCTCCTCGTCGCTCAGGCCGTCGTAATAATTGGCGTAGCCGTTTCCAATGAGTGCTTTTGCTGGAAGACCATCAACTCACCTAATAGCACGTCCAAAGTCTCTGACTCTGAGCGTGCTTTCTTCTGCTTCTGCATCTTGCGGATAAAGGAATCTGATTCCATGGAGATAGAGAAGCTCTTCTTGATCTTTCGTTGCTGGGTAGTAGTAGGCACGGCGTACTACTAGTAGTATATAAGTGCGCACTAACTGACGGCGCGAAACCTAGTAGAGCGTGCAGATTTCAGTGGAATTTTCTTCGCTCTGTCGCCGCCAGCAACGCGCGTGTCCTCTCAAGTTGTGAGGTCTTCATCGCCGTAACGCAAGAGAGAGCCGAACTTTCGATAAACAGGACCTCGATCTTCGAGCCGCCACCCCCTCAGAGTGTCAACACTGATACCGGTGCGCTGATTGACCTCTGTTTCCGACAAAAACCTAGTTCATAGGGCCTCCAATGAAACGATTCAGATGGGGCCTACGGAACCGCACCGGGATCGACTCTCAGCACAGAATCCTCCCGAAACTGAATATCGTCTAATACGTTTCTCGTATCGGGTCATCGCTGGGAGTTATCGGGGTTGATCAACAGGGCGTCTTCTCGGCCACATGGTCAACTTTTGATCTGGCGTAAGTTTGGCCGCTTGAACAGAGTTGCATTGAGTGCAGTGCCAATCCCTGTAAGAATTTCCGCAGACTGGTGAACGGATCGACTATACGTTTCAAACTCCGTATCGAACGATTGTGCTTCCCAGAGTAGAGTGCTATGAACGATTGGGCCGAGTTTCGTCATTTCCGCTATCTGCTTGCCATTCTGGAGAAGCAGGGATTTCGCCTGCGGCGGAAGAGCTGAATGCGTCACATCCAAACCTCACAATTCAGGCGCGCAAGTTCCAGGAGAACGCGTCGATACGGTTGTTCCGAAGATGAGGAATGGCCGCATCCGCCTACAGAAACAGGCGTCGCTTTCATCGCGTTAGCCAAGCTGCTTCTTTCGACTCGTGATGAGGTGGTCGATGCGTTACGAGCTATCGAGAATGGCGAGATTCGTTCTGTCCGTTTCGGGTGCAGCCCCTGGGTAGATCAGGATTTGCTCCGGAGCTTTTGCAGCATGCACAAGGAGATCCTCCCGGCGTGTTCCATCCTGCCTACGCACGACGTACGGCGCATCTCGCGGAGGATGTGTTGACAGGCGTTGTTGGCGCGGCCTAGTGACATTGCCGTTGGAACATCCAGACTTGCACGTTGAAGAGATACGCCGCGAGCGGCTTGTGGTTTGCCTTAGGAAGGACGATCCGATGGCACGCAGGCAATCGCTGCGTGCTGCTGATCTGGACGGCAAACTGTCCGTGTTGTACCATCCTCGGCGTCATCCCGATGCGCATAAACGCTCGATCGAGCTACTCGATGAAGAAGGCCTTGCACTTGTCGAACACTCGCACGCATCCAGTCCTTTTGAAGTTCAGCAACTCGTCAAAGAGGGCCACGGCTTTGCCTTGGTACGAGAGGGAAGCGTAATCGATGATGAATTGAACGCGCGCCCGATTGCTGGTGTCACCTGGACTGTCGACACAGCGATCGTTTATCGCAAAGCTCACTATCCCAAGACCATTCCTGTTTTGCTGAAAAGCTTAAAGCAACGTCACAAGACGGCGGCGAACGACTCGGTTTCCTCGAACGTTCCCACGGATGGACTTGCTGTTCTGGGTGCGAAGAAGCCAGTCCAGTCTGTCAAACAACTTTCCATATCCTTCCCAGTATCAACGAATCGTCAGTATGCATCAGCTATTTCGAACAGGTGATACGTCACAACGATCATCCGATACGAACAACGTATTAGACGGACCTGCGGAAGTATTTCAAGATCATGGCATATCCCGGCTGACGCCAGCCGGTAGAGGTGCCGATGCTTCGCCGACGTTTAGTTGATCTCCTAATCAGCCCGAGATTTCTCGCTAAGAGATTGGCCAAACCCTTTCCTATCGCAACGTGCGTCGCGCCTTGCGAACGGCGGGACCGACACTCGTTGCTCTGCTCTTTGTAGGCGCAGCTCACGCGCAAGGAACGATGGACTTCTCCGGCGCAACCACGCTTATGACAACCTTCAAAACGTTCGCCGTATTCGCGGGTGCAGTCATCTGCTTCGGCGGCCTCATCTTTGCTGGAATTCGCATGATGAGCGGTCGCTTTTCGGAGGCTATTCCTGGAGACGTTTTCGGGGACGCGTGTCCTTTGCTCACATATTCTTTGCCGCGAGGCTCGTGAACAGATAATCGCATTTAGGCCCGTCTGGCTTGCAGCAATAGGAGGTATGCCGCGTTCGCCCTCCGGGCGTCTTCTCGCAACGTCCGGCGCTTGTCTTCGCTGAGTGAAGCCAGCCTGTCTGGTCGAGCACGTTAAACTGCGTCACGGCAGCTTTGCTCGACTGCTTCCCATCCGGTGCCGGTGGTGACATTCAAAACTTTGAGCGCTTCGTCAATGGCCATGTAGCTGACCGGCTCGGACGATGGCATCCGCTTGACCGGCACCAAAGGGACTTGCACTGCGACCGAAGCTTTATAGGCAAACAATTCATCTTGCTTCCGCGCGGGCGGAATCGTGCTGCCGGCGAGGACGCGCTCACTTTCCCTAACAGGGTTGATGCGCGAGGAACAGAACGGAAAGCCAACTCATGCTCTAACAGCCGCAAGGCGTCGGGATCGCCTTGTTCGGTATCGAACATCGTTTCGAGTTCGTCAATGCGTTTTTGGATTAGAGGACGGCTCATAATGATTCTGCAAGCCTCTCCTCAATTTGGAACGGGTCGACTTCCTTGTAGTGAACCCACACAGTGTTATCGACAGCTTCGGAGCCCAGCAGCTCAAGTCTAGGGAATTGAGTGTCTGCTAGAGATCGCCGACAACTTCATCCCGGCGACGCGCCCAGCTTAAGGCGAAGCACCGCCAGAATGTCCATCCGGCTTGCTCCAAAACACGTTGACGGGCCATGTCGTCCAACCATTGGCCTGGCCCGTGGAAACGGTCGCCGTCGCACTGGATAGCCAGGCGACGACCCTCGCGCCTTTCGACAACAAAATCAATTTTGAAAGCGCCGCAGCGGACTTGCGGCTCGACGCGGTAGCCGCGTCTCACTAGCTCGTCGAACACATCGAACTCAAAGCCGGACTCGCAGCGATCGCGGAGAAGCTGGGAGCTTCGCCCGTCAACCGGAACGGTTCCTTGAAATGCCGGATGAGACGACCGTTTAAGGTGTCTTCCCGAAAGCGTTGCTTTCGACGGAGCGGACAGGATACATACGGTCACGTGCCCGTGGAGTGCCCGGCGAATTTTGTGCCAGTGAACGTAGGAAACTGGCATGAGAGTAGTTTTTTACGGGACGAGGCAAGCGGTATCAACCGGAACAGGTGGTGAACCTGCTACGGCAGATTGAAGTGGCGGTGTCGAACGGGAAGACGACTGCGCAGGCGTGCAAAGAAGCGGAGATCGTGGAGCAGACGTACTTTCGCTGGCGCAAAGAGTACGGCGGTCTGCAGGTTGATCAGGCGAGGCGTCTGAAAGAACTGGAGCGGGCCAACCATGTCTGGAGCTACGACTTTCGTGAGCGCCAGAACCACGATGGAAGGGCGGTGAGGTGATCGATGAGCATACAAGCGAGAGCCTGCTGATCCGAGCGGAACGGCGCTGGAGTTCGGCCAAGGTCATCGGAGCACTCGCGGACGTCATGGTCTGGAAGGGAGTTCCTGAGCACATACGTTCGGACGATGGGCCCGAGTTCGTCGCCAATGATCTACGCAATGGCTGGCCGATGCAGGAGCAAAGACACTCTATATTGAGCCCGGCTCTCCATGGGAGAACGGCTACTGCGAAAACAACGTTGCAACGAAAATAATCTAGCTCTGCTAGATAATCAAGCGTTGAAATATCCAAGATACGGTTGTAGCAGAAGCGCTGATGCTGACAGCCATTTGCATGGAGCGATAAGCATCGTTTGCAGTATTTCAAACTCCAACCTATGCGGTAGCAACCTTTGGCTCGCGGGTGTCATTCAACTCGCGGTCGGCCTCATCGGGCCGCAAGGAGCTAGGTGGCAGTCTGTGGAGCATGATTTTGAGCGGGGCGCATGCGGCCCTTGCTGGAATAGTCTTGTAGCGCTTGGTCAACGATGAGAACACACTAAGGGTGTCGGAGGATATGCCATCTTTGGAGCTCTCTACTTTCTTCATTGGCGGAATCATGCTCACACGCAAGCTTTCGAATTTCCACCATAGAAGCGAACTTACGCTTGCCCGTTCCGGTACCTTTCTTTGACTTGCTTCGCATGGCGGGTGGCTCACGTTTGCTTTTAGACGTGGAGCCACCCAGCCATATTCCACCCAAACCGCCTCAAGATCTCGCTTACTAATTCAAAGTCTCGTGTTGGGCCTCTGAGCTGTTTGGGGGCGCCCCTGCTCCGCCGAAGCTCCGGAACATAGCGACAACACGGTTAGCGGCATCGGGTGCGTAGAACAAATCTGTATTCTTCATCGTGTCCGCTGTAATGTGCTGCATCCGGGAAAACATCTCCGCCTCATACGCGCGATCGCGTCAGAGGGCATGTCTTCGCTAAGAAGAAGCCTCGACAGGACCAAAGCATCGAGCATCGTCATGTTCACTCCTTCGCCTGCATACGGCGGCATCACATGAGCTGCATCGCCAATGAGCGTAGCGTTCGCTTCGGTTCCCAAGGCCGATCGTAGGGCAAACGAGGAGGGGACGCCACACCATCGACCCGGCTTCCCTAAAGAGCTGGTCCCACAGCTTGCTCCAGCCCTCGAAGTGGGCATGAAACCACGCGCCTATCGCTCGTCGTGGGGGTCATTTGCAGAAAGCAAGTGACCAGAGCCCCGTCTCCGAAAGGACTTGGGCTTACCAAAGCAAGTCTGCCTTTTCCGACACAAGTTTAATACCATCCCGAATGCACGATGGCTCCACGTCTGCTGAAAATACTCAGCGTGTGCCTTGTCAGATGAGCAACAAGGGCGTCGTCGTCACGCCCTCTCTACGCCAGCAGCATGCGTCGAGAGGGTGCATTTTCCAGGACAACAGCATAGAAGAGGCAACCCCATAAGCAGCACGGCTTTGGTGATTATCGACCTCCAGTATGGTCTTCTTCCTCTTCCGGTGCAGCCCCGCACATTCGACGAAGTGGTGACGCGCACCGCACATTTGGCAGAGAGCTTCCGCGCGAAACGAGCTCCAGTGATTTGGGTCCGTGTCGACCTGCACAACTTTCGCCAGCTCATTGTGGACAAACTTATGATCGACGTGAACGGCCCGCCTCCCCCACCTGAGTCCGTCGAAATCGTTGCAGAAGCGGGCAAGAAGTCGGATGAACTGCTTATCACGAATCGGTTCTAGGGAGCGTTCGATACCCCCCCTGAAGCTGAACTGCGGAAGCATGGCGTCGAAACGATCGTTCTCTGCGGTATCTCCATGACATCGGCGTTGAGACAACAGCCCGATCCGCCCGCGACGCTCGGATTCAACGTGGTGGTGGCCGAAGACGCGACCTCTGCCCGTAGCGTCGAAGCTCACCACAATGCGTTCAGAAGGTGCTGACACCAGAGACCTGGCAACCACGCCTTGAAGACCGCGGTGCATCACAGGATGGTGATGTAAATTTGCGGCTACAGCCTATCGGATGTTGCATAACTGGGAGCATACTCAAGGAGAATGACAGCTTTGTCTAGGCGGACCGCAGACGTGGCAAACGCGGCCTGCAGCCTTCACACACCAGTTGGGGAGAGGTATTCATGATTAGACTGGTGTTACGGATTACCGGCAGCCTCCTTGCTCTCTCGTTCGGACTGGCTGCCCACGCACAGAACCTGGCGGTCGTGTTCGGCTCGCACTCCAGCGGTCCGGGTGAGGGATTTTCTATAAGCCGGTTCGACTCCGCAACCGGCCACCTCACCGATCCGCAGTTGATGCTGCAGGCCGATGCGCCAGCGTACTTCGTCTTCGATTCGTCACACCGCTTCCTGTATACCTGCGGCAGTCCGGCGTTCATCGCTGCGTACGCTGTGGATCGCGCGAACGGACATCTCACGCTGCTGAACCAGAAGCCAAGCGGAGGCGGCGATCCCAGCTACATCAGCCTGGATAAGACAGCACGCTTCGCGTTCGTGGCGAACTACCAGGGTGGAAATATAGCCGCCTATGCCCTGCGGCCGGACGGCAGCCTGGGAGAGCGCACCGCCTTCATACAGCACACCGGCCATAGCGTGGACCCGCTGCGGCAGACGCGTGCCTTCGCGCACTCCATCCTTGTAGATCCATCCAACCGGTTTGTGCTGGTTGCGGACCTTGGCCTGGACGAGGTCTTTATCTACCGGTTCAATGCCGCGACGGGATCGCTCACACCATCCGATGCGGCGACGGTCCAGGCCCCACCGGGTTCCGGCCCTCGCCACATCACCTTTCACCCAAACGGCAGGTGGGCCTACCTGATCACCGAAATGGGCAGCTCCATCCTGTTGTATGACTGGGATGCAAAGCGCGGAACGCTGAAGGAGAAACAGCTGATCTCCGCCCTGCCGGCTGACTTCAAGGGCGTGAGCACAAGCGCTGAGATCAGGGTCCATCCCAACGGACGATTCCTGTACGCCACCAATCGAGGACGCAACAGCGTCGCTGTATTTTCCATCGACCGGTCCTCCGGCGGGCTGTCTCCGCTGCAGGACATCCCATCCGGAGGCAGAACGCCGCGCAACTTCGACTTCGATCCCAGTGGCCGCTGGCTGCTGGTCACCAACCACGACAGTGACACCGCCGCGGTCTTCGCCATCAACCCAGATACAGGGCTGCTCAGCACGGCCGGAGATCCCGTGCATATCCGGCATGCTTTCAGTCCGCGCTTTCTGCCGCTGCAGCCCTGAACCTGCGTATGGGTGCTACGGAAGGTTCAACGCCTCAAATATAGCGATGCGTTGTTGACGCAGCGGGTCCGGCTCGGCTTTGCTCACGGAGTAGATCACCATGGTTGTCACTGTCTTCGCGTCAAAGGCGGGCCAGTGGAGGTGCCAAGCAGGAACTGCCTCCGCGGAAGACTTGTATTCACCTCGAACGAACGTCTGCTCCAAGGCCAAACCTGTCACTTGCCTCTCAGCGGTGTCCCGGCCGAGGGCTTCCATTTGCTGATCAGAGCCTCCACGGATGCGCGGGACGTCGGCAGCTGGCCGGCTATGGCTAATTGCCCGTTTTCCCAATTGAGGTTCGGCTTTTGACCCATCTCAAAACGAGGCTACCACCCGCCACCATGCCTGCTTGATCAAAGCGAGGGGCGTTGAGCTGCCTGCCATTCAATTTAGCCGACTGAATGTACTTATTGTCTGCCGAAACGTGGTTGGCCTGAATCACGAAGGTGCCTCCACTTCTTCCCGGCAGTTTGACTTCCACTTTGGGAAAAGCGGACTTCCGATCTCATAGACCTTGCTCGAGTGTCTACCTGGAGGAATCCGAGGGCGCTGGTTACATACCATCCTTCCAGATCTCCGTAATATCGTCCATGCCGCATAAGCCAGCGGGGAATGGGCGGTATAACTCGCTTTGGATTCTGCGAACCAGCGCCTGCGTCTTCCACGGCTGCTTGACATAGTTATAAAGATAGGGAATGTGCCGGTACTGCTCGTTCCCGTGGAAATATAAACCGATGACGCCTGTCAGGTCACGCAGCGTACCTTCGGCCGATAGGGTGCGGAGAAGAATCGGTCTAGCTTTGCGGCAAACGCGTTGGGACCACCAGCAGATCAATGAGTCCAGGCATGTAGACCGTGTTGAACCACAGATAATTCCAAGCGTTGCCTTCGCGATACACGTCTTCGGCGTGAGTCTCCACGGGATCCAAAGGAAGCATCCAAGACTCATCTGCACGACGTGGCGCAAAGAAACCAACCGATGGGTTGTAGAGTGTCTTAACTTTGTGATCGCTTCTGGAAGAATTCAGAATCAGTTTCATTGCCAACTAGCCTGGCTACTCAGGCATGGACCGGTCATCCATCGACACCCGATGGAACGATTGACATAGTCGTTGACTCCAACGCCCGCTGGTATGTAGCAATACTTACGATATGCTGCCCCCGCCGCACCGCCACCGTTCATGGCCTGGTTGTGCAGGTCCTGGTACGCAGCCTTCCAGGTCAACGTCGTGAAAGCCTGTCTTGTACAAACACAGCAGGCCTGACACATTTCCGGGGCTCCAATAACCCACCGCCCCAGTGCCATCCCCAGAAACTTTCCTTACCTGCCACCCGTTGCGTGACCCAATCGTCTCCTCGAGCAAGAATCATTCCAGCGGAATCGTAGAACGGGAACCACGAATACTTTGGACGGCAGTCGTACGATATACAGCGGTGTAGAAGTTAACTTGATCGCGCGTAGAACCGCCGTTCACAACCATCCGGCGCCAATATCTGGCTCCAGAGTGCCCTGGCTTGGCCTTTGATGGCTTCAAAGTCTGCTTCTTGCGGCATCTCCTTCTTCAGATTGGCGGCAGCATCGGCCACGCTAACTGTAGACGTGCCTACCTTTACAAGGACCTGCTCCTATTTTGAAGTGTTGAACGTGAGATAGGCACCCATAGGAGTTCCGCTGGCCTCGGAGCTTCCAGCAGTTACAGCACTATCCTTTCATGTTCCCGAAGACGCGAAGTTTTTTCTGAACTCGGCACGAAAGTAGACAGTGCTGTTACGTCCGGTCTGAAACCACTTAAGGGTGTGCTTGCAAACGACGGAAAACAGAGGCGTTCGTGACCGCGGGACGCGCAGTACCTAAGTCAACGAGGATGTTCGCCCGCCGCGATGCGGGAAAGGTATAGCGGTGGAAGGCGCAGTGCGCCGTCGCAGTCAGTTCCACTCGTACACCATACGTCCCAAGGGAAACGAGATAATACCCTGCCGATGTCCGTTCGCTTTGTGAATCCTTGGTCGAGCGATACCCCGAATCCGGAGCGGTGCGGGTGCCCGGAGAGGTCTTGATAGCGCCGACCGTCGGCATGAACAACAGCCGGTTTTCATCGCTATACTCCTCGTTCATCTGCGTGAATCCCATGATCGTTGGGTTATCGAAGCGGTACCCGAGCCGCGCACGTGTTACGCGGCGTCAAAGCCCGTTACATGACCCACACAAAGGTACCCGGCTGGATCTGGAACCATGGCGGACGGGTTTATAGTCCGGAGTAAAGCTCCTCGCCAGGCGCCGGGTTGCTGCCCAGGTATTGCTTGTCAGTAACGGAGGCAGTACCGATAAGGGAATTCACGTAGTCCACGGGGCGGCGCGGCGATTGCGCCTGCAGGACAGCGGCGAACGCGAGGAAAGCTGCTTAAGAACGTTTCCTCTTGGCCGTTTACTCACCACTACGGTCGCCATGTACTTTCTGTACGATCCGCATCCGAACCTCCACGTACCCCTTAGTACATCCATGAAGCCATGCCTTCATTTGTGCGCGTCATCTCTTCACGCCGAGCGGTGACCCATTCAACGTCTCACCTGCAAATGGCGTCTTAGCAGACCCTATGAGCGCCGTGTAGTCAATGTAAGAGCGGCTTGCGCTAACCCGGACGAAGACGCCACAATCTCGATTGCCCCGGCACGCTCTGTGGTGCCGATAAGTGCAAGGCACAGACCATGGAACACACTATGCTGCGTGCCTTTATAACTCTCATGGTTTACTGGATCGCCGTTGTCCATGCCGAGAAGTTTGCCTTCACCTCGAACCTGCAGAGTTACGGCATGGTCAGCAGTCGGAACGCAACGTCCGTTGCTGTCCCGCACTTCCACTGTCACATGAGCTACATCGCGGCCATCCGCATCGAGTGTTACGCGATCTGATGAGAGGAAGAGCTGTGCTGGCTCCCCTGTTGTCGAGACTTCTATCGTGCTGACAACCCGTCCGTCCTTCATGCCTACCGCCTTCAAAGTCCCGGCTTCATATGGGACATCCCATGACAGATGGAGGTCACCTGTGGTTTGCAAGACCTTCGCGCGCGCCGGGTAATTCCCATACCGTTTTTCCATCCCCGGACTTGGAAATGCATACCCTTTTACTCCCCAGCTTTTACCATTCACAAGGAGTTCGACGGTGTCGCAGTTGGTATAGCAGAGAATCGAGATAACCGTGCCTTCATGCCCCCTCCAGCTCCAATGGGGAGAAAGATGCAGAACGGGCTTACTGGTCCAGAGGCTTTGATAGAAATAGTAACTGTCCTTGAGAAAGCCGCAGGTATCAAGCACGCCACAGGATGATCCCTTTGCCGGCCACGTCGCCTCGCCCAGGTAATCGATTCCTGTCCAGATAAAGTCGCCGCTCACGTAGTCATAAGTTTGAACAAAACGTTGCAACTGCTCGACCTCGACCAGCAGGTTGCTACCCTTCTCGACATATACGGCCGATTCCGCGCCGATCTTATAGGCGCCACGGGGAGCTCTCAAAGCGACGCTCTCTGTGCCAATAAAGCGCCGGTTGGGAAACTGATGCCGGTCTATGCTATAGAACTTCTCCCGTCTGTCGCGCCAGCGGTCTACATAGTTATAGCCAACGACATCCTGCTCCGCCAGAAATTCGGGTAATGCTCCATGTGGCTCGGCCGCTATCATGTCGCACGCGACAGTGACAAGCCGAGTCGGATCTTCCGAATAGAAGATTCCTTTCAGCGTACGGAGAGTCTCGACTCCGCGCGCCGAACCCTGATCCGGAACCTCGTTCCCTGCATTCCAGATGACGATGGACGGATGATTGCGATCGCGCAGGATCATGTCCCTCAGGTCGCGATATGCCCATTCATCGAAGTACTTGTGATAACCGTACTGCGTTGTCTGCGCCTTGGCGCCGTGCCACTCGTCAAAGGCATCGAACATGACCATGAAGCCCATGGTGTCGCACAAATCAAGGAACTCTGGGGCCGGCGGGTTATGGCTGCAACGGATCGCGTTACACCCCATGTCTTTGAGCAGAGCAAGGCGCCGTTCCCACATCCGCTCAGGAACTGCTGTCCCTACCGCGCCCGCGTCCCCGTGTAGGCAAACTCCATTTAACTTGACGCGTTCGCCATTCAGCAGAAAGCCCTTGTCCACGTCAAAACTGATTGAGCGAACACCAAGCGGGGTCGTTGATGCATCCGCCTCTCGACCCTCATGCTCCACGACCTGATGAACAGAGTAAAGATACGGCGAGACAACGGACCAGAGTTTCGGAGATGCTACCTCGATGCGTTGCACAAAGGTAAACTCGCCTCCGGCAGGGATCTCAGCTTTGGCCGAGGAATCCTGTACCGTCGCGCCGTCCCGGTCCCGGATAAAGGTACGCAGGGAGCAGATGGCCGGTAGCGGAAGATCATTCTGCACACGAGTAGACACTTCACCCGTCGCACTATCCGCGGAGATTTGCTGTGTCCGGACGCAGGTTCCCCACTGTGCTATACGAACAGGTTCTGTCGTCAGCAGCCATGTGTGCCGGTATATGCCAGAGCCGGAATACCACCTGCAATTTGGCTGTAACGAGTTATCGACGCGAACAGCAAGAACATTCGGCTGGCGGCCTGCATGCAAGTAGGGCGTGAGATCGTACGCGAAACTGATAAACCCATACGGACGCATTCCCAAGGAGCACCCGTTGATCCACACCTCGCTGCGCTGATACACCCCATCGAACTGGATGATGAGTTTTCCGCCCCTGGAAACAGGCGGAGCCACGAAGTGCTTGCGATACCAGCCAATCCCGGTCGGCAAGTAGGCACAGAAGCCGGCACCTGGAGCATCTTCACGAAACGCGCCCTCGATGCTCCAGTCGTGAGGCACACTGATCCTGCTCCACTGCTCATCATGGAAGTCTGGAGACTGTGCGCCCTGCACGTCTCCCCCTACGAACTTCCAGTCATTGTCAAAGCTACTTCTGCGAGACGAGGATTCACGTCCAACGTTCCTTGCAGGACCAAAGTCGAAAGGCACCTTGGAAGCGGCCACGGCCATAGCCGCACCACTCATAAACTCGCGGCGGGTGAATTCAGATTGCGCAGTCTCTTTCGACTTGTTCATCCGTGTTAGGTTACGCACCTTCGACCTGCCATGTATCCGCCGAAAGTACTACTTTAGCCTCTCCTTCTGAGAACATTAACCCAAACTACGTTCCAGGCACATCAACGGTGCCCGCATTGGCTTTGGAGCAGAATGGCGTTCAACTGTGTCTGCAGAATCGGGACTCATTCGCGGAGTGCCGATGCTGGTCAAGCGAATAGGTTTAGTGAGAAAATGTTGCACCGATATGCATGGGCTACCCACCGATAGCGTTCGTGTGTCCGACGAACGTGCGTTCATGCAGAAGAACGTGTTGTTCATTCCCCTGTTGCGCTCTGCTCAAATCGGTTTGGCACAAAGACTCTTTCAGCTCTGCTGGCTTTGCCTCTTTGCTCTTCTCTCTTCTGCCGCGCAGAAGAAGACTGCAAGCAATATGCTCGCTAAGTTCGGATTCCAGAACGGACAACATACGTATTCGGTTGATTCGTGGCAGATGGGCGACGGACTCCCTGGCCAGACGGTAAATGCCGTTGTCGAATCGCCGGACGGATACCTCTGGGTTGGAACTGACAGCGGGCTGGCGCGTTTTGATGGCACCCGATTCCGCAACTTCACCCGGGCGAACACGCCAGCCATAGCCGACGACAACATCCGGCACCTGTTGGTCGCCCGCGATGGAAGCATATGGATTGCAACGGATGGCGGAGGAGTCGTTAAGTACAACAGCGGTAACTTTCACAGCTACATCTCGAGAAGCATCCCTGGAAGCGCCTTCGTGCTTGGGCTGTACGAAAGCCCCGATGGAGTCATCTGGGTCTCTACGGACGCAGGCCTGTTCCGAGTGCAAGATGATCACCTTGTCCTTGCGAACCAGGAACTGGGCGTGCCCGCAGTCTCGTCCACTGAGGCCACGAAAGATCGTTCCGCTGTGGATGCAGTCTTAGAAGATCGTTCCGGCCGGAAATGGATTGGTGGATCGCAACTCTTCGCCAGCATCCACGGGCATACGCGGGAATTTGTTCTTGATGCAAAAGATAGTCGTACTCATATTCGTACGCTGCTGGAATCCCGTGACGGCTCAATTTGGGCAGGCACCATCGAAGGCCTCTTTTGCCTTCCTCCGGGAGCTTCGGAGTTCATCCGCATCAACGGACCACGGGGTACGATTCGCACGTTGTATGAAGACCAACGCGGCGACCTGTGGGCAGGCTCTATCACCGATGGAATCTACATTATTCGTGATCGGAGAGTTACACGTCTTGCCGAGACCAAGACAAACATAGACAACACAGTTCTTTCGATCTCAGGAGACAGTGAACACAGTATCTGGATTGGTACCCGGAAGGGCCTGACGCGTCTTAGCGCGTCTTCCATGCGCGTGCTTGAATTTCCTGCTAACGCCGACTCCGACTTCGGAACGATCTCAATGGACGCTGGTGGAGACTTGTGGGCACCTTCCTCCAAACTCTTCCATGTCCACGGAGTTAGCGTCACGCCGCGCCGCATTCCTGGCGTAAGGGGTTCTCTGATCCGCGGCGTGTACCACGCTCGCGACCATTCCATGTGGATCGGGACCAACGGAAGCGGGCTCTACCATGTAACTTCGACTGGGACCATTCATTATGAGACAAGTCAGGGCTTAATCAATAACTACATCCGATGCGTTACAGAAGCACGGGACGGCAGCATTTGGATCGGTACTGACGGCGGTATGTCACACCTTAGTCATGATGTATTTCGTTCGTTCAGAGAAAGTAATGGGCTGGCATTTAATAGCATCCGATCGATTGTAGAAGACCACAGGGGAGATATCTGGATTGGAACCGACCATGGCCTGAGTCACATGAGGAACGATACGTTTCTAAATGACGTCGCAACATCGGCATTGGAAGAAGCAAAGGTGTGGTCGATCCTGGAAAATTCTGACGGTATGTGGTTCGGGACGCGCGGCGCCGGGCTTTATTGGTACTCGGCCGGCAATGTTGCGCGATTCGGAACAGCCCAGGGTTTGGTCAGCGACACAATTTACTGCATTCTTTCGAATAACCATGGGCGGTTATGGCTCAGCAGCCCGTATGCCGTCATGCTGGTGGATCGTGACGAATTGACTCATGATCCAACTTCCCTCCATGGTCCGATCTCTGTCCGCACCTACACTGCGAATCAGGCTTTCGGCATTGCGCAGTTGTACGGTGGCACACAGCCTTCGGGTGTGCTCTTGCATGGCGGCGGAGCGGCTTTCCCGGCAACGCACGGAGTTTGGATGATCCAGCCAGACCAGGACGCGAAACCAGCTATAGCCCATTTGCATATAGATTCGGTGGCCGTGGAT
Source organism: Terriglobus sp. (assembly GCA_965198455.1). Classification (GTDB taxonomy): domain Bacteria; phylum Acidobacteriota; class Terriglobia; order Terriglobales; family Acidobacteriaceae; genus Terriglobus. The sequence continues at coordinate 2,420,848 of CBDAPM010000003.1, forward strand.
GGCAAAACGGTGACCCCGGAAGGGTCTCTGAGACTACCCGCGAGAAACGGCAGAGTGGAACTCTCGTACGAACTGGTTTCCCTTCACCCGCAGGACCGATGGCGATTCCGCTACAAGCTGGATGGTTTCGACCCAGACTGGATCCTGGCAAAACCTGATCAGAGAATCGCCACCTACACGAATGTCCCACCTGGACAATATGAGTTTCATGTCGAGCTGTGGGGTGATGGCCAGGATTCATCGAAGGTGAGTGCGGCCCTCGGGATTTTAAAGGAACGGTTTGTTTACGATACTGTCTGGTTTCGCGCCGTTTGTATCTTGGCCCTGGCAGGCCTTCTTGTCCTGGCTTACTACACGCGTCTCAATCGGCTGCACAAACACTTTGAAATAGTCGTTGCGGAGAGGACACGTATCGCGCAAGAGATGCATGACACAGTCTTACAAGGATGTGCCAGTGTGTCCGCCCTTCTGCATGCGGCCTCAAGCGGTGACGTTGAAGACCACGAATCCCGCCTTCACATGATTCAGTATGCATCGACTCAAATCAGGGCGACCATGGATGAGGCTCGCCAAACGATTATGGATTTGAGGACGGGCAAGCAGCAGGGCGTCGCATTGATTTCTGTTCTTGAAGACATGACGAGACGAAGCACGCGGGAGCACGGGGTAGAGACGTCCTTACTTGTTGAGGGAGAAGTGTTTTCTTTAGGGCCACGAGCTGCCCATTCGCTCGCCATGTCGGTGCGGGAAGCTATCTTCAACGCTATTCTGCACGCGCGCCCCCAATCCATCAAGGTGATTCTTCGCTTTTTGCCGGCCATCCTGGAGATCGTCATCGCGGACGATGGCTTAGGATTTCACCCCGAAGCTGTGCAACCACAAGATCACTTTGGCATCCAGGGCATGCGGGAGCGGGTTTCCGGTTTCGGCGGCCAACTGCAGATTCAAAGTGCATTGGGAGCGGGAACTGTGGTGCGCATCACACTTCCACTTACTGGAGTTCTAACCACGCTCTAAGACATGTGAACCAAGCCCGAATCGCATGCTAAACTTTTCCGTCAAAGCACACAGGAGCAGTGCGCGATGGAGATTAAGGTTCTTATCATCGACGATCATCCCATTATGCGGGTTGGCGTAGCAGCCATGATGGTCCATTGTAAAGACATGAAAGCGGTCGCCTTTGCAGGTACTGGAGAAGAAGGATTGAAGTATTTGGCTGGTCAGCCAGTCGACATCGTCCTTCTTGACTTGCGTCTACCTGGATTAAGTGGATTGCAGACGCTCTTGGAGATTTGTCGCAAGCATCCTGACACGCGGGTAATCATTCTCACCACGTACGAAGGTGACGAAGACGTCCATCGCAGCTTAAAGGCCGGCGCAAGGGGTTACCTGATTAAGGGACTGCCGGCCGAGACGCTTGTGGCCGCGATCCGCAAAGTGCATGGAGGCGGAAAATATGTGCCTGTACCGTTGTTAAAGTCTTTGGCCGAGCGAACGGCCGAGACGTGTCTGAGCCCACGTGAATGCGAAGTTCTGGAGATGCTTGCCCAAGGCAGATCCAACAGGGAGATTGGACTTGCCTTGGGGATAAGAGAATCCACGGTGAAGTGCCACGTCAGCGTAATCCTTAAAAGGCTTGATGTGAATGACCGTACGCAGGCGGTCGTCGTGGGCTTGCAACGTGGTTTCCTGCACCTCTATAAACCGGCTTGAGCCGCGGGTCGTTCACCTGGACGTCGTACTATGGCAGGGCACACTATCCCTAATGCAGATGTACCTGCGCCTGCAAACGATCATCCTTGCCGGATGTTGCGCGCACGGAACTCATCAGCGTGTCAGTTGACACTCTTTGAGTCCGATGAATCGACCCTGCGATCAGGACTGCTACCTTTCTTCTGGCAAAAGAATTCAGTTCGCCACCGATCGAACGAATAGGAGTCGAACTCGGATACTCGGGTACGCCCTCTTTGGCGAGCGATAGCACTTGGAATTGTCAGGCGCGAGCAAACGTATTACGCACTCATGTTGCAGTTCGCCGGTCTTATGTCTTCTCAGCAGGCCCGGTGAACCAGAGACCCGGGAACGCGTGAGCGTTAGAAGGTGAACTTAAGAGCGGCTTGCCCAATACGAGATACGTTTGCAACAGAGCCGTGACCGTTGTTCACCTAGTCAAAGGTGGTGGATGTCGGATTGGTATCCGGGCCTCCCATGATTGGATGGTCGAATGCGTTTAAAAGCTCGAACAGGAGTTGCAGCTGATACCTCTCACGAACAGCCCAATTCTTCATCAACGACGCGTGGACGTTAAAGCCTTGGCGGACCGCAAGATTCACTAGAAAGTACTTCGGGGGAAAGCGACGACTGTCGAGAGCACGGCTTGAATCTCTTGAGGTGGCATGTCTGAGCATCTCCGATATAGCGAAAGCGAAAACGAAATTTTCCGATATACGATGCGACGCGCGGTAAAGAAGCGTCACGGTCGCTGTTGCATCAGCGCAATTCTGTTTTGCGCCACGCCACCGCGTACAAAGGATTTCGAAAGCGTCCAGCTCGTATGTCTGCTTAGAACTGGGCAAACGCTTGACGACCGTTTGCGTAGGATAGAGGCGGTCCCATATCGACATACTGGCGTCCACACAGGAGAATTTATTGCAGAGATGCAATGATTTTGGCACATTCGGCCGTTTTCAGGAAACTCCGATCGGCGAGATGTTGCCGGACATGAAGGACGCCTACGACTTTACGATGAGGCTTCGCGGTGTTGTACCTGGTCCTCATAAGATTTGGCTAGCTAACCCGAGGTTAAGTTCTCAGATGAACTAATTCTTTTTTGGGGTAATTCAAAACGGCTACTATACCCAGCACCTTCATATTTTTGCAACGTGGCTATCTGGGTATTGGGATTTGGGGTTGTTCCAACAGCACTCTCTTTGCGCTGTCTAATGTCGTCGTAGACTTCGCTATGGCCTCCGGAAGATCAGCAAAGCCACGCGCATTTTCATGAAACAAAGGCAGAATCTTTGAGAAAGACTTCGTTCGGTCGGTTACGATGACCAAGCAGAGTTCGTCAGGGCGTTCAGCATCCCATGCGGCGGAACATTTAGTTCCGTAGATTTGAAAGAAAAGACGGTTTTTTCTTCCTGCAGAAACTTGGCTTACAGTTAGTGAACCACGCGTGGTTTTCCCATCACGAACATAACCGCGGCGAAGTCTTTGGTTGTGATTGCAGTCTCAATATAATCATCTGATCGATACGCTTTCCCTTGAAGTGTTTCTATTTGCCCCATCGGCTTCTTCCGTGTCTTGATGAACGTTTCAAGATTGGCACAAACCAAAGTGACCTTAAGTCCCGTGATGTGCTCTGCAAGGTCACACCAATGCGTCCCAATTCCAATCCGTATCTTAGAACAGCCAGTCTTGTGAGTAAGTTCCCTGCACGAACCGATTTTCGCCGAAATCTCCGGCCTCGCGCATAGTCCGTATTTGTTGGACCTGTGGGTACCCGCAAACGTTATAAAGTATGCAATTTATAAGATGTTGTTCTTTTGCTAGTGCGATCATTTCCAAGCCCTCTTGAAGAGTTGACGCAGGCGGTTTTCACAGACTAGATGCTTCCGGCTTCCATCGAGTCATTGCCATTTCGAAGTGGAAAGCATTTGGAGAACAAATATGTACCGCATCTAGATCCGGCATCGCGAGCAATTCCGGATAGTCGCTAGTGGCGTACTCGACAGATACTGCATCGGCGAAGCGCCGGGCTTTCGCTTGCGAACTCCCCGCGATGCCAACAACGTCGATGTTCCCGAGGCGACGTAGAGCCTTACTATGCACGCGTCCCATAAACCGGTTCCAAAGACTGCTACCTTCAATCTCTTCATGTTTACTCCCTGATACAGCAAAGTTTTGTTTCAACAAATTCAATCTGGACAATTAGCAACTCAATCGAGACCCAAACGGCCACGCCTATTTAGAGCTAAGTGTCTGTGATCCGGCAAAACCACTGTGGCCGAACTTACTGTCAGCAGTCACTGTTAATGAAGTATTGAAGGGCGAGCAGTTGTCCACACCGTCGCTCAACAGGGACCTCGGTGTATCGAAATTAGAATCATATGTCGATATACATCAAAGAGCTTTACGCAATATATACCGTTGCCTGACGTTCAATATATCGAGTCGCCCTCATTGAGGTTATTAATGTCTGTCCAAAGATTTGTCGAAAGCAACTAGGCAGTAAATGCTGGATTTCGTTGATGTCATCGACGGCCTACGATTTATTGGGAAGAGCTCAATTGTTCTGTATAGTTCCCATCCGAACTGCGCTCGATTTTGATATTGACAGGCCTTATTGCGAGAGGGTATCCATCTGTGCTGTAGTGAGCACGAACTGTGTTGCGTCGTGCGTGTTGATCCGGACTCATGTCTGAAGATTGCAATTGCGTTAGGAGAGTATTTTTGAGACTGGCTATGAAACGGAAGCGGTTCATTGTTTTGGGTGTGTTGCGCTCATTTCTGGTTGCAGGCGTGTTCTTCTACGCGGGTTCAGCCTTTGCGGCAGCGTCCTACACGTTGAACCCTAGTTCGGAAGGGATGCAGTTAAAGACCCCCGAGGGCAAGGTGGTCTTTGAGTATAAGACCAAGGTTCCTCCTAGTCTCCAGTCTCCCAGCGCAGCCTACTTCGATCCAGTGAACACTCCGTCCGGCGAGCGTGTCTCGAATGCCGCTCCTGACGATCATCCTTGGCATCGCGGCATGTTCCTTGGGGTTCTTGATTCGGAGTTCCATTTTCCGGTTGATACCTCCAAGGCTCCGCCGAACCATCTCGAAGGAGCGTACAGTATCAAACGCGCCGATTTCTGGGCGTGGGGATTGTATGCCCCTCGCGAAGGACGCAGCATTCAGAATCGTAGTATCAAGCTGATTGAAGCCGATGCGAAGCATGCCGAGCTCGAAATTCATAATGACTGGCTCGTTGATGACAAGAAGATGGTCGAGGAGACCGACCTGGTCTCCGTTGCCGAGCGCGACGGAGTCTATGTCATCGATCTCACCTATCGCATTGCTCCTGTGGTGGACTTTGTATTGAGCCAGACGGCATTTGGCGGCTTTGTCTTTCAGGCGCAAAAGTATGGCGAGTCGTATTATTCAAACGCTTCCGGCAGAGTGACCGATCTTCCAGGACCACACTACTCTCTGCCCGATTCGGATTGGCCGTCGGAACCCTGGTACGACTACTCAATCAAACTGAAGAGCGATGGCAAGCTGGTCGGAGTAGCGGTCGTGGATCACCCGATGAATCCGCCCACGCGCTGGCACAACACGCTATGGATGCTCAATCCCTGCACAACCTCTTTCGGGCCGCAGACGATCCATCCCGATCGCCCGCAGATCCTGCGCTATCGTGTCATCGTCCACGACGGACCCACACCCACCGAACTCATCCAAAAACTCTCCGTCGAATGGAGAGGCAACAGAAAAAACCCCTTCAACACGAATTAATGGATCCGGGAAATAAGCATATCAGGAGATTCAAAATTGAATTCTAGAAGGACATCGATCGGACTTATATGGTTAGGCTTGCTTTCTGCTTTGCTGTGTCTAAATCAGCACCAGGTGGCTGCTCAGAATACGCAGACGCCTCAAGCCCCGATGGCGGGGGCAAGACGGTACCCGAAGCATCCGCAGGCTCCTGAGGACGTCCTTGATAGGGGAAAGGCGACGTTCGGCGTGAGCTGCGCCTTTTGCCATGGCTCGGATGCAAGAGGTGGTGAAGTTGGTCCCAATCTCATACGATCTGCTGTTGTTCTGGAAGATCAGAATGGCGAACTTATCGCTCCGATCGTTCATGGTGGGCGGGTTCAGCAGGGAATGCCCCGCATCGACATCACTGACTCGCAAATCTCCGACGTCGCGGCGTGGCTCCACAATTTCAATCCACAGGGGACGGGTGCTCTACCTGATGAGCACATCAATATAGTGACCGGAGATGCGAAATCCGGGGAAGCTTACTTTAAGAAGACCTGTGCTTCCTGCCATTCGGCTACCGGTGATCTTGCCGGTATCGGTACCCGGATCACCGATCCCAAGGCACTCCAGCAAACTTGGCTACTGCCGGGGGGTGGAGGCGGGCGTGTTCCTGGTCCGTACTCAGCGACCAGTCTTGGTCTGCATATACCTCCTGATACCGTCACTGTGACCTTAGCCGACGGCAAAAAAATCACAGGCGATCTTGTGAGCGTCAGCGACTTTTTTGTAAGTCTCTCAACTGAGGATGGCGGTCCGCAGACATTCAGCCGAAATGGCGATATGCCCAAAGTCGAACTTCATGATCCGCTCGCGCCCCATCGCCAGTTGATTCCGAAGTACGCCGATAAGGACATTCATAACGTGACTGCATATCTGGTGACTCTGAAATGACGCGAATCTTAAATATCATTCTTGCTCTTGCTCTAACAGGAGTCCCAATGCTGGCAATGGCGCAGCCAAGCCTCGATCCGGCAAAAGGTCTCGATCCCGCTCAGATTCTCAACCCTCCGAAGGATGCATGGTTGACGTACGGAGGCGACTATTCCGGCCGTCGCTTCAGTGCACTTGCCCAAATTAATCAAACCAACGTAAAAAATCTTGCATTGGCTTGGACGACAAGGGTTGCCGTAGGAACGGAAGGCCCAGTTGGTACTCCGCCAGTGATTGTTGCCGGCACCGAAAAGGGCACCGATGCGCGCTTTCCCGTAAATATCAAGGGATCGATCCTGCAGGTCAACGGCATCCTTTATGTCACATCCCCTGACAATGCGTGGGCTCTCGATGCACGAGACGGCCATGAGATCTGGCACTACTACTGGAAGACTCGAGGCGGCACGCACACTGGCAATCGCGGTGTCGGCATGTGGCATAACTGGGTCTATATGGAGACTCCCGATAACTACCTCGTCTGTCTCGATGCCAGAACTGGTAAAGAACGCTGGCGCAAAGAGTTCGCCAGCTTTGACCTGCAATATTTTTCTTCCATGTCACCCATCGTAATTGGCAATCATCTACTGATCGGCACAGGCGACGACATGGATGAGCCGGGTATGCTCCAGTCCTACGACCCGGATACCGGAGAACTGCAGTGGAAGTTTTATACCGTCCCTATGAAAAAGGGTGAACCCGGCGCGGAGACCTGGGCGAACATTGACGCCGCCTCACACGGTGGTGGCAATGTTTGGGCTCCGGGCTCGTACGACCCAGAGACACATCTTTATATCTTCGGTACGGGTAATCCCTCGCCGGCTTACACTTCGCAAACGCGCGGTCCTGGCGACAACCTTTATACCTGTTCTCTATTAGCTGTAAATGTGGATACAGGCAAGCTCGCTTGGTGGTTCCAGACCTCTCCTCACGACACGCATGATTACGATTCAGCGCAGACTCCGGTCCTGTTCGATGGAATAATAGACGGCAAACCACGCAAGCTTGTGTCTACGCTTGCCCGAAACGGTTTTTTCTTTACTCTTGACCGTGTCACGGGCGAGCACATCGCTACCAGAAAAATCGCTGACTCTGTGAACTGGGATATGGGGATTGATAAACGCGGCGAGGCTATCCGCAACCCTGCGAAGGACTATGACATTGCTGGAGCGCTAGTTTCACCTTCGGCCCTTGGAGTCACAAACTGGACTCCGCAAAGTTACGATCCGATGACGAAGCTCTTTTACGCTCACACCACAGAAACCTACACTATGGTTTACCTAGGCACACTCGATCCAAGAGGTGCGATGGGGCTGCAAGGTACCAGGAACGCGGGGCTCGGCTCATTCGGTAACCATCTACTTGCAATTGATTACAAGACCGGTAAAGTTGTCTGGGATCATCGCTATCCTGGTATTGGGGGATCTAATGTTCAAGGTGATTTCCCTGGTCTCCTGACAACGGCGGGGGGGCTGCTCTTTGCCGCAGACACGAGTGGAAACTTGGTCGCGCACGATCCTCTAAACGGCAAGCCACTTTGGCATGCGCGACTACGTACTACTAATGCTCCTGAAACCTACCTGCTTGATGGTCGCCAGTACATCCTTGTGGGTGGAGGTGACACTGTCTCCGCATTTGTTCTGAATTAAATTGGTGATTTGACAGAAATAAGGACAACTTAGTAAACATTCAACTGCTTATCTCTGACGGATGGCGCGATCAGCGCGTCACTGCGTTGCGCCAGAGAAGAAGCTGCAGAACTCTGCACGGCAATTTTCGTCGAATTCATTTGGGAACTCTTCGAAATAATTGTTCTTGACTGAAATTAACGAAGAAGAGTATCTAAGCTGCACGGCAGATAAGTATGTTAGGCGATCTTTAATCGACCCACGAGATTGGCTCCAAAAAGTCACAACTTGATGCGCTCGGCGAGTGCCGAAGGAAGGTTGTCATGAAATTCTGTAGCAAAAAAATGGGAGCAACATTCTCGCAGGTTGGAGTATTGGCTCTCGCCATTGCAGTTTTGATAGCTTGTGAAAAAAATGCGTTCGCCATGTGGCGGCATGTCACCCACGTTGCCATCGTTACCGGAGAAGACTCGTATTCAGGACATCACTGGAAAGAAACGTCAGCGGAGCTAAAGACCATACTCGAAAAAGATAAGAACTTCGAAGTGACTATTGAAGCTGACCCAAACTTTTTGGCCACCGACGGAATATTCAAATGTGATGCCCTGATCATTGACTTTAGGAATGGCCAACCGCTTGCACAGGATGAAAAGGCCAAAGTGAACCTTATCAAGTACCTCAACAAGGGAAGAGGCATCGTCACTGTGCACTGGGGCAATGGGGCATTTCCGTACTGGCCGGAATACAACAATATTGTCGGGCGTTCGCAGATACTCCATCATGACCGCCGTGGACCCTTCACGGTCAAAATTGTCGACCATGACAGTTCGATTACAAAAGGTATGACAGATTTTCAGACGGACGATGAGCTGTACTACGACAACAAGGACGGTAATATTCCGATTCACACTTTGGCGACAGCGCACTCGAAAGACAAGGACGCAGATTTTCCTATGGCTTTGACCGTGAGATACGGAAAGGGTCGCGTCTTTAATACCCCACTCGGGCACGATGTCAAAGCTCTTCAAGTGCCCGAGGTTGGTGAATTAATCCGACGTGGGACCGCATGGGCTGCTGGAGTTTTGAAGTGATCGGCAAAGCTAGCGTATGGTACTCACCTCCGGACATATTGAAACGATCCTAGATCGATCTCCCGTTCAGAAAATGTACACCGGCGGAATGAGGTGGGCTTTGAAATGGCCGATGTCGACATGACACCTCGTCCACACCTTGGCAAGACTTATCCGTACGAGCGTCCATCGATATTAGCGGGCTGAGTTAATTGAACACATTAGTTGTAGCCGATTGAATCCGGTTTATCACGGGGCCACAAATTCGCAACTTAACCTAAAGAATGGACGGCGACAAAGCCGGATGATATGGAGCTAATGAGATGAGAGCCGTTAAAGGTTTTAGTGTTGTGTTCACATTATGCTGTTTCGCGATGTGCATGATGGTAAGATGTGCCACCGCACAAGTCACAACAGCCAACGTGGTCGGTACAGTCACGGATAGTACGGGTGCGATCGTTCCTGGAGCCACAGTAACAATTCAAAACACTGGGACGCATGAAACTCATAGTGTCCAGAGCGATCAATCAGGAGACTATACCTTCACTTTTTTACAGCCCGGGATCTACTCTGTGACTGTTGAGTCGCGCGGTTTCCGTACCTTCCAAGTTCAAGCAATGACACTCGGCGCCGGTGACCGTACACGCTCAGACGCCAAGTTGCAGGTTGGAGAGACCAGCCAAACAGTACAGGTAGCTGCTACGACGTCGGTGATGCAAACAGATGCCTCAACCATAACCAATGTTGTGCCATCAAACCTTGTTCAGGACGTTCCTTTGAACGGCCGCAATTACGTCTCTCTAGTTCAACACACGGTGGGCATTACTGTAGGAGGAGCTAATTCCACAACTAGTGGCACTCGTCCCGATGACCGCCGCCAGACCAGCTCGGTTTCGGCAAACGGGCAGACCACCAACGGGAATAACAACATGGTTGATGGAATGGATAACAACGAGCGAAATGCCGGCCTCATTATCCTTAGGCCGTCGATCGACTCCATTCAGGAAGTCCGAGTAGATACAAGTAATATGACCGCGGATACTGGGCGCACGCTGGGAGCGGCCATCAACGTAATCACCAAGGCTGGAACGAATGACCTTCATGGTACATTTTTCGAGTTCTTGCGTAACGATCTGCTAGACGCCAACGACTATTTCGCGAAGCGTGCAAGCATTCCGAGATACAAGTATCGGCAGAATCAGTTTGGTGGAAGTCTTGGCGGTCCAATTCGAAAAGACAAGACCTTCTTTTTTGCCGACATCGAAGAATTGCGAATTGTACAAGGCCAACCGACCGGCCTGCTCACCGTACCTACTCTCTTTGAAGAGCAACATCCTGGAAACTTCTCAGATCAGTTAGTGACGAATGCAAACAATGTTCCGGACCCCAATAATCCAGGGATGTTTCTGCCAGTTGGTGCGCCAGGGCCGATAATCCCCGTCAGCCAACAAGATCCCGTTGCGCAAAAACTTTTTGCGTTGTTCCCTGCACCGAACGTCGCCGGCACAGGCCTCGTCAATAATTATTCGAATAGCCCAAATAAGACGTACAACGCCACCACCGTCGATGCGCGTATCGATAATCATTTTGGGAACGGCGATAGCATGTTTGTGCGCTACTCCTACCAACCCGTTTCGTCATTCACGCCTGGTTTTCTACCTGAGGTAAATGGAGTTCAAGCCGGCGGCGGAAGCTATCCCGGCCCGAATCAAACCACTTCCCAAGGAGCGCAATTGCATTACGTTCATCAATTCTCGTCAAAGTTAGTCGCGGAGGGTGGATTTGGGTTTTCGAGGATTAATCTCGCATCTCTGCCACTGAACTACGGGAATAATGTTGATGCTGCGTTCGGGATACCTAATGCAAATACGGATACACATTCTTCAGGCCTATCGCCCATCGTAATCTCGGGCATAGCCTCGGGATTAGGAGATGCCAATTATGTTCCTATTTTAGACATCAATAACGTGTTCCAGGAGAATGGTGCCGTTATCTATACCCGAGGAGCGCATAGTATCAAAGTAGGGGCTTCACTGATTCGTCGTCAAATGAATTTCAATCAGTATCCCTATGCGAAGGGTGAGTTCGATTTTGTGCGAGGTTCTACCCTTGCATCAGAAGTCAGCTTCATTCAAGGCAATCCTTCTACAATTGATCGCGGCAATCCGCTGCCTAACTTGTTTGGTATACGTATGTGGGAGCCCAGCGCATACGTACAGGATGATTGGCGTGCCACTTCACGACTCACGGTGAATCTAGGACTTCGTTGGGAGTTTTACAGTCCTCAGACCGAAGTCAATAATAACCGCTCAAATTTTGATTTAAATACTCTCAGCTTGGTTGTGGCGACTCCTAATAATCGCGCTGCAGGCGTCCAGCCGATATATACAAATTTTGCTCCAAGACTCGGTTTTGCGGAGTCGCTCGGACATAACATGGTTCTTCGAGGAGGTTTCGGAATTGTTTATTCCCCAAGAGAAGCCACATTCGCGATCACGCCCCTTAACCAACCTTATTATTTCTTAGTGTCTTGCAATCCCGGGAGTACCAATTCTGGTTTACAGTGCCCGGCGGGGATAGGCAAACTTTCGAACGGGCCGCAGATTCCTACATTCGGCAGCATAAACCCTCTGCGAGGGGCGGTCTACGGTAGAGCATTTCACTACCCAACGAGTTATATGGAACAAGCTAACCTGACGCTGCAAAAGCAGTTTGGCCAGACAACCCTAACAGCAACTTACATCGGGGAATTTGGCCACCATCTAAGCGCCACTGAAAATGCTGATAATCCGGATCCAGCTCCTGGGCCGCTTCCGGCTTACAGATACGCAACGCAGCTTCCGCTGGTAAACGCGTTAAACTTGTATTATGACGTCGGTGTTTCAAATTACAATGCAGGCGAGTTTAGTGTAGAGCGGCGCTACTCGCACGGTTTAACGCTGAACGCAAACTATACTTGGGCACATGGCCTAAGTGTCTCGCCTGGAACGCTATATGGCCACCAGTGGAACCAGTATTATTACGGCAGCTATGGTACCGCCAACACCTTCAACGTTTTAGCCAGTTACAATTTTCCATTCTTTAATAATGCAACTGGCATCAGGAAAGAAGCGCTCGGTGGTTGGGCTATTAACGCGACGGCATTTTGGGATTCGGGGTCTTATTTCACTGTGACCAATACCGCCCACAACCCTGCCCTTTTCAATATCCCTGGCCAGACCAGCGATCGTCCGAATAGGAGACCGGGCGTGGATATCAAGGCAAATCGATCGAATACGCAGTGGTTCAACCTAGCGGCATTTGCAGAACAGCCTCAAGGTACGGTAGGAAACGAAGGTAGCAACATCTTGAATGCGCCTTCTAACAGGCAAATGGATATTTCGCTCGGGAAGGAGTTTCCAATCCATGAACGCCTAAACCTCCAGTTCCGTGCGGAAGCTTTTAATGTAACAAACACGGAAAACTTTGCCGCACCCAACTCAGGTATAGGAAGTTGGCACACCGACACTAATACCCCAAATGCCGCTGTTGGCGCTGTTGGCCAGCTTACGTCGACTCAGCTCGGATTTAGTCCCCGGGTATACCAGTTCGCCCTGAAAGGATCGTTCTAACTCGTTCTAAATGCAATTAGCCCCCTGTTTTACAGGGGGCTGATTGCGTGTTACACGAAAGTTTGATCTAGAGATTAGCGAGATAATTAGCATCTGGACAAATCAAAATTCGCTCTCGACGACATCAAGGCGGGCCGACAACGATCCTGCGGAGGCAATGGAATGAATCGACGAATGTTTCTCGCTGGCACTGGATGCGCGGCGGCGGCTTTGGGCAACACGGCGTTCGCGCAGGCGTTAGGAGCGGCGACGGCGGCTTCGCAGGCCCCGGGCCATCTACCAGCCCGCGGACGCGGTCCCGGAATACCGGCCAACGTGCCGGCATATAAGCTCGCACGTGTGTCTATCCTGGCGCTGGACTTCGGCAGCATGCTAAAGTTCCCGTGGACACAGAACCCAAACGAGGATCAGACGCTCAGCGTGCTCGATTTGCCGCAGATGATTCAGGACGTCTACGGTGTGAGTCACCTCGAGTTCCAACACGGTCATTTCGTAGACACCTCTGGCAACCAGGAACAGCGGTCGCCCGATCTGGACTTCTTGCGCCAAATGCGCGCGAAGCTGGATGCGGCGAAAGTCAAGGCCACGCAGATCAACATGGAAATCGGGAACATGCCGGGCCTAACCGGTGAAGCACGCGATAAATGGATGACTTGCGCAAAAAAGTGGGTGGACGCTGCACCGATCATTGGCGCAACGCGCCTGTTGCTCAACCAGGGGGGACTCAACCAAGAGAATAAGGCGAACTGCATTTCACTCTGGAAGGAGATCCAGGATTACGCAAGGCCGAAGGGGATCATGATTACGGCGGAGACGCGCGGCTCTGGCGGCGGGCGGCGTGCTGATGCAGCGCAGTCGACTGACCCACGCGTGCGGGTACGAGAAGCGTTAGACCTGCTGGCCGATGTAATTAAAAGTGCGGGCGCATACTCGACCTGCGATATTGGGAACGCCGGAGCACCAGACCAGGAGACGGAAAACTATGTGATTAAAGCCCTGTACCCGAGTTCATCGGGCAACATGCATATCAAGTCGAGTCCATTCTGGGACATTGGCACCACTGTGCGTTACAGCGAGTCGCTTGGCTACCAAGGACTGTACGGGATCGAGGGGGGGCAAGGCGACGCGGCCGTTCGCATCGTCTACAACTTAATCCTGGCTAATATGACGTAGCCCAGCGCCGTCCCGATCAATGTTTTCATTAAATTCTCCGGTTTCTACATCGACCGGCCTTCGGCGATCTGTGCCATGCTTGAAGCAATGACCTCTTCTACGCCATGCAGCGAAGTTCGTAGCACCATGGGCATCCCCCAAGCTGACCAGCGGGTCGGCATCTCCAGCCTCACTTTCCATGAAAGCTTCGTTCTTGCTTTCATCAATCTTCAAGGGGGGATTGAGGCCATCCCAGTAACTACACCGCGGCCTCAATCGCCTCGGTGGGGAGTTGGCGATTGCGATCGCGGATAGCATGGTCCAGCGGAAGCTAGATAGCCTTTCGGGTTCAGTCTTTCTGACCTGGCTCGTAAGATCGTAACGAACACCGCGTGGAGTGCCCGGCGAATTTTGTGCCAGTGAACGTAGGAAACTGGCATGAGAGTAGTTTTTTACGGGACGAGGCAAGCGGTATCAACCGGAACAGGTGGTGAACCTGCTACGGCAGATTGAAGTGGCGGTGTCGAACGGGAAGACGACTGCGCAGGCGTGCAAAGAAGCGGAGATCGTGGAGCAGACGTACTTTCGCTGGCGCAAAGAGTACGGCGGTCTGCAGGTTGATCAGGCGAGGCGTCTGAAAGAACTGGAGCGGGCCAACCATGTCTGGAGCTACGACTTTCGTGAGCGCCAGAACCACGATGGAAGGGCGGTGAGGTGATCGATGAGCATACAAGCGAGAGCCTGCTGATCCGAGCGGAACGGCGCTGGAGTTCGGCCAAGGTCATCGGAGCACTCGCGGACGTCATGGTCTGGAAGGGAGTTCCTGAGCACATACGTTCGGACGATGGGCCCGAGTTCGTCGCCAATGATCTACGCAATGGCTGGCCGATGCAGGAGCAAAGACACTCTATATCGAGCCCGGCTCTCCATGGGAGAACGGCTACTGCGAAAGCTTCAACTCGAAGCTTCGGAATGAGTTCCTCAACGGCGAAATCTTCCACTCCATCAAGGAGCTTCGCGTCTTGGCCGAACGATAGCGCATCCACTACAACACCATCCGTCCACACTCCTCGCTGGATGTAAACCGCCAGCGCCGGAGGCGTGGATGACCACACCCCCGACGGCGACTATCTGAACTCAGAGATAAACGCGCTACACGAACTCCTCGCTGGCATAAAGATCGGGCAATCCATTCTGATTGCTACCTAAAGGTGAACTGTCGTTCTAACGTATACAAAATGAGCATTCTAGGGTCATTGCGAGCAATGCTGGACGAAGCAGTCATCTAGCTGTTGACCGAAGGGTTGTAGGTTCGAGTCGTACCTGCGGAGCCAATTATCAACAACTTAGGCGATTGAGACTTCACCTTTGCAGACCAACGCTTCAAGGCGTCGACCAAAACATCCTTTCGACGTCGCCCAGCGCGCAGAGGATGAACGAAGATATGAGGTCGAAGCAGGCTACAAGAACGTACGAGAAGTAAAGCGGTCCTGTCCACTCGTTTAACCGCAGCCGGATACTTCATCAACCCAGTGATGACGCAGTCATTTTCCACGCGGCGGAGCTCTCAACAAGAAGAGGTGCAGCCGGCGGTCAATACCGTCAACCTGTATCAGAGTCGAATCATCCTATCAACGAAACAGATTCTTCGGCCTTCATGACTGGTTGCCGCCTTGACGCTATGGGCCTTTCCCGCAGTACCAGGAAAATGCTGCACAGGATCAAGAGCATGCCGCCGAGCATTGGCGCGGTGATCTCTTCGCCCAGCATGAACTTACCCTCCGTAAGCGCGACCATCGGCATGAGAAAGTAGCGTGCTGCAAGTTGGTATGGCTGCATGTGTTGGAGGAGCCAGTAGTAGAGGAAGTAGCCCAGCGCGCTGCTGGCAACGCCAAGAAACAAGGTGGCCCAGACGGTTTGTTTGTCCCAGTTCGTTTGATCCCCGCGATTCACCAGCAAACTAACAACTGAGAGCAAGATTCCTGCGAAGACGGTGAGCACGGTTGCCGTGGTAAGGGGCGGGATTGCTTCAAGTTTCTCTTTCGCAAGCACGCTACTTAAGCTGCCAAGCGCCACTACAAACAGTACTGCAATGATACTTCCAGTGTGAAGCCGCGCGTGCACGGTGCTGCCGTATAGCAGCAGCGTGATGCCGAGCAAACCTCCGATAAGTCCAGCCACAATGGAAGGCAATAGATGATGCCGGCCCGGCTCGCCGAAGCGAATCTCGAACAAGGCTACCAGCAGTGGCGTTACAGCAAACAAGATCGAGGTAACGCTGGAGGACGTATGGTGAGAGGCCCAAGCCACCAATGAGAACGGGAGGACGAATGTGATAACGCTGAACAGAAATAGTCGCTGCCATTCTGGTCCGATCGGCAGTCGCGGGCGTTTCCACACCCATGCTGCGATGAGCGGTACCGCAGCGATGTCAAAACGCAATGCGACACTGCGAAAGACTGGCATGTGGTGAACTGAGACACGAATGGCCGCCCAGGTGCTGCCCCAGATGAGCACGAGGATCGCGAAGCCGAGGAGATGGCGCACACTTCGGATAGAGCACCTCCTGAGCAAAGAGCCGGTGCCTGTAGTGTAGCCATCACACCGTGAAAAGTCAGGCGCGCATGGGCGCGAGTGGCAGTGGCATCAGGAGAAGGTGCTTGTTCGAGTGAAGCGAGCGTGCCACAAAAGCGGCGAGCGGCACGTGACAGCCTGCCGCGTCACCTCCTCAGAATTGAATCGACTACTCCGTGTTGCCCTTGAGTTCTTCATGCGAACGCCAGAATGGCCTTAGGCGTTTCTCAGATAGCAGTTGCAGTTGATCACCGTTGTGCTTGCTGCCCGGCTGCGACGATTCGCCGTACGTGGTAAGCCCTGTAGCCCTTGCGCGGCCACCGGTGAACTCCACCATGGCGATGAATGTCTCACCGTGAATGGGCGTGCGCGCGCCGTTTTTCAGGCTACTCCATGTGATCACGCGAAAATTCCTGTGTTGCCGAAGCCGCCGTTGCCGGGGAAATTGTAGCTGCCGATGTGAAAGCGAGAGACCTCGCCAAAAGGCTTGTCTATAGCACCGTAACGGCGAGTGGTCTCGCGTGCTGCGTCCGCAAGCACGGCTACCGCGGCCTGAGGATCCTTCAAGCCATTCGGCGTGTTCAGCGGATCACTCTGCGTCCATGGATGCGTGTAGTTTTTGTTGCTGACGAACTGAGGGTCCGTAAACTTTTCGGCCCACGTTTCGAATAACAGCGCGCCGCGAGAGTCATTGTTGTCGTAGTGATCCCATGCTTTCAGTACCCCAGCCGCCTGCTGAACAAGCGGGTCATTGCTTGCAGCAGCCGCGGCAAGCAGATCGGGAAGGATGCGGTCGGCCATGAGTGAGCGCGTACTCATCTTCAGAGTGACGAAATCCTCGTAGGTGAGTTTGGGTTTGGATTGCAGCAGCGTAATCGCTTGCTCTGCTCGCATGCTGAAGCTGATAGGAGACATATACGCGGGAAAGGAACCGGGGTTTAGCGATGGGAGGGCCGTGCTGATCCATGGTGGGTTATTCGTGTTCATCACCCATCCCGCAGGTGGATCCAGAACACGAGGTAGATCTTGATAAGGATGAATCTTCGTCCAAAGATTCTCAGAGGTGTCACCCGGCACCAGTCCCTGCCAGTAGGCGAAATCGCCATGCGTGCGCACCGGCACGGTACCGTTGAACTGATACAGGATGTGTCCGTCCTTACCGGCATAGATCATGTTGAAGGTCGGTACTTGCAGACGCTTCAGTGCTGCCTCAACTTGTGCGAAGCCCTTGGCGCGGTTAATGTCCCAATACTCCTGTATGCCGAACGGGCAATCCAGGCCGGCGACGCGCGATGCAACCGTTTCACCATTCGCGCGTGTAAACACAGGGCCGTGTATTGATGAGCGCAGATGCACGGTCTCCTCTTTTAGCGTGCCATCCTGCTGGCGTATGCGAATGGTCTTGGTGGATTCGCTGAACTGTTTTACTTGCCCGTCATACAGGTAGCCATCGCCTTGCAGCGCGAGCTTATAGAGGGTACCCGCGGAGATGGTGTTCACGGTGTTGGTAAGGCCATGATCATCCGTGAAGCAGAAGCGCAGTATCGGAAAGCCTACTTGTGTGGTGCCGTACATATCGATGCCTGGCGCGGAGAGCTGCGCTTCAAAGTACGTTTGATACGAGGGCGCCCAGCCCAAGTGCGGGTTCATCAACAATAGAGGATGGCCGTTGGCAGACTTGGAAGGTGCGATGGCCCATCCATTTGAGCCGTCATCATCACGTGCAACCTCCTGTGCGGCCGGCAAATGCAAAGATGCCTCCGTAACAGCCCGTGCGGGTGGAAGCACCTTCTGCTCGGACGCAATGTAGTTGAATTCCATGACCCGTTCCCAATGGGTCATAACATCGATTCCGGTGATGGGAAGAACACGCTTACTTTCCTTCAAGAGTTCGTCGGGATGTTGACGCGCGAAGGCATTGATACCTTCGGCAAACGCGTTGAGATACCTCTTCATCTCAGGTGTCTGCTGCGCGAACCACTGTGCGCCGCGCTCCGCAACATCGTTTGCCGCGTAGTAGCGATCTGAACTTGCGAAACTCTCACCGAAGTATTCAGCAGCCCGTCCACGTGATTCGGCATACAGGTGCAAGAGCAGGTTGCCGTGCCCCTTCGCCTGGACGTATCCAAAGCCATATAACAATCCTGTAGTGTTCTTTGCGAAGATGTGCGGAGTTCCATAGGTGTCCCACACGATTTCACCGTGTGGAGTCACTTTTCTTAGAGGAGCTTTCTTTTGGGAGCAATGTGCGATAGGCGCCAGAATAGCGCTCCCAAACACAAGACATACCGCACTCACACGTAGAAGGCACTTGCGGGCTTCGTTCATAAGCATTGATCTCTCCATCGGTCGTTTGCCAGAAGCTGCGTTGTCACGCTACAGAGTAGCGGGTGATCTGAGACGACATGATTGTGTGATGGTGGTGACGGTAGCACATAACTGCACCGGATTGTCAGCAGATGCAGCGCGTCTTTGCGTCAGCTTTCTCTTGCACGTCATGAGTCAACTTTTCTAATAGCGTGGCAACTATTTCGATTGGACGCCAAGGGAAGTTGAACCTATGCTCACGTACAAACGCTTCTATAACCATTCAAAATAGGGCCGCGCTTCGGCTCTCCACTTGTGCTACACGCGAGGGATCTTCATGCTCCGGCGATTACTCCTGTTGTCCTTTTTTCTTCTCAGTGCGTCATCTGTGCTGCTGGCGCAAAGCGGACAGATCCGGGTCGACGTGACCGATCGGGACGGTGCAATCCTGCCGAAAACTCCTGTCATTATCACGAACACGGAAACCGGCGCGAAGCAACAGCTTGTCACGGATTCCGATGGACTCTGTGTTGCCCCAGGCTTGCAGCCTGGACCATACACCATCAGCGTGACTGCCGATGGCTTTCAATCCACGGATCGCAAGGTAGCGCTTACCGTCGGTCAGGTTGCGGAAATCAAGATTGCGCTGGGTGTCTCTAAGACCGAGACCGTGGAGGTAAATGCACAGCCGGGACTTGAAGTTGAGACGAGTAAGAGCGATATCTCCGGCGTTGTGACGCGTGACCAGCTACTGGACTTGCCGGTCCTGAGCCGTGGTTTCATTGGCTTGGCGCAGTTGCTCCCAGGCGGCGCACCATCACTTGCCGGTGACGCACGTTTTGGCAACCAGACTACGTTCGGCGGTTCCAACGTGCGCAGTGGTTACAGCACGATTATTGACGGCACCGATGTCGATCACCCTATCTACGGCCTCGCCATTGTGGATGTGAATCAGGACGCCGTTCAGGAGTTCCGTGTTCTACACAACCAGTACGACGCCGAATACTCGCGTGCCGGCACCGCTGTTGTTGACGTGATCACGCGCTCTGGTACCAACAATTACGACGGTATGTTTCAGTACTTCGGACAAGATCAGGCACTCAATGCGCGCAATTATTTCTCTACATCGAACCCGCCGTACAATGAAACCCACCTGAGTACCACAGTGGGCGGACCCATCATTCGTGATAAGGCACACTTCTTTGTGGCGGATGAATATCTAAAGCAAAACAGTTCTTTCATTGAGGCCCTGGCTGCGTCGAATCCATTCGCTTCGCAGTTCAACGGTACCTTCCCCGGCTATACGGACGAGAAGACCATCCAAGCGAAGGTGGACTACATTCAAACACCTAAGGATAACTTCTTCCTTCGTTATCTCTATGAGGATCAGGCGATTCGGGCGACCTACCAACTTACAGACAACTACAACATCGCATTCCATGATGGGCTATTACAGTGGGAACATGTCTTCGATTCTTCGAAGTTGAACACCTTGCAGTTCGATTACTTGGACCAGAACACGCTGCGCTATCAGACCGCCACAGGTCCGGAGATCGTCCGCCCGTCTTTCACTTCTGGCACGCCTCCTAATTTGCCGCAGGGTTATCCTCGCCGGCGCCCGGCTTTCAACGACACGTTCTATCTGAACAAAGGCAAACACAGCATCAAGATTGGAACTAGACTCGCTTACGAAATGCTTCACCAGGAAGGTAACTTCTATGGCGCGGGCGTATGGACGTTCCCTGTTGATACCGCATTCGATCCGAAGAACAGCGCGACATGGCCAACATCGTATCAGGTAGGCTCGGGCGCTTCGACGGTGTATTACCGTAACGGGGAGATCGGCGCCTTCTTGCAAGACGACATTAAGCTCACGCAGCGGCTTACAGTGAACGCCGGACTCCGTTATGACATTGAGCCGAATCTACGTGACAATCAGTATCTTCAATTGCAGTTATTGAGTAACACCAACGTGTATCCTGGCCTGAATGCGTATGTCAGCTCCGGACGCGGAACGTATCTGAAGGCGTGGCAGCCCCGTGTCGGCTTCGCGTATGACGTTCGGGGTAATGGGCGTACTGTTATTCGCGCTGCTTATGGCGGCTATGCTGCCCGCAACCGCCCTTTCTTTGATACGCAAATGCAGGCGCAAGACAGCAACATCACGATCAAAATCAGCAATAACACTCCCGCGAATACTGCCGCACTAGGTCTTTATCCCAACGGCACAGCCGTATTACAGGGCCTAACTTTGCAGCAGTATGTGCTCAAGTATGGTAGCCGCTCTATGTATCTGGTAGGGGACAATCTGCGCATACCCTATATCTACGAGATGACGGCTGGCGTGGAAAAAGCGTTGTTCCGAAACACGGTGCTTACTGTCGATGGTGTTCGCCAGATTCAGACCGGACTTCAAACTGGACACGATGCAAATCTTGGACCGACGGTGGGTTCCGCGCGTCCTAACACTGCTTACAGCACGGTTACCGTGTTTAACAGCACGACGAGTGCGTACTACTCAGCTTTGCAACTGCAGCTCAAATCGAACTTCAAGTACGGGGGTTACCAGCTTGCCTATACCTGGGCAAAAGATATCTCCGACGGCTTTGACGACAACACGTCGGCCACAACTGATCCGTACCATGTGTTCGGCAACAACGATCGGGGTCTGGATGAAGAGAACCGCACCAGCGTGCTTGCTCTTACGGGCACAGGCAACCTGAAATATGGCTTCCAGCTCTCCGGTATCGTTTCACTGGCTACCGGGCCACCATGGAATATCACATACGGTTCCGACGTCGATAAGGATGGTAACTCACAGGATCGTCCTGCCGGGCTCCCAAAGTATGCAGGAGGGCAGCACAATCAACACTACCTCGACATCATCAATGCAGCTCGTACATTGCAGGTGGCCACTCCTTTCAACGGTGTGACGCTGCCTGCTATCAAGCAGGGTGCGGTGACGATGGGGCAGCTCACACAGAGCGACGGCCAGGAGCGCGTTGATCTTCGGCTGACCAAGGGCTTCAGTTTCCATGATAACTACCATCTTGCGCTGTTCATGGAGGCTTACAACCTCTTCAACACGCCCAGTTTCGGGCCTCCTGCCGGCACGATTGCCTCCGCCGCATTTCTCACTCGCACTGTCGCCGGCAATCCGCGGCAAATGCAGTGGGGCGCGCGATTCAACTTCAAACTGCCGAAGAAGTAGGGAGAACCCTGCGTGAGAGCCATCAGAAACGTTGCCGTACCCGCTCTTTTCCTTGCATCTCTCTTTGCAGAGACTTCGCTTCCGGCGCAGAGTATTGTCCAGGGGCCGTCCAGTAAGCTCGCGGACCGGGCGGCTGTCTCGCTCCCTGAACACAACGGCTCTATTGTTGTGCCGGGTCTCGAAAAGACGGTGCAGGTTCTGCGTGATACGTGGGGTATCCCTCATATCTATGCGGAGAACACACACGATCTGTTCTTCGCACAGGGATTCGTCGCGGCGCAGGACCACATGTGGCAGATGGAATTGTGGAGACGCAGTGGGGAAGGCCGGTTAGCTGAAGTGCTTGGGCCAACTTATGTCGAACGCGATAAGTTCGCCCGAACGCTCACCTTTCACGGCAATTGGGCAGTGGAGTTCCGCAAGTACCACCCGGACGGCGAGCTGATCTTCTCTGCTTTCGCGGAGGGTGTGAATGCAGCCATCAAGCGTGCTATTGAAGAACAGAAGGTACCGCTTGAATTCCAATTGATGGGCTTTCAGCCGGAGGCGACCTGGACAGCGCGCAGCGTCGTTACACGCCTGCCCGCTTGGAATCTCTCTCGCAACGCGTCAAGCGAGCTCGCGCGGGCCCTTGCTATGAAGGCGATTGGTGCGGCGAAAGCTGCGGAGCTCGATGTCACCGATCCCGTAAAGAAGCTGGAGATCCCTGCTGGCCTGGAGCTGGATGATGTCGTAGCTCAGATACTAGATCTATCGAAGGGAGCCGGCAGCGTTAGCTGGCACTTCACTCCCAACACGAAGCCCGCTGGGGCCAGTCCCGCTGCGGGATTTGTTGCGGCACCCTCTAGTGACACGCTTTCGGCATCGGCACAGAACGAATTATTTTCGGCAGACAGTAACTTCGATTTGGGCAGCAACAACTGGGTGATTGGGGGCAAGAAGTCTGCGACAGGCATGCCGCTGCTGGCGAACGATCCGCACCGCGAGGTCGTAAATCCCGCACTGCGCATGATGGTGCATCTGGTTGCTCCGGGTTGGGATGTTGAAGGTATGACCGAGCCTGGCCTACCCGGCATCAGCGTTGGACATAACGAGAACGTTGCTTGGGGCTTCACGATCCTTGGTGTCGATCAAGAGGATTTATATGTCGAAGAGACAGATCCACAGCATCCTGATCGCTATCGCTACAAGGGCGAGTGGAAGCCCATGGAGTCAGATCGTGAGTTGATTCACGTGAAGGGTGACCTCTATCGTCCGATCGTGTTCGACGTGAAGCGGACGATGCATGGACCGGTCGTCTATGAGGACAAAGAGCGGCATCGCGCATATGCCTTGCGCTGGGTGGGAGCAGAGAGCGGAGGCGCGGGCTATCTGGGTTCACTGAACGTGTTACAAACGCACAATTGGGACGAGTTCAATCGGGGGGTGCAGAAATCGTGGTATCTGCCTTCGCACAGTCTCGTCTATGCGGACACAACGGGCAACTATGGCTATGTTGCCGCGGCGCTTAGCCCGCTACGCCCTAACTGGGATGGTCTGATGCCTGTGCCCGGTAAGGATGGAACGTATGAATGGAATGGCTTTGTTCCATTAGGCGATTTGCCCCGTGAATTAAATAACCCACGCGGCTTCTACGATTCGGCGAACAACAATATTGTGCCGAAGTACTTCCCGCACTACAAGACGGATCTTGGCTTTGAATACAGTAGTCCGTATCGCTATGACCGCATCACGGAGGTGCTGTCTCAGAATAAGAAGTTCACGATCAAAGACATGGAGGCGCTACAGAGCGATCACGTATCCTTGCCTGCCCGTGCCCTCTTACCAATCTTGAAAGGCCTGCATTCTGACAAGCCCGGGGTGCAAGCGGCTTTAGACAAACTGCGCGGTTGGGACATGTTCCTGGAGAAGGATTCGGTTCCGGCCACGATCTACGAATATTGGTTGATGGAACTGCAGCCGCTCGTCTATGGGGTGCATCTGCCCGATGCGCAGAAGGCTAACTACCATCAGTATGATGTCCGGCGTGTCGTTGAGTGGATGACAAAGCCCGACAAGGAGTTTGGGCCTAAGCCCACGGAAGTCCGCAATGCTCTCGCGCTTACCGCGTTGGAGCAGGCGGTCACCTTTCTGAACCGGCACTATGGTACGGACACTTCCACGTGGACCTGGGGCTCTATTCACAAGGCTACCTTCGAGCATCCGCTCCTTGCAACATCTACCGCGGATGTGCTGGCAATGCCGACAGTGTCGCGCGGAGGAGATGCATACACGGTACAGGCTACGAGCAATCCCACGCCTGCGGGCGCGACAGAGCAGCACGGCGCCTCTGCCATGTTTGTGCTGGACGTACAGAACTGGGATCGTTCGGTCGCACTCAATACGCCAGGCAACGAGTCTCAGATGGGCAGCAAGCACTCTGCGGACCTGGCGCCTATGTGGGGCGACGGCAAGTATTTCCCCCTGGCGTACTCACGGACAAAGGTGGAACAAGTTACTCAAGACCGCCTGACACTGCAGCCGGAGCTCGATAACGACAAGGAAGACGAGGCGCCCTTCAAGCGTGTCCAGGCGGAGACCTTTGCCCAGCCCAGCCCGATTGTGATCGTATGGGGAGATTATGACAACGATGGTTGGCCCGATATGTTTGTGGGCTACAACGGCGGTATGTCGAAGCTCTTCCACAATAATCACGGCACATTTGAAGACGTGTCATTCGCGGCAGGTATCACCGACGCCGAGGGAGTACGCGCTGCCGCCTTTGGCGACTTTGATGGTGATGGCAACCTGGATCTTTATGTTGGGTATGGCTACGCGAGCTCAGCGCCTAACCGTCTTTACAAAGGCGATGGGCACGGGCATTTCATCGATGTAGCGCAGCAGTATGGCCTGAACGATTGGGGTGAATCGCGGCAGGTAGCATTCGTTGATTACAACAACGACGGACGGCCAGATCTGTTTCTCGGGTTCCGCGAAAAAGAGAACAAGCTCTATCGCAATGATGGCGATCACTTTACCGATGTGACCAAACAGATGGGCATTACCGGCGCGAACAGCACCGTTGGTGTTGTCTGGTTCGACTACAACGAAGACGGGAAGCTGGATATGTTCGAGGCTAACCAGAACGGCAAGGCCAACGTTGTGTATCGCAACGACGGTGATCACTTCACTGATGTAACGAAGGAGCTCGGATTGGGGGGCGGCCAGCGTAGCGCCGAACTGGGCAGCGTCTCGATCGCTGTCAGCGACTTCAACAATGATGGCCGGCTCGATCTATTCTACGCCAACTATGGGCCGAGCTGGCTTATGCGCAACGACGGCAACGGCAAGTTCACCGATGTGGCGCCGCAAATGGGCATCGAGGTGGGTCGCCATCTGGTGTCCGCAGGCTGGGGCGACTATGACAATGATGGCAAGGAAGATTTGTACACGGACGGATACCTTGTGCCGCATCCCAATATCCGCGATTACCTCTTCCATAACGATGGCGATCACTTCACAGATGTAACCTCCGGTTACATGATGAAGCACGATGGCGATCATGCCGTGACGTGGGTGGACTATGACAACGATGGAGCCATGGACCTGGCGCTTGCAGACCATGATGCCAACACGCCACTGCTGCTGTACCACAACACCATCAGCGCCGATCAGGCCGCGCATTCACTGCAGGTGCTTGTGCTGGATGCGAATGGACATTATACGAAGGCAGGCTCCGAAGTGCGCCTGTACAAAGCGGGTACGCGTCAGGTGATTAGCGCACGCCTTACTGATACGGGCAGCGGGTATGACGGCCAGTCCGTTCTGCCGGTGCACTTCGGTCTGCCAACGCCGGACCATGTTGACGTTGAGGTGACGACGATGTCGAACTCCGGTCGAAAGATCACGCGCGTCGAGAATGTCGATCCGTGGTCGCTGAAGGGCAAGCCGCTGGTGGTGCGCACCGCACCGTAATTTGACTTCCGCCGCGTTGCAATGCTGATCAGCTAACGCGGCGCTCTATCCAGGTATCGGAGACTGGGACCCCGCGCACTCTGTCTTCTGAGGACGCTATACGGGCCGCAGCAGAGGAGTTGTCTCAGTCGCGAGATTATGTGTCAGCGTGGAAGCGCCGACTTGAAAAGCCTGTGCTGCAGCCGTTCGGTTAGCGAAACTGCCAGGCAATGTGGCGAATAGGGAGAAGAACTCGAGCGGAATGGAGGTTGCGTTCTGTGCAACAGAGATTACCGCTTCGCGCATGATCGCCAAGGCTGGCGATCGGTCCGACTGCCGCCATGCGATGCCCAAAGGGAGTGGTGGCAGACTTTCGCGGAACGGCACCGTGCGCAGCCCGAAGGCCTCATGTCCGCGCATCGAAGCACTTGAAAGCACCACGCCCCGCCCGGCGGCCACCATCGCCAATGTGGTTTGACGGGTAGTCGTGACATCAATGACACGTGGCTGTAGCCCAAAGGGCCGCAGGACTGAAAGTGCAAATTCGCGAGCGAAGCGGCACTCGTGTGCGGTGGGAAGCAGGAGAGGGAACTGCGCAAATTGGCGAACCGAAATGGTTTCCTCAACGAAGCTTTGAGGAACGAGCGCGTAGAGGGGCTCGTTGCGCAGATGGTGAAAGGCGACACCTGGGCCGCGTGTCGGGGGCACCATTACAAGCAGGTCGACTTGTTCAGCCAGCAGAGCCTGGATTCGTTCGTCAGGGATCAAGATCTTGAGCTCAACCTCGAGCTCAGGATGGTGTTCTCCCAAAAAACGCAGCAACTCCGCAAGCATGATGCTCTGACCCGCCTGGCTGCAGCAGATACGAATGAACCCGTCTGTATGTGCTTCATTAAACAAGCGATACAGCAGGTCGAGCCCGTGGAGGATACGTTGCGCCGATTCCAGCAATACCTCGCCGGCAGCCGTGAGCTTCAGCCTGTGCTGACTGCGATCAATCAACGATTTCCCAAACTCTCCCTCCAGTGAGCGCATCTGGAAAAGGAGCGTGGACCGAGGAACCTTCAGTCTCTGGGCGAGCACTTGGAAGTCGG
The DNA here is from genome assembly GCA_965198455.1 of Terriglobus sp. Classification (GTDB taxonomy): domain Bacteria; phylum Acidobacteriota; class Terriglobia; order Terriglobales; family Acidobacteriaceae; genus Terriglobus. The sequence continues at coordinate 2,447,878 of CBDAPM010000003.1, forward strand.
GGGTCTCAGCGAACGCAACAAAATGTCTCAGCTGCCGCAAACGAAGATTCATACGGAACCTCGGGGAAGATGCAAGTCCACCTCTGGACAAGCTAGAGACAGGCCGGATCTTTTGCTGGGTATCTTTTTAGAATGGTAAAGCAAGTTAACCGCTTTTCCTAGCACATCGACCGGATATGGCGGCAACAACAAGGGCGATTCGCCCTTTCGGTCATAGATACGCAGGAACGCTTTGGCTGGGGAGCAGCTTAATGGGACTGAAGACGTTCGATTCTGGCTACTGCATGGCGTATCTCGCGTAGTACTTCACGCGATGTATTCAACAGCAAGACGCCTTCCTGGGTGAGAGTCACGCCAGTGCGTCCCGATCGAAGGAAGAGCTGCTTGCCAAGTTGCTTTTCGAGTGTTTTGATCTGCGCACTAAGGGTCGGCTGAGACATGTACAAGGATTTGGCAGCCTGGCTGAAGTTGCACACCTCGGCCAGCGTAACGAAACATTCCAACTGTCTCAGCCGGAAGTCTGCGGAATCGTCCTGCATACCTGCCACCGTTCGCATCGGGAGCGCACGGCATCCCTGTCTCTCATTACTATAGAGTCTAGGCAGAGTGCGTTTGCCGTGTTGCGCAGCTAACTTCTTTCCCACTCGTAAGACTGCGTACCGTTGTGCTCACCCTGTCGCGATCCTGCGCCGCACCGACATAGCTCGTATCAAAGTGAATCTCGACGCCCGGCAACGGTTCGGCTTCAGTCCAAACTACATGGACAAGCTCTGTGTTTGGCATTATGGTTACTACTATCGGCCATGTCGCCATGGCAGGATTTGCGTTGGAGAAGGTGATGGATAAGGGCGCGATTGCTGTTTTGGCACTAGGCCGCCGCGAAGCTAACAAGCGAGATAAGCTCCTTCGTATTCGTCGAGCGGCCAGAAACGTCTTTATTTCAAAAGGTTTTGAAGCAGCCACCGTGCGCGAAGTCGCAGCTGCCGCGGAGGTTGCTTTCGGAACCGTGTTCCTTTATGCAAAAGATAAACAAGATTTACTGTTTTTATTGTTTGAGGATGATCTTGCCAAGCTAAGCGAGCAAGCGTTTCATAAAGTGGATCGCTCAATGCCGTTTGTCGAACAACTGGTCACATACTTTGCTGAGTTCTATATCTTTTTCACAAAGACCCCGCAACTGTCACGTGACATGCTCCGTGAGATTACCTTCCATGCCGGCCTGGTCGCGACTCGCCTTTGGGCAGGAGTGCAGAGTCAGGAACGTCACATCGCAGAGCTCATTGCCTATGGTCAGGCCAAAGGTCGCGTCAACTCAGACTTCGATCCGCATGTTCTGGCACATATCATCTTTAGTCTTCACAGAACGCAGCTTCGATTCTGCCTTGATGAAGATGAGCCAAGCGTCAGTAAGAGCTTAGAAAGCCTCAGACAGCAATTTGAAGTTGTGTTTGTGCAGAGGAAAAGAAGCAGAAACTTGGCTGCAAAGGCAAACGCTGCCCCACGTCTCGTGACAGCGCCAAGACCCACTCCTCAGCAGAAGGTTCGCCTTCGCGCATAGTCTATATTTCTTGCTCGCTCTCCAGTCTCGGTCTTTGAGAGTCAAGGCAAAGCGGCGGATGGCTATGACTGTTCTTCACGAACAACTTCCTGTGTCATCTCACCTATCCCTTCTATATTCAGGCGGAGTGTTTCGCCAACGCGCAGAAATCGATCTCTTTCCATTCCCGTACCGGCCGGTGTCCCTGTGAAGATCATGTCGCCAGGCCAAAGAGTAACGCGATCCGACAGATAAGCAATCTGCTCAGCAACGCTGAATACCATCTGATTCGTCGTTGAATCCTGCATGAGCTCATCATCGATCCAGAGCTTCAGAGCTAGTTCTTGTGGGTTAGCAACACTACTGGCCGGTGTTAGCCAAGGGCCGGTCACGCAGCTTTTATCGAAGCCCTTCATGGCGATGAAGTCGGACCGAAAGAGTGACTGCATAGGAACATTTGGAATTTTCAGATAACGCAAGTCTCGAACCGAGATGTCGTTGCCGATCGTGTAAGCCGCTACATGCTTCAGCGCTTCTTCGACAGCGACCCGCCGCGCCGTTCGACCTATGACGGCGACGAGCTCGATCTCCCAATCGAGATGTTCTGCGAACCGGGGTATCCTAACCGGCTCATCCGGCCCGGAGATACAGGTCCGTGCGGGGACAGTAAAGTGATACGGCTTGATATCCAGTTCACGCGGATCCGGTTCGTCAGGCTGGTTTAACCGCAGAGCCATCCCGTGCATGTGATCCCGGTAGTTGGCTGCAGCGCAGTAGACGGCGCCCGGGTACATCACGGGTGGCCCGAGCTGTGTAGCCTTTACAGGCCTTAGGTGCTCGTGATGCGCTGATTTACTTGTTGTATAAGTAACGGCTCCATCTCGTCCCAGCGCTCCAGAATGGGGAGGATGGACGCACAGTCGGGACGAGCCATTAGTAGCTGCGCATCAAAGATGCCTTGGTCGAGCTTGACTCCAGCCCTGTACTCGCCTGCGGCATTTTTGTAGGTCAATAGTTGCAAGACTCTCTCCCCTTCTGACGTATAGCTGAATTGGATTCCGATCTGCTTAAAACAGTCAGGCGTTGCTCCGGTGACCGGTGACCTGAGCGAGGAGTTCCGCTGAATTGGAAGGAGGTGCATCTCCGCGCCAACACACGATCTGGTCGGGCCTTATCAGAACAAGATCCGCCTGGTAGAGGTCTCTGAGGTTCTCTCCCGAAAGATCCAGCAAAGCCAGCGGGATGCCAGACTCAGTTGCTGCCCGAAGGATCAGGTCTGATCGTGCGCCTGCTGCGAGTTGAAGCAGTGTGAACTCAAAGTTCAGGGCGTCGTACAAGGAACGCCCGTCCGAGAGCCAGGCATGAGGTGTTCGACCGCCCGGACACGCTGTGGGCTCATAGATACTTGCACTATCCGGAGGTGCATCTGTTCCGTCCGAAACAATGAGAGGCGACCCGTCGTAGCGCGCGCCAAGGGTGATGCCAGGAATGTTGAACTCCGCTTTCGCATGGTTCAGCAGATACTCGCCTGCTGTCCGGCGCGCGGCTTCGCCTGCCTCTGAGTCTTCTTCTATTTCGGCCGACACAGTGAAACGGCCGATCGATTCGGCGAAGACGCGCGCATAGTTGGTGTTTCTAAGGGCGACGGGCTTACGTTCTCGTTCGTAGCTTGCAATCAGCGCGGGACCGCCCCAGCCTTTTACCGCGCCAGCCAACTTCCACCCCAGGTTGACCGCATCCTCAACGGCTGTGTTGTACCCCAGACCGCCAGTCGGCGTGAACAGGTGGACAGCGTCACCACCGAGGAGGACACGGCCCTGCTGAAATTTTTCCGCGACCAGCATCAAGCCGGCTGTCCATGGCGATCGAGTGATGATCTCAAGCGCGAACTGCCGTCCCAATGCAGCGCAGATAAGCCCCTTGATAAAGTCATCCGAAAGCGTTGTAGGGTCCTCGCCCGGACGAAGTTGTGTCATGTAGACGAAGCCGCCTTCGCCATCCACGGCAAGCATCATCCCGCGACGCTCTGTGTTGATCGCCCAGTACTGCCATGCGCGAGCGTGGGGTATCAGGTCGTATACTTCCGGTGAGCGGAAGAAGGTCGAATACATCTGCCCGGCCAGAAAGGGACGGTCTGTATTGCGTTCGCCTACATAGCTGATGTCAAGTTGCTTACGGATAGGGCTGCGCGCGCCTTCCGCGCCCACCAAGTAACTTGCCGTATGTCTCTCCCCCGCGCCGCTGCTTGCGATGACTTCGACTTCCACATGATCCTGTAAATCGGTAAATGAGGAGACGCGGGAACCAAAGTGCAGCGTGACGGAAGGCAGCTTCTCCGCTTCATCGCGCAGAATGCGCTCGATATACATTTGGGCACACCGATGAGGTAGCTCCGCCACACTCCACGAACCGGATAGAGTGCGCGTCTGCTTCGCTGCGTCGGCGGATGCGGGTAGTTGGAAGCGGCTCAACTCCCGACCCGTAAAGCGCGTGAAGTAGGCTACGTCAGTTGGATAATCCGGAGGCAATCCTGCAGCGCGTAAACGATGTACAAATCCGAGGCGGCGGTAGTGCTCCATCGTCCGTGCCTGGCTTGCTCCGGCGGCAGGATGCGGGGTCGTGTCGGGTCTGTCGTTGAACAGAACGGTACGGATGCCTCTGCGTCCAAGCTCGATGGCAAGCACCAACCCACAGGGGCCTCCACCTGCAATCAAGACATCTGCGTCGAGATCCTCTGACTTCATAGCGTCCTATTCCCTGTAACGCTGAAACGATTCGAGTCAATTTCACCTTGCCGCCTGGATTGAGAATGGATCGCGGCACTGCCTGGTTATTTCAGGTATCCCATCTTCGTCCAGAACTCCTTGGCGGCCGGATGGAACGGTAAGTCAATCGGTGTATCGGGAGCGTTGAGGACCATTCTTTCGAGCGGCATGGGCTTCTGCTTCACAGGTCCCCAGGTCCACGGAATAGAGTCTTTCCTTGCTTCGAGTGCCTCGCAAAATTTGCGAACCAGCAAGTCGGAGGTGTCCACCCGGGTGAAGACAGGCCAGCCGCTGAAATCGATCGTAGCGACATCTGCCGGCAGCTTGGTCAGGCGGGATTTCTCGAGCGTGCCACGCTTAAAGCCTTCGCGCTCCAGGAGCAGAAGGTGTTCCTCGTCGATATCGAGAAGGCGCATGTCTGCGTCCACGGCTTCATTGGCCCAAACCACGACTCCCTCTTCAAAGATGGCATCGAGCTCGCCGCTGACGATGCGTTCGATCCGTGACGGCAAGTTGGGGAAGGAATCCCTCGGCATGGGCTGATCGTACGAGACCGATCCACCCCAGGCGATTATGTCCTCGTAGCTGAACCCATGCGCCTGCAGTACCTTGTTGACAAGAAGCGTCGTACAGCGTCAAGTGAGCCGCGCACGGAAAGCTTAAGCGGATACCGCTTGTCTCGTATATCACTTAGCGACGTTAGTCCGGTGGACTTGCTGACAGCGAAGGCAAGCTGATCGTAGTGAGGCAGCACGGCGATGAGCGCTGGCTGCATCGGCTCAGAGAAGAGTCCCACGCCCTGGTGTGCCATGGATAAAATGACGCCCGGATTCATGATTGCAATGTCGAGCCTGCGTTCAAAGACATCCGGTAACGAGTTCGGATTGTTCGCGCCGAAGATCCGGAAGGAACCGATCTCGTCTCCCTGGCTGATGAGGTCGATGGTTGCAACACGATACGGCAATCCGCTTCGGTCATCATGTGCGATACGGTCTCGAGCATGAGCTTCGACCGGATGCTCATCGGATCGACTTGCCCAAGGGTCATGGATACAGAAGTTGCCATACCCTGTTTGGGCGGTGCGACAAAGCTAGTCTCGGACATGTTTTCCCCTCTTCTTGAGTAGTTTTGTAATGCTTAAGTGCACGGGATGTTGCCGTTTGCAGATGAAGCCTAGGTACGTTGTATGAATTTACAGATATGATCGTGATCACTTTACGGGACTGGAAAGCCTATGTCAAACGCACAGGCAAAATACATGCGTGCCGGTTCATGCGTTTGCACGTTTACCCATCGCAAGCCGCGGCATGAGCGCGAGCGCGTTGTCTCGCTCGATGCCGGCTAGTTCAGGCTTTGACAATCCGATGTTTTGCAGTTGAGCGATGTTCGGCGCCATGGGGCCGATGAAAGGAGAATCGGTTCCGAGCAGGACGTGAGAGAGTGGGACGTAGGCACGCAGAGCAGCCATGGTGACGGCGTCGGCGGAGCTGGAGTTTTCGTAATAGAACTTTGCGACCTCCGCGCGAAAGCTCTGCGGCATCATGGCGCGCATACTCTCCTGCGTATCGTCCAGAATTTGCAGCCTCCCCAAACCTCCCATGATGAAGCCTCCATCGTGAGAAAAGATCAATCGAAGATCCGGGTAGCGTGCGGTGGATTTGGTCAGGATCCACTGCAGGATTGTGCGAGTCGTATCCATTGGGTATTCAAGCAGGGATGCGGAATATCAGGCATAAGACGGCGACAGCAAGTGGGCGCCATGGGATGCACGTACACGACCGCTTTGCGACGGTTGAGTTCCGCGAAGACAGGCTGGAAGACGGGATCAGCCAGCCACCGATCCCCATAGCTTGAGAAGAGGCCAATGCCGTCCGCCTTCAACACGTCCAAGGCGTAGGTGAGTTCGGCGAGACTTCCCTCGGTATCCGGAAGGGGCAGAGCGGCGAACAAGCCGAAGCGCGTTGGATGATCGGCCATCATGCGAGCGGCATATTCATTGCACGTGCGGGCAAGGCGGCGGCTTTGTTCAACGTTCCCGAACCAGATGCCTGGATTTGGCAACCGAGCATACGGCCGTTGCGACACTGTTGCGATCCATCTCTTCAAGAGCTTGTTGCGGCGTCCATGCCCTTGCCTTGTCGATCACCTCCGAGGCCATGGTACTGGCGACCACGTCTTCGTTAATCCAGCCGGGAGCTATGTGGTGGTAGTGCACATCGACGCGGTACGCCTTGCTTTGCGCCTTTAACCACGACGGAGCAGCGACCGATGCGCCAGCAGCTCCGAGAGCTGCCAAGAACTTGCGTCTAGTTATAAGGTGCCTGAGCATAGCTAACCTCATCGCGTACGCACGCGTTCCTTACAGGTGGAAGGGGAAGCATTAGGGAAGCGTGAGCATCAGGGTATCGACGGTTGTGCCTCCACCGCAGAGGGGCGCTCCAGCGACGAAGTAAGCAGCGTTGCCGACGGTAGCCGCACCGAAAGCGTGACGAGCCTGAGGCAAGGCCTTAAGAGACGTCCACCGATTGTCTTCGAATTGTAAGCTGTGACATCGTCATACGTGTTGGGAGTAAAGGGTTGGCCGCCAGGCTTACATTCACCGCCTGCATACAGGATCAGCCCGTCGAGTACGGTGTACGCGCCCGAAGAGCGAGGATTAGGCAACGGCGCTGCTGTCGTCCACTGGTTTGTCTTGGAGTCGTACACGTCGTGTCTGTCAAGGTTATCGACCACATCAGCAACACGTCCGCCGAAGAGATGGATCTTGCCGTCCACGACCGCGACGCCCAGGTGATCGCGCGCTGGGCCAGGAACTGTCGGACCTTGCGCCCACTTGCCTGTTTTTGGATCGTAGATCTCGTGGGTGTTGACTGTACCGAAACCGGCGCTTAGCTCAGGCACGCCGGTCGCTGCTGGAAGTTTGATGATCTTGTTCGAGATTCTTCCACCGAAGATGTGCAGCTTGCCATCCACGGCAGCCGCTGCAATCGATCCGCGAGGTCGAGATATTGGGGAGAGCGGACCAGCGATCCACTTTCGGATCATAGACGAAGGCCAGAGCTTGCGGCCTCATGTGAACGACATCGGTAAAGCCGCCAATCGCGTAGAGTTTGCCGTCGAGGGTTGCGACGCCGATATGACTGAGACCGGTGGGCAGCGGAGCCTCGTCCTTCCACATGTCGGTCTTCGGGTCATATATGGAGTTCAGGGTCGAATTCCACACGGATTTGCCGTCGCCTGCCTGTGCCGTGCCGCCAAGCGCATAAACCTTTCCGTCCAGCGCGGCGACGCCGATTTCGGCTCGACCCACCGTGAGCGGAGCTTTTTCGTCCATGTGCCGCTGCCGGCCGTCTGACTGAGGCAAGGCTGTTCGAGCGTAAAGCCGAGCATCAGAACGGCGAAGCTTAGATAGAGCGATCTCGCGCGATCAACCGATGTTCTCTTTGGTTCTCTCACTTGGAGACTCCTTTTCCGGTAAGTTGCTGCGGCAAGATGTTAGTAGTTCACGCGGAGGGAAACTGAAAGGACCTCGGCGGATTGGCTTGCGTAGTCAGCAACCCAAAATTGCCAGAGCCATAGCTAACACCGGGGTCTCCGAACTGTACCCGGTTTGTAACGTTAAAGGCTTCGGCACGGAATACCAGGTTGACGGATTCGCGAAGCGGAGTCGTTTTGCCGATCGAGAAATCCCAGTTGTCCACGCCCTGCGTCCGCACCTGGCCATCTGTGCGAGGTTCATTGCCGAAGTAATTTGCGGCGATTGGTACAGCGCCAGCGGCCGGACCGGGAGAGCTGAAACAGGCCGCGTTGATGACAGGTTTCTGCTGCTGGGCAGCGGCGACATAACCGATATTGACCTTTTTGTTACATCCGGGAACAGTGTTGGGGCGGATCGTGCCTCCGCCGAAAGCCTCGCTGACAATATTGTTCAAAGTGGATATAGCCAACGGAAAGCCACTCTGAAAAGAGTTGATGCCGCTGGCATTCCAGCCGGAGACAACTGTGTTAACCAGACCGTTCGCATTGCCTAGGAAGCGCTTGCCGTTGCCAATGGGAAGATCAAGGATGTAGCTGATGACGAGGCGTTGAGGCACATCGAAGCTGGTGTACGACCGTTCGCCGCGGGGATTGCTATAGTCCTGGATGACGCCTCCGGTGTGGGTTTCGGCGAACGGATCGGTAGAGTCTGCTGTACCAAGCAGCTTCGACCAACTGTAGTTTGCCAAGAATGTGCCACCGCTCTGAAAGCGTTTAGTTAGGGTAGCTTGCAGAGAGTTGTAGTAGGTGTTACCTATCCACGCCGAATTCTCATTTACGTTCTGATACTCAGGATAAGGTCGATTGGCCTGCGACAGAGTAGCGCTGTCGGGTAGCTGATTGATGTTGTACGTGATGGCAAGGGGTAGGTGCTCGCCACGCGCTCCTAAGTATGCAAGTTGCATGATGGTGCCGCTGGAACCGAAGGCGTGCTGGAGATTGGCGTTCCATTGCTCGAGATATGGGAAGCTGGAGTAGGGATTGCGTCCGCTGATGCTTTGTCCGTAGAAGTAGGTTGGATTGGCAGCATATCTGGGGGCTCCGATGGGCTTGAGCAGTGTCGTATTCGGCGTCGTCGTATTGCCCAAGTAACCCAAGGGTGCGCTCAACAAGTTTCCGGCAGGAACGAAGGTAGTAGGATTTTCGATCGACGATCCGCTCGGGCCCGAGGTGTAAACGATGTCCATAGGAAGATAGGCAATGCTGTAACCAGCGCGCATCGTCGTTCCTGTAAAAGGTTGAAACGCAAAGCCAAGTCTTGGGGAGAAGAGCCTGAGTGGGTCTCGATGTCGCTACGGCTGGGGTATGCAGCGCTGTTTACAAGCGTTAATGGATTTGCGAGTTGCGGCAGCAGGACCGCATTGTTGTTGTGCTTTTCGATGAAGCCTCCCGGCAACTCATAGCGCAAGCCCGCAGTGATGGTGAGCTTGGGTGAGAGCTGAAAGGAATCGTTAATAAACAAGCCACCGTATCGATTGACCGCGTTAGGTGTGGCCGAAGTTGCTATGCCTAGGGGAGAAACGGTGAACTGACCCGAGACAAAGTCGGCGATCGGCGTTGCTCCTGTGCCTGGGATGACGAGGTTTGTTGGCGGACCACCGACAGGGCCGCACGACGTTCCGGAGACAAAGTGTTGCGAGGAATTGTAACTGACTACAGTGGGCGTGGCGCTGGGAATACAGGAGGTGCTGGTACCGGCGAAGACATAGATGCCGGTCGTGGCGGAGTTCAGGATGGGGTACTCCTCGCGGCGTCGCGCCTCGCCGCCAAAGCTAAGGGAATGCCGGCCGAGCTGCTTGGAATAGGTGTCTGAGACAACGTAATGATTGGTGGGCTGCCTCGTAAGAAAAGAGAGCTGGACGGGCTGTGGAGCATTGTTCGAAATCACAATATTGGGAAAGGATGGATAATCCACCTGGTTTGCCATGCCGGCCCAGAAGGGGCCGTATCCAGCCAAGTTGGTGCTCTCTGGCACGCTCGAATTGTCGAAGCGAAGGTAGGAGGCACGGACGTCGATGACAGACGTGGAGTTCGGCACGATCGTATCACCGAGCACAACCTGAGTCGTGCTGGTGCCGAAGCTGGTGCCAGCATTGGGAGCCGTCGGATTGTTGAAGACGTACTCCGTGCCGATTTGTGTACCGTAGAGCCGGCTGTATTTGGCGAAAAGCTTCTGCTTCGTGCCGAGGCTGTAATCGCTGCGCAGGTCAAAGGTGTTGAGATAGGAGGATGCTTTTCCGGTTTGCGAAAAGTTGTACGCCGGCCCAGCGTTCGTGGTGTTAGGCAATGGGAAATAGTGAAGCACGTTTGCCATGTAGTATGCGGTCGGATCCATGACAGCATCTCCAGGCTGTGAGCTCCTTCCGGGTGCGCAGAACGTGTTGAGAACGCCATTGCACTGGGCCTGGTTGTATTGGGCTATGGGTGCAGTGCCTGGGTTGTTCACCAAAACCGGAACAGGATTGATCACCTTGGGATCCGCAGTAAAATCACCTCTCAACTCCGCCGCGGTGGGGACTCGTCCAAGGTTAGGCACTCCCAACGCAGAGCGTATGCCTTCGTAGGAGGCATAGAAAAAAGCCTGATCGTGCTTGATCGGGCCTCCCACCGTAGCGCCGAACTGATTTTGGATCTGTTTGGGACGCGGTTGATTGACCCCGCTTAGAAAGAAGTTGTTCGCGTTGAAGATGGTATTACGTAGATAGTCATAGGTAGTTCCATGCAGCGCATTGCCCCCTGACTTGGTGACGAATGAGACGATGCCTCCGCTGAATTCGCCGTACTGCGGATTGACCACGCTGGACTCCACGCGGAACTCCTGAACGGAGTCTTGGGCCGGAATGAGAGAAGTCACGTGCGCTTCAACGGAATTGACAGGCGCGCCATCCACGTAGACAGATCCCTGATTTGCCAGACCGCCCGCGATGGCGTAGTTGCCGAAGGCCCGCTGATTGCTCGTTGACGATTGTCTGACTCCTCCACTATAGTTTGCAAAATGAACAAAATCATTTTTGGTGTCCTCTTGGTCTTGATGACGAACACCAGTGATCCGGTTACAAGCGCTTGCGATGTCAGCGGGCCAATTGAAGACAGATGGGGAACAGAACTTCAGAGGAGTTTGAACAATGTCCATCATGCGCATAAGCAAGATTTCCCAGGCGTTCTATGTCACACCAGACCTGGAACGGCTCACGGAGTACTACCAAGAGGTGCTAGGACTGTCGTTGATTGAAAGGGAAGGAGGCCAGGTGTATCTTGGCAGCACGGTCGACAACCACTCGATTGTGCTGCGGCAAGGGGAGCTTCCCTCTGCAATGGGCTCGGTTTTCAGCTTAGTCCCGATCTGACTATCGATGCGTGTGAGCAACAGATCAAAGCGCATGGCATAGAGACCAGGCGTGAAAGTGATCCCGAACCTGGGATCACGGATCAGCTAGTGTTTCTCGACCCAAAGGAACGAAAATCCAAATCTTTATCGGGAGCGGAGATTTGCGCGATTGGCCCACATGGAGTTGGCTTGCGACTATCTAAGCCGCAACGGAATGAGGCTGATTTGGGGACCGGGACGCCATGGCATTGGACACAATCTATTTACCTACCATCGTAATCCCGACGGTTTCATTATCGAACTATATGCAGAACTCGACCGGATGTCCGATGAGAGCCTCGGCTACTTTGACCCGCGCCCGTGGCATCCCGACATTCCACAGCGTCCAAAGACATGGCTGATGAGCTCCGGGCTTGTTAACGTGTGGCGCAATGAGTTTCCGCCAGTGGAGATGCTTAAGGTCTGATTTACCCCGGTCAGTGCTGCTCCTTGGGGCAAACAACGAAGCCAGCATTTATCTGCCTTATCTCTTCCCGATTCGCCTCATAGAAACTTAATATCAGCCGTTGTATTCAGGCGTTCATCAAACGCCAGGACGACCTAGAATCCTCACCAATTCGGGTATTTTGGACAGTGCGCAATCGTACAACAAACAGGGTGTACTCTATCGTCCGCATCTGGCTGCCTCGATCTATCCATTGAACTGGACGACTCTTGTCCACTCCTAAGTGATCCATGCAGCTGCCACATGTTCACGACTCCCAGAGCGTAGCTCTTTCTGGAACCCGACATTCAAGGAACGACGGTGCGGCGGGCATAGGTGGCGACGCTCTGGGACTAAGGAAGCATGCTGCTCTTCGTTGTGCTGAAAGCATAGTCGAGCCACTCGAGGAGACACATGACGTCCCTAGTCTCTACAGTGGCACCACCCCAAATTCTCAGGCCGAGCGGGGCATCGCGATAGGATGCGATGTCGAACCCGGCGCCTTCGTTTTCGATCAAGCTTGTCATGGATTTCAGAAACGCGGACTGCTTCTTGCTGTCCCATTTCACGAAGTCAGGATCATTGATCGCGAGGCAGATCGAGGTCGAAGATCTTGTCTCAGGGTCTGTTGCAAGGAAAGCAGCCCAAGAGCTTGTCTGCTGCCACTCGGAGATCGCCTTGAGGTTTTCTCTGGATCTTGCGATCAGCTGGCCAAGGCCACCAATGGACTTTGCCCATCGCAAGCCATCGAGAGCATCTTCGACAGCCAGCATCGATGGCGTGTTGATCGTCTCACCGCTGAAAATGCCTTCGATCAGTTCGTTACCCTTTACGAGGCGAAAAATTTTGGGGAGCGGCCGGGGGGGCTTATACGAAGTCAATCGTTCTACGGCACGCGGACCGAGAACCAGCATGCCGTGCGCTCCCTCTCCCCCAAGCACCTTCTGCCAAGACCAAGTCGTGACGTCCAGCAGCTTCCATGGCATGTCCATGGCGAAGACGGCAGAGGTTGCATCGCAGAAGGTCAGTCCCTCGCGCGTTTCGGAAATCCAGTCGCCGTTCGGTATGCGGACACCGGAGGTGGTTCCGTTCCAGGTGAAAACAATGTCCCTGGCCAAATCGGCTTGAGCAAGGTCTGGAAGCTCTCCGTATGCTGCTTCGTAAACGTTCACATCTGTCAGCTTGAGCTGCTTTGTGATGTCCGTTACCCATTCCTTGCCGAAGCTTTCCCATGCGAGCACGTCAACGCCCCGTGCCCCAAGCATCGACCAGAGAGCCATTTCGATGGCGCCTGTATCGGAGGCAGGAACGATGGCGATACGGTAGCCCTCGGGAATCCCAAGAACTTCACGAGAAAGCTCGATGACCTCTTGGAGCTTCATCTTGCCGAGCTTTGAGCGATGCGAGCGTCCAACTAGAGCATCACTCAGAGAAGACAGCGACCAGCCTGGCCGTTTCGCGCATGGCCCTGACGAGAAATGCGGGTTGGTTGGTCGGTTCGCCGGTCGAGTAGCTTGCTCTTTCAATTGAATTCATCCCCAAATCTGGTCGTGTAGGGTCTCGCGACATTTCCTAGGATAAACGCTGACCAGCCTCCGTGACGAGGTGAGTCCGCCGCGCGCATTCCTTCGACAAGGGAGTACGAAGGAACTCAGAAGGCTCTTCCGAAGATGCGACTCCCAGGGAGCTAAGACGGCGGCAGTCCTGAGCAACGCTCGTAAGGGATAATTCGCCATGGAAGACGGGCGTTGCGCGGCCATTCGGTTGGGAAGGATGCAGGCCTTTAATCGTCTGTACCTTCAGAACGGCATCACGGTTTCAATGGCTTGCATGTTTGTACTGAGATCGTCGCCCTGAGACCCGACAATCACGGATGGCACAAATCAGCCCTCGCTCTTCTCGGGCGTTCTAGGCACAATTCTCCTCTTCCTCAACCTGCTTCTCGTAGAGAATTATCACTGCCCGAGATGCAATCACAAACCTAACGGGTGGGTGGCGAAGGGCGAGCTTGCTTGGATTGGCGGTCCCGAATCTAAGACCATTGATGGTTGCGACTTCTTTCGCTCGTGGAAAACGGCCCTATCGGCCATCAGTTGCTGCGTAGTTTTCCGAAAACCTTCGGATGTGTAAGCGTTTGGTTACAGAGTTGGGCTGATCTTACTGCTAACGACCATATCTTTCGTTTCGCGTGATCACGCAATGCGCAGGCGTCTTAGGGGCTGCCACCGCCGTGCGTCCCACGGCAGATGCTGCAACCATTGCAGCCAACGGGGAGCCCTTGAGAAGTTCGCGACGGCCTTCATTCATGTTGAAATTGAGAATACTGAAGCGGGTGGATGACTGACAATGTCATCTGTCCTCTTTCTGCGAAGCCGGGATCTCCGCATCAGTTCCGGGGCGGCCATCCCGCGAAAGGGGGTGGTCTACTCGCACTCACGCCGCTCGCACCGTTGCGACGAAGACATGATGCTTGGATTGACGCGGGTGGTTGTGGTCGCTACATTCCATGCATGGAGAACCGATAGGTGATGGATGTGCGGAAGGTTGGGATGGTAATGGGTACAGCGCCCGGTTGGCAGCAGACGTGCTTTGCGTTGCGCGTAACCGAAGGCCTTGATCGGTGCATGTATGCGGTCGTACGCTTCGCGCTCGTCGTATTTCTTATCGCTGCCTTGACGACAGCGCATGCGCAAGACGTCGCGCCCATTCGTGTCGCCATCGTAGGTCTTGTCCACGGACACGTGAGAGGCTTCTTGAGTACACTGCCGAAGGCTACCAATGCGACGCTTGTTGCCATTTCGGAGCCGGATGTCGCGCTCACGAAGCAGTACCAGAAGCAGTACCACCTCGAGTCCACGCCAACCTATACCGACTTCGAAACGATGCTCAACAACGAGAAACCGGACGCCGTATTGATTTACACCACGATCAAGGATCACCGCAAGGTCGTGGAAGCTGCCTCCAAGCATCACATCTCGTCCATGATGGAGAAGCCTCTGGCAATTTCGCTTGAGGACGCTCTGGCTATCCGCAAGACCGCGCGGGACAACCACGTCCATGTGCTCGTGAACTACGATACCAACTACTACCCCAACAACACAGAGGCGATCCGTCTCGCGCATGACGGCAAGCTCGGTACGGTTCGCAAGGTTTTGTACTACGCCGGACACGAAGGCCCCAAGGAGATTGGCGTTGGGCCGGAGTGGCTGCCGTGGCTGACTGATCCCGCATTGAACGGCGCAGGTGCGTTGTATGACTTTGGCTGCTATGGAGCTGATCTGACAACGGTGCTCATGCACGGCAAAGCGCCTATCAGCGTGACTGCTGTTGGCCAGACCGACAAGCCTGAGATCTATCCCAAGACGGATGATGACGCCACCATCATCCTGAAGTACGACGGCGCGCAGACCGTGCTGATGCCATCATGGGCCTGGAGCTTCGCTCGCAAGGACCTTGAGATTTATGGCGACGCAGGGCAGGTGCAAACAGAGGACACGAAGAAGGTCGCCGTTCGCCTGAAAGGCGAAAAGTTTGCTACGGAATCCGCCGCGCCAGCGCTGCCCAGGGATCGCGACAACTCGCTGGATTACCTCGCAGCTGTGCTCCATGGAGACATCAAGGACGAAGGACTCTTCGGCTCGCTCGATACCAACGTTACTGTCGTCCAAATCATGGACGCAGCGCGGGAATCCGTACAAAGCGGTAGGACCATCATGCTGAAGCCGTTGCCTGGCTATTGACGCTTGCAGCAGGTGACTACTAGCCTCCATGCATGAAGAGGCGTGACCTTGTGAAGGGGATTGCCGCGCGGTTTGGAAGACGATGGCTTCCGATTACACTTCAACGGTACGCATAAGAGGTCGGTGCGACGATCCCACAGGTCGTCTTCGCTCAACGAAGGTCGGTGCGATCCGCGCGCGATAAGTCGACGGCGAGAGCTACGCTTCCGTGATACGGCATGTGCAAACCAGCTCTCGCACTCAGTCACCGGTAGAGATCGGGACGAAGCCGGCTCTCGTATATCGAATAGTAAACATTGAGTTTCTCTCCCAATGGTTGGCATGCGGGAACAATGGTGCCTTGCTGTCAGTTAGCTTAATTCCGCACACCGCATGTGATTAAGGTTCTGAAGCGCGGCGTGTGGCCAGGCTTAAGCTCAGTCGTTGGGCACTTGGGTTGATTGGGCGAATCGGGAAAGTGTCGCGTCTCAAGAATGACCGCACCATACTGCTGGTACTTTCGTCCATTAGGCATCGCATTCCTTTGCAACCCATTGCAGCAATAGCACTGCAGCCCAGGCTCCGTGGTGTCAATCTGCAAGAAACGTCCGCTAACTTGATTAACTAGCTTTAGAGCGGGGTGCATCCTGCCTGCCTTGCCATTCAGTACCCAGTTGTGGTCGTACCCTGCGACCCCATTTCTAAGCTGAGGATTATCAGCATCACTACCTTGCCGATAGCCTTGCGGAAATCGAATGCGTTCCAGAACCGTAGGTTGGAGAAAATGAGCTTGACAAACTTGAATCTGGGAGCCTAGTGTCTTCCGTGCCGCGATGACAGCGTTGTCAGGGGGAGCTGATTCCGTCGGGTACTGTCTGTAACCGGATTTGTCACTAATTCAACCAATAGAAAATGCCGGAGGAAGAATTGCGAGAAGTTCACGTCCACTCAACTAAAATTCGGAGCTCTCATCAGTAACGACATTGTTGGCAATGATGTCGTTGATACTTCGCCGCGCATTGTCCAGCCGCATTCGTTCCAAGACGCAATCCTTATCGGAGGCCATATGTTTAACAGCGTAAAAAAAATGACAAATTCACTAGTCTTTTCGCTCCTTACAGTTTTGCTCTTTGGCAGCTTGTGTGTGCCGCTGCGAGCACAGGAATTTCGAGGCACCATCAGCGGAAAGATAACCGATCCTTCCGGCGCCTCCATCCCGAACGCCTCGATCCACGTCACCGGCCCGCAGCAAAACTACGATGCTAAAACCGGGGCCGACGGAACATTCACTATCCCTTTTGTGCAGCCCGCAACGTACTCGGTGTCCATACAGTCCCCCAATTTTAGGACGGAAGTCAAACAGGACATCATTGTGGACATCAACTCAAAGGTCGACCTGACAACGGCTCTGCAGATAGGTGCCGCCACAGAAACCGTTACCGTGCAAGCGCAAGGTGCCAGCCTGCTGCAAACGGAAGATGCTTCCGGCGGTACGGTGATGGATCCTCAGAAGATTCAAGGTCTGCCGAACAGCGGACGCCTTGTCTACAACCTTTTGTCGCTGACTCCTGGAACGCAGTTCACCCAGACACAGTTTGGTAGCAGTGGATTTTCCGGCACCCGCGCATGGGATGAAAACAATGCTTATTCCTTCAACGGCCAAGCTGGCAACGCCAATCTGTTCTCATTGAATGGCGCACCAATCTCGACTCCAAATGGCGGTGGCAACGGTACGTGGAATGTTGCTCCGTCCATCGATTCCATTCAAGAGTTCAAGGTTATGCAGAATACCTACGACGCCCAGTATGGACGCTATGCCGGGGGTACTGTAAACACTATTTTGAAGAGCGGAGAGCGGGAATATCATGGGTCAGCGGCCGACGACTGGCGTAACTCAGTGTTGGATGCAAACACCTTCGACCGCAACCAGACCAACCAGAAGAAGCTTTATCACAACGAGCATCAGTTCGACATCACGTTCGGCGGCCCGATCGTCCCACATCATGAACATGCGTTCTTCTTTTTTAGCTTTGAAGGCTATCGCCAGGTGCAGCCGGCCGGAGTTCTCACTAGCGTGCCTACGGCCGATATGCAGCCCGGATCAGGGCCTGGTGGCGGCGTCGACCTCACCAGCTATTTGACTGAAGCTAATAAGATCGGCCCCAACAGCGCCAGCAACGGGAATCCTCCAAAGACGATAGGTATCTACAGCCCCAACGCTCCTCTCACATGCATCAAGCCCTCAGGAAGCGGATGCAGCGAATACGAGCGCACGCCATACGCAAACAACATTATTCCCGCCAGCGAAATCACCCCCATCGCCGCGAAGATTCTCGCGCTATACCCAAAGCCGAACCTGGTTGGCCACTTTAACAACTACGTCTATTCCGGCGACAGCACGCACACGTACAATCAACCTATCGCCCGCGTGGATTACAATTTCACAGACCGCACGAAGGCGAGCGCCACCTTCGTCTGGTGGTCAGGCCTCGAATATCGCAATGGAAGCGGATTCCCTGGTGCAGCAGCGAACGGCAATATCAACAACTACAGGTCGGATGTAGCGCCTTCCATCGACGTGACGCATACCTTCAGTCCCAAGCTCTTCCTCGATGTACGTTTGGGCTTCAATCGCACACGCGACGTCGGACCGGACGGCGCCGTCGCGGCCGGGCTGGCAAAACTCAACGCCAGTGATCTAGGTCTGACCATGCCGTCCGTTCCCACCACATCACGCACATGGGCCCCGGAAATCGGTTTTGAAGGGTACAACACAGCGATCGGTAACCAGGCCAATCCCACGATTTTTGAGACCTACGATTTATCTCCCTCTCTCACGCAGGTAATTGGCCATCATAACCTGCACTATGGCTTCGAGTTTGAGTTGTTTCACAATGCAAACCCCGGTCTCGGTCAGCCCAATGGAAACTTCGGCTTCGGCACGGGCTACACGTGGGAAAACCCCAATTTCGGTAATAACACCGGAGCTTCGATCGCCGACTTGCTCCTGGGTTATCCAGATAGCGGCAGCGCCGAGATACGCCTCACCACCTATAAATCCTGGCAATACTATGCTGGATACGTTCAGGACAATTGGAAGGTGTCGAAGCGCCTGGCTCTGAATCTTGGCCTGCGTTGGGACACGGAAACCTCTCCGGTGGACCGTAACCACTACCTGATGGCTGGCGTTTGCCTCACTTGCGTTAACTCGATCTCCAGCAAGGTTACTCTTCCCGGCACCTTGCCCAACGGCGGAAGTACTCCAAGTTCCGTTTTGGGTGTGGCGCAGTTCTCCAGTAGCAGTCTCACGCCTTATGAAAACGTTTGGGGAACGTTGCAGCCCAAGTTCGGATTCAGCTTTCTCTTGGCGCCGAAACTGGTGCTTCGGGGCGGATGGGGCCTACAGGCCGGCGAAGGCATCGAACTCGGTGGCGCTTCCGCGTGGGATCAGACCACGAACTACAACGCACGGGCCAACAGCCAGACTTGGCAACCCACCCAGTACTTTAAGAGCGGCAATCCGTTTCCAAACGGCCTAACCCAAGTACTGGGTAGATCCCAGGGAGATCAGACACTCATTGGCAATAATCTCGGCATCGATCAGCGGGATCGAAAGCTGATGCATACCCAGCAATACTCCTTCGGCATTCAGGGCGAGTTACCAGGCGGTATTATTGCCGACCTGGGGTATGCCGGCACCTACGGCAGCAACCTTCGTACCTCACGACAGCTGAACGGCTTGAGCGATGCGGACGTGGCTAAGGGTATTGCGGATCCCTACTATCTGGATCAACAGGTTCCTAACCCCTTTTACGGCGTTCTCCCGTCTACAGTGAATCTCGGCCAGAATCCAACTGTCCCCGCGAAGGCCCTCATGGTGCCCTACCCGGAGTTTTACAATAGCAACGGCGACGGGGACCTTTATATCTACACCCACGCCGATGGTTACAGCGTCTACAACTCGATGATTGCTAAAGCGGAAAAGCGCATGACCAACGGCAGGGCATTTAGTCGTGGCCTCAGCTTCCTGACGTCGTTTACATGGGCGAAGTTGATGAGCGCGACCGGGTACCTTAACAACGGTGGTTCGTTCAAGGTTGACGCTACGCCGTCCTATCATCTCGACGGCGGCGGGAATGCGCCCCTCTGGCAGCTTTCCTTGAGCGGACTGTATGGCTTGCCCATCGGAAGAGGTGGAATGTTGTTCAGTACCGCACATGGCTTGGTTGGAGAGGTCATCAACGGCTGGCAGCTTGGCTGGATCTTCCAGAATCGCGCTGGCTTGCCCATCGGATTGCCGAATAATGTGGTTTATAACTGCGGAGCCTACAGCGGGGTGCCACAGCATAAGTCCTATTCCAGCTGGCTCAATAACACGCAGACATCCTGCTGGCAGAACGAGCCGGAGTACTACATCATTACCCACGATGCTACCCAGCAAGTTGTCAAGCAACCCTGGGCACAACAGACACAGCTGAGTTTGGAGAAGCGCTTCACGATCAAGGAACCGCTGAGCCTGCTCTTCAAGGCTGAAGGATTCAACATTACCAACACTCCCATCTTCGGCGGTGTGAATACGGGCGGGCCGCAGAATCCCATTACGCGAGTTCAAAGCGTCGCCAATCCAAACCAACCCGGAGCCTGGAGCGGCTATGGAACCATCGGTTCACAGCAGCAAAACTTCCCACGTCAGTTCCAATTTACAGCGAAGTTGCAGTTCTAGGTGCCTTAGTGGTCCCAAACATGGTGGAGCGGAGACCTTATGCGTCCCCGCTCCATCATTGCTTCGCTGAGGTAGCGCGGTCGGCGCTAGAACATCTTCCTGATTGACCTTAGGCTTCACATCAACTTACCCATGTCGCGTGCTCTTCCTATTCGATGTGTCTGGTGAGCGTTGGCACATTAGTCGCAGGTCTCGCAAAGGATACCGAGGAAGCCGCTCGATCTTGTAAACACCTTGATGGCACCGTGTCTTGATCAGGCAAAGCTCTTTATGCATGCCTCTTTCCTGCACAACAATCGTGCAAAGGCCAGCTGAAAATAAGTACGAAATCTGCATGACGGCTTGATGTTGTGCTGACAAATCCATGAGGAACCTAGATTATGAGGACAGCGATCTTACGAACCATTTATTTTGTGTTGCTGAGCGCCAGCGCCCTTGTTCCAAACCTCGTTGCACAAAGAAACTCGAAACGCCCTATCGATTACGTGAACACTCTAGTCGGCAGCGCGCCTCTTGATCAGCAGGGGCTTATAGGCAATGCGCCTCCTCCGGGTGAGCAGTTGTACTCAGGCTTCACAAGTCCTGCAGCCACGCTGCCGCATAGCTCCACGGAGCTTGGTCCGATCAACGCGAATCTCGATGTCCATTATCTCGCTGGGGTTCGCGCCCCCTATTTTTATCCAAATCGCATGATCTACGGTTTCTCGACTGGGGCCAGCCCGACCCTCATGCCCGTTGTCGGAAACTTCACCATACCCCCGGAACGCAGCGGCTCGGTTTATGAGAAGTCTCAAGAGAAGGCGACAGCCGGCTATTACAGCGTCCATCTAGACGATTACCGCACTCAAGTCGAGATGACCGCAACAGTCTGGACAGGCATCTTCCGTATCACGTTCCCCGCATCGGATCAGGCGAACATCCTGCTCGACCTCGGTCGTAACGGCGGCGACGTCGAGGTGCTCGGAGACAATGTGCTTCGTGGCCACACCGCGGATGGCAGGAGCTATTTTGTTGCGCAGTTCTCTCGTCCGTTTCAGTCCTTCGGAACCTTCAGGCAGGAGCCGCCGCACAACGATCGGGACCCTCTCGTGGGATTTGACACTGTGAACCCCGGAGCCCAGGCAGTCTCCGGAAACTTTGCCGGTGCATATCTTCGTTTCTCCGCTTCCAGTCAACAGCAGGTGCTCGTCAAGATTGCGTCTGGCACAAGCTATGAGGTAGCTGAAGCGCGCCTGCGCACGGAGCAATCGGGGTGGGACTTTGACGCGGTACATCGCCAGGCGGAAGAGGCCTGGGCCAAGAAGCTGAACGTAATAGAGGTGAAGGGCGGCACAGAAAAGCAACGCACGCTCTTTTACTCCTGTCTCTATCACTCCCTGTACAGTCCTCATCTGCTCGCGAGACAGGGAGAGCAGTTCACTAATCGCAATGGTGTGGTTGAGAAAGCGGCCTACGACCGCTACGGCGAGGTGCCGCTGTGGGACACGGGACGCAATCAGATCGTGCTGCTCACGCTACTCGAAGCGGATACCAAGATTGATATTCTCCGGTCCGAGTTGGACGATGCACGCGAGCGTGGCTACATGGAAACTTCCTTCCATGGTGACAACGCGATCTTGATGTATCTTGGCGACTGGGAGCGAGGGCTGACCTTCGATTGGCCCGGCGCTTATGAGCTTTTGCGTAAGAACGCCATGGACCCGAAGGGTCCAAGAGAATACCTTGCCGAATACATCCAGCATGGATGGATCTCGGACATAGTACCCAAGGGCAACCCCAGCCCTCCTTACGCTGGTGGAAAGGCCGGCGCGGCCACCACTCTCGAATACAGTTGGGACGACTATGCGCTCGCCCTGTATGCCAAAAAGCTGGGGAAAACCGAAGACTATAACACCTTTCTTCACCGCGCTCACAATTACCAGAACGTTTTCGATTCATCTGTTGGCTTTATCAGGGGACGGACTCAGGATGGCAACTGGATCTCCCCTTTCGACCCGCGCGAGCCGTACTACAACTTCATGATGAAGGAAGCCTCAGGCTGGTCCACGCTATGGCTAGTACCGCACGATGTCCAAGGACTTGAGAATCTTCTTGGTGGCCGGGAAAAATTGGCCGCCAAGCTGGACGAGTTCTTTTCGACCCCCTACACGGCGAAGGGCATCTGCCGGGATTGCACCGGTGTCATTGGCCAATATATACAGGGAAACCAGCCTGACCAGCAGGCCGCTTACTACTATGACTGGGCAGGCGAGCCTTGGAAGACGCAGGAACTCACCCGTCAAATCCTTGACCAGATGTACGGCAGCGACCAATACGGCTTAGCCTTCCCGGGCATGGACGATCAGGGCTCAACGTCATCCTGGTATGTGATGAGTGCTATGGGTTTCTATCCCGTCGACCCGTCGAGTCCGAACTACATACTGGGCAGCCCCATCTTCGATGAGGTCACCCTCCATATGGGCAACGGTCACGATCTGAAGATCGTTGCAAAAGACAACTCCGCCCGCAATTTGTACATTCAATCCGCTACGCTGAACGGCAAAGCATGGAATAAGACGTACTTCAGTCACTCCGACATTGCGGACGGCGGCGTTCTGGTTCTGACTATGGGCCCGCAGCCTAATCGGAGATGGGGAGTCGCTTTGGATTCCGCCCCGCCGTCCATGTCCGACAAACATTGAAAGGCCAAGGAACTATAAGCAACCGTAGCTGGTGTTTGCCAAGGGATGATCTGCTGAGGCCTTTTGAAGGGTCAACAACGATATTGAAAGTGGAGATACCATGTTCTCGATGGCCTACTTGAGTCCGGTCAGCACCCAGATCTGATAGAGCAGTCGCCAATGAGTCGACTCTGTAATTGAATCAATGCCTAAATGAGACCATACGCTGCTTCAGGATGAAGCGTTGAGGGTTGGCAAAATGAACTATGTAAGAGCATTTCTTTTGCTTGTTACGCTCTCCAGCTCTGCGGGATTCGCGCAGGTTGCCGATGACGTCGTTCCTGCCCCGAATGCACCTGAGTTTGACGTTGTGTCCATCAGGCAGAGTGCCCCGCACGTCGAGGGTTGGTCGCAAGAGATAACCCCTGACAGCTTGATAGTACAAGGTAATCTCAAGCAGCTCATCCGCTTCGCATACGGAACCAAGATCGACTTTATCCGCGGGGGCGCTCGTTGGACAAATGACTCGCGCTTTGAGCTTTACGCGAAGGTGGCGCCGGAAGACGTTGCCACGTTAAAGGGTATGACGCGGGGACAACGCAAAGCGATGCTGCAGGGGGTGCTGGCAGAACGATTCGGTTTGAAAACTCATCTTGAGCCAAGAACTATTTCGGTATATCGATTGAAAAAGCTAGTAGGTGGCCCCCGACTGAAGAATCACCGATCTGAGAACGACAATCAGGAAAACAACAACCTCTTAGCACTCGCAGGATCCATCACGATCAGTTCTCATGAACTTAGTGGAGACGGAATCACCATAGCTACGCTCGTTAGAACTATTGAACCGCTTATTAACGCAACCATCCTCGACGACACTGGGCTGAGCGAACGATATGACGTGCATTTGAAGTGGCTTTCCGATTGCGATCTGGGGTCTTTTACAAGCGCTATACCAGAGCGTTGCGAAGCAGGCAGCACCGATCCATTCCGCTTCATCTCGATAGCGCTTCAAGAACAGTTGGGATTGCAACTAATGCCAGGCAAAGGCACCGTGGAGGAGCTTGTGATTGACGAAGCTCATGCACCAATAGAAAACTGACAATTGTCGGGAGGTGAATAGGCGACCAGCAGTGCATAGTCATCTTTTTGGCCCCAGCGCGATCAGACTACGTCACCTACGCGTGCCCAGCAATGGGCCTTGACCAGATCTTGCGAATGATGCGGATAGCGTTATACGGCAATCCTTTCTCGCGTAGAAAAGCCTTAAGAATGCTGTCGACAGAGGTGCTTCGGGATGGATAAAGTCTTCTACAGTATGGAACAACGTTGTCATAGATCAGCGGTCTGTCGCTAGAGATCGAAATGAATCGTGTGCTCCTGATGGCTGTCAGAGGGCGAACTGCGGGTTTCGCGTCGCCGCTGTTTGGATGAATAGCTTGAGGCTCCGGCTCACTTGGAGGAGCTGCCGCCTAGCGCGTCTGCGGTGGTCACGTGGAATACAAAGATGTCAGGTGTGGGGTGAACGGATGCGGTCCGAGGTAGTTGCCACAGTACATGACCTAGCCTGAAGCTGCCACCTTCTTCTATGTGCTGCGGATTCTGCCCGCTGGGGACCCCGACCTTGCCAACGCAACCAAGACAGCTTCGTACGGAGAGTCGAGTTCAACTCTGGATGGCAAATGAACGGTTATCGAATCTCATGGGAAAGTAGATTTGTGAATTTTAAGTTTGATTACATCAATCAAGCATGGTCGCGACGGCGGTTTGTTCGGATGGGCGGTTCGGTTGCGGCGACCGGGCTCGTAGCCG
Source organism: Terriglobus sp. (assembly GCA_965198455.1). Classification (GTDB taxonomy): domain Bacteria; phylum Acidobacteriota; class Terriglobia; order Terriglobales; family Acidobacteriaceae; genus Terriglobus. The sequence goes on from CBDAPM010000003.1 coordinate 2,472,440, forward strand.
CGTGGCCCGGGTTGTCCTTAGCCTTGCCGCCAACCGCCCAACTCGGAACATACCTCAATCCCGTGATCGCAGGCGATCATCCCGACGCGGGCGCCATCCGCGTGGGTAAGGACTACTACTTAGTCCACACGACCGATTACTACACACCCGGCCTCTTAATTTGGCACTCAACCGACCTGGTCCACTGGCAGGTGGCGGGAGCGGCATTAAATGAATATCATGGTGCGGTCTGGGCCCCGTTTCTATGCGAGTACAAGGGGCTGTATTACATCTACTATCCCTGCAATGGTGAGATTTTCGTTGTGACGGCAAATGCTCCTCTGGGCCCATGGAGCAAGCCTCTATCGTTGGGATTGCAGGGAATCGACCCAGCTCATGCAGTAACGCCCGAGGGCCGCCGTGTTTTGTATCTTGCGGGCGGTTCCATGGCGGAGCTTTCAGCGGATGGGCTGTCCGTCACGAAAAAGCCGCGCAGAGTAGTTGAAACCTGGCCAATCCCTGAGAGTTGGAAGATAGAATGCGACTGCCTTGAAGCACCGAAGCTTCTCTTTCGCGAGGGTTACTACTACCTGAACGTGGCTGAGGGAGGTACTGCGGGCCCCCCTACAAGCCACATGGTGCTCTCCGCTCGCAGCCGCAACATTGACGGTCCGTGGGAGTGGTCACCTCACAACCCTATTGTTCACACCCAAAACAAAGCGGAGAAATGGTGGTCGAAGGGGCACGGACGCTTGGTGGATGCCGCCGATGGCTCTTGGTGGATGACGCTCCATGCGTATCAGAACGGACTGCAGACGCTGGGCAGACAGATACTGCTACTGCCTATCTCCTGGACTGCTGATGGGTGGTTCGAGGTGCCCGACGGTATCACGGGAACGGAACCGATCAAGAAGGCGTTGCTTAACCCGGGGCCGTCGCCTGACCCGGCTTCAGGTTTTGTCGGCCAGGCTCTCGATCCGCAGTGGCAGTTTTGGAAGGGCTACGATTCCAGCCGCATTCATCTCGAAGCCGGCATGCTCACACTCGCCGCCCACGGCGAAAGCATTCCAACGACGTCCGCGTTGACGCGGGCTGCAATGCACCGAAGCTACACGGTGGAAGTCGACGTCGAGATCGCGACGGGTTGCGAGGCAGGATTGCTTCTGTTTTATGACAGCAGTCACTTTTGCGGCTTGCGTGTGACTTCCGATCCACACCCGAAGGGACAATCGAGAACGACGGTGGTCGAGACGACTCGCGCGGCCTTGCGTATCGTCAACGACGATCAGGTCGTAGACTTTTACTACAGGGTTGAGGGCGGCAGCTCCTCAAGTACATGGAAACATGTACGCGCTTCCATGGATGTGACAACGTATCAACAGAATGCTCTTGGAGGGTTTCTCGACCTGCGTCCCGCTTTGTACGCGTGCGGTACCGGTTCCGCCGTGTTTCGGAATTGGAACTACATCCCCAAGGCAATTGACTGAAGCAACACCCTGTCGCGAGACAAACCCTTATGAAACGACCCCATGAACTTCGTACGTTGAGCGGCGGTCGGTCAGGCCTCGGCTCACACTCTCTCGGTTCTGTGGAGATGTTGCGCTCAATTGCTCCGGATCGATACCTTGCAGCCGCATGACTGCCGAATGATCAGGTTCGTTTGCACAACGATGGCTCGGGAATTCCCTCCGCTTCCGTTCAATCGCTCGAAAAGCAGTCGCGCGGCTTCGCGCCCGAGCATTTCAGCAGGCTGTTGAACTACAGAAAGCGCGGGCGTCAACATGTCCGCCAAATCGAAATCATCAAAGGAAAAAAGTGGAATGTCTCGACCGGCGGTCTTTCCCAACTGGCGCAAAGCACGCAAAGTTAGGATCGTACAAACCCAGTTCAAGGTAAAAATTGCGTCAGCTTTCTGATTACCAAAAACCTCTTTTGAAATCCATTCCGGAGTAAGCGAGCTCTCGTGATCAACTAGACAGATCCTTGGCGGAAGAGACGCAGCTTTCATGCCCGCCTTATATCCCGCGACCCGTTCTTTGCAAGTGTAGAGGTAAGGTCGTGCGCCGATGGCGACGATTCTCCGCAATCCGTGGCCAGCAAGATGCTCTGTAGCCTCCCGCGCACTGCGGCGATTGGTCACCGTCACAGTATCCAGTTCCACATTGCGTAACAATTGGTCGAACGTGACAACATGGACCCCGGCGGGGATAATATCGCTGAAAGAGTCCTTTCTACTATCCGCCGGCGCAATCACCAAGCCGTCAATCTGCCGGCCAACCAAAGTCTGAATTTCAGACCGTTCCATATCCACGTCTCCGCCGGAACTGGCCAGAATCACTACATACCCGTTAGCCCTCGCAACTTCCTGAAGCCCATGAACGGCATTAGCGGTGAACGGGTCGGACAAATTTGGGACGATCATGCCGATCGCTGCAGACCTTTGGGCCTTCAGACCACGGGCGAGTTCGTTGGGGCGGTAGTCGAGGCGTTCCATTGCCTCTCTCACTCTGATGACTTTCTCTTCGCTGACGTTCTTCGAATTGTTCAGCACGCGTGAAGCGGTCTTTAGCGATACGTCGGCTTCTCGAGCGACGTCTACCAGCGTGGATGCATCTCTTTTTGTTCTCACCATTTCTAAGCCAATCTCGTAAGACACGCGTGGAGTTAAATCTCATTATGCACTCCGGATTCGACAAGTGACCCCAAATCTGCCCCGCGTGTCTCTGGATACCAGCGCCATACCACACCGATTTGCAGGATCATCATCAGAGCGAACAAATAGAATACGTGCACAGACGAGGCATGCTGCATTGCCGGAAAGGCAAGCGTGAGCATAGCATTCGCAATCCAATGCACAAAAGTTCCATACCCTTGTCCTGCTCCACGCACGCCCGCCGGAAACAACTCACTTAAGTAGATCCACACGACTGTACCCTGCGAAAATGCAAAGAATGCGTTGTAGGCAACCAGAATGCAGAGGTACGCAAGCGGAACGAAATGGTATGGAATCGCAACCCCTAGGCATAGCAGGCACAATGCCATTCCAGCTGAACCGATGTATAGAAGCGGCTTGCGCCCCGCCCTGTCCACGTAGGCCATCCCGAGTGCCGTTGTGACAAGGCTCAGGCAGGAGATCAGGACGGTGTACGTATGTCCCGTACCAATGCCGATTCCGGCGCTGGAAAAAATATCTAGCATGTACAACAGCACGATATTTACTCCGGAGAACTGATTGAAAACGGCAATGCTCGTCGCCAGCAGAATTGCGCGCAGGTTTGTTCTGCGAAAGAGGCGTTGACGGTCATCCAATGTCTTATGGCTTACGCGAGAAACAGAGATATCGCTGTTCCCCGTTGCGCTGATTCTCTCAACAGGGCCTGCTTTCCTTCTTCCAAACACCGACAACATGCCAAGCAGCAGGACCAACGCAGGCACAACTCCAAGCCCAAGGCACCAACGCCAAACCGTACCTTGCGGACTGAGGCGCGCGAACAGAGATCCCGCGCCGAAGGCTACCACAACCCCTGCCCCAACCTGTAACTGAAACAGCCCGACGAATCGGCCACGATGCTCACTCGGCGCAAGTTCAGCCAGATAAAGCGGGCAGCCGACTGTAAACCCTCCAATCGCGACTCCGCACAAAAATCTCATCACGAGAAGAAAGGCCCATCGCGATGACAGGGGCAGTGTGGTGCCGGTTGCAGCCACTGTGTACAGTATGCCGGCCCCTACAATCAAGCTTCGGCGCCCTGTACGGTCTGCCCACCGGCCGGCGAGAAGCGAACCAAAGATGGTACCCCATAAGGAGAACGAGATGGTCATACCGAATACAGCGGGCGACAGATGGAAGTCACTTCGAAGATTCTGGGTTGCCGAGGAAATAGCCCCGAGATCGTAACCAAAGACAAAGCCGCCAAAAGAAACTGCAAACGCTTCTGCGATACGATGCCTGGTCAAACGAGCCACTTGAGCACGGTTTGTTCGATCATTTGCAATTCCGGCCTCCATTCTGATCCTATGAATGACGCAGCCGAACCCGCGCCGCAAGGTTGAAGGTCAATCCGATCTATCAGAATCGTCCATTTGCACCTGAAGCGCTCCGCCAATTCAATTAAGCCAAGATGACCCTTTCTATCCTTCATCAAAAAAAGAGGTCGCAGATGCCGCGACCAATCATATCTGTTGATGGACACACATAGAGCACAATCCTGCTCTGTCGCACTGGCAATATTGTCAACATCTCCGAAGTCGAAGAGGTCTTCACCTGGATTACCAACTTGACATTGATATGTTACGAGCGCCGCCAGGTGCGTCCGTGGTCCGACGTGTAATTCTTGCAGCAATTCTTGTGCCAGACAAGGTTGTCAATATATGGTCAGGTCATCATGTTCTCTGGCACGGCTCAAAGCCGGTTGGCGCGGACTCCTCAAACTATCCCACTCCTGGTTGTGGCCGGCCACGCCTTCCGTCGGACGTGTTCCCGACTTAGACGCCGGTCGTAACCTTCATGGAAGTATGTTCAACGTCCACGCGGACGGGGGCCCCAGGGCGGTAAGACCTTATAGAAGCAGGGCGCTCCGCTACGTGACCGATATCCATTCGGATGGTCACGTTCCGCCAAGACTACCTTCTTTGTTTCAACGATGAACAGACGCTTCAGACTAGCTATCGTCACGAAGGTCGTCTCCCGAGGAACTGCACTTCAACCTAAGGAACGGAACAACAACATGGTACGAAACATCCGTCCGATCGCCATTGCTGGCATCTTCCTATCGCTGAGCATGCAGTGTGCTACGGCACAAACAATCCACACTTCCGGCAGCATCGAACAGGCTCCTGTGCTAACTGTAAGTGCTTCCATCGCACCGGGAGTCTTTCATCTTGTGGTCAGTGCTCTTCCGAATGCAGCAGCACCACCAGCGAGCCCCTTTATAGTTGCCCCCAGCGATTCTGTGCCTCCTCCCGCTGGAAACCACAACATAGGGACATTCACAGGCGATCCTAAAGATGCATTGCATCCGCTCGTATTGAAGTCGGCTAAAGGTAAAGCGCAGCTCACATTGAAAACCGTGGCATCTGACGGCGTTTCCACCATACTCAGCTTCCAACACGATACGCAGGATCGTTTTTACGGCAATGGGAACGAAAGCGAAAACCATGCCGGCCCGCTCGTCCATACGTCCGGGAAACAGATGGTCAACAATGGCACGACCAGCTTGCCGTTATCTGGGCGCCCTCGGGATACGGGATTCTAGTCTCCAACAACATCCCCGACGTGAAGAGTCATATTACCTGGTCGGATCGAGATGGTACCCTCACGTGGACAGTCCCCGAGGCGTTTGCTGATATTTACCTTATGGCTGCTCCTGACGGCGCAGGGGTCCTTGGTGAGTACGCGCGTTTAACCGGTTCCGCGCCGATTCCTCCCCGCTGGACTTTTGGCTTCCTGCTCAGCCGGTGGGGTTACAAGGATGCAGCCGATGTACAGGGCAAATGGCAGCAGTTTCGCGACCGGAAAATTCCGGTCGATGCCTTCGTCTACGACTACGATTGGTATAAGAACGACTGGGAGTTTAACTCCGCGCCTTCCCCAACCCCGCAGCCGACCTCGCGAAGATGCATGCGATGAACCTGCATTCTTAGGCATCCGGAAGCCGCGCGTAGAGGGCGCGCACGCCGATTACGCCAACACCCATGGTTGGGCGATACCGGCCCCCTTCGGGACCGATCTGCGCAGTAATCAGGACGCGCGCACCTGGTGGTGGAACAATCAACTGCCACTGTTGAAGGACGGCGTTGACGGATGGTGGAATGATGAGGCCGAACAGGCCTACGACGAATTCTTCTATATGTCGCAGCAGCAATATCTGGGCGGACGCGCCGTCAGCCAGATCGGCAGTGGTCCATCGATAGGGCTTTTGCCACCGGGCTACAGCACTATGGCGCCGCAGCGTGGACCGGCGATATCGATTCAACTTGGGCGGTCTTCAGTGAGCAACCAGGAACACTTCTTAACTGGAGCCTGGAAGGCATGCCGTGGATCTCCCATGATACCGGCGGTTTCCAAGGCACACCCACGCCGGAACTCTACACGCGTTGGATTGAAGAGGCCGTCTTCACCCCATCATGCGGGCGCACGGTACCCACGACTCACCGCGGTGGCCCTGGGCCTTCGGTGAGGATGGGCTGCAGGCCATGACCAAAGCCATCGAACTTCGCTATCGCCTGATCCCGTACATCTATACCTCGCGGACATCACCTATCGCACGGGATTGCCGCCTATGCGCCCTCTCATGCTGGAGTTTCCTGATGACCGCGCAACCTGGTCACTTAATGACGAGTGGATGCTCGGGGACCGTATCACCAAGGGCGGAGAGCGCAAGGTTTATTTGCCCGCGGGTGAATGGTTCGACGGTAACACTGGCAAAGCTGTAGAAGGAGCTCAGACGCTGGAACTCACTCCCGTCCCACTGGGTGTGATTCCGTTTTATGTACGTGGAGGCACCATCCTTCCCTTGGGCCCGGTTATCCAGTCGACCGCTGAAGCCGAAGACCCGTTAGAAGTGCGCATCTATCCTGGAGCAGACGGAACCTTACGCTCTACGAGGACGACGGTAAGACCTACGCGTACGAGAAAGGGTCTTTCTCACGCATCCCGATGCAATGGAACGACAGAACTCGCACACTCGCAGTCGGTTATAGGCAAGGTCAATATCCTGGAATGCTGATGACGCGTCATCTGGTTATCGTGCTTCCTGATGGTCTTACGAAGCAGCTGACCTATTCCGGAAGGAAACTGACGGTGCAATGCAGGGGCGTGACGAAACCACAGGGGGATGAGCACGGCACACGCCAGCCCGTGGCAGCGCGCATTAAGTAATCGTTCGTGAGAGGCATGAGGGACACCGTGCTTGGCGGGGGCATGATGTGTTCGCCGGTGTGCTTGGCCAGTGACTGCGCGGACGTGGGCCGGGCAGACTCAGTCTTCGCAGCTTCTGTGACGGGGTTGTTTGTACTGGAAACCGGCGCCACGGCTAGCGCCTACCTGGGCTCGATCCATTCCGACGTCACTGCCCAATCTTCGGCGTCAACGGTGGAGCAGCTACCGAACAATCCCGCCTCCCCTGAGAAACTCAAGAAAGTGTCTTAAGCTACGGAATGTGCTGACTCTACAGGCTGTGGGGGACTATGCTCGTGTCGCGCCCGCTGTCAATGGTGAAATCGAGCTCGCTAAGGATATGATGACAACGTTGTCCGAAAGCAAGTGGGGCACACCTGTCTTTGCCCCTGAATTGCGTGTGTACCCTCAAGACGAAACTGTTCTCGAAAGTTGTCGCTGTCCGGAGATGCCAATGCGTTCGTTCTACCGCTTTGCTGTTTTGTTACTCCTTTGTGTTGCCTCAGTAGCACGAGCTGCGGAAACCGAAGTTCAGTATTTATCTGGCCTCGGCAAAGACGATCCAGTGAAGTGGCAATTCATGTGCGACCATGGGCCGAACGCGAACAAATGGTCCACCATCGGTGTGCCTTCCAATTGGGAGCTGCAGGGCTTTGGCATTTACACCTATGGCAGAGTCACTCCGGCAGGTGGCTGGACCAAAGTTCATGGTGTCTACAAGCGCACGTTTACGACGCCTGCGACGTGGTGGGACAAGGCAGTCGTCCTGAACTTCGAAGGCGTCATGACGGATACGCGGGTGATGGTCAACGGACAAGCTGCGGGTCCGCTCCACCAAGGCGGCTATTACGCTTTCCACTACGACATCACCGGTCTTCTTAAGCCCGCTGGTCGGCCCAACGAGATCGAGGTCGATGTGGATGACGAATCCTCGGATGCCTCCGTAAATCGCGCCGAACGCCGCGGCGACTTCTGGAACTATGCCGGCATCTTCCGACCGGTTTACCTGGAGGCGGTGCCGAAGACATCCATTGAACACTTGGCTATCAATGCGACGGCAGCGGGCGTGCTTGAGGTGGATGCGAGGCTCGTTGATCGACGCATGGCAGGATCGACCGGAACAGCGGCGACGGTGGAAGCTCAGGTGTTTGATCTAACTGGCAAGCCCGTAGGAGAGGCAGTTACTGTCATGGACGCTGCCTTTGATCGTGTGGCGCACCTGGCCGGCAAGATTTCGAACCCTAGACTCTGGACGGCTGAAACGCCGAATCTATATCAAGTTGAGGTGCGGCTGAAGTTAAGCGGCGTCGTTGTGCACACAGTACACCAGAAATTTGGTTTTCGTACCGTCGAGCTTCGTCCCGGTCGAGGCCTGTTCGTGAACGGGAAGCGCATTTTTCTAAAGGGGGTCGACCGGCATTCGTTCTGGCCCGACTCCGGCCGCACCCTATCTGAAAAAGTTTCTAGAGACGACATCAACCTAATCAAAGACATGAATGGCAACGCTGTCCGTTCGAGCCACTATCCTCCGGACCGTCACTTCCTTGATGCCTGCGACGAACTTGGCCTTTATGTTCTTGACGAGCTCACGGGCTGGCAGGCGCACTACGACACCGGTGTCGGCAGGAAGCTGGTGAAAGAGATGGTCGAGCATGATGTGAACCATCCCTCCATCCTGTTCTGGGATAACGGTAATGAGGGCGGGTTCAACTTCGATCTGGACGGTGACTACGCGAAGTATGATCCGCAAGCGCGCATCGTCTTGCATCCATGGGCGGAATTTCCCGCCGGCATTGCTGATACCAAGCACTACCCTACCTACGAAGGGCTGCAGCAGAAGCTCGCGGCCGATCCTGTCCTGTTTCCCACGGAAATGCTGCACGGTCTCTACGATGGCGGCGCGGGAGCGGGCTTGCAGGATTACTGGGACGCCATTCTCAAGAGCAAGGCGGGTGCCGGCGGATTTATCTGGGCGCTCTTGGACGAGGATGTGAAGCGGGTGGACAAAGGCGGCATCCTGGATTCTCAAGGCAACTATGCGCCCGATGGCATTGTCGGGCCGTATCGAGAGCATGAGGCCAGCTTTAATACCATCCGTCAGCTGTGGTCGCCTATCATCGTCACACCTCCTGATAGCGGATCGCATACCTATACCGTTACGAACCGCTACAGTTTCCTCGACGCGAGTGGATGCACATACGAGTGGCAGGCGATCGCCTTCCGCCGTCCAAGTGAAGCAGCGTCGGGGTCGGTGGTGCTGACGTCGCGTACCGATCACGGACGCTCGCTGGCGCCCGGCAACTCGGCAGCGTGGGATGGATGGGGGCCTGCGGTCTTCGCATCCGGACGCGGCAAAGCCAGTGTAGACGCCACCCGACTCATCATCCGGGACGCGACGGGACGGGTGATTCAGACCTATGTTTGGCCAGTCGAGGACGTTGGAAATGCGCCGGAATCTACGGCCAAGTTCGGTGGCGGAGTAAAACCTGCACTGACAGAAACACCGGATGCGTTTACCGCGAGGGCAGGTGATGTGTCGATTCAGATCGACAAGACCACCGGGCTGCTGTTCTCCGCCTCGCGACAAGGACATTCGTACTCGCTAAAGAATGGACCTCGCGTTGTGGCCATGGGGCCGCGAGCGGTTCCCATGCGTGAGCAAACCACGCCCCCTGCGGCGCCGTCCACTGCGGCACCGTCAAAGCTGATGTCTCTCACGCACGCTGTCGACAGCGACGATCTGATCATAGCTGCGGAGTTCGCTGGTCCCATGAAGTCACTGATGTACCGTCTGAAGCCCAACGGATGGCTATCCATTGACTACACGTACGTCGTGAGCGGCGCACAGGAATACTTTGGCATCGGCTTCGACTATCCCGAAGCCAACGTAAACGGCATGCGTTTCTTAGGACAAGGCCCCTTTCCTGTTTATCAGAATCGCTTGGCCGGTGGAACTCTTGACGTATGGCAGAGGTCGCAGAACAACACCATAGTGGGCGATCCGGATGACCTGAAGCCGGGAGAACACTTCCAATATCCGATGTTCAAGGGCTTTTACTCAGGCGTGCGCTGGGTTCAGTTCAACACGACGGAGGGCGAGATTACGGCCGAGGTCGAACAACATTCAGACTCGCCGACCTACCTGCAAGTCTTTACGCCGAAAACAGCATCCTTGAAACTGCTTGGGCAGGTTGCTGTGCCATTTCCATCCACCGGTCTTTCCTTCCTGAATGCCATTCCTGCCATTGGCAATAAGTTCGGCGGTCCACAGACCATGGGACCCATGGGGCAGGCCGCGATCGGAAAGGGTGAATATAAGGGTCACATCAGCCTCTACTTCGGAACATTGCCGAAGCGGTAGCGCTTTGCTGCCGGTGAGAGCACGGTAATCCGGGTGACCGTCGTTCAGGCCAGTTGAGCGGAGAGCCTCTGCACGACGGAGAGTTGGCGTAAGGATTCGTATTGCTACTCGTTGCGAGTGGTCTAGACGTACCATTCATGGTTGCCAGCATCTCTGTCTTCTGCTGGCTGCGGCCTGTGCCGGTTCGCTTGCGCAGTTCTTGCTCAGGTTTCGCCAACGGTGACGAGGCTGATGAGGATCGTCACAACGAGATTGACGCTTAACCTAACGATCGCTGGCCAGGAATTCTGCGACATATCGCTGGATATGTGTGGAGGAATAGAGCCAACCGGCGTGAAGGCAATGTTCGCGAGCGACATTTCGATGTGAACACGCCTTAGTGTCGAACTAGGGTTGCAAGGGCAGATGGATGCCGTACTTGACAGCGTTGTCAAGAATTCAGAGGAATAGTATCGTTGTCGCGGAGAGTTGTCGAATGTTCTTTAGTGCCATTCATGCGGTTGTTTTCCGGCGGGCCCTACTTCGCATATACGCGGGCCTCTGCGTTTCGACAGTAGTGTTCGCCTATTCCTATGCCCAAACCCAAGTAGACGTGCTTACCCAGCACAACAATAATGCTCGGACAGGCGCAAATCTGCGCGAGACGACGCTAACGCCCGGAAACGTGAACAAGACACAATTCGGGATGTTGTTCAAACGCGCGCTGGACGACCAGCTTTATACCCAGCCGCTGGTTGCGACTGGCATTCAAGTCGGGGGAGGCGTTCGAGACCTAGTCTATGTGACAACGGTGAACAACAGCGTCTACGCTTTTGACGCGAATGATGCCGAGGCGGAATCGCCAGTCTGGCACGTAAATTTTGGCGGTCCGGCGAATGTGCACAGCGCGGATTTCGGGTGCCTGGACGTCAATGGGCAGATGGGGATCATTGGTACACCTGTCATCGATAAAGCTCTCGGGATCCTTTACGTCGTGGCATTAACGCGCGCGGGTGCGCTGACTGGACCACTGACGGGGTTCACGCAAAGGCTGCACGCGCTTGACCTTGCAACCGGGGCCGACGTACCCGGAAGTCCAGTCGAAATTAGCGCGCCCGCTTTCAATCCGCTTATGCAGAACCAACGCCCTGCGCTGATGCTGGCGAACGGAATGGTCTATGTTGGTTACGCATCGCACTGCGATAAGAGGCCGTATCACGGATTCCTGTTGGCATATGATGCGAAGACACTTGCGCAGGTGAGTGTATTCAATACTTCGCTGACGGGTTGGGAGGCAAGCATCTGGCAATCCGGTCAAGGTCCGGCGGTGGATGACGAAGGCAACGTCTGGGTTGTCACCGGAAATGGAAGTTGGGATGGGGTAAGCAACTTCAGCGAGAGCTTTTTAAAGCTGACTCCTCATTTGCAGCTGCTGGACTGGTTTACCCCAACGAATCACTTTGCACTTGATAAAGGTGACGTAGACCTGGACTCGTCCGGCGCGACGCTGATCCCGGGAACGCATCTAGTGCTGGGCGGCGGCAAAGAAGGAGTGCTGTACACACTGGACACCCAGCACCTTGGACACCTTGGCGACGAGCACGCGATTCAGCGGTTCCGAGCGACTGCATCGCATCTGCATAGCCTGGTGTATTGGAGCAGCGCGAAGAACGGCAATTTGCTCTATGTCTGGGGGCAGAGAGATAAGGCCAAGGTATACAAGTTCGCAGGAAACGAGCTGATCGAGAAGCCAATTATGATGCGGGACATACCCAATGAAGGTCACCCAGGCGCCATGTTGTCGCTCTCAGCGGATGGCAACAAGCATGGAATTCTCTGGGCTTCGATCCATGCAACGGGAGACTCGTGGCACGAGTCGAGACCGGGCGTTCTACATGCCTATGACGCGGACGATATACGCCATGAGCTTTGGAACTCGCTCGAAATTCCAAGCCGAGATGATTGTGGCGAATACTCCAAGATGGCTCCGCCGACCATTGCGGATGGCCGAGTGTACCTGGCGAGCTTTGGGTCCGAGAACATAGGGACGGGTCAGTTCTGTGTGTATGGGTTACTGCCAAAGAAGGATGCTCTTCAGTTGGAAGCTCCAACCGCAGTGACGGCGACTGTCTTAGAAAAGCGATTGACGCTTACCTGGAATCCTGTGGTTGGCGCGCGGGTTTACCGGGTTTTTCGTAAAAGCACGTTGGAACCTGAGCCCAAGATGATCGCCTCCGGCCTCACCACGCCGGTCTACACGGAACCGGAGCCTGAACATGGCGAGTTGTCTTCATATTCCGTGGTTGCCGTCGCAGCGGATGGGAGCGTCGGCGCTACGTCATCTGCTGCAAAGGTAAGTTCTCCGAAATCGAAGAAGATGGAGAACTAAAGTGGTTACAAAGATTATTTCTTGGGCATGTCTCTTGATCTTAGCGGCTCCGGCGGGTGCTCAGGCTCCTGGAGGCGTTAGTCCATCTGTCTCTGCGGCGCAATTGCCGGGCAGGGGACTGGCCGAGCATGATTTTATGTACGCGGGCGAGTCGCAGGAGCGCAGAATCTTCGTCGTGCGGCGGGGTAAGGTCGTCTGGAGTTACGACGATCCTGCGGGCAAAGGCGAAATCAGCGATGCCGTGATGCTCTCAAACGGGAATGTCCTTTTCGCGCACCAATTCGGGGTTACGGAAATGTCGCCGGACCAAAAGGTCATCTGGAAATACGACGCTCCCAGCGGGCATGAGATCCATACCGCCTTGCCCATCGGACGCGATCATATTCTCTATATACAGAATGGCGATCCAGCTGTGATCCGGATCGTCAACACCGTCACCAACGCCACTGAGAGAGAGATCACTTTGCAGATCCGCCATCCCGCCAGCACACACGGGCAGTTTCGTCACGCTCGGTTGACTGATCGCGGCACACTCATTGTGGCCCACATGGACCTAGACAAGGTGGTGGAATACGACTTCGACGGCAATGAGCTCTGGTCCTTTCCTGCCGTAGGTGCATGGGGCGTGACCCCTCTTTCGAATGGGAATGTTCTGATCACGGATCGGCAGGGTGTGCGCGAGATTACGCGGCGTGGAGACTCAATTTGGAGCTGGAGTCCGTCCGACACGCCGGGTTACCCGTTCGTAAGCCTGCAGCAAGCCTGGAGGCTGCCGAACGGGAACACCGTCATCAACAACTGGGTCAATGAATGGAACAAGACGACGCCGGAAAATGGGCCTGGCACCATTCAGGCCATTGAAGTCACTCCCACGAAGCAGGTCGTGTGGGCGCTCCGATCATGGGATCCTCCGGCTAACCTAGGGCCGGCAACCACGATGCAGTTTCTAGATTCTCCTGCAGCTGCGGAAGATGTTCATTTCGGTCCGATTCACTAACGTTCTTGTGCAACAGTCTCGAGGGGCGCGGGGCTCGGACGAAACTGTCCCGATGGGAAGTCCGACACATCTTGCAGACCAAGGAGCATCTGCGTCAAATTGACGGCACCTGCCCTCTTGGCCGCATCTTGGACCTGAATTCTCACACACCAATCCTTCAGCGACAACTCAATATTCGAATTGCCGGGAGGCCATTCAAAGCGTCGCCGATCAGATCGCTCCGATTGAGCGAGCAGCGGACCGGGAGTCATGGAGAACGCTCCAGCGGCGGTGAGCGAGCTTAGTTGCGCCAAAGGCTCGTCTGGTCTATATCTCGTCTTAGTTGTTATCTCTTCTCCATACAGTTTGGGCTGATAACACCTAGATACGCAGCTTCTTGTAATGTCCACCACTTACCAATTTGCATCATCGACCCTGAACCTCCCGGTTCAAGATCCTTCGTATGGGGTGACTTTATGAACGCTGTCAGGAATACTTGTGGAGACAAGTCGAAAGAAACCAACAAAAGTTGTCTTGCGAGTGCTTTGCTTGGAATGCGAACACGTCCGTCTGTTGAGCTCATTGACTCGTGCGAAAAGATCATATACTTTTCGTACACGGTGGACAACGTTGTCAAAACGTGCAAGGATGACGAGCGAAACATCGGCTTCCCTTGCAGATTGCTCAACAGGTTGAGGCGTACACCAGGCATGAGGGAATTTCTATGAGCGACGCGTACTCCATTGGAGTTGATCTGGGCGGAACGAATCTCAGAATCGCCGCTTACGAAGGAGGGCGCAACTTCCTCGAGACGATCGTTCTTCCAACACGGCTCAGTTTGGGACGAGATCAGGTGATCCAGGATATGTGTGAGGCCGTAAGGTCCTTGATGAAGCGCGACTTCGGATGTCGTAGGCTCGCGGGCATCGCGGTAGGCTCACCAGGGCCGCTTGAACTGCCGGCGGGCATTCTACGGAATCTGCCTAACTTTCCTGGATGGGACGGCTTTAACCTGAAGGCGGCAATAACGGCAGGACTGGGCTGCGAGATTTTGCTTGAAAATGACGCGAACCTCGCCGCCTTCGCCGAACAGCGGCTTGGCGCGGGCAGGACCTATGGTGTGGACGATCTCTGCGTGATCACGCTGGGGACTGGGGTAGGCAATGGTTTGGTGCTGAACGGGAAGATATGGGAAGGTGCCAACGGCATGGCCGGGGAGGCCGGCCATATGGTCGTCCGGGAGGACGAGCAATTGCGATGTGGTTGCGGAGGTCGCGGGTGTCTGGAACAGTATGCATCGGCCACGGCGGTGGTCCGGATGGCGCGTGATCGATTCGGCGATGCAGGCCCCTCGACCGCGCACGAAGTCGCTCTGCTGGCCCAATCTGGTGACAAGTCGGCGCACGCCATCTTCGAGTCGGTAGGACGTGCGTTGGCGATTGCGCTAACTGGCCTAATCAACACGTTGAACTTGCCCTTATACCTGTTAGGAGGAGGAGTCTGCGAGGCTTGGCATTTGTTTTCGCCTCCCATGTTCCTTGAACTTGAGCGCCGCAGTTACGTCTACCGGCTGACAACACCGAAGGCGTTCGAGCCGGCACGCCTTGAGGCTGGTAAGACACACATCCTCAGGGCCGAGCTCGGGCCCTCGGCCGGATTGTTGGGAGCGTGCGTAGCTGGCCTTGAAGTCTCGGCCTCTCTCCCTCAACACGGAAAGGAACTCCTTGTCTATTAACAGGTATGTGCTTCGCAGCACGGTCGTCGGAGCGCTTGGCGGTCTCCTATTCGGTTTCGACACGGCCGTAATCTCCGGTACGACTGCCGGAATCACTCATGCTTTTGGTCTCCACGACCTGAACATACTGCTTCCTCTACTACACCGGTCGGTTACTTTTTCGGAACTCGGGATCACCGTGTCTATCGCTCTGGTCGGTACTGTGGTAGGAGCACTGACGGCCGGCGTCCTCGGCCAGCGTTTCGGCTCACGCGAGATGCTGCGCCTTACCGCGGTGCTTTACGTCGTCTCGTCGATCGGGTGTGCTTTCGCTCCAAGTTGGATGCTCCTGCTAGCGGCACGCTTTCTCGGCGGTCTCGGGATCGGCGGATCATCTGTCCTGGGTCCGGTCTATATTGCAGAACTAGCTCCACCCCAGCTGCGCGGGCGTCTCGTTGGCACCTTCCAAATCAATATCGTCGTCGGCATATTGCTTGCTTACCTCTCCAACTATCTAATCAGCCTCATGAACCTAGGCGCGCGCGAATGGCGATATGAGCTTGGCATCGCCGCCCTTCCGGCAGCCATCTTCTTCGCACTGCTCTTCAGCATTCCGCGCAGCGCGCGTTGGCTTACGACACAAGATCGTTTGGACGAGGCGCTCGCGGTCCTCACTCTCATGGGCACCCCCAACTCTGAAGCCGAACTCGCTGACATTCGGGAATCTCTGCATTTGGAGCGTGACCAGAAACAGGCCTCGCTATTCGAGCGAGTAAAAGGGCGACTTCGCTACGGCAGGCCAATTTTCCTCGCCATTGCGATTGGAGCATTTAATCAACTCAGCGGAATTAATGCGATCCTCTACTACCTTGGCGACATTTTCAGCGCTGCGGGTTTCAGCCGCGTATCGGGCAACATGCAGTCAGTGGCGATCGGTGCGATGAATCTTCTCGCAACAATGGTTGGCATGGCGCTGATCGACCGCTTCGGACGCAAAACGCTGCTTCTGATCGGCTCGGTGGGAACCGCGATTTGCCTGGCAGCCGTTGCGGCGATCTTTGCCACCAATCGGCACCGGGATCTGCTGGTCTGGGCGCTCGTCGTCTACATTGCGTTCTTTGCGGTTTCACAGGGTGCAGTGGTTTGGGTGTATCTCAGCGAGATTTTTCCGACGCGCGTACGCGGCAAGGGACAAAGTTTAGGCTCGGGTACGCACTGGGTCATGAACGCGCTGCTTTCACTCCTCTTTCCGATGATTGCGGCGCGTTCCGGTGCGTACCCTTTTGCTTTTTTCGCCGCGATGATGGTGTTGCAATTCATCGTTGTACTCATCTTCTTTCCAGAGACGAAACAGGTCTCGCTCGAAGAACTGCAGCGGATGTTGAAGATCGAGTGACTTCGCAAAGTGCGCAGTGTAGAGGTAGATCGAACGGCCAATCAGGAGCGGGATCATGTTACGGTATGCAGGGTCGAAATCTGTAGTATTGCTCGCGCTTGCGCTGCTTTGCGGATGCGCCGTGTCACCGAATCGGAGTAGCCAGGGCGCGCCTCCTTTGACAACGCCCTATCTGCAGAATTCAGGGGATGCGGTGGGTACCCTGCAGACGTGGTACGAACCGTCAACTGGTTTGTACAAGACGACTGGGTGGTGGAATTCGGCGAATTCCATCACCGTGCTGGTCGATTATGCGCGAGTCAGCAGATCGGCCAAATACAATGCCGTAATCGCTAACACCTTCGTTGCGGCTCAGAAGACACTCGAAGACAAGAAGCCGCATACGGGATTCATCAACAAGTATCTGGACGACGAGGGTTGGTGGGCCTTGGCCTGGATCGACGCGTACGATCTGACTCGGAACAAAGACTACCTCACCATGGCGGGATCCATCTTTTCTGACATGTCCCTTGAGTGGGACGACACCTGCGGCGGAGGTATTTGGTGGAGCAAGGACAGAAACTATAAGAACGCGATAGCCAATGAACTATTTTTGTCCGTAGCCGCACATCTGGCGAATCGCTCGTCGGGTCCCCGGCGAAAACAGTACCTGCAGTGGGGCAACCGGGAGTGGAAGTGGTTTGAGGCTACGGGCATGATCAATGCCAAAGGCCTGGTCAACGATGGGCTCAACAACGCCAAAGCAGTGGGCGGCGCGGGCAGTTGCACAAACAACGGCCGCACCACTTGGACCTACAATCAGGGTGTCGTTTTAGGCGGACTCGTAGAACTGGCGGCGGCATCCCACGACCCGGCTCTCATCCTGTCGGCGCAGAAGATCGCAAACGCCGCAATCAGCCAGCTTGTCGATGCTAACGGTATCCTACATGATTCGTGCGAACCCAAGTGCGGCGGCGATGGGGTTCAGTTCAAGGGGATCTTCGTTCGTAACCTGGCCCTGCTTGATAGAGCACACCCTGACCCTGTGTACGAGTCCTTTGTTGCCAAGAACGCCGACACACTGTGGAGAGACGCCCGGGGAATGAACTTTCAGCTAGCGGAACGCTGGTCAGGGCCGTTCGATACCGCCAATGCGGCAAGCGAAACCTCTGCGCTCGACACACTTGTAGCGGCAGCGACGCTTCGTACGATAGGGAAGCCCAAGGGATTCTAGTGTTAAACAGTCTAGTGGCCAGGATTAGCGGTCTCGAGGACCGCAGTAATCGAATCTCTCGATGCGGTATTCATAACGTTCGCTTGCAGCGACTCCTTCATCAAAGAAGTGAGATCGAGAGGGTGAAGCAAAGAACCGTTTATCCTGTGTAACGCGATCTATTCCGAACTAGATCTTCGCTGAAGGTGCTCATTAATTTAATAGCACGCTCGCGGTTTTCTGAGGAATACGGGCTATGGCTATGACCGCTTCAAAGGTGCCTGCGCCGGATCAGGGTTCGCCGCGGGGAGTTGAGACTCTCCGTGCATTGAAGGACATCTTCAACACGGAAGACCCGACTCGGCCTGTCACTGTGGCGTGCGACCAAATCGCGGCCGAGCCACATGGTGCACTGCCAGAATCTCTGGTTGAGCAGGATGTTGAGGGCTACAACTACGTAGACCGCTGGCGCGACAGACGAGAGAAGTTCTATAGCATTGACCGGCATCAATTCCCCAATCGGCTGCTTTATTGGTACGGAAAGCGTCGCGTTAAGAGCGCCCCGCAGCGCGTATGAGATCGGTGCTGAAGCAGCTATATTTGTCGAAAAGAGCACAAACCTGCTTGTCGAAGTCGAGCAGCTGCAAAGATTTATTCAAACGTATGACTATGTGAGCGGTGACTTCATCTGGACAGGAATCGATTACCTGGGCGAGGCGACTTGGCCAGCGAAAGGCTCATCCTGTGGGGTTCTTGATACGTGCGGCTTTCCCAAGGACAGTTGTCATGGGATGTCCCATATGAAGCCGGGACTTTGAAGGCGGTAGGCATGAAGGACGGACGGGTTGTCAGCACGGTAGAAGTCTCGACAACAGGAGAGCCGTCAAGTCTCTTCCTGTCTTCAGACGGGGTAACACTTGATGCGAATGGCCGCGATGTGGCTCACGTTACAGTGGAAGTTCGTGACAGCAACGGACGTTGCGTTCCGACTGCTGACCATGCCGTAACTCTGCAGGTTCGAGGTGAAGGCAAACTTCTCGGCATGGACAACGGCGATCCAGTAAACCATGAGAGTTATAGAAGCACACAACATAGTGCCTTTCATGGTCTGTGCCTCGCCGTCATCGGTACAACAGAACGTGCTGGTAATATCGAGATCGTGGCCTCGTCTCCCCATTTAGCCCAAGCAACGCTCACTTTGACCACCCGACGCACGTAGTGTTCATCGACTGTGCTGACGACTTCTACATACCTGTAAGAGCTCGCCGGTGGAGCCGTTTTTGCCCTGTATGGTCAGCGATTTGTTGGGTGGTCCAGGCGAACTCACCGTGAAGCTGGACACATTCCTTACCGCGTCCTTTAACCACCAACTTGCACTGTGTGACCTGAAAGGGTCATAGAATTATAGGATTTTATTTGATGGTGACGAGCAGTATCGGCACATCCCGTATCTCTACAACGACGCCAAGCAACCCTGGAAGACAGGCGCTTGTTCACGGAATTTAGATATGTCCAGCGGCTCCATCGGCCCCTTACTCCGCGTTCAACAACGCTCAGAATAATCTCTCGGCTACGTTCAGGACGACTGGCGGCCGACCAAGTCGCTGACGCTGAATCTTGGGGTCCGGTACGACTACTTCCAGCCCTACAAGGAAATGGCCGGCAGGCAGGCGAACTTCTTCATCTCAAGTGTCTTCGGCATCGGGCATGACACCGGCATCTACAAACTTCCGGCGCGCAAAACAGGGAAAGATCTCGCTCAACCCTGCCTTCGTTTCACTGCTTGCCGCCAACAACATTGCGCTTGACTATGACACGAATCCCCGCCTGACGCAGCAGCACAACGCTAACTTCGCTCCGCGTGTGGGCTCTGCGTTGACCATGGACCCCAAGACGGTGCTGCGGGGCGGGTATGGCATGTTCTACCAGGGCCAGCAGGCCATGGGTGCCGCGTATAACCTCGGCTTCAAATACCCGTTTCTCTTCACGAACAGCTTTCCGTCACCTTGCTGCACCGTAGGCTCTGCAAGCTGCGCTAACAACGGGTACACCCTGGAGAAAGGCTTTCGCAGACGCTTTGGCACAGGGGTGACGACCTTCTTCTCGGTCCCGACCCTCGTCGGTCAAAGCATCGACATGAAGACCACCTACGCGATGAGCTACAACCTCACCATGGAACACGCCCTTAGCAGCGACATGGTTGCAAGCTTCGTCGTTTCGCCCGATGATGGCCACCTTGTGGCGAACCAGTTCAGCAACGCCGTGAGCGTGTTTCAACGAGACCGCGGGACACTCTGCTTCAAGTGAAGCATGATGCTGTCCTATAGACAACGTTGTCATTATTACAGTATGTTTCCCCTGCGGTCAGCAGTGCCATTCCGCACGCAGGTTACTTTCGGCGTTTACGGAGGAGGTAGGGCGCCATGACGAATCTCACACGCCGAAGCGTGATCAAGACCGGCATTGCAGCATCCGCAGGCAGGATCGGACCGAGTGTCGTGTTGTTTGACCCGTCCGCGGCGGCGGAGGGCCGCCGGGGCGCAGGCGGACAAGCCGCCCAGGGAGCTTGCGGCTTCGGGCGAGCCGCTTTCACCGCGGCAGAGACTGCTGCTCGATTTTGGGTGGAGCTTTCACCTGGGCAATGCAGACTCGGCAGCCGAAGATTTCAGCTACGGATTGACGGCGGTCGAGGGACATTCGCGAAGTCCGGGCAGATCGTCGGTCACAACGAGGTGAAGAATGGCAAGGTGACTCAACTGACGCGTGACGACAGCGGCTGGCAGACCATCAATGTGCCGCACTACTGGGCGCTCGGTCTGCCCTTTGTGTCCGTCGAGGAGCCATTCGTCTCGGCGCACGCCGCCCACGGTGGCAAGCCGCTGGGCCGTAACTGTCCCAAGACAAGCATTGGCTGGTACCGCCGCCGGTTTGACGTTCCCGCTGAAGACAAGGGGATGCGGATCAGTTTTGAATTTGACGGCGTCTTCCGCGATTGCTTTGTTGTATCGAACGACTTCCTTCTAGGAAGGAACTTCAGCGGCTACTCTCCGTTCAGCTTCGATGTCACTGACTTCGTGGAGTACGGTGGCACGAACCTGATTGAGGTGCGTGTTGACGCGACGTTGAATGAAGGCTGGTATTACGAGGGCGCCGGCATCTATCGCCACACTTGGCTGACCAAAACGCAGCCGCTGCATGTCGCGCAATGGGGAACCACGGTGCGATCAGAGATTCGTGGCGCGGGTGCAGAGGTCACGATCGAAACCGAGCTTCGGAATGAAGGCGATACTTCGGCACACGGACACCTTGTGTGTACGATCTTCGGTCCCGCTGGAGAAACAGCCGCCAAGGTTCGGGGTAAGCCGTTTGAGATTGCACCATGGGGCAGTCTCATCCTGGAACACGCGGTATTGCTGACACAGGTGAAACTCTGGTCGCTCAAAACGCCCAACCTGTACCGCGTCGTCACACAGATCGAAAGTGACGGCGCCATCGCAGATCATGATGCGACTACGTTTGGTATACATCGATTCGCTTTGACCCGGACAAGGGCTTCTTCTTGAACGGAGAACACGTCAAGATCCAGGGAACGTGCAATCACCAGGATCATGCGGGGGGTCGGGATCGCAGTGCCGGACGCGATTCACGCGGAACGCGTTGCGGCGTTGAAGAAGATGGGTTCCAACGGATGGAGGGCAGCGCATAACACCGTCGCTGCGGAGGTGCTTGATGCTTGCGACCAGTTGGGCATGCTGGTGATGGCTGAGGCTCGCATCATGTCATCATCGCCGGAGATGTTGAGCGAGCTGGAACGGATGGTGCGGCGTGACAGGAATCACCCCAGCATTGTGATCTGGTCGCTTGCAAATGAAGAACATTACCAGGGCAATGACACGGGCGCCCGCATCCTCACCAGCATGAAACGGCTTTGCAAACGGCTTGACCCAACCCGGCCCGTAACGGGTGCGATGAACGGGGGATGGGGCCACGGCATCTCGGCTGTAGTCGATGTGCAGGGCTTCAACTATTGGAACGGCGCCGGTGAGGCTGACCCGGCGAAGAACATTGATGAGTTTCACCGCAGCTTTCCCAAATTGCCAACCATCGGCACCGAAACCGCAAACGGCAAAAGTGCACGAGGTATCTACGAGACCGACCCGGCACGAGGCTATGTCGCCGGGTATCCCGCGGGTTGTGAGGACTGCAGGATGCCCGCGGAGATATGGTGGGCGGCATACGACGAACGCGCGTTTCTCGGCGGTGGGTTTACCTGGGTGGGCTTTGATTATCGCGGAGAACCTAAGCCCTATGATCACGCGGCGATCAGCTCTCAGTCCGGCATCCTGGACGCCTGCGGCTTCCCGAAGGACATCTACTTCTATTACAAGTCGTGGTGGGGCAAGGACCCGGTACTGCATCTCTTTCCTCACTGGAATTGGGCTGGAAAAGAGGGGAAAGCAATCGACGTACGGTGTTACTCCAACCTGGAGAGCGTTGAGCTCTGGGTCAACGGGGTAAGTGCCGGGGTCAAATCTCCCAAGCGCAACTCCCACCTGCACTGGCGGGTGACATACGCTCCGGGTGCGATCGAAGCACGTGGTATGAGACAGGGTAAGGTCGTTCTGACCGCGCGCCTGGAGACCACTGGCATTGCAGCGCAACTCGCCCTGATGCCCGGCCGGGCAGCCCTCCGTGCGAATGGCGAAGACGTTGTCTCCGTCGCGGTGGAGGTGCATGACGCGCAGGGACGCATGGTTCCCACCGCTTCCAACACCATCCACTTCTCCCTTTCGGGCGCGGGCAGGATCATTGGCGTGGGCAATGGAGATCCCAGCTCTCGCGAGGCAGACCGTCCCGCGTCGGCGACTTCCGCTGAGCGAAGCGTGTTCAGCGGACAATGCATGGTCTTTGTGCAGTCAGTAAAGGAGGCAGGCGCCGTGGAGCTGCATGCTTCAAGTGAAGGTTTGGCGACGGCAGTTGTAACACTTCAAAGTACAGCAGAAGTACCCCGGCCGGCGGTCGCGTAGGGAGCTACTGCTAATTGGCTGAAGCATGAACTCCCAACAAAAGCCGACAGTGCAAACCATATTTCGGCAGTATTGTCTGAGCTCCACGGAGGAAAACACCTTGAGGACACCGAAGCTCCTGATCTTGCTTCCGTTTCTTTTTGCCAGTGCCTTCCGCATGGAAGCCCAGAAGCGGCCAGTGGAGTACGTCAACACCTTTCTCGGGACCGCTCCGCTAACCGATCCTGCAGACATTTGATTCGAGCCGCCATGGCGTGTGTGGGCCGGCCTTGTCTTTCCTGGAGCGTCCGTGCCCAACGCGATGGTTCAGCTTAGTCCCATCACCAAGTTTGGCAGCGGCGCAGGTTACGAGTACGAAAATAATGTGATCTATGCCTTCGCGCACACCAACAAAGGGCATTGGAACCTGTGTAATATTCCCATGCTGCCGGTCAGCGGCGACGTAAATCCAGAAGACTTCGGCTCGTCATTCAGTCATGCGAAAGAATCGGCGCATCCAGGCTATTACCAGGTCTATCTGGACCGGTACGGGATCAACGCGGAACTGACCTCTACCCTCAGGACCGGGTATCACCGCTATACCTATAAAGACAGTGCACAACCGAAAAAGCTGATCGTGAATCTTGCTCGCTCAAAATGAACGCATCCGCGACTGGAAGATCGAGCAGGATGGAGACGATGCGTTCCAGGGCGTTCAGGTTGCGAGCGAGAAGGTTTACTTCTACGCCGTGTCAAGCTACAAGATTAAACAAATCGAGATGCTGAAAGGCGAGAAGACGCAACTGCCGGTTCTTGACTTCGCCGGCGGCGCCGGTCCGGAGGAGATCAAGATCGGGTTGTCGTTTGTGAGTACTGAAAACGCAAAAGAAAACCTGCAGAAGGAACTTGGGAATAGGAGCTTCGACACAGTCAAGGCAGAAGCATCTGCAACCTGGCAGGCGCTCCTGTCGAAGATACAGGTTTCCGGTGGCACAGAACGTCAGAAGGAACTTTTCTACTCCTGCCTGTACCGGTCGTTCCTTTGGCCGGCGTTGCGTAGCGATGTGAATGGCGAGCACGTTGACGAGAAGGGCGCCGTCGTCAAAGCGAGCTTCAGTACTACACCCTGCCATCCCTATGGGATGACTATCGGAACAAGCTGGTTCTGCTGGGCATGATCTCTCCTGGCGTTACCGTGGACGTGATTCGCTCGCATAGAACGTGGTGAAAAGACTGGGTTCATTCTTCGTTCTTTCATGGCGACCACGCCGCGCCGTTCATCGCAGGCTCCTATCTTCGCGGTCTGCGGGGCTATGACGTTCGAAGCGCATACAACCTGCTACTGCGCAATGCCACAGTCGAGGGTGGCACCAGGCCTTACATCCGCGAATACATGGAGAAGGGATTTATCTCCGATCCGGATGTAGCCAATCCGGTGGTAGAGACTAAGGGCAAAGCGGGTGTCACGAAGACGCTTGAATAATGCTTATGATGACTACTCCGTGGCCTTGCTCGCGAAGGAGCTGAACGACCAGCCGAACTACGCGATGCTGATGAAACGGTCAGAGAACTACAAGCATATGTTCGACCCGTCCATCGGCCTGATGCGGGGCCGCCTGGACAATGGTGATTGGGTAAAGAACTTCAACCCGCAATACCCTTACTACGAATATATGTACCGCGAAGCCAACGCGTGGGAATCATCATTTTTCGCTCCGCATGATACCGGCGGTTTGATCGGCCTCTACAAGAGCAAGTCCGACTTCGAACAACACCTTGACTCGCTGTTTACCATTCCCTGGAACCCCAACTATATTGCGGAGAACATCAATTCGTTCATTGGGCAGTATTGCCAGGGAAACCAACCCGACCATAGCTTCCCTTCCTCTATTACTTTGTAGGAAAGCCGGAGAAGTCGCAGGCTATTTTGAACACCATCATGAGCCGCTTCTATGGCATGGGCGAGCAGGGTTTGGCATTGTCTGGAATGGACGATGCCGGAGAGATGTCATCGTGGTATGTATTCGCAGCGATTGGGCTGTACCCTTACTCTCCCGCGGATCCCAGGTACATAGTTTCCGTGCCGTTGTTTCAGAAGACTACGTTCCGCCTGAACGAAGGCAGAATGCTGACGATTCTGAAGAAAAACTCAGGCGAACGTATCACCGGCATCACGGTTGGCGGCAAGAAGGTGAACGGCTATTTCGTCGAACACAGCGACCTTGAGACTGGCAGGGAACTTGTGATCGCGACACAGTAATGCGCTGGACCAAGGCTCTTTCGGCGTACGCCCTGTCGGATCTATCGGCGAAGCTGCAATTGTCCGGATATCGTTCAGGAATCTCTTCTGCTTCCGCTTCCAGCTGCTGACTCGCAGGACTCCTGGCCCTCACCCGCGCGGAGGCGTCGGTCAAGGCCGCGCGTACTTTGCGCGTTGATCGGAGCGCAGCTCAGGGCCTTGACGGACGCTGGAGCGGAGGGTATCTAGCCACGGTTGCTTAGGGCTTGCCTCGCTTTTGCCAGTCCTCGAACATCTCTGCCGTGCGGCCTTCCTTCCGCTTTGACCTCGCCTTCGATCAACTCATACGTTTCTTTCGTCATCCGCTCGCCTCGCGCCAGCACCGGCAGGATGT
This sequence comes from Terriglobus sp., assembly GCA_965198455.1. Lineage (GTDB taxonomy): Bacteria > Acidobacteriota > Terriglobia > Terriglobales > Acidobacteriaceae > Terriglobus. The sequence continues at coordinate 2,497,963 of CBDAPM010000003.1, forward strand.
TCAACAGCAGCAGCCGCAGCGAAGCGATCTCCTCCAGCTCCCGCTCGCGCGGGGCGGTTGCTTGTCGCGCTGATCTCCCCCAGCACCAGCCCGCGTATCAACTCCGACGGCGTCTGCTTCCGCTTCTCCGCGAGCGCTTCGAACTCGTGCAGTTCCGCCTCGTTGAGCTTCGTCCCGACGTGATGCGTGCGGAACTTCGCCGCCCCCCTTCATCGCCAGCAGGTTCGACTCGTTCAACATCGCCATGCGCTGAACCCTCCTCAACAGAGCGCGGATACAGATGGATTCGCAGTTCCCCATGGAACCCCTCGTTTTCCCTAACTCCTTCGATGCCACATGGTTTACCCAGGTGCACCCAGAAGTTTCCGTGCAGTTCCCTGTGAGGGGTGGAGTGTCACCCTTAACCCCATGCGTAGCATGGCGCCCATTCGAGCCACTGATTCCACCGGCGGAACGAGGACGCTGTTGTGGACCAAGTGCAGCCTTTAGGAAGCCCTGAAAGTAACCTTCGTGCCGTCAGCTTTTCCCCTTATCTGCGCTGCGATGGAGGAACGCAGTTTCATCGCTGCTGAGCTTTCCATTGCATACAAATTTGACGATGCGAAATCACCGTTAAGAACAAAAGGAATCTTAGGTACCAAACGATATCCACTCTCTAAAGGGCCGTTCTCCGTCTGCCACTCAGAAGCCAGCGAGTATCCGGTATACAAATTCCAATCCGACAACAATTTTGCTGCCCATGCTTCGCAGTCGGTTGCGAACCATTCTCTATCGGCTGTCTCTGGATCGAACGTGTAGATTCCATTGTCGTTTATCCCAAACTGACAACCAAAGACATCTTCAGCAAAAAACAGCATCCCATCCGCATAACCTTCATATGAACCTACCCAAACATCTGGGTCATTCCACGATGCGATGTCGATGAATCCCTGATCTTTGTCACAAGGAAAGACATGTAAGGCTTGCTTGAACGCATAGAATCCGTTTCTTTGAGACAGTAACGGATCAAGCTTTGCGATATTGCATGACGATTTACTCAACGCTGACGAGGCTGCACGTAAGAGCTCTTGGATTGCCGTATTCTTGGTCATTTTGTTGTGATCTTTACCTTGCTTCCGTCGGGAAGATTGCGGATCTGATTACCCATGGCAGCACCACTTCCCCTGTTGTCTGAGCGCGGAATAACTCTAGTACTTGCGCCAGAGCCTCCCTCGCGCGCAAAAGCTGGAGGATATTCGTCTCTGTCCATACCAGTGCTGCCTTGGACGTTCTTGAGTGCTGCACCCCGACGACTAGCTGCTCCCGCTCGGTCTATAGTGACAACGGACGGCTGTCCGGCCTCTTGAGCGTCTGTAATGTGCTGGGCGGATTCTGGATATTTGGACGAATCAACGACAACCTCTGGGAAGTCCCATGTTTCTTCTGTAATTGTTGTCGGTTCTGAAACCGGATCAAATCCCATTTCAGAGATCGCTCCCGCAGCTTGACCCAACGCGATAGTCTGCGTAACCGATATCAGGGTTTTCAAGAAAGGATCTTGAAGAGCGCGCTGTCTGGCAAGGTCTTGAGCAGCCCAATTTTGGCGGTTTTGCTGAGCTTGTTTAGCTGCTTCAGCCCCCTCACACCAGCATTGCGAATCTGTGAATAAATTCCCAAGTTTGTTCCACCAGTGATGACCATCAACATCGGCCTGGCCTAGCGGATTGTTCCGCACATACTGGTATAGATTGAGCGATTGCGGATCTCCCAAGTTAGCGTAAGGGACAGCGATCGGAACGGGGCTCCAGTCCGGGCTCATCCACCTCCCCATTGAGCTTGCGTAGTACCTAGCACCGAAGTAGTCCAGCCCTGATTCGGTATCCCGTTCTTTGCCGGTGAATTTGTACCGGTCCGTGGTGGTCGCGGCATCGAATTCCTGTCCGAAGGGGCCGAACTGGCCTCTCCAGGTGGGATAACCTCCAGCCGACAGATCGAGTTGGGTAGTCCCAACTTGGTCAGTGACGTTGTAGTGCACGCGCCGGAGCGCAGTCGTCCCCACATAGCTATCGGACGCAACCGGTACATCCTCGATCACGCGCCACTCCGTCCCCCCGCTTCCATCCGAAATAGCGCTGGTGTCGGAAGTAAATGGCACCAGCCCGGCACCGAACAGGGGGATGACAGAGCCGTCTGGCCTGAGGTACATCAGATCCGCTATAAGCATCGCCCAATCACCATTCGGCGAGTTAATGTCATGCGAGATTTCCACGAGCTGCATCTCGTGGCCCACATATTGACTTGGAACGCCCACGCATCGATTCTGCCAGCCACCCTCGTTGTAGTCCTGGTTGATCTGTTGACCATCGCTCGCAGCGAGTTCCCAGGCAGGATTTCCGTTATCGAATTGGAATGTTACGCCACCCACTGCGTTCGAATTGTACTGCTGCCAGCAGATGCGATCTCCGGACTGAACATAAAGATTCGCGGGTGCGTTGTAGCCGACACCCCCTTCATACGCATTCACCTGGTGTCCGGAGAGCCTGATGCGATGATCGAGAGGATCTGCCTGAGCAATCTTCTTCCCACCCGCATAGATGTAGTCGGTCCACGCATTGTTGTTATCGATCTCACCAAGCACCTGGCCGTTGAGGTACGCGTAATCGCGGGTGCTGACTGGCGTTGTGGTGTTTCCTCCGCTGTATTGCTCGGCGCGGATGCGGTTGCCCGACTCGTCATAGAAGTACCGTGCCTTCAGTCCGTTGGTGAAATTATTGTCGTTTTGATACTGCCATACCTCCGCCAATTCACCGAGTTGTCCCCACTCATAGCCATACACGGACATGCCGCTTCCGCTGCAAAGGATATTGCCGGATGAGTCATACGAGGGAGACGAAGACGACGGAGGCGAAGAGCTCAAGCCGGAACAGCCGAGATTAGACACTCGATTGTCAGCGCTGAAGGTCGATGGAATAGCACCTGGAGCCGTCATCGCATTGGCAAGATTGCCGAACGAATCATAGCTATAGTTAGCCGTCCGGTATGCGCCTGCCATATCCGGCGCCTGCCAATAATTGATCCGGTTGAGCGAGTCGTAGTGGAAGTCCTGCGAGTACAGCGAGCCGGGCAGGTGATCATAGAGATGCCAGATATTTCCATTGTTGGCTGATTCCCCACCGCAATCCGAACCGCTTGGATTTTGTGCATAGCGGTAAGCCCGGTTCAGATACGTGCTGCCATTGCCCGTGACGAGATCGGTGCACGGCTGCAAGCGGCTGTTGATACCGTGTGTCACTACCACTCCATTTCCATAGATAACGGTCTGCGGCGACGCGTTCGGGAAATACGAAATGGACGAAACATAGTCCTGGCCTGGGGATTGTGTAGTGCCTGCGAACACGTGGTCAACCTGACCTGCTGAGTTGTAGTGGCTACCAACTTGCCGGCCGTCGGGATAGGTTAGGTCGATCGTGTTTCCCGCCAGATCATAACCGAGTGCGGTCGGTGGTGGGGATGCTCCGATCTCCTGAGGAAGCAGGTCAGAAAGCACCTTCAGTCTGCCCATGGTGTCATAGCTGTAGAACTTCACCTGCTGTGGTTTGTTGGGATCCGACGAGGTATTCAGGTCGGACACGAAGGCGAGACGCCCGGTTGCATTCGTTACCGTGACTCCGCCCCATCCGCTTGGCGCGACATCATAGGTCCAGGTCTTCATGCTCCATGGCGTATAGGAGCCGAACGACCATTTCTGGGTCATCCGGTTCAACGCATCGTAGCTATAGTTGACGACCTGCCCACGCGCATCCGTCTTTAATAGTAGATTTCCATTGGCGTCGTAGCCATTCGAACAAGGGTATGAGCCGACGGTCCAGTTGTTCCAGGTACCGTAACAAACATTTCCACTCTCCGGATTGTTCGTTGTAAGTAGCCGCGATAGGGAGTCATAGGTGAATGACCGGCTCCGGGGAGTGTCGCCACTCATGCCCTGCTGAGACACGGTCAACAGATCCCCGAGCGCGTCGTACGTGTAGTTTGTGGTCTTTGGCGCCGACCCCGCATCCTCGACCACGGAACTGAGGCGTCCCAGGCTGTCATAGCTCTGCACCCATGTATGCTGCGCTTCGTCCGTAAGAGAGACCTGGTTGACGCTATAGGCATTCGTACGGGTCGAGCTATCCGGGTTCGTAATGGACCGGAGTCTGCCAAGCGCATCGTAGGACTGCGTTGTCCATTCGGTGGCGCCTACGTTTGAGAAGTATGGGTTGCTTACCTTCGCCGGATGCATGAAGCCATCGGTCACATGAGCGGTAACGCTCGCATAGGGCGCCGAGTCCACTTCGTCCGACGTGAGATTTCCATATCCATCATAGCGGAGCACCGACACGATGTCGGGGTCGGGAGAAGCCGCCACCGTCTTGGTCATGGAGATGCTGCCGACCGTATCGGTATACCTATAATCGGTACTCGCATGTTGACCATTGTCCAACGCAGGCCCAGTGATATTTGTGAGTCTTCTTAGAGGATCGTTGTAGGTATACGTTGTGATGTTGCCGGATTCATCACTCGAGGTCGTCATCAGGCTGGCAGTATAGTCGAAGCTGAATGTCCTGATATGTTGAATACCATTCGAAGTGGTAGGCGCGGTCACTTTCGTTACGAATGCACGAATGGGTGTGCCAGACTGTCCCGTGCCGGCATCTGTATAGTCGAATGAGGTTAGGTTTCCATTTGCGTCCTTGACGGATGCCGTGTTGCCAAGAGAATCATAGGCTATGGTGGTACTCGAATCGGTGCATCCAAAGCAGCGCTTCGTGATGGTGGTCACGTTTCCTCTGGAGAAGGGCCCCGTGGATGCTGAGACGTTTGTATCTGTACCGCAGTGTTATTGGGTCTTGCCGCGGCAAAGCAATCGTCGTCGTGGCCACTAGCGGTTGCGGCAACCACAGCAGTCTCATCGTACCCGTAGTCCGTCTCCGAAGCAGCCGTGTTGGCATCGCTGCCGGTGATTTTGACACTGCTGGGCACAACGATGGTCGCATTCGGCAGGATTGCCGGTGCGGAAAGAAAGCTCAGCGCGTTGATCGTCCTGCGGATGACGGAGCCGGACACCTGAGACGGGAGAGAACTGTACGAAGAGGAACACGATCCACCTCCATACTCATCGACCTCACTGGGCAGAATCGTCCCGGAAGAGTAAGACATTGCTCGCATACTCGCGAAGGCGCCGTCAAGGTTCCGCTGTTCGCAGTAGGGCGCCGGGGTATCTGCAAGCGCCTGCCAGGAGCGGGTGATCGATTCCGATTCGCTCAGGTCTCCGGTCGTTGTGGTCGAAACCTCCACCGGAACCGGATCGATGTAACCCGTAGGAACGCGCGCGGGTATGCTGTAGGCATCTCCAGCAACATAGGAATGTGTGGTCGTATTACTTCTTCCAGAAATCAGGTCGGACGAAGCAACGGTGGTCGTCTTGCCAGACCAGAAAGAATTGTTGCCAACGTTATTTGCATAGCTGGTGGCATAGGTAAACGTATCTTGTCGCGCGACGTTAGTTCCGTCAAAACTAACCTTTCGCGTGTGTACGGCCCATTTGTCGTAGTTTGCTATGCAGCCAGGCCCTGGAGCATCTGCAACAGTGCCGGGGAGCCAATGGTTCTGCATTTGAAGATGTTCGTAGGGAATCGTCGATGCGAGAGGGTTATTTGTCCAGGTGTATTGCACCCAGCCGCCTCCAGGAAGAGTAACCTGATTCAGGAGGCCGTAGGTCTGGTCATAGGCGAACTGATAGTGGGTGCCGTTCGGAAGGTCGATCGAGGTGAGTACAGTCAGATCCTGTGGCGTAACATCCGCGAGCCCACCACAAAACTTTTGCGCATCGCTTGGGTTGGCGTCACCCAGTATGAAGATACGGGTGTTGGTGCTGAAACCAGTGATATGAATCGTTGACCAATGGAGGACATAGGAATTCTGAACTCCCGACACAGCAATGGTATCGCCTTCATGACCAAAGCCCGAGGCGTTCAGCAGTGTTCTTCCCAACGTATCCTGGTAGGAGAGGGCGCCTTGATCGGTGCCCTGGATACTGATCCGGTTACCGTTTCGATCTTCCACCAGATCCGCGAGGCTGTTCCACGTGTCCGATGTCGCCCCTCGGGAGTTATACGTGGGTCGCGGAAAGCGGTATACCGTGCCGCGCAGATCGGCAACGCTCGCCTCGTAAGTCGGAACGTTGACTGCTGTACCCGCGGTTAGTGAAGAACCATAGGACTCGGTGTAGTTCTCCGTTGGGCACGAGCTCGTGACGTTCGAACCATCTGCGGAAGTTGACGGCAGACCTCGCATCAGATGCAGTTGTTGACGTCCGCCAGCAGTGTCGGAAAACGTGTAGCCGGTCCAGTAGGGGCAATCCTGGATGGCGGACGCGGGGACGCTGACAAAGGTTTGGAACTGCCAATACTGATGAGCTTTCGTGACCGTCAGGACAGGCGCCGTGTAGGACCAGCCATTCAGAGCAAGAAAGCTGTTTTCCCAGGCCCACGTCAGATACTCAGACAAATAGGTAGGATCCGACGTACCGGGTACAGTCGTACCCGAGCCTGGGATGACCTCTACCGGAGCATACTGCGCGACTTCGCCGCCCATTGGATGCCACTTGGAATTTGAGTCATAGCCTATCGAGAACGGGATGCTGAGACCTCTGCCTTTGGGCAAAGGAATATTGATCCTCACGCTGAGAGAGCCATCGACCGGATTAATGGTATCTACGTCGCCCTGCATGTAGGCGACACCGTTGGGGGAACCGGGCGTACTCGTGTCTGGAGTCACTCCGATGAGTTGCGCTGATACGCGCGTTCCCGGAAGCAAAAGGAACGCCAGGACCATAAGAAACTGTGAGGGCAAGGCAGAGGGCTTGAGCATAGAAAGTCCAACAGTCTGAAGTGCCGTAGCCGGGCAGATACTCGGACACGATTCCGATCTCGCGTCCAATGGCACTGCTCGATGCCGCTGTGCGGCCAACAGGTGAGAGTGCGACAAACATACCCCATCACACTGAGCTCGTAAAGAAAAACTATGCTGGGATAGTCAGGCTATGCCTCAGTTCGTCCCAATAAGCAAATCATGACATGCTACCTGTCTCTCAGCCCCTTATGAGCAAAGCGGCATACAACTGAGAGCAAGAGTCGGGCAGAGTCGCGATTCACTGAAAACAACAAATCGTAGTTGGTGACAAGTCCGTCCGCGACGCGGAATTCGGTCAGCAGGCGCTGGCTCCTATGTAGCACACAGTGAGCGCGCACGAAACAGCCGCCTGCGGCTGCTGCGTCATGCTGGGTCGGTGGTTGATGGTCAGCGCGGTTGTTGCGCGTGCCTCTTATGTCTTTGTCACTGCCTCTGCCGCTTTCGACGCTTAGAATTCCTTGAACGCTAGTTGTGACCGATAGCTGAAACGGTATAAGGTAAGTTCGAATCTAGATGTGACAACGTTATCACTGGCCTCCGCCTTAGCCACAGCCTGAGGCGATCTACAGGACTTGATTGAGGAGACATATGAAGAATCGAATGCGACTTTCGATGGGAATCCTGGCGCTGCTCGGCTGCATCCCCTTGGCACGCGCTGACGGCAGGTCGTTGCCGAGAAGCACACCTGAGGCTGAAGGTGTCTCGTCGCAAGCAATCATCGATTTTATACAAGCTGCAGACAAGAACGTAAACACCTTCGACAGCTTCATGATCGTGCGGCACGGCAAAGTCATCGCAGAGGGCTGGTGGAGTCCCAACTCCGCGGACGAGCCTCATGTCTTGAACTCGGTCAGTAAGAGCTTCAACTCCACCGCCGTCGGCCTCGCGATTCATGAAGGCAAATTGAAGCTCGACGATCCGGTGTTGAAGTTCTTCCCAGCGGACTCCCCCGCAGATCCGTCCGAAAATCTGAAGGCGATGACGGTACGCGATCTGCTTACCATGTCCGGCGGGCACGAGGTTGAGCCCAACAGAGATGGCGGTCCTTCGGTGGAACAATTTCTCGCTCAGCCGGTTCCCTACAAGCCGGGCACTCACTTCCTCTACAACACCATGGGCAGCTACGTCCTATCGGCCATCGTCACCAAGGTGACCGGCCAGACCTCACTTGAATATCTGAAACCGCGTCTTTTCGGGCCGCTTGGCATCGAGGATCCCCGCTGGGACAGCAGCCCCGAGGGTAACTCCCTGGGCGGCTACGGGCTGTATCTCCGCACCGAAGACATTGCAAAATTGGGCCAACTCTACCTTCAAAAAGGGAAGTGGAATGGTAAGCGTTTGATTCCACGCAAGTGGGTTGAGCAAGCCACATCCAAACAGATCGCAAACGAGAATGAAAGTCATGCCCAAATCGGCTCAGATTGGAAAGAAGGATATGGCTTCCAGTTCTGGAGATGCCGGCACAATGCATTTCGCGCTGACGGAGCAGGTGGCCAATTCATCGTTGTGATGCCCGATCAGGATGCCGTTGTCGCCATCACCGCCGATACCGGCAACATGCAAGGAGAATTGGACGCCATCTGGGATCACCTCTTGCCGGCCTTCCAGTCCAAGCCGCTGCCCGTCAACAGCACTGGTGAGGCAAAGATACGTGAAGCAATCGCAAACTTAGTCGCCCATCCAAAGAAAAGCGAACATTAAGGGCCGGTAGTTTCGTTTCATCGGAACCAATGTGCTCTGGGGATTGCTCTCTCCGGCAACGCAGAGTTTTAGGGATCAACTAATGCTTGTCCCAGCGTTCGTTCTGACGAAGTCATTCTCGTTGTGAGCAACTGTGTGGCCCTATTCTCGCTGGCCGTCATGCGGGCCGTGTAGGCCGAGGCGGGAAGGGATCCTCGAGCCGTCGCTCATCGACCAACCTGATTATTGAAGCACCTGCGGCTGCTAGGACAAATACACGATATCCATTCGATTGGGGCGATCACAAAGCTGAGGCAAAAGGTCGTCTCGAAATAGCATCCGTTACAACCAGCGTACGCAGAGCTCTTGACAGATGTGATTTCATCTCAGTACATTCCGACATGCAGTGACAGCGTTGTCAAATTATAAGCACCTTGCGGGTCGAGCACTGCCCATAGACGAATGCCGTTTCAGAACAAGGTGCAAGGGATCGCGGCGTTTTGATGGTCTTCGTGTGCACATGATCTGGCGGGACGTTCCGTACATATATTGCCCTGCCATGGCGGCATCGAATCGTGTTGTCTTATGACTTGATGATGAGCGTCTTGATTTTGCAACTCGCAGCAATTGTCTGCCGACTTGAGGAACCGATGATCCAAATGCGCTATTTCAGATCGACATTGCGGAGCATCTTTTTACTATCTCTTCTGACCCCGTCGCTTCATGCGCAGCAAGCGGCAACGCCCCCAGAGGTGGAGAACGAACAGGTACTTGGTGTCAACAAGGAGCCGTATCACGCCACGTTGATGCCGTACAAGGATCGCCGCGAAGCTCTCGTGGCAAACCGGAAAGCTTCAACCTGGGCTCGCAGTTTGAATGGTCAGTGGAAATTTCATTGGGTCCCGAGGCCGGAGGCGCGTCCAGTCGATTTCTACAAACCGAGCTTCGATGTAAGCGCGTGGAAGGAGATTCCGGTGCCCTCCAATATGGAGGTGCAGGGCTACGGCACGCCAATTTATACGAACTTTACGTATCCGTTCAAGAGGGATTGGCCACGGGTTACCAGCGAACCGCCCAAAGAATATACGACGTACCTTGAACGTGATCCCGTCGGCAGCTACCGACGCGAGTTCGATGTTCCTTCCGCATGGAATGGACGCCGCGTCTTTCTAACCTTTGATGGTGTCGACTCCGCATTTTTTGTGTGGGTCAATGGGAAGAAAGTCGGTTTCAGCGTGAACAGCCGCAATCCTGCCGAGTTTGACCTGACCTCCTATGTAGTTCCTGGGCAGAAGAATCTTCTTGCGGTCGAGGTATACCGGTATAGCTCGGGCAGCTACATGGAAGACCAAGACATGTGGCGGCTTAGCGGCATCTTCCGAAACGTCACGCTTTGGAGCGCGCCACAGATACACGTCCGGGATTTTGCCGTGACGACCGATCTGGATCCCAGCTATAGCGACGGAGTTCTGAAGGTATCCGCGAAGATCAAGAACTACTCCGCTGTAGCTCAGCCGGCACGCCGTTTGCAGGTTGAGCTTGTTCCGCGTGGCGAACAAAACGCAAGCATCGTGCAGGAGTTTGTGGAAGTGCCTGGGCTGGCTCCAGGTCAGGAGCAGGCAGTGACGGCGTCGCTCAGAGTCAAAGACCCTGCGAAATGGACCGCAGAGACTCCGAATCTGTACACCGTGGTTCTCTCGTTAGTAAGCGGCGCACAGCGCACTGAAGTACTGTCCGCGCGTACTGGTTTCCGCAAAATCGAGATCAAGAATGCTGTCTTTATGATCAACGGCGTCCCTGTGAAATTAAAGGGAGCAAACCGTCATGAGAACTGGCCCGATACCGGCCACTATGTCTCAGAAGAGCGAATGGTCCGCGATCTGGAGTTGCTGAAGCAGGTTAACGCGAACCATGTACGCACATCTCATTACACGGATGACCCTCGATGGTATGAGCTTGCCGACGAATACGGCATCTACCTGGTGGCAGAAGCAAATGTCGAATGTCATGGGTACATGAACGTGCTGGACAGGGAACCACGTTACGAAAAGAGCATTGTGGACCGAAATGTCGCGAACGTAGAAAACCTGAAGAATCATCCCTCGGTGGTGGTTTGGTCGCTTGGAAACGAATGTGGCGGTGGCAGCAGCTTCCGCACGGCGCTGCAGGCTGTCAAGGCGATCGATCCTACCCGGCCCACACACTATGAACCGTTTGGGGGCGGCCCCAACCTCCCCACCGATATCGAAAGTCACATGTACACTAATCCGGCTGAATTGCAAGCTGCGGGTGAGGATTCCAAGCGCACGAAGCCGCTCTATCTATGCGAGTATGCCCACGCGATGAACAATTCGATGGGCTCGGTGGATGACTACAACGACCTCTTTGACAAGTATCCAACGTTGATGGGCGGAGCGATCTGGGAGTGGGAGGATCAGGGAATCTGGAATAGCCGCGATCCGAAGCACCAGTTCATGGCCTACGGTGGCGGGTTTGGGGATTACCCGAACGATCAATACTTTATTCATAAAGGTGTGGTCTTTTCCGATCGCTCGCCCAAACCTCATTACCCCGAACTAAAGCGGGCCTACCAGTGGGTGAGCTTCACACCAGTTGATCTGGAGCACGGAACAATTGGTATACGAAACCGCTACGCTTTCACCAATTTGAGCAAATTCGTGTCGCACTGGACGCTCAGCGAAGACGGCGTACCGATCGATAGTGGTACATTAGCGCGCGTCGATCTAGCGCCGGGCGCGAGCACTGAGTTGACCGTGCCCTACAAGGTCTCGTCTCGCAAGCCCGGACGCGAGTATTTTGTTCAACTCTCCTTCGAGTTGGCGAAACCGGAGGTCTGGGCAAAGGCCGGCTACGTAGTCGCTACACAGCAGTTTGAGTTGCCCGCCTCGTCCATAGCGGAGAGGGCGCTTGCGCAATCGACCGGCACATTGAAGGTGACACAAGACGATAATGCCATCGCCGTGCAAGGCGATCGATTCAGTGTCATATTCAGCAAAGCTCAGGGCGCGATCTCGCAGGTCTCACGGGACGGCACGGCACTGTTGATCGAGGGTGGGGGGCCTAAGCTTTATCTCTGGCGAGCTCCTCATCGCAACGACGATGTGTGGGCGTCAAAGGCCTGGGATACGTATGGAATCAACACTCTTAAGACGACTGTGAAAAGCATCAAATCCACTCAGCTAAACGACGCGTCTGTGCTTGTAGAGGCGACACTCCTGGAAGAGGGACAGAAGGGATGGTCGGCAACGTACACGGCAGCCTACACTATCGCGGGCGACGGATCTATCGCGGTAAAGAACAACTTCGTGCCCACTGGAGAAAGAATTCCGTTGGCAAGAATCGGTGTGCGCCTCATGCTGAATAAAACCTATGACCGCTTCACCTATCTCGGACGCGGGCCTATGGAAAATTATTCCGATCGCGACCACGGATCCGACGTCGGACTATATTCAAGTTCCATACAGGAGCAACTGACACCGTACCCTAAGCCAATGGAAGCGGGAAACCATGAAGATACTCGCTGGGCCGCGGTGGGAGGCCACAATTTGCCGACGCTGATGGCTGTGAGCGACGGCAAGCTGTTGCAGGTTTCTGCCCTCCCGCTCACAGATGAACAACTCGACGCAGTGCCTCATTCCATTGACCTACCGCAGAGCACCGCCACTGTGGTCACGTTGGATACGCGTACTCTGGGGGTCGGTTCGAACAGCTGCGGTCCAAAGCCTCTACCGCAATATATGGTCTGGTCAGATCCGACAGAGTTTTCCTATGTGCTTCGATTGCTGCCCTCTGGTGACCATAACTATGTCGATGCGGGTAGGGCCGCTTTGCCCGGAGGGGCCAGTCCAGTTCTTAAGAGCCAACGATAAGTTGCGCGCCAAGACGTGTCTCAATCTACTGACTCGTTCATAGAACGTGGGCAATACATACATTGTGGACATAAGTGCCAATCCACATCCTGCAAACCCGCACCGTGCTTGGAACGACTGTATAAAGCAAAGTTGCCTCGAATGCACTCAGCCAGGCGTCAGCCCTCGACCACTTTTGCAGCGCTGCGGTTCACACAAGAGGCGGTTGCGGGAGCTCCCTGACTGACTCTCTGAACGCAACTAAATCCGTGTGCGTACAACCCAGTATGGACCTCCTGGTGAAAGGGGAAGGTAGCGATAGTGCATAGATACGACGTCACCATCAGTCCGTTTGACAGCGCTGTCACTGATACGCAACAATCTCTTTATTGCCGAACACCTATCTCTTATGTGGACGCTTGCTGTCCGATTTCTGCTTTACGTTCCTAGGCTTTGTGCCATCGTTCATAGCCACTCTTTGTTAGTCGATTCACTTCGGAGCTTGAAATGAGAACCTCCCACACTACATTCAAAACCGGCTCAATACTCGCTCTAGTTTTCGCGAGCTTGGCCCACGCGCAAACGACCGAGAAGCCGGATCTCAGCAAGCAGCCAACGCTCTATGTCGTCGGCTATGCCCACCTGGATACCGAATGGAGGTGGGAGTATCCGCAGGTAATTGATGAGTATCTGCGCAAGACAATGCAAGATAACTTCAAGCTGTTCGAGAAGTATCCGCACTATACCTTTAACTTCAGCGGCTCTAATCGTTACCGCCTGATGAAAGAGTATTTTCCGGCGGATTTTGCGCGGTTGAAGAAGTACGTGGACGAGGGGCGGTGGTTTCCGGCTGGATCTTCGGTGGAAGAAGGCGACGTAAACTCTCCCAGCGCCGAGGCAATCATCCGGCAAGTTCTCTATGGAAATAATTGGTTCCGCAGCGAGTTTGGCAAAGCCAGTGCGGAATATATGTTGCCGGACTGCTTCGGGTTTCCTTCTTCGTTGCCGACTATCCTGGCTCATTCCGGCGTCAAGGGGTTCTCGACGCAAAAGCTGGTCTGGGGCTCTTCCGCCGATGGCGGAGGTTTGCAATCGCCAGAGAAGACGCCTGAAGGAACGCCGTTCAATGTGGGGGTTTGGGTTGGTCCGGATGGTGAAAGCGTCCTTGCGGGCTTGAATCCGGGGAGCTACAACGGGAACATCGATTCCGATCTGAGTGCGCCACTGCCACCTTCCTCGCCTAATACGGCGCTAACAGAACTGGATAAGAAGATCGCGGAGTTGCGGACAAAGCAAGAGACGGCGCGGCAGGCAGGCACAGCGCCGAACGCGGTTGATCTGGAGGCGCTCAACGAGTTGCGGATGGAGCAAGGGGCGCTTGTGAGGGCGCAAAAGGAGGGGGGACTCCAGCAATATCAAGGCGACTGGGCCACGCGCGTACAGCAGAACGGCAAGGTCACAGGCGTGTTCACGGACTACCACTATTACGGCACGGGAGATACAGGCGGTGCACCGCGCGAGGATTCGATCAAGAGACTCGAAGCGATCGTAACGAAGGGGAGTGTCAGCCTGCCTGCGGGCGGAGGAACGCGGCGGGGCCAGCCCCAGTCGGCACCGGTGCCGGTTGGAAATGGACCGGTCCATGTCATCTCCGCGACAGCCGACCAGATGTTTCTCAACATCACGCCCGCTGAAGAGGCGACGCTGCCCCGTTATACCGGAGAGATGGAACTGACGAACCACTCCGCCGGATCACTCACATCGCAGGCGTACCAGAAGCGCTGGATCCGGCACCAGGAGTTGTTGGCCGATGCTGCTGAGAAGTCTTCGATCGCAGCTCAATGGCTGGGCGCCAGGACGTATCCCTTAGCAAGGCTCAATGATGCCTGGACGCTTGCGATGGGTGCGCATTTCCATGATCTGGCTGCAGGGACGGCAACTCCAAAATCGTATGAATTCGCATGGAACGACGACGTGATCGCGCTCAATCAGTTTGCGGATGTTCTGAATAGCGCGGTCGAGGGCGTCTCCGCGGCTATGAACACCCAGACAAAGGGTACCCCGATCGTCATCTTCAACCCGCTGAATATCGCGCGTGAAGATGTCGTCGAAGCGAGTGTGGACTTCCCCAACGGCCTACCCAAGGCGGTGCGTGTGACCTCCCCGGATGGAAAGGACGTCCCTGCGCAGATATCTGGTGGAAAGGTCGTCTTCGTTGCCAGCCTGCCTTCTGTTGGATATGCCGTTTACGATGTGCAGCCAGCTGACTCCCAAGCTTCTTCGTCGTCCCTGCAGGTATCGAAGGACGGCCTCGAGAACGCGTACTATCGCGTGCGACTCAATCAGGATGGAGACGTTGCAAGCATCTTCGATAAGGCTAACGGCAAGGAACTGCTAGCCGCGCCTTCCCGTCTTGCGATCTCTTATGACAATCCAGCGCAGTGGCCAGCGTGGAATATGGACTGGGAGCAGGAACAAGCCCCTCCCCGGCAATATGTTTCGGGTCCTGTGCAGATTCGAGTCGTAGAAAATGGCCCGGTTCGTGCGGCTATTGAGGTGACCCGTGACACGGCAGGTTCGCATTTTGTCCAGAAAATTAGCTTGTCCGCAGGAGATGGCGGCAAACGGGTAGAATTTGGCAACGTGATCGACTGGAAGACGCGCGAGTCTAGCCTGAAGGCGACGTTCCCGCTTACTGCGAGCAACCAGATGGCGACCTATAACTGGGATATTGGAACCATCGAGCGGCCGACGGCACAGCCTAAGAAGTTCGAGGTTCCATCGCATCAGTGGATCGATCTGACCGATATGAGCGGGAAGTTCGGCGCCACAGTGCTGACCGACAGCAAGAACGGATCGGACAAGCCAACTGACAACACCCTTCGTCTGACCTTACTTCTTACTCCTGGGACGTCAGGGGGATACCCGGATCAAGCGACACAGGACATTGGACATCATGAATTTGTCTATGGATTTGCCGGGCACTCCGACGACTGGCGCAGCGCGCAGACCGATTGGCAAGCTCAGAGGTTGAATGCGCCCCTCTTCGCCTTCGAGACTTCGAAGCATGAAGGCAAAATGGGGCGCAGCTTTTCCTTGTTAAAGGTAAGCAATCCTCGGATTCGTGTCCTTGCCGTAAAGAAGGCGGAACTCAGCGATGAAGTGATCGTACGCCTGGTGGAACTTGACGGCAAACCGCAGTCCGATGTGAAGATCTCGTTCGCCGGGCCCATCGCCAGCGCCCGTGAAGTCAATGGACAGGAGCAGCCTGTTGGTTCGGCAACGGTGACGAATGGGGCCCTCGTTACCTCGTTCGGCGGATATCAGCCGCGTACCTTCGCCCTGAAGCTAAGCGCCGCCTCCACAACCGTAGCGCCTGTAAAGTCCACGCCGGTGGCTCTCAGCTACACCGTAGCGGCTGCAAGCAATGACGGAGATCACGCGATCGCCGGATTTGACGGGAAAGGAAATGCACTGCCCGCTGAAATGTTGTCTTCGCAAATCCAATTTAACGGCGTCCAGTTCCAATTGGCGGCGGCCAAAACCGGCGCGCCAAACGCAGTCACAGCGAAGGGACAGACGATAAATCTCCCATCCGGACAGTACAATCGCGTCTACCTGTTGGCGGCTTCAGCCAACGGCGATCAAAAGGCCACTTTCGAAGCCGGCGGTAAGAAAACCGAGCTGAACATCCAAGATTGGGGTGGATTCGTTGGCCAGTGGGACGACCGGCAATGGACGACCCCAGATACAGCCCATGACAGATACGGCCAGATGACTGGCATAACACCTGGCTTCATCAAGCGCGCCGATCTTGCCTGGTACGCCAGCCACCATCATGATGCCGCGGGGAAGAACGTCGATTACTCTTACTCGTATCTATTCGCGTACGCTGTCGATCTTCCAGTCGGCGCGAAGTCCATCAAACTGCCAGACAACGAAAATGTTCGCATTCTCGCAATTTCACTCGCGAATGAGAACCCAGAAGTGAAGCCGGCGCGTCCTCTGTACGATGTACTTCCCAATGTTGCCAGTAAATAGCGACCGCAAGGCTCAGATGATGTCCTAGGATCGAAAGGACAAACGAATAGTCCCAATTCTGATCCATCTTTTAGCGTTTATGCGCATGCCGCTGCTTGCAGCGTGCGCATAAACACTTCGTCTTACAAGAGTCTCCACAAAGTTCAATGCGAGAGCTGCGTTGCATTCAGCCCATCACATTGACATCGGTTGATATTGACGCCTGAATCATTTGGCGGATCTGAATACTTAGCTGACTACACTCGCTCTGACCCGCACCAGGCGGTCCAGGGTGGCGACTTCTAGCCGCTCTACGGCATCGCCCTAACAATCTCGATATCGCCGACGACTTCACCGTGGATGGGCCCAGCTTCTTGCCGTTGTTTACATGGGCGAAGTTCATGAGCGTCAACGAGGAAAAGAGATTATCTCTGTCATTCAAAGTTCTTGCGGGTTATGGCGCGAGTTGCCTATTGCGCGAACGCACGCAGTGCGCGAAATTTGATCTGAGGTCACTGATGTTTTTATCGCCTGCCTTGTTTCGATCATGCCGATTCCTTACGGTCTTATCGATTGGCGTTGAAGCCGCCATGCATCAGCCGATTGCGTATGCACAGGTTGGGAGCGGCTCCATCACAGGATTTGTGGTTGATCCGGATCAGGCCGCAATTCCAGGAGCCGCGATAACGCTAACTCTGGCTAAAGACATGCCTATGACAACGTTGTCAGGAGAAGGCGGCAGCTACAGCTTCATAAATGTACCGGCTGGTACGTACTCTCTGACCGTCACGATCAAGGGCTTCGCGTCGTTTGTACGGGAAGGCATCAAGGTAGGCGCGGCTTCAATCGCTTTGGATGTGCGCATGACCATTCAGACCGACTCGCAGGAGGTCAATGTCACCACAGAGAATACGACCAGCGTTTCGGTCGATCCTGATCAGAATGCCAGCTCGGTTGTGATCAAGAACAAGGATCTAGAAGCGCTCTCGGATGATCCGGATGAGCTCTCGGACGAACTCACAGCATTGGCAGGACCGTCAGCCGGACCGAACGGCGGCCAGATCTATGTCGACGGTTTTACAGGTGGCCAACTGCCGCCGAAGTCATCGATCCGCGAAATTCGGATTAATCAGAATCCGTTCTCCGCACAGTTCGACAAGCAGGGCTTTGGCCGCGTGGAGATCTTCACCAAGCCAGGCACCGACAAGTTTCACGGGCAGGCGAGCGTCCAGGGCAATGCGAAGTTCTTGAATACATCCAGTCCGTTCCTTGGCGTCACCAATACCCAGCCTGATTATCACCGCATCTTCTTTATCGGATCGTTGACCGGGCCGCTGACGAAGACGGCCTCGTTTTCGGTGGCAGGCAGCCACCGCTCCATTGAAGACAACAGCATTTTCTCCGGGAGAATCGTCAGCAACAGCCCGACCTCTTCCGTGTTGTGCGCTCCAGGCGATACGACCTGTTCCGAAAACGATCTTCCCGGCAGAATGCTTGCGACCTTTCACCCTCAGGCGCGCTGGGACCTGACGCCGCGCATCGATCTTGCTTTAGGTAAGAGCAACACGCTTACGGTGCGGTACCAATATGAACAGGGCACGGCACAGAACTCTGGCCTTGGCTCAACATCACTGAACACCACTGCCTATAGCACCGCAAATCACGAGCATCAGATTCAGATCAGCGACGCCCAGATACTGAGCCAAAAAGTCATCAATGAGACACGTCTGGCGTTGGTTCGAGCGGTCAGTTCCCAGGTGCCAAATTTGGTCTCGCCGACCCTGTCAGTAACCGGCCTGTTCAACGGAGGAGGTTCTAACTCGGGTACGCAGGGCAGCACGAATGACCGTCTGGAACTGCAGAACTATACTTCGATCGCTCTGCGGAAGAACTTCGTGCGCGCAGGTATGCGTCTGCGCATGTACCGTGAGGCTCTGTTCTCGACATCGGGTTCGAACGGTGCATTCTCATACCGGACAGTAGCGGATTACATTGGTAACACACCGTTCCAGTATAGGATCACCACCATCGCCAACGCACGTGTGGATCAGAGCCTGTTTGATATCGGGTTGTATGCGGAAGACGACTATCACGTAAAGTCGAATCTGACATTGAGCTATGGCATACGGTATGAGGCGCAGGATCATATCAACAGCTCGGCAGACCTTGCCCCGCGCGTGGCAATGTCATATGGTATCCCGCGCAAGAAGGGTAACCCGCTCACCGTCATCCGGACTGGCTTCGGTATCTTCTATGACCGTTTTTCTATCAGTGACACCATCCAGACACTTCGGCAGAATGGCCTTAACCAGGTAACGCAAATCTACAACTCTGTGACGTTAGGGGGAGTGCTGCCGACCGGCTGCGGCCCGTCGAATCCTGCTGTTTGCGGTATCGGAACCTCGGCTTCGCAGACGATCTACGAGTTCGCTCCGAGGCTGCGCAGTGCCTACAATATGCAGTACCAGGCGGCATTAGATCAACAGCTCGGTAAACGTAATACCTTGTCGTTCAACTATCTCGGCAACATCGGTGTTCACCAGTACTTGTCGCGCGCGTTGCCCAGCACAGGCACAAATCTTGTCTACCAGTATTCATCGGGCGGTGTTTTCCGGCAGAAGCAGTTTATCGTCAATTTCCGTACTCAAGTGTCCAACAAGCTGTCACTTTTCGGTTTCTGTGCTTATAACTCTGCCAACAGCAACGCGAACGGTGCGGATAGCTTTCCAACAGACAGCCCTAATCCCAAGACGGACTACGGCCGCGCACTGTTCGCACAGAAGAACCGCATCTTTATATTTGGCAATTACCAGGGTCCGTTTGGGATCAATCTGAGCCCTTTCTTTAGCGTGAACTCGGGAAACTTCTATAACATTACGTCGGGACTCGACAATAACAACGATAGCCAAATCAATGATCGGGCCGGCTTTGCAAATGGTATCTCCGGCAATTGCCGCAATGGCGCCGACTTCATTAATGGTCAAGCAGGCTTCGGAAACCCAATCCAACTTCGGCACGCGTACCGCAAGACCGACTCGCGGCGCGGTCACATCCTCCGTAAACTGCCCTATGGAGCTCACGTGTGATTGCGTGCAAACAAGATCATTTGTCTAGCTCAAAACACGTTCCGGTACTCTCTCATTGCTTTGATGCCGTGCCAGCGTTTCTTCAGCTTCATGCAGCAACAGGTTTCAAACCGAGCCAGCGCTGCGTGGATGGCAGACGTCTGAGGATGAATCGTTCGACGAGACCTACGACGATCATGGAAGCACCTAGGAACGGGAAGTACAAACCCATCGCGACCATTGTTGCGATGAGGCCTGCGGAGAAGCGGACACGACGCACTAGAACGGGCGCTCCCAACGACCCTGCGGGTTTGCGTTTCCACCACATTGCCACTCCACTCAAGCTCAGGGTTACAAGGCCGATGGTGGTGAACAGGCTTACCAGCTGATTCACGAAACCGAAGAGCTGTCCTTCGTGGGCAGCGATGCCCACTCCAATCACGCGGTCCATCCAAGGTTTCGAGTTGAACTCGGTGCGCTTAACGATTGCTCCAGACTTGCCGTCGAGGATCAAATCGACACGAAGTGGACGGTTGCGCGTGTCTGACTTTGCGCTCCAATTGCCTCCGGCATGCATCGGAGGCGATATGAGCACCGGGTTGGAAAGATGCAGCGCTGCGACAGTCGACACCATGGTGTCGAGCGCCACGAACGCGCCCGGCCCTGAGAGCGTCGTGCCATGGCGGCCGAACACGCTTGTGTGCTCAGCGTGGGGCGAGATACTCATGTCCGCCATTCCCGGCATACTGCCCATCTTCGACATATCATGCATGGCGGCGTTGCTGCGGGCGGTGCGAGCCGCAAGCACTTCGGCACTGCTGGTGGTCCAGTCCTGACTGACGGCTCGTCCAGCGCTGTAACGGCGAATGGCCTTCAGGTAGCCTCCCCAACTCTTCGCCCACGGCAACCCAGTCAGTAGAAGAAAGAGAGCGAAGAACGACACGTAGATGCCGGTCACGGAGTGTATGTCTTTCCAGAAGGCGCGGCCACCGAGGCTGGTTCGTGGATAGAGGATTCCGCCGAGGCGTTTCGTGTTGCTGGGCCACCAGAGAAACAGACCAGTGACCACCATCACCACAGCCCAGCTTCCCGCGAGTTCAATGATCCAGGAGCCATACTTACCGACGAGCAGTTCGCCATGCAGACGTGACGTGAAGACATCCACGCGATGGTCTTCGTTATCCACCTTCAGTATCGCGAGTGTCTGCGGATGAACATAGACGCGGAACTGTTGTGCTCCCTTGTCAACAAGGACTTGCGATGCTGATGTCGTGGAGTGTGGAAGTTCATACGAGTCGAGCGTTGTACCGGGTATGGCAGTTAAGGCGGCCTCCGCTTGCGCGTTCGCCGTCGCTGGTTGTGCGATGGCCAGATGGTCATAGGGACGATCAAGCAGGCACTGAATCTGCGGATGAAAGAGAAACACAGTACCCGTGACAGCGAGCCAGAGAACAAACGGGATGCAAAACAGTCCAGCATAGAAATGCCAGCGCCAGACAGCGCGCTGATCAAGGCCTTTGATTGGAGATTCAGTCTGTACAACAGCTTCCGTCATAATGCCTCCTGTCTAAGTTGCTTGTGTCACTGCGAAACCGCAGGAAACACACATGCTTACTGGAAGAGGTATTGCACTCTCGCTCAGTCTTTAGGAGAGAAGGACCCACAGAGCCATTTGAGCGCCGTGATATCAACGGAGTACAAGGCGCATAGGCATCAGCGCATAGCGAGGGCTGCTGCAGCTCGAAGTGAGAGGCTTCTTAGAGGAGAGACATTGCGGGAGGACCGCGTTTGCCGCGTGCCCGGTCCAGGGAGATGCGCCGTCTGGATGCTGTCTGCGGGATGCCGGCTGGATGAGCAAGGGATTTGGCAAAGATCGCCTGTGCTTTTGGCAGGCCTAATACGGTGGGATGTGTCGCACCCAGAATTGCCGTCGGGCAATATGGGCACTTATCCTTCGGCGCAGCGATCGCCGTTTTGTCCGGCGATAACTGCATCCGTTCTTGCGTGCTCATCATGCAGTGGTGCTTGCCAAGCCTGCGGCAGCAGGCAGGCAGCCCAGCATCACTCTTCGGCGTGAGCGCAAGGAGCGATGATGCAAAGGGCAGCCCGAAAAGGGCAAGCAACGTGATGGCGATGAGCTTACGCAACAGCTCGATTGAAGCACCGGGCCGTTATTTCCGCAAGCGCTGCAGATGTAACCTGTTGCGAATGGAACAAATCGATGGTGTCTAGGCCGTTCGCCACCGCTACTGCGTGTTGAAGATCTCTCCTTTTGCGAAGGAAAAGGAAACACCGTTCAGCGGTGAGCAGGTCTCTGCGCGAAGGAGAAGGGAATATTTGAAGGGAGGTTGACCACCCGCGTCCGTCAGCATCGGAAACCACTCCTATAGACAATGTTGGTAAGTTCGGCAGATAGTGTCATATTGCACGGCGGAAGCACAACTTCGCCCATGGCGAACAGGACGTGTTCGCTCTACAGTCGCCAGGATGTGCTACATAGCCAACATATCTGGTGACGAAGTCGAAGACGTAAGCCGTACCGGAATGCCTGCTGTCTCTCAGGCCACAGGCTGGAACATATTGGCATCAGAGACCATGTACGCAAACATCCGATAGACAATTTCCAGAGGCATGTGCATGAGCCGGTATAGTAACGATCCCTCGCCAGGTGAAGCGAACACGGAAGCTTCCGATGCAGTGCTGCAAGAGAATGTTCAGCACGCCATTGCATTGCCACCTGGGCAGGCGCCATGCGGTGATTCGCAAACCGAGTTGAACGCTGCCAAGGCCGAGGAGTTCGCCGAACTTGAGCGTCATGGATTACTAACGGAGCTGAGCCGCCGGCGCTTCCTGCAGGCATCGTCGGCCCTCGCCGCTTCGCTTGCGATGGGTATGCCGGCCTTAGCCGAAGCGCAAGACGCGGTGCAGACCGGACCGGTCACCCTTAGAGTGAATGGCAAAACGCAGACACTTTCACTTGACGCGCGAACCTCCCTGCTGGACGCTTTGCGCGAACACATGGACCTGACCGGCACTAAGAAGGGTTGCGATCATGGTCAGTGCGGAGCGTGCACCATATTAATCGACGGCCGCCGCGTAAATAGCTGCCTAACACTTGCATGTGCCGCTGAAGGGTTTGACATCACCACGATTGAAGGGCTTGCCAAAACGTCTGATCCGAAGACGGTTGAGGATTTAAGTCCGGTGCAGGCAGCATTTCTGACGCATGATGGGTACCAGTGCGGCTACTGCACACCGGGCCAGATCATCTCGGCTACCGCAGTGGTCACCGAGCAGCAAAAGGGCGACTTGTCGATCGTGAGTTGGCATACCGGGCGAAGCGACCGTCCCGAGTTGTCCGATGACGAGATCCGCGAGCGTATGAGCGGCAACATCTGCCGTTGCGGAGCCTATCCGAACATCGTCGCCGCTGTGCGCACCGCAACCAGAGGAGTGTCCGCATGAAGAGCTTCGCATATAGCCGCGTGACGTCGAATGCTCAGGCGCTGGAGGCTGGCAGGGCTCGTGGCGCCAAGTTCCTCGCCGGTGGAACGAATCTCGTGGATTTGATGAAGTACCGGGTGGAGCAGCCGGTCTCTCTTGTCGATATCAATCACCTCGGGCTTAGCGAAGTGAGACAGGCAGCGGACGGCGGCGTTTCGATTGGAGCGCTGGTGCGCAACAGTGACCTTGCGAATCACTCCTTGGTTCGAACGAGCTACCCGTTACTCTCACAGTCCCTGCTGAGTGGTGCGTCGCCACAGCTGCGCAACATGGCCAGTACTGGCGGCAACCTGATGCAGCGCACACGTTGTTACTACTTCACCGACGTCGCTTTCCCCGCCTGTAATAAGCGCAATCCTGGCTCAGGCTGCGCTGCGCTGGAGGGTTACAACCGCATTCACGCGATCCTGGGGCAGACCGACAAGGGCCCCGCCAGCGCTGAGACGTGCATTGCGACACACCCTTCCGATATGTGTGTTGCCATGGCGGCGCTGGGCGCCAAGGTTGAAGTGGAAGGCCGCAGTGGGAAGCGCACCATACCGTTCGCTGAGTTCCATCGTCTGCCGGGTAGCGACCCGAGCCGGGACACGACACTGCGCGATGGTGAGTTGATCACTGCCGTGACGCTGCCGCCTGCGCGATTTGCGAAGAATGCGTTTTATCTGAAGGCGCGCGATCGTAACAGCTATGCGTTTGCGTTGATCTCTGTTGCTGCGGGGCTGGAGATGAATGGCTCGACAGTTCGCTCGGCGGGCCTCGCTATGGGCGGCGTTGCGCACAAGCCGTGGCGTGTGCCGGAAGCGGAGCAGGCGCTTGCCGGTAAGGCAGCCACGCCTGAGAACTTCGCCCGTGCCGCGGATATTCTGCTGCGCGGTGCGCACGGTTATGAACACAATCGCTTCAAGATCGAGCTCGCGAAACAGGGTGTGGTTCGCGCCTTGACTGTTGCCGCGCAGGGCACTTCGGAGGTGGCATGATGTCGATTGCACAGGATCAGGAACAGACGCTTAAGCCGGTCGCGCAGCTCAATCACCGCTATGAAGGCATCGCCAAAGTCACAGGCAAAGCCCGCTATGCCGCGGAGTTCTCCGACCCGTTCTCGAAGGCGGAGCTGGTGTATGCGCTCATTGTGCAGGCGACTATCCCCAGCGGCAACCTTAGATCGATTGATGTTGCTAGCGCGAGCCGTGCTCCGGGCGTGCTTGCGGTGATCACGCCGTTCAATGCGCCTAAGCTCAGCCAAGGACCACCCCAGCCGCCTGCCCGCCGCAGCCTTACGCTGCTACAGGACACTGCGATCGCCTATAACGGCCAGCCAATCGCTGTTGTGGTTGCGAAGACTCTGAATGAAGCGAAGGCTGCGGCAGCCATGCTGACGATCAGCTACGCGACGCAGCCGGCCAAGCTCGAATGGGAGAAGCGTCTTGGCGAAGCTCGCTGGCCGAGTAACCCCGGCAAGGAGCCTGCTGGCAATCATCGCGGAGATATCAATGCGGCCTTTGCACGGGCCGCGGTTACCATCGACAACACCTATGTCACCCCGATTCAGTTCCACAATCCGATGGAGACGCACGCCACTATCGCATGGTGGCAGGGAGACAAGCTGACGGTCTATGACGCGACGCAGTACATCTCCGGCGTGAAGATGTCGCTTGCCAAGTCAATGAACATTCCGGTCGATAACGTGCGCGTGATCGATCCGCTGGTCGGCGGCGGCTTTGGTTCCAAGGGGTCCATGTGGTCGCATGTGCCGCTGTGTGCTATGGTGGCGAGGGTAGTGAACCGGCCCGTGAAGCTGACGCTCGACCGCGAGCAGATGTTCGGGATGGTCGGCGCACGTCCTTCCACGATCAATCACATTCGCCTGGCTGCAACACAGGACGGCACGCTGCTGGGTATCCAGCACGATGTCATCATGAACGCATCCGTGCTCGAAGACTTTGTCGAGCACGCGGAGGGCCCATCGAAGAGCCTGTATAAGAGCGGCGCCAACTCGGTGACAGCGAAGGTTGTGGAGGCGAATCTAGGCGTCTCCACGTTCATGCGCGCCCCAGGCGAGGCGCCCGGCACGGCTGTACTCGAGATTGCCTTGGACGAACTCGCCGAAAAGTTGAAGATGGACCCGGTTGCGCTTCGTTTGAAGAACTATGCGGAGACAGACCCGAGCCACGAGGACCGTCCATGGTCGAGCAAGCACTTGCGGGAGTGCTACGCCAAGGCTGCGGAGAAGTTTGGCTGGTCAGCTCGTAATGCGACACCGGGCCAGCGGAGTGAAGGCAAGTGGCTGATCGGCCACGGCATGGCGACGGCGACCTACCCGGCGAACCGGAGCGCCGCACAAGCCGTCGTAAGGCTCCTGCCCGGCGGCCGTATGTTCGTGGGTAGCGGAACTCAGGATCTTGGCACCGGCATGTACACGATCATGGCGCAACAGGCCGCCGCAGGACTTGGGATTGACCCGAAGATGGTTGAAGTTAAGCTCGGCGATTCGACCCTGCCGAAGGCGCCCGTCTCAGGTGGCTCGCAGTCATCCGCGTCGGTGTTGCCCGCGATCCAGGATGCGACAACCCAGTTGAAGCTGAAGCTGATTGACCTTGCGATCAACGATGCTGGTTCTCCGCTGCACGGCTTGCAGGCTGCGGATTGCGATGTGAAAGATGGCCGCTTGGTATCGAAGTCGCAGCCCGATAAATCTGATGGGCTGGTCGAGTTGATTGCCCGGAACAAGAACCAGCCGGTAGAGGCACAAGGACAAGCTGAGCCCAGCGAGGCGAAGGAGGCGATGAGTACGCAGTCGTGGGGCGCTGTGTTCGCCGAGGCTGCCGTTGATCGCTATACCGGTATGGTTCAAGTACGGCGCGTCGTCGGCGTTTACGACATCGGCGTGCTGCTGAACGAGAAGACGGGCCTGAACCAGCTAATGGGTGGCATGACGTGGGGCATCAGCTTTGCCACGCATGAGCACGGTATCGTCGACGCTTCCACGGGCCGCATCGTGAACGCGAACCTTGCCGAGTACCACGTGCCGGTCAATGCCGATGTGGGCGTGCTGGACGTCAGTGTGATTGGCATTCCTGACCTCAAGTTCAACCCCGTTGGGTCGCGCGGCATTGGTGAGATTGGCATTACAGGGGCCGCCGCTGCGATTGCTAATGCGATCTATAACGCCACGGGCAAGCGCGTCCGGCAGTACCCCATCACGCCGGACAAGCTGCTTGTGAGCTAAGGCGCGATACAGTAGGAGTCCATAGTGCCGCATGAGAGAGCAGCGACAGATCGTCGAACGTTGGCACAAGGGATCCGCGTCGATCCTTGTGACGCTTGTTCGCGTACAAGGGTCGAGCTACCGGCAACCCGGCGCGCGCTTGGTGGTCTGCAAAGATGGAACGTATGAAGGCAGCATTAGCGCCGGCTGCCTCGAAGCGGATTTGCTGCGCAAAGCGGCCTGGCTGATTCGAGACGGCGCTGCCGTGGAACGCTACTCCACGATCTTTGATGAAGCGGCTGAAATGCCCTTTGGGCTTGGCTGTGGCGGCGTTCTGGATGTCTTGCTGGAACCGGTCGAAACGGCTGAATGCCAGGCTCTCATGCAGGCCATCGAGTCCACTCTGTCAGGCTGCGAGCATGTGATTGCGACGTGGCTCCCCAAGGATGACCAAGCGTTGATGCGGGCGATAGTTCGCCCAGACGGTGAACTCATCTTCGCGAGTGATGGGTTGTCGGGCGAAGCTCTGTCTCAAGTCCGCGCAACGTGTTTACACCATCACGATTCAGAAATCGAAGGAGTAGTTGTAGATCGGCTTGTGCCGCCACAGCGTCTATACGTGTTTGGAGCCGGGGATGACGCCAAGCCACTTGTGACCATGGCATGTCTGCTTGGGTGGAACGTTACTGTTGTGGATGGCCGCGCGCATCTTGCAAGTAAAACTCGTTTCCCGGAAATGGATGCTGCGGTCAGTTCAACTCCAGACGCGGCACTGCGGCAGATACATTCTCGTGATGCTGTGGTCATCATGAGCCACAGCTACCAACAGGATGGGGATTACCTGACGTCGTTGCTGCCACTGCGACCGAGGTATCTGGGCCTTCTCGGCTCGCGTCAGCGCAGTTCGCTCCTGATTGTGGATGCCGCCGCGAAACTCGACATGTCTATCTCGGAGTGTTGCGAACATGTCAGCGCGCCTGTTGGCCTGGATATTGGAGGCGAGGGCTCGGATGCGATTGCGCTCGCGATCATCGCGGAAGCCCAGGCGTGCTGTATGGGCAAGCGGAACGAGTCGCGCAAGCTGTCCGCGGAGCATGTACAGAATTATGTCGCCACGTGTGATACGCAGAGCTATGTGCAAGCACAATGTGGCATTGCCACGTTATGACGTGCGACGCAACACTCATAGCATGACGACGATTGGAGTCTCTTTGAGACATAGGTGGGTAGTTTCGTCCGTCCGAGATTGCTCACGGCTGTCGCTCGATTCACGTCCCATTGAGCCGTGTTGCAGTTCGTCGCCTGTGCACATTGACGATTGCGGATCGGCGCTACTAACCTCCATGCATGAAGAGGCGAGACTTTGTGAAGGGGCTGGCCGTTGCGACGGCAGCCGGAACTGCGCTGGGGCAACAGAAGGCACCGCCGCAGGCGAAGAATCCCGCACCGGCGACCAGTACGGTGGACCAGGGAACGATGGCGGTTTCACCCAACACCGCTTCGAGCCCCGCAGCCACGGCTCAGCTGCAACAGACGGCGGCATTTCATTCGCCGAATATCCCGGTCACGCTACCGGACGTGGTCGCGTCCACCGATGCGCGTTACTTCACCGCTGCGCGTTATGCCACGCTGGTGCACTTGTGCGAAGTCATGATGCCGGCAGGCAATGGTTATCCTGGCGCTCTGCAGGCAGACACGCCGCAGTTCCTGGACTTTCACGTGGGAGCCTCGCCCGCGGACCGGCAAGCGATGTATAACGATGGGCTTGACCGCCTGCATGCCGACTCGATGAAGCAGTTCAACGTGGCTTTTGCGAACACAGATGCGAAACAGGCTGATGCAGTGATCCGTCCCACTCTCAAGGGCTGGATCAATGATCATCCGCCGCTGGAAAAGCACGAGCGCTTCATCGCGCTAGCTCACCGCGAGATTCGGACAGCCACCATTAATTCGCCGACATGGGCCTCTGCCGCGGAGGCTGCCGGTGAGCGCACGCCCGGCATCGGGCTTTACTGGGCACCCATCGATCCTGGTGTGGAGACGTGGGTGAGCCATGGTGCCCCCAAGGCATCCGCGCCGCTCACACGGCAGGCACATCCGTAAACAATTTTGTTGGTTTTGAGAAGGCAGAGATGTATGGCAGATAAGAATAAGAAGGTTGACGTCCTGATCATTGGATCGGGTCACACCGGCGGCATGGCAGCGAAGATCTTGACGGAAAAAGGCATCGCCTGCACCATGCTGGATGCAGGACCCATGCTCAACTTCGAGCGCGATCGCACGTTGAAGCCGGCAAGTCAGCTGCCATTCCGCGGCCTGGACGCTCCCGGCCGTCACCCGCATATTTTTCAGTCCACTGAGTTCAGCGCGAACCAGTGGGTCGATGAAAAGGTCATCCCGTACAACTACCCCGCAGGGCAGCAGTACAACTGGGTGCGTATTCGCAGCGTGGGTGGCCGCTCGCCTTTCTGGGGCCGGCAGTCGTTCCGGCACAGCGACTACGAGTTCAAGTGCAAGGACCATGACGGTTTCGGCGAGAACTGGCCCATCTCCTACAAGGACCTTGCGCCGTTCTACGATCGCGTTGAGCCGATCTTTCGTGTGCAGGGGCACACGGATCATCTGCCGCAGTATCCGGATGGCAAATTTATTGAAGACAATGCACCTTGGTCCGGCGCCATGCAGCGCTTCGTTGATGCCGGTAAGAAGATGGGGGTGCCGGTCACGAAGGCGCGTTCCGCGCTGGGAACCGGCGGCTTGGCTGCCTCCATTAACCTATTTATTCCGGACGCAGTGGCTACAGGAAAACTCACCACGATTCCCAACTCCATCGTGCGGCAGATCACCGTGGATAAGAACACCGGCAAGGCCGACGGCGTCATCTTCGTTGACCGCCATTCGCATCGCGAGATGACCATCAAGGCACGCGTCGTGATCGTGGCCGCAGGAACGCTGGAGACGACGCGCCTGCTGATGATCTCCGGTATAGCCAACTCCAGCGGTGTGCTGGGTCACTATCTATGTGACCAGATCTATGGCGCTGGTATCGCCGCGTCCGTACCGGAAGCTCGCAATGGCAAGGGCACGCGCAATGTGATCGGCGGTGGCGCGCTCATTCCACGCTTCCGCAATCTTGAGACGAAGACATCCGGCTTCCTGCGTGGCTACGCGGTGAACGTCTCCAGCAGCAACGGCCCAATGGACGACCGCTGGTTTACGGAGTATGGCCCCGCGTTGGACAAGAAGCTGGAGGACTACAACGGCAGCGGCTTTACCACCAACATCATGGGTGAAACGCTGGGTCGCTACGAGAACCACGTCGTGCTGAACAAGCAGGTGATGGACGCATG
Organism: Terriglobus sp.; assembly: GCA_965198455.1. Taxonomy (GTDB): domain Bacteria; phylum Acidobacteriota; class Terriglobia; order Terriglobales; family Acidobacteriaceae; genus Terriglobus. The sequence goes on from CBDAPM010000003.1 coordinate 2,527,589, forward strand.
GGGCATGCCTACGCTCACGATCAGCACGAAGTACGGTGACAACGAAAAGAACATGGCAAAGGATATGGTGGACACCACCGCGGCCATGGCTGAAGCCGCCGGTTTTGAGGTGCTGGTGCGCAACTACGAGTTCAACCCACCCGGTTTCTCCATCCACGAGCAGGGCACTGCGCGCATGGGCGACAACCCGAAGACAAGCGTTGTAAATAAGTGGAATCAGAGCCACGACATCAAGAACCTGTTCATAACCGACGCGAGCGTCTTCGTCTCTGCCGGATGGCAGAACCCCACCATCACCATGTGCGCGCTGACAATACGCGCGTCCGAGTATTTGGCAGAAGAGATGCGGAAAGGGGATTTTTAGCGTGCGCAGCTGTCTGCTGCTTGTGGCGATGCTGTGTGCCGCGCTTGCCGCTCGCGCACAGGACGCAACCGCTACGCCACCCACCACGGCTGCACCCGGAACTGTGGCATCGTCCGGTGCGCCCACGATTGCCAACCCTCCGGCAGCACCGTCGCAGCCTGTCGCGTTCAGCCACAAGCAGCATATCGCTGAGGCCAAGCTGGCGTGCAACGATTGCCACGAGCCCTCGCGGAATGGCTCGACCGTGGCCATGCCGCAGCCTGCCAAGTGCATGGTGTGCCATGCGGCCATCGCCACCGACAAGCCTGACATCAGACGCATCGCCGACGCTGCGAAGAACAACGAGGTACTGCAGTGGGTGCGTGTCTACCGCGTGCCGTCGTTTGTGACCTTTAGCCATAGGACACATAGCAGCGCTGGCGCCCAGTGCGAGGACTGCCACGGTCCTGTGGCCGAACGCGATGCCATCACGCGTGAGAAGGACCTCTCCATGGGCGGCTGCGTCTCGTGTCATACACAGAAGAGCGCGCCCACCGGCTGCGATACATGCCACCAACTGAACTCCGTTCACCTGCAGGCTCCCGCTGCTGCATCGGATGCCGCGCTGGTAGCCCGCCTAATGCACAGCACCCCGGCCGCCGTGAGCATATCCATCCATCGGCTGTAGGTTACAGCCCGGTTCCATCCTCTCTTGAGTTTCACACCACAATGGCAGCATTGACATGGATACCACCGATACGAGTATGGTTGCGATGCGCATGAACACTGCGGCCGATCTGTACCTGGGTATCGATTGTGGGACCCAAGGCACGAAGGCACTGCTTCTCGGCGGCGACGGATGTGTATACGGCAGAGGATATGCCCGGCACGCCATTGTGGAGCGTGCTTCCGGAGCGAGGGAGCAGGACCCGCAGTGATGGATCGACGCGCTATGTGAAAGCGTTACCAGGGCGCTGGGCAGCCATGGGGAGCGGGTCGCCGCCATTGGGGTGTCAGGTCAGCAGCATGGCCTTGTGGTGCTCGATGAGACGTTACAGGTAATTCGTCCGGCTAAGCTCTGGAACGATACAGAAACCGCGCGTCAGAATGCAGCGCTGGTTGAGCGGTTCGGTGGCAAGCAGGCCACGATGGAACGTTTTGGCATCCTGCCGCTCACCGAATATATAGTCTCAAAGCTGCTTTGGCTGAAGAACTGTGAGCCGAAGAATTTCGATCGCATCCGCCACATACTTTTGCCGCATGACTATCTGAACTTCTGGCTACGGGAAACATCTGTACGGAGTACGGCGATGCGTCTGGGACGGGATTTTTCGATATTCGGTCGCGCGAGTGGACTAAGGAGATTCTGGATGCGATTGACGGAGGCACTGGCCGGTTGGCTGCCAGTCTTTCTCATTTGCTCGCGTCACCAGAACAGATCGCCGGGTATGTACGGCCAGAAGTAGCTGCGAGGTTCTCACTTTCGCCAACGTGCATTGTGTCCAGCGGCGGTGGCGATAACATGATGGGCGCGATCGGCACGGGAAATGTGCGTGAAGGGATTGTCACCATCAGCCTCGGTACTTCCTCCACGGTGTACTCCTACAGCGACACACCTCCTCGCACATGCAGCGATTCGGTTGCCCCGTTTTGTTCGTCTTCCGGGGGCTGGCTGCGCTTGGTCTGCACGATGAACGCAACCAACGTCGTCTCGCAGATGCTGGAGTTGCTAGGAAGAGTGTCCACGACATCGATGACATGCTTGCCTCCACTCCGCCAGGCGCTGACGGGCTTACCTCTCTACCGTTTCTGAATGGCGAGCGTACGCCGGATCTGCCGAACGCGCGCGGCAGTATTCACGGACTCTCCGCTACGAACTTCACACCTGCGCATTGAGAAGCGTGGTGGAAGGCGTGACCTTTGGCGTCCTCAATGGGCTGCGTCTTATCCTTCAAGACCGGCCGGTGGGAACGATCCAGTTGATCGGCGGCGGGACGCGGTCAAAAGAGTGGCGACAGATGATCGCGGATGTGACGGGCTCCCTGATCCAGGTGCCTGTTGAAGATGAGGCGGGGTGCCTTGGAGCGGCGATCCAGGCAATCTATGCATGTGACCATCAGCACGGCCGCAAGACAAGCTTTGCCGAACTTTCAAGGCATTTGGTTAAGGTCGATGCGACTAAGACAGCAGCCGCGGTGCCGGAGCGATTTGAACTCTATCGCGCTGCGCTCGACCGGTATAACGCAGTGCTTGCAAAGCAGTATCCGAACCCATAACAGAGCATTGAAGAAGATTGGAGATACCTTGCCGGAGACCATTTTCAGCAGCTTTCCCACGGTGAAGTTGAGGGTGCTACCAGCACCAACTCGCTCTCGTACCAGTTTTATGACGCTGAATGCGTTGTACTGGGCAAGCCGCTCGGCGAGCACCTTCGCTTTGCGGTCGCGTACTGGCACTCCTTTGCTCTGACCGGCAGTGATCCGTTCGGTAGTCCGACCATACATCGTCCCTGGATGGCGCCGGGCGATGCCGTTGCTATGGCCAAGATGAAGGCTGATGCCGCGTTCGAGTTCATCCGCGTGCTCAATCTACCGTTCTTCTGCTTCCACGATGCGGACATCGCGCCTGCGGACGAAAGCTTGTCGCAGACGCTCCGGAACCTGCACACCATGGTGGATTACCTTGAGGAGAAGATCAGCCAGTCGAAGACGCGGCTGTTGTGGGGTACGGCGAATCTGTTCTCGCATCCGCGCTTCATGGCTGGAGCATCAACCAATCCTGATCCGGATGTGTTCGCGTGGTGCGCCGCAACGGTAAAGCACTGCATGGATGCGACGAGGCAGCTTGGCGGCTTGAATTATGTACTGTGGGGCGGCCGCGAAGGCTATGAGACGCTGCTGAACACGGATATGAAGCAGGAGCTGGAGCAGATGGGCCGGTTCGTCTCACTGGTGGTTGAGTACAAGCACAAGATCGGTTTTACAGGTCAGATCCTCATCGAGCCTAAGCCGAAAGAGCCGACCGTGCACCAGTATGACTTTGATGTCGCCACGGTCTATGGCTTTCTCAAGCGCTTCGGGCTCGAGAACGAGGTGAAGGTGAATATTGAGGCAAACCATGCCACGCTGGCCGGGCATACCTTCGAGCATGAGATTGCAACCGCCGGCGCACTGGGCATTTTGGGCTCCGTCGACATTAATCGTGGCGATCCCTTGATTGGCTGGGATACGGACCAGTTCCCTAACGATCTGTGGGCGATGACGATGTCGATGTATCACGTCATCAAAGCCGGTGGTCTTGGCAAGGGTGGCTGCAACTTCGACGCGAAGGTACGCCGGCAAAGCTTTACGCCGGAAGATCTGGTACACGCTCATGTGGGAGGCGTTGATCTGTGCGCACACGCCTTCCTGACGGCGGCGAAGCTGATCGAGAATGGACAGTATGATGCTCTGCTGGCTGAACGCTATGCGGGTTGGAAGACGCCCGAGGCACAGGCCATGTTGGACGGCAGTTTGTCGCTGGATGCGATCGCTGTGAAAGCGGAGGAGAACGGCATTCAGCCTAAGCCGCGATCGGGTAGGCAGGAGCGAATCGAGAACCTGCTGGCCCGGAACATCTATGCCTGAGAGTTAGTCGCTGAGAATGTAGCGGCGGCCTTCGACGCGGTATTGGCCGCTCAGGACACGGGCGATGGCTTCGGGATAGGCCTGGTGCTCTTCGACGAGGATGCGCAAGGCGAGCGAGTCGGCGGTGTCGGTGTCGAGTACAGGGATGGCGCGTTGCAGGATGATCGTGCCGTGGTCGAGGTGCTCGTCGACGAAGTGGACGGTACAGCCGGCAACGTGCACGCCGTAGTCGAATGCTTGCTGCTGCGCGTGCAGGCCAGGGAAGGCCGGCAGCAGGGACGGATGGATGTTAAGTATCCGGTCGGGAAAGGCCTGGATGAAGGCCGGTGAGAGCAGACGCATGTAGCCGGCGAGGATGACTAAATCGACGCCATGGTGATGCAAGGCATCGATCATCGTCGCGTCGTGCTCGGCGCGTGGCACGCCTTTGCTTGCGATCGCGAGAGCGAGCAGGCCGAGGTCGCTGGCGGCGGCAAGGCCGGCCGCGTCCGGGATGTTCGACAGCACGACGGCAATCTCGCAGCCGATGAGTTCGCCGGTGCGGATGCTCTCGGCGATACGGAGAAAGTTGGAGCCGCGGCCGGAGAGCAGAATGCCTAGACGTTTCATGGGTGCAGAAGGCGGCATTAGACGTACTGGACGCGGCGCTCGCCACGGGCGATGCGGCCGATGACGCAGTGGCGTTCGTTCGCGCGATTGAGGATGGCCTTGGCTTTCTTCGCGAGTTCGGCAGGGACGACGACGATCATGCCGATGCCCATGTTGAAGGTGCGCATCATCTCGTCCTGTTCGACGGAGCCGAGCTTTTGCAGGTGCTGGAAGAGCGGTGGCGGCTCCCATGAGGATAGCTCGACCTGAGCGCAGAGGCCCTTGGGCAGGATGCGTGGGAGATTCTCTGTGATGCCGCCGCCGGTGATGTGCGCCATGCCCGTGACGACGCCTGCCTGCGTGAGCTTCTTGAGGATCGAGAGGTAGCTGCGGTGCTGGCGCATGAGTGCGGCGCCGGTCTTGTCCTTGAGTTCGTTGACGTACTGATCCGGACCGTACTTTCCGACTTCGAAGAGCAGCTTGCGCGCAAGCGAATAGCCGTTGGTGTGCAGGCCGTTGGAGGGCAGGCCAAAGAGGCAGTTGCCTGCCTGGATTTTGTCGCCAGTAATGATCCCGTCGCGGTTGACAACGCCAACGATGAAGCCGGCGAGATCGTATTCGCCTTCAGCGTAAAAGCCGGGCATCTGAGCGGTTTCGCCGCCGATGAGAGCGCAGCCGTTGGCCTTGCAGGCTTCGCTGAGACCTTCGACGACCTTCTCCATGACGCCACCTTCGAGCTTGCCGGTGGCGAGATAGTCGAGGAAGAAGAGCGGTGTGGCGCCCTGCACGGCGATGTCGTTGACACAGTGGTTGACGAGGTCACAACCGACGGTGTGATGGATGCCGAGTTCGAAGGCGACTTTGAGCTTGGTGCCTACGCCGTCTGCGCTGGAAACGAGGACGGGATCAGGATACTTTGTGAGGTCGAGGCTGAAGAGGCCTCCGAAGCCACCGATTTCGCTTAGGACCTGTTTATTGAACGTCTTGCGAGCGAGCATTTTGATGCGCTGCTTGGTGCGGTCGCCCTCGCTGATATCGACACCAGCGTCTGCGTAGGTCGCGGGCTTTGTGCCCGCCTTGGGTGATTTAGCGGCGGCAGCATTAGGTCGTGCGTTCACGTGTCTTCCTCGGGGATCAGGTGATCCCGAAACAAAGTGCAAAAGTGTTTGGGTCACCGCTGGTTTCAGGTAATGAACGGATGCCTTCCATCCGCCACACATGACGTTCCGCGAATCTTGAGGATAGCAGGGAGGATTTGCACGATGGCGCATTCTCTTTTGTTTGAAATCTATACTTGAGGCATGAGCCTTGCTTTGGACCGCTCGCGCAGCTTGCAGCGCCGTGCTGAAACCCTGATACCCGGTGGTGTGGATTCGCCTGTGAGGGCCTTTCGTTCGGTGGGCGGCGATCCGCCGTTTGTGGAGTGCGCGGAGGGTGCGTACCTGTACGACGTGGATGGCAACAAGTACATCGACTACTTCGGGTCGTGGGGTCCGATGATCCTGGGCCATGCGGAGCCGAGCGTGGTTTCGGCGATTCGCGAGGCCGCGGGGAAGAGCGCGAGTTTTGGCGCGTCCACGGCGGCAGAGGCGGAGTTGGCTTCGCTGATTCGGCAGGCGGTGCCGTCGATGGAGAAGCTGCGCTTTGTGTCGAGCGGCACCGAGGCGGTGATGAGCGCCATTCGCGTGGCGCGGGCGTACACGGAGCGAAATCGCATTCTGAAGTTTGAAGGCTGCTATCACGGGCATAGCGACGCGCTGCTTGTGAAGGCGGGCAGCGGCGTTGCGACGCTGGGCATTCCGGGGTCGGCTGGGATACCGATGGAGACGACGCAGTTCACGACAGCTGTGCGCTATAACGATTTGGCTGAAGTGGAGAAGGTGTTCGCTAAGCATCGCGGCGAGATGGCATGCATCATCCTGGAGCCGGTGGTGGGGAATGCCGGGACGATTCTACCGGAGCCGGGCTTTCTTGAGGGGCTGCGCGAAATCTGCACGCGCGAGGGCGCGCTGCTGATCTTTGATGAGGTGATGACGGGCTTCCGCGTGGCGCTGGGTGGTGCGCAGGGGATGTACGGCATTACGCCGGACATGACGACGCTGGGTAAGATTATTGGTGGTGGCTTGCCGGTGGGTGCGTTTGGCGGCCGTGTGGAGATTATGGATTTGCTGGCGCCGCTTGGGCCTGTGTACCAGGCGGGGACGTTGAGCGGGAATCCGCTGGCCATGGCTGCAGGCATTGCGACGCTGACGCAGTTGATTGCGGGTGGTGATGCGTTCTATGACAGTCTCGCCGAGACTACGCATGCCATTGCAAATGGTGTCGAAAAGGAAGCAAAAAACGCTGGAATTGATCTGTTTTCAGCCGGAATTGGATCGATGTTTACGTGGTTTTTTCAGCAGGGGCCGGTAAAGAATTTTTCGGATGCTGAGCGGAGCGATACGGCTTTGTTTGGTCGGTTTCATCGCGAGATGTTGGAGCGCGGGGTCTGGCTGCCGCCCTCGCAGTATGAGGCTGCGTTTGTCTCGAGCGCGCATGGCGCAGCTGAGATTGAGGCTACGGTGGCGGCTGCGAAGGATGTGTTCGCGACTCTTTAGCTCTGCTGTGGCAGCTTGAGGAATGCAATTTCGCCGGTCGTGACGAAGCCGAGTGCGTGGTAGATCGCGATGGCGCGGGTGTTGGTGGTGACGGTGTGCAGGTAGGGTAGCTCGCCGGGCGTCTCGTATAGGAGGCGCTGGATTAGGTATTGTGCGTAGCCCTTGCCAGTGTGGCCGGGGCGGGTGCAGACGCCGCTGATTTCGCGCAGGCCGGGCATCCGGGTGCGATGGCCGGCCATTGCGACGAGTTCGCCGTCGACGCGGATGCCGATGTAGCGGCCCAGTTTGTAGGTGTCTGCGCGGAAGTAGCCGGGGAAGGCCACCTGTGTGAGCTCGACCATTTCGTGGGCTTCGTTTGCGCCTAGCTCGTACTCGTTGGGGAGTCTGTCGGGGACGGTGAAATCTTTGCGTGGCTGCCATGCCATCTGAAGACATGCCGCGTGTATGGCGCCTGGAGTGTCCGCTTCGATGTGCGGAAGGATGCCTATGAAGTTGGCATCGGTGTCGCGGCGGAGATCTTCGGCTTGGATGACCGTGTCTTCGGTGGGCACGCCGGTGAAGGGTAAGACTTCAGGGTGGTAGCGAAGGGCGTTGCCGATGTGCTCGGCAAAGGATGTTTGTTGCGTGGTGAGAGCACTGTAGAACGGGTTTGCGAGGTATGCCTGTTGAGCTTCGGTCAGGAGGGGCATTGCTCTATTTTGCCTTTTCTGCGAGTCAAGTGCGACAGCAGGTCCCTCCACTACGCTTCGCTTCGGTCGGGATGACAGATCATACACAGGAAATGAAGAGGGCCGCGAATTGCTCGCGGCCCTTTTACTGCAGAGGGATCTCGTACTATGAGATCGGGCTTTTAGTTAACCAAGCGAACTAGTAGCTTTTGGCGGTTTCGAAGCGCTTGTTGACTTCTTCCCAGTTGACTGTGTTCCACCAGTTGGCGAGGTACTCGGGGCGCTTGTTCTGGTATTTGAGGTAGTAGGCGTGCTCCCATACATCGTTGCCAAGGATGGGGTAGCTGCCGGTGGAGAGCGGCGAATCCTGGTTGGGCGTGGTGACGATGGTGAGCTTGCCGCCCTTGTAGATGAGCCATCCCCAGCCTGCGCCGAACTGCTTGGCGGTGGTTTCGTTGAAGGTCTTCTTGAAGGTTTCGAAGTCGCCGAAGTCGGCCTTGATCTGCTCTGCGATGGAGCCGGCGGGTTCGCCGCCGCCGCCCGGCTTCATGATCTCCCAGAACATGGTGTGGTTAACGTGGCCGCCGCCGTTGTTGCGGACGACCGTGCGTACGTCTTCCGGTACGGCGTCGAGATTCTTGAGGAGCTCTTCGGGGGTCTTGGAGCCGAGTTCGGCGTGCTTCTCCACCGCGCCGTTCAGGTTGGTGACGTAGGTGGCGTGGTGCTTGTCGTGATGCAGCTTCATGGTCGCTTCGTCAATGTGCGGCTCGAGGCCGTCGTAGGCGTAGGGCAGTGCGGGAAGTTCGAAGGGCACGTTCGTTCTCCTGAAAAGCGATGTGTTGCGTGATGGTTCGTTACGCGGTGGATATCACCGTATCGACCCGTTGGATGCTCTCGCGATGCTGGCGGATGCGCCATTGCATGCACGAACATGCCACCCCATTCTGCGCCTTTTCTGCGCCACCCGGGATGTGCTGCGGGTGAAAATTCGCCGCGCGCGATCGTTCCCTGCATCACAGGGTGGTGTAATGGAGCCAGCATGAATGCATTGACCGCTGCCTACCGGTGGCTGAACGATCAGGGGCCCGCATTCGGCGCGCCTGGCCTTGAGGCACGCTGGACGTCGAGCAAGAAGGACGCCGTGTGCACCGCCTATGCTGCGTCCAGCCGGGTTTGGTTCACTGTGTCGCACGGCACGCTCAACGAAATTTACTACCCCACAATCGATCGCCCACAGACGCGCGACATGGAATTGATCTTTACGGACAACGAGACCTTCGTCCATGAAGAGAAGCGCGACTTTGAATTTGATTTTCACTACATTGACGCCGATGCGCTTGCTGTGCGGGTAGTGGCGAGCGACCTTGGCGGCCGGTACACGGTGACGAAGGAGTTCGTCTGCGATCCGCACCACCCTGTGGTGCTGATGCATGTGAAGGTCGAAGGCGAGGAGAGCGTACTGTCTCGCCTGAAGTGTTATGCGCTGCTTGCTCCTCATTTAAATGGTGGCGGCGCGGGGAATTCGGCTCGGTCGATTGAGGTTGCCGGGCGCCGTTGCATTCTGGCGTGGAAAGAGAACAACTCGCTGGCGATGGGTGTGGATTGTGGCTTTACGCGGTCAAGTTGTGGCTATGTCGGATCGAGTGACGGCTTCCAGGATCTGACGACCAACATGCGCATGGACTGGGAGTTCGGGCAAGCGCTGGACGGCAACATTGCCGTGATGGGCGAAGTCGATGTGGCGAGGCATCGTGAGTTTACGCTGGCGATTGCCTTTGGCGAGGGCTACCACGCGGCGCTTGCGGGCATGATGCAGTCGCTGAGTGTGCCGTTTTCATTGCATATGAAGCGGTTTGTGGAGCAGTGGCACCGCGCTGCTTCACCGGAGCGGCTGGCAGCGGCTTCGCATGATGGCGGCCGGTTGATGCGCATCAGCCACAACACGATTCTGGCGCATGAGGATAAGACATATTCGGGTGCGTTCATCGCGTCGGCTTCTATTCCCTGGGGTAATGCGAAGGGTGATGACGATCTGGGCGGCTATCACCTGGTGTGGACGCGCGACATGATCCAGAGTGCGACGGCGCTGCTGGCGTGCGGACGCATTGATACGGCTCGGCGGGCCTTGGTGTACCTGGCGTGCACGCAGCGGCCGGACGGATCGTTTGCGCAGAACTTCTGGATTGATGGAACGCCGTACTGGACGGGCATCCAGCTGGATGAGGTGGCGTTTCCGATCATGCTGGCGTGGCGGATCTGGAAGCAGGATGGGCTGGGGAACTTTGATGTGTTCCCGTTTGTGGAGCATGCCGCGGCCTTCCTTGTTCGTTATGCGCCGATTACGCAGCAGGAGCGCTGGGAAGAAGCTTCAGGGTATTCTCCCTCCACGCTGGCGACGGTGATTTCGGCGCTGGTGTGTGCGGCGGATATTGCGCGTGCGCATCTTTCGCCGGAGTTGGGCGGATTTCTTGAGAGCTATGCCGATTGGATCGAGGAGCATCTCGACGAGTGGACGACGACGAATGACGGTGTGCTGCATCCGGACATCAAGCGGCATTATGTGCGGATACAGCCGCCGTCGCCGGGTGAGTCGTTCTATAACGCGACGCTGGGCGATGGGCGGTACAACATTGCGAACCGGACGCCTGGCGAGAAGTTCAACTTTGCGTCGAATGAGATCGTTGACGGCGGCTTTTTGGAGCTGGTGCGGTATGGCGTGCGGCGTGCGGATGATCCGCTGATCGTGGATTCGCTGAAGGTAGTCGATCATGTGCTGAAGATCGACACGCCGTATGGTGCGTGCTGGCGGCGGTACAACCATGACGGCTATGGGCAGCAGAAGGACGGTGAGCCGTTCATCCATTATGGGCAGGGACGTGCGTGGCCGATTCTGACAGGTGAGCGGGCGCATTATGAGCTGGCTGCGGGCGGCGATTTTGGCCAGTACGTGAAGGCGATTGAGCGATTCTCGTCGTTCGGCGGTATGTTGCCAGAGCAGGTGTGGGATTACGCCGACATGCCGGAGCAGGGACTCTATTTTGGCCGGTCAGCCGGTTCGGCGCAGCCGCTGGTGTGGGCGCATGCGGAGTATGTGAAGCTGCTGCGGTCCGCGGTGGACGGCAAGGTGTTCGACCGCATCTCAGTGGTGGAGGACCGGTACGGGGTACAGCGCGCTGACCGCACGTTTAAGAGCGACATTGAGTTTTTCCAGGCGACGCGGCCGCTGAAGGTGCTGCCGGCTGGTAAGCGGATGCAGGTGCTGGACCGTGAGCGTTTTCGTGTTGTGTGGACAATTGATGGATGGCAGACAAAGCACACTACGGAGGCCAGACTGATTGGGTATCCCGGATTCGCGGCGGAACTACCGATTCCGCAGGGGGCTGTTGGAACGCTGGAATTAACGCTGTACTGGCCGACGGACGATCGCTGGCTGGGCAAGAACCACAAGGTGACTTTAAGCGAGGCATGACACCAATTGACTGCATGGTGTATTAACGCTTGTACACTAGCGGGACGCTGACGTGCTGCGTAGCGTACCCGTTTCATACAGAGGCGCTTGACGTTCGCGCTTCGATTCGACCGGCGCTCCAGGGCGCCTAGCTATTGAAACTACTGCATGGGGAACGAATGACCGATCTCGAAAAGCTGTCTATCGACACACTCCGGCTGCTCGCAGTCGATGCCATTGAAAAGGCGGCGAATGGCCATCCCGGTGCGCCAATGGCGCTGTCGCCGCTGGCGTATCTGCTGTTTGTGAAGAATATGAAGCACAATCCGACTGACCCAAAGTGGACCGACCGCGATCGCTTCGTGTTGTCGAACGGGCATGCATCGATGCTGCAATACGGTGCGCTGCACCTATCCGGCTATGACCTGTCGCTAGACGATCTGAAGGGCTTTCGGCAATGGCACTCGAAGGCTCCTGGGCATCCCGAGTATGGCTTTACGCCGGGTGTGGAAGTGACGACGGGACCGCTTGGCCAAGGCCTGGGAATGTCAGTGGGTTTGGCGATTGCAGAGAAGCACCTGGCTGCGGTGTACAACCAGCCGGATATGACGATTGTGGATCACCACACCTATTGCATTGTAGGCGATGGCTGCCTGATGGAAGGCATTTCGCACGAGGCCTGCTCGCTGGCGGGAACGCTGGGCCTCGGCAAGCTGATTGTGTTCTACGACGACAACCTGATTTCCCTGGATGGGCCGACGGAACTGAGCTACACGGAAGACGTGGATAAGCGTTTCAGCGCCTATCACTGGCATGTGCAGACCGTTGATGACGGCAACGATCTGAACAAGATTCAGCAGGCGATCAACATCGCGAAGGAAGAGAAGGGCAAGCCTTCGCTGATCCGCATTCGCACGATCATCGGGTACGGTTCGCCGAAGGCGGGTACGAAGCACGTGCACGGCGAAGCGCTGGGCAAGGACGCGACGCGGAAGACGAAGGAGTTTTACGGCTTTGATCCGGATGTTGATTTTGCTGAGCCGCAGGCTGCGCTGGATGAATGGCGTACAGCCGTTCCCAAGGGTAAGGCTGTGCAGGAAGCATGGGATGAGCTGTTCGCCAAGTACAAGGCGGCGCATCCTGAGCTGGCTGCTACGTTCGAGCGGATCATCAAGCAGGAGCTGCCGGAGGGTTACAACAAGGACATCAAGCCGTTCCCGACAGAGAAGGCGATTGCCACGCGTACGGCTGGGCAGGTGGTACTGCAGGCGCTGGGCAAGACGCTGCCGGAGATGATGGGTGGCGCGGCCGATCTGACGTCGTCGACGAAGACGATCTTTGCGGATTCGCCGAGCTTTCATGACGATCCGAAGGGGAAGAACATCTTCTTCGGCGTGCGTGAGTTTGGCATGTGCTCTGCTGTGAACGGCATGGCGGCACACGGCGGGTTCATCCCGTTCGGCTCCACGTTCTTTACCTTCAGCGATTACGCACGCAATGCGCTGCGCATGGCTGCGCTGATGAGTACGCACTCGCTGTTTGTGTTCACGCACGATTCGATCGCGTTGGGCGCGGATGGTCCGACGCACCAGCCGGTGGAGCAGCTGATGAGTCTGCGTGCGGTGCCGCAGCTGACGGATTTCCGTCCGGCGGATGCGAACGAGACGGCTATCTGTTATCAGCTCATGGTGGAGCGCAAGTCGGCTTCGTTCATGGCGCTGTCGCGGCAGGATCTGCCGGTGCTGGATGTGGCGAAGTATCCGACGCTGTGGGAGGGTGTGCGCAAGGGCGCGTACATCCTGGTGGATGTCGAGAACCCGGACGTGATCATTGTTGCAACCGGCTCGGAGGTTTCACTGGTGCTGCAGACGCTGCCGGAGTTTGAGAAGGCCGGGCTGAAAGCGCGCGTGATCTCGATGCCAAGCTTCCATCTGTTCGATGAGCAGGAAGAAGACTACAAAGCGACGATCTTCCCGCATGGGGTGCCGAAGGTTGCTGTTGAGGCGGGCGCGACCGAGGGCTGGTGGAAGTATGTTGGCCGCGATGGATCGATCGTTGGCCTGGACCACTTTGGTGGATCGGCGCCTGGGCCTGTCGTGATGGAGCACTTCGGTTTTACGCCGGAAAACATCGTGAAGGCGGCACAGGCAGCCATCGCAAAGTAAACCGCAGCGGAACCTGCTGCAGACAAAGGGCCGGGCAGTTGCTCGGCCCCTTTGTCTGACCGGAACTTGCGATTTCCAGAGGGACGGCGCGGCACGGCGGAGAACGCCGTATGAAATTTGTCTGCGGGTGAGTCCCGTCGCGGCGTTGGAGCATCGGACAAGGCATGACCGGAAACGTATTGTTGCGCGGTTCGTTCTCCACAGGCGATTGCCTGCTGGATGCGATCTGCGTTTTTCGGAGAGCGCCTTCCGGGGGGCGCGGATGATTCGCACGGTCTTCTGGGACATTGGCGGCGTGCTGTTGACGAACGGCTGGGGCCGCCAGCAACGGGCGAGAGCATTTGCTGACTTGCAGCTAGGCCAGCATGACATTGCCGAGGCGGAGGCTCGCCGAGACGAGGCGAATTGGTACTGGGAGCGCGGTCTGATCGATGATGCCGATTATTTCAAGCGGACGCTCTTTTTCGCACCACGGACGTTCTCGCTGGCGGATGTTTGGAAGAGTGTGCAGGCTCAGCAGGCGGTGCTGCATCCGGAGTGTTTCGAGATATTGCGCCGCATGCATGCCCGGCGACAGGTGCGTCTGGCTTCGCTCAACAATGAGTCTCGCGAGCTAAATGACTTCCGGCTACAGCACTTTGAACTGCGGCAATATTTTGATTTCTGCATTTGTTCCAGCTACGTACATGAGATGAAACCGGCGCCGGGCATCTACCGCTCCGCACTGGAGATTGGCGGAGACGGCCCCGGCGAGGCGTGCTTCATCGATGACACCGAAGCGAACGTCACCGCCGCGAATGCCGCTGGTTTTGTGGGCCTGCACTTTACATCACCTTCGGCTCTCCGGAATCAGCTGTATGCGCTTGGAATTGAGTTATAGATAATCGATAAAATACGTTTGGCACGAAGCACGAGGAGAGAAATGGAAATCGGACTGATTGGTCTTGGCAAGATGGGCGGCAACATGGCGGAGCGTCTTCGCCTGGGCGGCCATAAGGTGGTTGGCTTCGACTTCAACAAAGATACAACGGCAAAGCTGACGGCTGCGGGCGGCGTGGGCGTGAACTCGCTGGAAGACATGGTGAAGAACCTGCAGGCGCCGCGCGCGATCTGGATCATGGTGCCCGAAGGCAAGCCTGTCGATCAAACGATTGAGACGCTGAAGCCGATGATGGAAAAAGGCGACATCTTCATCGACGGCGGCAACTCGAACTACAAGGATTCGATCCGCCGCCATGGCGCCCTGAAGACCGAGGGCTTTGAGTTTGTGGATGTGGGTACGAGCGGCGGCGTGTGGGGCCTGAAAGAGGGCTACAGCATGATGATTGGCGGCGACGAGGACGTGGTTGAATCGCTGCGCCCGATCTTTGAGACGCTTGCGCCTGCGAAGGATAAGGGCTGGGGACGCACGGGCCCGAGTGGCGCCGGCCACTTTGTGAAGATGGTCCACAACGGTATCGAGTACGGCATGATGCAGGCGTTTGCTGAGGGTTTCGCAATCTTTGAGGCGAAGAAGGAACTGAATCTCGATAACGCTCAGATCGCGGAGATCTGGCAGTACGGTTCTGTAGTCCGTTCGTGGCTGCTTGACCTGACTGCAGAAGCGCTAAAGGCGAACCCGGAGTTGAAGGGTATCGCTCCCTATGTGCCGGATTCCGGCGAGGGACGCTGGACGGTCTTTGAGGCGATTGACCTGAATGTGTCGGCTCCAATCATCACGGAATCGCTGATTCGCCGCATCCGTTCGCGTGAGCAGGACAACCTTACCGACAAGATGTTGTCGGTAATGCGGAACGCGTTCGGCGGACACGCCATGAAGAAGGAATAGCTGCATTCGCGAGGGAGGCGCGTGCGCTATGGGAGTGCACACGCGATTTGCAGTTGAGAAGACTTGGGGAAAAGAGGGAGCGATATGGCATCGGCGGGCATTAGCGTTTCGCAGGAAGAAGTGGAGAAGAATAAGTGCAAGGAAAGTATTCCCGAGCCTTGTATCGTGGTGATTTTTGGTGCATCGGGCGATCTGACCAAGCGTAAGCTGCTGCCTGCGCTGTATCACCTGGATCAGTCGAACCTGCTACCCAAGGACTTCGGCGTGGTGGGTGTTGCGCGGCGCGATCTGTCCAAGACCTTTGCAGCCGATATGAAGGACGGCATCGTGAAGGGTGGCGGCGTTGAGGAAAGCGAAGAGAAGCTGCAGACGTTCATCGACCGCATCGACTACTTTGCGACAGAATTCGACAGTGACGAAGGGTTTGACACGCTGAAGGCGCACCTCGCCGAGTTGGACACCAAGTTCAACACGAAAGGGAACCGGCTGTTCTACCTGGCCGTTGCACCGGAGTTCTTCGCGGACATTACGCAGCGGTTGGGCAAACATGGCATGACGGGTGAAGACGGCCAGGGCTGGGTCCGTGTGATCATCGAGAAGCCGTTTGGCCATGATCTTGAGAGCGCGAAGGAACTGAACGCCGAGATTAACAGTGTGCTGCACGAAGATCAGATCTTCCGCATCGACCACTACCTGGGCAAGGAAACGGTACAGAACATCCTCGTCTTCCGCTTTGGGAATGGCATTTTCGAGCCGGTATGGAACCGCAACTTCATCGATAACGTGCAGATTACCGCGGCGGAGTCGATTGGTATCGAGGGTCGCGGGCCGTTTTACGAGGCTGCTGGCGCATTGCGTGATGTGTTGCAGAACCACGTGATGGAAGTGCTTTCGTTCGTTGCGATGGAGCCACCGGACAGCTTCGATGCGGACGCGGTTCGCTTTGAGAAGCTGAAGGTATGGCGCGCGATTGAGCCCATTTCACTGGAGGATACAGCACGTGGGCAGTATGGCCCAGGCACGACTGATGGCAAGCAGGTTGTGGGCTACCGGCAGGAAGAGCGCGTCAATCCGGAGTCGCAGACGGAGACGTATGCGGCGATGAAGCTGAGCATCGAGAACTGGCGTTGGGCGGGTGTGCCGTTTTATATTCGTGCGGCCAAGCGTCTGGAAGAGCGTGTGACCGAGGTTGTCATTACGTTCCGGCAGCCGCCGCTGCACCTGTTCAAGAACTCGCCGGGCAAGGGCGCGCAGCAGATGGAGCCGAATGTGTTGACACTGCGCATCCAGCCGGATGATGGCATTTCGCTGAAGTTTGGCGCCAAGCTGCCGGGCCCAACGACGAATGTGGCACAGGTGGAGATGAACTTCTCGTATGCCGATGCATTTGGCAAGTCGTCGGCCAATGGATATGAGCGTCTGCTGCTGGACGCCATGCTGGGTGATGGAACGTTGTTTGCCGAGCGCGAGGGCGTGGAGACAACCTGGGCACTGATGACGCCGATTCTGGAAGCGTGGAAGCAGCAAACAAAGGACTTTCCTAACTATGACGCAGGTACCTGGGGACCGAAGGAGTCAGATGATCTGCTGGCTCGCGACGGTCGCGCTTGGCGCCTGTAAACCGCACATGCAGAAGACGAGCGCCGGGATATCCGGCGCTCGTCGCATTTCGTTAAGATGCAAGCTCGTGTTTGCCTCACCTAAGCACAGTTTAGGACATTGCCATGCCAAGAACGACGATTGCTGACTATCTGGTGTATGACACACCGGAGCGTGTGGCGCAGGCCGCCGCGGAAGTATTTGCAAAGTATGCTGCGGATGCAGTTGCTGCGCGCGGTGTAGCCCGCATTGCGATCTCCGGCGGCAGCACGCCCAAACGCATGTTTGCCCTGCTGGCGGCGGAACCTTTTGTGTCGCAAGTGGCGTGGGACAAGCTAGTGCTGTATTGGGTGGATGAGCGCTGCGTTGGACCGGATGATCCTGAATCGAACTACCGTATGACGCGGGAGCAGTTGCTAAGTAAAGTGCCTCTGCCGGCGGAGAATGTCTTCCGCATGGAGGGCGAACTCGACCCGGAGGTTGCCGCTTCGAAGTACGAAGCGGATCTTCGCAACAGCTTCAAGCTGGAGGGCGCTCAGTCGCCGGCGTTTGACCTGGTGTTGCTGGGTATGGGCGACGATGGCCATACGGCGTCGTTGTTTCCACATACGGCCGCCATTGATGAGATCGGCCGGCTAGTCGTCGCGAACCATGTGCCGCAGAAGGATACGTGGCGTGTGACGTTGACGTGGCCCGTGATCAATCATGGTCGCCATGTGGTGTTTTTGATTGAAGGCGGTGCAAAGGCTGACCGGTTGCACGAAGTTCTGCTGGGTGACTACGACCCGGAGACGCTGCCGTCGCAGTTGATCCGGCCGGAGAGCGGCAAATTGGGATTATTGCTGGACGCGGAGGCCGCGCGACGTTTGCCGAAGGTGGGCATGCAGGGCGACGCGGAGACAGGCACGTTGGAGCTGACGCGATGATTCTGGCAGGAGACGTAGGCGGCACCAAAGTCGACCTGGCGCTGTATAACTTCGAGGGCGGCGGGCTGAAGGTGGTCCGGACAAAGAAGTATCCGGCAAATGAATTTGCCACGCTGCAGGATGTCGTCAAGGCCTTTCTGGGTGCTGACGATAATGCCGAGAAGATTGAGCATGAGGTCGTTGCAGCCTGCTTTGGCTGCCCTGGTCCTGTGAAGGATGGCCACCTTAAGCTGACTAATCTGCCGTGGGAACTGGACGCGCGCGATCTGTCGAAAATTTTGGAAATCGAGCATATTTTCCTGATCAACGACCTGGAGGCGAATGGCTACGGCGTTGCAGAGCTTGGGCCGGATCAAATCTGCGAGCTGGAAACGGGGGACAAGTCTGCAGTCGGGCACCGTGCGCTGGTGTCGGCTGGCACAGGTCTTGGTGAAGCTCTGCTGATTTGGAACGCAACCGCTCGGCGGCATGTGCCGCTGGCCAGCGAGGGTGGCCATGTGGACTGGGCTCCACGGAATCCGCTCGAGATCGAACTGCTGGAGTACCTGCTGAAGACGCTGAACGGCCGCGTATCAACCGAGCGTGTTGTAAGCGGCTTGGGGCTCAAGAACATCTACGAATTTTTGCGCGACGCCAAGAAGATGGACGAGCCGGCATGGCTGCGCGAGCGGATGCAGACGGAAGACCCGAACTTTGTCATCGGGACGACGGGCGAAGACGGGTCGTGCGAACTGACGGCAAAGGTGCTGGAGATGTTTGCAGCGGCCTACGGTGCGGAGTGCGGCAACATGGGCCTGAAGCTGCTGTCTGCTGGCGGCGTGTATCTGGGCGGCGGCATTCCGCCCAAGATTTTGAAGACGCTGAAGAGCGGCACGTTCCGGCAGGCTTTCCTGGATAAGGGCCGGCTTTCGCCGCTGCTGCATACTATCCCGGTACGCGTGATCCTGGAAGAGAAGTGCGCTCTGATTGGAGCGGCGGCGTATGCGGAGGCTCGCGCGGCGGAGATCAGCGGGCATAGCGAGCGGATGGCCAGCCAGGGATAGAGTGGGAGTAGACTACCGCCATGAAGGTTAGTGCCCAATACGCGCGTGAACACTTTGACGAACTTGTCTCAGCCGCGGATCGTGGTGAAGAGGTTGAGATTGCTCTAGAGAGTCGGCCTGCGTTGATGCTGGTGCCGAAACCGGCTCTTGCCTCCGCGACGGAAAAGAAGCCTCTTAGCGAGCTCTTCGGATCGCTTCGCGGAAAGCTGTGGATTTCTCCTGACTTCAATTCTCCGGAGCTAAATAAGGAGATTGAGGATGAGTTCTTGAATGGCCCGCTCTTTCCGGAAAATCACGTTTGAAACTTCTGCTGGATACGCACACGTATCTTTGGCTGAGTCTTGAGCCGGATAAAGTGCCGCTGCGAGCGTTGACGACGATCGATGCTTCCCCGGGTGAGGTATTCCTGAGCATATCGTCCCTGTGGGAGATGACGATCAAACACGCTAAACAGCAGTTACTCATTCCTGGCGGTAGCATGGATGCCGTTCTGCAGGAACTACGTCAGCTGCCGATTCACGTGCTGGCGGTTGAGCCCGAGGACCTCCTCATTCTGCAGAGCCTTCCGCAGCTTCACAAAGACCCGTTTGATCGGATTCTTGTGGCACAGGCGTTGCGGTATGGGATGACGCTGGTCACGGTCGATGACGCGCTGAAAGACTACGGCGTTCCCATTCTCTGGAAGTAATGCCTGCGCGTACACTGCGGTGTATGCGTTTTCGTTTTTTGCTCCCCGTCATGCTTTGTGTTGCTGTTCCTGTCTTGGCGCAGCGTTTGCCAACGGATGTTCATCCGTTGCACTATGCGCTGCATCTGACACCCGATCTGAAGGCGGCTAAGTTTGCCGGGTCGGAGACGATTGATGTCACGCTGGACACTCCGAAGACGGCGATTACGCTGAACGCGATTGAACTGAAGATTGCCAGCGTGAAGGCTGCGGGGCAAACCGGTACTGTGAGCTATGACGAAGGCAAGCAGCAGGCGACGTTTACATTTGCGAAGCCGCTGCCGGTGGGCAAGGCATCGCTGGAGATTGAGTTCACCGGTATTCTGAATGACAAGCTGCGTGGGTTCTATCTGTCGAAGACGGAGAAGCGGAATTATGCCGTGACGCAGTTTGAATCGACGGATGCGCGGCGCGCGTTTCCGAGTTTTGATGAGCCGGCGCTGAAGGCCACGTTCGACCTATCGCTGACGGTGGACAAGGGCGATATCGTGATCGCAAACACCAACATGCTGAGCGACAAGCCTGCGGCGAACGGCATGCATACGCAGACGTTTGCGACAACGCCGAAGATGTCGACCTACCTGCTGGCGTTCCAGGTGGGCGATTGGGTATGCAGCAGCGGCGAGGCGGACGGCACGCCAATCCGCAGCTGCTCGACGCCAGACAAGATTGCGCTGACACCCTTTGCCCTGCACGCAGCGGAGCACTTCCTCCACTACTACAACCAGTACTTTGGCGTGAAGTATGCGATGCCGAAGCTGGACATGATCGGCATTCCCGACTTTGAAGCGGGTGCGATGGAGAATTGGGGTTGTATCACCTATCGCGAGACCGCACTGCTGGTGGATGAGAAGAATGCGGCGCTGTCCGCGAAGAAGGGTGTTGCCGTTGATGTGGCGCATGAGATGGCGCACCAGTGGTTTGGCGATCTCGTAACGATGCAGTGGTGGGACAACCTGTGGCTGAACGAGGGTTTTGCCACGTGGATGGAATTCAAGGCTGTAAATGAGTGGCAGCCAACATGGGGCCTGCGCGAGGATGAAGCGCAGAGCCTGAACAGCACGCTGAACCTGGATGCGGCGCCGGAGACGCGCGCGATTCGCAGCAAGGCCGATACGCCAGACGAGATCAACGAGCAGTTTGACGGCATCGCCTATGGCAAGGCCGGCGCAGTGATCGGCATGGTGGAGCATTATGTGGGTGAGGACGTCTTTGAGAAAGGCGTACACAACTACATGGAGGCGGACAAGTTCGGCAATGCCACTGCCGAAGACTTCTGGGGCGCGCAGACGAAGGCCAGCGGTAAGCCGGTAGACAAGATCATGGCGAGCTTTGTGGCGCAGCCGGGCGAGCCGCTGTTGAGCTTCAGGGCGAATGGCTCCAGCAGTTATACCGTGCAGCAGAGCCGTTTCTACCTTGCTCCACAGAGTGGCGCGGCGCAGCAGTGGACGGTTCCAGTTTGCGTTACCGGTGGCAACTGCCAGGTGATAAGCGGGAATGGGAGCGTGACAGTGCCGCAACCTGGAGCGTTCGCGAATGCAGCGGCAAAGGGCTTTTATCGCAGCGCGTATGACGACGCGACGTTGAAGCAGGTGCAGGCTGCTGCACCGCAGTTAAGGGCACCGGATCGGATTCTGCTCATCGGCGATCAATATGCGCTGCTGCGCTCGGGGCAGGGCACGGTTTCTTCCTATCTAAGTCTCGTCGCTTCGTTACGCAACGACCCGAATCCGCAGGTGCTGGAGCAAAGCCTGAGCGGTTTGTCGTCGCTGCGGGATCGTGTTGCTACCGATGCGCAGGTGGAGCAGATCAAAGGCTGGGTGCGCCAGCAGTTTGGCCCGGTGTATGCATCGCTGGGGCCGGCGAAGCCGAACGACACGGTTGAGATGCGGCAGCGCCGGTCGGACCTGCTGAGCGTGCTGGGCAGCGCAGACGACCCGAGCGCGCTGGCAGAGGCGAAGACGATTGCCACAGCGTATCTCCATGGCGATCAGAGCGTCGATCCGGAGCTGGCCCAATCGGCGGTTGCACTTGCGACACAGCATGGAGACGCTGCTCTCTATGACACATTGCAGCACATAGCAGACACGAGCACGAATCCTGAAGTGCAGACGCGCGCATTGTTTTCGTTGGCGTACTTCACGGATCCCGTCCTTGTGCAACGCACGTTGGATAACGTTGCGAGCGGAAAGATACGGAACCAGGACAGCTGGATTCTGCTGGATATTCTGCTGTCGCGCAGGCAGACGCGGCCGGAGACATGGGCTTACATCAAAACAAATTGGGATAAGGTGCACGCACAGTTCACCACGTCCAGCGGCAACCGTGTGGTGTCGGCGGCAGGCTCGTTCTGCACGGATGCCGATAAGGCGGATGTGCAACAGTTCTTTGCAGCACATCCTGTCGAGGCATCCGGGCGTGCATTGCGCGATGCGCTCGGCGAGATTGACACGTGTGTGAAATTCCGCGCACAGCAGCAGCCCGGATTGCAGCAATGGCTTTCCAGTACAAACATTCCAGCTGGCGCAGGAGCCAACTAGTGTCATCCAACGATGCCGTAAGCCAAGGCGAGTCGTATTCGGGATTTTCGCCGTCCACATATGGTGCACCGGCTTATATGCCGCCTGTGCCCGTCACACAAGCGCCCGTGCCGCAGTTCCGTCCGCTTTCAACAGGTGAGGTGCTGGACCGGACCTTTACGCTGTACCGGCAACGTTTCTGGCTGTTTGTTGGGATTGGCATGGTGCCGGGCGGGGCGTTGCTTGTGATGTCTGCGCTGCGGCTTTTGTTTTTGACGCTGACGCACCGTGCAGACCTGCTGCAGCCAAGGATCGGCACGCCGCTGCCGATGGGTAGTGTCCTGCGGGACACGGTGATGCTGCAGTTGTATGCGCTTCCCGCAGCGATTGTGTTCCTGATCGCGTACGGCATCTCCAACGCCGCTACGACGGACGCGGTGAACCGCAGTGGGCAGAGCATGGCTACTTCAGCCGGCATTGCATTTCGCGAGGTGCGTGGCCGCTGGCTGCGGTGGTCCGGTATCGTGCTGCGGCAGTTCTGGAGCATGTTGTGGCCGATGCTGCCGGGTGTGGTTGGCCTGTTCGGCTCGGTCGCCATGATCGCGCGGCTGGGCGCCAAGCCGGAGGCGTGGATCTATGGGCTCGTTGCGCTGGCGGCATCGTTGCTGATGGCCGCGGGCTTTGTGCTGGGGGTCATCAACTTCATCCGCTATACGCTTGCTGTGCCGGCAGGCGTGAGCGAGAACCTTGGCGTGAATGCGTCGATGCGACGGTCCAAGACGCTTGTGGCGGGACACAAGGGGCGCATCTTTCTGGCGTGGCTGTTGATGTACGCATTGCAGCTGGTGGTGGCCGCGGTGCAGGCGCCTCTATTGTTTGCAGCGGTAAGTCTGCGCGGTGGGGCGTTTATTGCGGTGCAGGCCGTGATGATGCTGGTGCAATTTGCCGGGGTCACGCTGGTTGCACCCATTGCTTCGATCGCGTTCACGCTCTTCTACATTGATGAGCGTGTGCGGCGCGAGGGCTTCGATATCGAGTTGCTGATGCGGCGTACGTTGCCTGCGGCAGCACCTGCATACACGCCGGAGATCTGACAGGGGCATGCTGTTCGATCGCATCGCCGCGTTGGCTCGTCGCTGGTGTGCCGGCGCGCTGCTGTGCCTTGCCCTGGATGCTGCTGCACAATCTCCACCCGTGGTCGTGCCGCATCCAATGCCTTCCTTGAAGACGGTTACGCCTGATGCGTATCGTGCACACCTGGACAGTTTGCGGCGGCTTGTCGCCGACTGTGCCCGCGTGGTGACTGCGTGCGATGCCACGAATGTAGGCGAGGACGATCGTGTGCAGCCGCCGTCAGGGCCGGCCTATACGGAGCGCTATGGATGGCTGCGCGATCTGCTGGACGATCGCAATGACGTGAATCACAGCTTGCGGCTGGGGATGCTGCCGCGTGCGGAACAGCGGCTTGTTGAGCAGGAGGCTGAGCTGGATGCGCTTCCACAGCACAGCGACGAGATCACGGCGGCGCAGAAGGCAGCGCGTGAGGCAGTCCTGCGGCGCAGTGAATTTCGCACGGATCGCGGCTATTCGCTGGGGGACCGAGTTGGTGCGTGGATTTCGCAGCAGTTCGCAAAGCTGTTCGGCGGCGTGTCGTCGCTGGGGCGTGCGGCTCCTTGGTTGGGCACAGCCTTACAGTGGGGCGCTTTGATTGCTGCGCTGTTGATCCTGCTGCTATGGGTGTATCGCGCACTGGACCGGCAGCGTGTAGCGCTTGGGCGCCTTCACGGCGATGTGTCGCGAGAGGCTGCACTGGCTGCATCGCGGATGTGGGCTGACCAGGCTCGGCAACATGCAGAGCGAGGCGAATG
Organism: Terriglobus sp.; assembly: GCA_965198455.1. Lineage (GTDB taxonomy): Bacteria > Acidobacteriota > Terriglobia > Terriglobales > Acidobacteriaceae > Terriglobus. The sequence continues at coordinate 2,551,534 of CBDAPM010000003.1, forward strand.
GCGCGAAGCGGTGCATGCGTTGTACTGGGCCTCGATTGTGGTGCTTGAGGATCGCCGGACACTGCGCCGTAGCGGCACACGCACGCCACGCGAGGCGCTGCGGCTTGTGGATGCGGCATCGCCGCTGGGTGGCTTGTTGCGTGCACAGACGGGTGAGTTTGAGCGCATCTGGTATGGGTTGCAGGCAGCGGGTGCGACGGACTATGAGCAGGCGCGAGTGCAGTATGAGGCAATGCGGGAAGCGCGCTCACAGGCGGTGGCTGCATGAGCGCGACAAATGCTGATCGCCGCATGGTGCTGTGGCTTGCGGGCGGCGTGCTGCTGCTGGTGATGATTGTTGCCTTCATTGCGCCCGCCAGTGCAGACGATGATGGGACGCCCACCACATACAACACGGGAACGCATGGCGCGAGAGCGGCGTTTCTGTTGCTGCCGAGCCTCGGCTACAGCGTGGACCGGTCGAACCAGGAAGCGACTGCATTGGATCATATGGATGCACCGCACACCACATACATTCTTGCGGGGCCGAACGCACCAGGCGAAGAGGAACAGAAGCGTGACTACGCGGCGGTAGAGCGGTTTCTGCGCCGTGGCGGGCGCGTGCTTGCAACGGGATTTCGCGGTGCGTATTTCTTGCCGGGTGGACGCACGGGCTTTCCATCCCAGTTGCTGACGGACCTGTGCACCTCATCACCCGAGGGCGCGGATGTGCTGGCGCAGACCGGTTCGATTTCAACCTACGATGGCAAGCCTTGGGCCGAAATAGAACCGTCTGTGCGCGTGGATCAGCGTTGCGGCGCGGATGCTGTTGTGGTGCATCGGCCGTATGCGCATGGCGGTGAGTTTGTGTGGTGGAGTTCCGCGGAGCCGCTGACGAACCGCGGTATCGCGCAGGACAGCAGCCTGCGGTTACTGCTGGCGTCCATTGGTCCGGCGAAGGGGCCGAATGCGCGGCGGATTGTGTTCGATGAGTTCTACCATGGCGATCAGGATTCGCCTTCGGACTACCTGGCGGGCCTGCCACTGTGGTCGTTGGCGATACAGGCAGCACTCGTGATCGTGCTGCTGCTGTTCAGCTACAGCCGCAGAAGTGGGCCGCTGCGCGAGCCGGTGCGTGTGCCACGGACATCGCCCATTGAATTTGTGCGGAACATGGGCGCGCTCTACGAGCGTGCCGGCGCAACACAACCTGCCACGGAGGCTGCGAGGCGAAGGCTGCATAAGTTTCTTACGCAGAGCTGTGGCATCCTGCCTGCGGCGTTGTTGGGATCAGCATCCGAAATCGCGTCGGGTGTGCATGCGCGTTTTGCAGTGGATGCGCAGCCGCTTGAGACACTGCTGGAGCGCTTCGACGGCGCTCGTTATGAGAAGCTGCGTCCACGCGAGGCGCTGCTGTTGGTGCGTGCTGCCGATGCAGAGATGGACCGGCTGCGTGATTTGATGCAGCCTACACAGAACATATCGTTGACTACACTAACCGTATCGGAGACTGTGTGACTGACCAGGCAAGTACCTCGTTAGAACTGTTTCGCAGCGGCCGCGCCGAGCTTGGTCGCGTACTTGCAGGGCAGGAAGTATTAATTGAGCAGGCATTGACCACGCTGCTGTGCGGCGGCCACGCGCTGATTGAAGGTGTGCCCGGTGTCGCGAAGACGCTGGCGGTGAAGACGCTCGCGCGTTTTCTGGCGCTTGACTTCCGGCGCGTGCAGGGGACGCCCGACACGATGCCCGCGGACATCCTTGGTACAAACGTTTTCTCGCCGCGGACGGGTGAGTTCCAGTTTCATCGCGGGCCTGTGTTCACGCAGTTCATGCTGGCCGACGAGATCAATCGCATGCCTCCCCGCACACAGGCTGCGTTGCTGGAGAGCATGGAGGAACGGCAGGTGACGCTGGACGGTGTGACGCATCCGCTGGACGCGTACTTCACCGTGTTTGCGACGCAGAATCCGCTTGAGTTTGAGGGCACCTATCCGTTGCCGGAGGCGCAGCTGGACCGCTTCCTGATGAAGATTCGCGTGGAGTACCCGAGTGCGGCGGAAGAGCGAATCGTGCTGGAGCGGCACCATGGCGTGACCGTTGGCCGGCGCATGGAGGATATTGCGATCCATGCGATTGAACCGGGCCTGCTGGACGCCGCGCGGCACGAGGTGCGTGCGGTGCAGGTTGAGCCTGCGTTGTTCGACTACCTGTTGGCTGTTGTGCGGCGCACGCGTGAGTGGCCCGCGTTGACGCTGGGCGCTTCGCCGCGTGCTGCTGCGAGTTTGTTGCTGGTGGCAAAGGCCCAGGCTGCGCGGGATGGCCGCAACTATTTGCTGCCCGATGATGTGAAGGCAGCGGCGGTTCCTGTGCTGCGGCACCGGTTGATGCTGAAGCCGGAGGCTGAGTTGGAGGGCTTTAACAGCGACCGCGTCCTGGCCGACATTCTTGCGGCAACACCGCTGCCGAAGTAGCCAGATGCAGACGCTGATTCCGCAGCCCGTAAGCCACGAGGCGCACCCGAAGGGGCGTCTGCTTGGCCGTGCGCTGGGCTTCGGGCTTACGCCACGTACGCTGCTGTTGCTGTGTGCTGCTCTGCTGCTGGCTATACCCGCATTTCGCCACTCGAAGACACCGTGGCTGATGTTTGGTGTGGATGCACTGATTCTGATTGCTGCACTTGGTGATGCGATCGCGTTGCCCGCGCCAGAGCGGTTTACGGTGACGCGGCGCTTTGTACATGCTCCTGAGCTTGGGCGTCCGGTGGAGATGGAGCTTACCGCTTTGCATACTGTGCACGGCATGTACACGGTGTTGCTCACAGATGATCTGCATCCGTCGCTCACGAGCATGCCCCGTGCAGTGAAGGTCGTTTCGTATCCCAACGATCCTGCAAGTGTGCGTGTGTTTGCCACGCCCAGTCAGCGCGGTGATCTGCCATTGGGTAAGGTGTATCTGCGGTACCGCAGCGTGCTTGGGCTGATGCAGCGGTGGGCCGTTGCGGACGTGTCGCAGACGGTGCGGGTGTATGCCGCGGGTGAGGCGGCGGGCGCGTCGCAGGAGCTATACCTGATGCGTGCGCGGCAGATTGAACTGGAGAAGCGCAGGCTGCGGCGCATTGGCCTTGGCCGCGAGTTTGAGACGATGCGTGACTATCAGCCTGGCGATGAGTTGCGAAATATCTCCTGGACATCCACAGCGCGCATGAACAAGCTGATCACACAGCAGTTCACGACAGAGCGGTCGCAGCAGGTGTGGGTGGTGCTGGATGCGGGACGGCTGTCGCGTACTGCATTTGAGCTTGGGAGCAGTGCTGATGCGCACCCGGGTTCAGTGCTGGATGGATTTGATGACGCGGTTGCCACCGAGACGCGTGTGGTGACGCAGTTGGATCAGGCTGCGGCTGCGGCGGGTATGCTGGCGCGGGTGGTGAATCAGTCGGGCGACAAATGCGCTCTGCTGACGTATGGGCGCGGCATTCAGCAGCAACTGCTGCCGGGCGCGGGGCCGCTGCATCTGAGGCGGTTTGTGGATGCGTTGGCGCAGGTGCGGAGTGAGGCTGCGGAAGCCGATCATATGCTGGCATCCATGCGGTTGCGGCAGTTGCAGCGGCGGCGCGGGTTGGTGCTGTGGATTACGGAGATGACCGAGACGGCGAGACGGCCGGAGATTGTCGCGGCGGTGACGAGTCTTGTCCGCAGGCACCTGGTGGTGCTGGTGCTGCTGCAGCATCCGGAGTTGGAGGCGATGGCTTCGGAGAAACCCGCAAATGCTCGTGCCATGTATGCGGCGACGGCGGCGCAGGAGATGCTGGAGCGCAGGCGGACGACGCTGGCGCAGTTGCGTGCACAGGGTGTGCTGGTGGTGGAGACGACGGCATCGCATGTGGCTGCGGATGCGATCTCGAAATATCTAGAAGTGAAGGCCAAAGGGCGGTTATAAGCTTGTCCTGCCGGACGGGCCCACTGCGCGTGGGGCGGGCGTTTACACGCCTCTTTACTCCTTCGGGTGGCCTTCCCGTTGGTCAGGATTCAATGTTCACGCCGGCCATCGGAAGTCCCACGGCGAAGCCAATAAAAAGGCGTGTGAACGCCTCACGAAGCGACCGCGCGGCGCGTAGCCGGCCCGTCCGGCAGGACAACATCGTTTCGTTCTGTCCGGTCGCGGCCGCCTTCGCTGAGCCAGTAGCAGAGTGCCGTGAAGAGCAGCGCGCCTACCGAAAACTTGACTGCCATGGGTGCTGCGGTCGGCGAGAGGAATGCCTCCAGCGTGCCGGCGACGAAGAGCATGGGAATCGTGCCGGCGAGCAGGCGCGAGGCCTCAGAGCCCGCGAGCGCAAGCGAGTTCCGTCGCGAGAGCATGCCGGGAAAGAGCAAGCCGCTGGCGATGCGGAGGCCTGCTCCGCCTGCGATGAAGATGGCCGGTAGTTCAAGGACACCGTGCGCGGCGACGAAGCTCCACAGGTCGAGCGCCATGCCGTGTTGGGCGCAGGCTGTCGCAATGATGCCGACGCTCATGCCGTTCCAGAAGAGCATTAGGATTGTGGGCAGCCCTGCCACGATGCCTCCCGCAAAGACCATGAAGGTGACCGTGATGTTGTTCGTCATGATGTGGCTGGATTCCTGCGGCTTGGCACTGACGACGCTCTTGGTCCACATCTCGTGGCGTTCGATGGTGGCGATCATTTCAGGCCCCAGCGTGGCGCGCATGAACTGCGGCCGCGCAATGGCTGCCAGCGATCCCAGCAGGGCGCCCAGGAGGCACAGCGTGATAGACACAGCGATGTATGGAAAGAGCCGGCGGAAGAGCCGTGGGAAATCTGCTGAGAGGAACTGCCAGACGGAGAGCAGGCTGGTGCGCTGGCCGCTATAGACGTGGTTGTGGGCGCGGCTGACGAGGCGGTTGAGGTACACCGCGAGTGATTCAGCCGTGCGGTCGGTGCGCACGGCGGAGAGGTCGGCGGCTGCGCGGCGATAGAGCAGGCCGAAGTCTCGGAGGTTTTCCGGCGAAAGCTCCTTCAATCCCCTGATGTCCACTTCGCGGGTGAGCGCGTCGAGCCGCTCCCAATCCGCACGACGCACCGCGATCCAGCCGTTCGACACCATACACTGATGCTAACTGGAGACAGCCTAAGTGAACGAACGCATGTGGGCCGATGGTGGTGGGTCGTACGCGGTTGAAACGCCGGAGCAGGTGGAGTTGCATTTTCCGCTGGCTGGGCTGGGCAGCCGCTTCCTTGCGGTGCTGCTCGACATCCTGATCCAAGTTGCTGCAAACATTGTGCTTGGCATCGTTATTGTGATTGTGTTCGCGATTCCGGCGACGCAGCGGCACCTGAACTCCATGAGCGATACGGCGGGAAAGTGGTTCGTTGCCGGCATTATTTTTGCGTATTTTTTGCTGTATTGGGGCTATTTTTCGCTGTTTGAAGCGTTTCGAAACGGGCAGACGCCCGGCAAACGCGTGATGAAGATTCGGGTGGTCAAGGACAGCGGACGGCAGATCACGTTTTTTGAGGCGCTGGCGCGGAACCTGTTGCGGGTGGTGGATCTGCTGCCTGGGATGTACCTGGTGGGCGCCGTGTCCATTATGGTGACGCGGCAGAACAAGCGGCTTGGTGATCTGGTGGCAGACACGATTGTGGTGCATGAGCGGACGGACGAGTTCGCTGGCTATAGTTCGTTGCCGGCCTCGCGCAGCTTTACAGCAGGCTTCGGCAGTGTGCCCGCAGCACCAGCGCCGGTCCTGGCCGGCATTCCGGTCGATGCTGTGATGCGGCTTGGAGGGGATGATCTGCACGTGATTGACACGTACCTGGGGCGGGCTATTGAACTGCCCATGGCGACGCGGGCGACGCTGGCGTCGCGCATGCTGGATGGGTTGTGCGGGAAGATGGGCGTTGCCGTTCCGGTGGATGTCCCGCCAGAGCGCACGCTGGAGGCGCTGGCATATGCGCTGCGCGGCCGTGGCGGATCGTTCTTTTAGGGGACGTTCCCGCGATCTCGGACGCATCGGATGCACATAGCGCGGGCCTTCAGCCCGCAGATTCACGTGGCCTAGAATCCTGGGGCTTCGCCCCAGGCTATTACATTGCGGACCTTCAGTCCGCTCGTTGCGCAGGGAGAAGGATTTCACCATGAGTCGCTTCTATGGGGGTCTTCAGGCCGCTTGCCATTGGTGTGTCGGAGACGTAGATGGCATCGCCAACATAGTGACGTCTGAGACATAGATAACGGCGGATACCTAATTAGCGGCTGAAGCTAGTTGGCCGCGAAAACGCATTGTTACTCCAGAGCGGGCGGTGGCGCGGCGTCATTCTTAGTGGAGGCGGAAGCGTTCGACCATGAGGCGCTGGAAGCGGGGCTTCCAGATGAGGTCGTAGGCGAGTTCCTTGCCGGGGAACATGGCGAGCGCGGCCTGACGGCTGTCGGCGATCATCTGCGAGGCTTCGTCGGGAGTGAGCGATGGATCCTGCGCTATGACCTGCATGATCATGTTCATCATCGTCTGCAGGCGGCGCAGGAGCTTGCGCTCTTTTTCGATGCGCTCCATCTCCGTGCCGATGTTGATGTGTGCGGCTGCCGTGGGTTCTGATGAGACGTGCGCCATATGTCTGTGACCTCCAGCTGGAAGTTCGCGTTGCACGAATGTTACCGCTGGGAGCTGAGGATATTCGTCTCGAAACTGCCGTTATTGTGCAGCAGGTATTGGGTGGCGCCCATCTCGTCGGTGCGTGCGGTGAGCACGTGGCTGGCCTGCAGGCGTTGCAGGACCGGCATGCGCGGGTGGCCGAAGCGGTTGCCGCGGCCGCAGGAGATGATGGCGGCGCGCGGCCGGGCGGCGTGGATGAGAGCGTCGGTGGACGATGTGTTGCTGCCGTGGTGGCCGACTTTGAGCAGCGTGACTGGGCCGATGTCTTCTGTGGCAATAACCGTTTCGGATGGGCGTTCGGCGTCACCTTCGGCCAGCACGCTGCTTTTGTCGTAGGCGATACGCAGGACGAGGGAGTCGTCGTTGACGGGGTCTTTGCGTGGCTGATAGGCGGGCTGCGGGCTTAGAACGCGGATGCTGGTGCCGCCCCATGCGGCGGTGTCGCCTGCGTGCATGTGGCGGACGGTGATGCCCTGCAGTGTGGCTTCGTGAATGAGAGCGCGAAAAGCGGGTGTGCCGGCGTCGACGCTGAGCCAGAGTTCGCGTGGACGGAAGTTGCGGAGGACAGCGAGCATGCCGCCGATGTGGTCGCTGTGCGCGTGGGTGAGGGTAAGGACATCAAGACGCCGCAGGCCGCGCGACCAAAGGTAGGGTGAGACGACCTGCTCGCCGACATCGAAGGCCGTGGTTTGATCGATGGTGGCGGAGCCGGTGGGACCACCTGCGTCGATGAGCATGGTTTGGCCGAGGGGCGAGGCGACGAAAAGTGAGTCGCCCTGGCCTACGTCAATGGCGGTGAATTCGAGTGCGCTGGGGTGGAGTTTTGGACGATAGGGCCACAGCACGAGCACGAGACTGATGGGGAGCAGCAGGGTAGCGTAGCGCGGGAGTTTGAGCGCTTCAAGGCGCAGCAGGTATGTGAGCGCGAACCAGCATGCAATGGCGGCCATGATGCTGATGACGAGCGGTGCGGGGATGCGGATGTCCGCGCCGCGCAGGGAACTGATGGCGCCGATAGCGGCTGTGACTGCATGCAGCAAGAGCGCCGTTACGGCGGCTGGAATGATCGCGACGAGTGGGTGGATGAGCGATGCGATGAAGGTGGCGATGGCGAAGCTCATCAGCGCGCCGACGAGCGGCACGGCGAGCAGGTTGGCGGGGATGCCGAAGGGCGTGGCGCGGTGGAAGTAAAGCGCCATGGGGAGGGCCATGACGATTTCGCTGCACAGGCCGATGAGCGTGAGTTCGGCGGTGAGTAGAACAGCGCGTATGGCGAGTGCCGGGATGCGGTGCGTGAGCGGAGCGCGGCCCTGCCATCGCTTTGGCTTGCTTTGCCGATTGGGATAGAGCGCCTGGCCTACCCACAACAGGCTGACGCGGAACTGCGCGAGGCGCGGCGGGAGGTAGGAGTCGAGACGGACGAGGTCGATGTTGCGCAATGCGCGCAGGTAGGGGCCGAGCGTGCGCTCCCACAGAGGGTATGCGATGCCGCCGATGGCAACGATCGCGAGGACGGTCATCTGGAAGCTGGATTCGAAGAGCGCGCCGGGATGCAACAGCAGCATGGCGAGTGCTGCGGCGCCGAGGGCGTTGAGCGTGTTGCGGCCCCGGGCGAGGAGCACCGTGAGCAGATAGACCGCGGACATGAGGAGCGCGCGCTGCACAGGTTCTCCGAAGCCGGTGAGGATGGCGTAGCCCGTGGCCGCGGTGAGGGCGATGGCTGCGGCGGGCCATCGCGGCATGCGCATGCGCAGCAGGCCACCGTACACGAGTGCGATGAAGAGTGCGACATGCATGCCGGCGACAACGAAGAGGTGGAATGAGCCGGTGCGTTCGAAGGCGAGGCGGAGGTCTCCGGTGAGACGTGTGCGGTCTCCGAAGAGCATGGCTGAGAGCATGGCTGTGTCCGCTGCGGTCAGGCGAAGTGGCTTGGCAAGGCGATGCGGAGGATTGCTGCTGAGGCGTTGCAGGCGTGATGACGCCCACTGCTGCGCGACAGCGACACGGCACGCCCATGTGGGATGTGCCGTGTTGACGGTGCGCAGCGTGGCCGCGTCTGCATTGCTTTGTACGGTGATGCCGCGTGCTTCGAGAGCTTCAGCGTATTGGAAGACGCCGGGGTCAATGTAGCGCCGGGGAGGGCGCAGACGGACGGTGAGTGTGACGTGTGCGCCGCACGGTGGTGTGACGGCGACCGTTCCGGGCTTGGTGAAGAGTGTGACGCGGATGCCTCCGTGGACCGGCTGCATCCAGTCGCGGTCGGGTGTCATGTCTTCGATGGACTGCACGTCGAGGTCGATGGATTGCGCGGCTGCTTGCGTTGGTTCAAGCGCTGCGAAGGCGTTCTCTTCGTCCGTGCGGTCTGTTGTTTGTGGAGCGTCCGCTGCTGAAGTGCGCGGGGGGAGTGTGCGTACGGCTATAACGCGGGCTTCGACAGTGCGCTGGAGTTCGTCGGCGTAGTGAAGGAGCGCGTTGTCCTGCGTCGCCGGCTCAAGTGCTCCCGCAGTCCAGCCGAGGGCGATCCAGAGAATGCCAGTTGTGGGCCATGCAAGGCGTGGGGCGTATCGCCACGCGATGACGGCGATAAGGAGTAGCAGAGCGCATGTGACTGCCACGTCGGCTGCAGGCTGCCACCAGCTGCGGCAGAGGATGCCGGCAGCGAAGCAAAGCGCGAGCAGCAACATGGGTGCGTTGCGCAGTTGCAGCGGATGCACGTGCGAGAACGGCGCAGGGTGTGCTGGGGTCTCGCGTGCGAGGAGGCTCGGTGCGCCGCGGTGCTGGGCTGCGCGTTGGATTGGGGACGGCATGCGCTGCTCCTCGCACGGGCCCCGTGAACAACTCAGCGGCGAAAGACGGCGATGGTTTCGGTATGAAATGTCTGGGGAAAGAGGTCCAGGAGATGCAGTGCAGCCAGTGTGTAGCCGGAGTCTATCAACGGCTTGGCGTCGCGCGCGAAGGTTCCTGCGTCGCAGGAGACATAGACGATTTCGCGTGGCCCAATTTGGGAGAGAGTACGGACGACGGGATAGCCGAGACCTGCTCGTGGCGGATCGAGAACGATGAGATCGGGTATTGCGGAAGGACGCCTGGTTTGTGCTTCGAGGAAGGCTTGCGTGGTGCTGCGTATCGCCTGGTGCTTCGGGCCGCATGCCTGCAGATGTGCCGCGAGGTCGGTGGCTGCGGGTTCGCCGATTTCAACGGCGATGACTTGCTGGAAGCGTTCGGTGAGCGGGACTGAAAACAGGCCCGCGCCGGCGAAGAGGTCCCATGCGAGGTTGCCGCTGCGTTGATGCGTAACGATGTCAATCATTGTCCCGGTAAGGTAGCGGTTTACCTGGAAGAAGGCGTTGCGTGTGATGTGGTAACTGCGGCCTGCGACCGTGTAGTTGAGTGCGGGCCGGCCCCAGCGGGCGATCTCGACACGCTGGCTCTCCTGTATGCGCCTGGACTGCGTGCGGTCGGGTGTTGCGGCTACGGAGAGGCCTGCACCTGCGAGCTGCGGGATGTGGGCTTGAAGCGTTTCGCAGAGTTTGCGCAGGGCTGCGGGCGCTTCGCGGTCGACGGTGGCTACGGTGGCGTCGAGTTGCAGGGAGAGCTGCAGGGCGGTCTCGTCGTGGTTGGCGAAGAGTTCGAAGCTGCTGGTGGATGTGGGCCATGATGTTTTGCTGTCGCGCGCGATGGTTTGCAGCGTTGACGCTGCGTGCCAGAGAAGTGGCGAGGTGATGGGGCACTCTTCGATGCTGAGGAAGTCGTTGCTTGCGCGGCGGCTGTAACCGATGTTGTTGCCTTGCACACGCATGCGGGCGCGGTTGCGGTAGGCCCATGGATCGGCCGTATGAAGTTCGATTTGGGGGTGCGTGTGCAGGCCAGAAGTGTGGAGCAGGTCGATGAGCATGGCTTGTTTGGCTGCGGTTTGTTGTTCGTAGGGGAGGTGTTGGAGTTGGCAGCCGCCGCAGGTGCCGAAGTGACGGCAGCGTGGCTCGACGCGCTCGGGCATGGCTTGCGTGATGGTGGCGAGGAGTGTTTCGGGCGCGTTGTGGTCGGGTGGCTTCATGGGATGTCGTCAGCGCGGGCTTATAGCCGGCAGATCATGGTGGCATGGAAACCTGGGGTTGCGCCCAAGGCTATTACAGCGCGGGCCTTCAGCCCGCAATTGTGCGGACGCTTTTGTTGAGGTGGATGCAGGTTCGGGGCGCTTGAAGAGGACGGCGGGTCCCCTCCGCTTCGGTGGGGAGGATACGTTCTTCCGCAGTGACAGGGATGATGCATTGTGAGGATGGCTAGCCGAGGCTCATGTAGAAGAGGCTTAGGCGCGGGAGGCCGCGCGCGTCGAGCAGGCGCTTGTGCAGGAACTGGTCGGTGACTTGTTTGAGTTGGACGGCGGACATTTTGCCGCGATAGGGCGCGAGTTCGCGGGCGGCTTGTTCGCGGAGTGCTATGGATTCTTCTTCTGTTGCGCTCAGGGTGAGGGCGGCGAAGAGGCGTTGCTCGAGTGCGGTGAGTGTGGTCTCGAGAGCTTGGTTGTCGGCGGCTTTGGCTTCGAGGATTTCGGAGGCCATCGTGCGCAGGCGGGTGGCGATGCTGTTGATTTCGGGCAATGCCGCGGCTTCAAGCGCGACTGCGTTCGAAGATAGATAGGCGGCGATGCGTTCGTATTCGAAGCCGCTCTCCTGCGGCCCTTTGGCTTCGATGGGCGTGCCGCCGATGGCGGCTTCGCGCATCTCTTCCGCAGCCTGCATGACGGATTGCGCGCACCATGCGAGGCCGTTGACTTTGCGCAGGCGACCGCTGGCTTTGGCTAGGCGCGCGTCGTATTTGTCGAAGGCTGCGTCGATGCCGCGGAGCACAGCTGCCAATGGCACACCGGCTTCACGCCAGGTTTCGATGAGTGCCCAGTCGAGCGTGGAGAGCAGAAGGATGCCGCCGCGGCGCGCGCTGAAGCGCTGTTCGATTTCTGTGAAGTAGTTGAAGTAATTCAGCACGGCGAGTCTGCTACTCGCTGCGTGCCGGCACGGCGGGGACTGGGACTGGGCGGCGGCGCGAACGATCCTGGTTGCGCTCATAGATCATGCGGACGCCGTCGAGTGTGAGGTTGTCGTCGACGGCCTTGATGGTGCGTGAGCTTTCTGCGAGCAGACGCGCGAAGCCGCCGGTTGCGATGACCTTTGTCTCCGGGCCGAGCTCGGCGATCATGCGTTCGCAGATGCCGTCGACGAGGCCGACGTAGCCGTAGAAGAGGCCGATCTGAATGTTATCGACGGTGCCTGTGCCGATGACCTTGGCTGGCTTGCGGATGTTGACGCGGCTCAAGCGGGCGGCGGAGTTGAAGAGTGCGTCGGCACTGATGCCGAGGCCGGGAGCGATGGCGCCACCGAGGAACTCACCGCGTGCGGAGATGACGTCGAAGGTGGTCGCGGTGCCGAGGTCGACGACGATGGTGGGGCCGCCGTAGCGCTCGAACGCGGCGACACAGTTGACGATGCGGTCCGCGCCGACTTCGGCGGGATTGTCTGTGAGCACGGGCAGGCCGGTCTTGACACCGGGTTCGACGAAGAGCGGCTTGATGTTGAAGAGCTTCTCCATGACATCGCGCAGGAGTGAATCGATGGGCGGAACGACGGAAGAGATGGCGACACCGGTGATGGCGGACGTCTCGACACTGTCGAGTGCGAACAGCGCGTGGATGGCCATGCGGACTTCATCGACGGTTTGCTTGACGGGTGTTGCGATGCGCCAGCAATGTGTCTGAACCGCGGGTGCGTCGGCGGTCGCAGGGCGATAGATCCCCATGACCATGTTGGTGTTGCCTATGTCGATCGCCAGCAGCATTCAGATCTCCCTGCTTGTCGTCGGTTGTTTATTACAACTCGCGAACGCCGCCGTGGCGCACCGTGCGGAAGGTGCCGTCGTCGCATGCGATGCGGAGGAGGCCGTCTGCGGTAAGTCCAGCGGTGATGCCAGTATAGCCTTCGTCCTCGGCGACGTGGACGCGCTTGCCGCTGGTCCAGGTGCTCGTGTGTTCGAAGCGTTGGAAGATGTCGCTTGTTTGATCCTGCAAACGGCGAAGTTCGCGATCGATATATCGCAGTAGAGCCGTGGCGATGGCTTCGCGTGAGATCGGCTGGCCAGCTACGATGCGCAACGATGTTGCCGCGGCTTGCAGTTCTTCGGGGAACACAGTTTGGTTGAGGTTGATGCCGATGCCGATGGCTGCGTGACGGAGGTTGCCGTCCGGTGTGGATGCAGCTTCGGTGAGGATGCCGCCGAGCTTGCGGCTTGGACCGTTCGCCTGCGGGGCGACGAGGTCGTTGGGCCAGCGGAGGTCAATGCTGTAGCCGGTGATTTCGTGGATGGCCCAATAGGCTGCGAGTGCGGTTGCGAGGGAGAGTTTTAGGACGTCGTTGCTGCTGAGCGTGGGGCGCACGAGAACGGTCATGTAGAGGCCGCGGTCCGGTTCGGAGTGCCAGGTGTGACCGCCACGGCCACGGCCTGCTGTCTGCTCGTCGGCGATGTAGACCTGATTGGATGCAGCACCCGCATTCGCTTCGGCGAGCGCGCGTGTGTTGGTGCTGTCGATGGTGGTGAAGTGGTGGAGTTTGTTGTGGAAGAGGGTGCCTCGCAGGGCTTCGTTGACGCGGGTGGTGTTGAAGGTGGTCATTGTGTCGTTGTCATTCTTGGATGGCGCGGGCCTACAGCCCGCAATGGTTCTAGGGAATCTTTACCTGGGGCTTTGCCCCAGGCTATTACAGCGCGGGCTTTCGGCCCGCATACATTGTGGTGTGCAACGCGTTCTCTTTTCGCGTGTCGTTGGCCGACTCTAGTGCTTCGCTCAAGGCATAACCGTGCCATGGAAACGCAATGCAGGTCCTTCGGCTTCGCTCAGGATGACGCATATGGTGGCGAGACGCAGCAGATCCCTTCGCTTCGTGATGACAAAGGGTGCTGCGGACGACAAACAAGGAGGGCGGCCGGCTAGTAGACGTCTGCGGTGATGCGCATGCTTAGGTCTACGCCGACGGAGGAGCGGGTGAGTGCGCCGACCGAGACGAAATCCACGCCGGTTTCGGCGTATTCGCGTACGTTGTCGAGTGAAAGGTGCTCGGCGACTTCAAGCAGGACCTTTGGCGCTTCGGCACGGACGGCTTCCACCGTTTCGGTGACCACGGCAGGCGTCATGCCGACGAGCAGCAGGACATCCGCGCCGGCTTCGATGGCAGCTTCCACATCGACCTGGTTGGTGACTTCTACTTCGATCTTCTGACCCTGTTTGCGGCCCTTGGCGGCGCGTGCGACGGCTGCGGCGACACCGCCGGCAAGTGCGAGGTGGCTCGCCTTGAGCATGATGCCGTCCTGCAGGTCGAGCCGGTGGTTGGCGCCGCCGCCGCAGGTGACGGCGTACTTGTCCAGCAGGCGCAGGCCGGGAATGGTCTTGCGGGTGTCAAGCACCTTGGCGCGTGTGCCTTTTACCTTCTGCACAAATTCCTGCGTGAGCGTGGCGATGCCGCTCATGCGCTGCATCAGGTTCAGGATGACGCGCTCGCACGAGAGGATGGCCGATGCGTTGTGGCGGATGACGGCGACGGTCTGGCCCTTGCGGACGCGTACGCCGTCGAAGATCTCCGGATGGCTGATGACGTCGTAGCGGCCGGTCGGTTTGTGTCCGGCGCGGGTTTGCATGGATGCATACGCGTCGAAGACGGCGCAGATGACGCCTAGGCCGGAGATGATGCAGTCCTCGCGGACGAGGATGGTGGCCGATGCGCGTTGCGCCGGATCGATGGCCAGCGCGGTGGTGACATCGTTCGTGGCCTTATCTTCGGCGAGCGCGGCTTCCATGACCGCGGCAATCTTTCTGCTCTTCCAATCCATCGACAATCCTACCGGCACAATCCTAAGGGCCCGGTGCGCATCCTACGGTAAAGATGCGAGCAGCGCAAAGTATGTCGGCTGGTGGGCGATGATTCCTGAGCTGTTGCATGCGAGCTTGTCCCACCAGGCGGCCTTTTTGCTGCTGCTGGCGGTGCCGATTGCCTGCGTGAGCTGGACGGTGACGCATGAAGAGGTCTTCCGCGAGCCACGCGAGTTCTGCAAGGAAAAGAGCCAGCAGGCGGGGTCGCTGCCCAAGCGCAAATTCTTCTACCTGTTTACCTGCGAGTACTGCTTCAGCCACTATGTGACGGCGTTGACGCTGTTCCTGGTACGCTTTCAGCTGCTGTACGACGGCTGGCGTGGATACGTGCTGGCGGAGTTTGCGCTGGTCTTCGTGGCGAATGCGTACATGAGCTTCTACAACCGGCTGCGGCTGGACATCAAGCATGAAAATGTGGCGATTGCGGTGGAGCAGTCGCACGCGCCGACGAATCGTTAGCACGGGTTTTGCAATTTTGTGTGAAATGGCGTAGTGTGGAAATCGGTCGTAGTATCCGATCTGGTTCGTATTGCTTGGTCCGCTGTACACGCAAATATTTACCAATTGATTTCTGCGGTACAACAAAGCTCAACTTGAGCGACAAGGAATACGAATATGGAACAGGGAACAGTGAAGTGGTTCAACGATGCTAAGGGTTTTGGTTTTCTGAGCCGTCAGTCGGGTGAGGACGTTTTCGTTCACCACACCGCGATTCAGAGCAACGGTTTCCGTTCGCTGCAGGAGGGTCAGGCTGTGACCTTCAATGTAGTCAAGGGACCCAAGGGCTGGCAGGCTGAGAACGTTACCGCTGCGTAATGTTCTCTCCTAATGGAGACTGGTAAGAAAGGGCAGCCTTCGGGCTGCCCTTCTTCATTGGTTGAACGTGCGCGGTGTGTTGAAAACGATCAGCGCATGAACGATCCGGTGCGTGCGCTGATCGTGGCGCACGTGCTGCGCAACTTTCTCCCGGCAGGAGTGTCTGTCCCCAAAACAGGACCTGCCGCGCGCCCATGTTCAGGGGTGTCGCGGCATCTTGGGCCATTCTGTTTGGAAGGGTTATTGCCATGTCGCCGCGCTTTCCAATCCCCACTCTTGCCCTTGCGGGTGCGCTGACACTGGTCGCATTGCTGAGCGGCTGCGCCGGCAACTCCGGCGGGTTTACGACGGGTACAACTACGACCACCGGCACGTCGGGAACGCTTGCCACCGGCGGCGCGGGCAATGTGTATGCGTTGGATGACGCCTATTCAGGGGCGACCATCGCCAACGATGTGCTGGAATTTCCAGCTGCGTCCAGCGGGAATTCCACCGTGCCTGCGGTCACGATTCCACTCAGCACGCTGGTGCCGACCGGTGTGGCCCTGGACGGCAGCGGGTTGCTGTATGTCGCGGGCCAGGATGACGTGACCGGTTTGCCGTCCGTGAACGTATACGCGGCCGGCGCCACCTCCGCAGCATCGCCGCTGCGCACCTTCTCGCCTAACCCGGCATTTGAGCCCGTTGGTATCGCGGTGAGTTCCGCCGGTCAGGCGTATGTGTTGGAAGGCCAGTACGACGCGTATGGCGACGTTCTGGCTACTCAGATTGAAGTGTTCGCTCCGGGAGCAACGTCTGGCGCTGCGGCTACTTACACCATTACGGGCAGCGCTACGGAGTTGATCGACCCTGAGGATATCGCGGTTGACTCGACAGGCAAGATATACGTGGCCAACTACCAGGACGACGGCGTGTCGCAGATCCTGGTGTTCGCAGCCGGAGCGAACGGCAGTGTGGCGCCGTCGCAGGTCATTACGTTCAACGGCGAGATCACCGGGATTGCGGTAGACAGCGCCGCCAACATGTACGCCGCGGAGGTCAGCACGACCGGCGTTGGGAGCGTTGTAGAGTATGCCGCAGGCGCGAGCGGAACGCCGACTGCGATCAAGACCATCTCCGGCGCGACGACCGGGCTGAACGCTGCCGACACCGGTGCGGTTCGCGTCGACGCCGCGGGCAACATCTGGCTGATTCAGGAGAGCCCCGTCTTCAATTCGACCGTGACATATTTTGAGGCGTGGCCGCCGAGCGCGAATGGGAACGTGGCTCCGGGAGTCGAGTTTGCTCCACCGTCGCTGCTGAATCCGAACGCGGCGTTCGCGGTCCGCTAAGCCGATACCCTCGTGAGGCGTGCTCATCTCGGGCACGCCTCGTTTCCTTGCTGCTTCTCTTACGCGGGAAGTGCGTCGAGTGCGGCTTTGGCTTTGTCGTAAAGCGATTGCGTTTCGGCTTGCTGCTTCTTGAGACCGTCAACAACGGCCTGAGGCGCTTTGGCGAGGAAGCCTTCGTTGCCGAGTTGGCGGTTAGCTGCTTCGAGGCCCTTGGTGTATTTGGCGATGTCCTTGGTGAGGCGTTCGCGTTCGGCGGGGATGTCGATCTGGCGTTCGTAGAGGACGGATACGTCGAAGCCTACGCCGGAGCGTGCGTCGGAGCCGGTGAGGGGTTCCTGGGCGAATTCAACATCGGAGACGCGGGCCATGCGCGCGAGCATGTCGCGGTTAGCGTCGGCGAGGGCGAGGATGCGGTTGTCGCCGTGGAGCGTGATGGGGGTGGGTTCTTTCTCTGGGACGCCGAGGTCTTTGCGGAGTGCGCGCACGGTGACGATAAGGGATTGCAGCGTGTCGATGGCAGCTACGGCTGCGTCGTCGGCTGGGTAGTCGCTGGACTGTGGGAAGCGGGCGAGGGCGATGGACTTGGCGGGCGGCTTGCCTTCGTAGAGCGACTGCCAGATCTCCTCGGTAAGAAAGGGCATGAAGGGCGAGAGCAGGCGCAGCGACGCCTCGAAGACACCGACCAGGCCGGCGAGCGAGATGGCTGTCTCGGGGTTCTGGATGGGCTGTTCGGACGATGCCGGGGCGGGGGCTACTTCGGGGAAGTCGAGGCGGAGCTTGACGAGTTCGAGGTACCAGTCGCAGAACTCGCCCCAGAAGAACTGGTAGACAGCGTTGGCGGCTTCGTCGAAGCGGTAGTCGCCGAGGGCGCGGTCGACTTCGCCGCAGACGGTGCTGAGGCGCGCGAAGATCCAGCGGGTCTCGATGGGTGTGATCTCGGGCAGGGCGGAGACGGTTGTCGCCGCGCCCATGGTCATCTTGTAGCCGCATGCTTTGCCGCGTTCGACCTGCATGAAGAGGAAGCGGGCAGCGTTCCAGATTTTGTTGGCAAAGGCGCGGTAGCCTTCGGTGCGGGCTTCGCTGAAGGCGATGTCGGTGCCGGGGGATGCCTGCGACGCGAGCGTGAAGCGGACGGCGTCTGTGCCGAAGCGCTCGATGATCTCGATGGGGTCGATGACGTTGCCCTTGGTCTTGGACATCTTCTGGCGGTCGGCGTCGCGGACGAGCGCATGGATGTAGACCTCGCGGAAGGGCACGGCGTTGGCGAGGGTGCGGGCAGAGCCGTCGGGCATCGGCACATCGAGCATGAAGTGTGTGCCGAGCATGATCATGCGGGCGACCCAGAAGAAGAGGATGTCAAAGCCGGTAACGAGCAGGTCCGTGGGGTAGTAGCGGGCGCTGTCCGGCGTGGGTTCGGGCCAGCCGAAAACGGTGAAGGGCAGCAGGCCCGAACTGAACCAGGTGTCGAGGACGTCGGTTTCCTGCTGGAGTTCGGCGTGGTCGCAGCTGCCGCAGCGCTCGGGGCGTGTGCGGGAGACGCAGGTGGTGCCGCATTCGGGGCAGTGGTAGGCCGGGATGCGGTGGCCCCACCAGAGCTGGCGGCTGATGCACCAGTCGTGGATGTTGCGCATCCACTCGAAATAGGTCTTCGAGTACATGGCTGGGGTGAACTTGATGTGGCCTTCTTCGACGGCGGCGATGGCCTTGTCGGCGAGCGGCTGGATTTTGATGAACCACTGCATGGAGAGGCGCGGCTCGATGACCGCGCCAGAGCGCTGCGATGTGGCGATCGCGAGCGTGTGGTCCTTAGTCTCGACTAGCAAGCCGAGGGCTTCGAGATCGGCGAGGATCCGTTCGCGGGCCGCATAGCGATCAAGGCCGTGGTAGGGCGAGCCGGGTAGGTCGATGTGCGCGGTCTCGTCCATGATGGTGAGGTTGGCAAGTGCGTGGCGCTTTCCGATCTCGTAGTCGTTGGGGTCGTGCGCGGGCGTGACCTTGACGGCGCCGGTGCCGAACTCGGGCTTGGCCCAGTCGTCGGCGAGGATGGGGATTTCGCGGTCTGGTGCGCCGTTGACGCCGCTGAGCGGCAGCTTGATGGTCTTGCCGATGAAGGCGGTGTAGCGCTCGTCGGTTGGGTTTACGACGACGGCAACGTCGCCGAGCATGGTCTCGGGGCGTGTGGTGGCGATGACGATGGAGCCTGTGCCGTCCGCGAAGGGATAGCGCAGGTGGTAGAGTTTGCCGGCGACTTCTTTGTGTTCGACTTCGAGGTCGGAGACGGCGGTCTGCTGGATAGGGTCCCAGTTGACGATGTAGCTGCCGCGGTAGATGAGGCCTTGCTCGTAGAGGCGCACGAAGGCTTCGGTGACGGCGTTGGACAGGTTGTCGTCCATGGTGAAGTACTCGCGTGCCCAATCGACCGACGCGCCGAGGCGGCGCATCTGGCCGGTGATGGCTCCGCCATATTGTGCTTTCCATTGCCAGACGCGTTCGAGGAAGGCTTCGCGGCCAATGGCTTTGCGGCTGGCGCCTTCGCTAACGAGTTGTTTTTCGACCATCATTTGGGTGGCGATGCCGGCGTGGTCGGTGCCGGGGACCCATACGGCCTCTTCGCCGCGCATGCGGTGCCAGCGGGTGAGGATGTCCATCTCCGTCTGGTTGAGCATGTGGCCCATGTGCAGGCGACCGGTTACGTTGGGCGGCGGCAGCAGCATGACGAAGCACTTCGTGCTGTTCTCGTCTTCGGAGCGGGAACCAGACGTTGCGGCAGGGTTATCGAAGAGGTGCTCGTTGACCCAGAAGTCTGCCCACTTCTGTTCGATGGCTGCTGGGTCGTAGGTTTTGGGGAGTTCGTTCGGCATGTCCTTTACAGGATAGCCGGTACCCTACCTACACCTGTTTTACGACGCCTTCGGCGTGTGGCTAGCCATGGGGTTGGCGGCGCGCGGTGTCGAGGTAGTTCTCCTATGTATCTCCGTGGCCCGCGCGGATAGTGAAGGGATTACAGGTATGAGTGAATGTGATTCTCTGTGCCGCGTATTACCGAAACAGCAGTGGTGTGAAGGCGATGAGGTCGTCGCGCCAGACCATCCATGTGTGCATGCCTGGGGTGTCGCGGGTTATTACGTTGCCTTTGAGGTTCGCTTTGGCCCATGTGCTGAAGGCGTGGTTGACGGTGATGAGGCCGTCTTCTGTGCCGCAGCTTAGCCAGAAGAGTTTGACTGGCTGCTGGGTTTTGGCGTGGGGCACGATGGTTTGGAAGCCTTTGTCGTAGTCGGCGGGGGTGAGTGGGTCGGTGCCGGGCACGCGGGTGTCGCGCAGGTCGGGCGAGGTCACGGCCGAAGAGAAGGCTCCGACGTAGGCGAAGGTTTCGGGGTGGTTGAGGCCGGTGTAGATGCTGTGGCCGCCTCCCATGGAAAGGCCGGCGATGGCGCGGTGGTCGCGGTCGCGGGCGATGTTGAAGCGGGCTTCGACCATGGGGATGATTTCGTTGAGGAGTTGCTTGCTGTAGAGCTGCTGGTTCTCCCAGATGAGGCCGCCTACCCTGGCCCAGCCGGTGGTGATGATGCGCATGGTGCCGTAGCCGAGGGGCATGACGACGACCATGGGCTGGATTTTGCCGTCGTGGAGGAGCGAATCGAGGATGAGGTTGGCTTGGCCGGCTTCAGTCCAGCCGTTGGCTGCGTCGGAGTAGCCGTGGTTGAGGTAGAGGACGGGGTATTTTTCTTTGCGCTGTGGGTCGTAGCCGGGCGGGGTGTAGACGTAGATGTCGCGGTCGGCGGTGTCGTAGGCGCTGGGCATGACGAGCTTTGACTTGTAGAAGATGTGGGTGACTTCGCCGTGCGGGATGTTCTGCAGCTCCCATGGCTGGGGGGTTGGCGCGGGAATGCGCATGACGGTGCTGGGCGAGAGCAGGTTAGGGCGGATGTCGGCGTTGTGCGGATCGAGCGCGCGTTTGCCGTCGACGGAGAAGGTGTAGCCGTAGATCTCGGGCGTCATGGGGGTGGTGGTCACTTCCCAGACGCCGTTGTTGGTGTTGAGGGTAAGGGGCAGGGGTTTGGCGTTGCCCTCGATGGTGACGGTAACAGCCTTGGCGTTGGCGTCGTCGAAACGCAGGGTGACTGTGCCGTCGGTGTTGACCTGGGGCGAGATGACCGGCGCTGTGGGTGCCACGCCCATGGCGGCTTGAGGCGCAGGCGTGCTCTGTGAGAGGAGCGGAGCGGCGGTTGCGGCGGCGAGAAGCACGGTGGCGAAGATCCTCATGGTGCGCAAGTCTACAACGTTTGCCCCGGGATTGATGCGGGCGCGGGTTTGAAGTTCTTGCTCCTACGTATGACTGTAGCCGCGCCGGTTGGTTGAGGCGGGTTCATGGCAGGGCTAGAGCCCTGCCCCTCGGAAAGAAGTCGCGCTTTCGCGCCAACGCCCAGCCATCGGACAAGCTCAGGGCAGGCTCTTAACTCCGCCAAGGTGGGGCACCCACTTCACCCCAAACATGAAGAGCGGCGACCGTTGTTGGCCGCCGCTTGGTGGTTCGGGTTGAAGCTGGTGTTTAGAAGGGGTTGATCTTTTTTAGGCCCTTCTTCTTTTTGTGAGTGCTGCTGGACTCTTCGCCCTTGTCGTATTCGGCCTTGGTCTTCTTGGGGTTGCCGTTTTTGTCGAGCGTGGGCGCCTGGGCCTGCGGAGTTTTTTGTCCGGCTACGTCGTTGACGGCGTCGGGGGCTTCGGCGGGCTTTTCGATGGCCGGCAGTGGGGCTGGTGTGGCCGGCCTTGCGCCGGGGAAGTCGTTGTTGGCGGCAGGAGGCGTGTCGGACGAACGATTGTTGATGATCGTCGCGCTTACGCCTGCGCCGCTGCTCGCCGGAACAGCGTTCGTTGATCCGCTGGTGGTGAAGCCGCTGGCGGCCGGTGCGGCGTCGCCGTTGCCGATGTCCTGCAGGGCAACGGGTGCGTTGCTTGCCGGGACCGGAGCGGTGGTGTTGGTGGCCGTGTCTGCGGGCTGCGTTGCCGAACCGGCTGCTGCCGGTACGGCCGGAGCGGCGTTGGGGTCGAGTGCGATGCGGTAGGCGTCGGTGATGCGTGCGGCGACAGCGGGTGCGGTGGTGGCTTTCGGGTCGGCCAGCGCGGGATCGCCGATGCGGGCGGTCTGGACGGTGTCGGGTCCGCGCAGGATGAGGCCCTTGGCGCGGTTGGCGAGGGTGTAGTTTTGGCGGCTGTCTTCGAGCGCCTGGCTGGCGGCGAGTTGCTCGGCCGTTGGCTCTGGGATGGGGACGTTCATGGCCGCAAGGCGGTCGCGCGCGTCTTCGACGTGGGGCGATGCGGCGTACATGGTGGCGACACGGCTATAGGCAGCGACGGCCTGGTCGTCATAGGTGCGGAGCAGGCGAGCCTTGGCTTCTTCCGGCAGTTTGAGGGTGCGGATGTAGCGTGACTGCGCAGCGTAGGCGTCGCCGAGGCCGATGAGGGTCTGGTCGATGTGGCTGTAGAGCGGATAGGTGTCTACGACGGTCTGGTAGCGCGCGATGGCGGCGACCCAGTTTTCGTGGCCGGCGTAGAACTGGCCGATTTCGGACTCACGCGTGGCCATGACCTCCTGCACCTCGCGGAGATGCTGCTTCGCCTCGGGAATGAGGGGCGAGTCGGGGTACTGCGTGAGCATGGTGCGGTACTCTTCCTGCGCGTGGACGGCCTTGGCGTAGTCGCGGTCGGGGCGGTCCATCTGCTTGAAGTAGATGTCGCCGATGCGCATCTGCGCCTCCGCGGCTTCCGGCGCGTTGGGGAAGAAGATGATGAAGTCGTGGTATTCGGTTTCAGCCTGTGCTAGCGGGCCGGAGCCGCCCTCGCGGTACCAGCTGTCGGCGAAGGCCAGCTTGGCGCGCATCTGGTATTCGGAGTCAGGGTAGGTGGAAAGCAGGGTCTGCAGGTCGAGCCGGGCGACTTCATAGCGGCCCTTGTTGATGGCGATCTGCGCCTTGTCGTAGAGCTGCTTGTCGGGCTGGTCGGACTTGACGTTGCCGAGCGGATTGAGCTTGAGCTGCTTCTTGAGCTTGGCCTGGTCCTGGACGGTGTCCTTGGACTTGACGACCTTCTCGTCGGCGCTCTTGCGCTTCTTTTTTGAGGTGGCTGGGGTATTGCTGAGGACGGCGGTTGGCGTCTGGTCCTGCGTTGCCGTGGGTGCCTGGGTCTGGTCTGTTGCTGCCGGGGTGGCCTGTGCGAAGGCTGCTGTTGCCGCGAAGCTGGTGGCGAGAAGGGCTACGGCGATGCCGCGACGGGGAAAGAAGGAGCGTGATGCGGCCGTGCGGAAGAAAACTGATGCCATGCCTGAAAACCTCGATTCGGGCGCGCGGGTGAGGGCAGGCGCACTCCGTTTGAATCTTTGTTTATTCTAAGCCGCTGGAGCGGTGGTGTCGTTGGTGATGGGCCGTTCTTTTCTTTGGACGGAGCGACGTGGCGTCGGTTTCGGCGGAGCTTAACTAGACCCCTTACGAGCAAACGCCGCCACCAAGAATGAACTAGGTGGCCTTCCAGGGATCGATGAGTTGAACCCCGCACCCGTCGAAGTCCGCTGTGTTGCGCGTGGCTAATGTTAGACCATGCGTAAGGGCTGTGGCGGCGATGAAGGCATCGTTGATCGGACGTGGGTTGGGAACATGTAGCTTCGCAGCTCGCAGTGCTACGACACCATCGACCGGCAGAATACGTCCGTCGAAGGCCGACAAGACTTGTTTCTCCAGCCATGCTCGAAGAATGCTGCCTTGCCGAGGGTCGCGCCGTTCGGCTAATGAGACGCCGATCTCAAGTTCGTGAATCGTTATGCTTGAGATGAAAAGGCTCGCTGTATCAAGCATTTCAACCCACCGCGCGACGTGAGCATCCGCTTTGCCGGCGCGGACCTTGCGCAACTCGGAGAGGACGTTTGTGTCCAGGAGCAGCATTAGAGCAAGTCGACCGGTTTCGCATGCTCCGTACGCGCGGGGACTTCAAACTCGACCAATTCCTTGAGGCTAAGCAGGTCAGCGATGTTTTGACGCTGACCTGAGAGGCGGTTGTACTCGTCCATGCTGAGCAGAACGTGGGCGGGCTTGCCCCTATCTGTGATGAAGACGGGGCCCTTGGCCGAGGCTTTCTTGGCTCGGCTGGTGTCCTGATTGAATTCGCGGCTGGATAGCGTCGTAATTGCCAAGCGATTCTCCGATGTATACATGTTACTACATCGAGAGTCTAAGGCTCTAGACCGTGACGGAGGCGGCGAGGTTGGCGCGGCGCAGGAATTCGTTTGCGTTGGCTTCGGTGGCTTCGGGTTTGTCGTGGCCGGCGTAGATTGCGGAGCCTGCGACGAGGAGGTCTGCGCCTGCTTTTACTACGGCTTCCACGGTATCGTTGGCGACGCCGCCGTCGACTTCGATGCGGTAGCTGAGCCCGAGTTCGTTGCGCAGGCTGGCGAGGTGCTCAACCTTTG
The DNA here is from genome assembly GCA_965198455.1 of Terriglobus sp. GTDB lineage: Bacteria > Acidobacteriota > Terriglobia > Terriglobales > Acidobacteriaceae > Terriglobus. The sequence continues at coordinate 2,575,676 of CBDAPM010000003.1, forward strand.
CGACGCAGCGCTGGATGAACTTCTGGCCGCCGAAGCCGGGGTTCACTGTCATGACGAGGACATGGTGGACGAGTGGCAGGACTTCGATGATGGTATCGACGGGCGTTGCAGGGTTGATGACGACGGCGGGCTGCATGCCGTGTTCGCGTATGGCGGTGAGGGTGCGGTGCAGATGGCGGCAGACTTCCTGGTGGACGAGGAGCCAGTCGGCGCCGGCCTTGGCGAAGTCGGCGATGTAGCGGTCGGGGTCCTCGATCATGAGGTGGACGTCGAGCGGCACGGTAGTGCAGCGGCGGACGGCTGCGACGACGGGCGGGCCGAAGGTGATGTTGGGGACGAAGTGGCCGTCCATGACGTCGACGTGGCAGACGGTGCCTCCACCACGCTCGGCTGTGGCGATTTCGTCGGCGAGGTGGGCGAAGTCGGCAGAGAGGATGGAGTAGGCGAGGTCTGGCGCGTGGAGAGGCATTGGGGGCAGTTTATCAAGTGGCGTTACTCGCGTTGTTATCGTTGCTGTCGTTGTCCTCGTTGCTCACGTCACTCTCGTTAACAAACGCAGGGTACGGCAGCAACGGACAACGAGAGCAACGACAGTACGAAACGCCCCAAGTATCCTGATTGAAGGAGAAACCGCGTGTCTGCTGATGCCCTTGTGTTGCCTGAAGGTGAATTTGCTGCGTACCTGTTTGACCTGGATGGAACGGTGGCTGACTCAATGCCGCTGCATTTCATTGCGTGGACGGATGCGGTGCGGAAGTATGGTGCGGAGTTTCCGGAGGCGCTGTTTTATGGGTGGGGTGGTGTGCCTCCGCTGAAGGTGGTGACGCTGCTGAATGAGACGTTTGGCTACACGCTGGATCCCGAGACCGTGGTCGCGGACAAGGAAGCGCAGTATATTCTGGGGATTGGGCATGTGCAGCCGGTGGCGAGTGTGTTGGCGCATGTGACGGCAATGTATGGGAAGATTCCGCTGGCGATTGTGTCGGGGTCGCCGCGCGAGAACATTGCGAAGACTTTGGCTGCCTTGAAGCTTACGGATACGTTCGCGGTGATTGTCGGCGCGGAGGATTACACGAAGGGTAAGCCTGATCCGGAGCCGTTTTTGACGGCTGCTAAGTTGTTGGGTGTGGCGCCGGAGACGTGTTTGGTGTTTGAGGATGCGGATGCTGGGATCGCTTCGGCGGAGGCTGCCGGGATGAGGTGGGTTCGGGTGCCGACGGCTTTGCCGGATGCGGTTAGTTCGGCTGTGTAGGTAATTCGTCCGTTCTAGACATGGCTGAGGTAGATTTGCTCCGGCGCTTGGTGGACTGGGCCTGTGCGTGGAAGCTGGGTTCCATGGTGTCAACGGCTTCCTGGGTCTCCGGTGGCATGGCAATGCGGGCTGCGGCTCGGATCATGCGGCGGATGGGCCAGGCTTCGCGTTCGCGGAAGAAGATGGCTCCGATGCGTTGTTTTTCCGGGCGGTAATACCAGCGCTTGAGGAGGGCGAGGTGGTCACCGAATCCGGTGGTGTCGCGGGCCTCGCTGCCGTCTTCGAGCGATGCGATCGCTGCGAGCATGCGTTCTTCTGCGGAGGCTGCCGGTTCTGCCACGGTGCGAGCGGGTTCGTTGGGCAACGGCGTTGCGGGCCCGTCGATCGGCACGGCTGCCATCATCATGGGTTGCGCGAAGAGGGAGGTGCCGACGTCTGACTGCTCGCGGGCCAGGCGCACGCCGAGCATGGACACGCGTTGCGGCCCGCGCAAGCAACCGTCCGCAAAGGCAAAGAGCGCAACGTGCGGCTCGGTGTCATCTGCCTGCTCGGCGCATGGCATCACGAGGATCGCGCGGATGTCGCTCAGTGGTTGTACCAGATCGTCGGCGAGCGCAGCTGCGGCTTTGACCTTGGCAATCTTTGCGTGGGCCGCCGCCGCTTCTTCGAAGAGCATGTCGGTGGAGGCTTGGTTACGCTCGGCTTCGAGCTCGGCGATGCGGGATGTGCCATGCGTTTGCAGGAAGGTGAGGACGCGGGCGCATTCGGCGGAGTAAGCCTCGTCTGTCACTCGCTGCTGGCAGGGTGCGAGGCACTTGTGCATCTCGCCGTAGATGCAGCCGGGATCGTCGAGTGAGGGGTGGAGTTCGAGGTAGCAGCGGCGGATGAGGAAGAGGTCTTCGACGGCTTCGCAGTAGCGCTCGGCGGCGAAGCGTGAGCTGAAGGGGCCGAAGGTGGTGGGCAGCGAACGGCGGCGCAGGTGGTTGGTGACGTAGATGCGCGGGTAGGCATTCTCCGCGGCAAAGCGAATGGTGTAGGGCGCGCTGAGGCGCATGCGCTTGCGTGCTTCGTCAGTGCCGAAGGCGACGGACATGGCCCGGTGCAGGATGAGGAGGGCTTCGAAGTCAGAGCCTGCTTCGCGCCATGCGATGCGTGCGATGCGGTCGCGCAGGTTGAGGCGCTTGGTCTGGCCTTCGGCTGGTTCTAGCAAGCGCTGGAGGCGGCGGCGCATGTTGGCTGTGCGCAGCATGTACGGCCGGTCGGCGGTGTTGTGGCCGAAGAGTGCGACGATGCCGGCTGCCGTGGGCAGGGCGCGCAAAGCGTCGGCTGCTTGGGTGGGATCGAAGTCGATCTCGTGCTCGAAGATGGGCTGCGGTGCCACTTGGTGATTCTAACTTCGCGAGCGATGACAGGGCTTTGGTGCGGCCACTACAATCCTGCGGGTGCTTGGTTGTTGGCTGTGGCGCGTTGCGACGGTAGAGTTCTGTTGAAAAGCAGAATGCGAAGGACGCAAAGGTTTCGCAAAGGCCGCCAAGGGATTTGAGGCGTGACAAACATAGTGCGTTTGCGGATAACATTGTCGAGATTTGCAACGCTTGCGTGCGGGATCAGCGTTGAAGGAGAGTTACTTGAAGCGTTCGTTGCTTTGCGTTGGGTTGCTGTCGGTGGTTCCGGTGTTACATGCACAGAGTGCGAATGATTGGCCGGCTTATAACCGCACGCTGATGGGTGACCGGTTTGCGCCGCAGACGCAGATCACGCCAGCAACTGCGGCCAAGCTGCATGAGGTGTGCCGGTACGACCTGAAGCAGCAGACGAGCTTTCAGACGGGGCCGCTGGTGATTGGCAGTGTGATGTATCTAACGACGGGGCATGACACGGTTGCGATTGATGCGGGGACGTGCGCGGAGATGTGGCGTGTGCACGAGGACTACATGCCTGCGGTGCCGAACGATGTGAATCGTGGTGCGGCGGTGCTGAATGGGCGCATCTTCCGCGGCACGCAGGATGGCCGCGTGCTGGCGTATGACTCTGCGACGGGTAAGAAGCTTTGGGAAGCGGTGATTGGCGACAAGGTGCGGGGCGAGAGCATTCCGACGGCGCCGCTGGCGTGGAACGGGCTCGTCTTCGCGGGCAATGCTGGTAGTGACAAGATTCCGGTGAAGGGGCGCATTTACGCGATGGATGCGGCGACGGGGAGGATTGTTTGGGAGCAGTACATGGCTCCGCGTGGACCGATGGATACGCCGAAGGGGCCGGCTGCGCCTGCGCCGAAGATGGTGAGTAAGGAAGACGCGATGGGTGGGACGTCGTGGACGGCGTATTCGCTTGATCCGGCGACGGGCACGCTGTATGTGCCGGGCGGCAATCCTACGAATGATAAGGATGCGAGCTATACGGTTGCGCTGGATGCGAAGACGGGCGCGGTGAAGCAGGTGTATGGCGGGGTTGCGCACGACTTCCATGACTGGGAGGTGTCGGCTGCTGCGGCGTTGTTCACGACGACGGGTGGGAAGCATTTGCTTGCAGCTGCGACGAAGGATGGTTTTATGTATGCGACCGCAGTGCCTTCAGGACGCGCTGTATGGAAATCTCCAGTGACAACGATCAAGGATGAGACTGCGCCGATGAAGGCTGGTGGTGTGCACTTTTGTCCAGGCGGGCAGGGCGGCAATGAGTGGAACGGTGCGGCGTATTCGCGGCTGACAAACATGGTGTACGTGGGCGCGGTGGACTGGTGCGCGACCGCGATGCCGCCGGTGGGGAGTGCGGAGTCGAAGCGCGTGACCGACGCACCGGATACAGGGACGGGCTGGGTGACTGCGCTGAATGCGGAGACGGGCAAGCTGGCGTGGCACTTCCATACGCCGTCGCCGGTGCTGAGTGGCGTTACGCCGACGGCGGGTGGTGTGGTGTTTGCCGGTGATCTTGCGGGGACGGTGTATGCGTTCGACGCGAAGACCGGTGATGTGGCCTGGAAGTCGAATGTTGGTGGGGCTGTTGGCGGCGGGATTGTCAGCTATTCAGTCGGCGACAAGCAGCGGATTGCGGTGGCTGCGGGTATGAAGTCGGTGGTGTGGCCGATGGCTAAGGGAAGTGCGGTTCTGGTGGTGTATGGGTTGGAATAGCACTCTGCGCCGTTCTCGACGCTTTGCGTCATAGCCAGCAGAGGTTGAATCTGAGGAGTCTTGCGTTCATGGCGTCGGCGATACGGCGCGCTCGGGCCTTTTCCTGTGCTGCTTTCCAGTGCCCTCCCGAGAAGAGTAGCGGGAGGAAGATGGCTAAAAGAATGGATACGAGAACTGATGCAGAGATGGCGGTCGCTTCCATTACATTCTCCTGCGAATAACTGACACCCGCAGCTCGTCAGATAGCGCGGACCTTCAGCCCGCAATCATGAAACGATCGCCAACCTGGGGCTTCGCCCCAGGCTATTACATTGCGGGCCTACAGCCCGCCCACCCATCCGCTTCGCGTATAAGTGGGACACAGATCTCATACCGTTGCGTTGTGCGGAGAGGCTGCACATTTGTCGCGGCTCCTAAGAGATTAGGAGCCGGCGATGGTCATGCCTTCGATGCGGATGCAGGGGGAGGCGGAGGCTCCGCGGAAGATGAGGTCGTTGCCGACGGCGACGATGTTTTTGTACATGTCTTTGAGGTTGCCGGCGATGGTGATCTCTTCGACGGCGCCGGTGAAGACGCCGTTCTCGATCCAGATGCCGCTGGCGCCTTGTGAGTAGTCACCCGTTACAAGGTTTACGCCGCTGCCGAGGACTTCGGTGACGTAGAGACCCGTCTTCACGTCGGCGATGATTTCGCGCGGGGTTTGGGTGCCGGGCTCGAGGTAGAAGTTGCCGCTGCCGATGCCGGGTGCGCCTGCTAATCCGCGCGATGCATTTCCCGTGCTCTTCGTGCCGAGCTTGCGGGCCGTGTAGGTGTTGGTGACGTAGGTTTCGAGGATGCCCTTGTTGACGATGACCTTGCGCTGCATCGGCAGACCGTCGCCGTCGAAGGGCAGCGTGCCGAAGCCGCCAAGCCTAAAAGTGGGTGAGTCTTCGAGCATCATGGTGCCGTCGTCGATGACGGTAATGAGCGGGCTTGCGACCTGCTGGCCGAGCATGCCTTCGAACATGGTGGCGTGGCGATAGACGGCGTCGCCGTTGACCGCGTCGAAGATGTCGCCAATGATGCCGCGCGCGATTTCGCGGGAGAAGACCATGGAGGCTCCGCGCTGGGTGGGGACGCGGCGTGCGCCGAGGCGGCGAAGTGCTCGCTTGGCGGCTTCCTTGCCCACGGCTTCGGGCGTGTCGAGTTTGCGGAGGGTGCGTGCGCCGGAGCCCCAGCCGTCGCGCTGCATGCCGCGGTCGTCCTGCGCGATGGGCGTGGTGCCGATGCCGCAGTAGGACTTGCGATACTCGCCTGCGAAGCCGCGCGAGTTGGCGATGGCTTTGTGTGAGGTGGATGCTGAGAAGGTGCCGCCGTCGCTGTTCTGGATGCGGGTGTCGGCGGCCATGGCAGCGGCTTCCGTGGCGCGTGCCATCTCGATGCGGTCTGCGGCGGGGAGTTCGTAGACGTCGTTGAAGTAGATGCCCAGGGTGTCTGAGTTGCGAAGAGCAGAGTATTCGCTGGCTTCGGGCAGTCCTGCGTAGGGATCTTCTTCGGTGATCTTCGACAGCTCGATCGCAGAGTTCACCATGCGTGCGATGGATTTGTCGTGGATGTCGTTCGTGGAGGTGCTTGCGGTGCGCCGGCCGTTGAAGACGCGTAGGCCGATGGCGCGGCTCGTGGATTCGGTGAGGGTTTCGACCTGGCCGAGGCGGACCTTGGTGAAGAATTCATCGCCTTCGAAGACGACGGCTTCGGCGTCGGTGGCACCGGCGTGGAGGGCGCGGTCGACGATGTCCTGGGCAAGGGTTTTGAGAGTTTGCTTTGCGGTGGTCGTTGTTTGCATCGTTGTTCGTCCGAAGAGTGGTCCAGTAGCAGATGAAGTCTGCTAACGCGGGCCTAAAGCCCGCAGATAATTGCGCTGCATCAGCGTTTGCGGGCTTCGGAACGGCTACTGAGCGCGGCCCAAATCCCGAAGCCACCGATGATCGAAACAAAGCCAATGGTCACCAGGAAAACCTGCAGTGGAGTAGCCATTAATGTTCCTCCTCTTTAACAACGGCGGCGATAATGAGCGCGATTGCCAGACACACAGCGCTGCCGCCGAGACTCGCTGCGATTAGTTTCCATGATATGCCCTGCCGCCCGCGCTGGACGAACTCATCGAGGAGCGGAAACACCAGGAGCAGCACTCCAGCTTCCGCGGAAAAGGTCTCAAGCACCTTTGCTACGCGTGTCCGCCATCCGATGGGAAGCGTCATCGGTCAGTACACCCTGTGACTACCCTCTCGTTCATTGAGACGGACCTCGCGATTTCCTACCGCACCGGCTTTTCGGAGAGGCGGGGTTCGCGGCCGTCGGTGGCTGCCTGGAAGTAGAAGCCGGAGGGGCAGTACTCGGAGTCGAGTTTGTGCGAGTGTTCTGCGTGCGAGGCGGGGCCGGTGGCGACGCGCTGTTTGTGCAGCTTAACGGTGCCGTGGCAGTCCTTGCAGCGGAATTCGGTGTCGCCATCGACGAGCGCGTCGGCTACGTTTTTGACTTTCCAGAAGGGCTCGTAGCCGCCCTTTGCGGCCACGCGACGGCGTTTGACTTCACATTCGAAGAGCTTTTCGCCGGTTGTCTTGGTTGTTGCGGTTTTCGTTGTTGCGCTTTTGGTGAGTGTTGCCATGGTTATCGCCCCGTTCCGCCAACTGTCATTCTGTCGAGTTTCACTGTCGGCGTGCCGACTCCCACCGGTACTCCCTGTCCACGTTTGCCACAGGTGCCGATGCCTTCATCGAGCGCAAGATCGTGTCCGACCATGCTTACGTATTGCAGCGCTTCCGGCCCATTACCGATGAGCATGGCGCCTTTTACGGGCGCGGTCACCTTACCATCTTCAATCAAATACGCTTCGCTTGCTGCAAAAACGAATTTTCCGTTGGTGATGTCTACGGAGCCGCCGGAGAAATTGACGGCGTATAAGCCCTTTTTCACGCTGCGGAGGATGTCTGCGGGATCGTCGTTGCCGGCGAGCATGTAGGTGTTGGTCATGCGCGGCATGGGGACGGATGCGTAGGATTCGCGGCGGCCGCTGCCGGTACTGGACAGGCCCATGACTTTCGCGGAGAGCTTGTCGCTCATGTACTTGCGCAGGATGCCGTTTTCGATGAGGACGGTGTTCTGCGTGGGCGTGCCTTCGTCGTCAACGTTCAAGGAGCCGCGGCGGTTGGGGATGGTGCCGTTGTCGACGACCGTGACTTTGTCGGTGGCGACGCGCTGGCCCATGAGGCCGGCGAAGGCGGATTGCTTTTTGCGGTTGAAGTCGGCTTCGAGGCCGTGGCCTACTGCCTCGTGTATGAGCACGCCGGGCCAGCCTGGGCCGAGGACGACTTCCATTTCGCCTGCGGGGGTTTCTGTCGCCGTGAGCTGGAGGATGGCCTGCCGTGCGGCTTCGTGGGCGAAGTATTCCGGTGTGCGCGTGCTGGTGTAGTAGTCGAGTGTGACGCGGCCGCCGCCGCCGCTAGAGCCGCGCGCGGTTGCACCTTTGCCTTCGTCGACTGCGGGATCTTTGGCGAGGACGGAGATGCTAAAGCGGCTGAGCGGCTGAGTGTCCGCAGCCCAGGTGCCATCGCTGGCGACGATGAAGATGTGGCGGAGCTCGTCGTTGAAGCCGGCGCGGACCTGGGTGATGCGTGGGTCGTAGGCACGGGCTGCGGCGTTGGCGCGCTGGACAAGTGCCAGTTTGGCATGGACTTCAAAGTCGATTCCCGTTATGGAATAGAGATCGTGAACCGTGGTTTCGACGAAGGGCTGAATGCGCGTGGAGGCATTGCTATCGGCGATGAGCGCTGCGGTTTTGGCGGCACGCAGGAGGTGTGGTTCGTCGAGTGTGTCGGTGTAGCTGTAGCCGGTGCGCTCGCCGGAAAGCACGCGAATTCCGCAGCCAATGCTGTGTCCCTGGCTGGCGGACTTGACGATGCCTTCGTCGATGCCGATGGAGCTGGAGGTGACGGACTCGAAATAAAGCTCGGCAAAATCGCCACCGGCGCTGAGTGCGGCGGCGAGGCAGCGTTCGAGGAGGCGGGCATCCATCCCGAAGTGTTCTACGAAGATGGTGTGCCGGGGCGCTACGACTGAACTCATTCATATCTATTTTACGCTGGCATTCACCGGGCGCTCTGCGCTAGGGTCAAACGTATGGGTTCCTCGCCGACAATTAGCCCTTCTGTACCTCGCGATGCGCGCTATCCGCTTGGGCAGTGGGTTGCGCCTGTCGTGATTGATGCAAGCACGCTAAAGCTCTCGCTGTGGGAGCTGGGCGAGCTGCCACAGCGGTTGCGTGGCGCTGTGCGCAACCTGCGTGACAGGCAGCTGGATACGCCGTATCGCGAGGGCGGATGGACGGTGCGGCAGCTGGTGCACCACATTGCGGACTCGCATATGAATTGCTATGTACGGATACGATTGGCGTTGACGGAAGACGCTCCGGTGATCAAGACGTACGACGAGAATGCTTGGGCGTGGCTGCACGATGGTACCGTTGCGCCGGTCGACTGGTCGTTGAATATGCTGGAGGCGCTGCATGCGCGGCTGCTGATGCTGCTGCGATCGTTGCGGCCGGACCAGTGGAGCCGCACGTATGTGCACCCGGAGCTGGGCACGATGCGGCTGGATACGGCGGTACACCTGTATGCGTGGCACAGCCGGCATCATGTGGCGCACATTACGCAGTTGCGGGCGCAAAAGGGCTGGTAATCTGTGCCAATTAAGAGCATCGACTACCTATCTGATTGGTCCGAGGTAAATCCGGAGAACGACAACGTTGACGTTCATGTTGTCCTCGAAGATGGGCGGCAATATACCTTCGTTGTGGCAACCCCTAACAATGTCTTTTGGTGCATGGACAACGAAGGAAGCGACTACTTCTTTGGAGAGCCTATGCTCTTCGTGAAAACCTCACGGTTGAGAATGTAGAGAAGGCGATTAACGCCGTTGTTAATGACGATGGTGGTCGTTGGCTTGGCGTGTACGGCTGAACCAGTAGTCGCCCAATACATACCGCTGCTTGGACGGTTAAGTTCCGCAAAGCGGTTCAGTTAACTGGTGGCTTCGAAAAGCAGGTCCTTCGGCTGCGCACTTCGTGCTTCGCTCAGGATGACGATGTTTAGAGTCAACAGCAGGTAGCGTGCGTTTAGCGCGGGCCTACAGCCCGCAAATCATGGTCACTACGAAACCTGGGGCTTCGCCCCAGGCTATTACATTGCGGGCTTTCAGCCCGCTCGCCGCTGAGGCATTACTCTGTCTATGGCGTGGATCTCTGATTCCCATGATGGGAACGACTTCCCTTCATTGATGGTCGTCTTGCGTGCGCATGTGTCAAAGCCGCTTTGATCTCTGGCATAGTCCACTTCAGGACTCGCTGATTGCCACCTCAAACATTCATTGCGGAACAAACACCGAGCGAGATTGCGCAGGCTATTGAGCTGTTTTTGGCGGAGCATGCGCGGGCTGCTGTGCTGGAGGATGGGCGGCCGGTGTTTGATATGCGCGAGGCGCGGTATTCGCTGGCGCAGGAGCATGGGCGTTGCACGCTGCATCTTTGGAGCGAGGAGCGGAACCTGGTGCGGCGGGTGGTGTCGTGCGTGGCGCGCAAGGATGTACTGCGGCTGGGAACGTTGCGGTTTGGGCAGACGAAGCCGCAGGTGCTGGAGTTGGTGTCGCAGCCGGATCGACGGACGCCGACGGCTCGGGATACGGCTCGGCGGCGGTATGCGGCGCTGCTGGAGCGGGTGTTGCTTCGGCAGTTTGAGGGGTGGGCTGCGGAGCCGTTTCATTATTCAATGGATCTGGAGCAGTCGTTTGGGCCTGGGTATGCGCGGGGTGTGATGACGCGCGGGCAGCAGGCCTGGGCCGTTGTCGGTGTGAATGCGAGCGAGACGCAGGCTACTGTCGATGGTGTGCTGACGGTTGGAATCTTGTGGCTGCAGCGGTGCCGCGAGCAGGCGGGTGGGCGGCGGTTGTTTCAGGGGTTGCGGGTCGTCGTGCCGAAGCATATGGCGGCGACTACGTTGTCGCGCTTGGCTTGGTTGCGGGGTGATGCGGCTCAGTGGGAGTTGTTTGAACTGGATGAGCCGACCGAGGCGCTGACGGAGCGCGATGGTGCGGATACCGGCAATCTACAAACGCGGCTGATGCATATGCCTGATCCGGTGCGCGCGCGGGAACGGTTTGCGGACGCGGTGAGCCGCGCGATGGAGCTTGTGCCTGAGGGGATGCGTGCGCGGGTGGAGTTGCGGTTGCGGTCCGCGACGGAGATGGGGCTGTTGCTGCATGGGCTGGAGTTTGCGCGGCTTCGGCATGCGGCTTCGGCGACGTCGTTTGCGAGGATTACGGAGATTTCGTTTGGCGCGGGTGCGATGGAGACGCCGCTGGAAGAAGCCACGGAGCCGATGCTGCGGGAGTTTGTGGCGCGGCTGTTTGCGCGGCGGCATCCGGGCGGGTCGCAGCGTGACCCGCTGTTTCGTATGCAGCCGGAGGCCTGGCTGGAGGCCGAGTTACGGCAGAACCTTGGGCCGTTGACGGAAGGACAAAGGAGCCTGGCGCAGTTTGATACGGACCATGTGTATGCGCAGGTGCCGGCGTTTCAGGCGGGCGATCGCGGGATGCTGGATTTGCTGACGGCGACGCGTGATGGGCGGCTGGCGGTGCTGGAGTTAAAGGCGAACGAGGACATGCACTTTGCGCTGCAGGGGCTTGATTACTGGTTGCGGGTGCGTTGGCACCATACGCAAACGATCGACCCTGCAACTGGGCTGGGTGCTTTGCAGCAGCATGGATATTTTGCGGGTGTTCGGCTTTCGCCTGAGGCTCCGCGGCTTTATCTTGTGGCGCCTTCGTTGCGGATACATCCTGCGACGGAGACCGTGTTGCGGTACTTGAAGCCTGAGGTGGAGTGGACGCTGCTGGGGCTGAATGAGAAGTGGCGCGATGGGATGAAGGTGATTACGCGCGTGCGGGCACTTCGTGCCGCTCTCGACGCTTCGCGTGTCAATACAACTACCAAACATGACTGAGTCCGGGCTCGCGTCGGGCTTGATCATGTCCAAGCAAAGAAACGATAGTCGCGATGTTAGCGGCTGTTGACGGAGCGCCAGAGGTCGATTTCTGGGGTGTCTACGGCGTACTTGTCGATTTCGGTGAGCTCTTCGGTGGTGAAGCTGAGGTTCTTGAGGGCGTCGAGCGAGTCGTCGAGCTGGTGGGCATTGCGTGCGCCAATGAGGGCGGTGGTGACGCGTGGGTCGCGGAGCGCCCAGGCGATGGCCATTTGCGCGAGGGACTGGCCGCGTTTCTGTGCGATCTCGTTGAGGGCGCGGACGCGGGTGAGGTTCTGTTCGCTGAGGAGTGTCTCGCTGAAGCTGCCGTCGCCGCTGTTGACGCGGGTTTTGTCTGCGCCGGGGTTGAGGTACTTGTTGGTGAGCAGGCCTTGCGCGAGCGGCGAGAAGGCGATGCAGCCTATGCCGAGTTCGTCGAGCGTGTCGAGCAGACCCTGCTCAAGGAAGCGGTTGAGCATGCTGTACGAGGGCTGGTGGATGAAGAGCTTGATGCCTTCGGCGGCGAGCAGGTCGTGGATCTTTTTGGTGCGTGCGGGCGAGTAGGAGGAGCAGCCGACGTAGAGCGCCTTGCCCTGGCGGACGATTTGCGCGAGTGCGCTGGCGGTTTCTTCGATGGGGGTGTCGAAGTCAGGCCGGTGGGTGTAGAAGATGTCTACGTAGTCGAGGCCCATGCGCTTGAGCGATTGGTCGAGAGAGGCGGTGAGGTACTTCTTGGAGGCGCCTATGCCGTAGGGGCCCGCCCACATATCCCAGCCGGCCTTGCTGGAGATGATGAGTTCGTCGCGGTGGGCGGCGAAGTCGGTGGCGAGGACTTTGCCGAAGTTCTCTTCTGCCGAGCCGTAGGGCGGCCCGTAGTTGTTGGCTAGGTCGAAGTGGGTGACGCCTCGGTCGAAGGCACGGCGAAGGGTGGCGCGGCTGGTCTCGAAGACGTCGACGCCGCCGAAGTTCTGCCACAGGCCAAGCGAGATGAGCGGCAGCTGGATGCCGCTGGCTCCGCAGCGCCGGAACTGCGCGTCGGTGTAGCGGTAGGGACTGGCGATGTAGGTCTGAGGGAAGGCCATGTGCTGTGGGGCTCCGTGAGTGTCGGTACTTCGGCGCGGCGTGGTTGGCCGCGGCGCAACTCACGAAGTATAGCTTTGGTGGGTTCGGAGACAACGCAGCTCGCGTTGCATGCCGCGTCGTGGCGGGTCTTTTCAGGTGCTAGCCGACCATGCTTTGCGGACTCGGTTAGAGCTTCGGAAACTGTCGATGCATGCGGTTCGCGCGTGGCGCGAAACAGATGGGAGCTGTTGGCCTCTGTTTAGGATTGGCGTATTTACTAACATGCAGATCCCTTCGCTTCGCTGCGGGATGGCAAACGTGAAACGGTGAAGTGGCGGCTCCTACGTGCCGCAGAAGGTTTGCAGGACGCGTTCTTCCGGCCTGGCGGGTGTGGCGTAATGGTTGTGGTTGGGGCGTTCTTCAAACGGGCTTGAGGTGACTTCGAGGAGCTTCTCGAAGGGTTCAAAGTCTTCGCGGAGGACGGCGGCGTCGATGACCGCCTGCACGAGGTGGTTGCGTGGGATGTAGATGGGGTTGACCTTGCGCATGGCCGCTGCGCGGTCTTCTTTTGTTGTGTCTTCGAGCGCGAGGCGGGCTTGCCACTTTGTTGCCCATGCGGTGAATGCTGGGGGATCGGCGAAGAGGCTTGCTGTTGTTTCGTTGTTGTCGGATTCTGCGGCGTCACACATGCGGCGGAAGGTGAGGGTGAAGTCTGCCTGGTGTTCGGCCATGCGGTTGAGCAGGTCGTTGATGAGTTCGGCGTCGCCTTCGTGGTCGGTGAGGAAGCCTACCTTGCGGCGGAGACCTGCGAGGTGCGTTGTGTGGAAGGCGGTGGCGAAGCCGCCGAGGGCTTCGTGAGCTGCGCCGATGCCGGCTTCCTGCGAGCCTTCTTCCTCTTTGAGCAGTGGCAGCAGCGACTCGGCGAGGCGTGAGAGGTTCCAGAGCATGATGCTGGGCTGGTTGGCGTAGGCGTAGCGGCCGTTGCGGTCGATGGAGCTGAAGACGGTGGCGGGATGGAATGCTTCGAGGAAGGCGCAGGGGCCGTAGTCGATGGTTTCGCCGGAGATGGAGGTGTTGTCGGTGTTCATGACGCCGTGGACGAAGCCGAGTAACAGCCATTGCGCTACGAGTGCGCCCTGGCGGGCGACGATGTTGTCGAGCAGGGCGCGGTAGGGCTTGGGTTGTGCTGCGGCTTGTGGGTAGTGGCGTTGGATTGCGTAGTTGGCGAGGGTGCGGATGTCTTCCGTGTTGCCGCGTGCGGCGAAGTACTGGAAGGTGCCGACGCGCATATGGCTTACGGCGACCCGGGTGAAGACGGCTCCGGGTTGGATGGTTTCGCGGACGACCTGGTCGCCGCTGAGGACGGCGGCGAGGGCGCGGGTGGAGGGCACGCCGAGGGCGTACATGGCTTCACTGAGGATGTATTCGCGGAGCACGGGGCCGAGCGCGGCGCGACCGTCTCCACGGCGCGAGAATGGTGTGGGACCAGAGCCTTTGAGCTGGATGTCGTAGCGCTGTCCATCGGGGGCGATGACTTCGCCGAGAAGGTTGGCGCGGCCATCACCGAGGGATGGCACGAAGCCGCCGTACTGGTGACCGGCGTAGGCGAGCGCGATGGGTTCGGAGCCTGGAGCGATGAGGTTGCCGGAAAAGAGTTCGGCCAGGTCGTTCTTTTCGACGCTGATGTTGAGGAAGCGTGCGAGTTCTTCATTGAACTTGATGAGCTTTGGTGCGTTGACGCGGCGAGGGTTGACGCGGGCGTGGAAGTGGTCGGGCAGCCGGGCGTAGGTGTTTTGGAATGGGATGCGGACGGCTGCTTCGGTCATGATGATTGGATGATCGCTCGGCGTTAACCGAACTACTCGACGACGCCGATGTCTTCGTTCCAGATTTCGGGGCGGGCGTGGATGAAGCTGCCGAGGAGCTGTTTGCATTCGGCGGAGTCGAGGTCGATGACGTGGATGCCGAGTTCGCGGAGGCTGTCAAGGCCGCCCTTAAAGGTCTCGGATTCGCCGACGACAATGGCACCGAAGCCGAACTGGCGGACGAGGCCGGTGCAGTACCAGCAGGGCGCGAGCGTGGTGACCATGATGAGGTCGCGGTAGGAACGCTGGCGGCCAGCGCGCCGGAAGGCGTCGGTTTCGCCGTGGATGGAGGGGTCAGCCTGCTGGACGCGCCGGTTGCGGCCTGAACTGATGAGTGTGCCGTCAGTGCGGAAGATGGCTGCGCCGATGGGAATGCCGCCTTCAGCTAATCCTGTGCGGGCCTCTTCGAGAGCGACCTGTAACATGGCGCTATAGTCCAGCGGTTCTGGCTCATTCCTCATTCGTTGCAGCATACCGTACGTATCCGCGCTTTGCGGGTGGGCTGCGAGTCCCTGGTTTGCAGGGCCTTGCCTGGGAGCATGCATGAATCTTGAAGTAACTGGTGTGCATGAGAAGGCTCCGGAGGTGCTGCCGGCGGAGCATGGGTATGGGCTGCGGCAGGATGCGCTGTCGCCGCTGGAGGTGCTGGCGCAGAGCGTGTCCACGATTGCGCCGAGTACGACGCCGACGCTGACGGTGCCGCTGGTGTTTGCACTGGCAGGGAATGCCAGCTGGCTGGCGTATGCGCTGGCGATGGGCGCGATGGTGTTGGTGTCGTTCCCGATTGCGCTGTTTGCGCGGTCTTCGGCTTCGCCTGGGTCGTTGTATGTGTATACGCGCGATACGTTGCCGCCCTGGGTGGGGTCGGTCGCGGCGCTGGCGCTGTTGTTTGCGTATGTAACGACGGCGTCGTCCGTAATTGGCGGGTTTATCAACTCGTGCCAGATCTTTATGGGATCGGCTGGCTGGCATGTGCCGGGAGCGTTGCTGGCGGTGGTTGCTGCGGTGGGCGCGCTTGCCGTGGCGTTTGCGGATGTGAGTATTTCAGCGCGGGTGATGCTTTGGATCGAGTTCGTGTCAGTGGCGCTGATTGCGCTAGTGGTGGTGCTTGTGCTGGCTCGGCATGGGGTGCATGTGGACGCGGCGCAGGTGCATCTTGCGGGCTCGTCTGCGGTGGGTGTGCGGCTTGGGGTGATGCTGGCGATCTTCAGCTTTGTAGGTTTTGAGAGTGCGACGACGCTGGGTGCGGAGGCGCAACGGCCGTTGAGGACGATTCCGCGAGCGGTGGTGCTGAGCGCGGCTGCGGCGGGTGTGTTCTTTGTGGTGTGCACGTACGCGGAGGTGATGGCGTTTCGCGGAGCAGGGCTGTCGCTGGGTGAGAGCGCTTCGCCGTTTCGTGTGCTGTCGGCCATGGCTCACCTAGGCTTCGTCGGTCCGCTCATCGATGCGGGTGTGCTGGTGAGCATGTTTGCGGCGACGCTGGCGTGCGTGATCGCCGCTGCTCGGCTGCTGTTGCTGATGGCGCATGAGGGGCTGGTCCATCGGGTTTTGGCCAGGACGCATGCGGGGAGCGATAGCCCAGCTGCGGCCGGGATGGTGGCCGCGGTGCTTGCGGTGATTCCGGCTGCGGTGCTGGCGGCTCGTGGGGCGAGCGGCGCGGATATTTATGGCTGGATGGGGACGCTGGCGGTGTATGCCTTCCTGACGGCATATGGGCTAGTGGTTGTGGCCGCGGTGGTGTTTGCGAAGCGGCGCGGTGAGCTTACAGTTGGACGCGGCTTGGTGGCAGGGCTGGCTGCGTTGGCGATGGTGGCTGGGATGATGGGGTCGCTATATCCCGTGCCGCCGGCGCCGTACCGCTATCTGCCCTGGGTGTATGTGGGGTATGTGGCTATGGGATTGGTTTGGATGGCGATGGTGCGGCGGCGTTCCGTATCAGACGTTGCTAGTTCGTGACCATGCCTATGGTCTTTAGCCAGGTTTCAACCAATTGCGGCCAGTGTGTCGCGGGATATTTTGTTGGGCGCAGGCCGAAGGCGTGGCCACCCTCTGCGTAGACGTGCAGTTCCGTGGGCACGCCCGCTTTTTTAAGGCCGAAGAAATAGCTGATCGAGTCCTCCACGCGGTCTACCTTATCGTTTTCGTTTTGCAACAGGAACGTGGGCGGCGTGTTGTGGGTGATGTGGCTGGCGATGTCGGGGTTGAGGTTGATGGTGCTTTCAGTGATGTAGAGATGGCCTGGATACAGGGCAATAGCGAAGTCCGGCCGGCAGCTGATCGTGTCGGCGTGATCGACCGGCTTGTAGATGCGTTTGTCGAAGTGGACGCTGGTGGCGGCGACGAGATGTCCGCCTGCGGAGAAGCCGAGCACGCCGATTTTGTGCGGGTCGATGCCGTACTGTGCAGCGTGCGCGCGGACGAGGCTGATGGTGCGCTGCGCGTCTTCGAGTGCCTCGGGCGATTTTGGGTATGAGCCGGATTTGGGCAGCACGTCCTCACCAGGCACGCGGTACTTGGACAGGATGCAGGTGATGCCGCGTGCGGTGAGCCAGTCGCAGACTTCGGTGCCTTCCAGGTCGATGGCGATGATCTGGTAGCCGCCTCCGGGGAAGACGATGACGGCCGCGCCGGTGTTTTTTGCGGTGGTGGGCTTGTAGACCGTCATGGTGGGTATGGAGACGGTGTTGATGTAGGTGAGGGGCTTGCCGCCGATGAGGTTTTTCGTGTCGATTTTGGTGATCTCAGGACCGGTGATGGGGCGTGCGTCGGGAATGGGGCCGGGCCAGATGGGGACTTGTTTGTGGCCGGCGGATGGTTGCCAGTTGGCGATGGTCTGGGCGTGGCCGATGGCTGGGATGAGTGCGAGAGCGATGAGTAGGCGCGGGAGCATGGTGTGCGCAGGCTATCTGGGCGCGGACGGGAGCGGCAGTAATCAGGGATGTTCGCGTTTTGTGGATTGTGGAATACGCGGTTTAGTCAGCGAGGAATTGCGGATCGACGGGGATTTGCAGGGCGTTCGCGAGTGAGTTGGTGTGGGCGGCGAGGCTGATGGTGGCTAGGAGGTCGGCGTGCTGCTCGGCGGTCATGCCCTTGGCGCGAGCGGCCGCGGTGTGCGAGTGCGTGCAGTAGGTGCAGCTATTGATGGTGGAGACGGCGATGTAGATGAGTTCCTTGGTGAGCGGATCGAGTGTGGTGGGCTCGATCATGACCTGCTTGACGCGGCTCCAGGTGTGTTCGAGGAGGTCGGGTTGGTTGGCGAGGGCTCGCCAGAAGTTGTTGATGAAGTCGGACTGGCGGGTTTCGCGGATGTCGTTGAAGACGGCGGCGACGCGTGGGGCGGATGCGGCGGCTTCGTCGGTGAAGAGGGATATGGTGGCCACTTGGGTCTCCTTTGGAGTGCTAGAGGTTGCGCATGTTGGTTAGCCGTGATGTTCCGCGGTCAAAGGTGACTGTTTTGTTGCAGCCCGCCCAGGTGTATTGAGTGCGACGCAGTTACTCCGCGACAAACAGCCAATGATCATCGTCTGGAATGCGCGGCCGATCATTTTGTGCAATGCCTTTTGCTAGTTCGGCGCGGGTCTGTGGAGTGTCTGGCAATACTAAGCAACGATCGGGTGCAATGTCTTTTGAGTGAAGTCATAAGCGTCCACAAGCATTAAGAAATGTTGGCCGGAAGTGAGAGGTACCTCAATGCCAAGAGGTGTATAGCCATTTGGCGCGATGGTGACCGACGGCATGATCGTTCCGACCAGCGCGCTGCTCTCTGGACGATCTCTGCGAAATTTGTCGCCGTTGATAGGTTTTTGTTTGAGCACTTCAAGTATTCGAAGCGAGGCGTGCTCAACAAGTTCTTTCTCGTTCCCGGTCTTTTCCCAGCCCTGTTTCTCTGAGAGCGACTCGACAGCAATAATGCTGTCGGCTTCACGTCCGCGTGTTGCTATAGGGATGCGGCATGGAAGAGAAGTAAGTGGAGGATCTGGCGGTTGTACGTAGGGCCTTGTATCGGAGGTTTCGCGGAGTGTGTAGAGATGCCACGGTTGTGATGGACATTCCCGCCACGAAGAGGATGACTGTAGCGGTGTAAGCTGCGGCGATGATGGCGACGATGAGTCCAGATTTTCGCAGGGAGCTCATGGCGGCGAGTGTACCTGCCTCCGCGAGGTTCTGACTACCATTTCCGACGTTAGCTCTTTTGAGGGCGGCCCAGTTTGTCCTGTAGCGCGGGCCTACAGCCCTCAGACCTATCGATACGGCCTAGCCTGGAGCTTCGCCCTAGGCTAAGATAGCTCGGGCCTTCAGCCCGGTCAGTTTGTTGCTGCACTAAACATAGTGATCAAGAGTTGAGAGGTTACTGAGGGAGGCTAGATGAATCCGATTTGGGAGCTTAGACAGAAGTTTAACCAAGCCTGGGATAAATTCCTTAAAACATCCGAAGGGTTACCACTTTTACCGCACTTTTTCCACGAGGCAACAGTTGCTGGTCGATGTCTCAACGGAGCGCTCGATAGAGTTTTCTTCAGCTCATCAAAGGTCCGAGCGCAACGAGATGAACATGCTGCCTCATACACACAGGTAGCTGAGATGACTCAAGCAAACAGTTCTAAAGAGGCGTGTGCAGATGTCTTGCAGGCCCTAGATGTGTGGGCTCGCGCCTGCTAGCTGTCCTGGAAGTCGGCGAAGGCGGGTTGTTGCAGGTCGTTTGCGGTGATGATGCGGTGGGCTGCGTCGGTGGCGAAGAAGCGGTCTACGGCGTCCATGACTTGTTCGGCTTGTTTGGATTCGAAGATGCTGCGGCGGAGGGTGGCTCCTCCGGGGACGCCGTGGGTGAACCAGCTGGCGAACTGCTTCATTTTGCCGATGACGTCGCGGCGGGCGGATTCGCGGTCGCGGAGCTTGTTGCGCAGGTGGTTATGCTCGGAAAGTTCGAGCGGGGTTAGCGTGCTGGTGTCATGGAGCGGCGCGAAATCGGGCGGTACTGCGCTTAGGGGGTGCTCCTGCTCCAGCTCGGCGAAGAGCATGGTGAAGTAGGTGCGGATCATGCGGTAGCGATCCCCCTCGGTGGCGATGTCGTACGTGCCGGTGCCCGTGGCTGCCTTGGTGGCGGTGTACTGGGCGATCTGGCGGAAGATCCATGGGTTGGCGGGGGCGGCGCGGCCGATCATGACGGCGTCGCAGCCGGTCTGGGCGATCATGTTGGCGGCGTCTTCGGGGGTGCGGACGTCGCCGTTGCCGATGACGGGGATGCGGACGGCGTCTTTGACGGCGGCGATGTATTCCCAGCGGGCGTTGCCGGTGTAGCCCTGTTCGCGGGTGCGGGCGTGGAGAGCTACGGCGTTGAGGCCGCAGTCTTCGGCCATCTTGGCGAGCGGCACGCAGACGAGATTTTTGTCCGACCAGCCGAGGCGGAACTTGACCGTGAACGGGATGGTGATGGCGGAGCGGATGGCCTTGAAGATGGTTTCGATGTGCGGCAGGTCGCGCAGGAGGCCGCTGCCGCCGTTGCACGCCACCACACGTTTTGCGGGGCAGCCGAGGTTGAGGTCGACGATGTCGAAGCCAGCGTCCTGGCAGATGCGGGCGGAGTCCGCGAGGGTTTCGGGGTTGGAGCCGAAGATCTGCGCGGAGATGGGGTGCTCGTCGTCGTAGTAGGTGAGGTAGCGCTTGCGTTTGACCTCGCGCATGCGGGAGAGGCCGTCGGCGGAGGTGAACTCCGTCATGATGAGGCCGCAGCCGGATTGCTGATTGGTCGCTGCCTGCTCTACGTTTTCACTGGTACTATCCGCGCTGAATAACGAGGCGTTTTTGATGAAGCGGCGGAAGACGGTGTCGGTGACGCCGGCCATGGGGGCGAGCACGGTTGCCGGTGCGACGCGCACGTTGCCAATGGTGAATGACGCCGGGACAGCCGAAGGCGTGGCAACGGGTACGTTGTCAGCGATAGCGGCCGGAATGTGTTCCCACTCTTTTTTCATGCTTCCTCAGGATCGAAAAGTGAGATGAGCAGTTCCAGAGCGTCTTCGACCACTTCTTCCGGTGCCGATTCTACAAAGCGAGCACCTCGTGCGGCGAGATCAGCCACTCTGGGTTGGTCGCAGCGAACGATACCTGTCGTGCGCATGTTTTTGGGTAGAGCGACCGCGAAGCTGATCCGTGTTGCGAAGCCACCACCGTTGGTAACGGGAAGGACGATTGGCGCGTTTGTCACGCGGTTAAACGCTTCGGTTGAGACGATCAGAACAGGACGGTTGCCTTGCTGCTCGTGTCCGAACGAAGGATCAAGGGAGACGAAGTAGATGTCTCCGCGCTTCACAGCAGTTCGCGCCCAACACGTGGTGTGTTCAACCACTCACGATCTTCTTCTTCATTTCGCGGCATCTTGTCGTAGTCGGCGAGAAGCTCTGAAAGCTTGTAGCGCGATCGCTGCTGACGTTTGGCGCGCGCTGGCGCTTGAACGATCAACTGGCCATCTTTCACACTCATCTCGACGGATGAATCTGTACTGAGGGAAAGAGCGCTCAAAATTTCCGCAGTAAGAGGGAGCATGGCCGATCCATCCACGTCTGTCAGCAATGTCACTGTCATGTTTCCTCCTGTCTGTTCCAGTGTAAAAGAGCCTCCGATGACCTGGAGGCTCTTTCGGTTTCGTTGCTGTGCTGCTGCTTACTTGGTTGCGGCGACGGAGGCGTCGCTCTTGGCGAACTTGCGCTTGAAGCGCTCGATGCGCCCTGCGGTGTCGAGTACCTTGCTCTTGCCGGTGTAGAACGGGTGGCAGGAGTTGCAGATTTCGAGCAGGATATCGCCCTTGTGTGTGGAGCGGGTGGCGAAGGTGTTGCCGCACGCGCACTTAACAGTGGTCTCGACGTACTTCGGATGAATTCCTTGCTTTGGCATGATGCGTATCTCTATTCTTTTCAGAGGTCTGGCTCCCGTCGTGGAAGTTCCAGGGCCGTCCGGCTTACGGTTCGCTTGCAGCGGTCAAGAGTCACGCCACATCGATGTTCCCGTCGCTTCGCCTGCGTGGCTCATCGCATTGGATGCGCTGAACCCGGCACATTCTTCATTTTAGCGCGGGGGCGCGTCCAACGGCAACCGCTTCGGCGCGCGTCGCTCTCTGAACCAATTCCAAACGACGGTATACGTTTCAGTTCGTCAGAAGACGCAGCGAAATCAAAATTATCTTCACCTTTGCAGCCAAGCATGAAAGATTAGGCATAGAATTTCGGTCCGTAAAGGAGACGCATGCATATGTTCGTGGAAACGGGTAGCAGGTATGTACTTTCGACCGCGTTGTTTCTTGGGCTGGCCGGATTTGGGGTAGCGGTGCAGGCGCAGACGGGTGTGCAGAACCACCCAGTAGCCACGCCGAGCTGTAGCGGCGTGGATGCCAGCGGCACGCCGGTGAGCCCGAATGATACGAGCTGCGGACCGTTTGCGCCGGGATTCGCGACACCGTCCACCAATACGCCTCCGGGAGAAACACCGAAGCCAGTGACGGCGGTGGTTCGCGTCGAAGCGACGGTGGAGAAGCCGGCGATGCTGCCGTTCCCGATGGATTTCACCACCATCGGCAGCGCCACCATGGTGAAGGCGAAGATGCCGCGGCTGAATGCGTGCTTTCGCGCCGGTAAGGTGTTGAGCGACCGTTCCGGCGCAGCCACATCGACGACCTGCCTGGACCACAAGGGCGAGGTGATCGCGTACCAGGAGTGCAAGCCGAAGGTAGGCGAGACACCGATGGTGTGCAGCACGGTGATGGCGAATGAGCAGCCGGGCAGCACCGTTGCGAGCGCCAAGCCGTAGCAATCCACCGCTTCCACAGTTGCGACTGCTGGCGCTGGGCTCCTACCTGAGCGATGCTTATTAGGTGAGAGTTGGCACCATGGGACGCGATGTGGCAGAAGCGAGCGATGTAGCACTTGAGTTTGAGCAGGCATGCCCGCATTGCGAAGGGCAGGGCATGCGCATCGTCGAGGGGCCGGATGGCCGGCGCACAGCGGTGCCGTGCATGTGCCGGGTCTCAAAACGGCTCAACGCTCGTTTGGCTAAGGCAGGGATCCCGAAGCAGTACAAGCACAGCACGCTTGATTCCTTTGAGACACAGTATCCCGAGCCAAACAAGACCCTGTTTCGAGCTCGTCAGGCAGCCCAGAAAATCGTGGATAGCTATCCCTATGCGAACCAGGGGGTGGGGCTTCTTCTCACGGGTAAAGCCGGCATTGGAAAAACTCATCTGGCGGTAGGCATCCTGCTCGGCTTGATCGAAAAAGGCGCTGATGGGTACTTCTGTGAATACATCGATTTACTGCGGCGCATTCAGCAGTCGTATGGCTCTGATCAGTCCCCGAGTAACGAATCGTCCCTGTTAGCCCCGCTTTTCAATACCGAAGTCCTGGTACTTGATGAACTGGGTGCGACCAAGCCGACCGATTGGGTTTGGGACACATTAAGTTTGATTCTCAACAAGAGATACAACGACCGGAAGTTGACCATCATCACGACAAACTACCCGAATCTTCCGCCTGCGAAGCCTGAGTTCGATGTGCCGGAAGCGAAGCCGCTTGATCGTTTTCGTAACGGTGCGCTAGAAGAAGCGAAGGAAGTGATGAGGCCCCGGACCCTGGGCGACAGGATTGGGGAACGCATGTGGTCGCGCCTGCAGGAAATGTGTGTATCGGTGGAGTTGAAGGGGGACGATTTTCGGTCGGGCGTTAAGAAGGCTAGTCTGATGTAGGACGCTACACAGGGAAGCGTGAACCTTCAGCCCCCTACAGATTGCTGTGCATCTCCCGGCTTTGCCCAGGCTTTCGGCCCGCAAGTGACTATCCCGCAAGGGGATTGCGATGCTGAAAAGCAGGACCTTCGACTTCGCTGCGCTTCGCTCAGATGACTAGGCACGTACATTGCTGAGGGGTAGCGAGGCGCGAACGACGCTGAGGGTGACGAGCTTCGAAGCGCTCAGGATGCCTGAGCACTGAGCGATGCTAGAACGTGAGCAGGGCGAAGAGCAGAAACAGCGCGCAGGCGCAGGCGCCGACTTTGTACGTCCATTCGTAGCGGGTGGCTGGGGAGGCCATGGCCGTTTCTCCTTCGTATGGGGTATGCTTCGTTGCTATACGTACAGACACGCAGTCTGGTTCTGTGTTGTTTGCACTTTTGCACGAAATGGTGTGCATCCGTGGTGAATGTTTGATGACGGAATCACCGTAGTAGACTCACGGGCATGGCAGCTGAAGATACTCCTGTCTCTTTCCTTCCACCTGAACCGGAACCGGCGATGTCGATGCGCACGTGGATGATTGCTGGTTTGGCGGTAGCTCTGGCCGTTGGCATTGCAGCTGTGGCAACGCGGCATAGGGGCGGTGGGGATACGGGCGCGGCGAAGGCTGCGGATGTCTACGCGCCGAACCTTCCCATTACGGGCATCACCATGAGTGAGGCCACCAATGGCGCAGGCGGCAAGGCGACGTATGTGGACGGCACCATCCATAACTCCGGGACGAAGACTGTGACTGCGGCGAATGTGCAGGTGGCGTTTGCCACGACGGACGGCACGGCGGCGCATCGCGAGACGGTGCCGGTAGCCCTGGTCCGGACGCGTGAGCCGTATGTGGATCTGCAGCCGATCTCGGCTGACCCGCTTAAGCCAGGTGACGTGAAAGAGTTTCGCCTGATTTTTGAGCAGGTTCCGGATAACTGGGACGTGAAGCCTCCTGCGATCACTGTGGTCTACGCAACAGCTAAATAGCGGGATAAATTCTCTCCACACGCGAAGAAAGTTCCGCTTTCAACGCGATGCATGCTGTTGGCCATGCTTGCGGATAAGTTTACAAGCCTTTCATTTACATAGGCTTGCCTTGCTTTTCCGGTATTGGCATGCGGCTTGCTCTTAGTCCTGGCGTAGAAGCTTGTTCCTCTTTACACAGAGGACAGCTCACCCGAAGGAGCGAGAGAAGACCTATGACAAAGCAGAATGATTTGAAAAAGTCCGTTACGTTTGGTGTTTCGGCGCTGCTATTGACTGGCGCCTTGGCGATCCCTGCACACGCGCAAACGACTGCCGACCAGAGTTCGCAGGCGCCCGCCGCGAAGCAGGATGCCGCTGACGGCTCGACCTATGCGACCGGCCAGCCGCTGCAGATGGAATCGAAGGAAGGCTTCTGGGGCCATGTGAATCCGTTTGCACGCAAGAAATGGGTAAAACGGCAGATGGATCCGGTCAAGGATCGTGTAAACGAGCTTGATCAGTTGCAATCCAAGAACGCCAATGACATTCGCGATGTGGACGCGCGCGCGACGGCCGGCATCAAGCGCGCCAACGATTCGGCGGCGATGGCTGACCAGCATGCCGCTACCGCCGCCCAGCGTGCCGACGCTGCAAACAGCACGGCAACTGCAGCCTCAACACGCACCGATGCGTTGCATGGAACAGTGACCAACCTGGATCAGTATCAGACGGTGGAGAGCACACCGGTTGCATTCGCCGCGGGCCGCACCACGCTGGGACCAAAGGCAAAGTCTGACCTGGACGATTTGGCGACCAAGCTTGCTGACGAGAAGGGCTACATCATTGAGGTGCAGGGCTATAGCCGCGCTGGTGTCTCCACATCGACCGCGATGGCAGACTCTGTGGTGCGCTACCTCGTGACGGAGAAGCAGGTGCCGATCTATCGGATATACCGTTCGGGCATGGGTAAGGCTACGGCTACCTCCACGTCTGATGGTGAGGCTTCCATCCGCAACGGCGTTCGCGTAACGCTGCTGCACAACAGCCTGGCAACTATGAATGGCGCGCCGACGGTGTCGAGCACGACAACGCCAGCCAACAGCAATGTAGCGACCAGCACGACAAATGGCGGTTCGCTGCAGTAGATTCCCTCCTCCGGGGAAGGGTGTCGCACGTAACCGTGCGGCACCCGACTATCACTCCCGAAGCGAGACCCAGGCCGGCGCCGCCGGCTACGACAAGATTGGCGGAGAACAGCCCGCCTCAACCGCTCTCCTAAGCAGAGAGAACCAAGGCAGATTGGCCCTCCGCTCGGGGGGCCCTTTTTTTTGACTGAGGACTTCCGTTTCATTAAGTTTGAGCAATGTCGCAATTTGTCTGATACGGTGCACATGTAGGTTGAAGCTGCTTTAGCCACGAAAGCTCTTTCGAAGAGTGTGAGGAAAGGCCTGACGTGAGACATCCATGCCTTGTGTTGTTGCTGGGAACGGCTGGTGCGTTTTCCGCTGCTGCGTGCCAGGCGCAAGCCACTGTCGCGACGGCGCAGCGCAACATCAGTCTTCAAGCGGGACTTGGCTTCACGGTTGCAAATCCTGATTATGCCGACGCATACGATCGAGGACTTTCTGTATTTGCAGCCGCTGATTTACCGCACCATATTGGGGTCGAGTTTGAGTATCACGATGCGGATGTAGTCACGCCTCGCGACGTGGGTGAAATCTCGTATCTGGGTGGCGTCCGTTACCGGATTCCGCATGGCCGCTATCAACTGTACGTGAAGGCGCTTGCCGGGGTTGGGCAGGTGAAGTTCGATAAGGGCTACTTTCCTGTCGCCCAGTCGGTTACGAATGCCGTGTTCGGTTTCGGCGGAGGTCTTGAAATCATTGCTTCGCGGCATGTGATTGTTCGGGCTGCAGATTTCGAATTGCAGAAATGGCCCAGCTTTACTCCTCACAGCTTGACTCCCTACCTGATTACTTCGGGAGTGGCTTACCGGTTCTGACGGCGCGGGCCGCGTGCTACAGTGGATTTGCCCGGAACCTTCGGGTTTGTGACCTTGCCATGTGGATTCCTCGTTATCTCGTGAAGTAGCCCTGCGCGGTTTACCGCGTTCTGCTGCCCCGCGCTTTGTGCGCTCACCTGATATCGCAAGGGTTCCTTATGTCGCACTCCCGCCTGCTTATCCTTCTCATCGTTGTGCTTGATGCCATTGGCATCGGCGTTGTGTTTCCAACGCTGCCGGCGCTGTTGCGTTCGTTGGAGCATGGCGGCGGCGACCTCGCGCGGCAGTATGGCTACCTGCTGGCGGCCTATGCACTGACCATGCTGTTCGCATCGCCCATTCTTGGTATGTTGAGCGACCGCTTTGGCCGCAGACCGCTGCTGTTGTTTTCGCTGATCGGCACGGCGTTTGATGACCTTGTGATGGCGGTTACGCCGTCGTTGGCGGTGTTGTATGCGGGCCGAACCCTGGCAGGGCTGACCGGCGCAAACCTTACCGTGGCGAATGCGTATATGGCCGACATCACGAGTGAAGAGGATCGTGCGGCAGCCTTCGGGCGCATGAACGCCTGTTTTGGACTTGGTTTTATCGCGGGGCCAATCCTGGGCGGCGTGGCGGGCATGTATTCCGTACGTGCGCCGTTCTATGTTGCCGCTGCGTTGAATGCGGTTGGCGCACTATTGTGCGTGTTTGCGTTGCCGGAGTCTCGTACGATATTGCCGGAACGCAAGCCGATGACGTGGCGGCAGCTGAATCCGTTTGGAGCTCTGCGGTCGATTACGCAACTGCATGGTGTAAGCCGGATGCTGTACGTGTTCTGCACCATGGATTTGGTAGGGCAGGTGCCGGCGGTGCTGTGGGTGATCTACGGGACGGAACGGTTTAGCTGGTCACCGGCGACGATAGGGTTGTCGTTTGCAGCGTTTGGTTTCATGCATGCGCTGGTGCAGGCGTTTCTGCCGGCTCGCGCTCAGACGTGCTTTGGCGAGCGTGGATCGGTTCTGGCGGGTATCATTTCGGACTCGTTCGGCTTCGTGCTGTTCTCGCTTGCACGGAATACGCTGACTGCCTTCGGCATCATGCCTTTTTTGTGCCTGGGAGGCATTGCGCTGCCGTCGGTACAGTCGATGCTTTCGCGGTCGGTGGATGAGTCGCGGCAGGGCGAACTGCAAGGTGTGCTTACCAGCTTCAACAGCCTGATTGCTGTCGTGGGACCGATCATCGCGTCGAATCTCTTTGCCGTGTTTCAGCAGCGCATGCCGTCGTATCCCGGTGGTATCTGGCTGGTGCCGGTGCTGCTGTATGTGCCATGCCTCGCGCTTCTGCTGTTCTCGCGGACAAGACGAGGCTGGGGCGACCATACCTGAATATCTCAAGCCATAAATATGGCTGCGATGCTAGAGTAGCCAGGTGTGCGAACTACAGTCGATATCGATGACGCCGTTTACAGCGACCTCAAAGGGCAGGCAGCCCGTGAACGCACCAGTGTCAAGGCACTGATAGAGCGGGCAGTGTGCCGGATGCTCCACGACGGAAAGGTGGAGCGCGCCTCAGTGACGCGTCCACCCTGGCCTTCTATTCCTTCTTCGGGAGGGGCTCCTATCGAAGTGGTGAGCAATGATTTTGCCCTGTTCGGTGCGGATGATGAATGAGTGTTTATCTGCCTGATGTGAACATTCTCTTGTCCCTATCTCTGGAACGTCACCGGCATTTCCAGACGGTCAATCTTTGGTATGAACAAGAGGGAAGGCCGGTGTTGCAGATGTGCAGGATTACGCAGCTAAGCTTTCTTAGACTGCTAACGACGGAGGCCATGGCAGGACCAGAAACGCGGACGAACGATGCAGCAAACGACTTTCTTGACCAGTTGATACAGAGCGGGAATGTGCAGTTTCTGCCTGAGCCTACTGCAAACATTGACGCTCTGCTTCTTGAACGGAGTGCTTTGGCGAGAGCTGCTCCGAAGCGTTGGACAGATGCATACCTTTCGGCATTTGCTACTGCGGCGGGGCTAAGATTGGTGACCTTCGACGAGATGTTAGCGCGTTACACACCTCAAAGCCTCGTCATCAAGTTGTAAAGGCCATCGACTTTAGCGAACGGTGACCTGTTCGAAGCCGAGGCCGTGGAGCAGGCTTTCCATGCTGCCGCGGGCGTTGGCGCGGGCGGTATCCAGGATGCCGTCGTTTGTGGCGGCCTGCAGGATCTGGTTTTCGGCTGACGTGCGGGTGTCGGATTCAAGGTTCGGATCGGCCTGGACGAGGAGGCCTGTCGAGCGGGCGAAGACCTTGGTCTTGCCGCTGTCGATGCGTGTTGTGAAGACCTGCGAAGGCGGCAGTTCGACGGTGACGGACTTGCCATCGACTGTTACGGCTTCGGGCTTGAGTTGGGAGAGATCGACACCGGCGATGACCTGGCCGTGGACGACGAGCAGCAGGCGGTCGCCAAAGAGCAGATCCGGCAGAACAGCGTTGGTGTGCTTGCCTTCGACGACGGTGTCGACCGAGTAGCTGACGGTCTCAAGCCGGTTGAGGCGCTGTATCTGATTGACGACGTCGGGGCCGGACGCGATCGTGGTGTGTCCGCCCATGACGAGGGAGGCGAGCTTGCCCATGATGCCAGTGCTAGCAGCGGAGTGCCGCAGCAGAAGGATGGTGCCACCGATGCCGAGCGCAAAAAACAGAATGAAGCCGAGCACAATGGAGCCTGCGTGGCTTCGCGGGCGCTCCTTATAGGCGATGCGTTGCTGGCGCGCGACTTCTTCCTGGCGGGTGCGCTCTGCGTGGATGTTCACTGAGTCCATGTCCGCTAGGATGCATTGTGCGGGGCGACGCTGCATGAAAGACACAAATGTAATGAAGTTCTGCGTGTTCCATCCTGATACGGGCTGCGCAGCGTTTGCGGTGAGGTGAATGGATTCTTTAACGCTTTGGAGTGTTACTTCCGGAAGTGTTGGCGAGAGTACACTTCGTCGTTATCTGTCGCTCTCAGCCATACAAGAGCGGCAACAGGTTGCACTGGGTCTGCTTCTTATGGAGGTGAGCGGTGCTACAGGGCCGATGCAAAGAGGAGATCAGTGATGAAGATGACAATGGGTTCGATCGTTCTGGGTTGTAGCGTGGTGTTGGGCACCGCCGCACATGCACAGTCTGATATGGACAAGCAGTTCCTGATGACGGCGTCGCAGAGCGACTACACCGAGATTACGTTCAGCAAGCTGGCAGTGGACAAGTCCACGAATCCGACTGTGAAGGCGTATGCGCAGAAGATGATTGACGACCACACCACGCTGGAATCGGAGATGAAGCCGTTTGCGGACAAGCTGGGTGTGACACCGGTGATGCAGCTGGATAGCGACCACCAGATGAAGTATGACAACCTGAGCAAGCTGTCCAGCATGGACTTTGATAAGACCTACATGCAAGCCATGGACGACGATCACCACAAGGCGTTGACGCTCTTCAAGCAGGAAGAGGCTTCGGCGACGGATCCGGCAATGAAGAAGACGGTTGAAAAGGGTGAGAAGGTCGTGGCCATGCACACCAAGATGGCCGACATGGATGTGAGAAAGATAAACAAGCCAGTTTCAATGATGCAGTAATGATGGAGAAGGGGCGCACGTGTAATGAGTGCGCCCCTTTGTTGATCTTCGATAGAAGCGGTTAACTACTCTGCTGCGATGACGTCGAAGGAAACCTGCGAGAGCGCACGCCCGTGGCTCATGCGGTTGTTGTAGCTGGCTGCCACGAACTCGCGGAAAAGCGGGTGGGGTTCAAGAGGTTTGGATTTGAATTCTGGATGGAACTGGCAGGCCACGAAGTACGGATGCGAGGGGAGCTCGACGATCTCGACGTAGGTTGCGTCGGGTGTGGTGCCGGTAAGGCGGAGACCGCCGCCAACGAGAATGGGTTCGTACTCTCGGTTGAATTCGTAGCGGTGGCGGTGGCGTTCGCTGATCTCGGTTGTGCCGTAGGCTGCGGCGGCCTTTGAGTCCGGTTCCATGATGCAGGTCCACGCGCCCAGGCGCATGGTGCCGCCCATCTCTTCCACGCCGGTGAGCTCACGCAGCTTGTAGATAACGCGGTGCGGTGTGGCCATGTCGAATTCGCTGCTGTTGGCGTCGCGCAGGCCGCAGACGTTGCGAGCGAATTCGATGCAGGCTGTTTGCATGCCGAGACAGATACCGAAGTAGGGAATGTTGCCTTCGCGTGCGTAGCGGATGGCGTTGAGCATGCCCTCGATGCCGCGCTTACCGAAGCCGCCGGGGACGAGGATGCCGTCGAAGCCTTCGAGCTGCTGTTCATAGCTGCGGTCGTCGGTCTCAAGGCCTTCGGCTTCGATCCAAGTGACCTTGAGCTTGAGGTTGGCGTGGAGCGCGCCGTGGACGAGGGCTTCCTTGAGCGACTTATAGCTGTCCTCGTACTCGACGTACTTGCCGACGATGCCGATGTGGACTTCGTCTTTCGGGTGGTAGGCGCGGTGCACGATATCGCGCCACTTACTCATGTCGGCGTCCTTCGCGTCCATGCGGAGGTAGTTCAGAATGAGTTGGTCTACATGTTCGCCTTCGAACGCCAGCGGGAGTTCGTAGATGCTGGCAACGTCGCGCGCCCCGATGACAGCGCGCTCTTCCACGTTGCAGAAAGCGGCGATTTTGCTGCGCATCTCGCGGGGCAGCGGTCGCTCCGAGCGGCAGAGAAGAATGTCAGGCTGAATGCCGATGGAGAGCATCTCCTTGACGGAGTGCTGTGTGGGCTTGGTCTTGAGCTCCTGTGCGGCGGCGATCCATGGAACCAGCGTGACGTGAACGAAGAGCGTGTTGTCGCGACCAAGGTCCTGTCGCATCTGGCGGATGGCTTCGAGGAAGGGCAGCGACTCAATGTCGCCGACGGTGCCACCAATTTCGACGATGCAGACGTCGCATTCGGCGGCGACTTTGCGCATGGCGTTCTTGATTTCGTTGGTGACGTGCGGGATGACCTGGACAGTCTTGCCGAGGTAGTCGCCGCGGCGTTCCTTGGTGATGACCTGCTCGTAGATGCGGCCGCTGGTGAGATTGTTATCGCGCGAGAGCCGCGCGTGCGTAAACCGCTCGTAGTGGCCCATGTCCAGGTCCGTTTCGGCACCGTCGTCAGTAACGAAGACTTCGCCGTGCTGGAAAGGGGACATGGTGCCAGGATCAACGTTCAGATAGGGATCGAACTTCATCAGGTTGACGCGGATGCCGCGCGCCTCAAGCAAACAGCCGATGGAAGCTGCTGCAAGGCCTTTACCCAAGGAAGACACAACGCCGCCCGTTACAAAGATGTATTTCGCAGACATCTCCGCCTCGCTCTTTTAACTTGTCGTGATTGGCCGTGCGTGGGGTGCACAATCAAGTATAGCAAGGTGAGGCGGAGATGTCCGGCTAGCTTCCGGCGACAATACGCTGCAGCGCTGCGACGTGGTTACTGAAAGCCTTGCGGCCGGCGCGCGTGACGGAGGTCCATGTGCGTTGCCGCCCGTCCGCGGTGGCTTTGGAGAGTTTGATGAAGCCTGCGTCTGCGAGTGTGGAGAGATGCTTGGACATGACGGAGTCGCTGGCGCCTGTGAGGTCTTTCAGGCGCGCGAATTCGACCTGCTGAGCATTGACCAACACAGCCATGACCTGCAGGCGTGCGGCTGCTTGCAGCAGTGGTTCGAAGCCGGCGATGAGGCTGAAGGTTTCAGGCACTGAGTTCACTCACGAAGACGCGCTGTCAGAGCGTGCTGCCTAGGTATGCGACGACAAACGCGACTGCGGCGAGCGCGAGACTGATCCTAGGCTGGCCGTGAACGAGCGCGGCGTAGTAGCTGGCAGAGTAGATGGCGAGAATGACCACGAGCATGGGAAATGTGACCATGCGTGTTTTGCCGCAGCGATAGCCGTTGATGAAGACGCCGAGCCCGCGCTTGTCTCACTGCACGATAAGCGCGATGCTGACGAACATCAGCGCGATCACTCCGAAACGAAGTGGCAACGGGATGGCGGGAGTGGCGACCAGGGCTGCCATGACAGTGGCGAATGCCGCGTGACGCAACGGCGGGCACAGCGGGAGATTGGCGAGGTTATGTTCGGCCTCGCCCTTGGCTGCGAGGGCGAGGAGTGCTTCTTCTTTCATCGTGGTCATGATGGGTTCCCACTTTCCAGTATGGAAAATGTATCAATAACTTTCCAACATGGAAAGTAAATTTTCTCCAATACAAAGCCTAGAGGGTGCGTTTGCGGTGACCGATGGCATCTTGCGGCCACCAAGCATGATTCGCATGCGCTTCGCGAGCGGCTGAGTCGGGTGGCCCTTGTTTGCCATCTGATGGGTGTTACGGGAGGAATTAGATTTGAGCAAAAAGATTGCGTTGATTGCGGGAGCATCAGGCATTGTGGGGCAGAACCTGGCGTCGCTGCTGGTAGAGCAGGGCGACTGGGAGGTGCTTGGGCTGGCGCGCAGGCCACTGGCGTTGCCGGGTGTCGCGGCGATCGCGGCTGACTTGCAGGATGAGGCTTCATTGCACGAAGCGTTACAGGATATGAAGCCGACGCATGTGTTTGTGACGACGTGGTTGCGGCAGCCGACCGAGGCGGAGAACATCCGTGTGAATGGCGGCATGGTGCGCAACCTGCTGGATGCGCTTGCGGGCAAGGGAAGTGTCGAGCATGTCGCGCTGGTGACCGGGTTGAAGCATTATCTTGGGCCGTTTGAGTCGTATGGCAAAGGCACGCTGCCGGCCACGCCGTTTCGCGAGGAGCAGGGACGTTTGCCCGTCGAGAACTTTTACTACGCGCAGGAAGATGTTGTGTTTGAGGCGGCAGCACGTGATGGGTTTACGTGGAGCGTGCATCGCCCGCACACGATTATTGGGTATGCGCTGGGCAATGCGATGAACATGGGCGTGACGCTGGCGGTGTACGCGTCTCTGTGCAAGGCGCTGGGTATGCCGTTTCTGTTTCCGGGGTCAAGCGCGCAGTGGCATGGCGTGACGGATATGACGGACGCGCGCATCCTGGCGAAGCATTTGCTGTGGGCTTCTACGACAGCGGCGGGGAAGAATGAAGCGTTCAACGTGGTGAACGGAGATGTGTTCCGCTGGAGCTGGATGTGGAGCAACATTGCGCATTACTTTGGGCTTGAGGCGGCGATGTTTCCGGCGCAAGTGACAACGCTGGAGATGCAGCTTGCCGATGCGGCTCCGCAGTGGGCGGAGCTTGCTGCGAAGCATAAGCTGGTACAGACGGATATCCATGCTCTGATCTCCGCATGGCATACGGATGCTGATCTTGGCAGGCCTGTAGAGGTATTCACGGATATGACGAAGAGCCGCAAATTGGGCTTCTTGGAGTACCAGTCCACGGTGGATAGCTTTACCGACTTGTTTGATCGTTTGCGTGCGGACCGCGTGATCCCGTAGCGCGCTGCGGCGGCGTGCCTATGTAAAATGTCCCATCGCGCCGGGTTAACAAACGCCCCGCGTTGAAGAGGACAAACGCATGAATCGCCGGGATTTTGTGAACCTGTCGGGAGCTGGGCTGCTGAGCGCAGCCACGCGTGTGGGTGAGGCTGAGGCGCGTGTGCCGTTCTCGTTCCGTGAGGATGTTGCTGCACCTCCTGCGACGCGACAGAACATGGTGATCTATGTAGCCGACGAGATGCGTGCGGATGCGCTTGCGTGCTACGGCAATCCTGTAAGCAAGACACCGAACTTTGACCGTCTGGCGCGTGAAGGCGCGATGTTTGAGAACTGCCATGTGCAGTATCCAGTGTGCGGCGCGTCTCGCTGTGCGATGCTGACAGGCTGGCCGACGAGTGTGCGTGGCCATCGCAGCCTGTATTACTTTCTACGGCCGGAGGAGCCGAACCTGTTTCGCTATCTGCGGCAGGCTGGCTATGACGTGTTCTGGTTTGGCAAGAACGATGCGCTGGCGGCGCAGAGCTTTCATGACAGCGTGACGCGCTGGGCGGATAGCGCGGCGATGCGGATGAACGTGCAGGATCTGACGCCGGGTATCTTCTCAATGCTGTACTCGCCGGGTGGCGACCGCAGGCAGACGAGCGACTACACGCTGCTGCAGATGGGGCTTGAGGTGCTTGCGCGGAAGGAGTCGGACCGGCCATTCTGCATCTTCCTGCCGCTGCTGCAGCCGCATCCGCCGTATACGATCCCGGCGGATTTCTACGCGATGTTTTCTGCGGACAAAATTGATCCACTCGTGGAATACGGCTTGCCGCGCAAGCCTGATTTCCATGAAGGCATTCGCTCCATCTACGGGTTGAATAAACTGCCTGCGGATACGCTGCGGAAGATTCGCGCGGTGTACTACGGGCAGGTGGCTTATTCAGACTGGCTGCTGGGCGAGTTGCTGGAGGCGCTGTCGAAGACGGGGCGGGATCGCGATACATCGGTCTTTGTCACGTCGGACCATGGCGATTATGCGGGCGACTACGGGCTGGTGGAGAAGTGGCCGAGCGGGTTGGAGGACTGCCTGACGCGCGTGCCGATGGTGATGCGTGTCCCCGGTGCGAAGGCCGGAGTGAAGGCGACGGGCATGGTGGAGATGTTCGACCTGATGCAGACGTGCCTGGACCTGGCTGGAACGCAGGCGCAGCATACGCACTTCTCACGCAGCATGGTGCCGGTGCTGCATGGCGGGCCGAGCGATCTGGCTCGCGCGTCGTTTACCGAGGGCGGCTACAACGTGTATGAGCCGCAGTGCTTTGAGCCGATGGGTGCCGGCGGCGGCCCGTATGCGGGCAAGATTCGGCTGGAGAATGAGCAGCCGCAGATGGTGTCGCGCAGCTCGATGATCCGGACGGGAACGCACAAGCTGATCATGCGGCCGCAGGGGCAGAGCGAACTGTATGAGTATGCGAGCGATCCGAAGGAGCGGCACAACCGCTTTGGCGAGGCGAGTATGCGCGGTGTGCAGGCGGAGCTGTCGCAGAAGCTGCTGGAGCGCTACATCAATACGACGGGGATTGCACCGTTCGATAAGGATCCGCGTGACATGCCGCCGTACTATCCTACGCCGGACAAGCTGACGCCTGCGGACTGGCAGCAGAAGATACTTGGCTGAGCTCGCTACAGGTTCAGATCGGATAGCGTCTTGGTGAAGGTTCGGGCGGCGGCCTTGTTCCCAGTGGAAGAGGCGATCGGCTTCCGCAAGCGCAAGGTCATTGATGCTGGCGTGGCGTCGGCCATAAGGCCGTTGGTGTTGAAGCGCCAGTTTCGTTGCCATCGGCGCGGAACCATTGGCCGGTGTCATTACGGTTTAGTAGGCAAGCGGGCGTTGCCGGCGATATGGTGGTTACGCCGGTGCGTGAGGTGTGCGTGGGTATGCAATGAGTAGCAGCGGACCGTTCCGATGCGCCCGACACTAGGTTGCAGCTAACAACCAAGCTAGGGCCTCGCTGATTGCGAGGCCTTTCGCTGTCTCATAAACGTTATTGCTCCGCGCCTTCGTTGCTTTCGCCGTGTGGCACTTCACGGCGTAGTTCTGCGCCTGCCTTCCAGACGCCGGCAATTTTGCGTGTGTCCTGGATGGTGTGGGTTGGATCGCCGTTGACGAGCAGCAGGTCGGCGCGCATGCCGGGAACGATGCGTCCTCGTCCGGCGAGGTGGAACTGCACGGCTGCGACCGATGTGGCGGATGCGAGCGCCTGCTCGGGTGTCATACCGTCTTTGACGAGCTGTTCGAGTTCTCCATGCATGGTGACGCCGTGAGCTGTGCCCAGATTGGGTGCGTCACTGCCCACCAGTATGGGAACGTTTGCCGCCAGCAGCAGCGGAATGGCCCTGTGAGCTCCTTCGCAGGATACGGATGGCGCCCCAACGAATGCAGCTCCGCGTTGCATGTTTGCTGCGCGCCGGCCTTCACGCAGACGCTTCTGCTGGCCGGCGGTAAGCCATGGCTTCAGATCGGGATTCCCGGTGAGGGATGCGCCAAGGGGCACCGCGTCGCAGGTGCCGCTGAGGACGTTGAGCGTGGGCACGACGAAGGCGTGGTGGGCGGCGACGAAGGCGCCGAAGTCTTTTCGTACGGTTGCGCCGAAGAAGAGGTGGGCCAGTCCGTCCGCACCGGCATCGAGCGCGTCGCGGGCGTCGTTCTCTGTGTTGATGTGGACGATGGTAAGTTTGTTACGAGCGTGGGCCGCCGCGATGATGGCGGCCATTGTCTTCTTGCTGAGCGTGGGCCGCGGCATGCGGCCACCGAAGATGGTGCTGTCCCCGTAGACGAGCTTGATGTAATCGGAGCCTTCTCGGATGCGGGCATCCACCCAGGCTTCGGCGTCCTGCGGCTTCTCAATGGTGGGGATGGCGAATCCGTACTCGGTGCCATGGCCGCCAGGGACGGTGGCGAGGATGCCGGCGGCGCGGAAGTCTGCCCATTGGCTGTTTTCATGCTGACGCAGGGAGGCGTCCATGGCTGGTGAACTCATCATGTCGAGTTCGGTGGTGACGCCGAAGACGATGGCCTCCTGCAGATTGAGCGGCCCGTGGATGTGGACGTGCGCATCGATAAGGCCAGGCAGCAGGGTTTTGCCGGAGCCGTCAATGATGTGCGCTTCCGGCGGGATGGTGGCGTCTGGAGCGACGGCCTGGATGACACCACCGGCTATGATGACCGTGGTGTCAGGGGTGGTGTGCAGGCCGTCGAAGAGACGCACATGCTGGAACGCCACAGGTGTTTGCTGTGCGCGGCACGCTGGGCCCACCATGACGGCGCAGAGAGCTACGAGGTAGCCGATGCGAGAGTGCATGCAACCGAGGGTAACGTGCCGGCGCGTGTTGAATCTCGCCAAGATGCGAAAAGGGCCGCGAGTGCGGCCCTCTCGGGTCTCTGCTGAGTTATTTTGCGGCGTCTTCGAGCGCCTTCCATTCGCTGTCGCTCAACTCTACATTGGCCGATTTTACGTTCTCTTCGAGGTGTTCGATGGAGGTGGTGCCGGGGATGGGGACAATGACCGGGCTGCGGTGCAGGAGCCATGCCAGCGAGAGCTGGGATACGGTGGCGTTGTGCTTCTTCGCGGCTTCGTCCAACTTGCCGCCGGGCTGCGCGAGCTTGCCGGAGGCGACGGGGAACCAGGGGATGAAGGCCAGGTTGTTCTTTTCGCAATAGTCGAGGGTGGCTTCGCTCTTGCGCTGGCCGATGTTGTATTCGTTCTGCACGGAGACGATGGTGGCGACTTTGCGTGCCTGTTCGATCTCTTCGGGCTTCACTTCGGAGAGGCCGATGTGCTTGATCTTGCCTTGTTTTTGCAGCTTTACGATGGGTGCGAGCGACTCTTCGACAGGCACCTTGGGATCGATGCGATGGAGCTGCCAAAGGTCGATGACGTCGGTTTTGAGGCGGCGCAGGCTCATGTGGACTTCCTGCTCGAGGTATTCGGGGCGGCCGACAGGCAGCCACTTATTGGGGCCGGTGCGTGTGAGGCCGCCTTTCGTCGCGATGACGAGGCCGCCCTTGTAGGGTGCGAGTGCCTCCGCTATGAGTTCTTCGCTGATGTAGGGGCCGTAGGAGTCGGCGGTGTCGATGAAGTTGACGCCGAGTTCGACTGTTTTCTTGAGGACTTTGATGGCACTATCGTGGTCCTTGGGCGGGCCCCAGATGCCTTCGCCGGTGATGCGCATGGCGCCGTAGCCGAGCCGGTTGATGGTAAGGTCGCCGCCGAGTTGGAAGGTCTTCGAAATGCTCATGGGTGTTTGGATGGCGGTAATTGCTCTCGCGATGCGTTCATGACTGCGCGAAGCAAAGGCAGAACACGGCGGTCTCGCGGTGTTCGCTGCGATTTGTGTAGCCGTTGCGTCTAAACTTCTACCGACCATGTCCGTTCTTCGTTTTGTGCTGCTTACCGCTGTGATTGTGCCGTTGTTGCCGCATGCTGCTGTTGGGCAGGACCGGCAAGCGCTGCCGCGGGAGGCTTCACCGGGTGCGGGGTTGAAGCGGACGCGGCTGTATCTGAAGGATGGGTCGTTCCAGGTGGTGTTGTCGTACCGCGTGATGGGCGACAACGTGTTTTACCTGTCGGCGGAACGTGGCGCCGAGGAGGAAGTGGTACCGCTGAAGCTGGTGGACCTGGACGCGACGGAGACATGGGCGAAGCAGGCGGAGGCGCAGCGGAATGGCGTGCCCGCGGTGCAGATTGATCCGGAACTGGCGAAGGAAGAGGCGGATCGCGCCGCGCGCAGCCCGGAGGTGGCGAAGGATCTGCATCTGCCGGACGAGGATTCGGTGCTGGTGCTGGACACGTACCGTGGGCAGCCGCAGCTGGCGATTCTGCAGCAGACGGATGGCGAGTTGAACCGGCAGACGTCGCACAACATTCTGCGGCAGACGCTGAACCCGATGGCTCATGCGCACCAGCTCGTGGAGATCAAGGGGCAGACGGCGCCGGTGCAACTGCATGTGGGCGATCCGGAGATTTTTGTGCGATTGGATGACGATGCCGGGCCAACGGTGTACGGGAGCGCCTTTCAGGTGGACACGGGGGGCGACAAGGGTGGGCGCAACGTGGAGTCGCCGTCGCCGGCTAGCCAGTATGTGGTGGTGCGTGTGGATGTGCGACGCGATGTGCGGGTGGTGACGAGCTTCAGCATTGGGCTGCTGGGGAGTGGCACGCGGCAGGCGGACGTGATTGAGACGACACGCACGCTGATGCCTGGCGGCCACTGGCTGAAGATTGTACCCAAGGAGCCGCTGGCCTTTGGCGAGTATGCGCTGATGGAAGTAATCGATCCGAAGACCGTGAATATGGGCGTGTGGGACTTTGGCGTACGGCCTACTGCAGGACCGAATCGCGATGCGATTCTTCCGCAGGAGCGCCGCGCCCCGACGCTTTCTCCGCGTCGTTCGCAGCCTTAGGCAGCCTGGGTGTTTCACCGTCGATCGTCTTGGGCGGATAGAGCGAGCCCTGTCCGGCGACGGCTAGATTGTCGCGCGTGGTGCCTTTGACGTGGTACATCATGTCATCGGCGGCCTTGATCATGCTTTCGACAGAGTTGCCGTCGTCAGGGAAGTTAGCCATGCCGAAGGAGCCGCGCAGATTCAGCGACAGGCCTTCGTGTTGCAGGAAGCGTGTTTCACGGAGTGCTTCGAAAAGGCGAATGGCAATTTCGCGGCCGCCGCGCTTGGAGAGATCGGGCAGCAGTACGACGAACTCATCGCCGCCATAGCGGAACGATGGGTTCTTCGTTCCAACGATCCGTTTGATCATCTCGCCGACTTCTTTCAGCAGGCGGCTGCCGACGAGGTGGCCGTGAGTATCGTTGACGCTCTTGAAATGATCGAGATCGATGAAGAGCAGGCAGAAGGGTGGCTTGCCGGGCCGGGCGAACTGCTCTTCCAGCAACGTGTAGAGGTGGCGCGCATTGTAGAGGCCGGTGCAGTCGTCGGTGATGGAGAGCTCGTGGATGCGCTTCATGTCGGCGGCATTACGAATGGCGATGGCGGTGAAGTCGCAGAGGACGCGCAGGAACTGGATGGAGTAGTCGCTGAGGAGGTCAACCTTGCTGTTGAGCAGCTGAATGACGCCGACGACGCCAGCGGCGGAGCGCACAGGGACGCAGGCGATGGAGTGGATGTTGAGCCCGGGGTTGCGGCGGCTGAACTCAATCCAGCGTGGCTCAACGGAGGTATCGGGCACGACCATGGGGTTGCCGGTGAGTGCGACCCAGCCGGCCACGCCTTCGCCCATGGGTACGCGGAGGCCTTTGAGGCTGTTGGAATCTTCGCCGACGGCGATGACGTAATAAAGGTCGTTCTGTTCCTTATCCACCAGCATCATGGACCAACGCTCCGGCCCGAAGAACTGTGCCATTTTGGTCATGACGGTGGTGAGAACGATCTCGAGCTCGAGGGTGGAGGTGAGCGCACGCGCCACATCGTGAAACAGCCGGGTGTAATCCTGCTGGATCGCGTGTGTGAATTCGAGTTCGAGTTCCTTCTTCGACTTCCTTAACATCGATCTCCGCCGGGCGTCTGCTCTGTATGTACGATCCCGTTTTTACATGTTGCCTGGTATACGACCAGCCAGATCAACTTGTTCACCATGCGACGGCAAGCGCACCTGAAAAGACGCCCACATACCCGGTAAGTTGTAGAGTGCCACCCGCCACTACGCAGCGGGGGCGCTACCCGAATGCGGAAATGGTACGCCATCTCCCGCGACCCGGTATGTGTTCACACCCTACTTCATCCGGCGCCGTGCGAACAGTATGAGTTTGTAATAAGAAAACGACTGTCTGTCACCAGACTATTCACCAGGGCTAGCCGCCGATGTGGACCATGGAGCGTGACGGCTTGAGAAAGCCTGCCTCGCCAATGTGATGACGCTCTTCTTTGTCATGGACGACAGCGCGGATGTAGTCGCGGAGGCTGCCGTCGGAGGCACCGCGCAGCATGCGGCCGTACAGGTCGTGGTCGATCTGGGAGAAAAGGCAGGTGCGCAGTTTGCCGTCGCTGGTGAGGCGTATGCGGGAGCAGTGGCCGCAGAAGGGTCGCGAGACAGGAGCGATGATGCCGATCTCTCCTAGTCCATCGGCAAAGCCGTAGCGGCGGGCCGTCTCGCTGAGAGCGGTCGGAGGCAGCGAAACGAGTGGCAGCACGCGGCCAAGGCGCTCCACGATCTCAGCCTCGCGGACAACGACGTCCGGTGACCAGATGCGGTCTTCTTCAAGCGGCATGAACTCGATGAAGCGGAGAATGACATTCTCACGGCGTGCGAAGTCTCCAAAGGCTTCGATCTGGTCGTCGTTGAAGCCGCGCAGTAGGACGCAGTTGACCTTGACGGGCGAAAGGCCGGCGTCCTGTGCGGCGTGGATGCCGTCAAGCACACGCTGGAAGGCGCGCGGCACGCGAGTGATGCGGGTGAAGGTCTCCTCGTCCACCGCGTCCATGCTGACGGTAATGCGGTTCAAGCCGGCGGCCTTAAGGTCGCGCGCCATGGGTGCGAGCAGGTGGCCGTTGGTCGTAAGGGCGATGTCAAGCAGAGCGCCGTCAACGGTGAGGTTGCCATCGGCGTCGAAGGCTGCGCGGAGGGTGCGCAGGTCGCGTATGAGGTCGAGGAGGCCGTCCCGGAGCAGTGGTTCGCCGCCGGTGAGGCGAATTTTTTCCACGCCGAGGCCGACCATGAGCCGGATGGCCCGGGCATAGTCGGCGATGGGCAGCTCGGTGTGTTGTGCACCGTGTTCGCCGGTGCGGCAGTAGACGCAGCGATAGTTGCAACGGTCGGTGACGGCGACGCGGAGGTCGGTGATCGCGCGGCCGAAGCGGTCGCGAAGACGAGTCTGTACCGGCGCAATCGGGTCAGCTTCAAGCGTCGGAATGGGCAGGGTGGTGGCCACGGGGCTAATTCATTGGATGCTACAGGGTGTTTGACGACGCGGCGAGACGTTTCCTAGTCTCTAGGTTTTTCGTTCAGTGTTTTAGGGTTGCTTCAGAGACGTAGCCACTAAGAAACCTGTAAACTCATGAGCAAAATGAGACCCGTGCCAAAATGGCACGGGTCGCGGTGGCTTGTTGAGAGCGTTTAGTAGCTGGTGAATTCGTGAAAGCCGCTGCGCAGCTTCATGCCCCAGAGGAAGCAGACGATGGAGGCAGTGCCGGTGATGGCGCACCAGTAGAACATGGGGTGCAGCCAGCCGGGCGAGTGCGTCAGATCCTGGCCGACCCAGAGGACGCCGACCAGCGTGGTGACGACGAGGCACTGCAGGCCGATGATGAGAAGCAGGTGACCGCGGCGGCGGCGTGCGTCCAGGTACGCAACTTCGTCCGGGGTCAGGTGGCTCTCGCTTGTGATTACTTGGCCGTGGCTCATCGGTACCTGGTCTCCTGCTGGGAAATCTACACGGCTATTACACCACATCCTGCTGCGGAAACGGTGCGTTCATGGTGCAGGCTGATTGGCGTTGGTCGTTAATCGATGAAGGCCATGGTCTTGATGCCGGCGATCTCGAAACGCTTGCGGCAACGGGGGTTGGTGCAGTTGGCGGTGTCGTCTTTCAGGACCATGTAGTTCTGCGCCTTGGCGAAGCGAGCGCGATCGCGCTCGTCGGCACGGCCGTTGAGCTGCCGCTTTTTGCGCCGGACAATCCATTGCAGCGCGTACTGGCCGGCAACGCCGCATTTGGTGCAGGTCAGCGTCAGGGTGCGGGGTTCGGTGCGCTCGTCGAAAAAATCGCGCTCTTCCATGTGCGGTACTCCTCGGTGGAGAGCATAATCCTTTGTGCCGCTGTGTGCGACTGCGGACACTGGAGGGGACCAGGTGACCAAGGCGAAGAAGGAGGTCTTTTCCGTGACCAAAGCGGTAAAGGCCAATGCGCGTGAACGTGTGGGAACGCCGCCGCCTGAGGTGGTGATTCCGGATGACAAGACACGCGCGGCACGGCGCTCGTCCAAGCATAAGGAGACGCTGGAGAAGCTGTTGCAGCGGGAGAGCGAAGCATGACGAAGTTTCTTGGGCTTGGTGCGGTGATAGTTGCAGCTGTGATGTCGCAGGTGTCGTTTGGGCAGGTGGCGCAAACGCTGACGATCAATCGCGAGAACAAGTCGATCACGGTGACGGCAAGCGATAGCGCGTTTGCGCTGGCGGATCAGGCGGTGGTGCATATTGGCTATCAGGCATATGGCGAGGATGAGGCTGCGGCGTACGCTGAGGGATCGAAGCGGTCGAATGCGATCACGGACGCGTTGGCGGCGGCGAAGGTGCCTGCCGACACGATCGAGAGTGAAGACCAGCAGTTGCAGCCGTTGAATGACTACGAGCTGCGAAATCAGCCGGCTGCGCTGAAGAACATGAGGTTCCGCATCATGCAGAGCTGGAGCGTGCGGACTACGCCTGAACAAGCCGCGAAGGTGCTGGATACTGCCGTAAAAGCGGGCGCGAATCAGAGCGGCAGCATCGGTTGGGAGATGAAGGATGCGTCGATGCTGGAGGCGCAGGCTGCGAGCAAGGCCTTGGCGAAGGCGCAGGCGGTTGCAGCGCGCATGGGCGAGGGTCTGCATGTAAAGATTGGACCGCTGCTGTATGCGAGCAATCAGGCGCAGGAAGTAGCCGTGCGACCAGTGACGATGCGTGCGATGGCGGCAGCGCCGATGTCCGCACCGCCAAAGCCGTTGAGCATTTCAGCGCGGCGTGTAGAGCGTAGTGCGACTGTCTTTGCTATTTTTGCGATTGAGTGAGTAGGATAGCGGTCCGTTGATGCGCGTATTGCGCAGTGGAAGCAGCAAGAGGACGTACGAGCAAGGAGAGTCGCCATGACTACTGACACGCTGGATGCACCTGTCATCGATACCGCCGCACACCCGGATATTCCACGGCCGCTGCCGGAGGCTGAGGCGATCTATCGCCGCTGGCTGGCGCATTTGCATGCGGAGTTTACGAAGCACACGACGTGCCATCGCCGCAGCGAGATTGTTCGCGACGAACTGCACATGCTGCTGCTGGGGCGTCCGCATGGCGGTCGCATGAATGCTGCGCTCATCAGCGAGCTGCCCATGGCGGTGCTGGCTGAAGGCATTGATCCGCGCAATGTGGTGCTGCCTGCCGAAATGGAACTGGACCTTGATCGCGACAAATTTAACCCGATCAAACCGCTGATCTGGTTCTGGCGTGGGTTTGACCGCACGGTGCTAGGCGCAAATCTCTGGCTGGGGCTGCGCTTCCGCGCCATGCTGGGGCAGCATATCTTTGCGGGTATGGGCAAGAATGTGCGGTTCTATCGCGATGTGAGCTTTGAGCGCGGGTACACACTGACGTTCCTTGATGACACCACCATCAGGCCCGGTGTGCGGATTGATGATCGTGAACCGGTCACGTTGAGCGGGACCGTTTCGTAAGGAGAGCAATCGAAACGGCTTTTTGGCGCTGATAGACTCGCAGAGGCATGGCAACGCAGGACGCAGCGCTCATTCTCTTCAAGTTCGTAGCGCTGATTTTCGCGCTGTCGTTCCAGCAGTGTTCCCGTGCGTGGATGGCTTCGCAGCTTGGCGATCAGACGGCGCGGATGTTGGGGC
The DNA here is from genome assembly GCA_965198455.1 of Terriglobus sp. Taxonomy (GTDB): domain Bacteria; phylum Acidobacteriota; class Terriglobia; order Terriglobales; family Acidobacteriaceae; genus Terriglobus. The sequence continues at coordinate 2,619,786 of CBDAPM010000003.1, forward strand.
GGCTAAGCTTTAACCCTATAAAGCAGCTCGATCCTATCGGATCGGTCCTGCTGCCGTTGATCATGATGTTTTCTTTTCCCGGAAGCGCAATGGTCGGATGGCCGAAGCCGATGCCAGTGACGCCGCGAAACTTCCGCAACTATAAGCGCGACGACATCCTGGTTGCCTTGACGGGGCCGCTGTCGAATCTAGCGTTGGCAGTCGTGTCGCTGTTGTTACTGCTTGTGATCAAGTATTCATTTGCCGCGGGCAGACTAGCGGCCGTGAATGCAGCGCTGCTGTACCTTCGGATCGAAGGCGTGACTTTTGTGGGGCAGAGCGCAATTTTTCCTATCGCCTTGCTGCTCTATAGCTCAATAGCGGTGAATTTGTTGCTGGCGATTTTCAATCTGCTTCCGGTGCCTCCGCTTGATGGTGCCCACATTCTGCGCTACTACCTGCCCTACAACTGGCAACAGCAATACGACCGGCTAACTGGAATCGCGGGGTTGGTCATTCTCTATCTACTGCTTCGGCTTGGCGTGCTCGCCGTGTTCTATGGACCGTTACTTGGGCTTGCAAATCGGCTGCTCTTGCCGGAGTTTATGGGGCACTAAACCGGCGCGGCCGCCCGTTCGGCTATCCTTTACAAGCAATGACAGAGACTGAGACCAAGCGCCGCGTATTGAGCGGCATGCGCCCCACGGGGCGGCTGCACCTGGGCAACTACATGGGTGCGCTGTACAACTGGGTGCGGCTGCAGGATGCCTATGACTGCTTTTTCTTCATCGCCGACATACACGCGCTGACGACCGACTATGCCAATCCTGGAAATGTTCGCCAGAAGTCGCGCGAGGTCGCGATGGACTTTCTCGGCGCCGGGCTCGATCCGGAGCGCTGCACGATCTTTAAGCAGAGCGATGTGCCGCAGCATAGCGAATTAAACACACTGTTCGAGATGTTCACGCCGTTGGGGTGGTTGGAGCGCGTGCCGACGTACAAGGATCAGCAGGAGCAGTTGCGTGAGAAGGATCTCGCCACGTTCGGCTTCCTTGGCTATCCACTGCTTCAGGCCGCCGACATTCTGCTGTACAAAGCTGACTTTGTTCCGGTCGGGCAGGACCAGGTATCGCACGTGGAACTGACGCGCGAAGTAGCACGGCGGTTCAATCAGTTATATGCCTCGGCGGTGACGCCGGAAGTGGCCGGAGCGCGGTCGGATAAGGAACTCATCAAAGCGGAAGTGAGCGAGAACGTGCTGGAACGGCAGTTGCTGCCAGAGCCTAAGGCTCTGTTGACACCAACGCCGAAGCTGCCGGGGCTGGACGGCCGCAAGATGTCCAAGAGTTACGGCAATACGATTGGGCTGACGGAAGCAGCCGACGATGTTCGTAAGAAGCTGAAGGGCATGGTGACTGATCCGGCACGCGTGCGGCGGACCGATCCGGGCGATCCTGACAAATGCCCGGTGGGCGACTTGCACAAGGTGTTCTCTAAACCGGAGACGATGGCGAAGGTGTACGACGGTTGCCGGACCGCACGTATCGGCTGCATCGAATGCAAAGGATGGGCTGCCGATAGCATTTTGCGTGAGATCGATCCAATTCGCGAGCGGCGTTCGTTCTATGAGTCAAACCCTGCTCTTGTGACGGAGGTTCTGGCTATCGGTGCTGCGAAGGCTCGCGCGGCCGCTGAGCCGACAATGGCTGAAGTACGCGACGCAATTGGGTTGTAAGCGCGGACAAGCCCGGTAGTGTTGCGGCGCATCACATCCAGTACGAGGAGTCTTGCCACATGTCTGAGATGAAGCCTGTAACCGATGAACCGAAGCCAATGCCTGCGCTGGACGCGAACCGCGCCAAGGATGCCAACCTTGCGCCGCAGGGCCGGATCAATCTTGAAGATGAGGCGCCGGGTGCGGCGTTTACGCCGGAAGGCGACCAGGAATCCGTACCGGGAATCCTGCCGCCTGGAACTGATCCGAAGTAGGCATCAGCGAGTTTTGGCACCGGCTTTCCTCAGCCCTGTGAGCCGGCCTTCGGCGATACTTAAGCCGTGGCTGAGATGGAACTGGAGATCGAGCAGCAAGTGACCACGGAGGTTGTTCAGCCCTCGGCTGAGCTGCCCGTTGGATCGCCTGAGCCGTTGGTTTTGCAGCCGCCACCGGTTCCGGAGCCTGCGAAAGCTGCTAAAAAGCGGGAGCCTGCGCCTGCGAAAGAAGAGGCGTCGCAGTCGCCGTTTTTGTTGACGGTGGGTGCGGTGTATGACGGTCCGCTGGATCTGCTGCTGGACCTAATCCGCCGGCAGTCGATTGATATCTACGACATTCCCATTGCGACGATCACGAAGCAGTTTCTCGCCTACACCGAGCAGTTGAAGCAGGCGGACGTGGATTCGGCCGGCGACTTCATCTACACGGCGGCGCTGCTGATCCACATCAAGAGCAAAATGCTGCTGCCGCGGGAGGTGAGCGGCATTGCTGCTGGCGAGATGGAAGATCCTCGTCGTGAGCTGGTGGAGCGGCTGCTGGAGCATGAGCGTTTCAAGGCCGCGGCGCAGATGCTGATGCAGAAGCAGCAGATTGAAGATGCGACGTGGACAACACCGGGCATCCGCGAGTTTAAGGAAGCCGCAACGGCGGATCGCGAAATTGCCGCGGACACGACAGATCTGGCGCGTGTCTTTCAGGAGATTCTGGAGCGGCTGCGTTCGCGTCCTGTGCTGAATGTGAACGAGGAGACTGTTACGGTCGCGCAGATGATTGAATACACCAAGCGACGGCTGATGCTGGAAGATCGGCCAACCAGCCTGCGGAAGCTGTTGCAGAACACGCATTCGCAGCAGGCGTTGATCTGCATGTTTCTGGCTATGCTTGAGCTGGTGCGGTTGCAGGCAATTCTGCTGCGGCAGAGCGATAAGTTCGGTGACATCGTGATCAAGAAGACCGAGCACTTTGACGACGTGCTGGCGCACCAGGAACGCATGCGGGACGATTGGCGCTAAGCGGCCTGCTCCACTTTCCGCTTGCGAGCGATTGTATTTGCCCGCGCTGCAAACGCCTTGCGGTCTTTTGCGGCGGTTTCTTCCATCCATTTCTTGCTGCCCAATATGCCTTGGATAAGGGCGGGCACATAGATGCCTTCGTCGATCTTCGGGAAGTAGATGACATAACCTTTTCCCATAAGCTCGATCTCCCTGAGTTGTTCAGGCAGAGCTTTTTGAATGGACTGGTGGTCATCTGGATTGAGAGCGATCTCCAGACGATTGCTCAAGCGAATCAGTACTCGGTGCAGCCGTTTGTCGTACATTGCCTGGGTGGCATGTGGGACGTTCTTCCACATTTCGCGGCCACGTCGGGCTGCTGCGAGGCTTTCCTCAGCGGTCACCATGAAACTTCTCCCATGCTGCGCAGAGAATACCAAGATTCTTGGTGAGAAATTGCGCGATTTTGCGCTCGTCCGATTTCTTGATGCCAACAGTTTCCCGCAGGGATACCTTGTCCTCGGAGCAATGAAGATAAAAGAGAATGATGCCCCCGGAGCCAAAGACGTGCACATGCGGCGGCTCGTGATCGTTGGGAAAGATCATGACGCGGAATGCGCCGAAGAGAAGAATCGTAGGCACGCCGCCATCTTATCTGAGCTGCTCGCGATATATGCGTTCGGTTTCCTCATTGAAGCAGCAGAAGATGATCCGTTCTACGCTACTGTCTTCTAGGATTTCGCGGACAGTAGTGACGGCTATTTTCGCGGCGCGGTCGGGTGGGAAGCGGTACACGCCGGTGCTGATGGCCGGGAAAGCGATGGACTTAACGTCGTGTTCGCGGGCGAGTTCCATGCAGCGGCGGTAGCAGCTTGCGAGTAGAGTGTCGGCTTTGGCTTCGGCGGCCTGGCCACCTCGTTTTACGCTCCAGACAGGGCCTACGGTGTGGAAGATCCATTTGGCTGGCAGGTTGAAGCCGGGCGTGGCGACAGCGTCGCCTGTGGCACAGTGGCTGAATTCGGAAGTCGCTGCCAGGAGTTGGGCTTTGCCGGCTGCGCGGTGGATGGCGCCGTCCACGCCTCCGCCGCCCTTGAGTTGCTGGTTGGCGGCATTCACGATTGCGTCTACGTGCTGCGTCGTGATGTCGGCGCGGATCGCTTCGAGCGTAGCCATGTAGTTCTCCTGCGGTATCGGATGCGCCGTGCAGGTACACTGCTTTAGGCCCTCGCGTGTGCGTGAGAAGCCGCGCAGATACGAGTCCATGAGCCTTAAGTCCAAGATCGAAGCAGTCATCTACGCGTCGGAAGAACCGGTAACGCTGCAACAACTGGTGGGTTTGCTGGCGGGTGAGGCGCAGTATGAGCTGAATGCGCTTGCCGCAGACCAGGCGGAGTTGCCGCTGGACGGCCAGCCGGGAGCCGACTTCGGGGGGCGTGATCGCGATGTGCTGGAAGCCGGGATGCGCGAGCGGGATGAGCTGGATGACCCCGTTGCAGAGGCAGTTGAGCTAGGCGAGACGGTTGAGGCTGGCTCGAATACGTTAGCTGACGAGGATGCCGGACAGGACTCTGACAGTGCGCTTGTCTCAGATCCTTCCAATGCGAGTGGAACGCCCGCTGAGCCGGCCGCTTCAGAAGAAACGCCTGCGGAGACCGCTGGCTCCGCCGTTGATCGTGGGGCGGTCACGACGACGCCGAGTCCTGAAGGCGATAAGAGGCAGCAACGCGAGCGTGAGCGGGCTGTGCGGGACCATATCCGCCGCACCGTGGATGGGTTGATGCGGGAGTATGCGGAGAGCGATCGCGGGATCGAGATTCGCGAGGTGGCCAGCGGCTTTCGCATGGGCACCAAGCCCGAGTATCACGATGCTGTGCGCGGCTTTGTGAAGAGTTTGAAGCCCGCGCTGAAGTTGACGCTACAGGCGTTGGAGACGCTGGCTGTTGTGGCGTACAAGCAGCCTGTGACGGCGGCGGAGATTTCGGAGATTCGCGGCGTAGATTCCGCCGGTGTGCTGGGCGGGTTGATGACGCGCAAGCTCATCGCGACGGCGGGCCGCAAGCAGGTGATTGGCCGGCCCATGCTGTACAAGACCACGCGCGACTTCTTGCTGCGCTTTGGCCTGAAGGATGTGAACGAGCTGCCTTCAATGGAGGAGTTCGAACGCATGGCGGGTGAACTGGTTGAGCAGGAAGACCTGCCCATGGAAGGCGGGGCGGAAGGCATCATCGAGCGTGCCAATGCTCGTGGGGATGCGGAGCACATTCGCGAGACCAACGGCGAGGATGCCGACGTGGTCGCAACAGAAAATGAACCGGTCGCCGAGACCGATAACCAGACAGAAGCCACTGCGGAGAGCGCAGCGGGAGGGAACGATGAAGACGGAAGTGAAGAGCAAGTCGATGAGCCCGGAGACGAAAGCAACGAAGTCGCCGGCGAACTTGACGCTGCCAGAGAAGCTGAAGGCGCCGAAGTCATTGAAGAGCAAGCCGAAGGCCGAACCTGAGGAGCCGAAGGGCAGGCGGCTGCAGAAGATTCTTGCGGATGCCGGGTTGGCATCGCGGCGCAAGGCCGAGGAGATCATCCTTGAAGGCCGCGTGCAGGTAAATGGCGCTGTCGTGACTGAATTGGGCACGCGCGCCGATCCTGAAAAAGACCACATACGCGTGGATGGCAAGCTGCTGCATGGGCCGCAGGAGCATCGCTACTTTATGGTGAACAAGCCGCGCGGCTATGTGACCACGATGGATGATCCGGAGCATCGCGATACGGTTGTGGACCTGCTGAAGGAGAGTGCGCGGCTTGCGGGTAAGCGCATGGATGTGCGGCTGTATCCGGTGGGGCGGCTCGATTACAACTCCGAAGGCCTGCTATTGATGACCAACGATGGCGAGTTGGCGAACAGCCTGTCGAAGGCCTCGAACTCGGTTGAGAAGACGTACCTGGTGAAGGTGGCTGGGCAGCCGGAAGAGTCGGCGTTGGAGCAGTTGCGGACAGGTGTGATGATCGATCGAGGCCGGCTGGCGGAGGCTCGTGGCGGACGCCGCGACCGTGTGCTGACAGCGCCTGCGCAGATCAAGCTCGCTCGTGGCGGGACAAATCCCTGGTACGAGGTGACGCTGACGGAAGGCCGCAATCGACAGCTGCGCAAGATGTTTGAGGAGATCGGCCACCATGTGGAGAAGATTCGCCGCATTGGCTATGGCGCTCTAGTGTTGGACGTGCCGACAGGCGAGTTCCGCGAGCTTACTCCGGGTGAGGTGATGGCCCTGGGTCGCGCCGCCGCCGGTAAGAAGGTGGAGCGGAAGCAGAAGCTGCCGGATGCCGCGAAGCTGAAACAGATGGGGCAGAAGACTGGGAGCCGTGGAGCAAGGCCTCGGTTCTGAGGCTGCACTGTACCGCGCCTTCAGCTAGCAGCTCTCCTGTTATCGAGTTCGAGGTGCTTTTCAAAGACGGCTGAGGTCTTGATCTCTTCGTAGCCATCGCGGAGATAGAAGCGATGGGCGTCTTTGCGCGTGGAGCGTGAGGTTACGCGGATGGTGGTGATGTTCTGCGCGAGCGTCCAGCGCTCGACTTCTTCGCAGAGCAGGTGGCCGATGCCGAGGCCTCGTGTGCCGTCTTTGACGACGAGGCCGCCGATCAGTGTGTGACGATCCGATTGCAGATGGCTGACGATGGAGACTTCGATCCAGCCGAGGACCTCTTCTTCACGGTGTGCGACGAAGACGGCTTGTGTGGCGGCGTCGTGCGTGTTGATCCACGTAAGGATTTGTTCAGGCGATCGTTGATAGCCGAGTTGCTGCGTGAGCGCGGCGACTTGCGCGGCGTGGTGAGGTTGTAGTTCGCGGATGTGCAGTGGGATGTTCACGAGCTTCTACTCAAGAGTTTAAAAGAACAGCAAATCCCTCCGCTGCGCTGCTGGATGACAGAGCAAATTAATGGTGACGGGCAAAACAGGTGCTCTAGCTATAGAACAGCTGCGACCGCTAAATCTGGGATGAGGGCAGAGGGCTTAAGTAAAGATTGGTGATGTTGTTGACGATCTCAGCATTGCTGAGGCCGGGTCGTCCGGAGAGTTCTTTCCATTCGGGGCTATTGGCGAAGGTGGCCCAGTGCGCGGTGAGCTCGGCGATGTCAGCGAAGGTAAGCATGTAGGTGAGCGATGGGAGTTTTGTGCCGCTGAGATTGTGTGCAAAGAAGACGGGTGTAAGACCGGTCTTCTGGAAGATGGCGATCTCGCCTTCATTGAACATCGCGACTTTCTTCATGTGTGCGGCGTGGGACGGGCTTTCGTAGATACGGAGTTGGAAGATGCGCTTCGCCGGCTTGGGTGCAATAAGCTTTGGGAAGCCTGTAAATGCGGACATCATGGTGACATCGACGCGCTCGAAGGCGGTGGCAGTTGCGGGTGCTGCCCAGAAGTCTGCGGCTGCTTTAGCGAATTCGGTGTCGTGCGGCAGATCAAGGTCAAGAGTGAGCAGCTTCTCGGCCGATGTGGATGGGATGAGCATGTAGAACGTGGGCGTGTCTGGGCCAACGTCGAGCTGGAAGGCGCCGGTCTGCGGGAAGCCCATGCGGTTCAGCGCGGGGATGAGTGCGTGCTGGAAGTAGTTCTGTATAAGCGCGGTTTGTGGGCCGTTGCGCAGGGTGTAGCGGCGCAGCTGATAGAACTCGCGCGTGGGCGAGGCTTGTGCGTCTGCTGCTTCCGCGTTGACGCCGTGGCTTGCTATGGCTGCGCCTCCAAGTGCCAGTGCTGAGGTTACAAAGCTTCGACGATCCATGGTGCGCTCCTTTGTTTAACCTGAGCAGGGTAACGCATTTGCATGGTGTGTGTTGTGGACGACGTTTGTTTTGTACGAATACATTTCGGCGGTAACGGTGATCGTATGCGTTACCTGACTTTTCATGCCGGGGCGGATGACAAAACAATACACGGAGCATCACAATGCGTGTGCTGGTTTGCAGGTCTTGCCTTTGGTGGCAGGGTGCTCGCCTGGGCCAGCGGTGGAGGGTCGTCGCAGTGGCTTTCGCAAAGGCAACGTTTGGTGCAGGGTGCTTCTGGGGTGTGGAAGCGAAGTTTGGGGAGTTGTCTGGTGTGCTGGATACGGCTGCCGGTTACGAAGGCGGAACGCTCGAGAACCCTACGTACAAGGATGTGTGTACGGACCAGACGGGACATGCCGAAGTGGTGCAGGTCACGTTTGATCCGTCGCGATTGAGTTACGACGCACTGCTGGAACAGTTCTTCGCATTGCACGATCCAACGCAGTTGAATCGCCAGGGACCGGACTTAGGTATGCAGTATCGCAGCGTGGTATTTGCGCATGATGACTCGCAACGCGATGAGGCGCTGGCGAAGATTGCCGAGTTGAATGCATCGGGTGTCTACCGCAAGCCGATTGCGACGACGGTTGAGCCTGCGACGACGTTCTGGAAGGCTGAGGAGTATCACCAGAAATACCTTGAGAAGCGCGGCATGGTGAGCTGCCATATCTAGGCACTTCGTGCCGTTCGCGCTTCGCGTGTTCTGGCTAGTCGCGAAGGATGTCTGCGATGGCAGTGAGCTTGCGTGCTGTGCCGCTACGCCACAGGTTGTAACGCTGCATGACACGCAGGCGCTTGATGCGAGGCATGTCTTCCAGAGCAATGAATGCATCCACCGTTGCGCGTGCAACTGGCAGCATGTTGCTGCCATGGAGTTTCAGGAGCGCCTGCGCCTGCGCGCGGTCCTTCCAATATTGCAACGCGCGATCTCTTACAGCGCTGCGGCCAAAGAGACGTTGCAGCTTCTGCAGTGGAGACCGTGTTGCTACGGCTCCTACGACGTTGCTGCTGTGTTGGCGATAGAGGACTGTTGTTTCATCGATGCCTGCGATTGCACCTGTGCTTGCGGCAATGAGGGCGGCCCAGTGATCGTGCATCAACACTGCCGGCGGCATCTCTTGCATGTGTTCTACAAGTGCTCGGTTAAGGAGTGCGGTGCAGCCGGTGACGGTGTTGTCCGACAGCAGCTGGCCCAGCGGTGGTTTCGCTGCGTTCCCGATGGAGTTTTGCTGCCAAAGTGATGGAGCAATGGTTTGCAGCATTTCATTGACCACGCGGAGGTCTGTTGAGATGAGCACCGGCGTTGATGTGTCGTGTTGTGCTTCAAGCTGCTGCATGCGTCGCACTGTGTGTTGCAGCTTGTGTGGGAGCCATACATCATCCTGATCGCAGAAGGCGACATAGTCTGCAGTGGATGCGAGGAGGAGCTGGTGGAAGTTGCGTTGTGCGGAGCCGGTTGGCGTGTCTGTTGGTATAACGCGGAAGCGGTCTGGATGCTGGGCAGCGTATTCCTTGAGGATGGATGGTGTCTCGTCCCCTGAGCCGTCGTCGCGTGCGAGGATGCGCAGATCGATGTCCTGTTGAGCAAGGACGGAGTCGATTTGCTCGCGCAGGAAGCGTGCGCCGTTGTACGTGGCGAGCAGGACTTCGATAACTGGACCGTACGTATTCATCGCGTGCCTGCAACTGCCGTCTTGAGGATGAGCAGGGCGTGGCGCACGTCGTGCTTGTGGACGAGCACGCTGAGCGCGTAGCGGAGCATACGAACCGGCATCATGAGGCGCTGCTGCAGTGTGCCGTACGTTGCGATGAAGCGGCGTTCGGCGGCGAGGATGTCGACCTGGCGGCAGAGCGCGTTGTCATCGAGCGCGGCCTGGGTGTTAGTGGATAACTCGTGGCGAAGTTCCGCCCCGAGCACATGGATGCTCCCGCCGGCATGTTGCAGTGCGGCGAAGGTGGCGTGGTCAAGATAATCGAGCGGGAAGGCGGTGTCGAAACCGCCCAGCGACTCCATGGCAGAAACGCGCAGGACGGCCCCGGAGTTGAACGCCTGCAGCGGCTGTTTGGCAATGCCGCGGAGGGTGTTTGCGATGGGACGTACCGGCCCCTGAGCCGCCTGATAGAACGGTGAAACCACGGTTGTGCCATGGGCGAGTCGCGGAACGAGGGCGTCCGCGCGGGTTGCGCCGGCCACGGAGAGCGCTTCGTGGAGGTAGAACGCGGTAACGGTCGTGTCCTGATCGAGCAGCAACAACCACTGGCAGCCAAGTTCGTCTGCCTGCCGCAGCGCGGCGTTGTAGGCAGCGGCAAGCCCAGGATTGGATGGGTCGTGATGGTACTGGCCTGCAAGGTGCGGCGGTGGATGGCGGTTGCCGGGGGAATTGTCCCATAGCAGAAGCGAAATACTTTCATGGAGCCGCGGATCTGCGTCACGGGCGGCTTCCAGCGATCGCAGCGCGGGGCTCTCCTCCGGTGGCAGCCGGTACAGTACGACGATCGCCAACATGCGCAGGGAGGCGTCTTGCGTGATCATTGCTGTCGGACTGTCGAGCTCGGACACAGTTTTGATAGTAGCCATGGCGGAGCCGAAGATTGCATGTAAATGCCGGAGGCTTTCCATGCACAGTTCCAGAACGAGCCGCCAGATCTGTGTTCGTTCGCTGGCACAACTGTGGTAGGATATTCGCAGAGTGAGTCTTGCTCTGTACGTCGCGGGAACGGCTTCGAGTGGATTGGAGCTGGCCAGAGACTGCGATGTTCTGTCCCCACCGCTGTATGCCATCCCTTGAACATGAGAGAGGGAAGCGTTGGTTGCTCTGGCTTTGAAGGCCCCGGCTCTCGGAAAGTCCCTTGGGACGAACTGAGACGTCCGGATTAGGTCTCGCCTTGCAGCAGCAGCGCACCTAAGGGTTCAATGCTGAAGAAGCGATCCATGGTGTTCCTCCCCAGCCAAGGGAGCCGGAGCACACCTGCATCACACATAGACTTTGGCAGGCAGGCCGCCCGATGACGGAGCGAACCGCCGCAGACATAAGAAAGATTTCTTGAACACTGGTACACCTGAACTCACCGAGGCTACGAGCCTGGTTCCCTCTACCTCCATCACCCCTTCTGAAGTTGTTTTCAACGATTTTGCGATCTCGCAGAAGCTGAAAGACCGCCTCGCTGTTGCCGGCTTTGTGACGCCCACGCCCGTACAGGCGAAAGCGATTCCCCCGGCTCTGGAAGGCCGCGATGTGCTTGCTACCGCCGCAACCGGCACGGGCAAGACCCTCAGCTTTCTGATCCCGATGATTGAGCGCATGGATGCGAACCCTGCTCCTCCGCCGGTGCAGCAGGGCAAGCGCACCATCAAGCCCATCCGTTCGCTCATCCTGCTGCCTACGCGCGAGCTGGCAATGCAGGTGCTTGAGAACTACTCGAAGGTTCAGCCACAGGCGAAGCACGAATCCGTGCTTGTGTGCGGTGGTTTAAGTGAAGGCGCACAGCTTGATGCGCTGCGCCGTGGACCGCGTCTTGTGGTCGCTACGCCGGGACGCCTGGAAGACTATTTGAAGCGCGGCGAGATCAGCCTGCGCAACGTGGAAATGCTCGTTCTGGACGAAGTGGACCGCATGCTGGACATGGGCTTCCTGCCCGCGATCCGCCGCATTGTGGGCGCATTGCCCAAGACGCGTCAGACGATGTGCTATTCCGCAACCCTCGACGCAAGCATCGGCGAGATTGTGCGTGACTACGTGCAGAAGCCGGTTCGCGTTGAGATTGGTTCCACCTCCAAGCCGAACGAGCGTGTCGAACTGCGCGCGTACATGGTCATGCAGGATCAGAAACTGGGCCTTCTCGACAAGATGCTTGGCGAAGATGCTGGGACCTACCTTGTGTTCTCGCGCACCAAGCATGGCGCGGACCGTATCGGACGCAAGCTCGAAAAGCTTGGCCATGAGGTCAGCATCATCCACGGCGACCGCTCGCAGTCGCAGCGCACCGCTGCTCTCAAGTCATTCTCGACCGGTAAGAGCCGTGTGCTTGTGGCGACGGACGTTGCTGCGCGCGGCATTGACATCAAGCACATTGCGCATGTGGTGAATTACGACCTACCGGGCGCTAGCGATGACTTTGTGCACCGCATAGGCCGCACGGGTCGCGCAAGCGCAACGGGCATTGCGACCACGTTCGTGATGCCGCAGGAACGCAGCGATGCGCGCAAGATGGAACGCGAGCTCAAGATCACGTTTGACTGGCGCGTGACCGACAAGGACATCGTGAAGGAAGAGCGTAACTCGCCGATCGACACGGGCAAGGTAAGCGACCTGATGACGCTGGAGACGCGCGCATGGAAGACGAATCCGGAAGGCACCAGCCTTGAGGATGCGCCGGTGCCATCGCGTCCGCGTTCGGGCGGCGGTCGTCCTTCAAGTGGTGGCTTTGGTCGCCGTGCGAGCGGTGGTGGCCGTAGCAGTGGTGGTGGAAGCCGCAGCGGTAGCGGCGGCCGTCGTGGACGCTAACCTAGCGATCTGACGATGCCATGGTTCTCGATGTACGAAAGGGGCGCCCCACGGGGCGTCCCTTCGGATTTTGTGTCGATATACTCGCCGCATGGTTCGTCTTTGCTCCTTTGCCTTATTGGCTGCTGCCTTTGGATTTGTCGTCTCCGTGTACGCGCAACAGGCAGATACCGTGCTTGTCCACGGCACGGTGCTTACCGTGGATGCGAACGACCGTGTAGCACAGGCGCTTGCAGTTCGCGATGGCCGCATTGTTGCCGTCGGCACGGATGCGCAGGTAATGAAGCTCGTCGGTCCCAAGACGCAGGTGGTGGATCTGCATGGCCGCACGGCAACGCCGGGCATGATTGATACGCACAGCCACTATGCCGAGGCCGGCGCTGAAGATCTATACCTCATCAAGTTTGACGATGCCGCGAGTATCAGCGATGTGGTGAGTCGTGTGAAGGCCCGGGTTGCAACGGTAAAGCCGGGAGAGTGGGTTCGCGGTCGCGGCTGGGACGAGGGCAAGTTTGCGGAGAAGCGCTATGTGACGGCCGCGGACCTGGATGCGGTTTCGCCGCAGAATCCTGTGATGGTGGTGAACACCACAGGGCATTATGCGACGTTGAACTCGGTTGCGTTGCGGTTGGCGGGCATTGGCGATGCGACGAAGAATCCTGCGAACGGCACGATCGAGCGCGATGCCCAGGGGCATGCGACGGGCGTGCTGAAAGAGGGTGCGCTGGAGCCGATTCGTTCGCTGATTCCCCAATTTTCTGTGGAGCAGATCAAGCAGGGCATTCTGAAGGAGATTGAGGATTTGCATCGCGAGGGCGTGACGGCGTTCAAGGACACTGCCGCGCCTCCGCAGTGGGAAGCGCTGCGGCAACTGAACGCCGAGGGCAAGCTGGATGAGCGTGTCTGCATGCTGTGGCGTGCGGGCGAGACAGTCGCTTCGGCACAGGTGACGCTGGCGGCGATTCAAAAAGCCTCAGCGGTAGCGCGTGCCTACGATCGTGGGCGGCTTGCGACGTGTGGCGCGAAGATTTTCCTGGATGGCAGCGCGATCAGCGGGACGGCGTGGAGCTATGAGCCCTGGCTACACAATGGCGCGGTGATGCCTGGAGCGACTGGCTATCCGACGATGGCGCCTAATGTGTACCAGGGGATGGTGCGCTTGTTTCACCAGGCGGGTGTGAGTGTCGGCACGCATGTCATCGGTGATCGTGCGATTGACGTTGCCGTGGACACGTATGCGCTGGTCGAGAAGGAGAAGCCAATGCCTGGGTTGCGGCATTCGCTCATACACGCGTACCTGCCGACACCGTATGCGCTTGATGTGATGGCTGCGTTGCAGAAGCAGTATGACGCGGGCTATCCCGAAGTACAGCCGGTGTTCCTGTACTGGCTTGGTAAGAGCATGCCGCCAGTCTTTGGCGCAGAACGCCTTACGTGGACGATGCCGCTGAAGACGTATACGGCGCGTGGCATTCGGTGGAGCTCCGGTACGGACTACGGTGTTGCTCCGCTGGCTCCGCGGCTGGGGCTATGGGCTGCGGTGGAACGTGAGGCTGCGGGTGGAGCGCATCCGTTCGGCATGGCGGAGGCGGTGGATGTGCATACGGCATTGCGGTCGTATACGGCATGGGCTGCTCCGGAGTTGTTCCTGGAAAAGGAAGTGGGCACGCTGGAGGTGGGCAAGCGCGCGGACATCGCCGTGTGGGATCGCAACATGTACACGATGCCTGCGGCGGAGTTGAAGGACCTGACGTGTGAGATGACAATGGTGGACGGGAAGATCGTCTACACGAAGATGCCTTAACGCGTGTACATGAAGGTGCCGCACAGGTCTGTCGTGGTGGCGAGCGCATCCGGTGTGAAGACGGGCATCTTCGAGCCGGAGAAGAAGGCGACCTGCATCGTCTTACCGGTGACATAGGTGGCCATCCACTGCGTGTCTTCCGCGCCGCACAGCGTGTTCTTGTGCAGGAAGAGTTTGCGCGCAGGGATGCTCAGCCGATACAGATTGCTGCCGGCAGTACCGTCGGCGTCCGCGTTGAAGACGGAGTTGATCTCTGTGGCCTGGAGCGGCCGGATCTGCGCGATGGTGATGATGTAGAAGTTGATCCCGAGCTTATCGTCCGAGATACTGAGGTCGCCGGTGATCGTGCTGGCAGTTTTGCTGGCGGCTTTCCAGTAGCCGCCATCCTGCGCGAGAGCCGGCAGTGTGGTCGCCAGCAGGATGACCGTCGCGAAACGTGTCATATTCATCGTTTGAGCATGACATTTGTAGGACGTTAGCTGCAAACAGACTTCTCGATCAAGGCAGAGCAAAGGCGACGTATTTCGCTCCTTGCGGCGCCTTTGGATTGTGCGCGCTGCTGGTAGCAATGACCACGTACTGCTTGCCATCGACCATGTAGGTGGCCGGCGTGGCATTGCCGGCGAAGTCCATGGTGTACTCCCACAGCAGCTTGCCGGTCTTCGCGTCGAAGGCGTGCATCTTGTTGTCGAAGTTGGTGGCGCCGATGAAGACCAGGCCACCCGCTGTGACCACCGGGCCGCCGTAGTTCTCACTGCCGGTGTTCTTGAGCCCCTTGGCAGCCAGCTCCGGGTACTGGCCGAAGGGAATCTTCCAGAGGTACTTGCCGGTGTTGAGATCGATGGCGTTAAGCGTGCCCCATGGGGGAACTACGGCTGGATAGCCGTCGGGATCGAGGAACTTGCGATAGCCGGTGAACTGGTACTTCGCGGGTGGCGCGGAGTTCGCACCCGAGCCGGGCTGCAACTCTTCTTTGTCACTTGGAGTCGCCACCGGCGGAGTTTTTTGCGCGCCTGTATTGGATTGACGCCCGTCCGCGGTCTCGGTTGGAGATGCGTCACGTCCGGTGCGCACGTAGGTGAGCAGCGCCTGTAGCGTGTCGCCGGTAAGGTTGGGGAAGCTGGGCATGCGGCCGCGGCCATCGTGGATGACGGTTGTCATCTCTGTTGCGGAGAGGCGTCCTGTCGCATCGATGAGCGATGGGAAGGTGGGTGGCTGGCCTCTGCGGTCCGGTCCGTGGCAGGCGGCGCACTGAGTGCCGTAGGTGGTGGCTCCCAGGCCCCCGGTGGCTACAGGACGAAGACCGCCAGTCCATGCGATGTCGTTCGCATTGATGTAAAGGATGGCAGATTTAGGATCAACTGCTTCGCCGCCCCATTCTGCGCCGCCGTCGAAGCCGGGGAAGACGACGGTCTGCTTATGCACGCTGAAGGGCATGAACTGGCCGTTGCTGATGAAGGTGCCGAAGGTCTTCTCTGCCCAGGCGTGGGCTTCCGGTGTGCGCTGCGTCAGCATGTCTGCGGTCAGGCGTTGGCGTCCGAAGGGCGCGATACCGGTCGACATGGGTTGCGTGGGCGAGGCGACTTCGCCCGGTGTTGTGCTCGCGGGGAACGGCATTTCTTCGATGGGGAAGAGCGGTGTGCCGGTGACGCGGTCGAAGACGAAGACCTGGCCGTGCTTGGTGACCTGCGCGACGGCATCGACGGCTTTGCCGTCATGGCGCACGGTGACCAGCACCGGCGGCGCGGGGAAGTCACGGTCCCACATGTCATGATGCACGGCCTGAAAGTGCCACAGGAGTTTGCCGGTGGCGGCGTCGATGGCGAGCAGGCTGTTGGCATAGAGATCGTTGCCGAGACGGTCGGCTCCATAAAAATCCGTAACGGCCGATCCGGTGGGTGCGTAGAGAATGCCGCGCTTCTCGTCGAGCACAGAGCCCGCCCAGTTGTTGGCGCCGCCGGTGTACTTCCAGGCGTCTGCGGGCCAGGTTTCGTAGCCAGGCTCGCCGGGGTGCGGGACGGTGTGGAAGCTCCATCGCAGGGCGCCGGTGTGGACGTCGTAGGCGCGGATGTCGCCGTGGGGCGAAGGCGAGGCTTCGCCGGTACGAAAGCCGAAGAGGATGAGGTCCTTGTAGACGGTGCCGGGCGTGGTGATGGCGACGGTGCCTGCCGGCGATTCGGTGCCGAGGTCATGACGCAGATCGATACGGCCCTTGTTGCCGAAGCCTTCAATGGGCTTGCCGGTGGCGGGATCGAGCGCCCATACAAAGTTGAGTGTGTCCGCGAAGAGCCGGCTGTCCTTACCGTCCGGGCTTGTCCAGTACGCGAGGCCGCGGTCTGGCTGGCCGGTTTTGATGCCGGAGTCGAAGCGCCACAGCTCCTTGCCAGATGCGGCATCCAGCGCAAAGACGATCTGGCCGGGCGTGTAGGCGAAGAGTGTGCGGCCCACGATGAGCGGATGTGTCTGCATGCCGGTTTTTTCGCCGGTGTCGTACGTCCACGCTACCTGCAATTGCTTCACATTGTCGCGATTGATCTGTGTGAGCGGTGAGTAACGCTCGCCGGCCTTGCTGCCGCCGTAGACGGGCCAGTCCACGTTCTTCGGGCCACCGGCGGTCGCTGCTTCCGCGTGGTGATGTGCTGTTGTGCCTTCGATCAGCAGCGTGGATGCAAACACGATGACGCATAGCACGAATTTCAAACCGCGTGGAGAATTCATCCTCATTGCGCGACGATTGTAAGCCGAAGGAAGGTGGAAGTTGAAAACTGTCGATCTCTGCGCCTGCATATGCTCGGTAGACGCGGGGCGATCAAAGGTTGCTGGGAGCCTTCGCTACGCTCAGGATGACAATGATGCATACGTTGAGGTTTCTAGCGGACTTCGAATGCAATTTCGCGGACAATGCCGTCGCCGGTGGTGGTCCACATTATGGCAGTGTCAACCGGCCCGGACATGCCCGCGCGTGTGACGACGGTGTCGGTCTGGCGAACGGGGCATGTCGCTGTAGTGACCTGGCCGGTGGCATCCACGTGCAGAGTGATGCTGCGATCGTCGCTTAGCCCGGTGCAGAGAATCTGCACGTGTCCGTGGAAGCCCGCGGGTACCTCGATCTGCACCTTGCGGGCACAGCCAAGCAGCAGGACGCTGCTGATGGCGAGCGCCGCTGCGGGGTGTCGCAGAGAAAAGTTCAGCGGAACATTGAACCGGGGCAAGCTCATGCGCGTAACTTACGCTATCACGCTCGCTCTACAATGAGTGCGCGTTTCTAGGGGGGTATTACTGTGCTGCATCCTGCGTATGTCACCACCGCGTTCGATCTGCCTGGTTGCCGCATTGTGCGCAGCCTGGGCATTGTGCGCGGTATCGTTGTGCGGTCGCGGTCGGTGTTTGGAACCATCGGCGCCAGCTTTCAAACCATTGTGGGAGGCGACATTTCGCTGTTCACGGATTTGTGCGAGCGCACACGGCAGGACGCGTTCCTGCGCATGGCACAACATGCCGAGCAGATGGGCGCGAATGCTGTCATTAACTTTCGGTATGATGCGAACGAGGTGATGCAGGGCGTGACCGAGGTGCTGGCGTACGGCACGGCGGTCGTGGTTGAGGCTCTGCCACAGGAGCAAGTGTGATGGCATCGACTGGGCGTGTGACTGGCGTAGGCGGCGTGTTTCTGCGGGCTCGCGATCCGAAGGCGTTGACCGCGTGGTATGCCGAACATCTGGGCTTTCCCGTGAGCGAGTACGGGACAAAGTTCAAGTGGGCGGATGAGCTCCCGGAGAATAAAGGTATGACCATCTGGACTGCGTTTCCGGATGGTACGGACTACTTCGGCAAGGGCAGCCGGCAAGCCGTGATGATCAACTATCGCGTGGACGATCTGGATGCCCTGCTGGCAAAGCTGGCTGCGGCAAATGTGGAGATCGACCCGCATCGTGAAGACGCGAGCTACGGCAAATTCGCATGGATCACGGATCCTGAGGGGAATCGCGTGGAACTATGGCAGGCCCCGGTGGCGACGGCGTAACGCTCTCGCGCTTGTGCTGCGATCCGGTAAGGCCGCGACACACATCGGCGATATTGTCCGCGATATCTCCGGTGTGTGTTAGTTCCAGAACAGAACGGTTCAGGTCGATTAGGTCGCAGTTTCTCTGCATTTCGCGGGTTTGACTTCCTATCCTTTGGCCAGGGCGCACCTCACAATGAGGGTTGCGTTCGCCGAGGCCCATGACCAACGATCAGCCGCGCATCTGGATACAGAAGCATTACGCCTCCTTTAACGGTATCCGGGGGCTGGCGGTCTTCATGGTCTTCTGGACTCACTTTCTGTGGCTCACGCCGCTGATGCAGTTGGTTAAGCTGCAATGGTTCGGGTTTGTGGGCGTTGATCTGTTCTTTGTGCTCTCCGGATTTTTGATCACGGGCATCCTGTATGACTCGCTGGACGAGCCGGGTTACTTCCGGACGTTCTACATTCGCCGCGCGTTGCGTATCTTCCCACTGTTCTATGGACTGTACCTTCTTATCTATCTGGCGAAGCCATGGCTGCATCTCTCCACGGACCGTTTTATGCCAGCCTTTGTGCTGTATGCCGGGAATCTTGTGGGGCCGTGGGCCCACCTGGATCCAGGGCACGTGAATGACGTCTTCATGATGATTCGCGGCAGGAGCCTGGTTGTGACCAGTCTTGGGCACCTGTGGTCGCTGTGCGTGGAAGAGCAGTTCTATCTGATTTGGCCGGCTGTCGTATGGCTGATCCGGGACAGGGTGACACTGATGCGGCTCTGCGTGGGTGGAGCGGTGTTGGCTCTGCTGCTGCGCATCCTGCTTTGGATTCAGTTTCCGGCACTCGCCAAGGAAACAAACTTCATCTACGCTGCGACGTACACGCGGTTCGACACACTGCTGGCAGGCGCGTGGATGGCCCTGTTCTTGCGTGGGCGTGAACTGACACGGGAGACGCTCCACGTCTGGTCGAAGTGGCTGATGCTGGTACCTGGCGGACTTGCGCTCGCGGGTGGGCTCGTCCACTTTGACCGCTATCACTTTGCCGAAAGTCCCTACACGCAGACGGTCGGTTTCACGCTCATTGCGCTCACAGCGATGGGCTTCATCCTCCGGTCACTCGACGATGCGTCCCGGCTCTCCGGATGCCTGCGCCTCAAACCACTCGCACGGCTCGGCATCGTGAGCTATGGGTTTTATGTGATCCATGGGATGCCGGGCTTCCTGTTGCACCAGGTCACGGGACCGGAGTCGGTGATCCAGTCGAGTCATGCGCTGCGGCTGATCGTTCCAGTGCTGTGGTTCTTTGGAGCGTGGGGCCTTGCAGAGCTGAGCTTCCGCTTCTTTGAGGAGCCTTTCCTGCGGTTGAAACGCATTCTGGCGCCACAAAGAAAGCACATCCATGTGGATGTAGCGGGGCTGCCCCCGATAGGTGCCGGCGAGGAAACTGCCGTCTTTTTCACAAGCGGCCAGCCGGTACGATAACGGGATGCAGGCAGTGGAAAGCGCCGCGCGGCCGACGCCGGGCGTGCTGGAAGTCATTACTGGACCGATGTTTTCCGGCAAGAGTGAAGAGTTGATTCGCCGCCTGAAACGCGCGCGGATTGCACGGCAGCGCGTGGGCTGCTTCAAGCCGGACATCGACCTGCGCTACCACCGGACGGCGATTGCATCCCACTCGGAACAGACACACGAAGCTGCCGTGGTCACGCCGAATGCGGAGCGGCTGCGGGAGGCTCTGTTCGCGACCGGCCTTATCGATGAGGTCGAAGTGATCGGGGTGGATGAGGTGCAGTTCTTTGATGAGGCGATTCTGTCGCTGGCAATGGAGCTGGTCGGGCTGGGCAAGCGCGTGATTCTCGCCGGTCTGGATACGACCTTTGCGAATGAGCCGTTCGGCCCCGTGCCCCCGCTGA
Source organism: Terriglobus sp. (assembly GCA_965198455.1). Taxonomy (GTDB): domain Bacteria; phylum Acidobacteriota; class Terriglobia; order Terriglobales; family Acidobacteriaceae; genus Terriglobus. The sequence goes on from CBDAPM010000003.1 coordinate 2,639,795, forward strand.
TGGCCCTTGCCGACAAGGTGACGAAGCTGAATGCCGTGTGCATGGTATGCGGACAGCCGGCTATCCATACGCAGCGATTGGGCGTGTCGCAGGAACTGGTTGTGGTGGGTGCCGTGGGCATGTATGAGGCTCGCTGCCGCGCGCACTTCCATCCATTTGTGGATGCGCCTGCGGAACAGATGGATCTGCCGGTGATGGCTAGTGTCTAGAATTCCTTGGCTGGTGAAAGGCAGGTTCTTCGACTTCGCTCAGGATGACGAGCTTGCGTTGTTAGAAGCCCATTGCGATCAGCGATAACTCGGTGATGGTTTCTGGCTGCGGCACGCGTTTGTGCTGCTCGGCGTATTTCGCGAGGACATCCACTTCAAGATTGACCGGATCGCCCGGTTGCAGGGTGTGCAGGTTGGTCACGGCGTACGTATGCGGGATGATGGCGATGGTGACATCGGCGTTGCCGTGCTCGCCGGGTTCTACCGCGGCGACGGTGAGCGAGATGCCGTTGACGCTGATGGAGCCTTTCTCGACGATGTAGCGAGCGAGCGCTGCGGGTGCGGAGAACTTCAGCAGCCAGTCGGTTTCGGATTCGGCACCCATGGTGACGGCAGCTAACGAGGTTAACCGTCCTACGCCATCGACGTGGCCCTGCACGACGTGGCCGCCGAGTGGTGTGCCGGCGGGTGTTGGTAGCTCGAGGTTTACGCTGCTGCCGGGTGCGAGATCGCTCAGTGATGTGCGTTTGAGCGTCTCGTCCAGCAGGTCGGCCTCAAAACCCTGCTGCGTGATGGCGAGCGCGGTGAGGCAGACACCGGAGACAGCGATGGAATCGCCCGTGCGGAGCTGGGTTGCAAGCGTGGGTGTGGCTACGCGCAGGCGCGCCGCGCCCGTCTTCTTCTCGAACGAGACGATAGTGCCCGTCTCCGCGATGAGGCCAGTGAACATCTTTATATTGTAGCGACCTGTCGCGTTCTGCTTTTCAAACGTGGGTCAAGCTACGGGCACGGGCGTCAAGACGAACGTCTCCGCCCAAGCATCATGCAGGGTGCCTCGGACGCATGCGTCCACCTGGCGTGCGCCGTTGGTGAGGTCGCTGACGAAGTCGCAGCGGTCGATGTCACGTAGCTGTTCGATGAGTGCGAAGGGCGATGGGCCGCCTTCGGCGAAAGGGATGGCCTCCTCGCCTAGTTCGGTTTCGGAGAAGAAGAGAACGGCTTTATCAACTAGCCCCGCCTGCAGGAATGCGCCGTTAAGACCGGGGCCGCTTTCGATGAGCACGGAGAGTAGTTCGAGTTCGCCAAGGCGCTTGAGCATGGCGCGGAGGTCGAGTTGTGGTGCGGGTGCGCCTGCTCCGCGCTGGGCCGGCGTTAGCGTGGGCAGTGGTTCCACGATGACACCGCGCTGACGCAGTGCGCGCTGGCGATCGTTGGGAGCGGTGCGGCTGCAGAAGACAATGAGGTCTTCGTTCGCGCTTTCGACGAGGCGCGAGGACAGCGGCATGCGGCAGCGGGTGTCGAGCACGATGCGCATGAGACGGCGACGCCGCTGCAGGTTGCTGCGGTCGGTCATCAGCGGGTCGTCGGCAAGCACAGTGCCGATGCCGGTGAGAATGGCGTCGTTGGCGTGGCGGAAGCGGTGGACTTCTTCGCGCGCGGCGGTGCCGGTGAGCCAGAACGGTGCATTCGCGGTGCGCTGCACGGGGAGTGGTGCGAGCTTGCCATCGACTGAGAGCGCCGACTTGAGCGTGACAAGCGGCATGCCGGTGAGGATGTAGCGCGCAAAGGCGTCGTTCAGAGCGCGTGCCTCGCGTTGCAGCAGGCCATGCTCGGCGATGACGCCGCCGTTCTCGAGGATGGCCATGCCTTTGCCGGCGACGAGTGGGTTGGGGTCGAGCGTGGCGGCGACGACGCGGGTCACGCCTGCATCCAGCAGCGCATTTGCGCATGGGCCGGTGCGGCCGTAGTGCGAGCATGGCTCAAGCGTGACGTAGGCGGTTGCGCCCTTTGCTTCGTCACCTGCCTGCTTCAGGGCGACGATTTCGGCGTGATCGCGCAGGTCGTAACGGTGTGCGCCTTCGCCTGCAACCACGTTGTCATGTGCGATGACGCAGCCCACCTGCGGGTTGGGCGAGGCGAGCCCCATGGTGGCGCGTGCCAGCTCCAGCGCGCGTGTCATGTGTGCCGTGTCCGTTGCGGAAAAAGGCATGTCAAACGATGTGATGCAAAGCGCCGAGGAAGGGCGCGTACCTAGTGCGTGAGGAAGCCCATCAACGCAAAAACAAGGCCACCTGCGCCGACAAAGAGACCTGCGAGCCAGTAGACGCGTTGCCGTGTGAGCAGCGTGACCGAGGAGAGGACGACGGCGATCTGCAGTAGCGCTTCGCCGGAATCGTAGCGGCTGGCGCGGTGTTCCGCGGTCATCACGTCGGCCTCGTAGTCACGCGCCTTTTCGTCTTCTTCCTTCAGGTCGTCGTCCCACTTGGCGGTGTGGTCTTTGTAGCTCTTGAGCGTTGTGGCGGCTGCGGGGTTGTTTGGAGCGAGCACCGTGAGCAGATCGCTTGTGGTCTGAATGTTGCTTTGGCGAATCTTCTTCGCCTGGTACAGATTCCACTCATCGGTGGCGCGGGCCTGCTGCAGCACGGCCTCAGTGTGCGCGCGGTGCGCCAGCACGGTTGCCAGGGCAACCAGGACGGCGAGCACGCTGATGGAGAAGGACACGTGGAACAGCTTTGCTTCGCCGCCCTTTTCCAGGTTTTCTACAAATTCGTTGATTTCTTCCGGTTCCACTTGGTCACCTAAATGCTTAGGAGCGAGTCGAGAAATGCGTCATTGTCGAAGGGGACTATGTCTTCCATCTTTTCGCCGACACCGGCGAAGACGACCGGCAGGCGCAGCTCGCGCGCGATAGCGATGACGATACCACCCTTGGCTGTGCCGTCCAGCTTGGTGAGCACGATGCCGGTGACGCCCGCGGACTCGGTGAACAATCGCGCCTGCTGCATGCCGTTCTGGCCGGTGGTGGCGTCGAGTACGAGGAAGACCTGGTGCGGTGCGTTGGGTACGAGCTTCTGCGCGGTGCGCCGCATCTTGTCCAGCTCGGCCATCAGGCCCGCCTTGTTGTGCAGTCGGCCTGCGGTATCCACGATGACGATGTCGGCGCCGCGCGCTTTGCCTGCGGCCAGAGCGTCATAGAGCGCCGCGGAGGGGTCGCCACCCTGGCGTGTCTTGATGATGTCAACGTTGGAGCGCTTGGCCCATACTTCAAGCTGCTCGATTGCGGCAGCTCGGAAGGTGTCCGCAGCGCAGAGCAGGGCCTTGCGGCCGTGCGTGCCGTACAGTGCTGCCAGCTTGCCGCTTGTGGTTGTCTTGCCGGTGCCGTTCACACCCACCATCATGATGACTTCGGGTGGCTGCTTCGGGTGGTTCGTCGGCTGATCGACCGCGTCAAGGATGGCGCGGAGTTCTTCCTTGAGCATGGCCTTCAGCTCGGTGGTCGATGCTTTTTCGCGCAGTGCGCGCGTGCGCAGGCTGCGCATGACTTCAGTGGTGGTGGTGGACCCGAGATCGGCGGTGAGCAGCGCGGCTTCAAGGCTGTCGAGCGTGTCCTCGTCGACGGTGCGGCCGAGCGCGAGAACGCTGTCCAGCGATGCACCGAGTTGATCCCGCGTGCGGCTGACGGCGTCGCGCATCTTGCCGAGGAAGCCTGCTTCTTCCTCTTCGGCAGAGGCGTAGCCGCCGAAGGAAAAGCTGGAGGTCATGGGGCGCAGGCCGAATTCGTTGCGCGTTGGGTCGGCTTTGGGCGCAGGGGCTGGAATGGCAACGTCTCGCTCGACTGTAATGTCTGCGGCTTCTGTGGGAGCGGTTGGCGTGGGCGTCTCCGGGCCTGCGAGCGGGAGCATTCCGGCGCCCTCGCGCTCCAGGACTTCAAAGGCTGTCTGCGGTGGCGGCAGTGTGTCCGTCTCCGGTGGGGGCTCCTGCTCGCTGCCGCCGCTGACCGCCTGGCGCATGCGCTGGAAGAAGCTTGTCTTGCGAGGCTTTTCGTCGGAGTTGAAGAGCGAAATCGGCATCGGTTCTAGTCTACGTCGGGTTAACGTACGGCTGCGCCGGCGGCAACCAGACTCCCGTGCTTACGACGGAAGCGCATGCAGCCGGATGGAAACGAACGTCGGACACCGGCTTGTCGCACTCGTGGTCAGCAGATATAAAGGGGTTACTATCGCTGAACGTTGCAGACCGGTGCCAATCCCGCGGGCGCCGGCCCTGGTCCTCTCATGCTTGTGTTGCGGGCGAGACCAATGCCGCCGATACCTTCTGACCTTTCGACACGCCCTGCTCGCACAGACCAAGCCGTCCCCAAGTACACGGTGGACGACTTCATGCTGCGCCGCAAGCGCCTTCTGCGTGAGTACCGTGCCAGCACGGTGGATGCGCCGCCAGTACGCATCGCCATGCTGGGCGGCAGCACGACCAACGAACTCGCAGATTTCCTGGAATTGTCGCTCCGGATGAGCGGCTTTGCGCCGGAGTTGTACCAATCGGAGTACGGGCGCTTTTACGAAGATGCGGTGCTGGACACAGAGACACTTGCTGCCTTCAAGCCGGACATTGTCTACGTGCATACGTCGTACCGGAACGTGGTGCACCGGCCGCCTGTGCCATGCAGTGAAGACGAGCATGCAGCGTGCGTTGTAGCGGAGCTGGAACGGTACCGGCAGGTGTGGGCGAGCCTGGGCGAACGTATCGGGTGCCAGATTGTCCAGAACAATTTTGAACTGCCGCCGACCGCGCTGTTCGGCAACATGGATGGCGTCGTCAGCGGCGGGCTTACGCGCTTTCTGCTCGATTTGAACGCAGCGTTCGCGGCTGAGGCGCGTGCAAACTCAAAGCTGCTGGTCCAGGATTTGCTGGCGCTTGCAGCGTCGATAGGCACTCGCAACTGGTTTGACTGGAATCGCTGGTACGGCTCGAAGATGCTGTACACGCCGGATGCGACGCTGGCAATTGCGCGGTCGCTAACGGCGATGGTGAAGGCCATCTACGGCCGCTCGCGCAAGGTGCTTGTCCTGGATCTGGACAATACGCTGTGGGGCGGTGTGATTGGCGATGACGGCATCGACCGCATCCAGATCGGGCGCGAGACACCGCTTGCCGAAGCGCATACCGCGTTCCAGGAGTATTGCCTGGAGCTGCGCAGCCGCGGCGTGCTGCTTGCCGTGTGCTCCAAGAACGATGATGCCGTTGCACGCAGCGGCTTCGAGCATCCCAGCTCCGTGTTGAAGCTGGAGCACTTCGCGGCATTCAAGGCGAACTGGAATCCAAAGCATGAAAATTTGCTGGAGATTGCGCAGGAGTTGAGCCTGGGCGTGGACAGCTTCGTGTTCGTGGATGACAACCCGGCGGAGCGTGCGATCGTAGAGGCGCAACTACCCGGCGTAGCCGTACCCGATGTGGGCAGCGAGGTGGCGCACTTCATTCCAGTGCTGGAGGCTGAACGCTACTTTGAGCCGGCAGCGTTATCGCGGGAAGATTTTCAGCGCGCCGCCATGTACACGCAGCGCGCAGAGATGGCTGCAACGCAGAGCCGCTTCGCCGACTACGGTGAGTACCTCGGCTCGCTGGAGATGGTGGCGGAAATAGGTCCCTTCAAGGGCGTGTACCTGGAGCGCATTGCACAGCTCACGAATAAAACGAACCAGTTCAACCTGACCACGCAGCGCTGCACGCTGGCGGAGATCGCGGGCTATGCAGAGGATCCGCGGTACGTCACGCTGTACGGCCGGCTTGAAGACAAGTTTGGCGACAACGGGCTGGTTACGGTGGCGCTGGGCCGTGCGGAAGGCGACGCTCTGCAACTTGACCTGTGGCTGATGAGCTGCCGCGTATTGAAGCGTGACATGGAACTGGCGGTGCTGGACGATCTGGCACAGCGTGCTCAAGCGCTTGGGCTGCGGTACCTTGTGGGCGCGTATCGTCCCACCAAGAAGAACGGCATGGTTGCCGATCATTACGCGAAGCTGGGCTTTGAGCGCCTGTCAGAAGCCCCGGACGGAACGACGTTGTGGCGGCTTGACCTCCATGGCTACACCCCGCGCAACACACATATTCAAACGCAGAATCAGACGCGGACAGAGATTGTTGCCGCAGGCACAACGGAGAGATGATGGACCCGATCCTTGCAGAGCTGCAGCCAATTTTTCAGGACGTTCTGGACCAGCCGGACCTGGTGCTCACACCACAATCAAATGCACAGACCGTGGAGGACTGGGATTCGCTGGCGCACGTGAATCTCGTCACAGCAATTGAGAAGCACTTCAAAATCCGCTTCGCGCTGGGCGAGTTGCAGGAACTGAAGGACGTCGGCGACATGGTCACGCTCATCCACCACAAGCTGGGACGCTAGCGCAGGCTTACCTGCTATCTCGTCTGCTCAAGCTGCGGGCGCAGGATGCCGGCGAGCCGCTCGGTCGCTTCCGCCGCGTGATCCGCTCGCAGGTGTACCAGCATCATGTCGTTGGCAAAGTCACCGTGCGGCATCACGTCGAGCGACGATCCCAGGCGTGCCTTTAATTGATCGGCGCCCTTGCACTGCGGCACAGGCGCAAGCACCGTCACCATCTCAGTGCCTTCATGCGCGAAGTCGGTACGCAACTTCTGCAGCGAACGGTCTGTTGAGCTGTTCACCAGCTGCTGGGGTATAGTGCAGCTGGCAATCAACGGTCCCTCTAAGTTCGCCGGGTAAGGTGAAAATCCATTCTGCATGGTGGACTTAAAACCGCCGGAGGTCCACAGACGCGTTAGGCTGCTGTGTACGAGATAGAACGACAAGGGGAAGGTAAGCAGGCGGCGAGGTTTGACGCGAAGCACATGCATCAGCTCAGCGCCCGATCCGTGGCGTACGAGCTGCTCCGTGCCTTCATAGCTGTGATCGTCTGCCGCCGTCTCAAAGTCAAGGTTCCATGGCGTGAAGTAAAAAATGATCATGCGCGGCGGCTTGTTTGCGGCGAGATACTTTCGCAACGGTAAATCGCCGCTGACAACCAGGCTGCCGATGGACTGCGGCAGATTAATCACCTTCAGGCCAAGTTCGGTGGAAAGTCGCGGCGTGTCGATGCCATAGAGCGCGCTGGAGTCGCCGAAGATGACGATGTCTGCGTTGGTGTTTTGCAGGTTATAGCTATGGTCCAGCATCAGGCCCCAGTCCGATCCGGCATAGGGCTGCAAAGCTGGCAGGCGCTCCAACACGATGGGCAGCACGTACATGACAACGCAAATCAAGGCAAAAGCCGCAAGATACCGGAGCGCGGTACCTTCCGCACGGCGGGAGGTGACATGCTCTGCGCGTTCCTGTTCGGTAAGTGCTGTCGTCATCCGGCTGCGTCCTTAGAACTGGAAGTACAGAAAGGTGCTTGGATTCTGCATGGAGATGATGGCGCACATGGTGACGGCGCCAAGCACAAGGCCCCACGCGACGGTCGGACTCCAGAAGATAGGGATCTTCCGCGGCTCCTCATCGGAGGGAGCAAGCCGCAGCGCCGGCTTGTAGCGGGCCAGGATTTGCTGCGTGTTCGGCATGGTCCACACGATGAAGAAGCCGATGGGAATGTAGCGAGCCTGGCGCAGCGCGATGACGAACATCGGCGCGGACACGGAAACGTGTATGCCAACCAGGCGTTTCATCAGCAGGAGAGCATCGTGCGTGGTCTCGGCGCGGAAGAAGATCTGCGCGAAAATGACGCACCCCATCGTCAACAGCACGGCCCCAACCTTCGCCAGGGTGCTGCGCATACCGGTTGCCGGCTGAATGTTCTGGCGATGCTTGATCAGCCGCCACCCATGGGCGATGGTGATATACACGCCATGCAGCAAGCCGAAGATAAGGAATTGCGTCCCTGCGCCGTGCCATATCCCCGCGATAAACATGGTGAAGAGCGTTGGCAACGCAATCATCTGGGTAAAGCCTTCGAGCGTCGCCTGTGCCTTCTTCGAAACCTTCTTGCCCTGATCCTGACGGCGGCGGCTGATCCAGAACTGCACCGGGCTGTAGAGATAGCTGCCGATGTACTGCGTCAGCGTCATGTGCCAGCGTTGCCAGAAGTCGACGATGTTGGTGGCCTTGTAGGGCGACGCGAAATTCAGCGGAAAGTCGATGGAGAAGATGCGCGCCAACCCGCACGCCATGTCACAGTAGCCGGAAAAATCAAAGTAGAGTTGCAGCGTGTAACTCAGCAGACCGATCCACGCCGCCTGTGTGCTGAGCGCGCCGTGCGCATGGAAGGCGAGGTTGGCGAGTGGATTCAACTTGTCAGCGAGCAGCACCTTCTTGGCCAGGCCCATGGCAAACCAACTCAAGCCGATCGCGACATCGTTCCACTGCAGCCGGTAGACGCGCCGTTCTTGGAACTGCGGCATGATGTCTTTGTGGTGCAGGATGGGCCCGGCGATGAGATGTGGAAAGAACGTGACAAAGAGCAGGTAGCTGGACGGCTCCTGCAGCGTGGCCCCACCCTGCTGCAGATCGACGAGATAGGCGATCTGCGTGAAGGTGAAAAACGAAATGCCGAGCGGCAGCAGCACATCATTGAAGTAGTGTGTGCTGCCGGCATGGCGCGCAAGAAAATTCAACAGCGGGAACAGGTACTTGAAGTAGCAGAGCGCACCGAGGTTGCAGGCGATAGCCATCCACAGGAGCGCGGACGTGTTGATGCTATTCGCAATGCGGCGGCTGATGAGGCACGCGAAGAGGTAGTTCATGACGATGGAGCCGCACAGCACGAAAAGAAATGCGGGCTTCCAATGGGCATAGAACACAAGAGAAGCAATGCCCAGCGTGAGAATGACAGCACGACGCCCCACCAGACCCGCAAGCTGGTAGGCAAGCATGGTCAGCGGCAAAAATGCGAACAAAAAAACGTATGAGTTGAAGAGCATCTGTCGTTGAACAACCTTAGTATAGGTGTTTCAGTGAACTGGCTGCTGCTTAGTATGCTGTCTTCGATGCGGCTTCAACGGTTGTGGCTGTAGAACAACATAACTGTGGCTATAGAACAACGTAACGTATGAAGCATGAGCCTTTACGTCGCGAGCGGGCGTTCGCTTTACTCATCGCGCCCGGGCCTTGTCATCAGCGTGCGTATGGCGTCAGTAGGTGGCTTGCGTTCATGCAGTATGGCCTGCATCTCCCGCGTGATCGGCATCTCGATGCCATGACGGCGCGCCAGCCCGAGCGCCGCCGTGGTGCAGCGGATGCCCTCCGCGACTTTGCCGTTGAGGGACGCGATGATGTCCGGCAGCGCTTTGCCGCGGCCAAGCTCGACACCCACGGTCCGGTTACGCGAAAGGCTGCCGGTGCAGGTGAGCACAAGGTCGCCGTAGCCCGCCAGGCCGGCCATCGTCTCCGGCCGTGCGCCACATGCAACGGCCAGCCGGGTGATCTCTGCCATGCCACGTGTGATCAGCGCTGCCGACGCATTGTGTCCAAGTTCCAGCCCGGCGACGATGCCGCTGGCGAGCGCAATGACGTTCTTGAGTGCGCCGCCAAGCTCCACGCCGATGACATCGTCGTTGGTGTAGATGCGTAGCGATTCAGAGGAAAAATCGCGCTGAAGGGTGCGAGCGACATCTGCATCGCGCGTCGCAAGGGTGATCGCGGTAGGAAGCGCAGCGGCGACTTCATGTGCAAAGGATGGTCCGCTCAACGCGGCAAAACGAATGGGCGTGATAGCCGCGACAACCTCGCTCATCCGTCGGAAGCTGTCGTCCTCAAGGCCTTTTACCGCGGAGACGAAGACGTGATCCGGCCGCAGCCTTGGAGCGATGCGCGCGGCGACCTCCGGCAGATACTCCGATGGAGTCACAACGAGGAGCGTTTCTGCTGCTCCGACCGCGTCCTCGATCAAGGCCGTAATGTGGAGATCGCCAGGCAGGGAAAAGCCAGGCAGAAACCGTGTGTTCTCGCGAGCAGCGAGCATTGCGTCAGCATGCGCTGGCGTGTGAGCCCACAACGTGAGGGCGTGGCGCTGCTGGCGGCTCAATGAGAGCGCAAGCGCCGTGCCCCAGGCGCCCGCGCCAAGAATGGCGATGCGGCTCATGCGACGGGTTTGCTGCCGAACCGGGGCTCAGTGCCTGCGCGCAGCCGTGCAATGTTGCCGTGGTGCTTTGCGATGACGAGCAATGCTATGGCGATGTAAACAAGATCCACGATCAGGACGTGGCGTCTATCAAAGATGATTGCCAGCACCGCAAGGCACGCTGCGGAGACGATGGACGCCAACGACACGTAGCGAGTGAATGCGAAGACGACCGCGAAAATGGCGATCGCGACCAGCGTGACGAAGGGCATCAGCGACAGAAAAACGCCGAGCGCCGTTGCCACGCCCTTGCCTCCGCGAAAGCCGAGCCACACGGGGAACATGTGGGCCAGCACGGCCACCAGGCCGGCCACGGCCTCAAGTGCATAGCCATTCGGAAACCCTGCCCATTGCGCCATGTGCGCCGCGAAGGTCACGGCGATCACGCCCTTCAGCATGTCGAGCAGCAGCGTTGCGATGCCGAGACCCTTGGCGCCGGAGCGAGCGACATTCGTGGCGCCGATGTTGCCGGAGCCGGAGGCGCGGATATCCTCGTTGCGGAAGATGCGGACGAGAAGGTACCCGGTCGGAATGGAGCCGAGCAGGTACGCGACGATGAGCGTGACGATCCAAAGGACCAAAGGAGTCATGGCGGAGTTGAGTCTAACAGTGTTGCGTCGCGTTGCCTGTGCGTCTACGCCAGGTGCTTGCGCAGAAGCACGAGGGCATGCTGCGAGGCGAACCAGCGGATGCGTTCGCGATCGCCGTTCAGGTTGACCTGCAGCGTGTGCGTGCCGCGTTCCGTGGCGAGCGCCAGGTACACCAGGCCGACGGGCTTTTCGGCGGATCCGCCATCCGGCCCTGCAATGCCGGTCACACCGAGTCCAAGATCCGCACCCGTGTGCGCCCGGATGCCTTCGGCAAGGGCTTGCGCAACCGCTTCGCTGACTGCACCATGCTGCTGAAGCAATTGATCGGGCACATCGACGAAAGCGGTTTTTACCGCGTTGTCATACGCAACCACGCCGCCGAGGAAGACACGCGATGATCCGGCGATGGATGTGATGCGCTGTGCGATGAGGCCGCCGGTGCAGCTCTCCGCTGTTGCCAGCGTAAGGTGCCGTGCGGCAAGCAGATGGAGAACGACGCTTTCCAGCGATTCACCGTCATTGGAAAACACGAAGTTGCCCATCTCGGTTTCGCACCGCGAAAGCACGTCGTCCACGCGAGCTTGGGCTTCTTTGAGCGTGGACTTCGCGCAGAAGAAGTGAAGCTGAATCTCGCCCTGTGTGCTGAGGATGGTCGTCTGCACATCGGTAAATGTGGTGTAGATGGGCGCGGTGCGTGCGTCCACTTCGCTCTCCGGCGCCACGGCCATACGCAACGTTCCGGTTGCGATGAACTGCTGCGGCACGACTTTCTGCAATCGCGTACGCACTTGGTCGGTGTAGAGCGCGGTCAGCTCTTTTGGCGGGCCGGGCAGCAGCACAATGGTTCGCTGCTGGCCTTCGTACGTGGTGTGTATCCACTGGCCGGGCGCGGTGCCGTTGGCGTTGGGCAGCAACTCCGCGCCGTCAATGACGTCGCCCTGCTTGTAGTTGATCGCGTGAATGTTATAGCCGCGTTTGGCGAAGCGCTCCTTCAGCGCCTCCACGACGGACTGATCGCGTGTCATACCAACGCCAAGCGCAGCGGCGACGGCTTCGCGCGTCAGGTCGTCTTCGGTGGGGCCAAGGCCGCCGGAGATCATGACTATGTCGGCGCGGTGCAGCGCGATATGGATCGCGTCGATGAGTTGCGGCAGGGAATCGCCAAGGATAGTTTTGAACGCAACGGAGACGCCGAGCTTGTTCAGCTCCGCGGTCAGCGCAAGGGAGTTCGTGTCCTGCCGGTAGGGCGTCAGCATCTCGCTGCCGACAGCAATAATTTCCGCGATCATGATGGGTGTTGGATGCGCCGTATGCGTTGGGGACGCCTAATCTTCGCGGAGTGCTTCGTGTCGGCGGGAAGCATTTAACGCGGACTTACAGCCCGCAGTCCTTTGGGTGGCTCTACCTGGGGCTTCGCCCCAGGCTATTACAGCGCGTGCCTTCAGCCCGCAGCGCATTCCTCCCGCGCGCTGGTATCCCTACTTTTGTCCTACATAGTGATACTGGATAACCCAGCAAGCCAGGATGAGGCACGCGTATGCGGAATAGAAAGCGACAGCATTCCAATCGTTTGGCTCTGCGTTCGCCTGCAGGCCGGTGCCAGAGATTGAATACATCCCGTCGTCAGGCGGCTTATTGGCCCGTGGCATGGCCTTCTTCAGGCTGTCTACGACGAAGTAGAACGGTGCCATTGCAGCAGCGACGAAGAGACCGCTCAGTGCCGGGTGAGGTGGCGGGTAGATGAACAGAAATACCAGAGCGCCTAGGTTGAGCAGCGTGACGCCGAGAAACGCCTTGGTGAGGAAACGCCTCACCGCACCAGCCGCCCTGCAACCTGCATGTCTACGTGATACAGCGCGCTCGTCGTAGCGAGTGCCGCGGCTCCATCGTCCATAAACGCGAGCCCAACTAGCCCGCTGCCACTCACGGCGAGCGATGCCTGCTTGTCCGGCGTGATGCGGATGATGCCGCGTTCGCCGCGCAGCGATGCAGCGACGTAGATGTTGCCGGCGGTATCGAGCGCCATGCCCTGCGGGCGGCCCAGGCCGCGGAACCATGTGGTCACTTCGCCTTCAGGCGAGATGGCGTGAATGGCCTCGTTGCTGCTGGTGGTGGGGCCGGTTACGAGCAGCGTGCCGCCGTCAGTAAAGGCCAGGTGGTATGCGGAGACGGATGGCTCCAGCGTGGCGAAGACGAAGACGCTGCCCTGCGTGTCGATCTTGAAGATGGTGCCGCTGCGATCGCCCACGTAGAGATTGCCGTCGTCATCAAACGCCAGCCCCGTGGCAATGCCCATGCCCTCGGCCCACTGCGCCATCGCGCCGTCCGTGCTGATGCGGTAGACCGTGCCTTCGGCGCGCGACGAGCAGTAGAGGTAGCCGTCCGGCCCAAAGGCGAGGCCGCTGGCGTTCGCCAGGCCGCGCACAAACGGCCGCATCTGGAAGTCGCGGTCGATGCGAAATACCGACACCGGCACATCCTGTCCGCGGGCGCCGGAAAAGGTGGCGTACAGATTGCCCTCACTGTCCACAGCAGGGTTGGCGATGGGGTGCAGATTGTCAGCGAGTGGAACGGCAACGTTGAGCGGCAGTGCGTTCGAGCGGTGATCGCCGATGGTGAGCACCACGTCGCCGGAGATGGCGCCGTCCGGAATGCGTAGCGTGACTCGTTCCGACGAGGTGAAGGCAAGCGGTGCGGGGGTGTCGCCAATGGTGGCCGAAGGACGCAACGCACTGGCGAGCTGCGTGCCGCGGATATCGACAAGACCGTCGGGCATTGCCGCGCCCGGTGTTACGGAGACGAGGTGCGGAGCGCTGGGATCGCTGAGGCCGCGCAGGTGATCAAGCAGTGTCATCAGGGAAGAGCGTATGCCTTCGCGCGGGGTGTTGCAATGAGTGGGACCTTGCCCACTAGGGCTAGTGGTGGCTTAGAGCGGTGTGACGTGTCCAGGCGATGAGCAGCGGCTGCAACAGAAACGCATGCAGCAGCAGGGCATACACGCCTGCGCCCAGGTCATCGACTACGATGCCTGTGCCTGCCGGCAGCTTCTCCAACTGGCGCACCGGCGGCGGCTTCAGAATGTCGAAGATACGGAAGCAAAGCAAGCCCGCTAAGGCGAATGGTACGGTGGGAACGCAGAGCGTGAGTGTGAGCCACTGACCGGCAACTTCGTCGATCACGACGATCTGCGGGTCTTTGCGGCCGCTCTCTCTGGCAACGCGTGTTGCGGCAGGAATGCCGATCGCAGTAGCTGCAGCGGCCATGCCCAGCGTGATGAGGGGCAGCCAGTGGAACGGTACATGTCGCGCAACGATGGCCCAGATCAGGGTGGCGCACGCTGAGCCGAAGGTGCCTGGCCCCGGCTTGATCAGGCCTGCGCCAAAGAACGTGCCGGCAATCCACGCCCAGCGCGTCTTCTTCACGCCGGGCAGACCCGTGGCTGAGAGCACTCCGTCGCGCGTGATCGAGTCGTGCTCCGCATCCGGAATCAATAGTCGTTCCTGTCGCGATCGTGTCCGCGGTTCTGTTCGCGTTCCAGATCTTCCATCAGATCAGGGTCGAGGATGGGCGAGGTGATCTTGTAGTCGCCGCTGGCCCACTTGCCCAAGTCGATGCGGCGGCAGCGGTCACTGCAGAAGGGAAAGTCCGCATGTTCGGCAGTGGTGGTGACGAGCGTCTTGCAGGTTGGGCAACGGAGGGCTTTGTTCGGCATACCTTTGTTCCTAAATCGTAACCCGCTCGATTGGGATCCAGAGCTCCCACGGCCCGCTTGCGGTTTCGCCGTCGAAGCGTGCGTCGTAACGTTCAAAGGCTGGCGTCGTGCCGCGCTTATAGCCGGAGGACGGGAGCCACTTGGTGTAGGCGTCCGCCCAGTTCTGCGCGACGTGTGCGAGACCGTCGATGGTGAAGACAGCGTAGTGGGCAGCGGGTATGGTCTCAGTATGTGGAGCGCTGATGCCGTTAAAATTTGGTACTTCGATGGCGACCATGTAGTCCATGCTTTCAGCGTTCGATCCCGTCACCGCGCCGTAGGTGACTTCGGCCGCGTGAATCTCCGGCACGTCGAGCGCAAAGAAGTCACCCCATTGCAGCGGGATCAGCTTCGGGCCTTCGCCGTGGGCGTAGGTACGTACTGTGCCCGCAAGCAAGAACGCTGCGCGGTCGCGGAACTCCGGGTTGGGTAGTGTCTCGGACATGGCCTTTCCTCTATGCGGTTGTAGCTGCGGGCGCGGTTGTAGCTGCGGTTGCTTTGGCTGCGCCCATCGCGGCGCGGCGAGTAGCGAGGTTCTTCACCATGCCCTCGAACTGGGTTTTGGCCTTCTCATTGCTCTCGATGAGCTGCTTGGTGACGGGCATGAATATGTTGCCGGTGGCGGCTTCGCTCAGTTCGACGAACTTGGCGCGGACAAACATGCCTTCGCCTTGCGTGGCCAGGAAGAGGTCGGTGTCAACGGCGCCGTGCAGCGGAAACTGCGCGACCATCTCCCAGAAGCTGATGACCTGACGCCAGTAAGCGTTGTTGGGATTCGTTGGCTTGTGAATTTCCTTGAACTCTTCGACCGTTGTCGGCCAGAACTCACGACCGACATAGTCGCGCGCCTGGCGCATCACGGCTTCGCGGCGAAGGTCGTAGAGCTTGAGCATGATCTCTGCATCTGCGGGTGTTGCCATAATCGTGTCGTTCTCCGGTGATCTTTAACGCGGGCCTTCAGCCCGCAATCGCGTTAGGGGGCGTGAATCCCAGGGCTAGGATAACTCGCGCCTTCAGCGGGATGTCAGTCTTCGCCCTTGAGGCGACCGCCGAGTGCCAAGAGCACAAGTTCATAGGCTCCGATCACTACGAGCGTGTAAATCGCCGCAGAGTAGAACAAGCGAATGTTGAGCCAAATATCAAGGCCTTGGTCATACCGCCGCGAATAGTAAGCCATGTATGAGGGCTTACTGAAGTGAAACAAATACGCTAATCCGAAATACTGGAAACAAAAGTAGAGTACGAGCGGCAATAAAAAGGCTATGAAATGCCGTTTCAAATGTTTGGCTGAGATCATGGCTGCAAGTTTAGTCGAGAATCCTCGCGACAACGTCGTAGTCGTGGGCTTCGGTGATCTCGGCGCGGTAGAAGGTGCCTGGGACGAGTGCGTCGTGCGAGCCGAAGTCGTTGATGAGGACGTGGCCGTCGATTTCAGGGGCTTGCTGGAGGGTGCGGGCCTTCCAGAGCAGGTCGGTTTCCTCCGACGGGCCTTCGATGAGGACTTCGACTTCGCGGCCGATCTGGGCGGCGCGGGCCTTGGCGCTGATCTTGAGTTGGGTGCGCATGAGGCGGCGGCGGCGGGCTTCGATGGTGCGCTTGGGTACCTTCTCGCCGAGGTCGAAGGCTGCTGCACCTTCCTCGTCCGAGTAGGAGAAGACGCCGAGCCAGTCGATCTTGGCGGCCTTGATGAAGGCTTCGAGTTCGTCGAACTCCGCTTCGGTTTCGCCGGGGAAGCCGACGATGAAACTGGTGCGGATGGCGATGCCGGGGACGATGCTGCGGGCCTTGTCGAGCATCTTGAGGAAGATTGCTCCGGAACCGCCGCGCTTCATGCGCTTGAGCGTTGCGGGTGAGGCGTGTTGGAGCGGAACATCGAGGTAGTTGGCGATGTTGTCGTGTGCCGCGATGGTCTCGAGCAGCTTCGTCGTGACCTTGTTCGGGTAAGCGTACAGGAAGCGCAGCCAGTGGATTTTCCCGATCTCTTCAACCTCTAACGTGGCGAGGGCTTCGAGCAGCATGGCAAGGCCGTCCTTCATGCCGAGGTCTTCGCCGTAGCATGTGGTGTCCTGGCCGATGAGGGTGATCTCGCGGACGCCTTGGCGCATCAGGTTCTCCGCCTCGTTGAGGATGGACGAGATGCGGCGTGAGCGGAACTTGCCGCGCAGCTGCGGGATGATGCAGAAGCCGCAGGGGTGGTCGCAGCCCTCGGCGATCTTGATGTAGGCGGAGGCGCGCGGCGTGGTGAGGATGCGCGGCGTCTCGTCGCTGTAGAGATAGCTGGGGAGTTCGGCAGTCGCACCATCCCAGCTATCCCGCGCGAAACGGCCCTGCTTCTCGCGGAGGTCGCCCTCAGGGCGCGATGTCTGCTCCGGCACGGCCATTTGGGAATGCTTACGGACGGCGGAGCTTGCGCGGTCGATGAGCGTCGGCTGCGCTAGCGAGTTGTCGGTTCTCAGTTCTCCGTTGTCAGTCTGAGCACTAACATCTGATGACTGAGAACTATCCGAACTTGCGAGAATGTTGAACGGCCCACGTTGCGGCACAGCCTTCGGCGTGAGACCGGCTGCGCGGAGGATGCCGTCAAGTTCACCGGTGCCCAAAACTGCGTCGACTTCCGGGATGTTCTTGCGGATTTCGTCGCGGTAGCGTTCGACGAGGCAGCCAGTCACAATCAGCTTCGTTGCCCGGCCATTCGTTTTGTGCTGCACCATTTCCAGGATGGTGTTGACGCTCTCCTGCTTCGCGCTGTCGATGAACGAGCAGGTATTGACGACGATGATGTCAGCGTCGCCCGCGTCGGGTGTGAGCTGCGCGCCGGCGTGGTGGACCATGCCCATCATCACCTCGGAGTCCACAAGGTTTTTGGGGCAGCCCAGCGAAACAAAGCCGATGCGCGGCCGCTCTGCCGAGGTACTTAGGTCCGTCTTGAGTTCCGGTGCAATTGCAGTGGGCACGTGCGTCGCCTTACGGAAGGCTGTGCCCTCCTGAATCTCTCGTTTTGAAGTCGCTTAGAAGGCATCTGTGCGCGCTGTCCTGGCCAGTGGCCGTGGGGGCGCAGCCTCTACGTCGCTTGAAGCGGAGTGCGGACCCGCCATTGGCCGCAAGCTTCGTCGTCTCTATTGTAACCGTTCTCGAACTCGTACTCAGTGCGCGACGTAGGCCTTCGATTGGCCGGTGCGTTCGTTGGTGACGGTGAACGCGCCGTTCGGCAGCGCTTCCACGGTGATCATGTAACCGGCGTCGTCGGGCGCCGCTACGGCATTCGGTGCGGGCGAGGACAGGTTGGCGATCTGCGAGGCATCGGTATTGTGACCGCCGCTGGCAATGGCGTAGTGCAGCTGCCATAGGTCCGGCTTGTTCGGTGCGTTATGGATGACGTCCAGCACGCGGATCACGCCGCCTTTGCGTTCGCCGTTATCCATGATGGCGACCTGAGGCGTAATGCCGTTGATGAGGACCGGACTGCTGCTCGGCTGCGTTCCATGATGCGACACGACCAGCAGGTTGATGTGCCCGAGCTTGTTGTTGGGGCACATCAATTCGCGCTCGTGGTCCCACCAGAGGTCGCCAAGATCGAGGATGCGGATCTTTCCGAAGTTCATCTCAAACCCGAGGGAACGCCCATTCTCGACATCCTTCGTCAAGTCGATGTCGGCCGGCATGGCGTCAGGCGTGGCGCACGCTGCGTTGGGCTTGCCAGCGCCGGGCAGCGGCTTGTCGATGACGTTGCCGTCACCGCTCACAACCGTGATGTCCGCACCGGCAATGGGCAGCTTGTCGCCCGGCTTCGCCGTGATGTGCTTGTACTTGCCGGTCTGCAGCAGCTTTTGATACGTGGCGTAGTCTCGTGCCGTGCCGGGCACATCCGGCTCCCGATTCGGGCCATGGTCGATGAACGTACCGATCGGGATGCGGGCGACGACGTCAGCCAGGTCGCCAAGATGGTCGACATGGTAGTGCGTGAAGAGCATGTAATCGATGCGCCCCACGTCGGCGAGCTTCGCCGCGCGCACAATGCGATTCGCGTCTCGTGCGTTGGGGCGCGGGTAACCTGTGTCGACCAAAAGCGACGTATGATCGGGCATCACAAACAGCGTTGCCTGGCCGCCTTCTGTGTCAATGAAGTAGATGCGCAGCGGCGTTGCCGCTGGTTTCGGCTGAGCCATGCCCGTTGCCGCCGAAGCAGCCATGAAGGCGGCAACGCAGGCCGCGCGGAAATACTTTCTCAGGCTGCGGGGGATTCGTGCCGATTGGATACTTGAGTTGCGTTGCAGCATGACATCACCATTGCCCATTCTAAATTCATTTGCCCACAACCGCCCGCTGTTTCCACGTGGTCACTCGCATGCCGTTATACCCTATGCGCAGTGCTGGTGCACGCGATGCGCTGCCAACGCCGGTCTGCATATGGACCACCTGCTGCTTTATACTGCCGAAACGCCGTCACGTTTGGTGAGGAACCACCCGCCGCATGGATAAGGCTTCACCGTTCGCAATTCTTCCCCAGGCCAGCGCCATGCTGCATCCGCACGAGCGTTTTGACCACGCCGACGGCCTGGAGCGCGAACTACGCGGTGTTGTGCGGGGTGAGGTACGCTTCGACGCGGCATCGCGCGCGCTGTATGCCACGGACGCCTCCAACTATCGCCAGGTGCCCATTGGACTTGTGCTGCCACTGGATGAAGCCGATGTCATCGCAACGATTGCCGCATGCCGAAAGTTTGGCGCGCCGGTGCTGTCACGCGGTGGAGGCACCAGCCTTGCAGGGCAGTGCTGCAATGTGGCTGTGGTTCTGGACTTCTCAAAGTACATGCACGCCGTGCTGGAGCTTGATCCAGCGCAGCGCATGGCTCGCGTGCAGCCGGGGATTGTGCTGGATGCATTGCGCACCGAAGCGGAGAAGCATGAGCTGACCTTCGCGCCTGATCCGGCAACACACAGTCGGTGCACGCTGGGCGGCATGATCGGCAACAACTCCTGCGGCGTGCATGCGTTGATGGGCGGCAAGACAGTGGATAACGTCACCGCGCTGGAGATCCTGCTATACGACGGCACGCGCATGCGTGTGGAAGCGACGACCGACGAGGAGCTTGCGGAGATCATCGCCAGAGGTGGCCGCAAGGGCGAGATCTATGCCGGGCTGAAGAGTCTGCGCGACCGCTACGCGAGCCTTGTGCGCGAACGATTCCCCGATATCCCCCGACGCGTCTCCGGCTTCAATCTCGACCAGCTGCTGCCTGAGAACGGCTTCAACGTGGCTCGTGCGCTGGTTGGTTCGGAAGGCACATGCGTCACGATCCTTGAAGCGATCTGTGAGCTGAAACCGAGTCCGCAGCATCGCAGGCTGGTGGCGCTTGGCTTTGCCGATCCCTTCACTGCTGCGGATCACGTGCCCTTTGTATTGCAGTTCAAGCCCATTGGTTTGGAAGGGTTTGACGGCCTGCTGGTGGATTACATGCGGCTGAAAAATCTTGCGGTGGATGATATCGGTCTTCTGCCTGCGGGCCGCGGCTTTCTGCTGTGCGAGTTCGGCGCGGACTCATCGGATGAAGTGACCAGGATGGCTGCTGATTTCATCAGCGCTGCCGAACAGCTGCCTACGCAGCCCGCGATTGGCCGCTATACAAACGCAGAGGCAGCGCGCGTGTGGAAGGTGCGTGAGTCGGGTCTTGGCGCCTCGGTCTTCGTTCCAGGCAAGGTGAGCGGCTGGGAAGGCTGGGAGGATTCAGCTGTGCCGCCGGAAAAGCTGGGTGCGTACCTGCGCGAGCTCTTCGCGCTTATCGATGCGTACGGCTACAGCACGCCCATGTACGGTCACTTCGGCCAGGGCTGCGTGCATCTGCGTATCACCTTTGAGTTCACCACAGTGGAAGGCGTTGCGAAGTACCGGCAATTTATCGAGGACGCTGCGGACATCGTCTTGAAGTACGGCGGCTCGTTCTCTGGCGAGCACGGTGACGGCCAGTCACGCGCTGCGTTGTTGCCCAAGATGTTTGGACCCGAGTTGATGGAGGCATTCGTTGAGTTCAAGTCGCTGTGGGATCCATTGAACCGCATGAACCCCGGTAAGTTGATCGATCCGGTCGCTGTCTACGACCCGATCGACAACCTGCGCATCGGTCCTGGGTATACGCCTGCAAAGCCGAAGACCTACTTTACCTACAGCGGTGATAACGGCCTCTTCAGCGAAGCTACAGAGCGCTGCGTAGGCGTTGGCTCCTGCCGCAAGGTTGACCACGGCACCATGTGCCCGTCGTACATGGCAACGCGCGAGGAGAAGCACTCCACACGCGGCCGTGCCCACCTGCTGTGGGAGATGTTGCAAGGCAACGTGGTCGGCGACGGCTGGCGCAACACCGAGGTAAAGGACGCGCTCGACCTATGCCTGTCGTGCAAGGCATGCAAGACCGAGTGTCCCGTGAACGTGGACATGGCCACGTGGAAGGCGGAGTTTTTTGCCCATCATTATGAAGACCGCAGGCATCCGCTGCAGCATTACGCATTCGGATTCATGGATAAGTGGGCGAAGTTTGCCTCGAAGGCACCGGCGCTTGCAAACCTGCCCATGAGCCTTGGCGTCTCTGCGAGCGTCATCAAGTCCGTGCTTGGTGTCGCACCCCAGCGTGAGTTGCCACGCTTTGCGGCCAAGAATTTCCGCACGCAGTTTATCCAGCGGCATCGCAGTGCAACAGCACCGCGCCGGACCTACGCGACCGGCGCAGCCGGTGCGGTTCTGCTCTGGACGGATACATGGAATAACTACTACCAGCCCAAGGCGCTTGAAGCCGCCGAGGTCCTGTTGCGCGATATTGGCGCCACGGTGAACATACCGTCAGAGCATGTGTGCTGCGGCAGGCCGCTCTACGATTTCGGCTTCCTCGACGAGGCGAAGAGCTACCTCGCAACGATACTTGACCGGTTCGGACCGCAGATCAGGGCAGGCTTCCCCGTCGTCATGTTGGAACCGAGCTGCGCAAGCGTCTTCCGTGATGAGTTGTTGAACTTCTTTCCGAACGATGAACGAGCCAAGCGGCTCGCACGCCAGACCGTGATGCTGAGCCAGTATGTTGCCGAGCACAGGGGCGAGTGGACGCCGCCCGATCTTTCCGGCCGCCGCCTGATCGTGCAGGGGCACTGTCATCAAAAGTCCATGTTCACCATGAAGGACGACATGGTTCTGATGAGAACCACCGGCGCAACGGTGGAATTGCTGGACTCCGGCTGCTGCGGCATGGCTGGCCCGTTTGGCTTTGAAGCAAAGCACTATGACGTTTCGCAGGCACTTGCGGAACGCGTTCTGCTGCCGGCAGTGCGTGCCGCGCAGCCGGATGACGTTCTTGTGAGTAATGGCTTCTCATGCCGCGAAGCGGTCGCGCAGAACACATCGCGCCGCGCGGTGCACCTGTCTCAGGTACTCATAGGCAATGTTTGAAAACAAAAATGCCGGCCTTCATATCGGAAGCCGGCATCCTTGATGCTTCGTTGCCGTGCGATTACTGCTTCGTGTTCAGCGGTGCATCGGACTTGTCGAAGAACTCGGTCTGCAGCTGCAGTGCGCTTGTGTCTGCCTTGATCGCCTTGATCGCTGCCGCGAGATTCTTCGCGCCGTATTCGCTCATCGCCTGACCGCGCGCCGCCGTTGCGCCGGATGCATCGCCCTGGTAGTGATTCGGATAATCTGCATACCAGAAGATGCCCGTGTAGACAGACGCCGGCAGATTGAGTCGCTTCATGGCTACGCCGGACTGCGTTCCGGCGCGTTCCGTATGTACATCCTGCGGCGTGTGGGCCATCACGTTTGAGATTTCGCCCTCTCCCGCGTGGCCATCCACACCGGGCTTGGATGGCTTGGCCGCGGCGGGCATATCGGGTCCGTTCTGCCCGAAGTAGGCGTACACCACGTAGTCATGGCGATGATCCAGCTGCGTCTGAGCAAAGTAGTGCAGCAGGTTCGTGTTTCCGCCGTGGGCGTTCTGAATGATGATCTTCTTGCAGCCGTTACGCGCCATCTCATCGACGGTAAGCTGCAGCAGCTCCAGCTGCATGTGCGCGGGATATGCGAGGGTGCCTGGCTGCGAGCGAGCCTCCGAAATCTGCCCGAAATAATAAGGAGGAAATACGATGGTGTATTCCTGCTTCGATGCGAGATCGGCCACGTAGCGGCCGTTCATCAGGTCCGTTCCAAGCGGTCCGGACGGTCCATGCTTTTCGATGATGCCAAAGGGCATCAGGCACGTCTGGTTCGATTTCTGCAGCGCCTGCACAAAGTCAGGCGCCGTCAGATCTTCCCAGTGCGTTGAGAGCGTCTGGCCACAGAGCGGCGTGGCGGCGATAGCAAGTGCGCAAACGTTCTGCGCGAGTCTGCGAAACATAGGGGCTCTCCTGGGGTGTGTAAACCTTCGCGCGTCCAAGGCTCAGGCCTGAGGGGTGGGCGCAGGGTGCACGCGAAGAGATTTCAGCTTAGCGCACGAGGGTCACAACTGGCTCAAGAGACTTGAATTGTTTTCGAATGGGGAAATCCCACGTTCGCGCAGGACGAGACGTTGCGCGATGCCTTAACGACACGGGCGGTGAACTGGCCCGCTACGCTCCATATGTCTGAGGAACCGGCTGTCCGCTCGTTCAGACGAAAGAGCGTTCCCACTGCGGAATTGGTCCGTCTGTAAAACAAAGGCAGTATGTACATAACACGATCGGTGTACGTCCAAGTGCCCCGCCAGGCCGTATGGTTATCGTGGCTTCTCTCCACAGGTTCTGATTCCTGATCTGACCGGCTGCACCATAAGCGGACGCAGTGCCGCAGGCCATTTCATCTTCTTCGGCGCCACCGCCGGAGATGGAGCGGAACTGTGACCATGGGTCTTGTACTGCACGGCTATTCCCAGCCATCCTTCGTCGTGCTCTCCATCATCATTGCCATTCTTTCAGCGTATGCTGCACTGGACCTCGCCGGTCGTGTTACGTCCAGCCGTACCTCAGGGGCGAGAGTCGCATGGCTTTCATGCGGCTCGGTTTCCATGGGTATCGGCATCTGGTCGATGCACTATGTCGGCATGCTGGGCTACCGGATGTCCATGCCGGTGATGTATGACTGGCCCACAGTATTACTGTCCATGCTTGCCGCGATCTTGGCATCGGCACTGGCGCTCTGGATTGTGAGCCGCAGTACGCTCAGCTTTGGTGCAACATTGCTGGGCAGTAATTTTATGGGTGGTGGTATCGCCGCCATGCACTACATCGGCATGACCGCCATGCGCATGCCGGCGGCAACCATGTATTCCGCGCCCATGGTCGTTGCGTCAGTGGTAGCCGCTGTCGTCATCGCGTTTGCCGCGCTTCGCCTCACCTTTGCGCAGCGTTATGCCGCAGAGATGTTCAGTTGGCGCAAAGGCCTGAGTGCGCTGCTCATGGGCTGCGCGATCCCGGTCATGCACTATCTGGGCATGGCTGCGGTTTCATTTATACCCGCGGCACTGCCGGCCGGCAGGCTGCGGCATGCTGTCAGCATCTCCGGCCTGGGCGCCGCCGGCATCGTGCTGGTGACAGTCCTCATCCTCTGCCTGGTGTACCTTTCGGCCTTCATCGACCGCCGGTTCATCCTTCATGCAGAGGCGCTGGAGAGCAGCGAAGAGCGCTATCGCCGCATCATCAGCTCAGCGTTCGACGCCTTCATCGGTATCGACAGTAACGGTACTGTCATGGACTGGAATGAACAGGCGGCCAAGACCTTTGGCTGGAGCGCTTCAGAAGCCATCGGCAAGCCCGTCAGCAGCCTGCTGAATTTCGATGAAGACGGGCAGGCAGGCCCGACGAGCTTCGCGCAGTTTGCCGCGACAGGCGATATGCGGCTGCACGGCCGGCTGGAGGTCATGGCACAACATAGGACCGGCATGTTATTTCCGGCAGAAATGGCTGTATCGCAAATCTCCGTTGGCGATACGCCCATCTACGCAGCATTTGTGCACGATGTGACGGAGCGCAAGCTTGCGCAGCGCAGCATGGAAGAGGCTCGCGCAACCGCCGAAGCCGCTAGCCTCGCCAAGAGCGAATTTCTCGCCAACATGAGCCATGAAATTCGCACACCGCTCAACGGCGTCATCGGCATGACGGACCTTGCACTGGAAACAGAGCTCAGCCGCGAACAGCGTGAATATATAACCACGGTGAAGTTCTCCGCGGACTCACTGCTCACCGTCATCAACGACATTCTCGACTTCTCCAAAATTGAGGCGGGCCGCGTTGACCTTGAGATGATTCGCTTCGACCTAAGGGAGTGCGTCGAGACAACGCTGAAGACACTCGCACTGCGGGCCGATGAGAAAGGTCTGGAGCTGCTGTGCGATGTTGGCGCGGATGTGCCGGAGGTTGTACTGGGCGATCCCAGCCGCCTGCGCCAGATCATTGTGAACCTAATCGGCAACGCAATTAAGTTCACGTCAACGGGCGAGGTCTCACTGCGCGTGACGGCTGCTCATGCTTCGGAGGGGCTGGATCAGCTTCACTTCCTCGTCTCGGATAGCGGCATCGGTATCACTCCGGAAAAGCTTGACACGATCTTCGATTCGTTCAGCCAGGCGGATACATCCACCACGCGGCAGTATGGTGGCACGGGCCTTGGGCTCACCATTTCGAAGCGGCTCACCGAGCTCATGGGTGGCCGTATCTGGTGTGAGAGCACGTTCGGCACTGGGTCACAGTTTCACTTTGTGGTGCCTCTGCCGCGTGCGCAAGCAGACGTTGTGGCCGCGCCCTCAACGGCAACTGCCGGGCAGATGCTCCAGGGCGTCAAAGTGCTGATCGTCGACGACAACAAGACGAATCGCCGCATCCTGGAGGGCTTGCTGAAGCTCTGGGGCATGAACGCTTCCAGCGCGGCCGAGGGCGAGATTGCGTTGCAGATGCTCGTCGAAGCGGATGCGGCTGGGTATCCGTACAGGCTGCTGCTGAGTGACATGCACATGCCGAAGATGGATGGCTTCATGGTGGTGCAGCAGATGCGCATGGACACAGGGCTGTCATTGCCTATCGTCATGATGCTGTCGTCCGGCGGGCACCATGGCGACGCCAGCCGCTGTCAGCAACTCGGCATTGCAGCGTATTTGTTAAAGCCTGTGCGGCGCAATGAGTTGCAGGAAGCGATTGCACGTGCGCTCGGCATGCTGCCCAACGCAACAAAGGACACTACCATGCTTACCCAATCCTCCCTGCTTGCATCGCGTTCTGCCGATCAGTTCCTCAGCATCCTACTTGCGGAAGACAACGAGGTGAACCAGAAGCTGGCGATGCGTCTGCTGCAAAAGCGCGGCCACCGTGTCGTGCTTGCGTCGAATGGCCGCGAGGCCGTGGAGGCAGCGGAGCGTAGCCGCTACGACCTGGTGCTGATGGATGTGCAGATGCCCGAGATGGATGGCATTCAGGCAACCCTTGCCATCCGCGCAAGAGAAGCAGGCACACAGCAGCACCTGCCGATCGTGGCCATGACGGCGCTGGTGATGAAGGGCGATCGTGAACGCTGCATGGCCGCGGACATGGATGGCTATCTGTCCAAGCCCATCCGCCCGCAGGAGTTGGATGCGGTGCTTGAAACCTACATCACAAAGAAGAGCGAAGCCCGTGTGCATGAGGCAGTGCCGCGCAACCAAGCGTCCGCAGTGGATGTCGCGGATCTTCTCGACCGTATCGACGGCGATATCGAATTTGTGTCGGAGCTTGCAGCGACGTTCGAGCAGGACTATCCCGAAAAGATGAAGGCCACCCAAGCCGCTGTGGCGCGCGGCGACTGCGAAGCTCTCCGTCAAACGGCGCACGGATTAAAAGGCGCTCTGGCAAACTTGGCTGCAACGCACGGAGCAGAGCTTGCGGCGCAGTTGGAGCAAGCCGGCCAGGACAACAACCTGGCGCAGGCGCCGGACCTTATGCGGCAGCTGGAAGAGGAGCTGCCTCGTGTGATGTCAGCCTTACAGCAGGTGTGTGCGGAGAGCGTGTGAAGATTCTTGTTGCCGATGATGACGCTGTCTCGCGGCTGTTGATGCAACGCATGCTGCGCGAGACCGATTTTGAGGTGGTGACCGCGCGGAACGGCCGCGAGGCGCTGCAGATACTCTCCGCAGACAATGGTCCACGACTCGTCCTCCTGGATGTGACCATGCCGGAGATGGGTGGCTTGGACGTGTGTCGCGCGATCCGTGGTGGATTGCGCC
Source organism: Terriglobus sp. (assembly GCA_965198455.1). Lineage (GTDB taxonomy): Bacteria > Acidobacteriota > Terriglobia > Terriglobales > Acidobacteriaceae > Terriglobus. The sequence goes on from CBDAPM010000003.1 coordinate 2,666,456, forward strand.
GCGCCTACATTTACATTGCACTCCTTACGTCGAAGGACTCGAAAGAAGATCTGGTCGCCGGGCTCGAAGCAGGTGCGGACGACTACCTCACCAAGCCCTGTCATCCGGAGGAACTGCGCGCGCGCCTGCGAACGGGCCGCCGCATTCTTCAGCTCGAGGACATCCTGATAGAAGCGCACGAGGAGATGCGCCGCCATGCCACGCGCGATTCGTTGACGCAGCTCCTGAACCGCGGCGCCATCTTTGACGCGCTCTCCACGAAACTGACACAGAGCCGTGTACGTGGTATGGATTTTGCAGTGTTGCTGTGCGACGTCGATGACTTTAAGCGCGTCAATGACACCCATGGACATTTGGTTGGAGACGAGGTATTACGCGAAGTCGCGGATCGCCTGAAGAGCAATGTGCGCAGGGGCGTCGTGGGGCGTTACGGTGGCGAGGAGTTTCTGTTACTGCTGGAGGGCTGCGGTCCCGATCACGTGGAAATGGTGGCAAACCGCATCTGTAGTGTCATCCGCTCTGTCCCCGTCATGACCAGTGCAGGGCTGCTGCACATCACCATCAGCGCCGGCGCATTGGGCATCGATAGTGGAACGCCGGAGATCACGGCGGAAGCTGTGGTGCAGCAGGCCGATCTGCTGCTGTACGAGGCCAAGCGAGGCGGCCGCGATCGTGCCGTTGTGCCGGCATGGGCGGCGGAGCCGGAAGAGGATCTGATTTCTCCCCTTGGCATTGGCGCCTGATGCCGATGCTTTGTGCAACGCGATGGCCTATCGCTCTTACTTCGAACCCATACCAACCCACGCAGCCGTGGGATGGTATCAACCCAATTGGGTGATTGATCATACCTGTGTGTAGAGGGAACATGAAACCCGAGAGACCGACCTGACATGATGGCACGATCGTTCGCCCAAGTCTGCCGCGTTGTGGTGCTGTGCGCATGCACCTTTCTGTTGTTTCAATTCGTGAGCCTGTACATGAGCTGGCCGAAGCAAGCCGTCTTCGGTGCGCTCACCCTGCTGGCAGCCATCGTCATCAATCGCGCAGGCAAAAGCCGCCTGTACACCATCGCCCTGATGCTGCTCTCCATTGCCACGACATTGCGCTATGGCTGGTGGCGTATTCGCCTGGTGGCGGGCTTTTTCGGCGACGAGTCAAACCACCGCGTCTCCATCGATGCCGTGCTCATGCTCATCCTGCTCTCGGCGGAGGTCTACACCGTCGGCATCATGATCCTTGGTTACATGCAGACGAGCCAGCGGCTGCAACGCCGGCCAGTGTCGCTGCCTGCCGATGAATCGATGTGGCCGCACGTGGATGTGTTGATCCCTACGTACAACGAGCCGCTTTCGCTGGTGCGGTACACCGCCCTCGCTGCCGTCAATATTGACTATCCGCCGGAGAAACTACACGTCTATATCCTGGACGATGGCACACGCGCCGAGTTCCGCGAGTTTGCCGAGCAAGCCGGTGTTGGCTACGTCGTGCGCGCGAAGCACAATCACGCGAAGGCCGGCAACATCAACCACGCGCTCACCCAGATGAACTCGCCGCTCATTTCCATCTTCGATTGCGACCACGTTCCCACGCGCTCGTTCCTGCAGATGACCGTGGGCTGGTTCCTCGTGGAAGAAAAGCTGGCCATGCTGCAAACGCCGCACTTCTTCTACTCGCCCGATCCATTCGAACGAAACCTGCTGCAGTACAAGTCGATCCCGAACGAAGGCGAACTGTTCTACGGCATCATTCAAGACGGTAACGACCTTTGGAACGCAACATTCTTCTGCGGGTCATGCGCGGTCATTCGGCGTACGGCTCTGGATGAAGTTGGCGGCATCGCGACAGAGACGGTGACAGAGGATGCGCACACCTCGCTGCGCATGCAGAAGCGCGGCTGGAACACGGGCTACATGAACATCGCACAGGCTGCCGGTCTTGCCACGGAAACGCTTGCAGGTCATGTGGGCCAGCGTGTGCGCTGGGCCCGCGGCATGATCCAGATCCTGCGCACGGACAATCCACTCCTGGCGAGCGGCATGAAGTTCACGCAGCGCCTGTGCTACTTCAACGCCATGATGCACTTCATGTACGCGGTGCCGCGGCTCATCTTCCTGCTTGCACCGTTGGCCTATATGCTCGCCGGCCGCACCATCATCCCGGGTTACTGGGTCGCCATTCTCGCCTATGCGCTGCCGCACCTCATCATTTCGAACATGACGAACTCGCGTGTGCAGGGCACGCACCGTCACTCATTCTGGAACGAAATTTATGAGACGGTGCTCGCGCCCTACATCCTTCTGCCGACCATCCTTGCGCTCATCAATCCCAAGCTCGGTTCGTTCAACGTAACGGACAAGGGCACCACGCTGGAGGAAACACGCTTCGATCGCAAGATCGCCGCGCCCACAACGTGGCTGTTGATGCTGAACTTTGCAGGTGTCCTTGCTGCTCCCTATCGCTTCTTCATCATCGATCCAACGCACCCTGGCGTCGTGCTCAGCAACCTGTTCTGGATCTTCTTCAACATCATCATTCTTGGCGTTGCCGCGGCTGTGGCGCACGAACAAAAGCAACGCAGGGCTGCTGTTCGTATTCCTGTTCACATCCCCGTCGCTGGCGTAACGGCTGACGGTCATGCCATTCTCGGCAATACAGAGGATATGTCGGTGGGTGGAGCATCCGTGCTGCTCGATGCGGACATGCCGGAGTTGGCGCCGGGGCAAATCGTTCAGTTCACCTTTCCCGCACAAACCGGCGATGCATCCGTCACGGCGACCGTGATTGCACAGCGCGGCCAGCGCGTTCGCACACAGTTCATCAACCTAACCATTGCGGAGCAGGAGACGTTGACCTGCGCGCTCTACTCGCGTGCCGATTCGTGGGTCAACGTGCGCGAAAAGATTGAGGCCGACCGGCCATTCCTCAGCTTCGCGCGCATCGTGCGTCTTTCCATGACCGGCCTCAAGCAGGTCTTCCTCGGCCTGTTGCCGCAGAGCAACGAAAAACCCGCTGCTGTGGGAGCCGCACGAACCGCAGTGTTGCTACTGGTTGCAGCACTTGCAGCTTCGAGCATTCACGCCAGAGCTCAGGCAGCCGCGCCGTCGTTCCCTGCTCCCAATGTTCCATACTTAACGCAGGCCGCAACGCCAGGCGGTGTTCCCGCGAGCATGCCGGTCGGACCATCGACCGAGCCCACGCACATCCGCTTCAAAGACATGGGTCTCGCGGACGAAGCGGAGTTGCGTGGACCGCATTCGTACTACGCGCTGCACTTTGTGCTGCCGCACACCCTGTTGCCAAAGTCCGCAACGCTCACCGTGGGCTATCGCTTCAGCCGCGCTATCAGCGCCGGCGGAGCGACGATTCGTGTATCCATGAACAACTCGCTGCTCGGCACCATCACATCCGATACACCATCGCAACGCGCAGGCGTGTACAGCATTGTGTCGTTCACCGTTCCCGCGGAGCTTTTGATTCGCGATAACGATCTCAACTTCGAATTCACGGGCAACGGCATTCTGCAAACCAGCGACAAGGCACGCGCCGCCGTGCTGGCGCGCATGGCAAATGCTTCTGAGCTCGTCGTCACCGGCGATCCGCTCCCAGTTCGCACGGATATTGCGTTGCTGCCGTTGCCGTTCTTCGACAGCGACCTGCAAAGCACCACGACCATTCCGTTCGTCTTTCCATCGCAGCCGGACGCGAAGACACTCCAGGCTGCCGGTGTACTCGCATCCTGGTTTGGCGTCCTGGCCAGCTCGAAACCCATTCGCTTTCGCGTTGTCGTCGGCCAAATTCCAACAGGCAACGCAGTGGTCTTTTCCAACCGCACAGGTTCCCAGGCCTTTCTGCCGAACACACCGCCTGGTGCTTCCATCCAGGTCAGCGTCAACCCACAGGATCCCAACGGCGCAGCGCTCGTACTCACCGGTGACAACGGCGATCAGCTGCTGACGGCGGCACGTGCGCTGTCGCTCCGCAACACGGCTCCCGCAACAGGTGGCCAGCAGCAGAGTGCCGGAACGCTTCTGCGCGTGGATGACTTCACGCTGCCCGAACCGCGTGGCATCGACGACGCGCCACGCTGGATGCCCACCAACAAGCTGGTTTCGCTCAGCACGTTCAGTGCAACGCCCGACATGCAGACCGACGGCTCCAAGCCGGTGCCAATCTACTTCAAAGTTCCGCCCGATCTCTACTACGGCGAGACGGAGAATCTCAATCTGCTGTTGCGCTACCGCTACAACGCCCGCGCGGTCGCACCCGCCTCGGCACTGCGTACGTACATCAACGGCACGCTCATCAATGAAGCGCCTCTGCCGCCCGGCAACGGCACGGTGGACCGGCAGCGTGAAGCACTGCTGCCAGTCGCCAACATGCGCCCGTTTGCAAACACCATGCTGTTCAACTTCGACTTCGTGCCAGGCCCCGGCGCCGCGTCTTCTGCCGCAACGCTGCAGGGAAGCATCTTGCGCAGCGCATCGTTGGACCTGCGCGACCTGCACCACTGGGCGCAGCTGCCGAACTTGGAAATCTTTGCCAACGCAGGCTTTCCGTTCACGCAATGGGCCGATCTGTCTCACACCGTGGTCATGCTGCCGCGCCAGCCAACGGCCCGCGAGATTGCACTGTTCCTCGAGTTGATGAGCCATTTCAGCCGCCAAACGGGCTATCCCGCGTTACGCGTTGAGGTTGTCGGACCGGACGACCTGATCCGCGAGGATCACGACTATCTTATCCTTGGCAACTTTGCGACGCAGCCCGCCTTCACGGCCTTGCGCGATAGTCTGCCGGTCACGCTTGATCCGGATGGCGTCCACGTCAAGCCCGCTGGAACATACCTCAGCCAGGCACAGCAGTTATGGTACCGGCTCACACGGCAGACGCCTTCAGACGCACAGCTTGCCCGCGACGCCAGCCTGTCCGATGCCGTGATCGAAGGCATACAGTCCCCGTATGCGAAAGACCGGTCGCTCGTAATGGTGGCGCTCCGTGACGATTCGGTTGAGCCCTTCTTTTCGGAGCTCTTTCTCGACCGCTCCCAGTCAAGCGATATCTCGCAGAAGGTAAGCGTGTTACGCGGCAGCCGCTTCCTGTCCTATGACGTGCAGGTGCCGGAGTATCACGTGGGTGATATCAGCTGGTATACAGCGATGCGTATCTGGCTGACGCGGTATTCGTGGGCACTCCTGCTGGCTGTGACCCTGTGCACACTAATTCTTGCAACCTGGGTGCGTAACTACCTGCAACGTCTCGCCGAGTCGCGACTGCGCGCGGCGGACGAGCTACCACGCGCACTTACGACATAGCAGCACACCGTGCTGGCTCTTTCGCTCTCAAGACCTACGCGGTATAAAGAAATCCTGGCGAAACGAAATCTGACGTGACGCGTCTCACGAGTGTTCCGTCGCATCTCGTCATATTCGCTGTCATGCGCTCGCGCTGGCCGAAACGGCCTGCTGCTTGATCTCTGCAAGGCAGCGGCTCTGAAAGAACTCCTAAGCAGTTAGGAGTTCTTATACCGTTCGTGCTTTAACCGGAGTGGGGGGGCTTCAATGATGATTGGTAAGCGTGTCTCAATGCGGAGCGGCGCTGCCGGCTTCGTGCGTGGCTGTACCCTCGGTGTTGCCGCTTCGTTCTCGCTCGGCATGTCGCTACTGCCGGCGCCTGTTGCCATGGCACAAGCCGCTGCCAAGACAAACATTGACGACACGTGGCAGGGCACACTGCACGCGCAGAAGGACCTGCGTTGCGTCGTCAAAATCACCAAGGCGCCGGACGGCACGCTGAAGAGCAACTTCTACAGCATCGATCAGGGAGGTCAACCCATTCCGGTCAAGGCAACGACGTTTGCTGGAGGTGAGCTGTCACTCAACATCGAAGTCATCGGTGGCGGCTTTACCGGCAAGTTGTCGCCCGACGGCACAACGATCACAGGCGAATGGCAGCAGGGTGACACACCCAAACCGCTTATCCTGCTGCGCGCCACACCGGAGACGGCATGGACCATCCCCGAGCCGCCGCCAAAACTGCCTCCCATGGCGGCAGACGCCGATCCCAGCTTCGAAGTAGCCACCATCAAGCTCACGGCGCCGGACTTCAAGGGCAAAGGCTTTGGTGGACCGCCGGGGAGCTTCATGACCCGCGGTACGACGTTGAACGACCTCATCATGTATGCGTATCGCGTTCACACCAAGCAGATACTGAATGCTCCAGACTGGTTCGATACAGAGCGCTTTGATATCACCGGGAAGCCGGATACACCGGGGCAGCCCAGCGAAAAGCAGACGCAGGTCATGATGCAAAAGCTGCTCGCAACGCGCTTCGGCCTAAAGTTCCACAGCGATAAGAGAGAGCTATCGGCCTTCGTCCTCACCGTCGCAAAGGGCGGTCCAAAGCTTGAGAAAAGCGAGGGCGATCCCAACATGCCAAGCACCTTTGCCTTCCGTGGCTTAGGCAAGCTCGTCTTCCGCGACATCACCATGCCCAACTTCGCAAGCTGGATGCAGAGCGTTCTCGATCGGCCTGTCGTGGATCACACAGGCTTGCCGGGGCGCTTTGACGGTACGCTGAACTGGAACCCGGATGAGACGCAGTTCGCGATCTTTGGGCCGCCACCCCATCCCAGCACCGCACCCGATGCACCTCCGGATCTTTACAAGGCCATTCAGGAGCAGATTGGCCTCAAGCTGGATGCAGCGAAAACTCCCGTCTCAGTAATGGTGCTCGACCACGTCGAAAAGCCAAGCGACAATTAAGAAACAATCGTCCCGGCTTGGCCTCACTCCGTAACCAGTAGCAGTGAGGCCAAGCCTGAGACCGGTCGAACGTCTTGACCTGCTCGACGAGACACGATCGCCAGTAGGACTTAAGCAATGCTGCGAACACCCCGGACAATCAGGCTGGCCACATGCACTATGGCGTCGCTGATAGTGCTGCATGGCTCACGCGCCATGGCGGAACATCACGGCCGTGTCCTGTTTAATGGCCTGCCGGTGCCCGGCGCCACCGTCACAGCCACGCAAGGCGGTAAGCGCTTTGAGACGGTAACGGATGCGCAGGGCCTCTTTCAGTTCGCAGACATCAGTAACGGTACATGGACGTTTCGTGTGGAGATGCTCGGCTTCGCCGCGGAAGAGCGCTCGGTGCAGCTGGATACTGCAACGGCTGCCTCAGCCTGGGAGTTAAAGATGCAGCCGCTGGCGGAACTGCTCGCCGCTTCACGCGCCGTTGTTGTGGCCGCACCAAAACTGCTGACGCCCACGGCGCCAGCGAGCGTCAAAAAATCCGCGAAAACAGCAGATGTCCCAGCCACGCCCACAACAGCGCCGGCAGCATCCGTCGCGGAACGCAACGATGGCGGCATGCTCATTAACGGCAGCGAGAACAACGCGGCCACATCGAAGTATTCCATCTCACCTGCGTTTGGAACACGGCGCGCTGGATCAAAAGCCCTGTATAACGGCAGCGCCGGCGTCTACGCAAACACCTCCGCGTTTGACGCACGGCCCTATTCGTTGACAGGGCTTCAGGTGCCCAAAGCATCCTATAGCCGCTTTACCGGCGTTGCCACGTTAGGAGGTCCGCTGCGCATTCCGCGTCTCATGCGCAGTGGTCCCACCTTCTTTGTAGGCTATCAATGGGCGCGCGATCTGGATGTGCGGACACTCTCTGCCCTCGTGCCCACGGAAGCGCAGCGAGAGGGTAACCTCTCAACAATTCCTCTGCTAACCCGCGCCATCCGGCCAACACCGGAAGATACTCTCCTTGTAAGTCCGCAGGCGCAGGCATTATTGCAGTTCTATCCTTTGCCTAACTTACTTGGCAGTACAGACTACAACTATCAAACACAGGTCTTATCCAGCACGCATACCGATGCACTTCAATCGCGGCTGGATAAAAGCTTCGGCCGCCGCGACCAGGTCTACGGAGGGTTTGCCTTTCAGAGCGTGCGCTCCAACAGCGAAAACCTGTTTCACTTTCTCGATACCACCAACACGCTCGGCATCGACAGCAACGTGAACTGGTCGCATCGTTTTCCGCACCAGGTGTTGCTGGAACTTGGCTATCGCTTCAGCCGTCTTAGAACAGAGATTCGGCCGAACTTTGCAGACATGCAAAACGTCTCCGGTGATGCAGGCATTACCGGCAATGAACAGAGCCCCACCAACTGGGGGCCGCCCAGCCTATCGTTTTCAAGCGGCATCGCGGGCCTGTCGGATGGCATAAGTGCGTTCAACCGCAACCGCACCGACCGATTTTCCGCATCCGCAACATGGACACATCGCAAGCACGTGGTCACCCTCGGTGGCGATATCCGAACGGAAGAGTTTAATCAACTCACGCAGACTAATCCACGCGGCTCATTCACCTTTACCGGTACTGCAGCCATCCATAACTTCTCCGCACAGAACCATCTTGATCTTGCAGACTTTTTACTTGGAACACCGGACACCAGCAGCATCGCCTACGGCAACGCAGACAAGTACTTTCGGCAGCCGGTGTATGATGCGTTCGTGACAGATGACTGGCGCCTGTTACCGGAATTAACCATCAACGCCGGAGTCCGTTGGGATTACGGAGCGCCTCTGACAGAACTCCGTGGACGACTTGTCAATCTTGATACAAGTCAGGATTTCTCCGCCGTTACACCTGTGCTGGCGAGCAATCCCGTCGGTGCTCTTACCGGTACGCAGTATCCTACATCCTTGGTGCGACCGGATAAACGCCAGGTAGAACCGCGCATCGGCCTCTCGTGGCGGCCGTTTCCCACAGCATCCACCGTGGTGCGTGCCGGCTACGGCATCTATGTGGACACTTCCGTGTACCTGTCCAGCACCCAGCAAATGGCGCAGCAGGCGCCGCTCTCGAATAGCTTGAACGTGTCCTGGAGCAACGTGTGCCCACTTACGCTGGCGGATGGTTTTATCCAATGCCCAGGTACAACAGCGCAGGCGTTTGGTATCGACCCGAATTTTCGTGTAGGTTACGCGCAAACCTGGCGGCTCTCCGTGCAGAACGACCTGCCCGGCGCGCTTGTACTTACAGCAAGTTATCTCGGCACCAAAGGTACAAACGGCCCGCAGCAGTTTCTGCCGAATACCTACCCCATCGGGAGCACTGCGATCTGCATTGCGTGTCCGCGCGGGTTTGTCTATCAAACATCGAACGGCAATTCCATTCGACATGCGGGCGAACTACAGCTTCGGCGCCGTTTACGCAGCGGCCTTACCGCTACGCTCGATTATGTCTACGCCAAGTCCATCGACGATGACTCGTCGCTCGGCGGCAATGGCTATGTATCTTCCTCGTCGGTCACGTCCATAAGTTCGACCACGGCGGCAAGCTCAACAACGCCGTCATCGATCGCACAGAACTGGCTTGACCTCCGCGCCGAGCGGAGCCGTTCCAGCTTCGATCAACGCCACCTGCTCAAAACGCAGGTGCAGTACACCACTGGCCAAGGTCTCCATGGAGGCGCTCTGATGCAGGGCTGGAGCGGGCGCCTACTGAAGGAGTGGATGTTCTCAGGCCAGTTCAGCATCGGTACCGGCACACCGCAAACGCCAATCTATCTCCAGGCCGTACCCGGCACTGGCTTTACCGGTACCATTCGTGGCAATCCCACCGGCCAACCTGTCTACGGTGGCACAAATGGCCGCCATCTGAATCCTGCAGCATTTACGGCTCCTGCAACCGGCCAATGGGGCACAGCGGGCCGTAACTCGATCGAAGGTCCCGGTACGTTCAGTCTCGATACCTCGCTTGCTCGTACATTCCGTCTAAGCGATCCATTTAATCTCGACATACGTGCCGACGCCACGAATATCCTGAACCATGTGGTCTATACAACATGGAACACGATTATCAACAGCAACACCTATGGTCTGCCCGCATCCACGCAAGGCATGCGCACGCTTCAAATCGTCGGAAGGCTAAGGTTCTGATCATGACGCGCTTCCTTGCATGGCTCATGCTTGCCGCCGCACCGCTGATGGCCCAGCAGATAGGCACCAACGCTAAATCCGGGCAAGACGCTACATACACGCTCAGCGTTAAATCGCAGCTTGTGACTGAATCGGTCATCGTAAAAGACAAGCAGGGTAAGTTCATTACCGGACTTACCGCAAAAGACTTCACCGTAATGGAAGACGGAACACCGCAAACAATTCGTATCTTCGAGCATGAAACCTTGCCGGTTGACATTGCGCCGCTGCCGGTCTCCGCTCCGGAAGATGAAAATGTAGTCGTGTACAAAAAGCTCGGCCGCACCGCCATAGCGGCAGAGGATAGTGGCGCCCGGCGCTACAAAGATCGTCGCTTGCTTGCCATGTATTTCGATATGACGGCCATGCGGCCGGACGATCAGCAACGTGCCCTTACGGCAGCTGAGAAGTTCGTACGAACGCAGATGACGGAAGCGGATATCGTATCCATCCTGCGTTATGAGGGCGGCTCGGTCGATGTTCTGCTCGATTTCACCGCGGATCGCAACAAGATGCTCAGCATCCTTGAGACCATGATTGTGGGCGAAGGCCAGGGCTCCGCAGAAGGTGTTAATGACAGCAGCGCTGCGGATACGGGCGCGGCCTTTGGGCAGGACTCGGGCGAGTTCAATATCTTCAACACCGACAGGCAACTCTCTGCACTGCAAACCGCAACCCGCATGCTGGGCAGCCTGAACGAGAAAAAGACGTTGCTGTACTTCGCAAGTGGGCTGCGCTTGAATGGCAATGATAATCAGGCCCAATTACACGCAACCGTAGAAACCGCAATTCGTGCAGGCGTTTCGTTCTGGCCCATCGATGCGCGCGGTCTTGTCGCCATGGCGCCTCTGGGCGATGCAACGCAAGGCTCTGCCGGCAACGCAGGCATGTATAACGGTCAGGCGTCGCAAGCTACGGAAGACCGCTTTCAGCGCTCACAGGACACTCTCTACTCGCTTGCGGCAGATACAGGCGGCAAAGCCTTCTTCGATAACAACGATCTTGCGGCGGGCATCGTGCGCGCGCAACATGCGCTGTCCGACTACTACCTGATCGGTTACTACACCACAAATACCGCCCAGAACGGCCATTTTCGCCGAGTCAAGATCAACGTTGGCGAGGATCTCCACGCAAATCTCGACTATCGTCAAGGTTATTACGCAAACAAAGAGTTTGGTAAGTTCAATGGCACCGAGAAAGAGCGGCAACTGGAAGACGCACTTATGCTCGGCGACCCTATTACTGACCTCACCATTGCTATGGAGGTCAATTACTTCCAGTTAAACCGCGCGGAATACTTTGTACCCGTCACCGTGAAGATACCAGGCCGCGAACTCACGCTTGCAAAGCGCCTCGGAGCAGATCACACCGTGATTGACTTCGTCTGTGAGATCAAGGACGAGATCGGCGGCACCACGGTGACCAACGTACGCGACAATGTAGACATCAAGATCAGCGATACAACCGCGGCCGATCTCGCCAAGCAGCCAATCGCCTACAGCACAGGCTTCACCTTGTTGCCTGGTCGCTATAACATCAAATTCCTTGCGCGCGATGATGAGACGGGCCGCATCGGCACGTATCAAACAAGCTTCGTCATCCCCAACCTCAATAAAGAAACGAAGCGCGTTCCGATTAGTTCTGTCGTCTTAAGCAGCCAGCGCGTTAATGATAAAGAAGCTTTGTACAACACGGCTAAAGGTAAGGATCAGGCCAAGAACGACGCGGTGAATCCACTCATTAACGCCGACGGGAAGCTCATCCCGAGCGTCACGCGTGTCTTCCATACGGGCCGCGATCTGGAAGTGTATTTACAAACGTACAGCGGTACGCCACCATCCTCTTCCGCAACCTCAGGTACTCCTGCACCAGTTGCCGCAAGGCCTACATTACTGGCCTTCGTAACTCTCTATCGGGACAGCAAGAAAACATTGCAAACACAAACCGTACAGGTATCCGCAGCGCCTGACAGCCGCCTGGGCACAGCTGCCATCGCTCTGCATGTTCCGCTTGCAGACCAGCTGCCAGGTGAGTATCAGTGCCAGGTCACAGTGCTCGACCCTGCAGACAATCGCGCAACCTTCTGGCAGGGACAGGTCATGCTCGCGCCGTGACATCAAAGCTGAGATAGTGCTCGCTCAAGGTCATCGAGTAAGTCCTGCGTGTCTTCAATCCCAATCGACAAGCGCAACAGGTCATCAGGAATGTCGCGTGATGCTCGCTGCTCTGGCGGCACGCTTGCATGTGACATAGCGGCGGGAATGCTCACTGTGGATGTAACGCTGCCAAAGCTCACTGCAATCGTAAACAGTTGCAGCGTTTCAGCAAGTTGTTTCGCACGCGCACGTGAACCAGATTGAAGCGTAAGCAACGCTCCAGAGCCACTCGCCTGTTGCTGCTGAAGAGCGAAGCCGGGGTGATCCGGGTCGCCAGGATAGTTCACTGCCGTAACAGCCGTGTGCGTTTTGAGATAAGCCACAATCCTTGCTGCACTTAGTTGTTGTGCTTCCATCCGCAGCTTCAGTGTCTTCAAGCCACGAAGCAGCAAGAAGCAATCAAACGGCCCAAGGGCGGTACCTTCAGCGTTCTGCAGGAAGGCAATCTCCTGCGCGAGCTGCTCACTCGCCGCAATGACAACGCCGCCAGTAACATCACTGTGTCCGCACAGGAATTTTGTTGCGGAGTGAATGACAAGATCCGCACGGAGCGTGATCGGTTGCTGCAGATAGGGAGACATGGCGCTGCTATCCACGCACAGCAACGCGCCGGCGCCATGCGCAATCGCTGCAAGCCCACGCAGGTCCAAAACGCGTAGCAGTGGATTAGTCGGTGATTCAACATAGACCATCTTGGTCGATGGTGTGATCGCAGCTGCGAAAGCCTGCAGATCAGAAGCATCCGCGAATCGCACCCTGACACCCGCTCGTTCCAATACCCTGCCAAACAACCGGCTTGTACCACCGTACAAATCCCAGTCCGCAAGTACCTCATCGCCAGATCGCAGCAAGTGCGTGACGCACCCGATGGCTGCCATGCCGCTGGAAAATGCGAAGCCACGCACGCCGCCTTCCAGCACAGCCATGTGATCTTCCAGCACCTTGCGCGTTGGATTGCCGCTCCGCGTGTAGTCATAGCGGCCAAAGCTATCGGCATGCTCCTGCTCGAACGTCGCTGTTTGATAGATCGGCGTCACCATAGGCCGGTTAGGATCATCCGGCGCAGAATTGAAGTGGATCAATTTCGTACCGAACTTCATGCCGCACTTCCAAATGTCTTTGCGAACGCTTGTTCAAAATCGGCGATCAGATCGTTCGGCGCTTCAAGTCCAACAGAGAGTCGAATCAAGCGACCCGCAATACCGAGCACATCGAGCTGTTCCGCTGTCAGATCGCAGTGCGACGCGGTTGCAGGATTGGTGGCAAGCGTCTCCACGCTGCCAAGACTCTCCGCGCATGTGCATAGCTTCAGCGCATTCATAAAGCGCAGAGAATCTTCTGTACTGGCATCCAGCTCAAACGACAACATGCCGCCAAAGCCCTTCTGCTGCTTCTCCGCAAGCGGCTTCTGCGCGAACGAATCCAGTCCTGGGTAATTTACGTTCGCAACACGCGGATGTGCCTCAAGCCATCGAGCCACGATACCTGCATGTTCACAGTGCGCGGCCAGCCGCATGGGCAGCGTCTTGATGCCTTGCAGCGCAAGCCACGCGTCAAACGGCGTCTGTATGCTGCCGATTGTCTTCCGCACCAGGCGCAGACGCTCCACGAGCACTTCATCGTGCGTAGCCAGTGAACCGCCAATCGTAGCGTTGTGCCCATCAATGTATTTCGTCGTCGACAGCATCGACACATCCGCACCAAGCGCCAGGCAGTCCTGTAACAGCGGTGTCAAAAACGTATTGTCCACGGCAAGCAGGATGTTCTCATGCGAGTGCGCGAGCTCGGCAAGCGCAGCAACATCGCTTAACTTTAATGTCGGATTCGCCGGTGTCTCCACAAACAGGAGCCGTGTGTTGGGTTTGATCTCTGCAGCCACAGCGTCGACGCTCGATGTGTCGGCATAGGTGTACTCAATGCCGAAGTTACCCAGCACCTGCTTGAACAGCCGCATGGTGCCGCCATAAATCACGTCCGACAGGATGACGTGATCGCCCGCCTTCAGCATTGCCATGCAGAGTGTATGAATGGCCGACATGCCCGACCGAAAGCAAAGCGCGTGCTCTGCACCCTCCACAGCGGCAATGGCCTGCTCCAGCGCATTCACCGTAGGATTCGCGCCACGCGAGTAGCCATACCCCTTCGTGACGCCCACGCTCTCGTGGATGTACGTTGCCGTTTGATGGATCGGAAATAGAATTGAGTTCGACTGCTTCTCGTAGCTGCGATTGGAGTGGATGACGAGCGTGGAAGGCTGAAAATCGGGCCGATCGGACATCCGGCACTCCTTGCAAACAGTATCTGTCTAGGATGCGCAACGGCGTAGCCCGGATTCAAGCAAAAGCCTACTTGGAAAAGCGAAGCAGCAGCATCTGGTGCGACTTCAAGGAATACGCGTACGTATCGCTGATCGTGCCCAGATCCCTCGCAGCCCACACGTCGCGGGCCTTCATGCCGCTCGAAACGCCGGCCTCTCTTAGATGAAGCCCAATGCCCCGCATAAAGTTCTCATCTTCGCCAAAGTTGATCACCGCGAGCGCCACACCACCGTCCGCCAACGGCCTCGACCATATCTGGATGGGACCCTCCTGGTAGACGCGCTCTGCTTGCCGTCCAAGCGCGTCCTGATCGATTGCGATCACTTCGCGGTTGGTAAGGATCGCTTTTACCTCGGGTGTCAGCGTCGTCAGGTTATTGCCTGCAAGCAGCGGCGCCGCAAGCATGGCCCACATGCCCATGTGCGTGCGGTTCTCATCCGCTGTCAGCTTGCCGTTGCCAACCTCCAGCATGTCAGGGTCGTTCCAGTGACCGGGGCCGGCGTATTTCGCAAGGCCAAGCTGTGTCTGTGCGATGAGAGCGATGCTGGGAAAGTTCTCCTTAACGTCGTCCGTGGTGCGCCACAGGTTTCCGCCAACTTCAGGCGCCCATTGCCACACGGCGTCGAAGCCATACTGGCACAGGCTGTACACAATCGGGCGCCCCGTCTTCAGCAAGGCCACATGCATTTTCATGTACGCTTCGCGCATCATTGCATCCTGCTTCAACCGGTCATTGGGTGCGGACGCCTGCATCTTGGTTCGAAAGCTGCACAGATCGTACTTCAGGTAATCAATACCCCAGGACGCGTATAGGTCCGCATCCTGCTGCTCGTGCCCCAGGCTGCCCGCGAAGTGTGCACATGTCTGTTCGCCGAGCCCACTGTAGATACCCAGCTTAAGGCCCTTGCCGTGTACATAATCAGCAAGGCCTTTCATGTCCGGGAATTTCTCATTGGTATGTAACACCCCAGCGGCGTCCCGCGCGCCCTCCCAGGTGTCGTCAATGTTCACGTACACGTACCCGGCATCACGCATGCCGCTTGATACGATCAGGTCGGCAGCTGCCTTTACATCGTCCTGCGTCACTTTGCCCGCAAACCAGTTCCAAGAGTTCCAACCCATCGGCGGCGTTGCAGCCAATACAGTCTGTTGTTGCGTGGTCGCACGAGTCTGCGCAAAGCATGCCGACACAGCACAGGATGAGGCAATCAGAAAACGTGCAACTCGATTCATGAAACGCTCCCTGCATCTATATACGCCACCTCACCTGTCATTGTGTACCTGCCCGTTGCAAGGTGAACGTGAAAACGGAGCCGTGCCCAGGCTGGCTGGTGAGCTGCATCATGCCCCCATGTGCTTCCACAATGGCCTTGCTGATCGCCAATCCCATGCCGGTCCCCGTTGCGCTGCTCGATGAGGAACGGGCGCGATAAAAACGCTCGAATACAAGCGATTGCTCGCCGACATCGATACCAAAGCCGCGATCCGCCACACTCACCGCGACATACTCTCCTTCGTCGCGTGCTGAAAGAAAAATAGGTGAGCCCTCTGCCGAATACTTACAGGCGTTTTCAAGTAAGTTCGATAACACTTTTTCGATATATTCCGGATCAGCCATCACCTGGTACTTCGTCTCTACCGAAATCGTAGTTGGATGAGAGGCTAACGCCACGCTGCAGGCTGATTGCGCAGTGTCAAACAGGCTGCGCACGCTGGACGGAACAAAGCTCATGTGCACCTGCTGCGAATCCAGCTGCGCCATCTCTGTGGCTTTATCCACAAGTAAGTTCAAGCGGTCACTCTCTTCATCCACAATGTGGAGTAACTCGTCGCGATGCTCATGCGCCATCGCTCCATCAGCAAGCAGGGCCGAGGCCGCACCCTTGATCGACGTGAGGGGCGTGCGCAACTCGTGCGTGATGGAATCAATGATGATCGTGCGCAAGCGCTCGCCTTCCTTATTTGCCTCCACCTTGGCAATCTCTTCCAACGCCTGCGCGCGATCCAGCGAGATCGCAACCAGTCCGCCAATCGATTGCAGGCTCTCCTTGGAAAGCTGCACTCCTTGCAGCGACAACAGGCCGCGCGGACGCACGCCGGCAAGCAATGGTATGCGCGCCTCATTCGGTTGGCTCACATCTAACTCACGCAAGCTCAGGGCAAGCCGTCGCAAATGAGCCATCTCAAAGCCAACTCCGGACCGAACGCCCGTCTGAAAAATGCGGTCATTCTCAATCAGGTACAACACCACCGTAGGTGCGCCGGTAACATGCGCCACAATAGTTGGAAGTGCCGTCAACAGGTTAGTGACATTGTCAAGTTGCAGTAATTCACGGCTCAGTTGAAACGAAAGCTCCAGTTCACGCTGCCTTGCCTTTGCAGAGTCCGCTTCATCGCGCGCGCGCTGCGACAATCGGCTGCCGATGACAGCAGTGACCAGGAACGCGAACAGTGCCAGCCAGTTCTCCGTGTCGGCAATGGAGATGGTGCCGACGGGTGGCAGAAAGAAATAGTTGTAGGCTAGCGTTGCAGCAAGTGATATCGCTACCGCGTACCGCAAGCCCCAATTAGCGGCAAGCGCCAGGATCAGCAGCAGCAGTGTCAACGCCACCGTCGTCTGGTTCACGCGGAACCAGCGGCTGTACACGAGTACAATTCCCGCGAGGGCTGCGAACGCCATGCACCAACGGAAGACGACAATAAAACGGCGCGCATTCATGAGGGCATTTTAGACCGTGGACGCTGATCGTAAATCACCGGAAGACTGGCTGCTGGCAAGCGAGACGGAGCGCAAGGCCGGCCGCTTCAAAGTCTTTCTCGGCTATGCTCCGGGCGTAGGCAAGACATTCAGCATGCTCAGCGAAGGCATTCGCCGCAAAGGCCGCGGTGAAGATGTGGTGATCGGCGTCGTGGAAACCCACGGACGCAAAGGCACAGCGGAGCTCAGCACGCGGCTTGAAGCCGTGCCCCGTAAGGCCATCGATTACCGCGGCACCGTCTTCGACGAGATGGACGTCGATGCCATCCTGGAGCGCAGGCCACAGGTTGTCCTGGTCGACGAGCTCGCCCACACCAACGTCGAAGGCAGCCGGTTCAGCAAGCGGTATGAAGACGTGTTGCTGCTGCTTGAGAACAAGATTGATGTCCTCGCCACAGTCAACATCCAGCACGTTGAGAGCCTCACACCGCGCGTGCAGGCACTCACCGGCATCCCCGTCCGCGAGCAGGTGCCGGACTGGGTGCTTGATCGCGCGGACGAAGTCGTCATCAGCGATCTGACACCAGAAGCCCTCGCAACACGCATGCGCCGCGGTGATATCTACCCGGCGGAGCGCGTGGAGCGAGCGCTCTCCAACTTCTTTCGCCGCGGCAATCTCATCGCGCTGCGCGAAATGGCCTTGCAGCGCGTGACCAAAGCAGTCGATCGCACGCTGGACGACTATGTGCGCCTCAAGCGCCTTGGTGCACACTGGTCTGTCACGGAACGTGTTGCGGTGTGCATCAGCTCAAGCCCGCAGGCGCGGGATCTCATCGCACGTGGCGCACGGCTCGCGGAAGGCCTGGATGGTGAGCTGTACGTGTTGCACGTGAACAGCGAACGCGATGCCGACCCTGACCGCAAGCAAACGCTTGAGGCACACAAGCAGTTCGCACGCAACCTGAATGCGACCGTCGTGGAGTTGAATGGCAGTAGCGTTGCCTCTGCCACAGCCGCGTTTGTCACCGAGCAGCGCATCACCCAGGCCATCTTCGGCCGGTCCGCCCTGCACGGGCTGAAGAAGTACCTCTACTTTCTTGCCATTCAAAAGTTCATGTCCGAAGCGCCACACGTGGACCTTCACATCATCACGCAGGAGACCCATTGAGCAGCCGCATTCTCATCGTCGATGACGAGCCGCAGATCGTGCGCATGCTGCGCGCTTCGTTGCAAAGCAGCGGCTACGACGTGGTTACCGCCTCCAATGGCCTGGAAGGATTCGAAGTCTTCGAGAAATTGCATCCCGACCTCGTCATCACCGACATGAGCATGCCGCAGATGGATGGTCTCGGCCTTGTGCAGGAGATCCGACGCATTGCAGACACACCCATCATCGTGCTCAGCGTGCGTGGTGCGGAACCAATCAAGATTGACGCACTCGATGCAGGCGCGGACGATTATGTCACCAAGCCCTTCAACATGCCGGAGCTGTTAGCGCGCGTGCGTGCCCATCTGCGCCGCGAGAAGCGCGACAGGCAGGTTGAGTCCGAGCGGCTGGAGGCAGGCGACTTCATCATCGATGTCGTCGCGCATACCGTCACCGTTCGAGGCGAGGGACTGCACCTTACTCCCAAGGAGTTCGATTTGCTCGTCCTCTTCGCACGCAATGCGGAAAAGGCCTTGACGCACCGCGTGCTCGCGAAAGCGATATGGGGCGCATCGGGCGATAGCCAGACGGAGAACCTCCGCGTGCTCGTCGCGCAACTCCGCCGCAAGATCGATACCGCGGATAAGCGCTACATCCAAAGCGAACCATGGGTCGGTTACCGTTTCCAGCCAGCGTGATCCAAAGCCTACTTATAACTTTTTAATATCTTCCTTACGGACTTCATACAGCGCGTCGCGTTGCAATATAGATCAAGGTCGGCATGAAGTGCTCCATCGTGGACTCCGCTTCTTGCTCTTCCGCTGGTTGTGGTTGCTGATTAAGAAAGCAGGCTGAACAATGTTGGACGTTCTTGGTGCCCTTGCGCTGTTATTGCTGTTGGCTGCATGTCTGCTCTATGTGCAGGGATGCAGCCGCCTGAAGGGAGGCCGCGGATGACGCTAAGTCTTATCTCTCTCGCCATCGCTGTCTCGCTCTTGATCTACCTGGTGTATGCGCTGTTGCGTCCGGAGAAATTCTGATGTCGCTCAACGGATGGATGCAAATTGCAACCTTCATCTCATTGATTCTTTTGCTTGCGAAGCCGGTGGGCAGTTACATCGCAGCCGTCTTCGAGCGCCGTAAGACGTTATTGGATCCACTGCTTCTGCCATGCGAGCGCATACTCTATCGTGTCACCGGCGTAGCGCCTGACACGGAGATGACGTGGAGCGAGTACACGGTCGCCATGCTGATCTTCAGCGGCGCCAGCCTTGTACTCACCTACCTGGTGCAACGCCTGCAGCACGTCCTGCCGCTCAATCCGCAGGGACTGCCCGCGGTTGCTCCGGACCTCGCATGGAACACTGCGATCTCGTTCACGACCAACACCAACTGGCAGGCATACGTGCCGGAATCGACGATGAGTTATCTCACCCAGATGGTTGGGCTGGCAACGCATAACTTCTGGTCGGCTGCGGTCGGTCTCGCACTTGCCATCGCATTTATCCGCGGCATCGCACGTCGCGAGGCAAAGACACTCGGCAACTTCTGGGTCGATCTCACGCGCGGTACGTTATGGGTGCTGCTGCCCTTGTCGAGCTTGCTTGCCATAGCCATGGTCTCGCAGGGCGTGGTGCAGAACTTCAGACACTATGACAGCGCCAAGCTTGTCGAGCAGCAAACCGTCACAGGCGCAGACGGTAAAAAGTCCGTTGTTGACACACAAACGATCGCTCAGGGTCCAGTCGCATCGCAGGAAGCGATCAAGATGCTCGGCACCAACGGCGGCGGGTTTTTCAACGCCAACAGCGCGCATCCATTTGAAAATCCAACACCGCTCACAAACCTGTTGCAGATGCTTGCGATCTTCCTCATCCCTGCCGGCCTCACCGTCACGCTGGGACAGATGGTGGGTTCACCAAGGCACGGATGGGCAGTCCTTGCCTGCATGGCCGTGCTGTGGTTCGCCGGTGTGCTCGTGCTCTTCACCGCGGAAGCACACGGCAACCCGCAACTCGCACATGTCGATCAGCATGTGTCCGCACTGCAATCCGGCGGCAACATGGAGGGCAAAGACGTTCGCTTCGGCATCGCCAACTCCGCGCTCTTCGCCACGGTAACCACCGATGCGAGCTGCGGCGCAGTCAATGCGATGCATGATAGTTTCACGCCGCTCGGCGGTCTCGTTCCTCTCACCAACATCCTGCTCGGCGAGATCGTCTTCGGCGGCGTTGGTGCGGGCATGTACGGCATGTTGGTCTTTGTCATCGTTGCTGTCTTCATTGCCGGTCTCATGGTTGGCCGAACGCCGGAGTATCTCGGCAAGAAGATTGAAGCCTACGACGTGCAGATGGCGATGCTCTACATGCTCATCTTCCCGCTCATCATCCTTTGCCTGTCCGCCGCAACTGTGCTCATGCCGTCGTGGGGCCTTTCGAGCCTCACAAATCATGGTCCGCACGGCTTGTCGGAAATCCTGTACGCATACACATCTGCAACAGGTAACAACGGGTCTGCCTTTGCGGGCCTCAATGCGAACACGCACTGGTATAACGCCTCGCTTGGCATTGCGATGTTCCTGGGTCGTTTCATGATGATTGTTCCCATGATGGCCATCGCCGGCAATCTGGCTGCGAAAAAGATTGTGCCGGCCAGCGCCGGAACGTTCCCTGTGACAACACCTCTCTTCACCCTCTTGCTCACGGGCGTCATCCTCATCGTCGGCGCGCTCACGTTCTTTCCCGTGCTCAGCCTCGGTCCCATCCTTGAACACCTGCTGCTGCGCGCAGGGCAGCTCTTTTAAACGACTGAGAGAACCTATATGGCAACAAAGAAACGTTCACTCTTCGACCGCTCCATCGTGCGCCGCGCTTCCGTGGATGCTCTGCGTAAGCTCGACCCGCGCCTCATGATGAAGAACCCCGTCATGTTTGTCGTCGAGATTGGCAGCGTGCTTACCTCCGCCCTGCTCATCGCAGATCACTTCACGCACACCGGCCACTTCCGCTTCAACGTGCAGGTCACGCTGTGGTTGTGGTTCACCGTGCTCTTCGCCAACTTCGCAGAGGCCATGGCCGAAGGCCGCGGCAAAGCCCAGGCCGATGCTCTGCGCCTCGCCAAGTCTGAAACCACCGCCTACCGCGTCGGCAAGAATGGCGAACTCACCGAAGTGGCCAGTTCACAGCTGCACGTCGATGATCGCGTCCGCGTCGTTGCAGGCCAGATGATTCCCGGCGATGGCGAAGTCATCGAAGGCGTCGCGTCCGTCGATGAATCGGCCATTACAGGTGAATCCGCGCCTGTGATTCGCGAAGCCGGTGGCGATCGTTCCGCTGTCACAGGCGGCACACGCGTGCTGAGCGACGTCATCACCGTTCGCATCACATCCAATCCCGGCGAGACCTTCCTCGACCGCATGATCGCGCTCGTCGAAGGCGCCGAGCGGCAGAAGACACCGAACGAAATCGCACTCAATATCCTCCTCGCCGGCCTCACCATCATCTTTCTGCTCGCTGTTGTCACGTTGCAGCCCTTCGCACAATACTCCGGCGCACCGCAGACGATCTTCGTCCTCGTCTCGCTGCTTGTATGCCTCATCCCAACAACCATCGGCGGCTTACTCTCTGCCATCGGCATTGCCGGTATGGACCGCCTCGTGCAGCACAACGTCCTTGCAACATCGGGCCGTGCAGTGGAAGCAGCAGGCGACGTGAACACGCTGCTGCTCGATAAGACAGGCACCATCACCATCGGCAATCGCCAGGCCTCGGAGTTTGTCGCCGCACCCGGCGTCACGCCGGAGCAACTTGCCGATGCGGCGCAACTCTCCTCGCTGTCTGACGAAACCCCCGAAGGCCGATCCATCGTAGTCCTCGCAAAAGAGCGCTACGGTCTCCGTGGCCGCGAGCTTACGCAGATGAACGCCGAGTTCGTCCCATTCTCCGCAACCACGCGTATGAGCGGCATCGAAGTCGATGGCCGCAGCATTCGCAAGGGCGCGGTCGATGCCATCACGCGCTACTTGCAGGAACATGGATCGCCGATGCCCAACGAAGTGCGCAACAGCGTGGAAGAGATCGCGCACAGTGGCGGCACACCATTGGTCGTTGCAGAGAATGGCCGTGCGCTCGGTGTCATCCACTTAAAAGACGTGGTCAAGGGAGGCATGCGCGAGCGCTTCGAACAGCTCCGTGCCATGGGCATCCGCACGGTGATGATCACCGGCGACAATCCGCTCACGGCCGCCGCCATTGCGCGCGAAGCAGGCGTCGATGACTTTCTCGCAGAGGCCAAGCCCAAAGACAAGATGGATCTCATCAAGCGCGAGCAGGCGGAAGGCAAGCTCGTCGCGATGACCGGTGACGGCACCAACGACGCACCTGCGCTTGCTCAGGCTGACGTAGGCGTCGCCATGAACAGCGGCACACAGGCTGCGAAAGAAGCCGGCAACATGGTCGATCTCGACAGCAATCCAACCAAGCTCATCGAGATCGTCGCCATCGGCAAACAGCTGCTCATGACGCGCGGCGCACTTACAACCTTCTCCATCTCAAACGATGTAGCCAAGTACTTCGCCATCATCCCCGCCATGTTTGCCGGTGTCTTTCCTGTGCTCAATGCGTTGAATGTCATGCACCTGCACAACGCAGAATCGGCTGTGCTTTCGGCCGTCATCTTCAACGCGCTCATCATCGTTGCGCTCATCCCGCTCGCGCTGCGCGGCGTCACATATCGCCCGCTCTCAGCCGCGGCTCTTCTGCGGCGCAACTTGCTTGTCTATGGCTTCGGCGGCATTGCCGTGCCGTTCGTCGGAATCAAGCTCATCGACATGTTCATCGTTGCCGTTCACCTCGCGTAAGGACCAGCTATGAAGAAACAAATCACCACTGCCTGTCTCTACACCGTCATAACAGCCGTGCTGCTTGGCGTCCTCTATCCACTCGCCGTCACCGGTATCGCGCAGCTTTTGTTCCGCAGCCGTGCCAACGGGCAACTTATCACACGCAATGGCCAGGTTGTTGGCTCAGCGCTCATCGGGCAAAGCTTCACAGGTGCGGCTTACTTCCACAGCCGCCCATCTGCGGCAGGCACCGGCTATGACGCATCCGCATCCAGTGGCTCGAACCTCGGGCCGTCCAGCAAGGCGCTCATCGACCGCGTCCACGCCAGCGTGCAGACGGAGGCAAATGGTGATGCACCTGTACCGGTGGACTTGGTGACAACGTCGGCCTCAGGGCTCGATCCCGACATCACACCCGCAGCCGCCTTCTACCAGGTGGACCGCATCGCGAACGAGCGCCACATGTCGCACGACACTGTTGCAGCACTGGTACAGAAGCACATCACGCCACGCCAGTTCGGCCTACTCGGCGAGCCGCGCGTCAACGTACTCGCACTCAACCTCGCGCTGGACGACGCTGCACCGAAACGCTAACGCCTTACGCGACAACCTCAAACGGCCGCATCATGTCGTTCGCCTCATGCTCCAGGATGTGGCAGTGGTACAGATACTTGCCCGTGTAGCCTTCAAACTTCATGATCACGCGCGTGACCGTGCCGGACGGACATTGGACAACATCCTTCCAGCCCATCTCGTGCGCCGCAGGCTTCTCAGCATCGGCAAGGTAGCGCCGATGTTGCGTACTCAAAAGCTCGTCCACATCGAACACCCGCCGGTCGAGCACCTGAAAGCGCACCAGATGGATGTGCATGGGGTGCGTGTCCTCGGTGAGGTTCACAAACTCCCATATCTCCGTGGTGTTCAGCTTCGGCTTCTCGGTCGTCGGTTCATGCCAGTGCTTGCGATTCAGCAGCATCACCATCGTGCGTTTGTACTGGTCCTGGTAGTCATGCAGCGTAATGGTGCGGGTCAGCACGGCTTGGCTCTCAGGGATTCGGTGAATGGGCGGCAGTGTGGCCGGTGCGGTGCTGTTGGCCGTGGATATTGCGCGAGCCGCCACACGGAACTGCACCATGTCCTGCACACCCGTACGTAGATGTATGGTCTGTCCAGCAAATTTGCTGAAGTCGATAAGGATGTCGGCGCGTTCGGCGCAACCCAGAATGACCCGCTGCTGCTGCACAGGCGCGGGCAACAGTCCCTGGTCAGAGCCGATCTGTGTGAAGGTCGCATTTCCACTCAGCGACAGGATATAGAACCGGCTGTTCGCGGCATTCAGCACGCGGAAACGGTATAGCCGCGGCTCCACGTCAAGGTATGGCTTGAGCCTGCCATTCACCAACAGCCCGTCCGCACTGAACTCGGGAATCCACGGGCTCTGTTCGTCGGGGCTGATGTCATAGAACAGATCGCCATTCTTCGTGAAGTCACGGTCATACAGGATCAGCGGCACCTCATACGTGCCGCTGGGCAGCTGCAGCGCATCTTCCTTGTCATCGCGCACCAGCAGCATGCCCACCAAGCCGGCGTAAGTGTTCAGGCGGTTCAACCCCATGGCGTGATCGTGATACCACAGTGCCGTCGCTTCCTGTTGCATGGGATAGATGCACGTCTTGCTCTTGCCGGCGGGGAACCAGTCTTCGGGATAGCCGTCGTACTTTGACTCTGTCTTCGCGCCATGCAGATGAGCCACCGTGCGCACCTGCGGTACATCGTGTCCGCTGCCGTGCAGCGAGTAGTCGATGGGCAGAAAGTGCTCAGCCGGCAACTGGTTTACCCACGTGATTTCCAGCGGCTGGTGAGCACGTGCTTCGATGACGGGCGCCATGGCGTCCGGGCCATAACTCCACATGCGTGTGGGCGGCACATCGCGATGTACCTTCGTGTGAATCTCGCGCATGGTGACGGTCAGGCGATGATGGGGCCCGCTCGGTCGCACGATCTCAGGTATCGGCAGCGGATCGACAAACGGCGGCAGCTCCAGCGTGTGCAGCATGGGCTTCTTGCCGGTCTGGATCGGCTGACCCGCGACAGGAGCCGGTTTCTGCCCTCCCATCTTCATGCCGGTCATGGACTGCGCCAGAGCGCGTTCCGTTCCATAGAGCAAGCCCAGGGCTGCAGCCTGTTCCAGAAAAGCGCGGCGCGATGAAGACAAGTGCAACTCCGTTGAGAAAGCAAAAGGGCACGTACCAGGACGGCGCGTGCCCTTAAGGTAATCAGGCTGCATGAACAGCGCGTAAACGGTGATTAGTTGCCGCTGGTAACGGTACCTTTAATCGGATCCAGGGTCACCACGTTCGGGTTCGGCATCACTGCGCTGTTACTGAAGTCGAACATGCTGTTGAGCGAGCCTGCGATGCTGTCGAACGATCCGCCACCAATGCGTGTGCTGGAAAGGAACGTGTCTTCGATGAACTTCAAGATCGAGCTTTGATCGAGCAACGTGTCATCCAGGTAGTTCTTACGAGCCCAGGGCGAGATCACCAGCAGCGGAACGCGCGTGCCGTAACCGCAGCGGCCCATCGCCGGCGCGGTGCCCGTTAAGCCGGGCAGCGCGGCAGCAGCGGCCGTTGCGCTCAGGCACACACCCGTACCGCTGAGTGCGTCCTGTGTCGAGAGCGAGCCGTTGATGACCGAGTGAGCATGATCGTACCAGCCGTCCGAGTCGTCATAGGAAATGATGATCGCCGTGCTGGACCAGAACGGAGATTTCTCAATGGCGTTGATTTCATTCACGATGAAAGTCTGTTCATCCAGCGGATCGCTGTTGCCTGGGTGCGCATCCTGATACCGCGGCGCCTTCAGGAAGCTGACAGTGGGCATAACACCGGCTGCCAGCGCATCGTTGAAGTCGTGGATGTCGTACTGGTGGTTTGCCTGATCCGTGCCGCCAATCGCGGCAACGCTGGTCGGGCGCAGGTGCTGCGGGTTCGCCGTGCTGGCGTAGTACTGGAAGGGCTGGTGGTGGGCAGAGTAGTCCGCCTGCGCGCCGATGATGGAACCGGTGGGAGCCGGCGGCGTTGTGGAGCGCTTGCATTGCGTGGTGCCGTTCGCGTTGGTGACCGTCAGGTCGAAACCGCCCTCGAACCAGCCCCACGTGAGCTTCTGCGTGTTCAGCAGGTCGCCCACGTTCTTACCGGACAGGTTGACAGACTGCGTTGTGCTGCTGCACACATCGCCGGTCGGGTCGGCATCGCCTACAAGCGTCAGCCCGCCGTTGCCATCGGCTACAACCGCCGCGCCAGGGTTCACCGTGTTGACCACGCCGTTTGTCTGGCCGCTGATCAGGTTGATCGCGCCCGGTGTCGAGGGTCCAAAGGTGGTGGTGAAGGTGTTGTCATTCAACGCATAGTGCTGCGCGTAGTTCCACAGGCCCGTGACCGTGTTGCCGTCGTAGTAGCCCATCGTCA
This sequence comes from Terriglobus sp., assembly GCA_965198455.1. Classification (GTDB taxonomy): domain Bacteria; phylum Acidobacteriota; class Terriglobia; order Terriglobales; family Acidobacteriaceae; genus Terriglobus. Next base: position 2,693,071 of record CBDAPM010000003.1, read on the forward strand.
GGCCCTTCGACGCCGCCGTTGCAGAGGCGCCGGTCGCGGTGGCGACAGCGGAGCTGTCAGCCGTGCCGACGTTCAGCGGGAAAAGATCCATCAAGAAGCTGCCGGAGACACCATCGTACGCAGCCTGCTCGGGACCATAGTTGTGGTTCTCGTCGCCGGTAACCGCCTGTGTGGGAGACAACCGGAACGGGTTGGCGGCTGCGGCGGCGTTCGTCGCGTTCAGGTTCGGATTTGCGGTCAGCAGGCCGGGATTCTTGATGTAATTATTCGTAGTCGCCGGTGTGCCCGTAGCCGCGGTAAAGGCGGTCTCGCCCGGCTGATTCAGTGCATTGGGATAGGTACCGAAATAATGATCGAACGATTCATTCTCGCCGAAGATCACAACGACATGCTTGATTGCAGCGGAGGCCGTCGTCGGCGTGACCGGCGTGGGGGTCGGATTCAGCGTCGGCAAAGCCGTGGTGGAGCAGCCACTGATAAGAACACACGAGGCCATCAGCGACGCGCAGAGTTTACGAACCATAAAGGGACGAACCTTTCCAGCGATTAAGTTGAAATCCGTGCAACGATCATGAGCGCGTTCACGGCGTGAATGATGAACGAGTCTTGAACAGAAAATGAAAAGCGACTCTTGGCCCGCTCCTCGCTCATAATGTCGCTATGACCCCTGAGAAGACCGCGGTCCGGCAATCCATGGCCGATCGCGTAAAGCATGAACTACTGAGCCGCATCATGGATGGCCGCTTGGCGCCGGGCGCGCGCATCATCGAACTGCAGATCGCAGAAGAAATGCAGACAAGCCAGGGACCCGTGCGCGAGGCACTCCGCGAACTCGAAGCCATGGATTTGATCGTCACCGAACCCTACCGCGGCACACGCGTGCGCGAATCCACGCCACGCGAGATTGAAGACGCCTACGACGTCCGCGCCGTCCTCGAGCACCTCGCCGCGGAGATGTCAGCAAAGCACTTCAAGAACAACGTCGGTGAGTTACGCAAGGCCGCGACAGCCGTGCAGACAGCCGCGAAGCGGAAAGATCCCCGGGCCTACGGCACACACGACGTCAAGTTCCACCGTATGATCGTGGAGGCCACCGGCAACCGTGCGCTCCTCCGCAGCTGGGAGACGCTTGCCTATGAACTCCGCATCGCAACCCGCCTCGGCAAAGGTCACGTAGACCTCATGGCAGCGCAGGAGGTTCACTGGAAGGTGATTGATGCACTGGAAAAGGGCAATGGCAAAGCGGCCGGCCGCCTGCTGGCGGGGAACGTGGTGACCGCGTTTCATAGTTTGGAGAAATAACGAGGAACATGCGTTGAGGCTCGGTCTTTTTACAGCTCTGTATGGGTCGCTCTCGCTGGATGAGCTACTGCAGGAACTCAAGCAATACCCAGCACTCACCGCGGTGGAATTGGGCACAGGTAATTTCCCCGGCGCAAGCCACATCGACGTGGACGCCCTCCTGGCCGACCACGGTAAAGCGCGCGAGTTTGCGGCCAAGATCGAAGACGCCGGCCTCATCATCAGCGCGCTCTCCTGCCACGGCAACCCCATTCACCCCAAGGCCGAAATCGCTAAGCACGACGACCAGGTCATCCGCAAAACCATCCATGCCGCCGAGCTGCTCGGCGTGCCCGTCGTGAACACCTTCTCCGGCTGCCCCGGCGGCGCTCCGGGCGACAGCAGCCCCAACTGGATCACCGCCGCATGGCCTCCGGACTTCGCGGACGCCCTCGAATGGCAGTGGAACGAGATCGTCATCCCGTACTGGAAAGACACCGCCGGCTTCGCCGAACACCATGGCGTCAAAGTCGCGCTCGAAGCCCACCCCGGCTTCGTCGTCTACAACCCGGAGACGATGCTCCGCCTGCGCGCCGCCGCCGGTCCCTCCATCGGCATCAACTTCGACCCAAGCCACATGTGGTGGCAGGGCATCGACATCCCCACGGCCATCGCCGCGCTCGGCGACGCCATCTTCCACTTCCACGCCAAGGACGTCTACATCCATCCCGGCAACAAGGCCCTCAACGGCGTGCTCGACACCAAGAGCTACCGTGAAATGGCCAAGCGCTCCTGGCTCTTCCGCGCCGTCGGCTGGGGCCACAGCGAAATCGAGTGGAAGGCCATCGCCTCCGCCCTCCGTCTCGCCGGCTATGACTACGTCATCAGCATCGAGCACGAGGACGCCCTCGCCTCCATCCACGAAGGCCTCTCGTCTGCCATCAACATGCTCACCCGCATCCTGCTCACCCAACCGCAGGTCGAGCCCTGGTGGACCTAGTCTTCATCAACGCAGGGAACGCTTACAGCACCAGTGCTGACGAGGACATCGTCACGAACAAGGGCAGGGCACAGCTTCAACAGCGCTTGAAGAGCGGAATGGGAACCGTCCTTACAAAGAGACCTCAGGGATTGCACGTGCCGTCTCCGTGCTCACCAGCAGCGGTGTAGTCGCCAAGGTGCTGCCTTCCTCGTCTTCCCCGTCATTGAAGACGAGTAGGAACAGCACCAGCACCACACCCGACAGCGCGGAAGCCACCAGCCAGATCATCTTCCAGTTGTGCGCCGCCGAACCATCCGGCAGCACCGTGGCAAACCTGTCCACCACCACGCCCGACAGCCACGACCCCACCAGCATACCCACGCCATAGGTAATCAGCGTGATCATGCCCTGCGCTGCGGAACGGTAAGCCAGCGGAGCCTTGCGGTCCGTGTAGATCTGGCCCGTCACAAAGAAGAAGTCATAGCAGATGCCGTGCAGCAGGATGCCCAGGTACAGCATCCACATGCCCGAATCAATGTTGCCGTAGGCAAATAAAAGGTACCGCAACACCCACGCGCCCATGCCCGCAACCAGCATCCACTTCACACCCAAACGGCGGAAGAAGAAGGGAATTAGCAGCATGCAGCCCAACTCACTCATCTGTCCGCCGGTCATAATGCCCACCGGATTCGCCACACGCAATTGATTCAGAAAGGGGTTGGTAAAGGCGTAATAAAACTGCAGGGGAATGCAGATCATGAACGAAGCAATCGCGAAGATCAGGAAGCTCTTGTCCCTGAACATCCGGCGCACTTCCACCGGGAACAGGTTGCTCACGGAGAACGGCTCGGTCGCCTGCGGCGGCGTCTTTGGCAGTGAAAGCGCATAAACGGCCAGCACAATCGATGCACCCGCGGCCAGGCGCAGCGGAAACGCCGTCGCATCTGCATGGAAGTGTCCTACCAGCAACCCGGCGCAAATCCAGCCGAACGTGCCCAGCACCCGAATCGGGGCAAACTCAGCCTTGGCGTCCTGCAGCTGCCGGAAGGCGATTGCGTTCACCAGGCCCAGCGTCGACATGTACAGCACGGCATACGCCAGCACCAGCCAGTACAGCGGCGCAAAGTGCGTCTGGCCTGCAGCCAGGAACAGCAACACGCCTCCCACCAGGTGCAGAATTGCCAGCATGTACTGCGCCTGCATCAGATTGTCCGCAATCCAGCCCGCAACAAACGGCGACAGCACGGCGCCAATCGCCGTTGTGCCCGAGATCAAACCCGTCTGGACGTCGCTGAAGTGCAGTGTCTGGCTCACCCAGGTGGTGACGGTGACATACCAGCCGCCCCAGATGAAAAACTCAAGGAACATCATGAGGGCGAGCCTCACTTTAACCATCGAGACCATCTGGTCCCTCCATCTATCTCGTTCCGTATCGAACAGGAAAGTGCGCTGCACGGAACACTAACAGCGGCAGCTCCCAAGACTACCGAGTATTGATAATTGTCGTCCACCCGTTTCGTCCGTGACCCAAGTTTTGGCAAACGTGGCGCCGGCAGGGTGTCCAGGCGTGAGGAGTGTAGACCGGTCCGGCGAACCGGGCAACCAATGCTGGGCCAGCGCTCGGTAGCGTGCCATTTCACAGACAATCAGCGCCGCCGGTTCTGCATCCCAACGACGGAAGACACTGATTCACGTGGGGATGGACGACCGATGAACCGTACAATTTTGCCCGGCAAACCCTACCCTCTGGGTGCCACGCCCTCCTCGAAGGGCACAAATTTCGCACTCTACTCTGAGAACGCAACGTCGGTCTCGGTCTGCTTCTTTGACGAGCGCGGCAAACAGACCGACTGCGTCGAACTCAAAGAGCGCACCGCCTTCGTTTGGCACGGCTTCATCCGTAACGTCAACGCCGGGCAGCGCTACGGCTACCGCGTTGACGGCCCATGGGACCCCGAGCACGGCCAGCGCTTCAACAAAGCCAAGCTGCTCGTCGATCCCTACGCCAAAGCCATCACCGGCGATGTCAACTGGAAGGCCCCCATCTTTCCCTACGACGTGATGAGCGGTGATGACACCAAGATCGACACGCAAGACTCCTCCATAGGCGTGCCCAAGTCCATCGTCGTTGACCCGCATTTCGACTGGGAAGACGACTGCTCGCCGGAGACGCCGCTCGCCGAATCCGTCATCTACGAGGTCAACGTCCGCGGCTTCAGCAAGAGCAACACCTACATCCCGGAAGATCTGCGCGGCACCTACGCCGCCGTCGCCTCCGAGCCCAGCATCAACTACCTTAAGATGCTCGGCATCACCGCGGTCGAACTTCTGCCCGTGCACCACTTCATTGACGAAGGCCACCTCGTAGACCGCACGCTCCGCGACTACTGGGGTTACAACACCCTCAGCTACTTCGCCCCCATGTCGCGCTACAGCGCCGGTGGCGACGCCGGACAGCAGGTCACCGAATTCAAGGAAATGGTGAAAAAACTGCACAAAAACGGCATAGAAGTCATCCTCGATGTGGTCTATAACCACACCTGCGAAGGCAACGAGATGGGCCCGCTGCTCTCCATGAAAGGCATCGACAACCTCACCTACTACCGGCAAGTGCCTGATAAGCCACGGTATTACATGGACTACACAGGCACCGGCAACACACTCAACGTCAGCCACCCGCAGGTCCTCATGTTAGTCATGGATTCCCTGCGCTACTGGGTCACAGAAATGCACGTGGACGGCTTCCGCTTCGACCTCGCCAGCACCCTTGCGCGCGACGAAGAAGGCGTTTCCAAGCTCTCCAGCTTCTTCAACGTCATCCACCAAGATCCTGTATTACAAGACGTTAAGCTCATCGCAGAGCCCTGGGACGTGGGCGAAGGCGGCTATCAGGTCGGCAACTTCCCGGTCCTGTGGGCCGAGTGGAACGGCAAATACCGCGACACCGTCCGCCGCTTCTGGAAGGGCGACGAAGGCCTGCTCTCCGATTTTGCCTTCCGCGTCACCGGCTCCAGCGACCTCTACCAGTCCGACGGTCGCCGCCCCTACGCCTCCATTAACTTCATCACCGCGCACGACGGCTTCACCCTCACCGACCTCGTCAGCTACAACGAAAAACACAACGAAGCCAACGGCGATAACAACACCGACGGCGCCGACCACAACGATAGCTGGAACATGGGTGCGGAAGGTCCGACGGATGACGAAGGCATTAACGAGCTACGTGAGCGTCAGACCCGCAACTTCCTCACAACGCTCATCTTGTCGCAAGGCGTTCCCATGCTCTGTGGCGGCGATGAGGTAGGCCGCTCACAGCGTGGCAACAACAACGGCTATTGCCAGGACAACGAGATCACCTGGTACGACTGGCAACTCGATCCACCCCGCCAGCGCCTGATGGAATTCACCAGCCAACTCATTCAGTTGCGCTCCGTCCATCCCAACCTGCGCCGGCGCAAATTCTTCCAGGACCGCACAATTCGCGGCTCGGTGGTCAAGGACATCGCCTGGTACGGTACCGACGGCAACGAATTCCCCGAAGAGGACTGGAACGCCGGATGGAAGCGTTCGCTCGCCTTCATGCTCAACGGCCGGACGTTAGGCGTCACGGACGAAGACGGCAATGCCATCACCGACGACAGCTTCCTGCTCATGGTCAACGCAGCGCCCGAAGGCGTCGAATTCACCCTCCCTCCGCCACCCAACGGCACCCCATGGCGCCAGGTCCTCGACACCCAGAACATCGATGACCCGTTCAAAGAAGAGCGTATCGGTGACAAGGTCATCGTCGGCGGCCGCTCCATGCGCGTCTTCTGCGACGGCAAACCCTAAGAAGAACGAACGCAGCGTCGCCACGTTTTCTGCCACGCTCGCAGTGTACGTGGCGAGACCGTTGCGGTCGCTGGGTTCGTTCTTGCGTTCGTTCTTAAGGTGGGGCGGTATCCTTCTCGCATGAGCGCCGACCCGCAAACCCTTATCGAAGCGATCAAGCGGCAGGAGAACGCCCTCGTCCTGCCAGCCTTCAACAAGGCCATCGCATGGGAGATCGGCAATATCGCCCGCAGCCTTGCCGTCCAACGCAATCACGTCGTTGCCATCGAGGTCCGCAGCAACGGCGCGCCTGTCTTCCTCACCGCGCTCGACGGCACCTCGCCGAACTTCCTCAAATGGCTAACCCGCAAGAGCAACACCGTCGCGCTCTTTGATCGCAGCACATACGGCCTGTCCATGCATCTCACGGCAAAGAACCAGACACTCGCGCGCCACGCGCTGCCGGAAGCCGAGTACTCCGCCGATGGGGGCGGCTTCCCACTCCGCGTCCTCAACGGTGGCATCGTCGGCTCACTCGCGGTCAGCGGGCTCGACCAGCGCAGCGATCACGAGCTCGCCGTGGAAACCCTCTGCCTGCATCTCGGTCTCGACTACAACTCCATCGCACTTCCCACATAAACCTGCCGTCCTCATAAGCCGGCCATGGCGGCAAATGCGTTGACGCCATCCTCCGCATGCGGATAGCGTGTGACGGCGGCTTTCATCAGCCACAGCCGGGAGTCAACACCATGAGCCTTCGCCTCGCACTGACCTTCGCCCTTGCCCTCACGAGCGCCGTCTTCACCAGCACGGCTGCACTCGCGCAGGCAACCGCAGCAGCGCAAACCCCGCCGCAGCAGCACCCGGATACCGGCTCGACCGCAGATCTGAAGGCGAAGACACTCCCCAGTCCCAACCGCCCGCAAAGCGTCAAGGATGGCGTCCAGATCCAGCAGGCGCAGATGGAAGACTACGTCGCCATGCTCGACAGCATCCCGCATAAAGCTCCGGCAAAGCCCAGGCAGCCGCGCAAGGTTCTCGTGCTCGCCAAGGCCGCAGGCTTCTTCCACTCCTCTATCCCGTTGGCTGCTGAAACCGTAAAGGCCATGGGCGATACCACCGGAGCCTATAGCACCACCATCACCTACGACGCGGCTGACATCAACGCAGCAAACCTCGCCAATTACGACGCTATCTTCCTCGACAGCACAACGCTGCAGTTCCTTGACGACTCGAACGATGCCGCCGCCACGGAGGCCCGCAAGAAGGCGCTCCTCGATTTCGTTCGTGGCGGCAAGGGCCTCGCCGGCATCCACGCCGCGGGCGACGCCTATCATAAGGCCGCAGCGCCAGGCCGCGACCAGCCCCAGGTAGGCACCTGGCAGGACTTCGACACCATGATCGGCGGCTACTTCAAGTTCCACTGGGTCTTCCCGCAGCCAATCACCGTCAAAATCGATGACCCCAAGAGCCCGCTCACCGCCATGTTTCACGGCGAAGAGTTCACCATCCACGACGAGATCTACACCTTTGCGCAGGACTCGTTCTCACGCAAGAACGTGCATGTGCTCACCTCGCTGGACTACGCCAAGATGAGCGACGCGGACAAGGCCAAGGAACCAGCCGCCACCAAGCGCACCGACGGTGACTACGCTCTAAGCTGGATTCGCCGCGAAGGCAAAGGCCGCGTCTTCTACGAGGCCCTCGGCCACAGCGAACACGTCTACGCCATGACACCCATCATGGAGCACGTCCTCGCTGGCATCCAGTACGCCCTCGGCGACCTGCCGGCCGACGACAAGCCCAGCGCAAAGTGACAGCCTCTTTTGAAGTCTGTCATCCCGCAGCGAAGCGAAGGGATCTGCTGTTGTGAAGCGAAGAAGTCAACAGAAAAGGCATAGCAAAAGCTATGCCTTTTATCGCCATGGGTAACGAAGGCTACAGCTTCGCCAGATACCCCATAACCTCCGGGTTCGTCCACTGCTGCGCGCCAATAAACTTCCGCTGCACTGCACCCTTCCGGTCCAGCACAAACGTTTCCGGCACACGCACCGAACCGTACTTCAGATTTGCGCCCTGGCTGCCATCGCGCACGGCCAGCAGGTTGATGTCGTACTGCTTTAAAAACGCAGTGTAAGCAGCCGGATCGTCATCAATCGACACCGCCAGCACCTGGATATCGGGCCGAGCCGCCTGCAACTGCTGCAGGCTCGGCAACTCGTCAATACAAGGCGCGCACCACGTCGCCCAGAAGTTCAGGATCACAATCTTTCCGCGAAACTGGCTCAGCCGGATCGTCTGCGCTCCACTGTGCACGGTAAAATCCGGCGCAACCTGGGCGATCTGCCCTGGGTGGTCACCACGGTCGCAACCAACCACGGTCAGCACTACGGCGAAGGCAACAACACGGCAAAAAACGACGGCAGCTCTCACGCTTCCTATAATACGAACCACAATGGCCTTTGAGCAGAACCAAGCAGAGCAGAATCCCGGGGAGACACATTCCGCACCAGAGTTTGAATTCCGCTTTGATGGCAGCCGAGCCGCTGCCGCGCGCCCATCGCCCGTGCGCAAACTGGAAGAGGACGAACCCTCCACGCATGCGCTCACTGTACTCATCCCCGCGCGCGACGAAGAGCACAATCTCCCCGGCTGCCTTCAATCGCTCATCGCGCAGTCCCACCCCGGCTTCCAGCTTGGCGAACATTGGCACATCCTCGTCATCGACGACAACTCCACCGACGGCACCTTCGCCGTAGCCTCGCATCTCGTGCAACAGCATCCAGGCCTGCACATCCTCCGCGCCAAAGAACTAAAAATCCAGCGCAAAGGCTTCACCGGCAAAAACGCCGCACTCTGGTTCGGCGCTTCAAACGACCTCGCCCACACCGCCAAGTGGCTGCTCTTCACCGACGCAGACACCCTCCACGAACCCGGCAGCACCAGCCGCGCCATCGTCGAAGCCGAACGCCACGAACTCGCGCTGCTCAGCTACTCTCCGCGCCAGATCAACGCCAACCTCATCCAGCGGGCCACCATGCCGCTCATCTTCGCCGAGCTTGCAAGCACCTACCCACCCAAGAAAGTCAGCGACCCATCCAGCCCCATCGCCGCCGCCAATGGCCAGTTCCTGCTCATCCGCCGCCAGGTCTACTACGACGTGGGCGGCCACATGGCCGTCTCTTCGCAGGTGCTGGAAGACGTAGCACTCGCGCGCCTCGTCAAACGCCGCCATGCGATCAAGCTTCGCTACGCTCCCGAAGCCGTCTCCGCCCGCATGTACCGCACCACCGGCGAAATGGTCGAAGGCTGGACGAAGAATCTAGCCATGCTCTTCGGCAACACACTCTTCATGGCCGCAACCACGCTGCTCAACTTCGTCCTGCTCATGGGCCTGCCGCTCCTCATCGTCACCATGGTCAACCTCACGGTGCTGCAAAAGAGCCTCATTGGCCTCGTCTGGCTGCGCGTCATCTTTTACTACTTCGCCCGCGTAGGCCGCTCCCACGCACCCATCCTCGACCGCATCCTCACCATCCCTGCCCTGCCATTTTTCGCCTTCCTGCTCGTCCGCTCATGGCAAAGAGTAAACATGCTTAAGTCCGTGACTTGGAAGGGCAGGGAATACACAACATGAAGCCGCATTCAGCGAGGCGCAAGACCAACGTCATACCACGCAGCACCCGCATCCACTAAGCTGAAAGAGTCATGATCTACTTAACCCGCAAAGCCGAGTTCTCCTCCGCGCACTTCTATCGAAACGCCGCCTGGAGCGACGAGCGCAATGCCGAGATCTTCGGTAAATACGCAAACCCGGCGGGCCACGGCCACAACTACACGCTTGAGGTCACCGTCGGCGGCGAGATTGACCCTGTCACCGGCTTCGTCGTCGATCTGAAACTGCTCAAAGACATCCTCGAGAAAGAAGTCGTCGGCGTCTACGACCATCGCAACCTCAACCACGAGGTGCCCGAGTTCGCGGACATGAACCCCTCCACCGAGAACATCGCCATCGCCATTTGGCACAGGCTCGACGGCAAAATCCCCAACGCCAAGCTCCACCGCATCCGGGTCTACGAAATGGACGATCTCTTCGCCGACTATTACGGCGACGAAGGCGAGGCCGAGTAAATGCCTGTGCCTATCGTCCACTTCACCCGCCGCTACCGCCTTTCGGCCTCGCACCGCCTGCATGCGCCCTCGCTTACCGACCAGCAAAACCGCGACACCTACGGCAAGTGCAACAATCCCTTCGGCCATGGCCACAACTATTTCGTGGAGATCACCGTCGCAGGCCCCGTCGATCCCGAGACCGGCTTCGTGGTCGATATGCCTGCGCTCGACTCCGTCGCTAAGCTGGAACTGCTCGACCGCTTCGACGCCACCCACCTCAACATCGACCCCGTCTTCGCGGGCAATCTCGTCCCGTCAACGGAAAACCTCGCCATGGAAGTCGAGCGCGTCTTTCGCACTGCAATCCCCGCGCTCGATCCTACCGGCCGCCTGCGCCTCCACAGTATCCGCATTGAGGAAACCGTCAATAACAGCTTCGATTTACCCGCTCAACCTGTGCATCCATCTCAGTCCGCAAGCGTCTAGAAGAAGAGACTATGAACGATAGCCGACTGAAAACAAACGCCGCCGTGATCGATCTGCCTGCCAGCCTGCAGCTGGCCACCACGGAAGAGATTCACCGCGAACTCCTCCGCCGTCTCGGGGAAGACCCCTCGCGCGACGGCTTGCTCAAAACCCCCGAGCGCATCGAGAAGTCGATGGCTTATCTCACCAGGGGCTACAACGAGAGCGCCAACGATATCCTCCGTGGCGCGCTCTTCGACGTCGACTATGACGAGATGGTCATCGTCCGCGATATCGAGTTCTACTCGCTGTGTGAGCACCACCTGCTGCCATTCTTCGGCAAGGCGCACATCGCCTACATCCCCAAAGGCAAGGTCATCGGCCTCAGCAAAGTCGCCCGCCTGGTTGACGTCTATGCGCGCCGCCTGCAGGTGCAGGAACGCATGACCCGCGAAATTGCCGACGCCATCGTCGAAGCCATCGCTCCACTCGGCGTCGCCGTCATCCTCGAAGCACAGCACCTCTGCATGATGATGCGCGGCGTCGAAAAACAGGGCAGCATGACCTCCACCTCCACCATGCTCGGCTGCTTCCGCGAAAGCCCCCAAACCCGCAACGAATTCCTAAGCCTCATTCGCAGACCAACGGCCCTCTAATCGAGCCACGAAAGCCGGGTAACCCATTCATGCGCGAAGCGGATGAGTGGATATTCGCGCGAAAGCGACCAGAGGCATCAATGGGCTCAGCCCGCTTAGACCCTTCGTGACAATTCATGACACATGATCCCGTACGCGCTGGACGGTAGCTGCCGTCCCACCTCGCAGGAGATACCCATGCTTTCTCAATTTCACTCATTCGCACATCCGCTCACACGCCGCAAAGCGCTGCTTACAGGTGTCACCGCAGGCGGAGCACTCCTTCTGCACCGCGGCATGGCCATCGCCGAGACCCTGGCCTTGCCCGCGCCCTGTGTCATGACACCCGAACTGGAGGAGGGCCCATACTACGTGGACAGCGAACTGATGCGCCGCGACATCCGCGAAGGCAAACCCGGCCTCCCGCTGCATCTCCGAATCGCGGTCGTCGACAAAACGACCTGCAAGCCGTTGCCCAACGCAGCTGTCGACATCTGGCACTGCGACGCGATGGGCATTTATTCCGGCTACGAGAGCCAGAGCCTGATGCCGGCGGGACCTCCCGGAGAAGCCGGCCCCGACGGCCGCTCACCCCGCGGCCCAGGTGACCGGCCGTCCGGTCCGCCGCTCGACGCGCATGGGAACCCGCTGCCTCCGCCAGACGGCTTTGGTGGCCCCGGCGATCGTGGTCCCGGAGGACCAGGAGGAGGCCCGCCACACAGCCACATCACCGACAATGACCGCTTCTTCCGCGGCGTGCAGATCTCCGATGTGAAGGGCAACGTGGACTTCCTCACGGTCTATCCCGGCTGGTACCAGGGCCGCGACATCCACATCCATGTCAAGGTCCACGTTGGTGGCAAAGACACACCCGGTCACGACAAGACCCTCAAGGACGCCAAGGCCGACCCCGAGGTCCACGTCTATGCCGGCGGTCAGACCTGTTTCACCGGCCAGATCGCCTTTGACGATGCCTTCACAGATCGCGTCGCCAAGCTAGCGCCGTATAACACCCACAATCTCCGCCGAACACGCATCGCGGAAGACGGCGTTTTTCAAGGGCACGCTAACGATGTTCTGCTCAGTATCAATCAGCTCGACGCAGCGCATCTTGAGGCCGGTATCAGTGGCAGCATCGTCTTCGCTGTCGATCCTGCAGAGGTGTGGAAGGAGCAGCAAGGCCCACGCTTTGGCGGACCACCCCCCTCGCCGCAACTCCTGACAGGCGTAAACCTCGCCGGGATGATCTAATCAAAGGCTGCACGATGAATGGTCTCCTGATTTTCGATAAGCCCCCCGGACTCACCTCGCACGATGCAGTCTCCCTCGTCCGCCGCGCCACCGGCGAGCGCTCCGTAGGACACCTCGGCACACTCGACCCCATGGCAACCGGCGTTTTACCGCTGCTGCTCGGCAAATGGACGCGCTTGGCGCAGTTCTTCAATGCTGCGGAGAAGCAGTACACCGGCGCCATCCGCTTCGGCTTAGCCACCGACACCTACGACGCGGAGGGCACGGCAACCACCGAACCGCAACCGCTCACGCTCTCGCTCGATGAACTCCGCGAACTCGCCAAGCCATTCCACGGCATCATCGACCAGCTGCCCCCGGTCTTTTCTGCAAAGAAGATCGGCGGCGTGCCCGCCCACAAGCTGGCCCGTCAAGGCAAGGAAGTGCCGGTCAAGCCGGCCCGCATCACCATCCACGCCTTCGAACTTACGGTGCTGGACGGCAATACCGCCAGCTTCACCATGCACGTGTCATCCGGCGGCTACGTTCGATCGGTCGCGCACGAACTAGGCCAGCTGGCAGGTTGCGGAGCGCACCTCACCGCTCTTCGCCGGACAGCAGCAGGCCCATTCACGCTCGATGAAGCCACCACACGTGAGCAGCTCATCGAAGCCGCCAACGCAGGCACGGTCGAAACCCTGCTGCGCCATCCGCGCATGGTCCTGCCCCAAATGCCCGCTGTCACCGCCGACCAAGCCTCGCAGACAAAACTCCGCAACGGCATGGCCGCCAATCTGCCCGAGTTCTCCGATGCCCCACTCGTCCGCATCTTCTCCGGCCAGCGAGACCTCATCGGTATCGGCCGCCGGGTGGCAGGAACGCTCATCCAGCCCTTTGTCAATCTCGGCTAGGGTTCCAGCGAAGCGAGGTACCCGGTAATGGCTGCAATGTCCGCATTGGTCAGGTTGGCGACAACCGGCTTCATCATCGCCACGCCAGCACTGTTCCGGGCGCCACTCTTGATATCCAAAAGTTGTCGTGCCATGCTGCTCGGTGAGCGACCAGCAATCGCGGGAAATGTTGCCATGCCGTGCAAAGTTGGTCCATGGCATGTCGCGCACGGCAGCGTCTTACCGCCGCCCGTCTTCACCAGCTCCTCTCCGCGCTTCAAGCTGCCCTTCGGCACGTAAGCAATATAGCTTGCGCTCGAGTCCTTCCTCTCCGTGCGCTCTGGGTACATCGGCACTTCGATGACGCGCTCACCAATCGGCTCCGTCGCCGCAGGCGTGCTTGGCACCAGCATGTAGACGCCGAGATGTGTCACCGGCACAGTGTCCGTTTCCATCACCCGAACCCACTTCTGCGGCTTTAGCGATGCGAAGTACGCCGTGCTCGCCTTGATCTCGTCCGAGGTCACTTCTTTTGCAACACGGACCATGGTGTTGAACGACGGAAGCTTTGCGGAGCTGGTCCGTGCGCCACTCTTGAAGTCCTCAATTTGCTGAGCCATGTAGGCTTCCGACTGACCGGCAAGATTCGCATTCTCAGGTCCGCCAAGACCGTTGGGTAGATGGCAATGCGCGCAGGCGAAGCCACCCGGCTTATGCCCACTCTCAACCACCTCCGGCATCTTGGGGTGCGAGTCTGGAAACCAGTCCGTCACCGTGGAAAGGTCCGCAATGTATTTCGCGGTGTAGCCGGCTGTCGATCCCGGCACGTGCAGCGGCGTTGTGTCATCCAGTGGCGCAGCCTGTGGTGCCACGGGTGCCCTTGGCGTGAATGCCCACCTCGGCAGGGCTTCAGCAGCCTGTTGCGCCAGCGTCCGAACGCTCGGCAGAGCGAGACCTACCGTGGTAACAGCCGCAACCGCCAACAGAGCAACCCGAGCCTTAATCACAGCACACCTCGCAACAGTGCCAAGATTTTTACATGGGAACGCATACTTTGCTGCACGCGAAACCGCTACTTCTTCAGCAGCGGCTTGATCAGTTCAAGAACATTCTTCGCCACCTGCTTGCAGCCCTGTGCCGTGGGATGAATCCCATCCTGCTGGATGCTTCCCGGCACGCCGTACACATCCTGCAGCACAAACGGCAGCAGAGGCAGGTTGTACTGCTTTGCTAAGTCAGGATAGGTCGCGTTGAAGTCTTTGATATACGGTGCGCTGTACTGCGGCGGTAGCGTAATCCCCGCCAGCACTACTTTCGCGCCGCTATGTACTAGCTTGCTCAGCATCGCGTCCAGATTGGCCTTCGAACTCGCCACCGGCACACCACGCAGCCCGTCGTTGCCGCCAAATTCAACGACCACGATCGCAGGCTTCATCGCCAGCACCTGGTCAATGCGTGCTAGGCCATCCTTCGTTGTCTCGCCGCTGATACCCAGGTTCACCACCCGGTAGCGATAGCCTGCGGCATCCAGATCGCGCTGCAGATCGGCCGGATAGCTCGCATCCACATCCACGCCGTAGCCGGCGGTCAGGCTGTCGCCAAACGCCGCGATCACGGGGCGTCCGTCATCCATGCTCTCCACCTCGTTCAGTGGCACAGCGCCAACCGTATCCAGCTTCGCCGTCATCGGCGTCGCGCCGCCGTTCTGGCTGTCTGTATCGCGATCGTGCCGCGAAGGCTTGCAGCCCGCAAGTGATACCACCAGCAGCCCCAGTGCAACGGCAACGCCAGGCCGCCGCTGTATCATCGTCGTGATCGCCATTCTTAAACGCACCTCGTCGTTTCAACCCTAGCAGCATTTGAGCGTTGACCCTTTTCTGGAGCAAGCCCTGAGCGTACCTGCGAGTATCCGCGTCACCGGTCTCACCAAGTCCATCCGTAACGGCACACGCACCGTCGATATCCTGCGCGGTATCTCGTTTGATGTGGCCGCGGGCGAGTTTGTCGCCATCGTCGGCTCGTCCGGCTCCGGCAAAAGCACCCTTCTGGGACTGCTTGCAGGCCTGGACACCCCCACCACCGGCGACGTGACCCTGAATGGCACGGCCATCAGTTATCTCGCCGAAGACAAGCTCGCCGAAGTCCGCGGCAAGCTCATCGGCTTCGTCTTCCAAAGCTACCAGCTCATCCCCACGCTTACCGCGCTGGAGAACGTTCTGCTGCCACACGAGCTCAACGCACCCTCAAAGGAGCAGGCCATCGGCCTGCAGCGCGCAAAGGATCTCCTCACCGCCGTCGGCCTTGCCGAACGCGCCGATCACTACCCCGTGCAGCTCTCCGGCGGCGAGCAGCAACGTGTCGCCATCGCACGCGCCTTCATCCTGCGGCCGCCCATCGTCCTCGCCGACGAGCCCACCGGCAACCTCGACACCCGCAACGGCGAGCACATCATGCAGCTCCTGCTCGAACTCAACCGGAGTGAAGGCACCACGCTCGTCCTCGTCACGCACGACCCCGCCGTAGCCGCCAACGCGGGCCGCATCCTCACCATGCGCGACGGCGAAGTCATCTCTGACGAACGAAAAGCAGCCGAGCGCAAAACACTCGAGGCCATCTAATCCATGCCCTCGCTCTCATGGACGACGGCCTCACGCATTGCCTCGCGCGAACTCCGCTCCTCACGCGGCAAATTTCTCTTTGTCATCCTCTCCGTCGCCATCGGCGTAGCCGCGCTCACCGGCGTCCGCGGCTTCTCCACTGCCTTCCGCCAGACCCTCCTCGTCCGCGCCCGCTCAATCCTTGCAGCCGACCTCTCAGCCCGCATGTTCCAACAGCCCGACACAACACAGGCCGCGAAGCTGCAAGCCCTCAGTGCCAGCGGCATCGCCGTAACGCCCGTCACAGAGATGGCCGGCATGGCCACCGCCGCCAACTCGCTTGACCCGCTGCTCGTCGCCCTCAAGGCCATCGACCCCACGCAA
This sequence comes from Terriglobus sp., assembly GCA_965198455.1. Lineage (GTDB taxonomy): Bacteria > Acidobacteriota > Terriglobia > Terriglobales > Acidobacteriaceae > Terriglobus. The sequence goes on from CBDAPM010000003.1 coordinate 2,709,458, forward strand.
TACCCCTACTACGGCTCGGTCGATCTCCAGCCGGCGATGCCGCTATCCAGCGCCATTGGCGGCAACAACGTAGCAGTCGGCGAAGACCTGCTCATTCGTCTCAAGCTCCACGCTGGCGACAGCATCCAGCTCGGCGACAGCACACTCCGTGTCGCCGCCATCGTGCTCAGCGAACCTGACCGCCTCTCCGGCTCCTTCGCCGCGGGTCCACGCATCCTGCTTACGCTCGATCAACTCGAAGCCACCCACCTCCTCGCACCCGGTTCTCGCGCAGGCCAGCGCTACCTCTTCAAGCTGCCAAAGAAGGACGACCGCGCCGTAGCGCAGTTGAAGACGCAGCTCGAGGGCATCCTGCCCGAAGCGCAGGTCACCGACTACCGCGAGACCAATCCCGCCATCACCATGGCGCTCGACCGTGCCACTGGCATCCTCTCGCTCGTCTCGCTTGTGGCATTAGTTCTCGGAGCCGTCGGCGTCGCCATGGCCATGCGTACGCATCTGCTCCAGCGGCTCGACTCCATCGCCATCATGAAGTCGCTCGGCGCGCGCTCCTCGCACATCCTGCGCATCTACCTGCTGCAAACGCTGCTGCTCGGCTTGATTGGCGGCCTCCTCGGCGTAGCGCTCGGCGTGGGCGTGCAACTCATCCTGCCGCTGCTCCTCGCAAAGCTCCTCGGCATCCAGCCCGAACTCCACATCGCCGCATCGGCCATCTTCGCGGGCCTCGCCACCGGTCTGCTCACAACTGTCCTCTTCACCATGCCGCCGCTGCTCGACATCCGCAGCGTCCGCCCCATCCTCATTCTGCGCCGAAGCGTGGACGACGCTGGCGACGAAGGTCGCCTTACCGGCTTCCTCAACAAGCTCCGTAACTCCGGCGCGCAGATCGCAGCTGCCATTCTCATCGCAGCCGGCATCACCCTCATCGCCACCACGCTCTCCGACTCGAAAGAAGTAGGCCGCATCTTCACCCTCGGCCTCGCCGCCGTGCTGCTCGTTCTCCTCATCACATCCGCGCTCGTACTCCGCGGTCTTCGCGCGCTACTCAATCGAACCCGGGCAAAGCTAACGCCCGTCGTCCGCCACGGATTGGCAAACCTCTATCGCCCCGGCAACCCATCCTCGGCTCTGCTCGCAGCACTCGGCCTCGGCATCATGCAGATCGCCTCCGTCTTCCTGCTATCGCACGCGCTCATTCAGGAGCTCAAACTCTCCACGCAACCGACCCTGCCCAACGTCTTCCTCATCGACATCGCACCCACCGAGATCGACGGCGTACGCAGCATCCTCACCAGCCACAGCGCAGTTCGCGGCACACCGGAGTTCCTGCCCGTCCTCGCCTCACGCATCCTCAAAGTCGACGGCGTGCCGGCAGCCCAGCTCAAGCTGGAGAACTTTCCCAAGCGAATGCTGCAATCCATCTCACTCACCTGGGTCGAAAACATGCCGCCCGGCACCAAGGTCATTAAGGGCGAGTTCTGGAAGCCCGGCGACACCAAACCACAGGTCGCCATCGGCCAGCGCATGGCAGAGCGCCTCAAGGTCGGCGTCGGCTCGCACATCATCTTCGCGGCAGCCGGCGACCCGGACCACCCCATCGACGCCGAAGTGTCCGCCATCATCCGGTCTGACGGCCAGCACGCATGGTCGCGCTCCGAGTTCCTGCTGCCGCACGCGCCGCTCGCGAAGCTGCCCGCTGTCTGGTATGGAGGCGTGCACGCCGACCCCGCGCGCGTCGGCGAACTTCAGCGCGTACTCTATGCGAAGTATCCGACCGTCACCGTCATCAACGTAGCCCAGGCAATGGAGACCCTGCGTGGCGTCCTCCTGCAGGTCTCGCTCGTGGTGCAATTCCTCGCGGGATTCTCCATCTTTGCCGGACTCGTCATCCTCGCCTCCGCTATCGCAGGCACACGCTACCGCCGCGTGCGCGAAGTGGTCGTTCTCAAAACCCTCGGAGCGACACGTTCGCGGATTGCAGCCATCTTCTCCATTGAGTTCGCCACACTCGGTCTCATCGCCGGCTTCGTCGGTCTCATCTTCGCCAACATCACTACGCGCGTCGTCCTTCGCAAGCTCGACCTCGACTACCATTTCCTTGCCATGACGAATCTGCTCTCGCTGCTCGGCGTCGCACTTCTCACCGTCGCAACAGGATGGCTCGCCAGCTTCCGCGTGCTTGGCCAAAAGCCGCTTGAAGTCCTCCGAGAAGAGTAATGGCCGTACTGCGCCGCATCCAGTACGCCGTCTTCACAATCGCGGTCACCATCGTCAGCCGACTCTTCATCGCAGGCGGCCGGTACCTTCGCCACAACCGTGTCCGCATCAAAAAGCGCGGGAGCTTTCGCGTGCGCACCACATTTCCCAGTGGTTCCAACCTCATCGATGCGAAGCTCGTCCAGCCCGTAGGCGAAGCCAAGGGAGCCGTGCTCATTTGTCACGGCATCGGCGAAACCGTCTGGCACTGGAAGTCCGTGCAACGCCTGCTTGCCCAAAATGGTGTCGCATCGTTGCTCTTCAACTACTCCGGCTGGGGCCGCAGCACGGGCTTCGCCGATGTCCGCCAATGTGAGAAAGACGCACTCGAAGCCTACATCCTGTTACAGACGCTCATGCCCGATCAGCGCATCTCGCTGCTCGGTTACTCGCTCGGCACGGGTATCGCCGCATCCATCGCGCCAAGGCTCAATCCGCACCGGCTCATCCTCTGCGCGTCCTACACATCGCTTCGCCGGGCAGCTGTCAGCATGGGCTTCCCATGGCCCATCCCTCTGCTGCTGCCGCCTGTGTGGGACAACGTAGCCGCCATGCAACACAACACCATCCCCACCGTGATCGTGCACGGCCAGAACGACAAGCTCTTCTCGTATCGCATGGCAGAAACCCTCGCGCAGTCCAGCGCAGCACCGTGCGAACTCATCATCGTGCCGGATAGCACGCACGCCAAGCCCATCTTCGCGCCCGACATCGCCTACTGGGGTAACATCATTGACCGCCTGTAGATCACAGGTTGCTCTATCCGCCCAGTGGGCGCATCACTGACTCACTGAAGCGCTCCATCTCCTCCAGCTGTGGGCTGAACTGCAGCAGCAGCAGATCCACACCCACCTCGGCGAACCGCCCCACCTGCTCCTGCACCTGCGCCGGCATGCCCGTAAGCCCAGATCGCAGGCCGCGATTTGAAACCGAGTATTCCTGCAGGGACATCGTCTGCTCCAGCTGCGTCCCCTGCAGCCATTGCTGATAGTTCGCGAAGCCTTTCGCGTTGCTCTTCACATCAGTGATCCGATCGATCTCCGCCTTCACCTCAGCGTCGGACTCACGCGTGAACGCATAGCCCGCAACGCCAAACTGCATCGGCCCCAGCCCAAACCCCGCACGCCGTTCCCGCATGTCCTCAATCTTCTTCGCCACACGCTCCGGCGAGTCGCCGTGCATCACGTACGCATCGCACTTCTGCGCGATCAGGTTCTTCGCCGCCTCAGACTCACCACCCGCATAGATCGGTGGCCGAGGCGTCCGCACCGGCTTCGGTTGCAGCACGGTGTTCTGCGTCTTGTAATACCGCCCATCGTGCGAGTACACCGGCTCCGACCACAGCGCATTCACCACATCGAGCCACTCCGACGTACGCCCATACCGATCGTCATGCCGTTCAAAGTCAACGCCATACATCTTCGCCTCCTCTTCCCACCACGAAGAGACAACGTTCAACGCAAGCCGCCCATGGCTGATGCCGTCGATATTCGCAGCCTGCTTGGCGAACAGCGCGGGCGAATGGAACGTAGGCCGCACCGCCACCATCAGCTCAAGCGACTCCGTCACAGCAGCCAGCGCGGCAGCCGTCGACCAGGCGTCCAGGCTCGGCGCATCTACACCCTTGATGTCGTTCAGGTTCAGTTCGGCAATCAGACTTAGGTCAAAGCCGATCTGCTCACTGCGCTGGGCAAGTTTCTTCGTGTAGCTCCAGCTCGCCTCCATGCCCTCATCGTCCACATTTCGCAGCCAGCCACCGAACACCGGCATCCAGTACCCGAAACGCAGCGGTTTAGACGGCACGCCGAACCTCGTCTTCCAAGTAATCCGCCAGGTTGGCAAACGGATTGAAGCCAATCACGCGCGGCGCATCCGCAACAAAGTTTGAGAGCGCATTGATGTCGTAGTAGTAGATCTCACCGTCGCGGTCATCCACGATGTACTCAATGCCGCCCACATCAATACCAGCAGCCCGCACAATCCGCTCGATCTTCTCGACGACCTCCGCAGGCGGCGTATAACCCTCCACCCGCAAGCCGGACTTCGACGCCTCAAGCACGCAAGCAGTATCCAGCGACTCACCCGCTTTGGTCTGGCAGATATCCGCAGGGCAAAGGTCGAACGTCTCGCCCGTCAGATACACATGGATCGCATACAGATACTTGCCACCCAGTGTCTCCACACGCGTGATGTAGCCGCCACGAGCCGGCACAAACTCCTGTACAAGCGCAATGCTGTCGTACCCAAGATCGATCTGGCCATGATCAACCGCGGCCTGCAGCTCTTCCTTCGTGTTGAACCGCACGATGCCCTTGCCGCTGCCGCCAATGTTGGCCTTCACAATAATCGGGTAGCGCAGCCCTTCAGCCGCGGCAACAGCCTGCCTCGCATCATGAATCACGCGCGACGGCAGAAAGCGTATACCAAGGGAACGCAGCAGCGAATGCTGCGCAGCCTTTGAGATCTCATACCGGAAGGCCTTCGCGCCGTTAAGTACGCGTACGCCCAGCAGTTCAAGATGCTCAAGGTATGCCAGCGTATGAAAGATGCCCGAGCCATGGTCGCGACTGTTCGCCGAGGGGCTCATGCGGTTAAACAGCACCTTGAACTGCGGCGTATCGCCGCCAATGTCATAGAAGTGATCCGGAATAAACATCTTGTCGAACGGCACGCCACGGCGCGTCAGCTCCGCAAAGATCGGCTCAAACCACTGCGGGTGCTCATAAAGAAAGACAAGCGGTGCAGCGGCCTCATCATCGTGAATGTTTTGCGGCAAAACAACGTCAGCAACCTGGCTCGACATCGGCACTACCATCCATTTCATAGCATTCCATCAGGGAAAGTCTAAATCGTCCGAGCATGTTCGGGCCGAATACCCGGCGTTGTGACGCATATGCCTTACCTTCGCGTTGTGATGGAGAGTCTTCCGCAAACCCGTGCGGCATCGCCTAGAAGAGCAGGCGATTGAGATGAAGAAGAACATCGTAGTTGTCGGCAGCCTGAACCTTGATCTGGTCGCCAACCTGGACGCATGCCCGCAAAGGGCGCGATGGTCATGGATACGTCGTTCGCAACCTACCCCGGTGGCAAAGGCGGCAACCAGGCAGTAGCGGCTTTAAGCTAAGTAGCCCGACAGAACTCTCGCAGCTCACTACCAGCGAGTGGAGCGCGGTCGAACGATAGAACCATCTTTGGCCGTGGCTGATCAAAGCCGCCGCGCCAGTCAGTTGCGATCGTACTCATTCAAAGCTAGGGCTAGCCGCGCCGGCACCATCGCGACAAACGAGCTAATCATCATAACGATGACTTCGCGCGCGGCCACGATCAGAGATGACTCCACGCTTACGTGTACGACTGCGTCTACTGACAGGCCACTGGTAATCATCTACTTGCTTAAGCAACGTAAAGATATCCGATATCCAAAAAGTGAGATGTGTCGGTATGAGTGCGATGCTTGGCTTAGTCCAATACTTTGCATGCTTAAGCTAAAAGACGAGCGATTTCGGTCTTTAGTCCACTTTTATTGATCGCTATGATCTCACAGCTCAGTTCCGCGGCATACTTTACTGCCTGCAAGGAACTAACTACTTGATCACGCCAAACACCATTACATAAGTAAATGAGTATTCGCGCTGCCTGCGCAAGTCCAACGGGTTGTTGTTGATGACTATGGTCCGAATGATGACTAAAGCCGACATTTCGTGCCGGTTCTTTGCGACATACTCGATTTCATTGAACAGGACTGTAGCGGAAGTTTAATGCTAACTGCGCTATTCCTGCTGCAACCACACCACCTGTTTGACTGTTTCCTTAGTACTTAGATTGTGTCGCAGGTTTCTGACTTTGCGCTCTGAATGCGCCGACGATCCAGCTTGCCCTTGTTTCTACTTATGTGCTCCTGGAGGCCGATGTGAAAGTTGTGGCTGGTGCAATTAGGCCTATCGATGTAGGCCGTAACCAACAAGCTGCCCACCTAGGTGGATCCGTACGCCAGCGACCCCATGCTACCGGGTCTCTTCAGATGGTTTTGATCCCGCTGCTGGAACGTGCAGCCGACTTCGCAGTGATCGTTGTTTTGTCCTTTCTCGCAGGCCAGCATGTGCAGGCGGCAGATGGTTCGGTCGCTATCTGGAGAGAGTTGGTGATGCACAGCTCACCAGCAGCACAGGCAGGCCTCTTTGCAACGGCCGCACTTGCCTGCATCTTCTGGCTAGACGTGTGTGGAACGTATCGCATGTGCGATGGCTTGCTCCAGGTCAAAGAAACTGCCTGCCTCATCCGTGCGGTTTCCATACCGACACTCTTTGTTATGTCCATCCTTCTCTTTACAAATGGCGGTCTGGATTCCGCCCTGCGGCTGCTTGGCTTCGCCAGCATCTTTTTCCTAGGCCTGCTGCTTCAAAAGCACCTCTTCCGTGCGGGATTGCGGGCCTTACGGCGACGCGGTTCATTCCAGCGACGCGTGCTTATCTATGGACGTCCAGGCTCGACACAGCAGTTGAACCTCGTTCTTAAACGTGCACCGAAACTAGGCATGCGTGCTGTTGCCATTATCGACAGCACCCCGTCCATTCCTGGCTCGGGTGACGGCATAGCAACGCTGCGGAACGAAGTGCTCTCGAAGCACGTTGTACGCGCCCATGACGTAGAGATCATCCTGGTCGTACATCCCCATCTCTCTGAAGATCAAGTGTCAGCGCTGAGAACAATCGCCGACGAGACAGATGTCTCTATTTTGTTTGTCGCGAAGGTTGGGGATACCGAGAGTACTGAATTAGACCACTTCGAGCTGGACGGGCAGTTGTTTTACGGACTTCACGAATTCGCGCATTCCTCATTTCAACTGTGGGCGGCTCGATCGTTTGACATCGTGGTAAGCGCAGGTCTGCTGATGGTGTTTGCACTTCCCATGGCGGTGACAGCAGTCCTCGTCTATCTATCCTCGCCCGGTCCTATCCTCTTCCGGCAGGTGCGCATCGGGCTTAACGGCAAACCATTTACGATCCTTAAATTCAGGACGATGTACCAGGCAGACTGTGGCGACGCAGTAAGTCCGCTCACCTCCAACGACTTACGCATTACTCCCGTCGGGCGCATTCTGAGGAAGCTTAGCCTGGATGAATTGCCCCAATTGCTCAATGTTCTGGCTGGACAAATGTCAATGGTCGGTCCTCGGCCAGAGATGCCGTTCATCGTTGAGAACTATAGAGACGCGCACCGGGCTCGTTTGAAAGCCAAACCAGGGCTGACCGGGTTGTGGCAAATCAGTGAGCACCGAGCCAGACCCATCCACGAAAACATTCAATACGACCTTTATTACTTAAAGCATAAGTCGCTATTTATGGATACGGCGATTATCTTGCACACGTTGCTTTTTGCTGTCCGCGGCATTTAGTCCCACCTAAACAACGAAGTGAGAAGGAGTTCTTAATGAGTATTGCGGTAATAACGGGATCCGGTGGGTTGATCGGTTCGGAAGCGGTTCGCCATTTCGCTTCGCGGGGTATGGACGTCATCGGCATCGACAACGACATGCGAGCCGTCTTCTTTGGCGAGGAAGCTTCCACGTCCCGGACGAGCGCTGAATTACGGAAGACGGTACGCAACTTTACACATAAATCGATCAATATCCGCGACAAGGGTGCGCTTGAGACAGTCTTTGCAACGTATGGAGAGGACATCGCACTCGTCGTTCATACTGCAGCGCAGCCTTCGCACGATTGGGCGGCTCGGGATCCAGAGATGGACTTCGGCGTGAACGCCGTTGGAACACTCAACGTGCTTGAGGCAACACGGCGCCACGCACCAAACGCAGTCTTCATCTTTACATCCACAAACAAAGTATACGGTGACACGCCCAATCGGCTTCCGCTTGACGAACTCACGACGAGGTGGGAGATCAACCCATCACATGACTTCGTAAACGGTATCAACGAAAGCATGAATATCGATCACTGCATGCACTCAGTGTTCGGCGCGAGCAAGGTCGCAGCCGACATCATGGTTCAGGAGTATGGGCGCTACTTCGGTATGCGGACGGCCTGCTTTCGCGGTGGTTGCCTTACCGGACCTCAGCACTCCGGAACCAAGCTGCACGGCTTCCTGGCCTATCTCATGAAATGTGCCGTTACTCGCACTCCATATGAGGTCTTCGGCTACGGCGGCAAGCAGGTGCGAGACAACATCCATTGCTATGACCTGATCCAGGCATTCGATGCCTTCTTTAACAATCCCCGTCTAGCAGAGGTCTATAACATCGGAGGCAGCCGTTTCTCAAACTGCTCAATGCTGGAAGCTATAGAAGCGAGCGAACGGATTAGTGGAGAGAAGCTGCAGTGGACGTATAAGGACACGAATCGGCAAGGAGATCACGTCTGGTGGATCAGTGATATCTCCCGCTTCCAGAGCCACTATCCAAATTGGAAATTGACATATAACGTGGATGCGATTTTGCGAGCGAGTTATGAGCACAATGTTGAGCGTTGGCTGCGGGACGAAGCGGCGGTGGTCGCATGATCAACAGGGGAAAGAGAAACGTAGCCGGCGTCATGATCGATGCCGTGGATTACGAAGAGGCCGTGTCGCAGATTCTTCTAGCGAGTGAAGAGCGCCGCTCCTTTACGGTTACGGCGTTAGCGGTCCATGGTGTTATGACGGCCGTTATGGACGAGCAGCAGAAGTACCGTTTGAATCACTTCAATCTAGCTCTTCCGGATGGACAGCCGGTTCGATGGGCGTTGAATCTGCTCCACCAAGTTGGTTTGAGTCAGCGAGTATACGGGCCGGAGCTGACGCTACGTACCATCGCCATGGCGGAGCGTGAAGCACTGCCCGTTTACTTCTACGGGTCGTCGCAGGCGGTGCTCTCGTCACTTCGCACACAGCTTAAAGAGAAGTTTCCCGGCCTCCGTGTTGCGGGTATGGAACCATCCCGTTTTCGCAAGTTGGAGCCCGAAGAATGCAGCGCACTCGCGCAGCGCATTTGTGAAACGGGAGCGATGATTACGTTCGTAGGCCTCGGTTGTCCACGGCAGGAGGTGTTTGCCTTTGAGATGGCCAGCCTTCTGCCTATGCCGCTTCTTGCTGTGGGCGCCGCATTCGATTTCCTTGCAGGTACGCTGCCGCAGGCGCCGGCTGCGCTTCAGGGTATGGGGCTCGAATGGCTCTATCGATTGTTCCGGGAGCCGAAGCGGTTATGGCGCCGCTACCTCTACCTCAATCCTTACTACCTCTACGTCATCGCTGGTCAGGCATTAGGTCTGCACTACTCCCGCGACGGTAGAGCGCCGGTGCGCATGGAACGCTACGGCTGATTGTTTGTACGGCTCTTCTAGGGCAGAAAGGAGTTTACGGATGCACATTCTTATTACGGGTGGGGCAGGCTTTCTCGGATCACATCTGGCAGATGCACTTCTGGCGGAAGGTCATTCCGTCATGGTTGTCGATAACCTAATCACAGGTCGGATGGCCAATATTGAGCACCTCGCCGGCCTTCCTCGCTTCAGTTTTCTTAAGCAGGACATCTGCGAACCATTTGATCCAGGGCCGTTTGACTTCGTGTACCACATGGCGTCCCCGGCTAGTCCGTTTGATTACCTTGAGCATGGTCCCGCGACTCTTCGCGTTGGATCGGTCGGCACGATGCAGATGCTGGAACTCGCACGCCGCTATGGTGCTGGCCTGTTACTTGCCTCGACATCAGAATGTTACGGCGATCCACATGTTCATCCGCAGCCGGAAAGCTATTGGGGAAATGTTAATCCGATCGGACCGCGGTCGGTCTATGACGAGAGCAAGCGCTTCGCAGAAGCGGCGACTATGGCATGGCATCGTTACCACCATGTCGACACGCACATTGTCAGGATATTTAACACATACGGTCCTCGCCTGCAGTCGCATGACGGCCGCGTTATCTCTACCTTCGTGCGCCAGGCGATTGCCGGGGACGACATCACCATCTTCGGAGACGGGCAACAGACGCGCAGCTTCTGTTTCGTCTCCGATCAGGTCGATGGACTGATGAAACTTGCAGCCTCCAAGGAGCATGAACCGGTCAACATCGGTAATCCCGAAGAATTCACGATGCTCGAATGCGCTGAGCTGGTGCTCAGGATTACTGGTTCCAGGAGCCGCATCGTTCACCGGCCGCTTCCTCAGGATGATCCGAAGCAACGCAAGCCAGACATCACCCGTGCTCGGAAATTGTTGGGGTGGACTCCTCGCATTCAGTTGGAGGAAGGTCTGGTGTGGACGATTCAGGCGCTAAGTGGGAGCGGCGAGTCTGTCCTCCGGGATGTCCGAAGCTCCGCTCTCTATGCTGCTTGAACTGTTTGACGAGTAACTTTCAGCCGAGGGGCGCGCATGGAACCACCTGGGTTATATCGATACGGATTGTCGGCACACTGTGCGAGACGAGATCCGCCGGAAGTGATGAATAGGGGCGCGTCAGCCTCAGATGATGTAACCGCCCGCTTCGGTAGAAGGTTAAGGGAACTGCGCCGCGCGCATGATCTTACGCAGGTAAGTATGGCGGTTCATTTCGGTATCGACAGAAGTTTCATTTCAGACGTTGAACGAGGCCGTAAATCAATTTCCCTTCCCATGCTGGAAGTTATCGCGCTGGGTCTGGAGATTAGCTTGTCAGAATTGCTGTATGGCGTTTGAGCACCACCCAATAAGTGATACGTGAACGAGATAAAGGGGCCAACTATGAAGATTGCAATCATTGGTGCAGGTTATGTGGGATTGGTTTCAGCGGCGTGCTTCGCTGAAATCGGCCACGAAGTTATCACGGTCGACAACGATATGGCCAAGGTAGAGAAGCTCAAGGCAGGGCACGTACCGATTCACGAGGAGCTGCTTCCTGAGCTTTTGCGGAAGCACGGCAACCGCAGTCTCCGTTTTTCGAGCAGTATCGAGGAGGCCTTCCGGTTCTGCGATGTTGCATTCATTTGCGTTGGAACCCCGCCCTCTGCCAACGGTGACGCGGACTTGTCGTATGTGGAAGGCGTCGCTCGTCAGCTAGCCGGATCGCTGGATCGTCATAAGGTGATTGTTGAAAAGAGCACGGTTCCCGTTGGCACCTGTGATGCAATCCGCCGCACACTGCTGTTGAATGGTGCTTCTGAGCATAACTTCAGCATCGCATCGAACCCTGAGTTTCTTCGCGAGGGTACGGCAGTACGTGACTTCCTGTATCCGGATCGCATTCTGCTGGGCGTTCGTGATACAGCGTCGGCGGAGATGATGAAGGCTGTGTACGCGCCTTTGCTCACCGGCGCCTATTATGCGTCGCCGGACTGCATTGCTGGTCCGAAGCAGATTGAGGCGGGACATGTAGCACCGCTGATTGTCACATCGGTAAAAAGCGCCGAGCTCATCAAGCACGCATCCAATGCCTTCCTGGCGCTGAAGATATCCTTCATCAACTCGGTCTCGAATGTATGTGAGCGAGTCGGTGCAGACGTCCGTGAGGTTGCTGTTGGTATGGGTCTTGATGCAAGGATTGGACCTCGCTTCCTGCAGCCCGGCATTGGATATGGAGGTTCGTGCTTCCCGAAGGATGTTCTTGCCTTCAAGTCGGTAGCACAGTCCGTCGGATATGACTTCCAGTTGCTGACGGCCGTCATGGCCGTAAACGAAGAGCAGCGGACGCGCTTTGTCTCGAAGATTCGGGAAGCCCTATGGACGATCCGCGGCAAGCGTCTTGCGGTCCTTGGCCTGGCATTCAAAGGCGGTACCGATGATGTGCGGGACTCACCGGCAATCGCGATTGTGCGAGAGCTATTAGTGAACGGAGCAACAATTGTTGCGTTCGATCCAGTCGCCATGGAGAATGCCCAGGACCTGATCGGGCTTGGGGCGATCTCGTATGCGTCGGATGCATATACAGCGTGTACCGGAGCGGACGCTCTGCTGATCCTCACCGAATGGCCCGAGTTCAAGAAGCTTGATCTTGCACGCGTTCGTGGATTGCTCAATCTGCCGGTCGTGCTCGATGGCAAGAATCTGCTGGATCCGTCCGCGGCCAGTGCTGCAGGCCTCACCTACTACGGTGTCGGTACCGCGCCGATGCACGGCATCATCGAGCCCACTTCGTTCGCGCCCGGCGGTGTAACTGAGCACAACGCCGAAACTCACGTACTGCAAATCGCCTAACAGCTCCGACAGCCAGAGCTTGCCTCATCAGGAGCGCCACATTATGAACGAACGCGACCAACTCGCCACTACGGGTTTCCCCCCTGGACCTCTGCCTGTGCAGCCGTACACGGAACATACTTACTCCCTTCGCGATGCGTGGAAGACATTGCGGCGCCGCAAGCGTTACATCATGGCAACGGTTGCCGTGTGTCTGCTGGTTTCGCTTGCTTATATGATCGTTTGGCCGCGCCTGTACGAGGCAGATGCGAAGATCGAAATCCTGAAGCAGAATGCTGCGACGGACCTGGGAGATCCTGCGCAGGCAAGTGCATCACTCGCCGCTGACGCGCTGGACTTTAACTTGGCAGCGCAGACGCAGGTGGATGTTTTGCAATCCAGATCCTTAGCGCTACGTGTCATCCATGAGCTTCGGCTGGATGATAGTGCGGATTACGAACTGCATAAAAATAGTAAGCCGCAGCAGCTCGATGACAACCCGGCAGCAAGCGCATATGCGCTCAAGCGTTTCGAAGGCCGGCTCAAAGTGGGGTTGGTTTCAGGCACACGTTTGATCTCTGTGCAGTTCCTCGACCGCGATCCTGCACGTGCGGCACAAGTGGTGAACCAGCTCATTGCGGACTTCATCGACCATAATTTCCAGACGCGCTTTGCAGCCAGTTCTCAGGCAACTTCGTTTCTCTCAACAGAACTCGAGCAGATGAAGCAGCAGGTGGATGCTTCACAGGCTAACGTCGTGCGGCTTCAACAGCAGAGCGGTATCTACGGCGTCGATGAAGCCAATAATGCGACGAACGCTCGCCTTGAACAGTTGAACGCTCAGTTGACTGCCGCGCAATCGACGCTGGCTCTTCGGAAGTCGGTATATAGCCTTGCGATGACGAAGAACCCGGAGATTTTAGCCGGCATGATTGGCGCGCAGGGTACCGGAGCAAACACCGCAAATGCTCCTCTGCAGTTACTGCGGCAGCAGCAGGCAGATGCTGCGGCGAATTACGCCGAGTTAAACGCTCATTATGGTTCGCAATACCCGAAGGTAGTTCAGGCAGGCGAAAAGCTGCGTGCCATCCAGGCGTCGATCGCGAGTGAAGTGGAAAGGTTGACCGGGCAAGCGGCCGCGGAATACAAGGTCGCGCTGGATACAGAGGCTTCGGCTTCTAAGGCATTGGCAGCGCAGAAGGCGCTCGCTGCCCAGATGAATCACGATGCCATTCTTTACACAGGTGCGAAACATGAAGCGGACTCAAGCCGCGACCTGTATGAGCAACTACTGCGTCGCTTGAAGGAGGCCGGTGTCCTCGCAGGCATTCGCTCCTCAAACCTGAAGGTGCTGGATGCCGCAGTTCCACCGGCACGGCCGGCGCAGCCAATGGCGCTACTCAGCCTCTTGATCGCGGCTGTCGCAGGTCTCGGCCTTGGTGTACTCATTGCGTTCTTCGTCGATGCCCTTGACACTCGCGTGCGAGATCCGCAGAGAATTGAGGAGTCATCCTTTGCACCTGTGCTCGGCCTCTTGCCTCCAGCAGAGCGAGCCCTGACGAAAGCAGCAGTGCTTTCGCTCACGCGTTCTGCAGGGCAAGCATGGCAGTACGAAACAACCGCTCGCGCGCCTCGCTCAGCATTGGCTGAGGCATTCCGTGCCCTTCGAACATCGATCCTATCGATTATCACGCCGAAGAATTGGTCGGTACTTGCAGTCACCAGTACTTCTGAGGGTGAGGGAAAGAGCTTCACGACATTCAATCTCGCATCGGCAATAGCGCAGTCAGGCCGCACCGTCATCGTGGTGGATGGAGACATGCGAAAGCACACGCTCACCGATTCTCTTGGTTTCGGCGGTCATCCAGGTTTGGATGAGGCTGTCTTCGAGACCGAATGGCAAAAGTTCATCACAGCCTATGTCGAGCTACCGGGCTTGTTTGTTCTGCCGGCGGGTCATCAGGATCATCAGCCAGCAGACTTGCTTGGCTCAAGACCCATGGCCGAGTTGTTGCAGAAACTGAAGAACCGGTTTGATGTCGTTCTGATCGACACTCCTTCCATCCTTGCGGTTACAGACACTGTCTCTCTCTCCAGTTCGGTGGATGCTGTGCTGGTCGTGGCGAAGTGCGGTATAACCCAGCAGCACTCGTTGAATCGTACGCTCGACGTTCTTCGGAGGGGCGGTGCGAAAGTGCTCGGCATCGTGCTCAACGGTATCGATTTTGATTCTTCTGACTTCTACTACTACTGGGGTAAACAGAACTCCGGCTATGCAGCCAACGAGTCGCAGATACTCGCGCCTGCACCACTGGTGATTCCATCGCGCAGCACGTTTCGTAACACCGCCGCAATCGCCTTATTAGGAGCGATCTTCTTTAGCCCGATGATTTTCGGGCAGTCCGGCGCTACCACCACAAGTACGCCTTCGGTCACACCCATCGTTATCGACCGGAGCGCAGCTCCAACCCAGAGTGGCAGGGTCCGTCTGCCTATGCCTGGGCAGATTCCCGATGCGCCGCAAGGGATCGTCATTGGCGTAGGCGATGTACTGAACGTCACGGTGTACGACGCGCCGGAACTTTCACAAAGCGTCCGCGTGACTGCCGCCGGCACCATCCACCTCACCCTCCTCGGGGACGTAAAGGCAGAGGGCCTGCAGCCGGACGAACTTGGCAAAGCAATTGAGACGCGCCTCAAGACTGAAAACCTGATCCGCTCACCGAACGTAACGGTGGAGCTGAAGGACTTTGCAACACAGGGCATCACCGTTGAAGGGGAGATCACCAAACCCGGCATTTACCCCATCTACAGCGCACGTTCTCTTGTGGACATCCTGGCATTAGCGGGTGGCAGAACTGAAGCTGCTGATTCGCATGTCACGATCCAGCGGCGGCAAACACATACGTTGGAGCGCGTCGAACTTCAGCAAAACGACAGCGACCAGCAGGCACATAGTGATGTGCGTGTATTTCCAGGTGACACGGTCATTGTGCCCCGCGCAGGCCTTGCCTATGTCATGGGAAGCGTGACCCGGCCGGGTGGCTACATCATGCGGGATGGAGGGTCTATGACCGTCCTGCAGGCCATCTCTGAGGCTCAAGGAACAACTCGTCTTGCGTCCCGCGACAAGATACTTCTTCTGCGTAAATCCAACGACGGAACGATCACGATTCCAATCGCCCTCAAGGCCATGGAGCAAGGCAAGCAGCCGGATCAGAAGCTGATCAATGGTGATGTGCTCTACATACCGGCGAGTGGCATGCGCACATTCATCCAGGACACCTCTGCCATCACTGCCTCACTGTCAGGTGCAGCTCTCTACGCAGTCGCCCGTTAGCGCAGGTCCGAAAGGGAATCGTCACATGCTGAATCGAACTGCATCTCGATATGTCGTCATTGGTCTACTCCTCACCATGATGGGTGTGCTGGCTGGGCTTTTCGCACCCGGCCAGGCCGATACGGATCTCGGCGTCGTTGACGTTGGGCTCCATGTTCCGGTTCTTGTAGCCATGGCGTGCCTGTATGCGCTGTTACTTTGGAATCTTGTCAGTGCACCGGGAAGATATCTTCGCTCGGCTTCCAAGCAGGCGATTCTTCTTCCGTTGCTCGTATTTTGCGTGGCCTCGGCAGCTTGGAGCGACGAGCCTTCGCTTGTAATGCGGCGGGTTCTGATCCTTGTGGTCACGGCATGGATCGGGATCATGGTCGGCACAGATTTTAGTGTGCTCGAGATTGGGCGCATGGTCGGCATTGCGAGTGTCCTTCATCTGGCGATGTGTGCAGTTTTCTTTCTCTTCGCCCGCCATTTTCTTTTCGGGGGTGATGATCCTGCCGCTCTCCGAGGTTTAACCACACACAAGAATGTGTTCGGCTTCGAACAGGGCCTTGCTGTGCTTGTATTTCTCTTCTGTCCCTTCGAAAAATTTCGGCTACTCCGCTGGCCCTTGGCATTGTTAGCTGGCGGAGCCCTGTTGTGGTCGCACTCCAGTGGATCTTTGATTGCAACAGTAGCGGCGGTTCTCGTCTTTCCATTTCTTCTCGTAACCCGTTTCAAAACAAAAGAAAGACTCCCGTTGGCAGCCCTTGTCTCCGTAGTGCTGGTGGGGCTAGTCCTTCTAACAGGCTTCAACATTGAGCGCATTCCTGCGCTCGTGTCCAAAGACGCAACGCTCACCGGCCGCACGGAACTGTGGGCGCTGGTGATCGTCGCGATCAAAAATCATCTTTGGGTGGGTTATGGCTTCGATGCGTTTTGGAGAGGCCTGGAAGGCGATTCGCTGTCGATCATCCGCAGTGTGGGTTGGCTGGTGCCGACTGCACACAATGGGTATCTCGATCTCCTCCTCAGTATCGGTGTTGTTGGCGCATTGCTCTTCCTTCCCATTCTGTGTGGCTATATAGCCCGTGCCTTAGGGCGAACGGTTGTGGAGAAGGGTAGCAGCGCATTACTACCCATGGTCTTTCTCGTCTTTCTATTGGTCTACAACCTGAATGAGAGTGCATTGCTTACCCGCAGTGGGCTTCCGTTCTTCCTCATCGTGGCCCTCGGAACCGCCATGTCAAGATCAGCGGTACGAGTTACCCGCACCCCTCCTGTTCAACGCTTTATTCAGGTGCCTAGCCTTTGATCGCGTGTCGAGGCGCTTAATTCTTCGGCCCTCGTTACAGCCGAGATAGCTGATTCAGCTTTGCATTGCCGCTAGGAGACTTGGATGAGTCGTACGACCAAACACGATAGTACCTGGCTCACTAAGTTCCTAAAAGGAGAGTCAGTATACGTTCTCCTGGATCAGGCAGTCGTGAGCGGTGGTAATTTTGCAACGGCGCTCGTGCTCGCCAGGACACTGCAGCCCACGTATTACGGCAAGTTCAGTCTGCTTCTCTTGTTCTTGTATGCCATCAATACGTGCCATGGTTCGCTTGTGGTGTATCCCTTGACGCTGCAGGTGGCAACAATACGAAACAAGGAGCTTGAGCGGGCCACGTGCTCATCACTTGTGCAAACGGCGCTTCTGTCCGTAGCGCTGGCGGTGATTTGCCTCTTGTTTGTCATCGCAACACGACAGGTCTCCCTGATCCTGCCTTTAGTCGGCGCAATGGTTGCATGGCAGTTACAGGAGACAACCCGGCGGGCTTTGCTGGCCTCGCAAAGTGCCGCAAAGGCTGTTATTCCAGATTTTCTATGCTATGTGGGACAGGCAGCAATCATCCTTTTCCTGAAGCCGAACAGCCTGGCCTTGATTCTCGGCATTATCGCTGGCACATCCGTTGCGGCGCTTTGCTGGCAGATGCTGGCGCTGGGGATGAGGCCATGGGATCTAAAAACCGGGGGGCGTCTTCGTTCCGACATGCACTTCGCATGGAAGATGGGACGCCACATCCTCGGCGGAAATGCCTTCAACATGGTTGCCTTGCAACTGCCCAGTTGGACACTTGCATGGGCGATTGGTCCACTTGGTGTTGCGGGATATCAGTCGCTTCTCAACTTAGCGGGTCTTGCAAACCCGATCATATTTAGTGTGAACACATCACTTATTCCCGCAGTCGCGCGCATCGCTCCACAGGGTTATCCCGCTGCACGCAGGGTGGCATTGCGGGTAGGGTTGCAGTTCAGCGCATTGCTCTTGCCGTGCTTCGTTGCGCTCGCCGTGTTCCCCCGGCTCGCGATGAGAACGGTCTACGGTGCTTCCAGCCCGTATCTCTATCTTTCTGGCCTGCTGCCAATCTTCATCGGATCGTTTGCCATACAGTACGTGGCCACTGTGGTTGGGGCATATGAAGGAGGCATGTCTCGTCCAGAGACGTACTTCAAAGTCCAGTCCAGCAGCACGGTCCTGCTGGCAATTGTTGCCGTTGTCGCGATCCGCCTGTACGGCGTACCCGGCGCAGTGGCGGCGATGTTGCTGTGCAGCGTGTTTCGCCTCATCGCCTCTACAGCGTTCTCTCTGCATGCGGATCGCAGGTCACTTGCTTCAAAAACACGAACACTCACCACGGATCATGCAATCAAGATGGATATGCCATTGCAAGAAAGGCAAATATGAAAGTCGCCGTATGCCTGCTCACCTACCGTCGTACCGAGCTTCTAAAAGCGACGCTTGCTTCGCTGCGAAGCCAAACATGCTTAATGAATCCCAAGTATGAGGTCAGCGTCCTGGTCGTCGACAACGACGTCGAACGCAGTGCTCAGGAGCATATAGGTAAATCATTAGTGGAAGGCGTACCGCTCCACTACCTTTCAAATCCAAAAAACGGTCTAGCCACCGGCAGGAATCTGGCGCTTGAGCATTCGTCTGGTGCGGACTTCGTTGTATTTATCGATGACGATGAAACCGCATCGCCGGCCTGGTTATATGCGCTTCTGCAAACCGCGGAAGAGAACTCCGCAGATGTTGTGACGGGTCCGGTCTATCCGGACTTCATGGATGCGCCTGCCTGGATCAAGCATGGTAACTTCTTCGCCCCTGCGCTTCGGAAGTCCGGCGATCAAATGGACTACGTTGCTACTAACAACACACTGCTTCGCAGCAATGTGGTTGCAAAGTTTCGATTCGACGCAAAATTCGATTTCACCGGTGGAGAGGACACGGATTTCTTCCTTCGTGTGCGCGACGCAGGCCACAGCATGGTGTGGTGCAACGAGGCAGAGGTGCGCGAAAGTATCCCAAGTTCTCGTGCAAACGCAAGCTGGATCATAGGTCGAGCAAAGAGCGATGCCAACCGCTTCACGCACGGCTACCTAGGGCTACGAGCGGGACGACGGCATCGGCTAGTCCGATGGGGTAAAAGTTTTGCAGGATTCGCCACCGGGAGCATGCGGTTGCCACTCAGCGTTCTGGGCATGCACCACTACGTTCGTGCGCAGAGCCAGCTGGCCCGAGCTGCGGGTACCGCTGCCGCGCTACGAGGCGTGCGTCGCAACGACTATGCCGGAGAAAGCGCACAACCATCTGAGACAAATCCTCTGCCTGTAGTGGTCGTGGGACAGACACCACCCCCGCTGAATGGACAGACCATCATGATCCGTGACTTTGTCGCAGGGAACTATGAGGATGTTGCAATCACCTTTGTACCGATGCGCTTCTCGCGCGAAACGAAAGAGGTTGGCGCCTTTGACGTACGTAAGGTTTACGTCGCATTTCTAACTGTCGTTGAGATTCTGCGCGCACGCTATCGAAGCGGCGCGCACATTCTCTATTACCCCCCTGCGGGCGCGAACCTTGTGCCCGTTCTGCGTGATCTCATTCTGCTGCTCCTTTGTAGGCCCTTTTTTCGCAAGACCGTCTTTCACTTCCACGCAGCCGGTCTCTGGAAGATTTATGCAAAACTTCCTGCGCCACTGCGGCCGTTGTTTCGTTTGGCCTATCGCAGGCCGGACCTGGCGATTTTCACCACGGAGGCCACATCCTTCGACGCAAAGTTTCTTGGCGCGCGGCATGTTGCGGTCGTTCCTTGCGGCGTGCCTGACCCCGAAGAAACTCCCATGTGTGTCACGTCGTCCCGCGATTCAGCTTCGACACCGGTCGTGCTGTTTGCCGGGATATTGTGTGAAGGCAAAGGCGTGCTTACTCTGTTGCATGCCTGCGCGGCACTCAAAACTGCAGGGACACCATTCCGCCTGCGTCTGATGGGTGCCTTTCAATCCGCTGCATTTCAGCAGGAGACATTGCAGGCCGTCAGAGAACTTGATCTGCAAGACGATGTTGCATTCTGCGGCGTGCTGTCAGGACGCGAGAAGGAGCAGGAGTTTCGAGATGCAGCTATCTTCTGTTTCCCCAGCCACTACCCAGCCGAGAGTTTCGGTGTCGTTTTAATCGAAGCCATGAGCTTCTCACTGCCCATCATCGCGACGGACTGGCAGGGAATTCCCGAGGTCACGGGGCGCGACGGGGCGGGCGCGATGCTCGTAAGCGTCCAATCTCCAGAAGAGCTTGCCGCAGCTATGGACGCGTTACTAAAGTCGAAGCAAATGCGCTTGAGCATGGGAAGCCATAACCGCAGACGGTATCTCAACCATTTCACACTGTCGCATTACCGGCGCGGGCTTGTTCATTCCCTATGTACTTTGGAGGCTGACAGAGTTGCGCAAGCTCCAGCAGATAGCGTGCCGGCTTCTATGTAGGCTATTGGCGACGGCATTTGTCGTCAGTAGCCCACAAGCTCTACATCTCGAGCGTTACAAGTAGGTTCATATAAACAGATGCGATCGCATGTCAACACGTTCCGTCTGTCGCTCATGTTTGCCGTCGCTCTAATAGCGACTTCTGCGAACGCGCAGGCGCCTGCGGATTTCATGAACACTGCCATCGCTGGCCGTGCAGATTACACAATCGGCATTGGAGATGTTCTCCACGTCTCGGTGTGGAACCAGGACCAAATAACGCGTGACGTAACGGTCCGCCCAGACGGACGGATTACCCTGCCGCTTATCCCTGAAATCGTTGCGTCCGGCCTTACGGTCGCCCAGGCCACGAACTCTATCGCGAAAGAACTCAGTCCCTTCGTAAAATCACCACGGGTGACGGTGAGTGTCGTTGAAGTAAAAAGCAAGGTTATCTATGTCACGGGGGAAGTACTAAGGCCAGGCGGCTACCTTCTCACCAGTCCGACCTCTGTACTTCAGTTATTAGTACGCGCTGGTGGACCCACCGATTTTGCGAAGTTGAAAAGGGCGTATGTACTTCGCGGCTCTGGGCAACGTCTGCCAGTAAATTTGAAAAACATTCTTGCAGGGAAGGAACTCGACAGCAATGTTGCTCTGGCTGCTGGCGACACGGTAGTCATCCCATGAAGGCTCTTTTCTTCCTCAAGCCCAACATCGGCAAAAACGGTAACGGGTACTTACTCGTTGTAGGCCTTTCAGGGCTTCTGTTGTCTGTGAGTGGTCGCGCGCAACAGAGCGCGGCATCATCTATCCCAAAGCCCCCAGCTGCGGGCTACCTACCCACCGTGTCGATACCCGCAGTTGAAGATGTGTATTGTGGCGATGCGTTGTCGGAGGCGCTTGCGAACACCTCGCCGGAGATGCCGTGCTGGGCTGACCTAAGAACCACGGATCGATGGCGGAGTGCTGTCATTCCTGGTGGAGAGCTGTTGCGGCCACAGGAGGATAACGGGATCAGCACGGCGGATTTCAATCGTTCCTCGCTGACAGTTGGCCTGACGCAGGGAACTGTGTTTGTGCAAGGCTCAAATCCTCAGGGCTATGGTGCCATCGTCGCAGGCGCGGTCACTGCGAAGCGATCGAGATGGAGATTCAGCGCGGACGAGATCGGGAGCGGTGCCGATCTGCGGGTGAATGGTGCCGATGCACCTGTCGGTTTGAACCTGGGAACGCTACGCTTTACGGCGGAGGCCACACCAAGGCTCGTCGTTCAGGCACGCGCGACAAACATTGTTGGAACCGACCAGTTCCGGACCTTGGCGCCGCTTGACTACCAGATCGTAGGGAACACTGAAGCTCCGGTGCCGCAGACTGCTGCGTACGGACTTCACGCAGGACGGGTTGTGGATGAACAGGAGGATGTGAGTGTAAGGATGGCTACCTCTCGCAGAACGTCCTGGGATTTCGTTGCGGCGCATAGCTTACAAGACTACTCGGATCATGGCACGTTAGTGCAGACACTGCGTGGTCGTGCACAGGTACTGCATGCGGTTACGCCAACTTCCTCTGTAGGTGGATTTGGGTTTGTGGAGACACAAACATCTGGCCGCAGCTTCGCCAATCTGCCCGCTTGTTCCCTAAGCGGTGGCGGAGTCACCTCTGAAAACCGCAGCGTATCGAATCGCCTCTCATTCAATCTTGCTGCAGGTGTCGCATCCGCGACCGCAGGTTGCGGTGGTCACATTCAGGCCATCGGCGACGTGGCAATGTCGTTGCGCGTTGGCACTGGATCAAGTATGTACGTAGTGCTTAATCGTGATCTTTCAAGGGGCGTGCTTCTTACCTCACCGATGCTTTCAAGCGCGGGAGTTGGCTTCCGCCACTCGTTCCGGTCCGGATCGGGCTTCGAAGTGGGTACCGGCGGTCTGCTTGGCTCCAGTTCGGTTTCGCCAGGTGGATCAACTGCTTTATTCGCGGACGCGGGCGCCCACTTCCGCCTTGGTAGCCACATTATCCAGCAAACATCGATACGCCGTTTTCAAAATTCTCGGATCGACCGGGCGGAGGATGGACCTGCAGGGCAGACGATACTTACATTTTCGCTTTGGCTAAGTCGCGGCTCTGAGAGGGCCGGAACGGCACGGAACTAATGCTGCGTGAGACCACCGTTGCGCGGGCGATGCTGTATCAATGGCGCTTAGCCGTTGCAATCTTCGTCTGCGTGCTGGCACTACTCCAGCTTCTACGTGCCCCTGTTATTTCCCGGTTTCCGGAGCGATGGAACGAATCCCTCGCGATAGCGTTGCATGCAGCCTTTCCAGCAGCCTTCCTGACACATGCGAGCGTCGCAGCTACACAAATAACCTTAGCCCCTCAACCAACGCCAGGTGCGACATGGATGCCGGCGATGCACCTGCCCGATATAGCCTCTGCTGTTCCAACTTCGACGATAAATACGCGGCGGTTAGCTTTCTTAATCCGGAGCCGTCAGGATCTGGAGTTACAACTCGAAGATAAGCGCCGCTTACTCCAGCAGCCAATTGTTCAGGTTGAAGAACCAACAGCGGCGCCGCGTGTACCTGAACCACCGCCTGTCAGGCCCGAGAGCCTGCAAGAGCAATCACTGCGCCGTCAGGTAGCAGAGCAAACGCTAAGGCTCGAAACATTGAGGGTGAACGACACAGATCTTCATCCAGATGTGATTGAAGCTAGGGAAAAGCTTGCGCGTTTGCAGGGTGAACTATCCAAGGCTTCTCACGCGGCGGATGCGTCACGAACATCGCGAGCAGTTGAGATTCCAGTAAAGCAGTTTTCTCCACCGAAGGTTAACCAGCAAACGGATTTGATGGAGCAGATCAGTCTGCTGATCGAGAACGAAGCATCCATAGACCGAGAGATCGAGCGCGTCAAATCATCTTCGCCTCATAACAAGGTGAGCGAACCTGCTGCCTCAGCTCTAGGCGTAATTACACCGTCTCCTGATCAAGCTGCGCCGCAGCCTACGATACCGGCGGCCCGGTTGCGACTGTCTTCACACAGCATCGCAGCATTGGTTGAGTACTCCTTCGCTCTCGTTTCAGTGAGCATCGCCTTGGCTGCTGCCATAGTCGTGGAGATCATGGGCGATCATATTCCCGGCGAGCACTCATTGAGGTCGATGGAACTAACAGGAGTCGCATTCGTTTGCGCCATCCCTAGCATGAGGAGTTCTCGATGAAGACGAAGAGGAGAACAATCCCGCTCGAAGGCGATCTGCCCGAGTCTGCCGCCGGCCGCATGTACACAGCCGTGATTCAACGTCTTCTGAAGGAACACGGATCTCATGGTCAACTGCTGGTTACCAGTCCGGATCCAGGCGCGGGCCGTACCACCACCGCAGCGAATCTCAGTTTGGCCTTCCTGGCCCACCAGATTTCGGTTTTGCTGATGGAGATAACCAATAGCGAGCCTCGATTGGAGAACGTCTTTGGCGGCTCGCCGTATCGCATAGGCATTGAAGATGTTCTGGCTGGCAATCGCACGCTTGATTCCATTATCTGCCGGCGTGTCGACAATGGTTTGCACCTTGCCATGCTGAAGCGACGATGCGATCTGCAACTTTCATCCGAAGCACGAAAACGCAGAATGCATGAAATGTTGCAGTATGCACGGAGCCGTTGCCATTGGACCGTGATAGACGGTCCTTCTCGTTCCGATGCTGGGTCCCTGCTTGAGCTCGCCGATCGCGTGCAACAGGTGCTCATCGTTGCCGGACGAAGGACAACCCGGCGAACTGAGCTCGCTGCAATGTTCGGTGAACTGAAAGAACGTAATCCGTACCTCGTACTCACAAACTGACATCAGGTTAAAGCTTGAAAGGGTTTCATGTACTCACTTAATTCGTCGCCTACTGCGCTTACTGTCTCTCTCGCATGCCTCTGCTTAGCGAGCTCACTCATAGGTTGCGGCTCAGGAGGGACACCAGTTGATCCGCCTTCGCCAACAGGTACTGCGACGCCGGGAAATACGTCAGGGAATTGGCAGGGACAACTCACCGCTGCCGCAAATACAAAGTCGCTTGGTACATTCTCCGGCAGCATCGATCAGTCAGGCGGACAGACGTCTTCAGGTCAGTTCACGACAGCCGTGTTTCGCCTCCACTCAAGCTGCTTTGTGTCGGCCCCCGCGGTTCCATCGCAGGGGTTCGTGAATGGTGCAGCGTTCGTGCTGAACTCTTTTGGAGTAGAAAGCCAATATCTTGATCTCACAGGAACCACGACGAATGCTGGTGGCTCCATCGCCGGGAACTACAACATCTACGGTGGGTGCGCCGATGGAAGTCAGGGAAGCTTCACAATGGTCCGCTACAGTCCTTTTACGGGCTCCTATGTAGGTTCAGCGGGCTGGACAATCACGTCCACGCAAGCGAGTAGCGCGGACGGTTCGGGCGCTTTTCCTTTGTCTGTCACGGGCACCTTTCCTGGTTTCACATGTTTTACCCAGGGCACTGCAATGCCATCCGATATGCCGTCCATCTCGGGAGCAAACATAGACATCCTTTTCACGACGGATGACCGCAGCGGCGGTCAACTGCATATGACAGGCAGCATAAGCCCAGACGCAAGCCAGGTGCTGTCCTATTCGTATTCTGTTCTGGGTGGAAACTGCAGCGGCCAAACTGGGTCGGGATCACTCAACCGAAAGTGATCGACACTATAAACCATGTTTGCGGTATCGTTGTGTCCACTATCTTGCTAGGATTCTTCCTAGTTACGTCTTTAGACAGAAAAACATAGACTATAGACAGCTTAACAACTCCCGCAGAGGAGAACGAGAGCTAGCCATGGCCGTCGTATCTTCACCATTGCGATCGATGCAGTGTACGTGAAGTGCAAGTACTTCGGGTAAGGCTCAATCCCCAAGGAGACTCCCAGGTCTATGTACACGACTGAAATCCACGCCGTACGCAACTCCATTGTCGAAGGACAAGTGGGCAACCCCAGGCGCTATATGTCTGGCGTCATCATCAACTCGAAGCCCGACCATGTGGGTGACATAACATCACGGTTCGGCAGCAGGCTCCGCGAACTCCGGCGTCAGCGCAACCTGACGCAAATGCAAATGGCCCAGCGTTTCGGAATTGACCGTAGTTATATCAGCGAAGTCGAGAGAGGTCGCAAATCGGTATCGCTCGTAATTCTTGAGCTGATTGCGATGGGCTTTCACATGAGTCTGTCAGATGTCATGCAAGACATCTAGTCTAGATCGAGTAACCCGTTTGCCACGGCGTAGCGTGTGAGTTCGGCAGTTGTCCGCAGGCCGAGCTCATCCGCAACGCAATTCTTATGGAACTCGATGGTCTTTACGGAGACATTGAGCGCTACAGCCATTTCCTTCAGCGATTTGCCCTGTGCGATCAACCGTATAACATCAAGCTGACGCGGTGTGAGCGACGCCTTGATCAAATGCGCAGGATTATGCCTAAGTACGCTGCCTGTATGGCGTACAAGCTCCGGAAGATCCGCCTTGGGCGTCACGTAATATCCACCATCGTCGATCGCGTCGATCGCGGACAGCAGTTCTGTGGCTACTGACTGCTTTGCCACGTACGCGCGTACCCCTGCGTGAAAAGCAGCTTTAATCAGATCGCGGGAGACCTGTTGCGTGAACAGGATGATGTTTACTTCCGGTGCCCGGGCAACCATTTGTCTTGCCGTTTCAATGCCATTAGGTGGCGGCATGGACAAATCCATGATGATGAGTTCCGGCAGAAGCTTTTCTGCAATTAGCAGAGCCTCGGCGCCGCTGCCGGCCTCGCCCACAATTTTAAAGTTACTCCCCAGCAGGGAGATGATCCCCCGGCGCATGAGATCGTGGTCGTCAACAACGAGGACTCTCACGGCAGCACGGCTGGATTAGGCAAGTGCGCAGTGACCTGGGTACCCTCACCCAGTTGTGAAGTGACGGTAACCAGTCCGCGGATGAGGCGAGCCCGCTCTCTCATACTTGTGAAGCCAAGTCCTATCATCTCGCCTGATTCCAGCGCCTTTTCGTCGAATCCGACACCATCATCTCGAATATTCAAAACCAGAGTCTGTTCTTCCTGGTGAACATCAACCTTCACATGGGTCTTACCTGCGTGCTTTGAAACATTCCGAAGTGCTTCCTGCGTCACGCGGTACGCCACGATAGAGGTGGATTCGTTAATAGGCGGAAGGTCGCCGGACGTGGAAAACGTCACCGGCATCGATTCTGCTTTACCAAACTCTTCTACCAGCGTCTTCAGGGCTGTAACCAAACCTAGCTGCTCTAGCACCACTGGGTGCATTTGATGAGAGATATGCCGTAAATCGTTATTAATACTGTCAAGGTTGTCTGTAATGGCTTTAAGCTCGTTGTTCTCGTCTATGTAGCGAAGCTTATGAAGGCTGATTGCGAGCAGGCTGAGCCGTTGCCCAATGTCGTCATGCAACTCCCGCGCCATCCTTTTTCGTTCGTCTTCCTGTGAAGTGATGAGGTGTTCAGTCAATCGTTGTAGCTCAGCCTGTGTGGCCTTGAAACGAGCCATGACCTCATCCGTCTGGGAGACGAGCTGCGCGGCCAGCCTGGTCTGTTGCTGCTGGTTGTAGCGGATACGGGTAACATCTTCAATGAAGAGAAGAGAAATCGATTTACCATCGATACGAAGTGCGTGGCCTGTAAAGCAAAGCCGTTTTTGTCCGTGGGAAGCTGCGTGCTCCCATACAAAGCTTGAGCCTTCCTCTGCGGATTGAAGAATTCGCATACGATCTGCAATATCTTCTTCCCCCCATAGATTTCGGACTAAATCGGTCAAGAGCCACCCCCTCAGGTCAGCAATTTTGAGCTTGGCAAGTGAGCGAAATGCAGTATTAACATCCATTATGCATCCGAACTGATCCACCAGAACAACCGACGCGGCGATGCGATTGAGAATGCAATGTGCGAGGTCTCGTTGTTCCTGAAATAAGCGCTTACTTTCGAGAAGCTCCTGAACATCACTTAGCGTAACGATCAAACCTTCGATCCTGTCGAAATGATCGCGATAGGGTTTCGTACTCACATGGAACCAGCGCTGATCCCCAAGCTGAATATCTACTTCACGTGGTTCAAGGAACTCGATGGAATCCTGAAGCATTCGGCGTATCGCGCGCAGACCATCAATATCTGAGATATCCTGACCGCGAATCGAAGCCTCGATATGTAGCAGTCTTCGCAGCGACGGCGAAGTTGAAACAACGCGTAAGTCCTTTGACAGAATCATTGTTGGGAGGGGAATGCTATCGACGAGCGCGCTGATGACCGCCGCTGCTTCCCGGCCTTCCGGGAAGACGGATCCATTTGCGCCATAGGATGCCGAACCTGGATCAGAATTTTGACGAAGTTCGGTAGACGTCACCGGATTATTAGAGTGTTCTACACTCACGATTGTGACCATGGGAAAAGACTTCAGTTGTACTAGTCGGGCGCTTCTTTAGACGCACGAAAGCGTTCTGCGGATACCCGCGCGACCTATGGTACATCCGAAGTATCATGGTAACCAGAAATATTCAGCGCATGATACTGATTGTCACGTAGCGGACACTACAGGGCCCGTCCGCAGAATCGGCAGAACAAACCCCACTGCATCGCGTAGACTAGAAGGCAGAATTTTGTAGTAGCGTCCATGCCAATGGGGCCGAAAACGAGCCGGCGGGCGGGCCACCGTTACAGGTACCGTCGGAAGTTCCAGGATTCTGAACCCAAAGATATGCGTCTACCAAGCTGCCGGATATCGCTTGCGAAGGTTGTCCCAGGCCACGGTTTGGAGGGTTGCAGTACTGGTGATCGGACGTCGCGCCTCTTCCGTTTCTGCTCGTGTCGATGACATAGTGCTTACCCGCCGCGACTGCAGAAACTTGATCGCCATAGGCTATGCTGTCCGCAGTGGATTCGTAGTTGCTGACGTTCACCGCGAATCCCGTTGCATTGGCGATACCCCCATACAACAATGTTTGTCCCATCAGCGTTGCTGGAAGGGCATTTGGTGGTCCCGCATCAAGGTAGACCGCGGCGTTTGGCGCATGTTGATTGAATTGAGAAACTGCATACTGCATGAGTGAGAGGCGGTCATTCTTCTGGGTATCATTCAGACACCCGGCGGTGTTGTATTGCGTAAGCGCATCAGGCTCCAAAATGACGACAGCCTTTCCAGCGCCAATGCCTAACGCAAACTGTCCGATCCAGCTTTGATAGGCGTCATTGCTTGGAGCGCCTCCACTTGAGTATCCGCCGCAATCGCGATTGGGTATGTTGTAGGCGACCAGGATGGGAGCCGTTCCAGTAGCGGCCGCTGCAGCCATAACAGTTGCGGCGTCTCCGCGTGGGTCTGTGTTCCAATTGCCGAACCAAACGCCTTGCGGCTGGCTTGCAATTTTAGAAATGCATTGGCCATTTTGGCAACCCAGATAAGAATTGATTGCAGCAAGGCTGTAGGGGTTGACGAAAAATGCGGTCCCGAGTAACGGATTGCTTGAGGCATTCGGTGGAGAAGCATTCGACATAGTAGTAGGCGCAGCAAGTAATGAGAGTGGCGTCAGGGTGATGCCGGCTAGGTTATAAGGCTGTGGCGTGTCGCCGGTTGCCAACCGCAACGTAGTTTGGCCGCCTGAGAGATTGATTGTGCCGGTCCCACTCAGCTGAAACTGGTCCCAGCTTCCTGTTGAAGGAATCGAAATGGATGTTTCAGCATTGCCGTTAATGAGAACACTTAACGATCCACTACTTACAGTTCCATTGGAGTAGTACACCTGCATCGCATAGTTACCGGCGGCTGCGGATATTGTGTACTCGACGTAGCCGTCAGGGCCGAGTTGTCCCCAAAGAGATGGATATCCAGGAAAGAACGTGTAGTTGTAGGAGCCAGTACTGAGCCGCACATCCAAGCCAGTCGTCGCGCTTGAAGCAATGCTCATAACCTGAGAAGAGCTCACTCTGCATAGCAACAGTAGAACGAGAAGAAAGAACGAAAAGGATCTAGTGCGCACAGCAACCTCCCGAAATACACGGTGGTAGAAGGACAGGCGGGTCAAGGCCAGTCTAATAACAGGTTTTTGGCAGGAACTCAGGGTTGGACTCGAAGAGGGAACTGGCCAGCGGCTTAACGCGCTGTTCTACTCTTCACCGTACAACACAAGCAACGCCATCTCGTAGGCGATGGGCCGCACCAAGGTAGGCCGAAGCCGACTTCAGCTGAAAAGTTGGCTGATCATGAGGAACACAAAATGGATTCAGGATCCTTGATGTCGTGAAAGCCTGGACCATTCAGGAAGTAGCATCAGCAGACTCGTTTTGGAAATTTGGAGATCGCCGAAAGGATCGTCGGATTCCTTCTTGAAACTGAGTAGTTCGCAGACCTAAGTTATTTCTCGTCTTCGCAGGACGGAGCGTGTTAAAAAGCTTAGGAGTCTCTTTTCATTTCGTTAACCAAGACACACAAGAGGTACATCCAGAATTCTCCCTGAATGTCCACTGGCGATGAAATGCTTTCACTCACTTTAAGCAGCGCGTCCATTGAGCAACGGACGGGCAACGATTGTTCTCTAACTTTGCGTCGTCAGCAAGACAGGAAGAGCTGACGAAATCACTGTCTCACGTGGTCTTCTCCCAAATCTATGACTACTACTCCTCTCAATACTTCAACTCCAGTCATCCAGGTGGATGATCGATGTCTTCAATCAGGCACGGACAATGAAAGCGCGCAAGCTGATACTGCGGCAGCGTTCAACTCTGATCCCGTGCCTTCCTTGTTTTTACAAAAGCGCATCGCGCTCTTAACGAGCTATCTGTTGCCGGATCGCGCTGCGCTCATGCGAGCGTTTGCTTCCTACACAACGCACACGCGCATATTTCTTTCATCCCGGCTCGAAAACCATGGCGATGACATCTTTCGCTGGGCAGATTTGGATGTCGCGATGCTTGCGACATACCGCCGTGTACATCGATTTCAACATGCCAACGGCTACAAGGATCAGTCGGAAATCCACGTCCCGCTCAATATCATCACCCAGCTTTGGCGATACCGGCCAGATGTAGTGATCACAGGCGAGTTCGGTGTGCGAACGCTTTGGGCAATCGTATACAAAATCCTGCGCCCCAAGACAAAACTCGTTCTTTGGGCTACGCTCTCTCAGCGCACGGAAACGTCCCGAGGCAGTGTGCGCCAGCGCTTGCGGCGCTTCATTCTGAAACGCGTCGACGCAGCCCTCGTCAATGCGACGGACGGGAGCGAGTATCTTCGTCAACTCGGCTTTGCAGGGTCCAGCTTTCAAATCCCCTATGTCGTCGATCCGGGCGAATTTGAGGGACAATCCATAGCCTCCCAAGATGGCGTCTTGCGCCTTCTCTATGCGGGTCAACTCGTCGAGCGTAAGGGCATTTATCCGTTCTGCGTCGCACTTTACCGCAGTTGCAAGCAGCATCCCGATCGTAAGGTTTCCCTGCGCATAGCCGGCGCCGGACCGGAAAGGGAACGCATCGAATCACTCGACACGCCTGCCAACATGGAAGTCACATTCCTCGGCTTCTTGGATCGCCGGCAGCTTGTCAACGAGTACCACGCAGCCTCCTTGTATGTATTTCCTACACTAGGCGACGAGTGGGGCCTCGTAGTGAATGAATCCCTCTCTGCTGGCGTTCCGGTGCTCGGCAGCTGTCATAGCCTCGCCGCAGAACAGTTGGTGCACGACGGCTGTAACGGTTGGCTATTTGACCCTGCAGATCCCGATGAACTGTTTGCTGCGATCAATCGCGTCTTTTCTACAAGCTTCGAAGCCCTGCATACGATGGGAGAAAATGCCCGAGCGTCTATGGAGGCTTGGACACCCAGTGTGGTCGGACGCAGGATGGCTGAGGCCATTGCAGCAATCGCTGACGCCTAACTTGGACCACCAATTTCGACACTGAGGCGCGTAACCACGCCTATGCTCATTTCGCGACGAAGCATAAGTAACTCTATGCGCTGTCTAAGTAGCTGTCACGACAGCTCATGGACTCGCCAGTGCCCTTTAATCCTGAGTAAAAGATAAAACGAGATCGCTACAACGAAGTGATTGGTTGCCCCCCAGGGATTCGAACCCCGATTGATCGGTTCAGAGCCGACTGTCCTACCATTGAACGAGGGGGCAACAGGTGTGCAGGAAGAACCCTGCGCGACGATGTGAGCGAGAGTCGCTTGCGCGTCTCAACCGCCTCTGCAAGTGTACGAGGGACCAGTCCACAGGTCAAACGCGACAACCTCCAGATGTATGCCCCATTCATACGCGAAGCGGATGGGTGGGGAGTTGGGGAAGCATCAGTCCAGCGTAGCCGTCCTCAGCCAGGCAAAGCTCCCCGCAGCCGATGCAACTACGCCATGCAGCCGCTTCGAGTGAACCACAACGTTATCCGGCGACCACAACACCAGCGTCGGCTCATCCTCTGACAAGCTCCGCTGCAGCTTCAGATACACCGCTCGCCGCTTCACCTCATCCACCTCGCCCGCGCCCTCCGCAATAAACGTATCCACCTGCGCGTTGCTGTAGTGCCCGCGGTTGCTGCCCTTCGGCGGCATCATCGCAGAGCTGTACGCATACCGAAAGATATCCGGATCCTCATTCGACCCAACCCACCGCAGCACATACATCTGGAACGCGCCCTTCGTCACGTCCGAGTAGAACGTCCCAAACTCGTTCTGCCGCAGCGTCAACTCAATGCCCGCTTCACGCACCTGCTGCTGCACCACCGCAGCCAGCAACCGCATCGTGTCATCGGTGCTGCTCTTCAGCGTCAATCGTATCCGCACGCCCTTCGCATCCGCGTGGTACCCCGCAGCCTCCAGCAACGCCGCAGCCTTGCCCACATCACGCGAGTACCGCACCAGCGGATCGCCCGCACCTGGAGCAGCCCAATGTCCAAGCGGCAGCAGCGTATCCACAATCTCCGCCTGCCCATGCAGCAGCGCCTTCACAATCGCAGGCCGATCCACCGCATACGCAAATGCCTGCCGCACGCGCGCATCCTTCAGCAGCGGGTCCGTCGCATTGAACGTGATGTAGTTCACAATCGAGCCCGGCCGCTGCTCAACGACGAGATTCATATCCTTCTGCATTGCGGCAACGGTATCACCCGTTAGCGCGTTTGAAGCCGCATCAGCCGATCCCTTTTGCAACTCCAACGCACGCGTAATCGCATCGGGCACCACAGCAAATCGAACGCGCGGCACCTGCGGCGAACCTCCCCAGTAGTCCGCATTGCGCTCCAGCACAACCTCCTGATCCTGCGCCTCACGCACAAACTTGAACGGCCCCGTCCCAACAGGATGCTCACCCATCGCCTTGCCCGCACCACGCTCCACCACCGCACTCAACTCATCGCTCATGTTGAAAAGCAAGCTCGCATCCGGCTTCTTCAAATGCACAACACACATGCGTGGATCGACCACCTCAACATGATCGACACTCGCAAAGTTATCTTTCTTCGCCGTCACAATCGCGCCATTATGCATGCTGTCGATCGACCACGCCACATCCGTCGCATCCAGTGTCTTGCCATCATGAAAGCGCACGCCTCCACGAATGTGCAGCACCAGCGTCTTCGGATCGTGCCACTCCCACGCCGTCGCAATCGCAGGCTGCAGGTTGTAGTGCTCATCCTTCCGCACTACCGAGTCAAAGATCAGCGCACCAATATGCTCCGCCTGCGCATCCGAGCCAATCCGTATATCCAGGTTCGTCGGCGAACTTTCAATATCAATCACAACCGTGTCGCGATCCACCCGGCTATGACAAGCAGCCACCAGCAGCAACGGAGCGAGTAAGAAACCTTTGCGTACCTTGCGAGGCCTTAGCGCCCTTCGCGTTCTGCCTTTTGTTGGCCTATCCGGAGTGATCAAGGCAAAGTCACCCGTCCAAGCAGCACTTCACGCGAAGCTCCGGTAGCAGCAGGTACGTTCCCCGGCAACCCATGCCACCGCAACCAAGCCAGCAACGCAAATGCCATCGCTTCTTTCGCTTCAGCCGGAACACCAAACGCCTCAGTCGTACTTATCGTCACACCCAATGGCTCAAGCCCTGCACGCACCAATGCCATCAGCGTGGCATTCTTAGCACCACCACCCGCCGCAATGTAATCCGTCGCCTCTGCCAGCGGCGCACGCTGCCCAAGGAACGGCCAAACAAACGCACGATACGCAGCCAGAATGCTCTCCGCCGTCAAAGTAGTCGCAGTGGCAACAACATCCGCATCGTTCGCGCCAGCCTTACGACAAGCCGCAATGAACCGCGCAACATAAGCCCCACCAAACTCCTCACGCCCACAACTCTTTGGCGGCAGGGCAGAGAAGTAAGGCAGCTTTAACGCACCCTTCACAACACTGCCTACAACAGACCCACGCTTAGCAACAGCGCCACCACGGTCATACGCCTTACTAAACAAAGCCTGCATGCAGCCATCCATCACCACCGAAGCAGGCCCCGAATCAAAGGCCAGCAAATCGCTTGACCCGGCAGGCATCGCCGTCATATTCGCAATACCGCCAAGGTTCTGCAGCACACGATTCCGCTTCGCATGCGCGAAAAACACGCGATCGAACATCGGCACCAGCGGAGCAGCCTGCCCACCAGCCACCATGTCCGCTGGCCGAAAGTCACTCACCACCGGCACACCCGCCCGCGCAGCAACCTCGCTCGCCTCGCCAATCTGCCATGTGCACCGCAGTCGATCTCCTAAAAACTTAGTTGCCGCACCCTGGTGATACACCGTCTGCCCATGCATACCCGCCAGCTTCGCCTTCACACCAAGCTGTGCCTGCGCTCGCGCAAGGGCATCGCCATAAAACTCACCCAGCCGCCAATGCAACTGCGCAAGCTCCGCCGTGCTGATGGCCTTCGCATCCATCGCCGCAAGCACCGCATAGCGCAGCTTCTTCGGATACGGAAACGCCCCATGCCCCAGCAGCTTCATCTTCGGCGTGCGAGCATCCTTGCTCGGTGCAATCCGCACCAGCGCAACATCCGCACCATCGGCCGACGTGCCACTCATCACACCCGCAACAACCATCGCCTTCTGCGGCTCAAGAGTAGCCTTCATTCCGCAATCTCCCGCTTCAACTCAGCCAGCAACTGCAACGCTTCCATCGGCGTCATGCGATCCACATCCACATCACGAACACGATCCACCACCCGCTGCGACAGCGGCGTAAAGATCGTCATCTGCATCGGCGGTGCCGAAACCTGCGCAGCCTGTGTAGCCGCCGCGGTCGAAGCGCTCTCGGCCTTCTCATGCAGCTTCAACACAGCACGAGCACGCGCAATCACCTCACGCGGCAACCCCGCCAGCTTCGCCACTTCAATGCCATAACTGCGGTCCGCTGCACCGCTCTCCACATGATGCAGAAACACAATGCCACCCGGCGTCTCTCTGCAAGCCACACGTAGATTCTTCAGCCGCAGCAGCTTCTCTTCCAGCAGCGTCAGCTCGTGATAATGCGTCGCAAACAGCGTCCGCGCGCCAATGCGGTCATGCAGGTGCTCCACCGCAGCCCACGCCAGCGACAAGCCATCATACGTCGCCGTCCCACGCCCCATCTCGTCGAGCAAAACTAAACTCTTAGGAGTAGCCGAGTTTAAAATGGCCGCTGTCTCTGTCATCTCCACCATGAAGGTCGATCGCCCGCGCGCCACATTGTCACTCGCTCCAATGCGCGTAAACACACGATCCACCAGCCCCAGCCGCATTGCAGCCGCGGGCACAAACGACCCGCTCTGCGCCAGAATCACCAGCAACGCAGCCATCCGCAAGTAAGTCGATTTACCACCCATGTTCGGCCCGGTAATCAACGCCAGCGAAGGCCCGGCCTCGCCATCCAGGTACCCCGAATTCGGAATAAACCGCCCGCCTCCGCTCTCTTCCAGCCGCAACTCAACGACAGGATGCCGCGCCTCGGCGAATTCAAGCACAGTTGTATCCGCAACAACCTCCGGCCGCACCCATCCGCGCAGCGCTGCAATATGCGCAAAGTTCGCCAGCACATCAATCTCTGCAACCCGCCGGGCCGCATCGCGCATGCGCCCCGCTGCACCCAGCACTTCACGCCGCAGCTCACCAAAGATGCGCCGCTCAATCTCGCCCACGCGCTCCTGCGCCGTCAAAATCTTGCGCTCGTAGTCCTTCAACTCAGGCGTCGTAAACCGCTCCGCATTCACCAGCGTCTGCTTGCGCTCATAATCCGCAGGCACATGCCCAAGGTTCGCCCGCGTGATCTCCAGGTAATACCCAAACACGTTGTTGAACCGCACCTTCAGCGAGCCAATGCCCGTCCGCGCACGCTCACGCTCTTCAATCGCCGCAATCGCCTCGCGCCCACTGCGGCTCAGTCCACGCAACTCATCCAGCTCAGGATCAACACCAACAGCAATCGCTTCGCCATCACCCAGCTTCAGCGGAGGCTCCGCCACCAGCACCGCATTCACGCGCGAAGCCACATCAACCAACGCATCAAAGCCATTACGCAACACACCCCAACGCCCTGCACTCAACTCCCGCAACGCCTCTTCAACGGAAGGCAAGGCAGCCAGCGTTCTCCCCAGCGCAACCACCTCACGAGGTCCCGCCGAATCCAACGCCAGCCGCGCCAGCAGCCGCTCCAAATCCAGCACGCCCTCAAGCGCCCTTCTTAATCGTTCGCGCGACGCAAGCGATAACGCAGCCTCGCCCACCGCATTATGTCGTTCCGCAATGTCTGAAACCGAGATCGAAGGCCGCAACAACACGGACCGCAACAGCCGCTTACCCATCGGCGTCCTGCACGCATCCACCGCATAGCACAGCGTCGTCTGCACGCTCTCACCGCTGAACAGCGGCTCGATCAATTCAAGATTACGAACACTCACAGCATCCAGCTCAAGGCACGTGGACCGCTCATAAAACCGGGGCACATCTAAATGCTCAAGTTCCTCATGCCGAGTAGCCCGCAGATAATGCAGTAAGGCACCCGCCGCTGTAGCCGCCATCGTTCGCCCAGCCAGGCCAAACCCTTCAAGCGAATGCGCGCGATAATGCCCCTGCAGCAGCGGCAGCGCATACTCCGCAGTAAAGACCCAATCCTCAACCGGCGTCTTCGTCCCAACACCACTGAGCGTCTCATCATCCGTATCAGCATGAGAAAGTGAGGTGCCATCCAGCGCAGGCTGCCCACCCCCAAGATGCAGCCCCGCACCAAGCAGCAACTCACGTGGACGATTCCGTGCGACCTCATCCGTAGCCTGCTGCACCGCATGCGCGCCACGAAACTCCGTCGTGCGAAACTCACCCGTCGATACATCCAGCAACGCGACACCAGCGCACGTACGATCCAGCGACACAGCAAGCGCCGCAAGAAACGTGTTTTCGCCCGCGGCCGCCGCAGGATCAAGCGCAGTCCCTGGCGTCAGCACACGAGTCACCTCGCGCCGCACAATCGTCTTTGTCAGCTTGGGATCTTCCATCTGCTCGCAGATGGCAATGCGGTAGCCCTTGCGCAACAGCCGTTGCAGATAGACATCCGCCGCGTGATACGGCACGCCGCACATCGGCTGTTGCCGTTCCCTGTCGCGAGCCGTTAATGTAAGCTGCAACTCGCGGGAAGCAACTATGGCATCGTCGTAGAACAGCTCATAAAAATCGCCCATGCGAAAAAACAACAACGCATCCGGATGCGCCGCCTTCGCAGCCACAAACTGCCGCATCATCGGCGACAGCTTTTCGGTCTCGGCGTTTGGAGTCTCCACAACCATGGGTTAGCTGTCAGAATATCGCGCAGCCACAACCAGACCGGTGGAAAGCAAGGGCGGAATGCAGTCACACTCCGCCCGGCCCTGACATCAACCGCGAACTAGCTATTCGTAGCCGCGTCCGTGCCGTGCTGCTTCACCATCTTGTTGTACAAGCCAAGAATCAGGAACGGCGCAACCCACTGCCCCACAAACAGCGCAGCATGATCCTTCTTGATCCCCTTAAACACCAGCGAAGCCGTGATTGAAGCTATCGCCGCCGTCAAAAAGATGCCGCTCGGCACCTGCGACGTGTAGCTCTCAATGTAGGCCGTAGCCTGGCCTTCCTGTGCGTCGCCTGCGTGAACGCGCTTATCCGGAATTTCAAATGCCATCGTGTTCCTCCTCGTGGCGGGCTAAGCCTCACCCGTTCCCGCAGTGGGATGCTGTTGTTCTTGCAAGAACAGTCTCCATTCAGACTCTTCTTTCGACACGGCAACACGAATCGTGACCCTGTTTCACTCGCACGCAGAATCAGCTCAAATGTAACGCCTTCCGTATACTGATATATGGAGCGTCTGCACCCGTTGCCGGCAGCCCCAGCGTCTCGGCAATGTCCATCTTCTGGCTCAAAGTCGCAGTCATTCTCTACGGTGTGGCGTCACTCGCCGTGCTGCCCACGGTGCTGTACGACCGTCCGCGCTGGCGTCTTGTCGCAGTGCCCGCCACCATCGCCGCGCTGCTCTTCCACTTCGTCTCTGTAGCTGAGATGCTCAACGCTGCGCACCACTACGTGCCCGTCAACGCCAGCGAAATCCAGGCCGTCCTCGGCTTGATCCTCGCCGCCGCTGTCCTCGTGGTCTACGCCCGCTACCGCACACTCACCGTCGGCGTTGTGCTCTTGCCGGCCGTCTTCCTGCTTGGCCTTTTGCCGGCGTTCGCACCGGGCCGCCGCGACATCACCGTCCCGTTCATGAACTCCATATGGCTCTGGCTGCACATCATTCTCCTGCTCACGGCCTACGCGGCATTGTTCGTGTCGGTGCTGGCGTCGGTGCTTTATCTCATCCAGGAGAAGCGCCTCAAATCGCGCACCTCCGCCGGTGTTCTCAGCAAGCTGCCGCCGCTTGAAACCACCGACCAAATCGCTCTCAAGTCACTGCTCATTGGCCTCCCATGCATGACAGCCGGCCTCCTCATCGGCTCCGCGCTTGCACAAGCCGAATACGGCGCAGCCTACTTCCGCGACCCCAAGGTGCTCCTCTCCTTTGCCATGTGGATCGCTTACGTCGCCATGATCGCCATCCGCCGCAGCTCCGGCCTGCGGGGCCGCCGCGCCGTCTGGCTGTCATCGTTCGTCTTCTTCATCATGCTCGCGGTCTGGTCCGCAAACCAGGTCAGCAGCGTGCACCAG
The DNA here is from genome assembly GCA_965198455.1 of Terriglobus sp. GTDB lineage: Bacteria > Acidobacteriota > Terriglobia > Terriglobales > Acidobacteriaceae > Terriglobus. Next base: position 2,748,135 of record CBDAPM010000003.1, read on the forward strand.
TTTGCGGGGCGTCCATGAGCCTGTCGCTCCTCGGCGTCAACCACAACTCCGCGCCCATCGACGTGCGCGAGCGCCTCGCCATCGCCCCCGGCCGCCTGGCTGAAGCAACCCGCTCGCTCGCCCACCACCCCGGTGTCCGCGAAGCCATCATCTTCTCCACCTGCAACCGCGTTGAACTCCTCACTGAGCACGAACACCAGAGCGACCTTCGCCTCTTCCTGGCTGACTATTTCTCGGTGCCCGCCGCCACGCTCGACCCGCACCTCTACGAATTCCGCGAGCGCGAAGCCGTTCGCCATCTCTTCCGCGTTGCCTCCTCGCTCGACAGCATGGTCGTCGGCGAGCCGCAAATCCTCGGCCAGGTCAAGGAAAGCTACTCCGTCGCACGCGAAGTTGGCGCCGTCTCCACCACGCTCGACCGCCTGCTCCAATCCGCCTTCTCGGTCGCAAAGAAGGTCCGCACTGAAACCGAGATCGGCTCCTCATCGGTTTCAATCGCCTCTGTAGCAGCCGACCTCGCAAAACAGATCTTCGGCTCACTCAAAGGCAAGCAGGTACTGCTCGTAGGCGCAGGCAAAATGAGCGAACTCGCCGCGCGCCACCTTATCGCCGCAGGCGCAACCGGCATCCTCGTCGCCAACCGCACACCCGCCCGCGCCCAACAGCTGGCCGAGCAGTTCCACGGCCTCGCCGTCCCCTTCGCCGACCTGCAACAGCACGCCCCCAAGGCCGACATCATCGTCACCGGCACCGGTGCGCGCACGCACCTCTTCACCGTCGCCGAAGCACAGGCCATCCTCAGCAAGCGCCGCGGCCGCCCCGTCTTCTTCATCGACATCGCCGTCCCGCGCGACGTCGACCCCGCCGTCAACCGCGTCGAAGGCGCCTTCGTCTACTCCGTCGACGACCTCCAGCAGGTAGCCGCCAGCAACCTCACCGCCCGCGCTGAAGAAGCCGCCGCCGCCGAGCGCATCGTCGCTGACGAAGTCGACCGCTTCGCCGCCCGCCTGCAAACCCTCGACGCCGTCCCTGGCATCCTCGCCCTGCAACAGCACACCGAACAGCTCCGCCTCGCCGAACTCGACCGCGCCCGCACCAAGCTCGCCACGCTTACACCTGAGCAGGTCGCCGCCGTAGAAGCCCTCACCAAATCCATGATGAACAAGTTCCTGCACGCCCCCATGACCGGCATGCGCCGCAGCGCCAACGAAGGCGACAGCACCACCCTCGCAGCCCTCCAAAAGCTCTTTAACTCAGACCGCTAACAGTTATTCTTCATGTTCTTCATGTCGACCAACGGAAGGCCCGAACGAAGCAGTAAAAAGGCGTGCTAACGCCCGCCCCACGCGCAGGGGCTCGTCCGGCAGGACAAGACACGAAGTGCTCATCGCCACCCCATCGCCGGCGCCACATCCTTCAAGATCGCCTCAATCACATGCGCGTTATACGCCACGCCCAGCTGATTCGGCACCGTCAGCAAGAGCGTATCCGCCTCCGCAATCGCCTCATCCTCCCCGAGCTGCTTCACCAAAACATCCGGCTCCGCGGCATACCCACGCCCAAACACAGCCCGCGTCACCCCATCGATAGACCCAATTGTGTCCCGCTCATTCCCACCCTGCCCAAAGTACGCGCGATCAAGATCATTTGTAATCGCAAAAATACTCCGGCTCACCGACACCCGCGGCTCCCGCGCATGCCCAGCCTCTTTCCACGCCGTACGATACGCACGAATCTGCTTCGCCTGCTGAATATGCAACGGCTCACCCGTCTCATCAAACTTCAGCGTCGACGATTGCAGATTCATGCCAAGCTTCGCAGCCCAGATCGCAGTCGCATCGCTAGCCGCACCCCACCAAATCCGATCCCGCAATCCCTCCGCAGTCGGCTCAAGCCGCAACAATCCCGGAGGATTGGCAAACATGGGCCGCGGATTCGGCTGCGCAAACCCCTTACCCTTCAACAACCCGAAAAACTCCGTGGCATGCCGCCGCCCCATCGCAGCATCATCTTCGCCCGCGCGAGGCGCATAGCCAAAGTGCCGCCACCCCTCGATCACCTGCTCCGGCGACCCGCGGCTGATCCCAAGCTGCAACCGCCCACCGCTGATCAAGTCGGCCGACGAAGCGTCCTCCACCATGTAGTGCGGATTCTCATACCGCATATCGATCACGCCGGTGCCAATCTCAATCGACTTCGTCTTGGCGCCAACCGCAGCCAGCAGCGGAAACGGCGACGAAAGCTGCCGCGCAAAGTGATGCACGCGAAAGTAAGCCCCATCCGCACCCAGCCGCTCTGCCTCAACCGCCAGATCAATCGACTGCAACAACACATCCGCCGCAGACCGCGTCTGCGATCCCTGCTGCGGTGACCAATGACCGAACGAAAGAAACCCAATCTTCTTCATACACTCCTCGACCTACTCCTTCGATGTCGAACCTTATCCCGACGATTCAACCCGCGCGTCAGAGGCCACGCCACACTCCTCCCGCACATCTCACACCCTAACGAGGTGAGATCGATGGCAATCGAAATCGAACCGAAGAACAACGAACCACGCGGCTTCGGAGAACACACCCGCGGCCTCGCCGGCGAATACGCACACGAGCAAGGCTGGGGCATCGAAGAAGAAGCACGCACACGCCTCCCCCAGGGCAAACAAAACACCGACGGCGGCACCGACTACGAGTACGGTGCGCAAGACTTCGGCGACGAGCCCGTCAACACCGCACCCGCAGCCTCCAACGACAAGGTAGAACAGGCGCGCCAAGCGCTCGAAAAGGAATAAGCCCATGGCAATCCCAGTAGAAGAGCAGCGGTTGAAGCACGGCGAAGCACTCAGCGAAGCCGTCAAGGCCGACCATGCAGATGCCGTACCCGGCAACGACAAGGCCCACGCTCATTCCCACGCAGCACACCTGCACGACAGAGGGAACACCCGCCTCTCCGCCGAAGGAATCGGCAAGCAAGGCCGCGAACCCGGCGCGATCAACCAGCCGCCCCAGGACCCAAAGCTCACAGGCAAAAATCACAACCGCTAAAACAACACACAAATGAGAAAAAAGCGGCCGAAAGGGCCGCTTTTCTCTGCCGTTATTTCCCTGTATTCAGGCCAGGCGGCTTCCGTCGCGCAATCCGCCCATCCGGCGTCAACTCAGCCTGCCGATTCTTCAAGTCTTCCTTCTGCTCCTCGGCCTCGCTCTTCTTACGCCCAAAATCCAGCCCAAACTTAGGCGCACCTTCCGTGCCGGAAATCTTGATCGGCACCTCCGCACCCGCGCCATTCTTCGCGAAAAACGGATCCACCGCCTTCAGCAGAAAGCTCTTCCACCCACTCGCCACCATCTGCGAAATCTTCGCCTGCGTCCGCACCTTGCCGAAGAATTCAAACGTGTTCCCATCCATCGAATACGTTCCCTGCAGCGCCACATCCGCACCCGGCAGCGAGTATTGCAGGCTCGGAAAATTCAGCCGCCCATTCTCCGCCACCAGCGTCCCGCGCATCTCACTGTTCACATCCGCAGCGCCGGCCTTTGCATCCTTGGCATTACCCTGCGCACGCAGGCTCAGATCGTCCACCTTGTCCTGCACCTGCGGATTCGTAAAATGAATCCGCTTCAACGTGAACGCGCCCTTCATCTGTAGCCGTTTCGTCACGCTCTCGTGCCCAGGCGCCACCTGCAAATGCACCTTCATCCCCACCACGCTCTGCATCACCGGCGGCTTGGTCTTCACGGCCAGCTCAAGAAAATCCTGCAACCGCCCCGCAGGCACATCCACATCCAGCTCTGTCTGGTGCCCATGGCCTTTCATGTTGATCACCTCGCCTGAGCATGTAAACGTCGTCGCACCAAGTCTGGCATGCACCTGTTTCAGATACGTGTCGCCACTCGTGCCATCCACCGTCGCATGAAACGTCGTCTCCAACCCCATCGGATGATTCGCCGTGTCCAATGAAAAGTCCGGCGTCTTCGTGACTCCATCCACCTCGATGCGGTTCAGCTTGCCGCCAAACGTACCCACTGACGACAATGTGCCGCCAATGCCCTTGATCGTCTTCAGTTCCGCATGATCGAACGTATACTGCCCGTTCACCATCGACTCGCTGGGTTCTTCCGTATTCCACGGCCCAAACGACCCACTCGCATGAATATCGCCCCGCGGAATCGCATTCACCAGCACCGCGTCATACTCCCACGGCGCATTCGAACCCACATTCTTCAGGCTCACCCGCTTTAGCTCAAAGTGCTTCGGATCTTTGTCAGGCTTGGCAGTGCCAATCACCAGATTCGAATCCTCAATAACAATCTCGCCAACAACAATCTCGATCTTGCCTTTGCCATGCTTCGCCAGCGACACGCCCGGCTTCCGTTGCTCCTTCGGCGGCAGGTGAATGATCAACCCACTCACATGCACCACATCCACCTGCATCGGCTTAAGAAAAAGACTGCGCAGACCCGTATGAAATCGAAACTGCGCAAGCGCAATCAACGGCTCCGTTGCACCCGCTGCATACACATCATCCGGTGGATAAATCCGCAATCCTTCGCCGGATACCTCCAGCCCTTTTAGCAGCGACACATCCAGTGAATCCAGCTCCACCTTTGCGTTAAAGCGCGTGCTCAGCGTCTCAATCATGCGACCCTTCAAAATCGGCCCAGCCCGGCGCACCATCACCTCGCCGGCAACCCCAAGCGCGATAACGCACAGGAACAGCACAAACCCAATCCACATCCACACGTTGCGCCCGCGCCCAGGCCCGGCCAGCGGAGCCGTCTCATCCGTCGTCACATCTGTCAGCAACACCACACCCCAAAGATTGGCCGTTTGCGCAAAACTGCAAAACACGTGGAAAATCTTTCCTTCTGATGCGCAGAGCAGGTGAAATGCTGCGACGTTCTGCGCCAGTAACATCACCTGCAATCTCGCAGCCGCATGTTCGCAACGCACATGCATAGACGCGGCGCGCCGCAGTATGATGGCCGCATGCATCTCCGCATAGGATCACGCGGCTCCCGGCTGGCGCTCTGGCAGGCCAATCACATCGCGGCCCATCTCCGCGCGCTCGGCCATACCACCGGCATCGTCATTATCCGCACCACGGGCGACCGCATGCAAGACCCAGCCTTTGCTGCCACCATCACGGATGACACAGGCAAGATCCCCGCCGAGCTCGACGGCAAGGGCATCTTCATCAAGGAAATCGAAGAAGCCCTCGCAGCCAACACCATCGATCTCGCAGTCCACTCGCTCAAAGACCTGCCGACGGAATCGGACCCACGCTTCACCCTGGCAGCCATTCCCGAACGCGCCGACCCGCGCGATGTCCTGCTCTGCCCCGAGTGGCTGCAGATGCACACGCTCCCCGCCAACGCACGCATCGGCACCACATCGCCGCGCCGCATCGCGCAGCTCCGCGCCCACAATCCCGAGTTCCAGTTCGTCGCCATCCGCGGCAACATTGACACGCGTCTCCGCAAGCTCGCACGCGGCGAATGCGACGCACTCATCCTCGCCGCTGCCGGCCTCGATCGCCTCGGTACACGCCTGCTCCGCCCCGTCGAGCTCGACCCGCAACACCCCGAGTACAACCACCCAGGCCACATCGAATGCATCACGCACCCTGACCACGACCACCTCGCCGAGCACCACCCGCCTGACAGCACGGAAGAACTCCCCGGCCAGCGCGATTGGATACGCCAGCGCTTCGATCCCGAGATCCTGTGCCCCGCACCAGGCCAGGGCGCACTCGCCATCGAAACCCGCGCGGATCATACCGGCGTCATCGCCGCCATCGCAAAGCTCGACGATGCCGATACCCGCTACGCCGTCGCAGCCGAACGCGCCCTCTTGCATGAACTCGGCGGCGGCTGCTCACTCCCTGTCGGCGCCCTTTGCACCACGCATCACGGCAGCGCGAAGCTCATCGCATCCGTCGTCTCACCCGACGGCGAACAGATGATCAACCTCACCGTCGCCGGCAAGCCCGGCGAGTCCGCCGGCAGCCTCGGCGCACGCGGCGCCGCCATCCTCGTCGAGCAGGGCGCGCGCGATCTGCTCGCAGGCGACTTCGCCATGGCAGACGCCGAATAAACAAGTTTTGAAGCGGTAGAGTAAGCCTCAGATTTCACAGCCGTTTGCGTTCGAAAGACGGCGCTGTTCAACAGTGTCAGCATCGCAGTATCAGGAGAGTTGCTTCCAGCATGCCACCTCGGGTCCTCGTCACGCGTGCACCGCACCAGGCATCCGCGCTGGGCGACGCCCTTATCGCACACGGCCTCCGTGTCGTCTCCATCCCCACCATCGCGCTCGCGCCGCCGTCTGACGAGTACGCCACGCTCGACCGCGAACTCACCCGTCTCGACGAATACGACTGGCTCCTCTTTACCTCGGCTAATTCCGTTGCCGTCTTCGCCGAACGCCTCGAAGACCAGGCCGTCCCGCTCAGCTGCGGCATTGCAAGCATCGGCGCAGCTACCAGCAAGGCCCTCCGCGAAGCCGGTTTCCCCGTCCGCCTGCAAGCGCAAACCGCAATCGCGGAGTCACTCGCAAAATCCCTGCTGCCTCACGCCCGCGACGCTCGCATGCTCCTCATCCGCGCCGAACAGGGCCGCGACGTCCTCATCGACACACTCACCGAAGCAGGCGCCGAAGTCACCCTCGCACCCGCCTATCGCAGCATTATCCCCACCGAATCCACCGACCGCCTCCGCCGCGAGCTGCCCACCGTAGACGCCATCACCTTCACCAGCTCCTCCGCGGTCAGCAACCTCCTTGCGCTGCTCGAAGCCGCAGGCCTCACCCTGCCGCCAACGGTAAAACTAGCCTCCATCGGTCCCGTCACAACAGCAACCCTGAAAGAACACGGCCTCAAACCCACCGTCGAATCCGTCGACGCCAGCGTGCAAGCCCTCGCCGCCGCAGTAGCCACATCCCTCCGCGACCGCTGAATGTCGGGGATCGAATCCCTCTTGGCCCACCACACTCGCGTTTGTTGTCATCCCGCGGCGAAGCGGAGGGATCTGCACTTCAACGCATCTGCCGATTACATCGCGAAGACATTAGGGCACATCCGTCGCACAAAGCGGAGCTTTACAAAGGCCACAGCAACAAGCGCCGAAGGCGCGCCGCTATCTTAGCCTAGGTACGCAGTTAGTGAGTAAACAGAGGGCTGAAGGCCCGATCAATCCTTCCACCCGCCAGACAGGGAGGAGGGTGTGGAATTCAGTGCGACGTCCACGTCTTATCGCCAGAATTACAAAGCGTCTCCAGCGAACAATCCACGCACTTCGGCTTCCGAGCCTCGCAGATTTGCCTTCCGTGATAAATCAGCTCATGCGAAAAGCTGATCCAGTGATCCTGTGGCACAACCGCCATCAGGTCGCGCTCCACCTTCACCGGATCATCGTTCACGGTCAGCTCCAACCTGCGTGACAGCCGCAACACATGCGTATCCACCACAACACCGGATGGAATGCCATACCACATTCCAAGCACTACGTTGCTGGTCTTCCGGGCAGCCCCCGGAATCCGCAGCATCTCCTCCATCGTCTCCGGCACCTTGCCGCCAAACTCCTCTGTCACAACCTTCGCCGCACCCACCAGCGACTTCGCCTTCATCCGGAAGAACGACAGGGAACTGAGAATCGGCTGCAACTCTTCCGGCGTTGCAAGCGCCATCTCCTTCGGTGTTGGATACGCGTGGAACAGCGCAGGAGTAACCATGTTCACCCGCACATCCGTGCACTGCGCACTCAGGATCGTCGCAACCGTAAGCTCCCACGCATTCGTGTGGTGCAGCGCGCACGTCGCGTTCGGATACGTCTTATCCAGCGCATCGATGATGGCGTTCACACGCTCATGCGCAAGCGGCTTCTTCGTCTTCCCAGCAGCCTTCTTCGGCGACACAGGCTCGCTAGCCGCAATCTGCCGCGCACGCACACCCTTCGCCGCAGCAGGCGACGCAACCTTCTTCGTGGACTTTACAGCCTTACCCATCGCGTCCTTCGCGTACTGCTCTTACCCAAGGCGGTCCAGCATATCCGCCGGCGTCACACGCACGCACGAGAAGATCGGATAGTCCTTCAGCGTATACATGCTGATCTCGGTCTCGCGCAGCTGCTGCACCAGGTCCACAAAGTCCTCGGGGAAGTTGGTCTCGAACGCAACCACAAACTCCTGGTCGTCGATACCAAACGAATAGGTCGTATTCAGCTTCACCCGCGGATACCCTAGACCCACGCGGATATGCTCCTCCATCAACCGCCGCCGCTCTTCCATGCTCAGCAGGTACCACGGCCGCGTCTTCCAGAAGGGATATACAAAGATGTACTTGTGGCCGCCTGGACGGATCGCGCCACGGCCTTCGCCCTCGCTCTCATCCTCGCGGTCAATCTGGTACTGCGACCGCTTCGTCATGGACAGGAAGTTATGCGGCGTCTCCAGGTAGCCGCCCAGCGGCGTCGCCAGCAGCTCGCTCCGCATTCGGTTCATCTCCTCCACCGAATAGCAGATAGACCACACCAGCAGATCCACATCGCCGCGCGTGCCAACGGTCGAATATGTCAGCGTCAGGAACTCGCCCACCTTGTTCCACCGGTTGATGACCTCCACGAAGGCGGCCTTCATGGCCGCACGCTCCGCAGCCGGCAGCCGCTTCCACTCCGGCAATATCTTGTAGAACGAGAAGGCCACGATCTGCCGCTTTACCGGCGCTCCGCCATGCGCTGCCGGAGCAGCACCATAGCTGCTTGCGGGCCGCCCGGTCGCTGCGGGAGCAACCGTCACCGGCGTAACAGTATGTGCGGAGTTCGTGGGTGTCTCGACGGGCGTATCAGCAGTGGGCGTAGCAGTCTCAGCCATGCCCTAAGAATACCAGTGCTACGTGACAGCCGCACGTCTCACAAAACGCACTCATCCTGCCGTAACCCCCTGCCGGGTATACTCACCGCAGTCCCCGTACAGCCCATGACCGAAAAAATAATCGACTTCCTGCTGCCGTACATTACGCACCTGATCTCCACGATCGGTTACACCGGCGTCGCTCTGCTCATGGCCATCGAATCCGCATGCATTCCGCTGCCCAGCGAGATCATCATGCCCTTTGCCGGTTTCGTGGTCGATCAGGGCAAGATGAACCTGCTCATGGCCGCAACCGCAGGCGCAATCGGCTGCAACCTCGGCTCCGTCATTGCCTACTGGATCGGCGCCTACGGCGGTCGTCCGCTGGTGGAGAAGTTCGGCCGCTACGTCCTCATGAGCCACAAGGACCTCGACCGCGTCGACGGCTACTTCCAGAAATACGGCGACATCACCGTCCTCCTTGGCCGCCTGCTGCCCGTCATCCGCACCTTCATCGCGCTTCCCGCTGGCATCGCACGCATGCCGCAGCTCCGCTTCCACATCTACACCTTCATCGGCTCGTGGCCCTGGTGCTTCGCCCTCGCCTACGTCGGCATGAAGGCCGGCGCAAGCTGGAACGACCCGCACAGCCCGCTCAAGAAGGTGCTCCACAAGGCCGACGCAGCCATCATCGCGCTCGTCCTCGCGGGTATCGTCTGGTTCGTCTACACGCACCTCAAGAACCGCAACCCTGCAACCGCCGAGGTCTAATATGGCGAGCACAGAACCCTCAAGCCGGCCAACGGAAGGCCCACGCGAAGCAGTAACAGGGCGTGCGAACGCCCACACCGAGTACCTCACCTTCAACACCCGCAAGCAGTACGAGATGGTCCATATGGGCACGTTGACGTGCTTGTCAACTGCGCCGGGTTCTATCCGGTAGTGTCGTTTGACAGATGACGCCGACGCAGTGGGAGCAGGTCATCGCAATCAATTTGACCGGAGCCTTCCAGATGGCGCACACGTTACTACCGTGATGAAGGGTCAGGGTTGGGGACGGATTGTAAACATCGGTTCCGCATTCACCCAGTCCTGAGCGAACTCGTCAACCATGCCGACAAGGCACCGGTGGAAGAGGCACTTCTCGACTCTGGAATGGAGTACGTGTTCCTGCAGCCCGCGATGTTCTTCCAGAACTTCATCCCAGCCTGGCCAAAGATGAAGGAGAGTGGCGTGTACGGCGAACCATGGTCGGCCGAAACCCGCTTCACACACGTCGACTATCGCGACGTTGCCGAAGTAGCGGCGATCGCATTGACCGAGGACCGCCTTCTACATGGCACGTTTGAATTATGTGCCGAAGGCAATCTCAATCGGCATGATCTTGCTGTTTTGATGAGCGAAGTTGTTGGGAAGCAGGTGAAGCCGATCAAGATAGAGCTTCCTATGCAAGCGAATGTGCCTCCGAAGCTCACGCGGATGTTCGATTGGTACGACAAGCATGCTCTGCTCGGCAACAGCACAACACTTAGAGCGATCCTTGGGCGCGAACCGCGCACCTTACGATCCTTCTTTGAAGAACTCAACGCACAGGTATAACCAGCCGAAAGTCTCTTCTATCACTTTGTCCAAGGATCTATGCCATGTTCGATACACCGAAGCACAAATTCGAGATGCGCGGGCAGTTAACACCCGAAAATGCGGCTCTTGTTCTCGTCGACTACCAGGTAGGCACCGGGCAGCGAGTTGATCAAGTTACTCGTCGGCTCAGCGCCAATGATGCAATCGGCATCCTAGGAGATCAAAAATGACTCAGACTGGCGCGCTCAAAATGGCATCGTTTCGTAGCGAAACTGCAGTGGTCAACGGAATTCGTCTGCATTACTGGTTAGGAGGCAACCCGCATGGAAAACCTGTGCTGCTCTGGCATGGATTCCTGGGCACCGCCTATAGCTGGTACAAGGTTATGCCTCTTCTCGCGGACGCAGGCTATTCGGTTCTAGTGCCGGACATGCGCGGCTATGGTGATTCGGATAAACCATCGGGAACCAAGGGGTAATGATGCCCGAGCACTTGCGGAAGACTTTCGTATGCTGGTCAAGCAGATCGAGTTCGGTAACGGGCAGAAGATCCTCTTGGCCGCGCACGACATGGGTGCGCACCCAGCCCTGTTGTGGGCCGCAGACCATCCTGACGAAATCGGTGGCCTCATTTACATGGAAGTCCCAACCATGCTCGAAGAGTTCTATCGAAAGTGATTGTGTATACGCCTGAGGCTATGGCGAAGGGATCGATGTGGTGGTGGTTCTGCCGCTCGCACCCGGTGTGCCGGAACGTCTCATCGTAGGGCATGAGCGCGAGTTCCTCACATGGTTCTATGAAGGTGCCACAGCAGATCCAAGACAGTTTTGCCCGGGCAGTTTCTGACGGTGTGATCGGACTAGTATGGCTAGCTTCCACTTTGGCATGTGAAAGCGTTGATCTTGAAATGGCAAATATGCAAGCCTAGATTCCTTTCCGAAGCAAAGCGGGGTCTTCAGGCCCTTCGCGAAGAAGTCTTGTTACGGCGGGACCAAGGAGTGGGCATATGATGTCTCGCATCGGCCGTCAGTTAGGAGGCTTCTTTATTGCGGTCGCGGCAGCGAGCGGTACCGTTCGTGCGCAGCAACACCCGCCGCAACCTTCCGTCAACCTCGGCGACACCAGCTTCCTGGATGCGCTTGGTGCACCAGGAGTTCTGCTGGAGCAAATCGGCGATGCCAGTCACAGCGGCGCGAAGATCGACGGCCAGGGACAAACCGCGCCCGGAGCCTCCGCCGTGAACAGCATAAGCGGACTTACGCACAGCGTCGGCTTGACGAAGCAAAAGCTTTTCGGGGCCTGGTGGGGCTTCGAAATGATCGTCACCGCTGCACACGTGAATGCGGGGTTGAGCGGTGGGGCCGGTGGCCTCGGTGATCTCACTGTTTCGCCTCTCGTTTTGCAATGGAAAGCGATTAAGTTCGGCTCTAGTCAGTTGAATCAACGCTTTGTCCTCGACTTCGAGCTGCCAGTGGGTGAGTACCGGCAGAACACTCCCGTGAGCCTGAGCGGACATGCATTCACCGTGCATCCGTACTACGCATTCACGCTCTTTCCGACCAAGAAGTTGGAGACTAGCTGGCGCGTCCACTACCTCTACAACGGTGTAAACAACGATCCCGCTGTTGGAAACGATGCTCGTTCTAGTCAGGCCGGCCAGGCGATCCACTTCAACGCAACCGCGGCGTACAGTCTGCCGCATGGAGTCTGGATAGGAGCAAACGGCTATCTGCTCAGGCAGGTCACCGCTCCCCAAATCAACGGCGCTGCGGTTTCTGCGTCACCGGAGCAGGTGGGGTCGATCGGCCCGGGTCTTGTGTGGGATCGCGGCCAATACCTGCTATACGCGAATGGCTATCACGAAGTTGGCGCGCTGAATCGACCCGAGGGCAACAAGCTCGTACTGCGCGTGCAATGGATACCTGGCCGGCATCCTGGGATCGACGGACCGCAGTAAAACCAGCAAGCAGTGCGAGGAGAATAGTATGAATCCGAATTGGAAGGAAACAAAACTCGCTGGCGGTATTCACGGACTCAAGGCGGGCTCCGGGACCACAGTTGTGCTGTTGCCAGGATGGCCCGAGACTGCCGAGGCTTATAGCGAAGTCTTTGAGCAACTCGCAGAGCGCTACCAGGTCTTCGCATTGGACCCGCCGGGGTTGGGCGAATCAGACCCTGCTGTGGAGGGCTATGACACTGCAAATATAGCGCAGTTGCTGGCTGCTGCGGTCGAGACCGTAACATCTGAGCGCATTCATTTGGTCGGCCATGATGTGGGCGGCTGGATCGCCTATGCGTGGGCCGCGCAATTTCCGGAACGTATCAGGAGTCTGACTTTGCTCGATACCGCAGTCCCGGGCACGGGCTCTGCGCAGGCATTCCCCTTGCCCCCTGAGCTGAATGTGAAATTGTGGCAGTTCTCATTTAACACGCTTCCCGATCTTCCAGAGATCTTGACAATGGGACGGGAACGCGAGCTGTTCGATTGGCTTTTCGAGCAGAAGTCGAAGCGACTTGATCGGATCCCCCTGGCCAACCGCGACCGTTACGTTGAAGCCTACGCTCGTTCCGGTGCCATGAGCCGTGGCTTTGCCTACTACCGCGCGGTCGCCGAGAGCTCCAAGCAAAACAAGGAATTTAGCAAGACGAAGCTGCCCATGCCTGTGCTCGCGAGGGGTGGACGAAGCGGGACCGGAGACCGCCTGAAAAGTTCCATGGAAGCACTCGCGCTTCAGGTCGAAGGAGGAGTTATCGAAGACTGCGGTCACTACGTCATGGAAGAGCAACCAGAATTCGTCGCGCAGGACCTTCTGCGATTTTTCGCACAGGTGGAGGGTCGCTCTTGAAAGCCTATCTCCTCTCATTTGTCCTGGGCTGCGCCGTGGGAGTGCTGTACGCCGTCTGCCGTGTCAAGAGTCCCGCTCTGCCTATCGTAGCTTTGATCGGCCTTCTCGGCATGGTGCTGGGAGAGAGCGGCTATACGTTGCTGAAGACCATGCTTCGCTAACTAAGCAAAGGAGAAATCTTATGTCGAAGGGAATTGTATCTGCCAGACATGTTGATCATGTCGGCTTCACCGTACCTGATCTCGATGCCGCTATTGAGTTCTTCGAAAGGGCGTTGGGTGCCGATCTACTCTGGAAATTAGGCCCGTTCCATGAAACGCCGACTGGAGTCAAAATAAAAAGCATCAATCTCGCAATGCTGCGCCTGGGACCCAACATCAACGTCGAACTTATGGCCTTCGACGCTGAATCGCAGCAGCGCACGATGCCCAGCAACATCGATTACGGGGCAGCACATATTGCGTTCTTTGTGGATGACATTGAGGCAGCAGCCAAATCCCTAAAGGAGCAAGGAGCGGAGTTGCTTGCAGGACCCCTTGATGCGAAGGGTGACGTAAAACAGGGCGAGCGAATCTGGTATTTCAAAACCCCTTGGGGCGCATTTATGGAGATCTTGTGGCGTCCCGACCACCTGGGATACGAGATGCAGACAGAGAATCGCCTCTATCAACCGCACGACAGTTGGTCCACGCACCAATGACAGCCTCCACAAGTCGGAGGTTCCTCTAGCCCTACTTGACGCCTTCGGCTTAATGCTCTTTATCGTGTTACCCCAGAGAGCCCAGATTGCCGCTGGCGTAGGATTGCAACCCGATGAAGGTATCGGGCCAGAACATGTTCCGGAGCTGGTCCGTTTGATTATGGTCGAGATTACGCCGTTCATCATGAGTCAAAACAATGCACAGATGGAGCTCCAGAGGATCGCTCTGCAGCATTTGTTACAGAAAGCCACCCTTAAAGATCCCCTCGATGAATAGGGATAACCTGTTTACTCGGTAGGAATTAGATCCAACTTCTCAGGTACGGAACGCCGCCCTCAGACTATCTTCAACAACGACTCACCAGGTTGACTCGTGTTCATTGCGTCTACTAGGGACTCAAGAGGGGCCAAATCACCCTTCTCGATGAACTCGATTGGAGCTTGCCTCTCTAAAAGCTGGTTTGGCGCATTGAGGAAGATTCGAGCGTTCTTCTTGTTTCCCGCATACAAATCCAAGATACCGGCCCAGATGCGATAGATGCGACGGAGTTCCGGCTGCAGCTGCTGGCGCCTGGATGCTTGCGGACACTCGGAGCTTTCTTGCCGATTGCCTCCGCGATGGCGGTGAACGGGAGATGAATTTTCCGAGCGATACGCGCAGCATCAAGCCTGCCCGATTGTGGATTGAAGAGAGCAGGATCGGCGCGCTTACGAAGGCAGAAGTCGCGAAGATGGAAGTCACCTCAAGTGCCGACGATGGTGTCACCTTTGGTATCGCCAAGGTATGTCAGAGTAATTCTCAGCGGGTTGGAAATCCAAGCATCGTTGGTTTTTCAACCCGGTTTCGACCCGGACTAAAAACTCCCTCTGTCTTTCAACGACTTACAGCCACTTAAGGCACCACTAAAATCTTGTGCACTGTAAGAGGTGGCTGTGCCTGAGATGCATTAGCCACGAGCGCATCGACGAGCGCTCGACACTCGTTGACCCCCGTAGCCAGCAGTTCGCGAAAAGGCCATATACGCGACATAAACCACAGGATGCCGACAACCAGCCATACCGGACTTGCGTGCAACCGCGCTTTCCCGGACTGGTAAAGTCGGATCCCAGTAGCCGAATGAGCGTGAAGCCTCCTTCGGGCGAAAGACTGCTTCTCCTGACTGGCGGAAGTTACCGCAGACGGCCTGCCCGGCATGAGTCGCCGGTTTGCCTCAACTACCTGCAGTAACTGGTAATCCGTTTGAAAGGCCACCGATTGCGCATTCCGACGATCACGCTGGGTTTGTCGGCCATAGTATCGCTGAATTAACAAGAACAAAGCGGTTTTTGTCGGGTCTTCGGAAAGAGCGAGTGAGGGCGTTCGTCGAGCTCTTTACTTTGATCGACCTTTGGCGCCGTGGCCCAGCTTGTTCTCACCAGGGCCATCAGTTTCATCCATCCTACCGGGGATTCGCTAGGTCAATGTAAACGCTCTTTACAAATTCGGAGACGTTGGTATCCGGCCAGTCGGGATGCTGCTTCTTAAGAGTAGCGCTGATTTCTTTTCCAGCGGCATCGACCGAGATACCTTGGCTCTTAAGCGCAAGGGCTTGCGTACGGATCGCGGCGACCAATTCCCGCTCTGCGGCAACGAGAGACCCATCGCCTGGTGCGCTATGATCCGGCAACACGTGTGCGACGTTCAGCATGGCTACCTTGTCCAGGGTGGCGAGCCATTCCGTAGGCGTACTGTCATCGCCGAAGATGTACGGTAAGGTCTTGTTTTGCACCACGTCGCCCGAAATCAGGGTTTGGTCTGGCTCGACAAGGGTCAGTTCGTCTCCTCTGGTGTGGGCGCCACCAAGCCAGAGCATACGGGCTTTGACACCGCCGCCAAGGTCGATTGAGGATTCTCTGTCGAAGAGCACATCCGGCGACCGCAATACGACACCTGCAAGCAGCTCCTTATCCTGCGCCGAGATACCGCGAAATAGATTGGTTATCACCGGCCCGTCTTTTTCCAGTTCCTGCTGCTGCACTGCGTTGCGAATCAGGACGGTGCCAGGAGGAAAACCGGGCTCGCCGGCAACATGCTCCGGGTGGTAGTGCGTGGTCGTTAGGAACAGCTTGGCATTGTTGGGCGCGAGCGTGGCAGCCACGCGTGCAGCAGTGGCTCCATTCTTTGGCCCCAGCCCCGTATCGACGACAAGCGTCGCACGGGTGCCGACGACGATAGCAATGTTCGGAAAGCCCGTGATCTCCCATACGTGCTCGGAGATCTTCGTCGTACTCTCGTTGAGTATGGGCTGGTCGGAATACCGAACGTAAGGGGCCTGACCGGCTGCCGATAGGGCGAGCAAGGATAAAAAGGGAAAGAGCAGCTTCCTGGTCATAGCGTTCTCCTACGTCTAAGCGACTACGCTACTTGTTTCGCCGGCTAATGCAATCTGAAGTGAGGCGTCACTCGAGGAGCGAGTCTATAAAATAGTAGACATCTCGTTGCCACTGTGTATTCCGTTATATCCATACTAATGGTCGTACTACATAAATGGTGTACTCCGGAGAAGAGGGTGCGCATTCCAACATGGCATCTTGATGATGTGGAACGGGCACGCTGCTCTTGACCAAAGACCTGCACCCTAGATCTTGCGCGTTGCGTTCCGGGTAGTTCCTGAGTGCATTCTTCGATATTCGCTGCGGCTCAATCTGAAACTCCGACGAACGACCTAGAAAAGACAACTTCGCTCTCGATGCCTTTGCCGAAAAGGTATTCCTGGGCGAGTAATGCTGGTCTAAGCCGATGTCTTCCCGATGGCGTTAAGCTCGGCTACCGTATCTTCGGGCAGCACGAGTGACGCGGCTTCAATGTTTTCGCGCAGGTGTTCTGCAGAGGATGTGCCCGGAATCAGCAGGATGTTGGAGGCGCGCTGTAGGAGCCATGCCAAGGCGACCGCAAGGGGCGTTCGATGGAGTGAAGTCGCAGCACTATCCAACACTGAAGATTGCACGGGCGCGAAACCTCCCAGCGGGAAAAACGGGACATAGGCCACGCCTGCTGCCTCAAGCTGGTCGATGAAGGCGTCGTCCTCACGATGGGCGACGTTGTAGTGGTTCTGTACACAAACGATCTTCGCGATCTGCCGCCCTTCCTCGTATTGCTGAGGTGAGACATTACTCAAGCCGATGTGCTGCACAAGGCCCTCGCGCTGCATCGACGCGAGTGCCGCCAGAGGTTCGGCGATCAAGCCTTCGGCCGGCGCAAACAACCCACCGACGCGAAGATTAACAAGATGAAGGGACTCAAGCTTCAGGTTGCGGAGATTGTCTTCCACTGACCCTCTGATACTCGCCGGACTACGATCAGGATTCCAGGAACCATCCTCACCGCGTCGCGACCCGACTTTCGTCGCAATGGTCAGATTCTTCGGATATGGGTAAAGAGCGTTCTTGATGATTTGGTTCGTTATATGAGGACCGTATACGTCGCTGGTATCGATGTGGTCGACCCCGGCTTCCACGGCGTCTCGTAGCACTCTGAGCGCTGCCTCCATATCCTTCGGAGGACCGAAAACATTTAGACCGGCAAGTTGCATTGCGCCATAACCAAGCCGGTGCACCGTTGTAGGCGAGCCTGAAAACGCAAACGTGCCGCCTAGATTCTTTATTGCCGTCATTGAGTTCTCCTTCGGTCTGCTAGATGATTAGATGAACGGAAGCTCAGGTTTGAGGGTCGCATTCTATGGCAGCAGCCGAAGCAGTCTTAAAGCCAAGAAAGACGCCCATACAGGCGCGCTCCAATGCCAGTGTGAGTGCCATCCTTCAAGCGACGGTTCAGGTTTTGCTGAAGGAAGGTGTCGCGAGGATAACGACCAAAAAAGTCGCGGCGCGTGCCGGTGTCTCGATTGGAACGCTCTATCAATATTTTCCGAACAAGAACTCGTTGCTGTACGTTCTGGTTCGGCAGCAGCTCGAGTCTTTCGAATCAACTTTCGACAAAGCGTGCACTGCGGTGCGTGGAGCAGAGCTCACCGACATGGCTGAGGTGTTGGCTTCAGCATTTGTTAGAAGCAAGTTCGGAGATGCGAAAACGAGTATTGCCCTTTACGCTGCGGCGGGTAACTGCGATGGCTGTCGTCGCATGCGGACGCGCACGGCCAAGGTGCTTGCGAACACGATCGCGACAGCTTCGGACCGGACCGTTACCGATCCCTCTCGCGTGGCGAGGATGCTGTTCAGTGCCATGGCGGGGATCAGCCGGGACATCGTAGCTGCTGGGCTGACCCAGAACACAATGACCGAAATGGAACAGGAATTGGCGCGGTTGTTGCGTACCTATCTGCTGGGTTGCTCCTTGCTGAAGTCAACCTTGCCCCAGGGGTGCTGCTGATGCGACAACAGGCTTGAGTACAGCGCGTTGACGGAACCACAGAGGCGTGCCCCCTTGCGATTTCCCGCGCACCGAACGGCCTGACCTGGATGTCATTCGCGAGACCTACTCGAATGCTCTGGTTGAATCTAACCGATCCTATAGATGATTCTTCACCGGGGAGGCAGGATGATTCAAGGGCAGGTAGTTGCGATTACAGGAGCGAGTAGCGGGATTGGGAGGGCTACGGCTCTTGAGCTGGCTCGTCTCGGAGCCAAGCTCGTGCTGGGTGCGCGGCACGAAGACGCGTTGATGCGGGTAGCGGAGGAGATCCGCGCCGGCGGTGGTGAAGCCACATACCGCGTGACCGATGTGAGTCGGCATGAGGATCTCCTGGAACTTGTGCGTCTCGGCCAGGAGAAGTTTGGTCAGCTCGACGTACTCTTCAGTAATGCTGGCGCAATGCCCATCGGTCCATTTGATGATCTTGCTGTTCAGGATTGGGAAACAATGGTGGACGTGAATATCAAAGGCGTCTTGTTTGGGATAGCGGCTGCGCTACCTGTATTTCGCAAACAGGGATCCGGTCATTTCATCCATACGGCATCGACGGCTGCTCGTAAGACAGTACCGAACCAAGTAGTGTATTCGGCCACGAAGGCGGCGGTTCTCGCCCTCTCCGACGGCCTTCGCCAGGAGCTGGCGGGACAGATACGAGTCAGCACCATCTTGCCGGGTTTCACCGACACCGCCTTCAGCGAGCATGTGAAGAACCCTGATCTGAAAGCGCAGTTGCAGAAGGCTGGAGAGAAGTTCGCCATGTCGCCCGAGGCTGTCGCAGACGCCGTTGTCTACATCCTCCAGCAGCCCGAGGGGGTGAACATCGGTGAGGTTACGCTTCGCTCAACAGCGCAGGCCTAACTTTGGCGCAGCTTTGCTGTGCCCGGCGGCGAGGCTTTGCTCTTTCTGAAGTAGGGCGAACACCGTTGCTCACTCCACTTCTGAGGTGCTCACTGCGTTTGAGTGTATCTGCTTGCCGGCTTGCCGGTCTGAGACGCAGCCATAAGCGCGCCCGCTGCTGCCTCGTAGTTTGAAAGCAAATGGAGATCTTCCACGGAAGGCAAGGTCGTCGTTTCCTGCAGGTCCAGGCCCTTCAACGAGGCGTCCACGCAGGCTTCTGTCGTCATCACAATCGAAGGGTCTACCGTTGTGCTGTCCCATCCCTCGCTTACCGTTCCCGCCGGGGCGACGAGTTGGATCTTGACGTTGCTGCCCGCAAGTTCGGCCTGAAGACCTCGGGTGAAGTTCAGAACGTAGCCTTTCGTTCCACTGTATGCGCTTGTTCCGGGGTAAACGTAGTACCCCAGAACAGACCCTATGTTGATCAGCGTTCCGTGATCGCGCTGCTTGAAGCCAGGCAGGACGGCCAAGGCAAGCCGGGTCAACGCCAGAACGTTGACGTTGAGCATGTCCGCAAGCGTACCGGCTTTGGCCTCTGCAAAGGCGCCCATGACACTGGTGCCGGCATTGTTGACCAGTACTGTGATCGAAGCGTCAGCTTCGAGAGTCTTGGCCACCCGTTCCACCTCCTCGGGCTTGCTCAGGTCGGCGACAAGGTTCGTCACCGCGATGCCATGTCTCGCCGTGAGCATGTCCGCAAGCGCCGACAGCCGCTCGGCTCGCCGCGCGACCAGGATCAAGTCGAAGCCCCGTTCTGCAAGCTTCTCCGCATACACCTTCCCGATGCCCGACGAGGCTCCCGTGACCACTGCCGTCCCCAAAACTGTCTTCCCGCTCATCTGCTTCTCCTTTGTTAAACCTGATAGTCGTAAGGCTTCAACACTTCCAAGCATGATGGAGATCAGGCATAATGTCAACAGGCGGAAGAAACAACGGAGAATTATGCGTTATCCAGCGGCAGAAACAGCCGAAAAACATGCAAGAGCGTTGCAGTCAGCCGCGCAGTTGTTTCGCGAGCGCGGTTTTTCCGGCGCCAGCATCAGCGAGATCATGACGGCGACCGGACTCACACACGGTTCCTTCTACAACCATTTCGATTCGAAAGAAGATCTTCTGGCCGAAGCCTTCGCACACGCTTCGGAGCAGGCGTTGGCCGTTGTCGAGAATCTAGCCCAGTCTGAGGAAGGCAAGCAGAGCATGTTCCGCGACTACTTAAGTCCGGAGCACCGTGACAACGCTGGACAGGGCTGCATCATGGCTGCGCTCGCCACCGACTTTCGGACGCAGCCAAAGGCCCGCGCTGTTGTCACACACCATGTTCGAAGCCTGATTGCAAAGTTCGGCGAGAAGTTCCCGTGGTCGTCCAGGCGCAGCAAAAGGAAGCAGGCGATCCAGGCTTTAGCAACCATGGTCGGCAGCATGATGCTTGCCCGGGTCGTGGATGATCCAGAACTCTCAAACGAGATACTTGGCAGCTCGCTTGAAGGTTTGTAGAGCGCCCCTCAGGGTGACTTAGAGCCAATCTCCTGATACTGTGCAGCAGACTTCTCCGAGGAACGTCGTTTTCTTGAGGAAAACGGAGAATGCAAAACCATGGCAACTGATATCCTGCTGGACTTGAAGTTATGCTGCTGGCATGAAGACGAGCCCGCAAACAGGCTCTGGAAACGGCTGATCGTCACGAAACTTACACCTCAGGAGTTGCGTATGACAACGAACGCAAAGCGGTTTCTGATCTTTGCCATGGTTCTTTTGGTAACCTTGCCCGCCTTCGCCGCACCCGCTGCCGACCCGCTTTCAGGGACGTGGAAGCTAGTTTCGGCGGCCTCGAGCTGGAGCAATGGCCAAGCGCCTAAGAATGTGAATCTCACGATTACGGTGAGGATTACGGCCGATCCGGTTACGGCGGGAGAACTATTTGAATATCGCTTTGCCAACATGACCAATGCGGCGCATCCGGTGGCGGCAACCCTCACGGCGCCCATGGATGGCAAGCCGCACGCCATCGCCGATAACCAGCGATTCAACCAAATATCCATCCGGCGCATCGGTCCCGGGCAGCTGGAGGTGCTGGAGATGAAGGATGGGGATGTGATCCTGGGAGCCTGGTGGTCGCTTTCGCCCGACGGCAAGCAGATGATCCGGAGAGGTGTGGCGCGGACCCCCGACAACCACGCTCATGGGTACGAGGAAATCTTCGACCGGGAATAGCGTGCGTGGGCACTGCCGGGTCGAGGTTGTACGAAAGAGCCGTTTCGCGATGATGTGGCTCGCCGAAATTTCGTGAACGTCGTTTTTCTTGAGGAAAACGACGCAGACAGCTTCGAGCGCACTAGCTTTGTGTCACAACTCAGCTCCGGCGCGCTTGACGGCGGGGCTCGCAAGAGCCCCACGCCAGTACTCTGTCAGGGCCTCGTGCAACTCCGTTCCAAAGGGCTTCGAACCTAGGCTTCGTGTCACGTGCGGCAGGCCGGAGTGTTCCGCGTCCTGGTATGACTGCCACAAACCTTTGGTAAGCGCGTACGTCCGCATGAGGAGTTGGAGCCCGCGACCTGCTGGTAGCCGGAGTGCGGTGTCAATGATGTTGCCAGTCTTTTCGAGACGCGCCGTATACTCCGCTTTGTGCGCGACAAGAGCTTCGTGCAGCATGTTCTTTTCAAGCACGCCATAGCCGAGCGCGTCGAGCCTCAGAAGTTGAGGATGGTGTTCCAGGTGAGCCACGAGAGACGAAAGGAACACAGCGATCTTGACGGCGCGGCTACCCTTCGTCGCCTGGAAGAGGTGCTCACCTTCCTGCATGACTGCGCTCCATCCTTCGAGCAGAAGTGCCGCAAAAATCTCTTCCTTGCTTCGGAAGTAAAGGTAGACCGTTCCCTTAGCGAGCCCTGCGGCTGATGCGATCTCTGCTGCGGTGGGCAGGCTGCCGGTACCTGCGGTGAAACGCTCATTGGCAGCCTTAAGGATGGCAGCGCGCCGGGCGGCTTTGTCTTCCAGGGCATGTGCGTGGAGCGCAATGGTTTTCTTCACTTCGACATACGATACGTGAGTTTCGCCTGCAGATAGCGGGAGGTGAATCGATTGGAAAAGGCCGTGAGTCGATTGAGTTTTCCGACGATCACGCTGGACTTGCCGGCGAACATTGCTTTTAAGCCTGCTTCTGCGACCTTTGCCGACGAGACGATGGATGGCTTCAACGAAGCTTTCGGCTTGAAGCCGGAGACATCGTTAAAACCGGTGTCCATCAGCCCAGGTGAGACTACCGTGACGTTCACTTTTCCAGCGAGCTCGACATGCAGTGCGACGCCGAGCGCGAGGACGTAGTGCTTTGCCGCGCCGTAGGCCGCCAGTAGGGGATCGGGCTGATACGCAGCGAGGCTTGCCACAAGCAGGATGTGTCCCGCTCCGCGCTCGACCATGCGCTTACCAAAGAGATGTGTGAGTTCGGTCAGGCTGACGATGTCGAGCTGCAACATCTCGACAAGCCGGGACTGCCCCTGCGAGAGAAACTCGCCACTGAGCCCGAAACCCGCGTTGTTGACAAGGATGTCCGGGTTGATGCCCAGCGAGTCCAGGCGCTTCTGCAGATCGGCTGAACTTCCCGGAACGCTTAGGTCGATACTTTCAATCACGACCTCTACGCCGTGCTGCTGACGGAGTTCGGTTGCGAGTATCTGCATGGGCTCTTCGCGGCGAGCGGCCAGCACAACACTCCACTGCTTGGCCGCCAAAGCCCGGGCGAACTCCTTGCCCAACCCACTTGATGCTCCCGTTACGACTGCCCACTTCAAGGTTGACTCCGACATGCGCATCTCCTTATGACTGATGGTCAGTATACATGACCAATGGTCATCTGATACGGTTCGACCTCGATGGGTTCGACTAGACCGGATTGGGCAACACTGTGCGACTTGCTGGTACTAATCTGTGTGCTTGCTAAGCGACGTTATGGGATCCTTTGCGGCTCAGGTCGCGGGCAAAGCCTTGTGTCTCTTCGATCAGGTGCTGACGAATCCAGTAGTTGGTGGCATTAAAGAACCCGACGAAGCGGACCCAGAGTGGATTTCGTACGTCGATCGTGCAGCGAAGTCTCGATTCGTTTGCCGATACGCTGGACACCTGCATCTCCCAACCGACCTGTAGGTGAAAGGGAAGGAGGTGCATCAGGTAGGCCCGGCTTCCGTTGGAGAAGAGACGCACGTGATTTGCCTCCAGCAGTTCTGTTTTGTAGTGCTGGATGATCAGAGCTCCAGCCATGGATTCGACGTTGACCATTCCTTCAAAGTACCTTCCGCCACTGGTGCCAACAGCGCGGTGCCCATGCGCACAAGCCTTGTAGTCCTTTTCCGAAAGATTGAACAGCCATTCGTCAAGGTGTATGTCACCCGCAGCGAGCGGTACCGAAGCTTCGTGGGTAAAAATCATGGTGTTCTCCCGAATCGAACGAACATGGTTAAGCCTGCGCTGCAGCAGGAATGACTTCGTACACGGTTCCAACCAGAAACTCACAGGCGTGCAAGTCCAGGAATTTCTCTTCGTCGGGACGGATCGTCTCCATGTAGTTAGGAGAATGGAAAACACCAGCGATGCCGGCAAGATCATCAAACCAAAGCTCAGTAGAGCCATCGATGTGGTTGTCCGGAAGTCCAGGAAGCGTCTCGCCAGTTGCGTGACATTGCACATAGCGCCGCACGTGCTGCTTGACCTCAGCAAGCGAGCTGAACAAGGGAGCATGTTGATTCCGGTGGTACGCCACGAACTCTTCGTGGCTCATCTCCGGCTTGCGGCGTAGAAGGATGGTCATCTTGATCATGCTAAGCTCCAATATGAACGACGTTCATATAGCTTGTAAGACGCTCCGCGCCCTGAAAGGATGCACCTGATGGAGAAGAAAGGGAGGTCCTACCACCACGGCGATCTGAAGGCCGCAATGATTGGGGCCGCACTACAGCTTGTTCGGCAGAAAGGCCCTCGCGGTTTCACGCTGAACGAAGCCTCCCGTAGTGCCGGTGTAAGCGTTAGCGCTCCATACAACCATTTCAAGGACAAGGACGCGCTTCTCATCGAGATCGTGCTGTTGGGAAACCGTACCTTGGAGACGGAGTTGCGGGCCGCGGCGGACACCGTTGCGCCGCCGCGGGAGAAGCTTCTCGCGGTGTATCTCGCTTACGTCTCCTTCGCGGAGCGTCACCCGGATCTTTTCGCAGTGATGTTTCAGTCGGGAATCGACAAAACGCACTATCCAGAGGTTCAAGCGTCAAGCGCGAAGGCATTCGAGGTCGCAGCGATCCTAGCCTTGCAAATTGAGCCTTCCCAAACGTCTGCACAGCAACTGGCCATGGCCATCTGGACCATGGCCCACGGCTTCGCCACGCTGAGTGTGGAGGGTGCTATCGCGAGCGTCGGCATCCCTGAAGCGAAAGGCTCAGCCGAAGCTCTCGCTCGCAGATTGCTTTATCCAGACCGTTCGGATGGTGAGGTCGAGGCGTCGCACTCTACGTTGCGCATAGGCCAATGACTTCAAGTCTCGATGCCATAGAGAGTGTTGCTAATGAAAACGCCGTTCTCGTCAATTGATGCGGATCACTTATGTCACAGAGCGGCTTCAGTGCGCTTGGTGGCAGAGTTCGCAAGGAGGCCCGGCTGCTCCAGATCAGGCTCGAGGTGGCAACTTCTGCTAATGCGACTTGGCTGTACTAATCTGGATAGCCCCAAACACTGCTTGATGTTTATCGGCCATGAGCATCACCAGTAGCACCTTTTTGGGTTGCTTGTCCGAACAGAGCCTCAAAGCGCGCAAAGACGGGATTGAAGATGTTGTTCTGAAGCCAATCGCTTGCCTTCTCGATGTCACCGTTGGCTGCATCGAAAACACCATAGAACTCAAAGAACGATCCGCCGCCGCGAGTAAGGGGCCTAACCTGCATGTGACCGTTGTAGTTCAGGGTGAGATCCGCGCCTTCAAAGGTAAGAAACCTGAGTCGCATCTCCGAGTCACTGAGCTCCAGCAGCCGCTCTCTCACCACCCCGCCGCCGCGCGCTTGCAGAGTCCGTACTGCACCGACTCTGTCTGGCATGTCTCCTTCTCGAAGCTCGCTTGCAATGATGAAAGGGAACCACTCGGGAAGCGCGTTGAAGTTTCTGACCAGTTCCCAAACCTTCTCCGGGTTCGCCTTTACGATGGTGCTGCCGTAAACCATTGCCATGTGTTGCCTCCCTATTGCCGAATTTGATCAAGCGCTGGCGACCTGTTCGTCATCTCAAAAGCCCACAGTTGCTCTCAGTGCTTCAAACGAATAACGATCTTTCCAAGGCACCGCGGTAAAGGTGCTGGTAGGCAGCCGGCGTGTCCTCGAAATCGTAGACCGCGTCGATAACGGGATGGAGCTGCCACTGCTCAAAACGTTTGAGCATCTGCTCAAATGTGGCTCGCGAACCGACGGAGATGCCGCCCAGAGTTAGCTGCTTGACCACGAACGGGAAGAGTGGAATCTGAGCGGATACGCCGTTGAGGAAGCCGATCATGGCGATGTGACCGCCGATGCTGGCAGCCTGCAAGGAACGTGCGAGGTTCTCTCCCCCAGCTACCTCGACAACGACCTGAGCGCCCTTGCCTGAGGTGAGCTGCAGTACAGCACTTTCCCAATCCGGCTGCCGCACATAGTTAATGCCGTGAGCGGCTCCCATCTGTTTCGCGCGCTCCAGTTTTTCATCGCTGCTGGAGGTCACAATCACTTCGGCACCCAGCGCGGTAGCGATCTGCAAGGCAAAGAGGGAAACGCCGCCTGTTCCCTGCACAACGACTGTCTGCCCGGACGAGACCTTTGCCTGATCCGCGATGGCATACCACGCGGTCACTGCGGCACAGGGCAAGGTGGCCGCCTCGATGTCGGTCAGGTAGGCGGGCGCTTTCACCGCGATCTGTTCATCAATGACGGTCTGCTCCGCCAGTACTCCGGGCATCATGCTGCCCAAGCTGTAACTCGACTCTTCCAGCTTGGGAGGACCCTCAAGCCAGCGCGTCGCGAAGTTCGTGAGAATCCTGTCTCCAAGCTGGACCCTCGTAACGTTCTTACCAACCTTAAGTACCGCCCGACCGCGTCGCTGCCTTGAACCATCGGAAAGCGGAGATCTGGGTTATACACGCCATCGACCAAGAGCTTGTCCCTAGCGTTCAGGGATACGGCACTGACCTGCACGAGTACCTCGTTGTTCCCCAGCTGGGGCACATCAACCTCTGCCAGGCGCAAGTGTTCAAGGCCAAACCCGGCCAGCTCCCAAACCTTCATCGCTTCCTCCGCGGTACTTCCGCTAGCAGTTCGAGTATTATCGAACTACTTCGCCAAAGCTACACTCCGTCCGCTACGATGTCAAAGTGAAGGTTGTGACCCATCCTCAGACGAAGGACCTCCACCTGGCCAAGGTGCTTCAAGCGCTAAGTGACCCGGTGCGATTGAAGCTTGTGCATATGCTGGCTGCCGAAAAGGATTTGCCCTGTAGCGCTTTATGCCTCGGAAGGCCAAAGTCAAGCATGTCGCACCATTTCAAGGCCATGATTGATGCGGGCCTGCTTCGTGTCGATGTCGTTGGCAATGTTCATCTGAACAACCTTCGCCTGGACGACCTTGAGAGTCGCTTTCCGGGGCTATTGTTGGCCGTTCTGCGAGTATCGGATAAGACCGATCAAGAGACGACGGGGGTACGGAAGCATGGTAGAAGTAAGCAATCGAAGGTCAAGCTGTGATGACATGCATGACCGTAGCTCAGCTCCTTCTCGGTTACGATCAGTTGGCTGGATGACAGATTGCCGCTCCCGGAGCTGCCCGAGATTCTGACGCAAGGACGGGGACGCGAGCTTCTAGACTGGCTCTTTGGACAAAAGGCGAAGCTTGGGGCGCCTTCATGGAAATGTTGTGTCGTCCCGATCACCTTCCCTATGAGGAAACTACAGTGAACCGCCCTCTTTCAAACCGCTGACTCATCGTTCGCAGAGGGCAATCAGCCTCGGAAGTCGCGGGATTAGCGCCTGCCGCCCGGACCAACGTCATCTCTCTTTCCTGGACAGAACGTATCTGGCTAAATTCCGGCAAGGCGCTTGTAGTGATGAGAGCGTCGCAGGTAAGTAGAAGCATGCTCAAAGAGAGACGCCGGAAGTGTCACGATCCTGTACGTCGGAGCTGGGTTCGGTTCGAGGCGTACTGAGGTTAGTTCGCGCGATGTGCCGAATTCAGATCGAGCGAATGTATTCAATATTTGCGCGTCAAGAACGATGATCTAAGCTGCATGCAGTTGGAGAAGGGGAATACCCGGCGTTGACTCTCCAACGGCAGCCAACGAGACGTACGCCATCACTACCTGACGCTGCAGCCTGCCCTGGACTTTACCGAAGAAGGTTATGATCGGCTCTTCAACACCAACACCAAGGGTGCCTTCTTCACCATTCAGAAGGCCGCGAAGTATGTTGCCGATCACGGCCGAATCATCTTTATCGGATCGAGCCGGCCACGGCCTCTATGGCGGCAGCAAGATGGCGCCGCGATTCCTGGTAGAAGTCTTGGCAAAAGAAATTGGTCATCGCGGCGTCACGGTCAATTCCATTCTCCCCACGGCAACTGAAGGTGCAGGCAGACACGCCGAGCCAAAGCCTGAGATCGCTCAGTTCATCAAGAACTTCATGCCCATGAATCGCATAGCACCGTCGAGGATTACTGCAAATGCAGCGGAGTATCTGGCCAGCGACCTCGCCAGTTTCGTGAGCGGACAGCACCTGCTTCTCAGCGGCGGCGGTCCTGCCTAATACGGTGGGGAAACGCCGAGCAGATGTTCGACATAGCCCATTAATGATGATCAACTTCGCTCTCCGTTCAACCGGTTCGACCGGCGATCACGCAATTCACAGTGGGAAAGAACTTGCCCGTATAAGCGTGTTCTTTCTAATTCGTCTATGCCACTGTGAGGACGAGCTTGCCCTGGATGTGTCCACCCGCGGCTTGTTCGTGAGCCTTGCGAGCATCAGCCAGGGGGTATGTGCTGTGAATCGCAACGCGAACCGTGCCCGCATCCAGCAATTGCCCCAGTTCTGTGAGTTGGGAACCGTTCGAGCGTACCTGCGTTGCTGAGACCGTAACGCCCAACTTCTTGGCTTCGTCAGCGCCGGAGAAGCCCAGGGGGAATATCGGGAAGAGAGCGCCGCCTCGTTTGAGCGTGCGCAGGAAACGGCCAGTGGTCGGGCCGCCAACCGTGTCAATTACGAGATCGAGGTTCTGCACGACATCTTCGGGTTTTGTTTTGGTGTAGTCGATGAACTCATCCGCGCCGAGATCTCGCAGGAACGCCTCGTTCTTGCCTGACGCCACTGCAATCACTCGGGCGCCCTTCCACGTAGCCAGCTGGACTGCGAAATGTCCAACGCCACCCGCAGCCCCGTTCACGAGAACGGTCCTCCCTTCGAGCGGCACCGGCTCATGTCTGTTCGGCTGAACGGGGTTCGGCTCATTGTGCCCAAGCTCGATCATGAACTGCCACGCTGTGAGCAACGACATGGGCGCTCCTGGCGGCGTGTACATGATCGATGCCGGTCGGCTTCCGTCCAATTTCCGAGGCTGGCACGCTGACGTACTCGGCATAAGCCCTGCTGTCTCCGGCATGACCGGCGGGAAAGCGAACCATGGAGTACACTTCGTCTCCCACGGTGAAGCTTTTCACATCATCAGCAACCGGCTCGACAACGCCCGACACGTCGGTTCCAAGAATGAGCGGAAAGTGCACCTTTGGCTGCCACTGGGGAGGAGCATCTTGTATCCGTCCCGCAGGTACCAGTCGGGAGGATTGATTCCCACCGCGTGAACGCGAACAAGCACTTCACCACGCTTCAGTTCAGGAATCGGAGCATCTTCATAACGCAGAACTTCAGGCCCACCGAACTCGTGTTGTCGAATTGCCTTCATCAGGTTTGCTGGCATAGCTTTCTCCTAAACCGCAGATCGGCTATGATTAACGGATCAGTGCTCCGAATATACGGAGCGCCGCTCCGATTGTCAAGGAGACTCAATGCGCGCGGACGCGAAGAAGAACTACGAGCACCTGCTGGCGATTGCAGGTACCGTCGTCACCGAGGGAGGTGCCGATGCATCGCTGCGAGATGTCGCCCGTCGGGCGGGCGTCGGGCTCGGCACGCTGTACCGTCATTTCCCAACACGGGATGCGTTGCTGGAGGCGTTGCTCCGTTCTGGCTTCGACGGCCTGACCGCTAAGGCAGGCAAGCTCGAACTTTCTGATTCACCCGATCGTGCGCTTATGTCATGGCTTGGCGATGTTGTTGCGCTCGCACACAGCCATCGCGGCGTTATAGTGCCGATGGTGGCCGCCATTGACGACCCGAACTCCGCACTTCATGCTTCGTGCGTCACCATGAAGGCAGCGGGCGCACGGCTCCTTGCACGGGCTCAGGCCGAGGGTATGGCACGAGAGGACGTTGATGGCGCTGACCTGTTCGCGCTGGTTGGAGCACTGGCCTGGATCCACGACCAACCCTCGCTTGCGCCACGCGCCGATCATCTGTTCAGACTGGTCGCAAGCGCCATCATGACAAATCAACTGGCAGCAATGCCGACGCAGCGCTTCCGTCATCGCACCACCAAGTCATGAGCAACGATAACCCGCGTGCGAGCCGGCTTCCGCGGCAGCCGTCACATCTCTGCCGAAGTGAGCATGCGCGGCGAATGAAAGCCTGGTGGTCCACCCGGCCTGCGATGGACGCCTACGCCACGTCGAAGCAGTGCAACATTGTTACAGCCTCACGCTCGCTCGCGAAAACCCGCATTTGCACGTCAACGCCATTGAGCCTGGCATTACTCTCAGCACCGGCTCCACGACCACATGAGCATCTCCCGCAATCCTGACTTCCGTGCTCGTTCTGCTGCTGCCATTTGTGAAAGTTCTGAGCTATTGAAGCGAGCCGCCCGCGTGATCACCGGTATCCAGATTCGAAGCCCGGCAGAAGCGCTGACGGAACGAGCAGCCGTCACGTATGAAGAGGTTCACGGAAGAACAGGTTAAAAACGGTGCCAGATCGTCCCGGTCGAGAGGAACTACGAACGGAGATGAAACCATCATTCTTTGCGATCAGATCCTTTGAGATCCATAACCCAAGACCGGTGCCACCGATACCCTTTGTGGAGTAGAAGGGCTCGAAGAGACGCCGCTGGGTTTCTGCATCCATTCCGGAACCGTTGTCGGCAACAAGAAGCCGAACCCCCGTTGCGCCGGACTTCCAATCCCGGCTCGGGTGCGCTCTAAGGATAAGTCTTCCGCCTAACCGCATGGCATCATAGGCGTTCGCAACGAGATTGACCAGGATTTGCCTCAGCTCGCCTTCGTAGCAGAAGAGGCGGCCATTGCTTGAACAATCGACGGTTGCGGTCACCTGAGAACTTTCGAGACGTCCCCGATAAAGAGCGAGGATCGATTCGATTAACACTTGAAGATCAACATCAGTTTTGTTGGAGCTTTGTTTGTGAAACCGCAGCGTATGCGTGGCGATATGAGACACACGCGCAAGTTCTTCCTGTGCCGTAACGACAAACTGCCGTGTTTCCTCGTCTTCAACGCGAGATGCAAGAATGTACAACAGGTTAGTCACTGACTCCAACGGATTATTGATTTCATGGGCGATTGAGCTAGCCAATCGCCCGACGGACGCTAGTTTTTCGCTCTGCAAGAGTGCTCTTTCGGCCTTTTTGCTGGCAGAAATGTCGCGGATGATCGCCGAAAAGCCTACAAGTGTCCCAGGAGCCTCCAAGTGGGGCGAAAGGCTGATTGAGACATGGAGGAGTTCTCCGGATTGGTGTAGTGCGAGCGTTTCTCGATACACATCCTCGCCATTGCCGAGCCGCTGGATGTCATGGGTGATGGCATCTGATGATGACGTGGGAAACAGGGACCGGAGCATGAGACTTTTCGATTGTTCCACCGAGTAGCCGAAGAGTTGTTGCGCACCGTTGTTCCAGCTTTCCACTCCACCTTTTCCATTGAACCGAATAATGCCATCGACAGACCTTCGAACGATCTCCGCAACTTCTTCGAACTCACGCTTGGCGCGAAGCAGTTCGGCCTCGT
Source organism: Terriglobus sp. (assembly GCA_965198455.1). Taxonomy (GTDB): domain Bacteria; phylum Acidobacteriota; class Terriglobia; order Terriglobales; family Acidobacteriaceae; genus Terriglobus. Next base: position 2,779,522 of record CBDAPM010000003.1, read on the forward strand.
AAAGCTTTCGTTGCTTCGCACTGAACACGGTCAGGTGGAGTTGATATGAGGTTCCGCTGTCACCAGGGCGGTATGCGGCATTCACGAAGATGGGAAGTCGAGTCCCGTCTGGATGCTGAAGCTCCAATGCAATCTCGTCCAGCGCCCCCCGCAGTAGCAAACTGGGAGCGAAGTGAGTCTCGTAGAAGATCGCGCTGCCGCGGGTAAGCAAGTCACTGAACTTGAGCCCATCTAAAGTGCTACTTTCTCTCCCAGCAAGCTTTCGAAAGGTTTGGTTCGTGTAGAGCATGGTGCCATCTTCGCCTACGACAAGGAATCCACTGGGGAGAAGCTCTAGAGCCATCTCTGCGAACGAGGCATCCGCACTGAGGCCGAACGGCGACCTTAGTTTAGAAATGCTCGGAGCGCTGTGATCACTTCCTGAGGCGCGCTCAGATGAGGACAATGCCCAGTCGCGTTCATGAGGACGAATTGGCTGTTGGGAAGACACGCGTGAATGTATTCTCCCACGCTGGTGCCAGCGATCACATCCTTTTGGCACTGCAGGATCAGGGTCTTGGCAGCCATACGGGGCAGATCGGCGCGATTATCTGAGAGAAATGTGACACGCGCGAAGTGGTTCGCCAGAAAAGGGTCCATCCGGCAGAAGCTCGCTTCAAGTTCACCTGCGAGCTCCGGATTCTCAGGGTTACCCATGATCACCGGAGCCATGGTCGCAGACCAGGCGATGTGGTTGCTTTCCAGCGTATCCAAGAGGCTTTCGACATCGGACCGCTCCATCCCGCCGATGTAATCTCCGGAGTTGAAGTAACACGGGGAAGGCCCAATCATGGTCAACGAAGCGAACTGGTTGGGCCGCTGGATGGAGGCAAGCCCACCGATCATCGAACTGACGGAATGGCCGACGAAATGAACATCGGTAAGGTCGAGTTCCCCAATGATATCCAGCACGTCTTGGGCGTATCCGCGCAGCGTGCTGTACTTCGTTTTGTCAAAAGCCGAAACATCGGACGCTCCTGAACCTACGTAATCAAAGCAAACTACTTTGTACTCATCCGTGAATGCCGGCAGGACATGGCGCCACATACTCTGGTCGCATCCATAACCGTGGGCGAACATCATCGTTCGCGGGCCGCTGCCCGCCACTCTCACATTGTTGCGGTGCGTAGCTGTCATCAGGTCTCCACTATAAGTATGGCAGAGTGTGATGCAATGAACTGATGTTGCCACAAGACAACACCGCCCAGAGACCCGTACTAGCCGCGTCAGTCGGATACAGGGAGTACAGGCGTGAGAGTTTGGCGACTCTATCCAGAGTGTATGGCTCAGACCGCAATCGGCATCAGAAGAGCTAGCGATGGAAGAGCATCACACTACACCCGTGGATCTCCGCCATGCTTTGCATGAAATGGCTGTCCATCCTCTCCGAACTCTGGTGCCTCCATGGAGTTGGAAGGCCGCTGCTTTTGCCGCCACGGTGCGTGGATTGGCATTCTTCGCCACGAACATCCGGGAGGGGCGCGGAGAAGCTATAAAGGCACTTGTTGTCGAAGCCATCTTCGCATGCATCACGGGAGGTCTGATCGGAGCGATCTCACAGCAACTGCGGAAAGCCGAACCTCTCTGGGCTACCGCTGCTGTGGTGTGGATAGGTATGCCGGGCGGGATGCTGCTCGCCCAGTCTGTACTTCACCGTTTAGCACATACACCGCACCTTAGTGGCGGTCTCGTTCTGTCGTTTTTTGTTTCTGCGGTTTCTGCAGCATTCAGCTGGTATGCCATGCGCCACGGGGCGATGTTGGGAGGCTCACAGGAGACGAGCATTGGTCATGATCTGAATGCGCTTCCGCGTATTCTCTTAGCTTTTCTTACCGCGGCCCCAAGGCATGCGTTTGCTGCCATACGGAAGCAAACCGACCATTGATCCTTGGTTGCACACCTGCACACGCGATGGATTGCGTAAAAGTGCACCCAGAAGACGCTGATCAATCAGGGCGAGAGCAACATACCGGATGGCTTGGGGTCTAGGTTAGAAGCAGCTCCCTTCAGCTTCACTCATACCTTAGACCGCACTCATTCAGCTCTTCCAAGAGCATCCCCGGGAACAAAACTTCATGCGCTTCGCTACTATTGCCCTCGGTCTCACCACTCTGTCAGGCTGTTTACTTGTCACTGCTTTGACAGCAGAGCCGATTCCAGTTCGCTATGGACAGGGGGCGAGTCACGGCTTCTTGGCCCTTAAGACACTTGACGGTGTCATGATCGCTACGGGCGAGACGACTCAGACCGTGAGCCGAGGAAGAGTCACGTCTCGGCTGATCTTCCACTTTACGGACGGGTCCGTTGATGATGACGTGACTATCTTCACGCAGCAAGGCGTCTTTCGTTTGGTAAGCGATCACCATATCCAGCACGGCCCCTCGTTTCCAAAACCAATTGACTTCCTCATTGACATGGCGAGTGGGGACCTGACGTCCAAGGCGGAAGACGGAACCATTTCGAAGGAGCACATGGATTTGCCTCCTGACGTGGCGAACGGGCTGCCACCTAACCTCCTGCTGAACATTCTTCCAACGGTTCCGGAGACGAAGATCGCTTACGTCGCCCCCGGCAAAAAGGCCCGCTTGGTTCACATCTCGATCAAGCCGACGGGAACTCTCTCGTTTCGCGTGGGTGCGTTTGGGCGGAAGGCTACTGACTTCACGCTCCGCGTTGAGTTGGGTGGAGTAACAGGAATCGTCGCACCCATCATAGGCAAGCAGCCCTCTGACTATCACATTTGGCTGCAAGACGGTGTTCCCCCGGCCTTTGTCAGAGAGGAGGGGCCTCTGTATGAAGGAGGACCCATCTGGAGAATCGAACAGATCAGCCCGTCCTTTCGGTAGGTTCTCGAAGCATCTGCCCTGCTACCTGGAGTGTAGGCAACCCACCCACGCAACCCTCCTTGAGGACGTGGAGAAAAGCGATTGTTTCTCGCAGCTGGCTGCCTCGGCATTTGCTAAAGAAGCACATTAAAACCACTAACCCTCAGCCATCTTAAGGCAGAGAAGAGGCGGACCGGATTAGAGTGTTTCGCAATACGCAAGGATCAGCTTGGCAAGGTGCTCTCTTAGCTGGCGGACGGCTCTTGGTGAAGGGCTGCTTTCCAGATGGCCGCGAATCGTTCCCGCCAGCGTTAGAAAGATCATGTGCGTCATGTATTTGAGGTCTGCCGAGGCAGGCATTCGCGCCGTCTGGAACATTGCAAGCATTGCCTCTTCGTAGCGCCGCCGAATCCGATTGACGATCAGGCTACCTCCTGGTTCTGCGGCGATGCGATAGAGAGCGACCGAAATGTCCCGATCTGTGAGCTTCTCATCGACAAAACGGTTCACCAGCTCTGTGACCATGACCTCTAGTGGTTCAAAGTGGTTCGCTGCGCAGACCTCTTCCACGGCCAGCGTGACCCTGTCCATGTGTTGTTCGAGCAGCGCGAACAACAAAGATTGCTTGTTCGGAAGTACTGGTAGAGCGTTCCGACTGACACGCCTGCTCGCTGTGCAACGCGTACAGTGGTTAGTTTGTCGTGCCCTTCTCTCAGCAAAACCTGAATGGTAGCGTCGTAAATCGCCTGCACGGTTATCACAGACCGGCTTTGCTGCGGCGTCTTTCTTGGTTCCAGCTCGAGTAGGGCTTCTTTTGTCATATGCGAATGAAAACCTGAACCTTTCTTCGTATCCTCAAGGAAGGAGACACAAACATGCAAGAGGCAAAGAAAATCGCGCTCATCACTGGAGCAAACAAGGGTATCGGCTTCGAGGTTGCTCGCCAAATTGCAAAGACTGGTTGGACCGTGCTGCTCGCCACACGCAACGAGGAGCTTGGAGAGAAGGCGGTCGCAAAGCTGCGAGCAGACGGTCTCGATGTGCATTTCATTCGAATCGATCTGGATGAGCACCAGACAGCCACAACCGCTGCTAAAGCGATCCAAAGTCAGTTTGGGAAGCTTGATCTCCTCGTCAATAACGCGGGGGTGTCAGGTAAAGCCGATGGACCGCCGAGCAAGGTAAGCCTTTCGGATGTTGAGACCGTGATGCGGACCAACTTCCTGGGAAGCGTTGCGGTGACGCAGGCCATGTTGCCTCTGCTTCAGCAGGCTGGTAAGGCGCAAATCATCAATGTCTCCAGCGAACTTGGCTGCATCAGCCGGCAGACCGATCCCGCCTGGAAGTACTTTCCGGTGAAGGTGTTGGCCTACTGTGCCTCCAAAGCTGCGCTGAATATGTTGACCGTCCAACTTGCCTATGAGTTCCGCGATGCCAACATCAGCGTGAATTCCGTAAATCCTGGCTACACGGCCACCGACCTGAATGGGCATAGCGGTCCGCAGACCGTGGAAGAGGGCGCCTCGGAGATCGTGCGCCTCGCGCTACTCGAAGCTCCGCCGTCTGGAAAATTCCTGGAGACGGGTGGCGAACTCGCCTGGTGATGGCAAGGGCTATCGATCGCGGATGATAGCCCCACCTTGGCAGACTGCTGGTCTTATGAGTCACTTCAAGACCTAAGGACAAGAGAACTGTATCAACGTGAGGAAAATATGATTGTTGTTACAACACCCACAGGAAAGATCGGATCGCAAGTGATCCCGCACCTGCTTGCTGCGAACGAGGCTATCCGGGTAGTAGCGCGAGACCCTTCAAGGCTGATGCCAGAGATTCGCAAGAGGGTCGAGGTGGTGACCGGCTCGCTGGACGATGAGGCCGTCATGCAACAGGCGCTTGAAGGTGCGGAGAGCCTTTTCCTGGTTGTTCCTCCCTCATTCACCGATAACAACGATGCGGAGTATTACCTCCGCTTCACCCGACCAGCGCTCACGGCAATGAAGAGCCAAGGCGTGAAACGAGTCGTTGATGTGTCGGTGCTGGGAAAAGGTACGGAGTTAGCAAAGAAGGCAGGGCCGATTACGGCATCGCTCGCGAAGGATGAAGAAATTGAGAGGAGCGGCGTGGATTACCGCGCCCTGTGGTGCCCAGCGCTCATGGAAAACATGCTCAACAACGTGCAGACCATCAAGCAGCAGGGGATGTTCTTCTCGCCGAGCCATCCGGACTTGAAGACCCCCCAAGTGGCGACAAAGGATGTTGGTGCAATGGGTGCAAGATTCCTGTTGGATAGGACCTGGACGGGCCAAGGCGGCAGTGCTGTGCTTGGGCCGGAAGATCTTTCCTTCAACGACATGGCAGCCATCATGTCGGATGTGCTTGGCACAAAGGTCCGTTTTCAGCAAGTGCCTGGGGACGCCTATAAAGCACAACTCATCCAGCATGGAGCGAACGAGGTTTTCGCCCAGGGCATCGTAGACATGCTCATCGCCAAAGACAATGGCATGGACAACGTCGAAGCACGCACACCCGAGAACACGACCCCGACCAGCTTTCATCAGTGGTGTGAAGAGATCCTGAAACCGGCGGTCCTGAGCTAAAGATTCAATTTCTCACGCGGACTGAAGCTGTCTTTTGGCCCGGTAAGCGACGCCGGTTATGGCGGACCGGGTTCAGGCCGATTCCTTTGTCTGATGCCTTCGTACGCCAGCCGGTGAACTGCCGCGAGGCGGAGAGTGATGGTGGAAGACGTACAGCGCCGTTGTTCGAGCGAACTCGGTACCGCGTCACTACGGTACGGTCAGTGCAAGGCGTGGTTCAGAGCAGTACCAGTAGATGAGTCTTAAATGCGTAGTCGTAGAAGCGCCGTGAACTCAATGAAGCAGGCTATTGAGGATTGCCAATTGAATGCTCCAGGTCAGGCAGCTTCAGGACTGTCTTGGGTCTACGTTTGTTGTTTCTTTGTCATCGCCCCGCATCCCAGCCTTGCTAGAGGGCTCGAGCGGGTTCTAAGCTCGTCTTGGCGTGGTTACGATGGGCTTATGCGCCTTCAGGGCGAAGAGGGCCTTCTCTTCTGCTGGGTCTGCGCGGCCAATGACACGGTCAGCAATGTATTCGCCTGTTACGGGGCCCATCTTAAAGCCGTGGCCGGAGCCTCCGCCCGCGATCCATACGTTAGACATGCCAGGGTGCGTGTCGATGATGAAGTGCTCATTATCAGAGTTCTCAAGGTTGCAGACCCGACTGGCGACAATGGGTTGGTTGACGAGGCCTGGCGTGCGGTGGGCTACGAAACGGCGTGCCATCTCCCACATGATGGGTGAGACGATGCGCTCGTCCGTATCCGGGTCGATCGTGAGCGAGCCAGGGCCCGAGGGCGCGACCTTATAACCGTAGTCAACGTCGGAGAGCGAGTAGCCACCTCCGCCATGCCACATGTTGGGGAAGCGCTCCCAGTGGTAGCTGAGGTCGCCCGCGGGCGATCCGACGTAGAAGACCTCAGAACGAGTGCGGCGTATGAAGTCCGTCATGACATCGGGCAGCACGGTAGGCAGCCACGGTCCGCAGGCAAAGATGGCCAGACCGGTGCCCATGGTGGTGCCGTCCGCGAGCTTGAGGTTGGACATCTTGCCACCCTGCGACGCGCCGGGTGTAGCCATGCCGATCTTGTAGGTGCCGCCCTTCTGTTGGAAGACTTCCGTGGCGGCGATGAGGGATTCACGCGCCTTCACGATGCCTGCGCGCGGCTCATAGAGAGCACGTTCGTCGCCCTCGAAGCCGCCCTGGGGCCAGCGTTTCTTGCACTCATCCGGAGTAAGCACTTCGAATGGGATTTTCAGCTTGGCGAAGATGACCTTCTCTGCTTCAAATTGAGCAACCGGCTCGTTCGGTGAGAGGACGCCGTTGTCATAGATGAGGCGGCGTTTGAATTCATCCTGGCGCTCGTGCCAGCGGGTGAAGGCGCTGTCTGCCCAGCGGGAGTAGATCTCACGATCGCCATAGGCGCAACGGATCTGGCGGGTCTCATCGCCGGATGCCTGCCGCGCGTTGCCGGCGCCGTAGCTATCGAGCAGTGTGACCTTTGCGCCGCGCTCGCGAAGACAAAGCGCGGTCCACGCGCCAAACGCGCCTGCGCCCACCACCGTTATGTCTGGAAGGTTCTTGCTGATGGCAGGAGCGGCCTGTAGGGCTGATGTTTCGCCGATGAGTTTGGTGGAGGAGGCAGCGGCACCGACGGTGGTTCCGAGCCAGCCAAGGACGGTTCGGCGGTTGATGTTGTCGGTCATCGTTTGCCTCCTTCTTGTGTCGTTGATGAGGGGATCCATAGCGCGGACCTACAAGCCCGCAAATCGGTTGCGGTCCGGGACTTGGCTATTACTGTGCGGGCCTTCAGCCCGCGGTGCTGTGAATTCATGAAGGTCTTGACGCGAGCAACGAGTTCCGCGGGACTGTCGATCTATGCGGGATTGTCGAGCTAGGCGAGGTATGGCATAGCCCGGCGGTTCACCACTTCGTCTACTGCGCGATGACCCTGGAAGATTGCCGTGTCGGTATGTGGGCTGGCGCCTGCGTCTGAGTTGGCGATAGAGATGAGACCGAAGGGCTTGCGCGCGATCACGCAGGGTGAATTCGGCGAGTTGGTGTAGACCCACTCCAGCGGCTCATTGAGACCGCTGTAGGTGTAGGCGTAGCCATGCGGCCAGCGGTTCATCACGATGGAGACGATGTCGCGCTTGGAGTCGAACCCGAACGGTCCGAGCATGCGATCGAGTTGGTCGCGCAGATTGCGCTCCATGGTCTCGAACGAAGTATTGAGAACCTCGTACCGGCCCATGCGGTGCTGGTCCTTGCGAGGTATGCCAGGCTTGGTGAAGATCTTCGAAACGTGCAGAAAGATGGGTTCGTCGGGCAATTGCGGATGATGCAGATCACCGAGTGAAACAGCCTCAGTCAGCGCGATGGACGAAAAGTACATCGAAGAGGCATTGAAGCTTGAGACGCCGGCGGCCTTCCATGCCTTCCAGTTGCGAATGCCGACGCTGGTGTACATCAGCGGACCCTTCACGGCATAAGCGAGCGCGTCTTTCTGCTCTTTGGGCAGGTCTGGGACGATGTAGGGGATCATCATGTTCCAGGAGGCGAGGATGACAGCTTTGCTCTTCACCTCATACAGCTTGCCGCCCTTGCTGTAGGTGACGACGGTGCCAATCTCGCGATCCTTCGGGCCGACGTTCTTCGCATTCAACACGGTGCTGCTGAGACGGAGACACACCGGATGCGTGGGCAGGTCCAGCTGGTCATAGTTGACCTTTGCGGTCCCCAAATCTTCCTGCATGCTGCCGCCGATTGCGCTGGGAATAAGCCAGCGCACGAGCGAACGCGCGATGGTGGCGTTGCCGTCGGGAAAGTGGACTGAGCCGCCACGGTTGGAGTCCTGGCGGCCGTGCTGCGTGCCGGGTAGTTCATCGAGCACACCCTTCGGCATTGGACTTAGCTTGAGCCCGGCAAAGCCCGGCTGGCCCATGTCCCAGGCGAAGAGTGCGGGCGTGGCATCGGCGCCGACGCAGAAGTTGCCCTCGCCGAAGTGCTGGTAGAACCACAGCACCTGCTTATCGACCTTGACCACGTTCAACAGATAGTCCTGGTAGCTCATACGTGCCAGCTTGACCCGCTTCTCGTCTTCGGAGAGCTCGGGGAAGTAATCCGGTGCGCTCTTCGCGTCCTGCAGACGCAGCATGTCTGCCTTGGCTTTTTCGGACAATGGCATCTTGTCGAGCAGATCCTTGCTGATGCCGCGTGTCCGACCTTCGCCTCCGCCTCCACCGTCGTTGATTACCATGACGTCTTTGCCCCACGTCTCCTTGTCGAAGAAGTAGGCACTGCGCAGGCCCAGGTCACGATAGAGCGTGCGATTGGTCTCGTTCGTCTTCTGATAGCGTGTGAGGTCAATGCCGATGTCCTTCAGCATGTCCTTAGCGTACTCGCTGTAAAAGTTGGGAGCTTCAATGTTGAGCGTGCCGCCGTTGATGGCAAGCATCTTGCCGTCGACCATGAGCTCGTTGCGCTTGGCGTGGCCGCCGAAGTCGTCGTGGTTATCCAGGATGAGCACCTTCGCGTCGCGGCCCACGTCCTTCACGAAGAAATACGCCGCGCTAAGGCCGCTCATGCCGGCGCCGACAACGACAAGATCGTACTCTCCATCGATCGCCTCGGCCTTGAGCGGCTCCTTCGGGTAGTCGCGAAGGTGGTGGCCTACCTCGAATGATCCCGGATGGCTGCCGCGCATGCCGGTCTTGCGCGGCGAGTAGGTTTCAGTAGGACCGCCGGACTGTGCACCCGCGGCCGGAAAGAAGCCTGCGCCCACACCGCTCTCCGCGGCTGGTGTCGTTTCCTGTGCAAGCCCCATCGACGGCAGGAGCATTGCTCCTGCCGTCGTGGCTGCGACACCGTTGATAAAGTCCCGGCGCGTGATGGGACACTTCATTCCAAGCCTGTCATCTGACTTCATCATCGCTAAGCCCCTCTTGGGTTAAAACTCGAACTTGAAACCAATGCGACCGACACGTGGGCCTGTGATGGCTACCGGCCGCATGAAGGACGTACCAGAGGTTACCGTGGTCGCTTGAATAGCATTGGTGTTGAAGATGTTATAGACGTCGCCCATCGCCGTGAGGTGGAGCTTATCGCGGAAGGTGAAGGCTTTTTCAATGCGTGTGTCCACGGGAGCGATCGTTGGCGTGCGCTCCGCGTTGTAAGGCTCAGCCAGGATGGCCACCGTGCCGTAGGTGAGTGCGGTGCCGTAGACAGCAGGTGCGGCCTTACTCTCTGTGGCCAGGATGGAGGACGAGAAGGTGCGGCCGAACGGTGTTCCTGACTGAACGCGCAGCACGGGTGTAAGGCGAATGCCGTACTTGGCGCGATAGGTGAGGTTCAGCTTCGCCTGCCAATTGGTGTAGGCGTTCACGAAACCGGGCGCGTTGATGGCTGCGTTGGGCGTGAAGGCGGTGGTGCCGCCCAGGGTGGTCTCATATGCCCACACCTTGGCGTAGCTTGCCAGCAGATCCCAGTGGCCGCGACCGTGCTTGTTCGCTGAGATCTCCCAGTTGTAGTAGTTGCTGGATGCGGGAACGTTGGTGAACTGCGCTGCCGTTGTGGCCGTGGCGGCGGTAGAGCCGGTGGTAGGCAGATCATATAACGTGTAGGTCTGGCCGTCGTCCGCGGTGCCGTACACACCATCCGGACCCGGATCCTTGATTGTCTTGGCCACGGTGTAATCGGAAAAGGGACGGAGCGGATAGATGTTCGCTGCAACGTCGCGACGGCCGTTCCAGACAAAGCCGGTGCGGACGGTGAAGTTGGGCGCCAACTCATGCTCCAGGAACATGGTGGACTGCAGCGAGTAGGTGTTCTTCAGGTTGGGATTGTTGATGCGCGATGCCGCTCCGCCAACGGTGGCGATGGGCTTCGCAGAGAGTTCCGCATAATTGCCGTCCCAGTGACAGGTTGGGACGTCGCCCGAGCACGCCGTACCACCGCCGGCAGCGATGGTCGTCGCGTTCCACTGGTATTCGTTGTACCAGCCGCCCTCCGGGTTCGGATTGACGTTGTTGGCGTAATCCGATCCGGGATAGATGAAGAACTGGCCAAAGCTGCCCTTCAAGACGGTCTTGTGATTGCCGAAGACATCGAAGTCAAAGCCGACACGCGGCCCAACATTATTGAAGCGCAGCGCGCTGCCAACGGCGGCAAACTGCTGGCCGCTGGGACCGGTCTGCGCGGGCAGGAAGATGTTGTTCTCATCCCAGCGCACACCGAGCGTCACATTCACACGCCTGTTGATGGCCCAGGTGTCTGTGCCGTAGATGCCGATGGTGGAATTGCCGTCCTTGGACGTGTTGGGCTGGTAAATATAGACGTTTGACGGCGCGCCGCTGGAGAGCTGCGAGAGGCAATTGCAGTTGTTACCAAACTGGCCGGCCGGGTTGGTGATCGTATCCCGCATGTATTCACCGCCAAACTTGAAGGAATGACGGCCGAACCATCCGTCCTTGACATAGCTGAGGGTACCGCTGAACTGTGGGCGGCTGCGGTTGTTCTCAGAGTTGTAGACGCCGCCCGCGACATAGTTCGTGCTGGTGTCTTCAATGCGAGCGTCAGAGCTCTTATACACACGCGTCCAGTCGGAGTGATACTGGCCGACACGTCCCTCAAACAGCAAGTTGGGCCGAATGATGTAGTCGTATTCTGCCTTCCACACGTATGTTGGGAAGGTAGAGTGCCACACGGTGTTCGCCATCATGAGAGCAGGGGACTGCCGGCCGCCGCTGATCAGGATGGCGCCCAGGTAGTCCGGCTGCACCTTTGCGGAGTGCTGATAGAAGCCGCTGAGCTTTTGTTTGCTGTTGATGTTATATGTCATCTTTCCCGTAAACACAGGCGACGTGGTCTTCTGCGTGTCGTCCAGCAGCGTGGGATAGCGTTGCGCCACCGACGTGTAGCGGTACGCGAAGTACCACCACAACTTGTCCTTCTTGATAAACCCGCCGAGGTCTGCATTGAAGTCAGAGAACTTACTAATGCGGTTGGTGTCGTAGACAGAGAGGACATTGCTTCCGGTAAGGCCGAGTCTGATATCGTTCGCATCAATGTCGGCGGACTCGAATGCATCGCTCTCATAGTCGTAGTACACATCGCCGTGATACTGGTTTCCGCCCGTCTTAACCACCAGCTGCGTCAGGGCGCCAGGATTCGGCATCTCCGCGGTGTTACCTGCCGCGTTGACCGACATCTCTGCTAGGGCGCCGTAGTCGGTGTAATACATCTCCGAACTGCCTCCTGCGCCTTCGTTCACCATGACGCCTTCGACCATGCCGCGGTTCACGCCGGAGCCGCTGGTAAGTCCATAGGTAACCGAAGTCTGCTGGGTAAGTGCGTTGCTGCCGCCCACATCCACCCGGGTGATTGATACCGCGGGAGCCTGTGCAATCACAGCCCAGAAGTCACGCGATCCCGGCAACTCTTTCAGGGCGTCGGTGTCGAGGCGGGTGGAGACGCTGGTGGACTCGGAATCGATTGCCGTGCCTGCGGAACTGACGGTAATAACCTGGTCGACACTGCCCGCTTGCAGCTTCATGTTTACAGAGGCTGTAAAGCCTAGACCAATCGTGACGTCCTTGACCTCCGAAGCGGAGAAGCCTGGCATCTCCGCCGTGACCGAATAGTCGCCAGGCTGAAGGGCCGTGAACCGGTATTGGCCGTCTGAACCCGTGATGGTCTGGGTCATGCCCATGACCTTGGCGCCCACCAACTTCACCTTAGCGCCGGGAATCAAAGCGCCTGAGCTATCCGTCACGGTGCCGATGATGGCTCCATCCGTCGAACTCGCGATCTGCGCGAAGGCGGTCGTGCACGTCAAGCTTAGGGGCACAGCGCAGAGTGCGGCGCCGGTGAGCCAGCGGAGGCGGAATGCCCGATTCGATCTACGACAGACATTGAGAAGAGAGAAGCCTGGTCGAGCGGATTTCTCAGTCATGTTCCTTGATCTCCTTATGCAGAGCTGGGAATAGATTCAAAGGTCGTGCAGAAACGGCAATACAGACGATCCGTAAGGTTAACGAAATGACAACAGGACTTGCTTCGACTCTGAATCCGAGTTGCCGGCAGATCGGCCGGCTCCATTAGCCTCATAAGGCAGGATCCAAAACGAGGTGCATCGACGAGGAATTCTGTTGAGACGCAGTGCTTTTGGTGCGTATGAAGGAGCAGACCCGAGGGAACTCCCATGAGCTACATCAGGCCCAGCAAATCAAATTGTGATTGGAGAAATTACGCAATCCTATCCATAACTTGAACCGAAGGTCAACTGTTATTTGTCCTGCGTTCATCATCCTCCCCATGCAACTGGTGCTGTTCAGCGTTAGGTCACGCAGGCGATCTGCCGAGCCGAGCAACATGGGAGCGTGTCTTGCCGCACCGAAAAAGATTGCGACGGTAGCTGCTGCGAGAACTTTTGCTGAGGCGCAGCGTAAGAGATGAAGAAAAGTCTCCCTTGAACGTACCCGCAGGCCTGCATTGTGAGCTCATCGTCTAGATGTTGTGTGGAGTACTTTGCAAAAAAATAACAATGTAGTAGTTGCATCGTCAAGTTTTATTTAGGAGAGGAAATCGTGAGCCCCCCAATATTGCTCGCGTTCGACCATCAAGATTTCGTCGTTGACAACCTGCTGGATGAAACGTAAGGTTGGTGAAAATTTCCGCATTCAGCAGACGCGTTGCTTAGGAAACGTTCCTAACGAGTTGTAGCAGGAGGATACCCCCATGCCAAGACTGAAGGTTGCCTGCGGCGTTGCCGGCTCCGCTCTGTTTGCCGCTGCTTCTGTTGTTTGTCAAATGCCGACCGCGCAGCCGGCGTCAAAGCCTTCACCGTGTCTGGACGCCGCTCATAATCCTGAGTTTCGCCAGTTGGATTACTGGGTAGGAACATGGGAAGTCTTCAACAAAGATGGTAAGAAGCTGTCCGATGTGACCATCAGTAAGGTTGTGAACGAATGCGGCCTGGCCGAGAGCTGGAAGAGCACGCGGCCGGGCGGCGACGGCATTGGCCTGAGCACGTACAACGTACGCAATAAGAAGTGGGAGTACTTCTGGGTCTCGGGCGCGGGAACGACCAGCCACTTTGAAGGGGCCTTGCTCCCGGACGAGATGCGGTTCCGCACGGTGCAGCAGCAACCGGATGGAACGCAGCGCCTGCGCCACTGGAGCTTGATCAAGTTGCCTGAGGGTAAGGTCCGCGAGTTGTCTGTGGGATCAGTTGATGACGGTGTGACGTGGAACACTGAGTACGACTACACGTGGGTTCCGAAGAAGTCTTGATTCTCTCCGCTTCATCGCAGCACCCAACAGGATGGCAGGACACATGACGAACGACGATCGCAAACTTGGCATGGACCGCCAGATCAGCCGGCGTGATTTTCTCAATGGTGTTGCGCTTACGGGCGCTGGCCTGGGGATGGAATCGCTGGGGCTGAATGCATTGGCCGCCCAGCCCGCGGCGTATCAACCGGTTGTCTCCCCTGCATATCCACCATTGAACACCGGCCTGCGCGGCAGCACACCACCGGCGCTTGCGGACTTCCCTGATATGCGTGCAGGCAAGTACAAGACGTTTCCAGTTGCGGCGAGCAGCATCGCCGAAGAATATGACGTTGTCATCGTGGGCGGAGGCATCTCCGGACTATCGGCAGCGTATTTTTATCAGCGTGCACTCGGCAAAGACAAGAAGATCCTGATCCTAGATAACAATGATGATTTCGGTGGTCACGCGAAACGCAACCAGTTTCAGGTAGGAGACAAGACCCTGATCAGCTATGGCGGAACGATGGGCATTGCAACGCCCTACCCCTATAGCTACATGGCTAAGGCCGTACTGCAGGAGCTTGGCATCGACGTTACCCGCAACGCCGAGTTGGCCAACCGAGTACTTGATACGCAGTACCACCTGGGCCAAGCCATGTTCTTCAACAAGGAAACGTTCGGTGAGGATCGGTTGGTGCCCGGATATGGCCGCACTCGCTTGGCGGAGTATGTAACGAAGACCCCGTTGTCGCCAGCAGCGCAGGCAGACATTGTGCGGCTGTACGGCAAGAATCCTGACTATATGTCGGGCAAGACCAGTGCGCAGAAGATTGCCGCCTTGAAGCACATGAGCTATCAGGATTACCTGCTCAATGTCGCCAAGGTCTCACCGGATGTAATTCCTTTCTTCAAGGGTCAGAACTGGCGCAACAGCAAGCATGTGGATACGGTGCCCGCGTATGAGGCTGCGGAGCATGGCTCGGTTGGATTCAACGGTCTGGGTTTGGAACTCGGAGAGTTGTTCAGCGAAGGTTCGTTCTCCTTCCACTTTCCCGATGGCAATGCTTCGGTGGCGCGGCTGCTGATCAGCAAAATTGTTCCTAATGCATTTGGCGCTCCACAGGACATGAATACCATCGTGAATGCGACGGTGGATTACACGCAGTTGGATGTGCCTGCTAACCCAATCCGTGTGCGCCTTAGCAGCCCAGTGCTGCGGGTGATACACGAAGGGCCTGCAGGTGCGGAGACTGGTGTGTTGATCGCCTATAAGAACGAGGGCAAACTACAGGCGGTGCGCGGTAAGTTCTGCATCATGGCCTGTTGGAACATGGTGACGCCACTCTTGATTCCAGAACTTCCGGAGGCACAGAAGAAAGGTCTGACCTACGGTGTAAAAGTACCGATGCTGTATACCAACGTGGTCATCAAGCGTTGGGTGGCCTTCCAAAAGTTGGGCGTCTCGCGCGTAAGCTGCCCTGACATGTACTATCCCAGCCTTGGCATTGATACCGGCAACAATGTGGGCGGCTACCAGGCGATTGGCGCTCCGGATGAGCCTGTGAATGTGCACTTGACCCGCAGCCCCAATAAGCCTGGGCTGCCAAGTCGCAAGGATCAAAATGCGGCTGGCCAGCAAGAACTGTTAACCATGTCGTTTGCTGACCACGAACGGATTCTTCGCGATCAATTCCAACGTGTGCTGGGTCCCGGCGGATTCAGTGCCGCGGACGACATCGCATCGATCACCGTGAATCGCTGGCCATATGGATACGCCTATACCTACGACACGCTCGGCGATCCAGAGATGCTGGAAGAAGAGCGGCCGCACGTGGTGGGGCGCAAGCGGTTTGGACGCATCACGATTGCCAACTGCGATTCAGGCGCCGCCGCGTTCACTAACCAAGCTATGGACGAGGCCAATCGGGCTGTCCAGGAATTGTTTCTGCTACAGGGTCTAAGGTAGGACGGATGCTCATTGGCCGACAGCGGTATCGAAGCAGCTTGCTGCACGTCAGGTCGCTCGCGATCGTTCGTTATGCGGTATTGTTGCTGTTTGTGCTCACGGGATTGCGAATGACGTGGGCACAAGATGCACCGGCGTCAACGGCGGCTGCCGCATCCGCGCCCGCTCAGCCGATACCGTTCAGCCATCGCAAGCACGTGGGGATGCAGTTGCCATGCAGCTTCTGTCACACCAATCCAGATCATGGCGTGCAGATGACCTTGCCACCGGTGTCCACATGCATGGCCTGTCACACATCGGTAGCGACTGACAAGCCCGCAATTCAGAAGCTCACAGAGATCGCAAAATCCGGCAAACAGGTTCCATGGGTCCAGGTGTATGGAGTGCCAGGCTTCGTTTTCTGGAGCCACGATCCGCATACGCAGGCCAAAGTAGACTGCGGCTCCTGCCACGGAGATGTGGCAAAGATGGATGCCATCTACCGGGCGACGAACGTGACTACCATGGGCGGCTGCGTCGAGTGTCATAAGCAAAGGGCCGGCCCAACAGGATGCATGAGCTGCCACGAAGTACAGTCGTCGCGATTGTGGATGGAACCTCTGCCAGCATTCTTGCGGCAGCGCTTGGGTTTCCTGAGAATGTAAGTGGGTAGTTAAAAGGTAGGAGGTGTATTGACCCAGAAGAGTACGGCTTCCCGCTGGCCGGGATTGCTCCAGCGATGGTTCTGCATGCTGGAGAAATATAGGCAATCACCTTCGCGCAGCAGATAGTGCTCGACTTCGTCGAGCCAGAACTCGCAGACGCCGCTCAGCATGAAGATAAACTCCTCGCCCTCGTGATAGTACGAGCCGTCGCTCGATGTGCCGGGCGCCAGATGAAAGATGAGAACCTCCATGACGCCGTTGGCAGCGGCGAGCAACTCTATATCGATGCCAGGCTCGTTGGTAATCTTCTTCCGCTGATTCGGCCGGATCAATTTCGAAACCTTCGCGCTGTTTGAAGAGGTTTCGAAGAGCGACAGGAGACTGCTCTTATAGAAGACTGATAGTTTCTGGAGCGTAGACATGGAGGCATAGACCTGTCCGCGTTCCAGGCAACTTAGAAAGCTTGGAGAAAGTCCGGTGCCTTCCGCAGTCTGGGCCAGGGTAATCCCACGGTCTTTGCGCAGGTGGCGCAGCTTACGGCCGACAGTATAGGGTTCAGGTTTGGATTTCATTGACTGCGTCGTTTTGATCCCGGCGGAAGGCTTGTTGTCCTTCCCCAGGAGATGGCGGATGGCCTCGATGTTCAGGCCCTTTTCCATCCGAAGATCTTGGATGTACTTTAAGCGGTTGATTTGTTCAAGCGAGTAGGTGCGGTAGCCGCTATGGGTACGCGAAGGCTGCGTGAGTCCCGCAGCCTCCCACTGGCGAAGTGCCGAGGCGCTGATATCCAACATGCGGGCTACTTCCGAGATGCGGAACTGTATGCTGTTCTGCGTCAACAAGCTGGATTTTTGCGCAGAAGTCTTACGGGGTGCCATTGCCCGGAGTATATCGCACAGATTTTTCGCGCAATCTGCCGCGGTCAGCCTATCCTGATCGTCACAAGGCTCAGTCTCGGGCGTACTTTCTCTTGACGCACATTACTAACCTTGTTAGTTTTCGATAAGGTTTACGCCGCGCATCAGGCTATCGCGAATTTGAGTCATCCCGCGAATCTATAGCGCATCAACATAACAAGGTGAGAATCCCTGAGGTACAGATGATCGAAACTACCGAGATGGAAAGTGTGGCGGTTGGACTGCGGAATCAGTGGATTCCTTTCACACCGAACCGCGACTTTAAAGACGACCCGCGGATGTTTGTACGTGCCAGCGGCAAGTATTTCTACGGACCGGATGGCAACCCCATCCTGGATGGCAGTTCGGGTTTGTTCACCACGCCCGCCGGTCACGCCCGTCCGGAGATTGCCAATGCGGTGTACCAGCAGATTCAAACGCTGGATTACACATCGAGCTTTCTGCGGTCGCATCCCACCGCCATCACAGCCATCGAGGCGTTACTGCCGTTGCTGCCGGAAGGACTGAATCAGGTTTTTATGACCAGCTCTGGTTCGGAGGCAGTTGATACAGCGGTGAAGATTGCACTGCATTATCAGCGGGCCCGCAAGCAGGCGTCGCGCACGATCTTCGTTTCTCGCGAACGAGCGTACCATGGCTCCAATCTCACCGGCGTAGCCTTGTCCGGCATTCCGTCGAACCGGCGCGATTTCGGCGTCCCGATAATGCCTGTGGTGCATATGAGGCATACATGGCTTGAGGAGAATCGCTTTCAGCCGGGCCAGGGCGTTCACGGTGCCTACCTTGCCGACGACCTCCTGCGACTCATCCAACTGCATGGTGCGGAGAATATTGCCTCATGCATCATTGAGCCCATTGCCGGCTCTACCGGAACGCTGGTGCCTCCGGTTGGTTACCTGGAGAGGGTGCGCGAGATCTGCGATGTGCATGACATCCTGCTGATCTTTGATGAAGTGATCTGCGGCTTTGGACGCACCGGCAAGGCCTTTGCATCGCAGTCCTTCGGCGTCACTCCAGACATCCTGGTGATGGCTAAGGCCGTGACCAATGGTGTGATTCCCATGGGCTGCGTAGCGGTTCACCAACATATCTATGACACCGTCGTTGAGGCCGACCCGAAGCGCACGGTTGAGTTCTTCCACGGCTACACCAGCTCGGCGCATCCGGTCGCGTGCGCCGCATGCATTGCTACACTCGGCATCTACGACCGCGAGAATCTCTTCGCGGCTGCTGAGACCCTGTCACCATACTTCCTGGAGCGGCTGTTTCAACTGGCGGGGGTGCGGGGCATTCTGGATGTACGTGGGTATGGCATGTTGGGTGGCATCGATCTTGATCCCGCAGTGTTGGGCACGGATGGTTACGGCTTCCAGAAGAAGCTGTATGACCGCGGGCTGCACGTTAAGAGCACAGGCAATAGTGTGATTGTCGCACCGCCGTTTACCTCAACCCATTCGGATTTAGACCACATTGTCTCTCTCATTGAAGAGACGCTGACCAAGTAAGCACAATCTACATATCTCTTGTTGCGCATTGTGTTTCGCGCATGGTGCATACCAAAGTACCTCGCGGCGTTGACATCGTTCGTCGTTGAAGAGCGTGATATCGACTGGGCTGATTTCTAACAAGATGTTTCGGATTTGTTGATGCTTGAACGAGATGATCATGTACTCAGGCCAAGTGTCTGGAGTTCTTCCGCAGACTCGTCCAGAAAGGCATCCTCGGACACCGGATGGGATGGCAGGGCACGGAGCCAATGCATAAGGACGTGGACAGCGGCAACAGCGCCGCAGGCCTCTGCCGCACGCCAGGCACTGTGATCGGCCCAACGTTCCAGCGTAACCATGAGCAATACCAGCACGGGCACACCGAAGATATACAGTGCAAGCGTCATCGGGAGGCTGCTGCGGCCCGGGAGCAGAGGCCGCGTGAAGGGCACATGAGCTTCGAAGAAGAAGAAGAAATCGACCAGCAACACGGCACAGCAGATACCAAAGATCGCTTGCAGCACGAGGTCGATTCCGCGCCAGCCACATGCCACCTGCGCCAACACGACCAAAGCAATCACGGCACAGCATGCAGTCAGGACAAAAAGCTTTGCTATTGCAATGACACGCTGCGTGCGCAGTCCAGCCAATCGAAAGATCCATCTCGCGCCAAGATCGGCAGGCAGCAGAAATGCTGTCCGCAACCCTGCGACGGTCCATAACAAAAGCAAGGGCATCACTGCCTGCACGCCCACGGTGACGAGTGCAAGGTGCACCATTCCACCGCCTAGCTCGATCCGCACCGCGAAGGCAAGACTCAAAGCGATGCCTGCACCAGCGTATGCAGACAGACCTACGTGATAGCGCCCTAGCCTTGTAAGCGTCTGGCGCATGAAGTGGAAGACCGCGCGCGCATCCGGCATCCGCAACACCGTACGATGTACGAAGGCATCCCATAGGCGTCCGTCACGCAAGCGGGCACTGCGTGTACCCTCCAGGGCCATGTGCCGGCGTGTCGCCCAAGCCGCCGGATACAACAGAATCACCAAGCCAAACAGTACGGGAAGACACATCCATGCCTGCCGTACAAGTGCGTGAGCAAACGCCGTGGCGGTCGGGCCTCCCATGCCAGCCTCATAGATGGACAAAAACCATAGTGGCGGAAAGCATCGCGCACTCTGGTTGCTCCGCGACAACAGCGTCGGCAACGCTTCCATGACTGTGCCCATGCGCAGGAAAAGCGTCAAAAACGCAGCAATCAGGACCGTCTGCACAAGGGGAGCAATGTAGCGAAACCATCGCTCAGGCGCTAAGGCGATGACCAGTGCTTCCAGCGCAAGGACAGCCAGCGCAGCAGCGAGACCCGCACTGAAGACAGCTGCACCATGCGCGACCATGGCCGACAGCAACCGCGATCCTGCAAGCGCCGGTATTAGCAGCGTTCCAAAGATGTTTGCGGCGAACAGGAAGAGCGCCAGGAACAGCGCAACGGCACGCAGCTTACTGCTGAAGATCGTGCGCCCTCGAAGCGGTAACGGCAGGAGCACCAGGAAGTCCATGCGCTCAGGGAACAAGCGGTCCCACTGCAGGGTCGTCACGCAACCCATGGCGCAAAACGCATACAGGACGAACACGTAGTGGATGCCCGCTGCAGGCCACGGCCGTAGACCTCGCGCAAGCGTCACGATCCAGAAGGCTGCCATGAGCATGGGCGCGGCCACGCCCGCCAGCGCACGCACGATCGGCGTCTCTGTCGCCGCGGTGCTGTCGGCCTGAAAAAACTGCCGGAGAAAGTGTCCTGTCAGTTCCTTCTCAGGCGTGACTATGTTTGGCAGCAGCAGGTTACGCAGATAGCTGCGCATCAAGCCCGGCTTAGACATTGGCATCCCGCATGACGCTTACCAGATCTTCGGCCACACCGGCCGTATCTGTCTGTTGCACCATCTGCGCGAAGACGCGTTCCAGCGTTGGCTGCGACGTGAGCTGTGTCAGCTCGCGCGGCGAGGCATCCGCGATGACTTTGCCGTTAGCGAGGATGATCACGCGGTCACACACCTGCTCGACGACCTCAAGTACGTGCGAGATGTAAAGCACTGCCTTGCCCTCGCGACGTAAAACCACTAATAAGTCCTTGAACAGACGCGCGGTGACCGCGTCCAAGCCACTTAATGGTTCATCG
Organism: Terriglobus sp.; assembly: GCA_965198455.1. Lineage (GTDB taxonomy): Bacteria > Acidobacteriota > Terriglobia > Terriglobales > Acidobacteriaceae > Terriglobus. The sequence continues at coordinate 2,800,430 of CBDAPM010000003.1, forward strand.
AAGACAATCAGATCTGGATCATGTAGCAGAGCCGCACTCAACAGCACTCGCTGCTTCATCCCCTTGCTGTAGTCGCTAATGGGTGCCTCGACCGCAGCGGTCAGGCCAAACAGGCCAAGGAGCGTTCGCGCCTTACAGTCGATCGTTCTCTCAGGCATCCCACGTAACCGGCCCACCAGCTGAAGATACTCCAGCCCGCTCAAGTGCGTGTAGACCTGTGCTTCTTCCGGCACATAGCCAAGCCGTGCACGATACGCAGGCAGATCTTCGTAGATGCTTTGCCCTCGAAACAGAATCTGTCCATGGGTTGGCTCCAACATGCCCGTGATCATCTTTACGGTCGTTGACTTGCCAGCTCCGTTCGGTCCCAGGTAGCCAAGGACTTCGCCCGCCTCCAATCGGAAGCTAACGTCATCCACTGCGGGAATGCCGCGATACCGTTTCGTCACGTGCTTCAACTCGAGCATCAACACCCCTATGTAGCATTCTTCTTACGCTTGACACCTAGCCATCGTCAAGTAGAAAACTACATAGGTATTCTAGAGGTCTCCGTTATGCCTGAAACTGTCCGGCTCTCCCACACTGCCGCGCTCATGCTCAAGACCCTGAAAGAGGGGTACAGCTATGGCTTCGATATCATGGACATCACAGGGCTGCCAAGCGGGACCGTGTATCCAGCTCTGCGTCGCATGGAGAGCGATGGCCTGATCGAAGGTCATTGGGAAAATGAACAGAAAGCCCTGCGGGACGAACGGCCCCCGCGGAGGTACTACAAGGTCACAGGCGCTGGCCGGCTGGCGCTGACGGAGGCAGAAAAGAAGTATCCTCTCATCGCGCAGTTCGCGCGCCCGAAGGCGCTCAAGGCATGACGCCGCATAAGCGCTTGCATACGTTACATCGGACGCTCCATCGCGCCTCGTTGATCGTACCGATAGCACGACGGGAGGCCTGGCAAGCGGAATGGATCGCCGAGCTTAGTTATGTCTATGCCGAAGACCCAGCCGCAGCATCGACTCTCGCGCAAGGTCTCTTTCGTGATGCCGTCACGATGCGAAGACTGCACCTGCAACACCGCTGCGAAGCGGTCGACTGGCGAGCACCAGATCTTTGCGTGAGGGTTCTAGGTTGCGGCTTCGTCCTGCTTCTGGCAGTCACGATGGCTCAGTCGCAGCTTCGTCACCTTGTATTTTCCAAGTGGGGCCACGGTGCGTTCGCCTGCTTCGTGGTGCTTGCATTGTTCTCCTTGCCGTCGACCGTCGTCACCTCACGTTACAGCGCGTACGAGGCTTACTCCGGAGACGCTGCAACCATGGTTCAGCGCTGGGCGCGCTGGCGCTTCCTGGCAGCAAAGCTCATCGTCTCGGTTCTTTCCTGCTACCTGTTGGCCGTTCAGGTTACGCAACCCTTCCAGCATCGGCTGGGCGCGCAGGCAGACTGGCTGCTGATGGCTTGCGGTCTCGTGTTCAACGTCATCGCCGTCAGTTGGGTCTTCACGGATCAACTGCAGCGCTGCCCCTCATGTATGCGATCGCTTCGGGGTCCAGCACGGATGGGGCCACCCTCGTGGAGCCTTCTGGACTCCAACGCAACTGAAGAGATGTGCGACCGAGGTCACGGCCTTCTCCACCAGCCCGAATGGCAGACAAGCTGGTTTGAGAACGCACGCTGGCTGCAACTTGACAGCACGTGGCGCGAACTCTTTCGACCTTAACTCGCCAGAAGTCCGCATGAACGAGCGGCAACACGTGCACTCCTCCGTAGGAACTTTATTTACGTTCAAGCTCGATTCTCCTCAAGATTCGGTGCGCCAGAGAGGTCACGACCGGTTTGATTTGGTATGGCGCTCCATAGCACTTTCCATGACTTAGCGGCTGTTTGCATAGCGATCCTCTGATCTCCGGCATGAGACTACCGCTTGATGGCCCCGTGGCGCCGTTCTGACGGCACTAGGTCCGCCGACCGCACTTCATGCAGTTTTGGCACTCTCCGTAGCACTACGGTTACAGGATCGCACTTTGTTCGAGCCGCGATTTATGCTGAAGCGCTCGAAGTGACACTATCCCTAGTGCTCTTGCCAGGGACGTTTGTGTGCACAAGAGTCTTTGGAGCGGGGGTCACGTTCAGGGACTAGAGGAGTTACGTTGAAATCGAAGCTGCACCATCTTCCCAGACTACCGATGATTGGGGTCGCACTGCTGGCCCTTAGCTGTGTGTCTCGCGGGCAGACGCATGATGCTGGAACTGCTGCACAGTCCGCCGCTGCTAAGGAGTGGCCAACGTACGGGCATGATTCCGTGGTATGCGCTTCTCACCCCTGACGCAAATCAATGCCTCTAACGTGAATAAGCGGCGGCTGCGCATGCGATCGGACGAGTATTACCAGAGCGAGGGACAGTCCGATGAATTTATCATCGAGCTATCCAAGGGTGGGTATGCGCCCACTTTCGCAAGCTGGAAAGCGCCGCACCCAAACGGCCGCTGGGGACCGCTCTGGTAAGCCGGAACACCATTGCTGTACAGGTCTTTGAGACTGCAGCCCTGCCGGCGATGAAGTGTATTTCTGCCGCGGCATCACCAGGGAAATCGTCCACGTACTCTCCATGGTCGGCTCCATCGTCGTCGTAGACCGGTCCGTGAATACTGCACTGTCCGGCGCAGCCATGATCATCAGCGGCAGTGTCCGTAAACCACAGGAGATGCTTCGCATCACGACACAGATCACGGACGTCCTGCGCGGCTGCATCTTGTGGTCTGACTTGATCGACCGCAGGGCAGGCGACACCTTTACCATCCAGGAAGAGATCGCGAAGATCGTTACCGAAACAGTGCGGACAGAACTCCTTGGCGACGCAGGCGGCCGCAATGGCATGCATCGCAGCATCGCCTCAAAGTACATCTCCTGCACGGCTCGTTCATCCCAGTTACTCGGATCGTGCCCAAGCGCGGAGTAGTACACACGCGGCCCTTGCCGTAGGTCTTTGCCCATGCAAGCGGAAAGTCTGCATCCTTGTGATGGACAAGCGGCATGTTCATGTCGAGGTAAGACGCATCCAGGCGCAGCAGCACGTGCGCGTTGCTTCTGGAGAAGTCCTTGATCTGGTAGTACTCATCAATGTGCCGGAACGAATCGGGCAGAGCGCTCATGCCCGGAAAGGCATGGTCTTCCACCAGCACGGGCGGTTCGATAATGCCCCACGGATGTTCATCGAAATGGCCGCCGACCATCTCCAAACTCCGGCCACGAAAAGAACGCAGTGGCTCCCGAATGTGCCACAACAAAGCCCTTGCCATCGTCATGCACAAACGACAGCAGATCGGGACTTCTGCTCCTTCGTCAGATCAATCTCACGCACGCCGAAGAAGAAGATTGCGTCGTAGTCATTCAAATTCTTCGAGTACAGCAGCGGCTTACCATCGCTCCCCACTACTGTGTGCTTCGTAATCATGTGCGAGTCGCTACGGATGAACGTGTCATACGCGCCGGTCTCGTAACCCAGCCGCTCAATCGTCGCAACCGCATGCGATACGGAATCATGCTGATATCCATTACTGACATCAATCCATGCCAGCACGCGCTTACGATGCGGCAAAGAATCGTTGTGATAGCTGTCATCGCCCGCATTCGCCGCGTGCAAACCGGGACCGATGCGGATACCCTGCGACATACCCAAGTCAGCGGTACCCTGCCGGTTTGGCGTTGTGGTTTGGCCCAGAATCGAAGTGACAGATAGAACGAAGAGGAGCGCCGCGGAAGATAGTTTCATGGATCCTTCTCACTGCCCGGGCGGTGGATTCCGCAGAGTAGAACGTCACCGCATGAGAAGTCCATCGAACGCCATTGCTGAACCGTAACGATACGTTCGGCACCTGCTTAAAGCCATCATGGGCCGCTACCATTGTCCCTCTGCGCACCTTGCGAAGTGCGGTCCTGTGCCGTTCGTTAGAGCGTCCACGCGCTTGTAGGGATATCACATAAGTGCCAATGCGAACACCAAGTCGCTTTGCACCTTTGATCCTACGCATGCCAGCGGCAAGGTCGGGTTCAGTACTTTTGTCCGCCTGCCCACGTGCGCATGAAAAGATCATCGCCATGTTTCTTCCGCTGTTCCCGTTTGAAGTTCAGGGCTCGGGCCTTTATGCGGTCCTTATGACTTTCGCGATTCACTGGAGGTGTCGGTTTTCGACGCTAGAGGGTGATTGACATGGCCTTTCTCAAAGGTCTACTAAAAACTAAAGTTCCCACGACAGCACGTACGTCCCCAAAAGAGGGTGTAGCGCTGCTGCAGCAGACGCAGAACATAATCCGCAGTGTGCACACGAAGCAACGCGGCTGTTCTACGCAATCCGCATCAGCGGGCATCGTCGCGCTTCTGTTCTGCTATCTCGTTTTTGGCACTGTTTCGTCTGCGCATGGGCAGTCTACATTCGGTAGTGTCCGCGGAACAGTTCAGGATTCCACGGGCGCCGCGATTCCTGGCACCCAGCTTGTGTTACATAGTGTCGATGAGAACACAGACCGAAGCTTCACAACGGATTCATCAGGCAGCTTCCTCTTCGAAAATGTGAAAGCTGGAAAGTACAGCCTCAAGGCACACCACGAAGGCTTCGCCGACACCGTGACATCTGGTATTACGGTTGAAGCCAGGCAGGACTTACGGTTGTCCTCCACGCTCAACGTTGCTGCAGACGCTACAACGGTGCAGGTGTCCGCTAGCGCCGATCAGATCAACACTGAGAATGCGACGATCAGCGATTCGAAAACGAACATCGAAATGACGCAGTTGCCGTTGAACAATCGTGCCACCACCACCAGCCCTCTGGGAGCCCTAGGCCTTTCGCCTAACGTGCAGAGCGACAGTTCTGGAAATATCGCTCTTGGCGGAGCGAGTTCATCAATGATCAACTTTTCGGTTGACGGCATCTCTACGGCCAATGTTCGGCAGAATGGAGCCCTTCAGGATGCCTATCCCTCTCAAGAGGGTATCGCAGGAGTAAAGGTCACCGCGTACAACAACAGTGCAGAGTTTTCGCAGGTGGGTGACGTAACGTTCACCACGAAAAGCGGAACGAACGACTATCACGGCAGCGTTTTCGAGTACCTGCAGAATCAGGCACTCGATGCCGCCCCGTATGGATTTCCGGGTAAACTCCCCAAAAAATTCAATACCTTCGGATTCTCTGTCTCCGGTCCGGTCAGTATCCCTCATCTGTATAACGGGCATAATAAGACGTTCTTCTTTGCCGATTATGAAGGCAATCGCAGGAGCACGGCTACGCTTCAACAATTCCTTGTGCCCTCTGCCGCCGATCGTAACGGCAATCTCAGCGATCAGGTTGTTGGCGCGGGTTGCGGAACCACCAATACCGTGGCGCCGAGCGCAATTAACCCAACGGCTAAAGCTCTGTTGGCCTATATCCCCTTGCCCAATATCCCCGTAGCACTTGGCTGTAGCAATGGAGTCTCAACTCCTGTCGCTTATAACTATGAGAACTTCCAGCCCACGCCTTCGAGGACAGATGGCGCGGACCTGAGGGTCGACCAGACCATCGGATCCAAGCAGTCGATTTACGCGCGCTTCAGCCGCAAAAACATCACGCAAGATGTAGCTAATCCGTTCCTCCCCGACGACTCCGACAGCGTGCACAATCGTAGCCTGCTCGTCTCTGACACCTACACCATTACGCCCAAGCTTCTGAATGAGTTCCGCTATGGGTTTACTAACGTCACCACAAGCGTGAACTTTCCCATACAGGGCTCGACGGCACTCGGCCAGCTTGATCTCAATGGTGTCAATATCAGTCAGCATCCTTTGACACATGCATTTCCTACGTTTAATTTCAGCGCGGGAACTGGCTTCAACAGCAATCTGAATACACAGACCATAATCGGCAGAGATAAGGCCGGCGTCACCCAGTCGAAGACCACGCAATTCAGCGACAACTTGACCTACTCACTTGGTAAGCACACCTTCAAGGCAGGTTTAGACATCCGCCGCGTGCGCTACTTCGATCTGGAGAGCTTCGCCCCGGAGTTTGCCTCCGACGACTTTGGGACGTTTATTTTTCAACCGACATTCACCGGCAATTCGTTCGGAGACTTCCTCGAAGGCGCGCCCACAAACCTCTATTTCGCGGTATCGAGCCCAGATGTCGGCGGCTCCGCGACGCAATATAGCTTCTTCGCCCAGGATGAGTTTCAGGTCAACAGTCGCTTGACACTGAGCTACGGCCTTCGCTGGCAAGTCCTGCCGGGATTCCAGGAGGACGGCGGCAATCTCGCTAACTTTGATCAACGGAACAACTCGGTCGTTGTCCCCGATGCACTTGCTGGATACCTTGCGAGCCAGAAGATTACGGCTTCGAACATTGCCTTCCAGCAGTCGTTCAACGCCTGCCCGGCCGGAACGTCCTCAGGCACGAAGGTTAACGGTCTACCCTGCACGGCATATGTCATCGCCAGCCAGGATGGACTGCCGCAGAGCCTTCGCCAGACTTACAAGGGAGACTTTCAGCCCCGTGTCTCCGTCGCGTATCGTCCTTTCAACGATACGAAAACAGTCGTCCGCGCAGGCTTTGGTATTTACACCATGACGAACCTGGGACCGCTCTCGTTCAACAACAGCGGCAATCCTACGTCCAGCCTTTTCATCTACTCCAACAGCAATAAAGCTGGAGCAAATACGCCGCAGATTGTCTTCCCCAATACCGCACCGCCGACTTCAGGAGGCGTCACCTATGGCGGCGGCGGTCTTGATCAGGGCGTAAATCCTCTGTACCGGGACCCGCAGTCCAATCAATGGAATGTGACTGTGGAACGCGAGGTGACGAACAGCATTGCGGTTCGGGCGAGCTATGTAGGAATGCACTCCTACCGGCTCAATCTGACTGAGGATCTGAATCAGATTCCTGCGAGCACGATTCCCTATGACAGCGGCGCAACGGCGGGAGCGTTTGTGGATACGCGGGCACCCTATCAGAACTGGACGACGCTTCTCAGCACCTTCAACGCCGGTGAGGACAACTATAAGGCTTTCGTACTTGACGCCACTCGTCGCATGGACCATGGCCTCTACTTCAGCGCTAACTACACACTCGCTCGCAACGTTGCGGACAACCAGGGTGACGCGCCCAGCGCCTTCGCGGGTGAGGTCAACTATGGGCTGGCCATCACCGACCGCTTCCATATCAAGCAGGACCTGGGCAACGTGGAAGGAACCCGGCACAACCGCTTGTTGTTGACTGGCGTTTACCAGCTTCCATTCGGCAAGGGCCGGACGTTCATGCATGGCAGTGGAATTGCGGATGCCGTACTTGGCGGCTGGGATCTTACAACCATCACCCTGGTGGAGTCAGGTCCATGGCTTACACCTAGCATCAGCAGTTCCGCGGATCAGTCGAATACGAACGCGGAAGGTCGCGAGACGGTGATTCGTCCGGATGTCGTTTCCAACAAATACTATGCCGGACAGTCCAGAGCTGCTTACTTTAACGTCCATGCCTTTGCTCCAACGCCCGTCAACGCTGGACGGATTGGCAGTGCGGGCGTCGGCATCCTGCAAGGACCGGGAACAGCTACAGTGAGCCTGGGTGTCGCGAAGCAGTTCCATATCTTTGAGCGGGTCAACGGCCGCTTCGAGACGACGTTCACGAACGTGCTCAACCATACCAACTTTGCACCACCCGCAACGGCAATCGACAACTCGCAGTTTGGGGCGCTAACGGCTCCTCAAACTGCGGAAAATGCCGGCAACCGCACGGGGCAGGCAGCGCTCAGAATAGATTTCTAGCGAATCGCATGCCGATCTGGGAGGCGAGAACCCTTTCTCGCCTCCTTCTCTTCATGAATCGATCATGGAGGGCCCCACTTGGCAGGCCGTCCAGTCAGCTCCGTTATTTGCTTCTGTCTTCTCTGATCTCACCTCTTCATACGGGACCGCGCAGTCGCTTCGGTCCATGCCTGCCGGCGCGGTGCTGGTTGTCGTGACAGTCAACGGCCCTCCCGGAACATTCCTCCTTAACACCGGTACGAACCGTACATGCCTCAGCGGAGCAGAAGCAGCAGAAAGCCGGCTGCAATGGTTTACCGCATTCCTTAGGAGTCAGTCGATACCATCCGCCCTAATGCCTTCCTAATGGCTTGGTTTCTATGATTATCTGAGACCCTCTTGTGGAGGGAGCAGGGTTGCGAGGTATATGAGCGCATCACAAGGCACGTCTCTTCGTCGCTATGTTGTCCCAATCACCGTGATGCTTTCCTTTGTCTCGTTTTGGAGAGCATCGGCGATTGTTTTATGCGATCTCGGTTCTTCCGCTTACTACGTCGGCGGCATCGCGGAGAAGGCCATCGGCAAGGCCGCGCCCTGGTTCATTCTCGCCATCATGCTCTTTTCCTATGCCGTGCGCGCGATCTACATCGAGAGTTGCAGCATGTTTGTACGGGGAGGCGTTTATCGCGTTGTTCGCGAGGCGATGGGCGGGATTGCGGCGAAGTTTTCGGTATCAGCATTAATGTTCGACTACGTGCTGACGGGACCCATCAGCGGAGTCAGTGCGGGACTCTACCTTGCCGCTTTGATCAATGAGCTGGGTGAGCACTTTCGCGTCACATGGATGCACGTGCCGGCGCCCTGGTTTGCCGCCGCCTTCGCCGCACTCGTCACGCTGTACTTCTGGTACACGAATCGCGTTGGCGTTCCTTTCTCCAGTACCAGGGCTCTCCGCATCATGCAGGCGACGACCGTCATGGTTGTCATACTGATTGCCTGGTGCGTATACACCATCATCACGAAAGGGTATCAACCTGTTCCGGCGCCAGTTCCGTCAAACTTTCACTTCAGCGACTCCGCCTTTGGGTGGCTCAAGGGAACAGTGTTGCCAGGGATCACCTTTGTGGCAATCGCAGTAGGGCTTGGCCACTCCGTACTCGCACTGAGCGGAGAAGAGACATTGGCCCAGGTGAACCGAGAGATAGAAGCGCCAAAGCAGAAAAACCTGGAACGGACAGGCTTCATCATCTTTATCTATAGCCTGCTCTTTACTTCACTGGTGTCCTTTTTTGCCGTTATGCTAATCCCTGACGCTCAGCGAGGCAAGTATCTCGATAACCTCATTGGCGGCCTGTCCATGTTTCTTGCGGGACCATTCGCACTGAGGCTTGCGTTCCATGGCTTCGTAGTTTTAGTCGGCGTGCTGATTCTGTCCGGCGCTGTGAACACGGCCATCATCGGTTCCAATGGCGTTCTGAGCAGGGTTGCTGAAGACGGCATCCTGCCGCCATGGTTCCGAGAGCCTCACCCCAAATACGGGACGTCGCACCACACCATCGCCGTGATCGTAGGTCTGCAGTTGCTTACCATCCTGCTTAGCCGGGGCAATGTAGACATGCTGGGTGAAGCGTATGCCTTTGGGGTCATCTGGAGTTTCGCGATGAAGGGTCTGGCCGTGGTCGTTCTACGGTTCAAGGATCCCGATACCGAGCGGTGGAAGTTTCCTTTGAACCTCAGGGTTGGGCGGTTCGAGGTGCCTCTCGGGCTGCTCACAGCCACGGTCGTTCTCTTTCTCCTGGCCTTTGTTAACCTTTTCACGAAGAAGACAGCGACGATCTCCGGTTGCCTCTTTACCCTCGCGTTCTTCACAGTCTTCACCCTCTCCGAACGGAAGTATGCTAAGCAGCAGAACGCCAACAAGATCGACGTAGACTTCGACCCGAAAGATCCTTTCCGTGAGACATCGCGAGAACGCTTTCGGCTGGAATCCGGCGACAACCTTTCACGGGAGGCGCTCAAGCTGGATCGCGACTGCGTGCTGGTCAGCGTTGAAGACGCAAACGATTTACGAGCGCTGAAGAAGGTTCTGTCACTCGATGTCACGGAGCAGCACGATGTCATCGTCGTCTGCGTGGGTGACGAATCGACCGGAGAGCGGCGGCCCGGCGAAAACGCGTGCATCTCGAACCATGTCGCCGATGTATTCAGCGAGATCGTCTTCTCTGCTGAAAAAGCAGGCAAACCAGTCAAACTCCTTGCTCTGACAGGAACAGACAGAACCCGCGTACTGCTTGAAGCTGCGATCTGCCTGAATGCATCGCACGTATGGATAAGTTCAGGGTCCACCGACTCAAAGCAGCAGGAGACAAGGCTTCAGGAGGTTTGGAGGAATATGGAAGCAGCGAAGCCCGAGCTTGAAGTGTCCATCGTTTGCGACCTGGAACGTGAGCAGGAGGAAGTGTGCCTGCATCGCTGAAGCGACCTGAACGACTTACTGCAGATTTCTCCAAAAACACTTTCAATACCTATGTTGAGGAAGCGGTGTAGACGGGCGTATGCGGTGTCACGCCAAGATAGAGGGACGCATCGGTAAAGGGCAGGTACTCCACCCCATGTTCAAACGCCGGATCGTTACCGAACCACGTTGCAGTATCGGGCTTTGCCATTGAATACATTAGCAACCTGCGTCCGCTCGAAGCCCGAAGGAAAGGTCTTCACCGGCCCATCGTTGAACCAGTAGTCGAAGACTGCGTTCGTCTCAAGCGTATACATCCAGATAGCTGCATCGCGAAGGGTGATGTCTCCGGTCTCTTAGGCGAACAGGATGAGTGCGGCCCATGCATTCACCGCCTCGGAGCTTGACTCCTCATTACCTCCGTCGCCGAAAGGCGCCTGCCCGCTGACCCATGAGTGCCCGGCGTAGACATCGAAATGCCTGAGGAACGGAAACATCGCGTCATCGCGTACAGGGCTGGCGATATCGCGCGTAAGCAGGGCTATGTTGGCCCGATTCACCTGCAACCACGAAGGGTCCGCAAGTCCAAGGAGAGACGCTGCTTCACTCCAGTAGCCGTAATGAAAGTGATGATCATTCAGTTGCACATCACTGCCAAACGATGCGGGATAGCCGATGAGTGTGCCCTACTCCTTGTCGTAATAGAACGTTGGTGCGGTTCGGCTGCCTGCAAACCAATGCTGAAAGTGAGCCTGCAGCTTCTGCCGGAGAAGCGCAGCCGTCTGCGAGTCACTAGCGTTCTGCGCCAGCACAAGAGCCTGCCCGGCCTGCGCAAGCTCTTTGCACAGGGCATAGGTATCGAGGCTGGAAAGAGGTTCGGTGTGCTGCGTAGATCTACAAGTAACTTTGCAAGTGTGCGCTGCTCCTGCGCGTCCTGCGATGCTGGAAGAAACGGTAGCATGCCGTGATACGTGTCCTTCGTTGTGAAGACAGCCTCGTTAAGCACCTTCATGGGGCCACGCGCCGACGTGTACGTGAATGCAGTGTTCAAAGCCGCCCGGCGTGACCAGTGATGCGTACTGGTACGGATAAAGGGCCTGCAAAAATCCCTTTTCATCACCTTCCATCGTCGTTGTCTTAACTGTGTACGTCGTTGCCACTCGGTTGACGGTTGATCGTATGACCATGCAACGCTGGTGCCTGTCGGAAATGAAATGCATATCTGCGATACAGATCGAACGCCGAGTGATCGGGCAGCCACGCGACGGATGCATAGTTCTTACCGGCGGGCAGCTGACACGTAAGTAAAAGGCCCGACTGCGCCCACGTCCCACCGGATGGACAGAACAGCCCATACGAGTTAGGTCCGGAGGAAACGCCGAGTGCATTGCCCGCGTTGCTGAAGATGGTGAAGGGGGCAAGAAACGTGACCACCGGATTACTGCCGTGAGTCGTGACATAGACGAATGGCATATCACGACCGATGCGCGTGGTATGCAACCAAAGTTCAGGTCCACGGTCCAGTCAGAGTAAGCACTGACAGGGATCGTGTCAGCATGCAGGTTTTCCGTTCCCACCGTAAAGTCCATCTGCACAGGGTGGATGAAATATGCGGGCTGAACCAAGAGATTGGGGGAATAGCCCACGAGCAAACCCCTTAGGCGTAGCCTGAACGGCAAGCGGCTCCGGGAACATGGTGTAGTCGCCATTGCTCGTGCGATTTGCCGGGAACCAGTTCTTCGCTGCCCAGAAGCGATGCGTGGGCGTAGGGCCAGGAACGGAGTTGAACGGAGCCGCAGGCTTCTTCATACCGGCAGGCAGCTCAACGGTAAAGCCTTGTGCAAACGCAGGCGCCATGCTGAGCAGGCTTACCATCGCAACAGTAGCCTGTAAGACCATCGGTAATCGCACCATCTCTTCAACTTACCGAACTCCTCTGAGAATGGCGAGGACAGCCTAGGCATGGCGCCACGCGTTCAACCACCGGGATGGAAGACCTTCTGGTGGCTGACCGTGTCACCGTCACCCGGCTGCAGGCTACGGAAGACAATCGTCGAAACGATCGTTAACGCGCCTAGCGCCACGAGTGCCTTGTGAATACCGTGGATCATCTCGGTCGCGCCGGTCCGTCCGCTCGGGATGAAGAACGTGGTGGTCAAGCCCGCGGTTGCAACGCCGAAGCTGATCGACATCTGTTGCATCGTGCTCGCGATGGAGCTGGCGGCGCTTGTCTGTTCGTCCGTGGTATCGGCATAGACCAGGGTATTCATGCTTGTGTACTGCAACGATGTGAAGGCTCCATACAGGAATGCCTGCAACACGATAAGCCAAACCGGTGTATGGAGACCAATGGTCGCGAACAGCAGGAGCAGGACACCGAGAATGACTGTGTTGGAGATGAGCACCCAACGATAGCCGATGGCTGACAGCAGCCTGGGCATCACCATCTTCATGCTCATTGCCGCTAGAGCCTGCGGCATGATTAGCAGGCCGGACTGCACCGGCGTGAAACCAAGGCCGACTTGATAGAGCAGAGGCAAGAGAAACGGTACGCCCCCAATACCCAGGCGCGTAAAGAAGCTACCGCTAACCGCCGCGCGGAAGGTACGAATCTTGAACAGTCCAAGCTGTAGCAATGGAAACGCAAGCGTCTTTGCGTGCAGCCAATAAACGGTCAGCAGTGCAAGAGAAAGCACAAGCAGACCGGATATCTCGACCTCACTGAGGGTGTGCTCCCCGAAGACTTCAAGCACGTAGGACAGCAGCCCAATGCCGGATCCGAAGAGAATCAATCCGACTGTATCTAGCGGATGGGTCTCCTCACGATAATCCGGCAGGTGCAGGTAGACGAGAATCAGGCCAACAAGTCCGATGGGAATGTTGAGGAAAAAGATAAAGCGCCAGTGAAGATAGCCAACGATCAGGCCTCCTGCGATAGGGCCAAGCATAGGAGCAACCAGAGAAGGTATCGAGACGAAGCTCATGGTGCGGAGAAGATCGGATTTTGCGAACGTCCGCACCAGGGTAAGGCGGCCTACAGGCACCATCATGGAGCCACCGAGGCCTTGCAGGATGCGGCAGGCAACAAGGATGTGGATGTCGGTGGATAACCCGCATAAGAACGATCCCAGCGTAAAGAGTCCGATTGCCGCGGTAAACACACGCCGCGTCCCGAATCTGTCCGCGACCCAACCACTGATGGGAATAAACACAGCAAGGCTCAACGTGTAACTGGCCAGAACAGCCTTCATGCTCAGGGGACCTACATGCAGAGCCGCGGAAATCGCAGGCACAGCCGTATTGAGGATCGTGGTATCGAGCGATTCCATGAAGAAGGCGACAGCAACGAGCCAGGGCAGCAGTCTCTTGCTGGCCGCGGACGGAGCCGGTGGAGCAACGGTTGCACTCGAAGGGCTGGTTGATGCCATAAACAATAAGAACATGCACCGAATTGGCTGGATGGATCGAGACATCTGGCCCCAAAGTTGCCATTTCGCTCAACGTGCGCATTTCAGCCCGTAGCCTCCGTACGAATACCTCGTGAGCGCTCATCCATAACGCAGTGGAAGGGTTTCCCATCTACCGCGCCGGCGCGTTCTTCGGAGCGTGTCTAGAGCAGCGTGGCGGCCAGGATCTCCGGTGATCCCGCAATGCCGTCAACCACGTTGGTACGCAGAACAACCTCGAAGTCGCGATCCCGTAGAGCGGGACCCAGGCGCCGGCGGAGTTCCGCAACCTGAGCCGGGTCGGAGAGAAACTCGCCCGCCGCAGCGGTGCCGCTCATACCAACGCCTGCGGCAACCATCACGGTGGAGCCGATGATCTTGCTATGAACACGCGCCACGATCGCATAGTCCCGGTCGACTGCAACCCACTTATGCTGCATATACACGGACCATTGCCGGTTGGCGGGATCCTGGCTGTCCCGGATGTAATAGCCGTCTGCGGCGCTTCCGCCAAAGCGGTAGCGCATGTTCGAGATCTCTTGGAGTGTCCATTGGTTGGAAAGGCCACCGATGAGAATTACGGGGCCTTCGCGCAGATCACTGAGCTTGGTGCTCAGGTTGGTTCGAACACGATCGGGCAGATGCCTTGGCTCCAGCATGGAGCCAAGCCTCATCATGGCCAGCACATCTGAGTAGACAACGTTTTCATACAGCAATTCGTGGTCGATAAAGCTACTTTGAGAGCCAGCGGGCTCGAAGGGAGAGACGTCAAGAGCGTGAGCGATGGCTTCTTCCGTGGTATCCGCCTTGCCCGGACTGTTCTTCTTAACGCTGAGAGGAAGGCAGTACGTAATGGGACCATCCTTGGCAAGCACAGGCGCCCATAACTGGTCCATAGGTGAGGGATGCAGGTAGCGCCAGCTCGCCCATGCAGCTGCAGCCAGAAGCAGGCAAGCTGTAAGTGCTATCCACCACGGTGCGTGATTGCGATGCCTTTGTCGTGGAGCAGCTTGGACCGCGAGAGGCGTCTCTGGCGAGGTCGTGTGAACCGTCTCTGTCTCAGCGAGCACCTCTGCGTCTACGGGATCGCCGGCGGTAACGGAGTGCTCACCATTTTCGCGGTGGTAAAAGAACTCCGGCGTATACCGGCCCGGCGTCAGTTCGATACGGAACTCATAGGCATGCGCGTTTTCATGGTAATACTGCGCGATGCGCTTGCGCACCTCCGCTACAGTCACGCGGACGATGGGGTCGGTAGCAGTGTCGTAGTCCGCGCGGCGGCCAAAGACCTCTGTTCCTACCGTGCGCTCCTTCAGCGCAGGGCCGCGGCCTTCCAGTGTCTCTTCCACGACAAAGCGCAGCAGCAGGGGATATCGCTTACTGTTGCGGAAATGCGGGGAGAGCAGCATCCGTTCCAGTTGGGCACGCACAGCATCGCGCTCCTCTGGAGTCACGGGGATAAACGGCAGGGCGTCATGTGCAGTAGCCAACATTTACTTCCGCTTGAAACCAACGGGACACAGCATAGGCCAGCCATCCACAGTTTGACAACTCTTTACCCTCCTTTATATCTGGTCCGTTCCGTGGAGAAAACACCTCTTAACCCTCCGTCTATACCCGTTAGACCTGAACACGAGTCTATGCGTGCTTCTAGAGTCCGACCGTTCTAAGAAAGCCCCTTTGCGAAGGTGCGTAAAGCCGCCTTCGATAACACCCAATGAACGGCCTTAACCGGCAACGGGACATCTACATGAAAAAGAGCATTTTTGATCCCTTTTGCACTGGCCAGTGCAGCATGACCCTCTCACGGACGGCTCATCGGGCGGTACTGACGATGGCGCTGATGGGCGGCGCTTCCATCGCGCACGCACAACTTACGACGGCAGATATTCTGGGCACAGTCACCGACTCAACAGGTGCCGCGGTCCCTGGAGCGCAGGTCCAGGTCAAAAACCTGGGCACCAACGACACCCGAAACGGCGTCACGGATGGCAGCGGTAACTTCAGCTTCACCACGCTGCTTCCCGGCAAGTACACAGTTACTGTTACGGCGCCTGGCTTCAAGGTCTCCAACACCACCGGCCTGGCAATTGAAGCGGGTGATCGCGCCCGTGCCGACGCCCACCTGCAGCTGGGCGAAAGCACAGAGACCATCACGGTCGAAGCCTCAACCCCTCTCCTCCAGGCTGAGAACGCGACGGTCAGCTCCACCATTACGACTCAATCCGTGCAGGATCTGCCGCTCAACGGTCGTAACTTCGTGCAGCTGGCGCAGATTGTTCCGGGCGCGAATGAAGGTC
Organism: Terriglobus sp.; assembly: GCA_965198455.1. Classification (GTDB taxonomy): domain Bacteria; phylum Acidobacteriota; class Terriglobia; order Terriglobales; family Acidobacteriaceae; genus Terriglobus. Next base: position 2,816,397 of record CBDAPM010000003.1, read on the forward strand.
CGGGCAATGGTCTCAGCAGCGGCGCCCGTCCGGACGATCGCCGCCAGTCCAGTTCGTTCTCGGTCAACGGTCAGGACGACATCCTGAACAACTTCGTTATCGACGGCTTCGACAATAACGAGCGCATTATCGGCACCAGCGGCGTCCGCCCGAACGTTGAAGGGATTCAGGAAATCAGTGTCCAAACAAACACCTACGCCCCAGAGGCGGGCCGTACGGCTGGTGGTGTGATCAACATCACCACCAAGAGCGGCACCAACACCTACCACGGCAGCATCTACGAGTACTTCCGCAACGACATACTCGACTCACGCCAGGTCCTGCAGACCACCGGCAGCAAGCCGGAACTTCGTCAGAACCAGTTCGGCGGCAGCTTCGGCGGACGCATCTGGCGCGACCGCACCTTCTTCTTTGGTGACTATGAAGGCCTGCGCCAGGTTACCGGTCTCACCTACCAGAGCACCGTGCCGACTATCGACGAGTACAACAACATCCACAGTATTGGAGGCGGTTCTCCCGCCGCGCTTGTGGCGGCTGGCAACGGTACTGCCGGCTATCCGATCGACCCGATCGCGCTTAATTACCTCAAGCTGTTCCCGGCCCCCACTAATTCAAACCTGACCAACAACTTTGTCATCAGCCCGAACCGAACGCAGAACAGCAACACGTTCGACGTTCGCATCGATCACCGTTTCAACGCCAAGAACACCTTCTTCGGTCGCTACACGTATAACAACGTCAAGACGTTCACGCCTCCGGCGCTGGGTGTGGTCGGTGGCTTCCAGATCTCGGGCGGCCGGTACATCTTCGCCGGTCCCGCGACCAACGCCGCACAGCAGTACGCGTTCGACTACACGCACATCTTCACGGATAACCTCCTGATCGATCTGCGTGCTGGCTTTACCCGCATGAATAACCTGTCGCTGCCGTTGAACTACGGCTTAAATGCGGACACCACTGTCGGCTTCGGCCCCAACATGAACTTCAACCCGCTCGCCAACGTTCTTACGCCAATCTCGTTCGGTCCGTTCGCCGACATCGGTGATGGCGCGTATGTGCCATTGCAGAACATTGACAACGACTTCCAGTACTCCGGCACGTTGAGCTGGACGCTGGGCAATCACGGTCTGAAGTTCGGCGGCGGCCTCATCCGCCGTCAGGCTCGCAACGTCCAGAGCGCATTCCCAGCAGGCCAGTACGGCTTCAATCTGATAACGGACAACTGCGTCCCGGGCACTGGCTACGACAGTGTCAATAATAGCTGCACAACAAACAAGACTACTGGAGTAACCAATACAGCCGGGACAAAGCAGCGACAGGACAACCAGCTCGCCAGTTCGTTAGTCGGCGCATTCTCTTCAAACAGCCGTAACTATGACCTGACGCCTCCCGATTACCGCACCTGGGAGCCCAGCTTCTTCCTGCAGGATAGCTGGAAGGCGACTCCCAAGCTCACCCTCACCTACGGCGTCCGTTACGATGTATTCACGCCGTTTACAGAAGCTCACAGCCGCATCTCGGACTTTGACTTCAACAAGGCTCTCACGCTAAACACCGCGACCATCGGTCAGGCGCTTCTGATCGCAAACCAGAATGGGGTCGACGGCCACGCAGGCATCAAGACGGATTATTCCAACTTTGCGCCTCGCCTGGGCTTCTCCTACTCGCCCCTGCCAAATACCGTGGTTCGTGGCGGCTACGGCCTGTCATTCTTCCCTGGCAACTACACCGCAGGGGCCGATCTGAAGAACGCTCCGTTCGTTTCGGTCTACTCACCTAATTGCATCGCAACCGTAAGCGCAAACATTCAGACTGCAATCGGTGTGCTGCCAACCCAGAGCAACCCAGACTGCGCCAAGATAGCCGGTGCCACCACCACATTCGATCAGGGCCTGCCGTTGCCAGCTGCGCAGGGCATTAACAGCTCAGGCTTGTCGTTCAATTCGGAAGCCCCAAACTTCCGGTCGGCCCTCTTTCAGCAATTCAATTTGCAGATCGAGCAGCAGTTCGGCGCCAATGTTCTCACAGTTGGTTATGTGGGCAACATCGGTCAGCACGAAGCGCAAGGCTTCGGTGATATCAACGTGCCGAAGCCGGGCGATACCATTACCATCAATCCCGCCACTGGTAAGCCGAACTTCTCGTCAGCGCGTCCGCTCTTGGGCTTACTGCCAAACCTGAGCGGTGTCAGCTGGCTGCAAAGCGAGGCTGTCTCCAACTACAACGCTCTGCAAATGTCGTATCAGCGCCGCTTCGTTCACGGACTGGCGTTTGACGGCAACTACACATGGGCGAAGGCACTGGGAGATGTCAACAGTTTCTCGCAGGGGAGCCAGGGTACAGGCAACGCCGATTACACGCACACGCGCCAGATCGATTACGGCGTGCTGTCCAACGATATCCAGAATCGTTTCGCGTTGTCGCTCAACTATCAGTTCGCCGCGAACCACAAGTTTACCGGCATCAACAAGTACCTGCTGGGCGGCTGGCAGGCAAACACCATCACGGTTTGGCAGAGTGGCAAGCCGTACACCATCCTTAACGGTGGCACAGGCAGTGATGGTGCGTACGGCAACCGCGCAACCCCCATCAACAACGCCGGTAACGACCGTCCCAACCAGATTGCCAGCGCGAACGGCCCCAAGGGGATCGGATCAAGCGGCGGCTTCTGGTTCAACCCGGCTGCGTTTGCACCACAACCGCTCGGCACCGTCGGCAACTTTGTTCGTAACTCGCTCTTCGGACCGCACTACCGCAAGATCGATTTCTCGCTGTTCAAAGACTTTGCCGTCACCGAACACAGCGCTGTGCAGTTCCGCGCAGAGGCGTTCAATATTACCAACACCCCCAGCTACATCCTCACACTGGGTAGCGGCAACGTCTCGCTGGGCAACGCCCTCTTCGGACACGTCACAGATGTGGACCCCAACTACAACCCGCGTCTGATGCAGTTCGCGCTCAAGTACAACTTCTAACCATCCACAGCACGAGTCTCCAGCCGGATAGCCACAAAGCTATCCGGCCCCTTTTTTGCGCGCTCGCTGCTACCACTGTCGAAAAGGCAAAAGACCGGCACTCATGAGGCGCTCTATAATACTCACGATTCGGCCCACCTAACGGTGAGTGCCCAATGCTGGCTGTTGGGAATCATCTGTCAATCTGTATTTGATTTGGCATGGATGGATGAGAGTTTGGTTATATCGTTGAGCAGAGCCTAGCCTTTCTTGACTGAACCGTTGCCCTTTCTCAATCGCATCTTCCGAGCTTTCCGGTACCGTGACTTCCGAATCATGTGGTTGGGAGCGTGCGTCTCCACGATCGGGACATTTGTGCAGCAGTTCGCGCAGAGTTGGCTGGTGTACGACCTGACCAAAGATCCCTTTTACCTCGGCCTGGATCTCTTCCTCGGTCAGTTGCCGATCATCCTTTTTTCGCTGATCGGCGGCGTCTTTGCGGACCGCATGGACCGGAAAAAGATGCTGCTTTCTTCGCAGTACATCCAGATGATCTGTGCCTTTGTGCTGGCAGCGTTGTTCGCTACGCATACGGTACGGGTGTGGCACATCCTTACACTTTCATTTTTCGTCGGGGTTGGGCAGTCCTTTGGAGGACCTGCCTATTCGGCATTGTTGCCGACGTTGGTGGGGCCTGAAGACCTGGCCAATGCGATTTCGATGAACTCGATCCAGTTCAACCTTGCACGCATCATCGGTCCGACGCTTGGTGGACTTGCGTATACCGCGTTCGGGGCGACATGGTGTTTCGCATTGAACGGCTTGTCCTACGTGGCTGTGATTATTTCTCTCTTCGTCATCAAGGTGCAGTTCGTTGCACCGAAGACCCAGATGTCAGTGCTGACGAGCATGAAAGAGGGGATTCAATTCATCAGGGAGCGGGAAGGTTTATCTGCTCTCGTCGTGCTCGCCTTTTGCACAACGCTGCTTGGGTTCTCCCTGACCGGATTCCTGCCCGTGATCGTGCGGACGATCTTCCACAGGGGCCCACAAACTTATGAGATACTACTGGTTTTCTCAGGAGCGGGATCCATTTGTGGAGCGCTGCTGGTAGCGAGCATGGAAAAGTTGAAGGGACAGGCACGTATGGCGGTACTCGCGCTGTTCGCGCTTGGGCTTACAACGGCCGGATTTGCAGCGTCCAAGTGGCTCCCACTCTCGTGTGTACTGATTTTTCTTGCCGGCATGGCTGTCATGGCATCCGCCTCACTCATGCTGTCGGTGGTACAGCTCATTGTCGTTGACTCCATGCGAGGGAGGGTGATGAGCGTCTACAATCTCGCCTTTCGTGCCGGCATTCCGTTAGGCGCCCTGGTGCTTGGAAAGTTGATTCCGATTCTTGGCATCTCAGTGGCAGTTGCAGGTTTTGGGATTTGCCTGGTGGGTGTGGCCGGCTACTTCCTGTTCATTATGAGGAAGATACCTACCTTTCACCGATTAGCGTAGCCATCCGGTATCCGTCTTCAGACACCGGCACCATTGCCATGCTTAAATGCTTAACAGATTCGGCAGGGAGCAAGACTCTTCCGAGCCTGGAATGCTGTTGAGCGTAATGCTTCTGAGACGCAGTTTGGTTTGGAGAGATATGTTCAGGTTGATGGATCGCTTCGTTCTGCCGGCTGTGTTTCTGGCTTCGGCAAATATTCTCGCGCAGCAACCCGTGGCTGCTCCGCCTGCTGCGGCCCGTCCGGCTCCCGTGCCACTGCAGGTGCCTGCGCCGCATTACATCTCCATTCCGATGACGATCGATGTGAACGCACCGATCGACATGGTATGGGCGCTAATTGGTAAGTTTTGCGATATCGGCGAGTGGGGCAATCCTGCCGGACCCGGGGCGCCGAATAACTGCAAGATCACGTCGGGGATCGACGGCCAGCCGGGCGCGATGCGTACCCAGGGTAACGAGGTGCTCGTGGCTCGCACGAAGTACTCGTACACCTATGCGCAGGCGCCGCGTGTGGGCACCGTCTATAACCTGTACCACGGTACGCTGGAGGCGCTGCCGCTGTCGTCAACGTCCACTCGACTGAACTACACGCTGTTCTATGACAACTCTATGCTTGCGGACGACGCGGCTCGCATGGCGGATATCGAGACACGGCGTACACGCTTTACGCGTTCGCTTGGCAACATGAAAGTGCTGGCCGAGGGTGGGACGCTGAAGCCCGGTGCCGCACCTGCTATGCCTGCGGCAGGTGGTGCGCCTGCTGCGATGGCTCCATGGATGAGCCCGAAACCTACCTACGTTTCGATCCCGATGACCATCACGGTGAATGCGCCGGTGGACGCGGTATGGGCGCGCATCGGCAAGTTCTGCGACATCGGCGAGTGGGGCATACCAGGGTGTACCGTGCTCTCTGGCGGCGGAGACACCTTTGGTGAGGTTCGGTCCATTGGAAACGAAGTGCTTGTGGGTAAGACAAAGTACTCCTACGTCTACACGCAGCCGTTGCGTGTGTCGGGACCATACATCATGTACCACGGCAATCTGGAAGCCGTCGCGGTGACTCCCACGACCACGCAGATTAATTACACACTGCTGTACGACAACAGCAACCTTACCGATGACGCCGCACGTGAGACGGATATGGCCAATCGCCGTACACGCTTTACCAAGATGCTGGCGAACATGAAGATACTGAGCGAAGGCGGCACACTGCCTCCGGATGCTCTTGGTGCTGGTTCACGGCCGTCTGCTGCTCCGCGATAGCCGACATGTCTGTGTAGGTGGTTAGTGTAGTTCGCGCAGGTCTGCCTGTGGCAGCAGGATTTTAACCCGAAGCCCGGGCCCGTCTGTGCGGTTATGTGCGCCGATTCTGCCGCCGTGCAGAGCGACGGCGCGCTCTGCTATTGATAGGCCGACACCGAAGCCGCCCGAAGCATCACGGCGTGCAGAGTCCGTGCGGTAGAAGGCGCGGAAGATCATACCAAGGCTTTGTTCGGGAACGCCTGGGCCACGATCGCTGATGACAACACGGATGGCGGGGCCAAAGAGCGTGGCGCACTGCTCTGTGGCCACTTTGACGTCTACTTCGGTGCCAACAGCGGTGAAGCGAATGGCATTGCGGATGATGTTTTCAAAGGTGCGACGGATGAGTTCGCGATTGCCTGCTGTGGCAGGTATAGAACCGGTGGAGCGATAGGCGATATGGCAGCCGCGGCTTCGGCCTCAAAGCCCATATTCGGCATTAGCGATTGCACGACTTCTTCGGCTGATACAAGCTCGGTCTGCGTGAGCTGCTTGGTGCTTTCCATACGGGACAGCGTGAGCATCTGGCCAATCAACTCGTTGACACGCTCTGCCTCAGCTTCCATGCGGTCGAGCGAGGGCAGATGCTCCTCGGTTTCTTCGCGAGTCATCTCAAGTGCCAGGCGAAGACGCGCGAGCGGGGAGCGCAGCTCATGCGAGATATCGCGCACCAGCAGCTTTTGCGCTTCTACCAGTTCGCTGACGCGGTCGGCCATATGGTTGAAGTCGAGCATGAGGTTGCGGACGTCGGTGCCGCCGATGCTGCTCCACCAATTGCGTGAAACGGACAGGCGGACGGACATGTCGCCCGAGGCGAAGGTACGGAATGCCTTGGATAGCCGTCGCACGGGATAGGTGAGCACGAGCGCGCAGAGGAAGGTGACGAGAACGGATAACGGGAGCCAGTCGCGCGGTAGCAGGTCATCGTCAATGAGAAGAACACTTCCTTGATCCTGCACCACAGTCCTCGGGCTTACTTAGACATAGTGTGTCACTGAAATGCGGCTGAGCCCTTTCCTCGCGGTGAACTCGGGCAGTTACTACAACATCACCACAGGTACGGACTTGAATGGCGACTCGATCATTAACGATCGCGCGGGCTTCGCAAACGTATCTCCGGCAACTGCAAGAACTTTGCTGACTTTACGACGAACGTGACGGCTGCGAACCATGTTCCGCCCGGCTACTGCACCGGCCCATCGAACGTTCAATTCAACCTGCGCATCGCCAAGGTGATTGGCTTTGGTAAGCGTAACAACGGACCTGCAGCGCAGCAGGATGGTGGTCCGGGCGGCCCCGGTGGCGGCCCTCCTGGAGGCGGTTTTGGTGGTGGCATCAACTCGCGCAACAAGTACACCATCAACATCGGAGCGCAGATTCAGACCCTGTTCAACTATGTGCCATACGCGACGCCCAATGGAGCACTGACGTCGTATAGCTCGGACCCGTCGAAAAATCTTTTCGGCAAGTCAACGTCGCTGTCTTCCTTTAGACCGGGCAGCTCTTCCGCAGTGCGCACGATTACATTGCAGATGAACTTCAGCTTCTAAAGCTGCTTTATGAACAACAAGGGCGCGTAGATAGTGCGTCCTTGTTGTTGTTGACTGGTTTGATTAGCTTGCGACGGGTGTTGCCAGCAATGATCCCCAATTTAGACCGGTGCCAAACGCTGCGAACAATACGTTATCGCGAGGCACGCCTAAATTAGCTGCGCGCCATTCTGCTGCTGCGACCAGCAGGGAAGCCGATGACGTATTTCCATAACGATCAATGTTGACATAGAAGCGATCCAGCGGGATGGCAGTGGACTTCGCAACTCGTTCAATCAAGTTGAGATTTGCCTGATGCATCAGCACTGTTCCTATCGAAGGCGGCTCCGTCGTGTTGCGTGCAAGCAGAGCCTTTACCGAGGCCGGGATCTTGCGCGAGGCCTGCATGATGACCGATCCGCCGTCCATGATGAGGCGGTTGTCTTGCATGTGCAGGATCTCCGATTGGCTGCCGTCGGTCTGGAGATGAGTGTCTTTGATCTCCAGAAAACCTTGCTCAGCATCGACCAGGCAAGCGCCCGCTCCGTCGCCAAAGAGGATGGCGGTGTTGCGGCCTTCGGGCGTCAAATTGATGCGTTTTGACATCGTTTCTGACGCGATTACGAGCACTTTTTTCGCGTTATTTGCGAATTTTTCCGCGATGGTGAGCGCGATGAGTGAGCCCGCACTGGCCACGGGTACGTCGAGAGCGAACGTCGCGGCGAGACCGAGGCTTGCGGCGACGGTTGCGGCTGGGCCGGGGCAGAATCGGTCGGCTGACCCGCTGGCAACGATGAGCATGCCGATCTCGGCTGCCTCGACGCCTGCGCGGGAGAGGCAGTCCTGGGCGGCGAGCGTTGCCATCGATGTGACGGTCTCATCAGGCGCGGCGTAGCGACGCTGGTGTATGCCGCATGCGTTGACGATCCACTCCGGCGATTCGCCGACCAATGGTGCAAGATATTCGTTATCGACGACACGCGCTGGAAGGTATGCGCCAAAGGCACGGAAAAAGCTCACGCCACGCCTTTTGCCGCAAGATAAGCCTGGACCTTGGAGACAGTGTCGAACTTGCGCGCGGAGAGATCGCTGTCGGGGATGGTAATGTCGAACTCCGACTCGAGGCCGCTGACGAAGTCCGGCAGCGCGAAGCTGTCGAGCAGGCCGGAGCTGAAGAGGGATTCGTCGTCGGCGGGAGTGATGGGTTGGTTCGCAACAGCTTGAAGCGTCTTCAAAATGCCTGGCTTGGTATCCACGTATGGCCTCTGTTCGCTTGTAACCCAAGAACGGCTGTGGAGATGTGCTTTTTTGCGCAGGAAAGTACTGCGTTGTTATTGAACTGGATTACTCGCAAGGAACGCCTCATAGGCAGACATTAGGTCGGCGTAGAGTGCGTCCGCGAGAGCGCGATAGCCAACGCCGGTGAAATGCGTGTGGTCGGGCTGGGCGTAGCCTGCGGCGACCCACCGCTGCATCGATCCGAAGCCGCCCTGGCGCGCGGACCAATCCCAGAAGGCGCAGCCATGCGTCCTGCAAACGTCACGCTGTGCGACGAGGATGTTGCCTGTGCCGAGATACGGCGTGTACACGCGGCTTGTGCGACGGCTGCTGCTTTTGCCCTTGCCCGTGACCGTACTATGCGATGACGCGATCGAGCGGTCACCGGGGGCCAGCACCAGGATGGACGCTCCTGGTGCGTCTGCGTGCAGCTTGTCGACGAGTTGTGCGAAGACGACCTCGTAGTCCTCGGTGGTCCAGCGGGCTGCGGCCTCGTTGGTGCCGTAGGCCAGCACGATTAAGTTCGGTGAAGCACGCTGCACGTAGCTGTCGAAGAGTGTGGCGTTCCAGCGGCGGATAAGCGGGGCTTCCGCGCCGTTAATGCCGATGGCCTCCCACGTTGCGCCGGGCTGGAGAGCGGTGGCGCCGAGCAGACGGACAGGGCCATCGCCTGTGGTGACGAACTGGAAGCTGTTGAGGCCGGGGGTGCAGGGGAGAGTGGCTGACCCGGCGGGACCAGACGTTGTAGCTGTTGGCGTGTCCAGCGTCATTGCCGTGGCAGGACTTGCGCTGTCGGTGGATATGTGGCCTGCCGGCAGGTCATTGTCGCGAATGCTGAAGGAGCCACCGCTGGGTTGCCGCAAATAGTCCACCTGCATGGTGGTGCAGGTGACGTCGAGTTGCGTGTATTCGCCGGGGCGTGCCGTTTCAATGGCGACGCCGCCCATGCCGAGTTCGGCGTCGCCGAGTTGCGTAAAGTGGGTGCCGAGTGTCTGCCAGCCTGCGCTTTGTCCGCGGCCTGAGCCTAGAATGCGATAGCCGGCGAACGGATGCCCCGCGTATGAGAAGCCGATGCCGCCGTTGCCGAAGCGTGCCTGGATCTGCGAGCGGAGTTCGCCGGACATGATGTCGGCTGCGGTGTGTGAGTCGCCGAACTGCAGTGCACGGACGGTTGCGGTGCTGCCCGGCACAAGCTGGGTGTGAAGCGCTTGAAAATACTGACGGAGATTTGCGGCGAAGTGGAGGGCGCTCTTGCCGTGAACGAGTTGATTTTCAATCTCTGAGTTGCCGTGGTCAGCCAGGGTGGCTGGGCCTTCGGGGACGGTGTCGGCGGGTGGTGGAACAGCGGTTCGGCTGGTGGTTGCTGCTTCGTTGTCCTGAGCGGGTGGTGCTGCGGGAGTGCTTACCGTGGGTGCTACAGGGCGTGCCTGCGGGACAGGTACATAGCTTTGGCGAAATGGGCCTGCCTTTCGCGGAGGGGACTTTTTCCTGGACGAAGTGTGGGTTGACTTCTTCGTTGAGAGCTTCTTGCTTACAGTGGTTGAGGTCTGCGGCTTCTTCTTTGTGACGCCGGCAGCGTACGCAATGTGTGTGGCGAGGCTGGCGAACAGCAGCGCACACGCGGCAGTTCTGCTGCGGAGGGAAGGGGTCACAGCTACTTATTTTAGAGTGCCGGTGCTGCCGAGGCCGGTGGTTTCGTTTCAGGAGCCTTTTCGTCTTCGGCTGGAGCTGCTTCCTTCGTTGGGACGTTGTCGTTCTTCACCGGAGCCTGCTCCTTTGGCTGGACGGCTGTGGGTGGCGGTTCAGCCGGTTGTGCGGCGGACGGTTTCGCTACGGGTTGCGGAGTTGTGGGTTGCGTTTGGACAGGTCGTGGAGCAGGTTGTTGCGTTCCTGGTTGTGACGATCCTGTTGGTTGCACCGTGATGCCGTGTGCCCGCTTCCAGCGGTCGTAGCCTGCGTAGAGGTTGCTGACGAGAAGGTTTGCGACGAGCACAGCGCCGGGCGGTGTTGGATGAATGAGGTCGGCGGTCATGAGGCGTGGCTGCCCACCGTACCAGCGGCCGACCGTGCCTTCGCCACCCATGACGTTATAGGTGTCGAAGAAGGCGCAGTTCGTCGTCTCGGCAACGTGTTTCTGGATGGCGACGATCTTTGGGATGGTGGGCATGGTGCCGATGTCGCCGCCGTTGCGCTGGCCGCGATCCATGGGCGACATGATGAGGATGGGCACGCCGGGGGCGGCTGTGCGGATGCGTTGGATGGCGGCGCGCAGTTCCGCGTCGAGGGTGGTGATGAGGCCGTCGAACTGGCTCTCATTGGTGCCGTAGTTGATGATGACGAGCTGCGGTGCGGCGTGATGCAGGCTCTGCGCAAGCAGCGCGGGGTCGAAGGTGCGGGAGAGCACGGTGGTGGTTGCGCCGTTGAGGCCGAGCGAGTCGTAGAGGACGCCGCTCGTATTGGTGCGGAAGTCGACGCCGAACGTCTTTACGGTGCCGCTTGTCACGCGCAGGGAGACATGCTTTGTGCCGGGTTTGAGGTTGATGGACGTTACGGCGACTGCAGTCGTGTCCGCGGCTGTGTTGATCGTTTCGGGTGCGTCGTTGTCGGCTTGTACAGTGAACGTGCCTGCGCCGAGCGTTGTGAGGTAGTGGATGCGCACGGAGGCCTGCGGTGCTCCGCTGAGCGTGTACGTGGTGTGCGCGCCCGTGCTGCCGGCGAAGACCGCGCCGCCTAAGCCATAGCTGCCTTGCTTGTAGCGGCCCACGCCGGTCGCTTCTTTTTGTGAGGACTGCCAGTCCTCGTCGGCGATAGCAATGTTGCGATGGCCGTACCATGCCCATGGTTTGGCTGTCAGGTTGAAGCCGTCGCCTGCGTCGCCGAAACGTTGTTGCAGTTGCGCACGGGCATCGCCGGTGATCATGTCGGCTGTGGTGGGTGAGTCGCCGTAGTGCAGGATGGTGACCACGTCTGGCTGATTGGCGGGGCTTACTGTGTGCTGCTCGAGCTGGTAAAGAGCGGCGAAGAAGGGATCGAGCGCCAGTTTGTCATCGATGAGGTAGGGGCTGATGGGGGGTGGTACGCCCGGTGGGCGGTTTGTCGCCGTTATCGCAGGCGCGGGCTTTGTGGTGATAGGTTGCGGTGGCTTGGGCCATTGGAAGCGGATGGTGCGGGCGAAGATGGAGGGATCGATCCCCTTGGTGTGGTCCTTGTAGAAATGGGCGGCTGTGAGCGCTATGAGTGTGCAGCCGATTGCGAGTGCGGCTTTGAGCGGGAATGCGTCCGGGGTCTTTGGGCTAGAACTTGCCATAGACGAACCCCGTGGAGCCTTGACCGGCGAGTGCTTGAATGGTGAGGACGACGGCTGCGATCGACGCGCCCTGCACCCAGAACGGCATGCGGTCGGCGAAGGCAGCGCAGTGGTTGAACCAGCTTTGCGGGATGCAGTGCGCGAGTGCGGCGAAGGCCATCACGGCGAGCAGTGTTGGTGTGAGGTTCTCCGCGCCGAAGGTATGGGAGGCAATCTGCTGCAGCATTGTGATGGCGGTTGGTACGTCCGACGCGCGGAAGAAGATCCAGGTGAAGCAGACAAAGTGGAAGGTGAGCAAGGCGCTTGCGATGCGGCCGGGGAGTGATCCCACGCGAGGTGCGCCACGCTTCTTGCGACCCGTGCTCCAGAGATAGAAGAGCCACAGGGCTGTGCCGTGCAGCGCACCCCAGATGAGGAAGTTCCAGGTGATGCCGTGCCATAGGCCGCCGAGGAGGAAGGTGACGACGAAGGCGTACGCGTAGGTGATGGGCGGAAAGGCACGGCTCTTGGGAAGCGATTCGAACAGGTAGTCCGTAAGCCATGACGAGAAGCTGATATGCCACCGCTTCCAGAAATCCTGCAGGTTTACGGAGAGGTAGGGCGTGCGGAAGTTCTCCGGCAGCGTAAGGCCGAGGAGCATGGCCACGCCCATTGCGATGTCCGTGTAGCCCGAGAAGTCGAAGAAGAGTTGGAGCGCATAGCCGTAGACCGCGAGCAGATTTTCCAGGCCGCTGTACAGGAGCGGTGTGTCGAAGACGCGGTTGACGAAGTTGTCGGCAAGGTAGTCCGCGATGAGCAGCTTTTTGATGAGGCCTGTAGCGATCAACAGCAGTGCTGTGGCTGCTGCTTGCTGGTTGAGCCGGAACGGCGCCTTGAGTTGGCGCAGCAGCGCATGGGTCCTTGGGATGGGACCGGCGACGATTGAAGGGAAAAACAGGGCTGCGGCCCAATAACGCAGCAGGTTCGTTTCGGGCTGCGAATCTTCGCGGTAGACGTCGATGGTGTAGCTAAGTGACTGAAAACAGTAGAACGAAAGGCTCAGGGTGAAGAGCCAGGACCAGCGGAAATTTGGCAGCAAGGGAAGGCATTTTTGTCCTGCAAGGAGGGCTAAATTGAGCAAAAGCGATATACTTATCCAGCATCGTTTTGCGGATTTGCCATTCGCACGAGGGATCCTGAGCGCAATCAGCCAATCAAGAGCTGCGGCGGCAGGTATAAGCAGGTAGGCCGGACCGAACTTCATCAGGAAGAAGAGGTTGGCTGCCACTAGCAGCGCGTTCTGGGCGAGCCGATAGGCTCTCAGCGACCAGAAAAGAGCGCACATCACGAGGAAGAAGGCAAAAAAAACCGAAGAACTCAACAGCATGGGGCGTATGCCGGTGCAGATTTGTTGGGATGTGCTTTCAGCCGGAAATGGCCTCAGTGCATTTCAGCTTATTGGGTTCTACAAGGATCTTGCCTAGTGGGTATCCATTTGATTAACAACGAAGAAAAGAACAGCCCAGTTCCTACCGTTTCGGGTGTCGTTTCCGGCCCGAATGTTCCTGGCGTTTCTCCTAGCCGCAAGTCCCTCACACGCCGCTTCGGCACAAGGATGCGAGCAACCATACGCCGCATGTCTCGCTGGCCACGGTCCATGGTTTCCCTGGGCATCGCCGGCATCAGTGTAGCTGGCACAGCCGCAATTGTGCACGCGCACCACGTTCACCAGCAGCCGGCGCAAACCCTGCAGCCTTTGTCGCAGAGCGCTCCCGTTCTTGCTAAGAACACACCGGGGAAGCATCTGCATAAGGCGATTTCGAATCCCCTCCGCGGCCTCGCTTCGTGGTATGGTTCTGTTCTGCATGGCCACCCAACTGCTTCCGGTGAGATCTTTGACGAGACGAAGATGACAGCATGCCATAACTCGTTACCATTCGGCACACGCGTGCGGGTTACAGACGTGAATTCGAAGAAGTCGGTTGTTGTTCGCATTAACGATCGCGGCGTGTTATCCCCAGGCCGTGTCATTGACTTATCGTCCGGCGCCGCGGAGCGCCTGGGTATTCTTCGCGCAGGTATCGCTACGGTTCGAGTGGACGTGCTTAAGGGTGTAAGCGGCGACCTGGATGTCGATTAGGTCGATCCTATAAGAGCAGAGGTAGGGAGAGTGGTGGCTTAAGCCACCACTCTTTTTCTTTCGTTTGGGTGGTCTATGTGGCCAACACGACGCGCCGTTGGCCCTCTCGAAATCAAGTCTTATGCGTGGATTCATTCTTGCAAGGGTGATGCCTGGCAAGTGACAGAAGCGCTGGTGCAGCACGATGATAGGAAACAATAGGGCAGAGTTCTGCTATGTGAATCGAAACACAAGGTTCACATTCCTTTCGTTGTCTCGTCACACGGCTGAACTTAACTGCAGGGCATGCCCAACTTTCGCTTTCGTCCTTCTCCGATGCGTGTCGGTATGGGAGCGCTTCTGCTCCTGTCTCCCGCAGCTGCACTCCATGCCCAGTATGAAAACGGTAGCTTACTCGGCACCATTCACGATGCCACCGGCGCTCCTGTTGCGGGGGCGGACGTAACGATCCTGGATACGGCCACCGGCGTCGCCAGCGCGCTGAAGACAGATTCAGCCGGCAACTACGACGCTCCGCAGTTGCGTGTTGGTGTGTACACCATCACGGCAAGCGCGCCGGGTTTCTCGCGAGCGGTCGCGGAGAAGATCACGGTTTCCGTGGGCAATCGGCAGCACATTGACCTGACCCTGAAGGTCGGTTCGACTGAGACGTCGGTGGAAGTGTCGGATGTTGCTGTCCAGATTGAGACGGAGTCAAGCCAGCGCGATCAGACCATCACCAACTATCAGTCCGAAGCTCTGCCGCTGGTGAACCGGAACTACACGGATCTGCTGGGCCTTGTGACGGGTGTGCGGCAGGCGCCGACTGCGGCGACGACCTCGAGCAACTTGAACGCGATGGTGCGCCAGGGCGCATACAACGTGAACGGGCAGCGGTCGGTGTTGAACAACTTCCTGCTGGACGGCATGGACAACAACTCGTATGGCGAGTCGAACCAGGGTTTTGATAACCAGATAATTTCTGTGCCGCCTGACTCCGTGTCGCAGTTCAGCGTGGTGACGAACAACGAGAGCGCTGAGTACGGCCGCAGCTCGGGCGCCACGATCAACGTAGCGTCGCAGGCCGGCAGCAACCGGTTTCACGGCACACTATATGAGTTCCTTCGCAACACCGACCTGAACGCCGCAGGATTTTTTAAGCCGATCTCGCTGGTCGGCACGAGCGGGACTGTGCCGTTCCGCAAGCCGACGACAAACCGCAACCAGTTCGGCGGCAACGTTGGCGGTCCCATCTTTCGGGACAAATTCTTCTTCTTTCTCGATTACGAGGGTCTGCGCTCGGTTACGAAGCCGCTGTTTGTGCTGACGCTGCCCACGCAGGCCGAACTGAACGGCACGCTTGTAACGACAGTGCGGAACCCGATGACGGGCCAGATCTTTCCGGCGAGCCAACCGATCCCCACGACCGCAATCAACCCGCTTTCGTTGCAGATTGTGAATGCGTTCAAGAGCATTCCTGGTCTGACGTCCGCCGGGCTTGCCACAAGCGGACTGAACGCAAACGATTACTCCGTGCAGATTCCGTTCCGCGATTACGCGGACAAGGGCGACCTGCGCCTGGACTATGTGCCGAACTCCACGTCGCGATTCTTCCTGCGCATCAGCGACCGTAAGGAGACGGGTACGAACAACCCGACGATTCCAGAGCCGCTGGATGGGCAGGCATCCGGTCCGCAGCGCATTCTGGACCAGCAGATTGCGCTTGGCTACACGGCGACCTTCGGATCGAACAAGGTGCTGGATGCGCGCCTGGGCCTGTCGCGCACCAAGGCCGGTAAGACGCCGCTGAGCATCGGCGCCCAGAACTTCGGGATTCCTGGCCTGCCCACGAACATCGCGGGTGGTCTGCCGGCGATTGCGATCTCGGGTGGATTTACGGGCTTTGGACGGCAGACGACGAATCCACAGTTTCAGAATCCTTCGCTGATGGATCCGAAGATCAACTACACCTGGGTGAAGGGTAACCACTCGCTCAAGTTCGGTTACGAGTGGGAGAAGGTATGGATGGGCGTGCTGGACAATGGGCCGCTGTATGGCTCGTACTCCTACGCCGGCGGCTTCAGTTCCTGCCCGGCAGGCACGACGGTTCCGGGGCTCGGTACCTGCTCCGCGGTAGCCGGCACACCGGTAGCGTTGTCGCCCACCAAGGTTGCTGACACCTACTTCGCGGACTTCCTCTTCGGTACGACCAGTGCCTATTCGCTGGGCAACTACTTCGAAGCGCATCTTCGGGAAACCCTGCAGAGCGCCTACGCGCAGGACGACTGGAAGGTTCTGCCGAACCTGACGCTGAACATCGGTCTGCGTTGGGAGTACGGTTCGCCTTATTCGGAAAAGAACAACTACATCTCCAACTGGGATCCGACATCGCAGACGGTGTTCACCACGTCGCCCGGGGTTGCGGCGGGTACAACCGGCATTACGCCAGTCAGCTTTGGTGGCACCTACGGCAAGACGCTGGTCAATCCTGATCTGAACGACTTCGCGCCGCGCGTTGGCTTTGCGTTTGCACTTACGCCGGGCTTCTCCATTCGCGGCGGGTTTGGTACAAGCTACGTGCATTACACGCGTGCGGGATCAGGTGATATTCCTTCAATCAATGCGCCACAGGCGCAGTTCGCCTCGGTGACGCAGATTGCGCCTACGATGACGAATCACTGCGCGACGCCGCTGCCCGCGCAGATCATCGCCGTCAACACGACGACGCCAACGTGTTATGCCACTGCCGACCAAGGTTTTCCGTCCGCGCTGGTAACGGCCTTCAACCCGGCCACCGACAACATTACGTGGGTGCCGAAGAACACGCGTGACAGCTATGTTGAGAGCTACTACCTGGCCATCCAGCGGTCACTCTTCAAGAACGGCCTTGTGGACGTTGCTTACATTGGCAATCACGGATTGAAGCTGCAGGGCTTTCTGAACGGCAACCAGCGCAACATACTTGGCGGCACGCTGGCTGCCCCGCTGTATTCGCGCCCGTTTACCAACTGGCCGTCGGACATCACGGAAGCTCTGAACGAGTTCACGTCGAACTACAATTCGCTGCAGGTGCGGTATGAACAGCGCATGGTGGCTGGATTGACGCTGCTGAACAGCTTCACCTACGGGCGCTCGCTCGACAACGCCAGCGCGTCGCTTGAAGGCAACACACCGTCGCCGCAGGATGCGAACAACATTCGGGCTGACTATGGCCAGTCGGACTACAACCTGCCCGTAGCCAACATCACCAGCCTTGTCTACGATCTGCCCTATGGCCGCGGGCGCCGTTTCGGCAGCACACTTAACCCGGCGCTGGATGTGGTGCTTGGCGGCTGGCAGATCAGCGCCGTCAACACCGCGCAGTCCGGCACGCCGTTCAATATTACGTATGCGCCCAACTCGGCGCAGCTTGCGTCGACGCAGATTACAGCGAACTATCGCGGTGTGAACCTGTACCGTCCGAACCGCATACCCGGCGTGCCGCTGACCCAGGGCCGCAGCGTGCGTGCGGCGAATACCGGCTATGTGCAGTACATCAACTATGCCGCCATCCAGTTGCCCGGAATCACAAACGCGTCCGGCATTCTCCAGTCGCCGTTCGGCAACCTTTCGAGGAACCCGGGCCGCACGCCTGCGTTCTACGAGACGGACCTGGACGTCAACAAGCGGTTCTCCACACCGATTGAAGGCATGAAGGTTGAGTTCCGGTCCGAGCTCTACAACGTCTTCAACCATACGAACCTGTTCCTGCCTGCCACTATCTCCGGCACACAGGGCGCTAGCCCAACCGGCGGGGGCCTGATCAGCAGCACGTTTACGCCGCGTGTTGTTCAGTTCGCGCTGAAGATCATCTACTAGCTGTCTAACTGGATCATGCAACAGGGGCCTGCGTATGTGCAGGCCCCTGTTTGTTTGTGTTCGTGTGTGACGTGCGAGCGGATTACCTGCGCGAGACAGCCTTCTCCGTGGGCAGCTGCGACGTATCCCAACCGCCGCCGAGGGCCTCGATGAGTTGCACGCTGCTGGTCATCTGCTGCACGCGAAGATTAACCGCGGTTTGCTGGTTCGTGAGCAAGGATGTCTGCGCGGTGAAGACATTCAGGAAGGTATCGATGCCGGTCTGGTAGCGAACGTTTGCGAGATCGTAGTAGCGCTGTGCAGCCGCGACGGCATCCTGCTGCTCTGAGCGTTGCTGGCCCAGGAGACGGATCGAGGAGAGATAGTCTTCCGTTTGCTGGAAGGCGGTGAGTACCGTCTGGCGATAGGCTGCTGCATCGGCTTCGTACTGCGCCTTGTATTGGTCGATTTGACCACGGCGCAGGCCGCCGTCGATGAGGGTCTCCGATGCGGAGGGGCCGACTGAGAAGAAGCGGCTGGGCCAGGTGAAGAGATTTCTGATGTTGTTGCTTTGCAGGCCGATGTCGCCGCCGATGTTGAATGTTGGATAGTATGCAGCGGTCTGCACGCCGATGAGCGCATTGGCTTCGGCCATCGTACGTTCGGCTGCGGAGATATCGGGGCGCCGCTGCAATATCTGCGTTGGCACGCCGATCGGGATGTTGGGTATCGCCGTGACGAGCGGTTGATGCGGCAGCGAGAAGGATGACGCGGCCTGTCCCGTGAGCAATGCGATGGCATGCTCATACTGGGCACGCGCGACGCGGAGATTGGTTCGTTCCGCGAGCGCTGTTTTCAGGTTGAGATCAGCCTGGGCAACGGACTGTTCTGTATCGATGCCTGTTCTGCTGCGTATGCGTGTGAGATCGAGGTACTTCTGATAGGCGATGATGGTCTGATCGTAGAGATCGATGAGGGAGTCCTGGCCGCGCAGTTCGAAATAATATTCTGCGAGGTTGGCTTGTTCGGTCAGCCGCTCGTTCGCGAGGTCGGCAGCACTCACCTGTGCTGCGTTGGCATACTCGCGGACCGTGTTGCGTACGCGCCCCCACACGTCCGGCTCCCATGACACATCAAACGGCAGGCTGAAGCTGTTGCTGTTGAGATCGATGGCGGTTGTGGTGGTGGCTGTCGTGCCGGTTCCCGTTGTTCCGGTCCCTGTTGTGCCGGTGCCGGTCGTTCCAGTGCCGGTCGTCCCGGTTCCCGTCGATGTTGTGCTGCTTGAAATCTGGCCGGATGCGTTGGAGGAGGTGCGGCCACGTAGATATGCGGGGCCGACTGTCACGGTCGGGAAGTATGCAGCACGAGCCTGCCGCACCTGCGCGCGCGCAGCCATGAAGTTCTGGAACGACTGCACGATGTTTTGGTTGGAGACGTTGAGTTCTTGTTCAAGCGCGTTCAACTCGGGCTCGTTGTAGAGTTCCCACCAGTTGCCGCGCAGGGTTGCGTCCTGAGGTGTTGCAGGCGTCCAGGTGGTGCCATCGGCCGATTGCTGTGGCGCTTCTTTGAATGCAGGCGGAGCTTGTGTCGCGGGAGCGACATAGCGCGGGCCGACTCTGCATCCTTGAAGAGCGACGCATGCGAGCGCGAGTGCGGTCACTGTGATCCGTTGCGTGGTTCGTGTGTGCTGCCTGGGGTGTGTCATGGTGTTCCTTAGCTTGCGGAAAGGCTCTGTTGTGCAGGAAGAACAGCATGGCGACGCTTGAAGCGCTGGCTCATGCGATCGAAGTAGAGATAGATGACGGGGGTGGTGTAGAGCGTGAGAATCTGGCTGAAGAGCAGTCCGCCGCAGATGGCGATGCCGAGCGGCCGGCGCAACTCTGCGCCTGTGCCTGTGCCGATGGCGAGTGGCACTGCGCCGAAGAAGGCTGCGAGTGTCGTCATCAGGATGGGACGGAAGCGAAGGATTGCTGCTTCAAAGATGGACTCTTCTGTGCTCATGCCGCGCTCGCGCTCCGCGATGAGCGCGAAGTCGATCATGAGAATGGCGTTCTTCTTCACGATGCCGATCAGGAGAAAGACGCCGATCACCGAGATGACGTCGAATTCGCTGCGAAAGATAAGCAGCGCAAAGATGGCTCCAACACCGGCGGAGGGCAGCGTGGTGAGGATGGTGATGGGATGGATGAAGCTCTCATACAGCACACCCAGCACGATGTAGATGGAGATCAACGCAGCGGCAATGAGCAGTGGCTCAGTTGAGAGCGATGACAGGAATGCCTCAGCCGTGCCGGCAAACTGGCCGCGTACGCTGGTGGGTGTACCGATGCGTTGCCGCATCGCGTCGATCAAGACAGTTGCCTGACCGAGTGACACCCCAGGAGCAAGATTGAATGAGATGGTCACTGACGGGAAGAACGAGGAGTGATTCACGGCGAGCGGCGATGTTGCAGCCTGTGCTGTCGAGAATGCCTGCAGCGGGACTGAGCCCTTCCCGCTTGCGTGGATGTATGTCGCATTGAGCGTGCTTGGATCGCGATAAAATTGCGGCGCTGCTTCCATTACAACGTAGTACTGATTCAGCGACGTATAGATGGTGGAGACCTGCGATTCACCAAATTGGTAATAAAGAGACTGGTCGATGATTTGCGGTGTTATGCCGAAGCGTGCTGCCGTCGCGCGGTCGTAGTTCAACAGCATCTGCAGTCCGCCATTTTGCTGGTCTGTCGTGACGTCCTTCAGACTCGGCATGTTGCGCATTTGGTTGTAGAGCTTTGGTCCCCACAGGCCTAAGTCCTGCACCGTATCTGCCGAGACCTGGTACTGGTACTGCGCGTTGCTTTGGCGACCGCCAACGCCCAGGTCCTGTGCTGCTTGCAGAAACGATGAAGCGCCGGTCAAGGCATTCAGTTTTGGGCGAACACGATCCAGCAGGCCACTTGCGGACACGTCACGTTGACTGAGTGGCTTCAGCGACATGAAGACGAAGGCGCTGTTACTTGCTCCGCCACCGCCGCCGGTAAACCCAGCGACCGTCTGCACGGCAGGGTCATTCATGAGTGTATGTTGCACGTCCAACACCGACTTGCGCATGGACTGGAACGAAGCATCCTGCGAACCCTGCAGTCCACCAAAGACGAGTCCGGTATCCTGCGCAGGGAACAGACCCTTCGGGACGACATAGAGCAGCGGGCCGTTCGCAATGATCGTCAGGACAAAGCTGAGGATGACGAGCCTTGGATGCTTCAACGTCCATATAAGCGACCTGCGATATTTCTCCAGCAACCAGTTGAAGGCATGCTCGCTCATGTTGTAGAAGTAGCCGTGTTCTTCCTTTACAGCGGGCTTCAACAGATACACGCACATCATGGGTGTGGTCGTAAGCGAGATGACCATGGAGACGGCAATGGACAGGCAAAGCGTCATCGCGAACTCATGGAAGAGCCGCCCGATGAGGCCACCCATAAGCAGCAGCGGTACAAAGACCGCAATGAGTGAAAGGCTCATGGAGAGGACGGTGAAGCTGACCTCTTTCGCTCCCTGGATCGATGCCTTCCAGGGAGACAGGCCCTCTTCAATAAGCCGCGTGATGTTCTCCATGACGACGATGGCATCATCGACGACGAAGCCTGTCGAGACGGTCAAGGCCATCAACGAAAGGTTGTTCACACTAAAGCCCATCAGGTACATGCCAGCGAAGGTGCCGATGATGGAGGTCGTGACGGCGACAGCTGGAATGAGCGTTGCTTGTGGACTGCGCAGAAAGATAAATACGACTGCAACTACGAGAACCGTGGCGATCACCATGGTGCGCTCGACGTCGAATACCGACGCGCGAATAGTGGTGGTCGTATCGATCGCGATCTGCAGGTGATCGCCAGCGGGGATGATCGCGTTGAGCGTGCCCAGCTCTTTACGCAGGCGGTCTGCGACATCAATTACATTCGCGTTAGGCAGCCGGTACACGAGCAGGATGACGCTAGGCTTGGCATTTGTGAAGCCCGCGGCACGCGTCGTCTGGATGGAGTCTGTCACGCTGGCAACGTCGCTCAGTCGAATGACGCTGCCATTGCTCGTGCTGATGACGAGTGGCTGATAGTCCTTCGCCTTGGAGATCTGATCGTTCGCGGTGATGTCAGCGGTTGTGAAGTCGTTGCTGAGCTGACCCTTGGGACGGTTTGAGTTTTGCCCCGAGAGCACGCGTGCCACGTCTTGCGGACCTAATCCATAGCTGGCAAGCTGCTGCGGATTCAGCTGCACGCGCACGGCAGGCAGCGAACCACCACCTAACTGCACCTGGCCCACACCCTCCACCTGCGAGAGCTTCTGTTGCACCACGGATGCTCCGGTATCAAAGAGCTCACCGAGGGAGTGCGTGTCAGACGTCATGGCCAGAACCATGACAGGAAAGGCTGCAGTATTGACCTTTCTATAGGTCGGATTCGTTGGCAGGTTCGCGGGTAGATAGGTGCGTGCGGCATTGATGGCCGCCTGCACATCGCGAGCAGCGCCATCCACATCGCGGCTGTAATCAAATTGCAGCGTGATGCCAGCGGTGCCCAGCGTGCTTGTGGATGTCATCTGACTGATGCCGGCAATGTGGCCGAACTGGCGCTCAAGCGGCGTGGCTACTGAGGATGCCATGATCTCGGGGCTTGCGCCAGGCAGTGTGCTTGCAACCGTGATGGTTGCAAGGTCCACCTGTGGAAGCGAGGCGACGGGCAATGCACGAAAGGCCATGCCGCCAGCGATCAGGATCGCCAACACCATGAGGATGGTGGCTACAGGGCGCTTGATAAAGAACGCAGGAATGTTCATAGCTGCTCCGCCTCTGCAGGCCGCACGAAGGTGCTGCCGGTCCAGCGTAAAAAGCGTTGCGAGAGCCGCTCAAAGAAGACATAGATGACGGGCGTGGTGTACAGCGTGAGCACCTGGCTTACCAGCAGCCCGCCCACCATGGCGATGCCCAGCGGACGGCGCAACTCCGATCCGATGCCTGAGCCAAAGGCGAGCGGAATGCCCGCGAAAAGCGCGCACAGTGTTGTCATCATGATGGGACGGAAGCGCAGCAGCGATGCCTGAAAGATGGACTCTTCCGGCGGCATGCCCTGTGTGCGTTCCGCATCCAGTGCAAAATCGACGATCATGATGCCGTTCTTCTTCACGATGCCGATGAGCAGGATAATGCCGATGATGGCGATGACATCAAGGTCCTGATGGAAGAGCCGCAACGCAAGAAGCGCGCCCACGCCGGCAGACGGCAGCGTGGAGAGAATTGTGATGGGGTGGATGAAGCTTTCGTACAGGATGCCGAGCACGATGTAGACAGCAACCAGCGCAGCAAGGATGAGGAAGCCTTCATTCTGGCCGATCGTGGTATAGGCCGCGGCAGTGCCTTGAAAGCTGCCATCAACGCTGGCAGGAAGCTTGAGCCTTGTCTTGGCTTCATCCACGGCTGCGACAGCCTGGCTTAGCGAGTGACCAGGAGCAACGTTGAATGAAATGGTGACGACAGGGAACTGGCCCTGATGGTTGATGGTGAGCGGTGATGGAGTCTCCGACAGGCTGCTGATGGCCGAGAGTGGAACGGGTGTTGCCGTCGAGGTGGAGCTTGATGAACTCGAGGATCCGCTGCCACCGCTGCTACTGGATGAGGACGTGCTTGAAGTGCCGTTTGAAGAGGACAGCGCCGACGTAGGTGTTGTGGAAGCGAGCGTGCTGCCGGCAGAGCTCGATGAGGAGCCAGACGTACTCAGGGTCGAAGATGCCGTGCTGGAGACGGTGGTTGCGTTACCGCTTGCCGAGGTGGAGAGCGTAGACGATGGCGTTGAGGATGAGAGGCCAGTGCTGGACGCCGGCGTCAGCGTTGCAACGGCGCCGCTTGACGACGATGAGGTGCGGCCCGATGTGCTTTGCGCCGCGGAACTGCCGCTTGCAGCAGCCTGAATGTAGATGCTGCCTAGCTTGTCCGGACCTTGCTGAAACTCAGGGAGTGTCTCAAGGATGACGTGGTATTGATTCGACTGCGTGTAGAGCGTACTGATCTGGCGCTGACCGAACGCGTCATAGAGCGTTGAGTCGATCTGATCCGGTGTGATGTTCAGGCGCGATGCGGTGGGCCGGTCGATGTTGAGATGCATGCTGACGCCGTTGATCTGCTGGTCGGTTGCGACGTCGCTGACCTGCGGGAGCTTGCGCAACTCGGCGACAAACTTATTGGTCCAAAGATTCAGTTCGGCTACGTCCGGATCTTCCAGTGTGTACTGGTACTGCGTGCGGCTCACGCGGTCATCGACCGTGAGATCCTGCACGGGCTGGATATAGAGGTGGATACCGGGTACCTGATCCGCACGCTTCTGCAGACGCGCGATGATCTCGCTCGGCGCAGCGTGGCGGTCTTCAGTGGCCTTCAGGTTGATCTGAATGCGGCCGCTGTTCAACGTGCTATTGGTGCCGTCGGCGCCGATGAAGGAAGACAAGCTGGCGACCGCTGGATCCTTCAGGAGCTCATCGCTGATCTGTTGTTGCTTTTGCGACATCGCGGTGAACGAGATGGATTCGGGCGCCTGCGTGATGCCCTGGATGAGCCCGGTGTCCTGCGTGGGGAAGAAGCCCTTCGGGATCTCAATGTATTGATAGATCGTGAGAATAAGCAGGCCCAGAGCTACGAGGAGGGTCACAGTCTCATACTGCAGAACCCACTTCAGACTGCGGCCGTACCCTGCGATGATGCGCTGGAAGAGGTCTTCCGTCCAGCGATAAAACGCGTTCTGTTCTGACTCGGGCGTGTGCTTCAACAGCCGCGAACTCATCATGGGCGTAAGGGTGAGCGACACGACGGCTGAGAGGAGAATGGTGATGCTGAGCGTAACTGCAAACTCGCGGAAGAGGCGACCGACGATGTCGCCCATGAACAGCAATGGAATGAGCACAGCGATGAGTGAGACCGTGAGCGAGATGATGGTGAAGCCAATCTGCTCGGCGCCCTTGAGCGCGGCTTCCAGCGGCTCCATGCCTTCTTCCAGGTAGCGTGAGATGTTCTCGATCATCACGATGGCGTCATCGACAACAAAGCCTGTCGAGATGGTGAATGCCATCAAGGTCAGGTTGTTCAGACTGTAACCCAGCAGGTGCATGATGGAGAACGTGCCGACAAGCGACAGCGGCACAGCAACTGTCGGGATCAGCGTTGCGTAGAAGCTGCGAAGGAAGAGGAAGATGACGAGGATGACGAGGCCGATCGTCAGCATCAACTCAAACTCAACATCCTTCACGGATGCACGGATGGTATTACTGCGGTCGGACAGCACCTGCAGCTTGATGGATGCGGGCAGGCCGGATTGCAGCTTCGGCAACAGGCCTTCAACCTCATTGACTACGGCGATGGTGTTCGCACCCGGTTGCCGCTGAATGTTTACGATGACCGCGGGCGTGTTGTTCTTCCAGGCTGCGAGCTTCGAGTTCTCGATGCCGTCGCTGATCTTTGCAACGTCGGTCAGCATGACCGGCGCGCCGTTGCGATAGGCCACAACCACGTTGCGATAGCCGTCGCTTGAGAGCAACTGATCATTTGCATTGATCTGGAAGTTCTGCGCGGGGCCGTCGAAGCTGCCTTTTGCGGTATTGACGGTCGTGCTGGTGAGGGCGGAGCGGAGGTCTTCAAGCCCAATGCCATAGGACGATAGCGCAACCGGGTTTGCCTGGATGCGCACCGCCGGCTTTTGGCCGCCGCTAATGCTGACAAGTCCGACACCGCTCAACTGGGAGATCTTGGGCGCAAGCCGCGAGTCAACCAGATCTTCGACCTTCGACAACGGCATGCTGTCAGACGTTAGAGCGAGTGTGAGGATAGGTGCATCTGCGGGATTTGACTTGCTATAGACGGGCGGCACGGGCAGGTCGCTGGGCAGGTAGCCCTGCGCGACGTTGATGGCTGCCTGCACCTCCTGCTCTGCGACGTCGATGCTGAGGTCCAGTGCGAATTGCAGCACAATCACAGAGCTGCCGTCGGAGCTCGTCGATGTCATTTGCGTCAGCCCTGCAACCTGGCCGAACTGCCGCTCAAGCGGCGCCGTAACGCCCGAACTCATGACCTGCGGGCTGGCTCCGGGGTAAAACGTCAGCACTTGGATGGTGGGGTAGTCAGCCTGCGGCAACGCTGAAACGGGCAGTCCCACATAGGCCACAAGGCCCAGAATGAGGATGGCCGCCATGAGCAACACGGTTGCGATGGGCCTTTGTATAAAGGTGCGCGATGGGCTCACAGCGTGCTTCCGATCTGGTTGGCCGCAGGCTGCATGCCGGTTGCGACGGGCGTACCTTTCGCGGACTGCACTTTGACCTTTGTGCCATCCTGCAATTTCTCAAAGCCAGTGGTTGAGACGACATCGCCTTCGTTCAAACCGTTCACTGCAGCCAGGTCGTTCTCCGTCGTCAACACAACAATCGGACGAAGCTTTACTGTGTCGCCCTGCAGCACATAGACGAAGGCCTGTGTGCCGTTGCGCTGCACCGCCGCGGTTGGAATAAGGATGGCATCCTGCAGCGTCTTTACCAGCATGCGCGCGTTTACGAACTGGTTGGGATAGAGCTTGAGATCCCGGTTATCAAACTGGCCGCGAAAGCGGAGTGTGCCAGTCGAAGTGTCAATCTGGTTGTCGAGCGTGAGCAGGTGGCCGGTTGCGAGCTTCACCAGCTGTGTTCGGTCAAACGCATCCACCTGCAGCGCGGCGCGATGGGTGATCTCGTTGCGTACCTGGTTCAGATCATCTTCGGCAACGTTGAAGACCACCGAGATGGGCATGAGCTGCGTAACAACGACAATGGGGTTTGAAGCGCCGGAGAACACGGTGTTGCCTGGATCCACGAGACGCAGGCCCGCACGGCCGTCGATCGGCGAGGTGAGATGGCAGTAGCTCAGCTGGACCTGTTGGTATTCGACTTGGCCAACGTCGTTCTGCACGGTGCCCTTATACTGCTCTACGACCTGCTTCTGATCTTCATACGTCTGCCGCGCGATAGCCTGCTGATCCGATGCTTCCTTGTAACGCGACAGGTCCATTTCAGCCTGCGCAAGCAGGCCCTGGTCGTGCTGCAGCGTACCCTGTGCCTCTTTGAGCTGGGCTTCGTACGGACGCGGGTCGATATCGATAAGGGAATCGCCGCGATGGACCATCTGGCCCTCGCTGTAGTGAACGGCCACAACGCGGCCATTCACCTGGCTGTACAGATTGACAGATGCAAGGGGAGTAACCGTACCGAGCGCCTGCACGTAATAGCCGATGGGGCCGCGTTGCGCAGTAGCAGTCTGGATCGTGGGAATCACAGGCGGCTCAATGGCGGCAGCTTTGTCTGCCTGGCTCTTGCGAATGCCACCGATGACCGCGAACACAAGGATGATGAGGATGATGACGGCAATCAGGCGTCCCCAGATGCTTCGCTTTGGCGGTGCGCCATCCTGTACTGCTGCGCTCTTCGTCGCCATGTTGTTGCCATCCATCATCGTCACGTCTCCCCGAGTTCCATCTGCTATCTTACAGCCGAACCGTAACGTTCGGTTCGGCATTATGGTAGACTCTGGAAACTGTACGAATGACTCAAAGAAAACGTTCCCTATGCAAACCAAAAAAGTCGCGACACTTCCAGCGGAGGCGTCCAAGAGCGAAACCCGAACGGAACAACTGACACAGCGCCTGCTGGAGGCGGCGACGCAGTTGTTTATGGAGAAGGGTTACGACGCGACAAGCATGGGAGAGATCTCCGCACGTGCCCACGCGTCCAAGGAAACTTTTTATCGTCACTTCCCGACGAAGGATGAGCTATTCCGCGCGGTCGTCATCCGGCGGGCAAACATGATCGCCCATGACCTGGGCGCCATGCTGCTGGTGCATGATCCGCCTGAAAAAGCGTTAACGGCCTTTGGCGAGTTCATGCTGACTCGCATGATGACGAAAGATACGATTGCCTTTCACAGGATACTGGGCACGATGAGAGAACGTTTCCCGGAACTCTTACAGCTCTACAGAAATACAGGCCCATGGCGTCTACGTGGCGCCGTAGAAAAGTATCTTGAAGGCCAGATGGCGCAAGGAAAGCTTCGAGCGATGAATCCTGAGGTGGCCGCGCGACAGTTCTTCGATCTTGCCGCTGCGGAGATGATCATGAGCGCCAATATTTCCGGTGTCGCGAACCCTCCAAAGGCCGCCATCCAACAGCGCGTCAAAGAGGCTGTGGACTGCTTCTTGCATGGGTATGCAACGTAGCCAAATTGGGTGACGTAACAGAGGACCCTGCGAGCCTGAATGGCAGTCGCGTTTTACAGGGGCGGTGTTCTTGATCGCTACCGTTGATCCAGGCACTTCTTACGCCTGCGGCATAGGTTGCTTCTGGGTTTGCGAAGATGTCATCCGTTTGCCACGTTGCGCACTTCGTTTGTACAAACAGCGTGCGAAGGGATGAAGATAGACCCATGCAGCTAGAGGATCGAGTTTCCTTTAGGTCAAGTGCGGGTTCAGCCTCCGCGGCGGTAGAACGCAGCATTATGCCGTAGCCGGTATAGGCGCCCGCGCTTATAGAGCCACGATGGCCTCTCTGTAGGCATCTGTGCTGTGTTTCGTTTCCTGAACGCACTGATCGTCGGCTAGCACCAGGTGTTTGTCGAGCAGTGAGATGGCGAAGTCGATCTGTTGCTCCGTAACGATGAGCGGCGGCGCAAGAATGAAGTGCGACACCCATGGCAGGATCGTCATACCGTCAGCGGTGCAATTCGCGGCGATCTGGTCAACGACGAGCGGTTTACCTGCAGCCTTATCGGCATAGGTTGCGAAGGGTTCTCGTGTCGCACGATCTTTAACGAGATCAAGCGCCCAAAACAGGCCTTTACCGCGGACTTCGCCGATGGAGATGTGCTTCCGCTTGAGTTCGCGCAACTTCTCGCCCAGGTAGATACCCATTGTTGCGGAGCGCTCGACAAGCCCAAGGCGCTGCATTTCACGAATCGCGGCAACGGCCGGCTTCAATGTAATGGGGTGCGCCTCATACGTGTGTCCCATGGCGAAGTAGTGGTCTTCAAAAAAGGCGGCGATCTTCTCATTGGTCGCACACAAACCCAATGGAACATACGCGCCGGTGATGCCCTTTGCCGTGACAAGAATGTCAGGCGTGACACCCCAGTGCTCCATGGCAAACCACTTACCGGTGCGTCCCCAGCCAGTCATGACTTCGTCGGCGATGAGTAGTACGTTGTGCTTTGTGCAGATTTCGCGCAGCCGCGGCATATAGTCATCGGGCGGCACAATGACGCCGTTGGTGCCAACGATCGGCTCAACGATCACTGCGGCAACGTCGCCCTCATTCACAATCATGTGCTCGATGTAATTCGCGCATGCGTTTCCGCACGAGACAGGCTGTTGCCCAAGCGGGCAGCGATAGCAAAATGCCTCCGGCGCAAAGATGACGCCCGGCAATTTACCTGCCGGTTCCATGGGCCAGCGGCGAAGATCGCCTGTCGCAGCAATAGGGCCGGAGGTGGATCCGTGGTAGCTGCGATAGCGCGCGATGATCTTGTTCTTTCCCGTGTACAGGCGGGCTATTTTGAACGCAGCTTCATTTGATTCCGCGCCGCCGGTTGTGAAGAAGAACTTTGTCATGCCCTTCGGCAATACTTTGAGCAACACCTGCGACAGTTCCGCGCGGGCTTCTGTCGCGTAGCTTGGCATGATGTAGCTCAGCTGTTGGGCCTGCTCCTTGATGGCATCGATGACTGCCTGGTTCTTGTGGCCGAGGTTGGAGCATATCAACTGCGAGCTGAAGTCGAGATAACGCTTGCCATTGCCGTCGATGATTTCGCAACCTTCGGCGTCCGCGATATGCATCGGCTTCCAATCTTGCTGCTTGCGCCAACTGCCGTAGTTCAGGCTTCGCGTAAGGTCGACGACTTCCTGTGTTGTGAGCTTTGCCATGATGTATTTCGTCCTAAAGTTCGTTTGCTGCCGGTGAGAGCTGCGGCGCCGCAGTCTTCATGAAAATGATATAGAGCGTGCCGCTGAGAAAGAAACCGACGAACCACGCGTAGTCATACAAGAAGCGGAGAGGTGCAACAAAAAGGCCGATCAGTGCCGCGGCGACACCGCACACCAGAGCGACGATAGCGCGGATGTTCACGCCGGCGCTGTATTCGTAAGGACCACCGCGGTGATAGAGCGATTGGGTATCCAGCTTTGTCCAGCGCAGCACGAAGTAGTCTGCAACCATGATGCCCGCCACGGGACCAAGCAGGCCGGAGTAGCCTATGAGCCAACCAAAGATGTAGTTGCCGAAGCTGCTCATCAGCTTCCACGGCATCATCGCCAGACCAAGGAAGCCTGTGATCATGCCGCCCATGCGGAAGCTGATGTAACGCGGCGCAAGGTTTGCAAAGTCATTGGAAGGAGACACAACGTTGGCTCCAATGTTGACGTTGAGCGTTGCAACGAGAATGCAGACAAGCGCAACGGCTGCGATCACCGGTTGATGGAACTTGCCGAGCAGTTCGATCGGGCTCCATACCGGAGCGCCGAAGATGACGGTCGAAGCGGACGTGACTGCAATGCCGATGAAGCTGTAGAGCACCATGGAGACAGGCAGACCGAATGCCTGGCCCACAATCTGTGACGACTGATTCCTGGAGTAACGTGTGAAGTCAGGAATGTTAAGCGAGAGCGTCGCCCAATAACCGACCATGGCTGTAAGTGATGGGAAGAAGAAATGCAGAAAGCTCGGCGTGTTTGCGAAGTGCGATGGTGCGGCGAGCATGGGCCCGAAGCCACCTGCCTTGCGCAGCATCCAGATCAGCAGCACAAAGCTCATGATCAGCATGAACGGCGCGGAGTAGCTTTGCAGGAAGCGGATGCTCTCGACGCCGCGCCACACCACAATCATGTTGAGCAGCCAGAAGCCGAGGAAGCAAACCCATAGCGTGAGGGGTTTCGCAGCTACGGCCGGCGCAATCACACCAAGCATCGCATGGATGGATTGGCCGCCAATCCATGACTGAATGCCAAACCAACCGCATGCAACAATCGCGCGCAGCATGGCAGGCAGGTTCGCTCCGCGCAGGCCAAAGCTGGCGCGTACAAATACGGGAAAAGGAATGCCGTACTTTGCGCCTGCATGTGCATTCAGGATCATGGGTACGCACACAATGACGTTACCCAGCAGGATAGTGGAGATCGCCTGTTTCCAGTTCATGCCGCCCGCGATGAGCGACGACGCGAGCATGTAGGTCGTGACCTCCATGGACATGGAGAACCACAGGGCGATGAAGTTATAGGTCGTCCAGGTGCGTTGCGATGGCTGCGTGGGTGCGAGGTCGGCGTTGATAAGGCTGCTATCCGGGGTGATCATGGAGCGAACCCCCCAGCACGCGCGGCGCGATGGATGAAGCGGCCGCGGCCGGTCGAGCCAACCCACTTGCCATCGTCCACAACAAGCTCGCCTCGGCTGAAGACGTGCTTCGCGTTGCCTGTCACCGTCCAACCTTCGAACATGTTGTAGTCCGTGGCCATGCGCTGCGTGGCTGCCTGGATGGTGTAGCGTTGTGCCGGATCCCACAGCAGAATGTCTGCGTCTTTGCCTGGCTTCAATTCACCCTTCTGTGTCATGCCAAAGATGCGCGCAGGTGCAGTTGCTGTAAGCTCAACGAACTTCTCCGGTGTAATGCGTCCGCCATTCACGCCCAGGTGCCACAACACCTGCATGCGGTTTTCGATGCCAGGGCCGCCGTTCGGTATCTTTCGGAAGTCATCGCGGCCAAGCGCCTTCTGCTCCATGGTGAACGGGCAATGATCTGTGCTGACCACAGCGAGCGATCCGTCGGCAAGTGCTTGCCACAGCGGGCCCTGATTCTTCTTCTCGCGCAGCGGTGGTGTGAACACAAATTTAGCTTCATCCCAGCTCCTGCCCGGCATCTGTTCTTCGAGCGAGAGCGCAAGATACTGCGTGCAGGTTTCCGCCAATGCACGAGGATAGTGCTGTTGCGCGTGCTTCAACTCGCGCAGAGATTCCTCATTCGACAAATGCACGATGTAAACCGCACATCCTGTCATCTCTGCAAGAGCAATGGCGCGGTGTGTTGCCTCGGCCTCGGCTT
Organism: Terriglobus sp.; assembly: GCA_965198455.1. GTDB lineage: Bacteria > Acidobacteriota > Terriglobia > Terriglobales > Acidobacteriaceae > Terriglobus. The sequence goes on from CBDAPM010000003.1 coordinate 2,848,337, forward strand.
TGGTGGATCGTGCATGCGCATGGAAGTGCGGCGCCGTTTTGCCTTCTGCAATGTATTGCGCGACGACGATGTCGATGGCCGAGCCGTTCTCCGCGTGGATGCAGCAGAGTGCGTCAAGCGATGCTGCCTTCTGCATCACCTGGAACATTAATCCATCGTCAATCATGAGTACGTTGGGATAGGCCATGAAGAGCTTGAAGCTGCTGATGCCGGCGGCAACCATGGCTTCCATCTCGCGCAGTGTTGCACCGTCCGGCAGCAGGTCCGTCACAGCCATGTGCAACGAGAAGTCGATGCAGGCCTTATCCTTTGATTTCGCAAGCCACGTATCGAGTGCCTCCTGCAGCGTGTGCCCGCGCAACTGCAATGCAAAATCAATGACCGCAGTTGTGCCGCCGACGGCTGCTGCGATGGTGCCGGTACGATAATCGTCTGCGGAGACGGTGCCACCGAAGGGCATGTCGAGGTGCGTGTGTACATCGATGCCACCCGGCATTACAAGCAGCCCGGTTGCGTTCATGACCGTGTGGCCGCTCGCGTCAAGCTCCGTGCCGATTGCGGTAATGCACTCGCCTTCCATCAATAGGTCCGCGCGTGTGCTGCCTTCCGCGGTGACGATCGTACCGTTCTGTATCAGTGTGCCCATGGTTTACCCGTCAACGATAACCTCGCATTGCACAGAGGATGGCGTCATGCCATCTTCCACACGCTGCTGCCATGTATAGCCCGGCAGATTGTTGTCTACCTCTTCCATCGTGATGCAGTCGTCCACGGGACACACCAGCGAGCACAGATTGCAACCTACACAATGATGCTCATCGACACGCGGGATGCGCTCAAGTGGTGTGACGGACGACAGCACTCCAGGTCCGCTTGCATCGAGCTTTGGGATCGGTGTCATCGTGATGCGACGCAGCGTCTCAGCGATTGTGGTTGCGGGTGTGCGCGATGTATCAGGAACAGGAGACGTGCGGTCCATATGGATGCACTGATGTGCGCCATCCCAGCATGCGGTGTAACAAAGCTGGCAGCCGATGCACTTGTCTTCATGGATGTGCGCAACGACCTTGTAGTTCATGTTGAGCTGCTTCCACTCGCGCATCTTAGGCAGGCTCAGGCCGCGGAAGTCGTCAATGGTTTCAAAGCCCTTCTCACCCATCCACTGCAACAGGCCATCGGCTATGTCTTCTACGATGCGATAGCCGTAATGCATCACCGCGGTACACACCTGCACATTGCCAGCGCCCAGCAGGATGTATTCTGCGGCATCGCGCCATGTGGCGATGCCGCCAATGCCGCTGAGAGGCAGTGCCGCTTCCGGGTCGCTCATGATCTGCTGCACCATGCTCAGCGCGATAGGCTTCACGGCGGGTCCACAGTACCCACCGTGCGTACTCTTGCCATCCACCTTTGGACGTGGCTCCAGCGTGTCGAGGTCAATGCCTGTGATGGAGTTGATCGTGTTGATGGCAGAGAGCGCGTCGGCGCCAGCGCGTTTCGCAGCGCGAGCGGGCATGCGAATATCGGAGATGTTGGGGGTGAGTTTTACGATGACCGGCGTGCGCGCCTTCTCTTTCACCCACGAGGTGATGCGTTCCGCATACTCCGGCACCTGGCCAACGGCCGAGCCCATACCGCGCTCGCTCATGCCGTGTGGGCAACCAAAGTTCAGTTCGAGGCCATCGGCTCCAGCGTCTTCCACCTTTGCGATGATGTCGTGCCACGCTTCGCGCTTGCTCTCGACCATGAGCGACGCGATGACGACATGCTTCGGATAGCGGCGTTTTACCTCGGCTATCTCGCGCAGGTTTGTGATCGTCGGCCGGTCACTAATGAGTTCAATGTTGTTCAAACCCATCATGCGGCGTCCGTCCCAGTCAATGCTGGAGTAACGTGACGATACGTTCGTCACAGGCTCGCCGATCGTCTTCCACACAGCGCCGCCCCAACCGGCGTCGAAGGCACGCATGATCTGTTCGCCACAATTCGTGGGTGGCGCGGATGCGAGCCAGAACGGGTTGAGGCATTCGATACCGCAGAAGGTGTTCCTAAGCGTCGGCATGTGTCGCACCTCCTAATGCATTAGGAGAGGAGAGCAGCATTGCGGCCATGGCGATACCCGCGCGCTTGCCATCGGCAACGGCGTCTACCACTTCGCGCCCGCCATTCACGCAGTCGCCGCCGGCGAAGAACTTTGCATGGCTGGTCTGCCCTGTCGCCCGATCCACAACGATGCGGCCACGCTGCATCTCGACCACACCAGTAAAGAAATGCGTGTGACTGGCTTGCCCGATCGCCAGCACGACGCTATCGACCGCGAGCGTGTATGAAGAGTTGGGTATGAGAAGCATGGATCCGTCATCGGTGGGCTGCATCCGTTGCAATGTCAGCCCTGTGACTGTTGCGTCTCCCTCGATTGTAGTTGGCTGTGCAAACCACTCGAAAGCGACGCCTTCCAGCAATGCATGCTCGTACTCGGATGCAAATGCCGACATCTGATCCGCACCCCGGCGGTAAATGATCGTAACCTCTTCGGCTCCTAAGCGCTTTGCCGCGATGGCAGCGTCGATTGCTGTGTTGCCTGCGCCTACAACGGCCACACGCTTCGGCACCGCTGCCAGCGCACCACTCTTATAACCCGCGATCAGGTCAAGCGCATCGGTTACACCATCGAGGTCTTCACCGGCAATGCCGAGGCGATGAATCTCGCCAAGTCCCACACCGAGGAAGACGGCATCGTGCGTGCGCTCGATCTCTGCGAGCCTTGCTGCATCCACGGTCACGTTCGATGCGATCGAGACACCAAGTGCTGCGATAAGTTCCACCTCGTGCAGTGCTACACCGAAGGGCAGCTTGTACTCAGCAATACCGTAGGTGTTCAGGCCGCCCGGTAATGGGCGTGAGTCATAGATGGTAGCTGCGATGCCGCGACGGCGAAGCTCTGCTGCGCATGCGAGCGACGCAGGCCCGCCGCCGATGAGTGCAACCTGCTTGCCTGTCTCGGCCGCAGGGACGAAAGGAAGTGGAAGCGAAGCACTATGCAGCGACTCCATTGCGTGCCGTTGCAGCAGGCCGATCTGGATGGGCTGTTTGTTGTAGCGATGCAGGACGCACGCGCCCTCGCACAACACCTCAACCGGGCATGCACGCGAGCAGCTTGCTCCAAGTACATTGGCGTCAAGAATGGTGCGTGCGGAGCCGAGGCGGTTGCCGCTGGCGATCTTCTTGATGAAGGTTGGAACGTCAATATGGGTGGGGCATGCGCCCATGCACGGCGCGTCAAAGCAGTACAGGCAGCGGTTCGCCTCAGCGAGCGCAGCCTGCCTGGTGAGTGATGGGTGAAGGTCAGGGAAACGCGGATCGCGCACAGGCATGGCTTGGCTCATCGTCTTACTCCCGTGCTACCACCGCAACGTGCCATCCATGCCACTGGCGATCCTCCGCAAGAACTGCGAGAACGTTGATGATTTCACTGTTCGCCGCGCTACGCAATATTTACTGTTGTTCGCGTCGTTCTTCCATCCAACCCATGGTCTTGATGGCAAGCGCATACAACGCCTGCACGGCCATCTCCAGGTGCTCTTCTTTTGTGTCCTCGATCTTGTTGTGACTTATGCCATGCAATGACTGTGTAAACAGCATCACGGTCGGAATGCCGGCGCGCGCAACTTCTGCTGCATCATGCAATGGTCCGGATGGAAGGCGGTGCGAGACGCCTGCAATCTCTGTCACAGCTGCTTCCGCAAGGACGATCAGATCGGCTTGAAACGGCATAGGCTCAATGTTCCAGACACGTGACCACTCAACCGTGCAGCCCTCTTCGGCAGCGAAGCGCTCGCTCGCATTGCGCGTTTCTGCAAACATGTCCGCCAGGACAGACGCATCCAGATCGCGCATGTCCAGCGTTGTCTCGCATCGCCCGACGACCGCTGTCACGATGCCGGGGAATGTCTTGACGCTGCCCATGGTGGCGACCGCGTCTGTGTGCTTCATCGCGATGGGTCGTATCTCCAGCGCCAGCTTGGCGGCGGCGGCAAGCGCATCGCGACGCAACGCCATGGGTGTTGAGCCGCTATGCGCCTCCTGGCCGTGGAACGTAACGGCATGGCGCTCGACGCCTTTGGTACCGAGCACGACACCCATCGGCAGGCTCATCTGTTCCAGCACCGGGCCTTGCTCGATGTGCAGTTCCAGGTACGCTGCTGCGTTCTGTTGGTGTGTTGCCGCCTCGCCGATGCGATCGATGTCGATGCCGCATCGTTGCAGCGCGGCCTCCATGGTGATGCCGTCGCGATCCGTTCGATGCCGGTCCGCGTCAATGCTGTGCGTGCCCGCAAATGCGGAGGAGCCGAAGAGGCTGCGGCCAAAGCGTGCGCCCTCTTCGTCGGCCCAGTCCACAAGTCGAATCGTCACGGGCGGTTTGCCATCGTACGTCTCGCTGAGTGCCCGCAAAACTTCCAGCGATGCGAGAACACCGAGGCAGCCGTCGAGCCAGCCTCCGTTTGGGACGGAGTCGAGATGACCGCCGAGAAGGAGCGATGTGTCGCTCTCGCCCGCAAGCGTTACCCACACATTGCCCGCGCTGTCGTGCTCGTAGGTCACCGGTAGATCGTCGAGCTTGCCGGCGAACCACTCACGCGCATGCAGCCATGTGTCGGTCCACGCGACCCGCTGCGCGCCATTCTCGTCGCCGGTGAGCGAGCGCAGCTCTTTCAGTTCGGCGACGGTTCGATGGGGGAGAAGTGGCATCGGAGACCAAAATTTATCACGAACGCGGATAGCCGCTCGGGGTATGACGCTGTCGAGGGTGTAGCAGTGTTGAGCCCGGTTAGTCTGCCGCCTTCGTCATGCCGGATGCGCCGGTTCCCTCGCGCTCCAGTACGTAGACGTTCGTCTGCGGACCGAGCGGGCCCACCGACTTCTCTGTCTCTATCAGGGTATTGCCGCCATCCTGCAGCTCGTACTTGATGGTGGTGTGGACCTGTCCATGGTGGAGGGTAGTGCCGACTTCGGTCATGAGCATGGTGTTGCCCACGCGAGAGATGCGCGAGCGGAAGGTGATGTCGCCGCTGCTCTCCGCTACGTGCATGGTGGGGGAGTTGACGGTGTAGGTGGCCTGCCATGCCTCCGGTTCTCCGTCCTCGCTGTCCTGGTGGCGATGGATGTAGGTCCACGTCTTGCCGTCGTAGATGATGACTGCCGAGCTGATGCCCTGGATGCGATCGACGATCTTGCTGCGCTTGTTGTTCATGATCCAGCGGCCTGCGAACGGCGGCAGCGCCGCACTGGCCGCGGATTTGGCTGCCTGCGCGGCGGCGAAGGCTGTGGGCAGTATGAGTGCGGAGACGGCGAGCGCGGCGAGTAGTTTCATAGGCAATCAGTCTACAGAGCGGATGAAAGGCTGACGAGTGTGACGTAAGATGGGCCGCATGCCCGGTGGGATCACAATCGGTCGCGAACGGTGGCGAGTGAGCCCGGAACAGTGGCGCGCTGCCGGCGAGTGGCTGCGGCCACAGACACTGCAGGGCAAAGCCGGCATTTCCGTCGTTCTTCATCTGATAATCCTGTTTTTCCTGTTTAATTCCTGGTGGTTTGGATCGCGCCGTTTAAGGCCTTCCGGCACAAAAAACGGCATTCGGATGATGATTGCGTATGTGCCGGGGAAGGCCCCACCCGCACCCCAGCCCAGGAAGGCGCCGCCTCCGCCGGAGCGGCGTCCTGTCAAGGCCCTGAGCATGAAGACCATCCCTCCGCCGGAGGCGCCTGTGCCGACAACCGAGGCCAATAACGCTCTGGGGAATGACGCGGTGAGCATCGCGCGGGTGGAGGGGTTTCCGCACGAGCGGCCCAACCTGAGCGGCGTGGGGCAGCAGGCGGATGTGATTGTGGACGTGGATATTGACGATACGGGGCATGTGACGCAGGTGCATCAGCGGACGGGGATGAACTCGGATGTGGATGCGGTGGTGGTGGCGACGGTGGAGCGGTGGATCTTCCATCCGGCGCAGCGCAGCGGCAAGCCCATCAGCAGCAAGCGTGAGCTGCACTTCCACTTCGACCGGCGACGGAATCCCAGCGACTGCGGGTGGGACTGCTTTGCCCTGTCGGCGGACTAAATGCCTGCTGCGTCCGTCTTACCTTCGGGGTACACTGCAGGCGTGATCCGTCTCTCCAACCAGGTGCGTGAGTCCGGCCGTGGACCTGTCGTGTCCGCGGTGTCGCACGTGAGTGCGGTGGCGCTGCTGGTGCTGGCGGCGGCGAAGGCTCCTCGTGTGCAGCCGGTGAAGATGCCGGGATCGGCAAATGGCAAGCATCTGCTGCTGACGTACAGCGTTGGCGGCGTGCAGAGCGAGGCCGAGACGGCGGTGACGAAGCAGGTTGCGTCTGTCACCAAGATGCAAGTGCCTGCCAAGGCTGCGGTTGTGGCGTCGGCGGATGAAGCGAAGCCGATGGCGGAGCAGGGCAGCGGGTCGGCCGGGTTGAGCGGATTGGGCGACGGGAATATGACGATTGCGGCGGTGAAGCAGGCTCCACGGCCGCAGCCGGACCTGAGCGGGCTGCCGCATGGGCGCGGCGGCAACGTGATCCTGAACGCGGTGATCGATACGCATGGCGCGATCACGGAGCTGACGGTGGTGCAGAGCCTAAGCGAGAGCATCGACCAGCAGGTGATGGCAACGGTGCGCGGATGGAGCTTTACGCCGGCGACGAAGGATGGTCAGCCGGTGGCGAGCGAGCAGGAGATTGTTCTGCATTACGAGCGCGGCTGATTGGTTTCGCCATAGGGGTACCCCCCTCCCCCCCTGTTTTGCCAAAATCGTCATCTATAAGGAGTTAGCGGAGGGGTGCCTGCAAAATCGTCTATCCATTAGGGTTACGGGCAAAATCGTCTTAATAAAGGACTTACCTGCGTTACCCAGCGGATGGGCTGGACGGCCTATTTCTATTGTAGGGATTTGGTGAAGGGGATCGTGCCAAGTGTATTTCGTTTGGAATGAGTGGTATGTCGCGTTTGCCTATTGACAGCGATTTGGGTGGCTCGATGGCCAGCCGCAGGGATTTGTGTGTGCGCGGGCGGTAGGGTTTTTGTGCCTGTGTGGATTTGTGGCCGCGCGGTTTCTTTAGGGTGTCTCTGACCCGGGGCTTTGCCCCGGGCTAGGACGTCTCGGGCCTTCAGCCCGCCTTCGCGCTTTGCGCGATTCCCACCCATTCGACAGGCTCAGGGCAGGCTCTTAGCTTCGCGAAGGTGGGGCACCCCGTTCGTCTATGATCCGGCGCGTCCGTTGCGCACGCCGTTCGGTGAGGTGACCTGTCCGCCTGTGCAGGATGTTCCGGTTCGGTTGATGATGCTTATGCCGTATACGGCTTGTAGCTAAGAGCGGCCAGCCGCGGGCTGTTGAGTGCGCGCGGGCGGTAAGGTTTTGCTCCTGTGTGTTGCCATGGCCGCGCATTTCTTGGGGGAGGCTTAATGGCAGGGCTTAAGCCCTGCCCCTCCGAAAGAAGTTCGCGCTTTGCGCGAATGAGCTTGCGCCGGGGAAGCGGATGACCGTCCGCACGAAGGATGCGACGCTGTTTGCCGAGCGCGATGGGACGTCCACGGAGATGTTTGCGGAGGCTCCGGATTTGTTCTTTCGCAAGGGTGTGGAGGGGCGCCGGTTGTTTCGGCGAGGCGCGCAGGGGACGGTGGATGCGTTGATTGATCGCCGGAACAATGAGGATATGGTTTGGCACTTCGTGCCCTCCTCGACGCCTTGAGACGTGTGCCGCGGGATGTTGACGGTGTTTGTCCTGAATAAATTACAGTAACTACGGTCGGAGCTGAGTTAAGCCGGGAGACAGCGTTGATTACAAAAGCGACGCAACACGATATTGACCGGGCAGGGCGGCGGCTGCTCAGGCAAATCTTTGAATCGCTGAACTTTATCCTCAATGACACGTCGGACGATTACGGCATTGACTACAACGTGCAAGTTTTTGAGGGCAAGCATCCCACTGGCGCTTGGTTTCTAGTACAGCTAAAGAGCTCTGCTTCTCAGGCCTACATGGCAGATGAGAGTGCAGCGTTACACACGCTTGACCTTCCGCATCTCGAGCATTTTGCGCTTGCCTTAAAGCAGCCGATGTTCATTGTTCTTGCTGACGTGGTTGCCGAAAGACTATTCTTTTTCAGTCCACAACTCATTGCGAAAAAGGTTCAGGCTGCAGCCCAATCTGGTCAACAGACCCTTACTATTCGTGTTCCTATCGCCAATGAATTGCCAGTAGGTGCAGACTCCTTAGTCGAGTCTCTCAAGCGCATCCAAGTGATTTTAGCCGCGAGAGAGTTCAGCGACTCGACGCTCGATGAATTTCGCGAAGCGATGTCGCATGTGTTGGATGACTCAAATTTTCAACAAGCCCTTCAAGACAAGAATGATCTACTACGTCTGCAACGGATAGCGGATGACCATAAGTCCGGACGATCTGATGAAGCGCTTAAACGTGCTGAGAGCGTGCAGGTTGATCCAGATGCCAATGCCTTTGCAAAGTTTCACTCCCTAAGCCAAATTGACGCGATTGAATGGTCGCAAGCTCTTCATGCAGGTAAATTTGGCGAAGCACTGGTTGCGCCGCATTACAAATTCGCTTCTAAAGCAAAAGCCTTGGCTCGGTCTTCAGGTGAAAGTTGGATTCGATTAGCATCTATCTTGATCAAAACGAGCGCTGATTTAGAAGGACTCGTTTTTCAAGATAATTCGGATTACATGACTTTGAGGATTCATCTCCAAAGAGCCGAAAATCCATTCCTAATCTTGGGCTTGAGAGCGAAGCGATCTGTTAATGCGAAGCGCATTCTAGACAAATATAGTCAAGGTGTCCGATTAGTCAGACTAATACCTCGCGTCTCCGAGCCTTATAGATTGGCGAATGCCGCTGCACGCATCACACAGGCTTTGGCTCCATATCTGCCGTCCTTGCGGGAAGCCGATGAACAATCTGAAAAACCCGTTGTAAGAAGCGCCCTGAGCATCCTTGACTTCGTCTTCAATATCGCCGAGCAGGTGGGAGATGAACAGGGGATGGGACTTTCAATCTTGGCGTCAATGTCTCTTGCGCACGATGAAACTTCTGACGCTTACAAGTGGGCGGTGGACCGGCGCGAGAAGATGCCTGATGGAGTTGCAAAAGTAGACCTAGAGAAGAGCTTGGCGAGAACTCTTTCGCGCTGGAAGGGAACGCCTCAAGTAGGTGATTACAATCCAGACCCTATTTGGCAAATATTCCAAAAGGTCGCGATCACCATGGGCGTCGATATTTCTGATGAAAAATCACTCTTGGTTCGCCGCTTACGTATCGCAGCTAAGGATGATGAACCATCTGAGCAAATGCGTTTTTGCGAACACGTAGTTGTAACTGTTGGAGACGTTAGTCCTATTGCTCTTTACATCGGAGAGGTATTCGGAAGCACGCAGGCAGCCAACAAAATAATTCATTGCAATAAGTTTGGATTTCACAAGCAAGGTATTGATGCAGCGACTGCCTTTGGATTGTTCAAGTCAGAGAACTGTGACCACTGCACTAGTCGCGTTCCGCGACCAGATAGCTGGCGCTATACCGGAGAAGCGCGCGAGAAGTTCCAGCAAGAGAATATGGCTTTCGTACTCGATGCACACGAAAAAGGGTATGGAATTCGTCCGGTACTAAAGGATGATTTGGAACCCTAACTTCGATTGCCGATCACTTCGCGTCGCGCCAGTTGGGGCCTTTGCCTACTTCGGCGACGATTGGGATGGAGAGCTGGAGGACGCTCTCCATTTCTTGTTTTACGAGGGCGGAGACTTCTTCGGCTTCGGATGCGGGGGCGTCGAAGAGGAGTTCGTCGTGGACTTGCAGGGTCATGCGGGTGCGGAGGTTGCGGGTGGTTAGGGCTGCGTCGATGCGGAGCATGGCGACTTTGATCATGTCGGCGGCGGTGCCTTGCAGTGGGGTGTTGACGGCGGTGCGTTCGGCGAAGCCTCGCATGTTGGGGTTGCGGGACTGGATGTCGGGGATGGGGCGGGAGCGGCCGAAGAGGGTGGTGACTTTGCCGGTTTCGCGGACCTGGGCGAGGGTGGCTTCGATGAAGGTGCGGACGCCGGCGTAGCGCTCGAAGTAGGTTTCGATGTAGGTGCGGGCTTCCTTCTGGTCGATGCCGAGCTGGGCGCTGAGGCCGAAGGGCGAGATGCCGTAGACGATGCCGAAGTTGACGGCCTTGGCGCGGGCGCGGGTTTCTTTGGACATGGTGAGCGGGTCGACGCCGAAGACTTCGGAGGCGGTGAGGGTGTGGATGTCGATGTCGTGCTGGTAGGCGTGGAGGAGCAGGGGGTCCTGCGAGAAGTGCGCCATGAGGCGGAGTTCGATTTGGGAGTAGTCGGCGGAGAGGATGACGTTGCCGGGTGCCGCGATGAAGGCGGCGCGAATTTCGCGGCCGAGTTCGGTGCGGACGGGGATGTTTTGCAGGTTGGGGTTGGTGGAGGAGAGGCGGCCGGTGGAGGTGCCGACTTGATTGAACGTCGTGTGGACGCGGCCTTCGGCGTCGGCGAGCTGGGGTAGCTGCTCGGTGTAGTTGGAGCGGAGTTTGGCGAGCTGGCGGTACTCGAGGACGAGGCGCGGGGCTTCGTGGTGCTCGGCTAACTCTTCGAGGACGTCTTGTGCGGTGGAGACGACTTTGCCCTTGCCGTACTTGAGCGGCTTGGGGAGTTCCATTTTGTTGAAGAGGATGTCTCCTAATTGTTTCGGAGAGTTGATGTTGAAGGTGTGGCCGGATAAGTCGTAGATGCGCTGCGCGAGGTCGTCCATCATGACGGCGAGGCGGGAATTTTGCCGGCGGAGCAAGTCGCTGTCGATGCGGACGCCGGCTTGTTCCATGCGGAGGAGGACTGGGACCAGCGGTAAGTCGATTTCGCGGTAGGTGCGGTTGAGTTCGCCTTCGTCGATCTGGTTCAGCAGGATGTTTTTGAGCTGGAAGATTGCGGATGCGGCTTCGGGGAGGATGTGGTCTGGAGCTACTGCCTTTTTTTCTACTACGGTGAGGGCTCGGTCGTTGAAGCGGGCGGCGATGTCGTTGAGTTTGTGCGAACCGTGGGTTGGGTTGACGAGGTAGCTGTAGAGCATGACATCGTCTTTTACGTTGTTTATTTCTATGCCTGCGGTTTGGCAGGTTCGTTGGACTGCTTTCAGGTCGTGGACTGTTTTTGGGATGGCTGGATCGGCGAGGGCTTGTCTTATGGGGGCTGCTAGATCGGAATGCAGGTCCAGGCGGAGTGCGGTTTCGGCGGTGGCGGTCAGGCCGATGTAGAGGGGTTCGGTGGTTGGCGGGGCGAAGGGCTTTGTTTCGGCTGGTTCTGTCATGCTGCCGAAGAGGTCCATGTTGGTGGCGATGGGGTCTTCGGCTGGGGCTTCCGGGTCGAGTTCGGGGTCGGCGCCGGATTCTTCGGCCAGGGCTTGCTTGTCTTCTGGGAAGAAGATGGTTAGGCCGGTGAGGGGCTGATCCCACGTCTCAGAAGCGAGACGTGGGGCACCCGGTTTGGTGGGGGATAAAGAAGCAGATCCCTCCGCTTCGCTGCGGGATGACAGACCAAGAAGAGAGCGGGATGACAGACCAAGAAGAGAGCGGGATGGCGGACCAAGAAGAGAGCGGGATGGCGAATCTTGAATTGGAGTGCGAGCGAGCTTGAGGAGCTCGGCTATGTCGGCTGCCGTGGGGTTGAGGATGTAGTTGACTTTGGCGGCTTCGGGGCTGGGGAGGTCTTTGAGGAGTGTGGTGAATTCGAGTTCGGTGTAGAGGGAGCGCAGCTCGGCGAGGTTGGGTTCGGTGGCGGTGCTCATGGCTTCGAGGGAGTAGTCCACGGGCAGGTTGCAGTGGATGGTGACGAGCTCTTTGGAGAGCATGACGGTGTCGCGGTTGTTAGCGAGTGATTCGCGCTGCCGCTTTCCCTTGATGCTGTCAGGGTTGTCGCGGGCGGCATCGAGGGCGGCTTCGACGGAGCCCCACTGCTGGATGAGTTCGACGGAGCCTTTGTCGCCGATGCCGGGGGCGCCGGGGATGTTGTCGATGCTGTCGCCGCGGAGGGCCATGACGTCGATGACGCGCTGCGGTGGCACGCCGAGGACTTCTTCGACCTTGGCTGGGGTAAGGATGAGGTTGTCCTTGGTGGGGTTGAGGATGGAGACGCTGTCGTTGACGAGCTGCATCATGTCCTTGTCGGAGGAGACGATGTAGACGTGGTGGCCCTGTTCGGCGAGGCGGCAGGAGAGTGTGCCGATGACATCGTCGGCCTCGAAGCCTTCGTGGTGGAGGATGGGGATGCCGAAGGCCTCGAGCGCGCGGCGGATGTAGGGCTGCTGCTGGGTGAGGTCAGGGGGCGTTTCGGTGCGGGTGGCCTTGTAGCCGGCGTAGTCGATTTCGTCGAACTGCTGGGTTTTGATGTTGAACTTGCGGATCGTCTTCATGGCCGCGGCGGCTTCGTTGCGGTGGACGGGCGCGCCGCCCTCGTAGATGGCTGCGAGGTAGTGCGGCTGGAAGTCCTCGCGGAGCTTGTTGATCATGTTGATGAAGACATAGGTCGCCGCGGTGGGAATACCGGTGCGCGTGGACATGGGCCGCGAGCGCTGCATGGCGTGGTAGGCGCGGAAGACGAAGGCCATGGTATCGAGCAGGTAGACGGGCGGCTTGGTAGAGGTCGGCATCGACTTCCAGTATCGCGCTTTGGCCTGTGGGCTGTCCCACCCGGCCTGCGTGTGGTTTTGCCGGGCGCCGATACCGCTGCTTCGTCATTGTGTGGTTGAAGGACGAGTGGTACATGCGTTTGAAGGAACTGAGATGGAGGGAAGCCGCTTCTGCCCATCCAGCGGATGCGTGATAAAGGGGTGAAAAGGCTTTTGGCCTTTTTCACCCCTTGTCGTTGCGATCCGTTCGGACTGCGGCTTATTCGTGGCCTTTGGCGTTCGGGTCGGGCGCCGGGGTTGGAATGCGGGGCAGCATGTCCGGACGGGTGGCTGCGTTGTAGGCGAACCATGCTTCGATCATGGAGCCCTGCATCACGTCGGGCTTTTGCACGCGGTCGTAGAGGTCTGCGTTGGAGTGGTGGGTACGTGTGCCGTACTCCAGGCCGTCCTGCTGGAAGCCGATGCCGTTGAGGCCGATCCACGAGAAGGCGGTGGAGTCTGTGCCGCCGGGCGAGAGGGTGGGCCGGAAGGTATCGCCGCCGGTGACTGCGACGATGTGCTGGTCCTTGATGGGTTCAATCCAGGACTTGAAGATAGCCGCCATCTGCGGGCTGCCGCCGGCTGATACGCCGCGAAATCTGCCCGAACCGCCGTCATCGTTGAAGTACACATCCAGCTTGTCGTACTCGGGGGTTTTGACCATGGTGGTGCGTTGGGCGAAGTGCTGCTGCACGTAGGCGATGGAGCCGTAGACACCCTCTTCTTCGCCGCCCCACAGGGCAACGCGGACGGTGCGAGCCATGGGCTTGTGCAGCGAAGCGAGGATGCGGACGGCCTCCATGGCAACCGCGGAGCCGGTGCCGTTGTCGGTTGCGCCGGTGCCGCCCTGCCAGCTGTCGAAGTGGCCGCCGAGCATGACGACCTCATCCTTTTTGGTGGTGCCGTGGATCTCGCCGATGACGTTGAAGGCGTTTGTATCTTCCTTTTGGTACTCCACCTGGACATCGAAGGTGAGCTTGGGTGTGATGTTGTGCTGCAGCAGGCGGACGATGCGGTTGTACTGCTCAGCGCCGATGGCAACGATCGGCGGAGGAACCGGGTCCTTGGGGTTTTCTGATCCGCCGTAGGTGCCGAAGATGGTGCCGCCATCGCCGTTGTAGCCGGGTGTGAGAACCATGGCCGCGCCTTCGTCGTGCATGTAGGCGTTGACCTGGTTGCGCAGTTCATGATTCGGCCCATTTGCCAGGGCAAGCGAGGTGGGCGTGTAGACCCATGCGCCTTCACCGGGACGGCCGCGTCCGCTGGGGTCGCGAGCGGTTGCGGGGTCAGAGGAAGCGCCAGGCGCTCCAGCACCGCCGGGGCCACCGGGACCGCGCGCGCCGCCGCGTGCCAGGACTTCTTCATCCGTGGGAGACTTCTGGGCTTCCGCGGTCGCATGCAGGCGCAGCGGAGCAGGGTCGAACATCAGAACGATCTTGCCCTTCAGCTTGCCGTGGTATTTGGCGAAGTCTTCGCTGGAGTGGATGGGCGCCCAGATGGGCTCAGCTGAAATTTGACCGTTGGTACCGGGCGTCCACGCCAGCGGGAAGCCGGGGATGGAAGCGTAGGCCGGGCTCTCCATGGCACCGTAGTATTTCTTGATCTGCCAGCCGTAGCCGAAGGGCCACTTCTCCAGGTGGACGTTCTGCAGACCCCATTCCTTCATCTGCTTCATCGCCCATTCGGCAGCAGCGCGGTGGTTGCGGCTGTTGTTGACGCGCGGGCCGTACACCTCGGACATCCAGAAGAGGTTTTCCATCACGTTCGAGTTCTCGAAAGCCTGCTGCTTGATCTGTGCCAGGGTTGCCAGATCCACCTTGTCACCGGCTTGTTCCTGTGCGGGAGCGGATGAAACGAGCAGCACAGCCGCGACCGTAGCGGCAGCCAGCTTGAAGCGGTGCAGAGTCATGAGGGTTCTCGCTTTTAAAGGGAAATCAGGGTTAAGGAACAAGAGGAATCTTTATGGGCAGAGGTGTCTGCGGGATCAGCATGGCGCGCTGTCGCGGGAACCTGGGAATGTGTGATGGCACAACGCTATCGAATTCGCCTTCGCGACGCAATACGAGCCGCACGGAATCGTTGCACTTGGCTCAAATCGACCGCATGTGTATGTGACCGAGAGGTCAGTCTGCCTTTGCTGCCTTCGACGTTCCTTCGGCGCAGCGGTGGCTTTTGGTCGCGAAGGTCCAACAACATGGTGCGCTCGCTGTGAAGTGGTTCGCAGCAGAAAAGCGAAGAACTGATTGAGTGCGGTTTATACATGCCGTTCGTTTGCTTACGTAACGTGTTGACCGTGGAGCTTGCGGAGTACGGCTGCTATCGCTTTGCTTAGGACGGTACGAATGGCGGGTGCATTCCTTCCTCTTGACAAGCTGCCGATACACCGATAGTTCTCTCCTCACGGGGTACATCCATTTGAAGACACTGAAGCTGCTCGCAACGCTGTGCGTGTTCGCTGTGCCGTTTAGCCTGCCGGCGCAGATTGGGACGATGTTGTCACCGGAGAAGTCGGCAGACGAGGTGGCGATGTTTCTGAGAGACATCATCCGTATGGATACGACGGACCCGCCGGGTAACGAGAGCAAGGTGGCGGAGTACATTGCCGGGATCTTTCGCAAGGAAGGCATCGACAACGAACTGCTGGAGCCGGTGCCGGGACGTGCCAGCCTTGTGGCGCGCATCAAGGGTGATGGGTCGAAGAAGCCTGTGCTGCTGATGGCGCATGAGGATGTCGTTCCTGTCGATCGCGCGCATTGGACGGTGGATCCGTTTGCCGCCGTGGTGAACGATGGCGTGCTGTATGGGCGCGGCGCGTCCGATGATAAGAGTCCGCTGGCCGCGCACATGGAAGTGATGCTGCAACTGCACCGCTCTGGGAAGAAGCTGACGCGGGATGTGATTTTTCTTGCGGAGGCGGGCGAAGAGGCCGGCTCGGAGGCCGGCATGCGCACGATCGTGTCCCGCTACTGGGACAAGATTGCGTGTGAGTTTGCGCTGAATGAAGGCGGCGCGGGTGAGGTGAAGAACGGCAAGGTGGAGTACATGGGCATTGCCACGGGCGAGAAGATACCGCGCGGCGTGCGACTGGTAGCCACGGGCAGCAGCGGGCATGGGTCCGTGCCGGTGACGGACAATGCCGTGACCCATCTGGCGATAGCGGTTGGGAAGGTTGGGACGTGGGAGACGCCGCTACGGTTGAACGAAACGACACGCGCATTCTTCTCGCGGCTTGCGATGATTTCGTCGCCGGAAGATGCTGCTCTGTTCCGCGACATGGAAAGCCCGTCGACGCAGAAGACACTGCATGAGAAGATGCCGCAGTTCTATTCCATGCTGCATACCTCGGTGGTCCCCACCATCCTGAAGGCCGGCTTCAAGGTGAATGTTGTGCCGGGTGAAGCAGAAGCTCAGCTGGATATTCGTGCTTTGCCGGACGAAGATACCGATCAATTCTTCAAGCAGATGAAGCAGGTGATCGATGATCCGTCGGTGAAGATCGTGCCGCCGGAGGAAGCGCCTTCCTTCCCACCGGCACCGGCAAGTTCTCTGAGTACGCCGATGTTTGCTGCGTTCGAGGCCGCGCAGAAGAAGCTGATTCCCGGCTCGATCACGATTCCGGTGATGACGACGGGCGCTACGGACTCTTCGTACCTGCGCGGCAAGGGTGTGAATGCGTATGGACTGCGAGTGCCTCGCACGTTTGAGGAGAACACCGGCGTGCATGGCAATGATGAGCGCATTGAGCTGAAGTACGTGGACCTGTATGCGCGATTTGTGCTGGAGGCTGTGGAGGACGTGGGCCGCTAGGGCTCAGGCAGCGTTCGCTGCCTGCTTGCCCTTAGCGGTTGTTTTGCCTTTGCCCTTCCTGGTTGTTGAGGTTTTGGTGGCGAGGAGTGCGGCCACGCTTGCGCCGATGGGTGTGCCGAGGCCGGTGCATGCGTCCCATCCTGGGCCGGCGCTGTAAGCTCCGTTGTTGCCGCTGGTGATGTCGTGGAAAGCTTTCTGGCCTGCGGCTGTGTAGAGCTTGGCCTGCGGGAGGCCTGCGGCATTTTTGTTTTGCGCGTTGCTGAGGGCGATGAGGCCGGCCCAGAGCGGGGCTACGGCTGAGGTGCCGCCGATGACCATGGTCTGGCCGTCGACACGGATGGTGTAGCCGGTGGTGGGGTCTGCGTCGCCTGCGACGTCGGGAACGCCACGGCCCTTGGCGGTGGCGGGGATGCCGGACTGGTAGCTGGGCTGCGGGAAGACGCTGCTGATGCCGCCGCCGGTGGCGCCTTCGTTGCCGGCGGTCTCGTTCCAGACGACTTCACTGGTGATGGAGGCGCCGCTTGCGGTGAGCTTGGTGCCGCCGCAGGCGAGGACGTTGGGGCTGGATGCGGGGAAATCGACGTGGTTGGCGTTGCCGGTCACGCCGTCGGTGGAGCCGCTGTCGCCCGCGGCTACGGTGACCGTGATGCCGAGGGCTGCCGCGGCCTGGCAGGCGGCGTCCATGGCGGCCATGGATTGCGCGGTCCAGGTGGATTCGGGGCCTCCCCAGCTGATGGAGATGACGGTGGGCTTGTTCTTGGTGTCGTGTGCGGCCTGCGTGATGGCGTCCATGAAGCCCTGGTCGGTGTTGGGCGCGAAGTAGACGGCGATTTTTGCGCCGGGCGCGACAGAGGCGGCGACTTCGATGTCGAGCATGACTTCGCCGTCCGCACCGTCGGCGGTGCTGGGGCTGTTCTTGCCTTTGTCGACGGAGACGGCGGTGATGGTGGGAGCGGTGATGCCCAGCGTCTTGAAGTAGGCCTTGATGTCGGCTGCGCGGTAGCCGCCGCCCAGCTCGATGAGTGCGATGGTTTGGCCTGTGGCTTTGGCGTTGGCGGGGAAGCTGTAGAGCTGTGCGATCTGTGGCGGCGTGAAGGAGGCGGAGACGGCGTCGGGTTTGGCGACGCCGTGCTTTTCGGCGTTGTAGACGCGAAAGTGAGGCTTTGCCTGTGGTCGGTTGTCGAGGCCGAGGACTGCGTGCACGTGGGGCAGCAGCGATTGCGGCAGGCAGATCTCGCCCTGGCGGACGCGGTAGGCTGTGCCGTCGATGGTGTGCTCGTGCAGCTTGACGTCGAAGGCCTTCTGCATGTCTGCGACCGAGCCGGTGAGATAGATGGTGCGGCGCGCGAATTCCGATCTGGCGGTCAGGTTGTACGCCTTGGCGAAGGCGGTGACGGCCTTGACGGCGTCAGGATGGGCGCCGTGGGCTGTTTTGAACTGTGCGCGGGTAAGGTGCTTGCCTGCAATGGCTGCGGGTGTCACTGGTTTGGTGGGAGCGACGATGACGGAGACTGTCATCTGCTTGCGCGGGCTGAAGGCTTTTGTTGGCGGTGTTGGGGCGATTGCGGACTTCTGGCTGCCGGGCAGCGGACTACGGGGTTCGGATGTGTAGTCGTGTGCCGCTGTGCGTGCTGCTTTGGACATGGGGGATGTCTCCTGCGAGGGTTTGATGCTGATGAGCGTTACGCGCCCCAACGCGGAATGCAAGCGCCAATCTCAGCTAAGGAACATGCAGTCGCCATAGGAGAAGAAGCGGTAGCCGGCTTCGACGGCGTGGCTGTAGGCGGCGAGGACTTTATCGCGACCGGTCTTTGTGCCCTCGGTTTCGGCGAAGGCGCTGACGAGCATGAGCAGGGTGCTTTTGGGCAGGTGGAAGTTGGTGAGGAGCGCGTCGACAAGCTGGAACGCGTGGCCGGGCTGGATGAAGATGCTGGTGCTGCCGGTGTGCGGCTCAATGCGATGGATGGCGGCAATGTGTTCGAGGGTGCGTGTGGTGGTGGTGCCCACGGCTACGATGCGGCGGCCTTCTTGTTTCGCGCGGAGGATGGCTTCGGCTGTGGCTGCGGGGATGGTGTAGTGCTCTTCGTGCAGGCGGATGCTGGCGAGTTCTTCTTCGCGGACGGGCTGGAAGGTGCCAAGGCCTACGTGGAGGGTGACGTGTTGGATATCTACGCCCTTTTGCTGGATTTGGCTTAAGATTTCGGGCGTGAAGTGGAGGCCTGCCGTGGGTGCGGCGGCGGAGCCGTGGGTGTCCGCTCCGGCGTAGACGGTCTGGTAGCGCGTGCGGTCTTCCTCTTCGTCGTCTTCGCGATGGATGTAGGGCGGTAGCGGCATGTGGCCGAGCTTGTCGAGTGTGGCGAAGAAGTCCGCGGTGGGAGCGAACTGGAGGGTTCGTTCGCCGAAGGCGCCGGAGTCAAGGACTTCTGCGGTGAGAGACGGAGAAGCAGATCCCTCCGCTTCGCTGCGGGATGACAGATCAGAAAGGCTTCGGGAGGCCAGATCAGAAACGCTTCGGGATGCCAGATCAGAAAGGCTGCGGGGTGGCATACCGTGGGAGGTTGGCGCTTCGAAGATCAGGCGTTCGCCGGTGGGGACTTTGCGGCCGGGTTTTACGAGGGCTCGCCAACGGTTGTTGCCGAGGGGTTGGGTGAGGAGGACTTCGATGTGGCCTGTGGGCGCGGGGCTGTTGGACTGCGTGCGGAGGCCTATTCGACGGGCGTAGAGGCGCGCGGGGATGACGCGGCTGTCGTTGAGGATGAGCAGGTCGCCTGAGTTGAGCAGCGAAGGGAAGTCGCGAAAGTGGCGGTCTTTGAAGGCGCCAGTGGAGCGGTCGACCGTCATCATGCGGGAGTCGCCGCGCTGGGCGGGCGGGTGCTGCGCGATGCGGTCAGTGGGGAGGTGGAAGTCGAAGTCGGTTACGCGCACAAGATCATTTTAGGGAACAGGGAACAGGGAACAGGGAACAGGGAACAGGGAACAGGGAACAGGGAACAGGGAACAGGGACAGGGAACAGGGAACAGCGAACAGGGAACAGCGAACAGGGAACAGGGATGTTGGGGATTGGTGTGCGTCTATTTGCTATGCACTGTTTGAGAGTGGTTTTGATTGGAGTGGTGGCTGCGAGCGTGTGCGGGATTGCGTGTGCGCAGGTGTCGCCCAGCTTTGAGGTGACGGTGGTGAGGCCTGCGAGGCCGGATGCGACTGGTCTGGACTGGGATGTGACAAACAATCGCACGGTGATCCGGAACATTTCATTGGTGGAGCTGATACGGAACGCGTACATGTTGAAGACGCCGTTGCAGGTTCTTGGACCGGAGTGGATTCGCTCTGCCAAGTACGATGTAACCGCGAAGACGGGCGATGAGGAGTCTCGTCGTGAAGAGGGGCTAAAAGGGGACGAGCGGAATCGCGCGTATGGGGAGCTGTTGCAGTCCCTCCTGAAGGAGCGATTTGGTTTGAACGCCACGGAGGAGACGCGTTCCTTGCCGGAGTATGCGCTGGTTGTCGATGGCGCCTCGACAAAGATGGCGGGTAACGTCAGCAAGCCTCATCCCGAAGGCAGGCATGTATCTGGTGGTCGGGGAACGATGACGGTGCAAGGGCTGAGTATGGATAATCTTGCCGAGATTCTTTCCGGCAGGTACGAGGTTGGCGAGCGGACCGTGGCGAACAAGACCGGGTTGCAGGGTACGTATGACTTCAAGCTGGAGTGGGCTCCTGATGACGGTGGCGGCATTGCCGCGGACGCGACGTTGCCGGGGCTGGTGGAGGCGTTGCGGGAGCAGCTTGGGCTGCGGCTAGTGAAAGAGATGGGCGACGTGCCGGTGGTTGTGGTGAAGGATGTGAAGCGACCGGAGTTCGATTGACACTTCGTGCCGTTCTCGACGCTCCGCGTGTTTTTGCAGCGAGGACAGTTAACGACTCTCTGATACGGCCACAGCCTTGTTTAGGGCCTGCTGGATGATATCCGTGGTGGGCTCTTCGATGGGAGCTTCCCACACTACGATGACGCGGCTGAAGGGTTTGGGGATGAGGAAGCTGTCCCATGACTTTAGCGTCCATGCGCTTTTTGGGTGGATGTGGAAGCAGGAGGCGGTGCTGTTGGCGCGCTGGGCGACGGCGGCTGCGCCTGCTTTGGCGATGTAGACGGGTCCGCGGGGGCCGTCGGCTGTGATGGCGGTTTTGTGGCCGGTGGCGCGGGCTCGTGTGAGGGCGAGCAGGCCGGCGGCTCCTCCGCGTGAGGACGAGCCGCGGACGGGGACGAAGCCGAGGCGCTGGACGACGCGTGCGATGAGTTCGCCGTCAAAAGACGCCGAGATGAGAATCCGAATGCCGAGGTTGCGATAGCGGTAGGCCGCTAGAAGAAGGCAGCGGTGCCAGAAGACGTACACGCCGGGCTCACGGAGGTCGCGGTCGGCGGGGCGCGCGCCGGGTTCGAGGCGTTCTTCAAAGCGGAGCGTGGCGGAGAGTGCGCGTATGAGCAGGGCCGCGAGCGGCGGCACGATGGCGAGCAGCAACCGCTGCGTGCGGCTTAGGACACGCGTTTCTGCCAGGGACTGTGCCGGGGTTGGGGCCACCGGGTCATTGTAGGTTGTCACCGTGTGCGTTTGATGGTGTCAAGCGCGAGGCGTGCCGGTCGCATAAACTGATGGCCAGTCTCATGAGTCCCGATCCAGAGCAGAGCGCGCGCCACCGTACGGTTATGGCCACG
This sequence comes from Terriglobus sp., assembly GCA_965198455.1. Lineage (GTDB taxonomy): Bacteria > Acidobacteriota > Terriglobia > Terriglobales > Acidobacteriaceae > Terriglobus. The sequence continues at coordinate 2,869,582 of CBDAPM010000003.1, forward strand.
GATGTTTCCGCGGATTTGCGGCATGTGCTGGACCATCTGCCGGATGGCGTCATCTTTCTGGACCGCGAGTGGCGCATTACGTATGCGAATGTGCAAGCGCGAAAGATCAGCCGGATTCGCCCTGAGGATCTGAATGGAGCCTCGCACTGGGAGTTGTACCCGGCGACGGTGGGGACTGAGCAGGAGCGGAAGTACCGCCGTGCGATGGGCGAGCGCGTCGAGGTGGCCGATGAGTTCTTTTATGCACCGTACGGCATATGGATTCACTGGTGTGCGATGCCGATCGAAAGTGGCATCGCCGTGTATTACCAGGATCGAACGGAACTGCGAACGGCGGAGGCGGCTGCCGCGTCGGTGACGCAGCAGTTACAGCAGGTGTTTGACGTGACGACGGATGCAGTCGCGTCGCTGAACCGGGAGTGGCGGTATACCTTCCTGAATCGCCGGGCGAAGGAGCTGCTTGGCATGGGGGACGACCTGCTGGGGCAGACGGTGTGGAATCGTTTTCCCGAGGCCGTGTATCCGGGTTCGCCGTATGTGGAGAACTACTACCGCACGATGAACGAGCGGGTGCCGACGGAGTTTGAAGCGTACTACCCGGCTCCGCTGGATAAGTGGTTGCGTCTGCAATGCCAGCCTTCGGACGAGGGCATTGTGGTGTTCTTCAGCGACATTACGCAACGAAAGAAGGATGAAGAGGCGATCCGGAGCAGTGCGGAGCGATACCGGATTTTGACGGAGCTGAATCCGCAGGCGATATGGACCGGAACCCCGGAGGGCCAGGTGGATTATGCCAACAGCACCTTTCTGGAGTACCTGGGCGAAGGTTTCGAGCCGAAGCCGGGTCTTGAGTGGCTGAACGCATTTGCCGAGGCGGATCGCGAGCATGTTGCGGCGGAGTGGTCGCGCTCACTCCAGACGGGCGAACGATACTCCGTGGAGGCACGCATGATCCGCGGCAGCGATAAGGCCGAACGCTGGTGGCGCGTGGAGGCTTCGCCGGTGCGGGATGCAGCGGGCGCGATCACGGCGTGGATCGGCACGGGACTGGATATCCACGATGTGCGCATAGCGACGGAGGCGTTGCGGGCTGAACAGGCGGAGTCGGAGCGGCAGCGTGCGGAGCTGGAGGTGTTGTACCGCACGGCTCCTGTGGGTTTGATTTTGTTTGAGCCAAAGGAGTTGCGGTATCTGCGCATCAACGACCGCCAGAGCGAGCAGATGGGGTTGCCGCGTGACGCGGTGCTGGGCAAACGCGTGGAGGAGGTGGTGAAATCGCCGGTGGCCCTGGAGAATTTGCGCAAGGTGGCCGACGGCGGTGTGGTGTCGGACTACACCTACGAGGCGGAGTTCCTTGGCACGCCCGGCGAGACACGATCCTTCAATGTGAACTATTCGCCGGTGTTTGACGCGGAGGGCAAGGTGCGCGCGATCAGCGTTGCCGCGCTGGATGTGTCGCAGCTGCGCAAGGCGGAAAAGGCGCTGCTGCAGAGCGAGAAGCTGGCAGCCGTTGGGCGGCTGGCGTCATCGATTTCGCACGAGATCAATAATCCGCTGGAGGCGGTGACGAACCTGCTATACCTCGTGGCGCATGACGAGAAGTTGCCGGAGGAAGCTGCGGGATATGTGCGGCAGGCGCAGGATGAACTGTCGCGTGTGTCGCAGATTGTGACGCAGACGCTGCGGTTCCACAGGCAGGCGAACAGGCCGACGTCCGTGTCAGCGGCGCAGCTTGTGGATGCGGTGCTGAACCTGTTCCAGGGCCGGCTGATGAATAGCGGCATCCAGGTGGAGACGTCGTACAGTACAACGACCCGCATGCGGTGCTTTGAGAACGACATACGCCAGGTGCTGAACAACCTGATTGCGAATGCGATCGATGCCATGCGGACGGGCGGCAAGCTAGTGGTGCGGGCGCATGATGCAATGCATCGCCTGCATGGCATACCGGGTGTGCGGATCGCGATTGCGGACAATGGCACAGGCATGACAGCGGAGACGCTGCGGCGGCTGTTCGAGCCGTTCTATACGACCAAGGATTTGAATGGCACAGGGCTTGGACTGTGGATTTCGAAGGAGATTGTGGAACGGCACCACGGCGAGTTGCGGGTGCGGTCGACGCAGGACCCGAAGATGCACGGAACGGTGTTTACGCTGTTTGTGCCGTTGGATATTGAGGCTTGATCCGTCGCGCTTTCGCGCGGCCTGCGCCTCAGAATCGAGACGTGGGATACCCGGGTCCGGACTAGCTGCCGTCAGGAAAGCCGCCACGGTGCAGGATGATGGGAAACCAAGGCAGATGCGTAGGTGCGGGTACGTTGGCGCGCCAGTTGCCGGGTTGCGGTTTCGTTGCGGCTAGCAGATGTTTTTCCGAAGGCAAGGCCTTGAGCTGGTCGATGAGCTTTGCACCGAACTGCTTGCGCCATTGTGTTTCGACCGCCGCAATGGTTTCTTCAAACAACGCATGTGAGTCGTTGCCCCGGTCGGTGCGGCGGAGCGCTTTGCCGGTGAATTCGGTGGTGACGTAGTGCGTGACGCTGTTGGACTTGAGCAGCAGCTTGAGGGCGTTTGCCATGGCTCCACGTGCGATGCCGGAGGCTGCGGGAAGCGTGCGAACCGCTACGCCCTGTGGCGGGATGAGGCGCAGAACGTTTGCGCTGACGGCGAGCGCGAGGAAGCTCTCGCGTTCGTAGTCGAGTGCGAAGGCGTAAAGGAGTTTGGCGAGCTGCGCGGGCAGCAAATTGTCGTAAGGACCCATGGCTGGAGAGGTGTCCGGCTGCTCGTTCGGCGTGGTGTAGAGGCCGTAGTTGAGGGTGCTGAGGCAGGGCGGGAGCGGCTTCGTTTCTTCAAGCCTGGCGGTGAGCGCTGCGATGGCTTCAATGGGTGGTGTGCCGAGTTCCTTGCGCCATGCCGCTTCCGTTTCGGCGAGGACGATGGGAAAGGCTTCCAGAGCGATGCGTCCGCCGGCGGTAGGTCTGACCATTTTTGTTGCGGGATCGACGCGGAGGTAGCCCCACCAGCTTTCAAAGCGGGTGATCCACATCTTGAGTTCGTTGGTTGGAAGCGCCGCGTGATGCTTCAGGTCGTGGAGGGAGATTTCGCCATGCGGTGGGATATGGCGGAGGAAGCGAAACCAGAGCGAGCTGGAGACAAGCCAGGGTGCGCCGGGTGTGCCGCCGTGCCCGGTGGTGCGGTGCGGCACGCTGAGTTCGAACCGGTTATCGCAGCTCACCGTGAAGGCGGTGTAGAGGTGGGATACCTGCGCGAAGAGTGGCAGCGTGGCGGCCATGGCAAGGATGGTACCGCAGCCGTACTTAGAGTCGGATGAGGGATTGTCAGCGGCGTGAAAGGGCACCTATACTCAGCCGGTTTGCCTGGGCTGTGTCGTGTCGAGCGGAGTTCGCGTTTGGGCAGGCAAATGGCTCGGATTCTCCGCTTTTTCCGGATCGATCCGGCACCGTTTGCGTCAAACAAGAGTGGCTTTTGCCGATGGCGACATGGCGCGAAGGCAGGAAGAAAGCGAAGGCGTAAGAGTATGGCAGTAGCAGTGTTGGACGAAGAGAAACTGGGCGCGGAGAGCGCTCTTGAACACGAGTTGAACCCGTGGGAGGCGCAGGCCGCCCGCTTTGATTTTGCGGCGAAGAAGCTGAACCTGGATCCGGGTATCTGGAAGATTTTGCGGCAGCCGGCGCGCGAGATCATTGTGCATTTTCCGGTGATGATGGACGACGGCCGCATTGAGGTGTTCACGGGATTCCGCGTGCAGCACAGCGTGGCGCGCGGACCGGCGAAGGGCGGCATTCGGTATGCGCCGGATGTGAACCTGGATGAAGTGCGTGCGCTGGCGAGCTGGATGACGTGGAAGTGCGCCGTGGTGAACATTCCCTTTGGCGGCGCCAAGGGTGGCGTGATCTGCGACCCGAAGACGATGAGCCAGGGCGAGCTGGAGCGCATGACGCGGCGGTATACCGCCGAGATGATTGAAGTGTTCGGTCCGGAGAAGGATGTGCCAGCGCCGGACGTGAACACGAACGAGCAGACGATGGCGTGGATCATGGACACGTACTCCATGCACATGCGGCAGACGGTGACGTCTGTCGTGACCGGCAAACCGATCAACATTGGTGGGTCGCGTGGGCGGAGTGCGGCTACGGGGCGCGGTGTGTCGATTTCGTGCGACCAGGCGTTGAACTACCTGGGGATGAAGGCGGCGGAGTGCCGCGTGATTATCCAGGGGTTTGGCAATGTTGGATCGAACGCGGCGCTGCTGTTGCGCGGCAAGGGCTACAAGATCATCGGCATTGCCGAGTGGGATGGCGGTGTGTTCAACGCGAACGGCATCGACATTCCGGCGCTAGTGGAGCATCGCAAGAAGACGGGCTCGATCCGCGGCTTTGCAGGCGCGGCTGAGGCCAACAGCGATGAGTTGCTGACCACGGCATGCGAGATTCTGATTCCAGCAGCGCATGAAAACGTCATCACGAGCCGGAACGCCGGCTCGGTGAAGGCGAAGATTCTGGTTGAGGGTGCGAATGGGCCGACGACGCCTGCCGCGGATGACATTCTGGCTGCGAACGGTGTGTTTGTGGTGCCGGATATCCTGGCGAATGCGGGCGGCGTGACGGCGAGCTACTTTGAGTGGGTGCAGGACCGGATGGGCTACTTCTGGACCGAGGATGAGGTCAACGACCGGCTGGATCGGCTGATGGTGCAGAGCTTCATTGATGTGATCCGGTATGCGGAGGAGCATGGCGTGAACAACCGCATTGCGGCGTACATGCTGGCGATTGACCGGGTTGGGTATACGACGAAGCAGCGCGGGATTTACGCGTAACGCGTTCCCTCTATGCGCCGGGCCTCACGCTTGCTTTGGCGTGGGGCCTTTTGCTTTTGCATGATAGGCTTCGCTGCATGAAACGATGGTTGGGCTTGCTGACGATGGCGTGCGGCGTCGCGATGGGGCAGACGCAGGATTTGAATGCGCGGCTGGACGCTGCGGTCGAGCGTGTTCGCATACGGACTGGCGCGCCTTCGGTTTCTGTCGCGGTCGTGGAGGATGGCCGGATCGTTTATGTGAAGGCTTTCGGTAAAGCTGCGGACGGAGTAGCGGCGACTCCTGCGACGCGGTACCAGTTGGCGTCCATATCGAAGACGTTTGTAGCGCAAGCGGTGTTGCTGCTGGTTGCGGATGGCAAGCTGCGTTTGGATGATCCGGTGAGCAGGTGGTTTCCGGAGGCGACGGATGCGGCTACGGTGACGGTGCGGGAGTTACTGGCGCATACATCGGGCTATCCCGATCATTATCCCGAGAGCTATCCGGCAGGGCCGAAGGGCAGGGCGGCGATGCCGGATGCGATCATTGCCCAATATGGAAGCCATCCGCTGATGTTTGCTCCGGGTACGAAGTTTCATTACTCGAACCTGGAGTACGAGATGGTGGGCCGCATTGTGGAAAAGGTAAGTGGACGATCGCTCTTTGCATTTCTGCAGGAGCGGGTGTTGCGGCCGGTGGGCATTATCGATGCGATTGATCTGGATACGATTCCTGATGGAAGCGCCGCGCTGGCAACGGGCTATGTGAGGTATGCGCTAGGGCCGTTGGTGGCCGCGCCGTATGAGGGACCGGGGTGGTCCTTTGGGTCGGGCCAGGTTGTGATGACGGCTGACGACCTGGCGAAGTGGGACATCGCGTTTCTTGCGGGAAAGACGCTGCCGCCTGCGATGCGCACGGAGGAGACGACGCGGTTCCGCATGGCGGACGGCTCGCTTGCTCCGGATGGATTGGGGCTGTTCGTTGGTGGGTCAGGAGATTTGCTGCGGTACTACCATTCCGGCGGAGGACTTGGATTTACAGCGATCAACATGATCTACCCGCAGCAGAAGACTGCGATCGCGATCCTGAGCAACACGAACGTAGGCAGCGTAGTGAATTCCGTCGCGGATGCGATGACGTTCGCTCTGCTGCCGCTGAGCAAAGAGGACGCGTTTGCGCTAGATCTATTTACGGGTTTACAGCGAGGTGTGCAGGATCGAGCGGCCTGGAGTGACGATCTGACGGCGTATATGAGCGGCAAAAGGCTGGCTGCCTACCGTGACAGCCTGTTGCCTTTGGGTGCGGTGGAAAGTCTCTATCTGCGGTCTCGATCGGTGACGGATGGGTTGGAGTCCCGTGACTACTCGCTGGTGGTGGGCGGAAAGCCTCTGCAGATGCACCTGTTATTGCTGCCAAATGGTCAGCTGGAAGATGTGAACGTGACGGACCCGACCCAGCCCTGACGCGCGGCTATACGGTGTGTCAGAATCGACTTGACGCCCTTTGCAGGCATGATGCCTGATGTTGGCTGACAGGTGTTCCTCGTGAATCTGCCCAACTCCATGACGATGAGCCGCATCGCGTGCGTGCCGCTGCTCATCTGGCTGCTGTCGTCGAGCTTCCCCGCGAAGGGGCATGAGCAGGAGATGATTGCGTCGGTGCTGTTCATTGCTGCGTCGATTACGGATGGGCTGGATGGCTACCTGGCGCGCCGGCGCGGCCAGATCACGACGATGGGCATGCTGCTGGACCCGCTGGCAGACAAGCTGATGGTGAGCGCGGCGTATATCGCCCTGGTGAGCTTTAATCCGCGCATTGTGCCGCCGTGGATTGCTGTGCTGGTGATTGGGCGGGAGTTTCTGGTGAGCGGGCTGCGGTCGATTGCGGCGAATGAGGGCTTTACCATCGATGCCAGCGAGATCGGCAAGCTGAAGACGGTGATCCAGATTGTGTCGGTGGTTGCTGCGATTCTGGACCATGGCTGGAGCGTGTGGTGGGTTGGGCCGGGATGGCGCAATGGCACCGGCTGGTTTTTCGTGCCGGTGCATGTGATTGCGGTGACGGCGATCTACTGGATGACCGTGGTGTCGATCATCAGCGCGGTGGACTACTTTGTGGCCTTCTGGGGCAAGATCGACCATGCCAGCGAGCGGAAGCGGAAGAAGCGGTCGCGGCTTTTGAGCCGGAAGAAGGCTGTTGTGACGGTGGGGCCTACTGCGGGTGGGGTTTAGTCCGTGCCAGTTGTTCTACGTATCGATGGCTTTCGCGTCGTAATCTATACGAACGATCATGATCCTGCGCATGTTCATGTCATGGGCGGTGGTGACGAGGTGCTGTTTAACCTGAATTGTCCCGATGGGCCGATCACGATGCGCAAGGTGTTCGATATACCGGAGCGGGTCGTAAATGAACTGCGAAAGAAGCTGGATCTGCACATTATGATGTTGTGCGGGGAATGGGTGGCGCTGCATGACTGAATACGAACAGGCCGTGCTCGCTGGCGAGGAGATGAAACGAAATGTGCCGCGAGCCATGGCAGCCTCCTTCGATGTGCGGCTGCGCAAAGTGATCGTGGAACTGAGTTCGGGAGTTGGGATCTTTTTTTCGCCTGAAGATGCTCAAGGATTGGAGCACGCGAGTGATGACGACCTGAGCGAGATCGAGCTATCTCCATCGGGCTATGGGCTTCACTTCCCCCGCCTGGATGCTGATCTCTACGTCCCGGGCATTTTGGAGGGAAGGTTAGGCTCCAAGCGGTGGATGGAGGCGCGAGCTGAATCGCATAGCTTGCCGTCTCAGCGCGTTGGGTAGTTAGACCTTGAACCAGTGTTCATGCATCCGCTGCAGGAACTCTTTCGAAATTGGATAGCCTGACTTCGATCCGATGACGGAATCCACTGGGCAACGGGCGCATATCGCTGTGTCGCCATTTCGATCTGCGATCCACTCCGTAATTTCTTTCGGATCGTAAATCGCGAAGCAATAAAAGCAGCCGCATAGATCACTTTGTTCGAGCTCGATTCGATTGGCGGTGCAATGCTTGTGCGCCTCTTGTGTGGAGTAAGCCATTGTTAGATCCCTTCGCTTCACTGCGGGATGACAAGTCGTGGATTTGAATTGGCTTAATCTCAGGATGATACGGACAACAAAGCCCGCTCGTTTGAGCGGGCTTTGCTGTTGCTAAGGAACCAACTGTATTGCGTGCCTTGTTGGGCAGCGTTTAGTTGGCCGGGTGGTGCGCCGGCTGGTGCCGTTGCACAAAGTGGTACGGTGGCCAAGGGCCTGAGAGCTGCATGCGGCAGTCTTTCAGGAGTTCCATGGCGGTGGAGTATTTGTTCTGGTAGCGCTCCACGCTCTTGTTGTCGATGAGGTGGGCGATGTCGAGGAGCATTTTGCCGTCAGCCGCGCGCTTGCAGGTGATTTCTTCCGCGATGGGAAGGAACATGCGATGCATGTGCAGGGACAGGGCGCGCGCCTTGGACTGGCGTTCGCGCTGTGCGCTGGCACTTTCGCGGAGGCTGGACAGGTACTCCTTGCCGACGACACCTTCGAGCACTTTGCGAGTCTCCGGGCATGTGTCATCGACCAGGACCTTCAGGTGCATCTCTGCCTTACCGCGCAACCGCTCCACGTTGTGGATGAAGTGGCGGTGATTGGAGCGGACGGAGCGGCGCAGGGCGTCGTCGTCCTCAAAGTGGGTGCCGAAACGGAAGGGAAGGACAGTAGCGTGGCGGAAGCACTCAGCGATAACGCGCGCATGATCGCGCTGCGCCTGCTGGTCCATCCGGGTGTCATCTTCCGGAGTATGTTCGGAGACGACAACGGCGAGGTCACTGGCTGGAAAGACGAAGGTCTGATTGCCGAAGAGCCCGGAGATTCCGGGAAGCGGCATAGGGCGGCGGTGGCGAAGCAGTTCCGGAAAGGAAGACCTTTCCGCGATGCAGTAGGCGTACCACGACATCTAACACTCTCCCAAAAGGTGAAGCCACGCTGTGCGAGTAACCCGCACATACGCCAATCGAACCCCGATCCGGGGGCTTTGGGCGGTTATCGAATAACTCCCCGAGCCGAAGTGAATACTAAGCGCATAAAACAACACTTGGCAAGCGCGATATTTGCCGGGGTTTACGTGGGTTTTACAGGGTACGGTTTGTATGCCTTGGGGAGTCATGTACCGGACACAACAGGGTTTAGGGGATGGTTTGGATGGCGTGGGTTCGCCAGCCGTAGCGGATGGCGAGGAGGCGGAGGCCGAAGCCGACGAAGGTGCCGATGCCTGCCGCGCGTGGTTCGGGTACGCCTAAGTGCTGCACGCCGAGAAAGGTGGCGGCGGCAATGGTGGAGACGAGAGCGTAGAGCTCGCCTTCCTGGAAGGTGGCGATGTCGCGGTTGCTGAAGACGTCGCGGAGTGCGCCGCCGCCGACCGCGGTAATGACGCCGAGGACGAGACAGGGCAGGAATCCGAGACCGACGTGCAGCGCGCGGGTGCAGCCGGCGATGGTAAAGAGGCCGAGCGCGAGGGCGTCCACGATGTTCATGAAGGCGAGCATGCGCGGGCCGACGGCGTGGCCGAAGAGGATGGCAGCGGCGGCTCCGCAGAGCGCGTAGGTGAGATAGGACGGGTGCTCGAGGGCAAGTGGCGGGCCGTCGCCGAGGAGGATGTCGCGCACGACACCGCCGCCCACGCCGCTGATGAGACCGAGGCCAAGCAGACCGATGACGTCATAACGGGAACGCCGTTCGCGCCGGACAGCAAGCGCACCGCCCAATGCACCCAGCAGGATCGCGGTGATTTCGAAGTAGTGGAAGAAGACCGTGGTGATACGTGGCGGCGGCAACGGCAATCCCGGCACCATGCGGGGCAAGTGAGCGGCGAGGAGTGGCAGGAAGTTAGGCATGTCGCGGTTGTGTGGCTTTGGCTATGCTACCTAGCATGGCCTATTGCATGTTTTCTTTGAAGTCTGTGCGGCATCTGTGTGCCCTTGGAGCATTTCTCGTATCTGCCGCTCTTGTTCCCGCTGTGCGCGCGCAAGCGCCGGCCGCGCTGGAAGATGAACTGATCTTTACGAACGGAGACAAGCTGACCGGCAAGCTGACGCGGGTGACGGGTGACAGCGTCTTGTTCCACAGCGATATGGCCGGGGACGTGACTGTCTCCTTCGGAAAGATAAAAGAACTGCATACGCAAGGGCAGTACGCGGTGCTGAAGAAGGGTGAAACGCTGAAGAATGCCACAACGGCTGTGCCCGGCAAGATTCATGTCGCGGATGCGCATGTGAACGTGACGCCGAAGGCAGCGCCACAGGAGACCGTTGCGACGAAGGATGTTGACTACGTGATCGACGAGGCGACGTTCCGCAAGGATGTGACGCGCAAGGCTGGTGCGCTGACCGGATGGAACGGCAGCGTGAACCTTGGAACGAGCTTTACGCAGGCAACGACGCATGGAGGGTCACTGACGGGCGGCATTGCTCTGGTTCGGCAGATTCCTTTGCTGACGTTCTTTCCCACGCGCAACAAAACGACGATCGACTTTCAGGAGAACTATGGCGTGCTGACGACGCCTGCGGCGCTGGCGGGCGAGCCGACGGATGTGCAATCGAAGACGAGCATTATGCATGCCGATGCGGAGCGCGACGAGTACCTGCACCCAAGGTTCTTTGCGCTGGCGGTGACGTCGTTCGATCACAATTACTCGCAGAGCCTCGACCTGCAGCAGATCTATGGCGGCGGCTTTGGCTGGACGACGATCAAGGATGCGAAGCAGGAACTGGATCTGCGGGTGGATGTGCACTATGAGAAGCAGCATTTTTTTGCCGGTGTTGGCGATCAAAACCTGATCGGGTCCACGTTCAGTGAGACCTATCGCCGTACGCTGCCGTACAAGATGACCGTGACGCAGACGCTGGCCGTGCTGCCTGCCTGGAATAACCTCAACGCGTACTCCGGCAATGGCGGTGTGACGCTTGTGGCGCCGCTGTTCAAGCGCTTTGCCATGAACTTTTCGGGGACGGACAGTTTCATCAACAACCCGGTGCCGGGCTATCAGAAGAACAGCTTTACGTTTACGACGGGGCTGACGTATACGCTGCGATAGGTTTTTTGTTGGCGCATTAGCGCGGGCCTTCAGCCCGCATAGGATTCCCGGCGACTGACCTGGGGCTTCGCCCCAGGCTGTTACAGCGCGGGCCTTCAGCCCGCCAGTCGAAGTGCCTGATGACGATCTCTAGTCGCCAGGCAGGGGTCCCCGCGTGATGACGATTCTAGCCGCCAGGCAGGGTGTCCCCCGCATGATGACGATTCTAGTCGCCAGGCAGGGGTCCCCCCGCATGATGATGATTTCTAGCCGCCAAGCAGCCGCTGATGACAGCGTCAGCTCGCCAGTGTCGTCCATTCTGAAGCTTCTTGCGCGAGTCCCAACCATCGTTCGCGTTATGAGCCCACCTCATTTGCTTCGCAGATGAGTCCACCCATCTCTCGCGTATTAGTCCCACCCACCCATCCGCTTCGCAGATGAGTGGGGCACACATCTCTCTAACCAGGCTGGACGACAAGCGGTGGACGACGTAGAAGATACGGCGACTTTAAACCTACGGCTTGACGATGGTTGGTTGTGGGGCTGGGTCGCCTTGGACTAGCAGAGCGTGGACTGGGTCGGGGAGTTCGTCGCTGGCGCTGTGGAGCAGCAGGCTTAGCTGCCACATCTGGGTGTCGGTGAGGGTGTGGCTGTAGGCCGGCATGCCGCTGCGCCGGATGCCGAAGGCGGTCTTCCAGTAGAGTTCGCCGGGTTGCTGTGCGGCCGTGGCTTTCTTGTCGCGGGTGAAGAACTGCTGCGCGTGCGGCATCATGGTGCGGCCGAGCGGGGCTTCGTGCGCGGGGCTACCGTGGCAGGTGACGCAGTGGGCATGGTAGGTGCGGGCGGCGGCCTCGAAGACATCTTCGCTGGCGGGAAACGGTGGTGTTTTGATGGCGGCGCTGGAACGGGTGTGGAGAGGCACGGACTGCACGAGCGGCTCCCAAAGGGCGTCGGCATCGGTGACGGCGACGGGCGGATTGCCGAAGCGGAAGTACAGCACGATGGCCAGGATGAAGAGCGCGCAGCCGAGGAGCATGCCGAACAGCAGCTTGCCGATGCCGCCGGAGGAGCGGCGCGAGGTGTTGGACCGGGTGGATCGTGTCTGCTTTGGCATGGGTCAGGTTGCGTGGGTTCCTGATCGTGTTCCCGGTCTCAGGGTACACGTGACGGCGCGGCGGATGTTCTAATGGGGTGATGTGCCCGGACGTTCGCTGCCGGGATGCTCGCAGCATGCATGGAACCGCGCGTCTACCGCCGTGGCTGAGTTCACCGTAGCAAGCCTGCGGGTTATTTTGAGGAGTACTGGTTGATGTTCCGTTTCACCATACAGGCGCCACGTGCGCTGGCCGCAACTGCCGCGATTGTTCTGCTTTCCGCCACTGTAGCCCAGGCGCAGACCGCACCGAACGGTGCTCCGCTGCCGACACGCGCACGCCGCAATGCCAGCCGGCAGTCGCGCATTGCACGCAATATTCAGGATTCGTATTCGCATCGCTGGGAAGTAGCCGGAGGCGGCGGGTTCCTGCGTTTTCGCACGGGCCCTACGCTGCAGAAGATCAGCGAAGTGAACTTCTTCATGGCGCCGAGCTACCACTTCAATCCGCATTGGAGCGTGACGGGCGACGTGCGCGGCATGTATGGCAATGCCAACATCCCGAACGTGGACGCGCTGAATAACGTATTCAGCCCGCAGATCAGCGAATATACGTTTACCGCCGGACCGCAGTACCGCTTTATCGCGCGAGAGAAGTACACGATCAGTGCGAGCGCCACTGGCGGCGTGGCGATGAGCAAGTTCGGCGGCGACGCGAAAGGCCTGCCCTCGCAGGATGTCGGCATGTGGCCGGATTCAAACGCGAAGGCTGCGTTTACCGTGAATGTGATGGTGGACTACAACATCTTTAACAACTTTGCGCTGCGCGTGGCGCCCACGTACGTTGGTACGACTTTCGGCGATACGATTCAGAACAACCTGGGTGTGCAGGTCGGTTTGGTGTACCGGTTCGGACGGCAGAAGAAGTAGAGCTTTGATTTTGTGGAGCCCCGCATTGTCCATGCGGGGCTTTTCCATTGAAGGTCAGGCTTTTTCGCGCGGTTCGGTCATGGCGCGGGCGTCGAGGATGGTTGCGATCTGCACGTCGGTGAGGAGTTTTTCTTCGCGGACGATGTCGATGATGCTGCGGCCGGTTGCGATGGAGTCTTTGACGACCTGGGCGGCGCGCGCGTAGCCGATGTAGGGGTTGAGGGCTGTTGCGAGTGAAACGGTGGACTGTGCGTAGAAGGCGCAGCGGTCGGCATTGGCGCTGACGCCGCGAATACATCGATGATCGAGCTCGCGAAGTGTGTTGGTAAGGATGGTGATGGACTGGAGCACATTGTGCGCCATGGTGGGCATCATCACGTTGAGCTCGAGCTGGCCCGCCTGCACGGCCATGGCGACCGCGGCATCGTTGCCGACGACCTGGAAACCGACCATGGCTGCAAGTTCCGGCAGAACGGGGTTGACCTTGCCGGGCATGATGGACGAGCCGGGTTGCAGGCTGGGCAGATCAATTTCATGGAAGCCGGTGTTGGGGCCTGAGGAGAGCAGGCGCAGGTCGTTGCTGATGCGAATCATCTCCAGCGCGAGTGCGCGCAGTGCGCCGGAGATGGTGGCCATGGGATAGCAGGACTGCATGGCGTAGCGCATGTCGTCTGCGGGCAAGAGCTCCTGGTTTGAGACGGCTGCGAGTATCTGGATTGCGATGAAGCGGTAGCGTGGATGAGTGTTGATGCCGGTGCCGACGGCCGACCCTCCCAGGCCGAGTTCCCGCAGGGGGTTAGAGGATCGCGCGACGGTCATGCGGGTGCGACGGATGGCTACGGCATAGGCGCCGAACTCCTGGCCGAGACGGATGGGGACGGCGTCTTGCATGTGGGTGCGGCCGGATTTGAGGATGCCGTCGAACTCGATGCACTTGTCGTCGAAGGTGTCGGAGAGATGGTCCAGCACGGGGTAGAGCTCCGCCAGCGCGAGCAGCGCGGAGAGGCGCATGGCAGTGGGGAAGACATCGTTGGTGCTTTGACCGTAGTTGACGTGGTCATTGGGGTGCACGAGGGTGTAGTCGCCGAGAGCGCCGCCGAGGATTTGCTGGGCGCGGTTGGCAATGACCTCGTTGGCGTTCATATGGAATGACACGCCGGCGCCGGCCTGGAAAACATCCACGACAAATTGATCGCGGTGCTGCCCGTCCATGATTTCCTGCGCGGCCTGCTGAATGGCCTGCGCTTGCTGCGGTGTGATGAGGCCGAGTTCGCCGTTGGCGCGTGCGGCAGCGAGCTTGATCATGGCAATGGCGCGGATGAGAAACGGGCTTGCGCGCAGGTCGCTGATGGGAAAATTCTCGACAGCGCGGGTGGTTTGTGCACCGTAGAGGGCGTCTGCAGGTACTTCGACGGAGCCCAGGGAATCTTTTTCTTGACGCGTAAACACGTGATTCAAACCCTCATTCGCATGGCGTCTATGTCCAGTATCGAACATTATGAGCGACAGCCTGACAAGCGCGTATGGTGCGCGTGCACTTGTAGATGCGCAAAATGGCGTGGCAGGTCTTACACTACAGATATGACGATGGCAGCGTGCGTTCGGAGCAGCGTGCCGGTGCGCCTTTCATTGGCAGCCGGCTTGATGGGGTTGGTTGCGGCAACAGCGGCGGCACAGGCCCCGGGTATGGTCCACACCGGTGGCGTGGGTGGTATTGGCCGCAACGCGGATACGATGAGCTACGACACCAAGAAGGGTCCGCCGCCGGTACGTGTGGTGCAGGGTACGGTTCTCGATCCGTCTGGCGCGCCGATCAAGGGCGCGATGGTGTATCTGAAGGACGACAAGACCGCCCAGGTGCGCAGCATGCTCGCGGATGAACATGGCAAGTTCCGCTTTATGGCGCTGTCCTTTACGGTGGACTACAAGCTGTGGGCGCAGGCCAAGGACAAGAAGAGCAACGAGCGGCCCATCAGCTCGATGGATACGAAAGAAGAGCTGACGCGCGATCTGAAGGTCGAGTAGCCAGGGGCTGCCGGGTTACCGTGCTGCCGTGAGCGCCGCTTCGATCGCGGCGCCCGCCCGCAGGATTACTGCGTCGTCGCCGCCGAGGCCCGCGATCATGAGGCCGACGGGCGCTTCGCCGGGCTTGTGGCAGGGGACGGATAAGGCGCAGCCATCGAGAAAATTGAAGATGCTGGTGTTGCGGAGCATGGCTCCGTTGGCGCGGAAGTAGGTGTCGTGGTCGGCTGCCAGCGCAGCGATGGGCGGCGCGATCCATGGCGTGGTGGGCAGCAGGATGGCGTCGTAGTTGGCGAAGGCTTCGGCGGCTTCGGCGATGAGGGCGCGGCGAGCGTCCATGAGATCGAGGAAATCAGCAGCGAGCATGCCGGCGCCATGCAGGATGCGCTCGGAGACGCGCGGGTCGTAGCGATTGCTGCTGACTTCGAGCAGGCGGCGGTGCCACGCGAAGGCCTCGGCCGCGGCGGTCTGGTTGCTCATGGGGATGCGGTTGAGGCCGGGCAGCTCGACCGGATGGATGTTTGCGCCGGCCCGCTGGAGCGCGAGCAGAGCGCCGTGGAAGGCGTAAGCAACGGCGTCGTCGAGGCCGTCGAGCACATAGCCCTGCAGGACACCGAGGTGGAGTGAGCCAAGAGGTTTTGCGTTGATGGATGCGTAGCTTTGGCCGGAGAGGACGGCATCGAGACGTGCGCAGCAGTCCAGGGTGGGTGCGAGCGGGCCGATGGAATCGAGTGAGCGGGCGAGCGGAACGCAGCCGTCCGTTGGAACGCGGCGCGCGGTGGGTTTGAAGCCGGTGAGACCGCAGAGGGCGGCTGGTATGCGGATGGAGCCACCCGTGTCCGTGCCGATGGCTGCGGCGGCCATGCCGTCGGTGACGGAGACGGCCGCGCCGGAGGATGAGCCGCCGGGGATGCGCCCCGTTCCGTTGGAACACGCGCGGTCCCATGGGTTCTTGGGTGTGCCGTAGTGCGGGTTCAGGCCGAGGCCGCTATAGGCGAACTCCGTCATGTTGGTGCAGCCGATGATGACGGCGCCGGCTGCCTTCAACCGGGACACGATGGCGGCGTCGCTTGTCGCAGGTGGAGCGCCGGCGAGGACGATGGAGCCTGCCGTGGTGACCTGGCCTTCGATGTCGAAGAGGTCTTTGACGGAGATGGGCAGGCCGAGGAGCGGCTGGCTTGCTTTACCTTGCTGCAAGAGGGAGTCTGCTTCGTCTGCCTGTTTGAGGGCTGCCGCGGCGTCGACGCGGATGTAAACGCGGGCGCCTTCACCGCTTGGGTCGGCGATGTTGGCGAGGCAGGCTTCGGTGAGGGCTCGGCTGGTGGTGGCTCTTGTCCGGAGCCGTTCCAGAATGGTGCTGATTGGTGCGATCAAAGGGGCTCTCCACCGTCATTGTATGGATGGCGAAGATACGCTATTGCTGTGGATAGAGAAGTACAGCCCGGACTTGCGGTGACGATCGAAGAATACTTTGCGACGGCGCACGAATATGAGATCGAGCCAGACTTCGTGGATGGCTTTCTTAAGACTCGTTGAATTGGCGAGTATTCGCACGCCGCTGCCATGACGGCAATGATGTTTGAACTTGATGAGCAAGCAGATACGTTGGACTGTAATGCATTGCCATCGTTGAGCTTGCGCGTTGCTCCGAGCCGCGTGCGGATCGTGGATGTATGCCTTCTACCACGACGCAGTCGCACGCCAATTCCTGATTGGCCTCCACTTTTATGCGTTGAAGTCCTGGGATCGGAGGATACGGTCGAACAGATGGAAGTCCGTTGTGACGATTATCTGCGGATGGGCACGCCGACAGTTTGGATAGTAGATCCTTGGAAGCGCGGGTTTTTCACGCTCAAGTCCGATGGGATCGTCCGAAAGACAGAGACTCTTTTGCTTGCAGGATCATCAATCGCGATTACACAGAATCAGATATTTGAGGACGATTAAGAGCTTCTGGCACGGGTTGAGATTTACAGATCAAAATGGTACCGGTACCTAGTAGCAAGAGCGAAATGGGAATCAAAAGGCAACAAGCCTGCTCCCATTGCAGTGTCGTCGTCTTTAAAGGCGGCTGCAGCGACGGCGGCTTGGTCATTTCTCGTCATTGCTTCTGCGACAGCTCGTCCGTAGTCAGGGCCACGAAGGTAGCGCTGGCCAGGTTCGGTCAGTCCGGCGATACCTGCTAACAGCGTGAGTGCGCCGAGGGTGATCGCATAGCGCGCGACGAGCGGAAAAACTTCATCTCTAACCCGTAGAATAAATCTGCGATGACCCAGATCAAGCAGGAAGATTTCATTACCAGTGTGGCGGATGCGCTGCAGTACATCAGCTACTACCACCCAACGGATTACATCAAGAACCTGGCTCGGGCGTATGAGCTGGAGGAGTCGGTTGCGGCCAAGGATGCGATTGCGCAGATCCTGATCAACAGCCGCATGTGCGCGGAGGGCCACCGGCCCATCTGCCAGGACACGGGCATTGTTACGATCTTTCTGAAGATCGGCATGGGTGTGCAGTTTGCGGACGCCACGCTGGACTTGCAAGGCATGTGCGATGAGGGTGTGCGCCGGGCGTATAACCATCCCGACAACACGCTGCGAGCGAGCGTGCTGGCGGACCCTGCGTTCAGCCGGAAGAACACCAAGGACAACACGCCTGCCGTCGTGATCACGGAGTTGGTGAAGGGCGATGGCGTGGATGTAATCGTCGCGGCCAAGGGCGGCGGCAGCGAAGCGAAGAGCAAGTTTGCGATGCTGAATCCGTCGGACTCGATCGCGGAGTGGGTACTCAAAATGGTGCCCACGATGGGCGCGGGCTGGTGCCCGCCAGGCATGCTTGGCATCGGCATTGGGGGCACGGCGGAGAAGGCGATGCTGCTGGCGAAGACCGCGCTGATGGAGCCCATCGACATGCAGGAGCTGATTGCGCGCGGACCGCGAAACAAGACGGAAGAGCTGCGCATTGAGCTGTACAAGAAGGTGAATGCGCTTGGCATTGGAGCGCAGGGGTTGGGTGGTCTGACGACCGTGCTGGACATCAAGATTCTGGATGCGCCGACGCATGCGGCGAATTTGCCGGTTGCGATGATTCCGAATTGCGCTGCGACGCGGCATGCGCACTTTCACCTGGATGGATCGGGGCCGGTGAAGCTTGATCCGCCGTCGCTGGCGGATTGGCCGGAGCTGACCTATAACCCGCTGAATGCCCGGCGCGTGAACCTGGATACCGTGACGCGTGCGGAAGTGGCGACGTGGAAGGCCGGCGAAGTGGTGCTGTTGAACGGCAAGCTGCTGACCGGACGTGACGCTGCGCACAAGCGCATGAGCGATATGCTGCATCGCGGCGAGAAGCTTCCGGTCGATTTCACCAACAGGTTTATCTACTACGTCGGTCCAGTCGATCCGGTGCGCGATGAGGTGGTTGGGCCGGCTGGTCCTACGACGGCGACGCGCATGGATAAGTTCACGCGGCAGATGCTGGAGGAGACCGGGCTGCTGGGCATGGTGGGCAAGAGCGAACGTGGCGAAGCTGCGATCGAAGCCATTCGCGATAACGGCGCGGTGTACCTGATGGCTGTTGGCGGCGCTGCGTATCTTGTATCGAAGGCGATCAAGGCGTCGAAGGTACTGGCGTTTGAGGACCTGGGCATGGAGGCGATCTACGAGTTTGAGGTTGTGGATATGCCGGTCACCGTGGCCGTGAGCGCCGATGGCACTAGCGTGCATACAACGGGGCCGCGTGAATGGTCGGCACGGATTGCGGCGCAGTCGATTGGCGGGGTTGCGATTCTGCAGTAGCGTGTGTGGAAACAGGAAAAGAGTGGGGAATGGCGTGAGCCATTCCCCAATGTGCAGCAGGAGAGCTTATTAGCCGCAGCGCATGGATTCGTCCGTGGAGCGGGGCATGGTTCGCACCTTGTGAAGAGACCGCTTCAGCGCTTCGAAGGTGGCTGCATCCAGGGCGTGCGGTATCTCGGCTTCGAGCATCGTGAGGACTTCGGCTTCGGTGTAGTCGCCGCGGTATGGCCGCGGTGATGAGAGTGCGTCGTAGCATTCGGCCATGGCAAGGATGCGTGAGAGGCGGCTGATCTGGTGTTCCTGCAGGCCGTCCGGATAGCCTGAGCCGTCGAGCCGCTCATGATGGGTTTTCGCGAGCAGAGCGATGGATTCGAAGCTCCGTATGCGGCGGAGGATGGTGTAGGATTCGACCGGCGAGCGGCGGACGCTGGAGAGTTGCGCTGGTGTAAGCGGACCTTCTTTTTCCAGGACTTCGGTCGGGATGCTGAGTTTGCCGATATCGTGCAGCAGAGCGGCACAACGCAGCGTGCGCATCTCGCGTTCGGTCAGCTGCATCTCCAAGCCGATGCGGGTGGCTGCCAGGGCTACGCCGTGCGAGTGAAGCACCGTGTAGCGCGAGTGGCTGTCGATCACGTCGGCTACGGCGGAGCAGATCTCTTCAAGCGCATCGTCGCCGCATGGCATCGCTGCGGACTGCGGGTCGCGTGCGAGGAGTTCCTCCATGAGGTCGTCTTCGTCGGTGCCTGTCCAGAGTGTGCCGGCTTCGTGGGATGTGATGACGGCTACGGCAACGCCTGGATCGTACCGGCGGCCTGAGTGACGTTCAATCAGCGTCACGGCTTCTACGCGGCCGAGCACATCGCCGAAGGCTGCGAGATCCTGCGCGACGCAACAGATCTGCGAGAGCAGCGGCACAGCCTCGTAGACATAGCCCTTCGGCGCGCCGTGGCCGTCCCAACGTTCGTCCATGCCCTGCAGGGCTTCCACCGTTCCGTCCGGCATACCGAGCTTGTGTGCAAGACGGATGCCCGCGGACGAGCGGCGGCTCTGCAGCGCGGGAGCGATCTGGCGGCGTGAGAGGAGGCTTGCCATGCCGAAGACGCGATGGAGCAGCGACTTGTTCTGGAAGGCGTATTTCATGAGAAAGCGAACGCGCATGCGTTCCATACGCGTCCAGTCAAAGCCGCGCAGGGCGTGCCGGCAGAGCGCTTCATCCAAGCCCATCCACTCGCAGGCGGCATGGCGTTCGCGCGCTGTGCCGAGGCCGTTGAGCAGAAGCGCGTAGAACAGCTCGGTGGCCTGGTCATGGTGGAGGCGCAGCCGGCGCGCAAGGTTCATGCCAAGGATGCAGGAGCGCAGGGTGTAGCCGGGCTGCTCGCTGGCGGCGAGGTCGAGCGCGTAGGTGAGCGCTGCGAGCACCTCGGGCAGGGCGGCGGCCGCGCCTGGAAAGGGGACGATCTCGGCGAGCACGTGAGTTTCGAGACCGGGTGTGTGGGCCGGCGCGTGGTCAGGATGTGGCTGCTGCGCGTACTCGGGGTTGGGTCGGGGCGAAGAGGTCATCGGGCTTCCTCGGGACGGTTCCTGTGGGAGGTGCGTTGCGGTTGGCTGTGCTCCTCGGAAGGCTGGAGTTGAGGGGCACGGCGCACCGGTTGGGCTCCACGCTTTATCGGCGCGGTTCAAGACTTGCGCGGCGATTCTTCTGAAAACAGGCTTCGTTGTCGGCTTCGCAGACCTCCTTCTCCTTGCCGTAGCTCACCACGTCGAGCTGGTCGGGCAACACACCGTTGAAGATGAGTGCATCGCGCGCTGCCTGGGCACGCTTTTCTCCCAGTGCCAGGTTGTACTCGGCTGTGCCGCGTTCATCGGCGTAACCGGCTACGACGACGTGCAGGTTTGGGTGGCTCTTGAGGTACGCGGCGTCGGCGGCGAGTGCTGCCTTCGCATCCGCGCGCAACTCATAGGTGTCGTAGTCGAAGAAGGCGCTCTTTACGACGGAGGCGAAGTCGCTGGTGTCGCTTATGTCGTTGGCAGGCGGCTTTGGTGCGGGCTTTGGCGTAGGTGTTGGCGCCGGGACAGGAGTGACGGTGGCCTGTTGCTGTGGCTGCTGAGGCAGCGTGGTGTCGTGCGTCTGCTTGTCCGCCCTGGCGCGCTCGTTGTGCGGATCGGGTGTCCACGAGCTGCCGTGCAGGTGGAAGACCAGGCCTGCTCCAAGCGAGAGCTGGTTCTGCCGGTTGCTGCTGCCGTTGGGCAGCGAGGTCCGGAGGTAGTTCACCTCAACCGGTCGCACAGCGATGTGGCGCGTGAGATCGATATCGAAGCCGCCGCCCGTGTTGATGGCGAAGCTGGTGGCGGATGCGCTGGCCGTTGTGCCTGAGGGGAAGTAGGAGTCGCTGCCGTGTGCCGCGCCGAAGAGCGCCTGGCCGAAGGTCTCCACACGGTGGGCGTGCAGGACGATTTGCGGACCGCCTGTGTAGGTCATGAGGGTAAGGTTCTGGCCGAGCGGGCCGAACTGGTTGGCATGGCCGCCGGTGACCTCGCCGGCGATGCGCAGCCAGTACTTGAGCGTGACGGCTCCCTGCGCAAAGCCGCCCTGCAGGCCGAAGCAGTCGCATGCGCTTGGCGGCGCGTTGGCGTGGATGTAGCTGTAACCCACGGCGACGGTGTAGCGCGGCACATACGACGAGAGGTTATTGGACGTGGCCTGTGCCACCGCGGACGGTGATGCGAGCGTTGCCAGAACGACGGCTGCAGCGAGAGTACGCGTCGGGATACGAACTGGAGTACGCATTAGGGACGTTCCTTTCGGGTGTGACGGCGTGTTTGGCCGGTACGATCGTTGCTGCGGTATGGGCTGCCTTGTTCATCGGCAGCCCACGCCTCGCGTCTAGTACAGCAGTGCGATATATGGCGCCGTGCTGAGCGCGTTGGTCTCAAGCAGCACGAACCGGCCGGGAGCAATCGCGTAGATCACGCGTGTGCCGCCCAACAGGTACCTGCCCGCTGCCGCATCGGTAAGGGAATAGGTGGCGGATCCCGTGGCGCCGAGCTGGATCAGGTTGAGGTTGCCGACGCCGACGTTGGTGTCGAGCGTGGAGGTGGTGTTGCCCGCGCCGTCCGCGGTGAAGGCGCCTGTGCTGTCGATGGTGGCGAGTGAGGCGGCCGGGATGGTGTCGTACACGAACGTTCCCTTGAGCGTCGAGACCGAGAAGGGCGAGCCGGTTTGGGCTTCGATGTTGCCGAGGCCCGCGTAGCCCGTTTCAAGGAAGTAGCCTGCGTTGGGAGCGGTGAGGTAGGCGACACGTGCCGGGGGCGGTGTGTTGCCGAGTCCAAGCAAGCCCAGCAGGCCGGAGAGAACGTTGTTCGGGGCTGGATAGTTGAGGACAGCGCGGCCGTTGGCTGCGACCGGGCAGTTGCTGTTGCCGAGCGACTGGTAGGTGCCCAGCAGCGCATTCACCACGGTGGAGTTGCTGCCGAGGCTGGTGAGCTGACTGACGAGGCCGGTAAGGCCGCCCACATCCACATTGGTGGTGGTGCAGGTGCCGTTACCATTGCCCGTGCCGCGGAAGACCGTCGCGCTGGACAGGTTGAGCGTGTTGCTGAGGACCTGACCCACGAGGCCCGGGTTGACCGCGGCATTCTCATAGCCGACGTAGTTGTTGCCCAGCGATGCGTTGCTGAAGGCAGCCTGGCTTTGCAGTGTGGCGGTGCCTGCCTGCAGGACGAAGGACGAGTGCTTGTCCGTCGAGAGCACGAAGGCGTGACCGGCGTCGACCAGGTAGACCGCATAGTCGGTGGGGAAGGCGACGCTGGCCAGCTTGGAGGACATGAGCGACAGCACCACGCGGCCATTGCCGTCCGCCGGAGCGAAGCTGCCGCTGAGGGTTGAATCGGGATAGTTGGTGGAGGCGTCATTGGCGTCGCTGGTGCCGCCGGTGACCGTGCTGCCGGATGCGGTGAACTGGCCTACGGCTGCGGCTGGACCGGGGATGAGGCCGATGGTGCAGCTTGGCAGGCAGGGTGTGTCGCCCTGGAGGCCGAAGGCATAGCTGCCATGCAGGCCGGCGGCGAAGGCCGATGTGGTCTGCGCGAGCAGGCTGCCGGTGCCCTTGGTGGCGAGGATGATGTTGCCGTCCGTCTCGTTGAAGCTGCCGCTGGTGGCGGCCGTTGCGGGAGCCGTGGGCAGCTTGAGCGCGATGGCGTAGGTGATGTTCGTGTTCACCGTACCGTCGGTGTTGAGCGTGGTGAGGACCATGGCGCCGCGGCCGTCCGCACCCACCGTGTAGGCGCCGAGGAAGGCGCTGCTGCTGAGGGTGTTGCCGGTTGCGGTGGAACTCTGGTGGTTGCTGTCGAGCTCGCCACCGTTCAGGAGGCCCGCGCCATCGGCGATGAAGCTGCCGGCGGTTGCGGTCTGGTAGGCGAGGACACCTGCGACGACATCGTCATAGCCCTGGAAGAGGAACGCGTACGGTCCCTTCAGAAGGCCGTCGTTGGGTGACGTTGGGAAGACGACCTGCAGCAGGAGCGGCAAGCTTGCCGTTTGCGGCGTGGCTTCGCTGTCGGTTGCGGTGACAGTGAAGCTGCTGGCGCCGACCGCGGTTGGCGTGCCGCTGATGACTCCACCGGTGGAAAGCGACAGGCCCGCAGGCAGAGCTCCGGCTGTGATGGCGTAGGTGTACGGTGCGAGACCGCCTGCGGCATGCAGCGTCTGCGTGTAGGCCACATTGACGATGGCGTTGGGCAGTGTGCCGGTGAGTGTCAGCGTCGAGATCGGCTGCACGGTGATCGTGATTGGGCCGGTCTTGGTGTTGACGGGGTTGCCCGAGTCCGTTGCCGTGATGGTGACCGTGGTGGCGCCCGCGCCGGTGGGCGTGCCGGTGATGGTGCAGTTGGAGCCCAGTGTCAGGCCCGCAGGCAGTGTGCCGGTGGTAGTGCAGGTATAGGGCGCGGCGCCGCCGCTGATGGGGATGGTCCCGGTGTAGGGGGTGTTGACCGTTGCCGTTGGTGGATTGCCGAGGGTGATGGTTGAGCCGCCGTTGACCGTGATGGTGACCGGGCCGGAGCCGGTGTTGGCCGGCTTGCTGGAGTCGGTGGCCTGGACGGTGATGGTGGTTGTGGCTGCCGTGGTGGGTGTGCCTGTGATGGTGCAGCTGCTGGTCAGGGTTAAGCCCGCCGGTAGCGTGCCTGTCGTGGAGCAGGTGTATGGGCCTGTGCCGCCGCTGACGGGGATCGCGCCGGTATAGGGCACGCCCACCGTTGCGACGGGCGGCGACGCTACTGTGATGGTGGCCGCGGCCGGGTTAATCACGATGGTGATGGCACCGGTGGCGCTGGAGACCGGGTTACCCGAGTCGGTGACCCGGATGACCGGTGTGCTGGTGCCCGCGACGGTGGGTGTGCCGGTGACGATGCATCCCGCTCCGAAGGTGAGGCCTGCCGGGAGCGAGCCGGAGACGATGGTGCAGGTGTATGGTGCGGTGCCGCCGGTTACGCCGACCGTGGCGCTGTACGGCGTGCCGACCGTGCCGCTGGGCAGGGTTGAGGTGGCGATGGTGATGGTGGACGTTGCGTTCGAGATGGTGATGGTCAGCGTGACCGAGGCCGTTGCCGACGCCGCATCCGTGACGCGGGCTGTGAAGGTGGAGATGCCGGCGATGGTTGGTGTACCGGAGATGACGCCGGTGCCGGACAGCGTGAGGCCGGTGGGCAGGGCGCCCGATGCGATCGTCCAGGTATAGGGTGTGGCGCCGCCGGTGGCCGTAAGAGCCGCGGAGTACGGGACGCCAAGCGTGCCTCCGGGCGGGTTGCCGGTGGCCGTCAGGGTTCCGGCGTTGACCGTGATGACGATTGGGCCGGTGCTTGTGTTGGCGGGCTTGGCAGAGTCGGTGACGCTTACCGTGACAGTGGTGGAACCGGCAGCGGTGGGCGTGCCGGTGATGACGCAGTTTGTCCCGAGTACGAGACCAGCAGGCAGGGTTCCGGCCGTGATGGTGCAGCTGTACGGCGCTGTGCCACCTGAGATAGGAATGGCGCCGGTGTAGGGAACGTTGATGGTCGCGGATGGCGGCGACGAGATGGTGAGGACAGACGCGGCAGGTGTAATCGCGATGGAGAGTGCAAGCGTTGCCTTGTTGCCGGCGGCGTCCTGTACCTGCGCGGTTGCCGTGAACGCACCCGCGGTGGTGGGTGTGCCGGCGATGACACCTGCGCCCGACAGCG
This sequence comes from Terriglobus sp., assembly GCA_965198455.1. Classification (GTDB taxonomy): domain Bacteria; phylum Acidobacteriota; class Terriglobia; order Terriglobales; family Acidobacteriaceae; genus Terriglobus. The sequence goes on from CBDAPM010000003.1 coordinate 2,894,529, forward strand.
TGAGGCCGGTGGGCAGCGTGCCGGAGAGGATACTCCAGGTGTACGGCGCGGCGCCTCCGCCTGCGGTGAGCGGCGAGGTGTACGCGACACCCACTGTGCCTGCAGGCGGCGTGCCGCTGGCTGTGAGCGGCAGGGCCGCGGCGCCGATGGTGATACTGCGATTCGCCGTGACGGTGTAGGGCACAGCGCTTTGATCGACGGCCTGCACCGTAAAATTGCTGGCGCCAAGTGCCGTTGGCGTGCCGCTGATGACGCCGGTGGCGGCGTTGAAGCTGAGACCGGCCGGGAGCGATCCACTGGTGCTGAGTGTGAGTGTGCCTGTGCCGCCACTGGCGGTGAGCGTGGCGCCGTACGCTGCGCCTACCGTGCCGGCGGGTGTGGCGCCCGTGATGGTGGGCGCAGGGTTCACGGTGATGGTGGTGGTGCTGCTGCTCTGCGTGTTGGGGACAGAGGCGGTCAGCGTCACGATCATCTGCGTGGTGAGCGATGCGGGCGCCGTGTAGACAGCGGTAGCGCCGTTGGGAGCGACCGTGCCGCACGCGCTGCCGGTGCAGGATGCGCCGGTGAGGGCCCATGTGATGGGGATGGCCGTGCTGCTCTGCGCGGTGATGCTGAAGGACTGCCCGGCGTCGATGGTGACCTTGGTCGCGGAGAGACTTGCGATGCCCGAACCCGCGTAGCCGCCACCGCATCCCGCTACCAGCAGAGCGCATAGAAACAGGAAGGTGACCAGGATGTGATCACGCCATGGTGTTTCGCCGAAAGAACCAACCTTCTGATGCGATGCGCTCTGCATGGTGTCTCTCCTTCAAGAGCTATAGGGAATCTGGATGGGCTTGTATCACGCAGGTGACCAATGCGCACGGGGGTAACTTAGCCCGAGCCAAGAGAAACATAACTTAGTTTGAGGAGTGGATTTCAGTATCGGAAGATAAAGTCCCAATTTGATATCGCTGGAGATATCAGCTGTTTCTAAGTGCGACGAACCAGCGCTGGAGTTTGCTATCAAGTAAGTGCAACATTACGCCGATAGATTCGAAGAGAGGAGCCGCATTTCTCTAATGTTTATTAGAAAATTCTATGAAATGCGCGGATGAGCGGCCATCTGAGTTGATCCAAATCGGGAACGCGCACCATGTCTGACAACAGGAGCTATACCCATGTGTGACATGGTTACTAGAAATCGGATTTAAGTAACCAGCCCTTTGTGCGAACGAGTTATAGATGTAACTTGTTTGCATGTTGTATTTATCAGGTCTTAGCAAACAGCGGAGCCATGCAGGAACGGCCTGAGCCTTCGCGAGGATCCTATCCATGGAAGTCAAACGTGTTTTGTCGTTTCCTTTGCGCCTGGGGCCTTCGGTCCGTCAACAGGCTGCGGATCTGGCACACAACGAAGGCATTTCGTTGAACCACTTCATCAGCCTGGCGGTGGCTGAGAAGATCAGCCGCATGGAGCATGAGAGCTGGTTGCGGCAGCAGGCAAAGGCAGCCGCGCAGGCGCCGCCCGCCATACGCCCACAACTCATGAGACGCCCCTAAGAATTCGCGCCCAAGTTTTGCATGGCTCACGCGAGGTATGCCTTGCGTGGGCCGCTGTTGCATGGACCTATCGTGTTTCGCCATGCCTTATTGTGTGATGGTCATGCTGGATGTGCTGCTGAACTGAATGGTGGTGTGGTTTGGCGCGGGCAGCAGGAATGTGAACGGGTAGGTGATCTTCACCTTGACGATGCAGCCGGCGCTGTTTTTACCCTGTGCGGTATCGCATGCCGTGCCAGCGCCGCTCAGGCCCGGCCACGTGGCGCTGATGGTGAGTGAGGCTGTGGCGATGCCTGGTGAAGCGATGCTCTTGACATACGCGTTGACATCGGCTGCTACGGCGTCGCAGGAATAGGTTGAGGTGGTTGCGCAGGATGTGCCTGACCAGTCTGCTCCGCGGACCATGGCGTAGCGCGCCGCGTCACGTGCCATGCTGCTGATGGAGTGTTCGACATACAAGGCGCGTGAGCCTTCCATGACGCCGAGGATGATCAGCAGCACAGCCGCTGAGCAAAAGGCGAACTCAGCCATGCTGCTGCCGGAGCGGTCGCGCGGAAGAGATCGCATGCGGGACAGAGCGCGCATGTGGGACAGGGTGCACGGATGCGCGTTAGCGGGATGCACGGAGCCTCGCTTTGCCTTGCACGCTGAATCCTTTGGTAAAGCCGGGATAGGGCAGTAGCGGAGTGAAGACAGAGGTGGTGGTGACCTGCACGTAATAGACGCTGTTGAATGTGCAGCTGGGGACAGTTGTGCAGGCCGCGACCGCGGAGGAGCCGTCCGAGCATTGACATCCATAGGTGGCTGCCGGTGTAACGACGGCCCAGTCGGTTGCGTCGAGCCTGGCGGCGGCGATCATGCCGGTTATGTCCGTGGGATGCAGGGTGCCGTAGATGGCGCCGGCGTGGGCGGCGGACTCGGTTGCGATGGCGATGGTGCAGGCCCGGCCAAGGTCGATGGCAACTACCAAAAGAAGTATCAGTGCCGGTACGACGAGCGCGGTTTCGACGAGCGTGTTCCCGTCGTCATGATTGGGCCGCACGATGGCGGGAATGGTTTGCCTGGTGTTCATCATTGCACCAGTGCGGACCGGTCACCGTTGAACGGGGAGCCGCTTTGCAGTGTGGAGTAGTCATTGGAAAACGTACTTAGGACGCCCGCGTTGAACTGGAGTTTATCGGCGACGATGCCGTTGTAGCTGCCCGCGGTGGAGAGCGCTGCGACGGCATAGCTGACCGTTGCACCCGGCTCATAGATGATGCCGTTCAATTGCTGACCCGATAGCAGTGCCGGCGCCACGAAGGTGCCGGTGTTCGTTATAGATTTGGCCTGGAAGAACAGGATGCCGCCATATGCGCCGCTTGTGGGCGCGCTCAGGGCGAAGTTGGAGAGGCCAAGCGGCAGCGCCGGCAAGGTGAGTGAGATACCGTTTTTGCTCTGGTTGTAGAACATCACACCATTGCCCTGGATTGTGCTTAACGCAGAGACCGTGATGACGAAGCCGTTGCTTGTGGGCGGCGGCGTTACGCCCAGAATCGGCGGCCCCTGGTAGTTGTTCAAAATGTAGATGCCCGGCTTGAATGTGACGGTAGCCGCGACGGCAGCGGTGATGGTGATGCCGCCGCAGTACACGCCTGGGTTGAATGTGACAGTGGCGAGGTGCGTTAGTACAAGGTTCACGGGCGTGGGAGAGCCGGTGTACGGGGACGCTGTGGTTGTGCCGCATGGCGCCGTGGCGTTGCTGGGCGTCGGCAGATAGGCCAGCGGATCCGCGGGCACCGGCACGGGCAGCTGGCTAACGTGTGTACTGCCCAGGCACACCAGGCTGGCCCCGCCGCCGGTTGGAGACACCTGCAGCTCCGGCGCGGTGATGCCCAGGCCGATGAGGCAGTTGACGGACGTGGGACTGCTGGACTCAACCACCACACTGCAGTTGGATGTGAAGCCCAGGCCCGCGGCAATGTTGAGTGCGCCGGAGGCTGATGGGTTGAGTGCGTAGAGGCATGGGCCGCCCAAGCCGTGCGCAGCTTCCGCACGGGCGCTCATGTGGAAGCCGCTGAAGCCGAGGATCTTCGAGAAGAAGCCGCTCGTCGTCTCTGACACAACCGCTTCGACGTAGTTATCTTTGGTACGATTCGGATCGGTTGCTACAAGGCAGACGGGGTTGTTGAGCGTGAGCGTGAGCGCTGCCGCGGTGGATGCAGTGCAACTGCTGGTAACGGTGGCGCTGCTGTAGCCGTTCTCTGACAGGGCAGTGGATGCGGCAGTCTGCATGGCCGGGCAGTTGGTGGTGCCGCCGCATACGCGTACTTCCAGCGCTGCTGCGAGAGCGGCTGCATCCGCGGCTGCCTGCAGGCGGCGCTTCTCAAAACGAAGATAGCCGATGTCGACGGCGATGCCGATGAAGCCGATGAGCACCATCATGCACAGTGCGACGATCAGCACGACCTGTCCGCTCTCGTCTTTGAGTGATCGCATGGCTGGCATCGTGTGCGTGTTACTCCAGGCTGAGTTCATCGCCAAGCGTGAGATTGCAGGCGGCGATGGTGCCGCTGGCCAGTTCGAGCACGCTGCGCACCGCGGGTACAAGCGTGGTCATACGATTGGGCCGCACCGCCGGCCAAAGCCGCACGACACGCAGGCCTTTATCGAGACCGACGACGTCGATTGCGAAGGACATGCCGAAGGTGTGCACGCCGGAGCAAGGGCGAATCCACAGGCCAGCACCGGGTGCGAGCGACCTATGCCGCAGCAGGCCAATGATGCGCCGCAGCGATGTGTCGGCTACGGCGACGGTATCGGCGACGATCGTTGCGGATGTCTTGTTCCTGGCGAGGAACGTTCTATGCCCCGGTGTGTTGCCGCGGGATGTCATCGAGCATGCCGGCGGCGATAGACGATGACGCCAAGAATAATTACTGCAAGAACGACTGCAATCGCGCGAATCATCGTGGTTGTGTCCATAGGTGTTCTCCGTTTTGGTTGATGCTGCTGTTATCGGTTGAGTGGATGGAAACTTCAGCTACTTCAATCCCTGAAAGACACCCATGATGCCCATGATGGCGGGCGCCAGCAAGACGATGAAGAGGCACGGAAAGATGAAGAAGACGAGAGGAAAGACGATTTTGACCTTTGTTTTAGCGGCAGCTTCTTCCGCGCGTTGACGGCGCTTGGTGCGCAGGTCTTCCGCAAAGCGGCCGAGGGCGCGGGCGATGGGTGTACCGAAGCGGTCGGTTTGCGACAGCATGCTGACGAAGGCGTTGACTTCTTCAATCTCCACGCGGGCGGCGAAGCGCTTCCACGCTTCCAGTCGCGGACTGCCTGCGCGTTGTTCCAGTTGAATGCGATAGAGTTCGCCCTGGATCTCTGCATGGCTGACGGCGAGCTCATCCACCACGCGCATCATGGCCTGGTCTATGCCAAGGCCGGCATCGACACAGATGACCAGCAGGTCCATCATGTCGGGCATGCTGCGGCGCAGGATCTCCTTGCGTGCCTTGATGCGGATGGAGAGCCAGATACCCGGCACCAGGTAGCCGGCTGTCGCAAAGACAAATGCCCAGAAGAGTTCGTTGGTCGGCAGAAAGCTGGCGGCGAAGGCTCCAACGAGCGGTGTCATCCACTGCGCGGCGGAGAAGATATCCGTGGCACGCGGATCACGAAAGCCGGCGGCGCTGAGCCGGTCGCGAAGCTTCTCATTAATGCGGACGCCGAGTGCGCTGCGAAGCCTGGCCGCGAAACTTGCCATGCCGTTCTCAAGGCGTTCGCGCGTGCCGATGATGCGCGCTTCAGGACGGCCCGTAGCGACGACGCGTAGAAGGCGCTCTGCCTGCGCCGATGGCTTGAGCATGGACGCGAGCAGGCCGAACGAGAGCAGAAGAAAGAGCGTTACGCCGGCGGCGACAGGGAGCAGCATGCGTCAGACCTCGATTCCATGAACGATGCGGCGAATGGTGAATGCGCCGAGCGCAAGCAGAGCGAGGCCCGCGTACAGCAGCTTGCGGCCGAGTTCTTCCTGAAACAGCACGCGTGAATAGCCGGGACTGACAACGTTGATGACGAGGAGCAGCACCACGGGGAGCAGGCACAGCACCCAGCCAGTGAAGCGGCCCTGCGCGGTGTGGATGCGGACCTCTGCCTGGATGCGTGCGCGGTCTCGAACGACGTTGACGACGCGGTCCATGATCTCGGCGAGATTGCCCCCGGTATCCTTCTGCACGAGAATGGCGGTGACAACGATCTGCAGGTCGCGTGACGGCACGCGCTCCAGCATTTGCACAAGCGCATCGCGCAATGCGACGCCGTAGTTCTGCTTGCGAAAGACTTCCGCGAACTCTGTCCTGGCTGGCTCCGGCGCCTCCTCCGCGACGATGCCGATGGCAGCGACGACGGAATGGCCGGCGCGCAAGGAGCGGGCGCACATATCGATCGCATCCGGCAACACTGCTTCAAAGGCAGCGATGGCGCGCCTGCGTTGCCACGCGAGAAACGTGAAGGGAGCCATGAGGCATAGCGCCGCTACAGGGAGGGCGAAAAGTATGGTGTTGAAGATGAAATAGACGGCGCATCCGGCTGCGGCCGCAGCGATGACTGTAACGGCAATGACGGTGCCGGGCTTCCATGTACTCTTTGCCTGGTAGATGAGGCGTCCCAGCGATTGAAACATGCCCGTGTTGGCAAGCAGGTCGTCGATCCACCAGAAGGCGCCTTTGCTTGCCATCTCGGCCAGTTCGACCGGAGCTTCGGTTTCGGACACCATGCCGCGTGGTCCAAGGACACTTTGCAGCCGTTGATCCGCGAGACGATCAATGGCGCGGGGCCGCAGGAAGATGAGAACGATGATGAAGCTGAGCAGTGCAAGTGTGATGAAGGTGATGAGCAGCAGCATGCACTACACCTCCACGCTGTGATCGAGCAGGGCAGCGGGCAACAGGACGCCTGCGGCCTGGAGCTTCTCAAAGAAATGGGGCAGGATGCCGGTGGAGTGAAAACGGCCGTGAACCTTGCCGTTCGGCCCCATGCCTTTGCGCTCAAAGAGGAAGAGGTCATTCATGCTGATGACATCGCCGTTGGCGCCGGTGAGCTCGGTGATGTGCGTGATGCGGCGTGAGCCGTCGCTGATGCGCGCAACCTGCACGATGAGGTGGATGGCAGACGCGATCTGTGCGCGGATGGCTTTCTGCGGCAGTTGAATGTCACCCATCATCGTCATCGTTTCCATGCGTGCCAGAGCATCGCGGGGCGAGTTGGAGTGGATGGTGGTGAGTGAGCCATCGTGGCCTGTGTTCATGGCCTGCAACATGTCGAGCGTCTCTTCGCCACGCACCTCCCCGAGGACGATACGGTCGGGGCGCATACGGAGAGCGTTGATCATGAGCTCGCGCTGACGGACAGCTCCCTGGCCTTCCATGTTGGGCGGACGCGTTTCAAGCCGCACCACGTGCTCCTGCTTCATCAGTAGCTCGGCTGAGTCTTCGATGGTGACGATGCGTTCGCGATGCGAGATGAAGCCGGAGAGGACGTTCAGCAGCGTTGTTTTGCCCGCGCCGGTGCCGCCTGATACAACGATGTTGAGGCGAGCCTCCACAGCGCGCTGCAGCAGGTCCAGCATGGGCTTGGTGAGCATGTGTGTGCGCAGCAGATCTTCGGCACGCAGCGGTGTGTTGCCAAAGCGCCGAATCGACAGGATAGGCCCATCGATCGCCAGGGGAGGGATGATGACATTGACACGCGATCCATCGGCGAGGCGCGCATCGACCATGGGAGACGATTCGTCCACGCGGCGGCCCACGGCTGAGACGATCTTCTCGATGATGTGCATGAGATGGCGGTTGTCTTTGAAGACGACGTTGGTCTTTTCAAGCAGGCCACGGCGCTCGACATAGACCGAGTGAAAGGTGTTGACCAGGATGTCGCTGACGGTGGGGTCGTTCAGCAGCGGCTCGATGGGGCCGAGGCCGAAGACCTCGTCGACGATCTCTTGCGTGAGCTTGTCGCGCTCGACCACGCTGAGCGGAACGCCCTGCTCGGAGAGCAGGCGATGGATCATGGCGAAGAGTTGCTGCTGGCCTGCGCGCGTTTGATTGAGGTCGCTGAGGCGTTCGAGGTCAAGCCGGTCGATGAGTTCTTTGTGAACGGCCGACTTGATTTTCTGCTGTGCTGCCTCGGGCACGCCGCGGGCCGCGGGTGAAGCGATCGCGTCCTTTCGCGCTTGCGCGGGTGATTGCATGGGTGCCACAGCGGTTTCCTCGTCTACGGTAAAGTCCAGGGCGTAGTCGTTCATGGGTGTCGCGTGGTGTCACCAGGCAGGTGTCGCCTGGCGCCACATGGAAGACAGTTTGCGGTCGCCCTTCTTCGCGGGACGTGGCGCGATGGTACCGGTAACGGTATTGGCCCAATCGGAGAAGGCATCTGCAAGATCATTCGATTGGTCCGGCATGATTGGCTCGCCCACGTTGGCGGAACGCACAAGCTCCGGGAAGTCGTTTGGGATTTTGAGGGAGACGGGCAGACGGATGGCGCGTTCAATCTGTTCGATGGAGATGGCGTGTGGCGTGTTGAAGCGATTGACCGTGACCTGTATCTTGTCGGCCGCGGCCTCCACAAGCAGCAGCTTGTCCACACCGCGCGAAAGATCACGAATGGAAGCGATTTCCGGTGTGCCCACAACGTAGAGCTGCGTTGCTGCGTCAACGATGGCCGGATTCAATTCAGGGTGCAGGCGGTCACAATCGATGACGACATAGTCATACTCACCACGCAGAAACTCCAGCGTATTGCCGTAATCCTCGGGGTGGAAGGGCGCCGCGGTGCGGCCATCCGGCGACGAGAGAACATCAAGGCCGCTCTTGTGTTTCGCAACAAAGCCCTGCAAAAGTTCGCTGTCCATGCGGCCCAGGTTGCGAACGACCTCGGAGAGGTGATGATTGCCACCATCGATGCCAAGATAGACGCAGGCATGGCCGAGTTCGACATGCTGATCGATCAACAGCGTTTTCTTGCCGTGCGCGCTTGCGAGATACACACCGAGATGTACGGCCAGCGTTGTGGCGCCTGCGCCGCCTTTCGCGCCCAGAATCGCCTGAACTGAACCGCGTTGTGCAAGATGCTCCTGCTCTGCAACGTGCAGACTTTCAGCACGGTCAAAGACGCTGTCCAGCGTGACCATGTTGAGCGGCCGAGATACGAACTCCGTGCAGCCGGCACGCATGGCGCTGAGGATGGTAGTGGAGGTTGGCCGCTGCGCAACCGCAATGACGACGGCTTTGCCGGGAAACATCTGCGTGAAATAGCGCGTGCTTTCCACGGCCTCTTCCGGCGATTGATCGTAGTCAACGAAGGCGATGCAGGCGGATGCCGACTTGATGCGCGGCCCGATCGACGGTCTGCGCGCGGTGGAGATGTAGGTGTCGAGATGAAAGGGCGCTACGTTCCACGCGCGCGTGGCAACGGCCTGCATAAGTCCGGCAACAAACTCCGGCTTGGCGCCCACGGTAAGTACAACGACATCGAGCAAGTCCTTGTCATAGCTCATCGCGAATACATCCTTTCTGCGATCACTTGGTCTCGCTGTGTGGCAGCTTGGCGTCAAAGCCGGCGCCGTTGAGAAGCGGTACGGCCAGGCGCGGAAGCTCCGGTGTCGCGTTCTCTTTCGAGGGATCGACCGTCTCGGGCGTCACCACCACCATCAACTCTGTACGGGAGTGATTGACCGACTTTGACTTGAAAAGATAGCCGATGATGGGAATGCTCGAGATGCCCGGAGTGGCCCCAAGCATGTCGGTGGTACGTTGATCCAACAACCCTGTGATGACAAAGCTTTGTCCATCTTTCAGGACGATCTGCGTCTCAGCGCGCCGGGTGGACAGGGCAGGAATGGTATAGCCACTGATCTGGACGGCGTTGGTATAGTCCAGCGCGCTCACTTCCGGTGCGACCTGCAACTGGATGCTGCCGTCGTCGTTGACGATGGGCGTGAACTCAAGCTTGACGCCGTACGGGCGGAACTGGATGGTGACCGTGGACAAGCCGCCGGTGGATCCCTGCACAACCGGGAAGGGGAACTCGCCACCTGCAAGGAAGTTCGCCTTTACTCCGCTGATGGTGGTGATGTTTGGCTCCGCAAGAATCTGCAGCACCTGCCTGTTTTGCATGTCCTGGATCATGGCGCCGACATTGATGTTGGCGTTGTAGAGCAGGAAGTTGAGCGGATTGGTGATGGAGACGGTCTTGCTGCCCGCGGTGCTGGTGGTGCCTCCGTTGCTGGACGTGCCGTTTGTGGATGCCGTGAGCGTGGACGTGAACTGGTTGGTGGAGCTTTGGGCGAGTGTATTGCCGCCTGCGCTGAAGAGGTTGAACCCAAGCTGCTCCAGCTTCGAGCGATCGATCTCAACAATGCGCACTTTCAGGCGCACCTGTTTTACGCCGGTTGAGTTCACGATGAGAGCGTTGGAAACATCTTTGGAGTACTGGCCGGCAAGATGTTCCGCCAGCTGATACTTGTCCTTGTCACTCACAGAGCCCGAAAGCAAGATGTGTCCCTGCTCGACAGCGACATTCATGGTTTCGTGGGGCAGGGCAGCCTGCAATGTGGTGCGCAGGCTGTCAACATCCATGTCGGACGAGAAGAGATAGGTTCGTGCGGCGCCGGTCTCGTCCCACACCATCAAGGAACTCACGCCGGGATCCTTCGCTGTAACGAGCACCTGGTTTGGGGTAGCGGCGTAGGCAGTCAGCACGTTCGGATTGGTGACGTACACGCGCGTCATGCGATGTGAGGTGGATACGCTCGACGTGTGGCCGACAACAAGGTGCGTTGCCGTTCCGGAAAAGTTGTCGCTGCGGAACGTCGTGTCCTGCGTTGGGGCTTGCATTGCAGCAGAGAGAGAGGACGGCTGAACGGAAGCTGTTGTGGAGCGCTGTTGACGCGCCTGTGCGGATGTCGCGGTAACGAGAGCGATGACCACCGAAGCGCCGATGCAGTACGTGAGTGTTGCGGATATGCGCTTCATCAAAAGGTCTCCACGGAGTCTTTGTCGCCCCGGCGCACCTGCACCGTGTAATGCGGATCAGGCGCGCTTGTCGCGTGTGTAACGGCCACCCTGGTTGCCGCTTGGGGAACAGGCGGGGCGACGGGCGTGCGAGAGAAGCGAAATGGATCGGCGGTTGTATGTGCGTGGTCTGCGCTGTTGCGCAGAACGAATTGCACCGTGCCCTGGGTGCTTGCAAGTGTCACCTTCTGCGCGTCATCGGGCGATACGAGAAGGGTCACGACATCCACCCGCGCGGCCTTGCCATCCGGATCCGGCTGCATCTTCTGGCCTGCTGTGAGTACCTGCGCATCCTGCAATACCGTGGATGTGACAGAATCCTGCGAGCCTGGATCGCGCAATGTAACCAGCACGTCGACGCGCGTACCGGGTAAGAGATAGCCTGCGACACCGACGACGTCATTGGACTTGAGCGAGATCGCTCGCATGCCATCCGGGATGCGGCCGGACAGGCCTGCCGCCGCAGACGCCACCTGGCGCTCGAGCAACGGCGTCCCGCCTGCCAATGGATATAGCGCCGATTTGCCAGCGGCATCTTCCGTCCTGGTGAAGGCTCCGGCCACAGGTTGCCCAGGCCAGTCCATGAGTGTCACATCCTGCGGTGATAAGGTTTCGCCCGCGTCGACGGCACGCGTCACGGCAACATACCGTAGCTTGCCGGTGTTGAATGTGTGCTTGCGCGAGATAACCTTGCCAAGCCAGAGCGTGAACGCTCCGGAGATGACGACAGCGATGATAAGGGCGAGAAGAAGACGGCGCGATTGCATCGGTTACCGTTGCACTCCTTGCAGCGACAGTGTGAGAAACGTGCCGGCGGCAATGGCGACGGCATAGGGCAGGCGCAGCGCGCGCGGATTCTGCACGTGCCATTCAGGATGTGGTGTGAAGCCGGAGTGCCCGTGATGCAGCGCCAGATCGCGCATGTTTCGCGCCGTCTGCCGTACCTTGCCGTGACGCAGTGCAAGAACGACCGCCATGAGTCCTCCGGCTAACGATGTGAAGACAAGTAACGTGCCTACATCCCGAAGCCCAATACCTGCAGCGATGGCCGCGATGAGCTTGACATCGCCGCCGCCCATGCCGCCGGCAAGGAAGAACACAATGAAGACGCCACCGGCCACGAGTGCACCGAGCAGGCCCATGGAGAGTGCTTGCCACCCGCCTAGGCAGAGCTGCAACATCAGAGCGATGCCAAGCGATGAGAGGGATAGCCAGTTAGGGATGCGCCGTGTTTGTACGTCCCACGCGGCTGCTGTGAATGCAACAACCGCGGTGAACGCAGGCAGTAGTGACGTTGCGGGCGCCATGGGTATAGCTCCTGTTCGCGGAAGAATGTCGACTCGCACGCATGGGCAGGTGGCGCGACGCGCACTCCTAGGTGATTGCGTTGAGCTTGCCCGAGATGGTGGTGAAGACAGTCGTAATGGAGGTGGCAAGTGCGTTGAGCGTGGCGATAGCTACGACGGCGATCAAACCGGCGATGAGCGCGTACTCAATCAAGTCCTGGCCTGACTCATCACGCATCAGTGCGCTGCATGTATTGCGAAGACCGTTCATGGGTTGATTTCTCCTTCTATGTTGGGGGGATTCTTTCGTCTCCCGGTCTTGTTGTGCCTATCGGCAGGCATGAGCGTAGCAATAGAGTTGGCTGGAAAAATGGAGTTACAAAAATATAGGTCGCCATGTGATATCCGCGGTGATATCACGGTCCATTTGGGGTTTCGTTTGATCCAAATCGGGACATATAACCTGGGTGCAAACTATGTAGAACACGCATCGCAAGGAAGCTTGTAGAACGCCGTCACAAAAACATGATTCATTGAAACGACGGAGTGTTCGGACCTGCAATCCCGCCGATGAGGACACTGTGCACGCGTGTGTGCATACACACGGTAACGAACTCCAGGAGATTGCTGCATTGATATCGCTTGCAACCTTCGATCAGGTGATGCGGACGTACGGCGAGAGGTGGTTGCTCGGCATCTTCCTGTTGACGCTACTCTCCGCATACACGGGCCTGCAGTTTGCGCGGCAGATCGAGATGGAGTGTGGGGCGGAACGTCAAGCGTGGTTGATTAGCGGAAGCGCCATTGCCGGCTATGGACGTGTGGCCGTGCAGCTCACCGTGGTGCGTCTGCTGGAGATATCAGACGGGACATGGTACGACCTTCGGTGGATCGGCGTTGGATACATGATCGCCATCGTAGGCCGGTATGTGGTATTTGAAACAATCACGCGCCCGAACCCGCGACTGCGCAGACTTATACCGGTCAGCCTCTTTGAGGCCGTCACGGTCATCACAACGCAGATGGCGCTTCTTCGAGCTGCCTATGTGACCTATAACCCGTCCCGCTTGGACCTGAGCGCTCTGACTCTTGCATGCATCGGCACGTGCGTTGTGGGAGCGACGGTTGCGTCGAAGTTGATTCATGGCAGGTCTCAGAAGAAGGCCTGGTATCGCTCGCGCGAGATGTATGTTGTGTGGGCGGTACTCTACTTTGCTGTGTTGCGGCTGGCGGTTGCTGCCCTTGTCCATCTACACATCGGGCCAACAGTGTATGGGGATGCACCGCGTGCTTCCTATGTGCTGTACTGGACGCCCGCTGCATTTCTCATCTACTTCACTCCGGTGTTACTGGGAGCCAGCCTTATCGCAATATTTCTGCATGGCCGTGGACGCCGGTGGGGCCGTGATCTGCAGTTGAAAGAGGAGCAGCAGCGTGTTGAGGGTGCGCTGGCCGAGCAGCGCGTGACGCGGCTGCAGAACGAAGCACTTATCGAAGAGATGCGTGAACGCAAGAAGATGGAAGCGGAGCTGGTTGAGGCTGCCTTCCATGAGTCGGTGACGGGACTCAACAATCGTGCGTATCTTATGAAGCGCCTGAGCGAGAGACTTGGACGGCCTGGGCGTTCGACAATATCGGCGATGCTCTATGTCAACGTCGATAACTTCAAGTCAGTGAACGATATGTTGGGGCATTCCCAGGGCGATTTGTTTCTGAAATCGATGGGCAGGCGTTTGCGTAACTGCCTTCGCGATGCGGATACGCTGGCCTCCATGGGTGGCGATGAGTATGTCATCCTGCTGGAACGGATGCCTACACCGGAGCATGGGATGCGGCTGGCACACCATATCCTGAATGTGATGGAGCAACCGATGGAGATTGCAGGCACGACGTTCCGCCTGTCAGCTTCCATCGGCATCTGCGTTCTTGAAGCAAACAGTTACACCAGTGCGGAAGCGGTGCTGCGTGATGCGGACCTTGCCATGTATGCGGCCAAGCGGGCCGGCGGCGCACAGGTAGCGATGTATGAGCCGCAGATGCTTGCGGCGTCCATGTCGGCGCTGAACGCGAAGGCGGAACTAAGCGCAGCGATTGCTCGCAATGAGTTTGTCTTGTTCTACCAGCCGTTAGTACACCTGCGCGACGGTTCGATTTACGGCATGGAAGCATTGATTCGTTGGATGCATCCGGATAAGGGGCTTGTCAGTCCGGGGTTATTCATTCCACTGGCAGAGCAGACAGGCCGCATTGTAGAGATTGGTACGTGGGTGCTGTGGCAGGCATGCCGAGACTATGCGCAGATGCGAGACGCTGCCGCCAAGAATTTGTTATTGACCCTCAATGTATCGAGCCGTCAGCTGGAGCAGGCTTCGTTTATGGATTTGCTGAAGACGGTGTTGGCCGAGACGAAGATGCCTGCACGGCGTTTGCAGTTGGAGATTACAGAGAGCATTGTGCTAAATGATCCTGAGCGGGTGGAAGCATTGTTCAAGGAGATACGCGGACTTGGGGTAAAGATTGCCTACGATGATTTCGGTACGGGTTACTCGTCTCTGAGTTATATCCAGCGCTACCCAATCGATACCCTGAAGATTGATCAGTCCTTTGTGCGTGCGCTTAAGAAAGGGCCAGTGAACCTGGATATTGTGAGCTTGATTTTGCAATTAGCACGGATTACCGGCATGAGCGTGTGCGCCGAAGGTATCGAAACGGAAGAGGAGGCCGAAAAGCTGCTGTCCATTGGCTGCACCGTTGCACAGGGTTACTTGTACAGCAGGCCAATGGCGCTTGCGAAATTTATCGAGTACCTATCGCACTCTGTGGATGACTTGCTTTCCACCAGCGCGTAGCGATTGCTACGGATACAGCAGCGTGCTTGTCCAGGTCTGGCCCTCGCGGTGGAAGACACGGCGGTCGTGCAGGCGGGCTGCGCCGTCCATCCAAAACTCAATCGCCGCGGGTTGAAGCATGTAGCCGCGCCAGAAGCGTGGCCGCGGAATCTCCCCGTCCTTATGAGTTTCAGCGAATGCCGCGACTTGCTTCTCCAGCAACTCCCTGCTTGCGAGAACATGGCTTTGTTCTGAGACGCAGGCGCCCATCTGGCTGGCGCGCGATCTGCTGTGAAAGTACTGATCGACCGCTTCTTCGGCAAGGGGCGTGACGGGGCCCATAACGCGAACCTGGCGCCGGAGCGACTTCCAATGAAAACAAAGGGCCGCCTGTGGATTCCCGGCGAGTTCCTGTCCCTTCTGGCTTTGAGCGTTCGTGAAAAACGAGAAGCCATCGGGACAGATGTTCTTGATGAGGACCATGCGGACGTTGGGTACGCCGCTCGCGGTTGCGGTTGCCAGTGCCGCGGCATTGGGGTCGTTCGGTTCGGTGGATTCTGCTTCCGCGAGCCAGCCCTGAAACAGGGTTATGGGGTCGTCGCCAGTTAATTCGCTCCGCATACTCATGCGCTCATGATCAACCCATGGGCATAGCGGCGGTAGCAAGGGCATTCGCAGCAGCAAAATCCGCTGGTGTGCGCTACGACGGTGCTAATGTGATCCCCCGCCGTTAGTTTGATTGCGGATATGCGAAGTTTTTGGTTTCGCACATTCTTCGCCTTGACTGCGCGGCAGAGACGACGAATCACCATTTTGTAAGGTCGTCTGTAAGGAGTGGATCGCCTGCGGCCATTGGCTCTGCTGGAGACGGCTTGATCGGTTCCTACTTGCTAGAAAAGCGAACGAAATTCTATAGGTAGCCGGTGGTGTGGGGCTGTTACATTGGGTTTACGATAACCACCCGCATCGTCAGCTCCGTGTCGAGCGGAGAAGACGTCCATACGAAGTTTGCTTGATGAAAGGACTCGCCTCTTGATGTTTCAGCGTGGCTCCGCATGGTTGTTTGCTCTTAGTGCTGTCTGTGTGACGAACGCCCTGGCGGCTGCGCCTGCGCCAAAGACGATCGTGGTGAATGAAGTCACGAACACGCAGGTGACGGTGTCGCCGGACCACAAGACTATCCTCGCGGACATCCAGGGACTCATCTTCTCCATTCCCATCAGCGGCGGGCAGGCAAAGCAGGTGACGCAGCCGCTACAGGAGGCATCGCATCCGGACTGGTCAAGCCAGGGCGACATGGTTGCGCTGCAATCCTATGCGGGCGGCACCTTCCACATCTGGACGATGAAGCCGGACGGCACCGGTCTGAAGCAGGTCACGTTCGGCCATGGTGATGATCGTGAGCCGCGTATTTCTCCTGATGGCTCGACTATTGTGTTCACGTCGGATCGCGCGTTTGAGGGTTCCTACGATATCTACACGGTGCCCGTTGCGGGAGGTGAACCGAAGCGGATCACCTCTGCCGGCGCGGATGAGTTTGGGCCATCGTGGTCACCGGACGGCAAGAGCATTGTGTTTGTCTCAGGCACGGGTACGGTTGGCACCACGGTGCAAAGCCTTGACCTGGCCACGGGCAAGCAGACGGAGCTGAAGAAGGCGAGCACGCCTGCCAGCAGGCTTGAGGCGCCGTCGTGGTCGCCCGATGGCAAGCGCCTTGCCTATATTGAGTTCTCGGGCATGGATGCTAGGCAGCTCGACATGGCGAAGCTGAGCGTCACCGGCGACAAGCCCTTTACTGCGAAGGCTGGGGATGTCTATCCGTTCCCCGCGATCTGGTTGAGCGATCACGAATTTTTGTATACCGCGGAAGGTCACATCTATCGCGCGGATATGTCCACAGGCACGGAGACCGCGATTGCCTTCACCGCGGGTATTCCGTCCATTCGCCCGGTCTTCAAGCGCAAGGTGCACGACTTCGACAGCACCGCGCCGCGCCCTGTGCTTGGCATCTACACGCCCACGCTGTCACCGGATGGCAAAGAGGTCGCGTTCATCGCGCTGAACCAGCTGTATCGCATGCCGATTGGCGGCAAGCCAGTTGCGATTACGAACGACGCGTTTTATAAGCAGGGCGCAACATGGAGCCCGGATGGCAAGTGGATCGCGTACATCTCTGATCGCGACGGCACCCAGAACATCTACGTGCACGATGTGAGCAAGGCAGACGGAGCGAGTGACCGCCGCATTGCTCCAAGCCAGACGGCGCAGATCATGCCGGCATGGAGTTTCGATAGCAAGCTGATTGCCTTTCAGGATCAGGCTGGAGCGACGTTGATCGCGGATGTCGCGTCGGGCGCGATTAAGCCGCTGGCGCCGGCGACGTTCTTTCCAGGTCGCGCTGCATTTTCTGCAAATGGCAAGACAGTATCCATCGCCACAATCAAGCCGTATACCAAGCGCTATCGCGAGGGTACGAGCTCGATCCTTGCCGTGGATGTTGCGACGGGCAAGCAGCAGTGGTTTGCGCCGGCGCCGTATGAGTCGATCACAACGCGGACGGAAGACGGCCCTGTGTATTCGCCCAATGGCAAGGAGATGGCGTTTGTGATGGACGACCTGCTCTACACCATGCCTGTGGATGCGGACGGTCATCCGGCCGGACCCGCGGTGAAGCTGAATGACGAGATTACCGACGCGCCCACATGGAGCGGCGACTCAAAGAAGCTGCTGTATGAGAGCGTGGGCAAGCTGAAGCTGATCGACCGTGCGACGGGCGCAATCACACCGGTGCCGCTGGCGATGAACTACACCAATGATACGCCTACGGGCACGCTGCTGATTCATGCCGGGCGCTTCTGGAAGGGCAGCGGTGCAGACGTTCAGCGGGACGTTGACGTGCTCGTGACGAATAATCGCATCACCAGTGTGAAGCCGCATAGCGCTGCGGCTGCATCCGGTGTTGGCCGCGTCATTGAAGCGCCGGACAGCACGGTGATGCCGGGGTTGTGGGAGAATCACGCGCACCCTGACTCGGATAATGGTATCTACTACGGCGATCGCTTCGGCAAGCTGTGGCTGGCGTATGGCATCACGACTGTGCGCGGCATCGCAGACAACGCATACCGCGCGAAGGAGCATGTGGAGAGCTATCGCTCGGGCGCTGCAATGGGGCCGCGTTTGTTTGATACCGCGGAGGCTGTCGACGGTGAGCGTGTCTACTACCCGATGATGATCGCGACAACCTCCGAAGCGCAGTTGCAGCGCGAGTTCACGCGCATCAAGGGCCTCGACTTCGACATGGTGAAGCTGTATGTGCGGCTGCCGTTCGCGTGGGCGGCCAAGGGGATCGACTTTGCGCATACGCAGATGGGCGTGGATACAGCGAGCCACTACCTGCTGCCCGCGGTTGCGTTGGGTGAGGATGGTATGTCGCACGTCTCCGCAACGGCTCGTACGGGATGGGCCTATTCGCGTTCGCTCACGGGGCGCTCGTACGGCGACGTGCACAAGCTGCTTGTGGACTCCGGCATGTGGACCATCAGCACGACGTTTGCGCAGGCACAGTATGGCGAAGACCAAGGCATGGCGACCGACCCGCGGCAGGGGATTGCGCCGCCCTGGGAGAATGCGCGGCTCAAGGCGGCGGTTGCCGCAGCTTCAAAGGGAGATATGTCCTCCGGCTATAAGCACCTTGAGGATGAGGAGCGGACGGTCGCGGACGACTTCCGCAAGGGCGGCATCATCCTTGCGGGCACTGACTCGCCGTTAGATATCCCTGCGACAAGCCTGCACCTGAACATCCGTGCCCAGGTGAAGTATGGCCTGGCACCATGGCAGGCGCTGGAGACGGCGACAAGCATGGCTGCAAAGGCTTACGGCTACGACAAAGATCTGGGCACGCTGGAGCCGGGCAAGCTTGCCGACATCATCATCGTCGCGGGTGATCCACTCACCACCATCAGCGATGTCACGAAGGTGCAGTGCGTTGTGACGAATGGAAGGCTGCACAGCGTGCATGAGATTGGTGCGCCGTTCGCTAACATTCCTGAGAACAACGTGTGCCCGTCGAAGCCGTAATGCTTTAACGAGGAAGGCCGCATCCTTCACCGAAGTGATGCAGCCTTGCTCCATGTGCGGGATCAGTCTTCGCGGTAGTTGAAGTTGGGCTTTGCACCTGCCGGGATGAGTGAGGTGTATTGCTTGCCGGCCATCTGCTTGGCAAAGTCGGATTTCGCATCCTGCACCAGCTTTGGCTGCGTGAAGAGATCAACCGCAGTAAGTGCGAGTGCCTTTGCCGCGACCATCATGCCCTGTTGACCGATGCTGCCACCGGCGGACGCTGCAGCCTGCCACGTGTGTGCAGCAACGCCGGGTACGAACGTCGCAGCAAGGAAGCCGATGGTAGGAACATTCCAGCTCACGTCGCCGACATCTGTAGATGCTGCTGGTGCTGCTGCCTGTGCCTCCGCAAGTGACACGATCTGCCTTGTACTGTCCAGCGGCCTCACGCCATCCGGAGGCAATGTCTTCTGTAACTCCGCAGCGAATGTCATCTCCTCCGGCGTCATGCTGTAGCCGCCAACTTCTTCCAGATTCTTCTGCGCGTCTGCGGCCAGCGGGTCGTTGCGAAGGATGTTGGTGAGGCTGGAGTCGAGCGCCATGTCAACGGTAGTGCCCGTCATGAGGGCAGCGCCGTCCGCTACTTTCTGTATGCGGTCCCAGACGCCGGCGAGTACGCCACCGTCTGGACTGCGTACGGTAAGGCTTATCTGCGCGAGGTCTGGAACGATGTTAGAAGCGACGCCGCCCTTGGTGATGATGTAGTGCATGCGCGTGGCGCTTGGCACGTGCTCGCGCATGTACTCAATGCCGGTGCCCATCAGCATGACAGCATCAAGCGCGGACCGGCCGCGTTCCGGTGCTGCAGCAGCGTGCGCAGCGACGCCGTGAAACGTAAACTTCGCTGAGTTCGTGGCAAGCATGCCGCCGTTCTGCACCGAGTTGCGATCGTTCGGGTGCCACTGCAGAACAACATCCACATCCTTGAACAAACCAGCACGCAGCATAAAGACCTTACCTGCGCCACCTTCTTCTGCGGGTGTGCCGTAGTAACGCAGCGTGCCCTTGATGTGGTTTTTCTGCATGTACTCCTTGACGGAGACTGCAGCAAGCGCGGCTCCGGAGCCGAGCAGGTTGTGACCGCAGCCATGGCCGGAACCGCCATTCACGATGGGCTTGCGGATGGCTGATGTTGAGTCCTGCGAAAGGCCAGGGAGCGCGTCGAACTCGCCGAGGATGGCGATGACCGGCATGCCTGTGCCATAGGTTGCGACAAAGCCGGTGGGCTCGCCTGCTGCGCCGGCCTGCACGGTGAAGCCTGCGTCCTTCAAGTCTTTCTGTAGCAGGGCAGAGCTCTTGTCTTCATGGTAGCCAAGCTCGGCATACTCCCAGATCGTGCGTGAGTCGGTCTTGTACTGCGCGGCATGCTCATTGACGAGCGCTTCGACCTGTTTGTGAGCGGTTTGTGCCGGCATCAGCGATGCGCTGACAGCAACTGCCGCGCATGCGAGTGCTGCACGTTGCGTGCTGGATGTGAGAAAGAGCGGCGATTTCAGCAAGAGTGGCCTCCGTACGGTGTCAGGGCAAAGGGACTGGCTCCGAGTGTAGAGCTCGGAGCCAGCGATCCAAGGGTGATGTTTACTTGCTGGGCGTGGAGATCATCTTCACAACGTCGTACTCATACTTCACGAAGTTATAGAGAGCCTGTTCCTTGATGCGCTCGTTGTCGCTGTGCATGGCGTGCGTGATGGAATCTTCCTTGGGCAACTCCGCGCCGATGCCGTAGCACTGTTGGCCCTTGGCGCGCAGCGGCTTCATGTCCGTGCCGCCGGTGGACATGCCGGGTATGGTGAGCGTGCCCGGAAAATCCTGCTTCTGCACGGTGGTCAGGTCGCGGTACAGTTCCGTGTCGATGGAGGATGAAGGTGTCTCCGGTGGATACTTCTCAGGTGTCACCAGCTTCACCGCGGGATCGTCAATGACCTTCTCCATCATGGCCTTGAAGGCAACGATGTCTTCACCCGGAACGGCGCGAATGTCGAGCGTGGCGGTTGCTTCCGACGGAATGACGTTGGAGCGGAAGCCGCCGGCGATGATGTTGGGGCTGATGCTGGTCCTGAGCGTGGAGTTCATGCGGATGTCGTTCGCACGAAACCAGTCCTGCGCGGCCTGTGTTTTTGCGGGATCGAAGAGGGCCTTGTAGCGCGCGGACTCTTCCGGTGTGCCAACCTTCTCAAGCCCTTCCACGTAGAGCTTGGTGATGGGCGTCCACTTCATGGGGGGTTGCCACATGCCGATCTTAGCGACGGCTGCTGCAAGGTGGACGTTGGCGTTATCCAGGCGCGGCATGGATCCATGGCCGGAGATGCCGTTGGCGACGAGCTTCATGCCGCGGCCTTCCTTCTCAGACACCTGCACCAGCTGGTACTTGACCTTGCCGCCTTCGGACTCGAAGCTGCCGCCTTCGGTAAGGCAATACTCTGCGTCCACGTCAGGATAGTTGTGATCGACGATGTAGCTGATGCCGAAGGTGCGGTTGGGCGATCCGCCTTCCTCGCCGGCCTCGGCAACGAAGATGATGTCGCGATCCAATGTCACACCGCTGCGCTTGAGCAGGATCATGGTCATCAGGCCGCCGGTGACAAGGTCCTTGTCATCGACCGTGCCGCGGCCCCAGATGTAGCCGTCGATGAGCTTGGCACCGAAGGGATCTTCCGTCCACTTCTCCTTCTGCACACCCACAACGTCAGTATGTCCGAAGATGAGGATCGGCTTCTTGGCGCCGTTGCCCTTGATGCGGGCAATGAGGCTGAGGCGGTTCGGCTCCGCGCCCACAAGCTGCGACGAGATGCCCTCCTTCTCAAGCATGGCCTGGATCGCCTTGGCGGCCAGGGTTTCATTGCCCGGAGGGTTGCTCGTATCAATTTTGATGAGCGTAGTGAACTTGTCAAAGATTTCCTTGTCGATGGTGGGCCAGTCCATCTTGTCCGCCTGTGCTTGTAAGGGCTGAGCCATGACTGCGGAAGCTGCGAGCAGAACTGCTGAGAGAGCGAGACATTTCATCATGAGGGTTATCGTCCTTTTACATAAAGCATTGTGTTTGGAGAAGGCATTATTTCTTTACGAAAGGAGCCATGAGTTCGGCTTGTGTGTAGTAGCGGCCGTTGACCATGACACCGGCGATCTTCATCACGTCGTTGATGTTTTCAAGGGGATTGCCGTCAACAATGTCGATGTCAGCAAGCTTGCCGGTCTCGATGGAGCCGAGGTCCTTCTCGTAGCCGAAGGCACGTGCCGGCAGGATGGTTGCAGTCTGCAACGCCTGCCATGGCTTCATGCCGTTGAATGCTTCTGCGCGAATGCCCATTTCAAGCGGCATAAGCAGGCCGGGGCTGTAGGAGTCAATGCCCGCCATGATCTTGCCGCCCGCGTTGTAGATGGCCGCAACGGTTTCGTCTTCGCGCTTGAGCGCTTCGGAGTTGCCGCTGGGGCTTGTCTTGACCGCACGCGCGACGACGCCCTTCAGCGTCTTCAATGCCCATGGCTGGTCCAGGACTTGCAGACGTGTATCATCCACGAGCTTTGGATCGAGTGCATACTGCGCTGTCGATCCGAAGGCTGTCGAAGTGATCCACATATCAGCTGCCGGAAACGTTTTTCGAATGTCTTCATAGCTGATACCGGTGAGTGAACGTGAGTAGGCATAGCCCCAGCGCGATGTGGCGGAGACGTGCGACATGCCATCCACGCCGAAGAGCATGCTTGGTACACCGTAGTGCGATGCGACCCACACGCCGGCCTTGTTATGCGCAAGCTCCATGAACTTCTTCTGGCGCTCGTTGGTCATGCGGACGTAGGTCTTGTAGTTGTCCACTTCAAGTGACTGCGTGCGCTCGAACTCGCGTTCAATCTGCTCTTCGGAGCGGATGGAGCGGTTGGTGGGGTAGAAGATGCGCTCGCCGTCAAAGATGTCGGCAGAGGCGAAGTAGCGCGGCCCAACGCGATTGCCGGACGCAAAGGATTCCTTGACCTCTTCCTGCACGTAGCCTGCATCACCCTGCGATTGCAGCGTGGTAAAGCCATACGAGAGCCACAGACGCCCGCCGGCATCGCCTGCCTCCTGGATGGCGCCGTACATGTGATTGTGCGACTCCCACAGCCCCGGCATCACGAGCTTGTCGTGCGCGTCAATGTACGTGTCGTTCCCCGTGACTTTCGTAGCCGCTTCCGTATGCGGCTTGATGCTGACGATGCGATTCTTTACAACCGTGATGTCAACGTTCTTCTGCGTCGCTGCGCCAAGGCCGTTCCAAAGTGTGCCCGCATAGATGACGGTCTTGGTGCCGGGCAGCTTACGCACGTACGTCAGGTCAAGCGGGACAGGCTGCGGTGTTGCGCCGGGTGTGGCGTCGATCATGCGCAGCTTGGTGTTCGACACATAAAGGATCTTCTTCGAGTCGCCGCTCCATGTGGGTGAGTCGGACATTTCGTTGTTCAGCTTTGTTGCGGGGCCGGCCGGTATGCCATGGGCATCCACCGGCATGGTGTACAGGAAGTCGTCCATCACAAAGAGAATCTTCGTACCATCCGGCGAGAAGAGCGGCCCATCAAAGCCGCGGCTTGTCAGGGTTTCAAACGGCGCAATCTCGTGCAAGACAGACTTTCCCGTGGCGAGGTCGAGCGTGTAGATCTGGCTGGTGCCTTCGCGAAAACGCATGTTGAAGGGCTTCAGCACGGCCATGGTCAGGGTCTTGCTGTCGGGCGACCAGCTTGGCTCGGAGGGATAGAAGAACTCCGGCATGACCTGCTTGACTGCGCCTGTTGCAACATCGGCAACAAAGGTGCCGTCCTGCGTAAGGAAGGAGATCGACTTGCCATCAGGCGACCAGTGCGATGAGACTTCGGCGTTATCGGCAGGTTCATGCGTGACGCGGCGCACCTGCTTGGTAGCAAGGTCCATGATGTGCAGCGACTCGAAACCGTCGGCATCGGTGCTGAAGACGATCGCTTTGCCATCGGGCGAAAACGAGGCGTCTTCCTTGTAGTAGCTATCACTCGTCAGAGCAACGGGCTTGCCGCCAATGGGCATCAGCCAAAGCTGGTTCAGTGCTTCAAAGAGCACCTGCTTGCCATCGGGTGAGAGTTGCGGATGAAGAATGCCGCGCACCTGCTTGGGTGCGGTTCCATCGAAGTCATAGATGCGATGGCGATAGCCGGGGCGATCGATGTGAAAGGTTGCGGTGAAGGGAACGGCGGCGCTGGTGTTGCTCGCGAGATCGGTGGTAAGAATCTTGCCGTCGCCGGTGTAGAGGATCTTGCCGCCTGGCAACCATGCCGCATAGAAGGGGAAGACGTCCGTAGCGGAGCCGGCCTTCTTGCCATCCACCATCAGCTCGCTCTTGCTGCCGTTGACGAGAATGAAGGAAAGCTTGCCGCTGGGTGAGATCGATGGCGACTCGATATGTGCCGCGCCTGTCGCTGCATCGACGGATGCGCCGCCTGTCTTCGGCAGCGAATAGATGGTCTTGCGTGCGCCGCTTGCGATCTCTACCTGCTCGACATCAACGGCGGTCACGCTGGCGCCGTGTCCGCGCGCGACACCCATGCCGCTGACAAACGCGATGCTCTTGCCGTCCGGAGTCCATGTCGGCTCGTACTCTTCCTTTTCGCTGGACGTGATCTGCGTGAGCTTGCCCGTTGCGATGTCGGCAACCCAGATATCGTAGCTGCCCTGCATGGCGCGGTCAGAGGCGAACGCGACCTTGGTGCCATCAGGCGAGATACGCGGCTCGCGATCATCGCCATGGCCATCGGTGAGTTCCTTCACACCGGCGCCATCGGGCTTCATCAGCCAGATGTGGAAGGTGCCGGTCTTGTAGCCCTGAAAGGCAATCCAATTGCCCTTGGGAGACCAGTCCGGCCGCGACGGCTCAAGCATGGGATCGGTGAGGCGCTTCATCGCACCGCCCGTCGCGGGCAGCGACCATAAGGTCTCCTGCAAGTCGACGATGATCGTCTTACCGTCGGGCGATACCGTGGCCGCCATGTTGGTGCCTTCGGACACGGTAACGTCTTTCACGATGGACTTGCTTGGTGCGGCTTGCATCTGCGCGGCGATTGCAGGCTGTGCCAGCACCGCGGCAACGCTGAGTGCGAGGGGTACCAGAGCGGTGAAACTGCCTCGCAAGTAGATATAACTCTTCATAACGTCTCCTGATTTGCAACGAGCAACGTTCAGTCCCTGGAACGAAAGTGGCCCTCCGCAGCCGTTATGAAACGGTTGCGGAGGGCCATGGTTGAT
This sequence comes from Terriglobus sp., assembly GCA_965198455.1. Classification (GTDB taxonomy): domain Bacteria; phylum Acidobacteriota; class Terriglobia; order Terriglobales; family Acidobacteriaceae; genus Terriglobus. The sequence continues at coordinate 2,919,595 of CBDAPM010000003.1, forward strand.
GCGGTTAGAAGTCCAGGCGAGCCGAGAACTGGAGTTGGCGGGCATAGAACGCAAGCACGCCGGATGTGGACGCTGGTGCGCCGTACGTATTGGCGACGGTGGGGTTGGTCGGGTTGATGACGGTGTTGTAGCTCCCGTAGTTGGAGTGGTTCAGCAGGTTGAAGGCATCCACGCCCGTGGTTACGCGATAACGCTCCTTGATGGCGAAGACTTTGGCAAGGTTGGCGTCAACACGCTGAATGGCACGGCCGCGGAACGAGTTGCGATCCACCGTGGTGAGGCCCGTTGCAGCATCGTAGTGATCGTGCACGGGGTTGTTGAGAAGGCTGGCGCTGGAGACGTAGTTGGCCGTGCTGACGTGTGAGCAGACCGTACCGGGCAGTGCCGCGGCCTGGTTCTTTGTACCGACGCAGAAGCTGCGGTTCGCACTGGCGCTTTGCACCAACGCTGTCGGCGCCGGTGCGGAGACCGTGGGAGCGTAGGCGTAACCCGAGCCGTAGTGATAGACCAGGCCGCCGCGAATCCCCCACTTCCACTGGTAGTCACCGGTGGCAGCAAGCGTGTGGTGCTGGTCGTCCACCGAGTTGGCCCACTCATTGTGGTAGTTGTACGGGTTTGAGGCGTAGCTGAACGGCGATGTGGCGTTGTCCTTTTGCAGACCGTATGTGTACGACAGCATGGCGGTAAAGCCGAAGGTGGTGCGCTTCCGTGCGCTGAACATAAGCTCCTTCAGCATGTTTGCCACGTAGTCCGGTGTAAGGAAGGTCTGAATAACTGCGTAATGCGTGTTGGGTTGAACGCGCGAGGTGAAGCAGCCGTTGGGGCAGGCCGCCGTGACCGGTCCGATGTTTGCCTGGTTCCATCCAGTGGTCGGGTCATACACACTGTTTGCATCCACGCGGGTCCATTCGTGGTGGCTGCGGAACTGGGCGTAGTCCAGCGAGACCGTGGTCATGCCAGGCAGCTCCTGCTGGACACCGATGGTGCCCTGACCTGACCAGGGGGTGCGAATGCTAGGGCCGTTTACCTGGATCGACTGATACACGTTCTGCGGGTTCGCCACAAATGTGCTGGTATTGAGGGTGCCATAGGGATTCAGCAAGCTGAAGCCCGGAGCGATGGTCGCGGCTGCCTGCACTGTGTTCACGCCGTTGAAGACCTGCGCATCGATTGACTGGTTCGCAATGATCTCGGAGAAGTAGATACCCGCACCACCACGAACAACGGTCTTGCCCTTGCCGAAGACGTCCCAGTTGAAGCCGAAGCGCGGCGAGAAGTTGGCGTTGTTGCCGTGCTGTGGCGCCACGATGCCGTTCACGGTGTTGTTGCCCGCCGTGATCAAACCAAGATCGTTGTCGTAACGAACCCCGAGGTTCAGCGAGAGGGTGGGCAGAACCTTCCAGTCGTCGTTAAACCAGAAACCTAGCTGGTTACGCTTGATGTTCACGTCGAAGTTGCCGAATGCCTGCGTATACGAGGTTACGTACGGGCTGATGGCCGCATAGTTCCAGGTGGTCGGGTCAAGCTGGTTCGGGAAGACCTGATCCCAGCTGAGCGGAGTGGCAAAGCTGGTGGGATTGGTGCTGACCGAAACCGTACCGCGCGCGTTCTGTGGGAACGAACCAACGTTGCGCACGTACAGATATTCCGCGCCGAATTTGAAGCTGTGCTTGCCCTTCAGCCAGAACGCATCGTCACGGAACTGGAAGTTCGAAACCGGCAGGTAGGAGGGATAGTTATAGGCCGATCCAACCACCTGCAACGGGAAGGTGAACTGCATGCTGGGTACCAGCGGCGTGTTCACACCCTCCTGGAAGTACCAGCCGTGAAAGAGTGTGTTTACGAAGTTTGCAGAGATGTTGTGCGTCCATGATCCGATGTAGCCGTAGTCGACCAGCGTGTTCGCATACTGCCTGCTGATCGCCGCACTGCCTGAGGGCAGCAGATCCGGCTGCTTCTGGTCAAAGCGGAAGGCACGTACAAAGATGTGGTCCTTTTCACGAGGCTGATAGTCGACGCGGCCAAGGTACTCGTTTGTTCGAAAGGTGTTGTTGTACGAATAGTTTGTTGTAGCGAAGCCGAGCTGTGTCGTGCTCGTCTGCTGCGGGCGGTGTTCGCCTTCGTACGAGCCGAAGTACCAGAGCTTGTCCTTGATGATCTTGCCGCCCAGGGTGCCGCCGAATTGCTGGTCAGAAAAGGGAAGCACGAAGTGTTGCACTGGATCCGCTGCGTCAAATACATCGTTGCGGAAGTACCCGAACGCTGTGCCGTGCAGCTGGTCCAGGCCGGACTTCGTCTGCATATTCATGGCTATCTGCGATGTACGGCCCTGCGTCGCGTCGAACTGGTTGGAGATGATCTGAAACTGCGACAGAGCGTCGCGGCTGAACTGTGGCTGGCCGAAGCTGGAGTCTGCGGAATTCGCTGTTACCTGCTGGCCGTCCAGGTTGAACTGCTCCCGTCCGCCATTCAACGAACCAAGCGGGCTGTAATTCGTGATCGCGTCGCGGCGAATGCCCGGCAGCAGCGTTGCAAGATCCATGTAGTTACGGCCATTCAACGGAATTTTAGCCATTGTTTCCGGATCGATATTGCCCGCCACTTCCGATGTCGTCGTGTTGATCTCGGAGGTATCGCTGGTTACTGTAACCGATGTGTTGCCGCCTGACGCAGTGAGTGTGGCATTCGCCGTAAACGTCTGTCCAACCAGTACGGTCATTTTGAGAACGACCGTATTGAAACCGGCGTTCTCAACCGTCACTTCATAATCCGCAGCCTGCAACCCCGGAAACTGATAGATGCCGTCCTTGTCGCTCACCGTGTGATAGCTGGCGCCTCCCGTTACCTTTGCCGTTACCGAAGCGCCTGCAACGATGGCTCCCGATGCATCCGTAACTTTGCCGAGAATGGTTGTTTGCTGCGCGTGGGCGAGCACGGGAAGCAGCAAGACATGGCTGACAAGGGCACCTCTTAGAATCGAACGTCGCATGCGTAAATTTCCTCCGGAAGATGAAGCGATATGTGTGTCGGCTTCGGAGCCGTTTAGAAAAAAGAGCTGGGAAAGGACGTGCAAGTAGCGCATCATCGCAAGCGCTGGATGCGGCGCCGACGATCAAGAGAAGATGGCTCGTTCACTGTGAGCCGGGCAGTCAACCCGGGATGTGAGTGTTCAGGATGAGCACTGAGCTGCGATGAGAGACTGCGTGCATTTCAGTGCCGCTTTTTGCTGGTACAGCATCGTGCTGTGTGTTGCAGACAACTCTTTGCGTAGGCAATGCACGCGATTCCGTAAGTTTCTCAAGAACGCGTTTGAAGGCGCTTCTGCTTGGCGACACCCGGCGCAACAAAACGATGCGTGGTGGTACCCAAGTCTCAATAGACAGTGGTGCAGCTGCCGGAAAAGTTCCAGCAAGAAAAACAGTTGAGTGTGGTTATGCCTGCTTAGGATAGGACACATTGTTGCCAAACGGAGAAGTTGTGTTCATTTTTTTGCTAAAAATAGCGGGTAAAGCACCCTACAGTTTGTTTGCTTAACTAATAGTGGTGCAGTTTTTGTGCAATGCCCCGCACCGGCTGGTTGTTCCGCAGCGTGGGTTGTGCAAGGCCGGTTGGATTTCAGCCTGGCTTCTGTTAGAACAGAGTCCAGTTCCCGCCAAGCCAAGAGTCTTCTTCCGTTGACGTATGTCCGTGAGCGGATGTGTCAGGGGAGCCATACCGTTTGTTACCGGAGGATGCTATGCCCATGCAACGTCTCGTCTCAGGCCTTCTGTTCGCTGTCTGCTGTGCCTCGCTTCACGCTCAAACCGCGACGCCTGCAGCGGACAAGCAGCTTGCCCGCGAGATCTTCAAGGAGTACATCGAGATTCAGTCGGGCACGACAACCGGAGCGACCACGCCGGTCGTGGAAGCCGCGGCCAAGCGCTTCCGCGCAGCAGGCTTTCCTGAGTCGGACATCTTCGTGGGCGGCCCTGTGCCCACCAAGGCGAACCTGGTTGTTCGCCTCCACGGCACCGGCGCAAAAAGGCCGCTCCTGCTGCTTGCACACACAGACGTGGTTGAAGCCAAGCGCGCTGATTGGACGATGGACCCATTTGTGTTGCATGAGCAGGACGGCTACTTCTATGGCCGAGGCACAGGCGATGACAAGTCGCAGGCGGCTATCTGGACCGAGACCATGCTGCGCATGAAGCGTGACGGCGTAAAGCCGGACCGCGACATCATCCTTGCCCTGACGGCGGATGAAGAGGGCGGCCTCTATAACGGCGTGCGATGGCTCATTGCCAATCACAAGGATCTGATTGAAGCTGACTTCGCCCTGAATGAAGGTGGCTGGGGCGAGATGGATAAGGGTGTCAAAATTTCAAACGACATCCAGGTCAGTGAGAAATACGTGATGAACATTGAGTTCACCGTGACCAACAAGGGCGGTCACAGCTCCATGCCGGTGAAGGACAATGCCATCTATCACCTTGCCGGTGCGCTTTCGAAGTTGTCCGCCTTCGACTTCCCGATGAAGACGAACGAGGTGACCGCGGCGTACTTCGCGCAGATGGCAAAGATTGAGAAGCGCCCGATTGCTGCAGACCTCGCGAATGTTTCAAAGGGAGATCAGGCTGCGATGGCGCGCGTTGCTGCCGACAACCCCAATTGGAATTCGACGCTACGTACGACGTGCGTTGCGACGATGCTCTCGGGCGGTCACGCATCGAACGCGTTGCCGCAGCTTGCCACGGCTACGGTGAATTGCCGCGTGCTGCCTGAGGATTCGCCTCAGTATGTCATCGATACGCTGACAAAGATTGTGGGTGATCCGGAGGTCACCGTTAAATCCACACGCGACTCTGCGGGCGGTGTGCCATCGCCTATGCGGCCGGATGTTTTGAATGCCGTCAAGGAAGCAACTGAGAAGGTGTTCCCAGGCGTGCCGGTTGTGCCGATGATGGTCGTGGGCGCGACAGACGGAGCTGCCTTGCGCCGCATTGGCATTCCGACATACGGCGTGCAAGGCTTCTTCTACGGCCGCGATGATATCCGCTTCCATGGCCAGGACGAACGTCTGCCGGTGGAGTCGTTCTACAACGGCCAGACCTTCATGTGGGATCTGGTGCAGATCTTGTCGACACCGGCAAAGTAGCTGGGCATGCGGGGCGTCTGGTATGAGGAGCCCCGTTTCTTACCTTGCGCTGTCGAAGTCGCTTGATCGAACCCGCTGGACGCCGCATGCGCGGAACGACGTCTCTGTACCATTGACTGTGCCGGGTAGGTCTACGGCTCTTGTCAAATCATGGACGACGAGGCACTCGAAGCCCATCTTCTGCCCGTCGAGTGCTGAGAAGCCCACACAGAAATCAAAGGCAAGGCCGGCGAAGAAGAGCCGCTTCAGACCGCGCTCGCGAAGATACCCCGCAAGGCCTGTGCCGGTCGTGTGATCGTTCTCCAGGAACGCTGAGTAGCTGTCGATGTCTTTGCGGAACCCCTTGCGCAAAACCATCTCGGTATGCGGCACGGATAAGCCTGCATGCAATGCCGCGCCATGCGACTCCTGAATGCAATGATCGGGCCATAGCGTCTGCTTGCCGTACGGCAGCGTGATCGTATCGAAGGGCTTGCATCCCGCGTGCGCGCTTGCAAACGACACGTGACCCTCCGGGTGCCAATCCTGTGTAAGGATCACATGCTCAAAGCGCGCGGCAAGCGCGTTCACACCCGGTACGATGGCGTCGCCTTCCGCCACGGCAAGCGAACCGCCGGGACAGAAATCGTTCTGCAGATCGATGATGAAGAGCGCGTCGGTGTCGCGCAGTTCCATGGCTGGTCCCTTGCTCAAGATTTCTTCCCTCATGCAGCTTGCGATGCTGATGTATATCCTCTGCTTTGCACGTGGTGAGTGGCAAGGGACGCCATAGCCGAAACGCATGCGTGCCGGTGAGCTTGCCGGGTGCTGTTTCATGGCCGCCGCTGCTGAGGTCCGCAACGTAGCGCAAATTCATGGATGGTTTGAGCTGCTGGGATTGCCTCAGCGGGACATTACGCCGGAAGCGGCCGCAGCGACCCTGCGCGATGCAGTCAAGCCTAGTTCATCAAGAGAAAGGTATTCAGCAGCACTACGGTCACGCTATGCTTGGCTGCGCGCCGGTGTTGCCAATGCCGCCGTTCCGGTAACAGGGGTTTACATGCATCTTGGATTTGTCGACTGGCTGATCATGCTGGTCTACTTTGTCTTCGTGATCGGCATCGGCTTCGCGCTGAAGCGTTTTATGCGCACATCCAACGACTTCTTCCTTGCGGGCCGCTCCATTCCCGCATGGATCTGCGGCCTGGCGTTCATCTCCGCCAACCTGGGCGCGCAGGAAGTCATCGGCATGGGCGCGTCCGGTGCGAAGTACGGTATTGTGACCAGCCACTTCTATTGGCTTGGCGCCATCCCTGCCATGCTCTTCGTCGGCATCTTCATGATGCCGTTCTACTATGGCTCCAAGGCGCGTTCGGTGCCGGAGTACCTGCGCATGCGGTACGACGAGAAGACGCGCGCGTTGAACGCGGTCAGCTTCGCCATCATGACGGTGTTCAGCTCCGGCATCAGCATGTATGCCATGGCGCTGCTCATCCAAACGCTGGGCCTGCTGCATGGTGTCGTGCCCGATGCGTGGGTCTTCCATGTAAGCGTGGCGCTGAGCGCTGTCATTGTGCTCGCCTATATCTTCCTTGGCGGCCTCACAAGCGCCATCTATAACGAGGTGCTGCAATTCTTCTTCATCGTTGCCGGCTTTCTGCCACTGGTGTGGATCGGCCTGCGCAACGTTGGCGGATGGCATGGCTTGCAGCGGCGCCTGCCTGAGACGATGACCCACTCCTGGCGCGGCATGGAGCATGCGAACACCAATCCGCTCGGCGTGGAACTCGTAGGCCTTGTGATGGGACTCGGCTTCGTGCTGGGCTTCGGCTACTGGTGTACGGACTTTCTCGTCGTACAACGGGCAATGGCTGCGGAGAATGAAGCATCCGCGCGCAAGGTGCCCATCATCGCGGCATTTCCCAAGATGCTGTTCCCGTTCCTGGTGGTGCTGCCCGGTGTCATCGCCATGGGCGTTACATCGCATGCAACGCAATCCCATATGCCCGGCATGACGCAGACCATGGGCATCGTCCCGGTCAAGATGGATGCCATCAGCGGCAGGCCCGTCATCGACACCGACGGCAAGCCCGTGCTGAACTACGACCTTGCAACGCCCGCGTTGCTGCTGCACTTCTTTCCAACGGGCATGCTTGGCCTTGGCCTTACGGCGCTGCTCGCCAGCTTCATGAGCGGTATGGCCGGCAATGTCACGGCCTTCAACACCGTTTGGACCTACGACATCTACCAGGGCTACATCAAAAAGGATGCGAGTGACGCGCACTATCTGTGGATGGGACGCATGGCCACCATTGGTGGCATCCTGCTGTCGATTGCCGCGGCCTATGCGGCTACCAGCTTCAACAACATCATGGATGCGTTGCAGTTGATCTTCAGCATGGTGAACGCGCCGCTGTTTGCGACGTTCCTGCTGGGCATGTTCTGGAAGCGGACAACGGGTACAGCCGCGTTTTGCGGGCTTGTGTTTGGAACGCTGGCCGCTCTCGCGCATCACGGCCTCACGCTGCCGGTTGGAGCGGCGCCGGGACTGCATGGCGGCTGGATACACACCGTGCACATGTATCCCAGCGACATGGCACAGAACTTCTGGACAGCGATCTTCGCCTTCACCGTGAACCTGGTCGTCACCGTCGCCATCAGCATGGTGACGACGCCAAAGCCCGAGTCTGAACTCGTCGGCTTGGTCTACTCACTTACGCCGAAGCCAGTGGAGGCCCACCTGCCCTGGTATAGCCGCCCATCCACACTTGCATGGACCGCGCTCGGCCTTGTGATCGCGCTCAACTTCGTCTTCCGCTAAACACGGGCAGACACGAAAGCCATTAAGGAGTGTTTTGATGGGTCTCGATATTCGTATACCGCTTGGCATGATCTTCGTCATCACGGGCGTGGTGCTTGTTATCTACGGCGCCACCACGTGGGGCAGCGCGATCTATGCCCAGTCCGACAATCTGAACATCAACATGATCTGGGGTTCGCTGATGACCGTATTCGGTGCTGCCATGTGGATTGCCGGGCGGCGCGGTAAGGCTTAGTTTGCTATGACTTGCACTTTTCGCTGATATCGCCTACAACTAAGTGCATGGTGTTGCGTTCCTTTATGGCTTGTTCCTGTTGTTGCCTCTAGTCGAGCGCACGCACCTTCCTGTCTGAAATCATCCTTCTCTTTGATCGCTTTCAACTGCGGTGGCTTTCCTATCCCACCGCCGGATCACCCATGACCTCTTCCTTGCGCTGTCGTTGTTGTCGCTGTTGCCGCCCGTTCGGCACACACGCTGTGTGCGCATCTGCGCGCGGCTCGACACCCCGCAGCATCCACAAGGAGATGATTCATTGGCTTCATTGCGATACTTCTTTTCTGCCGTCCCTGTTGCGTTCGCCTCAGTAACGCTGGCCGTAGCAGCCGGCGCACAGGTGGTTGGCAGCACGCTCAGCGGCACCGTTACGGATCCAACCGGGGCAGCTGTTGCCAACGCAAGCGTGCGTATCCACAACGCTGAAACCGGCACAGAACGCAACCTGCGCGCCGATGGCTCCGGCCGCTACGCTGCACCGTCACTCGCAGTCGGCATCTACGACGTAACAGTCGAAGCCCCAGGCTTTACGGTTGAGCACCGTACGGGCGTTTCGCTCACCGTGGGGCAGGCCTCCGAGCTCAACTTTGCACTCAGCGTCTTGAGTGATACACAGCAGGTCACCGTCACAGACACAGCGGCTGTCGTAAACCTGTCGAATGAGCAGGTCTCCGGCTTAGTGAATGAGCGCCAGGTGAAGGACCTGCCACTCAACGGACGCAGCTACGATCAGCTCCTCACGCTCAATCCGGCAACGGTAAATTACACGTCGCAGCGATCGGGCGGCATCGGCACATCGAACTCGTCGGTCGGTAACATGTTCTCTGTCTCAGGCCGCCGGCCACAGGACAATTTGTATCTTTTGAATGGGATTGAATACACCGGCGCATCGCTCATCAACGTAACGCCTGGTGGTACCAGTGGACAGTTACTTGGCGTTGAAGCTGTGCGCGAGTTCAACGTCGTCGCAGATACCTATGGCGCCAGCTACGGCAAGCGGCAGGGCGCACAAGTTTCCATTGTGACCGCATCCGGCACGAACACGCTGCATGGCTCGGCGTATGAATTTATCCGTAACTCCGCGCTAGACTCGCGTAACTACTTTGACCAGGCAAAGAAACCGAACTTCCAGCGTAATAATTTCGGCGGCGCGCTCGGCGGACCCATCAAGCATGACAAGCTTTTTCTATTTGGTAACTATGAGGGTTACCGGCAGAACCTGGGCCTGAGTGATGCCACGTTTGTCCCGGATGCAGCGTCTCGGGCTGCTGCGGTACCGAGCGTCCAGCCTTTGCTTGCTCTGTTTCCAATTGCCAATGGGCCGGAGTTAGGTGGCGGTCTCGCGCTTGCGTATTCGAACCCAATACAGCGTATACGCGAGGACTTCGGCACGGCTCGTGTCGATACGAATCTTTCGGCGAACGATCTTCTCTTCGGCGTGTATACGATTGACGATTCCATCGCGCACACGCCCAGCAGCAATCCGCTCGCGATCATTGACGAGACACTGCGTGAACAGGTGTTAAGTCTGCAGGAGCAGCACGTCATTTCGCCACGACTGCTGAATACATTTCGTGTGGGCTTCTCGCGCGCCTCGTTCTACTTCCTGGGATCAAGCACTCCCCTGAATGGCGCCTCGGTGCCCGGCTTCATCGCGGGCAAGCCGGTTGGCGCGATCGTGGTCGCAGGCTCAACGGCGTCCAACGGCCAGTCGCAGTTAAGCGGCGGCGCTAACGTAGGCTCAAACAACGCAATCGCGCGTAACCTGTATACGCTCGATGACCATATCTTCTACACGCTTGGCAAGCACCAGATTGAAGTGGGCGGTTGGCTGCAGCGGTTGCAGTCCAACGACAACCTTGCACAGAACCAGTACGGCCAGGCAAGCTTCGCTTCAGTGACAACCTTCCTGCAAGGCACCATCAAGACATTTACCGTGGTGCCGAATCCGACAGAGTTGAACTGGCTGTCGTGGTTCGGGGCTGGTTACGTGGAAGATACGTGGAAGGTAATGCCTGCATTGGAGGTGCTGGCAGGTATACGCTTCGAATCAACGAACGGATGGAACGAGGCACACGGCCGCGCGGGTATCTACGGATTCACCAATGGCGTGATCAACACCACCCCAACCGTTGGCAGCGCAGGCTTGCCTACCAACAACGCGAAGTTCCTGCCTGAGCCGCGCGTGGGTATCGCATGGAAGGCAACCTCGAACGGCCGCACGGCGGTCCGTGCCGGCTTTGGTCTGCACCATTCATTGCTGGATAACCTGGACTACCGTTTCGATCAGGCAGCTCCATTCAACACCACGTTGACGTATAGCGGGGTTCCAGTGTCAAACCCCACAGGCGGTGCGGCAGGACTTATCTCACCTTCAAACGTGCAGCCTGACATAGCCACGCCGACACTGCTGAGTTACACGCTCAAGGTGGAGCAGGAAATCGCTCCGGGTACGTCGCTCACGCTGGGCTATCAGGGGTCGCGTAGTTATCACCAGATACTCTCCGAGGATCAGAACGAGCCCGCAGCGATTGTCTGCGGCGCGGGTAACTGCCCCACAGGTGTTGCCGCCGGACGCATCTACTATCCCACCGTAGCAAAGGCCAACCCCGCGGTAGCCAATACCACCTCCTGGATTTCCGGAGGCTCCGGCAGCTACAACGCACTCACGGTGGATTTGCGGCGCAGTTTCCGGAACGGTGTGCAATTCCGCGCGAACTATACGTGGTCAAAGAATCTGGATAACGGCTCAGCCTGGAACACCAGCGTGTCCGCTAACACGCCGGCATTCGTTTCCTATCCGAATAATCCAAAGCTTGATTACGGCCGTGCAGCTACGGATGTGCGTAACATCGCGGCGATCAACGGCACCTATGATCTTCCATTTGGTTACGGCAAGCTGCTTGCCGGGAATGCCGGTGCAGGCTTGAACCGGCTTGTCGGCGGATGGACGTTGAGCACCATCATCAGCCTGCAGACGGGGCTGCCGTTCTCGCCCCAGCTCGGCTATAACCCCACGGGCTCGGGCGACACGCGCAACCCGGTGCGGCCCGACGTCAACCCGAACTTCAAGGGCTCGCTCTACACGCATGGCAGCACGACGCAAAAGGTAGCGCAGTACTTCAATCCCAGTGCCTTCCTGGCGCCGCCGTACGGCACCGTGGGCAACCTTGGCCGTGATACGTTGACCGGTCCCGGCTACTCCGATTGGGACCTATCGTTACTGAAGTCGACAACGATTACAGAGCGCTTGCGCGTGCAGTTCCGCGCAGAGGCCTTCAATCTGCTCAACCACACCAACCTGAGCACGCCGAATGAAACTGTGTTCTCCGCCGGGCCTACGCAGGGTACTGCAGCCACACAAAACACCGCGGCCGCGCTCAGCCCCACGGCAGGCGTTGTCACCGCTGCGGCAACGTCTCGCCAACTTCAGTTCGGTCTCAAGGTTCTCTTCTAAATCGCTCCACAGGCGAGGAGTGCAACGCTCCCTCGCCCTCTTTTGAGTCTTTGGCTGCCGTTTGTTAGTCTCATAGGCAGCATGTCCAGTGCTTGTTGCTTTCGTCCGTGTTGTCCGGCCTGTCAGGGCCGCATGTGTTGTAGCGTGCGCTAGGTTGTTCTCATCACTGCGGTCTTTGGTCGCCACGGAAGCGCAACGCAACAAGCATTCTCAAGGGAACGGATTCCATGCTCCAGCCTGTTATTTCTTCGACTTCTGCCATCGCACCACCTGCGACTGCGCCACGACTCAGTCATCTGCGTCTGCTTGAGGCGGAGAGCATTCATATCCTGCGCGAGGTCGCTTCAGAGTTCGAGCGTCCTGTGATGCTGTACTCCATCGGCAAAGATTCGTCCGTGATGTTGCGGCTGGCGCAAAAGGCGTTTTATCCGGGACCCATTCCGTTCCCATTGATGCACATTGACACCGGCTACAAGTTTCGCGAGATGCTTGCATTCCGCGACACCATGGCAAAGAGCATTGGCGCGGAATTGCTGGTGTGGCGCAATGAAGCTGCACTTGCTGCTGGTACGAACCCGATCGCGCTGGATACCAAGCGTTGCTGCGGCCTGCTTAAAACACAGGCATTGCTCGATGGATTGAATCACTATGGCTTTACCGCGGCCTTCGGTGGTGCGCGGCGCGATGAAGAGAAGTCGCGCGCGAAGGAACGCATTTATAGCTTCCGCGATAAGGCTGGGCAGTGGGATCCGAAGAATCAGCGGCCCGAGTTGTGGAACCTCTACAACGCGCGCATACACCCAGGCGAAAGCATTCGCGTGTTTCCATTGAGCAATTGGACGGAGATGGATGTGTGGCAGTACATCCACGAAGAGAACATTCCCGTGGTCGATCTGTACTTCGCAAAAGAACGTCCCATGTATCTGCGTGGCGACGCGTTGCTACCCATCGAACAGGAATTTGTACGCCGCCCCGGCGAGCAGCCCACCATGGTGAAGTCGCGTCTGCGCTCGCTTGGCTGCAGCCCATGCACAGGCGCCATTCGCAGCGATGCCGATACCATTCCCAAGATCATTGAAGAGATACTTGGCTTCCGCTCGTCGGAGCGCGCGAACCGCGCGATCGACCACGATCAGGAAGGGTCGATGGAGATCAAGAAGCGCGAGGGCTATTTCTAAGATGAGCGCTTCCAACAATGATCTGATCATCATCGACCATACCTTCTCTCCCGAGTTGTCATCCCGCAGCGAAGCGGAGGGATCTGCTTTTGAGACAGCCCGTCCATCCGATGTCAGAGGGCAACAAGACGCACCCGTTCGCGCAACGCACGAACACACCATCGACACCGCAGCCAACGGCGCGCCCTCGGGCGAGCCGGAAGCGTGGAACAGCAACGTGGATGTGTACTCGCCGCTGGGCAGCCACACGCCGGAGCCCGCGCCTGTGCAGGTGTCCGCGGAGTTTGCCGCCGAGTTCGATATAGGGGAGTATTTAGCAGAAGAGCGCGGCAAAGACTTGCTGCGCTTCTCCACCGCCGGCTCTGTCGATGACGGCAAGTCCACGCTCATCGGCCGCCTGTTGTATGACACGCAGTCCGTATATGACGACCAGATTCGCTCCATTGAAGGCAAGGGAACTACTGCGCCGGGTGTCCTCGATCTTGCGCTGTTGACCGATGGCCTGCGTGCCGAGCGTGAGCAGGGCATTACCATCGATGTTGCGTATCGCTACTTCTCCACGGCGCGGCGCAAGTTCATCATCGCCGACACGCCCGGCCATGAGCAGTACACGCGCAACATGGCTACGGGTGCAAGCACCGCGGACGTTGCCATAGTACTTGTAGACGCACGTAAGGGCGTGCTGATTCAATCCCGCCGCCACGCGTACATCACCGCACTGCTTGGCGTGCGCAACGTCATCATCGCCGTCAACAAAATGGATCTCGTCGACTATGCAGCGGATGTGTTCGCGAAGATCGAGGCGGACTTCCGCGCCTTCTTTCACGGCCTGGATGTCGAGGGCAACGACCAGACCGCGCTGCACTTTGTGCCGGTAAGCGCGCTGGCGGGCGACAACGTCGTGCATCGTAGCGAAGCCATGCCCTGGTACACGGGCGCAACGCTGCTTGGCCTACTCGAGTCCATTCCATCATCGCAGGTAAATGTGGCGGCGCCGTTCCGCATGGCAGTGCAGCGGGTCATTCGCCCCAACCTTGACTTCCGCGGCTTTGCCGGGCAGATCGCCTCCGGCATCATCCGCGTGGGTGATGAAGTCGTTGTGCAGCCAAGCGGCAAGCGCAGCCGCGTCAGCCGCATCGTTACCTTCGACGGCGATCTTCAGGAAGCCTACGCACCGCTCTCTGTCACGCTTACGCTCGACAATGAGATCGACATCAGCCGCGGCGATCTGCTTACAGCAGCAGCGGCTCAGCCCACGCGGGCAACGCACCTTGAAGCATCGCTCGTGTGGATGGATACGGCTCCACTTGATGTATCGCAACGCTACCTGTTGAAGCAGGGCAGCCGCACCGTGCATGCGTTTGTACGAACACTGTTGCGGACCGTCGATCTTTCAGAGTTGGGCCGGCAAAACGCAAAGGACCAAACAACAACGCTGTCGATGAACGCGATCGGTACCGTCAGCATGGAAACCATGCAGCCGCTGGTATTCGATAGCTACGCAGCGAACCGGCACACAGGCAGCTTTGTGCTCATCGATCTGCAGACAAATGCAACCGTCGCCGCGGGCATGATCCGGAAGGCCGGTTCCGGTTCATCGAATGCGGATGAAGTGAAGCACGCGGATGTACTGTTGAAGCAGGGGCATGCATTGCGTCTGCAGGGAAGCGCAGCTGCCATTGACACGGCACTGCAGGCACTCCGTAGCGCAGGCGCCCTGGACGAGGAGCAAGTGTGAGCGAACTGATGCCGAGCTCTGACATCGAGACAGTCTCGCGCGAGCACGAGAAGCAAGTGCTGCGTGCGGAGCGTGAGACGGAACGTGCGGGAGGCGCACCGTCGCCGAATGAAGCTGATACCGTCGCGCAATCGCTTCGGCCGGAGCTATGCGAGCAACTTGCGTACGTACGCGACTTGCTGAAGCGTGAGCTTGACGCGGTTGGCCCTCGCGAAACGTGCCTCACATGCAGCTTCCAGGCAGAAGACGTCCTGCTGCTTCACCTTGCGATGGAACTGAGCCCGGACATCCCGGTGCTCTTCCTCGACACCGGCTATCACTTCAAAGAGACCTACGCCTATCGCGATCGCATTGCCGCAGATTGGAACCTGAACCTGACCAACCTGCTGCCACGGCAAACCGTCGCGGAACAGGAGAGCGAGTTCGGTATCCTGTACAGCACCGAGCCGAATCGTTGCTGCGGCTTCCGCAAAGTCGAACCACTCTTCGACGCGGTCGCGCACTACAAAGTGTGGCTCACCGGCCTGCGCCGCGAGCAGGCGCGCAGCCGCACCGCGTTGAAAGAGATCGAAGATTTCGCTGTGAAGCCGGGCATCATCGTGCGCAAGCTAAGCCCATTCGCAGACTGGACAACGCGCGATGTGTGGCAACTCTCCGCGCACTTCAACATCCCGTTACTCCCGCTGTATGACCTCGGCTACACCAGCATCGGCTGCGAGCCATGTACCACGCTGCCCACCGATCCGAACGATCCTCGTTCCGGCAGATGGGCAGGCAAGAAGGTGGAGTGCGGCATCCACATCCAGGCCACGGACACCACCAACCCGGATGCCCGGCCTCACTAGATCGTTAGCTAACCTAACCATCGCGCTGACACACGGTACACGCAACCAGCACGCTCCCTTTTGAAAGAGAACGATGCATTACCTCATTGGATTTGTTATCGCGATGTTTATCGCGCTTACCGGCGTCGGCGCCGGAACGATTACAACACCGCTGCTCATCCTCTTTCTGGGCGTGCCCACCAGCATCGCCGTTACCACGGGGCTGGTCTTTGCCGCGGCCGTAAAGCTGCTGCTGGTGCCCACGCAGATCATCCGCAAGCAGGTGGATTGGAAGGTGCTCGGGTGGATGCTGCTGGGCGGCCTGCCCGGCGTGTTGCTGGGATCGCTCTTCCTTGCGCACCTCGTCAGCAAAGGCTCGCAGCACATCATGAACGGCCTGCTCGGAGCGGTGCTGGTCCTCACCGCGATCTACCAGATCATCTACTCCTTCCGCCCCATCAAGAACCCGCGCGAAATCACGCGTGACGCGCCCTGGGCCATGCCGCTGTTGATGTTTCCCGTCGGCGCGGAGGTGGGCTTTTCGTCCGCCGGCGCAGGCGCGCTCGGCACCGCCGCGCTGCTGTCGCTCACCACACTCGCACCGGCGCAGGTCGTTGGCACGGACATCCTCTTCGGTTTCGTAGTGGCGGTCATCGGCAGCGGCGTGCACATGTTCAGCGGAGCCCATGATGCCACGCTGCTGAAAGAACTCATTATTGGCGGCGTCGGCGGCGTCATCGTCGGCACGTTCTCAGCAAAGTTCATTCCCAAGCGGCCACTGCGCTTCGCGCTGTGGGTATGGCTGCTCATCATCGGTGCGCAATTCCTCTACACCAACCTGTTCAGCGCGCGTTAGCCTCCCCTGAAAGAAAAGCGATCCCGGAGGATCGCTTTCTGAACATCCAGGAAACAGTGCTAGCTGTTGTTGCAGCCGTTGTTATAGACAATGGGTTTTGCCCATTCTTCCATGGTTGCGAACAGGATGCAGGCATGGCCGGACTCCGTGTCGACACGCCACGTCAGGTTGCCCTGGCGATAGACCTGGTATTTGCCTGTGCCGGCAAAGGTCATGCCGTTCGCCGGATTCGGCGAGACGCTGTCCGCTGCGGGTGCTGCCATGGTGGTGTTCTGAACGATTGGTTGCGGCGCCGATTGCACGATCGCAGGCCGCGTTCGCACGGGAGCACTGTCGGAAGTTCCGCTGTCATTCGACGCCGACGTACCGGCGCTGTCGCTATGGACCTCTCCGGAGTCGTCATTGGCCGCGCGGTATCTCTGATATGCCCAGACCGCCAGCACAATCACAAGCACGGCCACGAGAAATCCTAGAATGCGTTTTCCCATATCACTCCCAAAGTACCACCAGGCTGATCTCGCAGGACGAGGGCCGCTACGTCAGCACCCATCACAAGGGGGGACCCCCCCGGCCAGCTTTCCCTTCGGTAAGACGCCGGTAGTTTCCTGCAGGGCTGAGTCGCGATGCTTTTTGTTGCGGCGAAAGTAAAGGTTCGCGTCAACCGAGAACGCTGGTGTACCTGTGCAGATGCTGCCTGTTTAGTGTACCGGTGTCGCCGAAGTCAGGGGAAGAGCATCTGCAACACGAATGCTGCCGGGTGCGGCAGGGGCACTTCCCATTGCACCTTCGCCTGTGTGTTGCGGATCCCGAAGCAGGCGGAGCAGGCCGGCGGCCGGTTCGCGTACGTCGGTGAACAACTGAGTGAATCCGAAGCACAGGAAAAACGCCGCCGCGTAAAACATAGGCTGCGGCCGTTCGGTGAGCCGAACAAGGGGCCGTGCCGCGCTCGCATCCACAACACTCCGCGTCAGTTCCACAAACAGGATGCCCATCATGGCGCCCGCAATCACATCGGTCGGGAAGTGGATGCCCTGGTAGGTGCGCAGGACTGCGAACACAATCGCAAGGGCGTACGCGATGCGTCCAATGCGCCGATTGGCCAGCGAGAGCGTTGCTGCCAGACCGAACCAGATCACCGCATGGTCGCTGGGAAAGGAAAACCACCTGTTCAGAGCGGTTGGATTCACGGCGTAGGGCAACAGAAAGTGCAGGTCAGGATCGTTGAGGGGGCGCGGATGTGAGTGCAGCAGATGCTGCAGGAAGCGGCTGCAAATCCCACCAGCAAAGGTGACAACCACGCCCAGGATGATGCCTGCGCGCCGCCGGCCGTCTTCGTTCTCGAACCACACGTACCACAGCAGCAGGTTCGAGAACATGAGCCGCGTGCTGGCGTTGATGGCGTGGTCCAACAGCACAGAACGGCGGCTGACTCCGTTCACGCCATGGAGAATGCTGTAGTCGAAGGCAGTCCAGTGAACAAGGGTAAGCACGGTCACCATGATCAGGACGGCCAGCGCCGTTGCTACGACCGGAACCCGCGGCGTACTGGAGCGACTCGCATGGAATGCAACTGCAGACGCCGGCTGTGTGGCAAGAAGCAACAGTACCCCTGTGGTGGCTGAGAAAAACCACGCCTGGTTCGAATGTGAAGTTAGTGTTAGGAACTGTAATACACCTCAAATCGACTCATTTGCAAGGATGAACTTGTCGTGCAGGTTGAAACTTCAGGCGCCGGCCGCGGCAGATTTTTCTCGCAGGAGGCTTGGGCGTAAACTATCAACGTGCCGAAGTACTCCATCGTCGTCCCGTTTCATAACGAGGAAGAAAACGTAACCGCGCTCTACGACCGCCTGAAAGAGGTGATGGAGCATGTGGGAGCCACGTTCGAGTTGATCCTCGTCGACGATGGCTCGCGTGACCGGACCTACCGCCTCCTGGAAGAGATTGCCGCCGTGGACAGCCGCGTGCTGGTGATCAAGCTGCGCCGCAACTTTGGCCAGACCAGCGCCCTTGCCGCCGGATTCGATCACGCCCAGGGTGACTACGTCCTTGCGATGGACGGCGACCTGCAGCACGATCCTCGCGAAATCCCGAATTTTCTGGCGAAGCTGGAAGAGGGCTATGACGTCGTAAGCGGCTGGCGCTCGCAACGCGGCGACAATTTCGTGATGCGCCGCATCCCGTCGCGTGCGGCGAACTGGCTCATGGCCAAGCTCAGCGGCGTGGATATCCACGACTTCGGCACAACGTTCAAGGCGTATCGCCGCGAGGTCATCCAGAACATCCCGCTTTACGGCCAGATGCACCGCTTCATCCCGGCCCTGGCTTCTTGGTACGGCGCCAGCATCTGCGAGATCCCTATCTCGAACCCGGCGCGGCTGCACGGCAAAAGCCACTACGGCATCTCGCGCACCTTCCGCGTCTTCTTCGATCTGCTGACGATCCGCTTCCTGCTCAAGTACATGATGCGGCCGCTGCACTTCTTCGGCAGCTTTGGCGCTTTCAGCGTTCTAGCCGGTTTTCTGGTGTCGCTCTGGCTGCTGGCGCTGAAACTGCTCACGCATCAGCACGTGTTGGATCAGCATGGCCCGTGGTTCATCATGGCCTCGGTGCTGATCCTTGCGGGCGTGCAGCTCATCGGCATCGGCCTCCTCGGAGAGCTGCAGGTGCGGCACTACCACTCCCCGCAACACCGCGCGCCGTATGCCGTCGAACGCATGGTGCGCCTGCGGTCGTCCGAAGAGACGATGCTGTCGTAGTAACTTCACGTCGCTTGCTCTTGCGGGCTGAAAGCCCGCGCTATTCTGGCTCAGAATTCTCTGGTAGGCGGGCTTTCGCGTTTCATCAAACAAAAGTCCTAGAACGTCAGCGCAATCTGCCCGGTCACCGTCCGCGGCGACACAAAGTGCGTGCCGCTAAACGTCGAGAGGAAGTTATACAGCGCATACTTGTTCGTCAGGTTTGACGTTGTGACCGACACGTTTGTCTTGTAATGATCGGCATGCAGTATGTTGTCCCATCCAGCCTGCATATCAAACAGCGTGCGAGGCGCAATGCGTGGCGGATTCTTGTCATCATTCTCCGTGCCCAGCGCCGGAATCTTGATGAGCGGCGACGAGACCTGCGCCGCCGCGCAACTCCGGATCGGCGCGGTCAGCGTAGCCTTCACGCTGCCGCACCGCAGCGCAATCTGCTGCTGCTGATCCGGCGTCAGTCCCAGCACATAACTGCCATCGCTCGGATCGCGCGATGCGTCGGTAACCATGCCGCTCTCATACCGCCAGGTAAAGCCGAAGTACGGCCCCTTCTTGACCTGGTATTGAAAGTTGCTGGACTGCTGAAAGGCCTGGTCGTGGTCGATGCGAAACACCGTTGCCGTGTTGAGTGACGGATCGTCCGCCAGCACACCGCCCACCTCCGGCCCGAAGAACCGTGACCGCGTATGCCCAATCGCCGAGTACGCCGAGAAGCCGTGATAGTTAGGAAACGTAACCTTCACACCAAGCCCGTCAATCTTCGACTTCTGCCACTGGATCGGGAACGCCAGAGGCGTGTTCAGCACCACGTCAAAGTCAAAGTCGCGATCGGTGTACTTCCAGAAATACTCCGCGTTCACCACGAAGTATTTGCCGAAGCCCTGCTCAAAGCCGGCGTTGTACTGGTTGCGCGCGGCGGGCTTCAACGGCACCGCCTGCACAGGATCACCGCCCGTGCTCTCAAGTCCGCCGATACCCGTCGAGCTGGAGACAATCAGGTTCTCGTTATACGGCGTCAGGAAGAATTTGCCATACCCAAGCCGGAGCACCGTGCTCGTCTTCTTCACGGTGTAACTCAAACCCAGGCGCGGCTGCACCAGCGATCTGCGGCTGATGCCGTTGTAGTTGTCCGCACGCACACCCACCAGCGCGTTCCACTGGTGCCACGTGATGCTGTCCTGCAGGTAAAGCGCTTCCTGCTTGATGTCCGTATGGCCCTTGAAGGTGTAGAGCGAGCCGCCGCGTGTAAGGTCAAACGCCTCAAGGCCTGGCCGGTAGTTCGTGTTGGCGACATACGTATTGCCCACACCGCATTGTGCCTGGCTCGTGATTGTTGGATCAGTCACCGGGTTGCCGCTGCTGTCCAGGCATGGCGCGTTGTAGGTCGCATCCGTCACACCCAGGCCAAAGCCCTCGCTCAGGAACGTGTGATAAATCATCACGCCCGCCTTCATGTTGTGGATGCCATGGCTCAGGCTGTAATTGGCCTTAAACCCAAGGTTCTGCAACCGCCGCGACTGCGCCAGCGTGACCGGTGTGTCATGGAACAGATCATGGCTGGGATAGTAGTGGAAGTTATCCTGCCGCAGGTAGGGCGACATGCTGAACAGGCTGTTGGCATCGATCGTGTGTGTCCACGAAGGCGCAATGTTGTATGAAAATATCTCGCCTCGCTCATCCTGTGCCGGCTGGTCGTACTGGTTCGGCTGCTGGAACCATGAGCGTGACGCACCAAGGTTCAGCTGCAGGGCGTCCGCATCGTTCGGATGATAATCCGCCCGGTTGAAGAAGTTCTGATTGTTGCCGATGTCATGGATCGGCCGGTCCTCGGGTGTATCAAGATAGCGCCCGCTGCGCATGCCGTCGACGGACAGGAAGTCACCCACCTTGGGCCCACCCAGCCCAAGTGCGATCGACGGCGTGACATCGCCGAACGATCCGTAGCCCAGCGAAATGGTGCCCGTGGGATGCGCAAGCCCAAGGCCGGAGCGCGTCGTCGTCTCCACCACCAGGCTCGTCTTGTCGCCGTACTCCGGCGGCGCAATGCCGTTAATGACATTGACCGACTGGATAATGTTCGGCGAGGGCTGATTGCCGAAGACGCGGCTCTGCTGATCGCTGATGGGCTGGCCGTCGATGGCAAACGTCGTATCGGCATGCTCGCCCAGTGGATGGAAAAGCCCGTTCGAATCCGATGCAATGCCCGGCGTGCTGAGTGTCACCAGCGACGATAGCGGCGACGACGTGCTCACCAGCGGCAGCTTGGTAAACAGGTCACGGTCAATCGTGTTCTCCTGCTGTGCGCTGGTATTCAGTACATCGTCCGCTTCAACGGTGATCTCCTGCGCCGCGGCGCCCACAGTCATCGACAGATCGACCGCATTGACGTTGCCGGTGCGCACCTGCACGTCGGCTCCTATTGAGGCGAATCCGGGCGCGTTTGCCTGCACGTGGTAGCGGTTATATGGCAGGTTGGGAAAGGTGTAATGGCCCGCGGCGTCGCTGGTGGTGCTGCGGCTGAGGCCGCTGACGGGGTTTGAGATCGTGATGCTTGCATTCGGAATCGCGGCGCCCGTCGCATCCGTGACCGTGCCGGTAACGGAACCGGCATTGCCCTGGGCATGCAGGTATGTGCCTGCCGCCAATGGCGAGAGCGAAAGCATCAGGGCAATGTGGCCCATGCGCATGCGGTAAATCTCCTGTGGTGAGAACGGCGTAATCGGCGGTGTGCAGCTATGCACCGGGACGAAGTTGGCGGGATGGTTGCCGCGACAGCTTCGTCAAAACGCGGATTACACCGTAGGCGGAGGCCTGCAGGAGAGAGAAGCGTGCCAGCCGGTTACCGGGCCTTCGAGCGCGACGGGTACAGGCTGCCGTGGCTGCGCCGTCTGCGGTACAGCTACGCTGAAGACATGGAGCGGCACGGCAGACGCCATGGCAACGCACAGGGCGCAGGCGTCCGGCGTGTCCGTGGAGAGCGGCGTGACCTGGTGGCTGAGCCCGGCATGTGCGTCGTACAGCCCAGCCGGTGAACCGAGTTCGCTGTGGCCAAGGACGGTGTGGCCGACCGAGAAGCACAGCAGCAGCAGGCATAGAACGGCGCACGCCCGGTCAAAGACCGTCGAGGAGCCAACGCGCCGCTGCTTGGTGAAACTGATCATGAGCTCAAGTCGTGAGACGTTGCAATGTGCCTGTTGGGTGCAACGGACGTGCGGAAGCTGTGTTTAGCTTACATGCACCACGGGCCTGCGCTCCTGCTGTGGAATCGCCTTTCGCAGGACTTCTTGCGTCAACGGCGCCGTGTCGCCCTCGCCAAGAAACAGGAAACGCATGATATTGATGGCAGGGCTCACCTGCGTCCACCGGAAATAGACGTGCGGCACCTTGCCGGTGCGCTGCTCCAGGTAAATGAGCATGCCTGCGATGGAGTTCGCCACCACCGGGCTCTTCGCCGACAGAACACGGTGTCGCCCAACCCGGCGGCCGGTGACATTGAGCGTCTCGGAGAAGTCCGAAGCGTCACCCCGCAACACTTCAAAGAAGAACAGGCATTCTTCGTCCGACAGGTTGTGGAAGTGCCGCACCTTCCAGTCGGAGATGTCCAGCGCCTCGACTGTATCGCCGATCTCAGGCCCACGCGCCACCAGCCGGATGAGCTGGTCTTCATCCTCGGCAAGGATGGATTCGGCGGCCTCGTCGAGCTGCACATCGGTAATACGCAGCTCGGTGGACCGCACCACGCGCGAGACGAACGAGCTGACGAGGATGCAGCCGATGAAGATGGACGAAATCTTCAGACCTTCGGGCCGCTCCACAATGTTGGCAAGCGTGGTGTAGGCGAACACGATCGTCGTCATGATGAATGCCCAACGCCATCCGGTCTTCCACACGCTGAGCATCACGGCCACGGACGCGGATGTGATCAGCACCAGCACGCCCGTGGCATAGGCGCCGCCCTGTGCGTCCACGTCCGCATGGAAGAGCAGCGTAACGATCGTCGCAATGCCCATGAACACAAGCACCAGGGGCCGCGATGCCTTCGCCCACTCCGGCGCCATGCCGAACTTCGGCAGATACCGCGGTATCAGGTTCAGCAGCCCGGCCATGGCAGACGCGCCCGCAAATCCAAGGATCAGGATGGTGCTGATGTCATAGGCCGTGCCCAGCACATTGCCGGTGTAGTGATGCGCCAGCCACGCCATGGCGCGGCCATTCGCGTCGCCACCCTCCTGGAACGCCTTTGCCGGAATCAACACCGTCGTGATCACGCTTGTGGCAATCAGGAAGACGCTCATGATGGCCGCCGCTGTGATCAGCAGGCGCTTCGCATTGCGGATGCGGTGTTCCTGGCTGTCGGCTTTGATGAGCGGCATCACCGCCACGCCGGTCTCAAAGCCGGACAGGCCCAGCGCGAGCTTGGGGAACAGCAGCAGCGACACACCGATCATCGCCCACGTGCTCTGGTGACGATTTGCGATTGCAACACGCCAGCCATGCATTACCTCAGGATGATGCATGATCTGCATGATGCCCGCGCCAACCACCAGCGCATTCAGGACGAGGTAGCTGCCGACCAACCATACGGCAACGTCGATCGCCTCTTTGAAGCCCTTCAGGAAGATGCCGCTCAGCACGGCAAGAATCAGCAGCGTGACAATCGCCTGGTGATCCATCCAGCGCGGCATCAGCGGATTGTGAATCAAGTGCGCTGCGCCGTCCGCCGCGGACAGCGTCATGGTGATGACAAAATCTGTCGTGGCAAAGCCAAGCAGCACCAGCACAAACAGCTTGCCCGCCCATGCAGGGAAAAGCTTCTGCAACATGGCTATGGAGCCTTGTCCGTAGGGGCTGGCCTTGCATACGCGCTTGTAGACAGGCAGCGCGGCAAACAGCGTCACCAGCACCAGCACAAGCGTTGCGAACGGCGACAGCGCGCCGGCGGCCAGGAACGCAATACCCGGCTGGTACCCAAGCGTGGAGAAGTAGTCCACACCCGTAAGGCACATGACGCGCCACCAAGCATTCTCCGGTTCAGGTGCGTGCGCGGTCGGCACCCGCAGATCGGACAGCAGCCAGTCGGAAAAGCTCATTGTTTCGTCGGAGTCCCCAACAGGGTATAAGGTTGGCTCGGTTGGCGGGCAGACAGCAACGCCGCCCGGAGCAGGCGGCGTCAGTGTCTTATACCCGTCGTGACATCAGTCCACTTCGTTGGTTGAGGCGTCCATGTACGAGACGTCCTCGGCTGTGCCCTGCACTGTAATGAACTGGTTGTTAATCTCGGAGCCATCCACCGTGTTGAAGGCATGCACCTGGCCGCCGTATGCCGTGTACATCTTGCTCAGGCCCTCCACGTAGCACAGTCCAGTCAAGCTGCCGTAGTAGTACAGATCCAGATTTTCATTCGGGTAGGGAACCGAAGCCGCAGTACCGGGTGTAACAGCGGGCACGATACCTGCTGCCTTGGCCGACGTATCGAAGCGCGTCAGGCAGTTGTAATTCTGATTGTGCGCTGCCCGCTCGCCGCTGGCGCAATTGATTGAGCCGATCCACAGCGTGTTGTTGTCGGCAAACAGCATCTTGCTGTGCGTTCCATCCGCGATGGACAACGTCTGAGAGACGGTCTTCGTCGCCAGGTTGATCAGCGACAGATTGCCGCCGTACAGACCATCCGCCTGCAGCGACTGGCCTGCAACATACAACGTGGTGCCGTCCGAGATCGCCGTGGTCGCGCCGCCCGCCACAGGTGTCGAACTCACAATGGGCGACGTGTACACGGTCCCAGGGTAGTAGTCGTAGCGGAGCATGTTCAGATTCGCGAAGTTGACGGCAGCTTGCGCGTCGCCGTTCGCGGCCGTCCCGCCGCACTCCGAGCCGCAGCTCATCACGTAGACCTGCGTGCCGTCCGGCGAGAAGTACGCGTCGTACGGCCGGTGGAAGGACGGCTCTTTCACCGTGCCGTCAGCCTGCGTGGAACCCACGGGAACGATGCAATAGATGGGGTCGTTCAGCGGCTGACAGGTCAGATAATTCGGAGGCGGTGTCTGGCCGCTGCTCAGGAACAGCAGACGGTAGACGGTGTCGGAATTGCGCAGGAATAACAGAACCACGGTGTGCGATGGATTCGACACCACCTTGTACACGTCCGGAATAGGAAACGAATACGTCGTTCCGAGTGAGCTCGTTGTTGCGGACCCAGCCGCAGGCGCGGACATCGTGAACGTGCCCGTGCTCTCCGAGGTGGTGTAGACCGACTGCACATCGGATGGCACAAAGTAGGACGAAATGGTCCCGGTGCCTGCCGCAGTGGCGCCTGCGCCTGCTTCCGTCGAATAGTTGATTGTCGTAACCGAGCCGTCGGTGCTGTACACGTAGCCACGTGTCTCTTCCGGGTAGTTCAGGATCTGTAGCGCGTTGGCTGAAAACGAGCTGATCATGAACGTGCTGTTCGCCTGGTACACGTTCGACCGGATATCCCGCTTGGCGTCAAGAATTTCAAGTGCGCCGGCGACGACGGAGGCGTGGTTGATCGCAACCATGACACGCTGTGTAAGCTTTGACGGAGGCACAGGACGGCCCGCGAACTGGTCCACCGTAGTCTTGTAGGGACGAGCTCCACAGCCCGCGAGGAGAGCGACGACAGCAACTAACGCAACGGCAGCTGCCGACCGCGCAACAGAAACACTTTTCAACGGAAACCTCAACGGCGGCGCGGCATTCTCCCTTTCCGCGACCTGCCGAAGTATACCAAAGCGGACACACCCCGTGCCCGGCAACCGTACCCGACGAAGTACCATAGAACAGCACTGATGCCCACACCCACACCATCACCGTCTGCCCTGGAGCAGATCTTCAGCGCCACGCCCACCCTCTGCGACGGAGCGATGGGCACCATGTTCTACGCCCGCGGCGTCTTCATCAACCGCTGCTTTGACGAGCTGAACCTCACCGATCCGCAGATGGTCCGCGAACTCCACGAGGAATACCTCCTCGCCGGCGCCGAGCTCATCGAAACCAACACCTTCGGCGCAAACGCTATCCGCCTCAAGCGCTTCGGCCTTGAAAACAAGATCGCCGAGATCAACACGGCAGCCGTCCGCATCGCCCGTGCCGCCGCAGACGGCATGCGCGAGAAGCACGCGCACCACGCTCTCGTGGCAGGAGCCATGGGCGCGCTCGGCCTTCCGCCTGAAGACCGCGATCCAGCCACGATGCTCGCTGCCTATACCGCACAGGCACAGGCGCTCGTCGCGGCAGGTATTGACCTCTTCGTCATCGAAACCATCACCTCCATGGCCGAAGCCGAAGCTGCAATGGAGGCCGCACGCGAGGCCGCACCAGACCTGCCCATCATCGCGATGGTCACTGTCACCGACGCCGGCAATCTCCCCGACGGCGCCACTCCCGAAGACGCCGCGCAGCAACTCGAACAATGGGGCGCACGCGCCGTCGGCTGCAACTGCAGCAACGGCCCGCAGCTGGTGCTTGACACCATCGAGCGCATGCGCCGCGTCACCAAGCTACCCATCGCCGCCATGCCCAACGCCGGCCTGCCGAACTGCGTGGACGGCCGCAGCATCTATCTCAGCTCGCCCGAGTACCTCGCCAGCTTCGCCCGTAAAGCCATGCGTCTCGGCGCCACCATCATCGGCGGCTGCTGCGGCACAACGCCCCAGCACATCAAGGCGATGCGATCGTCCGTCCGCGCCATCCAGGCCCAGGCCGAGGGCGTGGAAAGCGTTTCCGCCAAGCCCGCGGCCTCTGCCATCGAGCCGCCCCCACTCGCCGAGCGCTCCACACTCGGCGCCCGCATCGCACGCGGCGAGTTCGTTTCCATGGTTGAGATCGTCCCACCCAAAGGCATCGACGCCACCCGCGAGCTCGAAGGCGCGCGCATGCTCAAGCGCCTCGGCATCCACGCCATCAATGTCCCTGACAGCCCACGCGCCTCCGCCCGCATGTCCGCCGGCAGCCTCTGCCTGCAGATTCAACAGAAGATCGGCATTGAAACCGTCCTCCACTACACCTGCCGCGACCGCAACCTGCTCGGCATTCAGTCCGACCTCCTGGGCGCAGCCTCGCTCGGCCTGCGCAACATGCTCTGCCTCACCGGCGATCCGCCCAAGATGGGCACCTACCCCGACGCCACCGCCGTCTTCGACGTGGACGCCATCGGCCTCACGCGCATCGTCCGCGACATGAACCACGGGCTCGACATCGGCGGCAACAGCATCGGCGCCAGCACCGGCTTCACCATCGCTGTCGCCGCCAACCCCGGCGTCCCCGATCTCGAAGCCGAGATCCGCCGCTTCGCCGCGAAAGTCGAAGCGGGCGCCGAGTTCGGCATCACCCAGCCCGTCTTCGACCTGCGCCTGCTCGAATACTTCCTCAAGCGCATCGAAGGCTTCCGCATCCCCATCGTCGCCGGCATTTGGCCGCTCACCAGCGTCAAGAACGCACTCTTCATGAAGAACGATCTGAAAGTCCGCATGCCGCAGGAGATACTCGACCGCATGGGCCGGGTCGAAGGCACCGAAGCCTCCCGAGCCGAAGGCATCCGCATCGCCCAGGAAATGCTCGCCGAAGCGCAGCCCATGGTGCAAGGCGTGCAGGTCAGCGCACCGCTCGCACGTTACAGCGCAGCCGCACAAGTCCTCGAAGCCATGCTCGAACCCGCCGCCGCGGAGTAGGTTGCTGGCCGCGAGTAGAGCACCAGAACGCGAAGTAGAGGGGTACGATTAGGGCAAGGTCAAGCCTAAGGCATAGGAGGGTCGAGCCCAGGGCTAGGAAGGTTGAGCCTGGGGCATAGGAAGGGCGAGCCGTTTGCGGGCTGAAGGCCCGCGCTGTAATACGCTGGGGCGCAGCCCCAGGTACAGGTGAAGACGCAACGTGCGGGCTGAAAGCTCGCGTTACGTATCTGATCCACTTATCTGCGGGTGCCCCACGTCTCGCGTTTGAGACGTTGGAATAGCGCCAACGGCGCGACCTATCGAACGACACAAAGAGGCACATGGCAACCTTCGAAGAACAACTCAAATCACTCGAAACGGTCGTGGACCGCCTTGAAAAGGGCGATCTCGCGCTCGACGAATCGCTCGCGCTCTTCGAGCAGGGCGTGCAGCTCTCCGACGCCTGCAAGCAACAACTCGAAGCCGCCGAAGGCCGCGTCCACGTCCTCCTCCAACGAGGCAACCAGCGTGAACGCGACGCCGAAGATTTGGTGCTGGAAGAGGACTAGGCGCAGGAGTAAACTTTGACTATGGCACGTGACACGGAAACATACCTGAGATGGCTTGCTGAGAACGCCCGCGAGGGTGTCATTATCGAGAACATGATTCTGGAATGGAAGCTCGCCGAACGTGCAAAGCGCGCTCAGGAGTTGAAGCCCGATACGCAGGCCGCACTGAAGGCAAGCTAGTGCCGGTACTCACCGTCATTGCCGGTCCAAACGGCAGCGGGAAAAGCACTCTTACCAAATGGAATCGTGAGCGATTCCAGTCGTACGGCATACTCGATCCCGACGCTATCGCCAGGTCAATGGATCCCTCTTCGCGACCCGTATCGCCCATCGATGCCGGACGTGTTGTATTAAACCTCGCAGACGAGATGCTTCAGGAACGTCGCAGCTTCGTCGTCGAGACGACCTTGTCCGGCAACACGTACCTGCGCATGATGCGTTCCGCAAAGTCATTTGGATACGGAATCGAATTTCTGTTCGTCGGAACCAACTCAGTCGAGATCAACATCGAGCGCGTCAAAAGTCGAGTGGCTAAGGGAGGTCACGACGTCTCAGAAACAGATCAGCGCCGCCGCTTTCCAAGATCGATGCAGAATGCCCAGAATGCATGCCAAATTGCCGACATCGCAGGTCTGTACGACAACTCCACTGCCGAAGGCTTCGTACTCCTCGCTAGCAAGGATGAAAGTGGCACCCGTGTCTTCGAACCACTCCCCGACTGGGCAGTCTTTATCCGCGAATCCAAGTAAACGAAGCGCCTTTAGTTCGAACGATAATTTGTAAACTGCAGCTCCACACCCATGTCCTTGCCCTTGAGCAGCGCAATGATCTCCTGCAAAATGTCGCGATCCTTCGCCGACACGCGCACCGTGTCACCCTGGATACTCGCCTGAGCCTTCTTCTTCGAATCCTTGATGAGCGCGACGATCTTCTTTGCGGCATCGGATGTGATGCCCTGCTTCAGCTTTATCTTCTGGCGGACGGAGCTGTTCGCGGCGGGCTCAACCTTCTCGTAGTCCAAGTTCTTCAGCGACACGCCGCGCTTGATCAGCTTCTGCTGCAGGATTTCGATCACAGCCTTTATCGTGTACTCGTCCTGGGACGCAAGCTGAATCGTGTCATCGCCCTCAAGGGCAATCGTCGACTTGGAGTTCTTCAGGTCGAAGCGCGCGTTGACCTCCTTCGTGGCCTGGTCGATGGCGTTCTTCACTTCCTGGATATCAACTTTGCTCACAACGTCGAAGCTGTTGTCGTTTGCCATGGGGGATCGTTCCTTTCCTGCGCAGAGTGCTGCAGTCGTGCTTAGAGATGGATGCGGAAGAGCCGCTGGAAGTTCCCGGTGGTCTGCGCGGCTAGCGTTTCCAACGATACGCCACGCAGGTTGGCGACGAACTCGGCAGTCGTCCGCGTGCGAGCCGGCTCGTTGCGCTCGCCACGGAACGGCTGCGGCGCAAGGAACGGCGCATCCGTCTCGACGAGATATCGGTCTGACGGGACCAATTCTGCGGCTTCACGGATCGATGGGAACCGCGCATACGTGACGTTCCCCGCGAACGACAGGTAAAAGCCAAGCTCCAGCGCCTGACGAGCCTCGTCCGCAGAGCCGGAGAAGCAGTGCATCACGCCTGTGCCGCCCCTGCTGGAGAAGTGTTCCGCAATCAGCCGCAGCAAATCAGCTTGCGCATCAGCCGTGCCGAAACGCTCTTTCGCCTGCGGCGTCGCAAGCTCGCTGGTCCGGCAATGAATCAGGATCGGCTTGTCACACTCCAGCGCAATCTCCATCTGCGCCAGGAAGGCAGCCTGCTGCACATCGATATCAGGGTTGTCGAAGTGATAGTAATCAAGCCCGATCTCGCCGATAGCCACAACGTTCGGATCAGCCGCAAGCGCACGCACCTTCGCCAGCGCTTCCGGTGTCGCATGCGCCGCTTCCTGTGGATGAATCCCAACACTCGCCACAATTCGCGGCAACTGTCCCGCGTACGTCACCGCCAGATCACGCGCACGGTGCATCGTCTCCGGACCATCACCAATGCCGACCGCAAGGATCGTCTTCACGTCGGCTTCAAGAGCACGGCCAAGCACCACGTCGAGGTCTTCGGCGTAGCTGGAGAAGTCGAGATGTGCATGCGAATCAATGATGTGCATAAGAACGGTTCTAAGTCTCTAAGGGTTCTAGGTTCTAGTGACTGAGAAACTAGAAACTCAGCAACTACCGTAGCCGCGCTCCAATCTCAATGTCTTCCAGAAAGCTGGCCAGCGCAGGCGTCCCATCACCAACTGACGCCGCAACGATCATGCCCTGCGACTCATACCCGCGTAGTTTCCGTGGTGCCAGGTTCGCGACGATGACGACCTTGCGTCCGACCAGCTTTTCCGGCTCATAGAACTGCGCAATGCCCGCGAGAATCTGCCGCTTCTCATATCCAAGATCGACCTCGAGGCGTAGCAGCTTGTCAGCCTTTGGAATGCGCTCGGCGACAAGCACCTGTGCGACGCGCAGATCGACCTTGATGAAGTCATCAATGGTGATCTCAGGCGTGTCCGGCTTGGCAACAGCAGGCGCCGCCTCTGTTGACGGCACAGGCGCGGCTTCCGCCAGCGGCGAGCTTGCCGCATCGCTGATGGGCGTGAGCGGCTGCTCGCCCTGCTTGAGTTCGGCGACGGGTTCAGCGGGGAGCGCGGGCTTCTGTTCGGCGTCATTCATACGTGCTACCAGTTCCTTTTCCGCGCGCGGAAAAATCGGCGCGAGGGTTCCAAGTTGTGTGTTAGCGGGAAAGCCGCCATGTGTCAGGTCGCGCAACTCACCAGTCTCGGCTGCGCGCTCAATGCTGCCAAGGCCAAGCTGCTGCCACACCTGCGATGTCGCATACGGCATCACCGGATACAGCAGCGCCGTCATGATGCGAATGCTCTTAGCCGCCGTCCGCAGCACGGTCGCAAGCCGCTCGCGCTGATCCGGATCCTTCGCCAGCTTCCACGGCGCATTCGCGGTAAGGTAGCCATCGGTCGCCGCGATCAGCCCTGCCACGGCAGTCACGGCAGCCGTGAACTCCTGCCGCTCCAGACCGCCGCGCAGCCCCGCGATGGCATCCGTGCTGGCCGTCGTCAGTTCTGTAGTGAGTCCGCTCTCCGGAATCACCCCATCGAAGTTCTGCCCAATCATCGTGAGCGTGCGGCTGACGAGATTGCCGTAGCCGTTCGCCAAGTCGCTGTTGTACCGCGCCACAAGCGCGTCGAAGGAGAACGATCCATCCTGCCCAAAGGGAATCTCCCGCAGCAGGAAATACCGCAGCACGTCCGCACCGAAGAGGTCCTGCTCATACTTCTCAGCATCCGGCTTCAAGCTGCCAAACGCATCAAGGATCGTCTCAGACCGCACAATATTGCCGCGGCTCTTGGACATCTTGCTTTCCTCAAACAGCAGCCAGCCGTGCGCAACGATCTTCTTCGGCAGCGGCAGCCCCGCAGCCAGCAAAAACGCCGGCCAGTAGACGCAGTGGAAGCGCACAATCTCCTTGCCCACGAAGTGCAGATCGGCAGGCCAATAGCGCTGGAACATCTCCACGCCTTCTTCGGTATCGTCACCGTAGCCGACCGCGGTCATGTAGTTGGCAAGCGCGTCCAGCCAGACGTAGATGACATGCTTCTGCGTGGTCGTATCTGCCGCAGGTGAGGGAACCGGAATGCCCCAGTCAAAGCTGGTGCGCGAGACGCTGAGATCCTTCACCGCGCCAGGCACATAGGCGACGCCGGTATCGCTCAGCAGCGTCTCAGCACCTTCGCTGATGTTGCCGCGCAGAAAGCTCAGCACCTCGTTCTTACGAGCTTCGGGCGTGATGGTGAGCTGATTCGACTCGATGAGATCGATCAGCGGCTTCTGGAATGCCGAGAGGCGGAAGTAGAAGTTCTCTTCCGTCACAGTCTCCGTCGGCTTGCCATCCGGCCCAATCGTGCCCGGAGGCCCCTCAACGAACATCTCTTCGCCAATGCTGTACTGGCCGGTATAGCTGTCCAGGTAAATATGCCCGCGCTCATACAGGGCCGAGAACAGCTTTTGCACACCACGCTTGTGCTTCGCATCCGTCGTGCGGATGTACTGGTCGTACGAGATGCCCATCCGCTGCCAAAGCGAGCGGAAGGTATCACTCACCTCATCGGTAAACTGCTGTGGCGGGATGCCCGCGGCAGCCGCCGAGCGGCCGATCTTTTGGCCATGCTCGTCCGTACCGGTTAGGAAATACGTATCATCGCCCAGCAGTCGCTTGTGCCGCGCCAGCGTATCGGCGGCGATCGTCGTGTAGGCATGCCCAATGTGCGGCCGCGCGTTGACGTAGTAAATCGGTGTCGTGAGATAAAACTTTTGGGGCATCGGGCTAACCGGCAGTTTATCAGTTTGGAACCAAAGGGAACCGCACAGCCACGGCAGCTCACCAGGCAACACGCCGGGTTCAGCAAGCCTCGCTACAATGACAGCCATGGGCAAGATGACGGTCGTAACCGGTGCGGCAGGGTTTATTGGACGGAATGCAGTCGCGGAGTTGAATCGGCGCGGCGAGACGAACCTGCTGCTGGTGGACGACCTTGGTACCGGCGAGAAGTGGAAGAACCTGGTCGGCCTGCAGTACGACGACCTGATTCCGCCGCAGGAGTTCCTTGACCGCATTCACGGCACGGCAAATGCCGTTCTGCCGGAGATGGCCGGCATTGTGCACCTGGGCGCCTGTTCCGCCACCACAGAGCGTGACGCCGA
The DNA here is from genome assembly GCA_965198455.1 of Terriglobus sp. Lineage (GTDB taxonomy): Bacteria > Acidobacteriota > Terriglobia > Terriglobales > Acidobacteriaceae > Terriglobus. The sequence continues at coordinate 2,952,600 of CBDAPM010000003.1, forward strand.
CTACCTGCTGCGCAACAACTATGCCTATACGCGCTCCTTGTGCGAGTGGTCTCAGTACCACGGTGTGCGATTCGTCTATGCGTCATCGGCCGCAACCTACGGCGACGGAGCCAGGGGGTACGATGATGCCGATGCAGCAACGCCTTCGCTGAAGCCGCTGAACATGTACGGCTACTCCAAGCACATGTTCGACCTGTGGGCGCTGCGGCAGGGCCTCTTCACCAAGACGGAGAATCCCATCGCAGGGCTGAAGTACTTCAACGTGTACGGCCCGTATGAGGATCACAAGGACGACATGCGCTCCGTCGTCCACAAGAGCTTTGGTCAGATTGGCGCGGACGGCAAAGGCAAGGTGAAGTTGTTCAAGAGCCACCGGCCCGACTACAACGACGGCGAGCAGATGCGCGACTTCATTTATGTGAAGGATGCCGTGGATGTGACGCTGTGGCTGCTTTCCGAAAATGGGATTGGTGGACTGTTCAACTGCGGTACCGGGATTGCCCGGACGTGGCGCGACCTGGTCACAGCCGTTTACAGTGCAATGGGACACCCGGCTGCGATCGAATACATCGGCATGCCGGAGCACCTGCAAGGCAAGTACCAGTACTTTACTGAGGCCGCGACAGACAAGCTGCGTGCCGCGGGCTACAGCAAGCCGTTCACCACGCTGGAGGACGGCGTCCGCGACTACGTTCTGACGTATCTGCAGCCACAACAGCGCGGAACGCTCTAGGGGATACGGTGACGGAATCGATCTTTCAACACAATGTTGCGGACGCACAGGCAATGCTGCAAACGCTGCTGCCCATGGAGCCGCAGGTGCTGCGCGCTGCCGACCTGCTGGCGGACGCGCTGCTGAGCGGCAAGAAGCTGCTGGCGTGCGGCAATGGCGGCTCTGCTGCCGATGCCTCGCACCTTACGACAGAGTTCGTAGTGCGCTTCAACCAGGACCGCCGGCCGTATCCTGCAATCTCGTTCACCACCAATGGCGGCGACCTGACGGCGTGCGGCAACGACTACAGCTTCGACGAAGTCTTTGCGCGGCAGGTGCGAGCGTTTGGCCTGCCGGGAGACGTTCTATTCGCATTTACGACCAGCGGCAACAGCCCCAACGTGGTGCGTGCACTGAACACGGCGAAGGTTCAGGGCGTGGTGTCTATTGCGTTTCTTGGCCGCACGGGCGGCACGTGTGCCGGTCTGGCTGATGTGGAGATGATTGTGCCGCACGCGGTAACGGCCCGCATTCAGGAGGCGCACAAGCTGCTGCTGCACACCATCTGCGAGTTGGTTGAGCTTCGCCTGCACGCGGCTGCGGCCGCAGGGGAGCAGCCTGCAACGTAATGAGTCTTCGCATCGGCATTGACCTGGGCGGCACCAAAATTGAAGGCCGCGCCTTTGACGAGAGCGGCCGCGAGATCGATCGCATCCGCATCGCGACACCGCGGGAGGACTATCCCGGCACGGTGAATGCTGTGATCGAAGTCGCCACGCTGCTCCAAAGCCGGGCCGGCATGCAGGGCACTGTTGGCGTCGGCATCCCAGGGTCGGTTGTGCAATCCACCGGTTTGGTGAAGAACGCGAATTCGACCTGGCTGAATGGGCGACCCGTCGAGGTGGACCTCTCACGCAGGTTTGGCCGTGAGGTGCGCTGCGCCAACGACGCCAACTGCCTTGCCCTGTCTGAGGCCACGGACGGTGCGGGTGCGGGTTATCCATTGGTCTTTGCCGTAATCCTTGGGACGGGCTGCGGCGGCGGTCTTGCTCTGCACGCGCACGTGCACGCAGGCCCGAATGGGTTGGCGGGCGAGTGGGGCCACAATCCATTGCCGTGGGCGTCGCAGGACGAACTGCCGGGACCGGTGTGCTACTGCGGCAAATACGGCTGCATTGAGACATGGTGCTCGGGAACGGGGCTGGAGCAGGATTTTGCACGCGCGACAGGCCGCCCATTGCACGGCCCGGAGATTGTGCGGCTCAGTGAGTCTGGCGACGGCGAAGCGGAGGCTGCGTTGCAACGGCTTGAGAGTCGCCTGGCCCGTAGCCTCGCTACCATCTGCAATTCGCTGGACCCGGATTGCTTTGTGCTTGGTGGCGGGCTGTCGCAGCTGGACCGGCTGTACACCAACCTGCCTCGCCTGGTCTCGCAGTACACGTTTGGCGGACCTATCGAGACGCCCATCAAGCGTGCGATTCATGGTGACGCGAGTGGCGTGCGCGGCGCGGCGTGGCTTTGGGCTGGCGGTGAGTCTGCGCTCACTGCGTCGCATCGTTAGCCGGCCTGTTCGCTGTTCGGCGCATCAAGTGTTGGCAGTCATCCTCCTGTTACAGTCTTAAGAAGCGTGAGTCCACAGCCCATAGCGACTACCAAAGAAGTCTTCGATCTCGTCAGCGATGACCTTGGTGCTGTTGAGCGCGAGTTCGGCAGGCAATCGCAGGCTGAAGTCACTGTCATCACCGACATTGCGCGCTACCTGATCTCCGGCGGCGGCAAGCGGATTCGTCCTTTGCTGCTGCTGCTCTCTGCCAAGGCGCTTGGTTTCCACGGTGAGAGCCGCATCCGCATGGGCGCCGTGGTGGAGATGCTGCACACGGCTACGCTGGTCCACGACGACATCATCGACGAGGCACAGACGCGCCGCGGCAAGCCCTCCACCAACACCACGTGGGGCGCAAGCAAGTGCGTGCTGGCGGGCGACTGGCTCTACATGCAGAGCTTCCAGACCGCACTAGAAGAGCGCAACTTCCACATCCTGGACCTGCTCATCGGCTTGACCCAGCAGATGGTGGAAGGCGAACTGCTGCAGATGCAGAAGCTGGGCCACCTGATCAATGAGGAAGAGTACTTCGACCTGATCTACCGCAAGACGGCCATGCTCTTCAAGGTGAGCATGCAGCTTGGAGCCGCGCTTGCCGCTTCGTCCGACGCTGTGGAGCAGCGGCTAGGCGAGTACGGCCGCAATCTTGGACTCGCCTTCCAGATTGTGGATGACGTGCTGGACCTGACCGGAGAAGAGGCGACGCTGGGCAAGCCCGTCGCGAGTGATCTCCGCGAAGGCAAGGCAACACTGGCCGTGATCCACGCGCTGGAGCGGGGAACGGGCGCTGACCGCGAGGCGATCCGGACGGTGCTGGCGGACCGCGATTTCACCCGCGTGAAGCACTCCACGATTCTGGAAATTCTTCGCCGGCACGGATCATTGGAGTACGCCATGGACGCTGCCCGCGCCTACGCGGAAGCCGCGCGGCAGTCCATCGCAGATCTGAAGCCGGCGGATGACGATGCTGCGAAGGCGTTGCGCGCCTTGCACTGGGTGCCTGGCTACGTAACTGATCGCGACCGCTAAATTCCATTCAAAAAGCGTAAAAAAGCATGGCAAAAGCCATGCTTTTTCTATGCGTTTGAGCGCTGTTTAGAGCGAAACATGCTCCAGATCGACATTCATCCAGAGCCCTTTTTCGATCTCCTGGCGAATCTGCGCTGGGGTCTTGCCGCGCTTGGTCTCAGCGTAGGTGAAGGCCGCTTCTTTCATGCAGGTGGAGCATTCCGCTCCGTGCGTACCCTCAAAGCAGGAATGTAAGCTGTTGTGCCCCATACCTTTATCGCAGCGGCAGAAGCAGGGCATCTGGTGCAGCACAGGCTGAATCTTCGCCGCCATCTTGTAGACGGTCACCTGGTACGGGTAGGAAAAGTTTACGCCGGTAAGCTGCGCGCCACTTAAAACGGGCGGTAGCGGCTTCGTGGGCGCACCGTTGTTATACGCAGGAACATCAGCAGAAGGATTCGACCACTGCGCACACGCAGCGATCGTGAGCAGGGCAATGGCGAGGAGCGGCAGCAAGCGCTTCATATGCATGATGATAGCGTGGACGCGTGGTCTCTGTATTTGTCACGCGCGCAAAGCAAAAAAAACCCGTATCGGCTATGAACCGATACGGGGGAGGCCAGTGACGCAACTTGTTGCGGCGGATGCTGCTCAACCGTCCGCGAATCTCTTGAGCATCGCTGCTCACACTTATTATGACGCAGAATCGGTTTGAAAGTTGCCGTTTCGTACTAAAAAATGCAGATATATATAAAAAACAGTAGAAGTGACGGCTTAGGCCGTTGCTTTTCCCGAACCGTCGGCTGCTTGAGCCGCCTTCCTTTTATCGGCAGCCCACCCCGGTTTCGTTACTTGCCGCGCCCGGCCCAGCGCCAGTCCTCCGGAGGGTACATTATCCGTAATACAGCTACCTGCAGCAACATACGAACCATCCTCTAATGTAATAGGTGCAACCAGTGTTGAGTCTGAACCGACAAAAACGCCATCGCCGATCGTTGTTTGGTGCTTCTTTACGCCGTCGTAATTACAGGTAATGACTCCTGCGCCGATGTTTGTGCCTGATCCCACGATTGCATCACCCAGATAGGCGAGGTGGTTCGCCTTGGAGCCCTCGCCGAGAACGGTTTTCTTGGTCTCAACGAAGTTGCCGACGTGCGCACGTGCGCCGATCTGGCTTTCAGGACGGATATGGCAGTACGGGCCAAGCAGGGCGCCGTTGCCGATGGTGGAGGAATCAAGGACGCAGCCGTTGCGGACGAGTACGTGATCGCCGAGGGTACAGTTCTCGATGACGGAATAGGAGCGGATGCGGCAGTTGCTGCCGATCCTGGTCCTGCCTAGGATTTGCGTGAAGGGTTCAAGGACGGTGTCCGGGCCGATCTCGACTTCAGCGTCGATCGTGACGGTCTCCGGCCGGAAGATGGTAATGCCCGCGGCCATGAATCTGGCGGTAACGATGGCGCGCAGGCTTGAATCCAGGTGCATCATTTCTGCGATCGTGTTCGCGCCGAGGACCTCTTCGGCGGAGTCGGCAGGCATGGCGAATACAGGTTCCCCGTCCCCCACGAGCATGGCGGCTACGTCTGTGAGATAGAACTCGCCGGAGCTGTTGGAGTTTTCGAGCCTGCCGAGACGGGAGAACAGGGCTGATGTACGGAAGGCGTAGATACCGCTGTTGATCTCACGCAGGCGGTCCGGTTCGGCGAGCAGTTCCGGCGTCAGCGACTTCTGTTCGACGATTGCGAGCACATCATTCTTCCAATCGCGGCGACGGATGATGCGTCCATAGCCTGTTGGGTCGCCGGGGATCGCGGTGAGAATGGTCATGACTGCGGCTTCGCGGAGATGCAGTTCGCAGAGTGCGAGGATTGTCTCGGGGCGGATGAGCGGGACATCGCCTGACAGGACCAGCAGGTGTTCGGGCGGTTGAACACCGCGCTCGGCGTACCAGTCGCGCACGCATTGCAGCGCATGGCCGGTGCCCAGCTGTTGCGGCTGAAGGACGAACTCCACGCCGGTGGAGGCGACGGCGCTTCTCACCTGGTCTGCGGCGTGGCCCACGACAACGGCGATTTCGGCGGGGTGTACGGCCTTTGCCGCATCGATGACGTGCAGCAGCAGAGGTTTGCCGCCCACAGTGTGCAGCACTTTCGGTTTTGCGCTCTTCAGCCGGGTACCTTTACCGGCGGCCATAATCACAATGCCAAAGCTCTTCATGCACTCGATGCTACGCCGCCGCGAATACCCAACCACGCGCAGAAAGATCTGATCATTTTTTCCTTCGACTACAACTCGCGTGTGATATGCGCAACGGATTGCTTGCCATGTGGTGCATCTCGGGGGAAACTAAATCGTCACCCCATGTCCTTTTTCTTCCACACGAGCCGTTTCCCCGGCTCCGCTCGCAAGCTTGTCATGCTTCCAGCGGTGCTCGCCCTAACCGCTTTTGGAACGACTGCGGCCTATGCGGCAAGCAGCGACACTGTGGGCCGCACTGCGTTGCCGCAGATACAGCGTGCGCTGCCCGCCGGCGCAACGGACGCTGGGATTTTGCCAGGGTCGCAGGCTGTGCCATCCATCATCATCGAACTCAAGCGGACGACAGCGCAACAGAGTGATCTCGACAGCTTTCTCGCCGCAGTGCAAACGTCTGGCAGCTCGAGCTATCACCACTGGATGACACCAGCGGACTTTGCCACGCGCTTTGCGCCAACCGATACGGTTGTAGCGCCGGTCAAAGCATGGCTCGCGACGCAGGGACTTACCGTGCAGTCGGTTTCGGCTGGTGGCATGCGGCTCACAGTCAGCGGTACCGCGCAACAGGCTTCGACGGCCTTCGGGATACAGCTGCACCGGCTTGCGATGCCGAGCGGCGATGGCGTGCTTGTGAACGGAACACCGTCGGTGCCGGTGGCATTGGCATCGATCATTCGTGCTGTATCCGGACTTGAGGCCACTCCCGGTGCGACGGACGGGCTGGTTTCGCTTGCGGCGTCCGTCGATGGAAATGCGGCCGCTGTTGTGACTGCGGACCTTACGACGACGGGATCGCTCGAAGAGTTGAACGACATATTGGAACAGGCGAGTGCACAGGGCCAGAGCGTTCTGGCACTGCATGCCGATCCGGCTGTGCTGCCGGCGCGCGCACTTTCGCTTGTGATTGCAGGCGGTGCTGCTACGACACCTTCTGCACGTAACGTGACGCCGCGGCCCAGCTGGCAGGTTGCGACTGGCTTGCCGAGCGACGACCTGCGGGCAACGCCGGATGCTGCTGTAGCGACAGACGCTATCGCGCTTACCGCGGCCTTGCAGAGCATTGTCGCAAAGGCGGGCGTGCGACAGGGTGAAGTTGCCGCAACGTTCTACAAGCTCGCGCCGATGGCAAGTGTTTTCAGCCATGCCGATGGCACGCCTGTTGGAACGTGGTCGGCAATGGACGGCCTTGGAACCGTGAATCCGGACGGCCTGATCAAGGCGTGGCCGGACGGCGCGACGGTGCCGCTCAGCCAGGTGCTTACACTGTCGTCGCAAGTCGTTACGCATGGCGCGAACCTGACATTTACAGTGACTATCTCAGGCGGCAGTGGGACTCCTACCGGAACCGTCACGCTGTCTTCCACCCAGGGCGGAACGTTAACCAGCGTGACGCTCAACTCCAGCGGCGTTGGTACTTACACGACGAACACGCTGGCCGGGGGCGTGTACAACTTCTCAGGCACCTACAACGGTGACTCCACGTATGCCTCGTCCACCACGAATGTCACGACGGCGACCGTGAACCCTGAGGCCGCTATGGTCACAGGTTCTGTGCCGACGACGGCTGTTGGCGTTGGAGCGCTGATCCCGGTAACGGTGACTGTGTCGGCGCCAAGCGGCATCGGCACGCCGAGTGGAACGGTGACGGTGTATCCGTTTGGTACGAACATCTCCACACAGACGTTTACAGGGACGCTTACAGCGAGCGCCACTGCAAACACTGCGACGGCGACGGTCAATGTGCCTGCGACGAATGCCGGTACCTTCAGCTTCCAGGCCAGCTGCACGACGAGCGCAAGCTTTTCGTGTTACATCCCTGCGTCCGTTTCAGTGACAGAGGCCAAGGGAACACCGGTGGTGAAGCTTGTGGTGACACCGGGTGGAACCGCCGCAAGTACGACGCTTACAGCAACCGTGACGGCGGCGGTGGGTGCGAGTACATCCGCTGCCGTGCCGACAGGCACCATTCAGTTTATGAACGGGACGACCGCGCTCGGATCACCGGTCACACTGGTCAATGGGTCAGCCACGTATACCGGCCCGCTCACCGCGGCAACCTCTTCGATACGAGCTACACTTGCGGCACCGCAGGCAACGACGACGAACACACTGACCGCGGGCTTTTCGGGTGACGCCAACTTTGCGGCGGCTACATCAGCCGCTGTGACAACCACGACCGCTTCCGCGTTGATCTCGACGACGACATCACTGTCGTCCTCGTCCGGTTACACGGGGCCGTTCGGCACCTCGTTCACACTGATTTCAACGGTAACGCCGGCGAGCTATGTGGCCAGCGGAGCAGTACCCACAGGAACGATCACGATTACGGATGCCACGTCCGGAACGACTGTGGGCACAGGCACGCTTGCAAGCGGATCTGCGACGATCACCGTGTCAACGCTCGCGGTTGGTGCGCGCACGCTGATCGCGACGTACAGCGGAGACACAAATTACGCCGGCAGCAGCAGCACAGCACCGGTCGTCATCACGATCTCGCCGGTCACCGCAACGGTGGCTGCGACCGTGTCACCGTCGGGCAGCATCCCATACGGCTACAACGCGACTCTAAGCGTGACTGTCACACTGGCCGCAGGCACAACGCCGCCATCAGGCACTGTGACTGCCACCATCAGCGGCAACAACGGCACGTATACCGGGACACTGCAAGGGCAAACCGGATCGGCCATCGGGACGGCTTCGATTTCCTTCCCGGTGCCACCTCCGGGCACGTATACGATCACGGTGACCTGTAATACGAACGTGATGTGCCCGAGCACAACAGCGAAGGTCACATCAGTGAAGGGCTTCACGGCGACGACTTTGAGCCTGACGCCGACGTCGCCACAGGCAGGCACACCTATTGTTGCGACGGCTACCGTTGCTAATTCCGGTACCGGTACGGGCACATACACCTATTCCGGCACGGTGAGCTTCTACAGCGGCGGACGGTTCCTTGGGTCTGGGACCCTTGGCGCCGGCGTGGCCACCGCGAGTGTGGTGCTGACCAGTACGGCGGCGCAGACGATTACCGCGGTCTACAGCGGCGACACCAACTGGAACGGCAGTACGTCTGCCGGTACGGTCGTTACGCCAACACCGCTGGACGCAGTGATCTCGCTGACCGCGAACACCACGTCAGGCGTTGTAGGGCAGAATGTGATCCTCACTGCGGCATTGACCTCGAGTATCAGCACCACCGCGCTTATCCCGACGGGTACGGTCACGTTCTACGACACGATCAACGGGACGGTCCTGTTGCTGGGCTCGGCCCCGCTGCTGTCGAATACGGTCAATACCTCGTACGCAACGTTCTCAACCACGGGGCTGGTCGCAGGTACTCATAACATCACCGCCGTTTATTCCGGCGACAGCGTGTTCAACAAGGAGACGTCGAGCCCACTCACGGTGAACATTGGCGACTTCACGCTCAGCTTTATCCCGTCCACGCTGCAGATTTCCGCGGGCGGCACAGGCACGACGACCGTGGTGGTTTCCAGCATCAACAATTTCGCCGGATCGGTGGCGCTGGGATGCACGCCGCCGGGAAATTCGCAGACGACGTGTACGGTGACGCCAAGCGTCGTCATGGTGGGCGGTACGGCTCAACTTACGGTCACGACGACCGCGAACAAGACCTCATCGCGTGTCACGGCGCAGCGTTTCCCGGGTAGTCCGACGGTACTGGCTGGCCTGGGAGGCCTGTTCGTACTCTGCTTCGCCCGCGGCAGGCGCCGCCGGGTCGCGGCGTTGCTGGTGCTGATGTTGGGAGTGTTGCTGATGAGCGGAGGCTGCGGTCTGGGGCAGGTGGACTCGACCAATAACTCCAGCGGTGGAACAGGGACGGCGAGCGGCGGCACAACCACAAATGGCACGCCACTCGGCACCTACACATTCACGGTTGTCGGAGCGTCAGTGAATGCGGCGGTCAATGCCCGGCACAACTTCAACTTCTCCGTTACGGTTCAATAGCGAGCCGGAGCATACCGTGACGTAAAGAGCATGCCTCAGAGTTCTTTTGAGGTCATGCTCTTGCTTATGCCTTCGCAGGTGTGGATGCAGGCTTTGCGAGCTTTGAGCCGGAAGGGCTTTTTGTCGACCGGGCGCCTTTCTTAGGCGCGGACGAGGCCTTGCGGGGTGTGCGCTTGACGGCAACCTTTGAAGTGTCATTGACGGAGACGTTTGCGGATGAAGCCGGAGGCGTTACGACAGGGCCGCCCGCAAGTTCCATCAGCCGCAACTGCGCTTCTACAGGATGGCTGCCACGGGGCGGCCGGGTATATTCGCCGTCCGGCTGCAGAATGCGCGCCTTCACGGTGTCCTGCAGGTAGGCCTCAAGGATTTCACAGCGCAGCCGCTTTCGCAGTGCTGCAGCTTTGACGGGGAACACCGTTTCGCAGCGCTCGAACAGATTCCGCACCATCCAGTCCGCGGACCCGCAGAAGACCTCGCTTGTGTCGCCGTCGCCGGTTTCGCTTGTCGATCCATTCGCAAACCAGAAGATGCGGCTATGCTCCAGCAGACGGCCCACCACGGAGCGCACGCGAATCCGCTCACTCAGGTTACGCACACCAGGACGCAACGCGCACATGCCGCGTACGATGAGGTCGATCTCAACACCTGCTTGCGATGCCGCGTAGAGCGCGCGGATGGTGTTTCCATCCAGCAGGCCATTCATCTTGGCGATGATGCGTGCAGGGCGTCCGGCGCGCGCGTGCTGCGCTTCGCGTTCAATGAGGTGAATGATATCCGCCGCAAGCGTGACGGGAGCGACCATGAGCGGCCGGAAGGCCTCGCCCTGTTGCGCGCCCGCGGTAAGGAAGTTGAAGACGCGCTGAACGGCGCCGGTGATGGTTTCATCGGCCGTGAGCAGGCTGATGTCGGTGTAGAAGCGAGCGGTCACGGAGTTGTAGTTGCCGGTGCCCAGGTGAGCGTAGCGGCGGGTAACGCCGTCTTCATCTTTGCGGACCAGCAGTGCCAGCTTGGCGTGTGTCTTTAGTCCAACGATGCCGTGGAAGACCTGCACACCGGCGTCTTCCAGGGTGCGTGCCCAACGGATGTTCGAGTCTTCATCGAAGCGTGCCATCAGCTCAACGACGACGGTTACATCGGTCGTCGATGCCGCATCCAGCAGTGCCTGGAAGAGCGGCGAGTCCGATGAGGTGCGGTATAGCGTCTGCTTGATGGAAACGACTCGCTCGTCTTCTGTGCCGGCCTCGATGAAGCGCTCGACCGTGTGGAAGCTGTCGAAGGGATGGTGGAGTAGAACATCGCCCTGGCGAAGCGTCTGGAAGAGGCTCAGCGGTTGGCCTTCCGGACCACGCGGCGTTACGAACTCCTTGCCGGTGAACTTGGGGAACTTCAGGTCAGGCCTGTCGACCGCGCTTACCAGTTCCATGATGCGGGTGAGGTTGATCGGTTCGTCCGCGCGGAAGACCTGCCAGCGGTCGAGCTGGAAGTTGACGCGGAGCTGGTCGATGAGTTCTTCGTCGGCGCCTGAGGCGATCTCAAGCCGTACGACGTCGCCTTTGCGGCGGTTATGCAACTCGGCGCGCACGCTCTCAAGCAGTGACCGCGATTCTTCTTCCTGCAGGTACAGGTTGCTGTTGCGCGTCACGCGGAAGGGTGCGATCGCAAGCACTTCGTAACCCGGGAACATGCGTGGCGCGCGCGCCTGGATGAGCTCATGCAGGAACATGAAACGGTGCGTCTCGGCCGGGGCAGGCAGATGGATGAGCCGCGGCAGCGAACGGGGAACGGTAAGGACACCGAGCGTGACGCCTTCGTTGCCGCCGTGTGACACGCGCGATCCGCGCTTGCGGCGCAACAGCAGGCCGATGCAAAGTGCCTTGTTCAGTAGGCGTGGGAACGGGTGCGAGGGATCGACAGTGACTGGCGTCAGCAGGGCATCGACCTCGTGATCGAAATACTCGTTGCTATGGCGCAGAGCGCTTTCGTCGAGGTTCTCCCACTGGGTGAGCTCGATGCGTTCCTTGGCCAGCGCGGGGATGAGCTGGCGCGTCCAGCAGGCGTACTGCTCGCGGTTGAAACGATGGAGGTGGTCGGCGAGCGCTTCCAGGCGCTCCTGCTCGGTCATGCCGTCATCATTGTCAGGCGAGGGTGAGCCATCTTCAATGCGCTGCAGCGTACCTGCGACACGTACCTCGGTAAATTCGTCGAGATTGGAGGCGGTGATGGCGAGGAACTTAACGCGCTCCAACAGCGGATTGGTCTCGTCCTGTGCTTCTTCCAGGACGCGGCCGTTGAACCGTAGCCACGATTCGTCACGATTGAAGAAGAGGTGTTGCGCAGTCCGGCTAGCCTTTTCGGGTGCCTGCTTCGTCTTGCGCGGTGCTTTTTCTTTGGTCGCCATCGTCTCCCGGTGATGCGATGCGTCTGTTGGTGCGGCGCAGCACACCTATGCTAATGGTCCTTTATGAAAGGATTGCTGCACGCAGGGCTTTTGTTGCGTCCAACTACTTCGTGTGTTCCCGAATCTATGTATTTGATACAGGCGTCAGGTTTATACGGGGGAATATAACTCTATGCGATCCATGACTTTTGCAGCATTTGTCCTGGCAGGATGCACAACGGTGAGCCTGGCGGCGCAAACAGCCAACCAGGATATGAAGACGGCAGGCCACGACACTTCGAATGCCACCAAGGAGACCGGTCACGGGATTGCCAAAGGTACCAAGACCGGTTACAACAAGACGAAGTCGGGCACGAAGACGGCTACGCACGCGACTGCGCATGGCACAAGTGTGGCCGCACACGATACGGCGCATGGCACGAAGGTTGCCGCAAAAGACACAGCGCACGGGACGGAAGTGGCAGCCAGTAAGACGGCTCGCGGCACCAAGAGCCTTGGAAAGAAGATAACCGGCGACAAATCTCCGACGACCACGCCGCACGATCCGCCGCGCCAATAAGTTTTTCGCAGTTTTTAAGAGGGTGCAGCCTCGGGCTGCACCCTCTTCGTTTTTCGTGGAGCAGCTCAGGCGAGATCTGCCTGGTGAGGCGGCCGTACGATCGGTACCGCGAGTACGATGAGCGAAATCCAGAAGACATCCGCGCTCAACAGGTGGAGCACCTGCAACGCTGTTGGCGCGAGGAAGAGAACGTCCAGACAGCCGACCACGATCTGTGCGATGAGGTTAACGGACAGGGTCAGCATGGGGATAGGCATGTTCCGTTTTCGAAAGCCGATGATGAGCCATACGGTACAAACCGCTGCCACCAATGCCGCCGCGGGATGCATCCAGCGCATACGGATCAAGAGCGGCGAGTTCGCGGCGAAGTCTGCCGTCATGGCCGCGGCAAAGCTTGGCGAGGGAAATAGCGTATCCGCCAACGCTGCAACGGAGCCTGTCGCCCCGGTCACCAGCGTTGCAAACAGAGCCACCGCCATAGCAGACTTCAGGCCGCGTGCGACACTGCGTGCTTCTCCAAGCAGGACTGGAACAACTGTCGCCGCGGCCAGCAGCAGCATAGTGTTCGTAAAGTGGATGCCCTGCACGAAGACCCTCGCATTGGAGGCATTTTTCTCGACGTAGCCGCCCAATACGAGGACGGCCCCTAAGGCGCCTTCGATAAGCAGAAGAACGCCCGCGAGGATCGATGCCATGCGTGCGGGATGCCGTTTCGGTGTTGCGTAGAACGTCCATGCGATCAGTACAGCAAACATCACCGTTGAAAGACCTGTGAGTGAGCGGTGGGTGAACTCAATGATGGTGGCGAGTTGCGGATGGTGGGGCAGTATTTGTCCATTACACAGCGGCCAGTTCTTGCCGCAGCCTGCGCCGGATGAGGTTGCGCGGACAACCGCACCTTCAAGCACGACCAGCACGAAGAAGCACAGCGTTGTCCACGCCCAGATACGCACGCCGCGGAGGCTGCGTGTGGTGTGTGCCGGGGTTGCGAGGTAGGTAGCCATAATTGCTATCCTGCTGCGAGTTCTTTGGCGCGTTGCGTGGCGCGCTTGACGGCCTTGATGAGCGTGACGCGGAGGCCGCCCTCTTCGAGTTCAAGAATGCCATCGACGGTGCAGCCCGCGGGTGTGGTTACGGCGTCCTTCAGCAGTGCCGGGTGGTAGCCGGTCTCGAGCACCATGCGTGCGGACCCGAAGGTCGTTTGCGCGGCGAGCAGAGTGGCAGTGTCGCGTGGCAGGCCGACGTTTACACCTGCTTCGGCGAGTGCCTCAATGATGATGTAAATGAATGCCGGCCCGGAGCCGGAGAGGCCTGTGACAGCGTCCATGTGCTTCTCATCGACGATGACGGTGCGGCCGACGGTGCTGAAGATGCGTTGCGCCATGGACATCTGTTCGTCAGTAACGAAGCGGCCACTGCATAGCGCGGTGATGGCTGCGGCCAGCATCGCAGGTGTGTTTGGCATGGCGCGGATGACACCGAGCGGGTGCCCGGCGGCGTCCTCGATCGAGGATGTTTTGACTGATGCGGCGAATGAGAGCAGGAGCTTGCCCGGCGTAAGGGCCGGCTTGATCTGCTGGACGAGGGCAGGCACCTGGATTGGCTTCACGCCGAGCAAGATGATATCCGCTTGCTGCGCCGCTGCCAGGTTGTCTGTGGTGACCTCAACGCCGTACTGCGTGGACAGTGCGTGGGCTCGTTCCGGATGCGCCACGGTGGCGACAATCTGCTCAGGATGGAGCAGGTTGTTCTTCAGGAAGGCCTGCAGAAGAATGCCGCCCATCTTACCCGTGCCCAGGATGGCTACTTTTACGCCGGGCATGGCTGCGGGCGCCTGGGGTAATTCGAACGTCTGTGTTTCGTTGCTCATGCGCTCTCTTTATGTCTGCTCTTATCTATTTTCACGAAGAGTGCTGCGACGTCTAAGGAAGCACCCTGTGTAGCCCCGATGAGTTTCAAATCCTGTTGCTGCTGTAACCCGTTGTTGCCGAACGTATAGGCAAGCCGCTCTTGTGGGTCGATAAGCCAGATATCCTGAACACCCATGGCCCGGTAGTCCTGCAGGACGTTTAATACGCGAGACAGACGGTCTTCCGGCGACATAATTTCAATGCATAGTACGGGAGCCGTTCTCAGCACTTCCTCATACGGAGCGCCTTTACCGACCAGCGTGAAATCGCAGATACGGACGCGATCATCGGTAACCTGGATACGCTGCTCTGTGCAGCTCTCGAAGCCATACTGATCTTCCCGCGAGACAAAGATGGCAGAGATGAGTGATTGAAGCCGTGCGTGATCCTTTTCGCCCACGTTCCTCTCCTTGAGTTCACCACTGACAAAATCCACATCAGGGCTAAAACTGGTGTGAAGATACTGCTCGAGTGTCATGAGCGCGGGTGCGGTTGCCATCGAAGTCTCCTCTTTAAAAGACTACGCCAGCCGGTGGATGCCCGGCTGGCGTTTGTGTTCCGGATACGCTGCCGTTACTTCGTTGCAACCACCTGTCCCGCGAACGAGCTTTCCGGGTACCAGTCCGGCCGCGGTCCATTTGCCACGCGCTCCATGAGCTGGGCCAGGACGACAGTGAACTGTGCTGCGGCTACCTTGTCGACGGGTTGCTGCAGGTCGTCGCTGGGCTTGTGATAGCGGATTTTGACCCAGTCGTTGAAGGTCTTCATTTCAGGCGAATCGGGTGTCCAGCCGAACTTGAAGGCCAGCGCGGGGATGCCCTGCTTGGCGAAGTTCACCTGGTCCGAGCGGACAAAGCGGTTTTCGTCCGGCTGCTTGTCGAACTGCACTTCGACGTCGTTCAACTGGAAGGCTGCACGCGCGTCGTTGCCGAGCGTGCTCTCGCCCAGGCCCTGCACTTCAATGAAGCGCAGCGGGAAGAGCGGCAGGTACATATCCATGTTGAGGTCTGCGACGAGGTCCTTCTTAGGTACAGTCGGCTTTGTTGCAAAGTAAGCCGAGCCAAGCTCACCGAGTTCTTCGCCGGCAAGTGTGATGAAGAGAATCGAGCGCTTCGGGTGCGGGTACTGCGCCATGAGCTTTGCGCATTCGATCACGGACGCTGAACCGGATGCGTTATCCATGGCGCCGTTGTAGATGCTGTCGCCGTTCACGGGGCGGCCGATGCCGAGGTGGTCGAGGTGTGCGCTTACGACGACGTATTCCTTTTTCAGCTTCGGGTCCGAACCTTCCAGCATGCCGATCACATTCGACATGTGCAGCGGTGTGCCCTTGCTCACGACCGTTTCCGCATGCAGCGTGCCGGGCAGGTTGAAGTGAGGTAGTGGCGAGCCTGCTACGGCAAGTGCCCGCAGTTCTTCATAGGTATGGCCGGCGCCTTCAAACAGCTTAGGCGACGCTGCGTAGGAGATCGTCGCGCTGACCTTCATGTCCTTCAGGGTGTCCACCGCGGGGTCGCTGAAGAGGAGGCGTGCGCCGCCTGCACGTGCTGGCGCGTTCGGATCGGTGACAGGCGCCGCGAGCGCTAGCGAAACCATGCCCACCGCGCCGGCTGCGCTCAGCTGCTTCCAGCGCTGGTCGTTGCTGCGCGCGTAGGCACGTTGCGGTCCCTGCAGGTTGACCGGAGGAGCGTTGAAGAAGACAACGATCTTGCCCTTCAGGTCCATGCCGGCAAAGTCGTCCATGTGCTTTTTAGGGATGCGCAGGCCGTAGCCCAGAAAGACGAGCGGCGCACTTACCGGGCCGGAGTTCGTCCAGGCTGCGGCAAGTGTTGCGTCCTTGCCCAGCTCGAAGGTAAGTGTCTTGCCGTCGCGGTCAAGCGTCAGCATCGACTTGTCGTTTTCTACCGTCGTTGGAACCATTTCAAACGATTGCTGGTAGCCCGCGGTGCCCATCGGCTTTAGGCCAATGGACTTGAACTGTTCTTCGACGTAGGCGACAGCCTTTTCGTAGCCAGGCGTGCCTGCGCGGCGGCCTTCCAGCTTGTCGTCCGCGAGAAACTGGACATGCGCCCACCATGCGGCGGCGGGGCCGCTCCAGTCTGTGCGGTCTGAAAGCAGTGGAATCTGCGTCTGTGCCGCGGCGGTGAGCGAGGCAACGAGCAGGGAAGCGGCGGCTAGCCAATGCGAACGGCGCATCGTAGAGATCTCCTGAAGACGTGCGGATGAAGTAATGGTACTTAGCGAACGAACATTTGTCCTGCCGTATGGGCCTCCTAAGCGGGGGGTGGGCGTTTGCACGCCTTATTCCTGCTTCTTGCAGGCTCTTCCTTCGGCCAGGGCGTTCATACGCCTTATTCCTGCTTTCGCGTGGCCCTCCCGTTGGTCGGCATGATCGATTCGATCCCGATCAACAGCAGACTTTCGTGTTCATCTTTTTCCGAAGACTTCGCCCATGCGGCGGATCTGCGCACCCACGCCGCGCAGCTTCTCTTCGATGTGCTCGTAGCCGCGGTCGATGTGGTAGACGCGGTCCAGGATCGATTCGCCGTCGGCGATGAGCGCAGCAAGGACGAGAGAGGCGGATGCTCGGAGATCGCTGCACATGACGGCGGCGGACGAGAGTGGTGTGCGGCCGCGAACGGTTGCGGTGCGGCCCTGGACCTTGATATCGGCGCCCATGCGCGCAAGCTCGCTGACGTGCATGAAGCGGTTTTCGAAGATGTTTTCGGTTACGGTGGACGTGCCTTCAGCCTGCGTTGCCAGCGCCATGTATTGCGCCTGCATGTCGGTAGGGAAACCCGGATATTCCACGGTCGAGACGTCGGCGGCTTTCAGTGTGCCACCTTCGCTGCGTACGCGGATGTTGTCCTTGCCGACGTCGAGCCGTACGCCGCATTCTTCCAGCTTGCTGATGACCGCGGCTAGGTGTGCCGGGTTAACGCAGTCCACATTCAGATCACCGCCTGTGATGGCGCCGGCAATGAGGAAGGTGCCGGCCTCGATGCGGTCAGGATTGATCTTGTGCTTTACGCCGTGGAGCTTGTCGACACCCTGCACGCGAATCGTGGATGTGCCTGCGCCCTCGATCTTTGCGCCCATACCGATAAGCATGGCGGCTAGGTCGCTTACCTCGGGTTCCTGCGCGCAATTCTCGAAGAGAGTTTCGCCTTCAGCCAGCACGGCTGCCATGAGCAGGTCTTCCGTACCCGTTACGGTGATCTTGTCGAAGACGATGTGAGCGCCCTTCAGGCGTTCTGTGCGGGCTTCGACGTAGCCGTGATCGTGTGTGATCACAGCGCCCATGGCTTCAAGGCCTTTGAGGTGCAGGTCGATGGGACGGTCGCCGATGGAGCAGCCTCCGGGCATGGCGACGCGGGCCATGCCGGTGCGGGCGATGAGGGGTCCAAGTACAAGCGACGAAGCACGCATCGTCTTGACGATTTCGTATTTGGCGACGGGATCGCTGAGGATGGCGCATTGGATGGTGGTGCGATGCTGCGCGCGGCCGTAGCCGAGTTCAACGTGCGCGCCCATCGCCTCCAGCAGTTTGCGCTCTGTCTCAATATCTCGAACCTGCGGGATGTTTTCGAGAATGACCTCGTCGGCCGTGAGGATGGCAGCAGCCATGCACGGCAGTGCCGAGTTCTTCGCGCCGGAGACTTTGATGGTGCCGAGCAGGGGATTCCCGCCGCGGACAACGAACTTATCCATCGCACCAGTTTACGAAAGAGTTACGAGGGAAAACAGGACATGGCGTGGCAAGTTTGGTGCGGGTGAGCAGGGAACAGGATTCAGGGACAGCCAGAACGAGCACGAGACCTATTCTGGCTGTTTCCTAATCGTTACACCGCTGGGCCATCCTGCATGTGCTTGCGCCTCATCGCCTTCAGCTGCGTCATCTGGTCCGGCGTGAGTACGTTCGCCATCTGCATACGCGTACCGGCTGCAATGACGTGCATCTGCTTTTTGCGCTGTATGTCGGTGAGGGACGTGTCCGAGCGCAGAGCGATCACCTTTTGCTGGCGATCGGCAAGAATCGGTTCCAGTTTGGCGGTCTGGTCGGGCGACAGATTCAGTTGGCGGCCGATGCGCATAGCGGCCTTGTGCGGGTCCATGGCGTGGCGCTGGGCTGTGTTCTGGGAGAGGTTCTGTTGCGCGGGATCGTTTTGTGCAGGCATCTGCGCGAAGGCGGCAGAGCCGGTGAGAGTAAGTGCGAGGGCGGCGGCAAGCATGGTCGGTTTCATCGGTGTGCTCCTTGCGGCTCCTCATATGCGGGCCGCACTGCACACATAGACCCTTGAATACGAGAACGTTGCCCGCAACTTTTTGCGCAAAGGGATATGTCCTCCTGTTTGCCTCCATAGCGAGGCAAACGGTCTTTAGTAACACGTCTTTCAGGCTGAGCATTGGCTTTCTACATGGGGGGCCGAAACGTGGATGTGACTGTAAAACGAAGGATGCGATACCCTGAGGCTGTTCAGACACAACATCAGAGGAAACGGATGAAGAGCGCCATGTGCGTTCACGCCGGAGGATGAAGCATGAATCGTCGTCACTTTTTAGCAACGGGAGCGCTTGCTGCGGCTGTACCTGCGACAGTCTTCGGGCAGGGTGGTTCTGACGCTCTACCGCCTTCAGTCGCCGCGCTGAAGAACCGTAAGGCTGAAGCAACGCCGATCACAGTCGCGGAGCGCCAGCAGCGCATAGACCGCGCGCGTGAGTTGATGGGCCAGCAGGGCATTGCCGCCACTTTGCTTGCGGGTGGCACCTCTCTTGTCTACTTCACTAGCCTGCGCTGGGGCAACAGTGAACGCATGCTCTGCTATGTCATCCCCGTGAAGGGTGATGCCTTTGTCGTCTGCCCGGCGTTTGAGGAAGACCGCGTCCGAGAACGTTTGGAGACGGTGCCGGGCGGCCAGAACGCAAAGGTATACGTGTGGAATGAGGATGAGAGTCCATATGCGCTTGTCGCCAAGGGCTTGGCTGACACGGGAATTCGCAGCGGCAAGCTAGGCATGGAGGAGAAGACGCCGTTCGTCTTCGCGAACGAGGTTGCAAAGGCCTGCCCCGGCATGCAGGTTGTGGATGGAACACCCATCACAGCGGGCTGCCGCATGATCAAGACGCCGCATGAGCTTGCGCTGTTGAGCCTTGCCAACGAGGTGACGCTGCAGGTGTACGAGGCAGCCTGGAAGGCCGGTCATCCTGGTATGACGACGCAGCAGTTCTCGGATTTGATGGGCGTTGCGTATGTGCGCGCGGGCTTTCCCGGTTTTTCCAGCTGCGAGACGGGCATGTACAGCGCGCTGCCGCACGGCTCCATCAAGCCGCAGGTCATCAAGGAAAACGACATTGTGCTGATCGACGACGGCTGCAAGGTGGAGGACTACACTGCCGATATCTCACGGACGTTTGTGTATGGGAAGCCGACGGATCGCATGCAGAAGGTGTTCGATACCGTGCATAAAGCCCAGAGCGCCGCACGTGATACAGCGAAGGCAGGCAATGAGTGCCAGGCAGTGGATGCGGCCGCGCGCGACATCATTACCGCCGCGGGTTTTGGGCCGGATTACAAGACCTTTTCGCATCGCCTGGGGCACGGCATCGGCATGGACGGTCACGAGTGGACGTATCTTGTCCGCGGGAACAAGACAGTGTTGCGTGAGAGTATGTGTTTCTCGAATGAACCGGGGATTTATCTCAAGGGTGAGTTCGGTGTGCGGCTGGAAGACTGCATGCATATCGGCAAGGACAAGGGCATCCTGTTCACGCCGCAAAGCCCGTCGCTGACCGATCCGTTCGGTACATAAACCTCCTATAAAAACGCGATGCCGTCGCAAGTGTTCTATGGCGGCGCACAAGAGGCTCGTACAAAGTGGCTTCGGCGCGTGATAATGCCTTTACCCATGAGACGCCTTTTGCCACGGACGTTCTTCGCGCAGCTTGTGCTCGGCACCATCGTGGTGCAGACACTGCTGCTCGGCACGTTCATTACGTACATTGTGGTCTCGCAGCGTAACCAGGCCCGGGAGCGGACCAGGCTTCGCATGGAGCAGCAACTATCCCGCCTTTCGACCGCGAGCGGCAAGGCGCTGAACAGCGGTAATCTCGACTCTGTCCGCGACATCCTTGAACTCGCCGAGATCGCTCCGACGATCGAAGCAACACGCATTACGGATCTCGCAGGCAAGACTCTCGTTGCGAGCAAGAAGGCGCGCTCCAGCGGACTGGATGGAAGTGAGAGTGCCGTTCTGCCATCCGCAACTGTGCCGCGCATCTTCAGCATTGGTAACGGCCAGCTTGAGGCGGTAACGCCTGTCTTCCGTGACCGTGCCCCTGTCGCGCTTCTTTGGCTGGAGCCCAATGCCTCGGTCACGTTCAACACGGCATCAACGATTTCGCGCATTGCGCTTACCTACGGCGCGTTTGCCTTGCTTGCAAACCTGCTGCCGATCTTCCTGATTGTGCAGACCATGACGCGTCCGCTGCGCACGCTTAGTGACGCGACGCAGAGCGTTTTGCGGGCCGGATCCGATGGGTCGGCTTTTCCGTTGCCGGTGACCTCTACGAATGAAGCTGGGCTGCTGACCATCAACTTCAACACCATGGTGCGAGAGTTGGAAGAGCAGCGCGGCGGGTTGCTGGAGACGCTGGCTCTGCTCGACTCCATGCTTGGCAATGCCCCGATCGGCTTTGCGTTCTTTGACCACGAGTTCCGCTATGTGCGGCTCAACGGCTTTTTCGCCGATCTTTCAAATCTTCCCATGCAGGATCATCTTGGCTTGCGGCCGGCAGATGTCTACCTTGGCACGCTGGCCAGCAGCATGGAGACGTGCCTTGCAACGGTGTTTGCCACCGGAGAGGCCATGCGAAATGTGGAACTGGCTGCAGACGCGTCCGTTGGAAGCACACCACGGCGGACGTGGTTGATGAGTTTCTATCCCGTACGCACACAGACGGAAGTCGTGCGCTGGGCCGGGGTGATCGTTACGGAGATCACGGAGCGGCTGCAGGCTGAAGAGACCCTGCGCAAGACTGAAAAACTGGCCGCGGCAGGCCGCCTTGCAGCCAGTGTTGCGCACGAGATCAACAACCCGCTCGAGTCCGTCACCAACCTCTTATACATCCTGCGGCATTACGAGCCGATGGACCCGCAGGCGATTGAATTCATCATGACGGCGCAGGCGGAATTGGCCCGCGTGGCGGAGATTACGCAGCAGACGCTGCGCTTTTACCGGCAGTCGGTTTCGCGGAGCGTGACGAATCTGGCGGAGATCATGGACTCCATCGTGACGCTGTACCAGCCACGCATGACGGCTGCGCACGTCACGGTGGTGAAGCAGTTCGATCGCGAGGCCACGCTGTTCTGCTTTGGTGGCGAGATGCGGCAGTTGCTTGCGAACCTCATCGTCAACGCCGTGGATGCGATGCCTGCGGGTGGCACACTTACCCTGCGCGCACGGCGTGGCCGCGGTAAGCCGCCTGGCGGCACATGGAGTGACGGCGTGCATATTGTCGTCGCCGATAACGGCACGGGTATGAGCTCCGCTACTCGCGCAAAGATCTTCGAGGCGTTTTTCACGACGAAGTCAGCTACGGGCACCGGACTGGGGCTTTGGGTGAGCGAAGAGATCATCCGCAAACACGGTGGCAGCGTGCGCGTACGCAGCCGCCAAGGCGAGAAGAGCGGTACGTGCTTCTGGATGTTCTTTCCGGATGGTGCGGCGGCCGAGAAGCCGGCCGCCTTGCTGAGCTAAAGCTCCAGCGCAGAGTTTTCAATGGCGCGGCGTACGTTGCCGTCGGACTTCTGCAGACGGCGGACCGCCTCCATCTTATCCACGTTGGCGCGCAGCATAACCACTGCGATTGGGATGGATTTTCCTGCGGACTTGATCGTGCGGATGGCCATTTCGCGATCCACGCCGGTGACGCGCTGCAGCACGTTGATACCGCGCTCCACCAGCTTTTCGTTCTTCATGTGCACATTCACCATTAGGTTGTCGTACACATAGCCCAGGCGGGTCATGGCCCCGGTGGTGATCATGTTGGTGATCATCTTCTGTGCACTGGACGCCTTCAGGCGGGTGGAGCCGCTGATGACTTCCGGGCCGACTTCGGCAACGATGCAGATGTCGCAGGCATCCGCCAGGCGCGTGTTCTGGTTGCACACGATGCCTGCGGTCTGGGCGCCGCGCAGGCGGGCGTATTCCACAGCGCCGACAACATAGGGTGTGCGGCCCGATGCGGAGATGCCGATCACGATGTCTTTGCGTGTGGGGCGTCGCTTGGCGATGTCGCGCTGACCCATATCCGGGCTGTCTTCGTTCACATCGGCTGCGCTGGCAAGCGCCTTTGGGCCACCGCACATGATGTATTGGACCTGGGCCGGCTGCGTTGAGAAGGTGGCTGGGCACTCGGCTGCATCCAGTGAGGCGATGCGTCCTGAGGAGCCTGCACCGACGTAGATGAGGCGGCCGCCATCGCGTAGACAACGCGCGACGACATCGATTACCTGGGCGATTTCAGGCAATGCCTTCTTAACAGCAGACGCTACCTTCGCGTCTTCGTTGTTGATGATGCGTGCGATCTCCAGGGCGGACTTGGTGTCCAGTCCTTCTGAGGCTTCATTCTGCCGCTCCGTAGCCAGGGAGCGTAGAGTGTTTTCGCGTTTCGTTAGCGGTTCTTCCATAGTTACTGGCATAAGATCTTCCCGTCTCTCGCCGTGGTCATTTTAATACCAACGAACCTACGATGCAGGTACGTTCCTGCGGGATACCCAGCATGAAGGGTACACCCTTGCGTGGCGTGGTTCGTCTCACTACAGTGAAAGCAGCTTCCGTGATCGACCCCAACCCACAATCCGGCTCTCCGGCGCAGCCCCCGGCGGCTACTTCGTCAAGGTCGGCGGCTTCATGGGCCTGGTTGCGCGATGTGTTGGCCTCGGTTGCTGTGTCGGTGTTTATTATTCTGTTCCTGTACCAGCCGGTGCGCGTGGAGGGCACCAGCATGGTGCCCATGCTGCAAGACCAGGACCGGCTATTCATCAATAAACTGGCGTATCACGTCGGCGATGTGAAGCAGTTTGATGTGGTTGTCTTCCACTATCCGCGGGATCCTGCAAAGAGTTACATCAAGCGTGTGATTGCGCTGCCTGGTGATCAGCTTCGTATCGATCACGGGCGTGTGTATGTGAATGGGGAACAGCTTTCCGAGCCTTACGTGCCCGCCCGGTACGCGGATGAGCGCTCGCAACCGGAGATGACCGTGCCTGCCGGCGAATACTTCGTGATGGGTGACCACCGGTCGATTTCAAGCGATAGCCGCGATTTTGGACCGGTGGAGCGCACGCTGATCTACGGGAAGGCCAGCTTTGTGTACTGGCCCTTCGACCAGGCAGGCGTCGTTCACTAGCCTTGTTCGGGACTCGTGGGTGGAATGATGCACCAAGGCAGATTCATTGGGCTGGATTCCCACAGGTGTATGCCTCACACTCGCCAGAGGTACCTGTCTGCCCCAGGAGAGTTTTATGAAGAAAATTGCCCGTAGTCTGCTGCTTTTGGTCACTTTGTTCATCGTTGGCGATGTTGTTGCGCCGATGATGGCCCAGGCTCAACCACGTCATCACCGTCGTCATCACCGGCATTATCACCACAACCGCTAGACCAACAGCTTTTTAACGTGAGAAGTCCCGTTTTTGGCGGGACTTTTTCACGTTTATTGAACGTTTTTTAGCGTGTGCGAACGATTTTCAGCAGTGATGCCGGATCGAGGCTGGCGCCGCCGATCAGCAGGCCGTCGATCTCCGGCTGTGCCAGCAGACTGGCACTGTTGTCGGGTTTGACCGAGCCGCCGTAGAGGATGCGGGTTGCGTCGGCGATCGTATCGTTGAACAGCACGCGAAGTTCGTCGCGGATGATGCCGTGGGCTTCGTTCGCCTGCTCGGTGGATGCAGTGAGGCCTGTACCGATGGCCCATACCGGCTCGTACGCGATGATGACGGTCTCCATCGTTTCGGGCGAAAGGCTTGTGAACGCTGCGCCGAGCTGGGAGAGCAGCGTGTCCTTGGTGACACCGGCCTGCCGCTCGTTCAGCAGTTCACCTACACAGACGACCAGCCTCAGGCCATGGTCGAATGCGGCCTTGATCTTGAGATGAACCTGCTCATAGGTCTCAGCTTGATAGGCGCGCTGCTCAGAGTGGCCCAGCAGCACATGGGTGCAGCCGATGGCCTTGAGCATGGTGGCGGAGGTCTGACCGGTGTACGCACCCTCCTTTGCCCAGTGCATGGTCTGCGCGCCAGCCTTTACCGGGCTGCCTTCGATGCGACGGATCACCGTGGCAAGGGATGTGTCCGATGGGAATAGCAGGAGTTCGTCGCCGGTGTGCCCGGCGACCTCCGGCAGAAATGCGTCGAGGAAGCCGAGCGACTCTTCGGGCGTCTTATACATCTTCCAATTACCGGCAATGACGGTCTTGCGCATAACGTCTCTCTTTCTATCGATCCTTCTCTGGGCTCAGAATTACTTCGCGGATGCAAGGGGTCATTTCTGTGTGAGCGCGGCTACGCCTGGCAGTGTCTTGCCTTCCAGGAATTCAAGGCTTGCGCCGCCGCCCGTGCTGATGTGGGTGATCTTGTCCGTCACGCCAGCCATGGCGGCTGCGCTGACGGAGTCGCCACCGCCGACGATGCTGATGGCATCTGCGTTATCGGCGACGGCATGCGCGACGGCCATGGTTCCCTTGGCGAACGCGGGCATCTCGAAGACGCCCATGGGGCCGTTCCACACGATGGTGCGGGCTGCCTTGATCTCGTTGACGAACAGTTCGACGGACTTGGGGCCGATGTCGAGCGCCATCAGGTCCGCAGGGAAGTCGCCGGCGCCATCGAAGAGCGAGGTGTGGGCGTCGGGTGCGAACTTGTCTGCGAGGACGTGATCGATGGGCAGGAGGAATTTCACGCCTTTTTCTTCGGCCTTCTTGAGCGCAGCGGCGGCGATGTCGATCTTGTCGGCTTCAAGCAGGCTTTTGCCGGTCTTCTGGCCCTTCGCGTTCAGGAAGGTGTAGGCCATGCCGCCGCCGATGATGATCGCGTCCACCTTGTTCAGCAAGTTGTCGATGACCTGAATTTTGTCGCTGACCTTGGCGCCGCCGATGATGGCGACGAAGGGCTTGTCAGGCGAGGTGAGCGCCTTACCGAGGTAGTTCAGTTCCTTATCCATCAGCAGACCGCTGGCGCTCTGCTTGACGAAGTGCGTGATGCCTTCCGTGGAGGCATGCGCGCGGTGCGCGGCGCCGAAGGCATCGTTCACATAAACGTCGGCGAGCTTCGCCAGCTGCTCCGCAAATGCTGGATCGTTCTTCTCTTCTTCCTTGTGAAAGCGCAGGTTTTCGAGCAGGAGAGCCTGGCCATGCTCAAGCTGAGCGACCATCTCTTCGGCGACTTCGCCGACGCAATCGGGCGAGAAGGCCACGTTGCGCGAGGCGCCAAGGTCGGCGTCGAGCAGCATGCGCAAACGATCTACAACAGGGCGCAGGCTCATGCTTTCGACGCGCTCGCCCTTGGGGCGGCCGAGGTGCGCTGCCAGGATGACCTTCGCCTTGGCGCGGAGGGCGTATTCGATGGTCGGGAGTGTCTCGCGGATGCGGGTGTCGTCCAGGATTTCGCCGCCATCCTTGGAGAGGGGAACGTTGAAGTCGACGCGGATGAAGACGCGTTTGCCATGCAGATCGAGATCGCGGATCGAGAGCGTTGCCATGGCATCTAGAATAACCGGCTTGGCGCTTGAGTTACATGATGCCAAAACAGAACTGCCCCCGCACCAGGCGAGGGCAGTTCATAGTCAGTGCAGTGAAGCTCAGCCTGCGTTGGGGTGCAGCACGCGGTAGCCTTCGCCGCCGCCGGACCAGACGAGCAGGAGCACATCCTTGCCGTTGGGCACAGCGCGGACACTGCTTACGACGGCGTTCGCGGATTCGGTGGCGTGGCGGTTTACTTCCACGATCACGTCACCGGGCTGCAGACCAGCGTCGTCGGCAGCGCTACCGGGACGGACCGACTGGATGGCGGCACCTTTCACGTCCTCCGGCAGGCGGAGTTGCTGACGGAGATCGGGCGTGAGGTCGGCCATGCCAAGGCCGAGCTTGCCGCCGTTCTGCGTCTCACCGGGTGTGCCGTTCGAAGCCACCTCCTCAGCCTTTTTGTTGTATTCGCCAAGGGTGAGCGCAACGGTTTGCGGTGTGCCATTGCGCAGGATGCCGAGCTGAATGCGGGTGCCGGGCGTCATCTGCGCGACGTCCAGCTGCAGCGTGCCGCCGTTGTCGATGATGGCGCCGTTGAGCTTCTCGATAACGTCTCCGCTCTTGAGGCCGGCTGCTGCCGCGGGCGATCCAGGCGTAACCTGGGCGACGATTGCGCCGAAAGCATCCTTCAGGTTGAAGAACTGCGCATTTTCCGGTGTCACGTCATTCATGCTGATGCCCATGTAGCCGTGGTGAACAGAGCCGGTGGAGATGATCTGGTTTGCGATTGACTTGGCGGTTGCAGCGGGAATGGCGAAGCTGGCACCCGCGAACGAGCCGCTATTGGTTGCGATCATCTGGTTAATGCCGACGAGCTCGCCGTGGATGTTAACGAGTGGTCCACCGCTGTTGCCGGGGTTTACGGCCGCGTCGGTCTGGATGAGGCCGCCGGGCGTGCGTGCGTCCGCTCCCATGGAGGCGCGATTGACTGCGCTGACGATACCGCGGGTGACGGAGAAGCGGAGGACGCCGAAGGGGCTGCCGAAGGCGAGGACGGTCTGGCCGGGCTGCAGCTTGCTGGAGTCGCCCCAGGAGATGGCCGGCAGGTCGTGCGCATCGACCTTGATGACGGCGATGTCCGTCAGCTTGTCGGCGCCGACGACCTTGCCGTTGAGCACGCGGCGGTCATGCAGTGTCACCTTGATCTGCGTGGCGCCGTTGACGACATGGTTATTGGTGACGATGTAGCCGTCAGGCGAGATGATGACGCCGGAACCGACGCCGTGACGCAGCTCTTCCTGCTGGGGCATCATGCGGCGACCGTTGCCGCCACCGAAGCCGAAAAACTGGCGGAGTTGCGGTGGCAGATCCTGCGGGTTGATGCCGCCACCCTGCTGCTGCTGATCATTGATGCTGCTCTGGCCTTCTTCTTCGTCATCGCCGCCTTTGCTGGTGACGGCAACGTTCACCACAGCAGGTGTGACGCGCGCGGCAAGCGTCTCCATGTCGTGGTCGAGCGCGGATAGAGAGGCGACGCTGCTGTCGTCCAGCGGAGCTGCTGTGACGGCGCCTGCGTGAACGCCGGTGCCGTGGATGAGCATGGCCGAGCTGAGGACGGCGACGGCTGCGAGGCTGGAGGGAAGAGCAAAGCGACGAAGGTTGTGGGTTGAAACTAATGAATTAGTTGTTGGGGACATGGTGATTTCTCCGAGGGGTGGTTGGTTGAACTAAAGCTGAAAGATGAGCCAGCCGTTGGCGACCGGCACGGCGACGTAGGGCGAGGCAAATTCGGTGGTGATGAAGTGGACGTTGGGCGCGCCGGGGCCGGTGTGGAACTCGGTGGTGTTGTATGCAGGCTCGGTCGTGGCAAGCGCGGAGGTCCGGACCATGTGGGGCTTGCGTGTCTCTGCCGCTGCGACCCTCTGCTGCGTGGCCTTTTGCTGGATGGTTGGCTTACGCCTTGTTGGCTTTGCCGGGACAGTGACCGGCTTCAGGACGTAGGAGGCTGGGATCATTCGGAGGTTTGCAGGTACGCGGTCGCGGATGACTGTATCGGTCGCGGTTATGACCGCCGGCGCCGGTGCGGTGGCTACCGTTTGCGGAGCGGCTGCGATGCGTACGAACTGCCGTGTGTGTGCGAGGCCGAAGGTGCCGGTAAGTAATGCTGCTGCCGTGGCGCAGGTGGCTATGCGGGATTGCCGCTGGGTCCACTGTGCGGGGCGTGCCAGAAGTGCGTGGACGCGCTGGCCCAGCTCTGACTGCTTGCCCCATGCTGCGAGCGCCAGAGCCAGGCGTGTGTGGTGCATGCGCTGCTCGGCGAGGCGGGTGAGGCAGGTGGCGTAAGCGATGGGTTGTGCGGTGGAGGCGACGACGGCGGCGTCGCAGGCGAGTTCGCGCTGCATGGCGATGCGGCGGTTGAGCCAGACGAGCGCAGGGTTGAGCGGCGAGAGGACAAGGCCAACTTGGAGGAGCAGGTTGGACCAGTCGTCGTAACGGCGAAGGTGCTCGCACTCGTGCAGGGCGATCTGGCGGAGTTCGTCCTGGGTGAGCAGCGGCGCCATCCAGACTGGCAGGAGCAGGCGCGGCTGGTGGAAGCCGATGATGGTGGGCGAGTCGACGTCCGGTGAGACGCAGAGTGCGGCTCGCCGCGTGCCGGCGCTGAAGCCGTCCATGCCGTCGAGCACAATAGGAACCGCGTGCTGCCGGACTGTGCGTAGACGGCGCCACGCGAGGATGAGGCTGGTTGCGCGGGTGCAGGCGAGTGTGAGCCAGGCCAACGCGATGGCAGCCGCGAGCCACGGAGCGATGCGTAGGGCGTGATCGCTGCTCTGTTGTGCGTGGATGGCGCCGACGTGCAGCCATGGCAGCACTGCCGCGATGGCGAAGATGCTGACCAGCAGCGTGTGGCGCAGGCTTGCGGAGGCGCGCGGCATGAGGCGCAGCAGAGCGGCGGCCATGAGAGCGAGGATCGTTCCTTGCCAGAGGCCGGCGATGCCGGCCTGCGTGAGGTTGAGCATGAGGGAGTCCGGCATCATCGGCTGCTCTCCCCGGCCTTCTGCTGCTGGGCTGCTTCCGCCTCGGCAATGGCCTGCTTGAGGCGTTCGAGCTCGGCGGTGCTTACGTTGCCGTCGCCAAGCAGGGTTAGCATGAGGCGCTCGCGGCTGTCGCCGAAGAAGCGGCTGATGACGTGGCGGACTTCGTGCTGCTGCGCGTCCTGCTCTAGGATGCGGGCGGTGTAGAGGAAGGCGCGGCCCTCCTGGCGGTGATCGACGTAGCCCTTGGTTTCCAGGATGCGGATGGTGGTGAGAACGGAATTGTAGGCGAGGCGAGAATCGTCGGGCATGGCCGAGACGAGGTCCTGCACGGAGCATTCACCGCAGCGCCAGAGCAGGCGCATGAGCCTGAGTTCGGCTTCGGTGAGCGTGTTGGAGCGGCGCGGCGGCATATTCGTCTGTCAGGAGAGACGAGCAACTAAGGAATTAGTTAGCGGGAGTATTTGGGGGTGAGTGGATTTCGCGGATGTAGACCGCGCGGTGCCGAGGTGCGAACCAGGTGGTGTATTGCACGGGCGGCATGCCGGAGTCAGAGAAGCATGGTGTAGGTGCTATGGAGAGGATGTAGCGCGCCTGGACGCGTGGCGTGATGATGCTGTACCAGGTGGAGCAGACCTGCGGGAGAGCATCGGATGCGGCGTCGGACCAGTTTTCCATGCGGCCGTCGAGTTCGATCTGTGTCCAGCCGTCGTACTCCATGCTGACGCGGATTTGGGAACGCGGGACGCCGGCTGCGCGAAGTGCGTTGGCGGCATTCAGCTGGGCTCGCGCTGTGGCGAATGCGTCGTGCGTGGTGGCAATGGCGAAGGCGGCGATGATGAGCAGGGGAATCCAGCAGACGCCAGCGATGCGGCCTGCGATGCGGGTCTGGTGGAGGATGAGGAGCAGCGCGATCAGTGAGAATTCAACGGGTAAGAGATAGCGGTCAAAGAAGAAGTTGAAGCGGCTGAGAGATAGCAGGAAGTATACGAGCGTAAATGGGCCAAGGAGCCAGAGGATGCCAGCCTTGGTTATGGGCAGGCGCGTGGCGGTGCGATGTTGGTTGGCGAATGCGAGCCAGCCTGCGGCCATGGCGAGGATGGACGCCGTGATGAGCGTGAGGAGGGCTTGCATGGGCGGGTGGATGATTTGCGGCAGTTTGCCCATGGCTGCCCGCTGGCCGTTGAGTGTGCCTTCAGCGGAGATGTAGTTGCCGGGCAGGAGGAGTGGGAACCATTCGGTGCCGTGACGGAGCCACGGCAGGCCGATCGTGACGGCCAGGGCGGCCAGGACTGCGAATAGAACGATCTGTGCGTATCGCTTGCGGAGAGGGTATTTGGCGGCGAAGGCAAGCAGGACGGGGATGAGGAGAAAGCCGAGTGTGGCGATGCCCTGGCCGATGCGCTTTGCGACCACGGACGGCCATGCGGGGTTCGTGAGGACGCCTGCGAGAGGCTCATGCACGAGCCATGGCTGGTGCTGGTAGAAATCCATCATTTTGAAGACGGCGACGCCGGAGACGATGAGGAGAAGAATGCCTGCGGGCAGCATGCCGCGCCGTTTGCGAAGGTAGATGGCGGTGGATGGCACCATGACGAGGCAGCCGAGCCAGACGACCTGCCGCACGGTGCCGTCGAGGATGTTGGTGATGGCGGCGAAGGCGAGCCATGCTATAGCTGCGCTGTCGGTTTCGGCTTGCACGGCGCGCAGACAGCTGTAGAGGCACAGCAGCATGCAGAAGAACGACGTGATGTCTGTCATGAAGTGGGTGGAGAGAGTGAGGAAGAGCGGCGACAGAGCGAAGGCCAATGTGCCGAAGGCGGCGTTCCAGGAGCGTACGCCGAAGCGCAGGAAGACACGGTAGCTGAGCAGGACGGTGAGGACGGAGATCAGCGCACCCGAGGCTCGAACTGTGGTGGATGAGAAGCCGAAGAGGCGGATGAACATGGCTCCGAGGTATGCCTGCCAGCCTAGCGGCGGCGCTCCCCAGTTGGGATAGACGATGTGGCCGGTCTTTGCCAGGACGAGGCTGGTGTAGACGTAGGAGAAGTCGTCGCAGAGCGCCATTTCGACGAAGGGATGGGTGAGGAGCAGGCAAAGGACAAATGCTGCTGCGCACGCGCCTGCTGTGAGTGCGTGGTTGCGCCGCAGATTGGCGGCAAAAGACTCGTACGAACGTGTCATGCGGCTGTTTAGGAGTGTGTTTGGATTTGGCTCCGATCATAGCATTGACGGCTGGGCGTTTCTCGCCATGAGCGGGTGGATGGGCTAGCGAGATTTCTTCTGTTTCTTTTCGAGGCGATGCCAGTACTGGAAGGGGTCTTCGTAGAGCTCGCTGTCGATTTCGGCAATGCGGGCCTGCATGCGGGTCTGGGCGTCGGAGACGGCCTTGTTGTAGACGGCGGGAGCGACGTCTTCGAGAAAGAAGTCGAGCAGCATGCCCGCGGGCAGGTCGCCGATGGCCTCGGCAGGTTGCGGTCGAAGTAGCGCTGAATGGAGACGATTGCGGTTTTGCGGAGATGGTCTGGGAGTTCTATGGGCATAGGGTGGCTTGAGCGGATCGCCGGTGGAGGCTGATACCAGGAACGGGTTAGGCTCAGTATCCCGCTTCTCTTGAATGCTTGAGAGCTCGGAGGATGATCGCTTCACCGTCGATGGTGTAGAGCGCACAATAGGCGGCTCTACCGAAGCGAATGATAAGCTCACGAGTTTCAGGATCCTCGCCGACCAAACGCCCGACCCGCGGATGACTGGTAAGCGAATCAAGTTCTCTTTCCAAGACAAGAGCCATTTTCCTCGCTGCTTGAGGATTCGCTTTCAGCAGAAACGTAGTGATTCGCAGAATGTCATATCCAACACGCTCTGAAACAACTAGGTGTGGCATTGTGGGAGCTTCACGTCTTCGCCACGAGCTAGAGCCTTTAGCCAGGCTTTGACCTCGTCACCAGTCAGATGCAAACCGGTTTGCCTATAGTGCTGGTAGGCCGCTTCACCCTCACGCAGATATTGTTCGCGCGTAATCGCTGAGCCTTCGTAGTTGTCCCATACGCTATCAAGCAAGTCGTTCTCTTCTCCCCGTTGCAGGTACTGTTCTACCGCATCCCGGAGAAGCATTTCAGGCGAACGAGTCTCGCGAACCGCCCTCGCCTCCAGCTTTTCCTGAAGATCGGGCTCGAGGGTGATGTGGTGCGCCGCCATGCCGATAGGGTACACCTGGCGGCCTCGCGTCTAGCGGGACTTCTTTTGCTTCTTCTCCAACCTGTGCCAGTACTGGAAGGGGTCTTCGTAGAGCTCGCTGTCGATTTCGGCGATGCGGCCGTGCATGCGGGTTTGGGCGTCGGTGACGGCCTTGTTGTAGACGGCGGGAGCGATGTCTTCGAGAAAGAAGTCGAGCAGCATGCCCGCGGGCAGGTCGCCGATGGGCTCGGGGAGGTTGCGATCGAAGTAGCGCTGGATGGAGGCGATTGCGGTTTTGCGGAGATGGTCTGGGAGTTCGATGGGCATTTGGCGAGTCTAGCGTGGCTATCGCTGGTTATGTTCCCAGTAGATGCTTGAGGTAGATGGTTGGCGTGACGACTTTCACATCCCGGCGAATGTCCACTGGAAAATGTTTCGTGTTGCCAGTCACCAACCATGCTCCTGAGACGTGGGCCAGACCCAGGAAGGGCAGGTCGGCGGCGTCCGGCGCATGGGGCGCCCAATTCGCTGCAGCATTTGGAAGCTGCAGACTTTCTTCAATGAGGAATTCGAGCCATTGCGGTGGGAAGCCGTATCGCGCGAACTTTGGCCTTCGTACAACGAGCCGATATTCTTCGACGATGGACGGGCTTGTAACCGCTTGAATCAAGCCCTCAAAGACCCATTCCATGATGAGCTGAGCGGGTGCGCCTCCGGGTTGAATGCCAGCAGACACGATGACATTGGTGTCGAAGACTGCGAGTCTCACTTTTTCTTCCGGCGTGTGGCGGGGGTACGTGCGAGAGCAATCTCCTTTTCAATCTCTTCCTCGCTGATGGTTCGAGCGGCAGACTGAGCGATTTTCCAGTTGTTGCGAAGGCTCGCTTTTGCCATGGCCTTCCGCAGTTCCTTGTCTTCGGCGGCGACGTCGCCGATGACGGGAACGAGAAAAAAGGTGGGTCCGTCCTGACCGGAGAGGAGGATGGTTTCTCCCGCTGGGACGGATTGCAACGCGCTGGTTCCTCGGGTTCGAAACTCTCGTAGTGAGATCTGCCGCATCGTAGTGCTCCTGACGTAGGAGTGTAGCCATTATGGCTACGGGGTGCAACGCTCACGTGTTTTTTAGGTGTTGCGGTGGTGATCCGGGGTTCGATGGCATTTGGTGGCTCGAGCAGATTTTAGCGCGGGCCTACAGCCCGCAACGTTATGGGGAACGCCTACCTGGGGCTGCGCCCCAGGCTATTACATTACGGGCCTTAAGCCCGCGGCGCCATTGCGGGGCAGGTAGCCTCAATGTTGTTCGTAGTGAATCCCAACGTTGGAAAGGATGTTCTTGTGGATGCCTGGGGTTACTTCGAAGAAGTCCGTCGAGCCTGTAATTGCTAACGTGTGGGAGTCAACCCAGTGTGCGTCGAGATCGCTCACGCCTGCTCTTGTAAAGACGATGTCATCTACAGAGAACGTCGATCTGGACTCGTGGGTCAAAGCGATGCCGTCCACCTCGCGTGTACAGGTCGCACCGCAGTCGTTTTCGAAAACGGTCGTGACCCATGCACCATCTGGCGATTTATCTCTGCGGATGATGGTGGTCATGCCGAAGTTGTTTGTGAAGCCATAGATTACGCCGGCAACGCAAAGAAACAACACAGCGGCGGCAGCACCCACGATCAGGTACATCTGCCGCCGCTTCATTGCCTACAGGCCCTTTTCCACGAGGAAGAGGATTAGGTCTTTTACGCGGGAGGAGTAGCCCCATTCGTTGTCGTACCAGGAGATGACCTTGGCGGTTTTGTCGCCGATGGCTTTGGTTAAGAGCGAGTCGAAGATGGAGGAGCGGCTGTCGCCTTTGAAGTCGCTGGAGACGAGTTCTTTGTCGGTGTAGCCGAGTATGCCCTTCATGGTGGTTTCGCTGGCTTCCTTGATGGCGGCGTTGATGGCCTTTACGGAGAGCGGCTTTTCGCTGTTGAAGGTGAGGTCGACGACGGAGACGTTGGGTGTTGGGACGCGGATGGCGAAGCCGTCGAGCTTGCCGTCCATCTCGGGGATGACGAGCTTGAGGGCCTTGGCGGCGCCGGTGGAGGACGGGATCATGTTGATGGCAGCGGCACGGGCGCGGCGCAGGTCCTTGTGTGGAAAGTCGAGGATGACCTGGTCGTTGGTGTAGCTGTGGATGGTGGTCATGATGCCGGAGGTGATGCCGAAGGTGTCGTTGAGGACCTTGACGACGGGCGCGAGGCAGTTGGTGGTGCAGCTGGCGTTGGAGATGACGTTGTGCTTCCCGGCGTCGTATTTGTCCTGATTGACGCCGAGGACGAGGGTGAGGTCCTCGTTGGTGGCGGGAGCGGAGATGATGACCTTCTTGACCGTGGTTCCGAGGTGAGCTTTTGCCTTCTCGGCGTCGGTGAAGTGGCCGGTCGACTCGACGACGATCTGTGCGCCGACTTCTGCCCAAGGGAGCTTTGAAGGGTCGCGCTCGGCGAAGACCTTGATCTTTTTGCCGTTGACGGAGATGTAGTCGTCGCCGGCTTCAATCTCGTGCTTGTGGAGGTTGCCGAGGATGGAGTCATACTTGAGGAGATGGGCCAGCGTCGCGGGGCTGGTGAGGTCGTTGACGGCGACAAACTCGATTTCGGGGTTGTCCAGTGCCGTGCGGAAGACGTTGCGGCCGATGCGGCCAAATCCGTTGATGCCTACCTTTACTGCCATGACGTGTGTAATTCCTCTCGAATCGTGCTGATTGCGGTTTTAAAACGCCCGGAGACAGTGTACCGGGTTCTGCCTGCGTGAGCGTGGTAAACCTGCCATGAACGGCAATGTTGGCTTGCACCGTTTTGCGGGCAATGGGCGCGCTATGGTACAAGCGAGACATGCGCGACAGGATGCGCAACAAGATGAGACGACGTGGAAAGCGTGGCCCGAACAACAGCGAGGCCACCGGCAAGATCGGGCAGGAGATCCCACAGGATCAGCCCGCAGCACTCCGGCCGAGCTATCCCGATGCGCCTGTGCGCTCGGTAGAGGCTCCTACAGAACCTTCTGAAGGTAAAGAGATGGGGGCTCCGGCGGAGACTTCGGCTCCTGGTGGGCTTGAGTTGGAGACGCAGCCTGAATCACTGGGCGAGCTGCCAGTGGAGCCGGCTGTGATTGCGGCTGGCGACAAGGCCAGTCCGCGAGGCTATGTTGTTCTGGCGATTGGGCTGCCGGGCAGCGGTAAGACCACCTGGTACAAGCGCCGCGGTGTGACGCCGCTGAGCAGCGACCTGCTGCGGACGATTCTTTTTGACGACATTACCGACCAACGCTACAGCGGGCTTGTGTTCAGCACGCTGCGGTCGCTGCTGCGGGCTCGTTTGATTGCGAAGATGCCCTGGAACTATGTGGATGCGACCAATCTGAGCGCGCACGAGCGACGGCAATGGATCAAGATGGCGAAGAGCTTTGGGTACGAGGCGCAAGCCGTGTACTTCGATGTGCCACTGGCTGTGTGCCTGGAGCGGAACAGCAAGCGCGAGCGGCGCGTGGCGGATGACGTGATGGAGAAGATGGCAGAGCGTCTGCGGCCGCCTTCGTTTAAAGAGGGTTTCAGCAAGATTACGGTGGTGCGTGTGAAGGGGCAGCCGGGCAACACGCCAGCTGCCGCGGAGCCGACGCCGGAGTCGTTCAATGCCCCGGTGCCGGCGGACCTGGACGCACCGGAGACTGACGGTGCGGGCACGTATGTGCCGGAGCCTTTGGAAGTGAGTACTCCAGAGGATGAGCTGGATGGTCATACCGGTGTAACTGCACCTGCTGACGAAAGCTGACACTACCCCATGGCCGACGGAGCGATCGAGTTTCGCGATGTCGTGACGTATGCGGCGCCCTCTCGTGCAGAGGGCGTTGCTGTTGATGCGGGTATTTCGCTGGTGCTGGAGGCGGGGACGACGACGGCGCTGCTGGGCCGGTCGGGCTCGGGCAAGACGACGCTGCTGCGGACGGTGAATGCGCTGGTCAAGCCGCAATCGGGGCAGGTGCTGGTGCATGGGCAGGATGTGGCTGAAACGGATTTGCTGACGCTGCGGCGGGGCATTGGGTATGTCATACAAGAGACCGGGCTGTACCCGCACATGACGATTGAGCGGAATGTGGCGATGCCGCTGGAGCTGGCGGGGAAGGGTTTGGACGAACGGACTGGGCGTGCGGGTGAACTGCTGGAGTCAGTTGGGCTTAATCCTGCGCGGTTTGGTTCGCGGATGCCGTACCAGTTGTCAGGTGGTGAGCGGCAGCGGGCCGGTGTGGCGCGGGCGCTTGCGCTCGATCCGTCGATTTTGTTGATGGATGAGCCGTTTGGCGCGCTTGATCCGCTGACGCGTGCGGAGATGCAGACCATGCTGCGGGAGCTGCTGGCGCGGCTGCATGTGACGGCTGTCATCGTGACGCACGATCTGCAGGAGGCGATTTTTCTTGCGCACCGGGTGATCCTGCTGGAGCGCGGGCATGTGGAGGCGGATCTGGCGTCGCATGCGGTGCTGGACTCCGAGATTGCTGCGGTGCAGCAGTATGTGCATGCGGTGCGGCGTTTTGAGGCCGCGGGATGAGCGGCTTTCTGCGGCAGCATGCATATGAGTTGATGCGGCTAACGTTGGAGCATCTTTGGCTGACCGGATCGGCGATGTTGTTTGCGACGGTGATGGCGGTGCCTGCGGGCATCTGGCTGACGCGGCACGAGCGCTGGGCGCGGCCAGTGATCGGTTTTGCCAATATTGTGCAGACGGTGCCTAGCCTGGCGCTGTTTGGTTTGTTGCTGCCTGTGCCATGGCTGGGGGATCGTGCGGCGCGGCTGGCGATCCTTGCGCTCACGGGGTATGCGCTGCTGCCGATTTTGCGGAACACGTATGCGGGGATTCGCGGGATTGATCCTGCGCTGATGGATGTGAGCAATGCCCTTGGGATGACGGGCTGGCAGCGGCTCATGAAGGTGGAGTTGCCGCTGGCTTCGAGCGTGCTGCTGGCTGGCTTGCGGACGGCGACCGTGACGTGTGTGGGCGTTGCAACGATTGCGGCGGCGATTGGTGCGGGTGGCCTGGGCGAATTTATCTTTCGCGGCGTGGCTTCAGTCGATAACCGGTTTGTGTTGTTGGGAGCGATTCCTGCGGCTTTGCTGGCGCTGATTGCGGATGCGTTGCTTGGGCTGGTTGAGCATAGGCTGGCCGTGCGGAGAGAGCCTTGAGGCGTCCGACGGAAGATATAAGAGCAGAACGCGAAGGGCGCAACGGTTACGCGAAGGGCGCTAAGGGTTATGTGCCAGCTGCAGCGGCTTGCTTGCTTTGGGTTTTCCTGTTCACGCTGACGGCGTGCGATCCGCCGCACGGATCACGCATTGTGATTGGGGCGAAGAATTTTACCGAGCAGGTGGTGTTGGGCGAGTTGCTGGCGCAGGAGATTGAGGCGAGTGGCGAGAAGGTCGATCGCCGCTTCTATCTTGCGGGGAGTTATATCGCGCACCAGGCGCTGGTGTCCGGGCGCATTGATGCATATGTGGAGTACACCGGGACCGCGCTGACGTCGATTTTGAAGCAGCCGCTGGATCACGATGCTGCACGTGTTTTTGCTACGGTGCAGCGTATCTATGCGCAGCAGTACCGCGTTGCGGTGCAGCCATCGCTGGGGTTTGAGAACACGTTTGCGATGGTGCTGCGGCAGGCGGATGCGGACCGGTTGCAGGTGCATTCATTGAGTGATTTGGCAAAGGCAGCGCCGCAGTTGCGGCTGGGCGTTGGATATGAGTTTGAGGAGCGTCCGGATGGGTTGCGCGGCATGGACGATGCGTATGGTTTGGGCTTTGCAGGCGAGCCGCGTGTGATGGATCTGGGGCTGCTCTATCGCGCGCTGGCGAACCGGCAGGTGGACATCGTGAGCGGCAACTCAACCGATGGCGCGATCACTGCGCTGAATCTGCGTGTGCTGGCGGATGACCGGCACTACTTTCCGCCGTACCAGGCGGTGCCGCTGGTGCGGCAGCAGACGCTGCATGAACATCCGGCGATGCAGGGTGCGTTGAATCGGCTGACCGGCAGGGTCTCTGAGGTGGAGATGCAGGCGATGAACCATGCTGTGGAAGGCGACCATCGTGATCCTGCCGATGTGGTCCGGGAGTTTCGCGCGCGCAAGGGATTGTGATCACCCGCAGGGGCTGCGTGGCGTCATACTAAGAGCAATGTTATTAAATCCGCGCTATTTTCGCGTCGTTTTGTCGTACATGATCGCCTTTGCTGTGGGCTGCCTGTGCGTCGTTCTGAACCATGTGCACGTTGCGCTGAGCCAGCCCTATACCTGGACGAGGGTGTTGCAGTATCCCTCCGGACGATTCATGTTGCTTTGCCTGGCGTGGGCTGTTGTTGAGACGATTGCAACTTTGGTTATGCCACGCGAGTACGACGTGCGGCATCTGCGGCTCGTTCTGTCGTACGCGATTGCGGCTGGCGCGGCTGCCGTATGCGCATCGCTGGGCCACGTGCATGTTGCGTGGCGCAATCCGTATACCTGGTCGAACGTGTTGCAGCACAAGTGTGGACGGTTGATGCTGATCTGCGCAACCTGGGCTTTGATCGAGATGATTGCCGCGATCGCGCTGCCGCGTGCGTCTGATTTCACGATGCAGCCCGCGTCTGTTCGCTGACCCGCATGTTAGAGTTTCGCCATGCGTTTGCGATACCGTGGGTCCGTTGCAGCAGTCATGCTCGCCCTGTTGTTGGCGGTGGGTAGTCCGGCTCAAAGCAACGGCGGAGGCAAAACGATGCATGCAGCTATGCACGCGACAGGCACTTTCCATGTGACGATGGGCAAGGCGGACTCGACTACGATTGGCCAGGCGGCGGGTATCGCCCGCATGACGATTGACAAGGTATGGAGCGGCGCCATTGAAGGCACCAGCAAGGGCGAGATGCTGTCGTCTGCCGAGGCGAACGGGGCTATGGTCTACGTCGCGCTGGAAAAGATGACGGTGAGCGTGAAGGGGAAGAGCGGCACGTTCGTCTTTCGGCATAGCGCAACCATGATGGCGAACGATCCGTCTACCGCCGTACTGGACGTGAGTGTTGTGCCGCAGTCGGGCACGGGTGAGCTTGAGGGGATTGAAGGCCAGCTGACCATCACCATCGACAAGAGCGGCCACAGTTACGAATTTGCTTACACGCTGCCTGGCAAGTAAACCCGGCGCGTGTGCGTACCGCGGCTGCTGAGGCCGTGTGTTGAGATATGCTTAGGCACATCCTGCCTATGTCTGTGCGCATGCCATATATCGATGCTGCGGATGGTCCGCAGACCGGATCAGGCCTGCAGGTAACTGTGGCAAAACGGGTGCTTACTTTGTATTGGATCGCGCTCGCCGGAGCGGCGATGAATATGATCCGAGGCTACCATTGGAATCCCGGCAGGGGCACGATGTGGGTCGACCCGTACTGGGTGATGTTCTACCTGAACAACTACCCGGACGGCTATCGCATGCGCGCCCTTGTTGGCAGCGTGTGCCGGGTACTTTTTCCGGGTGGCGTGCCGGTGCAGGCAATTAACATATTTGGCCTGGTGATGCTGGTTCTTTGTCTTGTACTGTTTTTCCGAGCTGTGTGCAGGCTGGCTGCGGACCAGCAATCGTGGCGGCGAAGCCTGATGGTATTTGCGCTTGCGGCGAGTACGGCTACGGCTGTGTTTTACGAGACGATGGGCGACATGCTGCACGTGGCTATCCTGTTGTATTGCGTGACTGCGCTTGTGCTGACGCGGTTTGTCCGGAGTAACACGGTGAAGTTGGCTGTGCTGACGTGCGCGGCGCTGGTTGGCTTTCTGGCGCATGAGGCGTCGATGTTTATGTTGATTCCCGCGATGCCCTTCGTCCTTAAGGCGAGGCCGCGCGTTCGCGACTTTGCTGTGCCCCTCATGCTCTATGCCGGGCTGCTGGGGCTTTCGCAGCACTGGCCCCATGTAGTGGTCCAACATCCCAGCATGCATGCAAATTTGTATCCGCAAGGCGTGCAGGCGGCTTCTGCATGGTCTACGCCGACGTACCGGAATGAGCTAACGGTTGAGCACAGAGAATATTTCGGGTCGCATGAGGCGAAGATTTATTTCCTGACCCGCTGCCTGCGGATCGTCATGATGGCTCTGGCGTATTTGACGGCTGTGGCGGTCTTGCTGCCTCGGCGGATCGCTGCGCGAGCGTACCTGGTACTCGGGTGCATCCTGGTGTGCTCGGCGCCGTTGTGGGCTGTGGCGATCGACTGGGGCCGGTTTCTCACGTATGGGCTGGTGATCTCGGTGGTGTCATGCGGGTTATGGCAGCGTGAACTGGACGTGGAGCCGGCAGTCACACCACGATTTGTGCTGCGCATGCGAGATGCGATTGCTTCGTTCGCGGAGGTGGAGTTGTTCTTCTTTGGGACGGTGTATGTGTTACTGGCGAGCTCAAACTTCCCGGCTGTCCACATTGACAGCATGTTTGTGACGGACGCGTACATGTATTGCGTCGCGATTGGGTTTGCGTTGTTGCAGCTGCGGCGCAGGATGGCTGTTGCCGCCTCCTGAGCGGGGAATGCTACAGGTCTTGCCATTTGCTACAGTTTCAGATGTCGGTTTGAACGCCAGCCCGTCTTATGGGTAGGCGAGCGATGAACGACACGAGGATTTGCATGACCCTGAAGAACTGCACGCGGCACCGCGCCGGTGAGACCAGCAACGGAGAAGGCTTTACTTTGATCGAATTGCTGATCGTAATGTCGATCATCATCATCATCGCCACGTTTGCGATTCCGAACATTACGCGCATTAAGCGGCAGGGTAATGAGACGTCTGCAATCCAGTCGATCCGCGCCATTGTCGCGGCGCAGCTGCAGTATCAGCAGACGTATCCGGCGAATGGGTATGCATGCGCGCTGGCCGCGCTGGGCGGCGACAAGGGGACGACGCCGTCGCCGGCGGCTGCGGGACTGCTGCAGCCTGATCTGGCTGGCGGGCAGAAGGCGGGATACACCTTCGCCATTGTGAACTGCAACAAGGTCACCATCAACAACCAGGATCAGTACACGAGCTACGAGATTACGGCGGTGCCGCAGAAGGTGGGCAATACGGGCGATCGCGGCTTCTGCTCGGATGATTCGCAGCAGGTGAAGTACGATCCCAAGGGCGGCACGGCCTGCACGCAGCCGATCCAGTGATGTTGCAGCACGTCAGCGAGTCAGCGAGTGGGCGAGTCAGCGGATGTGCCGCTGGCTCGGGACGTTTAGTGAACGGCTTTTTGGCGGCGTTGTTGGTTGCGCCTGCGGCCTTGGCGCAGGATGTTCATGCCCTCGCCTCTAAAGTCGATGATCACTACAACCGCATGACGAGCCTGCGCGCGGCTTATAGCGAGAGCTATAGCGGCATGGGGCAGAATCGGACAGAGACGGGCACGCTGCTGCTGCGCAAGCCCGGCCGCATGCGATGGACGTACGCAGACGGCAAGCTGTTTGTGCTGGATGGGAAGTTTGCCATCTCGTATACGCCGGGCGATGCGCAGGCGGAGCGTGTGCCGGCGAAGCAGCTGGACGACATGCGGTCGCCGCTGCGGTTTTTGCTTGGGCATACGAAGCTGGAGAAAGAGATCGACAACCTGAAGGCGACGCCGGCTGCCGGCGGTGGTGTGACGCTGGCGGGGACGCCGCACTATGCAATGAGCCCGGGGGATCAGCGGGTGCAACGGCTGGCAGTGACGGTGCAGCCTGCCACTGGAGTCATTACGGGGTTGCGGATTGAGGAGATCGATGGGACGGTGACGGAGTTTGTCTTCCGCGATATGCAGGAGAACGTGCCTGCGGCGGACAGTGAATTTCGGTTTACGCCGCCTGCCGGTGTGACGATTGTGGACGGCATGCCTCCGGCATAATCGACGTATGCAGCCTGTCAATCTTGCAGAGAAGCTCAACACCTTTGATGACTACTGGAAGCCCCGGATTGTGGGTGATTTCAATGGTAACGACCTGATGGTGGTCAAGGTGAAGGGTGAGTTTCAGTGGCATTCGCACGCGGACACGGATGACTTCTTCCTGGTGTTGAAGGGCAGCTTGACCATTCGCATGCGCGAGGGTGATGCCGTGCTTGGGCCGGGGGAGTTGTTCGTGGTGCCGAAAGGTGTAGAGCACTGCCCGGTTGCCGAGGATGAAGTGCATCTGCTGCTGATTGAGCCGGCTGGTACGCCGAACACCGGTGATGTGGCGACAGCTGTGGTGAAGCAGCGCATCTGAGTCGATCTGCCAAGGCTGGGGCGAACTGTGGCCTGATATCGAACGAGAACGATTGTCATCCTTGATTGCTATGGCGTTATGCCTTACAACAACTAGGACTGAGTTTGTCCTAGTTCTAATCCACATTGTGTGTCGGCTTTTTTTGAGGAAAGCTGAAGAACTTTGTTTGGAATCAAGCGTGTACTGTGACAAGGAAATAGTGATGATCTCTCCTCGAATGTTTGCCTGGGTGTCTGCCCTGCTTTTGGTGCCCGCTGTGGGTACGCCGGCGCTGCTTGCGCAGGGGCCACAGGGGCCTCAGCCGCGTGTGTTTTTGCTTGCACTGGATACAGACCACGATGGCCAGCTTTCGGCCGCTGAGATTGCCGCTGCCAGCACGTCACTGCTGAACGCGCTGGATAAGAATCATGACGGCCAGATCACATCGGATGAATACAGCCCGCATATTGCGGCGGCTTCGGCGACGGCTCCGTCAGGGTCGAACGAGTTGTTCCTGCGCATGATGTCCATGGACAAGAACCAGGACGGTGTGCTGACGAAGGATGAAGTGCCGGAGCGCATGCTGCCGATGTTTGACCGCGGGGACACCAACCATGACGGCAAGCTCGATGGCAACGAGATCCATGCGATGGCCGCGGCGCAGGCGGATCCGCAGGGGCGTCCTCCGGGGCGGAACAATGCCCCGGTGAATCTGCGCACCGATCCGATTCCGGATGCGATTGATGTGGATCATGATGGTGTGTTTTCAGCTGCGGAGATTGCGAGTGCTCCCGGAGCGTTGAAGGCGCTTGATACGAACGGCGATGGTATGCTGTCGGCCGATGAGTTGAAGGTGCGTCCGCAGACGGCGCGTGAGCGTGCTGCGCACAGCCTGGATGAGTGGGATGGCGACCGCGATGGGTACGTGGAGAAGTCGGAGCTGC
This sequence comes from Terriglobus sp., assembly GCA_965198455.1. Lineage (GTDB taxonomy): Bacteria > Acidobacteriota > Terriglobia > Terriglobales > Acidobacteriaceae > Terriglobus. The sequence goes on from CBDAPM010000003.1 coordinate 2,996,142, forward strand.
CGGAGCGGGTGACGACACCATTCGAGGCGATTGACCTGAACCATGATGGCAAGATCGACCTGGAAGAGATGACGACGTTTATGGCGATGCAGCCGATGCAGCAGGGGCCTGGCGGACGCCCGGGTGGGGTTGGCGGAGCGCAACCGACAGAACGGATGCCAAGCAACAACGCGGAACCCACAACGGCTGCACCTGCTCGATAGTTGCCGAGGAGAGAACGGATTTGACGATGACGAAGACAAAGCAGATGTTTGCCTCGGTGGCTGCGGTTTCGCTTGGTGTACTGCCTGCGTTTGCGTCCTCGCACGCGGTTTCGCCTGAGCCTGTTCAGCCGACGCATGACAGCGTTGGTACCTGGGGATTCCAGCATGAGGGCGTGCTTGGGACGTCGCTGGATGTGGCGATCCATGCGCCGACGCGTGCGGTTGCGGTAAAGGCGGAGGCTGCTGCGCTGGCGGAGTTCGACCGGCAGAGCCGCATCCTGAGCGCGTGGGATGAGACGAGCGAGTTCTCGCGGTGGATGAAGACGCGGGATGTTGCGGTGAAGGTGTCGCCGGAGTTGATGGATGGGCTGGCGAGCTTCGATGCCTGGCGCAAGGAGACGGGCGGCGTGCTGGATCCGGCGTCGGCTGTCGCGGCAGAGATGTGGAGCAGAGGTGCGATTACTGGCGTTGCGCCGTCGAAGGCGTTATTGCGGTGTGCTGTGGAGGCGATGCGGCAGCCGCACTGGACGCTGGATCGTGTGGCTGGCACGGCAACGCATCTGGATGATGCTCCGCTGGTGTTGGCGAGCTTCGTGAAGTCGTCCATCACGTCGCATGCGGCGGATGCTGCTCTGCGGGTCGGAGCGACTGGCGTGATGCTGAATGTGGGTGGCGACATTGTGACGCGTGGTGCGATGACGCAGCGTGTGGAGATTGCCAATCCGCAGGCGGATGCCGAGAACGCAGCGGTGATCGATACCGTTGTGCTGAAGGATCAGGCGATTGCTACGAGCGGGAGCTATCGGCGCGGCTTTGATGTGGCTGGCGAGCACATGTCGCACCTGATCGATCCTCGGACTGGTGCGCCGGCCAGCGGTGTGCTTTCGTCGAGCGTGGTTGCGAAGGATGCGGAGACCGCTGGTGCGCTTGCAACGGCGCTGTCGATCCTTTCGCCGCGTGAGTCGAAGGCGCTGATGGAGCGTCATCCTGAGGCTGAGTACCTGCTGGTTTTGAAGAGTGGCGAGCGGGTTGAGAGCAAGGGGTGGACGGGGTTGCAGGAGCCTGGACTGCGTCCTGCGGGGTATGTTGTCAAGGCAGGCAGTGGAGCGCCTGCTGTGCCTGCTACGGCGTGGAACCAGTCGATGGAGCTTACGGTGAAGCTGGAGTTGCCGCGGATGGATAATCCGCGCTATCGGCGGCCGTATGTTGCGGTGTGGATCGAGGATGCGGACAAGTATCCGGTGCGGACGGTGGCGCTGTGGTTCAAGCTGGCCCGGTACCTGAACGACATGCGTGCGTGGTATGCGGATGATCGCGTGCGGAACCTGGCGGAGGGCACGGATATCTCGACGACTGTGTCGTCGGCGACGCGCGCGCCGGGAACGTATACGGTGGTTTGGGACGGCAAGGACAATACCGGCAAGCTGGTGAAGGCGGGCAAGTACACCGTTGTGGTGGAGGCGGCTCGTGAGCATGGCGGGCACTCGCTGCTGCGGCAGGAGATCGACTTCAACGGTAAGCCGCAGCAGTTTGCGCTGCCTGCCAGCGACGAACTGGGAGCGGTTGCGCTTGACTACCGGAAGAAGTGAGCACAGCGCCGAGGCGCAGGCTGTAAGCGATGGTGTGAACAAGCGGGCGCAGGCCGGTAAGGCTGCGCAGCCGCTCGGTCATCGGATAAAGCGGCGGACAGCGATTGTGTCGCGGTGGCTGCATATCTACCTGTCGATGGCGTCGTTTGCTGTTGTGCTGTTCTTCGCAGTGACAGGGCTGACGCTGAACCATGCGGAGAAGATGAGTGGCGAGCCGAAGGTGAGGGAGATCAGCGGGTCGCTGACGCCGAAGGAGTTGGGGCCGAAGGATCATCCGGATACGCTGGCGATTGTGGAGCACATCCGCACCACCAACAAGGTGCATGGCGCCGTGAGCGACCTGCGCGTGGAGGATGACCAGATCACGTTCTCGTTCCGCGGGCCGGGTTATAGCGCGGATACGACGGTGGATCGTTCTTCAGGTACGTATCAGATCGTCGAGACGCGCAGCGGGTTAATCGCAGTCATTAACGACCTGCATAAGGGCCGCGATACGGGGAAGACTTGGTCCTGGGTGATTGACGCTTCGGCGGTGTTGCTGACGCTGGTGTCGCTGACTGGGCTGCTGCTGATCTTCTTTGTGTATAAGAAGCGGACGAGCGGGTTGGTGCTGGCGGCGGTGGCTACGCTGGTGTGTGTGTTGCTGTACCGGCTGTACGTACCGTAGGTACGAAGGCTTTCCTATTATGGCTTGCTGGAACGCTGCTGCCACATTACGTTCTGAGAATTGTACAAAGGGACAAAGTCTCAGAGTGGTTGCTCCATTAGGGATGAATCTTGTCAAGGAGCAAGTTGTTCTGCCTCACGAACAATCGGATTCGCTGAGCTGTGTCTTCCGGCTAAATTCGACAGCCATTTCCGAGCAGGATCTTCAAAAACGACGAAGGATCCGTAACTGAGCAGGAGAAGTGGCACCACAAAGAGCGGTAAAAGCGAGTTCCAGACCCACGCGCTCGTATGATGCCTCATGAGCACCTGAAACAAAACGCTGAATGGTATATGCCACATATAAATAGAAAAGGTGAGTTGGCTGAGCGGAGCGATATGCCGCGCAAAACGAGCGGAGCTCTTAAAGATGTCGGCGAGGAAAGCGGTGAATACGAGTGCGAAGGCGAGGACATAGAGGCGCTCTTCGGGTACTCCGATGACACTAAGCAATAGCGCAGCGATAAGTAGTAGAACCGTGGCGAAGCCATAGATATGGCGCTGTGATCTGAGCACCGTTGTCCTGCCTATGAAGCCGGTTCCCTGTAAGAATTCTTTGTGTCGGAGTTGCAAGCCGGTACCTATATAGAAAGCAAGCAGTCCGCGGAGAACCCTATACCTAAGAAGACTCGTAGCAACGTGCACTGGACCAATTGAAACGAGTAGTGGAACGCAACATACAGCGATCCAAGTCCAGCGATTCCGCCGTTGTAGGTAGAGCATCAACGGAAATAATAGGTAGCAGAGCCACTCGACGCTGATTGACCATGCCACTATGTTAAAACTCAGTGGAAATTTCCACCAGGAGTTAACGAGGAATACATTGCGGAAGAAGCTTATCGAAGTGTTATTTCCTGGTATTAACAGTTTCCACGAAGTTGCCCGATAGAACAGTGCAGCCATTAGAAGCAGTGTTACCAAGTGAAGCGGATAAATACGCGCAACTCGACGAATCAGATACTGTAGGTAGCGTGTTCGATCGGTTATTCGTGACGCATAGACTCGAGTGATGATGATCCCCGAGATTACGAAAAACACGTCGACGCTTAGCTCGAGGAACTGAAGGCGAGGAAAAACGGTTGTGACACTGCTGTTTGCAGCCAATGCCATCCCGGGCAAGATCAGTGCGGATTTCCAATGGTGAAAAACCACAAAAAGAGATGCGAAGAGACGGATAGCGTCCAGATGCAAAAACTCATCCGACTCAACTTTTAACCTGTGAAAGGGCATTGTTGATTTCTACCATAGCAAATTTAAGCGTCTGATTATGCCGCAGCGCATTTCGCAGGAGGGGGTGCGTTGTTCAGAAGGTCAGAAGGTGAATCTTATTCTTGTCACTTTGGCGGAAGGATGGCATAAGAAGCTGTGGACACAGTTATTCGGTCCTATGCGGGTATTAGGCCGTGGCGTTCGAGGATTCTTTGACTATGGCGGGATCTGGTTTGCCTGGACCTGCTACGGCGCGCCGATTTTTCCGAAGTAGCGTTTGCTAATGGGGTCTGGGGTCAGGGTGAGCATGCGGATCTTTAACGGCAGGGCTGAAGCCCTGTCCCTCCGAAACATGTTCGCGGTACTTCCGTACTGCTCGAAAAATCGCGCGAATAGCCTTCATCCGCTGCACGTATGAAGGGCATCCGGTGCAGTGTTGTCGCAGGCCTATAATCCGCAGGTTCTGGCGGAATGTTTTACCACGAAGATGCCTTGGCTGGAACGTCGAGGGCCTACAGTCCGTAAGGCGATTCGCGCTTTGCGCGAAATCTCCCACTCATCCGCTGCGCGTATGAATGGGGCACCCAGCTTTGGGGATGGAATGCACGAGTCGCGCGGCAATTTTGAATCGCTGGGATACTTCGCTTTGCTCAGGATGACAGATATACCATAAATAACTGTAAATAAAATGCTTGCCGTTTTGGTATGCTCTGTACAAGAGCTGCACAGAAAGACAGTCTCAACAACTTACAGAAGAATCCTACACAGAATCTGCACAGAACGAGTCCAATCAACAGAGGCGCATATGGCGTTTGTCACGGAGAAAGAGGAACTGAAGCCCGGCCTGATCATCTTCCGTCGCGGCGACGTGGAGCACCGGATGTGGTATTGCCGGATGAAGATGCCGAAGGCAGACCGCTATAAGACGGTCTCGCTCAAAACAACCGAGATCAGCGCGGCGCGGGAACGCGCCTTCGATCAGGACGCAGATGTACGGTTCCGCATCAAGCATGACGTTCCCGTGTTCAATCGCCCTTTCCGTGAAGTGGGACACGAATATCTGCTGCTCCAAGAAGGGCGAGCGAAGCGAGGCGAGATCAGCGCGGCGCGACCAAAGAAGATTCGTGCCATTGTCGAAGGCACTCTAGACAAATACGTCGGTTCCACCCAGGTACACCTGATCGGAGATGAACTGTGGGGCAGCTATCCAGCGTGGCGGCGGGAGAACGGTGCAGGCCGAAACAAGCGCAATGGCGTGCGGGAGGTCAGCGACGCGATGGCGCAGGCATTTGCGGATGAGGAAGCCGAACGCCGCACGAAGACCCAGAACTCCCTGGGTATCCGGATTCTGAAACCCATCGAAGTCAAGCCTTCTGAAGACCGGGCAGTTCCGTTCATCAGCGATTCCACTATCCGCTTTGAGATGTCCATCTTCGGCGCGGTGATGAACTACGCCATCAAGAAGCGCTACGTTCCTGCGAGCCAGCGCTTCGACGAACGCCCGAAACTCAGATCCATGCGGCGCGATGAATTCACGCTTGATGAATATCGCAAACTCCACACCGTGGGCAGGAAATGGATCTCGGAGGCAAACAAACCTGCGAGCGTTTGGTACCGCACTATCACGTACAACATGATTCTGATTGCCTGCAATACGGGCATGCGGCCAGCGGAGATGAAGAATCTCCGCTGGCGGGACATCATGTCTGCGAAAGACCGTGAAGGCCGCGAGATCGTCGTGCTGTTCGTTCAGGGCAAAGGCAAGTCACGTAAGCTCGTCGCACCCAGGAGTGTCGGAGACTATTTGGAGCGAATTCGTGCGATCTCTAACGCGACTGAGATGGATGATCGAGTCTTTACCAACATCACTGGAGGCCCTGCGAAAACGCTGTACATCTCTTTAATCGCTGATCTCTTGAACAAGGCGAGTCTGCGCGAAGGCACGCAGGGCGTGCCGCGCTCAACATACTGCTTCCGGCATACCTACGCCACACTGCGGTTGCAAGAAGGCGTGGATGTGTATTTCCTTGCCGAGCAGATGGGAACCTCGGTCCATATGATCGAGAGTCACTACGGCCACGTGAACACCATCAAGCACGCGGATCGCGTGTTGCAGGGCATGGCGGGATGGGGGTTGCCGCAACCCGAACCGGACGACGCGAAGGCTAAAGCGTCGAAGGCGGCAGCAACCCGCAATAAGTCCAAGAGAAGTCAGCGCGACAGGCCGCGCTGACCCGCTCGTCTGCCCTATATGCCTATTCAGCCGGAGCCGCTGGCGGAGGCTGCCCCCGCGATGTCCCAGCCACTGTCTGCCCTTGACAAGGCTTCTCGATTTGCCGCGTGCCCCGCCGGGGCGTTTTCGCGGCAATTGGCCCTTACCGCAGATGGAGTCAACTGCTTGCTAGTAGCGGCGATGTACTCGACCTGAAAAACTACTACTCTGAGACTAGTGCCATGGGTCGGAGTCAGCAACCTCAGAACTGACTACGAAGCCATTTAGCGGTTCGCTCCTAACATTGGGTCAACGCTTCGAATGTCGGATCAAGCTTAACTGGCGCGTGTGCGGTTTGTATCAAGACGCCCATCGGAACAAAGAGAAGCTCTCGACTATCTAGGTACACCGCTTGGCTCCAATTATTAAGCCGCCGCGTGGCGCAATCTGGCGTTACTAGGCGCACTACTATTGCACAACAGCCAAACAGAGCTGAAAGCGGTGTGCTTCCCCAGGTCCTTGTTCAAAAGGACTAATCTTGCAGAATTCTTCTTATCGAATCTTTCTCTCGTTTTCCCTATGTGCTTTTCTCGTTTGTGGTGGCCGAGCCTCGGCAAGCCTCGGCACGAATCCAACGGAATCACCTTCAGTGTTGGCTTTTCATCCCGTACTGATTCCGGCGCGCACTGAAGCAGAAAACAACTCGGGATTTACTGAGTCAATCGCCGAGTCGTTGCGAGATAGCGCCTCAATCGCGCTCTTAGACAGCGTATTGAAGTCGATGATTCCTAGCGGTAATCCGGCGACGTTAGGAGATCTGCGTATAACGGGCACCGTTTCCTATGCTCCCGATAGCACGGAAGGCCATGATACTTTTGTCCTTCTAACGCATAGCAAGCAATTCAGGATGGACGAGTCGGGTGAAGGACGACATACGAAGTTCGCGTCGACCGGGAAAATTAGATTCGATAAGGGAGACGGCGCTCCGACCACACTGCCGAACTCGCACTTACTAGAGCCTACCACTGGGCTGCTGCCATTCGATCATTGGTCGCGTTATCAAGACCCAAGTGTGGCGGTGATGAAAGGTGTTGCCGACACAATCGATGGCATCCCCTGCACGCGAATCGACGTGGCCGTACCTCTGACAGGAAACTTGCAGACGGTTCCTCCAGCCAATATCCAAGTCTTCATACGAAACGATCAAAAGACAATCTTCGCGATCCGACAACCGGATGCGCAGACGAAGGTCTATTCTCCTCGGTCGATCGTCGAATACCGTTATAGCGATTACAAGCAGTTTGATGGTGCCTTTCTTCCGACCACGGTCTCTCGCGTGGTGGGAGGACTGCACCTTGTGACTTGGCATATCCGCGCAGTGAATAGCCAGCAAAGTATCCAACCAAGCGATCTAGAGTTTTAGGAGCCACTGATGATATTTTTTCGTCGCCGTCGCATCTTTGTGGCGCTGCTCTTCTGCCTCATCGTTTCTCACGAGCGCTCTACGATTGCTCAGGGTTTTGACCCCAATTTCAGTGTTGATGCCCCATCCACTGTGATTGACGGCGATAAGCTGTTGCACGTAGATCTTATGAGCGGTGCACTCAACATCAATATCCCGCTTTATCATTTTGGCGGTCGAGGACTGGATACTATAGGGGTGGCGAACTATACCTCAAAGGTCTGGAATACGCAGTACTCAGTGTCAGGCTCTCTGAATATCTTCAACGAGCAATTCGGTCTTTCGACTAATCAGGGAAATGGCTGGTCAATCGGCGATCCCAGACTTGACCGCTACAGTACTGGAAGTACCATATGCAACCCAAATCAAGGTGATGATTGCTACGAGTACATTATAACGGGGCAAACTACCAAAATAGACGGATCCACTACCTCTTGGGCGAGTCAACTTCTCAACTCTAGTCTTGCTATGTGGAGTTATGACGGCTCATATCGCAAATTGATGCCAGATGGCAACTCGATTTATGACAAAGACGGCGCTAGTCAATCCACCGTGACATATGTCGGAACTGACGACCATTACCATAGTTATGTTGTTCAAAAAGACCGGAATGGTAACACGATTGCTAATAGTGTCGATACCTTAGGACGCACAGAACCCGTAGTCACGTATTTTGTACCAGACCCGGCTGTGGGACTTAGTGTGGACCACACGATTTCCTATTACGATGCCAACAATGTTCAGCAAACGATTACGTTCAGCTATATCACGAAAAACATCGTTTACCCTTGGGCGTCCGACCTGTCAGCCTGCGGCACAACAGCGAGTTATGAGTGTGTCATTATGCCCGGGCCAAGGTCCTTGCTGTCCTCAATACAACTTCCCGGGACAGGAGGCACCTACCATTTCGAGTACACCGACGTAGATACCAACGCTGGCACAAGCACCGGCGAACTATCAAAGATCACCCTTCCCACCGGTGGCTACGTCCGCTTCACGTATGACTTCAATCCCGGAATCATGCGAGGCACTGACCTCAGTGGAGCTTACCGGGTCGTAACGAAGCGAATAGTCAGTTCTGATGGCAACACTCAATCAGAACAAACGTGGAACTATTCCTATGGCAGTACGACTACTGTTACCGACCCCTTATTGAACGTTCACTCTGAAACATTCGATGGGATGACTGTCTCAGATCCTCTAAGCGACCCACAGTACACTCCAGTCTCGCCGGTCCCTGTCGCCACACAGACAAAGGATACAGACTCACAAGGAAACGTACTTCAACAGGTTGACAGGGTATATACCTATGACACTGGTCAACAACCCTATAATTTTTATGTCGACTGGGCGGGAAGCAGTCACGTCAATAATCCTCGCGTGGTGCAAGAGACCAAGACTCTTTATGGTTCGTCTGCACAGGCAATCACGACATACGGTTACGACACCTATGGAAATGTTACCTCCGAAACAATAGGCGACTGGGGTGGAGCCACGCTTAAGACCATAACGCGTACGTATCTGGCAGACCAAAATACAGCCTATGCCGCCGACAACGTTCATATCCTTGATCTCCTTGCGAGTGAAGCGATCGCAGGCAATTGCGGCTCCAATAGTGGGACCTGCTCCACCAAGAGCCTTGTGTACGACGGGTACACACAAGGTCGGATTCATATCGGGTTACAATCCACAGGCGGTACAGTAGTGCAGCACGACTATACCAACTATGGTTCCGCCACAACGCTCAGAGGGAACGCGACACAAGTAATTGAGGGCCAAGGGCTAAATGGCGGTAGCGCGACGCGTGATATGGCCTATGATGACCTCGGCAACGTCGTTGAGACGATGGATGCGAATGGCAATGCTACCCTCTACAGCTACGTGGACAGCTTTTACGGTCCACAGCCTAGCGCTCCCACTCGTGCTTTCGCCACTATGGTCACCAAACCAACAACGGCAAATGGTGTGAGCCACGTTGAGCGAGGTGACTACTACCTCAATGACGGGCATTTGGCAGCGTATTGCGGCGAAAACTTCCCCGCCGCCTCGACCTGCACGCCGAACATGAATACGCCAATTGCGGATTACGCGTGGTGGAGTCTAGATGGGTTGGATAGACTTACGAACCTCATCCGGGCGGATGGTGGTTACACAGCCATGACATATCCGGACCCAAACCATGTTCAGGTGTCGAACGCCATCGGGCTTGCGGCGACGACGGTATATGACGGCCTCGGGCGTAGGACTTCCACTACTGTGACCTCAGTTTCACCTCAGATTGAGACTACATACGGGTATGATTCGCTCGGAAGGCTATCCAGTCAATCTAACCCGTTTTATATTGGGCAGACTTCGATCTCCGACGGCACCACTCAGTTCGGATACGACGGAATGAATCGGTTAACGACGACGACAACCCCGTCTGGGGTGTCCTCGACTAGCTATAGCGGCAATACAACGGTCGAGACCGACGCCGCGAGCCATTCGATCAAACATGTTGCAGACGCAACCGGACGCCTTACAGACGTTTATGAAGATCCAGGGGGGCTTAACCTTCACACTCAATATGTCTACGATGCACTGGGTAATCTGACTGGAGCCACCCAGTTCGGAGCGTCGGGGGAAACCGCTCGTTCGAGAAGCTTCACCTATAACTCTCTATCTCGTCTTCTCACTGCTAACAATCCCGAAACGGGCGTGCTCTGTTATGGAGTCTTGAGCTCAGGCTCTTGCCAAGGAGACTATGACGGAAATGGCAACCTCCTCGCCAAGACGGATGCTCGCGGTCAGACCGTATCCTTTCAATACGACACTCTTAATCGGCTGATCTTGAAGACAGCTCCTGGGGCGCGAAATCAGGCCTACGGCTATGACGGAAAAGGCGAAACCTACGTAGACTTGGGGGCTCCATGGAATGTAAACGCTGTGGGCCGGTTATCCCATACATCGGATGAAACTGCAGTCGCCTCGAATTACGCCTACGATTCAATGGGACGCATGATCCGGAAAGCGGACTGTTCTCCAAGCGATTGCAGCTACACCGATACTCAAGTGGGTTCCTATGATCTCATGGGGAACCTGGCAGGGCTTACCTATCCAGATGGTCGTCAAATAACAATGACGTACGATTCCGCAGCCCGGCTGCAGACTGTCCCAGGCTACATCAGCAGCATCAGTTACTGGCCGAGCGGAAGGGCACGCACCACCAGCTACGCTAACGGCATAACAGAAACAGCTACCGAGAACAGCAATCTACAAATCTGCGAGACGCAGGCAAACTACGGCTCAACGAAGTTCTTAGACCGACAGTATTTCTACGGTGTCAACAACGTTTCTGGAGAGCAGTGTAATCCAGTCGCCAACAACAATGGGAACATTTGGAATGTGGTCGACGGCCTGGGCGGCCAAGATACACAAATGATGCAGTACGACACGCTGAATCGCCTGAAATCATGGTCTGCATCGTCTGTCAGTTCATCGCTAAACCAGCTATTTTTTAAGTATGACTCGTTCGGCAACAACTACCAGTTCGCATCGAACGTAACGTTAGATCTCACTCAAATATTTGATAACAAGAATCGGTTTATCCCGCAATCGCCATATCTGTTTAATCAGATGACGTGCAACGGTGCTTCTGGTGAGTCAGGCGGCTATGACGCGGCTGGGAATATGCTCTGCTGGGGCCAGCAAAACTACAGTGCTCAAGCGTACGTCTGGGATGCTGAAAGTCACCTAACTCAAGTCAAGTCAGAACAAAATAACAATACCTACATGCAAACCGCTGCTTACACATACGACGCCGGGGGAAGCCGGGTACGCTCTGAGCAGTACGACATGAATACTGGCCTTGTGTCGACTTGGCGAGAGTATACGTATTTCAACGGACAAGTGGTAGCAGAACGAGATCAGACGGGTGCATGGACAGACTATATCTATGTGAATAGTAAAAAGGCGGTCCGCATCAGTACTTCTCAACCGCAACTACATATCCATGGCAATGACTGTGCATCATGTTCATCGGGCTACGTGAACTCATACCTTTCGTCGCCGATCATCGGGTATACGATTCAGCAGGGCGATACTCTATATCTGGAACAGGACCAAGTCAACGTTGATGCTGGCTTCCAGTTGAATACCCAAGAAGGCGGTAGCACGTGGCCGAACATCTATGACAATAGTGGCCAACTGCTTAACGATTCAGCGCAACAGAAAGGAGTATGGGTGGGTAGGTCCGTCGATCTAAGCAGCTTCGCTGGCCAACATGTCAGTAATGTCGCCGCAACCTTAACCACGTCACCACCAGCCAATACAGTTTGGGATGTTTATTATCGAGACGTTGTCATCCTTAGCAAGAATGGTGATGTTCACCAGATTTACACTTCGACGATGAGTCCTTCTATTTCGCAAAGCGGAGCGGAGGGGCAGACAAATCTTAGTGGCGTAATCGATTTGGGTAGTGGCAATCCGTACTACACGATTTCCGACCAAGTTGGGACGGCGCAGCTCGATATTTCAAGCGGTGGCTGGCCTGTCTGGAAAGGCGAGTTCTCTCCCTTCGGAACCGAGTTATCCTCTGCGACTCTCTCGCAAACCCCGGCGGCGACAGCAAACAGGTATAAATTCACCGGCAAGGAACGAGATGCAGAATCTGGGCTCGATTACTTCGGGGCTAGGTATTACCAGAGCGGCATGGCGAGGTGGACAAGTCCGGACTGGTCGGCTGAAGCAGACCCCATTCCATACAGCAATCTCAATAACCCTCAGACGCTTAACCTATATATCTACGGAGGTAATAACCCGATTGTCCAATCGGACCCGGATGGCCATGACAATGGCTCGGCGTGGGGACAGTGCTACGGCAATTGCATGATGGGTGACGGCCACGAAGATCTCAAAGCTCTCGACCCCGATGGCCAGAAGCGCGTTCAAAATATGAGCGACCTGCTAAGTCAGTCTGGTCAACCCTCGCGTTTGCCTCATGCCACAGACTCCGTAACAGTGACGGCTCAGCCCACTGATCCTATAGATGATCCGTTGCCGTTCCAGATGCGTGCCGTTGTGAGCGTTACGGTGAAGGCTGTCCAGGCGTACATGGCAATGAAGGGTGAACGGAATTGGGCGGGTAAGGCCAGCGGAAGCGGAAATGAAGAGAAGGTGAACCAGAAGGCTCAGTACGATCCAAAAACAAAGAAATGGTGGATGAAAGATCAGAATGGTAAGAGAAAAAACCTTGGGGCAGGTTTCAAACCGTCGCCTAAGCAGTTAGAAAAGGCGGGTCTTGCTATGACGGGAACTGCGGCCGCAGGAGCGAGTGCATGGTACATACTTGAGACCGCTGGTGCAATTGCAATTGCTTTCTAGCCCGAGAAGTTCAACGCAGCAATGCGTTTCAATAGGAAAATGAATGCCAGACAAGAGAAAATCAAAGACACATCGTCAAGAGCAAGCAGCGGCGATATTCTTGCGCGGCCAAGAGCAGCAGGACTTGGGAAACACAAGATCGGGCTTTAGCTTGTTGTTAACAGCGGCCAAGCTGGGCAATGCAGATGCTCAGTTCAACCTTGCTTACACGTACGATTCGGGAATCGGAATTCGTCAGAATCGGACTGCGGCGAAATTTTGGTATAAGGAGGCCTATCGAACACAACGCGGTTGGGGAATAGCAGCTAGCAACCTGGGCATAATTTTTCGTGACGAGGGAGATCGTTCACGGGCGATTCGTTGGTTTCGTCGCGCGGTCCATCATGGAGATGTCGACGCAAACCTCGATCTTGCGAAGATTTATCTTGCTAATTCGAGAAATATGAATAAGGCTATCGGCTGCCTCACTGAAATACTCAAAGCGACACCTCCTATTGGGGTGAGTGATGATGCTCAAACCGAGGCTAAGAAGCTGCTGCAAAACATCAGTCGAGAATAACGGGCGGATCGCTGCGGCGGCGGGAGCAACTGGCGGGGCAAGGTCTATCCTCGCAGGTTGGGCTCAATTCTGGCTGCTATGTGAGAGCCAATGCCTGTACACAGAGCGATATCGGACCACGCAAGCCGCATCTTGCGGCAACTGGATGACCCGGATTTCACCAGCAATACAGGCGAGATTTGCAAAGACGCTCTACATTTCGTTGATTGTTGATTTTATAGTCAAAGGTAATCTGCGCAAAGACACAGGGCGTGCCGCGATCTACTTACTGGTTTCTGGCATACCTATGACCTGCCCCCGGCAATCTCTTTGCCATGCATGCCTCAGACATAAAGCGTATGCGGAACTGCCATTCGAGCCAAGCTTGTCCTCGTTCATCGAACACCCGACCGTTCGGATGATGCCCCAGCAATGCATAAGTGCTCGGGGTAGGTTTCTTGCCAGATACGACACGGCAGCGTGGCAAGCGAGCAACGCGGTTACAGCGAGCCATCTAGCAGAAGGTCTGATCAAATGCTACTTCCTTCTGCATACGGTCCTTCAGTTCCGACCAGGACCGTTTGGCATCGTCTTTGAACTCGAATCCAACCACGATGTCGTCGGCGTAACGCATCATGATGACATCGCCGTGCGCCCGCTTCTTACGCCATGCCTGAAACCCAGATATCGAAGACGTAATGGAGGTAGAGATTCGCCAATAGAGGCGATGCGCTTCCGCCCTGCTGCGAGCCTACTTCCACCTATGTTCGCTTATTCGATTTTGCTAGCCGTCGTATCTGCGCCAGCTCGTTTGGCACGTCTGCCCGGCGCTGAGTCCGGAACGCGTTTTGTTGGCCCAGATTCCCCTTGGCCAGACCCCTTCCCGCATCTCCTCAGACACTTTCTGCCCAGCTTTGTTCGAGACTTTTCGATACTACGAGTTTGTCCGAATTCCCGTGCTCGTTTATCATCGGCTCAAGTTCTTGGACTTCCCGATGCGTCCCGCAAGCACTGGCTGCTCGCGGGTGAACCCAGGACCTCCCAACTTCCGTGCAAGGTGTGTCCCTACGTGCCAGGGGCCAAGACCGCGCAGGACTCCAATGAAGCTTGCGAATGACGCTCCACAGGACGGAGCCTTCCGCACCGTGTCAGAGTGTCGGCGTCCTGAAGTTCGGGGTATTTCGCGGTTCGATAACCGTGGCCCATGGTTCCTCCTGTCAATGCTTCGTATCTGACCTTGCGCTGGGCCTTCACCGTACGGCTCTTGCATCCGCTACATCAATGCGTCTACATCATGTCCTCCAAACTGTTGGCACAGCGTTTGAAGAAGCGCTGCTAGCGCACCGGAAGAACAGTGACACGTCACCCCCGAATGGGAACTGCGAAGGAACCGAACGTTTGCGGCGGTGAACGTGTTTAGATGCAAGGAGTTAGGATATGGAGTTTACGCATGTAAACGCGGAGTGGCCTAAGAATCCCTTTGGCTGCTTCATAACGTGCTTCGCGTAAACACGTTGCACCAATGAGGTTTATGAATCGGGAGGTGAGAAGGCCACTTGACCTGAAAATCGAATCAGGCGCATCTTGGAAACAAGGCGGGCTTCTATGGAGACTCCCCGCAGCCCTATCCCGGCGATGCCCAGCGCTCCGGAGAGCGCACAGGAAAAGCCCGGCTTCCGCACCAAGACCATTGCGACACGGATCACTCCAGAGGAGCTTCGCGAGGTTGAAGCCGCTGCCGAAAGGAGCGGCAAAACGCTTGCGGTGTGGCTACGTGAGTTGGCCCTGAAAGCTGCGCATGAGAGACCTGCCGACCCGACGGAACTGGTTCTAGCCGAGCTTTCGGCGCTTCGATATACGCTCCTGAATCTCTTCCATGCGTCGGCCTCGGCGCAGACTGAAGGCAAGTTTCTGCTCCCGGAATCGGTCGTCAAAATCCGCGATAAAGCGGAGGTCCGGAAGCTTGCCGACGCCCGAAAACTGCTCTCCGATTTTCTGGCTGGGGATGGAGCCGGAGGCCAGAAATGAGTGCCGGAGCCATGCGCTTTCCGAGCCGGGGCCGGTGGCTCCTGTGGCTGATTGTGCTCCTCGTGCTGGGGCCGTTTCTGGTTATCTTTCCGACTGCACTTTGGCTCGACTGGACGATGAATCCAGTCCAGAACTTCTACCTCGGAACTTACGCCGCCTGCTCCACGTTGAGCGGCTACCCCGACGCGTTGACTACCGTACGCTACGCCGAGAAGACGGCTCCCGGACGGAAGCCGGAGCCTCTGCTTCCGGACGATGCGGCGAAGGGTTCGGACCCGAAACAGCCTCTCGCACTGAGTTCCAGGGCATTATCTGAAGGATGGCGTGGAGTGACGATTACGTCACCGCAGAAGGTTCGCGCGAAGGAACTTCGGGAGTATCTGGCGGCCACTGTCTATGACGGTGACAGCGCTTGGGCAATCTTCCTGCGGCCCATCTGCTACGGCCTGGCCGGAATCGTTTTTCTGTATGCCCTTTGGCTACAGTTCGGACGTAGAAGCCGAGCCAGTCGCGAGCAGGAGGAGCGCCACGGACGCCGCACCAAAGGTCCTGAACTTCTGGCCGCACTTCGCAGTTCCCGCGATGGCGGCATTCGCTTCCAGATGGAACGCGATGGTGTCTTCGGACGATGGCTACCCGCCCGCAGCTTCCATGTCCCGCGCCGTCTGGAGGCCAGCCACATGCTCCTCATGGGCGACACAGGTTCCGGCAAAAGTTCAGCCATCCGTCAGTTGCTTCGTCAGATCGACGATCGGGGTGAGAGCGCCATCGTCTATGACCCGGCGATGGACTTTCTTGGCGAGTTCTATAACCCGAAGAGGGGCGACCTGATTCTGAATCCGCTCGACCAACGCTGCCCGTACTGGGGCTTGGGAGACGAAATCGACCGACCGGAAACAGCCACCACCATCGCCGCCGCAATGTTGCCGGAAAAGGAATACGAGAAGGCGTTTTTTACCGACGCGCCGCGCCGGGTACTGGCTCATCTGCTGAGGAACAAGCCCCAGCCACGGGACATTCTGCGGATGATGGCTGACCCTATTTGTATCGAAGCTGCTGTGAAAGGAACGCCCCTCGCGGCTCTGCTCGATCCCGGAGCCCCGGCGCAACGTGCCGGGGTTCTCTCCAGTCTGAACATGGTGGCCGACAGCCTAGAGCTGTTGCCGGAGTGGGAGCATACGCGGAAGACCTTTGCGACCGCAGAGTGGTACGCCGAGCGCAAGCGCTGGGTCTTCCTGACATCCTCCGCCGCCTACCGGGAGAAGGTGCTGCCGCTGCATTCGGCGTGGCTCGACCTGTTCATCCTGCGCATGATGGGCTACTGCGAAGACCCTGCGGTAAAGCCCGTGTGGTTCGTGTTGGATGAACTGGCCAGCCTGAACAAACTGCCGCAACTTCATACCGCCGTGACCGAGAATCGCAAGTACGGCAATCCCGTCGTCATGGGGATTCAGGGACGCAGCCAGATGGAAAAACGCTATGGACAGGATGCCGAAGCGATGCTCTCCCAGCCAGCCACAAAGATTTTCCTGAAGACCTCCGAGCCGCGTGCAGCCAAATGGATATCCGAGGCCATCGGTGAGATCGAAGTGGAACGGTTGAAGGAATCCCGCAGCATGGGGCTGCTGCGGTCAAAGAAAAGTTTTGCTTTGGAAATAGCCACCAAGCCGCTCATTATGGCTTCCGAGATCGCCGGGCTTGCTCCGCTCAAAGGCTTCATCAAGCTGGAGAACCATGTCGTTCCCGCAAAGTTTCGGCTGGCAAAGAAACGTAACAAGCAGCCGGAGTTTTTGGAACGCCCGAGAGAAAAGCCACTACCGCGCAAGGCGGATGCCGTGAAGATTTTGGCTCCTCCAAAAACTCCTGAAACAAAGAAGCCTGTTCAGGCGGTTTTGCCGCTGGAGAAAAAGTTTGACGCGAAGCGTGAGGGATTCAGTTGGGATGAATCAAAAGAGATTGAATGACGATAACGGCGTTTATCAGTATTTATGGAACGCAACGATCTAGGCGTTCGCGAGGGAAACAGTAGCCCCCATTCCAACTCTTTCGTCGCCGCTTCACTAGCGACTCACGCGTTGACGGATGTCTGATCCTGTCCAGTCGCTTGCGCGAAGGCATATACCTGAAACGCCTTGTAGAAACGCAACGCGTACACGTGGCCGCCTGCAATCTCTGCCACTCCGTACTCAAACACGTCAGGGTTAGATGTTGCGCGAAGGGAGTACGGTAGACTTCCGAGCATCGAAAGAAGTTGCATCCATCCATTCACTGCCGTCTCAGGCACTCCATCCTTGAACATTAGGTTCGGCACGACGATCTCCCAGCCGCCACAACGTTCCGAAGTCTCCGCGAAGTGAATCGCGCGGACACATGCTTCCATAACAGCCTTCACTCGCTCGACATTGACCGTAAACACGCCTGAGGTTCCACCATTTATCTGTACCGGTCTGATGTCCGCAAAGGTAGCGTTCAGCAGTTTCGGTGAATGATCGAACGAGCGCATCGACTTGCCCAGAAAGTGCGATTCTCCAACCTGATTTACGCCCAACACCGTCGTGATGATGTTTCGCACGTACTCCACGTCTTTAGAGTTCGCATTGTTGTGAAGCTCGCAGGATTGAACCGTCGTTAGATTGACGTTATTCCCGGCCGGGAAGAAAGAATATGGAGGATAGTGCTCGCGCGTCGTGGCGGTTTCCATGCAGGCGTAGCACAGCTTTTCGGCAGTTCCCATCAGAATCACCTCAAGTCGATTCTAATTGGACTGATAGGGCGGCTTCCCGTCAGTGTGTGGTCGCTGATAAGAAGAGCGTTTATCGGCTGACTCGCTGCTAACGAAGCAAGCTATTTGACCATCCGATAGATTTCCCCCTGAGGCTTTCAGCAATTGGTTAGTTGTGTAGCCGTACGGTAATGGGTTTCGGGATGCGTGTCTTTCCAGTCTCGAATCCTGCATTCAACAACCCCGATGTTTTCGGGCAGGAGCTTTGATTTGAGGGCGTCGAGAGCATGATGCGCGTAGTTCCTTTGCAGCTCGGGCAAGGCGGGGATGGCACAAAGGCGAAACCAGAAATACAGTTCTTGCGCGTCTATCATGACCCCTTCATTGCGGTTGTAAAGCATGGCAATATTGAACATCCCGCCGGCATTGCCCCTATCCGCCGCCTCGCGATACCAATGCATCGCCTCTGCAAAATCCTGTTCTACACCCGCGCCGTCTTGATACATGCGACCGAGAAAGCAAAGCGCGTCCTCACTGCCCTTATCTGCCGCCATGCGATACCAGCGGACGGCTTCGGTGTTGTTCTGGGGAACGCCGCCGCCCGTGCTGCTGTAGAGGTTCGCGACGTTCAGCAAGACGTCGGCATCGCCACAATCGGCGGCCCAGAGGAACCAACGCAGCTCACGTTCGTACTTGTGAGCTAATGCTGCATCAAGCTTAGAGGCGTTGAAGGCGGCTGAATACCAACGAACGGCCTCAGCCTGGTCAGGCTCAACAAATTCGCTCTTCGCGTAAATACCGCCCAGCATGATCTGTGCGCTCGTATCACCTAGAGCGGCCCCGACCTTGAACCAACGTAAGCCTTCCGTGACGTCCTTAGGGACGCCATCACCAATCATGTAGCTTGTGCCGAGGGCATGGGCGGAAGTAGCTTCACCTAGTTCGGCGGCGGCTTGATACCAACGCCGGGCCTCAGCTTTATCGACTTCGACACCGTTGCCATAATCGTAGGCGGCGGCAAGCATGAACATCGCTCCGGGGAATCCCTTTGCAGCAGCCTCTCGCCACAATCGAAGCGCATACGCGTATTGTTTTCGGTCTGAATACTGTAGACCTAAGGCGGTCATTGCTTCGGCGTCACCACGGTTTGTGGCGCGTTTCAGAAGGAGCATGTTCAAAGACGAGAATGCGCGTTGTATCAGTCCACCGCCCTGCTTAGCCATAGGGAGATTCTAAAACTCTCCCTAGCGAAGGTGAAGCGGGATTAGTCCTCAGAAGTCGGCTTATGGTCAGTGACCATTCCTGACGAGAAGGGCATTTAGGAAGAGTAACGTGGTCTCAATCGGTTCAGTTTAGATGTTCGCGAAAGAGATCGACGGTGCTCTGCGGGGCGCTTTCGTCAAAGAACCTCTTGAGGTTTTCGGCTGTCTGCCGGGCAAACTTTCCGCTCCTTATGTGGAGTTCGTTCTCATACGCTGCAAGGGCAGCTTCGATGTTATCGGGGTTCTCTGAAATGAACCTGCCCAATTCTGAGCCGTCGTACATCGCAAGGTTTGCACCTTCACCCGCGAAAGGTGACATCAGATGTGCCGCATCTCCGAGCAACGTGACACCCGGCGCTCTGTCCCATCGAATCCCGACCGGAAGAGCATAAATCGGCCTCATCACTGGCTCAATCTCACTGTCGGTGATGAGTGCGGTCAGCGGCTTGGCCCAACCGTCAAACTGTTCGGCAATCTGCAATAGACCGGCCTTCGCGTTGCGGAAGTCAATGGAAGCGACCCAATCTTCCGGTCTGTTCAAGGCTACGTAAATGTGCAAACTAGCGTCCGCATTGCGATGCGCCAGAATGCCTTTGCCAGGAGCCACCGCCATGAGTGTGCCGCTCCCGATTGCCTCCACGCTGTCACTGTGCTTTGGATCTTTTCCCGAGAGATGTGTTTCGACAAAGCAGGTACCGGTATATGCGGGCTTTATATCGGTGACAAGCGCACGGACCTTTGACCACGCCCCATCCGCTCCTACGACTAAGTCGGAGATGCACATCGAACCGTTCGAGAAGACGACTTCGTGTCTCCCGCTGCCTAGCGCTTTAACAGACGTAACCTTGTGACCCCACTTGATCGTTTTATCGGGAAGAGATTCGATAAGCAATCTGCGAAGATCACCGCGATCTACCTCGGGGCGTTTGCCGGAGTCGCCACCCGGTTTATCGAAAAGAACAACGCCATGCTGATTGACGATGCGTTTCGCATCTTCGCCGGGACGCACGAGTGGAAGGAAGGCGTCGAACAGGCCTGCCTCTTTGAGGGCGATCTGCCCGTTGTATTCGTGCATGTCGAGAAGGCCGCCCTGCGCTCGCGCATGAACGGATGCTTCTGCTTCGTAGACGGTGGCGGGAATGCCGTGAAGGTGAAGGACACGGGCAAGGATAAGGCCGCCGGGGCCTGCACCGATAATTGCGATTAGGTTTTGCATGTAGCGCTCCTTGAGGGCAATGTGCCTGATGAGTTCACCAGGCAGCTAGCTTCGGAGACGCTGGCCTAACCACGGAGAGTGTGGCTGACTTGTCCTCGACAAACCGCTGAGCGGATCGTCGTTTTTCGCGACTGGGATGAAAGTAACGCCGATTGCATGTGGCGTCAAGGTGATGTTGCCTGGGGGTTGGCTTTCTATTCTGGTTGGCCGACGGAAACCATTGCAGCAAACGCATGTGCATAGGAATGAATAACGATGGGTCGGCTTGTGTTTACTCGCAGGCGTAGAATTTCCATTATGCTGACGCTGTCCAAGCCGTTGTCAGCGGGCCAGGTACGTTCGTACCATGAGCGGGAGTTTGCATCAGAGCAGCAAAACTACTGGAGCCGCGATCAGCAGGGACATAGCGAGTGGCAAGGTCAACTTGCGAACGAGTGGGGCCTATCCGGCGCAGTGGACGATGAGCACTTTGCGAGGCTGACCGAAGGACAGCATCCCTTCACCGAAGAGCAGATGGTGAAGCATCAGGTCTCGCGTACCTATGAAGGCAAGGACGGCAAAGAAGTCACGAGCATGGAGCATCGTGCCGGATGGGATGCGACGTTCTCCGCGCCGAAGTCGGTTTCGCTGACGGCGTTGGTCGGTGGCGATGAACGGGTGCGGCTGGCGCATCGTGAGAGCGTTCGCGTTGCGCTCAATGAACTGGAGCACTATACGCAAGCCCGTATCGGCAATGTCCACTTGCCGGAGACTACCGGCAAGTTCGCCGTGGCGACCTTCGAGCACGATACCGCGCGGCCAGTGGAAGGGTATGCTGCTCCCCAGCTTCATACGCATTCGGTGATCTTTAACGTCACCGAACGGGAGAACGGCCAGACCCGTTCTCTGCAGCCGCGTGAGTTGTATGCGTCGCAGCATTACGCTACGGCCATCTACCGCGCGGAGTTAGCCACGCGATTGCAGCAGTTGGGCTATGAGATTGAGCGCGGCAAGTATGACCAGCCGGAGATCAAAGGCTACTCCCGCGAGTATCTGGAAGCGTCGAGCCTTCGCCGAGAGCAGATCAAAGACCATCTCCGCGAGCAGGGATTGGATGGAGCCGGAGCTGCCCAAATCGCAGCGCGTTACACGCGCGACCGCAAAGAGTTGTTGTCTCCTGAGGAAGTTCAGCGACAGCATCGTGAGTTAGCGGCGACATTCGGCCATCAGGCGGATCGCGTTGTGGCAGAGGCGCGAGAACATACACGGGAACTTCAGCAGGAACGAAGCCCGGAGATCGTTGCACGTCAGGCCGTGACGTATGCCCGCGATCATCTGTTTGAAAAGTCCGCCGTACAGGATCGACGAGCTCTTTATGAAACCGCCCTGCAACGTGGCATGGGCGAAGTGACATACACCCAAGTGCGGCAGGAAGTGGAGAGGCGCTTTGATTCCGGAGAATTCCGCCAAGCGTCTGCATCGGTGCGTGGCCCACAGATCACGACCGCCGCGATGATGCGCACAGAAAGGGAGATCATCGACATCGTTCAACAGGGGAACGGACAGCATCTTCCGATGCTGGTGGAAGGGCGCGAGCGGTTCGACACGGTAGACCGCCATCCAGAATTGAATAGCTCGCAGCGTCAGGCAGTCGAGGAAGTTTTCGCGGCGCGAGAGAAGGTCGTTGGGATGGATGGCGTTGCCGGTGCGGGCAAGACCACGACGCTGGCTGTTATCCGTGAAGGCGCGGAGCGGGAAGGCTACGCGGTAGAAGGTTTCGCGCCTACGTCACGCGCGGCGCAGAAGCTGGGCGAGGCTGGAATCGACACATCCACACTCCAGATGCATCTTGCGCGTCGTGAAAAACCAGATACCGGCGAGAAACGCCTGTATGTTCTGGACGAATCTTCGCTAGCTTCGACCAAACAGATGCACGAGTTCCTTATACGCCTGCACCCGAATGACCGCGTATTGCTCGTGGGGGATAAGCGACAGCACGAGGCGGTTGAGGCTGGCAGACCCTTTGCGCAGTTGCAGCAGGCCGGCATGAAGACTGTTTCTCTTGACCAGATTGTGCGACAGAAAGCCCCGGAGCTACGCAATGTGGTGGAGCAGTTGGCGCGTGGCGATGTAGGAACTGCCGTGAAGCAGTTGGACGAGCAGGGCCGCGTTCATGAGTTTCGAGGCCGGGAAGAGCGTATCGACGCGATTGCGAAGGAGTATGCGAAGGATCCTGAGAACACGCTTGTGGTCTCGCCGGACAATCGCTCCCGCACGGAGATCAATAGCCGTATCCACTCGGAGTTGCAGCAGCGTGGCGTTGTGGGGAAAGAAGAACATCTCACGCAGACGTTGGTGCAACGCCAGGAGCTTACCGGAGCGGCGCGCACCTGGGCAGAAAAGTACGAAGTGGGCGATGTCCTGCGTTACAGCCGTGGGTCGAAAGAAACCCTCATCCAGAAAGGCGAGTACGCCCGCGTGATCGGCGTCGACGCCGCACACAATCAAATCAAGGTGGCACTGCTCGATGGAAGACAACAGAGCTACGATCCACGCCGACAGCAGGGCGTTTCCGTCTATCGCGAAGAGCAACGTGCATTTTCTGCGGGCGACCGCATCCAGTTCACAGCACCCGACAACGAGTTGAAGATCGCGAACCGCGAATTGGGTACGGTAGAGCAAATCGATAGCGGTCGTATGAATCTGCGGATGGACAATGGCCGCTCGATTGAAATTGACCCGGTACGCAATCCGCATCTCGATCATGGCTATGCCGTGACCAGCCATTCCAGTCAGGGACAGACTGCCGAGCGGGTATTAGTTCACGTCGATACGGAGTTGGGAGCCAAAGACTTGCTCAACAACCGCATGGCCTATGTAGCCGTATCGCGTGGAGCGCACGATGCGCAGATATTTACCAACGACCGTGAGAAGCTGCCGATTGCGCTTGGACATGAGGTATCGCAGCAGAGTGCTCATGCACCGCAGGTAGGTGTCGAAAGAGGTGTTACGCCGCAACAAGACTTGGGTGAAAAGATGAAGCCTCAGTCTGTGCCGGAGCACGAAATTTCGCATGGTTTCTCCATCGGTCGGTAGCTCGTCTCTGTTCTGAATCGTTGAATCAAACATCGAAGTGCGTGTTCTTGCGGAGGAAGTCTCCTCCGCGCTGCGACCGCTTGCGCGTTTTCCGCCTCCACCTCTGCGGGACTTTCCTTCCCGCAACGCCCTCCCTATAGTTCCTGTGCGCTGACGCGCACTTCATAGGAAACCAAGCCTCCCTATGGGGCGCTGCCCCCCGCGCTCTGCAAGGCCGTTCGCCCTTCGGGTTTTGGCTCCCCCACGCTTAACGCGCGGTCCCCCCAAAAAGCTCCGCTCAAAGACCTTTCCGTTTGCTACCCCCGCCTTCGCCAGGAGGCGTTCGGCATGTACATGCCGCGTTTCAACGCGGTAGTGCAAAAGCCAATACAAGGAGCAAACACCATGAAGACCATCGCCACCATCGACAGCAAGAAGCCCAGCACCAAGCAGGAATTGATTGCCACCAACATCAAGCTGCTGATTGAGCAGTTGGAGGCCGGACACTCCGAAGCCCTCACCAACTACCTCACCGCTATGAGCCGATTCCATACCTATTCGTTCGGTAACGTCCTAGAAATCGCGCGACAAATGCCTTCAGCGACCAGAGTAGCGGGGTTCTGGACGTGGAAGAACATGAGACGCAGCGTAAAGGCTGGACAGAAAGGTATTCGCATTCTTGCCCCCATCGTCGGCGTTCGCCGCAAGAAGAACGAGGAAGCCAACAAGGACATCACCAAACATAACGAGCGCGTTTTAGTTGGGTTCCGCAACGCCTATGTCTTCGATGTCTCGCAGACCGAAGGCGCAGACCTTCCGGAGATGCGCGAGATTTCCGGCGACCCCGGCGAGAACTCGGAACGGCTTGCCGCGTTTGTGCGTTCGCGTGGCATCACGCTTGTCTATAACCCCAACATCGCGCCCGCGCTCGGTATGAGCTACGGAGGACGTATCGCCATCCTGCCCGGACAGTCGAAGGCCGAAGAGTTTTCGACGCTGGTACACGAGACGGCGCATGAACTGTTGCACAAAGCAGAGCGCAGGACAGCCACCACCAAGACCGTACGCGAGACGGAGGCCGAGGCCGTCGCCTTTGTTGTGGGTAAGGCCGTTGGTTTGGTGACGGGTTCGGCGTCCGCCGACTACATCCACCTGTACCACGGCAACGCATCCCTGCTGGCGGAATCGCTCGAAGTGATTCAGCAGACAGCCGCAGTCATCCTTGCCGCACTGGAACCGCCCATCTCTGAGGACGTGACCAACGAGGAACTGGAGGAAGTTGCGGCATGAAATCATGCCCTCAGCCATGCAAGAATCGGACGACACGGAAAACAGGAACAGACGGGACGCACATCATCCCGTCTGAGCTTTTCAGCCGCGCGGGAGACACCCTGCGGTTTCTCCCGGCCCTCTTCCGCAACGAGAAAAACTGTCATTCAGACTGGGATTCTGCACATTCGCCCTGCACAGTTCCTACACAGCCAAAATGTGGCCGTTTAGGTCTTGCAGAATGAATAATTTCTAAGAGGTTTCTCACCTGCTCAGGATGACGATACTTGGAGAAACGTACTAGCAGGCGAGGTCTTCGCGGGTGATTTTCAGGTCGCCTAGGTTGCCGAGAAGGGTAAGGGAGATTTTTGAGGGATCGAGGAGGTCGTTGGCTAGGCGCTGGATGTCGGCTGGGGTGACGCGGTCTACGTCTGCGATGATTTCGTCGACGGAGGTGAAGCGACCGTAGTACATCTGCTGGCGGGCGAGGTTGGACATGCGCGCGGAACTGCTCTCCAGGCCGAGGACGATGTTGCCTCGGGACTGGTTTTTGGCGCGTTCCAGCTCTTCGTCGGAGACGGGGTCGAGCTTGAGGCGGCGGAACTCTTCGAGGATGAGGCGGATCATCTCGCGGGTTTTTTCGATGGAGGTGCCGGCGTAGACGCTGAGTGCGCCGGTGTCGCGGTAGGGGGACAGCTCGGAGTAGATGGAGTAGGCGAGGCCTGCGTCTTCGCGGACGGACTGGAAGAGGCGCGAGCTCATGCCGCCGCCGAGGATGGAATTGAGCAGGTAGAGGACGTAGCGATCGGGCGTATCGACCGGCGGGGCGGGGACGCCGAGGCAGATCTGGACCTGCTCGAGCGACTTCTTTTTCTTAAGGGTGATGTGCGGCGTTGGGTTTGGGGCGTCGAAGCGGGCCAGGGTGTCTTTGCTGGCCGGAGCGAGCTTGCCGAAATACTGCGTGATGAGCGCAATCATCTCTTCGTGCTGGATGTTGCCGGCGGCGGAGAAGACGATGTTTTCGGGGACGAAGCGGGTGGCGTGGAAGCGGCGGACGGCAGCTTCGTCGAAGGAGGAGACGGTTTTGGCGGTGCCGAGGATGGAGCGTGCCAGCGGGTCGTTCTTCCAGAAGTTGGCGGTGTGGATTTCGTGGATGAGGTAGTCGGGATTGTCCTCGTCCATTTTGATTTCTTCGAGGACGACGGACTGCTCACGCTCGATGTCGTTCGGCGTGAAGGTGGGGTTGAGGACGAGGTCGGCGAGGATGTCCATCGCGGCGGTCATGTTGGTGTCGAGCACCTTGATGTTGAAGCACACGGTTTCTTTGCCGGTGAAGGCGTCAAGATTGCCGCCGATGGCGTCGGTCTCGCGCGCGATCTGCTTGGCGCTGCGGTTGGTGGTGCCTTTGAAGACCATGTGTTCGACGAAGTGGGAGAGGCCGTTTTCTTCGGGTTGCTCGTCGCGTGAGCCGGTGCCGATCCAGACGCCCATGCTGACGGAGCGCATGTGCGGCATGCGTTCGGTTAGAACGAGCATGCCGTTGGAGAGGGTGGTGCGGCGGATGTTGCGGGCGGGGGATGCGGCGGTTGCAATCGTTGCGTTTTCTGCAACGGGGAGTGTTTCGACCATCCCTCGATTGTAGTGTGTTTTACGGCGCAGATGTCATTTGTTGGTCGTTGGATGAGGGACGGGGTCTTGGTACTTGGTTTCGTTTTGGTGGAAGAGCGAACAGCGTCCGCAGCGATCGCCACGTTTTGGCAGCGTGCGCAGCAGGTTGCTGAGCCACCGGGAAGCTTAGGCGGGCGGGATGAGGGGTTCGTGGGCGATGCGGTGGAGGAGGTTTTGCTTGATGGTGGGCCAGTCTTCTGCCGTGATGCTGTACCACTTGGTGTGGCGGGTGGCGCCGTCGGGCATGAGCATGTGGTTGCGGAAGGTGCCTTCGTACTGGGCGCCGAGCTTGAGCATGGCGTTTTGTGAGTGGAGGTTTTCGTGGTGGGTTTTGAGGGCGATGCGGCGGAGTTGGAGGCTTTCGAAGCCGTAGGTGAGCTGGAGGAGCTTGGCGCGCGGGTTTAGGCCGGAGCCGCGCCAGGGTTTGGCGATCCAGGTAAAGCCGATTTCGGCGGTGCGGTGGATGCGATTGATGTCGAGGAAGCTGGTGCCGCCGGCGGCGCGGCCATCAACGGTGGTGACCCAGGGTTCGATGGCGCCGGTTTCGGCATTGCGAAGAGAGTCCTGGACTAGCTTTTCGACGTCTGAGGGGTTTTGGATGCGCAGCGTCATGTAGGTCCAGTTGCTGGGCTCGATGGCAATGGGGATGAGCGCGGGTATGTGTGCTTCGCTGATGGGTTCGAGACGGACGCCGTGGCCTTCGAGGATGGGTGTGTTGTTCATGGTTCTTAGCTTCTGGCTTTTGGCTCTTGGCTTTACGTCTCTAGTTTCTCAGTTTCGGTTCTTGAGGGTAGGTCGAGGATGACTTCGGAGACGCGGTCGTAGTCGTGGCGGAGGACGTTGCCTTCGTGGACGAAGTTGCCGGTGATGGGTGTGACGCCGAGGTCGCGGATGCGGTCGAGGTCGGGCTCTATGGGCTGCTGGCCTTCGTTGGCGTACTTCTGCAGCAGCGTAGGCGAGATGGGAGCGGTGTTGACGATGGCGTAGTCGAAGAGGCGATGGCCCTGGGTGTGGGACTGGATGCGGCGGATGTGGTCGGCGGCGGAGAGGCCGAGGGATTCATTGGCCTGGGTCATGAGGTTGCAGACGTAGACGCGGGTGGCGCGCGAGGCGGCGATGGCCTGCGGGATGCCGTCAACGAGGAGATTGGTGATGAGTGAAGTGAAGAGCGAGCCGGGGCCGAGGGTAATGAGGTCGGCGCGGACGATGGCTTCGAGTGCCTCGGGCATGGGCTTGACGTCGGATGGGCGCAGGCAGAGCTCGGCGATGCTTTGCTTTGAGGCGGTGATGTTGGTTTCGCCGTTGACGGTGGTGCCGTCGTCCATGCGTGCGGAGAGCGTGACGTTGGAGTTGGTTGCGGGGTAGATGGTGCCGCGGGCAGCCAGGATCTGCGAGGACATCTGGACGGCCTGGGCGAAGTCGCCGTTGTGGATGGCGGTCATGGCGGCGAGAAAGAGGTTGCCGAAGGAGTGGCCGGCCAGGCCGCTGGATTCTTCTCCGCTGGATTCTTCTCCAGGGAAACGATAGCGGAAGAGGCGGGTGAGCAGCTGCTCGTCTTCGGAGAGGGCGGCGACGCAGTTGCGGACGTCGCCGGGCGGGAGCATTTTAAGGTCTTCGCGGAGGCGGCCGGAGGAGCCACCGTCGTCGGTGACGGTGACGATGGCGGCGAGGTGGGCGATGCGGCAGGGCAGGTCGTTGCAATGGGCGTCAGGCTGCGTGACGGAGGGCAGGGGTTGGACGAAGCGCTTGAGGCCGCGGAGCAGCGTGGACAGGCCGGTGCCGCCGCCGATGGCGACGACACGGAGCTGTGGGTGGGGCTGCGAAGGCATCGGTTCAGTGTAGCTGCTTGGGTCCTGGAAGGCTGTCCGGCAATAGTTTGAAAAGCAGAACGCGAAGGACGCTAGGGATTGCGCGCGTGTTCCCGAGAGATGCGGTAACGCGGGCCTTCAGCCCGCAGGCGATTGGCTGATCCTAACCTGTGGCTTTGCCCCAGGCTATTACAGCGCGGGCCGTCAGCCCGCAATGCGATCAAGCATATGAGTACAACGAGAGCCGGGAGGCCGCAATGTTTGAGTACAGCGAGAGCCGGAGGCCGGCAATGTTCCAGGGAATGCTGACCCAGGGTTTCGTCCGGGTTAAGATACGCGGACTTTTGGCCCGCAGGCGATTAGCTGATCCTAACCTGGGGCTTTGCCCCAGGCGATTACAGCGTGGGCTTTTGGCCCGCAGATCTCGCTTGGTCTGGATAAGATTTGGGTCCGGATGATATGTCGGTAGCGCGAAGCGCATGGTGTGTGTGCACACACAATCCGCACGGGTATTGTCGTCCCTACCTACGATTCGGGGTAGAGGAGTTCGGTGAAGCGGGGGTCGTCGGTCATGTCCTGGAAGTCGGAATCGGAGCGTGCCTGGATGCGGTTTTGCGCGTTGAGGCGGATGGCTTCGGTGAGCTTGTCGAGACAGGTCTCGGTGTCGCCGGTCATGGAGGCGAGCACGGCGAGGCCATAGAAGGCATAGTCGGCGTTGGTGTCGCCTTCGAGGATCTCGTTGAGGTGTTCGCGGGCGTCTTCAAACTGGCCATCGTTGAGCAGGGAGATGGCGTAGTCGTACTTCTCCTCGGGTGAGGAGAAGCTGGCGCTGGCCTTGGTGGATTGAGCGATGCACGCGGAGAGGTACATGCGGATGCGGTCCGTGAACTCCGGCGGGGCGGTTTGCAGCAGCTTTTCGAGCGCCGGGTGCGCTGCCTTGAAGTCACCGCGTTGCATGGCCGTGACGGCTGCCTGGTATTGCGCCAGGACTTCGGTACGCACGTTGTCCTGCACGGGAGCGAGACTGCCGGCAAGGGTGCGGGGGAACTGCTTGACAGTCGATTTGCGGTCGGCCTTGGGTATGGATTTCGCGGCGGGCATGTGTGGTCCTGGGTCGTACGCGTGGGTCCGATTCGAGGTGCATTCCGGTGTCCACAAAGATCTGATTGGGGAGTAAGTGCTCGACTTGCGTTATACGGCACGCATGCGGCGTGGTCAAGCGCCCGGTAGCGTACGGTTGCGGCCGGCGGTGTACAGCACGGGGTTAAGGTCTGGATCGTTGTACATCTTCATCTGCCGGTAGAGCTTGAAACGGCGCTCGCCACGGCAGATTTGTGCCCAGAGAGTTTCAAGGCATGCGGCTAAATCATGCAACTGTTCGTTGAGGATGGCGAGGCGTTGCTGGTTGCGTTCGATGTGGTCTTCGTCAACGCCGATGCGGTTGACCTCTTCGGCGGTGTGGAAGCACTTGAGCGAGAGGATGGAGAGCCGGTCGAGGATGAGACCCGGAGTTTCGGAGTGGAGCGGAACGCCGATGCGGGGCAGGCCTGCGGCGCCGAGCCAGGTGAGCAGGGCGATGTCGATGCGCTCGACGAGATCGTTGCGGCGCTGGTTGGTGTGGTCGATGCTGCGCTTGACGGCGGCGATGGTGGCGTCGGTCGCGCCGGGGTCCCGCGCGCGGTCTTCGAGATGCCACAGGTCGAAGTTGGCGCGGTGCAGATGGAGGATAGTGTCGATCTCCGCGGGTGGTGCTTCTTCGGTGTGCCACAGCCGCGTGCAGGCCGCGAAGCGATCGACTTCGGCCCTGGGGTCAAGTGCGAAGGCGGCGTTGCGGCTGATGGCGTTGTGTAGCATGCAGGTTGATATGAGTTTACCGGCAGACGGCAACGAGGGCGCGGGGGATGACGTGCGCCGGGTGCTGGTGTACCGGCTGGGCAGCTTGGGCGATACGCTGGTCGCACTGCCTGCGCTGCGGCTGGTGGCGCGGGCGTTTCCCAAATCGGAACGGCGGCTGCTGACGAATGTGCCGGTGTCGTCGAAGGCGCCTGCTGCTGCCGCGGTGCTGGGCGAGTCGGGTCTGATTCAGGGCTATGAGCGGTATGTGGTGGGGACGCGGAGTCCGCTGGAGCTGTTGAAGCTGGTGTGGCGTATACGGCGATTTCGGCCGCAGGTGCTGGTGTACCTGATGGCCGCGCGTGGGGTTGCGGCGGCGGAGCGGGATGCGAACTTTTTCCGTGTGCTGTGCGGGATTCCGCGACTGGTGGGTGTGCCGGTCACGGAGGACATGCAGACGTGGCGGACGGAAGCTGATGGAGCTCTTGAGCCGGAGGCGTCGCGCCTGGCGCGGAATGTGGCGGAGCTGGGGGATGGCGCGCTGGATGATCCTGCGAGCTGGGATATCGGGCTTACCGAAGCGGAGTTTGCGGCGGCGGATGCGGCGATGGCGCCGCTGGCGGGACGGCCTGTGATCGCGGTGAGCGTGGGGACGAAGGTGCAGTCGAAGGACTGGGGCAGGGAGAACTGGCGGGCGCTGTTGGCGCGGGTGGCGGCGCTGTATCCGGGGTATGGGTTGCTGCTGGCGGGTGCTCCTGAAGAACGTGAGGCGAGTGAGTTTGCGGCTGGGGGGTGGCGTGCGGTTGCGGGGAATGGGCTGGATGTGAATGTGTGCGGGGCGTTGACGCCACGGCAGAGTGCCGCGGCGTTTGCGCGGTCGGCGGTGTTTCTGGGACATGACAGCGGGCCGATGCATTTGGCGGCGTGCGTGGATACGCCGTGCGTGGCGATCTTTGCGGCGCGGAATATTCCACGGGTGTGGTTCCCATTTGGGAGCAGGCACAGGGTGGTCTATCACCATGTGGATTGCGAGGGATGCGGCCTTGAGATATGCCTGGAGCAACGGAAAAAATGCCTGCTGTCGATTACGGCGGATGAGGTGCTGCGTGCGCTGGCGGAGGTGTTGCCGCCCCGAGAGGCTGACGCCGATACCATGAAGGGTCTGGAGGTTCTGTAAGCGATGCTGCCGGAAGTGCACAAGGTGTTGGAGTTGCTGGAGGCGGGCTTTCACCGGCTGCGCGTGCTTGTGGTGGGCGATGTGATGATCGACCGCTACATTGTGGGCGATGTGGAGCGGATTTCGCCGGAGGCTCCGGTACCGGTGCTGCGGCAGGCGCGGGAGTACTCGCGGCCGGGCGGAGCGGCGAATGTGGCGATGAACCTGGCGGGTCTGGGCCTGAAGACGACGCTGTGCGGGTTTGTTGGGAATGACGGGGCCGCGGTTGAGTTGCGGGAGCTGATGCAGAGCTCGGGCGTGGATGCTTCGGGTTTGGTGGCTTCATCGTTGCCTACAATTGCGAAGACACGGCTGGTGAGCCGGACGCAGCAGTTGATGCGGATCGATGTGGAGAGCCGCGAGAAGCCGAACGATGCTGACAAGGCGGCTTTGCTGGCAGGCGCTGTGAGCGCTGTCGCTGATGCGGATGCGGTCATTCTTTCGGACTATGCGAAGGGTGCTTTGAGCGAAGGGCTTTGCCGGGCTGTGATCGATGCAGCGAAGGCGAAAGGCATCCCGGTGCTGGCTGATCCTAAGACGCGGGATTTGTCGAAGTATGCGGGCGCGACGACGGTCTGTCCGAATTTGAGTGAGTTGAGCCTGGCGACGGGTGTGGATGTGCATGAGACGGGGGCGTTGCTGCAGGCTGGGCGCGAGTTGCTGGCGAATCTGGACATTGCGTTTCTCACGGTGACGATGAGTGAGAGGGGGATTCGCGTGTTGCAGCGGGATGGTGCTGAGGAGTACCACTCGCCGGCGCGGGCGCGTGAGGTGTTCGATGTGTCGGGCGCGGGCGATACGGTGATTGCGACACTGGCGGCGGGTTTGGCGGGTGGTCTGCACATTGACAGCGCGGTGGAGCTGGCGAATGTAGCCGCGGGGATTGTGGTGGGCAAGCTGGGGACGGTGCCGGTGGCGGCGCACGAGATTGTGGGTGAGCTGACGGTGTCGACGGGTGTGACGTCGGCGGAAAAAGTGCTGCTGCAGCGGGATCGCGCGGTGGCTCGTGTGCGGGAGTGGAAGGCGGCGGGGGAGACGATTGTGTTTACCAACGGCTGCTTCGACCTGCTGCACATTGGGCATATTACGTTGCTGGAGGATTGCCGGCGGTTTGGGTCGAAGCTGGTGGTGGCGATGAACACGGACCGGTCGGTGAGTGAGCTTAAAGGGCCGACGCGGCCGATCGTGGGCGAGAACGAGCGCACGCGTGTGATGGCTGCGCTGGGGTCAGTGGACCTGGTGACGTTGTTTGATGAGGAGACGCCGCTGGAGCTGATCGAGGCGATGAAACCGGATGTGCTGGTGAAGGGTGGCGACTACGCGGTGGAGACGGTGGTGGGGCACGAAGTGGTGTTGGCTGCGGGTGGGCGCGTGGAGATTGTGCCGACGGTGGAAGGCTTTTCGACATCTAACATCGTCAAAAAGATGGAGCAGGGATCTGCGCGTTAGCAGCGCGGTGCAGGCGGGTGGTGTAGCGTAGGGCGGGGAGAGCCAGCTTGAATCCAGAGAATCCGACGGTGCTGTGTATTGCCAGCTATGAGAAGGGTCATGCCTTTCTTGCGGAGATGGCGAAGCAGGGATGCAACGTGGTGTTGATGACCGCGCACAAGCACAAGGACGCTCCCTGGCCTCGACCCGCGGTGGATGAGATTCATACGTTCCCTGACGTGCCGAAACCGGACGAGGTGGTGCGGCTGGCGCAGAAGCTGGCGCGGCATCTGCGGATAGACCGGGTGGTGGCACTGGATGAGTTTGACCTTGAGGCGGCGGCGCTGATTCGCGAGGAGATGCGGCTGCCGGGGATGGGCTACTCGACGACGCGGAACTTTCGCGACAAGCTGGCGATGCGCATGCGGGCGAAGGCTTCGGGGGTTGCGGTGCCGGAGTTTATCGGCATCCGGAACCATGATGATCTGCGTCATTTTCTGGCGGAGACGCGTGGGCCTTGGCTGCTGAAGCCGCGCACAAGCGCGTCTGCGATTGGGATACGGCGGGTTGAGTTTGAGCATGATTTCTGGCGCTCGCTGGATGAGCTTGGCGATGAGCAGGTGAACTTTCTGCTGGAGCGCTTTGTGCCGGGCGATGTGTACCACGTGGACTCGATCACGTGGGAGCGGCGGGTGCTGGCGCAGTCGGCGCAGGTGTATGGCAAGCCGCCGATGGCGCTGATGCAAGGCGGCGGCGTGTTTACGACGCGCACGCTGGACCGGCGGGCAGCGGATACGATGACGCTGCGTGCGCTGGATGCGGAGGTGGTCCCGGCGCTGGGCATGGTGAGCGGCGTGACGCACTCGGAGTACATTCGCGCGGATGAGGATGGGCAGTTCTACTTCCTGGAGACGGCCGCACGCGTGGGCGGAGCGTACATCGCGGAGCTGGTGGAGTTTTCAACGGGCCTCAATCCGTGGGTGGAGTGGGCACGGATTGAGGCTGCGCTGGTGCATGGCACCGGGTATACGCTGCCGTTGCGGCGCGATGCCTATGCGGGCTCGGTGATCTGCCTGGCGAAGCAGGAGTGGCCTGATCTTTCCGCCTATGACGATCCTGAGATTGTGCTGAAGATGGAAAGGCATCATCATGCAGGGGTGATGGTGCAGGCAGATACGCCGTATCGCGTGAAGCAGCTGGTGGAGAGTTATGGGGAACGGTTCGCAGAGGAATTTTGCGCGAGCATGCCGCCGCCGGACCGTCCGACCGCGTAGGAGCACCTTTCAGTGCATCGAGCCTTGTATCGGGTATGCTTAGAGAGGTTCGAGAGCGTAGCTCAGTTGGTAGAGCATCGCCCTTTTAAGGCGCTGGTCCTGGGTTCGAGCCCCAGCGCTCTCACCACACCTTTTCCCGTCCATCCCACCGATTGTTCATACGGAAGTGTCCACGGGTATCTTCGGTGACACTTAAGTCGCAGAGCCCTTTCATTGACTTGAAAGCGGTCGCAACGTAGCCTCACGACAAGATTCATTACAAGCACCAAGAGAAGTGCATTCTCTACAACGCAGGACTCCGGTTCACGCGACCCGGTTACGGCCCGACGTGGCCGCTTTTGCGTGAGCGTTTGAGGGAGGATGCAAGGAAGCCGTCGGCGCAGACGGCATAGGAGAGTTTCGCGGCATGGAAGAGACGCATACCAGTTCGGTAGACGAAGATGCAGCGATGTCTCCCGAGACGCCGGAAGATGTCGCTGTTCTGTATACCTGGGCGAACGTCCATGGCGGTAAGTACCGGGATTTTTCGGCGTCTCGCCGCGAATACCGGGCGCAGCAGCGCCACCGGATGGTGGAAGCGCAGCGGCAGGCAGAGTTGGAGGCCGCGCGCGCGGCGGAAGAGGCAGCGGCGCGTGAGCTAGAAGCAGCGCGTCTGGCTGAGGCCGAAGCCCAGAAAGATCCTGAAGAATACCCGGAACGCCTTGCGGAGGCTGAGGCGGTTCGCCGGGCAGCGGAGGAGAACGTTGAGCGGGAGCGCATGGCCGCGCAGCGCCACGTAGAAACCGCGGAAGAGTTGAAGCACGCCCTGGAACAGGCACAGCGCGAGATGGAAGAGGCTCGGCGGCGGGCTGAGGAGCAGGCGGCGCGTTATGCCGAGGCCGACAAGCGCTGGCGCGAAAGCCAGAAGGAACGCGTGTTTGTTCCGGGAGCGACGGAAGATCCGTACTACTTTGCGGGACCGCTGGAGCCGACGGCATTTGCGCCGGGCGGGCGTGTGCGCAGTTCGGTGCCGCAGCGTGTGTCCTCGGAGAGCCGGATTACGGCGTCGTATTATCGCGCCCGGGAGAGCCAGCTTGCGGAGAGTGGTGAACACCGTACGTTGCGCCGTACGGAGAGCGGAAACCACTTTTTCAGCGACAGTGACAGCGCACGCAGGGCAGTGGAGAGCGATAGCGAACACGAGAGCTGGAAGCTACACCCGCTGGAGCAGCGCATTGAAACGCCGGAGGATGCGCTCGAGCGCAACCGTGCAGATGAAGTGGAGCGGCGGGACCACAGCGTAGCCGCGAGTGCGCGCTACAGCGAGGTGCCGGACGACGGCTATTACGACCGTATGCCGTTGCTTGGCGAACCTCGCGATGCGGAGGGGCGCTCGACACGCAACTCGGCCCAGAGCGATCTGCATATTCCACCGCGGGTTCAGCAGACACGTACGGGGCTGGATGCGTTACGGGCCCCAGCAGCGCCGCCGCCGCCACCGCTGGTGGAAGATCATGCGAGCGGGAGCTACGGGTCGGAATCGCGCCGCCGCAGGGAGTCTGCGACGGATTTGTCGACCCGTACGGAGCGCCGGCCGCGTTCGTCTGAGCCTGCGTTTCTGTCGCAGGAGCATGGCGGTGAGGCGTACGGCGAGTACGCGGCAGGAGACGACCTTCGCCGCGACGGCCGCGATTACCGCGCGCCGGATCGTGAGCATTATCCCGCGCGGGACGTTAGCCCGGAGTGGCTGCTGAAGAACCGTCCCGCAGAAGATGCTGCCCGCGAGCGGCTGCGTGCGGATGCTCGTGAGATTGCGCTTGCGGCACAGCAGCGGCTGGATGAGCAACAGCGCCGGCTGGACGAGGAACGTAAGGCGTTTGAGCAGGCCCGGCAGGATGAAGACCGCCGGATTGCCGAGGCCGACCGCCGTGCGGCAGAAGAGACGATGCGGGTGGAAGAGCGCCGCCGGACGGAGGGTGAGCGCCTGCGGCTGGAGCAGGATCGCCGCCGCGAGGAAGATCGTCGCCTGTTGGAAGAAGGACGTGCCCTGGCTGAGGCACAGCAGCGCGTTGAAGAACAGCGCCGCGCGGATGAGCGTGTGCGGGTGGAAGAGCGCCGCCGGGAAGAAGAACGCCGCCGCGTTGAAGATGAGCGGTACCGGAAGGAACAGGAACGTCTGCACGCGGAAGAGAAGCGTCGTGCGGATGAAGTTGCTCGTGAGCGTGCGGAGGCGGAACGGGCCGAGACGGTGCGCGCCGAGGCTGCGCGTGCAGAGGCTGCGCGTGCAGCAGAGGCCGAGCGTGCCGAAACGGGACGGGCTGAGGCGGGACGGCAGAGTGATCGTTTGGGAGATCGACCGTTGCGCGATAGCCAGATGGTTCGGGCTGCGGATGGCGGTGTGAATCTACGGCCGCTGCCGGATCGGCCGCTGATGACGAATCTGCCTCCGTTGCGGGATCGTCCATCCCAGGCGAGCAGCTTGCCGCCGCTCACAGACCGGCCGATGCGGGGCGTAGCGGCCAAAGCGACAAGTGGTGATCCTCTGCCACCGACGCCGGTGCCGGTCGAGCGCCGCCGCATTGCGCGGGAGGCGTCGTCCACTTCGGTGCCGGTGGCGCCTGCTGCCGCGGTTCCGGTTGCGCTTGCCGCCGCGGTTCCGGCGGCTGCGCTTGCTGCGGCACGGGTTGAAGCTGCTCCCATGGCCGACTCGCCGTTTTCGCGTGCGGCGGGTGCAGAGGCGCGGCCTGCTGCGCCGCGACCAGCTGCGGAAGGCGGAGCGACGCCTCCGACATCACGTCCCGCTGCGAGTACGCCGGCAGACACGTTGCAGCAGTCGCGTGAGCGTGTCGCTGCACGTTGGTTTGCACTGAAGGACCTGATGAACTCGGGCCCTGAGGCGCAACAGGAGCCGCCACAGGCGGCTGCGCGAGCAAAGAATCTGCCGACGCCGTGCGTGGCGATTGTTGCGCTTTCAGGCGGCGTGGGCAAGACGAGTCTGGTTGCGACGGTGGGCCGTGCGCTGTCGTCGGTGGGCGAGAAGGTGTTGCTGGCGGATACCACGCCGCACGGATTGCTGCCGTACTACTTTGGCGCGCGTGAGCTGAGGCCGGATGTGGTGCGGACGTTCTCGCCGCCGCCGGGCAGCGTGGATGCGCCGGTGTACATGGTGAATTACGAGACGGACCGGTTGAGCGGCGATGAAGCCAAGCAGCAGGCGATGGTGGACGAGATGATGCGGCAGGCGCGGGTTGCAGGCCGGATTCTACTGGACCTGAATGGCAGCAGCGCATGGCTGGCACGGATGATGACGCGCTACCACTCGAACATTCTGGTGCCGATTGCGCCGGACATGAACTCGGTGCTGAGCATCCAGAGCGTGGACCGGTTCTTCTCGGGGTCGTTGGATAGCGAGGGCCGCCCGGTGGCTCCGTACTATGTGCTGAACCAGTTTGACGCGTCACTGCCGCTGCACCTGGATGTGCGAGAGGTGTTGCGCCAGCAGCTCGGCAACCGGTTGCTACCGGTCATGATCCGGCGCTCGCCTGCTGTGTCAGAGGCATTGGCTGAAGGGATGACTGTGATTGATTACGCACCGGATTCGCCGGTGGCTGACGACTACAAGAACCTGGCGGAATGGGTGCGCAAGCTGGCGGCTCCGGCAACGACCGGGCTACGCAGCATCCGGTGGAGTGAACGATGACCCAGACGGCGCTTTGGAAAGAGTTTGAAAGCGGCGAGAGTCCGGGTGTCGGCATCTTCCGTATCCTGGTCGTCATTGTCAGCGTGGTGCTGCTGATCTACGCGGGTGCGCTTGAACTGACGTGGCCGCAGCAGGCCGTGCTGGGCGTGGTGACCGTGCTGATCGCGGTCTGGATGGATCGCTCGTCGTCGAGCTACCTGATCACGCTGACGCTGATGATGGCGTCGATGTACTCGACGTACCGGTATGGCTACTGGCGTATCTCCACGGTCATCAAGTTCTTCATGGATCCGGCGTCGCAGTGGGGCCCACTGGACGCATTCTTCATCGGGACCCTGGTGTTTGCGGAGTGCTATGCGTTCTGCATTTTGTACCTGGGCTATGTCCAGACGCTGTGGCCGCTGCGGCGGACGCCGGTGCCGCTGCCGGATGACCCGGAAGAGTGGCCGGAGATCGATCTGCTGATCCCGACCTATAACGAGCCGCTGAACGTGGTGCGTTATACCGCGCTGGCCGCGACACACATCGACTGGCCGGCGGATAAGTTGAATGTGTACATCCTGGACGACGGCAAGCGCGAAGAGTTCCGGGCGTTCGCGGAAGAGGCCGGCATCGGCTATATGACGCGCGATGATAACCAGCATGCGAAGGCCGGCAATATTAATCGCGCGCTAAAGCGGCTGCATGCTCCGCTGGTAGCGATCTTTGATTCCGATCACGTGCCGACGCGGTCGTTTCTGCAGGTGACGGTGGGCTGGTTCCTGCGCGACCAGAAGCTGGGCATGCTGCAGACGCCGCACCACTTTTATTCGCCCGATCCGTTTGAGCGGAATCTTGGGCAGTTCCGCGCGATTCCGAATGAGGGCGAGCTTTTCTACGGCATTGTGCAGGATGGCAATGACTTCTGGAATGCGACGTTCTTCTGCGGTTCATGCGCGGTGTTGCGGCGGACGGCACTGGATGAGATTGGCGGCATTGCCGTTGAGACGGTGACGGAAGACGCCCACACCAGCCTGCGCATGCAAATGAACGGCTGGAACACGGCGTACATTAACATTCCGCAGGCGGCAGGCCTGGCGACGG
The DNA here is from genome assembly GCA_965198455.1 of Terriglobus sp. Taxonomy (GTDB): domain Bacteria; phylum Acidobacteriota; class Terriglobia; order Terriglobales; family Acidobacteriaceae; genus Terriglobus. The sequence goes on from CBDAPM010000003.1 coordinate 3,034,961, forward strand.
AGCGACTGAGCGGGCACGTGAAGCAGCGTATTCGCTGGGCTCGCGGCATGATCCAGATTTTGCGTACGGATAATCCGCTGTTTGCGCGCGGTCTGCGGGGGATGCAGCGGCTGTGCTACTTCAACGCGATGACGCACTTCCTGTATGGGCTGCCGCGCCTGATCTTCCTGTTCGCTCCGTTGATTTACCTGATCATGGGGCATACGAACGTACCTGGCTACTGGGCTGCGATTCTTGCGTACGCGTTCCCCCACCTTGTGCTGTCTTCGATGACAAACTCGCGTATCCAAGGGCAGCACCGGCACTCGTTCTGGAATGAGATTTACGAGACGGTGCTGGCGCCGTACATCTTTATCCCGACGACGCTGGCGATCTTTAACCCGAAGCTGGGTTCGTTCAATGTGACGGCCAAGGGCGGCGTTGTGAGCCGGAGGTTCTTTGACTCGCGGATTGCGCTGCCGTTTCTGGTGATGATCGCGTTTAACTTCCTTGGCATTTTGTGCGCGATTCCGCGGTACTGGCTGATTCCGTTGCCGATTTTGCGAGAGATGTACGACGGCACGCACCCCGGAACGATCCTGATGAACGTGGTCTGGACCGTGTTCAATACGCTGATTCTGGGTGTTGCGTGCGGCGTTGCGTGGGAGAGCCAGCAGCGACGGCAGACGGTGCGCGTGACGATGCAGGTGCCTGCCGCGGTGCAGATGGCGGATGGGACGCTGCTGACGGGCGTGACCGCAGACGTATCGAGCGGCGGCGTGATGATGGAGACGGACGAGCCGGCCGATTTTGTGGGCGGCGAGGCAGTGCGCATTCAGTTCCCGGTGCTGGACGGCGAGGAATCGCTGCCAGCGACGATTGTGCGTGTGAACGGAACAGAGTTGCGGGCGCAGTTCGATCCGCTATCCGTGGCGGAAGAAGAGGCGCTGACGCAGGTGTTGTACTCGCGCGCGGATACGTGGCTGGGATGGGGCGAAGCGCGTGAAGCAGACCGTCCGTTGAAGAGCCTGTGGCGGATTATGGGCCTTGCGGTGGTGGGTTTGAGAGAGACGGTACGAGGCCTGATGGGACAAGACAGAAATGGCGGCAGTGGCGGTTCCGGCGATATGAGAAACAGCATTGCACCACTGGGTCTCCTGCTGGCGGTTGGTCTTGGGTTGATGCTGCCGGGGCGTCCGGCGCATGCCCAGCAGCCTGGCACGCGGCCCTTAATTAATGTTCCGCAGACGGTGAATACGACTGGCGCCGCGAACGTGGCGATTGGGGCGTTGGGAAATGCGCCGGGAACGGCGAATGTTGCACGGCCGATGCCGCCAGGGCAGTTCGACAATGTGTTTACACTGCAGGACGTGACGGGGCAGGGAGATCCTGTGGTGCTGCGCGGCGTGGATGCGTATCACTCGATTTACTTTGCCGTGCCGCAGACACAGGTGGTGAAGACGGCCACGCTGCACCTGCGCTACCACTTTTCGCCGGGGCTGCTGCCCGCGCTGAGTCACCTGAAGGTGTCGATCAATGGCACGCTGTTTGCGACGATCCCGGTGACGCAGCAGCCGAACTATGTCGGCCTGCCGCCGGATATGTCGCCTGCGGAGAAGATAGCGGCGAGCCAGACACTCTCGAACCGGCGCACGAATGAGAACGGCGCCATGCTGGAAGCGACGCTGGAGATGCCGTCGGAGATGCTTGTCCGGGACAACCAGATCACGTTTGAGTTTATCGGGCATTACACGCTGCAGTGCGAGGACCCGTCGCATACGACGCTCTGGTCGCATGTGGACACGAACAGCTCGATTGAGCTTGCGGGGAACCTGCTGCCGCTGCAGGATGACCTGAAGCTGCTGCCGCTGCCGTTTTACGACGCCGCGGTGAACCTGCATCCGGTGATTCCGATCGTGTTTCTGAATCAACCTTCGACGAAGGCGATGCAGGCGGCGGGAATCGTTGCTTCGTATTTTGGCGTTCTTACCGACTATCGCAACGTGCGCTTTCCGGTTTCGTTCGGGCAGATTCCGCAGGGCAACGTGATTGTGATCAGCGAAAACGCGGGCGAACTGCCGGCTTCGCTGAATGTGCAGGGGACGGGTGGGCCCACGGTCGCGATGCGAACGAATCCGTCCGATCCGTATTCGAAGGTGCTGGTGCTGACGGGCGACTCTGCCGATGATGTGGTGAAGGCGGCGCAGGCGTTCTCCTTGCAGCGAGACATGTGGCAGAACAACCAGGTGTCGGTCAGCTTTAAACATCCCCGCAAGAGCGAGCCGGATGATGCGCCGCGGTGGATGCCGACGGACAAGCTGGTGACGGTTGGCGATGTGATGGCAACGGGCGACCTGCAGGGCGATGGATCAGCGCCGGTGGGCGTGTTCCTGCGGATTCCTCCCGATTTGTACCGGCGGTCGCTGACGAACTTGATGTTCCACATGGATTACCGTTACAACCCCGTGCCGCTTGCCAACGAGAGCACGTTGCAGGTGTACATGAACACGGCCTATGTGTCGTCGACGCCGATGCCGCATGAGGATAAGGCAAGCGCGCGGTTAGAGACTGTCATTCCGATCCCGGCATCGGATGTCCGGCCATTCTCTCAAACGCTGTCATTGAAGTTTGTCTTCCAGATTGCAAAGCATGGCAAGTGTCAGGACACGGCCCCGCTGAATCTACAGGGCGCGATTATCAAAGATTCCTATCTCGATATTCGGGGCATTCCTCACCTGGCGGAGATGCCGGATCTTGAATTGTTCTCGAACGCAGGCTTTCCGTTCACGCGGCTGAAGGACTTCTCCGAAACCGGGGTTGTGATGCCGGATAACCCGGGGTCGGATGAGATTGAGATGTTCCTGACGCTTATGGGGCACTTCGGTGCGACGACTGGATATCCGGCGATCGACGTAACCGTGACGGGGCCGGATGGCTTGAAATCGAATGGCAATCGAGACTACATCGTGATGGGTACGGTCGAGGATCAGACTGCGTTCAACACGTTGAACAGCCATCTGCCGGTGCAGATCAGCACGAGCGGCCTGAAGATTTCGGATACGCAGGGCTTCTTTGCTCCTCTCGAGCACGCGTGGTGGAAGGTGCGTTCTTCGGATCACGTGCAATCGGGAGAGCTTGAGACGTCGGGCGCGCTGCCGGATGCGCTGGTGGAGGGCATTGAGTGGCCGCGCGGGTCAAACCGCTCGGTCGTGGTGATCGCGCTGCGCGACCACGCTGTAATCCCGACGTTCCTGTCGACGTTCCTTCGTGTCTCTTCGTCGTCGGATATCTCGCAGTCCGTTGCGGTGCTGCATGGAACGCAATTCGTTTCGTACCGTATTGGCAACGATTTCTACAAGGTTGGTTCTTTGTCCATCTGGGCTTACCTGCAGCTTTTCTGGTCTGAGTACCCCGCAGTTGTGGTGGCGCTTGTGTTTCTCGCCTGTATTATTCTCGCCGCACTTACCCGCGTTGCATTGCGTCGCCGCGCTCGCCTGAGGCTGCAGGGAGAGGACTAGATGTTGTCGAGAGCTCGAAACGGGAGAGCCTGGCGGCGATATGCCGCAGCCGTGCTCGCCTGCGGATTATTGTCATTGCAAACCGGATGCCGTGCGGAGCAGCCATGGCCGCTGTGGCAGAAGTATCGTGAGCGGTTCATTGAGCCCTCAGGGCGCGTGGTGGATCGCGATCCCGCAGCGGATGGGCATACGACCAGCGAAGGCATGGCGTATGCCATGTTCTTCGCGCTGGTGGTGAATGACCGGGTGACGTTTGACAAGCTGTTGCGGTGGACGGAAGACAACCTGGCGGGTGGCGACCTGACGGCGCGTCTGCCGTCTTGGAGCTGGGGCCACACGCCGAGCGGCGAGTGGAAGGTGCTGGATCTGAACTCTGCCGGCGATGCCGATCTTTGGATGGCGTACGACTTTCTGGAGGCCGGACGGCTGTGGCATGACGACCGTACAGCGAAGCTTGGACAGGTGATGCTGGACCGGATTGAGCACAGTGAAGTTGCGCTGTCGCAGGGACTGGGGACGGTGCTGCTGCCGGGACCGACAGGGTTCCATCCACAGCCGAACCTGCTGATCCTGAACCCGAGCTATATGCCACCGCAGGTGCTGGCGCGGTTGAAGGATGAGCAGCCGACCGGGCCGTGGGGTTCCATCATGGACACGCTGCCGGCGCTGTTGCAAGGGGCATCCCCGGCGGGGTTTGCCATGGACTGGATCACGACGGGGGCGATGATTGCTCCGTCGGGTACACCGGCTGAACTGGCGACAGGGAAGCCGGGGGCAATACCTGTAGGCAGCTATGATGCGATCCGGGTGTACCTGTGGCTGGGTATGGCCGACAAGGATACACCGGGCGTTACAGACAGTCTGCGGGCGGTTGGTGGCATGGCGCGGTACATGGATGGGAATGTGATTCCGCCGTTGCAGGTGGGTGTTGACGGAAAAGCCATCAATCCGGAGGGTACGGTGGGATTTTCCGCAGCGGTCATACCGTATCTCAATGCGGTGGGAAAGAAGAGCCAGGGCAAGGCACAGCAGACCCGTCTTGATGCGGCAATGGACACGTCGTCTGGGCTGTATGGCCATGCAGGTGAGTATTACGACCAAAACTTGGCATTGTTTGCGACGGGGTATGAAGAAGGACGCTTTCGCTTTGACCGGACGGGCAGGTTGAAGCTGAAGTGGAAGTGATTTGACGCAAGCTGTTGTTGGCGAAGAAGTAACGTCATGAAAAAAATGGGTATTAACCGAAAGAAAGCGGTAAGATTCTGGGGAACCACCCAAGTATCCAGGTAGGTACCCGCAGGGAAGACACGCCGGAAACACCGGCGGAAGGCGAGTCGAAATGATAAGCAGAACCCCATCCCGGCGCGCCTTATGGTTGCTGAGTGCGGTGCTGCTCGGCGCTAGCCCGGGTGTGTATGTACATGCACAAGCCCCGAGCGCGGCGGGCAACGCAGCAACGCAGGCGCTGCTGGACAAGGCCCACGCGCTGGAGGCACGTGGACGCATGGATATGGCTGCGCAGACCTGGCAACAGGTGCTGCTGGCCGATCCGAACAATACGGACGCACTGGGTGGCCTGGCACGGGCCGCGAAGATGTCCGGCAACCAGACGCTGTCAAATACGTATCTGCAGCGGCTGCGAGCAATTAATCCGAACGATCCTGGTATTGCGCGGACAGAGGGTGTGATGGCGGAGGGCCAGCAGCTGCAGCAATTGCAGCAGGCGGGCAAGCTGGCGTCTGCCGGCAACTACGCGCAGGCGATGAATATCTACCGGCAGGTGTTTGGCTCGACCCCTCCACAGGGTGACTGGGCGCTGGCGTATTACGAGACGGAAGCTGCGACTGAGGATGGGCGTCCGCATGCGATTGCAGGTTTGCGGTCGCTGGTGGACAAGTATCCGCAGGATTCGCGGTACCAGATCGCGCTTGGTCGTATCCTGACCTACAACCCACGCACACGCGCGGAGGGCCGAAGGTTCCTGGAACGGCATCCGAACGATCCGCAGGCAGCCGAGGCTCTGAAGCAGTCGCTGGTATGGGACGCGCAGAACCCGGCGACGAGTGGCGACATCCGTGCGTATCTACAGAAGCATAATGATCCGCAGTTGCAGGAGGCTCTTCGCAATGCAGAGTCTCAGCAGCGTGCGGTATCGACGCAGCGGAGCAACGGTGCTGCACGGGCTCGTGTGACGTACACGAACGACGGGACGTATACGGCTCCGTCGGCACCTGAACCGCCAAGCGCGGAGCAGTTAGCGCAGCGGGAGCGGGGTGCGGAAGAGACCGCGGCGTACGCGGCTTTGAACCGGAAGCAGTTTACGGAGGCGGAAGAGCGCTTCAAGGCTCTGCTTGCGAAGAATCCTGACAATCCCCGCGCGCTTGCCGGCATGGGCTATGTGCGGATGAATGAGCAGAACTTTGGCGGAGCGATCTCGTTCCTGGAACAGGCGAAGCAGGATGGCGCGACCGGTCTGGATGCGAATCTGAACACGTCGCGCTACTACTACCTGATCCAGGAGGGCGGGACAGCCCTGAATGAGAACGACCTGACCACAGCCGAGCAGCAGTATCGCCAAGCGCTGAGCCTGCGGCCTTCCGGCACGGAAGCGATGCAGGGACTGGGTGGAACGCTGATGAAGGCGCAACAACCAGAGGCAGCGGCTCCGTACTATGCGGCGTTCGTGCGGGCTAAGCCTTCATCGCTCGATGGCTGGCGCGGGCTGTTCATGGCGGAGTACCAGGCGGGGAATGCGGCGCTTGCGCTGGATACGGAGCGGAAGATTCCGGCCGGTATCCGGGCGCAGCTGATGCGCGATCCGGACTTCCTGCGGACACTTGCTTCGGCGTACTCGGCAGTGGGACGTGACGCGGATGCGCAGCGGGTGCTGCGCTCCGCGCTGGACCTGCCGTTCCCGCCGGGAGCGCAGGGTCTTAAGGCTGAGACACAACTGCAGTATGCAAGCCTGCTTGCGCAGGCGAACCACCTGGATCAGGCGGCAGGACTCTACAGGCAGGTACTTGCATCGGACCCTACTAACACCCTGGCCTGGCAGGGTGTCATCAACACGCAGCACAGCATGCACAACGATGCCGCGGCGATCCAGACATTGGAGAGCATGCCGCCGGGTGTGTATGACCAGGCATTGCGCGATCCAGGCTTTCTGGGAACCGCTGCGTCGATCTATCAAGCGCAAAACAAGTATGACATTGCGCAGAGCCTGCTGGAGCGTGCGATCGCGCAGCAGCAGACAGCCGGGCAGAAGGTGCCGGTGCCGCTGCAGGTCCAGCTTGCGAGCCTGTACCTGCAACGCAATGACGCCGCACACGCTTTCCCGATCTTTCAGCGTGTGTTGAGCGAGAACCCCGACCGCGTGGATGCGTGGAAGGGCCTGCTGACATCGCTGCATGCCGCGAATCGTGATCGCGAGGCGCTGGCGCAGATTCAGCAGATACCACCCGCAACACGGCACACGCTGGAAGGCGATGTGGACTACCTGCAGACGGTGGGCAACATTTACAACGGCCTCGGGCAGCCGCAGCAGGCGATGGTGTTTCTGAGCCGCGTGCAGCAGCGTTACGCGCAGCAGAACACGGTGGCGCCGGCCGATATTGATATTCAGAATGCGTACCTGCTGTTTAACGGCGGGAATGACACGGGCTTGTACCGCCAGCTGCTGGTGCTTGGCAGCCGTCCTGACCTTACGGACGATCAGCGCCGCACGGTGCAGACGATCTGGGCGCTATGGTCCGTGCGCCGCGCCAATCAGGCGGCTGCTGTGGGCAATGTAAAGCGCTCGATTTTGATTTTGAATGCCGCCGCGAAGGCATTTCCGGATAATCCTGGGGTGATTCGCGCGCTGGCCAGCGGATATCTTCGCGCGGGCCTGCCGAAGCAGGCAGTGACGATCTTCAAGAACCAGGATATGTCCACGGGTTCAGCCGCTGACTACAAGGCTGCGGTGGGCGCAGCGCTGGCTTCGAACGATAACAAGGACGCGGAAATCTGGCTGCGGTATGGGCTTGCGCAGTATCCGAAGGACGGCCAGATGCTTGGTCTGGCGGCAAAGTTTGAGCAGGCACGCGGCGACAGCGGGCGCGCAGCGGACTACTACAAGGCGTCGCTTGCGGCGCTGCCTCCGTCCGATCCCGGCTCGGAGCTGGCTAACATTCTGAACTCGCCGATGCCGTTGAATCCGCGTGCGCTGCCGTCGCAGACGCAGTCGCCGGACCTGGCGCAATTGCTGGCGCCGGGCTCGGATGATCGCAATCCGAACGGTTCGCCTATGGTTGGGTCACCGGAGCAGCAGCGGCCATACCTGCCGAGCACGACGAATTCGTATGGCACGGCGCCGATCCAGCTGGGTAACGAAACGCCACTGCCGGGTTCCGGCTACAGCGTTCCGGCGTACATGTCGAACCCTGCCGCTTCGACGCGGACGGTGCCTTCGACGCAGCGTTTGCGCGATTTCAAGCCTGATCCAACGGTGACGCCATCAGGCGGGTACCAGACGTATCCGGGCATTTCAGAGAATCAGATGTATGCGCCTCCGGTGATTACGGCGCAGGCACCGGTCACAGTAGCGACCAACAGGGCTCCGTCGACGATGACGGAGACGGACCTGCCTCCGGTGACGGAGCAGGCGGATTCGCAGCCGTACCTGGCGTTCCAGCAGGAGCAGATTCGCCGGATGACGGAAGCCGCGTCGCGCGGCGGGGACAATGGGCGTTACGATCCATACCCGGTCGCAAGCAACCAGAGGGAAGGCGCGCAGACCGGCGAGTTCAATGGAGAGGTGTATGGACCTTACATTCCGTACACGGCGCCGATGGCAAAGTCTAATTCGACGCTGCTGAGTTACTCGGCGTCGACGGTGGATGTGCCTCCTACCGCTGCGCCGAGGGCGATTGGCAGTGGAAGCAACGGCACGACGCGCAATGTGAAGAATGCGAAGGTGACCGGCAAGTCTGGATCGGTGCATCCGGAGATTGCCGCGGCTGAGGCTGCGGAGGCGCGCCGCCGGCAGTCGGACCCACTGAGCGGAACGATGATGGGCCAGAGCAATCCGCCGGACGTAGTGGGTGGTGAGGCGCGCAATGCGCAGTATTCGCCGGGCACGGGGCAGATGAACCAGCCGTCCAACATTCCTGCAACGGCACCGACGAATCAGAACGCGTACACGCAGACATATTCGACGACGACGCAGACACAGACCCAGCAGAACTACGGCAGCGGTAACGGCAACCGACAGATAACCCTGCCGGCAGGCGTGCCGCAGACGACGGGCGACAGCTACGGCCAGCAGTATCCACAACCGGCGAGGCGTTCCGCGGCTACCAGCAGCACGGTACGGCGCACGACCACGACGCGCTCACGCTCGCTTTCCTCAGTGAGCGGCGCTGGACCGGCCCAGGCGCCGGTCTTCTACCCGGCTGCGCCGACCGGCCTCTCGACGCAGGCGTATCCTGACTTGCCGCCCTATAACGGCGGGGGTGTGCCGCCGAGCGACCAGATGTTGCTGGCGCGGAATATTCCTCCGCTGCGAGGCGGCTATGGCACCGAAGCTTCGGCAGCTGGTCCGCCGCTGGACGAGCGTCAGCAGACAGAACTGGATCTGGATTCGCTGGAAGCGAGTTACAGCGCCTGGATGGGCGGCAGTGGTTCACTCCGGTTCCGCAGCGGACGTTCGGGCGTGGAACGTCTGTTCGACTACGAAGTGCCGTTTGAGGCAACCGCGGTGCTGGGTAAGTCGGTACGTTTCAGTGTCATTCCACGTGCGGTGTTCCTGAACAGCGGAACGCTGGACTTGACCGGCATCGATCCCACGACGACTGCAACGCCGGTGCTGGGCACGCTGCCGATTACGGCGATCACGTCGCCCGCGCCGCAGTATGCGTCGGGTGTTGGCGGCGAGTTGCAGGCGAACGGCAACAACTTTGGCGTAGCGGTTGGTTACACGCCGTACGAATTTCTTGTAAGCAATTTCACGGCTCGCGCGCGTGTGCGGTTCTTCAATCACCTGACGCTGTTTGCGGAGCGTGATGCGGTGAAGGAGACACAGCTTTCGTACGCCGGCCTGCGTGATCCGGGATCGGTGACGCCGGTGTACTCGGGCAACATCTGGGGTGGTGTGGTTTCAACGGGCGGCGGTATCCGGATGGACTTCGGCGACGAGAAGTCGGGCTTCTACGTGAGTGGGGATGGCGCTGCCCTGACGGGTTATCACGTGCTGGACAACAAGAAGTATGAAGGCACGATGGGCGTGTATTTCCGGGTGAAGCAGTTCCCCGGCTATGGTTCGCTGAACGTGGGCGGCAGCTTCTTCGGCATGCATTACGACCACAACGAACTGCCGCTGACATACGGCAACGGCGGCTACTTCAGTCCCGAGGTGTATTTCCTGGGCAGCGTGCCGGTCACGTTTAACGGCTACTACAAGACGAACTGGCACTATGTGATCTCCGGTGCGATCGGCGTGCAGACGTTCGAGCAGGATACAGGCTTGTTCTATCCGCTTGATCCAGTGCAGCAGAACGGCGCGTTCTCGGGTTGCACCCTGGTGCAGATTGCGCAGAACGCCTGTTCGACGGCCGAGGTGACCAAGAGCACGAGCACGGGGGCGAACTTCAACATTGGCGCCGAGGTGTCGTACCGGGTTGGCGAGCACTGGTACATCGGCGCCGCGCTGGCTGCGAACAATACGAACAACTACACGATGGTGCAGCCGACGTTCTTCGCGCGGTACCTCTTCCGTCCGCAGTATCCCACGGAGGAATACCCAACCGGGCTGTTCCCGATTGAGGGCTTCCGGCCGCTGCGGGTGCCATAGCAAGTTTGCTGCTAGCGAATGTGCAAGGCCGTTCTCATGCGAGAACGGCCTTGCTATTTGAGTGGTTGTTTGTGACGTGGGTCGACTGTTTGTCAGGGATAACGTGAACGAGGCTGTGGCGGCGCTGAAGCGGAGCCAGGCAAAGATGTCTGGCTGTTGGGCGGAGCGATGCTATGCAGAAGCCTGCTGGATGCGGGGCTGGTGGATTCGATCGATATGTCGATCGTTCCAGTGCTGCTTTGCGGCGGATTGAAGCTTGTGCCGGACGGGGAACGCCGACCGCTGAAGCTTGTCGAGTGCAGTACGACAGCAGATGGACGGGTAATGCTCAAGTATGGGGTTGTGAAAGCCGGGTGACCGGCAGCGGATCACGCGCATCGCCGCGGCGGCTTGTAGGGAGGCTTGGTTTCGGCTGCCGTATCCCGGTTCGTATAATTGCAAGACATGACGCTTACTCCATTGATGTTGCTCGCGCATGCTGAACGGAGCGTTGCTTGAGCCAGGCATCGCAGGGTACGTCGCGTAACGCGTGGAAGCTGATTCCCGGGTTCGCGATTTCCGGATATTTTCTTTGGAACACGCTGCGCAGCATCCGGCTTGACCGGCTGCATGCGCTGCGCGTGGTGCATCCCGTGTGGCTGGTTGGGATTGTTGCGGCGGTGTGTGCGAGCTATACGTTGCGCGCCTATCGCTGGTGGTTTGTGATGCGTGGCAATCATGCGCGGTTTGGCGCTTGCTTTCGCGTGCTGCTTACCAGCCTTGCAGCGAACAATATTCTGCCGTTCCGCATTGGCGATTTCATGCGGATTTTCGCGTATGCGCCGGATGTGAATGCGCCTTCGTCAACGGTGTTGAGTACAGTCATTCTGGAACGGCTGCTGGATATTTTTATGCTGCTGCTGTTCCTTGTGGTCACGCTATTGGGTGTGAGTGTTCCGCTTGCGCCGGTTACGGTGCACGGGCATAGCTTCAGCGTGATTCATGTAGCCGGTGCGGTGCTGGTGGTGGCTGGGCTGGGGCTGGGTTTGCTGCTGTTTGGAACGCGCTTGCTGCATCGTGTGACGGAGTGGCTGGTGACACGATATGGCAACGGCCCACGTACACGGAAGATGAGCGAATGGGCGCTGCTGCTGTTTGACGCGGTGCTGCGGCTGAGTTTTGCGGGGCGGCTGTGGCTGCTGGTGGTTACAGCTGTGGTGTGGTTTTGCGAAGGTATGATCTTCGTATCGACGGCGCAGGTGATTGGCCTTGCCAGCGGGCCGCGTGGGCCGTGGCTTGCCGAGGCGCTGAGTAATCTTTCGTTCCTGGTGCCGAGCGCACCGGGCGGCATTGGACCCTTTGAGGCATCAGCGAAGCTGGCGATGCAGTCGCAGGGCGTAGATGCCGGCGGGGCGGCTGTCTATGCGCTGCTGGTGCATGTGGTTGTGTTCTTCGCGGTGACCAGTGTGGGTGGGATTGCGTTCCTGATGCATCGCAAAGAGCGCGGAGCTGCGACCAAGCCGCTGGCAGAAGATTTGGCGGCGCTGCCGAAAGGCATTGAAGTTTTAGACACACCATAGCGGCGCAGACTGCCGCAGGATTTGAACTATGTACCGCACGATGAAACAGGCGGTTCTCGACCGGATCGAGCACCTGCTGCACGAGAAGTACGACGTTACGATTGCGAACATTGCGACGGAGCAGCCGCCGAATCTTGCGCTGGGTGAGATTGCGTCGCCGGTTGCGTTTGAGCTGGCGAAGCGGCTGCGCAAAGCTCCTAAGATGATTGCGGCTGAGCTTGCGGCGGAGTTGAGCGGCATCGATGGCGTGGCGAGCGTTGAAGTGGCCGGCGCGGGCTATCTGAATGTGAAGCTGGATCGCGCGGCTGCTGTGAAGCGCATTGCCGCGGGTGAGCATTCGGATGTGGGCGGTGAGGGTTTGCGGTTGGTGGAGCACACCAGCATCAATCCAAACAAAGCCGCGCATGTGGGGCATCTGCGGAATGCGATTTTGGGCGATAGCTTTGCGCGACTGTTGCGCAAGGATGCGTACAAGAGCGGCTATCCGACGGTGGTGCAGAATTACATCGACAACACGGGCGTGCAGGTTGCGGATGTTGTTGTTGGACTGCTGCACCTGGAGGGCAAGACGCCGGAGCAGGTGGATGAGCTGATCGGCGGGATTGTTGCGCGCGGTGAGCGCGTCGATTACTACATGTGGGATTTGTATGCACGGGTGTCGCAGTGGTACGACGCTGATCCTGCGCAGAAGGAGACGCGCAAGGCGCTGCGTTTGGCTACGCTGCATGAGCTTGAGGTGGGTGGCAATGAAGTCGCACAGGTTGCTGACTTAGTCGCGACTGCTGTGCTGGAGCGGCACCTTGAGACGATGGAGCGGCTGGACATTGAATATGACTTTTTGCCGCGCGAGAGCGAGATTCTGCATGGGCATTTCTGGGATGCTGCAAGGGTGTTGATGATTGAGCGCGGCGTGTTGTACGAGGAAAGCGCCGGTAAGAACAAGGGCTGCTGGGTCATGCGGCGGCCCGGTGCCGAAGTTGTTGAAGGGCCGGATGAAGATGCGAAGGTGATTGTGCGGTCGAACGGGACCGTGACGTATGTCGGCAAGGACATTGCGTATCACCTGTGGAAGTTTGGGCTATTGCCGGGTCGCGACTTTGGATACAAGGTGTTTCACCAGTACCCGACGCATCCTTGCTGGATTAGCACGATGCAGGGTGAGGCGGAGCATCCGCACTTTAAGGCTGCGGCGATCTACAACGTGATTGATTCGCGGCAGAACGATCCGCAGGCGAATGTAGTGGAGAGCCTGCGGGCGATGGGGTATACGGAGGCTGCGGACCGGTATACGCATATCAACTATGCGATGGTGGCGCTGACGCCTCGTTGTGCTGAGGATCTTGGGTATGTGCTCAGCGAGGAGGATAAGCAGAAGACGTATCTGGAAGTAAGCGGGCGCAAGGGCTTTGGCGTTAAAGCGGATGATCTGCTGGATCGCCTGATTGCGGCTGCGAAGGCTGAGGTGGATGCGCGGCATCCTGAGGATGAAGGCGCGGTGCGGCAGATGGCCGCGGAGCAGATTGCCGTGGGTGCGCTGCGGTATTTCATGCTGAAGTTCACGCGGAATACGGTGATTGCGTTTGATTTTCGCGAGGCGCTTTCGTTCGAGGGTGAGACCGGGCCGTATGTGCAGTACTCGGCGGTGCGGGCCGCGAATATTTTGCGGAAGTCGGGCGTGACGTTACACGATGCGATTCACGCGTTGCGTCATGCGGATATTGCTGCTTCGCTCGAGGGTGAGACGGGTGATGGTGTGTGGGCGATGTGGCTTGCGGCGTCGCGTGTGACGACGGAGCTGGAGCAGGCAATTGCGGCTGCGGAGCCTGCGATTATGGCTCGGTATGCGTTCCAGCTGGCGCAGGAGTTCAACAACTTTTACCACCGGAATCATGTGTTGCATGAGACCGATCCCGATCGGCGGGCTTTGTTGCTGGGGACGGCGGCAGTGGCGTTGCGGGAGTTGGAGCGGGTGTTGGGTTGGCTGGGGATTGCTGTGCCGGCTTCGATGTAGGGCGGAGTAGTAAGTCTCTCGGGCGCCTCGCCTACAGAGCTGCTGGAAACTCCGTGCCGGTTCAAAAACTCAGTTTAGCTATGCAGTTTGCTTCAGGTCGGAAACGTTTTCTTCCGCTGGAAGATTGTCGAGCCATTGGTGCCGGTCGCGCGTGTAATCTCCAGAGCCTGGATACGTGAGGCGTATAAAACGCGCAAGACCGTAGGCGCCGAGTTCGCCGCCAATGATGCTGTTGACGTGTGACCGAAACTCCTGGTCCGTCATCTCTTCGATGGGTTTCATCATTGCCTCCTCGCAAGCCAGTCTATAGGATTCAATACTTCTACGTGCAATGTAGAGAGCCGCTTTGCCGAGCGAAGTAGCCGGTCGTCCGTCGTTAACATGACATCCGCATGAGCGGTTTCAGCAAAGGCGACATGGACCGCGTCGTATCGGCTAAGTCCCATCTCGCAAATGGCCGCAGCGCGTCTCAGGACATCCTGGCTGTAAGGGTAAACTTGGTCGGCGAGCGAAAGAAGTGCGAGCGCGAGTTCGCGCCGTTCCAAATTCGGATTCCGCATCACCTCTTCTTCAAGGGCAGCACTGGAAATCCATGTGAACGAACCGCTGCGGACGAACGCAAAACAGATGAGCAATGCGTCCGCCTCCTGTTGAACTCGCGGCTGGCTCTGGTCATCCGTGAAACGGCCCAGCGCGCAATTATCGAAGTAAATTCTCATTTGGCATTATCGTGTGTCCTCCGTTGCTCGCTTTCTTATTTCACGGCGCGCGTGATCGGTTTCAGGACGCGTTCGAAGACGGCGATGAGATCGCGGGGGTGCAGGGGTTTGGTGACGGTTTCGATGACGCCGAGCTTGATCATTTCGTTGTGGCTTTCGGGGTCTACGCCGTTGACGAAGAGCAGGCTGGGATAGATGGTGCCACGGGCGTGCAGGGTGCGGAGCAGGGTGAGGCCGTCCATGTTAGGCATTTGCTTGTCGGTGAGTATGGCGTCGATGTGTTCGCGGTCGAGGACTTCGATCGCTTCGAGACCGTCGGCGGCAACGTGAACGGTGGCTCCTGTTTTTTTGAGCAGGAGCGAGAAGGTAAGCCGGAGGACGGGTTCGTCGTCGACGATGAGGATGGAGGCTTCGGGGAAGGTCATACAGCGAGGGCGCGAACCCACTCGACGATGGAGCGGACTGCGACACCGGATGGTCCCTTGGCGAGGTAGGGGCGGTCGCTGTCGATCCACGCCTGTGCCGCGATGTCGAGGTGGACCCATGGGGTGTCGCCGACGAACTCCTTGAGGAACATGGTTGCGGTGATGGCTCCGGCGTAGCGGTCGACGCCGGTGTTCTGGATGTCGGCGATGGCCGAGAGAATGAGTTCGCGGTAGTCGTCGGTGCAGGGTAGTCGCCAGAAGTGCTCACCGGCAGCGTGCGCGGCTTTGGCGAAGGCATCGCAGGTGGCGTCGTCGTTGGAAAAAAGGCCGCTGTTGAGACGGCCAAGAGCGATGGCGACGGCACCGGTGAGGGTGGCGGCGTCGACGATGTGGGTTGCGCCAAGGGTCTTGGCATAGTGGAGGCCGTCGGCGAGTACGAGGCGGCCTTCGGCGTCGGTGTTCATGACTTCGATGGTTTTGCCGGACATGGCGGTGAGCACGTCGCCGGGCTTGTAGGCGGTGCCGCTGGGCATGTTCTCGGCGCTGCAGACAACGGAGATGACGCGGACGCCGGGCTTGAGCGCGGCGATGGCCTGCATGGCGCCGATCATGGCGGCGGCGCCGGCCATGTCGTACTTCATCTTGTCCATGCCGTCGGCGGGTTTGATGGAGATACCGCCGGTGTCGAAGGTGATGCCCTTGCCGACGAGCCCGATGACCTTGTCGCTGGTGGCGACCTTTGGCTCGTAGGTGATGACGATGAGTGCGGGTGGTTCGGCTGAACCCTGTGCGACGCCGAGGAACGCGCCCATGCCCAGTTCTTTTAGCTTTGCTGTGCTGTGGACTTCGCAGAGAAGGCCGTTGGCTGCGCACATCTCGGCGGTGCGCTTGCCGAGTTCGGTTGGGGTGAGGATATTGCCTGGCTCGTTGACGAGGGCGCGCGTGAAGTTTTGCGCGGCGCCGAGGATTTCGCCTTCGGCAAAGCCTGCGCGGGTCTCGTCCTGCGTCGTCTTTTGTTGACCCGGCGCCAGGATGGCGACCGAGTGCATGCTGCGATCTTTGCGGTCGGTGCGGTAGATGTCCGGGTCGATGTCGGCGATCAGGGCGCCTTCGGCTATAGCTCGCGCTGTGGCGCGGCATTCGAGGGATTCGAGGCGCTCGTCGGAGAGTGCGCGGTCCTCAGGAAAGTGGATGGCGATGTCGCGGAAGCCGCGTGCCTTGGCGAAGCGGACGGCGGTACCCGCTCCGGAGCGGAGTTCGGATGGTGCGAGTTTTTTGGCTTTGCCGAGGCCGACGATGAGCAGGCGTTCTGCTTTGAGACCTGCGGGGCGATGCAGCAGCAGGGTTTCGCCGATCTTGGCTTTGAATTCGCCGGTGGTGAGGTAGGCGGCGACGGCGTCGCTGACGGCGTCGGAGGTGGCGAGCAGCGTTGGCAGGGGTTGCGCGTCAGGGCCGGTGGCGATATCTACGGCGAAAACGGTCAGCAGCGGCGTGGCGAAGGACGTTGCGTCGGCGAAAAGTAGCTGCATGCTCATCGTCTCTCAGTGTATGCGCGTCCGGTTGGTGAAGCGATACTGCGAAGGAGCGAGGGCGATGTGTCCCACTTTGAGACGGTTGGTATGACGCTCTTAACGCGGGCCTTCAGCCTGCAGCTCAGTGTGGCCCCGAAATCTGGAGCTGCGCCCCAGGCTATTACATTGCGGGCTTGCAGCCCGCGCATCTGCGTACCTTGCGGCCTCCGGAGGTTGCAAAAAGAGTCGTTGAGGATGCAAAGCGTGACGCAACAGCATAGGCGGCAGGCACCATCTATCGGCGCTGGCTGCGTGCGATGGCGGATTTTGCTTCTTTGTCGGCTTCACGCTTGCGTTCTGTTTCGCGCTTATCCCAGTCCTGCTTGCCGCGGGCCAGGGCGAGTTCGCATTTGACGCGGCCGTTGCGGAAGTAGAGGCGGGTTGGGATCAGTGTGAAGCCGCGCTCTTTGGTTTTGACGGTGAGCTTGCGGAGCTCTTCCTTGTGCAGCAGCAGTTTACGGGTACGGGTTTCCTCATGGTTCATGACGTTGCCGTGCGAGAACGCGCCGATGTGGGCGTTGAGGAGGAAGGCTTCGCCGTCTTTGACGAGGCCGTAGGCGTCCTTGAGCTGGGCTTTGCCTTCGCGGATGCTTTTGACTTCGGTGCCGCGCAGGGCTATGCCGCATTCGAAGCGATCGGTGAGGAAGTAGTTATGGCTGGCGGAACGATTGAATGCGGCGTCGCGATTGCCGGTGGCGACGGGATCGCGTTCCTTCGGCTTTTTCGAAGGGTTTTGCTGGATGACCTGTGTGACGTGCGCCATGAAGTTTCTGATGCTAGCACGTAGCGCGTGGACGCACGGATGTGAAAGAGGCCGATGGTACACTCGACCCAGAAAACAGGGCACAAATCGGCTTCCGCAATGGCGGTTTCTGTGAGCAGATTCTGCTCCCAGCCCGTCCAACAGGCAGCACGGATTCCCTGAGAGGCGGACGCAAGAAGTTGAGCAAGCATAGGTTGGGCCGGAGTTTGCTGCGCGGCGGTTCGCTGGCGGTGATTCTAGGCGGAATTGCCGTGAGTTCCGCACCGGCCGCACACGCACAATCCGCGGCATCCTGGAGCAAGCGCGGCGCCGACGCCGAGGTTCGCGAGGATTGGGACGCAGCGTTCGAGTCGTATCGCCAGGCTTACCTGCTCAAGCCAAAAGATCTACGCTACAAGACGCATTTTGAGCGCGCGCGGTTTTCCGCGGCGGCTGCGCACGTGGATCGTGGCCGCGTGCTGCGGCAAAGCGGTGATTTTCATGGGGCGCTGACCGAGTTTGAGCGTTCGCTGGCGATTGACGGCAGCAACCAAGCTGCTCAGCAGGAGGTGCAGGTTACCGAGCGCATGATGTCGGAGACGCCCGGCAGTAAGCTGGACCTGCCTGCGGAGGTTGGGCCGTCGCCGGAGCTTGCAGGATTGTCGGAGCCTCTGAAGTTGAAGCCGGTGTCGAACGACGCGGTGACGCTGCACATGGTGGCAGATACGAAGGAGATCTACCAGGCGATCGGCAAGATGGCCGGCCTGAACGTGATCTTTGACCCGGATTACACGTCCCGGCGGATCCAGATGGATGTAACGAACGTGCCTCTGGGCGACGCGCTACGCATCCTGGGCACACAGGCGAATACGTTTTATAAGCCGGTGACAAGCAACACCATCTTTGTTGCGGCGAACACACCGAACAAGCGGCAGGACCTGTCGACGATGGCGGTGCAGACGTTTTACCTGTCGAATGCTGCAACGCAGGCGGACCAGAACGAACTGCTGACGGCGTTGCGCAATGTGCTGGAGACCAATGTGAAGGTCTTCCTGGTGCCGAGTCAGAACGCGATTGTGATGCGCGCCACGCCGGACCAGCTGTTGTTAACGCAGGAGCTGCTGAATAACCTGGACCGGCCGCACAGCGAAGTTGTCGTGGACGTCGCTGTGCTTGAAGTGAATCGTGACCATGCGCGGAACCTTGGCGTGACGTTGCCGCAGACGTTTTCGATTACGCCGCAGCTATCCAATGCCACGACCACGACGACGAGCGGCACGACAACGACCGGAACATCGACGACAGGGACGACGACGTCGCCCACGCTGAATACGCTGGCGCACCTGACGGGTGAGAACTTTGCGGTGTCGCTGGGTACCGCGACGGTGAATGCGCTGATGACGGACACGGATACGCGCGTGCTGCAGAATCCCCGGATTCGCGCGACGGATGGGCAGAAGGCTTCGCTGAAGATTGGTGAACGTATCCCGGTGGCGACGGGGTCGTATTCGTCGGGAGCTTCGACCGCGGTTGTGAGTTCGCTGGTGAATACGCAGTTCACCTATCTGGACGTAGGCGTGAACATTGACATGACACCGACGGTTCACCAGGACCGTGAGATTACGCTGAAACTGCTGATTGAGATTTCAAGCCAGCAGGGCGTGTCGACGATTTCAGGTGTTACGGAGCCGATCATCGCCCAGCGGAAGGTGGAACAGACCATCCAGTTGAAAGAGGGCGAACCCAGCATCCTGGCGGGTTTGCTGACGCGGAATGAACAGAATTCACTGTCAGGCACGCCAGGGCTGTCGAACATACCGATTCTGAAAAACATCTTTACCTCGAAGTCGATCGATCATAGCCAGGATGAAGTGGTGTTTCTGTTGATTCCACATCTGGTGCGCGAGCCGTTGATTACGCGGCTGAATACACGCGCGATCGATACGGGATCGGGGCAATCCATCGAGTTACGGCACGAGGTTGTTGCGGAGATTCCTGCGACCGATACCGCGACGACCTCGGCGATGATGACGACGGGCGCGTTCCAGCAACAGCGTGAAACTGCTCCACCGCTGACGGCGGCACAGGCAGCGAACGCGATGATTGGACAGGTCGGCAATGAGAATTCGCCTGCAGCGCAGCGTGCGCAGGAGGCATTGCGCGAGAGCGCGGCTGCTGCCAGCCCGGTTCCGGTACCAGCGGGAGCGCAGCCGGTGCGGTTCAGCATGTCGCCGGACAATGCATCGCAGCCGGTGGGCAGTACGTTCCAGATGGCCGTGATGGCGTCCGGTGCGAAGGATCTCTATTCGGTGCCGCTGCAGGTGCAGTTCGATCCGAAGTTGCTGTCGCTAGTGAATGTGGATTCGGGCGAATTTCTTGGACGTGACGGGCAGTCGGTTTCGGTGGTGCATCGCGATGATGGGAACGGCGGCGTGACGGTGTCGATTTCACGGCCTCCCGCGGTGAAGGGCATGGATGGCCAGGGCGCTGTGTGCGTGCTTACGTTCAAGACGGTCGCGGCTGGTGATGCCAGTGTCGCGCTGACGCGTGTGGGTGCGAAAGACAGCGCGCAGGCAAATTTGCCGGCAGTTGGATCGCAGGCCGTGGTTCACGTGCGGTAGAGGTGGATGATGCCTCGGTCTTGGGACAAAACTTGGTTTGGGCACAAGACGTTTGATCCGGAAGCTGGTGTGACGCTGGTGGAGCTGATCGTGGTGGTCAGCATCCTTGCGATACTGGCCACGGCGGCTGTGCCCGTGACACGGTGGCAGGTGAAACGGACGAAGGAACGGGAACTGCGCGCGGAGTTGTGGGAGATGCGGGCGGCGATCGACAAGTACAAAGACGCGGCCGATCGAGGTGCGTTCCAGACGAAGGTGGACAGCTTTAACTATCCACCGGACCTGCAGACACTTGTGGACGGCGTGGACGTCCAGTCGAAGAAGGTGCGATTTTTGCGGCGAATTCCGAAGGATCCGATGACGGGCGATACAGAGTGGAATCTTAGGGCGATGCAGGATGATGCGGATTCGACGAGCTGGGGCGGCCAGAACGTCTTTGACGTGCATTCGAAGAGCACAGGCACCGCGTTGGATGGGACGAAGTATTCGGAATGGTAGGCATGGCACAGCGACGGGACGCGGGGCGAGGCGGAGCAGAGGGCTTTACGCTGCTGGAGCTGATTGTTGTGATGATTGTGATCGGCATCCTGGCGGCGATGGCTGTTCCTGCCTTCACGCACCACATTAAGGTTGCGCGGGAAGCTGTTCTAAAAGAAGATCTTCACACGATGCGGCAGGCTATTGACAGCTTTACCGTGGATAAGCAGAAGGCGCCGCAGACGATCGAAGAGCTGGTGACGAGCGGCTATCTGAAAGTAATGCCGGTGGACCCGATGACACACCGTTCCGACACGTGGATGGGTGACCGGAGCGATACGTACCACGATGTGGACCAAACATCGACGGGCATCAATGATGTGCACAGCGGGTCGCAAGAGCCTTCTACGGAAGGCACGTTGTACTCGACCTGGTAGCTGGGCGAACCAGGGCTAAAGCCTTTCTTCTATGCACGATTCAGCAGACTGAAGCCCGCTGCTGCCTCCTACTGGAGGATTTCGTCGAGGATGACTTTTGCCTTGGTGGCGAGGGTGCGTGCGCCTTCTACATCGAGTTTTTTCCAGGCGTCGTCGGCTTGGCGCAGGAAGAGGCGCGCCTGCTCGACCTGCTCGCCATGAGCGGCGGCGATGGATGAGGATAGATTGATGAGTCTTCGCTGCTGAGCGCGCAGGAGGTCTTCCGTGCCCTGGCGCAGGGCGGCGTTGTTGGCCTCGCCGCCGGTGGTGAGCTGGCCGAGGTCAACGGGCGGCGGTGTGGCCGCAGCGGTTGTGGCGGGCGCCGGCGCCGCGGGCGTTGGCGCTGGACGGCGGCGCGGTGGGCGGCGCGGTGGTGGCGGTGGCGGTGGCGGCGTAGTTGGTGTTTCGACGACCTCGGGCTCCGGTTCGGGCTCGGTGGGGTGGGTGGGGGGCGGTACGCTGACCGTTTCTATTGCAACAGCGGGCGGCGGCGGCAGGGCGGGCGCTGGTTTAGGCTTGCGCAGGAAGCAGCCGGTAAGCGAGAGCATGCAGAGGAGCAGGCACAGTGCATGGCGTACCTGAGTGCCCGGATGCATCGGACCTGGAGCGGTGCTCGGGCAGGCGATGACCGATACGCCGGAGCGGCTCATGCGGAGACCGCCGTTTGCAGGAGCGGTTGGGCGCGCATCGCCAGCGGCAGCCGCAGCATGAAGGTGGTGCCGCGGTGGGCGGAGCCGGGGTTGGCGTCGGATGCGACTTCAATGACACCACCGTGGAGCTGGATGATGCGGTACGTCATGGCCAGGCCGATGCCGCTGCCCGTGGGCTTCGTGGTGAAGTAGAGGTCGAAGATGCGGTCTAGTTTTTCGTTTGGAATGCCGGTGCCGGTGTCGCGCACGGAGAGGCAGGCGCTCTGGCGATCGCGCGTGATATGGACGTGGAGAACGCCACCCTCGGGCATGGCCTGCATGGCGTTGAGCACGATGTTGAGGAGCGCCTGGCGAAGGAGTTCGGCGTCGCCCATGATGAGGACGGGTGCGGCCGGGGTGTCTTGCGTGAGTGCGACGGCCACGTTCTGGTTTTGCGCTTCGGCGGAGACAAGTTGAATGACCGCATGCACGATGGGGAGCAGATCCTGCTCTTTGAGGTGGGGTTCCATGGGACGCGAGAAGTCGGCGAGCGTCTGGACGACGCGGTCGAGCCGGCTCATTTCGCTGGCAAGCACGTCCACGTGGCGTTGAGCGCCTTCGTTATCGCTGTTGCGTGCGAGTTTGCCTCGGAGCAACTCCAGGTGCACGACCATGGCATTAATGGGATTTTTCACTTCGTGCCCCACACCCGCCGTGAGCCGTCCTATGCTGGCGAGGCGGCGGGCTATTTCAATTTCACGCTCCAGCTCCTCTTGCGCTGCAACATCGTGCAGTGTGAGGAGCGCTCCGAGTCCGCTGCCTGGGAAGTAATCGAGCGAGAGCGCAATGGTGCGGCCATCTTCCAGCGTGACCTGCTGTTCGCGCACGGTGTGGCGTTGCGCGATTAACTCTGAGAGTACGCCACCGATGGCGGTGGAGCGAGGAAAGACATCCCCAAGCGGTGTGCCGGGAGAGATTGCCTGGCCGGGCGGCAGGAAGTTGGCGACGGCGTCGCTGGCCATGGCGATGCGGAGTTCCGCCGTGAAGAGCATGACGCCGTCTTTCAGCGTCTGGAGCATGCTGTTCAGGTTTGAGGCCATCTCCGTGCGGGTCTGCTCGGAGGTACGCATCTGCTCGTCGAGACGGCTGATTTTGGAGGAGACGCGCTCGACCGCGTCGCCTGCGGAGACTTCGGCCTCGATCTGGGGGACTTCGCCGCCACGCAGCGAGAGTACGTCGAGTTCGCGACTGATGCGCTCGATGGGACGGAGCGCGGCTGCGGAGATGGCCGCGGCGACAAGCAGCGATCCGCCAAGGGCGAAGATGCAGACGATGACTGCATCGCGCAACCAGGGCGCGTAGGTGTTGCGGAGGAGGGTGGATCGTATGCCAAGGTGGGCCGTTAGGAAGGGCTGACCGTTGCGCTCGAGAGGCAGGCTGACATCCAGGACCTCAGGCGCGCCGAAGAGGAGCTTGCGTTTGTTCAGGAGTGAATGATCGTTGGCTTGCTGGAATTTGCGGCGGCGTGGCTGCTGCATGCCGTCCATGGATGGGGCGGTGCTGACGAGGACGTTGCCCGCGGCGTCGGTGACAAAGGCATCCTGTAGCGTGGGCGAGTAGCGTACGAAGCCGCTGAGTGTTTCGGCGAGGCTGTCGTCGTTGCGGAGGGCGTTGCGGACGGCTTCGTCGAATGCTGCCTGGCCTGGTTCGGTGGGCGGGTTTTGCCGGAGGCCGTTTTGCAGGGCCGAGCGGGTGGAGGAGAGAATTTCGTGCACGAGGACGTCGTTGGAGGCCTCAGTTTGTGCGATGCGCTCGCTGAGCAATTCCGACAGGAAGACGAGCGACAATGCGACGCTGAGCGCGAAGGTGAAGAGCAGTGTAGCCGCGATCAGCTTGGCGCGGAGGCTCATAGCGGCTAAAGGCCGTCCTTGTCTGGAGCGATGTCTTCCAGGGCGTACTCTTTGAGCTTATTTTGCAGAGTTTTTGAGCTTATACCGAGGATTTCCGCGGCGCGGGTTTTGTTATTGCGTGTGGCGTTAAGCGTTTTGAGGATGAGCTGCTTTTCGGCTTCGTCGACCGTGGTGCCGACGGAGAGATGGACCATGTCCTCGGACGGCTGTGGCGCTGCGACCGGGTTGCTTGTCTGTACAGCAGGCGTGGCGGGGTGCAGGAGATGCGCGCCGTGTGGCGGCGGCGTAAAGGCTTCTTCGCCAAAGCCGGTCGGCAGGTGTGTGACATCAAGCGGGCGGTTGTTTGCCATGATTACGGCGCGCTCAATGGTGTTGCGGAGTTCGCGTGCGTTGCCGGGCCAACTGTAATGCGTGAAGCGCTCGAGCACGTGGCGCGAGATGCCGGGCACGGTGGTGCCGTGGCGGGTGTTCATTTCCTCCACCATGGCCTGCGCCATGGCTGGGATGTCTTCGGGATGGTCGCGCAGCGGCGGCATCTCGATATTGAAGACGTTGAGACGGTAGTAGAGGTCGCCGCGGAGTTCGCCGTTGGCGACGGCGATGTGGGGGTCTTTGTTGGTGGCTGCGATGACGCGCACGTTGACGGGGATTTCGTCGCGCGAACCGAGGCGGCGGAGCTTGCGGTCTTCGAGCACGCGGAGGAGTTTGGATTGCGTGGCTGCGGGCATTTCGCCGATCTCGTCGAGCAGGAGCGTGCCCTCTTCGGCGAGTTCGAAGCAGCCTGCGCGGCGTTCCTGCGCTCCGGTGAAGGCTCCGCGCTCGTGCCCGAAGATCTCGCTTTCGATGAGGGTCTCGGGGATGGCAGCGCAGTTGACGGCGATAAAGGGTTTGTTGCGGCGGCCGCTGAGCAGGTGGAGTGCGCGTGCGGCGAGTTCCTTGCCGGTGCCGCTTTCGCCGGTGATGAGGACGCTGACGTTGTTGGGCGCGATCTTTTCGATGATGGAGAAGATGCCGCGCATGGCGGGCGACGAGCCGACCAGCGGGCCGAGACGGCCAGTGGATTCGGCGTCAGATTCAGTCTGCGCGATTTCGTCCTTGGCTTCGGTTTGCTGCTGCGCGTTCAGCAGGATGGTTTTGAGGCGAGAGGGATCGACCGGCTTTTGCAGATAGTCGTACGCGCCCATGCGCATGGCGTCCACAGCGGATTCAATCGAGCCCTGGGCGGTGAGGACGACGACGGCGACCTGTTGCGGGAGCTCGCTGACGCGGTCGAGGAGTTGCAGACCGTCCATGCGCGGCATCATGAGGTCCGTCACGACGACGTCAGGGGACCAGCGAATTACGCAGTCTAGGCCTGCTGCACCGTCCACTGCAGTTTCCGTGCGGTAGCCCCAGCTGGCGATGAGTTCAGCCAGCCCGGCCCGTGCATTCGGCTCGTCTTCGACGACAAGTACCTTCGTCTGTGCCAATCTTTGATCCTTCCACGAGCGTCTTCTAGCTACGATGCGCCCTTGTTGCCTAAGTTTGCGTATTCTAAGAGAGATGCTGCCCTATGAAATCAGTGTGGCCGAGGTTGCGCAACTGCGGGCCTCTGGACAAGACGTGACGTTACTTGACGTGCGCGAGGCGTGGGAGGTCGACACGGCATCCGTGAACGGCTCCTTGAACATACCCATGGGCGAGATGACAGCGCGTGCCAACACGGAGCTTGATCCGGACAAGCACATCGTGGTGATGTGCCACCATGGTGCGCGATCCATGTCGGTGACGGCCTGGCTTCGGCGCGAGGGATTTGATCACGCGCAGAGCATGGCAGGTGGGATCGATCAGTGGTCGCGGGAGATTGATTCCAAGGTGCCGATGTACTAAGCGCCTGTTTCGTACATCAGCAGAAAGGCCTCAGCGACGGCTCGCTCAAGGCCTGGTGCGAAGTTGGTCTTGCCTTCGGCTCTGTGGAAGATGTTGCGGTAGGTTAGCGGGCCAATGAGGAGCGCGAGTGCGACTTCCATGGGAATGTCTTTGCGCAAGGTGCTGCGCTTCTGTTCGCGGTGAACCCACTCGGTCAGAACCTCGATGAGAGGCTTCAACGCTCGGTTTCGCCATGCTTTGCCGAAGTCCTTGTTGCTGGATGCGTAGGCGATGACGTGCGGCATGATGCGGTCGCGTTGTTGCTTGTGTTCCGGCGCAGGCTGGTGGCTGAGGCGGACGATGAGGTCGGCGCGGAGGTCGCCGGTATCGGGCACGGGAACTTTGGCGCCAGCGCCGAAGAGATAGCTGAGGGCTTCGAGGGCAAGGGTGTCTTTGTTGGCCCAGTATTTGTAGATAGTGGCCTTGCTGACGCCGGAGTGCTCGGCGATGGCGTCCATGCTGGTGGCGTCGATGCCGCGATCGGCGAAGAGTGCGATCGCGGCGTCGAGCACCCTTGTGTGTGCTTCTTTGCTGCGGGTGCGGGCCACTGGTGCGTTTCCTTAGGGGCTAAGGCCCCTTGCTTTTTGCAGACTTCTTATGGACGGGCTGAAGCTCGTCCCTCCCAAAATGAAGGTCAGATCGTCTTCTTCAAGACAAGCAATTTAAACTTCGATCTTGGTGAAGAGATAGGCACCAAGTGCGAGGAAGCAGCACATAACCGCAGTGAGGATAGCGACGTCCAGCTTGGGGTCGAGTTGGAAGCTGTTAATGAGTGTGCCGCGCAAGCCGTCCACGCCGTAGGTGAGCGGGTCGAGGCGGGTGATGACTGTCATGACCTTGCCAAGATTTCTGAGTGGATAGAGTGCGCCGCTCAGGAAGTAGATAGGCATGACGAGGAAGTTCATGACGAGCTGGAAGCCCTGCATGTCTTTAATGACGGAACCGATGGCGGTGCCGAGCGCGGAGAAGACCATGGCGACGAGAAAGATGAACAGGAATGCGGCAGGTATGCCGAGCCAGCTTTGCGGGCGGAAGCCAAAGAGCACGGAGATGATGAAGACGAGCGTGCCCTGGATCATGGAGACGGTTGCGCCGCCGAGGGTGCGGCCGATCATGATCTGCAGGCGCGAGACCGGGGCTACGAGAGTTTCTTTGAGGAAGCCGAACTGGCGGTCCCATAGCATGGCGATGCCGTTGAAGACGGAGGAGAACAGGACCGTCATGCCGATGATGCCGGGCGCGACGAACTGCACGTAGCTGCCGAGGCCGGCCTGCTTGAAGACGGGGCTGAAGCCTGCGCCGAAGGCGAGCAGGTAGAGAATTGGCTGGCCGAGTGAGACGACCATCTGCACGCGTGAGCGGATGTAGCGCTTGAGTTCGCGGAGCCAGAGAATGTAGATCGCACCCATGTCTTATTCCTTTCTTAGCGCCTGCCGAACATCTGCGCCATCTGGCGCAGGCCTGCTTTGGAATCGGCACCTTCGTCGCGCAGGGATGAGCCTGTGAGCGCGAGGAAGGCCGCTTCGAGTGAGTCGGTGTTCGTCTGCGCCTTGAGTTCGGCTGATGTGCCGGTGGCGATGATGGCGCCGTGGTCCATGATGGCGATGCGATGGGCGACGCGGTCGGCCTCGTCCATGTAGTGGGTGGTGAGGAATACGGTGGTCTTTTCGGTCTCGTTGAGTTGCTTGACGTGGGCCCAGAGCTGGTTGCGGCTTTGCGGGTCGAGGCCGAGGGTGGGCTCGTCGAGGAAGAGGATTTTGGGTGTGTGCAGGAAGCCGCGAGCGATCTCGAGCCGGCGCTTCATGCCGCCGGAGAAGGTCTTCACGAGTGCGTCTTTGCGGTCCCAAAGCTCGAAGGTCTTGAGCAGGCTCTCGATGCGTTCGACGCGGATTTTGCGGGGTACGTGGTAGAGCACGCCGTGGAGGTCCATGTTCTCGTAGGCGGACTGTTCCTGGTCGAGCGATGGGTCCTGGAAGACGATGCCGAAGCTCTGGCGGGCTTCTCGCTGCTTCACGTTGGGGTCGAGCCCGTTGAGCGTGATAGTGCCGCTGGTGGGACGCAACAGGGTGGTGAGCATTTTGATGGTGGTGGACTTGCCCGCGCCGTTGGGCCCAAGGAAGGCGAAGATTTCGCCTTCGGCGACGTTGAAGGTGATGTCCTTGACGGCGGTGAAGTCGCCGAAGGTGCGAACGAGGTTTTGAACCTGGATCATGCGGTGCGTGCCTCCGCGCTAAAGACAATACTGAACGGTATCGTTCAGTATTGTCAAGGGGTGTTCGCGCACGCCTTTACTGCTCCGCGTGAGCTTGCGTTGGTCGGCGGAAAAGTCTGAGCTCCAGCACGTCAGGAGAGGAGTTGAGTTTTCTTTCCGAACTTTGCGAGGAGGTTTACGGCTTTCCGGTCGAAGGACATGAATATCTCGCCGCCGAGCCAACTGCCTTCGTGAGCCATGATGCCATCGGCAAAATCACCTCCAGCCTCCAATATTTCCAGACCGGCCTCGACTGCGGGGCGATTCATCACGACGTTTTCGGCTTGCATGAGGTCACGGATCGTTACTGCGATGTCATCTTTCGTCAGCTTGGCGCCCTGTCTAAGAATCCAGACGAGTTCGCACAAACAGGACAGCGAAACCGCAACGAGAGAGGCTTTGCGAAGTAGCTTGCCAGCAATGGCGGCCTGTCTCGCATCGTCCTGTAGCACAGCGCGTACCAGGACATTCGTATCAACCGAGATCTTCACGACGCCTCGTCTTGCCTGCCCAGCCTGCCGCTGCAATCCGGTTCATCTCTTCCACGGTGAGTGCCTTCTTGAGTTTGCCGGAGTGCCGGCCAATGAAGGTGTCGATCGTGCCGGTGGGACGCGCTGCACGCATGCGGAGTTCACCGTTTGGCAATTTGTCGAAGTCGATGCGTCCGCCCGGCTCAATACCCATGTGCTGCAGCAATTCCCGCCGGAGTGTGACCTGT
This sequence comes from Terriglobus sp., assembly GCA_965198455.1. Taxonomy (GTDB): domain Bacteria; phylum Acidobacteriota; class Terriglobia; order Terriglobales; family Acidobacteriaceae; genus Terriglobus. Next base: position 3,063,304 of record CBDAPM010000003.1, read on the forward strand.
CCTTTTGCTGTGATTGCTTGCGATGGCATGAAAACCTCTCTTTCGAGAGTAATGAAAAAGTTAATTACCCGCCAGATGTTCGGCGCGTTTGGATTTGCGCTATGTGCGATAGAGCTTAAAGGGATCGCCTGAGGTGGCACTATAGGTAGTGTGTTGAGATCTTTCGCTTCGCTCAGGATGACGGGCGAGATGAATGGCGCGCGACAAGCAGATCCTTCGACTTCCTTTCCACAAGCTCAGGGTTCGCTCAGGATGACGACTAGTTGAAGACGCGCTCAATGACGCGTTGCGTGAAAGCGGAGGCGGACGTAGTCGCCGAACCAGTTGCCTTCGCTGTCGCAGAGGACTGGTTTGAGGAGGTCGATGGTTTCGGCTATGGCGGCTTCGCGGTCGGTGTCGTTGAGGCGTGCGAGCAGGGCTGCGCGAAAGGTGCGCAGCCACTGGTCCATGCCTGCTTTGAGCGGGGTTGGGCGGGGTTGGAGCTCCATGCGGTCGATGCGGAAGCCGTTGGCTTCGAGCAGTGCTCGGTAGGCGTTGGGCGATGGATAGAAGGATGCGGCTTCGTGTTCGGCGTCGATGCCGTAGCGCAGCATGGTGGTTTGCAGGGCGACGCGGATGGCGGCGATGTTGCCGAGGCCGCCCATCTCGGCTACGAAGCGGCCTTTTGGCTTGAGGGCCGCGTGGACGCCGCGGATGACGGAGGCCTGGTCGGTGACCCAGTGCAGGGCTGCGTTGGAGAAGACGGCGTCGAACTCGTTGTGAAAGGGCAGGGCGCGCATGTCGGCTCGCACTGCTTTTAGGCCGCGGGCAGTAGCTGCTTGGAGCATGGATGGGTCCGCGTCGCAGCCGATGACGATGGCTCCGGTGGCTGCGATCTTCTCGGTCAGGGCGCCGTCGCCGCAGCCGAGATCTAGGATGTGCTCGCCCGGTTGGGGGTTGAGCATGGCAAACACTCCGCCGGCGAGGTCGGCGACGAAACGGCCGTTGGCGGCGTAGGCGGTCGCGTCCCATACCTGCGATGGCTTGAGAGCGGTTTGCGCTGGTGGCTTGGTATGTGTTGTGCTTTCCATGCGATTGATTGTTCGCCTGCAATGTTGCGCGCGGCAATCCATAGTTGAAGTTCTTATGGGGGAAGAAGTATGCCGGATAGCGCATTGCAATTTGCCGAGGGAAACAAGGAAAACGCGCTTGAGGAGTTGAAGGATTTTCTGCGGATCCCCTCGATCTCTACACTGCCGGAACATGCGGGCGATGTGCGCAAGGCTGCGGAGTTTGTGGCAGATGAGCTGCGGCGCATTGGCATGGAGAACGTGCGGTTGATTGAGACAAGCGGGCATCCGCTGGTGTACGCCGATCATTTGCATGCGGCGGGGAAGCCGACGGTGCTTTGCTATGGGCACTATGATGTGCAGCCGCCCGATCCGCTGGATGAATGGGTGACGCCGCCCTTTGAGCCGACGGAGCGCAATGGGAATATCTACGCGCGCGGTGCAGTGGACGACAAGGGGCAGCTTTGGATGGAAGTGAAGGCATTGGAGGCGCTGCTGCACGCGGGGCCGTTGCCGGTGAACATGCGTTTTTTGGCGGAGGGTGAGGAAGAGGTTGGCGGTGAGGGGATCGCGACGTATCTGCGGGAGCATCCTGAGGAGCTGACGTGCGATGTTGCTCTTGTGTGCGATACGGAGTTGTTCGCGCCGGATTTGCCTACGCTGTGTGTTGGCCTGCGCGGCATGATCTACACGGAGATTGAAGCGCGTGGTGCAAAGACGGACTTGCACAGCGGCATGTATGGCGGGGCAGCGCCGAATCCGTTTGTGGCGCTGGCGCAGATGATTGCAAAGTTGAAGGATGAGGACGGAAAGATTCTGATCCCTGGGATTTATGACGGGATTGAGGCTCCCACCGAAGCTGAATTAGCTGCGTGGAAGAAGCTGCCGTTTGATGAGGAGCACTATCGCGAGACGGAGGTTGGCAGCAGCGTGCTGACGGGTGAGCCTGGCTACTCGGTGATGGAGCGCACGTGGGCGCGGCCTACGCTGGATGTGCATGGCATGCCGGGTGGGTTCATCGGTGCTGGCGCGAAGACGGTAATCCCGGCGAAGGCGCTGGCTAAGGTTTCACTGAGACTTGTTCCAGGCATGACGCCGCAGGATGCGTTCGACAAGCTGCAGACGTATGTAATGAGCATTGCGCCGAAGGGTATTTCGCTTGAGGTGCGTTTGATCCATTCGGGCGAGCCGATTGTGGTGGGTACGGAGAACCCGTTTGTGCATGCGGCCACAGAGGCGATGCGCGCGGTGTTTGGCAAGGAGACGGTGTTTGTGCGGGGTGGCGGGTCGATACCAGTTGTGGGTGACTTCGGACGGCGGCTCAAGGTACCTACAATCCTGATGGGGTTTGGATTGCCGGACGATAATCTGCATGCGCCGAACGAGAAGTTCAATATCAGCAACTTCTATCGTGGTACGGAGTCGATTATTCGCTTCCTGACGCTTGCGGGGGCCTGATGTTGCCGTCGAAGAACAAGCCCAAGATCAGCGGGTATGTGCTGGCGGGTGGTGAGAGCTCGCGCATGCAGCCGGCAAATGGCGCGCGGGTGGATAAGGCACTGATTGGATTTAACGGTGAGACGCTGCTGGAACGTGCTTTGCGCAAAGTCCAAGTAGTGTGCGGAAATGCTGCGATACTCGGTGGACCCAAAGAGCGCTGTGAACTGCTACGCGGGTATGGGCGCACGGTGGCAGATCGCATCACCCGATCTGGTCCAATGGGCGGCGTGCTTGCCTCATTGGAGGATGCCAGCGAAGAGTGGGTACTTGTGGTACCGGTAGACTTGCCGCTGCTGCCGGTGTCTGCTTTAGAAGAGTTGATTGAAGCTGCGACTGACAATGGGAAACCGAGTGTGGCTGTGATGAGTGCACAGGAGCAGTATCAGCCGTTGCCGGTGGTGCTGCATCGTTCGGCAGCACGGATACTGGCGGAGGCACTGGAGCATGGCGAGCGTAAGCTGATGCCGGTGTTGCGCGATGCTGCAGAGACTCTTTGTCCACTTGGGGTCTGTGTCGTGCCCGTGGGGGAGCTGACGGATGAGATCACAGGTGGTATTTGGTTTACGAATGTGAACACGCCGGACGATCTGCGTGCGGCGGAGGAACTTGCGATGGTTGCGAACGAATTCGCGCGAGGCGCATCTGAATGAGCATGCCGGATAACACGACGGGCGAACCTTCGACAGAGAGCAGCAGCCAGACGGAGCCGATGCATGCGACGACCGGGCCTTCACACGATGCGACGGGTGCGGATGAGAATGCTACGAGCACGGACGGGTCGATGGCGGAGCGGCGCGCCGATAGCCGGAGCGGGGCTGAGCGCGGCGGCGAATCGGGTGATATGAACGCGCAGGCCGACAGCGCGCCTGTAGAAGCGTACGAGACCAGCGAAGAAGCTCTCAACAAGCCGCTGGTGGATGAAGTTTCTGAGGATGTTGCCGGAGAAGTCGGTGAATTTTTCGAGCAGGCGGCTGAACACAACGTTGTCACCAAGGAAGAAGGCGAGAAGCCTTTCATCTCGTTCGATCACGTGTTTAAGGCGTTCGATGAGTTCAAGGTACTGCAGGATGTGAGCTTTTTTGTGAAGCCGGGCGAGACGCTATGCATCCTGGGCCGGTCGGGTGTGGGTAAGTCGGTTTCGCTGCAGATACTGATGGGATTTCTTAAGGCGGACAAGGGCACGGTGTCGGTTGCGAATGAGGATATCTGCGGGTTCAACGAGAAGCAGATGCAGGGCATTCGCCGCAAGGTGACGATGGTCTTCCAGAACGGTGCGCTGTTTGACTCAATCTCGGTGGGCGAGAATGTGGCGTTTCCACTGCGCGAAAAGGGTGAGCTTGAGGAAGAGCAGATTCGCCAGGTAGTGAAGGGCCTGCTGGAGATGGTGGGTGTCGCCGGCATGGATGATCTGCTGCCGAGCGATCTTTCGACGGGTATGAAGCGGTCGGTGGCGATTGCGCGTGCGCTTGCGGCGCAGCCGGAGGCCGTGTTGTATGACGAGCCGACGACGATGGTCGATCCGCTGATGGCGCATCTGCTGGGCGACCTGATTGAGCGGTTGAAGCGGCAGCTGCACCTGACGAGCATTGTGGTGACGCATGACATGCGCCTGGCGCGGAAGCTGGCGGATCGTGTGCTGTTTCTGCATGAAGGCACCGCGCGGTTCTTCGGCACGTTTGCGGAGCTTGAGCGTGTGGACGATCCTGTGCTGAAGGATTTTATGGCGCTGGATGAGTTGGTGCTGCCGCTCTAGGCACATCGGCACTTCGTGCTGTTTCTCGACGCGCTACGCGCGTTTCAGTGCGGCAACCGGGCATGACTAAGCCCGGCCTCGCGCCGGGCTTTTCAGGAACGTGACATGGTTCAGATGCGAATAGCGCGGGCCTTCAGCCCGCAATGGTTGGGCTGGCTCTTACCTGGGGCTTTGCCCCAGGCTATTACAGCGCGGGCCTTCAGCCCGCCAGGCAGCATGGGCCTTCATAGCCTGCCACGCAGCATGGGCCTTCAGCCCGCCAGGCAGCATGGGCCTTCATAGCCGCTACACTTCTGCAGGATGAGCCTTCAGCCCGCCACACTCTGCGGCGCGGGCCTGCAGCCTGCGAGCTTGGCCTGGCTGTTACATGCGAGTTTATGTTCCGCAAACATCTTTAACGCGAAACCGGGGGAGTACAAGAAGGCGACGCAGTGGATCTGTCACAGCGGAGCGACGCGAGCTTTATTGAGCTGCCAGTGGTGCCTGCGACGGTGGCTGCGAAGTGAATCAGCTGGCTGCGAAATGAAATCAGCAGTTTTGCGGCAGGTGGAAGGGCCGGCATGATGCCGGCCCCTTCTTCGTTGTGGGAGGTGCATGCGTTCGCCGTTACGTTCGTTGCAAATGTTTACGTATTGCTGGTGTCTGTTAGGGAATGATGTCTTTAACTTGTTGAAAGAGAAGAGCGTACAAAATACTTCCAAATAAATGTTGACAGTCGTTGTCATTGCACGATATTCTGGTTGTGGAACAGCCGAGGGACGCTTCGGACGCAGCAAACGACGACCAACTTAATTAACCAAGGAGATCTTCACATGCGTAAAGTCCTCGCCGCTATTATCTTCGCCATCCCTTCCATCCTTTCTGCCCAGGCTGTTCACACTGGTATTTCGCACCTGGTTGCTTCCGTTGATGCTCCTGCGTTTGCCTTCCAGGCAGGTGCTATCAGCGCTGTTGCACCTCGCGTGTCCACAGGTCTGATCGCCCCCATCCGTTTGACTGCTCTTACGCTTGCTCCCAGCCAGATGTCGGTTGAGCCTGGCAAGATTACCGTCTCGTACACGGTGAATGCCGCTGGTGTGCCCCAGGACATCAAGGTGGTTGACGCTGTTGACAAGGCGACTGCCGATCGCGTCGCAGCTGCCGTTCGCAACATGCGTTACGCCCCGGGCAAACTGAATGGCATCGCTGTGGATGTACCGGTTGTGCTGCATGTTGACCTGCTGAACTAAAACCAATCTGGAACTTCAGCCCATCCCGGGCGACATACTCACACTTTTTGTCACGGCACGTCCTAATACGTGCTGAGCGGCGGCCACCCTCTCGGGTGGCCGTCCCTTTTTCCTGGAGTGCCTGCTCCGCGCACTTTTTCTTTATGGTGGGCGTATTATCGATAATCGTTCTGGCATGGGAATGGGAGTTGCTGTCTACCGGGAAGTAGTACCGGGAGGGGGCCGCGAGTTTATTCCGTGTGAACAAGGACGAGTTGTGGCCTGTGCGTGATGATGGATGGCGCCGCAGGCGAGAGATGCCAGTGTTGCGAATGAATCAAAGTTCCACCTTGAAGGTTTGTCTATGAAGACAGTTTTTGGAATGCATCGCTGGAGCGCGGTGGGCTTGACTGCGGCTTGGCTTACTGTTCTTGCCGGTGGGTATATTGTGTCGGCCGGAATCGACGTTAAGGCACAACAGCAAACGACACCTGCGCCGCAGACCCCGGCTGGAGATCAGACTCAGGCGCCCCGCGGACGCCGGGCACAAGCAGGTGCGGCTGGCGCCAGCCAATCTGCTCCGGATGCGGAGCATGGCGGCCAGGAGCAGGCGGCTCCGGCTCCTGCGGCAGGCGGAGCGGCTCCCAGGGCTGGCCTGGTTGCATACCCTGAGCGGCCGCAGGCTTCACCCGAGGCTATCGCTGCGGGCAAGGCAACCTTCAGTGTGAACTGCGCGTTCTGCCATGGGTCGGATGCGGGCGGCGGCTCGATAGGCCCGAACCTCCTGCGCTCGGAAGTGGTGCTGCAAGACAAGCGCGGCGAACTGATCATGCCCATCGTCCATGGTGCGCGTGTGGACCGCGGCATGCCGAAGATTGACATCAGCGATGCTCAGGTGGGAAATATCGCAGACTGGCTTCACAGCCTGCGTGTATCGAGCCGCTCCAATACGCCACCGGAGAAGATCAACATCGTTGTTGGCGACGCCGTTGCGGGCAAGCCGGCGTTTGACAAGCTGTGCAGTAGCTGCCACTCCGTAACAGGCGACCTGAAGGGCTTTGCGGCGAAGTATACGGACCCGCGCGCGATGCAGCAGGCATGGATTATGCCAGTCGTTGCCGGTGGTCGCGGCGCAGCTGCTGCAGTTCAGTTGAATGTTCCTCCTGTTACCGCGACCGTGACACAGGCCAATGGACAAAAGGTTACGGGGGTGCTGGGCGATCTGGATGATTTCTACGTCTCGGTTACAACAACGGACGGTGTTATCCATCGCTTCTCGCGATGGAACGACATGCCGAAGGTAGAAATCCATGATCCGTTGGCGGCGCACCGTGAACTGCTGCGGAAGTACAACGATAAGGATGTTCACGATATTACCGCGTACCTTGAAACACTGAAATAAGAGGATGATGATGCGCAAAGCCGCAAAGTTCGGAGCTGCATTTGTTTTGTCCGCACTGTTCGTCGCGCCGTTGGCGTTACACGCACAGTCGCTGGACCCGGCCGACATCCTGCATCCCAAGGCAGATAGCTGGCCGACGTATTCGGGCGATTATTCGGGCGACCGGTTTAGCCCCTTGACTGAGATCAACACCACGAATGTGAGCCATCTTTCGCTGGCCTGGACGAGCCGGCTTTCAGGTGGATCCGGCGGGGGTGGGGGCTTCGGCGGCGGCGCTGCTCCGAAGACGATTGTGGGCGGCGTGGGCACCAACGAAGCACCGATGGGTAACTTCAAGGGTGCGACGCTCATGCTGGATGGCATCCTGTACACGACCACGCCGGATAACACGTGGGCGGTTGATGCTCGCGACGGCACGGTGCTGTGGCACTACTTCTGGAAGACCAAGGGTGGCACGCATATCGGCAACCGTGGTGTGGGCATCTGGCACGATCGCCTGTTCTTTGAGACTGCGGACGACTATCTTGTTGCACTGGAGTTGAAGACCGGCAAGGAGATCTGGCATAAGGAGATTGCCAGCTTCGACCTGCAGTACTTCTCGACGATGGCGCCGATCGTGATCGGCAACCACGTGCTTGTCGGTACAGGTGACGATCTTGACGAGCCGGGCGTGCTGCAGTCGTTCGATCCGGAAACCGGCGAAGTGCAATGGAAGTGGTACGCCGTTCCGATGAAGCAAGGCGATCCCGGCTTGGATACCTGGAGAAACCTGGACGCGGCATCGCACGGTGGCGGCAACTTGTGGGTACCTGGCGCATACGATCCGGAGACCCACCTGTACATCACCGGTACGGGCAATCCGACGGCTGCCTACACGTCGCAGATGCGTGGGCCCGGACCAAACCTGTACACCTGCTCGCTGGTTGCGATCGATATCGAAACTGGAAAGATGAAGTGGTACTACCAGACGTCGCCGCATGACACGCACGACTTTGACTCGACCCAGACGCCGACCCTTGTGGACGGCACCTGGCAAGGGAAGCCGCGCAAGCTGGTGCTGACCGCTGCTCGTAACGGCTATTTCTTCGTCATTGACCGCGTTACGGGTGAACACCTGCTTACCAGCAAACTAGTTGATTCGCCGAACTGGGCCGCACAGGATCACTATGACAAGACGGGCGCACCGGAGCGTGTGCCTGCGAAGGACTACGATCTGGGCGGCGCACTTGTCTCTCCGGGTAACGGCGGTATTGTGAACTGGCCTCCGCCGGCGTACAGCCCCAAGACCGGCCTGTTCTATGCGCATGCACAGGAAAGCTATGCCATGTATTACCTGGCAACGACCGATCCGCGGGGCGCGATGGGGCTTGGTGGCAAGGACGAGCTCAGTGTCGGTTCACTGGGCAGCTACCTGGTGGCGATGGATTACCACACGGGCAAGCCGGTCTGGAAGAAGCGGTATCCGGGTGTGGGTGGCGGCGGCCAGATGAATGGTCTGCTGGTTACAGCCGGCAACGTTCTCTTCGCTTCGGACGCACGCGGCAACCTGGTTGCACATGATGCGGCTACGGGCAAGGAGCTGTGGTACTCCCACATTGCTCCTTCAAATGCACCTGAAACCTACATGTTGGATGGTCATCAGTACGTTCTGCAGGGTGCGAACGATACGCTGTACGCGTTTCGCCTGCAATAGCGCTGCTCTTTACGAGTAGTGCGCAACGCCTTACGAGTAGAAGGGCCGCCCTGTTCCGGGCGGCCCTTTTGCGGATTCTATGGCTTGCGTGTCGGTGGCTGGTGAGCATGTCAACCAGACTGTCGTACACGTTGGGTATTCTGCAACATGACTTCTGCTGATTGCGACAAGGTATCCGGCGTCATGGTGTTACTGCGAGGGCGGCGAACCGATCGTGACGAGACGTTGCAGAAGGCTTCGCGTGGATGCTCGGTCGTTGCATTGACTGTCCGCTCACCAGTTGGACCTGCGGGTTCGGAACGTGGTCGCCAGCGTGAAGACTTCCTGAGGCATGCTGCGAGCCATGGGCTCTCGCGATAGTCGGGAGCAGCTGGCTTATGGATGAGCAGCTATCGGGAATCGTCGCTTGAAGTGGACTGCCTACTGTTCGGAAGCCGCTAACCCTCCGGTTGGTCTAATCCTTTGTACGGAGAAAGGCGTAGCGGAAGCCTTGTTTGGCAGATTATCGAGTGCGTAGTGAGCGCTTCTTCGAGTTCTGATTCTGAGTATTCGTCCTTTAAGTTGAGAAATTCGAGTACGAAAGGATCTTTGATTGCTTCTTCCGGCGAGATCGCATCGCCGGATTCCTCGACAGCAGCGTTTTCAAACATCGCTGTCTTGTTGCAGGATAGCGCAATGCGCTCGTAAACTTAGCGTTTTGCAAGTTCCATGGCATGGAAGAGGTCATCGGTTCGATTCCCGATCAGGTCCACCAAACAACCCTCTTAAAACCCTAGCGAGTACGCCATATTGTTAGATGGTCAGCGTATTCCTTGTGCCCTCAAAGCTTGCTGAATGGCTTTCTCAACTACGGGCGTCATGGCTTGGTATGCCCGTTCGTTAGGATGCGCTCCTTCTTCGCTCAAACCCTCACGGAAGTTTCCGCTGCCATCGCTCAGCGCGGTATACAGGTCGGCATACGGCAAGCCTTCCCGTTCCGCTGTCGCGCGCTCCCACGCAGAAAGAGCGAGCAGCTTCTCCTTGGGTCTGCAAGCGGGATTCCAGGGGAATTGCGTTACTGGCAACTGCGACGCGAGAACCATCGTTATGCCGTTGGCTTTTGCAAGCATCAGCATCGATCGAATGTTGTCCTCGATTTCCTGGAGCGTCTCCGGGCCATTGTTGCCAGCAACATCGTTGGTGCCGCCCAGAAAGAAGACGACGCGGGGTTTGAGCGCAATCACATCCTGCTGGAAGCGCAGCAGCATCTGACCGGTCGTCTGGCCAGACATGCCGCGGTTCACATAGGAGGGCTGATTGGGAAAGAAGATCCCCTTGAACTGATGGGCCCAGAAGTCGATGGTTGAGGAACCGAGAAAGACGACCCGCTGCGGATCAGGCTTCTGCTGTAGCAGCGTTTCATTCTCTTTGCGATAGCGCTGCAAGCCCGCCCAGTCAGCCGGATTTGTATAAATTTTGGGTACAACGCAGGGTTCGTCCGCAGGGGCAGCCTCGGCCATGGGAGTCGAAGGTGCGGAAGCCGAATGCATTGCCTGTTGTGCGCAACTGGTTGCTTCGGAGCACAGCAGGATCAGGAGGGCAAGCATGAGCGGGTACGGCGGCGTTTTCTTATCCATCATTCGTCACAACCTTCGGGAATCCAATAGCGCTGGGTGTTAGTGAGTTTGCGCACGAGGCGCGCGTGCGAGTGCCGCCGCGATCGCCTGCTCCGCGAGCGGCGCCATGATGCGGTAGCCTTCAGCGGTCGGATGCACGCCGTCCACGCTGAGGCCCGGCTTGTAGCTACCGTCCGGACCGACGAGTGCCGCGTAATAGTCAACATAAACGAGCCCCTGCTCCTGTGCGTAGGACCTCTCCCACTCACTTAACATCAGGAGATCGGCAGCAGGATGCGTTCCGTGGTTCCACGGAAAGTCGGTCGTCGGCTGCTGCGAGGCCAACACAACACGGATGCCCGCAGAACTCGCGAGGACGGCCATGGCGCGCAGGTTGTCCTCTATCCTTGAGAGCGTCGTCGGGCCTGTATTGCCAGCGATATCGTTCGATCCGCCGAAGATGACGACGACTGCGGGATGCAGCGCGACCACATCTTGTTCGAAGCGAAGGAGCATCTGCGAGGTGGTTTGGCCGCCAACGCCCCGGTTCAGGTAAGGCTTGCCCGGAAAGAAGACGGAGCCATACTTGCTGCCCCAATTCTCTGTTGTGGACGAACCAAAAAAGACGACGCGGGATTCCCCCTTGAGCGGCGGCCCAATCTTGTCGTTGGCGGCCTTGTACTTGTCCAACTGCGCCCACTGCACAGCACTGAACGGAGTGGAGGGGCTGGCTGGCACCGCCTGCTGCGCTGAACAGACCGGCGCCAGCAGCAATGCCCCGGCAAAGAGAATATGTCGCATTTGCGCTCCTTGTCCTTTGACTAGAGAAAGACGGTGATCTTTCCGCCGGAGAAGTCCTTTGGCACAACGACCGAGCCATCGGACCCTGCTTGCACGCGACGTTCGCCGATCATCGCATATCTCGCTCTGCCGGCACCAGGCAGATGCAGTTCCATTGTGGCGCTCCGGTAGCGTAGCGTGGCACGTACCGGCCCAGAACCGGGGTACAAGTTCGGGCGAAGTACCATCTGCCCACCTTCGAAGTGGACGCCCAGCAGATGCCTGACCGTGAACAGCGTGATCTCGGCCGAGGTCCAGGGCAGGATGCCTGCATGCGGCGCCTGCGAGCGGATGAGCGGGATCTCTTCGAACCAGGCGCCGCTGTTGCCGCCCTGCACTGAATCCATCCATGCAAGCGTGCGGCGGCTACGGTCGTACATGCCGGCATCGTGCTGCGCGCGAAGCAGAAAGCACGTTGCAAACGGCCATGGGCCCGGCTGATCAGGCTGTGCACTCGAATGGTAACGCTCATAGCCGCCGCCGAACCAGCGCGCGCTCCACAATCCTTCCAGGAAGTCCAGCGTTGTCTGTGCCACAGGCCCCTTCGGGTCAACGAGCCCGAGCGCAATCGGCAGGGCGCACCCGGCGTCAGGCTCTGCCAGGTGGATGCGCTCCGTCTTCATGGGAACGTCCGGCGCGGCGACATAGGAGGCGATCTCGCGGGTGACGATACCGTCGAGCGCCTTTCGCTTCACGATGCGGCCATCCTGAATCATGGACCAGCGCGGAGCGTGCAGGATCACCTGTAGCATCCGCTGTTCCTCCGCTTGCCAGCGCGGTATGTTCGCCTCCGCGCCAAAGAGCGGGGCCAGAGAAATGGCGCAGCGCAGGCCAAGCACCACATAGAACTGGTAGACCGATTCGAGACCGAAATCCGTAGTCCGCTCCCAATACTCCCGGCGGCCCTGGATCAGACCACTGGCGTGGCGAAACTGCGGCGCGAGCGGCCTCTCGATCACCGCGAGAATTTTGGAACGCATATCGCGAATCAGGGTCGCATCGCCCGTCCAGTCCACGTAGCATCGCAGCGCGTGCAGCAGTTCGCCCATCTCGTCGAACTCCTCGCGCTCCGGTTCATCGAACTGACCGCTAATCATGGTGCGTCCGTCGTCAGAGATCATACGGGCGAAGACTTGGCGCAGCGCGGTGCCGGCAAGCTCGAAGTGGCCTGCGTGCAGGAGACCGACGATGGTATTGGAGGTGTCGCGCACCCATTGGCCACCGTATTCAAAGATGCCTGCGTCCATGGTGCCGTCATCGCCGATCATGCCGTTGAGACTGAAGCGCGCGCGATCAAAAAGACCCTGTACCAAAGAGTCGGGCGTACTGATACTGCTGCAGCGGAGCCACTGTCGCTGGGATGCGACATGGAACTGTACAAGCTCGCTTGGGCTAGGCAGTATCAATTCGTCGGGGACAAGCGCGAGTACCATCCAGGTGTCGTAGGAGACACGTTGCCCTGGGAGAAGTCCGGCAAGCTCAATCCGCAGTTCACCCGAGTCCAGGTGAGAAGCGGCGTCTGTAGTGATGGCGATATGACTTCGCGCATCGCTCGTCGTCAGCCAGCCGTTCTTTTCGGTCGCGATGCCGCTCGGCAACTTCAGCACCAATGCAACGGCCTCCGATCCTCCCATGTTCCGCGATTCTAAGACGATGCGACGGAGAAAACAGCCGCTCTCGCCCTGCGCGAAGAAGAGTTCCGTGACCAAAATGCCACCTGCCCACCACTGAGCCTCAATGGCGGGAACACCATCTACCTGCGTCCAGCGCACGCGAGTTTCATGGCCGAGCGGAGTGAACAGAAAGTCGCCAAGTTCGACCTGCAAGGTGCTGCGGAGAAAGCCGGCGCCGCCAGCAAAGTTGTACGCGTTCGCCTTGCTGGCGTTCTGCTTGCTGTCGCGCGCGTCGAAGGCGAGCCACAAGACAGCCGATACAGTGTCCAGACGATCGCTTTGGACAATCACCTGAATCCGACCGCTGCGCAGGACAAAGTATTCTCTTCCCAGCACAAAGGAACGGTTCAGAAAGTCGATCTGCTGCTGGGTCTCCGCTTGCAGGAGTTCCCCTGCCGCGTAGGCCGTCTCTGCCGCTGGCTGAGCCAGCAGAGAAGTGGCTCTGACGGCAAAACTGCCGCCAAGTACGCCTGTAGCGACAGACTTGACCAGACCGCGCCGCGAAAGTTGTGCCCGGCCTGCTTCGAGCGAAGATGAGTTTTCTCTCATGCACTTTCATTCCTGAAGTCACTCCGGCCTGTCCCGTTGTCGAACAGGCCGGAGACGTTGCACGTGAGGCACGGTCAGAACGACAGCTTAACCGCTACCTGACCGACCCGAGCCGAGCTCGTTCCACTGATGACGCCAGCGGAGCTGGTGCCAATCGTGGAGTTGGGGCCATTGAAGTTCGCCCGGTTGAAGGCGTTGAAGGCCTCTCCGCGCAGATCCAGACCGTAGCGATCGTGCCATGTGAAACGGCGCACCAGACTCAGGTCGACATCGAAGTAGCCCGGACCCGTGAGGATGCCGGTGCCTGAGTTTCCAAAGGTGTACAGGGCGGGCGCTACAAACGCCGTGGTGTCGAACCATCGGTTGATGCTCTGCCCGGACTGCAGCTTCCCCGTACCGATACGGTTTGGCCGCTGACTGCCGCCACCCGCAGAGTTGGAGACGTTGGAGGCGTACGTTGGTGTAAACGGCGTTCCGCTGTGCAGCGACCAGACGCCACTGAAATTCCAACCTCCCACCACATAAGCCAGGGGACCGCTTGTGAGGTATTTGCGGCCGTTGCCGAAGGGCAGGTCGTAGACGTGATTCACAACAAGATTGTGACGCAGGTCGTCGGGCGCCGGCCCATAGTTACAGCGGATGCAGGTGCTGTCCTGCAGGTTGGAGTTGCCGCCTCCATTGGAATTTCCGGCGTCCGTCAGGTACTTTGCGTAGGTGTAGGAGACGCCGAAGTTGAGGCCGCCTGCTGTCCGCTTCTCCAGGTGTACCTGCAGACTATTGAAATTGCCATCGCCTGCCGAAGCCTTGTAGCTGACATTCACCAGGTTCGGGTTGATGAGGTAGTACGGCCGCCTTGGGCCCTGATCGCCGGGCCCGGGTACCGACTGATTCAAGTTGATGCCGGTCTCCATGAGGTGTTCGGAGCGAGTGCCTACGTAATTGGTCTCCAGAACCACATCATGCAGCAGCTCGCGCTGCATCCCGGCACTGTATTGAAAGACGCCGACCTGCCGCATGTTTGTCTGCCAACCGATCGGACTTCCGGTAGAAATGGCGGCGATGTTGTTCGGGTCTGGCTGAACGGGTGTTGCGAAGCCGTTCCGTAAAAAGGTGGTTGGGGCGACTGTATTGCTCGTCGTGATGGTCTGGGAGAAGTAGAAGGGTTGGTTTTTGTAAAGTTGCGTTCCCGTATTCAGCGTGTCCACGTAAGACACACCGAAGCCGGCCCGCAACACGGTCTTCCGGCTCTTGTCTGGCGTGTACGAGACGCCCACGCGAGGCGCAAACGTGTTGAAGTCGAAATTACGCAGCCTTCGGCTATTGCCGTTCAGGCCTGCTACCTGCAGCGTGCCGGTGGCTACATTGAAATTGGACCAATGGTTCTTGACCTCGTAGGGCGGCGCACTGATCTCGTAGCGTGCGCCGTATTCCAGCGTCAGGCGATCCGTAGCACGCCAAGAATCCTGCACAAAAGGCGCGAGCTGAAAGGTCCGCATCCCGACCTCGCCGGTCAGGATGGCACGGTTGCCCGAGTCCGTGGCGCCAAGTGCGAAGTCAGCCAGGACACCAGCGCTGCTGGTGGTCCCGATCTGCTGGGTGAACTGGCCATTGAAGTCATACGTTCCGCGCGCCGGGTATTCAGAGAAGCCGTTGATGCGATGCCGAAGGAAGATCAGGCCGGCTTTGATCGTGTGATTCCCGCGCGTGCTCGTGATCTCGCCGTCGTACTGGAAGGTGGTGTTGTGATTTGTCTCCGGATACGACGAGGTGTCCCCGAGTGAGGAGAAGCCGGACAAGGTGAAGCCGGGTAGACCGCCGGATTGCGGGTTGTAGTTGATACCGGGGATACCGAGGGTCGTGGCGGCGGCAAAGCCCGCACCCAGCGGTGTGACCTCCGAATTCCAACGGACGACGGCGGCATGCAACTCCATAAGGGTCGACGGCGTTAGGACAGATGTGTAGCCCAGGGTGCCGGATTGCACAAAGACCGGCGTGGAAGTGCCGCTGCCGCCCGAGGAGACATACTGCCCAATCAAAGACGCGCCAGTGGCATTCGCAAGAATGCTGCCGGGGCTGAGCTGCGTCGTCTTGTCATAGGAATACTTGAAAAAGAGACGATCAGACGCTCGAAGGGTCTGGTCAAGGCGAACGTCGAACTGGTCGTCATTCAGTGTCTGCGCGGGTGTAATGGTGTAGTTGTTGGTCGCCGCGCTGCTGGTGGGCGCAGGCATAAAACTCATCAGGCGGACGGCTGCGGGGTCAAGCAGGTTCTTGGGAATCATGTTGCCGAAGAAGGGCGTGCGGGTGGTCACCCCTCCCG
Source organism: Terriglobus sp. (assembly GCA_965198455.1). Taxonomy (GTDB): domain Bacteria; phylum Acidobacteriota; class Terriglobia; order Terriglobales; family Acidobacteriaceae; genus Terriglobus. The sequence continues at coordinate 3,078,886 of CBDAPM010000003.1, forward strand.
TTGTAACCGTTGCGAACGGGTTATAAAGCTGTGTTCCAAGCGCGCCAAAGTTGCCGGTGGCCACCATGTTCTGCTGTGCGACGGTGGGTATAGTGGAGGTCTGGATCAGGGGAATCGTCTGGCGGATCCCCTGGTAGTCGCCGAAGAAGAACGTGCGATTGCGCAGGATGGGGCCGCCTACATTGCCGCCAAAGACGTTGCGGCGGTAAGCGGGCCGCGGCAGGCCACTCTGTTTGGCGAAGTAGTTGTTTGCATTGAGGATGTTGTTGCGCAGAAACTCCCACGCCGCACCATGGAGGTTGTTGGAGCCGGATTTTGTCGTCACCGTGGTCACGGCACCGGCAGATTCGCCGTACTCTGCTGTGTAATTGCTCGACATGACCCGATATTCCTGGATGGAGTCGACAATCGGGACCAGAACCAGGGTATTCAGCCATTGCTGCTTGTCGTAAATACCGTCAATCAGGTAGTTGTTGGCAGCCGCAATGGAGCCGTTCACGCTGAAGTTCGCGCCGCCGCGCAGGGAGTAGGCGCTGCCGCCTTCTGCCAGGTTGGAGGCAGAAGCGGTGTGGGCACCCGGCGTCAGCAGCACCAAGTCTGTGAAATTCCGCGTAGCCAATGGCAGCGCGACCATCTGCTTGCCATCGACCAATGTGGAGACGGCGCCTGTTTGAGCCTGTAGGAGCGACGCCTCGCCTGTCACGGTGATGGTCTCGGCTTTGCTGCCGATCGCCAGTTGCAGGTTCAGTGTCAGAGTATTGGCCGTAGTGAGGGTGACGCCGGATCGCTCCAATCGCTGGAAGCCATTCGCCTCCACCACAACTGCATAGCCGCCAATGGGCAATGCGGAGGCTGTGAATTCGCCACGCTCATTGGCAGTGACCACCCGCTTGAACTGCGTTCCGGTGTTCACGAACGTTACGGTCGCGCCAGGGATGTATGCGCCGGACTGGTCTGCGACCGAGCCTACAACGGAGCCGGACTCCTGCGCAAAAAGTGGGATGGTTATCAGGAACAGGATTGCGAGAAGGATACGTTTCATCAAAGAAAAACCTCGTGTCGCTCCAGCTGGCCTGTCAGGCAGTCGCATCATGCGGCTGTTGAGAAACAAGAACAGTGCCTTGCTGAAAACACGCCGAATCAGATCACGACAGAGCGAGGAATCCGTAAGGTATGGTTCCGTTACGTGGCCATGTAATGCGATGTTAAGAATCGTATCTCGCATGGAATGTTTAGTTTAGCAGTTCACCACGCGATAGCTTCTACCACTGTTACGTCTGTAGGAACCCCATCTGCAGTCTTCACGTGAAGCAGGATCTGCAGGTTCTTGCCGGGCCAGTCACTTGGCAGTTGGCGCAACGCGAGGTTTAGGCGCCTGTCATCCGCGAGGAATGCACCGGCCGCCTCCGTTCCAGTCTGCCCGATACCCGCGACTGTTATGAGCGCCATGCCGGAGGCGAGATTCTGAATGCGGGAAATGATCGCGAAGTCATCGGTGACCTGGTTCTTCTCGTCCAGCCGGACATTCCAGTGATGGCCGGGAGCTGCTGTATCCAAGATCTCGGTACTGCCTCGAAAGACGAATCGAAGCCGGTGAGTTGTCTCGACCGTCCAGGTGTTGTTGAAGCCGCCAATCAGGATCACTGGGCTGTTTCGCAGGTCCCCAGGGGCAATGTCCTGGCCCCAACGGAGATCGTAGTTCTTGTTGTGCCGCGTCAGCACAGTAATGATGGAACCCGTGGCGGCAACGTCATTGCCTTGCAAGAAAGTACCAGGCATCCCGATTAGGTCCTGTTCGTCTAGTTTCGTGCCCGGACGGAGGGGAACGAAAATCTCTCGACTGCCTGCCGGAAGATCTTGCTCTTGACGATAATGGTCTATGAAACTGTCGCTGAGGCGATAGACGGCGTCCGTACCTAAGTAGATCAGGACGGGACGATGACCCTCTAGGAGCGGCGCCCAAAACACTGGAGCCAACGAAGGGGGACGCAGCAATCTGATCGTGTAGCTCACCACGGTAATCAGAAGAAGACACGTCAGGACGATCAAAAAGCCTCGTCGACCTGAGAGATCGGGGCGCATGAATCTAGGCCTGGCAGGTTCCGGCAACTCTCCCACGGCATCTCCGCGGCTCTCTGCCCCCTCTGGTCGATGCGACGCTTCGGTAGAGAGAAGCAGGGCGGCGGTCTCAGTGGCATCGACACTGGGCAGAGAAGCACCGGGTGAATCTCCAGACCATAGAAAAGCCGGTCTGTACGATCCAGGCAGGACCGCTATTTGTAGCAGGTCGCCCCTGCCGGCTGAGACATAGTATTGAGCAAGTCGCTTGCGCAGATCAGCGGCGCGCACGCGTACGATAGGATCTTCTCCAGTGTCATAGTCGGAAGACTTGCCGAATACTTCAATCCCAATCAGCCGTTCCTTCAACTGATCTTCCTTGCCGGCCAAGGCGTGCTCGACTAAATGAAGCAGCAGCCGCTGCGACTGCCGGCTTGAACGAAAGGAGTTGCTCGTCAGGACGCGCTCAAGCGCTTCGCGAACCTCCTGCTCGCCTGGAGCACGCTCCTCGGGATCAGAGGTTGTGCTCACATCGACGGATGAGACGGAATTCTTCATCACCAAAGGTTACGCTTGCTGCTAGGCGGAGGATAGCCGTTCTCATCTCAAACATCCCAAGAGGCGGGCTACTCGACATCGAGGTGATGGCCCCAATCGAAGCGTCTGCCCAGAATGCTTTTCACGATCAGGTGGTCTGTCCCAGCGGTCGGACCGACACCAATCCCGATGGCGGCACCATCGAAGCCCCGAGCATTGGCTTCTACAATCTCGCCGGCAAGTTCGATATCGAGACATCGACGTTTCGCCGAACGTCGAGGTCGAGGACGCCCCGAAGCTCGTCGCTCAAGGCCACGACCCGCAGTTGGAGCGAGCTGTCGCCATAATCATGCAGGAGCTAAAGAAACATCCTCCGCAGGTAATCCCCGAACCGCCTTACCTAACTACCACAAGCACGATGAACTCGGACGATAGATCTATAGCCGTCGCAAGGTGCTCCTAGAAGGAAGAATCGAGCTAACGCGGTGCAAGTATGCCGCTCAAGAGATCTTCCTTGCCCGCGATGCGTTCCAGATGTGGGTACCGCAGTCCTCTGGTGTATGGCACATCAATAGTCTTGGGCACTCCGGCGAAACTCGCGATAAAGTGCAAGGGCTGTTTCGTTGCTAAAGCCGTGCGGAATGCATCACCGGACCACTTGCCCCCATTGAGTGTCTCGACCTTCATGCCAACAAAGAAACCTGCTTTTGCGGCTAGATCACCCACCACAACATCCGTTACTTCCCCTTGGCCGTTGGCTACCAAGCCGACCGTGTTCAAGCCAAGCGATCGCAGATCACTTGGAGGCGCTTGAAATGTATTGGGTTCTCCGGTGTAGATCAGCTTCCACCCAACCTTCTCTAGACCTCCGAGTGGCGCTTCAGCGTGTATGGTCTGCAGGCGATCTTCAAAGAAACCCTTCCAGTCGTACGGCACGACCGCATTAAGAGCAGCAAATATGTCTTTCGCGGTGTAGGTCTTCACCTGTGCTTTGCCTGCGGGTCCACCGAAAAAACTGCGGAAGAAATCATCCAGGGAGCGCTCGCCATGCGTCTGCTGCAGCAAGATGGCGTCCGCCTCGATCCAAATGAAGGTGCCTTCTTCGTAGTAGTCGGTACGACGCAAATAGGACGGCCAGTTGAATTTGCCGTTTACCACGTCGAGCATCGTGTGCCACGCATCATCAGCAGTGTCCTGAAGCGGACGCCACTCGCGACCAGTGATGTGCGTTAGATTTGCGGCTTGCGTGGCTAAATAATCCATAGACTCTTCTCGGGACCACATACCACTGCGCGCGGCCAGTAGATTTCCAAGAAAGTCCGTCGCTCCCTCGTAGACCCATAGCAGGTCAGTCTTCATCGGCTGCTGATAGTTGCTGGTATACAGGTCTGCTGGGCGCCGGAATTTGCCGTTCCATGAATGCGCATATTCATGCGGAAGCAGGTACGCAGCAAGGCGCTGCGGAACAGTATCGCGGAAGAAATTTGGTGCAAGCTGATCATCACTGGATTCGTGATGTTCAATGCCTCCGCCGGAGGTGTACTGGCTGGCGTGAACCAGGAAGTGATAGTCGCGGAAGTGACCGGGACCAAATATTTGATCGGCCTGCACGATGGCTGCAGAGAGCTTCGCAGCGTAGTTTGCGCTGGGAAGATCGGCTTCATTTTCCGCCGCCACGTCTAATTCATGTGACTGGCCTGACACGGTAACGAGCGGTACCTTTCGTAGATACTGCCCCGCGAGCAACGGCGAATCCATCAGTGTTTCCAGGGACGCATTTTCGAAGGTTATGCCATCGGCGGCCTTTTCTCCACGAAGAGCACTTGCAAACTGCCATCCGGCAGGCAACTTGAGATGCGCTTTAAAAGGGATGGTGCTTACTGGAGTGTCGGCCTTATAAAGCAGCAGCTGGTCCCAGCGCAGTAGCATCAATCGTGCGCTCGCGACGCCTTCAGGCAGCAGGTAGTCGAACTCTACTTCGAGTTCATGCACACCCGCAGGAATCATAAGATGGAAGGCAAAAGCGTCCGTAAGATCACGTCGCCAGGGGATTGTTTTCCCGTTTACGCGGAAGAAAAGACCGCCGATATTGCCCACACGGCCGGTGGGTGCGTGCTCTCCGGGGTACCACTCGGGATAAGAAAGCGTGAGCGGGCCTGGTTGCACCATGATGCGCTCGTGAGTATGTACTACCCGTTCGGTCGCGTGCGTGGCGTCCACGTCCAACTTCACGGGTGCTGTCTGAGCACCAATGTGTGCTGCGGTGGCGGCGAGGATAGTCATCAGAAGTGCAGCGCGAAGCATGCACTCATTATCTCCCTGCTGATTAGCCGCGCAGATCGAACACGCTAAAACAGGGCTCATTTGTCATTCTTGGCTGATGAGTCCTGCTAAACGGATCTCACGCTGGTTAGTCACTCTCAGTTGGTAGAACAACGTACTTGGCTGAAAACGGATGTTTCAGAGCTGACAGGCTGGGCATAGCTTCCGCTATGGCGACTTGTCGTTACTTGTGCAGCCCTCTCCTGGCGTCGTGCTGCTATGATCCGTACACTAAGCGCGGACCGTCCTTGGAGATCGCATGACTTTTCATCTGCAAGCTTTGAACTGCATGTCCGCAATCTTGCCTCGGCTCGTCACTTCTATGTCGATCAGCTAGGATTGCCCGTTTTGCAAGAGACCGCGGCAATCAACCTGCTTGCTGTCCGAGCGGGGACAGCGCGGCTTTCCATCTTCGGGGATCGCACCGACAAAGGCGAGACAGGATGGACACAGTTCACCCTTGGCACCCAAGACATCGATGCGACGATCACGGAGCTGAGAGCACGGGGCGTAGCCGTGCACGGACAGCCGAGCAAGGCACCAGGCTTTATGCGCTTTGTCATCGTTCGTGATCCGGAAGGAAACACCGTCGGCATCGCACAATATCTGCGGGATCCGCTAGCTCCGATCTAGCGAAGCTGCCCTTCTAAAACTATGTCTTCTGGCGCGGATTGTCTCGAGTGTGGCTGTCCTTACTCCCAAACAATCGATTGGTGACGAGATGTAACTTGTCGTTACAAACAATGTCAGTTTCCGAAACGCCGTTTCCGGGAGGGATGTCACCAAAGCCCAATCTCCAACTCGATTGAAGACTTGGCGAAGTGTACCGACAGGGTGGAGTACTGGCTTTTGAGCTTTACTGCTTGGGCCGCGACTCGGGCGGCACAAGACCTGCGAGGCGGTAGTACACAACGAGCTGACCATAGTGTTCACCGCTATGCTCGATGATCCCGTAGGCAATGTCGATTACACGCGATTTTTGCTGAGGGAGATAGACGACCTCCGCCTTCAGGCCTTTTTCACCGTGCGTTTGGATGGCGTTTGCGCCATCGGCGAATGCCTTCTTGACGAAGGCAACGATATCGGCCTTGGACTTGTACTGGGCGCGATTCGGGCTTCCTTGATCCGCGAGAGGCTTTCCCGTCACAGAATCCGTGAAGTAGTAGCATGACCCCGCCGCGTGCAGCAACTGCTCGGCGAAACTCCGTTCCGCGGGTGTCGGCTTGAAGTCATATTTGTCCTCGGGAAAATCTTCGGCCAGCGTGGTAAGCTTGCGGCCAATCTCATTCCAGGAATCGAGCACGACCTTCACCTCCGGCTCGGCAGGTTTGGCTGCATCTTTTTTCAATGCGTCCTGAGCAGGGGCGGCGAATGCGAATGCCATCAGGACTATAGCGAGAAACAGTAGTCTTTTCATCTTTTCCTCCTTGACTGCTTTTCACAAATCATAGCGTTGCTGCCCTCCAGTGGATCACTTTTTCTCATGTTCACTGGGGCCATCTTCTCCCAGGCTCAGGTACGTCATGCCGCTAACCCAGGTGTGGACGCTCCCGCGAAGTCGTTGTCTTCGGCAAGAGCTGGACGTGAGTCCTCATAGACGCTCCTCGCGTCAGTCAGAAAGCAGGTTTAGGCCCCGAGCATCGTTCGGCGGCAACTCCACCGTTGCGACTTTCCATTCTTTATGAAGAGGTCCGGTTCAATACACCGGGTACCACGAGTTTGCGGAAGTCGCGCAGATCTTTGATGAGAAGATCAGGTGCTTCGTAGAAGGGGAAGTGTCCCCCAGAGGACATTTCGGTGTACTGCACCACGTTGTGCGATCGTTGCGCAACCTGACGAGGAGGCATCGGGAAGACAGGATCGGGAAACGCTGCGAGCCCTGTTGGCACGTTCACCTTCTGGCCCGGTGGAAGCGTCGTTATCTCGTGCAGCTTCGCCGCGCCATAGATCCATATCGAGGTTGGAAAGGCGTCGGTCACAAGATAGAGCATGACCTCGGTCAGCAACTGATCGAACGTGAACAGCTCGGCAAAGCTGCGTGTTTTGCGGTCGGACCACGCGTGAAACGCCTCGACGATCCAGGCGGCCAAGCCGACTGGACTGTCCATCATCGCGTAGCTGAGCTTAGCGGGTTTGGTCGCCTGCAACTGCGAATAGGCTCCTTCCCGCCTCCAGATCGCGTATTCGTTAGCCACGAAGGCGCGCTCCTCGTCACTGGCGTCGCTTGGTACCTCACCCGTTAGCTGCTCACCGCCCGCTTCGCGCAGAACCAGTGCGGTGGAGTGGATGCCCATCACATGGTCGGAAAGATGAAAGCCCAGGAGGCTGGTAATGTGGGCTCCCCAGTCGCCGCCGTGCACGAGATAGCGGTCGTACCCGAGCCTTGCCATCAGCTTGTCGAATAGGAAGGCGATAGCCAGCGGGTCCATGGGTTCATGGGGTCGGCTCGAGAAATCGTATCCCGGATAGGACGGAATGACGACGCTGAACGCGTCTTCGACACGTCCTCCATGTCGCTCCGGATGAGCGAGCTGATCGACGATGCCATCGTACGAGTGGAACGAGTAGGGCCAGCCATGCGCAATAAGAAGAGGGACCGGCTTTGGACCCGACCCTCGTTCATGGATGAAGTGGATGTCAACCTCGTCGATACGAGTGATGAATTGAGGTAACGCGTTCATGGCGCGCTCCTGCCGGCGCCAATCGTAGTGGTTCAGCCAGTAGTCGCAGAGCTCACGCATGAAGGTTGAGGGCGGACCATACCGCCAGTCTCCCGAGTCAGCAGGCTCGCTCCAGGCATCCCAGCGAAACGCGCGAACGCGGTCCCGAATGTTGTCGAGTCTAGCGGTGGCGACATCGATGCTGAATGGGAGGATGCTGGACGCTGGGGAGCTTTCTGATCTTGTCATGCCGTTCCTTGGACCTGCCTCAATCTATCTTCTGCGAAGTTCGGGTAACCGAAGACAAACGCGCATAGCGAAAGATTCTGGGGTCCCCAATCGGATGGAAGAGACAAAGACTGGTTTCTCGATAATGAGCCGTTGGGCGAGCGGACAATGTTGCCAAGACTACCGCCGCACTCAAGCCCTCATAAACGCATTTGAGGGGAAGTCGAGCCTTGCATCGGCTTCGACCGGTTCCGTTCTGGCCGGATTGGTCAAGACAATGCGACTTTCCATTCCTAACTGCGCGACTCGAACACTGCGCGTTTCTTTAGAGCGCGAACCGCATCTCGATGCCCCAAGGGTCCGCAAACGAGTCACCAGGTCTGAGCAGCCAGCCAAACTGAAGCATCCTATCCCGCAAAGAAGATCTTTCCCTTTCAGGTACCTTCAAGCTCCACCACGCAAGCCGTGCGTCGCTGTCAATTGCTGGAGGGACTTGGCCGGCCCAGGTGTTTAGCCCCACGTGATGGTGGTAGTCGCCAGCCGCGAGGAAAAGGGCACCGGGGATGCTGCGCGTCCGCAGATTCATGCCCAGCCCGGCCCGGTAAAGCCGGTCGGCCTTCTCCAGATCGCCGACATACAGGTGAATGTGACCCATGGTGGTTCCGCTCGGCACGCCCTTCCAAGGGCTGTGCGGAGTCTCAAGCAGGTCACGCCAGTTGAGCGGCAACACCGCTGCATCCAGTTCGCTTCCTCGCCATGGCCATTCAGAGCGGTCGCGGTCTGCATAGACCTCGATCTCCAGCCCATCCGGGTCTGTCAGATAGAAGGCCTCGCTTACGATGTGATTGCTGCTACCCGCACGGATACCGGAATGGTAAAGATGCTCCGCAAAGCTGGCCAGCTCAGCCCTGGAGGGCAGAAGAACGGCCGTGTGGTACAGGCCGAGGCGCTTGCCCCTTAATGCGTGAACACCCGGCCTTTGTTCCAACTCAAGCAGCACCCTCTGATCTACAGCCACGCCAAGCCGCGCTGATGCTGCGGTCTGGGATAGAACATCAAGCCCGATCGCTCCGGCATAGAAGTCGAGCGAGCGTTGAAGATCGGGCACAATCAGACAGGCTGCGCCGACGCAACCCGGCTCCAGAAGAGGCGGAGCATTATCGTTAAGGAATAAGGGCTTTGTCGCCATCGTCGCCCTCCCGGGAGCGCTTACTGGTGCGGGTTACGCCTGCGCTGCTGCAGAGAGTGCAGGTCCGAAGGGAGCAAGGAAGTCCTCGCGGGATTGCTGACCCATATCGACGACTTTGCTGCCGCTAGCGGCAACAAACGTCACATCTTCGATGCCGATGACCTTGAGGATCAGCCGCAGGTACACGGTTGCGATATCGCGATCGCGGATCGGCGAGCCTTCCGTGTATACGCCGCCCGAAGCCATCAGAACGGTGCATTTCTTGCCGTGCACCAGGCCCTCACCAGTGGACCCAAGTGTGCGCCCTTTGCGTACGATATGGTCCACATAGGATTTCAGATTGGCGGGGATGTTGTAGTTGTAGACTGGTGTGCTGATTGCGATGTGGTCTGCCGCGAGTACTTCGTCAACGAGTTCATTTGAAACCGTCAGCACTTCTTGCATCTCAGGCGTGTGCGCTTCAAGGGGCGTCAGACTCGCGCCAAGCCAGGGCAGGTTCACATACGGCAGGTTCATCGTGGCGAGATCGCGTTCGACGACCTCTCCTTCGAGATGTGCGGTCTTCCAATCTGCAACGAACTTCTTGGCCAGATTCCGGGAGATGGAGTATTCCCCACGTGGGCTTGCTTCGACGATCAGGAGCTTCGGCATTGTCTTTCCTTTTAGCTGTCTCGCTGTGAGCCAGGTCGGGTTTCTATTGCGTTTGTGTTGAACTTGACGTTCCGCTACCTTTTTGACCGCACCTTACCGGCTTGCCAGGGCAATCACGCGCGCACATCGCGCTGCTCAAAGGGCAGCGGTGTCGCAGCCGTCTTGTGCCACAAGATGTAGCCAAGGATGAGGACGACGAAAAACGAGAACGGGAACAGAGCGTACACGCGGTCAGCTGTGATGACGTGCGCTGCCGTCGCGCCCAGAAACTCGATGGAGAAGCCCGCGTAGGCCCATTCCTTCATCCGGGGCGGCTTGCCCGTGAGGATGGCGATGCCGCCAAGGATTTTGAATACGCCCAGAATCTTCATCAGGTACAACGGGAAGCCGAGCGCGAGCATGATCTTCACGATGCTCGCGGGACCACTGGTAAAGGCTTCAGCGCAGGCCCCGAGAGTCCCGGGAACGAACATCAGCAGCGTCAAAGTCCAATAGATGATCTTGTTGCGCCGCAGTACCCTGGCAGTGGAGTCCCGCGTCAGGACTTGTGTTGGGAGGTGTGGGGCGGTGCTAGCTGTTGTCTGCATTTGCGTGTCCTCTCGTGTGCTCGCAAATCCATACAGGGTTTGCGATTACGAACAAACTGTTCGTAGCGCTAGTATGGAATGTATGCAAAATTCCCACAAGAAGGCACTTTCTTGAGCGAAACGAACAAATTTGTTCTCACGGAAGCGCTTGGTCCCGCAGACTGCAAAGGACTTGCCGATGTGCTGGTAAGTGTTGGCGACAAGTGGACCATCCTGGTTGTGGGCGCGCTTGCCAAAGGGCGGTTGCGCTACAACGAGATCCAGCGGCGCGTGAGCGGCATCTCCCAGCGAATGCTGACGCTGACCCTGAAGCGGTTGGAAGCAGATGGTGTCGTAACCCGCACCCTCTTCCCGAGTGTGCCACCGCGCGTGGATTATGAGTTGACGGAATTGGGAATAACGCTCCGGGGTGCGCTCGTTCCACTTCATCTCTGGGCGGCGGAAAACAGGCAGACCATCCTTGAGAACCGCGCCAAAGCCGGTTCATGACACCTTCGCCGGTCTTCGTAAATCCTGCCATACGCCGCTCACGCCATTTGAGCATGTCAGAGTGCTCCCGGAGTGCGTACTGGCGTCAACTTCCGCCAGTGCGACATATGAGGACTAATCCCGCACACGTCAATTACGTCGAACACCATTACATCAGGTGGCATGTGTGCCCACGATCTTCTAGCGAGAAGGTCCTACGGCATTCCGAATCTCTGCTGCAGTGGCTGACGCACCAGCCAATGTGGGGTGAAACTTTGCCCCTTGCGCCGGTGTTGCGCCGTTGAGCCAGGGAGTTGCGGCGCAGGCGTCGTGGCCTAACGATAGCTTCGCCATGTCGACTACGCTGACCGCTGCCTCTTGTGCGCTGGCGCGTGTTACCTCGGCCAGTAGGTCGCCGACCCGCCGCATCACGATGGCATCGGTAGCGTTGATACCCAGTTTGGGACAGGTACCCGAGGGGGGCAGAATCGCTGGATAAGTGACGACAACGATGCGTGCATGGGGAGCCCGACGACGTATTTCACGCAGCGTGGCTAGTAGCTCGTTGTGCAGCTTTGGGAAAGCCCGATCCTCAGCCGGCTTCAGCTTCTTAGGCCAGAGGCGCAGCAACGAACTAATCACGCCTTCCCGGGAACGCGCAGCCAGGAAGGTCAGGTCGCCAACATAGGAGACGTCATTGCCGCCCGTCGTAAGCGTCACCAGTTGCGTGTTTTCGCTCAGCGCATCGATTTGTGGGACTCCGAAATACTGACCACCATGAAGTACCTGGGTGGTCGTTGCCCCGGAACAAGTCACGTCCTCTAACGAAAGATTCAGCATCTTTGCCAATCGCTGAGGGTAGCCATTGCTGCTCTTCAGGCAAGCGTAGGGGCTGCCCTCCAGCCGAGGTCCAAGACCGAATCCCGCAGCAAAGGAACTTCCCAAAGCGACATACTGGGCAGTGCGGTTGGGCGGGCGCCTGCCTTGAACGACCAACACGCCGAGGCCGGCTAGTGCGAATGCGGAAGCTATGCTGACGATGCCGATTGAGGTAATTTTGATCCACGGAGCCACGTCATCCCTCCACGACATCAGTGTTGCGGTTGTAAGCCAATCCATTTTTTTATAGATGGAGAATGCAAGCCATCCCATCGAAAGTCATTTCAACCCAGGCAGAATACCCGCGTCGCAGATCTAAACGAGATGCTGCCGGATCAAGTCGCTTGCGCATTCTTGGACAATGTCCGCTGCAGGACGAGGATGCCAGTCAAGCAGCTTAGCCGCTTTGCTTACGTCGAACTCTGTACGTTTTCCAAGCAGGGCAGCCATGAAGCGAGCTTCCTGCTGAAACAGGCCGGCAAGGCGAACGACAAAGTCTGGGAGCCGACGGGTAGGAACCTTCAAGGCCTGCTGCCCGAAGTTGTCGCGTAGCAGTTTAGCGATCTCCGCCATCCAGAGAAAGTCGCCCACGGCAAGAAAGCGCTGGCCTTCCGCCACAGGAGCGAGCATCGCTCGGATATGAAGATCTGCGAGATCGCGGACGCCGACAATGCTGAAGCCTACTCTTGGCAAAGCCGGAACTCTTCCTTCCAGCATGCGCGAGACAATCCCGACCGTACCGTCGATCTTCGTGGTCATCACTGGGCCAAGGATCAACCCGGGAAGAATGGTCGTGAGCTTCCTTGTACTGGCTGTCTGTTCTGCGTACTCCCACGCCGCTCGTTCGGCGAGGGTCTTGGACCGCTCATACTCACTGAGGCCCTTCTCCTCAGGATCAGTCCATGTGCTTTCGTCGGTTGGCTTAGGTGAGGCTTTGCTGGATGTTGGAGAAGGCTTCGCGGCGACGGCGGAAGAGGTAAGAACGACCCGTCGAACGCCAGCGTTCCAAGAAGCCTTCAGAATGCGAGTAGTTCCTTCACGCGCCGGTCGTACAAGGTCCGCTTTCGGCTCTCCGCGGCCCATCGGCGAAGCGACATGGAGGACGTAATCGCATCCTCTGACTGCATCGTCCCACCCATCATCCTTCAACAAGTCGGCAGCAGCAAAGGAAAGCCGATCATCTAGGTCAGTTTGGCCCGCGACTGCGCTGCGCACAGCATCCGCCCTAGAGAGGCTGCGCAAGGTGGTCCGCACCTGGTATCCCTGCTGAAGAAGCTGCACAACGATCCAGCCGGCAAGGTAACCTGATCCACCCGTAACCAATACGGTTTCCTGCCGCTTCTTAGGGTCGGGAGAGCCGATGTTTTCTTGCGGTATCTGTTGCATACACACTAAGGGTGACTGCATCCGGTCACAAGAAGGCACTTTCATGAAACCAGGTCACCTCGACGTAAACCACACCTTGCCGATCAATTGGCTTCAGCGATCTTCCTGCAGACATTTGCCATTCTGTTGGTGACGTGCTGGCACGTTTGGGCGACAAGTGGTCCATTCTTGTGATTGCGATGCTCTCCCGTGGAAGCATGCGGTTCAGCGAATTGAAACGCAGTCTTGGCTCGATCTCACAGAAAGTTCTCACCACAACCCTGAGAGGATTGGAGCGAGACGGCTACATCACACGCAAGGTGACGCCTAGTATCCCACCCCGGGTGGATTACGAACTCACGGAGCTCGGCACCGATGTACTTGTCCCCGTGACCGCATTGGCGATGTGGGCATTTGCTCGCCGCGCGGACGTGGAAGCCGCACGAAGCTGCTTCGATCACAGTCTGAAGCCCCTGATCTGTTGAGAGCGGAACGACTCGGGAAGTAAGCCCCGTGCGTATACGCAGTCGGTGCGCGACGGCCAGCCTCATGCTTCAAAGCGCAGCCTAACGCCTCGCGCTCAAGATAGGTACCGGGAAACGCCGCTGTAGCCAGGAATGCTATTTTAGCCTTTTATACTGATAAACGCATGTCCATCCGACTGAACTTCATTCTCCAAAAACTTCGTTTGTCGTGCAGGAGGACCGAGTACTGAGAAATCAAGCGCAGTTTGCTCGTGAGCGTCTGGATGCTGTTCACGCCAGAGTACGCGCAACAGCTCTGGCCATTCTTCGAGCAGGACCAGGGTACGAGTCACCATCGCATGATGCGCCAGGCATAGCGTAATCATCAGATCCAGCTCTGACTTGCCGGCAACGCGGTGATGAACGGCAAGGCTTCGCTTCTGCCCCCAGGGTTTCCACACACGCGGCAGCGGTGGCCATCGCGCTTCAGAACAGCCTCACGCAGCCCACCGAAATCCTCCTCATCCTGCCGTTTGAGCGTATAGCAGGTTGCACCCGACGGCGAGAGCGTTAGGTCTTGCAGGCGCAAGGCATTGAGCGTTGAACCGGCTTCTTCATTCAGGTTCGACCACCAATCGAGAGTCCAGCCATTCTCGAGCGTTCTCCATCGCATCGGCATATGCCGAGATCCTCTGCCAGCTTCAGGACAGGGTTGCGCTGAACGAGGTCCCTGCAACCATTCGAAGGCAGGGTGCACCGCCGCGAATTCGATTGGATGGAGGTTCCATTGCATGCACGCGATGGTGAAGCAATGCATGAACCCTGCGCCGCGCTCGTATTGTCGCCATTTGCGATTGAAGGACGTCTTCAAGCAAGCAAAAGTCGAAGCCACTAAAGTTAGCACCGCTGCTTAGGAGAAGCCAGAGTCAACACCGGTGAAGGTCATCCAAGAACCAGAAAACCGGAAATGAATGCCGCTCTAACTTAGGCACTACCAGCCAACGAACACACTATTGTTTGATGGATATGACATTTTGGAGCCGCGGAATCAACCCTGCTGCTTTCATGTTGATTTGACCGACCTGATCGGGAGTCAGGATGGTTGCATGGTCGAGGTTAGAGTCGAAGATCTTACTCACTTTCTCAGACGCGTATGGATAGTCCGTGCCGAAGACGATCTGTCCCACAGGAACGGTTCCGATCAGGCTGGGAATACCGCTTGGCGCGACCAGAGCCGTGTCAAAGTAGAAGCTCTTGATATCCGCCATGATGTCTTCGGGAGTGCGATCCTTTGCCAGAGAAGCCCCAAGCTCTGCAAATCGAGTGGCAGCGAAAGGAAGATATCCGCCGCCATGAGACAGGATGACTTTGGTGGACGAGAAGCGCTTCCGATGTCCCCTCAGAACCAGGTCCAGGGCGCAACGGGTGGTGTCGGCTGGATAGTCTGCGAGAGGGCTTGGCGCGCCCGGCAGTACAGGAAGCTGAGGCGGCCGGGTCGGATGGACGAAGACGGTCGCTGAACGGCGTTCGAGCTCCTGCCAGACGAGATCGAAACGCGGATCCGACAGATAGACTCCGTCATAGTTGCTGTGCAGCGTGACGCCATCCACGTGAAGGACATCCAGCGCTCTCTCAATTTCAGACAAAGCCGCGTCCACATCCGGAAGGGCCAGTGTGCTGAAGTACCCGAACCGGTCTGGACGTTGGTCCATCAAGTGTGCACCGTAGTCGTTAACCCGGCGCGCGATGTCGATTCGTGCAGCACCTTCCCAACCCTCGATGCCGGGTGCGGTCAACGAGAGAACCGAGACTGCGATCTCTTCGTCGTCCATGAACTTGAGAAGCTGCTCCGGACTCCAGTCAGGCGCGCCCCACCCTGAAGGATCACCTCCGTGGGAATTCAGCTCTTCCGCCCAGAAGGGCGGGATGAGGTGGGTATGAACATCGATTCGCCGCTTTGCCATGCTGTTCTCCTTAATTCAGGGTGGAATTGGGGTATGTCGCGGTTTGTCTCCAGACATGAGGGCGAAATGATTGCCGGCGCGGTTTAGAGTTCGATGATCTTGCCTTCGGGATTACTGTGGAACGTCCATGTTCCACCTGAACGGAAGGTCGAAGCGGTGCCAAACGTGTCCTCCATGAATTGCATATAGACGACCTGTTCATCATCGAATTTGGCGAAGATGACGAACGGAGATGTAATGGCCTTACCGAGTGTTACGGACCTGTAGGTGAAGGTTCCGAACACCGCTACCTTGTCGCTGGTCTCCACGAAGTCCGTGATCTTGAGTCCTTCATTCTTCCAGTAATGGCCAACTTGCCGGTAGGTGTCGAGTACGGCCTGTGGTCCGGTACCGGTACCAGTCCAGGGCATGATTGCTTTCAGCTCGGGATTGTCGAAGTTAAGCGAAACGTAGGTCGCATCCTTCGCGATGAATTTGTTTACGAGATCCACGTTGAGAGGATCATTGAGTAGTGCCTGAATGTGTTCGACCTTTGTCTGTGTTGACATGCTGTTCTCCTTGTGGATTCTGTCTAAGTAAACCTACTTAGAATTCGTCGCGCCTGAGTGAGATGGGTTGGTAGTGGATGTAATCAGCTCTCGCGCGAAGCGCAGCGGGCGATCAACATTACGTGGCACCGGCAACTTCGCCGGGCCAGTTCTGCATGTTTACCTGCCGTTCCATTCTGGAGCTTCTCCTAGGCCTAAGGCTTGAGCGCGTCGAGCATGCGCGTGGTGTCCCAATGAAATGGCCGCAACTCCACGATCTTGCCGTTTCGTACCCTGAAGAACTGCAACAGCGGCCAGTCAGCATCTCGGCCCGTACTCTTCGCGACGGCAGACACGTGCGACTTACTTACGATCACGTCGCCGTTCGGGTAGAACTCTGAGTTCTTGACCTCCAGCGACGACCATTGCTCCGCGAAGGCCTTCATCCAAGCCTCGAAACCGCTGTGCCCTCTCCATTCCCCGCCGTAAGGCAGAGATGTCGGTTGAAAGATGACGCAGTCCGGATCGAGCGTGGCCGCGACTCCGGAAAAGTCACCTCCACCCGAGGCGAGGTATGCAGACTCCGCCTCATAGAAGCGCTTCAAAGTCTCTGCGGATTGCTGTTCCTTATTACCCATAAGAACTCCCTTTTTCGGAGACTGCGGTCGGGGTCTAATGCGCAGCGGCAGCCACATACGCGGGAACGTTCCAGTAGAACGGTCGGAAATCGACAATCTTTCCAGTTCGAACGGTCACGACCTGCGCCATGGGAAGGTCCTGAACAGACCCATTGATCCGCGACCGCGTGATGAAGCGACACACCACAATGACCTTGTCACCCTGCTCAAAGAACTCCCGATCCGTCACTTCGAGCTTGTTGAAGATCGAGCCCATCTTGACGGCCCATCGCTCATATCCCTCGTAGCCGACGTAGTCTCCGCCAAAGGGCAAGTCAGGGGACTGGTGCAGAACGACATCGGGCGCCAATGTCTCCCGCATCTCGTCAAAGCTTGCGACGCCGTTCTCCTGAAATGCCTTCATGTAGTTCGCCTCGGCTTCATAGAAGCGGAGCAGAGCGCCTTTCGGTGTCAGTTCAGATGCAGGTGATTGCACGCTCATCGTTGCTCCTTTCGTTTCAACCTCACGCTCAAGATTCCGATGCCGATTGCAAAACTTGAGATGTCCATTCTAGACCAGGCGATCTATAAAACTGTCTACGCGATTGTGGTTCTCAGTCAAACGCACTTCTGAGGTGACGGCCTGGCAAATCGACGGGGACGAGCGACCTTCGGTTTTTGTGCCTGATGCGAGCGCCTTGTGTTCTGGACTGGTCGATCTATAAGATGGCAAGAGATGACTATGAAACCAACTGTTAAGAATAGACGTTCCGGCAATCAACAGGCAGGTAGTCGTGGACCGGGACGACCTCGTGAATTCGATCGGGAAGAAGGCTTGAAGAAGGCCATGCGCGTCTTCTGGTCAATGGGCTATGAGGCCACATCCATGGCGGACCTTCGCGCTGCCTTGGGAATCAATCAGGCAAGTCTTTACGCTGCTTACGGCAGCAAGGAAGCACTGTTTCGAGAGACGGTTGCCCTCTATCTCAACACAGACGGAGTTGCCACGGCACGTGCGCTCGCAGCTGACCTGCCGACTCGGGAAGCCATTCACGCGATGCTCCAGGACGGGGTTGATATGTTCGTGGCGGAGAAGGTGCCGCGCGGCTGCCTCCTGGTTCTGAGCACAATTAACTGCACGGTAGAGAATAAGGGCATTCAGGATTACTTGTCCTCGCTGCGGGATCAGACCCGGGTATCCATTGACGCTCGTTTGCGCCGAGGCAAACGGGAAGGCGATGTACCCAAAACTGTGCCCGTCAAAGCCATTGCCGCCTTCTATGCGACGGTGCTTCATGGCCTCTCAATCCAAGCGAAGGATGGCTCAAATCGCAAGACTCTGACGGACGTCGTGAACTGCTCAATGAGTGCCTGGGATCGCCTTACGAGCGGCGTTTAGGCGTCACCTCAAGAAATGGAGCTTTCAGAGAGTACAAGACCATGTAGGTTATCTGCTTCTTTTTGCCAGGCTCGTGACTCATGTGGATGATCCGGCCATACTGTCATGGCAACGCCCAATAAACTCGCGAGACCGGCCACTGCTACGAGTGGCGACCGTAACACCGCTTCTTTAGACCAAGTGTCATTCGTATTTGACAGTCCCTCCGCACGCTGACATGATTGTAGACCGAGCGGTCTCGAACCGAGACGATGAAGGTGCCATGAGGAAATGTTGTTCCGCTAACCCCGGTAGAGGTTGTACAGGAGCTTCTAAAAGACTCAACAAATGTGGCTACCGCCCGTCGGCTGGTAGCCGAGGACGCGACGTATGTATCACTGACTTTGAAAATGCAGTTCCGTTGAAGACGTACCGATGGCGCGGGTTGTGACCGCAAGAAATGACTAGATCGCCAACTTTCGGCCGTTCTACTGGATAAAACTGGAAAAATGGCGGATTAACAAATGAGTACACACGAATCTTCTAACCCACAACCTCTTCCGTTCTGGGCCAGCGCACCAGCGCGTACCATTCGGCGCGGCCACTTCTGGATACCCGGCGAGCGCGTGGAGCGCGACGGCAAAACGTTTCAGCGCGGGCCGATGTTTGCCGAGTGGGAAGCACCGGAACAGGTGACGCGGAGGTACCCGATCGTGCTGGTGCATGGCGGCGGCTTTCAGGGCACGGAATGGCTTAACACACCCGATGGCCGCCCCGGCTGGGCACAGCGCCTGGTCGAGGCAGGGTATGCCACGGTGGTCGTCGACCGTCCCGGCCACGGCCGCTCACCGTTGCACACCGATATCGTTGGGCCCATGGGTCCACCCTTCTCTTATGAAGGTGGCAAGCAGATTTACATTCCCCCCGATCCGGTGGGCAAGCATACCCAATGGCCTTTCTCCCCCGATGACGCCGAAGCCATGGACCAGTTCATCGCCGGCTACGGCCCGTTGCCTGCCGATCTCGCTGAATCCGAAGACATGGATGCCGACCGGCTTGCGCGGCTGCTCGACCGGATCGGACCCGCCATCCTGCTCACGCATTCGGCGTCCGGCCCAAGCGGCTGGCTGGCAGCGGATCGCCGGCCCGGCTTGGTCAAAGCCATCGTCAGTGTCGAGCCGATGGGGCCACCTTTCGCCGACATACCCAACATTGGTCCGCTTCGCTGGGGCCTAACGGCCGCGCCGCTTACCTTCGATCCTCCACGGGACACGCCCGAGGCCGTGCGTGACGCCGACCCAGCAACTCTAAGCCTACCCAATCTGGCGGGGTTGCCTATCGCGGTAGTGACGGGCGATACGTCTTCCTTTGCGCCTGCGAGCCCACTGATCGTCGCCGCGCTGAAGGCTGGCGGTGCCGCGGCGGAGCTGCTGCACCTGCCGGACCATGGCGTAACTGGGAACGGCCACGGCCTGATCTACGAAAAGAATTCGGATGCCGCCCTTCAACCGGTTCTCGCCTGGCTGAGCGGTATACAGGAGAGGTGAGGAGACTATGGACGAGCGGGAATGGACACGGCGCGACTTCATTTCGACCTCGCTAGCCGGAGGGGCTGCAATGATGGTCGATCTACCAGGAACATCAGCCTCGGGTGCGGGGCGCGAACCAGCGGGCGAGTCACATCGGCAGGTCGACGTTGTGCTGACGGTGAACGGCGTAGAGCACCGCCTGCCCGGTCTCGACGCGCACACGACACTGCTTGACGCATTGCGAGATCATCTCCAGCTCACAGGCAGCAAAAAGGGCTGCGCCCTCGGCGCGTGCGGTGCCTGCACGGTGCTCGTCGATGGAAGGCGCGTGAACTCCTGCCTTACGCTCGCGGTCATGAACCAGGAAAAGGCGATCGCCACAGTAGAGGGCTTGGCAAAGGATGGCCGGCTTCATCCTCTTCAGGCGGCCTTCATCGCGCACGACGGCTTTCAATGCGGCTACTGCACGCCGGGGCAGATCATGAGCGGCATCGCCTGCATTGCCGAGGGTCACGCGGACTCCGACGATGAGATACGCGAGTGGATGAGCGGCAACATCTGCCGCTGCGGCGCCTACACCAACATCGTCGCTGCGATCCGCGACGCCGCTGACGGGAGGGTGACCGTTGGTTAATTTCGCATACGCGCGGGCAGCCAGTGTTTCTGCCGCGACCGCCAGCTTGGCCCGCCACCGCTCCGACGGCGCGCATGAGCAGGGCGCAGATTTCCTCGCGGGCGGCACCGATATGGTGCAGCTCATGAGTGAGCATTTGCGCAATCCCGACCGCATCATCGATATCTCTGCGCTGCCTGGGCTCGACCGGATTGAGGAACGTACCGATGTCCTGCGGCTCGGAGCCCTTGCACGAATGAGTGATGCGGCTGCGCATCCGGCAGTGCTGGCCGAGTGCCCTGTGCTCTCCGAGGCTTTGCTGGCGAGCGCATCGGCGCAGGTCCGCAACCTGGCGACGCTTGGCGGCAACCTGCTCCAGCGCACCCGCTGCGGCTACTTCCGCGATCCTGGCGCGCCCTGCGAAAAGCGTGAGCCAGGAACGGGTTGCCCGGCCATCCTCGGACAAAACCGCTTTCACGCGGTGCTTGGCGGCAGCGAGCATTGCATCGCCACCTACGCCGGCGATTTCGCCAATGCGCTGCTGGTGCTTGATGCGACCGTAAGGATTGCTGGACCGAGCGGAGAACGCACGATCCCTCTTGCCGACCTGCATCGGCTTCCCGGCAACACGCCCGCAGTGGAAACGCAACTGGCACCGGGTGAGCTGATCCTGTCCATCGATGTGCCGACGGGTCCAACTGCGCGGCGTTCGCATTATCTTAAAATCCGCGATCGGGCGAGTTTTGAGTGGTCGATCGCATCGGCTGCGGTGGCACTTGATCTCGGCGAGGATGGGACGGTCCGCGACGTGCGAATCGCGGTTGGAGGGGTTGCAACGAAACCCTGGCGGCTGCCGAAGGTCGAAGCGGCATTGCGAGGCAAACCCTTCACCCCCGCGCTTGTGCAAGCAGTGGCAGCGCATGCCGCAGACGGCGCGGTCCCGCATGGTCGCAATACCTATAAAGTCGAGCTGATACGGCGCGCGGTGGCTCGTGCCCTGGCCGAGACAGGAGGCCTCGCATGAACGCCGTCGGCGCACCCCTTACCCGTGTGGACGGACCAGCCAAGGTTACGGGCAGCGCCCGCTACGCTGCCGAGTTTCACCCTGACGGCCTTGTGTACGCGGCGACGCACGACAGCACGGTGGCGGCCGGGCGTATCGTTGCGATCGACTCGGCGGCAGCCGAGCGCGCACCCGGCGTGCTGCACGTTCTCACACATCTCAACGCCGACCGGCTGCCTTATAAAACTCCAGCCGAGCGGCCGGCAGTCGACCCTGTCGCGGGAGAGCAGTTGCGCGTGCTGCAGGATGCCGAAGTTCTGTTCAGTGGCCAGCCCGTCGCGCTTGTGATCGCGATGACGCAGTCTCAGGCGCTTTATGCGGCAACGCTGATTCGCGTGACCTACGACGCCGCTCCCGAGCGCCTCGTCTACTTCGATCTTGCGCGGGCGAAGCCAACCTCCGAGGCTGCCGCGAAGAAGGGTCGCGGTCCCGAGACCAAAAAGGGCGACCCCGATGCCGCCTTCGCTGCCGCGCCGGTTCGCGTGGATGCAACTTACGTGCAGGCGCGCGAGCAGCACAATGCCATGGAGCCGCATGCCACCGTAGCGCAATGGCAAGGCGACCGGTTGACATTGTGGAGCAAGACGCAATGGGTAGGCAATGAACGAGATGAAATTGCCCGGCGCTTCGGGATTGCGTCGGAAAACGTGCGGGTCATCAACCCGTTCGTCGGCGGTGCCTTTGGCTCGGCGTTACGCACCTGGCCGCATGTCACGCTGGCTGCAATGGCTGCCCGCCGGGCCGGGCTTCCGGTGCGGCTGGAGCTGACCCGGCGACAGCTCTTCACCGCGATTGGCTTCCGTTCCGAGACGCGACAGCGCGTAGCCCTTGGTGCTGGCCTCAACGGCCAGCTCACCGCCATGATCCATGAGGTCACGGGGCAGACCTCCACCTACGAGGAGTTTGCTGAACCCGCGCTCGCACCTGCATCCGCCACCTACGCCTGCCCTGACCGGCGAACCCGCTACGGCCTGGTGCCCATGAACATCAGTACGCCCTGCCCCATGCGAGGGCCAGGCTGGGCGACCGGCCTGATTGGGCAGGAGATGGCGATGGACGAGCTGGCCGAAAAGCTGAAGCTCGATCCCATCGAGTTTCGCCTGCGCAACTACGCCGAGAAGGATCCGATGAAGGACCTTCCGTGGTCCTCGAAGGCGTTGCGAGAATGCTATCGGCAGGGGGCGGAGCGGTTCGGCTGGCACCGCCGCACCCCCGGTCCGAGCGCCATGCGACACGGTCGCGAGCTCGTCGGGTTCGGGATGGCGACGGCAATCTACCACGTCTCCCGCTATCCCACGTCCGCGTCCGCCACGCTCTTCGCCGATGGCACCGTGACCGTGCGTTGCGCCACCACTGACATGGGGCCGGGCACCTACACCTCGGCGACGCAGGTCGCGGCGGACGCGCTCGGCCTGCCGGTGGAACAAGTGCGTTTCGAGCTTGGCGACTCGACATTTCCGCCCGCGAAGGAACATGGCGGCTCGACTACGATGGCCAGTGTCGGATCCGCCGTGCAGGCGGCGTGCACGGCATTGAAGCTGAAACTCGCCGGCCTGGTCCGTTCTGGCGACGCGAACGATCCTGCAAGGCTTCTCCGCAGAGCAGGCTTGGAACGTCTTGATGCGGAGGCCAGCGCCACGCCCGGGGATGAGGCGAAGACGTACAGTTCAGTCGGCTTCGGCGCAGTCTTCGCAGAAGTGCGCGTCGACCCGGAGCTTTGCACCATCCGCGTGGCGCGGGTGATCGGCGTCTATGACGCGGGACGCATCATCAATCCCCGGCTCGCCCATAGCCAGTGCATCGGCGGCATGGTCGGCGGCATCGGGATGGCGCTCTTGGAAGAGGCCGAGTGGGACGCCAATCTCGGTCGCGTCGCAAACGCGACTCTTGCCGAATACCTCGTTCCGGTCTGCGCCGACATTCACGAACTCGACGCCTTTTTTGTTGAAAGCGAAGACCGAATCATGAATCCGCTCGGTGTCAAGGGACTGGCTGAACTCGGTCTATGCGGGGTCGCACCGGCTATTGCCAACGCGGTCTGGCATGCAACGGGTAAGCGTATGCGAGAGCTGCCGATCACTCCAGACCGTCTTCTGATGGCCTGATCTAAGGAGATACACAATGCGCCTTCCGACCTTACCGCCCGAACAGCTTACCCCCGAGCAGCGCGCCCTGTACGATCGCAACCGCAAGCAGATTGCGCACGGCTTCAACACCTTTACGACGACGCGCGATGACGGCGCACTGCTCGGACCTTGGGGAGTGTTCCTCCATGAGCCGAGGGTCGGCCAGGCGCATTACGACCTGATCGACGCGGTCACGGCGATGAAGCGCCTTTCGCCATCGGCCAAGCAGATCGCGATCCTCGTCGTGGGCGCAAGATTCAACGCCGCCTATGAGCTGTACGCGCATGCCTCGACCGCGGCATCCGAGGGCATGGACTCTGTCAAGATCGCAACGCTCGCCGCTGGCGGCCGTCCGCTCGACCTGACGCCGGAGGAGGCATGCGCGTTCGACGTAGCGACCGCGCTGCTGGGCGGGGGTGTGCTGGCAGGAGCGACCTATCGGGCAGCGCTCGACCTGCTCGGCCAAGGCGCGCTCAATGAACTGGTGCTTTGGATTGGCACTTACGCACAGGTCGCCATCACGCTGAATGCATTCGATGTACCAAGCGAGGAGATGTTTAATCAATGACAACCATGTACGTGACTTATTCCGGAGATGCTGCGACTCGCTTTGACCGCGATTACTACATCCAGCATCACCTGCCATTGGTGGTGGAATGCTGGGGTCCGCTTGGGCTGGAAGGCTGCGCCGCCTTCTGGCCAGCCGTTCTCGGCGCGGGAACGATCTGCATCTGCGAATGCCGGTTTCGCGACGAAGCGGCGATGCGCGCCGCGCTCGCCTCGCCCACAACGCCGCGCGTGATGGCGGACATCGCTCACTTCACTGACGCGACGCCCGCGCAGAGTCTTGTTGGGCCGGTTTGAATAGGAGACCTCATGGCAAGACCTTGCTGAAAACGAATTGATCGGCCAAGTGATTCCTTACCTATGAATATCCTTTCTTCCTTTGGATGGCTTGCCGTCTAGCGGCTTGATCTCTAAAACCGGCATCGCCATCGCGATCTGCTGTTGAATGGTGTCGAGCTGCCCTGAATGGCGTGGAATTTGCGTATTCCAAAGTGATCGAGCAGGATTCACAGACCATGACCGAAAAACACGCGCGTTAGATCGAATGATGCGAAATCGCCGATGCACTCACTGTGAAAGGGCCAGCCGTATGTCTGTTCCGAGAAGGGCTAGCTAACTGTGCTCCGCAAGAAGTCCTTTGCGCCGCGCCGTCTGGCTTTCAGTCTTGCTCTAAACTCTCTGTCTCTGAACCGTGTTCGGCTATAGTTCATAGTTCGGAATTCCAATTTTGATAAAGGACCCCTTATAGGACCCGTGGGTCAACAATCGACATCTGCCAAATGTGCGTGCAATGCAGCAAAAAAGCCCCTGAAAACAATGGTTAAAACAATGTCCCGGGGTCGGATATTTGACCTGCGCGCCAGAAGCACGATCCTATCCTGCGAATAGACCCAAATCGGACCTTGGAATTCCGCATTGTTGTTGCTAAGTTGCACTCGCGTAAAGAGTTGTTTCAAGGGCAGATTGGAACTTCTTCCTTACGGCGGCAGAGGTGACGTGGAAAATCTTCTCGAATGCTTCGATTGGTTGCGTTTGCTTCGAATAGGTGACACAATGAGGCGAGGTAAAAACCGTGCCTGAAGCTCTTCTGACCCAGACTTTACCCACGCAGGACGAGGCCAAACAAGCCGAAGAAACGAGCCGTGTCCTGTCCTCGCGGCTCCGCTCGAAGACCCCTCTGCGGCTTCGGGTGGTCGGCGCCCCGGAAGATGAGACGGTGGTCATCCCCGCTTCGGCGGCAAAGATGCTGGTCGGAATCCTGAACGAGATGGGTCGCGGAAACACCGTTACCGTGATTCCCGTCCACGCGGAATTGACAACGCAGGAAGCCGCCGACATGCTCAGCATCTCGCGGCCTTCTCTCATTCAACTGCTCGACGAAGGAAAGATTGAGTACCGGAAGGTTGGCACCCATCGACGGGTGCGCTTTGAGTCCCTGATGGCCCACAAGCGGCGAGTCCATGCGGAACGCCTCGTGGCACTCAATGAACTGGCTGCCTACGACCAGGAGATCGGGATCTGATTCGTGGCGACATTCGGGGCCTTCTTCGACGCAAATGTGCTCTACCCTTCCGGGCTGCGCAACTTCCTCATGCATCTGGCATTGACAGGCATCTTCCGTGCGCATTGGTCTGCCCAGGTTCACGAGGAATGGATGCGCAGTCTCCTCAAGAATCGGCCTGACCTTAGCCGCGAGAAACTGGAACGTACCCGGCACCTTATGGATAATGCACTGCCCGACGCGGTGGTGACTGGTCAGAGAGAGGTTGAAACTGACTCGCTTTTGGTAACTCGGCGAGCGTAATGGACCCTAATCGGACCCGGATTTACTTGTCACTTGAGGTGACATACGAAGCTAAGTGCTTTGCTTTGTATGGCGGGGACGACGGGGCTCGAACCCGCGACCTCTGCCGTGACAGGGCAGCGCTCTAACCAACTGAGCTACGTCCCCACGTTGTTATCAAACAACATGGCTATAAATACATGAATAAGAGAATTCGGGGCTTTCGCTCTTCTCTCATCAATCCCTAGTTCGCTACTTTGGACCCGATTTCGCTTGTTTTTGGACACCAAGACGAAAGCAAATCTGTCACTGCAGCGACTTCACAAGTCTATCAGACGAAGACGATTTTTGGTGTCCGTTCAGGTGCTACAACTCCTACAATGTCTTATCCAACGTTATGGGCAGGTCTCGTATGCGTTTACCTGTCGCGTTGTAAACAGCGTTCGCAACCGCCGCTCCAACGCCCGTAATGCCTATCTCTCCCACCCCGTGCGCCCCCATTGGAGCGTGCGGGTCTGGAATGTCGGTCCAAATTACATCGATTTCAGGAACGTCCATGTGTACCGGCACATGGTACTCAGCAAGGCTGGGGTTCATCACACGGCCGTTGCGTTCATCGAACTGAGTTTCTTCCATGAGCGCGAGACCCAGCCCCATGATGATGCCGCCTCGAAACTGGCTTGCCGCTGTTTTCGGGTTGAGAATACGGCCACAGTCGAATGAGCCAAGGAAGCGACTCACCCTGGTCTCTCCAGTGACCGCGTTCACACGAACCTCACAGAACATGGCTCCGTGCGAGTGCATCGACCAATGTGTGAACTCAAGGGGCGGCGGGGCGCTAGCCTCAGCCGTTATCTCATCGCGTCCTATCCGCGCCATCATGGAAACGTAACTTTCGCGTCGCCCTGGCTCGTCAGTCTTGCACAGATATCCATCGTGCCCAATGACCTCGTCCGCATCGAGTCCAGCGAGCGGTGAGTCTTTGCCCGCGAGCTTGAGCAGTTGAGTAATAAGCTCGTGATGCGCTGCGGTGACAGAAGCTCCAATCGCGGCAGTCTGCTGAGAACCGCCCGCGAGAATAACACCGGGGAAACGCGAGTCCCCATAGGTTACGGTTACACATTCCATGCCGAGTCCGAGACGGTCTGCGGTCACCATGGTCTGCGTTGTTGCGGTACCCATGCCCATCTCGTGCGCTGCGACCTCGACAGTGGCTCGCCCATCCTTCGTCAAGGTGATACGTGCCGCGCCACCGGGCAAGCGGTAGTAGGGATAGGTCGCTGTTGCACACCCCATGCCGGTAAGCCACTCGCCCTCACGATGGGTGCCCGGTTTCAATTTGCGGTTGGACCAGCCAAACTGTTGCGCCCCGGCTCTGTAGGCTTCCACGATGTGGCGCGAGGAGAATGGGGCGCCAGAAGTGGGGTCCTTCTCCGGTTCATTGCGAATTCTGAGCTCGATTGGATCCAAGCCAAGGCTATCTGCCAATTCGTCGACGGCACTTTCCAGAGCGAAGGTGCCAACCGATTCTCCTGGAGCACGCATGAATGTGTTCGCAAGCATGTCCATCTTGGCGGCTTCCACGTGCAGCTTGAAGCTCGCGGAGCTGTAGGCCGACTTTGCCGGAAGGATGAACGGCTCCGGCATATTGTTATGCCGACCCATCGCCACCACACCGGTGTGAATGAGAGCGTCGAAGCGGCCATCAGCCTGTGCGCCTATCGCGACACGCTGCTCGGTTAAGGTGCGGCCACCGACGATGCGATACACACCTTCGCGAGACAACATAATGCGGACAGGTCTCCCTGCCAGCTTGGACGCTGCGGCCGCCAGGATCTGATGTTGCCAAAGCGTCTTGCTTCCGAAACCGCCACCTACATAAGGAGACGTGACATGAACCTGCTCTTCCTTGAGTTCAAAGACTTGTGCAAGTGACCAGGCGGCGTGGGCGACACCTTGTGAGGCATCATGCACCCTGAGATCATCGCCGTCCCACCCGACCGTCGCCGCATGTAATTCGATGGGGTTATGACTATAACGCGGCGTGCTATAGACAACATCGACTTTGTACGGCGCGGCTGCCAAGGAAGCCTCAGCATCCCCTATTTCCAGTAGGAGCGGTTCACCCTGAAATACGCCTGTCTCGGCATTGGCCTTCGCGTCTTCGAACAGGGTCACCGATGGCTCTGTCGCATAAGTGACGGATATCAGTGACTTCGCGTAGTCAGCCTGCTCCTGCGTTTCGGCGAGTACGAGGGAGATGGGCTGGCCATTCCAGTGGATTTCATCATCCTGCATGACGGGTAGATCGTCACCGGCAGCGGCCTTGGCGCTGGACATGAAAGGCGGCGCCGGCTTCATCCGAGGCGCATTGCGATACGTCATCACCAGCACGACACCGGGTGCTGCTTCAGCCGCAGCCGTATAGAGCTCCTTGATTCGTCCCTTGGCGACAGTGCTGTATTTCAGCGCCGCGTACGCCATGTTCTCCATAGGAAACTCTGCCGCAAATTGCGCCGTTCCGCTGACTTTCTGAGGTCCATCAAGCCGTGACGTTGGGGTGCCAATGAGCCCATGCTTTTGGCGAATCAGTGGGTCAGGCTTTCCACCGGGCATCCATGCATCGGGAGCGATCTGGACAGCCTTCTTCATGACCGCTTGTGCGGCGTCTTTGATGCTCATGCGACACCTCCTGCCAATTCAGTCAGTACGGCAACGATGGTGCGCTTGGCAAGCTCTACTTTGAATCCGTTGTGGCTCAGCGGCTTCGCCTCCGCAAGCTCTTCTTCTGCGGAGGCGAGAAAGCTTCTGTCAGTTGCAGGCCGTCCCTTTAGCGCGGCTTCGAATTTTAAGGCCCGCCAGGGCTTATGTGCTACGCCGCCCAACGCAAGCCTGACATCCTTCACGGTTCCGTTCTCTACATCCATGGCGGCTGCAACAGAGATCAGCGCGAAGGCGTAGCTCGCTCTATCGCGAACTTTGCGGTAGATCGATTGTTGAGCGAAGGGCAAACTTGGCAGTTGAACCGCTGTTATTAATTCGCCGGGCCTAAGCGTCGTCTCGATCTCTGGGTGATCGCCGGGGAGGAGGTAGAGGTCCGCAATGGCGATGGTTCGTTGCCCCTGCGAACTCGTCACGTGTACCAATGCACCCAGCGCGGCGAGAGCCACGCACATATCAGAAGGGTGAGTCGCGACACACGATGGCGATGCACCGAGAATTGCGTGTGTTCGATTGAAGCCTTCAACGGCGTCACAACCCTGGCCCGGATTTCGTTTGTTACACCGTGATCCGTCGTCGTCGTAAAAGTATGTGCAGCGCGTCCGCTGTAGCAGGTTGCCACCCACCGTCGCCATGTTTCGTATCTGCCCCGAAGCACCGGCCAGAATGGCGCGAGCCAGAACCGGGAATCGGCTCTGTATAGCCTTATGTTCCGCTACTGCTGTGTTCTTCGCAGCGGCTCCGATAAGTATGCTGCCGTCCTGGTGCTCCGTGATCGCCGTTGAAAGACCGGTAACATCCACCAGTGCGGAAGGACGCTCTAGGGTCTCCCGCATCAAGTCAACGAGATTGGTACCGCCGCCCAGGTATTTTGCGTTGACTGCGCCGCCCTGTCCGATGGCGTCTGCAATATCTGTCGCGCGAGCATACGTGAAAGTGTTCATTTGGATGACTCCGCAAATTCCGTGATGGCATTGACGATTCCGTTGTACGCGCCGCAGCGGCATAGGTTGCCGCTCATTCGCTCGCAAAGTTCATTCCGCGTGAGCGTCATCGAAGCGTCTCCGAGGTCTGCCGTAACATTGCTTGGCAGACCGCGTTTCACTTCCGCGAGCATTCCTAGCGCTGAGCAGATCTGCCCTGGTGTGCAATAGCCGCACTGGAAGCCGTCGTGTTCAATGAACGCCGTTTGGAGCGGATGCAACTTACCACCCGCTGATAGCCCTTCGATCGTAATCACCGAGCGGCCTTCGTATTGCACGGCAAGTGCGAGGCAAGAAAGAATACGTTCTCCGTCCACCAGCACTGTGCATGCCCCGCACGCGCCTTGGTTACAGCCTTTCTTGGTTCCAGACAGATCCAGGTGATCACGAAGGAAGTCGAGCAGGGAGACGCGCGGGTCGCTCGGCAAACTAATCGACGATCCGTTGATGTTTATTGACATGCGGTTGTCCTCAGCACTCTGAAACGGCGTGAAACAAGTTTAGACGCAGAACACGGGCGAAGCTCCAATCCATCAATCTTCGGGCAAGCCTACATCTCGGCGGCGCCTTTCTGGTGGCAGTGGGCCTGCGACATCCGAGTCGAGACATCTAAGGATCTGTGTGATCAGCCTTTGGCGCTGGCTGCAGGTAACAAAAACTCTCATGAATGCTCCTTGTAGAGGTTGTGATGCGTTCTTGATGAGAGATCACTTTTGTCCCGCGTCCGAACTGGCTGTGCCGACACCATGAATCGTTCCAAGGGTCATTCAGGAGCTTGCACAGTGATAGGCGTCACACAGGTAAAATTAGTTGCAGCGTTCACGTTGCCACCCTTGTAACGTGGCCAGCTAGGCCAACGACACATCGGCCTTTCCCGTCGATGATCATTTTTGTTTTGATCTATCGCTACAAGGTTTGCCGGGCGTATCCCCCTCGTTTAACCAACGATCCAAGACGCCTACAGTATCGAATCCGGCGTAGAAGACCCTTTTTCCGTGGCCGAAGCCTGATGAGGTATAGCTGAGCGAACGTGTCTACCTGCCCCCTTTACTCACGGAATAGACAGCGTCCGCGCACTACAAGCGCATAGATAACTAAAGCCGCTTAAGCAATAATCTTCAAACCAGTCTTTGTGATTTGATAGTCCTTTCCCTTATGGCACCTTCCTCGCTTTGCAAGAGGACTACAGCTTCCTCAAGGAACTGGGAGGTCTGCTCAAGCCGTGATGCTTCTAAGCAAACAACAAGTTCCGAAGCCCAAGCATTGAAACCAACCTCCATTCCGGTCAGCACTTCCCGACCTTTCTTTGTGAGCTGAGGCCGCAACCTCCTCTGATCGGTAGGGTCTGCCGATGTCCGGACCAAACCCTCGGTTTGCAGCTCGACCAAGAGCCTGTGAACAGATTGACGCGAGTAGCCGGTAACTCTGGCAATAGCAGACGCCGAAACATCACCCAATTCAATCCGTATCAGCACTCGCCATCGTGCGGCGCTCTGTTGGAAGCGGGCGTTCATCGCATCGCCATGTTTCAGCACAGCGGCATGCGCGGCGAAGACAGCTCGGGTGAAACGCCGAAAGCGACGGGCGTCATCGTTCAGGGATCTTAGTGGATCCAGGGATCCCAGCGAATCTGTCAACATGTTGACAGATTTTTCGTCCAGGCTGACCATAGAGGTGGAACGTTTGCCTGTCTTGGCCGTGTTCTTTCGTTTCATAATTCGCATACAGGCCTCGCTGTTCCTGGGTGAGCTTGACCCAGAATGCACCTTCCAGGTTCGCGCCAACAAAATGAACTTGACCGGGTGCTCTTTATCGTATTCCCCCACAGCAGTCCAGATTGCCGCCGGCGTGAGCGACATGCTGTGGTTGGGACATAAACATGAGCGTGAAAGGAGAATGCACATGAGTCATGAAGAGCAGGAAACGTCTAAAGTGGCGCTTGGCGTAGTGAAGGAGTTCTTTGCCGCTAAAGAACGCCATGATCTGGACGCAACCATGGCACTGTTCAGCGACGACGCGGTGTACATCTTTCCCCTAGCTGCGTCCGGGAAACAGGAGAACTGGTTCACCTACGAGGGCAAAGAAGCCGTCACTAAGTACCAGGGTCAGGTACTAGAACGTTTCAAGCAGATCAAGATGCTCGAACTCAGGTACTTCGTTAGCACGGACGGCAGCAACGTCTTTGTGGAGTCAAGGGGCGACTACATCACTCAGGACGGTACCGCCTATAAGAACGTCTACATCTTCAAGTTCGTGGTCCGAGACGGCAAGATCGCAGAAGGGTATGAATATGCGAACCCCGTGACATACGCCAAGTTAGCCGGTCTGCCTATCGGCTAGTTCATCCTTACATTGCACCGAGCCCTTCATGATTCCGTGGAGGGCTTTGTAAATTCCGTACTGATTTTCTTGTATCGAGAAGCGCGGTTCGCGCCAGCAATAGTTTTGGATTCTTCCTCTTGGGCACGGATCAACAACGTCAATCAACGCTTAGCATTAGGAGAACCACAGTGCCAGAAACATACTTCATTCGCGACCTGCTTCTTCCTGAACTCGATACTGAGATCGGCAAAACGCGGCGCCTCTTTGAGGCGCTGCCCGATGACAGATCGGACTTCAAGCCCTACGAGAAGTCTATGACCCTCGGCCGGCTCGCAGGTCACACTACCGATCTCTTCCGACTGATGGCGCTCACGCTCACGAGTGACGAGCTCGACATGGCTGTCGCCTGGCAGCCCTACACAATGGCTAGTAAAGCGAAGTTGCTCGCGCACTTTGAGCAGAGCGCCAGTGACGCTCGTGTAGCCTTTGAGCAAATTACGGACCAGGCCTTACATCAACCTTGGATCATCAAGCGCGGTCCGAACGTTCTTTTTTCCGGCGAGCGGTTTACCTACTATCGCAACCAAGGAATAAACCAGATTGTTCACCACCGCGCCCAGCTCGGCACGTACCTTCGTGCCCTTGGAATGCCACTGCCCGGCATGTATGGACCCTCTGCAGACGGAATCTAGTTCCTGCCCATAGGTGATCTGGGGTTCCTGCGTTGATTTCGTGTTACGTGCTGCGCAGGCGAAGCTCATTCTGATCAGCGGTCGTCATGTTCATGCGGGCTTGCGACATCGCTTCAGACATTCCGGGTCCAGTATTCCGCTGTCTTGACCCATTCTGCCGGGTGCCCACGTTCTTTAACGGCCCACGCGTACACCTTCCTTGCAAGCGCACTCTCACCAGCCGCCCAGATGAATCCATCTCCGGGCGGGAACGAGTACTCAGCCAGCGCGGAGCGCAGCAGTGAAAGGTCTCGTTCAGCCTCTCCGTTCGAGATAAGCCAGATCGCCCTGATCTCACATGCACTCTCGAGAGTCTGAATCTCTGCTTCTCCAGGCACCAGCCCAAGGACAGTGACAGGCACACCGGCGCGAAGCGACTCCAAACGTCGCCCGATCGATGGAAGAGCGGTTGCATCGCCGACCAGGAGGTACCAGTCGAAATCATCAGGCACAACCACAGAACCCCTTGGCCCACCGACTTGCAGCCTGTCCCCGACGTTTGCTCCTCGGGCCCACGTCACAGCAGGACCTTTGGCGTGCAAGGCGAAATCAAGGACAAAGGTTCCTGCTGCGGCATCCCAGGCTCGCGGCGTGAAGTCTCGCATCACGGTCTCTGAAGATGAGGATTCTGACTGCAGCCGAAGCTTTACGTGGTCATCGGGCGAAGGACTCTGAAAGCTATCCAGTTCGCTCGACTGGAAGTTTAGTCGCAACATTTGTGGCGTGATGTGTTGTTTGTGCGTGACTTTGAGCGTACGCCAGAGTGCCTCCAGGCGTACCTTTCTGATTTCGTGTTTTTGCATGGCCCCTCAATATGGTGACTTGAGATTCTATTTTCGTGATGTAAGTGCGTGCTGCACCTACTTGTCTGCCGCACGCACCCTTGCAAGGACAGTGTCAGTACTTCATATGTTGAAGGTCAGCGGTTAGGCCGGGGCCTTTGGGGATCCAATTCAGTCGTTCTTGTGTGAGTTGGCCCGAAGCGGTCAGCTCACGTCCGGCGAACTTGATGAGCCAACCAAAGTGCTCGGGTGCTTCGTTCTCAGAGATGCTGACAGCGGGCACATGCAATCCTGCTGCGATCACCTCAGCGATCTCTCGCATGGCGATCCCTTCTTCCGCAACGGCATGGTACTTCGCGCCGATCTGCGCTTTCTCAATCGCAAGACGGTAGAGCCGGACAGCATCCGAGAGATGCGTAGCGCTCCAGCGGTTGGAGCCATCTCCGATGTAAGCCGCGCGCCCTTTCTGGCGAGCCAGTTTCACCAGATCGCTTACGAGACCCTGCTTCACGGTGTCGTGGATTTGCGGATTGCGCATAATGGAGACGTTGATCCCGCGATCCGCTAACGCCAGCGCAGCCTCGTCCGACGCAGCGCGCGGAAACACCTTCGAGCTTGCCGTCGGGTTATCCTCCACAGGCAGCGTGCCTGGAACCGTGTTGGAGGCGCCTATCGACGAAGTAATGACCATCGGGCGATTGGAACCTGCGAGTGCTTCTCCCATGGCTGTGATCACCTTGCGATCTTCCTCGCAGCTTTCTATAAAGCGGGAAAGTCGTGATTGAACGCGGTGTGGATCACGCCTTCACTCTGCTCAACGGCCCTGCGCAGGCCTTCTAGGTCATTCACATTCCCTCGCCACGCCTCAGCGCCCGCCTCGACGAGGGCTTTTTCTCCTTCTTCGGAGCGCGTCAGTCCCAGTACCTGATGGCCACCCTGGAGAAGTTCCGGGATCAGTGCGGAACCGATGAAGCCATTCGCGCCAGTAACAAAAATTCGCATACTCGTTTTCCTTAAACGCAGATTCAGGGAGTCGAACGGCGTACGCTCCGGCCGTGAGCTACGCAGCACTTTCGCCCTGTACACCTTAGACATAGGCGGCTTAGCGGACGCACCATGCTCAGCATCCAAATAATCGGTCTTATCATCCAGAGAGGCCCGGTGAGGATTCGTGGATCCACTCTCAGAAGTGCTTGCTCTTATGAAGCCGCAAAGCTACGTGTCCGGTGGTTACGAAGTTGCATCCGGAACGGCGGTTCAGTTCCCACGACGGATAGGTGTGAAGTGCTACGCGGTAATCTCCGGGCAGTGCTGGCTGTCGGTAGAAGGTGCCGGCCATGCGGTGTTACTCCAGGCAGGGGAGTGTTACATCTTGCCGCATGGTCTGCCGTTCTGCCTGGCAACGGATCAAGCGGCGACGCCGGTGGACTATGAAACCCTTCGCTCTGTCCGCAAGTGGGGCAACGAAGTACCGAGCGATCAACAGGGCGGCTGTTTTCTTGCCGGCGGCCATTTCGTGCTGACCGGACCGCAGGCAGACCTTTTGCTCCAGCCGCTGCCGCCCGTGGTGCACCTCGGAAAGAAAGCGGATACGGACGCGATGCGATCTTCTCTGGCACGGATGCGTGAAGAGGTGAGCGAGGCGAGGCTTGGCGGGGCGATCGTTATGCAGCAACTTGCCTATGCTCTGCTGGTACAAGCGCTTCGGCTCTACGTTGAAGACGAAGCGAACGGAAGGTCGGGGTGGCTCTTTGCGCTCGCAGATGAGAAGTTGAGCAGAGCATTGCGCTGCATGCATGGACAACCGGGCTACGACTGGACCTTACAGGAGCTTGCCGAAAGTGTCGGCATGTCACGTTCCCTCTTTGCGTTGAAGTTCAAAGAGACCGTGGGCACCTCTCCCATGGAATACCTGGCCAGATGGCGCATGCTGCTTGCATGCAACCGGCTGGAAGCGTCCGGTGAATTCCTATCTGAACTCGCGTCATCACTCGGGTATCAATCGGAAAGCGCTTTCGGGAAGGCTTTCAAGCGAGTAATTGGCTGCTCGCCCCGACAGTACAAGTCGCAAAGCTCATCGTGTCGATCTACAAGCCTCGCAATAAAAAGACCCGTCAAAGTACTTCGCCCAATTCGCTAGAGGCTTACGCGGGCTCCCAAACTTCGATCTAATTCGCAGGACGGTTTCCGCACCCTCCAGACTAAACTCGGCCCGCGGTTGGAAGCCCTCAGGACCGCCGACCATGAGTTTCCACGCCTGTTGCGCGAGATCACTTGATGTATTGGGAACGCTCCGCAAAAAGATTGCGCACGCTTCATCCAAATGAGCGTGTTCGCTCAACCAGTCGCTCGCCTCGACGTAGGCCCTTATATACGCACGCAGTTTGTCACCTGATTTTTCTGCCCACGACCGGCAAGCGACACCACACACAGCCTGGTACGGGCCAATCATTGTTTGCACGTCTCCCAGTCTACGAAAGCCTCGCTCCTCTAGAACAATCTCTTGGGGTGAACTCACCATCGTCGCAGCAATGTTTCCCTTCGCTAAGGCTTCCACCCGGTGGGAAGTTCCACCTGTTCGGCTCAGGTTATAGGCCCCGAGTGGGACACCGTGATTCGCCAGGAGCTCGTACATCGCAAGCGTATAACCAGTGTGTTCCGCATCTACGCCCAATGTTGAGCCTTTTAGGTCGTCGAGGCAGGTAATCTTGTGTCTCGCCAATAGACGGAGTGAACTGCTAATGCCTCCCATAAAAGCGAAGAGGCCGGGATCATGATCGAGCGCAACTTCTCCTTGGCTCTCTTGGTAGGCAACTACGTTGTCAAACGGCGTCATCGCGATGTCATAGACATTTTCGACCAAGCCGGTGACTTGAGCTACCGAATCGGAAACTTCTGTAATTTGAACATCCAGTCCACTCTTGGCGAAGAAGTCTTTATCACGCGCGATATAGACAGGCCAACTTAGGCCACCAGCAAAAATTGCGAGATTGAGTTGCTGCATCAGTGAACCCTCTTTTTGCCGGCACCATCAAGCATCGAGGCTGACTTTCACGTTCAGGATATTGGAACGATGAATCGCCGTGAGGGCGAGTAGCTCAAGAGCTTCTCAAGTCCGCGAACGCTCGCGTTTTGTTGCTGAACGCTTTACGCGTGTTCGTGACAAGGTGATGCAAAGCTTTGTACATTCTTGATCCCTGTATCCTGAAACTAAGACTGAGCCTTAGCAACTTCAGCGAAGGAGTGCATGACTCATTGCCGGGGAGCTGGAACAGCAAACGTGTTCAGCAAGGAGCAAACGGTCTCGTAGCACCCAGTAAGAAAAACGATATCGACGACACCTCGAGCTCCGAATGCAGCTTTGGCTTGATCAAATAGCTCCTGTGATACGGTCCGCTCGAGCGCGAGTTCTTTTGTGAACTGCTGTGCCAACCTTTCTTCTTCCAAGAGATCGGTCGCAAGCTGACCTTTGATAAGCTCTAGAATGGCTTGCTCCGGAAGCCCAGCGGTACGTGCAACAGCAGCGTGAGCATACAACTCGTAAGGCGACTTCCAGACAGATCCAACGGTGAGGATTACTACCTGGCGCACCCGCTCCGTCAAGCTGGTCATCTTTTCTTCCGCGTTTTGGAACTGCAGAAAAGCAGCTCCGAGGTCTGGACTTTCCAAGACAACGTTAAAAGGTCCGATGAGCCGCCCGTCATCCACCTTTGCCACAAAACCAGAGGCACTGGACCAGGGAACAGCAGTTTCGCTGATCACCTTGTAGAGACTCTGCTGGCTGGGGGTTAGATTAGCCGGCTCTGACAGCGGGATTCGGCCTCCGAGATCGTCATTTTTCCTGGACATGCGCTCTCTCCTACTGATCGAGACCGACAGCATTCGACGGCACGTCGAAGGCCATCAGAGTTAGAGAAACCATCGTGAACCAACCCATGAGCACCGTGACATCGACAATGCCCGCGTCGCCTAAGAGCTCCTTGCATCGCTTATACAGTCCAGTTGGAACAACGCGGTGATTGGCAAGGGCTAGAGTGAGCTCGTAAATGGACTGCTCTCGCGGGTCCGCAAACGAAGTTGGCAGGCCCGCGATGAGAGCCTCTACGCTCTTGGGTTCCAGATGGCCTTGCTTCTCGCCGATTTGTTCATGTTCATAGTTGCCGTATGCCGCCCGCCACTGCCCATTGATGATGTTCGTTACGATCTCGATCTCAGCCTTAGTGAGCGTGGACTCCTTCTGGTAGTAGTAGCCAGTCGGAACGATCGTCTTGGACAAAGTTGGGTTTGCCAACCATATCTTATGCGGACCGGGCACGACACCGCGAAGCTTCATCGTGAAATCGTAGGCATCTTTCATGTCCGGCGACATCTCGCCGATTGGCGTTTCCTGGAACCGGCCGAAGGTACCAAAATCAGGTGTTTCTGCCATACATCCTCCTGTGGTTTGACGCCAGAGTGTCGACGCGGAACAGCCTCTATCTCACCGGTACTGGAGCTCAAACCGCTCCTGTGTAGGCGAACTCCAAAGGATAGATGCTTGCAGTCCGTGTTACGCGTTGGCTCAGGGCAAAATAGAATTGCGCTCATGCTACAACCACCGGGAAGCGTCTTCTCTGCGCGTCGCATCACACTACGCAAGCCCTGGCCTTCGCCGCACGGAGATGCTCAAATGCCCCCTGAAAAGATAGAACAAGCCAAGCTTTCAACTGTCGCCTTCTTCCCGCCCAAATACTTTCTGGAAAACCTGGCCGTTCGCGAAGACAACTCCATCTTGATTACCGTGGCGAACCACAACGAATTGTGGTTTGTTCCACCGGTGAATGGAGAGCAAACAGTCACGCCACTTTTGTTGTTCACCTTTGCTGAAGTGGCGTGCGGCATCACAGAAGTCGAGCCGGATATCTTCTATATCGCCACAGGAAATTTCTACACCACGCACGAGGCGTATCTCCATCGTTTGGATCTGCGCAATTGGCGTGTTGGTGCATCGGTCCATCCGGAGATGGTGCTGCAGCTCCCCGCCGCTGCCCGGGGTTTGAATGGCAGCTGCCTGATCGCGCCTGGTGTCTTGCTGATAGCAGATTCTTTCGCGAGCCTGATCTGGCGCATTGATCTGCCACCTGGCGGGGGGACCCCGACGGCTCGTGTTTGGATGAAACACGAAAGCATGGGCTACTATCCCGGCCAACTCAAACCCGAACAGCCGGGCGTCAACGGTATACGCTTCGCAGCGAAGACAAATCATCTCTACTACACTGCGACGGCCAAGAAGCTCTTCATGCGTATACCCGTTGATCCGGAGACGCACGATCCTGCAGGAGAACCCGAACTTGTGGTCGCCGGTAGGATGGGAGATGATTTCTGCATCGACGAGGATGCCGGCGTCATATACCTGACAACCCACCGCCAAAACACGATCGACCGCGTCTCGATGAATCCTGCCGAGAACAGCGGATTCACCCAAAGCGTAGCTGGGGATCCTTTCAAGGAAGAACTCATTGGACCTTCCAGCGGCGCCTGGAGCCGAATCCCAGGAGAGTATGGGAAGGTAGCCTTCTTCCTCACTGATGGAGGTACGGCGTCACCTCCGCCTGATGGCGTTGTGCGTCCAGCTAAGCTCTTGCGTGTGGAGCTTCCGAACGCTTCCGAACCCCACAATGCGTGAGGGCCTGTAAATGCATCCAAAACGGCGAAGGCGAGTACGAGGCATCTCAGGAACGAAGGCCCGACGCCAGCCTGCACCCCGGCTGCTCGGGTTTGCTCAGCGATACTCTAGGTGTTCATTTCACAGACTCAGCATTAAGATCATTTTGTCGCACACTTCCGACGCTTTACCTTTCCGCCGCCGCTTCTAGAACATCCTCTCTGAGTGTCGCGCGGTCAGCGATGTCGTCGGCCATTCGAGAAATCAGGACGAGGTCTGGATCGATCCCTCCAACGGAGGACTCAGCCAGGAGTGCTGCCACTCTGACTTGCTAAGCCCACAGCGAGTCGCAATGCGAGTGGAAGCGTGAATGGCGTAAGAACAATTTAACAATGCTGCAGTTCGGAGAACCATAGCCTCACGTAGTTTGACATCGACAACGGCGCAGGAAGAGACTGCCTTCATCAGAGCAACCGCAGGTATGGCCAAGCTGCCAGCCGCCGCCAGCGCAATGTTTCCGTTCAAACTTTGTCTGGATTGAAGTCATCTCGAAAGACAGCCTTAGCCTGCTCGGCGCTTGGCATCGCAAAATGGTTTCCATTCATTTCGCCTCCTGCAGGCAGGCGGCCGCAAGTAGCTCCGGACGTACAGTATGACCGCCTTCAAATGCATCTTGAACTCGGCCGCGTAGGCTAACGCGCCTCACGCAAAACATCTGGCAAAGCCAAGGTGCTCATCCCGACTCTCTGGAAGAGAGCTTGCATCTGGGCAGGCGACGCTGACTCCTTCACATCCGAAGGTGGAAGAGTTCGCGATGTTGCAGGAACTCCAAACTCAGTAATTACTTTTTCAAAGCCACCAGGAAAATAGAAATTGAGGAGCCTGGTCTGGTCGACGTTGACACGGAAACTATGCACACAGCGGGCAGGTATATAGGCTAAAGTACCCGCCTTGGCTGTGGTCCTGTCGGACCCCGCGATTAAGGTAATTTCACCTTCGAGGACATAGAACATCTCGTCCTGTTCGTGGGTATGAGGAGGAGGCCCAGAATTGATCGAGCACACTTCTTCGATCAGGGAGTACGATCCTCCGGTCTGTTCCGCACTCGCAAGGATTGTCCAAAGAATGCCCTGGGACCAGTACGCCGGTGCATCTTTGGAGTCGATCCCATACGGTTTCACGGGATTAACATCGCTGGGCCGAGTTGCCATATTGTCCTTTGTCGGCGGATCTGCGAAAGGCAATCCAAGTACAGGAATTTGGCCAAATTCGCGAGAGCACTCTTCTACCATCCACCTGGGTGGCATCGGGAGTGACTTTGGAGCTGGCGGCTTGCGTTGGGCAGCCGGAGTGGCGATGCTCATCAGCAGCATTTCAAAACCGCCCGGAGTGTAAAAGTTCAGAAGCCTCGAATGTGGTACGTCAACCGTGAAGCTATGTTCAACAAGACGAGGAATGGAAACGAAAGAGCCAGGACCAGCAACTACGGTCTCGCCTCCTGCATGAAACGTACACTGACCCTCAATCACGTAGAGCCCCTCATCAAACGGATGTGCATGAGTGCAAGGGCCGCCGATCCCAACGCCGCATACCTGTTCAATCAGGCAGACATTTCCGTTGGTAAGATAGCTGCCGGCGAGCGGCATCCATAAATTGTCGATCAACCAAAAGGCGGGGCTATTTTCGTTGGTCAAGACATAGGGCTTTACGGGTTCGTTCATGTGACTGCTCTCCTTAAATCAGAGATGCGACTCGTTCCGTATGCGTTTGCACTATACGGAACACATAGTGCGTCAACGCCGTTATAGTCCGCGGCGCGCTCAGTCGTCGTTCCTCCATTGCGGAGGTTATGCCTCAGAGTGCGGAAGTCGTCCAAATCACTGATCCGGAGAATGTAGCCGTCTGTATTCACGTGGCGCGTAACCTGTTTGTCGACGAAACATGCGGGAGAAGTGGGTTGCATTTTCGAACCCACAGCACAACCAATTGCCTCGATTGACAATTCCGTTGTCTGGAGAAGGTGTTGGGCTCTCTTCAATCGAAGCTGCCGCTGAAAGGCAAACGGTGCGCAACCCACCTTGACAGAGAAGGATCGCGCTGAAATGAAAAACACTTGAGTTGCAAAGATTCGCCAGCTCGACTAAGGTGAATTCTCTTTCTGGACAGTCGGAAAGCATGTTGATCGCACGTTGCAATCTCTTCAGGCTGAACACGCCGGTTGATATTTTTCGCGATATCGTTCCGAAACTCTCACTAAAGAAAATCGTCAGCTGCGCCTCTGGGTGTTCATGTTCGGGAAGCATACAGAGCTTGTCACGATAAATGCCTCCTACGATCATGTTCCCCGCCGAGACTTTGTAGTGTATCCGTGTGTTTGGACCGACCAAGGCGTACACCTCCATGACGTGAGAATGGATGCCAGCGATACGCTAGTATTCTGCGCACACCAGATGCTAACGCCGGCCCTCAATCCTTAGCAATGTACGTGGAATACTTCACAAGCAGGGGTCAAATTCACTCCTGAAGATGCGCTAGAACGGAAGCGGATGGACACGGCACTTTCACATCTGAAGTTCGCCGTTGAGCGACATACAAGCTTGCGTAAGGTTAGGCATATGGATACGATCACTCGTCGCGAGGCGGTTTTTGGGGCGCTTGCCTCGGCTTAAGTGCAATCCTGCGCTCGGCTGCCAACGCATCTTCAGGTGAGGAGGAGAGCGAAGCCTCAGAAATGTAATCTTACCGTTATGTGCGGTTGCCATGAGTTATGAGCCGGCTCAAGCCTCTGACGCAATGTCGCCCATTTTGAAGCTCCGATCCAGAGCGACACCGACGATTTCACCCATCGCTTTCGGAAGAGGCGCACTCATCCCCGACTTTCCAGGAGCCTTTAATGGAGTCGGTTCAGTGTTGCGGGCTCGTAGCCTGCTGCCCTGCGGCAAGGCTCGGAAGCTACAATTCGTTGGAGGAATTCAATTCAGAGCGAGTTTCTGTTTTAAACGGGACGCAACGAATCAGTCTGAACCGCCGACCGAAGGCTTCGATGCTAGATCTGAATGATGTGCAGGTGTTCACGGTTGTGGCGCGCAGGGGAACGTTCAGCGCCGCAGGCAGAGAGTTACGCCTGCCGACGTCCACCATCGCACGTGCGACAACCAGGTTGGAAAACCACTTGGAGGTGCTGCTGCTGAGGAGGAGTCCCAAGGGCGTTTCGCTCACGGATGCAGGCACAGAGTTTCTCGTCAGCTGTAATCAGGCGCTTCGGACGATCAGGATTGGAAGCGAAACGTTACAAGAACGGCGCGTCAACCCCAGCGGTCTCATCAGGATCTGTAGTCCCATCGTTTTGGCAAACGGTCTGCTGGTCCAGATGCTCCCGGAATTCTTGCAAAAGTATCCAGACATTCGCGTTGCGATTGAAACGTACACGGACGACTTTGAGCGAGAGCCCAGAGAGGACGTGGACGTATTCTTCAAGATTGTGCCGCCGAGAGACTCCACCAGGCGCATGCGGAAGTTTCCTAGTACCCTGCGAGGTCTGTTCGCGACAAAAGAATATGTTCAGCGTGAGGGTAAACCGGATCTCCCCAACGAATTGCTCGGACATGCTTGCATTGGTGCAGGGACCTGGAGATTAACGAACGGCTCGGCTGAGGTGGTTGAAGTTGCCCCAACATTTCGTGTCACTACTTTCGATCCAGCGGTCATGTGCGAACTGGTATTGAAGGGTCTAGGCATTGCTATTCTGCCGCTCTATATGGCGAGACAACCGGCAGTTTGCCGGCGGCTCGTTCCGGTATTGCCTCTTTGGCATCCAAGACCTGCCATCATCTCCGCTCTGTACTTCGGTCCAGCAGCGTTGGCGCCGAAGATCAAAGTCTTCCTGGACCTCGTCGGAGAGATCCTTGGTACAGAGCGGGACCCTCGTGTTAAAGAGGCGCCCTTTGAAGGACTGTTCGGAAAACCCGATGGAGCGTGACGCTCCGTAGGAGTGGGAAGCAAACTAACTGCGGCTACCTTCGCCATTCTGTCGATGCAACTGCCGTTGTCCGGCGTTGTAACCTGCATCAGCATCCCTGGTTCGTAGTGAGAGTCAGTAAGATCGCCCAAGCTGGCGAATACTTCAATAACTCTTGCAGTTCCAATTGTCAGTTCCGTCTATTCGATTGGAAGTTGGGCTGGCATATTAAAACGCGCGCACCCTGGATGACTACGCTGATTGCTCAGCGTGCGCTTCTGGAAAACGAGACGAACCGTTTGTTGCATGCCTCGCAGCGATAGGCCCTCAAGCCCGGCACAAAGCGCTCCCACGTTCGTCTGCGCGATCGGTTTGGATTCTCGGCACGACATCGAATACACCGCAATAAGGAACTCATCCCAATCACTCCAGTGTTACAAGGA
Source organism: Terriglobus sp. (assembly GCA_965198455.1). Lineage (GTDB taxonomy): Bacteria > Acidobacteriota > Terriglobia > Terriglobales > Acidobacteriaceae > Terriglobus. Next base: position 3,122,045 of record CBDAPM010000003.1, read on the forward strand.
CACGCGAGAACTTATAACGCGCTATCGCACTACTCTTCCACACCACTCTACCGGTCGTCTGCTATTTTGCCCCAATATTTAATCGCACCTAGAAGCTACATCATCCTTGCTTGTGACTGTGAGTACAACGTGGCACATTGCCTGCCGATGCTCACGTTTTCACTGAGTCATTCCCCGCTTCTTACAAGAGAGCTCGATATGCGAACTGTTAGACGGGTATGAAGTTACTTCACAGTTTGGTACGTTCTTGCCTGATGTCGCTGCGGAAGAGCGTGCGGAGGGACGGCATCAGAATCCGGTGATGGACTACAGAGCGGACGATGCGAACTTTGGCTGGTGCTGGCGGTTGGCACACAGTGACGATCCACGTTCTAGGCTTTGCGAGCGCAAAGACGGTACACTGCAGCGCATGATCGCCTCCTTGCGGCAGGACTTTAACCGGCGCTATACCGATGAGAACTATGCAGCGTTGCGGCGCAACCTGGATGCGCGCACACGGTCGACTCTTGATCTGAGGGTGGCAGAGACGCCAGTGTTCCTGCCGGAGGCGATGGTGCGGGAGATGGCGGATGCCGGAGCTGCCATGACGCACCAGCTGCTGGCTGACACCGACTACCTGCACATGGCTGAGGCGACCGTGCCGACGGCATTTCGCGTTGCGGGTGAGGACGCGCACCCAAATTTCATGACGGCCGATTTTGCGCTGGTCGCGGAGGCTGACGGAACGCTGTCGCCACGGCTGGTGGAGTTACAGGCGTTTCCCTCGGTTTACGGCTACCAGGCTGTGCTGGCAGATGAGTATGTGAAGTGCTTTGAGCTTGACCCTGCGTTGAGACGATTTATTGGTGTGGATGAGGAGCAGTACTGGGAGCGGATGCGGCGGGTGATTGTGGGGAATCATGCGCCGGAAAACGTGATCCTGATGGAGGTGACGCCGGAGAAGCAGAAGACGCTGCCGGATTTTCATGTCCATGAAGACCGGCTGGGTATTCGGACGGTGGATATTGCCAAGGTGCGGCAGGAAGGGCAGCGGTTGTTCTACGACCTCGACGGCATCCGGACTCCGATCGAGCGGATTTACAACCGGTCGATTGCCGATGAGATGATCCAGAAGGAGATTCAACCGGGGTTTGACCTAACTGCGGACCTTGATGTGGAGTGGGCTGGACATCCCAACTGGTACTTCAAGATCAGCAAATTTTCGATTCCGTTCTTGCGGCATCCGTTTGTGCCGCCGTCAGTGTTTTTGGATGAGTGGTTTCGTGGCGGCGGGCGTGACCGGCTGACTGGGAATCGCGAGGAGTGGATTTTGAAGCCGCTGTTCTCTTTCGCCGGGAAGGGGATTGAATTTGCCCCCAGCGACGAACTGCTGCGATCGATACCGATGGAGCAGCGAGGTGACTATCTGCTGCAGCAGAAGATGCACTTCGTATCGAATGTGGAAACGCCGTTCGGGCTGACCCAGGCGGAGATTCGGATCATGTACCTGTGGCCGGATGATGGTGTTTTAGAACCGGTTAACACGCTGGTACGGCTAGGGCGCGGGAAGATGATGGGCGTGGATCATAATCGTGACCAGCTTTGGGTGGGTGGATCTGCTGGCTTGATTAAGTAAGAAATTTGTTGATACTACGTACATTAGCGGATGCAATTGGTAATTGAACGTGTGTGCGGTACACTTCATTTAACTGGTAAGTGACTACAGTAACCTATGCTGGCATACGAAGCCTGATGTCCTCTACTCCCAGTTCGAACGCTCGAGCGGAGTTACCCGATCCGTTGCGCAATGCGGTGCGGTTTCCATTGCACTTGCCGGTTCGTGTCGAGATGGAAGGCTGCTCGATTGAGGCAGTAACAGAGGACATCTCTGCGACAGGAGTGCTGTTTAACATGCCGAACGCGCCAGTCATTAACACCCGTTTAACCTGGACTTTACGTCTACCGGCCGATGTGATGGGTGCAAAAGAGGATGTAACCGTGAATTGTGTAGGACGCGTGGTTTGGCTTGGACCGGCCGGTGAGACGCGGCAGGTGGGCGTGGTGATTGATGACTATCGCATGGGGGACCGCACCCATGAGTGAAACTCTGCTGGGCGAGCCGTTCGACACGGACGGTCCGGAAGCCGGCATACGGGTTATCCTTGCGGATTCACAGGCGATCTACCGCGTGGGCATGCGGAAGGTCTTCGCTCTGGAAGACGATATCCGCGTGGTCGCGCAGGCGGAGACGCTGCTGAATCTATATGCAGCGCTGCAGCGTTTTCCGGCAGATATTGTTGTGCTGGAAGGGCAGTTGATCTCAGGCATTGTGGATGCTATTCCTGAGCTGGTGCGCCGTGCGCCGAATGCCAAACTGATTGTGCAGGTAGCAGAAACGGACGAAGCCAACACGGTTGAGTTGTATCGCCGTGGCGTGCGTGGAGTCGTACCGCGGTCGATTTCGCCGGATCTGCTTGTGAAGTGCGTCCGCAAGATCTCTGCCGGCGAGACTTGGATCGACAATCAGTCCGTGAGTTGGGTGATTGACGCGTACCGGTCACAGGCGACGGCATTGGTGAGTCCGCGTGTGCGGCCGCACCTGTCCACGAAAGAAGTGGCGATCATCTCGTGCATCACGCGGGGCATGCGGAACAAGGAAATTGCGTATCACGTGGGTACGACGGAGCAGGTGATTAAGAACTATCTGCGCAAAATTTATGACAAGCTTGGCGTTTCCGACCGGCTGGAGCTTGCGCTGTACTGCCTGCATCATCAGCTGCTCAAGCAGTATCCCGAGGATGTAACGCAGCTGGTAAACGGCTAGACAGCGGTCCGGAACAGGCGCGGGGCTTCAGAGCCGATGGTGGTGGATGCACCATGCCCTGCGATGACGTGTGTATCTTCCGGGAGCGGGAGCAGGCGGGTATGGATGGATTGGAGGATGAGATCGCCGTCTCCAAGCCACAAATCGGTGCGCCTATGCCGCCGCGGAAGAGGGTGTCGCCAGCGATAAGGAGTTTGCTGGCTGGGAAGTGCAGGGCGATGCTGCCGGGTGTGTGACCGGGGGTGAAGATGACTTCGCCGGTCTCGGCGCCTACGGTGAGTTTCATGCCGTCTTCCGCGCTGGCGTCCGGCGGTGCGACGCGTGGGGTAGGGACGCCGATGAATTCTGCCTGCTGCTCCATAAGCGCGAGGAGGGCGAGGTCGGCCTGGTGAAAGAGGACGGGCGCGCCGGTTTGCTCGGAGAGGAGTTTGGCTCCGGCAATGTGGTCGAGGTGCGCGTGGGTGACGACGATCTGACGCAGTTTGAGTTGGCGCGAGGCGAGGAAGCCAAGGATTCTGGCGAGGTCGCCACCGGGATCGACGACGGTGGCGTCGTTGGCATCGGTGTCATAGAGGATGGAGCAGTTGCACTGGAGCGGACCTACGGGGAAGGTTTCGCGCTGCATGGTGTCTCCGTAAAGCAGAAGGCGCGAGCCCATGCCCGCGCCTTTGGTGTTATGCGAACGGTTACTTTTTGGGCGCGCTCTGCGTGGTTTTAAAGTTTGACAGTACGGAGCGGTCGGAGGTGCGGGACATCAGGATCGTAAGGCTTATGGAGGTGAGCATGAAGAGCACGGCCGACCAGGTGGTGAGGCGCGTGAGCAGGTTGGCTGCGCCGCGAGGGCCGAACGCTGTCTGCGAGCCCTGGCCGCCGAAGGCTCCGGCGAGGTCGGCGCTTTTGCCCTGCTGGAGCAGGACGACACCGATGAGGAACAGGCAGATGATGATGTGGACAATGACCAGAAGGACCAGCAGAACGTTCATCGGTGAGAGCGAGCCTCGTGTGCGCCGGTGGGCGCAAGAATGGGGTGAGTTGGAGCCGTTCACGGGCAGGTAGAACAGGCGCGTGGTGCGGTGTACTCAACTGTTGAGTGTACCACTGTAAGGGGCTCGGGCATGCCGTGAGCGGATCTGTTCGTGTAACCATCGATGCATGGGTAAGTCATCGAAACAGAGCGCTGGGCTGCTCATGTTCCGCCGTGCCGGCGATGCGGTTGAAGTCTTTCTGGTGCATCCGGGAGGGCCGTTCTGGGCGAAGAAGGATCATGGCGTGTGGACGGTGCCGAAGGGCGAGTATGGCCCGGATGAGGAGCCGCTTGCTGCTGCTCAGCGGGAGTTTGCGGAGGAGACTGGATTTGCGGTCAGCGGCCCGTTTCTGGAACTTGGCTCCATCAAGCAGAAGAGCGGCAAGGTGGTGGAGGCGTGGGCTTGTGAAGGTGACTGCGACCCGGCGCTGCTGGTGAGTACTACGTGCGAGATTGAATGGCCGCCGCGGTCGAAGAAGACGCTGGTGATTCCGGAGATCGATCGCGGCGCGTGGTTTTCGATTGCTGTGGCGGGGACGTTTTTGCGTGAGGAGCAGGAGCCGTTTCTAGAGCGTTTGGCGCTGGCGCTCGCAGGCGGGTAGCGCTTGATCAGAAAGACGAAAGCCAGCCGGTAAGGGCTGGCTTCGCGGTTGGAACGAATGTGTGGAATGGTGCGGAGGAGGGGACTTGAACCCCTATGGAATTACCCGCTAGCACCTCAAGCTAGTGCGTCTGCCAATTTCGCCACCTCCGCGTCGCGCTGCTGCTCGCAACGGGCCGGTTAGTGCGCCATCCGTAGGTCAGTATAGCAGAGGTGGGTGGCTCGACTAGAAGTGCAGAGCGAGCTCGCGGAAGCTGCCGAGGTGCAGTAACTGGCGGCCTTTCTGCGCGGCTGCAATGGGTTCCTGCTCGAGTATCCACGTGCTTGGGTGAGGGAGGTAGACGGCGTGCATGCCCGCAGCGAGCGCTGGGTTTACGTCGCTGCGTGGGCTGTTGCCGATCATCCAGGTTGAGGCGGGATCGCAACCGTAGCGCTCGCAGAGCTCGAGGTACGCGGAGACGTGCTTTTCGCGAAGGACTTCGATGTGGTGGAAGTGGTGGGCAAGGCCGGATTGGATGAGTTTGGCTGTCTGCTCCTGGCGGTCGCCCTTGGTAACGAGCACGAGCGTGTGGCGTGCGGCGAGTTGAGGCAGTGTTTCTGCCACGCCGTCCATGATTTCGAGTGCGGCTTCGCGAATGCCGGCTGCGCAGGCGGCGATGTGCTCGGCTTCCGCCTTGGTTGCGGGGGCGCCGGTGAGGTGCTCGAAGCCGGCAATGAGCGATGCATGGAAGGCGTGCGTGCCGTATCCGTGGACTTTAACGCGTTTGGCTTCAAGGGCATCGAAGGCTGCTCGAACTTGTTTCGCCGAGAGTTCGGGGTGGTTGATGAGTTCGATGAAGCGGTCGATCGCGCGCTCAAAGAGGATGTTGTTTTCCCATAACGTATCGTCCGCGTCGATCATGAGGGTCTGCGGCGGCCGGGCTGCGGAGACGGCAGGGTTTGATGTCGTCATACGTGGGTTCGCCCAGTGTAGCAACCGGAGTAAACGATGCCGTAACAAAGCATGGGGCGACAACGAGTTTGCACGCTATGATGAGGCCGAGCCTCAGGTATATGGATGAAGCGCACGGCAGCGATGCCATGCCAGGAGTTCGGTCGATGGAGCAGTCCGGCCCACTGCGATTTGGGCCCTATGTTGTTGTAGAGCAGATTGGTTCCGGCGGCATGGGCGCGGTGTATCGCGCGCGTGATGAGAGACTGCACCGCGACGTGGCTGTAAAGATGCTGCACCGTCATCTTTCGGTGGAAGGCGCGCGTGAGCGCTTTCTGCGGGAGGCACGCGCGGTTTCATCGCTGAACCATCCCAACATCTGCACGGTATTCGACATCGGCGAGCAGGATGGCGACCCTTACATGGTGATGGAGCTGCTGGAAGGCGAGTCCCTGCGTGAGCGGCTGTCCCATGGCGACGTGATCAGCCAGCATGAGCTTGAGGCAATTGCGCTGCAATGCGCGACGGCGCTGGCGGTGGCGCATGGGAAGGGAATTGTCCATCGCGACATTAAGCCGGCAAACCTGTTCCTGGTGGCGAACCCCGCAGGTGAAGTGCAACTGAAGGTGCTGGATTTTGGCCTGGCCAAGATGGAAAGCGACCGCCTGCTGTATGGCGATAGCGGTGGGTTGACCCGGACGGGTTCGACCGTGGGCACGGTGGAATACATGTCGCCGGAGCAGGCGCGTGGTGAACCGCTGGATCCGCGGTCGGATTTGTTTTCGCTGGGCGCTGTGCTGTATGAGCTTGCGACCGGCGATGTGCCATTCCGTGGAGCGACAAGCGCCGTGGTGTTTGCGGCATTGCTGGGCAGCACGCCGGCACCTCCGCGCAGCAGCAACACGGATTTATCGCCGGGTATGGATGCGATTATCCGGAAGCTGCTGGAGAAGCGGCTGCTGTCGCGGATGCAGTCGGCGGCGGAACTGATTGCCGCGCTGCGCCGGTTGCATGCGCCGGTATCGCAGGCTCCGGCGGCACCAGCCATGCCGAAGGCTGCCGCGGTTGCGACCAGGCCGACACCCTCGCCGGAGAGGCCTTCGCCGCTGCCGCCAGCACCTCCACCGCCTGCGGTGCCCTCGGTTGCGGTGTCCGCTTCAGCGAATGACCCTCAGGCTCGCGTGATACGGCCTACGCCGCCTTCGAGCGCCCGCGTCAGCACGTCCCCACTCGGTATGGACGCGGCGCGTGAGGTCGAACCGAAGACTGGTGGTGCGGGGAGATGGATCATTGCCGCAGTGCTGCTATTGCTGGTTGCGGGAGCGGGGTATATCTTCTACCGCCGAGCGGTACCCGCTGCACCCGCCAATGTGTTGGAGGGTGCGCTGCAGGTAACGGCGTTTGCGAACAACACAGGCGATGCCGTGATTGGTGATGCTCCCGCAACGGCCATGCAGATATTGCTGCGGACCATGCCGAATGTGGATGTGCCGGGCTATGCTCCACCGGCCGTTGGAGCAGAACCGGATGCGAAGGCGCTGGCAACGTCTTCAGGCGCGCCGGAGTATCTTACGGGCGAAGTAACCAAGGACGGGCAACGGTATCACGTGCATGCGGCGATCGTGCGGACTTCGGATGGGTCCACGCTTGCGTCAGAGGATGCCGATGCCGGTTCGATGGCAGAGCTGCCGCGAGCGTTGAGCCAGCTGGCGATGGCGATGCGGACGCACATGGGCGAGACGCCGGATCAGGCGAATGTGAACACCGTGCCGCTGGAAGTAGAAGCAAGCGCCTCGTTACCGGCGCTGAACCTGTATGCGCGGGGCATGGCGCTACGCCGGGCCGGAAAAGAAGTCGCGGCAGTGGGCCAGTTTACGAAGGCGCTGGCGGAGGACGCGAACTTTGCGTTTGCGCGGGTAGAACTTGCCGAGGCGTTGCGTGCGTCGGGTGCGGAGCCGGAGGCGCTGCGCGCGGCAGAGCCGTTGCGAGCGGAGGCTGACAAGGGTAGTGCATGCCGGCGTGACGCGATTGCGTATGAACTTGCCGATGCCGCAGGCGCATTGGGGGCGGCTCAGCAGTGGGTTGCCGCCTGCCCTTCAGAGGGTGAGGCGCAGGTTGCGTTGTCCCGCGCGTACCTTGCAGAGGGACGCGGAGCGGAAGCAGAGGCGTCTGGGAATCGCGCCGTTGTTCTTGATCCGCATGACCGCACCGCACATATCGCGCTTACGCTTGCTGCCATTGCGCAGGACCACGACGAAGTTGCGCTGAAGCAGCAGATGCATGCTGCGACCCTAGGTGTACAGTCGCCTGGGTTGACGGTGCTGGCAGCGTATCTGCGGGGCGATACCGCCGCCATGACGCAGGCGAGCCCGGCTGCCAACAGTTCTCCGGAATGGAGCGATGCGTGGAGTGTAATCACGTATCTGGCGGACAGCGGGCAGGTGGAGCAGGCGGCGCGATTTGGGGAGGCAGCTGCCGGCAAAATGGACGCCGATGCGCCTGTGGCTTCGTCGGCGGGATTGATGCGTGCGCGGCTGTCGGCCGTTCGTGCGATGACCGGGCACTGTGATGGCGCAACGCAGGCGGGCTCGGTATCAGAGCCGGCAGCGTATTACGCAGCGATTGCAGCAGCATGGTGCCATCGCCCGGCAACGGATGTGTCTGAGGTGAAGAATGCGGCACTACTGGCGATTGCACGCAGTGCACAGGCATGGGCGGCAGGCGATGCGGCAGGGGCGCTGGACGCACTGAGTCACGCCCGTCCCGGCGCGCAAGCCACCGTTGCTGCGCTACTGCGCGGAGAGGCTCATCTGCTACAGAAGCAACAGGTGGTTGCCATCGGGGATTATCGCGCAGTTATTACGCACCGTGGCGCAGCGTTGCTGACGGGTACGCCGGCATTTCCTGCAGCCCATGCGGGCCTGGCCATGGCGTATCGCTCCATGGGAGATGAACCGAACAGCGCCCGTGTGCAGAGCGACTTGCAAACACTGTGGGCTGGTGCTCCGAAGACAGAGCCACTGCTGCATCGCGCAGCGAAGTAGACCAGCCTGCATCGTTGCTGGACCATCCAGTGCCGCTCTGAAGTGTTACCATCAAGCTGCACGGAGAGATGGCCGAGTGGCTGAAGGCGCACGCTTGGAAAGCGTGTATACCGCAAGGTATCCAGGGTTCGAATCCCTGTCTCTCCGCCACTTTAGAATTATTGGTTACGTTGAGCGACGCTCCGTAACGACATACGAAGGCGTGAGCCTTTGCTTGGCACAATCTACCTCGGTACTGGGCTGCAGCATGAGGCTTATTGCTTTCGCTGATACGGGGTCGGTGAGCTTGGTGTCAGCACGGCGGCAGACCCGTACGATACGCGCTCTTGGGCACGCATGCGTGCTCAACCTGTGACGGCTTCATGTTTGGTTGAGGCTGCTTATCGTGGCGTGACCGACGTGCCTGAAGCACAAGAAGGCAGCGAAAAGGATGGGTGTCCATGTCCCCAGACCTGGACACGCAATGGGTGAAGAGCCAGTGTTTGTTGTGTGCCTGCGGCTGCTTATCATCGAAGTTCTGTTCGGTAGGCGACAGGGATCCTGTGTGTGCATCGAACATAGTTATAAAAGGCCGTAATCGGCGTGCGAGCAGGCGCTTCTTGCGACAGAACAGCGGGAGCCCATGGCCCATACCGGCAATTCCATACTCGACAGTTTTTCTACTTCGCTACGGACCACCATCCTTTCCGAAGCGTATCCCTGTCAACTTCCGCTCAATACCGTCCTTGTGCGGCCGGACAGCATTCCCAAATATCTGGTCTTCCTTACCTCAGGCATGGCTTCTCTCGTTGTTACGATGGCGAATGGCGAAACTTCGGAGGTGGGCATGCTGGGCTGTGAAAGCATGACCGGCATCTTCTCCATGCTGGGTTCCGACATGAGCCAAGCCGAGTGCATCGTTCAGGTCGCCGGGGCTGGTCTGCGTGTCCCGAGGGAGCACTTGATGGGCCTGTTCCGGTCTTCAGAGGAGTTCAGAGCTCACTTCCTTCAGCTAGCGCAGACGCACATGAACATTGCTGCCCAGTTATCCGCGTGCAACCTTCAGCACCAGGCCGAAAGCCGATTCGCCCGCTGGCTTCTCACGGCTTCAGATCGTATCGGTTCCGACACATTGACCATGACGCAGGAGTTCTTTGCGGAGATGATCGGCACGCGCCGGACCACGGTATCGTTCCTGGTTGGGACTCTGCAGGCGCAGGGTTATATCCAACAGAAGCGAGGAACGATAGGCATCGTGGATCGCCGGGGACTTACGGCTGTTGCGTGCGAATGCTACGAAATCTGTCGCCAGCGGACGTATGGTGCGGCTCTGGTGGCCCTGCCAGTCAGCGCATGACTCTCCGGCCTATCTTCCGCCTTACTTGCTCTGCGTGCGGCGCATATAGAGACGCCGCGCGCGAAAATACCATCGCTGCCTTGACCGCCTGGAAATGCACAAGCTGCTCCAACTTGAGCCGTGCGTTGGTATCTGTTCCGCCTGTTCAGTGACGGTTCTTTATTGGGATCATCCGTCCGCCCTGCACGCTTTAGAAAAACGAAGAGTGATGCTTGAGATCAGAGTGAATCGGAGCGCAAGTCATGTTGCCCATGAAGACTCTCCTCCCGTTGCCACCACCATAGGGGGCTAGTTCGATGATCCTTCAGTTTCTTCCTTGTCATCAGGCAACGGCCGCCCCTTTTCAGCAGCGAACTTGAATACCTCATCGCCAGGTACTAGCACTGTCCCATCATCCGGCAGCGAGACTACCAGGCTGCCGTCCACAACAACCACATCTTTTGCTTTCAGTTTATCGTCCATGACTGACTCCTGAACCATTTGATGCTGAGGTCCTGAAACACGAATATAGCTTGCATCGTCACCCCAGTTGCGGACGGTAGTGGTCATCCACGCGAGGAAAGAACGCCGAAAGCGATGCGTTGCATCAGGAAGGGATGGGTCTTTGTTTTGTCTGTGGGAACGTAGACTTGCGTGATCGGTAATGGCCTTGTTCTGACTAAGAAGAGACGGCGGCAGAGTCGTTCTCGGTTTGCTCCACTGGAGCCTGTACTTCGTTTGCACCGACACGCAGCTTGACTGACTCCGGTGTCATTTTCCATGCTCGAAGCTGATGCGGTGAAAGCGGCCGCAGCAGGTCGACTGGAGCTAATTCCTGCTGCTCGATGGAGAGCCACCGCTCCTGTTCTTCAGGGCTTTGAAGGACAACCGGCATGCGTCCGAACAGGCTTCTCAGCAATGGCGTGACAAGGGCCGTCACGATGGCGAAGCTTTCGACGGCGTGCCCCTGATCGTTAACCCAATTCTCCCAAACAGCGGCGATACCGAAGATCTCCCCCGACTCGGGTGCGAAGGAGCATGGGTGGACCACACCGGGAGAGAGATGCCGGACCTCGTGAAGGATTTGAGCCGGGACGATGCACCTGCGGCGGCGGAAGGCGCTCCGAAAGCAGGAGTCGCAGGTCATGGCCTCGGCATGGGCCTCCACGCGCTTCTCCGCATCGTGATCATCGCAGGCGTAGGAAGGGATTAGACCTTCCCGCATCCACGAGATCGTCCGATGGCGTTGGCTTGAGAGCCGCAGAACCGGGTGCAGCCTTTGCCTGCTGTCGGCACTCTTGCTATCGGGTGCAGGGATCGATGCGGTTGGAACCTTAGCCCAGGCAGCGAGGGTCTCTGTATCAGCGTGTAGTTCGAACCGGGGATGCATGTTTATTCTGACCTCTGACAGGACGCATTGAGTACTCAGCGGGAACCGAAGAAATGGACCAAGGCGACGCAGGCGATCAAAGCACCAAACAGGAGCAGCGCGAGCATCTCCCACAGTTCTTCGCGGGGATTCCACTTGCTCGAAAGGGAGATTCGGCGTGAGTTGCGACGCCTCCCAAAGAATGCGATGACAGCGTGATCGTTTTGATCCGGAGTAGCATCTGCGTCCTCCCTTAGATTGTTCTGGGGCTCTGTCAATGCCATACCCCACGAACTATACATACCGAAATGAAGGTTGCGAGCAGCACGAAAAGGCTGCCGAGGGCGCGAGCCTGATCCGGTTTGAAGCTACCGTCCTTGAGACATTCGCTTGCCCGAGTTTCGCCGATAAAGGCAGCAAGGCCTCGCACAGCAGTCGAGGGCCGCATCAACACGGCACCGAGATAGAGGAGCACGAGAACACCCATACCCGCACCCGCATATGCCAGCAGATCGACAAGAATGAAAGTGGACATGGCGTTCCTCATTTCGGTGACTCACCGCGGCCTTCGCGGGTCCGTGATCTATGTTCGGGCGCAGATCATAAGGAAGGCATAAGGGCACCGTGAGGACTCGTGGCTGTTCCGGCTACGGGGCCAGTTAGAGGCTACGGTGCCAGTTAGAGTTGTGGCATGGCTGTGCCCATAGGGAAGGCATAAGGATACAAATGTCGATCTTTACGGACTTCTTACGACTTACTGCGTAGATTTGGTCAGGGTAAGACGTGAAGATAGTACCGGTCAGATCGCTTATCTGGGCAGTGGGTGGAAGCCTGGTTGTTCTTTCATCGGGATTTCTGACACTCTTCCATTCGCTGCAGCCGTCCACGTCGATTCCGCTATTCATGCTGGTTGTCGTTGTGGTTGCATGGCGAGGAGGCTTCCGGGCCTCAATTGCTGTGGCCGTGTCGGCAACGTTGGGCCTGGACTTCTTCTTTACGGAGCCCCGCTTCACGCTCCGCGTCAACTCACCGCAGGACGTCTTCTCCGTGGTTGCATTCGCGGTTGTGTCCCTGCTGATCAGCCATCTTTCGCAGCGCATCCGCTCCCAGTCAGACGAGCTTCGGCGTGCGGAAGGGGAGCAGCGGGCGCTGTACGAACTCTCGCGAAGTGTCTTGCTGTTGGACTGGAAGGATAGCGTTGATGAGCAGATTTGCTCCTCTATACAAGACCGGCTGCGGATTCCAGGCGTCGCATTATGGAACGCACGGGAAGAGAGCTTTGCCTATGTAGGCGATACGGCGCATGCGCGTGAGCGGCTGCAGGCCGCGTATCGTGCCGACCGTACGTACGACCTGCCGAACCATGCCGAGAGCGCGCGCATTCTTCGCTTCGGCGTTCGACCACTGGGAGCAATCCTGTTCCGCGGAGATGTGGAACCGCTTATGGCCGATGCGATTGCAACGCTTGTAGCAACGCACATGGAGCGTATCCGCGCGGTGAAGGCAGAGGTCTCCGCGGAATCTCAAGCTGTCTCAGAACGGATGAGAACGACAGTTCTGGATGGGCTTGCACATGCGGTGAAGACGCCCCTGACGACGATCGTTGTTTCGAGCTCAGGCCTGCGAGAGATTGGCAGCCTTACACCGCTGCAGGATGAATTGGCGCAGGTGATCGAATCGCAGGCGTCGTATCTTTCAGAACTAACCGACAAGCTGCTCCGCACAGCGAAGCTGGAAGCAGATGAGGTTCTCGTTCGAACACGGGCTGTCGATCTCGGCAGGCTGTTTCGCGATGTAGTCGAAGAGCTGCGCAGTGCCTATGACGTCGGGCGGGTCACTTTCGACAGCCAGGACCTTAGCAGTATCCATACCGATCCCGATCTGCTCCACATGGTGCTTGTTCAGGTGGTTGAGAACGCGCTCAAGTACAGCCCCGAGAACTCCAGGGTGTCCATCGGCGTTGAGGCATCGGAGAACCTGCTCACTCTGTCTATCCATAACGAAGGTTCCTACATTCCTCCTGAAGAGGTTCATCTCGTCTTTGAGCGTTACTACCGCGGTATTGCCATGGAACATCGTGCCCCCGGTACGGGCATTGGACTCTCCGTTGCAAAGCATGCCGTCGATGCCCTGGGTGGAAGGATCTGGCTTGAAAGCGATCAGGATACGGGCACCACGTTCCACATTGCACTTCCAGTAAGAGGAGAAGACTATGCACCAAGGGTCCATACTGATCGTTGAAGATGATTCCGTGCTTCGCCACAGCATGGCCAGTACGCTACAGGCGCTTGGCTTCGAGATCCATGAAGCGTCAACCGGCGAGGCAGGACTTGCAGAGCTTCGCAGCCGATCCGTGGAAGTGGTACTGCTGGATTTGAATATGCCGGGCGCCGGCGGGATACACACCGCAGCGCACATGCGAGACACCTATCCTCACTTGCCCATCATCGTCCTGACGGTTCGTGATCATGACGAAGACAAGGTCGCTGCCCTGGATGCCGGCGCTGATGACTATGTGACGAAACCGTTTCGCCTGCCGGAGCTGGCTGCTCGCATCCGTGCCGCGGTGCGGCGTGTGCGTGCCGCTGATACACATGGGAGCCTGCTTGAAATCGGGGACATCATGCTTGATCCGCTTGCCTATCGACTGACTAAGGCTGGTACGGAGATTCATCTGACGCCGAAGGAGTTCGAGCTACTGCAGATGTTGATGAAGCATGCCGGGCGACCCATTACGCATCATCGCCTGCTTTCGACCGTGTGGGGACCGGAGTACGGGAACGAGCGAGAGTACCTTCGAACATTCGTAAGCCAGCTTAGGCGCAAGATCGAGGATGACCCCGCAAAGCCGCGCTATCTCCTGACGGAGAACTATGTCGGATACCGCTTTGAAGCTTTTTCCGCGCCTTCCTGATGGTCTGAGGCTTCGCGGAGACGCGGCTGTACACCAACCTGAATCGTGCGACTGATGTAAAGAAGCCCTGGCCTTGTTCAGGGCTTCTTCGCTGTGTGTTGCCTTCGTCAGACGGTTTCCTGGTCGAAGTTCTTTGGCAGGCGGCGGGCCATGAGCGGTGTCAGCAGAAGGATGGAGAGCACCGTGGTGATCATGCCCCCAACGACGACGCGGGCGAGCGGCTGTTGTGCCTGCGCGCCGATGCCGTTGGAGATGGCTGCGGGCAGCAGACCCAGACCGGCTGACATGCAGGCCATGAGCACGGGACGCATTTCGTCGAGCGCGCCTTCGCGCAGGCCTATGTCAGCGCCGTGGTGCTGCTGGGCACGTCGTATGCCGGAGAGGAAGACGACTGCACCGAGCGTGGCTACACCTGTGAGCGAGGTGAAGCCCACGGCCGCCGAGATGGAAAACGACGTGTGCGTGACAAGCAGTGCGAGAATGCCGCCGATGGCTGCGAAGGGAAGCGTTGCCAGAACGATAAGTGCATCGAGCCATGTGTTGAACTGCGTGTACAGCAGGATAAGGATGGCCATCAGGCTGATCGGGATGATGACTGAGAGGCGCTTCTGTTCTTTCTTGAGCGAATCGAACTCGCCGGCCCACGCGTAGGTGTAGCCGTGGGGCAGCGTGATCTTGTCATTGAGTTGCTTTTGCAGATCGGTGATGGTGGCTGCGAGGTCGCGGCCACGCACGCTGAATTTAATAGGGATGTAGCGGCGGCCAGCTTCCCGGTAGATTTGGAAGCTGCCCTGGCGTATGCCGATGTTTGCGATGGCGGAGAGCGGTACGTTGCTGCCGTCGGCGGCGGGTAGCACGATGCTGCCGACAGCGTCGGGATTATCACGGTATTGCTGGGGATAACGCACAGTGATATCGAAGCGGCGGTCGCCTTCGACCATCTGCGTGACCGGAGCGCCACCGACGGCGGCCTGTACGGCGGCGTTTACATCGGCAGGGGCTACGCCGTAGCGTGACGCCTTAGCACGATCGACCTGGATGATGAGTGAGGGCTGGCCATCGACTTTGAAGATGCCGACGTCGGTGACGCCCTGCACGTGTTCCATCACATTTTGCACGAGCAGGGCCTGCTTCGATAGTTCACCGAGGTCATCGCCGAAGATTTTGAGCGAGTTTTCACCCTTGACGCCGCTCATGGCCTCTTCAACGTTGTCCTGAATTTGCTGCGAGAAGCCGAAGACCGCGCCGGGGTATTTGCTGAGCGCGTGCTGCATCTGTTCGATGAGCTTGTCCTTGTCGCCGTGGACGCTTGCAGGCCATTCGCTGGAGTCTTTGAGATCGACGAGGAATTCGAGGTTGTTGAAGGTGGTGACGTCGGTGCCGTCGTTGGGGCGGCCGAGCTGCGAGACGACCTGCTTGACTTCCGGGAAGGCCATGAACTCGCGGCGGAAGTCATCCACGGTTTTTTCTGCGAGGTCGAAGGAGACATCCTGCGGCAGTGTTGCGCGAATCCACAGGTTGCCTTCTTCGAGCGGCGGCATGAATTCGCCGCCGACGCCGTAGACGAAGATGAAGCCCGCGATGGCCAAAGCGATGAAGGCAACACCCCACACGAGCTTACTGCTGTGCATGGTCCAGCCAAAGGCGCGGTTGTAGACCCTGCGGAAGAAGTTCGACAGCCATGTGCCTTCGCCCGCGTGGGAATCTTCTGTTGTGGGGACGGCTTTTGGCGGACCCTTTGGCGCCAGTACAAATGCGAGTACCGGAGCGAAGACGAGACCGAAGAGCAGTGCGCCAATCAACGCGAAGCCGTAGGTGACGGACATGGGCGCGAAGATTTTGCCCGGTACGCCCTGCATGGTGAAGAGCGGAATGAACGCCACGAGGATGATGACGGTGGAGAAGAGCACAGGGCGCGATGCGTCCTGCACGCCTTCAATGATGAGTGTGGCGAGATCGTCTTCAGGCAATCGCCGCGAGAGTTTGCGGTGAATGTTTTCGAGCACGACGATGGAGGCATCGACGAGGATGCCGAAGTCGATGGCGCCGATGGAGATGAGGTTGGCGGAGTGGCCGGTCAGCACCATCATGGAGAAGGCGAAGAGCACGGCAAACGGGATGGTGAATGCGGCGATGATCGTGGTGCGGACGTCGCCGAGCATGAAGAGCAGGATGAGCGTGACGAGCACAAGGCCGGTGATGATGACGTGCTGAACGGTGTGCTCGGTGCGGTCAATGAGGTTGGTGCGATCGCTGATGGTGTCGATGCGCATGCCGGGCGGCAGCAGACCGTGATTCAAGTCATGAATTTTGGCTTTGAGGCCTTCGAGCGCGGGAATGCTCTCTTCGTCTTTGTTGAGTAGGACGATGCCTTCCAATGTGTCGGCATGGTTGTTGCGACCGACCTTGCCGAGACGTTGCTGCGAGCCTTCCTTAACCGCGGCTACATCGCCCACGAGGATGGGTACGCCCTTGTTCTGCGCGACGACGACCTGCTCGATATCGCCGACTGTGTGGAGCTGGCCGAGAGCGCGAACGTTGACGCTTTGTTCGCCAAGCGTGACATAGTTACCGCCGGCGTTCGCGTTGGAGTTCTGCACGGCGGCGAGTACCTGCGGCAGGGTGACACCGTGTGCCAGCAGCTTCTGTGGATCGGCCTCGATCTGGTACTGCTTGACCATGCCGCCGAAGGTGGTGATGTCGATGATGCCGGGTACCTGCTTGAGCTCACGCCGGACAAGCCAGTCCTGCGTGGCCGTCAGGTCGTTCAGCGTGTATGGGCCGACTAATTCGTAGCGATAGATTTCACCGATGGGCGACCACGGTGAAAGCTGCGGCTGCAGGCCGTTTGGCAGCTGGATGAGTTGGAGCCTGTCGAGCACCTCCTGGCGATCGCGGAAGTAGTCGCTGGTGAAGGTGAAGTACAGCTTGACGTCGGACAGACCGAAGATGGAGATGGAGCGCACGCCGTCGAGGTGCGGCATGCCGAAGAGGGATGTCTCAACGGGCGCGGTGACCTGCTGCTCCATCTCTTCGGCAGACCATGACGGGTTCTGCGTAATGATTTCGACGAGCGGAGGTGATGGATCGGGGTACGCTTCCACATCGAGCTGCAAGGCGCCGAAGGTGCCGGCGACCAGCATGCACGCGAGAAGGATCAGGATGAGCGCACGCATGCGCAGGAAGAGCCGGACGAGGGCAGACATGGTTAGTCTCCCACCGGCGCGCGCATGAAGCTGGCGCCTGTCTTCACGATGCGTTCGCCGTCCTTGAGGCCGCTGAGGATCTCAACGTCGTCGCCATGGGCAGCGCCTACCTTGACCTGGCGCAGCGTGAACTTGTTGTCCGAGCCCTGGACGTAGACGCCGGTGGCTTCGCCGTCATGGATGACCGCGGTTGCCGGCACGGTCACTGCCGTTGTGGGGGGACGTGAGACCTGCAGGCTGGCGAACATGGCCGGCTTCAGGCGGTGACCGGGGTTCTTGAGGACGACGCGCGCGCGGAGCGTGTGCGTGGTTGGGTCGAAGGCGTCGCCCACGTTAGCGAGTGTGCCGTGAAAGACTTCGCCGGGATACGCCTGCACGGTGACGCTGACGTTTTCAGCACGTTTGAGTAACGTGAGATCGCGTTCGAAGACCTCGCCCTGCACCCAGACGGTATCAAGGTTGGCGATGGTTGCGATCCCGTTGGCGGAGGCATTGTCCAGCGAGCGCTGCAGTTCGCCGTTGGCGGTGCCGATGTCGATCACGGTGCCTGAGATAGGCGCGGTGATGGGGGCGATGTCGGATGTGCCGTTCTCGCTGAAGCCGAGCTCGTGGAGACGCTGGCGGGTGCGCTCGAGTTCGGCGTGGTCGCCCGCTGCGGTGGCTTGCAGCTCGATGTAGGCGGCTTGCGAGAGGACCTCGTGGTCGAGAAGGATCTTGCCGCGTGCCATCGCACGATCCGCTCGGTCGGCTTCAATTTTCGCTTTCTCGTAGTCGGAGCGGGCTGCGGCGACATCCGCGCTTTGCAGCATGGCGATGGTTTGGCCCTTATGAACTTCCTGGCCGGGGATCACTTTCATCTCGGAGATGCGGCCGGCGAGCGGCGGGAAGATGTGCACGAGCGCCGTCGGATCGGCATCGACGTGTGCAGGAATGGTCAGCGAGTCGGTGAGCGTGGTGCTGTGAACGGTGGCGGTTTGCAGGTTGGCCGCGGGCAGGTCAGCCTGCGGTGCTTCCTTCTTCTTTTCGCATCCTGCAAGAGCCAGCAGCAGGGCCGCGCCTGCAAGTGAGGCCGTGGGTTTGATCATGGGTTCACCTCAGTCGCTGTGGCGTACGAGAGTTGGTGGAGCGCGGTTTGCGCCTGAGCCTGCGCGTTCAGCGCGGCAAGGTTGGTCTGGCGATAGTCCTGCAGGGCCGAGAGGTAGTCGAGCAAGGTGGCGTCGCCGTTGCGATAGGCGAATTCGAGGTTGTCACGGACGTGCGCGGCCTCTGCCAGATACTTGTTCTGGTAGCGCGCGGATTGTGCCACCGCAGCCTGGTAGGCGGCGTAGGCCTGATCCACGTCATTGATGACCTGGTTGCGTGCCTGGATGAGCAGGAGGCGGCTGCTGTCGGCTTCAAGGCGTGTGCGTTCTTTCTCGCCCTGGTTGCGGTCGAAGATGCGCAGTGGAACCTGCACGTTGAAACCGAACGTGTTGGCGTGACCGCTGAGTTCGTACTCGGCGCCGAGTTGCGGGTCGACCTTGCCCATGGCGTCGGCGAGCCGGATGGCGGCTTCATTCGCACGCACCTGGCGATCGGCCGCCTGAAGATCCGGGCGGGCGGCAATCGCGGCATTTTCGAGATCAGTGACCGTCTGGTTGATGGGTGGCAGTGTGAGCGCGCCGACGATGTCGAAATTGGGCAGCACGGAGGGCTCACCCAGCAGGAGTTGCAGCTGTTCGCTGGCCTGGGTCAGATTGAGCTGTGCGTTTGTCTGGTCGTTCTCAAAGCCGACCAGCTGCAGCTCAATACGCTCGAAGTCGGTGCGATCGACATCGCCAACGTCAAGGCGCACCTTCATCAGGTCTACCGTCCTCTGGTAGCCGGTCAGGTTGTCGTTGGCGATGGCCAGGGCGGCTTTGGCTTGCAACATTTGCGTGAAGGCTGTGCGGACGTTGAAGTCGAGGGTGCGCCGCTGGTCATCGACCTGGGCGGATGCGACGCTGGTGTTCGCGCGCGCCGCGTTCAGGCGCAGTGTGCGCTTGCCTCCAGTCTCGAAGGTACGTTGCAGGCCGATGCCGTAGAAGTCCGGCCCATTGGGATCGTCCTTGCCGAGGCTGGTCTGTGTGCCTTCCGCGACAAGGTTGGGGTTGAGCCGGAGGCCTGCGGTGATCTCGTAAGCGCGGATGGCTGACAGGTGTACTTGTGCGCCGAGTTGAGCGGGGCTGTGCAACCGTGCGTAGGCCACGGCTCCCTGCATGGTCAACGGCGCCGGTGGCGGCGTAGAAGCCGGCGGCGCTGTGGTTTGGGCATGGGCGGTTACCTGCAACAGGGCAAGGGAGCCGATCAAGAGGGTGTGTCTCATACGGATACGGGTGTCCTCAGCGCTGCATGCGTTGCGGATAAGTTTCGTTCGGGGTTCGTGTGATGAAGAGGGGAGCTAGGCAGCCAGCGCGGGCAGGCATGCCGGAGGCGGCCGCACGGCGTCGGGACGGACACCGCGGGTTAGAGCGGAAGCCCGCACGTCACGACGCTGGGTCATCCTGCCGAGAGATACCAGCGCCGCTGCCATGAGCAGCAGGAACGGCGATCCGAAGAAGAAGGCATCGGTGAGTTCGCCGTCGTCAAGGGAACGCTGCAGCAGCAGGCTACCGTGGTGCCCACTTGGTTCCTCGTAGAGCTTGGCACGCTGCAGATCATCTGTCATGGAGAGCGCAGGGAAGAGCGTGAGCGCGATGAGCGCTGCGCATCCCAAGGCTACGGGCAGGGAACACCGTAGCTTACCGCGCACGTGCCACTGGATCGTGAGTGCGAATAGGATGCTCGCAACGACCAGCCACAACAGATTCAGGAGATGTTCCACTTCTCCAATTTTAGAGCACGGATGCGATATGCGACGAGACGATTCCTGCTGAATCCACAAGGCAGAAGTCCCGTCCTACGGGGTATGGTGCAAGTTATGAAGGACAAACGTGTTTATCCTGCACGCGTCGCATCCTGTCGTGTAGGACCAGAGCTCCTCCGCTTGATGCAACGCCTTTGTCTTTTGCTGCTCCTTGCTCTTGTCCTGCCTGACACTGCGACAACACAGACGTGTACGGGTTTGTGCCTGCAACAGGTCTCCTGCACGGGTGGTGGCACGACGTCCATCAGCGGCACGGTATATGCGCCGAACGGTGTCGATCCGCTGCCGAATGTGCTGGTTTTCATTCCAAACGCGGCACCCGCTCCGATGACCGCCGGCGTCCAGTGCCTGGTGCCAGGAGCAACACCGTCCGGCTCACCGCTGGTGGGCACCACGACCGCAGCGGACGGGACCTTTACGATCAACGACATTCCCGTTGGCGCGAACATTCCGCTGGTCATTCAGTCCGGGAAGTGGCGCAGGCAGGTGGTGATTCCATCCACCGTCGCATGTACGAATACAGTGGTTACGGCTGATCTCACACACTTTCCGCAGAATCAGAGCCAGGGCGATATTCCGCAGTTCGCCATTGCAACCGGGCGCGTTGACTCAGTCGAATGTGTTCTGCGTAAGGTGGGTATTGCTGATTCGGAGTTTACGGATCCTACCGGTACCGGCCGCATCCACCTGTTCGAAGGGCAGGGCACTATGGGCGGCAACCAGTCCACGAGTGCCGGCGGGGCAGTCATTGACAGTTCCACGCCGTCGCAGTCCACGCTCATGGGAAGCAGCTCGCTTCTGAACAAGTACGACGTCATCATGCTGCCGTGCCAAGGCACAGACAACGGCCAGGGAATCGATGCGACGCAGAACGCAAACTTTCTGCAGTACGTTAACGCCGGCGGCCGCGTGTTCGCGAACCACTGGTCCTATATCTGGCTCGCGAACAATGCTTCGCTTGCCCCCGTTGCAACCTGGAGCGGAGCCACCGGATCAGAAGCCAGCACTGCGTCTGCAACTGTCAATACCAGCTTCGCAGGCGGCGCCACACTTGCCGCGTGGCTACAGCTTGTGGGTGCTTCCACCATAGCGGGACAGGTTTCTCTCAACAATGTGTTCAACACGATCACCAGCGTCGGTTCTGCATCGCAGACGTACCTCAATCTAAATACGACGGGCAGTCCCGCTGTGCAGTTCACCTTTAATATACCCATCGGCGCAACCAACCAGTGCGGCCGCGTTCTGTTCAACGACTACCACGTTGAATCGCCGACGTCGCAGACGGCCCGTCTGACGTTTCCGACGGAGTGCGCAGCTCCAACGACCACGCTGTCGCCGCAGGACAAGCTGCTGGAATACAGCCTGTTCGATCTCACGAGCAACGGCGGCTCGCCCACGCTGACGCCCTCCACCATCGACTTCGGTACGGAAGCCGTCGGCTTTACAACGGCATCGAAGACCTTTAGCTGGACCAATAACTCCATCTTCGCAACGGGCATCACGTCCGCCACGGTTACCGGAGACTTTGTCGTCACCGGCCAGACCTGCCAGAACGTCGCTCCCGGAGCGTCGTGCACGATCTCCGTCGCGTTTAAACCCACGGTGGTTGGTCCGGCGAACGGGACTCTCACTGTCGTTGCACCAGCCGGGACCTTGATGAGCACCGTCACCGGCACGGGTGTTGCGGCGGTTACGAGCTCCACAACGAGCCTTGCGTTTCCGAACACGGATGTTGGAGCTTCGGTAACGGAGAGCTTCACGCTGACGAACAACGCACCCGGCGCTATATCCACGACTGGACTCACCGTGAGCGGGGACTACAGCCTTGCGGGCGGTTGTGGATCGTCGTTGGCGGCGGGCGGGACGTGCATGGTGAATGTAACCTTTACGCCCACGACGACGGGCAGCCGCACAGGTGCTGTGACGCTTGCGGGAGTGTCCGTTGCGCTTACCGGCACAGGGGTGGATTTCACAGTGGCGATACCGCAATCTTTCGGATCGGTAGTTGCCGGCAACTCACTGTCCGTGGCCGCGGCGGTGCTGCCGGTCTCGGGCTTCTCATCCACCGTGACCATGACGTGTACGACGAACGCTCCCGCATCCACATGCGCACCGTCGGTCACTTCGTTTGTGCCTTCCACGACGGCTAGTGCCGGAGTTGTCATTACGACGACCTCGAAGTACACCGTGGTGGGTTACGGCGGCTTTGGACTGGGAACGCTGGGCTGGCTAGCAGCCCTTGGCGTGGCAGCGTGCTTCCGGCGGAGATATTGTCTGGCGCGGCTGGCACTGCTTGTTTTAGTGCTTGGCTCGGTTTGCGGCGGAATGGATGGCTGTAGTGGGAAGCTGCCAGCGCAAAACGCCGTATACACACCAGCAGGAAGCTATACCTATACGGTGACTGTCACGGACGGGTTTCTGACCCATAGCGCAACCTACACGTTGAAGGTGACGGCTACGTAAAGAGTGATGTGCACATACGAGGAAACTCTGTCTACGTCCGATAATGCATATTCTGTATAGTGGGCCTGCGTAAGGCGTGTTGTCTTCATTGGTTCGGTTTGCCTCTGCTACCATCCCGACAGTCCCTCGATGCGTATTGTTCAGACTGTCTTTGGTGTGTTTCACCACTTCGACCTGGCTCGTGAGCTGGAGCGCCGCGGTGAGCTTACGGCTGTCTTTTCCACGTGGCCGCGTCGCCGGCTGGAGCGCGAAGGCTTACCCGTACGCAAGGTGCATACGTTTCCCTGGATCCATACGCCGGAGTTTCTGGCTCAGCGCGCTCGTTTGCTGCCGCACTGGCTGGAGAATCTGGCGGGCTATGCGAATGCGTTGACGTTCGATGAATACACGCTTCGGAACGTGCCGGAGTGCGATGCGCTGATTGGGATATCCGGGTCGTCGCTGAAGACGGGTGCGTTGGTGCAGCGGCGCGGCGGGCGTTTCTATTGTGATCGAGGATCGTCGCACCAGCGCTACCAGGAGGCGCTGGTTACCGAGGAGTTCCGCCGCTGGGGCGTGGACGCCCCGGTGAGTGACGAACGCGATAACGCTCGCGAGGACGAAATCTACGCCATCGCGGATGGGATCACGGTGCCTTCCAGCTTTGCTGCGCGGTCGTTTGTCGAGATGGGGATTGCTGCGGACAAAGTTCACACGATCCCATATGGTGTTCGCCTGGAGAGCTTTACGCCCACCGCCAGCCCCCCTGCCGATCGCTTTGAAGTGCTCTTCGTAGGCGGTGTGAGCCTGCGGAAAGGTATTCCCTACCTGCTGGAGGCGTTTGCGCAGGTGCGGCATCCGAATAAGCGATTACGAATTGTTGGCGCCCTGTCCCGCGAGATGGCGCCGGTGCTGGCGAAGTTGCCGCAACAGCACGTTGAACTGCTGGGATTGCTGCCACAGACGGGTGTCGCCGACTTGATGAGCAGCAGCCACCTGCTGGTGCTGCCCAGCATTGAGGAGGGTTTGGCGCTGGTTCAGGGACAATCGCTTGCGTGCGGTTGCCCGGTGCTGGCCACGACAAACACAGGCGCAGAAGACCTCTTCACGGATGGGGTTGAGGGTTTTATAGTGCCAATTCGTGACGCTGGAGCACTGCGCGATCGCATGCAGCTGCTGTGCGATACACCCGCTTTGCAGCAGCAGATGCGCGCTGCTGCCCTGCGGCGGGTCAAGACTCTTGGTGGGTGGGAGACCTATGGCGATCGCTGGATGGAGCTGTTGCATGCCGGACAGGAAGCTTCAGTGACGGTTTAGGTATATTCTCTAAATGTTTGCAAAGATTACTATTTCATGTTCCTCCACCTACGAAGTGGACGAGCTCAATATGGTCACCGCTGCTTACAGACGTAGTTTCCCATGCCGAACGCGGTACGATTTCACCGTTTTGTTCGATGGCCACACGGTCGGCTCGCAGGCCAAGCACCACGACAAAAGTCGCGATGGTGGGCTGCTCCCCGAGATCGTCAAACGCTCGTTCTGAGCCGTTGAATTGGATTGTGAGCGGGGTTGCCATTCCTCCGAGGATATCAGCGCTGACCTTTAGAGAGGCCAAGCTCGGGTTCGGCGCTAGCGTCCCCAGGCGGTACTAAATTTCCAGTGCAGATGGCGGCTGAGCGCATTGCCGACGCGCTGGCGCAGCGATGCGACCAGATCGCATTCGGCGAAGATGGCGCGTGAGCAGATCATGAGCAGATGAACGGCGGCGTTGTCGCTCACTGCGTCAGCATCATGGAGCAGGCGTGAGTCGACAAGGTACTCGATGGCGTGGCCGAGCGCTTCAAGTGCTCGGTCTTGCTGCGGCGTGGTGTGGCAGCGCGGCGGCACTGGTTGTGGCGCGGTGGGCGGAACGGGCGAAAACGGATGGCATGACGTGATGAGGACGGGGGTGGCCGACATGCTGGGCTTATCGGCCAAGTCATAATGCTGTCTTAGCGCCCATTGTGTTGCGAAACAGGCCATAGGAGGTGCATAGGACCCCGGCCGGATCCATGTGGGGTGGCGCGCAGCATAGCCTGTACGACATACTCCTTTGCGGCTTGGGCGGCTGCGGGCATGTCGATCCCCTGCAGCAAGCCGCACAGGAGTGCGCTTGAGAGCGCGCAGCCCGTGCCGTGTGTCGCGCGGGTTGCAATATGCTTGCCTTCGAGGACGGTCCAGACGCGGTTGTGGAGCAGGAGGTCATCGGGTTTGGGCCGGTCTCCGCCGGTACACAGGATAGTCAGCGTGGGATACCGGCTCGCCAATGCCCCGGCGGCTGAGCGGATATCTTCGTCAGACACACATGGCATGCCGGCGAGGATCGAGAGTTCGGTCGCGTTGGGCGTGATGACGCTTACAAGCGGTATGAGTTCGTCCTGCATGCGCAGGCGGCCTGCTTGTGAGAGCAGCGGCGCTCCTGAGGAGGACTGCAGCACGGGATCGAGGACGATGGGGATCTTGCGTTGTAACGACTGGAGATAGGCGGTAACCGCGGCAACCTGCGGGTCTCCGCCGAGCATGCCGATTTTGATGGCGGCGGGCGGCAGATCCGCTTCGAGGCATGCGAGGGTTTCGGCCAGCAGATCGCCTGCGATGGGCTCAACGCGTTGAACACCTACTGTGGACTGCACGGTGAGCGCCGTGATGGCAGACGTGCCGAACAGGCCGTGCGCCGCGAAGACGGCAAGGTCTGCCGTGATGCCGGCACCTGAAGAGGGGTCGAATCCTGCAATGGTTAGCGCCGTTGGTGCGACTTGATATGTGCCTAAAATCATGCTTCTACCAGCATAGCTGCGGCTAAACTGGAGGCATGGACGCTCAGGATCATAGCGCGAAAGACCGGTTGATTGTTGCGCTTGACGTTCCCCATCGCGCCGCCGCGTTGGAACTGGTGGAGCGGCTGGGTGGGTCGATTCGTTGGCTGAAGGTTGGGCTTGAGCTTTACCTTGCCGAAGGGCGCGGCATGGTGGAGACGCTTCGCGAACGTGGGTTTGAGGTGTTCCTGGACCTGAAGCTGCACGATATTCCTAACACCGTTGCGGGAGCCGTTCGATCCGCTGCGGTGAGTGGTGCTGGTTTGTTGACACTGCATGCCCTGGGCGGCCCAGCGATGTTGGCGGCTGCTGTTGAGGCTGCTGCCGCCCTGCCTGTCGCGCCGAGGCTGCTTGCCGTTACCGTGCTTACAAGCATGGATGAGAGGCAGTTGCTGGCTACGGGCATCGAGAGTTCAGCGAGCCGGCAGGCGACGCGGCTGGGTGAGATGGCGATGGCATCGGGCGTGAGCGGACTTGTGTGTTCGCCAGAAGAGATTGTGCCGCTGCGGTCGAGTGCAGCGCGGAAGGCGCTGCTGGTGGTTCCGGGGATTCGTCCGGCGGGTTACGGCACGGATGACCAGAGCCGCGTTGCGACGGCTGGTGACGCGATTGGCTATGGCGCGGATATGCTTGTGGTGGGCCGGCCGATCACGCGTGCGGCTGATCCGGCGGCTGCAGCGCGGGCCATGCTGGAAGAGATTTCGGCTGTTGCGTTGGTTTAGAGCAGCACAAAGGTTTAGAGCAGCACAAACAACAGACCCAGCGCCGAAGCACTGGGTCTGATAAAAGCCTTGTAGCGTTGAAGTCGAGTGACGTTCTGACGGATCGAGAGCTTAGAGGCGCTCGAAAAAGTCACAGGCCGAGCAGGAAATGTAGATGCCGCCGGGGGTGCCGCGCTCGCGGTCTTTGACGCGCTTTACGATGCGGGTCGGCTTGCTGCATTTCGGGCAGTCGGTGCTCTTTGTGGTGTCCATCGCTTTCTTGCGATCACCGGTTTTGGCAATCTTCGCCATGGGGTATTCCTCTCTGCGGCGCCTTCCGTGCGCCTGATGGGATCGTGATTCGCGAATGGTCCGCTTGGGCCTGTGCAGGCGAGCGGTTTTCGAGCAGCCACGGGGAGACCGCGGGCTCTTTCGCGCAACCTGACTAGTTTACACGAGGCGGGATGGTGGCTGAAGCTGACGCAGAGATGTTCCCTGCCAGGTTCTTGCCGGTGTCCGCTTTGGGAGCATCCGGTTTGGTGTTGTCAGGCTTTGCGTCGGGTTTGGACGCATCTGGCTTTGCCTTGACAACGCCGTCAACGCTGGTCTTCTCTCCGGGTTCCAGGAGTGACGGCGCGCTGGTGGCGTCGGGATCCGCGTTCTTTGGCCGCGTTGCCGTGTCGCCTAGCGCGACCACGTGTGTCAGGTTCGGGTCGCGGTAGTCGGCTAGCTGGTCTTTGTCGGCGATCTCCAGTGGCTTGCCGAGCGCAGCAGTTTTGAGAAGTATGACCCGGTCGCCACGGAAGCGGACGAAGCGGATGGTCTGCGGCGTGTGTCCGTAGATCCATTCCTCGAAGACCTCGCCGGTGGTGCTGTCCGGAGCGCGTTCGCGCAGCTTGCTCTCTGGCGCGCCGAGCGCTGCGAGCACCATGCGGCGGTTCATGCCGACGAGGATTTCGTGCTCGTCGATTGCCTTCTTGATGGGCTCAGGCAGGGTGTCCGCGAAGGCCTGCTCGGCCGATTTCAGACCGAAGTCGAGCAGCGGTTCGAGCAACGCCTTCACTTCGGAGCCCGTCAGGCGTGGTGTATCGCCTTCGAACAGCAGGGTGATGCGGGTGCCGGTGGGACTTTCGCCGACCTGACCGTCGCCTGCTACGGGCGCACCGTTGATGGAGAGGTGGCGAAGGAAGCGATGCGAGAGGTAGGGTCCGCCGTTCACATCGATGTAAATGCGATCGACGAGCACGGAGATGTCCGTGATCATGATGCGGTCGCCCGCGGCGGCTGCCATGCCCTTTTTGTACATGCGCTGCTTCAGCGTGTCGCTGTCTACGGTGAGGCGTCCGTTTGCATGCAGCACCAGGCCGGGTGCTCCCAGTGGCAGCGCACGATGAGCGAAGCCCTGCTCCATCAGCAACATGCGAACCAGCTCCCGCTTGCCGCTGATGTCCATGGGCTGGTCGGTCAGTTCCACGCGCGTGGGTTTAAAGCCGAGGAGCGGGTCTCCGATGGCGCTATCGGCGTTGACGACGAAGACATCTCGTTGGGGCGTGGGTAAATTGGCCTGGGCCACCGCGGACGCAGTCACGCACGACACTGTACACAGCAGCAGAGCGGAGATCAATGCGGAGCGCATGAATTGGGGTCCCGTGAAGGCAATGTAGACCCGATGATGCCCTGAGCGCAAGCGACAGCCATCAACCTTTTTGATACGAGTGATAGGGGAATTACAAAACTGGACCGGATGGGCCGGATGGGGGTAGACCCTGAATCTGCACAAGCGGTGTGGCTTTGTCTGCGCGCTGCTCTTCTTTGATGTGTTCCGCCGGCGGGGCAACCTCAACCGGGTAGGCAGCGCCGACGATGGGCTGGTAGGTGTAGTGCCAGGCGTAATCGCGTGTGATGCGGATCAGGGCCACAATCGCGAGGATCAGGATGACGATGGCGAAGGACGAGGCCTCGGGGCCGAACGGGCCTCCGGTGAGCCAGGCGGGGCCGCCCGTGTCGCCCTGGATGATGCCGTAGCCTGGCGGCTCGTAGGGCGAGTTTGCGCCGAAGAGCAGCTGCAGGCTAAGCGTCCAGCCGATTTGCAGGCCGAGTGGCAGCCAGAGGGCACGTGTGCGGAGGAATGCCGTGCAGAACAGAGCGGCGGCCAGTGCGGCGAAAAGCACGCTGCTGCCGTCGCCTGAGCCGCGCGTAACGACAAGGCAGGCAGCCACGAAGACGACTGCGGCGGTTGTCCAGGATGGGCTGGTTGCGCGGACCAGCAGACGCGTGGGCAGGCCCGCGATCACAAGCTGGGTAACACATGCGAAGGCGACCAGTGTGGCAGCGCTTATCAGCGTACGGAAGATCGCGATCTGATTGAAGCCGAAGGTGAGCGACTGGTTGCCGGTGAGAACGGCGGGCAGAACGAAGGCGAGAGCGATCGCCCAGCCGAGCGCGGCTCCCAGTCCGAATTCGGTGGCGATGCCGGGGCGGCGTACGAAGCCTATGCTGCTGAGAGGTCGAAGGTCCGGAACCCAGGCACGTGCGAGGACATAGAAGCCGGCAAAGAGCAGGACCGCTGCGATGAGCTGACGCGCGAAGTCCTGCCATAAGGCAGGCGCCAGGGCGCACAGCTCATGGGCGACGGAGAGTGACAGCACGATCCATGCAGCGCTAAGAAGAAAGAGCGCTGCCGGACGGCTTGTGCGTGGAGTGCCTGTTGCGGGGGGCATCGCTGGCTTCCCTTTCTGCTGGGCTGAGCCTAGGCGGTGGTGTAGAACGATGCGATGTTGCGGAACTTGTTGTAGCGGTTCGCAAGCAGATCGTCGATGGATTTGGACTTGAGTTCTGCGAAGTGGTGCTCCAGGCAGCTGCGAACGCGATCCATGGCGCCTTCCGGGTCGGCCTGCACACCTCCTGGCGGTTCGGCGATCACGTCATCCACACAGCCAAGGCGCGATACATCCGGCGCTGTGTACTTCAACGCTTCTGCCGCTTGCTGCCGCTTACCCGCGTCCTTCCACATGATGGAGGCGCAGCCCTCGGGTGAGATGACGGAGTAGATAGCGTTTTCAAGCATCAGGACGCGGTCCGCGACAGCGAGCGCAAGCGCTCCGCCGGAGCCGCCTTCGCCGGTGATGACGGTGATGGTGGGTACGCGCAGGCGCGACATCTCAATGAGGTTGCGTGCGATGGCTTCGCCCTGCCCGCGCTCCTCTGCACCGAGGCCTGGATAGGCGCCCGCGAGGTCGAGGAAAGTGAAGACGGGGCGGCCGAATTTTTCGGCGATCTTCATGGCGCGCAGTGCCTTGCGATAGCCTTCCGGCTCGGGCGAGCCGAAGCGGAACTGCATGCGCTCCTTGGTGGTGCGGCCCTTGCGGTTGCAGAGAACGAGGACTTCATCGTCGCCGAAGCGGGCCATGCCGGCGTACATGGCTGCATCATCACCAAAGCTGCGATCACCGTGGAGCTCGCTCTGACCGGTAAAGAGCGCGTCGATAAAATTCATGGGGTGCAGGCGCTGCGGGTCACGCGCAACCTCGGTCTTTCGCCACGCCTCGGGGATGGGCGCGGCTACGGGCTTTGCTTCTATCTCTGCCATGCGAACCTAGGGCGATTATACGTTCTTGCGGCCCAACAGACCGTCGACCGAGATGGTGTTGGCCTCGACGAGCCACAGCATGGCAAAGAAGACGAAGCTGTATTCCAGCTGTGTGCTTGCGCCTGTCCAGTTTTGGGTGGAGGTTGTGCCGAAGACGAGCGCGATCATGTTGAGCTGTCCAAGAACCAGTGTCAGCCGCGTAAACAGCCCGATCATGAGCAGGACGCCGAGTGCCAACTCGATGAACGGAGTCGCGTAAAGAAACCCGACGGAGAGGGCGTGCGGTAATGGGCCTTTGTCCATGCCGGGCGCCATTGCGTGCACGAAGGCGCTTACGCCGCTGAGGATGCGGAAGAAGCCATGCCCAAAGATATTGATGCCAAGGGCGAAGCGCATCAGCGCGTATGCCAGTGCTTTATGATCACGCCACATTGCCGAAGCTTATACGAACCTGCGCATCAAGCAACATAAATCACACTTGCGCGCGGCGAAACCGCGGGCTAGACGACACACCTACTCGCGCCTGATATGCCAATCTGCAGCGGAAACGATCTGGAACAGCAGATTACAGCTATCGGTACCTGGCCATGGTAGGCGAAGGAGTTTGCTATGGCCTCTGGGAGAGTTTTCTCACGCGCATTGTTTGCGGCTTGCTTGATTTAGTTGATGACTTTCACGCCGCCGGCGCCAACCAGGCCTTCAACCTGGTCTATGAAGAGGCGATCCGCACACACGTTAAAACCATGCGGTTCAAGGACAGCACAGAACTCTCCCGGCTCTTCCAGATCGAGCAGCAGTTTGCCTGGGCCGGGGCGGTCGGTGAAGATCGTCAGCAGCTTCTCCAGTAGAGCGGCGTCTGGATTATGCAGCGGCACCTTGATGCGGAGGGCTTCCGGCAGCTTGATCTTTACATCTTCGAGGGCGGTGATTGCTGTGACAGAAAGCTTCGGCGCAGAGTCTTCCTCACCACGCAGCGATCCGCGGATGAGGACAGGAACGTCGATCTTGAGCGCTTCATGCAGCTTCTCGTAGTCCTTGGGGAAGGCGATGAGATCGATCTTGCCGACGGTGTCTTCGAGGCAAGCGGAGGCATACATTTCGCCGCTTCGCTTGGATTTTGCAACCTTCAGGCCGGTGATGACACCCGCGATCTGGATCTCGTTTTGCGGCTCGCGCTGGCCGCGCTGGAAGACCTGTGGCTCCGGCTTCATTTCGCATGCGGTTGCGGTATCGACGACCTTGAGGTTCCGCAGCTTCTCGCGGTACTTGTCCATGGGGTGGCCGCTGACGAAGAAGCCAAGGACTTCCTTCTCGTTTTGCAGGCGCGTGTGCTCATCCCAGTCTGGG
Organism: Terriglobus sp.; assembly: GCA_965198455.1. Taxonomy (GTDB): domain Bacteria; phylum Acidobacteriota; class Terriglobia; order Terriglobales; family Acidobacteriaceae; genus Terriglobus. The sequence continues at coordinate 3,153,070 of CBDAPM010000003.1, forward strand.
GTTTTGGGCAGATCGTCCGCGGGTGCAGGAGCGTTGCCGACCGGGCCCGCGTCGAAGAGGCCGAAGAGGCCGCTTTGGCCGCTGGCCGCATCGCGCTGGCTTTTTTGCGCGCGCTCCATGGCGTTGTCCACTGCGGCAAAGACGCGGGCGCGTGGACCGAAGCTGTCCATCGCTCCGGCTTTTATGAGCGATTCCAAGACACGCTTGTTGAGCAGGCGAAGGTCGATGGACTCGCAGAAGTCCCATAGCGAAGCGAAGCCCGGCTTCCCTTCTGCCTGCAAGTTTCTGCGTGATGCCGTAATGGTCTCGATGGCGTTGCCACCTACGTTTTTGATGGCTGCAAGACCGAAGCGGATGCCGTTGTTGCTTGGCGTGAAGTTAGCGTCGGAGATTTGTACGTCGGGCGGCAGGACAGTGATGCCCATTTCGCGACACTCGCCGATGTACTTCACCACGTTCTCCGGCTTGCTGGTTTCGCTCGTCAGCAACGCCGCCATGAACTCAATGGGATAGTGCGTCTTGAGCCATGCCGTGTGATACGCCAGCAGAGCGTATGCCGACGAGTGCGACTTGTTGAAGCCGTAGCCTGCGAATTGCAGGATGAGATCGAAGAGTGCGCCGGCCTTGTCCTTAGGGTGCTTTCGCTCGGCTGCACCGGCCATAAACAGTTCGCGCTGCTCGGCCATGGCGGCTGGGTCTTTCTTACCCATGGCGCGGCGCAGCAGATCGGCGCTGCCAAGCGAATAGCCGGCGATGACGGACGAGATCTGCATCACCTGTTCCTGGTACACGATGACGCCAAGCGTCTCGCGCAGCAGGTCTTCGAGTTCGGGCAGCATGTACTCAACCGCGCGCCGGCCCCATTTACGTTCAATGAAGTCATCGATCATGCCGCCCTGGATGGGGCCGGGACGATAGAGTGCGTTGAGCGCGGTCAGGTCTTCGACGGTGGTGGGCTTGTAGCGTCGCAGCACGTCGCGCATGCCGCCGGATTCAAACTGGAAGACACCGGACGTCAGTGCGCGATGGAAGACCTTTTCGTACGTCACCTGGTCGTCGAGATCGACAGTGGCCATGTCGACGGTGATGCCCTGGTGCTGCTGGATAAGCTTGAGACAGTCGTCGATGACAGTCAGCGTGGTGAGCCCAAGGAAGTCCATCTTGAGCAGGCCCATCTTCTCGACGGCCTTCATATCGTATGCGGTGACGAGGTCGTCGGTCTTGGTGAGTGTGACGGGGACAAGCTCTGTGAGCGGCTGTGGCGCGATGACGACGCCTGCTGCGTGGACGCCCGCTCCACGCACAAGGCCTTCGAGGCGCATGGCGGTGTCGATGACTTCACGAATCTGTGTGTTGCTCTCGTAGGCCGCAGCGAGCGGTGGTGAGTCCTTGAGTGCCTGCTCGATGGTGATGCCGATGGTGGCCGGGATCATCTTGGCGATGCGGTCGACTTCACCGTAGGGGATTTCGAGCGCACGGCCCACGTCCTTGATGGCGGCCTTTGCGGCCATGGTGTTGAAGGTGATGATCTGCGCGACCTGGTCGGCACCGTACTTGCGCTTGACGTACTCGATGACCTCGCCACGGCGATTCATGCAGAAGTCGATATCGATGTCGGGCATGCTCACGCGCTCGGGATTCAGGAAGCGCTCGAAGAGCAGCTCGTTCTGCAGCGGGTCGATGTCCGTGATCTCCATCACGTAGGCGACGAGCGATCCTGCAGCCGATCCACGGCCCGGGCCTACGGGGATGCTCTGCTCTTTGGCGTAGCGGATGAAGTCCCACACGATCATGAAGTAGCCCGGGAACTTCATGCTTTTGATGCAGTCAAGCTCGCGCTGCAGGCGTGCTTCGTAGTCGGCGATTTCATAGCGCAGCAGGCCGCGCGAACGCAGGTGTGCGATGGCCGTATCAAGCCGCTTGCGAAGCCCCTTGCGACAGACCTCTTCAAAGTAGGCATCCAGCGACATGCCGTCCGGCACGGGGAACGCCGGAAAAGGATCCTTCACCTTTTGCAGCTTGCCGTTGCAGCGGTCGATGAACTGCATCGTGCGTGTGCAGACTTCTTCGTGTCCCGCGAAGGTGCGGTGCATCTCTTCCGCGGACTTGATGTAGAACTCCTGCGTATCGAACTTGAAGCGGTTCGGATCGTTCATTGATCCGGCCGTTTGCACGCAGAGCAGAATTTCGTGGGCACGACTGTCGTCCGCGGCTACGTAGTGCGAGTCGTTGGTTGCGATGAGCGGGATGTTGAGGTCCTTCTCAAGCTTGAAGAGCTGATCGCAGACGCCTTTGTCCGGCTCAAGACCGTGATCTTGAATCTCAAGGAAGAAGTTGCCTTTGCCGAACATGTCCTGGAAGATGCCCGCGGTGCGCTTGGCATCCTCGTACTTGTCCTTCATCAGGTGCTTGTTCACTTCACCGGCAAGGCAGCCGCTGAAGGCGATGAGGCCTTCGGTGTGCTTCGAAAGAAATTCTTTCGAGACGCGTGGCTTGCGATAGAAGCCGTGAACCGCTGCTTCGCTTGTGAGGCGAACGAGGTTGCGGTAGCCTTCATCATTTTCAGCGAGGACAAGGAAGTGGTCGTAGCCGCCGCTCATCTCGCGATGGTCGGCGGTCTGAGACAGGTAAAGCTCGCAGCCAATGATGGGCTTGATGCCCTTCTTCTGCATGGCTTCGGCAAAGTGGACGGCGCCGAAGATGTTGCCGTGGTCGGTCATCGCAGCGGCAGTCTGGCCGAGTTTACTTACATGCGCGGCGAGTTTGTCCACGTCGCAAGCACCGTCCAGAAGGCTGTAGTCGGTGTGGAGATGGAGATGCGTGAACTCAGCGGCCATACTTCGATTCTAGGCTGTCGCCGGTGTGCTATTTACTGCGTGTTCATAGCATGCGTATGAGGAAAAGACGGTGCGAAATCCCATCCCAGAAGTTATGGCTACGCTCACCGCACATGCCGGCCGGTGTACCTGGACGGCTGCGTTGTCCATGCAGGTACGTATCAGGAGTTTGGAAGATATGGATTGTGGCGGTAAGTTTCCAGCCACAGCTTTATTACTCCCAGTGCCTCGTGGACCGCATGCTGCACTGTCTCGACCGTGCTGGACTTCGGCGGCCGTGTCTCCGCGTGTGTCCGCCAGACGAAGGCCGAGGCGCCGCGGTAGTGCCCGAGGATGAGCGCTGTCCGCGGCAGATGATAGGGCGAGCTGATGACTTCCGCGGAATGCCAGCCGTAGACCTGCATCATCTGCCGGCTGTACCAGATGTTCTGAATGGTGTCCTTTGCCTGGCCTTCCACGATGATGGACGAGCGTGGCACGCCCTGTGCTGCGGCGGCATCGGCCATGACCTGCCCTTCCACAAAACGGTTGTGGGCTGCGCCGCCTGTCATGATCACGTGTGGCGCCACGCCAGCACGGTACTCGCGCACGGCTTCGTCCACGCGTTCGCGTATTTCGACCGACGGTGTGCCGTCGCTCCTGGCGGGTGTACCAAGCACGATGAGTGTGTCGAAGTGTGTTTCATTGCTGTTTTGACTGGGCGCCGTCTGAAAGACAACGACAAGAATAACGAGAAGTCCTAGACCGAGAAGCACGGCTACCAGAAGCAACGATCGCAGGAGACGCATGCGGACACGCTAGCATGCCTGGTGCTGCGGGATAGCGGCAAAAAGATTGGGCACAGCCGAAGCTGCGCCCCTGCCCATGCCGGTTGCTGCTGAGCTATCTGCGTCCCGGCGTTTTGGCGGCTTTCTTTGCTACCTTCGCGGGAGCCTTCTTGGCTGGAGCAGACTTCTTCGCCGGTACGGTCTTCTTTGCCGGAGTCTTTACTGGGACAGCTTTCTTCGCTGGAACGTTCTTCGCTGGCGCCTTCTTTGTGGCGGCCTTTGTGGGTGCGGCCTTCTTTGCGGCCACCTTGACTGGTGACTTTTTCGCGACTGTCTTCAACGGCACAGTCTTCTTTGCAGGGGTTGCTGCCTTCTTCGGCGGTGCAGCCTTTACGGGCGGCGCCTTCTTCGCTGGAGGCTTTACTGCCTTCTTTGCCGGTGCTGCTTTCACCGGTGCCGGTGCAGACTTGCCGGCAGCCGGAACCTGCTTGGCCGAAGCCGCCTTCACGGGAACTGCGACAGCCTTTGCGGTGGTTGGTGCAGCCTTTACCGGAGCGGGTGCGGATACCGTCTTCTTCGAGGGAATCTTCTTCGGCGTGACGACGGGCGTAATTTCAGGCGCGACCTTGGCGATCGGCGTCACAACCGTTGGCTCGGGACCACGGTCCGGGCCAGTCAGATCGCCTTCTTCCATGATGCCTTCTGCGATACCGACCAACTCTTCTTCCGCTGCAACGGAGATCGTCTCATCCACTTCGGCTACAGCCTTCTTGCTCTTCGCGCGGCTGGGCCGTGCTTCCTTGCGAGCGCGTGCGCGGCGCAGGTTCACCGGCGGAGGCGGCGCGGGTGGCGAGAACGGTTCGAGATAGGCCTTCATCTCTTCGGGCGTGGACAACTTGCCGTCCATCAACTCGAAGAAGAGCTTGTCGATAAGCTCAGCGTAGGCCGGCAGGTCGGGTGTGATGCGCATCTCGGACATGAGTGCGTACGGAATGCGCTGGCGCGCCGACGGAGAATCGGCCAGGAACGTTTTGAGGCGGGCCTGCACCGCGGATGACTTGCTGGAGTAGAAGAGTGCGAGCACCAGGTTCGGCTCCGCGGAGTGCAACAGCTTCCACGCTGCAGAGGGTGATGCAAATTCCTTGCTGCTGAATTTCGTCGCGAAATCGCGTGTGGCGGCTTCGATCGTGTCGATTTCCTGTGCGAAACCAGGCCGAACGAACAGTTCCTTCAGCGCGGCGATATCGGAGGCAGGCATCTTCCCGGTGATAAGTGGAAAGGCCAACGCGGCGGACTGTGACAGGATGCCCTGCACCTGTAGCTGCCCCTGTTTGTCCGCAAGCTCGGCCAGAGCGGAAGTGTTTGCTTTGGCCGCGCTCAGCGATGAGGACAAAGCAGACATCCAGCCCTCGGCCTCCAGAGCGCGAAGCACCCGGACGGGGTCTTCCTCGTGGAAGATCTCTTCCAGCTCGTAGCCACGGCTCCAGGGGCTGAGTGCCGAGATGTAGCCCTCTTCCTTGGCTGTTTCATAGCGCTGACGGGTCTTCTCTTCCATCTGCCAACTCAGGCGAGCCTGGAGACGAGCGGCACGGATGAGGCGCGCTGGATCTTCAATGAAGCCGTAGTTGTTGACGAGCCGGAGTTCGCGGTTTTCGATGTCGGCGACGCCGTTCAGCGGGTCCATCAACAGGCCGTAGGAGCCCTCGTTGAGGGAGATTGCCATGGCGTTCGCGGTGAAGTCGCGCCGACGAAGATCGTCCGTGATATTGCTGAGCTCGTACTTTGGCTTGCCCGGCTTGGGGAAGGTGACGGACATGGCTGCTGCCAGTTCCACGCGGACTCCGCCTGGAAACACAAGGAAGAGCTGGTGGGATACCGCACTTTCACCGACCGCGCGCGCGCCCGCGTTCTCAAGCATTTTCTTCAATTTAAGCGGGTCGCCTTGAAGTGTCAGATCAAGGTCACGGATACTGCCGCCGCCGGTGAGGTCACGGACGGCGCCGCCGGTGAGAAAAATTGTGCTTTCGGCTTCGCGGGCGGCGGTGCGAAGGATTCCGATGGCGCCCTGCTGTGCAGGTGAAAGACGGGTTTCCAGCAGATAGATATAATCAGCCATGAACCGTTCCGATCTCCCTCGCGGCTGGTACATTAGCCGCAGTGTGCTTCTAAGAGGCCTATTCGAAAGGCTTTAGCGGCCAAAACGAGCCTCAGCACAAAATCTGAGTGTAGCACACACGTGGCGGCACTGCCACCCTGTTGCACACTTTTTGTTGCGGTCTGGTACAGCCCGGGTGACAATGCTCGCAAACATGGTTCGCATTGCCGCTCGAAGGGAGGAACAATGGCGTCCAGCCGCAAAAAAGTTGTCGTTCGCCGCTTCTCTCCCGGGCCGTTGTGGGGATATTTGCCGCAGTCGGGACTTGTCGTGCAAGGCGCCACGCCTTTGCTCGATCTGCTTGACCTGAGCGGTCGAGCGCAGTTGATCCCGTTGAACGAGGTGAAGTACGTCAGTTATGTGCGGGACTTCAACATCGGCGACCAGCTGTTACCGGAGCGGCTGGTTAGGAAGACGTTTCTGGCGCGGCCACGGACGGAGGGCTTGTGGGTGCGCCTGCAGATGCGTGATGGAGACCGGATCGAAGGCCTGGCATCGCTTGACCTGACCTGGGCGGACGGCTGGACGGAGGATCTCGGTGTCCACCTTGTACCGCCGGATATTAGAGCCAACACGCAGCGGTTATTCGTGCCCCGGTCGGCGATCGAGGGCATGGAAGTGATTGCTGTGGTGACTACGCCTTCGCGCAAGAAGCCAGCTGCAGGCGCGGACGAGGCACAGCCTGACCTGTTCAGCATGGAGCTGCCGCCGGATGCCCGAACGCACTGAGGCCGCCGTTCTCAGCGAAGAGGCGAAGTAGGCTCAGCGGCAAGCAGAGTAGGATTTTCCTATGAAGCTGTCAGAGATCGCGAGCAGGCTGGGTGCTGACCTGGTTGGCAATGGCGACGTAGAAGTAACGGGAGTTGCGGGCATTGAAGATGCCGGGCCCGACCAAATCACCTTCGTTGCCAATCCGAAATATGCTCCGCTGGCTCGGACGACTAAGGCCGCGGCGATTCTTGTGGAGCCTGACTTCCCTGCCGTCGATGCGCCCACGCTGCGGATCATGAACTGCTATCGGGCCTTTGCCGAAGCGATCACGTTCTTCTATACAGCGCCGGTCTACGCTCCGGGCGTGCACCCTACGGCGGTGATTGATGCTTCTGCCACAATTGGCAAGGGTGCGCATGTTGGGCCCTATGTTGTGGTTGGAGCAGACGTGGTGATCGGCCGCGATGCTGTGCTGTTGCCGCACTCGGTTGTCTATAGAGGGGCGCGGATCGGCGACCATTTCTTTGCCCACGCGCATGCTGTTGTGCGTGAGTTTTCGCGCCTCGGTGACGATGTCACGCTGCAAAATGGCGCTGTGATTGGTGGCGATGGATTTGGGTATGCGCGTGAGCCGGACGGCCGATGGACGAAGATTGTGCAGTCCGGCGCGGTGGTGCTGGCAGATCGGGTAGAAGTTCAGGCGAATGCGTGTGTGGACCGTGCCAGCATTGGCGAGACCCGGATCGGAGCCGGCAGCAAGATCGACAACCTGGTGCAGGTGGGGCACGGATCGACCGTGGGTGAGAACACACTTTTGTGCGCACAGGTGGGACTGGCTGGATCGACTGAGGTGGGCGATCGTGTCATCCTGGCTGGGCAAGTGGGCGTAGCAGGCCATTGCAAGGTGGGCGACGGTGCTGTTGCGACGGCGCAAAGCGGAATACCCAACGATGTTGCCGCGGGCGCTGTTGTATCGGGCTACCCAGCGATGAACAATCGCGAGTGGTTGCGGGCGGTTGCCGGCTTTGCGCGGTTGCCGGATATGGTGCGTGAGTTGCGCGCGCTGCGGAACGCCAGCCGCGAGTAAGTGACTCAGGCCGCGTTCGACGCATCTACCCAACGGTGGATGAGTTGAGCCAAACCGAATCTGCCACAAACGGAACAGCCGAAGCCGAAAGCAAACCGGTTCGAGTGCTGCTGCTGGATGACGATGCAGCAAGCTTGCTGCTACGAGCGGCGATTTTGCGCCAGCATGGGTATGAGTGTCTCTCTGCGAGTTCAATTGAGGAAGCCAACGAACTGCTGGATGGCACCGACATTGCGGTGCTTGACTATCACCTTGGCACAGGCAAGTTCGGCACTTCGGTTGCGGCGAAGCTGCGGCAAAAACGGCCGGAGGTTCCGATAATTATCCTGTCGGCCACGCTGGAGCGGCGCTTCGGCGGCATGGAAGATATGCACCTGCTGAAGGGTTATAGCTCGAGCGAGGATTTGCTGTCAGCTCTGCGGGGTCTTGAGGCTAAGCGGCGCGGTTCGCCGGTGGTTGTGGATGCGCGCGAGTTTTACTATGGCCGCATCGCCATGGCCATCGGCTCGGATGTGCTGGTGCAGATATTGGACCCTGAAGGCAACTGGCATTACGCGAATGAACGCGTGGCGGAATACCTGGAGAAGCCACGGGAGTGGTTCGCCGGCAAGAACATGTTCGCGGAGATGAGCGCAACCATGCGCGACTGGCGCGAAGTGCTCTATGCCGTATCGACCACGCGTGAGACCTACATCGACCGAACGCGACGTGGTCTCTTGATGGAGGCGCGGCCTGACGAGGTAAACGCCACATGGAGTGTGCTCGCCTTCCCCATCATGCTGCATGATGGCCGCAGCGGCGTGGTGCTGAGCGCGCGCGTGCTGGACAAAGGTCCGAGCGGCGTTCTGGGATGAGGGCACGTTACCGCGTTACTCACGTTGCTTTCGTTTCCGGTTGATCAGGACAATGGGAGCAGCGAAGAACCGTTAGCAACGGGGTTGCGTCCAGCAAACTGATACGCTTCTCTTCATGCGTCGTGTTGCAGCTACGGTTCTGTTGAGTGCGCTATTCGGGGTGGCTGGTTGCCACTCGCACTACATTCAAGCGACGATCACGAACTCCGGTTCTGCCGACGTGAGTGTGGTGCAGGTGGACTATCCCAGCGCCAGCTTCGGTGTGCAGCACCTGGCGCCGGGCGCTGCGTTCCACTATCGCTTCAAGCTGCTGGGCAGCGGCAACATCAAAATCAGCTACCTGGACGCAAAGCGAGGCGAACATGCGCAGACCGGCCCTTGGCTGAACGAAGGTCAGGAAGGCACACTGGACATCGCTATTCCTGCTGCGGGGCAGGTCAGCTTCCAGTCGAGTTTGAAGCCGTGAGCGACACGACACGGGGCGTGTTCATTACCTTTGAGGGGCCGGACGGCTCTGGCAAGACAACGCAGATACGCAGGCTGGCGGAATGGCTTCGCGAACGTGGTGTTGAGCCGGTCTTACTGCGGCAGCCGGGTGGCACGGCCCTGGGAGAGAGCATCCGTTCCATCCTGCTCGATTCACGCAGTGTAGAGGGTGTTGGGCAAATCGCTCCCCTTGCTGAGCTGGCGCTGATGTTTGGTGATCGCGCGCAGTCGATCCGCGAGATCATTCTGCCTGCGCTTGCTGCCGGCAAGGTTATCCTGTGCGATCGCTATACGGATTCGAGTGAGGCGTATCAGGGTGCCGGCCGCGGTCTGGGATCGGAGCGTGTGCTTGCTGTGCATCGGTCGATCTGCGATGACCTACAGCCTGATCTGACGATCCTGTTGCTGCCCGATGTGGAACAGGCGCTTCGCCGTGCGCAGCGGCGGAATGAGCGCTTCAAGAAGCAACATGGAGGCGCCGACGAGAACCGCTTTGAGGCGGAGGGTGAGGCGTTCTATCGCCGTGTGCATGCTGGATATGCGGCGATTGCGGCACGAGAGCCGCAACGTATTGCATTGATCGGTCCTGGGATTGGCGATGACAGCATCGAAGCCATTGCAGCGCATATTTGTGAGATCGTCACAAGGTATCTTGGATCTCATCGTATGAGCGGACGGGGCGTCTAACAACTTCTATGGCGCAAGAGATCGACTTCGAGCACTCGTATGTCTTTCGTGCAGCGCATACACTGCGGACGAAGACGGGTGAGTGGCGCATTCCGCCGGGTTTGCGCAAGACGCTTCCCTTTTACTGGCGCAAGCCATGGGCGCGGCTGGGTAAGCCGATCCTGTTGTTCGAGTACATCTCAAAGCATTGCGGGCCGATTGCGCACTACATGCTGTTTGGCAGCCATGTGGTGTTCCTTAACGATCCGGTAGCCGTTCGCGAAGTGCTGGTGAACCAGGCTGGCAAGTTTGTGCGCGAGCGCACGATTCAGCGGCTGAAGATACTGCTGGGCGAGGGTTTGCTGACGAGCGATGACCCGACACACAAGCGGTCGCGGCGAATTGTGGCTCCGGCGTTTCATCGGCAGCGCATTCACGATTACGCGATTGAGATGGTGCGGTCGTGCCTGCACTGGCGGGATCGTTGGCAGGATGGCGACGTGGTGGACATGAACGCGGAGATGATGACGCTGTCGCTGGACATCATTGCGCGTACGCTGTTCGACACGGAAGTGGATGACGACATCCGCGAGATCAACGACCAGAGCAACGCGATCATGGGGATTTACAACTACCTGGTTGCGTTTCCAAACGCCGAGGCATTCCTGAAGTACAAGATTCCTGTTCCTGGGCTGCGGAAGTTTGCCAAATCACGTGCTCGTTTGGATAGCGTTGTGCGGCGCATTATTGCGGATCGCAAGGCTGCGAACATCGCTGATCCCGAGCATGCCGATCGCAAGGATCTGCTGAGCATGCTGCTTGCGTCGCGTGATGAGGATGGTTCGGAGCTTTCAGACGAGCAGTTGCGCGATGAGACGCTGACGATTTTTCTTGCTGGTTATGAGACGACGGCGAATGCGCTCTCGTGGACGTGGTATCTGCTGGCGACGAATCCGGAGCAGCAGGAGCGGATGTATGCGGAGATTCGCGATGTGCTGGGTGATCGCGAGGCGACGCTGGAGGACTACGGCAACTTGAAGTACACGCAGATGGTGTTTGCGGAGGCGATGCGGCTGTATCCGCCGGCGTGGGCGATGGGGCGGAAATCGACCGAGGCGATTGAGGTGGGGCCGTACCGCTTGCCTGCGGGAACGTACTGGTTCATGTCGGCGTATGTGTTGCAGCGGGATGCGCGGTTTTATCCCGATCCGCTGCGGTTTGATCCTCTGCGGCATACGGACGAGGAGAAGGCAAAGCGGGATAAGTTCGAGTACTTCCCGTTTGGTGGCGGACCGCGGCAGTGCATTGGCGAGGCGTTTGCTTGGCTGGAGGGTGTGCTGCTGCTGGCTACAGTGGCTCAGAAGTGGCGGCTTGGCTGGATCGAGGGGCAGAAGGTTGCGGTGGAGGAGAAGATCACGCTGCGCCCGAAGTATCCGATTCGGGTTACGCTGCATGCGCGGTGAAATGGCGATCATCACTGACTACGAGCCGACTTCTCGTGGCTAAATGTATCAGTGGACAACGCCTGCTTTGCGTGACACCCATCTAGCGCTTGCGATCCGCACCGTAACAGTCATCAATGCCGTCGAAACCAGTGAACGATCTCCACGCGGCATTTCCTGAACGGACCAAATGATAGAGCTCTTCACCATTGAGAAACTCAGAGTCATCCAGATGTTCAAGAATCGCAGGATAGGGCATCGGCCGACATTCAGAATGAGAATAGAAGTCATCAATGATGGAAACGTATGGATCAACAGATTTCAGGTCCGGCGGCAATCCAAGGTTCACATGCGAATAAGAGGATCGAAACGAAAGGCATGGATCGACCAAGCCATCGCTGGGCTTTACAGGTCGGATGCGATTATCTGGTCCGCTCTCTATGTTTTGACAAAGGACGTGGGCCTGGTTGGCACTACCATCCAGAAATCCTCCGACATACAACTGCTTCTCTCGCCGACTCATGGAACGCCAATCGTCCCCCAAGCCAAGTATCGGATGATGTTTGTGACAGCCCAATGAGCAAAGCAACAAGATCGAGAACGATGCCACAAGGTACCAATGAGGTGTGCGCATCTCGAAAGGGTAATTGAAAGAAGGCTGCGTAGAAGACCTTACTCTGATCTGTCCCCATAAACGCCGTTACCGTCAGTTAGATGATCGTCTCCAGCCCTTGCACCACGTATCCTGTTAAAAGTGATCTCCTTCTCTGACTTTCGCGGGAACGCTTCGACCGTGATGCAGTTGCGACGAGCGGTTGCGCATGGGCGGTTGCCGCATTCCATCCTGTTGAGCGGGCCTGCTGGGTCGGGTAAGTACACGCTGTCACTGATGATCACGATGGCGCTGCTGTGCGAGCGGCAGCCGCGTGAGCATCATGCGGATGGTGACCTGGCAAGCTTCTGCGGTGAGTGCCGGAATTGCGTGCGGATCGCGGAGTCGATGGACTTGCCTGCGCTGGTTGAGGCTGCCGTTACGGCTCGTGAGGAGATGCGCGAGGCCGACAAGAAGGACACGCGGGTACTGATCCAGACGCATCCGGATGTGCTGGTGCTGCCGCCTGATCCTCCGCAGCTGCTGGTGAAGCTGGGGCAGGTGCGGTCGCTGATTCACAGCATCTATTCGCTACCGGGCGAGGCGAAGCGAAAGGTCTACCTGTTCCCTTCTGCGGCGTTTATGAAGGAGGCTGCGAATAGTTTGTTGAAGGTGCTGGAGGAGCCGCCTGGGTATGCGCACATCATCCTGATGGCGGAGCATCCGGGTGAGCTGCTGCCTACGATCCGATCGCGGTGCGCGCCGGTGCGGCTGGGTGGGCTGCCTGCAAGCGAGTTGGAGGTGTTGCTGCTGGCGCAGAGGCCGGAGTGGAAGCCGGCGCAGCGGTCGCTGGTGGCTCGGCTGGCGCAGGGTGCGGCTGGCAAGGCGCTTGGGTATGACCTTGACGCCTATCTTGCTGCGAGGGCAGATGCGATGGTGCTGCTGCGGTCGGCGGTGGTGGACAGCGAGCATACCGACCTGTTCAAGACGACCGAGACGTATCGCGCGGGCGCGGATGGGCAGCAGAAGACACAGGCGATGTTGGCGGCGCTGGCTGATTTGCTGGAGGATCTGTTGCTGCTTCGGTCGAGTGTTCCGGATCGGATACGGAACATCGATCTCCGGCGCGAGCTGGAGGCGTTGGCGGATTCAGTTACGTTTGCGTGGCTGGAGAATGCCGTGCGCGGGCTGGATAACGTGATCAGCGGGATGCGGCGGAATCTGTTGCGGTCGCTTTCGCTGGATGCGTTTGCCGAGGTGATGGCGGACGGGCGCTAGTAGTGTGCTCGATGCCTCTATTTAAGAGCGAACGCAAAGGGCGCCAAGTTTTCGCGAAGGCCGCAAAGGTTTACACGCCAACGTTCATTAGCTAAAAACGCCAGCGTTGATGGGGTGAACCTGCGCTAGGATGACAGCTTCTATCGAGACGGATCGTTCAGGAAGGTTACGCGCAGCTTTGAACGTTGCGAGCGATTATGCGTCGCGGGCGGCTTTCATCAGGCGGTCCCGGATGGCTTCTGTGAGGGGGTTTGCGTTGGCTGGGGGCAGTGGAACGACGATGGTGGTTGCGCCGGTTTCGTCAAGGGTGCGCAGAGCGCTGTAGAGGGTACGGGCTAGGGCTGTGGGGTTGGTCCAGTCTTCCCATGGGAGGGTGCGGCCGGTGAAGTGGGGAGTGGTCCAGCCGGTTGGCAGGAGTGCGGCGGTTTGGTCGGGTGGGAGCTGGTGGAGGCAGTTCTGGAGGTCTTCCTGGCTGTGGGCGAGCAGGACGCGAGCGCGGGGAGCGTAATGGCGCATGCCGATGCCGGGGGATGGCAGGCTTTCCGGGGTGGTTTTTTGCTGCGTTTCTTCGCGGTTTTGATAGATAGTAGTGCGGTTTTTGAGGATATCTTCGAGTTGCTGCTGGCTGACGCCTCCCTGCCGGTAGAGGACGCGGGCTGCCGGGTCGAAGACGGTGGATTCGACGCCGATGGTGCAGGGGCCAGCGTCGAGGACGGCATCGATGCGGCCGTCGAGGTCGGCGAGGACGTGCTCGGCGGTTGTTGGGCTGATATGGCCGAAGCGGTTCGCGGAGGGTGCGGCTAACGGCAAGGCGGCCTCATTGATGAGTTGCAGAGCAACCGGGTGGGCGGGCATACGGAGGCCTACGAGGTCTCGGCCTGCGGTGACGATGTCGGGCACGGAGGAGTTGCGCGGCAGCAAGAGGGTGAGCGGACCGGGCCAGAAGGCGTCGATGAGTTGGTGGGCAACGGCTGGGATGCTGCGGACGAGCAGCGAAGCCATGGCGGTGTCGCGGACGTGGACGATGAGCGGGTCCCACGATGGGCGGTCTTTGGCGCGGAAGATGGCCTGGACGGCCGTGGTGTCGAGCGCGCTGGCGGCGAGGCCGTAGACGGTTTCCGTGGGGATGGCGACGGTGCCGCCTTCGCGGAGGAGGTTTGCGGCTGCGGTGATGTCCGCGGGGCTATCGCCGCTGAGGCGGAGGGTTTGTTTTTGGGACGTTCCTTTTGTGTTTGGTGTCATTTTGCTAAAACCAGTATCTCGTACCGGATTTCCCACCGGGCAACCGGATTGGCGGGCGTAGACTCTAGCGCATATATGCGGCATGCCGAAATTGAACTGAAGTTTTGCGTTGGCGATCCGCGTGAGTTTGAGGCTCACGCCGTTGCCTGTGGCTTCACGGTTCTGACACCGCGCTCGATGGAGCGCAACACGCTGTTTGATACACCAGAGCGGAGGTTACTGGCGGAGCGGCAAGTGTTGCGGATGCGCGAGTATGGCGGCGCGTGGGTGCTGACGCATAAACGGCCACCGGCGCACAACGATGACAGCTCGTTTTACAAGGAGCGGCTGGAGACGGAGACGCACGTGGAGGATGGCGAGGCCATGGGCGGTGTGTTTGTGGAGCTTGGGTATGCGCCGGCATTCCGGTATGAGAAATATCGGACGGAACTGACGGATGGCGAAGGCACGCTGGTGCTGGATGAGACGCCGATAGGGGATTTTGCCGAGTTGGAAGGCGCTCCGGAGTGGATTGACCGGGCGCTGGAGAAGCTGGGTGTGGCGCGCGAGATGTGCTTTACAGACAGTTACGGGCGGATGTTCCTGGATTGGAAGGAACGTAGCGGTTCCGCTGCGGAGAATATGACGTTTGAGGAGATTGGGGCGGCGCGTGAAGTTGTTGGGGTGCGGTAGGCTGCCATAGCGCGGGCCTACAGCCCGCCGTCACGTAAGGCATCTTAATGCTGGGGCTTTGCCCCTCAGGCTATTACATTGCGGGCCTACAGCCCGCTCCCTTGGATTGAGATCCTACAAGGCAGAAAGCCGGAGCAAAGGCGAGCTTCGTTGTGTCCGCTTGGTCTAATTGCCGCGAGTGGTGGATTGGCGAATCGAGCAAACTGCAGGCCTTCGGCTTCGCTCAGGATGACGGATGGAGCAAGGTGGAAAGCAGATCCCTCCGCTTCGCTGCGGGATGACAACCTTCAAACATTGGGTGACAAAGCATACGAGACAATGGGACAAAGCATACAAAACAATGTGTGACAAAGCATATGCAGAAAGCCCGGCGCGAGGCCGGGCTTAGTCACGTTTTGATGGCAGTACTGACACCCGAAGCGTCGAGGACCGTACGAAGTACCGAAGTGCTAGAAGATTTGGAAGTTTACGGCTACGTTCAGCATGACGGGTACGTTTTGACCACCCTTTTTGGCGGGGGCGAACTTGTATTGACGCACGGCTTCCATGGCTTTTTCGTCGAGTCCCATGCCTACGGGGCGAATGACATGGACCTGTGTTGGCCGGCCCGTGGCGTCTACCACGAGAGCGACGAGCACTTCGCCCTGAAATTTGGCTTTGCGGGCTTCTTCGCTGAATTCCGGATCAACCGAGTAGATGAGGCGCGGGGCTGAGACGTCGCCACCGACGGAGTAGACGCCGCCACCCATGCCGCCGCCGCTGCCTGGCCCGACGCCGTTGCCCTTACCGCTACCCAGGCCGCCGCCACTGCCAACGCCCAGCGAATTGACGCCGACATTGGGTGCGTTCGGCATGCCGATGTTAGGCATGTCGTTATTTGCCATTTTGATGTTCGTCTGGATATTGACGGCTGGATCGATCGCGAGCTTTGGCGGGATCTTGGGTGGCTGCATGGGCGGCAGGATCGGCGTGGGCGAAATCTTGGGCATGCGGCCCTGGGTTACGGGCGCGATGTCGTTTGCGCCGCCACCGCCGCCCATGGCCTTGGGTGAAGGAATTTTAACGGGCGGCTGGGGAGCCGGTGTGTCAAAGCTGATCTCGCGGATGACTGGCTTGGGCGCGTTGACGACCTTGATGACACGGCTGCTGATCCAGATGACGAGCAGAATGATGATGGCGTGTCCACCGAAGGCGATCGCGACCGTCTTCGGATCGCGCTTGACGTCCATGGGGTTGGCCACGGCAATCGGCTTCGATTCGAGGACGAGGGGCGGCAGCTTCTCAGGAAAGAAGACGTCACGGATGCTTTGAACAAGTGACGTAAACGGATTGGTTTCCTTCAGCTCTGCCGGTTGGCCAAGTTGTGGTCCGCCAGTGTAGCGGTTGCTGGAAGAATCGTGAGAAGGTATCGCCATCGCCTCAAATCTCTTTGCCGGCTGCCGTGTGCAGACCGAATGGGTGCTTCTGGTGTGCCCTGCCGGCTCAGGATTCTTTTGATCCGCCCGGATTGCCGGGGTGATGAGCTCGGGGTGCGGGCCTTGCTGCAGGCGTTCGGCGTCCGCATACATTGTACAAAAATTGACGCATGGCAAGCGCACGCATGGTTGCGCGTTTGCCTTTGTACCATTGGACGCACATGCTCGCCAGTAGGTCACCCACGGGTCCCTGATAAAGCGCCGGTACAATAAGAGTTTGGGCGAGCCGGTGGCTGTGTACGCTTTCGGCGGAAGTTTGCCAAGACTGAGGAATGGATGAACGAGGCGGGCAGGATGGATGAACAGCAAAAACCGCTGCAGTTAAAAGACACACTGAACCTGCCGAAGACGGCGTTTCCGATGAAGGCGAATCTGCCGGGAAACGAGCCTGCGAGGTTGAAGGCCTGGACTGACGAGGATTTGTACGGCCAGATTCGCGCCTCGCGAGCGGGTGCGCCGAAGTACATTTTGCACGATGGGCCGCCGTATGCAAATGGAGCGATCCATCTGGGGCATGCGCTGAATAAGTGCATCAAGGACTTTGTGGTGAAGTCAAAGACGATGGCTGGGTTTGATGCGCCGTATGTACCGGGGTGGGACTGCCACGGGCTGCCGATTGAGATCAAAGTGGATGAGCAGCTTGGCCGCAAGAAGCTG
Organism: Terriglobus sp.; assembly: GCA_965198455.1. Taxonomy (GTDB): domain Bacteria; phylum Acidobacteriota; class Terriglobia; order Terriglobales; family Acidobacteriaceae; genus Terriglobus. The sequence goes on from CBDAPM010000003.1 coordinate 3,169,991, forward strand.
GAGATGGATGCGTTGACGGTGCGGCAGCACTGCCGCGAGTATGCTCAGAAGTATGTGGATCTGCAGAAGAGCCAGTTTGTGCGCATGGGTGTGCTGGGGCGCTGGGGTAACCCGTACCTGACGATGAGCTTTGGGTACGAGGCGCGGATTCTTGAGACGTTTTATGCGTTCTTTGAGAAGGGCTTTGTGTACAAGGGTCTGCGGCCGGTGTACTGGTGCATGCATGACAAGACCGCGCTGGCGGAAGCGGAGGTGGAGTATGAGATGCATACTTCGCCCAGCGTGTATGTGCGGTACGCACTTACCTCTTCGCCGGAGTTGATTCATGAAGTGCTTGCTGGTTTGCCTGTGTTCGGATTGATCTGGACGACCACGCCGTGGACCTTGCCGGCTTCGCTGGCGATCGCGTTTCATCCTGAGTTTGAGTACCTGGCTGTGCGAATTGCTGAGGAGAGCGAGACGTGGGGCCGTGGCAATGTGTATATCGTGGCGAAGGAGTTGCTGGAGTCGCTGAAGACGACGGCTGCGTTGCCTGCGGTTGAGGTGGTGGCTTCGTTTGCTGGATCGCGATTGGAGCATGCGGTGTTTGCGCATCCGTTTTTGGAGCGCAAGATTCTTGGTGTGATGGCGGAGTATGTCACCACGGAGCAAGGCACCGGTGGTGTGCATACGGCTCCGGCGCATGGTCCGGATGACTTTGCGACGGGTAAGAAGTATGCGCTCTCGCAAGTGTGTGATGTGGATGAGGCTGGGCGGCTGCGCAATGGGTTGCCGGAATACGACAACCTAAATGTGCACAAGGCGAATGCTCCGATCATTGAGCTGCTGAAGAGCAAGGGCGCTTTGATGTCGCAGAGCGATGTGCATCATAGTTATCCGCATTGCTGGCGTTGCCATCGGCCTGTGATCTACCGGGCCACGGAGCAGTGGTTCATTGGGATGGAGACGCCGCTTGGTGAGACGACGTTCCGTGAGCGTGCGCTTGCCGAGATTGCGAAGGTGACATGGGATCCGGGTTGGGGGCAGGAGCGCATCAGCAACATGATTGCGACGCGGCCGGATTGGTGTATCTCGCGGCAGAGGATTTGGGGTGTGCCGATTGCTGTGTTCCTGTGCCAGACGTGCCATGAGCCGCTGAACTCGCCCGAGGTGAATGCTTCGGTTGTGAATAAGTTTGAGGCTGAGAGCGCGGATGCCTGGTATAAGTACACCGCTGAAGAGTTGTTGCCTGCGGATACTGCTTGCACTAAGTGCGGTGGTGTCGAGTTTCGCAAGGAGATGGACATTCTCGACGTTTGGTTTGAGAGTGGCGCCAGCTGGCATGCGGTACTGGAGGCGGAGCCGGAGTTGCGCTTCCCTGCCGACTTGTACACGGAGGGTGGCGATCAACATCGTGGGTGGTTCCACTCGTCGTTGCTGTCGAGTGTGGGCATTCGCGATGAGGCTCCGTATAAGTACGTGGCAACGAGCGGATGGACGCTGGACGAGCAGCGCCGTGCGTTCTCGAAGTCGCTGGGTAATGGCGTCGATCCTGTCAAGGTGATGGACGAGCTTGGTGGCGACATTGTGCGGCTGTGGGTTGCATCGGTGGACTTTCGCGAGGATGTGATTGCGAGTGTGCCGTTGATGAAGCGGCTGGCGGAGGAGATTTATCGCAAGCTGCGGAATACATTCCGGTTCCTGCTGGCGAATCTGGATGGGTTTGTGCCTGCGACGGACGAGCAGCCGTGGGATGAGATGGAGGCGCTGGACCAGTACATGCTGGCACGTACTTCGGAGTTAGTCGAGAAGGTTTGCAAGAGTTATGACGCGTTTGAATTTCATCGTGTGTTTCATGCTCTGAACGAGTTTTGTAACTCGGAGTTGAGCGCGTTCTATCTGGATGTGTTGAAGGACAGGCTGTACACACTGGCTCCGAAGGATTCGCGGCGGTTGAGTGCGCAGACTGCGGTGTGGAAGATCACCGAGGCGCTGGTGCGGTTGGTTGCTCCCATTCTTTCGTTTACCGCGGATGAGGTTTGGGGTTATCTGCCGCCGGTGGAGGGACGTGAGGCTAGCGTGCATGTTGCGCTGTTTCCTGCTGCGGGTGACTTCGCGAGTGGCGCTGATGACATGCTTGCTGACATCGCGCAGATTCGTACAGTGCGTGAGGCTGCGTTGAAGGTCCTCGAGACTGCGCGTGCCGAGAAGAGGATTGGCAAGGCGCTTGAGGCGAAGGTCGTTGTGCGCGTGCAGGCTGGAGCAGTTGCTACCGCGCTGTCTAAGTACGAGCGTGAGTTGCCAGAATTGTTTGGGGTTTCGCAGGTTGAGTTGAATGCGATTGACCCTGCTCTTGGTGATGCTCCGACACGGGTGGAGTTCGCCAATGCAAGTGGCGACAAGTGCAATCGTTGCTGGCGCTATACCGATGATGTCGGCAGCGAGGGGCGTTATCCGGATGTGTGTGGGCGTTGTGCGGGTGCATTGGAGAAGATTGGTTTTCCCCCTTATAGCGAGGAGCAGGCCGCTTGAGCGACATGACCCAGATGGAAGTAATGCCGCGACGCGATGCGCGACCGTGGTTGCTGTTGATTTCGTTATTGGTGGTTGTGCTGGATCGCGTTACGAAGAACTATGTCGCCACGCATATCACGATGGGTAGCGGGGTTGTTGTGATACCGCGCGTGTTTCGCATTACGCATGTGCTGAACACGGGTGCGGCGTTCAGCATGTTTGCGGATTCTGCATCGCCGGTTGCGGTGCGGATTGGGTTGGTTAGTTTTTCGCTGATCGCTGCTATGGCGGTGCTGTTTATGCTTTGGAAGTATGGCAAGGCTTGGTCGGCGAGTGCGGTTGGGTTTGCGCTGGTGCTGGGCGGGGCGATTGGTAATTTGTATGACCGCGCTGTCTATCACTACGTGGTGGATTTCTTAGAGGTACATATTTTTAGTTATCACTTCCCTGACTTTAACGTGGCGGATTCGTGCATTACAGTTGGCGCGGTGTTGTTGGTTGCCGAGATGATCTGGGGTAGCAAAGCGGGTCAGCAAGTAAGCGAGCCAGCGAGTCAGCGTGGTGTTGTGGATGCGGGGGATGTTCGTGGCGCGTAATGCAATAGCAGATCCCTCCGCTTCGCTGCGGGATGACAAAGGTGAAAGTGTGCGGGACGGGGCTAAAGCAGGCCTCTCCACTTTCTCTTCGACAAGCTCAGGGTCCGGCCGCGATGACAAGTCATTTCAAAAGGGTGTAAGCCCGAATGAGAACATTATTATCCGTGGGGCGCGGACGCACAATCTGAAAGGCATTGATGTTGATATTCCACACAACAAGCTGACGGTTGTGAGTGGCGTTTCAGGGTCGGGTAAGAGTTCGCTTGCGTTTGACACGGTGTATGCCGAGGGGCAGCGGCGGTATGTTGAATCATTGTCCGCTTACGCCCGGCAGTTTCTTGAGCGCATTGAGAAGCCGGATGTGGACCACATGGATGGGCTTGCGCCGGCGATTGCGATTAAGCAGAAGAACCAGACGCGCAACCCTCGATCGACCGTTGCGACTGCGACAGAAATCTACGATTACATGCGGTTGTTGTATGCGCGTTGCGGCACGGTGACGTGCCTGCACTGCGGCGGTATTGTGAAGCGTGACACGGTGGATGAGATTGCTGCGGCGGTGCTGGCGCTTGGCAGTGATTCAGGCGGGGAGACGCGGCTGTATGCGCTGTTTCCGATTGAGCGGCGTGCGATTGTGTTTGAGCCGATGCAGGAGTTTCTAGCGCCTGCGGCAGAGGCTCCCAAGGCTGCGGCTAAGCCGAAGAAGCTGGCTGCCAAGAAGACAAAGGTGGTTGATGCTGCTCCGGTTATGGATCCTACCGACGGTATGCGCGAGCGGTTAGTAGAGCTTCGTCGTCGTGGATATAACAGGTTGTTTCAGAACGGCAGTATCGTTGAGTTTTCTACGCCGGAGTCATTGCTGGAGCTGAACTTTGCTGAGCCGATTTATGTGCTGGCGGACCGGCTGAGTGTAAGTGCTGAGGTGCGTGCCCGCATCGTGGATGCGATTGAGACTGGGTATCGCGAGAGTGGCGAGATTGTGTTTCTTACTGCTCCGCGTGATGGAAGCGAGGCGCAGCGGCTGCGCTTCTCTGCCGCGTTTGAGTGTACGAACTGTCATCGTGCGTATCGCGATCCTGAGCCGCGGCTATTTAGTTTCAATAATCCGTTTGGCGCCTGCCCGCGTTGCCAGGGGTTTGGAAACACGATTGATTTCGATCCGGACTTGATTCTTCCGGATAAGGCTAAGTCGCTTGAGGATGGTGCGATCGATCCGTGGATGAAGCCGAAGTATCACTCGCATCATGGAGAGATGAAGCGGTTTGCGGTGGCGCATGGTGTGCCGGTGAATGTGCCCTGGTACGACCTGACGCCGGCGCAGCAGAATGTGATCTGGGATGGGGGTACGGGATTCAGCGGTATCCGTGGATTCTTTCGATCGCTGGATGAGAAGAAGTACAAGCTGCATGTGCGCGTGTTTCTGGCGAAGTATCGAGGATATGCGCCATGCCCGGATTGCCGTGGGCAGCGGTTGCGTGCGGAGGCTCGTGCGGTGTTGTTGAATGGCAGCAATATCTGCGAGGCTGCGGCACTTACGATCACCGCTGCGCGTGAGTTTTTTGATGGGTTGCAGCTGTCGCCTTCGCAGACGGAGATTGCCGGGAAGATTCTTGAGGAAGTGCGGCAGCGGGTTGGTTTTTTGGAGCAGGTTGGGCTGGAGTATCTGACGCTGGACCGTTTGTCGTCGACTTTATCGGGTGGCGAGTCGCAGCGGATTCAGTTGGCGACGTCGCTGGGGTCGCGACTGGTGGGTGCGCTGTATGTGCTGGATGAGCCTTCGATCGGGCTGCATTCGCGCGATACGGCGAAGTTGGTGAAGATCATGCATGAGCTGCGGGATCTGGGAAACACGATCCTTGTGGTGGAGCATGATCCGGATGTGATTGCTGCGGCGGATCGTTTGATTGATCTTGGGCCGGGTGCGGGTGAGTTGGGTGGGAAGTTACTCGCCAGTGGGACGGTGGCGGAGGTTAGTGCTGACCCTAACTCAATTACGGGTAAATATCTATCAGGGCGTGCGCGGATTCCTGTGCCGGCGGAGCGGCGTGAGCTTACGCGCGAGATGTTGAAGTTGAAGGGTGCGCGGATCCATAACCTGCGCGGTGTTGATCTTGAGATTCCGTTAGGCATGTTGACGGTTGTTACTGGGGTTTCGGGGTCGGGTAAGTCGACCATTGTGCACCAGGTGTTGCACCGTGCGTTGCAACATGCGCTGGGAGTTGAGGGCGCCAGCAGCGATGTGTCGCAGTTGTATCGCGAGCTGACGGGCACGCATTTTTTGCGTGAGGTTGTGCTGGTGGATCAGTCGCCGATTGGGCGGACGCCGCGGTCGAATCCGGTGACGTATATCAAGGCGTTTGATGCGATTCGTGAACTGTTTGCGGCGCAGCCGGATGCAAAGCGAAAGAGTTATACGGCCGGCAGCTTCAGTTTCAATGTGCCGGGTGGGCGCTGCGATACGTGCGAGGGTGACGGCACGGTGACGGTGGAGATGCAGTTTCTGGCGGACATTGAGTTGCCGTGCGAGGAGTGCAATGCGACGCGGTATAAGCCGGGCATTCTTGAGGTGAAGTACAAGAACAGGAATATTCACGATGTCCTGAATATGACGGTGAAGGATGCGGTGCATTACTTCGCGGGGAATCCGAAGATTGTGGAGCGGCTGCAGGTGCTGGACGAGGTTGGCCTGGGGTATGTGCGGCTTGGACAGAGCGCTACTACGTTGAGCGGCGGTGAGGCGCAGCGGGTAAAGCTGGCTTCGCATCTTGCGAACATTCGTACGGCGACGCGTGGTGTTACGACGAAGGCTGCGAGCCGTGTGCTGTACATCCTGGATGAGCCGACGACGGGGTTGCACTTTGCGGATGTAGCGACGTTGTTGCAGGCGTTTCGCAAGCTGATTGATGGCGGCGGGTCGCTGCTGGTGATTGAGCACAACATGGATGTCATCAAGTGCGCAGACTGGGTGATTGATATGGGACCGGAGGGCGGCTCGGGTGGTGGGCAGATTGTTGCTGTCGGCACGCCGGAAGAAATTGCGAAGGTGCCGGGGTCGTATACGGGGCGATGGTTGGCGCCGGTGCTTGAGGCTGCTTCGTGAAGAGCTTTGTGATCGCGCTGATGCTGGCTGTGCCTTGTGCAGCGCAGTATCAGTTGCCGCCGGGGACGAGTTCTTCGGTACCCGAAAGTGAGCAGCAGCAGAAGGTTTCGCCTGAGTTTGCTGCGTTGCAGCAGGCGGAAGATGCGATTGCTGCGAATAAGTTTGAGGATGCGGTGAAGCTGCTTGCGTCGATGGCGACAGCGGCGCAGAAGAATGAGCGGGTCTTCTACGATCTTGGGTTTGCGCAGGATGCGCTGGGGCATGATGCGGAAGCTGCCGCGGCGTACAAGTCGGCCATTGTGCTGGATGGGAACGATGCGGCGGCGCGGGTATCGCTGGGGTTGTTGCTGGCGCGTGGTGGTGACGTGACGGGCGCTGAGATTCAGCTGCTGGCTGCGACGACGATTGAGGGCGCGGATGCGGCTCTGTTGGCGCATGCGAACCGGGCGCTGGCGCAGATGCACATGGAGAAGCAGCCGGAGCAGGCTCGGGATGAGTTGCTGGCAGCACTGAAGGTGTCACCGGAGACGCCGGAAGATGCGGCGATGGCGGCGGAGATTGCCGATGCTCTGCATGACGATGCGGATTCAGAGAAGGCGTATGCGCATGCGCTGGGGATGGCTCCGGGCGATGTGGATGTTGCGGTGGGGTATGCGCGGGCGTTGTCGCGGGAGAAGAAGTTTGCCGAGGCTGCAGCGGTGCTGAAGACGGCGCAGGCAGCGCATCCGAAGGACACGCAGATTATGGCGGAGCTGGCCGCGGAGATGCTGCTGCAGGGGCGTGCGGAGCAGGCAGTACCGCTGTTAGAGCAGATGCATGAGGCTAACCGGTCGAGTGCTGCGATTGGGCTGTTGCTGGCGCGTGCGTATGACGAGGCTGGGTCGCCTGAGAAAGCGGACGATCTGTATACGGCTCTGATTGCGGCAAGTCCGAATGATCCAGTGCTCCTGACGGAGGCGGCGGATGCGTTGATGCGGTCGAAGCGGGCGGATGAGGCGGAGCCATTGTTGCAGCGTGCGATGGAGCACAAAGACGGCTTCCCGACACAGCAGGCGCTGGCAGATGCTGCCGGTGAGCTGGCGTTTGCTGCTTCTGCGACCAAAGATGCAGAGACGGCGCTGAAGGCGTTGGCGCTACGGGAATCGATTGAACCACTGACCGCACCATTTAGTTTCCTTCGTGCCACCGCGCATGATACATTGCGACACACGAAGGAAGCTTCGGCATCCTATCGTGTTTTTCTTCAGCAATCAGCCGGATCGTTACCCGACCAGGAGTGGCAGGCGCAGCAGCGACTGAAGATTCTGGATCGAGTCAAGTAAGCCTCTGTATCATCAACCGTCCCCGCGGGAGGTGTGCCATGCAGGTTGCCCTATCGTTGTCCCGGTTTCGCAGTTCCCTTCCCGTGCATCTTCGTACGGCCGCGTGTTGCGGCGCGATGGCGCTGTCGTCGCCGCTGTTTGCGCATGCCGCGGAGAATGGCCTGCCGGTGGATGCGCGCTTGATCGCAACGCTGCAGGTGAAAGCGCAGCAGGCACCGGCGCGCGACCAGGTACAGATGTACGCGGACCTTGCGGATAAAATCAGCATGCTGGCGAGCAAGCAGATTGCAGACGGCGAGGAAGAGGCTGCGCGAGAGACGCTGCACCAGCTGGAGGTGTGCACAGCCGTGATTGAGAGCGGGCTGTCGGCGGACAGCCGCGGTTTGAAGAAGACGGAGCTGCTGTTGCACACTACGCGCCGGCGGCTGACGGACATGGTGCGTTCGGGTTCCGGCGAGATAAAGCCGTTGGTGCAGGGTGCGATGCAGCACCTGGACAAGGCACAGACCGCTCTGCTGGGCGCTATCTTCGAGAAGTAGGTTGCAGGTGCGCCGTTTCGTTATCGTGCTGTGCCTGATGATGGCGCTCCCCTCGCTCGCGCAGCACCATCCCACGGACGTGTCCGAGGCGGAAGAGGAGCAGATACGCGATGCCGCCGCCTTTCCTGCGCAGCGGGTTGCTGTGTTCCAGGAGATTATCGAGACGCGCATCAAGCGCATGCAGTCGGTGATTGCGAACAGCCGGGCGCAGGGGCGCCGCGAAGACATCAAGCAGAACATGGACGAGATTGCCGGCCTGGTCGACGAGATGCAGGAAAACCTGGAGGAGTACGACAGGGTGCATCGCGATTTGAGGAAGCAGCTGCCCAAGCTGCAGAACGCGATGGAACGCTGGGTGAGCGTGCTGAAGCAGGCTGCGGATGACGACAGCTATAACCTGACCCGGAAGCTGGCGCTGGAGGCGATCGCCGATGTGCAGGCGGATGTGAAGGAGATGCTGCCTGCGGAGATGGCTTACTTCAAGGAACATCCGCCGGATAAGAATGCCAATCCGGGTGGGATTGGTGAGATCGAGCACCCAAAGTAAGCTGCGGCGTTTAGCAGGCAGAACGCTGCGGGCGCTACGGTTTGCGAAGGACGCAAAGGTCATGGTGTGATGCTGCGTTCTCCACCATGTGGCGCTTTAGACTTGAGTGAGTGAGCTCCCTGGAACTGCAGCGGATATTTGAGGTCGCGTATCGCGATCTGCGGCCACGTGCGCCGATGCCGCCGTTTGATATTCGCTTTCGGAAGTTTGTGTCGCTGAATACGACGATCCGGCTACGTGACGGCAAGCTGCTGGTGCGGTTGAGCGACCTGCTGGAGGCCGCTCCGGTTTCGGTGCTGGAGGCGATTGCGAACATCCTGATTGCGAAGCTGTATCGCAAGCCCGTTGCGGCATCGCATGCGGACCGTTACCGGCGGTATACGTCGTCGGAGGCGGTGAGCCGGCAGGCGGAGCATACGCGGCAGACGCGTGGGCGCAAGCAGATTCATACGGCGGCTGGGCGATATTACGACCTGGATGAGGTGTTTGAGGCGGTGAACCGGCGGTTCTTTCATGGGCTGCTGGGGCGGCCAGTGCTGACCTGGAGCGGGCACCATGCACGGCGATTGCTGGGACACTATGATGCGGCACACAATACGATTGTGGTGAGCCGTGTGTTCGATGGGGCGCATGTGCCGCGATATGCGATTGAGTACCTGATGTACCACGAGATGCTGCATCTGAAGCACCCGGTGCGGGTGAAGGCCGGGCGGCGGTGCGTGCATTCGCGGGAGTTCCAGGCGGAGGAACGGCTGTTTCCGGAGCTGGAAGAGGCTAAGGCGTTTTTGAAGCGGCTTTAATGCGTGGTGGCCAAGAAGAATGGCGGCTGAACCAGGATGGTTTGGGCTCAGCCGCCTTCCTCATTGCGGGAAATTACTTTCCTGTCTTCTTCTTCGTCTGATTCAGGAACACAAACGTGCCCAGGTTCTCTGAGGTGACAATGTCGGGCATGCCGTCGCCGTTCATATCCGCCAGCACGAAATGCGAGCCGACGCCGGAGCGGTTATTCACCAACTCTGGCTCGAAGCGTGCGCCGCCTGGGGCGGACTTGTCACGCACGGTGTGGAAGACGTATAGGACGGGCTCGCTCCAGGGATCGGGGTCGGAGTAGCCGAAGTGCGACATGTAGCGCTTGCCGGTGACGAGGTCTGGAATGCCGTCGCCGTCCATGTCGGCACACGTGGCCGCGTGCGGTTCGGTGAAGATGACGTCGCCGGCATTCTTCGTGACGAAGTTATCCATGACGACGTGCTGGATGAACGAGATGTTCTTATTCGCATCGCGCTTCTGCTCCCACCAGGCGATGCCGAAGCCGTGACCCTCCATGGGGCCGACCACGTCGACCAAACCGTCGCCGTTGACGTCATAGGTGCAAAGCTCAGCACCGCCTGCTCCACCCTGCGACGCGCCCCAGCGGCCGAACGCCACTGGATGCAGTTTCCAGGTGCCGGTGGCGCCTGCGGGCGGCTGTTCCCACCAACCATAGGCGTTCAGGAAGTCCATTCGGCCATCGCCGTTGATATCCGCTACACCAAGGCCATGACCGATGTTGACACCCCAGGGCCCTGGCTCGGACACGTCGTGTGTTGTCCACATTGCGGTTGGGTTGCTGGGATCCCACTTCTTCGGGTCAAAGGTTGAGTAGCGCAGGCGATTCATGCCCGCGTGGATGAGGTCGGGGCGACCGTCGCCGTCAATGTCCCGGAAGAGCGTCTCTTCATTGCCGACCGGCGCTACGGTGACGTAGTGCGCCCAGTGGCGATTCTGACCGTTGCCTGGATTGACATACAGAACACCGACACCGTTGCCTGCATTGCCGCCCATCTGAAGAATGTCGGGCCAGCCATCGCCCGTGAAGTCGTAGGCGATGTTGACCATCGCGGGGATCGGCCAGTCGGAGGTCGGATTGAAGGAGACAGGCGTGTAGATTTGCTTGCCGACGGTGAAGTCCGGTCCGAGATAGTAGAACGCACCTGCTGCAATATCTGGTATGCCGTCATGATTGAAGTCGGCTACGGCAGCGCTCCACGAGTAGTAGTGCGGATCGACACGAATCTCTTTAAAGTTCTTGCTCGTCACATCTGGCGCCCACGTGTGGTTCAGGATGTCTTTGTACATAACGTCCTTGAAATGGACTTCACCGGCGCCGCCCACGTAGAAGCCGATCTGCCCGTAACCGTCCTGATCCACATCAGGGAGCTTGCGGGCGTTCGTCGCTCCAAGCCCGCCGCCGTTGAGCTTTAGCTGCACGCTGTTCTCGGTGACCATCACCTCCACGTCATTGGGGCCGCCGGGAGTAAAGGCGCCCGCCGGGCGCGCGTCGAGGCGAGCCTCTTTGGGATACTGCGCTGCCAGTTCAGGTGACATCGGGGGTGGCGGACCCGGATTGATGACGCGGCCACCGGCCAGCGCGGCCGTTAGCTGCGACATGCGAGACGTGGCATCCACTCCTGTAGCGGATACCGGCTGGCTGACCGGGCCAGTGGCAGAACGGGGCGGCGGAGCCGGCAACGCCTCGCGGCTGGTCTCCTTGCCGCTTGCGTCGATCCTTACGAGATACGGAACGAGATCGCCCTCGGTGACGGACATCAGAATGCCCTTCATGCCGCCGTCCGGCGTCTTCTCGGCGCGCATCAGGATGCCGGCCTTCGCGCCAGGCGCGGCCTTGATGTTTGCGTAGATCTGCGTGTCCTGAAATTCTTTGCCGTCGAGAAGGAGCCATCCACTGGATGCGTTCTTTGGCGTGCCTGTGATTTCGCCGTTCTGTATCTTCCAATCGGCTGCGCCGAGCTGCTTGAATGCAGTCAGCGAATTGCCCGTGAGCCTGACGTCCGGCCTGAAGGTTGGGCCTGCGGCAAATCCACACATAGCGACCAGTCCCCACAGTGCGGCTCCAGCCAGTGCAATCCTGTTGCTTATTCTCATAGTTCTTTCTCCGGTGAACTCCATTTGGACTGGAGCAGATAGCGGTTTTGCGGGCAAAGATGTTCGATTTGCGGCCCAAGTCTAGCATGTGCTGTAGAGCGAAGGCTTGGGTGTGATGGCGCCCGATGTTCCTTATTGAACTTGAGGCTCGAAGCTATTGGAATGCAAGGCGCTTGGTTCCTGGGCTGACTTCTGCGTCGTTCGAACGCAGGACACGCGAGCGCGTGCTACATCACTGGGGTGAGTGAGCTGAGGGTGGGCTGGCGCTCGTGGTGATGTTGTGTGTTTGCGGGATGGCGCGGAGGCTGAAGCTGGCGATCGCCGCAGGATTGGAGTCCTTACGCATCTGGAGGGTGCCGAGGACTTCGTTCGCGCCAGGGGTTTGGTCGCGAAGGCGGAAGACGAGGACGCCTGGCTGAACTTCTTTCGCAGAGAGCAGGCTGAAGCCGCCGGTTTGCCCACGGAGGAAGAGCTGTGCGGCGGTTGTGTAGGCGGATTCGCCGTTGGGCAGGATGTGGGCGAGCGCGGGGTAGCTTGACTGGTTGAAGGCGGCGAGCCACTGGTAGAGAAGATGGCCGGCGGGAGTGTCGGGGATAAGGCCGAACTGTTCGCCATAGCGCGGCAGACGAATCATGATGGTGGGGTGAACGTCGGTGGGGCCGGTGGAGCGGTCGCCTTTGCGTGCGGGCACGGGGGCGTCGGCGGCATCGCCGAGGACGATGGTGTCTACCTGGTTTGGGTCGTCTTTGTCTTTGTCAGGCGCGCTTCCGGACGGTCCACCGGCAGAGCGGGTCGCGCTCGGTTCGTCGGGCTTGAGATGGGCTCGCTTGCTGTGACTGAGGCCGAAGGCGACTGCGTAGAGGCCACCGGCGGCAACAAGAATCGCGAGCAGGATGGCGATGGGACGCGGCCGCTGGCGCTCGATGAGATGGAAGCTGGGAGCAGCATGGGTCCGTGGCCGTGTGGGGAGGGGCTGCTCCATGCTCAACGATTGTAGCGGGAGGCTGGTTGAACGTTATGTTGTGGAGGCATTTAGCGCGGACTTACAGCCCGCTAACGATTGCTTGGCCGCTACCTGGGGCTGCGCCCCAAGCTATTACATCTCGGGCCTTCAGCCCGAACTTTCGTTGATCGCATGAGTGTGCCTGAGGCGATGAAGCAGGTCCTTCGACTTCGCTCAGGATGACGACTCGCGGGACTGATTGAACTTGGCTTGTTCTAGGCGATCGATCTAAGCGACGGCTTCCGTCTCGGATGACGGGCTTTCGGGTCTGGTTGATCTAGGCCCTGATTTAGGCGGCTTCGGTTTCGGACGGGCTCTCGGGTCTGATTGATCTAGGCGGCGGCTTCGGTTTCGACTGGGATGGGATGACGGTGAGAGGCGGCGAAGAGGATGAGGCCGACGAGGACGATGCCGAGGGCGGCTACCTGGGCGTTGCTCATGCCGAAGTAGAGTTTTTCGTTGCGGCGGACGAACTCGACAAGGAAGCGGCCGATGCCGCTGAGGACGAGGTATTCGCCGGTGAGCTGGCCGATGGGGAGGTCGCGCTTGCCGCGCAGCCAGAGGTACCAGCCGAGGGCGAGCGAGAAGAGCAGCTCATAGATAGGGGTGGGTTGGACGAGCAGGCCGGGCGGGTTAGGCTGCGGCGGGTCGAGCGCGTCGTCGTGGATGTGGACGCCCCATGGGAGGGTGGTGGTGATGCCGTAGTCACCGTCGCCGGAGGTGAGGCAACCGATGCGGCCGACGCCGTAGCCGACGGCTGCTGCGGGGGCGGCAAGGTCGAGCATGCGCATGGCGCCGATGTTGAGCGAGCGGCCCTGCCACAGGAGCGCGGCGATGCCGAAGAGCAGGCCGCCGAACCAGGCGAATCCGGCCTGAAACCAGTGGAAGAAGCGGGTGATGATGTCGAGTGGGTGGTTCCAGCCTGGGGTGATGACTTCCTGCAGCGCCATGCGGAGTTGGAGCGGGTGCTGCAGCTCGTGCCAGAGCTTGGCGCCGACGACGCCGGCGATCATGACGGTGGAGACGACGACGATGGCGTCGGCTGTGACGCCTACGCGGACAAAGCTGCGGTGCAGGACGTAGGCCGCTGCGACGGCTGCGAACCACATGAGGATGCCGAAGGTGCCGAGAGAGAATGAGCCTAGGTGCAGATACGGGAACATGCGCTTTCTGAGTATAAAGGCGATGTTCGATGGCGCACGTTGCTGCGTGCTTCGTTTAGGCTAAGGAGCATGCCCACGCCTACCCTGCCGTTCGTGCCTGCGTCGTCCTGTGAAGTGCTTTTTTCCGTGGATCAGATCCGCGAACGTGTGTTGGCCATCGGCAAAGAGATCACCAAAGACTACAAGGGCGAGAGCATTGTGCTGGTGGGTGTGCTGAAGGGTGCAGCGATTTTTCTGGCTGACCTGGCGCGGGCGATCGAAGTGGACAATACCTTCGATTTTGTTGCGGTTTCAAGCTATGGAAAGGGCAAGACGAGCAGCGGAGCGGTAAAGCTGATCAAGGATCTGGATGTGCCGATCGAGGGTAAGCACGTCATCCTGGTGGAGGACATTCTGGATACGGGGCTGACGCTGAGCTACTTGCGCAAGCTGATGTTGCAGCACAAGCCGGCGTCGTTGAAGATTGCGACGTGCCTAGATAAGCCGGAGCGGCGGCTGGTGCCGATTGAAGCGGATTATGTCTGCTTCTCGATACCGAACCGGTTTGTGATCGGGTATGGGATGGACTATGCCGAGAAGTACCGGAATGTGGCGGATATCCGGCTGTTTCCTGAGGATAAGGCGTAGGTCACCCTCTTCATCTTTCGTTTCGCAGCGTAGCGAAGGGATCTGCTTTCTTGCTTGGCATCACCGGCAGACGAGAAGCAGATCCCTTCACTGCGTTACGGGATGACACAGACAAACAAATGCGGGAGAACTGTTTGATCGACTGAATGGAGCAGTGGTATTCGCCTTATGTTCGCTGTTATCATTGCAGCGATGACTTCCTTGACGGTGCAGCAGAAGCTCGAGATTTTGGCGGATGCGGCGAAGTATGACGCTTCGTGTGCGAGCTCGGGCGCGAAGCGGGCTGGGAACGGCAAGGGTGTTGGGCATTCGGATGGAAATGGCATTTGCCACTCATATACGCCGGATGGGCGGTGTGTGAGCCTGCTGAAGCTGTTGCTGACGAACTTCTGCACGTACGACTGTGTGTTTTGTGTGAACCGGGTGAGCAGCGACATTCGGCGGGCGCGGTTTACGCCGGATGAGATTGTTACGCTGACGCTGGATTTTTATAAGCGGAACTACATCGAGGGGCTGTTTCTTTCTTCGGGGATCATCCAGTCGCCGGATTACACGATGGAGCAGCTGGTTGCCGTGGCGAAGGCGCTGCGTACGGTGCACCACTTTGGCGGGTACATCCACATCAAGGCGATACCGGGGTGCGCGCAGCGGCTGGTGGAAGAGGCCGGGCTGTATGCGGACCGGCTGTCCGCCAACATCGAGTTGCCGACGCAGCAGGACCTGGTGCAGCTTGCGCCGGAGAAGAAGTCGGACGTTATTGAGACGACGATGACGCAGATCCATGACCGCAAGCTGGAGGCGGATGAGGATCGCGGCCGGTTCCATGCCGCGCCTAAGTTTGCGCCTGCCGGGCAGAGCACGCAAATGGTGATTGGCGCAACGCCTTCGACGGATCGCGAGATTATTGCGCGGGCGAGCGGGCTGTATACCAGCTACAAGTTGAAGCGTGTGTATTACACGGGGTTCTCGCCGTATCCGGAGGCGGATACGCGGCTGCCGCTGAAGGCTTCGCCGCTGATTCGGGAGCACCGGCTGTACCAGGCGGATTGGCTGATGCGGTACTACGGGTTTGCGGCGGAGGAGATTACGTCGGCTGAGGAGCCGGAGTTGGACTTGGCGGTCGATCCAAAGCTGGCGTGGGCGCGTCGGCATCCTGAGTTCTTTCCGGTGGATGTGAATGCGGCTCCGCGGGAGTGGTTGTTACGGGTGCCGGGGCTGGGGTACATGAATGTGGACCGGATTTTATCGATCCGGACGTATCACCGGCTGGGTGTTGAGGATTTGCGGAAGCTGCATGTGCGGTGGAAGGATGCTGCTGCGTACTTGATTGCGGCGGATCATTTGCCGGCTGTTGCTGCTGCTTCGCCTGCGGATGAGAGGTTTTTGGGCGTTGCGGAGGTGACTCGCGAGAGTGCGGCGGCTTTGCCCGCGCAGCAGCTTGGTTTGTTTGAAGATGCGGGGCGGTCGGCGCTTTGGGGTTCTTTGTGAGTGCGCCGGCCCTGCTGCGGGTGCGGGTTGAGCCGGAGTTTGCCGCTTGGCGTGAGCTTGCCCGTGCGGCGCTGGAGCGAGGGGTAGAGCCGGATGCGGTTGCGTTTGAGGATGCGGCAGTTCCCTCCTCTGCTGCCTTGTTCGCCACGGATGCGGGCGGTTCTGACGGGTTGATGGCGATCCCGGTTGTGGTGGGTGCGAAACCACATGTGCCGAAGAGCTTTCTGCAGATGGCGACACTTGCTTCGTATCATCGCGATCCGCAGCGGTGGAATGTGCTGTACCGGTTGTTGTGGCGGTTGCAGCATGAGCGCGATTTGATGAAGGTGTCTGTCGATCGCGATGTGAATGAGCTGGTGCGGATGGAGCAGCAGGTGCGGCGGGATGAGCACAAGATGCATGCGTTTGTGCGGTTTCGGCGGGTGGAGCGCGAGGGCGAGGAACATTTCATCGCGTGGTATGAGCCGCAGCACCGGATTCTGGGATTGGCTGCGCCGTTCTTTGCGGAGCGGTTTGCAGTGATGCGGTGGTCGATTTTGACGCCGGATGGGTCGGTGAGCTGGGACCCTGCGGTGAAGCAGCTTGTCTATGGGCCGCCGCTTTCGCGCGAGCATGCGCCGAGTGGCGATGACCTGGAGGAGCTTTGGAAGAGCTACTACGCGAGCATCTTTAATCCGGCGCGGCTGAACCCTGAGACGATGCGCGGACATATGCCGACGCGATACTGGGGCAACCTGCCGGAGGTTGCGCTGCTTCCCACGCTTATGGCATCGGCGATAAGGCGTGTGGAGGGGATGGTGGCTGTGCAGGGTGGGAAGCCGAGTGCTGCTCCGTTTGTGCCGGCGGTGCATTCGTTGCAGGCGATTTCGGCTGCTCTGCCGGCGTGCAAGGGATGCGACTTGTATTGCCATGCAACGCAGGTGGTGCCGGGGCGTGGAGCAGCGCATGCTCCGTTGGTCTTGGTCGGTGAGCAGCCAGGTGACCAGGAAGATAAACAGGGGTTGCCGTTTGTTGGCCCTGCCGGCGGTGTGTTGCGGAAGGCGATGGCCGAGGCCGGCATTGCGGATGAAGACGTCTACATGACGAACGCGGTGAAGCATTTCAAGTTTGTGCAGCGCGGAAAGCTGCGGCTGCACCAGAATCCGCGCATGAGCGAGATTACGGCGTGCAAGCCCTGGCTGCTGGCGGAGCTGGATGCCCTAAAGCCGAAGCTGGTGCTGTGCCTGGGAGCTTCGGCGGCGAAGTCGCTGCTGGGTGGCACGTTTGGGCTGATGCGGGACCGCGGCAAGGTGCTGTCAACGCCGTACGCGGAGCATGTGATGGCGACGATTCATCCTTCGGCGGTGTTGCGGGCGCGCGATGAGGCGACGCGCGAGGAGTTGTACCGGCATTTGAAGGATGATCTGCTGACGGCGCAGCGGTTCGCGCTGGCGGCTGCGTAGTTCCCTTCCGTTCGTCTCCACGGCATATGATGGACCACGGGCTGTTGCCCATGATTGTGAGCAGGACATGAAGCATGACGAGACGCTTGCCGCGGCGAGCTTTTATGACCACGCGATGAGCAGCCCACGTGCCTTGGCGGCGACGCTGGACCATACGCTACTGAAGCCGGATGCGACGCGTGCGCAGGTGTTGCAGGTGTGCGCGGAGGCGGCTGAGTACCGTTTTGCATGCGCGATGGTGAATCCGTTCTGGGTATCGACCGCAGCGGCGGCATTGGCTGGTACGGGTGTGCCGGTGGGTGTGGTGATCGGGTTTCCGCTGGGAGCGACGCTGAGTGAGAGCAAGGTGGATGAGGCGCAGCGTGTAATTGCGCTGGGCGCGCATGATGTGGACATGGTGATGAATATTGGCGCGCTGAAGGGCGGCGAGTACGAAACCGTATCGAATGACATACGCAGAGTTGTCGAGACGGCGCATGCGCGTGGCGCGATTGTGAAGGTCATCCTGGAGACGGCGCTGCTGAACTTTGAAGAGAAGCTGCGCGCAAGTGAGATTGCAGTGGCAGCGGGTGCGGACTTTATCAAGACGAGCACTGGATTTTCGACGGGTGGAGCGACCGTGGATGATATCGCGCAGATGCTTGGGGTTGCGGGTGACCGATGTGGCGTGAAGGCTTCGGGCGGCATACGCACGCTGGCGGATGCGCAGGCGATGCTGGCGGCGGGTGCAAGTCGCATTGGAGCGAGCGCGAGTGTACGGATTGTGCAGGAGCTGACGGGGCAGGCAGAGCCGAAGGCTGTGGCCAGCGGCTACTAGGGATGGTTCTGCTACAAAGGCAGGCATGAGCGTGGACGAGAGCAACGTGGTGCAGGAGCGAGAGCCACTTGAGGTGGTAACGCAGGCCCGTGCCTCGGAGGCTTCGGAAGTGCGGTTCGATCCTGCGGATGATGCTGCGTTGCTGTCAGAGCAGTTCGAGGGCGACTACCGGCCGAGTCCGGATGCGCAGGTTGGATCGATTCGCGTGGAGATGCCTGAAGACCACATCATTGCGCGCAGCGAGGGCATGGATATTCCCCCGACGTCGCCGTCGCACCCTGAGAATCGCGTGCGCGTATCGAGCGAGCATGTGGATTTTTTGCTGCGGCTGGCAGAGGCGCTGAACAACACGCTGGATCTGCAGACGCTGATGCTGCGTGTGGCGGAGCTGGTGCGTGCTGTGGTGGACTACCGCATCTTTGCGATCCTGCTGATCAACGACCGGACGCAGGAGTTATGGATGCGCTTCCAGGTGGGTCATACGCCTGAGATTGAGCGTATGCGGATTAAGCTGGGACGCGGCATCGTGGGCCATGCGGCGCAGACGCGGAGCTCGATGTTGATTGATGATGTGGCGTATTCGCCACTGTACATCAGCGCGAACCCGGCGGTCCGGAGTGAGCTTGCAGTGCCGCTGATTGTGAAGAACCGCGTGATTGGCGTGATCGATCTGGAGAGCGAGCAGCCCGCAGCGTTCACGGAAGATCAGCGGCGGCTGCTGGAGCTGGTGGCCTCGCGGATGGCGGTAGCGATTGAGAACGCGCGGCTGTACACGCGGCTCAGCCGGCAGGCGCAGACGCTGACGGTGCTGAGTGAGATCAGCCGCGAATTTACGGCAATCCTTGATTTAGATACGTTGCTGCAGCGCATTGGCGTGTTGCTGAAGCGGGTGGTGGATTACCAGATGTTTACGGTGCTGCTGTGGAGCGAGAGCCGGCAGCAGTTTGTGCATCGTCTGTCGACGCGGTTTGGCGAGCGTGTGCATCGTGATCGCAATGCAGTGATGGGCCAAGGGATTTTTGGCATTGCGGCGGAGCAGAAGGAACCTATCCTGGTGGCGGATGTGCGCAAGGATGCGCGGTACCTGGGGGATAGCACGGCTCCGAGTGAGCGTGGCAGCGATACGCGGCAGGTGCGGTCGATGCTGGCGGTGCCGCTGATGTACAAGGAAAAGGCGATCGGCGTGATGGCGCTGGAGCACACGCGCGTCAACTACTACAACGAGGATCATCAGCGGACGCTGACGACGCTTGCCGGGCAGATTGCGATTGCGATTACGAACGCGCGGCTGTACGAGCGTGTGCTTGAGGAAGAACAGCGGATGGAGCGCGACCTGCAGATGGCGCGCGAGGTGCAGATGCGTCTACTGCCGCCGATACCGCAGCCGATGCCGAATGCAGCGTTTGGAGCACGGTTTCTGCCGGCGCGGTCCATTGGCGGCGATGTGTATGACTTCATCCCGTATGGGGATGGGCGGGTTGCAATTGCGGTGGGCGATGTGAGCGGCAAGGCTGCTCCCGCGGCGCTGTATGCGGCGCTGGTGAGCGGGATTCTGCGGTCGCTGGCAGCGCAGCAGCTTGCTCCCGCGGCCATGCTGGCGGCGCTGAACGATCAGTTGCAGGAGCGCAAGCTGGATTCGCAGTACGTGACGATGTTGTTTGCGGTGTGGGATGATGCGACGCGCACGCTGCAGATTGCCAATGCGGGGTCGGTGCAGCCGATGCTGGTGTCATGCGATGGCGAGCGCATGCATGCGCGTGTGATTGAGGCCGAGGGGTTTCCTCTTGGGCTGTTCCCGAATGCGTCGTATGAGGAGTTCAGCATCTCGACGCAGCCGGGCGATCTGCTGGTGTTCTTCTCGGATGGCATTGTGGATGCGGAGAATGTGAGCGGCGATATGTTCGGCAATGAGCGGCTGTGTGCGGTGCTGGAG
Organism: Terriglobus sp.; assembly: GCA_965198455.1. Lineage (GTDB taxonomy): Bacteria > Acidobacteriota > Terriglobia > Terriglobales > Acidobacteriaceae > Terriglobus. Next base: position 3,189,986 of record CBDAPM010000003.1, read on the forward strand.
ACGGAGAAGCATCCGGACGCCGACGATGCTGTGCAGGCTGTGCTGGATGCGGTGGCGGCGTTCCAGGGTGGTAAGGAACATTTTGATGATGAGACGCTGGTGATTCTGCGGGTGCAGTAGCAGACGATAGCGCGGGCCTTCAGCCCGCAGGTTGGTGGATAGCCGGTACCTGGGGCTTCGCCCCAGGCTATTACATTGCGGGCTTACAGCCCGCTTTTATTGAGCGTCTGCCCCCTCGTCACCGATTACATTGACCATCTGCCAGTGATCAAACGCTTACATGGAGCGTCTGCTAGTGACCAAGCGCTCATGTGGAGCGCCTGCCCCTAATCAAAGACAACGCCGGAGGCGTATGCCCCGTTTAGTGGATTTTGGTATTCACGATGCCCCCGGCGGTGAAGGCTGTCATGTCTCCGGATGACTTTCCTGGTGAGACCATGAGGCGTACGCCGAGTGGCTTGTTCCATTTGAAGGCGAGCCAGGAGACGTCGCCGATGATCAGGCTTATCTGCTTTTCGGACGTGTCTCCTGCCAACGGTACGGTGTCCACTCCTGCTGCGCAGACTGATGACCATGCTTCGATGGAGTCGAGGGTGTAGGCGCCTTCGGACCAGCGCTGGGCGAGGACTTTGTCTTCCATGACGGGGATCATGAGGCCGGAGTAGCCGGCGCGCTTGACCGGCGTGCCCTGCACGGCGCGCGTGATAATGCCCGCGGCAGTCATGGAGCCGGGAGCGCCGATCGTGCCGCCGAGGTAGCTTTCGAAGGCGGAGCCAATGGAGACCTGGGCGCTTGGGGCTGGGGTGGCGTCGATGCCTTCGTAAATCCAGCCGTTCTCCGCGGCAAGCTTTTTGGCGACAACTTCCGCTTCCATGGTGTAGCGGGAGAGCTCTTTGGTCAGCTGCGCCTGGGCCTCCACGGGATCGTGGTACTGCTGGAAGACGCGATTGACCAGGTTGGCGGTTTCGATGGCGAGAGCGAAGTGCTTGCCTGTGCCGATGTGCCACGAGCTTGGGTAGTAGGGGGTGTAGGGCCTGATCATGGCGCCGGCTGCAAAGTTGAAGTTGGCGTTGCCGTTGGGGCTGGTGACGCTTAGCTGGTGGATGACGTGGGCGGCTGCAGCTACAGCGCGCCAGTGAATGCCCTTGTCATCGGCGACGATGAGGTTGGCGTAGAGTTTGCCGTCGGCGAGCGCAGCTGGCAGCAGCTCTGCGGCGTCGGTTGGGTCATCGTCATTAAGCATGGCCGGGCCGATGTTCAGCGCGACGCGATCCTTTTGCGCAACAGCGGACATGGCCTTGATAAGAGCGAGCGCGTCATCGTGGCTGAGGCCCTTGATGTATTGCGGAAAGGGCTGCGTGGTGAGACGTGAACCTGCGCCGCCGAAGCCTGCTGCGTTGAAGGCTGCCTGTGCCGTCTTCAGGAACTGCGATGTCTCATCAATCTGGGCAGTGTAGTGTTCTTTGTCCACGTTGACGAAGGCTGTGACGGCGCGGATCCTTGGATACTCGGGGTTAACGCCCTGGGCGATTGCACTCGCCGCGCTGACGATTCCAACCAGAAACAGTGACCGTAACGCAACCATTGTTAGGTTCCGCATGCTTTGCCTCGTGTGAATGATAGGTTCTTCTCACTATAGGGCACGGATCGGCACGTCCGAGAAACGCAGAGACAGAGCGACGACGATGCCCCTACTTAGCTGGAGCAAACCACGCGTTTACGATCTTGCTGTCCCTCACCTCATAGAGGATGAGCGTGTCGGGAACGGGTGGTGCGCCTGGCGGCAGGCCACGCATATGCTCCACGTTGGCGACCGTGGGTCCGGTGACAGTTTTCATGACCACATCCACTCCAAAGCCCGCGCCTGCGGGAGGGATCTTTCCGAGGAACGCGAATTCGTCGTGGATTGCCTTGGTGCCCTTGACTGAGACTTTCTTACCGTCGAGCCGGTAGATCGTTGCATCGTCGGCGTAGCAGCTGACGAACGCGTCTACGTCGTGCTTGTTGTAGGCCTCAACCTGGGCCTGCACGACAGCGGCGGGATCGGACGAGGTGGTGCATGGGGCAGCTGCCCAGCATGAAACGGACGCAAGCGATAGCAGGAGCAGATCTCTGGCTGGCTGAAACTTCATGGGGGAAGTCCTCTCCCGCTATGCTTTCAGAAGATGGGCACATCAACAATAAGGCGAAATGAGCGCGGAGACGCCGTAAAGCGCCGATTGTGGGACATCAACGCGCAACGTTAAGAACGTTCTGGAGCAAGTTCGTGCTCTGTGTTCTTCTTCTTGCTGTTAGCGGATGTACGCGAAATTGGCCGCTCGTTGCGCGCCGCGGGAAGGTTCGGTAACCAGTATGACCAAGGATCGTATGCGATGGGTCATTGGAGGCGCGGCCTTTCTTGCGCTCATGGGAGGTTATTGGTGCCTTACTGCACTGTCCTTCTGGAGCGGACGTCCCGGATGGGCAATCGCTGTCGCGTGCGCGGTGGTGATTCTGCTGCTTGCTGGGTGTGTGGTGCGGTGGCTGCAGGCGGCGAAACTGCCTCGTGGTGGCGAAGCGGATGCCGCGCAAGGCAAGCGGATGGGTATGTGGTTCGGGATTATCTTCGGGATCGAAGGCGGAATGATCGGCGTGATCGCGCCTCTACTGGCACGCACAGGTCATAGCGAGTGGATTCTTATGGCAATTGCCCTGATTGTAGGGGTGCACTTTCTGCCGTTGGCGTATGTGTTCGAGGTGCCCCAGTATTACCTGTTGGGTGGACTCTGTGTCGTGGGCTCTCTGGGCTGCTTTCTGATCCCCCCAATGGAGCCGCGAAACTTGTGCGTGGGATTTGTGATGGCTTTTGCGCTTTGGCTTACGTCGTTGTTGCTGGTGATCTACACGAAGCCCGTGCAGGTTGCGGACTGAGCGCGCCATCGATCGTCTGCCATCGCTTGGCCGTGCATCCCCTAGAATGGAAACCATGGTTTCTGAAGCAACGATCCAGGTGGTGCAGCCTGCACGCACTGTGCGGGGCAGTGTCCGGCTGCCGGGTGATAAGAGCATTTCGCATCGTTATGCCATGCTGGCGGGGCTGGCTGAGGGTACGTCGCACCTGAGTAATTTTTCGACGGGTGCTGATCCGCATAGCTCGCTGGCCTGCATGGAGGCGCTGGGCGCCTCGGTGGTGAAGCGTGCCGATGGCGTGATGGAGGTGACCGGTGTTGGCGGGACGTTCGAGCAGCCGGCGCGCGATCTTGATTGCGGTAATTCGGGGTCGACGATGCGGATGCTGGCAGGACTGGTGGCGTCGCAGCCGGGGACGTATACGTTTGTGGGCGATGCTTCGCTGACGAAGCGGCCGATGCAACGCATCAAGGGGCCACTGGAGCAGATGGGGGCGCGTGTTGAACTGACGGATGGGCATGCGCCGATGACGGTGGTTGGTGGGCGATTAAAGGCGATTGAGTTTGCGACGCCGATTGCCAGCGCGCAGGTAAAGACGGCGGTGTTGTTTGCCGGGCTTGGTGCGGATGGTGTGACGACGCTGCATGAGGCAGTGCGGACGCGGGACCATTCAGAGCATGCGTTGCGGGCGTTTGGTGCGGAGTTGGAACGCGGCGATGGCACGATTTCGATTCGTGGTGGGCAGAGGCTGAAGGCTGTGGATGCTGCGGTGCCGGGCGATCTGTCTTCGGCTGCGTTCTTTTTGTGTGCGGCACTGCTCTTCCCTGACTCGCAGATTGTGTTTGACGCGGTGGGGATGAACCCTTCGCGATCAACGCTGCTGGATGTGGTTGCGGCGATGGGATTGAAGGTAAACGTGCTTGATCTTGCGGAGCTGCATGGCGAGATGGTGGGCACGATCCAGGTGAATGGGCCTGCTGTGCTGAAGGGCGTGGAGATTACCGGGACGCTGCCTGCGCTGATCATTGACGAGCTGCCGGTGCTTGCGGCGATTGGGCCGTACACGCGCGATGGTGTCCTGATTCGCGATGCGAAGGAGCTGCGTGTGAAGGAGTCGGACCGCATTGCCCTGGTGGTGCAAAATCTGCGCGCGATGGGTGCGATCGTTGAGGAGTTTGAGGATGGCTTGTTTGTGCCTGGCGGACAGACGTTAAAGGGCGGCGTGGTGAATTCGGCAGATGACCACCGTATTGCGATGGCATTTGCCATTGCCGCCCTGAGGGCGACGGGTGAGACGACGATTCATGGTGCGGAGGCTGCGGCGATTTCGTTTCCGGAGTTCTTTCCGCTGCTGCATGAACTGAGCGGTCGCTAGGGCATGGCCGCTGAAGATACCGTCTCGCCTGTTGAATTGTTTATTGCAGAGGTTGAGGCGTTTGGCGGCGCGGAGCGTAGCGTGCTGGCGCTGTCGCGCTGGCTGCATGAGCATGGCATCGCGAATCGGCTACTGACGTATGAGGATCGCGTTGGGCTGGAGCGGCATGTGTCGCATCCGCTGGAGGTGCTGCAGCTGGAACCCCGGGGCGGTGCGCGGGCGAAGGTCGCTGCTCTTAAGAAGCACTTTGGCGGAGCCAAGCGACAACCGTTGCTGATGTGTTCGGGGTATCAGCCGGCGTTTCATGCCACGCTGGCGGGGGCGCGGGGTTTTCAGTGCCTGATGCACGATACGAAGTCGCTGTTTGGGGACGAGGAGCGGCGGACGTGGACGCACAGGGTTCGGCTTGCGATTACCGAAGGGATTATTGGTTACGGGCTGCGTTCGGGCGGCGCGACCGTGGTTACGAGTGAGTATCTGAAGGCCGAGTGCCGCAGGGATTTTCGTGTGGATGCGAAGATTGCGCGGATGGGCGGTCTGCCGCCGGTGGATGGATTTCGTGAACGGCCGTTTGCCGGCGTTTTGAACATGCTGTCGGTGAGCCGGATTGAGCGGAACAAGCGGATCGACTGGATGCTGCGGGCCCTGCATGCGCTGGAGACTTCTGCGGATGTCCCGTTGTCGCAGCGGGCTGATTGGCGGTTGGATATTGCGGGTAAGGGGTCGCTGATTGCTGCTCTGCAGGCGTTGGCAGCGGAGCTTGGGATTGCTGATCGCGTGCGATTTTTGGGGTTTGTTTCGGATGATGATCTGCGCGGGTTGTTCCGGCGGACGCACCTATTCCTGATGCCTGCGGTGCAGGGGTTTGGGATTCCTGCAGTGGAGGCTCTGTCCGCGGGTATACCGGTTTTGCTGCACAGAGAGTCGGGTGTGAGCGACATTCTGCTTGAAACGCCATGGGCTACGGTGTTTGAGGGCGATAAGGCTGCCATGGCGCCTGCGTTGAAGCACGCGATTGAGGGTGTGATCGCGGGGCGGCAGTTGGGGCAACCTTTGCCGCCGATTTCGACGGAAGATGAGTGGGCTGCGACGGTGGCTGGGTATTGCGGTTGGGCGTAGAGGTTTCGCGCCCTTGCGCGAACGGGTTTGATGCGTGCCCTCTGGGATGGGATTGGCGTGTCTGCTTACAAGCAGATCCCTCCGCTTTGCTGCGGGATGACAAACGTTGAAAAGAAGATCCTTAGCATCCCATCCACCCGCTTCGCGTATGAATGGGGCACGCAGCTAGCTACATTTTGTAGCGGCCCATGTCGTCGTCGCCGAGGTTTTCGAGCCAGCGGCGCATTTCTTCGGAGTTGATGTCGCGGCCGCTCTTCTGGCCTGCTCGGGCTGAGTCCATGACGGCGCGGGCGACGTAGATGGGGCAGTCGGCGCGCATGGCTAGGGCGAGAGCGTCGGATGGGCGGGCGTCGAGGGACATGACTTCACCGTTGCGTTCAATCCAGATGATGGCGAAGAAGGTGTCGTCGCGCAGGTCGGAGACGACGACGCGGGTGACATGGGCTTCGAAGGCGCGGAGGGTCTGACGCAGGAGGTCATGCGTCATGGGGCGCGGCGTGGCGGACTTTTCAATCTCAAGGGCGATGGCGTTGGCCTCAAAGATGCCGACCCAGATGGGCAGGACGGCGTCGCCGGCGACATCTTTAAGGACGACCATGGGCATATTGGTGACAGGGTCCATCATAAGGCCGCGGATGCGGACTTCGATCTCGTCGTCCGTCGCCGTACGGCCGCTGTTGGTTCTGACGGGTTGCATGGCGCCGCTCATGCGGTCACCGCCTCGCCCACCAGGCTGTTTGGAAAGGTCTTGGTGATGCGCACGTTGAGGTAGCTGCCGAGTGCCGGACGGATGAGTTGCGTCGTGGTGAAGTTCACCGTCTTATTTTGCGATGAACGACCGGTGATTTGTCCACGCTGCGTGTTGTAGCCCTCGACCATGACGTCCATAACCTGACCGAGGTGACGCTCGTAGGAGACGCGCTGGCGCTCGCGCTGCGCGTCCATCAGGCGCTGCAGGCGGGCGGACTTGATGTCGTCGGGAACGGTGTCGGGCATGCCGACGGCGGGCGTGTTGGGCCGCTGCGAGTACTGGAACGCGTAGACGGCGTCGTAGCCCACTTCGTCGAGCATGGACATCGTCTGCTCGAAGTCATCTTCGGTTTCGCCGGGGAAGCCGACGATGATATCGGTGGTCATGCTGATGTCGCGCTTTGCGGCCTTGATCCAGCGGATGCGCTCGAGGTACCAGTCGCGGGTATATTCGCGCTGCATGGCCTTGAGCACAGTGGACGAGCCGGACTGGACGGGCAGGTGCACGTGATCGCAGATTGTGGGGACGCGGTCGATGACTTCGATGATGTCGGGTGTGAAGTCGCGTGGGTGCGAGGTGGTGAAGCGTACGCGGCGGATGCCGGGGAGCGTGCCGATGGCCTCGAGCAGTTGCGCGAAGGTGCGCTTGCCGGCCGAGTCGCGGTAGCTGTTCACGTTTTGGCCGAGAAGCTGGATGTCGGTGTAGCCCTGCTCGGCCATGCGGATGGCTTCTGCCATGACGGAGTCGGACGAGCGTGAACGCTCTTTGCCGCGCGTGTAGGGGACGACGCAGTAGGAGCAGAACTTGTCACAACCCTCGATGATGGTGATGTAGCCGCGGTGCGGGTTTGAGCGCGAGGTGAACTCGGTGTCGAAGGTCTCTTCCTGCGTGCGATGGTCATCAAGACCGGTGATGCGCTTCTCGCCTGCTTCGAGGCGGACGAGCATCTCCGGCAGGTTACGGTAGGAAGCGGAGCCGGAGACGAGCGAGACGTACGGGGCGCGTTCGAAGATCTTCTCGCCCTCCTGCTGGGCGACGCAGCCGAGTACGGCGAACTGCTTGCCCTCGCCCTGCATGCGCTTGTACTCGTTCAGGCGATGGAAGACCTTCTGCTCGGCCTTGTCGCGGATGGAGCAGGTGTTGTACAGGATGAGGCCTGCGGCCTCTTCGTCTTCGAGGCGCGTGTAGCCTTCATGCTCCAGCGTTCCGATGACTTTCTCGGAGTCGTGGGCGTTCATCTGGCACCCGAAGGTCTCGATGTAGAAGGTTTTAGCAGCGTTACTCACGCTGTTCAGTATAGCGTTCCTGCCGAGTGCGGAGCGCGGATGGGGTGAGCATTGTTATACCGGGCTCAAGCGCCTGATCCCTCCGGGAAGAACAGAGTAGTCCTGGCACGGGTTGGCGTTGCGGATGATTGCATATAGAGTTGGAGCATCCTGAGCCATTTTGCCGCGCCAACGTCTCGTATCAAACCCTCATCGGGTTCCGCACGCAGTCCGCGGATGAACGCTGGAGATCACGCTTGAACGCCGCCATTCGCGAAGACAGCCGGACGCAATCGCCAGCACGCGTTGGCACAGAGCCGCAGCCGTGGTGGTTGTCGCGATCGGCCGGTGCACTGGTGTCGCTGTTTTTTTTGGTTTGCCTGGTGTCGGGCTATCCAGTTGCGGAGATGGGGCTTGTCGATGACTGGTCGTACGTGTTCTCGGCTTACAAGCTGGCTGATACAGGGCACATCGTCTATAACGGCTGGGCTACGGCGATACTGGGGTGGCAGCTTTATGTTGGAGCTGCCATGGTGCGCCTGTTTGGGCATAGTTTCACCGCTGTCCGCGTAGGTACGTTTCTTACTGCCACGCTGACTGTGTATCTGTTCCACCGTACGTTTGTGCGGGCCGGACTGCGTGGTCAATTTGCCGTGTTCGGCGCCTTGACGATTGCGTTGTCGCCGGTCTTCATAAGTCTGGCGCCGACGTATATGTCGGATATCTACGGTTGCTTTGCGATCACCATATGTCTGTATGGGTGTGTTCGCGCGTTGACGGCAACTGCTGACCGGCTGCGCATTCAATGGATACTGTTCGCCATTGGGACGAACGTGGTCTTCGGGTCGGCTCGTCAGATTGCCTGGTTTGGGGTGATCCTGCTTGTTCCAGGCACGCTGGTCGCGCTGCGAACGCGTACGACCGTATTAAAGACGGCGATACCGGCGTTGATTGTAGCGGGGCTGTGCATTCTCGCCATGATGAGCTGGTACCACCGGCAACCCTACTCTCTTCCGGAGCCGATACTGCCGCACAACTTTGGCAGGCTGCATGTGACTCTGGAATTGATCGCCTTTCTTTCCGACATTCCATTCATGCTGTTGCCGCTTACGGCCTGCTTTGCGGTTGTTCTGTTCCTGCGACAGCGAAGGATGGCCGGGTATGCGTTGCTTGCCGCGCTTGTGTACACGCTGCTTGCAGCGATCTTTCAGGGCAAACTTCATCTGCTGGAACCCACGGGAAATGATTCAGAGATACTCTTTGGCGTGCTCGAGGGAACCGTTCTTCTAAGCAATCCACAGCCCATTCTTGCCGATTGGGTACGCTATCTACTAACAGTGATTTCCGTCGATGGTCTGCTGTCGCTGGTGTATCTGACGTATGTCAGCGCAAGCCGGGAGAACGATTCGGATGAAGCTTCGCGCGCATTGATCCCAAGACATTACCTCTTCTGGATGACTGTGCCGTACCTCGCCGGCTATGTGGCAATACTGCTTTCTCGGGCCACTTGGACGCTCTGGCATCGCTATGCGCTCGGGTTGGCGCCGGTTCTTGTGTTAGTTGGACTGTGGGTTGTGCAGCGGCTACACCAGCGAAAGATTCCAGCGCTTGCCTGGGCGACGCTCGCTGTAACCGGGCTTTGGGGGATCGCAGTCATTCACGATCAGTTTTCGCTTTCACGGGCGCGTATCAGCCTGATGAAGGCTTACCTGAGTACAGGGCAACCCCGTTCTGCAATTTCCGGCGGGTGGGAAGACGATAACATGTTCGAACTGACCCAGGCACCTGCTGTGAATGACTCCCGGATTGAGAATCCACTCGGCTTTTATAAGGCCTTTCCGAATCGCACGCTGTGTGGCATGCATGACTTGGGATGCGGCCTGGTGCCGGGCATGATGGCTCTCCATGTCCACGCACTCTACGGCGTGGCGTATTATCCGGTGCCGGGCGTGCCGGAAGCTCCATTTGGTCACGTGACCTACTCCCGCTGGCTGACCAGGAAGCCCGGCGTGCTGTACGTGGTTCGGCTGCCTGGGGCGAACGACGTGCAGGCGCACTAAGGGCCGGATGTGGTCCACAGACATCTTGATTTTGAAAGGGTTGGTAGCGATATCGGGGCTCGAACCCGAACTCTTCGCCTTGAGAGGGCGACGTGTTAACCAGTTACACCATATCGCCACATTTGGGATGAGGCTCGCTTACGCGACTTCGTAATTATAGCGCACGGGCCTGTTGCTAGAGTCCTGAATTAGGCTCCGGCCTGGGCTAAGATGTTCCGCGGCCTCGGCCCTTAGCGTTTCGGCAAGATTGAATCTCTATGCCGATCATCGGGAGGCCCACGCGAAGCAGTGAAAAGGCGTGTGAACGCCTAGATGCCGAGGCGTTTGACTTCGTCGTTGTAGTACTTGCGGTAGAGGATGTCCCACTCCTGCGTGCCTTCGAGGATGATGCGCTGCTGGGAGGTGATTTTGAGGCGGGCGGCATTGTCGATTTTGACTTCGTCGGCGAAGAGCATTTCGAGGATTTTGCGGGCTTCCTGGCGGATGGTGTTGCGGTCTTCGAGAAACTCGGCTTCGTCGACGTCAGCGAGGGTGTCAGCGACGGTGTGGGCGAGCTTGTTGACCTTGTCGCGGGAGATGCGCATTTAGAGCACCGCCTTGTATTGCTGGACGAGGCGCATCTTGACCTTCTTGAACATCTCCGGGTAGCTAGCGCCAGCCTTGAGCATGTCGCCCTGGATGCTTTCGAGGATGACGCGGGCTTCGTCGTTGATGCGGTCTTCGAGAGAGAGCTCTTCGATGAGCCCGGCATGAATGCGCTCGGACACGACTGCGGGCTTGTCGGTGCGAATCATTTTCGCTTCGACGAGGCGGCGTGTCAGCTGGCGCGAAAGGTATCCAACGTATTCCTTCGAGAAGAGCATGGGCAAGAAGGAGGATAGCATGTTGGGCGGCTCGAAGCAGGCTCGCGGGCGGTACGCTAGCCGCGTTTCTCTGACCTGCGTTCGGCGCGTTCGATGTTGTTTTTGTGGAGGAGGCGTTCGACGGGTTTGCCGCCGAGGAGGTGCTGGTCGACGATCTCCTGCGCGTCCTTTGCCTTGACGAAGCTGTACCAGACGTTGTCGGGGTAGACGGTGCAGACGGCGGCGTGCTCGCACTGGTCCATGCAGCTGACTTCGAGGACGCGGACTTTGCCTTTCAGGCCGGCGTTCTTAACGGCGTCCTTCAGCTCTTCGCGGAGTTTCTTGGAGCCCTCGTTGCGGCAGGAGGGACGGTCGGCGGATGGGTCGCGTTCGTTGATGCAGACGAGGATCTGGCGTTCGGGAATACTCATAAGTCGATGCTACCTGTACCGAGCATTTCCCTGCCCCGAGGTGAGACAATCGCTTTTATGCAACCAGACGACCTCATCCAAGTGAAAGATGACATGATCGCGTTCATTTCCGGCAATGGCCTGCGCTGCCTGAATGCGTATGTGCCGGAGGACGTGCCCTCCGTGATGTTTGAGGAGGACAATCCGGACGCCTGGAAGGACTTTGTGGAGCACGCGAAGGCGACGAATGTACCCTTTGTGACGATGAGCGAAGTCGTGCTGGAGAAGCAGGACATTGAGACGCTGATCGAGCGCACGCGTGTGCATCGCTTCCCGGACGAGGCTGGACAGGAGTTAGATGACGCCCAGTACCTGCTGAACTTTGTCGGCAAGACGGGCTACCTGCAGCTTGGGTTTGCGTACGGCGGTGTGATGTTCCTGTACGAGACGGCGACGGAATGGTACGACCGCTATCAGCAGTGGATGGAAGCCGTGACGGACCTGGGCAGCATCGTTCTGGACGATACGGACGACGAGTAGGCGGATGGTGGATACGATCGCAACGCCGACGGCGGCGCGTGCGCGATGGGTTGGGCCTGAACTGCCGTCGCCTGAAGCGCATGGTCTGGCAGCGCTGCTGGAGCAGCCGCTGTGGTTTGCGCAGGTGCTGGTGTCGCGTGGGATTGAGACGCCGGCGAATGCGCGGCAATTCCTAGTGCCGTCGATGGCGGCCCTGCACGACCCTGCGCGCATGCTTGGTGTCCCTGAGGCTGTGCAGCGGATTCTGCTGGCCGTGACCAAGCGTGAGCCGATCCTGATCTACGGCGATTACGACGTTGATGGCACGACCGCTACGGTGCTGCTGAAGACAGCGATCGATCGCATCACACCGGTGGGCGGACAGTCGCTGGTGCGATACCACATTCCGCACAGGATTCGCGAAGGCTATGGCATGCAGGCGAGCGTGCTGGCTGAGGCTGCCGCGATGGGTGTGCGGCTGGTCATTAGCGTGGACACGGGCATACGCGCCTTTGCTGCGGCGGATGAGTGCAGGAGGCTGGGCATCGACCTGGTTGTGACGGATCATCACCTGCCGGATGGTGTGGCGGGTGTGCCGGATGCGCTGGCGGTGATCAATCCAAACCAGCCGTATTGCGAGTACCCCTACAAGGAGCTTTGCGGGGCGGCTGTAGCGTTCAAGCTGGCGCATGCGTTGCTGCATGCCGCCGCGGTAGCGCCAGCGACGCCGAATGCGTACCGTGTGGTGGAGAGCAGCGCGTTGTGGGAGAAGTTGCTGCCGTCGTTGCTGAAGCTGGTGGCGATTGCGACTGTGGCGGATGCTGTGCCGCTGACGGGCGAAAACCGGACCATTGTTGCCCTGGGTTTGAAGGCGTTGCGCGATCCCCGACAGGGCGGTTTGAAGTGGCTGATGGAGCTGGCCGGCATCGTTGCGGATGAGGAGCATGGGCCGTCCGCGACTGAGATTGCGTTTCGCATTGCGCCGCGGATCAATGCGGCTGGGCGGATGGATGTTGCCAGTGACGTCGTGCGGTTATTTTTGTCGAGGGATGCGGCTGAGAGCCGGGCGATTGCGGAGAAGCTGCACCAGTTGAATGAGGATCGCCGGAATGTTGAGGCAGCTGTGCTTGAGGCGCTGGAAGCGCAGATGGTGACTCTGCGTGCAGACCCGGTTGCGCTTGAGGCGACGGGTGCGCTGGTGCTGGATGGCGATGGATGGCATCGCGGCGTGATCGGCATTCTGGCTTCGCGTGTGGTGGAGCGGATGGGGCGGCCGGCGTTGGTCATTGCGCATGAGGATGGGCAGGCGCATGGGTCGGGGCGCTCGATCGCGGGGTTTCACCTGCTGGATGCGATCACGTCGGCGCACAGCAGCGAGGAGCCGAAGCTGTTTGACCGCTTTGGCGGGCACGCCCATGCGGTGGGTTTTTCCATGCCTTCAACGAACGTTGCACTGCTGCGCACGCGGCTGGCGGCGTATGCGGCTGGGCGTGTGACGCCGGAGTTGATGCAGCAGCGGATGGAGATCGATGCGGAGATCACACTGGATGAGCTGACGCCGGAGTTGCTGAAGAAGCTGCGATTGCTGGAGCCCTTTGGCCAAGGAAATCGCGAACCGGTATTTCTGGTGCGGTCGGTGACGATTGCGGAAGAGCCTGTGTTGTTGAAAGAAAAGCACCTGAAGCTGCGGCTGAAGGCAGATGGTGATTCTGCCTGGGCAGCGTTGTGCTGGAGCAGGGCCGTGCAGTGGCCGGAGCGCCTGGCGCAGATGGGCATCGCGACAGGTTCCATGATGGATGTAGTCTTCCGCGTCAAGGAGAACAAGCACCCGCAGTTTGGCGGCGCGGAGATGGAAGTGTGCGATCTCCGGGTGACGCCTGTGCCCGAATCGGCATAGGGGCGCAATCTTTCTGGACCGTAAGCTGAGATCGCGCGTCTCTTATAATGGCAAATCGGGCATGAGCGAACAAACAAGCCGTACTAGCGGACGGATCGTCCGGAACGTGGTGATCGTAGCGGTTGTGGTGGTCTTGCTGGTGGTCAGCATCCGCTATCTTTCGCGTTCCGAGGTAGAAATCCGCACGGCGAAGGCCTCGTACGGGGACCTGATCAGCAATCTTTCAACCAACGGCAAGGTGGAACCGGTGCAGCTGTTCCAGGCGCATGCGTATGAGCCGGGCACGGTCGAAGCGGTCTATGTAAAGCCGGGGCAACAGGTGGCCGCGGGCATGCTGTTGCTGAAGTTGAATTCAGAAGCTGCGGACTCGCGCGTGGAGACGGCACGGTCGGCGATTGCGCAGGCTACTGCTGCGCAGCACGATATCAGCCAGGGCGGCTCCACGGACGAACGGATTGGCATGACGGGCGACCTGAACCGCGCGAAGCTCCAGGTGCAGCAGTCGCAAAAGGACCTGGCGGCGCTGCAGGCTTTGCAGGCGAAGGGTGCGGCATCCGCAAGCGAAGTGGCTTCCGCACAGTCCCGGCTGGCCAGCGCGCAAAGCTCGCTTGACTCCATGCAGATGCGGACGACGCAGCGTTATGCGGCGACGGATAAGGAGCGCGTGCAGGCGCAGTTGGCAGATAGCCGCGCGGCGCTGTCGGCGGCACAGCAAACACTTTCGAACGCAATTGTGCGTGCGCCGTTTGCGGGGACAGTCTTTTCCCTGCCGGTTCGGGCGTATGACTTTGTGGGTGCGGGTGAAGAGCTGGTCCAGGTTGCCGATCTCACGAAGGTGCAGGTGCGCGCGTACTTCGATGAGCCTGAGATCGGCAAACTGCATAATGGCGAACCGGTCGTTATCAAGTGGGACGCGCGGCCGTTGCAGACATGGCATGGCCACATTGCGCGTACGCCGACGACGGTCATTACCTACGGCACGCGCAATGTGGGCGAGTGCCTGATTGCGGTGGATGACACCGCCGGCGATCTGCTGCCGAACACGAATGTGAATGTGAGCGTGACGACGCAGTCGGTGACACACGTGCTGACGCTGCCGCGCGAGGCTTTGCACACGGAGGGTTCGAGTAACTTCGTGTTCGTTGTGGACCATGATGTGCTGGTAAAGCGGCCGGTTGAAGTGGGTGCGCTGAACCTGATGAGTGTGCAGATTACCGGCGGCCTCAACAACAACGATGTCGTGGCGCTGAACGCAATCAGCAGCAGCGTGGATATGACTGAGGGCCTTCACGTGAAGGCAGCCGAGTGATGATTCGTCCCCAAGGGCGAGGCCGGTTGTTGGCGGCGCTAGTGTTCACGGCCGCGACGGCTGCCATGGCACAGACCCTTGCGGCTGCACGCATGGAGGCGCGTGCAGGCCGGGTGGATGCGGCAGAGGCAGCTGCGAAGGCGGCGCTTGCGGCGGAGCCTTCGAACGCCGCCGAAACGCATTCATTACTGTGCAGTATTTACAGTTCGATTGAGCAGCGGGATGCGGCAGTCACGGAGTGTGAGGCGGCTTCGTCGCTCGCGCCGAATAGCAGCACCTATGCGCTTGAGCTGGCCCGCGCGTACGGCGGAAAGGCCGATCACAGCGGACCCCTTACGGGCATGCGCATGGTGGGCAAGATTCGCGGTAATTTTGAGCGTGCGGTGTCGCTGGATGGCCGCAGCATCGAGGCGCTGAGCGATCTTGGCGAGTTTTATGTGGAAGCGCCGGGCATCGTGGGCGGCGGCTCGGATAAGGCGAAGGCGCTGGTGCCGCGGTTGGCGCAGGTGTCCCCGGCAAGGGCACACCGGCTGCAGGGCATGATTTACGCCAAGGACAAGAACGACGCAGCCGCCGTGGACGAGTACAACGCAGCGATTGCTGCGACGCATTCGGCCGAGGCGTATTACGATCTGGCGAACTTTTATCGCACGCGCAAGCAGATGGAAAAGGCCGCGGAGAACGCAAGGCTTGATATGCAGGCTGACAAGCAGCATGGGCCGGATACGCTGGATGCCGCTGCCCTGCTGCTGGACATCAAGCGCGATCTACCTGTGGCAGAGGCCGGTTTGCGCGCGTATCTGGGTGCTCCGCAGAGCGGCGTGGCGCGGTATGCGCGTGCGCATGTGCTGCTGGGGGAGTGTCTGCAGGCAGGCGGCGATGCGGCCGGCGCACAGAAGGAATTTACGGCAGCGGTTGCGCTGGCCAGCCACTATGACGCTGCACGAAAGGCCTCCCACGCATGAGGCTGGCAGCATGGACGCGCATCCTTCTCGGTTCCCTGCTGCTGATCGCCGCGCCGTTGGCGCATGGGCAGATTGCCTTGCAGACGGCGGTGAATCTGGCTTTGAAGAACAGCCCGAAGATGCATGCTGCGCAGGCGGACCTGGACAAAGCGCGCGCTGTTCACGGCGAGGCGGTGGACGCGTACATACCCCAGGTATCGACGCAGGCGGGTTACGGCAAATCCACGGGAGCTCCGCTTGGCGTGCCGATCATCTTCAGCATGTCGGCACAGAGCCTGTTGTTCAGTTTTTCGCAGCGTGATTATCTTCGTTCTGCCCGCGAGTCTGTCGACGCCGCGGAACATGCCATGCACGCGATCGAGACGGAGGTTGTGGAAGACACCACCAACACGTATCTGGCGCTGAGCAACGCTACGGAACGCAGGGCGGTGATGCGCGAGGAGCTGGGGTACGCGAACCGGCTGGTGGAGATCACAGGGGATCGCATTACGGCGGGTGTTGATGCCAGGGTGGAGCTGCCGCGGTCGCGCAGGACTGCAACGCAGATTCGCCTAGCGGCGCTGCTGGTGGACGACGAGATCGCTTCGAACCGGTCTCACCTGGCTACGCTGACCGGTTTGCCGGCTGCCGGCCTGCTGACGGATCGAAGCACCATCCCGACCTTCACACCTCCAGCGACCGCCGGTGCAGATGGCGAAGAGGTGCAGGACAGCGAAGGGATCAAAGCTGCGTTTGCAACGGCCCAGGCAAAACAGTATGCGGCGTTTGGAGATCGCCGGTACCTGCTGCGTCCGCAGGTTGTTCTGGCTTCGAACTACAGCCGTGTGGACACCGGGCTGTCATCGTACGCGTCATACTATCCGCGGTATGCCGGAACGCCTGACGCACCGAACAGTGACAATTCGCTTAGCTTCGGTTTGCAGATCACAGTTCCCCTGTTGGATATGGCGCATCGGTCAAAGGCTCGCCAGAGCGCTGCCGATGCGGCGCGTGCGCTTGCCGATGCGCAGCAACAGCGTGGCGTGTACCGCGAGGGACGGGCGAAGTTGCGGAATGCGACGATGGAGCTTGAACTGCGCGCGCAACTGGCTCGGGACGACCGCGAGATTGCCGAAGATCAGCTGGAAGCGTTGAAGCTGCAGGTGGCGCAATCGGCGAATCCGAATGGTCCACAGGTTACGCCAAAGGATCAACTCAATGCGCAGTTACAGGAGCGTCAACGGTATATTGATGTGTTGAACGCTGATCTGCAGTTACAACAGACACAGATCAATCTGCTGCGGCAGACAGAGGGCCTGGGCGCCTGGGTGCTGGGCACGACGGGTGGACGCACATTGACGCCTTCGATGCCGGTGATTGCGCCGGGGGCAAATGCGTCTGGAACGCCGGGGACGCTGCCATCCGCTCCTCAGCCGAGCCCAGCGCCGGGACCTGGCTTGGGACCGGCAATCCAGCCGCGCCCGTAGTGTATTTCTGCCCGTTCCTGCGCGGATTCATCTTCGCCGTATCTCCGCGTTTGGCGGAGTCACAGAATGGTAAAATGAAAGCATTATCATGGTATTGAAGACACTGCTTCTGAACCCGCCCTCCTTTGAGAACTTTGACGGTGGCGCCAGCTCCCGCTGGCCCGCGACCCGCGAGATCGAATCCTACTGGTATCCCGTGTGGCTCGCGTATCCCGCAGGGATGCTTGAAGGATCGCGTTTGCTGGACGCTCCGCCGCATCATATCAGCGCGGACGAGACGATCGAGATCGCAAAGAGCTACGAGTTCCTGGTGCTGTTCACCTCGACGGTAGGCTGGGCCGGCGATCACGCGCTGGCGCAGGCGATCAAGTCGGCAAACCCGGCGATCAAAATCTGCTTTGTAGGGCCGCCGGTGACCACGGACCCGGAACGTGCTTTGAATGAGTGCGATGCGATCGACTTCATATGCCGCCGCGAGTTCGACTACTCCGTTGTGGAGTATGCGCAGCATAAGCCGCTCGCTGAAATTCTTGGCATCAGCTACAAGGACGGGAACGGCGTTATCCAGCACAATGCAGACCGTCCTCAGGTGGAAGACCTGGATGCGATGCCCTGGGCAACGAAGATCTATAAGCGCGACATGGATGTGACGCGCTACAACGTGCCGTTCCTGCTGCACCCGTATGTGTCGCTGTACTCCACGCGCGGCTGCCCTGCGCAGTGCACGTTTTGCCTATGGCCGCAGACGCTGAGCGGCCATGCATGGCGCAAGCGGTCGACGGACGACGTTGCGGCGGAGTTGAAGTGGGCCAAGGAGAACTTCCCTCATGTGAAGGAGTTCTTCTTTGACGACGACACCTTCAACATCCAGAAGGAACGCACGATTGAGCTGTGCGCGAAGCTGAAGCCGCTTGGCATCACGTGGTCCTGCACGTCGCGTACGACGACCCACCGCGACACGTTGAAGGCGATGAAGGATGCTGGCTGCCGGTTGCTGATCGTGGGCTTTGAATCGGGCGATCCGCAGATTCTGAAGAACATCAAGAAAGGTTCGACGGTTGAGCGTGCGCGTGAGTTTGTGAAGGATTGCCACGATCTGGGTCTGGTAATCCATGCTGACTTCATCCTGGGCCTGCCGGGTGAGACGAAGGAGTCGATTCGCAACACGATCAACTTCGCCAAGTCGCTTGACTGCGAGACGATCCAGGTGTCGGTGGCGCATGCGTATCCGGGTACGGAGTTCTACGATTACGCCGAGAAGAACGGCTTCATCACGAACGAAATCATGAACGATACCGGCGGCCACCAGATGGCGCACATCGAGTACCCCGGCCTGCCGACGGAGTACGTGATGGAGGCGGTGCACCGCTTCTATGACGAGTACTATTTCCGCCCGAAGGCTGCGTTCCGCGTGGTGTGGAAGGCGATTGTGAACCGCGATGTGCCGCGCCTCTATGTCGAGGCGAAGAGCTTTATGAAGCTGCGCGCGCAGCGGAACAAGGCTGCCCGTGCCAAGCGCGAAGAAAATGCGCTGAAGGCACAGGAATCGGTAAGCATGAACGCGTAGTCTTTCGTTGATTCAGAAACGTGCCAAAACGCCTCCGAGAGGGGGCGTTTTGCATTGCGGCAGAGAGCGACGTTAACCACTTCGTTCGAAAGTGGCTTGACTCTCGCGTGCAAGTTGCTAGGATGACGCTCATTCCATTACTGCTACTCGTTAGGTTTGCGGAGGTTTTTGATGCCGGATGTCGATCCTCAATCCCTGCAAAGCAAGGCTCCGGAACAAGCCGCCACTAAAGAGCCCTTGGGACCGAGCGACAAGCCGGCTGCGGCGGGCTGCGGCCAAGGTGAGGCGCCAAAGCAGCCGAAACGCATCTTCGTTTGTTGCGACGGCACGGGGAACGAGTTTGCCACAAAGGATTCGCTCGACGGGAACTCAAACGTGGTGAAGCTGTACACGGCGTTGAAGCTGGATTCAGGTCATGTGGCGTACTATCATCCCGGCGTCGGAACCATGGGTGATCCAACAAGGACCGGCTTGAAGAAGGCGTGGTCGATGGTGGAGGGCCTTGCTTTTGGGTACGGCTTCAGCGATAACGTGCTGGACGCATACCGGTACCTGATGCAGCACTATGCGACAGGCGATGTGGTGTACATCTTTGGCTTTTCGCGGGGCGCATACACGGCTCGGGCGCTGGCTGGCCTGCTGCATGGCTATGGCCTGCTGTGCCGCGGGAATGAGGGACACATACCGTATGCGTGGCGCATGTACCGCGATCAGGTCGCATCGCAGAAGGAATTGAACGCGCGGACGATCAAGACGGACACATCGTTCCGCGACACGTTTTCACATCGTGGATTCACAATCTATTTTGTGGGTCTGTGGGACACGGTGTCATCGGTTGGTTGGGTATCGACACCGGTGCGGCTGCTGGATCTGGCGGAAAACTCCACCATTCAGATCGGGCGGCACGCGGTGAGTATCGACGAGCGGAGGTGCTTTTTCCGCGACAATCTATGGGGCGATGCGGTGGAAGTGGATGTGCCGCCGGAACTTGTAGGAACACCGGAGGGTCACGCCATGCTGCACAAGCAGGATCAGCAGCAGGTGTGGTTTCCTGGTGTGCATTCCGACGTCGGCGGGAGCTATCCGCAGCTGCAAAGCGGCCTCTCGAACGAGGCGCTGCGGTGGATGATGGGTGAGGTAGAGAAGGCCGATCGCGAGTACGACAGCCGGTATCGTAAGCGAACGGACATGGTGGGCCTGAATCTTCCAGAAACTCCGTCCGTGTTCGGTACGACGCGGGTGAAGATGGTGCTGGGCGAGTTGAGCGAGGATGCGGTGACTCCCGGCACCAAATCGTTGCAGCCGATGTATGAAAAGCCGAAGTCGTCCATGCTGCACAATTCGCTGACTCCCTTGTGGTGGGTGCTGGAGATTTTTCCGCACCTGTATTACGACAAGGACGATGAGGCCGTGCGCAAGCGGATTCCGCTGGGTGCGTATCGCAAGATTCCAGATGGCGCGTTGATCCACCCAAGCGTAAAGACGCGGCTGCTCGATGACCCGTGCTACCGGCCGAAGAACATCACGGCCGACGAACTGCCGGATGACCCTGTAGACCCGGAGTACGACGCCAAGGGCGGAGCGTATCTGCGTTTTGCCCCAAAGGTGTGCCGCGATTACACAGTGCAGCAAAATGCTGTGTTCGTGTTTGCGGTTGGAGCAGTTGAGCTGGTGATCGCGTTCTACCTGTTGTACGGCCTCTACCGGGTTGGGAGGTATTTCGTGCTTCGTATGCATCCGGTGTCTACGTGGCACTGGATCGCGGGCGCATGGTGGAGCCTGAAGCTATCCATTCTGGAACACTTCCACTGGCATGCAGGCCTCATCGGACGCCTGGTGTGGGACCTGCTTGTTGCTGCAGTGCTCATCTGCCTGATTCGTCTGTATGGCTTTGTGAAGGCCCGGATGTAGACATTCGGCTGTGTGCCGAGCCGATAGAATAAGAGCCGGTATGGCTTCTCACCGGCTCTCCTTTCAGCGTTACCTTGTCCTCATCTTCATTATGTTGGGTGCGTCCATCGGCGATGCCCTGCTGAGCCGTGGTATGAAGCAGGTGGGGCCTGTCTCCTTTGGGCACATGACATTGCTGTTGCACGCGCTGCTGAACCCGTGGGTGATAGCCGGAATTGTTGTGCTTATCAGCTTTATGGGCAGTTATATGCAGGCACTGTCGTGGGCTGACCTCACGTTTGTGCAGCCAGCGACTGCCTTCGGCAACGTGGTGACCGCGGTGATTGGGCGGCTGTGGCTGCATGAGGCGATTACGCCGCTGCGCTGGGCCGGCATTGCGTGCATCGTGATTGGCGTGGGCTTTGTGGCGAATGGGCCTTCGCGTACCGAGCATCTGGCGATTGCTGAGCTGGAAGGTACACAGCCATGACTTCCCTTTCGACTTCAACAATCATCACGATTGGGGTGATGGTGCTTGGCGCTACGGTGGGCGAGACGCTGATCTCCGCCGCGATGACGCGCGTGGGGGACCTGGATGACATTCGCGCGGAGAGCGGCTTGTTTGGCGCGATCAAGGCTGTGGTGACGTCACCGTTTTTGATTGGCGGCATTGTGTTCATGGCGATCAGCTTCTTTTCGCTGCTGTTTGCGTTGTCAGGCGCGGATTTGAGCCTGGTGGCTCCGGCTACGAACTCATTGACGTTTATTGCGACAGCGGTTGCAGCGAAGGTCTTCCTGAAGGAGAACGTGGATCATCGGCGATGGCTTGCGGCGGTGTTTGTCGCGGTGGGCGTTGCGCTGCTGACGCTGTAGCGATCTAGCGGGCTATCAGCTTCATGAGGCCTGCAGGGGGCAGATCCGGCAGAAGAAAGTTCTTACCTGCGGCTGCGCCGGCAGCGAGCAGGCCGCTGCGGACCGCGCCTTCCATGGTGGAGGGCCAACCGGTTCGCGTCCAGTCACCGGCGAGGAACAGGCCAGGTTGCGCAGTGGCTTGCATGGGCCGGCACGTGTCGAGCCCGGGCGTGACGGAGAAGGTGGCGCGGGCTTCTTTGAGAATGCCGCTCTTCAAGAGCGTGGCATCCTGCACGGATGGAAAGAAGAGAGCGAGTTCGCGCAGAGCTTCGCTGAGTATGTGCTCGCGTGTTTGATGAAGTTGCGCGAAGGACGCGGAGATGACGAGCTCGACATAGCTGCCGCGATCTTTGGGCCACTGGCGGATGCGGGATTTGTGGAAGATCCACTGGATGCCGGTGTCGAGCAGAACGGCGTGATCGAGCTCGGTGATTTCGCGGTCGAACCACAGGTGGACCGTGGTGATGGGTGCGTTGCGGAAAGCGCTTTCGTTGAAAGGCTTCTGCGGAAGCAAGGACGCTACCTGCTGGAACGGCAACGCGAGGATGACGTTTTCCGCAATGAAGTCGCCTTCCGTGGTGTTGACGAGCCATCTGCGGTCGGCTCGCTCGAGTCCGGTGACGGATTGGGATGTGCGGAGTTCTGCGCCCCGGCGCACGCAGTGTTCCGCGACATAGCTGTAGAACTGCGAGAGCGGCAACGTGGGGATGCCGAGACGGCCGCCTGCCGCGGACTTGAGGAAGGACTCGTGGAAGACCTGTCCGGCGTACTTCGTGGAGCAGTTCTCGAAGCTGTCGTTGAGCGCACCGACGATGACTGGGTCCCAGAGGTGATTGATGGCGCCGGGTGTTTGCTTTGTGCGCCTGAGCCAGGTGGCGAAGCTTTCGCTGTCGTCCTGTGGGTAGCCGCGGAGGAACTCCATAAGGCCGCGGGCTATGGCGGCTTTGTCGGCGAGCGAGAGCATGGGCGCGCGCAGGAAGTCAAACGAGGTATGCAGGGGAGCGGGCAGGCGGCCGGGCTTGAGCGTGGTGCGGCGGGACTTGCCGGGTTCGAGAAAGGTGAGCTCGTCGTACCAGCGGATGCGGTCGGCTACGCCTGCGGATTTGCATAACGCGATCAAGTTGGTGCAGCAGCCGAGGAGGACGTGTTGGCAGTCGATCTCTTCATGGAGCGCGGGGTGTTCGTAGGAGTAGGCGCGCCCGCCGACGAAGGGTTTGCGTTCGAGGATGAGGACCTTGGTTCCGTCGTTGCTTAGGGCGGAGGCAGCTGCCAGTCCTGCGAGACCTGCGCCTGCGACGATGACATCGAAGTGCGGCGTGCTCATGCTTTGGAACCGCTGCGAGAGAATGCGCCGAGGATGAGTCCCTTCACCAGGACCGAGAGCTTCCGTGGTGTTGAGACGCTGATGCGCTGGCGGAAGACGTCGAAGTTGCTGGCGACAATGGACTTGAGGAGCAGGTGGTAGATGTCGACGAGGACGCGCATGGCGGCGCGGCTGTCGGGTTCCAGCAGCGGGATGAGCTTGTCAGCGGAGCTGTAGAGCCGTTCGGCGCGGTCTGCGATGTCGGCGAGCAGGGCACGCATCTGCTCGTCTGGTTCGCCGGTGGTGGTGATGACGTTCGCGGTCGTCAGCAGGTGCTTGTCGAGCAGGTCCTGCGGCAGATAGACACGGCCTCGCTCGGCGTCTTCCCGTACGTCGCGCAGGATGTTGGTGAGTTGGAAGGCGAGGCCGAGTTGTTCTGCGCAGGTATTTGCCGCGGGATCGGTGAAGCCGAAGATGCGGATGGTGGTAAGGCCAACGACGGAGGCGACGAGGTAGCAATAGCGTTCGAGCGCCGCCATGGTCTCGTACTGGTCGATGGTGCGCTCGGCAACTTCGACGCGCCGGACACCTTTGGGTGTTGCGGGATCGAGGTCCATCGTGGTTCCCTGCACAAGCTGGTCGAGCAGGTCGTCGCTGACGCCGTAGCGCTGTTGGACGTCGTGAACGGCGAGGAAAATCGGAGAATCGCGGCTTGGGGCAAGGAGAACGAGGTTGCCTGGTCTCCTTGTGAGTTCCTGGTATCCGTGCCATGCGGCGAGCCAGGTCTTCATCTCGTCGCGGCGTGCGTCGAGCGACTTGCTTTCGTCGTCGCTGATGTCGTCGGCGCGGCGCATGAAGGCATAGACGGCGCACATGGCGTCTCGTTTGTGGGGCGGCAGCGCCATGAAGCCGTAGTAGAAGTTCTTCGCCTCGCGTTTGGCGATGGCGCGGCAGGTTTGATATGCCGCCGCTAGCTCAGGTGTCACCGCAAGCCTCGTGAGCGGCGGTGGATGCCGATCTTGCCGGACAGAACGCCTGCAAGCAGCTTGAGTTTGGTGGCTTTGCTGACCTCGGGACGTTGCGTAAGCGTGTTGTAGTCGATGGCCTGAATGGCGTCAAGAATGGCGAGGCCGCCCTTCGTGAAGAGGCGAAGGGTATCTGAGAGTTCTGCATCGACGTGGTCGATGAGCGATGCGCCTTCGAGCAGCATGGTGCGCGTTTCGTTGCAAAGTTCGCGGACCATGGCGCGGTAGGCCGCGTTAGCGGTTCTGGCGCGCAGGTCTTCTTCGGTGACGCCGTGGGCTGCCATGCGATCCTGCGGGATGTAGATACGGTCGCGCTCGTGGAGGTCCTCGCCGACATCCTGCCAGAAGTTCGCCAGTTGCAGCGCAGTGCAGGTCTTATCCGACAGCGCGTGCAGGGCGGGATCGCGATAGCCGCAGATGTAGAGGACAAGCGAGCCGACCGGATTGGCGGAGTAAACGGAGTACTGGATGTCTTCGGTAAGGGTGGCGAAGCGGGTCTTGGTCTGGTCGTCGCGAAAGGCGCGGAGCAGGTCAGCAAAGGGCTGCCTGGGAAGATCGCAGGCGACGATGCTCTCGCGCAGGGCGACAAAGACCGGGTGCCTTGAAGTTTGCGGAGCGTCGTACGCTTCGTTGAGCATGTCGCCCCATGTGTTGAGGAGACGGAGCGCGGTGTTGCGGTCCGGCACTTCGTCGCCAAGGTCGTCTGAGACGCGGCAGTAGGCGTAGACCGCGTGGAAGTGCGGGCGCAACTTGGCAGGCAGGAACCAGGTGGCGACGTGGAAGTTTTCGTAATGGGATTCGGCCAGTGCTTTGCACCATGCCTGCGCTTCGGCGAGCGTTGGCCGCGCCGTGGGCTCGAGATACGCGGACGGTGCGCCCGCCAGGCGGTTCTCCGATGCCACGGCGGTGCTCATCGTGTGCTCCCAGGGAAGACGGCTGTCTTGATGTCGAGTGCGCCTGTGCTGGTGCGGGTCATCATGCGGCGGAAGACATTCGGCACTTCAGACAGGTTGGATCGAGCTGTGATGAAGTCTTCAGCGTGCACCTGGCCGTTGGTGATGAGCGCGAAGGCGCGGCGGCAGGAGGCGGGTGTGTGGTGGAAGCTTGCTTTCAGCGTGATATCGCCGTAGTGCAGCAGGTTGGTGTCAAACGAAACATGTGTGCCGCTGGGTGGACCGCCGAAGAGGTTAACGGTGCCGCCTTTGCGCACCATTTCCACGGACTGCTCCCATGTGGCCGGTGTGGCGACGCATTCGATGACGATGTCGGCTCCCTCGCCGCCGTCCGTCAGCATGCGTACCGTTTCGACTTCGTTGACGTCTTCGCCGATCTGCACGACGTGCGATGCGCCGAAGCGGCGTGCGCTGGCGATCTGGTCATCGCGTTTCACGACGGCGATGACGCGGCAGCCGGCGATCTGGGCGACGCGCATGAACATGAGGCCGATGGGACCGGCGCCCATGACCACAACGGAATCGCCGGCACGGGCGTTGGTCTCTTCCAGGCCGCGGACGACACAGGCGAGAGGCTCGGTGAGTGCGGCGTGCTCGAAGGGCACCTCGTCGGGAATGAGCAGCGTGTTTTTCCGCACGATGCGGGACGGGATGCGAATGTATTCGGCGTAGGCGCCGTTGTTGAAGAGCAGGTCGCTGCAGAGATTGGGCTGGTCTTTGCGGCAGTAGAGGCATGCGCCGCAGGGCGCGGAGTTGAGCGCAACGACACGATCGCCGGGTTTGAAGCCTGCGACGTTGGCGCCCATTTCGATGACGGTACCGGCGATCTCGTGTCCAAAGAGCGTGGGCGGCACGAGCATGCGGGCGTGGTAGCCGCGGCGGTAGACCTTGAGATCGGTTCCGCAGGTGAGCGCTGCGCCAACGCGTAAAAGAAGTTCGCCCTCGATTGGCGAAGGCACGGGTACGGTTTCAACCCGCAGGTCTTCTTTACCATGCAACACCACGGCCTGCATCTCATGCACCATTCTGATTATTCTCTCATTCCGGCACATTGGACTTCTGCCTGAAACGGCACAGGGGGTTTGCGCATCTGATACTTTGATCACGACCCTACAGAAGCAAGACAGGCCTTTCGACCACAGATGATAGTTGCGCGTCTCACAGAGTTTGCCAAGGAAAGGCTCGCGGCGTGCCAGGAGTATTTCCTGCTGTGCGCACACTCTGTTGCGGCGTTGCTGCGCCCCCCGATCTACATCGGCGACGTGTTTACGCAGATGGATTCGATCGGCTTTGGTTCCCTGCCAATCGTGATCCTGACAGGCTTCTTCACGGGTTGCGTGCTGGCGCTGCAGTCGGCTACTGCGTTGCAGGAGTTTGGTGCGGTCACGATGACGGGCCGGCTGGTCTCGCTGTCGATGATGAAAGAACTGGGGCCGGTGCTGACGGGGTTGATGGTGTCCGGTCGTAACGCATCGGGCATGGCCAGCGAAATCGGCTCCATGAAGGTGACCGAACAGGTGGATGCGATGCGGGCGCTTGGCGTGGACCCGATGCGCAAGCTGGTCGCGCCGCGCGTGCTTGCAACTGTCTTCATGCTCTTCTGGCTTACCATCTTATCGGACGCACTTGGCGTGGCAGGAGGCGGTCTTGTCAGCGTATTTATGCTGGGGCTTAACGGCCACTCCTACTTCCACTCAACGTACCGCGCGCTGCTGTATGGCGACGTGGTGCAGGGCATGGCGAAGCCGCTCTTTTTCGGCTACATCATCTCGACCGTGGGCTGCTACTTCGGCATGAGCACGAAGGGTGGCACACAGGGTGTCGGCCGGTCGACCACGCAGGCCGTGGTGGTGTCTTCGGTGATGATCATCGTCATTGACTTCCTGATCAGCCGCGTCGCTATCGGCATCTTCGGACGGTAAGCGATGGCAGACGCAACTCCTCACGATGAAAAGCCTGACTACGACGGCCCTGTCCTTGAGTTGAAGGATGTCAGCATCCGCTTTGACGCAAACAAGGTACTGGATGGCGTGAGCTTTACTGTTGCGGCGGGTGAGACGCGTATCCTGCTTGGGCCCGCGGGTGGTGGAAAGAGCGTTCTCCTCAAGATCATCAATGGGCTGATGAAGGCAGACAGCGGCAGCATCAAGGTGTTTGGCGAGGAAGTTACCACGATGACGGAGGCGCAGCTCTACGTGATGCGCCGGCGTGTCGGCATGGTCTTCCAGGAGTCGGCGCTGTTCGATTCGATGGACGTGGAAGACAACGTTGCGTACCGGTTGAATGAGGAGCGTGTGCCGCCGGAAGAATCACACAAGCGGGTGGAAGAGGCTCTGCAATTTGTCGAGATGAACCAGGCCATTGCGAAGTATCCGTCCGAGCTGTCAGGCGGTATGCGGCGGCGCGTATCCATTGCGCGCGCGATCGTGACGAAGCCTGACTTGATCCTCTATGACTCGCCTACGGGTGGGCTGGACCCGATCACATCGACCACGATTATTGAGCTGGTGATGAAGCAGCGCGATGTGTCTCATACGACGGCACTGATGATCACGCATCGGCTGCAGGATGCGTTTGTGCTTGCCACGAATCGCTACGACACGGAGAGTAACTCGATGAAGGTGATCCCGAATGGCGGCATCGACGAGAACACGAAATTCGTCGTGCTGAATGAGGGTAAGGTTGTGTTCGATGGATCGACGCTGGAGCTGACTCACTCCGAAGATCCATGGTTGAAGAGCTACCTGGCATAATCCGGCAGTTGACCGTCCCTTGGAACGAGGGAATTCCCATCCATGACATAGGAATGTCATGGATGGTCACACATGGTCTCGCTTACTTCGAAGTGCTCTCCTGGTTCAGGAAGACGAACGTGCCGTAGACGCCCGATGTCACGATGTCGGGCTTGCCGTCACCGTTGAGGTCCTGGACCACCAGGTGCGAACCCACGCCGCTGCGATTGTGCACCAGCTCCGGCACGAACTCCGCACCACCGGGCAGGTTCTTGTCGCGATGCACTTTGTAGACGTACAGAACCGCATCGCCGAACGGATCGGGATCCTGGTAGAGCGAGTACCCGAAGTGGGACATGGCGCGCTTGCCGGTAATCATGTCCGGGATGCCGTCGCCGTCGATGTCGGCAAACGCAGCTGCGTGTGGCTCGGTGAACGTGACGTCGCCCGCGTTCTTGGTGAGAAAGTTGTCCATTATCATGTGCGTGACGAAGGTGATGTTGCCGCCCTTATCGCGCTTCTGCTCCCACCATGCGAGGCCGTAGCCATGACCCTCGACTGGGCCGACCACGTCCATCAGGCCGTCACCGTTCACGTCATAGACGGCCAGCTCCGCGCCGCCCGCCCCACCCTGTGTTGCACCCCAGCGGCCAAAGGCCTGCGGATGGTGCTTCCACGGACCGGTGCTGCCCTTCGCGGGCTGTTCCCACCAGCCGTAGGCGTTGATGAAGTCCATGCGGCCGTCGCCGTTGATGTCGCCCACGCCAAGGCCATGGCCGATGCTCGCGCCCCATGGGCCCGGTTCTGACACCACCGTTGTGATCCAGGGAGCCGTGGGGTCTGCCGGATCGGGCTTGGAGTAGACCAGCTGATTGTTCAACGAGTGGATGACCTCCGGTTTGCCGTCGCCGTCAATGTCCTTTAGCAGCGTCTCTTCGTTGCCAATCTTAGGTATCACCACGTAGTGGTCCCAGTAGCGTTCCTCACCCTTCGGGTTCACGTAAAGCGTGCCGATGCCGTTACCGGCGTTGCCGCTCATCTGCAGCAGGTCGGGCCAGCCGTCGCCGGTAAAGTCATAGACGAGGCCCACCATGGCAGGGATGGGATACTGCGTCATGGGATTGAAGGCCTGGGCGGAGTAGATCTCATGCCGCTCGGTGAAGTTTGGCCCCAGGTAGTAGTACGGTCCGGCAAAGACATCAGGAATGCCGTCATGATTGGCATCGGCAACGCCGGCCGTCCAGCCGAAATACCAGTTATCGAGCTGAATCTTCTTGAAGTGCGGCGAGGTCACTTCGGGCGATTCGCTGCGCTTGCTCACATCCTTGTAGCGAAAATCTTTGATCTCCACCGGCTTGGTGCCGCCGACGTACATGGCGATGGGGCCATATTTGCCGTCCGATTCTTTCGTGAGACGCGGGAACGAGCCTGTGCCCGTCATAAGGCCAAGATTACCGCCGTTGTAGACCGGGAAGACATCATTATCGTGCACCATGACTTGCAGGCTGTTCCATTCGCCGGGATGGAACTCGCCGCGAGGCTGCTGCAACGTGTCTGGCAAGCCCAGGCTGGCAGGCAGTTCCGGTACTGGCGGCACATGGGTCGTGGTACCTGTACTGGCCTCCATTGGCATACCCTGGCTTTTCAGCTCATGCCGTTCCATCTCTTTCCCGTTTGCGTCAAGCTCAATGGCAGCCGGGCCGTAGCCTTTCTCGCTGACGGAGATGTAGATGCCCTTCATGCCGCCTCCAGGCGTCTTCTCCGCGCGGAAGAGGAAGCCTGCCTCACAGCCTGCGGGGCAGTGCACGTTGGCATAGGCCACAACGTTCTGAAACGACGTATCCAGGATGAGCCAGCCACCTGCTGGTGCTGTCGGCGTGCCGGTGATCTCGCCGTCATGCGCGATCCACTTCGCGGCGCCCTTCGTCTGCCACGCCTTGTCCAGCGTGGAGCCGGTGAAGATGTAGTCTGCCCTGAAACCGGGGCCGGTAGCCCAGGCAGATGCGATGGTGACGGCCAGCGCTGTGGCAGCCAGGATGCGATTGCACTTCATGCGTGTCTCCGGGGAACAAACTCGAACATGCCGGCGGCGCCTCAAGGCACAGGCTTTCGCGCTCGCTTTAGGCAAGGGGAAAGTAGCTGGTGGGCCAAGCCGCTGTCAATCGCTTCGTTTGTGAAGTGTTCTTAGATGAACTCATTATCCCCAGAAGAAAAACTTGAGGAGCTTACCGGTCGCCCTGGCCAAGCTTGCGGTGAAAGAGATCGAGCGCTTCGCGATACAGGTGCATGGCCAGCTCTGGGTCGTAACGCGGGCCTTCGTCGCGCATGAAGGCGTGTGCGCCGTTGACCTCGTGCCAGGCGAATGTGACATTGAGTTCGTCAAGGCGCTGCAGGACGATGCGGCGGCCTTCGAGCGGAATGTGCGGGTCCTGGCGCCCCCAGATCATGAGGAGTTCGCCTTTGATCTGTGTGGCTTTGGCGAGGGAGTCGTCGTGCTGGCCCTTACCGAGCGTGCCCTTGTGAATGTCTGTGCCGTAGAAGCAGACGGTGGCGAGGACATCCGGCTCCATGGCTGCGCGGAAGGAGAGATGGCCGCCGAGGCAGATGCCAATAGCGCCGAGCTGGCCGGTGCAGTCGTCGCGTGACGTGAGGTGGTCGAGGACAGCGCGGGTGTCTGCGTCGTAGCTGGCGAGTTCCTTCTCGTACTTCCATTTGTTGCCGATGTCTGAGCCTGCCTGGTCGTACGCAAGGACGGTACCCGCGGGTTCGAACTCGTGGTAGACCTCGGGCATGGCGACGATGTAGCCGTGGCCTGCGAGCAGCGCTGCGGTGCGGCGGATGGGATCGGTGATCTGGAAGATTTCCGAGTAGAAGACCAGGCCGGGGTACTTGCCGGGTGCAGCGGGTCGCACGATGTGCGTGCGCATGGGGCCGTATGGGGTATCGAGCGTGACAAATTCGTGCGGTGCGAGGATCAAGCTGTCTCCATTGTGTGCGACGTGGATTTATCGCCAGCTTACGGCAAGGTGCCAGCGCAGGTTGCGGGCGGCTGTTTTGCGCAGCACGGTCTCGTATTCGGCAAGCTCTTCGCGAATGAACTCGCCTTCGCTGCCGAGCTGGCTGGGATCTTCGGTGAGTGCTACAAGCATGGCGGAGACGGACGCGAGACCTTCGCGGCCTTCGAACCACTGTGGCGGTGGCAGCTTGCTGAGCAGATCCGGGTTCCCTGCTCCTTCTTCGATGAGGAGCGACATGGAGTTCTCGTCGGCGGAGAAAAAGTCGATCATGGGGCGCACGCCGAGGCGGATCGCGAGGCGTTCGAGAGCGTCTTCATTACGTGCGAGCGCGCGACCGTTGACGAAGGTGTCAAAGCCGGGATCGTCTCCTTCAACGACGATGTACATGGAGGCTGCCATCTGCGGCCTAGTGTATCGCGCGCGGTGGGTGATTAACGGCGGCGCAGGCCCAGCAGGCTGAGGAAGAAGCTGCCGAAGCAGATCTGCGTGCCGAGCATGAGGCACAGCATGGCCGGGAGGGTGCGGCGCATCATCTCGACGGGCGGGAGGTTACCGTAGCCGGTATGCGCCCAGCCCATCACGGATGAGGCTGCGATGCCGATGCCCACAAGGAAGATGAGCACGCCTGCGATCAAGCCGGTCTCAAGCGTGACGTACTGGAACCAGCGGTTGAAGCTCTCGTCTTCCGGGAGCAGGCCTTCCGTTGTGGCGAAGACCTTAGCGGAGATGCCGAAGAAGACAAGCTGGAAGCCAAGCAGGACCGCGGCTGCGGCGTACGCAAGTGTATCCACACCCAGGTTCACGTGGCCGAGCGGACGCTCTGCAGGTACCAGCCATGCCATGAGCGCGAAGCCGCCGAGCATCATGGCCAAGCCGGGAAAGAGGAAAAGCCAGCGCGGCGAGTACATGAGCAGGAAGCGGAAGTGACGCCAGCCGTCACGCCATGTTTTGAGGTGGGGTGGGCGGCTACGGCCATCCTTTTGGAGCGTGGTGGGTACTTCGACCATGCGCTGTTTGAGGAGCGAGGACTTCACCACCATCTCGCTGGCGTACTCCATGCCGGTGGTGCGGAGTGCGAGCTGTTCGTACGCGGATCGCGAGAACGCACGGATGCCGCAGTGGAAGTCGCCAACGGGTGTGCTGAAAAGGGTGCGGCCCATCCAGCTAAGGACGGGATTGCCGAGATAGCGGTGAAGGGGCGGCATGGCTCCAGGGCCGATGCCGCCGGCGAAGCGGTTGCCCATGACGAGGTCGGCGCCCTTACGCAGCTCGGCGAGGAAGCGCGGGATGTGCGCGAAGTTATAGCTGTCGTCCGCGTCGGCCATGAGCACGTACTTACCCCGTGCAGCCAGGATGCCCGCGTTCAGGGCTGCTCCGTAACCCCGTATGGGCACGGGCACGACGCGTGCGCCGTGTTCGGTTGCAATGGCTTGCGAGCCGTCGGTTGAGCCGTTGTCCGCAACGATGACTTCACCGGCTATGCCGTTCTCATGCAGCGCGGCGAGTGCCTTGTCCACGCAGGTGGCAAGTGTTTCGGCCTCGTTGAGGCAAGGCATAACGACAGTCAACTCGATGGGTGAATCGACGACGGTGAGGGGTAGAGCTTCGGTCATGGTTGGCCCGGGCCGACGGCCAGCGTCAGCGGCAGTGCATAAAACTTTGTATCGCCTAAACGAACCCAGCCTGCGGCCGATGGGTGTTGTTCATTCATCTCACCGGGTTCAAAATTGCCGACGAGAACGCGCGCGCCTTCGCGTTTGAGCGTGTCGTAGACCTGTTGCCGGTTTGGGATGGCATCCATCTGGTCCACCAATTTGTCGCCGTCCGGCTCATTAATCTCGGTGAGAATGCGTACGCCTGCGAGGCGCGCCCAGTAGTTATCGTAGACGCACGCGGTGGTTCCGATGCAGGCAATCTCGTCGCCCGGATGCACGCCCAGCTTTGCCAGACCTTCGGCGGCGCCGTAGATCTGCGCATCACGCCATGCCGGCACCTGCTGCATGACCTGTTCGTTGCGGCGTTTCTCAAGATCGAGCCGCAAGAGTTCGCCGAGTGCAAGCGCGGCAAACAGCACGACCGCGACAGCGGCTGACCGGCGCAGGATCTGGTTGGGTGCGGTATCGGGTGAGAGCGTGCGCAGGCTGGCAAAGACCGGCAGCAGCACCACGATGTATGCGACCGTGACATAACGCTCTTCGACATTGACCATGGCGTAGATACACCACATGAGCAGGCCTATGCCGCACATGGGCCATGCAAAGCGGTGCCTGCCCCGCAGCGATCCTCCCAGCCAGAGCAGAACGCCAAGCAGCAGCGGCGCTTCGGGGTGGTCGATGATGTAGCGCAGGATAAGCGCGATGTTGCGCGTGTCGCGCTTAATGAGGAGCGGCAGCGAAAACTTCGGGATGATGCGGTCGTCGAAGTAGGTGGTGTCAAACCAGGCTGGATACGTGCCAAGGGAGAGTGCCTTGTAGCTGTAGACACCGGGGCTGGCCATCAACTGGCGCTCAGGATGGATGAGGTTGACCGTGGCCGAGCCGAAGCGCTTTGTCTCCCATGGTTCGAGGTGAATGCGTTCCGTGCCGGAGACGTACCAGGCATAGTTCAGCGCGCCGGAGTCGCCAAAGGTGAGGCGATGTTTTTGGTGTGAGAGCGCCGCGATGTATGGCCCGGCGATGATACCGAAGACGACGAGTGCTGCCCCTGCGTATCCGAGCGCATGCAGGAGCGGCCGCCGCTGCACAAACTTCGCACATGCCGCAAGCACTGCAACCGAGATCAAGGCCAGCAGGAAGGCGAATGACTTGGTGAGATACGCGAGGCCGAAGCACACTCCCATGAGGGGCGCGTAGATCATGGCACGTGCCGGCGTGGCGGCGGCGAGCGTCTCCATGAGCATGGCGAGGCCGAGCAGGATGAGTGCCTGCAGCAGGCCGTCTGTGCCGACCTTGCCGAGCGGCATTTCGCGCATGACAGCAATGACGAGCATGGCAACACCGATGAGGCCCAGCGCAGCTACCGGGAGCAATGGTTTACCGGCCGGGGCCATGTGCGTGCGCAGTGTTACGAGCGCCCGGACAAAGATCAATATTGCCGCGATCTGCAGCAGGTAGAGGAAGAAGTTCGCGATGTAATAGGCGCGCAGTTCGTTCCAGTGATTGGTATGGAAGATAACCTGCGCCAGCCACAGGCAGGCCGGATAAAGCGGGTGCCAGTAGGCGTTGACGGCGCCGGACCAGCGATGCGCATGCAGCAGGTCGGCGATGTCCATGTACGAGACGGCATCACCGTCAATGACATAGAGATCAAACTTCATGGCAAGCCAGGCCAGCGGAATCAGCAGGAGCAGATAGCCGAAGAGCACTTTGCGGAGCGACGAGACGTTCATCGGGTCCTAGGCAGAGACAGGCATGTCATGAGTCGTCTATAGGATAGCGTAGCTATCTCTTCCCCGCCCATGACCTGTCACTCTCCATATTGCGCATGAACCGTACTGGATTCGTCCGGTGGTATTCGCTTGTCATCGACGTCCGCGGGGTGCGTGCGGCGGTGGCAAGTGGAGGATCACGTGCGTCCGTTCGCGCGTGACGCGGATGCGGCACGATAACCGGTCGGCAACGCTGCCGCAGCTCGTGTCGCGGAACTGAAGCCATGCAACCTGGTCCGGGCCCAGCATCCACGCGGTGCCGTTGGTTGCGTAGTGGATTTTATCGAGATAGTAGGCCGCGTTTACGTCCAGATCTGCGGCGTCAGCGGTGGCTTCGTCGCAGGCAGGATGCGCTGACGGTGAGTCGCCGTAGGGAACGCAGAAGTCCTCGTCATGCTCAAGCAGGATGCGCTTTTTGTTGCCGCCGATGAAGTAGCGCGGCGTAATGGGCGGGACGAGGCGGCGTGCCGTCCAGCGGCTCATGAAGTCGATGAAGGATGGCGGCATCTGGGTATAGCGGAGCGCGGTTTCCTGCACCTGGTTGCCGAAAACAACGACGGAGGGCGTGGGTTCGCCGTTCGTGGGCGTGAAGAAGAAAACGCCGAGCGCGAGACCCGTCTGCAGGTCGACCCACATGGCTCCTTTGCCACTGAGGTATGGACCGCTCTCGCCGTAAAACGCGAGATAGCGATCGTCCACGAGATCGACGGTGTCGCGCGAATGGTCCGTGACCATGTCGAAAGCATCCTTCAACGGCATGTCGCGACCGTAGTGAAATTCGCAGCTGGGGATGAAGCTCCACAGCATCTTTTTGGCGGCTTTGTCGTGCAGCATGTCAGACGTGGTCCGGCCTGCATACTGCTTGAGGAAGGCAAGCTGCGAAGGATCGACTGGTTTGGCGAAGATGGCTGGGCTGTAGGCTGGCTCGTCAGGCTGGGTGTCAGGCAATGGTGCGGTGCTTGCAGATGGCACAGGCGGCGGAAGGCGCTCGACGGGAGCCTGGGCGATTGCAGCAAGCGAGAAGAGCAAGACAGAGCAAAGCACACCATGACGCAGACGCTGTGCGGCAGACACAATGAACATAAAAATCCCCGGGAAGGCTGCCTCGGATTTTACCTGCGGTGCAGGTAAATACGGTGGCAACAATTCGCGCCTCTGGCAAAGGAATGCGCGAACGGAAAAGCCGCAGCGTTCGATCGCTGCGGCTTTCGTCGTTGTCGGATCGGTGGTTACGCGCGGGGTGCGCCACCGGTAGCGGGCGCTCCGCCCGGTCCACCGCGGCGTCCGCCACGACGGCGACGGCGCTTGTTGCCGGTGCCTGCGGGCCGCGGGGGCTGCGGTGCGCTGCCGTCGGTTGGTGTTGCCGTGGTCTCGGGCTCATCGCCCTCCTCGTCGTCACCGTCTTCATCCAGATCGTCGTCCTCGTCGAAGTCGTCACCGCCTTCAAGGGTGATGGTCTCTTCGGACGGCGGCGGAGCGACGCGTTCGGGCCGCGGAGGACGCGGTCCACGATCACGGTCGTTGCTACGCTCCGGGCGAGGTCCGCGATCGCTGCCACGGTCACCACCACGATCATCGGGCTGCGGTTCCGGATCGGGCAGGCCAAGCTTGGCGCGCTGCTCACGCAACACGGCCTTGCGGCTAAGCTTGATGCGGTTGCCTTCGATGCCGAGCACCTTCACGAGGATCTGATCGCCTTCGCGCAGTTCGTCCTTCACGTCCTTGACGCGGTGCTCTGCGATCTCCGAGACATGCAGCAGGCCGTCGGTGCCCTGGAAGATTTCGACGAATGCGCCGAACTCTGCGAGACGAACCACCTTGCCGAGGTAGGTTTTGCCCACTTCCGGAACTGCGGTGATGTCGGTGATCATCTGGAGGGCGCGTGCAAGGCCTTCGGGATCGCTGGACGAGACATCGACCTTGCCGGTGTCGTCCACATCGATCTTGACCTGCGTTGCCTCGATGATGCTGCGGATCACCTTGCCGCCGGGTCCGATGAGGTCGCGGATCTTGTCGGTGGGAATCTGCAGGGTCTTGATCTGCGGAGCAAAGCGAGACTTCTCTTCGCGCGCGCCGGAGATCACGGCGTCCATCTTGTCCAGCAGGAACAGGCGAGCTTCCTTGGCCTGGGCCAGGGCTTCACGCATGATCTGCGGCGTGATACCCATGATCTTGATGTCCATCTGCAGCGCGGTGATGCCATCGCGCGTGCCGGCCACCTTGAAGTCCATGTCGCCATAGTGATCTTCCGCACCGGCAATGTCAGTCAGGATGGCGTAGTCGTCGCCTTCCTTCACAAGGCCCATCGCGATACCGGCGACAGCGGCCTTCAGCGGAATACCTGCGTGCATGAGCGCGAGCGAAGCGCCGCAAACCGACGCCATGGACGACGATCCGTTCGACTCGGTGATGTCCGAGACGACGCGGAGCGTGTACGGCGACTCCTTCTCGTCAGGCAGAACCGCTTCAATCGCGCGGTATGCAAGTGCACCATGGCCGATTTCGCGGCGTCCCGTGCCACTCATACGTCCCACTTCACCAACGGAATACGGCGGGAAGTTGTAGTGCAGCATGAAACGCTTCTTCTGCTCGCCCTCGTACGACTCCATGCGCTGCGCGTCGTCTCCAGTGCCGAGCGTTGCAGTAACAATTGCCTGCGTTTCGCCACGCTGGAAGAGCGCCGAACCGTGGGGACGCGGCAGGATGCCAACTTCGATCTCGATTCCACGAACCTGGTTGAAGGCGCGGCGATCAGGGCGGATGCGGTCCTTCAGAACCTGCTCGCGGAAGATCTCTTCGCGGAGCTGATCGTAATACTTGCCCAGCTTTTTGGACGCGGCAGCATCGCTACCTTCCGGCAGAGCCTTCTTCAACTCGTCCTTCAGCTCCTTGATCTTCGCGTAGCTGGCGATCTTGTCGTACTTCTGCGTGTCGACGGCATCGGTCAGACGCTCGCCAACGGTGGCCTTGATGTGTGCGGCATATTCCGTGTCAACCTCAAGCGGCTTGGTGGCGCGCTTCGGCTTACCGGCAGTGGCCGCCAACTCGATGATCTTGGCGCAGATGAGCTTCGCCTGCTCGTGGCCGAACTCGATTGCCTCAACAACAGTCTCTTCGCTCACGCCCTTCGCGCCGGACTCGACCATCACAATGCCGTCCTTGGTACCGGCAACCATGATGTTGAGCGTGCTCTTCGCGCGCTCAGCGTAGGTGGGGTTCACGATGAACTGGCCGTCCACCTGGCCAACGCGAACCGCGCCGATGGGGCCTTCAAACGGCACGTCGGAGAGAGCAATCGCGCAGGATGCTGCGTTGATCGCGACCACATCCGGATCGTTTTCCTTGTCCGCCGAATACACGAACGCGACCACCTGGGTCTCGTTACGGTAGGTCTCGGGGAATAGGGGGCGGATGGGACGATCGATCTGGCGGCAGGTGAGAATTTCCTTCTCGCTGGGGCGGCCTTCACGCTTGATGAAGCCACCGGGGATGCGTCCACCGGCGTAGGTGGTCTCACGGTACTCCACCGTCAGTGGGAAAAAGTCGATGCCTTCTTTTGGCTCGGGTGCGCCGACACATGTGGCCAGAATGACCGTGTCGCCGCAGCTCACAAAGGCGGCGCCGGACGCCTGCTTGGCGATGCGGCCCGTCTCAAAGGTGATGCGCTTGCCACCGGCAAGCTCAACGGAAATCTCCTGCTTCATAGGGACAATTCTCTCTTTTGTTTGTATGGGAAGTCGATGGCGCGGAGGACACACGCGCAGGTCCGCGTGCTGCTCTGGCTCAAAGAGCCGAGCAGCGACGACGGACGGGAATGTTCGATGGGGGTGCTACGCCGTAGGACAACCGGCTGATGCAGTGAGGGATGGCGGAGGGCCGCAGTCAACCGTTCACGCTCCTTTGCGGAGGTGCTGCGCCAGGACCGCATGGTACCGGCGCGGTGACAAAACGCCGGCGCCTTTCAGCACCAGCGGCGGAAGTATGCGTGTGCTCCCCGTTCATCTGTGGAGGCCTCTTTGGAAGAACTACTTGCGGATGCCGAGCTTGCCGATGACGTCGCGGTAGCGGTCGGAATCGTTCTTCTTCAGGTAGTCCAGCAGGCTGCGGCGCTTCGACACCAGCATGAGCAGGCCACGGCGCGAGCCATGATCCTTCTTGTGGGTCTTGAAGTGCTCGGTGAGCTGGCCAATGCGCTCGCTCAGAATCGCGATCTGCACTTCGGGGCTGCCGGTATCGGTATCGTGCACACGATACTTGGTGATGATGTCGTTCTTTTTCGCTGTTGCCAACACTGTCTTGCGGTACTCCTGATCTCAAATAGCCGAATTGGTCTACGCAACAGGATACCATTTTTGCAAGGAAATAGTGCTGAGGATGTACCAAAGGTGTTGGCAACTGCTCAAAAGAGGGTAAGAATTCGCTTGCTACTTCCGCCGCCAGCTTGAGACCATTTCGCCATGACGGGGACGATTCTCAGAACGGTGGCAGCGCTCGTACTCATCGCATCGGCATCCATCGCGTGTTCGTTCTGGGCCCTGGAAGCAGGCAGGATTCGATCGTACGGGTTTCTCATTATCGCGCTGAACCTTGCTGCAAACCTGGCAGTTCTTGTGTTCGCCGCATCGCGGCAACGGAAGCTTAGAACTAAAGCTTCGGTAAAGGGCGGTTCGGCGCCGACTGTGCCCCACTGGACGATCTGACACCCGCATACCGCTGCTGGCGGTGATCGAATGCAGTACGCACGGCTGTGAATGCCCTTGTGGGCTGAAATTTGTCATCAAAGAGCAGCGGCCGCAGAGGCTTGCCATCGGCACGATTTTCGCCGACCCAGCTGAGCCAGCTGTTGGCATCACTTACGCCCCACGTTAAAACCGTTGTGACGTTGCGGGCGGCCAGCGCCGTGGTGAGATAGTCGCTGTACGTTGCGGCGACGGCGCGATCGCGCTCGTCTGTGTTGGCCGGGAGGAAACGGTCGTTCACGTCAAGCTCGGAGAGAAAGACCTGCAGGTCCATCTCCCGGCAGGCATCCATAAACGCCAGCAGGCCGGGGCCGTAACGTTCCCCTGCCCGCAGA
Source organism: Terriglobus sp. (assembly GCA_965198455.1). GTDB lineage: Bacteria > Acidobacteriota > Terriglobia > Terriglobales > Acidobacteriaceae > Terriglobus. Next base: position 3,228,753 of record CBDAPM010000003.1, read on the forward strand.
TGCGATTGCAGGCCGACGGCGTCAATGGGCACGTTGCGTTGCTTCAGCCGCCTCAGCATGACCAGCACGGCGGCGCGGCGGCCGGGACCTTCGCCCGTGTCCAGCTCAAGGTCGTAGTCGTTGTACGTGAGGAGCGCGGTTGGATCGGCGTCGCGAGCGGTGCGGAAAGCGGTTTCGATGTAGCCGGTGCCGAGCAGCCTGAGCCAGGGTGAATTGCGGAGGCCATCGGGTCGGCCATCGCGCGGTTCAATGGCCTCGTTCACCACGTCCCATGAGTGCATGCGTCCGGCGTAGCGCCCGGCTACCGTATGGATGTGATGGATGAGAAGATCGCGGGCATTGGCAGGTGTTACGGTCGTACTGAACCAATTCGGCAGTTGATTGTGCCAGCAGAGGGTGTGGCCGCGCAGCTTGATGTGAGTGCGATCGCTGAAGGCGATGAGTTCGTCGGCATCGTCGAAGGTATACGTGCCGGGTGTGGGCGACAGTGCGTTCCACTTCATCGCGTTTTCCGCGACGATGACCGTGCACTGATCCTCGACCAGCTGACGGTACGCTGCATTCGTGCGAAGCTGGCCAACGTCAACTGCAAAGCCGAAGAGAAGACGAGCGTCGGCGGCGTGGCGCTTCAGCGAGCCTGATCCTGTGATGTCCTGTGAGGAACGCGCGGCATGCATTTGACCGGGCGCCGCTGCGAGTGCAGCAGCACCGGCCGCCGTGGCCGACTGCGCGAGAAAGCGTCTGCGACTGATGTGCGCGCGAAGCTCAGACATGCGGACTCTTGCTATCGATCCGCATCTCGTCCGTCCACCGGAGAAAGCGGAGGAACTGACGGCGCTCTCGCCACAGGAAGCCGAACATCTCCCGAAAGCCGATCGTCTCGGCGTGCATGCCGGTATAAGTCTCTGTGCGCCAGCGAAGGTATGGGCTGCGCCATGGCCGCAGGCGCGAACCGCGGGTCGCATTCCATAGAAATGACAGGGCGCCAATCACCCTCTCAGTGTACGAGCACGCGCGAGCTTATCCGTTCAGGTAATCAAACAGGCTTGCCCTTTTCAATGAGAGCCATGGTGGAGAGGAGCGCGCTGCGCTGCGTGATGACGGCGGAGAGCTGCGTCGCGAGTGAGGCCGTGTCGGCGGAGAGTAGCGTACTTTGCTGCGCCTGCAGATTGGTCTGCTGCGCGGTGGTGTAGACGGTCTCGTTGCTCAGGCGGTTTTGGGCGGTGTTTAACGTGGATCGCCGGGTTGTGACGTTGGTGAGGGCGTCGCGCAGGTTACGGACGAGCGTTGCGGAGTTGGTGTCATCGACCGTGCCGTTGGTGAGGTTGGTGATGAGGTCGTTGAGCGCGCCGAAGACAGAGGCGCCGGATGCCGTGAAGATCGACGACCAGTCGAGTGATGTTGTGATGGATCCGCCGGAGGTGAATGGCAGCGCGCTTGTGGAGCTGTTGCCGGTATATGTCACGCTGCCGTCTGCGGCTTGCGTGAACGGCTGCTCGGTGGATGTGCCGCCGAAGAGGTAGCTGCCGTTATAGCTGCTGTTCGCGAGTGAAAGCAGGCTGTTGCGCAACGAGGTGAGTTGCGTAATGCCGGTTTGCTGTTCTGTGCTGGCATCGCCGTTCACCGCTCCGACGGCGGTGGTGACGGCCGACGTGAGTTGCGTTACTACGGAACTGAGTGCGGACTGCAGCGTCAGCTGTGCTGGCGATTGAGGCTGCTGAGGCGGTTTGACCAAGAACAGTGAGGCTGACTGGACAAGATCGTGCATCAGCCTACCCGAGCATGGCGCCGATGAGCTTGTCGGCGACGTCGGCTGCCGGAACGTTGTAGCTGCCGTTGTCAATCGCCGCTTTGAGCGCTGCGACCTTATCGGAACGTACATCGCCCGTTGAGGCTGCGGCTGTCGCAAGGTGGCTGCCGGTCTCACTCAACGTTGCGTCATCCGCAGCCGATATTTGGGGTGCAACAGTGCTGGCGGTCTTGCTCCGGGCCGATGCTGCGGTACTGTTTCCGACCGGTCAAGCACTGCGCCCAGCAGCGCCGCGCTTCCAAGTTCGATGGTCTGCATTATGTTGAACTATCTCCTCTCTGGTGTATCGGCGATACCGAGAGGAACATGAGAGACTGTGGCAGGAGTTTCTGCCTGGGTCTCTTCCGCAAGCGACCTGGGATCGTGCCTCTCCACCGATGCGACGATGCGGCCGGCGACGCCAAGCGCATCGGATCTCGCGAGTGAGCCTGCGACGGCTTCCACGCCGAAGCTCTGCATGGGACCGGTGCTGCCCGTATCATCCTCATCACTGTCAATAGCTGCCGGCTTGCCGAGCGGCTTTAAGATGACTTCCAGCATGATTGCCTCAAACTCCTGTGCCGCCTGGAGCAGCTTGGCATGGCGTGCAGCGCCGTCTGCCTGGGCCAGCAGGGCCGCTGTTCCGTTCGTCGTTCCTATGCCAACCATCACAACACCTCGATCTCGGCCTCAACTGCGCCGGCTGATTTCATGGCCTGGAGAATGGAGATTACGTTCCCGCGCCGTCGCACCGATCATCTGCAAGGCTGCGTACGAGATCGTCCACTGTCGAGCCGGTTTTAAGATCGATGCGATTTACCGGCTTGTCCCTCGCATCGAGCTGCGTCTGCTGAACGACCTTCGTGCCGCCGCCGCTGGAGAGTGCATTCGGCTGCGAGACCTGGAACTCCGACACGATGTTGACCGCGAGACCGCCATGCAGGATGGAAGCCGGTTGCAGCGTGACGTTGCCGTGAGCAGCGTAAAAAATACAGCAGGACAACGCATCAGCGCACCATGTTGTTCACTTGCGAGTACATGTCGTCACCCTGTTTCGGCGGCAGTGGTGTTACGGTTACGGCGGTGCGGAGCCACGCGCCAAGGGTATGGGTCAGGTTGCGTGCGAACTGCTCATCCAGTGTGCGCAGCGTCCGCAGCTGGTCCGACGCTACCATGCCTGTGCGGCTGAAATTGAACGGCGCCGTGTCCACTGGTAACTGCAGCGTGTTCCTCAGCGGACATGGGCTGCTACTTTCATCTTGTGCTTTGCGGCTGCCTGTTCCGCACCCAGGTCTGCCATGGCCGCACGCAGACGCATTACTGCAGCTGAGTGAATCTGCGAGACACGCGATTCCACCACACCGAGCGTGAGGCCTATCTCCTTCATCGTCAGTTCTTCGTAGTAGTAGAGAGTGAGTACCATGCGCTCTTTGCCTGGCAGCGTCTCAATCGCATCGATAAGACGCTGGCGCAGCTCGCCCTTTAGACAACGGAAGAGCGGCTCTTCACGTTCAGTTCCCGGCAGATACGACAGCTCCTCGTCGCCACCATCCTCGTTGCGTTCCAGGTTGAGGCTGCCGATCTCAAGTCCCTTCAACTCGCCAAGTAAGGCCTGGTAATCGCCAAGGGACATCTGCATGCCTTCGGCGATTTCCGCTTCGGATGGTGCGCGGCCCTTCTGCTGTGTCAGCAGGCGGATGGTCTCTTCCATGGCGCGGCCTTTGCGGCGCAGTTCACGTGGGCTCCAGTCCAGCGTGCGCAGCGAATCCAGGATGGCGCCGCGAATGCGGAACTGCGCGTAGCTCTTGAACTGCACCTGCTTGCCGTAATCGAACTTTGCAAACGCATCGATAAGCCCGACCATGCCCGCGGATACGAGGTCTTCCATATCGACATGCTGCGGCAGGCGCTCGTGGATGCGTCGGGCAACGAAACGTACCGTGGGCAGATGCTCCAACAGCAGCCGGTCACGCTCTTCCTGGGTCACAGTCGCGGCAGTGTGCTGGCCACGATCGGTGCCATAGGCTGCGGGAACTCCTATGCCGAACGTGGCGTGCATGGTCTGCCGGAGTTCGGCCTCCATGCTGTCCGGTACGTTGTCTGGGTGCGGCATGGCTTACTCTCCTGAATCCTCGTCTGTCTAGCTGCTTGCGGTGAGCGGGTCTCCCACGGTGCCAACGCTGCGCACACGCACCTCCGGTGGAATCTCGCTGGGCGCCAGTACTGTTACTCTCGGCAGAAATGGCTCCAACCATCTGCGCAGGTGATACCGGGCCGGTGATGGACAGAGGAGCACGTGGAGTGCCGTCGGCATACCCTCGCCGGTTAGCCGCTTCACAGATTCGAGGAGTGGCCGCAGGAAGTTGTTCCCGAGCGCTGTGGGCCGCGGTGCAGTGCCAAGCATGCGGGCCGCGCCTTCCGGATCGAAGGTGGCAATGATCTGCTCTTCGAGCGAACGCTCCAGCGTGAGCACCTGCAGGCCGCCTTCGTTATCGAGCAAAGGACAGATCAGAGCTCGGCCAAGCGCCTGACGAATGTGTTCGGTGAGAAAGATGACGTTTTCGACTGAGGCGCGAACTCGACCATGGTCTCGAGGATGACGCCTAGGCTGCGAAGGCTCACCTGTTCGCGAAGGAGTTGTTGAAGGACCTTTTTGCATCTCGCCCAGGCTCATGAGCTTGGGCAGTAGCTCTTTCATGAGCTTGGGGTGGGTGTCGTTGACGGAGTCGAGCAGGCGCTTCGTCTCTGCGCGCTTCCAGGCCGGTATCGATCCATCGCGCGCTGACACCAAAGGCCGGCTCCTTTGTCTCAATGCCGGGCAATGGCCGAGCCTTAGGATCGGCATTGACGGCGAGCATGCAGTTGGCTTCGGTCTGCCAGCGGCCTATCGGTGCCGCGCAGCAGTACGACATACTCGCGTGGACAGAGACGCAGATTGTCGGTGATGTGGACGCTGGGGACGATGAAGCCGAGTTCCGTGGCGGCGTGCCGGCGCAGAGAACGCACGCGGTTCAGCATCTGACCGCCTTGCTTCTCGTCCACCATGGGATGAGTTGAAAGCCGATCTCGAGGGTGAGATCGTGTCTTGAGCAATGCCTCGACGCGTCCCATGGACGGATCTGCCGCAATGATCATGCCGTTCGACGCCGGCTTCAACGTCTCGCTCCAACGTTCAACATCGTCGGCAGCAACATGCAGCACGGCCTCTTGCATCCGCAATTTGAGCGAGCGCGAGGACGCGCTTATCCGCGGCGTTCACCAGCTCGCGGATGCTTGCGGCGGGCACCGTGAGCAGGTCCTCAAAGGTGAACATCAGGTTGCGTATCCCAAATGGCGAGCGCGGGCTCCGCCTGCTCAATGCTCTCGAGGATGCTGCGGCTGGCGGAGCCTTCCACGCGATTGAGCAGATCGGCCACCGCTTTGAAGCCTGCATACGATTGCCTGCCATTGGACCCGAGCGCGTGGATGCACTTTCGGGTGTATCAATGTTGGCCATGTTTGCGGCGGTCAACTTCATCTGCTGCGTGGCGAGCGAAAGATAGTGAGACAGCGCTTCGGCACTCGGCATCTCCAGCATTGTCGTGTCCTCCTCTCATGGCGTTGGTTGTGGTTGCCGATAGAGAATGCACGCACGTCGCCAAATAAGAAAGGCCGTTCCTGAGAGCGACCTGACTCTTTTTCATGTCTGCGATAGCTTCGTTCGCAGCGAAGCTATCGCCCTTACATTCATGACAGGGTGCTATCAGCAGGGCAGATAGAGGTGCTCCGGCAGGATGCGCCGCGTTACGCCAGAGAGGATGCACGCACGTTGCAGGCAGTGTCCAAGCTGCCGGACGTTACCGGGCCAACGATACTCCATCAATGCGTCCAGCGCTGTCTGGTCGATCGAGCACCGCGGAGCATCCTCGCCGAAGCGTCGCAGGCAATGCTCCACCAGCATGGGTATGTCCTCCCGGCGTTCTCTTAGTGGAGGAACATCGACAGGAAATACCGCAAGCCGGTAGTACAGGTCGAGCCGGAAGAGATGCTCTGCGGCATTCTTTTCAAGTGGCCGGTGGGTGGCGGAGACGATGCGTACATCCACGCGGGACACATCGTTGTCCCCCACGCGCTGAATCTCGCCACTCTCAAGAAACCGCAGCATCTTGGCCTGCAGCATCAGGGGCATCTCGCCGATCTCATCCAGAAACAGCGTGCCGCCATGCGCGGCCTCGATGCGTCCGGTTCGAGAGGCAACGGCACCTGTAAACGCTCCCCGCGTGTGTCCAAACAGCTCTGCTTCCAGCAGGTGCTCGGGGATGGCAGCGCAGTTCAGCACGGCAAATGGCTTCCCGGCGCGCGGGCTGAGGCGATGCACGGCCTTGGCCACCAGCTCTTTGCCCGTACCCGTTTCGCCCTTGATAAGCACACTGGCCTTGTGTTCAGCTACCAGCCGTACCATGTGCGCCAGGTCCCGCATGGGCACGGAGTCACCCACTATCTCCGGCAGGTGCATACGCGGCTCCGCCGGAGCGTCCGGGGGAGTGAACGGCATCGCCGCCGCCGGTTTGGAGCCGTGCCCCGATGCGGATGAGTATGGTGCCGCCCGCACCCCACCGCTGTCAGTCCTTGGCGAAGGCGCCAGACCGGTCGCGGGAGTCTCGTCCTGGACCTCACGCAGAGCGTGCAGCAGTTCATTGCGCCGCACACTGCGTTGCCCACTCGGATTCGCTGTGCCATCGATCAACAACAGGTCGGTCCCCGGACACAATGCGGCAGCGTGCTCAGTGAACTCGGCAGCCTCCAGATCCGGCAACCAGTGATCCACAATCAGTGCTTCGGGAGCGGCCTGACTCAGGTGCACCATCGCCTCGGCCCCGCCGACAGCCGGCAGCACGTTCCATCGCAGGGTGGTCAGCCGATCCGCAAGCCGGCCACGTAGATCGGCATCGGGTGTGACCAGCACAACAGTGCGAGGCCGGACGTCAGGGAGCAAGGTCCGCGGCGCGCTCAAATGGCATCCTTCCGCACACCCGTGAGCTGTGCTGCGGCTTCGCGTGCGCGCCGCATTGCCTGCATCGCTCGCCGTGTTTCGGTTGCAGATGCCTCAAGCGCGTCCCTCCACGTTGACGTGTCGCTCTGCATCCTTGACATCTCCGTCAGAAAAGAAAGCGCTGTCAGTGGCTGGGCCAGATCATGCAGAGCCGCATCCAACGCGGCTGCCGCGTCCAGCGCATCGTCTTGGGGGAGTGTGGCCTTCATGCAGCACCTACGCTGGGACATGCTGCGGGAACCGGTGTAGGCCGTCCGATCGTGAGTGCATGAAGAGGGAGATCGCGTCGCAACGATTTTCGTTCCGGTCCTATGGCATAGCCCTCGCCGCGAACCGTATCGATCAGGTCTCCGAACCCGACCGCCGACAGCTTTCGCCTGAGATAGTTCACATAAACATCCACAACATTCGTTCCAGCATCCGCTGGCATGTGCCACACCGTATCGAGCAGTTCCCTGCGGCTCACAGATCGGCCGCGCTGCAGCAACAAGTATTCCAACAATGCAAATTCCTTCGTGGTGAAGTCAACGGGAGTTCCGTCTACACCAACGGTACGGGCCATGCGATCCATCCGCAGAGCACCGTGGCGAAGAATGCTGGTATGCGCTGCGGCGCGGCGGCGTGCAACAGCGCGGCAGCGTGCCAGCAACTCGTGCAGCGAGAAGGGCTTGATGAGGTAATCATCCGCTCCCAGGTTCAGGCATTCGATCTTCTGTGCAAGATGCGCGCGGCCGGTAAGCACAAGCACCGACATGGTCGGGACGCGATCGTGCAGAGCCCGAAGAACATCAACACCGTCCATCCGGGGCAAACCAAGATCCAGCAGCAACAGGTCAGGCGCGTCTTCCTCCACATGCTCCAGCGTGGAGGCGCCGTCCGCGATGCAACGCACCGCGTAGCCATCCATTTCCAAGCCTTTTTTAAGGAACATCGATAGAGCTACATCGTCTTCCGCAACAGTGACTTTCATAAAGCCTCCTGCAACACAGACAGTGCTTTGCCGGGGCTTTACTATCCGCATCCGGCTGCCTCTCCAAGATGGAGGCTGTTGCGGACGCGAGCAAGACGGCACGACACGCAGGGCCGGCGAGTCGTGTCACTTCGGGAAGGAGCCGTCTGCTGATAACAACTCTGATTCCCAGCCTTTTTCTGTTGCGGTTCGCCTTTTATTCGCTAGAATAGGCGGCATGGCCATTACGCGTCGGCAAAAAGAGGTTCTTGACTTCCTGACCGGGTTTACCCAGCGGAAGGGTTACTCGCCTTCCTACGAGGAGATCGCGGCTGGCCTTGGGTTAAGTTCGCTGGCTACGGTTCACAAGCACATCACCAACCTGCATAACAAAGGCATGCTGCAGCGCTCGCACAACCGCAGCCGCTCGATCGATGTGTTGTCGCCACGCACCAATCGCCGCAGCAACGAGCGCCTGCCGTTGATGGGCCGAATCGCCGCCGGTAAGCCGGTTGAGGCCATCGAGTCCGCCGAGACCATCTCGTTGTCGGAGATCGTCGGCAACCGCGAAGTGTTTGCGCTGGAAGTGCACGGCGATTCCATGCGTGACGAGCACATCGTGAACGGTGACTACGTGCTTGTAGAACGCACGAGTACGGCTCGCGAGGGCGAGATCATCGTTGCTCTGGTCGACGGCTCCGACGCAACGCTCAAGCGCTTCTACAAGGAGGGCAATCTCATCCGGCTACAGCCCTCCAATAGCGAGATGGCGGCGATCTTTGCTCCCGCTGACCGCGTTTCAATTCAGGGCAAGGTACTCGGCATGCTGCGTAAATATGCATGAGCAGCATCCTGGCGCCGGCAGCTTTCCATGCGACCTGCTCGTCTTTGATCTTGACGGCACCCTGATCAATTCGGAGCAGGACCTGGCGAATTCCGTGAACGCAACACTTGCGTTTCTTTCCAGGCAACGCCTGCCTGACGACGTGATCGCAAGCTTCGTTGGCGATGGCGTCGGCATGCTGCTGCAACGCTCGTTGCAGGCCACGGCACAACCGGGAGAAGCCATGGAGCCGGCGATGGCCGCAGCGCTTCCCTTCTTCCTGGCGTACTACCGCGAACACAAGCTTGATTTCACCTATGTCTATCCCGGCGTGCTGGCGGAGCTTCGCCGTATCCGCGAAGCGGCGCCGTGGCTGCCGATGGCGGTGCTTACGAACAAGCCGTATCGCCCATCGCGGGCAATCTGTGATGCGCTCGGGCTTTCACCGTATTTCTTTCAGAACTACGGCAGCGACAGCTTTCCGCAGAAGAAGCCCGATCCGATGGGCATCCATGCGCTGATGTCCGAAGCGGGCGAACTGCTGGGACGTCCTATCCAAGCGAATCGTGTGGTGTTGGTTGGCGACTCCGACGTGGATGTGGCGACAGCGCGTGCAGCTGGCGTACGTTGCCTTGGATGCACCTATGGGCTTGCGACTGCAAGGTTGCTGGCTGCGGTCCCGGATGCTGTTGTGGATACCCCAACCGAATGGCTTGCCGCATTGGGCAAGATGCTGGCATGAACGTACCCGTAGAGGAACCTTTACGCACGAATCCACGGGCACAACGTCTACCATAGGGAACGATGACGATTCGACTACGCTCATCTCTGATTCTGGCGTCGCTGCTGTTGGCTGTAGCAGTCAGCCCATCTCTGCTTATTGCCCAGGACAACGTCTTCGTCGGCACGAACACGGGCGCGGATCGCGTCCGTATTGCCGCGGCAGATTTTCGCGCTGGCTCGCCGGACGTTGCCGCACTCAAACGCACCTTTGACAGCGTGCTGTTCAGCGACCTCGGCAACGCAGGCGTCTTCGACCTTGTCTCCAAGAGCATGCAACCGCAACTCACACCGGGCAGCCCGGCTGAGATTCGCCTGGATGACTGGAGTGGCGGCACGGCAAACGCGGCGTTTGTTGCCTTCGGCGCAATCAACCTCGCAGGCGGGCGGGCGACGGTGAACGCATGGGTCTTTGACACCCACAACGCGCAGTACCCGCAGGTGCTTGGCAAGCAGTACACCGAAACGCCGGACGACAATGGCGCACGGCTGATGGCGCATCGGTTAGCCGATGAAATCATTCTCCGGCTGGGCGGCGGTATCCCCGGCATTGCCGAGAGCAAGATCTACTACGTGCACGCCGCCAACGGCACCAAGGAAATCTGGGCGATGGACTACGACGGCGCCAATGCGCACCCGGTAACGAACCTTGGCACGATCTCGCTTTCGCCGCGTGTGTCGCCGGATAACTCGCGCATTGCGTTTTCGTCGCTGGGCAACGATGGATTCCAAATCCGTATGTACTCGCTGCTGCTGAACCGCGTTGTCGCGTTTCCAAGCAGCGGAGGCACCAATCTGTCGCCGGCGTGGGCTGCCGGCGGCCAGCTTGCGTATTCGTCGTCACGGTCCGGTGATCCGGAAATTTACGTGACCGATGCGAACGGCAACGGCGCACGCCGTATCACACAGTCGCGTGGGCCGGATGTTTCGCCCACATGGAATCCCAAGACGGGATCGCAGATTGCATGGATCAGCGGCCGCACCGGCCTGCCGCAGGTATATATCATGGACGCGGACGGCGCCGGCGTGCAGCGCATGACCGATGGCGGCTACGCCACATCCGTGTCATGGTCGCCGAACGGACAGTTTCTGGCGTTTGCATGGGATCGCAAGTATGGGCCGGGCGCACCGGGCGGCCAGGACATCTACGTGATGGAAATCGCCAGCAAGAAGTGGGTTCAATTGACCAATGGCATCGGCCGTTGTGATTTCCCTTCATGGTCGCCGGACGGGCGGCATATCGTCTTTGCAGTAGGCTCTGGCGCGCGTGCGGAGGTATGGACCATGCTCACAGACGGCACAGGTAAGCACCGCCTGGCTGGCACCGGCAGCGATATGCCCAATTGGAGTTTCCGGTAACGACTGGACCTTTGTAGTTCCGACTCGATCGCAATGACAGCCCGAAGACCCGGGCAAGGAGAGACGATGAAACATCGCACGCAACTGCACCGTTCGCTGCTTACCCTGGCTGCAGCTTCCCTAGTTCTACTGGCGGGTTGCCACAAAAAGGACACCGCTCTGCCGCCCTATGCCGCTCCCTCCGTAGCGCCGCTGGCAGCGCCGACAGCAACGTTTACGGCTGACCCAACCGCAATTGATCTCGGCCAGACAGTCGTGCTGAACTGGCGCACCACCAACGCGACGTCCGTCACGATCGACGGCATTGGCACAGTGAACCCGAACGGCACGCAGAGCGTGACACCATCGAACTCGACGAACTTCCATCTCTCCGCGAAGGGTGATGGCGGCGCTGTCGAGGCCAACGTGCGAGTCACGGTACGCGTGCCCGTCGCGCCCGCAGCCGATGCCGGCACTGCAAACAATCTGGGTGACATGGGTACGGACGCAGCCTTCCATGCTGCCGTGCAGGATGTCTTCTTCGGCTATGACAGCTACGATCTCGACACAACCGGCCAGTCGAGCGCAGCGCAGGCCGCTACCTACCTGAACGCTCACGCAGGCATCAAAATACTCATCGGCGGCTACTGCGATGAGCGTGGGTCGGCCGAATACAACCTTGCCCTGGGCGAGAATCGCGCCAACGCTGCCAAGACCGCGCTGGTGAATGCAGGCGTGGCAGCCAACCGCATCCGTGTCGTGTCCTACGGCAAGGAGAAGCAGTTCTGCACAGAGCAGAGCGAGTCGTGCTGGCAGCAAAACCGCCGGGCGCAGTTCACGCTGGATCGCTAGTCTCAACTTCCTGTGCTGTGAAACCATCGGTGTGGCGAAGGTCTCTTCGTCACACCGATTCCGTTCAAGGAGAACGCATGCAACGCTCTATCCGTTTCGCCCCCGCGGTCCTGGCGCTGGCCGCCCTCCTCGTTCTGGCGCCTGCACCAGCTCACGCCGCCAACAAAGAGATGATCGAGCTGCAAACCCAGGTGCGCGCTCTAGCGGACGCCATCGCGCGCCTGCAGCAGTCCAATGACGAACGCATGGGCGTCATGAAAGATCTCGTCCAGCAGACAACCGACTCCGTCAACAAGATGCAGCTCACCCTGGACACACTGCAGCGGCAGACGCGCGCGCAGAGTGAGGGCAACTCCACCAAGGTGGAGCAGGTCAGCGCTCAGGTGCAATCGCTGAATGACTCGCTGGACGAGCTGAAGGCGCGCCTTGGCCGCATGGAAAAGAGCCTGGGCGATATCGGTAATTCGCAAGCGTCGATCAATGCGCGTCTGGCTACTGGCCCAGCGCCCGCGACCGCTGCGCCTGACTCTGCACCCATGAACACGTCACCGGTAGCTGCTCCCCCGCCGGTCACGAGGGGCAAGCCGTCCGCTGCGGCTCCGGCTGCCGCGGTTCCGATCGCCGCCGATCCGATTTCGACAAACCCCTCGGCGCCGCCTGTCGAAGATCTGTACCGTACAGCCTTCAGCGACTACAACGGTGCCAAGTACCCGCTGGCGACGGCAGAATTTAATGATCTGATCCGCTACTATCCCGATTCAAACCTCGCTGGGAATGCGTACTTCTATCTCGGCGAGATTGACTACAAGGCGGGCCGCTTCGGGCCGGCATCGCGCAACTATGACCGCGTGATGGAGCAGTACCCCGGTAACAACAAAATTGCGGTTGCGCAGCTCCGTAAAGGTGAATCGCTGATTGCGCTCAAGCAGACGGATGCCGGAGCACGCGAACTGCGCTCGCTTATCCAGCGCTTTCCGAACTCGCCGGAGGCAGTTACGGCGCGTGCCAAGCTGGGCAGCCTTGGCGCCGCACGGCGCTAGTCCAGCGCCACGTTACGAGCGCATGCCTTGGAGCAGCGCTGTAATGTCAGCAACACGCGACGCCGTCGGCGACAGGAGCGGCAAGCGCGGGCGTCCACCAAAGTATCCGGAGAGCTCTGCACCGGCCTTGATGGCGGGGATATCCCATGCGGCGATACCTGCCTCGGCCTTTGCAAGCCGTGCTTCCTTTTCACGCATCAGTGACCCGTCGCCGTCCTTCCACGCAGCCCACACCTCAAAAGCAGCTTGCGGCACGGCAGCGGCAATGGCTGGCATCAGGCCGTTCGCACCCGCGCGGAACGCGGATGAGGCCTCGGATGCGCTTCCCCACACCACCTGGAAGCCAACTTCCTTGGTGCGTGTCTTGAGCGCGGGCACAGGCGGGGCCGTAGCGACAGCCGCGCCACCGCCAAGCGCCTCCGCACTGACGAAGCTGCCACCCACCACCTCGATCGAGCCATCCGGCTTGAGCATGCGCCCTGTTGCAGCGGTAAAGGTGATGGTGGTCGTGACGGTGCGCCGGACGGAGGCAGCAAGCTCACGCACCTGCGCCACACGGCCGATGTGCGACGTCTGCTCGACCAAACCGATCACATTCGGATGATCCTTCAGGCGTTCGATGAGCGTGACCGGCAAAAGTACACGCGCTTCTTCCGACATGAGAACGACAGGCAGCGGTGATTCATCCGCTATGACCTGGAAATAGGTCGCCAGCTCGGCAGAGTCAGCGCTGAGTTGCCGTGCGTACTCCAGCGGTGCATGCACGAGCACAGCGTCGAAGCCGAACCCGGCCGCGACCTCAGCAAGTGCCACAGACTCACGGACACCGGGCAGTCCAATGCACGCCAGCAGAACCTTCTCTTTGGCGGCCTCCGCGCCAACAGTGTGCAGCACGGTACGGCGTTCCGCATCGGAAAGTGAGTGTGTTTCGCTCACGCTGCCGAGCGCGGTTAAGCCGCTCACCGGCGTCAGCGAATAGCGCCGCACATTATGTTCCAGCTTGCGCACATTCAGGCGCCCATCGGGATAGAAGGGGGTGGTCAGCGGGACATGAACGCCATCGAGCAGCATGCTTCCATGGTATCGCTATGACCCGATCTATGTACGTGCTCCCACTCTTTCCCTCTTTTCAACACATCCCGAAGCAGCTAACGTAGAAGGCAGCCATGGAATCAGTAGAAATACGCGGCAATAAGACGACGAACGACCTGCTGCGCGAAGCGGGCTGGTTTGTGCTCTACACCGTGCTTGCCGTATTCGTCGTGGTTGCCATGATGACGGCGTTCTGGTTCATACACCCCAACCCGGACTCGTCCGCTCCCAAAATACTGTTCACCGCCCTCGCTTTCCTTGTGCCGATGATGGTTGGATTTGGCGTGGCGCGCATCCGGCCCGACGGCGTCGCAGGCTACATCTGGATTTCGGGCTTGTTGTTCTTTCTCATCGTCTGCGTCTACACGCTCGACTTGCCCACTGGTAACGGCCTGTGCAACGGCTGCGGCGCCATTGATAAGCTGTGGCGCACCTTCTTTTCCATCGATCGCGGCAGTGGCCTGCTGGCTGGTGACGGTCTGGTCTGGGGCGCATGGTTTCCGCTGTCCATGATCGGCTATGCGGTTGGAGCCAAAATTTCAAGCTCCATGGAGTAACCACTCCCCAGTTCAGTCATGACGAAGGCCTCCGCAACGCGGAGGCCTCCTCGTTTCAGCATGCGCATAAGCTACCGCATGCGCGACGCATGTAACGCCTGCAGCGCATTCACTTCCACGCGGCCACCCTGCAGTGACGCTATGCCCTCTGCTGCTGCGCGAGCCGCAGCAACGGTGGTGATGGTTGGAATGCGTGCGAGAACGGCAGCGCGGCGGATCGCCTTTTCGTCGAAGAAGGTGTCCTGCCCGCGTGGCGTGTTCACTATGAGCTGAATGCGGTCGCCCTTGATAAGATCGACCACATTCGGGCGGCCTTCCTTCACCTTGTGGACACGTTCGACCTGCAGGCCGGCTTCGCTCAGCACATCGGCCGTGCCGTGGGTCGCTACAAGGTGAAAACCCATCTCAACAAACTGCTTTGCGAGTTGGATGGCCGCAACCTTGTCATGATCGTTGACGCTGAGAAAGAGCGTGCCCTTCGTGGGCAGGTTCTGCCCGGCGGCGATCTGTGCCTTAGCGAAGGCTTCTCCAAAGGTCTCGGCCACACCCATCACTTCGCCGGTGGAACGCATCTCCGGCCCAAGGACCGGATCGACACCCTGGAACTTTCCCCACGGAAACACTGGGCTCTTCACAAAATAGTGAGCGCCGGTGCCGAGATCGTTGCCGCTGGCTAGCTGCTCTGGCAGAAGCTCCTTGAGCGTGCGGCCCGTCATCAGGCGCGATGCGATCTTGGCAAGCGGTACGCCCGTTGCCTTGGAGACATAGGGCACCGTACGCGACGCGCGCGGGTTCACTTCAATGACGTAGACAATGCCACGCTGGATCGCAAACTGAATGTTGCACAGGCCAATCACGTTCAGTGCAAGCGCAAGCTGGCGCGTGTAGCGGCGGATCTGGTCCAGTACATCCGGTGTGAGATCAACAGACGGCAGCACGCACGAGGAATCGCCCGAATGGATACCGGCCTCTTCAATGTGCTGCATGATGCCCGCTATGATCACATCCGTGCCGTCACATAGAGCGTCAACATCGACCTCAGTAGCGTCTTCAAGGAAGTGATCGATCAGCACCGGTCGTTCCTGCGAGTACTCGATCGCTGTGCTCATGTACTGCACAATCGCTGCATCGTCATACGCAATGACCATGGCGCGGCCGCCGAGCACGAAGCTTGGGCGAACGAGAACCGGGTACGTGATCTTGTTCGCTCCCGCAAGCGCCTCTTCCACACTGGTCGCGATCACACCTGCGGGCTGCGGAATCTTCAAATCCACGATCAACTTCTGAAAGCGCTTGCGATCTTCCGCCAACTCAATCGACTCCGGCGACGTGCCGATAATGGGCACACCCGCAGCCTTCAAGGGCAGGGACAGATTCAGCGGCGTCTGGCCGCCGAACTGCACAATCATGCCGATGTCCGCACCACTTGCGGCCTCGTGCTTGTAGACAGCAAGCACATCCTCGAAGGTCAACGGCTCAAAGTAAAGACGGTCGCTCGTGTCGTAATCGGTCGAGACGGTCTCAGGGTTGCAGTTGACCATGATGGTCTCGTAACCATCTTCGCGCAACGCAAACGCCGCATGGCAGCAGCAGTAATCGAACTCAATGCCCTGCCCAATGCGGTTCGGCCCACTGCCCAGGATGATGATCTTCTTGCGATCCGTCGGCGTTGCTTCGTCCTCTTCGTCGTAGCAGCTGTAGAGGTACGGTGTGAAGCTCTCGAACTCCGCGGCGCAGGTATCCACCAGCTTGAAGACAGGCAGCACACCGAGCTTGTCGCGCAACGCACGTACCTGCGCACTTGAATCCTTGCCTTCAATCTTCCACGAGGCCGCAAGGATGTCGTCGCTCACGCCCATGCGCTTCGCGGAGCGCAGCGCGTCTTCGGTGATCGTGTCGATGGAGTGACCAGCGGTCGCCTTGATCTCGTCCGTGATCTGCTTCACCTGGTACAGAAACCACGGGTCCATGCCGGTGAGTCGAGCCACCTCCCGCACGGTCATCCCGCGCTCAAACGCATAGCGGATGTACGTGAGCCGCTCCGGATGCGGCGTCACCAAACGCTGCGTCAAGCGGCGCGGCTCGATATCGGCTGCCGAGGCCTTCTTGCCGGTCTCCAGCGAACGCACCGCCTTCATCATCGCTTCTTTGAAGGTCCGGCCAATGGCCATCACTTCGCCAACAGACTTCATCTGCGGTCCAAGCGTCTCGTCCGAGCCGGGGAACTTCTCAAACTGCCACTTCGGAATTTTCACGACCACGTAGTCAATCGTCGGCTCGAAGCATGCGGGTGTTGCCTTGGTAATGTCGTTCTGCAGCTCATCCAGCGTGTACCCAACCGCAAGCCGTGCTGCAATCTTCGCTATCGGAAAGCCAGTCGCCTTCGAAGCCAGCGCACTCGAACGCGACACACGCGGATTCATCTCGATCACGGTCATGCGGCCGTTCGCAGGGTTCACCGCAAACTGCACATTGCTGCCGCCGGTCTCCACGCCAATCTCGCGAATCACGCGGATCGCGGCGTCGCGCATCACCTGGTACTCGCGATCCGTCAGCGTCTGCGCGGGCGCAACCGTAATCGAATCGCCCGTATGCACACCCATCGGATCGAAGTTCTCAATCGAGCAGATGATAATCACGTTATCCGCAAGATCGCGCACCACCTCAAGCTCGTACTCTTTCCAGCCAAGCACGGACTCTTCCAGCAAGCACTCACCAACCGGCGAAAGATCAAGCCCGCGCGACAGAATCTCCGTCAGCTCCTCGCGGTTATAGGCAATGCCACCGCCCGATCCACCCAAAGTAAACGAAGGCCGAATGACCGCGGGGAAACCAATCTTCTGCGTAAAGTCCAAACCGTCGCGCAGGTTGTTGATGAGCGCCGAGCGAGGCATATCAAGGCCGATCTTGTTCATCGCGTCCTTGAACAGCAGGCGGTCCTCCGCCTTCTTGATCGCATCCAGCTTCGCGCCAATCAACTCCACGCCGTACTTATCCAGCACACCTGCATCGGACATATCCACGGCCAGATTCAACGCCGTCTGTCCGCCAACGGTAGGCAACATGGCAAACACACCCGGCTTGCCGCTGGCCTTCAGCATCTCGCTCTCCACGCGGAGAATCTCTTCCACATAACGCGGTGTAAGCGGCTCAATGTAGGTGCGGTCGGCAACTTCCGGGTCCGTCATGATGGAGGCCGGGTTGCTGTTCACCAGCACCACCTCATAGCCCTCGGCCTTCAACGCCTTGCACGCCTGCGTGCCGGAGTAATCAAACTCGGCGGACTGGCCAATGACAATCGGCCCCGAGCCGATCACCAGAATTTTTGCGATGTCATTCCTGCGTGGCATCTACTCGTCTTTCTTTGTGGCACACCTCAGCGGCGGCACATATCATCGTTCGTACACGTCGGAGCGGTGGCCAGTCTTCATGACAGAGACTAGAAACTTTGCATTCTCCAGTATGCAGATCACGCGGTAGTCGCCCACCCGATAGCGCCAGTGACCATGCCATGAGCCGGTGAGTGACTTGCCATGCGCATATGGAAATCCGTCCCTGACCACGTCGCCCATGTAGGCCACAATCTTCCGAGCGATCTGCGGATCAAGCTTCTTAAGCTGTCTTCTGGAGGCTGTCGTGTACTCGACCGACCATTCCAAACTCTTTCTCCATCTCTTCCTGGCTGAACGTGCGAGCCTCTTCGGCCTTTGCGGCTATAGCGTCTCGCCCGTCTTCGTAATCTTCCATAAAAGTCAGAACGGCCTCATTGATGAAATCGTCGACGGATCTTCCCATCTCTTCGCATAGCTTACGAAGCAGGGCTTCCCGATCTGCTCGAAACTCGAATTCCATGAGCTGCCTCCGGTTACTTCTTCCACTCATCCATCATCTTGCGAAAGTCCTTAAATAAATAGTGCGAATCATGCGGTCCCGGACTTGCCTCCGGATGGTACTGCACGCTGAACATCGGATGTTCCTTGTGCTTCAATCCCGCAACCGTTCCATCATTCAGATTCGTATGCGTCACCGCAACCGTTGCATCATCCAGCGACTCCGGATCGACCGCATAGTTGTGGTTCTGCGACGTGATTTCCACCTTACCCGTTTCAAGATTCTTGATCGGATGGTTCGCCCCGTGATGCCCGAACTTCAGCTTGTACGTCTTGCCGCCAAGCGCCAGGCCGAAAATCTGGTGACCAAGGCAGATGCCAAACATCGGCGTCTTACCCGCAAGCTCCTGCACAGCCTTCTGCGCATACTCCAGCGGCTCGGGATCGCCTGGCCCATTCGAAAAGAACACGCCATCCGGATTCATCGCCAGTACATCGGCCGCAGACGTCATTGCAGGCACTACCGTCACGCGACAGTTCTCACGCACCAGCATACGCAGAATGTTCTGCTTGATGCCGAAGTCATACGCCACCACATGCATCAACTTGCCATCCGTGCCAATGGACGCGGGCAACCACTTATCGCCTGTCTCGTTCTTCTCCGTCGAAGCGCTCCACTCATACGCAGCCTTGGTGCTGACCACGCTCGCGAGATCCGTCCCGTCCATCTTGCGAATCGCACGCGCCTTCGCAACCAGCGCGTCTACATCATCGACCTTCGTCGAGATGACACCACGCATCACGCCATTCGCACGCAGATGCCGCACGATCGCGCGCGTATCCACTTCTGCAATCACAGGAACGTTGTTCTTTTCGAGATACTCGTCCGTCACCTGTGTCGAACGCCAGTTCGACGAAATAGGCGAGAACTCGCGTGTCACCAGGCCTTCGATGTAGGGCTTGGTGCTCTCATCATCATTAGGTGTCGTGCCGTAGTTACCGATCTGTGGATTGGTGAGAACAACAATCTGCCCGGCGTAAGAAGGATCGGTAAAGATCTCTTGGTACCCGGTCAATGCAGTGTTGAAAACAACTTCGCCGGAGCATTCGGCTGGGGCGCCGTAGCCTTTTCCGCGAAAGATGCGCCCGTCTTCGAGCGCTAATATAGCTTGCATTGCCTCTCCAAAGGAGTGGATTCAATCGATTCTATCAGCCTTCGCCCGGCAACAACGGCACAGTCCCGCAACAACTTAGGTGATATCCACCAACACGTCCTCGCCCTCTGTTTTCACCGGAAATACATCCACACGTGCCTTCTCTTCCGGACAGTTCCCCGTGCCCACTTCAAAGCCCCACGCATGCCACGGGCACACCACCCGATCCCCCTCAATCCACCCCTCCGCAAGCGGCCCATGCCGGTGCGGACACCACGCATCCATCGCGCTTAACGCACCGTTCACATTCGCCAGGCAAACGTCTACGCCTTGTGCCTCGAGCTGCACCAACTTGCCAGGCTGCGGCGCCTCGGCAACCGAACACAATTTCACCCACTGCGCCATCCATCACTCCTGCATGCAATGCTACCTGCGCCATCGCGCTACCATGAAACCTGCATGGCAAAGCCGACACCCCGCACCGCACCAAAGACCGCCGCAAAAGCTCCGCAACGTCAGCCGCAGGAAGTCATCGATCCCCGCTGGCTCGTCAAGATGCTTGGCCTCGCCATCGCCGCCGCGCTCGTATGCAGCTATCTGGCTCTCTGTGTGCTCCTCTACAACGCCTCATGGCAACTCGTCCTTCATCCCACCCGCAACACCAGCGGTGGAACCGCCCTGCCAACGCAGCGTGTGCAATTCGACGTGGACAACACCGGCAAGCCTCGCCTCTCCGGCGAATGGTACCCCGCTGATCCCGGTGCTTCCCGCGCACAATACGCCGTCCTCTACCTTCGAGGAGCCGACGGCCAGCTCGACCCCGCCGACGGCACGCAGATCGCCATGCTCCACGGCCTCGGCCTCAACGTCTTCGCCTTCGATTACACCGGCTACGGCGACAGCGCGACCCGCCCTCACCCTAGCGAAAAGCAAATGCTCTCTGACGCCATCGACGCGCAGGTTTACCTCGCGCGCGCCTACAACTTCCGCGAGCCAGGCAGAATGATCCTTTTCGGCACCGGCACAGGCGTCTCCATCGGGGCACAGCTTGCACCGCAGTTTCCCAACACGATCGCAGCCCTCATCGCCTACAACGCCGACCCCGAAGTCCTCGCACGCGCAAAAGCCGACCCACGCAGCCACAATAACCTCGTCCCCATCGGCCTCCTCTTCCACGACACCTTCCCACTCGACGCCCTCAAGACCCTCAACAAGCCAAAGCTGCTCTACACCGTCGGCCCCACCAACGCAGCACGCACCGCCGTCTACCGCAGCGCAGCCGATCCCAAGCTGACCGTCGAAGTTCCAACCCACGGCTCCGCCGAAGAACGCGCAGCCGTCGCACGCTTCCTCGACGAAAACTTCCCCGCTACTCCACCCAAGCTATAGCCACCTATGGTTCTTCGCCCGACCGTAGCGAAGTGGAAAGACCTGCTTTCCCCAAGCCATACATACATCTCAAGCCGACCAACGGAAGACCCAGGCGCGAAGCAATAAAAAGGCGTGCACCCCCCCCACGCGCAGTGAGCCAAACTCTCACGCCGATCAACGGAAGGCCCGCGCTTAACAGTAAAAGGGCGTGTGAACGCCACGAAGTGAAGGCCCCCGATACCGTGGGGGCCTTACATATAAAGGTGGGAAGATTTGGTGCGGATAGGTGAGGCCGAGATCGTAGAAGGGTGACCTCGGCTTACTGCTGACTACATCCGATAAGACGCGAACGTGGCAGAAAGGTTGCGCTGCCCTTCAACGTCATTTGGATAGAATCATTGTGTGTACGCGACGGAACTCCGAATGGATGTCCGCCGCAACGCACAAGGATCGATTCTACGCGAATTTAAGGAATTGTGCAGGCGTAACTGCCCCACCCGGAAAGACCATTCCCAAATCGCGTGTGCCCAAAGCATGGAACGTCGCCTCTCCAAGAACCTGCCGGAAGTCGGTTGTTACAGCAAGATCACGGCCCTCGTTTAACTGCGCGTCATCCAGCCCCGGCCAACGTCCATAGACCTTGCCTCCGCGAATGCCGCCACCCAGCACAAACATCACATTGCCGTGACCATGATCGGTTCCACCGGTTCCGTTCTGCCGTGCAGTCCGGCCAAATTCCGACATGGTAACGAGCGTGATCTGTTCTGCAGCCTGCCCCATGTCCTGCCAGAAGGCTGCGATGCCTTCAGAGAATTCCTTTAGGCGATTCGCCAGACGGCCCTGCGTGGAGCCTTGTGCCTGGTGTGTGTCCCAGTCGCCGATATCCGCGAACGCAGCTTCCACACCAAGGTTGGCCTTGAGCAACTGTGCAATCTGCTTAAGGTTGTTGGCGAAGGGAGTGTTGGGGTAGACGACGCCATTTGCAGGTTTGTAATGTGCCGGGTCGGTCGCCTTCAGCATGCGGACGGCCTCAAACGTCTCCTGCCCTTCGCCGC
This sequence comes from Terriglobus sp., assembly GCA_965198455.1. GTDB lineage: Bacteria > Acidobacteriota > Terriglobia > Terriglobales > Acidobacteriaceae > Terriglobus. Next base: position 3,250,415 of record CBDAPM010000003.1, read on the forward strand.
TCAAAATGCGATCGTTGGCGCCCGCGTACATCGCCTGGAAGGCACTTGATACCGCAGCGCCCTGCGCTCCCTGGCCGCCCACGGTAAAGTTCGCAAGGTTTGACACGGCGACGGCGGGTAAGCGGCCCTGCAGCGTGCGCGGCACTTGCGTACCCAGCGCGACCGCACGGAACGCTGTCGCAACTTTGGGGTCAATCCGCTCCGCCTGCAGAGCGCGATTCAGCCAGCCGTCCTGCGTGCTCTTCACCCCGGGGGTGCCGCTCTCCATATAGTCCTGCGCGTCAAAGTGCGAGCGCGTCACATCCGGCGAACCCACGGCATGCACCACGGCCAGATGCCCCTGCTGAAACAACGGCATGAGCGGCGCCATTGCCGGATGCAGCCCGAACTGGCCATCCAGGTCGAGCACCTCGTTCGGCTGCAACGCGATGTTCGGACGCATCGTGTAATAGTTCTTCTCGCGATACGGCACAACAATATTCAAACCATCCGCCGCTCCACGCTGGAAGAGAACGACAAGCTTCTTGCCCGACGCAGTAGCCGCAGCCTGCTCCGCCATCACACTGCGCACAAGGAAGCTCGGCACGGTTGCAGTACCCACCAGCGCCAACGCACCATTCTTTACAAATCCACGCCTTGAGATTGCCATTGTCTTACCTCCGCCAGCCAACGCCGGCTCACCACTAACCTTCGTTATACCGAACAAAGCTTAACCAACTAACGTCGTCATCCTGAGCGAAGCCGAAGGACCTGCTGTTCGCTCCACCACCAAACCTGTGTGCCCCATTCATGGCGAAGCCATGAGTGGGAATTCGCGCAAAGCGAAGCAGCTATCGCCGTTGAAACTCCGGTGACCCCAATAACAACCCAGCCATGGCCGCAGCCTGCTTGTCCACGGGCGCAGGTCCCATCTTCGGAGCAACCGCTCCTAACCCACGCTGTGGTCCGGCAGCACCTTTCTGCGGTGCGGGTGCGCCCTTGATCTTGCCGGCCATCATCGCGTCCAACCGGTCCTGCTGCTGCGCTTCCTTCTCCGCATCCGTTAACTGCCGAACCGCACCACCACTCGCAAACTGCTGTGCTGCCTGCTGCGCGGTCGCGTCGTTACCCTGCGAAATCACCGCAGTCCGTGTCTGCGCGCTGACAGGTGCTTGGAAGAGTGCTGCTTCCAGCTGGGCCTCTTTACGAATTGCCTCAGGATCAGCTGCTGCTGCCGACGTCGTCAGCGACACAGGCCGGATCCCCGCGGCTGCCGAGGTCAACACAGGAGCCCAGTCCACCGTCGCTCCACCAACGCGGTTCGTGCTCAGGGTAAGCGCAAAGTTCATGCGATTCACCAGCGCGGACGACGACAGCCAGGTCGCCTCATCCCACTTGTAACCCGTGGGCGGCTGGCAGCCGTAGAGAGGCATGCCGAGTTGCTGCAGGCTTTGCACCAACGGCATGGGATTCGTCACATCGGCGCCGCTGGCCCGCACTGCGCTGGTCACGTACTCCAGGGGCGTCTTCAGCTTCGCGTTCACGGTAGCGGAGGTGAAAAACTCCGGTGAGTGCACCATGGCGCGCAGCACTGACTTCATATCGCCACCGCTGCTGAGAAACGCCTTGGCCATGCGATCGACCATGGCAGGCGGCGGCGTGTCGGCAACAAAGCGCTGCGCCAGCTCCGTCGAGATGAAGTGCGCCGTCTGCGGGCTGGTCGCCAGCATGTGCAGCACCTGGTAGCCCTCTTCTTCGCCGCTTGGCTGGATCGTCTTGCCCAGCACGGTCTTTGTGCCAGGCTCATGCCGGTTGGCGTTGAAGTTGTAATAACCACCGTCGTACGGACGGTCCAGCGTCCAGCCCGTAAAGACCTTCGCGACCTCCGTCACATCCTTTTGCGTATACCCGCCGTTCACGCCAAGGGTGTGTAGTTCCATCAGCTCGCGGGCGTAGTTCTCGTTCAGACCGAGGTCCTGCTTGTTCTTGGCGTTCTTGCGGGCACGCATCGCCGCCTGCGAATTCGGCCCCATGCTGGTGGCGTTATTCAGGTACATCAGCATCGCTGGGCTTTGCGCTGTGGCATCAAGCAGGTCTTCAAATTTACCCAGGGCATGCGCACGGATAGCCTGTTCGTAATCCGGCAAAACGCTCGGCATCTGGCCGCTGGCGCCCAAGAAGACGTTGAAGTGGTTCAGCCAGAAGTCGGTCATGACCGCCTGCAACTGGCGGTCGCTGTAGATATCGCGCAGGATGCGTGCGCCCTGGGTCTCTGCATTGATCATGCGGTTGGTGCCCGACAGCGCCAGCAGCGTCTCCTTTTGCAGCGGCGTCATCCCATCGGAGATCTTCGCTTCGAGCGGGCCTTTGGCCGCTTTGCGCAGGGCGATCAGGTCCGCCGGCGGCATGCTGAGCAGGCGGCCATAGCGGTCGTTCGGTGGTAACGCGAGGATGGCATCCATCTGCGGCTTTGCCATCGGCTCTGTACTCTGTTCCAGGTTTGCAACGGCCGCTTGCTGCTGGGCCTGTGCAACGGTCATTGGCGCGGGTTTGCCCATCCCGTTTGCGTCAGCCATGCCTGCGTTCATCGTGTTTTGCGAAGATGCGTTTGCACTTTTAGCCGCCTTGGCCTGCTGTGCCATCTGGTAGAACTCAACCTGGTCGCCAATGATGGCGTGTTCTTCCGGATCGTTGGGCAGAACGCCGGTCTTGGCGATCAGGCGAAGCGTCGCCGGCTCCGGGTAGCGCTGTAGACGCGCCTCCTGCGTCATCCGCAGCGCCGGGTAGACGTCCAGCCGGGCTTCCAGGGCGCTGTCGTTAATCATCTCGGGGCGCAACTGCCACTCCAGCCAGCCGTCGACGCCAAGGTTGTGTATCTGGCTTAGACTCGCCGCCGTAGGCCCAAAGGTAAGCCGGTTCAGCAGCAGCTGTTCCCTGGCCGGTTCAGCCAGAGGCTTCGCAGGAACAGGCACGGGCTTCTTCACCGTAGCCGCCGAAGCAGGGATCGTGCTCAGGGTCAGCGAGCCGCAGAGAACAGCGGAAAAGATCGACTGGAAACGGTCCTGTGCAGAGCGCATAAAGGACACCTCAAAAGGAAGCGCATAGGACGGCGAACGAACTCAGCGATCGCCGTCTCCACCTGTGCAAACCCACCCTCACCCAGGGTGTTGCGTTTCTGCCAAAAATCTTACGCCCGCAAAGCACCCTCAGCGGCCTTCGCGGAACCTTAGCATTCTGCGTTTGCCCTTGAAGCGCTACGGTGCTGTCAAAAGCATGTATTTTCGCTCAAAAACTACGCTTAAATGCGCAAAAAACTAGCAAGTTTCGCCCTAGAACGCAGCCAAATCAGCCATGGCGCGGTACAGGTCGTCTGCCTGCGGCAGAATCGCGTCTTCGAGCACCGGCTGATACGCGACAAAGGTGTCCATGCCGGCTACGCGGCGCACTGGCGCGTCCAGATCATGGAAGAGATCGTCTGCAATGCGCGCGGCAACTTCCGCTCCAAACCCCCAGCTGCGCATGTCCTCGTGCGCTACGATGACACGATTCGTCTTGCGGACGCTATCCGCAATCGCCTCAAAGTCATAGGGGGAAAGTGATCTTAGATCAATCACTTCCACGGAAATGTCCAAGTTACGCTCGAGCTTTTGCGCAGCTTGCAGCGCCCTTGGCACAACCGCGCCATAGGTTATCAGCGTCAGGTCTGTGCCCACGCGAACCGTCTTTGCCTTGCCGAACGGAATGGCGTACTCCGGCCCAGGATACGGTGCGCGGCCATAGGCCTCCCGATACAGCCGCTTGTGCTCGAGAAACAGCACAGGATCGTCGCAGCGGATGGCCGTGCGCAGAAGGCCTGCTGCATCCAGCGCGTTCGATGGCATGACGACGCGGACGCCGGGGGTGTGCGTAAAGATGCACTCGCCCGATTGTGAGTGATAGATCGACCCACCCGTAAGATAGCCGCCAATGGGCACGCGGATGACCAGCGGCGACGAGTGGTTGGCGTTCGATCGCCAACGGAAAACGCTGAGTTCATTGCGCATCTGGTGCATGGCCGGCCAGATGTAGTCGAAGAACTGTATCTCTACCACCGGCTTCAACCCGCGCGAAGCCATGCCTATGGCCCGGCCAACGATGTTGGCCTCCGCGAGCGGCGAATTGAAGACGCGGTCGGAGCCAAACTGCCTTTGCAGGCCTGCGGTGATCTTAAAGACGCCGCCTTTACCCTTCAGGGCACCGGACCTCAGGTGCTCGTCGCGTGTGGCATCGGCCACGTCTTCGCCAAAGATGACGATGCGCTCATCACGCGCCATCTCGTCGCGTAGCGTGTGGTTAATCAGGTCGGCAAGGGTGTGTTCGACCTCGTCTTCATTCTTCGGTTCCGTCGCAAAAACCGCATCCGTCGGCTTCAAATCCTCTGAATAGACATGCTTTTGAATGTTTGCGACCAGCGGCAGTGGCGACGCGAGCGCCACATCGGCAGCGGCCCGCACCTCGTCATCGACTTCGTGCTGCAGGGCATGCAATTGTTCTTCCGTCAAAATGCCGAGGCGCAGCAGGAGCGCTTCGGTCCGCAGCAACGGGTCGCGTAGTGCGTCAGCCTCAAGCTCCGAGGCATGTCGATACCAGCGCTCGTCATCGCTCTGCGCGTGCGAGTACGGACGCACCACGTGCCCATGCACGAGCGCCGGGCCTTTGCGAGCGCGGCAGTACGCGACAGCTTCCTTCATCGCCTCGTAGCTGGCGATAGGATCGGTGCCGTCGATCTCGGCGAAGTGGAAGTTAACGAAATTCGCCAGCAGCTTCGAGATATTGCCGCCGGGCGTATTCGCCTCAACCGGCGTGGAGATGGCATAGCCGTTATCCTCTACCACGAACAAAACAGGCAGCTTGCCGTTGGAGGCAGAATTCATCGCCTCCCAAAATTCGCCCTGGCTGGTGGAACCCTCGCCGATGGAGGTGTACACCACCTCATCCGCGGCAAAGCTTACATCCTTAAACTTGCGATAATCCCCGTCCCCATACGGCCCCTCGGCCGCCGTCGGATGGTTCGAGAAGTACATCCCAGCCTCAGCTGCCCCCACCGCATGCAGGCACTGCGTGCCCGTCGCCGACGAGGGCGACATAAGTCGAAGCTCTCTGCTCGTCCAATGCGACGGCATCTGGCGCCCGCCGCTGCCTGGGTCGTCCGCACCTACGGCCTGCATCAGTTGAGCCGTAACGGTTTGGCCGATTGCAAGAGCCAGGGCGCGATCGCGGTAGTACGGAAAGAACCAGTCGTAGCCAGGCTTGAGCGCGAGCCCGGCGGCGACAAGGAGAGCCTCGTGGCCGGCACAGGAGATCTGGAAGAAGATCTTCTGCTGTTTCTTCAGCAGCAGTTCGCGATCGTCGGTCTTACGCGAGGTGTACATCAGCCGGTAGAAGCGGATCAGTTCCTCAGGTGCAAGGGAACCCGTGTCAGACGCCTTGCTCTTTCCCGCTGTTGTCGCTCGTGCCATCGCCTGCCCTTACCGCTGATCTTCAACTGATTGTAAAGCGGCTGTGACTTCACGTCTTCCCGTGCCAACTCACGCCGGTGGCTTGGAGGTCGATAACGTCACTGTCGCATTGGGCAGTCACGTTGTTGCCGCAACTCTTGCTGACGTATGAGGAGGCCACGGGCTTGACCGCATCCAAAATGGTTACCGATGGATGCATTGTGCACTCCTGGCGCTATGCGAAGGCAGTGTTCCGGCAGGGTGGTCGCAGGCAGCGGACCTTCAACTAAGGCGCTTCATCGTCGTCTATCGCAACGGCGCCATCCCAGGCGACGCCGAAGGACGCTCCCTGCGTGCCGGAGCAAGGGTACTTCGTCGGCATGAACGCTTCGGCATGGCGGTCGTAACGGGTACGACGGTGTCGGAAGCGGCGTTGCGCGCCGATCCTGAAGTGGAAGCCATAGCGGACGATCGCATCATCGCTGCGAGTACGCTGTCCGTCCGTACCCTCCCTGGCTCCATCGGAGTCAATCGCGTTACGGTCCGGCCCAGAAATGCCGGCGTGATTGTCCTGGCGATGAGTGTGACGCTCGACCTCACCGATGAGGCCGACGCGGGGCTCAAGGCCAGCTTTGATCGCGCAACCTATGCAGCGTCCCAGGCAGGAGCCGTTGTGATTGCCGCCGCCGGCAACGATGCGTTCGACCTGGACAACACGCGCTATGTCGAGGTTCCGGCGCAGGCACGGGGTGTGCTTGCCGTGGTCGCTTCCACGAATCCTTCCTGCGCGGAGAACCCGGCAAACGGCGCCGTATGCATCCCCCGTCCGTCCACGCTGGCGTACTACAGCAATTACGGAGCTGCCTTGAACGCTGTCGCGGCGCCTGGAGGCAGCTATCCCGCCGGACCGGACGACGAGGTCGTGTCGGGCTGGGTGCGAGGCGCATGCAGCAACGGTGTGCCGGGAACGGCAGTTGGACCGCCCGATGCGAATCACTCCGAGGGCTGCTTTAATCTTGGCCACATGCAGTATGTGCAGGCCATCGGTAGCAGCGCGTCTGCACCGCTGGTGGCGGGTGTGGCTGCGCTGGTGCGTGCGGCACATCCTGCGTGGAGCTCAGGTGCGGTTATCGCCGCTATCCGCGCCGGCGCCGTGCCTACGATGACGATGCCGTACGGCGTGGTGGATGCAGCGGCTGCACTCGCCTATACACCGCAGTAGAGGGCTACTGGGCCGTGTGCTCCCTGACTGCCCTCGCGAGTTTTTCGATCTGCTCGGCTTCCCGAACGACCTTCATGGAGAGCTCGTCCTTCTTGGTTGCGTCCACGCTGGCTTTGAGCGCCTGCGCCATTGCAAGCAGATGGTCTGCATCCGCCATCAGCTTCTTCTGCCGCTCGTCCGCGGCGCTTTTCATCTGATCGTGTTCCGACACGCTCAGCGCGTTCGACTGCCCTTGGCTGGCAGGCGCCTGAGCATGCGCCCAGCCCGAGAGCATGCCCAACGTGAGCGTTAGAACCATGTTTCGCATATCAAATACCGCTCCATCACGTGACATTTACCGTACACGCTCAACGCTTTACTCCACCATGCGAGACTTCACTTCGCGCGCCAGCTTCGCGATGTCATCCAGCTTCTTTGCGTCGTCCGGGGTTAGTTGCGGATGAGTTGCAATGTCAGTCTGAAGCTGCTTTGTCAATTCCAGCAGCCGGTTTGTGTCGGCAGCCATACGCTCCTTGCGCTGCTGTTTGCGAAGGTTTTCCTGACGGATGCGCATCTCCCTTGTTACATTGACATCCACTCCATCCGAGCTGCCCAGGTGCAGGTTTGCCTGGGCCACCGCACTATCCATCGTGGACTGATCCACAATCGCTGTCATCCGCGTCTTGGCGTTGATCACAAGCGGCATCGAAAGCACAGCAGTCACCAGGCCGACCGCCAGCATAGAGCAAATCGAGTTACCTCTTCGTTGGTCGGCACGATGGCTTTCAATGTTCATGGACTTTACTCCTCCACCATGCGCGACCTGACTTCACGGGCCAGCTTTGCAATGTCATCCAGCCGCTTCATGTCATCGGGTGTCAGCTCTGCGTGTGTCGCTACATTCACCTGAAACTGCTTCGTGAGCTCCAGGAGCCGCGTGGCGCTCGAGACTAATCGTTCCTTGTGCTGCAGCTTGCGCGCGTTCTCCCGCAGAACACGCATCGACGCTGACTCCGGACCAAAATCATCCGGTGTCGAGTTCGGATTGATGCGCCCGCCAGTGCCATTCACCGTCGTTCCTGGGTCGGGGATGGTAGTTCCTATGCCACGGCCTGTTTGAGCATGGGTCACCGCCGGCTTAAGCATCGCAACGGCTGCGACAACGGCACACACCGATCTGTGGATTCCGTCCATTAAGACCTCTAATTCAGGGTGTTCCCGTGTGCTGTCAACTTGCCGTTCGTTCGCACGTGCGCCATGCTGGACGTTGTGGCTTACTTTGCCACAAATCTTACTCCCTCCACGCAAGGCCCATTTGCATGATGTTTGTCTTTTCTGCACCGGAATCCGCTAACGCTACAAAGCCCGACCCTACCTTCAGCGAACTGGGCCACAGCTGGCACGCGGACTTCATCGATTTTGTACGGCACGATGCCATCAAGATTGTCTTCATACTGCTGCTGGCCTTTATCCTGCAGCGTATTGTCGCCTTCTTCGTCCACCGCATGCGCCACCTTGCGGACAGTTACGTCGGCAACGCGCAGCGCGCGTCTCAGCTTCGAACGATGGCCGCCATTATCCGCGCAACCTGCTACGCCCTCATCGGGTTCATCGCGGTGCTGCAGATTCTGCCGCTCTTTAACATCGACCTGAAGCCGCTGCTTGCCTCCGCGGGTGTCGTTGGCCTTGGCATTTCGTTTGGAGCACAGTCCATCTTCAAGGACATGCTTAACGGCGTGTTCATCCTGCTGGAGGACCAGTTCAACGTCGGTGATGTTGTCCGTGTTGCCGGCCTCACGGGCACGGTGGAGGATCTTTCGTTACGCGCGACGAAACTACGGGATGGTGACGGGACGCTGTACTTTGTTCCCAATTCGCAGATCGCCACTGTTTCCAACTTGTCGCGGCAATACTCCGTGGCGACACTTGCGGTCTCGGTCGATGCCTCGGCTGACCCTGATCGCGTGATGGCATTGCTGGGAACGCTTGCACTTGAAGTGCGCCGCGATCCGGCGTTTGCCGAAGTCGCAATCGCCGACCCGGACATTCTTGGCGTGGATAAGATCAACGGCCACGAAGTGATCTACCCGGTGAACCTTCGCGTGAAGGCGAACCAGAAGGACGGCGTGCTGCGCGCGCTGCGGCGCAAAGTTCTGATGTCTTTTGAGAAGGAAGGCATTCAGCTCGGTACACCGACCAGCACCGTCGTGATGCAGGGACACGATCCGACCATCGCAACGCCGCCGTCATCGATCACAGGAGGCTAGCGCCTAGACCTTGCGCGCAAGCACCAGCGTGATGTCGTCGGGCTGTTCGCCGCCGCCGATCCATGCATCGAGCGCACGCATGACCTCGGCGGAGATAATGTGGAGCGGCTCATCGCGAAACTCGCGGACAACCTCGACGAGGCGATCCTCGCCGAACTCACCGAAATCATTCTCCGGCTCGGTAACGCCGTCGGAATAGGCGATGAGCAGATCGCCCGACTCCATCGCAATCGTCTCCTGGTTATAGGACATGCCATCCAGCAAGCCGACGACGCTGCCGCCCGCCTCAAGCCGCAGCAGCGTGCCGTCTCGGCGCAGGATGAACGGCGGCAGTTGGCCGCCATTGGAGTAGGTCAGCCGCCCGGTCTTGTCCTCATAATGCGCAAGGAAGAGCGTCGCATACTTCTCCGGCTGCGTGGTGCGGTACAGGTGGCGGTTCAGCAGCGAGAGAATGCGGCCCGGGGACTCGAACAGCTCACCGCACTCCAGCGATTCCGAACGTGTCAGCGTCCGCGCCGTCTCGGAGAAGAGCTCTTCATTCACAAAGCGATACGCACGCACCGCGGCATGGAGCGTCGCCATCAGCAGCGCTGCCGAGATGCCTTTGCCGCTGATATCACCCAGGGCAAGGCCAACGCCTGTAATCTCTTTCAGGTTTTCGGGATCGTCATGAAAGACGAGAAAGTCGTAGTAGTCACCCGATACCGTGCGTGCCGGCCGACATATACCGTGCAGATCAAGCGAAGGCACGCGGACTGACGCACGCGGAAAGAGGTTCGCCTGCACCTCCTGCGCAATACTCAGTTCGCTCTGCATCCGTTCCTTTTCCTTCTGTTCTTCAATCAACCGGCCCAGCGACCAGGCCATGCGGTTGAAGGAACGGCCAAGGTCGGCGAGCTGGTCGTCCTGTTTCACCTGGATGCGATGCGAGAGGTTGCCGCTGTCGACGGACAAGGTCGCAGCGTAGAGATCTTCGACGGAGCCCGTCATCGACATCGTCAGCCGCACCGCGAGATAGAAGGCGAAGACTTCCAGCAGCGCGAAGAAGACGCAGATCGCAATGAACAGCACGCGCACGGTGTCGGTGATGCGGCCCGTAAGACCCACGCCGAAAAGCTGCTCGAACAGGATGGATGGGCGCGATTCAACGTTGAGTGGAACGGAGCGGATATCGCCCGTCTCCCAGTCCACCACAGAGAGCGTCGACGGAAACCGCACGCCAAGATCAAGCAGGTTTGCCGCGGGAGGATTCTGCCCGCCAACCAGGCGTGTACGGCGCAGCTCTGCATTCGTGGTCGTCTTTCGGCCTGACTCCAGTGCCAGTCCCGGCAGGAGCGTCACCTGGCCAAGTCCCTCCGCAACGCCGTTTAATAGCTCCGGCGTCACAGGCACGCTGCCAATGACTGTAACGATATGGTCGTGCTCTGAGGCAACACGATCCACAACGGCCATGTACAACACACCGCCGTCGGCCGCAAAGACCTTCACCTGGCCGCTGCGGCGCTTCACCATCCAGTCTGACAGCCGCAACGGACTGCGCGCGTTACCGCGATTGCCAGGATAGTCAATCTGGGTGTTGTCGACATAGACAGCAAGCTGCCTCACACCGGTGCCTCGCGGTACCGGTGGCGGCTGGTTTTGCGCTTGGGGCTGCGTCTGTGCAGGCATGGCCGGAGAGTCAGCCGGCCGCTGCGACAGGCTCTCGATCGATGCTCCACTATCAAGGCGGCGCGCCAGCGCAAATGCCAGGCCTGCATCGCTGGTGCCCATGCTGTCGAGCTGCAGCTGGAGGTGGGCTGCCGCCAGGTGAATTGCAAACTGCCCAGCCGCCACGTACGCAGACAGGAACACGAGCGTGAAGAACAGCACCACCGGCGTCAGGCCAATCAATAAATAGGTGAGGATGAGCTTGTTACGCAGCCGCCACAGCATGCCGCGACGCGCAGCGCGATACAGCCCCGGCCCGGTTGCCAGGAACGTCACGGCGAGTACAACCCAACGTGCCGTGCTGAACCAGCCGTTGAGACCCGGCATCAACGACAGCAGAAAGCATCCTACCGTGATTGCCCACCCAATACGCAGCCACACGGGGACATGCGACAGTGCGTTCACCGTAGGCATGTTGCCTGCCTTGTACAGCGGGTCGGAGGTGTTCTGCTGGCGCGGACGCAGGACGAGGGGCATTGCCGTCAGCCCTCCCGCTCAGACCGGGCAGTCATGCGGAGCGCATGGCGTGTCGCAGAGAAATGGGCACCCGCCAGCAGCATCAGGCCGGACAGAAACGCCCATAACATAAGTCCAACCGAGATACGAAACGGTCCGTACACGTCCTGAAAATTTAGGTGCGGCAGCGTCAACACGTACAGGTACTTGGCGCCCTCCCACAATAATCCTGTAACGATCGCCGTCGGCAGCACCGCCAGCGCTGGTATCTTCCGGTTCGGCAGAATCCAGTAGATCAGGAAGAACAGCATCACCGAACTCGCCGTAGCCAGGGCGCTGAGAAAGCCATCGGACAAGAGGGTGTAGACAAGGTTATCGGTGTGGCCCATGAAGAGGAAGTCCATCACCTTCTGCTGCGCCGTGGACAGCGCAACCGAAAGCATGGCGAGCAGACCGACCATCAACGACAGACCAAGCGATACCGCCTGGTTGTGCAGGTAGGAGCGGTTCTTCGGTGCGCGCCATACATTATTCAGCGCGACTTCCAGTGGCAGAAACACACCGGTGCTGCTGACCAGCAGCATGAACACGGAGAACATCTGCACACCCTTGTGCGGATGCACCAGCAAGTTCATATTCGTCATCACGAAGTCCTGCCCCGTGGGCAGATAGCTCCGCATCAGCTCGCTCACCACATCCACCATTGCCTGCGAATGAAAGACCTTTCGCGCAATCGTCAGCAGGAGCACGATAAACGGAAACAGCGACAGAATGACGTTAGCCGCAACCGAGAACGCGTAAGTGTGGACATCGGTCTGCGTCAGATACTTCAGCAAAGCCAGTATCTGTGCACCGGATCCACCTTCAACCGGCTCCGCCCAAATCTCACGCTCGCCGGGTGCCTTTTCGAGTTCGTCGGCAGGTCCTGCAGGCTCGACGAGTTCGGGTTCAGCCTCAGGGGGCGGTGTAATGAACGGCATCGCAGACTATCCAGCAGGGCTTGGCCCAATTGCAACGATGCTAGCAGAGCGATCACTCCCCTTTCGCAGTTGCGGATGCAGTACCTTCCGGCTGATGGGCGGCGATCTTGGCAAGCGCCCACTGTGCGGCCTCAGCCAGCACGGCATCGTCACCCGCAGCCCATGCCTGCAATCTTGTTGCATGACGTGGATCACGCGAATTGCCCATCGCGATGGCGACGTTACGCTGCAACCGTTTGCGGCCCGTACGCTCCAGCGGCGATCCGCGAAAGCTGCGCTTGAACGCTGCATTGTCCATGGCGGCCAGCTCTTGAAGCGAAGGGTTCACCAGCTCCGGCCGCGCCTGCATCTCGGGATGCGTACCCACGGGTGCCCGGCGATTCCATGGGCACACATCCTGGCAGATATCGCACCCAAACACCTGCCGCCCCATGCCCTCGCGCAACTCCTCTGCAATGCTTCCCTTCTTCTCGATGGTGAGATAGGCGATGCATCGGCTGGCATCCATCTGACGCGGCGCGATCAGCGCATCCGTGGGACACGCGTCAATGCAGCGCGTACAGGTGCCGCAGCGATCCGCGGCAGGCAGTAACTGGGCCTCCTCGGCGAACGGGACAGACGTCAGGATGACGCCCAGCAGCATCCACGAACCCATACCCTGGTTCAGCACGCAGGTGTTCTTGCCGATCCATCCAATGCCGGACAGCTGCGCAAACCACCGCTCCACCACCGGCCCTGTATCGACATAGGCACGCGTCTGTATCGGTTCCTCTCCTTTTGGCAGGAGTGTGTGAAACGCCGCTTCTACCTGCCGCAAACGTTTCAGCAATACATCGTGGTAGTCCGTGGCAACGCCGTTCGCCCCGCTCCACGCATACCGCGCAATCCAGCCTGCACCCTCCGGCGCGGGATCAATCGATCGCGGATTCGAGCTGTTGTAGTTAGCTGCGCACAGAATGACCGACCGCGCCCATGGAATAGCCTTCTGCAACGACGATCGCATCGGGACGCCGTCCTCGCCCGGTCGCAGCATCCACGCCATGTCGCCTGCGAAACCCTGCTCCGCCCACTGCAGAAAGCGTTCCCGCTGCCGCGTCTCCTCGGCCGAGCCAGCCGCAGGAACAGCAGCTACGCCCGCGAGGTCAAAACCCGCGGCAAGCGCGCTGTCCACCATCTGTTGACGAAGTTCGTGGGTAATCATGTGGCCCTGCACTGGCGGCGGCTGCACTCGTCAAGACCGTCGCGATGCTCTAAACTAATCAAGTCGGAGAGTTGGCAGAGCCCGGTTGAATGCACCTGACTCGAAATCAGACATAGGCGTAAGTCTATCGGGGGTTCGAATCCCTCACTCTCCGCCACACCTATTCGTTCAAATCGGACCGCAGAGTCCAAAGCTCATAGGAACCTCAGCCATCGCTGAGGTTTCGCTATGGCGGATGAAGTCAGGACCGTTGTAATGCTGCCAAAGCCGATTTCGCATCTCATGACGCCGCTATGGCTTTGAACTCAATCGCGGCCCTAAACAGCTACACCTGCGGCTCTAACGACTACATATTAAACGCATTCAAAAGGACGAAATGAGTTCCTTCGTATGCGAGAAGAGTGTTTGCCTCGCGATTGGCGTTCAGCAATCTCTACAGACCGCCCATGCACACATACTTCAGCTCAAGATACTCATCGATGCCGTAGTATGACCCTTCGTGTCCAAGACCCGATTGCTTGACGCCTCCGAACGGCGCGACCTCGGTCGAGATAAGCCCCGTGTTGATCCCCACCATGCCGTACTCAAGCGCCTCCGCAACACGCCACACACGGCCGATATCGCGGCTATAAAAGTACGCCGCAAGACCGGACTCGGTGTCGTTAGCCAACGTAACGACCTCGTCGTCCGATGAGAAGCGGAACAGCGGAGCAACGGGACCGAATGTCTCTTCCGTGGCAATCCGCATGGCGGGCGTTACGTCCGTAAGGATCGTCGGCTCAAAGAAGGTGTGGCCAAGTGCATGCCGCTTGCCGCCCACCAGAACATGCGCGCCCTTCGCGACTGCATCGTCAATGTGCGCTTCTACCTTCAGCACTGCGGCCTCGTTAATCAATGGTCCCTGCGTCACATTGGGTTCTGTTCCGATCCCGACTTTGAGCTCACCGACTGCAACCCGCAACTTCGCAGCAAACGCGTCATACACGCGCTCGTGCACGAAGATGCGATTGGCACACACGCACGTCTGCCCTGCATTGCGATACTTGGACGCGATTGCACCCTTCACAGCTTCGTCCAGGTCGGCGTCGTCGAAGACGATGAACGGCGCGTTGCCGCCAAGCTCAAGCGACAACTTCTTCACCGTAGGAGAGCACTGTGCCATCAGCAATCGGCCCGTCGCCGTCGATCCTGTGAACGACAGCTTGCGCACAAGGGCGTTGCTCGTAAGTTCCGCACCAATGACTCTTGGCTCGCCGGTGAGCACGCTGAAGACACCATCGGGCACGCCCGCACGCCGCCCCAACTCCGCCAGAGCAAGCGCCGTCAGCGGCGTCGCTTCAGCGGGCTTCAACACCATGGTGCAGCCTGCGGCAAGTGCAGGGCCAACCTTGCGTGTAATCATCGCCGCGGGAAAGTTCCACGGCGTGATAGCCGCGCACACACCCACGGGCTGCTTCAGCACAATCAGTCGCCGGTCGTTTGCAGGTGCAGGAATGGTGTCACCATACACACGACGCGCCTCCTCGGCGAACCACTCAAGAAATGACGCCGCGTACTGCACCTCGCCCTTGGCTTCGGCCAACGGCTTACCCTGCTCTGCCGTCATCAGCAACGCAAGATCGTCGCTGTGCTCCAGCATCAATTCAAACCAACGGCGCAGAATCACTGCTCGCGCCTTCGCCGTTAGCTCGCGCCATGCAGGCCATGCAGCATGTGCAGCCTCAATCGCGCGCCGCGTCTCCGCCGCCCCCATCTTTGGCACAGTCGCAATCAACTCACCCGTTGCCGGGTTGTGGACGTCAAAGGTGGTTGCGTCATCTGCGTCCTGCCATGCACCGGCAAGAAAAGCTTGCGACTTGAGCAGTGATGCATCCTTCAGAGTGAGGCTCATGCGTGCGACAGTGTTGGATTCGAGTGTGATCATCTCCAACATCGTGCTCTCCGGCTCACAAAAAGTCTACGGCTCCCGTGATCGCCACGCTATCCGCGTGCTGACGCTATACGTAGACGTGCAAAACCCGGCTTTCGCCGGGCTTTGCCGCCAAACAGTTTTGTGGCGCCAGTGGTTAAGCCTTTACGCGCCAGCCGGCTTCGGGTTTGCCGGATCCCACTTGGCGATTTGCACCTTCTTGGCAAGGCCCATCTTCTCAAGCAACCAGATACCGTAGTAGTTGATGTCGAACTCATACCAAACAAGGCCATGACGCGCGCTCACAGGATGCGCGTGATGGTTGTTGTGCCAGCCTTCGCCACCGGTCAATAGCGCGACCCACCAGCTGTTGCGCGAGTCGTCCTTCGTATCAAAGCGGCGGCCGCCAACGATGTGCGTTGCCGAGTTGACGAGCCAGGTTGAGTGCAGGCCTATGACGACGCGGAGGAATGTGCCCCACAGAACCATGCCCACAGCGCCCTTGACACCGGCGAAGTAGTAGCCGAGTCCCATCTGGAGGAAGCCGGCAATCGTGAGCGGCAACCAGTGATATTTGCTCAACCAGCGCTGCGCGGGATCGCGCGTAAGGTCGGGAGCGTAGCGGCCCAGCAGAGCGGTCTCGCTGTGCAGGGCGCGGCCGGTGATGATCCAACCCACGTGCGCCCAGAAGGTGCCATCGTTCGGGGTATGCGGATCGCCGTCCTGGTCGCTGTGCTGATGGTGAACGCGGTGTGTGGCGACCCAGAAGATCGGCCCACCCTCAAGCGCCAAGGTGCCGCATACGGTGAGGCAGATTTCAAGCCAGCGAGGCACGCGGTAGCCGCGGTGCGTCAGCAGGCGGTGGTACGTCATGCCGATGCCGACATTGATCGCAAGGAAATACATGACGACGAATGTGGCGATATTGCGCCACGACCAGAAAAACAATGCGGCGATCGCGCCCACATGAAACAGGCCCATGGCAATGGCCGTAATCCAGTTGACACGGCCTTCCTGGTGCTCGCGGCCCATACGAAGGTCCTGCTTTACCTTTTCGCGTACCGCGACAACGGCCGGCACAATGCGTACAGGGTTTTGGGTTTCTGCGGGGGCCTGCTCTATTGCTACTGGAGACATTCTTTTCTTCTCTGCTTTCCGGCGGTGTGTTTCGCCTTACACCATTGACGCTATCGCGAACTGGCCGGAGCCGTGTGTAACAGTTCTGTAAGGGTGTGTTAGAGCTACCTATTTGGCCCGGATACAAACATTTACGTTACCGGCAGGGTGCTTTACCGGATGCGTGCACAGGGCAAGGATGCCCGCAAGCCGGTACACTGCTGCCATGCGCGTCTTCGGCATTGACTGCGGTACGGAGTACACCGGATGGGGCGTCGTCCAGGTGGTGGACACGCCCCGTGAGCGGCGTTTGGTGCCCATTGCCGCCGGCGCCATCAAGCTCGACAAGAAGCAACGCACGCCGCAGCGGCTGCTACAGGTCTACGGCGAGCTGACCGCATTATTGGCGTTATACGAGCCGGACGCAGTGGCTATCGAAGATGTTTTTTTTGCCGCAAACGCCAAGAGCGCGCTCAAGCTGGGCCATGTGCGCGGTGTCGCCATGCTCGCAGCCGCAAGCCGCAACCTGCCGGTGTCAGAGTATGCACCGCTCTCCATCAAGAGCGCCGTCGTGGGCTACGGCCTTGCAGCAAAGGAGCAAGTGCAGTTCATGGTCGCGCGCCTGCTCGACCTTGAAAAAGCGCCAGAGCCCGCAGATGCCGCAGATGCGCTCGCCATCGCCATCTGCCACGTTCACACAGCCCAGACACAGATCGGGATCGGCGCATGAGGACCTGGTTCGCCGGAATAGCGTTGCTATTGATGCCAGCGACACTGCTGGTCGCGCAGGATGCCTCGCCCGATACCGCGGCGCCAGGTTACAAGCTTGTGGTGGATTACGACCGCCCTGGACTGCCCGTGCCGCACTGGCAGATCGTTATTGCTCCGCGCGGCATGGCGCAATACACAGGCGCACCCACCAAGGGTAATGACCCCGGCACCGTCCTCTTTCACATCTCTGATGCAGGCCGCGCTCGACTCGGCACCATGATTGCCAAAAGCAACGGCATGTCACCCTGCGAAACCAAGGCAAAGGGCATTGCAAACATGGGCATGAAGACCATCGAGTACACACCCGCCACCGGTGCTCCCGTGCACTGTGCATTCAACTACACGGATAACAAGAGCCTGAGCGAAGCCGCTACCTACCTGCTGGCACTGACCGACACGCTGCAAACTGGCCTCGAGCTGGAGAGGCTGCATCGCTACGACCGCCTGGGCTTGGACCCGGTGATGTCGCGGCTCGTCGATGACGTAAAGGAAGGCCATGCTGTCGAACTAACCGCTATTCGGCCGACACTGGAAAACCTGATCGCAGATCCGGCGCTGCTTGATCGAGTCCGTACAAAGGCGCAGCAACTACTCGATGTCGCAAAGCAGCAGGAGACCGCTGCGCCTTAGACCTTAGATTCCCTCCTCTGGCACAAACCTGCACAAAGGCAAACCTCCGCTGCTAAAGCCGGTGGCGAGACAGGGTTGATCGGCACAGCAAAAGCTATGCCCTTCCAGAGAATGTGGCGCAGGCCCTAAATCGTCAGAGACCGGAATAGCGCCGCGAGACGATCCAGCGGCAGCGCCTCAGCCCTGGTGCTGGATGAAACCTCAGCCGACTCACACGCAGCAGCGATCACCCCGGCCGCATACCCAGCAGCCCGGAGATTGTTACTCAACGTTTTACGCTTCTGCTGAAAGCAGACCCTCAAAAAGCGATCGAACCCCGCCGCATCCTCAATCCCCAACTCCGCAAAGCGAGGCGCGAATGCCATCCGCAACACCGTGGAGTACACCTCTGGCGGTGGAGAGAATGCGCTCGGCGGCAACGTGAACAGGTTCGCCACGCGCACGTACATTTGGACCGTTGCCGAGAGCAGACCGAATTCCCGATGCCCCGGCTCGGCCGCCACACGTTCGGCAACTTCCCGCTGCATCATCACGACGGCAAGCTCCAGCACAGCGCTGTGTGCACACAGATGGAAGAGGATGTCGCTGGTGATGTAGTACGGCAGGTTGCCGATCACAAGCGCCTTCTCCCCCTCCGGTACAAGTGCGGTGAGGTTGGTCTCCAGCACATCACCTTCGATGATTTCGACACCAGGGTGATTGCGAAAGCGGAAGCGCAGCTCCGGCACAAGTGACCGGTCAAGCTCAATACAGATAAGCTTTTTGGCACGTTCTGCGAGGATGTTCGTGATCGCGCCGTGGCCTGGACCGATCTCGATGACGGTGCGCGCGGAGACTTCACCAAGAGCATCGGCGATGCGCTGTCGGCCATTGTCATCGACGAGAAAGTTTTGTCCGAGCTTTGGCTTGCGTGGCTGCATCTGATACGGTGTGCTCGCCTTCAAGGGTACAGCCACACGTGCATGCGTCTGGCGTATCGTGGGGACTGCAGCACGTTCTGGAGAGTAGATGCATATCGTCTTTGCAGCATCGGAGTGCGTGCCCTGGGCTAAGACCGGCGGCCTCGCCGACGTGGTGGGCGCACTCCCCACAGCGCTCGTCAAGCTGGGACACAAGGTCACCACGTTCGTGCCGTACTACCGCTCCGTCGCACGCAAACTGCCCGATCTGCCCGTAGTACTTGAAAGCGTGACCATCCCCTTCACGCACTACCAGCGCTATGTGCGCGTGCTCGACGGCGGCCTGCACGAAGGCGTCCAGATTTACTTTTTCGACTGTCCCGAGATGTTCGATCGCGAGAACTTCTATGCCACACCCAGCGGCGACTACCTCGACAACTGGGAGCGCTTCGGCCTCTACAGCCGCGCCGTCATCGAAGTCTCCAAAATCCTCGGCGTGCCCGATGTCTTCCACGCGCACGACTGGCAGGCAGCGCTCGTTCCGATCTACCTGCGCTCGGTCTACTTCTTCGATCCCGTCCTGCGCAAGGTTCCCTGCATCTTTACGATTCACAACGCCGGCTATCAGGGTTGGTTCCCAGCCGACACCATGCCGCGACTGCTGCTCCCCTGGGACATGTTCACCTTCGACAAGCTGGAAGCGCATGACAACGTAAACCTGCTGAAGGGCGGCCTTGTCTACGCCGATGCGCTCACCACCGTCAGCAAGCACTATGCGCAGGAGATACAGACCAGCGAGTTCGGCAACGGCCTGGAAGACATCTTCCGCCGCCGGGCTGATGATCTCTACGGCATTCTGAACGGCGTCGACTATGACGAATGGGATCCCTCGCGCGACAGCCACATCGCCGCCCACTACACGGCCGACAACCTCAAGGGCAAGAAAGAGTGCCGCCGCGATCTGCTGCACGCCTTCGGCCTCGACGGCGTCAGCGACACCACTGCGGTCCTCGGCATTGTGTCGCGCTTCGCCACGCAAAAAGGCTTCGATCTCCTCGCAGATATCATGGACGAGCTCGTCAAGGACGACATCGTACTCATCGCCTTCGGCACCGGCGAGGAGTACTACGAGAGGCTCTTCAGCGAGCTCGCCGCACGTTATCCAGACAAGGTGCGCGTGCAGATCAAGTACGACAACACCATCGCGCATAAGATTGAAGCCGGCGCTGACATGTTTCTCATGCCATCACGCTACGAGCCCAGCGGCCTCAACCAGATGTACAGCCTCCGCTACGGGACCATCCCTGTCGTACGCTCCACCGGCGGCCTGGAAGACACCATCTACGAGCTGCACGAGGGCCAGGGCAACGGCTTCAAGTTCCATGGCTACAACCAGTCGGATCTGCTTGACGCCATCCGCCGTGCCGTCGCCACCTTCCAGAACAAGCCGCAGTGGGAAGAGATGATGCGACGCGGCATGGCCGAAGACTTTAGCTGGGACAAGCCAGCAGCCGAGTACGCGGAGTTGTATAAGCGCGCTGTTGAGGGTCGCGCCTGGAGCTAGCTATCGTTGTCATCCTGAGCATAGCGAGGATCTCAACAGACTTGGACACGCGCAAACTGTTGTGCCCTTTCGGCCTTCAGCCCGCAGCGCTGGATGACTTGCACAGCGCAGGCCTTCAATCTACAGCTACTACTCCATGACTTGTACATCGAGGGTGTACTGCGCACCGCGCGAGGGCTTGCTAGACGGCTGCGGCTTCAACGAGCTCTGGGGCGCGCTCGCGCGGCTTGGCCTCGTCATAGTCATGCAGCGGCAGGCCGGCATCACGCCAACCTTCAAAGCCGCCACGCAGCGGTCGTACGCGATGCACGCCCAGCTTCTGCAGCCGCCGCGCAAGCGTGCCGCTGGTCTCATCATTCGGGCACGTGCAGTACAGGATGACATCCGTATCTCGAGGCAGCAGGTCGCAGTGCTTCTCCAGCTCCATCGGGCTAATGCGCACCGCACCCGGCAGCACACGCGGATCAGGCAGGTAGTCCAACGGATGCCGCAGGTCCACGATAAACGGTGTCTTGCCTCCACTCGCTTCAGCGGAGGTAATCATAGCTTCCAGCTCCGGTCCGGTCACACCCGCATCACGCAGTGTCTTCAGGAAGATGCGTTGATTCCAGATACGCCGCACCACGAACGCGATAATCGCAAGCACAAACAGCAGCACACCGAAGCGTGCAAGAAAGTGGAAGAATGGCGCGGACTTCTTTGCGACATCGCCGAAGAACCGGCCTCCAAACACGTACACCGAAGCCCAGAGCAGCGAACCCGTCAGGTCAAACGCAAGAAAGCGAGCGTAGCTCATGCCGGTCTCACCGGCAATCGGCGGTGCAACAGCCGAAAGTCCCGGCACAAATTTCGCAAACAACAGCGTCGTCGCTCCATGTCGGCCAAAATACGTCTCCGTCTTCTTCACACAAGTGGACGCCTCAAGCGAGAGCCTGCAGATGAGCTTCACAACACGGCTGCCGTAGTGGACACCGGCGAAGTACCACATCGAATCCGCAATTGCACATGCTGCAAGGATCGCCAGCATCGCTGGAAACGCGGCAACACGGTGCGTCGCGCTCAGCGTACCCGCCGCGATCAGCAGCGGGATCGACGGCACGGGAACGCCAAGCTGCTCCACCAGTACCCAGAGGAAGAGGATGCCGTAGGCGTAATGCACGAAAAATTCAAGAGCGATCGGCATAGCGGGGAACTCTGCTTGGTAGATGTTCTGAGCGGAACAGTGGTTTCGCTTTTCTTTTCAATCAAACGATGACGCACCCGCGAAGCATCGTCAACCCCTTGCTCTTATGCCCGGCTCGCATGCTACGCTCGTCGCAGCGCGAAGGGCGCATCCGGTCCGCGGACAGGGCAGAAGCCCACCTTAGTCGTCACAACTCAAGAAGTCAGAACTGACTTTCAGCCCTTATGTGCGGACCCTGGGCAATCATGAAAGGACGTTCCCATGCCCGTACGCCGACTCCCCGATTCGCCCAACCTCGACCACCTGAAGTCGCAAGCCAAAGACCTGCGCCGGGACCACGCTGCCCGCTCCGCCATGGCTGCCCAACGGCTTCGCGAGTTCCATCCTCGCTTTCGCCCGCTCGCCGACGAAGCCATCTTCGCCGCGTCCCTCGCGCAAAGCGACGCTCTACTAGCCATCGCCCGCGAATACGGCTACTCCAGCTGGCCGCGTCTGAAAGCCCACATCGAAGGCCCCAACCCCGTCGATCGCTGGTCCCGTCCGCAGCAAGAATGGATTACCGATCCCGTCTTCCGCCGTGCCGTAGACATGATCGACCAAGGCAACACAACCGAGCTGCGGGAGCTACTGCAAACGCAGCCAGCGCTGGTACACCGGCAGATCACCTTTGAAGGCGGCAACTACTTCCATACAGCAACTCTGTTGAATTTCGTCGCAGAGAACCCAGTACGCAACGGAAAGCTCCCCAGCAACATCGTTGACATTACGCGCATCCTCCTCCAAGCAGGACCGGATCAAGCCAGCAAGAACGAGACGCTCATGCTCATCGCAACCGGTAGCATACCCCGCGAGTGCGGCGTTCAGCGAGAACTCATCGCTCTTCTATGCGCATACGGTGCCGCTCCCGATGCAGCCGCAAAGGCAGCTGCCGTACTCATGGAACCCTCTTCAGTGGAAGAGCTGCTGAAACATGGAGCCACGATGACCCCCATACTCGCCGCTGCTTTGGGGCTGCCTTTGCAGCGCATACAAAACTCCACGCCAGAAGACTTGCAGATCGCGCTCTCAATAGCCGCACAGTATGGCCGTGCTGATGCGGTGCGCGCATTGCTGAAGGCAGGCGCAAATCCCAACCAGTACAACCCACCCGGTGGCCACGCCCACGCAACCCCACTGCACCAGGCCGCCTGCTTCGGCCACGTTGAGGCCGCTCGCGCGCTGGTCGAGGGCGGGGCGCTGCTCGATATCAAGGACGTACTCTGGAACGCAACACCGTTGGAATGGGCGAAGCATGAACAAAAGGATGACGTCGTGCACTATCTGGAATCTGCCGCACAGCGGAAGGCATGACCTGGGTCATGCAAACAAAGCGGCTCGCCAGATAAGGCGAGCCGTTGGTTCCATGCTCTATGAAAGCTAGCTTGCATGCACAAGCGGCATGTCCACCAAATGCTGCATGATGAACCATGCCTGCAGTTCATTCGTGCGAAGCACGTCTGAAACTGCAAGATCATTCGTGCCGTCGTCGCCACTCTCGTCGGCTTCTTTCGCAATCTTGTGGCAGTCGTCGATGATGATTTTGTGCGCTTCCAGCAGGCGGGAAATCTGCACCGGCACCTCTTCCTTGCCGCGCGGCGGGCGTGCAATGCGGGTCACCTCGGCCACATCGCCACCCATGGCGATGGTCACACCGCCCAGCAGCTGGATGCGCTCAGCGATCGTGTCCACAATCTCCACCTGCTCCTCAAAGTGCTTATCAAACAACAGATGCAGCTGGTAGAAGGTAGGGCCGGCTACCTGCCAGTGATGCTTCTTGTACATGTCGCGAATCGCGATCGAATCTGCGAGCAGCTGGTTCAGCGCCTTGCACGACTTGGAGCGCACCTCGGCGCTCAGGCCAAGCGGCAGGTCCTGCGTTACGGTGCCGTACTTCTGAATCTCATGCGCCTGCTCGTGCCAGTGCGGCGTAATCATGTCTTGCGGTGCGGATTTCTTGATTGCAACAGCCATCGGTAGCTCCTTCATCCTCTTCGCGCGTCTGCGTGTAGCCTATAGGATGCCAAGCCGCGGACAGCGGTTTCTCACCCCCGGCACTGCCCGGCTTCCACGGTGCTAACGCAGAAGGGTCCGGCCAAGGCCGGACCCCTTCTGTTCACTACAGTGCAGTTACTTGATGCCGACATCCGGCGTGACCGAGTAGCCCGGCCGCAACAGGTGGTCGTCATTCTCGCCCTTATCCAGGTCGATACGCACGGGGATACGCTGTACCACTTTGACGTAGTTACCGGTAGCGTTTTCCGGCGGGAAGAGCGACAGGCGCGAACCCGTTGCACCACCCACCTGCGTCACATGGCCGTGATACTTGCGGCCGCCGAGCGCGTCCACCTTCACGGTTACAGCCTGGCCGACCTTCATCTTGTCCAGCTGTGTTTCCTTGAAGTTCGCCGTGATCCACAACCCGTCCAGCGGAATGATCGTGAGCATGTTCTGGCCGATAGAGATGTTCTGGCCTACCGCAACGTTCTTTCGGTTAATGATGCCGGCTACTGGCGCAACAATGTGCGTGTAGCTCAGGTTCAACTTCGCCTGATCCACCTTTGCTTGTTGCTGCATGATGTCGGCATTCGCAGCCGCGGCGCGTGCCTGCTGCACCTGCACCTGCTTGGGTCCATTGATCTTGGCCTGCTCCGCATCAGAGCGTGCCGACTGCAGCCTGGACATCGCCTGGGCGACCTGCGCCTCTGTGGCAATCACATTCTGCTGCGCTTCCAACACCTTACCGTCATCCGATGCAGCCGTTGCGACTGCCTGGTCAAACTGCTGCTTGCTGATGACATCCTTGGCGACGAGCGGCGTGTAGCGCTCGACGTCCAGATGCGCCTTCAGAGCGTCGGCTTTGGCCGAATCCACACGCGCTTGCGCCGCGGCAACCTGCTTCTGCTGCTGCGCAACCGTCGCTTCGGCAGTCACGACATCAGAACCCGCCGTGCTGACCTGCGTACGGGTCTGCACGTTGGTGATTGGCACATTTGCATTCGCCTGCACAAACGACGCCTTGGAGTTAGCCAGTTCCGCCTCTGCCTGTTCCAGCGCAACCTGATAGTCGCGCGGATCAATCTCCGCGATCGGATCACCCTGCTTCACAGCCTGGTTGTCCGTCACATACACCTTCAGGACCTGGCCGGAAACGTGCGCCGACACCTGGTACAAGTCGCCATCGACCTGTGCGTCGTCCGTGTCCTCCGTAAAGGTGGACCGCCAGTAGAAGAAACCGGCTGCAAGCACAAGCAGCACCACCACAAGGATGATGATGAACCTGCGGCGAGCATTGCCCGTCGGCGTCTCAGGCGGCGCTGATTGAGTCTGCGGCGCGGCCTGGTTCGTGTCCTGCTGCGGCGTACCGCTTTGTTGCTGATCGGAATCTGCCACGATCACTTTCCTCCGAGTTGAAGAGCTTGTTTGTAATCACTGCCGGCATAGCCGGCGGCGCGCGCGAGCGAAAGCTTCGCTACGTTGTGCTGGTAGAGCGCGCTAATGTATTGGTCGTTCGCCTGTTCAGTCTGCGCCTGCGCGTCGCTGACCTCGAGATTGTCGGCTACACCTGCACGAAAGCGCTGCTGCGCCTCGCTCAGGGCTTCGTTCGCCAGATCGACATTGCTCTTGGTCGCCTCGACAAGCTTCGCCGCAGCTTCAATGTCGAGCAGAGCGTCGCGGACGTCTTGGTTCACCTGCTGCACCTGGTCGCTGTAGCGTGCTTTCTGCTGCTGCAGCGCGGCATCGGCCACCTGGATATCGCCGCGTGTCTTGGCAATCTGCAGAATCGGCGCGGACACCTCACCGGTCGCCGTATACGTCGCGTGCGAGTGACCAATGGTTTCACCCAGATCGCCGAAGTCGCCCGTAATGTCCACCGACGGGTACTGCTCGGCGACTGCGGCCTTCCGTTGCGCCTCGGCGCCCTTCACGCGCTCGGCCGCGCCCTGCAAATCTTTGCGCGCCTTGATCGCGTTCGCGAAGGCCTCCTCGGGCGTCGTCGGCGTAGCCGCGGCAAACGGAACCGGATCGGTTAACCGGAACTTCTGTTCCAGCGGCAGGCCGATGGCTCGTGCCAGCGCCAGCTTGTCCTTCTCCAGCTGATTTCTTGCCTGGATCAACTGCTGGTCGGCATTTTGATAATCCACTTGCGCGCGCAGCACATCAAGCTTGGGGCTCGTACCGGCATCGTGATTCGCAGTCGCTTGGTCCAGCGAGACCTTCGCGTTCGCCTTTTCCGCCTCTTCGGCTTCGATACGCGACGCATCCGCAATGCAAAGCAGATACGCGTTGCCGATCGTAAGGACAACCATGTTGCGCGCATCTTCCGCGGACAGCTTTGCGCCTTGAAAGTTGTGCTTCGAAGCAAGGTACTTCTCAATGGAATTGATATTCAGCAACGACTGCGTTAAATATGCGCGAAAGTCGAACACCTGAAACGGTCCAATGATGGGGTTGATACCCGGAAACTTCAAACCGTAGGCTGCCAGGTTTACCTGCTGCACCGTGTAGCTGGCCGATCCCGTCACCGTAGGCAACAATGACTGCAACTGTTGAAGCCGCGCACCCGACGCCGACTGAATCTGCGAACTCTGCAGGATGATACCCAGGTTGGTTTTGAAACCGCGCTGAATCGCATCGTCGAACGACAGGTCCAGAACACCATCCGTCGCCTTGCCGTCGATCAGCGATCCCTTGTAATCCTGTTGGCTTACACTGGAGCTGCTGCTGCCATTGCCCGGTCCGGAAATTGTCTGGAGGGCCTGTTGCGCGGCCTGCACCGTTGCCGGTCCGCTCGCGCGTTGCCCTGCGGACGACGATCCCTGCCCTGCGGTGCTGCTGCCGCCCGGTGTCTGCGCCAGTCCCGAGAGAGGCAGCAGCGCGGTGAGAACCGCTGCGGGTACCGCCCATCGGCTTAGGCGCTTCGTACAGCCTTTTGCTCGATCCTGTTGCGTCATACGCTCCATATTGTTGCAGGATTGCGGGCGCGCCTGAGCATGCTTCAAGCCCTGCATGCCATGCCGCATCCGGCGGTTTTCTACGTTGCAGGTATCTGATGCGGCTGCCCTGCGTTCTCGATGCAGAAATTCTTCATCGTGCAGTTCACACAACCTGGTGAAAACCATTCTCCCCTATTGCAACACAGAGGGTGCATCCTCATTCCGCCGCCGCGGTCGCCGCAACAGCTTTATGCTGGTGCTTACGCTGTTGGTGTTCGTCACCAGCCGTGCAGGAGGGTTATACCGTGCGCACAATCCGCACCGGAGTGGTTGGGTATGGCCTTGCTGGCCGCGTCTTTCATGCGCCCTTCATCAGCGCAGTACCCGCGCTTGAGCTCGCCGCCATCGTACAGCGAACAGGCGACACCGCCCTCAAGGACTATCCCGCCGCCGCCCAGGTGCGATCGCTCGAAGACCTGCTGGCAAGCGATGTGGAGCTCGTCGTCATTGCCTCGCCCACACCAGCCCACTTCGACATGACGAAGCAGGCACTCCTCGCCGGCAAGCACGTCGTCTGCGACAAGCCCATGACGACCACCCTCGCGCAGGCCGAAGAGTTGGAGCACATTGCCCGTGAAAAAGGCCTGCTGCTGTTCCCGTTCCACAACCGCCGATGGGACGGCGACTTCAAGACCCTGGGCACGCTCATCGAAGAGCGTGCTGTGGGCCGCATCGTCACCCTCGACTCGCGCTTCGACCGCTTCCGCCCTGAACCCAAGCCGAACGCCTGGCGCGAAGAAGCTACGGAAGGTGGCGGCCTGCTCTACGACATCGGACCGCACCTCATCGACCAGGCCCTCACACTCTTCGGCAAGCCCGCGAAGATGTCTGCGAACATTCGCCACGACCGCAATGTCAGCAAAGCTGCGGACGCGTTTGACCTGAACCTGTTCTTCCCAAGCGGACGCGACAGAACCATCCTCGTGCGCCTGGGCGCTACGGTCATCGCCGCTGATCCGTCGCCACGCTTCCGCCTTCTGGGCACCAGCGGCGGCTACACCAAGTACGGTGTTGACCCACAGGAACCCACCCTCGTGGCCGGCGGCCATGTACCGCCGATCGAGAGTGACGAGATTTGGCTCGCCGAACCGCAATCCGCATGGGGTACCGTCGTCTACGCAAAGGATACGACAAAGCCCGCAGAGCTGGAACGCCACACCATTCCAACCATCCCCGGTGACTACCGCGCCTTCTACGAGAATGTCGCGGCATCTATCCTCGGTGAGGCAGAGCCGGAGGTCACCCCACGCTGCGCCATCCGTGTCGCACGCATTATTGAACTGGCGCAGGAGAGCAACCGGACGGGTTCCACCGTTACCGTGGACGCAACCGGCTGGTAAACCGTACGAACAAACGAAAGAAAGGTACAAGCAGTTGTCCACGATTCACAACGAACTTCCACGCGGCTTCCGTTGGGCCGCGGTCAAGGCCGGCATCAAAGCCAGCGGACGGCCTGACGTCGCCATCGCCGTCGCCGACCAGACCGCCTCGGCTGCCGTCATGTTCACGACGAACCAGGTCGTAGCCGCGCCCGTCACCGTAGGCCGCCGCAACATGGCCGCAACGGGCGGCCGTGTGCGCGCTGTCGTCGTGAACGCGGGTAATGCCAACTGTGCGACAGGCCCTGCAGGCATAGCAGTCGCCGAGCAAACCTGCACCGCCGCCGCAGAGCTTTTTGCAAGTCCCGGAGACGAAATCTTCCCGTCATCGACCGGCATCATTGGCGTCCCCTTGCCCGTCGCAAAACTCACCGCCGCACTGCCCCAGGCCGCTGCGGAGCTGGCACACGGCCCGTCAGCCGCGGAGGCGTTCGCCACCGCCATTATGACGACCGATACCCGCATGAAGACAGCGCAAGCGGTCATCGGCGACGTCCGCATCTTCGGCTGCTGCAAAGGCGCCGGCATGATCGGCCCGCAACTCGGACCGCCGCACGCCACCATGTTGGTCTATCTCTTCACAGACCTCGCCATCGAACCCGCCGCCCTGCGCATCCTGCTCGAACCCGCTGTCGAAGCCAGCTTTAACGCCATCTCCGTTGACGGCGACACCAGCACCAACGACACAGTGCTTCTGCTTGCCAGCGGTGCAAGCGGCGTGACCTGGGACAGGGCTCCGGAGTCGTTCAGGAACAGCTTCACCACAGAGTTCCAGCGCATCTGCAACGAACTCGCCCACGCCATCATTGACGATGGGGAAGGCGTCACCCACGTTGTCACGCTGGAGATCACCGGCGCGCCCGACGATGCCGCAGCAAAGACAGTCGCACGCTCCATCGCGCACTCACCCCTCTGCAAAACCGCCTGGTCCAGCGCCGATCCCAACTGGGGCCGTCTCCTTGCCGCAGCCGGTTATGCCGGTGTTTCGTTCGATCCCGCATATGTCACCATCAGAATTGGCGGCGTGCTGGTCTTCGATCACGGCGTTCGCGCCGCGGGCTATGAAAAGGCAGCGGTCCACGAGCGTATGCTGCAGCGCGAGTACACCATCGCCGTTGATTTCGGCACGGGCGCCGGACGCTACCGCTTTCTCACCTGCGATCTGACCGAGGAATACGTTCGTATCAACGCGGACTATTCCACGTAGCTATAAGAAGCGCCCACGGTCCCAGCGCACCACTATAGCCTTGGCTTATAACGGGCTAAGGTCGTACTTATAATGGATGTGTCTCCGTGTACGGTTGCACGGTCAAAACAGAATGTATGGGAGTTTTCCATGGCGACCAATGTAGCGATGCCCCCGGCCAGCGATCTCAAGCAGGAGATTGCCGAGTGGATTGAAGCCTTCGACGAGATGATCGTGGCGGAAGGCCCGCAGCAAGGCGTCGAGTTGATGACCGCACTCCGCCAGCGCGCACGCGAAGCCGGCGTCGTCTCCGAGAACGAACTCGCCACGCCGTACTGCAACACCATCCCCAAGCACGACGAAGTGCCCTATCCTGGCGACCGCGAAATCGAAAAGCGCGTCGAGGCACTCATTCGCTGGAACGCCATGGCAATGGTGCACGGCCAGAATAAGAAGGACGCCGGCATCGGCGGCCACATCTCCACGTACTCTTCGGTAGCGACACTCTTTGAAGTCGGCTTCAACCACTTCTTTCGTGGCTCCTACGGCGACCAGCCTGGTGACTTCGTCTACTTCCAGGGCCACGCGTCACCAGGCGTCTACGGCCGCGCCTTTCTTGAAGGCCGCCTCGACGAAGAGAGCCTCTTGAACTTCCGCCACGAACTCCGCGAGCACTCCGGCCTAAGCAGCTACCCGCACCCGTGGCTCATGCAGGATTTCTGGCAGTTCCCCACGGTTTCCATGGGCATCGGCCCGCTAAACGCGATCTACCAGGCGCGCTTCATGCGCTACCTTGAGAATCGCAAGCTCATCCCTGTCACCGACCGCAAGGTCTGGGCGTTTGTGGGCGACGGTGAATCGGACGAAGTGGACACGCTCGGCGCGCTTACCCTGGCCACCCGCGAGAACCTCGATAACCTGATCTTCGTCGTCAACTGCAACCTGCAGAGACTCGACGGTCCCGTCCGCGGCAACAAGCGCATCATCGACGAGCTGGAAGGTCACTTCCGTGGTTGCGGCTGGAACGTCATCAAGGTTATCTGGGGTAAAGAATGGGATGCGCTCTTTGAGCGCGACCACACCGGCCTGCTGCTCAAGCGCATGGAAGAATGCGTGGACGGCGACTACCAGGCCTTTAAGGCCAAGGGCGGCGCGTACCTGCGACAGCACTTCTTCGGCAAATACCCTGCGTTGCTTGAACTCGTGAAGGACCACACCGACGAGCAGCTCGCACGCCTCCACCGCGGCGGCCATGATCCGCTGAAGGTGTACAACGCCTACAAGCGCGCGGTCGAGCATAAGGGCGGCCCCACGGTCATCCTCGCGAAAACGGTCAAGGGCTACGGCTTCGCCACCACCGAAGGCCGCAATGCTGCGCACAACGAGAAGAAGCTCTCCGACGAGGGCGTTGTCGCCTTCGTCAAGCGCTTTGACATTCCCGTACCCGACGAGCAGGCCGCAGCAGGCAAGCCATGGAGGCCCGCAGCCGACGCACCCGAGTTGCTGTATATGAAGCAGCACCGCGAGGCACTTGGTGGATACCTCCCAAAGCGCGAGGTCAAGCCATTTCACTTCGCAGCACCGCCGCTCGACTTCTTCAAGGAATGGCTGGGCGGATCCAAGGGCCGCGCGGTCTCGACGACCATGGCCTTCGTAGGCATCCTGAAAGCGCTGATGAAGGACAAGAATATCGGCAAGCTCGTCGTTCCCATTGTTCCCGATGAGGGCCGCACCTTCGGCATGGAGAGTGCCGTGGCGCAGGTTGCCATCTATGCCAGCGACGGGCAGAAGTACATTCCCCATGACAAGGAAATGGTGCTGAACTACCGCGAGGAGAAGGACGGCCAGATCCTCGAAGAAGGCATCACCGAGGCCGGTTCAATGGCCAGCTTTACCGCGGCCGGCACGGCCTACGCCAACTATAACCTGCCCTCGATTCCCTTCTACATGTACTACTCCATGTTCGGCTTCCAGCGCATCGGCGACATGGCATGGGCTTTCGCAGACTCACGCGGCAAGGGCTTCCTCATGGGCGGCACCGCGGGCCGCACCACGATGCTCGGCGAAGGCCTGCAGCACCAGGACGGCCATTCGCATGTCCTCAGCAGCACCATCCCCAATTGCATCAGCTACGACCCCGCCTATGCCTACGAAATGGCCGTTATCCTGCAGGACGGCCTGAAGCGCATGTACTCCGACGATGAGCAGATCTTCTACTACGTCACCATGTACAACGAGGATTACGTCCACCCGGAGATGCTTGCAGCCGAAGGTGTTCGCGAAGGCATTCTGCGCGGCCTGTACAAGTTCAAGTCCGCGATCAAAGGAACATCGGCGACGGTCCAGCTCTTCGGCTCGGGCACCATCCTGAACGAAGTCCTCAAGGCGCAGGAGATCCTTTCGGCGCAGTACAACGTCGAAGCCGATGTCTGGTCCGTGCCGAGCTACACCGAGCTGCGTCGCGACGCGCTCGCGACCGAACGCTGGAACCGCCTGCATCCCGCCGAGAAAGAGAAGCAGCCCTACCTGCTCACTGCTCTCAGCGATGCAAAGGGCCCCATCGTAGCCGCCAGCGACTACATGAAAATCATGCCGGATGCACTCGCACCGTGGCTCGGCCAGCGTCTCGTCGCGCTCGGTACAGACGGCTTCGGTCGCAGCGATAATCGCGAGCACCTGCGCCGTCATTTCGAGGTGGACGCAGCCTCCATCGTGGCCGCAACACTCTCCAAGCTCGTGCGCGAAGGTAGTGTGAAGGCTAAAGTCGCACAAAAGGCCTTTGCCGATCTCGGCATTCTCACCGAAGGCGTCGATCCATCGAAGAAATAACCCTCGGTATCTGCAAAGGGCGCTGGCGATGTCAGCGCCCTTTGTTGTGTCTCCGCTTCAATTGGGTCTCGTCTTCAATGCGATACTCGAATTCAACCTTCCCAAGCACGAGGATTCATGGGCAAGCCGCTGATCAGTGATGCCGCCATGCGCGGCATGTTCGAAACGATGCAACAGCTGCGTGCCACGAAGCGCGAGGTACGTGGACTCTCCCGCGTGACCCGTGCTGCATTGCAGACGGAGTCGGAAGCTCTGCCGGCCGCGATGCTGTCGCAGATCAACCGGCGCGACACCCTCGTAACGGAAGGCACGCAGCCACTCTTTGAAGCGGCACGCCGTGCGTGGTTTCCAGATGAAGCAGCTTCACCCACGCTCATCGTGTGCGGCGGAGAGGCCGAAGAGTGCGCGGCTGTGGCCGCAGGCATCGCCCTCAAGCAATCGAGAGCAGGCACACAGAAGCCGGTTGTCGTCGCGGTACTGCGTACCTTTCCGGCATTGACCGGTGTGCTTCAACTCATCGAGCAGCACACACTATCCCTGCTCGTCATTGTTCAGGGCGAAGCAGAGTCACGCGTTGAGAGCAACCGCCGTGCCGCCGCCACAAAGGTTCCCATCCTTGGCGTGGACGACAGCGACGCCGTCGCGGTCTGCCGTGTCATGCAGGAGTCCATGCTGCGTGCACGTCATGGCTGGGGAGGCGCCGTCATCCACGCGACACAGCTGCCCGGCGCACCCGATGGTCTTGAAGGCATGCGGCAACGCATGGAGCGGCGTGGCCTGCTGGCGTAACTTGGAACATAATCTTTACGGGGCGGAATCCGGGTGAGCTGCGTCTCAATCTTTGACAACAACCATTGGCTTCTGCAATTAGACTTGTCCTCGTGCCTTCTCCGAATCATCTCCCCGTTTGGCGTTTGCACGTGCGCGCCGCGCATCTCTTGATCCTGGCGGCCAGTCTTGCCCTTAGCGGCGCCCTGCCTGTTGCCGCGCAAAACGATCCTGCCTCCTCGCTGCCATCCGCGCCCACCAGCCAGACACCGCCGCCCACGCGAAATACGCCGATCCAGGGAGATCCAAGCCAGTTACCATCCATTCCAGGCTATGACAGCACAACGACCCCGCCGGTAAAGAACAGGCCAACACCCGTTCAGGGTCCGGAGCCGGTGGTAGCAACAAAGCCAACCCCGGAGCACCCACTCATTGCCTACAACCCATACGCGGGCGAGACCTTTGATACGCGTAAGGATTGGCTTGGGTCGCCCTACATCCCCGTGGACAGCTGGATGTACCCGGCCATGCTGCGGCTGTATTCCATGGGCTACCTGGATGCCGCCTTCCTTTCGTTGCGGCCCTGGACCAGGCGCAGCGTGCTGCACATGCTGGAGCTTTCGCAGGACAAGATTCGCGCGGACAACAACGACGAAGCGCTGGATATCTTCGACAAGCTCGAATACGCGCTGCGCGACGAGCCGTCATTCGACGGCATGCGCAGACGCGGCCTTGTGTACGGCGCCGACTCCATGTATGTGGGCGCCCGCATCGTCGGCGGCACCGTTCTCCGTGATAGCTGGCACCTGGGTGAGACGTTCAACAACGATTACGGCCGGCCGTACTCGAACGGCTTCAATACCTACGACGGCTTGTCCACCATCACAGAACTGGGACCACTCTCTCTGCGCGTGCGGGGCGAGTTCCAGCATGCGCCTAGCTACCAGGGCTACAGCTTTGCACTGGCATCGCAACTTGCTGCGATTGATCAAATCAACTATGGCAATCTCAATCCCGCGTTGACTCCCAACCTCTATGGTGGCGTCAACCGTCCAGAGGCAACGATTCCCGAAGGTCCGTTGCCATCGCAGAATAATTTTCGCTTGCTCGAAGCCAATCTTTCGGGACACGTCTACGGCCACGAGGTTTCATTCGGAAAGTCCGACGCATGGCTTGGCCCTGGCATAGGCGGCGGCATGGAATGGTCCAACAACGCTGAGAACATGTACGCGTTTCGCATCAACCGCGTCGACCCGCTGTACATCCCCTTCGTCAGCCGCTTTATCGGCACCATTCGGTACGACTTCTTCGTCGGCAGCCTGCAGGGGCACACCTATCCCCAGCATCCCTACGCACATTCTGAGGTCATCGCGTTCGCGCCGACAAAGGACTTACAGTTCAGCTTTCAGCGAACCATTGTGTGGGGCGGCAAAGGCCACGAACCAGTCACGCTCCACACCTTTCTGAAAGGCTTCTTCGACACCAGCGATACGACCGTCGACGAGAAGTACAGCCGTGACGATCCCGGTGCGAGATTCAGCTCCGCCACGTTTTCGTATCGCCTGCCGTTTGTGCGCAAATACGTCACGCTCTACACCGACTCAACGACGCACGACGATCTCTTCCCCATCGGCGCACCCAGGCGCGCCGGTTGGCGGCCGGGTATCTACTTCTCTCAGATTCCCCGCGTCCCCAAGCTCGATCTTCGTGTTGAAGGCACCTACACGGACTATGTGACTTCGCGAAGCACTGGTGGGCAGGGCAACTACTATGAGACCGTCCAGCGTCAGGCGTATACCAACAAGGGCGTGCTCATGGGCGACTGGATCGGGCGCGAAGCAAAGGGCGGACAGGCCTGGCTCACGTATCACCTGTCTGGCAACGAGTCGATCGCATTTCAATACCTTCATAAGAAGAACGCGAAGGACTTTATCCCAGGCGGCACTACCCAAAACATCTTCCGCGTGGATGTGGTCAAGCGCTTAACGCGTGACGTCGAACTTTCCGCCTGGTTTCAATCCGAGCGATGGAAGGCGCCCATCTGGAAGACGGGCCAGCAAGGCAGCACCACGGGCGCCTTTCAGCTGACGTGGTACCCCGGCCTGCACACACCAGTGCAGTAGACAGCATGCAGTGCAGGAGATCCTCGTGTGTGGAGCTGCATGTATCCGGCTGCATGGCTCTTTGTTCGCAGCATGGCTCCTGTTCAGCGTGGCTCTCTGTTCGTAGACCCGTTGGAACATGCAGGCTTTACTGGCCGCAGCCGCTCATCCATGCAGTCATGCTCATGCGTCAGGTCTTCTGTCTGACTCTCTTGAAAGAGAGTTAAACGATTGCATACTGTTCCGCCGCCTATACCACTCTGCCGCTCATGAACGCTTGCAGATCAGCAATCTTAGCGGCACTTCCATGCCTCAAAAAAGGAGAATCCCTGTCCTGTCATTAGCATAGCCTTCGCGTATGATGAGGGGGAATGCCACCCGGCCAAGCGCAGACTCCGACCACAAGTGGTGTTGATTCCTCTCCTGGTTTCAACGCTACGACCGCAGACACAACTCTCACAGAGGCGTTGCTGGTATTGCGGAAGCGCAAGTGGGTGATCCTCGCCTGCATCATTCTGGGCGTCTTCTACGGCCTCTACGAGGCAGCCACTCAGCCGATCCTGTATGCCTCCATGGGCCGCATCGAAGTGCATAGCGCTACGGCAAATGCCTATCGCGTCAGTGCGGGCGGCGTTGCTGGCGGCGAAGACAAGCTCGACGCCGAAGTGTCCATCATCCTGAGCGACACGCTGCTGGCAAATGTCGCGCGTGAGATGAATCTGGCGAACAACCCCGACTTCATGGGGTATGCCCATCCAGTGCCGCCCGTCGACGTCAATAATCCGTCCGTACGATACGCGGTTCTGGTGCGGATGCTCAATGACGTTAAGGCATTCCGCATCACGCGCACCGACATCATCCAGATCATCTGCACCACATCCAAGCCACAACTTGCTGCGGATATCGTCAACCACATCATCAGCGCCTATATACAGCGCTCGTACCAGACGCGATACGATTCCACTCAGCAGGTCTCGCGGTGGTTGCAGGGTCAGTTGGACGACCTGAGGAAACAGGTTGAGTCTTCGCAGGAGCAGCTCATTGACCTGCAGAAGAGACTTGGCGTGGTTGGACTCGGATTCGACGCGACCAAGCCTTCCACCACCCAGAGCGCGGCCGCGGTGGACGCTCTGGTGAGCGCATCCAGTACAGCAAAGGTAGCGCGCATCCTCGCGGAATCGCGGTACCGGATACTCAAAGAGTCCGATCCAAATGTGCTCGAAAGCTCGCTCGACGCGCAGGGTATCCCAAACTCCGAGCTCTCACGCCTGCGCTCTGACATCGCCGAAACAAAGGGCCAGATTGCACAGCTGAGCGTCACGCTCGGACCCAGGAACCCCGAAATCCTGGCACTGGAAGCACACGATCGCGAGATCGAACGCGAATTGCGCACGGAGCAGCAGCGGCTGTTGACACAGTCGCAACAGGCCTACAACGCCGCCAAGGCGAACGAAGAGCAGACGACCGAAGCGCTTGAGCAGCAAAAGAACGACTCCTACAAACTCCGTGACGAGCTCGTCGAGTACACGCTGCGCCAGCGTGACTACGAGGCGAACCGGACCCTGTACGAGAGTCTGCTTGCACGGCTGCGTGCCGCCGGCGTTGAAGCGGGCCTTGACTCCATGGAAGTGGACGTCGTTGATCCCGCGGTGGCGCCGGTTACTGTCACCATCACGCCACGCTCCAGCATTCTGACGAGGACCACCATCTTCGGCCTGATCGTCGGTATCATCGTGGCGTTCGTTCTGGAAAGCCTCGACACCGGCCTGCGCAGTGTTGCCCAGGTGGAGTTGGTCACACAGCTGCCATCTCTCTCGGTCATCCCGCGCATTCGCCGCATCGGTGGCGACGCCGGCAGCCCGCTGAGCGTGGCGCAGAGCAATATCGGCGTACTGGCTACCTCCAAGTCACAGTTCTCTGAGGCATTCCGGTCCCTGCGTACCTCGCTGCTTTTGGCCAGCACAGGGCATCCGCCAAAGATCGTGCTTGTGGCCAGTTCCACGCCGACCGAAGGCAAGACCACGGTTGCAACCAACCTTGCCTGCATCCTTGCGCAACGCGAGACCCGCGTCATCCTGATTGACGCTGACCTTCGCCGTCCCAACGTACACCACCGCTTCGGCCTAAACGGACGCGTCGGGCTGTCCACGGTGCTCTCCGGCGGATCAACGCTTGAAGCTGCCGTACGCAATGTCCCGGAAGTGCCGAATCTGGACGTGCTGTGCAGCGGCCCTGTGCCGCCATTCCCCACGGAAATGCTGTCATCCGAAGCCATGATCGAGCTGCTGCAGCATTGCGCAGGCATCTACACCCATGTGGTGGTCGATTCGCCGCCCATCCTGTCTGTAACGGATGGCGTGATCCTGGCGCGTCAGGCGGACGCGGTCATCCTCGTGGTGCGTCACGGCAAGAGCAGCCGGCATATCGTGCGGCGCGCACGCGACCTGCTCCTTCGCGCAGGCGCGCACATCACTGGCGTCGTGCTGAACTCCGTGGACATTACGGCTCCCGAATATCAGGGCTACTACGGCTACTCAGGCTATAGCTACTCGAACATTGACTCCGAGACATGGGAGAACCGTCCCAACGGAAACGGCGATCAAGAGAACGACACGCCGGAGGAGCCGCGATGACATTGAACCGCACACCGCATCGCACCGCAATGGCGTTGTTGTTCGCCTCACTGCTGCTCCTCTGCGCCGGGACGGTTCAGGCGCAGTTCATCGCGCCCGCGCCAACCAATTCCGTCGGGCTCAATACACCACGTCCGGTCACAACAGACCCCGATATCCTCTACCCGCGCAACCGTGAAATGCAGATCATGGCCGGCGATCTGTTGCGTATCTCAATCTTCGGCAGCACGCCGCCGTTTGCAGCGGATGCCCGCGTATCGCTCGACGGCAGGGTACATCTCCCGCTTGCAGGAACGCTCAAGATGGAAGGCCTCTCCCTGGCGGATGCAGAGCAGACACTTGCAACCCGTATGGAAGAGTTGGAGATGTATCGGAATCCCCAGGTCTCCATCCAACTCATAGAAGGTCCTGGCCATATCGTCACGCTGATCGGACCGGCGCACGGTGTAGTCCAGGTTGTCGGTCACAAGCGTCTGTTTGATATTCTTTCGGCTGGCGCAGGAGGATCTGGTGGGCTACCCATAACCGCCAGTCCCCTCATCACCATCGACCGTCCAGGCGTTCCCGATCCCATCGTGATCGACCTGGGCAGTGATCCGGCGCGCAGCTCCGCTGCGAATATCCCGGTTTTCGCAGGAGACACGATCACCACAGGCGATGTTGGTTCGTATTACGTCGTGGGTGCGGTAAAGACGCCAGGCATCCTAAGGCTGAATGGTACGCTGCCCACCACTGCTATGCAGGCGATTGCAGCCTCCGGAGGTGTACTCTACATCTCCAAAGCCAACCATGCGAAACTCATCCGTACCGTTGGAGCGCAACGGTCCGTAGTCGAAATCCAACTGCGAAAAGTCCTCGATGGCAAGGCGCCCGATCCCATCCTGCAGGCAGACGACATTCTCTTTGTGCCTACCGATCGCGTAAAGCAATTCTTTACGGCGGGGCCGTTTACCAACCTCTTGGGCCTTGCTCTCACGGCGATCGCTGTCACACGGTACTAGCAGCGGTTTTGACACCGATATCTGTGCTACGTGCGTAACCACGCAGGAGAAAGTCGATGCACGCGGTAAGCGGCGTTCGGAAGGTCCGGCTGGCGTATGTGGTGAGTCATCCCATCCAGTACCAGGCCGACCTTCTGCGCGCTATCGCAGCTGATCCCGGGATTGACCTTTGCGTCTTCTTTTGCTCGGACTTCTCCGCCAGGGCGTACAAGGACGAGGGCTTTGGCGTCGATGTTGCCTGGGATGTTCCTCTGCTCTCCGGCTACCGGTATGTCGTGCTGCCACGCTGGCGCGAAACCCATTCGCCGAGTGTGCTGCGGCCAATCACCTGGGGCTTCTACCGGCATCTGCGCCAGGGCATTGACGGACAACCGTTTGACGCTGTCTGGATTCACGGTTACTCCACCGTGAACACCTTCCACGCCATGCTGGCTGCCAAGGCGCTTGGCATACCCACGCTCACGCGGTCGGATTCCTGGCTGGGAGATCGCAACCGCTCGCTCGTCCGCCTTGGCCTGAAGCGCAGCTTCTTTCGTCTCCTCGCCTGCCTCGTCGACGGTATTTTGGCAGTCGGTACCCGGAATAAGGAATACTGGACCCACTACATGGGTCAGTCATTCCCCATCTTCCTTATGCCGTATGCCGTCAACAACCGCTATTTCGCAGACCGTGCGGCGGCGGCCAGGCCGTTCCGCTCAGAACTGTATCGCGAGTTGGGTCTTGATCACAAACGGCCTGTTATCCTGTATGCCTCCAAGCTGCAGGAACGGAAGCACTGCGACCATCTGCTCGAAGCCTACCTGCAACTCCGCAAGGACACGGCGAACACCGCGCAACTGGTGATTGTGGGCGACGGCGAGATGCGCGCCCAGCTTGAGGCCCGTGCATGCGACAGCGGCATCGACGGCATCTGTTTCACCGGCTTTCGTAACCAAAGCGAATTACCCCGCTTCTTCGATCTCAGCACCGTCTTCGTTCTGCCCGCCAGCCATGAGCCATGGGGTCTCGTTATCAATGAAGCCATGGCAGCCGGCCTCCCGGTGATCGCGTCAGACCAGGTTGGCGCCGCGCATGATCTCTTGCGCCAGGATGAAAACGGCTTCATCTATCCCGCGGGCAACATCCCGGCCCTGCGCGATGCCATTGCCGCCGTGCTCCAACCCGGCGTTGCCGCAGCCATGGGCCATCGCAGCCGTGACTTAATTGCCCACTGGAGCTTCCGCGAAGACCTGCTCGCGCTGCGTGCCGCGCTCACCTCTCTTACCCGCTTGCGCATCCCAGACCAGGCGCCTTTGGCCGAACCAGGATAACCAGCATGCGTATCCTTCACATCGTCAGCACGCTCAATCCCGCCGCCGGCGGCGCTTCTGAAGGCATACGGCTGTTGTTGACGCATGAGTCGGAGAACTACTCCAGCGAAGTCCTTACACTTGACCCTCCGGACGCACCATTCCTCAAGGATCTTCCCTTCACCGTTCATGCGATCGGACCATCGCAGACAGCCTACCGCTTCACACGGAAGCTCTATCCGTGGCTACGCGAGCATCGCGGCCGTTTCGACGGCTATATCGTCAACGGCCTGTGGGAATACTGCGGCCTCGCGGTCATGCTGGCTGCGCGTCGCCACTCGCCCTACATGGTCTTCCCGCACGGCACGCTGGACCCGTACTTCAAGCGGCGGTATCCGCTCAAGCACCTGAAGAAGATCCTCTACTGGTACCCGTCCGAGTTCTGGGTGCTGCGTAACGCGCACCGCGTACTCTTTACCACGGACACTGAAGGCCGGCTGGCCGAACAAAGCTTCGCCCTGTGGTCATGGACGCCATGCGTTGTGCCCTACGGCGTTATCCCCTCGTCCGCTCCCGAGGAGAGCGACATCGAAGCCTTCCTGCAGCATGTGCCCGCGCTGCGCGGCAAGCGATTCCTGCTTTTTCTAGGCCGCATCCACCCCAAAAAAGGTTGTGACCTGCTCCTCAACGCTTTTTGTGACGTGGCCGGCAACGATCCCGATCTGCACCTACTCATGGCAGGCCCCGATCAGACGGGGTGGGCCACAGAGCTGAAAGCCATCGCAGAAAAGGCTGGCCTGGCAGACCGGGTACACTGGCCGGGCGTTCTCCTCGGCGGCGCGAAGTGGGGAGCCTTTCGGGCAGCCGATGCTTTCGTTCTGCCATCGCACCAGGAGAACTTCGGCATCGCCGTTGCCGAAGCGCTTGCCTGCGGCGTTCCCGTCCTGCTGTCCGATCAGGTAAACATCGTCTCGCTGCTGAAGGATTTCGACTGCTCCATCGTTGCACCGGATACTCTTGAGGGCACAAAGGCCATGCTGACGCAATGGATCGCCAAAACGCCGGACGAGCGCGCCTCCATGAGTGCACAGGCGAGCAAGTGCTACGAGGCCAAGCTCAATCTTCGCGAGAACAGCGCGGCCGTCTTCCGTCTGTTTGAATCCGCTCTTGACGGACGCTTCAATCGCCGCAGGAGCCGCCGCTGATGCCACGCGAAGCAGCCTACAACGCGGCTGAGAGCATTCAGGCAGACACGATCGCCGACCCATACTTGCGTCCGGCCTTCAGCCGCGGCAATCAAGTCAAGCGCTTGCTCTGGAACATCGTTCATGCATTGCTCTATCGCACCTCACCACGTCCCTTTCACGCATGGCGCAGCTTTCTGCTGCGGTGCTTCGGCGCCACCATGGGCCCGAACTGCCACTTCTATCCGCGCTCCAAAGTTTGGGCGCCATGGAACCTCTACTGCGCCGACCAGGTGACCGCGGCCGACGACGCCGAAATGTACAATCCCGCGCCCATGCACTTCGGATCACATTGCATCGTCTCGCAGGGCGCCTATCTCTGCGGCGCAACGCACGACTACAACCTCGCTGCATTTCCCTTGCTCGCGTACGAAATGCGCTTTGGAGCCTACGCATGGATCTGCGCGCGAGCAACGGTCGGCCCAGGCGTGCACATCGGCGAAGGCGCTGTCCTCGGTATTAGCGCGGTCACCACGCGCCCGCTCGATCCCTGGACCATCTACGGCGGCAACCCCGCTGTCGCTCTCAAGCAGCGCACCAACACCGCGCTGCCACCGGAGACCCAGGCGTGATCTCCGTCGTCATCCTCACACGTAATGAGAGCACTGACATTGCCGGCGCCATTCGCAGCGTCGCCTTCTCCGGCGACATCCACGTCTTCGACTCATTCAGCACCGACGGTACGCAAGCCATCGCAACCAGCCTCGGCGCCACCGTGCACGAGCGTGCCTTCGACAACTACGCCGCGCAGCGCAACGCCTCGCTCACACTGCCACCCTTTCGCCACGACTGGCTGCTCATCCTCGATGCCGACGAGCGCCCCACACCCGAGCTCGCCGCAGAGATGCTGAACGCGGTCGCATCCGCACCATCAGACGTTGCGGCCTTCCGCCTGCGCCGCCACGACTACCTCTGGGACACATGGCTGAAGCATGCGCAGATCACACCCTTCTACACGCGTCTCATCCGCCGCGGCCATGCGCGCTACGTACGCGAGATCAACGAGCTGCTTGAAGTGGACGGCCGCATTGTGGAGCTCAACGCACCTCTCAACCACTACCCATTCTCCAAGGGCATGGCGCATTGGATCGCGAAGCACAACGTCTACTCCACCATGGAGGCACAGCTGCTGGCGACGGGCGCCGCAACCGCACATGCCTCGTGGAAGACAGCCTTCTTCGGCAACGATCGCGGCGACCGCCGCGCCGCACAGAAGGCACTCTTCTTCAAGTTGCCGCTGCGTCCAGTCGTCAAGTGGTGCTACATGATGTTTATCCGCGGAGCCGTGCTGGATGGCGCCGCGGGCGTGACTTACTCCACGCTGCAAAGCATTTACGAGTATTTCATCGAGCTAAAGGCTCGTGAACTCCATCGAAGCCAAACCCGCACTTAGCGAAGTAACCCAGAACAAAGAATGCCTCCGCGGAGCGGAGGCATTCTCGACAGGTTGCGGAGTTATTTGTAGCGTTAACCGCGCAGCTTCGCCAGCAGGTCGGTGGGGTGGACAGGCTTTGCAAGAATCTCAAACTCATGTCCCTGCGCACGTGCCTTCTCCAGCAGGTCGGCCGTTGCGGCCTGCCCACTGAACAGTAAAATCTTGCAGTTAGGCAGCTTTGCACGCACCTGGATAGCCGCTTCAATGCCCGTCATACCCGTCATGATGACGTCGGAGATGAGCATGTTCGGCTGAAATTCATCGAGGCTTTCGACGGCGTTTTCGCCAGAATAGACGGCCTTGGCTTCAAAGCCTGCCTGGTTCAGGATAATCGCCAGGGTGTTGGCGATAACCTGTTCGTCGTCCGCCACCAGGACGCGGGGTTTCGTCGTTGCTGTCGTCGTCATGTCTATCAAGTTCTATCCCACGTAAGGTCTTCGCGCAAGTTCACGCCGATGTAAATACCTGCCGTGTGAAGATGATACGCTGCACACAGCCCACACGAAAAGGTAGCACTCAGCTCGCTTCCTTGCCGCAGCCTCTCTGCGCACCAATCTTCGTTCTGATGTGAGACATCATGCAGCAGGCCATCATTCGCGCCGAGCGCGTCGAAAAGTATTATGCTCAGCCCAGCGAGAACCGCATCCAGGTCATCTCGCCGACGGATCTCGCCGTTAATCCAGGCGAAATTGTCGCCTTGCTCGGTCCATCCGGCAGCGGCAAATCCACTCTTCTGCGCATGCTTACGGGCTTGTCCGTGCCCTCTGCCGGCCAGGTGTATTGGCACGAAAAGCCCATCGGCCAAACCAGGACGAACGTATCCATCGTCTTCCAGAGCTTCGCGCTCTTCCCCTGGCTCACCGTTCTCGAGAACGTAGAGGCGCCGCTGCAGGCCCAGGGCATGGAGCCCGCTGACCGCCGCAAGCGCGCACTCAAGATGCTCGACACCGTAGGCCTCGACGGCTTCCAGCACGCCTATCCCAAGGAACTCTCCGGCGGCATGCGGCAGCGCGTCGGCTTCGCTCGCGCGCTCGTCGTCGAACCCGAAGTCCTCTTCATGGACGAGCCCTTCTCTGCCCTCGACGTGCTCACCGCGGAGAACCTGCGCTCGGAACTCCTGGAACTGTGGCAGAACAAGACCATTCCAACCCAGGCCATCTTCATCGTCACGCACAACATTGAAGAAGCTGTCCTGCTGGCGGACCGTATCATCGTTCTGGGCCGCAATCCCGGCCACGTGCGCACCGACTTCCGTGTCGCCATCCAACACCCGCGCGACCGCAAAGCCGCAGCGTTCACACAGCTCGTCGATTACATCTACAAGGTCCTCACGCAGCCTGACGCGCAGCCGCCCGAGCTGCCGCGTACCTCCGACGGCAAGCGCGTTCGGGACCAGCGCCTGATGAGCTACCAGATGCTGCCGCACGCTCGACCCGGCGGCATTGCAGGCTTGCTTGAACTTATGATCGACCACGGCGGCAAGGCCGACATCTACCGCCTCGCCGACGATCTCGCCTTTGAAGTTGATGACCTGCTGCCCATCGTCGATGCATCCTCCCTGCTCGGCTTCATGAAAGTCACGGAAGGCGACGCCGCGCTCACGCCCATCGGCACCGAGTACGCGCACGCGGAGATCCTTCGCCAAAAAGAGATCTTCCGCGTAGCCGCCCTGGCGAACGTGCTTCTGCTCCGCCAGATCATGCGCGCCCTTGAGGCCAAGAGCGACGGTACAGTCTCCGAAGAATTTTTCCACGACATGCTCGACGAGCAGTTCAGCGAGGAAGAGACCCTGCGCCAGCTTGAAACCGCCGTGAACTGGGGCCGCTATGCCGAGTTGTTCGACTTCGACGCCAGCCGCCGCCGTTTCATCCTGCCCACAAGAGCCGCGGAACACGCGGAAGAGGTCGCTGGATGAACCTGATCCCGGGCGGCTTCCACGGCCTGCGGTCGCGAAACACCATCGGCAGCCTGCCG
The DNA here is from genome assembly GCA_965198455.1 of Terriglobus sp. Lineage (GTDB taxonomy): Bacteria > Acidobacteriota > Terriglobia > Terriglobales > Acidobacteriaceae > Terriglobus. The sequence continues at coordinate 3,294,628 of CBDAPM010000003.1, forward strand.
CATACGCTTGCGCGCAGCCAGGTGGTGCGCCGCTCATGGCCCATCGTCCTTGACGTTGTCGTCGCCTGCATCGGCCTTGCCATCTTCTACGGCATCGTACAGATTGCGCGGCTCTGGGCCGGTCATCCCCAGCCGGACGTCGTCCTTTCCATGTCGCCGCGAGCGCTGCCGCGCTATGCGCTGTACTCCATTGTGCGCATGGGGTTGGCCTATCTCCTCAGCCTCGTCTTTGCGATTGGCTATGGCTACGTCGCCGCCTACAACCGCCGCCTTGAAGGCCTCATGATCTCCGCGCTGGACATCCTGCAGTCCATCCCGGTGCTCAGCTTCCTGCCCGGCGTCATGCTCGCCACGGTGCAGCTCTTCCCGTCACGGCAGCTCGGCCTTGAACTCGGCGCCATCGTGCTGATCTTCACCGGCCAGGTCTGGAACATGGCCTTCTCGTTTTACTCGTCACTCAAGAGCCTGCCGCGTGAACTGAACGAAGCCAGCACCATCTTCGGCTTCAGCCGTGTGCAGCGGCTTATACAGCTTGAGCTGCCCTACGCCGCCATCGGCCTCATCTGGAACTCCATGGTCTCCGTCGCAGGCGGTTGGTTCTTTCTCATGGCCTGCGAAATGTTCGTGCTGGGCTCCCGCGACTTCCGCCTGCCCGGCCTCGGCAGCTACCTGCAAACCGCCGCCGGCACCGGCGACACGCCCGCCATCCTCTGGGGCCTGGGCACCATGATCTTCATCATCGTCGCCACCGACCAGCTCATCTGGCGCCCCATCATCGCATGGAGCGACCGCTTCAAGTTCGAACAGGTCGAAAGCTCCAAGCGTGTCCATTCACCCCTATTGCACATGCTGCAGCAATCCAATGTGATGAAACGGCTGAGCCGCGTCACCTTCCAGCCGCTGGCAGACGGCCTGTACCGCCGCGAAGCGAAACACCGGGCGGCACGTCCCGGCGATGACGCTGCAAGCGACAAAGCGCCGTCACGCATCGTGCGCGGCCTTGTCGCCTGCGTGGGGCTGGTTGTAGTCGGGTATGCCGCCATACAGGCACTGCATCTGCTGCGTGCCATCAGCGGCCATGAATTCGGACTCATTCTCGGCGGCGCAGGAGCCACGCTGCTGCGCGTCCTCCTTTCGCTCTTCCTGGCAACCCTGTGGACGGTGCCGGCAGGGGTAGCCATCGGCTTCCATCCACGGCTCGCACGCATCGCGCAGCCACTCGCGCAGATTGCCGCAAGCGTTCCTGCCACCGCTCTTTTCCCGGTCCTGCTCCTTCTGCTCCTCAAAAGCGGCGCCGGCATGGGCACAGCCGCTATTCTGCTCATGCTGCTCGGCACGCAGTGGTACATCCTCTTCAACGTCATCGCAGGCGCCATGGCCATCCCTGGTGACCTCAAGGAAGTCGCACGCCTCTTCCACTTCGGCACACTGCAGCGTTGGAAGACGATCATCCTCCCCGGCATCTTTCCCTTCCTGCTGACGGGGCTGATCACGGCGAGCGGCGGCGCATGGAACGCCAGCATCATCGCCGAATACTTCCGCCTCAAGGGCCAGACCCTGACCACGTTCGGCCTCGGCGAACAAATCAGCGCAGCCACTGACGCAGGCCGCTTCGCTGCACTGCTGCTGGCAACCATCGTGATGGCCATGATGGTCGTCACCATCAACCGCCTCATCTGGCGGCCACTCTTCCGCCTCGCGGAAGACAAGTACAGACTGGGCGGCTGAAAGAATTGCATGCTGTAAGCCCGTGTTAAACGCGCTTTAAAAACCCACCTGAGCCATCTTGAGAGCTATACTGAGCTCGAGGTATTCGCCATGATTGAGCCCCAGTTAATCGCTGATATCCTCGGTCTCGGAGCTGCCATCAAGACGGTCAGCGAGTTGGAGTCCGCCGTTTCGGCTGGCCTACCCAAACACTCGCTCGAGAAGCTGTCAGCACGCTTGTATGAAGACCGCCGCGTGGCCAGCGCGTACAAATTTAAGGTTGTGCCGCAGGCAACATGGAAACGCCGCACAAAGCGCCTTTCAGTTGAGGAAAGCGAACGAACCGAACGGCTCGCCCGCGTACTCGCGCACGCCGAGTATGTCTGGGATGACCGCAACCAGGCACGCGAATGGATGAGCAAATCGCACCGTGAACTCGCTGATAGGACTCCCCTTGATGTCGCTCGCACGGAACTTGGAGCCCGCCGTGTCGAAAACCTGCTCGACAAGCTCTTCTACGGTCTTCCCGTCTAAGGATGGTTGCGTACCGCATCGCTGACGCACGGCACCCGATCTATGACGGTACGGGAGCCATGCTGTGCGGTGGCCGGTGGAACTCAACGGGGCAGCGTGTGATTTACGCCGCCGAAACCTATGCCGGCGCCATGCTAGAAGTACTTGTACACGCCAATCTCTCCATCCCGCCGAAACACCACCAAGTCGTTCGCATCATGATTCCCACCAAAGTGAAGATTGAGTCGCTTTATGCATCCGAATTCCCCAAATGGGATGCAGAAAATGTAGCGGCAGCACGGTCGTTTGGAGATCGCTGGCTTCGAGAAGCTCGATCTGCAGTGCTGCGTGTGCCAAGCGTCGTGACAGAAGGCCGTGAATATAACCTGCTGATCAATCCGCTCCACAGTCAAGCCGCACTGATCGAAGTATCAGCGCCGGAGCCGGTTCGATGGGACATGAGACTTTTTCCGTCGGCGTAGCAACGATAAAAGAACTCCCTATCGATCAGAATGAGGGTGTAATCCCGTACGTTTGCGCCGAAACGCAAACACCACCGCCAGCAATGGCGGCGCGATCAACGCTCCCCACGGCGGAAGCAAAATTCCGCCCACAATTGGTCCCAGCATCGCAGCCCACCACGGCACCAGCGTCGATCGCTTCAACAACATCGGCTGAATCACCAGCCCATCCATAATTGCGATAAACCCATAGAGCCCCAGCGTCCACCACAGCTTGTCCAGGTCCGTATCAATCGACGCAAAGAACGCAGCAATCGCCGGTCCACACACACTCAATGCCGTACCGATGCCGGGCACAAACTGGCACATTGCAGCAACAATCGCCCATAGCGGCGCCCACGGCACATGGATGAAGTACAAACCCGCAAACCACATCGCACCTACGCACAGTGCATCCAGCGTCGTGGCACGCCACCAGCCCAGCAGCGCACCACCTGCGGTCCGCAGATGTTCCCTGGCCATCGGCCGCTGCGACACGAGACCACGCTGTAGTTCCCACCGATCCCGGTCCATCATCCCTCCAAAAGCAATCGCCGCCCGCTCCCTATGAGACGCATCAGGAACAAGCGGCGAAGCACGGCCTCGAGCCAACAACTATGCCGTCAGAACAGCCTTGCAGTACTGCACGCACTTCTTGATCTCTTCCTCGCACGTCGATCCAGTCGGTGTCGAATACTCCAGCTCAATCGTCGCCGGAAATTTGTACTTCTCCTTCTTCATTAGCAGCAGCACTTCCTTGATCGGCGTATCGCCCTGGCCGAACGGCATGTTCTTAATGCCATTCGCCTTCGACTTGCGATCCTTGATGTGAATGCTGCCAATGCGGTCATGGTGCGTGCGAACGAACTCCACCGTGTCTGTATTCCCCGCAGCCACGTAGTGCCCAATATCAATGTTGATGCCGTTGTACGGCGACTGCGCCAGCGCCTCATCCCAAACATGCGGCGTGGACTGTAGATGCGAGTGGTACGCCACCAGCAGTTTGTGCTTGCTGGCGAAATCACCAATGCGCTTCGTCAGCGCGCGATCCGTCGGCAACTCCATGGTCAGCTGATTCGCGCCAATCGCCTTCGCTGCGTTAAACATGTAGTCGAACTCGCCGTCCGGCATGCGCATGGTGGGCTGCAGCTTGAATCCATAAATCCACACACCCGCGTCGGCATATATCTTACGCAGCGCAACATACTTGTCCATCGACGCGCTCAGCCGCCATTTCGTCAGCTCCTCAGCATGAGCGTCGGCGGCAGCCTGCGCCTCCTTGCTCACCGGCGGCCGCACAAAATCTGCCGGCGTATCCACGCGAACATACGGGCCGGCAGCAGCTGGACGCTGCGGCACGGGCGCGCCTGCGTAAATCTCGTGGATCGTTTCCATCTCTGTGCCGCTCACACCATCGCGCACCAGCAGCGGCAGCAGCTTCACAGGATCTGGGTTCGGCACATCGTGATAGCTGTACCCCGTGATCACACCAATCTGCACACCACCAAACTTCGAATCCGGCTTCGCCTCTGCAAACAGCTTCGTGGGATTTGCCAGCGCAACCGCCGCAACCGGCATACCGTTCAGCGCAAGCTTCCCAAACTCTCTTCGTGAGTACGCCATAGCTCTCCTTCAACAACGCCCAACATGGCCCAACAACATCGACACACACTCTACCGCGCGCAGACACAAATAGAAACGCCATCATGTCCGTCAATCGAAACGCCCTATGTTCATGACACGGTACTGCGGCGCGGCTGTAGCTGTCATGAAACCGTCTACACCTTGCGCGCATCAGAGCGCAAAGAAACCAAGAACAACGGAGTATCGCAAATGGCAGTCATGCTGCAGGGCTTTTACTGGGATTGTGCCAAGGAAGAAAACAAGCTGGGCGAATGGTGGAACTACCTCGCCGAACAGATGCCGGGCCTGGGCAAGAAAGGCGCGGGCTTCGACTCCATCTGGCTCCCGCCCATCTCCAAGGGCGCCGACAAAGGCACCATGGGCTACGACCCATACGACTACTTTGATCTCGGTGACTTCGATCAAAAAGGTTCCACCAAGACCAGTTTCGGCAACCGCGCCGAGCTTGAAAGCCTCATCAAGATCATTCATGACAACGGCATGGGCGCCATCGCCGACATGGTCATCAACCACAACAGCGGCGCCGACGGCGAAGAAGAAAACCCGCTCGACGGCCAGAAGCGCTGGACCAAGTTCACGCCCGCCAGTGGCAAGTTTCCCCGCAACTGGGACTGCTTCCATCCCTCCCGCTACGAGAAGGTCATGATGGAAGGCGAAGCCTTCGCAGGCTTCCCGCACCTGTGCCATCGCAACCCCAAGGTTTATGCAGCCATGTATGACTACGCCCGCATGATCATTGAAGATCTCGACTTCGACGGCTTCCGCTTCGACTTCGTCAAAGGCTTTGGCGCATGGATGATTGGCCTGCTTGCCAAGTACGAATACAACAAGAAAGGCCAGCCCAACTTCAATCCCTTCGTCGTTGGCGAATACTGGTCCGGCCCGGAAGACATCGGCACATGGCTCGATTCGGTAAGTAAGTTAACCGATTCGCAGATCGCCGCCTTCGACTTCCCTCTGCGCTACAAGCTGAAGGACCTCTGCGACACGCCCAACTACGATCTCCGCAATCTTACGGACGGCCACTCCGTCTCCGCCGCGCGCCCGTTCAACGCCGTCACCTTCACTGAGAATCACGACATGGGCGGCAATGAAGTCGTCAATGACAAGATGCTCGGCTACTCCTTCATCCTCACCCAGGACGGCTACCCCTGCGTCTTCTGGCACGACTACTACAACCTCGGCCTCTCACGCCCCGGCACACCCAACGGCATCGACGCCCTCATCAAGGCCCACCAGGAGCACGCCGGAGGCGAAAGCTGCATCCTCCACTGCGACCCCGACCTCTACATCTCGCAACGCGGCGGCAACGAGGGCCAGAGCGGTCTCATCTACGTTCTCAACAACCTCGGCAACCAGTGGAGCGGCACTACCGTTACCACCAAGTGGCCTAACTCCAAGTTCAAGCCAATCGCATGGGACGGCCACGACGATAAGGCACAGCCCGACGAACGCCGCACCGACGCAGAAGGCAAAGGAGAATTCCCCGCCCCACCCCGCGGCTACTGCGTTTACGCACCCGTCTTTGAGTAAAGTCGAACCAATCCCACAACCGTCATCCTGAGTGCAGCGAAGTATCTCAGTGAATTTGAGATCCTTCGCTGCGCTCGTGCCCTTTCAGCCCTTGGTTTGCTTTACAGTGAAGTCGTGGTTGGCCCAAACAGCAAATCAGATCGCTTTCATTGGCGTGTGCCGCTCTATGCGGCCGCGCTGGTGTTTGTTTTGGTCTCGATAATCGAGTTGGCCTCCGGATTCGATGCAGCGTTTTTCGGCAGTATCGGTGTCGTGCTCCTGACTTGTTTTCTTTGCATCTGCGCAATACTGATGCCGATTCGGGATCGAAACTATCGACTCGCACTCGCCGTCCTGTGCATTATTCCCGCGACTCTCTTCGCAACTGCTCTTGCTCTACGCTTGAGCGGTTTCACCAGAACATACGTACGTTGGCCGTTTGTTGCAGGCCGTTACAAAGCGCATGTGCTCCAGCAAGCGAACTATGACGACGGCAGTCTTCGCCACGTCGAGTGGGATGGATCAGGCTTTCCCGGCGCGGGTAACACTGTGGAATACCTCGTCTACGATCCGTCAGACTCACTTCCCCGACGAACAAGCAGCCCAGGACGCTTCAAAGGAATCCCCTGTGAAGTCCCCGACGTCAAGCGTATGCAAGCCCGCTGGTACATCGTCCTCTTCTATACCGATCAAGCTTGGAACTACTGTGGAGAGTGAACCATCCTGCTACCCTAGACACATGAAGATCGGCGTCCTCGTCTTCCCTGGCTCCAACTGTGATCACGACACCTACAACGTCATTGACGCGGTAGCGCACCAACCCGTCACCTTTCTCTGGCACGCCAGCGAAGACCTCCAGAACTGCGACGCCATCCTCGTCCCCGGCGGCTTCGCCTACGGCGACTACCTCCGCACCGGAGCCCTCGCACGCTTCGCGCCCATCATGTCCCCAGTCAAAAAGTTTGCCGCCGCCGGTGGCCCCGTCATGGGCATCTGCAATGGCTTCCAAATCCTCTGCGAATCCGGCCTGCTGCCCGGCGCGCTGATGCGCAACGCCGGCCTCCGCTACATCTGCAAGCAGGTCAACCTCCGCACGGAAACGAACGACTCACCCTTCACCCACCTCTTGCAACGTGGCGAAGTGCTGCAGATGCCGATCGGCCACATGGAAGGCAACTACTTTTGCGACGATGCGACGCTCGCCACTCTCAAGCGCGACGACCGCATCGCCTTCCGCTACGCAACACCGCAGGGCGATATCACAGCTGCCGCTAATCCCAATGGATCCCTTGAAAATATCGCCGGCATTCTCAGCGAGGGACGCAACATTCTCGGCATGATGCCCCACCCGGACCGCTCCAGCGAAGCCCTGCTTGGCTCCGCGGACGGGTTCAAGCTTTTTAAAGGGCTGCTCCTGAGCCTCGGAACAACGGTGTAGCATCAGAACTGCCGGCATGGTCGATATTCATCACCACCTTTTGTTTGGCGTCGACGACGGTTCGAAGACGCTTGAGAACTCCGTAGCCATGGTGCTGATGGCTGTCGAAGATGGCATCACGCACATTGTGGCTACGCCACATGCAAACGATCAGTACCGCTACGACCGCGAGCACCATGAAGCGATTCTGCAGCAGATTCGCGATGCTCTGCCGGCTGAGACGGCATCCCGCATCACCCTTGGCCTTGGCTGTGATTTCCATCTCAACTTCGAGAACACCGAAGACTCACGCAAACACAAATATCGCTACACCATTAACGCGAAAGATTATCTGCTGGTTGAGCTGCCGGATAACGGATTGGCCCCTAGCACGACTGAAATTTTCTACGCCATGCGTGTCCAGGGCCTCATACCCATCCTGACGCATCCGGAGCGTAACGCAACCCTGCAACGCACGCAGGAAAAGCTTCGCGAATGGATGAGGGGTGAACTTCTGCTGCAAGTGACGGCCGGCTCTGTCATCGGCACCTTCGGCCCTAAAGCTGAAGAGCTCGCATGGGAGTTCCTGGAAAAACAGTGGGTCCACTTCATTGCAAGCGATGCGCATAACCTGGACCGCCGTCCGCCCAGGTTGAGTGAGGCCTACGATCTGATCGCGGATCGATTGGGAAAAGATACTGCGGAGCGCCTCTGTGTTACCAACCCGCTCGCCGCGTTTGAGGGACGTCCGCTGCCGCCCCAACCGGAACCCATGGACCTCTTTGGGTTCGTGCCGCGGGAGAATTACAGCGCCGCTAAGCCCAGCCTCTGGCGCAGGATCTTCGGACGGTAGAACGTTTCAGGCGAGTGACAGGCCGCCATCCACGGCTAGCACCTGGCCTGTAATGAAGCGCGGAGCATACACAAAAAAGAGCATTGCCGCCACAACATCCTTAGGAGCCCCATCGCGGCCCATAGGTGTCTTCGACGCAAGGCGTTCCGGCTCCCCTGGAAACTGGATCATGCCCGGCGCAATGCAGTTCACGCTGACCTCCGGAGCCCACGCCTTCGCCATCGTCTGTGTCAGCATGTGCAGTGCAGCCTTGCTCGCACAATAGTGTCCATGGGTCGTCCATGGCCGCAACCCACCCAGCGACCCGATGTTGATGATCCGGCCGCCGTCAGCTGAGGCACGCAGATGCGGCAGCGCAGCCTGCGCCACCAGGAACGGCCCACGCGTGTTGGTCTGGTAGGCGTCGTCCCACTGCTCCGGTGTCAGGTCTTCCAAAGCAGCACTCTCAAACATCCCGGCATTATTGACCAGCAGATCGATACCGCCCAGAAACTCCGCTGCCCCTGCAACCGCAAGACGTACAGACTCCGGGGAGCGAACATCGCATTTGAGTACTGATGAGCGAACTCCGAACGCGGTAAGCTCCGCGACCACAGCATCGGCGTTAGCACCCGGCTCACGCGCCGTCACCACGACATCGGCGCCGACCGCCGCCAGCGCAAGCGCAAACGCTCGCCCAAGACGGCGCACACCGCCGGTCACGACGACACGCTTACCCCGCAGATCAGTCTGCATCAGTTCGAAGGCGACGGCGTGACAGGCGTGCTCGGGTCGGCCGGCTTCACAGGCGAGACCGACGGCGTCGAAGTCTGACCGGTAGGCACTGTCGTATCGCCCTTGGCCTTCGCGTTCGCCGGCAGCGTCGGCAACTTGATCACAGGTTCGCTCGCCGAAAGCGGCTTAGGAGCCTGCGCAGGCGCTACGGTATGGATCGGCTCCTGTACACCAATGCTCTTGGCGCCATCGCGACCAGGATGCTCATACGCGGACACCTGCTCTGTGGGCCGCTTCATGCGGATCGTCATGGTATACGACGGCTTATCCAGCTTGATCGTGCCCGCATACGTCGTGAAGCCGTTCGAAATCACCTGGATCTGTACATCCGATCCCGTCGGGATCACATCGATGAACGCCTTGCCATCTGTGCCCGACTTCACTTCCAGGTTGCCCTCGTCCTCACCATCCTTGGTGGGATGGAAGATGACCGCCGCATTCTCCAGCACCTTGCCGTTGGCATCCTTTACCACCAGAACTTCCAGGTGGCTGGTCTCCGGCGGAGCCTTGTACTTGCGGCCATGGACGCGGTCGCTCTGGGCCATGGAACACGGGACCAGCGCGAATTGCGTCGTGAGACTTAAAAGACCGGTAACGGAAAGCAGCAGACGACGCGAAAACATGCCTGAATTCTACCGCCCTGCTGTAACGCCTGTCCTGCTGATGATGCTGCCAGGCGGCGCAATCTGACGCTTACAGTAAACATGAGCGCGATTCACTCATATTTCATCGTCTCGCCTTGACACTCACTTCTTCCCTACGTACATTAGCAATCGGAGAGGTGGAGTGCTAAACGCACGCACGCCTCCGACACCCAAGGAGAACGAAACACATGGCATCGACGTTCACACCGCTGCATGACCGCATCCTCGTCCGCCGTCTGGAAGAGGGCGAAACCCTTCGCGGCGGCATTATCATCCCCGATTCCGCCAAGGAAAAGCCGCAGCAGGGCACCGTCATCAGCGTCGGCAAAGGCAAGTCCAATGACGAAGGCAAGGTCTTCCCGCTCGACGTAAAAGCCGGCGACACCGTCCTCTTCGGCAAGTACTCCGGCACCGAGATCAAGCTCGACGGCGAAGACCTCCTCATCATGCGCGAAGAAGAAGTCCTCGGCATCCTGAAGTAAGCATCATCCGCCGCTAAATCGCACGGCAGTTCACAGACATTAAATCCAGCCAGCGAATGGCACCAAGCGCGTCCGCTGCATGCAATACAAAGGAAAACGATCATGGCAAAGCTCATTCTGCACGGTGAAGACTCCCGTCAGGCTATCCTCCGCGGCGTCAACGTCCTCGCCGACGCCGTCAAGGTGACGCTCGGTCCCAAGGGCCGCAACGTCGTCATCGAAAAGAAATTCGGCTCGCCCACCATCACCAAGGACGGCGTCACCGTCGCCAAGGAGATCGAGCTGAAGGATTCGCTCGAGAACATGGGCGCGCAGATGGTGAAGGAAGTCGCCTCCAAGACCTCCGACGTTGCCGGCGACGGCACCACCACCGCAACCGTGCTGGCACAGGCTATCTTCCGCGAGGGCGTTAAGACGGTCGCTGCCGGTGCAAACCCCATGGCGCTCAAGCGCGGCATCGACAAGGCTGTTGCAGCCATCATCGGCGTTCGCGACAACGACGGCATCGTCCAGGGCGGCGCGCTCTCCAAATTCTCCAAGCCCGTCTCCGGCGATATGATCGCCCAGGTCGGCACCATCTCCGCCAACTCTGACTCGCAGATCGGCACCATCATTGCCGAGGCCATGAAGAAGGTCGGCAAGGACGGCGTCATCACCGTGGAAGAAGCAAAGTCCATGGAGACCCAGCTCGACGTCGTCGAAGGCATGCAGTTCGACCGCGGCTATCTCTCACCCTACTTCGTCACCGATGCAGAGCGCATGGAAGCTGCCTTTGAAGATCCCTACATCCTCATCTACGAGAAGAAAATCTCGTCCATGAAGGACATCCTGCCCCTGCTCGAGCAGATTGCCCGCACCGGCAAGGCGCTCATCATCATTGCGGAAGATGTGGACGGCGAAGCACTCGCAACCCTCGTGGTCAATAAGTTGCGTGGCACGCTCAACGTCGCTGCCGTCAAGGCTCCTGGCTTCGGCGATCGCCGCAAGGCCATGCTGGGTGACATCGCTATCCTGACCGGCGGCAAGGCCATCACGGAAGACCTCGGCATCAAGCTCGAGTCCGTGAAGCTGGAAGACCTCGGCACCGCCAAGCGCGTCACCATCGACAAGGACAACACCACCATCATCGACGGCGCCGGCAAGGAAGGCGACATCGACGGCCGTGTGCGTGAAATTCGCGCGCAGATCGACAAGACCTCGTCCGACTACGACCGCGAGAAGCTGCAGGAGCGCCTCGCCAAGCTCGTCGGCGGCGTCGCCGTCATCAAGGTTGGTGCTGCTACCGAAACCGAAATGAAGGAAAAGAAGGCTCGCGTTGAAGACGCCATGCACGCAACCCGCGCTGCTGTGGAAGAAGGCATCGTCCCCGGCGGCGGTGTAGCACTCATCCGCTGCATCCCCGACGTCGACGCTCTCCTGAAGACGCTCGAGGGTGACGAGAAGATCGGTGCACAGATCATTCGCCGCGCCATCGAAGAGCCGCTCCGCATGATCGCCTACAACGCAGGCGAAGAAGGCGCAGTCGTCATCGGCAAAATCACGGACTCCACGGACATGTCCTTCGGCTACAACGCCGGCACCGACAAGTACGAGGACCTGGTGGCCGCAGGCGTCATCGACCCCACCAAGGTAACCCGCACCGCCCTGCAGAACGCAGCCTCCATCGCCGGCCTCATGCTGACGACAGAAGCCATGATCGCAGACATCCCCGAAAAGGCCCCAGCAAGCGGCGGCGGACACAACCACGGCGGCGGCGGCATGGACGGCATGTACTAAAACGCAGCACAAAACCGGGTGCCCCACCTTCGCGAAGCTAAGGTGGGTTCTCAGAACAACAAGAAAGCCCCGGAGCAATCCGGGGCTTTCTACCCTTCGCGAGGTGAATAGATGGTACCGACCAAGCGAGCTTTAAGGAGCGCCGCGAATTTTAAGCTACTCACCGGTCGGCAAAAGCCGTTTCAAGCTGAAACTCAAATCCCGTATCTCTCAACAAGCCGTTCGATCACAGATACCACGGTATGTTGACGACCACAATTCGCTCATTCCCGCGAAGCAGCAGCAGAACCTTCAACACCTGGGTGCGTTGGTTATGCAGCAGGTTTTCCCACCAGTGCTTCACCACTAACTCAGGGATGAGAACCGCCACTTTCCGCGTTGGGAATTCCTCCTCCAGCTTGAGTATGTAGTCCATCAGAGGCGAGATCACCGTGCGATAGCTGCTTTGAACCTTTACCAACTCAGGCAGCGGAATGTTCCGTTCACGTATCGGCTGCATGACCATCTTCTCCCAAATCTCATCGGAGTCGTCATCCGTATCGGTCTGCACATTCACGATCTTCACTTCGTCACTCATGATCATGCCGAACCGGATCGCCTTCTCGCTGATCTTGTCCCAACGTGCGACCGGGATAACAACAAGCGGCCGTTCGAGCCCTGTCAGCCGAAGCGCCTCGAAGTCCTGCGTCTCTTCGTTTACCCGGGCATAGTGTTTCTTGATCTGAAGCATGATCCAGATCATTGCGGGTACAAGCAATGCAGTGATCCATGCACCGGCGGTGAACTTCGCAACAAGTACGACGATCAGCGTGATGCCCGTGGCGACGGCGCCGAGGCCGTTCAGAAACATCTTCAGATGTCTGCCGGACGCTTCTTTATCCTTGATCCAATGCTGCACCATACCGGCCTGGCTCAGCGTAAAGGCAAGGAATGCGCCGATGGCATACAGCGGAATCAGGCGATCTGTAACACCGTCGAAGATGATGAGCAACAACGCCGTAAAGCCAGTGAGCGCGTAAATACCGTGTGAGAACAGCAGACGGCGGCCTCGGAGCAGAAAGACACGGGGCATATAGTCCTTCGCCGCAATCGCACGAGCCATTCTCGGAAAGTCTGCAAAAGCAGTGTTCGCGCTAAAACTAAGTGCGGCCAGCACGCTCGCCATCGTCAGGTAATAAAACCATCCACGGCCGAACACGGCAGCAACCTGGATCGACAGAACGCTTTGATAGGCAGGATCATTGGAGTCCATCGCCGTGACACCATAGGCCTTTGCGACGTATGAGAGCCCCGCCAGCAGCACAATCAGGATGGCAATGATGACGGTGAGAGCACGATTTGCATTCGTCGGGCGAGGTTCTTTGAACGCCGTTACACCATTTGACACAGCCTCAACGCCAGTCATCGCAGCGCATCCGCTTGCGAACGCTTTCAGCAGCAGCCAGATCGTGAGGTACTGCATGGTAGCGGGCAACGGCGGTGGCGGAGCGGAGACCGGTATGGGGTGTCCGTGAGCGAGCGCGGCATGCCATATGCCAATCGCCACGGTAAGCAGCAGTGTACCCACGAAAAAGATCGTCGGCAGCATGAAGACCAGGCCGGACTCCTTCACGCCGCGAAGGTTGATCACAACGATAAGGGCCAGAACAAAGAGGCAGAGTAAAAGCTGATGTGGGTGCAGGCTCGGGAGCGCGCTCACAAGCGCCGTCACACCAGCAGAGATGCCCACGGCAGCCGTGAGAACGTAATCGATCATGAGAGCGGCCGCAGCCAGCAGACCTGCGCCATCGCCAAGGTTCTCGCTGGCGACAGTGAACGAGCCTCCGCCATTCGGATACGCTTCGATCGTCTGCCGATAGCTAAAGTACAGGATGGTGAGCAGCAGCAGGATCGCTCCAAAGATGGGCATCAGGTGCTGCTGAACACCGACAAGCCCGAGTGGAATCAGCAGGGACATGGCCTGTTCAGGGCCGTACGCAGCGCTCGTCAGACCATCCAAGCCAAAGATCGGAATGCCTGTCGCAACGCCGACATGTTCATGCTGCGCATCACTTGTAGCAAGGGGCTTACCAAACAACAGATCGAGCATTCTCATGCAGACAACAGCCTCACGCACCGGCGATCATTCTCACCGAGGCAATCACAGATTAGACCTTTAATCTCCATAAGGATTCCGTAAAGATCGTCGCGTGTTCGAATGATCCACGCAGAAAATTCGGTACAGCTTGATCCCGTCAAATCAACAAGGCTTACATCGAGCGCCGATGTCCGGCGACGTTACACAAGGTGACTATGTCTCATGCCGTTCGCATCCAACTGTGATCAGGCGTAACGTTCAGCGGAGTATCAAGCATCGCCCTGATCGTAAGGAACATGGATGACGAAGTTCAATCCGGGAGTACAGCACTGCGGCAGTGTTCTTTTCCTAACACTCTGTGCCGTTATGCTGCAGGCATCGATCGCCAATGCACAGACGACCGGCAGCGCTACTCCTGAGGCGCCTACCGTGAGCGAAACGCCGGGCGTGTTCAAACGGTGGATCGATTTCTATCGGTCAGACTGGAAGGGCACTGCATCCTCTGGACCGGCGGCACCGCGGCGCGATGTCCCATCTCCGCTTAATTCCCCTCCATTTCCCAGCGCCGACTGGTCCTATGGCGGATCACCCACGATTGGCGAGTCCGACGGCAATGTCTATCCCCTGCAGACTGCGATCAACGGTGCCATGGGCCGGACAAAGCTTTATGGCTGGGTCGAGCCGACAGGCAACATCTCGACATCGCGCGATCGCAACTATCCGGAGACGAACGACATTTACTCGAATCGCGTAGAGCTTGGCCAAGCCGTCGTCTACGTCGAGCGGCTGCCCGACTCCGTCCAGCGCGATCACATCGATTGGGGCTACCACCTGACCGCCTTTTTCGGCACCGACTATCGTTCAACAACGAACAAAGGCTACTTCAGCCAACAGTTACTAAACAACAACCGGCAATACGGCTTCGACCCTGTTCTGGAATATGTCGATGTCTACTTTCCGCATGTCGGCCACGGCATGAATGTGCGCGCGGGCCGCTACATCTCAATCCCGGGCATTGAAGCGCAGCTCACGCCGAACAACTACATGTTCAGCCACTCGCTTCTGTACGCAGTGGACCCGTTCACGGATACGGGAATCCTAGCCACCATCCAGGTCAACGACCGATGGACGGTCCAGGCCGGCCTGTCAGCAAGCCACGATGTCGCCCCATGGACGCCCGACGCAAAGCCAGCCTTTACAGGCTGCGTGAGTTACACCACGGGCAGCGTCAACGATAACTTTTACCTCTGTGCAAACGGCATCAATGACGGAAAGTACGCCTTCAATAATCTCCAGATGTATGACGGCACCTGGTATCACAAATTTGGCAGTACCTGGCACATGGCGGCAGAGATCTATTCCATGTCCCAGCGAGATGTTCCCAGTGTGAATGGCACACTGGTTCTCGAAAAGGGCACAAACGGCGCAAACTGCAGGCCAGGGATGCAGACATGCTTCGCCCCAGAATGGGCAGCGGTCCATTACCTGAACAAACAGCTTTCACCGCATGACTTCATCTCATTGCGCACCGATTTCCTGAATGACAAGAAGGGTCAGCGCACAGGCCACGCAACCAGGTATAGCGAAGAGACCCTGATGCTCAGCCATTGGGTCGGAACCACCGTACAGATTCGCCCTGAAATGCGCTTTGATCACGCGTGGGATCAACGCGCCTATGACAATGGCACGCGAACAAACCAGTTCACCATCGCGAGCGATCTGATCTTCCACTTCTAAGATCATGCACACTATTTCACGGGTGCAGGCTCGGGAATTACTTCGCCATCTTTGCGAGCATCTGAGGCTCCCCTGTTCACACCCGTTGTGATGTCGTGCTCGATGGCCTGACCACCACCCATGTTGGACGAGAACACACCATCCACCTTCAGTTCATGTCCGCGCTTTGTTAGCTCGTTGCGAACCTCCAGCGGCACGCGGTTCTCGATGTTCAGGTCGCATCCGGTGAAACTAAGCTTTGTAAACCGCGCCTGATCCATCGCGGCTTGAACGTTCATGTCATGATCGACCACGTTCGAGATGAACTGCGCCTGCGCCTGCGCCTGGTTGAAGCCGCCCATGATGCCAAAACTGATGCGCTCCGTGGCATTGGCCATCAACCCAGGAATAATGGTGTGCAACGGCCGCTTGCGTCCTTCCAAGCGGTTCGGTGACGCGGGATCAAAGGAGAACAGGCCACCACGATTTTGCAGTGCGAAGCCGGTGCCATCCGCTACGATACCCGAGCCGAAAGGCAGATAGACGCTTTGGATCAACGACACCATGTTGCCCTCTTGATCAACCACCGTCAGATATGTGGTGTCTCCCTTGGGCGATAACGGCGGCTCACCCGGCATCACAGAGCAATTCGCTTTGGCCATATCGATGCCCTTGGCTCGCTGGGCGGCATACGTCTTTGAGAGCATGCCCTCGACCGGCACCTTTGCAAACCTGGGATCGGCGACATAGCGATACAGGTCCGCATACGCCAGCTTCTTCGCTTCAATCATCAGGTGCAGTGCATCCGCGGAGTTTGAGCCGTACTTGCGCAGATCAAAGACCTCAAGAATGTTGAGCATCTCAAGCGTTGCAGCGCCTTGGCTGTTCGGCGGAATCTCATACACGGTCCAGCCGTGATACGTGGTGGAAACGGGCTCGACCCATTCCGCGGCATACTCAGCAAAGTCGGCCGCCGTCAGCGTGCCGCCCAGCTGTTGCGACGTGGTCACGATGGACCTTGCAAGATCGCCTTTATAAAAGGCATCACGACCGCCGGCTGCAATCAGGTTGAGCGAGTGAGCGAGGTCTGGATTCGTGAAGAGCTCACCCGGCTGCGGCGACCGGTTCGCCGGCAGGAAGGTCTTTGTCGCGTTCCCATCCTTCCGCAGCAGGTCTACGTAATCTGCCCAGTAAGCCGCTGTCCACTCCGGAACGGGATAGCCTTTGCTGGCATAGTAGATGGCTGGCGAGAGCACTTCTGCGAACGTCTTCTTCCCAAATCGCGAAAGCAGCTTCGCCCACCCATCGACCGCGCCGGGCACCGTGACAGACTGGATGCCGAGGTTGGGCATCTGCGTAAAGCCCTTGCTCTTCAACTGGTCGATGGACATTGCCTTCGGCGCCCAGCCACTTGCGTTCAGGCCGTAGATCTTCCCCGTCTTTGCCTCGTACACGATGGCGAAGAGATCGCC
The DNA here is from genome assembly GCA_965198455.1 of Terriglobus sp. GTDB lineage: Bacteria > Acidobacteriota > Terriglobia > Terriglobales > Acidobacteriaceae > Terriglobus. The sequence goes on from CBDAPM010000003.1 coordinate 3,311,715, forward strand.
TCCCATGCCATTCATCATGGGCTCGACCACGCCCATGACGGCGTTGGTCGCCACGGCTGCGTCCACCGCAGTGCCGCCCTGTGCCAGGATTTGCGCACCTGCCTGCGAGGCCAGCGGGTTCTCCGAGGCCACCATACCGCCGGTCGACATCACGACCGAGCGATTTTGTGCACGGTCTTGTGCCACAACCGGGAGAAGCGTGATCGCACATGCAGTTACGGCGAGCCACGTGATGCCGGCCCGGACAAAGCGACCCGTCAACTGCGAGAGGCATGTCATAACAACGTCTGCTTCATATAACTCAAGCACTTATTTACTTCCGTCACGCAGTTGGATGTCTCCGGTACCGGATACGAAAGTTCCACAAGAGCCGGTATGGGATAGCCGCTTTGCTGCAGCAATTTCATCACGGGGCCGATCGGTGTATCGCCCTGCCCCCATGGCACACTCGGTCCAAGGTTCTTCTTACGGTCCTTCACATGGATATGCGTGATCCGATCATGATTCTTCCGGATGAATTCCACTGCATCCGATCCCGAGCCAGTAATGTAACCAATGTCGAGATTAATGCGGAACATCTTCGACATGGCCATGCCTTTATAAAAGCTCTCCGGCGTGGCGAACTGGTTAGGATCAGTGATGTCCTGGTGATTGTGGAATGCCACGGGAAAAGTATGCTTCTCGGCAAACGGCGCGGTCTTTTGCGCGGCGGTCAGCGTCGTGGACGTTGAGATGCAGGTCGCGCCGATAGCCTTCGCCTGCTCAAATACCTTGTCCATCTCAGCGTCGGTAAAGTCGTTCCCGATGCTGTTGACCGTGTAGGCGAACACTGAAATGCCGTTCGCCGCCAGCTTCTTTCGCACGTCTGTGAAATGGCGTATCGGCGTGTCGATGCGCCACGCACGCAACGCTTCTCGATTCTTGATTGCCTGCGAGCTTTGGCTTGAGGTTGGCGCGCCGGCTGTAGCTGTTGCCGCACCTTGCGCACTCGCCCTGGCCACAGCACCAACGCCTGATCCGCCGGAACGGGCGGGCGGCATGTAAGGTTCGACATGGCTGCTCAACAACTCAATCAACTCAAGTCCACACGCCTTGCAGTCCGTAATCACTGCATCCAGATGGTCCTGGCCAACTACATCCGGTATGTCATGGAAGCTATAGGTGATAGCGCCCAGTCTCACCCCATGAAACATCGCATCGGCTCTGCCCTTCATTGCCGCCACCATCGGCAGTGTCATTACGGCCAGTCTTCCGAAGTCCCGGCGTGAATACATGCATGCTCCTACTGTGAAACGCATCTGTTCGCATTCAGATTCGAAGAGTCATCCGGTCAGACTTTGTAAGACGGGTTATGTAAGTGGCCGGTCCAATACTATGGCCCGACAAAACACCGCGTCAAATGACCTCGCTACACGTTCTCCAGCAGAAGAGCCGCTTCCGCCGCGATCAGCGAAAGTGAAACGCCCACAAACAACTGCGCCTGTGTACCTAGCAAACTGGTTCGGATGTGCAGGTCTGCCAATTCATGCCGAGCCAACCTCATCTGCGTCGCCCGGAGCACTTCTTCATGACAGCCGATGCCCCCACCCAGAATGACCGCCTCCGGGTCCAGCAGCAATACTGCTTCTGCAATGACATCCGACAGCACATCTGCAACATGATCTACCACGTTGCGAGCCATAGGATCGCCGTCACGTGCCAGGTCAAAGATTTGCTGGACGCGCAGCTTTCCTAGCTCCGCAGCTATGGGCGACTTGCTGCGTTGCAGCAACGCCCTCCAATGATCTTCGATTCCGGCGCCACCGATCTCACGCTCCAACTGCCCGGTTTCTCGCACCCGGATCATGTCGCGGGAACGATCCGCCACACCGAAATAGCCAATCTCTCCGGCACGCCATTGCGCTCCGTGATGGATGCGGCCAGCAAGAAATATGCCGGCGCCCACACCCGTGCCGAGTCCGATGAAGAGGAAATTCCGCAAACCCTGAGCAGCGCCAAAGTGATACTCACCAATTGCAGCAAGGTTGATGTCGTTCTCCACGATGACGGGAAAGCCCGTGATCTTCTGCAACATGTCACGTAGAGGAACATCATTCCAACTTTTGAGATTTGGGGCAGACAGCACCACACCTGTATCGACGTTCGTAATACCCGGCGCTCCCGCCGTCATGTGCCGCACCTTTTTGAGCGCTACACCACTCTGTAAGCACATGATCTTGAGCCCTTGCAGCACAAGGGCGCAGATTTCTCCGGCAGTCTTTTGAGACTTGAGTAGAACGGTGCTCCACTGTGAGATCGCAGCTCCATTCAGGTCGGCCAGCATCATGCGCAGACGAGTGCCGCCAATATCGGCCGAGGCTACATAGGCATGCGTTGCGTTGAAGCGTAACAGAGAGGGCGGACGTCCGCCGCTCGATTCACCATCACCCAGAAACTCAATCAATCCCAGTTGTTCCAGATGCATGACACCGCTCGAGACGGTGGGTGCGCTCAGACCCGAGAGCCGCACCAGATCAGCCTTGGAACAAGGATTGTTTGCACGGAGAAGCTGCAGCAGGCCTCTCGTATTGAACTGCCGGAGATGGGCGGGCCGGGATGGTGAACGCAACAGCATGTGCAGTATCGTGCCTCAGCAAAAGAGCAGTTGCAAAGAGACTTTCGACGGTTTCTTTATGAAGTCTAGCCTATCAACGTGTTCATAAAAGATTGCTCGCTGATTCGTGAAGCTGCGATGATGTCCTGCAATGGACCGTCGAGCATTCCTATGTACGTCGACTCTGGCAGCAGCCGCCGTGGCATGCGCCCAGACGGCCCCGGCGCAATCAACGTCAAAACTCTCACGGCTGTCGATGATGACTTACAACTTCGGCAACCTGCTGCGCTATCCAGGACGCCTCGAAAAATCGAACGAAGAGCTGGACATCCTCGATCTGCCCCAGGTCTACGTTGACCGCTATGGTATTCGGCTCATGGAGTTTCAATACGCTCACCTACCCTTTCAAGATCCCGCGATGTTGTCACAACTGGAACATCGGATGCAGCAGGCCGGCACGCACATCTCGCAGATCAATCTTGAACTGCAGGGCATCTCCATCTCTTCGGCAGACGCTGCGATCCGGGAACAGGCCGTCACACGCACGATGGAAGGTATTGACCGGTGTGCGGCACTTGGCTCACCACGGATCATGATCAACCAGGGGAAGCTGACACGTGACAGAATGGATGCCACAGTCGACGCTCTGAAGCGCATCGTGGAGCACGCGGAAAAGAAGAACGTAAAAGTTTGTATGGAAGACCGCGCCCGCGCACAGAAGGGCCGTGATGTTTTGGTCAATCCGGTCACATATCCACCGGCTGTGCTGCCGCCGGAACCGAAGTGGGTCATTGGTAATGCAACCCGCGTCGCATGGCGAAGTGGGTTCCCGTTTGTCATGGCGCCTGAGCCTCCGCGTGGTTACAAACCATCCGGTCGCGAGTGGGCTCCCGACGCAGAAAACACGCTCCTGCTCGAGCTCTACAAACGATCCAAAGCCTACGCCAATATCGACGTTGGCGGCATGTGCGTGGACACGCAGGACGCGATGAACGACGGCATCTACCTCATGATGCCCTACACCTCAGGCCAGGTGCACATCAACTGGCGCGACAATCCTGGCTGGGACATGCCCGCCACGCTTCATACCATTCGCGATTCCGGCTTCAAAGGCTTATACGTTATTGAGGCCCGTCCACTCGGCGACTCATACACCATCACGCAGGGATTGAAAGAAGTCATCCTTGCGAACATCTGAAAATGCATCGCGCGGCATACCGACCTGTCATCTACGCAGCGACGATGTCGTCTCTTCCTGAAGTCCACGGTCTGAGGCTGGTGCGTTAGCCTGGATCCTGCCCCGTTCGCTTCGGCTCAAGCGTACGGTGTCAGATACATACTTCGGCGAGGTGCCTTTCGTGCTCGATCCAAGTCTTAGTGGCCTCTCGCAGGCGGATCGCGACCTGCTCTTTCAGGTGGATCCATCTGCGACCGCAGCACAACAGCCAGCCATCTATCCGCAGTCTGTGGCCTCGGGCGATCCGCGATCGAATGGCATCGTGCTTTGGACCCGCGTCGATCCCACGCAGCAAGCAAGCCCTTCAGGCGATAGGCTGGCCTGGCAGATTGGCACAGACCCAGGCTTTGCGCCTGCGACCATCCTCATGGAAGGAGTTGCAGTCCTCGCGAGCGACAAAGATGGGACGGTTAAGATACCGGTCGCCAACTCTGTCCTCGGCGCCTTCACGCAATATCATTACCGCTTCATCTACAACCAGGTGCCTTCGCGTACCGGCCGCTTCAAGACGCTTCCCCTGCAGACGGACTCACTCGCCCTGCTGAAGCTCGGATACGTCGTCTGCCAGGATTATGGCAACGGCTACTACAACGCACTGACCTATCTCGCAAACGAGCCGGTCGACTTTATTGTCCACTTGGGCGACTACATCTATGAGACCATCCATTCCGGTTCCTTCCAGAACAACCCCGTGCGTACTGTGCCGCCCTTCCCCTCCGGAGGCCATGTCCCGCAAAACGTCGACGACTACCGGCACCTCTACAAGGTCTATCGCTCGACCAAAGTCAGCAGGCAGTCCACGAGAACTTCGCCTACATCCTGCTCTGGGACGATCACGAATTCGCAAACGATTGTCATCAGCAGTTTCATCCTGACAACGACGTTGCACCCGTCACAGCCACCACGCCCCAGCCGGCACTTCGTCTCGCCGCCAACCAGGCATGGAGCGAGTACGGACTTGCCAACACGCCCTTCGACTCCAGCCAGGGCTGGGAGAACTCCATCCAGGTCTACCGCACCTTTTCCTTTGGCACACTCGCCGAGCTCGTAGTCACGGACGAGCGCCTCTATCGGGACGCTCCGCCATGCGGCTCAAACGAAATGGGTGAGCGCTACTTCTCGTTCGGCTGCTCGGAGATGGGCAACACCTCCCGCTCCATGCTCGGAGCCACACAGCACACCTGGTTCGTAAACCAGCTTGAGACCACGCAGGCCACATGGAAGCTCTGGGCCAACGAGGTCATGCTCATGCAGCTCAAGTTTGGGCCGCTCTACATTAATCTCGATCAGTGGGATGGCTACCAGCAGGAGCGCAACGCCATCCTGAACGTCATCAAGCATGGCAACATCAAGAACGTCATCGCACTCACCGGCGACCTGCACACCTTTCTCGCCGGCTACCTGAAGACAGACTTCGACAATCCCTTCGAGTCCCATGTCGGCATTGAGCTCATGGTCGGCTCCATCACCTCGGCCAACTTCTCAGAAGAGATCGAGTCCGTCATCTCGCTGCCGAGCCGGCCGGTGCCGGCCAAGCAGATGGGCTTACCCCCAGCGTTGCTGTCTGACACGCTGCGCGCCGCCAATCCATGGATTGAGTTCCTTAACTCCTCGACGCACGGCTACGGCATCCTTACGCTTACTCCGGAACAACTCGTCTGTGAGTTCAAGTCGGTCAGCACAATCACTCAGCCGGCAGCCACGCTCATCCCGCTGGCAACCTTCACCATCCCTGTGAACCAGGTCAAGCTGGTCAAAAACTAAAAACTCATCGTAGCCATAGCTGTTCTTCCTGCGTACAACGCTAGAACGTTGTACGCAGAGCGAATTCCAGAATGCGTGGATCAAGCGCGCTGGTGACTTGACCGAAATTAGCCGAGCCGAAAGCAGTGGAGACCGCAGCGAAGTTGGTGTGATTGGCTACGTTGAAGGCCTCTGCACGAAACTGGATGTTGACCTTGTCGCGGACCGGGAACGTTTTGTAGAGCGCTACATTGCCGGCTAGCTCGCTAGGCCCGCGAATGCTGCCGTTACTGGCGTTCCCGTAAAACCCATACGCAGGAGCGGCGAAGGAAGCGGTGCTGAACCACTGTGCCTTGGTGCCGATCTTCTTGATCGGAGCTACTAGGTTTGGCCGCGTGGAGAGCCCCGCGGTGGAGTACGACGTGGAGGGGCTCATGGCATAGCCGCTCTCCAGAATGGTAAGTCCAGCTAGGCTCCAGCCGCCGAGCGTCGTGCGCAGCAGCGTATGTGCTGTGCTAAACCAGGGCAGGTTGTAGATGACGCTGGTGACGAAGACATGCGTTCGATCAAAGTCCGGCAGGCCGTATTCGGCGGAGAGGTTTCTCCAGTCCTGCACCTGTGCATTCGTGGTGGAGGACGCGCCGCCGGTCTTTCGGCTGGCGATGGTCGCGAGGGCCTTGCTATAGGTGTAGGCGATATTGAGCTGCAGCGGCGTGGTGCGATAGGTGAAGCCGCCCTGGAGCGAGTTGTAATTGCCTGATCCGGGGAAGGCCTGCGATTGAATCGTCGAGTAGCCGAGGTACGGGCGGGTGTAGTTACCCGAGACCTTGCCGGTGTTGATGCAGGGGTCGTACTGGTAGTGGGAAAGCACGGCCATGCCCGCTGGCAAGCATCCGGTCACAGACGGTGCGTTGACGCTCAGCGGCTCGTTCTGGTCGTAGTAGGTGGTCTCAAGATGGCGCGAGAGGCTGCCCGCATAGGCAGCAGTGAAGATGCCGTTGGGGATGACCTCGCGCTCGAAGGTGAGACTGAAATTTTGCGTTTGAGCGGCGGGCCGCTGGCTGGCCACGATGCCGTACAGCGTCTGCGTGGTGGGCGTGGCTCCCGTGCCAGCAGTACCGTTACTGAGCAGGCTGTTGAGGATGCTGACGCCTTTGACATAGGGCGGGTTCGAGCCGAAGAGGTTGTAAATCTGCGATAGCGCAAGGCGCGTGTAGCCAATGCCATAGCCCCCGTGGACGGAGGTCTTGTTGTCGCTGCCGATGGCATAGGCAAAGCCGATGCGAGGCGCGAAGTCGGATTTCTTCGCGTTGAAGAAGCCGCTCGGTGTGCCGTTCTGTCCTGCAAAGACGAGGCCGTTGGTGCTGGAAGCTAAGGTGCCGGTTGACGTGATGGGTTGATTCGCGGCGTTGGTCAGCAACGTTCCGGTAGGCGTGACAACGGGCGCCTGGGCTGCGCTATAGCTGTTGGGATCGAAGTTGGTAACCAGGTCTCCGCTGACAGTATCCGGAGAATAGTAATACCAGCGCAGGCCAAGATTAAAGGTAAGCCGGGGCATGACCTTCCAATTGTCCTGCACATAGCTCTCACCCTGGCGATAGTGGAATGCACCGCTGCGCGCCTGGCTGACCTGTGAGTAGCCGGAATCGAGACCAAGCAGGAAGTCAGCGGCGGGGTCGCCGGTATGCGTGCCCGAGAAGCCGAAGCTACCCTGCGGCAGCGTAAAGACATTCTGGTGCTTGATGCCGAAAATGTACACCGCACCAAACTGCACCACGTGATTGCCGCGCACCCAGTTCACGTCATCGGCGATGATGCCGTCGCCGTCGGTGGCGTGGATGGGCTGTGCTCCAACGCCCAGACCGGAGTAGCCTCCACTGATGCTGATGTTCGGAATGCGATTGAGCGGATCGGCTCCCGGAAACGACTGCTGAATGGTCACGTTCGACGGCAGCGTGACGTTGTTCGATGTGTCGAAAATCTTGATCTTGTTGTCGGTGTAGCCGAGCGAAGCAACGTTGTTCCAATGCGTGCTCAACGTGGAGTTCATACGCAGCAGCAGGTTGGAAGCCGTGGTGTAGTAGGCATCGCTGGTGGTGTTGAAGGCGAGACCGGCATAGTTGTCATACGGATACTGCTGGTTCACCTGCTCGTAGATGGCGCGGCCGGTGAGGACTTCATTCTCTGTGAAGGAGTGATCCACGCGATCATTAAAATCGAGCTGGTTGAGACGCACTGGCGCAGGGTTGATGTAGTTATTGAAGCCGTTCGGGATGTCGTTCGGTTGGGGAATGTAGGTAGCAAGCAGATAACTGGCAACCGGATCGAAGCAGCTTGGATTTACGGTGGTTCCGGAGACGCAGTTGCTCTTGCCCTCTGAGGCGAGGAGCTTTTGGCTGTTGGCGTCAAGTGTGAGCTGGCCGGTCTTAGGCAGCGTAGGACTTGCGCTGAAGTTGCCCTGCCGCATGGGATTGGTAAAGACCGCGCCAAGCCGGGCCGAGCCGGTGCTGGAGGATCGCCATTCGTTCGCGGCGAAAAAGAACGTGCGCTTCAGACGGGGAATGGGACCGCCGAAGGTGTAGCCATAGATATTTTGATGGAGAGCAGTGCGTGTGGGCGTGAAGTAGTTTCGCGCGTCCGTGGCGCTGTTGCGGAAATAATCCCAAAGCGCGCCGTGATAGCTCGTCGAGCCCGCCTTCGTTTCCACGATGATCTGGCCTGAGCCCGAGAAGCCGTAGCGTGCGCTGTAATTGTCCTTCAGGATGCGAAACTCCTGGATCGCGTCAACAACGGGCAAGACATTGATATTTGTGAGGCTGCCGTCGTTCATGTCCACAACGCCGTCGATGGTGTACACCGAGTACTCGACCGAGTTGCCGTTGACGATGAGATTCGTGGCGCCGCCGTAGCCGCCGCCGGGCTGTACATTGCCGCCAAGAGTGCTGCTGACGCCCGGCACAAGCTGGCCGAGCGTCTGGAAGTTGCGGCCGTTCAGCATCAGGTTTGCGACTTCGGCACTCGTGATCGTGCCGCCGCTTTCTGAGCTCTCCGTCTGTACCTGAGAGGTGTTATCGCGTACCGTGACCTGTTCGGCAGCATCACCGATGGCAAGTTGAGCGTCCGTGCGCCTGCGCTGGCCAGGCTCAAGCTCTTCATTCACAAGAACGGAGCCTTTGAAACCCTTAGCGGCGATGGTGACCACGTACGCGCCAGGATCGAGAGATTCAACGTCGTAAAAGCCCGCATGGTCCGTCGTAACGGAGCGTGAGGTTCCGGTCGCCAGATTTTTTACGTTGACTGAGGCATTGCCGATGAGCGCTCCGCTCTTGTCGGTTACAGTGCCGGTGATGGCTCCCTGGTTGCCGCTCTGCGCAACGGAAACGACGAACGTGCTGCACAGGATTGATGCAAGAAAACAAACACTACGCTCCATGTGGCCTCATATGGATGAAAACAGTTCCTTCGCCTGCTTGAGAGTGGCTAGATGTAATACGAAGCAGGAGTAGCTTTCGTAGGCACGCAAGATCGTTTCAGATGCAAGATGCGCCTGCGTGCGCCTCCAGAACAACTGACTCAAGAATAAGGTGCAATGCAGAGCAGCTCCTAGGGCTTGAATGCAGCGTCTCGATTCTTAGCATTCCTGAGTGACGTACGGTCACATTTGGGTCAAAGCAAGGGTCGCACTATAAAAGAGGCCCTGGAGAATCCCAGGGCCTTCCTCTTCGAATTCATCACAGTTGTTGCGGCAGCTCTGTCAGAAATACTTCATGTTCGTCAGGTCCTCGATCAGCCCAGGGCCAGTCGGGTCCCATCCCAGCGTCTTACGCGTCCACTCGCTCGATGCCGGCATATCTAATGCCGCAAAGTGCGCAAACCATCCAAAGTGCTCGCCGGCCTCCTCCGGCGCAATCGATACAACTGGCACCTTCAGCCCCGTACCAATCGTCTCTGCGATCTCGCGCGCCGACACGCCCTCTTCCTGAACCGCGTTGTACACCGTCACGCCCGGTCCCGTCTTCTCGACCGCCAGCCGGTAGAGGTGTGCCACGTCCATCAGCGGAGCCGCAGCCCAGCGGTTCGCACCATCGCCAATGTATGCAGACACGCCCTTCTCCCGCGCCGTTTGCGTAAACAGTGGCACCAGGCCCTGCTTGCGCGTGTCATGCACCTGCGGCAAACGCACAATCGCCACATGCACGCCCTTATCTGCCACGGCCTGTGCAGCCTTCTCGGGACGGCGCGGAATCGACGGCGAATCCATGGCAGGATCACTCTCCGTGCGCACGTGGCCGGGGCCGCCGCTCGTCAATCCAACGCCCGAGGTCACCACCAGCAGCTTGCCCGGCTCCATCACCGATCCAATCGCCTCAATCGCATGCATCTCGTCGACTCCATTCTGGGCAAATTTCGAGAAGTCATGATTGAACGCCAGATGCACCACCACATCGACACCCGTGGCGCCGCTGCGCAGGCTGTCGAGATCCGTGAGGTCGCCGCGAACGGACTCGGCGCCCGCTGCCTTCAACTGCTCAACACCTTCATCACTGCGCGTGAGTCCGCGCACCGCGTGCCCTGCCTCGACCAGCTCTTTCACCAGTTCGGTTCCGATAAATCCCGTTGCTCCCGTTACAAATACAAGCATGGTCATCCTCCTGCTGTTGTGGCGCAGCCCGTAACGACCGCGCCGAATTGACATCTGTGTCTCTGCCGCATAAAACGGAGACAGTCCCCGCATTAAATAGATAAACGGGGATATTCCCCGGTTGCACAATAATTTCTGTGACTTCTGCATGCCGATCAAAAAGCCCCCGGTGCCGCATGCTCGCAAACCACGCGTTGACGCAACGCGCAACCGCGAACGCATCCTGGAGGTAGCAAAGGAAGCCTTTACACGTAACGGCGCAGCCGCCAGCCTGGACGACATCGCACGCCGGTCCGGCATCGGCAATGCCACCCTCTATCGCCACTTTCCAACACGCGACGCGCTCATCGAAGCCGTCTATCGTAACGAAGTCGAAAAGCTTGCCGAAGCCGAAGAGCGATTCGCCGCCACCATGCCGCCGCTCGAAGCGCTTCGTGCCTGGATGCTGCTCTTAATTGACCATGTCGATGGGAAAATGCTCATCATCCCTGCCATGGATACCGTCGCCGGCGGATCGATGCGGCTCATCGAGGGCTCGCGCAGCCTCATTCACACGGCCTTCATCACATCGGTCAAACGCGCCATCGCGAACGGCGATCTCAGCGCTGATACCGACCCGTACGACTTCGTCCGCGCGCTCGTCGGCGTCTTCCACACCATGGCTGTCCCCGGCTGGGAGCAAAGCGCCCGCCGCCTCGTTGACATCCTTATCGCCGGCTCACGATCTGTGGTCTACAAGCCGGCACACGGCGACTCCTCGCACGGATAGCGCGGAGAAATGTACGCACCGCTGCCATGCCGTGACTCGACAACTCTTCATTCCTGGTCAGGTAGTCAACTCCTCAAATAAGGACGCAGCCAGCCAAGTCCATCGGATGTCGCAGCCTTAGGCCGGTACTCGCAACCGATGTAGCCGTCGTAACCCAGGGTGTCAATCAAATCGAACAGATAGGGGTAATTCAGTTCGCCACTATCCGGCTCGCGACGCTCCGGCACACTCGCAACCTGGATGTGGCCGATTCCGACAATGTCGCGCTTGAGCTTCATCGCCAGATCGCCTTCGACAATCTGGCAGTGGTAGCAGTCGAATTGCACCTTGAGATTCGGCGCACCAACTTCGCTGCAGATTGCCTGGGCGTCGTCCTGGCGGCTTAGAAAGAAGCCGGGCATGTCGCGCGTGTTGATCGGCTCAATGACCACTGTGATGCCTTCGGCCTCCGCAGCCTTCGCGGCGTGCGCGAGATTTTTCACATACACGTCACGATGCCGTTCACGCGGCTGATTCGGCCGGATCAGCCCTGCCATTACATGCAGCGTGCGGTTTCCGATCACGCGCGCATAGTCGAGCGCAATGTCCACGCTGCGAACAAACTCGTCTTCGCGGCCAGGCAGTGAAGCGATGCCGCGTTCGCCCGCAGCCCAGTCGCCGGATGGCGCGTTGAAGAGCGCCTGGGTCATGCCATGCGCGTCGAGCCGCGTCTTGAGTTCATCTGCGCCGAAGTCGTACGGAAACAAGAACTCCACTGCGTTGAAGCCGTCCTTTGCGGCAGCGGCAAAGCGATCCAGAAAAGCATGCTCGTTGTACATCATGGTCAGGTTAGCGGCAAAGCGTGGCACGATGGCGTCTCCAGGAGAATCATTCGGTTCAGGCGTGTCTACCAGCGTGCGCCGAATTGCGTGCGCAGTTCGGCCAGCGCGGCTTCGTCCAGCGGCGTTGGGCGCGGGTTCGTCATTAGCCATAGGCGTGCGGTTTCCTCAAGTTCCTCTAACGCGTAAGCAGCCTGCGATACCGAACGCTCCCACACCACCGGGCCAAGACGTTCGAGCAGCACAGCCCGCACGGAGCCTGCCAGCGTGGCGACCTCTTCCGCCACGTCTGAATCGCCCGGACGCCGGTAACGGATCAGAGGGACGTGGCCTACTTTCATCACGTAGTAGGGAGTAATCGGCGGCAGCACGTCGTGCTCATGCCACACGCCGGTGAGCGTCAAGGCGACCAGATACGTCGAGTGCGTGTGGACGACGCCGCGTGCTTCGGCGTTCCGCGCGTAAATCCCGCGATGCAGCGCGAGCGTCTTCGACGGCTTTCCGCCCGACACCACGTTGCCGTTAAAATCCACCTTCGCGATATCGGCGGGATCGAGGCGGCCAAGGCAGGCATCAGTGGGCGTGATCAACCAGCCATCGTCCAGCCGCGCGCTGATATTGCCTGCGCTGCCTACGGTGTAGCCGCGCTGGTAAAGGCTTGCGCCAGTCACGCAGATTTCTTCGCGAACCCGGGCGTCACCGCGGAGGTTGAGTGCGGGTGTAGTCGTCATTGCGTAACTCCATGGAGGTGGCGCAGGGCTTTTTCAAAGAAATCGATCGCGCCAAAATTGCCCGATTTCAACGCAAGTGCGAGCGGCTCGGCGCCAGTCGTCACGGTAGCCGGCACGCCCGGATCGATCTGCGCGCCGATGCGCAGCGTGCGCACGTCGAGCGCCTGCACCACCGCGCCGGACGTCTCGCCGCCTGCCACCACAAAACGGCGCACGCCGCGCTGGCGCAAGCCGTATGCTATCGACGCCAGCGTGCTTTCCACCAGGTACCCCGCTTCGTTCACTCCGAGTTGATCTTGCACCGCTTTGACTTCATCGGGCGTCGCGGTCGCGTAGATCAGCACCGGCTCGCCATTGTCCAGATAAGGCTGCGCAAATGCGAGCGCCTGCTCGACGACACGCTCGCCGCGCCCCACCGCAAGCGGATCGATACGAAACGCGGGCCGGCTGTTTCGCCACGCGGCCACTTGTGCATTCGTCGCCTTGGACGCGCTGCCGGCGAGCACCGCCGACAAACCTTCCACCTGCGGCAACTGCGCGGCGTCGCTTTGTCCGGCAAGTAAACCGGCGCGACGGAAGTTACCGGGCAAGCCAAGCGCAACGCCCGAACCGCCCGTGATGAGTTCGAGGCCGGCACAGGCTTTCCCAAGCACGTCAAGGTCTGCGTCGGACACCGCATCCGCGATCGCGATGCGCACGCCGTCCTTGCGCAACGTGTCGAATGCATCGCGCACGGCAGCAACGCCCTTGGTCACGCTGCTGTAGCGCACCAGCCCAACCTTCGACGGCGTTTGCCGTTGCAGCACTCGTACAAGGTTTGCGTCACGCATCGGCGTAAGCGGATGGTTTTCCATGCCTGACTCGTTGAGCAAGGTATCGCCGACAAACAGATGCCCGCGATAGATCGTGCGGCCGTTCTCGGGAAACGCCGGGCAGGCGATCGTGAAGTCCGTCGCACCATCTTCGCGGGACAGCGCATCGAGCAGAGCATCGGTAACCGGACCGATGTTGCCGTCTTCGGTGGAATCGAATGTGGAACAGTATTTGAAAAAGAATTGGCGGCAGCCTTGCGCGCGCAACCAGTCAAACGCGGCAAGTGACTGCGCTACTGCATCGGCGGCAGGAATCGTTCGTGATTTGAGCGCAACCACAAGCGCATCGGCATCGACGGTGTCGTTCGACTTCGGCACGCCGATGCTCTGCACCGTACGCATGCCGCCGCGCACCAGCATGTTGGCGAGATCAGTTGCGCCGGTAAAATCGTCAGCGATACAGCCGAGCAGCGCTCGTGGGGACTGTGCCGTCATGCGCATCGATCCTGTCGAGCATCCATCCCAAAGCCATACGTTATTCCCAGAGCCATACGTTATAGTGTCATCGCTCCATGAAGATCTGTCGCGTCTACCAGCTGGTCATGTGCCTGCTGCATTCGTAAAACCATTTCGCCTAAAGAGCCCGCATGACCTTCCATGAAGGACTTGATCAGCGATTGAGCTTCATAGAATGAGTCCATGACAACCGCTTCGAAACGCTTCTACCGCCCTGAACTGGAAGGATATATCGATGCGCTACATGATGGTGGTGATTCCCAAGGATATGAAACGGCGGCTGCGGAGTCAGCTCCCGGCGCGGAGGCGTGGAGGGAGACCTGCTCATGAAGCTGGGCCGCTATGGCAAAGCCTTAAGGATGTAACCCACACCGCGTACCGTTTGCAGCACCACGGACTGCGATTCCGAATGAATCTTCGCTCGGAGAGCTCTCATGAAAACGTAAAGGCTGTCATCGCTGAAGTCACTCTGGTGCTTCCATCCAGCCTCCGCCAGCGTTTCTTTGCGCACCACAATCCCTGCCCTTTGCATCAGCTTCTCCAGCAGTGCAAATTCAGTCGGCGTCAGCGGGATCGATCGCCCCGCGCATTCCAGAACGTGTTTGCTGCTGCACAGCGTAAGGTTTCCGACCTTTAGCTGGCTGTTCATCAGCACGGCGCCTCGACGCGTCAACGCCCTCACTCGCGCAAGCCCTTGCGCTACTTCCGGTGCCCTTGGGTCCGCCTTGAGACCAGGTTGCACACGTTTGAGCAGCTTGAAGAGCAATGGCAGCGACATGATCCCCTCTACCCCGACGTAAGGAATCATGGGGAACTTCACGCCCAAATGACGCTCGCGTTTCGGTCTTTCAAACGCGCGAGCTTCCCTCCGGACGTGTGAGGAATGTATGACCCGCATCCAGCGCAGGCTGGAAGAAAACAAGCTCAGGAGCAGACATGAGCAACAACCAGGCAACTCCGCGACCGTGGAAAGGTAAATGGGCGCTTTGTTACTTGAGGGTGCACCCACCTGGCGCATTGACGGGATTGCAGCGCGCTTCGCCGCCGCCGGGGAGCTGGACGACATAGTGGCCCTTCCAGCGGGCAGGCTCGTCCACGGGGTAGTCGGTGCTCAGCATCTGCGCTCCGCTTGCAATCATGGCGTCGCGCGTTGCCGTGTTGTTGACGCGCGCCTGCTTGGTATCGCCGTCGGTGCGTGCGCGGATCAGGTATCCCTGCTTCACAAGCTGCATGATCTCATCTGCGGGACCTTCGTTGCGTTCAAGGAATGCTGCATCGTCGCGACCGGGCACAGCGTTGGTGAAGAGCACGCGGCCGCGCAGTGAAGGATGACCTTGCAGATAGATGGGACCGACGGAACGCTGGTCCAGCAGGAAGATGACCTTGCCCCGCGAACTTGCGAGCGTCGGCCAGTTCCCTGCAAGGACAGCCTGGTTCAACGTTGCGTAGCTGCCGCGCACATCGTCCGGTGTGATGAGTTCGCTTGGCGGGAAGACAGAATGGATCTCGGCATCCAGAGCGTCGAAGGCCTGCGGTGTGAAGGGCTCGGGCACCGTGCGTTGCACACCTTCGCGCGGCTTGCTCTCCTTGGTCTCCACCAGGATGAAGATGGGAACGTGATCGGGATGCTGCTTCGACCATGCACGCACCTGTTGCAGGCAGCCGATGAAGGGCTGGCATGAGCTGCGGTAATCAATGTCCTGCATGTGCATCACCTTGAAGCCCGGCTTGCTCATCAGGTTGTCGGGATCAAATGGAGCATCAGCCGGTACGTGGGCCGCTGCAACATTATCCGGTCCCATCGGATGCGCGAACAGTCCACCCTTTGCGTCGGCGTAGACGTCAAGCTCGATCTGCCGCACACCACTGTCAAGCTGCTTCGGCAGAGGCTCATGCTGATAGTCGAGGCCTTCGTACGCACTGGCATACTTGGCCTGCCAAAGCTTTGTCTCGTTGGGCGCGATCCCCGTGTGATAGCTGTTATGCGTGCCGACCACCTGAATCTGATTGATCTTCGTACCAGCATCCGTCTGCGGGTATGCGCTGCTGCTGGTCCAAAGTGGAACGAGCGCGACTGCGACAGCGATTGCTTTGCGCATGATGATCTTCCCTGCTCCTAGTTATGCGGTGCGGTACGGCTTGCTGTAGTGGGTGGACCACTCGACCAGGTCAGCGTTGAGGAAGCGCCAGGTGCCGCGGCGCGTGTCCACTTCCATCAGCATGTAAGCGTTGGGGTCGTAACGTGTTGCGGCCATGATGTAATGCTGCGGGCCGTAAGTATGCGCGAAGTCGATCCACTTATGTACGTGCCCTGAAACGACGAGTTGAATGTTCCCCGAGTAACGGCGCAGCAGTGGCTGCAAGCCGTAGTCACTGAACTCCGTGGCCTGTGTCTGCATCAGTGGGTAGTGGATGAAGAGGAAGGTAGACTTGCGTTCCGCAAGCTGCGCTTCCAGCCAATGAAGCTGCGTCTCTCCAAGTGAACCAAGGCTTGGGTTGAAGTCCGGCGCTTTATCGTCCTGCGTGCTGCCAAGGAAGTTGTTCAGATGGATGAACTTGTAACCCTTGTAATCCAGCACGGAGTAGGGCTCCGCATGGAACTTCGCCTTAAACAGGCGATGGCTCATCTCACGCGGCACGCGCCGCACGTCATAGTCATGATTCCCAAAGCCGAGATGCACCGGCGCCTTGAACTTATCGGTGATTGTCTTCGCATGATCCAGCCGCGTGGTGTTCTGAAAGTAGAAGTCGTATTCGGTGGAAGGATAATTATGGAAATAATCCCCGATGAGAAAGACCTGCTCGATTGCAGGTGACAGGCTGTTGATAAGATCGCGCGCGGCGATAAGACGCGGCGTGGTGACAAGGATGCTCTCGTTGTCCTCCACGCCATTCTCGCTGCCCTTGACGTAGAAGTCATCGATGATGTGCGAGTCGGCGATGAGCGCGAAGTAAAACTTGTCTGGCGAGGCGGTCGCCCGCACCTGCTCAGCCCATAGCTTCTGGGTGAGCAGGCTGCCAAGCGACGCGCCTGCCATCTGCGTGAATCGTCTTCTGTCCATCATCGTGAGCCTCTGCAATCTTTCGTTAGAAGATGACTTTGCCGGCGAACTGCAGGACACGTGCCGGGAAGGTGGATGCGGAGGTGACTACACCGAAGCCCGTCGCACCCGAACTGAGACCGCTGCTTGGGACCGCATAGTTCACCTGGTTCAGGACGTTGAAGGCTTCGACGCGGAAGTCGAACGTGGTGCCTTCGGGATACAGTTCAAACGCCTTGTGCAGTCCAAGGTCCGTATCGTAATACGGATCGAAGCGCACTGAGTTGCGGCCGGCGTTGCCGTAAGGATGGTTCACATCGGGCAGCGAGAACGCGGCGATATTCAGACCGATGAGCTGCTGGTTGCCGTTGGTCTTCACACGCTTCGACTTCGGTATCACCGTCGCAACCCCGGGGATCTGGTTGGGACGCTGGTTCAGGATGGTGCTCAACTGCTGGAAGCTATTGGGCGAGTAAGTGATGTTGATGGGCTGGCCGCTCTGCGCGTTCTCGATCAGCAGCACCTGCCAGCCACCCAGCACTTCCTGCATAAACTTTGGCGCGGTGGCTCCAATGCTACGGCCATGACCGTACGGCAGGTCATACACGATGCTCAGCGTGTCGTTCAACGGCTGGTTATAGCCGGAGTTGCCACGCTCGCCAAGCCCGCCGTTCAGCAGGTTGATGCGCGAGTTATCGCCGTTGTTGGAGTCAAGGTGGCCGCCTGCATTATCGATCGCGTGCGACCACGTGAACGAGTTCAGCAGGTAAAAGCCGTGGCCGGTACGATGCTCCAGCTTGGTCTGCAGAGCGTTGTAGCTCAGATAGCCGGAGTGCAGCGTCTCCTCAATGGTCGTGAAGGTCTTCAGCGGCCGGCCGGCATTGCCGTTCAGCAGCGCGATGCAGCCCGTGGTGGTGGTTGCGTTGCAGGTGGCTGTGACCGGATTGCCGGTTGCCTGGTTGTAGTCGGCCAGCACCTGCAGCTTGGTGCCGTGCTCGCCCACATACGCAACCTCGAAGGTGGTTCCAGGTCCAAACTGCTGTTGAATGGTCGCGTGCCATGCCTGCACGTAGCCCGTCGGCAGGTTGCTGGGGATGTAGCGCGCCTGCGTGCTTGCGTTGCTCGCAGCCGTTACGTTGGCCGGGTTCACGAAGTTATTCGGAAAGCCCTGCGTGGTCAGGCGGAAGCATGGATTGGGGTTCGAGGGATCGAAGTTGGCGCCTGCCTGGGCGGCGGTGCAGGTTGTCAAACCCGCGCTGGAGCCGCGAATCCCAGCGCTGGCGCCCGCGGGAATCTGGTTGATGTTGGTGTTGACGATGTTCGGCAGGTTGTACACCAGCAGGTTCTCGCCACCTTCGCGGTTGAACTGCGCATAGCTGATGCCGTAGCCCGCGCGAATAACCGTCTTGCTCGTAGCGGAGTAGGCAAGGCCGATGCGGGGAGCGAAGTCCTTCTTCGGCATGTTGACCAGCGCGCGGTTATAGATGGAGCCGCTGGAGGCCGTGAGCAGCGAGTTCGTGGTCGGGTCAAAGTTCGCCAGCTTGTTGTCGCGCTCCCACTGCGGCGTCACCAGTTCATAGCGCAGTCCGGCGTTGACCGTAAGCTTTGAGTTCACGCGCACGTCGTCCTGCAGGTACATGTAATGCATGCGCTGGTTCAGGTGCACAATGACGAAGTTATTCAACTGAAAGCTGTCCTGCGCACCGAAGAGGAAGTCCGCGAGTGTTGCCGCCTGCTTGGTACCGATGTCCGCGGCACTCAGCGCGCTTGCGCTGCCGGGATAGCTGAAACCCTTGCTGTAGGTGCTCTGGCCGTACGTCGGGTTGAAGTCGTCGATGGTGGTGAAGATGGCTTGGTACTCGTAGCCCACCTTGTAGGTGCTGCGGCCCGCAATGCGCGTGTAGTTCACCTTGGGGTTCCAGATGGAGGGATTCTGGAACTGCGGGTTGCTGCCCTGGTTGCCGAACTGCGTGTAGTTGCTGACGTTCTGCACGTTCAGGCTGCGGGTCACGGTGGGGTCAGTGGGCAGGCCCGGAATGCCGGCCATCAAGTTTGTCAGGTTTGCGCCGTAAGGGCTCTTGCCGCCATCGGTGTGCGCATAGGCAAAGCGTGCATCCAGGATGGAGTTCTGATTGAAGACATGCGTTACGCCGCCGGCATACTGCTGGTTAAAGATCAGCACGTTGCCGTTGGCGTTGCCGCCCGCGGGTCCCTGGATGTTGGGCGGCGACAGGATGTCCGCGCGGTGCTCGCTGTAGCGGAAGAACATATTCGTGTGATCGGTAAAGGTGTGATCCATGCGGATGTCACCCTTGTTGTCATTGATGGGATCGCGCGGCTGCGAGGCGTAGTTGTTCTGGAACGGATTGCCGGGAACGTTGACCTGCGGGAGATTCGCGAGCACGCCCTTGGCAAAGGAGCTGACACTCGGATCGTTGAGCGGCACCACGCCGTTCGCGTACAGCGCACCGGTGATCGGGTTCTGGAGCGCCACCGGCAGCCCGCTGGAATTGCGGAAGGTGAAACCGCCGTTGGCGACTGCAAGTGCGCTGGTGCCGTTCTGGTCCGCCGTGGGAACGGTGGCCTGCATGATGGAGCGGGTCACCTGGCGCGTGCCTTCGTAGTCTGCGAAGAAGAAGGTGTGGTCGTGCCAGATGGGGCCGCCAAGGGTGCCACCGAACTGGTTGCGAATGAGCACCGGTTTTACCGGCTTGCCGGTCAGTGGACTGGTGGTCGGCGTGAACGGCCCCACGGCATTGAGCGCGGTGTTGCGGATGTAGTCGTAGGCCTTGCCGTGGAACTTATTGGTGCCGCTGCGGATGCTGACGTTGATGACGGCTCCGGCAGAGCGCCCGTATTCAGCGCTGTAGTTGTCGGTCTGCACCTTGAACTCGTTGATGGCGTCCGGCGACGCAGGGATCGCCTGGTTCGAGAAGCCCTGATTCGAAGTGCCATAGGCGTTGTTATCTAAACCGTCCAGCAGGAAGTTATTGAACTCGCTGCGTTGGCCGTTGACGTTGAAGCTGGCATCGCGGCTGGAGTCTGTGCCGTTCTCAAGGATGTTGCGGCGGACGCCGGGAACCAGCGCCGCCAGATCGGCGTAGGCGCGACCGTTCAGCGGTAGGTTCTCTACCTCGCGAGTGCCGATCACCTGTCCGCGTTCGCTGTTGTCCGTCTCCAGCAGTTCTGCAGCGCCCGTGACCGTCACCGTCTCTGACGCCGCGCCGGTCTTCAGGCTCACGTCAACGCGCTGGTGCGCATTCACCTGCACGGTAAAAGCGTCTGTGCTGGTGGCGGAGAAGCTGCTGGCCTGTGCGGTGATCCTGTACCGGCCAAGAACAACATCCGTGAACTGGTACGCACCCTGACCGTTGCTGGTCACGGTGACATGCGTCTGCTTGTCGACGTTTTCCAGAGTGACCGACGCATTGGGGATGGCAGCGCCTGATGCGTCGCGCACGTAGCCGAGGACGGTGGCAGTTTCGAACTGGGCATGCAACCCGACGGGGCTGAGAAGAGTCAGCGCGGCAATGGCGAGCAGGAAGGAATGGCGTCTCACGTAGGTCTCTCCAAAAGATGCAGCGAGGCTGCATACGGTCCGGGTTGCGACGCAGCATGAGTATGGCTGCGCAAGAACGTTCAGAGCCCGGTGAAGCGATAATGGGGCGCGGTAAGGGAGACGCAACAGGTGGAATCGGCTGTGGATCGCGGGTGTGCACAGGGTGTACACCCCTGCCCCAGCAGCCTTTTCAATAGCTTGCGCGAACCCTTAAGGCGGCCGCTTCACGCAAAATTCACCGTGGCGCTTTAGGTTTTACCTATGGAAGCACTCGATCAAACCGTAGAACGTGCTGCTGCGTGCGAGCACAAACGGCCGCTGCTTGGCGGAGCAGACAAAGCCGAGCTGCACCTGTACGACCGTGAAGAGTGGAAGCTTGCGTGCCGCATCGCCACGAGCAAAGGCATGGCCAAGTCCGAACTGCTGCCGCGTTTTCTTTTGCACATCTGCCAGATGTCGCTGCGCGGTCGCGAGGATGAAATCACAGAGCAGCGCATCGGCATGCTGATCTTCAACCGCCCGGCAGGCTACAACCCCGGCGAAGACAACATTGTCCGGAGCTATGCGCGAACGCTCCGCAAGCGGCTAGAAGACTACTTTGCGCAGGAGGGCAGCGGCGAGCGAATGCGCGTCACCATACCGCGCGGTGGGTATGTGCCCGTCTTCGAGGCGATGGCGCCGAGTGCGAATACTTCGCCCCACCAAACGGGCGTCCCACACCTACCCCAACCACTATTACTCAAGGAAGATGCAGAGGTCTACCTGCCAGAATCCAAGCCAGCGTTCGTCGCTCAATTAGGTAGCCGGCCATTTATATGGATGGTTGCGCTGATGGGCATGCTTATCGGCACCATGCTTGCCTTCACGATCTGGTTTGCTTGGACTGCGCACGGCAGCGACGACACGGCAAGTGCAGCACTCCCGTTGTGGTCGCAGCTCTTCCAATCCAATCGCGAAACATTGATCGTCCCGGCAGACAGCGGCCTCGGCATCCTTGAGAACCTGAGTGGTCGATCCATCACGGTGGAGCAGTACGCGAACGGCTCTTACCTGAACGAGCTTGCAACGGGCCGCATCGACTCGGGAAACTTCACGGATATTGGCCGGCAGCGTTACACCAGCGTGGTCGATGTGAACATCGTGGCTAGGCTCAGTGGCCTGCCGAACTATCGTTTGGGTCGAACGCAGATTCGCTACGCGCGCAGCATGACAGCCGATGACTTCAAGAGTTCCAATGCCATCCTGATTGGATCGAAGCACACCGACCCCTGGGTCGCGCTATTCGATCATTCGATGGAATTCTCGCTCGAGTACACATCGGCAGTGGATGAGTCCTTCATTGTGAACCGTTCTCCGAAGATAGGCGAGCAGAAGATTTATCGCAACTCGGCCGCGGGCTCCTCGGGCCCAACCTACGGTGTGATCGCTTATTTGCCGAGCCTTGACGGATCGGGCAACGTGCTGATCTTACAAGGCCTAAATATGGCCGGCACAGAAGCCTCAGCAGAGGCACTCTTCAACCCAAGGCTTATCCAGCCCGCACTGAAATTGGCGACCGCGAAGGACGGCAGTCTACGGCCATTCGAATTCCTGATCGAAACCAGCAGCGTGGGGGCGACCTCGCCCCAAGCCCGAATACTTGCAACACGCATTCACACGAATTGACCGTCAACAAAGGGGTCCAAGTTCTCTGAAAGGCTCTTCCCGACACTTAAGCCAGTCGTTCCGCAAAGCTCCTGTCACTAATTCGATTCAACGGGGGGTAGAAGAACGGACATTGAACGCTCTCGCAGCCGTTTTTGAGCGTTGTCGGCGCCGCAGACAGGTATTGGAAGTTCTGCACCAGCGACAGCCCTAGCACCCGTTTGTTCCGAAAGACCTCTCCCAGCTTTTCGTAGCGGACCTTCGCCAGCGGGGGAAACATCATGATGATGAGCCCGATGGCGATGGGAATATTGGTGGTGCCGCTTTGAAAGCGGTTGACCAGGCCTGCCGAAGCAGGTACGAAGTGCCCGACCGCGACACAGATGGCCATTGCCAGAAATATCCAGAGCGTGAAGAAGCGGTCGAGGAACGACAGCTTTTTGCGGGTTGCTGGAGTGCATGTCCGACCTTGCGTAAGAGGAGAGGTGGCCATCAGCAAACCTCACAGGACGCGGCGACCGGCGTAGGCAATGGAGCACCGTCCAGCAGCGGGTACTTCGCCGGAGCACAACAGGCTTTGGTCAACCGCGCGCGATCTGCCTGCATTTGCTTTTCGTCTTTCAGCCAGTCAAGCGTCTGCCGCAGTACCTGAGTTGCCCCGATGTGCGGTGGCATCACAATCCGGTAATGCATCCACTTGCCTTCCCGTCGCGCTTCTACGATCCCGGCGCTTCGTAGGTAGGCCAGATGCCTCGATATCTTCGGTTGGGGGCCACCCAGGATTTCTACGAAGTAGCAGACGCAGACCTCCTGATCCCCCATGAGGTTCAGAAGTCGGAGGCGGGTGCTGTCCCCCAATGCCTGAAAGAACCGCTCCAAGTTGTACGTGTGCCTCGCTGCCATGTTCTTTGTATACGCCTTGACGTATGCGAGCGCAACTCATATAGTCGTTTAAGCATATGTGAGGAGGGTTCATGTCGGAGCTACTACTAGACTCTGTGAAGTCCAAATATGGTGCGGTCGCGGAGAGCACCTTATCAAGTGATCATGCAGGCGTGAAGGCCGTGGCTGAAGCGTTTGGCTATAGCCCTGAAGATCTGACTTCTATCCCTGCCGAGGCCAACATGGGACTGTCTTGCGGCAATCCCACGGCCACGGCCAACCTTCGCCCTGGCGAGGTGGTTGTGGATCTTGGCTCAGGGGGTGGCCTAGACGTGTTCCTGTCTTCCAAGCAGGTTGGCCCAACGGGTAAGGCTATCGGCATCGACATGACTCCTTCGATGATCGAGCGAGCCAAGGCCAATGCCGAAAAGGGAGGCTACAGCAATGTAGAGTTTCACCTTGCTCAGATCGACAACCTGCCGCTTCGGGATGGGACCGTGGATTGCGTCATTTCCAACTGCGTGATCAATCTCGCACCAGATAAGCCTGCGGTCTTCCGTGAGATTGCCCGCGTCCTGAAGCCCGGTGGAAGGCTCGCGGTAAGCGACATTGCGCTCAAGGCCGAACTGCCGGAGGCAGTTGCGTCGAGCCTTGCAGCGTACGTTGGCTGCATTGCCGGAGCCATGCGGATCGAGACGTACCGAGACGAGTTGCTGAAGGCCGGATTTGAGTACGTGGAGATCGTCGATAGCGGAGCTGACCTGAACGCCTACAAGAAAGTCGAAAATCAGGCAGGTTGCTGCTCCCCGGCCATGGCTGAAGCCAGCCCGTTTGCAGTCGTTCAGGAGGCCTGCTGCGTTCCTGCGCCCTCCTCCCTGCATGAAGACCTCTCCTCTTTGCTGGACACCTACGACGTGAACCAAGCGGCGGCCAGTGTGAAGGTATACGCCATCAAGCCAGGAGCGCGGTCCTGATGCATACCTACATCTTTGCTTGTGTTCACAATGCCGGCCGGTCACAGATGGCGGCTGCTTTTTTCAATCAGCTTGCCGATCCTCAAAAGGCTAGGGCTGTTTCGGCGGGAACAGAACCCAGTCCACGTGTTCACCCTGTAGTGCTGGAGATCATGCAAGAGGTTGGCCTTGATTTATCCCACGCGCAACCGCAGCTCCTCACGGAGAAGTTGGCGCAGTACGCCACCCTCCTGGTGACGATGGGCTGCGGAGAGAAGTGCCCCTATGTCCCAGGACTTTGCCGGGAGGACTGGCCTCTGCCTGATCCGAAGAGCCTGCCGACCGAAGAAGCGCGGAAGGTGCGCGACGAGGTGAAACACCGCGTGGTGGACCTCATCACCCGGGAAGAACTGCGCTAAGTCAGCTATTCATACCGAGAAAACGCATCTGTAGGAAGTTGGGCCAGATTCCGCCCTCGGCGGTGTTCCGTGGCGGATCACTTCTCACAATGCGATTTGGCAGGACTCATCGTGTTGCTCGCCGAGTAGTAGCTGAATGAAGGGGGTCGGCATGCGGATCGGTGAAATTGCAAAACGAAGTGGCGCTTCGTGACCTGGCGAGAGACAAGCGGCCCCGGACGAATCCGGGGCCGGAGTGAACGCAATCTAGGCAGCTTTCTTTCTAGCCGCCTCCTTCTTCGCGGAAGACTTCACCACTGTTGGCTTGGGCTTGCTGGAAACCTCGGGCGTGGCTTTGGCGGGCTTCGGCTTCTTGGGTGCGAACACCTGCTCGGCGTCTCTGAGGAAGTCCGGCTGGCTCTCGTGAGGGATGCCGATGTGAGCAGTGAGGACGAGGCGCAGGGCGAGGCCGGTTATCGCTCGTACGCCAGTCTGCCAAACGATGGATCGACCCAGTGATACGTGAGGTCCCAGAGGTTCGAGATCCGACCTGCCGCCAAAACAGCCGGCATCGAGAAGGAGTTCGGTTGGCACAGCTTTCGTAGAACGACGGCGTCGCTTCTGTTGTCAGGAGGCGCGAGCATCCGGACGACGCAGGAGATCCTTCGGCATGCATCGCCGAGCATCACCTTGGAGACATACGCTCAGTCGGTATCGTCCGAACGCATGGCGGCACAGCAGACAATTGCTGCGCTTTTCGACAAAGGGCCCTTAATGGCCCCACTAATGGCCCCACAATAGGCCATCGAGGAAGCTTATTGATTTGATATGGTGACCCGGGCAGGAGTCCAACCTGCGACCTTCGCCTTAGGAGTGCGCCGCTCTATGCATCTGAGCTACCGGGCCACATAGTGTCAGTCTAACGCAGCGATAAGGAGCCGGCATCGCGCCGGCCTCTTTGTTTAGACAGCGGTACTAATACACGTCGAGTTGGTAGCGCTTCTGCTTCTTCAACTCGTTCAGGTATTCCTGCGCGTGCTCAGGGCTGCAGTTCTTGCCGTTGGCGATGGTGTCGAGCAAAGTCTGCTCCACGTCCTTTGCCATGCGCGAAGCATCGCCGCAGACATAGAAGTACGCGCCACGCTCAAGCCATGCAAACAGTTCTGCGGCGTTCTCCTTCATGCGGTCCTGCACATAGATCTTCCTTGCCTGGTCGCGCGAAAACGCCGTATCCAGGCGAGTCAGCGTACCATCCGACTGCATGGCCTGGAACTCGTCTTTGTACAGGAAGTCCGAAGCCGAACGCTGCTCGCCGAAGAAGAGCCAGTTGTCACCGTTGTGACCGTGCGCCTGGCGATGCTCCAGGAAGGCGCGAAAAGGTGCCACGCCAGTGCCGGGGCCAACCATGATGACGGGCGTGTCCGTGTCTTCGGGCAGACGGAAATTCGCATTCGCATGCAGAAAGATCGGCATCTTCGCGCCGGTATCGGCGCGCTCGCCGAGGTGGCCACTGCACAATCCCTGGCGATCACGATTATGCGTGTGATACCGAACGACACGCACTGTCGTGTGTACGGCATCCGCGTACTTCGCCTGCGAACTCGCGATCGAATACATGCGCGGCGTCAAGCGCTGCAACACCGTGAATAGCTGCTGCGGATCGGTGATGCCGCCCGGATGCTCGGTAATAAGATCGATGAACTCGCGGCCCCACACATACTCTTCAGCACGGCTCTTGTTATCTTGCCCGGCTAGGCTCTTCAGAAAATCCAGGCCCGGCGTGCTCTCCGGCGCAATCTTTGCATAGCTATTCACCAAGCCGCGCGTAAGCTTGCCGATGTGCAGCTTCGTCCGCAACGCGTTGTCGAGCGTGTCTTCCTTCTTGAAGAAGTCCAGCACCTTCTCGTCGCCTTTAAAGCCAAGCGCTTTCAACACGGCTTCCACTTCAGCATCGCGATTGGTGGGCTGAATACCAACAGCATCGCCGGGTGTATAAAGCATGCCATCTTCCAGCGACAGCTCTATGTGGCGGGTCTCCTTTTCGGAGTCCTTATCGGTCAACACGTAGTTGACCAGCATGATGGATTCGTATGGGTTATTGCGTGTGTATTTCTGGGTCTCAGTGCTCATCGTCTTCCATGTATCCGTAAGACTTAAGCCTAGCATGTAAGACCGCTACAGTCTGCGATTGCTCCGTACATGTGACTGCACCAGATCACGAAAGGACCTTTGTAATGGACGGTCTCTGCCAGCGGACCAGCACACGCACAACTCAACCGCTGCGTTCTTATTCTTGAGGGGCACGAAGGCGACGTCCGGTGTCGATCCCTGCTGCTGGTTGAACGGCAGCAGCGACACGCCCTCACCTGAGCGGACCATGAGAATCACGCTGCTCCACACGGTGGACATGCTGGCAATCTTGGGCGAGAAGCCCACATCGTTACACAACTCGATGACTTTGTCGAAGACGGACGGCGAAGCCGTTCGGGAGGACAACACAAACGGCTCCTGCGCAAGTTCCTTCAGGTCGATGCGCTTGGCTCCTGCGCGGCGGTGGGTTGCGGGCAGCACCGCGACCATAGGATCACTCTGCACCGTCTCATACCGCAAGTCTCTTCGGAACTGAGGCTCTGGAGCGCGCGTGAAGCCTATATCAATCCGCCCGTCTGCCAGCGCCGACCACTGCTCGATCGAAATCATCTCGTGCAGCGATAACTCGACCATCGGGTGCAGCTTGCGGAAGCTGCGGATAAGCTCCGGGAAGCCCTCCCCTACGCCACCCGCGAAGAAGCCAATGCGGAGAATGCCTACATCGCCGCGTTCCGCCCGCTGTGCCTCTGCAACAGCATTCCCGGCTTCTTCCAGAACGCGCCTGGCATGTGCAAGAAATACCCGCCCCGGCTCGGTCAACGTAGTGGTGCGTGTCCCCCGCTCTAACAGCCGAACGCCAATTTCTGCCTCTAAATCAGAGATTTGTTCGCTAATGGAAGACTGCGAGACGTGCAAAACTCGTGCGGCCTTGCTGAAACTGTGCTCTTCAGCAACCGCTGCAAAATAGCGAAGGTGGCGAAGTTCCATGGCTGAGGTATTCTATCGGTATTTCCGATAGTTCTGTTCGGAACAAACCTCGCGCCATTCAGGCCAGCACGCAGTCAGATAGAAGGAGCCCCGCTACCAGCAGGCTCAAGAGGGGGCCTTACCGCATGTGGATCGTAAAGGTCGCGCTTACACGGCCGTACACGTTCATCGTCTTGGCGCTGCTGATTCTCATCGCGGCGCCCATTATGATCGTGCGTACTCCGA
Organism: Terriglobus sp.; assembly: GCA_965198455.1. Taxonomy (GTDB): domain Bacteria; phylum Acidobacteriota; class Terriglobia; order Terriglobales; family Acidobacteriaceae; genus Terriglobus. The sequence goes on from CBDAPM010000003.1 coordinate 3,339,356, forward strand.
CCGATATCTTCCCCAATATCAACATCCCGGTCGTCTCCATCGGTTTCACGTATACAGGCCTCAATCCGGAAGAGATTGAGGGTCGCTTGACCACGCCATATGAGAAGTCGCTGACAACCCTTGTGGATAACATCCAGCACATTGAATCCACCAGCTATAACGGATTCTCTGTGATCCGGGTGTTTCTGCAGCCCGGCGCCTCGCTCGACACGGCCAACGCCCAGGTAACCGCAGCGTCACAGTATCTGATTCGCCAGCTGCCACCGGGCATTCTTCCGCCGCAGATCGTCAACTTTTCCGCGTCGAGCGTCCCCATCCTGCAACTCGGTGTCTCAGGCGACGGCCTTTCCGAGGCGCAGCTGAACGACTACGCAACGAATTTCGTTCGAACCGGCATTGTGAGCGTGCCCGGCGCGGTCGTGCCCCTGCCCTATGGCGGACAGCAGCGCCAGATCAGCATCTCCATGGACCAGGCTGCCATGCAATCTAAGGGCATTGCTCCTGGTGACCTGCTGAATGCACTGTCTCAGCAGAACGTCGTAACCCCATCCGGCACGATCAAGATCGGCCCCACTGAGTACGATGTTCGTCCTAACGGCGCCCCGCGCACCATTGCGGATCTTCAGGTATTGCCAATCCGCCAGGTGAATGGCACCACCATCTTCCTGCGCGACCTGGCAACGGTATCGGAAGGATTTCAGTTTCAGACAAACGTGGTCCGGCAGGACGGTAAACGCGGCGTCGTGATTACCATCTCCAAAGCCGGCAACGCGTCCACGCTGGATGTTGTGTCAGGTGTGCGTAGCCTTCTGCCCCGCCTGCAAAGCACGCTCCCTCCGCAGCTCAAGCTCGTTCCCTCCGGCGACCAGAGCGTGCCTGTGCGCGCCGCGGTACAAGGCGTGATTCGCGAGGCAGTCATCGCAGCCGTGCTGACGGCCATCATGATCCTCGTCTTCCTCGGCAGCTGGCGTTCGACCATCATCATCGCAATCTCCATTCCGCTGTCGATCCTCACCTCGGTCATCATGCTTGGCCTTCTCGGCGAAACCATCAACACCATGACGCTTGGCGGGCTCGCACTCGCGGTAGGCATCCTGGTGGATGACGCGACCGTAACCATCGAAAACATTGAACGCTATCTGGAAGATGGCAGCCCGCTTCTCGAAGCGATCGAAACCGGTGCCGCGCAGATCTCCGTTCCCGCGCTCGTATCCACGCTGTGCATCTGCATCGTGTTTCTGCCCATGTTCTTCCTCAGCGGTGTCTCGCGCTTTCTCTTTGTGCCGCTTGCGGAAGCTGTCGTCTTCGCCATGCTTGCCAGCTACATCCTTAGCCGTACGCTGGTGCCGACACTGGCCATGTATCTGTTGAAGGCGCATGTTCACGGAGAGCAAAGCAATGGCTTCTTTGCGCGCTTTCAGCGTGGATTCAACACCCGCTTCGATAGGGTGCGTGATTCCTACGACCGCACGCTGCGTCGCTTAATTGGCGCACGGCAGGTGTTCGTCCCCATCTTTCTCGGCATCTGCTTGCTTGTTTTCGTGTTGATCCCCTTCCTCGGTCGCGACTTTTTCCCCGACACCGACAGCGGGCAATTCACGCTGCACGTTCGTGCCGCTACTGGTACGCGCATCGAGGAGACCGCAAAACTCTTCGACCAGGTAGAAGGCGAAATCCGTAGAACCATTCCCGCGGCTGAGATGGGCGGCATGCTTGATAACATCGGCATGCCCTACAGCTCCCTCAACACGCAGCACCTTACCAACGGCACCACCGGTGCTGCCGATGGTGACATCTTCGTAACGCTGAACGAAGATCACCATCCAACCGCAAAATACGTGGAAACGCTGCGTCGTGAACTGCCGAAGAAGTTCCCGACGGCAATCTTCTATACCTTGCCCGCGGACATCACGACGCAGATACTGAACTTCGGCATTCCCGCTCCTATCGACATTCAGATTGAAGGCAACGACATCCTCGCCAGCAAAAAGCAAGCGGATGAGTTGCTGACCAAACTACGCAATGTTTCGGGCCTCACCGATCTTCGCATTCAACAGGAGTTCGATGGCCCCACGCTGCAGGTTGACGTGGATCGCACAAAAGCGCTGCAGGGCGGCTATACCTCGCGTGACGTATCGCAAAGCCTGCTCAACACGCTCAGTGGCAGCTTCCAGGTAACGCCCATGTTCTTTCTGAACTGGAAGAATGGCGTGAACTACAACATGGTGGCCCAAACCCCGCAATACAAGATGGACAGCATCCAGGATCTGCAGAACATCCCCATTAACAAGGGCACGCTCTCATCCACCGCGGCGCCGGCGGCAGCCCAGCCTGAGATCCTGAGCGACCTCGCTGACCTCCATCGCGCCAACGAGATGACGGTGATCAATCACTTCAACATCCGGCGCGTTGTCGATATCTACGGCAACGTACAGAACCGCGACCTGGGCGCTGTGAGCAACGATGTGGAGAACATACTCACGCAACAGCGCAAGAACCTGCCGCGCGGAACGTTCGTCACACTGCGTGGGCAGGTCGAGACGATGCGCAGCTCCTACATCGGGTTGATTGGCGGCCTGTTCTTCTCCATCGTTCTAGTGTATCTGCTCATCGTCGTCAACTTCCAGAGCTGGGTCGATCCCTTCATCATCATCACCGCACTGCCTGCGGCGCTTGCCGGTATCGTGCTCTTCCTGTTCCTTACGGGCACACGGTTAAGCGTGCCGGCGCTCATGGGCGCCATCATGTGTATGGGTGTTGCAACTGCCAACTCCATCCTGGTGGTGTCGTTTGCGAAGCAGCAGTACGAAGAGCACGGCGATGCGATCCGCGCGGCAATCGAATCAGGCGCAACACGCTTCCGGCCGGTATTGATGACGGCACTCGCCATGATCATCGGCATGGTGCCCATGGCATTGGGTGCGGGTGATGGCGGTGAGCAGAACGCTCCGCTGGGTCGCGCAGTCATTGGTGGATTGATGTGCGCAACCGTGGCAACCCTGATCTTCGTCCCCACCGTCTTCGCCCTCATCCACGGACGCGGAACGAATAAAGCAAAGCGCAGCCAGGAAACGCTGGCAGAGGTGCACGCATGAGTGAACAGACCAACGTTATCGACCCCGAAACAGGCAACGACGAACGCCGCGATGTAAGAAACGTCCACACAGACGTGGTAAAGCCGCGTAATGAAGCGCCTGCCGCTCGGCATGTGGATAGTCCGGGCAGCGCCAGAACCATCGGTCTATTGTTTGCACTCGTTGTGCTGGCCGCAATCGGCTACGGCATCTACACGCGCCATGCGCATGAGAAGGCATTGACTCAGACTACGGAGCAGGAGTCCGTCCCGGTTGTAGCGACAACGCAGCCAAAGATCGGCTCAAAGTCGGGTGAGTTGACGCTGCCTGGCAGCGTGCAGGCCTTCATCGAAACGCCCATCTATTCGCGCACCAACGGGTATCTGCGCAAGTGGTATTTCGATATCGGCGCGCATGTAAAAAAAGGCGACCTCTTAGCCATCATCGAGACGCCTGAGACGGATCAACAACTGCTGCAGTCGCGCGCAGAGTTGGAACGACAGGAGGCCAACGCGCAGCTTGCAGGCACCACCAGCGATCGCTGGCAGAACCTGCTTGCGAAGCATGCGGTCTCGCAGCAGGAAGCGGACCAGGCCAAGAGCAACTACATCGCCGCACAGGCAGCCGTGGATGCAAGCAAAGCGGGTGTGCAACGCCTGCAGGAGCTGCAGAGCTACGAACACATCGTGGCGCCATTCGCCGGCGTTATAACCGCCCGCAACACAGACATCGGCGACCTCATCGACGCAGGTTCAGGCTCAGCCAACCCGCGTGAGTTATTTCACCTTGCAGACACCTCCAGGATGCGCGTCTACGCGTCAGTCCCCGAAGTGTATGCGGATCGTGTAAAGAACGGCGGCAGCGCAAGCCTTACGCAGGATTCTGCGCCCGACCGCGTTGTGAAGGGCACCATCGTCCGTAACTCCGATGCCATCGATCGCACCACCCGGACCTTGAACGTCGAAATCGATATTGATAACCGCGAGGGCATACTCCGCCCAGGCGCATACGTATTCGTCCACTTTGACCTGCCGGGTGCGCCTGGAACCTTCACCATCCCCACAAACGCCATGATCTTCCGTTCACAGGGTGCTCAGGTTGCTGTGGTCAAAGATGGTCACGTCCACCTCACGCCCATCAAGATTGGCCATGATTACGGCGATACCGTCGAAGTCACTGCAGGTATCACATCGAATGACGTCCTCGTGCTATCCCCGCCCGACTCCCTCTCGGAAGGCGCAGCTGTGCGTGTGCAGGACACAACGAAAGGCGCACGATGAAGCGCCTTGCACTTGCCGCGGTGTCATGCGGCGCACTTGCTCTTACAGGTTGCAAAATGGTTGGGCCGAACTATCAACGCCCCACCATGCCTGCGCCGGCTGCGTTTAAAGAAGCTCCTCCAGAGTCATTCAACGCTGATGGCTGGCGCACAGCACAGCCGGCGGACGCCATGCTCAAAGGCGACTGGTGGTCCATGTTCGGCGACGGCCAACTCAATGCCTTGGAAGTCCAGGTCGACACGGCAAATCAATCTCTAAGGTCAGCAGAAGCAAACTACCAGGCTGCTGCCGCACAAGTCGCCTTCTATCGCGCTGCCAAGGCGCCCACGGTCGGCGTCGCACCCTTCGTTGGCGCCACGCGCGAGTCGACCAGTCAGCCATACTTCAATCCAACAGCCATCAACCCAAACGGCTATGGTGATCTATCGCTTCCCTTCTCTCTGAACTACGAGATCGATTTGTGGGGACGCATCCGTCGCACCATTGCACAGGCTGGCGACAATGCACAGGCCAGCGCCGCGGATCGCGAGAACATCCGCCTCTCACTGCACGCGGAACTTGCATCCGACTACTTCGATCTCCGCGCAGCCGACGGTCAAAAGAAATTGCTGGACGACACTGTCGTCGCCTACCGGCGCGCACTGCAACTCACGCAGGATCGCTATGACGGTGGCGCGGCTCCGCTCTCCGATGTGACCCAGGCGCGCACACAACTGCAGGCTGCCTTAGTGCAGTCGACCGACATCGACATTCAGCGCGCAGCCTACGAACATGCGATTGCCATTTTGATAGGAAAAGCACCGGCAGAAGTTACACTGCCTCGAACGCCAGTGACAATCCAACCGCCCGCACTGCCGGCCGTACCGGGTCTATTGCCTGCGCAGTTGCTGGAACGCCGCCCGGACATTGCAGAAGCAGAACGCCGCGTGGCCGCTGCAAATGAAGGCATCGGCATAGCGCGTGCAGCCTTTTATCCGGCTCTAACCATCTCCGCTGCAGCCGGCTTCATCGGCACGTCAGCAGTTAACTGGTTCTCGTGGCCATCACGCTTCTTCTCAGTGGGGCCCACATTATCGCAGACACTCTACGATCACGGTCGCAGACAGGCGCTCACGAATGTGACGCGCGATCAGTACGACGCAACCGTCGCCGACTACCAGCAGACTGCACTCACCGCCTTCGGCCAGGTAGAGGACAACTTAGCCGCACTGCACCAGCTTGAAATCGAGGCCGAGCAGCAGAAGGACGCAACGTCATCGGCACAACAGTCACTCGATCTCTTCAACGTCCGCTACGAAGGTGGCGTGGATACCTACCTGCAGGTCGTAACGTCGCAAACCGCCCTGTTGCAAAACCAGCGCAACGATATCGACATTGAACGCCGCCGCCTCGATGACACCGTACTTCTCATCAAGGCAATTGGCGGTGGTTGGGACAACACACAATTGCCAAAGCCTTAGAGCGTTCGCTCAAGCACAAAAGCGGGGCGATCCTGAGATCGCCCCGCTTCCGTTATCTGCAAGCGCGACTCGCTTACTGCCAGCCGCCACCAAGAGCCGCATACAAGTTCACCAGCGTAAGTGCCTCATTGCCCTGCGCAGTAGCAAGATTCAGCTGCGCTGTGTACAGGTTCGTATCAACCGTCAGCACTTCAAGGTAACTCGTCGCGCCGCCTTGGTAACGCATCCGCGCCAGCCGTGTAGCATCTTGTGCTGCGGCCACCAGCTTCTCCTGCTCAACGCGCGCGGCACGCTGTTTGTTGCTCGCGATCAATGCATTCGATACATCACGCAGCGCACCCGCAATCGTCTTCTGATACGTGACAACGAGTTCTTTCTCCTGCTCCTGCGAAAGCTGTAACTGCCCCCGCAATTTGCCGCCAGTAAAGATAGGTTGCGCCAGCGTGCCAAAGCCGTAGATTGTCTTACTGCCCGTGCTGAAGATGTTTGGGAAGCTGTCACCACCAACACCCGCGGACGCAGAGATGGTCAGCTGGGGAAAGAACTGCGCACGTGCAATGCCGATCGCTGCGTTCGCTGCAATCAATTGTGCTTCCGTCTGCTGAATATCTGGGCGCCGCTCCAGCAACTGCGACGGCACGCCCGTCGGTAAATCCTGCGGCGGAGGCGTTAGCGCATTCGGATCACGGTGCGTCACCGGTCCGGGGTTGCGCCCCAGCAGCAAACTGATCGCGTTCTCCTGCTGCTGAATGCTCTGTTCCAGAGCCGGTATCTGCGATGTCGCGGTATAGAGCAACTGCTCGGCCTGTCGCAGATCGCTCAACGGAGCCGAGCCGCCATCCGCAAGCGTCGTCGTCAGCTTTACCGAATCTTCACGCGCCTTCACCGTCTGCCGTGTGATCTCAAGCTCGCGATCCAGCGCACGGATTTGCAGATACGCCGAAGCAATCTGCTGCACCAGCGTCACACGCACCGCACGCTGCGCCCACTGCTGGTTCAACAGCAGCGCTCTCTGCTGATCGGTCTGCTTGCGATACAAGCCCCAGAAATCCGGCGTCCACGTCGTACTCAGGTTGAAGCTGCCGATGACAAGCGGATCGGCAACGGTAGAACTATTGCTGGTAGAGCCGCTGCCAAACGTGCCCGAGGGATAGTCGATACCCGCGCCAGTACCACCCGCGGAGATTTGCGGGAACTGGTTCGAACGTGTGATCTTCACCTGCGCTTCCTGCTCCAGGATGCGCTGTGCCGCAATGCGAACATCAAAGTTGTTCGTCAACGCTTCATTGATCAGCGCCTGCAACTCCGGTTCGCGAAATACCTCAGGCCACTTCTGATCCCCAATCGATGCGGCAGCGGCAGACGCCACCGTCGCATCATCCGGGCCACGGAAGGCATCCGGCGCCGCAACCGCAGGCCGCTTATACTTCGGTCCAACATTACAGCCGGCAACCAGCAGCACCAGCGCAGCGCTTGCAGCGATAGCTGTCACGCACTGCTTCCAGTCGCAATGAGTCGTCTTCATCATCGTGTTCACGCGTGCGCTCCCTCTGTTGTTTCAGCGGGTGCATCCACCTCATGCTCCGGATCGTGCTTGCTGTCCATCGTTGTGCCTTTGCCGCCTTTCCCAAAGCGGTGCGACAGGAACTCCACCACGCCGAATGTCGTGGGCACGAACAACACGCCAAGCAGCGTGGAAAGCACCGTACCACCCACCACAACGGTGCCAAGAATCTGCCGCGACGATGCGCCCGAGCCCTCCGCAAACCACAGCGGAACGCAACCGAAGACGAAGGCAAGTGCCGTCATCACAATCGGACGGAAGCGTAAACGGGCCGCATTCAACGCAGCATCTGAGATGCTTTGCCCATTCTCGTAATTCACCTTCGCAAACTCAACGATAAGGATGGCGTTCTTTGCCGAAAGGCCAATCAACATCACCAGCCCGATGGTGGCGAAGATGTCGTTCTCAAGCGATCGCATGCTCAACGCAAGGTACGCACCAAGGATGGCAACCGGCGTACTCAGCAGCACGCTGAACGGCAGCGTCCAGCTCTCATACAGCGCAGCTAGGATCAGGAAAACAAAGAGGATGGAAAGCGCGAACACTGCCCACGACGGCACACCCTCTGCGGCCTGCTTCTCCTGGAACGACATGCCCATGTAGTCATAGCCCATGCCTTCCGGCATCGTCTGCGCAAAAACCTCTTCAAGCGCCTTGCGAACCTGCCCACTGCTGTAACCAGGCGCACCGGTAATGTTCAACTGGGCTGCGTTGTATTCATTAAACCGGAGGATGAACTCCGGTCCGGTGATCTGCCGTGTCTTCACAACGGACGACAACGGCACCTGTCCGCCATTCGCGCTGCGCACGTAGAACTGCCCTATGTTTTCGATCTTTGTGCGAGAGTCACCTTCAGCCTCAACATAGGTTTGCCACTGACGGCCAAAGCGGTTGAAGTAATTTACAAGATAGCCGCCCATGAAGGTCTGCATCGTGGTGTACACATCGCTCAGGCTCACTTGTTGTTGCAGTACACGCTCACGATCCACGTCTGCAAACAGCTGCGGCACCGCAGGCAGATAGGAGGGGATAGCAGCGAGGATCTCTGGCCGCTTGCTCAGCGCGCCCAGGTATGCACCAAGGTTCTGTGTCAGGAACATCGAATCGTCTTTACCCGACCGATCCTGCACAAGCATCGTCACACCGCCCGATGTACCGATACCCGGGATCGCAGGCGGCGGAAACGAGAAAGCAACGCCATCCGTTATACCGCCAACTGCGCGTTGAATATTTTGTTGAATCGCGTGAACCTGCTGAGAGGCCTTTCTCCGCTGATCCCATGGCTTCAGCGAGACAAAGAAGAAGGCTGTGTTGGTGCTCTGTGTCTGCGTCAATAAGCTAAAGCCGTTTACGCCAACAACACCCTGGATGCCGTCGATCATAAGCAGCTGGCTTACGATCTTCTGTGCCGACTCATCGGTGCGCTGCAAGGAAGCCGCATCCGGCAGTTGCAGTGCCATGTAGAGATATCCCTGATCTTCTTCGGGAATAAAGCCGCTCGGTAAACGTATTCCCATAAGCACGGCGGCAGCAGCCACAATACCAAGCACGATCATCGTGAAGGCTGACTTATGCAAGAGCACACCGGATGTCGAAACATAGGTATCCGTGGTGCGGCCAAACACACGATTGAACCAGTCGAAGAACCGCTTCAGCAGTCCCTTTCTGTTCCGGTCGCGAGGCCTCAACAGCAGGGATGCGAGTGCCGGACTCAACGTGAGCGCGTTGAATGCAGAGATCAACACCGAGATCGCGATGGTAATGGCGAACTGTTGATACAACCGGCCCGTGATGCCCGGAATAGCTGCCGTAGGAATAAAGACCGCGGCAAGAATAAGCGCGATCGTAACGACCGGCCCGCCCACCTCTTCCATGGCCTTGATCGTGGCATCACGTGGTGTCATGCCTTCGTCGATATGATGCTCCACTGCTTCCACCACAATGATGGCATCGTCCACGACCAGGCCGATCGCAAGCACTAATCCAAACAAAGACAATGTGTTGATGGAGAAGCCAAGCAGCGGGAAGATGATGAAAGTACCGATCAATGAAACAGGCACAGCCATCAACGGGATCAGCGTCGCACGCCATCCTTGCAGAAAGATGAAGACAACGATGATGACGAGAACCAGCGCTTCAATAAGCGTCTGCGTGATCTCGTGAATACCAGCGGTCACGGCCAGTGTCGTATCCAATGGGATGTCAACGTTCAGGCCGACAGGAAAGCTCTTGCCAAGCTCATCCAATCGCTTGCGAACGCCCAGGGCGGTCTGCACGGCGTTCGATCCGGGCAGTTGGTACACACCCATAATGCCCGCCGGCGCGTTGTTGTAACGGCCGGTCAGGTTGTAGGTCTGCGTGCCGAGCTCGACGCGCGCCACATCCTTCAGGTGCAGGATGGAACCATCCGCATTCGCGCGCACGACGATGTTTCCGAACTCTTCCGCTGTTGTAAGCCTGCCCTGGGAACGAACGGTGTAGGTAAATTGTTGACCGTTCGGTACAGGCTCGCCGCCAATCTGCCCAGCGGGATGCACATCGTTCTGCGTGCTGAGTGCACTAACAACCTCAGGCACCGTCACGCCAAGCTTCGCAAGCTGATCTGGCTTAACCCACACGCGCATGGCGTACTGGCCGCCGAAAATCTGCACACGTGAAACGCCCTTCACACGCGAGAGTTCGTCCTGCAGGTTGATGATGGCAAAGTTCGTCAGGAACTGTGCGTCATACTTGTTGCTCGGTGAATTCACGCTGACGATCATCAGTGGCGATGTCAGTGCCTTCTGCACGATAACGCCGTTGGTACTCACTTCAGCCGGCAACTGCGACTGTGCCTGCGAAACGCGCAGCTGCGACAGAATCTGATCCGTGTCGGGATTTGTGCTCACGTCAAAGTCCACAAACAGGCTCATCTGCCCGCTGGTGGCGTTCACGGAGTACATGTAGATCATGTTGTCGACGCCATTCATCTGCTGCTCAAGCGGCGTCGCCACCGCTTGCTGCAACGTCTTGGCGTCAGCACCCGGATAGGTGGTCTGCACCAGAATCTCGGGCGGAACAATGTTCGGGTATTGCGATGTCGGCAGCGTAACCATCGACACCAGGCCGATGATCACAGTCAGGATCGCAATGACAATGGCAACGATAGGCCGTCGAATAAAGAACTTTGACATGCCGTTACCTCCCGGCCGCTGGTGTTGCTGCAGGTGCAGCGGTCGCATCCAACGGCACCACGTGTGGGCTTACCGGCGCGCCTTCCCGCAGCTTCTGCACGTTGTCTGTAATCACCTGCGAACCTGGCGGCACGCCACTTTCGATCACCCAGTTATTGCCGTACTGTGCACCAAGCTTCGCTGCTACCACGTGCGCCTTACCGTCCGCGCCCGCAAGATAAATCTGCTCCACCCCCTGCAGCTCAATCACGGCAGCCTGCGGTACAAGGATTGCTCCGTGCCGCACTTCAGTCTCGGCACGCACCCGGCCAAACTGTCCCGGACGCAGAAGATTCCCTGGATTCGGAAAAGCAGCTGCAATGCGGATGGCGCCTGTCTGTGCATTCAGCTGCCGATCGACGAAGATGATGTGGCCTTTTTGCGGATAGGTCTGACCATCCGACAACACCAGCGTCAGTGGAATCGTTGCAGCTCCACTCAGCAGATCGCTATGCCCACCTGCAGCACGGTGCGTCAACGCAAGGTATTGCGCGTCGCTGATGGAAAAGAACACCTTCACCGGGTTCAACTGCGACACCGACGTCAACACCGACTGCGGGTTCACCAGGTTGCCCACCTGCACTGTCGCCTGGCCTGCAACGCCGCTAATGAGCGAGCGCACCTGCGTCCATCCAAGGTTTAGCTTCGCCGTCGCAACATTCGCTTCGGCTGACTTCACCGCAGCCTGTGCCTGCGCCTGCTGCTGTGTGTCATTGTCAAGCTGGCTCTGCGCAATCGCGCGAGCTTCGGCAAGCGGTGTATCGCGCTTCACGTTGATGTTCGTCAACTGCAGCTGCGCATTCGCCTGGCCCAGTGCGCCCTCGGTCTGATCGACAGTCGCCTGAAAGGGACGCGGGTCAATCTGGAAGAGCACTTGTCCCTTCTGAACCTGCGCGCCTTCGCGATAGGTCTGCTGAATCAGATAGCCACTCACCTGCGGCTGAATTTGCGTGTTCACATAGCCATCGAGCGTACCAACCCACTCATCGGTAAGTGCAACGTCGGTCGGCGTCGCTTTAATAACAGACACCGGCATGGGGCCCATGGCAGGCGCTGGCGGGGCCTTCTTTTCGCAGCCTGTCATCAAGGCAAGTCCAAGCACTGCGCTTCCAGCCACTGTGTACCGCCACGCTTCCGTTCCCTTGAACACCTTTATGTACCCCTTCGCGTTCTTGTATCGTTTGGCCCATGACAGAGCCCAAAGAAACAATACATACGTGGTCTAGACTCGGCAGAGAGGGGCTGGGATTCATCTTTGGTGAAGAAAACCACGTCCGCATCCACTCTTGCCTGCCCAGTTACGCACCCTTAAAATGTGTGCGGCGCTGTTGGGCTTGCACGGTTTGTGTTTGCGCGGGGATGGCTTCGAACTTGCGCGCATGGAGGACACCGCCAAAAAAGCAGCAAAAAACAAGGAACTTTTTACATTAACTTCAAGAATAAAGAAGATCTATTCTTACTATCTTCGTGAACTACTTTGAGGAAAGGGTGGCAAGTTAGGCGCCGCTACCCCCAGAATTTACAACGTTTTACGGAGCGTATTACGGCTATCTGCCGGCATGTCGCGCACAGCACCAAGAGCCGTGAAACCACGCTACTTCAAATTGAGTTCAAAGCCATGCCGGACGCCACCCACGCCGCCGTAAACGGCTCGCAGGTCCGCACGCGTCCAAGTCCAGCTTGCCCGCCTCACGCAACTTGTCCTCGACGACGAGATCGAACACGTCCGGTCTCTCTAACCTTCAAATGCTTTCACCACATGTGAAGCCCGCCTCGCACTTTGGCAAACACGCCGCTCCAAAATGAGACAATCGACCTGGCGCATGCTTTCAACAGCGCACCAGAAGGACGACGGTTTGGCAGAAACGCAACGGTATCGAATACGCGAAGGTTCACCCAATCCGCGTGGCGCAACCTGGGATGGCACCGGCACCAACTTCTCTCTCTTCAGTGAGAACGCTACAAAGGTCGAGCTTTGCCTCTTCGATGAGACCGGCGCCATCGAAACAGCGCGCATCGTGCTGCCCGAATACACGGACGGTATATGGCACGGCTATCTCGATGATGTCGGCCCGGGCACCCCCTATGGCTATCGTGTCTACGGTCCGTACCTGCCGCACGAGGGTCATCGCTTCAATCCAAACAAGCTCTTGCTCGACCCCTATGCGACCGCCCACATCGGCAGCCTCACATGGGGCCCGGCGATCTTCGGCTACGTTGTCGAAAGCGGCGACGACACTACCTTCGACACACGCGACAGCGCCGCCTTCGTCCCCAAGTGCATCGTTACCGATCCCGAGTTCGCATGGCATGACCAACGCCCTACGCGCGAATGCCGCGTGCCCTGGGACAAGACCGTGCTCTACGAACTGCACACCAAGGGCTATACCAAGCTCCACCCCGATCTCCCCGAAAACCTGCGTGGCACCTTCGCAGGCCTCGGCGAACGCACAGTCGTCGATTACATCGAGTCCCTCGGCGTCACCTCCATCGAACTGCTGCCCATCCACACCTTCATGGATGAGTCGCACCTGCACGACATCCATCTCTCAAACTTCTGGGGCTACAACAGCATCGGCTTCTTCGCGTCCGATCCACGCTACGCCGCTGATCCAAAAAACGCCTTGCAGGAATTCAAATCCATGGTGGCGCAGTATCACGACCGCTGCATGGAGGTCATCCTCGACGTCGTCTACAACCACACCGCCGAAGGTAACGAGCGCGGACCGACACTGTCGTTCAAAGGCATCGACAACGCCAGCTACTATCGCCTGCACGCGGAAGACCGGCGTTACTACATCAACGACACAGGCACCGGCAACACCGTCAACGTAAGCCATCCACGCGTCCTGCAGATGGTCTGCGACAGCCTTCGCTACTGGGTAGAGCTTGGGCACGTTGACGGCTTCCGCTTCGATCTCGGCACCATCCTCGCGCGTGAACCCGAGGGCTTCGATCAGGGCAGTGGCTTCCTCAAGGTCGTCATGCAGGATCCCATCCTCAGCCGCGTCAAGCTCATCGCCGAGCCATGGGACATAGGTCCAGGCGGCTACCGCGTTGGCGAGTTCCCTCCCGGTTGGGCGGAGTGGAACGATACCTTTCGCGATCGTGCACGCGGCTTCTGGATTGGCCGCACCCCGGCCGTTGAACTGACAAAGGCATTACCAGGATCGCCGGAGATCTTCGACCACCACGGACGGCGCCCGTGGACCAGCGTGAACTTCATCACAGCGCATGACGGCTTTACCATGCGCGACCTTGTCAGCTACAACGACAAGCACAACCTCGCCAACGGTGAGGACAATCGCGACGGTAGTAGCGAAAATCGTTCATGGAACTGCGGTGTAGAGGGCCCAACCAATGACGTCACGATCAATGCCATGCGCGATCGGCAGATGCGCAATCTGATGGGAACCCTGCTGCTGTCACAAGGCACGCCCATGATGCTGGGCGGCGACGAGTTTGGCCGAACCCAGAAGGGCAATAACAATGCCTACTGTCAGGACAATGAAATCAGCTGGGTCGACTGGTCGTTGCGCGAACACTACGCACCGATGCTGACCTTCACACAGTGCCTGACGGGCCTTCGCAAGCGTTATCCCATGCTCCGTCACAGCCTTTACCTGCACGAGGGAGGCGATCCGGAATTAGGCGTCCATGAACTTACTTGGCTCCTGCCGAGCGGTGAAGCCGCCGACCGCTCTACATGGGCCGGCGCCTCGCCAAATTGCTTCGGCATGCTGCTGCACGGCAGCGCAAGACCCTCGGGCCTGCCCGATCCCGGCCACGTTGAAACACTTCTACTGATTGCGAATGACCACCACCAGGCAACGGACTTCACCCTACCGCATGCCAACGGCGGAGGCGACTGGACCTGCCTCGTCGATACGGATACCTTCGATGCTCCTCAAAGATCAAAGCATCCCGCAGGGGAAATCTATAAGGTGACCGCGCAATCGCTCGTTCTGCTGGTATTGCTAAATGGGCCGGATGATTCGGTAGGCTAACAGCCATCCGGAAAGCAGTATCTACTCATCATTGACATCCGCATCGAACGGCGTATGCATCGCACTTGCGGCCATATCGCGCAGTGCCAGCAGCACCGCGTCATGCACTTCCTCGCGGAAGGCTTCGCGTACCGTCTGCGCCACTTCGCCCGGCTCAAACGGCACGTCATTCGACGCACGCTCCATCACCCGTTCAAGCGCCTGTTCCACCAGCGGCTTTACGTTCACATGCTTCGACACGATCTTTGCCATGCGCCGCACAGGAATCTCCATGGCAGATTCCATCGTTCCCGTAAGCGCCCTGCTCTTCGTCCAGTCTCCCTCGAAGACATCCTGCATCTTGCGCACGGCAATCGGATCACGGAAGATCACGCCGATCTCGCGTCGCGCCTCAAGCTCGAGCTTGCGCAGGCTCTGGCTGCCGATAAAGGCCTGCTTGCCATCGCGAATAATCACGCGCGCGTGCAACCGCATGTACAACACACGCGTGGATAGCTGTGTCGGCTTCGCCCCGGCCCGGCCAAGGATGCGAACATCAACACCCTCAACCACTTTGTGAAGGAGTAGCTTGATGAAGTCCGGATCGCTGATCTTCATCTCATAGAGCAGCACTTGTTTCTTTGCGCCCTTGATGAACTCCGTCAACTCTTTGCGAGCGTTCACAGGGCTTACAACCAGATCGTGATTCGTCGCGGTAAACGGCATGCGATGTGCATCGCACTCAAACAGTTTGATCGCCTCTTCCACCAACAACTTATCCGTAATCACAGCTCCGAACGACCGGCTCAGCGTGATATCAAGATGCGTGTAATTGAACGCAAGCAGATACAGCTCCTTGCGGTCGACGATGAACATCTTGCCGTGGTACCGCACCAGGTCATCTGCCGTACGCGTAACGGTAATGCCGTGCTCCAGCAACCGCATCTCCAGTTTGCGCAGGTTCTTCTCTTCACCACGATTCGTAAATGCGATGAGCGCCTGCACCTGAACGCCACGCTGAATGGCCTCCACCAGCGCCCGTTCAATCTCGCTGCGGTCGTACCGGAAGATGAGTATTTGAATACTCTTCTTCGCCTTATTCAGGGCAGAAAGGATTGGCTCAATGCCATCCTCGGGCTGAACCATCAGCTTCACTGGGTTGTAACACTCCTCGGCAAAATCGTGCCCTCTTCACACAGGATGCATGCAAAGCCGCGGAAGATGTTTTTACGTCACAAGACGACCATCGCAAGGCACCCGAATTGCTTCCTATAGATATCCTCTACAGGATGGAGATCGACATGCTGCGCCGAATCCCTTTGAAACACCTCCTCTTTGCCCTTGGCCTCACGGCTGTTTCTGCTCAGGGATTCATCTTCCCGCACATGGCACGCGCGCAGGCAGAACAGGTCGCCGATAAGACCGGCAAGGAGCCAAAGGATAACGACCGCGATGTGCGCAGCACCGCGGCGCTATGGGCGCAGATCACCCATCCCGTCCTGTGGCACGAGCCCGGCAACATCAGCAGTCTGGATCTCTATGCGGGCCAGGGCGGCCTAAACAACCTGCCGAAGCCACCGTTCACCTTCGAGAGCGAAGACAAAAACGGCACCAATCCCAAGATGGACGTGCGCGACGCGGACGGGAAAAAGTGGCGTGTCAAGACGGGTGAAGAGGCGCGGCCGGAAGTCGTCGCATCGCGCCTGCTCTGGGCTGTCGGGTTCTATGCGAACGACGACTACCTGATACCGCAAGCCATGGTGTCCGGTGTCAAAATGAGCCGCGGTCCAAAGGATGTGAAAGAAGGCAATCTGACCGACGCGCGTTTCGAACGCAAGCCCAGCGGCCAGAACAAAATGGGCATCTGGGAATGGAAGACAAACCCGTTCTACGGCAAGCGCGAGTTCAACGGCCTGCGCGTCATGATGGCCGTCATGAACAACTGGGATTTGAAAGACGTGAACAACTCCGTCTACCAGGACACGAAGACCGGCGAGCAGATTTTCCTCGTCAACGACGTTGGTGCAACCTTCGGCTCGAACGGCATGGAATTCTCCAGATCAAACGCGAAGGGTAACGTGCACAGCTACCAGGACTCTGGGTTCGTAAAGCATCTGACGGATACCACAGTCGATTTCTCTACACCGAAGGCGCCCACGGGCGTGCTCGTCGCAAGCATGGGATTCAGCGCAAAGTCCTACGCCATGCGCGCAGGCCTGGAATGGATCGGCAGCAATATCCCGCGTAGCGACGCGAAATGGATGGGGTCTCTGCTCGCCCAACTCTCGCATCAGCAACTTGTGGATGCGTTCCGCGCCGGCGGCTTCCCTGCCGAAGACATCAACACCTACGTCCAGGTCGTCGAAAGCCGTATCGCGGAACTCAAGAAGCTTTAGCAGCTACACACGCTAAACCAGCAACGCGGATCTCTCTGTATCCACATCATGCACGGTACTCAGTTCCTGGTACAAGCCACCCGCTTCAATCAGGTCCTCGTGTGTTCCGCTCTCTACAATGTGGCCGTTGTCGATCACGTAAATGCAATCCGCCTTCCGCACAGTCGAGAGCCGATGCGCAATCACGATGGTCGTCTTATCCACCATCAGCCGGTCCAGCGCCTCAAACACTAGGTGCTCCGTATTGGCATCCAGCGCCGACGTCGGTTCGTCAAGCACCAGGATCGGACTCTTTCGAACCATGGCGCGTGCAATGGCAATGCGCTGACGTTGCCCACCCGAGAGTAGTATGCCGCGCTCTCCCACCAGCGTGTCGTACTTCTTCGGCAGCCGCTCAATGAACTCCGTTGCATTGGCTGCCTCTGCCGCTGCGACGATCTCCGCGTGCGTGGCCTCCGGCCGGCCGTAGGCGATGTTGTCCCAAATGCTGCTGCTGAACAGGACCGTGTCCTGCAACACAAAGCTGATCTGGTTGCGCAGCGAACTCTGCTGCACCTTGGATACATCAATGCCATCCAGCGACACATACCCGCTGGTCGGCTCGTAGAAGCGTGCGATCAGATTGACCAGCGTAGTCTTGCCGGAGCCCGTGGGACCTACCAGCGCGACCGTCGTTCGTGGCCGAATCGTCATCGTAATATCGTCCAGCACAGGCGTCACGCCATCGTAACTAAACGACACGTTCTCCAGCTTGATCAGCCCCTGCACCCTCGGCAGTGCGATCGCTCCAGGCACATCGAACATCTCGTTTGCGTTGCCGATGATCTCCTGAATGCGCTCATACCCGATATCTGCCTTCGAGTACGAATCCATGATCTTGGAGATGTCCTGCATCGGCTTGTACATACTCACGATGTAGGCGATAAAGATATAGATCTTGCCGCCCGTCATGTTCGAATCCAGCGCCAGCTTGCCGCCGAAGTACAGCACCGCACACGTGCCTAGCGCCGTCACAATGTTCACAATGGGCACGAGCTTCGCCTTCAACGTGCGTGCGCGCAGCGAAGCCTCAACCGTCTCCAGGCTCTCGCCTTCCAGACGATGCACCTCGTACTCCTCGCGCGAGAACGCTTTCACCACGCGCATCGAGCCAAGCACCTCCTGCACCACGGAGATCATCTTGCCTTCCTGCTTGCGCACCTCGCGTGACGCCTTCTTCACACGCCGCGTATAGCTATACACAATCGCAAACAAAACCGGCACAACCGCCAGCGCGATCAACGTCAACCGCCAACTGAGATAGAACAGCACGCCGATCATGCCGGCAATCGTTGCGATATCCACCAGGATGCTCAACAGCCCCGATACGATGAAGCTCTGGATCGAATCGATATCTGTGGTCACGCGGCTGATCAGGTCACCGGTCTTGCTCGTGTCGTGGTACGACAGCGATAACCGTTGCACCTGCGCATACAAAATGCGGCGCAGATCATGCGTCACCCACTGCCCCACGCTCGTCGTCGTGTACTTCTCCCAGTAGGAGCAAAACGCATCCACCACGGCAATCACCACCACGGCGACGCATGCAAAGGTAAGAATCTGCATCGGCTCTGTGCCCGCGGTCCGCTTGATGAAGGCAAACAGCCAGCCATGCGATGCCCTGTGCGCGATCACGTTGTCGAGCACGATTTTCAGCGGCCACGGCGCCGCAACATCCGCGACACTCTCACCGGCAATCGCAATCAATCCCAGGATGAGTGCGCGCCGGTGCGGTCGTAACAGCTGTGCGATTGTGACACGACGATCCGGCCGCGACTGATCTTCGTTGGGCATGCACGTTCAGATGCACGCCGGAGCGCCTGCGGCTCCCTATGAGTGCCGGTGGAAGACCTTTTGCCGGATATCGCCGCTGAATTCCCTGCGTCGCTTCGTTCACCACAGAGGATTAAACTTCTCTTTCGCCTTCCAGGGCACGGCGAAATGTCCCGGCTGAATGATGAGTGCAAGCCGCACCTACAAAGCCCTGCGATCATGTGCAAGCACAGTAGTACAGGCCCTCCCCGGAAACTCTCTATTCCGCATCGGTACGATACGTTCGTACAGTCCCATTCCAAGACGGCACCCTCGGCTCGTACAAGCTCACAAGAACCGCAGCGAACACACATGAAACGACCCGACGATACACCGGAAGGCGAACCTGTACCGCGACGTGCGGCACGCGTGATCCTGCGCGATGCAACAAACCGTGTCTTGCTCATCCGCTACGACGTCTCAGGCTACATCTTCTGGACGACACCTGGCGGAGCCATCGAGCCCAACGAAACCGACCTGCAGGCCGCCACGCGCGAACTCTACGAAGAGCTCCGGATCACAGCGCCTCTGACGGGCCCTGTGCACGCCACCGTCGGACGTTTTCATCACGAAGGCGCATACGTGGAAAACACCGATATCTTTTTTACGGCAGTCATCCAACACGAGGCGCCACGCTTCTACGGCGTGACCCCGTTCGAATCAGCCGCCATGCGCGAGGTCCGCTGGTGGCCGCTCGAAGAGGTCCATACGACCACCGAACGTGTGTTCCCAACGGATCTCGCCGGCGTGCTCCGCCGGCTACAGGCGGCAGATCAGTAGCTCCCGCTCGTAGATCATCTCCGGTGGCAGCGAGTGATGCAGATCAATGAACAACTCCTCATGCCCAATCACCTCGCGACGCCACTCCGCACGATGAAAGGCCTGTGCCTTGCCAAACTGTTCCGCGCTGAACTCCAGGCCGTTCCAGTCAATGTCCTCATACTTCGGCATCCAGCCAATCGGCGTTTCGCAGCCAAGGGCACGGCCGCGCGCACGCTCCACTACCCAGCGCAGCATGCGCATGTTCTGGCTGAAACCCGGCCACAGGAACTTGCCGTCCTCGCCCTTGCGGAACCAGTTCACATGGAAGATACGCGGTGTACTGCCCAGCGACTTCTGCATCTTGATCCAGTGCCGGAAGTAGTCGCCCATGTTGTAGCCGCAGAACGGCAGCATCGCCATGGGATCACGCCGCACACGCCCCAGCGCACCCGCAGCAGCAGCCGTCGTCTCTGACCCCATCGTCGCGCCGATGTACACACCCGAGCTCCAGTTGAAGGCCTGGTAGATCAGCGGCATCGTCGTTGAGCGGCGTCCGCCAAAAATGATCGCGCTCAGCGGCACACCCTCCGGATTCTCCCAGTCAGGATCGATCGTCGGGCACTGCGCCGCGGGCGCGGTAAAACGCCCATTCGGATGCGCCGCGGTCCGGCCCGTCTCCTTGGCAATAGCCGGTGTCCAGCGGTTGCCGGTCCAGTCCAGGCATTCCGCCGGAGGCTCATCCGTCATACCTTCCCACCACACACCACCATCCGGCGTCTCCGCGACATTGGTAAAGATGGTGTTCTTACGCAGCGTTGCCATCGCATTCGGATTCGTTTTCGCACTCGTGCCCGGCGCCACGCCAAAGAAGCCAGTCTCGGGGTTAATCGCGTGCAAGCCGCCATCCGCATGCGGCTTAATCCACGCAATGTCGTCCCCGACCGTGCGAACCTTCCAACCCTCCATGCCCTCTGGAGGCACCATCATCGCGAAATTTGTCTTGCCGCACGCCGATGGAAACGCAGCCGCGACATACGTCTTCTCCGTCACGCCCGTCTCATCCGGCGGTGACTCAAGCCCGACGATCAGCATGTGCTCGGCCATCCAGCCTTCATCGCGCGCTATGTTGCTCGCAATGCGCAGCGCAAAGCATTTCTTCCCCAGCAGCGCATTGCCGCCATACCCCGATCCGTAGCTCCAGATTTCGCGCGTCTCCGGAAAATGCACAATGTACTTCTCGTCGTTGCACGGCCACGGCACATCCTGCTGCCCCGGCGTCAGCGGCGCGCCCACGGAGTGCATACACGGCACAACGCGTTGGTTATCTTTTTCAATCTCGCGCAGCACAGCCGTCCCAATCCGAGCCATGATGCGCATATTCACCACGGCATACGCCGAATCCGTAAGCTGCACACCAATCCGCGACATCGGCCCGCCGATGGGCCCCATGCTGAACGGCAGCACATACATCGTGCGCCCACGCATGCAGCCCTTGAACAGCTGCTTCAGCTTGCGGCGCATCGTGAACGGATCCTGCCAGTTGTTCGTCGGACCCGCAGCATCCTTTGACAGCGAGCAGATAAACGTCCGCTCCTCCACGCGTGCTACATCCTTCGCATCGCTGCGCGCCAGGAAGCAGCCGGGCCACGTCTCCTGATTCAGCTGGGTGAACGTGCCACCCTCCACAAGCTCACCGCACAGCCGGTCATACTCGTCCTGCGATCCGTCCACCCAGTGAATGCGGTGCGGCTGCGTCAGGTCAGCCATCTTCTCCACCCAGCGAATCAGGTGCTTGTTTGTGGTCGGTGGTGCGGCGGTATGCGTTACATCAACCAGCGTTGGCATTGGAAACACCTCATTCGGGCAGAACCGGCTAGTAATCCGACACGCCTTCCAACTCTGTGCAGGGCCACAGCTCGGCATACATCACGGCGGGCGGCGTTGTCCGATCACGAGACAAACGGCTCATCCTCTCTTGAGAATAGGCACTCACAGTCGATAAACGCAACGTATGACACGGTTACACCGGCCCCGGAAGTCCAGTGTTGTGCGCACATCGCACAATACGAACGTCACGCACACCGCCACGGGCACGGCGGAGTGTTTGACCTGTGGCGGAACATCCGCAATACTTTCCTTCTACGCGGACTGGTTGATACTCGCCTCTGCCACAACCGTCACCCTCCTCGACCGGCTGCTGAGCGGCATCTTCTTTCCACTCTCGTTACCTGGCATAGCTCAAACCTCCATCTGGTTTTGGACAGAGCACGGTCTATGGCTAATCGTGTGCGTACTTTTTCTGCTGTGGTCTGCGCGCCAACGTCTCGCAAATCATAAGCGACCGGACAAAAGGCCCAAACTCGAACAAGGTTTGTCCGGAACCAGTGACGACCGCCAGCAAACTTTGGCCGGCAAACTTCAGCGCGCACTCACGGACGGCGGCCTCAGCCTCGTCTATCAGCCCATCTTCCGCGACGATGGACGCATGGTCGCTGTCGAAGCCCTCGCGCGCTGGCGGGATCTGCAGGAAGGCGTCATCTCCCCCGCAGAGTTCATCCCCATGGCTGAAGCCACCGGCCTCATCGTTCCACTCTCCGGCTGGATTCTTCGCGAAGCCTGCGAGCAAATGGTGCAGTGGACCGCCATCGAACCGCACCTTGAACGCCTCGCCGTCAATGTCTCCGTTAAACACATCTGGCAAGCCGACTTTGTCCAAACCGTCGAGCGTATCCTCTCCGAAACAGGCTTGCCACCGCAACGCCTCGAACTTGAAGTCACAGAAAGCGCTCTCGTCACGGACTTCGACACCGTGAAGCAGCACCTCACCGCACTTCGCCGTTTAGGCGTCCGCATCTCCATCGACGATTTCGGCACCGGCTACTCTTCGCTCAGCCGCGTGCGCGAACTCGACGCAGACATCCTCAAAGTCGACCGCCTCTTTGTACAGGGCGCAAGCGAAACGCCAAACGGAGTGGCAGTCGTTCAGGCCATCATCGACATGGCCCACTCCCTCAAGCTCTCCGTCATCGCCGAAGGAGTCGAAACGCCAGAGCAGATGTCCATGCTCCGCACCATGCACTGCGACGAGATGCAGGGCTTCCTCCTCGCCCGCCCCCAAGCCCCTGAACTGATCACCGCGACACTTCGCGATGCACTTTCAGCCGACACCTGCAACCAGCAACTAAGACTCGTCCCAAAACCTGCTTAGTATCTATCGACGAATCGGCCCGATGGCACCGTCACGAGTAACGACGAATCGGCTTGGGTGACACTGTCACGAGGAGTGAACAAGTCAAGGACTAAAGCAGGCATTGCGGGCTGAGGGCCCACGCTGTAATAGCCTGGGGCAAAGCCCCAGGTCAAACCCAGTCGACATCCTGCGGACTGAAGGTTCGCGTTATGCGCTGCGCGGCCTTAATTTTCCGAAGGCCGCTCAACATGATCCACAATCAGAAAACTGACCGGCGCATGTGACGATTTCAACTCCAACCCCAGTTGCGTCCGAAGCGCATCACGGAAGCTATCCGCGTTATCCGCAACCACAGCGTCTCCGCCCGCAGCATCATGCACCCACGACAGGGCGAAATCATACAGACCGGAAAGACCGGTCTGATCGACAACTGGACGCGGCATGGCAGCAAGGCCCGTCATCGTCGGAACCGACGTTGCAAACAACGACAGCGGCACCGCCCGCCCACCGTAATGCTGCCCCGGTGTGGACGAAGATACGTGCGCAATAATCCCGCAAACAGGCGGCAACTCACCGGTAGCCGAAGCAGCCGCGCACAGGTCCGTCGATGCGTGATGTTGAAGCTTAGGCCCTGTCACACCGGGCTTCGTTAGCACAAGCGCCAATACCTTAGCATCCACCGTGGTGTAGTACACCACCAAATGAAAGCGGTCCGCAAGCAGCCCCTGCATCATCAGGCGCATCTCGTCAATGGACGTATCGGCCGGTGCGCGCGCGGAGATGTCGAAGTACTCAGGCGCTGCGTCGAACGAACCGGTCACCCAGAAAGGCGCGCCCGATTTGGGCGCACCCGGGAACATGTTGAAGCGGAGAGCAAGCTCCTGCGTGCCGGAAAGCTTATAAGCAAACGAAATATACCGCCAGAGCGCCTGATGCGTCGCGATCAGGTACCCACCAGCCGTAGTGCGCGCGTCATCGGCACTCATGGTGCCGTAGATATTCCCCGAATCGAGCGGGACATTCGTGTGCTGCTCAGAGCCTGACTTGCTCGGCCGGACGGACGCAACGTCAAAGGCTGGCAGCCCCTGGCCACGCACCGACTGACCAAGCGTCAAGGCCGAGACAAGAAAACACGCGGTCACCACGCTTCGACATGAGAGCACCTGTTGTCTCCCTACCGCTGGAATAACGCAACTTCACGCCACTGCGGCTTCTACCTATGTAGAAAAAAACATACCATAGCCACAAAATGCAACGGCCGTTCGCCATGGGCGAACGGCCGCGACACAAACTAGCCACTGCCTACAGCGAGCTCATGTTGTGCAGGAACTCCTGATTATTCCGGGTCTTGCTCAACTTATCCGTCAGCAACTCCATGGCTTCCACCGGCGACAGTGGATTCAGCACCTTGCGCAGAATCCATGTACGCTGCAGATCTTCCTTCGGGATCAGCAGCTCTTCCTTACGTGTGCCGCTGCGCTGAATGTCGATCGCCGGGAACACGCGCTTATCCACCAGCTTGCGGTCCAGGATGACTTCCATGTTGCCCGTGCCCTTGAACTCTTCAAAGATCACTTCGTCCATGCGCGATCCCGTATCCACAAGAGCCGTCGCCATGATCGTCAGCGAGCCGCCCTCTTCAATGTTGCGAGCCGCGCCGAAGAACCGCTTCGGGCGTTGCAGCGCATTCGAATCCACACCGCCTGACAGCACCTTGCCGCTCGGCGGAACGATCGTGTTGTAGGCACGCGCCAGACGCGTAATCGAGTCCAGCAGGATCACCACATCGCGCTTGTGCTCCACTAGCCGCTTCGCCTTTTCGATCACCATCTCGGCAACCTGCACGTGACGCGCAGCCGGCTCGTCAAAGGTCGATGAAATGACCTCGCCCTTCACCGACCGCTGCATGTCCGTCACTTCTTCCGGACGCTCATCGATCAGCAGCACGATCAGCACAACTTCGGGGTGGTTTGCCGTAATCGAGTTCGCAATCGCCTGCAGCAGCACGGTCTTGCCGGTACGCGGCGGGGCGACGATCAAGCCACGCTGTCCCTTGCCCACAGGCGTCAGCAGATCCATCACGCGGCCGCTGATGTTGTCGCGCACCGTCTCCATCTTCACGCGCTCATCGGCATAAAGAGGCGTCAGGTTATCGAACAGAATCTTGTTACGTGTCTCTTCGGGCGACTCGAAGTTGATCGCCTCGATCTTGACCAGCGCGAAATACTTCTCACCCTCATGCGGAGGGCGGACGTTGCCGCTGATGGTATCGCCCGTCTTCAAATCGAACTTGCGAATCTGCGATGGCGAAACGTAAATGTCATCGGGACCGGGAAGGTAGTTGTAATCCGGCGAGCGTAGGAAGCCGTAGCCGTCAGGCAAAATCTCCAGCACGCCTTCCGCGAAGATATGGCCTTCTTTTTCGCTCTGTGCCTGGAGAATTTTGAAGATGAGGTCCTGCTTGCGCAGTGCGCTGGTGCCTTGGATTTCAAGGCCGCGTGCGAGTTTGCCGAGTTCGGCAATGCTCTTTTCTTTGAGTTCTGAGATGGTCATGAGTACCTGTGTGGGTATGCGTTCCGTATGGGAATTGGGTAGGGCTAGGTGGGATTGCGGTGCGGAGGGTGCTGCGGGATGGTGCGGTGCTGCAAGAGAACGGTAAGGCCGGCATTGCAACAGCACTGCAAACGTCAGGTGAAGCACACAACAACAAACGTAAGAGAAAGATGAAAAGTAGCTAAAAACTACAAAAAAGTGCGGGAAACCGCACGGCCGTTAGGCCGCGCGGCGCTCCTCGATGGTCTCCAGCACTGCAGCTGGCTCTGGTCCGGTCTTCAGGTCCGACGGTGCCT
The DNA here is from genome assembly GCA_965198455.1 of Terriglobus sp. Taxonomy (GTDB): domain Bacteria; phylum Acidobacteriota; class Terriglobia; order Terriglobales; family Acidobacteriaceae; genus Terriglobus. The sequence goes on from CBDAPM010000003.1 coordinate 3,364,980, forward strand.
GCTCATGGAAACGCTCAAGCACTTCGTTCGTGGTGTCCTGTAGACGGGTGTTTGGTTTGTGTAGCTTGCGGGTCGCCTTGCTGGCGAGTTGGCAAAGCTGGTAACGGTTCTGTACGTGCGTAAGCGCGCCAAAAATCAGGTCTGAGCGCATATTCTAAACTCCTTCTATCTATCAACTCGGCTCTGAAAAGGACCGATGGGAAAGCATTCGGCCGCGACACCCTCCCCCGGGAGACCACGCAGCCTGCATATTGGACGCCATACCCCTTGCTAAGGGTTCAAGCGTCATGTCTGTGCCAAACTACAGCCGCACCAAGGGTGTACCGCTGAGCAGCGGGCTTGACCGAGTACGTTGCGATTGGATTCTACTGCGCTGGCCTTCCGCGCATCTTGGATACTCTCAGGGCACCCACTCGTGGGATTCACCAGCGGTCGGCCGAGATGCCGCTGGTCTGAAAGAATCGCGCTGAGACTGCAACGAGCCCGCCCGCAATCGCTTCCATGAGCACCATAATCGCTTCAATCCACAATCGCAATACTTATTTTGGAAAATGAACCTACGATCAAGTCCCATTTTGCGGAGAATGGGCTTGATCAACCCGTATTCTCTTCAGGTCCAGTAACTGCGGTCCAGCGTCCGGTACTGGATCGCTTCTGCAAGATGCTTGACTGCAATATCCTGAGCAGCTTCCAGATCAGCAATCGTACGCGCCACCTTCAATATCCGGTCATGGGCACGCGCACTCAGCCCCTGCTGCTGCATCGCGCGCTCCAACAGCCGCTCCGCATCGCTCGACAGCTCGCAGAAGACGCGTATCTGTTGCGTCGTCATCTGCGCATTGGCGAACACCGGCTTGTGACGCTTCGTCGTAGCAGCCGCTTCACCCGCTCGCTTGAAACGGAGAGCCTGCCGCTCTCGCGCCGCAAGTACGCGATCCCGAATCCTTGCCGAGCTCTCACCCTCAGCCCCCTGCCGCAACTCCTTGTACTGCACCGCCGGCACTTCGATATGAATATCGATCCGGTCCAGCAGCGGCCCACTCACCTTGCTCACATACCGCTGGATCATCGGCGGCGTACACATGCATTCGCGGCTCTTGTCGTTGAAGTAACCGCACGGACATGGATTCATCGCCGCCAGCAGCATGAACCGAGCCGGAAAACTCAGGCTCATGGCCGCCCTCGAAATCGTCACCGTGCCATCTTCCAGTGGCTGTCGCAGCACCTCCAGCACATTCCGCGGAAACTCCGGCAGCTCATCCAAGAACAGCAGCCCGTTGTGCGACAGCGACACCTCACCCGGCCGAGGCACCATGCCACCGCCAATCAACCCCGCATCGCTGATGGTGTGGTGCGGCGCCCGAAACGGCCGCTGCGCCACCAACCCCTCGCTGGGATCAAGCACGCCGGCGACTGAGTGAATCTTCGTCGTTTCCAGCGCCTCGTCGAAACTCAACGGCGCCAGGATCGATGGCAGCCGCTTCGCTAGCATCGTTTTGCCAGACCCCGGCGGCCCAATCATCAGCAGGTTGTGCCCACCCGCCGCAGCCACCTCCATCGCGCGCTTCGCCGTATGCTGCCCACGCACATCCTTAAAATCCTGCGGAAAGTGCTGCAGCTCCTTCAGCACCTCATCCGCTCGCACACGCAACGGCTGTGCATGCGATCCATCAAACGCAATCGCGTTGAGCAGATCGCACACTTCCTTCAACGTCCGCACCGGGTAGACATCAACGCCATCCACCACCGCCGCCTCGCGTGCATTTTGCGCCGGCAACACCACGTTGCGAATCCCATGCTCCCGCGCCATCACCGCCATCGGCAGCACACCCGGCACGGCGCGCAGAGAACCGTCCAGCCCCAACTCCCCCACCAGCAGGAAATTCGTCAGGTCGCGCGAATGCAGCGCTCCATACGCGCCCAGGATGCCGACCGCAATCGGCAGGTCGAACCCAGAGCCTTCCTTCTTCAGGTCCGCCGGTGCAAGGTTTATCGTGATCCGCGTAGGCGGCATGTCAAAGCCGCTGTTCTTGATCGCCGCACGTACGCGGTCGCGGCTTTCGCGCACCGCCGCATCGGGCAGACCAACGGTGCTGAAGGTCGCATCATTCGCGTTCAGCACGCCCGCAAAATCAACCTCAACATCAATCAGGTGCGCATCAATGCCATAGACCGCAGCGCTTCGTGCTTTGAACAGCATCTTCGGTGAACCTTCGAGGGAAACAGTTGTAGCAGGTGGGCAGTGTAGCGCATTCTAGCTAAGCTACAGCCCAAAATACGCCCACGAGTCTTGAAAGGATTCCAATGCGGAACCGCCATTTCACTGCCCTTGCAACATTGCTCGTCTTCTCTGCACCGTTCGCCATTACACTGCACGCGCAGGGCAATCCCGACGCAGAAACCGTCGGCGTGCCCGCAACGTCCAAGCCCGGCGTTCTCCTTGACGCCTCATGGACTCGCCTGACGAACGCACTTACCGGCACCAGGAACACCGACACCCGCATCGCCGCTGTCACCGCGCTCTCGCTCCTCGGCGGCACCGCGCGCGGCGAAAAGCTCGTCCGCGATGCCGTAGGCGACCCGGACATAGACGTCCGCCTCGCCGCCATCGTGGCTGCCGGCGAAATGATCAAAGGCGGCTCGCGGAATCTTACCCAGGACGTTCGCAATCAGCTCAACAGCGATGATCCAAAGGTCGCCTTCACCGCTGCCAGCACGCTGTGGAAACTCGACGATCCATCCGGCGAAGACATCCTCATGGCCGTCGCAGAAGGTGAGCGCTCCGCCGATTACTCCTTCTGGAAGGGCAGCAAACACAATGCGAACCGCACCCTGCACAGCCCCGCCGCGCTCGCCAAAATCGCCGCACAGCAGAGCATGGTCATCCTGGTGCCGCCAGTCGGCATGGGCATGGGCGCCTATGGCTATCTCAAAGGAGCAGGTGGTGTCTCGCCGCAGGTCACGTCCATCACGCAGATCGCAAAGGAACACACGGACCTGGTGAAGGATGCCCTGATCAATGCCACCAAGACCAAGGATCAGGGCGCGCGCTTAGCCGCTGCAGAAGCACTCGCGAAATTCCGTGGAGACGATGTACGCGAAACCCTTCGCCTCATGATGGGAGACGACGGCAAAGAAAACGTCCGCCTGACCGCAAGCGCAGCCTATATCCGCGTCTCCACAGGTGCGCCCACGCCAGCCACTTCCAAGAAGACAGCCAAATAACGCATCGTTAGCTGGCAAGGATATTTAGCGGCAAGGATATTTAGCTGTGAGGGTATGTCGATAGAGTGCGAATCGGGTGATGGGCTCGCGGGCTGAACCCCGGTCTGGCAGCGCGCTGAAAGCCAGCGGTAGGCCTGCGGGCTGAAAGCCAGCGCTGTACCTGCGGGCTGAAAGCCAGCGTTAGGCCTGCGGGCTGAAATCCAGCGCTGTAATAGCCTGGGGCAAAGCCCCAGGTTGTGATCGAGCGATGGCAGCGGACTGAAGGTCCGCGCTACCCACCGCCGACTGTGTCATCCCTTAGAAATCGGTTTAGAACGACAACGATGCCACAGCGTCCTGAATGACAGCCGCAACAGCAGCCTCTTCACGCACTGTATTCAGCAGCGGAGCCATCGCCCTACCCACCAGCACCAGCAACGGCGCAGCCCCCGGCCTCACATCACTAAACTCCGCAAGCACAGCCGCCTGCACCCTCTGCCTCGGCGTTGCCGCACAGGACACAGCCGCACATGGCATATCCTCAGCCACGCCAGCCGCGCGCAACTCCCGAACCAAAGCCGCAAGATCACGCCCCGGCATGTAGATCGCCAGCGTCGCATCCTCCGGCAATGCTCCCTGCCAGATCGGCGGCGGAGCCGACTTGTCCGCGGCATGATGCCCAGCAATCAACACCAGCTTCGAAGCAGACCGCCGATCCGTCAGCGGCAGCCGCAACGCAGCCCCCGCAGCAAACACCGCGGAAACCCCCGGCACCACCTCTGCCGAAACACCAGCCTCACGCAACGCGTTCAGTTCCTCCGCAGCACGCCCAAACACCAGCGGATCGCCCGACTTCAACCGCACCACGCTCAATCCCCGGCGCGCTGAGTCAATCATCAGCTCGTGTATTCCAGCCTGCGTAATCCGGGGCCGCCCACACCGCTTGCCGACACTCATCACCAGCGCATGCGGCCCACTCATCGCAACCACGTCATCCGGCACAAGGTCGTCATGCAGCACAACATCCGCGGTCGCCAGCAGCCGCGCAGCCCTCAGCGTCAGCAGTTCCGGATCACCGGGACCGGCGCCCACAAGATAGACCGTGCCCTTCAACGCCTTGCTCTTCATGCCTTGCTCCCGTAGTGCTCACGAGCATGCGCACGCGCCATCTCACGCGACGGGCAAGCCTCCGCACCACACACCTCGCGCTGCGCCAGCTGATGCAGCAGCATCTTGCGCGGCTCACCCAGCGGCTCCATCTGCAACACCTCTCGCCGCAAACGCCCAAGCTCCTGCAGCCAGGGCCCAAGATCACGCGGCAACTGCTCGTTCAACTCTTTGCGCAGCTGCATGGACAGCGCCGGGCTTTCACCCGCAGTCGAAATCGCAATCTGCAAATCGCCTCGCCGCACCACCGATGGAAAGAAGAAGTCGCAGTACGGCGGATCATCAACGGCATTGACCATGATGCCGCGCTGCTCCGCGCCTGCAAACACGGCACGATTCACCTCCGGCACATCCGTTCCCGCAACCGCCAGAAACTGACCTTCAAGATCAGCATCCTCAAACGCCCGCAGCTGCAGCCGAATCTCGCCAGTCTCAGCCAGCCGCAGCACTGTCTCCGACGCCCGCGTAGCCACCACGGTCACATCGGCCTCAGCCTCCAGCATGCTTTCAATCTTCGACTGCGCAATCGAACCCGCACCCACCACCAGGCACCGTCGCCCAGCCAACTTCAAAAATATCGGGAACAAGCTCATGGTGAGTCTTCCTGACTATGCGTCTGCTGGAGGACGCCCGCTCGGCTTGTCACGCTCCACCGGATCAACCACTGCACCGGCAAGCTGGCCACGTAACTCCTCATCGTTAAAGCGCGCAAAATACTGCCGTAGATTCTCCGCGGGCGACCGCTGTTTCAGATACGTCGTCAACAGCCGCTCCATCGCAACCGGCACCTCTGTAGCCGGCACACGGTATCCGACCGCCCGCGCAAAACCAGCATGTTGACCAAGCGCACCACCCAGGCAGAAGTAAAACGCATCCACCATCTGGCCTTCATGCTTGATCTTCTTACCCTCAAGCCCAATATCCGCAATCCACGCCTGCCCGCAGTTGTTGGGGCAGCCAGTCACGTTAATGCGTAGCTGCTGATCGAAGTTCGGCACACGCTCTTCCATCTCTTCCACCAGCCACCGCGCAAACCCCTTGGTCTCGGCGATCGCCAGCTTGCAGAACTCCGTACCCGTGCACGCCACCGTGCCGCGCCAGAAGTTGCTCGCATCCACATGCAGGCCAAGCGCGTGGATGCGCCCAATCAGCGTCTGCACGCGATCATTCGGGATGTTCACCAGGATCACGTTCTGCTGAATCGTGCATCGCACCGACCCATCACCAAACTCATCCGCAAGGTCAGCCAGCGTATGCAGCTGCGATGCCGTCAAACGCCCGCGCAAAATCGTGATGCCGACCGACGAAAGTCCAGCCTGCTGCTGCGGCAACACACCCGTGTGATCGCGGAACAGATCATCCGGCACAACTTCGTCCGGCGAGGGATCAAGCTTATACCCAAGCTTGCGCTCGATCTCCGCGAGAAATGTCTCCGCGGTCCAGCCATCCTTCATGAACATGAACTTCATGCGTGCATGCGTGCGGCTCTCGCGCAGAGACCCCTGCTGATCGCGAAAGATCTCCGTGATCGCGTAGCAAACCTTCTCCGCTTCTGCCGGCTTGATGAACGCATTCAAACGAATCGCCAGGTGCGGCTCCTTCGACAAACCACCACCCACACGAACCGAGTACCCAACCTCGCGAACGCCATCGACAACGCGCTCCACACCGGTCAATCCAATGTCATTGATCTCCGGATACGAGCACCACTCCGGGCAACCCGTAATGCTGATCTTGAACTTGCGCGGCAGGTTGAAGAACGCCGGATTCGCCGTCAGATACACGGCCACGCGCTGCGCCAGCGGAGCAGCATCAATCAACTCATGCTTGTGCAGCCCAGCCAGCGGGCAGCCCGTCACATTGCGCACCACATCGCCGCACGCACCCTTGGGTGTCAGGCCCACGCGCTCCAGCGCATCCACCACCAGCGGCAAGGACTGGATCGTCAGCCAATGAAATTGAATGTTCTGGCGTGTGGTGACGTCGGCAAGATCCTGTCCATGATCACGCGCGATATCGGCGATCACGCGCGTCTGCTCGCTCGTCAGCATGCCGTTTGGAATACCCACGCGCATCATGAAGTACTCAGTGGTTTTGCCCTCGCCGCCCACGCCGCCCACGGCACCCACGCCGTCGCCCTGCGTGTACACGCCCCACCACTTAAAGTAGAAATTCGCCCACTCCGGCAGCACTGCCTCGCGGCCCTCACGTGCAAACTGGCGAACTTCCTCCCAGGCTTGCCAGGGATTCTTTTCTGTTTTCAGGCGCTCACTCTTCTGAGCCTTTGTTTCTTTCCTATCGACAACTGCCTTCGGTGTCTCCACTGGCGTTACGATATGCGCTGCGTTTTGCTCTACCTCTGACATTCCAGAATCCTTATTCTGCTGCTGCAGTGACAACGCTATGGCGCACGTCCGAACCGCGCACCCAAAAAATCACATCTTCCGCGATGTTGGTCGCGTGATCCGCGGCACGCTCAAGGTTCCGCGCCACAATGATCGAGTTCAGGGCGTTCTCCGTTACTTCAGGGCGACATCGCATCTCGTCGCGCAATGCGCTCTGCGCCTCGCGATTCATCCGGTCAATCTCGTCGTCCATGTCAAGTACCTGCTCGGCCAGTTCAGCATCGCCGTCCAGCAGCGACCGGATCGCCTTGCGGATCATCTTCACGGCAATCTCGCCCATGCCGCGGATGTCGCCCGGCAGGTTCTCCGGACCCTGCGCGACAGGACCTTTTTGCAACTCGCCGCAGCGCTTCACAATGGCCGCAGCCTGATCGCCCACGCGCTCCAGATCACCGTTGATTTTGATCACAGCAAGCAGAAATCGCAGGTCGATCGCCATGGGCTGCTCTTTCGCCAAAAGCTCATAGGCCATTCCATCCACACCGCGCTCAGCAGCATTGATGGCCGCCTCAATGTCATGCACATGGTGACAAAGGCCATTGTCGCGTTGCAGATAGGCTTCGACGGAAAGCTCCAGCGCCTGCTGCGACAGCGCCGCCATGGCGAGCAGCTTGTCCTTCAACATCGCGAGCTGTTGGTGAAAATGAACTCTGGGCACGGTGAATTTCCTAAGCCTCTATTCTCGCGGAAAAGAGGCCGGAGCGCCACCCGCGCCCAGGTTCGTCACCGCAAGCGAAGCACTGAGCGAAAGGAATGTACCTCCGGCCGGCCAAAAGCCGAACGAACGATTCATCTAACCGTCGGCACCGTCACGCGCGAAGCGCGTCGAGAACGGCACGAAGTGCTAGCTTTCGACGGACGTCATGCTCTGGCCCTTGGCTTCCCTGCCAAACCCAGCCAGCAGGCTCACTACGATCGCCACAATCACCACCGTCCACGCCAGCACCGGACCAAGATTGCCTCCGTAATACTTCGCAGCCAGCGATTCCTGCAGCGGACCATTCTTCGATGACAGCAGGTTCCCAAGCTGGTACGCCAGCCCAGGGAACGTGGCCCGGACAGCTGACGGCGCAAGCTCGTTGAGGTGGGCGGGAATGATACCCCATGCTCCCTGCACCATGAACTGCATCAGAAAGCCGCCCGCAGCGACCGCCAGCGGGATCAGCGTAAACGCCCAGAAGTAGATCATCGGAATCGCCAGCAGCGCCGCAATCACAATGGCTCGCCGCCGCCCCCAGCGCTCGGAAAGCGTACCGAACGTCATGCCGCCCAGCAGCGCGCCGATGTTCCCCACCACACTTACCCATCCCGTTGTGCCCGAGGAAAACCCTTTTTCCCCCAGAAACGTTGGATACAGATCCTGCGTGCCGTGACTGAACGAGGTAAATGCCGTCATCAGGAGCACAAGAAACAGGAAGTTCGGCAGGTACCGCATGACATCCGCAAACTTCAGCGACGGCTTCACAGCATTCGCCTTGCCCGCGAGGAACGCCGGCGACTCGTGGACCTTGCTGTTAATGAAAAACACCAGCAGCGACGGCACCGCACCGATAAAGAACATCACCCGCCAGTTCGTCACCAGACCGGATCCAGCCTTCGGCAGGTGTGAGAACAGCAGACCGAAGATCAAGGCCGCCAGCAGATTGCCGCACACATAGCCCTCCTGCAGCAAGCCGCTGAAGAAACCGCGATTCTTATCCGGCAGCGTCTCAAAAGCAAGCGCTGCACCCACGCCCCACTCACCACCCATCGCTATCCCAAACAGGGCCCGGCACACCATCAGCGTCGTCAGCGTCGGGGCCAGGCCGCTCGCAACCTCAAAGATGCAGAAGGTCACGATGTTGATCATCAGCGTCGGCCGCCGCCCAATCTTCTCTGCAAGCGCCCCAAACAGCAATGCACCCACCGGACGCATCACCAGCGTCCAGAAAAGCGCCTCTGTCACATCCTTCTTAGCAACATGGAAGTCCGCTGCAATCGCAGTGATGCAGAATGTCAGCACAAAGAAGTCGAAGGCGTCCAGCGACCATCCCAGGAAACAGGCGATAAAAGTATTGCGCTGCGCCGAGGTCAGCTCGCGCCAGTGTTGACGAATGTTCGTAGCCATGTGTGCAGCGATGCTACAGCACCGGGGCAGCTTTTCGCTGCGGGAACTTTATGATTTTCAACAACCGCGAAAGCCGAGCGAAATCCATTTCTATCCAAATGACCAAGATAGAGATAATATCTGCGATAACACTTTAGCTTTCCGAGCGCCTGTTTACTGATCTGGTTCACCTGCACGCAACAATCAACCGCCGCATCCCCTCTTCGAACACGGCTGCAATCGGCAGCAAACTCACCACCACCCAACCACGCTCTCCAAACCCATAAAGCGACCCTGGATGCACTGCAACAGCCGCCTCGTTCAGCAGCCGCACCGCCAGGTCTCCATCCGCCTCGTTGGCAGGCACCCGCAACACAGCGGACCAACCACCGTCCACCCGCAACCGGCTAACCGTTGACCCGGCAATCGCCGCATCCAGTAAACCCAGGTTTCCCCGGATTCGCTCAAGCATCTGTACCTGCACATCACTCCGAAGCTCCAGCCACGCCGGCAGAGCCACCTGCGGCGGCGTAGCCACGGACAAAAACGTATCGGCAATCACCTCCAGCCGCGCCATTGCCTCACACCGCGCAGCCTCCTGTCCACACACCACCGTCCACGCCAGCTTCATCTGCGGCAACGCCAGCAGCTTGCTCAACCCACCCATCACAAACGTCACCACAGGACACGGCCCCGCGGCAAAACTCGCAAACCCGGCGCCCTCCACCGGATAGTCCAGGAAAACCTCATCCACAATCAGCGGCAATCCAAGCCGCTCCGCTACGGCAAACAACACCTCCCGGTCAGCCGCGCCGCAAAAATGCCCCGTAGGGTTGTTCGGATGGATCGCCACAATCGCCCGCGTCCGCGGCGTCACCGCAGCCTCCAGCGACGCAGGATCGATCTGCCACCCATCGTGATAGACCAGCGGATAGGGCGCCAGCTCCACATCATGCAGCCGTGCCAGTAGATCGAACAGCGGATAGCTAGGCGACGGCACAAGAATCGCATCACCCGGATTGCACAGCAGCTTCAGCAGAAACCCGTACGCCTCGCTCGTGCTTGCCGTTAGCAACACCCGCTCCGCCGTCACCGCCGCACCGTAACTCTCGCGATACAGCCCAGCCACAGCCTCCCGCGCCGACAGCATCCCCAGCGGATCAGCCGCATACTGCAACACCGCCGGATCAGCCAGCGCGCCCAACAGCTCTGAAACCGGATACACAAAGCCACACCGCGTCGGGTTCGACACCGTAAGGTCAAGCAAACCGCCGCGTGCACGCGCAGCCTCCAGCGCCAATCCAAACGCCGAGCTCCCGCCACCGAACGCACTGCGATCCGCAAACATCATCCATTCATGCTATCCGGCCGGCCCTCCCCGCTAGAATCAGGCCATGCCACCCATCCACGCGGTTCTCTTCGACTTCGGTAAAGTGCTCTCCAAAAGCCCGAACCCCACGGCATGGGCATGCCTGCGCGAACTCACCGGCCTCACGGAAGACGAACTGGAGCACCGCTACTGGCAATACCGCGACGACTACGACGCCGGCCTGCTCACAGGTGACGCATACTGGCTCCGCATCGCCCCGCAGACGCCCTCGCCTGAAACGCTTGCTGCACTCAAGGCCGCCGACGTCAGCCTGTGGACCGACATGAACATGCCCATGCTCCACTGGGTCGATCAGCTTCATCGCGCAGGCTTCCGCACCGGCATCCTCTCCAACATGCCCGACGCCATGGCCGAGGGTATCTGCGCGCAGTTCGACTGGATCGGCAACTTCGACCATGCCGTCTGGTCCTACGCCTACAAAATGCGCAAGCCGCAACCCGCCATCTACGCTCTTGCCGCGGAAGGCCTTGCCACACCGCCCGAACACATCCTCTTCATCGACGACAAGCCAGAGAACACCCAGGCTGCCGAAGCATTCGGCATGCAAGCCATCATCTACACGGACCACCCTGCCTTCGAACAGGCCATGCGAGAACGCGGCTTTGAGCCGTTGCTGCACCCGGAAACCGCAATAGCATAATGATCTGTACCGTTTTGGCACGATTCGATGCGAGAATCCCGGCATGGAGAGCGACGCCGCCAACCCGCCGCTCTTCCTCGACCTCAGCGCCAGATCGGGCCTGCCATCGTCACCACACCGGACAACACGCGCCGCTCGCATCCACGCTCGCCATCGCCAGCACTGACCCCGCATAGCCCATCACCGTACCGCTCACAGGCATCGGCACCGCCGCCGCCACCGGACCACAATCCGGCAGCTTCACCCTCACCGTCAACGGCGGACCAGCCGCATCGGTCGCCGTAACGCAGGGACTTCCGGCAACCTACACGCTCACCATCACACCGGTCGGCGGCTACGCCGGCTCCGTCGCCCTCACCTGTACAGCGGACACTCCTGTGCAATACGCGTACTCACCTCACGCTGGTATGGCAGACCCCATCGTTACCTGTTCGACAATCTCAATGCCGAATCCCTGCAGCGCAGGCACATGCGTCGGACGCGAAACCAGCAACCGTATCCGCCGGATGCCCAGGTCTGACAGAATCTGCCCGCCAATCCCCGTATGCCGCAGCGTCTTTGTCTGATCCTTACCCGCACGCACATGCGTATCGCGATGCAGTACCATCCGCGGCGGCGTCACCGTACTGTCAATGCCGAAGCCGCGACTGCCGTTATGCAGGTAGATCAACGCCCCGCGCCCACGCTCTGCAATCGCACGCAGCGCATGCTCCACGCTCAGCTTGCACTCGCAACCGTCCTGGCAAAACACGCCGCCGGCAAGGCAATGCGTATGCATCCGCACCAGAACGATATCGTCCCCCGCGTTCACATCGCCCATCGTCAATGCAAGATGGCTCTCGCCCTCTTCCACATCACTCTCATACGCAATGGTCCGGAACTCGCCCCACGGCGTCCGCAGCGTCGTCTCCGCGGCGCGATGAATATACCGTTCATGCTGCAGGCGATACCGGATCAACTCCGCCACGGTAAGCATGCTCATGCCGTGCACCCGGCAAAACTCAACCAGGTCCGGCACGCGCGCCATCGTGCCGTCGTCATTCATAATCTCGCAGATCACACCGGCAGGAATCAGCCCACTCATCCGCGCCAGATCGACTGCCGCTTCCGTCTGTCCAGCCCGCACCAGCACGCCGCCCTTGCGCGCGCGCAGCGGAAACACATGCCCCGGCCGCGCCAGATCAGCCGCCGTCTTACCTGGGCTCACCGCCGTCAAAATCGTATGCGCCCGGTCCGCCGCAGAAATACCGGTCGTCACACCCTCGCGAGCCTCAATACTCTCGGTAAACGCAGTCCCGAACCGCGACGTATTCTCCGCAGCCATCGGCGGCAGCCGCAGATAATCCGCGCGCTCCTCCGTCAACGTCAGGCATATCAGCCCACGGCCAAACTTCGCCATGAAGTTGATCGCCTCCGGCGTCACAAACTCCGCCGCCATCGTCAGGTCGCCCTCGTTCTCGCGGTCCTCGTCATCCACGACCACAATCATGCGCCCCGCCGCAAACTGCCGCAGGGCTTCCGGAACGTCAATAAAGGGCGATTCAGCCATACCTAAACTCTAAACTCCATAAAAATTGGATGATCCGTCTCGCTCACAAGCTCCAACGAAACCTTAGCGCCCTTCGCGTAATCCTTAGTGCCCTTCGCGTTCCAATGTCCATAAGCAAGGGCTTACCAAACCGGTAAGCCCCGCTGACGTGCTGACTCGCTGAAGTCTGATTCGTTGCTCTTACAGCGTCGACTCAATCTCAAAGCCCCAGGCCTCCAACAGCGCCTCCGGGATGTACTTCGAGTTCTTGTTCCGCCGCGCCCACTCCCGCAAACGCGTCGAGCGCACATACTGATCCGGAGTCAACTTGTACTCCTTCACCACCTGCTCAAACGAGGTGATGGTCGGCACCACCGGCCCTATCGGCTCCGGCTTGCCCCAATTCGGATTTCCACGACGCTTCGCCATCCCAACTCCTTCGGTCGAATACGTCTGCCAGACGCTACGATCCCGCAGCAAATCACCAGCAAACACCTTAGTTTACCCCGATTTCATCCGATGTTCAAGGAATGCCTTAGTCCGCTGTACATTCGGAACCGCCGCGAACGCTGCGACGTTCTTAACAACGCTGCGCACGCAGCGAACCGTTACGAACGCTGCGTTCGCTCTCGTTCTTTGCGCACCTCAGCAGATTCATCTCGCTCCTCACAGGCGAACGCCATGCGAAAATAACTCACCCGCATGTCCGCACCAAGCCAGACGCCCGACCTCGCCGCACTGCTTCACAGCACCTTCGGCTTCAGCGGCTTCCGGGCAAGCCAGCAGGCCGTCTGCGAAGCCGCCGTCTCGGGCCGCGACGTCCTCCTCGTCATGCCCACCGGCGCAGGCAAAAGCCTCTGCTACCAGCTCCCAGCCCTCGCGCGCGGCGGTACCGCCCTCGTCATCTCTCCACTCATCGCCCTCATGGACGACCAGGCGAACAAGCTCACCGCCCTCGGCTTGAAGGTAGGCCGCATCCACTCCGGCCTCGACCGCGAACACAGCCGCCAGGTCTGCCGCGACTACCTCGACGGCAAGCTCCAGTTCCTCTTCATCGCACCCGAGCGCTTCCGCGTCCCCGGCTTCGGCGCCATGCTCGCCAAACGCTCACTCGCCCTTGTCGCCATCGACGAAGCCCACTGCATCTCACAATGGGGCCACGACTTCCGCCCGGACTACCGCAACCTCGCGGCCCACCTGCAGGCCCTGCGCCCTGCGCCCGTCATCGCCCTCACCGCAACCGCCACACCCCAGGTCCAGCGCGACATCGTCTCCGAACTAGCCCTGCTCAACCCGGCACAATTCATCCAGGGCTTCCGCCGCACCAACCTCGCCGTCGAAGTCGTCGAAGTCTCCAAGCCCCGCCGCACCGAACTCGCCCAAAAGCTCCTCTCTGACGAGTCCAACCGCCCCGCCATCATCTACGCGCCCTCCCGCAAGGACGCCGAAGTCCTCACCACCGAACTCAACCAGCACTTCCCCACCGCCACCTACCACGCAGGCCTCAGCCCCGACACACGCGAGCGCGTCCAGCGAGAATTCCTCACCGGCAAGTCCCAGGTCATCGTCGCCACCATCGCCTTCGGCATGGGCATCGACAAAGCCGACGTCCGCACCGTCCTCCACATGGCCATGCCCGCCTCCGTCGAAAGCTACTACCAGGAGATCGGCCGCGCCGGCCGCGACGGCAAGCCCGCCCGCACCGTCCTCATGTACTCGTTCGCCGACCGTCGCATGCACGACTTTTTCCTCGAGCGCGATTACCCGCCCACGGACACGCTCTCCCGCATCGCCGCCGCACTCGGCGACCAGCCCATCCACGCCGACGACCTCCGCATCCGCCTCAAGCTCGATCTCGACATCTTCGGCCCAGCACTCGACAAGCTCCTCGCCCAGGGAGCCGCCCAGATCGACTTCGGCGGCAATGTCACCCGCGCCGAAAACGCCCCCAGCACGTGGCGCCGCAACTACGACATGCAGGTAACCTTCCGCCGCGGCCAGATCGACGCCATCATGCGCTTCGCCTCCAGCGCCGAGTGCCGCATGGCCGCGCTCATCCGCCACTTCGGCGACGTGTCCGACGCCAACCGCCCCTGCGGCATCTGCGACTTCTGCTCACCCGAACGCGCCTTCGCCCAAACCTTCCGCGACCCCACCCGCGACGAAGAGCACGAGATGCAACGCATCCTCCGCGCCCTCAACATCGCCGGTAACGGCAAATCCACCGGCAAGCTCTACACCGAGCTGCACCCCAGCGGCGTCACCGACCGCAAAGTCACCGACACCCTCCTCGACGCCCTCACCCGCGCCGGCTACGTAACCATCGAGTCCGCCAGCTTCGTCGCCGAAGACGGCCGCGACATCAGCTACCGCCGAGCCGCCCTCACCCACGAAGGCCGCGAAGCCGCCGACGGCGAACCCCTCGCATGCATTCAAATGCGCGGTGACACCGGCGAAGCCACATCCCCCACAAAACCCCGCAGCACAAAGCGCAAGCCACGCGAAGCCGACGAAACCCCACTCAACGCCGACCAAAAGCTGATCGACGCAGCCCTACGTACATGGCGAGCCGAAGAAGCCAGGCAGCTCAAAAAGCCGGCCTTCGTCGTCTTCGGCGACCGCACCCTCCGCCAAATCGCCCTCGACGCCCCACAAACCCTCGCCGAACTCCAAGGCATCAGCGGCATCGGCCCGGCCAAAGCCGAACGCTGGGGCGCAGCCATCCTCGCCGTCATCAAAGGCGATACCCCAGCCGCATCACCCAAACCCGCCAAGGCACAGCCGAAAGCACCCCAAGCGCCACAGACGGTGCAGACCACCATCTCCTACGTGCCTCCAAAGCCCTCAGCACCACCCCAACCAGAACCGCCACAATCCCTCGAGTACGCCCTGAAAGTCTGGCGCATGCGCGAAGCCAGGCGCCTCGAACAAGCTCCCTTCGATCTCCTTCACGACCGCACCATCCGCGAGCTCGCCGCCGAAAAACCACGCTCCATCGACGCCCTCCAGACCATCCACGGCATCGACAGCGCATGGGCTCAGCGCCACGGCGAAGCCGTCGTCTCCGTCATCGCACAGCACTGTTAGTTCGCCTAACAACCCAGCATCCCGTCATCCTGAGCGGAGCGTAGCGGAGTCGAAGGACCTGCTTTTCACCCCGCCATAACAGTTCCATGAATTGCCGCCCAATCGCTGCTAAACTGGTAAGGCTGGCCAAAGCACCGCATCGGCCCACACTTTTCCGTACAACCCAAGGAGCATCGCCCTCATGGCTGACCTTTCCAGTTCCAACGGCAACTACGCACCTCACGGCCTCCGCCTCAAGACCGGCCTGGCCGAGATGCTCAAGGGCGGCGTCATCATGGACGTCATGAACGTGGAGCAGGCCCGCATTGCCGAGGAAGCCGGCGCCGTCTCCGTCATGGCGCTCGAGCGCGTCCCCGCCATGATCCGCGCCGAAGGCGGCGTGGCCCGCATGGCCAGCCCCAAGCTCATCAAGCAAATCATCGCCGCCGTCTCCATCCCCGTCATGGCCAAGGCACGCATCGGCCACTTCGCCGAAGCGCAAATCCTGCAGTACCTCGGCGTCGACTTCATCGATGAGTCCGAAGTCCTCACACCCGCCGACGACACCTACCACATCGACAAGCACGCCTTCACCACGCCCTTCGTCTGCGGCGCGCGCAACCTCGGCGAAGCTCTCCGCCGCATCGCGGAAGGCGCAGCCATGATCCGCACCAAGGGCGAGCCCGGCACCGGCGACGTCGTCCACGCCGTCCAGCACATGCGCCAGATCACCCGCGAAATCAAGCAGCTCACCGTCCTCGGCGACGAAGAGCTCTACAACGCAGCCAAGGTCCATGGAGCACCCTACGAACTCATTCGCATGGTCGCCAAAACCGGCAAGCTGCCCGTTCCCAACTTCTCCGCAGGCGGCATCGCCACACCGGCAGACGCAGCCCTCATGATGCAGCTCGGCGCAGAAACGGTCTTCGTCGGCTCCGGCATCTTCATGAAGGAACGCGCTACCCCGCTCGACGTGGAGAACAACCCCAAGGAACGCGAAGAAGCCGTCTCCCGCGCCACCGCCATCGTGCAAGCCGCAACCCACTTCGACGACCCCAAGATCCTCTCCGACGTCAGCGAGACCGTCACCGGCACCATGAAGGGCCTAGCCGCCATGGCCATCGAAGAAAAAGACCTGATGCAAACCCGCGGCTGGTAGGCGTTTACACGCCCCTTTGCTGCTGTCGCGTGCGCCTTCCGTTGGGGCGTTTACAAGCCGTTTTACTGCTTCGCGTGGGCCTTCCGTTGGTCGGCAGGAAATCCATCAATACCCACAAGAAGTGAAAGCACGAAAACGAAACGATAAGGCCACGAGCAATTGTGGCCTTATTTATATGAGTCGATCTCTTGGAACTACTCATCACCGGCGCAAACGGGTGCAGTGGCATATGTCGTCCATGCACTCTCTGTTATTCCCTTTGGCGCCCAATCCCAAGTTCGGCAAATCTTCCCTGTACACGAGTCGAGTGCAATATCTGCACGTAGGTTTAAGGGATACACTTCGACACGTTCAAATCGATGAGCAGAACAAGCGGCGATACGCTTTTCATGATCCGCTGCGGTTTGTGCTCTGAGTTCAGATAAGTGAGACTCGCTCTTACGTGCTTCCTCGCGAGCTGACCAACCACTAAGAGACGATGCGATAGCCCACACAAGACATCCCACTAAGAACAGCGTGAAGATGAACTTGGAAACCTCACGCAAATGGTCGAGGAAGGGAGAACTAGGTCTCTTTCCTGTACTTTCAAGTGTCGACATGCCGAGAATGCTATCGACAACACCAGCCTATTGCCAGATAAATCAGAGGCCATTCGCGCAAAAGCGCGAACCTCTTTCGGAGGGGCATGGCTTCAGCCATGCCATGAAACTTACAAAACATTATCGGCTTTAGCCGCCGAGGTAGAAACGCACAACAACAAGGAAGCGGCTTTAGCCGCCGAGATCATCCGCCGACTACCATCACCTCATGGCCCCTACTCCAGCCCAAGGCTTCGCCTACCTCACCACCAGCCGAGCCTTCTCCAACGGCGTCATCGCTCTCCCCGGCCACATCCTCCATCGCATCCAGCTCAAAACACCTCTCCCACTCGAAGCAGGCCTAACCTTCGCGGCCAACCTCATCGAACATCCCGCAACCCTCTGCGGCGTCGAACTCCGCATCCCACGCCGCCTCTCGGCTGAAGAGTTCAACCACTTCAACCGCCGCTACATCGCCGCACTCCAAGCCAGTGGCTTCCCAACTGACCCGACCAATCCGGCAGCCCGCACCAACGTCGTCCCCATCGACATTCCACCAACAGAACCAGTCCTCACTGCGTTCACATTCGCCCAACTTGGCATCAGCAAGACACTAGACTTCCTACTCTCGGGGAAACCAGAACTCGGCCCAAACGGAGTCATCGCTCCCAACTCCACAAGCACCGAAGCCATTATCGAGAAGGCGCTCTCCGTGCTCAACGACCTGCGCACGACAGCCTTGGAACTGGGCGCAAGCCCGGGCGCCACAACCCTGCACATCTATACCCGTCATGCACTCCATCCCATCGCCGATCTACTCGCGCACGCCGCGTACGAACACATCCCTTCCGATCCGCCAACCGAAGGTCCGGATAACGTCCCGTTCGAATTCGAGGCCGACCTGCGACGCATCACACGCGAAGAAACCATAGAGCCAACAACCCAGCCGCTATGATGAACTTCATGGCCGACAGTATCGAGAACACAAAGCCAACCATCGGCATCCTCGCGCTCCAGGGCGCCTTCGACGCCCACCAGCGCATGCTCCAATCCGTCGGCGCCAGGACCCTCCTCGTTCGCAAGCCCGCGCAACTCGCTCTGATTGACGGCCTCGTCATCCCCGGCGGCGAATCCAGCGCCTTCCTCAAGCACCTCGAACTGGCAGGCTTCTTCCAGGCCCTCTCGACCTTCGTCGAAACCAAGCCCACCTTCGGCACCTGCGCCGGCGTTATCCTCATGGCCAAGACAGTCCTGAACCCGGCGCAAAGATCACTCGGCTGGCTCGACGTCACCGTCGAGCGCAACGCCTACGGCCGCCAGAACGACAGCCGCATCCTCGAAGCCGAAACTACCCTGCCCGGCGGCCCCATCGAAATGGTCTATATCCGCGCCCCACGCATCACCGAGCTTGGAGCGAACGTGGAAGTGCTCGCCGAACGCGAAGGCTCCCCCACCCTCGTCCGTCAGGGCCACCTGCTCGCAGCCACCTTCCACCCAGAACTCTCGCACGACAAACGAATCCACCAACTCTTCGTCGACTCCGTGAAAGCCTATGCTACGGGTGCCCCACCTTCGCGAAGCTAAGGTGGGCGGGCTAAAGGCCCGATTCATACCAGCCCAGGCCGTGAGGCCTGGGTTCACAGCGTCATGATGAGAAATCGCGCGGACAATCCAACATACAGGAGCCATCCCCAACACCCCGCGCGCACGCAAAGGCTCGTGGCTGGCCATCACGCCGAAGGCGTCGAGAACCGTACGAAGTACCTGTCAACTACAAAACGTCGCAACGCACTCATTACAAAGCAAATAGAGCTGGCATGTTACTTCCCGCAGGCAACTATCATAGAACTAGGCACTTAAAACGATCGGTGACTCGCTGATGCTAAGTCTAATGTTTAGAGGATTTTGCCCGTAACCCCTTTGAGATGACGATTTTGCAGCAACCTAAAAGTTAAGTCGTTTAGAAATAGGATTTTGCAAAACAGGGGGGAGGGGGGTACCCCCTCTACACCGCCACAATCTCTTCTTCAAGTTGCTGCTTCTCGAACAGGTCAGCGTAGTATCCGCCAAGCTCCATCAGTTCGTCGTGCGAACCGGTCTCAGCGATACGGCCATCGATCAACACTGCAATCCGATCCGCACTCCGCGCCGTCGAGACCCGGTGCGCAATCAGAATCGTCGTCCGGTCCTGCATCACCTCGCGCAGCCCGCGCAGAATCTGCTCCTCGGTATACGTGTCCACGCTTGCCAGGGCATCGTCCAGGATGAGTATCCGCGGATCACGCAGCAGCGCGCGAGCAATCGAAGTGCGCTGCTTCTGCCCACCTGACAGCGTGATACCGCGCTCGCCCACCACGGTGTCAAAGCCATGCGGGAACTCAAGAATCTCCTTCGCAATATGAGCCAGCGTCGCCGCGCGCTCAATCTCCGCATCCGTCGCAGCCTCCACGCCAAACGCAATGTTGTCGCGGATCGAGCTCGAGAACAGGAACGTCTCCTGTGGCACAAACCCAATCGCCCTACGCAACGCACGCAACGGCCACTCACGAATCGGCAACCCATCAATCAGCACTTCTCCGGGAGCAGCATCCAGCAACCTTGGTATCAGGTTCACCAGCGTGCTCTTGCCCGATCCAGTCGGCCCAACAATCGCCAGGCTCGATCCAGCAGGAATCGTCAGGTTCACGTCCTGCAACACGTTTGGTCCGGTGCCGCGGGCGCCCGCACCACCGCCATACGCAAACGTCAGGTTCCGGAACTCGATCTCACCACGCGGCACTGCATCAATCGGCACGGAGACACCAGCCTCATCCTTGATGGAAGGCTCCCACCGCAGAAACTCATCGATCCGCACCACCGAAGCCGTCCCGCGCTGGAACAGGTTGATGACATACCCAAGCGCCAGCATCGGAAACGTCAGCTGCGCCATGAAGATCATGTACGCGGAGAAATCGCCCGCAGACACATGGCCCAGGATCACCTGGTGCCCGCCAACCAGCAGCGTCAGCACAATGCTGATCCCAAGAATGAACTCCAGCGTAGGCCAAAGCATCGCCATGATCCGCACCAGGAACAGCGACCGCCGGATGTACTCGCGGTTCGCCTCCTCAAAGCTGCGCACCTCGGCCTCCTCCTGCGAGAAGGCACGCACAAGCCGCGCACCGCTGAAGTTCTCCTGCGCCTTCGCCGAAATCTCCGAGAACATCGCCTGGATGCGCTCAAAGCGGGTGTGGATCTTCCGCCCCGCGTACTGCACCAGGATCGACGCGAACGGCAGTGGCAGCACCGCAAACAACGTCAACCGCCCGGAGATCCGCAGCATGAACGGTATCGCCATCGCGATGAACACCACCGTGTTCGCCGAGTACATGATCGCCGGCCCAAGCAGCGCGCGCACCGCATTCAGATCATTCGTCGCACGAGCCATAATGTCGCCCGTCCGGTGCTCGTGAAAGAACGACATCGACTGCCGCTCCAGATTCGCGAACAGATCATTGCGCAGGTCAAACTCAATCTCACGCGAAGCCCCAATCAGAATCCACCGCGTCGCATACAAGCACACCGCTGCCACCGAGGCCATCACCAGCAGCACGACTACATACCGTGTCACCAGCGACATCGACCCATTGTGCGCAGCCTGGTCCACAGCACGCCCAATCAGCAGCGGGATCACAACCTTGGAGCCGTTGTAGAGCAGCACCACCGCCGCTCCCTGCAAGAACTGCATGCGGTAGCGCTTCAGGTATGGCGAAAGTGGCTTCAGCTTGTCGAACAAGGCTATTCCTGGTGCTCTTCCGGTCGCTCGGCCGGCTTGTTGATAGGATTCGTCCCTGGCTGCGCCACAGGCTTCGCTGCCTCAGGCTTCGTCAGCACCGTGCCCGTCACCGGCTCTTGCGTCAAACCCTGACCCACCAGCTCAATATCGAAAATTAAGTCGGCCTTCTCCGGAATCACTGGCGGGTGTCCCGCCGCACCATACGCAAGCTGCCACGGAATAATCAGCCGCCGCTTGCCACCCACACGCATGCCCTCAAAGCCCGTATCCCAGCCCGATATCACACGCTTCAATCCAATGGGAAACACAATTGGCTCGCCACGGTCCACGGACGAATCGAACTTCGTGCCATCCGTCGTCCAGCCCGTGTAATGAACCGTATAGAAGACGACACTCGATGGCGCCGTGGAAGGCTGCGCAAGCTCTCCCGTGCCAATCTGCAGGTCAATATACTTCAGCGTGTAAAGGGGCGCAGGCGTACCGGTAGCTGCCGGCATGCTGCCAACAGCAGCAACACCTTCCTGAGCCTTGGGATCAGCGAACAAGGGCAATCTCCGTGTGCTTACAGTAGGACGATGCGTCGCCGTCGTGGTGGCGGGCTTCGTCGGTGTCGTGGTCGTCGTCTGCGCCGCAACTGCGGTGCCTACAATCAGGGCTGCGGCAAAAACGCGCATCGTCTCTCCTCGTCTTCTATTCGATTGTACGAAAGCCCGGACGGCGCAACGCTATGTCTGTGTCCGCAGCAGAAGATAGCCGCCCGCCATGCCAAACAGCAGGTCAGGCGACCACGCCGCAAGCATCGGCGGCAGCGCATTCACATTGCCCATCGCTTCAAAAATGCTTGCAATCACGGTGTACACCACGGCCATGCCAATCGCCGTCGCAATACCCGCCAGCGATCCCCGTTTGCCCATACTCAGCGCAAACGGCACTGCAAAAATCGCCATCACCAGCGTGATCATCGGATACGCCAGCTTGCGATTCAGCTGCACCCTTAGCCGCATCGTGTCAAAGCCGCTCTGCTGCAGATCGCTGATGTAGTCATGCAGCTCGCCAAAGTTCATCTCTTGCGACTGCCGGCTCTCCTTCTTGAAGTACACCGGCTGCTCGCGAATCTCAGGAAAACTGCTCACCGTATACGGCTCATAACTCGAGATGGCTTCACCCTGGAAGGTTCGTGTCCACCCATTCTCCAGCACCCAGTGATTCTGCTCCCAATGCGCCGAGCTGGCAAAGATACGGCGGCTCAACTGGAAGCCTCCCGGCTGAAACTCAAACACAGTCAGATTCGCAAAAACATCCTTATCCGGATCAAAAAACTGGTAATAGAAAATCCGCGCAGGCTCGCCCACCGAATCCTGCTGTCCGCTGATCCACTTTCGGTCCGGCCGCAGAAACGTCTGCGCCGGCTTGCCCTTGATCTCCGACCGCAGCGCCTCCTGCCTGCGGTTCGCTGCGGGCAGATAAAACTGGTCGAAGACGAATAGCCCAACAGCCAACATAGCCGCCAGCGCCATCAGCGGCGCAATCAGCCGGTACAGGCTTACACCGCTCGCCTTCATCGCCGTTAGCTCGCTGGTCCGTGTCATCGTGCCCACCGTCACCAGCACTGCCAGCAGCGCGCACAGCGGCGTCAGGTTGTACAGCATGTACGGCACCAGGTTCAGCAGGTAGTCGCCCACTGTGATGAGCGGTGTTCGATTGCGAAAAATATCCCCTAATAACTCGAAAAAACTGAAGATAATCGACAACGAAATGAATGAAACAAGCACCAGCGCAAACGTCTGCAGAAACTCGCGCATCATGTAATCGTCAAAAATCAGCGGAAAACGGTTGCTCCGGCGTCGCGCAAACGCCGACATCGAGCCCTCCGGCTTGGCTGTCTCGCTCTCCACGGCCGCCGCACTCCGAAAGCGCTTGGGCAAACGGCGCTCCAATGCCACACCAAGGGCGCTGAACACACGCACCACCGCCGTGCCGCGAATGCTCACATCACCCATGGCCGCCTGTCGCAGCAACATGACACCAATGCCCGTGAAGATCAGGTTCGCGGCCCACACGCCCAGTCCAGCAGGCAACTTGCCCTGCTTCGCCATCGCAATCCCAATCGACGAAAAGAAGTAGTACACAAACACCAGCAGCACCGTCAGCACAAAACCCGCGCTCTTACCGCCACGCCGCGATGACAACCCAAGCGGCACACCGACCAGCATCAGCACCAGGCACGCTACCGGATACGATAGCCGCTTGTGCAGCTCGATCAGGTATGCCTTACCTTGAGGCTCAAAGCGCCGCCGCCACAACTCATGCGCAGGCATCGCAACCAGCGGCGTGTCCGCATGGCCCAGCTTCAAATCCTCCTGCGCTCCTGTCTGGATCGGCGTATCCGTCTCCGTAAACGTGGAGATGTCGTACTGGTTTGGATCCTTCGGGGAGATCTCGTGCTTCGACCCATCGCGGAAGTGCAGACGCAACGCATTGCCAGCAGCCTGCAGCACCACGGCATTATCGGCGGTCGTAATGCGCGGTGTCGCCGGATCAGTCAGGTCCGCCAGGAATACGTGCCTCCACAACGTCGCACCCTGTCCCGGCCGCGTGTCCTGCACATACAGCACATAGTCCTTGAAGTCCTCGTAGAAGACCCGCGGCTGTACCTCAAAACTCGCCTGCTCATTCTTCAGCGACGATTCCAGTCGCAGCAATGCCGCCGCAGACCGTGGCGCAACATATAGCGAATTGAACAGCCCCAGCAGGAACGCGACCACGGCAGCGATCGAAACCACGCGCACAAACTGCATCACACCAAAGCCCGCAGCCCGCATCGCCGTTACTTCGCTGTCCGCCGACAACCGGCTCAGCCCCAGCAAAATGCCCACCAGCACGGTCATTGGGATAGTCAGCAGCAACGTGCTCGGCAGCGTGTACAGGAAGACCAAGGCCACAGCATGCAGCGAAGCAGATCCACGTACCAGCAATTCAAGGATCCGCCCAAGGTCACGCATGAACAGCACAAACGTGAACAGCGCACCGCCCAGCGCCGCGTGTGACACAACTTCGCGCAGAATGTATCGCGTCAGAATCCGCACGGTGTCAGTCCAGCCTCATTACCACTTTCAGTGTAGTGATTGGACGCGCGCCCGGTGCGTAAAGGTTCTCGCGATTATGCCGTCTCACCCATCACAAACCGGTACCCCACTCCACGCACCGTCAGCAGATGTCGCGGCCGCACCGGGTCATCCTCCAGGTAGCGCCGCAGCCGCACAATGAAGTTATCGATCGCCCGCGTATCCGTATCCTCCCGCACGCGCCAAACCTCCTCCAGAATCTCCTTGCGCGACACCACTCGCCCCTCGCGCCCAAGCAGATACCGCAGCAAATCCGCCTCCATCAGCGTCAAACGCGTCACACGTTCTCCAGCATGAATCTCCAGCGTGTCGAAGTTGATCGTCTTTCCCGCAAACGTGTACACATCGCTAAGCTCCTTTACTTCCTCCGGAGCAACAGCAACAACACTGGCCGGTGCAACAGCCTGCTGCCACTGCATTCGCCGCAACAGGCTGTTCAATCGCGCCAGCAGAATCGCCAGGTCAAACGGCTTGTTCAGATAGTCATCCGCACCTGCTTCAAATCCCTCAACCACATCCTCGGCCCGGTCCCGCGCCGTCAGCATGAGGATCGGCACATAGTTCCCTGCCTCGCGCAGCGCTCGCGCAATCGCAAAGCCATTCATGCCCGGCAACATCACGTCCAGCAGCACCGCCCGTGGCCGCTCCGGCGTATGCAGCAGCCAATCCAGCGCCGCCTCGCCATCCGCCTCGTGATGCACATGATAGCCCTCTGCCTTGAGGTTGAAGAGCAGCGCGTCCGCGAGATGCTCCTCATCCTCTACCAGCGCAATCAGCGGAGATTCTTCGCTCATACCTTGCCCTGTACGACATAGCTTCCCGGTAACAGCAACGGCAGCGTCAGCGTAATCGTCGTCCCGCGCCCCTCGCCGTAACTCTGCGCCGTCGCATCGCCACCATGCTGCCGAGCGATGGCGCGCACAATGAACAACCCCAGCCCCGTTCCCTTTACCTTCGCAACGCTATGCCCACCCACCCGATAGAAACGGTGAAACACACGCTTCAACTGCGCTGGCGGAATGCCCACACCCGTATCGATCACACGCAGCAATACAAACCCACGCTGCAATGCCGTCAGTTCTGCCGTAATATGCACACCACGCGGCGAATACTTCACCGCATTGTCCAGCACATTCAACAACGCCGTCCGCAGGCTCTCGCGATCCCCATTCACAAACACCGCTGCGCCGCGCGCCTGGTCATCCATCGCCACCGCATCCGCCTGCAGATGATGCCGACGCACCGTCTCCTCCAGGCACTCCGCCGTCAGCGCCCGCACATCCACAGGCAGCCGAGCCTGCGGATTGCGCAACACGCTCTTTGCGCCAGCCTCGCCCGCGCGCAGAATCTGTTCGACCGTGGCCAGCAGCCGGTCATTGTCCTCACGCATACGCGCATAAAACTCTTGCCGCTGCGCCTCCTCAATCGGCCTCCGCTGCAGGGTGTCCAGGTACAGCCGAATGGAAGCAATCGGCGTTTTCAGCTCATGCGTCACCGCATTCAAAAAGCTGTCCTGCCGCTCGTTCCGTCGAATCTCCCGTACCAGGAAAATTGTATTCAGCACCAGCCCCGCGATAATGACCGCAAAGAAAACGATGCCCAGCACAAGCACGGCGATGCGTTTCTCCGTCACATTCACCATGATCCAGCCCACATTCAACGCAACCGCCAGCCCAACCAGGCAAATACCCAGCGTGATAAAAAACGCGATCGCACCGCGGCGCCGTGTGATGTTCATCGTGGCAATTGTGTCACTTCTTCAGACAAACTGCCTCAGCACTTACTTCGGCGTCACGCGAAACACGCCGCCTGTGCTCGAATCCTCAAGCATCCAAAGCGCTCCATCCGGCGCCTCTTCCACATCGCGAATCCTGTGACCAACGTCCCAACGTTCGGCAGGCTTCGCTCCACCCTTGCCATCAAACGTAATCCGGTTGATCGTCGATGAGGCAAGCCCACTGATCAGCGCAGAACCATTCCATTGCGGAAACATCGAGCCCTTGTAGAACATCAGGTTGCCCGGCGCAATCACCGGCGTCCAATAGATCACTGGCTTAACCAGGTCAGGCCGCGTGTCCGGACTCGGAATAGGCGTGCCGTTGTAGTTCACCGAGTACGACGCAAGCGGCCAGCCGTAATTCTTGCCCGGCTCAATCAGGTTCAATTCATCGCCGCCGCGCGGACCATGCTCCACCTCCCACAACCGTCCGTCGGGCGCAAACGCCAGGCCATACGGCGTGCGGTGTCCGCTGCTCCACGTCTCGGCTGGCGTCAGGTTTTCACCAGGAAAGGTGTACGTCCGCAGCACGGGAGCCGTCTTCGCAAGTTCCGTGTCCTTAGGCGGATCGATCACCGGTACCGTCGTCGTTCCCTTCTTGCCGGCCATCGGATTACCGGGAGCAGGCTTGCCATCCAGCGTCAGCCGCAGAATCTTCCCAAGCGGTTGGTTCGGGTCCTGCGCAGGCGTCATCCGCTGCCGGTCGCCGACCGTCAGGAACAGATAGCGTCCATCCGGCGAAAAGGCGATCTGCGCACCAAACTGTCCGCCGTTGCCGCGCTCGCCATCCCGCCAAATCACCTGCAGCCCGTCCAAACTCGCCATATCCGTACCCAGCGTCAGCTTGGCTCGCGCAAGCGCCAGGCTTGAACCCGGTCCTTCACCCGGCTCGGAGTAGGTCAGGTACACGGAGTGATCCGTCGCGTATTTCGGCGACAGGTACACGCCCAGCATGCCGCCCTGTCCCTTCCATTCCACCGCCGGCACGTTCGCCACGGGTGTCTTGGCTCCCTGCTGCGTCACCAGCCACAGCGCACCCACTTTCTCGGTAATCAGCATCCGTCCATCGGGCAAAAAGGCAATCCGCCATGGCAGTTTCAGCGTCGTAACCTGTGTCATCGTGAACGGCACGCTGGCCTCGGGCTTCTGCTCGCCCGCATTGATCTGCGCATGCGCCAGAGGCATCGTTACTGCCACACCTAATCCCACAATCATCCAGTTCTTCATGTCGATTCCCTGCTCCTAAGTACAGTCACTTACCTTAAATGCCGTCCTGCGCGAACACTCTCCCGCAGCCCACGCAAACGCTCCGCCCACCGCCCAGCATACGTGGCTTGAATAAATCCCATAAACAACGTCTCATGATGCTTCGTTAGCTGGTCAAAATGCCATGTACTCTTTGTCCTGCGCACCGATACCGTCTTCACCGCGGTCATCTCCAGTAGCCCTTCCGCGCCCTGCGTCACGCCAAACCCACTAAAGCGCCGCCCGCCAAACGGCAACCGCGGGTCCGCCGAAGGAACAATCACATCATTGATGAAGACCGAGCCAACCTCAAGCCGCTCTGCCAATGCCCTGCACTCTGCTTCCTTCCCAAAGATCGACGCAGTCAACCCAAAGGGATTCTCCGCCTGCGCAGCCACCACATCATCCGTCGTTGCCAGCGTGATCAGCGTCAACACGGGCGCAAAGATATCCTCCCTGGCAATGCCCATCGCAGGAGATCCGTCCACCACCAGGATCGGCCGCATACGCCCATCGGCCATCGCACCGTGTACCCGGCCGCCCAACGCTGCGGACTCCTCCAGCAACACTCCAAGCCGCTCACATGTAGACGGTGCCAAACCAATAGTTTCGACCGTTCCAAATGCCTCCAGCAGCCGCTCCACCAGTTGCGCCTTCACCGTCTCAGTCGCACCCACCAGCAGCACACGCCGCGGAGCCATGCATGTCGACGATCCATTCAGCCGCATCCCAAACGTAAGTGCCCGCACCACACGCGACAGATCCGCTCCGGGCAGAACAATCAAGGCATCGCACCCGGAAAGTTCCACGACGCACGGAATCACCCGCTCCGCAGCCTGCCGCAAAACGGCCCTGCCAGATGGAACGGAACCCGTAAAGAACACCTTGTCGACGTCACCCGCAAGCTCCCGCTCCGCCGCAGCCACAGACTCGTCCGTTACTCGCAACAAGCCATCCGGCAGCCCAGCCCGCTTCAGAACCTTAGCCAACGCCTCCGCAATCGAACGGCCGCCGCGCCCCGGCTTCCACACCACGGTATTGCCGGCAACCAGCGCCTGCACGGCCTGAATTCCCGCAAGCATCAGCGGATAGTTCGAAGGCCCAATCACAAGCATCGTTCCAAACGGCACCCGCTGAACTTCGCTGTCAACGCCGGTCAGCCACAGCGGCAAACCCTTGCGCCCAAGCCTGCGCGGCCTCAGTATCCCTTCTGCTGACCGCTCCAGAAAGCGCATCGCCGCCAGCAGCGGCAGCACCTCCGAAGTAAGTATGTCCACCGAACTCTTGCCCACATCCTCCGCAGCTGCACGCGCAAACTGCTCCGGATCAAGCCCCATGTCCCGGCGCGCAGCCGCAATCACACGCAAGCGCTCCCGGACAGGCAAAGCCGCCCACTGCTGCTGCACATCCGCTGAAACTCTCTCGCTCACCAAATCAACCTACCACCCGGCTCCGGTTCGTGTGGCATACGCCGTTGCGGGCTTAGGTCCGCGATAATGTACACCGGCCTCACGAAACCAGCGGTCTGAAGGCCCGTGCTATCCGAAGTAGCCCTTAAACCTTGCCACTCTCGATTTGAACTAACCTTTCGCGCCTGGAACGCCTGCCATTTGCTGCACATGCAGCTTCACGCCGGCAACGTTCGACTTCACCTTGACGCCCTGCAGCTTGGTGTTACCCGTCGTAAAGCTCACAAGATAGCTCTCACGCAATGCCCGGTCGAACTGCGTGAAATACGGCGCAAGAGATACTGGATTGATTGTGCCCATGTTGAAGGTCTCGCCACCCGTGCCTTCCGCCACCTGGGCCAGATAGCTTTGCCCGCTGAAGCTGCCAACGTTGCTGTTGACCTCGCGGCGTCCGTAGTAGATGGAGTACACCGGAACGCCTGCCTTCTGCGCGTCCAGGATCGCCGCTGCAACGTATGGACTGTCCTGGTTCAGCGGGCTTACGGACCCGTTGTAACGGTCGATCCCGCTCGTGATCATCAGCACAACACGCGCCACGCCAGGATGCACAGGCCACTTCTTCATGAGGTCTTGCAGGCAGAAGTACGGGCTGCCGTCGATGCCTGCGCTCGATATCGGCAGACGAACCGCCTTCAGCTCCTGCTCCGCCTCGGTGCTGAAGCCCGCCGGAAACGACGCACCGCCATTGCGCATATACCCAACACCCACCGCCACCGTCGGCGACGCCGTATTTTGAATCATTGCCTCAATATCGCTAAGCTGGTTGCCGAAGCTCCCGCGCAGACCGTCATCGATCAGCAGCGCCACTTCCACGCGAGCGCCGGTCGGCGACCCAACCGCTAACCTCTGCAGCGACGTCACAGGCATCGTCTTACCATCGAACTCCAGCTTGATATCCGCAGGCTGCAGTGTCACAGCATCGCCCTTGGTCTCCGCACGCATCACTACATTCGCCTGTGCTGGACCTTCAACAGGCCCCTGAGCCTGAACCACAAACGGCATGCATGCCACACACACAGCAACAACGAACGAGCGAACCATAACCAACCTCCGGGTCTGCACAACCACCCTGCGTATAGGACGCAATTGACACACAATCGATCACCCGAAGGCACGCCAATACGTACAGCAGCCCGGCAAGTTGTGTCTTACCGGGCTGCTATGTACTGCTACTCCGCCGGAAACCGGAACTTCAGCCCCCCGCGCACCGTCAGCGGCAGCCCCGGATATCCAAACGCCCCAATATGTTGGTTGTTCAACACATTCTCCAGCTGCGAGAACACCGCAATCGAAGGCCTCAACTGGTAGCTTGCATTCACATCCAGCTTGGTATAGCCGAACGCAAGGTTGCGATTAGGCAGCAGCAGCGAGTTGTCGAAGCTTGCGCTATCCCCGCTTGAGATAAACGTCGAATCGTCCGACTTCGAGCTCATCGCGGCCTTGATCGCAGCATTCCACTTGGTGCCGTTGTACTGCAGCACCGCGTAGCCCGTTTGTGGCGCACGCCGAAACGGCCGCCGACCAACCAGCGGCGAGTTCACGCCAATGGCAATACCGGGATACTTGGGGTTGATCGTCTCCCCAACACCGAGTGCGTCAAGCGCGTCGCTGGAGAACGACTTCAGCACGGTGGCATCAAGGTACGTGTATCCGGCATGCACAAACAGCCTCTGCCGGATTTGGTACTGCACCTCTGCCTCAAAGCCCTGCGAACGCGTCGCCAGCGAGTTGAGATAGAAGCCATACAACACCAGGGGCAGCGATTGGTGAAAATACTGGTTATACGTTGGCGTATCAACATACTCGATGCCTTTGTCATACACGCTGTGGAAGTAGCGCGCATGCAAAATGGTGCGGTCGCTGTAGATGTTCTGGTCCACACCGCCCTCATAGGTTCGGCTAAGCTGCGCACCAATGGGAGCGAGATGAAGCGCGTTGACATCCGCCGTGTCGCCAATCGCCAGCAACTGGATATAAAGCGACGAAAGCTGCGATACGAGGTTCGGCTCTTGTACACCCTTGCTGAAGTCGAAGGTGACGTGTGTTCCGCGCATCCATCCGTTTGCAGGCTGCTTGATGTAATAGCTCAGGCCCAGCTGCGGCTCGCCCTGCGCCCCATAGAGCGAGTTGCGTTGCACCGCACCGCCAAACGTATAGAACAGCCGATGAAACCAGCTACCCTGCACCTGCAGTGTGTAGTCATAGTTGCTGCGGCCCACCTGCTCGCTGATGCCGTACGCAGGATCGTGCTCCGCACCGCGCTCATCCTGGAAACGAAAGCCGGCAAGCACCGTGATGTGCTCGTTCAAGCGGTAGTCGCTCCGGTACTCCATACCGTCGCGATTGGAGACCAGATCGTAGTAGCCCGGACCGAAACTCGCATACGAGCTTCCGGTTGCCGAGGTACCGTTGGCTCCACGGATGGTAACGACGTTCCCATAGAAATCGCCGTAACCATCGGGCGTGCCAACACCTGCGAACGTCCGCGACTGCTCCCGCTTGCGCGCGCCGATGTACCGTAGCGTATTGTGCCAGCCGTTGCGGCGCGTGTCATCGATCACGCCGGAGATGTACGTATCCTGATCCCCCTGCCTGCCAGACTCCGTCAACCCTTGAAAGTCATATGGACCAGGCAGGCCCTCAGCCGACACCCCATTGCGAACCGTACCTCGAACGCTGGTGCTGCCGGTAAAGTTGTACCCAAAGTTCGCTGCTGCAGTCGCCGCATGGTAACGATCGTTTGCCAATGCGTTCGAACTATCGAAACGTGAGAACGCCGTATAGTAATCGACCTTCTTATACGTTCCGGAGAGCGTCGCTTCGTTGCGCCACGTGTGCAGGTTTCCCGCATCACCCGAGTAAGTTAGCACAGGCCGTATCGAGGTGCCGCGCGGTGTCTCAAGACGCACCACAGCGGCACGCGCATCTGTGCCATACAGAACGCTGTCCGGGCCGCGGAGCGTTTCGACGGACTCAACAGCCGTGGACGAGACGGTGCCGAAGTCAAACACGCCGCCAACATCATTCGCGGGTACATCGTCGATGAGAACCTTGTTTGAAGTCGACTCTCCGCCACGCACAAACAGGGACGTGACCGCACCGTACTGCCCGCTTGGCACAACGGAAACACCGGGTTGCAGGCGCAACTCCTGCGCAATGTCCACGCGGGTCGCCAACGCTTGTTGCTGTACGAGCGAGACGCTTGCGCTGGTTTGCTCGACCGGCATCGGCAAACCTGTTGCAGTGACAGTGACATCCTCATGCACCGGGTTGATGGTCATCTGCAGGTCGCGCGAAAGCAGATCAAGCTGGCGGCCATAAAAGGGCTCGCTCACCTGCACCGCAAACGCAGTTGCGCTTGCAAGCAGCAGGAATCGGCCATCTTCTGTGGAGCGGATTTCGTACGTCCCGTCAGGCGCTGTCACGGTGGACGCGACAACATTCTTGCCCTTAAGGAGCTGAACGCGCGCGGATGCAATGGGTCGCCCGAGCGGGTCGCGCACGGTGCCGCGCACAACGACAGCGTTCGCTGCAATGGATGTAGTTGCGATGAGAGCGATGGCTGCGTTTCGCGCACACGTTCGTGCGGCCGCACCTCGCTGCTTAGCGATGCGATACATGGGATTCTCCTACGCTCCCCCTCGGGGCGTGGCTAGTTGCCGGCATCGGAATCGGTCTCCTGACTTTCGCGCCTTCGCAGCAATCCGGACTGCATGGCACACACGCCTTCCCGCTTGCGCAGTGACGGTGTCCCTCCAGAGTGGCTGCGCCTCCTAAATGCTTAGGAGCGCGCGATTACAGTTGCGGGGCAGTGGCGGAGTCGCACCGCGCTTCCCAAAGCATTCCGTTGCGTTGGCGTCAATGGGAACGGAGCGTCAGAACATGAGGCATCCGTAAGAGTCGGCTGAAGCTCCAGTGTAGCTCCTATGCCGTTGCCAGCGCGCCCGCAGCCACTTCGGCGATCACCTCTGCTGCCCGATAGCACTCTGCGGTGCTCACATCCGCATGGGTTACAAGCCGGATGCTGCGAGGGCCAACCGCGCTGGCCAACACACCACGCTCTTTCAACAACGCCACCATCGGCGTCGCATCGCCCGCTGTGCCGAAGATTACGATGTTCGTCTCCACCTCTTCCGGCCTAATGCTGAGACCTTCGACCTTTACCAGCGCGCCCGCCAACAACTTCGCGTTGGCATGATCTTCGTACAGCCGCTGCGGCATCTCTTCCAGAGCGATCAGGCCCGCGGCAGCCAGCACACCGGCCTGCCGCATGCCGCCACCAAGCGCCTTGCGCAGCATCCGGCCTTTGTGAATATGCTCGGCCGTGCCCACAAGCAACGACCCAATCGGCGCGCATAGACCCTTTGACAAACAGAAGTTCACCGTGTCGAAGCCCTTGGTAAGCGTCGCTACATCAGTGCCAAGCGCGGTCGCAGCGTTGAATATCCGCGCGCCATCCAGGTGAATGGGCAAACCACGTCCATGTGAGCATTCGACAAGCTCACGCATCACGGCAAGCGGCGTAACTGTTCCGCCTGCCATGTTGTGTGTGTTCTCCACCCAAATGAGGCCGGTCTGTGCCTTGTAGTACAAGCCACTCGTGGCCAGTGCCGGCTCGATATCAGACCAACGAAGAATCCCCCGATGCCCCACAACCGTGCGCAGCTGGCAGCCGGAAAACACCGCTGCCATGCCCATCTCCCAGTCCAGCACATGCGACCTCGACTCGCACACAACTTCCTTGCCGGGCTCTGTATGTAGACGCAAGGCAATCTGGTTCCCCATGGTGCCTGTGGGGACGAACAATGCGGCCTCACGTCCAAAGATCTCCGCTGCACGCGCCTCAAGGCGATTCAGCGTTGGGTCTTCACCGTAGACGTCGTCGCCCACTTCGGCGGCTGCCATCGCGGCGCGCATGGCTGCCGTGGGCTTCGTAACGGTGTCGCTGCGCAGGTCGATGATGCTGGTGCTCATGCTGTCTCCTAAACTGTTCGATGGTTCAGACTGCCGCTGCTTCGCCGGCGAGTAGCTCGCCAAAAATGCTTGACGAGAGAATGCGGCCTCGTTGGGTGAGTGCGATGCGGTCGGCAGTGACGTGCGTGAGGCCGTCGTTCGCGAGTTCTCTCGAACGCTCTTGCAAGGCGTCCACCCAAGTCGCTGGATAACTCGCGCGCAATGTCGTGAGTGAGACGCCTTCGACTAAGCGCAGGCCGAGAAAGACGGACTCTTCCCACGCTGCAAGCCGGTCGATTGTCTCTCGTTCGCGCGGCTCATCCCTTTGCAAATAGGCGTCGAGGTCATCGCCGTTGGCGAAGCGTGTGGCTGCACCATCCGACTGTGCCTTTAGCATAGAGTGCGCGTCAAGTCCGAAGCCAAGATACGAAGCGCGCGTCCAGTATTTGCAGTTATGCCGCGAATGGTGGCCCGCACGAGCGAAGTTTGATATCTCGTACTGAGCAAGACCAGCGCCGTTCAACGCCGAGCATGCCTGCTCATACAGATCAGCCACAAGCGCTTCACCAGGCGTTGCATGCGCACCATAGCGGACGCCCGGACCAATCAGCTCACGCCCCAGACGCGAATCCCTATCGACCTCAAGCATGTACACCGAGACATGATCCACGCCGCTCTCAATGGCGGCCGCAAGCGACGCCGCCCAGCTTCCACTCGTCTGATGGGGAAGACCCGCGATGAGATCCACATTGAGATCGCGTATACCGGCCTTGCGTAAGCGCACAAGTTCCGCGAGGCATTGTTCCCCGGTATGCATCCGCCCCACAGTGCGAGACTCTGCATCGACAAAGCTTTGCACGCCAAGCGAGACACGGTTCACGCCGCTCCCCAGCAGCGCTCCTAACAAGGGGTCGGCGATCTGCCCGGGCGCTGCTTCGACAGTGATCTCCGCATCGTCACCGACCTCGAAGTTCTCGCGGATCGTTGCGAAGATGCGTGTCATCTGCTCCGGCTCAAGCAGGGACGGCGTTCCTCCACCGATGAAGATGGAGTCGACGTGCAACGGAACCTGCAATGCGTGTTGCGACGCAAACGCCTGCGCAGTCTCGATCTCAGCGCACAATGCGTCGACATAGGTGGCCATCCGTGCAGGAGGAAACGCATCCGACGCGAAGTTGCAGAAGCTGCACTTCGCTTTGCAAAACGGCACCGAAAGATAGACCCCGAGCGTATCCACTTCCGTCATTTTCCCATGCAAGAGCCGGATTTGCCGCACCGCCGACAGCTAACGAGACATCTACAATAGGACTACCGCATGGCGAAGCGAACAAAAGAAAAGCCGAAGGCCGTGGGCAAGCCGGCGCACGACGACGAGGTGCTGGGAAAAGCGTATGACAGCCGGCTCATGCGCCGCCTGCTTACCTACCTGCGCCCATATACCGGGCACGCCGTACTGAGCCTGTGCGCCATCCTCATCAAGGCTGGAGCGGACGTTCTTGGGCCGTATCTTGTCAAGGTCTCGGTCGACCGTTACATGACGCGTACGCCGTCGTCGGCGAACTGGCTTACGCGGCATCTCAGTGCCAATGCGATGACCGGCATCACGGAATGCGCGGGGTTGTACTTTGCCGCACTCGTCGTCAGCTACGGCCTTGAGTTCCTGCAGACGTACCTGATGCAGTGGACCGGCCAGCGCATTATGTTCGACATGCGGTCGCAGATCTTTCGGCACCTGCAGCGCATGCATGTCGGCTTCTACGACAAGAACCCAGTTGGACGGCTCGTCACGCGCGTTACCAGCGATATCGACGCCCTGAACGAGATGTTCACCAGCGGCGTGCTGGCCATCTTTGAAGATGTCTTCGTCCTGCTCTTCATCGTCATCATCATGCTCAAGATGAGCTGGCCGCTGGCGCTGCTTACGCTGTCGGTACTGCCACTCATCATGTATGCCACGCGGCTCTTCCGCATCGCCGTGCGCGCCAGTTACCGCCGCATCCGCACTGCCATCGCCAAGATCAATGCGTACACACAAGAACACGTCAGCGGCATGAGCATTGTGCAGCTGTTCAACCGCGAGGACCGCGCGTACCGCGAGTTCTCCGCCATCAACGCGGAGCATCGCGATGCCTTTGTCGATCAGGTTCAGGCGTATTCGCTGTACTATCCAGCGGTCGAATTCCTAAGTGCAGTTGCGATTGCTGCTGTGGTGTGGAAGGGTGGGCTTGGGGTGCTGCGGGGCAGCACGTTCCTGGGGTCTACCGTGACGATTGGCGTGCTCCTTGCGTTCATGCAGTACGCGCAACGGTTCTTCCGGCCCATTCAGGACCTCAGCGAGAAGTACAACATCCTGCAGGCAGCGATGGCGGCGAGTGAACGGGTATTCAAGCTCATTGATACGGAGCCGGAGATTGTGTCGCCGGTGACGATCACTAGGCAGCCGGATGGCGGTCTGTCGTGTGCTATCGAGTTCCGTGACGTCTGGTTTACGTATCAGACGCTCACCGATGAGCAGCGGCACTGGGTTGCGACCGCTTCCGATGCGGAGCTTGAGGCTTCCACCGAAATTGAGTGGATTCTGCGGGGTATTTCGTTCACAGTCGCGCGTGGCGAGACGGCTGCGATCGTCGGTCACACCGGCGCCGGTAAGACGACGATTACCTCGCTGATGATGCGGTTCTATGACATCCAGCGCGGCAGAGTGCTGATTGACGGCGTCGATGTGCGCGAGCTTGCACTAGACACGTTGCGCAAACGGTTTGGCGTAGTGCTGCAGGACGCGTTCCTGTTCACCGGGACGGTGCGAACCAACATACGCCTTGGCAGTGAATGGATTACGGACGCTGAAGTGGAGCGCGCGGCGGATGAGGTCAATATCGGCGACTTCGTACGCTCATTATCGCAGGGCTTTGACGAACCGATGCAGGAGCGTGGAGCGACACTATCGACCGGGCAGAAGCAACTCATTAGCTTCGCACGCGCGCTGGCACATCGGCCGCAGATACTGATTTTGGATGAGGCGACTTCGTCGGTGGATACCGATACCGAACTGCGTGTGCGGTCGGCGTTGGAGCGGATGATCCAGGGGAGGACTTCGGTTGTGATCGCACACCGGCTGTCCACGATTCAGCGGGCAGATACGATCCTTGTGATGCACAAGGGGCAGCTGCGTGAGAGCGGCACGCACAATGAGCTGCTAGCAGAACGCGGTCTGTATTGGCGGCTTTATCGCCTCCAATACAAGGATCAGGAAGCGTCCGTTTTGCCGCTTGTTGCAGAGCAGCTGAATCTGCAACCTGGCGACTGAGCCCTTTAGAACGTGAAGGAAAGACCAGCCTGAACGGCCCGCGCCGTCTGCGCCAAGTAAAGGGTCTGTCCGTCGTTCGATAGAAAAGGCTGGTAACCCTGAGCGAGCAGGTTCTGGAGGTCGATGACCGCTTCGAGACCCTGTGGCAGGATGTGTGTCTTGCCGAGGGATTGGCGTAGCGAGCAGGAGAGATAGGCTCCGTCGTCGCCGAGCCGGAA
Source organism: Terriglobus sp. (assembly GCA_965198455.1). GTDB lineage: Bacteria > Acidobacteriota > Terriglobia > Terriglobales > Acidobacteriaceae > Terriglobus. Next base: position 3,402,072 of record CBDAPM010000003.1, read on the forward strand.
GGCATCTACGGCGGTGAGCGCGGTCTCCGGCTGCCAGCGATACGAGGCGCGGATGGTGGTGCCTGTATGCAGAATCTTGCCGTCGGCGTAGGCTGTGGCGGCGTAGATGCGTGAGGGAGACAGGCTGCCAAGCAGGTCCTGCATGCTGGCATACTGCGCGCGCACCGTTTTAAGAGCCTGACCTGTCGTGTACTCCACGCCCATGGCGAGTGACTTGGTGACAGGCTGCCGGACGGATACGCGGATGCCGACGCTGGTGTAATCCTGCGCAGCGACACGGTAGGTTGCCGTGGTGGGATCAGCGACGAGGCCGGATGTCTGCAGGTCCGCGGCGTCCAGTACGCCGGTGCCGGTGATGAGCGGGTTCTGCAGGTCATCGTGATAGATGGCGATTTCAACGGTGCCGCCACCGGGAATCTTACCTGTCGCGGCAAGCGCGTGATGGCTGCCGCCTTCAAGGCGAAGGTGGCCGTTTCGCATGACAGCGATCGGGGCGTTTGCCTGGACACGGTCCAGGTCTTCCATGCCCTCGACACCGCGTGAACGCGTCATGCTGTAGGACAGGACTACGTCGTCACCCGCGCGCGCTGCGATGCGCAGGAATGGCTCGATCGCGAGGGCGTTGCCGCCAAGGTTGCTGTCACGCATGACACTGCCTGCGTCAACACGGATGAGGTCGCCAAGCTCAATGCGCTGGGCGGAGCGAATGGTGGCGCCCTGCATGCCGGTGACACCACGGCCATCCGTGATTTCGGGATGGTTGCTGTAGGTGACAACGGAGCGCATGTAGCCGCCCAGCATGGTCTCGCGTTCCATCCCCACGCTGACCTCGGCGGACGGGGCCACAGGGTACGGCGAGCGTGAGCCGGAGAGGTCCGCACGGAGAACCGTGCCGCTGCCGTCTTCATTGACGCGAGTGAGTACGAGGACGTTGTGGCTGCCGCCACGGGCGAAGGCGCCGTCAGAATTCTTAATGGTGACGCGGCCGCCGGAGACACCGCGCCGCGATTCCTGGCGGCTCGAGGACACCACCATGCCGCCGCCGTTGCTGCTGCTGCTGAGATCGCCGTCCGTTTCGTTCTCGCTCGAGCCGGCAGACGTGGGACTCTGCGCTGGGTCCGATGGAGAGTCAAAGCGCAGGATGGGGCGGCTGGCGGAGGAACGAAGTGTCCACATCCAATCATCGTTGGGTTCGCTGGTGGTGCGGCGGCTTGCGGGCAGCCAGCCACTGGGTGCGAGGACCGTCGCAAGTGTGAGATCGACGACGGAGCGCGTGCCGCGAACAATGGAGAGATGCTCACGCACAGCCGGAAGAAAGAGGGCTGCGGTGGCGCGGATGCGGTAGCTACCGGGCTGAACAAAGATGCGATAATGGCCGCGTGCGTCGGTTACAGCGGAGCCGCCCAAGCTTGCATCGGGCAGAATGGCCTGAACGAGCGCGCCCATCTGCGGGATACCGTCTGCATCGCGAATGATGCCGGTAATCGTGCTGCTGATGCCCTGGGAGGCACGTTGGCTCTGAGCTTCGACACAGGTCGACGCCGCCAGCGCGGCAAGCGCCAGAAGAGCTCCGTGTTGCACAGTCAACTGCTTCACCGCGTGTCGATACCTTCTTCGCGTTTCAGCCTCGTCCCGGAAGTTCGACTGTTGACGTGCTCACAGTAGCGAACCCAGAAATCAACTCTCCTGAAGGAGCTGCGCGTGACGTGTCGTGCGCTGCTCTCCCCTAATACTTCAATCCGTGCAGTGTACTCCGCTGTGGCTGTTTTACTCCACAAGAACTGTTTTACTCCACTGTGAACGGAGCTGTCTGCGAAATTTGTTGCTTGGAGACACCATCATTCACCTTAATTGCAAGCTGGTATTTGCCCGGCTGCAGTCCGGCAAGCGGCAGGCTCTTTTCCAGCGTGACCTGGTCCGCGTTTGGGTTGGTCTTGGTCGTCGATTCCGTGGCATCGAGCACCTGCTTGTTGGTGTCGAGGTCAGTTACCAGGTAATGAATGTCCGTGTTGTTCTGCTTGCTCTTGTCGTCGATGCCGAGGTTGTAGATCTGCATCCAGAAATTGAGGTTCTGGTTGCGCTTGTAAATAACCGGAATGGCAGGGTTTGACGACACGTTTGGGACGACCTTGGTGTTGCCGATGACGAAGTTGCCCGCACCGATTTCCTTGGAGGGGACGCGGCTCATGCTGGTGGCCAGGATGAGCGATGAGGCCGACAGACGGTCTTCATCGTACTTTGGGACGTTGACCGAACGCCGCCAGGTGCCCACGTGGTCCGGGTTGTTCACGTCCTTGATGACGATATCGACCTTGTAAATACCGGGCCGCAGGGGCAGCGCCTTCCAGTACATGTTCCGGTTTAGCTGCGTCTGTGCTAGGAACTCCGAGGGTACCTGCACGTTGACGGTGTCCTCAAATGTCTGCACAATCCGGTGATTGATGTTGGAGACCTGGCCAAGAATATTGACCGTACCGGTGGAGACGCCTTCCTTGGTCTGGAAGGTGATGTCCTGGTTGCGGATCTGCAGGGTCAAAGGAACTAGGACGGTATCGTTGGTGACCTTGACGTAGTCCGTGCGCACATCGAAGAGGAACGGCGGTCCCTTGAGAATTTGAGCGCTGGTGATGAACTGCTCCATGTCCTTGAACTTAATGGGCGGAGCGGCCAGCACCTTTGCGTAGAGCGCAATGCGGTCAAACTGCTTCGACTGCTGCGCGGCTGACATGGGTCCAGCACCAAGTTGTTCGATCCCGCTGGTCGAGCGGTCCTTGCGGTCGGCCATACCCATTTGCTCGTACATGGTCTGTCCGGCGCCCGGGACGTTCTTGAGGGCGTCTTTCTCGGAGCGGTCGATAGTGAGGTGGTAGTCGTTGCACTGGCAGGTATCGACGAATTCGAGATCGATGTTATCGCCGATTCCTTCGAGATAGCGATAGTGCCAGACCTCGAACGGGAAGGTGGACGTTGTGCCGCCACCCTCTTCCATGGGGCGATCATAGGTGCCGCCGCTTGGGTGCGAATCAATCGAATCGGGCTTGCCGAACGAGATGTAGATGTGGCCGCGATCGGTCTTCCAGCCAGGCTTGCCTGCAGCATAGTGCTCGTTCGCATAGGCGATGCGGGCGTAATGCTGCTCGCGAAATTCGTTATCCGGCGAGTCGGGATTGGGGTTTCGGCGGAGCCAGAAGTTTTCGATAAAGTTTTCGCGCTCTTCGTCGTTCTTCAGCTCTTTGAAGGCCTGGGTTTCTTCGTCGGTGATGATCCAGACGACGTCCTGCTCGAGCCACTTCTTAAAGGTGCCGTCGGGCTTTAATTCCTGCTTGAGGTATTTATTCTGCTGCAAGCGCTCGCGGTCGGAGAGGCGGCGCTTCATCGGATCGGGTTTCTCTTCCGGTGGCGTGGTCTTGTTGACGGTGGGATTTTGATCCTGCCCGGTTGGTGTTGGGGTGATGTCTTGAGCGCGAAGAAGTCCCGCCGCGGAAAAACACACCAAAATCAGCGCTGCAGCGCTGATACGACCTTGCCAACTTGTTCTGCTCATCACCAGCAACTCCGACTACCGGGGCAGACGCCTCGGATAACTTATTGTAAAGAGCCAAACTCGGTGCAGGCAAGCGCGGCTGAGATGCCGTTTTGGCCCTTGGATCGAGCAGAATGACCCACGCCAAATCGCGCTGCTATCATCTTGGACGAAACAGGAGCGTTTCTGCGAACAAAAAGCGTCTTGAACCCCAGATGGAACGTTTTGTGCTCTTCTTTCGTATGAACCGGCGTCCATTCAGCGCATGATCTCTTCGGATGTCACTTAGGATCAACTTGCTTATGAAGAAAATCGTGTTCCTTGTTTTAGGTGTTCTCGTGTTCGCGGCCATTGTTGGCGGCACGGTGTACCACATGCAATCCGGCGTGACCGCAGTGACGACGGCCCGCATCGCGCGCCAGAACCTTAATTCGGTGGTGACGGGAACGGGCCAGATCAAGCCGAAGACCTATGTGAACATCGGCGCCACCGCATTTGGGCGGATCACGCATTTGTATGCGAAGGAAGGCGACCACGTAAAGGCCGGACAGACCCTGGCGACGATTGAGAGCGTGCAGCCGTCGTCGACCGTGCAGGCCCAGGAGGCCAACATCGCGTCAACGAAGACGGATGTAAGCAGCTTTATTGCCGCGGAGAAGACGGCTGAGGCAAACCTCGTTCAGGCGAAGGCCGATCTGCAGCAGAAGAAGTTTGATATCGAACGGTACCAGCAGCTGTACAACGAAAAACTGGTCGCCAAGCAGGATTACGACGCGAAGAAGGCCGCGTACGACGTGAGCGAAGCGACGGTGGCACAGCGCGAGGCAGCGGTCGCCCAGTCGAAGGCGCAGACTGATTCGGCACGCGGCAAGGTGAACCAGGCGGTGGCGTCGCAGCGTGCGAATTATGACTCGTTGGACAAGACGATCTCTCGCGCGCCCTACGACGGGCTGGTGACGAATGTGCCTGTCCGCGAGGGCGAGACGATGGTGACGGGCATCCAGAATGCCGAGGGATCGACGCTGATGACGGTGGCAGATATGTCTGTCATTACAGCCGAGGTGAAGGTAGACGAGACCGATGTGGTGAATGTGAAGTTGGGCCAGATCGTGGATGTCTCAGTCGATGCTCTTCCCGGCCGCATCTTCAAAGGCCATGTAACCGAAGTTGGCGACCAGGCGCTGCTGCGCACGACGGGCATTGCGACATCGCAGTCCACGACCGGCACGGAAGAGGCGAAAGACTTCAAGGTTGTGGTGACGCTGGACAACATCACCGGGCAGAACAATGACGATCTGCGTCCGGGACTTTCGGCTACGGCAAAGATTCGTACGGCGGAAGCTCCCAACGCGATCGTGTTGCCGTTACAGGCACTCGTCTCGCGTGATCCTTTGACGGAGGCCGCGCTGGCAAAAAATCACGGCAAGAAGCCGGAGGCTGCCGATGCGCCGGCTGCGGTGGCAAGCGGCAGCCCGAAGCAGCAGGGGGTGTATGTGCTGAAGAACGAAGGCGGCAAGCTGCGCGCATACTTCACGCCCGTTCAGACGGGGATCACAGGCGCAACCGAGGTGCAAGTGCTGAACGGATTGCAGGCGGGTGATGAGGTCGTGACCGGGAAGTACAAGACACTACGCACGCTGGCGAGCGGGACGACGATCAAGCGGGATACGACCCCGGATGCCGCGAGCACGGATGGGAACGCTTAGTGGCATGCTTTTGTGAAGGGCAGCCTGGCGGCGTGCTGAAGGCTTAGACTTGCAGGAGAATATGGCAACCGCGACCCAAGCCGACATGAGCACGCTGTGCACCGATCCTGGTGAAGTGATTGCGACCACCAACCTGTGGAAGACCTACTCCATGGGTGAGCAGACCGTTCACGCGCTGCGCGGCGTGAATCTGCGTATCAGGCGGAATGAATACGTCGCCATCATGGGGCCGTCCGGTTCGGGTAAGAGCACGCTGATGAACCTGATCGGGTGCCTGGATTCACCGTCGCAGGGATCGTACTGCCTGAATGGGCACGACGTGTCGCGGTTGAGTGATGACGAGCTTGCCCGTATCCGGAACAAGGAGATTGGGTTTGTATTTCAAACGTTTAACCTGCTGGCGCGAGCTTCGGCGCTGCACAACGTGGAGCTGCCGCTGATCTACAACGGCACCGGAGCGGCGGACCGAATCCTGCGCGCGAAATCCGTGTTGGAGTCAGTGGGCCTTGGATCGCGTATGGATCATAAGCCGAACGAGATGTCGGGCGGACAGCGGCAACGTGTCGCGATTGCGCGTGCACTGGTGAATTCGCCTTCGATCATTCTTGCGGACGAGCCGACGGGGAATCTTGATTCGAAGACGGGCATTGAGATCATGGCGCTGTTCGAGGATCTGCATCGGCAGGGCAACACGATTGTGCTGGTAACGCATGAGCCGGATATTGCGGAGCACGCGCATCGCGTTGTAACGATCCGGGACGGTGTGATCGCGAGCGATAATGCTTCCCCGCGTCGCGTTGTAGCCTAGATAGAAAGAGTGCTTCCACTCGGGAAGCGCTGCACGTGTGGCCGGTGTGCCCGCGCGGCATACGACTGATTCCGCACAGCCGCCGTCTAAGGGTCGAGTATGAAACTTTGCCGGACGCGTAGACAATTCGGGTTGCTGGCCAGCCTGCTACCGCTTGCGCTGGTGGCGGGTCTTGCCCTGCCGGCCGGTGCACAGGCTCCTCCCAATGGAGCAGCGGGTGCGAACCGGTTTGACCTGACGGGGCCAAGGGTTGACGTGCATGTGCAGCGTGGTGATAAGAGTTTGCCGATTGCGCTGGTGCCGAACCTGCTGCCGGGCGATAAAGTTACGATTCATGCTGATCTTCCGCAGACACAATCCGTGCACCTGCTGCTGGTAATTGCGTTCCTGCGCGGCAGCACGAATCCCCCCCCGCCGGACTGGTTTACGGCGGTAAAGACTTGGGAGAAGAACGTTAGCCGCGAAGGCGTAACGGTGACGGTGCCGGACGAGGCTCAGCAGGCGCTTTTCTTCCTTGCGCCGGAGACGGGCGGCGACTATTCAACATTGAAGTCCGCGGTGACGGGGAGGCCTGGTGTATTTGTGCGGGCGGCGCAGGATTTGAATGAGGCGTCCTTCGAGCAGGCGCGTATCGAGCGCTATCTGCAACTAATACGGCAGGTGCCGGCAGGCAATTCGGATGAGCTTGCCGATCACTCGAAGAAGCTGGCGGCGACGCTGAACCTGAAGCCGAACGATACGTGCTTCAAGCAACAGCCGGACCAGCAGTTGGCCTGCCTGCGACAGACGGGCACGCAGCTGCTGCTGGATGACGGGCATGGGCAGACGCTGGCGGCGATCTTGTCGAGCGGCGATTCGGCGAACCTGATTGGTGCGGCGGCAGCGACCCCGATGGCGAATGCCGGAGGAGCGGGCATGTATTCGGCGTATGTGGGCACGATCATCGACCTGGTGCACCTTATGGCGGGACTGCACACGGCGCAGTTCCAGTACATTCCTGCGATTGCGTTTCCGGACGACGAGGCGCTAAACCTGCGGCTGAATACGCCGCCTTCGTTCCATAATCCGAGGTCGGTGATCGTGGTCGCGCTGCCTACCATCAAGCCTTCGGTTGCTCCTCCGTTGCGGTTGCAGGATGCGGGTCATGTGTCATGTCTGCTGCAGCCCTCGATGGTGCTGCCGCTGGAGGGTGCGCCGCTGGTATTTGCGACGGCGTTTGCGCATGACCTGATGCTGCACCTGAACAATGGAACGTTGAATGGCATAACCGATATACCGCTGGTGCCGAATGCGTTTGAAGGCGGCCTAATGGTGTCGCTGGATAAGCCGGACCGGAAACCGCTGCCGGTGGCCGCGCCTGAGGCGCGCGATTCGCCGGATAATCCAACGGGGGTGTCTGCGGATGTGGCAAATAAGAACCAGGCGGACTCGGCAAACGCTGTAGCGACGCACATTGAGAGCGCTCACGACGATGGAGCCGGGAGCATTATGACGACCGGCACGCTGCGCGGCATGTGGGGCTTCGACAGCTTCCAGGGCGTGACAGTGCCGCTGCAGCGCCGCAGTGGTTCGGGCTGGGGCGTGGATGGTCATGCGCCGTTGCTTGCGGGCAAGGCGAATGAGTTGTCGCTGCATGCGGAGGGGACGGCGTGCGCGTCAGAAATCGACCTTGACCTGCCGGGCGATAACGACCGCAAGCTCGAATGGAAGCAGGCTGGGGCCGATCCGAACCGGCCGGACGCTCCACATTCGCTCCATGTGAAACTGCCTCTTGAAAAGGCGAACCCTGGTGACGTGGAGCTGCTGGTGCACCAATACGGGACCGATGCCGTGGCGAAGGTTGCGATAACGGCGTATTCGGATGCAACACGGCTGCAAGCGCTGCATATCCACGCGGGCGACAACTTTGGAACGCTGACGGGCAGCGGTCTAAGCAATGTGCAGCTGGTGCGGATTGAGGGCGTGGAGTACAAGCGCATTCCGGACCAGCCTGTCGGAGAGAAAGAGCTGCGGCTTGTGGGGCCAGCCACTCCGAAGGACGCCAAGGGCAAGGGTCCATTGACGACTGCGGGAGAGACAGGAAATGCGGATGTGGTGCTGAACGATGGGCGGACGCTGCCGGTGAACTACACGGTGGATGGTGCACGGCCGGCCGTGACGTTGCTGAGTAAGTCAGCTAAGCCGGAGCAAACCACGGGCCTGCCGCTGAATTTGACGGGTAAGAATGATCTTCCGCTGAATGCGCGGATCACGTTTGCGCTGAAGTCGAACTCGCCTGCGCGTTTCCCGCGCGGTGAAAAGGTTGAGGTTGCGCTGGCAGATGGGTCGCTGCACGCGACACTGGCGATCACAGATGGATCGCTTGTGCTGCAGGATGCGCACACGGCGCTTGGATTCTTTTCGCCGGCGAAGTCGTTCGGACCTTCGGCATTTGGGCCTCTGCAGATACGAGCCGTTGGCGAGGATGGCACGGCGGGCGACTGGATTCCTGTAGGCACGCTGGTTCGAACGCCGAGCATCACGGGGATTGTCTGCGCCCGCTCGACGCATGCCGGTGCTACCGTTGCGCCTGCGGATGGGTCTGCTGCGCCAGCAAGTGGGTGCCAGATTTCTGGGAATGATCTATTTCTGGTGGACGAGGTTGCGGGCGATAGCAGCTTTAATAATCCTGAGGAAGTGCCCTTGGGGTTTGCGGGCGACAGCATTCCGGTGCCGCATCCGGCGGATAATCGTACGGTATTCGTGAAGCTGCGGGATGATCCGGATGCGGTGTTCACGGTGACGTCGCCGACACCGTTGAGTGTTGGGCCGCGGAAGGTGGCTTCAGTGCAGGAGGCTGCTCCTGCTGCTCCTGCGCCTGGTGCTACGACGCCTGCACAATAGCGCGAGCCTTCATCCCGGCTCGTTTCCCTCGGTATTTCTGCAGCGAAGCGATGGAAGCAGTCCCTGGCGCCTCGCTTCGGTCGGGATGACAAGTCTTGAGAGTGCTTGAAGCAAAACGCCGCCATTGCTGGCGGCCTTTCTCTGTTGAACGCTAGCGGCGCTAAGGTTTACGCGAAAGCCGCCAAGGTTCGGCGGTTGGGTGTCGTATCTAGAGGTGGTCTACCGGCTTAACGGGTAGCAGGCCATGCTGGACGCGGCTGTGGTTGCGGCTGTACGTGAAATAGACGACCAGGCCGATGATGAGCCAGACGACAAGGCGTATCCAGTTAGCTGGGCCTAGCTTGAACATCATGTAGCCGTTGAAGAGGACACCGAGGACGGGAACGACCGGGATGGGCCAGACCAGCGGAGCGCGGAAGGGGCGTGGGCGGTCCGGATCGGTGCGGCGGAGCATGACGACGGCGATGCAGACGATCACAAAGGCGAGCAGCGTGCCGATGTTGACCATCTTGCCAATGTCATCGATGGGCGTGACCGAACCAACGATGGCTGCGAGCAGGCCGGCGAGGATGGTGCCCTTCCACGGTGTGCGGAAGCGCGGGTGAATGTCGCCGAAGAACTTGCGTGGGAGCAGGCCGTCTTTTGCCATGGCGTAGAGCACGCGCGACTGGCCGAGGAGCATGACGAGCATCACGGAGGTGAGGCCGGCAATGGAGCCAAGGATGACGATGTCTGCGGCCCAGCCAACCTTGTATTCGAGGAAAGCGCGGACAATAGGAGCTTCAATGTTGATGGACTGATACGGCACCATGCCGGTGAGTACGGCGGCAATACCGATGTAGAGAATGGTGCAGATGGAAAGCGAGACGATCATGCCGATGGGCATGTCGCGTTGTGGATTGATGGCTTCCTGCGCGGTGGTGGAGACGGCGTCAAAGCCGATGTAGCTGAAGAAGACGAGACCTGCCGCAAGGCCGATACCTCCAACACCGAATGGCGCGAAAGTGTGCCAGTCGTGGCCCCAGTTTGCCTTGTTGACGTAATGCGAGCCGAGTCCAATGACGAAGAGCACGATCGCCAGCTTCAGGACTACGATGCCCGCGTTGAACTTTGCCGATTCCTGGATGCCGATGACGAGAATGGTGGTGATGAGCAGGGCGATGATGAAGGCGGGCAGGTTGAAGCCGATCTCGACGCCGAAGATCGTGGGCGCGTTCAGCATGGCGTGTGCCTGCGCTGAGAGCGCGGCGGACGGGTGCGCCATGATGGCGGCCAGAGCATCGGCAAAGGGCATCGTGCCGGGATGCAGCTCGGGGTGGTTGGCCGCGAGCGATGCGCGGGCCACGCGCTCAAGCGCGGTGCGGAGGCCGGTCCAGTGGTCGTAAGCGAGCCAGAGCGGGAACTTGAGGCCGAAGATGTTGAGGAATTCGACGAAGTTGTTCGACCAGCCGGAGGAGACGGTGGACGCGCCCATGGCGTACTCGAGCGTAAGATCCCATCCGATGATCCAGGCAAAAAGCTCGCCGAGGGTGGCATAAGCGTAGGTGTAGGCCGAGCCGGCAAGCGGGATCATTGCGGCGAACTCGGCGTAGCAAAGGCCCGCGAAGGCGCACCCAAGTCCTGATAAGACGAATGCCAGCATCAGCGCGGGACCGGCGGAGTGGGCACCGAGGCCGGACAGGACGAAGATGCCTGCACCGATGACGGCGCCAATACCGAGCATGGTCAGCGACACTGGCCCAAGGGAGCGCTGGAGGGAATGGGTTCCCTCCTCGTGCGCCTCGGTCATCAGCGATTCCATTGATTTTCTGGCGAATAGGTCGGCCATGCGTGTGCGGTGCTCCTTCAGGGTCTCGGCAATGCGTGCAGCGGCGTACGGAAACTGCGGGACGGGACTACAAGGTTGCGGTTTGGCTGCTCTTCCCTTTCCAAAGGAAGTAGACGGGCACGCCGAGCAGCACGATCACCAGCCCCGGCCAGGTGTATTGAGGTTTGTATCTCAACAGTACAACAGAGATGAATGTTGCCATCACGATGTAGAGGCCGGGCAGGACAGGGTAGCCGAAGGCGCGGTAGGGGCGGTCGGCGTATGGGCGCGTGCGACGCAGGACGAAGAGGCCCACGATCGTGAGGATGTAGAAGACGAGCACAGCGAAGATGACGTAATCGAGTAGCTGTCCGTAGGAGCCGGAGAGGCAGAGCAGGCACGTCCACGCCCACTGCACCCAGAGGCTGATGACGGGTGTCTTGGATTTGGGTGAGAGCTTGCCTACGGCCTTGAAGAAGAGGCCGTCGTGGCTCATGGCGTAGTACACGCGCGCGCCGGAGAGCACCATGCCATTCACGCAGCCAAAGGTCGAGATGATAATGGCGAACGCCATGATGCGAGCGCCATAGCTCGCAAACGCCTGCTCCATCACAGCCGTAGCCACACGGTCTTCGCTGGCATACTGGATGCCGCGCGCAAGGATCGTTGTGCCGTCTGCCGACCCATGCAGCGGCAGCACTGCAAGATAGATGAAGTTGCACGCAATGTAGAGCAGCAGCACAACGCCGGTGCCAATTGCCAGCGACAGCGGCAGGTTGCGCCTTGGGTTCTGTATCTCTCCCGCGGTAAAGGTAACGTTATTCCACGCATCGGAAGAGAAGAGCGACCCGACCTGCGAAACAGCGACGATAGTGAGGAAACCTACCATCACAGTCGGTCCGCCAACACCAATTGTGACCGGGTGCAGCGTGTGGAGACCCGCGTCTTTCCAGAAGTTACCGTTGGCAAAGTTGGCGGCAATCGCGGTCGCGTTCCTGGCGACAATGCCGAAGAGCACGACGATCAGCAGCGCAATAATCTTCGCCGAGGTAAAGACATTCTGAATGAGCGCGCCAAGCCGTACGCCAATCGAGTTCAGGAGCGTAAGCAGCGTCAACATCAGGATCGCCGCAAGATTGGCAGTGCTCAGGCCGATGCCCAGGTTGTCGAACGCCCATGGACCAATCTGAATATGGCTTATGTGCCAGATCCAATGGCTCGTAGAAACTGACGGCACGAAGACGCCGAGGAACTTGCCGAAGCCGACACCCACTGCCGCGATGGTGCCGGACTGGATAACAAGAAACAGCGTCCAGCCGTAGAGAAAGCCCCACATGGGCCCCAGCGCCTCCCGCAGGTAGACGTACTGGCCGCCGGCCTTGGGCATCATGGCAGCGAGTTCGCCATAGCTGAGCGCGCCGATGATGGTCATGAGCGCGGTGACCACCCAAGCGGCGATGAGCAGCGCGGGCGAGCCGACGCCACGACTCATGTCGGCCGAGACGATGAAGATGCCGCTGCCGACCATGGAGCCCATGACGATGGCAGTGGCCGAGAAGAGGCCGAGGCCTTTGACGAACTCCGGCTGCGACTGGCTGGTTGGGACGGTTGAGTTCGGCACGTGTGTTTCTTTTACTTGAATGCCGCGAGAAAGTCTTGTGCGTATTTGATCAGGTCATTTTGAGTGCACAGGAGGGCCGAGATAACGGCTACGCTGTCGGCTCCTGCTTGCTTTGTTTGGAGGGCGTTGGCGGCGGTAATACCACCTATGGCTACGAGCGGCTTTTGGGTGAGAGCGCGCAGGGTGCGGACGCCTTCGAGGCCGATGGTGGGTTCGGCGTCCTTTTTGGTGAAGGTCGAGAAAACAGGGCCTACTGCTATGTAGTCGACGGGTTGTTCGTTGGCTTGAACGACTTGTTGTGGGGTGTGGGTGGAAAGGCCGAGGAGTTTGTTCGGGCCTATGAGTTCTCTTGTTTGCTGGGGTGACAGGTCGGTTTGGCCTATGTGGACTCCATGCCATCCTGTTTTGTGCAGGAGATGGACTCGGTCGTTGACGATCAGGGTGGCTGTGTTTTGAAAGATGGCTTTGATATTCGCGGCGTTGGTTAGGTAATCGGCATCGGTGGCTTGCTTGTCGCGGTATTGGAGGAGCGTGATGCCTGCAGCTTGCCAAGCTTCGGCGACCGCTTCGATGGGGAGGTTGCGGCGGGTGCAGGATTCTGCGTCGAGGATGGCATAGAGATGTGGGAGTTTCATGGAACAAAAGCAGTACGCTAAGAGCGCTAAGGTTTACGCGAAGGTCGCTAAGGATTTGGTTCTACTAGAAACCGTTTACCCGCCGGTGGATTCCGTCTTTCAGGTGCAGAGTATTGAAATTGATGAGGAACCCGAGACGCCGATTTGCCAACTTGAGATAGGAAACAGTTGGACAAGGTGAACCGGGGCTACAGCTTCAACCGTCTTGATCTCTAGAACAATCTCTCGCTCGATAAGAAAATCCATGCGGAAACCGACTTCCGCCAGTTTTTCGCCGCGATAGACGACAGGGACGGGAACTTGCGTCTGTACCTGCAAGTCGTTTCAGCCGAAGTTCCCTCTCGTAGCAGGCGCAGTATGCGGCTTCCAAAAGTCCGGGGCCAAGTTCTGTGTGAACTGTGTAGGCTGCGTCTAGAACGCGACGCGAAAGCGCATTGAGTTGTTCGTTCGTCATCTCATTGTGACCTTGGCGTTGACCTTAGCGCCCTTGCGTACTGCTTTTAAACGCCCATTGGCGCCTCGGTGGCTTCTGCCTTCTTGCGCTCGGCTTCGCGTTCGAAGAAGCGTTCCATGAACTTGGTGTCGAAGTCGCCACGGCGGAAGTCAGCATCCGCAAAGATCTTCTGGTGCAGCGGGATAGTGGTGTGGATGCCTTCGACCACGAACTGGCTGAGGGCGCGTTGCATGCGGTTCATGGCCTCTTCGCGGTCGTGGCCGTAGCAAATGACCTTGGCGATCATGCTGTCGTAGTAGGGCGGTACGACGCCTTCCTGGTATTGCGCGGTGTCGACGCGGACGCCGTTGCCGCCGGGGAGGTTGAAGGCTGTAATCTTGCCGGCGGAGGGTGTGAACTTCTCCGGGTGCTCAGCGTTGATGCGGCATTCAATGGCGTGGCCGCGGATGACGGGCCGCTCGGGCACGATGTCGGAGAGGCGCTCGCCGGACGCGATGCGGAGCTGGGCTTTGACGAGGTCGACACCGGTGATGGCTTCGGTGACGGGGTGCTCTACCTGGATGCGGGTGTTCATTTCGATGAAGTAGATTTCGCCGTCTTCGTCCATGAGGAATTCGATGGTGCCGGCGTTCCAGTAGCCAATTTCGGCGAGTGAGCGCTCGATGGTGTCGCCGAGGCGCTTGCGGAGTTCGGGTGAGACCTGGAGCGATGGGGCTTCTTCAATGAGCTTTTGATGACGTCGCTGGATGGAGCATTCGCGTTCGCCGAGACTCATGACATTGCCGTGCTCGTCGGCGAGCACCTGGAATTCGATGTGGCGCGGGCGCTCGATGAACTTTTCCATGTACAGGTCGCCGTTGCCGAATGCATTGAGGGCTTCGGTGGAGGCCTGGTTGTAGAGACCGGGGAGCTCTTCCGCGTTGCGGCAGATACGCATGCCGCGGCCGCCGCCGCCTGCTACGGCTTTGAGGATCACCGGGAAGCGGACCTGTTTCGCCCAGTCGAGCGCCTCTTCCACGGAGCCGATGACGCCGTCGGAGCCGGGCAGGATGGGGACATTGGCGGCCTTCATCGTTTGGCGCGCAGTAGATTTTTCACCCATCATGCGGGTGACTTCAGGACGCGGCCCAATGAACTTGATGTTGGAGGCGCGGCAGACTTCGGCAAAGTTCGCATTCTCGCTCAGCAGGCCATAGCCGGGGTGTATGGCGTCCACGTCGGCGATTTCGGCTGCCGAGATGACTGCGGGCACGTTGAGGTAGCTTTCGGCGGAACGTGGCGGGCCGATGCAGATGGCCTCGTCGGCGAAGCGCACGTGCAGGCTGTTGCGATCCGCCTCAGAATAGACGGCGACAGTGCGGATACCCATCTCGCGGCAGGCGGAGATGACGCGGAGAGCGATTTCGCCGCGATTTGCGATCAGTACCTTCTTAAACATGCCTAGCGGGGCCTCACAGCGAAGAGCGGCAGGCCGTACTCGACCGGCTGACCGTTTTTAGCGATGATGCGGACGACCTCGCCGGCAACATCGCTCTCGATTTCGTTCATCAGCTTCATGGCTTCAACGATGCAGAGCACCTGGCCGACTTCAACCACATCGCCGACCTTGATAAAGGGTGGGGAGCCGGGAGCGGAGCTCTCGTAGAAGGTGCCGACAATGGGCGACTTGACCTCGTGCAGCTTCTCTTCCACGACAGGCGCGGCAGGTGCGGCCGGCGCAGCTGCCGCAACGGGTACCGGCGCGGGCGAAATGGCCGCGGATGCAGCGTGCTGTGAGGCCATGAGGTGCTGCAGGTGTGCGGGATCAAAAGCCGGCGCGGCCGGCTGGGCAAACTTGATGCGGACATGCTGCTCGCCGCGGTGGAGATCGAACTCGGCGATCTCGTTTTCCTTGAGAAACTCAACCAGTTCCCGGAGTTCCTGTAAATCTTTCTGTTCCATACACGTCCTTCTAAACTTAGAGTTCCAGCCAGCCTTTATGCACGGGTGTGAGCACTTCGGCTCCGTCGTCCGTGACGACGACCGTATCTTCAATGCGAACACCGAAGTGGCCGGGCAGGTAGACCCCGGGTTCGATTGTAATCACCATTCCGGCGCACAGGGGCTCGGGCTGATCCTTTGCAACGCGCGGAGCCTCGTGAATCTCAAGGCCTACGCCGTGGCCGGTGGAGTGGCTGAATGCCTTGGCATAGCCGGCCTCGCGCAGAACGGAGCGTGCGGCCTCGTCGACTTCGCCGCAGGTGACGCCGGCACGGACGGCTCGGACGGCATGTTGCTGGGCCGCGAGGACGGCTTCAAAGACATCCCGCTGCTGTGCCCAGCGCTCACGGTGGCGCGGCGGGATTTTGCCGGGATAGCCAATGGCGAAGGTGCGGGTCATGTCAGAGCAGTAGCCGTCGAGGACGACACCGAAGTCGAGCGTGACGAGATCGCCGGGCTGGAGTGTTGCGTTGGACGCTTGGGCGTGGGGATGGCTGGAGCGTTCGCCCGCGGCCACAATGGTGTCGAAGCTCATGCGTTCGGCGCCGCCGAGGCGGGCGCGGTGCTCAAGCTCGGCGGCGACGTCGCGCTCGCGCATGCCGGATTCGATCCAGGAGAGCATGCCTTCGTACAGCTCGCAGCCGAGTGCGGCTGCCTGGCGCATGAGGTCGATTTCAGCGGGATCTTTTACTGCACGAAGGGCTGCCATGGCGCCATCACAGGGGGTGAAGAAGCTGGCGGGTGCGCCGGCTTTGCGCGCTGCGGAGCGCATTGCCGCGAGCGTGAGAACGGTGGTGTGGGTGCGGTCGAAGCCGCAGTGGCCGGCTCCGCTGGCGGCATAGGCGCAAGCCTCGGCCAGCGCGGATTTGGGTGCAATGCGGACAGTCGCTCCCTGGACCTGCTGCTTTGCCTGTGCGGTGTAGCGTCCGTCCGTGAAGAGACGGGCCGAAATGCGCGTGCCTGCGAGCACGACCAGGGCTGCGTTTGAACCCGTAAACCCTGTCAGGTAGCGCACATCGTGCAGGTTTGTTACCAGGAGCGCGGGAATGGACAGTCGCTTCAGTTCACTCGTCAGCGCACGCAAGCGAACCCTTGTGGTCATCCCAAAATGATACTGGTATGGACGCGGTACCGCTATGATTACGTATGCCGTCGTTTGGAAACGCACACCGTGTGCTAACGCGCCGCCGCTTTCTTGCAGGCGCGGCTGTTACGGCAGCGGCGCTGAGCCTGTACTCCGGGGAGTTGGAGCGGCATGCGCTGACGACGGTGCACCGAACCGTCAGAATCCGAAACCTGCCAACGCCGTTCCACGGCTTCACCATCGCGCAGTTGAGCGACTTCCACTACCGCGACTTCAACGAGCCGTACTTCATGGAGCATGCTGTGCACGCCGTAAACCGGTTGAATCCGGATATGGTGGCATTGACCGGCGACTTCATCACGGCGCACCGCATTCCCGACTCAGCAGGCATGGACAGCGAGAAGATGCGCATTGAAGATGCCAACGATTGCGCGGCAATTCTGCAGGGTTTGACCTGTCCCATGCGCTTTTGCTCCCTGGGTAATCACGATGCGTATTCGACCAAGGGAGTATTGGCTGCGCTGCGCGCCAACCATCTGGACCCGCTGTACAACGACCACTTTGCCATTGACCGAGGAGGCGACCGCCTGTGGGTCGCGGGGCTGGCAGATGCCTATTTCGACGTTCCGAACCTTGCGACCGCGCTGCCGAAGCGAAAGGAAAATGAGCCGATCGTGCTGCTCGGGCATGAGCCTGATTTTGCGGATACAGTGGCGAACTACAGCCCTGTGGACCTGATGCTGGCGGGACATACCCACGGAGGCCAGATACGTGTCCCGCTGATGCCTGCGATGTTTTTGCCGGCAATGGGTGTGAACTATGTGAGCGGGTTGTTCCAGATTCACAATGGCATGCAGCTCTATGTCAACCGAGGCCTGGGCACCATGCACCTGCCTTTCCGGCTGAACTGCCCACCGGAACTGACACTGTTTACGCTGCAACCGGCGTGAGTGTCATTTAGCGGGGCGAACCGGCTTTTTGGTACGCGGCTTAACCTCTTCAAGCGCCGGAGCTACGCCGGACTGGCGGTCCATCCAGCTATCGAGCAGGCTTTTTTTGAAGCGCCAGCGATTACCAAGTTTGAATGCGGGGACGAAGCCCTCGGAGGCGTAGCGGTAAAGGGTGTCGCTGCTGATGCCGAGGTAACCGGCGGCCTGCCGAATGTCCATGACTTCGCGCAACGTCGTCTCTGCAGCACTTCGCATAAAAGCAGTTCCTGTGTGCGCGGATGGTTGTGTGATGGTGATTGGGATCTCCGTGCGAGTGCTATCCCGACACCCACACTTGTACCGCTTTTCCACTCCGCGGACAAGGGAATTATGGTGCCTGGCGGTATGGAAGGTCTGAGGACCTCACAGAGTGTCCGGTCTACGGCAGATAGTAGAACGGATTGGGCAGCTTGACACTGTGGAGCGCAAGTGGCTGTCCTTGGAGATCGCTCCACTGGTCGCCCATGTTCAGCAGCAGCGTGTAACCATCCGCGGCGATCCGGGCGCGCTCGGCTGACTTGTAGTCGGCGGTGGAGCGGCTTGCGTCAGACGGCTGCTTCATAGCCAGATGCTTCCAGTTGGCGTACCCGGCAGAGCGGAGGTTGCGCTCGGTGGCTTCGCGCTGTGACTCAGGGCGCCCTGTTATGAAGAAGATAGCGACGCCGAGGGAGTGCGCGCGGTTGACGAGAGCGACAGTGCCGGAGATAGGAATGGATGCGGCCTGCGACACGATCCACGCTTCAAAGCGATCTGGGATATAGCCGAAATCTTCCTGCACCTCTTCGCAATAGCTGGACAAGGAAGTCTCATCAATGTCCAAAATCAGAGCCTTTTTTTGCTGTTTTGGAGCGCTTTTTGCAGCGTTTTCGAGCAGTTCTGCAGCACGTTTTGTCTGCGCGTCGAGATCGGCCCAATAACAGCCGTTGGTACCCACGCAGTCCGCATAGTCGCGTACCTGATAGCGAAGGACACCCATGTTGTCGACGGGCTCCGGCAGGGCGATTACGGTTGGGTCGGCGGTTCCCTGCTCCTGCGTTTGCAGGATTTGCGCTGGCGACGGGTGTGACGTGGGCTTACGAAGCGCAATACATGCGGGTGGACCAAGATGATCGGGTCCGGGCGCCTGCGCCGTTGCTATCGACGCGGCGAGCAGCAGGAGGATGGCGAGTCGCTTCATTCTGCGTCTGCTCCGCTATAGAGGGCTTCGATTTCGCCTGCGTATTTTTGGGCGACAATGCGGCGCTTGAGCTTGAGGCTTGGCGTCATTTCGCCGCTCTCGACGGTCCACTCGTCGGGTACGAGGCGGAAGCGCTTGACCTTCTCCCAGGGTGAGGCGTCGGCGTTGACGCGATCGAACTCCCCCTGGTAGCGAGCGATCACTTTGGGGTCGCGTACGAGAGCGGCGTGGTCTGCGGTGGCAATGCCCGCGGTCTTGGCCCAGTCTTCGAGCGCGGAGAAGTTAGGCGAGACGATGGCGGTGATGTACTTGCGGTTGTCACCCTGGAGCGCGGCGAAGCCGATGAGCGGTGAGACTTTGAGCTTGTTTTCGATGGGCTGCGGTGCGAC
The DNA here is from genome assembly GCA_965198455.1 of Terriglobus sp. Lineage (GTDB taxonomy): Bacteria > Acidobacteriota > Terriglobia > Terriglobales > Acidobacteriaceae > Terriglobus. The sequence continues at coordinate 3,421,128 of CBDAPM010000003.1, forward strand.
CAGCTTGCCGCCGATCGTCTTGAGGAGTTCCTTCTTGCGGTCGGTGATGCTGAGGAAGCCTTCGGCGTCGATGTTGCCGATGTCGCCGGTTTTGAACCAGTCGCCGTCCATGACGTCGGCGGTTTGCTGCGGTTTATTCCAGTAGCCCTTGAAGATGCTGGGGCCGCGGACTTCGAGCTCGCCATCATCGGCGAAGCGGACGTCGAGGTTGGCGAGCTTGGGGCCGATTGTGCCGAGCTTATTTTTGCCCCAGAAGTTTACGGCGATAACGGGCGAGGTTTCCGTGAGGCCGTAGCCTTCGAAGATGGGGATGCCGGCGTCTGCAAACCACTTTGCGAGATCGATGCCGAGTGGCGCGCCGCCTGCAACGAATACTTTGACGCGGCCTCCGAAGGCCTCGCGCAATTTGCTGTAGACGAGCTTGTTGGCGATCTTCCAGGCGAGCGAGGACGGGACGCCCTGCGACTGTGCGACGGTGTTCCGGTGCTTGCTGCCTGTTTTGATAGCCCAGGCGAAGATTTTTGCTTTGAGACCACCGGCCTTTATTGCCCTGCCCTCTGCCGACTGGCGCACACGCTCGTAGACGCGTGGGACCGCAACGAAGATGGTGGGCTTTACGACGGCCATGGCTGGGAGAACGCGCTCGGGCCGGCCAACGTAGGCGAGCGTGACATTTTCGGCGTAGAAGAGGTAGTCGATATGCCGGGCGGTGACGTGCGAGAGCGGCAGGAACGAGACCATGAGGTCGTCTGTGCCGAACTTGAACAGCTCCGTCGTCATCGAAAGGTTGGAGGCGATGTTGCCGTGCGTGAGGACGACACCTTTGGCGTCTCCGGTGGTGCCGGAGGTGTAGATGATGGTGGCGATGTCTTCCGGCTGGATCGCACGGAGCTGCTCGTCGAAGGCGACGTCGCGGGTGGAGAGTTCCTCACCGGACGTGATGGAGGCAAACGGGATGCCCTCGTCCGCTTGGTCCATGACGACTACGGTTGCGACAACGCCTGTAGCGAGGACTTTTTTTGCGAGCTCGGCGCTGGAGACGAACGCGATCGTCGCGCCGCTGTCGCGGAGTTGCGCGGCGGTCTGGTCGGGCGTGAGCGTTGGGAACATGGGAACGTCGACCAGGCCCGTGGCGAGGCACGCGAAGTCCACGACGGCCCACTCCCAGCGGTTCTCCGCGATGAGTGCGACGCGGTCGCCCTTGGCGATGCCGCGCGCGCTGAGCCATGCCGCGAGGCGCTGCGTGCGCCAGTAGAGGGCGTCGCAGGAGATGGGCTGCCACTGGTCGCCGGCTTGCGTGAGGATAGCGCGGGCCGTGCCGCCGGAGGTGGCGTTGAGGAAGACGTCGTTCAGCGTACGCAATTGCATGGGTTCCTCGTGTGGCGTATTGCCCCAGAGAATCGTACATCGGATGGTTGCGGAAGAAGTAAAGGCAGAACGCGAAGGGCGCTAAGGGTTCGCGCTTTGCGCGAATGTCCCACCCATGCGCGTACAGCACGCATGGACGGGGCACACGGTTTATCGGTACGCTGCCTTTAGGCCTGCGGGATTGGGACCATGCGGACGAAGTGCTGCGAGGATGAAGGCCAGTCCGCAAGGATGTGCTGTGCCAGCGAGCTTTCGCTGCGGGCGGCGTGCTCTTCCAGCAGCGTGCGGAGTTCGGTTTGCGTGGCTTCGTCTACGGCGGCAAAGTTTGTGGCTGAGAGGAAGTCGGTGTGGAAGCGGCCGCCGGAGACGACTGCGCCGGCCTCGTCGTAGATCCATGCGGTGCCGCCGGTCATACCTGCGCCGAAGTTGAGGCCGATGGGGCCGAGCACAACCGCGGTGCCGCCGGTCATGTACTCGCAGCCGTGGTCGCCGATGCCTTCAACGACGGCGGTTGCGCCGGAGTTACGGACGGCGAAGCGCTCGCCTGCGCGGCCCGCGGCGAAGAGCTTGCCGGCGGTTGCGCCGTAGAGTGCAACGTTGCCGAGGATGACGTGCTGGCCGCTTTCCTGCCTGGCGAGGCCACGTGCGCGGAGGACGAGTTCACCGCCGCTGAGGCCCTTACCGACGAAGTCGTTGGCTTGGCCGGTGAGGATGAGGTGCATGCCGGTGACGGCGAAGGCGCCGAAGCTTTGGCCGGCGGTGCCGTCGAAGCGGAGCGTGACTTCCGGTGTAGGCATCGGCGATTCGGCTTTGGCGTGCAGCACGGCGATTTCGCCTGCGATGCGCGCTCCGACGGCACGGTCGCGATTGGCGATGTGGCTGGTAATTTCGTATGGCTTGCCTGCGGCGACTGCGGCAACAGCGGGTTCGACCCACTCTTCGTCGAGTGCGGGCTTGCTCTCTGGACGGTCGTTGCGGCTGCCTGCCCAGCGATAGTGGGTGCCTTCGGGGCGAGCGAGCATGCGAGTGAGGTCGAGGCCGCCTTCAGAACGTACCTGCTCCAGCAGGTCGACGCGGCCGATGGCATCTTCGATGGAGGCCAGGCCGTAGCGAGCGAGCATGGATTGGAGGTCGGCTGCGAGCTGATCGAAGAAGCGGACGACGTGCTCAGGCTTGCCGCGGAAGCGCGCACGCAATTCAGGCTTTTGCGTGGCGATGCCCGTGGGACAGGTGTTGAGGTGACACTGCCGGGCCATGTCGCAGCCGAGCACAACGAGGACGGCGGTGCCGAAGGCGTATTCGTCTGCACCGAGCAGGGCGGCGATAAGGATGTCGCGGGCGGTGGATAGGCCGCCGTCCGTGCGAAGGCGGACGCGTCCGCGCATGCCGTTGGCGACGAGCGTCTGCTGGGCCTCGGCAAGGCCAAGCTCCCAGGGATTGCCCGCGTATTTGATCGACGAGAGTGCAGCTGCGCCGGTGCCGCCGACGTTACCGGCGATGACCACGTAGTCCGCGTAGGCCTTGGCAACGCCTGCAGCGACCGTGCCTACGCCGCAGCTTGAGACCAGCTTGACGCCGACGGCAGCGCGCTTGTTGACACGCTTGAGGTCGTGGATGAGCTCGGCGAGATCTTCAATGGAGTAGATGTCGTGGTGCGGCGGCGGCGAGATGAGCGGGACGCCGGGCTGTGCGTAACGCAGGCGTGCGATGAGGCCAGTGACTTTGTGGCCGGGGAGTTGGCCGCCCTCGCCGGGCTTGGCGCCCTGGGCTACCTTGATCTCGATCTCTTCGGCATGCGCGAGGTACTCGGCGGTGACGCCGAAGCGGCCGCTGGCGACCTGCTTGATCTTGTTGTTGAGGTAGGCATGCACCGCGGGCGCTTCCACCATGGGCTCGGCGACTGCCACGCCGCCGGTGGAGGGCTTGTTGACGAAGGAGGCTGCGTCACCGGGCTGCGGCACGCGGCGGTTGCCCGGATGCGGGCGGTAGACGTCGGAGTCTTCCCCGCCCTCGCCCGTGTTGCTCTTGCCGCCGATGGTGTTCATGGCGATGGTGACGGTGGTGTGTGCTTCCGGGCTGAGGGAGCCGAGCGACATGGCAGAAGCGATGAAGCGCTTCATCAGCGCCTTAGGCTGCTCGACGGCGTCAAGCGATAGCTCGTGGCCTGCGGGGCGGATTTCAAGGAGTTCGCGGAGGAGCGTGGGCGAGTCCTTTGTCGAGACGGTGCTGGAGTAGATCTGAAAGGCTTTTGCGGGGTCTTCCGGCAAGGCCACGTTGCGTGCGCTGCCGACGACGGATTGCAGCGCCTTGACGTGTGAGGGCGCCCAGGCGTGCGGCTCGGAGATGTCGGCCTTGCGGAACTTGACCCAGCCGTAGTCGGGCAGGTCGACTTTGGCCTGGAGCTCATCGCTGACGGGTGCTCCCCAGAGCTGGCGGATGCCGTGCTCGATCTCCGCGAAGCCGACGCCGCCGATGGGCGAAGGAGTCTTGGGGAAACATCGTGCGACGACCTCGTTGCTGAGGCCGAGGATGTCGAATGGATACATGCCTCGGTAGCTGTCGACGACGCTAACGCCCATCTTGGACATGATCTTTGCAAGGCCTGCGTCGAAGGCCTTAAGCATCCTGGTTTCAGGGATTTTGGGGTCGTTGTCGGGGCCTGCAAAGGTGCGTGCGGTTTCAAGCGCGAGCCATGGGCAGACCGCGCCTGCGCCGTAGCCGATGAGGACGGCCGCGTGGTGCACGTCGCGGACATCGCCCGCTTCTACGGCAATGCCGGTTTTTGTGCGAAGGCCTGCCTTGACGAGTGCGAGGTTGACCGCGCTGACGGCGATGGCCATGGGGATGGGCAGCTGCTCAGGGTCTGCATTTCGATCGCTTAAGAGCAGGATTTCGACGCCTTTTTGGACCAATTCGACAGCATTTGTGCACAATGCGTCGATGCCCGTTTCGAGCGAGAAGCGTGAGGCGAAGACGCACTTGAGTTCGCGCATGCGGAGGGTGTCGCTGTGCGGGTAGCGCCCCTGGCGGAGGGATTCGAGCTTGCCGATGGAGAGGAACGGAGATTGCAGGGACATGCCCTGCAGGGATGCCTGCTTGTCGAGCATGTGCGACCACGGACCCAGACGCGTATGCAGCGAGACGACGATGGCTTCGCGCAGCGGGTCGATGGCGGGGTTAGTGACCTGGGCGAAGCGCTGGCGGAAGTAGGCGTAGACAGGCCGTGGAGCGCGTGCGAGGAAGGCGAGCGGAGCGTCGTCTCCCATGGACCACACGGCGTCCTTGCCATCGGCTCCCATGGGCTTCAGCACCATGTTGACGTCTTCCTTGGTGTAGCCGAAGTTGCGCTGGGCGCGGGCGACGGCTTCGAAGTCGGTGGGCGGCAGATCGACCCACTCGGCGTTGATGGTGGTGTCGTCGACGAGCGCGGCGTACGTGCCGTCGGCGTCGAAGAGTTCCAGCAGGTCGTCATTTTCGTAAATCGTTTGTTCCTGCAGATCGACCACAAGCATCTGGCCGGGACCGAGGCGGCCGCTGTGGACTACCGTGTCAGGGTCGAGGTCGACCAAGCCTGCTTCAGAGCCGGCGACGACGAGGCCATCCTGCGTGATGGCGAAGCGGCTCGGGCGGAGGCCGTTGCGGTCGAGCGCGGCGCCCACGTAGCGGCCGTCGGTGAAGCCGAGCGCGGCGGGGCCGTCCCACGGCTCCATTACGTCGCGATGGTACTTGAGGAAGTCCGATGGACGGCTGGGAACGGCGGGCGGCAGCAGGACACGGATGGCTTCGGCAATGGTGCGGCCGTTGTGCGTGAGCAGCTCCACGGTCTCGTCGAGCGAGGTGGAGTCGGTGCCGTCGGCGGTGAGGATCGGCATGCACTCCGCAGGGAGCGTGCTGTAGCGCGCTTCCATGCGGGCGCGATTGCCCCAGACGGTGTTGATTTCGCCGTTATGGGCAAGAGTGCGGCCGGGCTGCGCACGGTGCCATGCGGGCGTGGTGTTCGTAGCGTAGCGCTGGTGAAAGAGCGTGAAGGGCGTGACGAAGGTTTCGTCCTGGAGGTCGGGGTAGAACTCCGGCAGCAGACGGCCGATGCACATGGACTTGTAGACGATGGTCTTCGTCGAGAGCGAGGCGATGTAGCCGGTGGTCTCGCCGGCTTCCAGGCGGCGCTCGAAGGCCTTGCGGGCAAGGTAGAGCGGGCGCTCGATGTCGCCTTCGCCGGTGATGAGGGCGTGGCGGATCTGGGGCATGGTGCCGAGGGCGATTTCGCCGAGAACTTCCGGTCGAACGGGGACGTCTCGCCAGCCGAGGAGTGTCAGGTTCTGTTCGGTGAGGCAGGCTTCGAGGACGGCGCAGGTTGGCGCACCAGTCTCACGCACAAAGACGACGCCGACACCGAGCGGTTTCGAATCGTCGAGCGTGATGCCGGTTTCGCGCAGCAACAGGGCGCGCGGTACTGCGGACATGATGCCGACGCCGTCGGAGCTTTTACCGTCCGCGGCGACGGCGCCGCGGTGGGCAAGGCGTGCGAGCGCGGTGAGAGCGTCGGTAAGCACAGTGTGCGAAGCAAGATTTTTCGAGGATGCAACAAAGCCGACGCCGCAGGAGTCGTGATCAAAACGCGGGTCTATAAGAGAACGCGTGGGAAGAGAGCGCGCGGGCAACGAACGCACAGGGAGGGTGCGCGCGGCCGGCGAGAGAGCGCAGTCACCCTCGGAACGGGAGGTGTTCAAACACTGTTCCATAGCTCATCCTACTGCGCGTACACGGCGGACTGGCGTGCGGCGCTGGACTTTCCGTGAAGTTGCCTAACTAACTTACCCCAAGTACTACGCGGCGTGCGAAGCGGAGGCTGCGACAGGATGAAGAAATGAGACAGCCGCTTGACGCCAGCCCGCTGTATATTTATACAAGATAATGTATGAATATGCATCGGCTCTATGGCCAGGTGCATCTCTTCCTTGTGGCAGCCTGCCGCGGCACTCCGCGCCGTCACTGCCTAGAATCACGATACGCTTCCGCCCCCACCACAGGTCAACGGAATACAAACGCAGCCGCACTCCGTGTCACGGGTACTTTGACGCATGAAACAGCAACGCCATTCCGCGATTCGCGAGCTCCTGGTTTCGACCAGCGTGTTGTCGCAGGATGAGTTGCGGAAGAAGCTGGCCAAGCGCGGATTTTCTGTGACCCAGGCGACGCTGTCACGCGATATTCACGAGCTGCACGTCATGAAGGGGCCAAACGGGTATTCGTTGCCGGAGAATGGCAACGGCGACGATGACGGCATGCCGGGTATCCGTGAGATTTTGTCGAGCTTTGGCCTTGAGGTAAAGCAGGCGCAGAATCTGCTGGTGGTGATTACGACGACGGGCGCGGCGCAGCCGGTTGCGGCTACGCTGGACTACGAGGATTGGCCGGAGGTGATGGGCACCATCGCCGGCGACGATACGGTGCTGGTGATTTGCGCCGACGCGAAACAGGCCGCGACACTGAGGGCGCGGATGGAAGGTTTGCTGGGCTGATGGGTTCCCTGCTGATTGCTGACGAGATGAATTTAACTGCGACAGCCCCGAAGACAACCGTGCGCACTGCTGTTGCCGGCGTGACCGGCTATGCGGGCGCGGAACTGGCGCGGTTGCTGCTGCAGCATCCGCGGCTGGCGGATGTACCGCCGGTCTTTCTCGGGCGGATGGGCGCTGAAGCAGACGGCACGACGTTGTTTGAGCTGCATCCGCAGATCGCTCGTAACGATGGCAAGGCTGCGCCGCTGGTGGTTCCCTTTACGTGGGAGACGTTGCGTGAGAACGGCGCGGAAGTGTTGTTCCTGGCGTTGCCGCATGAGCAGTCGCGCGAGTATGTTCCTGCGGCGCTGGCCGCTGGTCTGCGGGTCATCGATCTGTCGGGTGCATGGCGTTTGCATGAGCCGGTGAATGCTGCTGTGTACAAGCTGCACGATGCTGATCCGGCGCGTGCGGCTGCGATCCAGAAAGAAGCTGTGTACGGCTGCCCTGAGCTGCACCGCGAGGAGATTGAAACGGCGCGGCTGGTGGCGAATCCCGGCTGCTATGCGACGTCGATCCTTCTTGCACTTGCACCGTTGTTGAAGGCTGGGCTGGTGGACGTGGAGCACGGCATGATTTGCGACGCGAAGAGTGGCGTGAGCGGCGCGGGTAAGGCGCCCACGGCGAAGACGCACTTCATGTATGCGGCGGATAACCTTTCGGCATATGCGGTGTTTGGGCACCGGCATACAGGCGAGCTGCTGGAGCAGCTTGGTGTCCCGGCGGAGTCGATCCAGTTCACGCCGCACCTGTTGCCTATTCCGCGCGGCATCCTGTCGACGATCTATGTGCGGCTGCGTGAGAAGACGGACGCTGCCGCGATCGAAACGACCTTGCGGAATTTTTATGCAACGAGTCCAATGGTTCGGGTGCATTGCGCGGGTGATTTGCCGCAGATTCAGCATGTGGTGCGAACGAACTTTTGCGACATTGGGTTTGAACTTGCCGCGGACGGCAAGCGTCTTGTGTTGATCTCGTGCCTTGACAACTTGCTGAAGGGTGCGTCGGGGCAGGCAGTACAGAATTTGAATGTGATGTGTGGTTGGAACGAATCGGAGGGACTCCTTTGAAGTATGTCGTAAAGCTGGGGGGTGCCGCGCTGGAGAAGCCTGAGTTGCTGCATGCGATCGGCAAAGCCATTGCAGAGCTTGTGTCAGACGGCCACCAGGTTGCCGTTGTGCATGGCGGAGGTGTGCAGTTGACCAGGACGCTGCAACAGATGGGTAAGAAGAGTGAGTTCATCAGCGGTCTGCGTGTAACGGACGCAGAGACGCGCGATGCCGCGCTGATGGTGCTGGCCGGCCGTGTGAACAAGTCGCTGGTTGCTTCGCTCGATCAGCAAGGGCAGCCGGCGGTGGGTATCTGCGGTGGCGACGGCCACGTGTTTCGTGCCCGCAAGAAGAAGACAACGCCGGATCTTGGCTTTGTAGGGGAGATTGCCGCTACCGATGTGCGCTGGCTGGATGCCATCTGGAAGATGGGTGCCGTACCGGTTATAAGCTCGATTGCGCTGGGCTTTGACGGCGAGTATTACAACATCAATGCGGACGAGATGGCGAGCGCCACGGCCGCTGCGACGAAAGCCGATGCGCTGATCTTTCTGACCGATGTACCCGGCGTGAAGGGCGCGGATGGACAGGTGATGCGATGGCTTTCGTTGAAGGAAGTGTCGCAGTTGGAACAGCAGGGCGTGATCAGCGGAGGTATGCTGCCAAAGTTGCATGCGTGCCGCGAGGCGTTGCTGGCCGGCGTGAAGCGCGTGCGCATCCTGCCTGCGGAAGCGGCAAAGGTGTTGCCTGACCTGATCAGTTCGCGGGTCAACGATGGAACGGAGGTGATGGTCGCATGAACACGAAGTCCAATATCACGGGTGGAGACACCAGCATGAATCTGGTTGAGACACAGGCCGCGGAAAAGTCGCTGCTGCTGCAGACATACGATCGTTACCCGTTGCTGCTGACGCGTGGCGAAGGCGTGCACCTGTTTGACGATGCAGGCACCACGTATCTGGACCTGCTGAGCGGCATCGGCGTGTCGGCGCTTGGGTACGGACATCCTGCGATTACGTCAGCGATCAACACGCAGGCTGCGACGCTGCTGCATACGTCGAACCTGTTCTACCACGAAGGCACCGCGACGTTGGCGATGAAGCTGACGGAGATCACCGGCATGGACCGCGTGTTCTTTTGCAACAGCGGCACCGAAGCGTGGGAAGCTGCGCTGAAGCTGGCACGTGCGCATGCGGGTCTGCTGCGCAGCGAAGGCAGGGCCATGGGCACGCGGTTCATTGCCATGGAGCACTCGTTTCATGGGCGCACCATGGGGTCGGTTGCGACGACGCATAAGGCGAAGTATCGCGAACCGTTTGAGCCCGTCATGCCGGATGTCGTATTCGTTCCGTTCCATGATGTGGCCGCATTGCGTGCTGCGTTCAGTGAAGATGTGTGCGCGATCTGCCTGGAGCCGTTGCAGGGCGAGGGTGGCATTCATCCCGTCTCGCAGGAGTTTTTTGCGGCTGCGCGCGAGTTGTGCGACAGCACTGGCGCGTTGCTCATCGCCGACGAGATTCAGAGTGGCATGGGACGTACCGGGATGTGGATGGCGTATCAGCACTACGGCATTCAGCCGGATGTGACGACACTTGCCAAGCCGCTTGCGGGCGGTCTGCCGATAGGTGCGATGCTGTGCACGGAAGAGGCTGCACGTGCGATCACGCCAGGGATGCATGGCACAACGTTTGGTGGCGGACCGTTGGCGTGTGCCGTTGCGATCGCTGTCATCGATGAGATCGGCAATGCGAACCTGCTTGACCATGTGAACAAGGTTGGCGGCTACTTTGTTGCCCAGCTGAAGACACTTGCAGCAGACTTCGACAGCATTGCCGAGGTGCGTGGCAAGGGCTTGATGATCGGCGTGGAGATGCATAGCGCTCAGGTTGCAAAGGAAATCGCTACGCGCATGATGTTCGAACGCCGCATCATCTTGAATCGCACCAGTGAAACGGTGCTGCGCTTGCTGCCGCCGTACCTCATCACCGAGGCACATGTCGACGAAACGATTGCCGCGTTACGCGGTCTACTGGAAGAGGTGAGCGCGGCTCAGCCGGTGCTTGCTGGAGAAGAAGTTCATGGATAGCAAGACTGTTGTAATGCATCATGGCACGGATGTGCTGGACATGCCAAAACCGAAGATTTCGCTCGGCATTCAATCAGACGCTGGTTTCAGCGAAGCCGCTAAATCGCTGCGCGGCCGCGATCTCTGCTCCATGGCAGACGTATCGGTGCAGGAACTCGCTGCCATCATGGAGCTTGGTCACGCTGTGAAGGCTCATCCGGAGGACTTCCGCCACGCGCTGGATGCGAAGCAGATGGTGATGATCTTTGAGAAGGCTTCGTTGCGGACGCGGCTCACGTTTGAGGCTGCGATTAACACGCTTGGCGGCAACGCGATCTTTGTCGATCAGACGGGATCGCCGCTGGGCGAGCGCGAGTCGCTGCAGGATGTTGCGCACAATATTGAGCGCTGGATGAATGTGATTGTGCTGCGGACCTACGCGCATGACACGGTTACGGAGATGGCCGCTGCATCGCGTGTGCCGGTGATCAATGCGCTTTCAGACTACGAGCATCCATGCCAGGCCATCACGGACTTCCTCACAATTGAAGAACGCTTTGGTTCGGCTGAGGGTGTGAAGTTTACGTATGTGGGCGATGGCAACAACGTATGCCACTCGCTGATGCTGTGCGGCGCACTGCTTGGCGCACATGTGACGGTGGCAACGCCTAAGGGGTACCAGCCAAAGATCGACATTGTCGATAAGACCATGGCGATTTGCGAGGAGACCGGCGGGTCGCTGGCGTTGACACATGATCCTGTGAAGGCGGTGCATGGCGCGGACGCGGTGTACACGGATGTGTGCATCTCCATGGGTCAGGAGAACGAGACGATGCGGCGCACGCCCATCTTCAAGCCGTACCAGGTGAATGAGCAGCTGATGTCAGAGGCCGCTTCGCATGCGGTGTTTATGCATTGCCTGCCGGCGCATCGCGGCCATGAAGTGACGGATGCGGTGATCGACAGTGAGCAATCCGTGGTGTTTGAACAGGCAGAGAATCGGCTGCATGCGCAGAAGGCTTTGCTGCTGATGCTGCTGGGCGGAGCGAAGCGGATTCCACGCGACCGCGGAGCGAACGGCAAACGCCGCCGTACGCTGGCATAAGCGCTTACACTTAGGTTCCGAACCATTTCGTCCGGCGTGTCGATTGCGATGCGCCGGACCGCACCACCGCACGAAAGGCACCCTTCGATGTCCGTCATCCTCGAATCTCTTCCCACCGGCCAAAAAGTCGGCATCGCCTTCTCTGGCGGACTCGACACCTCGGCTGCGTTGCACTGGATGAAGCAGAAGGGCGCGATCCCGTACGCCTACACGGCGAACCTCGGCCAGCCTGACGAGACGGACTATGACGCCATCCCTCGCAAGGCGCTGGAGTATGGTGCGGAGAAAGCGCGATTGATTGACTGCCGCGCGCAGCTTGTCCGCGAAGGCATTGCTGCGCTGCAGGCCGGCGCGTTCCACATAACGACAGCTGGTGTCACCTACTTCAACACAACGCCTATTGGCCGCGCTGTGACGGGCACGGTGCTGGTGACCGCGATGAAGGAAGACGACGTCAACATCTGGGGTGATGGCTCGACATTTAAGGGCAATGATATCGAGCGGTTCTATCGCTACGGTCTGCTTGTGAACCCGGACCTGAAGGTCTATAAGCCTTGGCTCGACGCCGCTTTTATCGACGAGCTTGGCGGACGCAAGGAGATGTCCGAGTTCCTGATCCGATCCGGCTTTGATTACAAGATGTCGACTGAGAAGGCGTATTCGACGGACTCGAATATTCTTGGCGCGACGCATGAAGCGAAGGACCTTGAACACCTTTCCACATCGATGAAGATTGTTGCGCCGATCATGGGCACGGCGTTCTGGAAGGATGATGTCGAGGTCAAGCGTGAGGAAGTTACAGTTCGCTTTGTTGAGGGTGTGCCTGTTGCACTCAATGGCACGGAATATACCGATCTCGTCGAACTGATGCTTGAGGCGAACCGTATTGGCGGCCGCCATGGCCTTGGCATGAGCGATCAGATCGAGAACCGCATCATTGAAGCGAAGAGCCGCGGCATTTATGAAGCGCCCGGACTCGCCTTGCTGTTTATTGCGTATGAGCGCTTGATCACCGGTATCCACAACGAGGACACGATCGAGCAGTATCGCGAGAACGGCCGCAAATTGGGCCGGCTGCTGTACCAGGGCCGCTGGTTTGATTCGCAGGCGATCATGCTGCGTGAGGCGTCGCAGCGCTGGGTGGCGCGTCCCATCACGGGCGAAGTCACGCTTGAGTTGCGGCGCGGCAATGACTACTCGATTCTCAACACGGAAAGCGCGAACCTGACGTTTGCTGCGGAGCGGCTTTCGATGGAGAAGACGGAGTCCACGTTCTCGCCTCGCGATCGCATTGGACAGCTGACCATGCGCAACCTGGATATCACGGATACGCGCGCGAAGCTCAAGATTTATGCTGAGTCCGGATTAATCAAGCTCAGCAAGGGTTCCGAGATGCCACAACTGAAGAGCGCGGAATAATAATGTCGAACGAACCTACATCGATGTGGTCGGGCCGCTTTCGCGAGCCGCTGAACAAGGCGTTCGAGCAGTGGCAGCGATCGTTTCCGTTTGACTGGCGGCTGATCCCGCAGGAAGTTGCGGCGAGTACGGCGCATGCGAAAACCATTGCAGCCGCGGGTATTCTCTCCAGCGACGAGCTGGAGCAGATTGCCGGTGGTCTGCGTGCCATCGGCGATGACTTCGCTGCTGGTGTGCTGGAGACGACGTCGCCTGTACCTGAAGACGTGCATCACTTTCTTGAGCTGCAGTTGCAGAAGCGCGTTGGCACCGTTGCGTTGAAGCTGCATACGGGCCGTTCCCGTAATGAGCAGATCGCCACCGATCTACGCTTGTATGTCCGCGATGCAATCGATCGCGCCGTCGTTGATCTTGCTGCATGGGCTGCTGCGTTGGTTGATCTTGCTGTGTCTACCCGTGATGCTGTCATGCCGAGTTATACGCACTTGCAGCGTGCCGAGCCTGTGATGGTGGCGCACTGGCTGCTTGCCTACTTCGAGATGGCGATGCGCGACATCACGCGTCTGCAGGATGCGCGTGTGCGTATGAACTATTGCCCGCTTGGATCGGGTCCTATCGTAGGCGCGACGCTGGCGCTTGATCGTACGATCGCGGCGCGTGAGCTTGGATTTACGGCACCGACTGCGAACAGCATGGATGCGACGAGCGACCGCGACTTTGCGTTGGAGTTTTCGCAGGTGGCCGCGACGATTGGTTTGCACCTGTCACGGTTTGCTGAAGAGATTACGCTGCATGCGACTGCAGAGTTTGGGTTTGTTGATCTGCCTGAGGCATTTTCAACCGGGTCGTCGGCAATGCCGCAGAAGAAGAACCCAGACCTGACCGAGCTTGTGCGCGGCAAGAGCGGACGGCTGCTTGGTGCTGCGACTACGTTTGCGACCATCCTAAAAGGACTTCCGCTGGCCTATAACAAGGACATGCAGGAGACGCAGGAAGCCACGTTTGAAGTGGTTGAGACGCTGGATGGCATGTTGCCGTTGATGGCGCCGTTTACGGCTGCGCTGCGCTTCCGCTTTGAGCGCATGGAGCAGGCTGCGCAGGCCGGCTATCTGAATGCGATGGCGGCTGCGACGTACCTTGTGTACAAGGGTGTTCCCTTCCGCACGGCGCACGAGATGATTGGCCATGCCGTACGTTTTGGCCTGGATAGTGGACGTGAGTTGAACGAGCTGTCCGTGGAAGAGCTACAGCAGTTTGGCAAGGAGTTTGGCGCTGACTTTCACGACAGCATCACGCTGCGCGCCACGCTGGATTGCCATAATGTGATTGGTGGAACAGCGACACATCGTGTGCGGCAGGCTTTAGTGGATGCGCGTGTTCGCGTAGCTGCGTTGATGAAGGCAAGCGAAGAATTAGAGGTTGTCCATGCCTTCGGCTAGTGTGCGCCCGGCGCGGCTGCAGGACGCGGCCAATATCTTTGAGTTGGTGAACTCACTCTCCGGCGATGGGACGCTGTTGCGCCGGCAGTATGCGGAGATCTGCGAGAACGTGCGCGACTTTCATATTGCTGAGTCCGAGGGTGGCATCTTTCTTGGCTGCGGAGCGTTGCATCTGTATGGGCCGCATCTTGCAGAGGTGCGCTCGATCGTGATGAAGCCAGAGGCCAAGGGTCAGGGTGCTGGCGGCAAGTTGATGGCGGCTCTGCTGCATGAGGCAGAAGAGCATGGCATCCAGACAGTGTGCCTGTTCACGCGTATCCCGGACTTCTTCTTCCGCTACGGCTTTCGCACGACGATGGACCGTACAGCGTTGCCGGACAAGATCTACAAGGACTGCCAGAAGTGCCCGCGGTTGCATGCGTGTGATGAAGTGGCCATGCTGCGCGGGCCTGTGCCGCGTGTCGCGGTGCTTGGTCCGGCGAAGATCAAGCAGCCGGAGCTGGTGCCTCTGCAGATTGCGTTCACGGGCGTCGATCACTAGGTACTTCGTACCCGTTCTCGACGCCCTTTGCGCTGGGTGACACGAAGCCCTCTAAAACCTGATTGGCTGCTCCGGCAACATGCAGATCCTTTCGCTTCGCTGCGGGATGACACTACGAATTCAGAGTATGTCTTACCAGGCGTGCAGGTAGCCGTCACGCTCGGATAGGTTCACCGCTGTTCCGAAGAGCGCACTCAGTTTTGCCTCTGTCAGCATGTCGAGACGTGGGCCGTCGTCCACGATGCTGCCATCGCGCATGAAGATGACGCGGTCGATCTCGGGCACGATGTCGGCGATGTGATGCGTGACGAGGATGAGGCCGGTTCCCTGCCGTGCGAGGGTGCGCATGGTTTCGCGCAGTTCCGACTGTGCTGCGAGATCGAGTGCATTCGAGGGTTCGTCCAACAGCAGCACGCGATCGCTTGCAGTTGCTCCGCTGCCCACCATGGCGCGAGCGATTAAGACACGCTTCTGCTGGCCGGCGGAAAGTTCTCCCAAAAGACGATGTGCGAGATGGGTTGCGCCGACGTGCTCGAGTGCTTCCTTTGCGATGACACGCATGTTGTCGGTCACGACGAGGTTGGGCCAAAGCGTTGCCGATGAGAAGAAGCCTGTGAGGACAACATCGAGTGCGTTGGTGCCGCAGGCGCTCTTGCTGGGTGTTTCGCAGGTGACGACGCCAAGGCGGCGGCGTAGCTCTGTCACGTCCCAGCGCGCTTTGCCGAAGACTTCCACGCGCATGCCGGGCTGCACCAATGGATAGAGTTCGCGGGTCATGGCTTTGATGAGCGTTGATTTGCCGCAGCCGTTGGGACCGAGGATGGCGATGTGCTCGCCGCGGCGAATGTGCAGGTGGATGTCGTGGAGGACAGTCGCATCGCCGCGTGCGACGGAGACGTGTTCCATGCTGAGGAACGGCAATGAATCAACGTGAGACAAGAGGAGACCTTTCGCGAAGGGGTACAGTCAAAGTGTACCGAGTGAAGCCTTGGCGTGAAGCGAGCCATCATCGTCGGCAGTGGACCGAACGGCCTTTGCGCCGCGATTGCGCTGGCGCGCGCGGGCGTTTCGGTCATCCTGCATGAAGCAGCTGAGGTTGCCGGTGGCAGCGTGCGGACCGAGGCTACAACGCTGCCGGGCTTCATCCATGATGCGGGTGCTGCAGTCTTTCCGCTGACGGTCGCTTCGCCGTTCATGCGCACGCTGCCGCTGCATGAACACGGGCTTGAGTGGATTGAACCGGATGTGCCGGTGGCGCATCCGCTGGATGGCGGCGATGCGGTCGCGCAGTTCCATGACCTGCGGGAGACGGCTGACTCGCTTGGGCGCGATGGCAAGGCCTGGGCTGCGTTGATGCGACCGCTTGTGAAGGCGTGGCCGGGTCTGCTGGATGATGCGCTTGCTCCGCTGATGCGGTGGCCTTCGCATCCATTCGCGATGGCTCAGCTTGGTATGCACGCGCTGCAGCCTGCAACGTGGGTGGCGCGTAACGGCTTTAAGACGGAACGTGCACGCGCGTTGTTTGCCGGGCTTGCGGGCCACTCGAATGTGCCGCTTGAATTTGTTGCGAGTGCGGGGCCTGCGCTGGTGCTGGCTGCGGCTGCACACACCACAGGATGGCCCGTTGCGAAGGGTGGAGCGCAAGCGATCAGCAACGCGCTTGTCTCGTATCTGCAGTCGCTTGGCGGTGAGGTCATCGGTGGGTCGCCGGTGGTATCGCTCGAGCAACTTGGCGGTGCGGATGCGTTCCTGCTCGATGTGACGCCACGACAGTTGCTGTCCTTTGCTGGCGCTGCGCTTCCTGAAGGTGAGCGCGAGCGTTACGCGAGTTTCCGTCCATCACCCGGTGTCTGCAAGGTGGATTGGGCTTTGTCAGCGCCGATTCCATGGACATCTGAACTGTGCCGCCGCGCTGGGACGGTCCACGTTGGCGGCACGCTCGATGAGATTGCCACGAGTGAGCGCGATGCGTGGGAGGGCCGTATGAGCGCGCGACCCTTTGTGCTGCTGTCGCAGCCGAGTCTGTTTGACGGCACACGTGCGCCTGCGGGCAAGCACACGGCTTGGGCGTACTGCCATGTGCCGAACGGCACGGCGGAAGATGCGACGGACCTCATTGAGGCGCAGGTGGAGCGGTATGCGCCGGGGTTTCGCTCGACCATACTTGCGAAGCACACGCGGACTGCGCCACAGATGCAGGCGTGGAATGCGAACCTGCTGGGTGGGGACATCTCCGGCGGTGCGATGACGCTGTCGCAGATTGTGCGGCGGCCTACGCTGCCGCCGTATCGGACGCCGGTCGCGGGCGTTTTTCTCTGCTCATCGTCCACGCCGCCGGGTGGTGGCGTTCATGGCATGTGCGGGTATGGCGCGGCGAAGGTTGCGGCGAAGCACATGGGGATCACGTTGGCATAAGAGAGGCCTCCTGAGCAGGAGGCCTCTCATGTCTGACTTCTCGCGCTTGTTGTAAAGCAGAACGCCAAGGGCGCTAAGGTCTTCGCGAAGGTCGCTAAGGGTTTTGTGCGACCGCAGAGCTACATTGCCGGGACGACGCCGCATGCGATGCGGCCGCCGGAGGCGCCGGACGGGTCGGTCATCTGATCATCTGCCGACGCGTGGATGACGATGGCTTTGCCGTAGATGGAGTTTGGTTCGCCCATCTTCAGGGTGATGTCCTTGGTCGTGAGCTTGGCGGAGCCTACGCCATTGTCTTCCACCGTGATGTTCGAAGGCAGATCGCCGGCGTGATGGCCGTCAGGGTTCTTATAGCCATGCTTCTTCATATCCGGGTTGAGGTGCCCGCCTGCGTCAGCAAAGTCCGGCGCGGTGCAGGAGCCCCCGGCATGCACGTGGATGCCGTGCTGGCCCGCGGGCAGGTTATGGAGCATGACGGACAGCGTGACAGTCTTGTCCTTCTCGGTAATCTCCACCTGGCCGACTTCGGCTCCCTTGGAATCCTTCAGAGGCACGGTGAGAGGTTTCTTGGGTTCGGCAGCAACGGCGGCCACAGAACAGCTCAACAGGCAAAGGGTTGCAATCCACGTGACGCGCATCTACCGGCCCTCCAATGTTTCTTATATGACGTAAGACAGAGATGGGAGGCTGCCGGATGCCCGGCCCGTTGAATTTACTGTTTCCTGCGGCTGTGATCGATCCGGTGCTCGCCGACAGGGCACGAACGAATAACACACTGAACGCGAAGACTCCAAGGGTTCGCGAAACGTGAGCAGGCCTTACTGGCCTGCCATGGTGGCGAGCGAATCAACGTAGTTGGCTTCGTCGTTCAACGCCTGCACGAGCACGTCGAGTTGCTGTTTGGCCTCGTCGAAGCGGCCTGCTTCGAGTGCCTCGCGTACGCCGGGCAGGGTGCTGGCGCCGTAGCCGGTGAAGGTGCCGGGGGCGTAGATGAGGTGCTTGGTCCAGGGACGGCCGGGCAGGCCGTCAGCCGCAAGCAGCTTGCGCTCCGCGGTTGCGAGGCCGTCGTTGACCTGCTTGCGCTTATCGGCCGGCAAGGTGGGCGCCTTTGCGCTGCTCTGCTCGTAGTGCGCTGCTGCTGCCTTCAGGTGATCCAGAGCGCTGTCAAGGGCGGCGAAGTCCATGTTTGGAGGCGCGGGCAACGCGGGCGGCGGAGCGATGGAGTTCTTCGGGTCGTTTGCGAGCGCGTAGGCGCCGCTCTTCAGCGCGCGGCTGCGTGTTGCTGCGTCCGTTTGCAGCTGCTTGAGTTCGCTCTTGAGGCTGGATGCGTAGCCGTTGATGGTGAGCGACAGCTCATTGAAGCTGTAGGGCATAATCTCGGCGTCGGCGATGCGCATGACGATGGTGCCTGCGGTTTGCGCGAAGAGTTTGCCGTAGACCTCGTCCTTGTCGGCGAACTGGTCCCAGTGCCATGGGGTGTCGTATGCGGAGTGGTAGGTGCCGCCACGGTCTTCGCCGCCGTAGCCGATGTTGATGGAGGCGACGCCAAGGTGATCGATGAAGCCGGCGTAGTCGGAACCGGAGCCTGCGGGGCCGAACTCGATGGTCTTGCGGTCATCCGCGCCGCTGCCGCCGCGGCGGCCACGGCCTGTGAGGGAGGCTGCCTTCTGGCGATCCCATACGGTCTTGCCGGTTTCCGGGTCGGTCATCTCGTGGGCTACGTCGTTCACCATGAGTTCGAAGGACTGTGAGCCGCTGCCGCCGAAGTAACCTCGGCCGTTCTCGTCGGAGTTGATGTAGATCGCGCCGTGCTTGTTGAGTTGGTCGGCGTGCATCTCCGCCCATTCGGTTGAACCGAGCAGGCCTGGCTCCTCGCCGTCCCATGCGGTGTAGATGAGGGTGCGCTTGGGCGACCAGCCCTGCTTGTGGAGTTCGCCTAATGCGCGCGCTTCTTCCAGCAGCGCGGACTGGCCGCTGATGGGGTCGTCAGCGCCATTTACCCAGCCGTCGTAATGGTTGCCGCGCACGATCCAGGTATCCGGCTCCTCGCTGCCCTTCATGGTGGCGACGACGTCGAGGACGGGCTTGGTGCCCCAATCGGACTCAATCTTGAGGTGTGCCTTGGCCTTGCTGGGGCCGAACTTATAGGTGATGGGCAGGCCGCCGCGCCACGCGGTGGGCACGGTGCGGCCGTCGAGCTGCTGCAGAAACGGCAGCGCGTCGCCCCAGGAGATGGGGATGGTCGGGATCTGGACAATCACCTTGCTGTCTTTGATGGCGAGGCGCTTTGTGCCTGAGATACTTGGTTCCCCCGGCGTGAGGGGGTCGCCGGCGTAGAGGGTGGTGTCGGCCACGGAGCCGCGCTGGACGCCCCACTCGGGGCGCATGGGACCGGCGGGAATGGCTTCGCCAGTGCTGTAGCCGTCGTCGCCGGGGTCGGAGTAGATGATGCAGCCGATGGCGCCGTGCTCAAAGGCCAGCTTGGGCTTGAGGCCGCGCCAGCCGCCGCCGTAGCGGGAGATCACGATGGCTCCCTTGACGGAGACGCCGTTGCGCTCGAGCTCCTCATAGTCGCCGGGCAGGCCGAAGTTCACGTAAACGAGCGGGCCGGTGACGTCGCCGTCGAGCGCGTAGATGTTGTACGGCGGCATTGCGGGGCTCTTGTCGAGCGTGTAGGGGTCTTCCGGGATGGGCGGCTCCGCCAGCCGGGCCTTATAGGGCTTGCTGCCGAGGAGCTCGAGCACGCGGGTCTTGGGCGTGGGATAGAGGACGTCGAACTGCTCGATCTTCGCGTCCCAGCCCCAGGATTTGTATTGCTCGACCATCCAGTCGGCATTAGCCTTCTGCGCGGCGGAGCCGACGTTGTGCGGGTGCGCAGCGAGGAGGTGCATGTTGTCAGAGATGCGCTTTGCATCGGGGATCGCCATGAACTTGCTCTCCCACGTGCGCTCTGTGGTTTCCGACTGCGGCGTGAAGCCGAGGAGCGGCTTGGTTGCCTGCTGGGAGACGGCTGAGAAAGGCAGAAGGATGGCGAGCGAGGCGGCAGCGAGACGACGCATGTAGAGCTCCATGTTCAAACTAGGGACCGGGTTACCACTTCCCTGTTTTCGCACATTCTGTCAACACTTCACGTACACCAGAGGCGTCTGCAAATCTCCCTGGTGAGGAGTTACAGGCAAAATCCGGAAACAATTGTACTTAGCTCACGCGGGCGAGTGGGTGTCGTGTTGGTATTGGGTGCAGTTCCAGTGTAGCAACTCGCGAGTCATCACGTAGGCGGAAGTGGTTAGCATGAGTGAGTTGCGGATGGCGGGTCTTTGACAGGAGTATCGATATTCCGGTGGCTTGTTTCTGGGCGCGTGAGAGAGGTCCGATGCGTGCCGACCGGTCGCGGACGGCGTTGTGAATACCCCACGCATGTTGGCCTTAATGTGTCTCTCGCTTCACTGACATGACACGAATTCTGTCATGATGCAGCCGGTGGCGGCCAAGCTGACGGACGAGGATATTGTCGATACTGCGGCGTACCTGGCTAGTTTGCCGCAGTACACGAAGTTGTCATCGACCCGATCCCGCAGCTGTGCATCTCACGATGCATGGAAAAGCGAAAGAGTGTCGTGTTGTCGTTGGTGTTGACCTTCTTCTTCGGTCCGTTTGGCATGCTGTACAGCACGGTTCCTGGAGCAATCATCATGTTTGTGCTGTACGTGGGCCTGGGTATACCGACGCTTGGCTGGGCCATCGCGGCACTGCACCCGATTGCGATGATCTGGGGAGCCGTTGCGGCGGATCGGGCGAATCGTTAGGCGATCTGCAGGCATACGACGATTGAAGCAACAAGAGAGCGGCAGGATCGATAGGTACACGCGATCCTATTTTTAGCCGCAGCTCCGTTGCGGGTTTTAAGAAGAGAGCTTTATACTCGCGGGCACGTATGAAATCCGTTCGCGTGCTATCGAGTCTTCTTCTTGGGGTCCTGCTCAGTGCCTCCACTGTTGCGCGAAGCCAGACGAAATCCGGGAAGGCTGATGGCTTGTTCACCGGCTCGACGGATGTCGGCATCACCCTGAAGGGCTCGAGCGTCTACGACGCCTCCACCGGAACGTATCGCGTGACCGGCGGCGGCGACGACATGTGGGGAGCGGCTGATTCGTTCCACATGACCTGGGTTAAGCTCTCCGGCGACGCCACGATCACTGCCGACGTCCACTTCGTAGGGGAGGACTGGTTCCCGCGTGCTAAGGCTGTGCTGCTTTTTCGACAGAATCTCGATCCAGGATCTCCCTACGTTGATATCGCCCTGCACTACAACGGCCTGGTAGCCCGGCAGTCGAGGGCAACGGCCAACGAGAACAAGACCGAATCCATCAACGCGCCGGACCATGGCTCAGTACGGCTTCGTCTTGTGCGCAACGGCAACACCTTCACCAGCTACGAGCAGGCCAGCGACGGGAAGATGAACGAGTCCGGATCGACAACGGTTGTCATGCAGGATCCCGTCTACGTCGGTCTTGGCGTCTGCTCGCACAAGGCTGACGGCCTGAACACTGCGACCTTCTCCAATGTGACGATCGAGCAGGGCTCGCATCCGTAACGCCAGGCAGCACAACACTACGGTTCGGTGCGCGGCACATGCAGGGTCATCAACACCAGCGTCTCGCTGATCGTGCTGAACCAGTGAGCGGTTCCCTGCGGCACAACGATAAAGTCGCCGGTGGAAACGCTGCGTGACGCTCCCCCTTCGATGGCTGTTCCTGTGGAATTGGTCGCGTTCGGGTGGACCGGACTGACAAGCGTGCCGCCTGTCACCATCATCGCCGAACCTGCAATGACGTAGAAGAACTCAGCTTCCGTGTCATGCACTGCCGCCGGACCCACCGACGCCCTGTACTCCAGCATTGCCTTGTACGGCGCAAGTGCTAGGATCGGCTCTGCGACGAGAGGAGCGTTGTTCTTCCTCTCGCTCTTCGCCTTCGCGATCAAGGCTTGCACATCAGCCGCGGACGAAAACAGCTTCATGGCATTGGGAGCAGACTGTGCCTTTGAGGCACCCGCCATGGACATAACGGACAGCAAAGTAACGCAGCATGGTTTAGAGAATGGCATTGCGGCTCCAGCAGTTAGTTAGCGAACTTGAGTGGATGCTACCACCCTGCTCGCGACAGATTGGGCATGCATTCGATGAGCCTTATGGATGTCAGAGCTTTGCCAGCGCGATGGCGTTTTGCAGTACTGGAATGCCGCCTTCGCGCATGGGGCCGTGGCCGGTGGCGTAGCGCCGGATGGGGTAGTCGAGGAGTTTGATCGCCGACTGCTTTGCCGTCGCACGGTCGGAGAAGGCGCGGACCGGAAACCACCAGGGTGTCCAGCCGGTGATGCCGACGTGGCCGAGGGTGAAGAGTTCGTCGCCTGCGTAGAGGGTGCCGTCGCGCTCGTCAAGAAAGGCGAGGTGGCCGTGGATGTGGCCGGGCGTGCTGATGGCGAGCAGCGAGCCGATACGGTCGCCGTCTTCAACGAAGAAGGTAGGTTTGGAGGCGATGCCGGGCAGGCCGCCGCGGCACGGGCCTTCCTCGCCGGGACGCGTTGTGGTGTCGGGCGGCTGTTGCAGGAGTGGAGCGATGCGTTCGCTGCCGCCGAGGGCGAGGCCGGGGAGTTTGGCCACCAGAGCGTCGACCGATCCCACATGATCGACGTGCGGGTGCGTGAGCAGGATGCGCTTGATGGGGATGTCGCCGGCGGCCTTGAGGATGTCGTCTTCGGAGCCTTTGAGGTTGGCGTCGATGAGGGTGTAGCCGTCGTCCTGGCGGACGAGGTAGCAGTTGACGAGGCCGAGACGGGTGAGCTGGAGGCCGTGGCGGCCCGCTGCTGTGAGCTTCATGGGATGCCAGTGTACGCGGCATACGCGATATGCGTACCGGCTAATGTTCTGCCACCCCATAGCTTGCAATAGCTGCCGCGCACAACGCAGTCCGCACGCACCCTCCTCGCGGTGGCGCTTGACTCTCCGTTGACAGTTACATTGTGAATATGTAATTTACATAGCGAGGCGATACATGAAACTCTCCGTGGCTGATGAGGTGTGGATCGGAACAGCTTTGCTGCACAAGGAGCACCCGGATAGGGTGGACTTTGATAACCAGGAAATCATTGAGCGAATCCGCAAGGAAAGCCTTCCTCACTCGAACCGCCCAGGACTGCTGACTCATATCTCATCGCACGCAGTTGCCAACAAAGCTCCCCAGCCGGGAAAGCACCGCATTCTGGTGGAAACAGCTCGTGGGCGGCGCCGGCTATTTCGCAGCGGAGATGTTGCGCATCAGGACAGGACGGGGAAGATCGTTCCAGAAAAAGGTGAAATACCGTCCAAATACCATCCGTTGCTGACGTGGTATCAGAGTTGGAGTGCAAGTACCGAACGGCAGGGCCGGCCAGAGAGCGCCTTAGCGAAGCTGGCAGGCCGCGTGCGAGGTATTTGGAACGAAGATCCCGTACGGTACCAGCGCAAACTCCGGGGATATGAGTAAGTGGCACGCATCTTCTGGGACACAAATGTCTTCATCCACTATCTCGAAGACGCAGGGCCGGAGGGGAAAGCTGCGCGTGAACTCATGCGCCGCATGAGAAAACGCGGCGATCACCTTATTACATCCTGGATGACCATCGCAGAAATTCAAGTCCAGCCTGCCCTGGTTGGCCAAACGCAGTTAGCAGAGGAACTGCGTGATGCAATCCTTCAGGATGCCGAAATTGTTCCGTTTGATCGCCGCGCTTCCGAAGCCTATGTACGAGTTCGCGTGAAAACAAGGATCAAAGGGCCGGATGCGGTCCAGCTTGCAACAGCTGCCGCGCACAACGTGGACTTGTTTGTGACGAACGATAAACAGTTGCTGGGCGTGACTGTCCCCGGAATACATTTTTTGGCTACTATCGATCGAGTGCCGATCTGATGGCCAAGAGGGCTCCTCAAACGAGGAGCCCTCTTCTATTACGGCTTCGCTATGTTGTTGCTGCGGTCACTGTCGGGGATGCGGTGATCCGGGTCGATCGTTACGCTGGCGATCTTCTTCGTGGAGTTGATCGGCATGGTGTAAGCCGCCTTCTGCATCCAGGTTTCGGCGGGTAGTTTGGTGCGGGTAGCGGTGCCGTCCTCGAATTTGACTTCGATCCACGTGGGCAGGACCAGCTGGCCGTTCTGCACGATGTCTACGGTTGCGCCCTTGGTTGGATCGCCCGCGTCGACGTACTTGAGGTTTTTGGCGGCCATATCCATGGTCCAGTTGTACTGGTACCAGCCACGCCAGAAGTAGCTGAGG
Organism: Terriglobus sp.; assembly: GCA_965198455.1. Lineage (GTDB taxonomy): Bacteria > Acidobacteriota > Terriglobia > Terriglobales > Acidobacteriaceae > Terriglobus. The sequence continues at coordinate 3,445,403 of CBDAPM010000003.1, forward strand.
TCTTCCCCTCCCTCACTCTCCATGGCGCGAAAGAAGTCGGATGGTGTGGGGTGCTTGTAGGCCCAGTCGCTAATGTATTTGCGGAAGGCGCGGTCGAAGACTTCGTGGCCCATGATCTCTTCGCGCAGCAGATACAAGCCTTCCGCCGACTTGAAGTAGGTGATAGGGTGACGGTACTTTTCGCGGATGGCGTCAGCGCGCATGAGGATGGGCGGGGCTTCGGGGTCGGCAATGACGACGGCGATTTCATCGGCGGGATAGCCTCCGCCGGGCGCATATTCGCCGTCGCGCTTGGGAGCGTACTTGCCGTTCTTGTACTGGTCGGATTCGTAGATGTCGATGAAGGTGTTGAAGCCCTCGTCCATCCACGCATCGCGGCGTTCGTTGGATTGCACGATCATGGGGAACCATGTGTGGCCGACCTCGTGCGCGGTGACGACGAAGGAGCCCTTGCCGGTGTCGCGGATGCCGTCGAAGACCATCGACGGGTATTCCATGCCGGAGGAGAAGCCGGCGACGTTGGTCATGACGGGCCAGGGATACGGGTACCAGTCGCGTGACATGTGCTCGACGGTGTCCTTGGTGTACTCGGTCACCATGGGCCAGGCGTCGGGGCCGGCGGATTCAGCGGGATAGAAGCTCTGTGAGAGCGCGGACTTCCCTGCCGGGAGATTGATCTTGGCTGCGTCCCATACGAAGCCTGCGGAGGCAGAGAAGACGGCATCGCGGGTGTGGTCCATGTGGTAGTGCCAGGTCAGCGTGCCGTCGGCCTTGGGGCGTGACGCTCGGTCTTTGATTTCGTCTACGGAGCGGATGACGACGGTTGCGTCACTGGTACGGGCTTTGGCGAGCAGGTCTTGCTGCTTCTTCGTTAGCACGTCTTTCTCGTTGATGAGCAAGCCGGAGCCTGCTACGAGCATGTTCGACGGGACGTTGATGAACATGTCGTAGTTGCCGAACTCGGTGTAGAACTCGTTGCCGAGATAGGGCTGGGTGTCCCAGCCGCGGATGTCATCGTAGACGCACATGCGCGGGTACCACTGGGCAATGTCGTAGATTTCGAAGCCGTCCCGTGACTTGGCGACGGAGGTGCGGCCGCCGAAGGTGCCGGGCACTTTGTAGTGGTACTTGATGTGGATCTTGATTACGCCACCGTGCGGGAGCGGTTTGGGCAGGCTGATGCGAGCGCGTGTATCGCTGATTACATAGTCGGCCTTCATCGGCAGCGCGCCTTTGGTGTCCGCGATCAGTTCGACGGATTCGAAGATAGTGCCTTCGGTGAACTGGTCGGGGCCTGCGCGACGGCTGCCGCCTGCGAAGGAGCGCGCGCGGGAGTCGAGGCGGTAGGTGTTCTGCTCGACCATAAGCCAGAGGCTGTTGAGCGCGTCCGGGCTGTTATTGGTGTAGGTGATGGTCTCGTCGTTGGTCAGCGTTTGCGTGGGGTTGTCGATGCTGGCGTGCATCTCGTAATCCGCTTCATTCGACCAGAAGGCGGGACCTGGTGCGCCGTTGCCGCTGCGGTAGGAGTTGACGCTGTCGGGCATGGTGTAGGGCGCGAAGGTCTTCAGCGGGTCGTAGGTGGCGGAGCGGCCGCCGGTGTCAGGCAGTTGCGGGCGGCGCTGCTGGCCGGCTGGCGGTTGGGCCGCGAGGGTGGCGACGAAGGTGAAGATGGCGGCGGCGGTGGCGACGCGGCGCATGGCACACGGGTGTGGCATTGGGACTCCTGCTGTGAAAACGAGTGTGACTCTATGAGAGCAGGTGTTGGGGATGAGGGCAAGGGTGGCTTGGAGTGGCGGCTGCTTGTGAGACTTCTAGCGCTCCGCGCTCATTGCAAAGCAGAACGCGAAGGACGCAACGGTTTCACGAAGGGACACAAAAAGGGTTTGCGGCGGTTTCACGTGCGGAAGGTTTCGCATCGTTGTTTGCACCTGGGAATCAGATCGAGGACCGAAGTTGTCGTAGATTGCGCTAGGATGAATGAAGCGCACCTTGCGCGATGCATTTGATCTGGAAGAAGGCACCACTTTGCACCTGGCGGAACTGGAACGAGGCGAAAAGGCGACGGTAATTGGGGTCGCGCAGGGTGAGGCGTTTTGCCACCTGTGTTCGCTCGGGTTGAACTCCGGCGCCGAGGTGGAGCTGGTGCGAACGCTATCGCGGCGCGCGCTGCTGATTGTGCGCGTGGATGGGTTCGACATTGCCCTGCGCGGCGAGACGGCGGCGACGGTGAAGATCGCGCGGGAGAAGCGGTCGTGAGTACGCTGACTGCCCTGCCGGCAACACCGGGTGCGGCGAAGGCTCCATCCGGCACGGGCTATAAGACGATTGGGCTGATTGGGCCGCCGAACGTGGGCAAGACCACGTTGTTTAACCGGCTGACCGGCATGCGGCAGAAGGTGAGCAACTACAGCGGCGTTACGGTCGAGCATCGCAAAGGCCGGTTGAAGACAGGCCAGACGGTGATCGACCTGCCGGGTGTGTGGAGCCTCACGCCGGAGAGCGAAGATCAGAGGATTGCGGTGAATGTGCTGCATGGCGTGCAGCCGGGCGTGCCCAAGCTGGATGCCGTGCTGCTGGTCGTCGATGGGACGCAGCTGCAGCGCTACCTGACGCTGGTGGCTGAGGTGCTGGCGTGCGGGCTGCCGACGCTGGTGCTGATCAACATGGCGGATGAGCTTGAGTCTCGCAGGGGCTACATCGATCCGCTGGCGGTGGCTCGCGGGATTGGCGCGCCGGTGGGATTGATCAGCGCGAGCCGCGGCACGGGCATGGATGTCGTGCAGAACTTTTTGAAGATTGAGCATGCGCCCGCGCAGTTATTGCCGGTGTTGCAGGCGGGCGGCAACGCGGCGAGTGCGTGCATGCCGGATTGCAGCGATCTGACGAAGAGCGGAGCCTACCGGCGGCCGCATCACTCGAAGTTCACGCGGGCGTTCGATCATTGGGCGCTGCATCCGCTGGTTGGGCCTGTGCTGTGTCTGCTGTTTATTACGGCGGCGTTCCAGATCATGTTTCGGATGGCATATCCGGCCGGTCAGGCGCTGAGTAACTGGCTGGGGAACGTCGGGATTGCGCTGGGTGCGTATATCCCGAATGCGATTGTGCGGGCCATTGTGGTGGATGGCGTGTGGAATGGAGTCGCGTCGATCCTTGGATTTCTGCCGACGATCCTTTGCATGTTCCTGGTGATCACGCTGCTGGAGGATTCGGGCTACATGGCTCGTGCGGCGGTGATTGCGGATCGCACCATGGGCCATGTGGGGCTGAATGGGCGGTCGTTTCTGCCGCTGCTGAGCGCGTATGCGTGCGCTGTACCGGCGATCATGGCGACGCGGGCGATTCCCTCGAAACGCGACCGGCTGGCGACGATTTTGATTGCCCCTTTCATGACGTGCAGCGCGCGGTTGCCGGTGTATGCGCTGCTGATTGCGGCGTTTATTCCTGCCCGGAAGCTGCTGGGGAATGCGCTCGGCTTGCAGGCCGCGACGATGATGCTGCTGTATGGCGTAGGCCTGGCGGCTGCGTTGTTTACGGCGAAGCTGCTGCACTCCAGCATCCTGAAGGGCCGTGCTGCGCTGTTTGCGATTGAGCTGCCGAACTATCGACTGCCGCGGCTGCGGACGATTGGACTGGCGATCTACGACCGCAGCAAGGTGTTTCTGAAGCAGGTGGGCACGGTAATCCTGGTGCTGAACCTGGTGATCTGGTTCCTGTCGCACCTGCCGTTTCATAACGGCCAGCCGAGCCCTGTGGGAGCAAGCCTGCTGGCGCGGATCGGCGACTTGATTCAGCCGGCGCTGCGGCCGCTTGGACTGAGCCGGAACGTGGGCATCTCGCTGCTGACGGCGTTTGTAGCGCGTGAGAGCGTGGTGAGCACGCTGGCGACGCTGTATGGCAGCGTGAACACGGGCGCGGCGTTGCAGGCGGAGATTGGCGTGGCCGGCGCGCTGGCACTGCTGGTGTTCTTTGCGTTGGCGATGCAATGCACTGCCACCCTCGCTGTCGTTCGGCGTGAGACGAATAGCTGGAAGTGGCCGCTGCTGCAAATGGGGTACATGACGGCGCTGGCATATGCGGCTTCGTTTGTGACGTACCGCATTGCACTGGCGCTGCACGTGTGAGCTTCTGCGCTTCCTGTACACTTGAAGCTGTCGTGGGCTGATAGCTCAGCTGGTTAGAGCGCCTGCCTTACAAGCAGGATGTCGGGGGTTCGAATCCCTCTCGGCCCACCACCTATTTCCCTTGCCTATAGAAGCGATACAGCGTCCGCCACATGTGTGTGTTGGAGATGCGTTTTTGCGTGCGGTACAAACTTGTCGTGTGGGGATTCCCAGAACGGCGTGACTGCACACTGCCCGGTTGACGCGCGCCTGATAGCGCTCTCGCAAACCGCAGTACCATAGACCCATGCTGTCGACGACGCAGGAGCAGGCCGCTTCCTTACTGAAGCATGATTCGCGTTTGCGGCGGGTGTTGCATGGCGTGGCTTCGGCGCTGCTGCATCGAGGCGTGGCGCTGCTGATTTCGCTGATCTCGCTGCCGCTGACGACGCGGTACCTGGGACCGGAGCGGTATGGGATCTGGGTGACGGTGAGTACCTCCGTCAGTGTTCTCGCCGCGCTTGATCTTGGGATCGCGAACAGCCTGACAAACCGTGTGTCGCATGCGTACGCCGCCGGCGATGACCGGGTGGCGCAGACCTACTACGCGACCGCGCTGTGGATGAGCACAGGGATTGCCGCGACGCTTGGCCTGGCCGCATGGCTGCTGTGGCCGCACCTGCACCTGGATCGGCTGGTGCATACGAGCACACCGGGACTGGCGCATGAGGCGAGCGTTTGCTATGCGATTGCGTTTGGGTTCTTTCTGCTGGGGTTCCCGCTGAACCTGTCGCACCGCGTGCTGGGCGGCTTTCAAAAGACGCAGATGGTGAACTACTTCCAAATCCTGAGTAATGTGCTTGGCCTGGCGGCGATCATCGCCGGTATCCGGCTGCATGCCGGGTTGACGGTGCTGTTGCTGCTGTATTCGGGATCGTTGTTGCTGGGCAATCTGGTGCTGAATGCCTGGCTGAACCTGGTGTGGAAGCGGAGCGTGTTTCCATGGCCGAGCGCGTTCCGGAGCGGGCTTGGGCGGGAGCTGCTGACGTCGGGCAGCGGGTTCTTCATTTTGCAGATTGCGGGTCTGATCGTCTTCAACTCCGACAACCTGGTGATTGCGCACTACGTGGGAGCGGCGGAGGTGATGCCGTACAGCATTACGTGGCGGTTGGCAACGTATGCCACGATCCTGACCGGCGCTCTTACACCGTCACTGTGGCCCGCGTACAGCGAGGCGTATGCGAAGGGCAACTATGACTGGGTCCGTAAGACGTTCTGGCTGACAATGCGCAGCACCGTGCTAATTTCGTTTGCGTTCCTGGGTGGTCTGGCGGTCTTTGGGCGGCCGGTGATTCATTGGTATATCGGGCCGCGTGCTGTGCCGGGCTGGCCGCTGCTGCTGGCAATCTGCAGCTGGATGCTGGTGAGTGCCTTCATGGAAGTGGAAGCGTGCCTGCTGGCGGCGATCGACCGCATCAAGCTGCAAGGCATTCTGTCCGTAGTGGCGGCGGCGATCAATCTCGCGCTGTCGATCTATCTCGCCAAGCGCATCGGGCCGATTGGCGTGGTGCTGGGTACGGCTGTCTCGTATGCCGTCGCTCTCGTTGTACCGCAGAGCATGGAGGTGTACAAGGCGTTGTATGACCCGCCTCCGCCGAAGGTTGGCACGCCTGCGCTGGTGGAGCCGGTGGCGGTATGAAGCGCTGGACGGTGCGGTGGTTCTTCACGGCTGTCTCAGACCGTTTGTGGGGCTTGATGGAGAAGCCTGTCCGCGATGGGGGTGCCTGGGTGTTTCGCGTGGGCGTGGATGTTGCGCGGCGTGTGGGGGCGCTGCCGAAGCCGCGGCAGGATGGCGATGGCATGCTTGTCATCAATCTGACGAGCCACTTTGGCGATGGCGTCATGCTGCTGCCGGTGCTGCAGGCGATGCACGAGGCGAACCCTGGCGCGGCGATCGATGTGGCGTGTACGCGTGGCGTGGACAGCCTGTTTGCTGCGGTGCCGTTTGTGCGGCGGGTGTATGCGGCTCCACTGCCGTCGTCTCCACCGTTGTTGCTGAAAGAGGCGATTCAGAGGCGGCTGCAGATTGTGCGGTGGTATCGCAGCGAGCTTGGCGGGCTGCATCCGCGGGTGTGCCTGATGCCGCGGTGGGGCGATGATTTGTTTGCGTCGCTGTACCTGGCCTACCTGATCGGCGCGCCGGTGCGGCTTGCGTATGACTCGACGGTTGACCCGTACCAGAGGAATGCGCCGCAGCGCGACCGGATGATTACCACGCCGATGCGAGGTGGGCAGGGCTTGCACGAGCCGCTGCGGTTTTTGCATGTGGCGCAGGCGGGTGGCTTGATCCCGCAGGAGTGGGTCTTCCGCACGGATGTTCCCTCTCCCGTGCTGCAGGCGATGGCTGCGGCCGTGCCGTGGGAGCCGCTGCGTGACCGGCTGGGGTTGCCAAAGGATGCGCCGTGGATTGCCATGGCGCCGGGTGCGAGCCGGCCGAACAAGACATGGCCGGCGGACCGGTGGGCCCGTGCGGGGGAGATGTTGCTGGCTGCTGGATATCACCTGGTGGTGTTGTCTGGGCAGGCTGACCGCGTGCATGCCGAGACGATTGCTGCCGCGTTGGACGATGCGCGGGTACACGTAGTAGCGGGGGCTACGAGCATGGTGGAGTCGATTGGATTGCTGTCGCATGCGGCGGCGTTTCTGGGGAACGATTCAGGGCCGGGGCATGCTGCGGGAGCGCTGGGTGTGCCGAGCGTGATCCTGTTCGCGTCGCATCGCGATGTGTACCCGGACCATTCGCTTTCGCCGGTGCGGATACGGCCAATGGGACCGTTTGTGACGACGCTGCATCCGGAGCAGTTGCTGGATGGTTGCCGGGATGCGTGCGTAACGGATGTGCCGCATTGCATTGCGACGATACCGGTTGAGGCGGCTACGGACGCGGTGCTCTCGTTGCTGCAGAAGAGATCTGCGGCATGACGGCGATGCCCGTGATCGAAGTCGTGCTTGCGACGTATAACGGCGAGCGATTCCTGCGGGAGCAGATTGAGTCGATCTTTGCGCAGACATACCCAGCGGTGACGGTGCTGGCGAGTGACGATGGATCGCGGGATGGAACCGTTGCGATTCTGCGTGAGTATGCGGAACGGTTGCCGGATCGCTTTCGGCTGCTGGATGGGCCGCCGACGGGGCATCCGAAGCGTAACTTTCAACGGCTGCTGCAGGCGTCCACAGCGGAGTACGTTGCGCTGTCGGATCAGGACGATATCTGGATACCGGAGAAGCTGGCACGCACGATGGCTGCGATGCAGTTGGCCGAACGGGAATCGGGAGCGGACACACCGATCCTTGTGTTTACCGATCTTGAACTGGTGGATGCCGGCGGTTCGCCGATGCATACGTCTTTCTGGCAGAAGCAAGGGATTCCTGGCATGGAGCGTCGCTTCAACCGGTTGTTGGCGCAGAACGTGTTTACGGGCTGCACGGGGTTGTTGAACCGGGCGTTGATTGATCTTGCATGCCCTGTGCCGGAGGCGGTGGAGATGCATGACTGGTGGATCATGCTGACGGCGGCGGTGTTTGGGCGGCTGGTACCGCTGCCGATGGCTACGGTGCGGTATCGCCAGCATGAGAGCAATGCCGTGGGCGCGGCGGCGGATGCCAAGGTTAATCTGGTGCCGAAGTTTCGGCAACATGGTGAACGCCGCAAGGAGTGGGAGAAGACCGAGGGCAATGCGCGGGCGCTGCTGGAACGGTTCGATGGCACGTTGCCGCTGGATAAACGCAAGTTGGTTGAGGCTTACATTCGCTGCGGGGCAAGCGCTCACCGGCTGGTGCGTGTGGGTACGCTGGTGCGGTATGGGTTTTGGCGGATGTCGTTGCGGATGAATCTTGCCATGCTTTGGTACCTGTGGGACATGGATGCGGCGAAGCGCGCGGATTTCTCTGCTGCTGCGCATTAGGAACGGCCTGCGATACTGTTGAGCGATGATGACGGCTACGGACGTGTGTGCATGAAGGCTGTGATTCTGGCGGGCGGTTTGGGAACGCGCCTGAGCGAAGAGACGGTGCTGCGGCCCAAGCCCATGGTGGAGATCGGCGGGCGACCGATGCTTTGGCACATCATGAAGATCTATTCGCATTTTGGAATTACAGACTTCGTGATCTGTTGCGGATACAAGGGCTACGTCATCAAGGAGTACTTCGCGAACTACTTCCTGCACATGGCGGATGTGACCTTCGACATGGCAAATAACGGGATGATCGTGCACCAGAGCGTGGCAGAGCCGTGGAAGGTGACGCTGGTGGATACCGGTGACGATACGGGCACGGGTGGGCGGCTGCGGCGGGTGCGGAAGTATCTGGAGGGTGATGAGGCTTTCTGCATGACGTATGGCGATGGCGTGAGCGATGTGAATATCACGGATCTGATCGCCTTTCATGCGGCGCACGGCAAGGCGGTGACGCTGACGAGCGTGCAGCCTTCAGCGCGATTCGGTGGGCTTGGGTTGAAGGGCGAGCAGGTGGTGGCATTTCAGGAGAAGCCGCGTGATGAGGGTGGATGGGTGAATGGCGGGTTTTTTGTGCTGTCGCCGCGTGTGCTGGATGAGGTGCAGGACGATACGTGGATGTTTGAGCGGCAGCCGATGGAAGCACTCGTTGCAAAGGGTGAGGTGCAGGCCTTCAAGCACACCGGCTTTTGGCAGGCGATGGATACGCTGCGGGATAAGCGGCACCTGGAAGAGCTGTGGGCGATGGGCGAGGCGCCGTGGAAGCTTTGGTGAGCGGGCCGGATCGCACCGTGTGGCAGGGGCGCCGCGTGTTTCTTACGGGGCATACCGGCTTCAAGGGCGGATGGCTTGCGTTGTGGCTGGCGAAGCTTGGCGCTGAGGTTCGTGGGTATGCGCTTGATCCCTGCACGACGCCGAATCTGTTTGAAGCTGCTCAAATCGGCTCATGGATGAGCGATAGACGCGGGGATATTTGCGATGTTGAGCGCCTTTTTTCAAGTATCGCGGAGTTTGCGCCGGAGATTGTGATTCACATAGCCGCGCAGCCTCTGGTGCGGCTGTCCTATGCTGATCCCCTGCTGACGTACCGCACGAATGTGATGGGAACCGCGAACGTGCTGGAGGCGGTGCGGCGGACGCCGACGGTGCGTGCCGTGGTTTCGGTCACGTCGGATAAGTGTTACGAGAACCTGGAAACGGATCATGCGTACCGCGAGGGCGACGCGCTCGGCGGGTACGATCCGTATTCGTCGTCGAAGGCGTGTGCGGAGATTGTTACGGCGGCGTACCGGCAGTCGTTCTTTGGGGATGGCCGCTGCGGGATTGCTACGGCTCGTGCGGGAAATGTGATCGGCGGTGGTGACTGGTCAGGTGACCGGCTGCTGCCGGATCTTGTGCGTGGTTTTTTAAGCGGCGAAGCTGTGCGGATTCGCAGGCCAAGCAGCGTGCGGCCGTGGCAGCATGTGCTGGAGCCACTGTGGGGTTACATGCTGTTGGCGGAGCGGCTGTTTAACGGTGATGTGGCGGCGGCTTCAGCTTGGAATTTTGGACCGCGTGACGAGGATGCATGGCCCGTATCGCGTATTGCGGAGGCGATGGCCGCTGCATGGGGCGAAGGTGCGCGGTGGGTGCTCGATCCAGAGCCGGGCGTGCATGAGGCCGGGTATCTGAAGCTGGATGCATCGAAGGCACAGGCGGAGCTTGGGTGGCGATCTGCGCTGCGGCTGGAGACGGCGTTGGAGTGGCTGGTGAGCTGGTATCGGGCGCAGGCCGCGGGCGAGGACATGCAGGCGTACACGCTGGCCCAGATCGAGGCGTATGAAGCATTGCTGCGGCGCGCGCCGTAACTTGGTATGCTCCTGCTGTGACCACTGTTGATGTGACCTTCCACTATGGCATTCCGCCGCGCGAGCATTCGGTGCTTGCGCTGGCGAGCGTTCGCGAGGTCTACGGCATTCGCCGGGTTGACCTGAATGAGCGCGCAAAGACGATCCACATCGAATACGACGCGACCCGGCTGAACGAGCCGGTGGTGCGGCAGTTGCTGCGCCGTGCGGGGCTGGAGATCATCGACAAGCCTGCGACGGAAGAGCCGCTGGAGCAGGATGATCCTGCGGTGGTTCCAGCGTAACGCGACGCACACGACGGTTGCGTCCCAGGCTTCGACTTGATATCTTGAATAAGCGCGTTTCGATGATTGTTCGAGGCGAACGACTGTGCACCCGTAGCTCAGCTGGATAGAGCAATTGGCTACGAACCAATAGGCCGGAGGTTCGAATCCTTCCGGGTGCACCATAAGGTTCAATAACTTAGGGCCACCTTCACGGTGGCCCTTTGATGTTATGTACGGGATTCCGTTTGCGGTGTTCGACGCCGCATCGTCCGGTAGCTGGTCCTGGCCCGCTCATCGATTTGAGCCTTAATACTCACGATAGTTCAGCAGGACGAGGCCGAATGGGATGAGGCAGGCCGGGCTCGCTATGACGCATGCCCGGATGATGCGGCTGAGGCGCGCCTTATCTGCTTGAACGGGTAGGCGATCCCTGTCGATCGACAGCCCGATTGCAGCCATGCGCAGCGTACCCGAGGCGATGGCAAAGACAGCCAGCAGCAGGTGGCTGAGTTCCGCCAATACCTCGGCTTTAACGTTTCCCAACGTGTGATTGTGTAGAACGAGGGCGCAGCCGGCGAGGAACATGAGGGATGGGAAGATCATGGCGGCTTTATAGCCGTATCGCCCAACCTGGACGCCGGTCTCGAAGATGCCGAAAAGCACCAGCATGAAGAACAGCAGGCGGTGCAGCAGGACCTCCGGATCGGAGAAGCTCTGCCAGTAGCTCACTGGGCCGAGGGGCCAGTTCTCGGGATCGGCGACGACCATGAGGAACGCTGAGAGCAGAAGGAAAAGCAGCGGCCAGTAGCGGGCCCACCGGGTTGACTTGAAGTTTGCAAGGACGCCGAGAATGCCAATGGACAATGTGAAGATACCCGCCCAGTGATGCACGTAGTCGTTCCAGGCCTCATCCGGGTCACGCAGGCTGTTGGCTGCGATGCTCTCAGCGTCGTCGGCGCGGCGTGCCGCCTCTTGGGGCGATGTCGCGGGTGCGAGGGAGTCGACGGGTGGATGCTGAAGGATGGGTACGACCGGGTGGAAGTGGCTTGTGAACTCCTGCCTGGTGAGCCGGTTCTGGACCATGTCGGAGCCCGGTGGCTGCGACGTGAGTGAGGCGGCGAGGACGAGGACCGAGAAGGCTATGAGCACTTCGACTTCAGAGAAGCGGCGCAGCAGACTGAGTGAGGCGGAGCCGATGCCGGCTGCCCTGCCTGAGCGGAAGTTGAGCGCGCCGACGCCGGCAAGGATGAGGAGCAGGACCGCCTTGGAGGCAACCATGACACCGTAGGCCGTGCCATACAAAGCCTGCGCGGAACCGATATAAAAGACCGACAAACTAATCCCGGTGAGCAACAACACAGCGCACCCGGTGATTGCCAGCGGCGTGAAGCGGCGTACGACCGGCTGCACCGCTGCCGGCGAAGCCACCGAGGCACGCAACGTGAGAAGCAAGGCAGCCAGCGACCCAAGCCAGAGACTTGCCGCCGCCTGGTGCAGAAACGTCAGCACCGCCAGCAGCGGGCCGTGCTCCACGCGGGAGACGGAATGGGTTGTGAATGTGTTGGCGGCCAGCAGCGTAACGGCTAATCCGAGCAAAAGGCGTCGGCGAACGCTGCCCTGCGTTGAGGCCTTCTGTCGTGCCGTGCGGAAGATCGCGGACGCGAGCAAAGCTTCTGCGATCCCGGTGATGAAGAACTCCGCGGTCATGACTTTGCTGAGTGGGAGGCCCACGGAGATCATCAGAACGAACGAGTCACTGGCTACGGTGCCGAGCACGACGAAGACCAGGAAGCCCGCAAGCCGTTTGATCCAGACGAGGAGACGCTGCGTGATGCCTGGGACAGAGCTTTCAGGACGGACAAAGACCAGGAAAAAGATGCAACCGACGAGGAACGTCTGTCCGACGAGTTGCAGTGCGCGGAAGATGAGTGAGAACCAGGCGAAATCCTGGACGAGGAGCAGCATCGTCACTTCGCGGTGAAGATAATTTCGCCCTGAGAAATGTGGCCGTCGGAGCTGAGCACAACCCAGTGCAGCGCATACTCACCCGGCGCAATGGCTGCGCTGGAGGTTGTGAGGGTATCCTGCGCGGCCTGCCTGAGGGCAGCGAGCGGAAATGTCTTGCCGGTGTCCTGCCGCTTCGACAACGTCACCCTGGAGCGTGAGCCATCCACGCGCACGTTGAAGTGCAGCTCAACGTTGAAGCCGTTGCCGCTGACGGCGCCGTGAGCAGCCGGTGTGGAGGAGACAAGCAGGGCGTGCGCAAACGCCGTTACGGGCGAAAGGAACAGCGCAATCAACAGCGCCGCACATACAACACACAATCGCATGGATGGCCGGCGCATTGCGGGTATTATTACACGGCCCACACGAGCGAAAGTGGTTGGCTCAGAAAGACTTGCTCCGTTACCGCTCGCCCCATTTGAGCTTGGAGCGGAGGACGGTGAAGAGGCCGTGTTCGCCGAGGCGGACGAGGCGGACGCGGTATTGCGAGCGGCGGCAGCGTAGCTGGTCGGCGAGTTGCAGTTCCACGGCTTCCTGGCCATCGACCGTAAGGTAGGTCTGGTCGGCGATGCCGGAGACGGTGACGCGGACTTCCGTGTCGCCGGGGATGACGATGGGGCGGATGGTGAGCAGGTGCGGGCAGATCGGCGTGACGATCATGGCGTTGACGCTGCCCATGACGATGGGGCCGTTGGCTGCCAGGTTGTAGGCCGTGGAGCCTGTGGGTGTGGAGACGATGATGCCGTCCGCGCGAAAGGATGCGACCATCTGGCCGTTGAGGTCGATGGCGTAGTCGCCCATGCGGGCGATGGCGCCCTTGGAGATGACGACGTCGTTGAGTGCGTCCCATGCTGTGTGGACCATACCGTCGCGGATGAGTTCGGCGTGCATCATGCTGCGCTCATCGATGGTGCAGGAGCCTTCGCGCCATGCGCCGAGGGTCTTGTAGAGCTCCGAGAGCGGGACTTCTGTTAGGAAGCCTAACGAACCGAGGTTGACGCTGAGGATGGGTGTGTCGGTCTTGGCGAAGGCGCGTGCGGCGGAGAGCAGGGTGCCGTCGCCGCCGAGGACGATGACAAGCTCGGGGTTGAGGCCGGGCATGTCTTCGCGCGGACAGGGTGCGCAGCCGACGTAGTCTGCGCTGTTTGCGTCCATCGCGGTGGTGTAGCCGTGGTCTTCGAGCCAGCGCAGCAGGTTGGGAAGAAGCTCCGTCAGCTCGGGCTTTTGCGGCTTGCTGATGATGGCGACGTACGGCATAGAAGCAGTGTACTTGGTGATGTTCAGGAGAAGCGGGCGTAGAGCAGGAACTCGCGGTTGCCTTCGGCCCCTGTGATGGGTGAGTCGATAACGCCGATGGTCTCGCCGCCAAGGTCTGCGACGGCGGTGCGGACGCGATCGATGGCGATGGTATGGGCTGCGGGGTCGCGTACGATGCCGCCCTTGCCGACCCATTCGCGACCTGCCTCAAACTGCGGCTTGACAAGCGTGACGGCTTCGCCGTGCCAGCGTTCACCAGCGGGTGCGAGTGCGGCGATGACGGCGGACAGAACGAGCGTGGCGGAGATGAAGGAGACGTCCATGGCGTAGAAGGTTGGCATGTCCTGGATGTTGTTTGCGGCTGCGAGCGTCGCTGCTTCGGGCAGCAGCGAGCCGGCTGCGAGAAGGCGTGCATTGGTGCGTTCCATAAGGCGGACGCGTGGGTCCATGCGCAGGCTCATGGCGAGTTGGCCATAGCCTGTATCGACGGCGAGCACGGCGAGTGCGCCGGCTTGCAGCATGCAATCCGTAAAACCTCCCGTGGAGGCGCCTACATCGATACCTATGCGGCCCGCGAGATCAATCGACCAGTGATCGAGCGCGCCGCGCAGCTTGAGGCCGCCGCGGCTGACGTAGGGCATCTCTTCGCCAAGGATGCGGAGTGCTGCATCAGGGTCAACGGCTGCGCCTGCCTTGGTCTGCTTCTGTTCGTCGACGAGCACACGGCCTGCCAGGATGAGGCTTGCGGCGCGTTCCCGTGATGGAACCAGACCGCGTTCAACCAGTAACTTATCCAGACGCCCTTTTGCCATCCCATCCATACTCTCAGAGAGCAGGATGTGCACGGTAACGTGCATGCAAGGTACACTCATCCCACGCACAGGCAGCGATTGCTGTGAAACCCCCTGCGCCATACAAACACTGGTTGACCGCGTCAATAGAATGGCACCTCCTGACATTTCGTTCGGTTTGAATGCACCAAGGCCCAATCCAGACGAGGGCCTACCGCGTTCCTTTGCCAGAGAAACCAATCTGACGCCTGTGGCGGACGATAGTTTTCTGCTTGGCAGGATTCAACGCGGCGATGAGGGTGCGGTGGCCACACTCTACGACCGTTACTCGAAGGTGGTGTATTCCGTTGCTCTGCGCGTGTTGCGCGACCCGGCTGCCGCTGAGGATGTGTTGCAGGATATTTTTATGCAGATTTGGCGCAAACCCGACAGCTTCATCTCCACCCGCGGATCGCTTGCGGGCTGGCTGGCGGTCATTGCGCGCAATCGTTCCATCGATTCGCTGCGGCGGCGGAAGCCACAGGATTCCGTGGACGAGGTGGTCCTTTCTTCATCGTTCAATCTGGCGGAGGAGTCTGAGCGGAACATCATGATGGAGCGTGCCCGCAGCGTGATGACCGGGCTGCCCGCAGAACAGCGCAAGGTACTTGAAATGGCCTTCTTTGATGGCCTGACACATTCTGAGATTGCAGAGCTTACCGGAGATCCTCTCGGTACGGTCAAGACGCGCATTCGCGCCGGGCTGCTGGTTCTAAGAAAGGCGATGCAGTCATGAGCCATGCTCCTGTAACCGCCGAAGATCTGTATTTGTACGCCATGCAGCTGCTGGATGAGCCTGAGCAGACGCGCCTGGAAGAGTTTCTGAAGGTATCGCCTGAGGCACGGGCGGAGCTTGCGCATGTGCGGAGCGATCTCGGCCTGCTGGCCATGACGGTTGAGGCACAGGCGCCGGCGGCATCGGCGCGTCAGCGGCTGATGAAGCAGGTTTCCCGCGAGCGTAAGACCGTAAGCTCGGCGGCGAATGCATCGGCAAGCCAGGGAATGCCTTCCGTGGCTTCCATGCCCGCGGCTGCAACGCCTGCAAAACGGCAGGCGCCGGCGATTGCGGACCCAGTCCCGGCTAAAAACTCGCGCATGCTGACACCGATTCAGCCGGAAAGCTATAAGGAGCCGGAGGCGCCACTTCCCTTCCGTTCCTCGTATGCGGACGATGAACCGGCGCGGCGACGCGGCTTCTTCCACACCGTGACAACCTGGGTAGGCTGGGCCGTGGCTGCGGGACTCGCAGTGACGGCGTACGACTATTACCACAAGAGCGAGTCGCTGGAAGACCAGGTGGCCTTTGCGAACGCGACAGCGACCCGCGCCACGGCAACGTCCGCCAAGGCACAGGCGGTGCTGGAGACAATGCGCTCCGGTGCGGCACAGCGCTTCCTGTTGACACGGCAGAATACGCAGCCCGTTGCCTCGGCGCGTGTGACGTACCTGGCGGAGAGTGGTTCGCTGGTCTTTCAGGGCAGCAATCTTGATCCGCTACCGCCGTACAAGACGTACGAGCTGTGGCTGATCCCGGTTGGCCAGGGTCGCCAGCCGATACCGGCCGGTACCTTTAAGCCGGATGATCGCGGCTTCGCCTCGGTGATCTTGCCTGAGCTGCCGAAGGGCGTCGTTGCCGGCACCTTCGGCGTGACGATGGAAGATGATGGCGGAGCACAGACGCCAACCTTGCCAATCCTGATGATTGGGTCGTAGCCAGCTTAAACAGTTCAGAGACGTAAAAGGGAGGAGCCTTCGAGGCTCCTCCCTTTGTGATTGCCTGCTGTCGCTTACTGTGCGATGCGGAGTGAGATGGCGTTGCCCTGCAGGCTCAGTGTGGCGTCAATGGTATCGGTGTCCGTACGGATGATGGTGAGGTTCTGTGTGTTGCTGGCGGTGACCAGCACCTTGCCCGTGGGCGAACCGGCCACGGCGCCGATCCAGTTGAGCGTGCCGCCGATCTTGATTGTCTTCGTGGCAACCATGGTGGTGAGATCGACGACCGTGATCGTTCCGTCGCCGGAGTTGGCGACGTAGGCCTTGCTGAGATCGGTGAGAACCGCAACCATGACCGGCGAAATACCAACGGGAACCGTGGCGAGGGTTTGGCCGAAGTTCGCGGAATCAACGGGATTGTTGGGATTGCACTGGGTGTTGCCGGTAACGGTCGCAGCCGAACAAAGCGCGATGTTGATGACACTGAGCGTGCCCGGTGTGGTGCCGTTGCCGGAGTTGACCACAGCCAACTCATTAATTGCGGGAGCGATGTCGGCCCAGAGCGGATTTGCGCCCACCGTGAAGGTGGTATCAAGATTGTTGCCCTGGGTGTTGATGACGCTGATGGTGCCGGTGCCTGCGCCGCTGCCCTTGTTGTTGATGACGAAGGTGCGGCGTGTGTCGGCGGTCATGATGCCGAAGACGGGACTGATGCCGACCGGGATACTGGCGGAGATGGTGTTGTTGACCCCGTTCTCGATCGCGGTGGCGGTGCCGAGGGACGTGCCCGGCGTCGCGCCTTGACTGAGCGTGTAGACGCGCGGCGCGGTAGACAGACCCACGGTGTAGACCGGGTTGGCCGGCACAGGCAGTTCCTGCCGCGCAATTGGCGGTGATCCGCCCGTCAACACGGCGACTCTGCTTGAGCCCGGCTCGGAAATAAAGATGGGACTTGTGCCGTTCGCAGGATAAACCTGGGACGGATTGCTGCCGGCAGTGAGTGACGTTTGATGCACGGCATTCGTCATGAGGCCGGGAGTGCTGGTGAAGGTGTCCATCAGGACGCTGTTGCTATGGAGCACGTAGCTCTCGCCGGCCGGGTCGGTTGCAAGGTAAATGGGCGCCGGAGCGATGTTGGCATTGGCAATGATAGTGTCGCCGAAGACGTCCACAACCGTGACCAGGCCGTCGCGACCGCTGCCCGGGTCTGAAACAGCAGTGGCATAGACGGCGGGTTGCGTCGCCGGTCCTACCGGGTTGATGGCGCTGACGACCGGACGATAGTTGTTGCCACAGCCGGCAACGGCGAGAACAGCCGACGCGCTGAGGCACGAGGCAGCCGCTCGGGCGCCGCTATATCTCGTACGTGGAAACGTATGGCGAAACACATTACGTGGAACTGAAAACAAACGCTGCTCCTGCACCGCGGAGCGCTGCGGCCCCACCAAGCATGATTGTAACGGAAGGCTGCTCCACTGCTTTGACTTCCCTCGCAGTTATCGGGAAGCGAAGCAGATTCCCGTTTGGGCGGTCAGGACTCTTCCCTGTTTTCAATCCAGCGCTTGGCCCAGCCTGCCTCGAGATGCAGCCGCATGAAGGTGTAGCTCAGCATTTCGTGCACGACGCGGGTGACATGGCCCCACCGGGACAGGTTGCCAAACGGCGGCCGCGGTGACGTGAGCACGCTCAAGCCCTCCTGCTGACACAAAGCGCGGATGCGGAAGAGATGCGTACCATCGCTGACGACGATGACCTGCTTTAGGTTGCGGTCGTGCGCGATACCGGCAAGGATCTGCGCCTGCTGTTCGGTGTCGACGGACTCTGTCTCGGCGATGATGCGGTCATAGGGAACGCCCTGACCGAGCAGGTAGTCGCGGCCCACGGCGCCCTCGGTCTGGCCGCTGCGGTCATCGCCGGGACCGCCGAGCGTGATGATGATGGGCGCCATCTGCCTCTGGTAAAGTGACACGGCGTGGTCAAGGCGTGCGTGGTAGACAGGCGATGGATGGCCGACGTACTGCGCGGCGCCAAAGACGGCGATGGCGTCTGAGGGTCGCGCCTGGTCCTCGTTGGCGACACGGTCGATGCGCGCATAGACGCTGGCGAACCAGACCAGAACGACAAGCAGGAACAGGACGACAATCGTGCGGAACGGATGTCTGCCGCTTGATCGCTTGCCCCGGTTTCGTGCCTGTGCCGCCATGCGCCTCCAAACGCCTTGAAGATGTAGCGCCCTGCAATCAGTCCTGCAACGCCAATGCGATTTCGTGCGTGGGGATCGCACCTTCGCGAAGAATCATCCATGAATTACCGCCGCCGCTCAAGTCCACGATGGTGGTGGGCAGGCTGCGCGCGGTGGGTCCACCATCGACAATGATGGGAATCTTGTCGCCAAGCTGTTCGAGTACGCAGTGGGCGTGGGTGCATTCGTTGCGGCCGGCGAGATTGGCGGACGTAGCTGTGATGGGCAGGCCGAGGCTCGCTGACACGGCGCGGGCGATGGTCGCCTCAGGCACGCGGAGGGCGACGTTGCCGGTGTGCGCTGTGACACGCAGCGGCAGGCGCGATCCGGCCTTGACGATGATGGTGAGAGGACCCGGCCAGAACTTTTCCGCGAGGCGATCGAAGGCGGTGTCGACTTCCCTGGCTAGTTCGTAGGCCTGTGCGACGTCAGCGATGAGCAGGGATAAGGGCTTATGCTTCGCACGCATTTTCAACTCGTAGATTTGCTCCACGGCGTGCAGATTCACCGGATCCACGGCGAGGCCATAAAAGGTGTCCGTGGGCAGGGCGACGACCATGCCGTTGTCCAGGCACTTGGCAACGTACTTCACCAGATCTTCTTCCGGCTCATCCGGATGGATGCGCAACATCTCCGCCGTCATCAACGCTCCCGTACAAGGCTCAAAACAGCACGGTAGCACAATCCACGGTGCGGTTCTGCTTTCCGGGCGATGTAATGCAGTTACAGGGAGGGTGCGTAAGGCGCGTAGAATCCGCTTGATGCCGGAGAGGATTACAAGCCGAACAAATCCGCGTGTGCGTGCGCTGCGCGCTGCGCTGTCGCCGCGCAGGGGCGATGCGTTTGTGGGGGTCGAGGGATTGCACCTTGTGCGCGAGGCTGTGGCAAGCGGTCTGTTGCTGCGGACCATATTTGTGCGTGAGGATCGAGTGGGTACGCTGCGCGATCTTCCGGCACACGCTGCCGAGGAGATTGTGGAGCTGTCCGCGAGTGCCTTTGAGAGCGCTGCGGAGACGGAGTCGTCGCAAGGGATTGCGGCTGTGCTGAAGCGGCCGGTTACTGCCTATGCTCCGAGGACGGGCGATCTGGTGTTGCTGGCGGATGGCTTGCAGGACCCAGGAAACCTGGGGACGCTGATCCGGTCGGCGGAGGCGTTTGGTGCTGCAGCTGTGGCAATGACGGCGGGAACGGTTGACCCGTGGAACGGCAAGTGCCTGCGGGCGGCGGCGGGGGCGGCGTTTCGCATGCCGCTGCCGCTTTGGGATGAGGCTTTGCTGGCATCGTTGCGGAGCGTGGATGCGCGGCTGTATGCAGCAGTGCCTCGCGATGCCACACCGGCACATCGTGCGCAGCTTGACCGGACGACGGTGTTGATTGTGGGCAACGAGGGTGCGGGGATTTCCGGCGCGATGCTCGCGGTCGCGGATGAGCGCATCACACTGCTGACGACCGGGCCGACGGAGAGCTTGAATGCCGCGGTCGCCGGTTCACTGCTGCTGTATGAGGCGTCACAGCAGCGGGCTAAGGCGTTTGCTGGGGCGTTTGGCGCATGAGCTTATTCGATCAACTCGAACCGCCTGCTACGGCGGCGAGCCGGCAGGATGTGCCGCTGCCGGAGCGCATGCGGCCGCGCACGCTGGACGAGTTTGCGGGGCAGCAGCACCTGGTTGGACCGGGCAAGCCGCTCCGGCTGGCGATTGAGAGCGGCGAGCCGGGGTCGATGATCTTCTGGGGCCCTCCGGGCACGGGTAAGACGACGCTGGCGAAGATTATTGCGCGGACGACGAGCGCTACATTTATTGAGTTTTCCGCTGTCACGAGCGGGATCAAAGAGATCAAGCAGGTAATGGTGGATGCCGAGCGTGGCGCTGCGCACGGCCTGCGGACGATCCTGTTTGTGGACGAGATCCATCGTTTCAACAAGGCGCAGCAGGACGCCTTCCTGCCATACGTCGAGCGCGGTGCGCTGCGGCTGATTGGCGCGACGACGGAGAATCCTTCGTTTGAAGTAAATGCCGCGCTGCTGTCGCGGTGCAGGGTGTATGTGCTGCAGTCGATCAGCGACGAGGAGATTGTGGCGCTGCTGCAGCGGGCGCTGACGGATGCAGAGCGTGGGCTTGGCGCGCTCGGCATGACCGCGCAGGAGGGTGCGCTGGAGGCGATTGCGCGCTTCAGCAATGGCGATGCGCGCTATGCGTTGAACGCTCTGGAGACCGCGGCGCATCTGCTGGCCGGGCGCGGTGAGACGGTGATCACACCAGCCACAATAAGCGATGCGTTGCAACAGCGGACGCTGCTCTACGACAAGAACGGCGAGCAGCACTATGACCTGATCAGCGCGCTGCACAAGAGTGTGCGGAACAGCGATGCGGATGCTTCGATCTACTGGCTGCGGCGCATGCTGGCGGCGGGTGAGGACCCCATGTACGTGGCTCGGCGCGTGGTGCGGATGGCCGTGGAGGATATTGGGCTGGCCGCGCCTGAGGCGCTTAATCTGACGCTTTCGGCGCAGCAGGCGATGCACCTGCTGGGGTCTCCCGAGGGTGAGCTGGCACTGGCGCAGGCAGTGGTCTATCTTGCGCTGGCGCCTAAGTCGAATGCGGTCTACATGGCGTTTAACGAGGCTGCCGCGGATGTGAATGCGACCGGTGCGCAGCCGGTGCCGCTGCATCTGCGCAACGCCCCGACGCGGTTATTGAAGGAGCTTGGCTACGGCAAGGAATATCAGTACGCGCACGACATGCCGGACAAGGTGGCCGCGATGCAGTGCCTCCCCGACGGTCTTGAGGACCGGCGCTACTACCGTCCTACAGACCAAGGGCGCGAGAGGCAGTTGGGCCAGCGGATGGAAGAGATTGCGCGGGCTAAAGACGCTGCGCGGGATAAGGGCTAATTCCTCTCGCCACGAACCTTTAAAAACATCTGTCATCCTGAGTAACGCGAAGGTTCCAACGGGGCTCGGTATGCCACAGCCGTTAGCGCCTTCCCGTTCGCATTCATGGCAACTCCTGGGCTTCTTGCGATTTTGCTCTCAGTTTAGTGCTTGATGTCGCGCTTCAGGGCGTCGAGTACGATGCTCTTGCTCAGGACTTCCGGCAACACATCCGGCGCGGCTGCGGTGCTTGCCGGGTAGACGATGTAGGTGGGTACGCCGCTGCGGCCTGCTGCGCTTAGGGCAGATGTGATCTTGCCGTCGTATTGGGTCCAGTCCGCGCGCATGGCGACGACGTTGGGGCTGGCCAGCTGCTTCTGCACGTCGCTGGATTTGAGCACGACGCGTTCGTTGACCTGGCAGCTGAGGCACCATGCGGCGGTGAAGTCCACGAAGACTGCCTTGCCGCTGGAGCGGGCCTGCTGGACGGACTCGGCGCTGAAGGTCTGCCAGGTGATGTCGTTGGGGTTCTCGCGGCCCATGGTGAGCGGCAGGGCAACGGCGCAGATGGCGATCGCGGTGGCGACGGCGGTGCTCCAGCGTTTGGCCGGCCAGCGGCCCAGCACCCATGCCGCGATGGTAATGAGCAGCAGGCCGCCGAGCAGCCATGCGGAGTGGAGGGCGCCGTCGGCTTCGCCGAAGAGGCGGCCGAAGATGTAGACAAGCCAGATGACGGTAATGAAGAGCGGCAGCGCGGTGATCTGCTTCAGGAGTTCCATCCATGCGCCAGGGCGTGGCAGGAAGCGTATCCACGCAGGCTGGAGCGTGAGCGCAAGATACGGTGCGGCGAGACCAAGCGCCAAGGATGTGAAGACGAGGAACGTGACGTAGGCGGGCTGCGCAAGAGCGAAGCCGATGGCCGCGCCCATGAACGGGCCGACGCATGGCGTTGCGACGACGGTGGCGAGCACACCGGTAAAAAAGCTGCCGGTGTAGCCGCTCTTCTGCGTGAGTGAGTCGCCCGCGCTGGTGAGCGACAGGCCAAAGTCGAACATGCCTGCGAGCGAAAGCGCGAAGAAGAAGAGGAACGTTGCAAGGACGGCCACGAAGCCGGGCGATTGCAGCTGGAAGCCCCAGCCGAATTCTTTACCGCCCGCACGGAGGACGAGCAGCACAGCGACGACGAGCCAGAAGGAGGCTACGATGCCTGCCGTGTAGGCGAGGCCGTGTGTGCGGACGCGGTGGCGCTCTTCCGACGAGGATTGCAACAGCGAGAGCGCCTTGAGGAAGAGCACGGGAAAGACGCATGGCATGAGGTTGAGCAGCATGCCGCCGACGAAGGCAAGCGCCACGGCGCTGAGGGCCGTGATGCTCTGGGTGCTGCTGCCGCCCGCGGCCGGCGCGGCCTTCTGTGGTGGTACGGCGCCCGCAACCACGGGCACGTCGACGATGTAGTTACGCACGGTGCCGAGTTTTAGCAGACCGTGCAGCGAAGCCAGCGGTGTCTTTGCTGAGTCCGCGCGCTGGACGTGGATGATGGCGCCATCTGGTGTGACGTCCATGGGCTGGTCCGCATTGTCCGCGATGGAGTCGGTGTCGAGCGGATAGAACTCGGCGTCCGGCTCGCGCTGGCCGGTTGTGACGAAGAGCGCCATGTCCTTGCCGCTGCGGATTGCGGAGAGCTTGAAGTCTGGCGGCAAGGGCTTGGGCATGCTCTGTAATGCAGAGCCGAGCGCACCTACGTTTGCGCCTTCCGTGCTGACCTGTGTGCCGGCGGGTGCGAGCTTAAGATCGAGGCCGAGATTCGCCTTGCCGGGGATGCAGACCTGTTTGCAGACGAGCCAGGAGATGACCGCAGCCACATGCATGGCGCCGCTCTTGTCTGCTTTAGCCTTGGGATCAGCCGTGATGGTTACCGGGTATGCGACGGCGTCTTCATAGCCGTAATCGACAGTGGTGTCGAGCGGCAGGCGCTCCGGTGCTGGAAACTGCAGCGGGCCGGCGGTCAGGCCGGCGGGCAGCGTCCACGTGGCCTTGGGCGGCATGCCCGCATAGCCAGCGTTGCGCCAATACACGTGCCAGCCTTCTTCCATGGAGAAGACGAAACCCAGCGTCTGTGAGCCGCCCTGCGCGATCTGCGGGCCGGCGGAGACCATTTCGACGGTGAGGTGCAGGGCCTTGACCGGACCGGGGCCACCATCACCAACGGTGGTGCCGATCTGCGCGCCTGCGGTAGCGGCGACCAAGGCGACCAAGCTCAACAGGAACGCCGGGAACGCCCGAAGAAGACGTGAAAGATTCATCGGGTTCATTGTAGGTCGATTCTGCCCGCGAAGATGTCACGAATGTGTCAGGGCAGCGCAGGCAACTGTCAGCCGCCGTGCATACGGTGTTCGACCATGATGCAGCGGTCCATGACGACGTGGATGCCGTGCGCCTCGGCCTTCATGGCTGCGTCTTCATTGCGAATGCCCTGCTGCACCCACAGGTCGGTGTAGCCGAGTTCGATCATCTCGTCCACAATCCCGGGGATGGCACTGGGCAGGCGGAAGACGTTGACCACGTCCGGTCGCACGGGCAGGTCGCGCAGCGAGGCGTAGGTGGTTTCACCCAGGACGGTCTGAACGGTCGGGTTCACAGGCAGAATGCGCTTCCCTGCCTGCTGCATGTAGGCCGAGACGTAGTTGCTTGGCTTCGCGGTGTCCGCCGAGATGCCGACGACCGCAATCGTCTTTGCGGTGAGCATGCGCTCGATGACTTCAGGTTCGTTCATGCGTGGCCCTTCTTTGGATGCCATGCGCCGAGCAGGCGGCGTGTGACGATGAGTTCGCCGGTGTGGTAGCTCTCGTGGTCTGCGATGAGCAGAGCTTCGCGCAGCAAATTCTGGCCGTCACCCCATGGGAAGGCTTCGGTCAAGTCGCGTTCTTTGAGCAGCTTCTCGAAGGCAGACCGGTCCTTCTTGAGAG
Organism: Terriglobus sp.; assembly: GCA_965198455.1. Classification (GTDB taxonomy): domain Bacteria; phylum Acidobacteriota; class Terriglobia; order Terriglobales; family Acidobacteriaceae; genus Terriglobus. The sequence goes on from CBDAPM010000003.1 coordinate 3,469,513, forward strand.
CCGCGACGCTATCGTCCCATGCGCTCTTGCTGGGTGGTTCGGGAGACTTGGGCCAGTAGTCATCCGGCCACTTCATGGGTTTGTACGAGCCGTCGGCGTTGTCGCTGAACTCGAGTATGTCCTGCTGCGCGATGCGGATGTGCTCCAGCAGCTGCCACGCAGAGTAAGGCAGGCCTTCAGGCACGATGCCCTGCTTGTCGAAGGGCATGTCCTTGATGGCGTCGTCCAGCTTGGCGTGGGCCTGACCGCCATCGAGCAGCGCTTTGAGTTGCGTCTTGAGTTCGGTTTCGAGATCGGTCTTGGAATCGGTCGGGGCCATGTAAGGTTCGATGCTGCACAGCAGCTATGGGTGCACTACTTCCCTGCTGGCGCGGCTGCGTTCGGGGATGGCATGGGACGGATGCCGGTGTATTGCGCGCCGATGAGCTTCCATGTGCCGTGTTCACGCTGGGCCGTGAAGCTGCCGCGAATCTCAAGCGGGCGTACGCCGCCCCCGGGCGCAGGCATGGTGTAGGTGAACGTGAGGACGTCGATGGCTGTATCGCCGAAGATGCGCACCTGTTCGTCGGCGGTCTGCATGGGAGGCCAGTCGGTCTTCTTGTCGAGTGTGTAGAAGCTGAGAAAGCGATCGTGCGCGTCAATCTCGCCTGCGGGAGAGACTTCGACATAGTCTTTGCTGATGAGGGTTCCGAGTGTGGGTGCGTCGTAGGCTTTCTCGGCTTCGATGAAGTTCTTGACCAAGGCAGAGACGGCAGCTTGTGGCGCCGCCTGTGATGTGGCTGGCGTGGACGCAAAGGCTGCACTCACTGCAATGGCACACAGGCTCATGACACGCTTCATGGCGTTCATCCTACTTCCCATCGACGGCACGTTGAAAGACGAGTGAGTAGCCGTCCGGATCGCACACGTGCACCTGCCGCATGCCGTAATAGGTGTTCACTGGCGGCCGCGCGGCCAGGCCTTTGGACAGGAGATACATGTAAGCGTCCTCTACGTCTGCGCAATCCATGTAAATAGTCGTGTCAGAGTGGTGCTGTGTACGGAGAGCATCTGGTTTCGACGGACGGATATTGTCTTCATACATGTTATTCAGCATGAGCTGGACATAGTTCTTGCGCAGCATCGCCCAGCCGTAGTTATCTTTGGCGTCGTCGAAGGGTTGGGAAGCACTTACGACTTCGAAGCCGAGGATGTCGCGATAGAAGGCGATGGCGGTGGGTACGTCATAGACGAGCAGTAAGGTAGTCGCGCTGTCGAACGCAATGGCCATATCACCACCTCTCCGCCGTTAGTCGATATCGTCGTCCGCGATTGCGGCCGGTGCTCCGCCTTCGCGCCGCAGCTTGAGATAGCCGCGGATGAAGGGCTGCAGATCGCCGTCGAGCACGCGGTCCACATCGCCTACTTCCACGCGCGTTCTTAGGTCCTTTGCCATGCGGTATGGCTGCAATACGTAAGATCGTATCTGCGATCCGAAGCCGATGTCGAGCTTGGAATCTTCCAGCTTCTTCGTAATGGCGCGCTTCTTTTCCAGCTCGTGTTCGTAGAGGCGCGAACGCAGCATCTTCATCGCCTTTTCTTTGTTTTTGTGCTGCGAGCGCTCGTTCTGGCAACCGGCGACGATGCCCGTGGGAAGGTGCGTGATGCGCACCGCGGAGTCTGTCGTGTTGACGTGCTGGCCGCCCTTGCCGCCGGAGCGGTAGGTGTCAATGCGGAGCTCGTCCGGCTTGATGTCGATGACGATGGAGTCATCGATTTCCGGCGAGACGTAGACGGAGGAGAATGATGTGTGGCGTCGCTTGGCGGAGTCGAAGGGCGAGATGCGGACGAGGCGGTGCACGCCGGATTCGCCGCTGAGCAGGCCGAACGCAAAGTCGCCCGTGATGGTGAAGGTTGCGGACTTGATGCCGGCCTCGTCGCCATCCTGGATTTCGTTGATCTCGGTCTTGAAGCCCTGCCGCTCGGCCCAGCGCAGGTACATGCGCATCAGCATCTCGGCCCAGTCCTGGCTCTCCGTGCCGCCTGCGCCCGGATGCACGGTAACGATGGCGTTGAGCGGGTCAGTCTCCTGCGAGAGCATGGTCTTGGAGTCGAGCTGTTCCGCGAAGGCGTCAACTTCCTGGATGGATTTGCCGAGCTCCGCTTCAACGTCCTCGCCTTCTTTTGCCAGTTCAAAGTAGGCGTCGATATCGTCCGTGCGGCGCGCGAGTTCGGCATCGTCGGCGAGCAGCGTTTCAAGGCGCTTGCGTTCGCGCATCAGCGGTTGCGAGCGCGCGGCGTCCGCCCACACAGCGGGGTCGGAGATTTCCGCTTCTACGGCAGCGAGCTGCGTCTTGAGTGTGGGGGCGTCAAAGATACTCCCGCAGATCGCGCACACGGTCGCGAACCGGGGAGTAGGCATAGTCCAGATCGGTCAACATCAGACCAGTTTACTGCCCTTTGACCTCGGCGGATGGCCGGAGTAACGCAACTGCCACTGCAACGAGTGCGAGCAACGTGCACACGTACGCAAAAACATCGCCGTGGAGCGTGTAAAAGGTGAGGTCGGTACGGTAGTCGAAGTGGACTGCCACGGCGCCGCGTTTGTGGCGGTCCATGCGTTCGACGATGCGGCCGTTGGGATCGATGGAGGCGGTAATGCCGCTGTTGGTATCCCGCAGCAGCCAACGGCGATTCTCGATGGCGCGCATGCGGGCCATGTTGATGTGCTGAAAGGGCGCGCTGGTGTCGCCGTACCAGCCGTCGTCGGAGAGGTTCGTAAGCACTTCCGCTCCGTTGGCAACAAATTGCCGTACTTCGTCGCCGAAGATGGACTCGTAGCACAGAAAGACACCGTAGCGATGGCCGCCGACGGCGAGCGGTGTGCGGCTGGTGCCACGGTCAAAGGTGCCGACGGCCTGCGTGAGGCCGCTCGCGAATTGAAAGAGGTTGGCGTAGGGAACGTACTCACCGAAAGGCACAAGGTGGATTTTGTCGTAGCGCCCTGTCAGACCGCCGTCCGGCGTGAAGAGCGCAGCGGAGTTGTAGATGTGTTCCACACGGCCTGCCTCCGTTCCCTGCACAACGCCGATGGCTCCGGCAATCAGGGGCGCCTGCAGCTGACGCGCGACAAACGCGGCGGTCGTGGTGAAGTCGGTGCGGTCGGTCTGGAAGGGCGAAGGAGACTCAGGCCACAGCGCAACGCTGGTGTGCCGGTCGTCGAGCACGGACGCTTGCAGCGTGAGGCGTGCAAACGCGATGCTGAGACTGGCCGCATTGCCGCCGGTTTCGCCGGGACCTACCTGCAGATTTGGCTGCATCAACACAGCTTTTTGTGAGCCTGTCATGGCTGCGGGGCGAAACCATGTCCCGGCATTCTGCACGGCAGTTGCGATGAGCGCGCCGGTCAGCGCGACGACAGCCGTGGTGCGGCGCCGCGGCAACACCAGAGCGCATGCGATGGCAGCGTTGACGGCAGCCAGTACAAAGCTGAGACCGTAGACGCCGGTGAGCGGGGCGATTTGTGTAAGCACACCGCTGTCCACCTGCGCGTAGCCGAGCAGATTCCATGGAAAGCTGGTCACGCGGGCGCGGGCAAGCTCGACGGCGATCCAAAGAAACGGTGCGGCGACAAGTGCCGCACGCAGGCCAAGGCCGCGGCGTACAAATGCAAGCAAGACCGCAAACAGAGCGTGATAAAGCCCAAGGTAAAGGCAGAAGAGGATCAGGACCATGAAGGCCAGCGGAGCGCCCATACCGCCGTACAGGTACATGGTCTGGTAGATCCAATAACAGGTACCCAGGTACCAAAGGATGCCTGCGGCATAGCCCAGCAGAGCTGCATCGAGTGGCTTCAAGATGCGGTCTGCTGGCAGCAGAGCGGCGAAAAACGGCGCCAGCGCAAACCACGCGAGCGCGGCGCGCCACAGGGGCAGCGGTCCCGCCAAAGGGAAGATAAGCACCTGCAACAGGCTGCTGAGCAGCACCAGGATCCAAATCCGCATGGAAAAGACGCGCATCGCGTGGAGTCTAGCATCTGCGTGGATGCCCGCGCGGAAGCGGCGGTAGGCATACAATAAAAGCCATGCTGGATCCAATTATCCGCGCGTTGAGCCACGTCCTTGTCCCCCTGTTCCTGATTGGTATGGCAGGCTCGGCAATCGTCGTCGCGATCACGCTGGTGCACGATGTTCACGATTTCTTCTCCGATAGCGGCAATGAGGCTGCCTCGACCGATGGCCTAAGCTAGCTGCTGCGTCCGCCGGGCACACATTGACTGCCTCGCACACTCGCAGTAGACTCACCGCTGGGCGCCACCTTTCTGGCCGCATGCTGGTCATGACTGGTGGATCCGGTTCCTCTTAAAATGGCGTCAAAACGCACACCCGTCCTACCGCAATCCAGCCGCGTCCGCCTGGTCGTCGCATCGTCCGTGATGCTGACTTTCATTTCCTTCTGGCGAGCGGCCGCCATCGTTCTCAACGATCTTGGCTCGTCTGCCTTCTACGCCGGCGGTATCGCGGAAGAGGCTGTGGGCAAATCTGCGCCGTGGCTCATCCTTGGCGTCATGTTCTTCTCCTATGCGGTGCGCTCGGTGTATGTCGAGAGCTGTTCGATGTACACGCGTGGTGGCGTGTACCGCATTGTGAAGGAGGCGCTGGGCGGTACGTTCGCCAAGGTCAGCGTGTCTGCCCTGATGTTTGACTATGTGCTGACCGGGCCAATCTCCGGTGTGTCTGCCGGGCAATACATTGTGGGTCTGTTGAATGGCCTGCTTACCCAGGCGGCGTATTCGGTCCATTTCAACTGGCTTGCCGTAAACCATGCGGGCGCGGTGCGGCAGTTTGATGTGAATTACACATCGGCGTTTATCGCTGTGCTGATCACGCTGTATTTCTGGTGGCAGAACATCAAGGGTATTGAGGAGTCGAGCGAAAAAGCTCTCTCGATCATGAAGATCACCACGATCATGGTGGTCGTCCTGATTGGTTGGGGACTTTTCAGCGTGGGCCATAACGGCGCCCACCTGCCTCCGCTGCCGACACCATCGAACTTAAAGTTTTCCGATGACGCGCTGGGCTTCCTGAAGCACACCAGCTTCGCCCGCAACCTTGGCCTGTTCGGCGTTCTGATGGCCTTTGGCCACTCCGTCCTGGCCATGAGCGGTGAGGAGTCGCTGGCACAGGTCAACCGCGAGATCGAGCACCCGAAGCTGCTGAACCTGAAGCGCGCGGCGCTCATCATCGCGATTTACAGCACGATCTTTACCGGCCTTGGTTCACTGCTCGCCGTCATGCTCATTCCGGACGATGTACGGGTCAGCGTGTATCGCGACAACCTGATCGCGGGTATGGCCATGTACATGGTTGGGCCTGTAGCCATCCGTGTGGCCTTCCGCGTCTTTGTTGTGATTGTCGGCTTCCTGATTCTAGGTGGCGCGGTGAATACGGCCATCGTGGGATCGACCGGCGTACTGATGCGCGTTGCGGAAGACGGTGTACTGGCGGACTGGTTCCGCAAGCCGCAGCGGCGCTTTGGCACCAGCTACCGCATTGTTAACCTTGTTGCCATTATTCAGCTTGTCGTCATCGTCATTACGCGTGGCGACGTGATCATGATCGGCGAAGCGTATGCCTTCGGCGTGATCTGGAGCTTTACATTTAATGCGCTTGCCATGCTGGTGCTGCGCTGGAAGTACAAGGGGGAGCGCGGCGCAAAGGTGCCGCTGAACCTGCGCATCGGCAAGACCGAGCTGCCCATCGGGCTTGCGTGTGTCTTCCTGGTTCTACTCACGACCGCGATTGTGAATCTGTTTACCAAATCGGTCGCGACCGTCAGCGGCATTGTGTTTGCCATCGCCTTCTTTATTATTTTTTCGCTCTCGGAGCGCGATAACAAGCGCCGCCACAAAGCTACCGAGCGCCAGATGAAGGAACACTTCCAGTTAGCGCATGCCGAGGAAGTGGGGCGTGACGACCTTGCCATTCGCCCGGGTGGCGTTCTTGTCACCATGCGCGACGCATCGACACCGCATGCTCTGAAATGGGCGCTGGCGCGCACAGACACGGATGACCAGGACCTGGTTGTACTGGCGGCACGGATGATGGGTGCGGGTGGTCCGGAGTACGTCGATGCCTCGGAGCAGCTGTTCAGCGAGCACGAACAGATGCTGTTTACCAAGGCTGTTTCCGTGGCTGAGAGTTTCGGTAAGCACATCGGCCTCCTGGTGGTGCCTGCAGGGGATATTTTTGCGGCTATTGTGCGCATGGCTAACTCGCTGGATGTTGCGGCTGTCGTTTCCGGTTTATCCACGAAATTAACCGCAGCGGAGCAGGCCTACCACGTTGGTCAGGCCTGGGAGGCACTGCCGGATCCAAAGCGCCAGTTCACCTTCTACGTCGTGCCACCCACGGGCGAGGCGGAAAGCTTCCACATTGGACCGCATGCGCCTAGTATTCCCGCGAGTGATGTCCAGCTTGTACATCGGCTGTGGCTGAACCTCCGCCGCAATCCGGACATGCAGGATCTTCATCATTCCGACATTCTGACCTATGCACTTACCCGCCTTGCGACGGAATATTCGGGCGATCGCACGGAGACGCTGCGCAAATTGCGGCTGAGCATTGAGGAAAGCAGTCAGCGTCGCGGTTTGGGCGGCATATCTCGCTTTCACGGCATGAATGACGATGATCCGGAGTTTTCGTTAGTCGCCAGTTCGAGTAGCACAGATGTTCCGAGGTGACACAAATGCAAGAGTTAGTAACCGGAGTAACACCCCGTAATCAGGCATTTGTAGGCTAAAATTTCCCATGAGAGTTCGCTCTCGGGAGGTTTTAACTTGGAAGTTACTCGCATCCTCGCAGAGATCGACGCTCAGATTGGCAAGCTTCAACAAGCGCGTGCTCTTCTTGCAGGTCCCAGTCCCGCCCCGGCCGTCGCTAAGAAAGCCGTCGGGCGTCCACGCAAAATTGCTGCTGCACCGGCCAAGAAGACGTCCGCAAAACGCACTCTCAGCCCAGAAGCACGCAAACGCATTGCGGACGCACAGAAGCGGCGCTGGGCCGACCGTCGTAAAGCCTCAGCGTAAGTCTCATCTGGATTGAAGACAGTAATGGAGCGCATTTGCGCTCCATTACTGTTGCCGAAGAATGGTTACCGCGTCACAACAACCTCTCGTAAATTATCCTTCGCCAGGAAGAATTTATACGAGCTATACCTGCCGAAGAGCTGCTCTATCTGCCGATTATTCAGGACATCGCGCACAGGGAGATCGTTGATGTATTGCGTATCCACCTGGCCGTCGCCCCGCAGGTGATAACGCTGCCACCCTTTTTCGATGCGGCTATGAAAGAGTCCAAGCAGCTTGCCTCCCGGCTCAAGCACTTCGTGCAGACGCGCTACCACCGCATTGCGGATATCGGGCTCGAGATAATCTGCCGTATCCCAGAACAGCACCGTATCGAATTTGCGGCCACTGAAGTTAAGGTTCTCTGCCAAAAAAGCCTCAGTGGGAAACGGTTCACCCTCCGGACGGTTCCAGCGGCTGTCCTGTACCTCGGCCACAAGGTTTGCCATGTAGACACTATGGCCAAGGCTGGTGAGGAAATTGATGTTATTGGGCGAGGTCTGGCCGATGTCGAGAATGCGCTGTCCCTCTGCATCGCGCATGGATTTGAACAAATGCGACCACCCACTGGAAACCCGGGGCACGCGCGCACTTACCTTCTCACTCGTCCGTCCATCACTTCCGCCAAACAGGCGCACAGCAACCTCCGCGAAACGTACGTCCCGCTGTGTTTAAACGGGCGTTATTCCGTGCCGGTCAGGAACACCTGACCACGCATGGTTGCGCTATCTTCCACGGACAATCGCGACGCCGTCACATTGCCATAGAGCACGGAGCCCTGTCGAAGCTCGACCTTGCCGGACGCGTTGATGTTGCCCTCCAGCCTTCCCAGCAGCACGGCATCCTGCACATGCACCTCGGCACGGACGATCGCGTTTGGCCCGATCGTGAGGCGGCTTTCCGCCAACGTAACCGTTCCCTCAATCGCGCAGTCGATGTACAACTCTTCCGATCCTGTGATCTCGCCGCGGATCGTAAACGACTTGCCCAAGAACGTGGAACCTTCCAATGGCTTCATGCGCCTTCCCTTCGAATCTCCCGCTGAGTCTAATCAACATTGGGCCGCGTCGCAATTGCAGGCTTTGTTCCCATCACAAACCGGCAGATTGCACCGTCTAACATGATGCTGTGAACAGAAAGCCTGCTGTCTCTCACATTGTGTGCCAATTCAGCTGCGCCGCTCTATGCGCGTGTGCGGTTGCGGCCTGTGCACAAGCACCGGCAACCCCACCTATCGTTACAGATGCAGTCAAGTTCCAGCTTGAGGACTTCGAGCATACAACGTGGGGCTTGCGGTACCGCGTGCATCGTCAGGATGAGAAGGAAGATACAGAGCGCGAGCTGGTTGAGAGCCGTGACGGTAATGTGGCCCGAACGCTTTCACGCCATGGCGAGGCACTTACGCCCGCCGAGGAGGCAGCGGAACGTGAACGTCTGACATCGATCACAGCAGCCGACATGGCAAGACGTCGTAGGCAGTCGGAATCCAACGAGAAGTTTGGCGTGGACCTGATCATCGCGCTGCCGGAAGCCATGGTGTTCACACCGGTGGCGGGTCAGCCGCAACTGTCACAGGGCGAGCATACCCAGGCGGTCTTTGACTTTGCGCCCGACCCAAAATTTCATCCAAGGACAACAACGCAGGCCGTGCTTCCGTGCGTTGCGGGCCGCGTATGGATCGACTCCGAGACGCATCACCTGATTCGCATGGAGTTGAATGTCGTGCAGAACGTGAACCTGATGATGGGCATACTTGCACGCGTGTACAGCGGCGGCACGCTCTCCTATGAGCAGCATCCAGTCGGCGGTGGGCACTATGGCTATACGCGGCTCGACATCAACGTGAAGCTGCGCGAGCTGATGGTGAAGGTTGTGCCCTACCACGCAACGTACACCGCAACAGACGTGAACTACATGCCTGCGGCGCCATCGTTCCAGGATGCGGTAAACATGCTACTTGCCCGGCCTTAGGCGACACAGCGCCGCTGGCGCACGGTGAGTGCTTCAACGCGCTCCGAGCGAACGGCAAAGCCCCGGCCGGGCTCCGTTGGCACCACAATGGTGCCTGTGCTGCTGACGGTAACTTCCGGCTCGATGATGTCTTCTGACCAGTAGCGTGCCGATGCGGAGACGTCGCCAGGCAGCGAAAAGTTGGGCAGGCTGGACAGTGCGATGTTATGCGCTCGGCCAATGCCGCTCTCAAGCATGCCACCGCACCATACCGGGACGCCGTGCTGCTGGGCCACGTCATGCACGGCAATCGCCTCAGTAAATCCACCAACGCGGCCTACCTTGATGTTGAGGATGCGGCCGCTGCCGAGCTCAAGCGCGGCCTGCGCGTCGCGTGCGTTGCGAATGCATTCGTCAAGGCAGATGGCGGTTTTGATTTGCTTTTGCAGCTGCGCGTGAAAATAGAAATCGTCGTACCAGAGCGGCTGCTCGATCATCAGCAGGTTGAACTCATCCCATGCGGCAATGTGCGCTGCATCGCTCAGCTGGTAGGCGGAGTTGGCATCGCAACTTAATAGGATGTCCGGCCAGCGCTCGCGCACTGCTGCGAACATCTTCGCGTCATAACCGGGCTGGCACTTGAGCTTGATGCGCTGGTAGCCCGCGGCGACTTCTTTCTCCACACGCGCAAGCTGCTTCGGTATGTCCATCTCCATGCCGATGGAGACGCCGCAGGCAATGACATCGCGCGTACCACCCAGCAGCTTCGACAGAGAGACCCCTTTGATCTGCGCTTCGAGATCCCACACAGCATTTTCAAGCGCGGCCTTGGCCATGCGATGGCCGCGAACCTGCAGCAGCATGGGTGGCACATCGCGGCCGGTGGCAATGTCCTTACCCAGCAGGCGTGGAATGAGTTCGGTCTCGGTAATGGTCCATGCCGTGTCGATCATTTCATCGGAAAAGTAGGGGTGTTCACCGGCAACGCATTCGCCACACGCGGTAAAGCCTTCGGCCTGAAGCTCGATGAGCAGGATGCGACGATCCGTCGTCTTGCCGAAGCTGGTGACAAACGGATGCACCAGCGGCATCTTGAGTTCGCGCATGAGGATGGCATCGATCTTCATTTGTATCTCCTAGAAGGTCTGCTGTTGGATTTCGTCGGGTACTTCACCGAGCAGAAAGGTACCGCTGCCGTCGGCTTCGCGCGTGTAGCCGATGATGGCGAGGCCATCGGCGAAATGCTTTTGCAGCGCAATGCGATTCGCGGTCTGGGTCTCGAGACCACGCGAATCACGTTCAGCCTTCCACGCATAGATTTGTGCCGGGACAGAGACGGTGACGACGATGTTCTCTGCTGGTGCCTCGCCCTGCAGGACAGCCTTTGTGTGGGCAGAGTCGATCCACCACTCGGCGTAGAGGCGATCCGTGGGCAGGCCACCCTGCAACGGCGATGTGGAGACGCCGTAGAAGTCTGAAATGTATTTACGGCTGATCACCCCAAGCCGCGAGAGGTTGAAGAAGCTATTCTTGATTTCAAGCGGATCGTAGGTCCACTCGATGACGCGCACGCCTTGTTCGAGTGCAATGTCACGCTGAAGCAGCTTCATGCGGCGGCCTAAGCCGGTGTTGCGATACTCCGGCAGCACGGCGAGCATTTGCGAATGGACATAGCCAATACCCTGACGCTGCGCGGGCATGCCGAGGTTGAAGCCGACAAGGGATGCGCCGTCATAAGCGCCAAGCACGTGGCCGCCGAGCTTCTCTGCGAGGAAGAAGACGCGGCGGGGCAGTAACTCGCCGGCTGAGTATTCCCATGTCTTCTGCTGTAACTCGACACACGCGTCGAACTCGGAGAACTGGGTCAGGCGCGCGATGCGCAGATCGTTCATGCGCTGTGCTCCCGTTGCTTAGCTGCGTCCCACAACGCATCTTTCTCCGCAAGTGAGAGCCCTTCGAAGGCTTCGCCCGCGGCGGTTTCCATCGCACGAAAGCGGCGGCGAAACTTTGCGTTGGCTTTACGTAGCGCCTGTTCGGGATCGACTTGTACGTGGCGCGAGAGATTTGTAAGAACGAAGTACAGATCGCCGATCTCTTCTTCAAGCTTCGCAGCATCGGGCTGCTCTGAAAGCTCCGCACGGACCTCTGCGATCTCTTCCTGCACCTTGTCGAAGAGCCCGTTTAGATCAGGCCAGTCAAAGCCTGCCTTCGCAGCTTTGGAGCCTAGCTTGCGGGCTTCAACCAACGCCGGCACGAATTTTGGCACGGTCCCGAGCAGGCCTTCGACGTTCGCAGGTTTGCCTGCGCGCTCCTGCAGCTTGACGGCTTCCCATGTGCGGTTCACGTCGCTGGCGGTCTCCGCAACCGCGTCTGCGAAGATGTGCGGGTGGCGGCGGATCAGCTTCGCGCTCAGGCCGCGCACAACTTCGTCAATGTTGAAGTGTGCGTCGTCCGCAGCAATCTGCGCGTAGAAAAGCACCTGCAGCAGTAGATCGCCAAGCTCGTCACGCAGCTCCGGCCACGCGCGGCGGTCGATGGCGTCGAAGACCTCGTAGGTCTCTTCCAAGGTGTGCGGCTTGATGGAGTCCATGGTCTGCTCGCGGTCCCATGGGCAGCCGCCTGGCCCGCGCAGACGCGCCATAATGCGGACGACTTCAGCAAAGGCTTCGCCCGCTTGTGTTGACACGCTGTCGCTCATGGCTCCATGGTATCAATCGTGCCTGATGAATCGAGCATAGATGCGCTATGCTGCGAAGCATGAGCGAGCCGCAGCCAAACAACGAGCCGAAGCGGTCGAATGCGTCGCTATGGCTGCTTGCGATACCCGTGGCCGCGCTGGTCTTCCCCAGGCTTTATAACCGGGACACACCAACGCTCTTCGGCTTTCCATTCTTCTACTGGTACCAACTCGCGTGGGTCTTTGCCGCTACGGCCGTCCTCGGCCTCGTCTACATGCTGCGCAAAAACCACGAAGAGTAGCTAGCTTCCCTCAGCAACTCGGAGCGCGACAACTACCTTGGCCGTCGTGATCGCCTGCCCAACATGTCGCTGTGTGTGTTCTGCAATGTGAATGAGCAATCCTGCAACAGTAGTCGGCAACCTTGCACGCCCCACAACACGAGCTTCATGGAACTGGTCGGGCGTGAAGGCCAAAAGTCGATGGATGGCGCGGTCGATACCGTCCTGTGACTCCCGCAAAGCATCTCCGCTCGATCGATGCTCTTCACGCAACGCGACCAGTTGCGCATGACTCAAGGAAGAACCCTCGGCATAGGTCATCAGCCGGTCCAGGCTGCGGGCGATGTGGCGTAGCTGGAAGCCGGCGGACGGCAGGCCGAACGGCTCCGCCTCTAGCTCGGCTTCCTCCAACGAGCCGCACCAGCGCACAATGTCCTCACGCGCGAGCTCCAACGCATGCAGTACTGCGCGCTGCACTGGGTCTACGTTCGTATGCGTCCCCCGCAGCCATGGCTCAACCGTCTCATCTGCCATCCAAACCTCCAAGAACCCTGACTGGTAAACTAACCGGTGACAAGCCATGTTTGAAAACCTCCAGGAAAAACTTCAGCGGACCTTCAAGAATCTTCGCGGCCAGGGCACCATCACGGACGAAAATATCTCCGAGGCGCTGCGCGAGATTCGCCTTGCCCTGCTTGAAAGCGACGTCAATCTCAATGTCGTCAAAGCCACCATTGACCACATCCGTGAGAAGGCCGTAGGCACGCAGGTGGCGACTGCGCTGTCGCCTACCGAGCAGATCGTCAAGATTGTGCACGATGAGCTGATCGAAATCCTGGGCAAGGACACGGCGCGCTTCAAGTTCGCCTCGCAGCCGCCCACCGTCATCCTGATGGCCGGTCTGCAGGGTTCGGGTAAAACGACGACCAGCGGCAAGCTGGCGGCTTGGCTCAAGAAGGGCGGCCACCGTCCCTTGCTCGTCTCGGTTGACGTCTACCGTCCCGCCGCTCGCGAGCAGCTCGCCATCGTCGCCAAGAGTGTTGGCGCACAGATTTTCATCGGCAAAACCGCTGACGAAGATGCCGGCACACCGCTCGTTCTGCGCCTCGCGAAAGAGGCTCTCCGCGAAGCGCGGAATTTCGGCAATGACGTTCTCATCGTCGATACCGCTGGCCGTCTCGGTATCGACACAGCGCTGATGGACGAGATGTCGCAGTTGAAGTCGGCGCTCAATCCAAGCGAGATTTTATTTGTCGCCGATGCCATGACCGGCCAGGACGCGGTGAACTCTGCCGATGCCTTTCACAAGCAGCTCGGCATTACCGGCGTTGTGCTCACCAAGATGGATGGCGATGCACGCGGTGGCGCAGCGCTCTCCATCCGCAACGTCACCGGCGCTCCGGTCAAGTTCCTGGGCACGGGCGAGAAGCCCGACGCGTTTGAGCCGTTCCACCCCGATCGCATCGTGTCGCGCATCATGGGCATGGGCGATATCGCCACGCTGCTGGAGCGCGCGGAAGAAAAGCTCGACCGCGGCAAGGCAGAAGACTTCGCCAAGAAGGCTCTCAGCGGCGATGGCTTCTCGCTGGAAGACTTTCGTGATCAGCTGCGGCAGATCAAGAAGCTTGGCTCCATGCAGTCCATCCTGAAGATGATGCCGAGCGTTGGGCCGTTCCAGGGCTTGCAGCAGGCCGCTGAGAACGTGGACGAGAGCCAGCTGACACGCACGGAGGCCATCATCAACTCCATGACGGCGAAGGAGCGGGCGAATCACGAGATCATCTCGGGCTCGCGGCGGCGGCGGATTGCCATGGGCAGCGGCACATCGGTTCAGGATGTGAACCAGTTGCTGAAGCAGTACAGCCAGATGCGCAAGATGTTCAAGGGCCTGGGCAGCGGTGGAGGCAAAATGCAGCGCCGCCTGATGAGCCAGATGGGCAACATGGGACGCGGCGGTGGTTTCGGCCGCTAGCCGCTTCATCCATTAGCGGCATTCGCGCTGCGCTCAGAGGTTAGTGGTTTGCAGGAGCGTTCGACTTGCGGAAGATGGCGTGGTTGATGTCCGGCCAGAATTCCTTGAAGGCGTAGGTTGCTGCATCGATGCCGATATCAAGCCCCCACTGGCGGCCGGTGTTGCCGAATGTCCGCTCGCGTGAGGGATAGTAGGCATTCGACAATGCGGACGCCATGCCCGATCCCAGTATCTCGCTGGTGTTGAAGGTCTCGTGCCCGTCGTCCGCACGGGTTATAACCACTCGTGTCAGGGCATAGCTCATCTTGTGCCAGCCGCTTCCCTTACGCAGGGTATAAAAGCGTGTGTCCTGATGCGTTAGAGCAGGCACAATGAATTCGACGAAGTAATTTTCGCTCGTCTGATCTACGACGGAATGCCACAGGTATCGGCCATACCCTACACCACCATGGCCGAACTCCGGCGTCTGGTTGGTGCCCAGATCGTAGGCCGCAACGACTGCAGGCAGCACAATGGAGCTGTAGTCGAAGCTATCCTGCGATGCAGTAACGAACTTTTCCTTCACCGTCTGGGGCGGCAGCTTATCCACCGTACTCACGGCCCGGAAGTTCGGCACGATGCCAAAAATGCGTTTGGTTTGCTGGGGCTGATCGGACGATGAAGCTTGCGGTGCGGGCTCGGCCGGCATATCTGCCGCTGAACTTGAGTATGCTGTCGTCACGAGCTGCGGCGCTGCCTGCGCGCGCGCACTGGAAGACACCGACACAGGGAGCAGAAAGGCTATCAAGGCTATTGAGGCCTTGCTGCGGCGGCACAAAGCAATCCAACGGGAAAACAAACGCTTGAGACTCACACCCGTTTGATTGTGCAGAGGTCTGCGCCGATTCTAAAAGAAGTACAGGTATGGCCCTGGCTGGCGTCACACGCGCATAATGCATTCCGCTTAACCATTGTCGACGTGATTCGGGGCACCATTCTGCTTACAATGCGGCGGCTATGTCGTCATCGCGCCAGAATATTGAGCGGCACGGGACCGAATGGCGAAGGCATGGATCAATTTCCGAGCCAGGATGCTGTGGTTAAGGCGGTCTCCGGGCTGGAGAACGCAGTTGTCATGGACTACCCGGATGCAGCGGCGGGCTGCATCAAGCAGCAGCCCGCAAGCAACGGCACGCTCGCCATCAATGTGTACGACGTACACATACTTTGGTAGGATGTTTCGGTCATACCATTCCTGAACAACGAGGTGCATTGTGGCCGATCTGACAACGACCAAAATCTCACCGTTCCTTTGGTTCAACGATAATGCCGAGGCAGCTGTCGAGTTCTATCTCAGCGTCTTCCCTAATTCGAAGAAGACCGATGTGCTGCCGGGGCCGTATGGTAAGCCGATGACCATCGGCTTCGAGCTGGAAGGGCTTTCCTTCACCGCACTGAATGGCGGGCCGCACTTCAAATTCAACAGGGCGGTTTCGTTCTTCATACGGTGCAAGGACCAGGCGGAGATTGACTACTACTGGGAGAAGCTGCTGGCCGATGGCGGCGCCGAGGTGCAGTGCGGCTGGGTGGACGACAAGTTCGGGCTGGCGTGGCAGGTTGTGCCCGCGAACATCATCGAACTGGTTCGGCCTCCGAAAGCATTCCAGGCCATGATGCAGATGAAAAAGCTCATCATTGGGGATCTCGAAGCGGCTGCTCGCGAAGGCTGAGGAGCGCAGGTGCGAAAATAGAAATCGATGGCCGCACTACAGACGAAGCTCGACGAAATCACCCAGAACACTCGCAAACTGGTGCAGCCGGAGCGGCTTGCCATCAGCGAAGACGCGATTGCCGAGCTGTTTCGCAGTGGCATTGAGGATCGCGTGCTGCCCGTTGGCTCAAAGGCTCCGGAGTTTTCACTGCCGGACGCGATCTCCGGCAAGCCGATCAAGTCCAGCGACATGCTGGGATTGGGTCCGCTCGTCATCAGCTTCTTCCGCGGGCGGTGGGATCCGTATTGCGTTACAGAACTGGAAGTGTGGCGCGACCTGTATCCGGAGCTGCGGTTACGTGGCGCGTTGTTCGTTGCGATCTCACCGCAGACGCTGCGGCAGAGCGACTTTGCCGTGCAGCAATACGATCTGCCCTACCCTTTGCTGCAGGATGCGAACAGTGAACTGGCTGGAAGGTTTGGGATTGCCTATCCGGTGTCGCAGACGCTGCAGCGGTACTACCGGTCCATCCTGGTGAACATCCCGTTCATCAACAGCGGCAAGAATGTAATGGCTCCAGTGGATGATGGCGTGTGGAAGCTACCGCTGCCCGCCACGTTTGTTGTAAACCAGGCTGGATCGATTGTCTTCGCCGAGGCACATGCGGATTTCAGGGTTCGGCCTGAGCCTGAGGATGTGCTGGCTGCGTTGTAAATCCGTGAAAGGCAAGAGCAGAACGCTACGGTCGCAAAGGTTAGCGCGAAACGCACAAAGAATATCGTTGCGTCCTTTGCGGTTTTCCTTTGCGCCCTTAGCGCTCTGCTCTTTCTCTTGGATTTAAGCCAACGCCTCCACCATCGCAAGCCCAAGCTGATTCAGCCCCTTGGTCACATCCGCACCAAGATGTACCCGCAGCGCACGCCGACCGCGCTGCTGCAATACAGCGAGATCGCCCGCTGCCTGCGCGTCAATGACGACGCCGAACGTGTACTTTGCGTTGGGGATGGCGAGATCAGTGGCGTGGTCCGCGGTGATCTGCAGGAAGACGCCGGTGTTGGGTCCGCCCTTGTAGTCCTGGCCGGTGGAGTGCAGGAAGCGCGGGCCGAAGCCGAGGCAGGTTGCGACCGCTTCCTTATCGCGGACCATCATGCGGAAGCGCTGGATCAACTCTTCGTGCTCCTCATTATTTTGAATGAAGGCAAGCGTGGCGAAGTAGTCATGCGGCTTGATCTGCGCGATGTGTGCCTTGAGATAGTCCGTCAGCGTGGGTGTGCTTGCCGTTGTCTTCAGTGTCAGGCCGTAAGTCTCGTCGGCGTAGAGCTTGATGCCTTTGAAGTCGAGAATCGGCTCATACGCGGCCAGCTTGCCGGTCTGCGTGTACTCATCGGTCAGCTTGCGGGTTTCGATCTTGGCCGCTTCTACATCGGGCTGGTTGAAGGTGTTGATCCCCATGACGGAACCGGCCACGGCAACACCAATCTCCCACAGGTACATGATGGCGGGCAGTTCGTAGATGTTGTTGATGGTGAACTGCACGACGGGATGTCCCGCGGCCGCAAGCGCCGCGACTTCGGCATCCTTGGCGGCATTATCGGAGGTGCTGAGGCGGATGTAGGCGAAGACGCGGTCCTTGCCATAGACAGAGGGTGCGCCAATGGTCTCGCGATCGACAGGCGTAATGCCCTTGCCGGTCTTGCCGGTGGATTCGGCAATGAGCTGCTCCAGCCACGCGCCAAGGTCGAAGATCTCGGGTGACGTGAAGAACGTTAGCTTGTCCCGGCCGTTGTTGTGCGCTTCGCCGAGCACGATACCGAGCAGCGCGCCCGGGTTGCTGGCAATCTCGGTGATGTGTGCGGCGTCTACACCACGCCTGGCTTCCGCAAGGAAGCGCGGAATATCAAGACCGGCAACAGCCGCCGGCACGATGCCGAAGTTGGACAGTGCGGAGAAGCGGCCTCCGATTGCCTTGTCACCGTAGAAGATGTGGCGGAAGCCGTCAGCCTTTGCAACCTCTTCCATCTTGCTGCCCGGATCGGTCACTGCGATGAAGTGTTTACCGGCGTTTCCCGCGCCAACGGCCTTCGCCATCTCGCTGAAGAAGTAGTCTTTCAGGATGTTGGGCTCAAGCGTGGATCCCGACTTCGACGAAACGATGCAGATGGTGGTCTCGATCGTGATGGCGGCGCGCGCTGCTGCAACCTGCGCGGGATCGGTGGAGTCAACGATGTGCAGCTTGGGAAAGCCCGGCTGCTGGCCGTAGGTGAGCGACAGCACCTCAGGGCAAAGCGATGAGCCGCCCATGCCGAGCAGCAGTGCATGCGTAAAGCCCGCAGAGTGAATGTCTTGGCGCAGTGCGGCAAAGGAGGCAAGGTCAGCCTGCTGGCGCTCCACGATATCCAGCCAGCCCAGCCAGACGGATTCATTGTCGCTGCCCGTGGCCGACGTCCAGAGCGAGGCATCTTTGTTCCAGAGCCGCGCAAGTTTATTGCCGGTCTGCCATTCGGCGGCGGTGGTGGCAACGGTGCTCTCAAGAGCGGACGGAAGCGAAACCTGCAGATCAAGCGTGCTCATAGTGTCTCCATTCTATGTGTCATAGATGCACGGCAGGTTGGATACAGCCCATGCCAAAACACATCGCATCGCTGAAAGAGCCATTGCGCGTGTTTGCGGGACGGGCTTACACTGTGAGTGCGTTTATCGCTCATTTGCGCGTTATTCGAACAGACGTTCCCTGAGGTGCGCCGACCGTGTCCGCTACAGCTATTGCCCCTATGCCGACGGTAGTCCCTGAGAAGCTCCTGCCCGCCAAGGCGCTCGAAATCTACACAGGCGACGCCAACTTTATGACGTCGCTGGCACGCGGCCTGGCCGTGCTGGAGACGTTCACCCAGCAGACGCCGCAAATGACCATCTCGCAGCTCAGCGGTAAAACCGGCCTAAGCCGCGCCGCGGTACGCCGTTGCCTTTATACCCTGTCGAAGCTTGGGTATGTGGGTTCGGAGGATGGTCAGCGCTACTCGCTGCGGCCGAAGATGCTGTCGCTGAGCCATACCTATACCGTCAGCAACACACTGTCCTCCGCGGCGCAGCCCATCCTGGAGCGCATGAGCGAGAAGCTGAATGAAAGCTTCTCCGTGGCCACGCTGGATGGCGATGAGATTGTCTACATTGCACGCACGCAGGTGCAGCGCGTCATGAGCGTTGACCTGCACATCGGCAGCAGGCTGCCCGCGTACTGCACCAGCATGGGCCGCGTGCTCATCGCATCGCAGCCGCCCGATGAGGTGGAGCGCTATCTGTCGCGTGTCGTGCTGAAGCCGTACACGCCACGTACCGTGAATACCGTCGAGAAACTGCGGATGCTGCTGCGCAACGTGCGCCGCAACGGCTACGCCGTGTGCGACCAGGAGTACGAGGTCGGCCTGCGATCAATGGCTGTGCCGGTGTATGCGCCCAGCGGCAAGGTCATCGCCACCATCAACATGAGCGGCCACGCGCCGCGCATGCCCATGATGGAGATGCAGGCGCGCTTTCTACCCTACCTGCGCGCCGCCGCCAATGAATTGAGCGTCTTCCTGCGATAGTCCGGCACACGACTGTGGTCAAAGCGAAAGCCACTGTACAGACCGGCAAGGCTGCAGCCGAAGTCCCGATTGCAGCCACCATCGCACTACCGCGAAACACCTTCTAACGGAGAGCTTGCCGTCGCGTAAAGACGTCGCGGCATACGGCCTGCAAGGAACGCCTGGCGGCCGGCGAGGACGGCATTGCCCATGGCCTCGGCCATCAGCACCGGCTCGCGCGCTTCGGCAATGGCCGTGTTCATCAACACGGCGTCGAAGCCCATCTCCATGGCAACAGCCGCATCACTGGCCGTGCCCACGCCGGCGTCTACGATCAGCGGAACCTCGGTAATCATCTCGCGAAGAATACGCAGATTGGCAAGGTTCTGCAACCCGAGGCCGGAGCCGATGGGCGCTCCAAGCGGCATCACCGCTGCCGCACCTGCATCGATAAGCCGCCGTGCAAATACAATGTCATCAGAGGTATAAGGAAGAACAGTAAAGCCTTCCTTCACCAGAACCTCGGTGGCTAACAGAGTTCCGGCCACGTCCGGGTAGAGCGTGCGCTTGTCGCCGATCACTTCAATTTTCACCCAGTCCGACAAGCCCACCTCACGCCCCAGGCGGGCTGCCCGGATGGCTTCTTCGCCGGTGTAACAGCCGGCTGTATTTGGCAGCAGGAAATACTGCCGCGGGTCGATGAAGTCGAGCAGGGACTCCTTCGAACGATCGAGGTTCACGCGGCGCACGGCAACCGTGACCATCTCTGCGCCGGAGGCCTGGATGGCATCGCGCGTCTCCGCGCCGTCCTTGTACTTCCCTGTTCCAACGATCAGCCGCGACTGAAATGCCTTGCCTGCAATGACGAGAGGTTCCATATCTCTATTTTAGTTGTCAGTGGTCGGTCGTCGGTTGTCAGTGCGCTGTTGTCGCTTTGTCGTAGGTGCAGATAAGAGCTGGATAGCTGACAACCGAGCACTGACAACGAAAAAGCGCACTGACAACTAAAAAGCTAACGGCCCGAGTCCCTAAAGACTCGAGCCGTTGCCGGTGAACTGTTGAGATTGACCTGAGGCGTCCACTCGTTTGGAGGGCCTCGGCGGAGATTGCCGGCTGATCGTGCTACTCACGAATTCAGGTTCGGCGAAATGCCAGGTCTAGAGCGAACGCTCTAAGCCTCAGTCACCTCACGTACTGTTGAACCACACAAACTACTGTCAGATTTCATAGGCTGGATCATCCTCCTTTCCCGTGTAAGAGAGACTTTACGCCGGTCGGCTTTTCCGTGCAAGTGGAGGAGGCACGCCGGTTTCCGCCGCATGAAAGGCATCCTCACTTCGCCGCCGCACGTCAGACGGCTCAGTCAATTTCTTGGGGGAGTTTTGCGATGAAGGGGCTTGGTGATTGTTGGCGTACTGCTGTTGCTGGTGGGTATTGCGAGCCTGGTAACGGGCGGCTTCTCCTTTACGCACCAGAAAAAGGACGTAGACGCAGGTCCGATCCAGATCAGCCATGAGTCCACCAAGCATGTGCCGATCGCACCCATTGTGAGCGGCATCGCGATCGTGGCAGGGCTCGGCCTGGTGGTTGTGGGCGCACTCAGCGGCAGGTAAACACGGCAACGCCGGCCTTCATCTTAGGTGAGCCCGCACCCCGTCAATCAGGTCTTCCGCCAGTTCAGGAGTCAGTTCCTTCTTAGCCTCCCGTACCAGGTGCAGGCGTGTGTAGTCCTCCATGACTTCAGCCATCAGGCTCCTTACGGCGACCGTGCAGCCGCCGACAACACCAGGATGTCTGAGCAGTCATTTTTCGTCCTGCAAGACGCTTTCCACCGCATCCATATGGCCGCGTACACGCCGCGCCCTCTACCCAGCAAAGCTTCCGGCAATGCGACTTATGAGGAGTGAACACGCTTCTTGCGGATGAATTCGTAACTCCATCGCCAATACCGTGATCCTCCTTCGCTATTTCGAGAACGAAGGCGCCATTCACGGCACTGTCTCCTCCTCAAAAGCGTCTCGGGCAACACGTGTGCTCCCTCGGCGATCTCAGCTTCAGCAGCAAAGGCATCTCATTGGGTGAACCCGTGGTTCCGCGGCGTCCTAACCGGCGTCCCGAGTTCCTCGGCCACGGCGCCGTCATGAAGGAGGGTTCCTCGAGTGAATAACCACCCCGTGCAAGTTCTGGCACCCATCGGACCCGACGGCGAGCTCATCACAAAGCTCCTCGCCACGGGCGGCTTTCAGGCCTGCATCGCCCCGGCCTCCATAGAGAACTTGACCCCAGCCGAGCGCGACCGCATGGGCGCCCTCCTCATCGCCGAAGAGACTCTTAACCCTGGTGTCGTCGCCCATCTGTCCTATCTCCTGCATTCCCAGCCCCCCTGGTCCGACCTCCCCATCCTCGTGCTCACCTCCGGCGGAAACGAAACCCAGGAAAGCATCGACCGCCGGCGCTCGCGCCTTCCTCTCGGCCACCACAGCCTCCTCGAGCGGCCCATCCGCCCCAGCACCCTCCTCAGCACCGTCGAATCCGCCATCCGCGCCCGCAGCCGCCAATTCCAAGTCCGCGACACCATCGCCGAGCGCGACCGCGCCCTCATCGCCCTTCAGCAAAGCGAAGAACGCCTCCGCCTTGCCGCCGAAACCGCCAATATCGGCACCTGGGAGCGCGACCTGGACACCGGCAATCTGCAGTGCTCGGACAGCTGCAAGGCCAACTTCGGCCGCCAACCCAATGATCCATTCACCATCCAGGACTTCCAAAACGCCATCCACCCCGAAGACCGCGCCGCCGTCAAGGCCGCCCTCGAGGCCGCTATCCGCGAGCGCGCCCCCCAGCGCGCCGAATACCGCATCTTCTGGCCCGACGGCTCCCTCCACTGGCTCGTCGCCAGCGGCCGCATCCTCTTCAACCCCGACGATCATCCCACCACTCTCGTCGGCGTCGTTCTCGACGTCACCGAACGCCATATCGCGATGGATACCCTCCTCCGCACCGAAAAGCTTGCAGCAGTCGGCCGTCTCTCCTCTTCGATCGCTCACGAGATCAACAACCCTCTCGAATCCGTTACCAATCTCCTGTACCTCGCACACCAAGCTACGACCGACCAGGATGCTCGTGAGTATCTCGCCGTCGCCGAGCGCGAACTCCGCCGCGTCGCCGATATCACCAGCCAGACCCTTCGCTTCCATAAGCAGCTATCGGCTCCGCGACCAATCCTCGCATCTGAGCTCTTCGACGATTGCCTCTCCATTTGCCAAGGCCGCTTGGTGAACTCAGCCATCAGCGTCGAACGCAGGCTCAAGATCACTCGCCCGGTTCTCTGCTTTGACGGTGAGATCCGCCAGGTCCTCAATAACCTGGTCGGCAACGCCATCGACGCCATGGGTGCGAAGGGTGGACGCATGCTGCTATGCGCCCGCGAAGCGACAGATTGGCCTACCGGCCGGAGCGGTCTCCTTCTCACAGTTGCTGACACGGGATCCGGCATCGACGGCCCAAACCTCAGCCGCATCTTCGAAGCCTTTTTCACCACCAAGGGCATTGCAGGCACCGGCCTCGGTCTCTGGGTCAGTCAGGAGATCGTCGAACGCCATAGTGGCCGGCTGCGAGTCCGAAGCCGCACCCTCGGGCACAGTCTTCACACTCTTCCTTCCCTTTGAAGCCGCAACTCGCTGAACCGCCACTTCATAGCGCTTCTTGCCGGGCGCCAATGCGATCTTCGAGGGAGCGCTCGGACTCGAACGTTCATTGGCCTGCTCTCGCAGGGGAGCCTTTGCTCGTTAGTACACACAATGCGACTTCCCGGTACTGACGTAGTAAGTGAGTGCACTCTCCACAGCCCGGTGGTACGGGGCAAGTTGTCTGCCTACCCCGCGGGATGCACCGTGATCTCGCCACTACATCAGGATCGTGGACGCGCAAGAAAGACGACAGTTCACGCCGGGAAGTCCGCTCCCAGAGTTGTTTCCTTCCAGGCATCGAAGTCCTTCGCCAGCGCACTAAGCTTCTTCTGAGCGTTCTCAAGCGCGGCCTTGCCCAGCAGTAGATGTAAGGGTGGATGCTCTGCCATCACTGCAGCGATGATCGCCTCGGCTGCCCTGACAGGATCGCCAGCCTGCTTACCCCGATTGTTTGCATACATCTGCTGGACCTTCGACGTGATGTCCTCATATTCCGGGATAGTCCTGTCCGACTTCTGGAGAGAGCGGCCAGACCAATCAGTCCGAAACGGCCCCGGCTCGACAATTATGACCTTGATTCCAAGGGGCGCAACCTCCACTGCCAGTGACTCCGACATGCCTTCCACCGCGTATTTGGTCGCGTGATAGTAACCTGTCATGGGAAAGCTCACCAGACCGCCGACAGACGAGATATTTACAATCGTGCCGCTCTTTCGTTCCCGCATGCCCGCCAGCACGGCCTTGCTCAGGTTCACCAAGCCAAAAAAGTTCGTCTCAAAGAGAGCTCGAACCTCGGCATCTTCGCCCTCCTCAATGGCAGCCAGGTAGCCGTACCCAGCGTTATTGACCAGCACATCGATTCGCCCGAACTTCTCCTGCGCCGCAGCGACGGCGGCGGTCACTTGCGCTTCATCCGTCACGTCGAGCGCGAGCGCCAGCGCATTTTCTTCATGTCCCTCGACAAGGTCCTGCAGCTGGTCCGGCCTGCGTGCCGTCACAACGGCATTCCAACCGTGATCCAGCACCAATTTGGCCAGCTCCCTGCCGAACCCCGTAGAGCATCCGGTAATCAACCACACTGGCGTCGTTTGTCTTTCCATGGTCACTTCCTCCAAACTTCAATGTTGAGGGGCAGAAAGTGCGCTCGCTTCACGTGCACATCTTCGATCAGCCCCTACGTGCTATCGGAATGTCTTTTGCCGCATGCCGGCAAGCAACGCCCCAAGCATGGCGCGCAGCTCTGTTCGAAAGTCGATGACCATATGTGCAAGGCGCGGTTCCTGCGTCATCGCCGCTTGGACTACCGGCGACGGATACGCCATCTGACACAATCCCAAAATGCAGACCTGGAGCCATCGAAGAAACTGACGCGCCTCCTCATTACTCGCAAGTTGCAAAGCAGGGGCGATGTTTACCGCAGTTGCGGAGAGCCCGGCATCGAAGGCCAGCTTGAACTCTCGTGCGGCGTCTACAGAGAGGTTCCGTTCCAGTACGCTGTGCAGCAGTGCCCCCAGCCGAAGGAGTTCGTTGCGGCTGGCGAGCGAATCCGCAATCCAGTCGAGAGCGTTTTCAGGTGCCGGGAACTCCTGCACGGCAGCGCTCAGAGACGATAGCCATGCCCGGAGTTCGCGCGTTAGGAGCGTCAGGAAGATCTCCTCGCGTGTACGAAAATAAAGGTATAGCGTCCCCTTCGCCAAGCCAACACTGGCCGCGATCGTGCTCATAGAAATGTTTTCAAAATCCTGCTTGCAGAAAAGGTCCTGTGCAGCGGCAAGGATGACATCCCGCCGTGCATCTTTGAGCGAATCGGTCACAGCTCGACGGCGAATGGTTGCGTGCGCTTTGCTGACCATGCGTCATTTATAATTGACTCATGGTCATTTGTCAAAAACATCCAGGCATCAGCTGCTCCGACTCAGATCCCTATAAACGCCGTTCTCATCAGTTGAAGATCGTTGACGACAAGCAGACTTCCCGTTAGTAGTTGCCCTACTCTGTCGCCGCAACAGGGCATTCGATGATGACGGGTAAAATCGATCAACACTATTTCGGAATCTTCCTCATGAACCGCGCACCCTTCACCACGCTTGTCGTCGGGCTTGTACTTACTTCAGCAGCAGGTGCGCAGATGCCTGCTGTGCCCGACCTTGTACTTCGAAACGGACATATCTTCACTGGCGACAAGGCCAACCCGTGGGTGGAGGCTATTTCAATCCGGGGCGAACGTATTGTGATGGCCGCGAGCGATGCTGCCGTCATCGCCACTGCCGGCCCACTGACGAAGGTGATCGACCTGCATGGACGTATGGCAATGCCTGGAATCAATGACTCGCACGATCATGTCGGCGGGGCCGCCTTCGGAGTCCAACTGCACTTTCCGCCGGGGAACGGGCCTCACGGGCCTGGGCCCGAGCCATCAGTCTCGGAGTTAGCAGATGCCGTCAAGGCTGCGGCTCTCACCGCGCCCGCGGGTGCCTGGATTGAAGGAGCAGTCGGAGAGACAATCATTCGACATCCTAAGGAGTCACGGCAGGCGATGGATGAAGCCGCCGGAGACCATCCCGTCATCGTGTCATCGTGGTGGGGCCATGGTGCCATCCTGAACTCCCGCGGTTTGGCAAAGCTGAAACTAACCGATGCGGTGAAGGACCCTGAAGGCGGACACTACGACCGCGATGCCTCAGGCCATCTGACTGGCTTACTGGAAGAAGAAGCCGGCAACGAGGTCAAGCGCGGGCTGGCGGATGAGGCGGGCGTGGAACCTTCCCTCAAAGCCTTTCATGCCTATGCCCAGCAGCGTCTGGCGCAAGGCGTGACGACTGTTCAGGTCATGGCCACCAACCAGCGGTTGAGCTATCTGGAGAAAACTTTCGCGCAGCCGGACGACCCTCTACGAATAAGGATCATGCGTTTCCCCATGGCCCTTGAGGATGCCCGGGTCGGCGAAAAGCTTGGAACAGGTGAAGAGATCTTGAGCCCGCGTGTGCGTGTCGCCGGGGTGAAGTACGTGCTGGATGGCACACCCATCGAGGAGCTCGCCTACCAGACCAAAGACTATGCCGATAAGCCAGAGTGGCGTGGGCGTTCGGATTATTCGGTCGCGTTCATCGACCGGCAGCTCAAGCTGGCACTCAACGGGAAGGATCAGCTGATGTTGCACGTCGTGGGCGACGCTATGACGCATGAAGTCATGGACGAGATGGAAAAGCTCGCTTCCGCAGAGACCTGGCGTCCGCTGCGGGTTCGCTTCGAGCATGGCGACGGCTTCACCACGCCCGAACGCATGGCGCGCGCGCACAAGCTCGGTATCATAATCGCGCAACCACGTCCGGGCCGGCCCTGGAAGGCCCTCGAAGCTGCGGGCATCCCGCTTGCCTACGGCTCCGATGGCGGTATGGGCCCGTGGCTGATGTTCAGTGTGATGACGGACCTTAGGAACCCACAGGCGATTTCTGCTGATGACGCGCTTACGATCTTGACCGGCGGTTCCGCCTTCGCAGAGTTTCAGGAGGCTAAGAAGGGGCAGCTCATGCCGGGAATGCTCGCCGATGTCGCGGTGCTTTCGCAGGACGTCACCAAACACCCTCAGGCCCCTATTCCAGCAACACACAGCGTTCTCACCATCATCGGTGGATCCGTGGTCTTTCAGTCAGCTGAGTTGGGGACGCCGTAGCGCTGATCGGTAACGAGAAACGAGTCTCACGCCAGTTAGCGGGCCGGACCGCTCCAGAAGGCTCTGGAGCGGTCAACTTCCGCTATTGCGACTTGTCAGTAGCGACCCAACGCTGCAGCCATGGCGTGATTTTGTCCAATGCAACCATTTGCACCGTCGTTCCTTCAACCTGCCGGAGTCAAGCACGGGAGAAAAATATCTACCTGCAGCGCGACGAGAGCTTCCATATGTTGGACGTCTTTTGCAGCGTCGAGCAGACCGATCAACGAGAAGACTAGATTCCGAACAATCTTCTCTAACGGCACTCTCTGGGCTAGGTGAATATCGTTCAACAGGACCTCTACAAGAAATAAAATGAAGTCCTCATACATTTGCCGCACAGCAGGAAACCGAAGATCGAACATGTCTTTCGCGTCCGGATGTTGCTTGGTCAGCTTCAGCCCATGCGTTGCCCAGTCGCTACAGAAATAGAGCAGCTTCTTTCGTAAGGTCTTAAAGGCAGGCAGTGTCTCGCGGTATTGCCGGATCGTCTGCTGACTTAGGTGGTCGATCACTGCCGCGAAGAGATCGTCCTTGGCAGGAAAAATTTCATAGAGCGTCGGTCGTGACAAAGCTGCTGCGGCTGCGAGCTCGGCCATCGTAGTACGAGCGTAACCATAGCGCAGAAACACCTCGGTGGCCGCCTCGACCACTGCAGCTCTTCGTGCCTCTACCCCGATCTGGGTCATCTTTCTGCTCATTCGCGAGTCCTTGTGCTGACGTTTTGCATCAAAATGTCATAGTGTCGGATCGTGTTTTTTGATGACATCCGCAAGGAGAAGAACTGTGCCGGCCGTGTTCGTTCATGGAGTACCTGACACCTTTCGAGTCTGGGATCCACTTCGTACGCATCTTCGCCGGCAGGACGTTCTTGCCTTGGCGCTGCCTGGCTTCGATGCGCCACTGCCTCCTAACTTCAACGCTACAAAGGAAGGATACGCGAACTGGATCATTCACCAACTGGAAGACATCGGCGAACCCGCCGACCTCGTTGGTCACGATTGGGGCTGCATCCTGACCGTACGAGTGGCTTCGCTCCGGCCCGACCTTATCCGTTCGTGGGCCGCAGGCAGTGGCCCGGTCAGTGCGAACTACGAATGGCATCCTCTCGCGAAAATATGGCAGACGCCGAGCGAAGGTGAGAAGTGGTTCAAGGAGCTTGATCCTTCTGCCGTTGCTGACTTTATGGCCAAGGCGGGCCTTCCCTTGGATCGTGCAAAAGAAGCCGTGAGCCAAATCGACCAGACGATGGGCGCTTGTATTCTCCGTCTCTACCGCTCAGCTCTTGAAGTTGGAAAGCAATGGCAACCCGACCTTGGGAAGGTACAGGCACCAGGCCTCGTCTTTTGGGGCGAGGAAGACACAGCCTGCCCTGTCGAATTTGCAAATGAACTGGCATTGGACACCCATGCCAGCCGTGTCCTCAAACTGAACGCAGGTCACTGGACCATAGTGGAGCGTAGCGCCGAGGTCGCGCGAGCCTTGGAAAACCACTGGGCGTCCGCGGACGAAGCAGCAAGATGATGTAAAGGAGAACAAGCATGAGCAAAGTAGAACTCGATCTGAACAATGTTCTGGCCGCAGAAGCGAAGATTCCGAGCGGCGTTCCCGTAACCATGATCAACCTCGTGGCCTTCTTCCCGGAGGCACGGTATGAGGATGCAAACGAGAATCCCTGCTCCGGCATGGAAGCCTATATCCAGCGGTATGCGCCTGCGTTCAATCAGGTGGCAGCGGAACTGGGCGTGGAAGGCGTAGAGGTTATCTATGTAGGAACGGTAGCCGAGACGATTCTGGGGCCGGCAGAGCCGAAGTGGGATGCGGTCGCTCTCGTCCGGTACCCCAACTTCTCCGCTCTCCGCAAGGTGACGGAAAGTTCCCTCTACCTTGAGAAAGCGGAACCGCACCGCAAAGCCGCACTGAAGGCCTGGGAGTTCATCGCAACCTTTCAACCGGAAGCGGGATAGATACGACTTTGCTAATCAGCGTGAAATCTTCACACATATCGTTCCCGGTTCTGGGCATAGGAGAGTGATTGGTAACGGTAAACGCCGTTATCGCCAGTTGGTCTTCCCCACTGGGTAGGAATAGCGTAAGACTCTGAAACGGTGGTTTCAGAGAGTACAAGCCTTGCACACTGGATGCGGCCCGCGTTTGACCCTGGAAATCAGCCCTGCAAAGCTGGATCTAAGACTTCCTTGCACCAATCAAGAAACTTAGTGGACGACGTAGAACCAGATGGATGCGCCTCGTGGCTGTAAATGCCTTTCCTTATGGCTGCATACATATCGACTACGCCCTGCGCCATTGCTTCTGATTGCCCACGCTCGCGCAGTCCTGACTTCATGTTATCGCTAGATATCTCTACGAAGTGCACCGGCTTACCTAGGACTTCGGAGATGACCTGTGCCATTTCATTCGAGACAGGTCCTTTGGACCGGGCATTGGGTGCTCGCCCGTTCCGCTCCAGGCACGATGGACGAGAAGTTCCGCAGCGGCGGCAGCAACATCGCGTGTTGAGCATGTGGCCATTTGCAGATCGCCTGGGACGGCCGAATAGAACGCTCCCTGCTTGCTGATCGCTTCCTTCTGACGAAGAAGATTGTCCATAAAGGATGGCATTGTGAGCGCACGGTAGTTCACCCCTGTGTCAGCGATAAGGTCATCCATCGCCAGGGACGCCGTGATCAATCCGGCGTGCTGTGCCTGCGGTTTGCCACGGCCGATACTGGAAATACCGACCACATGCTCGATTCCGTTGCGAACAAATGCTTCGCACGCGGGCCGGGAGAAGTCTACGTAAGCCTCCAGCACGCTCTTCGCCTTGGGATCAGGGGGAACGAGCCAGAAGACGGCATCCGCCCCCCTGCAAGCTTCATTTATCACGGCGGCGTTGCCGTGCGAGCCCTCCACGATTTCTAACTTTCCCCGGATCTCCGCAGGCAGTCTGTTGGGGTCACGTACGACCACACGAACTTTTTCCTGAGCAGCAAGAAGGTTCGTAACAAGCTGCGATCCGATCTGGCCCGTAGGCGCGGTAACAACAATCACGACGCTACTCCTAATCGATCTGTACTACGGTGAGGCACACTTACTCTCGAAGTCGGCAGCCGCTACTTTAAATGCTCGTCAAACCAGGCAAGCATCCGTTGCGGCTCTTTCTGGAAGTAGTTGTAGCCGTCCCAACGACGCGTGGTGCCATGGATCCAGAAAAGCTCCTTCTCCTGCACCGGAACATTGTCGAAGATGGACTGCACATCGCTCGGTCTCGTCATGAGGTCATCGTGGACTTGTCCCATAAGGGTTGGAATCATCACACTCTTCGCGGCGTGGACGGGAGTGTGGTCATCCAGGGCGAAACTCGTGTTGAGCCTCATTTGTTGCTCAAGATCCTCAATTGCCTCGGCTGGCGCACCTGCCAGTTCCAACATGCGTTCGACAGCGACCCGGGTCGACAGCGGTTGAAGTGCCACCAGGCAGCGCACATCACTGAACTGTTCCGGCTGCTGCTCCATGGCAAACAGGGTCGCGTTGCAACCCAGGCATCGGCTAAATAAGCCGAGATGCATTCCGGACAGGTCCTTGTGAGTCCTCGCATAGATCAGAGACCCAATGACGTCGCGCGCTTCAAAGAGGCCGCCGCTGTTGACGCCACCATTGGCGGCTCCGCTGTGCCCAAAGTTGCGTAGATCGTAGGTGAGCACGTTGTAACCGGCGTCGTGGAGAATCTTGTAATCCGGAATGAAGTTCACCTCAATATCGTTGCCGGACGATGCATACAGCGACTTCCAGGGCTCCAGATGAGAAGGAAACCCGTAGCGACTGAAACCCATAGGGTGATTGGCGATGATGAGTTTGTCCGACCCCGCGCATGGAATGAACCAAGCCTCAAGGGAAACGCCGTCGAAAGACGGAAAGCTGACCTCTTCGAAGTTCAGCCCGACATCGGCCGGCGTCTTTAGAAGCGGCGACCTGTGCGGAAAGCTGAGCGCCTTAGCCAAACCACCGATAAAGGTTCTTTGTTGCTCCTCACTCATCGTCTTGTTTGCGACTGCTGCTGGCATGTCTCTACTCCTCAAGTTCATAAGTCTGTAACGCTTCCCTCACTCGATGCATTCTGAGATTGGACGTGTCTGCTGAGGTATGCGCTTCCTGCATCTTGCACATCGTAAAGATGACTGAAAATATGAAGACATGGCACTTGAAAAGAAGTTGTTGAGCGGTGTCGATGTTCTTTCGGCTGTTATCGAAGCTGGCAGCTTCAACCGTGCCGGCGCAGCTCTCGGACTCACGCAGCCTGCGGTCAGCCGCGCGATCTCTCGCCTTGAGCAAAGGGTCGGCATCCGCATCTTTGATCGTTCTCCACGGGCCATCCGGCTCACCGGCGAAGGACGCAGCTTTTTCGATGCTGTAGCACCGCACCTGGAGGCGATCGAAGATGCGGCCCGCGCTGCAGCCGGGGCTAGAACTGAGGTCCAAGGACGGCTGCGAATCAACGTAGACGAAACGATCGGCCAGTACCTTCTTTGTCCGCATATCGATCGCTTCCTAAGGGAGTATCCCGCCGTATCCGTCGAAATCTCCGCGCAGGATCAGATGGGAGACCTTATCACGGAGGGCTTCGATGTTGCCGTCCGCTTCGGACCGGCGCGGAATGCCTCACTCATCTGTCAATTGCTCTTGAAGACTCCTGTCATCACCTGCGCGTCGCCTGAGTACCTCGCGCGCCATGGACATCCTCACCATCCTTCCGACCTGCAGAAAGGCCATCGTTGTCTTCTGCATCGAGATCCGGCAACAGGACGCCATTTTCCATGGGAGTTTGTTCAAGGCCGCAAGTTTGTAAAGGCAGATGTCACGGGAAAGTTGATGGTCAACACCGGCAGCCTGCTGGTGGAATCTTGCCTCGGTGGGTATGGTGTTGCGCAATTTCTAGAACTCTACATGAAGGACTTTCTCGCCGATGGCCGCCTTGTCCAAGTGCTACCGGACTGGGCTGAGGAGACGTACCCGCTCTATGCGTACCACCATTCTCCGAAGTTGGTTCCCGCCAAGGTGAGAGCGTTCCTGGATTTTGTTACGTCGCTTGTCGGTTGATCTGCGAGTGCTCAATGCCTTCCTGCAATGCGACTTCGCGGTACTGATAGCGTTCGCCGGACCCAAGATACAGGTTGTCAATCAAACCAAGCCGCTTCAGACGGCGCAACTTCTGGCAGGAGATCGATCCAGTTCGTCCCTGCGCAGCCTCGGTGGTCAAGATTTTTTTCTCCTCAAGATCTTCCCTTTCGGGCCTTGTCGAGACGAGAGCGCACCCTGAGCTGAATTTAGACCGCCGATGCCATATAAGATCGCGCAGATCATCTCCTCAGCCTTCATCGAAGGAGGGCCTGAACCAACCATATTTCTAAAGATGAGGGGAGCGTAGAGAAGGTCGATGATGAAGTCTTTGTCAATATTGGGATTGATTTCCCCGCGCTTCGCAGCGCGATCGAGCAGCTCCCCTATCGCATCACGTCGCGGTCTAACGACCTTTTCGCGGAAAAGTAGGGCGAATTGCGGATCATCTTGCGTTTCAGCGAGGAATTGACCGACGATTTTTCCTTCCGGCATAGCCGCTAGATCCAGGCTGTAGCGAAGTAAGGTCGTGAGATCCGTCCTTATGTCGCCCGTATCCGACACCGGTATGTTCCGGGCGAGAATTTTGCGACAGGCGTCCAGCGCGACATAGGCCTTGGTGGGCCACCACCTATAAATGGTCACCTTCCCGACACCGGCCTTGCTGGCTATAGCTTCAATGGTGATTTCCCTAAGAGGCTTTTGCGTCAGCAGTTCAGCGGTCGCCGCTAGAATCGCCTCCTGCGATTCGCTGCTACGCTGGCGACCTCGGGTTTTCTTTTCCGTCATAAATCATCGCTCCGCAAACCCGCTTAGCGTCGGCTCATCCTTATCAGGGACATCAAGAACCTCTATACCGTGATGACTACCTTGCCAACCTGGGCGCTAGATTCAAGAAAGCGGTAAGCGTCAGCCGACTGCTCAAGCGGAAACGTCTTTGCGATCTTTGGTACGAAGCGACCGTCCTGCAGCCGTTCGCGAATATAGCTCTGTGCATGATTCAGCACGGCTTGTTTACCCCGAACTTCCGTCATCGTATAGCCGCGCAGGCTCAGGCCTTTTGCGAGACCCGTCGCTACGGGGTACACCGTGGGTTGTCCCGAGAGCCCACCATAGAGAAAGATGGTTGCGCCGGACCCCGCGGCCTCGGCAAGCTTTTCGACATATGGGCCGCCAACGGGATCGAATATGACCCGGCTACCCAACCCACCGGTAATTTCGCGCACACGGGCGGGCAGATCTTCTTCTTCGGTTGCGATGACATGGTCTGCACCGAGTGCGAGAACTTCCTGTTGCTTCTCCGCGGTGCGGGTAGTGGCAATAGCCACCGCGCCTGCGTCTTTGGCAATCTGGATCGCTGCGAGACCCACGCTGCTGGAAGCAGCCGGAATCACAACGAAGTCGCCTGACGTGACACCCGCATCGTGAATGAGAGCGCCCCAGGCTGTAAGGTACGCAATCCAAATGGAGGCACCCTGTTCAGGCGAAAAACTTCCAGGGTATTCGGCAATCGCAGAAACTGGCACGATAGCCTCTTCGCCCAGCACACCGTACTGCCCCTGTGAGAAGCCACCCATCGTAGACACTTGCCTGCCGATCAGGACGGGATCTACGCCCGGACCCACGGCTTCTACCTTACCCGCTGCCTCAAATCCGATGCGTGACGGCAAGCTTGGCTTGTCTCCGTAATAGGATCCACGCATATACATCGCCTCGGCACGATTTAAGCCAGTCGCCTGCACACGCAGCTTGACCTCATCTTTGCCGGGCTGCTGAGAAGGGGCATCCTCCAGCTGTAACTTCTCCGGGCCACCGAACTTGTACAACCGAACTATTCTTGGCATCTTTCCTCCTTATGCAATGCATTCCTAGATCGCAGATGGATTATACAAAACGGTACGTATCGTTATAATACAAAGAACTAAACGCAATGAAAGGCCCGGCAGGTTATTTGGTTCCTTCGCTCCTGCCATGCCGACGTGGGGCCACTGCCACCGCCGCTGATCAAGAATCAGAGCAGTCAGCTTGCATGCCCTCGCATTGTCAAATCCCGATAAACGCCGCTCACGCCAGTCAGGAAGCCAGCCCTCTCAAAACGGCTTCTGAGGCGGCCACTTCCGCCTTTGCATAGAGGGATGAATCCTATTTCTAAATCCCCGTTCCATGTAGTCATCGCTTGTACATAAGCAAATGCTTATGTACTCTGGTTGCACGATGACATCTACTGAGATTGTGTTCAAAGCGATAGCTCACCCGGCCAGGCGCAAGATCATCTCCCTTCTTTCGGAGTCGAACTGCTCCGTCAAGCAACTGACGACAGCATTTGCGATGACTCAACCTGCGGTGTCACAGCATCTCCGCGAACTGAAGGATGCCGATCTGGTCGCCTCCGAAAAGATCGGCATGGAGCAGATCTATCGCCTAACGGGCCGACCTCTGCGAGTCGTCTTCGATTGGTCCAGCAAGTACAAGCAATTCTTTGATCCTGCGGGTCATGCATGGTCTTTCGTCGAGGTAGCAGACAAGAAGGCCGAACCCGAGGCTACGACGAGGCGCGGACATGGCCGTTAAGGGGTCTGTACCAGCAACGGGAGTGATCGTGCCGCATCTGGTGGTGCGTGATACGAGTGAAGCCGTGGCGTTCTATGAAAGAGCCTTCGGAGCGACCGTGCTCTACCGCTCCCCTCCTCCGACCGGGAACGGGGAACACTTACACCTGAAGATTTGGGATTCGCTCATACAGGTCTCTTCTGAAGAACCAGCCTACCAACGAAACCGCGTGGAGGGCGCACTCCTCGCATCTCCAGAGTCGCTGAATGGCTCCACGTGCGTATTCCAGATTGGGGTCACCGATGTGGATGCGGCCTACAAGCGGGCTGTAGATGAAGGCGGCAGTCCGGCGATGCCTCCCACCGACATGTTCTGGGGAGACCGATACGGCTGGCTCCGCGATCCCTTTGGCCACGTCTGGGCATTCAGTGAAGTTCAGGAAGTGCTTACCGCAGAAGAGGTTCAGCAACGAATGCATGGTTTCGCAGCAAACATGAAAGGAACAGATTGATGAAGATGCTCCGCTTACTACTTGCAACGTTGGTTTCTCTCCCTTGCGTTGCTCAAAGTGCATCTGCGCCCTCAGCCGACCCGTTCAAGTCGCTCGCTTTCTTAGAGGGGACTTGGGATGCGAATGTGCAGAGTAATGCTGCGATCAAGCAAGCTGGGAAATACTCTTTTGGGCGTGAACTGAATGGCCACGTCTTAGCGCGTCACGCGACGAACGATCCTGCCTGCAAAGCACCGGCTACTTTCGACTGTGCACATTCCGATCTGCTGTATGTTTTCCAGGATGTCCCTGGCTCAGCGCTCAAAGCCGATTACTTCGACAACGAGGGCCACGTCATCCACTACGACGTTTCCACTCCAACACCGACCAGTGTCATGTTCCTGTCTGCGGCAGGCCCCGGACCTCAATTCAGGCTTTCCTATGAACTTACGGCAGGTGTGATGACTGGAAAATTCCAGATGCACATGCCGGGACAAGGTGAATGGCGAACCTATCTTGAGTGGAGCGGCAGTCGCCTATAGTGAGCCGCTCGTGCTGCAAGAGGCGTCATCGTCGGGCAAACTCCCGCTATTGCGACTTGGCATTACTTGTCCTCTGCCGTGCATGATGAAGTTATGAAGATGCGGCAGAAGTGCTTGATCTAGCTTTGGGTGCGGGCATCTCCTCCCTTTGCAGTAATGTCCCGTGCGAAGCCATGCGTTTCTTCGATCAGGTGCCGCTTTACCCAGTAGTTCGTCGCGTTGAAGAGTCCGACGAAGCGAATCCAAAGCGGGTTGCGAACGTCGATGGTGCAACGCAGCTTCGATTCGGTAGGAGAAGTACTGAGGACAGTCATCTCCCATCCGACTTTGAGGGTGAAAGGAATGATGTGCATGAGGTAACCTCGGCTGGCGGCAGAGTAGGGTTTCACGTGGTCTGCCTGCAGGAGCTCGGTCCGGTAATGCTGAACCAGGAGGGCGCCGGCCATCGACTCAACGTTCACCATACCTCGAACTTCGCGCCGCCATTGGTCCCAACTGCGCGATGGCCGTGAGCACAGGTTGTGTACTCCGCTTCGGAGAGATTGAAGAGCCAGGAGTCGAGATGAATGGCACTCAGTGGGAGCGGGATAGGTGCTTCATGAGAGAAGATCATCATTGCTCCAATACTCACAGGTCTACAGCTTCGCCTTGGGAATCACTTCGCGTTCGGTTCCTAACAGAAACTCACAGGCATGTAGATCAAGGAACTTCTCCTCGTCCGGTCTGATCGTCTTCATGTAATTCTCAGATTGAAAGACCCCGGCGATGCCGGCCACATCGTCAAACCAAAGCTCGGTCGAGCCATCAATGTGATTTCTGGAAGTCCAGGAAGCGCATCGCCCGTAGCGTGGCACTGCACATAGCGCCGGACTGCTGCTTCACCTCTGCCAACGAGCTGAAGAGTGGTGCGTGATTGTTGCGATGGTAGGAGACGAACTCGTCGTGGCTCATCTCCGGCTTGCGGCGAAGAAGGATGGTCATCTCAATCATTTCAGGCTCCAGTGTGAACGTCGTTCATATTATTTTCGATACGATACCTTCTAGCGTTAGGAGGATGCCTTGACATGAAGAAAGAGCTAAAGGCTTACCATCACGGCCACCTCAAAGAAGCGATGATCGAGGCCACACTCAAGCTGGTTCGGGAGAAAGGACCGCGAGGCGTCACGCTCAATGAGGCCTCTCGAACCGCCGGCGTCAGCGTAAGCGCGCCGTACAACCACTTCAAAGACAAGGAAGCCTTGCTTGTCGAGATCATCCTGCTAGGCAACCGGACCTTAGAGAGTGAGTTGCGGGCTGCGGCGGACACCGACGCGCAGCCGGAGGACCGCCTGATTGCAGTCTGTCTGGCGTACATAGACTTTGCACAGCGACATCCGGACATCTTCGCTGTCATGTTCCAATCCGGCATTGACAAGACCCGCTACCCTGAAACGCTCGTTTCGGCCGTAGAAGCGTTTCAAGTGGCTGCAAGACTGGCTGCGGAGATCGAGCCCACAGCTGCAGCAGCGGAAGAGTTATCGTTAGCCATCTGGACGACGGCTCATGGCTTTGCAACGCTGATGGCAGACGGAGCGCTGGTTCGAGTCAACAGCCCAAAGGAGAAATCGTCCGCAGAGGCGCTCGCCCGCCGGGTGCTGACCAGCAGAAATCGTCCGTGAACGCTCGCATACGTCATCAACTTTGGAGGAGGATTGGCAAACCGCTACTACAAAGGACCGGTTTCGGACCACTTTGATGGACAGCTCTTCTTTCAGCCCGGGCTTCCCAACTCCGACAAGAGCCTCCTGGACGTTCTACGATGGAGAGTCTTCGGCAAGAGAACGCCCTGGCCCAATGGTATCCCCGCAAAGGAGAGCGTACATCCCGCGCCCAATCGGATGCATTGCGGATCACTGCAATCGGGCATGCTTCGTTGCTCCTCCAAGTCGGTGGCTGCAACATGCTGCTCGATCCTGTTTGGGCTCAGCGTGCAAGTCCGTTCTCTCGCGTCGGTCCGCGTCGCCGCAATCCGCCATCGATCGCTTTCGCAGACCTGCCTCCTATCCACGTAGTGTTGCTTTCACACAACCACTACGACCATATGGACCTAGGAACCATCAAGAGGCTTTGGGATACCCATCGTCCATTGATCTTCAGTCCGCTTGGCAATGATTGCGTGATCCGAAGGAGCGCACCAGAGGTGCGAGTGAAGACGGGCGACTGGTGGGACAGCATAAAGGTTTCCAAAGACATAAGCATCTCGATTGTCCCCGCGTATCATTGGTCGTCTCGCGGTCTGGGCGACAGGCGCATGGCTCTGTGGGGCGGCTTTGTCATCACCACGCCAAAAGCTGTAGTGTACTTCGCCGGCGACACGGCCTATCGCGATGGAAAGATCTTTGAGGAAATACGCGCGCGTTTTGGTCCCCCATCGGTAGCCATTCTGCCAATCGGTGCGTATGCGCCTCGCTGGTTCATGCAAACGCAGCACTCCACTCCTGAAGAAGCTGTGCGTATCGCAATGGACTGCGGCGCGCAGCAGTTGCTCGGCATTCACTGGGGCACCTTTCCTCTCACGGACGAACCGTTCCGCGAGCCTGAGGAACGGCTCCATGCAGCCGCTCAGACCGCAAAAATCAGCGCGCAGCGCGTTGTCGCTTTAGGAATAGGCGATGTGTGGCCATAGTCTCGGTGAAACCTAAAGGTGAGCTTCAAAACGCAGCGTTGCGTCAGGTAAGTTCGAGTAAACGCCTCTCACGCCATCAGCGGCCCTGCCGAACCGGAACGGCGTCTGAAACGGCAAACTTCCGCCTGTGCGACATACCAGGACAAATCATGTAATGGAGCCGGTGCCGTGTTCAAGGCCTGACTCCGCTAGTGGTTTACTCGTAAACTTCGCCGTCCGAGCGATTCACCAGAAGCGGCGGCATGGCCGAGAGTACCGCCTTTGTCTGGTGGATATTGGCATGGCAGTCAGGGCAAAGCGAAATCTTCATGGCCCGGACTGATTTCCCGGGTACCCGATGATGCACAATCATCTTCCGCTTACTCCCACCAGAAGCATCGCAGACCCGGCAGCGATAGCCGTCACGCTCAAGAACCGCCTCGCGCAGTCCTCCAAAGCACAGCACTCGACGTGGCACCGCGGGGTTACTCGCGGTGCAATCCGCCAAAAGCCCTATGTACAGGGCCGGTCGGATTAACGTTGAGGGTGCCGCGTAATGCCTCTTGCGAATCTAGGCTCCTAGCTGATCGTGCGGGTAGGAGGGGGGAGCGCCCTCCGGCCCCCTCGAGTTACGCCTTTGTGAAAACAGCGCCGGCCAGTGCGCCAAAAGGAAGGGACGCGAGGGGGGCCCCAACGTCTAGAGGACCCAAATCGACCGGAAAAAAACCTGCGCGATCAATTAGCGCACGCACTTGGCTCTTAGCCTGCGGGTCGTCGCCCGAAAAGAAGAGCACCGTCTGAGAGCCGTTGCTCGATTTTGGCACCAAAGTGCGTACGTCGAGATGATTGAACGCCTTAACAACCCTTGCACCCTTGACCTTTTCACTAAACACAGCACTGGAGTCGCGCCCATGAAGATCCACTGCCTTTATGCCATAGGCGGCCAGGGGATTGTTTGGATCATTCGCGTCGGGTGAGTTTGGCTCTAAGAAGGCCACCGGGTTTGTAGCATCGATGACAATGCGATTGTTCCAGGGGGGAAGAGGAGAAAGGACTCGCTCTACATCGACCCAACGAACGGCAACAATAACAACATCAGCAGCCGCAGCCTCTTCGGTCGTGCCGGTTCTAGCGTTACTACCGAGTTGCTCGGCTAAGTCTTTCAGAGTTTCAGGACCGCGTCTGTTTGAAATGACTGTTTCGATACCTGCCGCAGCGAGGGCTCGCGCGACGCTTGTACCAAGAGCTCCCGTACCAATGATGCCCACTGACATAAAAATCTCCTCTGGTTTCGTTTTCGGCTGTGCCTAACGGGGTCAACGACCGCCCATCTTTACCGAAGAAGTGTCTATGACACTATGACATTTATTGCTTGGCGAAGTCTACCATGTAAGCGGAACGGTGAACTTCCCTAGTCGAGCCACCTTTCGCGCGACATCGGCAATGGTGACACTCTTCAATTCCGCTTCCAGAGCTTTTCTCGCTCGATCTAGCGTCGGTCGCAACGCCGCTTGGATGTTTCCTCCCACCGCACATGCCTCCCGTGGAGGTGTGCGGTGCATCGAGAACAGTTCCATATCCTCAACGGCTTTGTAAACGTCAAGAAGCCGGATCGAATCGGCGGATTTGGCCAGAAGTGCCCCACCGCCAGCTCCCAGTTGTGATTTCGTCAGCCCAGCGTCATTCAGTCGCGAAAGAATACTGCGAATGACGACAGCTCCAGTGTTTGCAGAGTAGGCAAGGTCCTCTGAGCGCATCGGACTCCCATCGCTAACCGCCATCGCGGCCAGCGCATGAACCGCAACGGCGAAACGCGTACTGGTCGGCATGACCCCTCCCAAATGTGTGTCGTTGCCAGTATCACATTTTAGACATCTGCTCAAGGAGAGTTGCGGAAGCTGAGCGGCTCGGCTAAACGGCCACCGTCTCTGAGCTTTACGTTGACAGCGGCGCATCGCAGGTGCCGTACTCCATACCGGCTACGAACGCGCACATTCGAGGAACCCAAGTCTTCATGATTGCGGATCACTACAGGTAGCGGGTCGTATCGCTTCAGATCGACCTGCTGATGGCAACTTCCGCTATTGCGACTTAGGAGGAGTGAACACACTTTTTGCAAGATGAATCGCCGCTAGATCTGTACCATTCCACCATCGACAAAAAGTTCAGCGCCGTTCACATAGCTTGCATCTTCTGAGGCGAGGAAGACGACCGCTTTTGCAATCTCGTCCGGCGTGCCAGGGCGACCGAGAGGGATGTCTTTAGACAGTTCCGACAAGAGTCGCTCGGCATCCTCCCGGCCACCTGTCGCCTTCTCAATCGAAGGAGTATGAACTGGGCCTGGGCTGACGACGTTTACGCGTATTCTGCGCTCCCTGAGTTCGTTTGCCCACGTTCGCGCGAAGCTCCTCACCGCGGCCTTGCTCGCGCTCAATACGCCGAATCCAGGTATTCCCTTAATTGTCCACATGGAAGCATTCAGAACAACGGCCGCTCCGATGGGCATCAATGGCAGAGCCTTCTGCATGCAGAAGAACACACCTTTGACATTCGCGGCGAACCCGGCTTCGAACTGACTCTCAGATACCTGTTCAAGAGTGAGGTGTTCAGCCGTGCCGGCATTCGCGAACAAGATATCAAGCCGCCCCGCTTGCTCTCTCACTTGCGTGAACAGTCGGTCAAGATCCTCCAGCTTGGAAACATCGCCCTGGATGCCCACGGCGCCATGACCGATCTGCTCGATCGCCGCTGCGAGTTCTGGATTCCTTCGCCCTGTTACAAAAACCCTGGCACCCTCCGCTGCGAGCATTTTGGCCGTCGCCAATCCAATGCCACTGGTTCCGCCCGTCACCACCGCAATCTTTTTCTCAACTCTTCCCGCCATACTTGATCTCCTCCGAGCCGATGACCTTGAATCCATCTCCAACGATCTGGTTGGATACTACATGGGATTCCAACCTCACCGTTGGGATTCAAATAGAATCGGTTGATGGCCTGGGATACGCAGGAAACACGTCGTCGTCTTCAGCAAGCGGCATACGCGGAGTTCACGGCACATGGTCCCGACGGTACGACGATGGCGCGGATCGCAGCTCTCGCCGGGATCAACAAGGAGCGGCTCTACAACTATTTCGGGGACAAACGACGACTCTTCGAAACGGTGCTGATCGAGGAACTGGAAAAGCTCGCTATCTCCCTAGGAGCGAACGCTCCCGGCCTGGAGAATATTGGGGAATATACGGGCTGCATCTTCGACTATCACGCCGAGCATCCTCAGCTGGTCCGGCTTTTACTCTGGGAGGGTTTGGCCGAGGGTCCAGCCGTAAACGAGGCCGCCCGCAGGGCTCATTATCAGCGGACGGTTGTGATGTTTGCCGAAGCACAACGGGACGGTCTACTGAAAGACGATCTTGAGCCGGCAAAGCTGGTGTTTCTACTGATCGGACTGGCTGCGTGGTGGTTTGCCGTACCCCAGTTGTCGCGCATGGTCACAGGCTCGGACGGCAGTGCTTCAACGGAGCGGAGCCGACGCCGAGCCTGCGTTGTGACCGCCGCCCAGCATCTTGCCTCCCCGCACCCCTAGAAGCGGCTGCCGGATCGTCAGGGAGATGTCGGTCCCGCTAAACGCGTTACAGGTGAGGAGCAAACGCGATTCGTCTTTCTTGCACGGCTGGGAGGCCGTGCCATGGCGAAAAGTATAAAGAGGAAGAGCCCTAAGACCATTCTGAAGCTGCCCGACCTGGAGCAGTCCAAAACCGCTGTTCTAAACAGCCTCGCGTCTCCGAGTTCGCGACGATCCTACGACCATGCCATCCGGGACTTCATCGACTGGTATTGCTCCGAACCACCTTTGGCTTTTAATAGAACGGTCATGACCAGGTACCGGATCTCGCTGGAACAGCGGCGGTACGCCCGGCGACAATCAACCTCAGGTTGGCCGCTGTCCGCCGACTGGCGTACGAAGCATCCGACTGTGGCCTCCTCAGCCCTGATCTCGCCGCAGGTATACGCCGAGTGAAAGGTGCAAAGCGGCTGGGCGTCCGGGTCGGGAACTGGCTTTCTGCCGAGCAAGGTAAGACTCTCATCTCCGCACCTGCTGGACTGGAGCTCCGGAACGTGCGGAACCGAGCCGTACTCGCCATGCTCATAGGGTGTGGTCTGCGCCGGGCTGAGATCGTGACGGTCAGGATTGAGGACTTGCAGCTCCGAGAGGATCACTGGATCTTGGCGGACCTGGTGGGCAAAGGCGGTCACGTGCGAACGGTGCCTGTGCCGGCGTGGGTCAAGGTAACCGTGGATGCATGGTTGAAGTCGGCAAACTGGCGAGTGGCACCCTGTTCCGTTCTGTGGCCAAGACCGGCAAGGTTTGGGGTAGCGGATTTACGGCGAAGGTCATCTATTCGATCGTGAGAAAAGCAGCCTCAGATTGCGGCTTTGGCCCTCTTGCTCCTCACGACCTCCGCA
Source organism: Terriglobus sp. (assembly GCA_965198455.1). Classification (GTDB taxonomy): domain Bacteria; phylum Acidobacteriota; class Terriglobia; order Terriglobales; family Acidobacteriaceae; genus Terriglobus. The sequence goes on from CBDAPM010000003.1 coordinate 3,511,955, forward strand.
GAACTTGCGCTCGCCTGTGTCATCAGGCGGGCGGGGAGCTCGAACAGATACAGTTCCTGCTCGAGCACGTGTCCGTCCAAACGACTGAGCGTTATCTCGGCTGTAAGCAGCGGTTGTAGAATACGGTCAACGACCGCATCGGATTGGAGCCGGACCCGCCCTGACCGGTTTTGCTCCTGACTATGCGACTTCCCGTTACTAACATCGTTGCGGCTTCTTAAGCGCTGCGGTCAGGACTGGGGATGGCAGACCTGAGAGCAAGAATGTCTCGTCGGGGAGGCATGCCGAACATACGGGAGTACTCGCGGCTGAACTGGGTTCCACTTTCGTAGCCGACCTGAGCCGCTGTGGTTCCCACATTGGACTCGTCCGCAAGCATGACCCGCCGAGCTTCGAGCAAGCGAAGCTGTTTCTGATACTGGAGCGGTGTCATGGACGTAATCGCCTTAAATTGACGGTGGAACGCGGAAGGGCTCATCCGGGCGATAGAAGCCAATTCCTCAATGCGAACCGGTTCAGCAAACCGATCGCGAAGAAAATGAATCGCGCTCAGGACATTCTTCGTATGGACCTTTCCAACTGTCATGCTTATGATGTCTGCTCCGTGCGGGCCAGTTAGAAGCCAGTAGCAGATTTCGCGCATGATCGCCGGGTACAGGACAGGAATTGCCCGCGGTGTTTCCAGCAATCGCAGCAGCCGCAGGGCGCAATCCGCTAAGGGGCCGTCGAAGTCTGTGACAAAGACGCTCCGTTCAACCTCACCGGTCATTTCCGGCAGCGTATCCAGGCCGTCCATGACCTCGCGCATGATGGCCAGATCGAACTCGATGATGATACCGAGATAGGGTTCGCTCGGGCTTGCCTCCACGATGGTGCTGAACGCAGGCAGTTCAACGCTTACCACCATGGCCTGGCCTGCATGGTAATCAAACCGCGTCTCTCCGAACATAGTCCATTTCGCCCCCTGAGCCACGATGCAGAGCGCCGGCTTACAGGTATGAAAGTTTGTCCGGTTCTCGTGAGCCGACCGTAAAAGTGTGAGTCCTGGAATCGCCGTCTCAAACGGCCCGGTTCCGACCTGTGCCTCAGTGAAACGTGTGGCCGCATCGCGCAGCAGACTCAGCATGACTTCTAAGCACCCCCTTTGTCACTCCTTGGCAGAATAGCAGACTGACTGGATAAGCGAAGCAGGAATAGGCAAGAAGTAGGAAGGTTTGGGCAGGTGCGTCAGCGCTCGAAGACATGTCTAACTTCCAGTACGCATTCAGGAGACAACAATGCCGACAGAACAAACTTCATCATTAGCTGGGAAGATTGCGATCGTTACCGGCGGCAGCCGCGGGCTGGGCCAGAATACCGTGCTCCACCTTGCCAAGCGCGGTGTCCACTCAATTTTCACCTACAACTCGAATAAGGCAGAAGCCGACAAGGCTGTGGCAGAGGTTAACAAAGCGGGAGCCAAGGCGATCGCCCTGAAACTGGACGTTGGGAATGTAAGTTCCTTTGAGCCGTTCCTGATAGACGTGGGTAAGGCGCTCGCTGAGTTTGGGGCGGAACGGTTCGATTTCCTCGTGAACAACGCAGGTGTCTCTCATCACGCCTCTTTCGAGAAGACAACCGAGGCGGAGCTGGACCAGCTTTACAACGTGAACTTCAAGGGTGTCTTCTTTCTCACGCAAAAGCTCCTTCCCCTTATCAATGATGGCGGTCGCATCGTGATGATCTCGACTGGCCTCACCCGGATCATCATTCCGGAGAGCGCTCCCTATGGATCTCTCAAAGGTGCCATTGAAGTGCTTACCAAATACCTGGCCAAGGAGCTTGGCCCGCGCCGGATCACCGTCAACGCTGTCGCTCCAGGAGCTATCCAGACGGACTTCAGTGGAGGTGTGGTTCGAGACAATCCGGCCGTTAACAAGATGGTCTCGGAAGCGACGGCACTCGGGCGTCCGGGCCTTCCCGACGATATCGGTCCCATGATCGCATCGCTGCTCACCGAGGATAACCGCTGGATCAACGCGCAGCGGATCGAAGTTTCCGGCGGTCAGTCGATCTAGTCAGACCCAGGAGGGCGTCGCCTGGCGCCCTCCTACTCACCTCGTCCTCTCAACGCCAGATGAAAGGGAGCCAAATGACTAAATTAAAGAACAAAGTTGCACTTGTCACAGGGGGTGGACGCGGCATCGGCAAAGCGATCGCCGAACGCTACGGTGCCTTGGGCGCAAGCGTCTTAGTCAATTACTCCTCCTCCGCAGAAGCTGCTCAGGAAACCGCGTGAGGTGATCGAACGTGCCGGCGGCAAAGCGATCTTCGAGGGCGCGCTCGGACTCGAAACGTTCATTGGCCTGCTCTCGCAGGGGAGCCTTTGCTCGTTAGTACACACAATGCGACTTGTAGGGACCAATTTTCTTACTGCATGTCTGGTTTGTACTAGGCGCTGTTCTTCTTGCGCTACTACGGTTTCCCTATGACAACCTCTTCGATCTCACGACGCACTTTTATGGTGACGGGAACCGCACTTGCGGCCTCCCGTGTCCTCAAAGCTGGAGAACCAATTGGCTCAGCTGAAGCCCGTGCAACGGCTAACGAGTTCCTGACCAAATGGATCGAGGCCTGGAACCATCACGACGCCAAGCGACTCGGCCTCCTCCAAACTTCCGACGCCAACACCGTCAACCGTTTTGGTTCGCTGGTCGAGGGTCGCGCAGCGGTTACCAAAGCCCTTGGCTTCCTGCACGACCCCGGCGGACCGTATCATGATGTTGCTGCGCCGCCCTTGCAGTTGATCGACGTTCGACAAATTGCACCCACCGTCATCATTCTGCAGGCAAGCTGGAAGAGCCCGGTCATGAATCCGGACGGCAAGCTCGATTTGTCGAAGGAGGACGACATGCTCGTCTCATATACGTTGCTAAAAGAAGGCGTTAGCTGGAAAGCGACGCAGATGGACCTGCACAACGTCGAGAAGATGAAATTGCCGTTTTCGAGTGCGGCCCAGAAATCTTAGTAGGGTCCGGAGGCGATGATGCTGACAGCGCAGGGCGCCGCCCCAAGCACGATCTTGCAGCCGTTTATCCAGTGGTATGTGCAGCGGGAAACGGCTGCCAACGATCTTAAGATCGTTGAACCAGTTCTGCCTCGCGCCGGAGCCATGCTGGAGTTTCAGTTTGACTCCATCTACGAAGTCAAAGCGCTTGGAACAGAACAGTCACGGCCATCGTGGGCAGCAACGGTGATAGGTCCGATCGACGCGCACAGGGTGCGTCTGATTCTGCGGGATCACGTTAAGTCGTTGATTGTTCTGTTTCGACCCCTTGGTCTGTACCGCCTCTTCGGTGTGCCGGTCTCGCCGCTGACGGGAGCCGGAACGGAAGGTCATGCAGTATTCGGACCCCAGATTTCGTCTCTTTATGAGCGCCTCGGCAATGCGGAAAGCTTCGCCGATCAAGTGAACCTGCTGGACCGCTTCTTCCTCTATCGGCTACAGCGGGCCCGTCCGCTCGATTCGACAGCGCGCGCCATGTATCGATTGGCCTCAGGTAGATGCAACGTAGGTGACGCCGCAAGGATGTCTGGGGTCAGCGAACGACAGTTTGCGCGAAGGTCCCTTGGTTGGAACGGCTTGGCTCCAAAAGCCTTGGCTCGGGTCTCTCGCTTTCAGCGTGCAATTGCCGAGTATCGATCAGGCCGTCGAAGTTGGCTCGACATCGCTCATGAAGTTGGCTACTACGACCAGATGCACATGGTTAGAGACTTTCATGATCTCGGAGGGAGCAATCCCACCCATGTGATGCAGGAACTCTCGGATGAGCACCTAATCGCGTTCTGTTGCAAATGATAAAGAGCGGTAAGTATTGGTAACGAGAAACGCCGTTCTCGCCGTTTGACCATTTCGTCGCCGAAATTGTGGGTTTGTGGGACGAGGGCTCTTTGCTCGTTCCAAGCTCGAAGTGCGGCAAATCCATAGCTGCTTTGGGGAACGCTCCTCCTTGCGGTCTACTTCGCTTCCCGCACACCCTATTGGTATAACTACCTCATAGTTGTTGCGCTACAAAACTCGCGTGTCACGCAATCCTCATCGACTCGGCAGACAATACTCGAAAGTAGTGATCCAGAAAGAAACGATGAGATTGTTGCTGCTGTCGCTCGCATGCCTTTTTCCGCTGACGCTCCTGTCTCAGGAGCCGTCCGCAACCACGCAGCCGCAGCAGGCGACGACAATGTTCCCCCACACGGAGCGTAATCGCTTCTTCGCGGCCGGCCAGGCCAACATCATCTTTCAGGCAAATACGCCATTCCATTCGCCCTATGAGGGCGTGAACTCATTCCAGAGCCGTGGAGAATACAAAACATCGCTGGTTGGGACGCTGTACCTCGGCGCCCAGCTGGTGAGGAATCCACGGTTCTCGACGGACCTGATCGTGAACTTTGAGTCGGCGGGCGGCCGTGGTCTGTCGGAGGCGCTCGGTCTTGCCGGATTTACCAATCTGGACGTCGTACGAAATCCCAACCTGGGCTCCAAGCCGTACCTGGCACGGCTGCAGATTCACCAGACCTTCGGGCTTTCGAGCAAGCTGGTCGAACACGACCGCGACCCGGGCTCACTTGCTACCGAGGTGCCGGAGAAGCGGATCGACCTCCGATTTGGCAAGATGAGCCTGCCGGACACATTCGATGCGAACGCCGTTGGCTCAGATAGTCATCTGCAGTTCACCAACTGGACGATCGACAACCAGGGTGCGTGGGACTACGCCGCGGACACGCGCGGCTACACCTGGGGTGCCATTGCCGCCCTGGAGACGCCGGGGTACACGGTTCGGTACGCCATTGCGACGATGCCGACAGTGGCAAACGGTATCGACGTGGACTACGCGCTGCGACGGGCAAATGGACAGAACATCGAGTTCGTTGCGCGTGAGCAACTACTCGGGATCAAGGGCACAACAGTGCGTGCTCTGAGTTTTGTGAACCACGCCGACATGGGAACGTACCGTGTGGCAAACCGCATCGCGCTGGCTACCGGCACAACGCCGGACGTGACGGCGACGCGACAGCAAGGCACGGTAAAGTACGGCTTCGGCCTGAATCTTGAGCAGCTGCTGCCGGGCAATTTCCGCGCATTCGGCCGCTTTGGATGGAACGAAGGTCAGCACGAATCCTTCGCGTACACCGAGGTCGATCAGAGTATCTCCGGCGGCGTGGACTACAGCCCCGTCGCATGGGGGCGGCCGCAGGACCGCTTGGGCATTGCCTTTGTGACGAACGCGATCAAGCAGGATCACCAGCACTACCTGGCATTGGGCGGGCTCGGCTTTTTATTGGGCGATGGGCGGCTGAACTACGCCCGCGAAGACATCACGGAGTTTTACTACAACGCACATGCATGGCGAGGCATGTACTTCGCCCTCGGCGGCAGCGTCATCTTTCACCCTGGCTACAACCAGGATCGCGGGCCGATACTGGTGCCAAGCGTGCGGACGCACTTCGACTTCTAAACTCGCGCTGTGTTCTAGCCGTGCTTGAAGTATTGGATAGCCCTCTCGTGCTTCTCAGCCGCGGCGCGCGTCGCAAAGGTGCCCAGATTTTTCCGCTTGCCCGTCTTCTCGTCGGTGGAGCGGGAGTAGATGCGATACTCACCGGATTTCAGTTTGCGAATCATTGGTGCATTGGATCGCTTCCGCACATACCTCGTTTCCTGAAGCGGATGACAAGCAGCGCCGGAATGCGCCGATGCCGTCAGCACCTATACTTCTGTCTGTGCAGGCCAATCTTCTTATTCCAGGCGTGGCGTTTCTAATCGGTCTGCTCTTCGGCAGCTTCCTGAACGTCTGCATTGCGCGTCTACCACGCGGCGAATCCATCGTTTCGCCGCGCTCAAAGTGCCCTGCCTGCGGCGCTCAGATCCGCTGGCATGACAACATTCCGCTCCTCAGCTACGCCCTCCTACGCGCCCGATGCCGCAACTGCGGCCAATACATCTCCGTGCAATATCCAGCGGTAGAACTTGCCACGGGCCTCTGGTTTGCCGCGTGCCTGCTGCCTGTCGCTCATGGCTTGAACTTCGCGGCAGACCCGCTGATGCAGCTCATCGTGCAGCAGCTGGCACTGTGTGCATTGGGATGGCTGTTGATCGGCCTCGCGGTAATCGATTGGCAGCACCACCTGCTGCCCGATGCGTTGACCCTTTCGGGCATCGCCGCCGGCCTGTTCTTTGCCTGCGCGCAAGCCATCTTTCTCGACGAGAACCAGGGCAACGTCGTCCTGCAGCACGCGCCCAACATCAACAGCGCAAACGCCGGCCGCAGCCCCGGCAACATCTTTCTCACCGGGCCCGAGCACCTCATCTTCGGCCGGCTGCTAGCCGCGGTAGCCGCGTTCCTTCTGCTCTATCTCATCCGCGTGCTCTATAAAACCGTTCGCAAGCGCGATGGAATGGGACTCGGCGACGCGAAACTGCTGGCGCTGATAGCAGCGTTCCTTGGGTTTACACCGACCGTGGTGGCGCTCTTCGCAGGTGTTTTGCTGGCTACGCTCTATGCCGTTGCGCTGCTGGCGCGTGGTAAGGCAAGCGCCGCAACACGCCTGCCCTTCGGCAGCTTTCTTGCAGCGGGCGGACTGACCGCCGCGCTGTACGGGCAGATGGCCGCCGACCGCTACCTCGCGCTCTTCCGGTAAAGTCCGGCCAACATCGCAGCCACGCCTATGGTTTCTCGCCGTAGCTGATGCGCCAGATGCGGCCTTTGATGGAGTCTGCGACGTACAGCGCACCGTCGGCCCCGACCGCAACGCCGACCGGCCGGTAGACTGCGCCCTTTATCGTCTTATCGCTGGGCAGCGGGCCCGCAAACCCATCGGCAAAGACGACCGGCGTACCCGCGCGATTACCCTTGAAGGGTACAAAGACCACGTTGAATCCCGCCTGACCATCGGGTGCGGTGTGTGCCTCGAGACCACCATGCATCGCCAGGAACACGCCGCCACGGTACATGCTTGGAAAACGTTTGCCTGTGTAGAAGGCCAAATCCGTAACAGCGGGCCGGCGCGGCTGGGAAAAGGCCACGGCGGGCTTGGGATACGCGCCGCTGGCCGGGGTCTTGCCATCGCCGCCATACTCCGGACCATCCAGCCGGATGTTCCGCGCACCATCGTAATAGGTGTACGGCCAGCCGAGCTCCGCACCCTTTTCCACGCGCAGCATCTCGTCGGCAATGGCGTCATCGTCCGCTGCGCTTATGATCTCCGGAAAAATGGTATGCATGCCGTCACGGCCGTGGATTGCAACGTAGAGGCCGTCACCCGCATGCCAGTCCAGCGCGCTGCTGTCGCGAACGCCCGCGGCAAAGTGTTCGCCTTCGCTGAACTTCTGATTCAGCCTGGCGTCATCAAATCGCCAGATGCCGCCTTTCGTCGCAAGAATCGGACACGGCTTCAACCCCACGGGCTTGCTCCCTTTGGGTACAGCCGGGTCAGGGCAGATGTTGCCACCGCCGTCGGACGAAACGTACAGACTCCCTTTGCCGTCGAATGCGATGACGTGATTGTCCGCGGCGGTCAGGTCGCCCACGATGGTTTCTGGCGGAGCCGTGGGCACAAGCACCTTGGCGTCCAGCGCAAACCGATAGACACCAGTCGCCGAGGTGGCATACAGCGCATCCTTGTACATGCGAATGCCCGTTCCCTGGTCCACATCGCCAAAGTGCTCCACCTGTGCCACCTTGTGATCAGGCCCCACACGCACCGCAATAATGCCGGCGGAGGGCTGGTTGCCCCGGTGCCGTGTGGAGATGTAGATATCACCGTTATCCCGGATTGCCAGGTGGCGAATCGGTCCCAAACCTTCCGCAACAACCGTGGCATGGAAGCCCGCGGGCAGCACAAGGCCGTCCGGCTCCGACCTCATGGCCGCCCCAGCGGCAACGCTCACAGCCAACACAGCCGCAACAGCGAAATGTCTCGTCATCATGGTCTCCAGCGAAAGATGGGCAGAACAGACCGTCACCGGCAGGCGCAGCAAGAGTGAGGTGAAATCAAGAGTGACGGTATCACGCGTAATTTGGGACATAATATACTTGACTAACCACGGCATTTGGAGCAGGATTTAGGGACCGTGACAGGGCAGCGACTACTTCCGAAAGTAAGGGTCCGTAACAACCATTACGCCAATCAGGAATAGGCATAAGAGGGCCGCACCAATCAGTCCTTTCCATCTTGGGAAAGGGTGTTTCCTGCGTAAAGGCAGCGACACAGGTTCGCGCATCTGCTGCATGAACAGTTGGGGCAACTCCTTAAGTTCCTTAATCCCCTCCCATAGGGCACGCAGCAGGATTCCCGGTAAATGAAAAAGGCCCACTAGCAGGTAGCCGCATACGGTAAGGACCACTGGAATTAGGCACAGGAATACGACGCCGAGGACGATTCCGCCTGCGATGGTGAGCATGGCAGAACGATAGCAGAGCTTTCGGCTACGGGATCAGCGTCGCTTCAGAATGCCTATAGCCGTTAATTCACCGAATAAGCCACCTTCAAGTTCTGTGCTGGGGATGCTCATATCAGCCGACCCTTTGAGGATCGTCTGACTGGAACTTTTCGTCTCATCGGAGTTGTAGACGACGCCAACCCTTACTCGATCATTAGCCTTACGAATGTCATCAGACTTGAAAGCCCACGCCTCTGCGGCCATCTTGCTGGGGTTGCCAATAACCGAGAGGGCCAATCCGGGAACGCCATTGGGGGCATAAAAGAAATCGACCTTATGATCTTCGATCTTCCCTTGAAGCGTATGCCGCGTTTGGAAGGGAATGCTGTATCCGTAAAGTATTCTGGAGACAGCCTCGATCAATTCCTTGTCTCTGGGTGAGCTGCTCTTGTGTACAAGGTAAGCATCCCCTATCGTCTTGGTGGCCTCGATAAAACGTTGAATAGAACCACCCAAATCCTTTAGGTCTGTTTCTGTGATGAGATAGTCGTTGACCATCCGCAACTGAGCAGAACGAATTATCTCCCCGATCTTCTCCCGAAATTTCTTATTCACGGTGTATCCGGCCATCTTGAGTTCATCGATGGTTTTAGAGCCGTCCGAGATAATGAACCTGTCCTGAGACGAACGGGTGACCGTGATCTCTATCCGATGGAAACCTGAAAAATGAACAGGAAAAGACAATACGACGTTGTTGGCGTCCACAACCTCGGACTCCACATCGCTCCTGTAGAAATCGAAGAATCGGTCTAGGGCTAAGTCTTGAAGTTCATTGCTCACTGGAACAACCTCATCGTTTGCGGAACACCTTCAATGTTCCATTGCTTACAGCACCACGTCATAAGAGCGCTAAGGTCCTCATTCTTCGGAGGCGGGATCGGCGTGCGGATTGCATCGCTTCCATCCGACTCGGTCCAATAATGCTCATGCCATCCACGAATCACAGTTCCCGTGGGGACACCATCAAGAAGGACATCATGCTTAATCGTCCAGTCAATGCCACGGATGCGCTCTCCCTGCCACATCAGAGATGCTCCCGATCTGCGAACTGATACCACGCCGGGGGGCGGAGCAGGCGGCATCCTAGACTCAAAGCTAAGCGACAGATCGATCCCTGGCGCGTCGGCTCGAAACAGGGCGATTACTAAAGGGTTTCCCGCACTGCCGTTGCCTTTGGCTTTTCCGGCTATCTTTCTGGCGCTCACCAGTTCGTCCACCGAATAACGCGTGATCTTAGCCGATGACATATGGAACTGGAATTATAGGTCACAAAAACAGCCTTTCCGCCGCGTGATAATCTACGGTAGATGGCTACCTGTGCGTTGCGCTCTACTCCCGGGAAGGAATCGAAGAACGAACCCTAGTCCTCAATATCAGGCGTTCAAAGAGCTATTACGGAAGGTCGTCAAACCTTCTTCAAAGCCTTTGGACCGCGCTTCTGTCCGTAAGGGCTAGGCTTACGCGGTCGCCCCCACCCTCCCCGTCAACTCGGCATAGGTGAGTTGACGACCCACTACATCCTTTAGGACAGCACGGAAGCGTCCAGCATCCGTCATATCCTTTCGGTGGTTGAAGCGGAACACCTGCTCATGCAGGTAACGGTACAGGTGGAACGGTTCCACGCTGATGTACGTGCCGCCCATCGTGCGCTTCAGCATCGACCAGAACGACTCAATACCATTCGTGTGGATGTGACCACGGACGTACTGCTCGGCATGGTTGATGATCGTGCGTGAGGTTCACGCCCTTGTAAGCGTGTAGCTCGTCCGTGATGAGCGTCGCATCGGCAGCGGCGTTCGTGTGCGCCATCTCTAGCAAGGCCTCTTTCGTACGCGCTTCCACGATGCCTGCACGGACACGACCGCCACGCTGCAACATACCAACCACAATCGTCTTGCCCTTGTTCGGAGTCGCAATCTTCCGTGCCCGATCATTGGCGTGCATGTTTTTAGCCTTGCCGCCGTGGAAGGTTTCGTCCATCTCGATCACGCCAGTCATGGGCGTCTTATCGTCATCTTCCATTGCCTTGCGGATGCGCCGGAGCATATGCCACGCACTCTTTTGCGTGATACCTATGGTGCGGGCGACCTCATGCGAAGAGACACCGTTGCGGCAGTTGGCAAGCATCCACATAGCCACAAACCACTTGTCTAGGCCCAACGGGGAATCGTGGAAGATGGTGCCCTGCTTAACGCTGAATTGCTTCTTGCATCCCCGGCACTTCCACCGCTTCTGCTTCGCCAGCCAGATCGTATTGCCTACTTCGCCGCAGCCCTCGCACACGATCTGACCATCCGCCCAGCGCATCTCCGCGACCGCATTGATGCAGGTCTGTTCGTCGCTGAAGTAGAGGATTGCGTCCTGTAACGTGGTCGGGTAGCTCATGAATCTAGCGTATCGATTCAGCGCTGGTTAGTCAAGTATATTATGTCCAATATATTGGACACGGTCCACTTTGTCTTTATAGAGTCATCCATGTCAAATATCCTTGACACGGAGGCTTTGCGATGGCGTTGACTACGTATCAGGAACGCTCCCTGTACGGAGCATTGCTGGCAGATGTTGTGGTGTACGTTCCGTACCTCTTGCACGATGGCCGCTCGAACTCACTCAGCCGCATTGCAGGCACCATGCTGCTGCTGATAATCGTGCAGATCGTGCTGCAGATCATCATTGCAATTGCCACGCGGAACCGCCTGCAGGATGAGCGCGACCGGCTGATTGGCCTGCGGGGCTACCGTGCCGGCTACTTTGCCTTCGGCTCATGCGTCTTCCTCGGTCTCAGCGCCCTGTGGGCGCACCAGGCGCTTGGCCTGCTCGATCCAAGGCGCATGGCAATCCACTTCCTGAGCGTGATGTTCGGCATGCTGGTGCTTGCGGACGTCGTTCGCATTGTGACGCAGCTCATCGACTACCGGAGGGCGGTGTAATGGCCGGCATCCGCAACCGCATCCGTGAGCTGCGCGCTCTGCGGTCGATGACGCAGCAGGAGCTTGCTGATCAGATCAGCGTGACCCGCCAAACCGTCATTGCGATTGAGCTGGACAAGTATTCGCCGTCGCTGGAGGTGGCGTTCCGGATCGCCACCTTGTTTGCTGTTCCGTTGGAGGCGGTATTTCAGTACGAGCCGCCGGTTAGCGCCAAGCGCAAGGGATAGGCGCACTACACGCAAGAGATAACAGAACGGGCCGCCGGTTTTGATGAGGCTGACGGCCCCAATTCCCTTCGCTGCGCTCTGCGACTAGAATCGTCCCTAGAAGCGAAAACAAGCCGCATCCGACAGGACAGCATGAACTCGAGTCATCCCTACATCTGGAACTATCTGCCGCTGGCCATCCAGCTGCTGGTCGCGATTGGCCTGGCCGGTGGCATGGTGGGCGGATCGTTCTTTATCGGCAAGAAGAAGCCCAGCCTGGTGAAGGCCGGCGCCTACGAGTGCGGCATGGACCCGGTGGGCGATGCGCGCGGCCGCTTCTCCGTGCGCTTCTACATGGTGGCCATGCTGTTCATCCTCTTCGATGTGGAAGCCGTCTTCATGCTGCCGTGGGCAACGATCTTCCGCCAGCTGCCGGGCATCACCGGTTCAAAATTCTTCGGCTTCTGGGAGATGCTGGTGTACCTCGGCTTCGTGGCCGTGGGCCTGTTCTATGTATGGAAGAAGGGCATTCTTGACTGGGGCAACGACAAGGCGGACCTGTAATGGCTGACTTTCTTTCGCTCGAACTCGTTCGCGAAAACATGCCGGAGAATCCCGCGCTCATCGCGCTAGGCAACATGCCGGTCAAGGCAAAGTTCGATCGCAATGAGCTGACCGTGACCGTTGCGCCGGAGAACATTGTTGCCGCGGCAAAGGCTGTGCAGTCGGCCGGCTACAACTTCTTTGAAGACTGCACCGCTGTGGACTGGTACCCGAGCGAGCCGCGCTTCCAGGTGACCTACCACATCGTGTCCATGAAGCTGAAGCAGCGCATCCGGCTCGCTGTCCTGCTGGACGGCGACGACCCCACCGTGGACTCCATCACGGGCGTCTGGCCCAGCTCGAATTTTTATGAGCGCGAGGTCTGGGACCTGTTTGGGATCCGGTTTAACAATCACCCACGGCTGACGCGCATCATGATGCCGACCGACTGGAAGGGTCATCCGCTGCGTAAGGATTACCCCGTCGAAGGCTACCGCTAAAAACGGATCAGAAACGCGCAAAAAGCATTCCATTTCGCGCACAAAATTGCTTGGAAAGCACCACAAAAGGACCCAGACATGGCTCCACTCGCAGCGCCAGACATGCTCATACCGGACGTAGAAGACGTCGTCGCGGACTCCGCGCACCACAAGAACGACCCCTCACAGGACCAGACCATGGTGCTGAACATGGGCCCGCAACACCCGTCCACGCACGGCGTGTTGCGCCTCGTGCTTGAGATCGACGGCGAGACCGTCGTCTCCCTCGCGCCTGACATCGGCTACCTGCATACAGGCATCGAGAAAACCTGCGAAGCCAAGTTTTATCAACAGGTTGTGCCCCTCACCGACCGCATCGACTACCTGAGTCCGCTCACCAACAACCTGGCCTACGTGCTTGCGGTGGAGAAGCTGCTGGGCCTCGAAATCCCGGAGCGCGCAGAGACCATCCGTGTCCTCCTGAACGAGCTCACGCGCATCCAATCCCACCTCGTCTGGCTGGGCACGCACGCCATGGATATCGGCGCGCTCACCGTCTTCCTGTACTGTTTCCGCGAGCGCGAAGAGCTCCTGCGCCTCTTCGAAGCAGTAGCCGGCCAACGCATGATGACAAGCTACTTCCGCATCGGCGGCCTCTCCATGGAGCCGCCGCTGGATTGGTTTGGACGCGTGCAGAAGTTCCTGAAGATCATGCCGTCGAAGGTCGCCGAGTATGAGGGTCTGCTGACGGGCAATCCCATCTGGATGGGCCGGTTGAAGGGTGTCGGCTACCTCTCACCGGACGACGCAATAGCGCTCGGTGTAACAGGCCCGCCGCTACGCGCATCCGGCGTTGACTGGGATCTGCGACGCGACATGCCCTACTCGGGCTACGAGAAGTACACATTCAAGGTGCCGATCCGCACCGAGGGCGACGTGTGGGCGCGATACGTGATCCGCATGGAAGAGATGTACGAATCCATTAAGATCTGCCAGCAGGCGCTGGATCGCATGCCTGAGGGCCGCATCGTGGCGGACGCGCCGAAGATTATCCTGCCAGACCGCGAGCAGATGAAGACGCAGATGGAATCGCTCATCCACCACTTCAAAATCGTCACCGAGGGCTTCGGCGTGCCGGCGGGTGAGGTGTTCCAGGCTGTGGAGTCGCCGCGCGGCGTGATGGGCTACTACGTCGTTTCGGACGGCACAGCCAAGCCGCTGCGCGTGCACATGCGCAACCCGAGCTACGCCACGCTGCAGGCGCTTGAGGTGATGTGCAAGGGCAAGCTGCTGGGCGATGTAGTGGCCGTGATTGGGTCGATCGATATTGTGCTGGGTGAGATCGACCGGTAGGCATCGTTGCGCTCACAACAGAAACCCGCGCCGAACGGCGTGGGTTTTTACTTGCTCGAAGCATCATCCAGGCGTCAAATGAAGGCATGGCAACCGTCGTCCACATCCCGATAAGCGAGTATCTGCGGACGAGCTACCATCCGGATTGCGATTACGTGGATGGCGAAGTAGAGGAGCGGCACTTGGGCGAAGAGTGGCACTCAGCGGTTCAACTCGCCATCGGTTCAATCTTCCGTAACAACCGAAAAGCCTGGGGACTTCGAGCGTATACCGAACAGCGACTTCAAGTTTCCTCGACCCGATTTCGTATTCCCGATGTCTGCGCCGTTCCTGCTGACAAGCCCTTTACCGGCATTCTTACGACGCCGCCAATTCTATGCGTCGAGGTCCTCTCCCCCGAAGACCGCTTCCAGCGCGTCGTGACCCGTGCGCAGGAATTCCTACGCATGGGCGTGCCGAACATCTGGATCATCGATCCGAAGACACGCGAGGCGTGGACCATGGATTCCGCTGGCGGCGTAATTCCCATGATGGAAGATACCTTCACCATCCCTGATACACCTGTCCGCGTGGCGATCGCCGACATCTTTGAAGAGATTGACAGCGCTCCGCAGGCGTAGGTCACTGGTCCTCCATCCAACGCATCCAATTGGATTAGGTGAAGACGATGCCGACGGAAACCAGCGCGAAAGAGAATCTCGACCAGCAGCTTGCGAGTAACACGGCTCGTATGACGGACCTGCTGGAACAGCAGTACAACGTTGAGATCACGCGATCGATCGCTCTCTTTTTTTCATCCACGGATGAATCGTGCGCGAAGGCACTGATTAAGGCTCTATTTGCCAAGGGAACCCGCGTGTTGACACGTGAGCCGGAACAGGATGGCGACCGCTTCCGCATTCGAGTGGGTGTGAAACGCAGTATCCGGGACGCCGTTCGTGAAGAATTCGTGAAGGATCTGGTGGAAACGGCTGTGGGAATGAACGGCAGCTTTGATGGCTGGGATCTGCTAACGGATGAGGCTGCGGAGGAAACCCAGCAGCACGGCACTGCGTAGAGTTCTTGACGCTTCGCGTGTCAGTGCGGCTGCTGAACGTGACTTAGCCCGGCCTCGCGCCGGGATTTCAAAGGTAGTTCTAAGCTATGCCGTAAGTGCCCTATCCGCTACGCTGATAGATGTGACTGATCAACTGCATCGCGAACTTTGGACGTCGTGGGCTTCCCTGCTCCGGTCGTATGCGGCTGTTCATTCGCTTGGGCGGCAGCAGCATGCCGTGGTAGAGGTGTCGGACGACAGCATCACCGTCCGGTACGGGTTGAAGTGGATGCAGTTCACGCGAACCCACTTTATCGATAATGTTGGCGTTGTACATGACTTTGCGCTGACGGAAAACGGTCGCGCGCGCATTGACGCGGACGAAGATGAGATGGACCTGTGCGCAGAGCAGCTTGCATCGGCGATAATTAGCGTGTGAGCACCGTTACGAACAGCATCTTCACGCCGGCCACTGCCGCGCGTTTCGACAAACTCGTCACGCTCTATCCTGTGCAGCGTTCAGCGCTGGTTCCCATGCTGCTGTACGCGCAGGATGAAGTGGGGTATGTGTCCGACGCGGTCGTCGCTGAGATCGCACAGCGGCTTGATCTGCTGGAGCTGGACGTGCGGGGCGTGTTGTCGTACTACTCCATGCTGCGGACGAAGCCTGCGGGCAAGTTCAATGTGCAGGTGTGCACCAACATCAGCTGCATGCTGGTGGGTGGATACGACATCCTGGACCACTGCAAGGCGAAGCTCGGCATCGGCCACAAGGAAGTGACCGCTGATGGTGAGTTCTCGCTTGAGGAAGTGGAGTGTATCGGTGCGTGTTGCTGGGCTCCGGCCATGCAGGTGAACTACGACTTCCACGACAACCTGACGACCGTAAAGGTGGACGCGATCCTGGCTGACTACGCCGCCGGACGCGGAAAGGATGTGAAGTAATGCTCACGCTGGTATCGCATCCGGATGAAGTCCGCGTGCTCTCCCGCCGCTTTGGCCAGGGCGCAGCAGAGATCGACAAGTACGTCGAACTCGACGGCTACAAGGCCGTACAGAAGGCCATCGAAAGCGGCCCGGAGTGGGTCATTAACGAGATGAAGGCCAGCGGCCTGCGCGGCCGCGGCGGTGCGGGATTCCCCACAGGTATGAAGTGGTCGTTTGTGCCAAAGACGAGTGAGAAGCCCAAGTATGTGCTGGTGAACGGCGATGAGTCCGAGCCGGGCACATGCAAGGATCACGTGATCTTCCTGCACGACCCGCACGCGGTCATCGAAGGCACCATGATTGCCGGCCTGGCGATTGGCGCGAAGACGGGCTTCATCTACCTGCGCGGCGAGTACCGCTACCTGCTCAAGATCGTCGAAAAGGCCGTTGCCGATGCCTATGCCAAAGGCTATCTGGGCAAGAACATCTTCGGCAAAGATGGCGTGGATTTTGACATCGTGACGCAGACCGGAGCCGGTGCCTACGAGGTCGGTGAAGAGTCCGCACTGATGGAGTCGCTCGAAGGCAAGCGCGGCATCCCGCGCATCAAGCCGCCGTTCCCTGCTGTTGTTGGCCTGTATGGTGGGCCAACCGTCATCAACAATGCCGAGACAATCGCGTCCGCACCACACATTCTGTTGATGGGCGGCGAGGCATACGCCAAGCTGGGCAGCGAGCGCAATGGCGGCACGCGCCTCTTCGGCATCAGCGGTCATGTGGAGCGCCCCGGCGTCTACGAGCTGCCCATGGGCTACAACCTGAAGAAGGCGATCTACGAAGTAGCCGGTGGTGTGAAGGGTGGCCGCAAGCTGAAGGCTGTTGTGCCTGGCGGATCTTCGTGCCCCGTGCTGACCGCAGATGAGCTTGACGTAGGCCTGGACTTCGATCAGATGGGCAAGGCCGGCACCATGCTTGGTTCGGGCGGCATCGTTGTGCTGGATGAGACGGTGTCCATCGTTGAGTTTGCGCTGCGTACGATCAAGTTCTACCAGCACGAGTCATGCGGCTGGTGCATCCCCTGCCGTGAAGGTACGGATTGGTTGAAGAAGACCTTGACGCGCTTCTACAACGGCGGCGGCAACGTGAAGGACATTAACAATATTCAGTACCTGGCCGAGAACATGATGGGACGCACCTTCTGCCCACTCGGCGACGCGGCTGCAATGCCGACGATCGCCTTCGTCAAGAAGTTCCGTGGTGAATTTGAGGAGTACCTCAAGGGCGCTCGCACTGAAAAGGCATTTATTACTACTGATGAATTGATTGGGTCCGCACATTGAGACCTCAGGAGTTCATTCGCCTGCTGCTGAAGGCAGGCTTTTACCATCCTGGACAGGAACTGAGCACAGGTTTATTCCACCGATTGATGAAGGAGGCTGGACTGAAATGAAACGTACCTCTCTCACTGTCTTTGAGAAAAGCAATACCGGCTGGAGTGCCTTTGCGCTCGACTTCCCCAATACCGGTGGACTTGGCGAGACCATTGAGGACACTCGCCAGAACCTCCTAAAAGGGATCGCAATCGTACTGGAGGACAACCGTGAGCTAATGCGCGTGCTCGATAGTCAACCAGTCACAAGTTTAGATTTCTCTGAATTCGACCCGGATCACATCGGTCAATACGTAATCGAGTGGCTCGATGTCGAATTGCCAACCAGAGCACTGACGGAAGCAGCATAAGGATCAGAATGCCAGACGTTACCCTCACCGTAGACGGCCAGCAGATCACCGCACCCGCGGGCACGCTGCTCATCGACGCCTGCAAGGCTGCCGGCATCCAGATCCCGGCGTTCTGCTACTATCCCGGCCTGAGCCTGCAGGCGGCATGTCGCATGTGCGTGGTGCGCATTGAGAAGATGCCGAAGCTGCAGACGGCCTGTACCACGCCCGTCGCGGAAGGCATGATCGTAGCGACCGAGACGCCGGAGATCGCGCAGGCTCGCAAGGCCACGCTGCAGTTGCTGCTCGGCAATCATCCGCTCGACTGCCCCGTGTGCGATGCCGGCGGCCAGTGCGAACTCCAGGACATGACGTTCAAGTACGGCGCGGCGGATAGCTTCTACACCGAGCCGAAGAATCACCGTGAAGAACAGCAGTGGTCGCCGACGGTGTACTTCGACCGCCCGCGCTGCATCCTGTGCTACCGCTGCGTGCGCATGTGCGGCGAGGGCATGGACGTCTTCGCGCTGGGCATTCAGAATCGCGGATCGTCCGCTGTCATCGCGCCGAACATTCCAGCGTCGCAAAGCGAAGATGGCCTGCAGCACCTGGACTGCGAAGAGTGCGGCATGTGCATCGACGTATGCCCGGTGGGCGCTCTGACTTCGGACACCTATCGCTACAAGACGCGGCCGTGGGAGATGAATCATATTGCCACCGTGTGCACGCACTGCGGCGACGGCTGCAAGACCACGCTGGGCGTACGCGCCACGACCGACGGCACCGAAATCATGCGCGGTGACAACCGCGATAAAAGCGGCATTAACGGCGATTTCCTGTGCAACAAGGGACGCTACGGCTTCGACTTCGCCAACTCGCCCGAGCGCATTACCGAGCCGATGGTGAAGCAGGCGAACGGTACGTTCCAAACAGTCTCGTGGGATGAGGCGCTGGCCTTTGCGGGATCAAAGCTGCGCGAGATTCGCGATGCGCGCGGCGGCGCAAGCATGGCCGTCATCGGCGGCAATCGCCTGACGAACGAAGAGGCGTACCTGCTGCAGAAGTTTGGCCGGTCGGTGCTGGGCACGAACAGTATCGACCACCATCGCACGGCGGACTACATGACCTTTGCCGCTGCATTGGCGGGTCACCGCGATCGCTTTGCCTCGCAGCACGACAATGAGACTGCGCCTGCGATCCTGCTTATAGGCGGCGATCCGACCAACGAGAATCCCTTGACGGCATGGAATATTCGCGCGGATGTTCGCTTGAACCGCGCGAAGCTGTACATCGTGAATCACCAGCCGATCAAGTTGCGCCGCCAGGCGCGGTTGTTCGCGCAGATTGATGAGCTCGGCTACAACGATGCCGTGAGCACGCTCGCCGGCGGCAATGGCTCGGGCGATCTGACCAAGCTGCGCGATGCGGTGAAGTCTGAGGAGAAGATCGTCATCCTCATCGGCAGCGAGTTGCGTGGCGCAAGCCTGAAGGCGCTTATCGACTTTGGTCTCACGCTGCCAAACGCGAAGTTTGCCCTGTTGAGCGACTACGTCAACGCCCATGGCGCTTCGGACATGGGACTGCTGCCGGATATGCTGCCGGGCTATGTGCCGCTTACCGGATCGCACGACTTTGGCAATGAGTACGGCGAGCGCTTCTCGAATATGCCGGGGCTTGATATGGTCGGCATCTTTGACGCAGCAGCCGCCGGCAACCTTGGCGCGCTCTATGTCGTCAATGCCAACCCGGTCGCGCGCTACTCGGTCGATCCCGCTTCACTCGCGAATACATTCGTAGTCGTGCATGACATGTTCATGACGGAGACCGCAGCGCTGGCCGATGTGATTTTCCCCTCTGCCAACCTGTACGAAAAGTCCGGCTCAGTCACCAACAGCTACGGCGATCTCCAATTAGTGAAGAAAGCTTCCGACCGTTCCGGCGTCCGCACGGATCTTGAGCTGATTGTCCGCGTTGCCGACAAGATGGGTGCGAATGTTCGCGAGCTCGTGCCGTTCGGCAAGCGCTCCGCCGGCATTCGGGCAGACCTTGGGCAGACACGCGGCGCGCAGTCCGGCGAGGCCGATCGCCACGCCGTGTGGCTGACCAGCAATAACCTTGAACCAAAGCTGTCGCCGTTCGATCCCTTCGCGGTCCTCGACGAAATCCAACGGCTTGTGCCGGGTTACGACCTGCTTCGCCTGCAATTGATGAGCGGCAACGATCAGCACCTTGCGCCGGCTGCTCCGTCAGACCTGGTGCAGATTGAAACGGGTCGCCGCGATCTCGTCCTCCCTGCCGAAGACACGCTCTTCACCTCCGGCACGCTGGGCCGTTTTTCACCCAAGATGATGGAACTGGCCGACAAATACGCAGTGGAACCCGCCGGCATCCCGGCAGACTGAGAACAGGACACAAGCCGCGATGCATCTCTCCGACTTCCAAATCTTCCTGCTCCTCACACTGCTCAAGATCGTGGTGGTGCTGGTCATCACGCTCACCGCTGTCGCCTACACGGTGCTGCTTGAGCGTAAGGTGATCGGCCTCATCCAGAACCGCTGGGGCCCCAGCCGCGTGGGTCCGTTCGGCCTGCTGCAACCGCTGGCCGACGGCATCAAGCTCTTCCTCAAGGAAGACCTGATGCCCCTCGCTGTGGAACGTCCGCTGTTCGTCATCGCTCCTATGATTGCGCTCTCCTGCGCGCTGGTCTCGATCGCCGTTGTACCCTTCGGCGGCGTCTTCACGTACCACAACGTCAGCCTGTTTGAGATATCCGACATCAACATAGGCCTGCTTGTCGTGCTCGGCATTACGTCCATCGGTGTGTACGGTATCGCGCTGTCGGGGTGGTCCTCAAACAACAAGTACTCTTTGCTAGGTTCGCTGCGCGCTTCGGCGCAGGTCATCAGCTACGAGCTTGCGTTGGGGCTCTCGCTCGTGGGTGTTGTCTTGCGTGCCGGTTCGCTGCGCTTGCGAGACATCGTCAACTCGCAAACGCATTACGGTGTCTTTAGCTGGAACATCTGGCCGCAATTGCTTGGTTTCTTTATCTACCTGATGGCCGCATATGCCGAAACCAACCGCGCTCCGTTCGATCTGCCCGAGGCGGAATCAGAACTCGTCGCCGGGTATCACACCGAGTATTCCTCGATGAAGTTCGCCATGTTTTTCATGGCCGAATACGCGAACATGATCACCGTGTCGTGCGTCGCAACGCTGCTCTTCTTTGGTGGAGCATCGTCGCCACTCGGTCATCTGCTGCCAGCCACCTTTGGCGGCAAGTTCCTCGCAGCCATCTTTCCAATCCTGTGGTTCGTCTTCAAGGTATTCTGCTTCCTGTTTCTCTATATCTGGGTGCGCTCCACGCTGCCGCGCTTCCGCTATGACCAGCTGATGAGTTTTGGCTGGAAGTGGCTGCTGCCGCTGGCGATGCTCAACATCGTGATCACCAGCCTTGTGCTTGCCTTCCACGGATAATGCCCACTGCGCAGTTACAATCGTGGGTATTGCCTTTACCTTTACCGCTCTTTGTCACCAGTAAGGACTCGCCGGAACGATGCAACTAGCGCTCTTCATCATCTTCGCGGTCTTGTGTGTGGCGGGCGCGCTCAATCTGCTCCTGCAGCGCCACCCCATCAACTCCGCGCTGTCGCTCGTCGTGGTGATGATGTCGCTCGCCGTCATCTACTGGACGCTGGGCGCGGAGTTCCTCGCCGCCGCACAGGTCATCGTCTACTCCGGCGCCATCATGGTGCTGTTCACCTTTGTCATCATGCTGCTGAATGCAGGTGAGGAAGAGCGCACACGCGGATCGAAGGCTGCGTACTTCGCTGGCATACCGGGCGTCATCGGCGTGCTTGCGCTGCTCGTCTACACCTTTATGCACGAGCGCACGACGCTTGGCACCGCAAACCTTGGCGGCCAGTTGAATGATGGTGTCAGCAACATGACCGCGATCAGCAAGGTGCTGTTTACGGACCTGCTGCTACCGTTCGAGGTCACCTCCATCTTGATTCTTGTTGCGATCCTCGGCGCTGTCGTGCTCGCACGGAAGGAGCACTAAGCCTGTCATGGTGCCCATCTACTACTACCTCATCCTGGCCGCGATCCTGTTCTGCGT
Source organism: Terriglobus sp. (assembly GCA_965198455.1). GTDB lineage: Bacteria > Acidobacteriota > Terriglobia > Terriglobales > Acidobacteriaceae > Terriglobus. The sequence continues at coordinate 3,533,741 of CBDAPM010000003.1, forward strand.
CGGCATCGGCGCGTTCCTTATCAAGCGCAACATCATCACGGTGTTCATGTCGATTGAGCTGATGCTCAACGCGGTCAACCTCACGTTCGTAGCCTTCGCGCATGTGCACAAAGCCATCCAGGGACAAATCTTCGTCTTCTTCGTGATGGTCGTCGCCGCCGCCGAAGCCGCTGTCGGGCTTGCCATCATCATCGCCATCTTCCGCACACGCCAGACACTGGACGTGGACAGCATCAACCTGATGAAGAACTAAGCGGAGACCGGGACACTTCACATGAAGATTGAACATCTGCTCTGGTTATTCCCGTTGCTGCCCTTCCTCGGCTTCGTGCTGAACGGAACCATCGGCCGCAAGCTGCCCCGCGCGGGCGTGGCTGCGATTGCGCTGCTCTTTACGGCCCTTCCCGCGCTTGAGTGGGTATGGCTCTGGTTCCACATGCGCTCGAACGATGTCCTGTCGATCACCACAGCATCGCGGCCATGGATTGAGACCGCCAACTTCTCCGTGCGCTTCGCCTTCACGGTCGATCACCTCACGCTCATCATGCTCGGCGTGGTCACATGCGTCGGCTTTCTCATTCACCTGTATTCCGTCGGCTACATGGAGCACGAGGACGGCTACTGGCGCTTCTTCGCCTACCTCAATCTCTTCATGTTCTTCATGCTTGTCCTGGTGCTGTCTGAAAGCTTTCTGCTGCTCTTCGTCGGCTGGGAGGGCGTGGGCCTCGCGTCATATCTGCTCATCGGCTTCTACTGGAAGAAGCCGAGCGCGAACAACGCGGGCCGCAAGGCGTTCGTCGTTAACCGCGTTGGCGACTTCGGCTTCCTGCTTGCCATGTTTCTGCTGATCAATCACTTCGGATCGCTCAGCTTCACCACGGTGTTCAGCGCCATCTCGAAGCACCCCGAACTGCATGGCGGCTTCCTGACCGCGATTGCGCTGCTCCTCCTCGTTGGCGCTGCCGGTAAGTCCGCGCAGATCCCGCTGTATGTGTGGCTGCCGGACGCCATGGAAGGTCCAACCCCGGTCTCCGCGCTCATCCACGCGGCAACCATGGTCACGGCAGGCGTCTACCTCGTCGCACGGTCGCATGTGCTGTTCGATCGCTCGCCCTTTGCACTCGGCGTTGTCGCCATCATCGGCGCGCTTACGGCCATCTTCGCGGCAAGCATCGGCATGGTGCAGCACGATATCAAGCGCGTGCTGGCGTACTCGACGATCTCGCAGCTTGGCTACATGTTCCTCGGCTGCGGCGTCGCAGCATATTCAGCTGCGGTGTTCCACCTGATGACGCACGCCTTCTTTAAGGCGCTGCTCTTCCTTGCGGCAGGTTCGGTCATCCACGCGCTGAGCGGTGAGCAGGATATGCGCGTAATGGGCGGCCTGCGCAAACGCATCCCGGTCACCTTCTGGACGATGACCGCGGGCGTTGTTGCTATTGCAGGCATTCCTCCGCTGGCCGGCTTCTTTTCCAAGGACGAGATCCTGTACCGCACCTTCAGCTCGCCCAATCCGCTGCACTTCTTGCTTTGGATTGTCGGCGTGCTCACGGCGGGCATGACGTCGTTCTACATGTTCCGCCTGTGGTACAAGACGTTCTTCGGCGCTGAGCGCTTTGACGAGGCGCACCTGGGTGCGGACGCTCACGATGCGCACCACATGGGTGAAGACGAGCATGACGAAGGCCAGGCTGCTCACGCACACGGCGTCCATGAATCGCCCTGGATTATGCTTGGCCCGCTGGTCATCCTCGCGATCCTCTCCGTCATTGGCGGCTGGGTTGGCGTCCCTGCTGCGCTCGGCGGCCACAACGAGATCGAGCACTTCCTCGATCCCGTGTTCGCTCTGACGGCCTCGCCCGAAAACGCCGTGAATGCCGACCAGGTGTCGCATGGCCTTGAGCTAGGCTTGGCCGCTGTCTCTGTCGTCGTCGCCATCCTGGGCTGGTTCTTCGCATACCTCTTCTACTACAAAAAGCCCGGCTCACTCGGTGCGAAGGTTGGCAGCAATCCGCTGTACAAGCTGGTTGCGGGCAAGTACTACATCGATGAAATCTATGACTTCGTCTTTGTAGGTGGTATCGGCGCTGTGTCGCGGTTGCTGCTGGGGGGGCTCGTCGATACGTTTATCGTGAACGGCAGCGTCTCCCTCGCCGCCTTCGTCACACGCACCGCCGGCGAAGGCACACGGCGCCAGCAGTCCGGCAACATCCGCTCGTACGCAGGCTGGCTCGCCGCCGGTGCAGCCGCCGTCATCCTGCTGATGACGTACACGGCATTGACGAAACACGCGACACTGGCGCAGCACCTGCCCATCAACCGATAGGACCTCATGAATCTGAACGGCATCATCCTTTCGCTGATCATCTTTACGCCGCTGGTGGGTGCGGTAGTGCTGGCCCTGCTGCCGGACCGCGGACGCATCCAGCAGTGGGCTGCGCTCGTCGTTACGCTCATCACATTCGGCCTTACGCTGCATCTGCCGTGGCACTTCCACGATGCACAGGCAGCGGCGGCTCAAGCGGTAGCAACGCCGGCCGGCACACCGCAGTTCCTCTTCGTACAGAACCGCATATGGATTCCCTCGCCGCATATCAACTACCACGTTGGCGTGGACGGCCTGTCCATGTGGCTGCTGGTGCTAAGCGGCCTGCTCGCACCACTTGGTGTACTTGCTTCATGGAACGCGATCAGTTCCCGCCGCAAGCTCTTCTACACACTCTTCCTGCTGCAGCAGGTTGCCATGCTCGGCGTCTTCGCCGCGCTCGATCTCTTCCTGTACTACGCCTTCTGGGAGCTTGCCCTGGTGCCGATGACCATCCTCATCGCTACCTTTGGCCGCACCGACAACCGCCGCAGAGCCGCCCTAAAGTACTTCCTGTACGCGTTCATTCCTTCGGCGTTGCTGCTGGTCGCCGTGGTCTGGATTTATGCCGTGACCGCCACCTTCCAGCTGCCTCGCCTCATGGCACTCGCGGCTGCGCACCAGATTCCCGGTTCCTCCGCCGCTCTCTGGCTGGCATCGCTCGCATTCCTCTTCGCCTTCGCGGTCAAGGTACCGGTCTTCCCGCTGCACGGCTGGCTCTCGGACGCTATCAGCGAAGCTCCAACCGCTGCCGTGATGGTGCTCGCCGGCAAGCTCGGCCTGTACTCAATCCTGCGCTTCTCCTTCGGCATCTTCCCAGAGCAGTCGCACCGCATTGCGCCGCTCATGATGGCGCTCGGCGCCATTGGCATCGTCTACGGCGCATGCATCGCCTTGGTGCAGAACGACCTGAAGAAGCTGGCCGCATTCTCGACACTCGGCCACCTGTCGTTCATCACGCTCGGCATCTTTACCTTCACCGTGAACGGCCTTGACGGCGGCATGTACCAGATTCTGAACCACGGCATCTCCGGCGGCGCGCTGTTCCTGCTGATGGGCTTTCTCTACGAGCGTTACAAGACCTATGACATGCGCGAGCTTGGCGGCATCTCCGGCCGCATGCCGTGGATGGTGACACTGTTCGTCATCACCGCGCTCTCCAATGTCGGCCTGCCGATGCTCAACAGCTTCGTGGGTGAATTCCTCATCCTGTCAGGCGCTGCGCAGACCACGCTGCTGGCGCACCCCATGCTGTGGACCGCCATCGCAACCACAGGCGTGATCTTCTCCGCCGCCTACCTGCTCACCATGATCCAGCGCACGTTCTATGCAGACCTCGGATCGATCACATCGGGCCTGCCCGGATGGGAGTTGCAGACACGCGAGCATCTTGCCATCTGGCCGCTTGTGGCACTGTTCCTGTACATGGGGCTTTCATCGCCCACGTTCACGCGCGTGCTCGACCCCATCAGCGTACGCTACGCGGGCTACATGCCTGTCGCGGACCCCGGCGGAATCAAGCACACGGAATCGGAGACATACTCCACCAGCGCTTCCATGCCTGTCACATCGCTTACCGCTGCAGTGTCTGCAGGAGGCGCACGCTAAATGCTCGAATCCGTCTCCAATAACGTGCTGGCGCTGCTGCCGGAGTATGTGCTCACCATTGTCGGCGTGCTCATCATGCTGCTTGAGCCGGTGCTGCCTGCCGGCCGCTCGCGCAAGCCCTTGGGCTGGCTGGCTATCTTCGGTGCCATCGTCGCAACCGTGCTCAGCCTGTGGCAGCTTCAACTCGGCGTCATGAACGCCTTTCACGATTCCATCCGCGTGGACAGCTTCTCCGTCTTCTTCCAGGTTGTCATCGGCCTCGTCGTGATTGCTTCCCTGCTCGCGTCGCTCGACTATTTTGACAGCAGGAACGGCAACGCCGGTGAGTACTTCGCGCTGGTCTGCTTCGGCGCCGTCGGCATGATGCTGATGAGTTGCTCGACCGAACTGCTTATGGTCTTCGTCGGCCTGGAGATTTCGTCCATCTCGACGTACATTATGGCCGGCTTCCGCAAGGGCCAGGCCGCCGGTACCGAAAGCTCGCTCAAATACTTCCTGCTCGGTTCCTTCGCCACGGCGTTCTTTCTTTACGGCATCGCACTCACGTTCGGCGCAACCGGGTCCACCAACATTACAGTCGTCGCCGCCGCTCTGCCGCATACGAATACGCCCGTGCTGGCTGTGCTCGCCATCGCCATGATTATCATCGGCCTCGGCTTCAAGGTGTCCGCCGCACCGTTTCATGTATGGACACCGGACGTCTACCAGGGTGCGCCGTCGCCGGTCGTCGGTCTTATGTCTACCGCGCCGAAGGCTGCTGCGTTTGCCGTGCTGCTGCGCATCCTGTTTTCGGGTTACGCCATCGACCAGCCACGCTGGCAGATCCTCATGGCGATCATCTCTGTGCTGTCCATGACCATTGGCAATCTGGGCGCGCTGCGCCAGCACAACGTCAAGCGCATGCTGGCGTACTCGTCGATCGCGCATGCGGGCTACCTCATCGCGGCGTTCACCGCGCTGCCCACGGATGGCATCGCCGCTGCGGCCTTCTACTCCGCCGCCTATGCTGCCATGAATGTCGGGGCGTTCATCGTGCTCACGCTCGTCAGCGGGTATGAGGAGCGTCTGCGTACCGGCGAGGATTACACCGGGCTGGCGCTGCGTCATCCGGTGCTTGGCGCGGTGCTCAGCTTCTTCCTGCTGTCCATGATCGGCATTCCTTTCACCGGCGGCTTTTTCGGTAAGTTCTACGTGTTCACCGCGGTCATTCATACCGGCCACATCAAGCTCGCCATCATCGGCCTGTTGAACTCGGGCGTGGCATGCTTCTACTATCTGCGCCTCATCGCCCGCATCTACGCTTCGCCAAAAATCGGCGAGGTAGAAGCTGACTCCGTGCACGTGGGCTTCGACACGCCGGCGGGTACTCGCATCCCGGCGTACATCGCCCTCACCGCAGCCTTCGCGGCAACGCTCTTCCTCGGCGTGGCGCCGGGGCGCTTCCTTGCCATGGCACAGACTGCGGCCATCGCAACGGCGCCTGCCGGCACAGCCACCACCAACACCATGACCGATCCGGCTGCACTTCGCTAAGCGCCATCATGAGGGTCCTGAACTCGATGGACCGTCGTTCGCCAATGAATACAGGCTGATCAAGCGATACAGCCGCATGTGCCTCGAAGTAAGGAGGACACCGCATGCTGGTGTAAAGCTGAACCTCCTAAGCCGTTTTAGAGCCTCAGAGCAACAACAAAGGCCCTCGCTAAAGCGAGGGCCTTTCCGCTCCGGTCGAGAGCGCGAGCTTAACCGACCTTGATGAAGATGATGACGAAGGTGAACAGTGCCAGCGACTCGATGAAGGCCAGGCCGAGAATGAGGAATGTGAAGATACCGGGGCGTGCGCCGGGGTTGCGCGCGAGAGCCTCAGCGGCCGATGCGGTTGCCTTGCCCTGTGCCAGTCCGCAAAGGCCGGCCGCGATGGCCATGCCGATGCCGGCAGCGAGGTAGGAAAGGCCCTTCGACGAATCGCCGCCGGACTGCGCGAAGACCGGCGTTGCCAGCAGCAGCATGGCAAGCGTCATAAACGTGTACTTGAGAAACTTCATGGTCGTACTCCAAATGCCTCCAGAATGCCAATCCAGTGGGTGGTTGAGGTTCACCGTGCTGACCCCCTCACGCTCGATTGGGTCGTGCTCCAACGACAGCAGAGGCGGCGCTGTCGAAGTCAAACTCTCCCGCCGCAGCGGGTGTATTGACCCACGTCTCTCTTCTGAGACGTGAGATCAAATGCCTAATGCTCGTGGCTCACGGCCAGGCTCAGGTAGATCGTCGCCAGCAGCATAAACACGTACGTCTGGATGATGGATACGCCAAGGTGCAGGCCCAGGAAGATCAACGGCACACCAATAGGGATCAGCGAGAAGAACGCCAGCGTCACCAGATCACCCGCAAACATATTTGCGTACAGACGAACCGTGAGTGAAAGCACACGCGCAAGGTGCGACACCACTTCAATGATGAACATGAGCGGTGCAAGCCACCACACAGGCCCCAAAAACTGCTTGATGTAGCCGCCGCCATTCGCACGGATGCCGTGGTAGTGGTAGTACAGAAACGTGACGAGCGCGATGCCAAGCGGCACGACCACGTTCGAGGTCGGCGACTCCAGCCCCGGAACCAGGCCGATGAGGTTCATCACAAGGATGAACAGGGCCAGCGCCGACAGGTAGCCGACAAACTTCTCGTGCCCATGGCCGACAATGCTCTCCGCCTGGCCGTTTACAAACTCATGCACCATCTCAGCCGAGTGGGCGACGCCGTTCGGCCTGTCCACGCTGAGGCTCACGCGAACAGCCACAAAATACGCTAAAAGCAGCGCAACAACGATCAATTCCATCGCAAAAGCGTTCGAAATCGGGGCGTCTGGATACACCACATGCACGTGGCATGCGCGCAGTACCGCGTCCGCCGGACCGGCAAAGTGTGCATTCAAAAATCGGGTAAAGACTAGCTGTTCCGGCATGATTCTTTCAGCCTGAACGCCCTAAATTGTGCCGCTTCGCAGCAAGCGAAGAACCTCGATCGTAAGCGCAACCACGCCCATCGCAAGACCTGCCGCCAGCGCAAGCACAGAGCCGTTCAGATACCTAAGGCTAACATACAGAACGGCTACGACTACGAACAAACGGAGCAAGAAACCCACCAGGGCGAACCCAATCGAAGGCCTACGCGCACCCACAATATGCTCGCCTTCCAGTGGCTCCATGCGTGCCATCAAAGCAGCCATAAGCCGCCGCCACTCCCACAACCCACTTGCCGAGATGGCAGCGCCAATCAGCAACAAAACAGCAGACTTCCAGCCGCCCTTCCACGCAGCCAGGGGCAGGCCAATCACCGCAAGGACAGCGACCGTACGCACGGAACGGGTAATGACGGCGCGGGCATCCGCATCCGAAAAATTCGCGAGTGCTACCGCTGGTTGCTGATCCACTTACTCGGAGTCCTTCATGTACTTCTGCGCGGTCTGAAAGATCTTGATGAACCCGCCAACCGCACCGATCAGTATGCCGACGATCGCCCAGAGGTGCGTGCCGAAGTGCTTGTCCACCCAGTTCCCAAGGGCCCAGCCGACGACACAGCCAATGGGCAACGCAATGCCAAGCTGAACCATGGTCTCCGCCTTGACAAGATCGCCCAGTGCGCCCTTTGGCTTGCCCGGAATGTTGCCGTCACTGACCATCGCTAGCCATTACATCACGCTCGTCATCCTGAGCGCAGCGAGTATCCCAACGATACGAACAGCGCCTCCAATCTCGTGCCTTTTCAGCCGCAAAACTGTCTCCATGAATCGTGCAGCACGTCATAGACACGCAACTTTGTTGCAAGTTGTCCGCAAACCGTGTGGCGTTCGTGTGTTTAGGACAGTGACGCCAAGGGAGGGCTCACCCAATGCAACTTCGGTATCGCCTCACATGCTTCGCTCTTACTGCCGCAGCCGTCGTTGCGCTTACCGGCTGCGCCAGCCATCCACGCTACTACGCCGCCGGGCCGCCACCGCCACCCGTCTACGGTCCCAGCCCGCTGGTGCAGATGGCTGACAGCAATGGCCTCCGCGACGGCCGCGCGAACGGCGAGCGCGACCTGTACCAGAACCGCGGCTATGCTCCACGGCGCGATGGCGCGTTCAAGGGCACGCCCGGCTACGATGGCCGTTTCGGCCCATTCCCCGTCTACCGCGACAACTACCGCGCGGCCTACCTGCGCGGCTACGACGAGGGCTTCCGCCGCGCCGAGACAGGACGCTAGTACTTCGTACGGTTCTCGACACGCTCCGCGTGTGTTCAGTCACAACCGTGTGTTGGGTGACCCACGTCTCGCGTTTGAGACGTGGGACTCACGCGCAGTGCGACCTTCTATACTTCACAAGACATGTTCGCATCCGATTTTGAAGAGCGTCTGTACGAAGAGCGCAAAGAAAAGCTGAAGAAGATCGAGGCGCTTGGCGTCGAGGCGGGCCTGCTGCCGCTGGAAGCCACCTACCCCAACCGCTTCCCCATCGACGACACCACGCCTATCTTCACCGCGCCGCAGATCATCGGCACGTACGCCAGCACGACGGGCGAAGTGCTTGAGGCTGAAAAGATCACCGTGGCGATCGCCGGTCGCGTGATGGCGCATCGCCGCCAGGGCAAGGCAGGCTTCGCCGTGCTGCAGAACAACGGCGCGCGGCTGCAGATCTACGTCCGCAAGGATGACGTGGGTGAGCGTGCGTTCGAGCTGTACAAGCTGCTCGACCTGGGCGACCACATCGGCGTCCACGGCTATCTCTTCCGCACCCGCACCGGCGAACTCACCGTCCACGTCACCTCGCTGGTCTTCCTCGCAAAGGCCATGGTCGCGCTGCCCGACAAGTTCCACGGCCTCACCGACATCGAACTGCGCTACCGCCAGCGCTACGTCGATCTCTTCATGGACACCGGCGAAGACGCCGCCTCGTTAGACTCGTCATCCCGACCGGAGGCGGAGCAAAGCGGAGCCGCAGCGGAGGAACCCGCTTCTGCGGCAACCACAGAACCGGGTGCCCCACCATCGCCGGAGGCTAAGGTGGGATCAACCGCCACAGAAGCAAACGACAATCCGGAAGCCATCGCCGCAGCAACCCCATCCATGCGCCGCCTCCCGGCCCGCGAAGTCTTCGTCAAGCGCGCGCAGATCCTCAAGGCTCTCCGCACATGGTTTGACAGCCGCGGCTACATCGAAGTCGAAACGCCCATGATGCAGCCGGTCGCAGGCGGAGCCGCCGCGCGGCCCTTCGTCACCCACCACAACACCATGGACATGGAGCTCTACCTGCGCATCGCGCCGGAGCTCTACCTCAAGCGCCTCGTCGTCGGCGGCCTCGACCGCGTCTACGAGATTAACCGCAACTTCCGCAACGAAGGCATCAGCACCCAGCACAACCCCGAGTTCACCATGCTGGAGTTCTACCAGGCCTACGCCAACTACCACGACCTGATGACGATGACCGAAGAGATCATCACCTTCGTCGCCAACGAAGTAAACGGCACCACCCTCGTAGACTTCCCGCTACCCAAAGGTCCACGCGCTGGCGAGATAGTCGAGATTGATCTTGGTAAGTGGACGAAGCTTTCGATGAAGGAAGCCATCAATAAATGGTGGCTTGAACATTGGGGAGACGCCCCAGATATTGCTGACTTCAACACTAAGCAACAGTGGGCAGACTTCCTCGCGAAGGCCGTAGACTCCGCGAATGAGCATCTGCATGAGACACATCACTCAGCGAATCCAAACAAGATGGGCCTGAGCAACGCAGCTCTTGGGGAGCCGGCCTATTTGAGAGAGAGAGATGAACTGCGCGTTCTTACGCACCTAGCGAATATTGCGGCATTAGACCCCTCAGCAGGAAAGAGCATCTCAGAGACGTTTGAGTTCCTCGCAGAACAGCACCTAATCCAACCGCACATCATCTACGATTTCCCACTAGCCGTATCCCCACTCAGCAAGGTCAAGCCAAACGAACCCGACTGGGTAGAGCGCTTCGAGTTCTACATCGGCGGCTTCGAAATCGGCAACGCCTTCTCCGAGCTCAACGACCCCGAGGACCAGCGCGCGCGCTTCGAAAGCCAGCTCCACGAAAAGGAGCGCGGCGACGACGAAGCCCACGCCATGGACGCCGACTACGTCCGCGCCCTCAGCTACGGCCTGCCACCCACCGGCGGTGAGGGCATCGGCATCGATCGCCTCACCATGCTGCTCACCGGCTCCCGCTCCATCCGCGATGTGATCCTCTTTCCGCTGCTGCGGCCCGCAAAGAAGCCTGTGCTTGAGAAGTCGGAAGAGACGACGAGCTAAATAAGTGGTGACGCGATCCCAAGGTCAATCGCCGCTGCTCGCAAGCGTTTGTCCCGCGTCCAGAATTTACATCCGGGCGTCATTCGCGTCGCCGCAAGTACATGTGCGTCGATGTAACCGATACCGATGCCATAAAGTTTATGTTGTTCGACAAGGTGCATCACTTCATCGTGCGTCGCGGGAAAAATCACGCGCATTTTCTCCAGCTCAATAAGAGTTCCGGAACGCTTTCTCCAGTTACCCATCGCAATTTCACCGATGATGTATCGATGCATCACGATCTCGTCGTTCAACAGCAAGCGCTGTAACGACGGAACGCCCATGTTCAGGTGATCAAGCCAAACTGAGGTATCGACCAGAATCACAGTAACGGCCGTCGACGCGGTGGCAGCTTCAAATCTGGCGCACTGCCTCCAAGAGCAGCGAGCCGGCGCGCAGCCTCCCGAGCGACAAAGGCTTTCAACGCCTCGCGCACCACCGCGGACTTTTCAGTCAATCCACTGTATTCGCTGGCCGCTGCCATCAACTCGTCATCCAACAAAATCGTTGTACGCATGAACCACCTCAGGCACAAATCTATCATCATTTCGTGCCTGTTTAAGGCACGGAAAGGTGCCTTACGCATCCCGATACTCGCGCCGTTTCAACTCCCGCACAGCCTGTTCGTGCTCCTGTCGCGCTGCCTTCTTAATCCACTCCCGCGACTGCACATAGTCCTGCTCGACGCCTTGCCCAATCGCATACAAATGCCCAAGCTGGAATTGTGCCTCGGCATTGCCTTGATCCGCGGCCCTGTGATACCACGCAGCAGCCTGCGCATAACTGCGTGTCACGCCAAGCCCGAAGTAGTACAAATCCGCCAGCTTCACCTGGGCCTCAGCAAACTCCTGCGCAGCGGCCAACCGGTACCAGTACGCAGCCTCCGCATCGCTCTTCACAGTGCCTTCGCCTTTGCGGTACATCAGGCCAAGGTTGTATTGCGCCCATGCCAGCTTGCTGTGGGCCGCGCGCTGGCACCATGCGAAGGCTTCGGCGAAGTTGTTGGCTGCGTAGTAGCGGAAGCTGAGGTTAGCTTGCGCGTAGGCATGGCCCTGCTCGGCGGCTTTGCGTTCCCAGCGTGCCGCTTCAGCACCGTCCTGCGCGACGCCTTGGCCTTCGTCGTACATGGTGCTCAGCAGATATTGCGATTCGGCGTGGCCCTGTTCGGCCGCCTGCTTGAACCCCGCCGCAGCCTCAGCGAAATTGCCCAAACGAAAGTCCGCAACGGCCTGGCGGAAGTGCGGGTTCGCGTCTACGTTTGCAGCGTCGCGGCGACCGCGGGCAATGATGCCGGAGCGTGTGGTGCCGAGTGACTGTGCGGAGCCTGTAGCAACGTGCTGCAGGCCGCCCTTGGTGTCATCGGCCATGGACGCTGATCTGCCGGTCAAGGTGGTTGAAGCGGTGCTCCGCATCCGCGATCTGCGCACGTATGGTGGTGGCAAGTTCGGCCAGCAGGTCGCGGTGTTCGCGTGCGGCGGCTTCGGCATCGAGGTGAAGTTGTGCGATCTCGCTGGCTAGGAGCGCGTCCTGCTCCACGTCGAGCGCGGCAAGGTCGCGGCCGGCGTGCTGGATCTGCCGCGTGATGCGGAGCAATTCGGCTGAGGCTGCTTCGCCGACGATGGAGGCGTGGATTTCGCGGTAGTCGTCCAGCAGGCGTTGCAGGGTTTCCGCGTCACCACGACTGTATGCTTGGTTGGCGCGGGCCATCAAAAGAGTGAAGTATTGTTGCTCGGCATCGTCGCATGCAAAGTCCGGGTGGATGCGCTTGGCGACCTCGCGGAAGAGCGTTTTGAGGCTGGGTGGTGGATCAAACTCTTCGGGGTGTTCGGTCGCGCCCTGTGCTGCCTCATGCGTCTCCTGCGCAAGCCTGCGTGCTTCCTCCGCCCTGCGGCGCGCCGCGTCGGAATCGTACAGCTCCGCTTCGCGCTCGGCGATGCGTGCTTCAATCTCGTCCAGCTCGGCGTAGAGCACGCCCACCTGGCGGAAGTAGCGGCTCTCAAAGTGTTTCAGTTGTGTGCGGAGCTGCGCAAGCTCGGCTTCGCGCTCGGCCAGCCGCGTGCGCACGGCGGCGAGATGTTCTCGCTTTTCGGCAAGTGCGATGTCGTCCGGAGTTCGCTTCAAAACAATCGCGGCGTTCATAACGGAGTGTCCAGTTTAGCGAACACGTGCGACGCCACACGTCTCCACACCGTAAGTCACAAGTCACGCGGAGTAAGCCCCGTTCGCTTGGCAACACGAGCCAGCATCACCGGCCCTATTTCATCGCCATCATGAAATGCCCAAGTGTAATCAGGCCAGCCTTCCCGGCTGAGTTGAGTTATGCGAACCACTCTTCGCCCGGCTACTCTCGACCCAGCCGATGCGCAACAGAGCACGAAGAACACGTTTCGCCTGCGTGCTCGGCCACACACTCACGCCGCAGCAAAACCAACATGATCAATCGGCGGTACATCCTTTTCGAGACGCTCGGCTACTACGCGCAACGCCAATGCCTGCACGCGAGCCTCAGCTTCGGCCTTAGTCGCCCCGTATACCATCACGCCCGGCAACTCGGGAATCTCGGCAATCCAGCGTCCATCTTCCTCGCGGTCAAACTCGATGCTGAAATCCATGGCAATAGGATACTCCTGCCTGCAGATAATCTTCCGGTCCGCCCTTCACCATCACGACACAAAAACATCCGTACACTATCTAAGGCCAATCGGCCCGCAACGCTACCACGCGCACCATCCGCGCATCCAAAAGAAGTCCAAGCAGGGGAAGCTGTTGAACACAAACGAAGGTCGTTGGGTCCTGCTCATTGCAGGCGAGTTGGGCGGCACGGAATCCGTTTCGGATCGTGCCATGGAGCGCCTCGTCGAGGCCATTAAGGCCGAGGGCTACGATGTCGTTCGCACCACCACTCCAGAGGACGGCCTGTCGCTCGTCACCAGCGATCCGTCCTACAGTGCCATTCTGCTCGATTGGGACCTCGAGGGCGAGAACCAGTTTGCGGAGCACGCGGCACTGCAGATTCTGCGCGCCGTCCGCCAGCGCAATAAGAAGATTCCAGTCTTCCTCATCGCCGACCGCACGCTGGTCAGTGAGCTGCCGCTGGAGGTAGTTCGCCAGGTGCATGAGTACATCCATCTCTTCGGCGACACGCCCGTGTTTATTGCCAACCGCGTGGACTTCGCCGTGGAGCGCTACCACGAACAGCTGCTGCCGCCCTACTTCCGCGTGCTGCAGAAGTACACGAACCAAGGCGCCTACTCGTGGGACGCGCCGGGTCACATGGGTGGCGTTGCCTTTCTAAAGCATCCGGTCGGCATGGAGTTTCACCGCTTCTTTGGCGAAAACCTGATGCGCGCCGACCTCGGCATTTCGACGGCGCCGCTCGGCTCGTGGCTCGACCACATTGGCCCCGCCGGCGACTCCGAACGTAATGCCGCGCGTATCTTCGGTGCGGACTGGACGTTCTTTGTCCTCGGCGGATCGTCCACGTCGAACCAGATCATCGGTCATGGCGTGATCGCGAACGATGACATTGTGCTTGCAGACGGCAACTGCCATAAGTCCATTGCGCATGTGCTCACCGTCACTGGCGCTCGGCCGGTGTACTTTAAGCCCACGCGCAACGGCTACGGCATGATCGGCCTCGTCCCCCTATGGCGCTTCCAGCCCGAAGCCGTACAGGAACTCATCTCCAAGTCGCCCTTCGCTGCGGACGCGCCGAATAAAACGCCGACGTATGCTGTCGTCACCAACTCAACCTACGACGGCCTGTGCTATGACGTGAACCGCGTGGTGGATGCGCTGAAGCAGTCCGTCTCGCGCGTGCACTTTGACGAGGCGTGGTATGCCTACGCCAAGTTCCACGAGCTCTACGAAAATCGCTACGCCATGGGCGTGCCCGACGACATGCCGGACCGCCCCGCCATCTTCGCCGTGCAGTCCACGCACAAGATGCTGGCGGCGTTCTCCATGGGCTCCATGGTCCACGTCAAGCTCAGCGACCGCGCGCCGATGGACTTCGACCAGTTCAATGAAGCCTTCATGATGCATGGCACCACGTCGCCGTTCTACCCGCTCATCGCTTCGCTGGACGTTGCAGCCGCCATGATGGACGATCCCGCCGGACACACATTGATGGATGAAACGTTGCAGGATGCGGTGAGCTTCCGCAAAGCCATGTCCTCCGTCGCACACCGCCTGCGCGCTGCTGAAGCCAACGGCGACGGCTGGTTCTTCCGGCTCTACCAGCCGGAGATGGTGACCGACCCCCACACCGGCGTGACGCACCTGCTGGAAGAGGCTCCTGACCGCCTGCTCATCACCGAGCCCCGCTGCTGGACGCTAAAGCCCGGCGACACATGGCACGGCTACCAGGACGCCGACGTAAGCGACGAGTACGCCATGCTTGACCCTACCAAGGTCACCATCCTCATGCCGGGCGTGAACGCCAACGGTGACACGGATGCCTGGGGTATCCCAGCGGCGTTGCTGGTCGAGTTCCTGGACGGCCGCCGCGTCGAGATCGCGCGTAATGGAGACTACACCGTCCTCGTGCTCTTCTCGGTCGGCACGTCGAAGGGCAAGTGGGGCGCGCTGCTGGAGAACCTCTTCGAGTTCAAGCGGCTGTACGACACCGACGCCGACCTCATTGAGGCCATGCCGGAACTGGTCACGCGCTTCCCTGCCCGCTATCGCGGCGTGACGTTGCGCGAGCTCTCAGACGAGATGCACGCGGCGATGTTGGAGTTGAACCTGCCGGGTCTGGTGAACGCTGCGTGCGATGAGGACTTCGACCCCGTCCTGACACCCGCGCAGGCCTACCAGAAACTCGTCCGCGGCGAGACCGAAAAAATCCCCTTCCAGCAGATGGCCGGCCGCGTTGGCGCCGTCATGCTGGTTCCCTACCCACCCGGCATCCCCATGTGCATGCCCGGCGAACGCCTTGGCGACGCCAACAGCCCCGTCATGAAGCTCATCCTGGCCATGCGCGAGTTCGGCCGACGCTTCCCCGGCTTCGAACGCGAAACCCATGGCGTCGAAATAGACGAACACGGCGACTACCTGATGCGCGCCGTCATCGAGGACGGTCATCGGCCAGCACCATCTGTCCCCTCTACGCCGTTACCGCAGGAGCTGCCGGATAAGCCAGTCCGCCACGCCAGCAGCTAGCTATTGTGTGTTCTAGCACCATCCAGACAGAAGCCCGGTCTCGCGCCGGGCTTTCTTTGCCTTCGAATGCACGCGTCTCAATTTGCTGCGTTTTCGGCAGAAGGCTTTCTGCTCAGACAGTCTTGCCTCATCCTCAATTTCACCTCCTGTGGAGCCGATTGTCTAGGAGGAGGAGTAAGCATTGTGTCAGCCGCTTCCGCGACTATCTGAGCGTCGAGCTCTTCCAGCGTCGAAGGAGCAGGCAATCCAACAAGCTTCATCCGGCGCAGCCATTCCGCTCTGTAGACCCGGTCAAGAGCGATATCCGCTGGCACGGGTTCGGATAGCAGCGATCTCTGAGGACCTATATAGAGAAACGCATCAATCTGATCTACGACAGTCTTCGATTTGCCACCGAATGCTTCAGTGACGTTGCATGCCTGATCTGTCCAGATCGGCGATGGAAGGAATGAATCGAGACCTAACAACGCTAGCTTGCTATTCTTTGTTCTCAAGAGCGACGGCCAAATCCCACCCGGAGCGCTCATGTCTCCAATAACTTCATCGCCGGTACCATAGTATCCGAAATCGCTGATCACGAAGGTTCTGCCAGGGTAGTGACGTTCATATCTCGTGACGGCATCACCTTCGCCCGGGCCACCTCCGTGCACGAGATGAAAGATCCCAAAGAGCATCAGCGCTTTGCGGTGCTTCGAAAGCACCTCTCGTTCCATCACGGAAGCAATGCTTCCATCTCGGTCGAAAAACGGCGTGAGGTCTTGGTACGAGCGAACCGTGCTCCAATCGATCGGCGGATCTGCAGCAACGATCCTCAAACGGCGTGTGGAGGGAAGGCGTTGATTGAGCGAGCGGACAAGCGGATACAGCTGCTCGTAGAAACCGGATGCTCCGCACATCTGTTGGACCGTCGTGTCTCGCCAGACATGCTGAACCTCAGTGAACGGAACGTTCTCTCCAGCGATGTACCGATCGAGAATCGGCTGGTACCGCACGTTCCCACATTCAACAACGATGTCGTTCACCGATGCCGGAAAACGTGGGTCACGAATGAGGGACAGAATGAAGTCATCGACATCTTTCCCGCCATGAGCTGATTCCATCGCCACGATTTCGAATGTCTCGAAAGTCTTCAGGATCGCCGGGATGGCAGGTTCAGCGTGCGCGCCATGAGCGTTGCTAACACGGTGACCGGCCGAAATCTGAGCCTTGCAGGGCTCAGAAATCAGAAAAAACAATGCAAGTGGGCAAAGGAGCTTGGCGAGGTCATTAATGTTGAGCATGTCTAACCCCTATATAGCAAACTACCTTGCTGCTTCAGTATGTGCCTTGTCAAGTAGCAATCTACATAGGCAAGCATCAAAATTCGCATGCTTTCCTCCCCAATCGCTACACTAGAACCGTGAACATTCTTTTCGTCGGCGATGTCTTTGGCTCTGCCGGCCGCCGCATCGTCTCCGAGCACATCGGGCACGTCCTCGAATCCAACAGCATCGATCTCTGCGTCATCAACGGCGAGAATGCCGCAGGCGGCTTCGGCATTACGCCACCCATCGCAGACGACCTCTTCGATCTCGGTGCGCACGTCATCACCACGGGCAACCACTTCTGGGATAAAAAGGAACTGCTCGACTACCTCAAGGTTCCAGCCGACTCGCACGATCGCCCGCGCCGCATCCTGCGGCCAGCCAACTTCCCGCCTAAGACGCCCGGCTTTGGCACCTATGAAGGCACGCTGCCCAGCGGCCAGGCCTACGCCATCATCAACCTGCAGGGACGCGTCTTCATGCAGCAGAACGACGATCCCTTTCGCAAGATGGACGAGTTGCTCAAGAGCATCACCGCAAAGGTCATCCTGGTGGACTTCCATGCGGAGACGACGAGCGAGAAGGTCGCGATGGGGTGGTATCTCGATGGCCGCGTGACGGCTGTCCTGGGCACGCATACGCACATACCAACGGCTGACGAGCGCGTGCTGCCGGGTGGCACGGCCTACCAGACTGACGTGGGCATGAGCGGGCCGTACGACTCCGTCATTGGCGTCGAGAAAGAAACTGTCATCGAGCGCTTCCTCACGGGCCAGCCCGCCAAGTTTGAGCCGGCTAAGGGCAATCCTAAGATGTGCGCTGCTGTCATCGAATGCGACGGCGCAACAGGCCTGGCGTACCGCATCAAGCGAATCACGCTTGGCGAATAGGCGATAGCCGCTATTTGCCGATCTCACCCAGTTCATAGTGGCCCAGCAGAACCGGGTGTACAGCCTCCGGCTTGCTGTCGACCGGCGACATGGGGTAGCCGTCTCCCGTCCCGGTTGGAAAACCCCATATGGTGCCGGTACGCAGGTTCGTGATGGCCTTGCCCGGTACCTGACCGCCTGAGGGCATGCGCACCATTACCGTGCCCGGCTCGACGAAGAGCGGATCGACGTTCGCACCAGACTGTGCCTGCACGGCCGCAGGCTGAACATAGGGCCGCACTGCGATGGCCGCGAGTGACACAGCAATCACCGTCAGAAGCACGTTTGTCGTTCGAGTGGACTGCAACATGGTATTTCCTCTCACAAAGTAAAACGAGGCAGCCCGAAGGCTGCCCCGTTCCGTAACATTCCTCAACTATCTGCGGGGAGCGGCACGGCGTACCGGAGCCTTCGGAGCGGCCTTCGGTGCATCGATACTGCCATCCGTCATCGTCAGCATAACCGGCTTCTGCGTGTACGAAGCCGGCGTGGCAATCACCGAAACCTCCGCACCCACTGCCGGCGCCGTCTTCGGAGCTTCCGTGAGCGTCACCGTCACGTCCGCAACGATTGGATTCGACTGCTTTGCGTCGTCCGAAACAGCAAGTGTCAAGGCAGTATCGGCAATGCTGACAACCTTGCCGGATATCTTTACAGCCTTGCCCTTGATTGGGTTGAACTCCGCGTCCGCCTGGTCAGCCGTGCCGTTCGCAATCACGAACTCGCGATCGGCGATGGCAGTTTTGACAAGCTCGGGATCGTCAGCCTTGTCCGCAGCCAAAACAGCCGTAGCCTGGTCAGCCGGCGTCGGTGCAGGCTTTACGCTGGTGGCAAAGTCCGCGGGCGGAAACAGGTTTGCCGAAGCAGCTGTCTTCACCGCATCGTAGCCATCCTCGCCGCCGTGGTACTTCTTATAGCAATACGTAGCCAGCGGCTGGAACTGTGCCTTGAACTGGTCCGGCGCATACGTTGCGGTACGCGTCGCGAAGAACGTGCAGCTCAGGTAATCCGGCGGCGTAGAGCCGTAGTAAGCCTGGCCAAGGAAGAACGTATCCTGCAGCAATGGGCCGGGCGCCTGCGTGGCTGCCACATCCACCGACTTCAACTCGGTGGTATACGCGGCAATCGCGCCTGGCATGTCCTTCTTCGACAACGCATCGATGCCGATGGCGCTGTAGAAATACGGCGTCACCTGCTTCTGGATGGCAGACCAGTCAGTGTCCGACACAGCAGCCGGCTTGGTCGCCTTCAGGCCGCGCGATGCGGCGTCTGCAGCCTTGTTATACGCCTGTTGCTTCGCAGCCGGGTCCGTCGCGGAGTCACCCTGCGACTTGAGCAGGCTGGTCTCCAACGCCAAAGCGCGGATGTTGTTCGGGTCTACCTGCAACAACCTGTCGGCGGATTCAAGCGTCTTGGCCGGGTTGTTGGCCTGGGCATACGCCGCCACCAGCTGCTCCAGCACCGTGCTCTTCACGCTGGACTGCGGAAACTTCGTCAGGAACGCTTCGGCCGCGGCAGCTTTCGCCGCCGGGTCGGTCGCCGTGACCACGGCGTTATATGCGGTGTACTCATCTTGTGAAAGCTGCGGACCCGTAGCAGCAGCTTGCGCAAACATCGGTGTAGCAGCAACCGTAGAGACGCATGCAGCTGCCAGCAACGAGGCCAGAATTGCCTTCTTCATCGAACTCTCCCTATTCATCAATCTCTTTAATGGTCCAGAGCAGAACACCATGCGGTACACGCGCACAGGTTTCAATAGATGCAAGCAATGTATCAGGTGTAGCCGCTCATCCAAATAGTCCTGCTTTTCTGCGCCAAAGTTCGGCATCCTTCAAGGCCCGTTCGGCGATTATCGCAAGTTCTCAGAGCCGCTGTCCTTCAGAGGATCTCTGCATGGAACTTCCGCATATCTTGACGTTCACGTCTACATGTAGGGTTCCGTACACCTTATCCACAACATGTGCCCCGCGTCATGCTTGATTCCATGCTCGGACCCCACTAGCCTCAACTCATAACAGGATCACCGGCGCAGCGTCCCTCACGATGCGCAGCCGGTGCGGAGGTAACAGCCCCTTGCTCAAGCTCAAACGGGTTCAGATTCTCGGCTTCAAATCGTTTTGCGACCGGACAGACGTCCAGCTCAGCGGCAACGGCATCGCCGCCATCGTTGGGCCCAACGGCTGCGGCAAGTCGAACATCTCTGACGCGATCACCTGGGTGCTGGGCGAGCAGAGCGCTAAGAGCCTGCGCGGCGTGAAGATGGAAGACGTCATCTTCGCGGGCACGCGCGACCGCAAGCCGACCGGCATGGCTGAGGTGTCGCTGACGCTAGTGGACCCGGATATTTACGATGCCAGTGACTCAGGCGAGGCCGTCAATATCGCATCGGCCTCCACACGCCCCGCTGAACCCAATGACTGGGACGAGAGTGCCGAGCGCAACATGCACGCCGAAGCCACTGCTGCAGCCGTTGCTGCCGCACAGCCCGGTCCCATTCCTGTTGGCGAAGAGTCGGAAGAGATCGAAGTGGACGGTCCCGCAGGCCCGGATACGCCTGAAGGCGATGCAGCCGCGCCCGTCATCCTTAAAATTCGCCGACGCAAGTTTAACCGCGCGCCGGTCCGCGCCGGCGAGATCACAGTCACGCGCCGCCTCTTCCGCTCAGGCGAGTCCGAGTACCTGCTTAACGGTAAGATCTGCCGCCTGCGCGATATCCAGGACATCTTCTTCGGCACTGGCCTCTCCGGCGAAAACTACGCCATCATCGGCCAGGAACGGATCGGCCAGTTGCTCTCATCCAAGCCTCTGGATCGCCGCTCCATCATTGAAGAAGCAGCCGGTATCACCCGCTTCAAGACGAAGAAGCGCCTCGCCGAACTGCGGCTTGAGGCCAGCAAACAGAACCTTGCGCGGGTGGACGACATCTTCGACGAAGTAACCCGCCAGATGGCCAGCCTTAAACGGCAGGCCGCTAAAGCCGAACGTTACGGCCAGATGCGCGACGAACTCCGCGCCAAGCTCCGCATCGTCCTTCGCAGCCGCCTCACGCAGCATGACGAGGATCGCGCGACCTCAGAAGGTTCCGTAAACAAACTTACCGAATCGATCGATATCCAGGCCGCAAACCTTGAGGCTCTCGACGCCACACACAGCGCAGGCGTGCCGCGTGGTTACGAGCTCGACGAAGAGATTCGCGGCGCACAGGGGCGCATCAACGAGACGCGGATCGAACTGGAGCGCGCGACGGCCCGCATTCACGGCAACCACGACCGCATCAACGACCTTGCGGCACGCATCAGCAGCGGCACGGAAGAGCTGGCGCAACTCAAGCATCAGATCGAATCGCTCTCCGCAGACCGCGACAGCCTTCGTCTGTTTCTCGAAACCGCGACAGCCGATACCGAGGGTGCGCGGCAGACAGCGCAGGCCAAGCAGCGCGAAGCGAACGAAGCGCAGGCACAGGTGAACAATGCCGACCGCGAGGCACAGCAGGGCCGTCATCAATCGATGCAGTTGATGCAGCGCATCAGTAACGTCCATCGCGAAGAGGCACAGGCAGCGGAATCGCTCGCAGGCCTCGACCGCGAAGCGCAGCGTCTCGTCTCGGAATCCGAACAGGCAAAGCAGGAGCTGGAAGCACTCGGCAAGCAACGTGGCCAGGTGAGCATGAGCTTCGAGTCCGTCACCGACCGCCTCAAGCGGCTCGAAGCCGAGATCGCACAACTACGCCTTGACTTGGACGCGAAACGCCGCGAAGAGATGGAGACGCGCCGCAAAGGGGATCATCTGCGCGCGGAAGCAGCGACGCTGACAGGCCGCCGCAACTCGCTCGAGTCCCTCATCCGCGACCACAGCTACAGCAGCGAGACGGTGCGGAAGCTCTTCAAGGCCAACGGCATCGGCAACACCGTCGCTCCCGCCGGCACGCTTGCGGACTTCCTCGAAGTCGAAGACGAATACGGCGCTGTGGTCGATGAGTTCCTCAAGGAAGAATTGAATTACATTGTCGTCAAGAACTGGAGCGCCGCGGACGCAGGCATCGGCCTGCTGAAGACATCGGTCGATGGCCGCGCGACGTTCCTTGTCCATAGCGAAGATGATGGCAGCCGTTTTGCAGAAGGCATGCCTAGCCGCGCTCACGGCGACCTCCGCGGCGCTCGCCCATTGAAGGACTGCATCAAGGTGCTGAACGGCTTCGGCCGCTCGCTTGAAGTCATCCTGCCCAAGCTGCGCGAAGGGTATATCGCCCCTGACTCGCAGACCGCCCGCACACTCGCGCTTGAGCATCCAGAAGCGTTCTTTCTCTCGCCCACCGGAGAGACCTTCCATAACGTCACCGTCACCGGTGGCAAGGCACGCAGCGAAGGCCCACTCGCGCTCAAGCGAGAGCTTCGCGAGATCCAGACCAAGCTGGAAGGCGTGCAGGCGCAGCTTGCTCAAAGCGAAACTGGAGTGGCCGCACTCACAAGGCAAATTCAGGAGATGCAGCACACCGTCGAAAGCAAGAGCAACGAGCGCCGCGACGCCGAGCGCGAAGCCGCCAACAGTGGCGCTGCCCTGCGCCAGATGGATTCCGAGGCAGCACGCATCGAACGCCGCCTCGCCGACTGGTCGCTCCACTCCGAACGCAACCGCGATGCCCGCGCAGCCAAGCAGGACCTCATCGAACGCAAGGGCAACGAGGCCAGGCAACTCATCGCCGAGCGCGAAGCCATCGACGCACGCGTAAACGACGCCGTGCTGCGCATTGAAGACCTGCGCCGCCAGCGCGAAGAAGTACAGGCAGCCGCGGCAGCAGCGGCAGCCGCACTGGCCGGTCTTGAAGAGCGGCGCCGCAACGCCTCCGCCAACTTCGAACAGAACGAGCGCATGCGCAACACCACGCAGCAGCGCGTCCACCACCTGGAGGGCCAGAACGCGGGAGCAGCCGCGGAACGCACGCGCCGCGAAGAAGAGAACATCCAGCTCAAGGAACAGCAAACCGCGCTGACCGCCCAACGCGAGCAACTGACCGCCGAAGCCCAGCGCCTCAGCACCGAAGCCACCGCCCTGCGTGCCTCCATCGCCGAGCAGAGCGCACAGCTGCGTACCATCCGCGCGGAACTCGACACTCTCCGCGAACAGCGCGCAACCCTGCAAACGCGCATCGCCCGCCTGAGCAGCGAGATTGAACACCTCGAAGCACAATCAGTGAACGACCTCAACCTTCCCGCAGCAGACCTCCGCGCCGACACATCCATCGAGGCGATCGCAGCCGAGGCGCTGGATGCCGCCGAAGAAGAAACACGCAGCCTCAAGGGCAAGCTCGAAGCCATGGGCCCGGTGAACATGATGGCCCTGGAAGAGTTCGAAGAAGCCTCGCAGCGCCATACCTTCCTCGAAACCCAGCGCAAGGACCTGCTCGACTCCATCGCCAATACACAGGGCGCGATCAAGGAAATCGACGAGATCAGCAAGATCAAGTTCGATGAAGCCTTCGCCATCATCAACAAGAACTTCTCCGACACCTTCGTGAAGCTCTTCGGCGGCGGCCAGGCCACCATGAAACTCACCGATGAGTCGAACTCCGCCGAAAGCGGCATCGACCTCGTCGCCTCGCCTCCGGGCAAGAAGATGCAGAACGTGCTGCTCCTCTCCGGCGGCGAAAAGGCACTCACAGCACTCTCGCTGCTCGTCGGCATCTTCGAGTTCCAGCCAAGCCCGTTCTGCGTGCTGGACGAAGTGGACGCGCCGCTGGACGAGACGAATGTTGGCCGTTTCGCCCGGCTCATCCACGAGATGAGCAAGAACACGCAGTTCGTCGTCATCACCCACCACAAGCGCACCATGAGCGAGGCCGATATGATCTACGGCGTCACCATGCAGGAGCCTGGCGTCTCCAAGATCGTCAGCGTCAACCTGAACAAAAGCGAGCCCAGGCGAGTTGCATAGCACAATTGCTGCTGTAGGTTTGGCAGCGGTCGCGGGTTTCGTCCTGCCAGAACATGGAACCTGAGGTAGGATCATCAGGTTCAGCCTCGACATGTTCCGACGTCTCCTTCTAATCGCGCTCATTCTCGGCGGTGCACTCAGCGGCGCAGTGCTGGCTCATTTCGTCGTGCGCGCGCTTCAGCTACGGAGCGGGACAGCGGACCTGGAGGAGTACACGCAGCGGCTCATCCGCAGTGGAACGCAGCTCTCACTCGATGCGGACGTGGCACATGCCGCCATGTTGGATTCCAAGCTCACCTTCTGCTCGGATGAAGAGATCGTTCTCATGCGCAACGTCATCTTCGGGTCGCGTACGGTCAAAGAGATCGAGCGCATTCGCGACGGCAAGGTCGAGTGCACAGCAGCACTGGGCCGCCTCCTCAAACCCATGCCGATCACCCGCCCGCAGGACGCTTTTCAAGACTTCAAACTCTATGGAGCTGCCTCTATTACTGTGAGTGGAGCCGGCTATGTCAGTCAGAGGCCGGGCACCGCTGTCATCATGAACCCAGTCGTCTTCCAGGACCTGGACGAGCCTCCGATGATCTATGCAGGCCGCTATTACAGCACGACACGCAGCTCTGCGCCTCCCACCATCGCCGGGGAATTTGGCCACACCATGCCGGTCTCCGATAGCGAGTTGCGTGCAGGCAAGCAGCTGGAACGCAACGGCTTCGTCTATCTTCCGCGCTGTGCACCCAATCTGGCTTTCTGCGTCATTGCGGCGGAACCTCGCACCGCCATGCTTCAGAAGAACAACTGGATGCAGATCGCAGCACTTTGCTTCGGCGCGTTCGGTGGTACCTGCCTGGCAGCGGTGCCGCTGCTGTTCATGCGCCGCCAGCGCACCCTTGAAAGCCAACTGCGACGCGCGGTCCGAGCGGGCGATCTACGCATGGTCTACCAACCCGTCATGGATCTCACAACGGGTCTGATCGTTGGCGCCGAAGCGCTCGTACGCTGGAGAAACGAGGCCAATGAGATCGTACGGCCGGACATATTTATCGCCATTGCAGAGGATCGCGGCTTCATCGAAGAAATCACGCGCTTTGCCATCCAGTGCGCCCTGGAAGAACTGAGGGTGCCTTTGCAGCTCGGGAGCTTTCGCGTCTCGGTAAATGTCTCCGCGCATGACCTTGGCAACCCCGGCTTTTGCGATTGGCTCAGCCAGGAGCTGGCGAGTGCTGGAGTGTCCCCGCACGCCGTCGCGCTGGAGATCACCGAACGGACGACCCTTGAACACAACAGTGCGGAGATCATTGAGCGGCTCCGCAATGCCGGCCACCCCATCTACCTCGACGACTTCGGCACCGGCTACTCCAGCCTGTCGTACCTGCATCAGCTAAAAATTTCCGCCATTAAGATCGACAGATCGTTCACCCATACCGTGGGAACGGAATCAGTGACAGCGACCGTGGTGCCGCAGATACTTTCCATGGCATGCGAGCTCGACCTTTCAGTCGTTGTGGAAGGCGTCGAAACCGACGCCCAGGCTGCCTATTTTCGCAACGCAGGACAGGGCATCCTGGGCCAGGGCTATTACCTTGGAAGACCAGCGCCCGCAGCGGAACTCAACGATCTACTGCGCCAAACCGCCTGACAGCCGCCTGCTGAAGCGCATCGTGCAGAAATCATGAGGACGAACTGCAACAATAGCCGCCGGCGGGTAACCTACCCGATGCCTCATGCCACGAAGTCGTACGCGTTGCGGGAAAAAGTGGTGAAATTGATGTGATGAGTCTTGGCGAGCTGAAACCGATCATGACGGGCAAGGTTCGCGACCTGTACCGGGTTGGCGATGACAGGCTGCTGTTTGTTGCAAGTGACCGGATTTCGGCGTTTGACCACGTGCTGGGCAGCCTGATACCGGACAAAGGCAAGGTGCTCACTCAGCTTTCACTCTTCTGGTTTGACTACCTGAGACAGCTTGTGCCCAACCACCTTGTGACCGCGGATGCCGCTGATTTTCCTGCTGAGTTGCTGCCCTACGCGGATGAGCTTCGCGGGCGCAGCATGATTGTGCAGAAGGCCGAGATGGTGCAGGTGGAGTGCGTCGCACGAGGCTATCTGTCGGGTTCGGGCTGGAAGGACTATCAGCGGACTGGAGCGGTCTGCGGCATCGCGCTCCCGGCCGGCTTGCGCGAGAGCGACCGGCTGCCTGAGCCGATCTTTACGCCCGCTGCGAAGAACCACACCGGACACGACGAGAACATTGGCTACGACCAGGTTGTCGCGTCTGCCGGCGCGGAACTTGCAGAGACGTTGCGGATGCTTACGCTTGCCATCTACAGGAGCGCCTCGAACTATGCTGAGACCAAAGGTCTGATTCTTGCGGACACGAAGTTTGAGTTTGGGTTTGTGCCTGGAGTGGACGGCCGTAAGGTGATCGTGCTGGCCGATGAGGTGCTGACACCGGACAGTTCACGCTACTGGCTTGCGAGCGGCTACGCCCCTGGAGGCGCGCAGCCCTCGTTTGACAAGCAGTTCGTGCGCGACTACCTGGAGCGCATCCAGTGGAACAAGCAGCCGCCTGCTCCGGCGTTGCCCGATGAGGTGGTCGAGGAGACGCGCGCAAAGTACCTGCAGGCGTTCACGCTGCTCACCGGCAAGAGCGAGTTGCCGGAATAGCGATGCAAACACTCGCGCACAGCACGCAGGTCAGCTTGAGCGGTATGAACCCGCTGGACTGGACGATTGCGATCATTCTTGCGATCTCCACCGTGACCGCGTTCATGCGTGGCATCATCCGTTCACTGATATCGCTGCTGGGCATCATCCTGGGCATCGCCGTGGCTTGCCTGTACACGCCGCGGCTATCGGCGTGGCTGGTGCGATGGGTGAGGCCGCTGTCACTGGCGGAAATCGTTGCCTTCATGCTCATCCTCGCGGGTGTGTACCTGCTGGCGGCCTTGCTGGGCAAGGTGCTGCGCGGAGCGGCCAGTGCGGCCGGCCTGGGCTTCTTTGACAGACTGGGTGGCGCCATGTTCGGTTTCGGGCGTGGCGTGCTCCTGATGGCGGCATTGCTGCTGCCCATGGCGCCCTGGTTTCCACAATTTGCCGTTGCACGACATTCAGTGCTTCTTCCCTATTTGCTTCCGGCCGCGCATGGGATATCCTTCGTCATGCCGCGAGACTTTGGGATGCGCGTCTCCCTGCAGCGCTGGTGGAACCATGCCGCCGCCGCAGCCAGTGAGATGTTGCCTCCCGGACCCCGCAAGACGTCATCCGATTTGAGGTGAGTAAGTGAAGCGGGAACTCGACATGCTTGTGGCGCAAATGCACGCGGACGGCGTTTCCTACGAAGAGGCTGTGCGCGAGTTTAAGCGGCGGTACTTGCTGCAGGTGCTCATCAACCATCGCGGCAATCAGTGCAAGGCGGCGGAAGAACTCGGCATGCACCGCAACACACTGAGCCGTACGCTCTCCGAGCTTGAGATGGACACCACGCAGATTCGCAACGGCCTGAAGCGCCCTGCGCGCAGCGAACGCCCTGTTGCAGCCCGTGTACAGTCCATCACACGCGCGCGTTGAACGCCGCATCCTTCCGTCTAACGCAGCAGGCATGACTGCTCCGCTCTTCCATCGCGCATGGCTCTGCGCCGCTGCCGTATCCCTGCTTGCTGCGCACATGCTGCCGGCGCAGGACGCTCACCCGTTGCCTGAAGCTGTCAGTATCCAGCCGTCTGCAACGCAGCCTGCGGCAACGCCAATGCCGGTGCTGCCGCCTGTCTCCGCAAGGCAACGCACCAGTGCCGAATCAGCATATCTATCAGGCGCCAAACATCTTCGGGATAGCAACTTCAAGGCAGCCGAGGATGACTTCGCACGCGCCCTCATACTCGATCCGGCGAAGCCTGAGTATCTTGCGGCGCTCGCAGTTGCCCGCGAGCATCGCATCACAGATCTGGTGCAGCAGTCCGCGCAAAAGCGGGCTCTCGACCCGGTTGCCGCGGACAAGCTGATCGACCAGGCGCGCGCGCTGGACAGCACCAACCCACGCGTGCTGCAGCACACAACAGTGCGGCCGGTGACCACGGCGGTTCCGCCGCCGGTACGCACAGAGCTGGCCGGCGCGATCCACCTGCAGCATAACAACACCAGGCATAGCTACCACCAGCGCGCAGACATGCGCACCTTCGCAAGTCAGCTAGCCGCCGATTACGGCTTTAAAGCGATTTTCGATACCGATCTTCAGACGGCCTCGTTCCGGATGGATGTTGACGACGTTGGCTATAACGATGCTGTGGCCATCTTTGCCTTGCTGACAAAGACGATGCTGGTGCCGCTTGATGCACACACCGCCATTCTTGCGGCAGACACAACGGAGAATCGCACACGCCTGGAGCGGCTCGTGGAAGAGACCTTCTTCATGCCCGGCTACTCTGCCGATCAGATGAAGGATTTCGTCAGCATTGCGCAGACCATTTTCGACATCAAGCAGGTAATTGCGGAGCCGCTGCACGGAGAACTTGTCGTCCGTGGGCCTGCCGATGTGATCGATGCGGTGGAACGCATCTTCGCCGATCTGCTGGTGGGCACAAGTGATGTGGTCGTGGATGTGAAGCTGTACGAGGTGGATAAGCAGCATGTGCGCACGTTGGGTGTCGTGTTGCCGCAATCGATCAACGGCTTCAGCCTTGCCTCGGAGGCACAGAGCGTCGTCTCGCAAAACAGTGCGCTCATCTCGCAACTCATCTCCAGCGGCGTTCTGCCGTCGACGGCAACCACGGCGCAAATCGCGGAGTATCTTGTGCTGGTCGCGGGATTGGGCAGCAGTTCCTTGCTGGCAAACAGCTTCCTTGTGGTGGGCGGCGGGGCGACTACGGCGGTGTTGTCCGCGGGCAACATTCCAACAATCAATCTTGCGCTTACCGACAGCGATGCGCGCATATTGGACGATGTACAACTACGCGCCAGTGACCGCGAACGGGTGATCTTCAAAAGCGGCACGCGCTACCCGATACAAACATCACTTTTTAGCGATATCGCGTCAAGCACGACAAGTTCGCTGGCCGGCCTCACGGTGAACGGTGTCAGCCTGTCCAGCCTGCTGGCCTCGTATCTTGGCACAAGCACCGTGGGTACAAGTCCAGTCATTCCGCAGATTCAGTACCAGGATCTTGGCATTACCGTGGAAGCCACACCGCGCGTCCAGCGCAACGTGGAGGTGGGCATGCATCTGGACATCAAGCTTTCCGCGCTGGCGGGTGCATCACTGAACGGCATACCCATATTGACCAGCCGGCAATTTTCTTCCGATCTGACCCTTCGCGACGGCGAAACCGCCATGATGATGAGCGATGTCAGTGACCAGGAGACGGCTGCAGTCGCCGGTCTGCCCGGCGTCAGCGAAGTGCCCGGCTTTCAAAGCACCACCAACTACAACGGTACAAAAATCACAGGCGATCTTGTGCTGATGATCACGCCGCATATTGTCCGGCTTAGTCACGCGGCTGGCAAAGGCCCGTACACCCCGCTTAATCCGCGACCGGATAACGAATAAAGGTGGCGCGTTCGCGCGTTGACCATATTCCTACGCACCGATATACTTAGTCCTGTTGAGCGGGAGTAGCTCAGTGGTAGAGTGCTTCCTTGCCAAGGAAGATGTCGCGGGTTCAAATCCCGTCTCCCGCTCCAATCTAGCCTTTGTCATCCTGACAAGCTGGTCCAATAAGGCTCGTAGTTCCCTTCTTTGCATGTACAACACGGGGCGCGGTACCCAAGTGGTAAGGGAGAGGTCTGCAAAACCTTTATGCGTCGGTTCGATCCCGACCCGCGCCTCCATTTTCTCAATCACTCATGACCACCTTGAGCTGAAGCTGCCACCCCTGCTGCAAATGTTTGCCCTTAAGCGATAGAAACGTCATACAGACGCTGATGGGCTACATTCATGGGCGCAAACACGACCGCAGAGCCGTCGGCTTAGCATCTCCGCCGCCAAGTGATCCCTGAGTGGGAGCTGTTTCTCTTCCTTAATCCCTTCGAGAGAAGATCGCCTCATAGGATCGGCTCCAAGGGGCGGCGGCGTACCATCTATTCCCGGTACAAAACTCGCGAAATCAAGCGACTCGCCTGCATGGACGGCACTTAGGAAGAATGAATCCTTCGTCAAGGAGCGTACGCTGTTCATTGGTGTTCAACGTCAAGCTCGTCATCCGGCGAAGGCCGCGTGGGTTCGCGTTCTACTTCAATCATCTCTCGCCGCAACGTAACGGACCGTGTATCCTGTCGCTCGGTGTCGCGGCGTGTGATGCGCAGTTCTTCCTTGAGCACAAGTTGCCGCGTCACAATCAGCTGCTCTTCGACGATCGGGTAGACTGTCGTTTCACCATCCAGACGAACGCCGGGTGCTGATACAACGGGCTGGTTCAAAACGACACGTTCCACATCGTAGGTGCGAACAGCAAGAGTCTCGTCGAGAGACGTCTCATACTCCTGCACGGTCTTCCGCAGCCGTACCTTTCCCGTTTCAACCAGACGCTTACCGACAAGGAGGCGCTCCTCCACCACGGGCACCACAATGCCGGTATCCACTTTGCCTGTTTCCGCAGTGACGTCCCGCTGGTCTGTTCCTGATGAGTTCACCACAGCGTCCAGCAGTGACACGGTCAAGAGACGAACCACGCGTCCATCTTCCAGGCGCAAATTGGTGAAAGGCGCCTTCGGATCGAGCGTTCCCTCCACGGAAACGACCCGAACATCTCGGCTCCCTTGTGCAGAGGTGTCCTGCGGCGTGAAAGGCATGTCAGTCTCCAGTTCGTCTGTGCGATGCATACGTCAAGAAAGCAGGCCCGATCCGACAGAAGACCGGGCCTGCTTCGCTGCGCTTACAGGGTCGAGCGAGTTCCTGTTGACACTGTCTCGCCAGGGATTTCCTCCACATCAACCTCGGTATGGCGCACGGTGTCACTCACGGCTTCCGTGCGTTCCGTGCTGGTCTTACCCACCAGCACCTCTTCCACAACGCGGGCCGCCTTCCCGACCACAGCTTCTTCTCCCGAAGCGCGAACCTCGAACGAGCGCTCGCCCGGCGTGAAGTCTGCTGCAGCAGCGGCGCGGTCCACGGGACGGCGTTCGACGACGATGACCTCGTCGCGCAGATTTACGTCCGTGCTCACAGGCTCTTCAACCACATGTGAGTACACGCGCACACCGCCGCGGTCAACCTCGCGCTTGCCCACAAGCAGGTCTTCTTCGACGACCGGGATTACTGTCTCTCCGGCTGCAGTCGCAGACGTTGTCGTGGCTGCCGTGTTGTCATAGACCAGCGTGCCTGCCGTGCCGGTTGTGGCTCCGGTAAGACCGCTGGTCGTGCCGGGCAGGCCGGAAGAAATGTCGTTGTAGCCTGTGTCCGTGTCCACGTCATCGTTCTCGATGTCGCGGGCGCCGTTCTCGCGTAGAAGAACCACAATGCCCTGCGCCTCATCATCCTCAGCTTTCACCGTGAGCAACGCGCCGCCCTGGTTCAGGCCATTTGCATAGTGGTTGTGTGCATCTTCATCGCCGCCCGTCAGCGACTTGAAGAAGTGGCTGACCTTCGCTCCAATCCCGGCTTCTGCATGTTCCGTGCCTGCATAGTCATCGTCTGCGTGGTTGGCGACGACCTTTACATCGCCGGCGTTGATGGTGCCGGACGAAAGTACCAATTGCTTCACGCGCTGTGCTTCAGCCGTGCTGCTGAAAAGTCCCACTACGGTCTTCGACATCGGAGTTCTCCTGGTTAGAAGTAGGTTGTTATTGCTGTGAATAGAGTTCGACACGGCGGTTATCCGCCTTGCCTTCCGCGGTGGCGTTGGTGTCGGCAGGATGCGATGGACCGAAGCCTTCACCCGTCAAACGATTAGCGTCGATGCCCTTGCCTTTGAGGTACGTCCCAACTGCGATCGCCCTCTGCTGCGAAAGCGTTAGGTTGTGCGTATCGGAACCAGTGCTGTCCGTGTAACCTTCCACGCGCAGATGTGCGTTCGGATTGGTCTTCATCACCTCCGCCGCACGATCCAGCGTGGCCTGATCCTCCGCCGTCAGCGTGGCCTTGTCCGTCTCGAAGTGAACCGTTCCAAGTGACGGAAAGGCGCTGCCAACAGCAGCCGTTCCAGCTGCATTTGCCGGCACAGCGTCGGCCGTACGGTGCCTTAGGAAGAAGAACGCAAGCAGCGCCAACAGGAGAAGCAGCGGCAGCAGCCAGGCCCAAATTGCTACACCCTTCTTAGTTTCTTCATAAACCTTGATGCGATCAGCCATGAAACCTCCAGACATCGTCTGAGCACCTCTGTGAGGTGCGTTTATAGAAATCGTGATGCCGTTGCGCTAGAGCGATGCAGGTGGCGAACGGTGCTCGGGGAGCACTTCTTCCACTTCCACCTCTGTGTGCCGTACCGTGTCCGTGATTGTCTCGGTATGCTCGACTGCAGCCTTGTTCACAACGATCTCTTCAACCACATGCGCATCCTTGGCCACCACAACTTCCTCGGCGGTTTCAGTGAGCTCGATCGTCTGCGGCTGGAAGGCCTGACCCACATCCCGAATGGGATAGTCGACGGCAACCCGGTTCACGTTCACATGCTCCTCGCGAAGCACAATGGACTCTTCCACAGGAATCTCCACCACCCGGCGGTAAAGGCGGATGCCACCCGCGTCGACCGTGCGCTTGCCAACGACAAGATTCTCTTCCAGCACCGGAACGACATTCTCACCGGCCATCAGTGGAGCGGAAGGTGTGGGGATGATCTCTTCCTTGTTGGTGGACTCTACTTCGTCGATCTTTTCCGCTTTGTGTTTCGAGAAGATAGTTTCCGTCGTATCCACCAAAGCACCGGTAGTTGAAACAGCAACGACGATCCCGCCGTCGCGCACGCCACTCTTCAGTCGGTCATAGTCGCGGTCGGGCATACCGAGCGAGGCAAGCTCCGACGTTTCGAGTTCATCGAAGTTGCCATGTTCGCCACCGATCACAGAGATGGCAGCGTTTGGCAGACCTGTGTTTCGCAAGTCTGCAATCGCATCCTCAGCTTGGTCCTGATGGTGAAACAAGCACACAAGTGTTGTAGTGTTTTCCATGCTTCTCCTGAGCGTTATTGGGGCGGGCGAGCAAAGGGGTGCTCGTTGCATCCGCGAGAAGATGTGGAGGGGAGCGGCCTTCGGATCGATACCTGCAGCCGTTATGTCCGTGCAGTTGGGTGCAACTGGAATGGGCTGGGATGTACGATTACATGGCTACATGCAAGGTCTTGTCCGGCAACAAACACTTGTACACCGGTCGCAGCGAGTGCATGTTCCTCGGTTGTGTCGCATGTGGGACCGGGCCGTACCGCGTCCTGAACTTCTACGCCGGACGGGCTCGCGATGTTTATCATGAGCCGGCTGTCCCGCACAGGGGCCTAAGAGCCCCAAACCGCGGACGACTCCTATGCCTGCGCCACTGAATTTCTGCGGGCATCAGCCACAGCTCCTGTGTGCAGGGCGAACAGGTTCCACTGCTGAACTGGCACCTTCCGGTATTCCCCGACATGAGATCGCCGAACTCGGCAGATCGGCAAACCCGCTGAAGCTTTGCTGTTCGAAACGTTTAACTTGAGTGCGTGGCGTGCGAAGCAATTCTGTCGAACAACGTCTCTTCAGATGTTGAGCCAAGGCGTTCGTATCCCAGCCTGAAGAGCCAAAGTGCCTGATCCGCTTCGTGAGGCGAGGTGATTGGAGCGGTGACCCATGCATCACTCCACCTGAACGGCTTGGCAAGCTTCCCGGCAACCAAACGGTCACGAAGCGCTTTTGTAAGCGCAAGGCGAACTTCACCGTTCAGGTGGATATGGCCGAGTTCGCCACCCTTTTCGATGTGGAACTCCGCTCCATCCACGCGTGCCGGATCGCCTAGTTGCCAGTGCGTGGCCGAAATCATTCCCGGCCACGACTGCAGTTCCGTCGAGACGTCCTGCGCAAAACCCTCTAGCTGTGGTGCAGGTTTGAGAGGACCTGAATTTCTAAGTTGAATCGTCTGAAACTCCACTTTCATAATGGCCTTACTCAGCGCAATCGCGCGTAGGTCTCTTCAATTGCATCCGTCGGCATCACTCTTCCAAGGATCGAAGTCTCAATGGTACCCGGGCCCAACGCGTTGACCCGGATGCCACGTGGCAGAAATTCGCACTAGACTGCTCGCACACCTCTCGGCTTCAGCCCAGGCATCTCAGCTCCCTTTCATTTCCTTATGACCGCCAAATTCATACCGCATTGCCGAGAGCAACTTATTCGCATACGTAGCATTTGCTTGCGAGGTGAATCGCGAGAACAGGGCCGCACTCAACACATCGGCCGGAACGCCTTCGTCGATGGCGGCAATGGCCGTCCAACGTCCCTCGCCCGAGTCAGAGACGCGGCCGCTATAACCCTCCAGATCGGGTGACTCAACAAGCGCGGCAGCGGTCAGGTCCAGGAGCCAGGAGGAGATAACACTCCCACGTCTCCAGACCTCGGCAATATCAGGGATCATCAGGTCGTACTTGTAGTTGTCCGGCTCGCGTAGCGGCGCAGTCTCTGCGTCGAACGTTTCCTTCGTATTGCCCACATTTGCATGCTTTAGTATGTTCAGGCCTTCGGCATAGGCAGCCATTATCCCGTACTCAATGCCGTTGTGGACCATTTTGACGAAGTGTCCTGCGCCTGGCCCTCCGCAATGCAAATATCCATCCTCGGCGGTGCTTGGCGCCGCCTTGTCTCTCCCAGGCGTCCTATCGATTGAACCCATCCCCGGAGCAAGCGTCTTAAAGATGGGATCGAGATACTGAACGGGCTCTTCCTCTCCGCCGATCATCATGCAATACCCGCGCTCAAGCCCAAAGACGCCTCCGCTCGTTCCTACATCCACCCACTTCACGCCCGAGGCGCTTACCGCCTTCGACCGGCGAATGTCGTCCACATAGTGGGAGTTCCCGCCATCGATGATGATGTCCTTTGGCTGAAGCAGCGGGAGCAACTGCTGAACGGTTTGCTCAACGACACCCGCAGGCACCATCAACCAGATCGCTCTGGGAGGCGTGAGTTTTGCAATCAGATCCTCCAGCGACGTTGCACCTTCGGAACCTTGCTGGACCATTCGTTGTACAGCGTCCTGGGCGTGGTCATAGACGACGCATTCATGTCCTCCCTTTATCAAACGGCTCACCATATTGGCGCCCATTCTGCCCAGACCTACCATCGCGATTTGCATGAATGCTCCTGGTTCAACATAGTTGCGTGCCGCAAAGCGGACGCATGAAAATGTACGGCGTGCGTTAGCGTGCATAACAATCCAACGCATGGCGCCCACCCTCTGAAGGGCTGACCCCCGTTCGGCGGACTATTTCTTCGATGTTCGATCCCGCGATCGGGGTTGATGCCATAATTCAACTCCGCCCTTAAATGCGTTGTCGTTAGACCCGCGCCTGAAGGCTTTGGGCAACGTTTCAATCTTCTCCACGTTTCCGCCACCCAGCACAACATACTCCGCATCCAGAGCTTGCATCAGCAATTGGCCGATCTTGAACACCTGCGCAGTCCACTTCTTTTCCCCTAGCTTTTCCAGCCCGCGCAATCCCAGCACATCCTCAAACGTTTTCTTGCCCTTGTATCTAAGATGAGCAAGCTCCATCGGCTGCACCAGGCCATCGACCACCATCGCAGATCCAAGCCCGGTCCCCAGGCCGAAGAAGAGCATGCGGCCACCTTCATAACTGCCTAGCGCCTGCATCGCCGCATCGTTTGCCATGCGCAACGGCTTCTTGAAGGCCCCCGCATAGTCGAAACCCACCCAGCCGGCGCCCAGATTGAAGGGCTCGTGAATCGGCTTGTCGTGTATCACAACCCCAGGGTAGCCGATCGAGATACGATCGTAACTCCAGCTTGCGCTCGCTTGGAGCACACCCTTGACCATAAGCTCGGGAGTCATATCGTCGCCCGATTTGAACTTCACGGGTTCTCTGTGCCGTGGAGTTTTTACCTTCACATGAGTCCCACCGATATCGATCACAAGAACGCTCACTTGACCTCCAATGGATGCCAATGATGTCCCCGCTTTGCCAATAAGAGGTCCGCAGCTTCAGGTCCGGATGAACCCGATTCATAGTTGGGGAAGGTATGGTCCGCCGGCGGAGTCTTCCAGGCCTTGAGTACCGGATCGATCATTCTCCAGCCTCCTTCCACCATGGCAGCACTGTTAAAGAGCATAGGGTCGCCACGCATACAGTCATACAGCAACCGCTCGTATCCTTTCGCATGTTTCCCAATGACGCCCGTCGGCAAGGTAAAGCTCAATGTTCCAGCCTCGGTTGCAGGTGTGATGCCGGGCGCCTTGCTTTCAAAGAAAATGTTGATGGCGGCGTCAGGCTGCATCCGGAAGATAATGCAATTCGGGCCGCTGCCGTCTGGTCGTGAAAACAACTGCACCGGTGGTTCGCGAAGCGTCACCACCACTTCAGTGAGCTGCGCTTTCAGCCGCTTGCCGGTCCGAAGATAAAAAGGAACGCCTTCCCATCGCTCGTTACGGATCATGACGCACATGGCAACGTATGTCTCCACGGTAGTTCCCGGCGCCACATCTTTTTCATCTTTGTAGGCCGGCTGTTTCTGAGCATCTGCGCCCGCACCGTACTGGCCGCGCACCGCCCATTGATCCACTTCACTGATATCGGGCAGCTGCACCGACTCAAGCACGTCAGCCTGCCGCGACCGTACATGATCCGCATCCAGAGATAGCGGCATCTCCATCGCAACAACGGAAAGCAACTCCGAAAGATGGTTGGGGACCATATCTCTCAGCGCACCGGACTTCTCGTAAAAACCTGCCCGGCCTTCAAGTCCGACCGTCTCGGCGGCGGTTATCTGCACATGATCGATATAGGTGCGATTCCACAGGGGCTCAAAGAGTGTGTTCGCAAAGCGCAGGACAGCTATGTTCTCGATCGCGCTTTTACCTGCAAAGTGGTCGATCCGATAGATCTGGCTCTCGGTGATCTCGCCAAGCAATTCTGCATTGAGAGCTTTGGCAGATTCCAGGTCGTTGCCGAACGGCTTTTCCACGATGATCCGCCGCCAGCTCTGTTCGCTTTCGCAGACCAGCTTCAGGCCTGATAGTTGCTTGACGACTGGACTGATAAAAGAGGGTGCTACGGCCAGGTAGAAGAGCCGATTTCCACCTGTATGCCATCGCGTTTCTAAGGCATCGAGACTAGCTTGCAAGTTACGAAAGCTATCGGCGTTATTGAAGTCACCTTGCAGATATGTAGCTCGTTCCCTGAACCATGCAATCGTTGAACTCGGAGCATCGTCTCCCCAGAACTGCTTCAAGCTGTCGGCTATGTGTTGACCAAAGCCTGCATCGTCCCACTCTTTGTTGGCAAAGCCGAGTATGGCAAATTCTTCCGGCAGCTTATGTTCTAGAGCCAGGTTGAACAAGGACGGAAGAAGCAGTCGCTGAAACAGATCGCCACTTGCGCCGAACACGACCATTGCACACGGAGGTACTGTCTTCGTTTCTTGCTCGCTCATGGATTTTCCTCAAAATTACTTCGTACTGCCATTTAGATACTGTCTATGATCCATCTCGTGAGTTAGCTAACAGTTAGAACAACACGCCTGCCCGCTCACGTATTCCGGGATGCTTCCTGCCTTCACTTCAAGAAGTTGCTCAAGTCGACCAGGATGAAGTCCTACTCGTTAGTGGCGCTCTCGACCATCTTTTCTGCAGCACGCTCAAGTGCTGTTCTTAGCTGTTCGATATGGAAGGGCGAAGTGATGATGTCGGTCCCTCCGGAATCAAGTACACCGGACCATCGAGCGAAATCGACTGTTCGCCCATAGACAAGAAAGGCCGGACGATGAATGTATTGGCTCAACACACCATTGATGATCCAGACCTCGCCATCCGGGCATTGATCTGGCAGCAGGATGATGTCTTTCATGCCTTCCGCGGGAGGCACCCGCGGGAGGTCAGTAAGCTTCTCCACCAGGTGTACCTGCACCTCTAACGAGCGGAGAAGGGCAACCAGATCCCCCTGGGCAATGACTTCCGCCAGTGCTATCACCCTGATCGTCTTGAGATCTACCATCGTGCCATTCCTTTGAAGCGGACGAACTTAAAACCCCACTACCCAGTACAGGTCTTTCTCGATCTACATATATAAAGCCAAAGCAGGTGCGTTCGTTTGTAGATAAGGACTAACTTCGAAGACGATGCGCTGCCTCCAGGCAGAGGGGGACGAATGCTGTCCATCCCGTCTGATGACTGGCTCCAACACCTCGACCCGTGTCGCCGCAAAAATACTCGCTGAAGAGTAAAAGGTCTTGCCATGCTCCGCCTTTTGCGTAACGGTTCTCCGTTCCATGACAGGGGCGTCTGCCTTCGGCGTTGTATAAGAACAGATTGCCCAGGCGCGTCGCCAGGTCCGCGGCAACGTCTAGTAAGGTGCGCTGCTCGCCGGAATGCGCAGGATACTCCAGCGTATACGTCTTGCCGAGCAGCTTGCCATAGGTCTCAAGCGCTTCAATCAACAACACATTGACTGGAAACCAGATTGGGCCCCGCCAGTTGCTGTTCCCGCCAAAGAGATTACTGTCGCCTTCGGCCGGCGCATACCGCACGGTGTACTGCTTGCCGGCGAGCTCCACGCTGTAAGGATGATCGCGGTAGCTGCGTGAGAGCGCGCGGATACCGTAGTCGGACAGGAATTCTTCAGGCGCGAATACCCGCTGGGCAATTCGAGAAAGGCGGTGCTCCTGGACTAGGCTGACGAAGTATGTTTCGCCTGCATCAGGATCCTCGCTGTGAGCAACGCCCACGAAAGACGCAAGGTCGGGACGGTTCTCGCGTGCCCAGCGCACCCGAGCCAGAAGCGCCGGCAGGTGCTTTATCTTTTCCTGCGGCAGAATACATAGTCCATAGAGTGGCACGATGCCCACGATAGAACGCACCCGCAGCGTGCAGGGAGCATGTCCTGGCGCTACAAGCTTGTCGAAGAAGAAACCCTCCTCTTCGTCCCAAAGCCCCGCGCCGCCCAGAGTGTTGAACGCGTCAATGATGGCAATGTAGTGTTGGAAAAATTTGGCGACCAGATCTTCGTACACGGGATTGTGTTGTGCAAGTTCAAGAGCCATGGTGATCATCGAGGCACAGAAGAAGCCCATCCAGGCAGTCCCGTCGGCCTGGCCTAGATGATCTTCCGGCGGCAAAGCCGAACGGTCGAAGACGCCGATGTTATCTAACCCGAGAAAACCTCCACCAAAAAGATTGTTCCCTGAGGGATCGAGCCGGTTCACCCACCAGGTGAAGTTGAGCAGCAGTTTGTGAAAGGCGCGCTCAAGAAAGTCGTAGTCATGTTTTCCATTCCGAAGCGCGGCATCCCGCTCAAACACCCGGAGTACGGCCCAGGCATGCACCGGTGGATTTACGTCACTGAACTTGTACTCATAAGCGGGCAGCTGTCCGATCGGATGAAGGTAATCCTCGCCCAGGTAGAGCAGCAGCTGTCGCTTCGCGAACTCCGGGTCGAGCTGGGCCAGCGCAACTAATTGAAAGGCTGAGTCCCAGGCAGCAAACCAGGGGTACTCCCATTTGTCAGGCACGGACAGCACGTCCCGGCAGAAGAGGTTGGGCCAAGACTCATCGCGCTTCCGCGCCGCCTCGGTTTGTGCCGTTGCTTGTTGTGGGTTGGCCGCTTTCTGGCCTACGTAGAAATAGAACTGCTTGCTCCAAAGCAGGCCGGCATACGCTTGGCGCGCCACTTTAGCTTCTTCGTCGGTAAGATCTTGCGGCAGCTTGCGCGCATAAAATGCATCGGCTTCCCTTCTCCGCTGGTTGAACACCTCGTCCACTTCGGCATGGGACATGCTGGCCGGAGCACATCCAGCTTCAGCCAGGCGTAGACGGTAGACACATGTGGCCCCAGCCTCGATGGTGGGCCTCAGCACAAAGGCTGCCTTCGTACCACGGGCATCGGCACAAAGGCCGGAAGGGTCTCCATGGACCACAAAGCGATCGAAGGCGTCTTTAGAAGAATTCGAAGATGAAGGCGCCAGACCCAATTTCGCCAGATTCGACGCATTCTCGGCAAACAGCATCTGAGCCGGAGCTTGCGGGTCAGCTCCCTCCGTGAGCAGCGAGAACTGAAACTCTCCAAGCGTGCCGTGTGAGGCTGTGATCGCCTGATCGGTTGTTGCGCGTTGCAGGATGGGCTTTTTGGCCTCTGTCTTCTCGGGCGTCTTTGAGTCCCAGGTGTTGCGAAAATATAACGTCGGCAGTATCGTCAGCACCGCTGCCTCGGCACTTCGATTCGTGACCGACAGTCGGATGAGCATGTGGTCTGGCGCCTGTTTTGCATACTCGATCTCGCAGTCGAAGTATCCGTCTGCATCCATGGCTCCCGTGTCCAGCAGCTCAAACTCCGTCTCATTGCTGCCGCGCTGGTGATTGACCTCGATCAACGCGTCATACGGAAAGGCAGTTTGCGGATACTTGTAGAGAGCGCGTGCGTACGAGTGGGTTGGCGTCGCATCCAGGTAGTAGTACAGCTCCTTAACATCTTCACCGTGATTGCCCTGAGGATTTGTCAGCCCAAAGAGACGCTCCTTCAAACAAGCATCCTTGCCATTCCAGAACGATGTGGAAAAGCAAAGCCGGCACTGGCGATCCGTCCATCCCAATAGCCCGTCCTCGCCCCAGCGATACGCCTTATAGCGCGCGACATCGTAAGTGAATGCCCACGGATTGCCATCGGGGGAATCATCCTCGCGAACAGTTCCCCACTGGCGTTCTGGCAGGTAGGTTCCCCAACGCTGCCAATTCGCCTTGCGGCTCACCGACTCAGCCAGGCGTTGCTCCTCCACCGACGGACTATCCTGCGGGATACTCATGCATGCACTTCCTTCCAAACGTTCCGTAAGCGTCCGCACACATGCGGCATCCGGCTGGTGCTACCGCGCAATTTCGCCTAACAGCCGCTTTACCTGGCTGCGAGCCAGCCCAAGGTTCAACGCTGCCTCACGCTGGGACGCGTCCGCCTCCGCAAGCTGGGCATGTGTCATATCCCGCTCAGAGGCCAGTATCTCGCCGTGTGCATAGCGCGAATCGGCGACTCGCGCCGCTTCCCTGCGCGCTACGACAAGCTGCTGCTTGGCCCTGAGATCAAGCTCGGCGCTCTCGACATTGTCATACGCCACCTCAATGGAGACCGTCATTGACGTGCGCAGGTTGGACAAGTTCAGCTGCGCTTCGGCCAGCAGTGACTTCTGGCTGCGCACTTGCGCTCGCGTGGCTCCGCCATCAAAAAGGTTGTAGCTAAATTCGGCCTGAAAGACCCCGTAGTTGCGCACAAGCAGCGCGATGCCGACCTGGTAACTGTGGTGGGCGCTCAGCGTCAGGTCCGGGAGAAACGCGTCCTCAGCCACTCGCAGTTCGGCCTTGGCTTTATCGACTTTCCGCTCTCCGATCAGCACTTGGGGTTGTCGTGCAAGCGCCAGACGTACAGCTTCGTCACGGGTCGGCAGCGCGTCGCCGCTGAGCTCGGCCGCGTCGGGATCGGCCAGCCGGAAACGGGAGTCAAGAGGCACTCCCATGACATTGTTCAACTGCAGCCGGTCGTCTCTTTCTGCCGTGCGAGCTTTTGAAGCAGCACTTTCGGCTTGCAGCAGATTGGCACGAGCTTCAAGTTCCTTGACGGGTAATGCAGCGCCCTCTCGCACCTCAGCCGCTGCTTCCTGGTCACTTTGCCGGAAGCTGGCGACTTCCTCCTCGGCGGCCCGCACTTGAGACTCTGCATCCAGAACCTCATAGTAGAGCTGGCGAACCTGGATGGCTGTGTTCTCGCTTTTGTCCTCAACACTGAGCCGCGCT
Source organism: Terriglobus sp. (assembly GCA_965198455.1). Lineage (GTDB taxonomy): Bacteria > Acidobacteriota > Terriglobia > Terriglobales > Acidobacteriaceae > Terriglobus. The sequence goes on from CBDAPM010000003.1 coordinate 3,575,288, forward strand.
GTCTCAACATCCATCTTGGCCGCGTGATTCATGGCGTGCGTTGCAAACAGTTGCAGCGTCGGCTGGTTGAGATAGGTGCGGCTGGCGTAGGTGATATGCCCTCCCTGATCGATGCGCAGGGTCTGCGCCGGCACGGGTCCTGTTGCCGGGAAGACTCCCAGCGATCCGGGTGGCAGCACCACTCCCTCTCGTTCCGTGAGATCGGTGATATCCGAGTTGTTGGTGAGCTTGGGCAGGTATTGCGCGCGAGCCTTCGCTTTCAGTGCTTCGAAGTGCTGCACGTCGAGCTTGGCTACACCAATGTCGCCGTTGTGCTCCAAGGCAAGGTCGATCGCTTGATCCAGCGACAGCTCGCGCTCCGCTGCGGCGGACTGAGCCTCGGGTATGTGCCTTGGGTCGATCAACGTCGATTGTCCGATGACAGGCCGAGATAGCAGTACAAGCCCTGAGAGGCTCAGGCACCATAGCGCGAGGGACAACCAACGCACAGACCTGCACGTCGATTCACTCGGTCGAACGATCAGACCGTCGTTCGGCTGCAGGAGCATCGTCATTCCTTCACCTTCAGCAAATCCTTGAACTGCAGCGGCTCGCGACAGATCAACGCAACCACCAACAGAGCCAGCGCAATCACCACGGCTTCGATGATGTAGGCGTCTGCGATCGTTAGGGTTACCGTTTGCGTTTCGACCTGGTTCGCCAGCAACGCCCCGGTTAGCGCCAGCGAGGATCCTGCGCTCGGGCTCTGCGCGGCAACGGCCCGGCTCATGCCGAGCAACTGCGTAGTTGTCGCAGGTCGGCTTGTATTCACGAGATCGGCCAGCATGCTGAAATGAAAGCGGAAGCGCGCAAACAGGAGATACCCCATAAGCGTCGACACAATCTCGCCACCGAAGAGCCTAACGGTATGGAACCATGCCACGAACGTCAACGTATCGATCGGACGTTTGACCGCACCCGTATTCACAAGTTCCAACATGATGCAGCCCACGAGGCTTACGACGGAGATGGCTGCACCCACTCCGATCAAAAGTTCGGTTGGAAAGAAGTTCTGCCGTGACCACAGTGAGGTAAGTTTGTTATCCCAAAGGCAAGCTGAACCGGTGAGCAGAAATCCGAAAGCCAGCAAAAGGCGTGGGTCCACATACTTCATGGCGATGGCGGTCAGCACCCCGCAGAGAAGCGATGGCAAGGCCACCCAGGCCAACACGGACCCGGTTTGTAAAGGACGAAAATGTTGTACGGTGGCCAGAAACGTGGGTACAAGCTGCGCCGAAGACAACAGGCTGAACCTGAGAACGCACAGGCAAACACTGAGCAACAGGATATTGCGCCGGAAGATGAAACGAAGATCCACGAGCGGATTCGGCTCGAAGAGATGGCTGACCAGGGACGCAAGCAGCAGGAACGCACCCGCGGCCGCCAAGGCAGCTACTCCGCCCGAGGTTCCCCAGTCCAGCCGTACCCCCTGACTGAGAAGCAGGAACAGACAAACCAATCCAAGGCTTGCATAAAGGAAGCCTTGCCATGAAGGACGAAGCCGTGCGGTATCGACGCTCGCCGTGGGATCGGCAGGAATCCCGGCCTGCACTAGACCCCACATGACCAGCGCCATCAGAGCGGGCTGCCAGTAGATCCAGTGCCAGGAAAGATACTGCATGTACAGTCCTTCCAGCAGGGCGGCGATGTGGAGGGAACTTACCACGTCGAAGCCGTACGCGGCGACCCCGAAGAGCAGCAAGGGCCGCGGCAGACCTCTGGCGACAAAGCTGAGGGTGAGCGGATAGAAGCTGCCGCAGCCCAGCCCAGCCATGGTCAGGAGCACGAGCATGAGCGGATAGGACGTTGTCAGCCCAAGCAACAAGGTGGAGATGGCAACGGTCGGCGCGGCGACCAGCAGCACCTTGCGGGGACCCAGAAGACCGCCCATGTAGACCGTCATGGGCCCAATGAACATCTGCCCCGCATTAAAGACCGCCGCAAGCCAGGCGGCCTGATCCTTGCTCAGGTGTTGAGCTCCCTCAAGATCCGCCAAGCCGATGCTTATGAATTGTCCAAGCAGCACCGAGGTGCTCAATCCAAGCATCACCGCGGCGATACCGAGCCATGGAACCGGTTTTTTCTCCTGAGACTGGTCATTGCCTTGTTTGGGCTGCGTCTCCTGTTGTGGCTGCGATCCTTCGGGCTGGGCGCGGCGATCTTCCGCCGCAAGCTGCGGCACACCTTCCCCCGGGACGTTCCCGCTGCGCGAGGTGCTCAATGTCTTGCACCCGAAGCGTGAACGTACACCTCTGCGGATAGGCCGGGCTGCAGTTGGTTCGTCGCAACGCTCCCGGAGTCGATCGCCACCTTCACCGGAAGCCGTTGCACCACCTTCGTGAAGTTTCCTGTTGCGTTCTCAGGCGGCAGGAGCGACCCAGCCGCGCCGCTGGTAGGCGCAATCTCCAGCACATGGCCATGGAAGGTGGAAGAGGGCATCGCATCGATATGAATGTCTGCCGCGTCGCCCACGCGCATGCCGGCCAGCTGCGTCTCCTGGTAGTTGGCTTCCACCCAGGTAACACCTTCCACCAGCGAAATAACTTCTACTCCCGGTGAAACCAGCTGTCCGGGCAAAACCTTCCGCTCGCCCACGCGCCCGTCTGCCGGCGCGTAGATATTCGTATAGTTCAACTGCACTTGCGCGGTGCCCACCGCAGCCGCCCTTTCGCGGATGCTCGCCCTGTAGTCTTCGTCCTTGCTGTTGAGCAGTTCCAACGTGCGTTCATCTCCCAACACCGTCGCACGAGCTTGTTGAGCCGCCGCTGCCGCTTTCATACGGTCGCTTTCCGCGCTATCCAACGTTGCGTGGGCGCGGAGGCTATCTGTGACCGCTTTCTCGAGCGTCTGGCGTGTCGCCGCGTTCTCCGCATAGAGAGCCTCCTGCCTGTGACGTTCCTCATCGGCTCGCACGACTTCCGCTTTGGCCGTGGCAACGTTCGCCGCTGCCGCAGACTCGGCGCTGACAGCCTCCTCCACCTGTTGCTGAGCGGCAGCGATGGTAGCCCTCTGCACCCGCTTTTGGGCCTGGTTATCATCCAGGGCGGCATGTGCGGCATCGAGACTCGATTCAGCCTGCTGAAGTTCGGACTGGTAATCCTTGTCGTCGAGTTTCGCGACCAGTTGGCCGGCATGCACGGTCTGGTAGTCATTCACGTTCAACTCGCGCAAGGTATCGGAGATCCGTGTGCTCAACGGCACGATGTTGGCCCGCACATAGGCGTCGTCCGTCTTCTCGGTCGCTGCGTTCGACCTCCAGAACACCCAGCGTTGGGCAATGACGAACAACAGGGCGGCGGCCGCTGTGATGATCAACACTGGGATGATGAAGCTGCGCGCCCTAACGCTCACAGAGAGTAATCCCCCTTGTTTATTAGGAGATGGTGTCATTTCGGAGTGAGTAAAAAGAGTGAGGCGCGGCTAGCTAACTGTTAGCACAACTGGAGCGATGACGGGATTGCCTCGAAGATCTTCGTACTTAGGATCGATGTCCAGCCAGCATAGTTGCGGCTCCTTGTGAGCAATAGCAGCCTGCAGAAAGCTGCGGCAGGCTGCTTGGTCCCCCAGCGCCATGCAGAGTCGGGCCTGATAAGTCCTGCTCACCAAAGCATCTTGTTCCAGAAGCTGAAAACGATGGATCAGTTCTCGAGCTCTGTCTGCAAAGTCCGCAAGGGCCAGGATTGCAGCTAGATCTGAGAGGATCGCCGAGCTTAACTCCGACTTCCGCAGGATCGTGTCAGCCACGCCAACTGCATCAGCCGCTCTTCCCATCCGAAGCAACAGCTCTGCCTCAAACAGAAGCACCTGCGTAGGCACATCGCCGTACTGTGTCGCTTCTCGAAGAGCACCTGAGTGGCCGTTCGGACGCCAGCTTAGATAGCGCAACCGGGCTGTCGCGACCAGCTGACGATGGGAGAACGGATCTACGCGCCGGGACTCTTGCAGCTGTATCTCAGCTTCTTCAAATCGGCCGCACTTCATCAGATGGTCGGCATACGCCTGCCGGATGTTCGGGCTTGTTCTCAAGGTCAGTGCATGGCGAAATGCTTTTTCGGCACTCTCCCCATCGTTCTCCAGGACGTGACAGCAACCTATGGCGGCATGAGCTTCGCCCATTTCTGGATCAAGCCGCAGAGCCGTCGCAGCCGCCATCGTTGCTTCTTGAATTTCCTTTGGGGTTAACCTCTCCCCGACGAGAGCCAGAAAATAGTAGCAGTGTGTGATCCCGCAATAGATACGCGCAGACTGAGGCTGCCGGATAGCTAGGTTCTTAAACTTCGCAAGCGCGCTCCGCAGTGACGCAGATGTACCTTGGTCCAACGCAGCTTCAGCGCTAAGTATCTCCGGGAATGTCGACAGGCAGACCGCCGGAACTCTCGCCTTCATATGGCGTAAGACAGAATCCTGAGGGCTGATCCGCGCCATAATAGCCGACGCGGTCTGCTCTTCCAGGACCATAAGATCGTTATGATCTGTCGTGAAATCAAACCTTTCGGACCAGGTTTCAAGACCCGCAGGATGAACACCGGTCACGGACACACGAACATGCAACTCCTCCTTGCGAACGCTGCCCGTAATAACCTGATCCACGTCAAGAACGCTGCCCAGGAGCGATATGTCTGAGATGTGCGACTCCACCTGGGCCACGGATCGCGAAGCTACGACGCGACAACCCTCCGTCAAGGTAATGCGAAACATCAGATCGTCCGTGATGCCGGCTGCAATAGCCGCTGCTTCAGGGTCTCCTTCTTGATGCCGGAAAGGCAGAACGGCAATGGTGACACCCGGAAAATCGTTGTTCGGGCCGCCCGGCGCAGGTACGGCTGGCGCATGGGTGGTGTCGGAATGCCGTTCGCTCCACCGAAAAATCGGCTGGTAGTTCCCGATGCGGTAGTAGATGAGGACCTCATCCTCTACTCCCTCGGTCTCGTAATACTCTTTAAGCTTGTTGCGGAGCCGCTTGGCTTCGGTACGCACGATCGAATCTTGGCTGGGATGATACGGATGTCGGCGATCGTAGACATCGGTCCCGATCACATACTCCTTGAGGGTTTCGCCCTCGCCCCGCATCGCAGATTCCACGGTATAGCGCAGGAATCGGCAGAGGCGAGAGGAGTTCCTAAAGGTCGCGCTCCCGCAAAGGCGCTCCAGCTGAGCTGCTACAGCCTGACTGGATACTTCTTCTGTCGCATGGTTCACACGGACGTCCCAATCTAGGCGCGACCAGCACCTTCCGAATGATAGGTTGGAGAATACCCTCAAGTGCTGCGGTGTTGCAAGGTAATCTAGCAGATTACTTCGCTCGAGACGAGTGATCTAAGAGTGGCGAGAGAACGAGCATTCGACCAGGACGCTGACATCCTCATAACATTCAACAGCAAACAGGAAGAAGTATCCTCCAGGCTACATAGTCTTAAGTATTCTTTAACTCCAAACTTCGAGAGCGACAAACGTTCGTTAGCTAACATACGCAGCATCAATGCATAGCGGCGGCTGTACAGAAAGCACAAACGTGGAGAACGATGAACCATGGCATTGGACGGAGTAAATCGGCGAAAATTTGTTCTGCGTGCAGGGGTGGCGGGCATGCTGGGTGCAATGCCGGAGCTGCTGGCCGCGGATGTACGTGAGCAAAGCAACCTGACGCATGAAGTAGCACAGCCGACAGCGGAGGCGCTGGCATCTCCTACAGAGACGATCCGCTTTGCTGTGTGCGGCATGAGCCATGACCACATCTACGGTATGGTGGACGCCATTACGCGCGGCGGTGGCAAGCTGGTGGCATGGTACGGCGCGGAGCCGATCAAGATCGAGAAGTTTCGCAAGCGCTATCCTGACGCCAAGCAGGTGCTGAGCGAGGACGCAATCCTGAATGACACCAGCGTGCAACTGGTGCTGAGCTCGACGATCGCGAATGAGCGCGCGCCGCTGGGCGTCAGAGCGATGAAGGCGGGCAAGGACTTCTTGAGCGATAAGCCCGGCATCACCACGCTGGAGCAGCTCGCCGCTGTGCGCAAGACAATCACGGAGACCGGCCGTATCTACGGCATCATGTACAGCGAGCTGCTGGAGGTAAAGGCAGCCGTGTATGCAGGAGAACTGGTGCGGCAGGGCGCCATTGGCCGCGTGATCCAGACGATCAACATTGCGCCGCACCAGATTGTGCAGGGTGGAGGCAACGGCGGTGGCGCCGATCCGCGGCCGGACTGGTTCTGGGTGCCGGAGCAATACGGCGGCATCCTGTGCGACATCGGGTCACACCAGGTAAATCAGTTTTTGTACTACACGGAATCGACCAGCGCCGAGATTGTAGAGTCCCAGATCAGCAATCTGGCGCATCCTGAGCACCCGAAGTTCCAGGACTTCGGCGACATGGTCCTCCATGGCAACAAGGGCTTTGGCTATGTGCGATTAGACTGGTTCACGCCCGATGGGCTGGGCACATGGGGCGATGGACGTCTCTTCATCCTGGGCACGAAGGGTTATATCGAGATTCGCAAGTATGTGAACGTTGCGGTGGATAAACGTGGCGACAATTTGTTCCTCGTGGATGGTCAGCGGCAGCGTTACATCGACTGCAGCAACCTGACACTGCCCTTTGGTAAACAGTTTGTCAGTGACATCGTGCACCGCACGCACACCGCACAGGACCAGGCGCAGGCGCTGCTAACGGCTGAGCTTGTCATCAAGGCGCAGATGAAGGCTAAGTGGGTAAAGCTGGACGTCTAAGTTATTTTGAGGAATATGGTATGACCACGACCTATACACGCCGCGCAGTGCTACAGAGTTTGGCACTTACTGGAGCAGCTGTTTCCCTGCCCCACGTTGCGAGCGCTCTTGCGCTAAAGCCCTCGCCGGTAAAGCTGGGCATTGCCAGTTATACCTTTCGCGACTTCAAGGAGCCGCAACAGCTTGTCAGCTTCATGAAGCAGCTGAACATCCGTTACGTGAACCTGAAGGACTTCCACCTGCCGGAGGAGCCTCTGGACAAGGTCGCTGAACGAGCGGACTTCTATCGCAAGGCAGGGCTGACGATCACAGGTGGCGGCGCGATCTACTTCCCCAAGGATGAGGACGCAGACATCAAGGCAAAGTTTGACTACGCCAAGGCCGCGGGCTTTCCGCTGATTGTTGGATCGCCGTCACACGAGGCACTTGGGCGCGTGGAAAGCTTTGTAAAGCGGTACGACATCAAGCTCGCCATTCACAACCACGGACCTGAAGACAAAGACTGGCCCTCCGCGCATGACATTCTAAAACTCATTGGCAGGATGGACCCGCGCGTGGGCTGCTGCGTGGACGTTGGCCACTCCATGCGCGCAGGTGATGACGTGCCCTCCACGCTGCGCGAAGTTGGGCCGCGGCTGCTCGACATCCACATGAAGGACCTGGCGGATAAGGACAAGAAGGAAAGCCAGGTCGCCGTGGGCGAAGGCATCATGCCCGTGAAGGCAATCTTCCAGACGCTGATCGATTTGAAGTACCCAGGCTATGTTGACCTTGAGTATGAGATCAACGAGAAGGATCCCATGCCCGGCGTGGTGAAGAGTATTACTTCTGAAAGGAAGACGCTGGCGGAGATGGGATATGCGGGTTAGTTTTAATAAATAGTCTTAGTTATGAAAGGCAGATGGGCATCGGTTGATCGATGCGCCTTCTGCTTTCCTCAAATCGACAAAAGACTATCACCGAAAGCTACACCTTCGGCTCCCAGCCCTTCTCATAGGTCCGCGTCCGCATCGCGGTAGCTTCCGCATCATTCACAAACGCGCCAGTCTTCGGATCGACCTTCAGATCACGCTTCAAGTCATAAGCAATGTTACTCATAAGCAGGATGGCGACGGAGACGCTTGCGTCGTCGATGGGTGAGTCGAGCTTGGTGCCAGGTGTCTTGATGGCGGTGAGGAAGTTGGTGAAGTGCAGGTCGGTCATGGAGTCGCGGCCGACGGTGTCTGCGCTGGAGGTCTTTCCTTCCTTGGGCACTTTGAATTCCCTCACCATCTTGCCCTTCAGGTCGTGGACTTCGTAGCCGTCGCGGTCGATGACGACGGCGCCAGTGGTGCCGTAGACGGCGAGGCCGCGCTCACGGTTGTAGATGGGCATATCGTTGCAGCAGCGGCCCTCCCACTCAATGAGCTTGCCGGGATATTCAAAGCTCGTGTTGAGTGTGTCGTAGAACTCCCAATCATCCGTGAACGCATACCGCCCGCCCGATGCGGTGACACGGTCGGGGTAGTCAACACCAAGCGCCCAGCGGCAGACATCGACTTCGTGCGTGCCGTTGTTGAGTGTTTCGCCCGTACCGTAGATGTGGAACCAGTGCCAGTTGTACGGGTGGCGATTGTCCTTGTAGGGCTGGCGTGGCGCGGGGCCTTGCCACAGGTCCCAATCGAGCGTGGCAGGCGTGGGCGCCAATTTGCCGACGCCGATAGAACCGCGGTTGTTGGTGTACCAGGCTTTGGCATAGTAAGCGTTGCCGACCAGGCCGCTCTTGATCTGCCCAATGATTTCGATGGTATGCGGCGAGGAGCGCTGCTGGTTACCCATCTCCACGACCTTGCCGTACTTCTTTACAGCGGCATTCAACAAATCGACTTCGTGCAGGTTGTGACTACAGGGCTTTTCGACGTAGACGTGCTTACCGGCCTGCATGCCCAGGATGGCCATGGGCGTGTGCCAGTGATCAGGGGCCGCAATGGTGATGGCGTCGATGTCTTTGATCTCAAGCAGCTTGCGAAAGTCTTTTCCAGTTTTTGGGGCGGTGCCGGCGGTCTTTTCGGTCTCGGCGGCAAACCTGGCAAGGATGGTGGAGTCGACATCCGCGACATGGGTAATAGCGGCCGCAGCCCTGTTTGTCTGCAGGCTTGAGAGGTGCGCGCCGGCGCGGCCATTGAGCCCAATGACGGCGCAGTTCACACGCTCGTTGGAGCCCATAATGCGAGCGTAGCTGCGGGCGGTGCTGCTAAGAGCCAGTCCCGCAGCGGTGGCTGCGACAGTCTTCGAAAATTCACGGCGAGTGAGCATATGTTCTCCTTGCGGCTTGCCATTCTAAACGTCTATGGTGCCGGCCCGGCGGCTACAGTCCCGTCAAGTGACAACACCGCATTCATAACCCAGTGCGTGCCCGAGCCAAGACTTTGACCTTTCCACGGACACGCGCAACACATACCTTGTTGATCAACACGGAATTCTCCGAGACATAGGACGGAATAAACCATGATTGCTGCATGACCGGCCTTTAACGACGTGGTACCGCCAGTGCCCAGACGCAGTCTGTTACTTGACATCGCTGTCATTGGAGATTAAGGTTGGTCGGACCACTTCTTGCCGAGTACGCGCATTGGAGCATGTAGCGCTTCGACAACCTTAACAAGAAGAATATGTGTTGAACTCCTCACGCAGTCTGGCGGGTTTGGCATAGCGGGTGAATGTGCGATCAATGGCGGGTAGGAACTTGGAACTCTCGAGACGGGCCTTCGTATCTCAACTCAGTGTGCTCATCTCCGGCGTTGGAGTACGGCCGTTAACATCGAGTCCATTAGGCGCGCAGACGAGTGCCGCAATCGAGTCAAAAAGACCGCTTCCTTCTGATCGCAAGTTTCGGAGTGCGGCTGTGGAACTGCACATCGCTTCCATTACGCGACGCATCAGCGATCCCGTGCTTGCCGCGCTCTTTTCCAACTGCTTTCCAAATACCCTCGATACGACTGTGCAGCCGGGCAGCTTTGAAGGGAAACCGGACACTGCCGTGCTAACCGGCGACATCGCCGCAATGTGGCTGCGCGATTCTTCGGCCCAGGTCTGGCCCTACCTGCCGTTGGCTTCGCAAGACAGGCCGTTACGGAATCTTCTCGAAGGTGTGATCCGGCGACAGGTTCGCTGTCTGTTGATCGATCCGTACGCGAATTGTTTTATGGCAGACTTGAACGCGCCTCCGCTCGAAGGCAGTCGTAAAGACAAAACGGAGATGAAGCAGGGCGTCGGTGAACGCAAGTATGAGTTAGATTCGCTATGTTATCCAATCCGTCTCGCCCATGGTTATTGGAAGTACACCGGCGATACGGCACCGTTTGACGGTGCATGGAAACTTGCGATGCAGACCGTGCTCCGCACCCTGCGCGTCGAACAACGGAAAGGCGATCAGAGTCCTTACCGTTTTCAGCGTGCGGCACTCAACCCCACGGACTCGCTTGTCAACGCAATTGGAAATCCGCTCAAGCCAGTCGGTCTCATAGCATCGGCCTTTCGCCCTTCGGACGACGCCTGCACGCTACCCTTCCTGGTCCCTGCAAATCTCTTTGCCGTCGCGTCGCTGCGTCAACTTGCAGCAATGGCGAACAGTATCCTTCACGATACGAACCTGGCGAACGACGCATCAACGCTCGCGGACGAAGTCGAAGAGGCACTGCGTCAGCACGCGATCGTATCAACCGCCGCGGGTACGATCTGGGCCTACGAAATTGACGGTCTTGGCAGCAGCGTTCTCATGGACGACGCGAATGCGCCAAGTCTCCTGAGTTTGCCCTATCTTGATAGCTCGCCGGATCCCGGACTCTATGCCCGGACACGCAAGTTCGTTTGGAGCAAGCAGAATCCGTGGTTCTTTCAGGGAACTGCGGGAGAAGGAGTTGGCGGTCCGCATGTGGGTCGCGACATGATCTGGCCGATGTCGCAGATCATGTATGCACTCACCAGTAACTCCGACAGCGAGATCGAGCGGATGATTCAAATGGTGAAGAACTGCTCCTCAGCCAGCGGGTTTGTGCATGAGTCGTACAACCGCAATGACTCGGCACAATTCACGCGAGCATGGTTCGCCTGGGCGAACACGCTCTTTGGGGAATTGATCGCAAAGACCGCAACCCGTCAACCCGCTCTCTTGAGCTAGCGCGTCACGTGGCACCCGCACGACTCTCGAAGTATCAACGTCGTCGGCAGGACCTTCGCGCGAGGAGGGCCACCTTCGCTCCGCATACGCTCGAAAGGCATTGTGGTCGCCTCCCTTCCCAGCAATCTACCGGTCGGACCACCGCCACCCTCCTGCACCGCAGTACGGTGTTGACGGTGAATGGGTCGGAGAGATTTGGAACGATCAAGCCGGTCTCTGCGGATCGCCTTGAGTCCACGAGCAAGCTCAATCGGGCGTTAGCCCAGCCGCTCCATCGCAGCACCCTGATTACCTTATCCTCGTTGACCCTCTCGTGATTCAGTGCCGCGGCCCGGCAGCGGGCGCTCTTCCACTCTTCTGTCCCTCATTTCGGATAACGTTGTCTTTATCGTTCCCGTACGATTGATGTGATCGATTGCATTTCTGAACAGGAGTGGCACGCGGCATGGGATGGACGAGTGATTCTGACGCTACCGCTCGCCCGCAGAACAGGCCGGCCCTGTCTGTTGTTGCGCCCGCTCGCGTGAATTTAATTGGCGAGCACACTGACTACACGGGCGGCCTTGTCATGCCAATGGCCATCCCCTTCACAACAACGGCGACCATCACGCCTCCAGACCATCACGCGTACACATTCCGCACCAATCTCTTTCCAACCGTCCGCACGATGGATGCGGGAGACAGGTCCGGCAGAACATTGGATTGGAGCGACTACTCTGTTGGCGTAGTGCGGGAACTGCAGGCCCTGGGAATAGAGCCTCCACCCTTCACGCTAACGTTCGAAGGCAACATCCCGCTTGGCGCCGGATTGAGTTCCTCGGCTTCTGTGGAAGTGGCAACGGCCGTCGCTCTACTCGCGCAGATGCAGTTGACGATGCCGCCTGCGGAGATTGCCACACTCTGCCGTCGCGCGGAAAACAACTTTGTGGGATCGCCATGCGGCATCATGGATCAATTCGTCATCACCAACGCGGTTGCCGGCCATGCCTTACTGCTGAATACCCGGGACCTGAGCTTCGAGCTACTGCCGCTCAACCGTGGCAAACTCGCCGGGTGCGTTATTGTCGTAGCGAACTCCGGTGTGAAACACTCTGTCGCGGACGGCGACTATGGTGTGCGGCGTCGCGAGGTCGAAGCAGGACAGCATGCTCTGCGTTGCTGCTTTCCCCAGTTGCGCGATCTGGGTGATGCAAGCCTGTCGCAATTAGCCGAGTGTAACGATCGCATGTCGCCTGAAAGCTATCGCCGATGCCGTCACATCATCAGCGAAAACATCCGTGTACGCCAGGCTGCGGCCGCCATGCAAGCCGGTGATCCCACTCTCCTTGGCGAGGTGATGACACGTGCCCATGCCAGTGAGCGCGATGACTTCGAATGCAGCACGGTCGAGATTGACTATCTGGTCGATACCGCGATTAACCTTCCCGGATGTTACGGCGCGCGTCTCACGGGCGGCGGCTTTGGCGGCTGCACCGTGAACCTGGTGGACGCGGGACAAGCTGAGGCCTTTAGTGACAGACTCCGCGCCTCGTTCCTTGGCCGCTTTGGTCTGAACGCCCAGACGCACATCTGCAGCGCGGTTGACGGCGCCGTTGCTCGTACGCCACAGGTTGCTCGGCACATGGCGCATCAGGAATCAGCCTCATGCTGAGTGCTCTCCGCGAGTCACCCCACCGGCGGTGGAATCCACTCAAGCGCGAGTGGGTTCTGGTGTCACCCCACCGTACGCAACGGCCATGGCAGGGCCAAACGGAAGACACATCAGCTCCTGCTCCGGTTGCATACGATCCCACCTGTTACCTCTGCCCCGGTAATGCCCGGGCTGCCGGCCGTGCGACTCCGCACTACGACGGAACGTTTGTGTTTGAGAACGACTTTGCCGCTTTGAAAAGCGACACACCCTTTGACTCGTACGACCTCCATGAACGTGGTCTGCTGCGTGCCGAAACCGAACGAGGCCTCTGCCGTGTGATCTGTTTCGACCCGCGTCACGATCTAACGCTCGCAACCATGCCGGTTGCGTCGATCCGTCGCGTCGTGGATGTTTGGGCGGAACAGGAAACCGAACTGTCTGCACTGCCCAATATCACGTACATACAGATCTTTGAGAACCGCGGCGCCATGATGGGCGCCAGCAATCCCCATCCACACGGCCAGATTTGGGCCACGCAACATATCCCCAATGAACCCGCCGTCGAGCTTGCAGCACAGCAGGCCTATCACCACGAACACGGCACCGCTCTGCTCGCCGACTACCTGCAGCTCGAGCTCCAGCAACAGGAGCGCATCGTTGCAGTCAACGACACATGGGCTGCGCTTGTGCCCTTCTGGGCCACCTGGCCGTTTGAACTCATGCTGCTTCCTCGCGTCCCTGTTGCCAACCTGCAAGCCCTAAGTGACAAGGCACGACAAGACCTGGCATCCATCCTCAAGACTGTCACCGCGACGTATAGCCGCGTCTTCGATGTGCCGTTTCCCTACTCGATGGGCTTCCACCCCGCTCCCTGCGACGACCAGCCTCACGATGAATGGCAACTCCACGCCCACTTCTACCCTCCGCTCCTCCGCTCGGCAACCATCCGAAAATTCATGGTCGGCTTTGAACTGCTCGGCTCTCCGCAACGCGATCTAACACCCGAGACAGCCGCCGCAACTCTACGCACAGCACTGAGTGAAGCACACGCATGATTCCGAATAGGAAGGTGTTGCGATACCGATCGCGGTCACACTCACCGCAACACTGTTACCTTCTCCGAACTATCCCGCCAGCCAAAGTAGATAACAAGAAAGGCCCCTTTCGAAGTCGCTAACAGGGTTGTCATAATTCCGCCACTTTTCTGTTCCAGCGCCGTGCTGCGGAAGCGGTACAAATCCTTGATCATGTGGTGCCCGGAGGGGGACTTGAACCCCCACGACCTTGCGGTCTGCGGATTTTAAGAGCGATCTAACTCCGAAATGCATCGGAATGCACCCAGTCGCATGGTTGTGCTAACAGTCACATTTACAGAGGTTTACACAAAAATTGAGGCAATGATCAAATCGCATAAAGCCGCATGCAGAAGCACGGAACACGAAACAAAATAGCACCACAATAGCACCAGCAAATCATTTTCAGCGCACTTGACTGGCACTGACAGACAAGTGGCCCCTCTCTTCCAAAGCATCATGCTTCCGTCATGAGTAGGATACGGCTCACAAGAGACTCGCAACCCAACTTCTGCTGTGACAGTGAACAATAAATCCGTAACTTACTGAAACAAAGCGCAACGGATGGCTCCATTAGCGCTATTAGGAACAGCAAGAAACGGTTATCGCACCTTATTGCACCCGCGACCTCTGCCCTGTCGGGCTTCGTTCCGTGATAATCGACGAAGCCCACGCGACGCGATGCCCTAGTTGAGTCCGTCGCGCCGAGCGAGCGGGGCCCATTATCGACGTCTAGAAATGGGCTTGGAAGAGTAGACACCGAGTTCTGTAGAGACCTGATGGGATGTGAATCGAACCTACAACCTGTCGATTAAGAGTCGAATCAAAACGCCCGTCTGGACCGGCGTTAAACACTTGATCTCAGATATTTACGACCACAACCGCCCGCACAGAAAACTATGACGTAAACGCGTGTTTTGTTGGATTTGTTGTGATGATTCGGAGTGTCACGTCATAGTTACGTCATAGTGTCCAGAGCCCTCAATCAGTCGACTTCACGTCGATTTGCTCCACTTGGGCATGTGTTTCGCCCAGTGTTGGTGCGGTAAACCGATTGACTGGAACGATCGATTGGGGATCGAACGCTCTGCAAAACTAACCCCAGTCCAACTCGATGAATCAAGATCAGAGTTCAGTCTACGACCTTAGCCTTAAGAGTTGTGCGATCGACGTATTTTCAACGACTTAGGTGATACAAAACAAAGCAAAACAGGCTGGTTTGCAGCCCTCTGAAATCCTTAATGGACCCACGCTGGACCTCGTACCCATGCGGCACGAACGGCAAGTCCAGCCTCCGGGCATAGAAGCGCGTCATGACAGAAATTGATGGCCTCGGCATTTGGCTTCGAAGCTAAGGTCTCGCGACGCAACGCGCCGTGATCTCTTGGATCAGATAGTCAGAGTCCGTGACTGGAAGCATGCGAAAGGCAGTCGCGTCTTCCGGGTTGTACCGGTATGTAGCTCCCATGTAAATACGCTCGTAGGCTCCAGTCGAGTTGGTGACCCAATCGCCAGCATTCCCGACCGTGTCGATAAGACCGTACGGACTGACGCCAGCGGGATATGCATCCACGGGTTGCAATGACGGCTGAATTTCTCCTTTTTCGGGTAGCCCCGGCACGTTCGCTCGTTCGGATCGAACTGGTTTCCCCAAGGGTAGATCCGGCCGTCGACACCACGCACGGCAAGTTCCCATTCGAGGTCTGTGGGGAGACGTTTTCCATGCCCGACGCAGAAGCGGTTCGCCTCCTCAAGGCATCATCAGCGCAGGACAGTCAGGACAGATTGATTTTACTAAACCATTGACTACGTTTCCAGGTGCTGAGACGCGCTGTGACTCGCCGGAAGCAAGTATCCCAAACACCGTTCCAAGATCACAATTCAGTGCGCGAAGTTGTCCCAAACCGACAGCATCCACGCCCGCACTGCGCTGTTGCGCTTGAAGAAGAAAGGAATTGTCCGGCGCCAGTTGCCCATGTGCGGCTTGACGTTGTGCCAGGGGAAGGTATTGGCGGACGCTCGGCGGACGTAGATCGGTCCAGAACCCCCCGGTCTGTACCGTCTGTACCAGCTTCATTCCCCTCAATCCAGCTTGATGGGGAAATGTAAGCCATGTTTGAATGTCCCCTAACCTCATCGGCAGATGGGAACCCGACGTCCAGTGCTTTCAGTTTCCGAAAGCCTGGCGGGATGATGATCGGATAGGTGAGACTACGTTGAGCGCCATCCTGATAGGTCGTATCGATGCGGAGACGTACGTCCTTCGCCGGGACAGAGGCGAATGCGGTCACCGTCAATCTGCCTTGAGATTAAGCGCTGCGTCGTATTTGCGCCGGGATCATCGACGAGCACCTGCAGTAAGACTGAAGATGAAGTGATGCCGTGCAATTGACCGATCGATAGAGTGACGAACGAATGGCTCCAGTAAAACCATCCGACCACTCCCATTATGGCCGCACATAACGCCCCGGCCACGAGCAAACCGTTGCGCACCAGAGCAACTGTTCGTTCCCTGCTCGGAGCGAAGACGGCTACTCCGCGAACGAGCCGAATGGCGGCTCCGTTCATGCGGTAGGTAACATCCTGGCCCTGAAGCAACCCCGTCGCGAGCAAGTGTTCGCCCCACCTGCACGGCAGCACCTGCAAGATCGACGAAGTCGCCTTTCCTAGCCAGTTCATGACCCAATGCAATGGCCGACCGGGTTGAGCGGTCCCCTCGCAATGCGATCGCGCTTTCATTCTCGGCGGAGGCACATCGCAATCAGGGTTGACTTGTCGATCTTGTCCATCGGCCTACCAGCGAAAAAGTTTTCGTAGCAACGGTTCTTCGCCTCCCTGCTTGCCCACGATCGACGGAGCGTACGCAACGAGTTTCTGAAGAATGATCGGCGTCGCAGCGCCAGGATGGAAACACGACAGCGCGGACGCTGCGCCTTCGATGTGAAGCACGGGCATCGCGCCACCGAGCAGAATCATGCCGAAGGTAGCAAGCCGATACACAGGTTTCGAACCATCTTTCGGAAGTGCTTGCGGTTTTCTGGAAAGACCGTACCAGTGCAGAATCTCTGCGGCCACACCTCCGGCTAGAGCCACACCAGTCTGAGCGGTCAAGCTCGTGAGTGTCATATTGTCCTCGGAATCAGTACAGTTTACTCACCTTCGCCTTGGATTAAACCGCCATTTTCTCTTGATGAATCAGTTCGCACGGGTAACGCAGTGGCTTACCTGGCCTGCCGTCACTACTTTTGTGCAAAACCATGTGTGCGGTGCGCCGGATCGCGCTGCTTATAAGGCTTTTGCTGCGGTTTTCGAGGTAACCAAGACCCTTTGGGGAGTTGATCTAGATCAATGGTGGTGCAGCACCAGCGACCACATAATTGAATTCACTCAAGTTGGGACCACCACAGGTGTTTTGTTATGCGGGCTAATCTGACTAACCGAGGATCAGCCATGAAGAATGAATCTGGTAAGGCAGCTGTCCGCCGTCAGGCAGCTCAATTGAATATGAATCACTCCCCTATTTCGCCAAGTATGTCCAGTAAACAACCCCAACATATTACTGCGGAGACCAGACAGATGGCATATCCGATGGACACTTCTGATGTTGATGAACCACTAATTCCTGCCTTTTCCCCGGCTATCAATTTCGGAATTGAACACCTTGCCGAACTCCCCGCCAGCGAGCTTGTTCCCGCTCGCACCATCCTGCTCAGGCAGGACTCCGAGCCCGAATACATCCACTTCATTCGCTCGGGGGTCGTTCGCCTGGACTATTCGAATGCGAACGGCCAGGAGATCATTCTTGGCCTGCGCTCGGAGGGTTCCTGGTTGGGAGCTGCGCTATCGCTGGTAGATGTTCCAAGCGTTTTCTCGGCCACTACCGTTACGGCGTGCACGATTTCCCGCATTCCTGCGGACGGATTTTTTGAATGGCTTTCGAAAAGTCCGCGGATGTTACGGCAATTTATTCCTTCTCAATGTCGCGAACTTGTGGTCGGGTATGCCCACTCCATCATGCAAGCGTCACCTGCCGAACAACGTCTGCATCACCTGCGCAGCGAACTCGACAATGGACGCTGGAAGACGATTGACCCAAGTGCCGTGATGAAGCAGCGTGAAGTTGCCAAGCTGCTTGCAATTACGCCGGAACACTTTAGCCGCTTGATGCACCGTCCTCCCCGCTGAGGTAACTTTCTCCGCCAACCGTTCACAACTACTACCTTCCAGTTCGACCAGCGTTTCATCACCACCTTATTCATGTTCTCCAAAGGAATTGATTCATGCGGGAAATTCTAGTTACAGGCGCTGCAGGATTTATCGGATCTTCGATCACGTCGGAACTTGTCGCGCTCGGTAAACGTGTGCGAGCGATGGATAACCTTTCTACAGGTCCGGTGGAGAGCCTGGCGCATGTGCGTGGAAAAATCGAGTTCATCTTCGGAGACATTCGTAATCAAGAGCTGCTGCGGGAAGCGTGCCAGGGTGTGGACACCATATTCCACCAGGCTGCTGTTGCGCCTGGTTCAAAGAGCAGCGAAGACCCGACGGGCACGCGCCAAGTGAACCTTGACGCGACGCTTCATCTGATCCGGATCGCGGTTGAGTGCAACGTGCGCCGCTTTATCTTTGCTTCGTCTGCGGCCGTTTACGGCAATGCGGTTGCGCTTCCGATCCGTGAGTCGGAGCCGATCAACCCAATCACCCACTTCGCGGCACAGAAGCGTCAATGCGAAATTGCACTACAGGATGCGTGGCGTAATCACGGCATGGAAACTGTCATCCTGCGTTACTTCAGCGTATTTGGACCAGGGCAGATTCCGGGTTCGCCTGATAGTGGCGTGATCGCATCGTTTGCAGAACAGATGCTCAACGACGACGACACCACGAACGCTGTCACAATTTTTGGCGATGGCGAACAGACACGCGACTTTATCTATATCGGCGATGTTGTCGCAGCGAACATGGCTGCCATGTCTGCTCCAGCATCGAGTGTGGCAGGACAGATCTTGAATGTAGGCACGGGTCAGAGCCGCTCTATTCAGGATGTTGCGCGGCTGCTTGGATCGGTAACGGGGTATCGTGGTAGCTTCCGCAACGCGCCTGCTCGAAAGGGCGACGTCGTCAATTCCGTCGCAGATATACAGCGTGCAGAGCGCAAGCTGGGCTTTACCGCAACGACGCCGTTCAAGGACGGACTTGCCAACACAGCTTCGTGGATGCAGTCGCAACTACTGATCCGCAAGGCAGGACCCCTTAGCGTTGCTTCACGCGGAACACGCCCGAACGGAAGCCGTAATGCACAACAGTCCATCACCGAGGCTATCGACCGCGGTGCCTTCCGGCTTGCCTATCAGCCTATTATTGCTACCGAATCGGGCGTGACTGTTGCTGCGGAAGCCCTTCTTCGTTCGACGGAAGAGAATAGCTTTTTCTCGCCGGCGACACTCATTCGGCTTGCGGAACAGAGTGGTGAGATTCATGCCCTGGGCCGGTGGGTTATGAGCAAGGCGTGCACGGAGGGCGCCATGCTTATGAAGAGCCTGGCACGCGATATACGAATTTGTGTGAACGTGTCGCAATCGCAACTTGAGGACAGTAAGTTCGCTAGCTTTGTTGCAGACATCACGCAAAGCTTATCGCTCAAGCCAAGCAATCTTGAGATTGAGATCACGGAGAATGTGCTGTCGGACAACCCGACACGCGTGAAGCGCACCTTGCATTCTCTGCGTGAGATGGGTGTTAGCATTTGTCTGGATGACTTCGGTACTGGTTATGCCCAGGTGCAACAGCTATGCCAGCTGAACGTACAGCGCCTCAAGATCGATCGCAGCATCCTGCACGCTAGTGGGAGCTTTGGTTCCGTGTTCCCGGCTCTCTGCGGGTTTGCGAAATCGCTACATCTGCCGGTTGTTGTTGAGGGCATTGAATACAAAGCGCAGTTACTCCGGGCGCGCGAAGCCGGTTGCGAAGAGTGCCAGGGTTTCTTTCTTGGCAGGCCAGCACCTTGGGAGCAGCTCGTGTCTTCTCAGAGCGCCCAACTGAGCGTCGCTTAGTTCATACAACAGGCCTACGGCGACGCTTCGGATCTCGAAGCGTCGCCGTTTCATGCGTGATTACCGCTTTGTTTATGCGGGATCGTCGAGTCACTGCTGGGGATGCGCACTCGTATCTCGTCTTCGATGAGTCCCTTGCCTAAGATACTTTCGGGCCCCAGGGTTTACGCATACTATGACCTGCAAACGGGTCGCCGGGCGCGAGCGAGCATCGTGGGGTTGTTCACGGCATATAGAGCCGACAATTCGCTTTGGGATTGCTGCCACTGCTCAAGTCACCATTGCTGGCGCAACGATGCCCCGCGGAAGCGGAACGCTGTCCTCCCTTGCGTCGTCATCAACAAGGCAGGACGGGCTGTTATGAGGTTGCCAGTGCTGTTGCCGGCGTACGCAATGAGCTGATCGTCGCGATGATCTTCTCGATGTCATCTCTTCCCGCAACGATCCTTGGACAATCCACCTTGAGGATTTTCCGGAACGAGATGCTCACAAAGATCAATCGCACCGTGGTCGAGATCAAGAGTGCAGCAGCCGCTCCAACGACGCCGAATCGAGGGATAAATAAGAGCATGAGAGGCACGGTAAGCAGTAACCCGATGATCTGCAATCCGGTAACAAAGCCTGGCCGGGCTAGTGCCATGAAGGCCTGTGAGAGGACCTGCGCCACTCCTGAAAGCACGACTTCGATCACGAGGATACGGACGACGGCGCTCGCGCTGCGGTATTCGCCGCCGTACAGCAATCCAAGCAGCCAAGGGCCCAATGCGACGACCAGCAGGCCGGATGTGACCGTTAACAGTGTTGTGATGCGAACGGCCTGGCCGGTCAATTCCAGAATCACTGGGGTTGACTGCGATGCAATCCGGGGAAACAGCACCATCACGACAGCGGTATGGAATGCGTTCAACATACGCGACAGACTAAGGGCAACGACATACGCGCCCATCATGCCCGGGTTGAGCAGATGGATGACGAGAGCCTGATCGACGTAGAACGACATGGTTCCGCAAAGGTCCACACCGTAGGATCGCAAGCCGTACGACAGCAGCAGTTGTGCGGATGCACGGGCGTCCCGGAGGGAGGGTTTAAACTCCTGTGAGATTCGCCAGGCGATCAGCACGAACGATGGAACGCCCATCGCAACGTAGATCCACGCTGCGGTAATTGGGGTGAATGTGTGTGACCACAAGAGCACCAGGAGCCCAAGCAGTGTTAGCAGCGGTGCAAGCGTGAGCGATGTGTTGGATGTTTTGAAATCTCCGCCACCCTCTAACGCAGCACGGCCGATGAGTGACCACGCGAAGATTGGGATATTCAGCAGGAACAAGCAGCTGTAGCCGATGACTTGCGGGGAGTATTGAGGTATCCAATGCTTCATCCCAACGAGCCCGGTGACGATTGCCAGGACAGACGTGAGCAGTCCGATGAGAAATGCAGCGCCCACGAGCTCCGACTGCCTATTCGTGTGGCACCTGAGTTGATAGGTCAGTGCACTGGGCACGCCGAATGTAAAGGCATTTGCAAGCAAGACATTCCATAGGATCATGGCTGCCAGCTCGCCGCGGCCACTTGCCCGCAACGCTCTTGCCGATAAGATACCTGTTGCGGCATTCACGCCGATCACAAGCAGCTTCGCTCCAGTGGACTGGATGAACGCAATGCTCGATCGCTGCGGTATCCGTGAACTGCGATTCATGATGCTGCCCCATTCAACGCGTGTGTAGTTCTCGATATCTGATAGAGCTGCACACAGCGCTCTTAGTGGACATTCTGCAGAGGGTTGAAGTATGCGCCGGTATTGACCAGACGTACGTAACGCTCTACCTTCGAGGTCTTGTCCCGTGGGACATAGAGCATATCGCCAGGCTGCAAATCGAGGTTCCGCTTGAGGTCGGCTTTCTTTTTTATGCCGGTAAGATTGAGCTTGATGACTTCGGCCATCTCGTCGTTGACTTTGCGGAAGACCCAGACCTGCCCGGACTGTGACACCTCAACGAATCCACCTGCCTGCAGTACAGCGCCCAGTGCAGTCGTTGGTCCCTTCAATTCAATTTCGCCTGGCCTGTACACCGCGCCGGCAACCACGACGCTTGGGTGCGTGAAGTCTTTCAGGATCAGGTTCAGCTCAGGCAGATTCAGCTTGGTGCCGGCTGCACGCAGGATTTGGGCACGGGCTTCCGGCACACTGTAGCCACCTACCTTGACCTCGCCGACTACATTGAGGCTGACATAGCCGTCGGGCTGGACAACGACCGTCTGATTGAGATCAGAGGTCAGGTGGTATTGCAGTTCCAACGTGTCGCCCGTACGCAATTTGTAGCGATCGTAATTGCTGGCAGAAGCGGCGCCCTGAACACCTGCCTGCGCGTGGCCGATACCTTCTGAAGCAATGAGTACAAGTGGTACCCACATGAGTAGTCGTAGCAATGTTTTCATCGTGCCACCCCATTCTTTTTCACTATCGTGAGGCCAGCCAACGAGAGTGATACCAGTGCTGCTGCAAGCGTCATCATCTGTACGGCTACGTCTTTTTCGGTTTGGCTGAGTTGTGTGGAGGCTGTTGTGCTACGATGACGATGCTCAGAGAGGAGCCGATGCGCCAGGGCAACTTGCTGCTCGGAAGGAATCGCTACTTCCTCGTGTTCCACGCTCGCTGATTGTGTGTCGGCGGCCACAAACCCTTCAGCGGGTGACATTGCGACAGCGCCGTTTACGTGACCTCCACCGAAGCTGGTGCCTACGACTCTGCCATTCGACGAACCAGCGTGCGGAGAGGGTGGTGGGATTCTCTCTTCTTCTCTGCCGTCGAGATGGCCGGATGGCTGAGAGCCCCACTGGTTCGTTTCCGCGAAGTACACCACGGCGATGCCGAGGAAGAGAGCGGTGGGAATGCCGAGCGCCAGGTTCAACATGGGCCTGGGCCGAACCGGCGCATAGTGGAAGGTGGGTGTCTGCATGACGGTTACGTTGAGGATCTTGTTCGCATCCATCGCATCTTCTGCGCGCGCTAGATCTCGCTTTTCGACGAAGGTCTTATAGTTCGATTGCGCTTCGTCTGCCCTGGCACGGAGTTGCTGGTAGGTCACTTCAAGTCCCTGGGTTTCAGACATCTGTGAACGGAGCTGGCCAAGTTGTTGTTCAAGCTCACCGCGTGCTGCCTGCAGCGCATGATGGTTCACTTGCTCTTGCAGGAGAGACGTCTTCAATTGCTGCCACGACGGATTGACGTCTGTCGTATCTTCAACGTTCTTATTGCTGCTCTCTGCCTTGATGGCAGTGTTTGTCTCAGAAATCTGTTGATCCAACTCCGTAACCAGGCGATCGGTAGGCTTGTAGCGGTTCAGTAATTCCACGCGCCGATTGCTGAGCCCTACGAGTGTGCTCTTGAGTTGCTGTAAGAGCTGCTCGTTCGGAACTTTCCGTTGCTGCGTCTGCTGCCGTGGAGAGACGTCGCTGATCAGGCTTTCTCCTCCGTGGATGCTGGCGTCACTTTCACTGAGTTTCAAGCGTGTGTTCTGAAGAACTTCTTCATTGGCCACGATGGATCGTTGTAGACTCTCTTCCGAAGACGAAACGCTGACCAGCTTATGCTGCTGCTGAAAGTTCACGAGGTTCTGAGTGGCTGTTTTCCACGCTTCTTCATAGACGGCCGCTTGCTCGACGAAGAAGCTGGACGCGCCTGTGGGCCTGCGCAACTGCTCGTGACGGACAAGATATGCCGCGGAGAGCGAGGATAGAACGTTGTAGGCCTCTTGCGGAGAACCGGCAATGTAGCTAACGCTCATCACATCTTCCTTGGCGATGGGGTCCACCGTCAGATGTTCCGAGAGGGCCTTGATCGTCAAAGAGTGCTTGCGCACTTCATCCTGCGTGCGGTTCTTCGCGTCTTCCGCTTTCCAGCCAGGGTCGGCAACCGCGCTGAGGACGTCTTCGCTCTGAAGAATCTCGAGCTCAGAGTTCATTTGTTCCTCTGTGACGATGTTGACGACGGAACTTGAGGAGCGATCGGACGATAGGACAGCGGTGCTTCGCGCATTCTGCACCAGGTACTTCATATCGGACCGGTACTGCTTCTTCGTCACAATGGCAGCTCCCATGATGAGAGCAAAGGAACCGAGCGCAACGTAGAGAAACAGTTTGTAGTGCCGCGACACTAAGTCTCGGGCGATGGCGTACAGGTTACCGCCTGTTGGTGCCGAGCTTGTGGCATGATGTGTCATCACGGGCATTGTTACCTCCGGTACAGGGTCACTGCGCTTCACAAATAACTAAGCGGTGCAGATCGTTTTTAAGACAGTGCCATAGACGTCTTGTACGTTTTTCGCGGTCGACTCAATGCGGAAGGCTTTCTCGACTCGCATTTTGCCGTTTGTTCCCATGATGTTTCGCTGTGCAGGATATTCCATGAGCTTCAGGATTGCGTTGGCCATTTCAGGTACGTCGTTCATGGGCACCAGGTATCCCGTTACCTGATCGACAACGATCTCGGGGACACCGCCGCCGTTTGTCGCAACTACGGGCTTGCCTGCTGCCATGCCCTCGATGATCACTTGTCCAAACGGCTCTGCAATGGTGGAGGCATGTACGAGTATGTCGAGGTCTGCAATCGCATTTGATATGTCACTTACGAAGCCCGTGAACTCCACACACGCATCAAGGCCGAGAGTTGTGCAGCTCGCACGCAACGAATCGTGGTATGCATCTTCACCAAATAACGGTGAGCCGATGATTCGAAAGACTGTGTTGGGAAACTTCGCATGGACGCTGGCCGCAGCGCGCAGGAAGACATTCTGGCCCTTCCAAGGGCTGATTCTGCCTACGAGGCCCACGACAATCACGTCTCGCATGGAGTTACTGGTTACTGCGGGTAACTCACGCACTCCATCGTGGATCACGCTGGAGCGCGAACGGAGGTTAAAGTAGGCGTCATCGGATGACGTGCGAACGAGGGTCGAGAGCGTCGCTTGCGAATTCGCGATGATATGTTGCGGGACGACGTCGGCCAGCCAGCGAACGATGCGTACGACCAGGCCTGGCAGGTAATCATCTGCGATCCGGTCCCGCACGTGCCAGATGACGGGGATCCCGCTGAGGCGACCCGCGATGCCACCCAGAATGTCGGCTTTCAGAGAATTGGTATGGATTACATCCACGCCCGACTCGCGCACAGCGGACCGCAAACGAGCCAGAAAGCCAAGCGCTGATGCGACGTCTCCGAGGCGAAGCCAGACGGACTTGCTCAACGAATCTTTACGCGCCTTCAGGACGTTCGCGCTCAATGGGCAGATGTGTACGGATGCGTAGGGCTCAAGGCGACCGCGCAGGGGGCCATCCTCAAACAGCAATACTGAGAGATCGACGAACTCGCGGTTCATGTTGGATAGCAGACCAACCAAAGCTAGTTCCCCCCCTCCCAGCATTGCAGTGTGATTGATGAACAGCACCTTAATCTTCGGCACGCACAATCCCCTTGTTGATCCAGATCAAGACACTATCCATCGCTGCGTCTCTGATAGACAGAACCTTAGCCTCCCACGAGGCATCCTGCTGTTGATCCAGATCAAGACTCTGCACAAATAGCCGCAGATCGGGGCGGCCATACTGCGGGAAGCACTTGATCCAGATCAACGCTGTCGCCCAATTGGCCGTTGTTGATGTAGATCAAGTGATCGCGAATTGCGCTGTGTTAGACCTATCTCACAACATGAGAGCGAGACATGCAGCTTGCATGTTGTGAACGACCACGATGCACATCTTCTAGTTCGTTCGGTTACCTAATTGCTTTACTACTGCCGTTTTCGTAAAGAGGAATACCCATGGCTCTTAGATCAGGTGGATCCAACGTTGTTTCACGAACCGTCGACGGCTCCTGCGCGCTACTACTCGCAGCGACCGCGATATATATATCGGGCCCGCACTCCATCAAGCCTGTGCTGATCCAGATCAAACCAGCAAGCCTGATGCTGTATGTACTCAGCACCGTTGTGTTCACCCTGGTGTGGAACAAGTGCGTGGCACTCGCTGGGCTGTATGAGCGCTTCGGTCACACGACGGGATGGGTGCTTTCCCGCACGGCTCGTGTGTCTGTCGTTATGACGATTGTGCTTGCGTCGTTTCTTGCGATTGCACCGATGGCAGCACAACGGACACGGGCCGTGGCGATCTTCTTCGCGTTTTCATTTTTCTACGAAGTACTGTCCTTCTACATCAAAGCCAAGGCATCGGGACGTACTGAGACTGCGCTCATTCTGGGGACAGGCAGACGGGCACAGAAGGCCTGGCGTGAGCTTCGTGTGGCACAGTCGAACTCTGTCACGTTTGCCGGCTTCGTCGGTGACTGCGACAGAAGCGCGCTAGCACCTGACATTCGCGAGCGCTGTGTCGCGAAGACCGAGGACTTGTCCACCTATCTGCTGGATAATCCCGTTGACGTCATGATCGTCGCTACCTCATTGCGTTCCGACTTTGACCTGACGCGGAATGCAATTGCAGTGGCCCAGATGTTCGACATCAAAGTCCTCTGCCTTGAGGATCGTTTTGAGCTGGGACATGCACCTGCCGGGCACGAACATGTATTCTCAGCGCTTGTCGTCACGGATGAGGCGAAGCAGTTCCGCACTGTGATTCGGTATGCGGTAGATAAGGCGGTTGCCACCCTTGCTTTTGCGGTTGCGGCTCCCATCTTTGCGGTGACGCTGATACTCGCTTCCGTGGCGACTGACGAACCGGTATTCGTACGGGAGCAGCGCTTTGGATACCACCGGAAGCGCTTCCAGATGCTTTCGTTCAACCCTTCGTTGACACGGTCCGACGCACTTGCACACTCGGGCTTCAGAAAGCATCTTGCAACGTTTCTGCGGATTACCCGTCTCGACATGCTTCCGCGGCTATGGAATGTTCTTTCGGGTGATATGTCTCTTTTCGGACCAGAGCCAATGACGACCCACGGCCCTTCGCCACTGCAAGATCCAGCGTGGGCGCAGATGTTCCGTGACAAACCTGGCATGTTCACGCAGACAGATGCCACCAAAAGTAACGCAACCGTACTTTCACGTTCAGCCAGCTTGAGCCACCGCTAGGACACACCGACACCCGCGGATATGCAGGATACCTGTTTGCACAGTGTGCAGATATCGACCACGCGCGTCATTGCTTCACAAATACCTTCCATGGGAAGGCCTTAACAGCACTTCAGAAGTGCGATTGGAGAACAACAAATGAAGATCGCAGTCGTACACGATTACTTTACGCAGCGCGGTGGCGCTGAAAAGGTTGCAGAGGAGCTTCATCGGTTGGTACCTGCAGCCGATCTGTTCAGCCTAGCTGCGGTCAAGAGCTGCCTGCCAGAAACACTGCGCGAGCTCAACGTGAACACTTCGTGGATTCAGTCGATGCCTGGCATGGCGAAGTACTATCGTCTTTATTTCATGCTGTATCCGTTGGCGGTAAGTTCGCTTAATCTATCGTCCTACGATCTCATTCTCTCCAGCTCTTCCGGATATGCGAAGGGTATCCAGACAACCGGTGACGCGACGCACGTTTGCTATTGCCATACGCCCATGCGCTGGGCGTGGAACATGGAGACGTATTGCCGCCGCGAAGCGATGAGTGACTCATTGAAGATGGTGCTGTTGAAGCTGGCTGCTGTCATGCGCGACTGGGACCTAGTTGCCGCACGTCAGCCGGATCATTTCATTGCAAACTCGAAGACGGTTGCCGACAGAATCCAAGCCAGCTACGGACGCTACGCCGAGGTCATTAACCCGCCTATTGATGTTGACCGCTTTCATATGACGGATGAGCGGGAAGACTATTACGTGGTGCTGTCCCGGCTGGTTTCGTACAAGCGTATCGATCTGGCCGTAAAAGCCTGCACGCAACTGAAGCGGAAGTTGCTCGTAATTGGTACTGGTCCGCACCATGACGTTCTTGCAGCAGAGGCTGGACCGACCGTGACCTTTTGCGGACGGCTTTCTGACGACGAAGTAGACCATCACGTCTCGCGTTGCCGCGCACTGATCTTCCCCGGTGAAGAAGACTTCGGCATGGCTCCGCTTGAGGTGGCTGCTGCCGGCCGCCCGTGCATTGCATACCGTTCCGGTGGAGCGACCGAGACCATCGTCGACGGTGTGACAGGCACTTTTTTCGACACGCAAGAACCGGAAGACCTGATTACGGCGATCGAGGGGTTTGAGAAGCGGTCCTTCTCACCAACAGATCTTCGCCAGCATGCAGAAGGGTTTAGCACGGCGGTGTTTCAGGAGAAGATGCGAGAGTTTCTTTCCCGTGTGGGCGTGCCAGCACCTGCCCTTTCGTTGGCGCTTGATCGAAACAATGCCGCGGCTCTGACACAGTTCGCAATTTCTGATCCTTCCTATGGATGGAACTAATGCAGCGCAGAATCCATCTCGTTACAGTTCCTCCGACATGGCTCATCGTTGGGGCATGCTCGATGCTGCTCTGCGCATTGTTCTTTGCGCATCTGGCGCAGCTCTTTCGGATGGCTGTACCTTGCTGCGCCCTTTGCATCGGCCTGCTTCTTTATCGAAGGAATACGACAGCGTACTGTTCATTCACGTTATGGACCTGGTTTCTGACTGCAGGCGTGAGGCGTGTTGTTGACTGGCATTTTGGATACGCCGATCAGAATCTTATTCTGCTCACCCCGATTCTTGTTACTTCTGTATCCGCCTTCGCGCTCCTGAACGGTGCTCGCCCGCTTCCGCAGATCACGCCGTTTCTCCTGTGCATTGCCGGCGTCTCGTATGGGTTGGTCATCGGGATGCTGCGCCATCCTTCTGCAGATGTGATCTATGGGTTCTTTAACTGGGTTGCCCCGGTTCTTTTTGGTCTCTTTGTCTATCTGAACTGGGAGCACTTTCTCGCACAGAGACGTGCCGCGGAGCTAACGCTCCTGCTGGGCGTCGTGGTAATGGGTGCGTATGGCATTTACCAATATTGTGTTCCTCCGTCTTGGGATGTGTATTGGTGGCAGAGTCTGCCAACTGGAACACCGGAATCATTCGGCACACCTGTGAAATATGGGTTGCGTGTGTGGAGCACGTTGAACGCACCGGCGCCGTTTGCAGGCGTTATGTGCGTCGGATTATTGCTCACCTTTGTGTCCGCTTCACGCATGAAGTGGGTATGTTTCCTTTCTGGCCTGGGAGCGTTTCTGCTTTCACTGAGCCGGACAGAGTGGGCAGCATTTGCACTTGGACTCGCATTCATCCTCTATCGCGGAAGCCGTGCAACGCTGATCAAAACGCTTGTTGCGTTTGCCGTGATTGGAGTGCTGTCTGTTCCCTTCCTGAGCACAGGTCCTGCGCAAAAACTCATCTCGGCACGCATCAAGAGTTTTCAACATCTCGGTCAAGACGACAGTTTCCAGACACGGTCAGCCATGTATGAACGGCTTGTGGGAGATATTACACAAGAACCCTTTGGCCGCGGAACCAGCAATCTATCTACATACGACGGATATGCGATTGATAGTGGCGTACTGCGGTCTTTTCTGAACCTGGGTGTTCTGGGCGCTGGCTTCTACTTTTGTGGACTTCTGCAAATCGTTACCAGACTGCTCCCAAAACACGTAACGAGCGATCCATTCCCTGCAGCCTGCGGAGCCGTGTTGATTTCGGCTCTTGCAAAGATGATGTTTGTTTCTCCCTTTGAGAACGGCCCCGGTGTGATGGTCTGGCTATGTATCGGCTTAGGCCTCGCAGCGGAGCAATACTACTCACCTTCTATGCCTACTTATATTCCCGAGGAGGAGTATTCTTATGCAAGCTGAACTGTCTGTCCATGCCTTAACAGCAACCAGCGGCAGCATGCCGCGAGCACAACGCCTGAGTGACACCCTTCCGCGCTCGAAGAGTAAATCCGCCAGCAGCGGAGGAGATAGCGCCAAGCAGCCACGTGTACTGCACTGCGTGGGTCACTTGCTTCGCGGAGGCATTGAAATGGGCCTCTTCAATCTCCTCACATTTCACACCGCAGGCCGCGGCAACCATCACCTTCTTGTGCGCACAGCGGAAGAAGAAGCTTTCACGAGCGCTTTCCGCGACGCTGGCATGCCTGTCCTGAGCTGCGTCAATTTTCGCAACCCATTGCGTTATGCGCTCGAGCTTAGAAAGTTGATTCGGGAGAACGGTCCGTATGACATTCTTCACGTGCATGGCAGCAGCTTTAGCGGTTTGTTGACACTACTGCTTGCAAAGTGGTGCGGTGTGCCATGGAGGATCGTTCATAGTCACAACGATGTTCGTCCGACTCTCGGAGAGTTGAGCTGGTTGAATCGCGTTTATATAACGATCGTGCTGGCGCTCTATCGCAGGTTCGCCGACGCGGGGTTTGCAGCAAGCAACCTTGCTGCCGAGTCGATGTTTGGTATGGACTGGCAAGCCGATCCACGCTGGGAGCTTCTGTACTACGGCATTGATTGCGGTGCGTTCAAGGCGTCTCGCGATCAAACGTTACGCGCTGCCTATGGGATCAACCCGTCCGCACTCGTCATTGGTCATGTTGGCCGCTTTCATGAGCAAAAGAACCACGCATTTCTCGTGGATATGGTCGAGGCCGCAGTGGACATGAATCCTAGTGTCGTGTGCCTTTGCGTTGGTGATGGAGCGCTCCGGGACACAGTCGTAGCTGACGTAAACCTCCGTCGACTTGCTGATCATTTCGTCTTCGTCCCTGACACGCTGGACGTGCCAGCGCTGATGCTGAGTGTGATGGACTGCTTTGTCTTCCCTTCGCGGTATGAGGGATTGGGCCTAGTGGTCGTGGAAGCTCAGGCCGCTGGACTCCCCTGTTTGATATCGGATCGCATCCCCTCTGAGGCGACTGTCGATCCTTCGCTCGTGAAAACCCTCCCCCTGGAAACATCGCCACGTGAATGGGCGACTACTGCGTTTGATTTGATCTCGAGCCGGCATATCGATCAAAGCGATGCAGTCATTCAGCGTATCGAAGAAAGCAAATTCAATCTTGAGACCTGTGTTTCTGCAGTTTGGGAACGCTACGCAGAATTCTCGCGTTAACGTTGCGTTTATTGAAGCGCCGCGCGAATACCACGACTTGGATATCGGCAGGAGAGCAATGAAGATAGCGATCACAGCAGAGCACGCAAACCTGAATGAACTCACCGGGGTGGAACACTACACACGGCAACTCATCCTCGCGCTTGCCCGTATCGACCATCAAAATGAGTATGTTCTCTATTTGAGGACGCCACCTGGGGATTGGTGCAGCAACTTACCACCGAACTTCTCGCTTCGCGTGATGCGGGCACCATTCGCCTGGACACAGCTGCGCGTTTCCTGGGAGATACTGCGCAACCGTCCGGAGGCGCTGCTCATTACGTCCTTCTCGATGCCGCTCATTCATCCGAAGAACTCGGTGGTGACGATTCACGACCTTGCATGGCAACTGTTTCCTGAGTCGATCAACGTGCGGCAGAAGCTTTGGCTGGTTGCGACGCACCAGTTCGCTGCACGGTTCGCCAAGCGTTTGATCGCTGTCTCCGAGCAGACCAAACAGGACATCGTGAAGATCCTCAAGGTCGCAGAGGAAAAGGTGGACGTGATTCATCATGGCTTCTCAGCACTTGAAGCCCATGGGACTGCCGCAAACGATAGCGAGGCCGTGGAAGCGACCAAGCCTTTCATACTGTGCCTGGGCACACTGCAACCCCGGAAAAACCTTCTGCGGATGATCGATGCGTTCTGCGCCTTGAAGGAGAAGACGAGGCTTCCTCATCGGCTTGTTCTTGCGGGCAGATCGGGGTGGATGTGCGACGACGTGTTGGAAAAGGCGAACGCTACTCCTGATGTTCTGTACCTTGGCTATGTCAAAGACCGCTTGGCGTTGCTTCGCTCAGCCGACTTGCTGGCCCAGCCGGCAATTTACGAGGGGTTTGGACTATCGCTGCTGGATGCGTTTTCGCAAAACGTTCCGGTTGCCTGCTCAAATGTTTCCTCACTACCGGAAATTGCGGGCGATGCGGCCGAGCTGTTCGATCCGTACAGCGTCGATTCCATGACCCAGGCGATGATCAACGTCCTTACATCTCCCCAACGTGCTGAAGAACTGAGACAGCGCGGGACGGCCCGTCTTCACTCATTCACGTGGGAAGACTGCGCAAGGAAGACGCTCGAAGCTGTTGAGATGGAGGCCAATGCGATCTCACGTCAGGCTCTCATTCAAAACGGGCAACACTTTATGGCACCAGTAAAGAACACATCACAGGTAGGGTAAGCCGATGCGCATTCAGAGTTTAGACGGTCTTCGCGGTATCGCCATTCTCTCAGTCCTTCTGATCCACCACGGGTTATTTAATAACGGCTGGATGGGAGTCGATCTCTTCTTTGTTCTATCGGGCTTTCTGATTACTCAGCTCCTGAGGAAAGAGGCGGACGAGCCGTTTTATTGGAAGCGCTTCTATGTGAAGCGGGCTACACGCATCCTGCCGCCGTTGGTGCTTACGGTGGTTTTGGCATATGTGTTTACGCCAAAGGCGCATCTTTTGGCCACTGTCGGGTATCTACTGTCGTTGAGCGGCCTGATTGAGTTATCGCGGTTTCATATCCTGCCGCTTGGCCCCCTGTGGTCGCTTGCCGTCGAAGAGCATTTCTACCTGCTCTGGCCGTTTGCCGTGAGGTATCTGCCGCGTAAGCACCTTCTTTTTGTGCTGTCCGCGGTCATTGTGATGGTGCCATTCCTGAGAATGTACTTTTCTCATCCGGTGCCGATGGCACAGTTGACCCCTATTTACTTCTTAACGCCGTTCCGTATTGATGAAATGTCATTCGGTTGTCTCCTGGCAATTCTGCTGGAGTCAGAAGCGACTGCAGCTGCCCTTCAGCAATGGTCAAAGTGGCTGTTTGGGTTCAGCGCGGCGACGTACCTGGTTATCTGGTCACTTCTTCACCATGTGCTGTATTTCCCGGGTGCGCACACCAAATTTTTCGATTGCACCGGCTACACGCTTGTCGCGGTCTTTTGTTTCTTCGCGGTCGCTCATGTACGCCTAAATCGGGACAGTTGGGCGAGTCGGGCGCTCTCGTTTTCGCCGTTAGTCTTCGTCGGCCGGATAAGCTACGGGATATATCTCTATCACTTGTTGATCAAATCACTGGTTATGTGGACGACGCACATTACATCAGAACGCATGGCCCTTTTGGGTGATTTTCCTTTAGTTCTGTTTCTTTCATGGTTGTCTTACACCTACTACGAATCGCCAATCATAGAGTGGGGAAAGCATCGTGCCGATGCTCTCCGTTCCACTTGGATTTCGAAGCGGCGATCGAACACAGCGCATCATATCGCTCCCGAGGTCCTGCATGGTCACATTGCAGTGGCCGGACGAGGAGCTGACTAAGGAGAAACACTCTTGGCAAAACCGCGTCACTTTTTTGTCACGGTCATAGCGGCGTGGGTAACCATCTGCGGACTGCAGGCACTTGGCCAATCGGAAGTGCCTGGTCAGGCGGACCAGTTTGAAAACTCTGTCGGGATAAATGTTCATCTCGGCTATACCAACACTCTGTACTACAACAACTTTTCCCTGATTGAGTCGGCGATTTCTGACCTTCGGATTCGCCACGTTCGTGACTTCATTCCGCTGATCGCACCCCCGGGCTTTACAGCTAACCACAACGCATTGCTGGCGCACGGCGTGCGCGGACTATTAGGCGTATCTATCCAGGCGCGGCCACAAGATATTGCGGGCTACCCCGGTCTTTTCGCAATGGGCTACCTGGAAGCCTTTGAGCCACCAAATGAGTGCGATGTGTCTGGAGATTGCGGATCTCCCTGGGCGAACAACCTTCTCGCATTTCTTCCCACATTGAACGCAAGCCGTTCCGGCCGGCCGGTGATTGGACCATCGTTTGCCAGTCCGCTTGGCGCTCCGCAGGTGGGGTATGTGGGCCAGTACACCGCCGTTGGAAATATCCACAATTACCGGGGCGGCTGGAACCCTGGTTATGCGGGATCCTGGGGATACGGGCACACCAATTACCTAAGCGACGCGCTCTCGCTTCAGCTTGCGGGAGTTACCAATCCGGGCCAGGCAGTGATATCGACCGAAACGGGATACACCAATGCAACTGCCGCAAACGCAACACAGCCGGGTTATCCGTTCGGAACGACGTTACCTTACGATGCCAACAGCATTTCTGAGGCAGACGCGGCGACCTACATGCCACGTATTCCTCTGATGGGCCGCCTCAACGGCGTTGAAATGACGTTCATTTACGAGCTGTTGAGCTCGCCGGGGCAAGATTATGGATTGCTTCGCGGCGACGGCACAAAGAAGCCTGCCTTTTTCGCGCTGAAGAACATGATGGATGAGCTTGCTGATCCTGGCGAACCGTTTACGGTGAAGCCGCTCAGCTATACCATTACCGGCGGCGACGCGACGTTGCAGCATCTGCTGCTGGAAAAGCGCGATCAATGCTACTACCTGGTGCTCTGGCTGGAGTCGTCTGTCTATAACAAGCAGTCGGGTGTTGCGACCCCTGTGAAGCCGGAAAGGGTTGTCATTCAAACGGCGTCGCCGATGGTTAAGCCCCGTTATGTCGAGTTCGAGAACACAGGGCACACGTCCAAGCACGCTGCTCCGAAGGGTCCGCTGACGCTTTCTATCGGCCCCAACATCACTATTGTTTCGTTTTGTGTTGCTTCTACGCCGGAATGTAAGGCTGATTAAAGCGGACATGTGCGGTATTTAGGCGGGTTACACCCGATCTACGAACAGTATGGCCTCACATTATCGGTGTGAGGCCATACTGTTTGGCTGCGGCATCCAAGGAGATCCATACTACCGTGCGCTCAGCTCGCGACTTGCTCGGGCACCAACAGGACCGGGACCACTTCCACTGGGGGAGCAGGTAAGCGCCTGGCGCGGCGATCAAGCCAGGCCTTCACGCCACGCCTCGCCGGCGTCTCAATGTAGGCGAAGCTGGCGAGCGAGACGGCAATGCACAACGCGACATAGAAGGCGAAAAGCCAGGGCGAGTCGACCGACTGTGTCCATTCTCCGGAGAAGCGATCAGCCGCTCCTCGCTTTGCCAAATACGACATCCAGAAAAACACCGGAAAATGCAACAGGTAGAGTGAGAAGCTGGCGTGTCCCAACCGAACGATAACCCGGTTTCCAAGTGCTCGTGCTGCGAGCCCCTGGGATGTGCCGAGGCCCATGATGACAGCGCCAAAAAGCGGCGCGAGCATCCCGTTCGACACCAGAAGCCAGGGCAGACGAACCAGAAGCGGCACGGATACGAAGCAAGCTGCGATGGTGAGCCATAAGAACCGTTGCAGAGTCGCAGTCGTCTTTCGTGATGACCACACCCCACAGCAGATGCCGATCATAAATTCAGGCAGACGCAACAGCGGGTTGAAGAGAAAGATTTCAAGCCGAGCGAACGAAGCATCAATGTTCGGAACGAAATGAAGACATGCTACGGAACTTGCAATCGCGAACAGCCAGCACGCGACGCCAATACGCAACGCATGTTGCTGACGCCGTACTACCCAGGCGCCAAGAATTGGAAAAAGCACGTAGAAGAACGCTTCGGTGCTTACGGACCACGAAGGGCGGTTCCAGTTTCCGGACAGCGCCGGATGCCACGCCTGTATCAGACCGAAGTTGGTAACCGTCAGGAACACAGCTTTGAGTTGGTGGTAGAGCGTGCTGTGGTTGTCGTACTTGATCAGTGCAAACGGCGCCGATAGCACCATGGCGAGTGCGTAGGCCGGATAGATCCGTCCGAAGCGTGCCTGCCAGAATGCAGCACGATCGAACTTGCGCCACCGTCCGTCTTGCAGGTACACCGTGGAAAGAATGAAGCCAGACAGCACAAAGAAGAAGCTGACGGCAATATATCCACCGCTCATGAACTCATCCCAATAACGGGCATGATCATACGAGGGCAGGAAGGCTCGCCACTGATGTAGAAACACGATATAGGCAGCGGCAACAAAACGAAGCCCCGTGAGTGCGGGCATGTCTTGCGACTGGGGTCTGACGTTATGTTTGTCGTTCATGTTCTCTCGGTAGAGCAGGGGATATATGAACTGACTATCTTCAACCTCGGCAGATGAATCCTTGAGGTAGATCAAGTTCTCAGGTGCTTTGTCGAGTGCGGCGCGATATGACACACAAGTAACTGCATGTGAGATTCGGAGTAACAACTCTTACTGGCTCCAGTCTAGGCGTCGAACAATGTCTTAATCTAGATCAAGAGTTTATGCAGGGCAGTGTCTATATATTGGGTCCCAATACACTGGGTTCCCTGCCTCATGAGACTTCCAAGCTCCACTCGCGCTATCGTTTTCCTTTGTACCGTTCTATGTGCCGTATCGGGCACTGCACGATCGCAGCGATTTAACAGTGCCCTGCGGATCGCGACCTCAGCCGACCCTTCCAGCATCAATGTGGCCGACCTGAACGGTGACGGCCATCCTGATGTCTTGTACGGCATCAGCACCAACACGACGGAATCGTCGACGGGAAGCATCCACACGCTGCTGTGGCAGCAAGGAAATAGCTATACCGCTGGACCGGTGCTTACGTTACCAACAGACACGAACACGCTCTGCCGTGCGGGTGATCTGAATGGCGATGGCATCGTCGACCTGCTTTGCCCGTCGGTAGTTACGAATGGGTCCAGTCCAGCCACCGTGTCCATGGTGTTCTTTCGTGGGTTAGGCGACGGCAGCTTCGGGCCGCCCGTGTACACCTCAATTCCACAAGTCCCGGTAGTTCTTACGTATCCGTTGATTTCGACCTTCGGCGATATCAATGGCGACGGCCACATGGATGTGCTCGTCTATGACGTGCAAACTACTATGAATTACGTTCTGCTTGGCGATGGGACAGGTCACTTTTCGTTCAAGAACACCTTCACAGACACGAGCGAGCTCTCAATTCTCCTTGATGTTAACGGAGACAAGAAGCTGGACATCGTCTCCTACGCAGGCCCGACCGTTCAACTGGGCCGGGGTGATGGCACGTTCACCGCGGTGACCCCAACCGGTGCCGCGACAGGCTATCTTGGTTGCACATACGGGGACCTGGATGGCGATGGTAGGCCCGATGCGGCTTGCACTTATAGTGCAAGCAGTGGTCCGAGCCTGAGAGTTCTGCATGGCAATGGCGACGGCACCTTCAGTTCCTCCCCGCTGTATGACAGCTCTGGAAAGATTCCATCGGGCTTCGCGCAACTCTCAAATGTGTTAGCCATACAGGACGTTAATCGAGACGGCATTCCCGACATCATGGGCGCGTCTGTAGATGGCTGGGCCATCATGGTTGGTCAACCCGGTGGTGGTTACGCGGCCCCACAACATTTTGACGCAGGCTATCTTCCTTACACGATCGCACCTTCGCAACTGTATCCCTCATATGCGATTGAGGACATGGACGGTGATAGCTACACGGACATGGTTATGGCTGGGCCAAACGCGGTGCAGATTAGCTATGGCCAGGCCGATGGCGGCCTGAAAGCTCCGAAGGCATCCGCCGTTGTTGAGCCGGGCGCATTCCTGGGCCATGTTGCTGTTGGCGATTTCAACGGGGACAAGATCCCCGATGTTGTAGCCACGGGTGGCAAGAATGTCACGATCAGCTTTGGCAAGGGAGATGGAACATTCAGCGCTCCCGTCGCACTTCCCAACGGCATCACCGACTTCAGCACGCCCGATAGCACATCGAGCGCAAGCATTCTTGCGGGGGACTTTGACGGTGACGGGAAGCAGGACATCATCGCGACGGGCCTGGCTGCGGTTGCGGACTATGAGCAGTACTTCTTCCGTGGGCATGGAGAGGGGACGTTCGCATCACCCGTGATGATTGTTTCCGGAGCGCCTCTGTTTCGAGGCATGAACAGCCCTGTGGTGGACGTCAATGGAGATGGCGCCGGTGACATCCTGTCCATCAGCACCAGCTTCAAAACGGCAGATCCAACACATATCTACTTTTCACTGGGCGGGACTGGTGGGCAGTTCAACACGGTCTCCACATTGGTCCCGACGGACCCGCTGAATGCATCGGTTCGCCAGGCCAATGGCGTACCCCGACTTGCAGACTTCGACGGCGATGGATCACTTGACGTCGTCTACACCACCCAGTCGAACGCCTATATCCTGCACGGCAACGGTGATGGAACGTTCGCACCCGCATCGGTAACGAAAGTGCCGCTGCCCTTCACCGGAGCATCTGTCTACGGGACACCTGTCATCACCACCGGGGACTTTGATGGTGACGGTAAACAGGATTTCGCCGCGCTTTTCTCGTTGATCGCAAATGGTGATACCACGCCAAGCCAAAGTGCGATCGTGGTGTTTTATGGCAATGGGGACCGCTCCTTTACGCAGGGTACGGCACAGACATACAGCCGCATTTATACGGATATCTATGGCGTTGATCTCAACGGCGACCACCGCTCTGAAGTAGCGCTGATCGGCAGCAGCCTATTCAACTCGAACCTTGTTGTCGGCATCTTCCACGGCGCTGAGAACAGGACGCTGGGTCCAGAAGCGCAGTACAATGCAGGTCAGGGCGCCGAGGCAATCATCGTTGATTTGAACGGCGATGGGCTGCCCGATATTCTCGCCAGCAATTACTTCGAGCAGAGTGTTCCAGGCGATGCTGTCACCGTGCTGCTTAATCTTGGTGTTGTCACTGGCACGTTGACCGCAAACCTCGAGCCGTCCACCGCGCAGCAGGCGTTCACCGTCACCGCGGCTCTTACATCTCCCTCCCCCTCCCCCTCCACACTGCAAGGCAATGTCAGCTTCACCATTGATGGTGTCGGAGCAGGTCAGGCAGCAGTCACAAACAATGCGGCGACTATCACTGTGTCAACGCCACTCTCCATTGGCAAGCACGCGTTAAGTGCCATGTGGACGGGTGACACGAAGTATGACGGCGTGAGTTTGGCCGGCACGCACACGGTGATCGCAGCAGCTACGACGACTGTGCTCACCTCGTCGGCGAACCCTTCAGTGATCGGAGACCCCGTGACATTCACGGCACAGGTAAACGGAATGCGTGCGCAGGTGCCATCTGGGTCAGTCACCTTTCGCGACGGAACAACTGTGTTGTCTGTCGTTACGACACCAGTGAGCCCCGCTGCTGGAACAACCTCAAGCGCAACATACACGTTCACTGCAACGGGCCTCGCGTTCGGTTCACATGCGATCACCGCTACCTATTCAGGCGACACCAACACTACTGGCAGCTCAGCTTCGTTGACCCAGCTGGTGCAAGGCACCGGAACAACCACGATGATGCTGACCGTGGGGCC
Source organism: Terriglobus sp. (assembly GCA_965198455.1). Classification (GTDB taxonomy): domain Bacteria; phylum Acidobacteriota; class Terriglobia; order Terriglobales; family Acidobacteriaceae; genus Terriglobus. Next base: position 3,614,287 of record CBDAPM010000003.1, read on the forward strand.
GAACCCTGCGTATGAATCTCAAACTGTGACACTCACAGCGGCGCTCACAACGGACTCTCGCATTGTGTTATCGCCCTCAGGAACAGTGCAGTTCTTCGACGGCGCCAATCCTCTGGGCACATCGGTGATTACGAATAACACCGCCACGTTTTCGACGACATCGTTTGCAGTTGGCAAGCACACCATTACGGCCCAGTACACAGGTGACCGGACCTACACGGGTGCAACTGCCGGACCAGTCATAGAGACGATCCTGCCTTCGAACATGATGCTGACGTCCTCGTTGAATTCGTTCTCGGTGCAAACACAGCACCACATAACGTTCACGCTGAAAGCGACAAGCATCGGTAGCTTTACGGACACCATGACGTTCACCACAACGGGCTTGCCGGATCATGCGACTGTGACGTTTTCTCCGGCGAGCGGATCGCTCGGTGCCGGGAGCAGCATGAGTACATCCGTCTACCTGGATACGAGTGATGTGCTCGGGTATGAGTCAAAGGTCGTTCGGGCCGATGGCAAACGCACTACGCTTGCAGCCTTTGTTGGCATCGGCGCTTTGCCCTTCGTCCTCTTACTCGCGTCTCGCAAACGTCACTATGCCGGGGCACTCATGATGCTTGCGTTAGGGCTGCTTAGCATCGGGCTCAGCGGCTGCTCCGGCAAGTACCCGGATTCGGTAGCTCCTGGAACATACACGCTGCACCTGATCGCTACAGGGAAAAACACCGGCCAGATCAAGACGCTGGACCTTACCTGGAATGTCACTTCACAAACCGATAGCGAACAGTAGCACTCACATCCTCAATATGCGACGGACACGTATGCCGCACCGTGCTTGTTGATTGTCACGATGTCATCGGCGCCTCCAGGGCTTTCAGTGTTAGCCCTGAATGTTGAAAGAGTGCAGGTACTTTGCATTGCTGTCATCGACCTATTCGGTTGGCTAGGGATGCAAGCCAATCGGATAGGCCGAATGTTTGCACAGCGTAGGAGACTGGACCAATCAACACCAGCCTCAGTTTGCCAGTGATCCTGATGCGTACGCATGGAGTTACCGACGTACATCGCAGCCAACGACTTAGTCCTTTGCCCGGCGACATGAGATCGAGGAGTGGTTTCCTGAGAGATGCTGCAAACGACACCACGTTACAACGTCTGTAGGAGCGCTCGGCCTTAGGCCGAATCACCGTACTCGTGGGGTCTGGCGACCGCTTCGAGCGATCTTCGCGTTCTCGCCGCCTCACACATGTCTCATGTGAAGTAACAGATTCATTGCCTATTCCTGCAACGCGCACTGCTCGCTTAGGGCATAGACATATACAGGTCTGTAGACGAGAAATGGCGGGCTTGTATATTACAAGCCCGCCGTTTGATTAGAACTGCTAACTACGTCAATCTGTTTAAGACTAAGGTGCGATCGAACCTACTGCAAGATAGGTATCGAGCCGACCGTGATTCAGATTAGTGGTAAGCCCCTTCGCATTTGCGATGGCATTTGCAGCGGCCGCTGGAGTGATTCGGCTGTTGATGCCAACGAGAAGTGCAGACGTGCCTGCGACTAAGGGTGCGCTGAACGAAGTTCCCGAGCTCGTTGCGTAGTTGCCGAACGGGTATGTGCTGATGACATTTTCACCAGGAGCAGCAACCCAAACAACCTGAGTGCCATAGTTTGTGAAGCTTGATTGGATATCCGTGTTCGAGGTTGAGGCAACACCCATCACTCCGCTGAGCGATGCCGGATACGCCATGACCTTCTGACCGTTGTTTCCGGAAGAGGCGGCCATGATGACCCCGGCGTTTTGCGCATAGCTGATCGCGGCAGTCAGTTCAGGAGAAGCGGTTGTGTAGTTGAAGCTCATGCTGATGACCTTGCTACCGTGAGCCACAGCGTAATAGATGGCCCGTACCGTATCAGAGAGGTTGCCAGTTCCTGACGCGTTGAAGGACTTCAACGGCAGGATGTTGGCAGTGGGAGCTACAAGATGTACGAGACCGGCCGTCATGGTTCCATGACCGAAGGCTGCAAATTGAGGACTGCTCAGCGAGCCAAGTCCCAACCCAGAGAGTAACGTTGCGACCGAAGGAGTGACGAAGACTGGCTGTTCCCCACCGCCATCCAATACTGCAGCTGTCGAGTGATCTACGTCGCCGGTTTCATCCGCGCCAGATACGTTGCGCGTGAAGTCATAGCCCGGAAGAAGAATCGGTGCCAGTGCAGGATGGGTCGGGTCGACACCAGTATCAATGACTGCGACAATTCCCGATCCCGACGTTTGATAACGCGCCTGCGTTTCAGCAGTCCGTACGATCTGGTTTGCAGGCTGGGTGAGATAGCCATTCCATGCAAGGGTGCCGTAGTAGCGAACTGGAATCTTGTCGGTGAGGCCCGCAGGGATGGCACTCAGCGGCGGTGCATCAATATTCAACACTTGATCCACTTCAACGCCATCGATTCCCAGCACATTCGGAAGAATGGCCAGTAGTTCATCTAGATTTAAGAGGTTGAGAGGCGCTACGAGGTATGCCTGCTTCGCAGGATCACCGAGTCCTCGTACGACATTGCATCGGAGGATGGTGCAGACAATGTTCAGGTGACTTAGACCCAAAACATCGTGAACGATCAGCTGCGGCTGTTGCGGCAGTAGCTGAGCACCGGCATCCGGAACAATGGTCGTTGCAGCGAACAACAGGGCAAGAGAGAGACAGGAAGATTTCAATGTTGGCTCCTAAGTAATACCTAGGACCCGGGGAGGCAGAAACAGGTAACACAAACCTACAGGGCACTGCAAACACTAACTAACCTTAATTACATCGCATGCATCCCGCCGACGGAGTCGGGAAGATGAAGTACAACAGTATCTCCTTTTATCGGGATCCGCAACTGCAAATTGTCTGCAAATGGGAGAGTTATGTGAAATTCCCCAAACTCATTCAAGGTGGCTTCATGAAGCGTTTCATCGTCGCGTATAACAGATAAGCATAGCCCGTCGGGAGGGAAACCATCCCCCAACTCGCTTGCGACTTGACCCATTAGTGTTATCTGGCGCGATGAGGCTTTTGATATCACTTGAAGGTCGATGACAACATCATCGCAGTTGTACATAAGCTGTCTCGGAACCTGCTCTCCGCTACGGATTCCACCGACAAACGCGCGTTGAAAGCTATCAAACGCAAGCATGGCAATTCGGAAACGCGAAGCCTGATTCAAGGTGGACCGATATGCCGAGAAGAATGCGCGCGCGATATTGAGTGAACTTGCCGGCGGCTCGTAGGACAACTCCCGCTTCGCACTCTCCGTAACTGAGGCCCATCCTTTAGCCGCCTTCATGCAATGGCTGCAGCCTTGATCCAGATGCTGCTGCAAACGCGCCTTCTGTTCTTCAGACGCTACGTTTCGTGCGAAATCTGCCCAATCTTCAATCGGAAAGTGTTGCATGTGTCCTCCGCCTGTCGCCGTTACCTTGTGTTGCCTTGCGCACGATCAGCATAGTCCGAACACGGGGCTTATAAAGCAGCCCGAGCTATGCCCTAGTTAATAGCGGTGCTTTTACCGACCCGAAGCAGCATAGGCTGCTCCGCGACCTTCGCTCGCCGGAGCCACACTGCGTCCATACGCCGGCACGGCCTTCAATCCAGACTTCGTTGTGGTGACATCTACCCTGGAGGTCATCGTTCCCTCTTGGCATGCCACCGCGCGGAGACGCATCCTTCTCTTCTTGCGCAGCCGGCTCAAGTGTTCCGGGGTGATCGAAATGAGCTGCGCCAGTTCCGTTTGCTTGAGAACGCGCAGTGGATCGGAAGCTTTGCCGGCGATCTGGTCTGAAGAACGCTCCAGCAGAAGAAGGTCGAGGCGATCCTCTGCTTTACTCATCGTCAGCTGCACCTGGAGTGCAGACGAGGAAATAACTTCGCGGCACAGTCCTGCGATAAAGTGATCCATCATTTCCTGGCTGCTTCTGAGGCAACGCAGGAAGTCGGTCATGGGGATTTCCACGACGGAGCAGTCGGTGCACGCGTGTACGGAGTACACACTCGGCAAGCCCATCACTGCTGAAGTTGAACCTACGTACCAGCCATCCGAGCGAAGTCCAATCAGGTTATCATGCCCATCTGCATTCAGATGGGTCAGTTTGACGAGACCGCTCTGCAGGAGCTGTACCTTCTTGACCTGCATGTCTTGCTTAACAAGCGTCGTACCAGCCTTAATGATAGTCGCCTTGGGCAAGGTGCCAAGGAAACCTACACAAGCTGCAATTGCTGGGGCAAAAATCGGTCCCATTTTGGGAATCGCGTCTCCCATAACCAATGGAGAGATCTCGGTATTCCGCTTCGTCATTGAATTTTCCATTGCCAGACCCTCTATTCTGCGTTTGAGACCAAGGATACGTATGACAGCTAGCCCCTAATGACAAGTTCTTAGATCGGGAACTTTGGAGTATCTGGCTTTACGTCTGCGGCTAAATTCAAGTGTTCAATGTCGATCAGTTCAAGCTGCAGTCCATAAGCGAGTCGTTCGATTCCCGTCTCATAACCCTGCAGTTTAGTGTGTTGATCAAAGGGGTTCGGATTCGTCGCAAAAATATAGGAGGTTAAGAAAATCCAATGTGCCACGCTACCACTAATGGGGGATGAAGGGTTAGTCAGCTACTTATACGTCCTGTTGTATGCGCTCACATGTATCCGAAACGACTGGAGCCGGTCTTTACACTTGGATCAACTCTGTAATACAGTGCGTATTCAGACGCCGTTTGATATTGCCTATTCGGGAAGATGCTGATGCCTTTGGCTGGTTGTGCTTCTTCCGCTGCTGGACCGTTGCTCGAGGTGCGGAATCTCGAGGTGCGCATTCCCGTGGAAGGCAGGCGATATCTATCTGCGTTGGCAGACATCAACTTCACGATTGCGCCGGGAGAGGTCGTAGGACTTACGGGTGAATCTGGCGCAGGTAAGAGCACATTGGCTTTGGCTCTGCTTAAGCTTCTTCCGCCTTCCAGCGTGGTTGCTGACGGTACGATCTACTTCAACTCTCTTCCTATACTCTCGCTTTCCGATTCTGGGCTGCGAAAGATACGGGGCGCTGATATATCGATCGTCTACCAAGACGCAAGCGTGCTGAATCCAGTACTCCGTGTTGGAGAGCAGATTGTAGAGGTTATGCGAGCGCACCGGGATTGGACGAAGCAGCGCTGCCGCAAGGAAGCAAGACAGCACTTACTGGAAATGGGATTCGAAGACGTCGACCGGATATACGCTTCGTATCCGCATCAACTAAGTGGTGGCCAACGTCAACGCATCGTGGCCGCGCTTGCAGTCGCTTGCCGGCCCGCGTTGGTAATAGCCGACGAGCCGACAGCCTCGCTGGATCCAGAGACTACCTTATCGATTATCGATCTATTCACCGCTCTCAATCGCAACCTCAACACTGCGTTTCTGATCATTAGCCACGATATAGAGCTTCTAGCTCGTTTCGCGGACCGGATCATCGTGATGTATGCGGGTCGCATTGTGGAGCAGGGCCCGTCTCAAGACATCGTGCGCAAACCACTGCATCCTTATACCCGTGCTCTTCTGAATTGCGCAATACCAGAAAACGTATCCACTCCAAACGGCTACAGGCCTTCGTCCGCGACGATTGGTGGCAGCGTCTTTGGCGCCCGGGAATGTGCAGCCCACTGCAATTTCGAAGATCGCTGTCCTGATCAGATGGCTATTTGCGGAACGAATGTTCCGAGGGAAGTGCTAACGGACGATACACGCAGCGTGGCATGCTTCAAGATCGGAACCCCGTAATGGAATCGCAGGGAACGCGCGGACCACTGTTACACATTAAAGACCTGCGAAAGACATACACGCGAGGTCGGATGTGGGAGCAGCGGCAGGAGTTGAAGGCGCTCGATGGCGTCGGTCTTGTATTAGAGGCGGGTAAGACGCTTGCAGTGATCGGACGATCAGGATCCGGGAAAACTACTCTTGGACTGTGCGCTGCGCTTCTGGAACGGCCTGATTCTGGCGAGATTTTGTTTGAAGGCCGCACTGTGTCGGCACTCACACGACAGGAACTCGCAGCTCTTCGCCCCCGTGTACAAGTTCTCTTCCAGGATTCTGCGGCTGCGCTTCCACCGCATATGTCCGCAAGAAACATTGTGGAGGAGCCAATACTCGTTCAACGTCGACACTCGTCTAAGGAAAGACAAGAGTTAGTCTTGGATCTGATGGCCCGCGTCGGTCTCCCCCTTGGTTGCGGGGACAGGCTCCCTCATGAGTTCAGTGGCGGTGAGCGTCAGCGACTAGCTCTGGCACGATCCTTGGTTCTGAAGCCAAGCTTGCTGGTTCTGGATGAGCCGTTTAAAGGTCTTGACCTCTCCGTTCGTGGACGTCTGGTCACTTTGCTACTCGAGTTACAAGCAGAACGGTCTCTTTCCTATCTTTACGTCTCCCACGATCAAGACCTGGTTCGTAACTTTTCGGATAGTGTCCTTCAATTGGAGCAAGGTAAAGTAGTTGACCAGGTGGCAGTACCGGGCTCTCTAGAAGATTTGCACGCGATTGATTCGTCTGCTCCTGAGAACTCGGACAGTTTCAACCCTAATTACTCAAATCGAACGAGCGTCGCACTGAAACGATCGTTTCGTTTTTTGGCGGGACGCTTTGTGCAGGCTATTGCTCTATTACTGTGTGTCTCTTTTCTATCGTTTCTCTTCTTGAACCTGGCTCCTGGCGACTTTTTTCAAGAGATGATGCTTAATACCCAGGTAACGTCCAGTACAGTCACAAAGCTTAGAGCGCAGTACGGAATGGATCAGCCTCTTCCGGTTCGCTATGGCCGATGGCTAACATCTGCAGCAGCCGGCAACTTCGGGTATTCGTTCGCGTATGGCAGCCCAGCAGCGCCCCTGCTCTGGGTACGAGCGCGCAACACCCTCTTACTGGGTACGGTTTCGCTCGCATTAACGTGGTTGGTAGCGCTCTTACTCGGCATTGCATGTGCCGAGTTTCCTGGAAGCTGGCTCGACCGCGTTTGTCACCTCATAACCTCGGGTCTGTTAGCGATACCAGACTTAGTGCTCGGACTGTTTTTTTTACTCTGTGCTATGCGGACAGGGTTGTTCCCCGTTGGTGGTATGGTCTCACCTGGGTCCGAGGAACTAACGTATAGCAAGCAAGTCTTTGACTTACTTGCCCATTTAGCTTTGCCTGTCTTACTGCTGTCTTTGTGCAACTTGCCTCTCTTGCTAAGACATGTCCGTGCCTCGCTAATGACCACTCTCAACTCATCGTTCATTTATGCCGCACGCGGCTATGGGATTGGCCGTTTCCGGCTTTTGATCCGTCATGCCTTGCCAGCAGCAGTAAATCCGCTGACATCGTTGTTCGGGCTTTCGATCGCGTCACTTTTAAGCGCGTCCCTTCTCACCGAAGTCATCATGAGCTGGCCAGGGCTTGGTCCGCTGCTCCTGGAAGCTGTGGAGCAACATGACGTTTACGTGGTCCTCGGAGGAATAACGCTATCAACGGTGTTACTGGTTGGAGCTTCCCTGGGGACCGACATTCTGTTGTATGCGTTTGATCCGCGAATCCGCGCGGAGCGTTCGCGATGAAAGCTTCAAAGATGCTGTGGTGCGCGCTCCTCGCACTTACAGGTCTGCATACCGTGGTACTCTTCGCGAATTTTGCTTCACCGTACGATTTTGCCCGGCAGGACCGTGAGGCATCGTATGCACCGCCCACACGCATTCACTGGGCCCGCAACAGCACTGGTTTTCTTTTGCATCCGCTCGTTTATCGATTATCGATGAGAGAGGGCGAGCTGCAGAGTTACGAGGAGGACACCCGGGTTCCATACCCGATTCATCTTTTCCAGCATGGATCGCCCTATTCCATCACGAACACATGGACGATTGACCGTCACCTGTTTGGCGTGGACGGCCCTGCAAAGATATCGCTGATGGGAACGGACGCGTACGGAAGAGACCTGTTCTCGCGTGTTGTGTATGGAGGTCGAGTGTCACTGTTCGCGGGTGCGATCGCGGCTCTGCTTTCTTTAACCGTCGGAGCAGGTTTGGGAGCAATCGCGGGCTTTTACGGGGGGTGGCTCGATGCCTTGATCATGCGCGGCGTCGACTTATTCATCGCGCTGCCCTGGCTGTATCTGTTATTGGCGTTACGAGCGTTCTTACCTCTGCATGTCTCAACACTGCAGATATTCTTTCTGCTGATCGCCGTGATTGGTTTGGTGGGGTGGGCGCGACCGGCACGGCTCATCCGTGGCGTGGTGCTCAGCGCGAAGGAACGGACGCATGTCCTGGCGGCGCGTTCGTTCGGCGCCAGCGATTTCTATCTGTTGCGCCGGCATATCCTCCCAGAAACGCGGGAGATCGTCCTGACGCAGATGGCTCTTCTTATTCCGCAGTATGTGCTGGCGGAAGTAACGCTGTCGTTCCTTGGATTAGGCGTAAGTGAGCCTGTTCCTAGCTGGGGCAATATGCTCGTGCCCCTTCAGCACTTCAACGTAATGGCTTCCAAGTGGTGGATGTTCTTTCCTGGACTACTCCTGATTCAGGTGTTTATGGCATATGCACTGATCGCACATGAACTTCAACGGGCCGCAAGGCCGACAGCAACGTAACAACATGGAATTTTGGATGTCTACCTTTGTTCACAGGTCGGTGATCGCTCTTCTCCTACTCGGTACTGGATCTGCCGCGGCCTTCAGGCCTGCAGTCGGCCCGGAGGAGTTGCTGATCTCCGGAAACACCCCCGGTATTTCGGGAGGCAATCTGATTGTCGCAATGCGGACCGAGCCGAAGACCCTGAATCCGGTTATCTCCAACGATGCGTCCTCTCGACAGGTGATTGCGCAGACGACTGCCGATCTCATCCATATCAATCGGAAGTCTCAGCAGCCGGAACCTGCTCTGGCTACGTCCTGGAAGGTTTCCCCTGACCACCTGCATTACACCCTGCAGCTACGCAAAGGTATCCGATTTTCCGACGGCTTGCCATTCGATGCAGATGATGTGGTCTTCAGCTTTAAGGTCTATCTTGATGAACAGGTAGACGCACCGCAACGAGATTCCCTCATCACATCCGGGAAGCCGATCGCTGTCCGAAAAACAGGCCCCTATACGGTCGTCTTCGACCTCGCCAGCCCCTACGCGTCAGCAGAACGGCTGTTTGATAGCATCGCTATCCTGCCGAGTCACCTTCTACAGCAGTCGTATTCCCAGGGAAGACTAACACACGCGTGGGCCTTGAGCACGGCACCGCAGGAAATGGCAGGACTGGGTCCTTTTTACGTGAAAAGTTACGTGCCGGGCCAGCGACTGACGCTCGCGCGGAACCCGTATTACTGGAAAGCGGATGGAAAGGGAAACCGGCTCCCCTATCTTGCAGAGATGACGTTCGTCTTCGCCGGTAGCGAAGATGCTGAAGTCATTCGCTTCGAAGCAGGTGAAGCAGACATTTTGGATCGAATCAGTTCACAGAACTATTCGGTACTGCAGAAGGAGAGTGCTGCCCGGCACGTTCAGCTCTATGACCTGGGTCCTGGGCTCGAGTACAACTTTCTCCTCTTCAATCTGAATACTGTACTGCCTGTGCAGAGTGGCGACATCAGCCGCAGGCAGGCATGGTTCAAGGAGGTAAAGTTTCGCCAGGCCATTTCCTCTGCGGTCGATCGCATTGCGATGAACCGTCTTGTTTACCTGGGACGAGGAACTCCACTCTGGACACATGTAACTCCCGGCAACCTGCTCTGGTTCGATGCAGAAATTGCACGTCCTGCTCGGTCTACCGAACGGGCTCGCCAGTTGTTGAAGGAAGCAGGGTTTTCATGGCGTCCCGATGGAAAGCTCATCGATAGCCACAAAGAGCAGGTTACGTTCTCGATCGCTGCAAGCTCATCCAGCAGTCAGCGCATACAGATGGCAACGATGCTCCAGCAGGACTTGAGCGACATTGGCATCGAGGTGCAGGTTGTTCCACTGGAATTCCGGGGGATGCTGGATCGAGTTTTCAAGACTCACAATTACGATGTGGCCGTCATGGGCCTCGGCGGCGGTGACATTGACCCGAACTCGCAGATGAATGTACTGCTGTCTTCCGGCGACGATCACCTATGGAACTTAGGCCAGGCTCAGCCGGCAACTCCATGGGAGGCCGAAGTCGACCGCCTCATGAAGCGCCAGGTATCCGCAGCCGTTATGAGCGAGCGGAAACGCATCTACGATCACGTTCAGGAAATTGAACAACAGAACGAACCCGTGGTCTATCTTGTCAGTCCAAATGTCTTAGTAGGAGCGACGCAACGGCTTGGCAATTTCAACCCGGCAGTCCTCGATCCGCACACACTGTGGAATTCTGAACAACTGTATTTTCGACCGAAGCCAATGGGTTCCAAATGATGCTTGAATCTGCTACCAACAGTGAACGGCCGGATCTGACCAGGGATGACGCGGACTTGGTGCGACGCTGCCTGCAAGGAGATGAAGCGTCATGGTCGATCCTGCTGTCAAAATACAAAAACCTAATTTTCTCCATCCCAATCAATTACGGGTTCTCCCGTGAGGATGCTGCGGACATCTTCCAGGCGGTCTGCCTGGACCTTGTTCATGGCCTCCCACAGCTACGCGACACAAAAGCACTGGCTGGCTGGTTGATACGTGTGACGCACAATAAGTGCTTTCACCAGAAAAAAGAAGGCTTGCGTTTCGCGGCAAGCGATGTCGATATTCTGCAGATCAGTAGTGGGGATAGCGACATTCAAGAAGCACAGGTAAGTGAGTTGGAGCAGGAACAAATCTTACGCGATGCCATTCGCTCGCTCTCTCCACGCTGCCAGCAACTTGTAGAGATACTGTTTTACGAAACGCCGCCGAGGCCGTATAAAGAGGTCGCGGAATCGTTGGGACTCGCCAAGGGCTCCATCGGCTTCATCCGTTCTCGTTGCCTGGATAAGCTCGGCAAGACACTCGCGGAAATGGGTTTTAGTGAATCAGACGCCTGAGAATCGAGAGGTCAACGCAGCGGTTCGAACCGAACATCTGTGGATGAACAGCGCGGACCTCTCAACCAGGCAGAAACGATCCAGATTCATTCGTGAGTATCCTGACCTGCTTCAAGCAGAGTCCGTCTCGTACCTGGCAGCATCCGTGCCTCGCCTGATTGGTGCAGACAAAAATCGCGCGCTGTGGATTGCCGAAATAACGGTCACGCTCGCAAGCCGTCTGGACAATCCCGAAGCGATGGCGCAAAGTCTGCGCGCCAAGGGCAACGCGCTCTATGGCCTAAGCCGGAACAAAGCGGCAGTTACATGCCACGGCAAGGCGATTCAGCTCTTCCGTTCCATCGGCAATTCTGATCAAGTCGCTCGCACACTCAGTTCTTCCATTCAGCCACTTATCCTCCTCAGTCTGTATGACAGAGCGTTTGCGGCCGCCCTGGAGGCGCGCAACATTTTTTCTGAGCAGCACAATCTGTGGCGGCTTGCACGTCTGGATCTCAATCTTGGCAACATCTTCGACCGCCGTGATCGCCTCGAAGAAGCACTCGCCTGCTACGAAAGCGCGTATCAGTATCTTTCCGTACATGGCCAGGATGATCCGGATGCAGTCGCGATCGCGCTGCATAACATCGCTGTATCCTGCGTTCGACTGAACGATTTCAGGAGAGCCCTTACTGTCTACGCACAAGCGAAAGAGTTCGCGGCAAAGCACGAGATGCGTGTTCTTGGCCTGCAAACGGACTACAACATCGCGTCCCTGCACTATCTCCGGGGCGACTACGCGCGAGCCATTTCGATGCTGCGCCGCGTGCGTGACGATTCTGACACAGCAGGCGACCGATACCACTTCGCGCTCTGTCATCTTGACCTCTCCGAGATTTATCTCGAACTCAACCTGAGCGCGGAGGCAGCCACCGCTGCGGAACATGCCGGGGAAGCATTCCAGAAACTAGGCATGCGCTATGAGCGAGGCAAAGCGCTCGCAAACATGGCCATCGCATTGGGCCAGCAAGGTCATGCCGTCCAAGCTCTGCAGCTCTTCAGCCGCGCCCGCCGCGTGTTTGCCCAGGAACGAAACAAAGTCATGCCCTCGTTGATCGACCTGTACAGGGCGGTTGTACTCGTGGCCGAGACGAGGAATGCCGAGGCATATCGACTATGCACCGCATCGCTAAAAGCGTTTCAACGGCACAAACTATCGAGTAAAGCTGCGCTCTGTCTTTTGATCCTGGGACGCATCGACCTGCAACGCGGCAACCTGGCACTCGCCAGACAACATTGCAGACGCGCAGCGATCACGGTGTCGCGCCTAGACTCACCTGCGCTTAACTACCATCTGCAGGCACTTCTCGGCGAAATTGAGAGTGCGCTGGGCCGTGACCAGCGTTCGTATGACGCATACCAGCGGGCACACGAGTCGTTAGAGCGGATGCGAGGGCGAATCCAGAGCGAAGAACTCAAAATCTCGTTCATGAAACAGCGAGTCGACATCTATGAAGCTCTTATTACGCTGTGCCTGAAGCGAGGGGATAACCCCGCCTCGCGTGCCGAAGTCTTCGGCTATATGCAGCAGGCAAAATCCCGCACTCTGCTGGACGCTATATTCACCAAGCAGCCCTCATCCTTGCCGTCACCGAATGAAAAGACCGGGCATGCAGAAAAGATCCAACAAGTGCGCGAAGAGTTGAACTGGTATTTCCATGAAACAGAGACATCACAACTCCAAAACGCCACCCAGCAGGAATTGGCTGCATTGCGCAAGGAATCTCGTAAGCGCGAGATTGAGCTGCTGCGGTTGACCCGGGAACACGGATCAAACGAAAGCGGAGAATTCAACTCAGACGTCTCTGCGTCCTTCACCGTAGAGCAGGTCAGGCAGCAGCTGTCTCCCGGTACAGTCGTTCTTGAATTTTTCGAGTTGCAGAATCGCTTCGTCGTACTGCTGCTGAGCCGCACTCAGCTGGAAGTCATCACGCTTGCGGAGTCCTCAGAGATCTCGCACCTCATCGAACTTCTCCAATTTCAACTGGCCAAGCACCGCCTGGGTGCCGCATACGTCGAGGCATACGGCAAAACACTTCTGCGTACGACCCAGGCGCATCTTGGAAAGCTGTATCAACGGCTGATCGAGCCCATCCGCGAATTCCTCGATGCCGATCACCTCATCATTGCACCCCATGGACTGCTGCACCGACTTCCATTTCAAGCGCTGTTTGACGGCAAGCAGTATCTGATCGATATGTTCACGGTTTCATATGCTCCCAGTGCAAGCATCTATGCTACGTGCCAAGCAAGCCCTCCACGCGAGACAAATGCTTCACTGCTCCTTGGAATCCCTGACGAGGCGGTTCCATTCGTGAAGGATGAGATTGAGGTCTCTGCGGAGTACCTGCCCAACCCCACGGTGTTCATCGGGCCCAGCGCCACCGCTGAGGCTCTGCGTGTGCACGGCGAAGATAGCCGCTTCATTCACATTGCGACGCACGGATATTTTCGGCAGGATAATCCGCTGTTTTCAGGGATACGCCTCGGAGACTCTTACCTGAGCGTGTACGATCTGTACCAGCTGAAGCTGAACGCGGAATTAGTCACCCTGAGCGGTTGCTCTACCGGATTGAACGAGGTCGTGGCGGGTGACGAGTTGCTTGGTTTAGTGCGAGGCTTGATGCATGCCGGTGCGCAGAGTTCGCTGCTCACGCTATGGGATGTTCAGGACAGCAGCACAGCCCTTCTAATGACACACTTCTACCGTGAGTTGTCATCGACAGGCAATACGGCAACGTCGCTTCAGAAAGCCATGCAACAGCTAAAGCTGGAACACCCACATCCCTACCACTGGGCACCCTTTGTGTTAACCGGTAAGGCTTAAACCCACTCCGGCAGCCAGACCCTGACCCCATCGGTCCGGCAATGCTTCGGAACGTTCTCAGTACCGCACCGTGTGAGGAACTGGAAGAGCAGGTCAATGTGCGAAGAACCGGTGAGACCAAGTTCAATTTCCACCACAAGCGGCTCGCTCACCAGAATGGCGTACTGATAACGCTGGCTCAATGGATGCGCCCGCGGCATTGGTAAAACATGCGGTAATAGCAGCGAAGATGGAATTTCGGCCAAAGCATCTATCAGCACGGCGTCGATCTCAAATGTCGAGGCGTGCGTCAACGTCGTTCGACCCGAATCCAAAGGGATAGAGGGTAAAGGCATATTTTGTCATTCACAAACGTACCGGAGCCAAACGTTTTTGCAGGGATTGCTAAATGTGATGGCGGAACATTGCGCAGGGTTGTTCGCGTCCCAGTTCGCTCTCTCTTCCGGGAAAAGGAGGGAGCAGGTATCCAATCGTCAACCCCCATATTCACGACCGCAGAGTTGTTATTTCGGTTAACTAGTTTGGATACTCATAGCATCCCGACTGCAACGAGATACTCGGCATTCCGCGGTTGCCACAGGACTCACACTCCACCGAATAATGCAGTGAATACTGCTTCCGAAGCAAAAACCGCCGCGTTACAACTCTTTCAAGTAAGAATGACAGCTGGCCTCGGCAGTTCCATGATGAGTGAAATTTACTCCTCGGAGTCGGTTGCTGAACATAAATCTTCGCTTGCGGCCCGTTACGTTGGTCTTGGGACCAGAGGGGGCTACCGATACAGCCTATAAACACTAGCGAAAACGTGCGCTCGCGCATGCTTCACAAGATTGAAACTCAACAGATTGACACCCGCAAAACGATCCGCAACTGCATGCTGCGGCTTGGGATTTCAATAGGGCTATTGCGACGAGCTGCAGACGACGCTTTTTATCTCAAGCGATGTTATGAATCATTGATCTAAATCAAGAAGTCCTGTTTTATACATTGAGATAGAGCCAATAGTTCCATTTTGATAAACCGGCTGCGGTCAATATTGTCAACGCAAGAAAGTTAATCAAGCTTTTTATTTTAGGCGTTATAGTCCGATTTAACTACCACGGACTCAAGGTTGGGGAGGGTGAAATCCCTCCCTCCTTTTTGACCCGTATCAAGTGCAGATGGAAGGCTTTACCGTAGTCTGGACATTCTCGATGCCCACACCTACACACGTTCCCGTCCTCACTTGCGCGAAATGTAATGCGAAGACCATCGCATCCCACGTCGCTCCAATCGCAATCTGGCAATGTGGACACTGCGGCGCCACAGACATTCCGAGGATTACTCTGCATTCCGCGTTCTTCGCGCACGTGAACTAAGCTCATGCCCTGCTGCTTGCGATCACAAGGACTGCTTAGGATGAGTCCCTCTCGTCGATGGTCGCAGGCCGGGTGAGCGTTGTCCTTAGGCGCACCCTACTGGGCGGCTATCGCATCCACCCGAACCTGGGGATGTCTGGCACCTTCGGCGACTCCTTGACGTTCCGGCTCTGGGCGGCTAGTCTCATACCATGCCGCAATGTAATAATTCCGTTGTCGTTCTTCGAAGGATCGCGCCTTCGAATTGAATCTCGGCGCGTTCTATCGTTGTCGAACCCAGGCATCGACAGGGATTCCCGTAAATGACTGTTTAGAGACCATTTAACCACCACCCGCCCGCACAGAGATGTATGACGTGAAGTGCCGCTTTTGTTGGATTTGGTGGGAACACCCGGCGAGCTGAGTCATAATCTCGCCATACAAAAGTTCTGGTTGAGTGTACGTCTGAGATCAATCTGCTTTCTCCATAAAGCGCGATTTCCCTGCATGCCGTGGCGGACTGGGGCCGTATTGGAGAGCTTCTTCAGATGTGCATTGTCGTGGTGTCTTCAGGTCCCTCGATTCCGAGCCAACAGGTCTCCGAACGGCCGGCGACACTTGGCGGTATTGCCAAAATGCCACAAAGCCAAAGTACACCGTGTGGGCATCGGGTTGGTCTGCGGGGAACCAACCCAGCTTGGCTTTTCTAAGAAAGTGTTTGGCGATCCGGGCTTGTTTATATAAGCTTCCGAAGCTCTTGAAGATTTACAATGGTTCAGGAGCGGATGCCGGATGAATACGTTTATGGAACATCTCACGACGACTGAGGCGGCCGTGGCTGCGGGTGTTTCGCTGCCCCAGATCAACCGAGTTATTGACGAGAAAATCTTGCCCGACGATTGGTACAGCATTTCACCGGTGCGCACCTTCCGCACAGATGCGTGTCTGTTCATCGCCTTCTATTACGTCACGGCCGATTGGCTAACCGCGTCCGCGAGAGTGCAGACCATCCGCGAAGCGGCGATCCATCGTTCGTCCTGGGCGCAATGGGAGAACTATGTCATCGACGCTAATCTCTTGACGGTTCGATTTGCCGATCTCTGGAGAAGCGTGGATGGTCGACTGCACAAGCTCGCGGCGGCCGAAGCCATGGTGGTTGAAGACCCGGAAATTTTGAGTGGCACGCCGGTCATCCGCGGAACGAGAATTCCGGTCTACAGCGTTGCGGCCCTCTTCGACTCTGGCACTCCTATGACGGAAATCCTAGAGATGTATCCGCGGCTGGTTGAAGACCAAGTGGAGCTCGCATCCGTCTATGCGAAGGCCGTGCCGCAAAGGGGTCGGCCCAAGAGGGCCGCTTTCCCTGCCGGCACGAAGATCGTGAGTGTCACCAAGGGACGCCTCACCCGGAACGTGAATTGAAGTGATTCCGAAGTTTCTGATCGACGAGTGTCTGAGTCCATCCCTCGCGTCATTGGCGAGGGAGCGCGGCTACTTCGAAAGCTCCCACGTGACATGGCTCGGTAAAGGTGGCTGGAAGGACTGGGAGCTCAAGACGTTCGTTCTAGAAGAAGACTGGACCTTCGTCACTCGGAATAGCGCTGACTTCCGAGGGGTCCCAGATGCCCGCGGGCTGGGGGGCCAGTATGCGAACGTGCGGCTGCATGCTGGATTAGTATGTATCAACGGTCCCGAAAGAATGACGGCTGCTATCGAGGTAGAGCTGTTTGATCGGATTCTCGACATCATTGGAATGACACAACTCATCAATGAGGTGATTGAGATCGATCTCGCGGATTCCGATGAAGGCTATGAAATAACCCGTTACGCCCTTCCTGAATAATCACCAGGGTCGCCTCACCGTTGGGGACGAACCTTCAGCGAGGAGACGTGCTGGGTTCAGTGCACATGACGCCCATTTCGCTGTTCGACTCTTGCGTATTCAGCGGCACGAAGGCAAACTGCTAGAACCAACAGGCCGCAAGTGCCCGGAAAATGTACCGCGATGTGTTGCCTCCCCCTGGTCGGTCTTGTGTAGATGACGCACGCCGCGTCAAAGTGTCCTCGTGATCGAATGAGTTTTTCCACCAGGTGCGGTCCGATCGTTGATCGGACCATGCGTGTCTTTTCGAGGAGAATCTGTCTGTGTACACGGCTGTGGCCCACAGTGAGATCGTGAACCGGGTGAAGCACATTCGTGACCTCCATCGCCAGATCAAGCCCTCTAGCGAGATGGAAGTGCAGGCGTTCAAGCGACGTGAGCAGAAAACTAAGGACTTGCTCTCAAACCTTCAGCGCACTGGAGGACGGCCGACTCTTCAGTTAGCGTTCGATTTCGGATATCAGAATTCGATGACAACTGACGGAGCTCACAGACTTTTTGGCTATGACCTCGACGCAATTCGTGCCTTCGACCACAAGATCAACTCGGAACGAACACATCTTATCGAGTCCCATGTTTTTGGACGAGACTTGCCCATCGAACTGCCTCTCGAACTGGCCGATTCTGATGCTTTCAAGCGGACAGCGCCTCTGAGCTCACTTGTACGCCAGTGGCAACGCGACGTGCCAATGAGAACTCTGGATCGTCCCGAATGGAGGCGCCCTGGAACATTCCATGTATGTATCGGAACTCAAGACAGCCTCGGATCAAGCCTTCCACCGGGCTCCATTGCTCAAGTCGAGCCAATCAATGAAGCGGAAATACAAAGCCCGAATCCACGATCCATTTATCTCTTGCAGTTTCAAAACGGCTATCGCTGCAGCCGATGCGTCGTCACAAGAGGCCGACTCCATCTACTCACGAGTGAGCGGTCGTACCGGAAATCCGAGGATTTTGCCTACCCGCTCGCCGTGCGGATCGTGGGCAGAGTTCGTGTTTTCGCGTTGACACTTCCGCTACCGGAGTCTCCTGTCCGTCAATCTCTGCCGGAGTACGCGGGTTCGGGCCGCCTCGTTCTTCCGTGGGAGCAGTCCACACGACAAGGTCTCTTAGCAACGGAGTACCGACGCTTTGTGCGATCGCCTGAAGAGCGTGACCGCATACACAGCTTGATCGAACGAGAACTCGGCTCTCAGCTTAGCGAACGCACAAAGCGCCGCTACCGCTCGGACAGCAATTCCGAACCACACATTGACGTACTCATTCACATGACGCTGGAACACTTCGCACGCTATACGGATTCCTTACGCACAGGGGGATTCGCACTTCGGGGTGCCGCACGCTTCTCTCTTGAGACCTTGTTACACACCGCACACTATCGCGATCTTTTCGCTTCCCGCCGGGTTGCACGTGTTCCCGTGCCAACGGAGGTTTGGGAAGAGCGTCGCTCTGAGATGGGAGGATGGCCCGCAATCCTGTCGGCGCGATTCCCCAACCCAGGCGCTGGAGAAGATCGGTTTCTTCGTCTCGCCGAATCGTTGCAGATCAACGGTCTCGAACCAAGAGTGGGTCCAGGCTCATGGTTGATGTTGGAACCATGCTCCGGCCACGTAGAAGCCCAACACGATTCGACTCGACGTGGATGGTCACGACCGATGTATGCGTTGAGACGAGGAGTTGAAATCCTGTTTGGACATCTTGAAACAGAAGGCGACGGGTTCCGGTTCCTTTCCGTACAACTGCCCGAACACAAAACATCCCTACGCGTTAATGAGTTTCGGAACCTTCGTCGAATCGTGGGAATTGTCGCTCCAGCTTGATGACGCCACGGCTACCTGTTCTCACCTTCCCTCTCCGATCCTGCGTCACGAGTAATTTTGGCCTACCGCTTTGATTCCACTTGTTTGCCTTCTCGTTTGGGGCCAAGCTGGCAATCACTGATACACCTGCGGGGGCAAACATCGTGATTCGAATCAGTAAAGACGCTCGGTTTGTAGCAGAAGGTGATGGCGGCCTCGTCATGGATATACAGGGCGATCGATTCTTCGATCTGAATCGGACCGGCGCATCAATTTGGTCGAGAGCCGCAGAGGGACATACCGAATCCGAGATCGTTGCGCTGACGGCTGCCGACGCGGGTTGTGAGGCAGTTTTGACCTCTGCTCCAATCCGCGAATTCTTACTGGCTCTCGCTCGTCTGCAACTGATCGATTTCGATCCTGAGGCACAGGTGACGACTGAGGTCGGGCTGTGATCGTCTCCCGCACCTTCGAGTTAGTTATCGTGGAACCGCGGTCAGGCAGGGTGGTTGTTTGTCCCGGTGAGACTTTTGCGTTACCCGTAATCGAAGGCGATGCGCGCGGACGACCGGCCCACACCATCACGCGAGGCGCCTCTGAAACATTCCACATTCAGACGTTCATGTTGTTCTTGCTTGATGCTCGGGATGATCGGCCACGCGTGGTCCTTGAACTGATTTCGGAGAGTTCGAAGATACCTTCTGGTTTGGTGTCTTTGTCGGTAGAAGAACTTCCCAGTGAACTTTTGACCGCCAGCGACCGACATCTGCTCTCAGAGAGCCTTTCAGGAGGTGTCTCTCATCTTGGCCACTATGCTCAGTTCGGATGGCTTGAAGTTCTAAAGCAGTGCTATTGGCATCGTGAGATCAACCTTTTCCATCAATTCAACTGCGGCGTCGACTTTTCCTTGTTTCAGTTTTTCTGCAGAGGCGAATGCTTCTGGTTCAAGGGTGTCGGCGATCCAAATCAACACGAGTATTGGGTCACCAAGCTGCTTCAGCAATACATTCCAGAGTTCATGCCGAAGATCGCCCTGATGATCGACGGTTGGTGCGCTTGGATTTCTGAAGCTGTTGTTGGCGCACCGTTAAAAGACGAGGCCGGCGTCCAGCCGTGGCGCAATGCGCTCTGCGATCTCGCGTCGATACAGATGCGAACACAGCCCTACATTCCACGATTGAGCGACGCTGGCGCGAGATGTTTGACCGTTCAGGCAATCTTGGACGATCTGCATCCATGCATGGCCGAGTTGGACCAGGCGATGCAGGCGCAAACCTCAACCAAGGCTGCACCACTGTCCCGGAACGAAATACAGCGACTCGAACGAAGTCTCCACAAGGCATGCTCGGCGTTGGCCGAGTTGGATATTCCTGACGCTCTCATCCACGCCGATCTCACCGGGGGGAATGTCCTTGTAACGGCGCACGGAACGATCTTTCTCGACTGGGCTGAAAGCTACATCGGGAATCCCCTTATCTCTGCGGAACTCTTGTTGGCAAGTGCGTCCTTGCTCGACGAAGACGATCGACAGCTGCTACGACAGCTACACATCCGTCAGCTTCTCCCGAACCTCAATGAGGTTCAGACACAATTCGCGGTCGCGATTATGCCGGTCCTTGGGCCACTGGCATTGGTGATGATCGGCTGGCGACACGGGGTGCGCATGAATGCCATGGAACACATTTGGCCAGGGCTCCGTTCGCTCACACGACGTGTCCGAGACGCTATTCAGGAGTTCGAGGTGAGCATGGCGCTAACCCTCGGCACACGACCGATTCCGTCGGAGTCAGTCCATGTTTAGCCAACCCCTTCGCATCGTTGAAGCTTACTGCCTCCTCGTTGGCTGGAGTCTCTATATGAAGAGGCACAGCTTTCAAGAACTCTATGAACGGCTCCGGTCAATCCCCACTCGAACAAAACGTTCGGGACCAATTTCCGCTGATCGCATCTGTGATGCGGTAGAAATTGCCTGCGCCCTCTACCCCAGACAGGTCCTATGTTTACAACGATCCTGCGTGCTAACACTGATGCTGCGGAAGAGAGGTCTTCCCGCGCGCCTCACCATTGGCTCACAGCGCAGCCCGTTCCGAGCACATGCATGGGTTACCCTCGATGGTCGGGTTCTACGCGACAAGCTTGCACAGCGTGAGTCGTTTCTCATCATGGAGGTCTGTTGATGAGTGCGATCGCAGGCATGTTTTGTATCGATGCCCGTGACCCGGTTTGCAGCAAGAGCCTCGCCGAGTTGCAAGACAGCCTAGCGTTACTCGGGCCCGACGCGGGCGCTTCCATCTCACTTGGCAATGTTGGACTGGTCCACTGTGAGTTGCGCAACACACCAGAACCGGCACAGCCGCTGCGCATCGGGACGTCCTGGATGACGTGGGACGGGAGACTGGATAACAGAACAGAACTGCTGGGCCTCTTAGCTGCCCAGCAATCCGATAACCTCTGCGACGCAGAGGTGGCATTGATGAGCTACCAGCGTTGGGGTCTTGAAGTTTTTGAGAAGCTCGTAGGAGATTTTGCGCTCTGTATCTGCGACTTGGCGGCCGCCCGTGTCCTCCTTGCTCGCGATCCGATGGGTGTTGGTCAACTCTTCTTACGAAGGGACTCCAAGCAGTACGTTTGGGCCACCACGATCGAGCCTCTTGTCATGAGTGCTGGCAGGCCCTTTATCCTCAACGCGCACCACATTCACAAACTATTCCGCGGCCAGCCTTGTCTGGATTCGACATGCTACGAAGACATCTTCAGCGTTCCGCCTGGATCCGTCCTAGCACTGAGGCCTGGCTCAACGCCATTGAGGCGGGTGTTCTGGAGCCTTCCATCGGGCAGCAAGATTCGTTACCGATCGCATGAGGAGTACGACCAGGAGTTTCGTGATCTCCTCCAACGATCCGTCGCACGTAGGCTTCGCTCGGATGCTCCGGTTGTGGCTGAACTCAGCGGTGGCTTGGACTCCAGCACCATCGTCTGCGTTGCTGACGGCCTTACACCCCCTGGGTCTCCGCTCATCCAGACCATTTCCTACTTCAATTCTGATGAGCCCAGTGGAGACGAGCGACCGTACATCCAAACGGTTGAACGGTATCGCGGCAAGAGTGGACGGCATATTGGAATGGCGGAGTTTCATCGTGACGTTTGCCCATTCGCTCCAGTGCCTATCGAAATTCCTTTTCAGGCAACACCCGGAAGGTTCGACCATAGCTTGAAATGGAACGGCATCATTCGCATGACCCTACAAGACATCGGAAGCCGCGTCCTTCTTTCAGGGGTTGGCGGAGACGAAATGATGGGCGCCGTTCCCTTCGGTGCGCCTGAGATTGCAGAGCACCTCTGCTCCGGCCATTTGATCCGTTCCGTGAAGTGCCTCATGGCGTGGTCCGTCTCTCAGCAGCGTCCGGCTCTGGCGAACTTAGGAGAGGTCATTGATCTTCTCCGTGTCCGGTGGAATCCAGAGTCCCTAACTCAAGGCTCAATGCCTGGTCCGGCCTGGCTTCTTCCACGCGAAGAAGAAGAACACACGACGCTGATGGATTTTGCTGATTGGAAACATCTTTCGCCTCACCAGCTCTCGTACGAGTGGAATCGATGTGTTCTTGCCGGCCAGTTAACGATTGGCGGAACTTCCCTGCTCGGCGATACGGAGGTTCGTTTCCCTTTTCTCGACCGGTCACTCTTTGAGTTCCTTGCCTCCATCCCACGCGAGCAGATCGCTCAGCCCGGAAAGAGAAGGGTTCTGCAACGGCGCGCACTTCGCGGGATCGTTCCCGATGAAGTCCTCGACAGAAAGACGAAGTGGTTTGGTTTGCGCGCAGCGCACGATTTGTTGAGAACTGACATAGCGCGGCAGTTCGTTGAGGAGGGGTGGCTGACCTCCAATGTCCTTTTCGATATGAAGCAATTGCGGCAAGCGCACGGTGCCGTGCTCGCAGGCAATACGGGGCAGGCATTGGCCATCCAGATGGCGATCGCGGTTGAGCAATGGCTACGCATTCAAGTAGAACGAGGCACGATCACTATGCCAGCATGACGTTCTGCTCCAGGCTCTGCGGTGCAGAGGGACGCAAATCTTAAAGAAAGGAGGATAACGCGATGAAATTCACGAAGCCAACCATCGTTGAATTAGGCAGCGCGTCTGAGGCGATCCAGTTCACTGGTGGAGCGAAGATCAATCATGTTGTACCCGACCAGGGTGGCATGACACTGCCCTTCAGCTCAGGCCCTGCTTATCACTTTGATGAGTAGTCACCGCTAGGCGGGCCGCTGTCCGGAAGCGTCCCGTCTTGCATCGTTCGCAACTTTTCCCATCTCTGATATTGCTCGGTCTTCTTTGGATCGACGTCAACGAAGTCCTGAAGCCAAAAGCGAAACCAATCTACATTTCCCTGTTGGGCAACTAACCGGATCGATGGCTGTGCAATCACGTGCGAGGTCGTATTCAATACCACCATTTCGGCAGGCCTATGTTCGAGCTTCAGCCGCGCATACGGTTCCCACATATCAAGAATGCCCGATCCAGTACCGGACACCACGCGAAGCGGTGTCCAAATCGATTCACTGTTGAACTCAGGTGAGTTCTTCAGCCAGGCGGCCATGCCGGAGCCGACAGGAGCGCCTCCCACCAACTGATTTTCGTCCCGCAGGAATACGTCTGGACCACCGACGTTGAGCATGTAATCGACGTAGCCGACGTTGATCCCATCGGTGACAGACGCGGCTGCGAAACGGACCTTGCTACTGACCAGAGCCTTCATGACGTAGGAAACGGTTCTGCTGAAGCCAATCACGCCGACGCGGCTTGGATCTACGTTGGCGTCCTGTAGGAGATGCTGCACGGCGGATTCGTACTCTAAGACATTGCAAGGCAGTTCGGTCACCGTCGATCTCTCCGCACAGTCTTCTACTTGAAGAACCAGGATGCCTACTGCCGCAAGCTCCTGGGCGACGAATGCGCTCTGGAAGCTCCCGCTCGGCATGAACTCACGCGAATTGTATCCATGCGTTTGGATCACGAGCGGAGATCGTCGGCCCGGCCGAGACGTGAGTGGTCGGAAGAGTAAACCACTCCACTGATGATCGCCATCACCCCAGTGATACTCCTCGACCTTCCCGAAGTTCACGGATCGAAGTTGCGGGTTGGGGTCAAAGATGACGTCCTCACCCTTCTCGATGGTTGCGGACCGAACGAGTACGGGAGGTCGTTGCGCATCTTGAACGACGCGAAACTCCTGAGCCGCTGTCGGCTTGTTGGTGATTTCTCCTGCGACCCAAGACCCATCGCCTCCCTGCGTGAAGCGTTGGAACTGATGTGCCGTTCCCTGCTGAAGCTCTATCTCCACAGCCACTTGTCCCGATGGGCTGTCCAGGAAGCGCGCGCCTGCAATCCGAGCGTAGCCATCCTCTCTTGATCGAGCTAGATTCCGTTTCGACGGCCGCATGCAACTTGATGCCAAGGTCCGCATGTCGACAACGGTGGAACAAGGCCGATTGTCTTCCGTCAAGGAACGATCCGAGAACGTGGCAGGCAAGAACACGTGTCTCCCATCGGGCGACCAGGTGACGCTCGCTGCAACGCTCTCCAGCCAATTGATGCGTAACGCGATCGGACCGTGTGCCAGAGACACAATACTTCCATCGCTCCTGTCAATGGCGACATACTCTCCCTGCGCGCCGTAGTTGATGGGCTGGTCGATGTCTTGCGTTCCCGGCTTCAATCGATACAGGCCATCGGGAAAGGGTGGCCGGTATCGAACAACCCATGCTTCGGGAATCGAGGTGTAGGGCCGTATCGTCGCAATCCATTTGCCGTCCGGTGAAAGGCTGAGATCCTCTGTCCCGTCTCCAAGGATGCGCAACGGGCGATGGGAGGCGGGATCCACAATGCGTCTCGCAAGTCCACCTTTTACGGACCACAGATCAGCCCTCAGCTGCACGGAAACCAGCTCGGGGTTGAGCATACGATAGACGTTCTGATGGTCCCCAACAATCCGCTCCTTCCGTTCGAGTTCTGCAGCTCTGCTCTGCAAGACATCCTCAGCGGGTGTTGTGTAGACGTAGTTCATTTCATCAGAGACCGCAAACGAGACGACATCCTGGGTAACGTCGGTGAGCGCGCGAGACCGCCTATTTGAGACATCGGCGAGGATCAGTTGCTTACTCCCTGCGTCCGTCCACCTCAGGTACGCTAGACGCCCATTCCGTGTCCACTGGACTTGGAGAAACGCAGCATCGATCTGTCCTTTCGGGACGACGCTACCTTCAATAATCCAAGCTGGATGCACATCCGTGAACCGTTCACCATCCGCTTGCAGAAGGTCATGCTGCCGGTATAAGCGCAATTGATCGTGGACCCGGTCGTCCTTTAGCGACGCCCCAACTGTGTGTACGCAAAGCCATTGACCATCCGGAGATGCC
Organism: Terriglobus sp.; assembly: GCA_965198455.1. Lineage (GTDB taxonomy): Bacteria > Acidobacteriota > Terriglobia > Terriglobales > Acidobacteriaceae > Terriglobus. The sequence continues at coordinate 3,639,599 of CBDAPM010000003.1, forward strand.
TTCACCGCGCTGTCGCGCGTCTGTCCCCAGACATTGCCGAATCGGACGATACCAATATCGTCTTGCACTGAGAAAGAATGTGTTTGAGCGTCCACGACGCCGACGCACAGAAGTGCGCACAGCGCCGCGGCACGCCGCCACAGGCATGGAGTATTCATAGGACTGTCCTTTGGGTTTCCTACCGCTTGTTTAGAACGTCAACTTCAACATGAACTGGAAGGAACGAGGTCCGCCGTTCTGGTACAGAGAGTTGAGTCCGCCCAAGGTGGCGTTGAGGCTCTGGTAGCTGTAGCCGAACAAGGACGGCCCGTACGAGAGGTAGTTGTACACAGCACCGAACTGCGGATGGTTGGCAAGGTTGAATGCTTCCGCCCTGAATTGCAGTCGGAGATGATCGACCAACCGAAAATCTCGTCGTACGGCAGCGTCGAATTGCACGGCGGGGAACGTACGATAGGCATTCCGCGCGACATTCCCTTGTTGACCCGTTGGTGCAGCGACGAATGCTTGGTAATTCAGAATGCGGCCGCCCGGATAGGGTCCATGCAGATAGACCGGTTGCCCAGGCACAGTGTTCGGAAGATACTGTGTGAATTGACCGGACTGAGGATCGAGCGTCTGTGTTCCGATGACGGTCAAGGGTAATGAGGTTCGTGCCTGCTGTCTGAGGTCGAGTCCCCATCCATTTGCAACAGCCTCAACCCATCCGGTCTGGTCCGTATGAGGAAGATCCCACGTCAAGGCCGACTGCAGTGAATGACGAATATCAAAGTCGGAGTTCGAGCGTTGCAGTTGGTAGACGAGAAGATTGTTCGACGCATTGTCGATTGAGTGCGACCACGTATAGGAGGCCAGAAGCTGCAGGCCTCTACGAATCGACCGTTGGTACTTCGCTTGCAGCGAATCGTACTCCGAAGAAGCTGCTCCCCGAAGGAGGTAAAGGACTCCACTCGACGTGAAATTGGTGTTGCCGAGGCTTGCCGGATAAACGAGAGAGCGAACCGCTAACCGGTGTCCCGAGGAACCGATGTAGCCGAGCGTGACGGTGCTGTGGCTGTCGATGCCCTGTTCCACCGATGCCGAATACTGGTAAGACAATGGCAGTCTGAGATTAGGGTCAAAACCTGCAACAAGCCCCGAATATGGCACCGTGACGCTTGGAGTTGGAAGGGTTAGTTGAGCGCTGGTCAGCGGAAAGGGCGTGTTGATCAGGGTCTTACTGGAACGGTACCCAACTCCACCATAGCCAGTGCTTCCTTGAACACTTCCCGTGTCGTAGAACATGCCCCCACCGATACGGACGACGGTGTTGTGGGTCAGGTCTGGACGAGCCTGCCACGCGATGCCAACACGCGGAGCGAAGCCGGACCAGTCGGTCTTCCATAGAGGTGTTCCATAGGGCGCAAGAGCCGCAGTCTTGAGATCGGTGGTCTCGTTCACGGTGTAGGGCTGGGAGTTGCCGCGGTCATGCGGAGCCGGGTTGACGTCCCAACGGACACCTAACGACACCGTGAGACGCCGGTCCAGCTTCCATTCGTCCTGAAGGTACACTGCAAAATTGTCGTAGACAGGTCTGGCCTGCAACGGAGAGTTCTGTGCAACCACGGTCGTGGCTGGATCATTCGACAAAACCTCCGCCTCACTGTTGAACGTGGGCTCTACTTCTGGCGATGCCGGATGCAACGTAGAACCGATGCTTCTCCAGTCCAAACCGGCTTTCAGAGTGTGGGTTTTGATGAGCCAGGTGTGGCTGTCTGTGACGTTGAGCTGGTTCTGCTCCGACGGAGATGTGTTGAGCGTCAACGAGGTATAGTTCGCAAACGTAAAGAGTGCAGAGAGGAGTCCACCACTCGTAGGAAAACTTCCGCCATTCGGACCTGGCAGTGTCGAGAGATCAAGCGGCGTCGCCCCACCTAGAGAGGTGGATGTGTAGGAGACAGGAGCCTTTGTGTGCGTCCAGTTGAATCGGAACTGATTCGCTTGCTTGCTGCCGAGTGCAAGGTCCACGCCAGCCGTGACGCCCATGTTGTGAACCTGTGTCGCAGTCTGTACTGCACCCGTGTAGGTGGTTGACTGAGAAGGTGTATCCGCAAAACGAGCGAAGGCACTCAATCCCTTCTGGAACGTGTGGTCAATGCGGACGCTGCCATTGTCGAGCGATGACGGGAATGAGATTGACTGCAGGTAGTAAGCGAATCCATCGTTTCTGGTTCCAATCCCATAGTTCGCGTTGGGAAAAGCATTTAGCAACGGTTGAAGCGGAGTCGGCGCAGCCGAGCGTAAGTCATTCGTTGGCACCGTTACCTGTGTCGCAGCTTGAGGGCTGCTTAATCGCGCCCCTTCGAAGGACACAAAGTAGAAGGTCTTTGAGGCATGGCCTGCATTCTTGAGAAATGGGATCGGCCCACCCGATGTACCACCGAAGTCATTCTGCCGCTCTTTGCCTTTCGGATAGCCGTAGAAGTTGTTGAACCAGTTGTTGGCGTCGAGTACGTCGTTACGCAGATACTCGAAGAGCGTGCCATGGAAACTTTGTGTCCCGGAACGAGTGCTGAGTGAGAAGTTTCCGCCCGGCGATCTGCCGAACTCGGCCGCATAGGTCGAGGTGTTAATGCGGAACTCTTGAAGGTCATCGACTGAGACAATACTTTGCGTTGAGCCAAGTGCAGTCGCTGCCGACGCGCTGCCTGACACCGAGGCACCACCGCCAAATTGTCCAGGTGCGACGCCCGTGTTCGCACTGACGCCGTCGACGGTGAAGTAATTCGACTCCGAACGCATGCCGTTGACGACGATCTCGCCACTGAAGCCGACACCATTCGATGCTGAGGCTACAGGCACCTGCGAGACACCAGGTGCCAGTGTCAAGAGACTTTGAAATGACCTTCCATTGAGCGGCATGTTCTCGACAAAGTCGTGTTCCACAACGGTGCTCACAGTTGAGTTGACCGTGTTGATTTGCGTTCCCTGCGCTTCGATGGTGACGCTGTCTGATGCAGAACCGACCGGCAGCGTAAAGTTCAACGCAACGGCACTTTGCACATTGAGAACGACGTCGGCTTTGATGATGGTTTGAAATCCCTGCTTCGTGACCTGGACGTGATAATGCCCTGGAGGAAGAACGGGGATCAGATACATCCCAACCCCGTTGGTCTTTGCGGAATACACGACGCCGGTGCTGTCGTTCTGAATGAGAACGTGCGCTCCGAGGATCAAGTTACCGGAGGAATCCGTGACTCCTCCGCTGATGGTTGCATTTGTCGATTGTGCATGACAAAAGAATGGAACGAGACACAGGCCCAGTAGTAGTGCAATCCAGCGTTTCATGCTGCGGTGCTCCGAAGACGTGAGAGTGAAGGGATACACTCTGTCTACGGCTGGTAGTTCAACTTTCTACCAACGTTCCCCGAAATAATTATGGATGATTGGGCTGCATCTGCAGATAGGCTCGCAACATTTGCTTGCCTGTGGGCTTGCTGCTGCCACCTGGGGGTTCCACGGTAACGAAGACCATGTTCATGCGTGCCAAGGTCTTCTCATCATTGCAGCGCACGACCCACCGTTGGTGTGCATCGTCTTGATAAAACAGTCCAAGACTCACAGGTTGTCGATCGCTGCCTGTGCCCCACGCCTGAAAGGCAACGGACTGTTTCAACCCAGCCTGCTTATCCAGATCGAAGCCATAGAAGACCAGCGATCGATCCTGAGTGTAGAAAATCCTTCCAAATGGCTTCGCCGTCTTGCCGCTCTCCGTCATGTCGAAGATGTCCGCAATGTAGAGGTTGCGAGCTCCGATCAAATCGCGAATGTCGCGATCGTGGGCAAGGAAGTCTTTGTCCAGAGCCAACATTCGGTCACGATCATTCAGCGTGCCCTTGGCGTCCTCAAGCGCCACCGTCAACGAACGGACATTTGTTTCGAGGGCGACCAACTGAGCGGCTTGTTTGTTCGCGGTGCCCTGTGATGACGCTGCCGCATCGCGGAGCGTTTGGATTTGGGATTGGGCATCCGCCAACTGCCTGGCCAAGGCATCCTTGTCAGCGAGTAGCTGGTCTCGCTGCGCCTGCTCCCCAAGCATTTGGCGTGCCATGGCTGCCTTGGACGAATCCAGACTGGACGATCGAGTCTGTGCGGCGGTGAGTTGCTCTTTGAGCTCAGAAACCTGTTGTTCATCCTTATGTGCAACAGCTCCATCGGCCTTTACCGATGGGGAGGCAACGGAAGCTTCGATAGCGTGATCGGCAGTTGTCCCCTGACCAACACTCTGACCTTCGTGCGCTCTGTAGACTCGAACGCACGCGAACCCGAGAAGAACTGCGATGCACGCAGCGAGCGCACCGAATGCGAAAGCGGATCGAGACGACTGCTTCCGAAAAGGCTCCACGTTCGCGGGACGAACTGCCGTAGGAAGTACTGCCATGAGTCGCGCTTCGGCATCATCCAGTGTGGCCCGAGATTCAAACGGGACATCTCTCGCTTCCGTGGCTGCGTGCTCAGCCATCGCTGGAAAGACACCGGATGAAATCTTTTCGAACTGCTCGAAGGTGGCCGGACAGGACGAGCAATATGCAAGGTGTATTTGCAAGAGTGCCCACTCTTCCTCGGAGATCTCGCCCGTGTGGAAGAGCGCACAAAGTCGCACGAACTCGTCATGGAATCGCTCGTTCAAAGGGTCAGTCCCCTTGGGCTCGACGTCTCTGCCAATTCTCTCACTCCAACTACTCTGCCCCGGAGAACAGGATTGCGCGGAGGCGTTCGATCGCACGGTAGTAGTTGTGTTGGACTTTTCCAAACGACTGTCCGCTGCGCTCCGCAATCTCCCTGAAACTGTACCCCTCGAAAATATGAAGTTCCAGCGTTTTTCGCTGCTCGTCGGAGAGTTTTGGTCTCAGCTTCTCGAGGATGCTCTGCCCATCGATCCGATCAACGTGAGTTCCTTCTTCATCCAAAAGCAATCTCTGCTCGTCTAGAACTTCGAGCTTGTAATGATGGCGATGGATCAGATAGCGACGCCGATCGAAAGCTCGATGATATGCCACTTGCACTATCCAAGAGATGGCGGTCGCCTTCTCCGGGTCGAAGTGTCCTGCGTGCTCAAAGACATATAGGAAAACATCTTGGCGGAGGTCGGCGGCCTCTGACTCATCCTTCAGAATGCGCCAAGCGACATTAAATACAGATCGGCTATGCCTGCGAAACAACTGGCCTAGCGCTTCTCTTGATCCGTCTGCAACGGCGCGGAGAAGATGAGCATCGGTCGTCGAAGAGAAGTCGTCTTGCGGGACATGGAACGAGACAGGGCTCTGGCCCCTGCTGATGACCTCGTCGTCGATCGTCGCGTCAACAAACGTATTCGGAAGTTGGAGCGCAACTTCTGAACCCATAGGAGGCCCCTCGGTACTACGTCAATCTCTCGAAGTGAGCGGCTGTCGCTCGAGGTGAACGCAGTCCGCTAATAAGCACTATAGTGCCATTCTATGACGGCACTATAGTGCCTCTTTTTACTGCGAGTCAAGCGGAACATCGGGAGATGGCCGCGAACCCTGACTCAACGTCGCTCACATTAGAGCAGGCAATTGGTCAAGTGCTTCGCACTCTTAGGATCAAAAGGAAGCTCAAGCAAATCGAAGTGTCAGTCGCAACCAACTTCGCAGTGACATCACTTCGAAAGATGGAGGGCGGGAAGCAAAGTATGACTATCCGCTCACTCGATGCACTTGCGATGTTCTACGAGCTCCCTATCGAAGAGATCATTGTCCGTGCGAAAGAGCTTCGCTCTACGGCCCAAGCACAATCTATGCGATAGAGTCAGCGGCACTATAGTGCCTTTATCGCTCGTCTTGGTCTCTCACCATCTATGTAGTGGCGACCAAGAGACGAACCCGACCTGCAACGATTGAGCAGGCTTGCGGGATAATGGTCGCACAACTCAGGGATGACAGGGGCCTCTCACAGATGGACCTCGCTGTAGCCACAGGGTATAGCCTGCGATACATCGGCGACATCGAGCGTGGCACCAAGAGTGCCACTTTAAGAACCTTGAATGATATTTCGACGCTGCTCGGCTTAGGCCTCGGTGAACTTATTTCAAGAGCAGAACGGTTGATGACAGATAGTTCAAAGCGTCCGCAATCGAGGTGAGTCTGACGATTCTGTCTCGAGTTCTGAGCGAATAACTCCGAGAACTGGGTCGATGAGCGCATCGGCGATTTAGCGCTCATATAGAGCACAACTGACGAGAAAAGCGTTTAACAGGACTAATGTTCGAGGGCCGCTCAAAATCCTTCGATGAGTGCTTTGACCTGACTGACCACGAGAGATCAAGAAGACTCCAAGATCACATCGACCCAAATCTCGCGGCACCACCTTCGTCCTTCTATTTCCGCAAGACGGATGCAGTGGCTCTGGCGCACCGTTTTAAAAACCCACAGATCCGAAAGCTAGTGTGGTACGAGTTCGCGAAGTAACCGATGCGCCCGTGGCGTCCTTACTGAACGGTCGGCAAAGAGATGATGGGCCGTTCTGCGTTGTCGCATCCGGCGCACCTCCAGTGGATGAGGGCCGCATGGGCATCGGAGGCTGAAACGTCCCTCCGCGCCGTGCACGACGGACAAGTGAGCCGAAAGATTGGAGAATCGGGCATAAAACGCTCCTGGCACTCACTTCACGAAAATGAGATCTTTCATGTTGTTTCCCCTTTGCTTCTTAAACCTACGGCGGGAATACAGCTCATAGTAGCCATAACTCAGGCTCTTGTTAAGACTTGGTGTCGCGTCAATAGGTGCATCTGAATCGAATCGTTCCAGAATGAAACAGCAGCGCAACCTGCCCTTAGGAGATTCCACGTGCCATCCCCTCCCACGATCCAAGGCGATGAAAGCATCTCCGTACCGGGGCAAGTCATCGAAGTACTCTTCATCCATCGCGACGCTGTTCTTCGGCATATTGGAGCGCCACAACTACGTGAACGCGAAGAGTATCTCGGTAGGTTATCGGCTTCGGGTCACACAAAAAGATTTGTCGAAGCGCGCGCGTTTACCCTTTGGCATGTCGTTCGTTTTCTGAACGGAAACGAAGTGTCTATCACGGAAGCTGACATCGCTGCCGCTGCTGACAAGTGGGCGGCTGAGTCGCAGGGCAGAAGATGTAGCGGTTTCTTGCAACGTCGCGGAGTTGGTCCCGCTTTTTAGGCGTATACGTTTCTCCCCGGCAGCCCATTTGTTGCTCCGAGTCCTCATTATTGGGATTCGCACATGCGATGAGTGAAAGCCTGGGCTATCTCCCGTCAGCCGTTTCGTCTTGTTCCTCTTCCGTGAGGATATTTTTGACATGGCTTTCATCACGCAAGGAAGAGCTGTCTTCCATCCGCTTGAAAGACGTCGATGATTCCTGGCCGAGCAGAGGGCCAAGGGGCGGAACCAGCGCACGATTATCGGCTATTGCTCGAACCTGCGGAGATTCTTTAGGTATGCAGAGCAACGGGGATGGAGTCAAACTGCTCTCAGTAAGACGATCAAGGGGGCGCGAAAACGAGCTTCACTAGAAGCGGTCAAATGCCCACCGTGGAAGCAAGTACGACAGTTAATCGCCTCGCTCGACAGTGGTCACCACTCGCAATGTCGAGCCAAGGCCATCCTATTACTCGCGATCCAACAGCTCGGCCAGACCGAGTATCCAGAGACACAGGCGCTGCTGAGGGTTCATGGCGTCGGTCATCTCACCGCCTTAACCTTCGTGCTGACGCTCGGAAACAAGGAGCGGTTCGGACGAAGTCGCGACGTTGGGTGCTATCTGGGCCTGCGACCGCGGCGAAGTCAGTCCGGAGATCACGATCCTCAGCTCGGCATCACCCATGCCGGCAACGCTTATCTTCGAAGCCTGCTGATCGAGTGTTCCAACCATATCCTTCGACCGCATGGAAGAGACTCGGCGTTGCGACAGTGGGGTCTCCACTTGGCTGGCCGAGGCGGCAAGCAGGCCAAAAGTAGGGCCGTCGTCGCAGTGGCCCGTAAGCTCGCCGTACTGCTTCATCACCTCTGGAGTACACAACAACCGTACATGCCGTTCTACGAGCAAGCGGCCTGAGAGACCAACATGTTTACACGTTGCGACGACACCGTGTTCCGATGACTGCGAGCCGACTTCGGCCTTCGAGGCCGACCGATAAATGGCAGCATTGACTCTCCTCTCGAACCTCAACCGGCACCGAGCTTGCATGAAGACAGCTCATCAAGAGTGCGAATAGAAACACGGTGGAGAGCAACGAACCCAAGAGCAACAACAAAAGCAAAAGCCCTATGAAGAAAAAACAAAGAACACTCCCTTGACACTAGTGACCTGCTCATAGAAAGTCGGCTTGTCGGAAGCAATCCGTCTAGGCGTTCTCGACTGACGAGAACAGGCCGATGCACTCATTGAACCTGGGGAAGGTCCACAGGTTGAGAAGAGTGCCGCAGGCAACCAAGGGGACATGCAGAGGGAGAACGTCTCTGCTGCGCAGCCGGCGAGCGAAGGCCGAAGCCAAAGCGGGATGAGAGTCCGGGAGAAACCAAAGCGGTTTCTCCCGGCGCCGCGCGAGCGAAAATACCGGGTCAACGAAAGAGGCCCCGGACGAATCCGGGGCTGAGCTAACAGACGTGTCTGGGCGATTGCTAGGCGGCTTTTTGCTTCTTAGCTGCGGTCTTCTTTGCCGGTGCCTTGACGAGTACAGACGTAGCCTTGACCTTGCCAGCTGGCTTCGGTTTGGAAGCCTTCTGCCGCGGTGGAGCAAACGCGGCCTCGGCTTCAGCTAAGAGATCGGGATCACCGTCTCGCGGGATGGCGACGTGATCGGTGAGCGCAAGACGCAGAGCGAAGCCGTTTAGCTTATCGTCTGCGATGCTGTCCAGAGCGGAGAGAACGATTTCTACCTCCGTCTGTTGCTGATTCTCATCGTCTGTAGCGAAGTGGCTCGCAACCTCTTCGAGGAAGCTGTACGCGTCGAGCCGTATCAACAAGCGAAGAAAGGTGCGAAGCTGCGCAGCACTGAACGCCTCCGGTGCCTGATCGATCACACGCTCCAGAGTCGCCTTGCGTGCGTTGCAGAGTTCCTGCAGACGCTCCAGCTCTGCGGCACGTTCCTGTTGCCGATGTTGCTCGTCCGCCTGCCGTTCCTCCTCGCGGTGCTGGATTTCGGCTTCGTGTTCTGCACGACGGCGCTGGTATTCGGCGCGACGTTCTTCGGCCTCTTCCTGTGTCTCTTCTTCGGGAGCTTCTTCCATGACAGGCGACGGATGGTCCGCTTCCTCTTGTGCAAGACGTGCAGCGGTCGCGGGATCATGCACCGGGCAGTGCATGTCGGTGCATACCATAACAGTCTGCCCTGCTTCGCGGCCATAGACGACCATCGCGGATTTGCTGTCGGGGCAAGGTGGCTCGGCATCCGGGTTGTGGGACGTGTCGAGGATGCGGTACGAGTTCTTGGCGAGAACGCCGGGACGCTGTTCCTTGGGAAAACGGTATGCCGTCTCGATCTGAACCAACTGAGGCCGTGCCGCAAGTTCGCGTTCGATGTGGGCACCGACTTTGCTGGAGTAGCATTCGCCATCAAGGCACTGGTCGCCCTGCACATCGGCGAAAAGGCTGGTGTTGTAGCCGCTGCGACGCGGACAGTTGATGCAGGCTCCTGCAGCGGCGTTCAGCGTCGTGTCTTCCCTATCGAAAGGAGCCTCGGCAAGAGCGAGGTAGAGGTTGGTTTCGATCCAAGCGGCAACGTGCTTGGCCGATAACAGGTGCGGCTCCTTGTCCTGCCAGTCCTTGCGCCAGCACTGATCGAAGGCGGCCGCCTGATGTTCTTCGGGGAGACGTGCGATGAGAACAGCGTGGCTGGCAGTAATGCGCTCCTCGACAAATGCCTGGGCAACATCCGGGATGAGTTGCAGGAGGGAGAGACGAGCGTAGATGTGCGATGCACTCTTACCGGATTTGGCGACGAGCGCGGCGACATCGTAGCCGGGCATATCGAGCAGACGTTGATACCCCTGTGCTTCTTCATACGGGTGAACGTCCACGCGCTGCGAGTTTTCGATCAGTTGCCATTCCATCGCCTCCGTATCCGTCAAACCCTTGATATGGGCAGGCAGAGAGAACTGCTCGGCGATTTGCGATGCGAGGTAACGCCGTTCTCCTGCCACCAATTCGAAGCGGCTGTTTTTCGGACGAAGGACAACGGGCTGAATCAAACCGCGTTGCCGGATCGACTCGGCGAGCTCTTCCAGCTTGTGCTGGTCGAAGGTGCGGCGGGGGTTGGTGGTAGACAGATCAATCTGGTCGATGGCGATGTACTGGAATGCGCTGCTGTCCTGCATGGTGCCCTCCTTTTGGGCGTGGCGATGCAATGAGGTTTGGTGAAGCGAACACGCTGCCCTGTCTCCGCTCCGGTGGGCGGGGAACTTGGGTTAGCTGCGTACGGGCTGGCTCACGGTGCAGGCTTCGACGAAGCCTTGCGAACGCAGTTCGTGATCCCACAAGGCAGCAAGCAGGTTGTGCCGGTGATGGAGTACAGCGTCGTAGACGTAGTGCTCGTCGGCGATGCAGCGTGACCACTCTTCGGTGCCGCGAACATCGTTGCGGTAGTAGAAGGGGTTCAGATGGACGCCTCCGGCGAAGCTCAACTCCAAACACATCTCGGGAGCCGCCAACGCATGGACGTAGTGCGCGATGGACAGGGCGGGAAGGCCACACGGACCCGACTCGTCCATAGCATCGATCACCAGTGATGGGTAGGGCGGGTTGACGATGGTGAGATAGAGGCCGGTGTTCCAACCACCAGCCTTCCTCAGGATGTCGAGGATGGTCGTCATTTACGCCACCCGTGCCAGTTCCGCATCCAGCATCGCTCCCTCTGCCTTGGCCAGCGGCTGCAATGCGGCAAGGATGACCGCAGACGTCTGCTGAATCACCTCCAACGATTCGGCGAGGAGCGACGCATTGCCGTGATATAGGTGGATGTAATCGGAGGAGGCGCTGCCCGTCTCCAAACCAATTGCCTTACCAATCACAAAGGCGATGGCTTCGGCTTCCGTTTCCCGCACCACCTTGGTGGTTGCCGTACGACGCTCGGCCTTGTGCAACATCTCGTGCGCCAGTTCATGAACCAGTGTAGAGAACTCTCCAGCTTCCGTCTGACCCGGAAGGATGTCGATGCGACCGCCATAACTCATGCCAAGGGCTGGCCGAATCTTCTCGGAGAAGACCAGCTTGATACCCTGCCTCGTGATTAACGAGACCAAGCGGTCATGGTGTTCGCCGACATCGCCGGACATGTCGTGGAGATCGGGCAAGTCCGCACCATCGGTCTGCGACACATCGAAGACGGAGGCAGAACGGAACCCCAGCAAAGCGCGGGTGTTCTGTTTGGTGATGTCCTTCTCGGCTTCCGCGTCAGCCTTGCGGCGGAACCCGATGATGGGTGCAAGGATGCGGATGGACTTTTCGCCTTTCTTGACGCGGCGACCAAGCTGATTCCACGCATACATTCCGGCCACGCGGGTGGCGTCGGGGCGCTGGCGTGCGATTTCCAAGATGTTGCCGAAGCTGTAGTTATGAAAGCGGCTCATCGCATTGAGGTAGGCGGTGAGGGCATCGGAGTTCCCTGCTTCCAACTGTTCAATCAGAGTCTTGACGTTGGCGGCGATGATCTCCTTCGCCGTTCTGGGCTGCTGCGTTTCGGTGGGTGTGGTGGCGACGCTCCTCATGGTGGCTTCTCCTTGTCCGCTGTTGCGGTTGCATTTCCGCGTGAAATTCGCGGCATGCAAATGCCGAACGCCACGTGGCGAACGGCAGGGCGGCAAAGCGTCAAGGGGTGGGGTATCGCCCACCGGAGCGGAGTGGAGGCAAGCGAAGCGCGGTGATTTTTCCGTAGGGAAAATTATGGGGAGACCCCTTGCGCACGCCAGGACGGCAGTCCTCAGGGAAAGTCTGGTTGCCTTATTCGCGTGCGGGACGCACGCCTCATCTCAGGGCCGGCGTTGCGCCCAGGAACGGGCCCGCCCTCGCTTCTCGACCGGAAGACGCGCAGCGACTGCAGGCGCAGTCGGATGACGGTGCAACCGGCAGGAGACTCTGAAAGCATCTAAGAAAGCGCATTTCCTCATTGGCGAACAAAGAGCGAACGTGAAGAATTAGCTCATCCTGTATGGAGAGCAGATGGGAACTTCGATTTCCAACGAGATGCTGAACGCATTGTTTGCGACGAACGGTCGACTTCCCGCCGTGAAGGGACGCACCTGCGGCGGACTTTCGAAGCGACACGTCCCGTCGACTTCAGCTTTCTCACTCCCGACGATTTCGCCGATCTCAGAAACTCAGCGTTTTTGGGGATCCCGGAGTGGGAAGCCTTCGTGCGTCACTACTGCACCTGTGACGGCTGCAATGATTGACATCGTCGCGGAAGATTTCGCCGCGCTTGGACAACGCAAGATCGTGCATGTCGATATGGATGCCTTCTACGCCTCCGTCGAACAGCGAGACGACCCGTCGTTACGAGGCAGACCCGTGGTTGTCGCCTGGAAGGGCAAACGTTCGGTGGTGTGTGCGGCGTCCTACGAGGCGCGACGGTACGGGATCCGATCCGCAATGCCGGCGGTGAGTGCCGAACGCCTCTGTCCAGGTGCCGTGTTCATCCCGCCAGACTTCACGCGTTACAAGATCGCTTCACAGGCTGCGCGGGAGATCTTCCAACGGCATACCGATGCCATCGAGCCGTTGTCTCTGGACGAGGCCTACCTTGATGTGACCGAGAACAAAACAGGACTCCCCACGGCAACGCTCGTAGCGAAGACGATTCGGCAACAGATATGGGATGAGCTGACGCTGAGAGCTTCAGCGGGTGTCGCGCCGAACAAGTTTCTTGCGAAGATCGCATCTGACTGGCGCAAGCCAAACGGCCTTTTCGTGATTCAGCCGCACGAAGCTCAAGCATTCTTACTAAAGCTTCCTGTGGGTCGTTTCCCCGGTGTCGGCAAAGTCACAGAGGCGCGGATGGCGAAGGCTGGCATCAAGCTGGTTGGAGACATTTACGCCATGAATCTTGTGACGTTGGAAGAGCATTTTGGGAGCTATGCGCAGCGCCTCTTTGAACTGGCGCGTGGCATCGATCACAATCCAGTCGTATCGAATCGAGTGCGTAAGCAGGTCTCTGCGGAAGACACGTTTCCGGAAGACATCCCCCTCTTGGAATGCGAATCGCATATTCGCCGACTCGCTGAGAAAGTTTGGAACGTGTCGCAAGGAAATGCACGTCAAGGCAGAACCATTGTTCTTAAGCTAAAGACTAAGGAATTCAACTCGCTCACGCGCAGCTTGACGCCTCCCGTACCGGTCGCCAGTTGCGAGGAGCTGACGGACATCGCACTAGCCCTCCGCGAGCGAGTTGATTTAAACCCGCAGCAACTCTATCGCCTGGTTGGCGTAGGGCTCAGCAATTTCCTGCATGACGATGATAGAGAAGCAGATGTAGATCAGCCTTCACTTGGGCCTTTCGCGGAGTTGCTGCCGCACGTCACCCATAGCAGCTAAGTCGTGAACGTAGATGCTCTTGCTTCGAACGGGTGCACACCAAGGCTCTGTTCCTATTGCGTGAGTGTCGGCGGCTCTTATATTCGCGCTCGACGGCGTACGCGCGATGAAACGCGTTCGCCAGTGTGCGCTAGAGGATATTTACCGCACCTGCCGCAAGCAGCGCGACCGTGGTGAATGAAATCAATGCCTGCACCATCATCAGCCCCTTGGCCCATCGCGACAGCACGGGAGAATCGGTGGGAGAAAAGGCTGTACTGGTGTTGAAGGCCAGGAAGAGATCGTCCATGAACCCAGGGCTCCAGCATTGCTCTCCCATCTCTCGTTTGAGCTCTGGTCGAGCGTTATCTGTGGGAAGAGAAACGCCCCGTCCGTATGAACGCCGCGCAGCTCTCGCGCTCTCGGACCGCCAGCATCCAGTCTCCAGTACCACGATGCGAACACGAGAATATTCGCTACCCACAAGACCGTGGCTGAAACCAAAAGGTCTTCCGGGGATTCCTTGTGTGCTGGAAGCGCTGCTATGAGCAAGCCGAGAGACCAGACCATATCGAGCGTCACGATGGAGGAGAGGACGTATCCGAGCACCTGATTCAACGTGTCATTTCCCGCATACCGCGCCCACGCGGTCGGAATAAGGAGGATCGCAACGACACAAATGAGCAGCCATCCCGGACCTGCCGACAGGAAATCTGGAAGTGCAAGGCGCAGTCCGCCTACAGCGAGCAGTGCAAGCATCGCGGGCCATCGAGGTTCTAGCTTGGTTTGAGTCTTCGTCATCGCTTCTTTTTATGCAAGCTAGCCAGTTGAATCAACGTGGATCAGCTAAGGAACGACAATCCACGAGATGGTGAGATTTCCAAGAATCTTTTCGCAGACTTGTTCGCTATCGAATGTGACTCCGAAGTTCCTGCCTACCGTCACGGAGTAAGTCGACCGAAGCGGTTGAGCCTACCTGCGCGATATGCCAAGGAGCTTCGCTCTTGTAACGGCAGAAGTAGCACTGCCGCTTGAAATCACCCGTACCAGAAGTTTCCACGCGAATCATTGCTTTGTGCCCGGCTCCATCTAAGTCAACTGCCCGATCAGCAGCCTTGTATTTCTAGGTTGTTGTAGGCTCTTCATAGTTCTACTCGGGAGAAAGAATGAGCATTCATGCAGCAGTGATGGCGTTGGATAAAGAAATCGAAGTCTTAGATAAGAGAAGAGTTCGCCTTGTATTACTGCGTGAGGCTCTTGTTGTCGAGGATGGCGCAGTCGCTGAGGCCGCCGTCAGTCTTCCCTTAGTGAAGGGAAAGCCGGGACCGAAACCGGGTGCTAAGAAGAGTGGACTGAAGCCAGGAAAGAAGAAGCCAGGACCGAAGCCAGCTGGTACGAAGGCTACTGTACTTACAAAAGCAGCGGCCCAACTGAACGTCCCAACAGCGAAGAAGCGAGTTATGTCACTGGAGGCACGGAAAAGGATTGGCGATGCTGTGAAGGCTAGCTGGGCCGCAAAAGCTAAGGCAAAAAAAGCGGCTTAGCAGAGTGTGTTATTACCCAGAGAAGAGCCGTTAATAGCCTAGACATTTTCTTCAACGCGTAAATGGTAAGCAGACTCTTGCCCTGCGCCATTGCTGCCGATTCGCTGTCACTGGCTATCGAAAAGCTCAACCTGCCGGTTGCTGATGGGTGTCGTCTCGACAAGCCGAACCTTCATCTCCTCCGCGGGCAGCACACGCAGCAAGTGGACTGACGGTCGTTCGGAAGGCGCAAGATACTCGTCATAGTCTCTAGGCTCCAAGAAGGTGGTCATCCGCGGATGGATGGGGGCCATCACTTCATTGGGTTCACCCGTGAGTACGGCGAAAGTCTTCTCCCAATGATCGGTCTTCGGATTCTTCCACAGCTTCCACACGGCGGCCATGGCGAACGGATGCCGACCAGGGATGGTGAATTCGTACTTCGGTTTCTTCTGTCCTTTCTCTACTTCTTGCCATTCATAAATCGCATCGCCGGGCAAGATGCAGCGTCCTGTCAGAAAAGCGCCCTTCCAGAAGGGCGCATGCGAGATGCCCTCGGAGCGCGCATTGAAGAGCAATTTGTCCTTGAGCTTGAACGCCCAGCGCATGAGTTCGATCTGGCGTTCCCCATCATCGTTTGTATAGATCACGGCATCGATTGCGGCCGCAAATCGTCGCCTTCATCGAACACCGTCTCATCAATACCGGCTGTGACCTTGAAGACTTGCGCTACGCGCTGCTTATCGGAACCCCGCTTGAACCGTCCACACATCTCTATGTCTCCCTCACTACCTTGCGCGGATCTTTGTCGTCGCGCATGCCCACGAACTTGGTATGCCGGAGATGGTCTGCGCCCGTCCACTCCAGGAACTCGAAGTTCGCCACTGCTTCGGGACGTAGCCACACGCACTCCTTCATCTTTTCTGCAGTGAGACCCTGTCCCCACCGGCCCGGCTGCTTCTCCGGCAGATTCACGAACGGACACTTTGTCGTGGTGAGATGCTTGGTCTGTTCAAAGACGGAACGGCGCGTTGCTGGAACAAACCCGGCACGTACCCGAGCCGCATAGTAAAGACCATCATCACGGTAGAAGCCAATGACCAGCGAATCGATTCCATGGGTTCCGGGAACGTAACCACCAATGACGAACTCCTGCCCTATGTTGACCCGATGCTTCGACCATAAGCCTGTGCGCAGACCCGGCTGATAGATGCTGTCGGAACGTTTGGCAATGATGCCTTCAAGACCATGCGCGCGAACGAACTTCAACATCTGCGTCGCTGTCTGATCGGAAACCTCAGAGAGAGCGACGTGGTCGGCTGGCTTGAGTACCGTTCGAAGGATGTCACGCCGTTCGGAGAGGGGCAGCATCGTGAGATCGCGGTCCTTGTGGATCAGGATGTCGAAGGCGTAGTAGACGATGTGCGCTTCCGCGGAACGAAAATTCTGAAGCAGGTTGAAGTTCGGTTTGCCATCCTGTCCGATCGCGACCAACTCGCCATCAACGACTGTCCCTTGCGGCAACGTCTTCAGCGCATCAGCGATGTATGGGAACTTCTCACTCAGAACATTCTCGCGACGCGAATAGAGCGTCGTGTTGGTGCAACTACGAACGACTTCGAGACGATAACCATCTAGCTTCAGTTCGTAGGTCCATTCCGGTCCTTCAGGCATCGTCATTACCGGCAGACATTCCATCGGTTGGAGATAGGCCGCAGTACGCGCTTTCGACGGTGGCTTCCTTGCCATTCCAGCTCCGGGAGGTCAGGCGACCTCAAACTTACATACCTTAATCAAGGCTCGTTCTGAACTGAAGGCTATCGAGAAGGGCTTACGCTCTTATTCCGAGAGAATCCATGTCCCATTCTTCAATCCGGATGTTGTCCTTACCAAAAGGGACAGACCAGGAGTTACCCGCTTTTCGCCCCTCCTCGATGAGCTTCTCCGCAACTTCGCGTGAGCTACAGATGGCTTCAACCTGATACTCATCGTGGGTGCCAGTTGTGAGTAGAAAGACAGTCATACTAGCAGCTTATCGCCTAAATTCCACAATTACAATCTTACTAAAGGCTTTAATATGAGCTATATATGCATATTTGCACTACTGGGTGTGCATTCTTGCAGTTGACGTAGGGGTGGGTCATAAGGCGAATATAAGGCGAAGGTGATTTTGACGTGACTTTAGCCAACGCACTCCGTGTCCAGATCGAAGGCGCCCTTTCGGCGAGGATCCCTTCCGCTCTGACCCCAGCGCCTAGGATGATTCGACACATCAGCCCGGTTGGGATTGGGCCATTGGATGAACTCCTTTGTGGTGGATTCCCTGTGGGAGCGGTGACGGAACTCGTCGGTGAGGAATGTTCCGGCCGAACCTCAGTGGCTCTTTCGTTCCTCTCCGGCGTCACGTCTGCGGGAAAGGTGTGCGCCTGGATCGACGCATCGGACACTTTCAATCCGTCTGCAGCAGCATCTGTCGGAGTCGATCTGAATCGTCTCCTATGGGTGCGCTGCGGCGTGAGCGAGACGGTGTCCGAACAGGAGACGCGCAAGTTTATCCTGCCCTCAGAATGCTTCACTCCAAAACCCGTGTTGAAAGGACTCCACGGCGGGGGGCACGGAACGCATCCGCGTAACGAGGTCAAAGGTCTTTCCGCGGCCGTAGGCAAGTTTCTCAATGATGAGATGGTGAGGGCTCGCTGCGCGGAACCTATCTCGAAGCCACGACCTACGCCACAGACGTTCGAGCCTAACCTAAAACCCTCCTCAACCAGTGTCTGCACACCGAAGCGTGGACGAGCTTATGACGCGGTCGAGCAAGCGCTGCGCAGCGCAGACCTTCTCATCCAAACGGGTGGCTTCAGTGCGATCATCATCGACTTTGGAGAAATTGCCAGCGAGGTCGTATCTCGCATCGACCTATCGACCTGGCACCGATATCGCGTGGCTGCCGAACAGACGCAAGCAAGCATCGTTCTGCTGTCCCAATATGCATGCGCGAAGAGTAGTTCCGAATTACAACTACGTCTATCAGCTTTGGAAGATACCAACGAAGAGCGAACGGTCTTTACCGGACTGAGTGCTCACGTTGAAGTGTTGCGCCAGCGGTTCACGCAAACGCCCAGCAACGTCGTACCGATGCGAAGGCCTGCGCAAAGCGCACGAGAAGCTCGATGGATTCATCGTGCAAGCTGGGTGGGGCCGCGATGACTCGTTCACCAGAACTCTACGCCTGCGTCTACGTCCGGGAACTCCCGGCACAAGCCCTACTCCGCCTTCGACCCGAACTGCATGACAAGCCGTGCGTCGTGCTGGAAGGCGAGCCACCGTCGGAGTCAGTGTGTGCGTTGAACACACGAGCCCGACTTCACGGTCTCCGTTATGGAATGACGAAGGTAGAAGTCGAGACCTTTGAGAACGTGATGGTGCTCCAGCGGTCGCCGAAGACAGAAGCGGCCGTTCGCACGATTCTCTTGGAATGCGCGGGCGCTTTCTCCCCTCGCATCGAAGATCGAAGCATAGACGGGCTTTTTGTATGTGTCCTGGATGCAGCCGGGACAGAAGGCCTGTTTGGGCCGCCGTTGATGTTGGCGAAGCAAATCCGGCAACGTCTCCGTTCTGTGGGCATCGTAGGCTCGGTCACGATTAGTGCGAACGTGCATACCGCAGTGTGCCTAGCCAGAGGGCTCAGTGGTGGTGTGCCGGCACGTGTTGTGCCTCGCGGTAAAGAGGCCAAGGCTCTTGCGCCGCTGCCGGTGACGGTCTTGGGTATCACCGAAGCTCAGGACGAAACCTTTCGCACCTGGGGCATCCGGTCGGTCGAGGCCGTAGCGGCATTGCCGGAACGATCACTCATCTCTCGACTAGGGCAAGATGCGAAGCGGCTTCTGCAACTAGCGCACGGCAAGCATCCGCATCTGCTAAAGCCGATCGACGTGCCCTTTGTGCTCGAAGAGGAAGCGGAGCTTGATTCACCGCTCGATGAGTTGGAGTCTTTGCTGTTCGGGCTCTCGACGATGCTAGAACAACTCATCGTTCGAGCCCGTTCCCGTGTTCTTGCGCTAGCTTCTGTCACGATTACACTTCGACTCGATGGCGGAGGCTCGCACGAACGCATCGTGAATCCGCGTGTGCCGACGAACGAGAAGAAGCTGTGGCTCAAGCTCTTACAACTCGATCTCGAAGGCCATCCGCCGAATGCTTCGATTGTCGGAGTTCATCTTCATGCGGAGCCTGGCGCAACCAGTAAAGTACAACTGGGCCTTTTCTCTCCACAGCTCCCCGAGGCAGGAAGGCTCGACGTGACGCTGGCGAAGATCACAGCGATTGTCGGTGAAGGCAACGTCGGTATGGCAGTCCTCGATGACACACGACGTCCGGGTGACTTTCATATCGAGCCTTTCTCGATCACCACGGCAGAGCCACCTTCCGCTGCAACAGCATCCCCCATGTGTCTCCGTCTTCTGCGGCCAGCGGAGCGAACGAGAGTTGAGATGCAGCGAGGCCAGCCCTGCGCGGTCCACTTTCGCTCCCGTTACTACATCGTCGAACGGGTCTATGGCCCATGGCTCAAGGGAGGAGATTGGTGGAACGAGTCGATCTGGGGCAACGAGCAGTGGGATGTTATCTGCAAGATGACGGATAGTGCCGTTCTGGCCTGTCGTCTATCGCATGACTTCATCTTGAAAGACTGGAGGGTGGCGGGACTCTATGACTGAGAGGTATATCGAACTCCACGCCAACAGCGCTTTCTCATTTCTTGAGGGCGGCTCGCAGCCGGAAGCCCTTGCGGAACGTGCCTTCACGCTTGGAATGCCAGCAATCGCGATGATGGATCGCAACGGCTTCTACGGCTCTGCACGGTTTCATAAGGTCGCATCTGAAAACGGGATCAAGGCGCACGTCGGCGTGGAGGTTTCCGTTACCGGCCTGGGTAATCGCATCACGCCTCCCGTGTGGTTGCCACATCAGCACCTTGCTGAACCCATACGTCTCCCTCTGCTTTGCGAGACCCGCGAAGGCTACCAAAATCTTTGCCAGCTGATAACGCGTTTCAAGATGCGTGAGACGACAAAGCAGGAGGGGTCCGCAAAGCTCGGCGACCTCGAAGAGTACAGCCGTGGCTTGGTATGCTTGACCGGTGGCGAGGAAGGGCCTCTTGCTGCCGCGCTCATGATCGGCGGTGAAGCCGCTGGCCGTGCGTCCGCGGAAAGACTCGTGCGGGTCTTTGGACAGAACAACGTCTACGTGGAGGTCCAGCGTCATCGTGAGAGAACGCAGGAGTGGCGAAATCAAGCGGCATTGCGCATCGCGGAATCACTCCGTTTGCCGGTGCTCGCGACCAACGGCGTTCGCTACGCGACGCGGTATGACCGCGAGATTGCCGACCTCTTCACCGTCATACGCAATCACACGCGCCTCGATCAGGCGGGACGCCTACTTGCCCTCAATAATCAACGGCATCTGCGCGCCGCTGACAAGATGGTGCCGCTGTTTCGTGATATTCCGGGCGCGGTCGAAAACACCGTCGAGCTCTCGTCGCGTTTGGGGTTTCAGCTCTCGGACCTCGGCTATGAGTTCCCACGCTATCCGGTGCCTGACGGCGAGACGATGGATTCGTTTCTCGCTAAGCGGGTAGCCGAAGGCGTCACTCAGCGTTATGGGCCGAAACGGGACGCTGGCCTTCTCGAACGCGCGAAGAAACAAGTCGCTCATGAACTCAAACTGATTGCGAAGCTCGGGTTCGCCGGATACTTCCTCATCGTCTGGGACATCGTTGAATACTGCAAGAAGTACGGCATATTGATTCAAGGCCGTGGAAGTGCAGCAAATTCTGCCGTCTGTTATGCGCTCGAAATCACCGCGATTGATCCGGTCGGCATGGAGTTGCTGTTCGAGCGCTTCCTCTCCGAAAGCCGCGGCGAATGGCCAGACATTGATCTTGACCTGCCTTCGGAAGAGAAGCGCGAGCAAGCCATCCAGTACGTCTATCAACGCTACGGGCAACTTGGCGCGGCGATGACGGCGAACGTCATCACGTATCGTGGAAAGTCCGCAGCGCGTGAGGTTGGCAAAGCTCTGGGCTTTGATCCCGAGTCGCTGCAGCGACTTTCTGGCCTCGTCGCGAACTACGAGTGGAAGGGACCGAACGACACGATGGCGCGTTCGTTCCAGAATGCGGGCTTCGACGTACAGCATCCGCGTATTGCGAAGTATCTCGAACTCTGTATGCGGATACAGGACTTCCCACGACACCTCGGACAGCACTCGGGCGGCATGGTGATCTGCCAAGGCCAGCTCGACAAAGTCGTCCCTTTGGAGCGGGCGTCAATGCCAGGCCGAACCGTTGTGCAATGGGATAAAGAGGACTGCGCTAACCTCGGCATCATCAAGGTAGATCTTCTGGGGCTCGGCATGATGGCTGTGCTCAAGGATTGCCTCACGCTCGTTCCTGAGCACTATGGCGAAACTCTCGACCTCGCACAGTTGCCGGAAGATGAGGGGGTCTACCGAACTCTGCAACTTGCCGACACCATCGGCATGTTCCAAGTAGAGAGCCAAGCGCAAAAATCATCCTTGCCCAAGAACCGTCCTGAGAAGTTTTACGACCTCGTTGTTCAGGTCGCCATCATTCGGCCTGGGCCGATCGTTGGCAAGATGATGCACCCCTACATGCGCCGTCGCCAGAAGAAGGAAGAGGTGACCTATCCGCACCCTTCTCTGGAATCGACCCTCAAGCGCACGTTAGGCGTTCCGCTCTTTCAAGAGCAGCTCCTACGGATGGCAATGGTGGTCGCCAATTTCTCAGGATCGGAAGCAGAAGAGCTTCGCCGCGCGGTGGGAATGCGGCGCTCCTGGGAGCGCATGAAAAACCTCGAAGGACGGTTGCGTGCCGGCATGACGTCGAACGGCCTCGATGCTGCGACGCAAGAGACGATCATTCAGAACATCAGCTCCTTCGCACTCTATGGGTTTCCGGAGAGTCACGCTGCTAGCTTCGCTTTGATCGCGTACGCCTCGGCTTATATCAAGGTCAAATACCTCGCAGCGTTTACGTGCGCCATATTGAATAACCAGCCGATGGGCTTCTACAGTCCATCCGTCCTCATCGAAGATGCGCGGCGGCACGGCTTACGCGTGAAGCCTATCGACATACAAGTGTCCGATTGGCCTTGCACGGTTGAACACGAAGACGACCATTCGCTATCGCTTCGTCTGGGACTTGGCTACGTGAGAGGGCTGCGCGGTCAGTGTGCGGAAGCGATTGTCAGAAGCCGTGTGTTCAACCGGTTCGCATCGGTTGATGATCTCGTGCTTCGAGTGCCTCAACTCAATCGAAAGGAATTGGCTCTCCTTGCGAACATCGGGGCTCTCAACACGCTCGACGGTGTGGAACACCGTCGAGATGCGCTATGGCAGGTTGAACGTGCAGGGAAACCCGAAGGACCGCTGCTCATGCAGCAGAGTCAATGGCTACGTGAGGAGACAAACGAATCGCCGTTGGCGGCAATGACGCCAGAAGAGCGCTTGGTCGCGGACTACGCGGTCAGCAGTGTCACAACTGGCCCGCACCCAATGTGGTTCCGAAGGCAGGAATTGCATCGCAAGGGATATGTACGGGCGGCTGACCTTGCAAGCTGTCCCGATGGGACATGGGTAAAAACGGCGGGGCTGGCCTTCGTCAAGCAACGTCCAGGTACAGCCTCGGGCGTCGTCTTCATTGGTGTAGCGGATGAGACGGGCGACTTCAGGATCTTTGTCGCGCCTGATTTCTTTGAGCAAAATCGTCGTGTGATTCAGCAGGCAAAGTTCATTGGAGTAGAAGGGCCGATCCAAAAGGAAGGGCCGATCATTCATGTGATGGCGCGTTCGCTCTATGACCTATCGGTAGAGAGCCCGGCTGGCCGTCTAAAGGTGGAGTCGCATGACTTCCACTAAACCGGGTGGCCAAGTCGGCGGCTACCGGAACGAAGTCGATCAGCAGAAGCTCGGACCTGCGCTAATCATCACGGCTGGTCTCATTCTCGGAATGCGGACGATACGGTGGGAGGCGACACATAGCGATGGACTGGCGGGTGAAGAATGGGAGAAGGAGGTCGAGCATAGCGCTCGTGTCGCAAAACGTATGCTGACGTTTCTCACCACTCGTTATCCGGATTTGTTTCAATCAAAGAAGGTGCCGTGGTACGTCGCCACAGACGAAGATTCGCCGAAGTAGTGTTGCTGGCTTGCTAGAGGGTTTTGAGCATCGAGCGCGTCTGTGTGGTCGGCGTTCCAGGCTTGAATCCGGAGCCCCGATGATTCGACAATTGCATCCGAATACGCCCGTCATCGGTACGTTGGTTCTTTGGCCGAACATCGCTGGAAGTGCCCGCTAGTGCCTGGATCGATAAAGCAAAACTTCTCGTGATAGCTTTCCTTGCTGAAAGGGTTCACGTAGTCGATCGTGCCCAAAATATAAAGGGACACCATATTGGTTTGGTGGTCACCTATCTGAATCGTCGGGTTGTCCATGAGGATGTATCCCCAGAGCGGAACCTCGTACTCGTCATCCGGCGCGAGATCCCCGATCAGAGTATTATCCGTCGTCGATCCGTCTGTGTCTGAAAACTTGAGAAATCCTTCGCAGCACCGAGTATCTTCAAGCTGCGCCTTATAGTGAATCTGCACGTTATCTGCGAAGGACTTGCCGCTATTCTTCACGTTCAGGCGATAGTAATTCGGATAGCGTGGCCCGTTCGTTTGAGTCTTCCCCAGAACCGGGCTGCCTACTCCCACGTCGACTACACGCACGAGTGGCCTGTTCACAGCTTCGTTCAAATGGCGTGCCTCCCATGATTCGCGATAGCTGAGACTGCTGATTGCGATTGCAACGAAGCCCAAGATGATCGTCCACCAGTGGGGATGGTCGGCGAGCTTCCGCTTGGCGACGTCTGCGGATTCGGGCTTCTCGGCCGGTTCTGAGATGTCTGATGACTTATCTGGTGTTTCCAATGCTCACGCTCGCGGGATGAGTATATCGCAGCGAACTCTACCTAAAGACCCTATAGGCGTGGTAAGCGAGATTGTCAGCGCGAGGCCGATAGAGTGGCTGTAGAGGCTCACGAATCAGCTGGCCATGAAGCTTGTAATACTCCTTACCGTTCTGGAATTCCTCGCGTATTCGCGGGCTCACCAGAATCTTGCGATCTGTCGGATCGATGGTGATGTACCCATCGTCGAACAGCCGGTGCAGGTCACTTCGCATCAGTATGCCGTTAGATACCTCGTGCTTCTGCAGGACTGAGTAAGGCTTGATGTGTGCAGCATCGAGGACAGGGAGGGTGCGCTCGCCGGTGAGAGCACACCGCCTTTCATAGGCATCCGTGACGACGATGCGGAATGATCCCTGCCCGAGGCGCGGCAGGACGATCTTCGGCTTGCCGAACCCGTGCGACTCGATGGCGGCAACGGTCGCGGTTTCGTCGACCAGCAGGGCTGGCGGCTGCAGCCTTAGCCTTTCCTCCACGGCGACCCACAACTCCTGGCCAGTGCCAGCTTCCGCGTCGTACCCCTTCCCCTGCACCGTGTTCAGTTTGAAATCGGGCGGGGAAGGTATCCACTGGCCCTCGGGCCAGAAGAAGGGCTCCGCCAGCATGATGCAGCCGATTGTGGGGTTATCAGCTGGCATCATGGGCTCACGGCGATAATAGGCGATTCGCTGACGCATTTCCGTGAGCGATGACACGCCGTTGCCCAAGCCGAAAGCGTCCCACGCCAGATTCACCGGAAGCTGCTGAAACTTCGTAAAGAAGCCGCCTCCAACAATGAAATTGTCAGGCGAATGCAGCTTGAAGAGTAGGAGTTCGCCCGGATCGAGGGCCTTGAAGGCGGCCGTGGGCGATGGACGCCAAAAGTTGACCTCATCGACGTTGTCGCGAGAGGCATGGAGTTGAAACCAGTCCTTGTCCGTCACCCCGATGAAAATTCTTATGCGTTCAACTGTCGATGCTCCTACTTTTGCGATTGGTATAGGGGCGGATGATTAAACGTACTGAAGTTTCGTAAGCTTTGGCCCGACTGAAAGTCAATACCGACACCGGTAAGCTTCCAACCCGATGCTATAATTCGGCGCAGCGTGCGACATGAGCCAAAACCAATATTACCTCGGCTCGACGCCAATCAATCTCGAAACAGCTGAGGATTACGGTAAGCTCATCCAGCGGCTTCGCCAATATCTCGAGGTCCGAAACCTCTCAATTCTCATCGGGAATGGTTGCAGCATCCCATTGGGAGCGCCACTGATAGGTGATGTGGCAAGTCTGGTTCCGGAGTTTCTGAAGAGCCCATTTAGCCTGGCGGACTCTTCTAAGCAATCGCAAGCTCTGGAAACTCTTGACGTCTTTCTGCCGAAAGCTGGAAAGATCGGGATAGAACCATTACTGACTGCGCTGGCTAATATCCAGGCAAATGAGAAGCTGCTGCGACGCACAAGTGCAGTAGATGGCGAAGAAGTTACAGCTGAGGACGCGAGGTGCCTAGAACAGCTCCTCAAAAAGTGGCTTTTCCTCAGGTGTAAGACAGTAGGCGACGCGCCTGACGCGGACCTCAAGTTCCATGAAGAATTGCTACGCCGTGTTCTGTTGCGAAGCACTACGTTACCGCGTGCGAAGATCTTCACGTTGAACTACGATCTGGTGATTGAACGGGCTCTCGATAACTTGGGCGTGCTTTACTTCGACGGTTTTCTTGGAACTATCAATCGAACGCTCCGTACAGAGTCTTATCACTACGATCTGTACTATCCAGGCGAAACAACTGAAGGACGGGTCACACGCGTCGACCGCGTTCTCCATCTTTACAAGTTGCACGGGAGCATCAATTGGCGCCGTCACGGAACGCAGGGTGCAGATGTCATAATCCGCCACGGACACCCCGACGACGCAGAGTACGGCGATGTCATGATCTACCCGTCTCCCTTAAAGGTAACCGAAATGAACGGTTATCCCTATTCTGAGATGTTCCGGCACCTGAGTGTTCAAATTCACCAGCCTCAGAGCGTTCTGATGGTTATCGGCTATCGCTTTCAAGACAGCCATGTCAACAGGTTGATCTACCAAGCTCTCAGCATACCTAGCTTTGTGCTCGTGATTGTGACCCCTTCGCTCTCGATACCGGGCCCAGGTGAGACGATCGGCGATGAGCATGAAATCTGGCGGCTGTTGCAACTGGATAGCAAACGAATCCTTGTGATCGTAGGCGGAGAAAAAGGTACGGATGGGAACTACGTGAGCGGTAGTGGAACTTTGCAGGACTTCAGCACGAAGCTGATGCCGGACATCTCTGAATTGAACACCGAGGCCAAGGCCAACGAGGAGTTGGCCAAACTCTTCAAGAGTAAGAGCGACGCCGATGCCAAGTGATAGGACGATCGGCCGAACCGTTAAGGTCAAGACATATCAAGTGCTTGTTGAGTTGTTACAGGAGACAAGCAGCTATGTGAAGAGCAGCTTAGGCGGCCTCTATTCCATTGCTGTCATAAACAGCTTTGTCATCATTCCGGTGGGGAGCGAGCGGGTCGTTGCCATCGTTACAAGCTTGGACATGGCGGAAGAGGCAGAGGCGAGTGTGCAGAACCGCCAAATGCTTGTCATCGCCAGGCCCCGAAGAACTATCTGGGCAAGTATGATCGGGACGCTCACGCAAAGCGCGAAAGGTATCCGTTTCGAATACGGCGTCAAGCGGTACCCAGAACTTGATAACCCCGTATGGTTTGCCAGCGAAGAAGACCTCGATGTAATTTTTGACAAACCAGGAAAGAACAGTCCACACCACGTCACTATCGGAAAATCGCCCATATTCACTGATTACGAAGTGATTATTGACATCGACAAATTCTTTGGTAAACACGCGGCTATCCTAGGCAACACAGGAGCGGGCAAAAGCTGCACTGTTACGGCGCTGGTTCGATCAGTGCTCGATCGAGGGATGCCGAACGCTCATTTCATCATCTTTGATACGAATAACGAGTATGAACACGCCTTTACGGAAGCCGACGGCAGTCCCATCTACAACAGGCTGGTTCTTCGAAATAACGGCGACGAACCGACGGGGCTCTGGATGCCGCACTGGTTCATGAACAGTGTCGATTATCAAGCCTTCTTCCGACCGGGCGAAGGTGCCCAGGCGCCGCTTTTGTTTACCGCTATCAGTGCGGCGCGCGCCACGAGCCAATTAAAGGCTTCGGAGCTGCATATATTCAGCTCGATAGAGGACACGATCAATCAGATTGACGGCTTTCTCAAGAATCCCCCAAGCGGCAAAGCCGAATTCTACGCTCGGAAAAATCTACGCGACAAAATCTCTCCGCTTGGAAGCCTGCTCGAAAGCAAGGTCGATGTCTTCGATCAGGCCAATCTGCTAAGCAGTTGGGGAATCTACAAATGCGGATGCGCAACGATGGTTGGCTCGATTCTTGGAGAGGGAGCTATTGACGCCATTGCTAATAGCACAATCCGCGAAGAACTTGAGACGATTCGCACTCAACTGATAGCTGACCGAGACGCTTTGAGGACGGACGGAAGCGTGCCGGTAGGAGTCGATTCGCCTGTACATTTCGATTTTGACGCATTCGTCAGCACAATCTTCGCGGACGTTCTTGCCCGAGAATCCGAACGTAACTCCAACTTGCGCAACTATGCGGGCACGTTGCAGCTCCGCCTCGAACAGGCACGGCAAGATCCGCGGTATGCCTTCCTATTTCAAGTACCTCCATTCAAACAGGCGCTCGCCTCATTTCTCCGTTTACTTTTCGGATTGAATCCTAGTAGGCACTTTGACACCGATCGTCCGCCGTGGGCAGACGCATACGACGCTCAATACCCCGATGGCGCTATTTCCCACCAAATCACAATTTTGGACTTGAGCCAGCTCGCGTCTGAAGTTCTAGAGAATGTCACAGCTCTCCTAGGGCGCTTGGTATTGGAATTCATGCAGCGAAATCCGGAGCGGGGCACATTTCCGGTCGTTCTGATTCTCGAAGAAGCGCACCATTACATTCCGGCAAACGCGCGTTCAGAGCGTCAGATTAGAGCCAGAGAGGTATTCGAGAAAATCGCGAAGGAGGGTCGGAAGTTTGGTTTGAGTCTCGTCGTTGCTTCACAAAGACCGAGCGAATTATCGCGAACTGTGCTGGCGCAGTGCAATAGCTTCATCGTTCACCGCATCCAGAATCCTGATGATCAGGAGTATTTCAAGAGTGTCATCAGCGGGGTGAATCGAGAGCTTCTCGATCAGCTCCCAGCCCTAGCACAGCAGCAGGCTATCGTACTCGGGGACTGTGTTTCGCTGCCCCTTCAGGTTCGCATCAACGACGTAAATCCGAGGCCCAGGAGCGATGACCCTGCATTCATCAAGGCTTGGTCATCAACCGAACCCTCCACCCCTAATATCGAAGAAATCGCGGCCAAGTGGGAGGGGCGCAACACAGGATAATGAGGATGATGTTTCGTATCAGAGAGATTACTTAACTCTTTGAGAAGGCCGCAGCCTCTCCGGCTGATTCTTGGAGCTGTCGACGTCACGGTCCGACTCGCTCTTCCTACGCGGCGGGTTCGTATCCGCAGAGTCATCTAGGATTGCCCAGAACTTTCGTCGGACCACAGGCTGGGCTGAGGCTGTGTGGCATGCTCCACATCGATCACCTTGGGGATCGTGCGCTCGAGATTGAGCCTTCCTCTGGAATCACGGTGGAAGGTGGTCCTAAGCTCCACCCTCATCCGGTCGCCGTAGCCGAAACGCTCTCCCTTCGCTACGCGATCCCACAGCGCTGGATCTTGGATGCGAGCGTCAAATGCGCTTCCTTCGTCTGAGAAGTGCCACGAGAGATGCGGCACAAGTGCGGCTTTTTCGATATCGAGAACCTTCTCCTCCACTTCCTGAATTGAACTCTCCTCGGCCTCATCCGCGGATTTGAGGTCAGACTGCCGTACCGTTTCCACGATGACTTCGCGTCGGCGCGTCTGGTATTCGACAATCCCTTCGGTGCGGAGTGGCCGCAACGCAGCGCGAAGTGCTGCCTGAACCTCCGCGTCGTTGTAGATTTTGATGAATAGCAGCCGTTCAATATTGTCGAGCCGTGCAAGGATTCGGGCGAGGTCGTCCTCGTCAGTGATCGGACGGCCCTTCTTCTGCTTGAACATCTTGTATAGGTTGATCGCCCCGGAGACTGCGCCCCAGCCTAGAATCGTCAGCAAACTCGAAAGCGCCTGTCCGTGCCGGGAGAGAAGCGCGTTTTCAACTTTGGAGACGGTGTCGGTGAAAACATGCAGCGGTATGACGACGGAGCCGGTCTGGAACTGGCTATCAAGCTCGATACGGTAGTCGAGCTCGCTGCCGAACATCAGGTAACTCACTCTGCTGGTGAGCCTACCGAGCCCGCGAAGCCCATCGGATAGAACGAAGAGATCTATCCGGCCGTTTTCAACAGCCGGACCGACATAATGAACCGAAATTTCAGGCGTGCTCTCTGCCTGTGGCATTTTGGAAGAGGTGTAACTCAGGTTCCGAATGCATGCAGTCTAGCATCCTCCTACGGGGCTGTTTCTGCGGCGGCTGGTGAGCCCTGCGCCGCTGGCAAGCTATTCAGGAAATCAGCCAGCACTGAGATTGGGATCACTCCATGGAGATTCGCTGGTTTCTCCTCTTCTTTCGGTATGCCGTTTGCAGCGATGCCGACCAGCCGAAAATTACGGTCGAGCAACGGTCCGCCGCTATTGCCCTGGTAAATTGTGCACGTTATCAGGTGCCGCGACTGGCCGAATCGGGTGAAGTGCCCGGTTACTGCTCCTCGCTCAATGGAAGAGGACACCGCGATTCCGTTATTCGGGTAGCCCATCAAGACAATCTGATCTTCCTTCTCGGCGGCGATTGCGGAGAGCTCAAATTGCGGCAATGGGTGTGGCACCTGCGCTTCAAATTTGAGGAGCGCCAGATCGCGGTCTTCGTCGATATGAACAATCGTGACGGGAAATGCGTCTTGCTGCCCGTACCGCTGCACATAGTACGGACCGTCGGCTGCCACAACATGAGCGCAGGTGATGAGGCCAAGCCTCCCAAGGTTGAACGCGGTTCCTTGCGATTCATCCCCTTCGATCGCAAAGACAGCCCTCTCAAGAACACTGAGTTTCAGTTCGCGAGGGAGCGTAGAAGGCCAAACATAGTCTGGTTGAAGCGCTGCATACTTTTCCAGCAGTGAAAGGTGCGTGCGGCTCTCGCGACCTCTGACCATCCCAAGATAGTCAATCCTGCCTTTCACAATCTTCTTGAACAGGACAGCCGCGCCGGTGCCTGCAGGCGATCTCTCTTTATAGTCGAACTTCTCGAAGAAATGCGCCGCAGCCTCGCTTACTCCGAACTTACCCCAGGCATGCAGCATGGCCCTGACCTGCCTCACAAACTCCTGAGGTACGTTCGGGAAGCGATTGGTCGTAATGCCGGTTACGACCTGACGACCAGAGGAATGCTGTAGCCGACTCTTCTGCGGGTTGATGGCGAAACCGTTGGAGGCGATGATTTCCAGAAGGCTGGCGCCGATTTGCAGTCCGCCGCCTGCTTCTTCTTCAGCGAAATTCGCAAGCGCTCTAGGAAACCTGTTCACGAAGGTCGAGAAGCTCAGGTCGTCGACATATCGGCTGTAGGTACATTTATGAGTGCGTGCAAGGACCTTGAGTTGACTGTCCATCCTCGCCACAAGCATGTTGGAAGCCACCGGCGAACTGGGAGATCCCTGTGGGAGAACTCCCTCGTAGCAGCATAGTCGGGCCAGAATAGTGGCTACCACCTTGTTTCGGCCGTAGGGTTTCGCCATGAACATTCCCCGCACTCGGGCGAAAGTGATGGTCTCGAAAAACTTGGCAAGGTCGACGTTAAGAACGAAACGCGCCCGGCAGTGTATAGCGGCGTTCGATACGACACTGCGGTCCTCGATAAAGCCGTGCGCAACCGATGCGGGCGAATAAACAGCCCGCAGGACCTGGTTCAGCTTGCTCTGGATGATCTTCAGCCCTACGATCGGCGCGCGAATGGCTCGTACTCCGCCATGTTTTTTCTTGATGGCGAGGTTGGTGTACCTATGCCCGGCGTGGGTGAAATGGTAGAGCTGATAGGGTGTGATCTCCAGAATAGCCGCAATACTCTCGAACGTCGTCAGCAATGCGAACTGCGCTGCGAGTTCCTCGGGAGTTTTGTTGAGCGAAGTGCTGGAAAGTCTAAGAGAAGTGCCGGTCACGGGAGCAATTCACGCCTTCCTCCAACTCATAGTCAACTCATAGCTGACTCAGTGCGATGCGAGCTACTTAGTACCTTTAGCATTCATGTGTCGCAGGATCAACGACACCCATAAAAAGCTCCTTGACCGGTAAAGCGATGCTAATGGCTAACCCGTCAGCATGACAAGGAACCTGCAGTGTCATGCGGGGGAGGGTAAGGTTTGACGGACTCTCCATGTCGAAGCCGTTCATGCATAGCCGACGGGCCACTGAATCACCGTTGACCTGTTTTATGGGTGGTCATTTCCGAGCCACCGAGACAGGTGTTTCGATGCGAGTAGGCTCTCACGGCAGGGCTCGGGTGCAATCGACTGGTTGGCGGGACGCGCGGGAACCCGGTTATAGCTCGATGGCGTATCCCTCGAACTCGATGGAGGGAGCGTCGATCTCCGGGATGGGGATTTCCGCCACAGCCGGACCGGCAAACTCTTTCTGCACGGCAATCTCGGGCGCCGGGCGCTGGTGGTAGCCATCCGACGTGTACACGGCTAACTCGTGAAGCTTGGTCGGAAGATGTGAGAGGGCTTCCTGCTGCGTGGTGATGTGCTCGGCCTCACCACTCAAGATGACGCGATCGACAGACAAGCGTTTGGTCGATTCGATGGCATACCCGTAATCGACATGCTGTGCATGTTCGGGCGTGAGTTGCAAGCTCGCTCCCGAATCAACTCTGACCGAGAGGCCGCCGTCTTCGTGGATGTGCTCAATCGTGGCAAGATTGCCGACACGGATACCCTGCTCCCACTCAGAACGGGTGAACTGGATGCGCTCGCTTTCGGCCAACTCGCGCTCTTCGGGCTTGTAAACAATAGCCTTGAGGCGCATCTGCCATTCGGCTGCTGGGTCGTAGACGCGGGGGCTGTCGTCCTGCCCGGTTACAGTGATGAGGTTCTTCTCGGTATCGACGTCGGTCACCCTTCCGTAGGAGTTCGGAGAAATGCTCAGCTCATCGCTGCCCTTGCTGCCGTAACGGATCACGTCACCGACTTCATAGTTCGCGGCGATCTTTGCATCCTTGTCGGAGAGCATTTTGTCAGATAGTACGGTGGCTCTAGAGGTCTCGCCCAGCCTGCCCTGCCCATGAAGATCCACACGGATGAGGCGGGTCAGCTCTTCACGCTCCGCTTTGTCAGGAGCGAAGATGACGGCGCGGTCTTCTTTGGAAACGTAGTCCCGGGCCACGGCAGCAACGCGGTGTTCCGGGTCGCTGTAGACATGGATACGGTTGGTATCCCGCAGGAGCGCGGTCGCCGACTGTGGGTCATCGCGCCGGAAGCTGTCCACCGCCTGCCGGACATCGCTGAGGTCGAACGCTGCGGTCTTCGAAACCTCGGTGGCCAGCCGCTGGCCCAAGGTCCCGGCGTCATTGGTGTAGATGCGCGCATCGTAGGCGGCCCGGGAGATGGCGACATAGGCCAGCCTGTCATTGATAAGCGAACGGCTGGAATCGGTGTCGATATTGGCGATCACGCGGTCGGCGGTGAGTCCCTGCGAGCTGTGGGACGTGACCGCGTAACCATGGTCGAGCTGCCGGAAATCAGTCGGGTCGAATGTTACTTCGCGCCCACTCTTGCCATCCATGCGGATGGTGATGGAGCGCTCCTCCAGTGCCGTGATGGTGCCAAGGTCGCGATTTGCGATGCCGAGATCGCGGTTTCCGGCGGTGAATTGAATGCGCTCGCCCAAGCTGAAATCCCGGCTGCGCTCTTCGAAGACGTTCACGCCATAGAGCCGCTTGGGGTCATAGGAGACCTGTTCGCCGTCCTGCTTCCGGACGGTAAGGGTGTTGGTGCGGGCGTCCACGCCAATCACGCGCGCCTCAGAACCCCTATCGAAGCCTAGAGCCTTGCTGCCAGCTTCGTAATGGATCACATCGCCGGGATCGTAGAGTGCCGCCCACGTGCGTCCCGCGCCTGTGAGATCGGAACGATGCGCGAGTGTCTGGAACGTGCGGCCGTCAGGGGATAGCTGGCCAGTGCTTTGTAGCTCGGCGCGGATGGCCTCGTTGATCTGCTGACGGCTCCGATTGTCTGGGGAGACGACGAGGGTATTTTCCGGTTGGGCGGCATAGTCCTTGGCGATGGCCCCTACACGGTCTACGCCGCTCTTTACCTCGGTCACTCGTCCCTGCTGGGCCAACAACTCGACGCCCTTCTCTGTTTCTCCAGTGGCAAGGTGCTGGACCGCTTTCAGCAGTTCTGCGTTCTTTTGGCGCATGATCTGATCCAGTTGGGAGGTTTGCATTCCGGCCTGCTGCATCTGCTGGAACGGCTTGCCGGCCTCCACGCCCTGATGCTGGCGAATGTCTCCGATGACGAGAACTCTGTCCTCAGGCGAAACCTTCCGAAGGAAATCGTGCATTTGCTTCGATGAGGCAAGCGAGGATTCATCCAGCATGTAGAGATGGCGCTGTCCCGGCGTATCCTCGATCTTGCGTGCAAGGAAGCCCTGTAGGGTGCTAGCCTCGATTCCGGCCTCGCGGAGCTGGCCAGCAGCGCGGGATGTAGGGGCAAAACCCTCCACCTTGTAGCCCTTCGACTCGGCGCCTTCGCGGATTGTTTCAAGACTGGCTGTCTTCCCTGAACCGGCAAGTCCCTGAAGCCCATGAACGCGGTCGGTCGAGGTCAGAACCTCATGAACAACGCGGCGCTGGGCGCCATTTAAAAAGCTCCGAGTCTCGGCCTGGGCAAAGGCTTCGCGTTCCGTCATCATGGGCGCTAGGGCATGTCTTCCTTCCCGAACCTGCTGAATATTGGCACGCTCCGCGGCAAGCGTTTCCGGCGTCGTATACCGCTGCGCAGAGTCATAGGTCCGCTGGGCCACAGTTTGGAAGTGGCCCTGCTCGCGGCGCGCGGAGAACTGGTCGCGGACCTCGGAAAAGTTCGCCTCTCCCATGCTGCGCCGCAGGGCAGCGGTCATGATTGCGCGCTCGTCGGCAACGGCCTCGCGCTCGAACAAATGATCTCGCGCGAAGGTCATCGCCTCTTGCGCGCGGACCGGGGAAGGCTGGCGAACGCCCTGCTCTACGGAACGTTGCCGCGCCTCTGCAACGACACGGCTTGCCTCATTGCCGAACTCGGCGGCGACCTCCCGATGCGCCTGCAACACTTGTTCTTTGGTGAGGTCTTGTTTCTTTTCGCGGGTGGCGTGCGCTGCGATCTCTGCGGCCTCAGGGCCCTTGAACCCATTCCGCTCCAGATGGTCCCTGATCTTCTGGGAACGCGGGCTGGACGCATCCAGGTATTCCTGAGAGTAGCCGATCCAACCCGCGCCCCACCCGAGAACTCCGGCGCCAAAGAGCGCGCCAAACAACCCGGGAATCGCATCCTGAAAGCGTCCGCTCATCATGCGGATTCCGGCGAAGATCAAACCGCCGAAACAGATAACGGCGCCTGCGTACACAGCAAACGTCTTGAACGTTCCCATGAGGGTCTGTGCTCCGGAAAAGTCCATGGTTCCCTGGGCGTGTGCAGCACCTGCGAACATGAGTGGAATGAGTGTCGGTCCTGCCACTCGCAACGCGTGCTGTGCGCGGCGATAGACGGGAGTTTGGGCCAATCTCTTGGCGCGGAAAACTGGACTGAAAGGGACAGAGAACGGACGTTTACGAAGCATCAGCACCTCCACCGGCTGGGGTCAGCCGTGATATGCCTCAATGATGGAAAATCTTGCGGCGTGGGTCTAATACGAAGTTCGTATCGGGTGATCGCTCCGACGTATCAGGCCTTCAGAACATCCCGTATTTATGTCGATTCTCATTCGCAATTCAAGGTTGGACCTCAACATTCTCTTGCGAGAATGTCTGGAGAGGTCCTCCTAGAGTGACCGGCTAAGCTTGTATGGAGAGCGAAAGGAACGCCATGCAAGCGACGGTTGAAGGAAACGAACTCGTGATCAGAATCGCACTACTACCAGAGCCAACGCGATCGAAAAGCGGTAAGACCATGTTGGTGGCTACGAGCAGCGGCAATGTTGCGACGGGCGCACTCGTCAACGGAAAACCCATAACGATTGGCCTCAACGCTTACATCATGAAATAGAGGACGGTCAGCCGGTTCGCCTCTGTGTACTGTCCGGAGCAAAGAGTTCGGCCTGTCGAAGGGATACCGATTGAGAGGGGCGTTTCGTGCCGTTCGACGTGCGCTCCGGTGTAAGTGTCTTATGCGACGTGTATGCACGCGGCGTCGTCCTATCTTCACCGGGCTTCTGTTGCCGTTTGAGATTCTTCAGGACCAGTGGGAGCGTCTTTGGATACTGCTGCTTGCGATAGATCAACGCGGTATCTACCGTCCAGGTCACACCTGCAATCGGACGTGTCGTCAGCTCCTCATCGTGAACGCTGCCCTCGCGTACTAATGCAAACCCGTGGCCCTCTTTGACGAGCAGTTGCAGTTCGAATGGGTTTGAGGCGCGAGAATGCTCATCGACGACGATTCCCTGCTCGTCGAGCAATTCCAGCAAACGTTCATGGGCCTCTGGATGACGTCGTGGGTGGTAGAGAACGGAAAGCTTCCCTTCCAGATCGGAAACCCGCAGAGACAACTTACTAGCCATCGCATCGTCTCTCCGGAGGCAAACGACGAGACGCTCACGTTGTATTCCCTCGACGTGAAGATCCGGGTGCTCAAGGGGCAAGGTAACAATCGCGGCGTCAACGACACCGCTTAACACCTCCTCAGCGAGGTGGGCTGTATCGTCGAGCGTTGGATGGATTGCACAGGCTGGAAGGAGTTCCTTGTGCAGGTTGCAGAAGCTGCGGAAGAGACCCTGATCGACCCACGGGCTACACCCAAAATGAACGGAGCGAATCTCACCGCTTTCAATGGCACGTAACGCGTCCACGACCTCATCGCGTGTCGCGAGTAGAAGGCGAGCCAACGCGATAAAAGCGACTCCTGTTTCGGTGGGACGAATGCGGCCATTCCTCATCTTTCGGAACAGACGGACGGACGCGTTCTCTTGAAACTGTCGAGCCTGAACTGTGAGGTTCGGCTGCGATGCGTTTAGTTCTTCCGCCGCAGGGCGAAATCCCTGCTTTTCGAGAATGGCAAGCAGATACCTAAAGTGACGAAATTCAGCCCAATCGTTCATTGCACTCTACTCGGGGAAGAAAGAGCGTTCAATACGAGGTTTCAGTGGCGGACGTGGAAAGCAGTCACTTTCCCGTCTGTGGAAATTCTGACAAGGGATCGCACACCGATCAATGCAGAAGACACTACGCGGCCAAATTTACTCCGAATGGGAAACACGTTTCGGTCAATAAAAATGCGGTTTCTGACGACACCGATACTTCCGAACGATCACCTGATACGTGAAACGTATTAGACGGTTCGACGCATATCATCCACGCTAGTCCAACCGGCTTGTTCGCACATGGAAAGTCATTCTGGCCACTTGTCAAAGCTAGGGAGACAACGAGGCGAAGGATCCGATCTGATGCAAACACTAATTGGGGTGAGGATATGAACACTAGCGATTCAAGTCCGAGGAAGGCACCGGCCCGCGTAACACTTCCGCCAGACCAGAAGTTGTTGGTCTGCCGTAGCGAGGCTGCTGCCTTACTCTCCATTAGCGAACGAGCTCTTGACTATCTGATCGCGAAGGGGAAACTGCTCACACGCAGAATTGGAAGTCGAGTACTGATCCCGAGTTCAGAACTTAAGCGCTATTCCCGCGGAGATCATCCGGAACGCCTGGTAGGCTAGGCTCAGATTGCGACATGCCTCGAGCATCGTCTCGCGTCGTCTCGAATGCTCACAAAAGCGCAACTGCTTGTCGTAAGGTATCATCCGTCGCTTTCGCGTACCGGGCCGTCATCGCAATCGTTTGTGACCTGCTAGCTTCTGAATGACCTTGAGTTGCACGCCTCTCTCGGTCAAGCGTGTGCAGAACGTATGCCGATTGCAATGCCAGACGTAGTCCTTGATTTCAGCCTTCTCAAGCGCAAGGTGCCAGAAGCGCTTTGGGGAACCAGCAGGAAAGACACGACCATCTGGCGACTTGTTCTTCGATAACCCGCTAATCGCTGTCTTGACTGTGGGACTCATAGGAATCTCGCGCGGTGAGCCGTTCTTGCTCTCGCGAATGTGGATCAACCCTTGACGGAGGTCGATATCAGACCACATGAGACCGTACTGCTCGCTGAGACGCATTCCGGTGCCAAGCGAAACGAGGAGCTCAGGTATCCGGTGCGGGAAATCCTGGAGCATCACCTTCATCAGCCGCTTCTCTTCCTCGGGGAGCAGGTAACGAATGCGGGTATTGTTTTCGCGTCTGCCTCGAACGAGACGCGCCGGGTTCGTGTTCACGCGGCGGTTCCTAATGCCCTCGCGATAGACGAGAGATATGGTGGCTTTGTATCGGTTCGAGGTGGCCGCCGTTTTCGTGCTCTTTGCGAGCCAATCGGTAATGTGCTCTGGAAGAATCTTGTCGGCCTCCAATGGACCGAACTCGTCACACAGCTTTTCGAGCCGGGAACGAACGTTCCGCTGATCCTTATAACCGTGTTGTTCAACATGAATGAGGATGGCATTAGCAAGTTGCTGAAAGGTCACTCCACGGTGCCGAATGTTTTCCGGCATCTTCACGCCCAGGCGGGCTTCGGTCTTGCGCTTCTGGTACAGACTCACGGCTGCTCCGCGTGGACCGACCTTCTCACGCTTGTACTGCCCAGCTCCATCGGTATACCGAATCCACCAGACACCGGAGCCGGCTCGTTTCTCGAAGACACCGCGTTCGGGTTCGTCCTTCCGACGTGCCATGGGTGCTACTCCTCGCGAAGCAGAATAGCACCACAATAGCACCAGGCATTTTGTGACGGAAAGACAGGGACTCGATTTTTTAATAAGTCCTTTATTTTGTTGGTGCCCGGAGGGGGACTTGAACCCCCACGACCTTGCGGTCTGCGGATTTTAAGTCCGCTGTGTCTGCCGATTTCACCATCCGGGCCCATAGAGAGTGTAAAGCCCACAACCTAAAGCCGAGTTCGCACCAGAAGCCGCGCCGCTAGCGGTATAGCTGCCGGTACATCTCCCGGTTGCGCAGAATGCTCTGCACGTACTCGCGCGTCTCTGTGTACGGAATCGACTCCACGAACTCCGGCAGATCGCGATAGTTGTTCTCACCCATCCAGTTCCGCACCGGCACATCGCCCGCGTTGTACGCAGCCAGCGCATACTCCGGCGTGCCGTTAAAACGGTCCAGCACCTGCCGCAGATTCGCCGTGCCCAACTTCAGATTCACCGTGGGATTCAACAAACTCCCATTCGAGAAACCCTTCATGCCCGTGCGCTTGGCCTCCGCCTTCCCAACCGCAGGCAACAGCTGCATCAACCCCATCGCATTCGCACGCGAAACAGCACCCGGATTGAACTCGCTCTCCTGCCGTATCAGCGAAGCCACAAGGTACGGATCAAGCCCCTGCGCCTGCGCGCTCGCCTGCAGATCGCCCCAGTACGGCCGCGGAAACAGCAGCTGCCAATACTCATTCGGCACCTCGCTCACCGGCAACGTGTACAGGCCGCTGCCGGCGCGTTTGATCGCCTGCAGCGCGCGCACATTCTCGCCATAGCTCGTGTAAATCTCCGCCTCCGCAAGCGCACCCCATTGGCTGCTGCTGCCGCTGGCCTGTATCTCCGGCGCAATGAATTCGTTCAGCGCCGCATTCGCCAGCAGCCGCGCCTTGATCAGGTGCGGATCGTACTCCGGCAACGCCGCAACCAGCGTGGGCGCCGGTGGCGGCTTCACGCTCGCAAGCGCCGCAGCAGGAGTCACCTGTGCCTGAGGCCCCATCGCAGCCAGCCGCTGCCGCGCCAGGTTCGCGTAGTAGTAGTTCCGATACGTATTCGACAGCGCCGTGTAGAAGTTCGCAGCCTGCGCAAGGTTCCGCTCCGGATCCTCATACAGCCTGCCTCGCCAGTACAGCGCAGTCGGCGCCTCCTGGCTGGTGGGATACCTCGCCACCTGCTCCTCCATCAGCCGCGCGGCATCTGCATAGTTACGCAGCCGGTAGTTCAGCCACGCCGCGCGCCAGTGGGCCGAAGGCGCATACGTGCTGTTCGGGAACAGCTGGAACAGCAGCGTGTAATGCTGTATCGCCTGCGCCGAATCCCGCTTGATAAGATACATGTTGCCGCCGCTGTATAGCGCCTCCTCCAGCCAGCGGCTGTGCGGAAAGCGTTGCTGCATCTGCTGCAGAATCGCCGTGTGCTCAGTGGTATCGCCTTCCGTGCGCGAAATCTCCGCCAGGATGTACAGCTTCAGCGCGGCGCTGTCATCGCCCGTATCCGGCAGCTTCTCCGCGTCGTGCCGCGATAGGTGCTTCAACCGCAAATCACACACCGCCGAGTAGATCGCCAACGCGTTCTTGTCCGCCTGCGACAGCGTCGCCTCGTTATGCGCAATGGCGTCGTATTCATTCGCCGCGTCCGCATAGCGCTTCGCGTTGAACAACGCATCTGCACGCAGCTTGCGCTCGCCCGCCGACGGCCCGGCGTTCATCGCCTGCAACGCCGTCTTCGCCTGCACGGCCTCCGGCGAAAACGGCAACCCAACATAAATCTGCCGGTACAGCGCCGCAGCCGCAGCCGAGTCTCCCGCTGCCTGGTGCGCCTTCGCCTCGGTCAGCAAATAATCCGCCGACTGCGATTTCGGCTGCCCCATCAACACACCCAGCGACCGCAACGCACTCTGCGGATCATTCGCCAGCAGGTACGCATTCGCCAATGCCACGGGCGCACTCGGCACAAAAATACTGTCAGGATACTTCTGCCCAAAGTTCGTCAGCAGGGCAACCGCCGTAGCGCTGTCGTGGTTGTTCAGCGCAGCCTGCGCCGCAAGATAATCCGCATAGTCGCGCAGCGCCGAGCCCTGCGCCGCAGCTGACCGGTACGCCGTAGACGACTCCCCATACCGGCGGTCTGCGCTATACGCATGCCCCATCGCAAGATACGCCGCGGCCGCTCCCTCACCCGGATGCGCCGCCGCATAGTTCTCCACCCCCGCAAACGCTGCAGCCGAGCGCGACGCAGCCAACTGCTGCGCCATGGGCCGTAACGTGGCCGACGCCACAAACGCCGTGCTCAGCACACGGCTCTGCGCCGTAGGCTGCGACGCGATACGTGTCGTCTTAGCGTGCGGACCTTCTTTCACCACCGCCCTGCCCTTACCCCTGACCGGCGAAGCCGCACGCTTCGACGATGCTGCCGCGGCATGCGCACCCTTCTTTGCAGGCGCGGCAGCCGCATGCTTCGCAGGCGCAGGGTGCCTGGTTTGCGCAGACCAGGCAGCAGGCAAACACAGACCAACCCACAACAGCAATGAGAGCAGTACCTTCACGTCTTTCACTCTAAGGCGCAGAGCGGCCATACTTCGCATACCCCATGCAGATAAAGGAATCTCCTTTGGTAACGATGCAGAATAACTTTGCAAATATCACAAACGCGCATCACCCTTTGCCCCCACGCTTTGTCAGACGTACACTGAGTCAGTCGCATGCCTCCAGTAATCGAACAGACCGGAACCGAAGAGATTCACCCAGACGTTGCTCTGGTCGACGCCGCGCGCCACGGTGATACCGCCGCGTTTGAAAAGCTCGTGCGTCAGTACGACCGCCAGATCTTCCGCGTAGCCCAGCACATCACGCAAAACCGCGAAGACGCTGAAGACATTACGCAGGACGTCTTCATGAAGGCGTATGGCAAGCTCGACCAGTTCCAGGGCAACAGCAAATTCTCCACCTGGCTCACGCGCATCGCCGTCAACGAAAGCCTCATGCGGCTTCGCAAGCGCAAAACCAGCCGCACCGTCTCCATGGATCAGGACGTGCAAACCGAGGAAGGTTCCATCCCCCGCGATTTCGCCGATTGGACACCTGACCCCGAGCAGCAGTACGGTACTTCCGAGCTTGGAGACATCCTGCAGCGCACCATTGCAGGTTTGCCGCCAGGTTTCCGCACCGTTTTCACGCTGCGCGACATCGAAAACATGTCGACCGAAGAGACAGCCGCCGCGCTCGGGTTGAGCGTACCCGCTGTCAAGTCGAGATTATTGCGCGCACGGCTTCAACTGCGAGAGCGGCTGAGCCGATACATGAAGCGTAAGGACGGAACCGTAACGACGTGACCTGCACAGAGTTTCTTGCCCAGATGACCGATTACTTCGACGGTGGAGTCGAACCTGAGCTCCTCCAGGAAATTCAGTCGCATCTGTGCGAGTGTCACCACTGCGAAATCCTCGTCGACACCACACGCAAGACCATCAAGGTCTATCGGGATCACCAGATGTATGAGCTGACCGAAGAAGTGCGTGAGCGCACCGTTGCCCGCATCATGCAGGCATGCGCCAAGCAGTAACTTAAAAGTTTCACCCCTGCTTAAAGTTTCGCTGGACATCCGGTTCCAGGGCCGAGTACCGTCATAACGTCCAGCTCCCCCGCTGTGTATCGGGGGAAAGTCATGTCTCAACAAGAAGTTCCGCATCGCCATCACGTGCAGCGCCGCCACTCAAGCACCAATCCACGCCGGCGCAGCACCGATCCCGCGCAGCGCAGGCGGAAAGAAGACCAAAAAAACGACACCGGCTTCGGAGCCTTTCTCATCGTCGGCATCGCTGTTCTTTTTCTTGCCTATGTCTTTAATGTTCAGGGCTTTGCTACGGCCTCCGACCACTTCTTCTCCGGCATCGACGCTGCGGGCAAATCACAAAACGCGCGTGTCGCCTCCCTCACAACCACGCTGTTGCCGTTGCTGGGACTGCTTATCGGCGCGCTCATCCTCGTCGGTCTGTTCCGCTGGGTGCTCGCAGGCGCGAAGAAATCCCGTAAAAAGCGCGCGCTTTCCGGCCGCGACGTAATTACCCTGGAGCGCTTTCGCGAGATTGCCATTACTCGCGGTATTCGGCCTCGTATCGCCAACCATGCGTATGCCCTGCTGCTGCCGTATTACAACCGCAGCATGCGCGTTCGCATGGATGACAGTCTGCGCAACGACTTACATATGACGGTTCCCCAGGTAAATGATCTGCTCGGCAATTTGCTCCGCAGCACGGATCGCAAGCCGCGTGTCGGAGACTCCACGGAGATCGTTACGGTCATGGACCTGCTTCGTTGCGTGCAGGATGCTCCACGTAACTTCTTGCAGGACACGGCGCTGCACGATGCCGCAAAGCTCCGGCGCATTTCCGTCATCCGCCCAACCATGGGCCGTACTCCCATCCCGGCGCAGGCAAGCAACGCCATCACGCCAATTGATCTCAACTCGGACACCGGCAGACCTTGATCCCCGTGGCATACCGTCCGGAATTGGTGCACGCGTGATTTCGTGCCTTCGTATTCGTAGGACCGTAGTGTCTCTGATACGCTCAGAGGCTCAAGCGGCACTTCCCCAATGGCCACGAACGAACCGCCTATTGAAGATCCATACCGCCGATCCCGGCGTATCACGCCTGCCAAACCCACGCGCAGGATAGGCCGGCCTGCCGAATCTTCAAAACCTCCCGAATCACCATCACCCGCCATCGACCCAGCTCTCACCTCCGAGGCTGTCCAAACCGCGCCTGACCAAGCGGCGCCTGTACCAACGGCGCCTGACCAAGCCGCGCCCCCCGTAACGGAAGCCCCGGTCGTAGAAGTGTCTCCGGTCATACCGTCATCACCGCCCTCGACCATACCGACGCCAGCCGAGCAGCAGGCAGCGCAACCATTGCTGGAGATTCGTGAGCCCACCGGCCCATCGCGCTACCAACGCGTCACTCCACCAAAGCTACGTTCCGGGAAGAAGCTCCGCTCGAGCAGCTCCTCCTCCGTGATCACCATCCTCGTGCTTTCAGCACTGCTGCTTGGCTACGCCTTCAACATCGCCAGCATCCAGGCAGCTGCCGACGCCGCCCTCGCCAAAATGAACGGCTCCGCCCAGGCTCACGGCTCGCCCATCGTGAACTTCCTGTCCAGGATTGCTCCCTGGATCATCTTGCTGCCGGTCATCGTTCTCTTCTACGCCA
This sequence comes from Terriglobus sp., assembly GCA_965198455.1. Classification (GTDB taxonomy): domain Bacteria; phylum Acidobacteriota; class Terriglobia; order Terriglobales; family Acidobacteriaceae; genus Terriglobus. The sequence continues at coordinate 3,682,959 of CBDAPM010000003.1, forward strand.
TCATGAAGCAACTAGCGGTGGCGATCGGGCTTTCGCGCAAGGAAAAGATTCGGACTGAACGCGCACAGCGCAAGCGCCCGCTCGACGAGTTCAAGAAGGTCATGGCGGACTACGGCATAAGCTCTCGCATGGCCTACCAGGCTTTTCTGCTGCTGCAACCCCATGCGCCGGAAGGTGAAACCCCTGATCCTAACGCGACGCTCGAGGGCGATCTGGGCATGACTGCCGCGCAGGTACGGGAGATCCACCTCAACCTGCTGCGTGCAACTCAACGTGAGGCGGACCCGGCCACCTGGCTCCCCAACGTCACCACTGTCCTGGACTTGGTCGCTGCCACCCATCGCGCTCCAAAGAAAATCCGCGAACCGCTCGCACCCGTCTTCGAACCTGGCGATCCGAGCGTTAAAAACCGCTAAAAACGACAAAAAAGTGAGCTAAATGCATCGCATTTAGCTCTCTTTTAGCCTGCTTAGAGGTTCTTACCGCACAACCTGCTGGAAGAGCGGCGAATTCAGCAAATCGGAAAACTGGCTATCACTCGATGCGTACGACACTTCCAAAATCCCGGAATTCGAGTCCACATGAGTCTCGTTCATCGCGGTCTTCTCCATCGAAGATCCCTGCGACTGCTTCAGCAGAACCATGCCCTTCATCAGCGTTGCTGCGGTCGCTGCGGTCATGGTATCCGACATGACAACGGCCATATCGAAATGAATACCATTAGCAAAATCAAGGGTATAGCGCGAACTCTTCATCCGGTTCTTGACCGTATCGTAGTCCGTCAAGGAGGCCGCTTCACCCAGCACGGAACGCATCATCGTCTGCGTTCCCTTCTGGTCCAGCAGGCTCCATACCGCACGCGTATCCACGGTGTTCATCTCACTCATCATGTCGCTGTTGGTCAGCATGTTCGGTATCAGCCCGTCACGCGAGTCCAGCGCAGCCTTCACCGCTGCGGCATCGCCAAACACCATCGTCGTCTGATTCAGGAACACAACACTCATACCCGACGCGCCCATCGGATAAACGCTGTAATTTCTTACAGTTGTGATCTTCGTCTTATTTTTGGTGAATGTCGCCATGATGGAGCTGGTGTTGAACTGCCCCTGCGCAATTCCGATGGTGTGATAATCCGTCGTGGCGGCGCCGGTGCGGAAGGCCGCAAACGCCAGCGTGTCTGCATCGCGATCCACCTTGAGGCCGCTCGACTTTAGAGCCGTCTCCAGCCGTGCCAGCTCCGGCGGCATCACGCGCGCCTTCAGGTTCATCGCAGCCGTCGAGCTTTGCATCGCGCGGTAGTCAACTACCACAATCTGCTGCACATCCTTAGGGATTGACGCCTTCGCGTCACCGCTCAGCTGCGAAGCCTGCGCCACACAGGCGCTCATCATCGCGGCAGCAGCCACACCCATCCATATGCTCTTCTTCACGAAACTGCCTCCACCACGTATTCAATCCATCTTAGACGTTGACTGCAACACCGCTTCAGGCCATTTCATCGGCCGGTTCAGCCTGCGCTCCAGTACCTTTTCATCCGGACAAAACCTGGGTATTTGACGCATCCACGCCGCATCGGTTTTGCAGGCAGCCTCAGGCACCAGCCCGATCAGCTCCCCATCTCCCGTTTCTGCACCATGGCGCGCCGCTATCCGTCCTACCGCAGTATGCACCGCGTCAATAGACGATTGATGAAAGTCGGTGATGTTCATACTCACCTGCGCCCGGCCATTCACCATCACACCCATCGCCTTCACGCCAAGCATTCCCCCGCCGGACGCACGCAAGTCCTTTGCAATCGCTCGTGCAATATGCAGGTCGCTGCTCTTGAGGTAGATGTTGTACGCAATCAGGAATTGCCTTGCACCCACCGCGGTGGCGCCGGCGGTCAGGTGCAGTTCCGGCGACCCAACATCCGGGTGCCGCGTCGAATCCGTCCGAGCCAGCTCGCGCAGACCTTCAAACTGACCCCGGCGAACGTCCTCCAGCCGCACACGATCCGGCCTACGCGCTGCCGCCTCATAGAAATACACCGGCACCCCAAAGCGACGCCAGATCTCAAGCCCGGCATGATGCGCCAGCGATACGCACTGCCCCAGCGAGTAGTTCGCAACCGGCACAAACGGCACCACATCCGCCGCGCCAATCCGCGGATGCACACCCACCTGTTGCGTAAGATCGATGAGTTCGCTGGCACGTCCAACGCCACGGATTGCCGACTCGGCTACTGCCTCAGGCGCACCCGCAATCGTAACCACGCTGCGGTTATGGGCCGCATCCAGCGACCAGTCCAGCAGGCTTACGCCAAACACCTGCATCGCCCGCACAATCTCACGGACCACGCCCTCGTCCCGTCCCTCAGAAAAGTTCGGGACACATTCAACAATCGGTTCTGCCAACACCAAACCCACCTGAACCACAGCAGCTGATAGCACCCGGATCAAACGTTCACGCCGACCAACAGAAGGCCTCACGCGAAGCAGTAAAGGGGCGTGCGAACGCCTATTTCCACCAGCTGTATCCCACGGAGAATTGCACACTCGCATTCACGCCAGGGTTACGATCCCCTAAACTCGCCGAAGAAATATGCACCCCGTTCGCGCTCACGTCCAGCGACTGCTTCGGCTTCACAAAATAATGCAAGCCGATGCCACCTTGCGGCGTGAAGTTCCACACACTGGCGTCAGAATTTGGCCCGTAGTTGCTCAAATTCACATCACCCGAGCCATACGCGGGGTACTTGTGATTCGTCCAAAGCAGGCCACCCGCAGCCTGTGCCCACGGCATCAGCGTATGTCCTTTCGTAAAGTTCCAGCGCAGGATGATCGGCGTGACCGACACTCCGTGAAAGGTGCCACCCACCGTGTACGGCGCAGAGCAGTTCAGCACGTTCGGCACCTGTGTCGCCACGCAGCTGATGCGCTGAAACTTCGGCGTATCCGACTGCCAGTACGGAAAGAACTCACCCGCGTACTCAAAATTGCCGCGCAACAGCCCTTTGCCGATCTCCGGCGTGAGCACCCGGCCCACATGCACACCCGCAAGGAAGAACTTAAAGTCATCGCGCATATCCGTGATGCCTTTACCGCCCTGGAACAGCACGCCATACTCCCACGTTGCACCGTTTTTCAGCGTCTGCACTGGTGAAGCATCCTGCGCGCACGCAACCGCGCCCATCGCCAGCGAAACACCAAATACCACCAAACCTGCCAACTGCCTACGCATAACCCTCACAAACGGAAAGCCGCCGTTCCCGGCGGCCCCTAAACATCTGTTCCCTGTTCCTTGAGTCCTGTTCCCTGCAATCACGCAGGAACCTGACTCTCGTCCATGTCAAAATTGCTGTACAGATTCTGCGTATCGTCCAGATCTTCCAACACTTCCAGCAACCGCAGCATCGCGTTCGCCTGCGTGCCTTCCAGCTTCTGGTAGGTCGAAGGAATCATCGTCACCTCCGCGTGCTCCGGCTTGAAGCCGGCCTTGGTCACGGCATCGCGCACCACAGGAAAGTCAGCCGGTGACGTCAATATCTCCCAGTTATCGCCCTCTTCGCTCAGATCGTCCGCACCGGCCTCAAGCACCACTTCCGTGATCTTGTCCTCGTCAACGCCGTCCTTCGGCACCACGATCAGGCCCTTCTTAGCGAACATGTAGCCAACCGAACCGGACTCGCCTAGGTTGCCGCCGTTCTTCGTAAACGCATGCCGAATCTCGCTGACGGCTCGGTTGCGATTGTCCGTCAACACCTCGATAATGACCGCGACGCCGCCCGGCCCGTAACCCTCATATGTGATCTCTTCGTAGCTCAGGCCTTCCAGTTCGCCCGTACCGCGCTGGATCGCCCGCTTGATATTGTCGGCGGGCATGTTCTCGGCCTTGGCAGCCAGAATCGCCGTGCGCAGTCGAGGATTGCCATCGGGATCGCCGCCGCCCTGCTTCGCCGCAACCGTAATTTCCTTGATCAGACGTGTGAAAACCTTGCCGCGCTTGGCATCCGCCGCGCCCTTCTTATGCTTGATGGTTGCCCATTTTGAGTGGCCTGACATCGACTGAAACCCTGCACTTTCCTGTGATTCACGCGGCACTGCCAAAGCAGTCCGCAACAGCCGAAGTATAGCAAGGCTGAGGCCTAGTTGGCCGCGTCCAGCACTGCCCGCAGGTTCAAAGGCCGAGTGTGCATCTGCAGATGTCCCGCCGCATCCACCGGCCAATCCTCCCTGGGACGGTCCCAATACAATTCCACACCATTCCCATCCGGATCAGCCAGGTAGATCGCCTCGCTCACGCCATGATCCGATGCACCCTGCAACGAGATATCCGCACTCATCACGCGTCGCAGAGCATCGCCCAGCTCCGCCCGCGTGGGATACAGAATCGCCACGTGGTACAGACCGGTCGTACCCGGCGCAGGCGGTCCGCCGCCAAGGCTCTCCCACGTATTCAATCCAATGTGATGGTGATACCCACCCGCCGACAGAAACGCGGCAGACGTTCCATATCGCGACGTAACCTCAAACCCAAGCACACCGTGATAAAACGCAATCGCGCGCTCCAGGTCCGCAACCTTCAAATGCACATGCCCAATACGAACGCCGCTGCCAATCGAAGAACTCATACGCATTCGATGCTTCGACATCAAACAAGATGCGCCCGAAGTCCCACAGCCCTTTGCGGCCTTCGCGAAACTTTAGCGTTCTGCTCTGCTTTCAGCAGTCGCGACCCTAGACCATCTCCGCCGCAAGCAAGTCCGCATACGTCTCGCGACGGCGCACCAGCCGAGGCCCGTCGGCTTCTACCAACACCTCAGCAGGCCGTACACGCGTGTTGTAGTTCGAGCTCAGCGACAACCCATACGCACCGGCATCCAGAATTGCCAGCAGGTCCCCTTGCTCCGTTGTGGGAAGCGACCGGGCCCGTGCAAAAAAGTCGCCACTCTCACACACCGGCCCTACAATATCGGCTTCTTCCGTCTCCGCGTCATCGCGACGCAGCACAGGCACGATCTCATGGTGCGCCTGGTACAGCGCCGGCCGGATCAGGTCATTCATCGCCGCATCCACGATCACAAACTTCGTCTCGCCATTCGCCTTGCGATACAGCACCCGTGTGATTAGCGCACCGGCATGCCCCACCAAAAATCGCCCGGGCTCCAGCAACAAATGCACCTTCGTTAACCCGGCAGCACCGAGCGCCGACTCCAGCGCCACGGCATACTGCGAAACCTGCCCTGCTGCATCAAAGGCCTTATCGCCATACTCAATACCAAGGCCGCCGCCTGCATCCACGTAGCGAATGTCATGCCCATCAGCCCGCAGCTCTGAAACCAGAGCCAGCGTCTTAGCCAGAGCCTCCGCAAACGGCTCCACCTGCCGTATCTGCGAGCCGATATGCACGCTCACGCCGGCCGTCTCGATCGAAGGCATCGTTAGAGCCCGCGCGTACACAGCCCGCGCCAGCTTGATCCCAATGCCGAACTTATGCGCGCTCAGTCCGGTCGAAATATACGGATGCGTCTCCGCGCTTACGTCCGGATTCACCCGCAGCGCAACCCGAGCAACCTTACCCAAGGCGGCAGTCCTTGAAGCGAGTAACTCCAGCTCCGGCTCGCTCTCCACGTTGAATAGCAGGATGCCGGCCTCGAGCGCGGCATCCATCTCAACAGCCGTCTTACCCACGCCGCTGAACACCACGCGGCCCGCAACTTCAGGGCCACCCGCAGCCATCACGCGAGCCAGCTCCCCGCCGCTCACTATGTCAAACCCGCAACCCATTTCAGCCAGCAGCTTCAGAATTGCCAACGACGAGTTCGCCTTGACCGCATAGCAAACCGTATGCGGCACAGCGTTAAAACGCTGCTGAAACAGCGACGCCCGTTCAGCAATCTGCGTGGCAGAATAAACGTAAAGCGGCGTGCCATACTGCTCAGCCAGAGCGGCTATATCTGCGCCATCGCAGACGAGCCGCTTCCCGGCGTACACAAACGGTCTTGCATCGGTCATGCGGTGGGTGGTGCTCCCGGTGTCTGGTTCGGCGGCGTATTCGAAGGATACTTCGCCTGATATTGCGCAGGCGGATAGTTTGGATCAACCGGATAGCCCGGCGTGCCGGCCGTATACGGCGCCATGCCAACCGGCTCTTCCGGAATCACGATCCAACAGATCACGTACGCCAGCACGCCACCGCCGCCAAAAAATACCAGCAGCACAAGCGCTAAGCGAACCAGGTTGAGATCCCATCCATACGAGCGCGCAAACGCCGCGCACACCCCTGCGACCTTGCGACCATACTTAGGACGAAGAAGCGGTCCATTCATCGCAAATCCTCCCTGCCGTGTGCCTTCATTTTTGCACAACCAGCACAACATCAACAGATACGCACAATGAAATCAGCCAGTTCCATGGACGCTTAATGCCCGGCATACGCGGTCTTCTCATACTTCCGCGCCGGTTCAGCCTGTGTCTGGTCGCCACCCGGCGCAGCGGCCAACTGATACTCCTTCACAGCCTCATCGCGGCGATGCAGCAGGTCCAGCATCATGCCCGCGTTTAACTCCGCTCGCCTGCGCATCCAGTCACTGGAGTTCGGCTGCTCTGAAGCCTTCAGGTAGCTGTCTGCCGCACCCTCAATATCATTCTGGCCACGCTGCGTCTCAGCCAGGCCAAAGTACGCAAGCTGCAGCCGAGGCTCAATGAAGAACCCATGCTTACCCGCATCGGCAATCACATTCTTGTAGATCGCGATCGCCTCCGGACCGTGCCCCGCGTCCTTCTTCAGATTCGCCTCTTCCAGACGAAACAGAAAGTCATGCGGATATTGTGCCGCCAGCCCATGCGCGACGGTATAAGCCTCCTCATACCGCTGGTCATGCCTCAGAAAGAGTGACAGCGCAGTCTGTGACTCGACCTTGGTCACAGTCCCCTGCGCTGCCGACTCGCGCAGCAAATTCAGCCCACCTTCCTTGTTCCCGCCAATGCCTGCAATGCCCACCAGCATCCGCACAAAGCGCGGCAGGCTGGCCACCGCAAACTGCTGAATACCAACCGCCATCTTCGCGTCCGCGTACTTGGGGTCGAGTTTAAGCGTCTGCTCGCTATCGTTGCGCGCAGCTAGTCCCTGCCGCGCCGCGCCTGAAAAACTGTGGTCCGCAAGCGTCATCCACGCCGCGTGCATGCCCTTCACATAGCCCCGCGCAAAGTAGGCGTCCTTGTCATTCGGGTTTGCCTTAATGCGTGCATCCGCAAGTGCAACCGACTTATCGGTCAGAGCGTCAATCTCCTTCCGCGTCGCATCCGGAATATCTGACTTGTGCCCCGAGCTAAGGAAGTGCTCGCGCGCGTAGTACGTCGTATCCAGCAAATCCTGACGGTACAGTTCGCGAAAGATGGTATCCATCAGCACATAGCCGTTCGCCATGGGATCGTCCGGGTGCGCGCGCTGCACTTGCTCAAAGCGCTGCATGGCGCCTTCATAATCCAGGTTGTAAAAGCGCTGGAAACCCTCGCGTACGGTGGGGTCCAGGTTCAGTGGATAAGTGTCCTGCGCATTGGCCAACGATCCCTGCACCACCGCAGCCGCCACCACACCCAATGCCATCCATCGCTTCAGCACGCGCATCTCCCATCCGCGCCATGGGTTAACCCGGCGGATGCTGTCTTATGGTAGACGCGACACAGCCCCCATGCGGTTATACGGCAATTCACGGCAACGCCTTCTCAAAGGAACTGCATTGACGGCTGGCCTGCGTGCGCTTACGGTAATCCCACCCTTTGCCGGAGGAGAGCCTATGACGCGCGCACAACTTCTTCAGCTACTCATCGGTCAGGCACGCGCGCATGGTTTCGAGTTCCGCAAGTGGTTTACAGCGTATACGGGTATCCCATGGACCGGCGCCGATCATGCCGTCGAGTGGCTTGAGCGCGGCCAACGCGCGCACATCTTGCTCTTTTCGCATCCCTTTGCACGTGCCTTCTGGCGCAGTGGCGAGCGGCTCACCTTCGTCGTCCCACACCAGACCTTCCAGCGCGTCGCACCCGGCGGTAACACGGTCACGGTTGAACGCCGCGCGCACATCCGCCGCTCCAGCCGCACCGATGTATGGCAGTTCCACCTTCGCGAGATGGCCGCCGCAGCCGAACCCATGCGCTACATCCGCCGCTACCTCATCATTGAAGAAACCATGGAAGAAGCCGATGCCGCAGCAAAAGAAATCACCGCGGAGGACGAGGTCAACTATGATGACGAATCCCTCATCCGCGACGCAGGCTAGAGTTCTACTCTGAGGTCGCACCAAGTTGTTTCAGCGCCGCACGCGACGCCTTATCGTGATCTCCGCCGGGATCGGCCTTGATCGCCGCGCGGTAGTTCGCAACAGCTTCGTCCCGCTTCTTCAGCTTGTCCGCAGCCTGTGCCAGCCCAAATAGCGCATCGGGATCCTCCGGCACATGCGCAACAGCGTCCTTATACCGCAGGTACGCACCCTGCGAATTGCCGTCCTGCAAGTAAAACTTGCCAACCTTTAGGTCATCGTCAAAGCGCGTCGCCTCCAGCTTTGCGCGTGCCGCGCTGGTGCTCCCGCTTGAGCCCAGGTCCTTCAGCTTCGATGCCTTCACCGGTGCGTCCGGAGCCTCCGTCGTTGGAGCGACATCGTCATCATCATTCGACCGGCTTGAACTCGCGCCACCAACCGGCGAAGACGCATCGCTGCTCGACGAGTCATCACCGCCCGTCGTGTACCCTTCCTTCGGCATCTTCCTTGGCTTGTTCGACTCGGCAGGTGGATCGGCATCGTTCCCAGTCGGCAACGCAGGCAGTCCATTCGCTGACGGCGCAGGAGTGGAAGGCGGCGGCGTACCCGCCGCATCGCCTCCATGCCGCGACTCCTCCACGGGAAAAGGATTCTCAGCAGCCGGCGATGACGAAGGCGCGCTCGATGAGGACGAAGGAGCAGCCTGGCAAGCCGGGTCCTTGGAACTAGCCTTGCACTTCTTCGGAGCCTGGTTCGCGATCGGCGGCGCCTGGGCATGCATCGTTACCGGCAGCGCTACCAGGCATACCAACCCCAGCAACACACTCGCGCTTCTGCTCGTTCCGTGCCTCATTGCTGCCTCCACGCGCACCAATCTCCTCATGCAAGATTAGACGCAGCAGCACCGCACCGCGCATGCATCTGGAAACGCAAACGCGCCTGCCGTACACTCTAGCTCACATGTATCCACGGCTCATGCTTCGCTCGTCCCCCGTCCATGGCTGCGGCTGTTACACGCTCGACCCCATCCGCGCCGGCGCCCGCATCGCCGAATACGACGGCCCCCGCATGTCCAAGGACGAAGCCGACATCCGTTACCAGGATCGCGACGTCACCTACCTCTTCGGCGTCCACGACCGCAACACCGTCATCGACGGCTTCGGCTCCGCCATGTTCATCAACCACTGCTGCGAACCCAACTGCCAGACCGAAGAAAACGATTCACGCATCTTTATTCTCGCGCTGCGCAACATCGCCGCCGGTGAAGAACTCACCTACGAGTACCACCTCTACGACAGCGACGACGATGACCAGCCCTGCTTCTGCGGCGCCGACCAATGCCGCGGCACCATGTTCAGCGACAAGGAAATCCGCCGCCGCAAAAAGCTCGGCCTGCCCATGACCCTGCGCAAGAAGCCAAAGAAGAAGGCAACCGCGCAAATCTAGGTTTCTTAAGCGAGTTCTTGCAGTGGGCTGGACGTGAGACCAGCTTGCGGGGCTTTACCAACAGTTTTTGGGAATCAGTCATCCGCGCATTGAAGGGCACTGTCTTCGCGGAATCGTTGGCCGTGACCTCTGAACCCTTGTCCGGTACTCCGGTTAGCAGCCCTTAGTGCCTTGCCCTCGCTGTCACTCTAAGCCATTGCTGGCTCACCGTTATGGTCGCGTGTCCATCCACGCCGCCACTGCTCGTTCATCATACGGGGAAACTCTCTACACGTGCACATGCCAACGCACAAGCATGCGCCGCAACAGGCTATCGGCACTCGGCGGCGCTGCCCTCGCGAGCCGCTCATGCGGCACAGACCGCAACACCGGCTGCCGCTCATCCCCACACTCGAGACACAACAGCATCATCAGGCTTGCAGCCACATCCTGTTCAGCGACGCGGCGCGTGTGTTTACAACCACGGCAGACAAAAAGGTACTCACGTTGATCGTGCATGATGTCCATCATCTGCAGGCGCTCCTTGACTTACAAGAGCGATGACATACGTCATCTTGCACACTCTGGTGCAGTGCTATCACCCGTGCAATCGCCCGTGATTTCCGTCCCCAAAACGGAACGCCGCTGTGGCGAATGCATGTATCTAAGAGAAATCTAACTTAGTAATCGCCGTGCATTTTTGTAACTCACGGCCAGGCTCGCCAACGGCTCCGGTCCAATGCGATCATGCTCCACAAAGTAATGCTGAACGCCGGCCTTGCGCGCAGCTGCAATCACAGCAGGCCAATCGATAGACCCCGTTCCAACCTCGGTAAAGTGTGCCGAGGCATCCCCGGTATCAAACGAAGGCGCAAACCCGGCCTTGCGATCCTTCAGGTGAATCATCGTCACACGTGACCCCAGCTTCTCGATCATCTGCACCGGATCATGCCCGCTCTGCGTAATCCAGTAGCAATCCATCTCAAGGCACACCAGCTTGGGATCGGTCTCGCCCATTAGGATGTCGAAGCCAGTTGTATCGCCAAACGGCCGGAACTCGTAGTCATGATTGTGAAAGCCGAACTGCATTCCCATATCTGCCGCGCGCCTGCCCCAATCGTTCAAGGCCTTCGCCGCTGTATGAAATCCCTCGGCACTCATCCACTGGGCCTTCGGCAGCATCGGGCAGATCGCGTAGGTCAACCCCAGCTCCCTGCCATACTCCAGCTGTTTCGGCAGATCGGCATACTCAAAGTGCGCGCTCGCGGGCGCCATCAACCCGGCATCGATCACCATGCTCCGCAGCGTTGCCGGGGGCAGGTTGTAGCCCACGTTGTACAACTCCACCTCGTCATACCCGATGGCCCGAACAGCCTTCAGCGTCCCCGGCAAATCCTTCGCGGCCATTCCGCCCAGTGTGGACAGCTGCAACCCAACCGGCGTACGGCCATGCGCAGCCGCCGCGGCGCCATGCTGGGACACCCCGACGCGCGACATCAGCGGCAACGCCGCCACGGAGAGCTGCAGAAAATTACGACGAGTCAACATGGCAGAGAATCCTAGCGATCCACACCCAGCATGGCAACCCGCTTCGCCAACCCGTTAAACTGAACGTGATGGCCTACCAGGTTCTAGCCCGCAAATACCGTCCGCAACGCTTCGCCGACGTCGCCGGCCAGGACCACGTCACCCGCACCCTGCAAAACGCGCTCGAGCAGAACCGCATCGCGCACGGCTATATCTTCAGCGGCCACCGCGGCATCGGCAAAACCACCATCGCCCGCATCCTGGCGTGCGCGCTTAACTGCCAGAACGCCATCGGCTCCGCGCTTCGGCCAACGCCCGAGCCCTGCCTCGTCTGCGACGCCTGCACCGAAATCCGCGCCGGCAACGCCGTCGACGTCATCGAGATCGACGCCGCCACCAACCGCGGCATCGACGAAATCCGCGAACTCCGCGACGCCGCCCGCTACCGCCCCGCACGCGACCGCTTCAAAATCTACATCCTCGACGAGGCGCACCAGATCACGGACGCGGCCTTCAACGCGCTCCTCAAAACGCTTGAGGAGCCGCCAGACCACATCGTCTTCATGATGGCCACCACCGAGCCGGAAAACATCCCGCAGACCATCCGCTCGCGCTGCCAGCACTTCTCGTTCCATGCCGTCAAGCTCGACGACATCCTCGCCGAGCTCCGCGGCATCGCCGCCCATGAAGGCGTCCTCGCCGACGAAGCCGCACTCTCGCTCCTCGCTGAAGCCGGCGACGGCAGCATGCGCGACGCGCTCTCCATCATGGACCAGGCCATCGCCTCGGCCCCCACAATCGACGGCAAAGCCCAGCTCAGCGCCGCAGAAATCCGCGAGCTCATGGGCACCGTCCCCAACACCGTCTTCGAAGACATCCTCGAATCCGTCGCACGCAACGATACCTCCGCGGTACTTACGACCGCGGGCAGGCTCTTGGACGCCGGCAACTCTTCCTCGCAGATCGCCCGCCAGTTCGTCCGCTACCTGCGCAACTGCATCGTCGCCAAAATCGCCGCGCTCACCGAAGAGTCCAACACCAGCGAACTCCTGCAAATCTCTCCCGACGAGCGCCGCCGCGCCATCCGCACCGCCATGCTCTTCACCGAGGAAGAACTCACCCGCTTCCTCGGCGTCATGCTCCGCACCTTCGACGACCTCGGCTTCCGCCAGGAACAGCGCCTCCACCTCGAGATGGGCCTCATCAAGCTCGTTCACCTGCAACGCCTGCTCCCAGTCGAAGAGTTCCTCTCCCAACTCCCCAAACCAACGGCAAACCCAACCCCAAGAACCATCCCGCCACCACGCGCTGCGATCGCCAACACACCGGCACAAGAAGCGGGTGCACCACGTATCTCTTCTGATACGTGGGAAGCGCGCGGAACGCGACCTTCTACCTCGCGCTTCGAAACAGGCGGCAACACCGCAGGCTTGCCTGCAAAGGAAGTTCAGGCCGCAGCAAAGCCAACGACGACAAGCGCAGCCACAATTTCTGAGGCTCTGTCATCCCGCAGCGAAGCGAAGGGATCTGCTTTCTCCTCAACCGCGGCCTCAAACTCCCTCCAACCTTTGTCATCCCGACCGGGCCCTCAGCTTGTCGAAGGGGAAGCGGAGGGACCCGCTTCAAAGTCCGCACCCACCACCGATCTCCCAAGGAATGCCACAGAATCGGGTGCCCCAGCTTCGGCGCAGCCTAAGCTGGGATCAGTCGACACCGAATCCTCTCCAGTCGTGCTTTCGGAGGTGCGCGGCTTTAGCCGTGCCAACACAAGCCCCTCTGATGCAATGGCTTTAGCCGCCGAGGCAATGCCCGTAGGCCGCATCGAAGCATTCCCGCAAACGGAAGGGGCACTAGCTCTAAAACCACGCATAGCCACCCAAGGCAACATCACCGAGATTGACCCTTCCACCAACCAAAACCCCCACCTGCAACCAAACTCCATCGACCTGACCGCAGGCACCGAAGACTACGACCCATCCTGGGAAGGCCTCGCTGCGCCGGACGCCGATCCCGAAGCTACAGTCCCAGGCACCGACGTCCCACCGACCGAAGCGTCCCAACTCCAAGCAGCAGCTGTAGAGGCCCTCTTCGCCACCAGAAAGAACAACTCCGCAGCAGAGCAGCTTGAAGAGAGCACCTGGACCATCGCCAACGGCGATGTCCACATCGCAACCACCCTCTCCAAGCCCATGATGGCAACCATCTTCCGCCCGGATATCGAATCGATCATCAAGACCGCTCTCCGCGAAAAGGGTTTAGCAGGCGCACGCATCGTCTTCGTCCCGGCCGCGCTCGACGACAGACCCAAAGCTCCCAAGAAGCCACGCACCGGCTCCGTCCAGGCCAAAGCACTGGAGCACCCCACGGTCCAGCAAGCGCAACGACTCTTCAACGCCGAAGTCACCAACGTCTTCGATCTCCGCAAGGACTAGCCACGATGTCCGTCCGCCTCTACCGCTCGGACGATTTCTATGAATGGCTGCGCATGCGCACCACCCTCTGGCCCGAGTCTGACGCCCCTGACGCGCGCCTCTGGCTCGCACGCGAAGACGCAGTCGTCATCGTTGCCGAACGCGAAGGCACGCTCATCGGCTTCGCCGAGGCCGGCGAACGTGACTACGCCGACGGCTGCGACACCTCACCCGTCGCCTATCTCGAAGGCTGGTACGTCGAGCCGCAGCATCGCCACCAGGACATCGGACGTCAGCTCGTCCATGCCGTAGAAACGTGGGCGTACGACCGTGGACTCTCGGAACTGGCCTCCGATGCGCTGCTCGACAACGACATCTCAAACCGCGCGCATCGAGCCATCGGCTTCATCGAGGTGGAACGATCCATCAAGTACCGGAAGGCTCTCTGAGATGACACGAACTCCGACGAAGCCGATCCCGCCACCTCAAAGGCCGCACGGAGCGCTCGCTGCAATCGCTCACCGAATGCTTCCCTCTCTTTCGCGCAACCTGCTTTCGCTCGGCGGGCATCCTGCCAAAAGACACCAGCGCCTTTGTCGATACGCTGCTTGCTCCCATCGCCGTGCGCGTAGACCGCCTCGCACTCACTATGATCGAAGAGTCTCGTTGCATAACGTCGCGGAGCCATATGCTGTCCTAAACAACAGCACGATCCGCAACACTGCAGATCCCAGCCACTAACCATACCCCAAGGAGTGCTTCGCACATGGACATGAGCAAGCTGCAGGAAATGATGGGCCAGGCCCAGCATATGCAGGCACAGATGGAACAGAAGCTCGCCACCACCACAGCCGAAGCAAACAGCGGCGGCGGCCTGGTCACCGCCCGCGTGAACGGCCGCAAAGAATTGCTTCGCCTCAAAATTGACCCGACAGCCATGTCTGCCAGCGGCGGTGACGTGGAGATGCTGGAAGACCTCATCACCGCGGCCATCAACGAAGCCGGGCGCAAGGTGGACAGCCTGATGCAGGCTGCCAGCACGGACATGCTCGGCGGCATGGATATCGGGAAGCTGCTCGGTTGATGCGCCTGCGCCGCGCGTCTCTCGCACAGGCAACGCTGCTCGCCGCAGCGTCGGTCGCCTGCGTGTCCGCGTGGTCGCAAACAGTACAGGACATCCCGCTGCATTCGCCCAAGCCAAAGCCGCCGGAGAAGCCAAAGCAGATTAACCTGGAGCCTCCTAAAGAAGTCGACACCGTCCCTAAGGCGCAGGAGGTTGACTCAAAGGTCGCCCCAGCAAAGCCGGGCAAGCCGGCCCAGCCCAAAGAAATCGTGGAAGACGCTCCACCGCCCGACGCTCCGGTGAAGAGCTTCGCACCTGCGCCCATCTACGACCCTGCACTCGAACGCCAGCTACGCGACCTCGCGCTCTCCAGCCACACCCATGTCTCTCTCTACGCATGGCAGCTCAACACATCGAAAGCTGTCGCCATGAATGCCGATCAAACCGTAAAAACCACTGATGTTGTGCAGCTTGCCATGCTATGGGAAAGTCTCCGCCAGATCGCCCTCGGCAACATCAACTGGGATGATGTGCTCAGCCCGAAAGCATCCACGCTGCGCGACGCCGCCAGCAGCATGGTCCTGGCCGGCGATGCAACCATGCCCAGCCTGCTCGTCGACCGCTTCACCCCCAAACGCGTCGACCAGGACCTGACAACCTTCGGCTACGACGGTCCATGGCTCATGCCCGCTGCCCTCAAAACCACTCCGCGGCAGATGGTGCGTCTGCTGCAACACATCGGCATGTGCGACCTCGACCTGCCCAAGCAGCTCCACGTCAACGCCGTGCGAGCTGAAGCGGCATGCCGCATGGCCACCAGCATGCTGCGGGATCACCTTTACTTCGACACAACGCCCACCAGCAGCACGGCTCGGACCATCCTGCTCGCCACAAAGACCGGACCCGTCGTCGTGGCGATCTACATCGATGGAGACCCGGCGAACAACGCCACGCAACTGCTGCCCTCCATCACCCAGGCAATCGTTACTGCGTGGTCACCCGACGGCTTTGACGGTACGCTGTTGGGAAAGCCGCATCTCGGCGTGAGCTGGGAATAGGAGCGGATCGAGGACGCTATGGAACGCTTCGCACAACCCATGAGCCGCCTCATCGACGAGCTCCGCAAGCTCCCCGGCGTCGGCGCCAAGTCCGCGCAGCGGCTCGCGTTTCATATCCTGCGCTCGCCCAACACGGACGCAGAACTGCTCGCCAGCGCCATTCGCGAGTTGAAGGCCAAGTTGCGCCTCTGTTCGGTCTGCAACAACGTCACCGACGTCGATCCCTGCATCTACTGCGCGTCGCCCACGCGCACGCACGCAACCGTCTGCGTCGTGGAAGAGCCCACCAACATCGCCGCCATCGAGAAGACTCGCGGCTACAACGGCATCTACCACGTGCTACACGGCACGCTCAGTCCCCTCAACGGCATCGGCCCAGCACAACTGCGTACACAGAACCTGTTCGACCGCCTCGGTGCGATCGATGAGATCATCCTCGCGCTCTCACCCACCACTGAAGGCGAAGCCACGGCACACTGGCTTGCAGGTGAACTACACAACGCGGGCGCCGATCACCCGCTCCGCATCACCCGCATCGCCACCGGCGTCCCTGCCGGCAGCGACATCGAGTACGCCGACGAAGTCACCATGAGCCGTGCAATGGAAGGCAGGCGAGACGTGTAACGGCAGGAACTATGCCTGATGCTGGCCCATCCGCCACATCTCATATGTATAAAATCTAGCCGAGTTGCTGATCATCCCATGCCTGCCCTTGACCTTGACCTTGAAGCCTGCGCATCGTTCGTAGCTGTCAACCGCTTGGTCGCCGGCCGCTTTGAAGCCAAGGCGAAAGCACTACTTGAGATGGCGCAGTCAGTCGACGATCTGGACGAACGCATGCGCATCGCGGATGCGATGCAGTTCTCGGAAAGGCGAGCCGCAATGCCTGCCCGTATCGCAAGGCTTCAGGAGGAGGACATGGGCGTGAAGTGCCATTGCCCTGCCGCCATTCACAGATGAGCGTTTAGCGACAGTCTAAGCCTTCGGAAACACCCGCAAATCGCCGCCCGTCATCTCCCTTGGCAAGTCCAGCCCAAGCATTGCCAGCATCGTCGGCGACAGGTCGCGCAGCGAGCCGCCGTCAAGCAGGCTGAACTGCCTGCCCTGCTCGGTAATGGCAATCAGCGGCACGGGATTCGTCGTATGCGCCGTGTGCGGCCCACCGGTGACGGGATCGATCAGCATCTCGGCATTACCATGATCGGCGGTGATAAGCCACGAGCCGCCGTTGCGCTTGAGCGAAGCGTAGATCTCGCCAAGGCACGCATCCACGGTCTCAACACCTTTGACCGTCGGCTCCATTTGGCCGCTATGGCCCACCATGTCGGCATTGGCAAAGTTCACCACAACAACATCGAAGGCAGTATCTTCAATGGCCCTTAGCACTACGTTGCAGATGCCCCGCGCGCTCATCTCCGGCGCAAGGTCGTATGTGGCAACCTTTTGCGACTGCACCACCTCACGCTCTTCGCCGCTGAATGGCTTCTCAATGCCGCCGTTGAAGAAGTACGTCACGTGCGCGTACTTCTCCGTCTCGGCCACGCGCAGGTTACGCAGTTCGTGGTTTGCCATCACATTCGCCAACAGGTTATCCATGCTCTCCGGCAGGATGACCATGGGCAGCATGAACTTTGGGTCGTACTGCGTCATGGTGATATAGCGCAGATTCTTCGGCACGCTTGTGCGCGGAATCTCAAGGTCAAGCTCGTCGGCCTTGGGCAGATCTCGCGCATCGGCCTTCGTCAAGCCGCCTTCCACAGTGCGCGCGAGCACGCGGGTGATCTGCCGCACGCGATCGCTGCGGTAGTTGAAGCAAATGCACAGGTCATCGTCCTGCACCGTAGCAATGGGCTTGCCGTGGGCATCCACGCACACAAACGGAAGGGTGAATTCGTCGGTGACGCCGTTGTTATAGCCCTCACGCACCCTGGTCGCCGCGTCGGTCGTCGTGCCGCCTTCAGCATTGCCCTTCACCATTGCGTCGAACGTCTTCAACTCACGATCCCACTTCAGGTCGCGGTCCATTGCGTAGTAACGACCGCTGCAGCTTGCCAGCTTACCCACGCCAACCTCGCGTATCTGCTGCTGCAGCGCATCGATGTAGCCCGCGCCAGAAGTCGGCATGGTGTCGCGGCCATCCAGGAATGCATGCACAAAGACATCCTTCGCGCCAAGCTGCGCACAGAGCTTCAGCAATGCGTAAAGATGCCGCTGATGCGAGTGCACACCGCCATCGCTGAGTAGACCGAGGAAGTGCACAGCGCGGCTGCGTTCCATCGCAGCCGTGATCGCGTTCACCAGCAGCGGATCGCGGAAGAACTCGCCGCTCTCAATCATGGTGTCGATGCGCGTGATGTCCATGCGCACGACCCGACCCGCACCCAGGTTCAGGTGGCCCACTTCGCTGTTACCCATCTGCCCGTCGGGCAAGCCAACGAAGTGCTCACTCGCACGAATGATCGTGTTCGGGTACTCGCGCAGCAGCATGTCATACGTCGGCTTGCGCGCCATGGCAATGGCATTGCCATGTGTCTCGGCACGAATGCCCCAACCATCAAGAATCGTCAAAACCAGGGGCTTACGACGCGACATGCACCACTCCTTGCAGTTCTTAGTACGTTGACAACGAAGGAGTGGCCGCGGCCACTCCTTCGCAGAGGATTCACTGAGTCAACTACTCGCAATTGATCGTTTCAATGCCAAGATACTCCGCTCCCTGGCCCAGTTCTTCCTCGATGCGAAGTAGCTGGTTGTATTTGGCGATGCGGTCCGTACGTGACGCGGAACCGGTCTTGATCTGGCCCGCGCCCGTGCCCACGGCAAGGTCGGCGATAAAGGTGTCCTCTGTCTCGCCCGAGCGATGCGAAATGATCGACGTGTAGCCATAACGGCGCGCCAGTTCGATCGATTCCAGCGTCTCCGTGATCGTACCGATCTGGTTGACCTTGATCAGGATCGAGTTGCCGACACCCTTCTCAATGCCCTCGCGCAGACGTTTCGTGTTGGTCACGAAAAGATCATCGCCGACAAGCTGGCAGCGGTCGCCAATCTCCTCGGTCAGAATCTTCCAGCCATCCCAGTCGTCTTCGGCCAGGCCGTCCTCAATGGAGACGATGGGGTACTGGCGAACCCAGTCCGCCCAGAACGCAGCCATCTCAGCCGAAGTCTTCTCGCTCTTGTCGCTCTTCTTGAAGATGTACTTGCCTGTCTCCTTGTTGTAGAACTCGCTCGAAGCAGGATCAAGCGCGAGCACAATGTCCTCGCCGCCCTTCAGACCCAGCGTCTCAATGGATTCAAGAATCAGCTCAATCGCTTCCACGTTCGATTTCAGCGACGGCGCAAATCCACCCTCGTCACCCACTGCGGTGTTATAGCCCTTCTTCTTCAGCACGCCTTTCAGCGTGTGGAAGGTCTCCGCGCCCCAGCGCAGCGCCTCGGAAAAGCTCTCCGCGCCCACCGGCATGATCATGAATTCCTGGAAGTCCACGTTGCTGTCCGCGTGCGCGCCGCCATTGATGATGTTCATCATGGGCGTGGGTAGCAGGCAGGCATTCACACCGCCCAGGTAGCGGTACAACGGTAGCTTCAGCGCATTCGCACTCGCACGGGCAACGGCCATGGACACAGCCAGAATCGCATTCGCGCCCAGGTTGCCCTTGTTCTCCGTGCCGTCCAGCTGCAGCATCGTCGCGTCGATCAGCCGCTGGTTGGTTGCATCCATCCCGGCAAGTTCCGGGGCGATGGCGCTCTCCACGTTCTCCACGGCCTGCAGAACGCCCTTGCCCAGGTAAACGTCCTTGTCGCCATCGCGGAGCTCCACGGCCTCATGCTCGCCGGTGCTGGCGCCGCTTGGAACGGCTGCGCGGCCCATGGCTCCGCCCGCAAGAATCACGTCCGCTTCAACAGTAGGATTGCCGCGGCTGTCCAGAATCTCGCGCGCTTTAATGGAAATAATCTCGGTCATGTTGCCTTTCTGTTCGCCTGCCCCTGGGGACACGATGCGGTGATTCAGACGTTCGTTGAGCTTCGGACGGCGATCGACGGCGATGCTGCTGCCGCCCGCACCCAGGATGGTTTCCAATAAATCGCTCAAACGTCCACCCTGTGCGCACGTCCTACTAAAGAATAAAATTGTCGCTGCTTTCCCGCGCAATTCTAGCAAAATGGTACGGCGGATTGATTGAACCCAACGTTAACCGGCCGGGTTGACGCTCTTGAGTCAGTGTGCGAGATGGCTTCACCGCATCCTGCGTCACTCCTCTAGCCTTGAAACAGCCTGCCTACGCGGCAGAGGGAGCCGGATTTATGAAGCCACAGCTCGCGCTTGCATTTATCGTCGCCACCGCACCCGCACTGGCCCAATCGACCGGCGTGTCACATCCGCCTGACACGTCGGTGGACGTTGCGCCTCCCATCTCCGAGTACCCCCAGGCGAAACCCTCCGCGGCCATCCCTGCCGCACCCGTCTACTCCGCCCCGGCAGCAGTATCAGCACCGCCGCCAACCGAGGACGAATACAAGGCCTACAAGCCGTACAACGCGCAGGGCGTCACGCTCCACTCCCATGCGGAGACAGCAGTTGATCCAGATGCAGGCATTGTGACTGAAGTACCGCGTAGGCCAGGTGAGCTGCCCATCGGCACCGCACTGCGCGCTCGCCTTCGGACTTCCATAGCAACGGAAACCACGCAGAAGGACACGCCCTTCGCCGCCGAGTTGTCAGAAGATGTGCGTGACGGCAATCGCGTGGTGCTGCCCACGGGCTCCGTGGTCGAAGGCATCGTGACCAGGGTGCGCGGCGGCAAGCGTTTCCATGGCGCCGCACTCATCCATCTGCAGGCGCAGCGCGTGGTTCTGCCCGACGGCACCAGCCTGCCCCTGCAGGCGCAGGTTGTCGACACCGATCAATATGCCGAAACCCGCATCGACAACGAAGGCAATATCATTCGCCGGGACCACGCAAAGGCAACACTGATCACCATGGGCGCAGTGACCGGCGCCGCTGCTGTCACGGGCGCTGTAATCGGCGCGGGCGTTGGCGCGCTTGTGGGCGCTGGTATCGGCGCGGGCATCAGTACGGCCGTGTGGCTCAAGCAGGATCGCCAGGCGCGCCTGCCGCAGGACACGCTGCTCGTCTTCAGCCTTACGGATCACCTTGACCTGAACCCACGGCCTGACTTCGTCATCGTGCCGGCGGACAGACCATCCGGGGCCGTAGCCGCCATGCCGGCTCCTGCGGAGGCTCCGGCTTATAGTGCACCACAGTCCTTCGTTCCAACCAACTAACGGCTATCGGCCACGCAGAGCAGACTCCGCCTCGACCTCCATGCCGAAGCGCGAAAGTTCGCGCTTCTGCATGGTGTAGTCGATGAGGAAACCCGCACCGATGCAAATGTTGATGATGCCTGCGGCGGCTACGATCAACACCGGGCGAACGCCTAGAATCATGTACAACAGCAGGCCGAAGATGCCAAGCCCAACACCGCACGACAGCAGCACCATCGCCGATCGCCGAGCATTCGCAAGGCTGCGAAGCGGATCGCGCACCTTCTTCTCATCCTCACGGTTCTTCGAGGTAAGCCGCTCAATCTCCTCGAGAGGCACGCCACGGTGCAGCATGGCAATGCGCTCTTGCGACCGCAATTCCTTGCTGCGAACTTCCGAATAAACGCCACCCACAACAGCGCACAACCCAATCGCGCATCCCGCAACCGGAACAATAAACGGACTATCGAACATACTCATCGGTGTTTTCTCCTTTTCGCCGGCGTTAGACTTGTGGCCGCACCGTAAGTTTCAGCCGGTTGCATGAAACTTTCACCGGCTTCGTCAGTCTCACCCCACCTTGACCAGCACGCCCAGCTTCGAAGACGTCGTCCGCGAACACCAGAACATGGTCTTCGGCATGCTGGTGCGGCTGACCGGATCGCGTGAGCACGTGGATGACCTCGCGCAGGAGGTCTTCTTGCGGCTCTACCGCGCTCTGCCCTCCTTCCGGGGCGAAGCTCTCTTAACGACATACCTGCATCGCATCGTGGTAAACGTTGCGCAGGATGAATGGAAGCGGCGAAAGCGCGAGGACGCCCGCTCAACATCGATTTCGGACGATGAGAGCGGATGGGCAAACCGCCTCCCGCATCACGATCCAAACGCCGAGCAGCAACTGGCAACACGCGAGCTGCAGGCGCACGTCGAAGAGGAGTTGGGTAAGCTCAGCCTGGTGGAACGGTCCATCCTCGTCCTCTACCACCAGGAGGAGCGCAGCTATCAGCAGATCGCGGAGTCGCTGCGGCTACCCATCGGCACCGTTCGAACACACTTGCACCGCGGCAGGCATAAACTAAGGGCAGCACTGGACCGCACGGCTCCAAACAAAATGCAAGCGAAGGGAGGCACAGCATGAACGAGACCGATCCAATGATGGAACAGATGACCACCGCACTGGAAACCGCTCCGGACGTGCATGTGCCCGAGGATTTCGCCGCGCGGGTGATGGCGCGGATACCAGAACAGAAGACGCGCCGCATGGTCGTTCCTGCGCTGCCGCCAGCACGTTACGGCCAGTTCGCATCCGTGCTCGGCATGGTCCTGATCGTCGCAGCCATGCTGTACCTCGCACCCCAGACACGCTCATCCCTTACCTGGCTATTGATGCAGGGGCTGCTGCTCGCACAGCTCGTTTGCCTCGTACTCTGGTTCGGCCGTCTGCGCCAGGCCTAATCTCACGGCCAAACCTGTTGCCTCGTTTAACCCGAGACAACATTCATCCAAAGCACCGCCACGCCGAACACTGCAATCAGCGCAGCCGTAACCGCAGCCAGCGTTGTGCTCCGATGTGCATTGGTAGAAACCTCTCTCGCTGCACGCCAATAAACCCCGGCTCCTGCCAGCACCAGCGCCAGCTCCATAGCCATCGAAGCAGCCGGCACACGCCACAACCCAAAGCCAAGCAGCGGCAAATGCATCGCATTCGCGGGTAATATCGGCATATCCGCGCGGTGAACGATCAGGTCAAGCGCCCAGTGCGAAGCAGCCACAAGCCCCACAACGATCGCGCTTCGCCTACCCAGGAACGGCCAGCATACAGCTCCCAGCATCAACGAGAGCACAGCCATTCCAGCGATCGAATGGGTATAGTCGGCATGGATGATCAAGGAACCATAGCCGTGTTCGCCGGCCACAGGCATGATCGTTTCGATGCCTTTGGCAAACAGCGGCAAAAACACAATATCAAGCCAAACCGTCGCCAACATCAGTATCCAGAGCGGCGTACTCCGCTCACGTCCCTTAACAAGCGCAGCAAATCCAAAGTGTCCTGCAACCATCGCTATACACTCCCCTTCACTGGCTTGGGCCATGCCAGACGCGCATCAAGCACGCCGGCAACCACCACAAACAGAACCACACCCACAACAAATCCCATAACCCCTCCAAACGCCTGTTCTCGGTCGAGCAGCGAACGACCCGCAGCTTGCCACACGCCTGCCTCGCCCATGACTTACACCGTAAGCTTTCATCGATCTCTCGTCAAAGCTTACAATGTAAGCTATGGCTTACAAGAAGCTGCTCACCGCGGACGAAATCGTCAACGCGGCTGTCAGGGCGGTGGAACAGGGCAACGCCGACGGACTTTCCTTGCGCGCCCTCGCCAATGCATTGGGCGTAAAAGCCCCTAGTCTCTATCGGTATTTCCCGGATAAGAGCGCGCTCGAACTCGCCATTGCTATCGAAACATTGCGACGGATGCAGGCTGAACTCGAACCCGGAGCCGCTCTACCGGACCCCAGAGTCAGAGTGATCGAGATGGCGGAAACATATGTCCGGTTCGCACGCGAACACTACGCGCTCTACTCCTGGATTTTCCAGGGTCGCGTTCAATCGTCCTATGGCTCCAGCGAGGGTAAGGCCTTATGGCATGTGATGCTTGAGGCTGTAAGCGGTGTAACCGGAACACCGGACGATACTGCTTCGACCGTTGCACTCTGGGCCTTCCTACACGGCTACGCCACACTCGAACAGGCTGGCAGCTTCGGTGCCTCAGGGCCAAAAGGGGCCTTCGCTGTGGGATTGAAGTCCTTCCTCGCATCCACTGAATCACTCTCCCAAGCCGGTCAGGGTGCGCAGAAGGAGGAATCTTCGGGCGCTCAGCGAAAGAAGCCTGTCAAACACTCAAGCCATAACAAGCGGAAACAAGGGTGAGTGACTATCCCCACTAACGCTCAATCTGCGCCAGCAGGCGCTTCCAGTTCTTCGTGTTCCGGTTGAAGCTCTTGCGCAGATCGGTCAGCACAAGCTCGAAATCGACGTCGCCATGCATGCGCTCCCATGCGGGATTTTTCGCGAACCATGGATAGTTTTCGTTGCCCAGGTAGACCGCGCGCCGCAGCCAGTGCAGCGCCTCACTCGCGTCGCCTTCCACCGCAAAGTAGGTTGCAAGCCGGTACGCCATCTCGCTGTCCGCCTCCGCAGCCGCCAAAGTATCGTCCACGATGAAGGTGGCCGCCTTTGCACGGTCTCCCAGCTGCGCGTAGCACATGGCAATCGTCGGGAACACGATACGCAGCGCCGCGTCTTCGGCAACGACCTCTTCCAGCGCCGCAATCGCCTGCTGCAACTTGCCCTCGCGCATGAACTGGTAGCCGCGCGAGATGCGCAGCAGCGGCTGCCGCGGCTCCAGCGACAACCCTTTCTCAATCTCATCGGAGGCAAGCTCAAGTTGATTCTGATAGTGAAAGACGCGCGCGCGGTGGTTGTAGACCATCGCAGCATCCGACGGGCTCAGCTGCAGCGCGCTCTGGAAGTGCTTCAGCGCTGCCTGGTATTGGCCGTCGCTGCGCAGCGTCATGCCCGCCACGCGATGCACATTCCAGTCATTCCCAGCCGTCTGCAGCAGGTGCGCGATGCCGTGTCGCGCGCTCTCCTTTTCGCCGCGCGACAGCAGCATGTAGACCCGGTAAAGATTCGCCTCAACCGCACCCGGATCGAGCGCCAGCGCCTTGTCGAAAGCACGCCGTGCCTCCACAACGTGCATCTGTCCGCCGAGCCCATGCCATAGATACTGCAGCTGCGTAATGCCAAGCCCGCTCCACGCCGGTGCATAGCGCGGGTCGCGCTGCACCACGTTCTCAAACAGGCGCCGCGCCTCGTCAAGATCTTCGCGGCTGCCTGTTCTCGAGGTAAACGCGCTCAGCAGGGCGCGTGCCTGCAGATACTCCTCAGAAACCTCTGGCTCTAGCGATTCGCTCCGTTCCGCGGTCCTGCTCGTTGCCGCAATGCGCACAGCAGCTGAACCCCGCAGTGCGCCAAAGATTTCCGTGCTGATTTCGTTCTGCACAGCCACAAGGTCGAACGACTCCACGTTGATCGATCCACCGGCTCGGACGGCTTGCGCTGGCACATGCAGCATCTGCCAGTTCAGGTCGAAGCCCTTGTCGCTGCGCAGAAAACTCCCCGCGACAACGTACTCCACCATCAGCGCACGGCCAACGCTAAGTGGATCAAGCTGCCGGTCCGGCACATTCATCAACGCGCTCGAAGGCCGCACCACCAGGCTTTGCATCCGGGCCAGCCGCGCGCTGATGGCATCCGCCAGCGCGTAGCCGTACAGCGGCGCCGCATCGGCCGGTCCCATGTTCAGGAACGGCAGCACCACGATGGTGTTGTGCTGCTCGTTGCCGCCGCTCTCGCGAAAGCGCTCCGCAAGCATCGACAGAAAACCGGTCGATCGTTTCTCCTGCGCAGGCGTGTTGAACTCCAGGTGGCTTTGCGTAGGCATGCTGGCGCCGGGAACGACAAGCGAGTCGAGCTGCGTTGCCTTCAGGATCGTCCGCAGGCTCTCGCGTACCTCGGCAGCCGATGCAAAGCGCTCGGACGGCTGCTTTTCCAGGCAGTGCAGGATGGCGCTTTCCAGCTCAACCGGCGTATTCGGCGCAAGCTCACGGATGGACGGCGGTTCCGCGAACTGAATTGCACGAACGTTCTGAAAGTCGGGCAGGTCTTCCTTGTGGAAGGGATGCTTGCCGGTGAGCAGCTCGTACAGCACAACGCCAAGCGCGAAGATGTCGCTCTGCACCGAAGACTGACCGGTGACGAACTGCTCCGGCGCCATGTAGGCCAGGGTTCCGCCGCGAGCGGTGTACTTCGCGCCTGCGGAAGGCCGTCTCTCCAGCGGCTTGGCAGGATTGAACTCGACATCATCCATGTTGATGCGCCGGGCCAGGCCGAAATCCAGAATCTTTACCAGCCCGCCGTCGGTAAGGATCAGGTTTGCAGGCTTCAGGTCACGATGGAAGATGCCAAGTGAATGCGCCGCGCCGAGGCCGTCTGCCGTCTGGATGCCGATGGACAGCACCAGCTCCAGCGACGCCGGACCCGCTGCAATGACGCGGTCGAGCGGTTTGCCTGGGATGTACTGCATGACGATGTAGGCTTCATCGTCGATCTCGCCCACGTCGTAGATGGCGCAGACGTTTGGATGTTCAATCGCGGATGCCAGCCGTGCCTCGCGCAGATACGTCGTTCGCATCTGCTCCGCGGTCAGCACGCCACGCTGCACCAGCTTCAACACAACAGGACGCTGCAGCTGGGTGTCGTTGGCAAGAAACACCACGCCGCTGCCGCCGCTTCCGAGCTTTCGAACCAGCTCGTAGTGCCTGATGACCCGGTGTTTCATGACTCTATTATCGCAAGGCAGCCTCGGCTAACGCCGAATACCCTGTGAGGAACACAACATTACCTAACACTTTCGTGCCATATGAAACTCCATCGTCACTCAAGAACCAGAAACTCCAGGTGCAGCTCAAGTGATTGCAACAAAAAGGCTAAAGGCAAACAGCCGGCGACAGCCGTGCACAGAAAAAAGGCGAACTCTGCCTTAAAAAGCACCGGTGGAGCTACCTGCAATGTTCGAGTAGCATACACAACGGGCTTCCCGTCTGAAAGAATCTGCATCAGACCTGCGAACGACCCCAACCACGTACTGATTGTCCATTTGGACGAGGCCTGAACCGGAGACCCGAAGACGTCTATGCAATCAACTGTCTTATTAATTGATGACAATGCTATCCAGGCAGCGACGCGGCAAACGATCCTGAAGCGCGCCGGTTACTTTGTCATTCCGGTGTTGAATCCGCAGCGTGCGCTCCAGCAATTTCGCGAACATGATTTTCCCGCCGAGGTGAACCTGGTCATCACAGACCACATCATGCCCGGCATGAGCGGATCAGAGTTTGTGCGTGAACTTCGTGTCCTGCATCCAGACCTGCCGGTGTTGGTAATCAGCGGCCTGGAAGAGGCGGAAGATGAGTACGCCGGTATGAACGTGATCTTTCGACTGAAACCTCTGCTGCCCGACAATCTGCTCGCTTCCGTCGACCGGCTGGTACAGCCGCGAGCCACCGCGTAGACCTTCGTAGAAAAGTATCCCCAGCCCAGACGATCATCGTCCGGGCTGTTTGCGGATGCGTGCGTATCCCTGAGAGAATGGGTTGGCTCAGGCAGGGCCGTACCCGATGTCCGAAATATCGCTCCATCCCATGCCCGTGTTCGGCAGCTTTGCGCTTCTCCTGGCGCTCTGCCTCTCTATGTACACCTTGGTCATCGGATCGATGGCGCTGTTCGGTATCGAGCGCAATCTGCAATGGCGCGTCGCACCGCAGCGCGTTTCGGAAACAGCGCGCCGAGCCGGTATCGCCACCTTCATCGCAGTTACGTGCGCAGCCTTTGCGCTGGTGTGGGCGGCGTTCACCAACGACTTTTCCGTTTCGTACATCCTGCACCACACCAATAAGGCGCTGAACCCGGCGTACAAGTTCTCCGCCCTCTGGAGTGGACAGGAAGGCTCGCTGCTGTTGTGGTCGTGGCTGCTGACGGGTTACGGCTTCATCCTGCGCCTGCGCCATCGCATCGACGTCCGCCTGTTCGCCTATGCTTCGACGATTCTGGCCGGTGTGCAGACGTTCTTTCTGCTGTTGCTCGTTGTGCCTGCACCGCCGTTTGCGCTGTGGCAGGGCGCACCGCAGCCCGACGGCTTCGGCCTGAATCCTCTGCTGCAATACCCGGAGATGGTCATCCATCCGCCGATGCTGTACCTCGGCTACGTCGGCTTCTCGGTGCCGTTTGCATTCGCTCTGGGCGCTCTCATGATGCGCTACCCCGGTGAAAAGTGGATTCGCATCACGCGCCGCTGGACGCTTGTTACCTGGCTCTTTCTGACTGTTGGTATTTCGCTGGGCATGCACTGGGCGTATGCGGTGCTTGGCTGGGGTGGTTACTGGGGCTGGGATCCTGTTGAAAATGCGTCGTTTCTGCCTTGGTTGACGGCTACTGCGTTTCTGCATTCGGTCATGATGCAGGAGAAGCGCGGCATGATGAAGAAGTGGAATGTGTGGCTTATCTTCATCACGTTCCTGCTCACTGTTCTGGGTACGGATCTGACGCGCGGAGGGATCGTCAGCAGCGTTCACGCGTTTGCGCAAAGCTCCATCAGTCAATGGTTTACAGTGTTCCTCTGCATCACCGGAGCGGTGTGCCTGTTCACGTTTTTCCGGCAGAGCAGCCACCTCACGACCGAGCACAAGCTGGAGTCGATCGTCTCCCGCGAAAGCTCGTTCCTGTTCAACAATCTGGTGCTTTTAGTCGCATGTTTTACGGTGCTTTTCGGCACTTTATTTCCAGTTTTGAGCGAATTTGTGCAGGGCTCGAAGGTAACCATGGGAGCGCCCTTCTTCAATAAGGTCGCCGTGCCCATCGGTCTCTTCCTGCTGGCGCTCACGGGCGTCGGTCCGCTGCTGGCATGGCGTGCGACGTCGCTGCGTTCCATCCGCCGCAACTTCATCATTCCCTGCACCGCCATCATTGGCAGCGCGATCATCCTGATGGTGAGCGGGCTCCGGCCGTGGAGTGCCGACAAGGACGATCTCGAAGGCCAGCTTTACGCGCTTGTGTGCTTCTCCATCGGTGCGGGCGTCTTCACCGCCATCACGGCCGAGTTCCTCCGGGGAGCCAACGTCGTTCGCACGCAGACCGGTAAGAACCTCGGCTCAGCCGCCGTCACGCTGGTGAGGCGCAACAACCGCCGCTATGGCGGCTATCTTGTTCACTTCGGTATCGTGGCGCTCTTTGCAGGCTTGTCCGGCTCGGCCTTCAACCAGGCGAAAGAGCTGGAGATGGGCTACGGCGACTCCATCACCATCGGCAACTACAAGCTGGTGTGCCTGAGTTACACGCAGGACTCGAACGCGAACTACGACACCGATTTTGCTCTGCTCGACGTGTATCGCGGTGATACAAAGATCACGCAGATGGCGCCGGAGAAGCGCTTCTACAACGCGAGCCAGACGACATCGACCATCACCGCGATCCACTCCACGCCGCTGCGCGATCTGTACGTGATCTTCATGGGCCGCAACCCTGAGACGAACAAGCCGATCATCAAGGTCTTTCTGAATCCGCTCGTGTCGTGGATCTGGGTCGGCGTTGCCATCATCGTCGCAGGCACTGCTCTGGCTCTGCTACCCGGCATCCGCCCTCTCATCAGCAGTAAGGCCGCTGCCATCATGCCTGCTCGTGAATTGCAAACAGTTGGCGGCGACTGACATGGTTAAGTTCATGAAGCTTTTTCGCAACCGCGCCGTGCAGATGCTGCTGGTCTTTACCGTCGCGCTGGCCACGATCGGTGCAGGCGATACCTCCGGTAAGTTCTCCAGCATCGGCCACAAGATGGTCTGCGTATGCAGCTGCGGCCAGATTCTACTGGAGTGCAACCACGTCGGCTGCCCTGACTCCGACCGCATGATTGGCGAGTTGCGCGCGCAGGTCGCCGCGGGCGGCACGGACACCAGCATCTTCAACTGGTTTATTGCGAAATATGGCCCGACAGTGCTTGCTGCGCCTATTCGTGGCGGCTTCGATAACGCCGCGTGGATTGTGCCGGTCGTGGTTGCGCTGGTCGCTCTATTCGGCACGGTGTTCCTCATTCGCCGCTGGAAGGGACGCCATATGCTTGCCGTTGCGGGCGCACCCGGCCTGCCGATGACACCTGGCGCGAACAATATGCGCGAGCGCATTCGCCGCGAGACGGAGTACTGATGGGTATCGCAGCTGCCGTTATCCTGCTTGTCGCTGTCTTTACCTACACGTTCTGGCCGGAAAAAAATCCGTTCGTGCAGCGTGCGAACTCGCGGATCGACTTCCTTCGCGAACGCCGCGAGATGGTCTTCGCCAACTTACGGGACCTGAATTTCGAGTACAAGGCCGGCAAGTATCCCGCGGAAGACTACGAGACGCAGCGCGACCTTCTTGAGAACGAAGCAGCCACCATTGTGGCTGAGATGGATACGCTCGAACGCGTGTAGCGCTGCGCCGAGATCCATGCCCTTGAGAACGAGATTTCGCGCGAGTTCCCACCCATCCGCTTCGCGTAGGAGTAGTGCACACGGCTTAGGTAGCTTCAGCCTGCGCGGGTCGTCGCCGTTCACGCGGCTGCAATGATACTCTGCGTTTGTATCCTGAAATTTCAAGCGACATTGAGGAGCCTGATGCCCCTGCGCCGTGACCTTCGCCTTTTTGCCTCAACCGCCCTTCTGCTGTTGAGCGCCTTGCCCTGCGCTCTCGCGCAGCCTGCGTACAAACCCTCGAAAGGCTCTGAGATTCTGTGGGACAAGTGGGGCGTGCCGCACATTTTCGCGAAGAGCACGAAGGACATGTTCTTCCTGTATGGCTATGCACAGATGGAAGCCCACGGCGAACTGCTGGCGCAGGTGATGGCCGGCAGCCGCGGCCGCTCCAGCGAAATCTACGGCCGGGGCGAAGGCGACCGCAACCTCAAAACGGACCGCTGGGTATGGCTGAACGAAATCCCCAAGCGCTCGCAGGTATGGCTGGATGCGCAAACGCCGGAGTTCCGCGGTTACATGGAAGCCTTCGCCGCCGGCATCACCGCGTATGCCAAAGCGCATCCCGAAAAGCTGAGTCCGGAAGCCAAGCAGGTGATGCCCGTCACCGGGCTCGACGTGATCGAGCACACGCACCACTTCGTGAACTTTGAATTCGTCTCAAACAGCCGCGCGATGGACGCTCGCGGCCCTGCGACCGAGGCTGCCCTGGCAGCACCTGAGTCGCCGTTTGCGCCAACCAATCTCGACATGCAGGACGGATCGAACGGCTGGGCTATTGCACCCTCGCACACGGTAGCCGGCGCGTCCATGATGCTGATGAACCCGCATCTCTCCATGGGCGGCGAGACCACGTACTTTGAGGCCCAGCTCGTCGCTCCGGGCATTAACCTCACCGGCGCGTCGCAGGTGGGCCTGCCGGTCATGCGCTTCTGCTTCTCGGACTACCTCGCCATCACCAATACGGTCAACACCGGCACCGGCTCGCTCCAGTTCAAGATCAAGGAGCAGGACGGCGGCTACCTGTACGACGGCAAGGTCCTCAAATACGAAACCGCCCAATATCCCTTCCGCGTGAAGCAAAAAGACGGCAGCTTCACCACGGAAATCGTGCAGGTGCAGAAGACGGTGCACGGTCCCATCGTGCGGCGCGACGACGGCGTGCCCATCGCCCTGATGACCTCCGGCCTGGACCGGCCGTTCTTCCTGGAGCAGTACTGGAAGATGGACACCGCGCACAGCTTCGCCGAGTACGAAGCGCAGCTGAAGCGTATGCAGGTGCCCACGTACAACATCATGTACGCGGACCGCGACGGCCACGTTGAATACCTGTTCAACTCGCTTGCGCCACGCCGCACCGGGGACTGGGCGATGTGGACGCGTCCTGTGGACGGTTCGACGAGCGCCACCATGCCCACCGGCTATCTCAGCTACGACGAACTCCCCAAGCAGATTGATCCTGCCAGCGGCTACGTGCAGAACTCCAATGAACCACCATGGGACGCCGCGTGGCCTACGATGCTTGACCGCGCGAAGTACCCTGCGTACATCTCGTCGTACTTCCCGCTGTTCCGGTCGGACCGCGCGCTGCGCATGTTGAGCGAAGACCAGAAGATCAGCTTTGACATGCTGCTGCGGAAGAAGTTCTCCACGCATATGGAGATGGCCGACCGCGTTCTGGACGAGCTGCTTGCGGCCGTGGATCAATACGGCAATCCACGCGCGAAGCAGGCTGCAGCCGTGCTGAAGAAGTGGGATCGCTCGGCTGAGGCCGACTCCGTGGGTGCGCTGCTCTTCTACGTGTGGGCGCAGCACTTTGTTAGCCCGTCCGTCGGCATGACCGTGCCGTCCGCCGTGAAGAACTGGGCCGTCCCCTACAAGAACGACGAGCCGCTGACCACGCCGCGTGGTCTGAAGGATCCCAGGATGGCAGCGCAGATGCTTGCAGACGCCGCCGACGAGACCGAGAAGACGTATGGCGCCATCGACGCACCGTGGGGCAAGGTGATGAAGTTCGAGATCAACGGCCAGTCCGACGGCAACACCGCTGCGGACCGTGGGCCTGCTCTCAACGGTGTTTCACTGCCGGGCAATGGCGGCTACGGAAATCTGGGCATCTTCCGCGTGATTACGTGGGGGCCGCTGATCGATGGCAAGAAGACACCTGTGCATGGTGATGGCTTTACGATCGCCGTTGAATTCGCCAAGAGCGGTGTCCATGCCAAGACATTCGTTCTCTACGGCGAATCGTCTCAGCCCGGATCGCCGTTTCACACGGACGAGCTGCCGCTGATGGAGAAGAAGGAGTGGCGTGACGTGTGGCGGACACATGCGGACGTGATGGCGAATCTGAGTTCGAAGGACAGCTTCTAGCTCTGTGTCATCCTGAGTGCGTCGAAGTGCCGCAGGCGTGGGTTTGCTCGCGAGTATCGGCACCATGCCTTGAAGCTTGGTGGCAGGAAAGTGCCGGCTATTGTGGCGCGACGATTGTTCGCTGAGATCCTTCGCTCCGCTCAGGATGACAACCAACACGTGGGAACGGTCGGGCGATTTAGACTGAAAGGCGATGCGTTTCTTTCGACTTCCTGCCCTTGCACTCGCGTTCTTCGCACTGCCCGCCTTTGCTGCGAGCACGCTTACCGGCACCGTGACCAACGGCACCAACAATAAGCCGTCGCCGGGCGATACGGTTACGCTCATCCGCCTGGCGCAGGGCATGCAGGAAGCCACGCACACCACGACGGACGGCAAGGGCCGTTACACGCTGGATGTGCCTGACGAGGGGATTCACCTCGTCCGCGTAACGCACCAGGGTGCGAACTACTTCAAGCCCGCGCCTCCGGGAACGACCTCCGTCGACCTCGACGTCTATGACGCCGCCGCCAACGTCAAGGGCGTGTCGCTGGAGGCCGACGTGATGCGCGTGCAGACGGAACCGGATGGCAAGAGCCTGCGCATCGTGCAGCACTTCTTCCTCAAAAACGAATCGACGCCTCCGAAGACGCTGTACTCGGACAAGACCTTTGACTTCACCCTGCCTGAAGGCGCCATCATTGCGGGCGCTGCGGCGCAGGGCCCCGGCGGCATGACCGTGCAGTCGCAACCGGTGCCGCTGCCGGCAAAGAATCACTACACGTTTAACTTCGCCGTGCGGCCGGGCGGGCCCGGCGGCCCAAGCCAGACGCAGTTCCAGGTGTCGTACACCGTGCCGTACAGCGGGTCGCTCAAGATCACGCCGGCCACAGCGATGGCTGCGGAGAACGTTGTCGTGATGATGCCGAAGTCGATGAAGTTTGATGGCGGCGGTGCACCCTGGGTGTCCGTCACGGAAGAGACGGATGCGCAGACCTACGTGGCGCGCAACGTCCCCGCGGGCGCCACTGTTTCCTTCACGGTCGGCGGCCAGGGTGAACTGCCCCGCCAGACCAACACGGGAGGCGAAGCAAGCGCCAGCCAGCAGGATCAGGGCAATGGCGGACCCGTCGGCACGCCGCCATCCGGCGCCGATCCCAACGCCGACCCAGGCTCCAACACGGTCAACAACAGGCCTGGCGGCGGCCTCGGTCAGCCGATCGATACACCCGACCCGTTGAGCAAGTACAAGTGGTGGATTATCGCCGGCATCGCGCTCCTGATGGCCGGCGCGGCGGGTTTCTTTCTCTCCAAACCGCAGAATACTGCTGTCGTTTCGACGCCTGCTACACCCGGCACGCCTGGTGCGACAACGACGCCATCCGCTCCCAGCACACTGCTGAGCGTCTTGCGTGACGAACTCTTCACCCTTGAGAGCGATCGCCTTACCGGCAAGATCAGCGAAGAGCAGTACGTCAAGGTGAAATCGGCGCTTGAAGTTGTGCTGCAGAACGCGCTTGAACGCAATAAGGCCGCGGTTTAGATCAGGACACCAGGAGAACGCCCATGGTCATCGCCGCACGCATTCTTCGCCTGCTTGCCCTTGCTGTGTGGCTTGGCGGCATTGTCTTCTTCGGAGCTGTGGTTGCACCGGGCGCCGCGCACATCTTCGGCACCACGGAAAAGTTTGCGGACTTCATCGGTCACAGCATCCTTATGCTGCATGCCATCGGCCTATGGTGCGGCATTGTGATGCTGGTCGCGCTCCGCATGCTCTACAAGCGCGCGTATCAGCCGGTCGCGCAGGGCTGCCTCATGCTGCTCATGATCGTACTCACCTTCGTCTCCAACAAAATGATCGTGCTGCCCATGGAGCATGACCGCATGCTCGCCGGCGGCAACATCAGCATCCTGCTCAACGGCTCGCCGCTGCGCGAAGACTTCGACGCGCGGCATGCGTGGTCTACGCGGGTCGAGGGCACCATCCTCTTCGCCGGTATCGCGCTTGCGGTTTTGATTGGCTTCGAGGGTGGTCTGCGCGAGCGTATTGCGACGGGGCCGCCGCGCAAGGTGTTCGATCTTTCAGACTACGCATAGATCACGGTAAAAGGCCTACCGCGCCCCACCCGTTCGATACCATCCAGTCGAGCACCAAGCCCGGCCGGCGTTTTAGGTCAGGGTTGTTCTGCTCAGCATGACTGCCTGGCAACCGGAGAAAACCAATCTACGCGCTACTGAAGCTACTCCACGGGCATGCGTGCGCGGTACCCATCGCGCGCCATCACCGAGTATTTGATCTGCTTGTTCTTCTCATCGACCATCTTCAGCGGCTGGCCTTCGCGGTCGATCAGCTCCACCTTGATTTTACGGTAGGTGCCGTCCTGCGCCGTGTTGGTGGGGTGATAGGTCAACACGTACTGGTTGCGGATGGAGGCGTTGATGGAGTTGAACACCTCGGGCAGCGCCCCCTGGAAGATGGGGAAATACGACTGACCACCGGTAAGCGACGAAAACGTCCGCATCTGGTTATCGGCCTGCAGGTAATCCAAGCGTGCCATGCTGCCCATGCGGTTGCGTGAATCGGCGAGCTCCCGCGCCATGCCGCCCGTACTGATCGTGTAAATCGTAATGTTCTGCGCTTCTTTTACCTTCTTCAGTATCTGGTCGAGGGTCAGCTTGGAGAAGGTGTCGCGGCCGCTGGAGATGAGGATGATGTACTTGCGGCCGTCGATCCGGCTAAGGCGGTCGATCGTCTCATACAGCGCGTCGAACTCGTTCGTATCGCTGAAGCCTGGAATCGTGAGCGAGCGCAGAGCGTCCGCCGTGATGGCTTTGTCGCGTGTAAAGTCCGTGAGGATGCGCGTGCGCAGGTCATACGTGATGACGGCAATGTAGTCTTCCGGCCGCAGCGTCTTGAAGAAGACATACGACCCCTGCTGCATATCCTGGATAAACGCCCAGCTATTCGCCGCAAACTCCAGCAACAGCACGGCGGTAATCGGCTTCTCCTGCATGCGGACGTCGGTGATCTTCTGCTCAACGCCGTCCTCCGTCACGCGGAAGTTCCCTCCCTTCAGTCCAGGCACGAACTGCCCGTTCTTCTGTAGCTGCACGCTGACGTCCACCGTCACAACCGGCACATCCACGCGGATGGAGTAGTTCTCAAGCCCCTTGGGATTCTTGATCTGCTCCTGGTCAGGCGCTGGCGGCGGTGGTTCCTGGTCCTGCCCATTCGCCGGCTTCTTCTTCAGGATGACGGGGCTGTCGGTCTGGTCCGGGCCAACGTCACCGGCCGGTGGAGGCGCGGGCTTCGTCTGAGCATGCAGCAGCAGCGGTGCTCCCAGCAACGATGCGGCCACAACAGCGGTTCCTATGGTTTTCCATGCTGCGATCAAGCGAGTCTCTCCCATGCTGCTCCCTGCTCGCTCCAGCCTAAACCCCTGAACGGCGACACGCGAGCGATGCGTACTTGGCACTTAAGGGGTTATGTCTCTACTCTGGTAGACGTGAAACTCTGGCGAAAGGCTACGCTCCTACCCTTGCTGTCGCTCGCGCCGCTTGCCGCCATGGCGCAGGCGCCTGCCGGACCTCCGAAGAACGCTGAACCGTTCCCGCTGGCCGACGTCCACCGCGGCCTGCATGGCACCGCGTGGACTGTGTTCGAAGGCACCGAGCCGGAACCGATGGATGTCGAAATCCTGGGCAGCATGAAAGACGCCATCGGCCCCGGCCAGGACATGATCCTGGCCCGCCTGCACGGCGCCAAGCCGGAATTCACCGGCGTGGTCGCAGGCATGAGCGGATCGCCCGTCTACATCGACGGCAAGCTGGTCGGCGCGCTGGCGTACCGCATCGGCCAGTTCAGCAAGGAACCCATCTGCGGCATCACACCCATCGGGTCCATGCTGCAGGTGCGCGACCTGCCGGCGATCAGCCCGGCACTGGGCACGCCCATCACGCGTGCAGCGGCTGATGTGCCTTCGACCTCCGGCATGGAGATTCGCGCCATCGACACACCGCTTGCCTTCTCAGGGTTCTCCGCCGGCACCATGGACCGCTACAGCCCTGGCATGCGCACCATGGGCCTTGATCCCGTGAACGGCATTGGCGGCGCCGCTCCCGACACCGCACAGCCGCAGCCCATCGTGCCCGGATCGGCAGTCTCTGCGGTCCTCGTACGCGGCGACCTGAACATTGCAGCCACCTGCACCGTGACCTACGTGGACGCGAAGCAGCTGCTCGCCTGCGGCCATCCCATCACACAGTACGGCGACATCTCCGTGCCCATGACGAAGGCAGAGGTGCTTGCCACGCTGCCCTCGCCGATGAACGCGTTCAAGATCGTCAACACGACAGAGACGGTCGGGTCGTTTACGCAGGACCGCGCCAACGCTATCGCCGGCACCTTCGGCCTGAATGCCCGCATGATCCCTGTCACGGTGGACGTAAAGCCCGCGCCGGGCGCCACGCTGCCGTCGCAATCGCTGCACTTTGAGATGCTGGATAATCGCACGCTTACACCGCAGGTGCTGCTGCCCGGCCTGTTTCAGTCGCTGAGCCAGAACAACAGCAGCGCCAGCGAAATGACACTGCGCGTCACCGGCGACATCGTCCTCCACGATCTTGGCGCCGTGAAGCTGGAAGGCACCTTTGTCACCAGCGATACCGGCCCGGCAGCGGCGGCCGTGGCTACCTATGTGGGCCAGCGCTTCCTGTCGGTGTTCGACAACGGCCTTGCGCAGCCGCAGGTGGACTCCGTCACCGTGCACGCCATCGCCGCTCCGGGCCGTGCGCATTCCGACCTGGAAAGCGCACGCCTGAGCACGAATGAAGCACACCCCGGCGACACCATCACGGTGGAAGCCACACTGCGTCCGTTCCAGCAGGAAGCGCGGGTCGTTCGCATTCCGGTCACACTGCCCGCCACCTTGCAGGATGGTCCGTTGCGCATCCTTGTCAGTGACGCGGCGTCGCTTGACCGCCTGCTGCTGCCGCCCGCGAACTCCGACACCAAGATGCTCGGCGTTGCGGATACCGTCGCTCGACTGAACGGCACCCATGCGAATGATCGTGTCTACGTGACACTGCTCGACCACGAGACGCAGGCTGTTACGGCGGCAACCGCACTCCCGTCGCTGCCACCTTCCATCGCCAACGTGCTGCAGCCCCTGCGCGGCGCCCGCCAGATCTCCTTCACCTCAGAGACCGCGGCCGAGGCAGGCTCTGCAGCCGCCGATGCCGCGCTCACCGGCTCTGAAGTCCTGACCATCCGCATTCGCTGAGGCCCTTTGAAGACCAAGCACATACTGCATGCCGCGCTCTACCTGCTTCCCGCCCTTGCGGCCGCACAGAACACCGCACAGGGCACACGCCAGTGGACCGTAAGCCGCTATGACGAATTCGAGCGCGGGACTGCAACCGGCGTGGCGATGCGCAACGACGGTCGCATGGAACCTGCACCCGCTCTCCGCACGGTAAGCAGCACACCCGCCACCTACCTTTGGTCCATCGCTGCGGCCGGCGCCGATCTCTACACCGGGACGGGCTCAGCCTCGGGCGGATCGCAGATCCTCAAGATCGACAGCAAAGGCGCCAGCACCACCGTAGCCTCGTTCAAAGAGCTGAACGTGCAGGCGCTGCTGCCGATGGCGGACGGCAGCCTGCTTGCCGCAACATCACCCGACGGCAAGGTCTACCGCGTCACCCCGGGCGGCGCTCCACAGGTCATCTTCGACGCCGGCACGACAGCCGAAAAGCCCAAGTACCTGTGGAGCCTGGCGCTTGCGAAGGACGGTGATCTGCTCATCGCTACGGGCGCACCGGCGGCGATCTACAAGCTGTCGCTGAAGGCGCCTGCGGCCAAGCCTGCGCTCTTCTTCCGCTCCGGCGACCAGCACATCCGCTGCCTGCTGGTGCAGCCCGACGGCAACATCCTTGCGGGTTCCGATGGCGCAGGCATCCTGTACCGCATTGCTCCGGACGGCAAGCCCTTTGCGCTGTACGCAGCGCCGAAACACGAGATTACGGCGCTTGCGCTTGATCCTGCCGGTAACGTCTATGCCGCGGGCGTCGGCGACCGCCGCTCACCAGCGCTGCCGCCGCTGCCGACCGCGGGCGGACAGGCAGGGGCTGCCGCCGCCGGCATACTCACTATCCTGCAGGCCGGCTCCGCTACGGCTGCGACGAACAACAGCATCGTTCCTGATGGCTCAGAACTTTTCAAGATCACGCCTGACGGCACGCCGCTCGTGCTCGCGAGCCTGCATGAGGATGTCGTCTACGCGCTTGCCTTTCGCAACGGCTCGCTGATCGCAGGATCAGGCAATCGTGGACGTATCTACCGGCTCGACCCTACCGAACCGGGCATCTACACGGACATCGCGCACACCGAGACCAGCCAGGTCACGGCTATCGCGCAAACGCCTTCCGGCATCGCCATCGCGACGGCCAACAGCGGCAAGGTGCTGCAGCTTTCGGACATCGCTGCGACCAACGCGACGTATGTTTCCGACGTGTTTGACGGGCAGACCGCAACGCAGTGGGGACGCGCCGAAGTGCTCGGCAGCACGAGCGGCGTCGATCTCTTCGTCCGCGCCGGCAACATCGAAAATCCACGCGACGGCCTGGCGCACCTCTGGTCTGATTGGACCGCCGTCAAAGCCGGCCAGACACCGTTGCCTATCCCGTCTACGCGCTATGTGCAGTGGAAGGCTGTGCTGCATCCCGGCACGCAGCTGCGCTCCGTCTCGCTGAATTATCTGCCGCGCAACCTGCCGCCGCAGGTGGATGACGTGGTCGTGCAGCCCGGCGCGCGCGTTGCACCACAGGCCGCTCCCACGCCGAACACGACCATTGCAATCAGCTTCCGCGGCGCACCCTCCACGGCTCCGGCAATCCCCGCACCCGAAGGCGGCGCAACGCCCCTTATCGCGCAGCGCGACCGCAACGCTGTCACGGCTCGCTGGCAGGCCCACGATCCCAACAACGACGAGCTGACCTACACGCTCGAGTTCCGCGATGTGCATGAGACCGAGTGGCACCTGCTGCGCGCCAACCTGCGCGGCAATGCCTATAGCTTCGACGCGTCGCTGCTGCCCGATGGAGAATACGAAGTCCGCGTCACCGCCAGCGATGCCGCCGTACACACTACAGCCGACGCACTCACCGCACAGCGTGTCTCGCCGCCGTTTACCGTGGATACCACACCGCCCGTACCCGGCACATTAACGGCGACGGTGCGCAACGGGCAGATGCACGCGACGTTTGACGCGACTGACGCAACTACCCCCATCGCTCACGCTGAGTACTCGCTCGATGCGGGTCCATGGCAGTATCTGGAGCCCGCCGGACACCTTAGTGACTCGCTCAGCGAGCACTACGACTTCACCATCCCTGCGCCCGGCGCCGATGCGCACACACTTGCCATTCGTGTCTTTGACCGCGAAGAGAACGCCGTCAGCGTGAAGACCATCGCACGCCCATGACCACGGTGAGCCCGGCCCCGACGAAGGTGAGGTTCGATGCGCTTTGAGCTGTTCATCGCCGCACGCTATCTCCGCGCCAAGCGCAGGCAGGCTGTCATCGGCGTCATCACGGCGATCTCCGTCATCGGTGTGGCGGCGGGTGTGGCCTCGCTTATCATCGCGCTTGCCATCACCAACGGCATGCGGCGCGACCTGCAGGCAAGGCTGTTGGGCTCAACCGCACATGTCGATCTTATGAAGGTCGCTGGTGACGGCATACGCGACTGGCGTCCGCTGGTAGACCGCCTGCGTGGGCTGCCGCATGTGACCGCGGCTGCTCCGGGGCTGTACGGCCAGGTGCTCATCTCGCGTGGCCCACGCTCGGGCGGCGCGCAGATCAAAGGCATCCTCCCGGCCGAAGAGAAGACGGTCAGCGACCTGCTGCAGCAGGTACACACCGGATCCGTCACACCGCTCGAAGGCATAGCGCCCATAACAGCGGCACTGCCACCCATTGTGCTCGGCTCGGACCTGGCCGACACACTTGGCGCCATGATCGGCGACACCGTTCTCGTGACCAGCCCGCAGGGTGAACTCACGCCGCTCGGCGTTGTGCCCAAGTACCAGCGCTTCCAGCTCGTGGGCATCTTCCACTCCGGCTTCTACCAGTACGATTCGTCGTATGGGTTTGTCCGCCTGCCCGACGCGCAGCGCCTCTTCGCCGAGCCCAACTGGATCTCCATCATCTCCTTCAAGGTCGACGACATGTATCACGCCGACCTCATCGGCAAAGAGATCGAGCAGGCCGCAGGCCCCGCCTACCAGGCCACCAACTGGATGGATCAGAATCGCGAGCTCTTCCGCGCGCTGGCGCTGGAGCAGATCGTTACGTTCATCGTGATTGCGCTGATCGTGTGCGTGGCCGCGCTGAATATTCTCATTGCGCTCACCATGCTTGTCATGGAGAAGACGCGCGACATCGCCGTGCTGATGAGTTTTGGCGTGCGGCCGGACCAGGTGCGGCGCATCTTCCTCGCGCAGGGGCTGCTTATCTCACTCTGCGGCACGGTGATTGGCCTTGTGCTGGGTTACGGCATCTCGTGGATCGGCGGCCACTACCACTTCATTCACCTTTCGGCAGAGGTCTACTCCATCGACTACCTGCCCTTCGCGCCGCGCGCCATGGACGGCTTACTTGTGGGTACGGTGTCGCTTGTTGTGTCGCTGCTGGCTACGCTGTATCCAAGCAGTTCGGCGGCACGGATTCTGCCGGCGGAAGCGCTTCGCTACGAGTAAGCCCGCGGAGGCCGTGCGCGAAGCGGTGAGAGGTTTGTGCTCGTATGCGATCTCCCGCCTGGCCCCGTCGGTCGTTTCCGCCTGCTCCGCATCTAATCCTATGGCCGTGCTTATTGCGTACCGTCATTTCCACGCGCGATAACCGTAAAGTCAAACTACGCCGGGTGCTCGCCAGCTCTAACCACAAGAGCAGGTTTAATTTTGCACTGATACCCTACATCT
This sequence comes from Terriglobus sp., assembly GCA_965198455.1. GTDB lineage: Bacteria > Acidobacteriota > Terriglobia > Terriglobales > Acidobacteriaceae > Terriglobus. Next base: position 3,724,411 of record CBDAPM010000003.1, read on the forward strand.
AGTGCTTGCACTGTTCCCCGGCCCGAGCTAGAGTACACATACTTCATATGCATTCGGACTTCGGCAGCGCCGGGAGCCCTCAGCAGCGAAGTCATGGCGACATTATCCAGGGCGGTCTTTCCTCCAGGCCTCACCGTCCCGGAACCAGCATGAAGTCCGAACGGGCGCCGACGGCGGCGCAATGATTTGCAAGGAGCTCCATCCATGGCCACCCCTACAGTTCAGACCAGCCTCTCCGACATCACACCCGGCTTTCCAGCCCGCGACGAAACACCCGTCATGCACGTCAAAAAGCGCAACGGTGCGCTTGAGTCGGTGGACGTAAATAAAATCGTCCGCGCTGTGCAGCGTTGCAGCCAAGGCCTGCAGCATGTGGATGCCATCCGCATCGCCTCCAAAACCATCGGCGGCCTGTACGACGGCGCGACCACGCGCGAGCTGGACGCCATCTCCATCGACACAGCCGCCTCGCTCATCGCGGAAGAGCCGCAGTACAGCAAGCTGGCCGCACGCCTGCTGCTGGCCACCATCATCAAGGAAGTCGCCGGCCAAAACCTTCATTCCTTCTCGCAATCGGTCGAATACGGCGCGCAGGTTGGTGTGGTGTCGCCCGCCGTTGCTGAGTTCGTGCGCATCCATATGCGCAAGCTCAACCACGCCATCGACGAGAACAACTCCGACCGCTTCGAGTACTTCGGCCTCCGTACGGTCTATGACCGCTACCTGCTGCGCGACCCGCTCTCGCGCAAGGTCATTGAGACGCCGCAGCACTTCTTCCTGCGCGTGGCGTGCGGCCTTGCCGGTACGCCGAATGAGGCGATCGAGTTCTACAACCTCATCTCCGCGCACGACTACATGCCGTCGTCGCCAACGCTCTTCAACTCGGGCACCAAGCATCCGCAGATGTCGAGCTGCTACCTGCACGACTCGCCGCAGGACTCGCTTGAATCCATCTACGACTCGTACAAGGATGTGGCGCTGCTGTCCAAGTTCTCCGGCGGCATCGGCCTCGCCTTCCACCGCGTTCGCAGTGAAGGCTCGCTCATTCGCGCGACCAATGGCCTCAGCAATGGCATTGTGCCGTGGCTGCGCACGCTGGACTCCTCTGTCGCTGCTGTGAACCAGGGCGGCAAGCGCAAGGGCGCATGCTGCGTCTACCTTGAGCCGTGGCACGCTGACATCGAAAGCTTCCTCGAACTGCGCGAGAATACGGGCGACCTGTCGCGCCGCACCTACAACCTGAACACCGCCAACTGGATCCCTGACCTCTTTATGAAGCGCGTGGATGAGGACGGCATGTGGTCGCTGTTCGATCCCAAGCTGGTCCCCCACTTTCCGGACCTCTTCGGCGAGGAGTTCGAAGCGGCCTACATCCAGGCTGAGCAGGACAAGATTTACTACCGCCAGATCAAGGCGCGCGACCTGTACGCACGCATGATGCGTTCGCTCGCGGAAACCGGCAATGGCTGGATGACCTTCAAGGACGCCTGCAACATCAAGAACAACCAGACCGGCGCTCCCGGCAACGTCATCCACCTGTCGAACCTCTGCACCGAGATCACCGAGGTCACCAGCAAGGATGAGACCGCTGTCTGCAACCTGGGCTCGATCAACCTCGCCCGCCATGTCATGATCGACGCCAGCGGCAAGGCAGTCTTCGACTTTGAGAAGCTGGCTAACACCGTGCGTGTCGCCGTGCCCATGCTCGACCGCGTCATCGACATCAACTTCTACCCGGTCGACCAGGCAGCGAAGGCGAACTCGCGCTGGCGCCCCGTCGGCCTTGGCGTCATGGGCCTGCAGGATGTCTTCTTCCAGATGCGCCTGCCGTTCGATTCCCCTGAGGCGCAGGCACTCTCGACGCGCATCCAGGAAGAGATTTACTACTACGCCATGCAGGCCACGGTGGAGCTTGCCGAGAAGTCCGGCGCGCACCCAAGCTTTGCTGAGACCCGCCTTGCGAGCGGGCAGTTCCAGTTCGACCTCTGGAACGTCAAGCCGACGGACGAAGCGCGCTGGGACGCCCTGCGTCAGCGCATCCTGAAGACCGGCGTTCGCAACTCGCTGGTCATCGCCATCGCTCCGACAGCCACCATCGCGTCCATCGTGGGCTGCTATGAGTGCATCGAGCCGCAGATCTCCAACCTCTTCAAGCGCGAAACGCTCTCAGGCGAGTTCCTGCAGGTGAACCGTTACCTTATCAACGAGCTGAAGGCCCTCGGCATGTGGACGGAAGAGATGCGCATGCGCCTCAAGATGTCCGAGGGCTCCGTGCAGAATGTGGAAGGCCTGACCGACGAGCTGAAGCTCATCTACCGCACCGTGTGGGAGGTTCCCATGCGCAGCCTGATCGACATGGCCGCAGCGCGTAACGCCTATGTGGATCAGGCGCAGTCACTCAATCTCTTCAGCGAGTCGCCCAACATCGGACGTCTGTCGTCCATGTACATGTACGCGTGGAAGCAGGGTTTGAAGACAACTTACTACCTGCGCTCGCGCCCGGCGACCAAGATTGCCAAGGCCACCGTGCAGAAGGCGGCAATGTCGTCCAGCCTGCCTTCGGCACAGGCGCAACTGCAGCATGTCGCCGTACCCGAGCCGGAGCAGAAGCCCATTGACGCCTCGGCAGCCATTGCCTGCTCGCTGGAAAACCCGGAGAGCTGCGAAGCCTGCCAGTAAACGCAAGAAGGCGGTAGCCGCTTCGCTGCCGCCTTCGCCATCAACGTTTCAGGTTTGTCATCCCGTAGCGGCCAGCGGAGGGATCTGCTTCTCCCCCGCGACGCTACCGTCTCACTCACTCACCAGACGAACCAAGTTAGTTATCAGGAGATCGCACATGGCCACTGTCGCAACGCCCATCACCACGGCAAACTCCGTCGCAGCACCCGAGTCCATCCTTGACCCAGGCATGTGTCTCACGCTGCGACCCATGAAGTACCCGGTCTTCTACGACATGTTCCGCGACGGCATCAAGAACACGTGGACCGTGGAAGAAGTGGACTTCTCGACCGACCTCGTCGATCTGCGCGCCAAGATGAGCCCGGCTGAAATCCACACCATCAAGCGCCTCGTGGCCTTCTTCGCAACCGGCGACTCCATCGTGTCGAACAATCTTGTGCTCAATCTTTACAAGCACATCAACTCGCCGGAAGCCCGCCTGTACCTTTCGCGGCAGCTCTACGAGGAAGCTGTTCACGTCCAGTTCTATCTCACACTGCTCGACAACTACGTGCCCGATCACGAAGAGCGTGCGGAAGCCTTCGCAGCCGTCGAAAACATTCCCTCCATCCAGAAGAAGGCCGAATTCTGCATGAAGTGGATGGACTCCATCCAGCAGCTGGAACAGCTTGAAACGCGCGATCACCGCCGCCAGTTTCTGCTCAATCTCATCTGTTTCGCATCATCGATCGAAGGTCTGTTCTTCTTCGCGGCGTTCGCGTATGTCTACTTCTTTCGCTCCAAGGGCCTGCTGCACGGTCTTGCATCCGGCACCAACTGGGTCTTCCGCGATGAGAGCTGCCACCTCGAATTTGCCTTCGAGGTCGTCAACACCGTGCGCCAGCAGGAGCCCGATCTGTGGGACGCAGACCTCGAGCGCCAGATCGTTGAGATGCTCGAAGAAGCCGTTGATTGCGAAGCGCAGTTTGCGGAAGATCTGCTCTCCGGTGGCATCGCCGGCCTCTCCGTGCGCGACATGCGATCGTATCTTGGCTACGTCGCCGACAGCCGCCTGCAGCGTCTCGGGATCGAGCCGCACTTCAAGACCAAGAACCCTTTCGACTTCATGGAACTGCAGGATGTGCAGGAGCTCACCAACTTCTTCGAACGCCGCGTCTCCGCCTATCAGACCGCGGTTTCAGGCGAGGTCGGCTTCGGGGAAGACTTCTAGCGGACACAGCACGCAAAGGGCTGTCCCACAATGGGCAGCCTTTTCCTTTGTTCATCATCTAAAGAAAGTATGCGTGTGGACGAAGAAGTTCAGCCAACTGATGCCGTGGACGTCGTTGCTCCGGAGCAGGTCGAAACTGCAATCGAAGCCAAATACATTGGGGATCGTATCCGCCGTATGCGTATGAAGCGCTCGATGGGTCTGGTCGATCTCGGCCTGAAGACTGGCCTGTCTGCCAGCTTTCTGTCGCAGCTTGAGACGGGCCGCGTTGTGCCCACGGTGCGTAATCTCGCGCGCATTGCCCTTGTCTTCAACAAGGATCTGTCCTACTTCTTCCGCGACGAGCAGCCCGTCTCATTCCGCATCATGCGGCAGCACGAGCGTGTTCGCCTGCAGCGCAACGTCGGCGCCGTACCCGCCTTCTTTTCGGAAAGCATGCGGTCGCTTGTCTCCGACAAGAGCATGGTTCCCTGCCTCGCAGAGTTTCGTGCCAACGGCGAGGAGGTTGTCTTCCGCCCGGCGACGTTTGAAGGAATCGAGTTTACCCTCATCACAGAAGGCAATCTGGAGCTTGTATCGGAGTCCGAGACACGCACGCTATCCGCGGGGGATGTTGTTTGGATGGATGCCATTCGTAAACGTCAGTACACGTGCGCCGCTGGAGAAGTCGCCAAAGCAATCATCATCACGCGATCCCACCGTTAAGCACGCCGCACGCTGCTGCGAAGCCACGCTCGAGGTGGTAGAAACAATAATGTCGCACCTGCGGCGCCAAGGACGATTCGCGAGTGGAAGCGACTGTAGCTGTAGCAGCAATTCAAGCCCTTGCGGTTGCTGCGGCGCTTTGGCTCAGCGCGCGTCATCGCCTGCTTGATCGTGGCCTCAGCTATCTTGTCAGCCTTGCTGTTGGTGTTCTGCTTGCCACCGCTCTGCTGCACATCATGCCGGAAGCCATCGATACGCTCGGCAACCGGCAAGCTCTCTGGATGCTGTTTGCCGTCACGATCTTCGTGCTCTTCTGCTTCGAGCGTATCTTCTCCACGTTGACCGGTCACTCTGTTGAGGCCACCGCAGGGCCTGACGTTGACTGCGCCCCGCATCACCATCACCATGGCAATCCGTTCGGCCTCATCTTCGGTGGCATGCTGCACAGCTTTGTCGATGGTGTCAGCGTCGCCGCCGCATTTGGTGCGGGCCGGCGCATCGGCTGGCTGACGGCTGCGGCCATCACGCTGCATGAGGTGCCGCACCGCATGGGCGACTACGCACTGCTGACGCATCTGCATGTCTCGCGCCGCCGCGCCCTGCAGCTTGTGGTGCTGGTGGGACTCGCAGCCATCGTGGGTGTCCTGCTCGTTCTCGCCGCAGGCCACGCATTTGCCGCAACCGGCTGGCTGCTGCCCGTCAGCGCTGCCAGTTTCGTCTACATCGCCCTGGTCAACCTCATGCCGGAGCTTGGCGCCGCGCACTCGCTGCCAAACGTATGCCTGCAGCTGCTCTCCATGCTTGCAGGAGCTGTACTCGTGGCGCTCGTTCTCCGCGTCCCAAACGCCTGAGCCATGACCACGCCCTCGCCACAACGTATCCGCCTCATTGTGAATGCGGACGACCTCGGCCTCACTGCCGGCGTCAATCGCGCTGTCGCGGAACTCGCCGGCAAACGTGCATTAACCTCGTCCACTCTCATGGCGAACGGTGCAGCGTTCGACGATGCTGTGACACAGGCTGCATCGCAGCCCGCGCTCGGCATTGGCTGCCATGTAGTTCTCGTGGACGGCACGCCAGTTGCACCGGCAGACGCGGTACCCAGCCTGGTGCAGGCAGACGGCCGTCTGCGTGATTCTCTGATTGGCTTCATCGCAGACCTGCAGCGCGGCCGTATCCGCGAAGCCGAGATCGAAGTCGAGGCCGCCGCGCAGATTCGCAGGCTTCAAACGGCCGGCATTGCCGTAACCCACGTGGACACGCACAAGCACACGCATCTTTTCCCGCGGGTCGCTCGACCGCTGCTGCGGGCTGCGCAGGCATGCGGCGTGCCCGCGATCCGCAACCCATTCGAGCAGGCATGGTCGGCCAACCTGACCCGTGGCGCGCTGTTCCGCAAGATCGAAGTCGCCGCTCTGCGAAACTTCCAGGAGCGCTTCCATATCCTCCGCCAGGCCGCCGGCCTGCGCTGTCCTGACGGCTCCATCGGTGTCTCCGCCACAGGCAGCCTGGACGCAGCCACGCTGCAGCGCCTGCTGGATGCCGCACCGGATGGCACATGGGAACTCGTCTGTCATCCCGGCTATAACGACACCGATCTCGCCCGCATGAAGACAAGACTACGCACAACGCGCGACATCGAGCGCCAAGCCCTGTTGCAACTCATCCCTGGGGCTGTGGCAGCAGGCCGAATCGAGCTGATCGGCTTCCGCGATCTCTGACTTCACTGCGCCGCAGCGCGTCCCGCAGGTGTGGCCAGTTCTTCCAGCGACGTCGTATCCACGATCGGCATCTCCAGCGTGATGCGCGTGCCCCGCCCTGGCCGGCTCTCCATCTCCATTACCGCATCCGGTCCGTAGAGCACTTCCATCCGCTCACGCACATTCCTCATGCCGATGCCGGACCCTGTCCGCATCACGCCGCCTGCCGCATTGGACAATGGCCGCTCCGGCGCAACACCCACGCCATCGTCCTCAACTTCAAGCAACAGCCGCTCGCCTCGCACACGGCTGCGCAGTGTCACCGTGCCGCCGCTGATGCGCGGCTCCAACCCGTGCTTGATGCTGTTCTCGATGAGCGGCTGCAGCAGCATGCTCGGCACCACGAGGTCCAAGGTTTCCGGCGCAATCTCCTTCACCACGCGCAGCTTCTCGCCAAACCGCACGACCTCGATCGCCAGGTAATCGTCGGTAAAGGCAAGCTCTTCGCGGAACGGCACAAAGGCCTCACGCTTCTTGAGGAGAATGCGAAGAATGTTGGCGAGCCGCACAATCATCTCGCGCGCCAGCTCCGGCTTCAGCCGAATCAGCGATCCGATGGAATTAAGCGTGTTGAACAGAAAGTGCGGGTTGATCTGCCGCTGCAGCGCGTCGAGCCTGGCTTCCACCAGCAACCGTGCCTGCTGCTCCAGCTGGTACTCGATGCGGATTGCGTTCCATATCTTCAGCGGGATCGCGACAATGACAGGCGTGGCAGCACAAATGGCAAGCTGCAGCAGCCATGCATTTGACCATAACGCGAAGTATCGTCGCGGATAAAGTTCTGACATTTCGCTGGCGCCAAGCTGCAGCAGCATCAGGATCACCAGCAGCAGCACCTGGCGATCGAGATGCGGCCGCCGCAGGTTGCGGCGAACCCACCGGTACAGGCTCAGGTCAATCATGGGCGAAAACGACCAGACCGCCTCCACATCCACAAAGCGGTAGAACGATCCGGCGACCGCTGCGGCAATCAGATTCATGGGCAGCGACAGGTACTCGCCATGCAGGACGGCGGGCAGCGACAACGCCACTGCCCCCGCCGCGGCTGGAGCGGCGCCCATGATCACGCCAAGCAGAATCACCGTTGCCAGTGAGATATCGGCCGCAAGAAAGTTCGGCACAACTGCGCGAATCCACACACCCAGTACAAGTGGCGCACAGATGAGCGCAGTCAGCTCCAGGTTCTGCCGCGGGCTGCGATCCGCGGCCAGCAACAGCCGCTTGAACACCACGGACCGCGCCAGCGAACTGGACACCGCCGCGGCAATGCCAAGCTGAATCAGCAGCGAGATGAGGACCAGCTTGGGATCAGTCGGATGCACGCTTCTACTCTACGCGGTAACGGTCTACAGAGCGCCGCATGCTCCAGGCGCACACGGCATGCATCCGTCAGCCAAGTCACACATCTATAGAATCGAGAGATATGCATTACAGCCGGGTAGAAAAAATCGCGGAAGCCGACCTTCCTACGCGCTGGGGCAGCTTCCGCATCCTGGGCTTTGAGGGCCATCTTGCACCGGATGCCGAGCCCGGCCCCATGGGCAAGCTTGTCGAAGAGGCTGTCGCGCTCGTCTACGGCGACATTCACGGTGCCGCTCCCATCGTGCGGGTGCACTCGCAATGCCTCACCGGCGACGTCTTCCACTCCCTGCGTTGCGATTGCCGCCAGCAGCTGGAGCTCGCACTCGACACCATCGCCGCGCATGGCTCAGGCATCCTCGTGTACGAGGCACAGGAGGGCCGCGGCATTGGCCTCATGGCCAAGCTTCGCGCCTACGAACTGCAGGACGCAGGTCTCGACACCATTGAAGCCAATGAGCGCCTCGGCTACCACGCCGATCATCGCGACTTTAGCCTGCCCGCCGAGATCCTCAAACAGCTCGGCATCCACAGCGTCCGCCTGATCACAAACAACCCTGAGAAGGTCGAAGCGATGGAGAGCCGAGGCATCCACGTCGCAGAGCGCATCAGCGCCGAAGTCGCCGCGGAACTCACCAGCCAGAAGTACCTGGAAGTGAAGCGCGACAAGATGGGCCACCTCATCGGCTCGCTACGATAACTTTCAAGTTTGCTTGAAACGCAGAGAGGCGGCCAAAGGCCGCCTCTCGTTTATACGAAGGTTCGAATGCTCTACTGTCCAGCCGTCGTGTTTTGAGCAGTGGTCGTGGTGCCCTCTTCCTGCATGTTCGAAAGCACCTTCACTTCCACGCGGCGGTTTTCCTTGCGCCCGGCTGCAGTCTTGTTATCAGCCACTGCGTTGTCCTTGCCGATACCCACCATGTAGAACTTGTGTGGAGCGATGTTGTACTTGCTTTGCAGGTAGAACGCCACGGCGTCTGCACGCTTGTTGCTCAACGCGTAGTTGTACTGCGCATCGCCTACGGAATCTGTGCCGCCCGTCAATTCAAGGATGTAGTGCTTCTTCGTGTCCAGGCTCGCGGCAATCGAATCCAGTTCCTTCTTGTCGTCAGCAGTCAGCGTGGACTTGTCAAAGCCGAAGGTCACGCTTGTCGTCTGCAGCGGCTTATAGGTGTCCAGTCCTGCGACAACACCTGCGAGCGAATCCACGCGGTTGTAGGCATCCTTCGCGCTGCCCTGTGCCTTGTCGGCATTCTTGCCGGCCGTCATCGCATGCTGGTCGGCGGCGTCGGCAGCGCTTTGAGCTGAAGCTATGCCGGCCTGCGCACGCTGATCGGTGTCTGTAATGTTGCGGTGGTCAGCCGAGGTGCGAGCATCCAGTTCATTCGTGTTCTGGACCAGCGGCGCTGCCTGCGACCGAACGTAGTTCTTGGTGCTGCAACCCGTGCTCAACAGGAGAATCACGGCAGCGGCGCCCGCGGTCACTGCCGCGCCGGCGATGGATTGCTTCTTCGTGGTGGTTACATGTGCGATCATGCTTCGTTCCTCCAGGTTCTATGGGCACAGCGTACCCTGACAGCAACTACAAGAGCACGCTGCGCGCCAAAACCTGCTAAAACCCACAAACACTTTTAGATCAATGGTTTACGCAGCGATGTCAAGATCGGGATCAGGCTTGATTCTGACCTCAACGCGGTAGATTTTGCCGCGATTTCCAGCAGAATCTTCCGGTTGAGCAGTCCATCTAAACTAATGAAACAAGGCTCGCTGCGCCGTTCTCGTCCATACGATGGATCTCCACGCAAAAATTCGAATGCTGCCCACGCAGCCCGGCGTCTACCTCTACAAAAACGCCGAGGGCGAGGTCATCTACGTCGGCAAGGCGAAGAATCTCCGCAGCCGTGTACGCAGCTACCTGCTTGCTGCCTCGCAAGCCAACGCCAAAACCGGCTCGCTCATGCGCGAGGCGGTCGACGTCGATTACATTCAGGTCGCCAATGAGCACGAAGCCCTCGCGCTCGAGAACAACCTCATCAAGCAGCGCAAGCCCCGCTTCAACATCCTGCTGCGCGACGACAAGACCTACCCTTACGTCAAATTGACCACCGGTGAGCGCCACCCCAAGGTCTTCGTCACACGCAAGCTCAAGAAGGACGGCAGCCAGTACTTCGGCCCCTACTTCCCCGGCAATCTCGCCTACCGCATCGTTGACCTCATCCACCGCTCCTTCCTCATCCCAAGCTGCAAAGTCGATCTCAACCGCTACCACCCGCGCCCTTGCCTGGAGTTCTACATCAAGCGCTGCCTCGGCCCATGCGTCGAACATCTTGTTGCAGAGGAGACCTACCGCGAAGCGATCCGCGATGTGCAGCTCTTCCTTGAGGGCAAGGAGAACGAGCTCGACAGCCGGCTGAAGCAGCGCATGGCCGAAGCGGCTGCCAACGAGCAGTACGAGATGGCAGCCAAGTTCCGCGACCAGCTCGTCACCGTGCAGCAGTTGCAGGAGAAGCAACGCATCGCCAGCGCCGACAATGAAGACGCCGACGTCTTCGGCTTCCACTTCGACAAGGAGATGCTCGCGGTCGGCCAGTTCCACATGCGCCAGGGCAAGATCGTCGATAAGCGAGACTTCTTCTGGGAAGACCTGCCGCAGCTCGCCTTCGACGCCGAGACGATCCCAGAAGCCAGTCTCGACGCAGTCGAAGATCTCGAACCCGCCCCCAACATCAGCCTTGCCGAACACAACCCCCCATCGGGTGTTTCCACGAACGCCGCGCCTGCCGAACCCTTCTCACCCGCCATCTTTTTTGGAGCATTCCTCAAGCAGCTCTATCTCGACCAGCCCTACGTCCCGCGCACCATCTACGTACCGCTCGAATTCCCGGACCGCGCCGCGCTCGCATCCCTGCTCTCCATCCAGAGCGGCCGCAAGGTCGATATCCTCGCACCGCAACGCGGCGATAAGCGTTCGCTCGTGGACCTCGTCTGCCAGAACGCCAAGCAAAGCTACGACCAGCGTTTCCGCACACTGCAGCCATCGAAGTCGGCCATCGCCAATGCACTGCAGGACGCGCTTGGCCTGCCCGAAGCGCCCACGCGCATCGAGTGCTTCGACATCTCGCACATCCAGGGCGCGGAGACTGTCGCCAGCATGGTGGTCTGGGAGCGCGGGGAGATGAAAAAAGCCGACTACCGCAAGTTCAAAGTCAAAACCGTCAGCGGCGTCGACGACTTTGCCTCGATGCACGAAATCCTTGTGCGCCGCTACAGCAAGATGCAGGCCAACAACGAGCCTTTCCCGTCACTCATCCTTATCGACGGCGGCCTCGGCCAGCTGCACGCCGCCTACGCCGCGCTCGAAAGTATCGGCGTCACGCTGCAGCCGCTTGCCTCCATCGCCAAGCGCGAAGAAATCATTTACGTCTACGGGCAGGAGGACGACCCCGTGGTTTTGGACCGGAGAAGTCCGGTCCTTCATTTAGTGCAGCGCATCCGCGACGAATCTCATCGCTTCGCCATCAGCTACCACCGCAAGCGCCGCGAAATGCGCGACCGCGACAGCGAACTGCTCGAAATTCCCGGCGTAGGCCCAACCACACGCAAGCGCCTTATTGAACACTTCGGCAGCCTGCGCGGCATCAAAGCCGCCGGCTTCGATGCACTGACCGCCGTCGTGAACGTCGCCACTGCAAGAAAGATACGCGGGTATTTTGACGGCGAACGCGAAGCCGCCATCGACGGCAACGGGGTTCCGATCGAAACCGAAACGCCGCCCGAGCTACGCATCCTCAGCTAGAGGAGCGGGGTATCGAAGTCTGCAATAAAGTGAATACCGGGAACGTGAAGTTTCAACAACTGAAGGTCGCCCGTCAGGAAGAGATCAACTCCCGCAGAGCCCGCGCATGCGAGATGAATTGCATCTTGAGCTTTGATTTTCTGTGACCGGAGTTTCGCAAAGATGTCTATTGCCCCTTGATCAAAAGGGAGATAGTCAAATGTAAGATCAGCAAGGTCATGCTTTGCGTGATTCCACTGTGTCAGGCGCGGACTGCAGAAAACCAGTGATGATCTCTCCCGCGGCGAGACAACTGGTAAGAAGTTGATCTTCGCGTGTGTACGCGCCTTCGAGTAAGTGAAGAACACGGGGCTGATACACCGGGTGATCTTCTAGTAAATAGATGAGAAGCATCGAATCCCAAAAGATGCGCCTCACTCCTCATCCTCGTACCCACGAACCCAGCTGATATAGCCACGCGTGCCACCGTGAGACGCAATCACATCTTTGAGCGCACCACGCAGTTTCTCAGTCACACGAAACGCACGTTCTGCAGGTGTCTCCACCACGGCAATACTTGAATCTGAAGTTTCGTCTTCACCATTGATGGCATAGTGCACGATGACGGACGGTCCATTTCCACCCGGTGGCCCTTCTACACGTTCGATGGTCAGGCCATGTTCATCAAGAAAGTTCCTTGTCTGGACTGCCGTACAGAACTGTCTCGGATGATTCTTAGGAAAACCCTCTGCTTCCAACTCATTCATCAGATCGCGAATCACGACCTTAAATTTGCGTTGCTTTCGTAATTTCGCAGGTCTCACATACCGCTGGACTGCACGGTCACGAATCCTCTGGCTCAAATCACCATGCGCCACGCAACACCTCTGTACATAGAGCTACCTCTACGCGTATACAGCCTCTCATACATTATGTAATGTATTTTTCTCAAGACGCAGCACGGGTGTTACCCGCCATACCCATCCGCACCAGCAGTAAACGTGTCGCAGGCACTTACCTGCCCCGTGCTCAATCCTCGCTTGAACCACCCTTGCCGTTCCGCGCTCGTGCCATGCGTAAAGCTTTCCGGACTCACCGTCCCGCGCTGCATCTTCTGGATGTGGTCATCGCCCACCGCAGCCGCATTCGCCAAGGCCTCGTCCACGTCTTTGCCGTCGATGATGCCGCGCTGCTGCGTCGTATGCGCCCAGATGCCCGCGTAGCAGTCCGCCTGGAGCTCCAATTCAACGGATGTCTTCGAACGTGTGGACGGATTCCGCATCGCCTGCTGCGCCTTCTGCTCAACGCCAAGTATGTTCTGCACATGGTGACCAAGCTCATGCGTGATGACATATGCCTGCGCGAAGTCGGCGTTATTGCCGCCCAGCCGCTTCAGCTCATCCCAAAAGCCAAGGTCGATGTAGACACGCTCATCCTGCGGGCAGTAAAACGGCCCTGTCGAAGACTGCGCATCACCGCACCCGGACTGCGTCTCATTCCGAAAGAGCACCAGCTTCGCGTGCCGGTAGCTGTGTCCCGTCTGCTGCGGCAAAATCGTCGTCCATGTCTTCTGCGCATCATCCAGCACAAACGAGACGAGCTGCACATCGCGATGCTCCGACGCGCTTTCCTGCACAGGCCCACCGCTGGGCGCTGATTGCCGCTGTTGCACCGGCTGGCCACCGCCGCCGCCCACCGCCGCGCCTATGCCGCCCAGCAGACTGCCGAGGAATCCGCGGCCGGAGATCAGGCCGATGATCACGACAAGGATGAAGCCGCCGATCCCAAGGCCTCCGCCACCAAGATTGAAGCCGCCTCCACCACCGCCACTGTCGCCGCGGCGATCCTCAATATCACCGCTGGTTCCGCCCGGCGTCCATTCCATGGTCGTTCTCCTGAAACCGTTTCGTTTGAAAGTCGTTGCGTTGGGTTGGATGCGCGTTCCCCGCCACCGATGCCTCAGCACGACACTACCGGAACGCGTCCATGTGCTTTTGCGTATCCTGCCTGCATGACACGCTCGTCCGTGGTCCGGCCACCGGACCCCACGCTCCGTTCCGCCCTCTGGCTCGCGTTTGCCTTCGCCGTGACTAAGCTGGCATTCCACATTGCGACAACGCTGTGGGTGAAACACATCGACTACGGCTACTTTCGCGACGAGTTCTACTACATCATGTGCGGCCGCCACCTCGCCTGGGGCTATGTCGATCACGGGCCCATCGTCGCCGTCCAGGCGCGGCTCGCCGAAACCATCTTCGGCGATTCCCTGCTCGGCATCCGCATGCTCTCGGCCGTTGCCGGAGCCATCCGTGTCTTCCTCACCGGCATCCTCTGCTGGTCGCTCGGCGGCAAGCGCGCGGCACAGGCACTCGCCATGCTCATGATGCTGTGCGCGCCGCTCTATCTCGGCATCGACAGCTACCTCTCCATGAACAGCTGGGAGTCCGCCTTCTGGATGACCGCACTGCTCGCACTCATCCTCATCGTCCGCGGTGCGAGCGCGACACTTTGGTGGACCATCCTCGGCGTTGCCGCTGGATTAGGCCTCCTGAACAAGCCGTCTGAAGTCTTCTTCCTCGTCGCCATCCTCATCGCACTGCTCATCTCGCCGCAACGCCGCATCCTGTTCACCAGGCAGGCCGCGTGGGGCATCGCTCTCCTGATCCTCATCGCCACACCCAATCTCCTGTGGCAGATCCACAATCACTGGCCCACGCTTGAGTTCCTGCACAACGGCCGCGTCGAAGGCAAGAACCTCCGGATGTCGCCGCTCGCCTTCATCCTCAACCAGATCCTCGTCATCGGCCCGATCGGCGCCTTCGTCTGGATCGCAGGCCTCGTCCACCTGCTGCGCCATGCCGACCGCCGCTGGATCGGCTTCACCTACCTCATCCTGCTCGCCATCATGATCGCGCTCGGCGCCAAGGACTACTACTTCGCGCCAATCTATCCCGTCATGTTCGCCGCAGGTGGCATCGCCTGGCAGCGCCGCTTCTCCGCAAGCCCACGCATGCAGCAGGACCGCGTCATCGGCTGGCCGCTGCTCACCGGCATCACCGTTGTGCTGTCACTTCTCTTCCTGCCGGCAAGCATCCCTGTCTTGCGTCCAGCAGACTTCCTCTCCTACGCGAAGATCATGCACCTGCCTAACTCCGATACCGAGACGGGTCCACATGCAGCACTGCCGCAGTTCTACGCCGACCGCTTCGGCTGGCAGGAGGAGGTGGACAAGATCACGAACATCGTCAACCAGCTCCCGCCGCAGGACCGCGCAAAGGCCGGCATCTTCTGTGCCAACTACGGCGAAGCAGGCGCGCTGGAGTTCCTCGGCCATGGTCTGCCGCCCGTCATCAGCCACCACAACAACTACTGGATATGGGGCCCACGCGGCGTCACCGGCGAGGTCATGATCGTCATCACCGTTCCTGACATGAAAGAGATGCAATCCCTCTACAAGGACGTAACCGTCGTCGACCAACTGGATCACCCACTCTCCATGCCCTATGAAAAGCGTGCCATCTACCTGGCGCGTGGACGCAAGGTAAGCGAGCAAGCCGACTGGGCCGAAAGCAAGTTCTTCTTCTAATCCTTTCGTCTGGACCGCCGGCGAGATGCTACGCTGCATCCACCGCATGACCACAGACACAGACCCATCGCACGAACTGCCGCGCGTCCTTGGCGCACGCCACGCCATGTCCATCGTGGTCGGCATCATCATCGGCTCCGGCATCTTTCTCGTGCCGCGCGAGATGATCGCCGCCGTCGGCAAATCCAGCACGCTCTACATCGTATGGATCGTGGGCGGCCTGCTCTCACTCTTCGGCGCGCTTACCTACGCGGAGATCGCATCTGCCCGGCCGGCCTATGGCGGCGAGTACGCCTTTCTGCGCGAAGCCTATGGCGACCTCACCGGCTTCCTCCACATGTGGACGTGGTGGACCATCGCCAAGCCCGCGTCCATCGCCTCCGTCGTCAGCGGCCTCGTGCGCACGCTCGCCACGTTCAGCGTCTTCTACTTCTTCAAGAATCCAGCCTTCCTGCACATGAACTGGGGACAGGTCGCCGCGCTCGTCGCACTTTGGCTCGTCACTGGCCTCGACATCATCGGCACGCGCAAGGCGGCGGACGTCCAGCTCGGCCTCACGGTCCTCAAAGTCGCACTCATCGCCGTCATCGCCGTCGGCTGCTTCGTCTTCGCCGGTCCGCTCGGCGCCATGCAACACTTCAGCACGATCTTCACCGGCGCACGCGGGGGCATCGGCGGCTTCATGGTCGCGCTCATCGCAGCACTGTGGGCCTATGACGGCTGGTCCGATCTCGCCGCCGTCGCTGGCGAAGTCAAGCGCCCACAACGAGACCTGCCTATCGCCTTCGTCGGCGGCATCCTCATCGTCGGCGGCCTCTACATGCTCACCAACGCGGCCATCCAATACGTTCTGCCCGCCGCAGCCCTCGCAGCCGCAGACCGTCCCGCAGCGGACGCATTGAAGCTCGTTCTAAGCACGCACGGCATCGGCTGGGGAGCGGCTCTGGTCTCCATCGGCATGGCCATCAGCATCTCCGCCACCCTGATTGCCACCACCCTGTCCGGCGCTCGTATCGGCTTCGCGGCGGCTCGCGACCGCCTCTTCTTCCAGGGCATCGCACGCGTCCATCCCAGGTACCAGACACCGGCCGTCTCCCTCATCGCACAGTCGGTCATGTCGTCGCTGCTGATCTTCGCCATCGGCAGATTCCAGGCTCTCTTTTCATTGGCGATCTTCGCCGAATGGATCACCTACGGCCTCGCCGTCAGCACCGTCTTCATCTTCCGCAGGCGCGACGCCATCACCGGCAAAGCACGGGAGTTCTCCACACCGGGCTATCCTGCCGTTCCAGTCGTCTTCATCCTCGCCGCCATCGCCCTCACCGTCTTCCAGCTCTACGACGACCCCAGGAACACCCTGCTCGGCTGCCTCGTCATCCTCCTGGGCGTGCCGCTGTTCTTCTACTTCGACCGCAAACGGAAAATGGCGGCATAATCGCTTCGATCCAGGGGAATTCGGCGCCTGATGCCGCATACCGCACAAAACATTCCGTCACATGCGACCGGGATGGATGCAGGACGAACGCGACGGGAGTACACTCTGGCCAATAGCCTGAGTCATGGCCGCCATTCTCCATCCCGACGAAACAGTTGAGCAGGCCCCCAAGCGGCGTGTCGATGACGGCGATACCGGCGGCGGCCGCCTGCCTCCGATCGAGCCGAAACACACCGGCGGCGGAGGGGACGGCGACAACTGGGGCAACAATCCCGTCGGCCGGCGCGGACCGCGCGAGCGCCTGCACCGCTATCGGCTAGGCCTGTTCTTCGGTCTCGGCGGCGACTTGATGTTCTTTGTTGCCATCGTCAGCGCGTTCTTCGTGACCAAGCACTCCGGCCACTTCGACGCCTATAACCACTGGATCATGCCGTGGATGCCGATCACGATCCCCTCGATCCTATGGCGCAACACCATGATCCTGCTCGTCTCATCCATCACCATCGAGATGGCCCGCCGCAGCATCTTCCGCGAGATCGACGTAATGGAAGAGTGGCTCGGCCTGGGCACACCCACGCGCCGCCGCGTGCTGCCATGGCTCGCAGCGTCCATTGTGCTGGGTATGGCGTTCCTGTGGGGCCAGTACATCGCCTGGCTGCAGCTCGCCCGTCAGAGCATCTTCTCGACCAACAACCCATCGTCAAAGTTCTTCTACCTCATCACCGGCGTCCACGGCATCCACCTGCTGCTCGGCATTTTCCTGCTCGCAGCAGCAGTCGTCGGCATGAAGGCAGTGCGCTCCATCGAGTCACGGCAAATCCTCGTAGACTGCGCCGCATGGTACTGGCACAGCATGGGCGTGCTGTGGGTTTTTCTCTTCGGCCTGCTCATCTACGGCCAATGAGAGAGTCAACTTCGAACATCAATGAAGTTGCTGTCCCGCAAACCTTACGAACGCGTCATCCCGCAGCGAAGCGGAGCGATCTGCAGTTCAACCGAATCTCGCAAGTCCATACCAGAGGGCAAGGCCGCACACGAATTCGCGCCACGCGCGAACAGCCAGCCGAACTAAGCCCGAGCCAACCCATCAGCCAGCTCCGCATACTTATCCACGGCCTCAAGCAACTCACTCTTCAACACCCGCTCATCCGGCGTATGCGCCACATGAATGGTCCCCGGCCCAAGCAACATCGGCTCGCCCCACGCCTGCAGCGATGAGATATCCGTGGCATACTTCGCCACCATCGTCTCCCAACCCGGCATGCGCCTCATGCGAACGCACGACAGATCCAGCGCAAACGTCACATCGCAACGCCCTGCAACCACCCGCTCCACAATGTCCTTCACCACCTGCGAGTCGCCAATCGTGCGGATCAGCAACTGAGCCTCAGCCGTATCGGCAATCACATTCGGCGCACGTCCACCCGTGATCAATCCAGCATTCACCGTGGTCGCTCCAATGTCAGGATCGACAGGCATCTCCGCCCGCTGCAATGCATGCAACACATCCACCAGCTTGTTAATCGCCGAATCCCCAAGCTCCGGGTACGCCGAATGCGCCATCTTCCCCTTCGCAGTCAACACCACGCGCAACGCACCTTTGGTGGCGAGTGCCAGCTTGTTCTCCGTAGGCTCGCCGTTGATGAGAAAGCGCGACCCATGCCCATCCAGATTCGCAACCTTAGCCCCAGCCGAGTCACGCTCCTCACCCACAACAAAGAGCAAGCCAACCGGCACGCCGCCCCTGTACAGCTTCTCCGCGGCAGCTACTTGCGAGGCAAGAATCCCCTTCGCATCACACGACCCACGCCCATGCACATACGTGTCATCTTCGCTTGAAGGGAAGTACGGCGGCACGGTATCGAAGTGCGTCGAGAGCGTAATCACCGGCGACGTGCCCGGCATTCTTGCATACAAGTTGAAGCGCTCGCTCGTCGCGCCCCCAACTCCCGGTTGCACCACGGGCTGCTTCTCCACGTCATAGCCAAGCCCGCGCAGGTACTCATCGAGAAACACACCGCAGCGGCCTTCGTTGTAGGTCGTCGATTCGATGTCGACAAGCTGACGTGTCAGCGCAATAGGGTCGATGGCCATAGAACTCCAGAATACCCCGTTGCTCTCGTTGCTGCGTTCCAACAGTTGCTCTCGTAAGGCGCAGCCAAACAACCTCCGCGAGGAGACTCCAGCAACGTGCCTAACGAACAACGTGAGGAACGACAACAACGAGGCAACGACAACAACGTGAGCAACGAACAACGAGAGCAACGATAATGAAGTGATGGCCGCAACCATCCAAACCATCGAGACCCTTCGCGGGCCTGCCGGACGCCTTGAAGCTCTTCTCAACGTGGGCAACACAGACGCCACCTACAGCGCGCTCGTCTGCCATCCGCATCCGCCCTCCGGCGGCACCATGCACACCAAGGTCGTCTACCAGGCGGCCAAGGCTTTCTCGCACTTTGGCGTGCCCGTATTGCGCTTCAACTTCCGCGGCACCGGCCGCAGCGAAGGCGTGCATGACAACGGCCCCGGCGAGATCGAAGACGTGCGCGCCGCACTCGACTGGCTCGACCGGGAGTTTGCGCTGCCCATCCTGCTTGCGGGCTTCTCCTTCGGCGCAAACATCGCCTTCCACGCAGGCTGCGGCGATCCCCGCATCAAGGGCCTCATCGGCCTTGGCATGCCCGTAACAGCCGGCGGCCGCTCGTACACCTACGAATTCATGCAGAGCTGCACCGCACCCAAGCTCATCCTCACCGGCTCCGAAGACCCCTTCGCGCCGCGCGCGCTCATGGAGAAAGTCTTCGCCGACGCTCCCGGCGAAACTGAAATGAAGTGGATCGAAGGCGCGGAGCACTTCTTCGCCGGCGTGCCGTCGTCACCTACAGTCAAGCTCGACCGCATGCAACTCGCCATGCGCGAATGGCTGCACACCCACTTCTTCCTAACCATCCCTGTCTAACGCAAAGGCAGAAACGCAAAGAGCGCCAAGGTTGACGCAAAGGCCGCGAAGGAAACCCTTAGCGTACTTCGCGAAACCTTTGCGCCCTTGGCGTTCTGCCTTTGTACCTTCCGGCTTATCTGGCCACTAACACTTCACTCTGCGCCATAGCAGCTTCAGCCTTAGCCATCAGAGCCTCAATCGTCTCCATGGCAGCATCCACATGCGAACGCTCCAGCAAAAACGCTGGCAGAAAACGCATCACGTTGCCCTGCACGAAGTTCAACATCAAGCCCTGTTCCAGAGCCTCTTCCGCCATCGGACGCCCAGGAATCGACAACTCCAGCCCGCGAATCAATCCAATGCCGCGGGACTCCAACGCAAGCGAACGATTCGCCGCCAGCGCATCCAGCTTTTCGCCAAGATAAGCACCCGTGTCGGTCACACGATCCAGCAGCTTCTCCTCTTCGACGATATCCAGGAACTCAAGCCCAAGCCGGCACGCCATCGGGCTGCCACCCAGTGTGCTGCCATGCTTGCCAAGCCCGAGCGCATGAAACAAGTCCGCGTTGACCAGCAGTGCACTCAGCGGCAGGCCGCCGCCCAGCGGCTTGCCCAGCAGCAACACATCCGGCTTCACGCCGTAATGCTCATAGGCAAACCACTTGCCGGTGCGCCCAAGGCCACACTGAATCTCATCCAGGATCAGCAGCGCGCCATACTGGTCGCACAGCCGCCGAGCCTCCGCCAGGTACTCCGGCGACAGCTCAAACACACCGCCCTCACCCAGCACTGTCTCCAACAGAACGGCGCATGTTTCGCTCGTCACCGCTACCTGCAACGCCTCCATGTCGCCCCGTGTAACGAAGTCAGCACCGGGCAGCCCAGGCTCGAAGTCGTCGCGATACTTCGCCTGCCCCGTCACTGACATCGAACCAAACGTCCGCCCGTGATAGCTGCCCAGCAGCGACACCACGCGGAACTTGTTCTCGCCGTAGTTCTGCCGGGCATGGGCGCGGGCCAGCTTCAGCGCGCCTTCCACGGCCTCGGAACCGCCCGTGGAATAGAACACACCGGCCATGCCGGACAGCGCGCACAGGCGCTCACCAAGCTCGCCCGCGTACGGTGTAACGTACTGCGGAGACAGGTGGATGATCTTGGCGGCCTGGTCGGCCATGGCGGCTACCATGCGGGGATGAGCGTGGCCCACGGCGTTCACGCCGAGCCCGGCCATCATGTCCAGATAGCGATGACCGGAGCTGTCCCATACGTACACACCCTCGCCGCGCTCCATCACGACGGGAAATCTTGCATAGACCGGCAGCGAGTATGCGCTGTCGCGGCGAAGCAACGCCTCAGCCGCTGGGTTTTGGTGAAAACGAGCCATTATCCTTCCAGTTCACCCTACTTGGGCGGCGGGGTCAAGCAGGCTGAACCGAGTGTGGTGCAGAGCGCACATCTATGGGAAACCGTAGATAGCCTTCCGCCCATGGAAAGGCACACGGAAACCCTTTGCCTGGAAAGGTATGATGAAGGCAACAGGCACCAATAGCAGCATGTGTGCGGCCTTCTTAGGATTGGCCTTTCACGTGCACAGTAACGATCCGGTGCCTCCTTTTCGGTGGCACCCATCACCCAGGATGTAGCACGTCGAAATGGGCAAGGCGTTTCCAACTCGCGTGACAGCGGTTCTGCTGGCAATTGCCACGTTGCTGGTCTGCGGCCTGGGCTTGGCAAACTTCCTGCAGGAAAACGCCTACGAAGCGCCCACCGACGGCGTCTGGTGGATGGAAGCGCCCGGCGGACTCCTCGCCCAACGCGTTCCCCTCAACTCCACAGCCCACCGCGCCGGCGTTCGCACGGGAGACCTGCTGGTTGCTGCATCACACCGCCCTACACCCACCGTCGCGCCTCTCCAGCGCGAGATGGGACGGACCGGCACCTGGGGCCATCTCACCTACTCGCTCGTGCGCGGCAATGCTCCGCTGGACGTCCCGGTCATCCTGGAGCCGACCGACCGCAGCCGCAACCAGGGCCTGCGCCTCATCGCGCTGGCGTACCTCGCCATCGGCCTGTACGTTCTGCTCCGGCGCTGGACCGCTCCCAAGGCGACCCACTTCTACGTCTTCTGCCTGCTCTCCGCCGTTCTGTACAGCTTCCGCTACACCGGCGTCTTCGACACGCTGGACTGGATCTGCTACTGGGGCGCGCTCACGGCGGGTGCGCTGCAACCGGCCGTCTTCCTGCATTTTGCCGTCAGCTTCGGTGAACTCGCAACGTCGCTTCGCCGCCGCGCACTCGTTGTCCTGCTCTACCTGCCGGGTGCGGTGCTACTCGCTCTGCAGATCGAAGCGATCGTACGCTGGGCTGCTACGGAGCGCCTCAAGCACCGGCTCGATCAGATCGGCGTCGGCTACCTTGCGCTGTACTACGTCATCGCCGCGACCGTCTTCTGGTTCCGCTACGCGCACTCCGGCAAGCCGCTCGAGCGCCAGCAGCTCAAGTGGCTCAGCCGCGGCGCCACCCTGTCGGTCGTGCCCTTCACCGCGTTGTACGCAATCCCGTATCTCTTCGACGCCGACATCTCCGCCGGCCTCACGCGCACCGCCGGCTTCACGCTCATCTTCCTGCCCATGACGTTTGCCTGGGCCATCGTGCGCTACCGCCTGATGGACACGGACCTCATCTTCAAGCGCGGCGTCACCTACACACTGGCAACGGCCGCGCTCGTCGGCGTGTACTTCGGCGTCGTCGCCATCTCTGCAGAGGTCGTGCACACCCGCCTGCCCAGCCTGCGCATATGGGGTCTCATCGCGGGCATAATCGCCACGTCGCTCATCTTCGAGCCCATCAAGGCCGGTATCCAGGCACGAGTCGATCGCATCTTCGACCGCAAGCGCTACGACTACCGCGAGACCCTCATCGAATTCAGCCGCGGCCTCTCATCGCAGACTGACCTGACAACCCTCGCCCACTCTGTCGTCGAACGGCTCTCGCAGACGCTGCTCGTCTCGCGCGTTGCCATCTTCACCGCGTCCGACGACGGCAAGGGACGCGTCTTCTCGCTTGCCGCATCGCACGGCCTGCCGGATAGCGTCATCGACGCCATCCCCCAGCAGACCTCACGCAACTCCTTCCTCAACTTCGGCCTGCTGTCGCAGGACCACGTCTTCTTCGAGAACCCGTCCCTGCTGCCGCATCTGGAACCCGCGGCACAGGAAACAGCGGCACTTCTCGACCTGAATTACTATCTGCCCTGTCGCGCCTCGGGCGGCCAGTACCAGGCAGCGCGCACCATCGCCGTTATCGGCCTCGGCCGCACGCAGGACGGTGACTTTCTCTCCTCGGAAGACATGGAACTCCTGTCTTCGCTCGCCGGCTACATCGGCATCGCCATCCAGAACGCACAGCTCTTCGCGCGTCTCGAGCAGCAGATCGGCGAGTTCGAGCGCCTCAAGGAGTTCAACGAGAACATCGTCGAATCCATCAAGGTCGGCATCTTCACACTCGACCTCGACAACTGCGTCGAAAGCTGGAACGCCGAGATGGAAGTGATGTACGCCCTGCCGCGCGCGGAAGCCATCGGCCGCCCTGTCAGCAGCATCTTCCCCGACTCGTTCCTCGAACCGTTTCTGCAGGCGCACGATCAGCCCGGCACCCACCACCTCTCCAAGGTAAAGCTGGACCTGCGCACAGGCGAGTCCCGCACCGCAAACCTCGCCATCGCTCCACTCCTTACGCGCGACTTCGTCTCTGTCGGCTCCATCGTCATGATCGAGGACATTACCGACCGCACACGCCTCGAAGGCCAGCTCACCCAGGCTGAAAAGCTCTCGTCTATCGGTCTCCTCGCCGCAGGCGTCGCGCACGAGGTCAACACGCCGCTCGCCGTCATCTCCTCCTATGCGCAGATGCTGCAAAAACACACCCGCGACGATGCCCGTCTGGCGCCGGTCCTGGAAAAGATCACGCAGCAGACCTTCCGCGCCTCCGAGATCGTCAACAATCTGCTCAACTTCTCACGCACCAGCTCGGCAGTCTTCGCATCGGTCGATCTCAACAGCATCCTGCGCGAAACGCTCACGCTGCTCGACCACCAGCTCCGTACCGCGCGCATCACGGTGGACGCCGATCTGCAGACACCGCTGCCGCGCATCTACGGCAGCCAGGGCAAGCTGCAGCAGGTACTGCTCAACCTCATCCTCAACGCGAAAGACGCCATGGCCGACAAAGCCGGCGGCACGCTCCGTATCGTCTCTTACAGCGATGCCAACACCGTCGCGCTGCGCGTCAGCGACACCGGTTCCGGCATCGATCCCGAGCACCTGCAACGCATCTATGATCCGTTCTTCACCACAAAGAACGCGCCCCGCCCCGGCCAGCACAAGGGCACCGGCCTCGGCCTGTCCGTCTCATACGGTATCGTTCAGGAACACGGTGGCCGCATCCACGTCGAGAGCGTCGTAGGCGCCGGCACCACCTTCCAGCTCGAGTTCCCCGTCGAGACAACAACGACGGCCGTTCTGCCGGAAGCCGAATCACCTGAAGTTAGGACAGTCAATGCCTGAGGCGCTCCAAGCCACCCTTCCAAACACCACCGCCGCTGAAAACGCCCGCATCCTCATCATCGACGACGAAGCCGGCATCCGCGATTCGCTCGAAACACTCCTCACCCTGGAAGGCTTCACCGTCGAAATGGCCCCCGAAGGCGTTTCCGGCCTCGATCTGCTCACCAGCCACCAGTACGACCTGCTGCTCCTCGACCTCTCCATGCCCGGCGAATCCGGCATCGACCTGTTGCCGCGCATCAAGAACCTGCGGCCCGAGCTGCCGGTCATCATGATCACCGCCTACGGGACCGTCGGCAACGTCGTAGACGCCCTGCGCGCAGGCGCCGACAACTTCGTTCAAAAGCCATGGGATAACGAGAAGCTCCTCGCCGACATCCGCACCGCAATCGTCAAGCAGCGCTCGCAGCAAGAAGTCGTCCAGCTCAAGCGCACCCTCAAGCAGCGCTACTCGTTCGACAACATCATCGGCAAGTCCGACATCATGGGCAAGCTGCTCGACACGGTCGCGCAGGTCGCGCCATCGCGCTCCACCGTCCTCATCCAGGGCGAAAGCGGCACCGGCAAAGAGCTCATCGCCAAGGCCATCCACACCGCCAGCCCGCGCAAAGACAATCCCTTCGTCGCCATCAACACCGGCGCTGTCCCCACCGACCTGCTCGAATCCACCCTCTTCGGCCACATGAAGGGCGCGTTCACCTCCGCCGTCGCCGCCAAAAAAGGCCTCTTCGAAGTCGCCAACGGCGGCACGCTCTTCCTTGACGAGATCGGCACCATGCCGCTCGAAACGCAGGCCAAAGTCCTGCGTGCCCTGCAGGAGCGCCGCTTCATGCCTGTCGGCAGCACATCAGAAATCGCGGTGGACGTCCGCATCGTAGCCGCCACCAACGTCAACCTGCTCGCCGCCGTCAAAGAAGGCCGCTTCCGCGAAGACCTCTACTACCGCCTCTCGGTCATCAACCTCGACCTGCCGCCGTTGCGCCAGCGCAAAGAAGACGTGCCGCTCCTCGCCACGCACTTCCTCAAGCGCTACTCCGACGAAAACGGCTACGACCTCCGCACCCTCGCGCCGGACGCGCTCCGCGCCATGCTCGACTACGAATGGCCCGGCAACGTCCGCGAGCTTGAGAACGCCATGGAGCGCGGTGTCGTCCTTTCCACCGGCCCCGTCATCACACTCGACATCCTTCCGCAACAGCTCAGCGGTACCGTCTACACCGCCACCGCGCTCGACCACAAAGCCGACAGCAGTCTCTTCGACATCATGGAAGAGATCGAACGCCGCATCATCGCCGACCGCCTCGAACGCTGCAACTGGAACCAGACCGAAGCCGCCGAGTTCCTGAAGATCCCGCTCAGCACGCTGAACCAAAAAATCAAGCGCCTCAACGTCGAGATCAAGAAGCGCAACCGCGACTAAGATGCATCAAGGCGCCCCAGTCGCGGTGGGCAGTGATCTAGCTTCGGCTACCGGTGGAACCGTCCTACCGTAACGCCTTTTGCGAGCACATGGCCGTTCATCGCTTTCAGCACATCATCGCGCGTCGCATCTGCGGCCAGCGACAGCTTGGTATCAAGGGCATACAACTCGATGGTGTAGTGATGATATGGCCCTGCAGCACCTGCGCCGGGTCCCAGGAATCCGGGAGTCCCTCGTGTGCTCTTTCCTTCGATCGCGCCTTCCGGCATCTTGGAACCGCTCGCGGCTTCGGGCAGGCTGGTTGTACCCGCGGGAATGTTGAAGACCATCCAGTGCAGTACATCGGCGCTGTTCTTCTGCGGTGCCGCATCTGGATCATGCATGATCAGCGTGTAGCTCACCACGCCCGCAGGCGCATACTTCCACTCCAACTCGGGCGACACGAAGGGATTCGCCTTCTGCGTGTATTTGTCGGGAATGATCGCGGTGTCGTCAAACGAAGTCGACGTTAAAGTCAATCCCGGACTGGTTGGAGCCGCCGCCGGAGCAGCCTGTTGAGCCATGATTGGGGAAGCCATCGCGGCAAGAAGAAAAACGTTCAATAGGGATCGCATGCAGAAGCCTCCGGCAAATCGGCACCAGCATAGCACCGCAGCGTTCGTTAAGGAACGGGCACCAGCAAACGCACTGTCTCATTGCCTAGAGTAATGCTCATGGGAAGGCCGCCCACCCACTCGCCATCCACCTGCGCATGCACCGTGCCATCGCCACCCTCGCATTCAAACGCGACAACATCCGCACGCACCAGCAGCGGATTCCATCGCTCCAGCCCAAGCCAGTTCATCAGGAACCAAAGCGGCAGCCCAAGCAGCGCCGGCCCTTTCACCAGCACCAGCCGCATCGTCCCCGCATGCAACGAAGCGCCTCGCGCAACCCCTGGGAACACACCGCCCAGGCTACCCACACGCATACCCATCGCGCTCACCGCACGCATGTGCTTCCAAGGGTCGTCCTCGCCCTCACGATAGCGCACATCGAACGCAGCAAATCTCCCCCGCAGCAAAAGACGTAACGCATGCGCTGCATACACCCATCGTCCCCAGCGCCCTCGATCCACCGTCATCATCCGGTACATCAGCGCACCATCCGGCCCTGCTCCCGCCATCACCAGAAACGAGTGCGCCCGCTCGCCAACAACACACTGCGCCACGCGGACAGGGGTCACATCCGCAGCCGCACATGCACGCGCCGCCACGAGCGGATCGGTCGATATCTTCAATTCCCGTGCAAGCGCATTCGCACTTCCAAGCGGAATAACTGCAAGCGACGCCGAATTCCCTGCCAAACCCTGCAACGCATCATGCACGGTCCCGTCACCACCGCACGCAAAGATAACGTCCGCTCCGCCGGCAACGGCGTCACGAACCTGCGCACCGGCGCTGCCGCGATGCGTGGTAGCGACGACTTCCAGCTCGTACCCAGCACCCCGCAAAATCCCCGCAATGTCTCGCACGGCAGCCACACGCTCGTCACGCCTGCGCCCCGCCAGCAGGTTATAAAGCAGCAGACCTCGCATCAAAAGCTTCCCAGCACAAGAATCGGCCTAAATCCAGAGGCGGCACGAAAAGCTGTCAATGGCAAAACGCCGTAACTCCAACAAATAAAAGGCAATAGAGTGGCAACAATATACTTGACTAACCAGACTTGAATCGGTACTCTAGATTCATGAGCTACCCGACCACACTTCAGGACGCCATTCTCTACTTCAGCGACGAACAGACCTGCATCAATGCGGTCGCGGAAATGCGCTGGGCGGATGGCAAAGTCGTGTGCGAGGGCTGCGGTGAAGTCGGCAACACGATCTGGCTTGCCAAGCAGAAGCGGTGGAAGTGCCGTGGATGCAAAAAGCAGTTCAGCGTAAAGCAGGGCACCATCTTTCACGATTCTCCGCCTGGACTGGACAAGTGGTTTGTAGCCATGTGGATGCTGGCGAACTGCCGTAACGGTGTCTCTTCGCACGAGCTAGGCCGCACTATCGGCATTACACAGAAGAGTGCATGGCACATGCTTCACCGCATCCGTGAGGCAATGGAAGACAAGTCTGGTGACAAGCTGGGCGGCGGCGGCAAGATCGTGGAAGCCGATGAGACGTTCGTGGGCGGCAAAGTGAAGAACATGCACAAGTCGCGTCGCGTGAAGGGTCTCAACTATTCGGCTGGTAATGGTAAGGCGATTGTGATGGGAATGCTCGAGCGTGGTGGTAAGGTCCGCGCTGGTGTTATCAAGGATCGCAAACTGGCTTCGATGCGTGGCCCTGTTGTCGATACGGTTGCTCCTGATGCCAAGCTGATGACGGATGAACACGCTTGCTACCCCTTCATTGCGAAGGAACAGTATTACGCTCACGAAGTCATCGAGCACATTGAGGGTTATGTGCGCGGTCACATCCACACCAACGGCATCGAGAACTTCTGGTCTTGCCTAAAGCGTGGACTTAATGGCACGTACATCAGTGTCGAGCCGTTCCACCTGGACCGCTATGTCGATGAGCAGGTTTTCCGTTTCAATCGTCGGAAGGATCACGACGATGCAGGACGGTTCAAGTCAGTTCTAAAGGACATCGTGGGTCGCCGTCTGACCTATGCGGAACTGACGGGGAGGGCGGGTCAAACCGCGACTACCTAACGCTTATCGGAAGAAACGGGGACCGCTGGCCTCTGAGAGGAAGGCTTAATGACCTTGCGCAAGACTGCCTTGAATGCTTCGTACTCTTGGGACATAGGACTGCCTTTCGGCTTATTCGGTAATTGGCTGTTCACTAGCCACCTCTTCGAGAGGGTAGCCGAACACTGTCACCGGAATCTGGAATCGCGCACAAACGCTGCGCAACAAGCTGTAGGCGATCCGAATCTCGAAATCATGAATGCAAAGCATATATGTCTGGCCTTCACCGGATAGAAAATGGATGGGGTGCTGTTGTTCGTCCCCATCCACCATTGGATATGGCATAGTTTCGTACTTCAGCCCCCACTCTGGAGACGTGAGAATGCTGATAAATTCAGCGAACGTCGGCGGCTGGACAAACGAATAAGACATTGTTTTAGACGAGCACCCTCACATCGTCAATTGTAGCTGTGGTGTTCGCTACAAGCGATTCGAATTCAATAGCAAATTTTAGCCTCTCAGCCTTAGCGAATTTAGTCTGGTAAAAGGCAGGAGCAGGCTGCATCGCGCCCAGAGGCTCCTTGTCACCCATAGCATCTATGAAAATCTGCCCTGCTATAGCGCGCTTAAGGGCATCCTTGGCATCAGATAGGGTTTTTCCCTGAGCGGCCATATCCCTTTCGAGGCACTGGCCTACCCACGAGTCGTTCTCTTTGAGAAACAGCGCACTCAAGCGAATTGTGCGTACCATGGGATGTTCCTTCCTTCTTTTTCTCTTGCTTGGATGGATGTTTGGGTATATTGCACGCTTGCAACTTCTCCAACGTCCACAAAATATACAACAGCAATCTACTTCTAGTATGTCCCAAAAATGCGCATGAGTCGATAAAAGAACAGACGTGCGCTAATCGGATCATCCTGCACACTCTAATGATCGAACTATCGCTATATATTCGCCAAATGTGCTCTGGTATCGTGCGCCATGCCATCGACAACCGACTTCATGCTTATCCTCATACTGTTTGTCTGTATAGCGATCTGGTTCGACGTTCGCTCCATTCGCAAAAGACTTAACGGCGATTAGCTGCCCTGTCACGATAACTCCACAATAGGAGACTATCTCTGGTTAGTCAAGTATATTGTTGCCAATAGAGTTGGCATGGAATTACCCGCAACTCCCTATACTTGAAGTAGGGACACTCCCAAACAGATCGATGAAGTCTTTGGCCGCCCATAACCCCTTTGTTAAGAGGATTTTACCCGTAACCCCTTTCATAAGACTATTTTGCAGACATCCCTCCGCTAAGTTCTTTCGAATGAAGATTTTGCAAAACAGGGGGAGGGGGGTACCCCTAAGGCTGGATCACAATCTTCATCGAATTCGCCACCGGATGCGACGCCAGATCAATCCCCTTCACCGCGTCCTCCAGCGAGAACCGGTGCGAGATCAGCTTCGTCAGGTCGAAGCTGCCATCACGATAGCCCTCAAACACAAGCCGGATCGCCGCATCCTGGATCGCCACCGACGAAGAATAGGAACCCATCAGTGTCTTCTCATCCATGCACACCGCGGCCGGATCGAACGGCGCCTCGCCATGCTGCGTCTGCGCAAACAGGCACACGCGGCCGCCAGGACGAATCGCATCCATCGCCAGCTTGATGAGCGCATTCGCTCCAACAGCCAGCAACGCGACATCAGCACCACGGCCCTCCGTCACGGCCTTGCACTCAGCAATCACATCGGCGCTCGCATCCAGCGGATGATCCAATCCATAACCGGCAGCAACCGCATGCCGCTCGGCATACAAGTCACTCGTCAGCACATGCGGCGTCTTGCGCTTCGCCAGTGCTGCCAGCAGAATGCCGATCGGCCCCTGCCCAATTACAAGCACGGTCTCATCGTCCATCAGGTCAAGCAGTTCAATCGCCTTATAGCACGTGTTCACCGGTTCAATCCACGCTGCCTGCTCGAACGGAATATCGTCCGGCAGCTTGATCAATCCCTTCGCGACGATCCAGTCCATCACGCGAATGTACTCGGCGAAGCCGCCGCCGCTTGGCTCACCGAAGCCGGCTGTAGCGCCAACCTTCTTGTACGTCTCACACTGCGCAAACGTCTGCTTGCGGCAGTAGTAGCAGGTGCCGCACGGAATATGGTGAAAGCTCATCACACGGTCGCCCACCGCAAAGCCCTCAACACCATCGCCTACATCCACAATGGTGCCGGCCATCTCATGCCCAAACACCCGCGGCGCCGAATGCGATCCTGTATGAATCTTCTTCAGATCCGTGCCGCAAATGCCGCACGTATCAATCTTCACCAGCACTTCGCCTGCCCCAATCTCCGGAACCGGTACCGTCTCCATCCGTACATCGTTCACCGCGCGATACACGGCCGCACGCTGTTCCGTCGGGATGCTTACGTCACTCTTCGTCTCAACATCCACAGCAACACTCATCGTGGTCTCTCAATACCAATCTCATCGGCAACAGCCGCGCACAGCGTATCCGCGGCCAGCTTCGCCTGCTTCCCAAACTGCGCCAACGCACTCCAGTACTTCGGCTTCGTTGCCACATGCGCTACAAAGCGAGCCGTCGCAAACTGCCCTCCAGAAGTAACAAACGGATTCATATCCGGCAAGTCCTCTTCAAGGGTATCGCTCACGGCCTTGATCGCGTAGAACCGCAGGTCGTGCGCACGCGCCATGCGTGCCAACGTAGCCGCCTCCATATCCACCGCAACGGCGCCATCATACGTACGAGCAAGACGTTGCTTCTCCTCACGCACCGCAACGCGGTTCGAGGTAAGCAACAACCCGCTGCTGCCTTCCGCTGCAAACATCTCGCCGGTATTCAGGTCACGCACCATGCTCGCCTTCACCACAGTTCCAGGCGCCATGTCCTCGCGCAACGCTCCGGCCCATCCGATAGAGAGCAGCCGCACAGGCTCACACACCTGCCGCGACCGAGCGAACGCACGCAGCGCAGCCCCAGCGCCCATGCCGCCGCAGAACGCCATGATCGGCCCATTTGGATGTTGCCATCCATCCACACCGTCGCGCGACTCCAGTGCGGCCCAGCTGCGCACCAGCGGCTTCAACTCACCGGGCATCGCCGCGATGATCACGATGGCATCGTTCATCAAGCGCGCGCACCTGCATACGGCGGCGCATAGCCATGCGCCACAAACCACTCCATCGCCGACCGCAACGCAGCATCCACCGGCTTCGCCACAAAGCCAAGCTCTCGAACAGCCTTGTCCGACGAGGCCCACATCATCTTCCGGCCCATGCTTACGGCTTCAACCGTCGCGCGGGGTTCCTTGCCGCGCAGCTTGCCCGTGATCGTCTCGTCAAAGAAGGCAAATGCCATCGCAACGGCGTGCGGCACTTTGTGCTTCGGCGAAGGCAAGCCGCTGATCGCGGCCATGCGATCCAGAATCTGCTTCAGCGTCAGGTTCTCGCCGCCCAGGATGTACCGCTCACCCGGCGTGCCGCGCTCCAGCGCCACCACATGCATGCGCGCAATCTCAGTTACATCCACCAAGTTCAGACCGGTATGGACATAGGCCGGGAAGTTCTTGTTCAGGAAGTCCACCACGATGCGCCCTGTAGGCGTCGGCTTCCGATCCAGTGATCCAATCGGCGTTGTCGGATTCAGCAACATCACATGCTGCCCGGCATGCGCAGCCGCAATCGCCTCCTGCTCTGCAAGCCACTTCGACCGCTTATAGTGTCCGATCATGTCGGACTCAGTCACAGGCGTGTCCTCATTTACGATCGTGTTCGTCTTCGTAAAGCCCATGGTCGCCACGCTGGACGTGTACACCACGCGCGGCACACCCAACTCACGAGCGAGACGCAGCAAGTCGCGTGTACCGTCCACGTTGGCCTTGTACATATCCGCGGGATCGGGCACCCACAGCCGGTAGTCCGCTGCAACATGCACCAGCGCATCGCAGCCCGTCAGCGCAGACCGTAACGAAGAGACATCGCGTAGATCACCAACGACAGTCTCGCCGTGGACACCTTCCAGAGAAGCAAGGTTGCTAGAAGCGCGCGTCAGCAGGCGCAGATCAGCACCCCCCTCTGCGTAAGC
This sequence comes from Terriglobus sp., assembly GCA_965198455.1. GTDB lineage: Bacteria > Acidobacteriota > Terriglobia > Terriglobales > Acidobacteriaceae > Terriglobus. Next base: position 3,756,611 of record CBDAPM010000003.1, read on the forward strand.
ACGCGCAACATGGCTGCCAACAAACCCCGTCGCCCCGGTAAGAAAAACCTTCATCGTATGGGACACGTTGCAAGAAGCGGGAGATCATTCAGTGCGACTGGCGGAGATCTTCGAGTAGGTAGAAGCTGGTCTCCACCGGCGTGAGTAACCTCAAACACCGTGCCAGGACCCGCTTGAATCGCAGCTGCGATCTCATCCGGCAAGGCGATGCAGCCGCACTCTTGCACCTTGATTACCATCAGCTTAGTCGAGCCTTTCCGGCTCAATCTGGATGTTGGTCTCGCCTGCTGCCTTCTTTTCCCAGTACTTCTTCACCCAGGCGTCGAAGGTCTTGCCGGCAGCCGTGTCGCGGCCGCTAAAGTTCACTGCTGCGATATCGCTGTAGGAGATGCTGCGCCGCGTGCGATCCTCGCCCTTGGACGGCATCACGCGCACCAGCGAATCGACGAGCGTACGGCCTTGGCGGCGGTCATAGATGTAACCTTCAATGACTTCGCCTGAGTGCAGCGTCAGCGTCACATCACCGCGATAGTCGAATGCCTTCTCCAGCGCATCACGCGTCTCCGACTCGGTCGCCAGAGCGGGAATCCAGCCTTCCAGATTCTCCTTCTCGCGCCCAGCCATTACCTCAATGGCGTCGGGGTTCAACTGCTGCAGCTGCTCGATCTTGAGGTGCTCCTGCTGTTCGGTCGCCATGGTTAGTCTCCTGCCACCAGCGACTCGGCATGATTTGCCTTCTCGCCTTCCGTCGACATGATGCCCGAACCGATCTGTACCAATTGGCCGTGGTTCGACGGCCGCCACTCATTCAGCAGCTTGGTCGCGTGCGGATCCTCGTACTTATTCACGAACATCGCTTTTGCCGTCGCCAGCAGGCCCTTCAACGAGCCAAAGGTGTAGTTCACGCCGCTTGCTTCATAACCCGAATGCACCATGCAGTTCGCGCATCGCGGATTGCCGCTCTCCGTGCCATAGTTGGACCACTCGACCTCGTCGAGCAGCTCCTGGAAGGTGTCGGCATAGCCGTCCTGCAGCAGGTAGCACGGCTTCTGCCAGCCAAAGATCGAGAACGTGGGCATGCCCCATGGTGTGCAGGTCAGCTCACGCTTGCCCATCAGGAATTCAAGAAAGATGGGGTTCGCATTGAACTGCCAGCTCTTCTTCCGGTTCGACAGGAGAGCCGTAAACAGCTTGCGCGACCGCGCACGGCCAAGAAAGTGCTTCTGATCCGGAGCCTTGTCGTAGGTGTAACCCGGCGAGATCATCATGCTGTCCACACCGGCTTCCATCAGCTGGTCAAAGTGGCGCCGCACCGAGTTTGGGTCGGCCCCATCGAACAGCGTCGTATTCGTCGTCACGCGGAAGCCCGCAGCGACGGCCGCGCGTACGCCTTCCATCGCAATGTCGTAGCCACCTTCACGGCACACGCCGAAGTCGTGATGCTCCCTCTCACCATCCACGTGGACGGAGAACGAAAGGTACTTGGAAGGCTTAAAAAGGTGCAGTTTTTCCTTCAAAAGCAGTGCATTTGTGCACATATACACATACTTTTTGCGATCAATCAGGCCTTGCACGATCTCCGGCATCTTCGGGTGCAGCAGCGGCTCGCCACCAGGAATGGACACCATGGGCACACCGCATTCGTCTACCGCACGGAAGCATTCCTCCGGCGTCAGTTCCGCCTTCAGGATGTGAGCCGGATACTGGATCTTGCCGCAGCCGGCGCATGCCAGGTTGCAGCGGAACAATGGCTCAAGCATCAGCACCAGCGGATACCGCTTGCGCCCTGCGAGCTTCTGCTTGATAACGTACGTCGCCACCGTCCAAGCCTGGGAAACTGGAATTGCCATCCGCTCTGCCTCCTGCGTGATTCCACATCACATGCCACGCATCGCGCAGCGTTCCACTAAGTCTGGTATTACGCTTCGCCGCGGCTCATCAACTTATCGTAAGTCGTCAGCGCCAGCAGCGGGAAGTACTGCTTGTACAAATGGTATCCAAGATAGAACACCCGGGGAAACCCCGTGCCGGTGTAGTAGCTTTCGCCATTGCGTCCGGGTACCAGCTCCGTCCACGAGCCATCGGCTGCCTGGTGATCCACCAGCCAGCGAACACCCTTGGCGACGGAATCAGACCGCGTATCGCCACCCGCAAGTAACGCGAGCAAAGCCCATGCTGTCTGCGAGGGCGTCGAGGCCCCTACACCGCGCGTCGAAGGCTTGTCATACGTGCCGCAGGTCTCGCCCCAGCCGCCATCGCTGTTCTGCACCGCTCGAACCCACTCCACCGACTGCTGCACCGCAGGCTCGTTCGAGTCATACCCGATCGCCTCAAGTCCACGCAGCACAAGAAATGTGCCGTATAGATAGTTCACGCCCCAGCGGCCAAACCAGCTGCCGTCCGACTCCTGCTCTTTCAGGATGAACTGCACCGCAGCCTCGACACGCTTGTCGCGACGTGTGTAGCCATACGCAGCAAGTGTCTCCAGAATGCGCCCGGTAATGTCCACGCTTGGCGGGTCGAGCATCGCGTTGTGATCCGCAAACGGAATGTACTGGAAGATCATCTTGGTGTTGTCGCGGTCGAACGAAGCCCAGCCGCCGTTGCGGCACTGCATGGCAAAAACCCAGTTGATCGCCCGCTGGCAAATCTCGTGCTGCTGCCGCTCGTGGGGATGGTCGACAGCCTTCAGCGCGAGCAGAACTTCGCCGGTATCGTCTACGTCGGGATAATGGATGTTGTTGAAGAAGAAGGCCCAACCACCCGGCTCGACGTTCTTGACCTTCTGCGACCAGTCACCCTTGTGACGGCTCTCCTTGCTGAAGAGCCAGTCCGCCGCTTTGATCATGCACGGATGGGTCGGCGAGACACCAGCCTCACCAAGCGACGACACCACCTGCGCCGTATCCCACACCGGCGAGAAGCATGGCTGCATGCGGAACGTAGGCGTTGGATAATCCGGCTCACCATCAGGGTGGTCGATGCCCAGCTTCTCGAACTCGTCCATCGCGCGGATCATCTGCGGATCATCCAGCGAATAGCCCAGGTGCCGCAACGCTACGATCGCGTTCAGCATGGCGGGATAAATCGCACCCAGTCCGTCAGAGCCTTCAAAGCGTTCCAGCATCCAGTTTTCTGCCTTCTTCAGGGCTTTCTTGCGCAGCGGACGGATGTGTACGCGTTCATACCACTGTGCCAGCCTGTTCCAGAAGAGGAAGAAGTTTCGCCACGACATCACGTTCTTCTTGTCCCAGCGCAAATGCAGGTTCGATTTCGCTCTTCCGCCGACAAACAACTCTGAGATGCCCTGCTCCGGAGGCAAGCGCTTCAGGGGCTTCTTTGCATAAATGATCGACAGCGGCACGAGGATGCCGCGCGACCACGACGAAATCTCGTAGATATTGAAATAGAACCAGTTCGGAAAGAGAATGATCTCCGGCGGAATCGCCGGTACAGCATCCCAATCGTATTCACCGAAAGCGCAGAGATAGATCTTGGTAAAGGTGTTGCACTCCACCACGCCGCCGTTCGCCAGCACCCACTCACGAGCCTTTACCAGCACCGGATGTTCCGCGCTCCAGCCCATCAGCTTCAGCGCGTGATACGCCTTCACGCCGTAGTTGATGTTTGACGGGCCGCCCGGGTAGAGGCTCCATCCACCGTCGGTGTTCTGGTGCCGCAGAATCTCGTTTACCGCGCGCTGCATTTTGCCGGCATCGCCCGTGCCCATCAGCGTGTGGAGGAAGATGTAGTCCGCTTCCAGCATCACGTCGGCTTCCAGCTCGCCACACCAATAGCCATCAGCGTGCTGCTGTCCCAGCAACCAGTCCTTTGCGGACGAGATAGCGGCGCGCACGCGGTCAAGGCCAAGGTCGATCCGGCCGAAACGCGGCTGGGCTGCGCCAATCGGAACTGTCCCTGCTGACGTGCCCGATCTAAGGTTCTGTTCCTGCATTCTAATTAGACGAATCCTTCAGCTGAAGCGATGCGCAAACAACGCCACAAGCGAACCCCGCAATGCACTCGGCGTTGCGTTTGCTATGCGTTGGGCTGCGTATGCTTCGGCGCAGGCGCAATGGCCTGCACAATCTCTGGCGGCAAACCGAAGCGCACATTCTCCGGCATCACTTCAACCTCATCCACATCGCCGTATCCCTTGCCCTGCAGATACGCCACGACTTCCTGCACCAGCACCTCAGGCGCCGATGCGCCTGCCGTGATCGCAACCTTATCCACGCCTTCCAGCCATGCAACGTTGATGTCCTGCGCCTTGTCGATCAGGTAGCTCTTGGTACCCAGATTCTCTGAAACTTCAACCAGCCGGTTGGAATTGGAGCTGTTCCGCGAACCCACGACCAGCACCAGGTCAGCGCCGTGCGCCACGTTCTTTACCGCGGTCTGGCGGTTCTCCGTCGCATAGCAGATGTCCTGCGCATGGGGTCCGATGATCTTGGGGAACTTCTTCTTCAGCGCCTCGATCATGTACTTCGCTTCGTCCAGCGACAGTGTCGTTTGTGTCAGGTATGCGACACGCTCCGGATCGGGCACAACCAGCTTCTCAACTTCTTCCACGGTCGATACGACCTGGGTTACATCCGGCGCTTCGCCCTGCGTGCCTTCCACCTCTTCGTGGTCGCGATGGCCGACGAGAACGAGCGAATAGCCCTGCTTGGCAAATTTGATCGCCTCAACGTGCACCTTGGTCACCAGCGGGCATGTCGCGTCGATGACCTTCAGGCCACGCTCCTTGGCACGCTCACGAACGGCGGGCGAGACGCCGTGCGCGGAATAAATCACACGCTTGCCCTCAGGCACCTCATCCAGTTCGTTCACGAAAATCGCGCCCTTCTGACGCAAATCATCCACCACGTAACTGTTGTGCACAATCTCTTTACGGACGTAGATGGGCGCGCCAAAGGTATCCAGCGCAATCTTTACGATGTCGACCGCACGCACCACACCCGCGCAAAAGCCACGCGGCTTGAGCAGCAGAACGCGTTTCTGAGATGCGCTGTCATTTCCAGCGGATACGGGCGGATCAAGGGTAAGAGTGCTCACTAGCAAAGTATATCGCGAAGTCAATACGGGCGGGCCATATTGAACCGATCCTGGTGCACTATGACGAAATCGCGACACTCCCCTTAGGAGTACTTTGGCAGCTGGGCAGATCGCGCTCGCACTACGGATACCCATGGACAAACGCTGTGTCGGATACTGCCAACGTGCTTGAAACCACCTGCAAAATACCAGGCTCCAGCCTGTAGAGCTGGCTTGCAGCCAGGTGGCTCTGGTCGGTATAGATCGAAACGTCACCCTCCTGGTATGTACAGAATCCGTCATGGCACAGCACATTGCGCGGGTCATAGAGCGCAGCATGGGTCCGGGCCGCCAGTGTACGGACATCGCGCGCCTGCGCATCGAGGATGACCTGGATTGGCCAGAGCGTTGGTATATGGAATTTGGCGAGGCCAATGTTACGTATCTGCAGATTCGGGATCACATCCCGGTAGATGGGGAACGGCACGGTCAGAATGACGCGCTTGCCTCTCCCCTGCAGATCTCGAATGTGCTCTTCCATCTCGGAGAGGAAAAGCCGCCACGCTTCCTCTCCGGAGAGACTCCGCGTGCACCGTTCGCGCTCCGAGGAGCAGGTCGCTCCGGAAAATGCCCACCATGGGCTGAACGCAATGAACACGGTATCAATGTCGCTTTCATCGGCCCGCTGCAGTGCAAAGCGCGTGAGACGCGGACAGTCCGCTTTGCTGCCGACGAGATCCATCCGCTCGCTGACCGTGCACCCTCCTTCAATGGCAAACACAGCCCCGTGGTCCCCGAACTTGCCCTGCTCGCTCACCTGCTTGAGCAGCGGATGTAGCTGGCCCATGTGCGAGTCGCCCCAGAAGAAGATGTTCTTCGCGCGCTTGCCGGCACTGCAGAAGTTCACATCGTCATAGCGCGCGGGCACATGAGGAATGGCACACTCCGGCACAAGTCCGCCGATTTCCAGTTTCCGCTCGTAGTTCATGGCAAGGGCGCTTGATTTCACCGGATTGAAGCGCCTGGGCCAGCCGCCTGACGCAATCAACGCTCCGCAGACCACGGCCATCACGGCGCTCGCTGCAAGGCCCGTCCAGACTGCGGCATGCGTCTTCGGCTGTCGTATGCGCCGCAGGCGAAACGGCGTCTCCACCCATGCAAAGGTCACAATGGCAAGTCCAAACGAGATGACCATACCAGGGATCTGATTTGATGGCGGTGTTGCGTAGTCTGCGTAGAAGTACTTCGTCAGCACGATCGCCGGCCAGTGCCACAGGTAGAGCGAATACGAAATGAGACCAACAAACACAAGCGGAGGCAGACCTAGCAGGCTCTTCATTCGGGAAGCACCGTGCTGTCCGCTGTAGAGAATAAGGGCTGTGCCGATGCACGGCAGCAATGCTGCCGCTCCGGGAAACGGTGTCGCGCTGGAGTAGGCCACGACGGCGTAAAGTATTCCTGCCAGGCCGACGGCACCCAATAGAGAGCGTGCCCATGCCGTGCGCAGCGCGGGCAGAGCGTTCATGGCAAGGATCGCTCCAAGCATCAGTTCCCAGGCGCGTCCGGGCAACAGGTAAAACGCCGTGACCGGATGCGCCCTCACCTCCAATACGCCTGCAATGTAGGACAGGCATGCCAGCCCCAGCAGTAGCGGGAGCATGGAGCGCCGTGCAAGACGGTGCAGGCACAGCAGCAGCATGGGAAAGAACAGATAGAACTGCTCCTCAAGCGAGAGGGTCCAGGTGTGCAGAAGATACTGCACAGTGCTTTCATCTGCGAAGTAGCCCGTTGCAAGGCTTGTGTGCCTGAAGTACAGATTGCTCGAGAGACCCAGCAGCGACAGCATGCTGCGGGCGTAGTCCCGGAGTTGTTGCGGAGGGAAGATCACAATGCCTATAGCAGTTACGGCAAGCAGCATCGTGAACAAGGCCGGAAAGATACGCCGAATACGGCGCTCGTAAAAGCCGAGAAAGCTGAAGCGGCCCTCCGCAAGTTCGCGTGTGAGGATACCCGTAATCAGATAGCCGGAGATGACGAAGAAGACATCCACCCCAACGTAACCGCCGCCAAAACCCGGCACGTTCGCGTGGAAGAGCATGACGCTTACCACTGCCACAGCCCGCAAGCCGTCAATGTCCGCGCGGTATTCAGTCGAGTCAGTGCGCTTCCGTCGAAATGCGGAGATGAGTGGAAGCTTCATGCTGAAGGCGGGAACCCTGCCGAATTATATGCCCTGTCGACGGCTCGTCTGAGCTGCCCCGTTTGGGTTAGCGGCTTGCCTTCAACATCTGCTCGGCATGCCGCAGACTTGTCTCCGTCACGGTTGCGCCGCTGATCATGCGCGCGATCTCGCTGGTGCGTTCCTCATCCTTCATCTGCCGGATCTGCGTACGTGTGCGTCCGTCGCGCTCGGACTTCTCCACCAGGAAGTGATGCTGCGCGAAGGCAGCGATCTGCGGCAGGTGCGTGACGCACAGCACCTGCTGGTGCGACGCCAAGGCTTTGAGCTTCTGACCTACAGCTTCAGCAGCACGCCCGCCGATGCCGATATCGATTTCGTCGAAAACCAGCGTGCGCGGCAGCGGCACGCGGCGTTTGGCGCGATCGGCTCCGCCTTCCTCGACAGAGACCTTCAACGCGAGCATGACGCGGCTCATTTCGCCACCCGAAGCGATCTCTTCCAGCGGCTTCAGCGGCTCACCGACGTTGGTCGCAATCAGGCATTCCACGTGATCCCAGCCAACTGCCGTCCAGAAGCTCTGCTCCTTTTGCGGCGCAACCTCAACACGGAACTGCACCTTCATCGCGAGGTCGTTGATCTGCTGTTCGGCCAGCTTCTCCAGTTTGCGAGCGGCAGCGGCGCGTGTCTCTGTCAGATCCTCAGCGACGCAGGTGTAAATATGCTCCGTCTCCGCGACTGTCTTCTTCGCTTCGGCGATCAACACATCGCGGTTCTCAATCTCCTGCAACTTTGCACTGACGTCTTCGCCATACGTGATGACATCGGCAAGCGTGCGACCATACTTACGCTTCAGCCGGTCCAGCTGAGCAAGCCGGTCCTCGATCTCGGCTAGCCGATCCGGTGAAGCGTTTATCTTTTCCGCATAGTCTCGCGCCGTCGCACTAATGTCCGCGACAGTCGCGCGCGCGTTGGCAATCTGTGACGCAGCCTCGGTGAAGGCCGCATCGTAGCGAGCCAGCTCTTCGAGATGCTTCTGCGCTGCTGCGAGTGTTGTCTCCGCCGAGCCTTCGCTTTCATACAGGACTTCGTGGGCGCTCATGGCGGCTGTGTACAGCTTCTCTGCATTGGCCAGAACACGCTTCTCTGCCTCAAGCTGGGCGTCTTCGTCGGCAGAGACGACCGCGGCTTCCGCGATCTCATTCCGCTGAAAGCTCCACAGGTCGGCCATGCGCAGACGTTCCTGCTCCTCGCCGCTTAGACGATCCAAGGCCTCGCGGGCGTCGCGCCACAGCGCATACGCGGTCCGCATATTCTCGCCGGCAAACGCTGGCTCCAAATTCTTGCGCGTCCGCAGACGTTCCCGCAGATCGAGCGCAAGTTCCTTGCCGAGTGCGAGCTGTGTATTGATCCCCGCAAACCTGTCCAGCAGGCCACGTTGTTGCGCCTGGTCGAATGCACCCATCGTCTCTGTCTGCGCGTGAACAAGCGCCAGTTCGGGCGCAAGCTGCCGCAACACTCCAACGGTTGCGGGCTGGTTGTTCAGGAAGACTCTGCCTTTACCACCCGCATTGACCTCGCGCCGCAGCAGGATTTCCGTGCCTTCGACATCGATGCCATTGGCCTCAAGGATCGCCTCAGCGCCGGGCGTTGCGTCGAAGACGCAGGACACGACAGCCTTCTCGGCTCCATGACGAACAACATCGCTGGCCGCGCGACCACCCAGCAACAGCGCCAGAGCGTCGACGAGGATAGATTTGCCGGCGCCTGTCTCGCCCGTGAGCAGGTTCAGGCCGGGCCCGAAGGTCGCGACCGCGTGGTCGATAACGGCATAGTTTTCCGCACGGAGTTCCAGCAGCATCTTCGCCCTACCTTCGCGCAGAGCATAGCACGCTGCCCGCCCGGAACGATGCATTTGGTGCAGCAGGTGCCAAGAAAACCAACTCCTGGAACGGAATGCCTAAACCGCATCCACAAAGGTTCCTCCTGCCGCGCACAGGCTGCACTCTCGTACACTTTCCTCACGATATGGCGATCCTTCTCGCGTTTCTTCTTCAGCAGGACGATGTACCTGTAACTCCGGTTTCCGCTTCGTCGGCGGCAAACTCTTCAGCCGTGCTGGAGATGGTGCATAACAGCGGGCCGGTTGCGCTGGCGGTGCTTGCGATCCTGCTGGTGCTCTCCATTGTGTCGTGGACGATCATGCTGACCAAGGCCAGCGCCTTCCGCAAGGCGCGCATGCGCAGCCAGGCGTTTATTCGAGCTTTCCGTAAGTCTTCGCGGCTCAGCGAGATAGCTACCATTGCGGAAGGGTATAAGCCCTCGCCTTTGGTGGGTGTTTTTACAGAAATTGTGGAGGAGTACCAGCGGCAGACGGGTGGGCGAGGGTTCCCGCGTAATCCGATCGCCATCGAGCGGGCGGCGCAGACGGCGTCGAGCGAGGCGCTGACCGTGCTGGAGAGCCAGCTGACGTGGCTCGCAACGATTGCTGCGATCGCGCCGTTCATCGGGCTGCTGGGCACGGTGATGGGCATAGTGGATGCCTTTCACGGCCTTGGCACACAGGGTGCGGCTACGTTGCGGGCGGTTGCGCCGGGTATCAGTGAGGCGTTAATCACGACGGCTGCCGGCCTTGTCGTCGCCATCCCGGCGGTGGTTGGGTACAACCAGCTTACGGCGCGCATCAAGGAGTTCGCCGCGCGCATGGACGATTTTGGCCGCGAACTGCTGAATGCGCTGGAGAACGCCGGCAGCGCAACCGCAACGACGACAGCGCCCGCAGACGACTTACGGCGGCGGGTTTAACCAGCAGTTACGGAGGAAGCGCAGATGGCCTTTTCCAGTGGCGGCCGCACACAGTCCTCACTTGCAGAGATCAACATCACGCCGCTGGTGGATGTGGTCCTGGTGTTGCTGCTCATCTTCATGCTCACGGCGCCGGTGTTGCAGTCGGGTATTGAGGTTGCCGTGCCGCAGACGCGCACAGTGAATCAGCTTACGGACGAGCGGACGGTTGTCACCATTGACCGTGAGCAGCGCGTTTTTCTGCAGGACAAGCCGGTCGCTGTCGCCGATCTGCCGAAATTGCTGCGTTCCGGTTCGTCCAGCAAGACCATCTATGTGCGTGCCGACGAGAAGGTGCCGTTTGGCGCATTCGCGTCGGTGATGGATGCGGTGAAGCAGGCTGGGATTACGAACATCAGCATCGTCACGCGTCCCTTCGATAAGCCCTAGATCGTCTAACGAGAAGCCGTTATGCCTGTCGTGGAAGAGCCAACCCGAACCGATGCCGCAACGAAGAAGAACTTCGTGCTTGCGCTGCTGTTACATGCGGCGGTGTTGGGCGGGGTGGTGGGTAGTGCATATGTCTTTCACACCAAGGGTGATTCGTGGGGCGACAAGCAGGACGTGGCGGGCGCGGTGCAGGCGACCATGGTGAATGCCCTGCCGCTGCCGCCGCGGGTGAAGCCGGTGGAGGACAACGTGCTGGCTTCAGAGTCGCCGAGTCCGGCGCCGCCACCACCGACACCGAAGGCTGAGGCGCCGCCCAAGCCGACGGATGTTCCGGTCGTGGGCAAGCTGCCGGATAAGAAGGTGCCCAAGGCGGAGACGCCTGCACCCGAGCCGCCAAAACATCCGCAGCCGCTTACGCCGCAACCGAACAAGGCTGCCAGCGGCGAGACGGCCGGGCTGAAAGTCGCGATGACGTCGGTGGAGAACAAGATGGGCACATCGACGACAACGGTGGCCGACTCCGCATTTGGGCTGCGGTATGCGTATTACGTGAAGCAGTTGACGCAGAAGGCGGCTCAGCTATGGTTCACGCAGACACTGGACAGTGGAGCGGTTGGGCATCGTGTGACAGTCAGCTTCCGCGTGGATCGCGATGGAATGCCGTCACAGATCATGATTGTGACGCCGAGCGGCGATACCACGCTGGACGCGAGTGCGGTACGGGCGTTGCAGCGGGTGGATACGTTCGGGCCGCTGCCGGATACGTACACGGGTTCGTACATCAACGTGCAGTATTACTTTGAACCGAAGCCGCAGTAGCCCTGGGGGGCCCTCCCCTCCCGCATCCGTTAGCCTTCGGCGGGTGTGGCTGCGCGGTCGTAGCGGAGGGCTGCTCCGCTGACGGCTGCGCCTGCGTCGGGGTGGAGGCGGAAGTAGGATGGGATGCTGCATGCGGCGATGGCCGCCATGACGCAGAAAGCGACGCGGAAATCGAAGGCGCTTGCGCCACCGCGGAATGCGGCGGAGGCGTGGAGACTGAGTGCGGCGATGGCAACGCCGAGGCTGGTGGTCATCTGCTGGATGGTTGTTTGCAACGTGGTGCCAGTTCCCTTCAGCTTTAATGGCAGGTCGGCGAAGCCCATCGTCGTGAGCGCGGTGAGTTCCATGGAGCGACCGAGGCCGCCGATGAAGAGCACGAGCAGCATGACCCATTTGTACGAGTCGGCGCGAAGCCAGCTGCAGGCAGCGAGTGAGAACACGGTGAGTATGCCGTTGACGATGAGCACGGTGCGGAAGCCGTAGCGCTTTAGCAATGGGCCGGTGAGGGGCTTCATGCTGAGATTGCCGGCAAAGACTGCTATGGTTAACGAGCCGGATTGCAACGGGCTGAGGCCAAAGGCCTCCTGGAAGAGCAGCGGCAGCAGGAACGGTACCGAAAAGACCGACATGCGGAAGAGCGAACCGGCCACGTTGGAGACACGGTAGGTCTCGATGCGGAAGACTTCCAGACGGAAGAGCGGGTCGCGGGCAGTTTGCATGCGGCGGATCGCGCATGTGCCGAGGACCGCCGCTGTTACCAGAAGCGTGACGAGCTTGACGATTGGCGGATGCGGCGTCTGGAGCGACTCCAGCAGGTACATGAGGCAGAAGGATGCGCCGCCTGCGAGCAGGAAGCCTGGTGTGTCAAATGGGTCTGTGTGGCGGTCGTTATCGGCCGGAACGATCTTGAGGACGAGCGCGAAGAGCACCATGCCAACGGGCACGTTCAGTAGGAAGATCCACGGCCATGTTGTGAAGGACAGTATCCATCCACCGATGGGCGGACCGAGGATAGGAGCGACGAGTGCCGGCCAGATGGTATAGGCAACGGCCTTCATGAGCTGGGCCTGGCTGGAGGCGCGCACGACCATGAGGCGGCCAACAGGCACCATCATGGAGCCACCGAGACCCTGCAGCACGCGCGATGCGGTGAAGAGCGGCAGGGTGTGGCTGAGGCCGCAGAGCACCGATGCGACCGTGAAGATGGCGATGGCTGAGGCGAAGACGCGGCGCTCGCCAAAGCGCGCCGCTGTCCAGCCGCTGACCGGGATGAAGATGGCGAGGGTGAGCAGGTAGGACGTGATGCCTACGTTGACCGCTACCGCGGACGTGCCGAAGTCGCGGGCCATGGTTGGGAGCCCGGTGGCGATGATGGTGGCGTCCAGGTTCTCCATGAACAGGGCACCGGCTGCGAGGAGCGCTACGGAGAGCGCGTGGCCTCGGAGGGTGGATGGGTCGGTTTGTTTTGGCGGACTGCTCAAGCCTTTATGGTAATAGGCGCGGACAGCGGGCACGGCGCTTAGCGCACGCGCCCAAGCTGAACGACGTTGGTGAGTCTGCTTACAAGCAGATCCCTCCGCTGCGCTGCGGGATGACAGTTCAGAGTAAGTTAACCGCTGCTGCTGTGCGGAGGCGCATGGGTTGGCGCTTCCAGTAGGTGAGTGAGCGCCAGAGCCATTCGACCGGGCCGAACTGGAAGTACCTCAGCCAGATGGAGCTCCAGATGAGGTTAAAGGCCCATACTCCTGCGACCACATAGTAGAGCTTGTAATATGCCAGGTACTGGTACCAGTGCGTGGGTCCCCAGCAGAAGAGGAACTGGCAGGTGATGCTGGTGAGCAGGTAATTGCTGAGCGCCATTTGGCCGACGGCTGCGATGCGCTTGGTGAGCCACTTGAGAGCGCCCGCGCGCACAATGAGCAGGATGAGGGCGGCGTTAGCGAGGGCGCCACTGACGCGCATGATGTCGTACGGTGCCGTGAGCCAAGCGGTGGTCTTCACGATCTCGAAGCCGCTGCGCCAGGACGCGATGACGCCGATGGTTGTGAGCGGAAGCGCGATGAGGTAGCCGATGACGGCTGTTTTGACGTAGACGCTAGTGGGCAGAGCGCCGGTGAGGAAGCCGTTTTTGTAGAGCGCCATGCCGAGCATCATGAAGATGAGCACGTCAGGGAAGGCAAAGAAGATGGCGCCGTCTGTCTGGGCAGTGCCCTTGGCGTCGGTGGCGAACGCTTTTGCGTAGCCGTGGTGGTTGGCGATGGATTTCTCGGTATCGATGCGCAGGGGAGCCCACTCCTTATCTGCTTCGACCTTGGAGACGATGGCAGCCCGTTGTTTCTCGGTGAGCACGGCCCCGCCGTGCGCTGCGGCGATGGCTGCCTTGCCGTCCTTCTGCGTTGACCAGGTGCCCATGGTGCGGCCCACGCCGGCGAGGAGAAACCAGACGAGGAGCAGCCAGCCCGCAGCCTTGATGAGTGTTTTGGGCTTCAGCTTGCGCATGGGATAGAGGAACAGGAGGCCCACGGCGCCGTACCAGAAGAGGATGTCGCCGGTCCAGATGAGGAAGCCGTGGAGGAAGCCGATGAGGAGCAGCCACATGTTGCGGCGGAGGAAAATGTCGGCGACCTTGTCACCCCCGCCGCGGCGCTCGGCGCGATCTGTCAGCAGGATGGCGCCTGCGCCGAAGAGCATGCTGAACATGGCGCGCATCTTGCCCTCGGCGAGAATCCAGCGAAGCATCCAGAGGGTGGTGTTGACCTTGGCGTGTGGGCCAGTGAAGACCGGCAGCAGCGATCCGAGCGGAATGAGGTAGTTCACGTAGGACATCGCGAAATCCGTGATGTTCATGATGAGGATGCCCATGAGCGCGGCGCCGCGCAGGACGTCGAGGGCGTTGATGCGCTCCTGGCGGGCGACGGGCGCAAACTGCGGCTCCTGGTGCGGCGGCCCGGCCAGCTCTTCCGGAGCTGCGGGCGGGATCGGTGCTTCGTCGAACGCAACGCTGGTGGTGGCCATGGTGGTCTGCTCCTGCTGAGTTGTCAAGGATGCGTGTGGGCGAAGAGTATCACCGGCGCACGCCGCTGCACAGCACTTACGCGACGGCGGCGGATTTGTTCCGTGGCATGCGCGCAGTATCCTGTGAGGATGGACTTTCAGCTCAGCACCGATTACAAGCCACAGGGTGACCAGCCACGCGCCATCGCCGAACTGACCAACGGGTTACGCGACGGCGAGAAGCACCAGGTGCTGCTGGGCGTGACCGGCAGCGGCAAGACGTTCACCATGGCTAAGGTGATTGAGGCGGTGAACCGGCCTGCGCTGGTGCTGGCACACAATAAGACGCTGGCGGCGCAGTTGTATCACGAGTTCAAGCAGTTCTTCCCGACGAACGCGGTGGAGTACTTCGTCTCGTACTACGACTACTACCAGCCTGAGGCGTACATTCCTTCGGGCGACCTGTACATCGAGAAGGAAGCGACGATTAACGAGGAGCTGGACAAGCTGCGGTTGAGTGCAACGAGGTCGTTGTTTGAGCGGCGGGATTGCATCATTGTGTCTTCGGTGTCTTGCATCTATGGCCTGGGTTCGCCTGAGGCCTACTACGGCATGCTGATGCTGCTTGAGAAAGGCCAGAAGATCAAGCGCGAGGATATTACGCGGCGGCTGGTGGAGATTCTGTACGAACGCAACGAAGGCGACTTCCGCCGCGGGACGTTTCGTGTGCGTGGCGATGTGATCGAGGTGTATCCCACATACGACGAACTGGCGTACCGGATTGAGTTGTTCGGCGATGAGATCGATTCCCTGTCGCAGATCGATCCGCTGTTCGGCACAGTGAAGCAGAAGTATGCGCGGCTGCCGATCTATCCCAAGAGCCACTATGTGGTTCAGCCTGAACGGAAGATGGGCGCGGTAAACAGCATTGTGGCTGAGCTGATGGATTGGGAAGCGCAGCTGGAAAAGGAAGGTCGCATGGTGGAGGCGCAGCGGATTCACCAGCGCACGCGGTTCGACCTGGAGATGATCAAGTCTGTGGGTTACTGCCATGGGATCGAGAACTACTCGCGGCACTTTAGCGGGCGGTTGCCTGGTGAGCCGCCGCCGACGCTGTTCGATTACTTTCCGCGCGACTTCATGATCTTTATCGACGAGAGCCATGTGACGGTGCCGCAGTTGCACGGCATGTGGCATGGGGATCGATCGCGCAAGGGCAATCTTGTGGACTATGGCTTCCGGCTGCCGAGCGCGATGGATAACCGGCCGCTCAAGTTCGATGAGTTCGAGACGCGGACGGGACAGATTATCTACGTGAGCGCGACACCGGGGCCGTATGAGTTGACAAAGGCTGCGGGTGTGGTGACGGAGCAGATCATTCGTCCTACGGGACTGGTTGATCCGCCGGTGGAGATACGGCCGATCAAGGGGCAGATTGATGATCTACTGGCGGAGATACGCGACCGTGTGGAGAAGAACGAACGCGTGCTGGTGACGACACTTACCAAGCGCATGGCTGAGGACTTATCCGGCTACTACACCGAGGTTGGGGTGAAGTGCCGCTACATGCACAGCGAAATTGAGACGTTGGAGCGCGTGAAGCTGCTGCGCGACCTGCGCAAGGGCGAGTATGACGTGCTGATCGGCATCAACCTGCTGCGCGAGGGGCTTGATCTGCCGGAGGTGTCGCTGGTGGCGATCCTGGATGCGGATAAGGAAGGCTTTCTGCGGTCGCAGGGATCGTTGATTCAGACGATTGGGCGTGCGGCACGGCATCTGAATGGGCGCGCGATCTTGTATGCGGACGTGATGACGGACAGCATGCGGCGGGCGCTGGATGAGACGGACCGCCGGCGTGAGAAGCAGCTTGCGTACAACGAGGAGCATGGCATTACGCCGAAGTCTGTGGCACGGCCGATTGGCGAGGCGCTGGTGGGCATTGCTGAAGCCGACTACGTTGACGTCACGATGGATGAGGGCTTGAAGGACTTCGCTACGCAGCAGGAGTTGGACAAGTACATCGCCGGGCTGGAAAGCGATATGCGTGAGGCGGCGAAGAACTTTGAGTTCGAGAAAGCGGCCAAGCTGCGCGATACGGTGAAGGAGCTACGGACCAAGGAGTTCTTCTTTGCCTAGCAGGCTCAGCTTGGCCGCTGGGGGCGTGTGATCCACGCGAGCGTGGCGGCGAGCACGGTGAAGATAAAGGGCACAGCGATCGTTGCAGGGCCGCCCCACGTTAGATTACCTCGCAGCACGGTGAAGGCGATCACGGTTGCCGATCCCACACTGCAGGCGAGCAGGATTGCTCCGTAGCATGTCCAACGCGCCACGCACAGCAGAGCTGCTCCTGCAAGATCAAGCAGGCCGGTAAGGTAGCGGAACCACTGTCCGATTCCGATGGCCGCAAAGTAGGGTACTGTGTTCGCGGTCCCACTGAGTTTAGTGGTTCCTATTGCTAGAAAGAGGAGCCCAAGGACGATCCGTAGCGACAGAATCGCTAACCTTCGCGATGCGCCATGTACGCCGCTTGCCATATTGGACCCTCAACATTGCAAATTCCAGCGACACTCAGCTTCGAAGGAGTCTTCATTCTCTCATTCAGTGTCTTCCGGAACTAGCAGGCAATGCGTGATGTGCCAATCGCCATTTCGGGCATAGCGAATTCGATGAAGGGCAGCTTTTCGAAGCCGGGGCGGGCGAAGTAGTAGCCCTGCTGGAAGATGACACCCATGTCGCGCAGGCGCATGGCGGTATCGTACGTCTCAACGCCTTCGGCGATGGTGGTGATGTTGAGCTCAAAGCATGCCTGGATGATGGCGCGCACGATGATCTGGGAGGTACGGTCGGTCTCAATGCGGCTGACGAGTTCCATGTCGAGCTTGACGATGTCCGGCTGCAGCTTCGAGAGGAGCTTTAAACCGCTGTAGCCAGCGCCGAAGTCATCCATCGCAATTTTGACGCCGGACGAGCGGTAGTCTTCAACGATTCGCTTGAGCTCATCGAAGTCGCAAATCTCGTCGTCTTCGACTAACTCGAGCACAAGGCGGTCCAGTGGGAAGCCGATCTCGAGCGCTTCATCGCAGGTGAGGCGGAGATGGCTGGTCTCAGTGATGGCGGCGTTTGGATTGACGTTGACGCAGAGCTTCGCGTTGGAGCTGTCGACGATACCACAGCTCATGGCGACCATCATGGCGCGGGAGCGACAGGCTTTGTCGAACAGGTGGAAGTTGCGGGGGGGCACGCGCGATAGAACGGAGCTGGCAGATTCTCCGGCGGGGGATCGCACGAGGGCCTCGTAGGCATAGACCGCACCCAGTGAGACGTCCACGATGGGCTGAAACGCCATGGAGAAGCGAGGGATATCGCCCCTGATGCGAACAGGCTCCTGTACGGTGCGAAGCTTACGCTCCTTCTCCCGTACCCAGAATTGATATTCCACTTCCTGCATCATGCCTCAGCTTCCCTGGGTTCACCAAAATTCATAACCGCAACGTCGCAGACGCCGTGTGAGCGGGAGCTGGACGAACAGGAGAAACACAGTGTAGGTAAAGAACCAAGTCAGACGACAGCAACAGATTCCAATTTGGGAACTGAGAACAACTTCTGTGGATGTTCTCTTGTCTCGATGATACCTATGTGAGGAGACACATTTCCTACGTCCTTCGTTGCATGCGAGTAGTGCCCCAAGGGGGTATGCGCATGCAACAAAGGTGTTATGACTGCGGAATCCCCTTTGTTTTTAGAGCAAGCTATAGCACGCGTTGCCCTGGTTGTTGCCCTTCTATGGGCATTCAGCACTGTGTGCGCTGCCCAGGTCATGTTGCAGCTGCAGCCGGGCAGCAGCGCTGGAACGCTTGCCGGCAGCGGCAGGGACGGCATGGCGACGCCAGGTGCGGCGACCGCTTCGGCGCTGGGATCGCCGCACGGCATGGCGTATGACAGCGGCGGCAACCTGTTGGTGGCTGACACGCGCAACCAGGTGATTGTGCGCATTACGCCTGCGGGTGTGCTTACCGTTGTGGCAGGGGATGGGCAACAGGGCTACACGGGAGACGGCGGGCCGGCTACAGCCGCTGCGTTGAATGCGCCTTCGGCGGTTGTCGTGGATGCTGCGGGGGCTATGTACATCGCCGATACCGGGAATCATTGCATCCGGAAGGTGGACAGCGCGGGTGTCATGAGCACGGTGGCGGGTACGGGCTTGCCGGGAAACGCAGGTGATAGCGGCCCGGCAACTGCGGCACAACTGCGGCAGCCGCGGGGTCTGGCGATCGATGCGAGCGGGACTCTGTACATTGCGGACACGGGCAACCACCGCGTACGGGAACTGCTGGCGAATGGAATGATCGTTGCGTTTGCTGGGACAGGTTCAGAAGGCAATGACGGCGATGGCGGCCCGGCGGCGGCAGCTTCGTTCCAGTCTCCAACCAGTTTGTCATTTGTGGCCGATGGCAGCCTGCTGATTACGGACACCGCTGCACGCCGAATACGGCAGGTTTCGTCTGGGCGCATCACTGCGTATGCTGCGCTGTCCATGCGGCGGCCGGAGGGTATTGCGGCAGATGGAGATGGCTCCGTCTACGTTGCGGATGCCGGCAACCAGGTCGTTGTGCAATCTGCGTTGGACGGCAGTTCCAGCATAGCCGGGAGTGGTGAGCAGGGTGCGTTTGCGGCAGGGGTGCCGGCGAGTTCACCGATGGATAGCCCGGCAGCCGTGGCGCTGGGCAGCAACGGTGATGTTGTCGTAAGTGACCGCCGCAATCACCAGGTGCAGCGTATTGCGCTTGCGCGGATCGACTTTGGCAGTGTTGCCGTGGGGACGATGAGCGCTGTGCAGACGGTGGCGCTGCATAACGCGGGTGCGCAGCCGTTGCGGGTAATCGGGCTGAGTCTTCCGGCGGGGTTCGTGATGGCCGCGAGTGGCACGACGTGCGGTGCGGTGCCGTTTACGTTGCAGTCTGCGGCGGGTTGCGTGGTTGCGGCAGTTTTTGCGCCTTTGACGCAGGGTGTTGCGACGGGTGTGGCGCAAGTGCGTGTGGATGGCGCGGCTCCGCAGTCGATGTTGCTGACCGGGGCTGGCGTAGCGGTGGGTGCGCTCGCGAGCAGCGTCACGTCACTGACGAGTAATGGGAGTGTGAGTTATGCGGGTGCGGCGGTGACGCTGAATGTTGCGGTCGCTGGGGCGCTGGGCTCCAAGCCTTCTGGAATGGTGTCGTTGTATGACGGCTCGGCGCTGATGTCTACGGTTGCACTCAGCGGTGGTGCGGCAGTGATGACGACCAGCAGTCTGACACTGGGGCAGCATGTGCTGCATGCGGTGTATAGCGGTGACGCGGTGTATGCGAGCAGTACATCCGGCACTGTGGCTGAGACGGTGGTTGCCACGCCGGACTTTGCGATGACAAGTGCGGCCGCCAGCTACAGCGGCAGCGCGGGCGGCACGATGTCCATGGCGCTGACGTTAATGCCGGTGAATGGCACGTTGAATCATGCGGTGACGTTTGGCGTGGTGGGATTGCCTGCGAGGGCGACGGCTACGTTTCTGCCTGCGGTGGTCACGCTGGGTGGGAATCCTGTGCCTTTGACGATGACGGTGCAGATGCCGGCAACACTGTCTTCTTTGCGGGCGCGCTTTCTGCCGATGCTGGCCGGTGGCATGGTGGTTCCGTTGCTGTTTGTGCGGCGGCGGAGGGCGCTTTCTTTGCTGATGTTGGTCGTGATGGCATTGCTGTGCGCGAGTGGTTGCGGCAGTGGGTTTCGCGGTGAGGCGAATACGGCCGGCTCGGGTGGCAGTGGGTCCAGCGGTGGTGTCTTCCAGTACAACGCGGTGGTGACGGCGACGACGACCGGTGTGCTGGGCGATACGCTTACGCACTCGGTGACGATTGGATTGGTGGTGACGCAATGAAGTTTTGCTTTGCTGCGGTGCTCGCGCTGGTTGTGGCGAGCGGCGGCGCGTGTGCGCAGGCAGTGGCTACGGCGCAGCGTGCCGAGATTCCTGTGGGTGTGCGATTTATCGCGACGGAGGCGAACTCACCGCCGGGATCGTGCGGGTGCTTCTGGCTGACGGGCGCTGGCGTGGATGTGTCTTTGCCGATTTGGCAAAGGTTCTCGGCGGTGGTGGATTTGGCGGGGGATACGACGAAAATGGTGCCTGGGACGACGCGCGGATTGAGCCTGATTACCTTGCTGGCTGGGCCTCGGTACACGGTGCCGGTGGGGCGCAGAGTGGTGGTGCAGGCGCAGGGTTTGTTTGGTGTGGCGCGCGGGTTCGATGCGGACTTTATGGTTGGTTCGGTTCATACGGACACAGCGAGTGTGTTTGGGATGGCGCTGGGGGCGTCGGTTGAATTGCCGTTGCGGCACGGCGTGACGCTGCGGCCTTTGCAGGCGGAGTATCTGCAGACGAGCCTGCCGAATGGAGCGGATAACCGGCAAAAAAATCTACGGCTGGGGGCTGGCGCGGTGTTTCGGGTGCGGCTGCCGAAATCGCGCTAAAAGACAAAGCAGAACGCGAGGGGCGCTAAGGTGTATGCGGAGCACGCGAACTCAAGAGCCCGGCGCGAAGCCGGGCTCTTGAAACATCCTGCAGCAGTACTGACAGGCGAAGCGTGTCGGGAACGGCACGAAGTACTAGAACTGGCCCCAGAGGAGCTGGTTGTAGATCTCGTGGTGGAATTGGACTTCCGGGCCCTTGACGATGGTGCCCAGCAGGCGTGGGCAGCGGTCGGCTGATGCTTGCTTGAGGTCTGCGAAGCGCTCCTTCACGTCTGCGCCGAGCAGGGTGGTCGTCCAGTCTGCCTTGCGGAAGTCTTCGATGGCTGTGTACACGTTGTCGGGCAGGTAGCGGGCGGCTTGGCGAAGGTTTTCAATTTTTGCGACTTCGCCGTCGAGGCCGGTCTTGAAGACGGAGTAGAGCACGGCGTAGGGGTTTGCGTCAGGGCCGACGGAACGAACTTCGACACGCGCTGACTTCTCGTTGCCGATGGGGATGCGGACCATGGAGCCGCGATCGGTTGCGGAGGCTTTGATCTGGTTCGGCGCTTCGAAGTGCGGGTCGAGGCGGCGGTACGCGTTGACCGATGAGTTGAGCAGCAGGCAGATGTCGTTGCCGTGTGTGAGGATTTTGTCGATGAAGCTCCATGCAAGCTCGGACATGCCCTCTTCGCCGGCCTTGTCGTAGAAGAGGTTCTTCTTGTCTTTGGTGACAGAGACGTTGGTGTGCATGCCGCTGCCGTTGACGCCAACGACGGGCTTGGGCAGGAATGACGCGGTCATGCCCATCTGCGTGGCGACCTGGCGA
Source organism: Terriglobus sp. (assembly GCA_965198455.1). Classification (GTDB taxonomy): domain Bacteria; phylum Acidobacteriota; class Terriglobia; order Terriglobales; family Acidobacteriaceae; genus Terriglobus. Next base: position 3,778,177 of record CBDAPM010000003.1, read on the forward strand.
CAGATGAGTTTGTAGAGCTGGATCTGGTCGGCGGCGGAGACGACATCGCCGTAGGTGTAGTTGATCTCGAACTGCGAAGGAGCCACTTCGGGGTGGTCCTTCTCGTTTTCGAAGCCCATGGCGCGCTGCACTTCGGCTGCGGTGTCGATGAACTCGCGGAGCGGATCGCCGGGGAGCGAGTTATAGTAGCCGCCTCCGTTGACGTACTCAAAGGCGCCGGTCTTGTGGAAGGAGCGCTCCGCGTCTACGCCCTCGAAGAGGAAGCCTTCAACTTCGTTGGCGGCGTTGAGCGTATAGCCCTTCTCGTCATACAACTTATTGGCGTACTGCTTCAGGATGCCGCGCAGGTCTGCGGAGTAGGGGCCGCCGGACTTGTCAATGACTTCGCCGAAGACCATGACCTTGCCCGAGCCAAAGACGTCCGCGGGTGTCCAGTAGAAGGCGTTCCAGTCGAGGCCAAGGCGGAGATCGCTTTCTTTCTGAGCGGTAAAGCCGCGGATGGAAGAGCCATCGAAGGTCAAGTTGTCGTAGGCGTTTACGAGGAACTTCTTGTCGTAGTCGAGCATGTGCAGGCGGCCTTCGAGATCGCTGAAGACGACAGTGACGGCCTTGATGCCTTTGGTGTCGGTCAGGTACTTCAACCGCTCTTCCTGCACCTTGTCGATGGCGACACGCTGTTTGCGCTGGTCCTTGGCGGCCAGGTTGAGGTCTTCCAGTTCAGCGTAGGAAAGCTCGAGAAAATCGCGGTAACTGCCCGACATACAGACTCCTTATCAATACAACGCAGCGGCAACTCACCAGCGCACGCGCGTGATGTCTAAAACCCTGGTTTGAAAGTGCTAGAGATGCAACGGACGACAACGGCGGCGATTGCTGCCTGTTCCCTAAAAAATAACAGAAATGGACGGCTTCTCCGCAGGGTGGCGCGCATCTTCTTTTCCTCCCGCGTTCGTCATTGCACGGCGGAAGGTGACGCGGCGAAGTGTGATAGTTTCACATGGGCGCGAAACGCGTGTTCGTTTCGCAGTCGCTTGTTCAGCGTCTTCGTACTTGTCCCAGACGGTAATGCCGCTTGCCCGCTGCGGTGGTTCTTTGGCAGGCCGGGGTACATCGAATAGGTTGCCATGAGCCATATCTCCACCGACAATTCGCAGCAGTTTGCCAGTGACAACTATTCCGGTATTTGCCCGGAAGCCTGGGCCGCCATGGCCGAAGCCAACCAAGGCCATGCGACCGCATACGGCGACGATCCCTGGACTGCCCGCGCATCCGATCTTTTTCGAGACCTTTTTGAGACGGATTGCGAGGTTTTTTTCGCGTTTAATGGCACTGCGGCGAACTCGCTGTCGCTGGCTGCGTTGTGCCAGAGCTATCACTCGGTCATCTGCGCCAGCAGCGCGCATGTTGAGACCGACGAATGCGGTGCGCCGGAGTTCTTCTCCAACGGCAGCAAGCTGCTGACGGCGCAGACCGCGGATGGCAAGATGACGCCGGAGGCCATTCGCACGCTCGCATCGTCGCGCAGCGACATCCACTTTCCCAAGCCGAAGGCCGTAACGATCACACAGTCGACTGAGACGGGCCGCGTGTATAGCGTCGATGAGATTGCTGCGATCAGCGCTGCGTGCCGTGAGTCGAAGCTGCACCTGCATATGGATGGCGCGCGGTTTGCCAATGGTGTTGCTGCTGTGGGTTGCACGCCGGCTGAGATGACGTGGAAGGCTGGTGTGGAAGTGTTGTGCTTTGGCGGGACGAAGAACGGAATGGCCGTGGGTGAAGCCATCGTGTTCTTTGACAGCACGCTGGCGCGTGACTTTGATTACCGCTGCAAACAGGCTGGGCAGTTGGCGAGCAAAATGCGGTTCCTGTCGTCACCGTGGGTGGGGATGCTGGAGAGCGGTGCGTGGCAGCGGAATGCGCGACATGCAAATGCGTGTGCGAGGCGTCTGCATGATGCGATTGCGGATGTGCCGCATGCGGAGATCATGTTCCCAACGGAGGCCAATGCGGTGTTTTTGCTGGCGACGGATGCGCGGTTGGAGCAGCTGCGCGAGCGTGGGTGGCGCTTCTACACGTTCATTGGCGGCAGCGCGCGATTTATGTTTGCGTGGGATACGGATCTGGCTCGCGTTGACGCGCTTGCAACAGATATCCGCGAGATTATGAGTTGAGTTTTGAATGCCCTCAGCGGCTTAAGCCGTTGGACGGGCGTGGGAAGATGGCATGGATGAAGCCATGCCCTTCCAAAAGCAGTACGGCGGCCTCAGATTTATACGCGCCCTAAGCATTACCAGCGGCGTCCAGGTTTACGCGCTGCTCCAAAGACGCTAGGAGTTGTGATGAAGAAGACGACGGTTGCGCTCATTCAAATGAGCTGCGAGCCCGACACGGGCAAGAATCTTGAGAAGGCCGCAACACGCATTGAAGAGGCGGCGAAGGCCGGCGCGGAGCTGATCTGCCTGCCGGAATTGTTCCGTGCGCAGTACTTCTGCCAACGCGAGGATCATGCTTTGTTTGCAACGGCGGAGTCGATTCCTGGGCCTTCGACGGAGCGGCTTGGCGCGGTTGCGAAGGACAATAAGGTGGTAGTGATTGTGTCGTTATTTGAGCGTCGCGCGCCGGGGCTGTATCACAACACGGCTGTAACGCTGGAGCGCGATGGCAGCATCGCGGATGTGTATCGCAAGATGCATATCCCGGACGATCCGCTCTACTACGAAAAATTCTACTTCACGCCGGGTGACCTTGGCTTTCGCGCGCTTAAATCTACGGCCGGCAACATCGGCACACTGGTGTGCTGGGACCAGTGGTATCCGGAGGGTGCTCGCATTACGGCGCTGAAGGGTGCGGAGACGTTGTTTTATCCGACGGCGATCGGCTGGCATCCGAGCGAGAAGGAAGAGTACGGCGAGGCTCAGTATGATGCGTGGCAGACGACACAGCGCGCTCATGCGATCAGCAATGGTGTCTGGGTGTGCGCAGTGAATCGCGTTGGTTTTGAGCATGGCGATGTGGTGCATAACGGTGTGAGCATGCCTGGGCCGGAAGGCGCTGGGCTTGAGTTCTGGGGCGGATCGTTCATTGCTGATCCGTTTGGGCGGATTGTGGCGAAGGCTTCGCACACGTCGGAAGAGATTCTGTATGCCACGATTGATCCTGAGCAGGTGGAGATCACGCGGCAGCACTGGCCGTTCCTGCGCGATCGTCGCATCGACGCGTATGAAAGCATCACGAAACGCTTCCTTCTATAAGGCGCATATGAAGAAGTTTGTGTTCATGTTGCTTCTGCTCATCACGCTTGCTGCGCACGCGCAGGACGTGACGCAGCCGCCCGCCGGCGCACAGGCCCGTTATACCGTTACGGGCAAGGGTGTGCAGATCTATGGGTGTACAGCAAGTGGCAAGTGGGTTCTGCAGGAACCGCAGGCCGAGCTTGTCGATCCGCAGACGAAACAGCACGTTGGCGTGCATTCCAAAGGGCCGATCTGGACCTGGGCTGATGGCAGCATCCTGCTTGGCGAAGTGTTGCAGCAGAAGCCGTCAGCCGACTCCATTCCATGGCTACTGCTTTCTGTGCAAAGCACCGGCAAACAGGGTGCGCTGAGCGACATCGCCTACATTCGACGCTCGGATACGCAGGGCGGCAAAGTGCCTGCATCCGTTGTCTGCGCCGCGGACAATGTCGACGAGCTGTTGCGTGTTCCCTACGCGGCGACCTATACCTTTTACACAGCGAAGTGAGCATGACGAACCAGGCACATGACAACTACCGCATGCCAGCTGAATGGGCTCCGCACACCTCCACGTGGATTGCGTGGCCACACAACGCGCAGGATTGGCCTGGCCGCTTTCAGCCGATTCCGTGGGTGTACTCAGAGATTGTGCGGCATCTGTCGCAGGTGGAAGAGGTTAACATCCTTGTCAACGACGAGCGGGCTGAGAAGGTGGCAAGGCGTATCCTAACGCGGTCCGGTGCGAACCTTGCGCGTCTGCACTTTCACTATTGGAGGACGGATCGAATCTGGCTGCGCGACTCCGGTCCCATTTTTGTGAAGAACGGCGATGAGCTTGCGGTGACGAACTGGAAGTTCAATGCGTGGGCGAAGTATCCGAACTGGCAGAACGATGACCAGATCCCGGAGCATGTGGCGAAGCTGCAGGGGCTTGAGCGGTTTGATCCGATGCTTGGCAATCATCGCGTGGTGCTTGAGGGTGGCTCGATTGATGTGAATGGTGCGGGCGCCATGCTGACGACAGAGGAGTGCCTGTTGAGTGAGGTGCAGCAACGCAACCCTGGTGTTTCGCGTGGGCAACTGGAGCTGGTGTTTCAGCAGTATCTTGGGGTCGAGCAGGTGCTGTGGTTAAACCGTGGTTGCGCCGGCGATGACACGCATGGCCATGTGGATGACATTGCACGTTTTGTTGCGGTGGACACGATCGTGGCAGCAGTGGAGCACAACACTGCCGATGAGAATCACCTGCCGTTAGCGGAGAACCTGGATCGTCTGCGTGGGTTCAAGCAGGCGAATGGTGAGCCATACAGGGTGATCGAATTGCCGATGCCATTGCCTGTGGTGTTCGATGGGGAGCGGCTGCCGGCGAGCTATGCGAACTTCTACATCGCGAACGGACTTGTGCTGGTGCCCACGTTTAATGATGCGAATGATCGCGTGGCGTTGAACATCCTCGCAGAGCAGTTTCCGGATCGCAGGGTGGTGGGCATCCATTGCGGCGACTTCATCTGGGGCCTGGGTGCACTGCATTGCATGACACAGCAGCAGCCCGCGTAACGGAACTGTGCAGGTCTCGTAGACGTATGTAAGCTGGACTGGTCACATTCAGCTTTGTTTGAGGTGTTTTGCATGCAGATGGCCGCAGCTTTTGCCGTTGTCGCGTCGTTGCTGGTTGCTGCTTCCGCTACGTATTCTGTGAAAGCCGCGGACAAGAAGCCGCCGCCTGCCACGATGCCGATCCCGGCGGACTATCGCGAGTGGGTGTACCTGACGAGCGGACTGGATATGACATACCAGCAGCCGGGGGCGATTGGGCTGACGGCGGAGCACACGTCAGTCTTTGACAACGTGTTTGTGAACCCTGAGGCGTACAAGGTCTTCAAGGCAACGGGCACGTGGCCGGATAGGACGACGTTTGTCCTGGAGAACCGCATGGGTGAAGGGGCTGTGTCGATCAACAAGAGTGGTAAGACGCAGGGCGCCGATGTGAACGGGCTCGAGATCCACACCAAGATCAACGATGAGTGGGCGTTTTACGTGCGCGGCAAGGATGGCAGCGAGCATCTGCTGCCGAAGTCGGCGAACTGCTATACGTGTCACGAGGCGCACGCCGCAGTGGACACTACGTTTACGCAGTTCTATCCGACGCTACTGCCGATTGCGAAGGCGAAGGGTACGCTGAGCGCGAACTATCTTGCCGAGGAAGCAGCTCAGGCGAAGTAGACTTTTGTTCGTGCGGGCGCTCTATGACCAGATTTATCATCATGTTTGGAGGTTGCCAATGCTTGAGGTGAAGGAGGCTGTAACAAAGGCGAAAGAAGAAATTATTGCCTTGTTTCCCGATTTTGCGACGCACGATCTCAGATTGGAAGAAGCGGAGACGCCCCTGAGCGCCGCGCGTTGGCGCTTCACCTTCAGCGCTGCAGTCGCTGAAGAGCCGTCAGGAAACACTCTCGCGGATCTAGTCCGGCCAAGGAGAAAACGCAAGACTGTTGAACTGCAGGCAGATTCCGGCGAGCTCATGTCTATCAAGGCCGCATGAAATGCAGGTTCCCACAGAGATCCTGCTAGACGCTAACCTATTATTACTACTGACAGTTGGGTTGATGGACCGAGGGGAAATCGTTCGTTTTAAGCGAACGAGTAAATTCAGCCTCACCGACTTTGAAGCACTAACTGAGATCGTTTCGAATGCGAGACTCGTCATAACAACGCCCCACATACTTACTGAAGTAAGCAATTTAGCGAATTCTCTGCGTGAAGATCAGAAGAGTGACTTCGCAGAAGCCTTTCGAGAAGTTATCAAAACCCTGGATGAGAGACGTAAGGAAGCGACGGTCCTCTCGGAACATAACTTGTTTCGGTTTGGGATGGCCGACATTTCGGCCCTGACAGAAAGTACGAACGCCATCCTCCTCACGGAGGACGGTAGGTTTGCTTCATACGTCAATTTGTTGGGCGGATACGCGCTTAGCCTGGACGCGATTCTAGCGATCCGAAATCAAGAAGCATGACCGATCAGGAAGCCATGCTTCAAGCCATTGTTGAGGCGAATTCTGCTGCGGCGGAGGGCGAGGTGCCTGTGGGCGCCGTTGTGCTGCTGGATGGAGAGATCGTTGGGCGTGGCGCGAATCGTGTAATCCGCGACAGCGATCCTACAGCGCATGCGGAGATTGTTGCGATGCGCGCGGCTGCGCTGACACTGCATAATTACCGATTGAACAGGGCAACGCTGGTGGTCACGCTGGAGCCGTGTGCGATGTGTGCGGGAGCGATTCTGCATGCGCGCATTGGGCGGCTGGTGTATGCGGCGAACGATCCGAAGGCGGGTGCATGCGGGTCGGTGCTTGAGGTGATGAATCATCCGCGGTTGAATCATCGTGTTGAGGTTACGCCGGGGTTGATGGCGGAGGAGTGCGGCGCGATGTTGCAGCAATTCTTTCGCGCTCGGCGGTAGATAGGCTGTACTTGGTTCTCGCGCTTTGCCAACGGGTTGGCTTCATTGCCCTCTTGTACGGGCTGGTGAATCCACTGAAATGTAGATCGCTTCGCGTTGGTACGGATGACAAAACGGGGAGGACGTGCATCCAACGACACATGAGCGACGGCAAGCTGATGGGTAAGGTGGCACTGGTTACGGGTTCTTCATCGGGCATTGGGCAAGGCATTGCCGTGCGACTGGCGAAGGATGGTGCGGACATTGTGGTGAACTACAGCGGCCACAGTGAAGGCGCGCAGGATACCCAAAAGCAGATCGAGTCGCTGGGTCGTAAAGCGATCATCGTGCAGGCTGACGTGTCGAAGGTGAGTGACTGCCAGGCGATGGTGAAGGCCGGATGGGATCAGCTTGGTAGCGTTGATATCCTGGTGAATAACGCGGGCGTGGAAAAGGGCTCAGAGTTTGTGGACGTGACCGAGGCCGATTATGACCTTGTCCTTGGCGTGAACCTGAAGGGGCCGTTCTTTACGACGCAGACGTTTGTGAAGCATCTGCTGGACGCGAATAAACCGGGGCGTGTGATCAACATCAGCAGCGTGCATGAGGATATGGTGTTTCCGCACTTTGCCACTTATTGCGCTTCGAAGGGCGGCATTCGGATGCTGATGCGTGATCTGGCAGTAGAGCTTGGGCCGAAGCAGATCACAGTGAATAACATTGCTCCCGGCGCGATCATTACGCCCATTAACAAGTCTTTGTTGGATGACAAAGCAAAGCTTGATCCGCTGCTGGCGAATATTCCGCTGGGACGGATGGGTACGGTGGACGATGTTGCGGCGCTGGCGTCGTTTCTGGCAAGCGATGAGGCTGCGTATGTGACCGGGTCAACGTACTTTGTGGATGGCGGCTTGATTCGCAATTATCACGAGCAATAGCGGCGTCTTTGATGACGATGCTGGACGTGCTGCATCCGGTGCCTCGGAGTACGATAGAGAGATGGATCTTAAGGTATATACCGCAGGCTGGTGCCGCGATTGCCGCGAGGCGAAGCGCTTTCTGGATAAGCACGGCATTCCGTACACGGAAGTAGACGTGGAACGCACGCCAGGCGCGATTGACGATGTGCAGACGCACGTGGGCAAGAAGGCAATTCCGCAGTTTGTCATTGATGGCAAATGGGTGCAGCCGTATAAGCCTGGGCAGGGTTTTCTGTACGACGAAATGTCGGCGCTGCTGGGTGTAGACCAACCTGGTTAGGTTTGATAGCGCTTGAGTACGTCATCGAGGGTGAGTACACCTTCGATGACGCCGCGCATCGCCCGGTTTGAGATGGGCAGCACCGGCCACTGCTTGAAGTACGGCAGCGCGTGGGCGAGTGGCTGATCCGGAAAGAGCAATGGTGTGCGGCGGCCGCCGATGTTTTCTTCCAGCGAGAACTCTCCCTTGACCGCGGCAGTGGCGAGCAAGGTTTCCATCTCCTGGTGCGTGGCGGCGTACCAGCCGTCGTGACACTGTATGAGGATGGCGTTTGCCGACGCGATTTCGGGATGCTGGCCAACGTTTTTCACCAAGTCACCCAGCTGCTCGGAGCCACTGAGAATGGGCACGTTGAGCGGCTGTAGAGCATCTTCAACGTGCAGTTCATGGTCTTCGCGTTCCTCTTCCATAGAGGGCAGGTAGAGCCCATCCTGGTGGGTGAAGAGTTCGAGGATGGGCACGGGCTGCAGGGCGCGCGAGATTAGATACGCGATTGTGTTTGCGAGAATGACCGGCAGGATGACCGAGTAGTTGCCGGAGATTTCCAGGATCATGAAGACGGATGTGAGCGGAACACGGATGAATGCCGCGAAGAAGACGCCCATGCCGACGAGAGCGTAGGAGCCAACGGACCCTGTAAGCGATGGGAAGAAGTGATGCTCGAAGGTACCGACGGCCGAACCGAGCATGGCGCCGATGAAGAGTGCGGTTGCGAACATGCCGCCGGGCGCGCCCGCTGAGAAGGACACGGTGGATGTGATGAGCTTGAGTGCGGCGAGCAGCAGCAGGAACTTGATGGTGTACTGCGCGTGCATGGCCGCGTCCATCGCGCCGTAGCCAGTGCCGAGCACCTCCGGAACGCCGAAGTAGGCGACAGTCCCGACGAAGAGACCTGCGAGCGCCGGAAAGAACATCTGCAGGTTTGCGGGTTGGCTGCGCAGCCTGGGCCGCAAGTATGCGAGTGCTTTCGTCAATGCCAGCGAGGAGAAGCCGCCGACGACACCCAGCACAGCGTAGGCCAGCAGTTCGCGCGGATCGCGTAGCGTGACGGGCGGGATGCGAAACATGGGCTGCGCACCCCAGAACCATCGTGCAACGACCACCGCCGAAACAGCCGACAGGACGATGGAGCCGAGGATTGCCGCTGTCCACTGGCCGATGACTTCCTCAATGACCAGAAGAACCGCTGAGATAGGCGCGTTAAAGGCTGCGGCGAGACCTGCTGCCGCGCCGACCGGCGCGAAGAGGCGCATGCGCTCGCGCGAGAGGCCGACGAACCGTCCGATGCGTGAGGCGACGCCTGCGCCGAAATGCAGCGATGGATCTTCCGGCCCGAGCGACTGCCCGGAGCCGATGGAGAGCGCGGCAAGCAGGAACTTGCCGATCATCGTCTTTGTGGAGATGTAGCCGTTGTGGATGTAGAGCGCAGCCTTGGTTTGGTTGACGCCGGAACCGCGGACGTCCGGGAAGACGTACCGAATCATGACACCGAGGACGATGCCGATGACGCTTGGAACGAGGATGAGCCGCAGCTGATGTGGCGCGGGCGCGGAGCCTTGCAGGAGTACGGTGAGCCACTCGATGGCCATGCGGAACGAGACAACGAGCAGGCCGGAGATGATGCCGATGAAGATAGCGAGCAGCAGGAAGAGACGCTCTTCGCGCATGGGCGATGTCTCGTCCCGCTTTGCCTCGTTACTCGTACTCGGTGTCTGCAGCGTGCTCATGGCTTACTGCGCCCCTGCGTGCGTTGCGGGATGGTCGCGAAGGTAGAGCAGCAGGGCGTCGTCGCCGGTGAGCGGACCGCAGGTTTTGGCCGCGGTGCCTTCAGTCTCGAAGATGAGGCTGGCGTATTGCTCCTGGAGGTCTTCGTCATGGCGCAGGGCTGCGCGGTTCTTTGCAGAGTTGAGATCGTTCCATTGTGATTGCAGTTGAGCGAGGGGGGATGACGGTTGCATGGATGTGCTTGCGGCTGGTGTGACGCAACTCTGCAGGCGCGATTGCGCGATTCTTCCATCATTCAGAAGATGGGACATGCGAACCATGAGCGGAACGTCTGATCCAAAGGAGAGTTCCTGCAGGCGTTCGGAGTCCTTCTGGAGATTGGTCATGCGCAGCTTTTGCTCTGGTGTCCAGCCGGTGTATTGGAGAGCCTTGTCCAGCAGGCTGGCCGCGCAGGCGTAATCGCCCAGGCGGTGGCAGAGCTCTCCTGCCTTTGCCTGCGCAACAAAGCGGGTATCGCTGCCCAGCCCGGCATTGCGGTAGGCAATGAACGCATCCTTGGGATCTTCGGCTGCTTCGAGCAGCTGGGCAATGACGAGTTGGGTTGCGGGATCGGGATTGTTCCCAGCGGCCACGGCTAATTCTGCTCGTGCGGACTGGAGCTGGCCCTGCTCGATGAGGTACTTCGATAGCTCCAGCCGTGTATCGCGGCGTCGTGTAAGGGCATCTCCCGCCCAGGTGCCGAAGACGGCCGCCTGGTAGTAATCAATGGCAGTACGGGCATCGCCTTTCGAGCGTTCGAGCCGTGCAAGCTGCAGGTTGATGGGGCCGTCGCCGGGGCGCGCCTGCCATAGGTTGAGGAAGTAGTTTTCGGCCTCGTTGATGTGGCCACTGGCGGCAAGCGCCTGGGCCAGCGCGAGTTCGTTGTCGGGCGAGTCTGCGTGGTAGGAGAGCGCGATGTGGAGGGCAGTGACGGCCTGCTCGGGATGGCCTTGCTGCAAAGCATCGCGTCCGCGCTGAGCCCAGCGAACGGAGAGGTCTTCCCTGCGCGCTTCAAACGAGCGGAACAAAAACGTCGTCATGCCACTCATTGCGATCGCTACGAGAGTCAATGTCAGGAACTTGAGTCCGTCGCGAACGATGAGGCGCCGTCGGCCGATGTGCACCGTGGACGGAGGCGTCTTGGGTGCGAACTGGCGACTGCTTACTTCCATTAGACTTAAGTCTATCGCGCCCTCCTGTTGTTTTAACTTTGCGAGGGACGTACGAGGTTCGTCTTGATTGATCGCTACACACGGCCGGCCATGCGCACGCTTTGGTCCGATGAATCGAAGTTCCGCGCATGGCTTGAGGTGGAAGCCACAGCCAGCGAAGTGCTGGCAGACGCCGGCATTGTGCCCCAGGATGCCGCACGGGCTATTCGCGAACGCGGCGACTTCGATAGTGCACGCATCCAGGCAATTGAGTTGGAGACGCGGCACGATGTGATCGCGTTCACGACGGCGGTGGCGGAAAAGGTTGGGCCGGAGTCTCGCTGGCTGCACTTTGGGCTGACTTCGACGGACGTGGTGGATACGGCGCAGGCACTGCTGCTGAAGCAGGCTTCGACGATCATTCTTGATGGGCTGCACGCGCTGGATGCCGTGTTGAAGCGGCGCGCGGTGGAGTTTGCGCTGACGCCGTGCATTGGCCGCACGCATGGCGTGCATGCGGAGCCCACTACGTTCGGCCTGAAGCTGCTGCTTTGGTACACGGAATGCGAACGAAATATTGAGCGTTTTACCGCCGCAGCGGAGGGCATGCGTGTGGGTAAACTCTCCGGCGCTGTGGGCAGCTATGGGACGATTACGCCCGCGCTCGAGGAAGAGATTTGCAAACGGCTGGGGCTGGAAACGGCTCTCGTGAGCACGCAGGTACTACAGCGGGATCGCCATGCGGCGTATGTGGGTGCGCTGTCGATTGTGGCGTCTTCGCTGGACAAGATAGGCACTGAAATCAGACATTTGCAGCGGACCGAGGTGCGCGAGGCGGAAGAGTTCTTCAGCGAGAAGCAAAAGGGCTCGAGTGCAATGCCGCACAAACGGAACCCGATCACGTGTGAAAATATCTGCGGCCTTGCTAGAGTGATGCGGGCGAACGCTCAAGTAGCACTTGAAGATGTCGCGCTTTGGCACGAGCGTGATATCAGTCACTCGTCGGCGGAGCGGGTAATTTTGCCGGACACGACGACGCTAGCCGATTACATGCTCTCGAAGGCGACGAACCTGATCGATAAGCTGATGGTGTATCCGGAGCGGATGCTGAAGAATCTGAACCTGACGGGCGGGCTGGTGTTCAGCGGGCAGCTGCTGCTGGACCTGGCTGAAGCCGGCATGCTGCGTGAGGACGCCTACCGCACTGTCCAGACGCTGGCGATGAAGGCGTGGAAGGAAGACCTAGTGTTCATGGACCTGGTTGCGATTGATCCGCAGATTACGGCGCTGCTGCCGTCGGAGCGGATTGCACGTGCGTTTGACGTGCAGCGGCGGCTTGGGAATGTGCCGGCGATCTTTGAACGTGCGTTGGGCAAGCCACTGATAGAGCTACAGCACGAGCTGCTGGTCTAGCGCATGCTGCCCGCAGGCGATGCCGAGCTGGTGCAGATCGTGGACAAAGCACTTGCGGACGCTACGGTACGCAGCGGCGACTGGCTGGCGTGCAGGCCTGGGTGCAACCAGTGCTGTACCGGGGTATTTCGGATTGCGGGGTTGGATGCGGAGCGGCTGCGAGCCGGGCTGGCGCGGCTAGCCACTTCCGATGCGACAAAAGCAGCGGCGGTACGTGCGCGGGTTGCGGCAAGCGTTGAGGCGCTTGCGTTCGACTTTCCCGGCGATCCTACGACTGGCGTTCTGTTTGAGGATGAGGCTTCGCAGGCATTGTTCGAGGCGTTTGCGAATGATGCCGTGTGCCCTGTGCTCGATACGGCGACCGGCACGTGCGACCTGTATGCGTCGCGGCCGATGACGTGCCGGACGTTTGGCCCGCCGGTAAAGCTGGATGAGGGATATGGCATCTGCGAACTGTGCTTTGTGGGGGCTTCTGCTGAGGCGATTGCCGCGGGTGAGCTGCACCTGCCTCCGCCAGAGTTGGAAGCCGCGCTCGAAGCGGAGCTCGGCATAGCTGCGGGGACAATCATTGCGTTTGCGCTCCAGGGCAGCTGAACGCGAGAGGATTACCGCGGGCCGTCGCCGGTCAGCATACTTTCAACCACTGGCGGCGCACGTTCGATCACGGTCTCGGGCGCCGGCACACTGCAGGCGAGTGTCGGCATCGCGTCTTCAGTCTGCGCAGGTAGAACGATGGCATCGGGATCGAGCGTGATCGCTGCGGACATGGGGCGAAGCTCGTCCATGATGGGTGCGTTGGCGGGCGCGTGGAAGCGGCCGGTGCCGACGTAAGCTGCGAGCAGGCTTGCAGCGGTTGTCGGTGAGACGAAGATGATCGGGACGAAGTATCTTTTGGATCGCACGAGCGATTCAGCGATGCCATCCACATGGCGGCTACGTGGGATGGTGCCGGGAACCTGCGCAATCTGGAAGGTGCGGAATTCAACTTCGGGCTGATGCTTGCCGAAGCGCGTAATCGATCGGGCAAGGTGCTTTGGCGTGGTCAGGCCGAAGTCGGCGATGGCGTTGGGCGCGATGGATTTGGGATAGGCGGTGCGGACGACACTGCGTGAGAAATCGGCGCAGTTATTGAAGAAGAGATTGAAGTGGCTGCGGTTGCGGCTGTCGTTGAGTTTGGCGATGATGTGCTCGTCCTGCTCGTGCGTGGTGGCGAGCTGGAAGCCGTAGATACGCCGGTCATAGGCGGCGCCTACGAGCTGGATCCATTCGCCCCTTGGAGGGGTGCCGTCAGGGTCATCGGGCGCGACGTCAAGCAAGTGTTCGCGACGGTAGGTTTCGCGCAGCTGCGTTTCGAGGGTGGGTGTGGCGCTGTCCGGGACTTCCGAGAGGTCTTCCACCGCGTAGAGATACGGGATGAGCGGGATGGCGATCCAGTCGTAGCCATTCACCTTGTGGTAGCGGCTGATGACGACGCCCATTTCGCCCTCGCGGCAGAGACGCAGGCGGGTTGGGGTGTCAGCGCAAACGTTGTTGAGGTAGATGGCAGCGTGGCCGGTGGGATTGAAGCTGCCGAAGAGACCGAAGGGTTCTTCCATGAGCAGGCTCATGCTTGCGTGAGCCGATCCTGCGGTGACCCACAGACCGATCAGGAGAGGCAAGAACACCCGAACAGTACAGTCCTGCAACTTAAACCGCATCGGGTCCTCCCGTGTGGTGTGGTGAAACGTCGGGTTGTATCTTTTGGCGCGATCCCGCCTACAAATTCAGACGCGGGTTTTTCCGGGAAGTCGCTCCGGCGGTTGGGAAAAAATGTCGGCGATAATCGACCTATGGCTGAGTTGCACCTGCGGAAGAATCTGACGGTAGGCATGACAGGCGCGAGCGGGGCTGCGTTCACCGCGTCACTGCTGCAGATGCTGCAGACGGATGCGCGCGTCGAGGCTGTCCAGTTTGTCGTTTCGGATCACGCACTGCGCGTGTTATCGGAAGAGCTGGGACTTAGCGGACGGTCCGGCATTCTGGAGACGCTTGTGCCCGGTGAGGCCAGCAAAATCAAGGTGATACGTAATGACGATATCGGCGCGGGAATCGCCAGCGGCAGCTATCCCAGCGACGGCATGATTGTACTGCCCTGCTCGATGGGGACGCTGGCTTCAATTGCGAACGGGCTTGCGGCCCGGCTGATTGAGCGCGCCGCGGATGTGTGCCTGAAGGAGCGCCGGCCGCTGATCCTGTGCGTGCGCGAAACGCCGTTCAACCGGATCCACCTGCGCAATATGACGCTGGCGGCGGAGGCTGGAGCGACGATCTACCCCGTCATCCCGGCGTTGTACTTCAAGCCATCCGGCGTTGACGAGATTGTGAAGCAGTTCTGTTGCCGGGTGTTGTCGCATGTGGGGTTGCCGCAGGCGGCGGCGTACCAGTGGAAGCCAGAAGAATAATAGCGAACTAGCGCGGCAGCGCAGGCAGGTAGGTTGTTGAGGGTGGCTCCGGCGGATCGGCTGCGAGGAAGCTCAGCGTCGGCGGCAGTGCCTGGCTGGAGCATTCTGCAACCGTGAGATGGCCGCAGCCACCGATGCCGACAAAGACCGATTGCGGCACTTGCTGATGCAGCCGCAGGCCCATGGAGACCGGTGTGAGCTTGTCCTCGGTGCCCCAGACGATGAGCATGGGCATCTTGAGATTGTGCACGCGGAAGTCGAGCAGATCTCCGCCAGTAAGCATGCTGCGGAAGGACGCTTCCACGATGAACTGGTTGTCTTTCATGTGACTCAGCATGCCGTGAACCGCGTAGCTGGGTGTGTGAACGAAGGGTTTGTCAGGTTCGATCTGGTAGATCAGCTGTTGCAATTCCTGTGCGTTGGTGGGCGCAAAGAGTCCGAGCGGAAAGTTGATCTGGAAGTAGAGACCGGCGGTGTCGTACACGATGAGGCGCCGGACAAGCTGTGGGCGGTCGAGCGCGACCTTCATGGCGACCCAACCGCCCATGGACCAGCCGGCAACGTCGGCGGTGGGCAGGTTCATAGCCTGCAGAAAGCCGAGGACGATCTTTTCTTCGCCTGCGAGGGTGTAGTCGCCATCCGCGGGCTTGGGCGAATCGCCGTAACCGAGCAGGTCCAGCGCGTAGACGTGGTAGCCGTTTGCAGCGAGTTCCGGAATGACCGGGTTCCAGTTGGTGGCGCGCGCGCCCAGGCCGTGGATCAGCACCAGCGGCTTGTCCGGGCCGTTCGCTTTGGGTTTCGCTTCCAGATAGTGGATCTTGTATTGGCCGACGGCGACATTGTGCTGCGCGATGCCGTGCCGCAGCATGTAGATATCCTGCTGCCGCTGGACGATCCAGAGGGGGTTCCAGTAGAGGATGGATGCTATCCCCGCAATGAGCAGAACGACGATCCCGGCCATAACGTGCAAGGGACGGAACAAGCTGCGTTTGCTGTTCACTTGAGTGGTTTGCCGAACTCTTCGGCGAAGCAGGTGTGGTGGATGTCGAAGCGGCCACCATCGTACTTATCGGGACCGCGCAGACGGCCCACGGACAGCAGCGACACCACCCAGTAGCTGAGCGGCAGGCGGAGCACCTCGTGCACCTCGTGCTGCTCGAAGCCTTCGGTGGATGCGGTGTCGTAGCCGAGTACCTCTGCGGTGAGCTGCATATAGGAGGCGGCGTAGGTGACCTGCTTGTTGAGCCAGCCATGCATCTGGTCGGTGTTCAGGCTCAGGAGATAACTCTCAATGTGTTCTTTGAGAAGCGCGGCATAGCCCTCGGACATGCCGCCTTCCAGGCCCATGCGGATAATGTCGTCGGCATCGCGGCGCCAGCTGTCGGCGTCACCACAGCAGGCAATGACAACGGACGCCTCAGCCACGTTGGCCTGGTTAAAGCAGGCTGCGCGAAGCTTCTTTTTCTGCTCCGGCGACTGCACCACGATAAACCGCCACGGCTGCACGTTGTACCCGGATGGAGCGGCGAGGCCTGCTTCAAGAATGGCGCGCAGGTCGCCGGGAGGCATGGCAGAGCCGTCGAACGAAGGCGTGTTACGCCGTTCGCGGATCGCGTCAGGCAAGGATTTCAGCGATTCCGGCATCGGGCTTCAGTGTAACGGCTTGCTGGGCGCTTCGCATAGCTACAAGGCAGTCATCGGTTCTTCACTGATATAGGTGCCTCCGCCCGGCAAATCGGCGACGATCCACACACCGTGAAAGGCGTTGCGCAGTTCCGGATACGCCGCGACGATCGCCTTTGCGGCGGCGACGTTGCGCGCGCGCGATGCGACCGGATCGGTGAGTGGATCGTCCGCGCGGATGTGGGCCAGCAGGTCGATGCCCGCGGCTTTGTCTGGAGCAGTTTCAGCGCCCAGGCTGGTGACGCGGACCTCTACGCCTTTGGCGCCGGCGATGACGAGTGGTTGGTCATTACCGATGCCGGTTGACAAGCCTGTAGGCGCGGCGTGCTGCTGCTCGGCGACAAGGTTGTCGAGATGGGTGCTGCTGACGAAGGCTACGGGCTTGAGCAGCTGCTGGGCTTCTGCGTAGTACACCCAGGCATTCCAGGGCTGCTTCTTCGCGGCGTAATCGCGGGCAGTGCGCCAGTACCAGACGCCGTCGTGACCTGCCGCCGTGGTGGCGCGCGGAAAGAGGCCGCCGAGCTGCCAGGCAGCACCGTTCTGGCGGAGAAGCATGGCGATCTGCCACGGATCGGAAGTGCCGGCGGTGTTCAACACGGCGAGAGCGTATTTGCCCGCGGGCAGCGCCGGGATAAGGAAGCTGGTCTGCAGAGTGCCTCGGTTCAGCGTGCAGAAGAACTGCGCATCCTGCAGGCTGCCGTCGGGGCCGGGCTTGGAGGTAGAGGCGTCCAGTATCCACAGCGTCTCCGGCAGAAAGCTGGCGCCCTGCAGATGCGGCGCGGCGCTGGTAATGGCGCTCTGGATGCCGACGAAATCCTGCGCGTAGGGTGGCATGGTCAGCGCGCGGACACCGGCCGCGTTGTTGGCTGCGGTCAGCGTGGCGAGTGAGACCGCTGCCTGAAGCAGGCCGTCGCGCTCCGCGGGCTGCATCTGCGACTGTGTGACACACAGCTCCGCGCGCAGAGCAGCGGGAGCGAGGTATAGACCGGCGAGAAGCAAAACCAACCTGGAAACGCGCATGGGGACAAAACCTTTGGTGCCGAGTGATAACGCGAGCTGGCGGTTGCTAGTCTAGTACATGTAGCAGCGCGTTGCGCAAAGGAGCATGGCTTGATGCGTCGACTGGCACTTGCAATCCTCATCGCGCTTACGGGGTTGGCTGCTTACGGACAGGACAAACCCTCCGCCGCGATTCCCGCGACGGCGCCCACGCAGAGCGTGTCGGACCTGCCGTCAGCGCATCCCGCACTGGCTGCACCGGCTGGCAGTGCCAATGTAGCGTGGAACGGTTCGTTACTGACTATTGCGGCAAACGGCGACAGCATGCGGAATATCCTTCGTGCTATCTCGCAGGCGACGGGTATGAAGATCACAGGCGGAGTACCAGAAGAGCAGGTGTTCGGCAGCTACGGCCCAGGCGCTGTGCAGGATGTGCTTCCACAGCTTTTCGATGGCATTGCCGTAAACATGATGCTGGTGAACGATGGCCCCACGCGTCCCAAAGAATTGGTGCTGACGCAGCGAACGGGCGCGGTTACGCCTCCGCAGACGCGGCCTATCGCTGATGAAGATCAGGGACTCCGGCGTCACGGAGGGTTTGGTCAGCCGCGGAATAGCCCTCCGGGTGGGTCACCGCGTCAGACAGGGCCGCAACTACCCCAGGCGCAGCTGCCGTCTCCAAGTCAGGTGCCGCAGACTGGTGCGATTGCTCCTGCAAGTGCGCCCGCTGACGGCGCCACAGCCGCGATGCCCGGCGCAACGACACCGGGTATGGACGCGAGTGGGCAGCCGCAGTCGCCAAACGGCGTACGGACACCGGAGCAGATCTTTGAGGAATTGAGAAAGCGGCAGCAGAATGCTGCATCGCAATAGCGGAGTACGTTACAGGGCTGCGTCCATGCGTGCCGCAGTCATCTGCTGCGCCTCGCGAAGAGCTGCGCGCTGCTGAGCCACCTGCGTGGAATGGATGCGAAAGAGATTAAACATCGCGTTGCAGATGCTGTAGGCCAGCAGTACACCGCCGGCAAGGCTTGCCAGCACAGAACACATCAATACGACCGTTGCGACCACAACACTCTCCTGCCAAACCAATACTGCCTACACACTAGCTGATGTGCGTGAGCTTTCTCCAGTTTGCCCGGACGGCTTCGGACAAAATAGTACCGATTTGGGTACCTTCAGACGATCGAAAGTGGTACAGCCCATACGGATACCCTGCTCGCACGCACTGGATGTCTTCTCTCCAGTATGCCGGAAACGCGTTCGCCTTGCATGCCTTACCCTATACGTTGCGGCTTAAGCCAGCCGCGCCTTGCTATGAGCATCACGCACATTACGGTTCGCGGCGCACGCCACCACAATCTGAAGAACATCGACGTCAGCATTCCTCGGAACAGCCTGACGGTGGTGACCGGGCTTTCGGGCTCGGGCAAGAGCTCGCTTGCGTTCGACACCATCTACGCTGAAGGCCAGCGCCGCTACGTGGAGACGCTGTCGGCGTACGCGCGGCAGTTCTTGGATCAGATGGAGCGGCCCGATGTGGACGCCATCGATGGCCTGTCGCCTGCGATCTCGATTGAGCAGAAGACGACGTCACGCTCGCCGCGTTCCACCGTGGGTACGATCACGGAAATTTACGATTACCTGCGCCTGCTGTGGGCCAGCGTAGGCAAGCCGCATTGTCCGCAGTGCGGGCATGAGATCAGCCGCCAGACGGCAGACCAGATTGTCGAGCGTATTGTGCAGTTGAAGCCGGGCGAGCGTATCACGGTGCTGGCTCCGCTGGTGCGTGGACGCAAGGGCGAGTTCCGCGAAGAGCTTGAGGCGCTGGACCAGCAGGGCTTCCGCGCGCGTGTGGACGGCGAGATGATAGAGATCACCGAAGGCATGCGGCTGGAGAAGCGCAAGAACCACACGATTGAGGCAGTGGTGGATCGCGTGATCCTGAAGCTGGACGCAGACGGCAAGCCGGATACGCGGCGCCTTGAAGCGAGTGTGCAGAAGGCGCTGCAGATGGCGAACGGCCTTGTAATCGTGGGCATCCACGGCATGGACGAGACGCTGTATTCGACCTCGATGGCATGCCCTGACTGCGGCATCAATGTGCCCAAGCTGGAGCCAAGGTCGTTCTCGTTTAACAGCACGTATGGTGCGTGCGTGGAGTGCAACGGTTTGGGCAGCATCTACGATTTCGATCCTGGAAAGACGATCACGGACTGGTCGAAGCCGCTGCTCGATGGAGCGATGGGGCCTGGCTCAGGGTCGGCGTACCTGCTGCGGCTCATCAAGCTGTTTGCAGACAAGTACAAGATCGATCTGAAGCTGCCGTTCGAGGACTTGCCCGAAGCGCAGCAGAAGCAGTTGCTCTATGGACCGCCGCGCAATGAGGCTGGACGCACCGGCTTCCACGGCATCTTTGGCTACCTGCGCGACACCATGGAAGAGTCGAAGAGCGACAGCTTCCGCGAGTACTACATGCAGTACATGTCTGCAACGGAGTGCCCTGCGTGCGGCGGCAAGCGGCTAAGGCCGGAGTCGCTTGCGGTGAAGGTGGATGGCAGATCGATCAGCGATTTCACGTCGATGTCGCTGGACGATGCGATGGGTGCTGCGACCAATTTCAACTTTACCGGACGCGAAAAACTCATTGCCGACCGCCTGCAGAAGGAAGTCATCGAGCGGCTTGAGTTCTTGAATGCGGTTGGTTTGAGTTATCTGTCGCTGAATCGCAGCGCAGCGACGTTGAGCGGCGGCGAAGGCCAGCGCATTCGGCTTGCAACGCAGATCGGATCGCGGCTGCGCGGTGTGTTGTATGTGCTGGATGAGCCGTCGATTGGTCTGCATCAGCGGGACAACATGCGTTTGATCGCCGCAATGGAAAACCTGCGGGATCTGGGCAACACCGTGCTTGTTGTCGAGCACGATGAAGACACCATTCGCAAGGCGGATTACGTGCTGGATCTTGGGCCTGGAGCGGGCAAGAACGGTGGCGCGCTCATCGCTGCGGGCACACCGGAGGAAGTAGCTGCGAATAAGGATTCCCTTACGGGCAAGTACATGTCGGGTGAGATCGATATTCGCAGCAACGATGCTCCGCGTGCGCTGAGTGGCAAAGAGATCGTGGTGGAAGGTGCACGCGAGCACAACCTGAAGAATGTGACTGCGCACTTCCCTCTTGGCGCGTTGGTGGTCATCACAGGTGTGAGCGGCAGCGGCAAGAGCACCCTGGTGAATGACATCCTGTATCGCTCGATTGCCAAGGAGTTGTATCGGAGTAAGAGCGAGCCTGGCGCTCACAAGCGTGTGGTTGGCATCGATCAGATCGATAAGGCCGTCGAGATCGATCAGTCGCCGATTGGCCGGACGCCGCGCTCGAACCCTGCAACGTACACCGGTGTCTTCACGCAAATTCGCGAATATTTTGCGATGCTGCCGGAGTCGCGAGAGCGCGGTTACAAGAGCGGGCGCTTTAGCTTTAACGTGCAGGGCGGGCGATGCGAGGCGTGCCAGGGCGATGGGCAGCGCCGGATTGAGATGAATTTCCTGCCGGATGTCTACGTGCTGTGCGAGGTCTGCAACGGACGCCGCTACAACCAGGAGACACTGACGGTAAAGCTCAACGGCTACAGTATCGCGGACATCCTTGATCTGCCCATCAGCGACGCGCTGCATGTCCTTGGCGACCTGCCGAACATCAAGCAAAAGCTGCAGACACTGGTGGATGTTGGCCTTGGGTATATCCACCTTGGGCAGTCGGCAACGACGCTGAGCGGCGGCGAAGCGCAGCGCATGAAGCTGGCGAAAGAACTGAGCAAGCGCCAGACAGGGCGCACACTGTATCTGCTGGACGAGCCGACAACAGGCCTGCACTTTGACGATGTGCGTAAGCTGCTCGAAGTGCTGCAAAGGCTGGTGGATCTGGGTAACAGTGTGCTCATTATCGAGCACAACCTGGACGTGATTCGCAACGCCGACTGGCTCATGGACATGGGACCTGAAGGTGGGGCGGGTGGTGGCACCATCGTCGCCGCAGGCACACCGGAGCAGGTGGCGACAGTAAAGGCGTCGCATACAGGGCACTTTCTGGCGAAGCTGTACAAGGAGCGCCCGGGGAGCGAGCGTGGGCCTGCGCCCGCGTATGTTGCGCCTGTAACGGTGAAGACCGAAGTAGCAAATCCGACGAAGTTTGCCCCCACTCTTGAGGAACGTGCCGCCAAGCGCAAAGCCGCGGCGAAGGTTGCAGCGGCTAAAAGCAAGGCGAAGAAAGCGGCAAGGACGAAGATTGCGTGATGGATAACGAGGTTAACTATCCCACTGAGTTCAAGCCTGTGTTTGCCGCCCAGCCGCGGCAGCCGAATCTTGGGTATGCGGCTGCGCTGGTGTGCATCGGCGTCCTTGTTCTGATCGTGTTATCCATCGGCCTCGCGGTGCTGAGCCATAGCCTTCACCTGCCGTTCCTCGCATCTGCTAAATCAGAGCAAGGCATGGCAAAGGCGAGCATTGTGCTGGAAGGGTTGGTCTTCGGCATCACCCTTGGCATTGCGTTTCTCGTGTTTCCGCGCCTCTGGCTGCGCCCCTTCGGCGATGTGATCCAGTGGAATGCGGCCACTGCACTACGCCATGCGCCCGTGCTTGGTCTGACAGGTATCGGTGTCAGTATCGTGGCGCAGGTGCTTGAAAGCCGCTTGACGTTGCCATCGCAAATGCCATTGGATAAGTTCTTCCAGCATCCGTCGGATGTGTGGGTGATTGCGATTTTCGGCACACTGCTGGCGCCTGTGTTTGAGGAGATTTTCTTCCGCGGCTTTCTGCTGCGTGGGTTCGCCATATGTTTGGATTGGATGGCCGCGCCACGCAGCGACGCCGGCCGCTTATGGTGGATCGCGACGGATCAACTCACAAAGCGGTCGATTGTGATTTCAGGCGTGCTCACCAGCGGCATGTTCGCGGCCATGCACGCGGCGCAGCTTGGCTACGCCTGGAACGCCGTGGGACTGTTGTGGCTTGTGGGCGGCGTGCTGACGTTTGTGCGCGTGCGGCTTAACTCGGTCGCAGCCAGCAGTGTTGTCCACGCCGTCTACAACGGCTGGATCTTCGTGATCATCTTTGTGGCGACGGGTGGCTTCCGCCATCTCGACAAGCTGACGAGTCACTGAGTCGAAGCGGCTACTTGCTGACTTCGCGGCTGGCTGGTTTCATACAGACATGGACCTCGTCACTGCTCTCACTGCCGACCGTGCCGCGCTGCTCTCGCTGATCGCCACTCTCTCGTTCCGCCTGGGAGACTTCACGCTTGCGTCCGGCGCAAAGAGCGATTACTACATCGATTGCCGCATCACGACGCTTGACGCGGAGGGTGGACGGCTGAGTGGCCTTGTGTTTGCCGAGTTGATCCGGCAGCATGCGCCGCAAGCCGTTGCCGTCGGCGGGCTGACGATGGGCGCGGACCCGCTGGTGTCGAACACTGCATCGGCCACGGCGTGGTGGCAGCTGGAGCATCCTGAGACACCTGCGGTGCATGGCTTCCTTGTGCGGAAGGCAATGAAGACGCATGGGACGGGCAGGCAGATTGAAGGCTACGTGCGCGAGGGTGCCGACGTGGTTGTCGTCGATGATGTGTGCACGACGGGCGGCTCGACCATAACCGCGATTGAGGCCGTGCAGGCTACCGGCATGAAGGTGGCAGCGGTGCTTTGCCTGGTGGATCGTGAGCAGGGCGGCCGCGCTAACATTGAGGCCGCGATCGGCTCTGCGCCGTTTGTGTCTGTGTTCACCGCCACGGATGTGCGTGCAGAGAAGCTGGGGCAGGCTTAGGCGGAATCGCCTGGTTCTGACACGCTCACACCTGCCTTGGTGAACGTGACCTTGCACTGGCCGCACTCCGGGCAGGCGCGGCCTTTGCGATGGAGTATCTGCGAAGTGATGAAGACCTTGTTGCAGTTGAAGCATGTCACTGCCGCGTTGTTGCCATACCAGTCTTCGCCTTTGGCGAGAGTGTCCTTATCGAGAAAGCGCATGCTTTTATCGTAGCTGGCCATCGTGTTTGCCCTGGGGTGCCAAACGTTGCATGTTCGCCTTGTCTTCGTCTAGGCTCCTGCTATGGCGACGCGATCGGAAGAGACTCCATGTGTGCCGCAAACCGCGGACCGGCTGCGCCGTGAGATCAGCGCACGCAATCTCGCTCTCGCAGATGGGCACGAGCACGAGACGACCTACGGCGAGGTTGCTTCGGTCGTCTATCGGGAAGGCGACGATGGCCTGCATGGCAACTTCTTCCCTGCCTCGTACCGCCGGATATGTGCGCGGCCGGATTGGGCTCGGCGGCTGGAGAAGGTCTACACAGCTTCGAGCCGGATTCCACGTGGCAGCGAACGCACACGAGGTGAGCTTGAGTGCGCCAACAGCTCTGACGCGTTGCTGATGAACATCTTCTGCCATGCGAAGACGATGCCATCCGCTGCGATGTGCGCACTCCTCGGTGTGGAACGCGATGCTCAGCCCGAGTTTGGTGTGCGTGTGCGAACGCCGCTATTCAAAGCGCTTGAGGATCGCACCGAGATCGACATGCAGCTTGGCGATCTCTTCGTGGAAGCAAAATTGAGCGAGACGGACTTCCAGACGGCGAGGCCTGATCTGATGGCACGCTACCATCGCTTTCAGGAAGTCTTTGATGTGGAGCGCTTGCCGGTATCACGCAACCATTTTTGCAGCTACCAGCTGCTGCGCGGAGTGCTCGCTGCGGATCATTACGGGGCGCGTTTTGCGGTCTTCTGTGATGCGCGCCGGCCTGATCTGCGCGAGCAGTGGTTCCGCGTGCTGGCAGCGGTGCGCGAGGCCGAGCTACGCAGCAGGCTACTGCTGATCACGTGGCAGGAGATTGTTGCGTGTGTGTCTATGCCGCTTCAGCGATTCCTCGCAGCAAAGTACGGTATTGATGCGGCGCGCTAGGGCGCAACGGCCACGCGCGGCGCCGCCTTCTTTTTGAGCAGCGTATAGGCAGGGCGAGCGAGCAGCAGGACTGCAAGAACGATGGTGTCCTTGCTGGGGCGCATCACGCTTTTCTTGACCAGCCACCAGTAGTGAATGACCCCAAGGACCGCCGCTGCGTACACCGTGCGGTGCAGCGTCTGCCAGGGCTTGCCGCCCATGGAGCGCAGCACCCATTGCGGCGATGTGAGCGCAAGCGCCAGCAGAATGGCGTAGGCGAGCAAGCCGACCTGGATGAAGCGGCGCTTCTCGATGTCTTCCAGCATGGTGGGCCACACAGCTGCCCACTGGTCTGCGATGGCGTGGAAATCACCCTGCTTCAGGCTCGTAAATGCATCGGGCAGATCGAACCCGGAGAAGAGGAAGAGATACGTGCAAAGGTGTAGCGTCGCATAGAAGAACGCGAAGAGGCCAAGCATGCGACGGAAGCGGATGAGCCATGCGAGCTTCGGCGACAGCCGGCGAACCGGTGTGATAGCGAGCGAAACCAGCAGCATCCAGATCGTCCAGTCGCCGGTCCAATGCGTGAGGGACTGTACAGGATCTGCGCCAAGATTGCCGGTCCGGGCAGACCACACCATGCCGGCGAATGGCACGAGCGCGAGCAGGAAGACGATGACCTTCAGAATGCGAATAACGCGATTCGGCATGGGCTAGTTATCAGTTCTCAGTGGTTCAGTTCTCAGTCTCAGTATGAATGTTGACATCTGCATGTCTCCATTTGACTCAGCAGCATACGGTTGAACACTCAAACTGACATCTGACAACCGATACCTCAGTAGAACTTGTTCAGGTCCATGCCGGCGTAGAGTGACGCCACTTCATTGCCGTAACCGTTGAATGGCAGTGTTGGGATGGTGCGCGGGAAGGTGCTTGTGTCGATGCGGCGCTCGTGTGCCTGGCTCCAGCGCGGGTGATCGTGCGACGGATTGACATTCGCGTAGAAACCGTATTCCTGCGACGAGATGTCGTTCCACGTGGAGACAGGCATCTTGTCTACAAACTTGATGCGCACGATGGACTTGGCGGATTTGAAGCCGTATTTCCACGGGATGATGACACGGATGGGTGCGCCCTGCTGATTCTCCAGCGTTTGTCCATAGGAGCCGAAGGTGAGCAGGGTGAGCGGGTGCATGGCTTCATCCATCCGCAGACCCTCGGTGTAGGGCCAGTCAAACCCTGCCGGCAGGTCCATCTGGTTACGGTCAGCGAGCGAGTAAAACTGCACGAACTTGGCAGTGGGCAGCGGATCAGCGAACTTGATAAGTTCCGAGAGCGAGTAGCCCACCCACGGAATAATCATGCTCCAGGCTTCCACACAACGGAAGCGGTAGGTGCGGTCTTCCAGCGGCTTGAACTTGAGCAGCGTGTCGACGTCGATGGTCTTCGGGTTCTTGCACAGGCCCTCGATCTTCACCGTCCATGGACGCTGATGCATTTTACCCGCGTGCGCCTTGGGATCAGCCTTGTCCGTGCCGAATTCATAAAAATTGTTATAGCTGGTGGCCTTGCCTTGCGGCGTGACGGCGCCCTGTACGGGCGGGGCCTGACCAGGTACGGTCTGGAGTTGGCTGGAGGCGTGCACCATGGGCGTATAAAGCGGCGGCATCTTCTGGTGCCATTCATAGGCCAGGCCAGCCGCTGCGAGGCCGCCAAAGATGAGGTTGCGCCGATTGAGAAAGCTCTCCCGCGGCGTAATGTCCGACGATTTGAACTCGGGTGCCTTGCCGATCAGCATGCTCAATCCTCTTTCACGACGCATCCCCGCAAACGAAAGCGCCTGTTCCTTTGTATAGGACGTTCTAAAGTACCTGATCGGTTTGCGTCTTGCGCGCCGTTGCGAAAGACTGAAGGCGGATGGTTTCAGCATGCTGAAAGGCGGCTGTACCCGAAAGGTAGAACACTCCATGAGCATATCCCCGGACCGCACGTCCGTTTTGCGCGAAACAGCCGGCGTGTTGCTGGCAGCCCGCCGCACACATACGCCCCTCCTCGACTTACCAAGTGCGCTTGCACCCGCAACAGAAGAGGAGGCGTTCTACGTGCAGGACGTGATAGCGGAAGCGTTTGGTCCCATTGGCGGCTGGAAGATCGGTGCGCGCGGACCGGAGGCCGTTCCGTTTTACGCACCCATGCCTGCCGCCTGGATGGGTGGGAATGGAGCCGAGTTTCGCGGCCTTACGCATCGGCTGCGCGGTGTTGAGGCAGAGATCGCCTTCCAGATCGGGGAGGATCTCCCTCCGCGGGCAACTCCGTACACCCGTGACGAGGTGATCGCGGCCATTGCAGGTTGCCATCCGGCGATTGAAATTATTGAGTCCGGCTTTGTAGACCCTCTGGCTGTTGCGCGGGAGAACATGTTCGCCGATATGCAGATGCATGGCGGCTTTGTGGCCGGACCGGCCATCGAAAACTGGCGGGCGCTGGATTGGAGCCTTGAACATGTGACGCTGCTGAGCGATGGTGTGGTGCGCGTGGAGAATACAGGCTCGAATCCGGGCGGCAACGACCTGCTGCGGCTGCTGGTCTTTCTTGCGAACGAAGGCACCGCCCGCACCGGCGGCCTCAAGCGCGGCGACTGGATCACCACGGGCAGCTGGACGGGCGTGACATGGGCCTCGGCAGGCTCTGAGGTGATCGCCGAGTTCACCCATGCGGGCCGCGCCGTGATGCAGTTTGCGGTGGAGAAGGTATAGGCGTGTCCGTTGACTTCAAAGCACCGCTGAACGGCGCAGCACACGAAATTCTGACTGCGGATGCCGTCCTGTTTCTGGAGCAATTGCACCGCAGCTTCAATGCACGCAGGCTGGAGTTGCTGGCGGCACGGGTGGCTCGGCAGGCGCGGATTGCTGCCGGCGAGCTGCCGGACTTTCTGCCGGAAACATCTGCCATCCGCGCGGGCACATGGCACTGTGCGCTTATTCCGGCGGATTTGATGGATCGGCGCGTGGAGATTACCGGCCCCGTGGAGCGCAAGATGGTCATCAACGCGCTCAACTCCGGCGCGAAGGTCTTCATGGCGGACTTTGAGGACTCGACCACGCCCACGTGGGAAAACCTGCTGGAAGGCCAGATAAACCTGCGCGACGCTGTGCGCCGGACGATCACCTTCGAAGACCCAAAGACGGGCAAGAGCTACAAGTTGAACGAGAAGACAGCCGTCCTCTTCGTGCGCGCGCGTGGATGGCACCTGCCGGAGCAGCACGCCTTTGTAGATGGCGAGCCGATGAGCGGCAGCCTCTTCGACTTTGGACTCTACCTCTTCCACAACGCAACAGAGCTGCTCGGGCGTGGCACAGGGCCGTACTTTTACCTGCCAAAGATGGAGTCGTACCTGGAAGCGCGGCTGTGGAACGATGTGTTTGTCTTCGCGCAGGAGCACCTTGGATTGCCGCAGGGTACAATTCGCGCGACGGTGCTCATCGAGACGATTCTTGCGACGTTTGAGATGGATGAGATTCTGTACGAGCTGCGGGACCACTCGGCTGGGCTGAATTGCGGACGGTGGGACTACATCTTCTCGTTCATCAAGAAGCTGGCGGACGACACCAGCATCCTGCTGCCGGATCGTGGCCAGGTGACAATGACGACGCACTTCATGCGGTCGTATTCAAAGCTCGCAATCAAAACATGCCACCATCGTGAGATCCACGCGATGGGCGGCATGAGCGCGTTTATCCCTATCAAAAGTGATCCTATAGCCAACGAACGCGCACTAGCCCAGGTACGCGCCGACAAGGAACGCGAAGCCGGCGACGGGCACGACGGCACGTGGGTGGCGCATCCGGGGCTGGCGCCGGTGGCGATGGAGGTCTTCGACCGCCTGATGCCGGGACCGAACCAGATCAACAAGAAACTGGACGGGTACACCGCAACTGCTGCTGATCTGCTGCAGGTGCCCAGCGGTGACATTACTGAGGCCGGGCTCCGGCAGAACGTGGCCGTAGGAATCGGGTATATGGAAGCGTGGTTGCGCGGCATTGGCTGCGTGCCGCTGTTCAACCTGATGGAAGACGCCGCAACCGCGGAGATCAGCCGCGCGCAATTATGGCAGTGGGTGCACCACAACGCCACACTCGCCGAGGGACGGCCTGTGACTGTGGCACTTGTGGATTCCGCTATCAATGATGAACTTACGAACGCGCGTAGCCTTGTCGATGACAAGCGGTATGTCGCGTATGAACGTGCCGCCGCTCTGATGCGTGACCTGATACGGGGTGAGCGGTTCACGGACTTCCTGACGCTGCCTGCGTATGACGCAGTCCTGAAGCAGGGGCTGGCATAGGTGGACAATGTACACATTTGTCGGCGAACGGGCTGTGTTTTAGTGACACATTTGTTATTCACTCTTCGGTAACTGCATTGACTTCGGGGCGTTTGGGATACATCCTGCCAATGCACCCCTTGAATCACATCTGGTGCAGAGGTCAACGCATGGCTCGTCCTTATTGGTCCGGCACTATCCAAATTTCGCTGGTGTCGTTTGCGGTCAAGTTCTTCGTGGCTGTCGAGGCGAAGAGCCAGATCCGCTTTCACCAGATCAGCCGCTCTACCGGTGAGCGCGTGCGGCACCAGAAGGTGCTCGCCTCGGCGGTGGACGACAACGGCGGCGATGACGAAGGCCAGGCGGCTGCGACCGTGGAGAAGGGCGACATCGTAAAGGGCTACGAGTATGCCAAGGGCCAGTACGTCACCATTGAGCCGGACGAGATCGCCAACCTGCGCGTGCCTTCGAAGCACTCCATCAACGTGGAGCAGTTCGTCAATGAGAGCGAAATCGACCCCGCGTACTTTGAGAAGCCCTACTTCGTGGCTCCGGACGGCGACGCGCAGGCTGAGGCGTTTGCTGTCGTTCGCAAGGCCATGCAGCAGGCCGGCAAAGTCGGCATCGGTAAGATCTCCTTTGCAGGCCGTGAGCACGTTGTAGCGCTGATGGCGAACAAAGACGAGAACCTGCCCGGCCTGATGGCGTACACGATGCGCTATGGCGAAGAACTGCGTAACCCAGCCGAGTACTTCAGCGGCATCCCCAAGGTTGAGGTGGATGACGAGCAGCTTGAACTAGCTGAGCAACTCATCAAGAAGCGCACCGCCAACTTCGATCCGAAGCGCTACAAGGACGGCTACGAGATTGCTTTGAAAGAGCTTGTCGATGCGAAGGTGAACAACGAGCCCATCCCTGTCGATGAGCCTGCGCCGAAGCGTGCAAAGGTCATCAACCTGATGGATGCCTTGCGCAACAGTCTTGCGAATAAGGCTGCAGCGGCGAACGATGAAGACGCGCCGCCGCCGACCAAGAAGACGAGCAAGACGGAGAAGACGACAAAGAAGTCGTCGGCAGTGGCGGAGATGCCGAAGCGATCGCAGCAGGCAGAAGCAGCACCGGAGCGCAAGAAGGCCTCGGCCAGCGACAAGCCCGCGAAAACAGCGAAGCGCAAGACAGCGTAGCGTGTCCGCAAAAGGACGGAAGGGCGTGGCTTTTTGGGCTGCGCCCTTCTCGCGTTGGGCCGGGATGAATCTAACGAGCTGATATGGCGACGAAGAAAGCAGCAGCGAAGACAAAGGCTCCGCAGAGCGCAGGCGACGCGGTGGACGAGCAGCTTGCACGATACCGCACGATGCGCGACTTCAACGTCACCGCGGAGCCGAGCGGCGGCACGAGTAAGAGCGAGGATGCGTTGCCGTTCGTCATCCAGAAGCACGCAGCAACACGGCTGCACTATGACTTCCGCCTTGGATGGAACGGCGTGTTGAAGAGCTGGGCCTGCGCAAAAGGCCCGAGCTATGTTGTGCATGACAAGCGCCTGGCCGTACAGGTGGAAGATCACCCCATGGAGTATGGCGGCTTTGAAGGCATCATCCCGCGCGGGCAGTACGGCGGGGGCACCGTGATGGTGTGGGACCAGGGCACGTGGGAGCCGCACGTGAATGTGGACGAAGGCCTGCGCAAGGGCTCGCTGAAGTTCGCACTGAGCGGCACTAAGATGCATGGCAACTGGACGCTGGTGCGCATGGGTGGCAAGGCCGCGCAGGAGAGCAAGCCAAACTGGCTGCTCATCAAAGAGCACGATGACTTCGAACGCCACGAAGGTGATCCTGCCATTACGGAGGAGATGCCAAACTCAGCCGTGACGGGGCGTTCGTTGGAGGAGATCGCGACAGCGAGCACGCATGTGTGGAACTCGAAGGAGACTGCGAGCGAGGGCCAGGCTTGGTACCGGCAGCGTGCTCGTGACGCCGATGCAGTCTCAACGGCTAAGCCTGTGAAAAAGGCCGCAGCCAAGGTTGCAGCGAAGCCTTCCCTGCCCGGGTTGGACGATCTGCCTAAGGAGAAGCTACCGGAGTTTCTGAAGCCGCAGCTCGCACAGGAGACGCAGGCGCCGCCGTCTGGAACAGAGTGGTTGCATGAATTAAAGCTGGATGGCTATCGCATCCAGGCTCGCAAGCGCGGCAACTCTGTCGAATTGTTCACGCGCAGCGGTCTGGACTGGACGCATCGCATGAAGTCCATTGCTGCAGCGGTGAAAGAGCTGCCGGTTGACGATGCGCTCCTGGATGGCGAAGTCGTTGTGCTCGACGACGCAGGCTTGTCGAGTTTCGCGCGGCTGCAAGCTTCGTTCGAAAAGAACGAGAAGCACCCGCTGACCTTCTTCGTCTTTGATCTGCTGCACATGAACGGTCGCAACACGCGCGGTCTGCCACTGCGAGAGCGCAAACAACTGCTGCACGGTTTTATCGACGGTGAAGGCCACGAAGTCCGCATGAGCGATGACCTTAGCGGGGATGGAGCACAGATCTTTCACGCTGCGTGCGAGCTGCATGCCGAGGGCATCATCTCGAAACGGGCGGATGGCGAATACTCTTCGGGCCGCAGCACACAGTGGGTGAAGTCGAAGTGCGTGCATGAGCAGGAGTTTGTCGTCGGCGGATGGGTCGATCTGTCGAACGGCTCGCGTGGCGTTGGTTCCCTGCTGCTTGGCTACTATGACGACAGAGGCAAGCTGATCTATGCCGGTCGTACAGGCACAGGCTTCACGCAGAAGATTCACATCATGCTGCGCGATAAGCTCGATGCCATCGAACAGAAGACGATGCCCTTCGCAGCCATCAACGCGGAAGGGCGGCGCGGTGCGCATTGGGTGAAACCGGAGCTTGTGGTGCAGGTGCGCTTCGCCACATGGACGTCGGATCAGCAGGTGCGACAGGCATCGTATCAAGGGTTACGCGAAGACAAAGCAGCAAAGGAAGTTCGCCGCGAGATGGGGCCGCCGAGCGCAAAATATAAGGCGACGAAGACCGAAGTGGCGGACCTAAAGGCATCGGAGGAAGAAACTACCAAAACTGCTGCAAAGAAAGCCGCTGCTCCGAAACAAACGCCGCTGCCGGCGATGCGTCTCACCCACCCCGACAAGGTGGTCGATCCGGAGAGTGGTATCACCAAGCAGCAACTGGCCGAGTACTTGTGGTCGGTGTCCACAAACATGCTGCCGCACATAGCCGACCGGCCGCTCAGCCTTGTTCGCTGTCCGGAGGGTTCAAGCAAGCAGTGCTTCTACCAGAAGCACGTGAATCACATGCTGCCCAAGGGCGTCGGCTCTGTGATGGTAAGTGATAAGAAGGGCGGCGAGCCGGAACCGTACATCACGCTCAACTCTGCGGAAGCTCTCACTGGGCTGGCGCAGATGTCCGTGCTGGAGATTCACCCATGGGGTTCGTGCAACGACGACCTGGAGCATCCGAACCGCATCATCATCGACCTTGATCCGGATGAGAGCCTGCCATGGTCGAAGGTGTGTGAAGCCGCACTCGAAGTGCGCAGCATACTGGACGCTATGAAGCTCACGAGCTTCATCAAGACCACTGGCGGCAAGGGGCTGCACGTTGTGTTTCCTCTCACACCGGAGCACGACTTCGCCACCATGAAGGCGTGGGCACATGGCTTTGTGCAGGCTATGGAGAAGGCGAACCCAGCGCTCTACCTGAGCAAAATGACTAAGGCTGCACGCACCGGCAAGATCTATCTCGACTACTTGCGCAATGAACGCGGCGCCACCGCGGTTGCGCCATATTCCATGCGGTCGCGGCTCGGTTTACCCGTCAGCATGCCGCTGGAATGGAAAGAACTCACCGGCACGCAGCGGCCACGCTTCACGATTGCAAATGCCACGGAATGGCTGCACCGCCTCAGCAACGATCCATGGAAAAAGCTGCTGACAACGCGCCAGCAGCTTTCCACCGATGCACTGGAACACTTCGCGGGGCGCAAGGTCCGCGCCTAGCCGTTGCTTTCTACAAACGCCAGCAGTCTACTTCGTCACGCCGAAGGCGAAGACGGTCGTCTCGTGAAACGTCTGCCCTGGCTTCAGCAGTACTGTTGGGAAGGCCGGGTGGTTCGGCGAGTCCGGAAAACGCTGTGTCTCCAGTGCCAGCCCACCACGATGCGCGATGACCTTGCCGTTCGATCCAACATCCTTACCCGTAAGCGAGTTGCCGCTATAAAAGTGCACACCAGGCTGCGTCGTAGATACCGTGAGCGTTCGTCCGGACTGAGGATCGACGACCTTCGCAGCCTCACGCAGCGTTCCCGGCTTGCCATTCAGCACCCATGTATGGTCGTAGCCGCCGCCGGTCTTCAGCTGCTCATTGCCCCGCGTGTCGATGCGGTCGCCCACAACGTGCGGCATGCGGAAGTCAAACGGCGTCCCGGCAACGGGCGCAAGCGTCCCGGTGGGTATCTGCGTCGCATCGACCGGAATGTACTGGTCCGCATCGATTTGCACAGTGTCATGCAGAATGGTGCCATTCCCTTCCCCTGACAGGTTGAAGTACGAGTGATTCGTCAGGTTCAGCACCGTGGCCTTGTCGGTCGTAGCCGTAATGTCCAAGTGCAGTGCGCTGCCTTCGAGCGTGTAGCGGCAATGCACCGTCAGCGTTCCCGGAAAACCCATGTCGCCGTCGGGTGACACCAGCGTCATCGCTACACCATTCGCGATCTCATGAGCGGTCCACAGCTTCTGCGCAAAGCTTGTGGTGCCTCCATGCAGCGCGTTGACACCGTTGTTCACGGGCACCTGGTAGCTCTTGCCGTCGATGCTGAATTTACCTTTGGCGATGCGGTTACCATAGCGGCCCACAATGGATCCGAAATAGCCCTTATCGCTTTGATAGCCGGCAAGGTCCTTGTAGCCCAGTACCACGTTTTCACGGCTGCCGGCCTTATCCGGCGCGTCGATCGCGATCACGCGTGCGCCATAGGTGATGATCTTGACCTGAAGCGAGCTATTGGACAGGGTATAGACGTCGACTGCCTTGCCATCGGACATCGTGCCGTACGCAGCCTTCTGCACAGCTGCGCTGCTTGAAAGTGACATGAAGAGAATACCTGCCAGAACTATGTTTATTAGGCGCACCGGACCACTGTACAGAATCAGCGCCAACACGTCATCTCGTGTGCCGGAATAGTCGCGCGGAGCAGCCGCGACACGGCGTGACGGAAGGCCCTATAATGATTGCAGTTCTTTGACAGCGCTGCAGTTACGCAACGCTCGAAGCTGCCTCACAACGTGGGGGCGTCATGGTTTCGACGGGGTTGCTTGTGGCAGAGAGGCATGCCGGGGTGGGTACACCCGTAATCGCGCTCAAAACTATAAGTGCCGAACCTCAATTCGCGCTTGCTGCTTAATTAATTAAGTAGCCGATTGCTTCCCCTTCGCCTACGGGGGGATACCAGTCGTCGCACAGTGGGCTGGTCCAAGCTGTTCCGCCTGTACGGCAAGGACGAGATTGATCAGGCTGGTGGTCGTTACATCTTCGCCCGTTCTAAGTAACGTCCACGAGACAAAGATGATACGGGAAAAGCATGAAAGCTCTCTGTCGTTGGTTTCTTCGGACGGGAGTTCGATTCTCCCCGCCTCCACCATCCCTTAACAAGGGATATCTCAATCACTTACCAATTCCGGCCAAGGCAAGGGTTGTTTTTTGTACGTGATTTGTACGCCGTTACAAACTACCTCCACCTTCTTTGATCCATTTCTGGGCTCTGGACATAGTCCTGCTGGGGTCAAAGGAAGGTACTGTGATTCTGTCTGTCTTCACCCGTCACTCCACTCATTGCCGGTTCAAACGAGGTTGCGGCAGCTACGTCAACACTCTCTAACAGCAACTTTGCAGCGACCATGTCTTCCATCGCCAAACCAAGGCTCTTGAAGACTGTGATCGCTCCTGCGTCGGGGGAAAGGGAGACGTCGCCGCGCATAAGTTCACCAAGATCAGCGACTATATGTTCCTCACCGATGACACCCTCGCGCATCGGCAGGACGACCTCTCCAGCTTCCGCAAGTGCGCTCTCCCTGCGATCCACCACCAGCAGCGAGCGCCGGATGGTCTCGCTATCCAGTTCACGATCTGCCGCGTGGAAGGTACCCACTGCGTTGAGGTGCGTCCCCTCACGCAGCATTTTCCCCTCGAAGAGCGGTGTGGAAGCCGTTGTACAGGTACAGATGACATCCGAGTGTGACGCACACTCATCGGCAGCAACAGCCCTGGCATCTAGGCGGGCCGTCGTGACTGATTCAGCAAATTCCTGAGACTTCTTCAACGTGGAGCCACAGACAAGCACCCGCTCGAACGGACGCACGCACAACAGCGCGCGAAGGTGCTCGTGCGCCAGACGGCCCGTTCCGAAGATGCCCAAGACCCTTGCGTCATGTCGTGCCAGCTTGTCCGTCGCCATGGCGGAGACAGCAGCTGTGCGCATCTCGGTGAGTACGTCCGCTTCACAGAGCAGCACTGGTCTGCCTGTTGCCAGTTCAAACATGGAGTAGTGCGCATGCACCACGCGCGGACCTCTCCCCGGTTCATGCCTCCAGGTAGAGACCTTCACGGCCGTGAAGCGGGAGGATTGACACGGCATCACCAGCGCACCGTTACCGTCACATGCAAGGTTCCAGCGCCGCGGCGCGTTGTACTCAGTTCCAGGTGCACGGAACGCACGCTCCATGGCAGCGATGAGGCTGCGCATGTCCAACGATTCGCGAACCTGACCGTTAGTCATCACACGCGGCACGCTCATCTGCCCTCCACACCACTCGATTGTAAGCGATTGCAAATCCACGCAGAAATGAGAAAGTCGTTCCCGCGGAATATGGCGTCGCTCACGCTAACACGTCATCAGTCGTCTGGCCGCTCAGAATGAAAGCGCTTGCACGGGTGCCCTGCTTGTGTAATGATCTGCACCAAACGAGGCAGCTTCATCTGTCGCTGTCTTCTCATGTCGCTTGAGTACATACAGCCTGCGGCTATGTATCTGCAGCACGGCTATGGCAATACACAGCGCGCTGCAGTTGATGTCGGTCGTTCAAACTTCTTTGTTGTGATATCAGGAGGCCTTTGTGAGCGATCGCCGGAAGCTTGTGCTCATTGGTGCAGGTAGTACCGTCTTTACGCAACGTCTCGTCGCTGACATCATTCTGAGCGGCGAAATCGACCAATGGGAGCTCGGGCTGGTCGATATTGACCCGGTTACGCTGGAAGCGGTCGATAAGCTGGTAAGAAAGATGCTCGCGCTCAAGGGTGTCGACTTTCCCATCAAGTCCACAATCAACCGGCGCGAGGTCTTGCCGGGCGCCGATTTTGTGGTCACAACGATTGCGGTTGGCGGCCGTCCCGGCTGGGAGCTGGACGTAACAGTGCCGCGCAAGCACGGTATCTTTCAGCCGGTGGGCGACACAATGATGCCCGGCGGCATCTCGCGTGCCATGCGCATGATCCCGCAAATGATCGCGATCGCGGACGATGTGGCAGAGCTCTGTCCCGGCGCATACTTTCTGAACTACTCCAACCCAATGACGGCAGTATGCAGGGCGATACACAAGAAGACCGGCGTGCCCGTGATCGGTCTCTGCCACGGCGTGCATCACGTTGAGGGTGTGCTGGCGCGCTTCCTCGGCGTCGATGAGGGCACCATTGCAAGCTATGGGTATGGGCTGAACCACCTTACGTTGCTGACACATATTACCTACAACGGCACGGACGCAATGCCGTTGATGCGGGCAAAGCTAAACGAGCAGCGTGACACGTTCGAGCAGGAGATTCGCGAGAACACCGAGTGGCCTAATTCTGTCACCGGCCGCGCCCCACGCGCCTCCGATGACCCTTTTTCGTGGACCATCTTTGATCGGTACGGTGTCTTTCCGGTGGCACTCGACCGCCATATCACTGAGTTCTTTCCCGAACGCTTTCCGGGAGGCCGCTACTACGGCCGAACCTTAGGCGTTGACGCATTCTCGATCGACGGGCGCATCGCGCTCGGCGACACGTGGTTTGCCGAAATGATGACAGTTGCGCACGCAAAGGATCCACTGCCAACCGCGTACTTCGAAAACGTGCCCGGAGAATCCGAGCAGTTGATGCAGATGATGCAGTCTCTCCTAAGGGACAAGCGTGAGATCTTCTCAGTCAACATGCCAAACCATGGCACCGTGCCCGGCCTGCCTGCGGACGCGGTGCTTGAAATGCCAGCTGCTGCAGGTGCTGCGGGCTTCACGCCGCTGCAGTCAAAGGCGCTGCCGTCCGCACTGACAGCAAAATTACTCGCGAAGATCGCTGCCGTTGAGGTTACGGTGGATGCCGCGTTGACAGGGCGATTCGACCTGTTTGTGGAGGCTCTGCTGACAGACGGGTCCATCTCAAATCCAGACCTGGCGGTCGCGCTGGCGAAGGATCTCATCGAAGCTCACAAGCAGTACCTGCCACAGTTCGCAGGAACGGCACGATGAAGGTGATCGCCGCCGATCACAATCGGAGCTACGATTTGCCGGGGCTGGCAGAACCCGCGCGCCGGCCAGTCGACATCGATGCCTCCAACACCGGTTTCACACGGCTGCGGTCATTGCGGGTGTACCGCTTCTATGCGGGCTCCGTGATCGATGGGCATGCGGAAGAGGATGAGGTCTTCGTCGTGGTGACGGCCGGTTCTGTCGAGATCAAGGTGGGTTCTGAGGAATCCAGGGTAGACGCCTTCGGTACTTACACGCTCGCGGCCCCAACCGACACGTGCCTTGAGCCCTTCGTGGTCTACCTGCCGCCGCGTTCGGTGTATCAGCTCACACTGCATTCAACAGCTGATGTAGCGTACGCTCGCGCAACGCCCACCGGGAGCCGCGGACCCGCGGTGTTCTATGCACATGCCTCCGCGACGAGCGACGGTATGACAACACTGCTGGAGCAAACGACTCATGCGGAACGCCTTCGGCTGAAGGTCGCTATGTTGCGTTCAGAAACCAACACCATCGCGGTCGATATACCGGAGGCTACGGATGACAGCATGGAGGCGTTGGTGCATGTGCAGCGATCGCCTGCCGACAGCCGCGGTAGTCTTTACGTTGATAACGGCACATTGCTACAACTGCATTCCTGGGACACGCTGGCGTTTGAATCCGGTGAGCACGCAACGCTGCACGCTACGGCAGGAGCAGACCTTCTTATCCTGACAGTGCTTGCCACATGACCTTACGATGCGTGACCTGTGTTACACAGGCATTCAGTGAATGCTTGCGCTAGCTAGAAACCTTTCCGCAAAAGAAAGCGAGCTATGGCCGAAGTCAAGATCGTCGATGTGCATAAAACACACGGAACCACGCCTGTGATCCGTGGCGTTGACATCGAGATTCACGACGGTGAGTTTGTCGTGCTAGTGGGTCCCTCGGGCTGCGGCAAGAGCACGCTGTTGCGCATGATTGCAGGGCTGGAAGAGGTCACCTCGGGCGAGATATGGATTGGCCCTCGCATCGTCAACGATGTTCCAGCCAAGAACCGCGATGTAGCAATGGTCTTTCAGAGTTACGCGCTCTACCCCCATATGACCGTTGCCGATAACATGGCATTCTCATTGAAGCTGCGAGGGATCGACAAGCCTACGATTGCTGCAACTGTCACGCGCACAGCAACAATCCTCGGCTTGGAATCGCTACTGGCTCGCTATCCGCGGCAACTCTCGGGTGGGCAGCGGCAACGCGTAGCGATGGGCCGAGCAATCGTCCGCAACCCCCAGGTATTTCTCTTCGACGAGCCGCTCTCAAACCTGGATGCCAAACTGCGCGCTGGCATGCGGACTGAGATGAAGGAACTGCATCAGCGACTAAAGACAACGACTATTTACGTGACACACGATCAAGTGGAGGCCATGACGCTGGCATCCAGGATCGTGGTGCTGCGCAACGGCTGCGTCGAGCAAACGGGGACGCCGATGGAACTCTACGATCGGCCACGGAATCAGTTTGTGGCTGGGTTCATTGGTTCGCCTGTGATGAACTTTCTTCCCGCGCAACTCATCGAAGGCTCGGTGCTGTTGCCATCAGGAACTACCCTGCCTCTGCAGGAACCAGTCGATGAGATGACCGGGCAGGTAATCTTCGGCATTCGGCCGGAGCATCTGCAGGTGGTTGAGGCAGGAACTCAAGGCTCCATACGCGGAACCGTTGGGGTCGTGGAGCCAACGGGCTCCGAGACCATCCTGATCTTTGAGTGGGAATGTGGGCGAATAACGGCGCTTGTCCGCAACCGCATGGATTTCACGCTGGGCCAGCCGATCTATCTCAAACCGACGGCAGGGTTAGGACATCTCTTCAACACACAGGGCGTACGTGTAGGTGCTGCATGAGTGAGCCGTTTGTACCGTCCCGCATACTGGTCATCTCTGACAGCTTTCATACCTTGCAGCAAGCTGTGGAGATCCTGTCGCAGTCCGGCCACGAGATCACGTACGTTCATGCGCTGACACCATGGCCCGAACTGTCGCACAGCGATCGGCTAGCCTTGCTTGAAGCGGATGCAGTGATCATGGGCCGCGTGATGGGCATCGACGCCGATGCTCTGGAGCTGGCGCCGAAGTTGCGGGTGATCGCACTCCATACCTCCGGTTCCGACAATGTGGATGTGCCTGCGGCAAGCGCGCGCAACGTGCTCGTCACAAACGTAAAGGGTGTGAACGCGGAACAATGCGCTGAGTTTGCCATGGGCCTGATGTTGGATGTGGTGCGGCAGATCCGCACGGGAGATCGGGCGATCCGCAGCGGGCTGTGGAGCGAGCGAACGCAAACGAGCATGGACGTTGTCGGCTCCACGGTAGGAGTCATCGGCTTCGGTCAGATCGCGCAGGCTTTCGTCGTTCGCGCACGTGCATTTGGAACACGCATCCTGGTGCATACGCGCACGCAGGACCCGGCTATAGCGGAGAGACTCGGCATTACGTATGCATCACTGGACGATGTGCTTCAGCAGGCCGATATCGTGTGCCTCTTCGCTTCCTTGACCACGGAAACACATCACATGATCGGTGCGCGTGAACTTGAACTAATGAAGCCTTCTGCGTACCTGGTCAACATTGCACGAGGTGAACTGATTGATGAAGACGCGCTGGTGCAGGTGCTGCGTGAGAAGCGGATAGCTGGTGCGGCACTCGATGTGTTTGAGGTAGAGCCGCTTCTTGATTCTCCACTGTTCGCTCTCGACAACGTGGTGCTTACGCCGCACCAGGCAGGCTTGACGAGCGGTGGCAAGAGAGGTGCAGCCGAGCGGGCGGCACGCAACGCTATCGAGGTTCTGCATGGTTCCGTGCCACGCGATGCAATAAACGCGGCTCAGGTGGCCAAACGGTAGTAGCCCGTTGAGATCCCGTCCTGTCGCCCGTGAATAACGGTCGTTCAGGAACAGCAGCGACGCCTGAGTAGATTTCGCATTCTGCCATTGAATTTGATAAGTACGACACGGCTTCAGAAAGCGCTTGCATAAACCCTCGTATCTGAGGCAAGATTTTCAAGTTAACCATAAGGACTGGACTCCATGGCGCTGCATGCAAACAGCACGAGATGTGGCCGGCGCGTGTGGGCCGCGGCCTGTTCCCTGCTGTTGAGTGCAACCGCGCTTGCCTCCGCGCAGCACATCACGCTCACGATCGCGACACACTACACCAACGACCAGCTTGCTCCGCTTACCGGGTGCCTCAGGCAGTACCAGCGGATGCATCCGGAAATCACCGTTGTCCATACGCAGCTGTCGTTTCGCGATATGTTGCAGACGATATTCATGTCACGTATGGGAGGTAGCCCGCCGGATATCTACAATCTTTCCACCGCATGGACGAAACAGCTCGTCGATAGTGGAGCGCTCGCGCCACCGCCTGCGGACGTAACCAACTTCCTGCAGCAGAGCTACATTGCAAACACCGTCGATGCCGCGGCCGCTAATGGGCGCGCATGGGGCATCCCCTCCGAGACGGACGTGTACATGCTCGTCTACAACAAGTTGCTCTTCACGCGTGCCGGCATCACGCGGCCACCCGCAACGGTTGATGAATGGGTTGCCGACGCAGCGCGCATTTCCAAAGCCAATCGGCAGGGCCAGCTTGTCACCTCCGGCTTCAGCTTCGGTTCATCACAAAACCAGATTGTCGCGCCGTTTCTAACTCTGCTGTACTCGAACGGCCAAACACTCTTCTCTGCCGACCACAAGTCGACGAACCTGACCGGCCCCGCAGCCCACCGGGTGTTGCAGAGCGAAGTCCAGTTATTCCGCGATCATGGCGCTACCTGGGGCACCGTACCGTACCAGTTCCCCAGCGGTGCGTTGGGCATGATGATCGTTCCTAATTGGTTCCAGAAGTCGCTGCATCAGGGTCTGGAGAATCGCTTCTCGGAAACTGTCGCGGTCGCCCCAATCCCCGGAGGTCCTAACTGGCGGACGATGCAGTACGGCTTCTTCTGGGCAGTGGACGCAAGTAGTGCGCATCCCGCCGAGGCATGGGCTCTGCTGAAGTGGCTCAACTCTCCGCAGCAACCTGGCGGCCGTTCCTGCGTGGGCAACATGATGATGGGACTGGGAGGCCTGACCGGCAACAAGGCGGACCTTGCGGCATCCTCCAAGGAGCTTGGTAACCCGTTCATGCAGCCATTCGTCGATGCGCTGTCATCGGGACGCGCGCTGTCGCAACCCAGCATGCCGCACGCGAACGAGATCGAAGCATTGTTGGGTAAGTACCTGGAGCGCGCCATGCTCGGTGCCATGCCTGCAGACGAAGCGCTGCGTGACGTCGATCGAAATATTCGTCAAATTTTGGAAGAGAAGGAGTAACGGCATGCGACCGAGTTATGCGCCGTATCTCTTTCTTAGCCCAGCACTGATTTTTGCAGTTCTCTTCTTTATATTTCCCCTGGCGCTTGCGCTTGGTCTCGCCTTCACAAACTTCCAGGCATTCGCACCTCACCACTTCGTGGGCATTCGTAATTACCAATACCTGCTAACGCGAGATCCCTTCTTCCTTGACACGCTCAAGAACACGGCTATCTTCGCCGCTGGATCGTTATCGCTGGGGATTCCGCTCTCATTACTAGTGGCGTACACAATCTCGAAGAGCCGCTTCAAGACCTTTTGGCGTTGTATTTTCTGGCTTCCAATGGCCACCAACGTTGTCGCTGTCGCCTTCGAATGGAAGTTCCTGCTGGACGGTCCAACGGGCCTTGTGAACCGCATCCTTGATGTCTTTCATCTTCCCGGCCCCGGCTGGCTTATCAACCCACGACTCGCGCTGTTCTCCGTGATCCTGGTGTTTGTTTGGATGACGTTGGGCAGCAACATGTTGCTGTTATCAGCAGGCCTTGAGAACCTGGACGAAAGCACCTTTGAAGCAGCGCAGATCGATGGCGCAAATGCACTCCAGATTTTTATGCGTGTGGCATTACCTCTGCTGAGGCCAACCATCCTCTTTGTGATGACCAGCGACCTCATCATCTGCCTAAGTTCGTTTCCACTGATGCTGGTACTGACCGAAGGTGGTCCAGCGCAGAGCACCACCGTCACCGCGCTCTATATGTACCAGATGGCGTTCGCCGACCTTCGCCTAGGCCGCGCTTCTGCAGCAGCTTTCATCCTGTTCCTGCTCATCTTCGCTGTCACCATGGCGCAGCTCCGTATCTTCCGCAGAGGAGGTCTCGAAAGCTACTGATGAGCAATCCATCTGACTTCGCATTAGTGCAGGGTGAGGAAGCGATCGTTGCCGTGCATCCTGCAAAAGAGCGGCCATCTCGCACTCGTCGACGGCCGCAAATCTCTGCCGGAGCGTCGCTGCGGTATCTCTTTCTCAGCCTGGGTGCCATCATTATGGTCGTGCCGTTCATCGACATGATGCTAGGTGCGTTGCGCACAGTGCCGGACCGGCTATCGCGACCGCCGGTCTACTGGCCATCCCAGCCGCAATGGCAAAATTTCGCGCATGTCTTCAACGATTTGCCGATGCTGCGATGGATGACGAATAGCTTGATCGTAACGACATCCATCACGATCGTGCAGTTAGTCACCAGCGCAGCCGCCGGCTATGCCCTTGCGAAGTTTCGCTTCAAATGGAGAGACCTCATCCTTCGTGGCGTACTGGTTGCGCAGATGTTCCCCTTCTTCCTGTTCCTTATACCGATGTTTTTCATCCTGCGCTTCTGGCCCTTTGCGGGCGGCAACAACCTGCTCGGTCAGGGAGGAACGGGCTTTCTGACAAGCTATCTCGGGCTCATACTTCCCTTCGGTGTGTCCTGGTACGGCATCTTCATGATGAGGCAGTTCATGGTCTCCATTCCAGATGAACTGCTGGATGCGGCACGCGTGGATGGTGCCGGCGAGTTCCGCATCTTCTTTACGATCGTGTTGCCGCTCGCCAAAACAGCGCTGGCGACGCTGAGCATCTTCGTCTTCATTTATCAGTGGAACGAAGTGATCTGGTCCATGACAGCCACGCGCATTGCACCACGGCTGCAAACGGTTCCAGTGGGCATTTTTCTCATCCGTCAGGCATTTACCGATGAGCGCACGTTCTCACTGCAACAGGCATCGCTAGTGGTATCGGTTGTGCCTGTTCTGGTGCTGTTCCTGTTGCTGCAACGCTACTACGTCCGCGGTGTCACGGCGGGCGCTGTCAAAGGTTAAATAGGGAGGTCGTACATGATGAATCGACGTGCTGCATTGGCAATGGTTGGTAAGACGATGGTGGCGGGTGCAGGCTGCATGAGTTCCACTCTTACGCGATCCTTATTCCTTGGCGCGCTCACAAGCTTCACGCCTGTCGCACATGCGCAGACGTCCAGCACCTATGAGGCGCAGCTGCAGGCTGACATGACCATGCTCGCAAAGCGCGTGTATTCGGAAGAAGGCATTCCGATGATCCTGACGTGCGAAGACCTGACCGCGAAGACGCCAGTGGCGCCCGCTTCGAAAGCCATGAATAACTTAGTCGCGCCAGCGTTCCAGAAATGCGTGGATGCGTGGAAGCAGTTGCACCCGGATGCGCCCGTTGGCGACGTGGCCAAGCTGCTGGAACTGCTTGCCTATCGAGACTTCGTTGGCGGCGGAAAGGACACGAACCTATAATGCCGCCGACCTTTACGGAACTTAGCAACCAGATCACCGCACAGTACCGAAGCTCCCCGATGATGCGCGTGGTGAATTATCACAACACTCCCAGAAGTAAGGCTGATCAGCTAGAGCGGGAACTCGCGCAGTACAGCAAAGACTTCAGCTCGGTCAACGAAACGGAGTTGCGAGACTATCTGCGAACGGGACGCTGGACCAAGTCCAAGCCGGGTATGATCCCCGTGTTGTACGAAGGCTATCGCAACGGCTACGACGTAATGGCGCCGCTACTGGAGAAATATAACTTCGTCGGCTGGTACTTCATCATCACGGAGTTCATCAAATCCAGTATTCCCGATCAACTGCCCTACGCTCTCAGCCACCACATCAACATGCTGACGCGTGAGTATCCCGACGGTCGCTACGCGCTCACCTGGGACGAAATCAAGAAGCTTTCGCAGAAGCACGTGATTGCCAGCCATGCGCGGAATCATTCTGAACTTTCAACCCTCACTGAGGATGTGCGGGAGCGCGAAATCTTCGGCTCACAGGAAGACTTCAAGAAGTATCTCGGCCGCCCCGTGCTTGGCTTCTCATCCTTGCGAGGGCCAGCTCACCAGGAGCATCCAGAAGTGGATACAAGCAAGCTGGTAGAGGCTGCCGGGTACGAGTTCATCTTCTCCAACTACCGCATTGAACGCATTGGGATAGGTGGGCAGCATGGCAGAACCTAGTACCTTTCACGAGCAGGCAATGGCTGAAGCGCCGATGCTGCAATCGCGGCCACTCATCCGGGCAGCGAACTTCCATAACACGCCTCAGTATCGCGAGGCCGAATTTGAA
Source organism: Terriglobus sp. (assembly GCA_965198455.1). GTDB lineage: Bacteria > Acidobacteriota > Terriglobia > Terriglobales > Acidobacteriaceae > Terriglobus. The sequence continues at coordinate 3,822,776 of CBDAPM010000003.1, forward strand.
GGTCAGTTGCAGCAATGGAGTAAGTCATTCAGCTCGGTTACCGAAGATGAACTGGACACCTATCTCTCATCGGGTCACTGGCCGAAGCCTAGGCCGGGATTGATCATCGGGCTCTACAACGGCTATCGAAATCAGTACGACATTATGCTACCGCTGCTGGAAAAGTATGGCTTTGTTGGCTGGTACTTCGTTCCCACGGCCTTCGCGAGTGAACCAGCCGCAACGCAAAAGACCTTCGTCGCGAGCCGCACGATCAAGATTATTCCGAATGAGTACAGTGATGGCCGCTATTCTCTGGACTGGGATGAGCTGAAAATTCTCGACAAGAAGCATGTGATCGCCTGCCACACGCGCAACCATGCGAAGTTGGCCGATGACCCAGCTTACCTGCAGAACGAAATCGTAGCGCCGCAGTTGGATTTCGAGCACCGGCTTGGACATCGCGTGCGTTCGTTTGCATGGCTCTCGGGTTCCGCCTATGGCGAGCACCCGGCATCCGATCGTCTAATTGACGAGGCGAGATATCAATTCGTCTTCTCGAACTATTCCATTCAAAAAATTCGTCACAAGTAACGTCGGCATAGCTGCGCGGAAGGAAGAAACACAATGTTTCTCAAGAGCGGCGACGTCGGTACGCTAGCATTGAAGGCCTTGGCAGTCAGACACAGCACGTAGTCGGCGCAAGCGAGTAAGTAGCGAGAGAAGGTTGTAATGAGCGAACAGAAGATACTGCGGAGCCAGGCATGGTTCGGACGCCAGGATAAGAATGGGTTCTACTATCGTTCCTGGTTGAAGAACCGTGGACTGCCGCAGGACCAGTTCGACGGTCGCCCCGTGATTGGCATCTGCAATACGTGGTCAGAGCTCACGCCCTGCAATACGCATTTCAAGACCATCGCCGATCATGTGCGCTGGGGCATCCTTGAAGCCGGCGGATTCCCGCTTGAGTTCCCTGTCATGTCGCTGGGCGAAACGATGCTTCGGCCAACCGCGATGCTCTACCGTAATCTTGCCGCGATGGAGGTGGAGGAATCCCTCCGTGCCAATCCACTGGATGGCGTTGTCCTGCTGATGGGCTGCGACAAGACAACACCGTCGCTGCTCATGGGCGCTGCCAGTGTGGACGTGCCAACGATTGGTATCTCCGCTGGCCCCATGCTGCGCGGCGTGTACCGCGGCAACTACATCGGCTCCGGCACGAATACCATCTCCATGAGCGAGCAACTCCGCTCCGGTGAAATTGCTCTTTCGGAGTACCACGAAGCAGAAGCCTGTATGCACCGGTCCCAAGGCACCTGCATGACCATGGGTACAGCCTCCACCATGGCATGCCTGGTAGAAGCGCTCGGCATCTCGCTGCCTGGCAACGCCGCCATCCCAGCGGTAGATGCGCGCCGCAATCTACTTGCGCGACAGTCAGGTCGTCGAATCGTCGACATGGTCCGCGAGGACATAGTCATGTCGAAGGTGATCACGCGCGAGTCGCTGGAGAACGCAATCCGCGTGAATGCGAGCATCGGTGGATCCACCAATGCGGTCATCCATCTGATCGCGCTTGCGCGGCGCATGAATCTTGAACTGAACCTGGACGACTGGGACAGCCTCGGCCGCGGCGTGCCCTGCCTACTCAACATCATGCCGCAGGGCAACTTCCTCATGGAGGACTTCTTCGAAGCCGGAGGGCTGCCCGCAATTCTGCGTGAGTTGGGCGAGCACAACCTCCTCCACAAGGACGCGCCGACCGTTAACGGCCAGTCGATCTGGCAAAACAACAACGATGCGCCCTGCTGGAACCGGAAGGTAATCCACGAGTTCGCGCAGCCGTTCAAAGCGGTTGGGGGTATCGCTGTATTGAAGGGCAATCTGGCGCCCAGTGGTGCGGTACTTAAGCCTTCCGCCGCCTCACCGGCGTTGACGAAGCACACAGGGGCTGCCGTGGTGTTCGAATCGATCGAAGACCTGCGCACACGCATCAACGACGATGATCTTGAGATCGATGAGAACTCCGTCATGGTGCTGAAGAACTGCGGCCCAAAGGGCTACCCAGGCATGGCTGAGGTCGGCAACCTGCCTATGCCCCCGAAGCTATTAAAGCGCGGCATTACCGACATGGTGCGCATCTCAGACGCACGCATGTCCGGCACCGCCTACGGCACCGTTGTGCTGCACTGCGCTCCCGAGGCGGCGGCCGGTGGCACCCTCGCGCTCGTGCACAACGGCGACTTGATTTCACTGGACCTGGATGCGCGCACGCTGCATCTGCACGTGGACGAGGATGAGTTGGCTCGCCGGCGCAGCGCGTGGGTGCCCGCCGTTGCACCGGTGACGCGTGGCTATACCAAGCTGTATGTGGATCACGTGATGCAAGCCGACGAAGGTGCGGACTTTGACTTTCTTATTGGCGGCAGCGGCTCGTATGTGCCTCGCGATAACTTCTAGACAGCGGCGGATGGGTGCAGCATTCATGCTGTAAATGTTTGAATGCTTAGCCACCATAGATACGGAGGGAGGAACGAATGTTTGCCACCAGCCTGATGATCGTGCAGGGCGGCGGGCCTACCTCCGTATTCAACGCGAGCCTTGCAAGCATCATTCGTGAAGCGCAATGCCAGGATGACATTGGCCGCATTTATGGTGCGCGATTCGGGATGAAAGGGCTTGCCGCAAACGACATCGTCGAGTTGAGTTCACTCCCGGCTGACGCCCTGCAACAGCTCGAACATAGCCCCGGCGCAGCACTCGGTTCCTCACGCTTCAAACCAACCGAAGAAGACCTGGATCGCTGCGTCCAACACCTGCGTGCGCTCGATGTACGCTTCATGATCTTCCTCGGCGGCAACGGGACCATGGCGGGTGCGCAGATCTTCCGCGAGTTTTGCGCAAGCCGCGGCTACGATCTGCAGGTGATGGGCGCGCCCAAGACCATTGACAACGACATCTGTGCAACAGACCGCTGCCCAGGGTTCGGCTCCGCAGCCCGCTATGTCGCCCAGTCCACGCTGGATCTTGCGATGGATCTCCGCGCGCTGCCGCAGCCGGTCTCTATCTTCGAAACATTAGGTCGCGACGTTGGCTGGCTGGCTGCCTCCTCCATCCTTGCCAAGCGCGATAACGACGATGGTCCCCACGTCATCTGCATTCCCGAACTCCCCTTCGTACTCGAGGACTTCCTTGAGCGTATTGATGCCGCGGTAAGCCGCCTCGGGTGGGCTCTCGCAGTAGTGTCAGAGGGAACCTGCTACGCAGACGGCACGCCTGTCTTCCAGCAGCTTTTGCCTTCTGGTGGCAGAACACCGCAACGCCCGTTGATCGGCGGTGTGGCGCAGTATCTCTCTGGCTTGGTCGCGGAACACCTGGGGTTTCGTTGCCGCAGTGAAAAACCTGGGCTCATCGGACGATCGGCATTGTCCTATGCCTCGCAGCGCGATGTGGAAGACGCGAAGCTCACCGGCCGAGACAGCGTACGTGCGCTGGTAAACGGCAAGACCGGCTACATGGTCTCACTGCTGCCGCTTGCGAACCATGAAGCGAGCCGTTTCGAGCTGCTCCCCCTGCAGGTTGCAGCGGGCCCACGCCGCGCGATTCCTGCGGAGTGGCTCAGCTCCAATGGCCTCGCCGTCAACGATCACTTTAGGGCTTACCTTCAACCAATCGTCGGCCCGTTGCGCCACTACGACCCGCCACTGAGCGACCAGGCTAGCATCTGAACGACGTCAGGCGCCTTGCAGAACCTCTCGCATAATCTCCACTAGCATCTCGATTTCTGCTTCCGTGATGGTGAACGGCGGAGCCACCACAACGCTGTTGCCGGTCGTCTTTACATGCAGTCCGTGATCGTACAGGCTTCTGCAGCTCGTATCCATCGAAGCTCTGCCGCGCCTCTGTGCGAACGCAGGAATCTGGATGTGTGGTCCAACCGGAGATCTGCGCGGAGACAGCATCCGCAATCTCCCTCCGGACCGTGGCCAGCAGGTGTGCAGAACAGCGCCGAACTGCCGTCCAGAATTTTGCTAACCCGACGGACTAAAGAAGTATTTGCCTTCCGCAGCAGCGAACATGCGCGGATCCTTCGCCAAGTCGCGATTGGGTGTAAACGGCAGCCAGACTGATTGTGTTTCCATAGCGCTCACGCCTCAAGAGTAAACGGTGAACGGACGGACTACGCGCGTAACTTGCCCATCCGGGCTGGGGTCATCTGGGTCAATCCCCGCGCGAACGCTGTGTGCATACGCCAGTAACTGGACAAACACAACTTCGAAAGGCGCGCGCAATGCGTCCGGCAGCAGCGGAGCCAGCGCCGGCACCTGCCAGCGATGCGGCAGGTCCGTGCCCGCTTCGCCACCGATGAGGCAGACATTACGCATGCCGCGCGTTGCAAACTCCTTCACCAGGTCGTCTTCGTATTGCCGCTTTAGCGGGTCTGTCGAAAGCAGGCAAAGGATCGGCGTATCCTCTCGCAGGAAGCTGATTGGACCATGACGGAAAGCTAGGAAACTCTCTGCCAGCCCCACCGTTCCGCCGGCGGTCAGCTCAAGCGACTTCAGCGTCATCTCACGCGCCAGTCCGTGCATCGTGGACGCAAGTACAACGAACCGCCTAGCACCATCCGCGGCAATCTCCGTCGCCGTCTCAAACATGAACTCAAGATGTTCCCGCGCATTCGTTGCAATCTGCGGAATGTGCTGCGACAACCCATCCAAGTTACACAGCGCCAACCCTGCAAGCGCGAGATTCGAGAACGAACTCGTCATCGCAAGACTCTGGTCATTCGTGCGCTCATGCAGTTGCAACACGCTCACGCCGTCAAGCTTCGCCAGGGCGCTCTGCGGATTGCAGACGATGGCGAGGTGCGTGACGGCTGGAAAGAGCCGCTGCATCCTCTGCACTACGGCCGCGCTCTCAGGACTATTACCGGAGCGTGCCAGTGAAATCAACAGACCGCCTTCGTCGAGTCCCGGCACGCGAGCCAGAATCTCTTCCAGCGATAGCAGAAGAAGATCTGTAGTGGCTATGGCATAGGCACCAGGCCAAGCCTCGGCAATACATTGCCCTGCGTACGCTGAGGTACCAGCGCCGGTAACAATCACCCGGCCCAGGACGCTTGCGCGATCATTTAAATATGAGGCCACACGTTGCAGCGTGTCTGGCCACAGGTCTGGTTGTTGTGCAATCTCTCTCGCAAGCAGACTACTTTGCGGATATTTCATCTCGGCCGTCTGAGACACAGTGTCCTTTACAGTTTCTACCTCGCGCAGCATGTATGGCCACGCCAGGGTGCGCTAAATACCGCACATCACAAAAGTTCCCGGCAGGGTTGTTCGACGTCCTGCCGGGAACGCCGGGTTTAGAAGTACAGCTTGCCGGCAAGCTGTATCTGGCGATTGCCATTCGCTCCATCGCGCAGTGTCGTGATCTGACCAAAGCTAGCCGGAGTTGCCAGGCTGGTTGTGGCCGGGTTGGAGAAGTTCGGCGTGTTTGTCAGGTTGAATGCTTCCGCACGGAACTCAGCAGTGAACCGTTCGGAAACATGAAAGTTCTTGAAGATGGAGAAGTCCAGGCGGCGATAGGCCGGCCCACGGTACTGCGAAGGGCCACCACCCAGCGGAGAATAATCTGTCTGTCCATTTACCGTTGCCACCGGTGGGTTAGTGAAGGCGGCAGGATTGAGGAAGTTGCGCACACCGTATCCGGCTGGATTTGCAGCAGTATTAGCATACGGATCCGCCCCGGGCACACGGTTTACAAAGCAACCATACGTTGTGGTCGTGGTGACGGAGCAGCGAATGGTACCGGGTTGACCGTCTTCCGTTACAAAAATCCAGTTAGTAGCCCAACCACCCAGCAGCCCGTTTACAAGTGCACCACTGTGGTTCAGGAACTGCCGGTTCTTACCAACGGGCAGCTCATAGGTTCCGCTGACGTGCAGGACACGCGGAATGTCGAAGTCGCACGAACCATAATCCCCTGCGATACCGAAGCCCGGCAGCGTAGCGGCACGGAAGCTGCCGATTGCGGTCGCGTTTAGGAAGTCACGCCCGTCGGTCATGCACTTGGAGTAAGTGAAGTTAGCAAGCACACTCAAACCCTGCGCAAAACGATGGTCATAGGTCGCTTGCAGTGCATTGTAGTTTCCCTGACCTTCAAAGGTGGTGAAGTTGCCACCCGTTGCAAAGTCAGGAAACGGCGAGAACGAAAGCGAGTTCTGTCCTGGACGAAGAATCTGTGACGGACGATTGGGCGCAATGTACACACCGAGATGGCGGGTTACGTTGCCCACATAGCTAAGCTGGAACGATTGATTCGGCGATATTTGGTACTGCAAAGACAGGTTGTAGTTTTGGTTGTATGGAGTGTGGATGTGATAGTCCTCACCCTGCACTGAGATACCTGCTGGGCTTACCTGCGACGGTACAAGGCTGATGTGCGCCAGACCATTTTCCAGCGTACCCGTAGATCCGTCTGGGTACACGATCGGCTGATTCGGTGTGGTGTTTGTGTATGTCAGCGCAAACTGATTCGGGAACGCTCCAAAGGTATACTGCGAGGAGTTCTCAAAGCCGCCAAAGAAAATCCCGTAGCCGGCACGCACCACCGTTCGGGGGTTGAGTTGATATGCCAGCCCAACCCGCGGTGAGAAGTTACCCCATTGCACCGTCTGCAAGCCAGCCTGGTTGGAACAGACGATGTTGACCTTGTCTTTCGCTGCCGCCGTGTAGAAGGCCGCTGAAAATTGCGTGTTGCAATACGCCGGAGCGAAGAGATAGTTTGCTCCGCCGCCGGAAAGTGGCTGGAAATTCGACTGCTGCCCGCGACGCTCGATCAACGGACCGAACCAATCCCAACGAAGGCCCATGTTCAGTGTCAGGTTCGGCGTGGCCTTAAAGTCTTCCTGGAAGTAAGCGCCGTTGTACGAGCGCTTCATGTCCGTGTTGTTGATGTTGGACGCTTGCACGCTCTCTGCGCCGCCCAATAGATTTGTACCTCCCGGCACCGTAGTAGCAGTTGGCGTCAACAGCAGCTGAGCGATACCTGTGTTACCGGAGGTCTGCGTGGGAATGTCCGTAAACGCACCGTTAAAAGTAAAGTTGCCGCGCGCAGCAACCGGCTGCAGAACTGAGAAGCGTAGGTTCTGCCAGGTATAACCAGCCTTCAGGGTATTGCGGCCCATTGACTTGGTAAGGTCGTCGGAAAACTGCAGTACGGTGCTGTACTCCACAGAAGGCAGGTAGCTGACGCCGCCAAGTGCAAGGCTGTTGATTGTGTAGCGACCAAGGCCGCCATTCACGGAGCTTTGTTGCACACCCTGAATGCCGAACTGCGACGGAATCCCCTGCACATTCGAGTTAGGCTGCAGGCGTGATGCTTCCAGCCGGTTCATACCGGCGCGAATTTCATTAATCAGCGTTGGCGAGAACGTATGCGTCTCGCTCAGCACTGCACCATAAGCCGTGGAGTTAGTCGTACCCTGTGCGAACGAACCACCATCGGCAACACCGGCGAAGGGTCCAGGCACAAACTGTGGATTGCGCAGGTAGCTGAAGCGCGCGAACGCCCCGTCCTTCTCGCGAAAGATCTGATCCGCACGCACGTCGAACGAGTTCGGATTATTAGTGCCCTGCCGGCTGCTGACGTAGTTGTTCAACGTACCAGAACTTGTCGGCGCAGGGAAAAGACTTAGCAGCTTGATCGCATTCGCATCCAGGCGCGCGGACGGGATGATGTTGTTAACTGGATCAAAGGGCGTACGCGCATAACCGGAAACGGTTCCCGCAGCACTCGCACCGCAAGCCACGGTAATGTTCGTAATTGCATCAGCTACGCCGCACACAACGGGCCGGGTTGTGGACGGATCAAAGATGGTGCCGATCCTGTACGTTCTACCAAGAACGTCCTTGCCAGTGGTGGTCTGCAGCAACTCTGAGAAATTCGCAAAGCCGCTGCTCACCTGCAGCGCGGTTGGCACCGTGGCAGTAACTGTCTGCGCCTGATCGTTCCGCAGGCCCTGGTAGTCGCCAAAGATAAAGGTATGGTTGCGTATGATGGGTCCGCCCAGCGTTCCACCAAACTGGTTCTGGCTGAAGTTACCTTTCGGCGTACCGGGCTTCGCAAAATAAAGGTTCGCGTCGAACACATCGTTGCGCACAAACTCCCAAGCGCTCCCATGGATCGAGTTTGTGCCTGACTTTGTGGTGGCATTCAGCACAGCGCCTGCGGAGCGCCCAATCTCAGCACTGTAGTTACTCGTCTGAATGCGAAATTCCTGGATCGCATCCGGAGGCGGCAGCACAGCGTACGAAGTGCCATTCAAAAAGTCGACCAGGTTTGAATTATTGTCGATACCATCCAACAGGTAATTGTTCTGCGCTGGTCGGGTACCATTCGCTGCAAAGGTGCCGGTAGTGCCCATGCCGCGAGTATCCGCCTGATTCTGCGTCACGCCCGCCGACAGTTGAGCAAGGAAGGTGAAGTTACGGCCGTTCAGCGGCAGATCCACGATCTTCTTCGCATCAATCGTCTGACCAACCGATGCGTCCTGCGTCTGTAGCTGGGGAGCATCGCCCGTGACTGTAACCACCTGCGAAGTCGCGCCGGGCGATAGCGCGGCATCTACCAACACCCGCTGCTGCACAGCGACGGTGATGTTCTTGTGCTCAAAGCGCGAGAAGCCCGCCGAATCCACCGTGACCGTGTACACACCAATCTTCACCGGGCTGAAGGTGTATTCCCCCTGAGAGTTGGTTGTGCTGGTCACCCGCGCGCCCGTGTCCTGGCTGGTCAGCGTGATCTGGCTGTTCGGCACGATCGCGCCACTCGCATCGCGCACAACGCCAACGACAGAGCCGGAATCAACCTGCGCCATGGCGGGTAAGGAGAGCACAATGGCACCGGCCAGAACGAAGCCATGCGAGCCTCGCTTTCGTGCCACAAAGGATCTTTCCCAGACTGCCGTCAACATAGAAGTTACCTCTTAGGTGATGTCGTAAGCTGCTACGGCGGATCTACTGCTTCTTTGATCGGTTCTATTCAGTCAGACAGGAACGAGCTTGGCCGCCCTGGCCACCAACAACACTCACACCACTGCAGACTCACGCTGCGATCACGGACTTCAAACTCATCCGAAACGTTCAAATGGCGAACACAAGTACTGCAGCACTACACCCCGTTGCCTACAAATGGAAGACTCGAGAGTTTTTTGCGGTGAATGGAGCCACATTACTGAACATCGGGACTCTATGCAAGCGTTTTCTGAAAATGCTTACATATGTTTTCCTATCGATCATTTTTCAACGCGACGAGCAGCAGGATTGACAGCCGGCAGAGCAGACGCAATACTGTGCAAGCGATTACATGCAGGACGCGCATGGAAACTCGCTCCCAGTAACCAGCCCAAAAGCCCTGCATATCCGAGGTCCGTTCATGCCGATGCATCCACTGGAGCCGCTCACATCCGACGAGGTTCGCCGCGCCGTCGCCCTCCTGAAATCCGCACCGCAGTTCACACCAACGACCCGCATCATCAGCATCAGCCTCCGCGAGCCTGAGAAGTCCGCCGTGTTCGCGTGGCCTGAAGCGCAGGCGTCCAACCGCGAGGCAGCAGCTGTGCTCTTCGACAATGCCACCAACACTGCCGCGAACATCCTGCTGGACCTCTCAAAGCAGGAGGTGTCTACCTGGGTTTACGCCGAGCAGGGCCTGCAACCCACACTCTCGGTGGACGAACAGATTGAGTGTGAGCAAGCTGTTCTGCGTAGCGAAGCATTTCGTGAGGCGCTGGAAAGACACTACGGTGTGACCGACACGAGCCTGGTGATGGTGGATATTTGGAGTGCCGGCAACTATGGCTCGGAAGAGGACCGCACACGTCGGCTCACACGGCCCCTCTGCTTCCTGCGGAGTGATCCTACCGACAACGGCTATGCACGCCCGATCGAAGGCATCCGCCCAGTGGTGGACCTGAACCAAATGCAGGTCATCCGTGTGGAAGAATACGGCGAGTGGCCGCTGCCGCCGCTCGAGGGCAACTATTCTGACGAGCGCGTCAGCCCCAAGCGGACGGAGATCAAACCACTTGCGATCACGCAGCCTGAAGGCCCAAGCTTCACCCTCGATGGAAAGCAACTGACGTGGCAGAACTGGAGCATGGTGGTCGGCTTCACTGCGCGCGAAGGCCTTGTAATCCATGATCTCCGCTACCAGGACGGGGAGCGCAATCGTCCTATCCTGTTCCGTGGCTCGCTGACAGAGATGGTAGTTCCCTATGGCGACCCATCTCCAACGCAGGTGCGCAAGAACGCGTTCGATGTAGGCGAATACGGCATGGGCATGTGCGCCAACAGCCTCAAGCTCGGCTGCGATTGCGTCGGCCACATCGCCTATCTCGACGCAGACCTCTGCGATAGCCGCGGGGGCCGGCTCACCATTGAGAACGCTATCTGCATTCACGAAGAAGACTTTGGCATCCTGTGGAAGCACACCGACCGCCGTCTTCCGGACAAGCCTGAAGTGCGCCGCTCGCGCCGCCTTGTAGTCTCATCGGTCTCCACCGTCGAAAACTATGAGTATGGCTTCTTCTGGTACTTCTACCAGGACGGCAACATCCAGTTCGAAATCAAACTGACAGGCATCCTCTCGCTCGGCGCCGTCCATGAGGGCGAGAAGCCGAAATACGGCACGGTGATCGCGCCTCTGCTGTACGCACCCAATCATCAGCATTTCTTCAATATGCGGCTGGACTTCGCGATCGACGGCATCGAAAACACCGTACAACAGTTGGACATCGTCGCGTCTCCGCTGGATGAAACAAACCCCGAAGGCAATGCCTTCTACGCGCAGAAGACGAACCTTGCGCATGAGAAGCAGGCATGCGCAAACCTGAACGTGGAGACCAGCCGTACCTGGAAGATCGTGAATCCAGGCGTGCTGAACGCCATGGGCGACCCGGTCGGTTATAAGTTTTTTGCCGGAGACAATGCCAGACCCTTTGCCTCGCCGAGCGCGTGGTGGCGCAAACGTGCAGGCTTTGTGGATCATCATGTGTGGGTCACACCCTACCGCGAGGATGAGCGCTTCGCGGCCGGCGACTATCCTAATCAAAGCAGTGGTGGCGATGGCCTGCCGCTCTGGACGGCGCAGGACCGGCCAATCGAAAACACGGACGTCGTCTTCTGGTACACCTTTGGCCACACGCACATCCCCAGGACCGAGGACTATCCCGTAATGCCTGCGGCGTACATTGGATTTCTGCTGAAGCCGAATGGCTTCTTCAACAACAACCCGGCGAATGACCTGCCCTCAACCACCGCTGCAAAGTCAGCCAGCAAAAGCACCTGCAAGCATTGCTAGAAAGAGAACCATGATCACACTGAAAGAAGCGAAGCAGATCATCGAGGCGGCCGAGACCAAAGCATCGGAGATCGGACAGCCCATGAACATCGCCGTCGCGGACGCCGGCGGCAACCTCATCAGCCACGTACGCATGGATGGCGCATGGCTGGGCAGCATCGACATTTCCATCAAGAAAGCCTACACATCGCGCGCCTTCGATATTGCGACGAAGGACCTGGCCACGCACTCGCAGTCAGGTGGCCAGTTCTTTGGTATCCATGCATCGAACGATGGGAAGATCATGATCTTTGCAGGTGGCATCCCACTCAAGAAGGATGGCAAGGTAATCGGCGCCATCGGCGTAAGCGGAGGCTCTGGCGATCAGGATCATGCGGTGGCCGAGGCTGGCGCAGCGGTGTACGGCGCTTAGGTATCGCTCAGGGAAACGGCGAAGCTCAGTTCCGTTCGAGCTTCGCCTTTTTCTTGAGCAGGTCGATCTTCTTGCGCAGTTCTGATGTGCGGGCGGGAGCCGTGGATTTGCGAATCACCAACTCCGTTTCCAGCACATACTCGGCCCCGCGATTCCGCTTCAGCTTCAGCATGTGATCCAGCGCCTTGAACGCCATCAGTCCCAGTTGCTCGCGCGGCACGCGGATGGTGGTGAGCGGAGGGCGCGCAAGAAACGAAAACGAGATATCGTCAATGCCCACGACCGAAATATCGTTCGGCACATCGATGCCCGCTTGCTCCAGCGCAACCATCACACCCATCGCAATCAGATCACTGCCACAGAAGATCACCGTGGGAGTATTACGCGACGAAAGCATTAACTTCACTGCCTCCGCCGCAGCATCCAGGTTGTACGCACTATGCGCGATGGGCGAGGGATCCAGACCACACCGCCGAAGCCCTTCTACCAGCGCATCCCGTATGGTGCAGGCAGAGCGATTGGTCACCGGCCCAGCGATCACAGCGGCACGGCGATGACCTTGCGCCGCGACATGTTCGATCGCCTGCGACAGGCCCCGCTCGTAGTCAATGCTCATGGTGCTTAATAGCCGGCCCGCCTTCGCACCACTTGCCATCACAACCGCGATGCCGTCCTTCGTCAGGGTTTCAATGGCTGTGTCATCCAGCGACGATGTCATCACGGCCACGCCGCGAACGTCGTTCTCAATCAGCTTCCGCAACACTGCCTCCGTGCGTTGCTCACTGTACTCCGTGTTCAGCAGCAGAACGTCGAAGCCCTTTTCCCATGCCTCTGACTGGAAGCCACGGATAATTTCCGAAAAAAATGGATTTGCAATTTCCGATATCACCAGGCCAAAAAGATCGCTCTTACCAATGGCAAGCCGACGGGCATGCACATTGCGGTGGTAGTGCAGCTCGTCCACTGCGGTCATCACGCGCCGAATGGTTTCCGCGGAGATGTAGGGGCTTTTGCTAAGGACACGCGAAACAGTCGCGGTGGAAACACCAGCGCGCTTTGCGACCTCGTTCATCGTGTGAGCCATGCTAGTCCTCTGGGCAATGGTAATTCGGAACCAGCAAACTTACATGACTGTAATAACCGGTGAAGAGGTACCCATGGAGATACAAGAAGCTATCTACGGATAATACGCGGATGACGGCGGACTCCCATGTTCCTGCAGAAAGCGGCGCATCCCTTCCACATTGCGGAAGGCTTCCGTGCCGCCAGGTGCCTGCGTGGAAAGTGCCCCCGCTATGTTACCGGCCCGCGCAGCGTCCAGTGGGCCTAGTCCACGTAGACAAGCCGTCAGGAAGCCTGCGTCAAAGCTATCGCCAGCGCCAATCGTGTCGACCGGCTCGACGCGGATTCCTGGCACATGGTGGACAACACCTTCTATGCGTACCGAGCAGCCGAGCTTGCCCCGCTTCACCACCATAAGCGGTACAGCGGGTGCGAACTCTGCGATCGCCTGTTCTGGGGCAGTCATACCTGCCATGCGGCATAACTCGCCCTCACTTGGCATAAAAATATCCACGAGAGACAGCAGCTCCTGCAGCGGCTCACCCCACCTGTCCGTGGGATCGTCATTGGTGTCCAGGGAAACGGTCGTCCCGCTCTGCCTCAGCGTGTGCAGCAGCTTCGGCAGTCCGTCGTGCAGTGACGTCTGCAAATAGAGAGAACAGAGATGCAAATGGCGAGCCTGCTGTAATCCCTCAACATCCAAGTGCTCACAGCTTAGCTTCGAAATGGCTCCGGGATACGTCAGATTGTGGCGCACACTGCCGTGCGGCAGCAGCACCGTAACGCCTGTAGTCATCGCGGAATCGACAACCACCCCGCTAAGATCCACACCGGCCTGCTGAAGCCGTTCAAGCGCCAATCGCCCGAAGTCGTCATCGCCGACCAGCGTCGCGAAGCGCACGCGCAGGCCAAGCATGGCAGCGTTGTGAGCCACAATGGCGGAAGAGCTTCCGAGCGTGGTGACAAATCCTGTCGCCAGCAAATCGCGTTCCGTCTCCATCTCTAACGGCAGACCGTACAGGATCAAGTCCAGATTGAGTTCCCCTGCGATAGCAAGGTCGAAGTTCTTTTCGATCGCCACTACTTCCCTTTCCGCACTGCCTGCATACGCGTCGTCACGCCACGCGAGCCAGCAAATCGTTCATGCCGGTTTCGTTGGTCACCGTGCTGCCCGCGGCCACGTGCGGCGCGATCAACAGCGCCTGACCGTAACCTGGGTGCCACGCTAAGCATGTGGACTGCTTCGACGGCAGACGCAGAAGATTGATGTAGGTCATGTACGTGTGCATCTCCGCATCCAGCAGCGAACCCGCAGGGTCCGGCGCAGGCTCCGCCTCTGGATTGGAGAGCCGCACGTCCATTGACGCCGATCCGTTACGTGCGGAGAAGTTCGCCAGCACTGTTTGCGGTCGCGCCCGCCGTAGCGCCTCCCGCAAAGACCACTGCACAAACGTGGTGGAGTAAAGCTGCGTTCCAGAACCTCCCACCAGAACATCCGCTGCGAACGACTGCAGCACGGGGTCACCCGCCTGCTCCATACCCATGTCAGCCGCATGCATCTCCAGCATGGCAGAGCGAAGTCCTTCGGGGCCACCGCCCGTCTTCTCGTACCGCGCGCGGTTCATCGTTCTCAGCAGTTGGAGCCGTGCAGGCCGCAAATCGCCATACGCCACCTTCACCACCGACGCTGGAAGCTCCCAGGCTGAGCTACGTGCCCCAGAGATAAACCAGTGTCCGTAACGCTCGGGCGATGCAAGCGCGCGGGCACCCATCCACGTCTGCAAGTGCTGCCGCGCGCCGGCGCTACTCACACGTGTATAGAGCATGCCTGCGGGACGCAGTCTTCGAAACAACTGCGTGGACGCATTAGGCGACTGCAGATCCGCATCGAAAACAATCACCACCGCACGTGCCACATGGTTGTCGTCGGCGTTCTCCGCTGGCACAATCCTTCGGGCAGCATCACGAAATGCAGCGATCTGTCCGCTACTCCACATCGCAGCGGTGAAGGCTTCCGCAAAGATCGCCGGTTCGGTCTCCCAGTTGGGCAGCCGTAGATCAGCAGGCACATGCAAGGCACGAAAGCTTTGCAGTGCCTGCTCCGCATCGGTATCCCGTGGCGGACGCAATCTATCGAGCGTCGCGGTCAACTCCCGTTGCTCCCGCGGGAACATCACCTCATAGCGGTTCGCCTGCTGCAGCAACAATGCCGCCAGCGGTGGTGGCAGCTTGCGCAGCTGCGGCAAGACGTTCTCGGCATATGACGTCACCCGACCAGCTCCGAGATGCGCTGGCCCCGCGCATACCGCGCATTGCCGCCAAGCATCGCCGCAACCGTCGGTGTCAGGTCGATGCTCTCAATGGGCCGCTGCGCCAGCGTGTTCTGCCGCACATCCGGTCCAAGCGCCAGCATCCACGTCGTGCGAGAGAGCGCGTCGCCAGTGCGATGATGCTGAAATCCGTTACCACCCGCGTCTTCATCAGAGTCTCTGCCAAAGTCTGGCAGAATCAGCAGGTTCGTTCGATCCTTGTACTCGGGGTCGCCCTGGATCGCCTGCCACAACTCCGCACAGATGCGGTCTGACCGGCGGACAGCATCGACATACAAGCCGAAGGCTCCAGTGTGCGCAACGTCAATGTCGTGCAGCGTAATCCAGAGCAGGCTAGGTGACATCTCCCGCATCACCCGCTTGGCAACAAACAGCGACAACTCATCCGGGCTGTTTAGGGTGCTGGCATGCGCGGCAAACTCCTCAAGCGACATACGCAGCATCGATGCAATTTGGTCCAAAGGCATCTCGCTACCAAGCGCCACAGGTACCTGGATCGGAGTTTCGTAGTTATCCGTGAGCAGATGCGAAAGTCCATCAAAGGCAGGAGAACCATCAGGCTTGGCAAGCATGCGCTTGGGCAAAACCACCGTCGCGCCTTGCTGCGCATACGCCGTGTTTGAACTCTGACCAATCTTGTGAAAGCCGTTGCTGGGCGCGATCACCCATGCATCGGTCGCGGGCCGCAGACTGTTGGAGCGCACGTACTCGAAGATCGTCGGATTGACCGGAGAGGTGTCTGCGAAGTTATTGAAGCTCTCGTACACACCCGTTGCAAGCGACGCGGTGGCAACGTAGTGACCGAGAATCCCGCGATTCATCACCTGCGTGAAAAACGTACCCTGCGGCAGCAACTCATGCAACAAGTGCGGAATGTTCGCCTGTCCTTCCGGTGCAAACGTCTCCTGGTCTCGCGCACCGCCACCGAAGGTTACCACAACAACCTTCCGTCGATCTGGCATAGCAGCCCACGCCCGCTGTGGCAGAACACTGCTCGCTGTGCTCGCTAACGCGCAACCGCCCACCGACCGCAAAAAGTCGCGGCGGCTGTGGCCGCGTTCTGCCGCGATACGCGATGAGAAAGAATCGAGAGTCATGTTTTCGCCGCCTAAAGACTTTGTGCAGCCTCAGAAGAACAGGTATGGCCAAGCCCACTCACATAGCATTTGTGGAAATTGCAGGCGATTCCAGGACCCAACTTGCACCATGCTATCCCGCATACGCCGAACTGCGCAACCGCTTGCAGGAACTTGAAGCCCCGGAGGTCGCAACTCTGGAACGCGGCATATCCCACCTGCATGGGGGAATACCCAGTTGCCTGAAGGTAGTACAGTCTTCTATGAAAAACAGGTTGCCATGACCGCATTAATTCTCTACCCGTGCCTATCGCCTGAAACGTTCACGGCCATTCGTCTGCCTTGTCACTATTCTGCGGTTCTTTCAAAGAGTCCGAAAACGGATGGAACGAGGAGGAGTGTGAGTGCCGTTGAACTGAACTAGGCCTCCTAGGACGACAATGGCAAGAGGGCGCTGAATCTAGGAGCGTGGAACTGTGGCAAATAAGACCGCACCAGCCCGAATGCGGCGATCATGCCGTCATCACGGGCGGAAACACAGGCGCGTTCCTTCACTCACAGCTGCATCCCGGCTCATCCGATCCTGCGCAGCCGTTCGGATATAGGAGATGAGGACGACACGATTCAGCACTGCGATGACCACACGAGGTGATGGTCTTTCATCAGCAGCAGCTTGAGTTCTGGACGCGTATGTCGCAGTAGCTCGAACTGTTCGATGTCCATGATGGGGATTTGGGTATCGCTGATCACCAGTCGAGAGACCCTGTCGTGCACTCGATCAAATCCATGGCTTCCCGGGCATTCTCAGCAGTTAATACGCGATAGCCGAATTCGCGCAAGAAGTCCTGATACCTAGCAAAGATCCGGGTCATCCTCGACCACTAGTATGCATCCCCACCACGGTTATTCTTCGCTTCCTCGCAGGGGACCGGTTAAAGTTCCGCTGCGGTGTGGTCCACAATTTCTTCTCGGCTGAAGCCCGTGATAAGCGGGCATTTACCGTGACGACCGACCGTCTGACAGGCCAGAGAGGAACGAAGCATGCAGGCTCAGAACGCTATCCCCGCTCCACAATTGTCCAAACTCTGGCGGTTCAGCGAGAGCACCATACGGCGTTTATTTAAAAGGAACCAGGCTTTATCCGGATCGAGCACCAAGCCAACAGGTTTGAGGCGAGCTACACATCGCTAAGGATTCCAGAGCGGGTAGCTCAACGCGTACATCGACGTCTACAGGGACTGACCACTTGATGTCCATTTCGCACGGCATCCGACAGTCGTGCCGAAAAGGCCAAACTTGCCCGAAGTGTGAAGATCACACCTCCTCGGCCATCTGAATTCGTTTCGATTGGAAATACAGCTATGCGGATTCTTAGAGACCAGGTCGTTGCAGGATACCCAGCACTTAAAGTCCGAGATTTCTTAAGGACGTATCGGATAGCCGGGGTCGTGAAAGAGGTCATGCAAACCTCATTTGATTTGCAAGAACTGGAGGCCGATTAGCTGATAGACCAACTACACTCTCTTGGCCTACTCAAGGAGATTCATCAGGAGCTTGAATACCCTTTCCTTGAATTGACCGGGAAGGGCCACGCACTTGCGAATGCTTCCGCAGCCAAGCCCATACGCCATCGGACAGCGGAACAAATTCTTCAAGAGTTTCAAGAGCGCATTCGTTGCGTGAATGCTTCGGTCCGACTACCTCTACAGTGTCGTCATTGTCATTCTCTTCGGGAGCATGCTATCTGTTACGGCCTTGCAACGCCGCTGACCCTCAGCGCATCATCTTGTGGTCGTCCCGAACAGAAAGAGGCCCGGCTGCCGAAGCGGCCGGGCCTCTTTGAGCGAGATTAAGACCTAGAATTCGATCTTAGCTTTAAGCTGCAGGATGCGGGGCGAATCATCTCCTCCCACGCCGCTGAAGATACCCGAAGGGTTAACCGTAGATGCAACCTGACCGAAGGCGCTGGATGACACAGCGAACCGGACGGACGCGAGAAGTTCAGATGGTTTAAGACATTGAACGCCTGGGCCGCAATTGCCAATCGTCCACCTTCCCAATGCAACGGAATCGACTTAGTCACAGCAAAGTCAGTGGTAATGTACTTCGGTCCGCGGAACATATTGCGGCTCTCGTTTGAGTCCACCGTAGCCACGTTAGCCTGACCAGGGAGAGTCGACGAGAACAACTGCTTAGTGACACATTGGTTTTTGCCGAAGTCACAAGGGGCCTGTGATCCACCCAGGTAAGTGGGCAGAAGTGTGCCACCGTAAGCGCCGTTGGCATATGTTGAAACAGTTGGGCTCAGGGACGTATCGACTGCTGTGTATGGCAATCCCGAGTATGCAAATGCAATACCAGAGACTTCCCAGCCGCCGTAGAATGGGTTCTTAAAGGGCACCTTATAGACATAGTTGAGAACGAAGTTGTGTCGTTCGTCGATCGTGGATGGACCATAGTTGCGGTTTGGGTTGTATGGGTCGACAGGCGAGCCGATGTCGGCCGCACTTGCTGTCGCGGTAGAGGTGGAGAAGCCATTCGCCCCGGTATCAAGGTTCTTGCCTAACGTGTATCCCGCTGTGATGACACCACCAGATGGCCCAAATTTATGCGTTACGGTGGCGATGAGTCCGTTGTAGTTTGCAGCGCCGCCGGACTGGTAATAATAGACGGTTCCGAAGCGAGCATCCGGCTGTGCCGTCGGCAGGCCGATGATGTAAGGCTTAGCCGCCGTGGCAACGGCCGCAGACGCAGCGGGTGAATAGGCATTTAGGCCGGCATTGGTAAATGCCTGGTACACCGTGATTGCCCAGATAATTTAAGGACACGACATCCCACTTACCGAACTGCTTCTGCACTTCCAGGTTCCACTTCTCGAGATAGAACATCTTGAAGTTTGCCTGGGAGGTATAGACCGACGGAGGTGTGAAGAAGGGCTGCAGGTTTATTGGCAGGCTTGCCTTGATAGACGCTACGGTGCCACCGCTTGTAACACCCGCGGTGAAGGCCTGGTTCAATGCGACTGCGTCGGAAAACAGGTTGGTCGTTTCAGTATTAGCAAGGTGATCGCCAGAGATGCTGGTGAAGGTGTTCTTGGTCGGAGGGTTCTTCGCCAGACCCTCGAGGATGCTCTCTGCCAAGCCGTCGTAGAAGATACCGAAGCCGCCACGTACCACCATGCTTTCATGCATGAATGATGGGTTGTAAGCGAAACCGACGCGTGGCTGCCATTCCAGCTGCTGCAGGTTGAAAAGGGATCCGTTGTTATTGAAGCTATAGGCCTGGTTGTACGGGATGCTGGCTGAGTGGTTAAGCGTCGGGAATGGGCTGGCGAGCTGCGTGATGCAACCAGTGAGGCAACTGATATTGCCCTGGTGTTCTACTCGCAGTGCGAACGAAACGCTGAGAGCGCGGTTTGCCTTCCAGTCGTCTTCCGCATATGCTGCCCATTGGTTGTAGCCTACGGGGTAATTCGGCCGTAGCGGGAACGACTGCGTGAACGTTGTCGCCTTACCACTGACTGGATCAACACCGCCGTTGATGAACGCCCCCATGGTTGTGGCGCTGATGTTGGGCACTGTTCCAGCAGTGAAATAATGGTCGTTTTCCTTGATGAAATAACCCTTGGCTCCAAACTTCAACGTATGGGCACCTTCTGCCAGCGCGAAGTCATCCTGCACTTGTACCGTTGTGATGTTGCGGCCCGTCGGGAAGCTTGCATTGCTACCGCCCACGGTCGTGAGTGAACTGTCACCGAATCCCATCTGCGCGGGGAAGACGGCCAGGGATGCATTGAGGTTGGCGGGGCCGAAGAGCGCTCCGTACCACAGACCCGCGAGGATGAAGTTGTTGGTCGCCTTCGACCCAAAGACGTGGGTTTCATTCAACTGACCATCATGCTGCGGCTGGATGCTGATCGCATTAAATGCGGAACTAAGCGGATCGGTCGTAGTTGGCTGCACACCCGCGTCATGCTCATAACGGACGAACATCTTGTCCCGCTGTGTCAGGACCGCATCGACACGGAAGATTTCGAGGGCTTCGTTTGCGTAGGTCGCGGCTGTGCTTGGGTAGTAGTTGGTGCACGCCCCGGCAGTTGTCCCGAGAACCGCCGCATCGGTCGCGTTCAGCGTGCCGCAACCTGTCGAAAGGGCGGCTCCAGAGGCATTTGGGATTGCCTGTGAAAATACCAGGATTGGTGACGGGTACGCCATGAGCAGCGCCCGCACCGTTATAGATGTTGAATATGTTTTGGTAAAACGGAATGGACTTGGTCAAGCCGAGCGTCGCGAGCCGTTGCAATGTGTATGCCTGAAGGCCCGCTGATGGCAGCAGCACATTGACCGGAGCAGCGGGGAGAATTGCACGCAGACCTTCCGCGTCGGCCAGGAAGAAGAGGCGGTCCTTACCGCTGAAGAGGTGCGGGACAGTCAACGGGCCACTAATGAGTCCCGACCATTGATTCGCGTTTTCGAAGGAGCGCGGTGTGATGTTAGCGCCAGGGGCCTTGTGCGTGTAGGTGTTGGCTACCAGCGAACGGCCGGTCCAGAACCAGCTTGCGTTGCCGTGGACACGATTCGCACCGCTCTTGGTAATGAAGCTTGCCGTTGCACCCGCGAGACCGCCGTACTGGCCCGAATAGCCGTTCGCGATGATAGTGGCTTCTGGACGTCGTTCAGACCAAGCGTCAGGTTCGATGCGCCAGAGTTGTTTGCGTTGTTGTAAGGATCATTGAAGTTCTCACCGTCAAGCTGGTACAGGGTCTTCGCACTCGTGCCGAAGCCGGTGTTGAAGCCCGGAGTGATTTTCGTCTCGAAGAGAAGATTGTTATCAGAATTCGGAACCTCTTCGACTTGCATCTGTGTGACGGTAGTAGCTACGTTACCGCTCTCCGCATCCACCAGTGCGGCGACCGTCGACACTTTGATCGTCTGCGACTCACTGCCCACAGCAAGTTTCACATCGGCGGCTACGACTTGAGATGAATTCACAATTATTTGCGACTCCAGCTTGGCGAAACCGGTAGACTCGACTTCGATCTCATACGTGCCGGGCGCGAGCAGGTCGAAGCGGTACGAACCCGATCCAGAACTCTTGGCCTTCTGCGATTCGTGATTTGCAAGGTTAGTTAGTGTGACAGTTGCGTTTGCCACGACGGCGCTAGACTGGTCAGTGACCACACCACTTACGGCACCGGTAGTTGTCGTTTGTGCGAACGCAGCCGTCGCGCTTAGAGCTGTCACAGCCAGGAAAGATGGGATACGGTTCACTGTGATGTGCCTCCTGATTGCAGGGTGCGGCCCATAGCGGTGCCTCCCCCGTTCGAGTAACAACAAAGTTTCCGGAAGACAAAGAGTCCCCCGCAACGGACATATGCGTGCGCCGTCGCTCACCGACGCAAGCGACGGTTGTCGTGTTGTATGGATCATTGCAATAGAGGAAATTGAATCGTGGACGTGCCACGACAATTCTGCATGTAATGCCGTTCAAGATGTCTGGAAAGTCTGTTAGTTAGATACCGTAACTAACTGTATTTCCGCACCTCAAATTGCGACTTAATGGCACGTCATTGACGGCTTGAATTCCACTGCGGGCAGTGCAGATACTCTCTGCGCTTCCAACTGTTGATTCAAGGCGGGTAAGCTCGATTTCAACAAGCTGTTCCACTGTTCCGTGACTGTATCAATCTGTTTGCAATAGTCCGAAAATGTCGTGGTCATCGTTGGCGTAGGATCGCTGTCCGCGCTTGCAACCACGGTCGCCAGGCTACCTAGCTGTTGATGGATCTGGGCTATTGCGGGCTGGCTTGCCCCAGGCACCGGTGGCCCTCCGCGTCCTTCACTTCCCTGTAGCTTTGCCACATCGCGATCGAAATCACGCAACGCTTTCGCGGACTCCGGAGATTGGTTTGTGAGCTTCTTGACATCACCATTGATCGATTCACGCAACGCCAGGGCCTCGTGGTAAAGGTTGTACGTCTCCGTCACTGCAGCCGTGATCTTTTGATGAAGGGCAAGTTGCCGTTCCAGCGCTTCCTGCGAGATCGTCACTCGCGGATCCATGGCGACATCAAACCGTTGCCGATAGGTCTTGCCATCGACTATAAGTCGAGCTTCGTACGTACCTGGAACTGCCATCGATCCCTGTGGTTCACCAGGAGTGTTCTGATATAGCGCCGAAATCGGATAGTTATGACGCAGCGCCGATGGCGGCGTGTAGCGAAGATCCCACACAAACCTGTTATCTCCCGCGTGCTTCGTCAGCGGCTGAGGCAAGGCCAGCCAGTAGTCCGGTACGTTCGGCGGTAACTCGGTGTTTGCGGGAAGAGGCCGGGAGTCAAAGGTCCGGACCAAATCTCCCTTTGCGTTATAGATGGTGAGTGTGATGTCCTGCTTTGGCTCCGATTTCAGATAGAAGTCAATCATCGCGCCCACGGGTGGGTTCTGTCCCGCGGGTAGTTCCGGCGGAATTGGCGTGTCCTCATTCAAGTCAAGATGAACTCGCATCGCCTTACCGGGCTGATACAGGGCGACAGACTCCCGAAGCGTCTTCGCGTCGATCTGACGCAGTGCGGAGATATCGTCCAGAACCCAGAAGGAACGGCCGTACGTTGCGGCGACAAGGTCATTACCGTTGATCTGCAGATCGCGTACTGAGGTCGTAGGCATATTCAACTGCAGAGCGCTCCAGTGGTCACCTTCATCGAATGAGACATACGTTGCATTTTCGGTGCCTGCATACAGCAAGCCCTTGCGCTTTGGATCTTCGCGCACAACGCGAGCGAAGTCCCCTGCGGCAAATCCGCCGCTCGTCTCCTGCCAGGTCTTACCAAAATCGTGCGTGCGATAGATGTGTGCGTTGAAGTCGTTCTCTTCGTGACGATCCACCGCCACATACGCCGTGCCGGCGTCGAAGTGGGATGACTCCAGAATGCTGATGTTGGAGTACTGCGTCAGGCTAGGCGGTGTTACTACTGCCCACGTAGTTCCGCCGTCATGGGTAAGTTGGACGATACCGTTGTTTGTACCGACCCATATCTGTCCGGCGGACACTGGAGATGGCGAGAAGGTATTGATAGCCGAACGATTCGGAGGCGTAAGTGTCTCGCTTGCTTCGCGAGTCCGCGCGAGACGGCCGTTGTTACTCGGGTTTGCATCAGCGACAGACTTTTCATGCTGTTCTTCCTTCAGGTTCACGGCATCACTGCCGGGACGCTCCGTCAGGTCTGGACTGATGGGCTTCCAGTGCGTTCCAGCATCGCTGGTCTGCAACAGGAATTGGGTTCCCATGTAGAAGACGTGGCCGTCCTGCGGCGAAAATGCCAGAGGAGGATTCTGCGCTGTGCGATAGTTTGCGGCACGATTCAATGATGGAGAGATCGTCTGCACTTGGCGGTTAACACGATTCACCAGTACCAGGCCACGCCCAGCGCCTCCCGCGTAGACGAGGTTCGGATCAAGCGGTGAAGGCACGATGTATCCGAATTCATAGGCGGCAACAGGATCCCAATCCATGAATGTGATCGCACCGTAGTCACCGCGCGAAAGCGTACCCACTGATCCGGAATCCTGCTGCGTTCCGTACACCCAGTAGGGCCAGCGATTATCCGTGGACATGTGGTACACCTGCGCTGTGGGCTGGTTATACCAGCTTGTCCATGTGGCCCCCTTATCCTGGCTGATCGTGGCTCCCTGGTCCGACGCCATAATCATGCGGGTCGAATCCATCGGGTCAATCCAAAGCGCATGATTGTCATCGCCACCCGGAGCGCCCTTGAACGAGATGAAGGTCTTTCCCCCATCCACAGATCGATACAGCGATGTCTGCGCAACATAGACCGTGTTTGCGTCTTTGGGATCAACAAACACGCGGCTGAAGTAACCGCTGCCCGTGACACGGACATCCGTCGTGCTCTTACTCCACGTAGCTCCTGCATCATCTGAACGATAGAAGCCGCTAGCACCTTCGCCACGTCCACCAGCAATGACGGCATAAACGCGCTTGCCACCCTCCGCAGTCGCCAAGCCGATACGGCTCAGTTCGCCCTCCGGCAGGCCAGGCGATGCCAGCTTCGTCCACGTCCCTCCGTTGTCGGTGGTCTTGAAGATCGCACCACCGCTGCTGCCATTGATAAGGTCAGCCGTGTTGCCTGGTGGG
Source organism: Terriglobus sp. (assembly GCA_965198455.1). Classification (GTDB taxonomy): domain Bacteria; phylum Acidobacteriota; class Terriglobia; order Terriglobales; family Acidobacteriaceae; genus Terriglobus. Next base: position 3,847,156 of record CBDAPM010000003.1, read on the forward strand.
CAGTAGTGATGCCACAGCGCCGCGTAGCCTACGTTCGTGTTCGTTGCGTCGAAGACCACATCGATAGCGCCGATCTCGTCCGTGCCCGCGAGAACCTTCTTCCATGTCTCACCGCCATCCACAGTCTTAAAAACACCGCGCTGATCGTCCTTAGAGAAGGTTTTTCCCAGAGCGGCCACTACAACGACATCCGGATTCGTTGGATCAATCCACATAGTTCCAATGTGTTCGGTGTCTTCCAGGCCCACGTGCTGCCACGTGCGCCCTGCATCCATGGATTTCCAGACGCCGTTGCCCATATTCACGGCCGCGCCGACCATAGACACGTCGCCCGTGCCGACGTAGATGACGTCAGGGTTCGATGGAGACACAACCATCGCTCCAATCGATGCGACTTTGATCTCATCCGCTATGGGCGTCCACACCGTCCCTCCATCCACTGTCTTCCACACACCGCCGCCAGGCGATCCCATGTAGTACGTCGCAGCATTGCCGGGAATGCCGGCAACGGCGGAGACACGGCCAGCACGGAACGGCCCGATGCTGCGCCACTTCAAACCGGAATAGAACGTCGGGGAAACCTGCTGCGCGACGAGCGGCGTTGTCAGGCAGGCAAGGCATAGCGTGGTCAGAAACTTCTTCATCAGAGCCTTCTTCTCGTTAATACTTCGGTTCACATCGCAGCATGAAGTACGGTGCTACCGCGTGAAATTACATGTCGTCGTCTTCGCCTTCGCCGGTGGAGTCCGCACCGTCCGGCAACATGCGCGGATCGGGCTTGATGGTGACAGGCTGTGTCAGCGTTTGGCCGCCAACAGTAAGCTTCACGGTGTAGTCGCCCGGCTGCAGACTCACCGCCCCGCGGCGACCCCGCTGCTGTGAGGGCTCAGATGGAGCCTGCGCTGCGCCTGCTGGATGGCATGCGTCCACGGGCGGAGGGGGAGGTGTTCCTCGACCACCCCCCGCAGGCGCCGCGATGTTTAATGCGACTCGGTGCATGCCGGACTGAGCCGACGGAGGCGGCGTGGGCTGCATCCAGTAAGCCTGTACATTGATCGCCTCGGTATCCACCGGCTTCACAGGCGTATCGCTTGCCACGCAGGCCGTCGTCTTCCCGGCGCTATCGATGAGTTCGATCTTCAATGGGCCGGACGGCGCAGATTTCAGCCAGTAGTAAGCCAGCACACCCCCTGGTGGATTCACCTCCTGCGGCTCTTCGTGAGGCAGAGGGGTTCCGTTCTGCCCGGCATTGTGGATTGCCCACGACTCGCCAAGTTGAAACAGGTATGCATTCGCTGCCGAGATTTCGCTTCCCTTCGCGGCAATCTGCCGCAACGAGGTCATGCTATCCAGCACCCAGAAGCCGCGACCGTACGTCGCCACCGCCAGATCGTCTCCATGAACAATCAGGTCTCGCACAGAGGTGATCGGCATGTTCAGCTCAAGCGGCTGCCACGCATCTCCATCGTTGAATGAGACGTATACCCGCAGCTCTGTTGCCGCATACAACAGGCCCTTCTGCTTCGTGTCCTCTTTCACCGAATTAACAAAGGCGCCTTCCGGTATGCCCTTTACAACGTTCTGCCATGTCTTTCCGCCGTCGTGCGTGCGATAGATATAAGGCTTGTTGTCTGCAATGCGATGGCGATCCACCGACACATACGCCGTCTCGCCGTCGAAGTGACCAGCCTCGATCTGCGAGACCTTGCTCCATGCCGTCATCGGCGGTGGGGTCACATTCTTCCAGTTCGCTCCGTCGTCCCGAGTGACATGGATCAAGCCATCGTCCGTGCCCACCCAGACGGTCTTGGCATCAACCGGCGATGGCCCGATCGAGTACACAACACCAAACCGTTCCGTCATGGGCTGGTCGATGTCCGTCGCGGTTACTCCATCCAATGTCCTGGGCGTTTCAGGATGCAACCGGGTGAGATCCGGGCTTATCTTTGCCCACGTGCGTCCACGATCCCGCGTGCGAAAGACAAACTGATTCGAGTAGTAAAGAGCCTCGTCCGCCAGCGAGAACACCTGCGGCAGCGTCCACGTCTTACGATTCGGATCGCTCGGATCGGGGTCCGGCAGATGACCACCGGTAGGCGACGGCAGATTCTGCGCCTGGTCACAGCGCTGATCGCCACTGCCATAGAGCAGGTTCCCATCTTTCGGATCAGGTACAACCGTGTTGCTCTCGCCCGCCAGGCACGCCGGCTCCCAATTGCGGAAGGAAAGTGTTCCCATTCGCGACCATGTACTGACAGCTACACCGCCTGAATCTTGCTGCGCTCCATAGAGCCAATATGGAAAGCGGTTGTCCGCGGCAACATGGTAAATCTGCGCCGTGGGCTGGTTGTACCAGGTGCTCCAGGTCTTGGAGCCGTCCACAGAGATCACCGTGCCCTGATCGCTGGATAGCACCATACGGTTGCCATCTTTGGGATTGATCCAAAGCTGGTGATAGTCATCGCCTCCAGGTGCGCCCTTGACGGGCACCCATGTCTTGCCGGCGTCCATAGTCATGTAGGTCGCAGTGTTGATGTCGTAGGCACGATCGGGATTTGCGGGATCCACGGCAATCTGGCCGAAGTACCACCCGCGGCCCCACAAACGCTGCTCGCTGTTCACGAGCTTCCACGTTGCACCAGCATCATCCGACAGATACACGCCCCCCTTTGCGACTGGCGCGGATCCACTTACAGCGCCACCACCGCGTATGGGGCGTGCAACACCTGTTCCCAGATCGTCGACTACGGCATAAAGTCGATTCGGGTTGCTCGGCGCCACGGCGATGCCGATCTTGCCAACGAAGTCGTCCGCAGGCAGGCCACCCGCCAGTTGATGCCAGGAGTTGCCGCCATCCGTCGACTTGTACAGGCCACCACCGGGCATGTTGGAAGGCGCATACACAGACCATGGTGGACGGCGTGTCGCCCAAAGGCTGGCGTACACCGTCTCGGGATGTGCCGGATCAAGCGCCAGGTCAACCGCACCCACATCATCGGGACTCTTGGCGTTTGAGAGAACCTTCTTCCAGGTCTTGCCGCCGTCGGTCGTGCGGAACACGCCGCGTTCTGGATTCGCCTTGTAGACATTGCCAAGTGCGGCGACGTACACGCGGTTGGGATCGCGTGGATCGACAACGATCTTGCCGATCTGCCGCGTCTCAGTCAGCCCGATGTGCTGCCACGTCTTGCCAGCGTCGGTCGACTTGAAAACGCCAATACCGTACGAGTGCTGGCTGCGGATGTCCGGCTCGCCCGTGCCCACATAGACGATGTTCGGGTCAGACGGCGCAACCGCGACGGCGCCAATAGACCCGATCGGAATGCCCGTCTTCGGATCGTCGGCGATGGGAAACCAGGTACGGCCGGCGTTCTCGGTCTTCCACAAACCACCGCCAACAGAGCCCATGTAGAACGTGTCCGGCTGTGACGGATGACCGGCAACGCCGTACGTTCTGCCGGCACGCATGGGGCCTACGTCGCGCCAGTGCAGGCCTGCAAGCATACTCTCGGGATATTGCTGTGCTACAACTGGCAATGCCAGAGCGCACACCATTGCTACCCCGGCAAAACGGCCGAGAAGAGCCATTGGACCTTCCCTCAAAAGTCAGATTTGTAGTGACGAATGAGGGGATTGTAAAACCTGGATGACAGGCAGCAACAACATCGCGCCCGGTTTGGCGCGAAGCGGCATGATCGACGATTTCACAACGATCCTGCTACGGGCAGGTCAAAACCCGACCAGGCGAGCCGTAAACTGGATCGCTCGAGGACCTCCTATTCGCGTTACTCCCGGGGCGAAAAGGGGTTCACCCGCTGAAAAGACCGGGTGCGCTGCGTCCCCGAAGAAGCTCTGACCTTCCGCTCCAAATCGCCGGTTCTGCGCTCCGGCCAGGTTAAACACGTCCAGAAAAACATCGAGGTGATGTCCCTCGCCTTTCAGGGTGAAATCCTTCACCAGCCTCAGGTCCAGTGAGCTAAACATCGGCTGCCGCTGCGAATTGCGGCCTGCCACGGCACCGCCTACGAGTGCCCGATCGTTGCGATCGTTCGCGTCACCTTGAGTATCGAAACCCACGATCGGCGTGTATGGCAGACCGGAGTGCGCTACGAACAGCGGATTCGCCTTGAAGCCGGCAGGCAGGTTGAAAATCGCATTCACATTGAGTGAATGCCGGGTATCCAGCAGGCTGTCGCTCTTCTCCTGCAGCAATGCAAACGGATTGACGGCTGTGACGGGGCTATAGGGATCGACACTGGAATCATCGTCCTGCGCGTGCGACAACGTGTAGTTCGCAAGGATCGTGGAACGCGCAGACAATGGAGCTTTGACGCCCAGGTATCCAGCGTCGTAGCTGGAGTGAGCCCGCGACTGCTCCACCAGAAAGCGTCCCACACTCGGGTTGGGACGCATAGCCGGAAAGACCGCATTGCCACTTAACGAGCTAACCGGAACTGCCAGGTTCTGGTCGATCTGGCGCTCTAAGCCCCATGTGCTGTTGCGCATGTAGCCAGCCGTAAACTCCAGCTGCTTCGTCAGTTGCTGCTCCACACTGGCGGATACCTGCAGCGACTCCGGATTATGAAAGTTCGCATCCATGCCTACAACCTGCGCCATGTGAGTCGTGAGTCCAGCAGGGATCGAGGTAATTGCATGGGGCGTGGCCGTATTGCCACCTGCAAGCGCAATCAGCGACGGATCAAAGAAGCTGTCGAGCGTCGCCGTGTAGGCTCCGCCATCGGTGAAAACGCGGTGGAAGAACGTGGCGGGAGTGGGAGCCGCATAGATGCCGAAAGAAAGGCGCGCCGTCGTACGGCTTACTGGCGTCCACGCAACACCGGCCCGAGGCTGCCACTGCTTTACATCGTTAGGCAAATGCTGCGCGAACGATGGCGCAACGCCGGCAGCCGGCGTTGTTGGAATCAACGCAATGCCCGCGGCGGGCTGTGGATTCCACTGACCCGCCCACCGCAATCCTAGCGTGACGTACAAGGATGGGCGGAGCTGCATGCGTGCGCTCACATAAAGAGCAAGTTCGCTCACCGTGGCTGAGTACGAAGGCGGTGGCGCTGTGAGGATCGTCTGTTGAAAGCGGCGAGGCGTATCGCTCAGATAATCCTGCAACGACGTGTAATCGAAGCGTCCGTTCGTGTTCTGTTCCCGGTACTCATAGGCCGGCGATGCGGCGAAGCGCCCACCAAACGTAATCCCATTGCGGCCACGCGTCAGCATGACATCGTCCAGCACCTGCCACTGCTGCGACGTGTAGCGATGCAACCCGTCGGCATTGCCGCCCAACGAGCCGAAGCCGTTGATGAACAATTCCGATGCAGCGGAATGCGGCGTACGACTGCGATGGTCATCAGAGTAAGCAAGCACGGCCTGGTTGAACGCACGCTGACCGAGCACAGTCGCAAGTCCCAGGCGAGCCGTGCTGCTCTGCCCTCCAAAGTCCGCAGCCAGAGAAGGCGCATCGAGCGACCGCGTCAGCCCATCCCCTGCATTGCTTGAGCGGATACGATCAAGCGTGATGCTGCCCGTGAGGGTATTGTGCGTATCCAGCACCCAGTCCAGCCGCCCAAAGCCTGCAGTTGGCGTCTGCTTCTCCATCACCTGCCCTTGAAGAGCACTCAGCGCCGCGGGTACCACAATCCCGGGAGCCTGCGGTGCGAACAAACTGAAGTATGGAGCGTGGACAAAATCCTGCTGAAAGCCTGCAGAGTAAAACAGCACGTTCTTGCGGATCGCTCCGGTCTCCGACAGCCCAAACGAATTGAGCAACGCCTGTGTCGGGTTGCCGAAGGCGCCGCTCGATGTCCATGGAGCAGGACGCACCGTGTAATAGGCATCACCGCGCCCGCGGTTACCGCCGCTCTTCGTCGCAACGTTAATCAGGCCGGAGCCGGTCTGGCCCACGCTGGCGTCAACACCACTGCGAAGCACCTGGAACTCGCGCACGACACCGATGGGAACGTAGATGCCGCCGTCTTCGGCTCCACGCCGGCCACCCAGCAGGGCGTCGTTATAACTGGTCCCATCCACCTGGGTCGCGGTCGCGTTGGAACGCTGCCCGGCGAGCGACACTCCGAGGCCGTCGGGATCATCTTCAGCAGTCGCAGTCTGTCCCGTGAACTGGGTAAAGTCACGGTCCCGGTTAGGGAGATAGGTCACCGTTAATCCCGGCAGAAACGTTCCCGTCGATGCTTCGGTTGTGTCAGAAGGCGGCGCGGTCGTATTGCCTTCAACCGTTCCCGGACGCGCCCGCACTGTAGTGCTGTCGCGTGCCGGCGGAATCTCCAGCCTCAGCGCAAGTTCCACACTGCTCCCGAGTGTCAGCGTAATCCTTACAGGCCGCCGCAAGACGAGCCCACCGGCCTTTGCTTCCACGCTATAGGCGCCAGGGATCAGACCGCCCGAGCGGAAGCCTCCGGTACTGTCCGTTGTCAGCGTGCGCGCTGTGCCGAGATCGGTGTTACGCACTGTGATCTGCGCGCCCGCAACGATAGCTCCGCTGACATCCGTCGCTCGTCCCGCAATTGCGGAAACTGCACTCTGCGCTCCAGCACAGGGAGCAACACCCGCAATTACGAGTGAGGCAGATGCGAGCAAGAGTCGTGACGAAACCTGCGACATACCTAGAAGCTCACCTTCGCAATAAACTGAAGCGAACGTGCCGGTAGCTGAGCCGTAACACCCGGCAGTGCGGCTCCGAAGCCTGTGCCAGCCGTAGCTCCGTTGCCATAGGTGCCGCTGTAACTGACAAAGTTCGCATGGTTCAGAAGATTAAACGCCTCGGCACGGAGGTCAAGCCGTACCGACTCCCGGTAGAGAGGAAAGGTGCGCGCCAGGAACGGATCGACGGAGTACTGCCCATTGCCACGTCCCGTATTACGCCCGATGACTGCCCCGTTGATGACCGGACGATCCGTCGTCCCGCCAGTGTTGCCGCTATTGGTCGTACCAGTGACGATGTTATACGGCAGGCCGCTGCCAAACGTGCCCACGCCTCCGAACTGCACCTTCACAAACGGGATGACATACATCCCGCTCAGCACAAACCGATTGCGCTGGTCGTAAATAGCAGGACCATACTCCGCACGCTGCGTAAAGTTAGTATCGTTCGGATTCTGTGCAGTCGTGTCGGGATCTACATTGTCGAGCGTATGTGACCACGTGTAGCTGGCAAGCACCTGGAAACCGCCAGCGAAGGTGTGCGCCAGGTTCACATCCAGTGCGTTGTAATGCAGATAGCCATCATTCACGTCCGTCTGAATAAGCGAATAAAGCGGCTTCGTGCCGCTATTGCTCTTCGTATCGCACGTCGAGCCATGCTGCGCATAGAACGCTACCCAATAGGGGCGGGTGCAATTGGCAGCCTGCGCTGTCCGCGTTTGGTTCTGCGCAGTGCGGATGAACGCCGAAGGACCGTCTACATCCAACGGGCGAATAATACGCAGGGTGTGCGTCCCCACATAATCCACCGACAGTGTCCAGCGGGACGCGAGTTTCTGTTCTAGACTCACAGTCCACTGCTGCGAGTACGGATTGAGTAGCTTGCTGGGATAACCATTCAATTGCGATGTGTCAAACCATTGCGATAAGTAGCCCGACTGCCCCGGACGTACATACAGGCTGCGGATCGGCACCGCTCCACCTACTGGAAATGCCGGCAATGGTGCAGAGGCGATGCCGGTGGGAAAGCCAACCTGGCCCGACGTTGCGGTATAGGTGAATACACCGGAAGGTTCACCGAGAGCGTAACTCGCGGCGGAGTTATCCACGATCTGAGAATGATAGATGCCATATCCGGAACGCAAAATCGTCGTGCCCGTGCCGAATACATCAAAGATAAATCCAACGCGTGGCGCAAAGTTCAGTTTCGCGTCCGTGAACGTCTGCTGCTCGTAACGCAACCCCAGGTTGAGCGTCAACCGATTCGAGGCACGGTAGTCGTCCTGCGCGAACGCGCTAACAAGCTGGTCATCAACGGTGTAGTTTTGATTCCCGAAGCTCTGCTGGTAGTTCGCTACATTGCTGATGTTGTTCAAGTAGGCGGTACTCTCACACACCGCGGCAGGCTGCGTGCAGGTGTTATACGTGAACTTACCCAGGAAAATCGGGCCGCCGAACTCTTTGCTATTGCCCCCAGTATGAGCGTTGATAACACCTCCGCCCACACTGAACTGGTGACGCCCACGTGTCAGGGATAAGGTCTCCGACAACTCATACTGACGGTTCATCAGCAACGCGTTCTGAGACGTCCCCGACGTGAACGTCCCTCCGTAGGAGATCGGCACAACGAACTGCGTGCTGTAGACAACCGGATCGAATTCCGTGATGGGAGATGCAAGCTGAAACTGCAGACGAACATTGTTCAGCACAGTCGGAGAGAGCTGCGCCGTCTCACCAAGCTCAAACGAATATGTGCGGCGATGAAACGTACGCGCCACATTTGCCAGACTCGCTCCACCAACAATCCCGTTGGGGTTTGTGTCGGTGAAATTGTCGAAATTGATACGTGCGAAGCCGTTATTGTGGTCGTTGAGCTGGTGGTCGATACGTAATAAACCTAACCATCCGCGATAGTGACCAACAAACGATCCCGGAGCCAGCGGCGACGTAACCGGTGAAGCCTTCGCTTCTCTGCTCCATTCCCCGGCCAGGAAGAAGTGTGTCCGATCCGTATGCAGTACAGGGCCCGACAGCGTCATCGCGGTCTGGCCCAGAACGTCGCTCGTAATGTCATTTCCACTGGCGGCATTGACCGTTGTGAAGCCAGTGAGCAATGCCTCTGCCGCAGCAGGGCGCCAAAGCTCCAGCAACTGGCCATGGATTTTATTACCGCCGCTCTGTGTCACTACATTCACAACCGATCCTGTGCCACCGCCGTACTGCGGCGTAAAGGCATTCGTCAGCACCGACATTTCATCGACCGCGAGCGCAGGAATATTGGTGAAGATCGTCTGCCGCCCCCACATGTCGATGCTGTTCGCACCGTCAAGTTCGAACCACGCCTGGCGCCGGCCCGCCCCATTTGTTGTGATGAGGAACTCATTCATGAAGATATCGCCCTGGTTGATGGCAGGACGATTAGCAGCATTCAGCAGCGGCAGAAAGGTGATACGGCGATCAAAAATCGGAGTCTGTTCAACCTGCTGTGCCGTCAGGTGGGTGCCTAGCTGCGGCTCATCCACACGCACGTCACCCGATGCGCCGAGCACCGATACGGAAGACTCTCCTCCGGCTACCTTCAGCGTAAACATCACGACCGCCGTGCTGCCTCCGGTCAGCTGCACATGGCTTGACTGCCCTGTCGCGAATCCATCTTTGGTCACCGCGACTAAATAAGCGCCAGCGGCGGGAAGGCCGCCAAGGGTGAACCGTCCTTGGGCATCGCTGTCAATGGTGCGAACAAGCCCAGTGGTCTCGTTGGTGGCGGTAATGTGCGCCGAGGCAATGACTGCGCTGGCTGGATCGCTTACCAGACCCTGCAGAGTCGCGGTGTCCGGTGTCTGCGACAACGCAGAGAGAGAGCACAACGAAACAGCCGAAATCAACGCTGCAGTACGCCGCGACATATGCCTCCAAGGGAACCTTGTATTGTGAACGTGTTCATGGAGTATTCACGGCAAAGGGCTGCTACTACCAGCGGTAGTAGCAGCCCTTTCGCTTCAGGCGCAATGCGGCGTCCCTATTCGTCGTCACCCATCTCGATTTGATCTTCGACATCGTGATCGATCTTGCGTGTATCGAAATTGAGTGTTGCCAGATGGTCTCGCTGCAGTTCTTCGTTGAGGGCCTTCACATCTGTCGCCTTCAGCTGCTGCCATTCGTCAAGTAAAGCCATCAGCGGCACAGCCGTGATGTGGTATGCCTCAACTTGGGCAGCTGTCGGAGCTTGATCCGCGTTCTCAATCTGCTTCAGGATTCTCGCCAGCCCCGTGCGCACCGTGCCAAGGTTTGCCGGTCCAGCCGGTCCGCCTCGACCACCACCGCCCCCACCTCGACCACCGCCGCCGGCGATCTGGTCAAGCTTCGTCAGCAGCGGATCGCCTCCCTGCTGCACCGGCGCCTGGCCCGAACGGGCACGAAGCTGGTCCCGCAGCACCTGAATTTCGTGCATCGCAGTCGTTGCCTTCAGCGTATCGCTGTAGATGGAATATGCAACGCTGAACTGCTGTTGCAGCTCAGCCATGGGCGTCTTCACACGCGGGTCCATGACAACCTTGAGTGGCTGTGTCAACGTCTGCCCGCCCGCAATGAGCCGGACGGTGTAGGTGCCGGGCATCACCCATGGCGCTGTCGATACGGAAGGAGTGTTATACGGCACCGCCTGCTCAGCGTCCGGTCCGGTGGACATGCCGGGTACCTGCGGATACTGAAGGTCCCAGAGGAAACGGTGATGTCCGGGTGTTGCCGCCAGCACACGCGGAGGCCGCGCCCAAAGCACAGGATCGGGATACCGTGGATCAAGCGGCGGAACCGGATCGTCGCTCTTGACATGTGCGATCACTGCGCCCTTGCTGTCGAGGACCTCCAGCGTAACCACGCCGCTGGTCTTGTCACCAAGGTAGTAATCGATCACGGCGCCATCCGGAGGATTCTCGCCCGTCGCCATGTCCGGCACCCACGGAGTCGGTGGGTTCATGTCTCCGCGAATACGAAGCGCCGTCTGGGGCGTGTACAAGTGCGCCATCTCAGCAGCGGTACGGGCCGCAATCTGCCGCAGAGGCGTTACATCATCAAGAATTAGGAAGCCACGTCCGTGGGTTCCTGCGATAAGGTCGTCGTCCTTGACCTGGAGATCACGCACGGAACTCGCAGGCATGTTCAAACGCAGCGATTGCCAGTGATCGCCATCGTCGAAAGACACATACACCTGCGTCTCGGAGCCCGCATACAGCAGGCCTTTGCGCTTCGGGTCCTCGCGGATGGTGCTCGTCGCCGCGCCGCCGGGGATTCCGGCGATGATCTGCTTCCAGGTCTTGCCGCCATCGTGCGTGCGGAAGAGGTGGGGATTCATATCATCCAGCCGAAGCGTGTTCACTGCGGCATAAGCTGTCTGTGCGTCAAAGTGGCCAGCATCCATATTGAACACCTTCCAGAACGGCTTCAATTCAGGCGGCGTCACGTTGTTCCAATGAGCACCTGCATCCGTTGTCGTCCAGATCAAGCCATCGTCTGTGCCTGCCCAAAGGCGGTTCACATCGACAGAAGACAGGCCCAGCGAATAAATGACCCCGCGCCGGCTCGGCTTAGCCGCAGGCATCGTGCGGTAATCTGCTGGAATGATCTCCGGGACGTCCCACGTTTCGCGGCTCAGATCCGGGCTCACTTCCTTCCAGGTCTTTGCACCGTCCTGGGTAAGCCACAGTGTGTTCGTCGCGAAGTAGAGCTTATGTGGATCGATCGGCGAGAACTGCAGCGGCTGCGTACGCAGCACACGATAACTCCGTAGCGGCTTCGGCTCCACGTTCTGAATTTGACCTGTGCGGCGGTCGTACTTCGTTACCTTGCCGCCGTACACGATATCGGGATCGAGAGGGTCAGGCGCGGCATAGCCGTACTCTTCGATGCCGGCCGGATGCCAGTCGTGAAAGGTGATGCGTCCATCGTTGGAGCGGCTGGAAACACAAGCAGAACCAGAGTCCTGCTGACCACCGCAAACGCGATACGGAAAGGCATTATCCGTGGTCACGTGATACATCTGCGCGGTTGCCTGGTTGAACCACTGCGTCCACGTTTCGCCACCGTTCTGCGAAATGATCACGCCCTGATCGCTGGCAAGCGCAATAATCTTCGGGTTACCGGGATTAATGAAGACATTCTGGTAATCGTCGCCACCCGGCGCACCGCGCAGACCGGTCCATGTCTTGCCAGCGTCCGTCGACTTCCAGGTCACAACACTGGCGACATACACGGTATCGGGATCCTTCGGATCGACACGCGGCACAGGCACGTCGCCTCCGCCAATACGAGCCTCCGGCCGTGTGTCATCCACCGAAGCATGCACCCAGTTCACACCTTCGTCGTCCGAACGGTAGATACCCACCGACGGCCGGGTCGTCGCCACCGCGGCGTACACACGACGTGAATCGCTTGGCGAAATCGTGATCTGTACTTGCAGGATGTTGTCCGGGAGACCGTGTCCAGTCAGCTTGGTCCAGGTTTCGCCTCCATCGGCGGAGCGATACATGCCACCTTCCGAACCGATGAACGCACCGTTCTCCCAGGGCGCTTCCTGTCGCTGCCACATGCCTGCGAACACGATATTTGGATGCTGTGGGTCAATCGCTACCTCGGATGCGCCGGTACGATCATTCGTGAAAAGCACCTGGTTCCACGTCTTACCGCCATCCAGCGTCCGATACAGTCCCCGCTCTTTATTCGGACCGTACGGATGGCCTGTCACAGCCGCGAAGACACGACTTGGGTCTTTGGGGTCAATGGCGATCTCGCCTATCTGCTGGCCGTCGCGCAGCCCATCCAAGTGGATCCAGGTCTTTCCGGCATCGGTCGACTTATAAACGCCATCGCCCGTGGAAAGATCAGGTCGTTGCAGGCCTTCGCCGCTGGCCACGTACACAATATTCGGATTGCTCTCAGAGACAGCGATTGATCCAATCGATCCAGAGGGCTGCTCGTCCCACACGCTGCGCCAGGTCGCGCCGGCGTCGGTTGTCTTCCAGACACCGCCGTTCACCGCTCCTAGGTAGAAGGTAGCCGGCTCACTTGGAACTCCCGCAAGTGCGCGCGTGCGGCCCGCGCGCAGCGGTCCAATCTCACGCCACTTCATATCGGAGAAAAGCTTCGGTTCAACCTGTGCGGTAGCGGAGACGGCCAACGACAGTATGGATACGGCAAGAAATACCACGCGACGGCGCGCAGTCATGTGATCTCCTTCCGGGGACAGCACAACCAGCCGGCCTCCCGCGGACAAAAAGTGGTTTCTATTTGGTTCTGAGATTACAGCGTAACCGGCATCTGCACTCCAACGGCGCGAAACTTTCCGCCAGCCTGCTCGTATAGTGGCTATACCGCTATGGCACTCACTCAGTCTCCAGAGCAGGATGATGTCCTGCACGATGACGTGAAAACGTCGCCAACCCTGCACCCACGTCTCGGCGAGCGGGAGCGCGAGGTCCTGGAAGTACTGTGGGATAACGGAAGCGCCACCGTACAAGAGGTTGCGGTGAAGCTCGACGCCTCCCTGGCCTACACCACTGTGATGACAACCCTCGACCGCTTATATAAGAAGCAGTTGCTCCTGCGCGAGCGCCGGGACCGCGCCTTCGTCTACACCGCGGCCGTCTCTCGGAACGATCTGGAACGTGGCAGGGCAAACGCAATCGTGGAGGGCTTCTTTTCGCGCTCGGCCACCAGCCACGATGCGCTGCTCTCTTGCCTGGTCGATGCAGTATGCAGTTATGACAGCACGCTTCTGGAACGGCTCGAAGAGAAAGTCCGCGTAGCCAAGGTTCAGATGACGAAGACCATGGACGGTCCGGAAGGAACGAGTTGATGGAACTCTCCTACTCATTACGGCTCGCCTGCTGGACGCTCTTCAATCTCGGGTTACTTCGGTTGACCTTTGTCGTGACGAATGCAGGTATAGAGCGCTTGCTGCGCTCACGGATCGACGCGCAGACGCCGCGCTGGCAGGAGAGATATTTCTTCCTGACAGCGCTTGCACCGGATTTCCTGGTCACTGTTGTTGCACTAGTCGCTGCAGCCCCGGCCTACCACCTCCAAGAAACGAATTCAGGAGCCGAACATGTCGGTTTCATCTGCCTCTTGATTGCCTTATTTACTTTGGTGCGGTACTTTACGATCGCATGGGGCAGCATGCGGCTGGCCTTCAAAATGCGCCTCAGCGAAAGCGCTGCTGCGCAGGACGGGGCCTCAAACGACACGCCGCAGGTGCTCCTCGCAGTTGCCGGCCTGCTCCGAACCCGTATCGTTGCTTCGCCTCAAGTCGTTCGGGGAGAGCTGTTTTCTCGCGAGGCGCTCCATGTCGCCATCGCACATGAAGAGTCGCATATTCGGAATCGAGACAATCTTAAGCTCTTCATCCTTTCTTCCCCATTCATCGCTGGACATGAGTCAAAGCTTGTAAGGCGCTGGCGCCGTATGGCGGAACGAGCCGCTGACGACGATGCCGTTGTTGGTGGCCCGGCAAGGGCAGTCCTTTTGGCCGAAGCTCTGTTAGCGGCAGCGCGTGCTATCTCGCAGGCTGCACCACCAGCACTTGCCATGGAACTGATGCCGTTTGAATCTGAGTTGGAAAGCCGTGTCGAAAGGCTTCTAAGCCGCACATCCAGACCAGTTAACCAGTTGAACAAGCGACATCTCTCTCTCCAGCTATTCCTCTTGTGCCTAGGACAGTGCTCTGTTTGCGTTCTTTTGGCGATCTCACATGAGTTTGCGGAATTCGTATTTCGATTGGGATGATGGTGCGATGACCCTGCTGGATCTGTGTTCCTATCTCGGCCTGGCTGCTGTCGGCTTCATCACGCTCAACCTAATGCTGGGTATGCTCATATCGCTCCGCTATAGCCCACTCCGGCATTGGCCACACCGTAAGATCAACATCTTCGGTCTGCATCAGTGGACTGCATATATCGCTGTGTTTTTCACACTCACACATCCGCTCATCCTTCTCTTTCTCAAAACACCACATTTCAGCGCCGTCGATATTGCATGGCCCATCCACTCGTACCTGCAGCCAAAACTGAACACGGCTGGTGCGGGCGCTCTCTATCTGGTTGTGCTTGTGTTGGTCTCTTCGCTTCTTCGCCGGCCAATCGGGCGCTCAATCTGGCGCCGCTTGCATTACCTGGTATTTCCAGCTGCTGCACTTCTATTTCTTCACAGCATCCTGACTGATCCAGACCTTAGGAACGGCCATCCGGACCTGCTCGACGGAGGAAAAGTCTTCGTGGAAGCTGCCAGTCTCCTTAGCGTCGTTGCTATCGCGACACGAATCCGTTTTAGAAACGAAGGCTTTCGCTTTAGGCCCAACCCATATCAGAACAGCACTGGCTCCGATCGACTGCTCCCTGGCCCCGGAAGTGATTAAGAAATGGCGATCAGTTCAGCGGATGTCCCTTCAGAACACCACTTTCGCTTCGCTACCGTTTCAAAGCGAAAGTGACCAAGACACGCGATCTGTCCTCCAAACGAGCTCCACTCGAGTCGCAAGAACTCCTCTAGATCGCGGCCACGCCGAGAGCATGCCATATACACTTCAGCATTAGCACCCGCAGTGTATTCGAGTCTCCGAAACAAAGGATTGGGCAGTATTGAGATCAGGCAAGTAGCCAAAGTAGGTTTCTGAGTTTTTGTACGTGATTTGTACGCCGGATTCGCAAATTGGGACAATCATGACAGATTTGGCACTTGCATAATCAATAAGTGCGTGAAATGAGCAAGTCGGAGTGGGATTGATCCTGACCATCTTACTAATGGCTGGCACGTGAAAATTGTCACCGCGTTCAGCATCCGCATTTCGCGCGAAAACTGCGCAGATGCTTCGGTCGTCGTCGAATCTTTCCGCGCTTCACAGAAGCTAACAACCGAGCGGCACGGGAGATGATTCGTGGCAAAGGTAGTTCTGGTAACGGGCGCTAACAAGGGCTGGATTTGAGGTTTCGCGGCGCTTGGCAAAGCCCACATTCTATGAGCAGGTCACTAGTGTCAAGGGAGTGTTCTTTATTTTTTCTTCATAGGGCTTTTGCTTTTGTTGTTGCTCTTGGGTACGTTGCTCTCCACCGTGTTTCTATTCGCACTCTTGATGAGCTGTCTTCATGCAAGCTCGGTGCCGGTTGGGGTTCGAGAGGAGAGTCGATGCTGCCATTTATCGGTCGGCCTCGAAGGCCGAAGTCGGCTCGCAGTCATCGGAACACGGTGTCGTCGCAACGGGTAAACATGTTGGTCTCTCAGGCCGCTTGCTCGTAGAACGGCATGTACGGTTGTTGTGTACTCCAGAGGTGATGAAGCAGTACGGCGAGCTTACGGGCCACAGCGACGACGGCCTTACTTTTGGCCTGCTTGCCGCCTCGGCCAGCCAAGTGGAGACCCCACTGTCGCAGCGCCGAGTCTCTTCCGTGCGGTCGCAGGATGTGGTTGGAGCACTCGATCAGCAGACTTCGGAGATAGGCGTTGCCGGCGTGAGTGATGCCGAGCTGCGGATCATGATCTCCAGACTGACTTCGACGCGGTCGCAGGCCCAGATAGCACTCAACGTCGCGACTTCGTCCGAACCGCTCCTTGTTTCCGAGCGTCAGCACGAAGGTTAAGGCGGTGAGATGACCGACGCCATGAACCTTCAGCAGCGCCTGCGTCTCCGGATACTCGGTCTGACCGAGCTGCTGGATCTGCCGGTCGTACTGCTTGATCTTGACTGTTATCTCCAGCAATCTGCTGGAGCACTGGACCGAGTGCCTGTGCCAGTCCAGGTGGCATAACGGCCAGGCTGCGCTGGGCGAAGCACGTTGTGGCGGAAGCAGGCATACGGTGGCCGCACGACTTCGTCAGACCACGAACGGCGTTCACCGCTGCCATGCGTAGTCGCACCAGCAGCGCTCGCGCACGGATCAGAGTCAGAGCCTGCTGCTGCTCGACCGTGCGATGGGCGATCGGACGAAGGATGTTCGGATCAAGCCGGGCATATCTTGCCAGCTTCTCAGCATCGACCTGATCGCTCTTCCGGTCACTGTGCGAGATCGCCCGCAACTCGCGAACGTTCGCCACGATGACTTCGTGACCTAGTTCCTGCAACTGCGCGCTGATCCAGATCGAGTGTGTTCCAGCCTCCATCGCAACCCGCGCTGGAGCCACGTCGGTGAACCACTTGTCGATCGCCTTCGGGGTAGTTCTGAAGCGGCCACGGTCGACCACTTCTCCGTCCTGGTTAAGGGTGCAGGAATGGCTCCAGACATCGCCAAGGTCGATGCCGATCGTCATCTCAACCTTGGCCTGTCTGCGTGGGACTTCAGCGATGAGGTGCTGCGCTGGCTTCTTCATGAGAACAGTCTGCTCCTCCTTCGGAGGACCTGCTCATCCCATTTAGCGGTACCAAAACCTCACAGGGCTTCTACACCATGTTTCTGCGACTAGGATTTTCGAAGGTTCCGAAAGTTGTTGTGATCTGTGGAGGTATCTTGTCATCGCCATCTTTGCGATGAAATTCGTCAAATGCCACACGCGAACTTTCGATGGAGGATCGGTTTTCAGACGCCCAACCTGCAAGGTGTGCAAGCGGCTTTGTCAAAGATTGACCGAGCGTTGTGAGTTCATATTCAACGCGAGGAGGAATCTCGGCGAAAGCTGTTCGTTTCACCAGCCCATCTCTTTCCAGCCCTCGTAACGTATGTGTCAGCATCCGGTGGGATATTCCTGGAACGGCTCTTTGCAGCGCGTTGAACCGTGAGCAATCCATCGAAAGGACACCAACAACCAGAATCGTCCACTTGTCGCCAATCTGAGAAAGCACACTGGCGAGCGCCTTACATCCCTCATGGTCTTCGGATTTATATCCCGGGATGGCCTTGGTCTTCGCTGGAGTTTTCAGATGTTTCTCCTGTCAGGACTGAGTGTGGGGGTACGCACCAAATTGTGCGTTCTTGTTTCCCTTCACGCACTATTCTATCGTTACTTTCAGAAAACCGATCTAGTCCCAATGCTGGGCGCCTGTATGCGCAGGACAACCCAGAATGGGTGGCAAGTAGGCTGCATGCGTTCCTTTCTCACGACACTGGCGCGCCAGTAATCCCGGCAACCTCGGCGATCCTGCACACAAGGAAATAAAAGGAGTAAAGGATGAAAGTAGCTGTCTTCGGAGCAACAGGAAGGGTCGGAGCCCTGGTCGTCCAGGCTTTGCTGGATCATGGCCATGAGGCCGTGAGTGTCTCTCGCTCCGCACCCAGCAAACAGTACCAAGGAAAATACGAAAGCCTCACCGGTGACATGACCGATCCAGCTTTCATTCAGTCCGTGATGGCAGACTGCGGTGGACTGATCTTCTGCATCGGACAGCGGCTGAAATCGCCAAACAATCTGTTTTCCAAGAATCTCTCCCCCGCCGACATTCGCACCCAGATCGTGAAGCCGATCATGCGTGTCATCGGTTCCGATCACAGCAAGAGATTGGTCTACCTGAGTGCGTTTGGCGTAGGCACGGACCTGAAGAAGCATGCATTGTTATTTCGCATGGTTCTCCGCCTCAGCAGCCTCGGAAAGTCCTACGAGGACCACAATCAAGCGGAAGGCATTGTCCGGGCGTCTAAAACGAACTGGACCATTGTGCGGCCGCCTGGATTGACTGACAAGGACGGTGTATTTCCCTTAGTCGACGCTAGTGGAAAATGGACCTCCTTCATAACGGTCACGAAGAAATCACTGGCTCAGTACCTGGTACAAACGCTGGAAAGCAACACCATGGACCGGCAAACGCTCACGGTCATAGAGGACACCAAGTCTTGAACGAAGCGTAAGCAGATTCGTCCTCATAAACGCCGTTCAAGTCAGTTGCGAACTCTATGAGCGCAAAATCGCCGATGCGCGTTTCGAGGTTGATGGGCGCTGGAAGCCTGTTCACGCCAGTCGAGTCCTACAGTGGCGGATGACGAGTAAACAGAATGCGGAGTGCCGGTATTCAGCACGTGTTCCGGAGTGCCGTCGCATTTGTGCTGGCGGACAAACCCGTCGCGGCATACGCTAGTGGAGCAGCCCAGCATAAGGCCTGGGTGTTGAAGCTGATTTGATCGGCGGCACCTGACCTTATGCAACATCTGTCTTCCGCGAGACTTCATGCTGACGGTTCAGACTGCGCCTCCTCAATCCGTGCTCCGACCGTTCCTTCGCGCGTATGTCCAGCGAGAAGCTCGTCTTGGCGCTCACGAATTGGTAGAACCGGTGATTGCCCGACTGGGCGTGATGCTCGAGTTTGAATTTGCTGGTGCCTACGAGGTTCGGAACTACGGCTCGAACACGCTTGACGCAACCTTTCCGGTTTCCATCATCGGACCGCAAACTTGGCGTCGCGCGCGATTGATCATTCGCGATCACGTTGAGTCGCTGGTCGTTATGTTTCAGCCCGCCGGCTTCCACGCCCTGTTTGGAATTCCTACCGCACCCTTAGCAGAAACTGGTACGGAAGGTCATTCGGTCCTGGGAGGGGCTGTCACCCTGCTGCATGAACGGCTGGGAAATGTCCGGACATTTGCCGAACGAGTTCAGCTTCTCGATTGCTACTTCCTTCGCCGTTTCCGAGATTGTGAGCCGGTCGATCCCGTGTACAAGGCTCTCCACCGGCTCACGGCGCCCGATGCGACGCTTCGAGTCGAAGAGGTGGTTCGGCATATGGGCGTCAACCGAAGATATCTTGAACGCAAGGCACTCATCTATGCAGGAGTCTCGCCCAAGGCACTAACTCGCATCGCGCGCTTTAGTCGCGCTTTGCAGTTCAGGACGAACACATCGCAAAGCTGGACACAGATTGCTCACGCAGCCGGCTATCACGACCACATGCACATGATTCGCGATTTTCGGGTCTTTGCAGGTGATGCCCCAACCTCTGCGGTGCAGGAGATTGCGTCGGATCATCTGATTCACTATGCACATACCGGCGTTTTTGGGCCTTCTTAGCCGGGCGAGCTTCAACGCAGCATGGTATCGACCACGTGGTGCCACAAGGGAGCGTGGGACAACAACAGCGGCATCGGCGGCATGGTGAGAAGCAATAGAGGAACTCCCCAACGATAGGCCGGATGAACGCGACGCCGTGTGAGCCAGTCATACAGAGGACCTGCCATGTAGAAGCACAGCGCGAGCAGCAGCGTCAGCGGGTTGATTCCATGAAGAAGCCTGCCAAACGAAGGAAAGAAGAAAAGCATCGGTGCCATCAGGAACAAACGCTTATGCGTCTCCGCGTTCCGCCGCAGTAGAAGACCGAAAGAGACAAAGGCAGCGAAAAGAAGCATCTGGCCGAAGGAGATGGCGAGCATGCTATAGACATCCGGGAATGGAAACGACCTGTCTTGTCTGGCTTGGCGCACAGCGATCGCACAACCGAAAAGGACCACTGAGCCTGAAAGAAATCCGCCGAGCAACCCCAGGTTGCGATGCAGCTTCATGCCTCCGTTCATTGCAAGCAGATTCTGAAGAAGGTAAAGCAGCATCCACGCGGTGAAGACAGCGCCGTGGACCTGAACCCAGAACGGGATAGCTGGGCTATGGAAGTAACTTTTCGCGTAGTAGGTGGGAGTAAATCCTGCGAAGACGCCAAAGGCAATCGCACACGCCATACTCGTGTAAAAGCGATGGTCTCGTTTACGAGTCATGACCGTTTGCCGTGGGGCTATCTGGCCCTGTCGTCCTTCTATTTCTACGAATGGATATGCCATCGCGCCCCGTTATCTCCTTGACCCAAACTAGGAGAGACTCGAGGAACGCGATAGTACAGATGCGACATCGAAGACGATTCGGTCGTGACTTGAATTGGTACGAAATCGCCAACGCACTCATTGACCAACACATCGAGACGAGCGTTTGTGGCGAGTGCGGCACTTTGCGCTAGTGATGTAGCTGAAGTTCGAGCGGCATCCGCGCCAAGAGCAGGCCATGGAAATGACAGAATGTGGAAAGCATGGAAAGCCAGGAAGCCGGCTTCCCACCCTTTCCACGCTCTTTGGAAATCCATTTGGGATTCCCACATTCCCACGGCTTCGACAACCGGAGAAATATGTCTTCTCGCGACCCTCAACTGAAAGCATCGCTAACGCAAGGGGCTTGTAACGAATGTCTCAGGTCCACAGCGTAACGCATGTCCCGGTACACTCACCTCTCAGGAAGGCTTGGTTGCCTTGCTGGGCGCGGAGCGTAAGAGACGCTTTGCTGTTGCAGTTGCCTTGAGGGTCGGCGCGGGCAGGAACAAGGCTGTTACGAAACTCTCTTGCACTTGTAACTGATCGCCCCTAAGGAGACCCAGCCAGTCGAAATAGGCTCTGGCAAGAGGTCGGCGACCAGAAGACTACTTGCGAATTGCCGCTTGAAGGTGAGCAAGCGATGCAGAGATGTAGACATGTTTGGCATGGTTGGCACAACTACGCGAGCAACATCAATCCGACAGAACTGATCCCGATGCACGGCTGCCTTAGTTCCTGGAAATGCTCTTTTCGAACGTCCACACCATCCATCCTTACTCAGTTTCAGATCACCCTGGAAACGGCCGTGAGAGTGCGATGTGCCTATATTGAGCAGAACGGCTGCGGCCTTGTGATCTTGACTCCTGCGCAAGAGAGTACCGGTTACGAAGTGCGGTCCGCGTACATGCACAACGGAAACCCGGGGAACTTATGCCTTTTTTATGAAGAAAATGTCATGCTTAGAATTGAGACGTAGGGTCGCTTTTTCGGGCACCTGCCACTTCTTATCTGGATACGCGAAATGTTGAATGCAGAAAGATCGGCAAGCCTGCAGCAGGAGCACGAAGCAACCGTCGGGGGGGTTACTCCTCCTAACCGATCCCGTTTCAATACAGGTGAAGAGAAGCTCAACCCTGAGTGCCAGAGGTTTGAGAGCTGGGCGCACGCCATGACATCGGGTAGCTTCGAAACGGCTTGGCGTATGAATGACTGCTGCGGAAGTCACTGGCCATCTGCACATCGGCTGTGGGACGAGCAATCCTTGCAAGGTGCGAATCTGGTTGTGCATGCAAAGCATGGCCTCGGCGACGCTGTACAGATGCTGCAATATGCAAAACGACTATGCGATCTAAGTGCCAGCGTTCAATTCAAAGTGCCTGCGAACTTGGGAGCGTTGCTGCCTTACTTTCATGGCGTGGAAAGCGGAAGCACCGGGAGTCCGTCATCTTCTGAAACACATCGGGCCAACATTATTGAACTCGAAATGATGGAGCTGCCTTATCTATTCAGAACCAGACTAGAAGATCTTCCGCTTGCGATCGATTATCTTGCCATACCCAAACCTATCTCAACGCAATACATCACCTACACGGGATGCACTCGTAAACTCCGTATTGGGATCGTCTGGGCAGGCGGAAAGTGGGATCGTGAACGATGGGTTCCGCTCAACTTACTATTGCCTCTTATCGTGAATGACACGTATGAATGGTGGAATCTTCAGGGCGGTTCGGCGGCGAGTGAAGGCTATCAGCTTCCGATGAAGAAGATCTTCAGGAGCTCGGACCAAGGGTTGGTCGCACTGGCAGCAATCGTTTCCCGTCTCGATCTAGTCATTACGGTCGATACGCTCGCGGCACATCTAGCAGCTGCTCTAGGCAAACCGACCTGGCTCATGTTGAAGCATCACGCCGATTGGCGATGGTTAAGCGGACGCGACGATAGCCCGTGGTATCCCTCTTTACGTCTGTTCAGGCAGCCTTCTCCCGGCAACTGGGAAGGAGTGATCACTTCCATCGAACGAGCGCTCGAAGAAGCGCAGCATTCCGGAACGGTCGCCAGATCTAATACGGCAAACCGCTGCTGCTAAAGATCATTACTGGAGGCCAACCGCCAGCGATATTCCACGCCAAACGTCCGCTGAAGCCTCCAGGCGCTTGCACGGCGTTTTTAACCCATCCTTATGCCTCTTTTATGTCGAAAAGTTCATTCTGAAGCTTATGGTTTGGAGACAGAACTTATCAAAAATGGCGAATCAGGGTAACTACTTGGAAGTCTTCCACGCTGCACGCCGTTACTCGCGTGCTCTGGAAGAACGAGGCCGAAAGGACCGAAGTGCAAAGATAGTTTCGGTCCTGGTTCTCCTTTTCCTACTTGCCTTGCTCACCACTGGCATTAAGGTGTCAGGTGCTAACCATTGAGAATGTTTGTGGTCCCGAATTAGACCTGATCTCCATTAGCGGACTGCGTCCGAATCAGGAGGCTTCGCCGAGTCGCCGTAGAGAAGTTCTCCAGGCAACGAGCCCTGATACCTGATGCGTAATGTTGTATAACGGCGACGGTGGGCTACTGTGCTGTAGCTTTTGTGAATCGGTTTCGAGCTGTCGTTGCATTGGAGTAAACCCATGACCGCCTTTCGCTTCGTGTCTCCGAAATCGAACGTCAATCTCTGGCTCTTGCCACTCAAGATGTCGCTGGCCGCAGTGCTCCTGTTCGCCATCACCATGGTCCCGGATATGCTCGCCGCGGATCACATCATTCATATACCCGACTGGTTCTCGATGGGCGGCATCGACGATGCACGAGCGATCCTCAGTTCCATGATGGGCTGCGTTAGCACCGTGCTGGCTCTCATCTTTTCGGTTGCCCTCCTGGTCCTCTCCATGGTGGCCAACCTGTTTGGCCCGAGACTCCTCTACCGGTTCGTTCAGGACTGGGTAACTCAGACATGTATTGGCATCTTCATGGGTGCGTTCATCTATGTCTTTCTGGTCTTCCTGGTCACCCACCAGGATGCACATGGTTCGTTCATCCCTCAGGTATCGCTGATTACAAGCTGGTTCCTGGTGCTCGGGGCCTTTGGCTTTCTAGTGTTCTACAGCCACCGCGTTGCTGTCCTGATTCAGAACCCAGATGCCATCGGTCGGATCGTCGATGATCTTCGCAGGGCGGCAGAAGTCGCAGGCCAGGACAGCAGGGGCACACCCCGCATAGACGTTGCCACGCCCTTCGTTAGCCAGATTGAACCGACCGACAGCGCACCTGTCCTTAGTCCTAGGAGCGGCTACCTGCAAGAGATCGACCATCCTGCCCTCGTAAGTGCGGCAACGAAGGCGGGTGCGCTGATCTCCATCCCGTTTCGACCGGGACAGTTCGTACTGGAAGGGGAAATCCTTGCAGTAATCTCACCGCCCACATTGTTATCGATCCTTGAGCCCTTGGTCGTAGAGAAGATCGAATTGGGGCGCCACCGGGTTTTAGCTCAGGATCTCGAATTCGGCATCGCTCAAATTGTGGAGATCGCCATTCGTGCGCTCAGCCCTGCCATCAACGATACCTTCACTGGTATTGCCAGCGTGGATCTGCTGGGTGAAGCGTTGGCCATTCTGACTGCAACGCGGCAAATCGGTGGCAACTGGTACGACACTAATGGTGGATTACGTTTGCAAGTGCGCCCGCTGTTGCTGCCGCGATTGATCAAGCAATCCTTTGATCAGATTAGGCAAGCGGCAGTAGACAATCCGGCAGTCCTTATTCGGCTTCTCTCTACGATCGAACGCCTTTCATCCAAGATGACCGATGCAGAAGATCGCAATGGACTGCTAAAACAAGCCACTGCCGTGTGGGAGACCGCTACCAGCAAGCCGCTGGTGACGATGGACCGCGAAGATATAGAGGCGGCTTGGCGCAAGGCCAGTGAAACACTCATGCCCATCTGAGTGATCACTTGCACATCGCCGATTAGAGGAATCGCGTTAAGCTCCTGAGCAGAATAGCCAGGAGCTTAACGCCTTCTTTACGGGTTCTTGAATAAGCTCGTAAAGGCGTTGTCGTGTGTCCAATGGCTGCCGGAGCATTCATGTCCCTCTTCCAACTTGTTGCTGGCAAACCTCTCGCGACCTCCGAAGAACGCGCCGAACATATCGGTCCCATTTCGGGCATTCCGGTTTTCGGCCTCGACGCACTCAGTTCGGCCGCCTATGGACCGGAAGCCGCCTTGACCCTTCTCATTCCGCTCGGAGCCGCTGGGATCGCGCACATCGTCCCGATCAGCCTCGCCATCATTGGGCTGCTGGCTATCGTCTACTTCTCCTACTGCCAGACGATCGATGCCTATCCGAATGGCGGTGGCAGCTACACCGTCGCCAGCGAGAACTTAGGCGAGACTGCCGGTTTACTCGCTGCTGCCGCGCTCATGATCGACTACGTCCTCAACGCTGCCGTTGGAATCTCGGCAGGTGTTGAAGCGCTGATCTCGGCCTTCCCCTCGCTCCTGCCGCACACCCTTGCCTTCTGCCTTCTCATTCTCGCCATACTGACTCTCATCAACATGCGAGGCACCAAGGACACAGGCATCGCTTTCCTGATCCCAACCTACATGTTCATCGGAACGTTACTCTTCGTCATTGGGTTTGGGACGTTTCGTGTCGTCAGCACGCATGGACACCCAATGCCGGTCATCGCGCCTCCTCACTTGCCGATGGCGACTTCGATGCTTTCCCTCTGGCTTCTGGCCAAAGTCTTCTCCAGCGGATGTACGGCCATGACCGGGGTTGAAGCCGTGTCGAACGGTGTTGGTGCTTTCCGCGAACCCACGCAGCGCAACGCGAAGCGCACGTTGACCATCATCATTGTGCTGTTGATGGTTTTCCTTGGAGGTATCGCGTTACTTTGCCGCGCCTACAACATCGGAGCCACGGATCCTACGAGCGCCGGCTACCAGAGCATCCTTTCGCAGCTCATATCGGCCGTGATGGGTCGTGGCTGGTTCTACTATGTCGGTAGCGCCTCTATCCTTCTTGTGCTTGCTTTATCGGCCAATACCTCCTATGCCGATTTTCCGCGGCTCACTCGTGCTATAGCCATGCACGACTATCTTCCGCACGTCTTCAAGATTCGCGGACGACGTTTGCTTTACTCGCATGGAATCATTGCGCTGGTCGGGTTGACGGCCGCTCTTCTCATCGCCTTCGGTGGCATCACGGATCGCCTCATTCCGCTCTTCGCCATTGGCGCATTCCTGGCCTTCACGCTATCGCAAGCCGGAATGGTGGTGCATTGGAAAAAACAAGGTGGCAACGGCTCCCTCCATCGCATGATCATCAATGGAATTGGTGCTGTCGCTACAGGCATCACCCTGATTGTGGTCCTGGTGGCTAAGTTCGCTGCAGGCGCGTGGATTGTGGCAATCCTCATTCCCGCGCTCATCTTCCTCATGCTCGCGGTCAAACGTCATTACACGAGCGTCGACAGTGCGACAGACATCGACAGCCCGATCCGCGTCGACAATCTTGAAGAACCCCTGGTTATTGTCCCACTCGATCGCTGGTCACGCATCACCGAAAAGGCCCTTCGCTTTGCGATGAAGCTGAGTGACCATGTGGAAGCTGTTCATGTCGATGCCGAAGAATGTCGTGACGAGGTCGATGCGATGTGGCAGCGCAACGTCGTAGCTCCTATCGCTCAGACGGGCCGTATTGTTCCGCAGCTCGTCTTTGTGAACTCGCCCTATCGATTCGTTCTCATGCCCCTCATTGACCATATTCTCCAGGTCGAGCACGATCATCCCGACCGCCAGATCGCAGTTCTTGTTCCTGAACTTGTCATTAAACATTGGTGGCAAGCACCTCTACACAACCAGCGGGCTCAACTTCTTAAGCTGCTTCTCCTGGTACGTGGCAATCAGCGCATTATGGTCATCAACATTCCCTGGTATCTCTAGCTTCCCACCTTCATGGCATCTGAGACCTTGACTCCCCAATACCGTCCTGGATTGCCAGTATTTTTCGCGGCGATACTTTTTGGCCTCACTTTGGGAGTTCTTTCGCTTGAGGCAAGGGCTCAAACTTGCGGCGCGGATGCGCAGAGCCCAATCGCAACGGATCGACCACAGGTCACGAACTCGAGTGTGGTCGTTCCTTGTGGAAGCTTACAGCTCGAAAATGGATTCCAGGTAACGGGCACCGGAGGCCAGCGCAGCCTGGACTTTCCCGAGACATCCGTCCGATTTGGAATCTCTGCCAAAACCGAGCTGCGCTTTTCGGTTCCCAACTATCTTCGAAATGATGCCTCTGCCTCTGGTGCTAACGGACTTGGCGATGTGAACCTGGGTTTGAAACAACAGCTTGGACCCATTCGTGGATTTGATCTCTCGCTTATACCGTCTGTAAGTCTTCCTACGGGCGCGAATGCGATATCGAGTCACGGCTATGACCCGACGGTGCAACTGCCTTGGTCGCGGTCCCTGACGAAGGCCTGGACGGTCGCCGGGCAATTCGGCGTAGGGTGGCCCACGGACGCAGGCAGGCACACTTCATCCGGCCAGACCAGCCTATATGCCGACCGCCAACTTACGTCTCCGTGGGATGCCTACCTGGAATACTCTGGTACCTTCCACCAACACGGCGGCCCTCAGCACTTGATCGACTTCGGGACGGCATTCAAGCCGACGCCACATCAACAACTCGACATCCATTGCGGTGTAGGTCTATCTTCCGCAGCTCCCGATTATTCGATTGGCTTCGGATATTCGGTCCGCTTCCAGGTGACCCGATCAAACTAACGAGTCCAAGCAGAACCCTGCTCTGCACTCTTTACAGACTTCAATAGATGATGATGATTGACCTTTAAACATAGACCAATAAGAAGATGGCCGTACAGACGAGGATCTCTTCGATGGGCTATATCCAGGGTGAGGCGCGCGACCAGGGGACACTATTTCCCGTTGCGTTAGACGATTTCATCCCAGCCGATCACATGTGCCGTGTGATCGATGCGTTCGTCGAAGCGCTCACGATGTCAGATCTGGGGTTCGGACGAACTCAGTCCGCGAAGACAGGACGACCTGGCTACAATCCGCGCCATTTGTTGAAGCTATATCTGTACGGCTACCTCAACCAAATTCGCTCATCGCGACGCCTGGAAACTGAGTGTCGCCGGAATGTCGAGCTGATGTGGCTTCTAGGACGATTGTATCCGGACCACAAGAGTATCGCTGAATTTAGGTCGGATGCACCGTGACGCAGTTGCGGCAGCAGGCGCTGAACTGGTGCGCTTTGCGCGCGACTAGGGCTTATCCGAGGCGAGTGGATCGCGATCGATGGCTCAAAGTTTCGTGCTGTGACGAGCATCGATAGCACTCGTGAGCGACTCGCACTGGAGCGCTACCTTGACAGCGTCGACAAGGCCGACGAAGAACAGCAGGCAAGCATTGATCCGTCTGCCGTTCAAGCTGCGTTAGAAAGACTGCGGCATCATCCTGAACCCGAGGCTGGCTACATGTTAATGCGTCAGACCGCCCTTCCGGCGTACAACGTCCAGACTGCTGTCGATGCCGAACATGCATTGATAGTGGCGCATGCTGTAGTTCTTGATGCGTCTGATATCCCGTTGCCTCCAACCGATGACTGAGGCCGCAAAACGCGCCATTGAGAAGGTTGGCGCAGCCAGTGTTGTACATGGCTCCTCCGCGTGGTCTTCTGAGGGCATATCGCCATGGCCGTGACTTGGGGATAGGATCGCTCTTTGGCAATGTGGCGTAAGGACCGCTCTCCCTTTTCTGTGACATGCTCGACAACGAGGACTGCCAAGTTAAGTTCCTAACGTATACACTGCAGCTTGAGCACCCAGAGTGTGCTCGGGTCCACGGAACGAGAATTGATCAGTATTGAGATCAGGCAAGTAGCCGAAGCAGGTTTCTGAGTTTTTGTATGTGATTAGTATGCAAATCGTGACAATCATGACGGATTTGGCAGTTGCAGAATGAACAAGTTACCTAGAATGAGAGACCGGGCTGAGTTCGATTCTCCCCGCCTCCACCATTTCTTACTAGCTGTTATGCCTGAAGCCAGACGGTGTGCGCGGCGCTCTGGTCTAGAGCGGCTGAGGATCGATCTGCGATCGGTTGAATCTTGACCAGACGGCATAGACCGGCAGACCAAGCAGCACCAGGATGAGGCCCGGCCACGTGTATTGCGGCTTGTAGATCAACAAAGTTCCGCAGATGAAGAGTGCGAACACGATGTACACGATGGGCAGCACCGGGTAACCGATCGCCTTGTACGGCCGCGGCATGTCAGGCCGCTTCACGCGCAGCACGAAGATGCACAAGATGGTAAGGATGTAGAACACCAATGAGGCAAAGATCACATAGTCCAGCAGTTGGCCATAGCTGCCGCTGATGCACAGCAGGCATGCCCAGAACCCCTGCAACAGCAGCGACACGACGGGTGTGTTGTACTTCGAATGAAGATGGCCCACGGGCCGGAAGAAGAGTCCATCCCGACTCATCGCGTAGAACACGCGCGCGCCAGCGAGCACCATGCCATTGATGCATCCGAAGGTGGACATGAGAATTGCGGCAGCCATGAGCTTTGCACCCGTGGAGTGAAAGATGCTTTCGAGCACCGCGGTTCCGACACGATCCTCCGATGCGTACTGGATGCCGCGCGCTGCGATGGTCGCGCCGTGTGGATCACCGTGCAGAGGCAGCACCAGGAGATACACAAAATTCGTCACGATATAGAGGAACAGCACGAAGCCTGTGCCCAGAATCAATGACAGCGGTAGGTTGCGGCTTGGGTTTCGAATCTCACCGGCGGTGAAGGTGACGTTGTTCCACGCATCCGATGAGAACAGCGAGCCGACCTGGGTTATGGCCAGCATCGTGACGACACCAACCAATACCGTGGGACCGCCCACGCCAATCTGCATGGGATAAATGCCCGCTGCATTATGCCAGAATGCGTGCCAGCCGGGCCCAAAGTTCACGGCAATGGCTGCGGCATTGCGGCCAAGCAGCAACCCAACCAGGATGACTCCGATCAGCGCGATCGATTTCGCGACCGTAAAGACATTCTGAATGAGCGCGCCAAGCTTGACGCCGAAGAGGTTGAGCACCGTGATGAACGCGATGATGGCGATGGCCACAAAGTTGTTGGTGCTGAGACCCACATCCATGTTACCCACGACAACAGTACCGATATGCGCAGCCGGCACATGCCCGAAGCGAACGATCCAATGCGTACCGGAGATGGACGGAAAAAAGACACCGAGGAATTTAGCGAAGGCGACGCCCACTGCGGCGATGAGGCCAGTCTGGATAACAAGGAAGAGCGTCCAGCCATAGAGAAAGCCCACCAACGGTCCCATCGCCTCATGCAAGTAGACGTATTGGCCGCCGGCCTTGGGCATCATCGCTGCGAGTTCGCCATAACTGAGCGCAGCAAAGATGGTGATGATGGCGGTCAGTACCCAGGCGCCAATCAGGAGTGCCGGCGAGTCGGTGCCACGTGCAATATCGGCCGAGACGATAAAGATACCGGAGCCGATCATGGAGCCGACCACAATGGTAGTGGCGCTGAACAGGCCGAGCGACTTTTCAAGATGACCTTCTGCGGGTAAAGCTTCGATACCTTCACGCATGCGCTTTCCTCTTCTCGTCTCAGTGTTGGTACGGCTACTCAAAACCCTCTTCTAACTCGATGGGCGAAACCTCTACGGCCAGCGGGCGTTCGCCCAGGTAGACCCACGCGACCGCAGCCGCCATCAGCAGCACCACACAGATAAGCTCAACCGTGGCGGACCACCCGCCGAAGCGCCATGCATAGCCGGGCAGCACACCGCCAGCCGTTCCGCCCAGGTAATACCAGCAGAAGTAGAAGCCCGTGGCGGAGACATACACACCCTCTTCCACTGTCTTGCGTAAATAGCCGAGCGATGCGGCTTGCGCGATGAATGTGCCAGTCGAACTCAGAATCAAGCCCGTGACGATCACCGGTCTGCTGGCAACAAGTGTGAGCAGAATACCCGCCATGGACAGCGTCAACGAACACAGTATGGTGGCTCGTGCGCTGGCATGGCGCAGCACCACCGCCGACAACGGCGTTGCCACCACACCGAACAGGTACACGGCGAAGAGCCATCCAAGCGCCTGCGAGGACCAGGAGAACGGTGGCGCAGCTAGGTAGTAGGTGATGTAGGTAAAGGTCGCCACCAGGCAAAACAAGATCGAGAAACCGGTGATGCTGAGTGGCACCAGACGCGGGTTGAGCGTATGGCGACGAAGCGTTTGGAGTTGACGGCCCAGAGCACCGGTTTGCGTGCTGCGTGCTCGAATGCATTGCGATGCTGGCAACAGGGTCTGGATCGCAATGGCAGCCAGTACGGTGAGCCCCGCCAGCGAGAAGAAGCTGACGCGCCAGTTCGATTGGTGTGCGACAAAGCCTGCGTCGAAGCGGCCGATGAAGCCGCCAAGCACCGTGCCGGAAACATACGTCCGCATGAGCGATGCCACCGCCGGACCGCTGAACTCTTCGTTGACGTAGGCGACAGCGCTGGTGATAACCCCAGGCAGGATAATGCCCTGCAGGAAGCGCAGCATGATCAGCGCAGGAAGATTAGGCGCAAGGCCTGCCAGAGCTGTAATGACAGTGAGCGCAATCAACGTGCCCGCAATGACACGCTTACGGCTGCTGTTTTCCGCGAAGACACCAAACACCGGCGCGGAGAGCGCAAGACCGATGGTCACGGCGCTGATCGTCATGCCCAGCTGCACCTTGCCCGCGCCAAAGTAGCGGCCCAGTGTGGGCAGCAGCGGCTGCGTGCAGTAGCCATTCAGGAATGCGGCAACACCGCACGTCAGCACACCGAGGTGCATGCGCCACGAAACATGCGTAGCAACACTTGTAGACACACCCGTAGGCTCACGCATGGGCGCGCAACTCGGCCGTACGCTCTGGATCAAGCTCGTAGTGTTGCCGCAGCCGAACCAACTGATCGGGTGCGCCAAGATACTGAATGGCGACCTTGTAGTCGTGCTCAGCGGCAACCAAGGACACGTAGCCTTCCACCACGTCCTGCAGCACGGTCTCCGCGGGCCGCTCCGTGGGAACGCCGAAGCCGCCTCCGCCAGGCAGATCAAGCGTAACCCGCGCGTCAACGGCAAGGGGCAACAGTGATTTGGGCGGAGCACTTGCGCCGTCGATGAGGAACTTCCCCGTCGCACCGGGTTGGCCACCCTGTAGGCCTGCGCCGGGGTACAGCACGCGGTCGATCATGGCGGACACTTCCCATGGCTTGCCGGAAAGGCAACGCATCTCGGTTGCCTGTCCCAGACCGCCTCGGAACTTCCCGGCGCCACCTGAGTCCTGCCTTAAAGAACGATGCGTCTGCAACAGCGGCGCGAGCGTTTCAATGATCTCCACGGGAACGCCGCCAACGCCGCTGGGAAAGCCCGTGGTGCTGAGGCCATCCTTCGCTGCGCGCGCACCCGCGCCGCCCAGCTGGAAATGGCTGACGAGGAAAGACCCTCCCTCCCCTTGCTCCGTTGTCGCATGCTGGCCGCGCCAGAGCGTGATCCATACTGGTTCCGACCCACCTGCCATAAGTCGTCCGCTGATGGCGCGTCCAAGCGCCGCGAAGATGGCGCCGGGCAGGAAGTGGCCGATGAGATGACGCGATGCAACCGCTGCGGGCGGCGTGCAGTTCAGGATGCTGCCTTCCGGCGCGGTAATGTGGACGGGGCGGAAGGCGCCATCGTTATGCGGCACTTCCGGCGCGACCGCTGCCTTGATCGCAAACGACGCATACGCCTGCGTGTAGTTCAGTACGACGTTGATGCCACGCCGGCTTTGTGCGGACGAGCCGGTGAAGTCGATGTGAATGTCTTCATCTTCCACGCGCACGGTGGTGTGAATTTTCACCGGCTCCTCGAAGCCGTCGCTCCAGGTTTCGCTTTCGTACACACCGTTCGGAATTTCCCGGATGGCCTGGCGCAGGGCTCGTTCCGAGCGCTGCATGATCTCGTCGGCAAGCAGGTCAATCGAGTCAAGGTCAAACTCCTCCATCAGGTGCAACAGGCTGCGCGCTCCAACCGCGTTGGAGGAAGTCTGTGCGTAGAGATCGCCAACGGTCTCTTCGGGGGTGCGTACGTTGGCACGCAGAATGCGCAGCAGCTCCTCGTTGGGTTTGCCTGCGCTGAACAGCTTGCAGATGGGAATGCGCAAACCTTCTTCAAAGACTTCGCGCGCCTCAGCCGACAGAATGCGGCCACCGATGTCCGGCGCGTGGCACGTGCTTGCGAAATATGCGACGACGCTGCCGTTGCGGAAGACTGGTGTCAGCACCGTCATATCGTTGATCTGGCCTGCGGTAAGCCATGGATCATTGGTCAGCAGTACATCATCCGGTTGCAGTGTCTCCGGCGGATATGCGGACAGGAAGTGGATGACCCCTGTCGCCATGGCGTTAATGTGGCCTGGCGTGCCAGTGACGGACTGCGCAATCATGCGGCCCTTGGAATCGAAGACGCCGCAGGCAAGGTCCTGCGATTCTCGAACCACCGTGCTGAAGGCCGTACGCAACAGCGTGAGCTGCTGCTCGTTGCACACGGACAACAAGCGGCTCCAGAGGATCTCAAGCATCACTGGATCGTGGATCAGTTTCGCTTCGCTCACGATGCCTCCTTCTGTGTGGGCAGTTCGACCACAAGGTTCCATTGCACGTCGATGCTGCAGCGTGCACCCGGCCCGATGATGGTGGTGGACTCGCGCTCTTCCACGATGGCTGGGCCCGTGAAGGTGCAGCCGGGAGCCATGGCGTAGCGATCCAGCACGGGCACCATGGAGAATCCACCCAACTCCGGGAAGTACGCCCGGCGGCTTCCCTTCTGCACGGTCAGCCCCGTTGCCTGACGCACTTGCAGCTTCACATTCGGGCTTGGACCGCTGACGGTCACGCGCCAGTTCAGAATTTCAAGCGGCACCGGCGGCCCCGGACGGCCGTAGAGGCGGCGGTATTCATGCTCGAAGGCGAAGCGCAGACTGGCCGCATCCGCGATGCCGTCCGCAGCGAAGACCATAGGAACCTGGATTTCGTAGCCTTGGCCCACATAGCGCATGTCAACGCTGTAGACAGCGGTGATCTCTGTCGACTGTAGACCGGATGCCAGCAGCATCGCTCGGCCCTCATCCTCCATGGTTTGCAGCAGAGAGCGGCCCCGTGTCCAGTCGGTGGTGCCAAGTTCAAAGCGCGCGGGCCGCACATAGTCGAACGATACTGGCGCAGAGAGGAAGCCGACCGTGCTCATGATGCCTGCTCCCAGCGGCACAATGAGGCGAGGCGCACCTAATGCCTGCGCAATGCGATAGCCATGGACCGGGCCTGCGCCGCCGAAAGCAAAGACGGGCTGTGTCTTCGGATCCTTGCCGCGCTCCAGCACATGCGCGCGTGCGGCAGACGCCATGGTCTCGTTCACGATCTTGTGGATGCCCCAGG
Source organism: Terriglobus sp. (assembly GCA_965198455.1). Taxonomy (GTDB): domain Bacteria; phylum Acidobacteriota; class Terriglobia; order Terriglobales; family Acidobacteriaceae; genus Terriglobus. The sequence continues at coordinate 3,881,073 of CBDAPM010000003.1, forward strand.
CCGCGTCCTCCTCCGAAATCCCGAGCGGCACGGCGAGCCGGTCGCGTATGGCAGCCTTCGTGGCATCCAGATTAAGAGCCATACGTCCGCCCAGGAAGAACGCGGGATCGAGATAGCCAAGGATAAGGTCGGCATCCGTCACCGTGGGTTCCGTGGCGCCGCGGCCATAGCACACAGGTCCGGGATCTGCTCCGGCGGAGTCGGGGCCAACCTTCAACAGACCGAGTGAGTTCACACGCGCAATCGAGCCGCCGCCGGCGCCGATCTCGACCATCTCGATGACGGCGATGGTGGCAGGCAGACCTGAGCCTTTGCGAAAGCGGTAGATGCGGTCAAACTCAAATTCATGCGCCAGCTGCGGCTTGCCGCCGGCGATCACGCAGAACTTGGCAGTCGTACCGCCCATGTCAAACGAAACCAGATCGCTCTCACCGCACGCTGCGCCGTAGCTGGCCGCTGCCAGTGCTCCAGCAGCAGGCCCCGACTCAAGCAAACGGATGGGAAAGGCAATGGCTGTCTCCACGGTAGCAATGCCGCCATTCGACAGCATCATGTAGAAGGTGCCGTCAAACGCCAACGAGAAGAGCCTCGCCTGTAGTTCACGCAGATAGCGTTCCACACGAGCCTGCACGTACACATTGGCAACCGTGGTGCTGGTGCGCTCGAACTCGCGGATGTTCGGTGAGACCTCGCTGGACAACGAAACACGCATTTCCTGGCTGACCCGCCGGATAGCAGCCAGCGCCGCCTTTTCCTGTGAAGCGTTCGCAAAACTATGCAGGAAGCTCACGCCAATGGCGGCGATGCCGTTCGCCACCAACTCTGCAGTCAGGCGCTCTACAAATGCCTCGTCCAGCTCTTCCAGCACCGTGCCATCGGCAAGCGTGCGCTCCGGCACGTCGAACCGCAGCGACCGCGGGATGAGCGGCTTGGGCAACTCGATGGACAGGTCGTAGAGGTCGTAACGGCTCTCGCGGCCAATCTCCAGGGCATCACGGAAGCCGCGCGTCGTCAACAGCGCCGTCTTGTCGCCCTTCCGCTCGATCAATGCGTTGGTGACGAGCGTGGTGCCATGCACAATGGTGTCGATGTTCCCGACGCTGTTACCGGAGCGTTCTGCCGCGTCGATCAGTGCAGTCTCGATGGCAAGGGATGGATCCTGCGGTGTGGTGAGTGTCTTTCCTACTGTGAACTCGCCAGTGGCGTCATCGATCATGATGAGATCGGTGAATGTACCGCCAATATCTACTCCTACCCTCAACATGCGTACCCCTGAAGCCTTGCTGCGTTAAAGATCTTCTACCCTGGGAAAGCGGGTGACGGGAAAGGTGTCGACCGTGACTGAGCGCTGCTGCACCAAGACGCCCCCATCGACAGGCAGGCAGACGCCCGTGATATAAGCAGCATCGTCACTGGCCAGAAAGGCTGCCGGGCCGGCCATCACCTCGGGCGAGCCCATGTAGCCCAGAGGCACTTGCAACCCCCGCTCAAGCGCGCCTTCCTCCGTCAGGTCATAGGTGCGAATGAAACCAGGAATCAAAGCGTTGACGCGTATCCCGTAGGGCGCCAGATCCAGCGCCATGGCGCGCGTCATGGCTTCAATGCCGCCCTTGGATGCGTCGTACGCGACATTACCCCGATGCGCCTTGGTAGCGCCACCGCTGGACATATTCAGGACCACGCCGCCACCGCGTTTCGCCATGGAGCGCGTGATCAGGTGCGCGCACAGAAAACTACCCTTCAGGTTTACGCCCTGCACGCGATCCCACCAGGCTTCATCGCCCTGGAAAAAATGGCGGTCCGCGTCGATAAGACCTGCGTTGTTGACCAGAATGTCGATAGGGCCAAATTCAGCTTCAACCTGGCCCACCATCCCTAGGACTTCGTCCGCCTTCGAGATGTCGGCAAGAACGCCGAATAGAGGTTGGCCAGGGTTTGCCGCTGACACTGCTGCGAGGCGCTGCGCGGAAATGTCGTTAATGGCGACAGACGCTCCCTCGGCCAGAAATCGTTGCGCGACCGCTAGACCTATACCGTGCCCGGCGCCTGTAACCAGCACGACCTTCCCCTCAAAGCGCCTCACACTCATTTCAGAACACCTCTCACGTCAAGATGGAGGATCCGGGACCAGCAGGACCCTGCCGGAACGGTCAGCAACTCATCAAGTCTTATGAACCAATGGGGTGTTTGTACCACAAGTCGACATCATTGATGACAATTTTGTGTGTGTTAATGTATACAATAATGATTGCGCATATACATGGTATTACTGGCCATGATGAGGTCTGCTAATCAATCTGGAATGACCCAACGCGTAGGCCGTTAGCTTTAACGTTTGGCATAGAACATGGACGGGTACCCGCCCCAAAGATAGTTCTAAGCGCGTCGAAAGATTCGCCATAATGACCTAACGTCACGTGTCGACGATCCGCTACAATCGGTTGCCAGAATTGGATACAACTTTGAAGACTGAAGCACTCGAAGAAGACATCGTAGAAACAGAAGAAGGCTACAAGCCACGTGGTGTTGCGCGCGGGATGAGCCAGGAGGTCGCCTTTGCGCAGCTGCGCGACCTGATTGTGATGGGCAAGCTCGCACCCGGTTCATGGGTCGTCGAAGCTGACTTGGCAGAGCGCCTGAAGCTAAGCCGAACGCCCATCCGCGCCGCACTGCAGCTTTTGCAGAATGAAGGTTATGCGATCGAGCATCGCAGCGGAACCAAGACGCGCATCCTCATCGCACCCCTCACCATGGAAGATGCCAGCGAGCTGTATGGCATCGTCGGCAAGTTGGAGGGGCTGGCCTCTGCCGGCCTGGCGAAACTCTCTGCGCCCGTGGTGGAAACTCTGACCGCCGAGCTGACGCGTGTGAACCTCGAGATTCAGGAGCTGGCGACACAGGGCCAGGGCAACGCGCGCAAAATCTTTGAGCTGGACTCTCTCTTTCACCGCACGTTGGTCGAGGCCGCGGCGGGTCCACGGCTGCTGCATCTGCACCGTTCTTACAAGCCGCAGATCGAGCGCTACTGGCGCCTGTATGCCAGCGCTATCCTGAACGAAATCCACTTCACCGTTGAGGAGCACTCAGCCATCATTGAGGCCGTGCGGGCGGGCAACGCACGCCGAATCGAAAGCGCGATTGACGCGAACTGGGTGCTTGGCTTTGAGCGCAATGCGCGCCTAATTGAGTTGTTCGGCGAACGCGGCAGCTGGTAGCACCACAATCGCAGAGACTTCTTCTAACTAAGTAGAGCAGCCACAGGTAAGGCCGGGCAACAAGCCCGGCCTTTCCTGTTGAGGTGAGTTGCGTTTAGAAGGTAAGTCGGCCTCCGAGCTTGATGTAGCGTGGATTGTTGGACGTTGCAGTGATCAGACCGTAGGTTGTGGAGTCATAGACCAGCGAGGCCGGCTTTGCAAAGTCCGGGTGATTGAACATGTTGGTGACCTCAGCGCGAAAGAGCAGATCGGATCCTTCAAAGAGGTGAAAGGACTTCTGCATGCTGCCGTCGAAGTCGACGCGACCGAAGCCACGCGCGCTGACCACACGCGGTGCGTTGCCAAACTGATACAGCGTGGACGTGCCGACCACAGAGAAGGCTTCAATACCGGTTTTGGCCGCGCTGTTCAGGTACTTGTTAATGCGGTCGAACTTTGAGCCGCTGGCCTTGATGGCAATGCCTGGGTTCAGGTTCGGACGCTGCGTGCTGGTGCCGATTGCGGTGTTCTGGTTGTTCTGCGTGATAGACAGAGGGTTACCGCTCTGGACCACGTTGGTTACGTTCACCTGCCATCCGCCGATCGCAAGATCGGTGATCCGGTTCACATGGCCCAGAAACTTCTGTCCACGGCCGACGGGCAACCAGTAGTTTGCGTTCGTCGTTGTACGGAAGGGCAGATCAAGGAACGACTGCGAGTATTCCGATTTCAGGTCGTATACGTTTTGTGGACCAACCGAATTGAGGCCGTATTCACTGTCCATGTTGCGCGACCATGTGAAGTTGCTGCTCAGCGTTAAGCCCTTTGTCGCACGCTTCACCGCCTGAACGTACATAGCGTAGTACGCCGATGACGCATAGCCCGCTACGAGGTTGACTGATGTGAACTGCGGGAACGGCAGCAGAAGCTGCTGCGCGGCAACGGTTGCGTTGCCAATCGTGCCCACGCCACCATGGCCGTAGTACGGATTGGCGACGGCCGTATTAAGAGCAGCCTTACCCATGGAGAAGTACGCGGGGCTGAGCTGATCGATGTTGGTCTTGCCCCCACCGGTAGCGAAGGTGCCGGTACCCTGGGGAGTCGTGTTTAGGTGGCGGCCTTCCGAACCAACATACGCCGCCTCGATGACTGTTCCCCAACCCAGGTCACGCTGCACCCCAAGGGAGTACTGCATGATGTAAGGCGACTTGAACCCGGCATCGTACGCGGATATGGGTGTACCGATACCGCTCAGCAGACGAGCGGCGTTCCCTGTGGGATTGAGCGGTCCGCTGGGAAACGGGTTGTTGAAGCTGAAGGTTGCTGAGATGGTGCGGCCGCCATCGTTGGTCGACACAATGGGCGTCAGGGCGGTGTAACCGGTGTTCAGCGTCGCTGTGTTGTCATAGCGCATCGGCACGTACAGGATTTGGAATCCACCGTGGACCACGGTCTTTTTGCTGGCTGCGTACGAGAAGCCGACCTTCGGTGAAAACTTCAGCTTGGACAGGGAGCAGCACTGTGTCTTGCCGTCGACGCCGGCATAAAGCAGACCACCCTTGGTGGCCGCGTAGTACGACGCCAGGGGACTCGCGGCAGTCGTACTGAAGCCGACAACTTCACTGTTGGTCTTTTCTTTCAGGCCGGTTTCATATTCATAGCGCAACCCCAGGTTCAAGGTCAGTTTGCTGTTTACACGGAAGTCATCCTGCGCGAAAAAGCCGAGGTAGGTGACGTATTGGTAAAACTTCTGCGAGCGGCCAATCTGGCCGGTAATGGGAGCGCCCAGCACCATGTCGGCGATCGCGCTGCCATTGGCGCCGGAGGCTGCAGTCGCACCCGAACTCGTAAAAATACCCGAGAAGGTGTAGTCGCTGGGCGCATCCGAGAAGTCCTGGTAGTCCATGTGCAGGCGACGGACATCGACACCCGCACGAAGGCTATGCCGACCAAGGCTGTAGTTCACCGTTCCAGAGAAGTTGCGCGACGACCACGTAGTAAAAGCGCCTGTGGCTGCACCCAGGGTCTGGAAGCCTGAGATAGTCGCCGTTGGGAAGAAGTTTTGCTGGTAGCCATAGTCGGGCAAGCCAAGGTTCGTCGGGCTATAGCCAAGGCTCGTCGGAAAGACGTCCTGGGGAAAGCGGTTGAAACCGAACCGAAGCGCCACAACCATCTTGGCCGACGGCGTCAGCACCGCGTTGAATGTGGTGGCATCGACTTTACGATGGAAGCGAGTCGCCGTAGTCGCGACGGCGCTGAGCGGGCTGGCGAACGGCTGCAGACTGCCGTAGTGCGTGTAGGAAGCGGCTGCGTGAAACCATGGAAAAAACTGATGATCCAGCTTCGCCACGAATACGTCGTCGCGCTGGAAGGCGCCCTTCGTCAGCGGAGCAATGTAGTTCGTCGCGCCATAGACGGCGCCGGGTACATCGGGGTTGGGCAGATACGAAAGGTACTTCAGTCCAACTGAGTTACGGCGGCCGACCGGGATTACGTTGCCGGGAAACTGCGTGCGCGTAATGGTTGTAGTGCCGCCGGTGGTAGTTACCACAGTCGTTGCCGGATCGTAGATCTTGACCTGGGCGCCAGTAGACGTCACGCTTTGCGAGAAGTCGCCGACACGCTCCAGCGCAGATGGAATGATGTACTGGCCGGTGGTGTAGGTCGGGTTACGATAACCCTCTTCCGCCATGAAGAAGAACGTCTTATCCCGGCCGTTATACACCTTGGGGATGTACACGGGGCCGCCGATCGAGCTGGCGTAGTTGTAGAAATTGATGGGAGAACGCGCAATGCCGGTGCGGTTATTGAAGAAATTATTAGCGTTAAAGTTCTCCTTGCTCATCACGTAGTACAGCGAGCCATGAAGCCCGTTTGTTCCGCTCTTCAATACCGTGTTGAACACGCCACCACCGGTACGGGACATCTCCGCGTCGTAGCTGACAATCTGCGTCTTCTGCTCCTGAATGGCTTCGATAGGCGGAATGTAGCTGGGCCGGTTGGTCGTATCCACAATCGGAATGCCGTCGACAAGGTAAAGATTGGTGGCCTCAGGGCTGCCGGCCACAGTAACGTACGAGATATTCGATTGATCCGATGAGCCGGAATTCTGCCCCGCGTTGGGTGTGATCGTGGGCGCCAACTGCGATGCCGTAAACGGCGACCGGCCGGGGCCGCTCAGCGTGGGCATGTCATTGATCTGCGCCGCAGTAAAACTGGTGGACGACGATGCGTCCGACGTATCAAGCTGAACAGCTGCCGCCTTGACCTCGACCACCTCAGCGGTCGAACCGACCGCGAGCGTCAAATCCTGCGTGACGTTGCTTTGCGCTTCAACCTTGACACCAGTCTGCTCGAATTTGCTGAAGCCGGATTGCTCCACCAGGATGGAGTAGGAACCGGGATCGATCGCGTTGAAGACATATTGACCGTCGTTGTTGGAAATAGTCGTTCGGACCGTCAGCTTGGATTCCTCCGTCAGGGTCACCTTCGCGCCGGTAACGGTTGCACCTGAAGCATCCTTCACGATGCCCCGGATGTTGCCTTGATAGTTCTGAGCGAAGGCTGCCGTTGCGCATTGGAGAACGACCATAACGAGAAGAGAGAGTAGTACCCTGAAACGCATATCACGCCTCCTACGAGCGAGAAGATCAGAGTGGAGCAACGAAACTTTGCCTACAGCAGTCTGGGAGCAGCATCTGGAGCGGTGTTGATGTCGTTCGGTGTGTGCTTATTATGGAGCCAGTGAATACAATGTCAACAGCAAAGTTGGATTTTTTGTTGTATACAATATTTAGGAGTCCATACACATGCCTTTGAGCACTATTCCACCGCTTGAAGCGGCGGCGGCTTTTTGCCTTTCAGCCGCGCTCGCCGTATCTCTTCCCTGCTCTCAAGCAGGTGCGCAGACGCTCTCGGGCGAGAGAGTGAAGCTATGCACGGTCTCCTTTAAAGACGACCCAAAGCTGCCGGCACGCGTGCCGGACAGTGCGCTGGCCTGTTTCAAGAAAGCGGCGCATGAGCTGGGCAATGCCCCAAACGACATCCTGGTGCTGATCGGCGCGGCCGATCGCACGAAGGAGATGGTCACCACAAACGGGAAATCTCGTGCGGATGAGGACATGACCGGCGAAGATCTGCGTTTTTGGGATATTGCTGCCTACCGCTCCGTCAACACCAAGGCCTATCTGGTGCAATGGCAGAAGGTACCAGCCAATCGCATTGCGGCACGTACAGCCTACTTCGACGCACAGACCGTGGACCTCTATCTGGAGAAGGCAGACGCGGACCTGAAAAAGATGTTCCCGGATACAGTCCCTATCTTTGAAGATCCGTGCACGATGAAGCCTTGCCCCAAACCGGAAGAGGAAGACTTGCACCCCCAGCATCGCAACATGATTCCGGAGCCTGCGAAGAAGTAACAATTCATAAACATCACAGCCTTCCGCGTATACGGAAGGCTGTTTCGTGTGTGTAGAGGGATTAGCGGTTCTGCCGGAAATCTTCTTCGCACAAGAGTTCGCCCAGGACGCCCTGCTGCCGCGCATAGTAGCGCACGTACGTAAACGGCGCAGCAAGGGTTACGGGATCCATGATGGTCATGGTGAGCTTCAGGTCGCCGCTGGGTAGCAGGTGGTACTCCTCCACCGTGTGGAGCTTGTCGCTGTGCGGCGCACCGGCGGCATTGAGCCACGTCCGGTCGTTGTAGCCCGTTGTGTCCACGACGAACGTCGTCGTGTCCTTCCAGTGGGCGTACGAGTGGCCAAGCCAGAACGGCTCAGCTGGAGTAGCGGGCGGGGCGGCGAACTCGATCTGGCGCCGGTTGCCCAGATTGCTGTTCTTGAACATCATGTAAAACCCATTACGCAAGGTGGGCACCAGTTCCATCCTTGTTCCAGGTAATGCCATCATGCGGACAGGGCCAACAATGCGGCAGATTTTCGCAGCATCCAGCTTTGGATTTGATTTCTTTGCGGCTTCCGCTGCCGCCGGCCTCAGTTTCAAATCAGACAGATTGCCGGATGCCTTGAGTCCACCCGGCAAAGCCTTCTCCGCCGGCACAAGTTCATACACACCAAGAAAGGGTTCGATCTTCTTGGCCTGTGCTGCCAGATCCATGGGCGCAGCCGCGGGTGCCTGGCACAGCGCCTTGCTTGTGCCCGCCAATACGCCACCCAGTAACAGCGCGCTCAACGCAAGACGGCAATGGAGAACGTTGGACAGAGCTTTCATAGCCTGCATTTCCCTTCAGTCTTTTCCGTACTGTCGAAGCCTTACTGTTTGCCCTTGTCCAGGTCGATCTGCTTCTGGATGAATGCGCTCAGTTCATCCTCGTGATCCTGCAGAATTGCCTCACGTGTGCGGCGCCATGGATCCGATCCAAACTTCGTCTGATTGCAGACTTCCTCACGCGGTCCTGCGGCGGCGGGTTGGCCTGCGGCGGGGGGAGGGCCTGCAAATCCACCGGCACCGCCAGTTCCGCGCTTGAAAATGCGGAGATAGGTGAAGGGTTCCTTGAAGGCGCGGCGGTCGTCCATGATGACACGCACCGCCAGATAGTTGCCGTTGTCGTGCAGCGTCATGTACTCGACCACGCGGAGTTCTTCGCTGTGCGCCCCTCTGTCCGAGACGATCCACGACTTGTCGTTGAAGCCATACGTATCGACCACGAGGGTGTCACCCTCAAAATGGCCACGCGAATCGCCATCCCACGTGGGCAGCAGGTCGGCCGGGTGCGGCGAGTTCATGAAGATGTCACGAGGTCCACTCTCTTCAATGTTGCCCACCTCGACCAGCTTGTCTTTGGACCGTACCATGGCAAAGGTAAATAAGCCCGTGCCGATGCCCTGTCGAAAAATGCCGTTACGCTTACAGACGGCGCCGGTGTCGTCCACATCCCATTCGGTAGCGTCATGCTCAGCCATGGCCCACGGCTGCAGATGCGACAGGCTCATCGCTTCCGACGTGGGATAGGGGTAATCGACCTTCAGGCCATCTGGCGTTGAATCCGCCCTGGACCATGAGCCAACGAAGCGGTCCATCTTTGCGCGGTCTTCTGCTGTCACCGGCTGCGGTGTCTTGTCATAGAGCGTGACCTGCGCTCCTGTATGCGCCGCCAGGAAACCAGCAGCCAACAACACGGGCGACAACCGCGACGCGAGTACCCGCTTCAGGACAAACTTCCGCATACCGCACCTCACAAGAGGGAGTCCAACATGTTCGACAACGTGACATAACACAGGCACGACCATGCACACACGCTGCATGTGCTTCCGCAGAAGACGGAGTAATCTAGCGAGCCTTGGAGCGGTAGTTCTGACCGTTCGCCAGCGTCACAGAATCCACCAGCATGGTTGGCTTTCCATCCTTGCGAGGATTGCCTGCAAAGGTGACCTTATCTCCGACTTTGATCGTGTTCTCAACCCAGCCGCCGGCCTGGAGAGCGTTCGGCGCATTGCCCTCAAAGGCCCAGGTCACAGTCTTGCCGTCGGTGCCCTTCACATCCATGTAGTAGAACGTGTGCGGATTTGCCCAGTCCACCTCAGACACCGTGCCGGCAACGGTGACAATCTTAGTCAGGTCAAACTGGCTCTGCGAGTGATGGGCATACATTGGGGTCGCGCACGCAACTGCAAGGACAGGAACGGCGAATCCAAACTTCTTCAGGTTCATACGTAATCTCCTTCGTACGGCAGAGGGTGAATTAACGGGCGCCCACATAGGCGATCCAACGGCCCATGATGATGACACCTGTCCATAGAATAAGGGAGGCATAGCCGGTCATCTTCGCGCTCAGCGGCGTGCTGCGTTCCACTTCCCACTCCGCTACGCGCTTGTGAGTCGTGTACTGATACACCAGGCCATTGACACCAAGCAGCAACAAAAACAGCATCTTCAGGCGAAACGCCATATTGTCATAGCACATGACCGCTTCCGAAGCGAACAGCAGGGAACCCGTAAGGACGGCGGTGCCAAAGCCCCACCAGGTGACCGGGAAGACGCGTTGGGCCACCGAAGCAACCGAGCTCCGTTCGCCCCATCCGAGCAAACGAAAATCCAGCCACATAATGGATCCGATCACCATGGTAAGCCCAATGATGTGAATGCTTTCGATCGTCGGGAAAAGCCAGTCAGACTTGCGAATGCCAAGGCCGATCGGTGAGTGTTGAATCAGGTTACACACATCCCGAAGACTCATGAACGTAACTCCCAACCAGGGTCGACATCTTTAAAGACAACGTGTACTTCTTTGTATACTATGAAGCATGCATTAGCAAGCAAATTTCGATAGTCGTTCGCCTCCGCTTTTGCGCGGCTCAACAGCTGTCGTTCAGCATGCCAACTAAATACTTGCGTTCGCACTATTCCATGTAAGTTTTGGGCACAACCGATCAACGGGGTTCAATGATTCACGTCAATCATGTCGCGATGGCTTCACAGAATCTCTACGAGGCAGCATTGCGTCTGCGAACCGAAACAGGCTTTGGCTTCTACGACGGAGGCTGGTCGGAAGCCGGAACCGGCAGCAAGATCGTGCCCTTTGGCGGGGGCGCATATCTCCAGATTTCCAGCGTAGTGAACGCATCTCTCCTCGATGATCCGAAGAATGTACAGGCACGCCGTCTCTTCGAGAGCGCAGCGGCAGGTGATCGGTTCCAGAGCCTCAATCTCCGAACAGACTCACTCGACGAACTGGTAGCGATTGGCGCTCCCTACGGCATGAAGCCCAGCCATAACGAAAGAAGCGGCCGCATCAGCCCGGACGGCAGCAGGATTCAGGTCTACGGTCTCGAGGGCGGCTCAGGCCTGCCGGCCGGATCACCAAACTTCTATTACTTCCCAGAACTCTTCAACCATCCCAGCGGTCAGCCGGCTGAAGCTGCTCCAAACCTGGTGAAGCCGCAAGGCGTCGCATGGATCGAGGTGGGTGGTCGCGAGGATACCCTGCAACAACTCACCGGCGCTGTTTCACACAGCCTGCCGTTGCGCTTCAACGGCAAGCCGGCCGGTGTGTACGCCATAGCCGTCCAAACGATGAACGGCGAAGTGGTCATCCGCAGGAGGTCTGCCCTTGAAGCTTAGAAAGCTGCAGGAAGGTCCGTCCAATCCGAGTCGCCGCGCTCTGTTTAAGTACGCCACCCTTGCCGGTATCACGACGATGCTCATGGGCAAGGCGATGGCAATGTTTGCCGATCCCACTCAATGCAATGAGGAATGGCTCGGCGGCTACTGAACGATTCGCCCCCGCTGAGCAATTGAATCGGCTGCGAGGGTCTCTGTCGTGAACTCACAAGACTCTGGAAGTAAGGCTAAGACAACGTAAAGAAACCGGAGCCGCTATGATCCGCGTCGACCATATTTCGCTTGCTGTCAAGAACGTATACGAAGCAGCCGCCCGATTGCGCGAACAAACAGGCCTGGGCTTTTACGATGGCGGCTACACGACCACCGGTATTGCCAGTCGCATCTTTCCACTCGGCGAGACCTGTTATCTGCAGGTGGAGGGTATCATCGATGCGACCGCGCTCAGCAAGCAGATGGACGGCCCCCTGCGGCTCTTTCACAAGCAGGTGTCCACCGGTGAATGCTTTCGTGGGTTTGCCCTCGGCGTCGATACGTTGGAAGAGTTGCAGCGCGAGGCGCGACGGCTGAAGCTCCCCGTCAACTCGAACCCCGCAAGCGGGCGCATTCTGCCGAACGGTGATCGCGTCACGGCCTCAGGCGTGGGTAGCGTGGCAGATCTTTGGCCGCGCGGCCTGCCTAACTGGAACTTCTTCCCAGACAGTGCAAAGCATCCCAGTGGGCAACCGGTGAGCTGGGCGCCCGGCCTCGTCAAGCCGCTTGGTATTGCCGAGATCGAATTAGGTGGCACCGAGCAGACCTTGACCCAATGGGTTGGTGTACCGCTTGCTGCACTCAAGCTAAGGCTCGACGGAAACGGGCCTGGCATCCGGGCCGTCTCGGTCCGGACGGAACAAGGCATCGTCAAGATCTCTCGGCCGTCTGTAAACGACGTCCCAAGTACCGAAGCTTCAAGTAAGCCGATGTCTTCTTAGGTCTATGCCTCCCATGTTCCGTGGATAGGCATGATCGATCGGATGGAGATCAGGCATTCGCGTTGACCTGCATAGCTTTGTACGTGGTTTGTACGCTGAATCTGCAAATCGTGACCATCTGTAACCACGGGCATGCACGGCTCTATGCATGCGCGGCGTGGTAGAGTGAACTCACGCCTAAGGACAATCTCTTCTAAGACATGCGCTCGCCGGCGCACAGGCCGTGGGAGCACAGAGCATTGACCGCACACGTCAGACGATCCGCGGAAATCACCACCGCTGCGATTGCGACTGCGGTGTTTCTCGTTCTTGCAGGCCACTCCATCGGCATCGATCCATTCGATGAATCCATCTACCTGAACGGTGCCCGCTGGATCCACGTGAACCTGATGCTGCGCGCGCAGGCGTGGGCCCCGCTTTACATTCTCTGGTACCGCCTGCTGGCCTTCATCGTCCCCAACCCCGAGGTACGCTACTTCGTCTCGTGGGGTGTGATGGTCTCATTTCTTGCCATGCTGCCGGTGCTGCTCAGTATCTCAGGCTCGCTGGTGTACACGGGGCTGCTGCTTGCACTGCCGGTCATGCTGCCGGTGCCATACGTCTCGCTCTTCGCGGGATGGCCCATCCTCATTGGGCTCTGCCTGCTGATTCGTACCGAGCAGCGGCAATGGCAGTATTCCGAGGTCTTCACAGTTGCGACGATTGCCACGTTTATCGGCGCGTTCTCAAGGCCGGAGTTGCAGGACGGAGTCATTCTCTCCGCCGTGGCGACCATCGTATGCCTCGTAGTTGAGCGTGCAACAGAAACGCGCATGGTGCGGGCCGCTGCCATGGCCGTCACGGTGCTCTGCCTTGCGTTCACGATCCATTACGCCGCGCAGCACACCACCGGCAATCGTTCCGGCTTCGCCTTTGTCGACAGTGTCAATCTCAGGGCCAGTGAAAACGGCTTGCTGCAGCCCGGCGAGAACCCGTGGACAAGCACCTTCGCGCAACGTGAGTTTGGTCTGGACCAGGGCCTGCGTGCACCGCAGGTGCTGATGACCATCACCGATTACTTCAAGAAGAATCCAAAGCTCTTCCTGAGCCACATGCTCGATAACGCCAAAGACATACGTTTCTTGGTGCTCTTTTTCGTTGTCGTACTACTTGCCGTGTGGCCCTGGCTCCGCGCAAAAGACCGCCCGATGAGGCCTGCCAGCCTGTACATGCTTGCCGCAAGCGTGTCCGCCTTCCTCGGCATCCTGTTTATTTACCCGCGCGAGCACTACGCCATGTCCATGTTCCCCACGCTGATCCTCTACGCGGTGTACGTGCTCAAGCCGCAGCGTTGGCCGGGACCAATCGCGATCCGTATGGCAGGCTTCGCAGTGCTGCTTGCGCTTTGCGCATGGGTCAGTGCCTGGCGGCTGAGGCATGAACCCTTCCCCAGCCAGCGCATGCACCTGCAACGCATCGCATGCGCGCGCGCGGCCGATGTTCACGTTGCCGCCGCCAACTTCATGGTCTACGACGCCACGCACGGCGTAGCGCCGTATGTCGGCCAGTTCCGCTTCGCAAACCATCCCGAAGATGTTGGCGATTGGACAAAGTTCAAGGCCTGGACGATCGCCAATCATCCCGGCTGGATTTCTATGAATGATGACGCGGAACACAGGCTTGGTGTCACCTCAGCGGAGGTGGATCAATTTATCCAGCACGACCTTGGCTTCCTGCCGCAACCATGCTCTGCATACACCGACATGCGTGTCTTCTATAACCCTGCCCCCTGACGGTCGATCGTCGCAGTCCTACACCGCCCTGCTATCATCCCCCAAAAGATTCCTATGGCTCGCGTAGCAATCGTCTCGTATGACGTACAGACAATCCGTGGCAAGGCTGGTGGCGTGGGCGCGTTTGTCACACGCCTTGCGCGTCTGCTGCGCCAGGCGGGCGACGATGTCACCATCGTGATGACCCGCACCGACTGGGAGCCCATGGCTGTCGATTCCCAGTGGAAGGCACGCTACCAGGCCGAAGGCATTGGCCTCATCGAACTGCAGTCGCCACCGGCACTACCTACACGCTGGCCCGAAGTTGCACCCATGCGCATCTCGGAGATTGCTGCGCCCGTGCTTCGCGGCTTCGATACCGTCTACCTGCAGGACTGGGGCAACGCAGGCTTCCACCTGTTGCGCGACCGCCGCTACAGCATCGACCAAGGGCCGGTGTGCGTTACCGTGCTCCATGGCCCATCCGAATGGGAACTCAGTTCAAACCACGAGTACCCACAGTTGCCAAGCGATCTCCACCTCGCGTACCTGGAGCGCTACGCGGCGAAGCACAGCGACTTCGTCATCTCGCCCAGCCGCTACATGGCGGATCATCTCTCCTCCATCGGCTGGGAGTTTCCAGGCAACGTCGATGTGCTGGGCCTGCCCATGCCAGTGCCAGGCACAGGGTCAACACTGCCCTCGCCACAAATCAAGACCATCGTCTACTTCGGCCGCATCGAAGAGCGCAAAGGTATCCGCCTCTTCGTCAAGGCACTGCAACACCTGGCCACGAAGAGCACAGCACGTCCCAACGTTGTTCTGCTGGGATCGACCAGGACACCTGAGCTACTGGAGTCATCGTTACGCTCACTGAAGTCCGCTGGCTTCTCCGTCACGCATCTAGCGTCACTCGACGCAGAGCAGGCAGCAAAGTATCTGCGCACGCATGCAACGGAGACGCTGTGCGTGGTGCCATCACCTTCGGATAACTTCCCCTACACGGTTGTCGAAGCGTCGTTAATACCGGGCCTGAACCTGATCGCATGCCGCGGCGGGGGTATCGGCGAGATACTGCAGGACGCCTCGGCGCAGCTCTGTGAGCCGTTCCCTGCGGAATTGGCCGCAAAGATCGAAGAGCGTCTACGCGCGCCGCTCGCGGCTTTACAGATAACGCAGTATGACTGCGCTGCAGCCAACGAACGCTGGCTCAGCTTCCATCGCAAGGCACTCGCATCAGCGTCAGCACGCGCCGCGCGAAATCTGCATGCTGCAAAGCTCACGGTGGACGTCGTCACCACCTACTACAACAAGGCGCCGTACCTGGGCCAGTTTGTGGATGCGCTCGAACACCAAACCACATCAGACTTCAACGTGATCGCCGTGAACGACGGCTCGCCCGATGATGAATCGAACCGCGTCTTTGAAGAACAGGCGAAACGCGCGGCGTCGCATGGATGGGACTTCTTCCGGCAAGACAACACGTTCGTCGATGCGGCACGCAACAACGGCGTCGCGCGTGGCAAGGGCGATCTGATTCTGTTCATCGACTCCGATGACATACCTGCACGAAATGCTGTCGAGCGCATGCGCGATGCGATCACACTCTCAGGTGATGACGCGCTTATCTGCGGCAGCTATCTCTTCGCTTCGGACAAGCTGCCCTTCGATATAACAACCGGCAAAGTCACTGCGCCTGCATACGCAACATGCGTTCCATTGGGCATCAATCTTGTTGGCGGCTTACTCGATCCATCATCCTTCGGCGGCTCCATGTTCATCATTCGCCGCAGCGTGTTCAACGCAATCGGCGGCTTCACCGAGATGCGTGGTGCGGGTCACGAAGACTGGGAACTCTACGTGCGGCTCACACTCGCAGGCTATAAGGTAGATGTGCTGCCGGACCTGCTGCAGTTCTATCGCCAGGTGGAAGGCAGCCTTGCGCGCACCTTGCCATCGGAAGCATCCAAACGCCGGCTGCTGAACGCATATGAAGAGAAGATGGCTGAAGCAGGCTTAGCCGGTGGCGCGCTTGCGCTCGCGGGCCTATATCAAACCTACAAAGACCAGGCCGGCAGAATCAAGGCGCTCGAAGCAAAGATGAACGCACCGCAGGCAGGCTACTCCTTCTTTACCGCGAGCAGCAAACAGTTCGAGCCGGAAGGTCGCGGCATCAGCGTAAGTCGCCTGCAACAGTGGTATCGCAACACACTTTCCATGGAGACACGGTTGAAGATCCACCGCGTCTTTCTTGCGCGCTTCGTCGGCCCGTACGAGCCGCCATCCGCATGAGAGTCGCCCTCGTCCAAAGCGACGCAGGCAGCGACAGCCGCGCGCTCGACACAGCACGAGCACTGCGCGCGCAAGGCCACGACGTCACACTCGTCGTACCTCAGACCAAGTTGCAACCGACACTGCCATCCAATGCACTCGCATGGCAGGCCGAAGGCTTCGCATGGATCCCGGCAAGCGCAGGCCACCTCGCACCGGAACAGCGATACTTCCCGCGTGATGCCGCTCTCGTTACCGCACACGCACTCGCGGACATTGTTCAACCTTTCGACATCGTGTGGTTCTTTGAAGCCGCATGGGCCATGCCGCTGCTACGCGAACGGCGCTTCTCGCTAAAGCAGCTTCCCATTGTTGTACTTGATGAGCGTGGTGCCTCCGATAAAATCCCTTCATCGGTTGCTGAAATCAACCAGAACTTCGCGCGTCGTTATGCCAGGCAGTGGGCCGATCGATTGTTCACAACACCGTCTGATAATGCCCATGAATCGCTGGATCAACGGATACAGCAAGTGGCAGCGTTGTGGCAGTATCGTCACAATGAACCAGCCAAGAGCATGCGCTCTTCACTCACAACGCCCGCAGTGACAGTGTGTATCCCATACTACGAGGAGCCGCAATATCTGCAGGCTGCACTGCAATCTCTTGCAGAGCAAACATCAACAGACTTCTCCGTTGTCGTTGTCGACGACGGTTCGCACAGTGACACAGCACGCGCCGCTTTTACAGCATGCCGCGACCGCTACGCTCATCGTGGATGGACGTTTATAAGCCAATCCAACGCGGGCGCAGGCAGCGCCCGCAATACTGCGGCACAACAAGCCTCAACCGAGTTCCTCATCTTCCTCGATGCCGACGATGTCCTGATGCCGAACGCGGTTGAAAGCTTTCTGCGCGGCGCTCTCATCACCGGCGACGACTGCCTCGTCGCACGCAACTACGGCTTTCACGACGACCCCAACGGCCCATGTACGCTGCTCTACGATCCACCGGGCAACAGCCTCATCGGCAGCATGGGCGACGACATGCACGGCGGTTCCTGCATGATTTTCCGCCGCGAAGCCTTCCTACAACTCGGCGGCTTCACCGAAATTCGCGGCGTTGGCTTCGAAGATTACGAGCTGCACGTGCGCGCGAATCTACAGGGTCTACGCTGGGATGTACTACCGGACTTGATCTATCGCTACCGTGAGCCACGCTCTGCGGGCGTATCACGCTCCACATCGCAATATCCCAACCTTGCACGCGTCACGCGCTGGTATCGCGAACGCCTGCAACCACACGGCCTCGGTCAACTGCCACTTGCCTTCGCTTCCACCTACTGGAGCAACGAGCGCGCCAACGATCAGATCGATGGCATTAAACGCGTCCTTGCACCGCTGCATGCCAAGCGCTCGCCGCTGGGCCGTGAGTTAAAACTCCTGCTGCTCACGTGCAACTTCCCATTCGGTCTCGTCTCTGGATGGCACATGCGTGTGCAGCATATGATTCGCTACTTCGGGTCACGCTATCAACTTACGCTGATAACATCGATGCCCCGTGAGGAGCTTGCGCCATCGCGTAAACAAACGTTTGAGCATCTGCATGCCGTGCTTGGCGTCGAGGGGAGCAACACAACAGCGGTAACAGACATGAGCACGCCCTTCCGCGTGCGCGAGCACTACACCGGCGTCTTCCAACGAGCCATCCAATCCATCCCAACGGACCAGTACCACGCAGCCATCATGGACCAGGTCTTCATGGCAGAGTTTCGTAAAGACATTGACACGCTGACTGTGCTGACAGAACACAACATCGAATCCCGCCTGCTCTATCAGGCTTCAGAACGCGCATGGACCGACTCCCTGCCGCTGCACTATCAGAATGCGTTGACCGAAGCTCAACTGCTCGAGCGTTACGAAGATCAAGCATGGGCTGACTTCCCTCTTCGCGTTGCCGTCAGCAAAGTCGATCGTGACGAGATGGAACGCCGTGTCCCGAAAGGCAAGATTGTCGTTGCATCCAATGGCGCCGATCTTTCCACCTGGTTGCCAACCGCTCGCTTCGAAGCGCAGACCGTACTGTTCGCCGGACATCTCGCTTATCTCCCTAACGTCGATGGTGTTGAGTTTTTGCTGTCTGAGATATGGCAGCTAGTCCGCAAACAGAAGCCGCATGCACGACTCATCCTCGCAGGTCGCGATCCATCATCGGTAGTACGCGCTGCTGTCGAACGCGCCGGCACCAATATGGGCATAGAGCTTTCTCCAAGCCCTGTCTCCATGGATGCAGTCGCCGCACGAGCCAGCATAACCGTAGCGCCGTTGCGGCTCGGCTCCGGCACGCGCTGCAAAATCCTCGACTCCATGGCATGGGGCTTGCCCGTTGTCAGCACAACGCTCGGCGCAGAGGGCATCGACGTCGTCGACGGCGAGCATCTGCTGATTCGCGATGATCCAGCGGAGTTTGCAGGTGCCATCGTCCAGCTGCTCTCAAACGCAGAGCTATGGAAGAAGTTTCGCACGACCAGCCACCAGCTTGTGCGCGAGCGCTACTCATGGGAGCGCGTCTTCAATCCTATGGACGATGCCCTGCGCGAGCTTATTCCTTAGCCAGATCAGTCAACAGGTGCGACAGCGTATCCACGCGATCCGCCCAGTCGTTGCTACGCGCGAATGCTCTACGTCGTTCCCGCAGTGCATCGTTATCGTCAGCGAGCACAGCTTGTAACTGCTCAAAAAAATCTTTCTGCGAGTTGTAGAGCGAGATCAAACCCTGGGCGCCATCTTCCAAAAGATGACGTACTTCGGGCAGGTCACGGCACACAACAGGCTTGCCCGCGGCTAAGTACTCGTACAGCTTCACGGGATTCATGGAACGCGTGACCGTGATGTCTTGAAAGGGCATCGTGCACACGTCGAAGTCTGCAAGGTGCGCGGACAGCGTGCGGAGATCCATCTGCGGCAACACGATAATGTTAGGCAGGTGCGTTGCGCGCAGCCACTCCACTTCAACCGCCGATTGCGAGAACGTATGCGGACCGATGTAGACAAACGTCCACTCCGGAAAGTGCTCCGCAGCCGCATGAATCAGGTCCATGTCAATCCAGTCGGCGAGCGCTCCGAAGAAACCAACGATGGGCTTACGCAAATGCGCAAGATAGCCCATGGACTCCGCGGATGAGAAAAGGTCGTTGTCAGCAGCGTTGTGCAGCAGCGTGCTTGGCCGCACATGCAGCTTCTCCTGTAGTACGACGCTTGACGTGATGCACAAGTCTGCCTGCTCTACAAGCCAGTCCTCATAGGTGAACAGCACCGTCTGGTACATGCCCGCGAGCGCCCGCTGATCGTCAAGGCAGTCGCTTGCGATCTTCCATCCACACTGCTCACGCAGGCGCTTGGCAATGGGCTGAAAGCGGGGATAGTTGATGAGGATTACCGCTTCACGTACGCCGTAAGCAGACGCTGTCTGCAGCACCGCCGCCTGCATCGCATCGATGATGGCATCATTCCACTCCATCGTGTAGATGTCGCGTGCACCACCGGGCAGGCGCAGCATGTGGACACCCGGTGCGAGCTGTTGCAACGGCCTGCTGCTCCACCAGTTTCGCGGTGGGCTGAGCGATGGCTCAACCCAGAAGACGGTGTGGCCACGCTCTGCAAGGCCCCGCGCAAAATGCTGCTGGCGCTGCATCACGGAGTTCCACGAAATCGCATTGAACATGAAGATCGCAGGCAGTGAGCCTTCTGTCGCAAACTTCCCGGCATCCACCGCGCTCTTCGTCAGCTCAACCAGATGCGCGGCGAGTTGGTGCATCTGTTGTTGCTCAGGATCAGGCAGCGGCCTTCCAACCAGCCTGCGAATCCGCTTGTCCAGGTTGAGCCGTGTCTCCAGCGGCACCAGCTTGCGATAAGCCTTGCGCGTAGATTCAACGAAACTGAAGCTTTCTTCATTTGACTCGATCGCGGGATGCACTGGCGTTGCAGGTGCCTTCACCATCTCCCACGTTAAGCGCGGCCAGTGCATTGGCACCGCCTCGTCGTAGATGCGGTCAAGATGCAGCGATGCGTGATGCATCCATCCCGCGGCCAGCAGTGGCGCGCTGCGAATATGCTTCGACACATCAGGATGCGTCTGCGCGGACTCCGCACCCATCACCCACCCATCGGCATAGATCGCTTCCTGACCGGTGCGTTCGAGTGCATCGAACAACGCCTCAAGATGAAACGGA
The DNA here is from genome assembly GCA_965198455.1 of Terriglobus sp. Taxonomy (GTDB): domain Bacteria; phylum Acidobacteriota; class Terriglobia; order Terriglobales; family Acidobacteriaceae; genus Terriglobus. The sequence continues at coordinate 3,901,573 of CBDAPM010000003.1, forward strand.
TACAGGATGTCGCCTTCGTGCACATAGGCAATCCACGACCGGCCTGGAGCGCGGCCACTGCGTGGTTCGACCACTTCAAACTCCGCAATGGTCTGGTTAGCGAGGCTGCGCAATGTGCGGGCAAGCAATCCACCATCGGATGGAAGGATCACGACAGAGATATCGTGACCGGAGCGCTTCGGCCACGGCAGCGTTGCCGCAGTGATGTCATCCGCCTCGGCAAAGCTGCGCGCCCGCCCGGCGAACGTCGCAGCATTCTTGTTCATCCATCCGCCGTGACTGATCTTGTTCGCCGTGAACGTTGCGTTGTTGTGGTGGTACACAAACACGTGCTGCGCAACGCCTAAGCGGTAGCCGGTAACGCGAAGGCGAAGGCACAGGTCATCGTCTTCAAAGTTGCCAACCTTGTACGCTTCATCCAATCCGTTGAACTTCAGCCATACATCGCGACGAACAGCCACGCAGAAGAACGTAAGCCGCTGTGGCAGATACAGGATGTTCGGCGTCTTCGCCCGCTTTGCCACCAGTGCCAGCGCCTTCGTGGCTGACAGGTCGATGGTGCCATAGTCCATCTGCGCCGGCTCGCCTGCATGATTCGTCGTCGGCGTAAGCGCGCCCAGTGATGGATCATCCATGAGGGCGCTGTACAACTCATCCATCCACAGCGGTGTCACCAGCGTATCGCTGTTCAGAACGATGAATACATCACCCGTAGCAACGGCGCAGCCTGTGTTGACGGACTTCGCAAAGCCAAGCGGCTCTGGGTATCGCAGATAACGAAGGTTTGGGTGCTCCCGCTCTTGCTGCTTGCCCCACTCTTCCACGTCAGATGCCGAGCCATTATCAACGAGGATGACTTCAAACGACAGAGCGGAGCCATGCTCGTAGACGCTCCTGACGCACTGCTTTGTAAGTGCCAGCGCGTTGTAGACCGGAATGACAATCGAAATCTCCATGGGGTTACGCAGCAACCACTGGTGCGGCCGGGTGCGCTGCCGGTTTCCAGCGGCGCGTTGCGGTGTGGCTCAACACAACAAAGGGCCGCTCAACAAGCAGATATAGAACGGCAGACACCAGCAGCACCGCGGGCATCATGCACAGCAGTTGCACGCACACGTCAAACAGCAACGAATGCGTTTGAGGGAACAGCCGTGCCGTCAGGTGTATCCAGCTTTCTGCGATGAAGTAATGGTACAGGTAGATGGTGTAACACATGGTGCCCGGTACGGTGAGCCACGGCGACTTGAAGAGCCTGCCGGCCAAGCCGTCGTGAAACACGCCATAATAAAACACGATGAGGAGCAGCGGCTCACACCATGCAAACCGCGGCTGCCAATGCAGCACATACACCAGCAGCGCAGCGCCAAGCGCGGCGCATCCATCGGCAAGCCGCGGGCCAAAGCGCAGACGCTCCGGTGGGTCCATATACACGTCCGCCAGCAGTATGCCCGCCATAAAAAATTCGAGGTGGCCTGCAAGGCTGTATTCGATGCGCGTGCTATGCAGGCCGGGCACAATGTATTGACTGAACAACCCCGCGGCCACCGTCAGCGCGCCAAGCGTTCCTCGCCGGATAGCGGCGCTGCGACACTTGAAGAGCAACGCAAGTACTGGCATCAGCAGATAAAACTGGATCTCTACCTCAAGTGTCCATGCGATGCCGTTGATCCAGCTTGGGCCGCCGTAGATAAACGCATGCAGATACGCGATGGATGCTACATAATGCGCACGGAAGACGTGCCAGGTAATCCATACCATCCTGTATGAATTTCGCCACGGCGCAAGCAGCAGCAGAAACGCCACCGTCATGGAGATGAAGTACGGCGGCTCAAGACGTATGAGGCGGCGCATAAAGTATAACCGGATCGAGGGCATCCTTGAGCCGTCAAGGATCGTCCGCGCAAACGGCATCGCCAGCACGAACCCGCTGATGGTGAAGAAAATCGGCACGCCAAACGCCATGTGCAGCGCCCAGTTCACAAGCGGCGATCGTGTTGCAATCAGGTCCCAGTCTTCCGGCAGATGTTGTGTGCCCAGGCGATGCGTTGTCATCATGTAGATGGCGAAAGCATGATGTGCAAGCACCAGCAACAGAGCCAGTGAACGAAGGCCGTCAAGCTGTGGAATATAGGCGACGCTTGACGTCACACGCGTGAAGCGTTGCTGAAGAAACGTTCGAACGTCCTCCCACTGCATCGCCGCGCCGATTACACACCCTTCGCCTTCTTGTACATCTCATGCAGGATGGGCGGTGTAAGCGCCCATGCAATGCGCCGCAGCGTCCATGCCTCGCCCGTAGGTTTTTTCTGCTCCGCAATCACCTCACCGGGCCGCGCCTTGAACAGCGTGGAATGCGCCTCGCCGGCTTCTTCCTCAGGACGTCCATTGGTGTAGTAGTACGTTGCAATCGACTTCCGTGTGCGGTCCGGCGGGCACGCAAGCGGCGTCGGGTGCCCATGGTACGACCACGAAGTCGTGCTAAAAATGGCGCAGCGATTGAACAGCGGCAGAATCTTAGCCTCCGCCTGCGTCATATCACGGTTCCACAGTTCGAAGTGGCCGCCGTACTCTTCCTTCCAATCTTTATTCATGTAGATGAGCACGTTGATGCGCCGGTCCAGGTTCAGCCGTGGATGCAGGTTGAAGTCCGCGTGCACGCCAAGTTTGCCGCCGGGGATGATCTGGTGCAGCCCACCGCCCTCGAAGTACGGATCGGGGATGATGCCTTGAATGCCTGTCAGTGTCTCAAGGAACTTCAGCATGGGGCGGCTGTTCAGGAAGAGCAAAACGTCGCGGTCCCCTTGCGGCAGCTTCTCCACGGAATCGAAAGCGAGCTTCTTCTCGTTCGGATTGTCGAACTTGGTCCAGGTCAGCTGCCTGGGCTGCGGAAAATCGCGCAACGCCGCCTCAGCCGCAGCCTCCGGCAGAAAGTTGTCGAACACCATGTACGGAAACGGCTTGTTGGCCTGGTACTCGGCCGCGCTCTTCTCAGCCAGCTTTTGCAGCCTGGCTGCGAATGTATCGCTCAACAGCTCGTCTATCGGGGATACTGCTACGTCGTTAGCCATGGTGGTGTGTGTAAATCCTATGCGTTACAGTCACTTGCTGCAATAGCGTGTAAGCGCCACGCAGTTCGTTTCAGTGGAATCGCCAGCGCGTTTCCACTTTGAGAATGCCATCGTAACCTCGCTTCACATCAAACTCGCCCGGTACGGCAAATGGCTTTGAAATCTGCGTGGCCAGCACGGCGTGTGACATCGCATCTTCAATCGATACCTCCATCAGGTATCGGCCCACAACCAGCTTCAGATCGCCCAGCTCCAGCGTTGCCACACCGGCCGCACCACCCTTTGGCGCAATCGTCATCGCTGGATAGACGCCGTCCTCACGGCGTACGCGCGCAACCAGCACCCATTCGGTGGTAGCGCCGCTCGCGTCAAACGTGATGCGAACCTGCAACGATGTGCCGCGGAGCTCGTCCGGCGGCCCAGGCGTGTCCTGCGGCAGTATCACCTCCACTGTGTCAATCGATACGCCGTTCTGCGTTTCCCCTTCCGTCTTGTAGAGCCGCAGATCGTACTGCCGTAGCGCATCATCCGGATTCGTGTCAGCCAGCAGGCAGCCCGCGTCAAACAGCAACGCACGTGTGCAGAAACTGCGAATCCACGAGTCGTCGTGCGAGACCAGCATGATCGTCGTTCCCTCGTCCCGCAGGTGCATCATGCGCGCCAGGCACTTCTGCTGGAAGAGCTTGTCGCCGACCGAGAGCACCTCATCCACCAGCAACAGCTTCGCAGTCGAGTGCACGGCAATTGCAAACCCCAGCCGTGCCGACATACCCGAGGAGTAGTGCTTCACCGGCGTATCAATGTGCTGCTCCAGCTCCGCGAAGGCCACAATCTCGTCAAACTGTGCCTTCGTCAGCTTCCGCCCCATGCCTAGCAGGCTGCCATTCAGCCGGATATTGTCCCGTCCCGTCAGGTCCGGGTGGAAGCCCGCGCCAAGCTCCAGCATGGGCGCAATCGGCTTCAAAGTCGTCACGGTGCCCGTGGTCGGAGACGTGACGCCGGCAGCAAGCTTCAGCGTCGTGCTCTTGCCGCAGCCGTTCCGCCCAACCAGCCCCAACACCTCGCCTTCGTGGCACTCGAAACTCACGTCTCGCAACGCCCACAGATCGCCGTCCGCCTGGTGCTCGTGGCGCTGGCGGTACTTTTTCGAGACGTTCTCAAAACAGATAGGAATCATGGCTTAGAGGCGGTCCGCAAATTCCGGTTCAGCGTGCTTGAAATCCCAATACGCAATCAGCAGCAGGGCAAATGAACCGGTGAATCCGTAGCCGAAAGAACGCCAGTCCGGCCAACTGCGGTAAATGAGGATGCGCCGGAAGGCGTCCATCAGCGCGGCCAGCGGGTTCAGCAGGTAATACTTCCGCACCGCGGCCGGCACCACCTCAACCGGGTAAAACACCGGCACCAAGTACATCATGAACTGCAGCGCCATCGGCACCAGCAGTTGCACCTCGCGACGAAACAGCGCAAAGCGCGAGGTGAGCAGGCTCACAGCCAGCGTAAGGGCTGTCATGCCGGCGATGACCGGCAGCAACATCACCATCTTGACGCCACCCCATATGTGGAAGAACCACATCGCGCCAAGCATCAGCACAAGATACAGGCTGAGATCCAGCAGGCCCACAAGCACCGAACCCAGCGGCAGAATCTCGCGTGGGAAATAAACCTTGGGTATCAGGTTGGAGTTGTGCTTCAGGCTTGAGACCGCGTTACTCACCGTGCTGCTGAAGAAGAACCACGGCACCAGTCCCGACATCACGAACAGTGGATACGGTATGCCCTGCACCGGCACAGGCACAAGATGGCTGAAGAGCAGCGTGAACAGCAGAACCCACGCCGCCGGATAGAGCACGATCCACGCCAGGCCGAGGCTTGTGTCCGTATACCGGACCTTGATCTCCCGCACCGTCCAGGTATAGAGGATGTCGCGGGCACGCAGCAGAGCCGCGATGTGTGTTCCTATCGACATCCCTCTGGTTTGCTCCTCGACGCACGTAACCTGCTGTGCTGCTTGCACATGGTGCCGCTTACACGGCGGAATGGCTAAAGCCTACACCAAGGGTCCGGCACGCCGCGCTACGGCAGGTCCTTGGCATGCGGCTGCGTCGCCGGCTCAACATTTACCACGGCAGCCCCGCCGGCGGACTTCTGTTCACGTGTAGCCCAATAGTGATTGATAAAGCCGATGATGAACGACACACCGCTGTAGAAGTGGTACAGCAGGTGAAACGGAATCGCCGCGAGCATGAACGAAATGCCGCGCTTCCCCGCCAGGAACAGGTAAAACTGGCTGTTCAGCAACGCCAGCAGAACCAGGATGACGAAGCACGCGAACATAAGATGATGCGCCGGCAGGTAATACGCCGCCACGGCAATCGAGCAGCAGATGAAGAACATCCCGGTCATCCGGTGGACTTTGCGCAGCTTCCCCGTCTTGTCATACCGGTGCCGCAGCAGCAAAAAGATCGGCGTTACCGCCAGGAACGGAATGAGCCCGTACATGTGCTGCCAATACGCCAGCAGCGACACCAGCACAAGCATCCCCGTCAGCTTGGCAAGCGCGCGTCGCGGCCGGCGATAGCTGCCGACCTCACCCCACCAGCGTGCCAGCATCAGGAAGACGAGGAACAGGAATGGAATCAGGATGTACGCGCCGCTCAGCATGGCGGTGGTGCCCGCAAGCGCGATCAATATAAACACAAGAGCGACGCTCACGCGCTGGCTCAGCTGCAGATTCAGATCGTTCGGCATCGACTTGTCGCGGAGAATCAGCTCCGTCCAAGGAATGCCGCGATCCAAAATGTCCGTCTTCAGCAGGTTCCAGAAGCTCCAGTGTTTCAGGTGCTTCACCAGCAGATCGTTGTCTAGCATGATCTTGCGGTGAGCCTTCATCAGACGGTAGCCAAGTTCGATGTCTTCAATGGCTGGACGGCCGTAGTCGACATTGAAGCCGCTGTGCTCCAGAAATATCTCCTTACGGATGGCTCCGCAGCCGCTCCAGAAAGTCGAGGCACGCTGCGATCCGATCTGGTGCACAAAGCTGTGCATCAGGTTGCGATATTGCGAGAGAAAGTCGCGGGCCGAAGGTTCAAAGTCATACGACCCGATCAGAGCGTCGAGTGAGGGATCGCGTTCAAAGCTGTCGGCGATGCGATGGAGCGTGTCCTGGTGAACGCAGACGTCCGCGTCAAGGAACAGGATGACCTCGCCCGTTGCTGCGCCAACTCCTAGATTCCGTGCATAGGCTGGCCCCATCCGGCCACCGGTGGAGAGCACCGTAGCACCGAAGGCCTCCGCAAGTGCTCTCGTTCCATCCTTCGAGCCATCATCCACAATGATCGTTTCGAAGCTCCGGTAGTCACTCTCGCGCAGCGCCGGAAGGCACTTGCTCAGGTGATGCTCGGCATCGAACGCTGGGATAACAACAGAGATCAAGGGTTGCATGGAGTGACACCACTGGCACGATTTCCTGCCGAACGCACGCATCTCGAATCATCGATGGACAGGCCGAAGCGTCGAGGGAACTAGTCAAGTATACCGGATGCCGGGGGTCCGCACTATTTGCAAATACGTCGTAAGGTCTCTCTGTACAGAGACTTTTGGTTCACCAGCTAGAGTCTTCCGGCAACATTCAGCATGTCGAAACAAGCGGTCTTCGGCAGCTTCACGGCTGGGGAGCCTCACCCCGGACGTACACTTCCACCCCATCGCTGCCGACAGGATAGAAATACCGTTTTCGACCCGCCTGTGCCTCGGTCTTCAGCCATGGCCGTCGTACGCAATACGAGTCCTCCAGGACAACGACATCGAACCGGCTCAGCGGATTTGCCGTCTGACTGCCCCACGCCGCCTCACCATCCAGGCCATTCAGGATCAGCGTAAAGGGCCGATTGGCCTCCTTCAGATCGAGCCAAAGTCCCGGTGTCGCCGTTACGGAAAGACCCGGCGGCAATGTCCGTACGATGGGCAGGAAACGGTCCGGATTCGCGTCAGCAGTCCTGTCATGCCGCGGGTAAAGGTAGAAGGCAGCCGCCACGCACTGCAGCAGCACGATCGCCCATCCCACCGCAGCTTGCGGGCGCCGCAATCCGCCACTACCCCAAAGGCAGAGCGCGTTGCCCACCAGCAACGCCCCAAACAGGAACTCGCAACGCTTCCCGTCCATGCGCAGCGCAAAAATCATCAACAGGATCTCTGCGATCCCAATGACACCAAGACAGGCACACATCCTGTACTGCACGCTGTCCCGCACGATGCTTCTCCGTTTCCAGAGAAACGTCACCGCCGGGACCGCCAGCAGCAGCATGATCGACATCAGGAACACGTTGCGGCTCATCGTCGAGACATCCCGCGTATGCAGGGCGTCCATCATCCACTCATAACTTGTAGGGTTATAGGCCTTGGAATCGTGCGCAATCGCCAGGAACTGGCGGATCGCAGCGAAGAAGTTCGCACGGTAGATCGACACACCCACTGCCAGGGGGATCAGCACAAAAAGCGCGGCGCTCGTGATCCGTACCGTCAACGTCGTCGGCACAACGAACAGCATCAACGCAGCCAATAGCAAAACCGCCGTCAATGCCTCAGGATGCACAGCTACCGTGAGTGCTCCGAACAGTCCAGCAAGCAACAGCGGTAGCAACCGTCTCTCTGCCGGGACCGTGATCGCATGCACAATCGCAAACAGCGACAACAGCACCAGCAGCCCAATCATCGACTCCATGCGTGCCGTCCGCTCCGTCGCGACAAACGAGGCGTTTGTGCAGTACAGCGCCTGCACCAGCAAGGCCACATCCCAGCTCATCAGCCCAAAGACGCACAGGCGATACAACAGCATTGCAAGCACGATCGTGCTCGCAACGCTCATGACGGTAGTCGTAAGCCGCAACGTGTAGACCGATATCCCAAACAGGCGAAACGCGAGTGCTTCCGTGTACGGATACACCGGAGGAAAATGCGCGTAGACACGATCCAGACCGTACTTGCTATCCCCAAAACTCTCAGCGACGTAGCCATGTCCGTGCGCCAGCGAGATCGATGGATCGTTGATCACCACCTCGTCCGACACAACCGGCGCGGACGGCAGCTGGCCGTACCGGAAGAGCATCAACACCACATGCAGCAGGATCAACGCAATTGACAGGGCAAGAAACCTGCGCTTCATCGCCATGGCTCGCGGATCAGCAGCGACGGTTATTCCCTCGCCGAATGTCGATAACATCCCACCACCATATACGGACTCAACGCAGTTCGGATGTCCGGCTGCGCATGCGGCACACAGAACCCGGTCACTTTCTTGCGATTCGGTCCGCGTTCTTTCCCTCGATGTAATAACCGGTCACTCCAGCAGCCTGCGACAGGAGAAGCAGGCCCATGGTGGGAAGAACCTGCAACAACGGCACGCGACCCAGCGGATACGTCAGCAAATCCCAATAAAAGCTGAATGGCTGCACCTTGTTGACCGCTCCATCTTCGGTGTACCGCCGGCGCCAAAACTGGCATGCGCCGCGCCCGTAACGAAACTGCTGTCGCACATAGCTCTTAAAACCAAGCTGCTGGCGATGTTCAACCACCGCGTCCGGTACAAATTCCAGCGTGCTCTGCCGCATCCATCGCGTACACACGTAGCGGTCCTCGGCTGCGGCTAATGGAAACGATTCGTCAAAGCCGCCCATAGCCAGCAGCGCCTCACGCGGAAACGCCAGGTTGTTCGAGCAGAAGAACCGTAGCGCATTCGTCGTCTGGTTATACGCGTACAGAAACGAGACAAGCATCTGGCTCGTGCGGCCATAGATGTTATTCAACGGCGAGTCAACGATCGCGCCGCCAAACCCTGCACCCGGATGCCGCTGAATGGCCGCATCGTATGCACCGAGCCACTGCCTGCTGGGCCGGCAATCGTCATCCGTAAACAGAACGTACTCACCTGCGGCAGCACGCAGCGCAAGATTACGCGCCTTCGCCGGTCCGCCACCCTCCGTACGAAAGGTGCGCAGTGGCAACCGCGTCGCATGCCGCGCAAAGACCTCGGATGGTGGCGGATGGCTTCCGTCGTCCACGACCAGCACTTCAAAGCCAGCGGCCGGGTAGTCCATCTCGCCCAGTGCGGTCAGGCAGCGGTCCAGCAGTGCAGCTCGATTGTGGGTCGGCACGATAATCGAAAACCGCACAGGAATCGTGAACCCCAAACGCATCATGTAGTCTGAAAGTTCATTGTACGGCACTCATTTCAAAGGAACTTTCATTGGAGATTCCCGCAGACAGCTTGGCCGCGCAGGGAATTTCCATCGTGATAGCCACCTATGACCGACCAACGGCGCTGGCACGCTGCCTGGACGCGCTGGCCCTGCAGCAGACCAGCCGCTCCGTGGAAATTATCGTCGTTGATAATCATCCTCACTCCGGCCTCACCGCTCCATTGATGCAACGCTACCAGGACGTCATATGGCTGCAGGAGAACATCGCCGGTCTGGCACGCGCGCGAAACTGCGGTATCAAAGCCGCACAAGGCGACGTCATCGTCACCACAGACGACGACGTCATCCCTCCGCCGGAGTGGCTCGAACGCCTGACTGCTCCCCTGTTCGAGCCCGATGGGCCCGCCGCAAGCACCGGCAACTGCCTTCCCGTAAAGACAGACACGACTGCTGAGCGGCTCTTCGAAGCCTACGGCGGCCTCCAGCACGGGTCCGAGCCAGCCTGCTTCGACGCTCACTGGATGGCGCACTGGCATGTGGGCTTTCCGCACCTTTGGCGCATCGGCACCACGGCTAACGCCGCCTTTCGCGTAACAGCCCTGCGCGATCCGCGCGTTGGCCCATTTGAAGTTCGCCTCGGCGCCGGCACGCCCGCTGGCGCGTGGGAAGATCTCTACTGCTTCTACCGCATGCTCCGCGCAGGCTACCGCATCTGCTACCTGCCGGACGCCGTTCTTCTGCACGCCCACCGCGAACGCATGGACCAGCTTGAGCGGCAACTCTGCGCCTATCGCCGTGGCGAAACCGCCTTCCTCACCCTCGTCTTCCAGCGGCATCGCGACGGTCGCGCATACGGCCAAATGCTCCTCTGGATTCCGCAGTGGCGCCTGCGGATGGTCCTCGCCGAACTGCTGCGCCGCGCAAAGGGACAGCGCCTGTTCCCATTCAGACTCCTCTGGAAGGAAACCATGGCTTACCTGGATGGCCCGGCAGCGCTGCGCGAAACACCCGAATAATCAAAGCTCTTGCATCGAGAAGACAAAGCGCCTGCACACGGAAGGGCACAGCTTCAGCCGTGCAACCACCACATTGAGCAAATCGGCTTCAGTCGCTGAGGTTAAGCATCCCTCGCGGAAACCTCGCCGCGACACACATCTTCGTAACTGCCGTTGTGCCGAAACGTTGCGGGCTGAAAGCCCGCGCTGTAATAGCCTGGGGCGAAGCCCCAGGTACAGCCGAACCAACCTATTGCGGGCTGAAGGCCCGCGCTACGCCGTCAAACGCTGCAACAGCCCGCTCAACCCGCGCTTCTGCACGGGGAACGCATCGATAAACCCAGCAAGCTCCGGAGCCGCCTCACGCCACGAATCCTTGAACACGGCATCGCTCTTCTCCGAGAACGACAGAAAATCCGGCAGATCGGACGTCGTATCCGCTGCCTCCAGAAACGCCAGCGTCGATCGGATCGACCCAATCGGCCCAATCAGCCCGGGAACGTTCAACGCCTCGGCGCGCTCAATCTCCAGCAGCAGCCGTTCTTTCGCAACGGCCTTCGCAGCCGGTGGCAGCGCCTGTATGGAAAGGTAGTTCGGATAGAACAGCGGCATCAGCTGCGGAATGGCTGTGATGCGCAACAGACCGGCCCCGCGCAGGTAGCCAAACAGCTGATCCAGGTTCAACACGTTCATAATCTGCGTGGTGCAGCTAACAGTCGCCCACTTGATCTTCCAGGCATCGAAGTTCTCATTAAGCGTGCGCAGGTTCCGATCGATATCGGTCCACTTCGAAGGCCGGCGAATGTACTCCGTCGTCCGCCCAAAGCCATCCACACTGCACAGCACCGACACGCTCTTGAAGTGGCGCCACAGGGACGTCACCTTCTCCGGCAGCACCGTCAGATTCGTATTGAAGCTCAGCTCGATTGAGCCCGCGCGCCCCGCATCAATGCACATCTGCAGCGCTTCCACCAGCTCCGGCAGAATCAGCGGCTCACCACCCGCAAAGTGCAGCGCCTCCACCGTGGGCAGGCTCTGCTCCAGCAGCCATCCAACCGACTCGTTCTTAACCCAGTTGTTCTGCCCCAGCACCTTCAGCTCGGTCTCGCCAATCCGGTACGCCTTCGGCTGCATGGCGTTGAAGTGCGGCACCCACAACCGCGATGCCACCGGACCGCACATCCGGCACGTCAGGTTGCACACGTTGCCCAGCCGTATGTCGGCATAGCGTACCGTCGGATGCTCAAGGGTGCCATCCGCCGCAGTCGCCTCAAGCAACGGCAGGTGAGTGGCCGGATCAAACCGCTCATTCAGATACTGACGTCCACTCTCGCCACCCGCATCCTCAGCCTGCTCGCAGCGAAAACACGCCACCGGCCAGATGTGTTTCATCATGGCCGCCCGCGTCGCCTTCATCACCGGCGAGTTCAGCACCTCGGCATCCGTCATCTGCTGCGACACATGCAGCCGCTCGCCATGCTCATCACGCAGCTCGTTCTGCGGCCCATCGCCGATGCAGCACAGCTTGTGATATCCCTGCTCATCGGTATGCCGATGCATCCAGGGAATGATGCAAAACGTAGATGAGACAGATTTTGCCATGCGGAAGGTGTGGTGATTATAGCTTGGCCCTTATACAGCCGCTGCTCAATCAGACAAGGAGATCAAACAGTCGTCTCGTATCGAGGACACGAATCCATCACGGCACAATATGCACGATCACCCGGCGATAACGAGACAATGCAGGCGTGCCCTTGTCCGTCACCCGAAGGATGAAGTGCACAGTCTTCGGCGCATCCACCTTCGGAGCAGTTACAGGCAGGTCCGTCAACACCTGCGAAAAAGGAGCTAGGCTGACAGGATCAGGCAAGTCGCCTGCCTCGACATAGTCAAACCAGTAGTAGCTGAGCGAGTCCCCGTCCGGGTCATGCGACCCCGTCGCATTCAGGTGGAACTCCTGGCCTGAGTGCACGGTAAACTCCGCAGGCGTATTGTCAGCCAGCACTGCTACCGGCGGATGGTTCGCCTCAGCGTAGGGCTTCGTCGTCCACTCCATGCGCGCAGCAAAGTCATTCTGAAAATCATCGCGCCATCTCCATACCGTCACACCGGCGTTCTTCGGTGGCGCCGGTTCTCCTGCCGGCTGCTGGCCGGGCCTGCGCAACGACCGCACCATCGGCCCCGTATACAGATCGTCGGACGCCGTCCAGATGGGACGCGTCTCGGCAACAGGAACAACAAGGTTCTGTGACCGCGTACCGGGCCTTGCCTGCGCGAGTGCCGGCAGCGGAGGCGTGTACAGCGCGAACCGGCCGCCCCAGCCACCATACGACGGATGCGAAGGATCATTCAAGCCATTCGGAATCAGGCTGAGAAACGAAGGCGTATCGCCTTCCATGCCATACGCGCTGTCGGGATACTCCGCACCCAACGAACCATGCCCTTCCTGTATGTTCTTTGCGAGCCACGCAGCTGAGACCGTCTCAGGATTCGAGCCGGGATCGGTCGAGTTGATCCCCGTGTTGAAGCCCGTCGGTGTAATCCAGAACAGCGAGGGAAACTCCCGCCGCATCCAGAAGGCGGAATCATCCTGATCGCCGATGGCATACACACGCAGCTTCGCAACCAGCGCCTTCACCGTCTCCGGCTTTTCCGTCGAACGCAGCTTCCAAAGCGCCTGGGCCAACGTATTTGGTCCACCCCAAACCGCCACCCACAACGGTCTCGGATCATTCTTCTTCAGCGCCGCGATCAACAAACTCGAGCCGTCCGAATCCTTGCCCGGCCCAACACCGCCCATGCCGTACTGCGGAATGCCTGACTTGATGAGGCTGGCAAGCGACTCAGCCGTCGGGTAGTGCGGATCATGCTTCAGCAGGTTTGGACGGACCTTCGCATACGCCTTCACGACACTCTCGAAGATCTGCGGATTCGTCCGGTCCATCATGAAGGTCGATGTCGTCGCAACTAATCCTTCGATATCAATGTCGTTGGAGTACAGAACAAGACGCACCATCGACTGGTTGTCGTCGTTGTCGCCTCCCATGTCGGAGAGCACAAAGAGCCTGTGCCTGCCCTGATCCAGCGACGTGTCAGTATTCACCGGCGCCGGCTGAATCGTCCCCCGGTCTAGGCAGTTCATATTGCACGGAATGACCTTGAACGGCGGTTCCGATGGGTTCTCCTGGCTTCGCATCAAGGGAGGCAGCAGGAACGCGCCAATCGCACCAAAAAACAGATACTTCATTCTCATGCGAGACCTTCTCAGGAGGGACATCCATCCACGGCTGGTGACAGTAATGCCTGGAGGGTGACTTGCATCCACAACCTATGAATGTACGCGGATTAAAGAGCGAATGCGGGCACTGTTGCATGAAGTAGCAGACGAGGTTCCAGAGTTCAATATAAACAAACACAATGGTTGCACCCTGCGTCTGGCTTTGTCAGGCGATAGACATCACGTGCTTTTTCATGCGAGTGGGGCAGACAATGGAGTCTAAAACTCTGTCCCCTGCATATAAAGCCACTCGAAGGCTTGTTCCTCCAAGGTCAACCCGATCGAAAAACTACCAGCCATAAGGGTCCAGCATCAAAGCCACGAAGGCGGTATAGTTCGAGGCATGGATCGTCGGATTCAGTTCGACCCTATCGCTCTATGACATCGTTGTCATGATACTAATGAATAGATAATACTTGCCGGCTGTAGCAGGTTTTGATCTAGGTTACGATCTGCTGTTCGAACCGCCGGGCTGTGAGGAATGAAATGAAGCTGCCACGCTATTCCATCGGCATGGGTGATCGATTCGCTCACCAGGCCAAAGCCCAATTGCAGGCTTGCATCCTGGCAAGCGAATGGGGCGTTGACGTCACTCCTGTCTGGAACAAATCCAACCGCGAGCATCTCATCATCCACTCCGAACCAAGCGCAACGCGGGCTGCCTCAGATGCGGCGGTCAAGGAGCTTGGATGGACCAGGCCGTATTTTCTGGATGCAGATCACATCAACCTGAAGACCTACGGACGCTTTGTTCAACCGTGCGATTTCTTCACCCTTGATGTCGCAGACAACATCGGACAGACAAGCGATGACACGCGGATCGAACGCTTTATTGCCAGGCATCCAGAGTTGATGGGAGACCTCACGATTCCGGGCATCGAGCACCCCTTCCGATTGGAACAAGCGTTCGTCACAACGACAGCGAAGCACTTCTTGGCTGCCGTCCAGGAGGCCGCAGTCATTTATCGTGCCATCGCCGAGATGAAAGGCAACGAAGACTTTGTTGCTGAAATCAGCATGGATGAGACCTCAGCCCCGCAAACACCCCCTGAACTGCTCATCATCCTGGCCGCTATCGCCGACGAGAAATTGCCCATACAAACCATCGCCCCAAAGTTCACCGGCCGCTTCAACAAAGGTGTCGACTACGTCGGCGATATCGCTCAATTCGAGAAAGAATTCCGAGAGGACGTGGCGACCATCGCCTACGCCGTGCAACGGTATGGTCTGCCCGAAAACCTGAAGCTAAGCGTGCACTCTGGATCGGATAAGTTTTCCATCTACGGGCCAATCCGTGAACAGCTAAGGCAAACGGGCGCGGGAGTGCACGTGAAAACTGCCGGCACCACCTGGCTCGAAGAACTCGTCGGCCTCGCCGAGGCTGGAGGCGACGCTCTGGATGTGGCGAAAGATATCTATTCCCAGGCATTTGTCCGGGCTGAGGCTCTCTGTGCTCCGTACGCGACCGTCATCAACATTGACGCTTCCAACCTCCCCGCACCGGAGACGGTTCGAGACTGGACGAGCGAGCAATACGTCCGTGCGTTGCGCCATAACACTCGCGATCCACAATACAACCTGGATCTTCGTCAGTTGCTGCACGTCGGTTTTAAAATTGCCGCTGAGATGGGTACACGTTTTACCGAAGCGCTGGAAGAAAATGAAGACGTTGTTGCACGCAACGTAACAACGAACTTATTCGACCGGCACATAAAGCCGCTCTTCCTCGATTGAAGTACAAGGAAGAGCAGGCCGTTCCAACCTGCAACTCATATGCATCCCAATATCTTAGGCGGCCCGCATAACGACGAGTATGACGTATCTCGGTCTTGGGTTGGAAACAGTTTGCCGTTTGTAACGGAGGGACAAGACGACGACAACTGGGCGCGACTTCTCATCAGAATGGAAGGCAAATCTTTATCGCGTCGGTTCGCCTTCCCCGCGCCTCCATCTTTACTACTAGTCACAGCAGGTGAAAACAAGTCTAGCGAAGTAAAACTACGAAGCCCATCCCGACCGCCGAAGCGCCTATGGTCAACCACAACACGTAATCACCGACGTGACCTGATTGCAGCGTGCGAAGCAGCACAAGCGGACCTTCAAGGAATGCTCCCACCCGCAGAGTTCTGTGAAGACGTGCGCGGAAGACCGAGGAGAGTGCAATCATCAAAGCAATAAGTGCTGCGAAGATGCCACGCATGCTGGCCCCTGCCGCAGAGACATCCATCCCCGATGGTGCAGGCAGTGTGATGGTCGCTCCGGTGTAGACAACGTGCAGGTACGCCGGCTGAAAGCAGAGCCGGTTGGCCGCCAGAAGCATCCCGTGCCGCAGTCCCGGCAAGACCGTCACAATGATTGCCATCATCAGGCATAGAACCGGTGGCGCAATCAGGTACCAGGGTGTTGAGTTCTCCTGCTGATTTGTCTCCGGCAGTTCGTCCACCTGCGCAGCCCGGTCCGTAATTGGTCCCGTGCCCCATCCCAGGAAAGTATGGAACCCAATCCGAAGAACCGCAGCCGCGGTTAGTGCTCCGCTGAACAGAAAGACCAGCGAAAGCCAGTGGATGCCTGACGCTTCGGCAGCATGCGATACAAGTGCCTCGCCAAGTACTGTCCCAAAGCCCGGTGTTCCCGCCAGGCCCAGCCCTGCCAAGAACCAGAGTGCCGCAGACACGTGCAGTGGCTTTCCCCTGCCGAAGAGCGCCGGCTCGCTCGCAGTTCGCAACCGATGAAGAAGCACGCCGGCAACGAAGAACAGTGCGGCCTTGAGGAAGGCGTGCGCAAGGACATAAATGAAGAAGCCCGCCGTGGCGACGGAGCCTTGTAGGGCGATCGCTGTCAGCATCAATCCGGCGTGGGACACTGTAGAAAATGCGAGCACGCGCTTGATGTGGTGCTCGGCGTAGCACATGACACCACCGAAGAGCGCCGTCAGCGTACCCAGGACAAGAAGGATTCCACGCAAAGCAGTGGCTTTGCCATCCAGCGCTGGGATGAAGATGATCGCGTAGAGCCGCAGCACGGCATACAAGCCAAGCTCCACCATGATGCCGGAAAATAAAACGCACACAGGCGTTGGTGAAACGGCATGCGCGTCTGCCAGCCAGAAGTGAAACGGCACGATGGCGGCCTTCGTAAGAAAGCCGCAGGTGATGAGCGCAAATGCGAAAAGCACCAGGCCGTCATGGCGATGGACGAGGAGTAGACCGATCTGTGCCATGTTGAGCGCGCCCGTGACGGCGTACAGGAAGGCGATGCCTGTCAGCACCATGAAGGCTGCAATGGTGTTAGTCACGGCGAAGTTGAATGCACCCTGCAATGGCGCGGGTTCCTTCGTCTTGAGACCGGTAAGCGCAAAGGCTGCCGTGCTCATAAGCTCAAAGAAGACGAAGAGGTTGAACAGATCGCCGGTAAGGCAGAAGCCTGTCATGCCGGTGAGGAAGATAAGCATGAGGGGCTGATAGTGATTCGCTCCGGCGTCGACGTAGCGCCACGAGAACACCAGTGCAAGTAGCGTGAGCATCGATGCAAGCGAGGCCATGCCTGCGGCCGCCGGATCAATCACGAAGTTGATGCCCAGCACCATGGAGCCACGTGGATACCAGTTGCCAAACCAGTAGACCAGCGTGTGGCTTTGCGCCAGCACCAGCAGGCGCAGGCATAGCACCAGATGAACGGCTGCGCAGGCAATCGCAATCGAGTCCGACGCAGCACGTGGCAGGTGCTTGCGAAAGCCGGCCAGCGTGGCCGCGGTCAGCAGCGGAAGAGCGATGGGCAGCGCGGGCAACGCGTTCGCGACATGTGCAGCAAGGTCGCTCATCCGCGCAGCGTACTCAGGTCTTTCGGATTAATGCAGCCGCTCTTCTCATAGGCTTTCACCACAATGGCAAGCAGCAGCGCGACCACCACGGCTTCCACCACGACATCAGTGAGCATCAACGCCTGCACCACCGGATCGACAGTCAGCTTGGAAGGAGAGATATCCGCGAGAACCGGGGCCGCCCCGCCGACGCGATAGCCAATGCCAAGCAGCAGCATGTAGGTAGACGTCTGCAGGATGGCGAGGCAGACAACGCAATGCACAAGGTGTCTGCTGGTCACGATGCCGTATAAGCCGCAAAAGAAAAGCCACGCAGCAACTACGAACGGCAGCATCGAGAGATGTGGCGGCATGGGCTTCACTCCTCCATCGCGAATCAGCTAGTCTTCAGAAACTTGTCCAAGGATGGTCTCCTGGAGATAGGTGTAAGCCACAAGCAGGAACGCCGCTGTTACTTCAACACCCACGCATGCGGAGATAAGCGCAATCGTGCCTGCTGAAAAGACGTCACCCGTTGTACCGAGCGGCAGGATATTTGTCAGCAGAGGCACGCCTGCGAGAAGTGGCACAACCCCAATTAACGCATACGACGCGGCCCCCAGCGCCTCAACCAACTCAATCGCAGGATGTGATGTAATTCGCTCAAAGGCCCGCGTATTCTGCGCAACGTACACCAGCAGCGACGCCGTGGCAAGAATCACGCCGGCCTGGAAGCCTCCGCCGGGCGTAAGTTGTCCATGCAGGCCGATGTAAAACCCAAACAGAACGGTAAGGTAGACCGCCGGCAACGTGATGGCCTGGACTGTGATGCTCAGCCGCGGGCTGTCACTGACCTTAGCCGTCGGCCTCTGCGGCTCACCGGCTTCTTCGCGCCGCAGCAGCAGCATGACCCCAAGCACGGCTGTAAACAGGATGAACTCCTCGCCAAGGGTATCGAAGCCGCGATAGTCGTAATTGATGGCGTTTACGGAATCCGTCGCGTGCCGCTCATAGACTGCCAGATGCGAGATGAAGTCTCCATATGGCCCACGATAAAAGCCCCACGCCGGCAGGTCCATGGCTGCATAGCAGTACAGGCCGAAGAAGATGGCTCCGGCAACAAGGAACACACGCAATCTAACGCGGTCAGTCATGCTCTTCCCGTTTTCCGGCACCGGACTTAGCCTGCGCGGCGGCGTGGAACTTCATGCGGGAGATCGCGAGCATCACCATCAACGGCAGAGCAACGGCGCCCACGGTGATCTGCGACAGTGCTACATCCGGCGCCTGGAAGAAAAAGAACATCAGCGCCGTTACAATGCCGTAGAAGCCCAAGGCCAGAATCTGCGATGTCACATCGCGCGTGCGCACCACGGCAAAGCCGCTCACAGCAACCAGCAGCAGCAGGCCTGCGCCGACATACATCATTGGTTCACCTCAGGCGCCGCATGGTGCGTGCTCGGCACAAACTCGATCGGATCTCCATCACGCGGCTCCCAGTGGCCCAACTCACGTGTTCGAAACGCCCGTGCTGTTGCGTGCGTGACCACGGAGTTAATCGCCAGCAGGATAAAAGCGATCAGCAGCGTCTTGATGGCAGTGGCACTCATGCCTGTCTCCAGGAACACCGCAACCACAAGCGCAAAAACCCCTGCGGTCGCAGGCAGTGTAAGGTAATGCAGTGCTTGCGTAGGCGTCTGCATGCGCAGCATCCCAATCACGCCTAGCCAGCAGGCGATCACGGTCATGCCGAGCAGTGAATCCACGAGGATCACATGCGGGCTCACAGGTGCTTCTCCAGGAAGCGTGCATACACTAACCCGCCGCCAAAGCCCATGATGGCAAGTGCAAGTGGCAGGTCGATGAAGATGGACCGGCCAAATCCCACCGTAAGCAGGATCATCGCGATGGTGACGATCATGCTTGCCATCTCGACACCAACCAGACGGCGCTCCGGGGATCCCCGAAGACACATCGCAGCGCAAGGGACTAACGTTGCGCATACCGCCCCACCGGCGAGGAGCCATGCGTTCATCCCCTGGCTCCCAGAGCCTTCGTCATCTTCGGCACGGAGCTGCGGCCAATCTGGTGAAACAGCATCCGCGACTGCGATGGATCAATATCAACAACGATGAAGTTAGGCGCCGTCGTTGTATACGCTACTGCCATCACCCCGCGAGCCATCCGTACCGGATCATGGCAACTTGAATCGAAGCCGCACACACGGAACAGATTTCCGGCCGGGACAGAGCGAAATAGATCCTTCAGCAACAGCAGCGTGATTTCATAGACACCACTCACCATGTACCACGGAATCCTCCAGGCCTGCGCAACGTCGCTGACGTGCAGCGTCAGTTCCGTTCTGCTGCAGCGGCAAACAAAGAGGCTGAATACAACAGTCGCGGCGCAGGCTGCGAAACCAACCTCAAGCTCATGCGGATTCGTAGTGGATACAAAGCCAATCCAGAGGAGCGGCGCCGCCAGCACAGACATCGCGAGCAGCACAGGGTGTCTCGGGCTATGTTTCAAACCGTGCATAGGTCCGACGGATGCCAACATGTCATGTCAGACGAGCGATTGAGGGAGGAGGATGTACCTGCCGTCGTACTGTCAGTTAGCTCACAGAACATGCAATAGCTCGGAGATCTCAAGTTTCCGTTGCACATATTCAGCCGCGATTCTAACGAAGAAACACCCACAGCATGGCCGCTACCACAAACGCGCCGGCGTCCAGATTGAACGCTGCCGCGAAGCCGTGGCTTTGTGCGAGGCTGCCCGCGATGAACGGTGCGGCAGCGCTGGCCAGGCGACCAAGATTGTAGGTAAAGCCCTGTCCGCTGGCACGGATGACCGATGGATAGGTATCGGCTGTAACAGCCGCAAAGCCACTGTAATAACCAGTGGCCGTACATGCCAACACAGGCCCAAGCATAAGCAGCAACAGCGGCGTGTGTGCGTGGCTGAAGAGCGCCAGCAACGCGGCTGCAATCAGCAAAAAGCTGACATACACGCGACGCCTGCCAAATGCAGTGGCGAGGTAACCGAAGCTGATGTAGCCAATCCACATGCCCACCTGCATGGTGATCAGCACGATCGTCATGGTGCGCGAGCTGAAGCCCACACCGCCGGCTGCTACCGGCAACGACAGGTACGACGGTACCCACAGATTAAAGCCCCACCATGCAAACAGGCAGCACGCATTCATTGCCGTCAGCGCAACCGTGCGCCCCAGCAGCGGCGCCCTGAAGAGCGCACCAAATCCCCTGCTCTGCGGCTCAGCGATTACCTTCGCTGCCTTCCAGCTTTCCGGCTCAGGGATGCGGCGGCGGATCCACACCGTCAGCAATGCCGGTACAAGACCTGCGAAGAACACCCCACGCCAGCCCACCAGCGGCTTCAGTGCAAACGCCACAAGCGCAGCCAGCCCATAGCCGACAGCGAAGGCGCTCTGCATCAACGCCAGCGCCTTATCGCGATGCTCCGCAGGCCACGTCTCACTCACAAGCGTTGCACCGGTAGCCCATTCGCCGCCCATCCCAAAGCCAAGCATCACGCGGAAGCAAAGCAGCGACACGAATCCCTGCGCAAGACCACACGCAGCCGTAAATACGGAGTACAGCAGGATCGATCCAATGAGAGCGCGTGTGCGGCCCCAGCGGTCCGCAACGATACCGAAGAGAATGCCTCCCACTGCAGCCGCAACAAGCGTGACGGAACCAAGCGCGCCCGCAAGCGATTTACTCAGGTGCAGCTCGGCCATGATGGAAGGCAGCACCAACGCATACAGCACAATGTCGAACGAGTCCAGCATCCATCCCAACGAAGCAGCCAGCAACGCACGCTGCGACTCTTTGGGCGCGTAGCGCAACCAATCCATAGGCCGCGCCATCAGTCTGGGAACCGCTGGCGAATGCGCACCGTGCGTTCAAGTTCTTCGGAATACTCAAGTACCTTGCGCCGCAAGTCAGGATCGGTGCCATGTTGTGCCAGCCATGTGTGCACTAAATCCAGCGCGCTCGGCGTACTCTGCCCGTTCAGGAACGCACCCAGCCACACACCCAGATAAAAGATCTTCCGATCCCGCTTGATCTCCGGCAGTTGGTCCAGCGAGCGTTGCAGATACGGCAGCGTGAGCGCACTCTGGTTCCACGCATTGAAGGACCCTAGGCTCTGCGAAAGCCAGTCTTCCTGCTTTGCTCCGGCGGCAGGCGGCACCTTTTGATAATCGCCAAAGTACGCTTGCTTCGATTGCGCCGTGGGTGTGCCTGCCTTAACGGCGTAGGCAAACTTCTGTCCATCATCGCTGGTGTCACGCCTGGTCTCGGCGTCGTAATACGTTTGCGCTTCAGTATCGCCCTGCGCGATGAGCTTGCCGGCAAGCCCCCAGCGGTCCAGTGGCCGCAACTCCACACCAGGCACCGTGAGCTCGCCTGCGAGCAGGTGCTTCACCGTTATGCGCGCGGCAGGCGTCTCAGCAACGCCGTTGAAGAGCCGAAAATGAATGATGCGCAGCCCCTGTTTCGGCGCGTGCAGCATACGATCAGTCGTGATGGCCTCAAGCTTCGGTACGTACGTTGTACGCGACTTCTCGCCCATATAAAAATGCAGCGCAGTGACCGCATGATTGCCCTGGATGCGTGAAAGTGTCTCATCGCTTTCGTTCGGCAAGCTACGCATTGCAAGTTCAACATAGCTTCGTGGCGCGCTCTTCGCAGTGCGCACGTTCTCCCACAGCGAGCCCCAGAGCATCGAGCGCAGCAGCGGATCAGGAGCGGACTTCGTCATGGCCGTTGCGGAGGCAGGTACGATGCCCTTCACTACGGCCTGCTCGCTCGTCTCATCCAGCAGGAAACGGCCATAGGCTTCGTCGCCTGCGTTGGCAAAGACGAACTCCGGACAAGGCTTGCCTGCAGCTTCCGGCACAGTTATCTCGGCAGAGTTCCATGCCACCTTGAACGCTTGCGTGCTGTTGCTGCTGAACAGGCCGCTACCTAATACAACGTCGCTCGTCATCGGCCACACAAAGCCGTCCGGCAGTACATCACTTTGATGCAGCGTGAGCGATGCAACCTTGCCTTGCGCGCAGCTCCAGCGTGTTGTTACCTCCGGCATGCCGCGGCGCAGCACCCACGCATCGGCCCATGCCCGCACATCCTGCCCGCTGCTCGCGTGCAAAGCGTCCACCAGGTCGCTCCACTGCGCATTGGCGTATGCATGTTGCTTCAAGTACAAGCGCAGGCCATCGCGAAACGCAGTCTCACCAAGCCGGAACTCAAGCTGCTTCAGGATGGACGGCGCCTTCTGATACACGATGGCGCCATACGCGCTCTTTGCGTCCTTCAGGTTCGGTATGTCCTGAAAGATGGGCGTGGTCCCGTGCGTCTCGTCAATGCCATAGGCAAGCGGCTTAATGTCTTCGTAAAAGTGCTTCCATGCGCCGCTATCAGGCTCTAGCGCATTCTGTGCACGGTACGCCATGTACTGCGCAAAGCCTTCCTTCAGCCACAGATCATCAAACCAGCGCATCGTAACAAGATCGCCGAACCATTGATGCGTCAGCTCATGCAGCGTAAGCGTATTGCGCCCGAAGCGGTCTGCTGCCGTAGGCGCTGATCGGAAGAGCACCGCGTCTTCACGCAGAAACGTAGCGCCTGCATGCTCCATGCCGCCGAACGGAAAGCCGGGGATAAGCACGATGTCGTACTTGGGGAATGGAAACGGCTGCTGGAAAAAGTCTGTAAGCCATGCCATGCCGCGCGCGGTAATGTCCTGCAGCTGCGGTATCTCAGGCTCTGCGCGTTTCAGCTGCGAATGCCGCACCCAAACTTGCGGCTTACCTACTGTCGGATCCACACTCGTCCACTGCCCAGCCGCAAACGCAAACAGATACGTCGGGATCGGCTTGGTCTCTGGAAAGTGCCACGATGACCAGTCACCCTGACCGTCCGTGCGTTCACCGCGTGTGTTTCCAAGCACCGTCCACGCGACAGGTGCAGAAGCCTCCAGTGAGAAACGAGCCTTCAGGTCCGGTTGATCAAAGCATGGAAAAGCCATGCTCGCATCCATGGGCACAAAGAGCGAGTAGAGATACTCGCTCCCGTCTTCCTTGTCGTCATACCGCGTGATCGCCGCGCCTGCAGATGCAATACGCGAGTCGAACTTAAGTTCAACACGGTTGTCGCCGCTGTGGAGGATTGGGCCTGGAAGCTCGAAGTGTCCATCGAGCATGAGTGCCGTTGTTGCGATGCCGTTGATCCGAAGGTTGCTTACGTGTCCGTCGCGAAAGTCCAACGGAAGGTCAAGTTGGACGGCTGAAGGCGCAAGCGTAAAGTCAATCGTTTCGGTGCCCAACAACACGTCCGCATGTGGCCGCAAGTCAAGGTGCAGTGCATAACGCAGATCGGACACGCGCTGCGCTCGCGTTACCGCAAGGTCGTGCGACACACCTGTACCAGGAGACTGCGCATCTAGCCGCACAACACCAACGAACAGAGCGACAGTGACCAAAGCGCAGCAACGTATCATTCGGCACAGCGCCCGGCAAGCCAGCAGCATCCCTTTTCACCTCATCTGCGCATGTTTGCGATACAGCTCCACAATACTGCACGAGGTGCGGATGAGGCGCGGTTATTGTGTAGTGATGTCCAGGCCCAGGTCAAGCGCCCGCGCACTATGCGTCAGCGCGCCCACTGAGATGATGTCCACGCCAGTCTCAGCAATCTCGCGAATGCGCCCGAGCGTTATTCCGCCGCTCGCCTCAACCAGCGCACGCCCAGCCACCTGCTGCACACCGGCACGCATCTGCTCCGTCGTGAAGTTGTCGAACATGATGGTATCCAAACCCGCAGCCAGCACGGCTTCCATCTGTTCAGGATGATCGATCTCCACTTCCAGATGCGCCGTATGCGGCATGCGCTCCCGCGCCCCAAGCAGCGCCGTCGTTAACTCACGCTCACCATGGTTCGTTAGGATGGCTAAGTGGTTGTCCTTCGCCAGGACAGCGTCGGACAGCGAAGAGCGATGATTGTGACCGCCACCGCAGCGCACGGCATACCGCTCAAACAGCCGCAGCCCCGGCGTGGTCTTACGCGTATCCACGATCCGCGCCTTTGTGCCCGCAGTCTCGGCAACGTAGGTTGCCGTCAGAGTTGCAATCCCGGAAAGCCGCTGCACAAAGTTGAGGCTGACCCTCTCGCCCAGCAGCACACCACGCGCCGGCCCTTCAACCGTCGCCAGCAGATCACCGCTAGCGAAGCGCTCACCATCGTGTATGTGAAAAGCCACCGCCAGCGTTGGATCAGCCTGCCGCATCGCAGTCGCAAAAATATCTTCGCCGCACAAGACACCTGGCTCCCTAGCGACCAACTGTGCCTGGACGCAAGCGGCTTCAGGAATAAGTGCCGCCGACGTTAGGTCGCCCCACGGCGCATCTTCCTCCAGCGCCATGCGAACAATGCGATCGATCGCATCTTGTGACGGCTTCATCATGCAGCGCTGCTCGCCTGCCGTGACGTCTGCCCCGATCCCGGAGTCACCGTCAGCATGCGCTCCAGCGCAACACGCGCCGGCGCAGCAACATCATCCGGCACAGTGATGCGATTCAGCACCTCACCGCGCTCAAACGCCTCAAGCACCCACGCAAGATAACTCGGGTGAATCCGGTACATCGTCGAGCATGGGCAGATGATCGAATCAAGGCACACGATGGTGTGCTCCGGGTGCTCGTTGGCAAGGCGCTGCACCAGGTTGATCTCCGTGCCAATCGCAAACGACGACCCCGCAGGCGCAGCCTCAATCGCCTTCTTAATAAAGTCCGTCGATCCGTACCCGTCCGCCGCATCGACAACATCCATCGGGCACTCCGGATGCACCAACACCTGGATGCCTGGATGGCGCATGCGCGCCGCGGCAATTTGCTGCACCGTAAACCGCTTGTGCACCGAGCAGAAGCCGTGCCATAAAATCACACGCGCATCGCGCAGCGCCTCCGCGCTCGTCCCACCGAACGGCAGCTCCGGCGTCCACACCGGCATCTGCGAGAGCGACACGCCCATTGCCTTCGCCGTATTACGGCCAAGATGCTGATCCGGAAAGAACAGCACACGCTGGCCACGTTCAAATGCCCACTGCAGCACATCCGGCGCGTTGGACGAGGTGCAGACGATGCCGCCATGCTCACCGCAAAAAGCCTTCAGCACTGCCGACGAGTTCATATACGTGACAGGGATGACAGGCACGCGGCCACTCGCATCAACCCCGGTGCCATAGATCTCCTCAAGCTGCTCCCAGCAATCCTGTACCGCATCCAGATCGGCCATGTCGGCCATGGAACATCCCGCCGCAAGATTCGGCAGAATCACAGCTTGATCCGGCCGCGATAGCATGTCCGCTGTCTCCGCCATAAAGTGCACACCGCAGAAGACGATGGCTTCTGCCTTTGGACGCGTCCGCGCAGCCTGCGCCAGCTGGAAGGAGTCGCCAACAAAGTCGGCGTACTGCACCACTTCATCTCGCTGATAAAAGTGGCCCAACATTACCAGGCGATCACCCAACGCATGCTTCGCGGCACGGATCCGCAGGTCCAACTCCGCGGGCGATGCGTTGCGATACTCATGCGGCAACACACCCTGGCGCGGTGCACCCGCTGGGATGGCATCCTGCATGGAAGCGCCGGGGCCGTACGCCGGCTCTGTCGCATCGATCTCCCATGGGTTATCCGCAAGCGCGGAGGAACAGGTAGATACTTGCGCCGTACTGCTGCCGCCTCGCTGTTCACCAATCTGAATCAGTTGGATGATGCTGTTGACCGATGCCACTTCTACTCCTTGCAGGCGCCCGTACTCAGCCTGGCAACTCCACACGTAGCGGATGCGCCGGCCACTCGATGGGACTCATCGATAAGGATAAATGGCGCGACCTATCGCAGATCACGATCGCTAACCGTTCAGGCCGCCTTGCGCAGCAGCGCACGCTGTTTCAGCAGGTTCACCAGTTCCTTCTCCTCACGCCGCAGTGCTGCCGTGTGCGATTCGAGAACCCGGCGCTCACGCGCGATGTCGCGCTCAATGCGTCCCTTCGCGGCCTCGGGTGACAGCGTGCCCATGTACGTCTCCAACACCGCAGGATGTACATAGCACTTGCGGCAGACCGACGGGGTGTTGCCAAGCTGCGCTGCCACTTGCGCAATCGCCTGCACGACGTTCTTTTTGGCCTGAGTGATCGTTGCTGCGGGTTCAAAGCCCTGCAATAAATCCGCGCACAGCACGGAGCCGGCCCACGTGCGGAAATCTTTCGCCGTAAAGTGTTCACCCGTGATCTCGCGCAGGTAGTCGTTCACATCATGCGAGTGAATGCTATGACGATTCCCTTCCTCATCCACATACTGAAAAAGCTCATGACCAGGCAGGTCGGAGCATTGCTTCAGTATCCTTGCAAGCCGCTTATCGCGCAGATCAATCGTGTGATGAACACGGCTCTTGCCTTGGAAATCGAAGGTGATCGTCGCTCCATGCACGTCCACATGCTGATTACGCATGGTTGTCAGGCCATAGCTCTTGTTGGTGCGCGCGTATTCTTCGTTACCCACGCGGATGTGTGTCTCTTCCATGAGCCGAACAATCGTAGCCAATACCTTTTCACGCGGTAGCCCCGGCAGTGCAAGGTCATGCTGCACACGGCGTCGAACAACCGGCAGCGCCTTTGCGAACTGCGTCATGCGTTCGTACTTGGTCTCATCGCGGACCTCGCGCCAGTGCGGATGGTAGCGGCTTTGCTTGCGGCCGCGCGTGTCCCGACCGGTGCATTGCAGGTGGCCATTCGCATGCGGCGTGATCCATACATCCGTCCACGCTGGCGGTATAACGAGTGACTTGATGCGCGCGAGCGCTGCCTTATCGCGCATCACCTTGCCCTCATGCGTCAGATAGCGGACGCTGTCACCCCGCGTCACACGGTGATAACCCGGTTGGCGGTCGCTGGTATAGCGCAGGCCGGCATCGCGAGCAGCTTCTTCAGGGTCAAGTACGAGGGCAGATTGCCTGGAACGAGAACTCATAGCAGCACATGGGATGCAAAGCCTGCGTATGATGGCGGTACACAGCAAACCATCCAGAGAGGTCATCGCGTGCGGGAACGCATCGAGCGCTACTTTGACTTTGCCGGTCTCGGCGCCACGTGGCGTACGGAGATCCTCGCCGGCGTGACCACGTTCCTCACGATGGCATACATCATCTTCGTGAACCCGGCCATCCTCTCCAAAACTGGCATGCCCATCGCCGCGGTGACCGCCGCCACATGCCTGTGCGCCGCGTTTGGCTCCATACTGATGGGCGTGCTGGCGCGCTACCCGCTTGCGCTTGCCCCTGGCATGGGTCTGAACGCCTATTTCACGTACACGGTTTGCCTCAAAATGCACATCCCCTGGCAGACAGCCCTCGGCGCGGTGTTCCTCTCTGGCGTCATCTTCCTGGCGCTCACCTTCGGCGGCATCCGCCAACTCCTCGTCGAAGCCATCCCACGCGAGCTGCATGCATCCGTGGCCGGAGGCGTTGGCCTCTTCATCGCCTTCATCGGCCTCATCGACACCGGCATCGTTGTGCGCGATCCAGACACAGTGGTGACGCTCGGCAACCTGCGCGCTCCCGGCACAGCGCTGGCGCTCTTCGGTCTGCTCCTCATCGCTGTACTGCAAATTTTTAAAGTGCGCGCCTCCATACTGATCGGCATCGCAGGCACACTGCTCACCGGCTACATCTTCGGCCAGGTCCACTGGACACCGCAGCACATGGCGCTAAGCACATTGACGGCGACAGCATTCAAGCTCGACATACGCGGTGCACTCAGCCGCGGCGCGCTCGAAATCATCTTCGTCTTCCTCTTTGTCGATCTGTTCGACAACGTCGGCACGCTCGTCGCGGTCACAAAAAAAGCCGGCCTCATCACCGACGACGCAAAAATCCCGCGCCTGTCCCGCATCTTCTTCGCCGACGCCACCGCGACCGTCGCAGGCTCGCTGACCGGCACCAGCACTGTCTGCTCTTACATCGAGTCATCCGCCGGCGTAGCCGCAGGCGGGCGCACGGGCATACCCGCCATCGTCACAGGCCTGTGCTTCTTCTGCGCCCTGTTCCTAGCCCCGCTGGTCGGTCCCATCCCCAGCGCCGCCACAGCTCCGGCGCTCATCATCGTGGGAGCGCTCATGCTCGGCTCCATCGCAGAAGTCGATTGGGCCGATCCTCTCGTCGCCATCCCCGCATTCCTCACGCTGGTCATGATCCCGCTCACCTACTCCATCGCCAACGGCCTCGGCATAGGCATCACCAGCTTCGCACTCCTGCGACTCTTCAGCGGCAAAGCCTCACGCCACGACTGGCTCCTGTTCGTGCTCGCAGCACTCTTCTCAGCCCGCTTCGTCTTCCTGGCTCACAATTAGCTTCATCTCCTTCGCGACAACTAGTAGGCTTTTCCTGGCTATTCCACTCACCGTTTGTCATCCCGCAGCGAAGCGGAGGGATCCGCATGGTATCCAATCCGCCAATCCTTTTCCCAGAGGGCTCAGATATACATCCGGTCGCGCATAGCGCGATTCATAGCTCAGGCGAACCATGCGACAAACGATGAGCTGTGGATGACAGTCCGAATCGACCACAACGACCAGCACCAAAGGTGCGACGCTAGCTTAGCCTTGGGCCGAAGGCCTAGGTAACCCGGCATATCGTTTATCTGAGGGCCAACGCCCTTCCTATCGATATGGCACGGATCAATTGGCCTATCTCCCCGCAAAACTAAAGAGGCATGGCCTGAACCATGCCTCTCTCACGCATCTCCGCTCTCAGCGTGCCGCGCTTCTGACCGTGGAGGCTAAAAACCTCACCTTCTGGTGCGGGCTGCAGGCCCGCGCTGTAATAGCCTGGGGCAAAGCCCCAGGTCAGCGTGGCTCATAAGGCTACGGGCTGAAAGCTCGTGCTAGCGAAAGCACCTTCTTGGCGAATCCGCTCACACGGCTCCGCTGCCGCACGTAACGTATACGCCGACCATCGGGAGGCCCGCGCGATAGCAGTAAAACGGCGTGTGAACGCCTACTTCGCGTTCTTCATATCCCACTCAATCACCTGCTTCAGTGTCTCGTAAGGCAGCCCGCCCAGCGGGACGAGATGACCGTTGACGGCCAGCATCGGTGTCTGGTCCACGCCAATCTTCTCCCCAAGATCAATCTGCGATTGCACTTTAGCCTTGGTAGCCGCACTTTCGGCGCACGTTGCGATGGCGGCAGGCTGTACGCCCGCCTTGATGACAGCATCGTTCAACGTCTGCGTAGCCAGCGTATCCGTAAGCGACTCCTGATGGTCGAACACATCGTGCGCATACGTAAAGAACGCCGCATCGCCCTTGGCAGCGGCAACGCAGTTGCCGTACGCCGCGGCCTTGAAGGCGAACGGATGAATCTGCACCAGCGGATAGTTCTGGTACACGATGCGCGCCTGCGGAAAGTCCTTCCGGATGCTATCCATTACCGGCAATGCCTCTTTGCAGTGGGGGCACTGCAGGTCGGCGAATTCGATAACCTCGAACGCCTTGCTGGCAACACCCTGTGCCGGGCCGTCCGCCTCCTTGCGCAGTAGCTCGGCAGTGTCGTCGAAAGGCTTTGGGCCGAAGCGGAAGACCGTGTCGGCGATGGCGTACTTGCCGTCTGGCGTGACAAAAAAGCGCAGCGGTTCCACCTTATTGCCCTGCGACTTATCCGCAAGGAAGACAGTGACCTTGGCCACGCCGGGAGCCAGCGTATTCTGGATGGCCTCCACACGCCAGGAGCGGTTCGTGTCATAGCCCCAGATAGCTTTGAGGAAGGCATCGACATCGGCAGTGGTCGGCGACGGGGCGTCGAAAAACTTGGGATCGGCAGGCGGGAACGGGTCAGCAGGCGCGGCGGCGGGTGCCTGCGCAAGCGTGGAGGCAGCCAGGCCTAGCGAGCCGGCCAGAAGGAGCAGTGTCTTCATCAATCGCATGATCTCCCATAGTCTTTCACGGCAGGCGCGCGTTTGAAATCAAGAACCCGGCCCATCACGAACGCAGGCGGGCCGCCAGCGGAAAGCGCCGTCCAATGCCAAAACTCTTGGCCGTCACCTTAAGCACGGGCGCTGCCTGCTGCCGCTTGTACTCGCTGCGCTCCACCAGCCGGAGCACCTGTTCGACGCGCTCCAGCGGCTGTTGTAACTGTTCCGCGATCTGCTGGGCGGACTGGTAGCGTTCCACGTACGCCTGCAGAATAGGATCGAGCACGTCGTACGGCGGCAACGAGTCCGTGTCCATCTGCCCAGGCCGCAGTTCGGCGCTGGGTGGTTTGGTGATGGTGTTCTGCGGAATCACTTCGCCGTTCCGGTTGGCGAAGTGCGCCAGTTCATACACGCGCGTTTTCCAAACATCGCCGATGACGGCGAGGGCGCCCACCATGTCGCCGTACAGCGTGCAATAGCCGGTCGACATCTCGCTCTTGTTCCCGGTCGTGAGCACCAGGCCGCCGAATTTATTCGACAGCGCCATCAGCAAAACACCGCGCGTGCGGGATTGCAGGTTCTCTTCCGCAAGGCCAAACGGAGTGCCTTCAAAAAGCCGCTCCAAAGCAGCAGAAAATGCAGAAAAACTGTCATGAATCGCGATCATTTCGAAGCGAATTCCGAGGTTTTGGGCCAGTTCACGCGCATCATCAACCGACCCGGCAGAGGAAAACTCGCTCGGCATACCGACACCCATCACGTTCTCTGCACCAAGCGCTTCCACCGCAATTGCCGCAACTACTGCAGAATCAATGCCTCCACTCAGTCCAACCAGCGCGCGCTGAAAGCCGCACTTGCGCACGTAATCCCGCACCCCAAGAACCAGCGCATTCCACGCCGCCTCGGCGCCATCTTGAACAGAATGAACGATATCCGAGGTCAGATCGTTCGTGTCGAAGAGAACCAAATCTTCAGTAAAGCTCGCACCCGATGCGATCACCTCTCCCGACGCATTCACCACGAACGACGCTCCATCGAAGAGCAGGCTGTCATTGCCACCGACCTGTGCCACCATCGCGGCTAGAACTTCATAGCGCTCAGCAAGCGCCCCAATCATGCGTCGGCGCACACTCTGCTTTCCTTCCCAATACGGCGACGCCGATAAGTTCAGCAGAATGGTAGGTTTGCGCCCATCCAGCGTCTGCGTCATCAGCCGCTCGACCGGATCATTGGCATACCAGCGTTCCGGCCAGAAGTCTTTATCGTTCCAGGCGTCCTCGCAGATCGTGATCGCAAGCACTTCATCGCCGAGCGCGAAAAGCGACTGCGACTCCGCTGGTTGAAAGTACCGCTGCTCATCAAATACGTCGTAGAACGGCAACAGCATCTTTTGCTGAAGAAATTGAACCTTGCCGCCGAAGCAGAGCGCAGCCACATTACGCGCCCGTTTGCCCGGCCGAGCCGCCGAAGGCAGCACCGTTCCACACAGGATGGCCGGCATCCCGTCTGCTGCAGTGGCTTCAGCCACCTGCTGCAGCGCACGTTCCGCGCTAGCCAAAAAGTTGTCGTCCTCAATCAGATCCTGCGGAGGGTAACCGGGAATGGAAAGCTCCGGGAAAACAATCAGATCGCACCCATGCGATCCTGCACGCGCCGCCACCTGGAGAATACGCGCGGTATTTCCGGCGAAATCACCAACGGTTGGGTTCAACTGCGCAAGCGCGATCTTCACAACACCATTCTACGAGGGTGACTCAAGCCGACCAATGGGAGGTCCGCGCGAAGCAGTAAAAAGGCTTGCAAACGCCCTACAAGGATGACCCAAGCCGACCAACGGGTGGCCGCTCATAAAGGGCGTGTGAACGCCTAGGAGCCGGTGCCACCGATAACCACACTAACCGTACGCACCAGAATCTTCAGATCCAGCCAGAGATTCCAGTTCTCAACATATGCCGTGTCCAGCGAAATGTAGCTGTCAAAGGACGGGTCCTGCCGCGCTTCCACCTGCCATAGGCCGGTGATGCCGGGCAGCACATCGAGACGGCGAAGGTGCGCTAGATCGTAGCGCTCGACTTCCGATGCGATCGGCGGACGCGGTCCGACCAGGCTCATATCGCCCTTGATGACGTTGAAGAACTGCGGAATCTCATCGAGAGAATACTTGCGGAGGAGACGGCCCACGCGCGTGATGCGGGGATCATTCTTCAGCTTGAAGAGAATGCCGTCGCGCTCGTTCATGTGCTCCAGCTGTGCCTTGAGGGCGTCGGCATTCACCACCATGGTGCGGAACTTCATGCAGTCGAAGGTGCGTCCCTTGCGTCCGATGCGGCGTGCGCGGTAGAAGATGGGGCCCTTCGAATCGAGCTTGATGGCAATTGCAATGGCGACCAGCAAAGGACTCAGCACAATCAGCGCAAAGCTCGACAGGGTGATGTCGAGAAGGCGCTTCAACATAAAGCTGCCGATGGGAAAATCACGGCGATGCAGCGGAATTGTTGGGAACTGGCCGATATATTCGACCGGTGCATTCCAGGCCAGACCGTCATACAAATCGGGCACGACGCGCACATCGATGCCGTACTCGCGCGCCTCCTGCACGAGAGCAATCACCATCTTCTTATCGGCGGGCACGGAGAAGAATATCTCGTCCACAAAGAGTGCGCGAGCCAGCGCAACGCAGTTTTCTACATCGCCGATGATGTCGGCCTGCCCTGACTCCGACTCACGCTCGGTGAGCGCAACGAAGCCACGGAAGCGGAAACCGAGGTGGCGCATGGATTCAAGATGGTTGCGCAGCGCATGCGCAACACGCCCTGCACCAACAATCATCACATTCCGCGTATCGATCCCCTCGCGGTAGCGGGAATACACCATGGATCGCCAAAGGGCCCGGCGGGCGCACAACATCACACCGGTGAGCAATACCGAGAGGACAACGACAACGCGCGAGACTTCTTCGCCGTGTGACAGGTAAATCGTGCCGCACAGGATAAGCCCGGAGACAAAGGTCGCCTGCAACGTCATGCGCTGCTCGTTAATGCCGCTACGATTCTGAATGGGGCCGTACAAGCCGTAGGACCGCGTAAAGAAGATGAGGCAGGCGCCAAACAGCAGCATGTACAGGCCAAAGGTGCCGCGCATGCTCTGCATGCTGGTTTGCACAGCAACCGAACCACCAGCCGCGGCCACCACAATTCGGAAGCGCGTTGCAATCAAACTTGCAACAACCAGGGTCAATATATCGAGCATGGCCCAGACGCTGCTTGTGATGCTGGGCAATTGAAGCGTTCCTCCGCGTGCGGCCGAGGAACGGCTACTCCAAATGCCCGAAGTCTGTCTTGGAACCTCTGCTGCAAATCCGCGAGATGGCATAGACATACCCTGCAATACCGTTGGTATAAAGCGGCTGTATGACACTACATAACGTGCCGCTTTGTTATGACGAGTCAAAGGTTGGCCCGAAATGGGTCCAGTCTGTTAACGTGCTCTTTGTATATTGCTCATGATCATACCCGAAGTATTAACGTATGGACCTGAAGTTACCTGGGTCGATAGTCCTGAAGGACGCTGGACCATACGCCCGTTTTGCAGGATCAATAATGGTCCAGCGGATGTACCTGCATACTCTGACACCCAAGGAGGCATCCCGCCAGGATTCTCTTCACAAAAACGGGTGCCTTTTCTTCAGAAATATGGCACAATCGTAGGGTTGGTCTGAAGTAGCAGACCCGGCATCAGGAGATTGGTATGGCAAAGGTATGTCCCATCACCGGCAAACGGCCGATGGCAGGAAACAAGGTGTCGCACGCGAACAATAAGACGCGTCGCCGCTGGGAGCCGAATCTGCAGTGGAAGCGCATCTGGGTTCCGAGTGAGAAGAAGTTTGTGCGTATGCGCGTGTCCGCACGCGGTCTGCGAACCATTAACAAGCTGGGCGTTGAAGCAGCCTTGCTGAGCGCAAAGGGATAACTCATGCGGACCATCATCAAGCTCGTTTCCAGCGCCGGCACCGGCCACTTTTACACCACCACCAAGAACCCCAAGACCACCAGCGCCAAGCTGGAGTTCAAAAAGTATGACCCCATTGTGCGTAAGCATGTGTCGTACCGCGAAGCCAAGATATAACCATCCACATAACTGGGCTAGCCCGGACAGCATGCATGCCGCGAATCCAAATGGATCGCGGCATTTGCGCTTCTGTGCTCTTCACTCATTCCAGCTTCGGAAACCTATAGACAAAATCTTTCCAGCAGCAAGGGCCTACTGTTCGCTACGTGGCGCATCTACCACAAAGAGCGCACGCCCTAAGTGAAGGTAAGTCCGCGTTTAAAGGAGTCTCCCTATGCCGAGGCCATCTCATTTGCTCGCATTGAGCGCCGTTCTTTGCGCAGCCCTATTGAGCGGCTGCCACAGCGCAGCACCCGCTGCCGGTTCCGTCACCGTCACACTCCCAAACGGCACCACCCAGGTGATTCCGCCAGGGCAACCGATTCCTGCAGGCGCAGTCGTCTCATCCACTGCTCCTGCAACCAGCACAACAACTCCTGCGCCGGGTGCAACGGCTCCCTCCGCCTCGACCTACGCACCCGCGCCCGGTGCTCCACTCGCGGGTACTCAAGCGGGAACGGTCGCTTCCGCGCCAGCTCCTATACCCGCGTTGGTCGTTCCAGCCGGGACGCGCGTTACGATCCGCACGACAGAGTCCCTTTCTGCTGAACATGGCGGAGGCGTTGGTTCACCGTTCAACGGAGTGTTAAATGCGCCCGTCGTTGTGCATGGGGCGACGGCGTTTCCGCGTGGCACTGCTGTGCGAGGCGAAGTTTCCAGTGCGAAAGGCCGCGGCCACTTTGCCGGCGCCGGTATTCTCGGCATCGAGTTGACGAACATCGGCGGTTACCGCGTGGAATCCAGCGAGTACGTGGAACGGGCGAAGGGCCGCGGCAAGCGTACCGCTGGCTTTATCGGCGGGGGTACCGGCCTTGGTGCAATCATTGGTGGGATCGCAGGAGGCGGTAAAGGCGCGGCCATCGGCGCACTTGCCGGAGCCGGCGGCGGAACAGCAGCCGGTGCCTACACCGGCAGCCGTGACGTCGTTATCCCGTCTGAGAGCGCGGTCAGCTTTACGCTGCGCAGTCCCATCACAATGAAGTAACCTTCTCTCGCAAAAGACGGGAGAGCCACGTGGCTCTCCCGTTTTGCAGTGTGCCTATATCGCTTCAACGCTCGTTTAGGACTCGATGAGAAACGTTCCGTCTCGCATGATCTGCTCTTCACCATCGGCATCGCCCAGCCAGATATTAAAGCCAAGACCCACCACATCGATATGTGTGGACGACTTCCAGGGTGCTCCGGTATGGGCGCCGTACGGATCGCCAAAGGCGATATGAATGCCCGGAAACTTCTCGTCCTGCAGGATGTTGCCGATGACCTGATGCACGCCGATGTTGGTCCCGATGGCAAATTCGCCTACGCGGTCGGAGTTTTCGTCGGTATGCGTGTACGCCCAGAATTCCTGCTCAAGCTGTTTGTTCGCGCACGAGATGCGAACGATGCGGTTGTTCTCGATCGCAATGGAAAGCGGCGTATCACGTAGGATACCGTATCGCGCGCAGAGATAATCGCCGACAACACCGTCCACGACAAACACACCATTGACCTCGCCGGGTGCGGTAAAGCACTCACCACCGGGCAGATTGCCCCACTTTTCCGTAGAGATGATGCCGGAGGTTTTAAACCACTTGTAGTTCGGGTTGAGCTGCGCGTGTATGTCGGTTCCCGCAGCCGTGGTCGCGCGCACATAGGTGGCGGCACGTACGCGGTCCAGCACGGATTGTGAAAGCGCATCAACAGCCTTGAAATCGGCGCGCATGCCCTGCAGCATGATCTCCGGTGTGATGTTGACCATGTGCGCATGACGCATGCGGCGGCGGTTCACTACATCGGTCATCTCCATACGGCTGCGCAGTTCGTTTGGCTGTACCTGCACGGCGAAGATGCTGACTTGACTGGACTCCATATCCTCAAGCACGTCTGCCGGCATGCCCTCGAGTGGGCGCGGCGCGATCTCCTCCAGCACGAATCCGTTCCACTCACAGCCAATGCGGTCGAGCTCCACGGCCATCGAAGCCGCAATCTCAATCGTTGCCTCATCCGCGATGAGTGTGACCTTTTCACCAGGCTGAATACGAAGGCAGGTGGTGACGGCATTGCGAGCGCCCGGCTGAAACGAGGGTGGAAACGGAACGGTGGACAGGTGCGTTGGGGCGATGACAGCAGACATGATCTTCCTTTGGATGCAGTTGACTGTACAGCCGAACGCACGATGAACGACAAAGCCCCGGCGATCTGCTCGCCGGGGCCTGTCGTACTCGTTCGAGTGGGTTACGCGCGGTCGAGCTCGTGCGGGATGTCGTTGATGTCCAGGTGCGCAGCTACCGGTGCGGTCGGCTCGTTCATGACCTTGACGATGGCTGCGTTGAACTTCTTCATCTCGTCCGGGGTTCCGACGGTGACGCGAACCATGGTCGGGTAGATCGGCCAGACGCGGCCGATTGCAACCTTCTGCGCCATCATGGCCTTCTGCACTTCGCCACCGGGGCGCTTCACGTCGATCATGAACATGTTCGCCTGAGCTCCCGGAATGAACGCAATGTTGTTCTTCTGGAGGAAGGCGAGCGTGTCGTCGAGCGTATCGCGGTTGATCTTGCGGCGGAGCGGCACCAGCGAAGGATCGTTCAGAGCAGCGGCGGCGGCAGCTGCCGAGGTCAGCGAAATCGATCCAATCTGGCGGTTGTTGACCGTGACATTCTCAAACTTCGCGAGCAGGTCAGGACGGCCGAAGGCGAAGCCGGCGCGAACGCCTGCCATGCCGTAGATCTTGGAGAACGTGCGGAGCACGATCACATCCTGATCAGCAGCAACCTGGTCCAGAACCGATTCCTGATCCGAGAAGTGGTGATAGGCTTCGTCCACGATGACAACCGAACCGGCCGGCTTGTTCTTGATGAGCCAGACGATGTCTTCCTTCGGGGTGATGGTTCCCGTCGGGTTGTTGGGGTTACAGATGTAGTAAGCGCCCGGAGCGGACGAGGCGGCAAGCATTGCCTTCACGTCATACTTGTAGGTCTTTGCAACCAACGGCACCATGTGACACTTGGCCTTCATGGTCGCGGCAGCGCGATAGCCCTGCTCGTAGCTGGGATCGCCGACAACGAGCGGCTTGTCCGGTCCGATGTTCGAGAAGAGAGCCAGGTCAAGCGGTCCACCCGAACCCGGGTAGATGCGAACATAGCCAGCCTTCAGCTGGAACTGGTCGCTGATGGCCTTGGTCATTGCAGCCGAGTACTCACGGTCGTACCGGCCGCCCTTCTTGGCAGCGGTGCTGATCGCTTCGAGCGAAACAGGGGACGGTCCAAGCGGATTCTCATTCGCCGAGATGACCACCATGTCAGCTGCCATGGGTGCGCGCATGGCGCCGCCACGGGCACGAGCTGCCGCGGTAGCGTCCTGTGCGGGTGCAGCCTGCTGGGTGCCGGCGAAGGCCGGCATCGTGGCAACAGCGGCCGATGCGATACCTGCGGTCCGCATGAACGAACGGCGGGAAAAATACTGCTGGGCGGATGCGAAGCTCTTCAAATCCATTACGACTCTCCTCAGAGTGAACTGCGGGTAAACGAATCGGAGGTACATGCCTGCTCAACTACCGCGGCGAAGCGTTACTAGAAATCTTGGTTGAAGCGGGACCACTCATGCAACGGCTGGCGCATGAGGATTTGTACTCAAGATAGCGTGAATTCTCCATGAGCGATACACGGTTACAAATTATTTTTGGCTGTTACCGAGGAAAATTCCTGCCAAATCACAGCCCGGCGCGTGTTTCCTGTGCCATGTAGTCCACAACAGCCTTCAGATCACCCGTCTCACGCCACACCTTTAACTGCCGGTCTGCGCCGCTGCCCTGCTCCAACATCGTCCGTATGTAATTGATTTCATTACGGCTCCCGAGTTCATCGACCACGTCATCAACGAAGTGCAGGTACTCTTCGATGAGCTCGCGCTCGGGAACTTCAGTCTCTTTTCCAAAATCGATTAGTTTGCCATCCAAACCGTACCGGACGGCTCGAAATTTATTTTCCATCAGGAGTGCGCGCGAGTACTGGCGGAAATCGACGTTACCGGCGTGCAGGCAGTGCAGCTTTAGGGCGGTCGCCTGGATCAGCGCTGCAATCGCAACCGACTCCTCAGCGCGCATGGGAATGTCACAGATGCGCACTTCGACCGTGTTAAAAAACGGGTGAGGACGAACATCCCACCATAACTTTTTCGCATTGTCGATGCTGTTCGTCTTGATGAGCAGGTTTACATAGTTTTCGAACTCGGAATAGGACGCAAAACTATCCGGTAGATTGGTGCGCGGAAAATTTTCAAACACCTTGGCGCGGTAGCTCTTGTAGCCCGTCTCCATGCCCAGCCAGAAGGGCGAATTGGTGGAGAGCGCCAGAATGTGCGGCAGGAAGTACCGCATGGAATTCATGATGCGAATCGCTGCCTCACGATCCTCGATGCCTACGTGGACATGCAGGCCAAAGATCAGATTCGCGCGCGCAACAAGCTGCAGGTCTTCAACAACGCGAGCATACCGTGGATCGGGATAGATCTCCTGCGCGCGCCAGTCGGCGAAGGGATGCGTTGCGCCGGCGACGAGAACGAGGCCGTTCTCCTCCGCAAGCCGGATCATGTTGCGGCGCAGATCGTACAGATCTTCCTTGGCTTCCTGAATGTTATGGCAGACGCGCGTGCCGACCTCGATAACCGACTGATGCATCTCGGCCTTGACGCGCTCTTCTAGCCGCAGTTTGCCGTTCTCCAGCATCTCCGTCGCTACGTGCGACCGCAGGTCACGTGTTTCAGGGTCGATGGTCTGGTACTCCTCTTCAATGCCAAGCGTGAATGAGGGGCGCATTGCATCTCCAGTGAGGGATTCTGTTAGAAGCGGTACTGCAGGCTCAACGAGAGTAGCACCTGAGCCGCGCTCCAACAGATCAGCGAGGCGCTAACCGCAGGACATCAAGCGTTATGACGGATTCTTATTCAGGTTCTCGTACCAATGCGATGGCCTGACGTAGAGGACAAGTTCTCCCGGACCGGTGCGCACCGCGGCGGCGCCGCAGGCATTTTGCGCAGCCATACCTTTCTCTGCGATGGATGCGAGGTTATAGCCCTCCGGCGGCGCATCGCGGCCGGGCTTGCGGCAGTCGGTATAGCCGCTGATGGAGACCAGCACACGGATCGGTTCGCCAACAGGGCTGGGCATCAGCGCATCACCACGCGCGCCGGTCGCAATGGTGTAGCCAGGGCCGGCCGGCTCGTCATACCAAAGCTGGATGCGAGCACCCGCAATCGCATCGCCGTTGCGGCCGTCCGCAACATGCACCCGAAACACATGCGATTCTGGTGCGACCTCCATGGCCGCAGCGTCGGAAGGCGTCGCGGGTGCGGCAGGCACGGCAATCCCCGCCGGCGCGCCCGTCTGCTGTTGCGCGCAAAGCGGCGCGGCGATACACAGCAGCAGCGCAGATGTAACGCACCAATTCATTTGATCGGTTTCGCCTGCGGCAAAGCGTTCGTCGCATCCGCCGCAACCTTGGGTTCGTAGCCAAGCAGCGTGCACCAGCGCAGCTCCGGCGGCGTGCCGTCATTCGCCTGTGCACGCTCCACCGCCAGCGCAGAAATCTTCTCCACGATCCAGTTGAAGTTATCCTCGCCCACAGAGACGCGGTCCGCGTCCGGAGCG
This sequence comes from Terriglobus sp., assembly GCA_965198455.1. GTDB lineage: Bacteria > Acidobacteriota > Terriglobia > Terriglobales > Acidobacteriaceae > Terriglobus. The sequence goes on from CBDAPM010000003.1 coordinate 3,941,694, forward strand.
GGGTTCATGAAGTCGATGGCGTACGGAATGCCATCCTCCACGGCGAACTCGACCGTATTCAGGTCGTAGCCAAGCGCCTTGCACAGCGTGAGCGCATCCTTCTCAACGCGGGCGAGCAGTGCCTTATCGTACGAGGGTGGATTAAGCACATAACGCTCCGCATGCGGCCGCGATGGGTCGTACGGCATAATATGCACGTCGCGCTGGCCGACCACGTAGCAACGGAAGTATTCGCGGAACTTCACGGCTGCCTGCAGTGTCATGCAAAGGTCGCGTGTCTGGTCGTATGCTTCGAAAAACTCACGCTCATCATGCACATGAAAGACATCTTTCCAGCCGCCACCGTCGTGCGGCTTCAAGAATGCCGGGAAGCCAACGTAGTCGAAGACCTCTTGCCAAGGGTATGGGTACGGCAGGTTGAGGAAGGAGCGGTCGTTCGTGTCCGGCGGCATCACCTTGCTGGGCAGGATGACTGTCTTGGGCACGGCAACGCCCAGCTTGGCAGCCAGAGCGTAGTTGAAGAACTTGTCGTCGGCGCTCCACCAAAACGGGTTGTTGATCACGTGCGTGCCGGTGAGCACAGCGTTCTTCAGATACGCGCGATAGAACGGCACATCGTGCGAGATGCGATCGACGATAACCGAGTAGCCGCATGGTACGGCTTCCTTGACGGTGCTGATGGTCACGAACTCCGCCGTGATCCCATCGATGTTCATGGAATTGATCTTGTCGACGAAGGCCTCCGGGAAGGTTCGTTCTTGCCCGAACAGGATGCCGATCTTCTTCATACGCTTCTCCTAAAAAGATCAGTTGTCAGTTCTCAGATTTCAGTTGTCCAGCACGAACAGTCTGGACATTGCTCCGGTGTGGCTCTCAACTTACCTAACAACTGAGAACTGATCACCGACAACACGTTATAAATACGTCTGCACCATGCGCCGCCACCATGGCCAGTCGTGGCCGGTGTTATCGCCCCATACATCCAGCCGAACCGGAATGCCCTTATTGCGCATGATCGCCCCAAGGCGCTCATTGTCGTTCCAGCACTGGTCGTGCTGCCCTGTGGCGAGAACGTACGAGTTGCGGCGAAACATATCCAGGTACCAGTAATCGTTCAGGTTGGGCAGAAAGTCCATCGGCAGCGTGTAGTACACATCGTCGTTGTAAAAGCCGCCGAGAAAGCGTCCCATGTCGAATGCGCCACCCATGGACAGCATGGCGTTGATCTTGTCGGGATGACGCAGCGCCATACTGGCCGCGTGGAAGCCACCGAACGAGCAGCCTGCCATGGCGACGTGCTGGTTCCAATTGCGCCAGCGGATGTGCGGCAGGAGCTCGTCAATGATGTAGCGCTCGTACTGGAGGTGCCGGGCGATACGCCAGGAACCTTCCCCACCGCGTGCGTACCAGCTCTCGTCGTCAATGGAATCGACGCACCATAGCTGCACCTGGCCGCGGTTGATCTTGCTTTCAATCGCAGCGACCATGCCTTGGTCTTCAAACTCGAAAAATCGACCGCAGGAGGTTGGGAAGACAATAACGGGCAGGCCATCGTGGCCAAAGACAAGGCGCTCCATGGGCCGGCCCAGAGCATGTGAGTGATCGACGTGGTACTCGCGGTGCATGGGCTGCCCTCCAGGGCTTTGAGACGCTCTGCTACCCTCGAAATGAATCCTAGTCCATGGAAATCGTTGCTTCACAATCCGGATCAACCGTCGAAGCTGAAAGCGGCACCGACAGGCTTGATCCCGAGCTGGCAAACGCTGCGGCAGAAGGACGCTATATCCGCATACGCGACTGGCGATCGCGCTTCCTGCCCTCACCTCGCGATCTCTTCATCTATCTGCCGCGTGCGTACCTCGCGCAACCGGAGCGACGCTTCCCTGTGCTGCTGTTGCACGACGGGCAGAACCTAATGGATGGCAGCCTCTCGTACGTCAAGGGGGCGACATGGCATGTTGGCTCTACAGCCGACGCGGAGATCGCCGCCGGGCGCGTGGAGCCCACTGTTCTGGTGGGCGTAGCAAACACCGGCGTGCAGCGCATCGCGGAGTACACCCCCACACCAGATCGCAGACTTGGCGGCGGCAAGGGGCCGCTGTACGCACGGCTGCTGGTGGACGAGTTGCTCCCCATGTTGCGCGATGAGTTCCGCATTTTGCCGAATGCCGAAGCCGTCGGGATGGCCGGCTCGTCGCTGGGTGGATTGATTTCGCTGGCAATCGGTCTCCGTTACACGGACAGCTTCAGCCGCATTGGCGTGCTGTCGCCGTCCATCTGGTGGGATAACAGGACGATCCTGCAGGATGTGCGGGCGCTCCATGGGCCGCTGCCACTGCATATCTGGCTGGACATCGGCACAGGCGAGGGTCTTCGCCATGTGCGCGACACGGATTTGCTGGCGAAGCTGCTTCTCGCCCATGGATGGCACGAGGGCCGGGACTTGATGTACCGCCGTTTCCCCGGTGCAATGCACAACGAGTCGGCGTGGGCTGCACGGTTTGCGCAGGTCCTGCGATTCCTCTTCCCGGCGCAGCATCCTGGTTGATTACCAATGAAATGCTCAATGGGTGGTTGCGTAATACAGCGAAATCGCCGACAATAGATTGGTTGGAACCACTGCGCGCCGGCGTGAACACCCGGCCCGGTAGAGTTTGTTGCTGTTCGCTTTCTCTGCCCGCAGGCCATCTGCACCGAACGCAGCGCTTCTGCGCGGCCCAGGGCAAACCTAGACATTCACGAGTGAGGAAGCAACCAAGTGGTCATGATTCGTTTGGCGCGTGTTGGAGCGCGTAAGCAGCCGTACTATCGTATCGTTGTCATCGAGAAGGATCGTGCGCGCAATGGCCGCTCCATCGAAGTGGTGGGCACCTACAACCCCCGCACGGAGCCTAAGACCGTCGAGCTGAAGCACGATCGCGTGGCATACTGGACCGGCGTTGGCGCCCAGATGTCCGATATCGTGGCGAAGCTCGTCAAGAATGCGCCGTCCGCCGCAGAGCCTGTCGCAGCGTAAGCGTCACACATTCTGAAGGTACGATTACTAATCAGCCGTGCTCCTTTTTCGCCGATCGCGAATACGGGCGCGGCATTTTAGTGACGTTAACAAGTGTTTCGAATATCCGCTACTCTTTCCCCTGCGTTCCAGTGTTGCGGATCACGTAAACTCATGCCGAAAGAGCGAGGCTTCACTCGCAAGGAATCCATGGCCGACATTGCTTCTCCTGGAAGTGACTCAGTACAACAAATGTGCGATCTGATAACGGGCATGGCCGCAGCTCTTGTGGACCAGCCGGGCAAGGTTCGCATTGAAGCGGAAAGCTTTGAGACAGAGACGGTTTTGCGCCTCTTCGTGGCTGAAGACGACCTTGGCAAGCTGATCGGCAAGCAGGGCCGCACGGCACGGTCATTCCGTACCATCCTTACTGCGGCCAGCAGCAGGTTACAGCATCGTTTTTCGCTTGATGTGCAATCAGCCTGATGGACGCCTGGCTCACTTTAGCCAAGGTGGTTCGGACGCAGGGCCGCAAAGGTGAGGTACTCGCTGACCTCCTGACCGACTTTCCGGACCAGTTTGCGACGAGAAAAGACTTTTCTTTGCTGCTGCCGAACGGCGTGCGGACTTCGGCGGCGATTGAGGATCACTGGCTGCCGGTGGGCCGCAGTGCCGGGCGCGTCGTGCTGAAGCTGGCTGGAACGGACAGCATCACGGCTGCGGAAGGCCTCACTGGAGCGGCCATTCAAATATCCCATAATGAGCGACTTGAGCTGGATCATGAAACCTATTACGTGAATGATCTTGTCGGCTGCATTTTGGCCGATGGCGCGAATGAAATCGGCGTCGTACGCGATCTCCATTTTCCTCATGACAGTGAGGGGCGGCGGCTGGAAGATGCTGCGCCTATCTTTGTGGTGGAGCGCCCCAATGGTGATGAGGTTCTGATTCCCTTCGCGAATGCGTTTGTGCGGCGCATCGCGATTGTTGAGAAGAGGATCGAGATGAACCTGCCGGGCGGTCTGCTGGAGATGAACGGCTGACGCTGATCCGAGGCTTTCGTGGCGTTTTATGCGTGTTTTTTGATCGGTTTTTGAGCGTTTTTGATGTGTTTTTTACACTGTTTGAGAAAGCTGCTGTGAGCACCCGGGTGAGAAGATAGCCGCATGCCCTGGCAGCCTAAGATTCGGGACGACCGTTCGCCATTGCGCTTCGACGTCGTTACGATCTTCCCGGACTTCTTTGAAAGCTTCCTGCGGTTTGGTGTGGTCGCGCGGGCGATCACGCACGGCATGGCATCGTTCGGCACGGTCGATCCCCGCACCTTCACGCACGACCGGCACCGCACGGTGGACGACCGTCCGTTCGGTGGCGGTGAAGGCATGGTGCTGAAGCCGGAGCCGCTGGCGGACGCCATCGAATCGCTCGGCGTCGCTCCGAAGGCCGAGCGTGACCCTTCGCGTGAGATGGTCGTGTTGCTCTCGGCGCAGGGCAAGCGGTTTACGCAGCCGGTGGCGCAAGAGCTCGCTGTTCTGAAACGCGTCGTGCTGGTCTGCGGGCGTTATGAGGGCGTGGATGAGCGGGTGAATGAGTTGCTGTGCGACCGCGAGCTTTCCGTGGGAGACTACGTGATCTCCGGGGGTGAGCTTGGGGCAGCGATCATTACCGATGCAGTTGTCCGGCTGCTGCCTGGGGTGCTCGGCAATGCTGATTCTTCCCATTATGAGAGCTTCGGGCACGGGCACCATGCTTCACGGGATGATGACGATGCGCCGCTTGCAGTGTCGGCTTCTGGTGGGTTGCTGGACTATCCGCATTACACGCGCCCGGCGGAGTTTCGTGGTGTGGCTGTCCCTGATGTGCTGGCGGGTGGCGACCACAAGGCGATTCAGCAGTGGCGGCGGCGGCAGGCATTGCGCAAGACGCTGTTGAACCGGCCTGATTTGCTGGATCGGGCGGTTTTGAGTGAGGACGATCGACGATTTCTGAAAGGGTTAGAGTCGAGCGAGACGCGATAGCGCGGGCCTTCAGCCCGCATTCATGTATCCCGAAGCTTACCTGGGGCTTTGCCCCAGGCTATTACATTGCGGGCCTTCAGCCCGCGTGGCTTCATTGTGGGCCTTCAGGGCGCGTCGTCCATTGTGAGCCTTCAGTCCGCGTCGTTCAGGCGAGACTTACATTCATTGCGGGCTTCTCAGCGCGCGTCGTCCGGGCGACTTCTCAGGGGACTGCCGCGTACCGGTCTAAGAGACCTGGGTCCCTACCGGATGTGGGTTTATACGATTGTTTTGGAGCGGCGTGAGTGCCGAAATGATGGATTTTACTGCGAATCTGCGATAGACTCAACAACGACTCTAAGTAAGGAATTCAGCACCATGTCGATTCATCCCATCATGCAGAAGCTCGCTGCGAAGCTCGAGCGCACCGACCTCCCCGAGTTCGCTCCTGGCGACACCGTTCGCGTTCAGGTCAAGATCAAGGAAGGCGACAAAGAACGTCTTCAGGCATTTGAGGGCATGTGCATCGCCCGCAAGAATGGGCCGCAGGGCTCCTTCACCGTTCGCAAGATGAGCTTCGGCCAGGGTGTTGAGCGCATCTTCCCTTTCAACTCGAAGGTTGTGGACAAGGTTGAGAAGGTTCGCTCGTACGAAGTGCGCCGCGCCAAGCTGTTCTATCTCCGCGGTCTGCGTGGCAAGGCTGCACGTCTGCGCGAAGTCGGCCGTACCGCTTAGGCTCATACCTCATACACGATGCAAAGAGCGCCGGTCAACCGGCGCTCTTTTCTGTCTGCATCAGAATCCGTTCTACTGCGGCCTCGTACCCGCAGGCGCGGGAGTTGCCTGCGCGCATGGTTTACCCGGAGCGCAGTTGCTAACCGACGTGGTGGGCAGCAACTGGACCGGCAGCGGCGGTGCGTCCTTTGAGCCAGTTGTTGCTACTACCTTCGCGCCCGGCCACTCATAGGGCGCATGCAGGCTGCTGCCATAACCCATGACCGGGTACCGGCGGTCGACGACAAAGCCAGGATCAATCTTTACCCAGGCGGGAGTCACCCGCTTGCCCAGCAGCGGTTTGTCAGAGGTGAGTTGGATATGGTGACCGCCGGCCATGACAGTCAGCGTTGCGCCGTTGAAGGCCTCAGCTTGCTCCGCGGCGCCGATGAAGGCGTCCTGCGAGACCACCACGGTGCCGACATCCGGCACCGAGAGATAGATGTAGCGGAGGTCGGGGATGTCGTGGTTGAGCCTGGCCTTTGCAGTCATGCCATCGACGGTAAGCGTACCGGAGGCAATGCTGATGGGATGGGTCTTAGGCGCCTTCACGGCAGACTTGATCCGGCGGCCTTTCTTGTCATAGAGAACCGGCAAGACCTTGCCATCGGGGCCAAGCAGCGGCAGGCCGATCGCGTCGGCCTCATACTCGCCGCGCCAACTCCGCTTGGCCAGTTTCAGATCATCATCCTTGGGAGGATTCGGCAGGACGTCCGGCGGCAGCTTTCGGAGGCTGTGCGGAGCCGGCGGGTCGTCGCTGACCCAGACAGGCGCGTCCTTTGATTGACTCATCTGTGTGGAGGACGGCATGGTCTGTTGTGCACTGGACACAACCGCAAAAGAGACTGCAAGGGCAAGGCACAGGCAAGGCATCCCGCGCATGGGTCGTTCTCCTGGATTCCGTGATCGGCGTTGAGACTAAAGCAGGGCGATACCAGGATCGTAAACGAGATTGCACGGTGCTCCGATGGATAAAAGGTGGGATGGATTTGGCAGTTACACTGGAGATGCGAACCCATGGCTACCTTCGCTCTCCATCCGAATCAGCGCACGCCTCCCGGCAGTAAGCGCGGCATCCCACCGGAGTTGCGCCGCAAGCGCGTGCTCATCCCCGAAGGCCAGACGAAGGAACAGATGCTGCGGCAGGCCGTGTGCAGCGATGCGCCGGAGCAAGCCCTGCGCTATCACGGCTATAGCTGCATTGCGGGCGTGGACGAGGTGGGCCGCGGAGCCCTGTTCGGGCCTGTTGTAGCCGCCGCTGTGGTGCTGCCGGTGAAGACTGCAAAGCTGCAGCGGATGGGTTTGCGCGATTCGAAACAGTTGACGCGCGAAGAACGCGAGGTGCTGGATCGCGAGGTCCGCAAGTGCGCCCTTGCATTTTCGATAGGCGAAGTCGATGCCGAGACGATTGACCGCATCAATATTTACCAGGCATCGCGGCTGGCTATGCGCCTCGCGATTGATGCGTTGGGCTGTGTGCCCGACCATCTGCTCATCGATGCCATGCGCATTGACCATCCTTGCGCGCAGACGAAGCTGATCTATGGCGATTCGATTTCGGTCTCGATTGCGGCGGCTTCGGTGATTGCGAAGGTGCATCGCGATGCGCAACTGCGCGCATGGGATACGGAGCATCCGCAGTACGGCCTGGCATCGCATAAGGGCTATGCGACGCCGGAACATCGGCGGGCATTGGACGAGCATGGGCCGACGCCGTTGCATCGCAGGTCGTTCGCGCCGGTGGCGAAGTTCTATGGCGATGCCGCGCTTGAGGATGCCGTTGCGCTTACCGGCGAGCTGTTTGATGATGCTGAGCTGGAAGAGGAGTTTGAGCCTTGCCTAAACGATTGATGTGCGTTGTCGCGCATCCGGATGATGAGTGCTTTGCGTTTGGCGGGGCGCTTGCGCTGGCGGCGCGTGCGGGTTTCGAGATGTATGTCGTCTGCTTTACGGATGGACAGGCGGCAACGAACCGTGGTGCGTCCGAGGACAGCCAGGATCTTGCTCGCATGCGTCGTGAGGAGTTTGCGCGCAGCTGCGCTGTGCTTGGCGTGACGAAGCATGAGTTGCTGGACTACCAGGACGGGCAGTTGGAGCACGCCGATCTGCATGAGGCTGCGGGCAAGCTGGTGCAGCGCATACGCACGTGGCAGCCGCAGATTGTGCTGACCTTTGGATTGGACGGATCGCTGAACGTCCATGCCGATCACACGATGGTGTGCTGCTTTGCGAGCGCTGCATTTCACTGGGCAGCGCGGTCGAAGCGGTATCCGGAGCTTGGTTTGCCTGCGTATGCGGTGCAGCGGCTTTATCACCAGAGCACGGAGTTTCTTATGGCGGATCGGGAGCCACAACTGCCCGCGCCGTGGACCGTGGAGCTGGATATCTCAAGCGTGAAAGAGATCAAGTTTGCTGCGTTCAAGGAGCATACGACGCAGCTTGCGGTGCTGGATAAGGTGCAGCCGTACTGGGATAGGTTCGGCAATCGCGAGCACTACACGCTGGCAGGTGCGGTTGATCCGCAGGCGGCAAAACTAACGACGAGCTTGTTTGACGGGATCGAGGGATAAATTCCGAACGCTTCCAGAGCGGTAAACTGGAAGACGATGATTCCGACACTCGAATGGACTAACGAAGGCGTACGTTTTCTCGATCAGACCAGGCTGCCGCTTGAAGAAGTGTATGTGCTTGCCACCACGTACCAGGATGTAGCGACGGTCATCCGTGACATGATCGTACGCGGCGCGCCGGCGATTGGCGTGTCGGCTGGTATGGGCATGGCGCTTGGTATTAAGACCTCCTCTGCGACGACCATTGCTGAGCTGACCAAGGATGTTGACACCATGGCTGCGGTGCTGGGAGCTACGCGGCCTACTGCGGTGAATCTGTTCTGGGGCATCGAGCGGATTCGTTCGCTGTACAACAGGCTCATTGCGGCGCAGCCCATGGGGCGTGGCGAGGCTGAGACGATTGCCGCCATTCGCGAGGCTGTGATCGACGAAGCGTTGCGCATGTATGACGAAGACATTGCCGCGTGTAAGACGATGGGCAAGTTTGGCGCGGAGCTGATGCCCGACGCCGGCACGGTGCTGACGCATTGCAATGCAGGGGCGCTGGCGACGTGTGGCTATGGCACGGCGCTGGGTGTGATTCGTGCGGCAGTTGAGGCTGGACATGACATCAATGTGTTGGCGGATGAGACGCGGCCGTATCTGCAGGGCGCTCGGCTTACCGCTTGGGAGTTGCTGCATGATGGTATCGAGACATCGGTGCTGTGCGACAACATGGCCGGCGCGCTGATGCGCAAGGGGCGCATCCAGGCTGTGATTGTGGGCGCGGATCGCATTGCGGCGAACGGCGATGTGGCGAACAAGATCGGGACGTACTCGGTTGCGGTGCTAGCGAAGGAGCATGGGATTCCGTTCTATGTGGCTGCGCCGTGGTCCACGATCGATATGGCCACGAAGCATGGCGACGATATTGAAATTGAGCAGCGCAACCCGCGCGAGGTGACGCACAGCAACGGCAAGCAGATGACGCCGGACGGCTGCGGCATTGAGAATCCCGCATTTGACGTGACGCCGTCGAAGTACGTGACTGCGATTATCACCGAGCGCGGCCTGCTCCGCGCGCCCTACAACGACAGCATGCTGGCCATGCAAGCCGGAGCGGATGCCGTCGCCGTTTAACGCGTTGGACGCCTTCATCGACTGGCGCCAGCGATCGTTGCTGCGCGCCAATCTGATCGTGCTGATGAGCCTGGTGATCGCGTTCCGGCTGTCACACTTCCCGCAGAATCGTGAGAGCTTCTGGATTGCGCTGCCGCTGCTTGCAGCGCTTGTGGGCACTGTCGACACATGCCGGTGCATGCGCACGCGTTGGAGCTGGTATCACGGTGGCGTAGTGTTGTGCGCCTACATGGATTTAATGGCTGTGTGCATGATCACGTTTTTCCTTGTGTATCCGCTCTGGCTGTAGCCATCAAAGCTTGGAAGCACATAGTAAGCTGACGCATACGAGGTGAAGTGACATGCTGAAGGGGTTTCGTGATTTTATTCTGCGCGGCAATGTCGTTGACCTTGCCGTAGCTGTCATCATTGGCGCTGCGTTTGGCGCCATTACGTCATCACTGACAGCCGATGTCATCACGCCGTTCATCTCCGCGATTGTGGGAGCGCCCGACTTTTCGAGCATGGTGGTGCATGTGCCCACGTTACGGCACGTTGCGCCACCGAGCCCGCTGCCGGCGGGTTATATTGCGCCGGGCGAACTGCACATCGGCAAGTTTCTGAATGCGCTCATCAACTTCCTGCTGAACGCCGCTGCTATTTACTTCATGATCGTTGTGCCGATGAAGTATCTGATGGCGAAGTTCAATAAGCCCGCTCCTGCGGCGCCTGTGACGAAGACGTGCCCGCAGTGCATCAGCGAGGTGCCGCTTGCGGCGACGCGATGCAAGTTCTGCACGGAACCGTTGCCTGCTGTTTGAGTTGTTTCCACGTAAGCACAAGGGCCGCACAGTGATCTGTGCGGCCCTTCATTATTGGGTCGATTTGCGGTTGAGCAGGCCTCTTAGACCGTGTGGACTCGATGAACTCTCCGATAACGCGAACCTACAGTCCGCGCTGAGTTCGTCGGACGCTTACCCGGGGCTTCGCCCAAGGCTATTACAGCGCGAACCTTTCGCACGCAATGCATTTTCTCGCTGATTAACGAATGGCGACAGAGCGCGTTGCTTGGGATGCTGTCGTGAACATACCTAAATGGTTAAACGCACTAGCTGCGCATGGCTAGCTGTTCGGTCATGATTTGGGTTAGTTCCGGTTTCTTGAGGCCATGGACTTCTTCGTTGTATTTGTCGACCTTGCTGGACCAGTTCATGGAGCAGAATTTGGGGCCGCACATGGAGCAGAAGGCGGCTTCCTTGTAGTAGTCGTCGGAGAGCGTTTCATCGTGCATGCCGCGGGCTGTCTGCGGATCGAGCGAGAGATCGAACTGCGCGTTCCAGTCGAAGGTGTAGCGCGCGTGGGAGATGGCGTCATCGCGATCGCGCGCGCCGGGGCGGTGGCGGGCGATGTCCGCTGCGTGGGCAGCGATCTTATAGGCGATGATGCCGTCCTTGACGTCCTTCTCGTTGGGCAGGCCGAGGTGTTCCTTGGGCGTGACATAGCAGAGCATGGCTGCGCCGTGCCAGCCGATCATGGCTGCGCCGATAGCGGAGGTGATGTGGTCGTAGCCGGGTGCGATGTCGGTGACGAGCGGGCCGAGGACGTAGAACGGGGCGCCATCGCAGAGCTCGACTTCCTTGTCGACCTGCTCCTTGATCTTGTCCATGGGCACGTGGCCGGGGCCTTCGATCATGACCTGGACATCATCCTTCCAGGCCTGGCGGGTGAGCTCGCCGAGTGTCTTGAGCTCGGCGAACTGGGCTTCGTCGCTGGCGTCTGCGACGCAGCCGGGGCGGAGACCGTCGCCGAGCGAGTAGCTGACGTCGTACTTGGCGAGGATTTTAGTGATGCGGTCGAAGTTCTCGTAGAGGAAGTTCTGCTTGTGGTTGGAGGTCATCCACTGGGCGAGGATGGCGCCGCCGCGGGACACGATGCCCGTGATGCGCTTGCTGACCATGGGCACGTACTGGATGAGGACGCCGGCGTGGATGGTGAAGTAGTCAACGCCCTGCTGTGCCTGCTCTTCAATGACTTCGAGGTAGAGGTCGATGTTGAGGTCTTCGACGCGCTTCACGCGGGAGAGCGCCTCATACAGCGGCACGGTGCCGATGGGCACGGGCGAGTGGCGAATGATGGCTTCGCGGATGGCAGGGATGTCGCCGCCGGTGGAGAGGTCCATGACGGTGTCGGCACCGAAGTGGACGGCGGTGTGGAGCTTGCGCAGCTCTTCATCGACGTTGGAGACGATGGCGGAGTTGCCGATGTTGGCGTTGATTTTGCAGAGCGAACCGACGCCGATGGCCATGGGCTCAAGCTCGGGATGGCAGATGTTCGCCGGGATGATCATGGTGCCCTTGGCGATCTCGCTGCGGATGAACTCGGGCGCGAGCTTTTCCTTGTGCGCGACGTAGGCCATTTCCTCGGTGATGAGGCCCTTGCGCGCGAAATGCATCTGGCTCATGTTGGTGTCGCCGGTGCGGGCAGCCTCTTCGCGGCGTTTTACGATCCACTCCGCGCGCGGCTTCGGCACGTCGTAGTCGTTGCCGTGCTGGTGACCGTTGTGTCCGTTGCCGTTGGTGCTCGCCGGTGTGCTCATGCTTTTTAACTCTCCTGCGGGTGTGGCTTTCTGCGAAGTATACGCGGGTTTCGCGGGTGAAATGTCGTTCTGGCGGTAGCGGACACGGTGGCACCGCGCGCTGTAAGATAGATGTCGGTATGACGCAGAAGAGTTCCTCCCCGGTAAAGATCGTGATTGCGACCATCGTGATCGTGGCGACGGTGCTGTACCTGGCTATCAGCGGCGCGCGTGACAGCAAAAGCTATTACGTCACGATCACGGAGATGCAGGGGATGGGCAATAAGGCCTACGCGCGTAATCTGCGTGTGGCCGGGAACGTCAAGCCGGGATCGATCCAGCGCATGGGCACCCACGCCAACTTTGTGCTGCTAGAGCAGGGCAAGGAGCTGCCGGTGAAGTACGACGGCGCCGAGCCGCCTCCTGACACGTTTAAGGATGATGCGCAGGCACTTGCCATGGGGCACCTTGGGCGCGATGGCGTGTTCCAGGCGAACCAGCTGCAGGCCAAGTGTGCGAGTAAGTATGCGCCTGCGCAGCCCGGGCAGAAGGTTGCTGGCGCTCCTGCTGCTGCGGCTACTGTGATGGCGGCGAAGTAGCTGGGACGTAGGCCGGTGAAGGTGGAAATGGCCCGTAGACCGTGATCGCATCCGGTAGAACGTAATCTCGCAGGAAGTACTGGAAGTAGATTGCACTAAACAGAAACGTCATCACGTTACCGACCGGGATATCGGTCGACAAAAACTTCATCACGCCACCGAGTGGGATGTTGATCGGTGCCGAAGCTAGATCGCGGCGCATCGTGTAAACGGTCTTCACGTAGGCGATTAGGATGAAAATGACTGCGATGGCACCAAGGGTTGCGCCTAGATATTTTGTCTTTGGGTGCGGGGTACCGTGGTTCACTAAGCCGACTGTTGCTCCAATCATGATCGCCAGCATGAAGACTGCTGGCAGCACGCAGACATGTGCGATGCTCCACCACAGTGATTCTCCACGGCCCGTGATGCGCTTGATCCAGTACGCCTGAACGACAAGCCAAATCGCATTGAAATAGCCGCGAGTGAGGATCGAGAGCGCCAATACCCATCCCCAATGAAGTCGAGTTGGCGGGGGCACGATACGAGGATCGATGGACTGGGGAGGGTAGGTTGTGGCGTCCATTCGGATCACTGTAACTAAGCCTTTCAAGGCTGCAAAGGAAAATCTGCGCTCTATACTTGCAGCATGCAGGATAGTTCCCTTTCGGCTGCATCGGTGAGCGATCTTTCGAAGCTGTATGGGCGCTTTGCGGCGTTGCGGCGGGTTTCATGCTCGTTTGCGGCGGGTGGATTTCATGTGCTGCTGGGGCCGAATGGCGCGGGTAAATCGACGCTGCTGCGCGTGCTTGCGGGGTTGATTACACCCACGAGCGGTACAGTCAGGGTGCTTGGCGAGACTCCCTACGATGTGCGGTCGCGGATGGCGTATATGAGCCACGCTCCCATGCTGTATGAGGAGCTGACGGCGATGGAGAATCTGCGCTACTTTTCGCGGTTGCAGAACCCTGGTGCGACGTGCGATTGCAGCGGATCGCCTGAGATGGCGTTGCGTGCGGTTGGGCTTGACCCGCACCTGACACGGCCTGTGTCGCAGTTTTCGCAGGGGATGCGGCAGCGTGCGTCGATGGCGAGGGCGCTTGTGGGTGACCCTGAGATTTTGCTGCTGGACGAGCCGTTCTCCAACATGGATGCGACCGGTGCGCGCGAGCTTGTAAACCTACTGTTGGATTTTCGTACGTGGCCGATCGCGGGCGGCCGCAAACGTACGGTCATCGTAACGACGCACCAGTTTGAGCTGGTGAGCGATGTGGGGGATACGGTGGTGAGGATCGCTGCGGGGTCGATTGTGCCGCTGGTGGTTATGTCCGAGGCGGGGGCAGCGGTCGCGTGAAGACGAATGCGGCGCGGCTGCTGGACCGGCTTGGCATCCACTACGAGACACGCGAGTACACCGTGGACCCGGATGATCTGACAGCGACGAATGTGGCTCGCAAGATTGGCATGCCCGCGGAGCAGGTGTTCAAGACGCTGCTTTGCCGCCTTACGGGTTCACAGCACGACGGCGAGTATGTGTTCGCGGTAGTACCGGGTGACAGTGAGCTTGATCTTAAAAAGCTGGCTGTGGCTGCGGATGCGAAGAAAGCCGAGCTGGCCGTGCTGAAAGATGTCGAGCCGCTAACGGGCTACATTCGCGGCGGCGTGACGGTGATGGGTGCAAAGAAGGCGTACCGCGCGTTTGTGGACGAGGCTGTGGAGCTGTTCGATGTGATCAGCGTTTCGGCTGGGATGCGTGGGTTGCAGTTGGTAATGGCGCCTGCTGACTACATCCGCGCGACTGAGGCGACGGTCGCCGACCTGACGAAGGCTGCGGTGGCGCTGTGATTTATCTGCGAACGGTTTGGCTGCACTTTAAGAAGGACGTGCAGTTGGAGTGGCGCAGCCGCGATGCGATTGCCGGCATGCTGTTTTTTACGCTGCTGATTGCTGTTGTGTTTGCGATGGCGTTTGATCCGACGGGCTACCCGGCGACTGCGCGGCAGATGAGCGGCGGGCTGCTGTGGGTGGGCTTGCTGTTTGCTGCGACGCAGGCGCTGAACACGAGCTGGGAGCGCGAGCGGCGGAACCATGTGCTGGACGCGCACCGGATGGCTGCGGGCGCGGCGAGTGCGCTGTTCCTGGGCAAGGCGCTGGCGAACCTGCTCTTTGTGACGTTTGTGGAGGCCGTGCTGGCGCCGGTGTTCATCGTCTTCTTCAACCTGCATCCGCTGGGCGATACGCGCTGGCTGCTACTGGTGATGCCGCTGGGCACGTGGGCCATCGTGGTGAACGGCACGTTCTTTGCCGCGCTTGGGCTGAATGCGAAGAACCGGCAGTTGATGCTGCAGGTGATCCTGTTTCCCGTGTCGATTCCGGCGCTGCTGGGCGTGACGCAGGCTACGGCGGGGATTATTACGGGTGACTTTGAGCCGGGGATGTGGGTGCGGCTGATCTTTGGGTTTGATGTGATCTTTACGACGGCTTGTTTGTTGCTGTTCGGGACTGTTTTGCACGCGGAGTAATGGCTCGTCCTGCCGGACGGGATCGCTCCGTGCGTGGCGGGCGTTTTACTGCTTGACGTGTGGCCTCACGTTGGCCGGCATGAAGTTCTTCTCCTGGCGACGGCAAGTCGATGCTCACAGACGATAGACTGGTTGTCGATTATGAAGCGTGCATTCTGGATGTTGTGCAGTCTCAGCCTGGCGCTGCTGGCCTTTGGGTTTTACGAGGCGGTGTTCGTTGCGCCGGTGGAAGCGACGATGGGGCAGGTTTACCGGATTTTCTACTGGCATGTGCCGATTAACATCTCTGCCGAGATATTTCCGTACGTGAACATGATCGCGTCCATTGCGTTCCTGTACTTTCGGCGGACGAAGCCTCAGGTGGCGGAGCAGCTGGATGCGCTTGCGATCTCCACGGCGGAAGTGACCGTGCTGTACGTTGGCCTTGGACTGATTTCGGGCATGCTGTGGGGACGGCCGGTGTGGGGGATCTGGTGGGCGTGGGACGCGCGGCTGACCAGCTTCCTGATGCTGTTCCTGCTGTATGTCAGCTACATTCTTGTGCGTAAATTTTCCGCGGGCGCGAACAGCCCGGTTATCGCCGCGGTGCTGAGTGTCTTCGCCGGCATTGATGTGCCGATCGTGTTCATGAGCATTCGCTGGTGGCGTACGCAGCATCCTGCACCGGTGCTGACGGGCGATGGTTCGCTGGATGCCACGATGTGGCCTCCGTTGCTGTGGAACATGGTGGCGTGGTTCCTGTGGGGCATTACGCTGGTGTGGGGCCGCTATGTGATTGTGCGTAAGGAACAGGCGGCCGATGCGGATGCTGCCATGCAGGCCCTGGAGGCATAGATGCAGAGCTCTGTGAACAGCATTCACTTCCTATGGGCCGCTTTTATCGTGATTATTGTGGCGAACGTTGGTCATGCCGGCTGGCTGATCTCGACGTGGTCACGGCTGAACAAGACGAAGCGCTAAGGCATTCGATTCGGCGTGCACGTGCCGATTTTCGGCATAACGCCCAGGGTAGGAGAGGGAGTTTGCGTTCATTCTTAACGCGGGCCTACAGCCCGCATAGTATCCCGCTTGGCAACCTGGGGCTTCGCCCCAGGCTATTACATCGCGGGCTTTCAGCCCGCACATATGTGCCCGTCCCGATTGTTTCGTGCCTTCCCGTCCCGACTGTTTCGTGCCTTCCCGTCTTGATTGTTTCGTGCTTTTAGGAGTGTTCTAGACCTTGCGATTCCGTTCCAAAGCTGCCGTGCTGCTGCCGTTTGTGTTGCTTGGCGGATGCCGCCGCATGCGCTTTCCGCAGCTTGCGGAGAATTATCGCGAATACGCCTATGTGAGCAATGGCGGCGCGGGCACCGTAACTGTGCTGGACCTGGTGAACTTTCGGGCGGATCGTACGCTGCGCGTAGGCGATGAGCCATCCGGTATGGCGGTCAATCCTGTGCGGAATGAAGTGTATGCAGTGAATACGGCCAGCGGCACGGTAAGCGTGATTGATGCGGAGAAGAACGCTGTTACAGCGACGATCCCGGTGCACAAGCAGCCCTATAGCATCAGCGTGGATGCGAAGGGCGCGCGTGGCTATGTCGCAAACGCAGGATCGAATACGGTGAGCGTGCTGGACCTGGTGGCGCATCGTGAGCTGTCGACCGCGGGCACGGGCGAGCAGCCGGGTATGGCGAAGATAGCGCCGGATGGCCGGTCGCTGGTGGTGTCGAATAGGGGCAGCGGCAGCGTATCGATCTACGTTGTAAATGACGGGTCTGTAAAGGACGGGGCGATAAGCGATGCGCCTACGTTGCGGTTGCGATCCACCTTTGATGGATGCCCCGGAGCGACGGATATTGCGATCCTGAGTGATTCCTCGAAGGCGTTCGTCGCGTGTTCCTCGGGCAGCGAGGTGTTGTCAATCGGGCTTGCGAGCAAGCCTGGATCGTGGCTTGCGAAGCAGGAGCCGGCGTCGATGCAGGACCGGCTGATGGCGCGGTTGCGCGTGGGCAAGATGCCTGGGCACCTGGCTCTGAAGCCTGACAGCGGCGAGCTGTTCGTGAGCAACTTCGGCTCTGACTCGATCAGCGAAATCTCGACCTTTACGAATGAAGTGGGCGGCACGTATCCGATTGGGACGCAGCCATCGCAAGGGCTTGTGAGCGAGGACAATACGTCGTTGTGGGTTTCGGATTTTGGGGCGGATTCGGTGAGTTTGTATGCGATTGATGAGGGGCGGATGTCGATGAGCGTGCATACAGGGTCGCAGCCGGATGCGATGGCGCTGTCGCCCAAGCAGCCGGTGCTTTTGGTGGCGGACTCGAAGAGCGGTGATATCGCGGTGATCCGTACACGGGATACGAATGGGCCGGAGCTGTTTACGATGCTGCCTGCTGGATTGCGTCCGAATGCGATTGTGATTAAGTCCTGGGGCGGTGCTTCGCACGGTCCTTGATGCTTCGCATGTGAGTGCTGCTGCAGCATGCCACTTCGTCCGGCTTCGGGCCGGACATAGCGGGTCGTCGATCGGTTCGCGCTTTGCATGAATTCCCATCTGCTTCGCGTATGAATGGGGCACACAAAGTTTGTGGCGGAAGGTCACGAATGTTGTGGCGATGCCCGATGCCGTTGAGATCCTTCGCTACGCTCAGGATGACCTACTCGAAGACCTGTTTCGTGCGGGCTAACGAGCTAGAGAGCGTCGGCTGCGTTTAGGGCGGCTATGAGGGATTCGCCGTCGGTGACCGGTGGATGGCAGGTGAAGCCGCTACAGATGAGCGCGATTGGGCTGTCCGTCTGCGGGAGGTTTGGCAGTGTTTCTGCGAGGGCCGGCGGCAGGTTGCTGAGCTGGTCTTTGACTTGGTCGGGGCGCAGGCGAATGACGGTTTTGTTGACCGCGTAGCGTGTGAGTGCCATCATTTCCATCTGCGTGGCGGCTGGGCCTTCGCCGATGATGACGACCTGCACTGCCGGCCTTCCTAGGCGTGCGAGCGCGAGGCCGAAGGTGGCTGCGTAGAGGCCGAGATGCTCCACAATGGCGGCGAAGGCTTCGAGGGTTTCCTGTGCGTTGTCTCGGAAGGTGTCGCTGCCGTTGAGCGCGTGTAATCGGAGGAGCAATGCAGCGGCGGCGGGATTGCCTGCGGGTGTGGGCGCGTCCTGCACGGGCTTGCGGCGGACGGCGAGTGCGCCGGTCCGGTCTGCTGTGTCCGACGCGGTGTCGAAGAAGCCCGCGCCCTTGCCGTCGTAGAAGCGTGAGAGCAGGGTGTTGGCGATTGCTTCGGCTGCGGCGTAGTAGCGATGTTCGCCTGTTGCCTCCCATACGTCGAGGCAGGCGTGGCCGAGAAAGACGTAGTCGTCTAAGGTGCCGGAGATGTTGGTGTGGGGTGCTGCGGGGTCGCTGTAGGCGATGACGTGGGCGACGCTTCCCTGCTGGAGTGCGGCGAGGGCGCGGTCGAGGGATTTGACTGCGAAGGCGATGGCTTGCGGCTGCTGGAAGACGCGGCCTGCCTGGATGAAGGCGGAGATGCACATGGCGTTCCAGCCGGTGTAGAGGGTCTTGTCGACGAAGGGTGTGGGGCGTTGCAGGCGCGCTTTGTAGAGCTTGGATTTTGCGGATTTGAGGACGGCTGGTGCGACTGAGGCGGGCATGCCTGCGAGTTGGGCGGCTTGCTCCAGCGTGTGCGGACGGAAGAGAACGTTGCGGGCTGGGTCGTGGTGCATGTCGCCGATGGCACCGATGTCGTAGTAGGCCTCTGCGAGTTTCAGCTCGCCGGGTTCGAGGACTGCGGCGGCTTCGGCGCGGGTCCAGGTGAAGTAGTTGCCATCATCGTAGAGCGACAGGTCTGCATCCTGCGAGCTGTAGAAGCCGCCGTTTTGCTGGTCGCTTAGCCACTCGGTCATCCAGCGCATGGTGGCTCGGGCGGTCTCGGCGATTTCGGGATCGGGGAAGGTTCGGAAGGCGTGCGTGTAGGTTTTGAGCAACTCGGAGTTGTCGTACGCCATTTTTTCGAAGTGCGGGACGACCCAGCGTTCGTCGACGGAGTAGCGGTGAAAGCCGCCGGCGAGCTGATCGAAGATGCCGCCGCGCGCCATCTTTTTCAGCGATACGAGGGCGGCTTCCTGGCATTGCGCAGCGTTGGGGCCGGAGCGTGATGCGGCGTCCAGCAGCGTGTCGATAGCGGCCGGGTGTGGGAACTTGGGTTGTGAGCCGAAGCCGCCGTTGACTGGGTCGAACTGTGTCAGTGCGGAGGCGACGAGTTTGTCGAAGAGCGCGATGCTGGAGCCTGTGGGATCGAGGTCGGTGGGGTCACCGGTGAAGGTTTCGCTGTACTGGATGGCGTCCATGACGCTGGTGGCGGACTCTTCGACGTCGTTGCGGCTGTTGTAGAAGGACGAGGCCATGGTCATGAGCACACGTTGAAAGCTCGGGCGGCCGTAGCGCTCTTCCGGTGGGAAGTATGTGCCGCCGAAGTAGGGTCGGCCATCGGATGTGAGCAAGGCGGTGAGCGGCCAGCCGCCCTGCCCGCTGATGGCCGAGACGGCCGCCTGGTAGCGTGTGTCGACGTCGGGGCGCTCGTCGCGATCCACCTTGATGGCAATGAAGTGTTCGTTGATGAGAGCGGCGGTTTCGGGGTTTTCGTAGCTCTCGCGGTCCATGACGTGGCACCAGTGGCACCAGACGGCGCCGATGTCGAGCAGGATGGGCTTGTCCTCGGCGGCTGCACGCGCAAACGCTGCGTCGCTCCACGGCTGCCAGTCCACGGGCTGGTGCATGGCGGAGCGGAGATAGGCGGATGAGGCGGATGCGAGCGCGTTTGGTGCTTGGCCGGACATCGTTCCAGTTTACTTGGGCGCGACGGGTGTAGTGCTTACGTGGCGGGCAAAGCGAAGCGGCGAGTCAGCTTCGACTCGCCGCGTGGTGTTGGTTGTGGCTGTGTTTAACGCTGCGGTGCGGCGGGCGAAGATGGCGGCGTAATCGGCGTTACAGGCGGTGGAACAAGTGCCGGATTAGTGGACTGGATGAGTGGGTTGGCCGGGCGCGTTGTGTCGGCCGGTAGCGGATCAGGGTGGTCCGTGAGCGGCTTGGGAGGCGCCGGCGGCTTGGGAGCAGTCAAGCCTGGAACGACTGGCGGCGTGGTCATCTGGCCAGTCGCAGCCTGCTCCAGGATGATGCCGTAGCGATCGAGCTTATTGGCAAGGATCTGCAGCAACGAACTGCGGTCGTTGGCGAAGACGGCCGTGTCGGAGATGAGCGTGTCCTCAGCGGCTGCGAGCAGACGTTCCTGCTGCAATACGTTTGCCGTGGTGGATGCGCCGAGGCGGAAGCGCTTCTGCTCAGCGTCAAGGGCCTGGGCGAGGTAGTCGCGCGACGCCTGGGCGGCTACGACTGTGGAGCGGTCATTGGTTAGGGCGAACTGACCGTTGATGATCTGGATGCGAATCTGCGTGTAGAGCTGCTGCAGACGCATCTGTGCCTGGCGGTATTCCATTTGCGAACGCACCTGATCAGCCTGCGCCGGACGGTTGCGGATGGGGATGCTTACCGTAGCTCCGACACCCTTGTCGGGAGCACTGTTGTTGAAGCCGTTGGAGAATGCCGTGCCATAGCCGCCGGTGTTGGTGAGACCGCAGTTCGCAACGCCGGCGTTGGCGGTACAGGCTGTTGATGTTGGGTTGGGCGTACCGGCGACACCGTTGCCGCCATAGAACGCATAGGCGTTAATGAGCGGCAGAAGGCCATTCTTCTCAGCCTTGATGGTGATCTTGTCGTTGGCGATGTTCAGGACGGCCTGCTCGATCGTGGGGCTGTTGACGTACGCCTGCTTGACCAGGTCTTCGACAGGCATGTCTTCTTCCGGAATGCGGTCGAGACTGACGCGATCCGTGGGGATGACCGGCGCGTTGGCCAGTTGCGGATCGTTGAGGTCACGGACGATGGCCTGCTTCATCAGCAGCTGCTGATACTCCAGGTTGGATTCGGAGGTGGTGAGCGCCTGACGGTCGGTGACGACAGCCTGATCGGAGTTGACGATATCGAGCGGCGCGAGGGTACCGATTGCGAGCTGGCGGCGGTTGTCCGAAGCGAGCTGCGTGGACTGCTCGAGAGCGCGGGTCTTTGCCTGGACGTCCTCATACGCGCTAACAAGCGACCAGTAGATGCTTTCCACCTGCGTCATGGTTGAGATCAGCTGCGCTCGAAAGCCGGAGTCTGCGATGCGGCGGTCATTCTTTGCCTGGGCCACGAAGCGGTTCTGGATGCCGGGGCCAAAGCCCTGGAGCAAATTCTGCGTGTACTGCGCGCGGAAGCTTGAACTGAGGGTGGGGCGGTACGCGGCTGTGGGAGACGTAGAGGAGGTGCGTGAGTTGTTGAACGTGACACTCAACTGGCCGCCGACGCTGAATCCCTGCAGGTAGTTGAAGTTGTACGTGCCCGTATTCGTTTCAATAGCGTTGGTACTGACAACGGTAGAGGTTCCGGAGCCAGTTGTACCAGTGCCAGTGCCGGTGCCAGTGCCGGTGGTACCGGTTCCTGTGCCCGACGTGACCGCAGCCGAGGTGCTGCCGCCGGGGGTGGTGTTGTCTTCGTACTGGAGGGTGCCGGTCAGGAGCGGATCGCGACTGAGCGGCACGGGACCGCCGCCGTTGGTCGTGAGCACGATACCGGATGTGCCGGCGCTGGCGCCGCCCGTTGCCACAGAGGTGCCGCCAGGGCCGCCGCCGCCGGTGATCGACGAGGAGGTGCCACCAAGGGTGTTGGTCACGATGCCGGTGGATACACCGCGCAGTGTGCTGCCCGCTTTCGCGCGCAGGATGTCGGTATCGGCGATGTCGAGGTTGATGCGCTGGATCTCGATATCGAGGTTGTCCTGCAGGGCCAGGAGGACGGCGTCGTTGAGGCTGAGGTAGATGCGTCCATCACGCAGCAGGTCCGTCAGACGGGCCGAGTTGGAAAGCCGGGGCGCGTTGTATGTGGTTGGGGTGTACGGCGCGAGCGGGTTCTTCCAGTGTGACTTGAGGTTGCTGTAATCCTTCCCGCTCTCCCGCAGGTACAGGGGGCCGGGGTGGTTCGGCTCGGGCGCCTGGGGAATGCCGGGCTTGCCGGTGGTGTCTACTTGCTGCTGCTGGGGTGAGGCCGGCGCGGTTGGGTTCGTCTGTGGTGCGGCGCCAGTCTGCGGGGTAGTACCAGTCTGCGGCGCAGGAGCCGCCTGCTGCGCCCACGCAGCGTTCGAGCCAACAGAACTCAACAGCAACAGGGCAATCCCCGCCGCTCCCTGCAAATTGCCTGCTCTCACGCCTCTTCTCCAGCCAGTATGTCGGGTGTTTCCATGCAAGACGTATCGCATGACCGCCGGGACGCACAGAAACTGCGGCAACGGCACGACAATACGGTTCTCCTTATGAATCGTTCGCGAACCGGACGCACGCCGAATCCCGAATTCAGGCGCCGGACAGGAACGCACTTTCCGCGGAAGTCAAAGTATAGCAACGCGCGATGAGGGCTCGCGCCGATGTTGCGTGGTACGGTTCAGAAAGTGTCGATGTTCCCCAACTTGGCCGAAGATTCTGCTTCGGATGGGCCCGCCCACACCTTCCGGCTCACCGTTGCGTATGACGGTACGGACTTCTTCGGATGGCAGGTGCAACCCGGATTGCCGACGGTTCAAGGCATGCTGGCCGAGGCGGTTTGGAACGTCGTGGGTGAGTCTGTTCTGCCGCAGGGTTCGGGCCGCACCGACACAGGCGTCCATGCCGAAGGACAGGTTGTTTCATTAATGCTGCGAGCCGGCATCCCGGCCGAACGGCTGCACCGGGCCATCAACCGCCGCTTACCGGCCGCGATCCGGGTGACGTCGCTGGTAGAAGCGGCGGCTGGATTTCATGCTCGAGCCGGTGTCCTGAACAAGACGTATGAGTACCGCATCTTTGAGCGCCGTAGTGCCGGATCGCTGGAAGAGCATATCTGTCCGCCATTGCTTGCACGCTATGTGTGGGATTGCCGGTGGCCGTTGCAGATGGAGCCCATGGCGGCTGCGGCGCAGGCTATGGCCGGTGTGCATGACTTTTCGTCGTTCGCGGCGAGCGATCCGGACCGGGCGCGGCGCGTAGCGGATGTCGCCGAACCGGTGCATAACGTGCGCACCGTCTTCCGCGCGGTGTGGCGGCGTGAGGCCGGGCTGCTGTGCTTTCGCGTGACCGGCAGCGGATTTCTCCACCACATGGTGCGCAACATGGTCGGCACCTGCGTGGATGCAGGCGCCGGGAGGATTGATCCCGCCGCGGTGCCAGAGATATTGGCAGCGCGTGATCGCAGCAAGGCGGGCGCAACAGCGCCTCCACAGGGGCTGCACCTGATGCAGGTAGTCTATGCGGCGGACGGTGAGACTGACGTGCAGGAAGGAGGCTGCGTGTGATCTTTCGCGATCGTGAGCCCATGCCGCTGGCGCGCATTGCCCGCCTGGCAAGCCTGAGGACAGTGCACAGCGCGTTCGGTTGGCTGCACCTGCATGAGCCGCGCATCAACGCGTGGCAGCGGGAAGCGGTTGCGATCCCTGCGCCGCCGTTTGGCGAGGGGCCTCGCGCCGCCTGGTTTGCAGAACGGATGCGCGAGCTTGCGTTGGCTGACGTTCATGTGGATGCAGAGGGCAATGTGCTTGGGCTGTTGCGGCCAGACGATGGCGAGTCGCCCCTGGCGCTGCTTTCCGCGCATCTGGATACCGTCTTTGCTACAGATACGGATGTCGCGGTTCGTGAGGACGAGGGCATCCTGTATGCGCCTGGCATATCGGACAACGGCGCCGGACTCGCCGGGCTGCTGGCGATTGCGGCGGCGGTGAAGGCTGCGGGGATCGAGCCTGCGACCAACATCCTGTTTGCCGCGAACGTTGGCGAAGAGGCTGAGGGTGATCTGCGTGGGATGCGCTACCTGTTTGGCGCATCGCCGTTAGCGCCGCGCATCTGTTCCGCGATCGCATTGGAGGGCGCAGGGACGGGCACGGTGGTGTCGCGTGCGCTTGGCAGCCGCCGGTTTCGCGTCGAGATCACTGGCCCAGGCGGCCACGCGTGGACGGACGCGGGCCAGCCGAATCCGATTACTGTGCTGTCCTCTGCGATTGTCACGCTGACAGCGCAGCCGCTGCCCTCAAGGCCGCGCACGACCCTGAATGTCGGCGAGATTATGGGAGGCACGTCTGTCACGGCCATACCGCAGGTGGCATCAGCCACCTTCGATATCCGCTCGACTGATCCAGACAACATTCTGACGCTGGAGGTACGGCTGTACCGCGCTGTTGAAGACGCTGTGCTGGCTGCTAACGATGCCACCAGGTCCGGCGAACTGCGCGCGAAGATTACCTGTATTGGCGACCGGCCTGCCGCTGAGTTGTCGCCTAACTCTCGGCTGCTCTCCACGGTGAAGGCAGTAGACCGGCATTTGCTGCTGAAGACAGAGGAGCGGCTGGGCTCAACCGATGCCAACATTCCGCTGGCGCTGGGCCGCGAAGCCGCGGCCATTGGGGCGGGCGGCTCCGCGGGTGGTATCCACACCACGAACGAGTGGTTCGATCCCCGTGGACGTGATCTTGCACTGCGACGCGCGCTCCTGATCCTGCTGGACCTGTGCGACGAGCAGGACACAACGGCATGACCTCTCCGAAGCGGCAAACGACCGCCGCTCTGCTACTGCTGCTGGCGACGGTGATGGTGTGGGGATCAACGTTCTCGGTCGTCAAGGGCGCTTTGCGCGACTGCTCGCCTTTGCTGTTCAACCAGCTCCGCATGATGCTTGCGTTTGCGGCGCTCGCTCTGGTCAACGTTCGTGCGTGGAGGGGCATGTCGCGGCATGCTGTTATGGCGGGCGCCGTAGCCGGCGTACTGCTGGCAACCGGCTACGAACTCCAGACCGCGGGACTTGCAGTGACCACACCAGCGCGTTCGGCCTTTCTGACAGGGCTGGTCGTGGTGATGGTGCCGCTGCTGAGTGTGTGGCCGAGATTGCGTGCGCCGGGCGCGGCACGTCCGGGATGGCAGCACATGGTGGGTGCAGCCGGTGCGTTCGCGGGCATCATTTTGTTGACCACGCCGGCGGGCACGCCGCTGCTCGAATTCACACGCGGCATCCACGTGGGTGATGTGCTCAGCTTCTTCTGCGCGATTGCGTTTGCCTTTCACCTGATCTCGCTGGCGCACCTTGCCCGGCAGGTGCCGGTTGCACAGCTGGCAACGCTGCAGATCGGCTTTGCCGCCCTGACGATGACCGTGGCAACGCCGCTGTTGGAGCACGCTCGCCTCCGCTGGACGGGGTCACTGATTTTCGCGCTCGTGGTGTGCGCGTTGTTTGCCACGGCCGCGGCGTTTTCCATCCAGTCCTGGGCGCAGTCTCACCTGCAGGCGAGCCAAACCGCCATGATCCTGGCCCTGGAGCCTGCATTTGCCTTGCTGACGTCGCTGGTGTTCTTCCATGAGCCGCTTACCCTTCGGTCCGGCAGCGGCGCAGCACTCATCCTGGGCAGCCTGCTGGCCACCGAATTGCTGTCGGAAACACCAATTTCCGAACAACCGGAAGCCAACCGCGCGTAGACCGGCTCATCCGCCGATTCATCCGGCAGCACGCGCATACAATTCATAGTTAATGGCGTCTAAAACGCTGATGGTATCTGGTTGACCAGATGCCCTATTGAACGAGGACACTACCCTTCATGGAATCGAACCAGTCCTTCCCCGAACGCCTTCGCTCGCACCGACTTGCCGCCACGTTTGTGCTGTTGGGAACACTCTCCGCCGGGGTGATTGTCGGCTCTGCGCTGACCGGCACCGTACACGGCGCACAGCAGCAAAAAGTTGACACGTCCGATGCGACGCCGCTGCGCATCCCGCCGGTGACAAACCAGTCCAACCAGTTCACGCAGATTGCGAAGCAGGTAGGCCCGGCCGTGGTGAACATCAACACGGAATCGATCCCCAAGCAGAGCACCAATCCGCATGCGCGCACGATGCCACGCCGCGGCCAGGGTGGCCAGGGACAGGGTGGCGGCGACCAGGGCGACATGCAGGATTTCTTCAACCGCTTTTTTGGTGGACAGGGTGGCGGCGACGGTGACGATGATGACGAAGGCATTGGCGGCGGCGAGCGACGCGCGCTGGGTTCGGGCTTCATCGTTGATCCACGCGGCTACATTGTGACCAACAACCACGTTGTCGACAAGGCTGACAAGATCTTCGTCAAGCTCTCGACCGACAGCGAGAACGACCAGGGCCGGCCGGCCAAGGTCATCGGTGTTGACAAGGACACCGATCTCGCCGTCATCAAGATTGATGCGCCGAGCCCGCTGCCGACCGTGAAGCTCGGCAACTCAGACGGCGCACAGGTGGGCGATTGGGTGCTTGCGATCGGCAGCCCATTCAGCCTGTCGCAGACTGTGACTGCTGGTATTGTGTCTGCCAAAAATCGCGCCGTGGGCGACGGTGGCAGCCAATTCCAGAAGTTCATCCAGACAGATGCGGCGATCAACCCTGGTAACTCCGGCGGTCCGCTGCTGGACATGACGGGCTCTGTGATCGGCGTCAATACGGCGATTTACACGCAGTCCGCGGGTTCGGTGGGCGTTGGCTTCGCGATGCCGTCGAACACGGTCGCCAACGTTTACAACATGCTGGTTTCGCCGGAGCACAAAGTGGTTCGCGGCTCGATCGGCATCAGCTTCCAGCCGGTGCTGTCGTCCGCAGTGGGTCGCGTGTACGGCTTCGCCAAGGGTGGCGTGCTGGTATCGTCGGTTACACCGGGCAAGCCCGCGGCGAAGGCAGGCATTAAGCCGCAGGACGTGATCACGGCAATTGACGGAACGCCGGTGAAAGATGGCGATGACCTGGTAGCCAACGTCGCACCGCGCCGTGTCGGCTCGACCGCTCGGATTACCTACCTGCGCGACGGCAAGGAGAACACGGTGACCGTGACCATTGCCGACCGCGCCGAGATGATGGCCATGGCGGATGGCAGCGGTGATGACGATGATTCGCCATCCGGACCTGCGGGGCCGAACATGTCGCAGGACAAGTTCGGCATGTCGGTGTCGGCTATTCCCCAGGAGATGCTGAACCGTCTTAAGATTAGCGGCGGTGTCATGGTTTCATCAGTCAAGCCGGGATCGTTTGCCGATGATCTGCCGCTGGGCAAAGGCGACATCATCACCGAGGTGAACCGCAAGCCGGTGACGAATGAGCAAACCTTCAATGCTGCCATTGCTTCGCTCAAGTCGGGTGACGATGTGGTCTTTGTGTATCGGCCCGCCCAGGCCCGAAACGCCTCGAACTTTGTCGGTGGACGGCTGCCGTAATACGTCAGAGAACCTAACCGGGACCGGTTTGCCAAGATGGCATGCCGGTCCCTTTTCTTGGTCCTTGCAATCGTGCTACGGGACTGTGTACTGTGAAGAAGTTAGCCTACGAAAGCTGATCCTACCCTGCATCTCGCCGTTTTCCTGAGGTAGCTCCTGATGCGTTCCATCATTCCGGTTGTTGCAGCAGCAGTTCTGCTGGCAGCAGTGCCTTCGAAGGCGTCACGCATTCACCGCGGCCCCACGTCCGGCAAACACCCGAAGGCGGCCAGTAAAGCCGCACCGGCACATCAACGCGCCATTGACGACACGCGCGCCACCCAGATCCAGGGCGCACTGGTCAAGGCGGGCTATCTGAATGAAGCCAGCGGTCACTGGGATGCGGCGAGCGAGGCCGCCATGCAGAAGATGCAGGCCGACAATGGCTGGCAGACGAAGATCATTCCCGATTCGCGCGCGCTGATCAAGCTGGGCCTTGGACCGAATAGCCAGGCCGCTGGAACTGCACCGGGCATGTCCGCTCAATCCGCTACTGAACCCGGCGCTCTCGGCAGCAAGTAGGACGCTCCCACACCGGCCCGGCGCGTTATCCTGATGCGGTGAAGCGCTTTCTGCTTACCACCCTCACCATGTGTCTGCTCACAGTGAACGCTCGCGCTATCGAGCTCAAGGTGTCTGCCGGAGCGCTGGAACGCACGCTCAAAGAGCAGCTGTTCACCGGGCCTGACGGGCGCCATTATCTGCGCGGCGATGCTACCTCGGCCTGCTACGTCTACGTGGACAATCCCAGCGTGCAGTTCAAGGACGACCGGGTCGTCGTGCACGTGCATACCCATTCGCGCCTTGGCGCCGGCGTGTTCGGCAAATGCGTTGGTCTTGGGTTCAATACGGAGGCGGATGTTTCTGTCATACCGGAGGCGGAGGGCGAGATCATCGGCTTCCGCGATGCGCGCATTGATCGATTTACGGGCAACAAGGATCTGGATTTCATCCTGGTGCCGTTTCTGAGCCGCAAACTACCCGGCAGCATGAAGCTGAATGCCGCGGAGGTGCTGCGCACGGCACTTGCACGATCCAAGGACTCGACGGGCTATAACGTGTCGCTGGATGGCCTGAAGGTGCATTCCATGATCGTGGAAAAAGACCGGCTCGCGGTCGACCTGGATGGACAGTTACATGTGGATTAGAGCCTATTTTGCAGCAGACGCGGGCTGTTTTCCATCTTCGGGCATGGTGTAGATCACCTCGCCAGGGCGGGTGTAATGCAACTCTTCCCGCGCTTCGTGTTCGATGGCATTCGGGTCACCGGTGAGCCGCGTAACGTGGCCCTTCAGATCTTCATTGTCACGCTGCAACTCCTGCATCACCTGGCGTAGCTCGCGCTCATCATGCCGCTTGGCGCGGTATGCGGTGAGGCCATTCTGCCCGAAGACCACGTGATACCCCATGGTAAGTGCAAGCACCGCAGCCGCGCCTGTGGCGACCTTGCGCCGT
The DNA here is from genome assembly GCA_965198455.1 of Terriglobus sp. Lineage (GTDB taxonomy): Bacteria > Acidobacteriota > Terriglobia > Terriglobales > Acidobacteriaceae > Terriglobus. The sequence goes on from CBDAPM010000003.1 coordinate 3,970,608, forward strand.
GCACCATAGACAGCCTCTCCGGCACGGAGAAGTCGCGCCAGTAAGCCTCTGGCGTGAGACGGTGATGTGGGGGTGACCATCACCCATGAGTAGATGCGCCGGCCCTGCCGGATGCAAGGGGTGGCACCAAGAGAGGTAATGAAAACCGCGGCGATTTGTCCGTCAGGACGCATAGGGGCTTTGCTATCGAAGCTCCGTTATGAATCGCGGACTTGCCTGCTGCACGATTTTTTCGCACAAAACCGTGCAAGTATTGGTATGCTTCGCTCCTATGGGCTTGTTAGTCTCCATTGCCGCTGGTTGCTGCGCCGTGCTGGTGGGCGTGGCCGCTGCCCTGTGGTGGAGCATCCGCCATGAGCACGCGATGTCCGGTGAGCCGGTACCCAGGCTCTTCGTCGAAGCCATGCAGCAGAGCCGGAAGACGCCGCATCCCCGCATGGATCTTGCGGCAGGCATTGCGGCAGGCGCAGCGGCTACACGCCAGCACGTTCGTGGGGCGGCACGACGTCGCGGTCTGTCACTGGATGCGGCAGCGGAAGCAGATGCGGCGAAGAACGGCTCAGGCATTGCGGCAAAGATACCCGGCCGCACGGATTGGGCCTATTACAACGGTCAACCCGGCGACTTATCCGATCCTGATCTCCGGAGAGCACCTGCGGGTGGCGTTCGGCGACCGCTTGGTACCGTGTCGCTGCCGGAACCGCGCTGAGTTTTTCATCGCGCGGCATCCTGGCACAGTCACATGGTGCGATGTGCGGCTACCGCCGGTTCCCCATGCGCAGCGTTTGCCTGAAGGGTAGAATCAAGAGCAGTTTGATCTGTCCGCCGGAAAGGCTTTGCTGATGTCGACCCATACCTCCGATCTGCATCTCACCACGCTGGACACAGGCCGTTCACGCTCGCTTGAGTACGCGGGCCGTGCCGGTAGTGTGCTGGCTGCCAGCGCGTTTGTCGCTGTTTGCGCGCACATTGCCGTGCCCCTGCCGTTTACACCGGTGCCGTTCACACTGCAGCCATTTGCCGTGCTGCTGGTAGGCATGCTGCTTGGACCTGCGATGGGTTTTGGGGCACTGGCGGCATACCTGTGCGAAGGCGCTGTTGGCCTGCCGGTCTTCACGCCGGGTGTCACGATGGGCTTGGCGCGTCTGCTTGGACCAACGGCAGGGTTCCTCTTCGCGTATCCCGCTGTCGCGGCGATCGCTGGCGGGCTGCCGAAGCTGCTGACCCTGCGCAACCGGTTTGCCGCTTTTGCTGCCGCGGGCTGCGTGGCGATGATCGTGCTGTATACCTGCGGCGCGCTCTGGTTCAGCCACCTGCTGCACATGCCGCTGCCGGCCACGCTTGCAGGCACGGTGGTTCCCTTTGCGGCATCGGATGCGGTGAAGGTATTTGCTGCTGCGGGCATTGCCAGTGCGATTGCCGAACGCACTCGCCGCGTCTAGTACCCGCTTCACTGACTTCTTTTCACTCGCACGCTGAAGGGCAACACACGTTATGAGTTCCACCGCAATTGATGTTCAAGAGATCAAGATCGCGCACAGCCCGGATTCGGATGATGCGTTCATGTTTTACGGCCTGGCTACAAACAAGATTCGCGTGCCCGGCTATAAGTTCACGCATGTGCTCACGGACATTGAAACGCTGAATCAGCGCGCCATCAATGATCCGTACTATGACGTGACGGCGATCAGCTTCCATGCGTATCCCTACCTGCAGGACGAGTACGCGTTGATGGCATGCGGCGGCTCTGTCGGCGATGGCTACGGCCCCATGATCGTGTCGCCGCGCAAGTACACGCTGGACGAAGTGAAGAAGCTGAAGGTTGCCGTTCCCGGTGTGCTGACGACTGCGTTTCTTACGTTGCGCCTCTTTGCTCCTGATATCGAGTACGTTGAAGTGCCGTTCGATCAGATCATCCCGCGGGTTGTTGCGGGCGAGTTCGATGCCGGGCTGATCATTCACGAGGGGCAGTTGACGTACGGCAACAACGGCCTGCACAAGGTGCTGGATATGGGCGCGTGGTGGCGCGAGCAGACGAACGGCCTGCCTTTGCCGCTGGGTGGGAATGCGATTCGGCGTTCGCTTGGAGCGGAGACCATGCGTATCACCACGCAGGCACTGCGCGACAGCATTCAGCATGCACTGGATCACCGTCCGGCAGCGCTTGAGTACGCGATGCAGTTTGCGCGCGATCTCGATCCAAACCTGGCAAATAAGTTTGTTGGGATGTATGTGAATGAGCGCACGCTGAACTATGGCGACGATGGCCGCGAGGCGATCAAGAAGTTGCTGGACATGGGTTACGAGCGCGGGGTTATTCCGCACAAGGCCAAGGTTGATTTCATCGATTAGTGTTGTTCCAGGATCGTGGAAGGCCACCCTTGCGGGTGGCCTTTTGTTTGGCTCGCATGTTCGGCGTTTCACGCGGGACGTGAGCCCGCATCTTTCCTTCGCTTTGTTCGCTTAGATGACGCGGAAAATGCACGCCACGACGAGCGTTAGATGCCCTGCGGGTCTGTATCTGCGTTCATGGGGCTGTCCTTGGCCGAGGCGGGGACGCCTTTGATGGGCAACACGATGCGGAAGGAGGATCGGCCTTGCTTGCCGGGCGCGGCGCGGCGGCTGCGCACGCGGATGGTGCCGTGGTGGCGGTCCACAATTTCCTTGGACACCCACAGGCCCAACCCGGTCCCGGTGACACCCTTGGTCGAATAGAACGGCTCAAAGAGGTGCGTGATCGTCTCCTCGTTCATGCCGGTGCCTGTGTCTGAGACGAGCAGCGCGAGCGCCGGCTCACCGGTATTCCAATCCTTCGTGTCGGCCGTGCGTATGGAGATGCAGCCGCCCGTGCTGGTCGCGTCGATAGCGTTGCCGAGCAGGTTGACGATGACCTGCCGCACCTCGCCTTCGTAGGCAAACACGGGCTGGGTGGCTCGGAAGCGCGGCGCGATGGTGATGTTCTGGCGGCGAATGCGCGATTCGAAGAGTGCCAGCACCGTTTCGATAAGGTCGCTGGTTTGCGTGGCTGCAGGGCGGCTGCTCTGGCGATGGAAGCGGAGCGTTTGCACCGTGATCTGCGCGACGCGGTCGAGTTCTTTCTGCGCAATCTCAAGGTAGGAGCGGCCAACGTCACCCATATCCTCCTGCTGCACCAGGTACAGGCAGTTGGTGATGGCGGCGAGCGGGTTGTTGATTTCGTGCGCGATGGAGGCGGCGAGGCGGCCGGCAACCGCTAACTTTTCCGTCCGGCGCAGTACCTCTTCGCTGCGCTTTTGATGGCTCAGATCGGCGATGAAGACGGCCAGTTCGCGCTGTCCCGGTTGCTCCTCGCGGTCGAGGAAGGCGATGCCGACGAGCACTTCGACGCCTTCGCCGGTTGCGGTGATGCAAACGGATTCCAGAGGCTCTTCCAGCGCACGTTGTTCCAGTTCAGCGAAGGGCGCGCGCAGGTCGGGGCATACCGCGCCAAGGCCGATCTCGCCGCGCAGCATACGCTCTGCCGGGTAGCCGAGCAGGCGCTCCGCGGCAGCATTTGCGTAGGTGATGCGTCCGTTGCTTTGGCTGATGAGCAGCGACAGCGGCATGGCATCCACCAGGTGGTGAAAGCGCGCCTCACTCACGGCAAGGGCGCGCTCTGCCGCGACCTTGGAGCGGCGGGCGGCGGCTTCGCGCAACTCACGTTCGACGACCGGGACGAGGCGGGCAAGATTCTGCTTGGTGACGTAATCCTGCGCGCCCGCGCGCATGCTCTCCACGGCTGTCTCTTCCGAGATCGCACCGGACATCATGATGAAGGGCAGGTCCCGGCCGCTCTGCCGGGTCAGGCTCAGCGCAGCAGGTCCGCTGAACTTGGGCAGGTTGTAATCCGCGATGACCAAATCTGTCGCGCCGGCCGCAAGAACTTCTTCCATCTCGGCCGCTGTCTCAACACGGGTGATGCGAGGCGCAAAGCCGTTCCGGCGCAGATGGCGTTCCAGCAGAGCCGCGTCGTCCTGGTTGTCTTCCACCAGCAGCAACGCGAGCGATCTTGGTTCTAGCTCATGGGAGGACATTCGTTCAGCACCAGCCAATACATTCCAAGCTGCCGCGTGGCTTCGGCGAAGTCGGTGAAGTTGACCGGCTTACGAATATAGGAATTCACTCCGAGCTTGTAGCTGCGCACCACGTCGCGCTCTTCGTCAGATGACGTGAGCACGACAACAGGTAGCATCCGGGTTGATTCATCGTCACGGATGCGGCGCAGCACCTCAAGGCCTTCGACCTTGGGCAGTTTGAGATCGAGCAGCACCAGCTGCGGCTTCACGGCGTTTGCACCAAATAACGCAGCAAGCGCTTCTTCACCGTCGCGCGCAACACGCACCTCGTTGGCTATGTTGCTTTTCTTCAGCGCACGGATAGTGAGCAGTTCGTGATCGGGGTCGTCTTCTACGAGAAGTATCAAGCGCGTCGAGTCCGCCATGAAGGTCATCCTAGCGTAAACCAGAACGTCGCGCCATGATCGACAGCGCTGTCTGCCCAGATACGCCCATGATGCCGGCGGATGACACGCGCGACCGTGGCCAGGCCGATACCGGAGCCCTTGAAATCCTTGTCGCCGTGCAGGCGATTGAATGCGTTGAACAATTTGTCAGAGTAGTGCATGTCGAACCCGGCGCCATTGTCGCGCACACGCCAGGCGGCCGCTTCGGGATCCCATCCGAACTCAATTTCGGCATGCTCACGTTTCGCGGTGAACTTTACGGCGTTGCCCAGCAGATTTTCCAGCGCCACCTGTACCAGCTTCGGGTCGGCGTCCACATCCGGCCCGGGTAACAGGGCGAACGTCATGGAACGGTCCGGATTTTCTTCCTTTAATGCAGACACCACCGTCTCAGCGAGACTGACAGGGTTGATGCGTTCCCGGACAATCTCCGCCCGTGTGATGCGCGAAAGCTGCAACAGGGCATCGATGAGGCCGCCCATCCGCTGCACGCCGGCGCGGACGCGGCTGATGTAATCCCGGCCTGTCTCATCGACGGCGTCCGAGTAATCCTCCATGAGCGCCAAGCTGAAGCCGTCGATGGTGCGCAGCGGCGCGCGGAGATCATGCGAGACCGAGTACGAAAATGCCTCCAGTTCCCTGTTGGTGGTTTCCAGTTCGGCTGTGCGCTCGCGTACACGCTGCTCCAACTCGGCGTTGAGTGTGCGCACCTGCAGTTCGCTACGCTCCGCGTGTGCCCGCGCGACGGCAAGCCGCGCGGCTGCCATCTCCGATTCCACACGCAACCCCCTCTCACGCAGGAAATAGCGCGAGATGAAGATCATCAACAACAGATCCAGAGCGGTCGCGAGACCAATCGCAAACATGGCGCGCTGGGCGTTATGGCGCGCCTCGTCGCCGCGATCGGCAAGCAACCTGCGTTCCTCGGTGTCCATTTTCGCCACAATCTCTCGTGCGCGGTCCATTTCCGCGGCGCCCACGCCAGCCGCCATCTTCGTCTGAGCTGCTTCAAAGCCCGCGTCGCGCCTGAGGTCGATGCCATTCTGGAGCGAGGCCATGCGGCGTCCGGCAACCAGGCGCAGATCCTGCACGTTTAGCTGCTGCACAGGGTTGTCCTCAGTCAACAGCTGGAAGTGGTCGATCTGCTCGGGAATGGCCAACTGAGTTTTGTGATACGGCGCCAGGAAGGCCTCTTCGCCGGTAATCACATACCCGCGTGCAGACGACTCCGCGGTGGTGATGGACGCCATGATGATCTGCTCTTGGCCGATCACCTCCCATGTGTGCGCCAGCCATGCTTCGGCGTCCAGCAGCGCACGCACAGCTTCCACCGCAAACCAGGTGTTCAATCCCACAATGAGCAGGACTGCGGCGAGCATGACAGGGACCACGGAACGCGACGGCCGGGGAGACATAGCAGTCATTGTAGGCGAGCGCGACAAAGGGCGGCGGATAGCACGTGCCTGGAGTGCTCCTTGCGTTACATCTTTGTGGGTCGAACGCTTGCCCTGCATGTTTGCGACGCAAAGACCTCACCGTCACGGCGCGAAGTGGATGCCATGCTCGGGTTGAGTAAAGTAGAGCGCGGCGCCATCGCAATCGGGTTGGGAAACGCCGTGCCACGGACCTGCAGGCTTCGGTGACCGTGTACTCTTGCCAATAGCAAATCATCCCTTACGTGGACGAGGTGTACTTGATACAACGGCGAAGCGTTCCGGCTCTCTTAGTTCTGGGTTGCACACTCTCTTTCTTTCCCATGTCGGCATCAGCACAGGCGAAAGCGCATCGTGTGCTGTTCGCGGTCACATCGCCGGAGGAGGCCGACTGGCGGCTAGCGATGGGCAACATGCGGAATCTGCTCGCCGGCCTAGGCCCTGACACCGTGGAGGTCGAAGTGGTCGCCTTCGGTCCCGGCCTGAACATGGTCAAAAAAGGTTCGACCGCCGAGACCGACCTGAAGGCGCTGGAGGAGAAGCATGTGCACGTCTTCGCATGCGAGAACGCCATGCGCTCGCAGCACGTGACCAAGGAGGACTTGCTTGAGGGTACGGGAACGGTGCCGGCAGGCATTGTGGAAGTGGTCACCAAGCAGGAGCAGGGCTGGACGTACATCAAGGCTGGGCGCTAAAGAGTCTGTGCCTTCCTAATGGCTTAGAAGTGCTCGTACTCGCGATTGAACACGGGGCGTGGCTGCGTGTGGATGAACGCTGCCACGTCATATGCTTCCTGTGGCGTGAGCAGACCTTTGCGGTTGGCCGGCATGTTCGTCTGCACAAACGCCGCCATCTTGGCGATGCCGTTCATGCCTGCTCCGTCGTTGAATGAGTCCGGTCCCCACAGCGGCGGATACGGCCATCGGCCTTCGCCATCTTTGCCGTGACAACCAACGCACTGCGTTGCGTAGATCTGAGCGCCGTGCGTTGGGTCCGGCTTGAGATTTGGCAGCGTAGCAAGACCGCGACCGATATAAGCCGCGGTGTTCTTGGAAGGTTGCGAGAGCCATGTGATGTAATCCACCACGGCCGTCATCTGCTCGCCTTCGTAGTCGAGCGGCTTGCCGTTTTCGCTGCGGACGAAGCACTCCTGGATGCGATCTTTCAACGAAATCTTGCGGCCTGCGCGTGCGCTGTACATGGGGAACGCTGCAGGCAGGCCGATCATGGGAGATGCAAAGGGCTGGGTGCCATGCGCGGCGTGGCAGCTGTCGCAGCTTAGATCGGCACCCGTGTGCTCTGCCGCGTAGATCGGGGTGTCGTTAAAGATGCGCTCGCCAAGCCGGATGCTCTCGCCCTGCTTCCCATTGGGGATGGTGGAGCGACTCGGCGGATGCCACATCGCTTGGCGCGCTGCTCCGGATGCACCCCATGTGGGTAGCGTGGATAGCGGAGAGAGATCATGGACGCGCAGACCGACGATCACGGTCAGGCCATACAGGCCGACCGTGATAGCGCTCATCAGAGCTATGCGACCGTTGATCAGGCTACACTCCCTGTCCCATGCCGTGGATTTGAACCGGCCTTGTCTCAACTGCTTGCCTACAGATGCCTACGATACGCGACGCTATCGACGTAGACTATCCGCGAAGCTTGAACGAGAGAAGGCATCCTGTGCAACGTGAGTTCGAACTGTGTGCGGAGACGCTGGAAGCCTGCGATGCCGCCGAACACGGCGGAGCGGACCGCATCGAGTTGTGTGCCGCGCTAAGCGAGGGAGGCGTCTCGCCAAGCCGCGGTTTTTTGAAGGCGGCATTGGCCCGTGTGGCAATACCCGTGCATGTACTGGTGCGGCCACGTATCGGCGGCTTTGTCTTTACCCACGACGAGTTCCTGGCCATGTGCAACGACATGGAAGATGCGCTCGACCTTGGTGCGGCTGGTTTCGTGGTGGGATTGCTGACCGCGGAAGGTGCTGTCGATGTGGAGCGGGTAGAGCGGCTGGTGCAGCTGGCCGCAGGACGGCCGGTGACCTTCCATCGAGCGCTGGACCACGCACGCGATCTTGCCGCTGCCCTGGATGCGGTGATTGCTGTGGGCTGCAGCCGCGTGCTGACCTCAGGCGGCGAGCCGACCGTGACACAGGGACGCGCTTCGCTCGAACGCCTCTGCGCGCAAGCGGCAGAACGCATTCGCGTGGCGGCAGGCGGCGGCGTCACACTCGCGAATGCGTCGTTGCTGTTGCAGATTCCCGGTCTCGACCTGCATGGCTCGCTGCGCTCCAGCGCGACGGCGTTTCAGGGCGATGCGCTCTGGGCGCCGGCATCCTCCGGCGTTCACGAGAACGACGTGCGGCGCATGGCCGCACTGGTGCATGCATCATCGCTCCACGCGTAAGCCGTTACACGCGACTGAGGTGTACACAGGGCGTAAACGCCAATCTCACGAAAGGGGACGCGGACGGGCGGTACTTGTTCTTCTCTGTCTTCCATTTTCACCGGCGACTTGCGTTGACATGGTAAGGTGGCAGGCGCTGAGGTTTCACGATGGCGGAATTGATCCTTGCCCTTGACCAGGGGACCACGAGCTCCCGCGCAATCCTTTTCGATCGCAACGGCACGATGCACGGATTGGCACAGCGAGAGTTCACGCAGATCTTCCCACAGGGTCAGCAGGGTTGGGTGGAGCACGATCCCTTTGAGATCCTGACCAGCCAGATGGGAGCTGCTGTTGAGGTGCTTGGGCGCGCCCACGTTCGCCCACGCGATGTTGCAGCGCTGGGCATTACGAATCAGCGGGAGACCGCGGTGGTGTGGGAACGGAGCACCGGAAAGCCGATCTATAACGCGATTGTGTGGCAGGACCGGCGGACAGCATCGCTGTGCGAGGAACTCGCGGCCCAGGGTGCGGAAGACGGTGTGCGCAAGCGCACCGGCCTGCGGCTTGATCCTTACTTCAGCGGCACCAAGGTGGCTTGGATACTGGACCATGTGGCCGGTGCTCGCGAGAAGGCCGAGCGCGGCGAGCTTGCCTTTGGAACGGTGGATAGCTGGTTGATTTGGAACCTGACCAGCGGCAAGCGGCATGTGACGGACCGAACGAATGCGTCTCGCACGCTGCTGTTCAACATCGTGGAAGACACGTGGGACGAAGAGTTGCTGCGGCTGTTGCGCATACCGCGGTCGATGATGCCGGAGGTGGTGTGGTCCAGTGAAACGCTTGGACCGGTCTCAACCACGCTGGGACTTGAGGGTGTGGAGATCGCGGGCATCGCGGGCGACCAGCAGGCCGCGCTGTTTGGGCAGATGTGCACGCGTGCAGGTGACGCGAAGAATACCTATGGCACCGGATGTTTTTTGCTGCAGCACATTGGCGATGCGTTTCGGCAGAGCGAGCAGCGTCTGCTGACCACGCTGGCGTGCTCAACAAGCCGCACGCTGGAGTACGCGCTGGAGGGCTCGGTTTTCATTGGAGGCGCAGTGGTGCAATGGCTGCGTGATGGGCTCGGGTTGATCGCTCGGAGTGCCGATGTGGAGGCGCTTGCGCGCAGTGTGCCGGATAGTGGTGGCGTGGTGTTTGTGCCGGCGTTTACGGGGCTTGGAGCGCCGCACTGGGACCCGCATGCCTCGGGCATGATGATTGGGCTCGGTCGCGGAACGACCAAGGGGCACATTGCGCGTGCCGCGTTGGAGAGCATTGCGCTGCAGGTGACTGACCTGATGCGAGCCATGGACGCGGATACGCCTGCGCCGTTGCGTGAGTTGCGTGTGGATGGCGGTGCTGCCGCGAATGACACCCTGATGCAGTTTCAGGCGGACTTGCTGGGTGTGCCTGTGCACAGGCCCGCTGTGCTGGAGACAACGGCGATGGGCGCGGCGTTTCTTGCCGGGTTGGCTGTGGGGTTCTGGTCCCATGAAGAGGAGATTCGAACACAGCAACAGAGCGTAGGTGACGTGTTTGAACCGAAGGCGGAGCGTGCCGCGACCGACGCTCTTTATGCCAGATGGCAAGAGGCTGTGCGTCGCGCGAAAGGTTGGAACCGTCATGAAGCGTGAGGCGATGTGGGACGCGGTGCGTGCACAGGGCGCGGAGCCCTGGGACATCGTCGTCATCGGCGGCGGGGCCACTGGGGCCGGCGTTGCCGTGGATGCTGCTACGCGCGGCTACAAGACGCTGCTGGTGGAGCGCGAGGACTTCGGCAAGGGCACATCGAGCCGCTCCACGAAGCTGGTGCATGGCGGCGTGCGCTACCTGGAGCAGGGCAACATCTCGCTGGTGATGGAAGCCCTGAAGGAGCGCGGCCTGCTACGGCAGAATGCGCCGCACCTGGTGCATGATCTGCCCTTCATCGTGCCGAACTACGACTGGTGGGAAGCGCCCTTCTACGGCATTGGAATGAAGGTGTACGACCTGCTCGCGACGAAGTATTCGTTTGGACGATCGCACATTCTCAATCGCGAAGAAACATTGGAACGGTTGCCCACGATTGCGCAAGAGGGTCTGCGTGGTGGCGTGATCTATCACGATGGACAGTTCGATGACACGCGCCTGCTGACGCATCTGCTGATGACAGCCGCGGATCACGGCGCGACCATGCTCAACTACTGCGCCGCGGTTGACCTGCTGCGCGGTGACGATGGCTTTCTGCATGGCGTGTTGATCGAGGATTGCGAGAGCGGGCAGCGCACCACTGTCCATGCGAAGTGCGTGGTGAATGCGACCGGCATTTTTACGGACGAGGTGCGTCGCATGGCAGAGCCTGCGGCAGAGACGATGATTGCTCCCTCGCAAGGCATCCACCTGGTGCTGGAGAAGAGCTTTCTGCGCGGTGACGCGGCGATCATGGTGCCGCGCACGAGCGATGGCCGCGTGCTGTTTGCCATTCCATGGCACGGGCACACGGTTGTGGGTACGACGGATACGCCCATCGCTGCGCCCAGCTATGAACCGAAGCCGCTGGAAGAAGAGATTGAGTTTGTCCTTACTACGGCAGGCGAATATCTGAGCCGCAAGCCGAGGCGCGACGACATTCTCTCCATCTACGTCGGCATTCGGCCGCTGGTAAAGGCAGCGGGCGGAGGCAATGCTTCCCGAACAAGCTCCCTGTCACGCGATCACACCATTCACATCGATGGCAGCGGCCTGCTCAGCATTGTTGGCGGCAAGTGGACCACCTATCGCCACATGGCGGAAGACACGGTGAACCACGCTGCAACGCTTGGCCATCTGCCGGATGCGCCGTGCGCGACGGCGTCGCTGCGCATTCATGGATGGAGCGACGAGAGTGACCTCGGCGATCTGCAGGTCTACGGCTCCGATGCTGCAGCAGTGCGCGCGCTTGCGGACTCTGAGTCAGGGCTGTCGCAACGCCTGCATGCTGCGTTGCCCTACATTGCCGCCGAAGTGGTGTGGGCAGTGCGCGAAGAGATGGCACGCACCGTGGATGATGTGCTCGCGCGCAGGACTCGGGCGCTGTTGTTGAACGCACGCGCGGCCATCGAGATCGCTCCGCGCGTGGCACAGTTGATGGCAGCGGAGCTTGGGCGAGACGCCGCGTGGCAGGATGCGCAGGTCGAAGCGTTTCGGACATTGGCAGGGCAGTACCTGCCCTAGTATCTTGGTGCCGCACCCTCACGGAGACAGCGTTTGATCCAGCGTGGTCCTTTATTTGGCGAGTTTATGGGAACCTTTGTCCTGCTGCTGCTGGGCACGGGAGTGAATGCGGCTGTGACGCTGAAACGGAGCAAGGCGGAAGGCGCGGGATGGATGGCCATTGCAGTTGGATGGGCGCTGGCGGTGCTATGCGGCATCTTTGTGGCGCAGCTGTTTGGATCGCCCGACGCACACCTGAACCCGGCATTCACGTTTGCTTTTGCCATCAAGAGCCGGGACTTCAGCCACCTGCTGCCCTTCGTGCTTGTGCAGATGGCCGGTGCGTTCTGTGGTGCGAGCGTTACGTGGTTCTTTTATCTGCCGCACTGGGCTGTGACGGACGACCCTGCCGCAAAACTTGGCGTCTTCGCGACGGGACCAACCTTCCGCAGCCTGGGTTGGGCGTTTTGCTGCGAGGTGATCGCGACGTTTGTGCTGGTGCTTGTTGCCGGCGGCATGAGCAGCAAGCTGGTGCTCACCACCGGTGCGGCCGCTGGGCTCAGTCCCCTGCTGGTGAGCTTCCTCATCTGGTCGGTTGGGCTATCGCTGGGCGCAACCACGGGCTATGCCATTAATCCGGCGCGCGACCTCGGCCCACGGCTGGCGCACGCTCTGCTGCCGATCGCAGGCAAAGGCAGCAGCGATTGGGGCTATGCGTGGGTGCCGCTGCTTGGTCCACTCACCGGCGCCGGCCTGGCCGGATGGGTGCTGCTTGTGCTTGGTGCGTAGCGCGGTTGTTGATCTCCCAACGACTTCCAGAGGCACGATTTGAGTATCTAAGTGCAATTGCAGGCACGCGGCGCCGGGCGCATCTATGCTTGGAAAGGCGCAACGGTCACACGACCGTTGCTTGCCAGATCAGGTGCACTTCATGCCCGACATTATTGACGTTCCGGCTCCATCACGCCGCCCACGCATCCTCCTCATCCTTGTTGCTGCCATAGCAGCTCTGTTCCTTGGCGGCAGCCGGCTGCTTACCTACTATGTCGATCTGCTGTGGTTTCATTCGCTCGGCTATGTCGAGGTGTTTCGCAAGACCCTCGTCATCGAGTGGGGATTATTCGCCATCTTTTTTGCGCTGACGTTTGCCTTGCTCTACGGCAGCTTTCTTTTACTGCGCGACGCGCGCGCCGCCGGCAACACGTCCCTTGTGCGCTCGGTGCTGGTGAATGGAGAGCGGGTCACGATCGATGTTGGACGGTGGCTCAAGCCCGCGGCAATCATTGTGTTGCTATTAGCCGCGTGGGCAGTCGGCTCGTCCATGTCGTCGGAGTGGCCCACGTTTGCCCTGTGGCTATACGCACCGCACACGGCCGGCGCAGCCGACCCCGTGCTGGGACGGCCTGTGACGTTCTATCTGCTTACGCTGCCCGCATGGCAGCTGCTGGCCGGTTGGATCACCGTGATCGCGATGCTGGTGTTTGCCATGGCTGCGGCTCTGCATGTACTGCGCAGCCGCCCACAGCTGCAGGAGTTTCACTTCGCGGACACAAGTCGCGGGCGTTGGCGCGGCCTGTATGCTGCCGTGGCGTTCGTGCTGCTCGCGCTGTCGCTGCGCGCGTGGCTTGGACGTTTCAGTTTGCTGATGGATGAGCACACTATCTTCTCCGGCGTGACCTACACCGACGCGCATGTGCAGCTGCCGGGGCTGCTCCTGGTCGCCATCGTGCTGCTGATCGGCGCTATGGTCGCGGCCTACAGTGCGGCTCGTCAGTCCGGTGTGCGATGGATTGCAGCCGCAGCGCTGCCAGGCGTGCTGCTCTACCTTGTGGTGCAGGGCGCAAGCGCGGCGGTCGATACGTTCATCGTCAAGCCCAACGAACTGGTGAAAGAACAGCCTTACATTCGCAACAACATCGACGCCACTCGCACAGCATACGCGCTGGACAGCATCGTCGTACGACCGTTTGCCGCAGGCACCACCGTCGCAGACGCCGATGCAGCGAACAACCAGCCCACACTGCAGAACATTCGTCTATGGGACACGCAGGCGCTGCAGGATACCCTCCGTCAGATACAGGAGATCCGCACCTATTACGACTTTCCGGGCATCGATATCGATCGCTATGTGCTGGACGGGCATCTCCGCGAGGTGATGCTGGCGACACGCGAGTTGAGCACGACCAAGCTGCCGGAAAGCAGCCGCAACTGGATCAATGAGCGGCTGGTGTATACCCATGGCTACGGCGTCACCATGAATCCTGTGAACGGATTTACACCGGAAGGCCTGCCGAGCCTGCTGCTGGGCAATATGCCCGTGCAGAGTACGGCACCTTCGCTCAGCGTGGCGCGGCCGCAGATCTACTTCGGCGAGATGACGGACACCGATGTCTACGTGAAGACCCATCAGCAGGAGTTCGACTATCCGCAGGGTCAAACGAATAGCCTGACAAGCTACACCGGCGCCGGCGGCATTGTGCTGGGTAGCTGGCTGCACCGCGCGATCATTGCGCTGGACCGTGGCGATCTGGCCAAGCTGCCGTTCAGCGACGACGTTACCCCCGACTCGCGGCTGCTCATGCGCCGCAACATCCAAGAGCGTGTGCTCGCCATTGCGCCGTTCTTAACGCTTGATCCTGACCCATATATCACGGTGGGTGACGATGGCCGGTTGCGTTGGATACTTGACGGCTTCACAGCCTCCGCCACTTACCCAAATGCGCGGCACTACGCCCTGGGTGATACCGCTGTGAACTACGTGCGCAACAGCGTCAAGATCGCAGTTGACGCTTACGATGGTACCGTCACGTTGTACGCGATGGACGATGCTGACCCGATCCTCGCGGCATACCGCAATGCTTTTCCCGGCATGTTTCAACCGGCATCTGCGATGCCTGCGACCATGCGCGCACATCTGCGCTACACCGATACGCTGCTCCAGTTGCAGGCACACGCATACGGCCTGTATCACATGACCGATCCGTCCACCTTCTTCAATCGCGAAGACCTGTGGACACCCGCGACAGAGTCGGCGGTAGACAGCACCGGCCAGCGTTCCACGCAGGAGATGCCGCCGAATTATGTGCTGATGAACCTGCCCGGCGAGAAGGGCATGGAATTCGTCAACATCCTGCCGTTTACACCCAGCAATCGCAATAACCTCATCGGCTGGATTGCGGGACGCAGCGATGGCGCCAATTACGGCACCGCAATCGCCTACAACTTTCCCAAGACACGGCTTGTCGATGGACCATCGCAGATTGAAGCGCGCATCGATCAGAACGCGCAGATCAGCGGGCAGCTCACACTGTGGAACCAGCAGGGATCGCATGTGCATCGCGGCAACCTGCTTGTGATTCCCATTGGGTCTGCGCTGCTTTATGCGGAATCGATCTATCTGCAGGCGGATCGCAGCCCCATGCCTGAGTTGCGCCTCGTTGTGCTTGCGCTGCAGGACCGGCTGGCGTACGGCACCACGTTTGAAGCTGCTCTTTCGAGTCTGTTCAACGGCACCGAGTCCTCCATCACGCAGGTCGCAGCGCAGCAGGTTGCACCTACGCAACAGGGGCAAGTGAACGCGCCGGGCGCGGCGGAGACATCGCTCAACGCCGGCGCATCCACAGGACGCGATGCGGAGATTCAGCAGGCGGCTCAGGATCTCGCCGACTACCAGAGGCTGACCGCGCAGGGCAAGCTGGGCGAAGCCGGCGCAAAGCTTGACGCGCTAAAGTCACGCCTGAATCATCTCGCAAGCAGGAACCACTAGAGCAATCAGGCGAGCGAGAGGCACGTTGTCGGGCGAGATGCTCGGCGGCTTCCGCTCAGGCCACCGGCAAGGAGTGGCGGGGCGCCTGGCCTACTGCTCCTCACCGCTCTCTTCAACGTCTTCGCTGCCTCGTCTGCAAGGCTTCCGGCAGAGCTTTGCGCATGCAGCGAAGCTCTGGATCGTGTCTGCTCTGTGCTGATCTTTCCGGAAGGCAACAGGCTCGTTGAATAGCCCGGCATCTTTCGTGGCATCTAGGCTTTCGTGACGAGTTAAAGTCGTAAAACAAATTGCCTGCGAGATGCTTTGGATTTCTTTAGACATTTCTCCCAAATGACTTGATGCGCTGTGCTAGGATTTCGTCCAGTAATCAAGCTCTTCCCCCGTAACGCGTTGAAGTGATGTAGAAACATCGGACCATCAGAGTCCTGATGACATGTCGAGCAGGCTGCATCCCCCCGGAAGAAATTCTGTTGCCGCCTGTTTGGACATTGGCAGAGGTGTGCCTTGTCTCATCCGCTCGTCAGTTGCATTATGCCAACTCGCGATCGACCCGCCTTCGCGTCCCAAGCGATCGAGTACTTTCTGCGCCAGGACTACCCTGACCGTGAACTCATCGTTGTCGACGATGGTGCAGGCGATATAGCCGGCCTCATCCCGCGCGATGACCGGAGGATTCGATACTTCCGGTTCAAAGAAACGCGTACCGTAGGCGAAAAGCGTAATTACGCACTGGAGCAAAGCAGGGGTGAGTTTGTCGCGCACTGGGATGACGATGACTGGATCGCCCCCAGCCGGCTAAGCCGCCAGATCCATGAGTTACAACAATCCGGCGCGGATATCGCCGGCCTGCGCAGCCTGCTGTACTACAAGGCCGAAACTGGCGAAGCATGGAACTACTCGTATCCGGCAGGCGAGCGGCCATGGCTTGCGGGTGGCACCCTGATGTACCGCCGTGCCCTCGGGATCGAATACCGCTTCCCTGACATCACCGTGGGCGAAGACACTGCCTTCCTTCGCCGCCTGAAGGGTGCGCGCTTTCACACCATGGCGGACACCTCCTTCTACGTCGGCATTATTCATGGATCGAACACCAGCGGCAAAAACACCGCCGGCCCCTGCTGGCGGCGGGGGCGCCTCAGCGAAGTCTCGCAGTTGCTTGCATGCGACCGGGAGTTCTATACCAATGTGCGGGCCGGCAAACAGCACAGCGGCAGCCTGCCCGCAGCGGCCGCGCGGGTCACCGTGGCGGCACACTTCGATGTCAGCAGCGGCTACGGCAGCATGTCGGAGTACACCGTGCTTGGCATGGCGCGGGCAGGCGCAGCGGTGGATGTGGTGGCCCTGAACCTGCACCACGAAGGCATCAGCGCGGAGTTCCACGGCATTCTCAAGCGCTCCGCACCGGACCGGCATGCGCCCACACTGTACTGCAGCTGGCCACGACCGGAGCTGCAGCCGTTCCTTTCGTATCGAGACCTGTTCCTGTACACCATGTGGGAGAGCGCCGGCTTACCCCCTGGCTGGGCCGAACAGATGAATCGTGCCCGCGCCATCATGGTGCCCTCGAAATTCGTAGCGCGGGCCTTCCGCACCAGTGGCGTCACGGCGCCGATTGAGGTGGTACCCGAAGGCATCGATCCCAGTGTCTACCCCTATGTGCGGCGCGAGCCCCGGGCAGGCGTGACCACACTCACCGTCGGCCCCCTGGACGATCGCAAACATGTTGCGGAAGGCATTGCCGCATGGAAGCTTGCCTTCGCGGACGATCCGTCAGCCCGGTTGATCATCAAGACGAGTTACGGATACCACAACTACCGGCCCGACGACCCGCGCATCCATTATGTCGATCAGGTCGAACGCACCCGCGGCATCCTGCACTGGTATCGCCAGGCTGACGTGCTGCTGGCTCTTGGCAACGAAGGTTTCGGTCTGCCGCTGGTGGAGGCCATGGCCACCGGTCTGCCCGTGATCGCGCTCAACTCCGAAGGCCAGGCGGATGTGTGTGCCGAGGCGCGCGACTACCTTCTGCCCGTCGATCCTGCCTCGTGGCAGGAGTACAACCACCGCACCTTCGGACGCTGCGGTCTGCGTGGCGTGCCCGGCGTACAGGACGTCGCAGAGAAGCTTCGCTGGGTCGCCACCCATCCGGATGAAGCCCAGGCCATGGGCGCTGCTGCTTCCGCATGGGCGCATCGTCACCGCAATGTATGGAACAAGGGTCCGGCAGTGCTTGACGTGATGGAGACATACAGCTCCGTCAGGCGACCACTACGCCGGCCGCTCTGCCTGTGGACGACCAGCTACGGGCAGCGCTGCGGCGTTGCGGAGTACACGGCCAGCCTTGCAGAGGCACTCACACAGCAGGTCCGAACGGGCGCGAAACCTCCCAGCCTGCGCAACATTCAGTTGCTGCACATCCAGCATGAGAACGGCCTCTTCCAGGATGTGGACATGGCCAGCACGATGCATCAGGCGGCCGATGCGCGGGTCCCTGTCGTTGTCACTGAGCACGCGATTGACGGGCGTCCACGCGAGTGGGAACGCCAGGCAAGCGCACTTCTCTCGCTCAGCACACGTGGCGCGGAGGTGCTGCGCGCACGCTGGCCGGGCAAGCGGATCGAACGCATCCCGCATGGCTGCCCCACATGGTTCCCGCCACGCAAGGCGAGGCGCGCACGGGTGATCGGCGTCATTGGCTTCCTGGAGAAGCACAAGGGTTTCTGGCGATTGCTGGACGTTCTGCGGCGGCTGCCCGGCACGGAACTTGTCATGTTCAGCTATGCCAAGACACCAGGCATCGCGCGTGAGTGGCAGGAGGCTGCGGAGGGTCTGCCGGTGCGGCGCGTCGAATCCTACCTGCCCGAAGCCGAGATCGCGCGGCGTCTTGCGGAGGAGGCAGATATCCTCGCGTTCCCCTATGACGAGGTCGATCATATCTCCGTCAGCGGCGCTGTACGCGTGGGGCTGGCGAGCGGTGTTCCCGTGCTTTGTTCCCCAACGAGCTGGTTTGAGGACCTGAAAGAACTTACTTTCCAGCCACCTGACCTCACCGAAGGCGTAGTCCGGCTGCTGGAAGACACCACCCTGCGCAACACCATCACGCAGTCTGCGAACGAGTTCTGCCACGACAACAGCTGGTCGCGTGTGGCAGAAAAACATCTTGCACTCTGGCGCAGCCTGGCCACGAGCTAACCCTGTGCCGCATTCATCAACCAGGAGAGTCCATGCCTGTACTTACGTCGTACCCCGGTGTGTATGTCGAAGAGATTTCGAGCGGAGTCCACAACATCGTGGGCGTCAGTACCGCGGTGACAGCCTTCGTAGACTTCTTTCCGCAGGGCCCGATGCTGGTTCCAACCCGCATTGATAACTACTCGCAGTTCGTCGCCACCTTTGGCGGCCTCGACACACGCAGTGAAGCCAGTTACGGCATCATGCAGTATTACCTGAACGGCGGCCAGACTGCCTATGTCGTCCGCGTCGCCAGCGGGTCCCCGCAGGCCGCTCAACTCACCCTGGATAGTGCCTCACCGGCACAGCCGACGCTGCTTGTCACCGCCAGCAGCCCCGGTGTGTGGGGCGAGACGCTACAGATCGGCATCGATTACAACGCGCGCCCACAAGGCGCTGACCTCTTCAACCTGGTGGTACGGCAGGTGGACTCGGTCACCAATCCGACTAAGGTGCTGGGCTCGGAGATCTACCGTAATCTCAGCATGAGCAAGTCCAGCCCGACGTATGCGGTGGACCTGATCAACAACGCATCGCAGTACATCCAGCTGCAGGATTTGGGACTCGGAGACCTGCCCAACGCCACCGGCTCCGATGTCGTCTCAACGCTCAGCAACCCAAACATCGGCGACTATCAGACGGTCAGCGATCCGGCTCACCCGCCAAGCGACGGCGGCATTCCGGACTCAGGCGCGCTTACCGCGGGCATCGACACGCTGGCGCGGCTCGATCCCTATATCTTCAATCTCCTCTGCATCCCGGCTGCTGCCAACCTCGTGGCCAGCGGCACACCGGACGTGGCGAACATCGCAAACGTATATCAATATGCGGCCAATTTCTGCTCCAACCAGCGGGCGTTCGTCATTGTCGACATTCCTTCGACCATCACGACGACCGGCACCCAATCGAGCGGTATCGTGAACTGGCTGAGTGCGCTGGAGCTCAATGGCCTCACGCCCAGCTCCTATGCCGCGCTCTACTTCCCTCGCCTGAACATCCCAGATCCGCTCAACCAAAATCGGCCACGCAACGTGGGAGCAAGCGGCACACTTGCAGGTATTTACTCCGCCACAGATTCCTCCCGCGGCGTCTGGAAGGCTCCGGCCGGCATCGGCGCCGGCATCGGCGGGGCCAGCTTGGCCTCCATTCTGAACGATCAGGACAGCGGTGATCTCAATCCCCTCGGCATCAACGTTCTTCGCAACTTCGCGACCTACGGCAACGTCGTGTGGGGCGCGAGAACCATGCGCGGAGCCGACCAGCTCGCCGACGAATGGGCCTACATTCCTGTACGGCGCACCGCCAACTACATCGAAGAAAGCCTGTTTGAAGGATTGAAGTGGGTCGTCTTTGAGCCCAACGATGCGCCGCTCTGGTCGCAGATCCGCCTGAATGTCACCTCATTCATGCAGACCCTGTTTCGCCAGGGCGCGTTCCAGGGCAGCAGCGCGTCCACCGCTTACTTCGTGAAGTGCGATTCGGAGACGACCACGCAGACGGATATCAACTCCGGCGTGGTGAACATCCTTGTCGGTTTTGCTCCGCTGAAGCCCGCGGAGTTTGTCGTTCTACAGATTCAGCAGATGGCCGGCCAGACGTCCTAGCGGGCGCAGGAAGGAAAGGAAACGCAATGGCTCAGTTTACGGTGAACGCGCAGCGGTTTAATCCGTATCTCAACTTCAAGTTCCGCATGAAATGGGATGGTGTCTATGTGGCCGGCATAAGCAAGGTCAGCGCATTAAAGCGCACCACGGAAGTGATCACGCACCGCGAAGGCGGCGACCCGTCCACGCTTCGCAGGGCGCCCGGCAAGACAAGCTACGATGCCGTCACGATGGAACGCGGCGTGACCTACGCTCCGGAGTTTGAGCAGTGGGCCAACAAGGTGTGGAACGTCAACGGCGGGTTCGGCGCTGAGGTGTCCCTCAAGGATTTCCGCAAGGATATTCTGCTGGAGCTCTACAACGAGGCCGGCCAGCTGGCGCTCACGTACCGGCTCTATCGATGCTGGGTGTCGGAGTACCAGGCCATGCCCGATCTCGACGCGGGCGGCAACGGCGTCGCCATCCAGCACCTCAAGATCGAGCTTGAGGGTTGGGAGCGCGACACCTCCGTCACGGAACCCACCGAGCCGAGCTTCACCATACCCTCCTAGGATTGCGCATGACGGACATCATCCAGGGGCTATCCGCAAGCGAGCTCATGACCGTGTGGGAACGCGGCAACGGGCTCGGCCCGCTCGACCGTGGCGTGCTGCTGCTGGCCTACAGTCTCGGCCTGCCCGAACGCGAAGCGGCGCGCATCGACATCGCGCGCCGCGACCAGCACCTGCTGCGTCTGCGTTCGGCCACACTGGGCACGCAGCTGGAAACTCTGCTCGAGTGCGGTGAGTGCGGTGAGGCACTGGAGTTGACGCTGGACGCACGGCAGTTCCTCGGTACATCAGGTCAACTCGATAACCGAACTACAGAAGGACAAATCGAAGGGCTACAGATGCGACTGCCCGACAGCGATGATCTGCGCGCGGCTGCTGCGGCGAGAACAGTGGACGAGGCACGCCGCACCTTCTTCCTTCGCTGTGTTCGCAACGGCTCCGGCGAAGCGCTTGAGACGGAGCCCACGGAAGCCATGCTGGCCGCCTACTCAACGTGGCTTGCAGAGACCGCGCCCGAAATCGAAATAGACCTGGAGATCGATTGCCCGGCCTGCGGCACACACCGCACGGTCGCCTTCGACGTTGTCTCGTTCTTCTGGCGCGAGATCGAGTCCACGTGTTCACGCCTGGCCCGCGAGGTCGATGCATTGGCGCGCACGTATGGTTGGAGCGAACATGACATCCTCAGCATGAGTTCGACTCGGCGCCACCTGTACCTGGAGGCTGCCACCGCATGAGCGACCTGCTGCTGCGTCTGAGCGAACGCGCCCTGGGCACGCTGCCCACGGTGAAGCCGCTGCTGCGTCCCGGACGTGAAGCCGCGTCACTCTCCGGGAACGATATCGCGTCGTTCGAGAGTGTCACGGAACAAACCACCGGCACGCCTCAACGATCCAGCTTCACAGCGGCTCCTCCGGAGATGTCTGAATCCGCGCCGTTCGACGGCGAGATACAGACAGCTCCAACCTCCCGCCCAGCACCGCAGAGGCCAGTGCAGCCATCCGTGCGAAGCCTGCAGGAAGTGATGACAAGAATCTATGAGGATGAGCCTCGTGATCGCGAACCGCGCCGGACACGGCTGCCGGAGACTGACACGATGCCGCTGCGCATCCACGCGCAAAGGACCCGTGCAGACGGGACAGACGTTCCACAGCCACAGCCGTCCTTGCCGGTGGCACAATTCGAACATGTAAGAGCCATCGATGCGCCTTCGCGCACGGACAGCCAACTCCGGCAGGAGGCTCTGCCAGCCAGGCGCGAACCTGCCGCTCCGCCCCGGCTCCAGGGAGAAGAGCGCCGCCCGGATGTGCAGGTGAACATCGGACGTATCGATCTGCACACGGCGCCTGCACCTGCGGTCACCAGACATGCGCCGCCATCCAGGCCGGCGGCTCTCTCGCTTGACAGCTACCTGGCGGCTCGCCGCGGAGAACGCGCATGAGCAACTACCTTGCCGTCGCACAGGTGACTGCGACGCTGCGCTACCTGGTAACAAATTCGTTGCCGCCTGACCTTTCGGGTGCAACGGTTTCGACGCAGCGGCCTGACAGCCAGCTCGGCAGTAGCGACGTTGCGGGGGTAAACATCTTCCTCTATCGCGTGGCGCCCAACACTGCGTTTCGCAATGCTGACCTGCCCTCACGCGACGGCAGCGGCAATCTGGTGATGCGTCCCACGATTGCGCTCGATCTCGACTACCTCTTCACCTTTTACGGCAACGACACAGACCTTGAGCCGCAGCGGCTGATGGGCGCTACAACGACCACGCTGCACACCATGCCCGTGCTCTCGCCCGACGAGATTTCAAAGGCGTTACTCTCGATGCCGCCATTTCTGAGCGCTCCCTTTACCGGCTCGCAGTTTCAATCACCGCCATACCAACCCGATCTGGGGCTTGCACTTGAGCGTGTTCGTATCTCCATGCTGCCGTTGTCGCTTGATGAGCTCTCAAAGCTGTGGTCGGTCTTCTACCAGATTCCGTTCGCGCTCACGGTCGCGTACCAGGCAAGCGTCGTGCTCATGCAGCGTGAAGATACCGTTCCGCAGACAGCGCCGCCGGTGCAGCAGCGCGTCGTCTCCGCCACACCGTGGAATCAGCCCGTGATCGCGTCCATCGTCAGCAACAACGGCCCGTCAGCACCGATCACAGCGGGAGGCACCATCCTCATCCAGGGCAGCGGTCTCATAGCCTCGGGCCAGGTCATCACCATCGACGGGTATGCCAATCCCATTTCTCCCGTTCAGGCGAGTGACGCGCAACTCACCATCGTGCTGCCTGCCGATGTGCCGGCCGGCGGACGCATTCTCCGTATCCAACGCATCTACCAGCTCGGCGTACCGGCCACGGCGCATAACACCGATGTCTCCGGTGCTGGATCGTTCACGTTGCAACCCACCATCTCCGGCCAGCCTAAGCTCGCGGGCGGCGTCGTAACGTGCCCGGTGGTGCCGGCCGCGGTCGCCGGCCAGTCGGTTGCGTTGCTGTTGAACGAGTCCACCGTACCGGCGCCGCTGCATCCGGCGGCTTACACATTTACGCTGCCCGCCCTCGCGGCCGGCACGTCCACGTTCTCGTTCTCCGTGCCCGGCATCCAGACCGGCACGACCTACTTCGTGCGTGTGCAGGTCGATGGCGCGCAAAGCGGCCTGAACATGGATGCCACAAGCGCCACCTTCGGCCCTACGGTGACTGCGTCATGAACACACAGGTCAACCCGGCTTCTGCGGAACGCAACCAGCAGGCACTGGCAAACGAGGTGAGCGCGCTCTCCGGAGAGCTGCATGCCTGGAGTGCCACGGGCAACGCCATTGTTGTCGAGCAACGCCAGCCGCAGGGCGACGTGCTGCTGGACCGTCTCGCCACCATCTTCCAGCTCTCGCCCTTTGAGCGCCGCGTGCTGCTGGCCGCCGCCGCCGTTGAACTGGACAGCGGCTTCCGGGCCACATGCGCCCAGGTCCAAGGCGACGCCAACGCCAGCTTCCCCACCTTTGAAATGATGCTCAATGCGTTCGCCGATGCGCACTGGGACGCTCTTTCACCCAGCGCTCCGCTCCGCGCCTGGCGACTGATCCTGCTCTCCTCAGGCGAGACGCTGTTGCGCAGCCGCATCCGTATCGATGAACGCATCCTGCACTATCTCATTGGAGTTCGGAGCGAAGACCCTCACCTGCTTGGCCTGTGGCAGCCGCTCAAGGAGAGCCATGTTCCGCTGATCGCTGCGCACGCCACGGTCGCATCCCGCGCAGCCCTGCTGCTCACCGCGGCAGAAGACCGGTCCATGCCCATTGTGCAGCTCCTCGGAGCCGACGGCGCGACACGGCAGTCTGTCGCGGCCGCAGCCGCGGCACGCGCCGGCCTGCAACTTGGCCGCATCTCTGTCGCACTGCTGCCGGGCCCGGCTGCGGAGCTATACGCCGTCGCTCGCGTGCTGGATCGCGAAGCTGTTCTGAGCGGGCTTGCCTTTTACATACCGCTGGAGGATCTCGACAGCACGGACGCAGGGCGCCTGGCCACGGTGACCAACCTGATCGACAACCTGGCCGCACCCCTGATTGTGGCCTCTGAAGCTTCCTTCACATTTGCCTCGCGCGAGACCATCTTGTTCGAGCTCACCAAGCCAGACCCTGCGGAGCAGAGCGCGTTGTGGCAGCAGGCGCTTGGCCCATTGGCGGCGTCGCTGAACGGATCGCTCGACCGGCTCAGCTCGCACTTCCATTTGAGCGCGGAAAAGATCAAGCGCAATACATCTACCGCGGCCGCGTTGCTACAGGAAGACCATTCAGCGCATGATCCCGCAACTGATACGAATGGCCATCAACTCGCGGATACCCTGTGGGACATCTGCCGTACGCAGTCGCGCGTACGCATGGACACCCTGGCGCAGCGCGTCGAGACCGACGCCACATGGGACGATCTCGTCCTGCCTGCGAAGGAGATCACGACACTGAAGCAGATCGCGTCGCAGATGGATCACCGCCTGCGTGTGCAGCAGTGGGGGTTCAAAAGCGTCGGCGGACGTGGCATGGGCCTCACCGCGATTTTTGCCGGCGCCAGCGGTACAGGTAAGACGATGGCAGCGGAGGTGCTCGGCCGCGAGCTCAAGCTTGATCTCTTTCGCGTCGATCTCAGCCAGACAGTCAGCAAGTACATCGGCGAAACCTCACGCAATCTCCGCCGCATCTTCGACACCGCGGAAGAGGCGGGAGCGATCCTGCTCTTCGACGAAGCCGACGCGCTCTTTGGCAAACGGACTGAGGTGCGGGACAGCCACGA
This sequence comes from Terriglobus sp., assembly GCA_965198455.1. Classification (GTDB taxonomy): domain Bacteria; phylum Acidobacteriota; class Terriglobia; order Terriglobales; family Acidobacteriaceae; genus Terriglobus. Next base: position 3,995,538 of record CBDAPM010000003.1, read on the forward strand.
CCGCTACGCCAATACCGAGGTGTCCTACCTGTTGCAACGCATGGAGCTCTACCGCGGCCTTGCCGTGCTCTCGACCAACATGAAACAGGCGATCGACAGCGCGTTCCTCCGCCGCGTGCGCTTTGTGGTGCAATTTGCTTTTCCTGATGCACCCATGCGGGAAGCCATCTGGCGTCGCGCGTTCCCTGCGCAAGCTCCTACGGATGGGCTTAATTTCACAGCCCTGGCCCGGCTCAGCATGACCGGCGCCAACATACGCAACATTGCCCTGAACGGAGCTTTCCTTGCAGCCGCGGAAGACCAACCGATCCGCATGAGCCACCTGCTGGAAGCAGCGAAAGGGGAAGCAGCCAAACTCGAACGGCCGCTGGCCGATCAGGAGGTGCGGGAATGGCGCTAACGCTTGGACCATCGCTGTTGCGGACAGCACATGTATCACGCTCACGCTGGCACCAGCGCAATACAGGGCAGTCATCGCATACATCGGCCGCTACGGAAACGGCACAGCCTCCGCGCACGTCCGTGCAGGTGAGCGAAGTTCATCTGCACGGTGTGCGGCATGACGTGGATGCGGCGGCATTGCGCATGGAAGTAACCCGCGCACTCACAGAAGGCATGGCGAACCAGCACACCGATAGAAGGCCGATGCCTGCAGGCCTGCAACCAAATGCAGATGCAACTCAACTCGCACGCCACATTGCAGCTGAAATCAGGACTCGCGCCAAGGGCGAAGAGCGCACGAGCGTTGGATTGGAGAAGATACTATGAGTTCCTTCCCCGGCTCACCCAGGCTTGTACGCGGCGGCATCGTTCTGGTTGACCCAGATACGGCCGCGGTGCAAAACGTCATCGTGCTGCAGTACAACCCGGACACGCTAAGCCGCAGCCTGCAGGTGCAGAGCGTCCACTCGGAACACGGCAACCGTTCTGAGGCGCTTCGCCTTACGGGTCCGCCCATTGAGACGTACAAGCTTGAAGCAGAGCTTGACGCCACAGACCAGCTGGAGCAACCGGATCAGAATCCGAACACGGTGAGCTACGGCCTGCATCCGCAGATTGCCGCGCTTGAGATGATCCTGTATCCCACCAGCTCACAGCTGCTCGCGGCCAATGCGCTGTCGCAGGCGGGCACGCTTGAGATCGCGCCGATGGAGGCGCCTCTCACGCTGTTCATCTGGAGCAAGGTCCGCGTTGTGCCGGTGCGTATCACGGACTTCAGCGTGACCGAAGAGGCGTTCGATCCGTCACTCAATCCCATCCGCGCCAAGGTCAGCCTGGGCATGCGCGTGCTCAGTGTGGATGACCTCGGTTTCGACGGCAAGGCAGGCAATTTCTACATGGCCTACCAACAGCAGAAAGAGCGGCTGAGTGCCTTGAACCAGGGCACCTTCGCCACGCTCGGCATCGGAGGTCTGTCATGAGTACAGCGTCACAGGCAATCTTTCAATTCCTGGGCTTGAATACAAGCCTCTTTCCATCCAACAGCCGCTATGCCGGCGTGGCGACAGGCACCATCGCAAGTTCCAGCGGGCGCAACATCGTCTACGTGCGCCGCCGCTTCGTGCCCAACCCAGCCGATCTGGTCGTCGTGCAGCAGTACACCGTTGCCCAGGGCGACCGCCTCGACAACATGGCGTATCGGCTGCTCGGCGATCCGCAACTGTTTTGGCAGCTTTGTGACGCCAACATGGCGCTGCGCCCGGCTGAGCTGGAGGTGGAAGGCAAACAGATCAACGTCACGCTGCCACAAGGCACGCCAGGGACCAGCAATGCTTAGTGGCATCAACATGACGCTGATGATCGGCCCGGCCGTCCCCGTGCCGGTGTCGGGCGACGTGCTCAATGCGTTGACCTCCGTCGAGGTGACGAACACGACCGATGGCCCAAGCGGCTTCCAGCTGCACTTTACGCTGGCAAAGAAGTCACCGCTCGAAACGCTCTTCCTCGTTGCGGGGGGATCGTCGATCCCACTTGTGCGTGTGGTCGTGGCCGTCACACTGAACGGCAGCACCAACGTGCTCGTCGATGGCGTGATGACAAATCACGAGTACACACCGGGCTCCGGCGCTACCGGACCCACGCTGACGATCATTGGTGAAGACCTGACGCGCGTGATGGACTACATCGACTTCAGCGGCATTCCCTATCCCGCCATGCCGATCGAGGCAAGGGTGCTGCTCATACTCGCGAAGTACGCGGTTTTCGGCGTGATTCCAATGGTGATCCCCAGCATACTGCTCGACGTCCCCATTCCCGTGCAGCAGATTCCGCGGCAGCAAGGCAAGGATCTTGCCTACATCCAGCAGCTCGCCGAGCAGGTGGGCTACGTCTTCTACATCGAACCCGGTCCCTCGCCGGGCGCAAGCGTTGCGTACTGGGGACCGGAGATCAAAGTCGGCACGCCGCAGCCGGCTCTGAACCATGACATGGATGTGCAGACCAACGTCGAGTCGCTGTCCTTCACCTATAACGCGGAACGTAAAAACATGCCCGTAGTCCTCGTACAGGATCCGATTTCAAAGGTGGTTATCCCTATTCCCGTGCCTCCCATTACTCCGCTCAATCCTCCGCTGGGAGCGATCATGCCTGTTCCGAAGGACATCGACTATCTCGACGAGACGGCCAAGTACTCCCCTGTCCGTGCGGCGTTGATCGGCGTTGCAAAGGCATCCAAAACCGCCGACGTTGTGAAGGGCCGGGGCTCGCTTGACGTTCTGCGCTATGGACGCATTCTCAAGGCCAGAAAGCTGGTCGGCGTACGCGGTGCAGGTCTTGCCTTCGACGGTCTCTACTACGTGCGCAGCGTCACCCACAACATCAAGCGCGGCGTGTACACGCAGGACTTCACGCTCGGGCGCAACGGTCTCATCTCGACAGTAGGGAGCGTGCCCGCATGACCGGCCAGAAGTTCTACGGAAAGTACCGCGGCACCGTCATCAACAACGTTGACCCGTTGCAGATCGGCCGCCTGCAGGTCATCGTGCCCGGTGTCTCGGGGCTCATCCCCACCAGCTTCGCCATGCCGTGCGTTCCGTTGGCGGGCAAGCAGATGGGGTCTTATTTTCTGCCGCAGATTGGCTCCGGCGTCTGGGTAGAGTTTGAGCAGGGCGACCCTGACTATCCAATCTGGACGGGCTGCTTCTGGGGCACAGCGGCCGAGGTGCCGGCGTTCGCGCTCGCGGGCAATCCGGCAAGTCCCAGCATCGTCCTCCAGACCGGCTTGCAGAACAGCATCACGGTCAGCGATGTACCGGGTCCGACCGGAGGCATCGTCATGCTGTCCACCGCCGGCGCCGCGCTCATCATCAACGACACCGGCATTTACATCCAGAACGGCCAGGGCGCCAGCATCACCCTGGTTGGTCCAACGGTAACGGTGAACGACGGTGCACTCACGGTCGTCTAGCTCATCCCGCACATGAAAGGAGCGCGGTCATGCCCGGATTTCTCTTGCATCTAGGAGCACAAGTCCTCTGTTCGCACGGCGGTCAGGCCACGCCGACCTCGCCTGAGCCTCGCGTGCAGGTCAGCGGCCAGCCGGTGACGACCATTGCCGCGCCCTACGTCGTGGCAGGCTGTGCACTGCCTCCGCCGCCGGCGGCAAACGGGCCCTGCGTCACGGCTCAGTTCATGACCTCTGCCACGCGCGTCACTGCCAACGGTGTCCCGGTGCTGCTGCTGGACAGCCAGGCGATGTGCACCCCGACCGCAACGCCGCTCATGATCGTGGAGACGCAGACACGCGTCTCCGGAGTGTAGGTATGCCGACAAACATTGGCTTTCCTCTCCACACCGATGGGCGCGGCCGCACTGCCGACCCCGGCACGCAGGATCTGCATGTCCGCGACATGATCGAGCAGGTGCTCTTTACAACGCCGGGTGAGCGCGCCAACCGGCCTGACTTCGGCAGCGGGCTGCTGCAGGCAGTCTTCGCACCGGGCAGCAATGAGTTCGGGGCGGCCCTGCAATTCCTGGTGCAGGGCGGCATTCAACAGTGGCTCGGCAACGTGGTTCAGATCCAGAGCGTTGACGTCCAGACAAACGATACGACGCTCACCGTGCTGGTGCAGTACCAACTGCGCAACACGCAGACCGTCCAGGTTGCCGAATTCGTGAGGGGTCTCTAGGCCATGGCGCAAAGCGCATACACCTGCCAAAACGACCTGCGCCGCGGCCAGGTACTCGAAGACAGTGCCCTCAACGGCATCGACTTCATCGACGTGATGGACAGCGCCGCGGTCGCGCTCGGCCTGGATCGACAGACCACGCTGGTTCTGCACTTCCTGCGCCCCATCTCTGGTCTCACGGCGCCCAACTTCGTCCTCTCGGGCGGCGTGCGCACCAGCGACGTAGCCGTAGTCTGGGCGTATCCGGCGACCGCCATCCCATCAGCACTTGTCACGGCACAACAGGCCGCCTACTTCGCCGCGCTCGAGGATGCCGCGAACGTGATGGTGCTCCGGACCAACGGCAGTGGAGATTACTCCACCTACACGCTGGTGCTCGTCAGCGGATCAGGCCAGCAACAACCACCCACCGGCTATGACCCTCGGCTGGCGTCGGTCGACTTCTCCTTCAAGGTGGAGTGCCCCTCGGATTTCGACTGCGCGCCTGCGTCCACCTGTGCGCCCGCCGTCACGGTCGACGTGCCGATCGACTACCTTGCCAAGGACTATGCCTCCTTCCGCCAGTTAATGCTGGACCGTATGGCGACGACGATCCCGAACTGGACGGAACGCAGTCCGGCGGACCTGGGCGTCGCACTGGTTGAGACCCTGGCCTATGCAGCGGACAGGCTCTCGTATTTTCAGGATGCGGTCGCCACCGAAGCCTACCTTGGGACAGCCCGCAGGCGAACCTCAGTGCGCCGCCACTCCGTTCTGCTGGGCTATGACATGCACGACGGGTGCAACGCCCGCGCCTGGGTCTTCCTCAAAGTTGACCCTCGCTTTGGCATCGTCACGATCGCCGGCCCGGGCGGCACCGGCGCGAATGAAGCCGGTACCCTGTTCACCACGCAATCCACCTTCCCAGCCGGGTACCTTTCGATCAAGGACGCTCAGGACACCGTAACCGCCGGCCAGTCCCTGCCTTTTGAGGCGATGCACGGCCTCACCGCGCGGTCCGCGCACAACAGCATCCGCATCTACACCTGGAGCGACAACTATTGCTGCCTGCCTGTGGGAGCAACCTCCGCCACACTGCGTGACGACGGGCCCGAGCCGCTCCAACTGCAAGTGGGCGATGCGCTGCTGCTGGAAGAGGTCTTCAGTCCGGTCACCGGTGTAGCCGCAGACATCGACGTCTCACACCGCTGCGTTGTCCGGCTGACCTCTGTGACGCCGAACATCGATCCACTCTTCGGCACTCACCTTGCGGAGATCACCTGGGCAGCAGACGATGCCCTTACCTTCGCGCTCTGCCTGTCCGCGCCCATTGCAGCGCAAGGCGGCCAGATGAAGACAGACCTCAGCGTCGCGCGGGGCAACATGCTCCTCGTCGACCATGGCCTCACACTCTTCTCTGAGCCTCTGCAGCCGCAGATCGTACCCTCCACAGGCCTGTACCGGCCTACGCTCAGCAGCACCGACGTCACCTTCACCGTTCCCTACGACGACACCGCGGCCCGCGCTGCGGCGGTCTCGTCCATTTCGACGCAGGACCCTCGCACAGCCCTCCCGTCGATCCTCCTGCAAGGGCTGGATGATGTCTGGCAGCCCGTCCGCAATCTGCTGAATGCAACACCCTTCGAGCACAGCTTCGTCCTTGAGACAGAAGACGACGGCACTGCAACGTTGCGGTTTGGTGACGGCAACCTGGGCGATCTGCCCGAAAGCAATCTCACCGCGAACTACCGTATCGGCAACGGATCAGCCGGCAACGTAGGGCCTGAATCCATCACCAACATCACGGTTCCGAACATCCTGCAGGTGCGTAACCCCTTGCCGGCAACGGGCGGCACCGATCCCGAACTCACCGAACAGGTCAAGCTCTATGCGCCGCAAGCCTTTCGTGTGCAGCAACGCGCGGTCACAGCGGCCGACTACAGCGAGATCACGGAGCGCCGGCCAGACGTGCAGAAGGCGCAGGCCACACGCCGCTGGACAGGCAGCTGGTACACCATGTTCGTCACGGTGGAACGCGAAGGAGCGGATGCCGATGCAGCCTTCGAGGCCAACGTCGCGACCTACCTCGCTCCCTTCCGCCTGATGGGTTGCGACGTTCAGGTCGAGCCGCCCATCTTCGTTCCGCTGGATATCGCCTTCACCGTCTGCGTGAAGGATGGCTATCTCCGCAGCAGCGTGGAGGCCGCGCTCTACCAGGTCTTCAGCAACCAGCTGCTCCCCGACGGCACGGCCGGCTTCTTCTATCCTTCCAACTTCACCTTCGGCCAGACGGTCTACCTGAGCCAGCTTGTCGCTCTCGCCATGAAGGTGCCGGGCGTGCAATGGGTCAACACTGAAGACACGGGAGCGCGGCAGAGCCGCTTCCAACGCTGGGGCGTTGCTCCTGATAACGAGTTGGCCACCGGTGAGATCGACTTCTCCGCGCTGGAAATTCCGCAACTCAGTAACGACCCAAGCGCACCCGAAGACGGGCGCATTCAGTTCTTCATGTTGGGAGGCCTATGAGCACGACAGACTCTCTCGATACTGCCTGCGACTGCTGCACAGGGCTCGCTCCCATCACCACGGAAAACAACCGGCCCGGATTGCCCGCGCTTGCGTATCGCCTCGCGACCTACTCGCAGTTCTTCGAGCGCATGAAGGCGCAGATCTCCTCGCCCAGTCTGCTTGCCTCGCCGCCCGCGACTGGCAACTGGTCGCTCTCTGCGCTATCGACCCGCTCCACCGACGATCCCATCATCGCGCTGCTTGATGCGTGGGCTGTCGTGCTCGACGTCCTCACCTTCTACCAGGAGCGCATTGCCAACGAGGGCTACCTGCGCACAGCCACCGAACGCCAATCGGTGCTGCAGCTCGCACGCGAGATCGGCTATGAACTCAGCCCCGGTGTTGCCGCCGGCACGTACCTATCTTTCCTGATTGAAGACACCATCGGCACGGCGGTCCCCACAACCACGCCGCAAACGCCGCGCACGCCAAGCGCACCTACGCAGGGTGGAGCAACCTACAACGCCGGCATCGTCCTGCTCGACACTGGCACGCAGGTGCAGAGCATTCCGCCGCAGGGCTCGCTGCCGCAAACCTTCGAGACCTCATCGCCGCTGCAGGCGCGCACTGCATGGAACATCATGCTGCCGCGGCTTACGCGCTTCTCCGACCTTGCCCTGACAGCTACAGGTCAGCTCGTGCTGCTCGATGTGCGCACGTCGTTCGCGCCTGGCACCGCAACTGTCTCCCTCACTTCCGATACTGCCTTCCTGCTGAACCCTTCCACGCCGTCCATTCCAACTACGGGTGCACAAGGCTTTGTGCTCGATCACATCTTTCTCGGCAGCACCACGACCGGCATTGCGAGTGGCGATCTGCTCTTGCTGGTGGGTGTCAACGGCAGCGGGCAGATCAGCCCTGTCTTCATGCAAGCACGCGCCATTACGATCAATTCCACGCTCGGGCAGACACGCATCGACTTCAGCAATGATCCTGCAGATCCTACCTTCGAGCTGAAACTGTTTCCACAACAGACCGTGCCAAGCGCTCCGCAGATCCTGAACCAGTCCATCGTGCAGAGCCTCATCCTCACGAAGACGATCAGCGAGAGCGATCTGCAGGCGCTCATCCGCATCAGTGGGTGGGATCAAGCACTGCTCACCTCCATGGTGAACGGCGATCCTGCGCCTGCGACGACCGGAGTCGAAGGCATTTACACCTTCGCGTCCGAAGCATCGTTCTTCGGCCACAATGCGCCGCTCTGGAGTTCGTTACCCGATCCCTCGAAGAGCCAGCGCAGCGATCCGTACCCTGTGGACTGGGACTCCCTCCATGCCGGCACGGGGCCCTATATCTCGCAGAACTCGCAAGGGCAGCTGTACGGGAATGCCAGTGTGTACCTCGAACGCAGCTTCGAGGTTCTGCCCGCAACGCTTGCCGCGATCGAGCCCATCGCAGGGCCTTTGCTCGCGCTCGAAGTCACGTCCGTCGCAGACAAGTCGCTCGCAGACTACAACCTCTCCGGGAAGTCCACCGGCCTGACGTTGGAGCGCCTCGATCAGCAGCCTATCCTCAACTTCTCCGCCCCCACAGTTCTCCTGATGCCGGACGGCAGCGTGACCGCCCTCGCCTGCGCCAATGGCTCCATCTATCAGATGGGTACGGCTTCAACGGGATTGTCTGTCGAACCTGCGCTCCGCGCCCCAGGATTGTTCGTCAATCGCCCGGCAATTCTGCTGAACAGCGTTGTCCCCGTCTGGGTCTTCACTGTCGATGCAACTGGCAAGCTCTACAACTTCAATTTAGAGAGCGCATCGTCCAACTGGTCCGCTCCCGGCTACTTTGCGTATGAAGATGTGTATTTCTCCGGCACACCGTCCGTGGTGACTGCCGCGGCCGGCACACCCAACGCGAACCGCATTGACCTGTTTGTCGCCATGCAGAACGGTACGCTGGTGCACTTTTACCTCGCCTGGTATGGATGGTCCACCATTAATTTCCTTACCGCCAACAACATGGTCGCAGCAGGCTCATCCCCGGCTGCCATCGGCGGAGGCCCAAGCGTCCTGGAAGTGTTCTTCATTACGCCCTCTGGACAGCTCTTCCACATGTCCGGCACCGGCGCGGGCCTGGGTCCGGCGTTAGCTGTCTTCTCTCCGCAAATCTCGACCCTGACGGGACTTCCAGTGACACTGATGGGCTCTCCCACGGCCGGTGTCAAAGGACCTACAAACCCGCCGGGCGAAAACAATATCGATGTGTTCGCGCACGGTACCAATGGTCATCTCTATCACGCCTGGTACCTGCTGTCTTCGGACAGTTGGACAGGCCTCGAAGATCTTGGCGTGCCCAGCGCAACAGTTACCTTCACAGGCGATCCATGCCTCATCGACGACGGTCCCAGCCCGCTTGAAATCTTTGCCATCGGCAGCGACGGCAACCTGTACCACACTTGGTGGAACACCACGCAATGGTGGGGGCCTGCAGCGCTCAGCGCAGGCGCGCAATTCGTCGGCTCCCCATCCGCCATCGCCATCGGCAAGTCAAGGATCGAAGTCACCGCCGCTGGTCTCGATGGCACCGTATACCTTATCGAGTTCAATGGCATCTGGTTCCCACCCGTAGCCCTAGGCGGCAGCCTTGAGTTTGCCACCCGCAGTACGAAACTCCACTTCAACAGCCAGCAGCAGCTGCTTGTCGAGCCGCCTGTTACGGACAATCTGATCGCGGGCAGTACCTCGCTTATGCTCAACGGCTTCGTGCCGGGACTCACCGTCGGCATGGCTCTCGCACTCACGGGCGAGCGTTCCGACGCAACGGACGTCATCACCAGCGAAATCCTGCTGCTGAACGGTATCGCCCATCACGGCGGCTTCACCGAGCTCCAGATCGCCTCGCCCGGTCTGCAGTACAGCTACCTGCGCAAGACCGTCACGATCAATGCAAACACCGTACTCGCGACGAACGGCGCATCCATTCCCGTAGCGGAGATCCTCGGCAGCGGCGACGCCACCCAGGCCAACCAGAGCTTCACACTTTCGCGTACACCACTTACCTACGTTCCCGCAGACACCACAACGGGCAGCGAGAGCACGCTCACCATCCGGGTCAACAATCTCCTCTGGAACGAAGCCCCGTCGCTCTACGGCCTCGGACCATCGGATCGCTGCTACACCATTCGCGAGGATGACGACGGCACAGTCACCATCACCTTCGGCGACGGCATCTCCGGCGCCCGGCTACCCTCCGGACAGAACAACATCTCAGCGCAGTACCGCACCGGCATCGGTGTCGGCGGTAACGTGGCCGCCGGCACGCTTTCCATGGTGCAGTCACGGCCGCCAGGGCTGCGCAGCGTCAACAACGCGGTCCCGGCAAGCGGCGGCGCCGATCCCCAGGTCATTGAGGATGCGCGCACCAACGCGCCGCGCACGGTGCTCACCATCGACCGCATCGTATCGGTGTCGGACTACGAAAACTTCACCGCCACCTTTGCCGGTATCGGCAAGGCCCAGGCAATTCTGGTGCCGCTGCAGTCGGCCAGCTTCTCGATCATCCACATCACCATCGCAGGCGCACAGGGTGCTGCCGTCGATCCCACATCCGACCTGTCCACGAGCCTTGCGGCAACCATCGACACGTACCGCGACCCTACGCCGTACGTCCACATCGCCAGCTACCAGTCCGCCCTCTTCAACCTTTCCGCAGCGCTTGTCCTCGACCCCACATACGTTGCGGCGGACGTGCTCGCGGCTGCGACCGCTGCCGTGAGCAATTACTTCAGCTTTGCCAAACGCTCCTTTGCCCAGCCGGTGCTGGCCGCGGAAGCCATCGCCGCACTGCAGGCTGTAGGCGGAGTCGTCGCGGTCGAGTTGCAGGCGCTGTACCGCATCGATGCTCAGCCACCGGCCGGCTCCAACCAGGTACTGCCCATCCTCACGTCCAAGGCTGCAGGCCTGCCGGCGGGTGCCTCAGAGACGTCCGTCGCGTCCATCTTCAGTTCCCTATTGCCGGCTGAACTCCTGCTCCTGAACCCCATCGGCCTGACCCTGACGGAGAAGATGCCATGACCGTCCCAGCGCAATCCAGCAACCTGTTCAACCTCCTGCCGTCCATCTATCGCAATCGCGACGCAGACGCCGGAAACATCCTACAGAACCTCTTTGCCATTCTTCAGGACGCTCACGATGCCGTCGACAACGACATCGCCATGCTCTACGAGAACTGGTTCATTGAGACATGCGCCGAGTGGGTTGTGCCCTACATGGGCGACCTGCTCGGCACGCCGACCCTCCAGACCTCTAATGTCGCCGGCGGCTTCACCCTGCGCAGCTATGTCGCTGCCACGCTCTCGTATCGCAAGCGCAAGGGAACGTCCATCGTCGTGGAGCAGCTTGCACGCGACATCACAAACTGGCCTGCGCTCGCTGTCGAAGAGTTTCAGCTGCTCGCCACAACGCAGTACATGCAGCACCTGCGTCCCGCCTCCATCGCCACGGTCAACATGCGCGACGCCGCGGCCCTCGCTTCCATCAATGGGCCATTCGACAGCGCAGCGCGCACCGCGGACGTTCGCGGCATCGACGACGACTCGATCAGCGACCTTGCCGACTCCGGCGAGCCGGCGAGCGCAACGCTGCTGCGCGGCAAGCCGAATCTGAACAACATCGCCATCTTCCTCTGGCGTATCGCCAGCTATGCGATCGAAGGTGTCACGCCACGAGCCATGGCATCAACACCTGATGGCCGCTTTCGCTTCCATCCCGCCGGTATCGACATGCCGCTGTTCAGCCCCGGACGCGCCCTGGCACAGTTCACGGCGCCAACCAGCGCAATGGACGTTCCCTCGCCGCTCGACCGCCGCACCCTGTCCGCCGACCTCGAAGCCCTGCGCCAATCCATCGTCGACACCGGCACAGGCGTGTCCGCCTTCTTCGGTGACACGCCCGTACTGCAGATCCTGCTGGGCGGCAGCCCCGTGCCGGCGCAGGAGATCTCCATCTGCGATCTGAGCGACATCGATGCATCCGGCGACTGGCGCACGCTGCCTACAAGCCTGTCGTACACGCGCGCAAGCGACGGCGCTCTCGTTGCCCAGAAAATTACTGCCTGTGTGGACCCCGTCCTTGGCCGCTTCGCCCTGACTGCCGGCGCGCCGTCTCAGCCTGTCCTCACTAACTACTCCTACGGCTTCAGCGGCAACATTGGAGGTGGACCGTACGACCGTACCGCCTCAGTCGAAGCAGTCATGACAGGTGTCGATCCCAACTCTCAGTCTTCCAGCTTCTGGCAGGTCGCCGTCTCCGCCAACAAGCTGCTTGCCCAGGACGTCTACCCCGATCTATCGAGCGCCGTCGCCGTCTGGAATGCTCAGCATCAGGGTTCACCGCAGTTCGGCGTGATCGTACTGCTGGACAGCGAAACCTACACAGCCCCGGCTGACCCCATCCTCCTTGGAGACGGCTCGAGTCTCCTCATCGTCGGAGCCTCCTGGCCTTCGCTCAACAGCACGGGCAACATCGTGTCGTACACGCTCGCCGCCCAGAACTGCAGGCCTCACCTGGTCGGGGACCTGCATGTGAGCGGCAGCGCACCCGATGGGAGCGACAACCCTGGCACACTGCTGCTGAACGGCCTCCTCCACGAAGGCTCCATCGTCGTCGAAGCGGGAAACCTCGGCCGCATGCGCCTGGAACACTACACGCTCATCCCGCCTGCGGCCTCCACGGCAACGACGGGCTCGATCATCATCGCCGCGAGCACTGGCCTCGAAAACAGCAGTCTGAGCGTTGAGATCGAAAGCTCCATCATTGGGCCAATTACGTTCCCATCCGGCGTCACGGGAGCACCCAGCCTCACCATCAATCAGTCCATCGTCGACGCTGGTGGCGCAGTTGCCATCCAGGCGCGGGCAGCCGACGCCACCATCACCGGCAGCACCATTCTCGGCAGCATCGGCAGCTCGTCCGCAAGCGGACTTCGCACGCTCACTGCGTCCAATGTGCTCTTTACCGGCTCCGTGCGTGTGGAGCGCGTGCAGAGCGGCTGCGCTCGTTACTGTTCGTTCACGCCCGATACCATCGCGGTCCCACGCCGCTTCCGTTGCCAGCCGGATCTGGCGCTCACGAATATCACCGACGCCGGCGAGGCAGAAGCGATCCGCACCAGCCTGACACCATCCTTCACCAGCCTCACCTATGGCGACCCAGCCTACGGCCAACTCAGCGCAGGGTGCGCGCCGGAGCTTCGCGCAGGCGCTGACGACGGCTCAGAGATAGGCGCTTTCGGCTTCCTTAAACAACCACAGCGCGACGCAAACCTTCGGTCCGTGCTCCCCGAATATCTCCGCCTCTCATTCAGGGCCGGCATCTTCTACGTTTCTTAAGGATGGATTTATGGCTGGTGACATCTCCCGTTCGTCATTTCAACGCCTCAAGGGCAACACCGGTGTACGCATGCAGCAGGGCCGCGTTCAACTTGACGCGGACTGGAATGAGCAGCTTGATATCCAGGCCTATCGCGAGCGCACCCTCACCACCGACCTGCTTGGGTCTGCCGCTCCCATAGCCAACGCCGGATTCGCGATCGTGGCCGATGGCACGACGCTGGCGATCTCGCCAGGCCGCATGTACGTCGAAGGCATCCTGTGTGAGAACGCCGGCGAGTGCCTCGTCATGCCCGTTCCGCCGCCCGTGACGAGCCAGCCGCCGCCGAACGAACCGCCAAATCCTGGTATGGACCTGGTCCCGTTTCGACCCGGCACTGGACTCATCAACTTCGCGGGACGCGTTGATATCGCCCAGCTCGCAAAACAAAATCTGCTTCCCGATATCGCTGCCACCAGGACAGGCTTGGTGACTGCCGCATTGAGCGCGCGGAGCACGCCCTCCGCTGCCGCCACGGCAACAGGCGCTCGGCCAGCTGCTGCTTCCACGCCAGCGCCGGCCGACACCACGACCTACCCGCTTCAGCCCTATCCGCCCGGCATGCCTGCCGTCACGAACAACACCACCTACGCTGTCTTCCTTGATGTATGGGAACGTGACATTACCGTGCTCGAGGACCCGTCCATACGCGAGGTCGCCCTCGGCGGACCCGACACCACCACGCGTACCCGCGTCGTCTGGCAGGTGAAGCTCGCACAGTACTCTTCAAGCACCTGTCCCACAGATGTCACCTCGTTGATCAAGCCAAGTACCGGCCAGCTCTACGCGCAGACAGCCGCCAACCAGAGCTCCAGCAACCCATGCGTCATTCCTGCCTCGGCCGGCTATCGGAGCCTGGAGAACCAGCTTTACCGCGTGGAGATTCACACGCCAGGAGCAGCAGGCACGGCCACGTTCAAATGGTCGCGTGACAATGCGTCGGTTGCCGTCGCCTGGCAGGGTGGATCGGCTACCGATCTCTCGGTGAGCTCGCTTGGCCGCGACGACGTGCTCGGCTTCGCAGCAGGCCAGTGGGTCGAGCTCATCGACGATACCCACGAATACACCGGCACACCCGGCACTCTGGTGCAGCTCAGCAACGCCCAGCTTGTCGGCCAGGTACCGACTCTGTCGCTGAACACCTCCACAGCCAGTGGATCAACCACGTTCACTGACTTTCCGCAGACCCCCAGGGTCCGTCGCTGGGACCAAACCGCTTCGGCCACCGCGCAACTCTCATCCGGCGCTGTCCCCGTCACGGAAGGGCAACCCATTGATCTTGAGCAGGGCGTTCAGGTCTACTTTGAGCCGCAGCAGCAGGGAGCCTACTACAACACCGGCGACTACTGGCTCATCCCGGCGCGCACGGCAACGTCAGCCAGCCAGCCCACCGTCATATGGCCGGTCGATGCGACGAACACGCCACTTCCTCAATCGCCGAACGGCATTACCCACCATTACGCACCCCTCGCCGTGGCCTCGCTCAACAACTACGGCGTATGGTCCGTAGGCTGCGATTGCCGCTCCACATTCGCGCCGATGTCCACGCCCGCCGGCGTCCAGGTGCTCTCCGCGACGATCGGCGAGGGCACTCCACTCACCCCCTTTATGGTCGTCTCTCCCATTGACCTGATCGATGGCATCGCGATCACCTTCGACCAGCCCATCTCGCAGCAGGCGCTCAACGTCGGCACTCTCAGCATCAGCCTCGACGTCGCAACCATCGACAATGGGTTCGGGCAGGCTGCCGATCTCAATAAGCAGGTCGGCGCCGCAACAGCCGTCAAGCTGCTCGGCAGCTACAGCCTCAACGGCGGCTACGGTGTCGAGAACCCTGGAACCATTGTGACCTGGACGCCTTTCAACTCCACGCGCGCGTACATGCTTACAGAGCTGGCCAGGTTGGGCGTGCTGACCGCCGGGCAGGGCGGCGCGCTCGTCCGTATTGACATCGACACCGCCGCGCTTCGGTCCGGCGCGTGCAACGGATCGTCCCTGTTCAGGGACAGCAGCAGCACCGTTTCACTCGCCTTCTGGTCGGAGCCGTACCTGGAAGGATTTCCCGTCCTCGCTCCTGTCTTCATGCAGTCGCCGAACATACAGGGGCCCGACAGCAACGGAAACTATATTGCGATCGGCATCATGGACTACCCCACATTGTTCATCATGAGGGAATTCGCTCCGGCGGAAGATGTAGGCGGCGACAAGCTGCTCGCAACCCCGCTGCAGCTGGTAAGTGGCAAGTATGTGTACGGCATTATGCCGACAGCCGCAGACCTCGCAGGCAATTTCTCCAGCTTCCTGGAGCCGCTCATCGATCCCCGGACCGGCCAGGCCTACCCAGGAAACCAGATCCCAACCAGCGAATGGCCTACGGAAGCAGAAAACGGTTTCTTTGCATGGCGCTTCCGTGGCTACGTTCCCGCCGCAACTGGTCCGTACTATGGCTACGGCTATGGACATAGCTATGGCTACGGGTACGGCGCTGGCGCAGCCATTGGTGGCGAACTCATTTAACGCGAATCGTCGAACGAAAAGGGGGAGGCTGACAGATGCGTGGAGTGTGGTCGTTCTGGAGTTCTCCCCATCGCGCACAACGCAACTTCGGCTGGCGCACCGAACTGCACCATCGACTCTCGTGGGTGCTCTCGGTCGAGCTGGCGCGTCCCCACTTTTCGTCCACCGCGCTCTACACGGACCACCTTGGGGCCGATCTGCTGGTTAACCAGCTTGGACT
This sequence comes from Terriglobus sp., assembly GCA_965198455.1. GTDB lineage: Bacteria > Acidobacteriota > Terriglobia > Terriglobales > Acidobacteriaceae > Terriglobus. The sequence continues at coordinate 4,011,314 of CBDAPM010000003.1, forward strand.
GCCGTTCGATACGGTGAGTACGTCGCTGGACTCCCTTGCCTCGGCAGATCCTGACTGGTGGATCCTCGGCAAACTGCAAACCTACGCACAGCAAACAGAGCCGTTCGTCCACATCGACTCCGACGTGTATCTCTTTCAGCCGTTGCCGTCCAGCATCCTTGCGGCGCCGGTTTTCGCCCAGAACCCCGAGCCCATCGTGAACGGCCTGCCCTGGTATGACATCGAAGGCGCTGAGGTGGCCATCCGGTCGCGCGGCGACCGCCGCATTCCAAGGGCGTGGACCTGGTACCGCACATTTTCACGCGTGCAACAGGCCGCGTGCTGCGGCATTGTTGGCGGCAATGCCACGGAGTTCCTCGCACGCTATGCTGACACTGCACTCTGCCTGTTATGCTCCCCACGCAACCGTCACGCGTTCGATGCGTGGCCCGACAAGCGCGTCCTGAATCCACTGTTTGAGCAGTTCGTTCTCTCTGCCTGCGCCGCATATGAGCGGATCCCAATTGCATACCTCTTCGACTCGCATGCCCACGCCGCATCCGGTGCTGCGGCGCGCCAGGGATTCACCCACCTGATGGCCATTGCCAAATCCGAAGAGGACTTTACGCAAAGGCTGGAACAGCGGGTCGCCCGCGACTTTCCGGCAGCCTACGAGCGTTGTGTTGCCAGCCTGTCTGCAGGCAACCGCCCTGCACTAAACGAGCCAGTCTGGGAGCACACATGATCTACGCTTCAGCTGATCGCAAACGTCAGGCTGCGCCCGTTCCTGCAACCGCAGAGCGGATGAAGCTAGAACTTCAGCCCGAGTGACATTTGAATTTGTCGTGGGCTGCCGATGGTATGACGCGTTATCCCGAGACCCCCGGGCGCCGCCGTGTAAAGGCTGTACGGGTCGGTGCTGTAGGCCGGCGCGTTGTTGTAGCCCTCGTTCTGCGACACGTTGTCCGTTGGAATATCGAAGCTGGTTGTGTTGCTCACGTTGAAGGCATCAATCCTGTACCGGAGCGCGTACCGGTCACCGAACTTGAGGTCCTTGGCAAGCGAGACATCGAGACGGCGCTGCCAGCTCTGACGGAAGATGTTGCGCTGACCGCTTGTGAAGTTTGTCTCAAACACATCACCTTGCGGCACGCCCATGGAGCCGGGCGCGATGAGCGGAATGGTGAAGCACTCCGCCCGAAGCGCAGCGGTGGCCGCGGTGCCGTTATAGAAGGCGCCGGATTTACCCGTCAGCGCGTTCTTCGCATTGCAGCCCGAAGCCAGAGGCACAATGGGATTCGTAATGCCGTCAAATGTGCTGTAGTAGATGCTGCCCACGGCGCCCGAATAGTCAATGATGCTATACGGCTGACCGCTCTGAAAGACGCCGAGTCCGCTGAACGTCCAGCTATTCGAAAGCTTGCCTGCGAAGGAACTGTCACTAAAGAACTTTGGTGTGGACGCGGTAAACGTAAAGTTTAGAACGTGCGTCCGGTCGAAGTCTGAAGAGCCATAGCCACTACGGAGCACATTGGGGTTATTGCCGTTGTAGAACAAGCCCATCGCGCTCTGTTCGTCCGTCGCATGGGAATAGGTATACGACACACCTGCGCGGTAGTTGTGGCTCATCTGCTTTTCCACGTGCAACTGCAGTGCGTGATACGCAGAGATACCCGCTGCCGTATAGCTCTCCGATTCGGACGAGTAACCAGTGTATGGCACACGCAGATCTACGTTGCCGCCCTCATAATTCTGCTGCATCTGGCCGTACTTGCAGATCGTCTCGGTCGGATCATTCACGCAAATGGGCGCGAATGTATTCGGGTCTAGAACGGTGTAACCATAGCTGAAGTACTGCGCGTTCGGCCCGCCCGCCAGCGTTGGCGAGTTGGTGGTGGCAATGCGCGCCTGGTTGATCGGCAGCGGCACAATCTCATGCCGGCCCAGATTGCCAACATATCCAAGATCGATCAGGACATCATGGCGCGGCTGCCACTGGAGGTCATACGTGATGTTGATGCTGTAGGGCAGCTTGTTTGCCGGATTGTAGGCGCCGAGCGTGTACGGTTGATCGCCCGCGATAAGGCCGGCCGCATTGGGCAGGAGGGTGGTTTGCGTAACGCTTCCCCACGGATTCCCCAGACCGTATCCGCTCGTGTCAGGCCCGTACGGCGTTCCCGCACCGCAGATGGGGATGTAGAAGTCGTAGAGATAACTAGTACCCTGCGGCGCATACGGCGATGCGCTGTATGGGCAGTGCGTCTGTGTAACGAACGGCAGCGTCTGGCTCACACCAAACGGTCCGCCTGATACCTCGCCCGCAGCATAACCCGGTGACATGTACGTGTAAAGCTCACCGCGGTCATAGTACATACCAAAACCGCCGCGCATAACGACCTTGTGGTCCGCGAAATCCGGACTCCACGCAAAACCAAGCCGAGGTGCGAATCCCCACTGGCGGCCGGTCAGCGTCGTGTTACTTATGCCCTTGGTGCCGCTCGAATTATTACCCGCAACAATGAGTCCGGAGTTAGTAATCGTGTCAGCTGCTGCGTTGTAACTGTAGAGCGATGGATTGAAATTAAAGATACGTCCATACTTTTCGGTCAAGCCGCCGTTCCAGTCATACCGGATACCCGCGGTAAGTGACAGATTGGACGTAACCTGGAACTTATCCTGGAGATACAAACCATCCTGGTTGGCCCGGTAGTAACGATTTGCATTCCCCTGCAAGAACGTGGTCGCGACAAAGCCGTTGGTGCTGTACGGCGTAATCCAGTCTTTCGAGAACGTGACCATGTCGGGCGAGGCCACGTTGCCCTTTCCAGTGCGCTGGTCGCGCACGTTAAGCTGCGTGTACCAGAAGCTGCCGCCAAAGGTTAGCGAGTGCTTGCCGACAGTAAGAATTGCATTCGCAGAAGGCTGAATGCGGTTCTGGAAGACACCGGTGAATGCGCTTTGCGAAGCCGCGCTTGGGCCGATGTTCAGCGGCTGCGAACCAAGACCAGCCGGTGTCAGGTCGCCCAGCGCGTCCACAATGGTGAACCCTGGAAAATAGGAGCCATATGCCGTCGACATACCCGCAACTGGCGTGCCGGTCTGGCCCGGCGCCCACAGCTGATCGTTGGTGCTGTAGGCCTTTTCGCGCACAAAGCCCAGCGTCTCCGTAATGCTCAGATTGGGCCGTATCGCCTGCGTGTTGTTGATGGAGAAAACCTGCGAGCCGGCGTCCATGCGCTCCGTGAATCCGGGCACGTTCGATAGCGCATAGGGCGTGCTGTTGGGATCGTGCTGGTAAAAGTACTTCAGTGCAAGCTGATCCCTCGAGCTTGGGTTGTAATCGAGGCTTGCCACTGCACGGTCCGAGATGAAGTAGGATGTCCCCTTTTCGAAAGCGTTCGACGGCGAGTAGTAATCGGGCACGTGGCCGTTGTCATTCGGTATGAGCCACTGTCCGTTCGGGAGCTTGGCCTGAAACAGAGCCAGTCCGATCGGATTACTTGCCCAATCCGCGCCGGCAGGGTCTTCCGTCAGCCCGTTCTCGGCAAGCGGATCGGCCCAGTGCTGATTCACCAAACCTGCCAGACCTGCTGGTGTCCGGTTGGCACTTGTAAGTCCAGGCAGTGTGGCAAACTCCGTATCGCCGGTCTCTTCATCGGAGACATGAAGATGCTCGTAGGCGAGGAAGTAAAAGAGCTTGTCCTTAACGATGGGACCGCCCACCGTTCCACCAACCGTGTAACGGTGGATGCCGGGATTCACCGCAGACGCAGGTATACCGGAGTCCCGCTTGAAGAAGAACGGCGCGGCGTTAAGCCAGTTTGTCTCGCGGTTGCCGTACAGCGAGCCGTGAATAGCGTTGCCGCCGGACTTGGTGCTGAGATCAATGTGGGCGCCACTGTTGGAGCCCTGCTGCGCGTCGTACATGGACGCGTTGACCCGCACTTCCTGCAGCGTCTCGGGCGTCGGTGTTGGGATGGCGTTACCGATGGCAAGATAGACCGACGAAGCACTCAGCTCAGTGCCGCCTACACCGGCGTTACCCACGCCGGTGTTGTTGACGATGCGCGCGGACGCCACCTGGCTGGTGCTCTTGCCGTTGAACAGGTTGCTGCCATCGACACCGTTGAGTTGAAACGAATTGCTGGTATCGCGCTGGCCGTTCGCCCATATCGGCTGATTGCCGAGCCCTGAATTCACGCCGGTGCCGCCCGGCAACTCAGCATTGACGCCGGGCGACAGGATAGCCAGGCCCGTAAAGCTGCCCGTCGGCAACGGGATGGATTCAATCTGCTCCGACTCAAGGATGTAGCCATTCGTCGTATCCGTCGCATTCATCAACGGCTCAGCCGTCACGGTGACGTCCGTGTTGGCCGCGCTGACGCTCAGCTGTGCAGGAAGCGTGACCGTGCGGCTCGCCTGCACCTGTATCCCAGGGAACCGGGCCGTGGCAAATCCACCGCGCGCAAAGGTCACCGTGTACGTGCCGATCGGCAGGTTCACAAGGGAATATTGCCCGCTGCCGTTGGTGCTTGCCGTTCGAACAAGCTTTGTGCCTTCGTCGGTCGCCGTAACCGTCACCTGCGGCAGTAGGCCACTGTTGTTGTCAGTTACCGATCCGCTGATGCCTCCAAGGGTTTGCGCATACGCAAACCCAGCATGCACAAGCAGGAAGACCACTAACAGTACATGGAACACACCAAGCCGCTTGGAAGACACCACGACGCTACCTCCGGAAAGGAACCTGATCTAAAAAGACGGTTCTTCTATGTCTCTTCCCGCGCGAGCAGAAGAGAGTGGCATGTATGACGAAACAGTTGACCGGCTGCAACGACAGGATGAATGCTGGTTGCATCAGAATCTAGCAAAGGTTCCGCGCACTGGCAACAACTCGTTTGGATTGTTTCCTAACTGTCAGTGTGCCTTATGCGATCTCACACCGTAACTGTATGGAAGATGACACGCCCGTGCCTCGCGCGCTCTTCGCGACGCTCGCGCCTGCACCTGTCTAGTGCATGAACTGTGACGTATAAGCGGTGGCCGGATCAATGGACCGCTGCAGCACATGCAGCGCCACAAGCTGCTCGTACATCTGCTGCCAGCGCTTCGGATCAAACTCTCCCTGCACCTCGCCTTTGGCAGGATCACCTGCGACGAACTTCCCTTCCTTCAGCTTGGTCCAACTATAGCGCTCCCAGTCCGGGCTCAGCGCGGGGTTCAGCTTCAGCAGCAGAGCATTCGTGGCCGCGGGGTCTGCCATGTACTCGCGCCATCCGCGTAACGATGCCCGCGTGAACTTGGCGACGATGTCCGGATGCTGCTGCGCGTATGTGCGCGATGTATAGAAGACGCGGTACGGATCGTACCCCGCATCACTGTTCAGCAGCATACGCACATGTGCTCCCTCACGCTCCGCGAAGTACGGCTCCGATGTGGCGAAGGCCTGCTGAATGTACCTGGGATCGTGCAGGAACGTGGCCACGCTATACGTCACGGGGATCTCATGCACCTGGGTCAGGTCGAACTTCTTCACCAGGAACTCCCACCATGTTGACCCCGGTCTGACTGCGACGGTGCGGCTGTTCAGATCAGGCCATGTCCTGACAGGCGACTCAGCATGCAGCATGATGCCCTGCGGATCGTGCTGCATCGTTGCACCCACTGCCACAATCGGCTCATTCGCGTTCGCAATCAACTCAAGGACGCGGTCGGATGCATTCATCCCAAACTGCGAGACGCCACGCGCCACCAGCGCATCTGCCTGCACATACGGGCTGCTGGGCAATATCTGCACATCCAGTCCTTCAGCCCTGTAATAGCCCTTGCGCAACGCTTCATAAAAGCCGCCATGCTCAGGTTGCGGATACCAGTCGGCCTGCAGCCGCACCACCGTCAGTCCCTTCTCGCTGCGGCGATGGCACCCGGTGAGCGCCACGATGCCCGCCATCCACAAAGCCATACACCGCAAGTACCGCGCCGGCCGGGGTTTCATGGATGCAGCGTAGCATTCCTGCGCGCGGATACTCATGCTACGTTCGTCTATGGCTCCCCGGAAATCCATCAAGCCAGCCAGAACGGCGGAGGCGAAGGCGACCTTTGACAGTGCACGCATGCGCGATCTCGTCGCCTTCGCCGCGCGCACCATGAACACGCCTGCACCTGTTCCTTTTGCCGCGGAAATCGTGCACAGCCGCACCGGCGAGCGCCTGCACCGCGCCCTGAACGCCGTCGCAAAGTACAACGACCCAAGCCTGCATGCCGAGGTTCGGACCGTAGGCCTCGCATGCCGCAAACTCGGCTCGTTCCGGCTCAGCGGCTACACCCTGTACACCACCTGCGAGCCCTGCCCCATGTGCATGGCCAATGCCATGTGGGCCGATCTGGACCGCGTCGTCTACGGCGCAACCATCGCCGATGCAAGCCGGTTTGTTCGCCAAATTAACATTCCCGCACGCGAGGTCGAGCAGCGCTCCGACTGGCGCTGCACCGTCGATGGACCGGTGGAGCAGGAGCTTTGCCTTACACTCTTTACACACCCGAACATGCAGAAGGCGTTTCGCAAATGGGCGGCACGCACAGCCTGACGACGACCTCGACTGCATCCTGACGGAGCCATCGATGACTGACCTCGCCGCATGCCTCACCGAACTGCTGGGCGATGACACACGCGTGCTCACGCAGCCGCAAGTCGTCGAGCGGCTCTCACGCGACTTCTACTGGTACTCGCCCGTTCTCAAGCCGCTGCTGGATGGCAAGCACGCGGACGTTGTGGTGCAGCCGCTGACCGTCACCGAAATCATCGCCGTCATGCGCTTTGCCTACCGCCGCAACATCTCTGTGACGGTACGTGGCGCAGGCACCGGCAACTACGGCCAGGCAGTGCCTTTGGAAGGCGGCATCGTGCTCGACCTGCAATACATGGACACGATCCACGACATCACCGCGGATGGCATAGCCGTATGCGATCCCGGCGTGCGGCTGGGAGCACTCGAGAGCGCCGCGCGCGAGCAAGGATGGGAGCTGCGCTGCTATCCCTCCACCATCGTCAAGGCATCGCTCGGCGGCTTCCTTGGCGGCGGCTCCGGCGGCATCGGCTCCATCGAGCACGGAGGCCTGCGCGACTTCGCCACAGTGCGCGCTATCGAAGTGGTCACCATGGAAGCCGAGCCCCGCATCGTGATGCACGAGGATGACGCAGTCCACGACATCCTGCACGCATGGGGCACCAACGGCGTCATCACACGCATCTGGCTCCAACTCACGCACGCAGTGGAATGGTCGCAAATGGCCATCTGCTTTCCCACCGTTGCGCAGGCTTTCGACTTCAGCGAAGAGATTGCTAACGGCGACGCGTGGACAAAGCGCCTTATCACCGTCTTCGAGTGGCCCATCCCATCGTTCTTCTCACCCGTGAAGACGATCACGCGCGAAGGCAACGCGGAAATATTCCTGATGATTGCCGAAGCGCAGCGCACAGCAATGGAACAGGCCGCGCATGAAGCAGGCGGTGACGTCACGCATAGCGCGTCTTACGCCGGCCTGCGCTCCACACCGCTGCTCTCCGACTACACATGGAACCACACCACACTGTGGGCAATGAAGTCCGACGCAACCTACACGTACCTGCAATGCGGCTTCGATCGCATGCGCGTCCGCGAGCAGTTCGCCTTGCTCAAGCAGCGCTATAGCGATGACTTCCTGCTGCACATCGAGTGGATAAAAAACGGCGCAAGCGAGATCGTGCCCGCAGCCATCCCGATCGTTAGGTTCTCTACCGAAGCGCGCCTCAACGAGATGATCGACTACTGCCGCGAGATCGGTATCTTCGTCGCCAATCCGCATGTCAATCATGTCGAAGGCGGCGGCCGCTATCGCTCCGACAACGTGCAACTACAGGCCAAGTACCGCTACGATCCCATGGGCCTGATGAACCCAGGCAAGATGGCAACATTCGTTCGCCCGGAGCAACCCATAACGCAGGGAGCCAAGTAATGCGCACACGGATTCCCGACCATCGCAACTTCGCCTACCTCAACTGGAAACAAGTGGACGCACTCCCGCGCGACACCACATTGCTTGTCCTCGGCACCGCCGCGATCGAGCAGCACGGGCCGCACCTGCCGCTAGCCACCGACACACTCATCAACAATGTCATGCTCGGCCGCGCGCTCGAACTGTTGCCCGCTGCCATGAACATCTACGCTCTGCCACCAATCTGCTATGGCAAAAGCAACGAGCACATCGGCTTCCCCGGCACGCTCTCCGTCTCAGCATCCACCTTCATGGCCGTGCTACACGACCTCGTCGCAAGCATCGCCTCCGCAGGCTTCAAGCGGCTTGTGCTCTTTAACACCCATGGCGGCAATAGCTCACTCGTCGACGTGATGGCACGCGACCTGCGTGCGGAGTTCGGCCTGCGCACCTTCACCATCTTCGGCTCCGCAGGCGCAACCTTCGAAGGCCTCAACCCGCAGGAGCGCACGTACGGCTTCCACGCCGGCGAGCTCGAAACAGCATGGCTGCTCGCCGCCACACCAGACCTGGTCGATACGACAGCCTACACGTCCCGCTACATCGCAACGCTTGCAGACAACGAAATCCTGCAGCCGGAAAACGGCCCAGCAAACTTCGCGTGGCTCACGCGCGACATCTCCGAGAGCGGCGTGCTCGGCGACCCAACGCCATCCACGCCAGAGAACGGTGAACTATGGATGGCTGCAGCCGCAGCACAAGTAGCACGTGCGCTTACCGCCGTCTACGACTTCCAGGGTAAGGGCGAATGAGCACGCACCGCATCGATTACGGCGGTGGTGTCACGCTGGAGCGTGGCGTGCGCTTCCAACTTGCCGATGGCGCAACGCTCGTCAGCGATCACTACTACCCGCCGCAGCCGGGGCCGCACCCCACGCTGCTCATGCGCCAACCCTATGGCCGCGACATTGCTTCGACAGTCGTCTACGCTCACCCAGCCTGGTTCGCGCGCCACGGCTACAACGTGGTCATTCAGGATGTTCGCGGACGCGGCGGCTCAAACGGCATCTTCTATCCCTTCCGCTACGAACGGCGCGATGGCGCAGAGACGATTGCATGGCTGCGCACGCGGCCTGAGTGCAATGGCCGCATCGGCATGTACGGCTTCTCGTACCAGGGTGCGACCCAACTCCTCGCAGCAGCAGAGCAGCCCGAGGGCCTCGCATGCATTGCTCCCGCCATGACGGCCGCCGACCTGTACCGCGGTTGGTTTTATCATCACGGCGCGCTGCGGCTGGCTTCAGCCTTAGGCTGGGGCCTGCAGATGCTCAAGGAAGACGCGCGCCGCCTGGGCCTTACCGAGGCCAGCACGAGGATCGAAGCAGCGTGGGCCAATGTTCGCATGCAGGCCAACCATCTGCCGTATGCGGAGCACCCCGCCATCACGGATCCCGCACTGCCCTCCTACGTGCGCGACTGGTTTGAGCATGACGCACCCGGCGAGTTCTGGTCTGCGATGGATGTGAGCGCATGCGCCGCCAACATCAAAGTCCCTGCGCTCCACGTATCCGGCTGGTATGACACCTATCTCGAAGGCAGCATCGCAGGCTACGAGCTGCTGCGCGCCCACGCAGCTACGGAGCACGCGCGTGAGCACCAATACCTGCTCGCAGGCCCATGGGTACACATCCCATGGGGTGACCGCGTTGGCGAAACCTCACTCGGTAACGAAGCCTTACTAGATACGGACACGCTGCTACTGCGCTGGTTCGACCACTGGCTGAAAGACGCGAACACCTTCGCCAACGAGCCGCGCGTGCGCCACTTCGCCCTCGGCGTCAATCGCTGGATGGCAGCCAACGTTGCGCAAGGCAGCGAAGAACATGTGTTATCGCTCAGCAGCAAAGGACGCGCGGAATCGCGCAAGGGCGATGGTGTATTGACCCGTGGCAAACCTACAGGCGATCCCGACATAATCGTCTACGATCCCGAAGTGCCCGTCTATGCCCCCGGTGGGCCAATGGCAATGAGTGGAGCCTTCGATCAGGCCGCGATGGAACAAGGCAATAACGTGCTCGTCTATACAGGTGAGCCGCTCAAATCACCGCTGCACGTCTTCGGCCGTCCAGCCGTAGATTTGTTCGTACAAACCTCAAGCCCCTTCGCCGATGTTGTCGTCAAGCTCGTCCGCGTGCTGCCTTCCGGCCGCGCTGAATTCATCTCCATCGGCATCGCCCGCGCCTCGTATCTATTCGGCAAGGACAGCGCCGCAGACACACCGCAACGCTGGCAGTTCAAGCTGGAGCCCACCTCCTGCGTCTTCGCCGCAAGCGAACGTCTGCGCCTGGAGATTGCCGGCTGCGCATTTCCTCTGTATGACCGCAACCCATCGAATGCAACACCGCCGCGTGCCATGACGCAGCTTAATTGGCAGCGCGCAACCCACCTCGTCTGGCACGACACAGCACACCCATCACGCATCGTGTTGCCCATCGTGGAGGCTCCATGAGCAATCCCGAAGCCAACCCGGAAGTTCTGCTAAACGACGTCACCAAGCACTTTACCGGCAGCACAGCTCCGGTGCTCCAGCACATCACTCTACGTGTGGAGCGCGGCGAATTCGTCAGCTTCCTCGGGCCCTCCGGCTGCGGCAAATCAACGCTGCTCAAACTCATCGCTGGCCTGTCATCCGTCACCGAAGGCAGCATCACTGTGAACGGCGTGGCCCCCGTGCAGGCACGGCCTCTCACCTCATTCGTCTTTCAAGACCCAACGCTGCTGCCGTGGCGCACTGTCGAAAAGAACATAGCGCTTGCGCTCGAGCTCGAAGGCCGCACTAGTGAGACCATCGCCTCCAGAACAGCATCACTGCTCAACCTCGTCGAACTCTCCCACGTCGCGCATCACTACCCGCGCCAACTCTCAGGCGGCATGAAGATGCGCGTCTCCATCGCCCGCGCACTGGCCACACGCCCGCGTTTGCTGCTCATGGACGAGCCCTTCGCCGCGCTCGACGAGATGACCCGCGACCGCATGAATGAAGAGCTGCTGCGCCTCCGCACCGAGCAGGACTGGACCGTCCTCTTCGTCACACACTCCGTGGCAGAGGCAGTCTTTCTTTCATCGCGCATCATCGTCCTTGCACCACATCCTGGCCGCATCGCGCACGACATTGCAATCGACCTGGCCTATCCGCGCAACGACACGACACGCGAAACGCCGACGTACGAGTCGCTCGTAAACCGCACTTCTCGACTTCTGCGGGAGGCTGCGCGCCCATGAATCGCCGCCTCATCTTCGCGCTGAACTCGCTCGCTGTCTTCGCTGTTCTGCTGCTCCTGTGGCGAGGCATCATCGCCGCATTTGGTGTGCCCAGCTACATGCTGCCAACGCCGCTCATGGTGTCCCGCGCGCTGGTGGAGCACTTCAGCAGCATCGTCTCCGCCCTGCTCATCACCACCGAAGAAGCGTTCATCGGCATCCTTGCCAGCGTTGTCGTAGGCGTCGCCATCTCTCTCGTCTTCGCGCGTTCGCCGTGGATACGCCGCCTGCTCTTGCCATACACGATCCTGCTGCAGACTGTGCCCATCATGGCCGTCACGCCGCTCATCATCATGTGGGCAGGCCAGGGTCAGACCGCAGTCACGCTCGTCTCCTTCATCTTCTGTCTGCCAGGCATCATCGCCAACACTACGCAGGGACTCATCAGCGTCAACGACGATCTCGTCGCACTCTTCCTCATGCACAACGCCACACCCGTCCAGGTCCTTCGCAAGCTGCGCCTGCCGCATTCGCTGCCCTACCTGTTTGTCGGCATCCGCATCGCAAGCGGGCTTGCTGTGATCGGCGCCATCACCGGCGAGCTCTTCGCAGGCTCCTCGCGCGTCGGCCAGGGAGGCCTCGGATATTCCATCCTCTACGCCATGGCGCAGGTGCAGACGGACGTGCTCTTCGCCCTGGTCATCGCATCCACCGTCCTCGGTTTCTCGTTCTTCTTCATCGCAACGTTCCTAGATTGGCTGTTGATGCACACGTGGTACGAGTCTTCAGGAACCAGACGTCTCGCATCCTAAGGCTTTAGGAGTCAGCAGCATGCTTCGCTTCGCAACGCACGAAGGATGGTGGCTGGTCACACACCCTGACCATGCGCACCTCGCCGGAGCCTTCGCAGCTGCGTGGGGCAACCAGCGCTTCGTCGCGCCCGAACCGCGCACCCATGTCCTGCACGCCATCAGCGCGCATGACGACGGCTGGGCCGCACGCGACGCCACAACCCCCATCACGCGTGACGGCAAGCCATCCGCTTTTTCAGCCGAGCTAGTCGGCAAGTACTCAGCCTTTGAGGAGATCGACTTGGAGGCGTATCTCGATGTGCGCCGCAGCGCAGTCCACCTCATCGCATCGCGCGACCCTTACGCGGCAATCCTGATCTCCATGCACACATACAATCTGCTGACCGAGCGCGCGGACCGCTCCACCATCCGGCCTGATCAGTTACCGCTGCTCGATACCTTTCTTGACGAACAGTCAGCTCTGCAGCAGTCTTTTCGCGATGCGCTGCTCACCGGCGACACCGTGCCGGCAGAATCACTCACCCACGAAACGATCAACGAAAACTTCCGCCTCCTGCAGGCATGCGATAACTTGTCGCTGCTAAGCTGCGTGGACTTCGCCGGTCCTGCATCACTCCTCCATCCTCTCAGGACCATCGATGGAACAAGCACAGTGCAGGTCGAACGAGCCGGCGCGCGCAGCTTCCGGCTCACACCCTATCCCTTCCCTGAGCCAACCATGACCTTTGCCTTACCGGCGCGCTTCATACCAGGCACAACGTACGCAAACGCAGCAGCATTACGCGCCCTCTACGAAGCCGCGCACACACAACAGTTAACTGTCACACTTACAAACTGACTTAGTCCTTCGGCAGCATCGACACATGCGCCTGCACAATGCGCCAGCCCTCATCCAGACGCACCCACACCTGACTTTGCCGTCCGCGCACCACGCCGCCCGGCGTGTCCCTCTCAAATTCAAGCGTGATGCAACCATAGTCTTTGCCAAAGGTGCGTATCTCCAGCCGCACCTGCCTTCGCGCCAGGTTCACAGCGGGCCTGCTCTTGCGAAAGGCCTCGATCTCATCCTCGCCGTACAGGTTCTCTCCCGCACCAAGCCGAATGGCAAACGGCGAAGCCCAGAACATCGCCGTCAACGTCGCCACATCGTTCGTCACCAGCGCCTCTTCATACCGGGGATAAAGTGCGGCGAGCTCAGCAATAGTTTCAGGATCGTTGATCACCATGGCATCTCCAGAAACAATGACAGATCTACGTAACAGGAAACAGGCGGCGCGGTGGCAGCACGCTCTTCGGCAGCACCGCGGCAACGGTAATCATGGGCTCGTTCACCACCTGGCTCAGTTGCAGCTTCATCGCCACGCTGCACAGCAGATACGCGTGCACCGGCGTAAATCCCCACGTGCTCACCAGCAGGTCGATCATGCGACAGGTTGCACCCCGCGCAGCGTCGAGCGCATCCGTCGCAGACTCCACCACCGCCCAGCCCGGCCCTGCATCGGCCGCTGCCGGCGATTCAAGCATCGGACCAGCGATCGTTTGCCCCCGATGCAAGGTAAAGCGAAGCGTTACGTTAGCCGGGCACTCAATACCGTTGATCGAAACCTCGCCATCACCCTGCGCCGCGTGCGCATCACCGCATGAAAACAACCCGCCCGGCTGCTGCACCGGCAAGTACAGTGTCGCTCCCGTCGCTAGTTCGCGCACATCCATATTCCCGCCAAACACACCCGGCGCTCTGGTGCGGAACTCACCCTTCTCCGCGGGTGCAACACCCATAATCCCGCAGAACGGCCGCAACGGAACAACGGCAGGTGCAAGCGACGTTGAGACATCATCCTCGAGCTGCCAATGAAAGAGAAACGTCTCCGTAAAGCGATCCTTCAAGAAGCCGAGGCCAGCGATGACACTGGTCCATCCCCAACCGGTGTGAGCAACATCAAGCACATCGATCTGCAGCGTGTCTCCCGGCTTTGCACAAGCAAGGGCAACAGGTCCGGTTAGCGCATGAATGCGCATACGATCAATGCCCTCAAACTCAGCGGTCGTCATAGCATCGCGAACCTGCCCGCCGCTTGAGTCCTGGCATTCAAAATGAACGGTATCTCCGCTATCGATGGTGAGCCGCGGCGCAAGGCCGGCGTTCCAGCGCGAATGCGTCGGCTCGGCGGAAAGCGTACGCGTCATGGCCATCGCTAAATCTCCACCGTCATCTGCAGCTCCACCAGGGCATTCCGCGGCAGCCCGCTCACGCCAATAGCCGCGCGTACATGCATGCCGCTCTCACCGAACACCTTCAGCAACAGATCGGAAGCGCCGTTGATCACCGCAGGTGATTCGGCGAATCCCGGCACAGAGTTCACGTAGCCATTCACCGTGACAATGCTCTTCACGCGATCGAGCGAACCCAGATGCTGCTGCAGTGTGGCAAGCTGCAACAGGGCGCAACTCCGGGCTGCGGCGTAGCCTTCTTCCACTGTGCGCTCATCGCCCACTGTGCCGGTAATAATCCCACTCGCATCCTGTGAAATCACTCCCGCAAGAAACACGAGGTTGCCCACGGTACGAGCCGAGGTGTAGTTGCCGCCTGGCTTTGCGGGTGACGGCAGCGTGAATCCAAGCTCCGCGAGAGCTGCGATAGGGTCCATGGTGAGAGCTACTGTAGCACGCGAACTTTCGTGTGGAGCAGGCGCGCCGCTTGGGCTAGCATGGCGCATGGGACGACTCCGATGGACCATCGCGGCGCTGGCGGCATGGATGACCGCCGTCCCGCTTGCGTACGCGCAGAGAGCACAACCTGCAGTGACCAAGGCCAAGCTCGTCCTGCACCCCACGCGCACACATGTGGACGATCTCGAGATCAGTGGCGCTATCGATAACGTTTCCGCAGGTGAGACACGCTTCATCACCTACGCCGACCTGCAGCAGCTGCCCCAGGTACGCTTCCGTCTTGCACATGGAACCAACTTCAAGGGACCTGTCGATGTAGCGGGCGTTCGCCTTGAAGAGCTTGCACGTGCTGCCGGTGCAAAGCCCGCCAGCATGGTTGTCGCCATCTGCACGGATCGCTACAACGCACACTACCCCATGACCTACCTGCGCGTCCATCAGCCGGTGCTCGTCCTGCGCATCAACGGACTCGATCACACGCGATGGTCTGCAGCCGCACAGGACGAAGGCATGGGACCGTATCTCATCGCGCAGGATGCGTTCCGCCCCACCTTCAAAGTCCTTTCGCACGAAGAGGAAGAGCAGGTGCCATGGCAGGTCGTACGTTTGGACTTCCGCCGCGAAGCAGATGTCTACGGCCCCATCGAACCCATCGGGCCCGATGCATCGGCGAGCATCGTGCGCCAGGGTTATGTCATTGCACGTGAAAACTGCTTCCGCTGCCACGCACGCCATGGCGAAGGCGGCACCAAAGCCGGCGTTCCGTGGAGTGTTGTGGCAAGCCTCGCTGCCTCCAATCCACAACAATTTGCGACCTACGTGCGCGATCCAAAGAAGATGAACCCGGCATCGCAAATGGCCGCCAGCCCAAACTATGACGACGCCACCATCGACGCTCTGCGCGCCTACTTTCAGCCGTTCGCTGCTATCCCGTAATCAGGAGTTGCTGTTGAACCCCACCGCTGCACAGCACACCGTCATCGTCCGGCTTGCAAAGACTGCGCTCATGGCCGCCATGGCCGGCTTCTTTACATTGGTTGTCTTCAACAACGTCACCGACTTCAACTCCAACTACATGTTCGTCCATCACGTGCTGGACATGGACACCACCTTTCCGGGCAACCGTGGCATGTGGCGCGCCGTTCATCCGGCAACTGCCCATCTGATCTTCTACCTCGGCATCATCGCCTATGAGGCATTGAACATGGCGTTGTGCTGGTGGGCCGCGGCTGCCATGCTGCGCACGCGCAACGGAACACCGCTTGCATTCTCTCGCGCCAAGGCGATCGGCGTCATCGCACTTACGGCCGGCATGCTGCTGTGGCTGGTCGCCTTCCTTGAGATCGGCGCCGAGTGGTTTCTCATGTGGCAGTCGAAGACTTGGAATGGGCAGGAAGCGGCCTTTCGCATGACGGCCATTGAAGGCATCCTGCTCATGCTGCTCCTGCTGCCGGAAAACATCTAGAAGTAATACTTTGTCTTCGCTGCCCAACCACTCTTCGGATAGCGGCTGTGCAGCAACGTGAACGCTTCTTTGCTGATATTCGAAGAGGGCGACTTACCGTAGTCGCTGGGCCGGTAGCATTCATACCGCGTCAGCTTGACCACCAGAGCCAGCGACTCCGCGGCAACCGGCTCGTTTGGATGGTCCTTCACATAATCAATGGTTCTCCGCCCGAGCCATTCCACTCCAACGGGGTGCGCGTCCAGGGCGGCAACCTCAGCCTTGGCTTCCTGCTGTTGCTCCGGTGTAAGGAATGCCGGCTCTGAAACAGGGAGCATGGGCGCATTTACGCTTCCCTGGTCGGCACCCAAAGCCTTCTCCATCGTCGAACACCACAGATTGTCTCGATAACTATCCATCTCGGTGTAAGTCGCAGCGCGCTGCACGCCTGCGTCCAGAAAAGGCCGCAGGCCGGGCGAGTGCAGCAGCACCAGCGTAGCCGCGTAGCCAGTGGGATCGTCGGACTTGGCAAGCGAGGCCTTCACAGGGGATGGAAGCAGTGGCATAAGCGCTTGTGCTTCGGCATCGCGTTTCAACACCAGGGCGCGTAGCCATGCAGAGAGTGCAATCGTGTCTCGAAGATGCCTTGGAAGCGCTTCGTTTGTGGCCGCATCCATCCACACGCTCAGCGGCAAGCGTGTGTTGAAGAGCGCAGCTGCGTCTTCGTCGAACTGCATCACGGGAATCTTCTGTTTGCACTTCGGCCCATCCCAGCTGGAACACCCCGCGTCCGCCGCAGATTGAGACTGCGGTGAGAGCATGGTGCGCGGCGCGTCCTGCAGCAGGGACGTAAGGTCGGGCGCGGTCTTCATGCGGACCTCAAGCAGCGCGTTCGTGGCCGCAAGCTCGTCGAGCTTCCGTGTGATCTCAAGCGCGTGCGTCGCAATGTCGCGTGCGCTCCCAAGATCGTTCGCCCCTGCCAAAAGCCTGGCACGATGGAACTGCACGGTGATGTAAGCAGGCGAGCTCTCCGGCACGGCAGCGGCGGCCTGCAGCAGCGCCGGGCTGCCGGCCTTCACGGTCATGAGCGCAGCGACGAGACCCGCGAGACCAGGCTGCTTCTGCCATTCGCTCTCTGCGGACGGGGCAGTGAGTGGCTTTCCCGGCATCGGAGCCATGGAATACGTGAGCGGGCTCCCGGTGAGCGTCATCCAGCGTATCAGTGGCGCATCGCCGTACTTGCCGTGATCAAGCAGGAAGCGCAGATCGACAAGGTGCTGTCCAAAATCGGGATCATGACCGGGTCCGGCGAGCACATTGGCCAGTGTGGCCGCTTGCTTCACGGGATCAAGGCGGATCATCACAAAGTTCAGTTCGGCCTGCGCTGCATGCTTTACACGCGGGTCGGCAGATGCCTTGGCCTTCAGCAGCATGTCCTTCGCTGCCTGCATGCCGGCCGGGTCGAACTGCGCCTGCTCCCAATCGTCTTTCGGAGCAATGGCTCTACCCGCCTCACGCACGGTGCAGCGCGCAGCCAAGTAAAGTCCCCACTTGGACCACGGCGAAGCCTTGTCGTTTGCGATGGCCAGAAACGCATCGCGCGCCACGGTGTACTCGCCGCTATAAAAAGCGGCGGCGGCGTTCTGGTAGGCGCGGTCCTGCTTCAACAGCATCGGCCCATTCGCTGGCGCGGGAGCCGGCATACCCCCACCTCCACTGCAGTGCGAAAACACAGCATCTTGCGCGGCAATCCAGTCCTTCAGTGCGGCGCTGTCTTTTCCCCACTTCGCGGTGCGATCAGCCAATATATCGGCCGCGGTGTCATACGCGCTGTCGCCGCAATTCACGATGCGCGAAATCCATGCGCCGGCCGTACCAGGAGACGCGTCAGGCTTGTCCTGCGCAACGCCGCTCCCTGGACCAAACGCGCGGCGCGCTGTGTTCCACCGGTCCTGCGCCTCTGGAGCCTTGTCCTCGTCCTGCGCTGCTTTTAACTCCTCCTCGGTCATGTGGTCGTAGTCCAGCCCAGGCGCAGCCACCGGCGCCAGTTGCCGCTGCTCGTCTTCGTTCAGCGTCCCACCGTTCAGATACCGGTACGCCACCACCTTGTCCGCAATGAAGTAGCCGGGCTGCACTACGCCCAGCTGCCCCTTGGCATAATTCTTCGGCACCGTGGGCCGGTGGGAGGGCACGAAGACATCGGGCGCGAAGTCTGGACCGCACGCCTGCATCACCAGGATCGGACACACCAGGAAGAGCAACCCGTACACCAAACGCCTACGGATCATGGCAGCTTCCTCAACACGCTCTGCGGATCGTCGCGATGCCATCCGTCGTCCGCAAACAGATACACACGTTTCCCGCGCACATTCGCAGGCCATAGCTCACGTACAGACAGACCCACAGCGTTAGCGCAAAGCGGTTCGCGCACCGCCATGGCGGAGTCATCCGCGCCGCGAACGCCCGGCTCCATGCGAAAGTACATCGGCACTGCCTCATCAACCGGCAGGCCCGCCATCCAGCGATCGTGCGAACACCAGCTGGCCAGCGCCGTGATGGAAAGCGGCATCTCCGCCGGCATACCCGACCGCACATGGCCAAGCACAGCGCGATACCACGCTCGCTCCGATTGGTGCGCATCGAAATCGATCTGAAGCGCGGCTGTGCCGTGCGCGCCTTTCAGCGAAAGTAAAACTGCATCGGCCATGGCAGTCGCAGTCGCTTCCGTCAGCTCAGGTGTATGCGTCTCGATGCGAACGTCTGTGATGCGCCGCAGCCGCGCATCTGCGGGCAGGCGCAGCGCGTTGCGCTGAAGCGCTGTATGGATCGACGGTCCGATCAGGATGAGCGTGCGATCCAGCGAGGCGACAGCAGTGGTAGCCGGATCAATGGCACTCAAATCCTCGCGGCGCTCCCATGTCCACAGGGTGTGCGCCGGAAGACTGTCCATGCGCGAACGCGCACGCGCATGCGGAATCGATTCATCGGAGTGGAGGGACAGCACAATCCACGCCATACCGCACATCAGGGCTGCCTGCGAACGGGTCATCGCACTTCGAGCATCAAGCCACCGCGCTGTTGCAGTCAAGATCGAATGTGTGGCATGCAAAGGACACAGGCATTGCCGCTGTCATGTGACATACAACACAGCGTGTTGTTACTTAAAAGATCGACTTTGTAGTTAAGCAACAACGGCCTATGGCGCGAGCGCTCCGGTACGCCGGCTTCTACAAGCTATTGAAGGCTGAATGCGTAGATCACGTCGGTCGCGGCCACGAATACGTATTGATGGCCGTCGACAGTGAGCGTTTCCGCGGCGTTGGTCGGATAGATGTGGGCGTGCCATAGCGGATTGCCGGTCGCAGCATCGCGCGCAACAAAGTTGCCGTGTGCGTCCGATCCGAAGAGCAGATGGCCCGCGGTTGTGGTCAGTCCGGTCATCTGCCCCATGCCTGCAACGCCGGGATAGCGAATCTTCCATGCAGGTTTGCCGGTCTTGTAATCCATGCCGAGGATATAGCTGCCGAGCGATCCCACACTCAACTCATCTTTGCCGCCAAGCCCCATCGCTCCTCGAGGATCGGTGGTTGCAAGGTAGTACATTGCATAGCTCTCAGAGGCATACGTATAGAACAAGCCAGTCTGCGGACTGTAGGCGGGCGGGGGCCAGTTCACGATACCGCCATTTGAGGGAGAGACGAGCGCGCCGCCAAGATCAAAGTCCTTCGCAGGATCGCGCTGTGGCTCGCCGTTCTTGGAGAGCTCAGGTTGCGCCCAGTTTGGAGAATCGACCAGCTTGCTGGTCAACAGGTGCTCTCCGGTGATGCGATCCAGTACGAAGAAATAACCATTGCGCGTTCCCTGCAGAACCAGCTTGCGCGGCTTACCGGCAAACGTGCCATCCACCAGGATCGGGGTCTGCGTTGAATCGAAGTCGTGCGTATCGTGCGGTGACGTCTGGTAATACCACTTCATCTTGCCCGTATCGACATCCAGCGCGACCAGCGAACACGTATACAGATTTGCGCCCGGCCCACGCATCTGCGATGTGTATGCAGCCGTCGGATTGCCCGTACCGAACATATACAGGTGTGTCTCCGGGTCGTATGCGCCCGGTACCCACACGTTCCCGCCGCCGTGCGATGCAGCGTCCAGGTTCTTCCACGTCTCAATGCCGGGGTCGTCTGCCTTCATCGGCACGGAATACCACTTCCACTCCACATCGCCGGTGTCCGGGTTAAACGACTGGAGCAAACCCGGTTCATCCAGATCATCGCCGGTACCCACAATGAGATGGTTGCCGACGAGGATGGGAGCCATGGTAGAGAAATACTGCAGGTCGAACGAAGCAATATCCTTGTGCCAGATTTCAGCGCCGGTATGGACGTTCAAGGCGACCAGGTAATCGTCCGGTGTCTCAAAGAACACCCGATCGTGCCACAAAGCCACGCCACGGTTACCGATATGTGTGCCGCCGCGGGTCTTCCAAAGGAAATGCCAAAGCGCGTGGCCATCGTGCACATCCAGTGCCCATACGTTGTCTGGTGTTGTCACGTACATCACGCCATCGTTCACCAGCATGGCTCCGGAGACGCGCCCCATCGGCGCCTCCTGTGTTCCAACCCCACCCACGTTGGTGGCAGGCGCTGCCGGCAGGCCCATGTACATGGCAATCAGGGCAGCCATGCCACCGCCTCCGCCACCGGAACCTCCTGTGAGTTTGGAGGTCCATGCCAGGGAAAGACCCTTCACATTGGACGTGTTGATCTCACTGAGCGCGCTATACCGCTGCCCGCTGTAATCGCCCGAGTAGGTGGGCCATGTGTCCGTCTTGGGGTGCAGAATCGTTGCCGGGTCGAGCTCCTGTGCGAACGATGCCGGTGCCGCTAAAAGGCCGGCGACCAGCGCTGCGGCTGCAAGCAATGTGTGCATTCCACGCATAGTTTCGTTCTCTCTTTACTTCAGGCTCGCCAGGTAGGCGGTAATGTCGTGGATGTCTTTGTCGTTGTACTTGCGCAGCAACTCACGGTGCGCCGCTACAGGATCATGAATGTCAACCTTGGGCAGGCCGTTCCTTCGTGTAAAGGTATGGGCCTTGCCGTCCGGCGTCGTCACCGACACGGAGAACTCATCCACGGATGCAAGCACGCCGGTGATCGACACGCCGTTGGCCTCGGTCACCGTTGCGGTCACGGGCGGCACGTGGAGCGTAACGGGCGGCCCACCGCCTGTACCCGGGAACCGCGGCGCCTGCACGCCCGGCATAATCCATGCCTGCTGCATATCACGCGGATCGCTGTACTGTGCCGCAAAACCCTTTAGATCGCCCGTCGTCGAGTGGCACGAACCACACTGCCGGTCGAAGGCGCCCTTGCCTGCATCGGCATTGCCTACAACGATGTTGATCTTTTCGTGGCCCGCATTGCTCTTGACGGGGATGCTGTGCAGCCAGGCAGCGACGTCGGACACCTGCGACGGCGAGATATCGATCTTCGGCATGCCGCGGTCCATACGCGCACCCTGCACGATGGGCAGAATCATCTCACCGTCTTTGTCCTGCAACACCACCTCGGACCGGAGCAGGTTCGGGCCTACGGAACCACCGCCCGCGTCTGACCCATGACAGAACGCGCAATTCACGCTGAACGTGGTCTTGCCGCGGTCAATCGACTCTTGCGGCGCTTTCACGCGATCCGGATAGGCCACAACACCAAACGGGTCGGCGGCAGCACCGCCATGCTCGGCAGACGGTGCGCTCTGCTGAGGTTTCGCTTGTTGTGGTTGCGCCTGTTGTGGAGCTACCGGGGATATCGTCCCAGCAGGCGGAGTCTGCTGCTGCGCAGACACCCCTGTAGCCGTAATGATCACGGCCGTCCCGAACACGGCGAACAGAACAATCACTCCAATCCAACTGGAGGTCAAGGTTGTCACGCGGCGTGGCAAGGATGTCATGGGGCCTCTCACTCGTAAGTCCGTTCATCGCTTTGAAAACAATCCTTCAGCGACGAAAGTTGCACATTGAAGGTAGCGCGGGACAGGCCGGGGAGTCCAGAGCGCGACTGGGGGCAGGGTCACAACACGATGGCGCGACGAACATGCGCAACGGCGTTCCGAACGCATCACAGCGGTTGTTACTTCTTTTTGACATGCCGAACACACGGCCGCTCATGTACACAGCTAAGGCGGCCTGACTGGTATATGTCCATCGGGGCATAGAACATCAGGCTTTAAGATCGTGATCTACACAAGAATGCAGTTCGGAACGATCGCATCGACCGTTTGGGCACCTATGGCAATGAACGCCGTTACGATCAGGTGGGCCGGCGAACCTGAACCTCGCACTCTGGAGAAGGTTCTCTTTGCCGGAGCACATCTCACTGGACTTCCGTGCCGAAGCATTCAACGCGCTCAACCACACGCAGAAGGCAAACTTCTAACCCAACAGGAAACCTATGGCGGCATGCCTTCCACTATCTTCATCATGCTCGCGACGCTGTGACGTGCATTCATTACTGGAGGCTCAGCTGCACGCGGCGATTCATGATCGTTGCAGCCGTCCAATCAGGCCATGTCGTCGCATCGAGATAGAACAGCCATGGTTCGCCTGAGCTAGTCGTCGGATCGCTGCCTTCACCGACCAGCGTCGGATAGAGAAGGGCATTGGTGCCATCCGTAAGGACCCCTGTCGATATGGGCCCGGACCACGACAATAGGCTGGAACCATGCTGCATTGTGATGGACGTATGATTTGCCGCAGCATAGGCAATCAGGTACTGCTGCGTGGTGCTGTCGTACAGGACACTCGGAAATGCTCCCGTAGCCGCGATCACTGGGGTGTAATGACCCGAGTTCGTGGCGGCGTTGGGATTTCCGCTCGTACCCGGTTGTGTCCAGCCGTTGTTATAGTACTTCGTAAATAACGTTGGGAAACCTGCCGTGTTGCCCGCAAACGCGGCGTTGAGTACAGCGGAGAGCTGGGCCCTTGCCAGCGCGAGGCACTGACCGACGTCGCAGGGTGACGCAGCAGACGGATCCGCGTCGTAATAGAACACGTAGAGGTACACAGAGGAGGGATCGGCCGCAGCTACATTCGGGATGTGGTTTCCGTTCGCATCCGCCAGAATGAGCGTGCCGCCTCCTAACTGGGTGTAAGTTCCCGCATTGATCTGCGTGCTCCGGGTTGCATAGGGCTGCACGATTTCACCCAGCTTCTGAAACGTCGCTCCGCCATCTTTGGAAAGGGCCATTCCAAGTGAAGCGTACGTACAGGTTCCGGTTCCGCAAACGCCGCCATGGAATTCTCCATGGTAGACGTGCAGCACGCCAGCCTGCCCCGAAGAGCTGGTTACGGGAAGCACAGGACCTCCACCCGCGTAATTGATGTCAAAGGTGTAGCCATTGGGATCGCCACCTGGCTGAAGCAGCGCCGTGCATCCATAAGAGGACGTAATGGCCGTCAAACTTCCTCCCAACCGGTAGGTCCCTTGCACGCCAGGCGTGCCAGAACAGGTGGGCCCGCTCAGGGCTGAGCCATAGAAGCTATATGTACCGTTATTCAGCAGGACGCCGAGCGTTCCATCGGGCGGGCCGTCCTTGAATCCGAGGGACGTTCGCTGCGCAACCGTAAGTATCGGGCTCGGCGGCTGCAACTGTAAGGTGAATGTGCCGGGTGCCGTCGGTACGGTCACAGTCGCTCCACCGCTGCTGCAGGCCGCAATGAAAGCAGGGGGGAGTAAGAATGAAAAACCTGCTGCCAGGCGTTTTGCCACTCGGGGCGAGATAAACCAGTGAGCCGATCCGCGCATACTCTCCTTATACGTGCAGTGTGAGCGATGGGTTAGCCACTGCTCAGGAGCCGCAAGCCCCTTTTCTATTGTCGACGCCATCGCTTTATGTCTTATGCAGGCGAGAGTCTTGTGGAACCTGACCATTGGAATTCGAATTGTTCGCGGGCCAATGGAGAGAAGGGCAGGCTTTATGCCTGCAGCAAGTGTGCTGTCTGCACGCGCTTCTGTCGCATCTGCGCAAAATAGCTCATCGTAGAGCGAAGCCCGCGTTGAAAAGCTCGGAGGTCAGCACGTCAAGCTTTACCACTATCCAGGCCGTTGGAGAGATCGGCGCCTTCCTTCAACGCCTTCTCCGCGTCGATCCTTGCCTTCCGCAGTGAACTAACAGGGTCTGTCGTGGGGCCATATTCCATAGCGATGAAGCGCTTGTATCCGAGTCTCCCCAGACTACGGCAAATGCCGCTGTAATTTATCTCCCCGGTTCCTGGTTCATGCCGTCCCGGCACATCTGCAAAGTGAACTAGTCCCACCCACTCTATATTGTGTTCCAGCTTTTCAATGAGATTTCCGCCCCCGCGTTGCTCATGGTAAAAGTCATACAACACCTTCACATTCGGGCGATTGACTGCACGCACAATCTGGAACCCTTCCCTAACGGATGTTAAGAAGATCGTGGGGTTCTCAAGCAGATCGATTGGTTCGATGACAATGTTGATTCCAACGCCGGCGGCCACGTCTGAAGCGCGCTTTAGATTGTCGACAGCGGTCGCCAACTGCACATCGGGATCTACGCTTTCCAATCTTCTTCCGGACTTGATGTTGATCTGCGGGGCTTCCAGAGAATTTGCTACTCGACAATGTTTTGCGACCTGTTTGACAAACTCTTCCGTTTGGTCAGGGATCGCGAAGCTGGCCGGCAGTCCGCTAAGCATATCGATCATCACGCCCAGTGATTGCATCTTTCTCATCAGGCGATCTTGTTCCGTGGCGGTCCAATCCTGGAAGTAACCGGTCAGTTCCACACCCTGATAGCCTGCCTCAGCGACCGTCTCGATACAGCGATCGAAGGAGGGCAGCTTCAATGTGGCGATTTCGCAAGAGAACCTGGGGCCCGATGCTGCAGACTCTGCTGGTTGCGTTTCAGCACGGAGCAAAGTGCGTCCAACACCTGGTGCCTCGGTAAAGGCAGTGTAGCTGCGATTGTTCATAGGACCTCAACTCTTCACAGGCGAAACAGGCCGAGTCTACCCCATCTCACCTTCCGGTCGGGCTACCCTCCAATCCGCGCAAACTCATCTTGCTACATTTTGAGTTCGGCGTTTGGTGGCAGGATCTGTGCCAATGTACACACAGGCAATAACTATAAAATTTCGATCCCTCGTACTATGTGCCAGGGAGCGCAATTACGGTCACTACAAGCGGTAAGGTGGTCCAGGTTCCGGCACTCCTTTCAACCGACTCGTCCGTACCGCAGACCCGATCCTTCAGACCAGACGATTCGCGTTCCCAACATCAACACCGCTGCTGCCCGGAAATTCCGGCGGTTGCGCCGTGCGGTCTACATAGGATGCATGGAGCGTCCGGTCCGCGTGTTGGTTTTGCCTAGGTCCGACTGCTTACGCGCGTACGCAGCACTCAACGATAGCGGTAGAGTCTTACGTGCTGGAACATATAGCGATCGCCGCGCAGGCGAAGTGCTTTGCCTGAAAGTATCTCATCACCATTCAGGCTTCTGCCGGCGATCCACTTGCCGTTGATGAAGCTACCATCCTCTACCGATGCGAACCCTGTGATTGGGTCTCCCGGCGTGTTAGCTGTAAAAGCTACAGTGATACCGCGGCCTGAGACAAGGTACTCGTCCGGACCAAGCTGAATGAAGATGCCAGCTGGGAACTCGGGCGTGGGAAACGTGTAGTGCCGCGCAATGCCGACGTCGAGCGTGTAGTCGCCCACCTGCAAACGTTTAGTCGGATGATCTTTATCCAGCACCACGGCCCCAATCGTACCGTTTCCCTGGTGCTCTAGAATCACAGGTGCGATCTGGGACAAGGCCTTGTACGTCTCGCTAAGATCTTCCTGGAAGATGGGCACACTCTCCAGACCAAAGGGCGAGACCCCAATCGCGTCGTAGTTTCCAATGGCGTAGAAGATGTCGCTGGCCATCTTTGTGTCACGTGCCATCTCGGGAATGAAAATGGGATTCCAAGGGCGGCGGTACTCATCCAATCGTTCATAGAGGAAGCTGTACACGTCAGGCGAGAGAATATCGAGTTGCGGCGCTCCTGCTCTCCAGACATCCAACACATGCGGCATGGGACCGCCGCTAGGATAGGTGCCCGGCTTCATGGGCGCAGTCTCCTGCCAGCGATCAAGCCACGTGTTGACGAACATGGGGATAGGATATTGAGCTTTTCCGGCCTCCGTGACTTTGCCCACGTACCGGGCATAGTTCCAAGCCATAAACGCCTCGTCCGTCTCGTCGCCGACACCGAAGACTTCTTCCCAGCTACCGGACGTCTTGAATCCGTTCGCCTCCCATCGCTTCAAGAATCCCGGGATGAGTGTATCCTTGTTCTTCTGAAGCGAGGCCATCAGTTCCTTCGGTACCGGAGCGTGAAAAGCCGCTGTCGCCAGACTGGACTGATCGCGAGTCTCCGTGAGAACGCCCACCTCGTTCTCCACTTGGACCATCACGACCGTATGCGCTTCGCCGTCAACATCCCGAACGTGTTTCATGACGGCAGCAAACGCACGGGCGTCCGCATCGCGGTTGGCTTCACTCAACGTGGAAAGAATCTCGAGGCTCTTTCCATCCTTACTCTGCGCGCGCGGAAAACGTTTGTAGTCGCGCTTGACCCAGACCGGATCGTAGGTGGACACGCCGTTCTTCCAGCTGCCAAACCACAGCAGCACCAGATGCATGTTATGTCGCCGGGCACCCTGAATCAGGCCGTCCACCTGGCTGAAGTCGAACCTGCCCTCCTCCGGTTCCACAAGGTCCCAGCAGACAGACCCAAGGACGGTATTCAGGTGCAGGGCGGAAAAGCGATCAAGGATTGGCTCCATGTACGCCGCGCTGGACGAGGTAGAGTTATGCAACTCTGCTCCAAGCACCAACATGGGCTTGCCGTCCACGACCAACTGCGTAGCAGCTCCCCTCTTTTCAAGGTGCGGCATTGCCTGGTTTGCAGGCTTCTGAGCTGTGCCATCCCATGCGGCCAAGATGCCCAAAAGAGCAATCGCGCGCGTGACTATAAGTTTCATCTAGCTTCTCCTCTGCACGTAAAAGCCACTCCCGTACTTACTGTGTTCGCTGTTCTCGACATACGTCTGGAAAACGTGATCGGGAGCGCCCGGGTCTTGCCACAAACGCACCCTAATCCGCTGCGACAACACCAGCGAGAGTTTCATCTCTGCATCTCGTCATTACTCGGGAAACCCATCACCGCAAGTCAAGTGCGCGGAACATGGCTATCCGTTTTTCTCGCAATGGGTCGTCGACCACATTACACATGTTGTTGATGACCATGGTGGCACGATGCTTTGCAGTAAAAGCTGGCCAGTGGGGTAGTTTTGGAGTGTTCGGATTCCCCGTCCGGGCGAACGCGATCCAGGCATCGCTGACCTTGTCGGCTAGGGCCATCGCTTCCGTTCCCCCACCCGTGAGGTTGGCGCATATCTGGACGTTATCGAAGGCGAAAGGCCACTCAATGTTATGGGGTGATTCCAACTGGCCTCCCTGTACAGGCGTCTTCCATGCGAAGTAGTACAGATACACCGGACCCCTTCCTAGCGCAGCCCGTCGTTCTGCTACCTTCATCGTCTTCGCACCATAGCGGTAATCGCTCTCGATCAGGAAGAAGATATCGCTTGGCGTCGCCCCGGGGCTTTCTTTGCGATATAAATCGATCATCCCCTGGGACTGGTCACCGAGTAGCTGCTTGATCCGGGTTCGCATTCCATCCTCATCCAGGTGCCAGAGGGCGGTATCGGTCGTCAGTCCGGTGTACTCCGTGCGTGTACTGCCGATCATCACCGGCACATCGGCTGAAACGGGCGATGCGGATGGGTAAAAGGGATGTTGCGGAATGATCGTGCCGTCGACCGATGGCGAAAAACCCATCGTGTCAAGGTCAGCGTCGCCTAAATCGCGATCGACCGCAGCTGCGGCGATAAGGATTTGATCCACCGGAAGCTGCTGGACCTTGTGCACATCTGCCTTGGGAAGGCCTAACTTGGCGAGTAGCGCCTCCGCATTGCGAGTTGCTACGTCGCGGTCGACAATCCTGATTGCGATGCCGCTTTCGATGACGGCGCGATGGAAGAGTCCTTTGGCTGCTGGCATGGCAAGCAGTGTCTCGACCTTTCGGCCGCCGCCCGATTGCCCGAAGATCATTACTGTATCTGGATCGCCGCCGAATTGAGAAATGTTCGTGCGTACCCATTTCAGCGCTTGCACGATGTCCAACATTCCTACTTCGCCCGATGCCGCGAAGTCGGGGTTGAACTCGCTGAAGTTTGCAAAGCCCATGGCGCTGAGGCGGTGATTGATCGTAATGACCACAACGTCGCCACGTAAACAGAGGTTGGTTCCATCCCAGCCCGGGTTGGATCCGGATCCTCCACGGAAGCCGCCGCCATGCAACCACAGCATGACCGGGCGTTTGCGGCCATCGTTGAGCTCCGGGGTCCAAATGTTAAGCACGAGGCAGTCTTCTCCCTGGCCTGGATTCTTGTCTCCAGGAACACCCAGAGCCGGGAAGATCGACGGACCGGGAGCTTGCTTTGCAGTGGTCACCTCGTGCTGCGCTGTGGCCGTGGCCGCTTTTGCTGTGGCTGCATCTCGCGCTCTAGGGGATGGGTTGCCCTGCGGACAACTGTGACCGTATTCCAGCGCATCGCGAACGCGGGTCCAACCGACGGGGTCGACCGGAGGCATGAACCGGTTGACTCCCCCTGTATTCGCGCCGTAAGGAACGCCCTTGAAGATCTTTATGCCACGACTCGCGGTTCCTCGGATCTTGCCTGAGTTCGTCTCCGCGATGACAAACTCTCCACCCTGTGCCCAGCCCTGTTTGAGCAGACAGTTAGCGGAAATCGCAGCCGCGGAGGCTTGCGTTAGAAAATGACGACGGTTCACACCTTGCGGCAAGCTAGAACGATCAGAACTCATTTTGACAGGTTCTCCATGGAGCAGGCTTGTTTGGTCATCGTGGCGCAGGAGCCTTTCCGGAAACTGGTTGCGGCATGTCATTCCGGATGACCTTCCCGCCTTTCATCACGAACTTCACGCGTTGCAGCTCAGTGATATCAGTCAGGGGGTCTCCAGAGACGGCGACGAGATCGGCATACTTACCTTTCTCGATAGAGCCGACGCGCTCCTGCCAGCCCATGGCTTCAGCGTCAACAATGGTGCCAGCTTGTATAGCCCGCGCCGGACTCATCCCGGCGTGCTTTACCAGTGCTTCAAACTCGAGGGCCTGCGTTCCATGCGCCAGAGTTGAACCGTCAGCGCCGCTGCCCATCATGATCTTCAGCCCTGGGGTATTCACGGCAAGTGTAACGGCCTTCTCGAAGATGGGAATCATCCGGTATTTGCCGCCGGTGTTCCTGGCATCGTTGTCGTCCATGTTGGGCTCGGTATACCGAACAAAGGTCGGATCGTAGTAGATACCCTTCTGCACCATCATGTTGGCCTGCGCCTGGTCCAGGCCCAATGCATGCTCGATCGTGTCGCAGCCCGCAACGATAGCGTTCACTTCCCCCTCGCCGCCGAACACGTGGCACGCAACCTTGTGGCCAAGCTCATGGGTTTGGTCGATAAGTGCCTGTAGAACGGTCATCGGATAGGTCAGCCTGTACTTGACCTCGCCGGTTGGCGTGAAGGAGTAATCAACCGCCGGATACAGTTTGATCCAGTCCGCCCCGCGGGCAATCTGCTCCCGCACAGCCGCCCGTGCATCATCCACGGACCGAACCAGTTTGCCTGCCAGAGGATTGTCCGGCTTGGCCGGGTCTTCAGGCTTGCCTGCCCATTCGATACCGCGCGTCGACACCTGGTATCTGGGGCCTTCTATCCGTCCTTCGTTAATGGCCGCGCGGATCGCTAGGTCGCCGTATCCATTACCGTGGGTACTCAGGTCGCGTGCGCTGGTAAATCCCGCCCGCAGATCTGATGCGGCGTTCTGCGCCGCGATCAGCATGGAAGCTTCCGTCGTTCCATCCCGCCGCCGGTCGTTGAACATATGGGTGTGCGCGTCAATAAGACCCGGCAGAACAGTAGCATGGCTAAGATCGATCACCTTCGCTTCCGGAGGAATCTTTACCTGAGCCTCAGGTCCGACATCAATAATTCGATCGCCTGAAATAACCACCACCTGCCGTACCGACATCCGGCCGGTGATGCTGTCGAACAAATGCCCGGCTCGGATGGCGACTACCCCCAGCGCCGCAGGGCACTGGAAGATGCCGCCATCCGAGCCCACACATGGAGTCGGCCCTGCACCACGCCAGTTGGGCGCCTGGACTTGCGCCCCAGCAGAAGTAATGCCCAGGAGAAGCGCCAGCGCTAAGTTACATCTAGAACGCATACTTGTGATCTCCACGGATCGAGATGGTGGATCGTTATTGTTCCGGCACGACACGAACAGATCCATTTCCAGGCTAACAACATACGAGGACTTGAAGATGCAGCACTGTCATGTTAGAAGCCGAAGGATTTCAGCACTCGATCCATTTAAAAGACATACTTCGCTGCAAGCTCGAAGAAGCGTGCGTTTGGAGTGTAGGCCTGCGTGCTGTGAGCCGAGGTGATCTGGCCGCCAGTGTTTGAAATGCTGCCGTTTGGGCCCCCATACGCAGGTGTATTCAGCATGTTGAACCCGTCCGCCCGAATTTCAACATACTGGTCTTCGAATGTATGAAATCTCTTGAACACGGACATATCCATGCGTTGGAAACCCGGCCCGTAAACGTTGTCGCTTATCCCCCCAAGAAAGAGCTTGGCCGTTGCCGCATCTGTGATGTATGTGGGATAAGCATATCCAGGAGCGGCAACCGTGGGATTGCCGTTATTCTTCGCAAACGGTGTAAGCAGAGAAGCGGGCAGCGGATTCCTGAATGCACATGGATTAAACCAATGCGCCTTGTTTCGCAGAGATGTCGGACAAGTTATCGATGGATTGCTGGGGTCCGGAGTGCCGCCAGGAGCGAACGGATTCCGCGTCTCGATTGCGTATGCAGTGCCGCCGCTCACGTTCGTCTGATTCGCGGTGCCAACGGAAAAGGGCTGACCTGACTGTAGCTGATACGTGATGTTGGTGGACCAGCCGCCGAAGAGAGCGTCAACAATCGGGGAGCCATGGTTCATGTGAGATTCACCCCTGCCAAAAGGCAGCCTGTAGAAGCCGTTGAAGGTGAAGCGGTGACGTGTGTCCCAACCTGAGTTGCTCATATCCTGGCGGATCGGAATAATCGCTGGGTTGCGATATCCACCGATACCCCCGCCGAGCGGATCGCCGGCATCATCCATGGAATGAGACCAGGTATAAGTAGCTAGAAAATCCACTCCATGAGAGATGCGCTTTTGAAGCTTTGTCTGGAGGGCGTTGTACTCCCCGATACCCTCATACAGGATATTCGCCGAACCGCCAAAATCCGGAAAGGGTGTGTAGGCAGTTGAACTGCTGCCGGAGGGTAAGAGCACCGGTTGGGTGTTGCTATTAATGTTGATAGGAAGATGCCGCGATAGCGTGCCGACATATCCTATGGTCGCAACGAGATCATTACTGAATGCCTCCTCAAATGCCAGGTTGTAGTCCATCGCATAGATAGACTTCATATCCCGAGTTTGTCCAACCAGCGTAGGGGTGTTGAAGTAGCTCGTCAAGCCTTGAGCAATCGCGTTGGAAAATCCAGTCTCGAGCGTATAGCCGTTGTTTGCACAGTTCGTAGATCCTGCGGGACAGCCGGGAGAAGGAAAGTTGTCGCTGAAGACGAACGGGTAGTTGAAACCTAGGTCGTTCGCTGCTCCTGTGTTCTCCTGGCCTTGATAAAACATGCCGAAGCCGCCGCGCAATACTGTTTTCGGGTCGGCCGTGTAGGCAAATCCGACACGCGGGGCGAAGTTGTAATGCTGTGCGTGGACAAGTTGGGGATTGTTGTCGTACACCAGGCTGATGTTATCTTTTGCCAGGGTACTAATAAATGTTGGATTCAGAGTGAGCTTGTTCTGATCCTGTGCAGGGAGCGCATAGATCGCCGTGCCTGTGCCTATACCGACGGTGTTCACAAAGAAGTTAGCCTGGAGTCCGGCCATTTCCTTGTAGGGTTGGAAGTAGTCGTATCGCACGCCAAGATTGAGGGTAAAATTTCTGCTTACTTTCCAATCGTCCTGAGCATACGCGGACGGATTGTTCTGATCGTTGTTGAAAGCGGCGTAGGGACCGATTGAGCCGCTCGACATGTTGTCGGTCAGGAAGTCGGCGATGCCGAATCCGGTGTTCGCAACGCCAGGCTTCGAGGTCGATGTGCCGCTGAAGCTATATTGCGGACGTGATGACGGCGGTTCCAGCGTATAGGAGCGCACGCTCTGGTATGCGAAGCCAACTCGCAGCGAGTGATTTCCGAGTGTCCAGGAGACGTTGTCGAGAATCTGATATTCGTTTTCAAACTCCGTCTCGGGTCGATACGCTCGTGTGCCGAATTGCGGAAGGCCGCCAACCGTGAAGTATGGGATACCGCCATTGTTGGGAGTGGACGGTCCGAATGGAACACCGCCCAGGCCAAGCGTAGCAGCCAGGTTCACCGTGGCATTCTGTTGCACCACATTGAAATGTGCATAGTCGTAGGCAAAACGGAACTCATTCACTAGTTTGGGGCTAAAGACGTGGGTTTCACTTAAGACAAAGTTGTTCGCATAATTGATTTGTCCGCCGCTCACGTTTGAAGATCCGGCTCCGCCGCCGCCATCCAGAATAGGCCCGAGTGGCGCCGGGAAACTGCCTCTGGTATTCGAGTAGCTGAATCGAGCGAAGGCCTGATCTTTCGCACTGATGTCCCAATCCGCGCGCGTGTCCCACTGAAACGTGTTGATTCTCTGCTTCAGGCTGTAGGTGTAATTGTTGTAAGTCGCACCGTTATTCGCATTGGGCGCCGGGAACAGAGAGAGGATATTCTGCGCTACAGCATCGATTTGGTTTGAGCAGAGTACATTTTGTACGCCGTTACAGGTCAGCAGTGTCTGGTTGTTATGTGGCTCGTACAGCGTTATGGCCGCTCCTCCAGAAGTCAACGCAGGGTTCAAGAGCTCGGAAAAGTTTCCCTGCCGCTCCAGGGCTGTGGGGACGGACAGAGGCGACTGCGACTGAGTGATCACGATGCGATTCGCCTGCACATCACCGAACAGAAAGAGCTTGTTCTTAATGACGGGGCCGCCGAGAGTTGCACCGAACAGATTCTGACGAAACGGTCCTTTCGGAACGGTGGGCGTCGTCCAGTCGTGGGCAGCCAATATATCGTTCCGCCAGTACTCCCACAAATCGCCGTGGAATTTGTTGGATCCAGACTTGATGCTCGCGCTCACGACAGCGCCGGCGGCATGGCCGTACTCCGCGCTGTAGTTGGACGTGGACACCTTGAATTCTGCCAAGGCGTCAGGCGGTGGGTTGACGAGATAGCTGTTGTTGCCCAGATAGTCCACCGACACGGCGTTATTGTCCACACCGTCAATCACAAAGTTATTCTGCTCCGCGCGCATGCCGTTGGACTCGAAGTCACCCGTACTGGCTCCACGGGAACCATGGCCCATGGCTACGCCCGCGGCTAATTGCGCAAGGTAGATCGTGTTACGGCCATTCAACGGCGTGTCATTGATCTGCTGCGTGCTCAGCACCTGCCCGACAGAGCTGTCCTGGGACTGGAGGAGCGGCGGAGCTTCAGTTACGACAACAGATTCGGTCACCGATCCCGTCTTCAGCTTGGGCGACACCTCCATCCGCTGGCCCTGCGAAAGGCTGATGTTCTCCTGTACCGCGCTTTCAAAACCTGGCGCAGATGCAGTTAGGGTGTACGTGCCGATACGAATTGGCGAGAAGACGTAAACGCCGCTTTTGTCGGCGGTGGTCGTCAACTGAAAACCGGTACCCGGATCCTCGAGCTTTACAACAGCGCCAGGGATAGCTGCACCGGTGGCGTCCTGAACGGTCCCGGTAATCGCTCCCTGGTCGAGGAACTGGGCAAACGCCGCATTCATGCCGCCGAAACCATAAGCGCCAAGCAGGATGAACAGAAAACCACAAACAATGCGCCGCGCCTGACCTGTCAATAGGTAGTCGAAATCCTTTTTCATCGTTTACCTCAATCCGTCCTTCACTCACGAACTCGGCCTGGATACACAGACTGTCTCTCCTGCACTGATCCAGACAGTGAGAGCAGCGATCACCACTGGGAGAAATCTTCAGCCTCGAAAGCGAGCTCAATATGAATGCGGAGCAACTCTAGAGCGTATGTAAACCATTTGTATA
Source organism: Terriglobus sp. (assembly GCA_965198455.1). GTDB lineage: Bacteria > Acidobacteriota > Terriglobia > Terriglobales > Acidobacteriaceae > Terriglobus. The sequence goes on from CBDAPM010000003.1 coordinate 4,045,761, forward strand.
GCTTGTACTTTTCATCAGGTTGATAAGCAATTCGTATTACTCGGTCAGGTAGAACGGACATTACAACCTTCACAGGCCGAGGTTTCCTGACAAGGAAAGAGTTAAAGGCGTGGACGCACATGCCCTTTTTGAGGGCGATGAACCGGCGATCAATTACGCTGATAGAAGCCGCGCCGCACGTAGCAGCACATCCCAGCGCATTTCCGCAGCGGAAAATGTGCGCACGTCGGGTATGATCTCCGACGCAAGCCCCGCCAGCGTATGGCCCGGAGGACTCTCAAGCACAACAGTGATTTCCAGGCCGTCCATCGCGGTCATAATGTCGTGCCACATGACCGGGTTCGCCATGTTCAGCGCGAGCTCTTCGCGCACACCCTCCGCGGTCGTGATCGGGCGGGCAAGACGATTGGAGAACATCACTTTATTCGGCGCTTGAACCGGCATCTGCCTTGCCAGGTCCAGAAGTTCGATGGCTGCAGGTGCAAGCTGTGGAATATGAGAGGACACAGACGTCGCAAGTACGGTAGCCTTGTGGGCGCCGGCTTCGATCGCCCGCGCCGTGAATGAGCCCAGCAGGGATAGCGGGCCCGCGACGACAAACTGCGTTTGTGAATTGAAGTTTGCGATCGAAAGCCCGGTCCCGTGCAGGATGGACCGAAGCTGCGACAGGTCGAGCCCCTGAACGGCCGACATACCTTCCGCGCGGTCCTGAAGCGTCGATTGCATCAGCTCCGCTCGTCTTTTAACGAGCTTCAGCGCTTGTTCGAGAGTCACAGCGCCGCACGCAACCGCCGCTGCAAACGTGCCAACCGACATCCCAGCTACGGCGTGCGGTTCAATCCCCTCCTGGCAAAGAAAATTCGAGAAGGCTACCCCGGCGATGACCAAACCAATCTGTGTCGGGACCGTTGATTTGACCGCCTCTTCGCTGTCGAGTGTCCGAACATCGTAGCCCAGCATTCCCGAGGATCTTTCGAGTATGTCTTGGACGGCGCGGATGGGCGGCAGGCGGCGAAGGAAGCCCGCCGTCTGGCTTCCCTGGCCCGGAAAGAGCAAAGCTATGCTCATTGAACCTGCTCGAAATTGGACTGGCGCAGCCATGGATCCTCAACCAGGCGAGGGCCATGGATTGTACGCAGCAGGCACCGGGTGGAAGCGCTCGCGTACTCTTTGGGAGAGAATGCGCCATGCAGGGTCTCAACCTGTACATCGATCGCCCAGCGCAAATCGTTGTCGAGTTGTCCAAGCATGCGCAGGCAATCCCGTGATAGCGGTTTCGGGGCACGTACCACGACGTCGAGATCACTTCCCTCACGAACAACACGGCAGCCGGAGACAAGCTCAAATCCAAGGCTTCCGCCAGGACCCCACGTCAGCTTCGCGTCACGCCACTGTCGCTTAAGCTCCAGAAAAGCTTGGAACGCCGGAAGATCCCGAAGAGGCGCGGATGGTTCAATGGACTCTGGCGTAACTCTCGCAAGGACGTATCTAGGGTCCAGCCATGCGGCGCACCTTTCGTGCCGCTCCATCCCTCTTATTCCGACAGGAATAAGACCATGCTCCGCCGGTGCCCGTCTAACGACAACATAGGGAAAGTCTTCAAGCGGCAAGCTGGAGAATTGGGCGACGGCGTGGAGCGCACAGACTCCGGCTGGGTTAACTCGTAAGAGATCGTGGGCAAGGAACTCGGAAGTCATCGCAGATGAGTGCTGAGCAGATACGCGGCAGGAATGGTCACTATGCTGATGGCGGTGCTAAGCACAAGGATTGAGTTCATCTCGACCGAACTTACACCGTAACGCACGCCGAAGACAGTGCCGAAGAAGCCGGCGGGCAGAGCGGCCAGCAGGAGTGCTTCGCGTCCAAGATCTCCACGAAACGCAAAGATCGATACAAAAGCCAGCACGATCGCGGGCTGAAGGAAGTTCTTGACCAAAACACCGGTCAAGACATTGGCGGAAATACGAAACGATTGCGCGGACAGGAGTAGCCCAGTCAGAAAAAGAGCCACGCCAACGGTGCTTTTGCCAATAAGGTCGAGCGATCGATCCAGCGGTACGGGAATTTTTATACCAATCAGAAGCCACACCAGGCCGGCGAGGGATGCCAGCACCACCGGTCTCTTGAGTGACGCAAGGCAGGCAGAGGCAAGTCGTCTTCCAAGAGGTCGAGAGGCTCGTTCGCCATCCTGGCACTCCAGAATGACAAGGGTGATGGGTGACAGCAGCAGCGCTCCCACCACGATGCCCACCGCCACCGCGGTAAGCCCTGGCGGTCCGTAGATAGCGACGAGCAAGGGCAGGCCGACAGCGACATTGTTGCCGAAGGAGCTCGTCAATGAACCTACGGCTGCTTCCTTCAAGGGGACATGGAAGACAAGCCGGTTCAGATAGAACTGCAACGCATAGCTCAGGCCCATGGCTAGGGTGAGAACGGCCAGCAAAGGCGTCTGATAGCGAAGAAGCGCAACCGAAGTTCTGGCTATACCAAGAAACAGGGAGCATGGCAGAGCAAAGTGCATCAGCAGAATGTTGATGGATGCGGTGCTGCGATTGTCGATCCGGCCTCGGGCGCCCGCATACAAGCCAAGTCCGAGCACAAAGTAGACGGGGATTAACGTTTCGCTCAGTATCCGCAGGATGACCGACATGCTGTTCCTTTCAGGGTCGGGTTACAGCTCCCTCGAAGGCGCTCCACTGTTCCCGCATAGCACGGCGAACCGCCACGGTCCCCTGACGGTAAGGATTGCCGTCAAGATTGCGAAGTGTCGGACCGTTACGGCGCAGCGTAGCGAGCGCCTCGGACAGGTGCGCTTTCACGCGCTTGAGATCACCTTCGGTAGGAGCTTCGGGCGGTATGCCCGTGATCAGCGCATCAATCAAGCCCAGGCGATGGGCGTCTTGAATCGCATACGACATAGGCAGAATCGAAGCTGAGTTCTCTTCGACCTCTGCGAAAGTGCGACCCGTGACGCGTGCGATCGATTGCAGACTCATCGCATGCATGACGACGCCTTCACCTTCAAGCGCGCAGACATAGTCTGACTGCAGACCATGGGCGAGGAATGAACCAGACATCGCCTTACCTACGATGAGCGTCAGAACGATGTGTCCGGCGTCCCGGGCCGCGGCATAAGCGTCTACGGCTGCCGCTGCTGCGACCGAGATACAATTCTCCTCTTCCATACGTCCGAAGGCTTGTCCCGGCGAATCGACGATTGCCAGAATGGGCCGCTTTGTCCTGTTGTGCTGTTCACTAAGAACAAACCTTCTCAGATATTCCGCAAGTGTCCAAGCCTGCTCGAGTCCCAGTTCACCGTTCGTGGCGCGCGGCAGCATACTACTTGGGTCTCGAACGATAGCAACGGCAACTGCTGAGTCTACAGCCTCAGATCCAAGCGACACATCAGCCGTGAGAATGGCTGGAGTGTTGAGTGCAGAGGTGACTTTGCCTCCGCCCAAGAGTTCAAGCCACAGCCTGCCGCGATCAAGTGAGGAGGGCATCTGCTCTGTCCCGAAGGGATCGAATTGCGCGAGGGACGAACCCATGCCTCCAGCCGCCAGTGCGAGACGCAGGTCCGCCAGTCTCTTCGAAGCATGATCTAGACGGGCTGGTGCGCGGTGCGCAGATTTTAGGGCGTCGTGTACCGCAGCCCTCATGCAGAGCGCATCATCCTCTACGAGTGCGTCGATAAAACCATCACGCAGGCGAGCTTCGCAGCCAAACACCTGCCAGATGAGGTCACGGTCCGAGGCATCGAGTTCTTGTGGACCAGCCTCCTGCTCGATTACTTCTGCACCATTCATACCGAGACGGCCATAGGGCATCCCGATGATCATCGTGCATAAAGCCGCGGCAAGTGACATCCCGCCAAAGCAACCGATCGGCCCGGCAACGACCGCGACCACAGGAGCGAACTTACGCAGGCGGATGATAGCGGTGTGAATCTCACGGATCGAGACCAGGCCCAGCGTTGCCTCCTGCAGGCGAACGCCGCCAGATTCCAGCAGAAGCACAGCTGCGATTGGCCATTCTGCGAGGCCAGAGCTTGCGGCTAACTGTAGAACCGACGCGATCTTTGCGCCGCCGACTTCGCCAATGCTTCCGCCCTCATGCTTCGGCTCGATCGCGATACCGACAACTTCCTTTCCGTCAATTCTGCCCCGAACGACAACAACACCATCATCCGATTGCGGAACGAGTCCCTGCTGGGCCAGCCACGGGGAGCCGATGCGATCGAATGGACCGAGCATCTCTGTGTAGCACTCATCGTCGAAGAGCGCGGCCAGGCGCTCTCGCGGTGAGAGTTCCCCAAAGCTGAGTGAGACCATCGATGGAGAATGGATCATGACCCTTTTCCTCTTTCCTGCGCCAGTTCAAGTGCCTGCTCCAGACGCAGCCAGACGATACCTGGGGTGGCGCCATGATCGTTGATCTCAATCGACACGGCATACGGCCACCGCTCGAAGAAACGGAAAAATAGAGCCCTCCATGTAGCCTGATGGCCGCCTACATTGGTTCTGACCAGTACAGAAGCATCAGCCTGAGCGGGTTCCAACAGTATCTCGAGATCGCCGGAAGCGACCACACCCACATGGGCCCTGCGAACGACAGAGATAGTGGCAGAATGCGAGAACGTGAACTCCTCAATCACAGGGCGTCTTCCAGGCTGAACCTAATTGATCCAAAAACAGGGTAGCCGCAAGCAGATCTGCGGAGCCTCCTGGCGATACCCAAAGTTGAAGCATGGTTCGCTCCAATGCTTCAAGTTCGATTGATCCGGCAGGAGTCGAGCACCCTCCCAAGTCGCGCACACGCTTCGCTTCGCGCTGGACAACCGACAATGCGAAGGGGCCACGGCGTTGAAGAATGCAGGTGTCAGGCAGCGTCGACATGATGGCAAGAAGAGCGTCGACGCGAGCAAGATTTTCAGGCACGCCCATTGCACGAGCGCGCTGGAGAGCAGGAAGCCCTATAGAAAGAACATGCGGGAACCCGTTAAACGCCTCACTGCGGGCTCCGAAGGTAGGGTGGGTGCGCCATGGCTGCTGACTCACCGGCTGCTGAGTGCAATGAAACGCATCCGGCAGACGCGCGATCCGTCCCGCAGCACGACAGACCAGGTCTGCGTCTGGGGATAACTGCATCGCTGCGGCAGCAGTGAGCAGGCCGAGGCTCCAGATTGCGCCCCGGTGTGTGTTCGTCCCGTTCGTGGCCTTCAGCATCTCGGATTCGGCCTCGCGGCCAAGTCTTCCGAGCATGGTGCGTAACACCGCTTGAACACTCTCGCGTTGTGACTCCTCGGCCATCCTTTGAAAGTAAGGCCTAAGCACATGCGCCGAGATCACGAAGAGCGGGAGTGAAAGGTCGTGATGCGATCCCCGTCCTCGCTGGTCCACCAGGCCCGGCTTCGGCGTCAGCTCTGCTTCTTCAAGAAGTGCCTTAGAGGCAAGGCCGCCGAGACGTTCGGGACAGGGGAGACAACGTTGATGCGTCTCGCGAGGACGGCATAGATGCGTGGCGATGGTTAGTCCCGCTATCCATGGGGAACTCTGTGGCTGCATACTAGCCCCTGAACCTTGCCGGTGGTTTATAGAGATCATCCGACCATCGGACGAGATCGGCTATGTTTGCGGCGGCCAGCAAAGAACGCTTTGCCTGGAGACGGGAGACACCCATATCTTCGGGATAGGCTACAAGTCCCAGTCGGCGAAGCCGTTCCACGTCGGAAGCTCGGCTCTTCAAACCCACGGGACTGACGCCGGCAACCGCGGCCAGAGCAGCGCGGCGATCGACCTCACCTTCAGCACGGTAGAGATAGGCGATACCTTCTTCGGTCACAATATGCGTGACGTCATCCCCGTAGATCATGACCGGAGCGATAGGCATTCCGCTTTGCCGGCCTACTTCTACAGCATCAAGCGTATCGACGAAGACGGGTACGCCCCCGCGTTCAAATGTCTCGGCGATCTGGACGACGAGTTTGCGCCCACGTTGCACCGGAGCTTTGCCATGCAGCAGTTGTAGCCACGGTCCGGACGGATGGCGGCGTCCATGGGGATCATGGCCCATATTCGGCGCCCCTCCGAACCCTGAGATGCGGCCGCGCCTGACGGTAGATGAGTTTGCATCGCCGTCCATCTGCAAGGTTGACCCGATGAAGAGGTCGACGCCATACTGTCCAGCCAACTGGCAGAGAACACGATTGGATCGAAGCGAACCATCGCTTCCGGTAAAGAAGACATCTCGCCGCGCAGCGATATAGTCTTCCATTCCGACCTCACTGCCGAAACAATGAACGCTTTCAACCCATCCGCTTTCGATCGCCGGAATCAGGGTCGGATGAGGATTCAATGCCCAGTTCTTGCAGATCTTTCCCTTCAGGCCCAGCGACTCCCCGTACGTGGGAAGCAGTAGCTCGATAGCAGCAGTATCAAGACCAATTCCGTGGTTCAGAGATGTAATGCCATATCGCTCATAGATGCCGCGGATGACCATCATGCCCATGAGAATATGAACTTCGTTGATCTGCCTGGGGTCGCGCGTGAACAAGGGCTCGATCGCGTATGGTTCGGGAGCCTGCACGATCAAATCGACCCAACACCCGGGAATGTCAACACGAGGAAGATCCTCCGTGATCTCGTTGACCTGAGCCACCACGATTCCATCGTGGAAGGCACTCGCTTCAACGATCGTAGGCGTATCCTCGGTGTTCGGTCCGGTGAAGAGGTTGCCCATACGATCGGCCTTGTCAGCGCAGACAAAGGCCACGCGCGGCGGCAGGTCAATGAACATACGTGCGTAGAGTTCGACGTAGGTATGAATCGCTCCAATCTCAATCAGATCATCTTGGAGAAGTTGGGCCAGGCGCAGGCTCTGCGCGCCGGCGAAAGCGAAATCCACCTTGCGAGCGACCCCTCTTTCAAACATCTGTAGGTGCTCCGGCCGGGTAATGCTGGAGATGAGTAGATGAAGGTGATGGATGACCTTTGGGTCCAGTGCGGCGAGCGCAGCTGAGAGGAAGCTTGCCTGCTTCTGGTTGTTGCCCTCGAGTACAACGCGATCATGAGGCTGCAGGAGCTGCCGAAGGACATCGTCAATATCGAAAGACCTGAACTCTTTCCCTTTAACGAAAGCAGCAACGCGGGCAAGACGCTGCTCTTTATCCGTGCGTCGAGTGTTCCAGTCCCTGCCGAGATTGGAGTTCCTGGCTTCGAGTTGTTCAAAGGACTTTTGCAAGGCCGGCCGTGACCCTTATTAAAACTCATTCGCTACTGATAACAAGGATCAAAATACTGTTCTCCGTGATAAGCTCCGCTAATAAGTGGAGAGGCCGACATATGGGTCCCCGACAGCTCAAATCCTTCATTGCTCTGGCCGAAGAACTTCACTTCGGCAGAGCGGCCAAACGCGTGAATCTCAGCCAGCCTGCGCTCAGCCTGCAGGTCCAGGGGATCGAACAAGAAATACAGGTGAAGCTGTTCTTCCGCAATCGCCGCAGGACGGAACTTACGCAGGCCGGAGAAGTTTTTTTGGTGGAAGCACGCGAGTTGCTGCTGAGAACAGAGCACGCAATTACCACCGTCCGGCGGGCGGCTCTGGGACAAGTCGGCACGCTGAGAATCGGTTTCATCTCAACTGCCGCTGCCATGATCACACCCGATCTCGTAAAGCGTTTTCGCGACAAATACGCGAACGTAGACATCGAGCTGCGAAACGTTCTCACTCGGGATCAATTGATCCAGTTGCAGGAGCGAAAAATCGATGTCGGCTTCTTAAGGATGCCGTTACACACTCCTCCGGACATCAGCACTCGTGTAATCCATAGAGAGCCGTTCGTCCTATTGCTGCCCGCGGACCACCCTTTGGCTCGCATCAAGACGCTCAGCCTGTCCGAGTGCCAGGGAGCAGACTTTGTCATGTATACCCGCAAGATGGCTCCAGGTTTTCATGATCTCATCCTGAATATTCTGCATACCAATGGATTGACACCTCACGTCGTGCAGGAAGCGGCGGAAATGTACACGTTAATCTCACTGGTGGCGACCGGTCTAGGTATCGCGATCGCTCCCGCTTCGATTGCTCTTCATCTGGTGCAGAATGTAGTGGTCCGTGAACTGCCCACGGTCGAAGCACGTTCAGAGATCGCCATTGCATGGAAGAAAGAGAATGCGTCTGCAACCACGCAACTGTTCCTGAAAATGGCTCTAAAGAAGGTCAATCAAAAAGCTCAGGGCAATCGCGAGGCGGAGAGTTAAGTATCGACGGTTTGCCCTGATAGGCGTGGGCTGTGGCGACTGAGCGCCCTGGGGCTGTAACTTCTTTGTCAGCATTCCGCTTTGGACCAAAGAAGCCGTTCAAGCCATGGTTGTAAGGTTTCGGCATCTGGAAAGCCCTAGCGCACGCAGGAGTACTGGTAGAGACAAGCGCCTTCGGCTAGGCTCTAAAAGCTCTCAGGGCATAGAGAGCATCCGCGCCGTGATCGAGGCGCGGAACGAAGTGAGGCTTCAGAAAACCGCGTCGTAGTCGCGTTCTCGGCGGCTCACATTTGACTGTAAATGACGGAAAGTTTGGTGGACGCGGTAGGAATCGAACCTACAACCCGTCGATTAAGAGTTGAACCAATCGTTTGGAATTCGTCGCCACACATCATTGATTGATCCCTGGCCATATACCATAGACCCATCCGTAAGCATGGATAGGATGGCGACATGAGCATCACGCACCAGATCGCAGAACTCTTGCTCGCTAATGAGCCCAGGGCCAACACTGCGGCGCGCTCCCTGTCGGAAACAGGCTCATGGCAAGAGGTCCTTATCCTGGCTGAAGCCTGGAAGGTGATTCCGCAATTATCCAGCCGGATACAACACCTTGGGATCAAATTGTCCGCGGATAATACGGGCACTCTCAGACGGGCGTTCCTGAAATTCCATGCGCAATCCGCGGCGCGTGTGGCCACGACGATTGTTGCGATTCGGCAGCTCGAGCGCGCGGCGATTCCAGTGGTTGCGTTCAAGGGCATCGCCTCCATCGCCTTGCTGTACGAAGGGCCGAAACATCGGGTCATCGGCGACGGAGATCTCCTTATCGAACGCAAGAATCTTCCAGGCGCTCTCGTTTGCCTGGAAGCGCTAGGCCTTGTACGGAAAGGCGAAGAGACGCTCGCCCAGTATCTTGACTTCGTAAAGAACGCACCTCGTTTCGCGGGCAACGAGGCTATCGCGCTCTACGGAGACGACGGGAGTGAGATTGACCTCCACTGGGAGATTGCGGGTTCGGGCTTATCTCCAGATGGAATTCTAAAGCGGGCAGTAGCAGCCAAGCTTATGGGCTCGACCATTCCTGTCGTCGATGCGAAGGATGGGTTTCTACTTACCATCCATCACGCCGTTCGGGAAGATCTTGGCTTCGAGAGTATTTGCCGGGATCTCTTCGATACGCGCCTATGGTGCCAACATTTGGAGCAGCTGGGTCAACTCGAACATGGCATGACATTGGCAGTCGAGTCCGGCTCTCACATTCCCGCACTTGCCATAACTGCCCTTCTGAGCAGTTATGACGAGACGACAGCTGCAACCAGGGCGGCCCAGCTTTTGAACGCCAGGGCAAACCGCACGCAGCGTCGGTCCGCAGCATCACTCATGCAACTCTTCCACTATCAAATCGAACATGGCCGGCTTGGAAAAGATGTGTTCTACCTCGTCCATTCACGCCCGTGGAGACAGATTCTGAAGGGGCTGATGACGGATTGGACCGGGTACCGAAAGAGTATGCGAACTCTCGACACACAGCTAAAGGAGGATCATCCGTTATACGAGCGATTCGCTCTGCTGGCTAAATCAATCCCAGACCGGAAGGGGCTCAAGCTTGCGCGCGAGCTCGCACGTGTACGGTATCAGGCAAACCGAGGTACCGGACTTCAGGCTTTTCCGGCAGCGAAATGTTGAGCCTGTGTGAAAATGACGGGAAGACGGTCTGCACAGTTGCGCTACCGGACCATCTGCGAATCTGTACGCTTCCTAATCAACCTCGCCTCGAAACAATAGAGGTCTGCTTCCCCCAAGTGACGGTGCATGAATCCTGACGTAAGACTTAGCCACAACGACGCGAGCGTAGTTTTTGAGCGATTTGGTGATGAAGTCGTTGCAATCCATTTGGGAACGGGCCGCTACTACAGCCTGCCCGCGATCGCCGGCGAAGCCTTTCTCCTCATTGCAAAGTCCCCAACCGTCGCAGAGCTTGCTGAAACACTGTCCGCAACCTACGACGCGCCGCCGCAGGTGATTGCGAACGACCTCGACGCCTTCCTGACCCAGTTAAGAGACGAGTCCCTCATCGTCGATGAGAAATACGCAACAAGCCACAACCTCGATACGCCTGCCACGCCGACGGAGCCACGCCGGCCGTATACGCCTCCAGCCGTCCATTCCCATCGCGACCTTGAAAACCTGTTCCTCGTCGACCCGATTCACGAAACCGACGAAGCAGGCTGGCCCCATGTGAAAAAGTCCGTCGGCTCCCCCGGCGAACGCCTCCGGTATCGCTTCGCGCCGGAACGGTGTTTGTTCGAACAGTTCGAAGAAGCGACCATCGCCCTGAACCTGAACACCGGAGCCTATTTCAGCTTCTCCGGCTCAGCCGAAGACATCCTGCTTCTGGTCAACGACGCTCCAACGACAGCCGAGATCGTTAAAGCGCTGCAGACCAAGTATGTTGCCGGCGCTGCAGACCTGTCCGAAGCGGTTGCCTATTTTCTTGAGCGACTGCTGCAAACCGACCTCATCATTGCAGAGGAAATAGCCACCGATACCGAAGTCCGCCTTCTCGCACTCGCCCGCCCAGGAGAAGGCCTAGCCTTCCACCCGCCTGACATCGCCATGTATCGCGATGCTCCCGCAGTAGCGGCGGAAGGTGGCAACAGCGGCATCGACTCGTCCTTGTTGTCGCGAAAAAAGAAGTTCACACTCAACCGCGCAGAAAACATCGTGGCGCGCGCCGAAGACGGCGCGATCGCCGTGCACACGATCCGCGGCGTCTACTTTGTCCTCAACAAGACGGCAGCCCGCGTCCTTGGACTGCTGGAAGGCGAGCCAACCGCAAGCGACATCGTAAGCGCACTTGAGCGGGAGTACGACGTGCGAAGGCCAGAGTTGGTGGCAGCCGTCATCGTGCTGCTGCAAAACTTCATCGGCATAGGTGTAGCCCTCGCTGAGCCAGTCGAAGAGACGCCACCGCCGACGGCACGCTCAGAAAAGAATGCCGTCCTTGCTCCATTCGAACCATTCTCCGTGGACATGCGGCATGACTTCCGCGATTCATTCTGCCTGTATCCGGGCGGCAGACCAACGCCCGCTGAGCCTGCCAAACGCGGCGGCGAACTCTCCATCGTCCTTGACGAATACTTCCAGCAGGCAACCGCGCGATCACCCATGGCGGAGACCAAAGTCAGGGTGGCCGGACGATCGCTGCGCATCCAGTGCGTCGGCGGAGAGCATAGCCAACATCTGACCATGGCGCTCTCTCACCTGCGCCACGACTTCCTCGGAGAAGGCGATTTCACCATCCATGTCTGGGATGGCGAGGTGGCCGGCCCCGCCTCAAACTCTCTGCTTGCCGCCTATCTGCAAACCCTTTATCGCGATTGGACGGTATCCTGCGGGACACGCGGCGAGTTGCGTGGCTTCCACTCGCCAAGCATTCCGGCCTTCTACATGCCCGGTCCCGACATCCTGAATCTCGTCGACGTCCCCAACAAGCGAGCCTTCTTCCTTAAGAGAGATGCCTCGCCACTTCCCTACTGGGAAGCAGGATCGCCCTTCCGAGCCATTCTTCACACGTGGCTTTCAAAAGAAAATCTACAGTTTGTGCATGGTGGTGCAGTAGGCGAGAGCGACGGTGGCGTGCTCCTCGCAGCACGAGGCGGTTCAGGCAAATCGACCACAACACTGCTGTGTCTCAACGCCGGCATGCTCTATGCAGGCGACGATTATTGCGCCATCGATTGCAACGATCCCGTCTACGTCCACAGCCTCTACAACACGGCTAAGCTGCTACCGCAGGACATGGACCGCTTCCCTCACCTGCGCGATCGCATCTGGAATCCGCAGTCGCTGCAGGAACACAGCACCGACAAAGCCACCTTCTTCCTCGGCGACCTCATGCCGGAACGCATGTCCGCAGGCTTTCCGCTACGCGCACTCCTGATCCCAAAAGTGATCGCTCAAACCGACACCTATCTCACGCCGTGCGGCCCCGCCGCCGCGCTTGCCGCCATCGCTCCCAACACCGTCGCTCAGCTACCCATAGCAATGCAGATCGACATGGATCGCATGGCAGTTCTCGCTGCGAAGCTACCGGCCTACATCCTGCACCTGGGGTCTGACCTTACACAGATTCCAGACGTGGTGCGAAGCGTATTGCGCTGAGGTAAGACCATGCCGCAACCCTCAATTGCAGTCATCACACCGGTCCGGAACGGGAGAGAATACCTTCGCGACGCGATCGACGGCGTACTTGGGCAGCAGTATCCCGGCTTAGAAATGATCGTGGTCGATGACGGCTCTACGGATGGCTCCGGCGCCGTCGCGCGAAGCATGGGCTGCCGTGTTTTGGAATCGCACGGAATTGGTCCGGCCGGCGCACGCAACGCCGGGATCCGCGCCTCAAACTCTGACTTTCTCTTGTTTCTTGACGCCGACGATCTGCAGGGACCGTACTCGCTCACCACAGTCGTGGACGCACTTCTACAGGAGCCTTCAGCCGGATTCGCACAAGGGTACATTCAGAACTTCCGGACGGAACCAAACGGCAGCATGCATGTCTTCACCAAGCCGTACCGCTTCATTAACCTTGGCTCGTGCTTATGGAGACGTAGCGTCTTTGAATCGGTCGGTTTGTTCGACGAGTCGCTGCGGTTCGGTGAAGACCAGGACATGTTCATGCGCTGTTGGGAGCGCGACATCCCACGCATGCTGATGCACAGCATCATGCTGCACTACCGGCGCCACCCCGGTAATATGACACGCGGTCTGAAGGGTGCAGAGTTCGGCTTGGTCGGGCTTTTCAAGAAGAGGATAGAACGCATCGGACGGGGCGAGTACGACCCAAACGTCCCGCGGCACGTAACCTGGGCGGAGTATCTCGGCCAGAGTCCCTTCGTTGGAGACCTCGACTGAGTGGCAAACGAAACGCACAAGGCCATGCCTTCACTTGCAGTCATCATGCCTGTCCGCAACGGGGCCATCTATCTACGTGAGACCATCCAGTGCGTCCTCGATCAGAAGTATCCTGCCTTGGAGATCATCGTCGTCGACGATGGCTCCACGGACGGCTCAGGCGACATCGCCCGCAGTATGCAGGCTTGTCGCGTGCTTGAGACACCCGGCATCGGCCCCGCAGGCGCCCGCAATCTCGCCATCCACTCCTCCGAATCCGATCTCATCTTCTTCCTCGACGCGGATGACCTGCTGGGTCCTGACGCCTTCCACTCCTGTGTCGAGGCCTTGGTGAACGATCCGGACGTGGGCTTTGCCCAAGGCTACGTGCAGAATTTCCTGATACGCAAAGACGGTTCGATGAACATGTTTACCAGACCCTATCGGCACATCAATATCGGCTCTGGAGTATGGCGGCGCAGTGTCTTTCAGGAGCTGGGCGTGTTGGATGAATCGCTGCGCTATTGTGAGGACCTCGACTTCTTCATGCGCTGTTGGGAGCGCGATATCCCAAAGCTTCCTATCAATCACCTGGTGCTGCTCTATCGCCGTCATCCGGGAAATATGACTCGCGGATTGAGCGGCGCAGGCTTCGGAACGGTTCGCGCGTACGGGAAACGTGTCGAACGCATCGCCCTTGGGCAGTACGATCCTGCCAGCCCGCGGCGTGTCACGTGGCCGGAATACTCCGGCATGGGCCCGCACATCATGGACTTGGAATAACGCATGCCGACCCTCGTGAGCGTCGTCATTCCCGCACGCAACAGCGCCAGATATCTGGGTGAAGCAATCCGCAGCGTCTTGCAGCAGAACCACGCAAACATCGAGATCATCGTTGTCGATAATGGTTCGTCCGACGAAACCCGCTCACTCGCTGAAAGCTTCGGGCCGCCCGTCCGCGTCCTCGAAGAGACACAACGAGGCGCAGCCCACGCCAGGAATGCCGGCGTCAGGCTTGCGCAGGGAGAGTTTCTCGCCTTCTTGGACGCGGACGATCTCTGGATACCCGGAAAGCTCGCGCGTCAACTCGATGAGCTGGACGCAAAGCAAGATCTCGACATGCTGTTCACCTTCGGTGCGAACTTCCATAGCCCGGAGCTCACGTCAGAACAGCGCAACGCTGTCGTATGTGATCTCACGCCCGGGCCGTTCATCATGCCCGGCACCATGCTCGCCCGCAGAAAATCCTTCATGAAAGCCGGGCCTCTACCGGACCTTCAAGAGGGCGAGTTCATTGCCTGGTACGGCATCGCGGATTCCATGGGATTGAAGTGCTGTGTCATACCCGAAGTGTTCCTCCGCCGACGCATTCATCTCAATAATTCCACGCGGCTCGCATCTCGTCCTGCCGATCTCCTGCGCGCTGCAAAGATCGTCCTTGACGCTAAGAGGGGGCAATAGTGTCGACCTTTCCCCTCGGCACTCTCATCCTGCCCGAACCGGCGAGAACAGTCGCATGGCAGCAATGGCGTGCTGACCTGGACCTTGACACGCTCTCATATGAGAACCTGCAGACACTTCCCGCACTGGTTCCACTCCTCCCTCGGTGGCTTGAAGGTGACCCCTACGCAGCGCGTATGCAGGGCATCGTCAAGATGGCGTGGACCAACAACCAGCGACGCGTTCATAACGCCTTCGAACTGCGACAGGTGCTTCTTCAAACGTCCGTTGCACCGGTCGTCTTCGCGGGGCCTCTGGCCTGGTCATTGGGTGTCCGCGAAGAAGGCATGATCCGCACGATCCCGGATCTTACCCTCCTCATCCGTCGCGAACATTTGTTTCTCGCACTCTCTTCATTGTCCGTGGATGGCTGGAAACTGGTCGGCTTTGAACCGGACGCCAACACGCTTAACTGGTCGTCGAATTGCGCCCTTGAAAAAAGGGACGAAACGCTTCATCTTCATTGGCGGCTATCAGATCGTTCCGGCGACGCAATCAGCTTGGAACGCGCATTTCTGGAACGGCTACGGACGATACGATGGAAGAGCAACGAGCTTCAGGTGCTGTCTCTTGAAGCGGAGCTTCTGCACCGGCTGGCCGGCAGGCCTGAGTGGGATCCGGTGCCGTGGCAAGCAGATGTTCTGATGATGCCTCTCGACCAAATGGACTGGTCTCGATTCCGCAAGCTCCTCACGCGCTACGCTTCATCATTCGGCCCAGCCGATGTGCTCAGTCGGTTGATGATCCTTAGGCAGGAATGGCAATTGCCCATTCCCGAGATAGCACCCGCGATGCTCGATCAGTTGAGTAACAAATTTAACCAGTGGGGGAGAGCGCTTTGGAAACGATAATCGCTGCAAGCTC
Organism: Terriglobus sp.; assembly: GCA_965198455.1. Lineage (GTDB taxonomy): Bacteria > Acidobacteriota > Terriglobia > Terriglobales > Acidobacteriaceae > Terriglobus. Next base: position 4,061,279 of record CBDAPM010000003.1, read on the forward strand.
CCCTGCACTCAAGACCCAGTTTGCGGAGTACTGGGAGTACCGCGGACTGCTCGGACATCTCGTCGTCAAAGAACTGAAAATCCGATACCGACAGACGACACTGGGCCTGGTGTGGGCTCTCGCGCAGCCGCTGCTCCCTGCGATCATTCTTGGCACTGTTTTCTCCGGCGCGTTGTCAGGCCCCAAGGGTTCCGGGCCTCCGTATGTTTTGTTCCTTCTCGCGGGTCTGGTGCCGTGGAGTTTCATCTCCGTCGCCGTATCGACAGCCAGCGGAGCGTTCGTGTCCAACGGCTACATCCTTAGCAAGGTCTATTTTCCGAGAGCTCTTTTGCCCGCTGCCTTGGTCGTCGCGGCAGCGGTGGAATTCGCGTGTGGATGCCTCATCCTCTGCGTATGGGTTGTGGCGGCAGGATGGCCTGTTCATTTCATCTGGCTATGGCTACCCGCCCTGTTCGTATGTACGGCGATCCTTGCGTTCTTCGTCTCCATCGGCGTCGCATCTCTCAACGTGCTCTACCGCGACATTCGGCACGCTCTTCCCTTCATGATGCAGATTTGGATGTATGCAACTCCAGTCATCTATTCGCCCCTGCTCGTCCCTGCAAAATGGCGATGGCTGCTGGGTCTTAATCCCATGACCTGCGTCGTCCTGGGCTTCCGGCACGTGCTGTTTGGCACACCGTTTGACATACGCCTTGGGCTCACATCCGCGTGCGCCGGGATTATGGCAGCCATCACAGGCATCATCACCTTCCAGCGCCTGCAGCACGATCTCGCGGAGTTGGTATGACACTCATCTCCGCGACGGGCCTGACCAAGCAGTTTCCACACACTACGCGCAGGGGAGAAAAGACCACCTTTCTCGCTCTCAGGGACATCAGCTTTGAACTTAAGCCTGGCGAAGTACTCGGCATCCTTGGCGGTAATGGCGCGGGTAAGTCAACCTTGTTGAAAATCCTGTCGCGTGTCATTCGGCCAACCTCCGGACGAGTGGTGATGCGCGGCCGTGTGGGCAGCCTGTTGGAGGTCGGCGTGGGCTTCCATCCCGACCTGACGGGCCGTGAGAACATCCGCATGAGCGCTGCTGTCTTAGGACTTAAGAGTAAAGAGATACGCGCTTCTTTCGAAGAAATTGTGACGTTTTCCGGCGTCGAAGAGTTCCTGGAAGCGCCGGTTCGGACGTACTCCAGCGGCATGTACATGCGACTGGCATTTGCGGTGGCGGCGCATCTTCAGCCGGAGATTCTTCTCGTCGATGAAGTGCTGGCCGTAGGTGACGCAAACTTCCAGAAGAAGTGCCTGGAGCGTTTGCAACAGTTAGGCCGCGACGGTCAAGGCGTCGTCTTCGTATCCCATAACTCGTCGGCCGTCGCGCGGCTATGCAATCGGGCGATCCTGCTCGATCATGGCAAGCTCATCTGTGATGGCCCTGTACAAGAGGTGATGGCCACGTATCTGCTGGCAGGTTCAACCTGCGCGGGCGAACGGCGTTGGGACAGAGAGGGCGACTCACCCGGCGACGCCGTTGCGCGACTCCTGCGTATCCGCGTACACGATACGTCTGGAGAGACGCGTTCTGCTGTCTCTGTCGACGAGCCCTTCGACATCACGATGGACTTCGAAGTTCTGAGAGCGAACGTCACACTGTTTCCATCGATCACCATCAACAATGAATGGGCTACCGCAGTGCTCTGGACGACAGATACTGGCACAGAGAACCATGGCAAGCCACGTCCAGTTGGCTTTTATCGTGTCACGGTGCGCATCCCCAAGGACTTGATGGCCGAGGGAACTATGACAGTCACAGCGGCTTTGGCCTCACTCGGCCCTCGCCAGGATCATTTCATTGCGCATGATGCTGTTCGCTTCCTCGTGACCGATAGCGTCAACGGCTCAACCGCACGCGGCCTTTTCACCGACTCAATCAACTCCGTCGTACGGCCCAAGTTGGACTGGACCGTTCAATTCGATCCCACTAAAAGCCTATGAGCCTACCCGACATCCTGTTCATAACACCTTCGCTACCCAGCCCCTCCGGCACGGGATCGATGCTGCGTGCGGCTATGTCGCTTGAGGCGCTCCGAAAGCACTTCCGCGTGCACGTACTTAACCTCAACGTCTGGTCGTTGGGCGCAGGCAAGCTGTCGTTCCTGACCGACCGCGCAGCTTCTTATGCCGAAGTACCAGCGTATGCAGGCGACGTTAATACGTCGGTACTCCTGGAACAGCACTTCCCCGGCATCCTCTTCGTTGCCATTCACACGTTCAAACTCGTCATGGCGCGCGTCACCATGGGCATCCTTGCGCAATGGAAAGGCCAACGGCCTTACCTGGTGCTTGATCTCGACGACGACGAGTGCGCACGCAGTGCAAGTCTGCTGAAGGTGATGGAGCAGGAGGGCGACCTGCAAGGCTTGAAACGCGGCAAGGTGGACGAGATGCAACTGCGCATGCTTGAGAAGATGATGGCGCCGCGCTTCGATGCCATTTGCCTTGCTGGTGTTGATGATTGCACCGTCCTTGCTGCGCGCTATCCGAGTGTGAAGGTCTACCATCTTCCCAACGCCATCGATCTGCCGGGCGATAACAGCAACTCCACGGCGAAGAAGCGAAACGGACATGCCGCAAGAATCCTCTTTGTAGGAGCTCTTTACTACGCGCCCAATGTGGATGGCATCTGCTTCTTCGTCGAGCGGGTCCTGCCTCTGATCCAGGCGAAGCTTGAAACTCCCGTAAGCGTGCTCGTCGTTGGCGCAGAACCACTTCGACGCGTGTTCGATCTCGGCCAACATCGCGGCGTGGCCGTTTATCCCAATGTTGCCTCCGTGGTTCCTTTCTACGAGGAGGCCGATCTCTGCATCGTTCCACTGCGTGCCGGCAGCGGTACGCGCATCAAGATTCTTGAGGCGTTCGCCTACCGCCGTCCTGTCGTGTCAACGCGTCTTGGAGCAGAGGGGCTCAACGTCACTGATGGCCAGCATCTGCATATTGCTGATGGCCCGGAAGCCTTCGCGCGGATGTGCGCCGGGTTGCTTGAAAATCAAGAAGCATCGGATCGCATGGTCGAGTCCGCATACATGTGGGTCTCCAAGAATCACGCCATCGCCAATGTGGAAGCCGCAGTGAAGCTTATCTACCAGCGGGTGCTTACGTCATGAGTACGCTGCCTCCTGCTGAGCGGCCCAGGCCTATTGCGTTTGGGCAGATGCCCTCGTGGGAAGAAGACATCCGGCTCCATCTCGACGCACGCTATATAGCTAGCTTTGTCGATCTGTCGCAGGCAGATCTGAAAAACTTCGACGCAGTCATTCCTCTGCAGCTTGTCCACTATGCGCAGCTTGAAAAAAGCCGTGGATACCTGGGGTCTAAGTTCTTCCACCCGTCTTCGCAGGTCGTATCACTCTGCGATGACAAGTTGAAGCTCTCCCAATTTCTCATCAGCGAAGGCTTTAGGGAGTTTGTTCCACCGCTGCGACCGAGTGGCGTGCCATATCCCTATGTGTGGAAAAAGCGGCAGGGCTGGTGGGGATCGCACTGTCATATCGTGAACGGGCCAGAAGACGAACGTGGCCTCGATCTACAGGATGACAAGTGGTTTGCGCAGGACGTCATGCCGGGAGAAGTCGAGTTTGGCACGCATATCCTGCGTGTAGACGGGAACATCCGCTATACATCAACTTTTGCCCACATGATGCCAAAGCCCATGATGATCAAGGGGATCAAGGGCACGGCTGTACATTCCATATTCACGCCTGGTTGCCGTTTTCTGAACACCTTCTCCGACGTGTTGGCCCGACTGGATTTCGAAGGGACCGCTTGCATCGATTACAAAGTGGTAAACGGAAAGCCGATGCTGTTCGAGATCAACCCCCGGTTCGGCGGGTCGCTTTGCAAGGACATCACGTCGTACGTCGATGCATACGTTGATGCCCTGAAGCCGCGAACTCTCGGCGACCGTGTCATGGAAACGATGCGTACGATCTCGCAGCGACTTCGCGGGCGTCTTGAATAGGGCTTACTTTCTCAACCCAAGTGCCTGCAACACACCCTGGTCAACGACTTCTACATTCTGCCTGGTAGCAGTAAACAGCCCGAAGTTTCCGTTGTAGTCCCACATCGCCCATCCAATGTGTCTCATCTCAAGCGCCTTGCGTATATCGCCAATCCATCTGACCCTAGACGTCGCGCCGGAGTAGTTCTTGTAGACGCCGAACTCGCCGCAATACACCGGGACGCCATGTTTTTTGGCCCATTGAGAGACTGCCTCGACTTCCATACCAACGCGCTGCGCATCCCAATGGTCCCATGCAAACCTCTGGAGAACGAACCTCATACGTTCATCCGGTTCCTGTCCGATTCGAGCCTTCATTGTCTCTGGCGATGAAGGGTACGGAATCCCACGCAGGGATGCCAATACCGGGCTCGACCAAGTGGCACCTTGATGCGTAAAGAACATCGGATCGTAGTCGTGAAAAGTATAGATGACGTTCGCGTCCTGGACGAGCTCCACGCCCAGGAGCCCCTCGATATTGTCGTAGAGAGGGGCCGTGGCAATCACTGTATGTCGCGGGGCCGCACTGCGCATCCTGGTCACCGCACGCGCCTGAATGATGTCCCAGCGATGGCGATCTCCATTGGGCTCATTCATGACCTCGAAGAACATCCTATCCGGGCTTGTTCCCGCGTAATGCGATGCTAAGGCTGTCCATAACTTCAGGAAGTTCTCGACTCCGTCGTCGGTTGTAAGGAGCTTCTTCCAGCTTTCCTCCGGCTGCATCTCCAACAAGACATTCAAACCTACTCCGGTCAGTTCGTTCACCGTCTGGTCCAATCGTGTGATCGCTGTCGGTGAAAGGGTGCTGCTGGTGGCGTTGGCAATCAGAAACTCCGGAGCCACATTCAAACGGACATGATCGAAGCCCAGCCGCTTGATCGTTGCCATATTCGCTACGGTCATATAGGCATTCAATCGGGAAGGGGAATAATCCCCGGTCCCTGAATACCAATTACTCAGGTTAAGTCCACGCCGAAGCCGTGCCGCTCTTTGGAACGCCAGGCCACTCCCCACCTTTACCGGAGCGGCCTTTGAAGCATTCGGATGGAGCCGCAATGGCTGTGGGGTTGCAGCGACTTGTGCAGCCGACACGGTAAAGCGCTGATGATGCAAGCTACGCACCATCGACGCGCTGCCGACCATTCCCAGCCCCACCAAGAGCCACATCCACCGACAGTGCATCCGTTCTCCCGAAACGCAACTGCCGATCACTCTACTATTCGAAGCAGTCCGTGACTGTCAGCAAACGATGCGACTTCTCACGACATCGACCTGTCACGTATAGACCTTCCATGCCAAAGGGCCGTCCGGCCGTGGAATCAGCCGACCCGAGTTGCAACGGTAACGGCGCTCCGCGCAGAGCACGATTGGCAGGCTCCGAGAGGAAACGAGCCATGAGGAAACCCAGACCAGCTGCGACAGCTAATAAGAAACAAATCCACCAACAGATGGGTCCGCGATGCGCCTTGAGCAGCAGAAACGATACAGCGAGCACTGCAAACTCATGCGTCAGATAAATCTCATAGCTATGCCGTCCAAATCGATCCTGTCAGTACGAGGCCCTACTGGCTTTAGCGAAGTCTATCAGGGGATGAAGCCGTCGTTGCAACTGATACCTGCGTGGCCGAAGAGCATATGCTGTGAATGCGTATTGCTCTGAGGTAGCCGTGATGATGCGACCGGGGAATAGATCGTTTACGTTAATTTTTCTCTCTATCTGCAGCCTGTTGTTTTTTGTGAAGGGATTTCACGACCAAATACGGGTGAATCAATCAATCGACTTCGAGCCTATCTATGCTGGTTCGCGCTGTCTCTTCCACGGGTGCAATCCATACGACGGACCGCAACTGCGCGCGGAGTACGTAAGCGGCGGTGGAACGGTGAACGGCGACGGCAACCAATTTACGACCAATAGCTCAAATTACCCTCCGAGCGCATTGTTTCTTGTCCTGCCGTGGGCAGTCATGCCGTGGGGCCTTGGCCACGTTGCGTGGCTGGCAACCATCGGCGCGTGCATGATTGCTGCAACGTTCTTCGCAGCTCGTCTCTGCGGCTACGCTCCTTTAGTACTCGCAGGACTCGGAGCGTTTCTCATGGGGGGTACATCGATTCTCATGAGTGCACAGCCGGCAGGCGTTGCGATCGGCCTCTGCGTGATTGCTGTGTGCTGCCTGCTGGAGAAGCGTTGGCCGATGGTTGCAATCGTATGCTTCGCGATCAGTCTTGCCCTCAAGCCACAGATTGGTGCCTTCCTATGGCTTTACTTCCTGGCGGAACCTTCATATCGGAGACGCGCATTCGAGATATTAGGCACAACAGCGGCGATATGCGTTCCAGCGGTGGCGTGGGTCTCCCTTATGCCTGCATCGCGGCACTGGCTAACTCATGAGACGCACGTAGTTACTCTGATTGCGCATAAAACAAACGTCACGGTGAATTACGAAGCCATTCACTTCGTGCATTTGCAGCCTCTGCTCTTACTCTTCAGCGACCGGACCTTACTGAACAATGGCTTGACTTGGGGCTTAGTGCTGCTCATGCTGTCTGCTTGCCTAGGAATCGCTTACTACGGAGCAGAATTGCGTAACAAAGATATAAACGCGATCGCGGCAATCGCCTGCATGAGCCTGCTGCCGGTATACCACCGCGACCATGACGTTCGACTTCTCATTGTCGTCTTCCCAGCGATTGCGTGCCTCATCCGTTCGCGACGATTGCTGGGATTCACCACTCTGTCTGTAGTGACGCTCCTCGGCATCGTTACCAGCGCGGCCTATACCTCGCGTATGAAGCAGTTGCAGATTGCCACAGGAGCCTCATGGGGGTCCGCACGAACAGCACTTCTCACCCGCACCGCTCCACTCCTTGAGGTAACCCTGAGTGTGATATTTGTTTTGGCATCACTCCGTCCGGCAGGAGAGGTGCAGAGGCTCCATGCTGTGGATCAGTGATACAGCCTTGCAAGTGGATGGAAGCAAACAATTGTCTCGATGACAAACCTGGTCGCTTCGCAACGAGCGATGCCTTCGCTGCACCCACAACCAAGGGCTCTCGAAAGCAAGCACGCTCGCCCCGTACTCAGCAGCACGTACGTCGCGACGCTTACCCCCTCGAAGCCACCCTAGCGGAACTCTTGGCAACTCAAGGCGGCAATCATTGAAGAGGATTGGTTTTTTGTCACGAACAATAGCGTGACTTTCGCGAGCCTTAGGAGAGGCCAGGCTCGACAACCAGTTGACGGAGGCACAGGAGATGGTAATCGAAGATCCGGAGATTCTGAGTGGAACATCCGTCATCAAGGGAATGTGGTGACTACTTCCTGAACGTTCATCGAGACAATCAAGGAAGGCTTCTACTTCCACAGACATGCACCGTCTCAATCGCCTGTTACGGTTCCGCTGAAATGCAGCAGTTGGTCGTCTCCTCTATCGAGGAGTCGCTCTACGCGCTTGCGCTCTCTGGAATCCAAAGCAAAGCTAGGCGCGCGCTCGTAAGCCATTCAAGAGGAGATCCAAGATGTAACCGGCACTGCGCTCTGAATCATCGGGATCGGCAGCTCCTTCGCTCAATCTTCCAATACGCCCTGCATCGCTTAAAACCCAAACAAGTGTTCCAATCACGACTTGGAAAAGCCAATGGACTTCCGCTCGCGACCGCTGGGGAAGAGCGTCACGGAGACGCACAATGACTGCTTCGGCGACAGGGTCGGCGAGATCACGTACGACTCCACGATCAGCCGAAGTGGGATCACTCAGCTCGCGGGCAAGCAACATGCCGAAGTGGCTGCCATGCTCGGCAACTCGCAATCGAAGGATAGGCATAAGCACGGATTTGAGGATGAGGTCGAGCTTACGATCCGGATCCTGCTCCATGTCGGCGAGCCTTAATCCAGCCATACGTTGCTCGCTCAAACTTGGGGATCTAGCCTCAAAAATTGCGCGGTAAAGCCCATCTTTGCCCCCGAAATGGTAGCTGATCAGCGCCACCGGCACATCGGCGCGGCGCGCGACCTCGCGAATGCTAGTCCCCTCGAAACCAAAGTGCGCGAACACTTCTTCGGCGGAGGTGAGGATGCGTGCCGTTGAAGAAGATTTGGGGTCTGCATGTACCTTCGGCGGACTGGCGCGAGGAGCACTCCTGCGCTTCTTCGTTTCCTGCTTTCTTCCGCTCAAACTGCGATCTCCAGGGCGCTCAGGGATTGGGACGACTAAGACAGTTTAGGTGCGGCTCAGGTGTTGTCCTACTACCTGAGCTCCTTTAGTGCACGCTCGTGCAACAGGAGGAGCTATGAGTCTAAGCAACCTTAACAATCATCCTACCATCTGTTCAGTAATATTGAACATTTGTTCAATCGAGCTCGCTCGAGATCGTGGGATATGACCGAGAGACTTAGGCGAGAACGTCCCAACCGAATCATGAGCAGCCAACCGAATGAGTAAGGAGCACAGAGATGGGAAACGTAATCAACGGAGTGGACAAGGAAGTCATGGTGCCGGGCCTGAGCCTGGATAAAAAGGGTTATCCGGGTTTCAATCCGCGGCGAGAGGTCAAAGATGGCCTGACGATCGACTATGACGTTGCGCTCGGTCTGCGGGACGGCGTGACGATCTACACCGATGTATATCGGCCGACGGGCGTCGACGAGCCGTTGCCGGCGGTCATTTTGTGGAGCGCTTATGGCAAGCATTTCCGCTGGGCTCCTGAGATGCGCGCACAGTTTACCGACGGCGCGAAGGTGAGCGACTACGCTCCCATCGAGGCGCAGGACCCGGCCACATGGTGTCCAGCGGGTTACGCCATCGTTGTGCCCGATCCCCGTGGTGTCAATATGTCCGAGGGAGATGCCACTTACTGGTCGCCCCAGGAAGGCGATGACATTCACGACACGATCGAGTGGATCGCCGCTCAGCCTTGGTGCACTGGCAAGGTTGGGATGGCCGGCGCCTCGTACTACGGTATCGTGCAATGGTTTGCCGGAGCGACCCGGCCGCCTCATCTCGCCGCCCTGATGCCTTATGACGGGATGAGCGATCTTTATCGGGAGATTGCCTTTCACGGGGGCATTCCCAACGGTAACTTCGTCCGCTTCTGGAACCTGCAGACTCGCTGTTCGCAGGGTCTTACCGAAGACTGGATGAAGGCCATGGAAGTTCATCCCTTCCTTGACGAATATTGGTTGAGCAAGACGCCTGCAGTCGAGAAGATCGAGGTGCCAACGTACGTCATTGCAAGCTGGAGCGACCACGCCATCCACACGCGTGGGTCACTATCGGCGTTCATGCGGCTGGGAAGCGAGCATAAGTGGCTCGAGGTGCATGGGCGCAACAAGTGGGCGCACATGTACACGCCGGAAAGCACAGCGCGGCAAATCGCCTTCTTCGACCGCTATCTAAAAGACACGCCAAACGAGGTCAATTCCTGGCCGAAGGTACGGATTGAAGTGCGCGAGCGATTGGATGTGGGCGAAGAGCGAGCGGAGACCGAATGGCCTTTGGCACGAACGGAGTACAGGCCGTTCTATCTGGATGCCTTCGGTGGCCTGCTCCGTAAGAACGCAGTTGCATCGGAAGCCTCCATCTCTTATGACGGCACCTCAACAGAGCCGAAGGCGCTCTTCGCGCACCGCTTCGAGGAAGATACGGAGTTGACGGGTTATTTCAAGCTCAAGCTATGGGTGGAGGCGGACGGCAGCGATGACATGGACTTGTTCGCCGCAGTTCAGAAGCTGGATGCACAAGGCGAACTCGTAAACTTCTACTACATCACACGGTTCCGCTTCGGACACGCTACACATGGATGGCTGCGCGTGTCCGATCGCGAACTCGACACGACTCAAAGCAAACCGTATCAGCCCGTGCATCCACACCTCCGCGAGCAACGCCTCAAGCCTGGCGAGATTGTGCCTGTTGAGATTGAGGTGTGGCCCTCCAGCACCCTCTTCCGTGCTGGCGAACAGATGCGGTTGGTCGTGATGGGAACAGATCCTTTCCCGCCGTCTTACGCGCCTGGCGTTGAGATGAGCCGCCATCCCAAGACACGGAATAGCGGAACGCACATCCTTCACGCAGGTGGTCGCTACGACAGCCATCTCCTGGTGCCGTTCATCCCTGCGACCTGAGCCGCCGCGATCTACATCCCACACGCCGAGCGGACAGGTGCCGTGCAACGGTGCTGCCCCGCTCTTAGGAGACTCAGTATGCCCGACTGTGCGCCAGACCTCGTGCCTGCCTTTCCCGACCGTCCAGAACGTGAAGGCGTGTTCAGCCAGTTCGAGCCCGGAACGCGAGTTCTCCCGAAGGGCTTTCAAATCAGGCAAGGCTTCATGCCGCTGCCTGTCGAGATCGTGCTGGACAAGGATGTCGCCGTTACATTGCGTGATGGCGTCACGATCTATGTTGACCTTCTTCGCCCTGCCGGTGCGGAGAAGGTTTCCTCGGCTCTTGCCGTAAGGGCTCCATGCGACGATGACGGGAAGGTTCCCATGTCCGAGCGCCTTAAGGCTCGGCTCTGGGAGCGGCGGAAGAAGTTGGAGTCGATCTGGGTCTACCCGGCGCGCCGAGGAGAGGGTCACCTCTAGTAGGTCGCAGTGGGGTTCCGGAATGCTCGCCGTAAGGCGAACGTCGACTCTCGCAAGTCCTCTACACGGCGCGTCACACCTTTGGGACCTACACGCTGGCGGCATCGCAAAACCCTTCCAGCGGTCATGAGAACCATGGGTCACGCGAGCGTGAACAGCACCCTGCCCTACCAGCACCACGGCATGGAGAGCATTCGCGGCAATCGAAGCACGCAATGGAACCAGCCAGACACAATCAGAAAGGAGCGCCAAAAAACTGCGTCATAGTTTGCGTCATAGTCGCCATTGTGGCGGGTGCGACAGACACTAAAGTTATTGACTGATTGGTGGACGCGGTAGGAATCGAACCTACAACCTGTCGATTAAGAGTCGAATGCTCTGCCAGTTGAGCTACGCGTCCAGGATCTGATCCAGTTGCCAGGCCACCCTTGAGGCGGAACCGGTTCGGGAGCGGGCGCTCCAGCAAAACCGCAGGCTTCTTTACAGCGTAACGCTCGCGCGCTACTTGATGAATATACCACAGGGGGACCCTAAGACCTGCTCCATGCACCTGCTAAAGACCTGCTCCAAGCACCTGAAGGTTAGCGGTCTTTTCAGGGATGCCTTCGCGGCGTTCACACCAATCCTTTGCGGCCATTGCGTAAACCTAAGCGACCTTAGCGTTCCAATTTTAGATCAGCGCTCAGTGTTACCGCGCACTCGCTACACTAACGGAGCGTGCCCAACAGTCCACTCATTTTCGTCTCTGCAGGCGAAGCTTCAGGCGACCACTACGGAGCCGAACTCATCACCACGCTCAAGCAATCCTTACCTGGCGCACGCTTTACGGGCCTCGGCGGCACCGCGATGGAAGCAGCCGGCCAGCACCGCGTCATCCGCGCCGAAGACGTCGCCGTCATGGGCATCACGGAAATCCTGCGTCACATCCCCACCATCCTCCGCAGCTACCTCCGGCTCGTCGCCTCCATCAAACAGAACAAGCCGGACGTAGCCGTCCTCATCGACTTCCCCGACGTAAATTTCCGCCTCGCCAAACACCTCAAGCGGCTCGGCGTACCTGTCATCTGGTTCGTCTCACCCCAGCTCTGGGCATGGAAGCGCAAACGCCTGCGCTGGGTGCAACAACGCGTCAGCAAGATGCTCACCATCTTTCCCTTCGAACAGCCCTTCTACGCCAACCGAGGCGTCGAAGCCGAATTCGTCGGCCACCCGCTGGCAGAGCAACCGCTGCCGGCGGTTACCCGTGAAGAGTACGCACAGCAGTGGGAACTCCGGACTGATACGTCGTGGATCGCACTTCTGCCCGGCAGCCGCAGCGGCGAACTCCACGCGAACCTGCCGGCCATGGTGGAAGCTGCAAGGCTCATCGGCGGCGATCACGAGTACATTCTCCCGATCGCGCCCACAATCTCCTGCACAACACAAAATGAGTTGAAGCGAACGATTCAGGGCGTACGCATCACCTTCGTCCGCGACGCCCGCGCAGCCCTGCTCCACAGCCGAGCCGCCGTCGTAGCCTCCGGCACCGCCACCGTCCAGGCCGCAGTCATCGGCACACCCTTCGTTGTCGTCTACCGCGTCACCAACACCACCTTCAGCCTCGCCAAGTGCCTCATCCGTTACCCCCCCGAAATCCCCGCGCAGCACGACGAGCACGGCAACCTGCCCATCGCCATGGTCAACCTCATCGCCGGCCGCCGCGTCGTGCCGGAGCTCCTCCAGGACCAGTTCACCGCTGCCAACGTCGCCGCCGCCCTGCGCCCGTTACTCGCTGACACCCCCGAGCGAGCCGCCCAGATCGAAGCTCTCGCACACGTTCGCACCAGCCTCATGTCCCCGACCGCACAGACAGCTATCGAGCGCCTCCGCGACGCCGTGCTTGCTTCCATCCCATCCAACAACGGTCAGGCAATGACATAATCGCCTATAAACGATCTGCGTCTAACGAGTGAAGTCCACAACACGCATGAACGACCGAGCCCGCCACTTCGCCCCCATTCGCAACGTCCTCGTCAGCGCCGCCGCGCTCGTCTTCGGCTGCCTCGGAACCGGCGTCCTCTCTGCCGCCGCGCAAAGCAGCACGCGCCAGCCGCTCACCGTCAACGGCTATCTCATCGACGCGCAGATCGACCCTGTCGCCCAGCGCCTCACCGCCACCGCCTCCGTCACCTTCACCGCCAACCAGGACCTCACCGCTGCCACCTTCGAGCTGAACAACGGCCTCCGCATCACAAGGATCGCCAGCGCCGACGGCAAGCCCCTTGACAGCGACCGCGATGCCCGCCGCTCCACCGTTACCGTCGCTCTGCCCACGACCCTCCCAAGCGGCACAACTACAACGTTTACATTCGCTTACGCCGGCATACTGAAAGAAGCAGATACAAGTCCTGTGGACGGCATCAAGACCGCTGCCATCGCCGATCCCATCTCCATGCTGCTCTACCCCGGCCGCTGGTTCCCCATGGTCGGCCTCTATACCAACCGCTTCACCATGACGCTCCATGCCATCGTTCCCGGCAATGAGACAGCCGTCAGCAGCGGCTTCCTCGATAAAAAGGCGCTCCCCGGCGACAAGACCCAGTTCAACTTCGCCTGGACCAGGCCCGGCTTCCCCGGCACGCTCATCGCCGGCAAATTCCTGCCGCCCATCAAGGTCAACACCAGTCGCCAGATCAGCGTCTACGTCACCGAACCCCACAAGGCCACCGCCGCTGACTACGCCACAATCGCAGCACAGCAGCAGGAGTACTTCACCACTACCTTCGGCCAGCCTGAGAGCGGCATCCTCCAGATCGTCGAAATCCCCGCTGACTCCGTCTCCGCCTCCTGGGCCCCTGAAGTCGCAGCCATCGCAGCCAACCGCATCGGCGACAAGAACAGCACGCGCCTCCTCGCCAACACCATCGCCCACCAATGGTGGGGCAGCGAAATCTCGCCCGCCACGCTCAACGACGCCTGGATCACCAACGGCATGGCCCGCTACGCCGAGCTCATGAACCTCGAAGAGACCAGCGGCAAAACCTCCCTGCAAAACACCATCCCCGACATCGAAGCCGGCGCGCTCGCCTATGACACCGCGCCACTCACGTCCCTGGCACGCACCGACCCGTTCTCGCCGCAGTTCCAGTCCATGACCCTCGAAAAAGGCGCCATGGTCTTCCACATGCTCCGCTTCCAGCTCGGCGACGACAAGTTCATCGCCTTCCTGCGCGGCCTGCTCTCGCAATACACCGACAAGTCCGTCCGCTCCGCCGACGTGGAGACCGTCGCCAAAGCCAACACCGACCTCAACCTCACGCCGTTCTTCGCGCAATGGCTTGACGGCACCGGCGCGCCCGCCTTCCAGGACAAGTTCACCGTCTACCGCCTCGGCAGCAACAAAGGTTTCCGCACTGTCGGCTCCGTGTCCCAGGACCTCGACCTCTTCCGCATGCCCGTCGATCTCCGCATCGAAACCGACGGCAAGACCGAGACCCGCAAAATTGACGTCACAGGCACCGACTCGTCCTACACCATTGAAACCTTCGGCCGCCCACGCCGCATCGCCATCGACCCCGACAACTGGGTCCTCAAGAGCACCCCTGACCTCGCCGTCCGCGTCGCCGTCCTCAAGGGCCAGCAGCTTGTAGCCCAGGGCGATCTCATCGGCGCGCTCGCCGAGTACCAGAAAGCCCTCGACAGCAACAAAAACTCCGCCCTTGCCAATTACCGCATCGCAGAGATCTTCTTCACCCAGCGCAACTACCAGTCCGCCGCCAACAGCTACCGCGATGCCCTCCGCGGTGACGGCGAGCCGCGTTGGACCACCGTCTGGAGCCACATCGGCCTCGGCAAAATCTTCGACCTCACCGGCCAGCGCGACCGCGCCGTGCAGGAATACCGCCTCGCCACCCAAACCAACGACAACACCCAGGGCGCCATTAACGAAGCCCGCGCGCTGCTGCAAAAGCCCTTTGAACGCCCCCGTTCCATGGATTAGGTAACCAGCCGCTTTACGCTATCAAACCCATTGACCGCACATGGCTAAGTTTGCCCATAGCAGGCTGTTGGCCTCCTCGCAAAGAACATACTCGACCACGTTCGTCTGAATCCCTGGCTCACGGAATGCCTGCGGATCGAACGTGACAGCAGACTTCGATATGCGGAAATTCGACGAGTACACCCGTCACTTCTCCAGCACTCCCGGCTGGTGGACCGGGAACAAAGCGCCTTCCTATGTAATCTCCCCAACGCAGGCAGCAGTTCTAGCCTTACACATTCACTGCCATGCACACCTGCGTTCGGAAGGTTGTATGTACGTGTCGTGGTTTGTCGCGTTTTCCGCAGAAATCCTGAAACCTCATCCGTGGTCATACATCAGATACGTGTTCGGCACAGAAGACATACGGTAGGCGCCGCGAGGTTTGCGGGCCTTGCCCTTCTGCGCCTTCTGGCGGTGTACGCCAGCCCCCTGGGTGGTGAACGGACAACGCCAGGGCGGTGACTAACCCCTTAACTCGGAACGGGTTGCGACCGCTCGACAACCCGGCTGCTACAGGGCTTTAACCATGCGCTTTCGCACACTTGCTCTTCTCGTCGCACTCGCCGCAACGGCCACCATCGCACTCGCACAGCATGACAGCTCGTCGCACACACACGACAACGCTCCGCATACCCACGACAACGCACCCCGTCCAACAGGCCAGTCAAACAAGCGTTAAACAACGCAGCAGACTCGGACCGTGCGAACTGAAGGGCCGCGTTTGTCAGCAGACCAAGGTTCCGCGTTTAAGCAGCAGACTAAAAGGTCCGCGTCATAGCAGCATGCATAGATGCGGACAGGCCGCGCTAAAGCGAACGTCGGAATTGGCGGACTGAAGGTCCGCAATGTAATAGCCTGGGGCAAAGCCCCAGGTTCCGCCCTCAGCAATATTTTGCGGGCTGAAAGCTCGCGCTAGTAACGAGCCTCTGCAACAACAATCTCTACGACACTATCCAGCCGTGGCGTAACGGACCGGAAGAACGCCACCACTCGCTCGATCGTGACATCGGATGTCTGACTGCCTCGCGTCACCAGCGTATGTTCCGCATCGAACCACGCGCCAACACACCGGTCCGCGCGATACGTGCAATGCGCAAGATCGCTCACGCTCAATGCACGTGTCTGAATGCAAAGAATCGTCTTCGGCGGAGCCATGCGGTCCACCATGCACACGATCTCCAGCTTCGACTCCAACTCATCCGGCACAAAATCAATTGCCAGGTCAGCCTCGCGCACGGCGTCTTCCACCGTCGTCACCGTCTCAAGCGAACCGGGCATTCCCTCCGTCGGAATCTCGTCCAACGCCTCCCGCAAACGAGACGGCAGCACATCTTCCAGCACCACGCGATGTCCCGCGCGCACCGCCGCGGCAGCAAGCGAACGGCCCGCCTTTCCTGCGCCAATCAGCGCAAGTGTCAGCGGGCCACATGGTGTTTCGTTCGGCAATTACTTCGACTCGATCGCTGCTACTACAGACGCATAGCTCGGATCAGACTTCTGAATATGCTCGGCCACACGAATGCGCTCTTCCGGCGTCAGCGACGGCAGAGTGGCAAGAATGCGGCGCAACGTCCCAGACATATCATCAACGTAGTTCATGGTGCGAATTGCTTCTCCAGACAGCGGCATGCGTTGAAACTCCTTCCTTGCCAGTGTAGTGCATCCGCGACGGACTCCGCGTCACGCTAGTGCATACACAACAGACTCCGCGCCCAGCCATGCACCCTGACCATGAACGGGTGGCTGAAGCACCAATGGGCGCGATCACATGCCGAAGCCCAAGCGCCATAGGGCAAGCACATGCCGCAAAGCCAAGCGCCAAGGGCGCGACGCGATCTTAGCCTAGGCCGAAGGCCTGGATACGGAACACACAACAAAAGAGAAGGCCAAAGGCACGTTCCACACTTCTGCCGCAAAGCAAGCACCAAAGGCACGACTACATACCCATGTATGTAACGGCCAGCAAGCCAAGCGGGCTGAAGGCCCGCAATGTAATAGCCTGGGGCAAAGCCCCAGGTCCGCGTACAGGGAGCAGCAGCGGGCTGAAAGCTCGCGCTATCGAAACCCATCCGGAACCAAAGGCGCTGCCCCTCCAAGAAGTACGAACCGGCCCTACACCGCCACTAGCGTCTCCGGCTCAGTCCCCTGCTTCTCTCCGCTCTGATCGCTCAAAGCCTCCGTCGGCATTGCCGCGTTTGCCTCCAGCGCAGCCTCCGGCACATACGCATCCCGGTCGCACTCCTCGGTGATGTACTTCAGCTGCGTCGCAAAGTCCGGATGCAGCGCGTTCGAATCGTAGCGCCACGTCCAGTTCTTCTCCGGCACGCCCGGCGTGTTCATGCGCCCCTCGGACCCAAGATGCAGCAAATCCTGCAACGGAATGATGCAGATGGCCGCAACCGACCGCTCCGCGCAACGGATCATCGCCCACACCGCATCGTTCGGATGCGCCAGCGGCCCAAGGTAGATCACAAGGTTGCGTCGGTCGTCCTCACCCGCGCTCTGCCACCAGCCCAGCGTGGTGTCATTATCGTGCGTGCCCGTGTAGCACACGGTATTGCGGTCATACTTATGCGGCAGATGGATGTGCGCACCCCGCCCGGCAAAGCCAAACTGTAGCACCCGCATGCCCGGCATACCGAAATCGCACCGCAGCTTATCCACCTGGTCCGTAATGACGCCAAGATCCT
The DNA here is from genome assembly GCA_965198455.1 of Terriglobus sp. Taxonomy (GTDB): domain Bacteria; phylum Acidobacteriota; class Terriglobia; order Terriglobales; family Acidobacteriaceae; genus Terriglobus. Next base: position 4,078,621 of record CBDAPM010000003.1, read on the forward strand.
CCGCAATGAACGGCAGCGCTCCACCAAGAGCCGACTTCAGCCGGTCGAACAGCGCAAAGCCCGGCGCCTCAACCCACTCGCCGTTCATCGCGGTCTCTTCTTCCGCAGGAATGCGCCAGTACGCCTGAAACCCGCGGAAGTGATCCAGCCGCAACAGGTCGTACAGATCCAGCTGCCGTTTCACACGGTCAATCCACCATTGGAACCCATGCTGCTCCAGGAACCGCCAACGGTACAGCGGATTACCCCATCGCTGCCCCGTTGCCGAAAAGTAATCCGGTGGCACACCCGACACAGCAATCGGCTTGTACTGCTCATCCAGCTCAAAAAGCTCCTTGTTCGCCCACACATCAGCCGAGTCATACGACACAAAGATCGCCATATCGCCCATGATGCGCACATCGCGTGACGTGCAGAACGCGCGCAGCGCCGTCCACTGCTCCGTGAAGAAGAACTGGATCGCGTACTCAATCTCAAGCGCGGCGTTGAACTCCTTGTCGAACGCCTCCAACGCAATCGGATCATGCGCCGCAAGCTCCGCAGGCCACTCGTTCCAGTGCTTGTAGTCGTTCTGGCGGCGCAGCACGGTAAACCGCGCAAAGTCCACTAGCCACGCCTTGTTTGCCTCGCGAAACGCCTCGAACGCAGCGCACTGCTTCTCGCTCGATCCCCGTAGAAAGCGCGTGGCCGCACGCTCAATCAGCGGCACCTTCTCGGCAACCGCGCGGCCGTAATCAACCGCGCCATTGTGCCCTGCAAGCCCATCGATCTCGCCCGCGTACAGCCAGCCATCCTTCTGCAGCCGCTCCAGGCTGATGAGCAGCGGATTGCCCGCAAACGCAGAGAGCGCAGAGTAAGGAGAGTTGCCGTATCCCGTCGGGTTAAGCGGCAGCACCTGCCACAAACGCTGCTTCGCCGAGGCAAGGAAGTCTACAAAGGCATACGCCGCTGGGCCGAAGTCACCAATGCCACCATACGAAGGCAGTGACGAGACGTGCAGCAGGATGCCGGAAAGCCGTTCAGAGATCATGTCTCGTTAAGATGCACCAAACCGCAAACGGTGGCACTGCATAGTTGGAGGCAAACCAGGCACAGGCGCAGTGAGATTCACCCGAACGGAAACAGCAAAGGCCGAGCGCAAACGCCCGACCTTTGCCATTCGTGATGTGCCTTAACGTTCTTACATACCCAGGGGCGACTGAGCAGCCTTTGGCGGCGCAACCACACGAATGGCACCCTTCTTCGTGTAGTTGTCGATCAGCGTCTGCATGTAGATGCCGAAGGTCTCCGCGCGCGCCTGCTCCAGCAGCTCATTCCGGCGCCCTGGGAAGCTCTTGGCAATCTCTTCCGCCGTTGGCTCTTCCTTGTCCGTGATCTGCACCACAGCGCCCGACTGGCCGCTGTTCAGCGGGCCGCTCACCGCACCCTTTGCCAGGTCAAACGCCGAGGCCGCAGGCCCAGTCATCGGCCCAATATCCGGCACGCTGCCCGTACGATCCACCAGGTCCGACGACTTCACCGGGGTATTCATCTCGGCAGCGGCCTTGTGCAGATCGCCCAGCAGCTTCGCGCTGTCCGACAGCTTCGTCAGCTTCGCCTGCAGCATCCCCGGCACCTGCTCGGTGCGGTAATCCTCAAGGATGTGGTCCTTCCACTCGGCGAACGTCGGTGCATGCGCGGCCTCAACGTCGACCGGCGTAAAGACCGCATACGTCCCTTCGCCGGCCGGCGCATAACGCGGTGCATCGCCCTTCTTACCCGTGAACGCAGCCTGCATCACCTGCGTGCTGTCCGGCAGACCGTTGATCTTGTCGTCCCCGGTCAGCAGGTCGGTCGTCACCGGCTTCAGGTTGTGATCAGCCGCAGCCTTGTCCAGTCCCGCCTTCGCCGCATCGTTCGCCACCTGCGACGCCATCGCCTGCAAGCCCTTGCCACCGGCCTGCTGCTCCAGGATGGGACGAATCTCACCGGCAACTTCGCTCACCGGCTTGTCATGCGCTTCATCGCGCGCCGTTGCCTGAATGATGTGATACCCAAAGTTCGTGCGCACCAGGCCGGAGGTCTCGCCGGCCTTCAGCTTCATCGCAGCGTCCTGGAACGCGGGCACCATCTGGCCGTTCGCCTTCACATAGCCCAGCTCGCCACCGGAGTCCTTCGATCCCGGATCGTCCGAGTTCGCCTTCGCCAGCGCGGCAAAGTCGCCACCCGCATGAATCTTGTCCAGGATGCCCTGCGCCTTGGCCTTCGCCGCCGCGTCCGTCTTGGCATCCGCACCCTGTGGAGCAGCGATCAGGATGTGCCGCACCTTCACCTGCTGGTCAACGTGATAGTCGGCCTTGTGCGCGTTGTAGTACGCGGCCACATCGGCATCCGTCACCTGCGGCTTGCCGCCGGGCAGGCTCGCCATCGTGATCGTCACATACTCAATCTTGCGCTTCTCCGGCACAGCCTGCGCATAGCGCGCCTTGTTCTGGTTGAAGTACTTTTCAAGATCGCTGTCGATCGGATTTACGGTCTTGGCAAGGTCAGCAGCAGAGATGACGGCGTAATCGAACTTGATCTTGCTGCCCTGTTTCCGCACCTGCTCGCGCACGGCGTTGTCGCTCACGGTAGCGCCGGCTGTGACGAATTGGATCAGACGCCGCGACGTGATCTCCTGCCGCACCTTATCTTCGAACTCGGCAACGCTGGCAAACCCCAGCTGGTTCGTCACGAAGGCCTTGTACTTGTCGTCGCCAATGAACTTGCCGTCCGGGAAGAACAGCTGGCCCAGCTGGCCGGTCTGCAGTTCCTGCTGCACGTCGCTCTCGGTCGCCGTCAAGCCCAGGCGTGCAGCTTCACGGTCTTCAATCGCGCCGGCAACAAGAATCTGCTGTGCCTGCTGCTCAAAGCGCGGCATCAGAAACGGCAGGTACTGCGCGGGCAGGTTCTGCCGCTGCGCCAGGTTCTGCGCCATGGCCGTCACTTCGGTCGTCTTGATGTCCGTGCTGTCACCAAAGATGCGGCCAATGGGATTTGGGCTGCGCACGACGGCATAGACACCCTGCGAGGCGGCGCCGCCGCCGGTCACACCGTCATACAGGCCCGGCACAAGGTACAGCACCATCGAAAGCACAGCAGCGCCAATGATGACGGCGAAGATCGCCTTTGTTACACGGTTGTCCTTCTGGAGAGCACGAATCATTGCTTTTGCGAGAGACCCTTCGAGGAAGCTATCAATGTGTGCCGGATCACGGCAGACGCGACGCACGAGCGGCGGAACGCACGCGGCGTGTCGCTCCAGCAAGTATAAATGACCCGCCTGCTGAGGGGCGCATGAGCGTGGCGTTTTGCGGGCTGCAAGCCCGCGCTGGAATAGCCTGTGGCAAGGCCCCAGGTAGGCCAATGCACAACAGTGGGCTGAAGGCTCGCGTACGGCAGCCAAAAACTAAAGGGCTTTAGCCCGGCGGTATCGCCAAAGCTAAAGCCCTCGTTTTCAAAGCGCCTTAGTACCAGTACCCGCCTCGGTAGTAGCCGCGATAGTACGGGTACGGCGCAACACCCACGCCCACAACCGGCCCACCGTACGGAGCGTAACCCTGCGGCGGTGGTCCTTGACGATAGCGAGAAGCAGGCCCGGCGTAACCACCCAAACGTTGCATTTCAGCTTCAGAAACAGTCGTGACCGGCACAGGCTGCGTCAACCGGAACCGGAGCAACGCTTCGGGCGGAATGTTTGCGTTGCCGCCCGGCGAAGCCGCGGCTGCGCCCAGTCCGGCAGCGCCACCCACACCCGCGCCTATGGCCGCACCCGTACCGCGTCCAATCGCCGCACCAAGCAAGGCGCCCACACCGGCGCCGATGATCGTTGAATTGACGGACCGTGCCGTTTTGTCATGGCCGTTCACCGTAAACGGATCACTCTGCAACGGAATGCGCTGTCCGCCAAGCTCCAGCGTGTTCAGCTGCAGCGTGAGCGATCCTCGGCCTTTCAGAGCGCCGGCGCCCTTCGCATCCACCACCGTTCCGTCAACCGTCGCTCCACGTGGAATCGCAATCTGCCCACCGGCAACGACATCCTGCGCTACCAATGCGGTAAAGACCGAACCCGGAGCAGCATCGCCGCTTGAGAGCCAACGGTTGATGCTGACCGCCAACACCGTCCCATCCGGCACTGTCACCTGCTGGCCGCCGGGCTGCCCCTGTGGCGCAGAGCCTTGACCACCTTGCATCTGCTGACGTTCGTAATCGCGACGGTACAAACGGCCCTGTGGCGGCGGAGGCGGATAATTGCCCTGCGCCTGCGGATCACCATAACCAGGCTGGCCCTGCGGATAACCACCCTGCTGCTGAGGATAGCCCTGTTGCTGTTGCGGGTTGCCTTGCGGCGGATACTGTCCCTGCTGTTGCGGGTAGCCCTGCTGCTGCTGCGGATAGCCCTGCGGTGCTCCCTGCTGCTGTGGGTAACCCTGCTGGCCTTGCGCATTCGGAGCCATGTTGCCGTTCGACGGGTCGCCCTGCTGCACATTCGCTGCGGCAGCACCCTGGTACGCCGGTACGGCAGTTCCGGGCAGGCTGTTCTGCGCGGCCGGGTCATAGTCCTGGCCGTTCTGCGCGGCAGCCTGTGCCGGTGCAGCGCCCACGCTCAGTTGATCCACAACCTTCTTCACACCCTCTGTGCGCGATGCAATCTGCTCCGCGGCGTCACGAGCGGCTTCGTCCGCAACAGACCCCGTCAAGGTCACCGTACCGAAGACGGTGGATGTATTGATCGGCTGGTTGGCCAGCCGCTGATCACCCGCAAATGCCTTTAAAACATTGGCTTCCACCTGTGCGTCGCTCATGCCCTTGGTCTGAGCAAACGCGCCCGCCGGCACTGCCATCACGGCTGCAAGCGCCAACGATCCAATCACACGCGATCCAATTCGATATCCCATCGTCAAAACTCCCTGGCCGCAACCTCGGCCTGTAAGGATATGACGCTACTTTCCGGCAGAAGTTTTGGTCGATGTCGCTCTTCGGTCATGCCTTTCGAATGAAACCCGGAACAGCACCTCCAGAATGCGAAATCCCGCCTTGATGGATGCACGAAGGTTGCCTGCGACCTTCGACTCACCGGCAAACCGCACCCGGTAGTTCACCGGCGCCTCCGCAATGCGGAGTCCATGCTGAATCGCCCTGATCTGCATCTCAAGGCTCCAACCATAGGTTCGCTCACGCATCCCGAGCGCCACGAGCGACGACCGCCGAATCGCTCGAAATGGTCCCATGTCCGAGTAGCGGAAACCCCTTGGAAACCGCACGCGCAGCAACGTACTCACCAGCCACCCCGCAAACACCTGCGACGGCAGCATCGACCCAGGATCGCGTTCGATCCCGCCCAGCCGCGTGCCCATCACAAAATCGCGCAAACCAATCTCAATGGGTCCAAGCAGCAGCGCCATCTGCGCCGGCACATCGCTGCCGTCGCCATCCATAAACACGATGACATCGCTCGTCGGCAGCGCGGCAGCAGCCCCATCCATGCAGGCGGCGCCGTATCCTTGCTCTGTCGTCACGACACGCGCTCCCGCACCACGCGCAATCTCAGCCGTACCATCCGTGCTGCCGTTGTCCACCACGATGCACTCATCGATCAGGTGCCACGGCATCTCGCTCACGGTGAAGCCGATCGATTCGGCCTCGTTGAGCGCCGGTATGACGACAGAAACACGCATCAGGCATTCTCCCTCACAGGCCAGATCGAACGCACGACTTGCCCGCCATACGGCCAGCGTCTCCACGCCAACTGCACCAGCAGCGCCAACGCCGTCGCCCCATAGATCCACTTGCCAAGGAAGTACATGCCCTCACCCGGCGAAGCCCATTGCGTCGTGAACGCGCAAAAGATTGCGCAGACATACACGCCCATCCCAAGCGACGGCGCAAGCACGAGGAACGGCACCAGCCAGATGACGTACCAGGGGTAATGCGGCGAGAACAGCAGCATCAACGCAAACGCCAGCGCTCCGGCAGGCGCAAGAAAAGCGCCTCCGGGCCGTTCCGAAACGCGCACGCTCCAAAACGTCAAAAAAGCAATCAGAAACGCGCAAAAAGCATAGAAAAACAGCAGCGGAAGGTGTGAACAATGCGGCAAATGGTGCACCCAATCCAGCAGGAAGTAACGAGACCCGGAGTGAATACCCTCCTCTTCCGCGTAGCCGCCGGCAAAGCCAAGCACACGCTTGCCGACGCCTAAATACGGCAAATACGTCAGGCAAACAGCCAGCATCGCCAGCGGCATCTTCCAGTCGCGCCTGCGCCACAGCGCTGGAAACAACAGCAGCGGATAGAACTTCGTCAGAACAGCCGCACCAAGCGCAAAGCCCGTCAACACTGGCTGATTGCGCATACGGAACAGCAACGCAAGCACAATCAACGCAGTCATCAACGCATCCAGGTGACCGCTCGAACCAATCTCCCAGATCACGAGCGGACTCCACGCATACAACAGCACCTGCTCGCGCCGCAGACCCATACTGCGCAGCATCTGAATCAACCCGAAGATCGTGACGGCCTCGCATAAATCCATCGCTATCTTCATGGCAATCAGCTTGCCGCCAAACAGCGTCGCCACAAAATAGAACATCTGCGCAACCGGCGGATAGATCGTCGGTGCGTAGTCACGCCGGTTAATGTTGGGGAAGATATCGTCATCACGCAGAAACGTCAGGTGCGGATCGCCCGGCACATAGCGGTACGGATTGATGCCGTGATGCTGCACCATGCCATCCCATACGTAGCGATAGATGTCGCTCGATAGATGCGGCTCGGGCATCAGCAGAGCCAGGCGGCACAGCGCAGCAACAACAAGAATAAGTGGCAGCGTCCAACGATCCACCGGCTGCCGCGTGACCAGCAGAGCAGCACCCAGAAACGTCACCAGCGCGCAGACCGATGTCTCCGAATAGCCGATGACAAAATGATCGAACTCAATGCCAAGATGCCATGACAAGCACACAAGCAAGCCACCCAGCAGCACCAACGCAACGTTCGTGCCCAATGCTGTAGCGGCCCACGGCTTGATCGACAACCCGCGCCTCAAGACTTCCCTGCCGTACCCGCGGTCTGCATCCATGGCGGAGTGCCCGATGCAGCCAGTCCATCCAGAAAGCCGCGCGTTGCCGCCGCGTCGAAACCATCCACGGATGCAAACGGTGGCCGCGCGCCATCCAACAACTCCGCCGCCAGCACACGCAGCGTGGCTCCATCATCCACGTCATACCAGAGCGGCAGCTCAATCAAGGTCAACCCGGCCTCTGACGCACGCTCAAGCGTCTCCTGATACACCGACCCTGTACTCCACGTGATGCGGTCAAAGACCTCGGCATGCGGCTGCTTCAGGCCGATGAGGTAATAGCCTCCATCATCAGATCCGCCGAGCACGACGCGATCCCCGTCTTCCCCCAGCACACGCACAGCAGCCTGCAGCGCGGTGTGCGGCAGCGTTGGGCTATCAGAATCGATCAGGCACACCGCACCAAAACCGCATGCCAGTATGTCCTGCGCGGCGCACAGCAGCCGCTCGCCAAAGCCATCGCCACGTTGCGGAATCAGAGCAAAGCCTTCCGGCAGCAAGCCATCGAAGGCCTCTTCATCACCTACCGGCGTATAGCAAATGAGACCCGCCGCACCTTCAACCGCAGCGATGTTCGCAGCAGTGTCACGCAAAAAGCAGATATTCAGTGCCGCCGATTGCTCCAGCGTAAGCGGCGGCGCAAGCCGCGTCTTCACCTTGCCGGGGCGCGGAGCTTTGGCCATAACGGCAAGTGCGCATGTGTGCTCCAACGCCGCATCCGGCCGGGCAGGATCAAGGATGCGATAGACGCTAGGCAACGAGGCGCTGCTCCGTACACATAGGCTTTTCACAAACTGCAACCTGGTAGCGGCCCTTCGGCTTGAGCGTCACGCTGGCCCATGGCTGCGAGTGAACCAGCGCATGAAACTCAGGCTGCGACATCGTTTTCACGCGATGCGGCTCGACATACGGCACGCGCGAGAACGACGTCAGCTTCGCCAGCAGCCACATGGCCGATAGGGGTAACTGCGTTCGCGCAGCCGATACAGGCTCTGCGATGAAGCAACGTCCGCCGGGCCGGAGCACACGGAAGATCTCCTGCAACACATCTTCGCGATTCGGCACGATCAGGAACAGGCGCGAGACAACAATAGCGTCCACCTCACCGACAGAGGCAGGCAGCGCATGCACATCCGCGTGATGAAAGCTGCAGTTATCCAAATGCTTCCGCGACGCCCGCGACCGCGCACGCGCCAGCAAGTTCATGGAGAGATCGATCCCCGTCGTGCGCAGCTGCGGAAAAAGCTCGGCCATCCGGCATGCATAAAAGCCAGGGCCGCAGCCGAGTTCAAGAAGATGGGTGCCTACCGCGGGAGTGTCTTCGTTCCAGAGTGACTGCTGTATTTCCGTGGAGTGATCGCAAAATAGGTGCTCGCGGCAAAGCGCGTAGAACCAGCTGTAACGCTCAAACAAACTATCCTGGGGACAACAACCAGCAAAGCCTTCTACCGCGCCGTGTTCCATTGCCATCGTGAACTCCCTGTCCTTGCTGCAGCTAATCAGGCGTGCCATGCGGTCTGGCGTCGAACACAGCAGAATGTCTGGAGCATACTGACTGCCACATGCAAAGAGCAATCTTCATCGCGTGATGGTACTCACGAAATGTACGATGCGGAACGGTGTTTTACCTCACGCCAAAACTCAGCGGAAACATGTGACGAATAGGTAACGATTGGTTACGGAACCTTTGCCGCGATTGCATCATCCAGCTGGATACGGTTTTTTTCAAGCAGGTTGCCCATGGAACGGTCCAGCGCCATCTGCGCTTTCATCCAGTCGGAACGTGCCGCGACCTCTGTCGAACGTGCCTGTGCAAGGTACGCCTGGTCCTGAATGACCAAGTAGCTCGTACTCTCACCCACCGCAAACTTGTCCTGTTCCGCCTGCAATAACTGCTGCTGGTAGTTCGTACTTTCAACCGCCGCCGCATACGCCTCATGCGCGTTCTCCAGTGCGATAGCCGCATTCTCAATCTGCTGCCGAACGTCATTGGAGAGCTTCTGCGTGCGAGCCTCGGCACGGCGCACTTGAATGTCATCGCGCGCAGCGTCGGCCTGGGCGATTCGATTGCGCAGCGGCAGGTTGATCTGGATACCAGCCTGGTAGATCGTCGAAAGCCGCAGGCCGCCCGAAGTAAGAGCAGCCGGCACTGTAATAACTCCATTGCCCGTTGAGCCCAGCGTCTCATACGGCACCAGCGACGATCCCCGGGTTTGCACATTTGCGTACAGGTTAAGCAGCGGCTGAACGCCGTTGCGCGTGCCTCGGGCCTGGAGATCGTCAGCCCTCACCTGCAGCGCGGCCTGCGCCAAGTCAGGCCGGTTGGCCAGTGCATCGGCAGTGAGAGATGGCACATCGAGCACCGGCGCTGCATCCGGAACGGTGATCTTGTCCGTGGCAACGAGCGACAGCATCTGTGCCTCAGGATCGGCAAGATTACGCACCAGTTGCTCACGCAGGATCACCTCCTGCTGGCGATACTGCCCTCGTGCCTGGATGAGATCGAGCCGGCTGGACGATACGAGAGCTTGCGCACGCGTGAGTTCAACGGGAGCCAGCGTGCCTTCGGTCACCTGGTTGCGATCGTCTTCCAGTAGTCGCTGCGCAGCAGCCAGCGACTCTTCCTTCACCGCGATGTTCTCGCCCAGCGATACAAGGTCGTAGTACAAACGCGAGACGCCATAGACCGTTTCGAGAAGTTGCTGCTCAAATACAAGCCGCGACACCCTTTGATCGATCTGCGCGATGCGGACAAAGCGAAGATTCACAGCGCGCCCACGGCCGCGCAGCAAGGGCTGTGTCACCGTAACGGATGTGCTGGGTGAATGGAACGGATCGTATTGCGAGGTGGAGCCGTAGAGCACGGACGGCGAGTTGTTCACGAACGCATCGATCTGCGTGCCAGGCGAAAAACCCTGCTGGTAGTCAATGCCGAGATTCACAAACGAGTTCACGCCCGGGTCTGCCGTTGCTCCGCTGCCGCTCGTTCCCGTCGTTCCTGTCGTCGTGGCATTTTCAAGCGATATCTGGTCCGAACGGCGCAAGTAGCCTACCTGACCGGTGAGGGTCGGATCGAACACCGGAATCGTTGGCCCAGACGCATACGTATCACTGTTGTTCTCTGAGAGTGTCTGCTGCTGCGTATTGCCGATCTGCGTGATCTGCGACAGATCGGTCACGGTTGCGTTCGTGGGCGAGCCATTCTGCGTTGTGGTCGTAATCAGCAGCGGGCTGGTCGCTGCCCCCACACCTGGCGCGGTCTGCTGGATGGAATAGTCCACACCGCGCAGCGAGCCGCCTCCCTTCGCGCGGGTAAGGTCGGTATCGCTCAGCGCCAGACTGTAACGGCCAACTTCAACGTCCAGGTTGTTCTCAATCGCAAGTGCCAGAGCATCATGCAGGGACAGGTACAGCTTGCCGTCACGCACCAGGCCCGCAAGCCGCGATCCGGTTCCGGGTGGCATTGCAGGTACATGTGGCGCTTTATACGGCGCGATGAAGTGGTACGGCCTGGCATCGGCTACCGGAGCAGCCTCTGCATCCGGACGCTTGCTGCCGGAGGCTGCCTGAGTCACAGCATCCGAAGGCGTCGCCGGCGATGGTGGCTGAACGCTTAAAGGCTTGATGGAACGAAGATCCATGCTGCTGCCATTCGGCTGCGGCTGCGGAGCATCCGGAGCCGCCGTTGGCCGTTGCGACTGCGGTGGCGCCTGCTGCCCAGGCGAGGCCTCGACCGAAGGCAACGATGGCTGCGGCGAGGTGTAGGGTGGCGGCTGTTGTTGCGCGCGCGCAACCGCTCCCATCGCCAGGCCTGCAACAAGCAGCACACGGGATGAAGCACGATGCATCACTTGGCGCTCTTCTCCTGCTGCTTGGTCTGTTGCTTGCTTTGCTGCTCGCTCTGCTTTTGTCCGCCGCCTCCGCCGCCCGTGCCGTTGCCGGATCCACTGCCCTTCTTGCCCTGGTTGTTTGTGCTCTCGCTTTGCTGATTCACTACGGACTGATCGCCATACTCGTTCGGTCCGGCATTCGGCACCTTGTTGTTCTGTGTATCGCTCGATTTGCCGTTGTCTTCGCCTTCGGGAGCCTGCAGTTGCGGACGCACCTTTGCTCCCTGACGCACGCCGTCATTCACGGTGGTAATGACATGATCACCCGGCTGCAGACCGCTGAGTATCTCAACCGACGGACCATAATCGCGTCCAATCTCAACTGGCACCATCTGAACCTTCTCGTCCTTCACGATAGCGACCATCGTGCGATCCTGCCGCACAACGACTGCGTCGCCAGGCACGGTAAGCGGCGACGTGCCGCGCACCTGCACGAACGTCACAACCGTGTACATACCCGGCGACAGGCTGCCATTGCGGTTATCCAGGTCCACCTCCGTCAGCATCGTCCGTGTGTTCTCGTCGATGGAATGCGTAAAGCGCGTTACGGTGCCATTGATCGGTTTACCCGTGCGCTCCTGCAGGAACACCTGCGCGGACATGCCGGGCACGATGCTCGTCGCGTAGCCTTCCGGCACGGCGACAAGGATGCGTAGCGTATCCACCTTCGCAATGGCGAACAACGCGCCGCCGCTCGAAGCCGATCCAGTGTTCGGCGACGCCGTTTGACTTGGGCTGCCACTCGATCCGCTGGTGCTGGACGTTCCTGCGCTCGCCGAGCCTCCGTTCGATTGCATCGGCGCATTCGTTGGTGCCGGTGTTGAAGAGCCACCAGAGCCTACCAGGGCGCCAATGTCGGTATTGCGTTGCGTCACAACACCGTCAAACGGAGAGGTCACGCGCTCATAGCTCTGCAGCGCGATCGCGCGATTCAGGTTGGCGCGAAAGCTCTCGACATTCCGTTGTGACGAAGCCAAGGTAGCAAGCTGCGCACGGTAGTCTGTCTCGCGCTGGTCGCCATCCTGCCGTGAGAACACGCCCTTGGCCACCAGCGTCCGCCAACGCTCCCACGTCACGCGTCTTAAATCAAGCTGTGCCTGCTGCTGCGCTTCATCGGCCTCTGCCTGGTGCAGCTGCTGCCGCGCCTGTTCTACCTGCTGATCAAGATCCGGCGCGTCGATGATAGCCAGCAGTTGGCCCTTCTTCACATGGTCGCCGATGTCGACATACCTCTTCTTGAGGTACCCGTTGGCACGCGCGTAAATGTACGCCTCGGTAATCGGAGCCGTTGTACCTGGCACGGTGAGCTCACCGGGCTTCGTGCTCCGTTTCACCTCAATCACCGTAACCTGCGGCTCTTCCTGTTCACGCTGCTTCGCGGCCGCGGCTGCCTTCTTCTGCTCCGCGCGATGGGGCAGATACCCCACAATGAAGATCAGCAACAGCACTCCAACGCCAACACCAACCCACAACAGAATCTTGCCCCAGTTGCGATGCTGCGACTTCTTCTTGCGATCATGCTCCTGCTGTACTTCGCGATCATGCGCAACGCTGTCATGGCGCTTATGCGCGGCCTGCCGGGCAAGCGACTCTTCGCGCTCCCATTCGGCGCGTGTCATCCGCCGGTCAGGGTCATCCTGCACCCCGCGGAGCCGCTCGTCTTCGGGATACACACGCTGCTGTAAGTCGTCGCTCATGGTTGTGTCGTCGCCCCGTCTGTCATTGCCCCGTCTCATGCCGTCTGCGGCTGCGCGCCGTTGTTACCCTGTTGCGCCTGTTTCTGTTTCTCTTCCGCGCTGTCCCCTTCGTGATACGCGCGGTCGATCTCGGCATCCATATCGCGCGGCTCAGCCGTGCGCAGCCACGAGTACATGATCGGCACCACGAACAACGTTCCCAGCGTGGCAAACAGCAGGCCGCCGATGACAGCGCGCCCAAGCGGAGCATTTTGTTCGCCGCCTTCGCCAAGCGCAAGCGCCATGGGCAGCATGCCGATAATCATGGCCAGTGCGGTCATGCACACCGGCCGCAGCCGCGTGTAGCCCGCATTAATCGCAGCTTCAATACTGTCTTTGCCGGCAGCACGCTCATCGTTGGCAAACACGACCATCAGAATGCTGTTCGCCGTTGCCACACCAATCGTCATGATGGAGCCCATCAACGACGGCACATTAAACGTTGTGTGCGTAAGGAACAGCATCCACAAAATGCCCGCAAACGCGACGGGCAACGACATCAGGATCAGCGCCGGGTCAAGCCACGACTGGAAGTTCACCGCCATCAGCAGGTACACAAGAATAATGGCGAAGATAATGCCGATCCCAAGCCGCGTGAATGAATCACTCATCGTCTGCACTTCGCCACGCAGCGCGAGCACGCTGCCAAGCGGCAGCGCCTTTTGGTGATTGGCCATAATTTTACGGATGGCGCTCGCTACACCACCCAGGTCACGCTGATCCACATCCGCCTCAATGTCATAGACAGGCTGAATGTTGTAATGGTCGATGATGGCGGGTGTCACATCCCGCTCGAAGTTTGCCAGGTTGCCGAGTAATTGGCTGGCGTTGCCTGCGGGCGCTGTGACAGGCGTCCGCGATAACGTCTGCATCGAGTCAATGCGATATTGCGGCGTCTGCACCACCACCTGGTAGTTCACGCCCGTCTGCGGATTCAACCACTCGTTCGGCGCCGTCTGCCCGGTGCCGCTCAGCGAGACCAGCATGCTCTGCGCAACATCTTGTTGCGTCAAGCCGATTTGACGGGCCTTCAGCCGGTCCACATTCACGTTGATTGTCGGCTGGGCTATCTGCTGATGGATGTGCGCATCGGCAATGCCCGGGATTGCCTGCACTTCCTTGAGCATCTGCTGCGCAATCACAAAGTTTTGCGGACTTCGCCCGGCAATCTGCAGATCGATAGGCGCAGGCAAACCAAAGTCAAGAATCTGGTTCGTGATGTTGGCCGGCGTAAAGAAGAAGACGGCATCCGGAAATTTCTGGTGCAGGTCGACGCGCAGCGTCCGCATGTATTCCTGCGTCATCCGCTTGCCGGGATTAAGCGAGATGTTGATGTCGCCGTCCGAATCTGAAATGACGCTGCTGTCACCAAAAGCAAGATTGATGCCGCCGTTGGGCAGCCCAATATTATCGAGGATCAGCTTGATCTCTTCAGGCGGAATGACCCGCCGGATTTCTTTCTCGATCGCTGCAAAGTACTGTTCGGAGTCCTCAGGCCGCATGCCCTGTGGCGGATACACGTGCAGTGCCATCTGACCTGAGTCGACATACGGAAAGAAATCTTCGCCGATCAAGAAGATGAGCGGCAGCGTAAGCAGAACGAATAAAGCGAAAATGCCGATGGTCAAAGCACGATTTTCAAGCGTCAGCTGCAACAGGTTGCGATAGCTCTCGCGGCGGCGCTCGAACCACTCATCAAAGCGCGTGTGCCAGCGCCAAACCCAGTTCTCTTCCACCTCGCGCTCGGCTGCCTCCGGATCCTGATAGAGACCGATCTCGGCTTCCAGGAGGAAGTGCATCATCGTAGGCACAAGCGTTCGGGAGAGGAAGTAGGACGCCATCATGGCAAACGCAACAGCCATGGCCAGCGGCGTAAACAGAAATTTGGCAGGTCCGCTGAGCAGCAGAACCGGCGTAAAGACAATGCAGATCGATAGCGTCGAGACGAATGCAGGCGCAGCCACCTGTTGCGCACTGTCGAGAATCGCGCGCACCAGCGGCTTCTTTTCGCTCATGTTGCGGTGCGTATTCTCAATTTCCACCGTCGCGTCGTCCACCAGAATGCCGACGGCCAGCGCAAGTCCACCAAGCGTCATCACGTTGATGGTCTCGCCAAGCGCACCAAGGATGACGACCGATGTGGCGATCGAAAGCGGGATGGAGACGCAGACGATGAGCGTCGACCGCCAAGATCCGAGAAAGAGAAGGATCATCAGCGCGGTGAGGGCAGCCGCAATGGTCGCCTCGCGAACAACCTCGCTGATGGACTCACTCACGAAGATGGACTGATCGAACAGCGGCGTAATCGTGAGCGCGGACGGCAGGCCTGCCTTCACCTCCGGCAGCATGTCTTTTACGCCCTTCACGATGTCCAGCGTCGATGTTTGGCCATTCTTCAACACTGTCAGCAGCGCCGCGCGCTTGCCGTCCTGCCGAACGATGTTGACTTGCGGCGCATAGCCAAGTCGCACCTGCGCAACATCCTTCATCAACACAACGGCGCCATTGCTCGCGCGCACCGGCATGTCATTCAGGGCTGAAACCACAGGCGGTGATGAGTTCACCTTCACAATGAATTCCCGATCGCCGATGCGCGCCACACCCGCCGGCAGAATCAGATTCTGCTGGTTCATTGCGTTGGAAATATCCTCCGCGGAAAGGTGGTGCGAGTACATCTGGTTCGGGTCGACATCGACCTGCACCTGGCGAACCTTACCGCCATACGGCAGGGGCAATGCAGCGCCCTTTACATTGGCAAGCCGCGGCCTGATAAACGCTTGACCCAGGTCATACAAATCTTCTTCCGTCATACCCTGCCCTGCCAGGGCAAGCTGCAGAATCGGAACGCTTGACGCATCAAACTGCAGAATGTTCGGCGGAAACGTCCCTGGTGGCAGCTGTCTCAAGATCGTCTGTACGACGGCTGTGATTTGCGCCAGGGCGAGTTCGACTTTTACTTGCGGTTGAAAGTACACATGGATGACGGCTACGCCCTGGTAGCTCTCCGAACTCGTGTGTTCGATGTTGTTAACCGTCGTTGTCAGTGCGCGCTCGCATACCGTAACGATCCGCCCCTCCATGTCCTGCGGGGGCAGCCCGGTAAAGCTCCACACAACCGTGACCACGGGAATGTTGATGTACGGATAAATGTCTTTCGGCGCTTCGACAGCTGTGCCGATGCCCAGCAGCAACATGAGCAGAGATACAACCACAAACGTATACGGGCGGCGAAGCGCCAGCCGAACAATCCACATCCCTGTGCTAACCTCGGGTCAAACAGTTCGATGCAAAACAGTTGCTTCGAGGTTCTCTGTGCCTGGATGCGGGCGCGAACTGACTTTCAGAAGACGCACAGAAGACGCGTCCGCCCATCCTTACCTTGGGGCTTGACCATCCTTCCAATCCTGGCTAATCCGATCCCGGCTAAATGGGTGCTCCTGCCGGAATCGCTTCCGCATCGCCGGTGCGGCGTGCCGGCGCTGTCGTCGCCGGGATCGGCGCTGCACCTCCACGCGCAGGCGTTGTCGTATCAAACGCCGCGCCGTAGAAGGCACGCGTCTCATCATCCAGCGAGGCGTCTTTGGCTTTGTCAGTAGCGTAGGTACGCAGCTTCGCCAGCTCTGAGCGCACAATAGCCTTGGTCATGGTCGAGGCCTTCGCATTGCTGCCGAGCGCCTGCAGGCCATCCAGCACTGCCCGGTCCACGGTCAGCTTCGACTCCTGCGTGAGGCCCTGCTGCGCGGGCGCGTACCACGTACACTTCAGCAGATCGTCCACAACTTCAGCCAGCGAAGGCATGGTGCTGTCACGCGCGTGAAAGTCTATGAGACGATTCGCGCGTGTCGGCTCCAGCAGCCCTGCCAGCGTGATGGTGGCTGCTGCCTGAACGGGAGCCATCGGGTCGAAAGCATCACCTGCTTCGCCGTAGAACGATTCCTGCGTGCGCGGCAGCGATGGCGGTCGCGGTGGAAACATGGCAATCAGCGACTCCGGCAGCGTCAACATCACCGGATCAAGCGTCTTCAGCACCGCCGTCAACGCGGCACGTTGCTGTGCTGCGGGCACTATGGGCGACACCTGCTGATGATCGCCGCGAACGGCGTAGCGGTAATCTTCGCCGCCGATCGATTGCACGGCAGCCTCCGTCTGGTAACGATGCAGCAGGTAAAGCGGCACGAACGTGTCCTGTAGCTCGACGATAGGACGGCCCGGCTTGATCGCGGCTTCGGAGAAGTTCTTCATGGCGATCGCGCGCACCTTCAGAAGGCGCTCCAGCTCGGCAGCGGAGTCAGGGCCGTTATCCCACTGCGACGAATGTGGTGACACTGACGCCGTACCTGAGTCAGTGATGAAGTACATCCCCTTCTTAACGCCGTCATCGATCACCTTGTCCAGCGCGGCCTTCTCCTGTGCTGGCGTGGTGTTTGGCGGCAACTGCATGTACGTGTGCGTGATGGCGAGCTTGTCCCACTCACCCAAACCAGGCTCATATGCATGGGACAAATCGAGATTGCCCTTGCTGTCGATCTGGATGTTCGGGAACGGGTAGTCGTCTACCGATGAACCATGACCAAACGAGCTTGCCGCATGATTGTGCCCAAGACCCAGCGTGTGCCCCGTCTCATGGGCAGCAAGGTGACGGATGCGCTGCAACACCATGGCCATCTGCTGTGGATCGGGCTTGTCGCTGGTCTTATAAGGCGATAAGAGCGCTTCGGTGATGAGCCAGTCCTGGCGCTCCCGGCCGCTCGTCAGCGTCACCTCGCCCTTGATGATTTCGCCTGTGCGCGGATCAATGACATTGAGACCATTGGAGAAGCCGCGATTTTCTTCCTCCACCCAAAGAATCATGTTGTAGCGAATGTCGTATGGATCAGCACCCTCCGGCAGCAGCTCCACCTTGAAGGCATTTGAAAAACCCGCTGCCAGAAACGCATCCGACCACCATCGCGTGCCTTCCAGCAGCGCTGTACGAATAGGCTCCGGCGCGCCGCGATCCACGTAGAAGCGAATCGGCTCGACGGGGTCAGACACGGCAGCATTCGGATTCTTCTTAATGAGCCGGAAGCGATTCACGAAGCGTGTCTCACGCGACTCACCAAGCGGCTTGGACCAATCAGAGTAGCTGGTGTTCTGCAGATTGCCCGCACGCTGATCCCACACACGCGGCGTGTAGCCTGCATCCGGTAGTTCAATGAATGATTGCCGTGCGCGCAGTGAGACGGTCTGCGCATCCGGTGCAGCTCCCCGCTCTGCGTTGCCACCACCCGAACCACCAGCACCGCCACTCTCACGCGCAAACGTAAGCAGCGTCTCAATCTCCGTATTCTTTGGGAAGTTCTTCGTGTGCTCCGGCACGATGGTACTGCGTGCAGCATCGAGCCGGTAACCCGCTCCGAGACGGCCGGCAAAGCCAACAGCATCGCGCATCAGAAAGTCAGTCGCATCCACGAGCACATGCGCATCATCGTCCTCCGCGGCAACCGTAAAGCCGCCCACAACAGACTGCGCAAAGCTGTCGCGCGTGGCGTCTTCCTGTGCGGCTTCGCCGGTGGTGGTGCGCCAGGATGTGTTCTCCGCGGTGAGCAAAATCTTCGGCCCAATGCGCGAGAAGTGCACGACGAGAGGCTGCCCCACGGAGCCGCGGTTCACACCACCGCCATTACCTGTCGCCGTGTGCCGAAGATAGAGGAACGGCTTGTTCCATCCGCTGATTTCAATGAACAAGTGCGCGGTCTTCGTGTCGAAGTAGATGGGCATCAAGCCATCCATCTTCTGCAAGGCAGCAGTGCGCTGTGCGATCGTCTGTGTCGCGGCAGCAGGAGCACCGTCCGTAGCAGGCCGCGCCTGCCGCGGTTGCCCAACAAGCTGAGATGCAGGGAACAGCAGGGCTGCGGCGTATGCCCAGCAAATGAGGTAGCGGTCCATCGTCAGCCCTCGGATAGGTCTATGCGTTGTCGGTAGTTCGGTTACTGTACCGAATCCTTCGGCACCGAAGCAAACAGCAAGGGAGCATGCCGCAGGGCACGCTCCCTCTGTCAATCAGCTCCGGATTTACTTGGCCGTCAGTGGCTTGGTGATGTCGTCCAGGTACGCCGGCGTACCCTCAACGCGGACAAGCTGCGGATACTTCTCGCCGTCGTGATAGTCCACGTCGATGTTCATAACGCCGTCCTCAAGCTGCACCGTGAAGTGGAGCGGCGCACTATCCGTCTTCGCGTTCACAATCGCTGCGCGCAGAGCATCCGCCGAAAACACCTGCCCGTTGACGATCAGGATCTTCTCGCCCGGCGCAAACTGGGCCTTATCCGCTGCGCTGTTCCAACGGATATCACCCACCGTTCCATCAGCACCCACACGCATACCAAGCGAGTACCAAACATTCAGTCCGCCCCCGCGACGGCTGTTCGCGGCACTCAACGTGCGCTCGCCCTTGCTGGGGTGATCGAGGTAGACCAGCTTGTAGCCGCCGTGCTCAATGCCATCCAGATCAGCACGCGGATTGATGTTCATGATGCGATCGCGCAGGAACTTGTCCCAGTCATACGGCACAACGTCATTAAGATCCTTCACCAGTTCTGGAAACTCGTAGCCCACGATAAGCGGACCCGTATTGCCGCCCTTGCCAAGGAAAATCCTGGCAAAGTCCGACAACGACTTCTTGTTGTCGGTCAGCTTGCGAATCTGAACGTCCGCATCCAGCCAAACCAGTTCGCCTTCCTGGTAGTAGTCCTGGCCACGACGCCAGTTGACCCAATTCTGATTGCCACCACGGATCAGACTGCCTGCGGTCGCGGTGTCCTCCGTCGAACGCCACTCACGACCCGGCTTGTAGTCCAGCTGCGCTGCAGACAAAGCCAGCAGATCGCGATACTGCTCCTGCGACTTGAGTCCCGCACGCGCCGCCAGCACATTACCCCAGTACTGCGTCATGCCCTCATACACCCACATCAGGTCGCCCTGCTGCGCCGTAGCAAAGTCCGGCTGGTACAGCCGCGCAGGCCGGCGATACTTGCCGTTCCATGAGTGCGTAAACTCATGCGCCAGCAGGTCGGCGTTGCCGAGCTGGTGCGCATCATCTGCAAAACCCTTCTCTTCCACGCCATTGTCCGACGACTGGCCATGCTCAAGCCCCTGCCCGCCCGCGCGGTCTGAGAGCGTCAACAGCATGTGGTATTCGAAATAATGGTGCGAAGCATAGTTGGCATCGGCCTCGCGTACAAGGTTTGAAATCTCAGCCAGCGTCTCCGGCCGCATCTTCGCATCCGCCTCATCGTCGGCAACCACATCAAGAAAGTGCGCAGGCTTGATCTCCGGAGCCAGCGGGAACTCATGGAAGTACTTGCCCGTGATCACAGGCGAATCCTCCAGCTGCTCCACCGTCGTCACGTCATACTTCGTCGTCACAGCTCCCGCACTCGGATGATGCGCATCCTCGGAAACTCCCGTCACAGCGGGCGTCGGCACGGTGCCGACGGGCTTAAGCGCCGTACCAGTGCCCCAACCAGCCGGAACTGTAACAGAAGGCTGAATCGAAATGTCCTTCACTGGGATATTCGCGGGATACATCATCAGGTGCTCCCACTCCAGCACCGCCATCTTTGTCGTCACGCGGCCTGGGATGATCGCATCCAGATGGACGTGGACGCTGGTCACGCCCTTCGGCACGGTCACATGAAACTCGGCAAGCTGCACGGGATCGCGACGCCAAGTCAGCGTCTGCCCATTGCCCGTAAAGACGACACCCACGATGTCCGCCAAAGGGCCACCCGGAGCATGCGTGCCCGGAATCCAACGCGGCGTAATCAAGTCAGCCGTGCTGCCGGCCTTCACAGGGATATCGATCTCCGCGTGATACAGGTGGCGCACACCCTCGGTAAGGTCGGCGGTGATCTGGATCGGAGTCTTCTGCGCATGAAGCGCGGCGGCGCTGGCAGCCAGTACGGCAACGGCAGCGAAAGAATGTAGCTTCAACATGGATTGGATCGAGCCTCGGCTGAGGTGGGATGTGTGCGATGGGGGCGTTCGTATCGCGTGCCTCGATGCTAGCACTCCAGGTCTCACACGTATCGAGCGTTCGTCAGGCGGATGCGCCCAAAGACGCCGAGGCACAGAGTTGGGAATGCATACCCATGACTCCACTCACCGCGACTTCTTTTTAGCTGCCCGCTGCGCCAGCGCTGCGGAGTTGGCAGCAACCGCAGCCCAAATGAGTTCCTTGAAGGCCGCTTCGTTGATCGTCTCGCCTTCGCGAATGTCGATCGCACGCCGCACGTTCCCGTCCATGCTGGAGTTGAAGAGCTTTTTCGGATCAGGGATAGAGGCTCCACGAGCGAACGTGAGCTTCACTACCGCCTTGTACGACTCTCCCGTGCAGACAATGCCGTCATGCGACCAGACCGGCACGCCCCGCCACTTCCACTCCTCCTGTATGTCAGGGTCGGCGTCATGGATGAGCTGACGAAGATAGGCCAGCATCTCGCCTTGCCAATCGCCCAGCTCTTCAATCCGCTTGGTGATATTCAGGGAGGCATCCCCGCCAACTGGACTCGTCACCTTCGCCATGGCTTACACCACGCACTCAGCAGCCGGCACAGCATTGGTAAAGTTCATGCGGATACCGTTCTTCGGCCGCAGGATCACCATGGCGCGCTCTTCGATGGTTTGGCCGGGAGGCAGCTCGAAGTCGTATTGGCGAAGCAGTTCGCTCAGGATCATGAGGATTTGCAGCATCGCGTAATGCAGGCCGATGCAGCCGCGCGGACCGCCACCGAACGGGAAGTAGGTAAAGGGCGTGCGCAGCTTGTCGCTTCCCTTCGCGAAGCGGCTCTCATCGAACTCGCTCGGGTTGGGCCAGTGAGCCGGCGCATGATGCGCACCGTAGACGTACACGATGACCGTCGATCCTGCGGGAATGACCGTGTCACCGACCCGGTCATCCGCGATGGCTTCACGATCAATCATCCAGAACGGCGGATAAAGGCGGAGCGACTCCTGGATGACTTGGTTGACGTAATCGAATTTGGGAACATCGGCGTGGCCCAGCGGCCTACCGCCTAGAACGGCGTCAAACTCCTGCCGCATGCGTTCGAGGACATCCGGACGCGAGCTGAGGAGATAGAGCAGCCATGAGAGCGAGTTGGACGATGTTTCATGGCCAGCGACGAGGAGTTGCATGCTCTCGCTCAGGACAAGCTCGTCGGTCATGCCCTCGCCATCGTGGTAACGCGCGTCCAGCAAGGTCTGCAGCAGATCATCGCCGGGCGGTTCGTTACGTCGCTTCTTGATGTACGACATCAGGACGGCGTCTGCGCGGGCACGCATCTCTTCGTGCTTGCGCAGTTCGCCGGAGACTTCGAACCAGGGGTTCAGATACGGCTGCAGCGTCTGCTTGACGATGAATTCCTGCACGGTCACGATCGTGTCGCTGACGAGCGCGATGTCCTCTTCTTTCAGGCGAGCACCAAACAGTGAGCGCGCGACCATCGAGAAGGTGATCTCCATCATGTGCGGGTAGATATCGACGGAGCCGTTCTGAATATCGGCATCGAACCGCCGCAGTGAATCCGCGAGCGAATCCTGCATGATGGCGGAGAGCGCATCCAGCTGTTTTGGGCTGAAGCCTTTCTGAATGAGGCGGCGCTGCGTCTTCCAGGCCTCACCTTCAGTAGTAAGCAGACCCTTGCCCAGGAAATGGCCCATCCGCTTCACCTGGATGTCGGACTTATGGTAGTTTTCGTGGTTCGTCTTCAGCACATGCTGGATGACAGCGGGATCGATGGTAACGATCGCTTCTTTAAGCCCACCGAGATAGAAGCGGAAGGTGTCACCGAGCTCCTTGTTGTATTTGCTCAGAATCGTCAGGGGATTCTGGAACATGGCGTGGGAGTCCGCAAAGGAGCGAAACCGGGAGACCGCGGGGATGGACGTCGATGTGCTCATGCGCGAATTAGTTCTCGTTTCCGCTCAGTTCTCGTTTCCCAGCTGCTTCAGGAGTGCCAGGTGATGACCGATAGCCCGCGACATGGTCGGGTGCTGCCGGTAGGGAATGCCAAACTCCTCGGCAGTTTCCTTGATGATCCGGGTCAGCGGAGCGTAGTGGGTGTGGCACACATACGGGCACAGGTGATGGGCAACATGATGGTTGAGCCCGCCAACAAACCAACCCACGAGCGGGTTCTCGGTGGCATAGTCGGCCGTAGTTGCGAAGACGTGATAGACGCCGTTGTCGAACTCGCTGCGGCTCAGGGGAAAGTATGTGTCCTCGATGATGTGAGTCGTCTGGAAAACGAGCACAACGCTGATACCGACAACGATGTGGACGAGGAAGAACGCGCCTGCGACCAGCAGGATCGGCTCTTTCATCATCACCACAGGCAGCACCAACATGTAGGTGAGGTAGAAGGCCTTGCCGGCAAAGAGGATGACGTATTCGCGAAACGGGTGCTTTGTCCGGGTCAGGTAGTCGTGTGCCGGGGAGAAAAAGCTTTGAAAATCGCGAATAAACACGTATTCCAGTGAAAAAAGCGCATACAAAAACAGCGCATAGATATGCTGGAAGCGGTGCAATGGCGTGCGCGGATCGTGCGGCGTAAAGCGAAAAAGGCCGCGACCTTCAATGGCATCGTCCTCGCCGTGCAGATTGATGCAGGAGTGGTGGCCGCGATGATGGAGAATGCGCCACATGTACGAGCTGATGCCACACAGATCGAAGACATAGTTCAACGTCTTATTGACAAGCGGCCGCCGCGAAATGGCGTTGTGATTGCTGTCATGGGCGATGTTCAGCAGCAGGAACGTCTGCGCAAGGCCGCCTAACAGATACAAAACAATAAACTTCCAAGCACCCGGCCTAAATGCGTACAGCGCCATCCAGCTGCCCGCCAGCACCAGCATCCCAAATGCGATCTTCACCCACATCGCACCGTCGGCCTTGGGAGAAATCTTCGTGTCGTTAAAGAACCGGTCCAAGCGCCGGCGCAATACCTTGGGAAAGGTGGACGCGCCTGACGGATCCATGCCCTGCAACGCCGAGGCCTCCGGCGGTACGAGATCCACGGCCCCCGGTGCTTCCATCACCTCTTGCGTTGCAAACATCGTCGGCGCCTCCGCGATTGGTGATTGCCGGTTATTCGAATCGTATCCGTGACACCGCATGCCTGCGCGACAGCGCTTCCGGTGCCTTGCAGCGATTGTAGAGCGAAACACTCCTGGACGGTCCGTTATGGTCAGAACATGGCACTGTCAAAATGCTTTGTTACCATATGACCACTACACAACAATACTCGACACGGCCTATGCACGGCCATACACACTCGGCGACACTCAGCACGTCCCCTTTTCTGCTCCTTGCCGGGGAGGAAAACTTCGTTCCACGCGGGTGAAATGACGCGAATACTGTAGAAAACCAACGCGTATAGTCACAGTCGTCCCAGATTTCCGTCCGTACGTTGAGACCCGACAGATGTGCCAGCTCGCTCTGGGCGAGAGGGTGTTCCGTTTTAAGACTTGCGTTAAAGCTATAAGGGAGCGCTGATTGATCACGTCGTCGATTTTGGGCCAACTGCAGATCCTGGCAGACGAACACCCGGACAAACTTCTGTATTCGTACCTTGACGTGGACGGCGATCCAATCGAAAGCTACACCTACGCCTCGTTTATGGATCGGGCAAAGGCAATCGCGGGGCATTTACTCAGGGACGGACGCTTTTCTGCCGGTGACCGGTTGCTGCTGGCCTACCCCCCGGGTCTAGAAATGATCTGCGCCTTTTTCGGCTGCGTCCGCGCCGGGTTGATCCCTGTCCCGGTGTATCCGCCCAGCTCCCGTGGCTTCCAGAGTGCGCTGTACAAGATGGTCCACATCGCCAGGGACTGCCAGGCGATGGGGATCCTGACGAGCAGGGACTATCACGCATCCCTCAAGACAAATCTAACCCGGAGCGGCGTCACGACCTCCGGCGTGGATGTGGATTACATCTCCGGCCTGCCATGGCTCGCCACCGAAGAGTGGCTCGATGCGATCACGCAAGTGCCCGATGTCACCCCATCGAAGATTCTGTTTCTGCAGTACACCTCCGGCTCCACCATGGAACCCAAGGGCGTCATCGTCTCGCACGAAAACATTTTGACGACTGCCGCACTCGTAGTGGAGAACGAAGCACCGGTTGTTGTCTCCTGGCTGCCGCAATACCACGACATGGGATTGATCGGCTGCTACCTGTATCCCGCTCTGCGCGGCGGTACCACGTATGGTTTTGCGCCCATGGACTTCATCCAGCGCCCCGTGTTGTGGTTCGAAACGATTTCCAAGTACCGCGCAACGTCAACCGCCGCCCCCAACTTCGCCTACGATTACTGCCTGCGCACCGGCAGGCTACCCAAAGAGACGCTCGAGACGTGTGATCTGAGTTCGCTGCTCGTATTGATGTGCGCAGCCGAACCCGTGAAGCCGGATACCTACATACGTTTCCTAGAAGCGTTTCAGGCGTATGGCCTGAATGCTGAAGCCTTTTACGTCGCATATGGGCTGGCGGAGAACACGCTGGCCGTCACACTCCACGGACGCGACATCGTCTCCGTGAACAAGCGCGCATTGGCGCTTGGCAAGGCACGTATGACGACCGAGGTTTCGGAGATCGACAACGCCAAGCAGATTGTGAGCTGCGGTGCTCCTCTTCCCGGTCTTGATCTCCGCATCGTTGACCCTGAAAGTCATCTTTCGCTGCAAGAAGGACGTATCGGTGAGATATGGCTTGCCGGCAGCGGTAAGTGCCAGGGCTATTGGAATAACGCCGAACTGACGCTGAAGCAGTTCCGCGCCCGCATCGTGGACGACACACCGTACGACGACGGCTTCCTGCGCACAGGCGACCTCGGCTTCATGCAGTCCGGCGAGCTCTACGTCTGCGGTCGCATCAAGGACATGATCATTCTCCGCGGGCAAAACTATTACCCGCACGACGTGGAGAATGTCGTCGAGAAATCGTCCAGTCTCATCCGGCACAACTGTGTGGCTGCCTTCCAGATCCATGAAGACAGCGAGCCCGCGCTTGCCATCGTCGCAGAAGTAAAAAATCCCAAGGCCCTTCCCGATGCGCGCAAGATCGCGGCTGCTGTCCGGAACTATCTGAACGTGGAAGTGGCAATGATTTCGCTCATTGCGCCTCGTGCAGTGCCCCGCACAAGTTCAGGCAAGATCATGCGCCACAAGACCAAGCAGATGTGGCTGGCGGGTGAATTCACCGTCCTGTCCGACTTCTCGCGTGAGAGCGACGCTGGCGCTGCAGATGCTCCTGCCGACATGAACTCGCCCTTTGCGGAGTTGAAGGCACGGTACAACCTCACAGGGCAGGAATCGTACAACCTCGTTGAGGCCGGACTCGATTCGCTGGACCTGGTCGGCTTCATGCACGAGCTCAAGGAGCTTTTGAAGGACAAGGGCGCCGAACTACTCGCGCGCCAGGTGGATATCGGCCTTGTGCAGCGAGTCAGCGTCGCCGAGTTGTTTGGACTTGCCGATCAGCTGGAGAGCGCTCCACAGGAAGCACTCGAGCATCTGCGCACCTTCCTCGCGGCCTTCCGCGAAGAACAGGCCGTCGCCGAGCGGGAAATGATGCGGGAGGATTGCAGGCTACTCTTTGAGCCGGCAAGGCAGTTGCCCGTGCCGGCCGTACCCGCTCCAAAGCAGATACTGCTCACCGGCGGCACAGGCTTCATCGGACCATTTCTGATGAAGAGTCTGCTGGAGCAGACACAGGCGACAATTCATGTTCTCGTCCGTGCCTCTGACGAAATTCAGGGCCGGCAACGGCTTCGCGCTGCCATGGACTCCATGGGACCATGCGCGCCGGAACTGATGAAGATGTTTGAAGCCCGTGTCGCCCCCGTATGCGGCGACCTGGGGCAGCCCAGCCTGGGCCTCATGCAGGACGCATGGGATGATCTCGCGAGCGAAATCGATACGATCTTCCACAATGGCGCAACCGTTAATTATCTCTTCAACTACGACATGATGCGCGACGCCAACGTGCTCGGGACCAACGAAATCCTGCGCATGGCCTTTGAGGGCCGCCCAAAGGAATTCAACTACATCTCAACGACGTTCATCCACGGCTGGGCCCATAAGCCCACCCTGTATGAGACCGATTGCAATGCGGAGATGGAACTGCTCGACTTCGGCTATAGCCAGACGAAGTGGGTCGCCGAACAGGTGGTCTTCGAAGCCCAGAAGCGCGGACTTTCGACCCGCGTTTTCCGTCCGGCCCTGGTCAGCCCTTCGGTGGATGGCGGAGGCAACAACTTCGACATCGCGGTCCGCCTGGTCGCCTTCATGGTGAATCACGGCATTGGTGTTGATACGCTCAACCAGGTCAGCTTCGTGCCAGCGGACATCGTCGCCAACAACATCGTCGCGATCTCCACCACGCCCGGTACAGCGAACCAGACCTACCACGTCGTACGCGACGAGTACTCGAACATGACGGATATCACCCGGCTCATCACCGAATCGACAGGCCGCCAGTTCGACCATTTCCTGCTGCCCGAGTTCGTACCCGAATTGATTCGACGCTGCCGCAAGGAAGATCTGCTCTTCCCTCTGTTGGACTTCCTTGTGGGCTCCGTCGATAACATTTCGGCGATGGAGTTCAAACGCTACGAAAGCACAACGTACCAGGAAGCACGGGATGCCTCCACATGGGGCAGGCCTGATCCTTCCCTGGAAGATACGGTGAACGGCATTCTAAAATTTATGAACCGCAAGGGCATTATCTCCGTTGCGGTTCGTGAAGACGACGTGGATTCAACGAGTGAGCCGTTCGTTGATCACACCAGCGCACTCTCCGTTACTGCTTCTTAAATACGAGCTTCTCGGTAACGTGCTGACCGGTCTCAAGCGTTGCGGTACTGGATAGCGTCATCTGCTGTCCATCCGCGGAGACCTGCCACGTGTCCTTTTGCGACACCTGGGTATCACGGCGGTAAATCGCATTCACCGTACGAGGATCGCCAAGCGCAAGGGAAACAGTGTCATTGCGTGAGTTCTTCACGTCGTATGGCTTGCCATCGAAGCGGGCTGTGTAGCTGTAATCACCCAGAAAACGGACGCCGCCACTGCCGTCGGATTCAATCTTGAGCAGAGAACCTTGCCGCATGCGGGTCTTGCTCAAATCCTGCGTCCACTCGCCCGCGAATGGATCCTTCGGGGCTTTCGCTCCACCCGTCCGCGTCCATACCGTGATCTGAGGTGTCTTGCCGGTGGACGAGGTTGTGCTCGTCAGCTCGTTCCCGTCGTTCGACAGCTTTTCTCGCACCGTCGATACAAGCACACCATCCTTCTTCTCGCGTACATCCGCCTGGTGCTTATCGACGCGGTGCAACTCAATTTGGTTGAAGCCGAGATTTCCTGGTGCGGGCGCTTGTTTTCCGTTTGAATTGGCGGTGAAGTCAAGATGCGTTTCACCGGACATGACAACATGCATTCCATCCTGGACAGGCGTAATGGACAACCGGTTCGCGGGATCGAGCGTGGATTGGGCGGAGACCAGCGTCCACGAGCCAATGCGAGGGTCAGAGGCTCCGGGCTGAAAGGCGGCAAGCAATGCGAGCAGCAGAACGGTACGAATAGAATCCTCCAGACTCGACGAACGAAAGCGTCGGCAGGTGCGCTGCCGCGGACTCCGCGAGTGTATACCCGCAATAGGATGCGTAAGTGAACGGAAGCGCAGAACCATTTCCATTCCTGTGCCATCAACCCACTCGCACGCCAGCAGCCAGTAACTTCGAACGCAACAGCGTCTATGACATGATGAAAGTTATGCATGTGCGCCGGTTTGTGGTGGCAGGGATCGTTCTCGCAGCAGCCCTCGCACTGCTTCCCTTTTCCTTTCACGCGGAACGCTCGCTCGAGACCGCAACCCGCGTCGAAGGCAGCCAGGCAGAGACTGTCCGCAATGAATTGGCCGATCGCTTCCGGTCGCCCTTTGTGGATCGCGTCGTTCTGGTGGTTCAAGGGCTTCCGCCTGCAAATTCCGACGAAGGCGCGCAGGCACTGCAGACAATCGCCGATGGATTGAGGGCTCAAACCGGTGTTTCGGGCGTCGTATCCTATCTCGATCTGAAGGATCCGGTCTTTCTCGGCGCCGGCGGCGGAACGTATGTTCTCGTAGGCCTTGCGTCCACTGACGTTCCTGTGGAGTCGTTGGTTCCGGGACTGCACGTGCTTGCAGCATCCCTTCAGAATCAACTGAAGAGTCGCTACCCGGCGGTCAAGCTCGAACTCACCGGTGAAATTCCTTTAAATTTCGACATTCGTAAGGCAAGCGCCGAGGATGTCCGCCGTGGCGAAAGCCTGGTCATCCCAGCGACGCTTGCATTGCTGCTGGTGGCATTTGGCAGCCTCATCGCCGCACTTATCCCGTTGGCAGTCGGCCAGCTTGCCATCGCCACGACGCTTGCCATCACAGGATTTCTCGCTCACCGCTGGCACCTGTCCATCCTGGTTCAGAATCTCGCCACGATGCTGGGATTAGGGCTCGGCATCGACTACGGCCTTCTTATGGTCAGCCGCTTTCGCGAAGCCGTCGCCTCCGGCTTCGATGGACCAGCAGCATCGCTCATTGCCGCGCGTCAGGCAGGGCGCACGCTTCTGATTTCAGCGTCCACGGTAGGTATCGGCTTCCTGGCCCTGCTGACCGTGCCGATCAGCGAAATCCGCTCCATCGGCATCGCAGGCTTTCTGGTAGCAGGGTTGAGTGTGTTGCTGACAAATACCCTCGTCCCAGCCGTTCTTTCACTGCTTGGTCGACGCATCGACATCGGCCGCTTGCCCTTCACACCAAAGCTGGATGCGCAGAGAGCCGAGTGCACCGGCGTTCGCTGGCGGCGGTGGGGAAACGTCATCGTCGCTCACCCATGGATCGCTCTGGTGGTTGCAGGCATTCCCATGCTGCTGCTCGCCTCACAGGTACGGTATCTGGATACCAGCGTTCCCCCAGGCGATTGGCTGCCGCAATCGGCAGAATCCGTCCACGCGCTCCACACCCTGGAACGCATGGACAGAGGCGGCATCGTCGAATCCTTGCGCATCATTGTCGAGCTGCCCACCGACTCCATTGCGCAAACCGAAGCCGGTTGGAACGCGCTAGACAGTCTCACCAAGCGGCTCGCCGCCGACCCGCGCAGCGACCGCGTGATCTCCCTCACAACGATCGCGGAAGGCAACCGCGCTTCCCTGCCCGAGCTTTCACGCGAGACGCGCCGTTCGCTCCTGAGCAGTGATGGACGAGCGGCGCTGCTGGAAGTCTTGCCCAAGGGTTCTGTTACCCTGCGCGAACAGGTGGATTGGGCGCGAGAGCTTCGCAAGACCGGAGCGCCTGCGCTCACAGGCGTCGCCGGTGCAACGCTTCTGGTGGGCGGCATCCCAGCCCTCAACGCAGACTACGAAACCATTATCCGCCAGCACTTCCCGTCGGTTATGGGGCTGGTTGTGGGTGGCACGTTGCTTGCTCTGCTCTGCGGCTTCCGGTCGATCGTCGTTGCCGTCAAGGCGATTGCACTCAACCTGATCTCCGTCGCTGCATCCTTTGGAGCCCTCGTTTTCGTCTTCCAGCAAGGCCACGGCAGCAGGTTCCTGGGCGTTCCCGGTGGCACCGGCAGCATCTTTCCGCTTGTGCCCATTGTTACCTTTGCCATCGTCTTCGGTTTAAGCATGGACTACGAGGTCTTCCTCGTTGCACGCGTGCTCGAAGCCCGGCGCAGCGGCCTGAATGAGCTTGAGGCTATCCCGGAAGGTATGGCCCGAACCGCAGGCCTGATTACAAGCGCGGCCGCAATCATGATCGTGGTCTTTGCAGCGTTCACCTTCGGTGGATTTCTTGTCGTCAAGATGATTGGATTCACGCTCGCTGTCGCCGTCCTCATCGATGCAACCATCGTTCGCATGGTCATCGGGCCAGCGTTGCTGCGGCTCGCGGGCGATTGGAATTGGTGGCCGGGTGGACCTGCCACAATGTCCTCAAAGAACCACAACTAACCTTTCGCTAGCCGGGTGTGCGAAGTCGGCCTCGCTAGCAATCGTCTGGCAACGAGCACTCTTGTCTGGGTTAGCACTGAGGGAGTGCCGCGCGATACCATCGACAGCAACGTCCATGAAACAAGGCGGAATGCGCAAACAGGTGCTGATTTTCGGGCTGGTAGGCGGCGTCCTCGTTACGCTGCTCCAGTGGACAGAATTCCACTTCGTTGTCCTTGAGCACTCGATAGCGATCTACGGTGTCCTGATCGCAACCCTCTTTGCAGGTGCCGGCATCTGGCTCGGCACCAGGCTTCTCGCTCCCCGCGAGCGCATTGTCCAGGTTGAAATCGCTGTGCCTGCCGCCCCCACACCCAGCGTCGCCGCAGACGACACCGCCCGCGAGCGCCTGGGCATCACCCGCCGCGAGTTGGAAATCCTCACGCTCGTGGCTCGCGGCCTGAGCAATCGCGAGATCGGCGAAACCCTCTTCGTAAGCGAGAACACCGTAAAGACTCACTGCAGCCGCGCCTTCGACAAGCTCGGCGCCCGCCGCCGCACGGAGGCTGTTCAACGTGGCAAGGAACTCGGCTTGCTCCCATAAACGCATCCTTCTTTCGCATGAATGACGGAATTTCAGGCAAAATCATGCGAAAGGATGACGCGCTGCAACGGCCAATCGTGCAGAGTGAAGGCATTCGCGGCGCTCCGAAGCGCCTCGCAAACAGGAGAATAGCCATGAAGAAGAATGTCCTGAAGTACGGTCTACTGAGCGGTCTTGCCCTGGCGGTTGCAATGGCGGTCACGGTGCCGATCGAGCATCGCATTGGCGCAAGCTGGAGCATGGCGGTCGGCTACACCATCATGGTGCTCAGCTTTCTGATCGTCTTCGTCGGCGTCAAGCATTACCGCGACACAGAGTGCGGCGGCTCCGTTACCTTTGGCCGCGCCTTCGCCGCCGGTGTGCTGATGATGCTCATCTCCTGCGCCTGCTACGTCGCCATGTGGGAAGTCCTGACGGCCACAGTGGAAAAGAACTTCGCGCATGACTACACCGCAAGCATGATCAAACGGGCACAGAACTCCGGCCTTCAGGGCGCCGCCCTCGACGCAAAGATTGCAGAGGCCCACAAGTTCGAAGCCATGTACTCGAACCCGCTTTACCGCATGTCTATGACGTTGCTTGAGCCCTTGCCCGTCGGCATCGTGATGGCTCTGGTCAGCGCGGGCATCCTGCGCCGCAAGCCGGAAGAGGGCATGCTGAGCGCCGCGAATTCCGAAGCCTTGGCAAATTAGCCGAGACCTACCTGGGTCGTACCGGTTTCCCAGCGCTGGAAAAATTGTCCATGTACGATCCAGGATGCCTACTGTGAGGCAGATTTAGCGACGAAGCCATCTGCCCGGCGTATCTCCCATGGTGGCTTTGAACGCAACCACGAACGCACTCACACTCCCATAGCCTACTGCCTCTGCCGTGGCGGCAACCGAACCGCCATCCAGCAGACACCGTATGCTCTCCAGCATCCGCAGACGCTGTCTCCATGCCGCAAATTTCATCCCGGTCTCGCCGGCGAAGACACGCTCTAGTGTTCGAACACCCGCACCTGCGCCACGCGCCAGCTCCTGCAGCGTTTCACTCTTCGCAGGATCGCGCAGTAACCGCTTCGCCACGCGCAGAGCCCTATCGTCTCGCGGCATGGGCAGCATTAACGGCGCAGACGAGGATGCCAGAAGCAGCTCCGTAATTAGCCGGGTCAGCGGCGCATCTGGCGGCAGAACGCTCCGCCGTACGGCCTCTAGAATCGCCTCGTGGAGCAGTGGCGCGACGTTGATGGCGTGGGTCTCCTGCGCTCCTTTGCAGAGCGATTCATGCAGATAAAGCATGCGCAGACGCACTGCGCCACGCATTCGCAGACTGATGGCCACTCCAGCCGGAACCCAGAGTGCGCGTCGCGCGGGCACGTACCAAAGCCGTTCTCCGATGGGACACTCCACCGTGAGTGAGCCCTGCGTCGCATAGATCAGTTGTGCCCACTCCGCGGACCGAGGCGGCAGCATCGATGCGATCCGCGTAGTCACGGCGAACGTTCTAAGTCCAAATTCAGGTTGTCGCTTTCTCGACATTTCTTTTCAGAATAGCGTCTTCCAGACTGGTACGTTTCGGCCTAAGCTTCAGGCATGAATCACCTCGCCCACTTCGCCATCAACACCGACGACGTCGAAGCAACCCGCGCGTTTTACCAGGCGGTCTTCGGATGGAAGTTCAATGCCTACGGGCCGCCGGGCTTCTACCAAATCAACACCGGCTCAGAACCAGTCACCCTGATGGGCGCACTGCAACAGAGGCGCGCGCTGGTCCCCGGCGTCCAGACGCGAGGCTTCGAGTGCACCATCGCTGTGGCTTCACTGGACCGAACAGAGGCGCTGCTACGCGAGCACGGCGCAACGATCGTGCTCGAGCGCTCCACCATTCCGCAGGTAGGGCATCTCTTGTTCTTTGAAGACCCTGGCGGCAACTTCGTGGGCGCCATCGAATTTGATCGCTCTTCAGAGTAAACGTCGCGTCCGACAGGGGAAGACCTGTACGAGAGTCGCCCTGCGGGGTCTTCCAACCGCATACGAGAGCTCAACACTCCCGATGAGAAGTGTCAGATCCCAGATAACCGAGCTCAGAACGATCAGCGCATGACCATCGTTCTTACTTCATCTCAGCCTTCGTGGGCAGCGCGAATACTACGTACGAGGGCTGAAATTTCGAGTCGCCCGTTGCGCTTGCACCTAGCGGACTGATTGCGCCCACCGGAATACGGTTCGTCGCGTTCACTGCCAGGTATTCCCTGCCGTCAACCTCGTAGATGGCTGAAACCCCGCGGCTACCGCCAGGCAATTCCGCGGACCAGAGTTCTTTGCCATTCTCATCATCAAAGGCACGCACCTTGCCGTCGGTGCATGCTACAAACACCAGACCCGTTGCCGTTGTCATGACACCACGCTGCGTAAGGCGCGTACCCGTGCCTGTAATGCCTTGCGCGACCAGGTCTCTCTCCTCGCCCAGCGGAATCTTCCACTTGATGGTCCCGGTGTTCAGGTCATAAGCGTAGAGTTGTGACCACGGAGGACGATTGATCCCGCGCATCACGTTCCAGTTGGTGTAATAGCGGTCGAACTGCTGCGCCTCCTGCGGGTAAGGCAGGCCGGCCATGGCTCCGTACGGTCCGGCACCAATCAGCTTCGCACCAGGCGCCTTCTGGCCTTCGGGCGCTCCGCCAGAGCCAACGACGTTCGCAGGCGGCGGCACTGTGGCAGAAGGAACATCATCGCCCGGCGTTCCCACGCGAAGCGCGCTGGTCACTTCAAGATTGGGGCTGTGCACATACTGTGCGATGGAATCGATCTTCTCTGCCCCAAGAGCGGCAAACGAAGGCATCTGGCCTTGGCCATTCTCAATGATGGACTTGATGGCGGAGACACTGAGGCGTTTGTCGATGTCAACCAGCGAAGGTCCGATCTCACCCGCGCGGCTGACGCCGTGACAGACCGAGCAGTTCTGCGAGTACAACTCCAGGCCTGAGCTGCCGCGGCCGGAGTCAGTGGCCACGGCCACCGGCGCGTACGGCGCCTCCTTCGTCATGTGCAGGATGGCGGGCGCATCCAGGGCGGCAACAAACATGAGGCCCTTCTGCGGGATGGCCGCAGTGGTGCCCCAGTTTGAGGCTCCCTGGTTACTGGGCATCTGAATGGTGTCACCCCATCCGGGAGGCGTAAAGATGGGGCCGTTCTTCGCCTCGGCCACGCGCTTCTTCAACATCTCGCGCTCGGCTTCCGGCAGATACGGATTGACATCGTCCACCGTGTACGTCAGCTTCGCAAACGGCGGCACCACGGTAGGAAATGGCTGGGTCGCAGCAGTCTTTTCACCAGGGAAATCCGTTTGCGGCACCGGTCGCTCTTCCATGGGCCATAACGGCTTGCCTGTCATCCGGTCAAAGACGTATAGAAATCCGGTCTTGCCTGCTTCTGCGACAGCGTCAATCATCTTGCCGTTGTGCTTGACGGTCAGCAGTTGCGGCGCGGAGACGTTGTCCCAGTCCCAGATGTCATGATGAATCATCTGGAAGTACCAGAGCATCTTGCCGGTCTTGCTATCCAGCGCAACCAGGCAATCCGTGAACAGGTTATCGCCCACGCGGTCGCCGCCATACAGCTCATACTTCGAAGAGGATGTCGGCAGGAACACCATGCCGTGCCTTTCGTCTACAGTGATTTCGCCCCAGACATTGCCGCCACCGACGAACTTGTACGCGCCTTTCTGCCAGGTTTCATAGCCCGGCTCGCCCGGATGCGGAATGGTGTGGAACTGCCACGCAAGTTTGCCGGTCCGCACGTCATAGGCTCGAACGTCGCCCGGCGGAGCCATGTAATTCTCTCCGGGTGACGATCCAAGCAGAACAAGATCGCCCGCGACGTTAGGCGGCGACAAGGGCTGGATGCGGAAGATCTGGTTCATGGGCCGGTCCAGGCCCACGCGCAAATCCACAAAACCCTGCGTGCCGAACGTAAGAATGGACTTGCCCGTGTCTGCGTCAATCTCCTGCAACTGCTGGTGCATGGCGAAGATCAGACGCTTGTCTTTGCCGTCCTTGCTCTGCCAGTACGTCATGCCGCGTGTGGAGATGCCGGACAGCTTCTCATGCACCCAAATCTCTTTGCCGGTCCCGGCATCCAGCGCCACCAGGGAATTGTTGCGAGCCAGTGTGTACAGCCGGTTCCCCACCACCAGCGGCTGGAATGCATAGCCGCCATTGTCGTAACTGGGATAGGTCCACGCCACCTTCAGCTTGGAAACATTTGCCTTGGTGATCTGCGTCAGTGGCGCATAGTGCGAGTTGTCTCCATTGGAGTTCACCGCAGACGACCACGTCTTGCTCGCGACGGCCTGCGCCGAAAGTGCGGGCGTTAATGCTGCGCCTGCAAGGATCAGGCACAGAATCCGTTTACTGCTGGCCAACTTAGAACCGAAGAACATTAATGTGCACTCCTCTCATCAACCGCAAGCGCACGGTGCGGAACTTTTCGCAACGCACGTGACAACTTCAGCGGCGACGTCAGGAGGGTACAAGAGGAAGTCTTCAGAAAGAAAGTAGCTCCAGAAGATGACGAGTTCCAGTAAGAACTCTGGGGGCTCAGTGCCGCACAATAGCGTTTTGGCTGCTCCTGTATGTCGTCACGTTCCTGCCCATCGTGGCCCCGTAACAGTCAAGATGAAGGCTCAAACTGCTCATGGCCACAGCGTGACCGCGCTGATACAGATCGCTGACTTAAAGGGTTAGGTGCTTTAGATGATTTGGCGTCCCCGACGGGATTCGAACCCGTGTTACCGCCGTGAAAGGGCGGTGTCCTGGGCCACTGGACGACGGGGACGCGTGACTGCTTAGAGCGCCTGGCGGCGCATAGCCATTCCTAAGAATATGCCGCGGTCGGGCCTCTGTCAAAAGAGCACCGCCACTCATGGGCATGCGCAATTGCGGATGAATGTGTGAATGCTAGTCTCTGTAGAAGCCCCTCATGACACGCTCCGTCCAAGCGCCACGGCACCGCTTTCTCGATGCGCTGCAGGTTGCCTTTGTGGTCGTATTGCTCGTATCGAATCTATTGGCACAGAAGATCTGCCGTATCGGGCCGTTCGCTGTCTCTGGCGCGATCCTTCTCTTCCCCATCACATACATCTTCGGCGATGTTTTCACTGAGGTGTATGGCTACGCTGCATCCCGGCGTGCCATCTGGCTGGGCTTCTTCGCGACCGCTCTGCTATACGTTGCGGCGGCTGTCACTATTGCGCTGCCGGCCGATCCGGGCTGGCACAATCAGGCTGCGTTCGCCACTGTATTTAGCTTTGTACCGCGTATTCTTGCCGCCAGCCTTGTGGCCTTCTGGTGCGGCGAGTTCGCCAACAGCTATGTGATGGCGCGCATGAAACTAGCAACAGACGGCCGCTGGCTATGGACGCGTACCATCGGGTCGACAGTCGTAGGTCAGGCTGTCGATACCCTCATCGTCATCACACTTACCTTTGGCGGCACTGTATCCTGGCGAACGATCGCCTCCATGATCGCGACAGGCTATCTGCTCAAAGTTGGCTATGAGGTCCTCGCGACGCCACTGACTTATGCAGTGATCTACACACTCAAACGCGCCGAGGGCGGCGAAGTAATGGACACGCATACCTCGTTCAGTCCGTTCCGTATCTTCACAACCCACTGATCAAACATCCGTAGACGAAAGACTCTCATTGCCATGCTGACGACGTTTATAGCGATGGAGGACATCAGTACAGCAGAGCAGGTTGATCTGCGGCAGGCCTAGTGGATCAATCTGTACGAACCATCTCGCGCAGAGAACATGTAGAAGCAGAACTGTAGCTGAAAGTACGAAACGTGACGAAATGCGCAAAGTGGAGAGCAGCAGATCTGCTCTACCACGAGCACGCACAACCTTCGTCACCGTGCGTGTATGGAGCGGCAAAGGCCGCACCCAAATATGCGATACTGACGATGTTCCCGTTGGACGGCAGCTACGCGCGCGTGGCTCTGAAGTCTGCCCGACGCAAAGCGCCGGGATGGCGGAACTGGCAGACGCAGCGGACTCAAAATCGTCCAAGACAGCGCCTTAAACCTCCTCAAATCATTCAAAATAAGCATCTTAAAGTGAGTCTCGAAGCGTGGTTTTCCTTACACAACTCTTCCACACTTTTGTAGTATTTTGATGTCAGGAGGTGCTCTCGCATGTCCGAACATCACACCATCCTCGGTGGCAAAGTTCACGTCTACAAACGTCCGAACAGTTCTAGCTGGCAGTGCGCGACCTACCTGGCCGGTAAGAACCGGCGCACAACGACAAAAGAAGACAGCCTCTCGAAGGCGAAGGAGTTCGCTGAAGACTGGTACTTGCAGTTGCGAGGCAAACTCCGCGACGGCGAGTTAGTGAGCGGCAAACCATTCCGTGACGCGGCCAGGTTGTATCTGCGCGAGTTCGACATCATGACGCAGGGACAACGGAACGCAACCTACGCGCGCGGCCAGCACGCGCGTACGAATGGCCATCTCGTTCCTTTCTTTGGCAGCATGGTTCTTCCTGAGATCACTGCGGGCACGATCAATGAGTACCGCATCCATCGCCTTGAGGAATCGAAAGCCTTGCGCGGCAAGCCGCCAGCGCATAACACTATGCACCAGGAAATCGTGACGTTGCGCCAGATCTTCAAGACGGCTTTGCGCCACGGATGGATCGAGCATCTGCCAGATATGTCCGCGCCCTATCGGGCGTCGGCCAAGATTTCTCACAGAGCGTGGTTTTCGCCCGAAGAGTACAAACAGCTTTACGAAGCGACTCGCAGGCGGGCGCAGCACCCGAAGCAGCCGCGCTTTCGCTGGGAAGCGGAACAGCTTCACGACTATGTTCTGTTCTCCGCGAATACAGGGCTTCGCCCCGATGAAGCGATGCGGCTTCAGTTCCGTGATGTGAAGGTTGTCGAGGACGAAGGTAGCGGCCAAACAATCCTAGAGATCGAAGTTCGAGGTAAGAGAGGCATTGGCTTCTGCAAGAGTACGGTCGGAGCCGTGCGACCGTTCGAGCGCTTGAAGACCCGCCTCCGTCCCGATGGCGGGCCGGGACGTGCGGGCAGCCGCAAGGATTCATTGGAGAACGGTGAATGGCAGCAGCCGGGAGCAACGGAACTGTTGTTTCCGAAGTGGTCGCGCGATCTGTTCAACGCGATCCTTGAAGAAGAGAAGCTTCGGGTTGACCGCGATGGCAGACCGCGTACTGCCTATAGCCTTCGTCACACCTACATCTGTTTGCGGCTTCTCGAAGGGGCTGACATCTACCAGATCGCAAAGAACTGCCGAACCAGTGTAGAGATGATCGAGAAATACTATGCGGCCCACCTGAAGACTCAGCTCGATGCTTCAGCGATTAATGTGATGAAACCGCGTCCGAAGAAAGACTCAGCCAAGAAAGAGCCTCGTAGAGTTGAGCCTCATCCGCTGGCGGATGCGATGTAAGTTGTTTCACCCGGATGGAAGCATCCGGGTTTGCTCTTGGCACCGGATCAGGGCCGCTCCGGCCCGCTTTGATCCGGTGCCGTCTTTGCACACGAGCGTGTGCCGAAGCTGGAGGCAGCAAAGCCTTGTATGCTAGGCAAAGAAGTTGCTCCACGTCAAATTGACTTGTATACTAGGCAACCATGCTGCCGATATCCGCCATCGCCGAGCAGATAGCCCACAAGCGTAAAGCGCTGGGATTGAGCCAGGCCGCGCTTGCGAAGAAAGCTCACGTCGGTCGCTCCACCTTGGATGCTCTCGAAAATGGCCGCATGGGAGAGTTGGGATACACCAAGATCAGCAACATTCTTTCCGCGCTGGGCCTTGAAATGAGGATTCAGTCGGCCAGCTCTAGCAGGCCGACCCTGGAAGAGCTGATGCGCGAGGAAAGCCATGATTAAGGTGTGGACCGATTCGCAGGAAGCTGGAATGCTTGATCGGTCAGGAGACCGGGGCAGCAGCTTCGCCTACGCTCCAGAGGCTCTTGCATCGCGCGCTGTCTCGGCGACGATGCCGGTTCGTCTTCCATCCTGGGACATCCGTTTCGGATTGCCGCCGATCTTCGAAATGAATCTTCCCGAAGGCGTGCTTCGTGAGCGTCTACGCTTGGCCTTTGCCAAAGCGACGGGAAGTTTTGACGAGTTCGATCTCTTAGGTGTCGTGGGGCGTTCGCAAGTTGGACGCATTCGATATACCGGACAGCGTGAGCAACTTCAGGAAGACGTTCCTTTCCAGTCGGTCGATGAAATTCTGGAGCATCGTCGGGGTGGTGATCTCTTTCGTCATCTCATTGAGAAATTCGCGACCTTCTCCGGTATCAGTGGCGTGCAGCCCAAGATTCTCGTGAGAGACAAAGCCGCATTCTCTGCGCTAGACGGCTCCGGCCAATGCTTTTCTGAAAGCCAACGAGGCGCGACGCACATTGTGAAGTTCTGGGAGCAGAACGAATTTCCGCAGCTTGCGGCGAATGAATACTTCTGCCTCGAAGTGGCCAAAGCGTGCGGGCTTGAGGTGCCTTCCTATCGGCTTTCGGAAGATGCGAATGCGCTTGTGATCGATCGCTTTGATCTACGTCCCGATGGCACCTATAGAGGTTTCGAGGATTTCTGCGTGCTGAACGCCAGACGCACCGATGAGAAGTATCGAGGCAGCTATGAAACGTCCATCCTGAAACGGCTCACGCAATTTGCGAGCTCGCCGTATCTCGTCGAGGATACGGAACGTCTCTTCACTCTCATCGCTCTCAACTGTGCCTTGCGGAATGGAGATGCGCACCTGAAGAACTTCGGCATTGTCTATGACGATGTTCAAGGCGAGGCACGGCTCGCTCCCGTCTACGATCTGGTGACGACATCTGTATATCTACCGAAAGACAGCATGGCACTGACGCTGAATGGTTCGACCCATTGGCCGACCATCAAAGATCTTCAGCGCTTCGGCGAGACTCGCATGGGCGGCTCGCCCGCCAAAATTAACGCAATTCTTGAACGCATCGCTGATGCGATGGCTGAGGTGGCGTCAAGCATGCGGCAATACATCAGGTCCCATCCGCAGTTCGCTGAGGTTGGCTCTAGCATGTTGGCTCAGTGGCAAGTCGGGGTTGAGTCGTCCTAGTAAGGAAATACAAGGCAAGCGGTAATCACCGTAACTGAATTACCTTTAATTGGTTGGCTCTTCTCTTTATGAACGCAGTTGAAATTGCAGATGCCGTTGCCGACCTAGCAGCGCAGCCGTTTGAGGCTGCCGAGTTCCCGTTCCAGTTTCTGGCCGCTTTCGACAAAAAGGAGACGCAGCTCAAGCGGCTTCGCAAGGGCGACACGAACCGGTCGGACGTGCCCGGTGGCGTGCTTCTGCAGTCGAATATCCATATTGCCGTCTGCTCTGCGGGTGAGACGCACGCCACGCTCGGTCTTCTGAAGGCCAGTCTGCAGACCGCGAAGGCCAAGGCTAAGTTTATCCTCGCTACGGATGGTCAGACACTGGAGGCTGAGGAGTTTTCGACCGGCGAGGTTATCGCCTCGGAATTTCAGAAGCTCGCCGAGCACATCGGCTTCTTTCTGCCGCTTGCCGGCATCTCCACTGTCCGCGAGATCAAGGACAATCCGATCGACGTCCGAGCTACCGGACGGCTCAACAAGCTGTACGTGGAACTACTGCGACAGAATCCCGAGTGGGGCACCGATGCGCGCCGCCATGACATGAACCACTTCATGGCGCGGCTCATCTTCTGCTTCTTTGCGGAAGACACGGACATCTTCCATGCCCGCGGTCGCTTCACTCAGACTATTGAGCAGTTCTCGGAATCTGACGGTTCCAACACGCACCAAGTCATCGAGGCCTGCTTTCGTGCGATGAACACCAAGATCGCCGAACGGCAAGCGGCCGACGTTCCGGCGTATGCAGATGTCTTCCCGTATGTGAACGGCGGCCTGTTCGCAGGCGCGATTGAGGTGCCGCGGTTTACGCGCATTGCACGCAGCTACCTGCTACAGGCTGGCTCGCTCGACTGGCAGCACATCAACCCTGACATCTTTGGTTCCATGATCCAGGCCGTGGCCGACGAGGCTGAGCGCGGCGCACTGGGCATGCACTACACCAGCGTTCCCAACATCCTGAAGGTACTGAACCCACTCTTTCTCGACGAACTGCGCGCACAACTTAAAACTGCGGGCGACAACGAACGCAAGTTGCTGAACCTGCGTAAACGCCTCAGCCGCATCCGCATCTTCGACCCTGCCTGCGGCTCGGGCAACTTCCTGGTCATAGCTTACAAGGAGTTGCGCAAGATCGAGGCTGAGATGAACGCTCGTCGCGGTGAACACACGCGCGGCACAGAGATCAGCAAGAAAAACTTCCGCGGCATCGAAATTCGGGACTTCGCTGCTGAGATCGCCCGCCTTGCACTGGTCATTGCCGAGTACCAGTGTGACGTGCTCTACCGTGGTCCGCTCGCCGCCAAAGCGGAGTTTCTTCCGCTGGATGAGATGAACTGGATCACGTGCGGAAATGCGCTGCGGCTGGATTGGTTGAAGCTCTGCGACCCCGAAGGTAGAGAAGTACGCATCAGGGAGGAAGGCAGCCTCCAATTCGATGTGCTTCCGTCTAAGGAGATCGAATTCGAGAACGAAGGCGGTGAAACGTATCTCTGCGGCAATCCACCATATGTAGGTGACAAGTATCAAAGCGAGGAGCAAAAAAGGGACCTTAGCTTTGTCGCTAAAGGGCGAGAGACAACGAAGGCTGTGGACTATATCGCCGCGTGGTTCTGGAAAGCTTCAGACTACATCCGACATGCCGGATCGTTTGCCTTCGTCTCGACCAACTCTATCTGCCAAGGTGTTCAAGTGCCGGCCGTATGGACCGACATCCTCAGCAAAGGTCAGTCAATATTTTTTGCCCACCAAGCCTTCTATTGGTCGAACAGTGCGAGCAGGAATGCGAATGTAATCTGTGTCATTGTTGGCGTATCGCAGTACTCAAATGCACGTAAGTTCATTTATTCGGCTGATCGTCGGCAAGAAGCAACGAACATCAATCCGTACCTAATTGATGGTCCCAGCTTGATCGTAAGAGGTGAAAGCCAGTCTATGAGTGGTTTGCCAACGATGTACTCGGGCAATATAGCTCGCGACAAAGGCAACTTCATGTTCTCATCTGGCGAGAAGCAGCAACTCTTGGCTCAGTTTCCAGAGGCAATGCCACTGATAAGAAAGATCGTGGGTTCGCAAGAACTCATCAACGGAAACGCACGATTCTGTCTTTGGGTCAAGGAACAAGATGCGGAACTGGCACGCTCCATTTCCCCGATTAACGAGCGGCTTGAACGCGTTGCTGAATACCGCAGAACGGGAAGTGATAGAGGGAAGCTCGGCATTGAAACTCCGTTCAAATTTGAGAGAACAATCAGTGGCCTGGCTAGTGAAATCGTCATAGCCAGAGTCTCGTCTGAGCGACGAGAATATTTGCCCGTCGATTTCATGGAAACCAATGTCATTGTGTCGGACCAAGCGATGGCGATCTACGATGCTCCTCTCTGGAACATGACCCTAATCGCGTCACGTATGCACCTTGTGTGGGTCGCCACGATCTGTGGAAAGATGAAATCGGATTTCCGTTATTCCAACACTCTTGGCTGGAATACCTTTCCTGTGCCTACACTCACCGAGCAAGACAAGGAAGATCTGACGCACTGCGCGGAAGACATTCTACTAGCCCGCGAGGCGCACTTCCCCGCGACCATCGCCGACCTCTATGCCCCCGGGGTCATGCCCGAGAACCTGCGCGCTGCGCACGATCGCAATGACGAGACATTGGAGCGCATCTACATTGGCCGCCGTTTCAAGAACGACACCGAGCGGCTGGAGACACTGTTTGCCATGTACGCAAAGATGACCGAGGCCGGAGCAGCTAGGACCAAGGGATCGATCAGTAAGCCGCGGGGCCGCAAGCAGAAAGAGGTGCAGGCATGAGCGCAGCGACCATCCCATCCGTCTCCATCGCCATAGGCCACACCGGCCGCTCCAAAAGCACCAACGAGTTGGGTATGCGCGCAATGCAGGCGGAAGCATACAAGTATCGCGGAGAGCAGTTTCTGCTGATCAAGTCGCCCCCCGCCAGCGGCAAAAGCCGCGCGCTGATGTATATCGCGCTCGATAAGCTGAGGAACCAGAACGTAAA
The DNA here is from genome assembly GCA_965198455.1 of Terriglobus sp. Lineage (GTDB taxonomy): Bacteria > Acidobacteriota > Terriglobia > Terriglobales > Acidobacteriaceae > Terriglobus. The sequence goes on from CBDAPM010000003.1 coordinate 4,122,129, forward strand.
GCAGGCGTTGATCCTGGTACCGGAGCGCTCCATCGGTGCCAGCTTCTCGGACGAGCCACTTTCGGCCAGCGGGTTCTGGGCTGATTGGACTGTGCGGTCGAAGTGGAACCTGTGCGCTATGCCCGGCGGCGAAGAGACGCGCTCTGCCGCCACTGGCAAGGTGAAGGCCGTGGGCGAATTCCTGAAGAGCGACGACAAGGCGCTGGTCTGCACGCATGCGACCTTCCGCTTCGCCGTGGAAGCGCTGGGCATCGAGGCGTTCGATGACCGCCTGATTGCCATTGACGAGTTTCACCACGTAAGCGTGAACGAGGCCAATGTGTTGGGCGGGCAGTTGAAGGAGCTGCTGAACAGAGCGAAGGTACACGTTGTTGCGATGACCGGCAGCTACTTCCGCGGAGACGCTGCCGCGGTGCTAAGCCCCGAGGATGAATCGCGCTTCGCCACGGTAACGTACACCTACTACGAGCAATTGAACGGGTACGAGTATTTGAAGTCGCTGGACCTGGGCTATTGGTTCTACTCCGGTAGCTACCTTGAGGCGATCGGCGAGGTGCTGGACCCAAAGTTGAAGACGATCGTTCACATCCCGAACGTGAACTCCAGCGCCAGCTCTACCGACAAGTACGCCGAGGTAGACCAGATTATGGGTGTACTTGGCGAGTATGAAGACCGGGACCCGATAACGGACTTTCATCTTGTCCGCGAACGGGAGACTGGACGCATATTGAAGGTTGCCGACCTCGTGGACGACTACGACAGTAATCGCCGCAGCAAGGTTCTGGCCGCACTACGTGACCCGGCCCATCGCAACGACCGCGACCATGTGGACGTGATCATCGCGCTGGGCATGGCGAAAGAAGGCTTCGACTGGATATGGTGCGAGCATGCGCTGACCGTCGGCTACCGCAGCAGCCTGACGGAGATTGTGCAGATCATCGGTCGCGTGACGCGCGACGCTCCGGGCAAGACACGCGCGAAGTTCACGAATCTGATCGCCGAACCGCTGGCTGAACAGAGTGATGTAGTCGAGGCGGTAAACGACACGCTGAAGGCCATCGCAGCCAGTCTGTTGATGGAGCAGGTCATCGCTCCTCGCTTCGACTTTACACCCAAGAATTCCGGCCCGAAGCCAGACTACGACTATGGTGTAGACGGTTACAAGGAAGGCGAGACCAATGTCGGTGTGAACGAGGAGAGCGGTACCGTGCACATCGAAATCAAGGGCCTGAAGGAGATGAGTCCGGAGGCTGCGCGCATCTGCCGCGAAGACCTCAACGACGTGATTGCTGCCGTAGTGCAGGACAAGGAGACGCTGAGCCAAGGCCTGTTCAATCCAGAGAATAGCGTGCCTCAGGAGACGACGCAGCTACGGATTCCGAAGATCATCCGCGACCGCTATCCGGATCTGCCTGAAGAGGATATAGAAGCTATTCGTCAGCGTGCCGTCGCCGCGCTCACGCTGGTACAGACTACTGTCAAGACCGAGGAAAAGATCAACGCGAACCTTGGCCTTCTGGAGGGCGTCCGACGCTTTGTGCTCCACGTACGCGAATTGAGCGTGGACCTGATCGACGCGATCAATCCCTTCAAAGAGGCGTATGCCGTGCTGGGCCGCACCCTGAACGCAAACATCCTGGAGCAGATGAAGGAGAAAATCGCTGCAAAGAAAGTGTCTATTCCAGAGGATGAAGCATTGGAGCTGGCGCGTCGCGCGTTGGAATGGCAGCGCGAAAAGGGCCGCCCGGTGCAGATCATGGCTGCTGACGCCTGGGAACGCAGGCTGGCCGAGGGCGTAGCTGCCTACCGCAGCTACATGGCACGCAAGAAAGCAAAGACATCCGCCGCAGGGGAAACAGCATGAAGAAGGCGCGAGAACTTGAAGGTGATGACCTCCTTGATGCCCTCGGCGTAGATATCGAAGAGCCTGAAGTTGGAGGCTATACGCCGCGGCAGGAACGCATCCTTGCAGGCTTTGAAGACATCGTGCGCTTCCGTGAAATGCACGGCCACCCGCCACAGCATGGGAAGCACTTGGACATCTTCGAGCGCCTGTACGCCGCGAGACTGGACCAGCTTCGCAAACTTTCCCAAGAAGAATTGGCACTCCTTCGTCCGGCGGACCGCTTCAGTTTGTTGGTCGCACCCAACGAGAGCAGTGAACGCGCGGATGCTCTCAGCGACGATGAGCTGCTAGCCGCTCTTTCAGAGGGAGCGACGGATGATATCGGCACGCTGGTCCATGTTCAGTCACCCGAAGCGAGACGTGAGGCCGAGACCGCTTCCTACATTGCTGAACGCGCGAAATGCGAGGACTTCGATCTGTACGAGCCGCTATTCGAGGCAGTGCAGGCTGATCTCGTTTCAGGACGGCGCGTCGCGAAGCCCTTCGAAAAGGATGCCAGTATTGAGCAAGGTGATTTCTTCATTCTCGACGGCCAGTTAGTCTATGTGGCCGCGGTGGGAAAAACCTTTCGGACTGTGAATGCAGACACTCAGGGCCGCCTGCGAGCGATCTACTCCAACGGTACCGAAAGCAACATTTTGCTGCGGTCGTTACAGCGTGCCCTCTACGAAGAGCATCGCAACGGCAGACGTATCACAACACCAGATCTAGGCCCACTCTTCGGTGACACGTTTGAAGAGGACGACTTGGCAAGCGGTACTATCTATGTGCTCGAAAGCCTTTCGACGCAACCGGAGATCGTCGCATTGAAGGGGCATCTGCATAAGATTGGCGTTACCGGCGGTCGCGTTGAAGATCGTATCGTACAGGCAGAACGCGAGCCAACTTTCCTATTGGCTCCAGTGAAGATCGTTGCGACGTGGAAACTGGCAAACATCAAACGCTTTGGACTCGAACAGCTTCTTCATCGAGTGCTCGCTCCAGCACAACTTCAGCTAAGTGCGCTTGGGCGTTTCGGTCCCGCCGTGGAGCCGCAGGAGTGGTTTGTTGTGCCCTTTTCCGTAATTGATGAAGTAATGATGCGAATCCAAGATGGGTCTATCACCGAACATGTCTATGATCCATCGCATGGGAAACTGCGACACCTGTAAGCGCCGCGGACTAACAAGTGCCGTTAGAGCGGGCTTTTCGAGTTCACTTCGTACTTGAGCGTTGTCATTACAGAACCGAGAAAGTTATCATCGAGAAGTTTCAAAATCAACCAGCGCTTAGCCGGTGCCCCTTCAAACACGAGCCGCTCCTCTCCGTCGACTTCAATGATCTGCACGTCCAGCTCGAACTCGTTGATCGTCCGTCGAAGATCGTCGATAGTCACCGCGGGGAGATAGGGCTTCCGCGCAATCTGAGCCAACTTGGAAATCATTTGGATCTGGCCGGTACAGGCATTTCGGAAATCCTCAGAATTACTAATCGGAATCTGCGCCAAGATCGTATCTAGCGTCTCGTGAGCTCTCGCACGAAGCGCCTCGAAGTATTTGAAGATCCGCTGAAAAGCATTAACATTGGGGATAAATAGGTACCCTTCCCAGGCAAAACAATCGACCTTCCAATCGAAAAGAAATATCTTTGTTTCGACTTTGTTGTAATGGCCACGTCCGAGAATTGCGGCGAAGCCGGACTTTCGTGATAGCTCTTTCTTAGGACTGTAACTGCGGAGGAAGACTCCATGGCGACGCGCCGACGGGCTGACTACTATCGAGTAGAAACGCAAGGCATCGATCACACCGTCGTCTTCAACGAAAATTGCCGCCTGTTGCACCTGTGTGAGTTCTTGGATTTGAGCTGATAAGGCAGCCTCATTTGCCAGATCTATGTATGAAAGCTCGTCCAACTCTGGCTTGTATCCCGGGTCATAGACCCGCAACCTAAGCGATCCGAGAATGTAGGAGCACGCATCTTGCGCAACAGACCGGAAGTCTGCGGCTAAACCATCGTCCAAGTTCAGGCGTTGTATCACTGCCTCACCCTCGGGTTCGGAGACAAGGAGGACGCTGGTTGGAGGGGTAGCAGCAAACGCGGCTATCAGATTCGTCAGAGCCTCTTCTACGGGCATCAAGGTTTCTCCATCAGTACATAGTCGCCAATCGATACAGTGCGCAATTCCGAGCCGGTCCGAACATAAGATTGTTTGCAAATAAGTGTGGAAGTTTTGTTCTCCCCGTCCTCGATCTCGAACAGGTGGTAGCCCATTATGCTCAGGATCGGGTTTGTGTGAATCAAGTTGGAGTTGACATAGAGAATTCCGATGACCAACAGAAGTAGACCGAGCGAAGCAACATCCATTTTGTCGTTCATCTTGATTGCGAGAAATGGCAACAGGTAGGTAACGATGTAGCTCATTACGTCACCATCACGTGACTTGACCGACATCACAATCAGTAGGGACGGTTGGAGACTCCGGGCAAGACGAAGAAAAACGATCAGGCCAAGTAACGAAACAAACGCTAGGAGGGCTAAGCCGAGCGCAAGATGTCGATTGTCATGCCATCCTCGCATCGACAAGATAAGGAAGAGCGGAGAATATGAGCTCAGAAATAGAAGCGCTCTGGTTGACATTCGAGGCATAAGTTCTCTTGAGCGAAGCGTGACGCCATGATACTCGGTTCATCTCTGCCGCCCTAAAGCCGCCCCTCATGGGCCGAACAGGCAAGGGGTGAAGGACCAACCGGAGCCTGGGTAATGTCAGGACGAGGAGCTTGCGAATCGGCTTTCACGGGACGATAGAGAATCCGCCTGGTGTCATTCGTCGTTCAGGTAAACGGCCCGCTCGGCGGCCCTGCGCTTCCCGTGTCCGAAACGTCGGATTAATCGTTTCCCAGAACTTCCAGCGAAGCTTTTGCTGCCTCGCCGCCTCTCGCATCAAGAACTCTAAATTATGAGGTTGACATAGGGACTCCAAACTGTCACTATCCTCACATGACTCACGTGAGGATGATGAATTGATGTATATCGTAATGAATCAGCTTGCCGAAGGAGACGGTTCGGTGCTGGCGGGAAGCCCGCACGGTCGGAGGTTCTTCGCTCGAATGATGGAGGCGACCGGGCCGGAACCGAATGCGCCTGAACCAGTTTTCCTTGATTTTGCGGACGTCCAAGTAGCCACAGCGAGCTTCCTGAGGGAAACAGTCTTTGCTTATCGGGACGCTGTCCGCCGTCGCCGCTCCAATTTCTATCCCGTGGTGGCTAATGCGGCGGAAGCAGTGAGGGATGAGCTGATTGTGCTGACCGCCGCAAGCAATGACGTGCTCCTGACTTGTTCACTTGGGAGTAATGGAGAGGTTTTGGCAGGTCGACTTGTCGGAGAGCTGGACTTGAAACAGCGGATTACATTCGATCTGGTGCGGGAACGAGGAGAAACCGATGCCGCCGAGTTGATGCGCGAGCACGGTGAAGACGAGGGGAATAGGGTTACGCAAACCGCGTGGAATAATCGGCTCGCAGCACTGGCTAACCGGGGTCTAGTTGTCGAATTAAGCCGGGGACGAACGAAGCGCTACCGGCCCTTGCTTCAGGAAGGATAACGATGGGGATTGAGTTCATTAGACGAGCCGCACCTTCGTTTCGCAAAGGGCTGGATCGAATGCGAATCGCATTGGCAACGCCCACATTATTCACTCGGCAGCCATCATCGAGTCCGCATGCATATGCTGCTGATCTCCTTGGAGATCATCTTCCGGCCATCGGAGAGAAGCTTGGAGTCCGTTTCGACGGGGAGAGAGTACTCCTCTTGCGAGGCATCGAGTCGATTGGAGCTTTCAGATGTCCCACATCAGAACTGCTTGAAGCCTTGCGAGAGTCGCATAACGAAGCTTGCGGGCTCGTTCAAGAAGTCCACGAGATAGCTTGCATTGCGGAGATTACCGTATGCTGACAATCCTTCCTATGTCGGAGCAATCGCAACGTAACCCGGGACGAGAGGGTCGGCTTTGGCACGATCGCGAGAGACATACACCTTCTATCGGCTGTGTGACTTGTCCTGATCGAAATGTGTGCGGCGGTCTTAGTTTGGAAAGTTCTCTGTATGATTGCCTTCGATTCTGCTGCCAAGAACCGGCGAACTGCGATGCCGTATGCCGCAACAAGCCTGAGGACTTTGCGCGACGGGTCAGAGAGGTAGGCGGGTTTGAGTTTGGGAATGTACCCAATACGAAGCCGCTTGAATATCCGTCCCTTCCGGATGTTGTTCCTCTTCTGTATCACGGCAGCAAGCGTACAGAGGCGTTCGAGGCAGCAGCCGTTTGTTTACCTCTCTATGGGGTCATCCATAGACAGGATGGTCAGGCTCGATTTGGAACAAGAGGGGACATTTCTAAAGCATTTGGCATTGCCCCTCATACCCAAGTGATATTAACGGGCACGGCTAATGATCGTCCCTTGGAGCGGTGGTGGTCCCTCGGACCTCGCAGGCGTGATCGCATAAGGGCTCTGAGGTCTCTTGGAATTAGTATGGTGACCACCCCGAACTACAGTTTATTTATCGATCAGCCGCGTTGGGATGACCTTCACAGCATGAAGAGAATTGCGATCGTACACGAGGAGTTTTTGAGTGAAGGTCTACCCGCTGCGCTTCACCTCAATGCGCGGACGGAGCGGGATTGGGAACGTTGGACTGAGTTTCTCGCGGGTAGACCGGAAGTCACTCACATTGCATTTGAATTCGGAACTGGTGCCGGTTGGGCAGGGCGCGTGCAGTGGCATGCGGCTCAACTATCACAGCTTGCCGAACGAGTTAATCGTCCGCTTCATTTGAGCGTTCGGGGCGGCAGCAAGGTGCTGTCAATTTTGACGCGCGCATTCCCGCAACTGACTTTCCTGGACACATCGGTCTTCATGAAAACCAAGTCTCGTCAGCGTGCAATTCTAGACACGTCGGGTACGCTAACCTGGCACGCGTCACCCACTCAAGAAGGGGAAACGGTAGACCAGTTGCTTGCCGAAAACTGGAAGAACTTCGAGCAGGCTTATGCTCGCGCTTCTGAAGGAATAGGAGCGAACGTATAGCTGATGCCATCACAGCCTAGACCACTAACATTCGCTGTAGTGGACGGAATTGGCTTCGCCGCGGAATCTGGCAGGATAGAGGCGGCGCTAAAGAGCGGGCCGTTCACGCCTAGCATTTTGGGGCCGTCATTGGAACTGCTCGATTTCCTGCGCGGCAACTCGTTGTCTACCGGTGACTCAGCGACTTGGATGACCCCAAATGGGGTCGCTTCTTTATTACTGGCACTGCAAAACGGATCTGAAAGCTGGATGAGTCCAGGAAGCGGGAGCAGCGGATTTATTCGTGCATCCCGGCCCGGAGTAGACGGCAACAATAGGCTTGTCGCGTTCTTGATGAACGCAAAGAGGGCTGCGCAAGAAATCACCGGACTACCCGGCACTACCCCTGGCCAACTTGCTGCTGCGATGCAGGAGATGGAAAGCAACATTCACGAACATTCCGCCGCTGCGGACACGGGTGTCATAGCTTATCAAGCCACGCCGAAGTGTTTCGAGTTTGTCGTATTCGATCGAGGCATAGGTCTTCTCGACAGCCTCCGCCAGTGTGAAAGCTACAGAAGTTTGTCAGATTGCGGAAAGGCTTTGGAAGCGGCTCTTACAGATGGAACCTCGCGCTTCGGGCCGGGCAGCAATCACGGCAATGGCTTCCGTCCGATCTTTATTGGCCTCGCAAATTTGCGAGGCGAACTGCGTTTCCGCTCAGGTGACTATGCCCTCACAATGGATGGGACAGGCCCTAATCTGGCTAAGGCTCACTTGGCACAAAAGCCTGTGATCAGCGGCTTCTTCGCGAGTGTTACCTGCTACCCGTCCACGCAAGAGCAAGTCTGAATCGAAAAACTGGCTTTTCAGCTGCCCAGAAGGCGCTCAGAGAGTTTCGGCCTTCCCACTCCGTGGAATGGCTATACTTTTGCAATGGTTCAAACCTCAGTGCCATCGCGAGCGGATCGAAGGGCAGACGGGCTCATCCGATCGCACCTTTCACTTGACTTTGTTGCAGTGGACGTTGAGACCGCGAACGCTTCGGCTTCAAGTATTTGTCAGATCGCCTGTGTGGAGTTCCAGGATGGAGTTCCGGTAGATGCGTGGCATTCATTAGTGAACCCACTAGAACCGTTTTCCGCACTCAATACATCTCTACACGGAATTGATACTCGGAGTGTGGAAAATGCACCGAAGTTCTTAGATCTTGTACCCACACTATCTGCTCGTATAGATCAAAGAGTGGTTGCCAGTCATATGTCGTTTGATCGAAGATCTCTCCAAGCTGCCCTGACTAAGAATGACCTCCGAGACTTTCAATGTCGGTGGTTGGACACTGCTTTCATTGCACGCCGGGCTTGGCCGCGGTTTTCACGTCGCGGCTATGGCCTCAAATCTGTCGCGGATTGGTGCGGTATTGCCTTCTCTCATCACAATGCTCTGCACGACGCGATGGCTGCTGGCCAGATTCTAACCAGAGCCAGCACCCACACAAGCCGTACTCTCAATGATTGGCTCCGGGTCGCCACACGACCAGGTCTAGACGAGCCGCGCCCCTGTATGAACGCATCAAGGAGCCTCAAGCATGCCGACCCGCAGTGAGATGGTGAAGGCTCTCAGAAATGTTGCTGCACACGGGGATACAGATATCTTCCCGTTCCCCTTCGAGCGATCCTTATTTCAGGAGAAAGTCGATGCTTGCGCGGACTACCTTGTCGAGATCGATAGTGGGTTCGACAATTCGTTGGCACAAACACCGCCTTTGACGATTGAAATGCTCAGTCAAGTCGGCTACACCGCATTTCGCCGAGCGACCTTGATAGAACCGTTCTGGAATGCCTATTACTTGGCGTTGGTGATATCACTTGCAGATAGTATCGAATCGCAACGCATACCTGTCGGCGAAAAGAAGGTCTTTTCCTACCGCTTCGCTTGGGACGACGCGCGAAGCAGCCTTTTTTCGGACAGCACTTGGAACGACTATAGACGCGAAGCCCTAGCGCAAAGTAGGCAGTTCGACTTTGTGTTGCAGACCGATATCGCCGACTTCTATCCGCGCGTCAATCACCACCGCTTGGAGAATGCGCTCAAGCGGCTCGGTGTGCAGTCCGACGCTCCGAACCGTATCCTTAAGCTTCTCAGCATCTTTTCTGATACTGCTTCCTATGGATTGCCGATCGGGGGGCCGGCGTCTAGGATACTGGCGGAATTAGCTCTCAATGACTGCGATCAACATTTGAGAAGCAGGAGCATACCGTTCTGTCGCTACGCAGACGACTACTGCATTTTTTGCAACTCGAAGGCGGAGGCCTATTCCCTCATCGTGATGCTTTCGAACAAACTTGCAAACGATGGCCTCTCGTTGCAGAGACAGAAGACGAGAATCCTGTCCGCTCAGGAGTTCGCCGACATGAATAAGCTCTTGGATCCTCTTCCGGCCGATGACCCAACTGCTACGGACGAGCAGCGTCTCCTGAATATTTCGATTCGCTACGATCCCTATTCCCCTACCGCGGAGGAGGATTACGAAAATCTCAAGAGCACGATCAGCCAAATTGATATCATCGGGATTCTCTCAAGGGAGGTTGCCAAAGCGGCTATCGATCAACCCGTCGCCAAACAAGCGATCGAAGCGTTGAAAGCTCTCGACAGTACATTTCAGGAGCAAGCTCTTCTGATCCTGCTAGACAAGGAGAACCTCCTCACTCTCCTTCCCGTGTTTCCAACCGTTATGCGGGCAGTGCGGGGGATTTACTTAAACCTCTCAGAGAGTGGGCAAACACGAATAGATAAGGCACTCGTGGATATCTACGAGGATGAGAGCCATTTGTTGGCCGTAGAGTTGAACACAAGTTTTTTTGTTCAAGCGATTGGGCTGCGCTACTCCAGCGTCAAAGAGAAACTGTTGCTTGAGCTGTTCGACAAAAATAGCAGCGGTCCCTACCTTCGGAGACAAATCATACTGACCATGGCTCGGTGGCAGCGGCACTATTGGCTCACAGACGTTAAGAAGAGCTTCAAAGGTACGAATGAGTGGGAACGCCGAGCAATCATCGTCTCCTCCTATAGATTGGGAGATGAAGGCGATCATTGGCGGAAGGCCAACCGCCGATTCTGGGATCGAGCAGAGACTATCGTCCGTGATTGGACAGCGGAGCGCGCGCAGTCGCAAACTCTGGACGGAATTCAATGAATGAACGCGAGATAGCGAGTGGCTTTTCTGGAGTATGGACGGAGCATTTCCCAATGCTTTCACCAACGTTCATCGTCGCGTTCAATGAAGCCTTTGTCCGTCCAATTTTTGGTCGCAATGGCATTGTTCCCGCAGTCGAGATCATAGACAAGACTTCCTATCCCGACGTTCTTGCGGAGTATGCGTTCCAGCTCGCCGCAATCGCTCTTAATAAGGGGGTGTCCGTTAGGACCGTTGCTGGAAACCAAAATGACGTGGACTTGGCGAACCTGATTGCCGCTGAGAGAGTTCGCCGATTGAGGCCGAGTTTTGCAGTAGATGACTTGCGCATCGGGAAATCTGGTCTGGTTGAGGGCGTCCGACTTGCATTAGCATACGACGAATTCCAGGGTTTGTGGCCGTCGGAGACAGCAACCTTCTCACCCGAGATTCGTGGAAACGGCCTGCTATCGTCGTGCTTCGCAGATCTGTCCATTGGGAAAACGTTGTTTGAAGTGAAGACCGTGTCGAGACCGTTTCAGTCAAAAGATCTAAGGCAGTTGCTCGTCTACTTGGCACTCCAGTCAGCCACAGGCGAGCGTCGATGGGAGTACGGTGGCCTATTCAACCCTCGACGAGGGGTTTATGCACTTTTCAGCATCGACTGGCTAGTCATGCGACTTAGCGGGGGAAGACCGACCAAAGTTGTATTCTCCGAGTTTCTGCTGGCGTTCAATCGCGACATCGTCCTGGATCGTCACTTCTGATCTGAGGCACTTTGTTTCAGCGAGTCCAGAGAGGAGATTTCGTGCTGCCTATACAGGCCGCAGTCGATATCCCATTCGTCTGGGTATAGAAAGCGGTAGTTAGGGCCGTTAGGTTTTACATGTGTACCGCTTCCCCAGAAAGGACGCTGCTACGCAGCGGATAGAGGGTGACACGTCACCCCAGAATGGGAGCTGCACAGTAACCTGCGGTTACTGCTCGGCAACCTATTGAAAACAGGCCTCAAATAGAAAAAGGCCAGCAAAAGCGCTACTCTGTAGGAGAACGCAGGTTGCTGTAGGGGAACCATATGAGTTCAAACCCCTTTGCCCGCTGCCGGCCACGGTGCCCGAATCTGAGCAACGTAGAGCCGATGTGTGGCCTGCGTCTCCCTTTCATCTTTGGCGGTGTTCCATGAAGCCGCCGCTCCGTACAAAATCAGTCGGCACGAAGGTCAGCGAGGCGGAGTTCGCCATGCTGGAGGAGCGGGCGCGTTCCTCGGGGCTGACCCTCTCGGAGTGGGTTCGAGACGTGCTGCTCGCCGCGCCGGTCGAACCAGGCCCGGAGGCCGGGAGCGAAGTTGTCTTGGCCGAGCTGCTGGCCCTTCGGTCGCTGTTCCTAAATCTTCACTTCCGTGCCGGGAAGGAGCCGCTGACGGAGGGGGAGCTGCGTGGCCTGATCGAGCGGGCGGACGCGACCAAGTTAGAACGGGCGCGGGAGCGCCTACAGGCCGCTCGCGCGGCCAGCAAAGAAACCCAACCGGAGGTCGAAGATGGCGGAATGGGGTCGTAAGGAATACTCGAAAGCATGGCCGAGCCGGACGCCAGTGTGGACGGTGATGGCGTTCCTGCTGACGCCGTTGCTCCTGGCCGGACTGCTGACGTGGCAGTACGAGCGAAGCTGGACGGAGGCCGAGCGGCTGTACCTGACGGACTACCTGAAGAGCGGAACGCGGGGCCAAGCGTCTGCGAAGGCATCGAGCAAGTACACGCTGCTGGAGGCGGTGGTCGGGAAAAGCCAGCGGCTCGTGATCGACGACGAGATCGAGCGGGTGCCGAGCGTGGACGGCAGGCCGGGTTACCGCCTGACGGACAAGGGCGCGAAGGACGGCATCGCGCGGCTGACCTGCGTGACGGGTGTGTTCAACGACCGGGGCTTACACCGGGTGATGAGCCAGGCCGTGTACGCCGATCACGAGGCGTGGACGTTCTACCGGATGCCGGTCTATCTCTCGCTGGCGTTCTTCGTGCTGGCTCTCTTCGTGGCGGTTCCGAACGATCGGGCGCGGCGTCTGATCTGGAAACATGGGCGTCGTCTTCGCGGGCCGGAGCTGGTCTCGACGGCGGAGTTCAACACGAAGCTGGGCCGGTCGAAAGCGATCCGCGTGCATCTGCCGGACGGCATCGCGTTCGTGAACGAAGAGGCTAGTTGGTGGGACAAGACCTTCCATAAATCTCTTAGCCGCTGGGTTCGTGTTCCGCGTGATCGCGAGGCCATGCACTTCCTCATCGTGGGCGATAGCGGCACCGGCAAATCGGCGACGATCCGGCAGCTCCTCGCGCAGATCGCGGATCGCGGCGAAGCGGCCATCGTGTACGACCCGGCGATGGAATATCTGCCGCAGTTCTATAACGAATCGCGCGGCGACGTGGTGCTGAATCCGCTCGATGCACGCTGCCCGTTCTGGACTCCGGGCGATGAGGTTCCGCACGAAGCTGAGGCTCTAACCTTAGCCGTCAGCCTGTTCCCGGATCAGGGCCGGGAGAATCGGTTCTTCGTCGAAGCTCCGCGCAAAATCTTCGCTCACTTGATCAACCAGAGGCCGACGCCGCAAGAACTGACGTACTGGATGAGCAACGCGGATGAGATCGACAAACGGATCGAAGGAACGGAGATGGCCGCGATGATCGACCGCGGCGCGGCGAACCAGCGCAGCGGTGTCTTAGGCTCGCTGAACATGGTCGCCGATGCGTTCAAGCTGCTGCCTTCGGAGCGTGAAACGAAGCGCCGCTGGAGCACGGTCGAATGGGCGAAGGAGCGCAAGGGATGGGTCTTCATCACGTCGAAACCAACCATGCGCGAGCGGATGCGGCCACTCGTGAGCCTGTGGCTGGACTTGCTTGTGCTGCGCATGATGAACGACGACACGGCGCGGCGCAAGACGTGGTTCGTGCTCGACGAACTGGCAAGCCTGCAGCATCTTCCGCAGCTCAAAACGGCGGTGACGGAGAACCGCAAATCGAATAACCCGATGGTGCTGGGCTTCCAGGGAAAAGCTCAAGTCGAAGCGCTCTACGGCCACGTTGCAGAGGCCATGTTGAGCCAGCCCGCTACGAAGATCTTTCTCAAAACCAGTGAACCGCATGCATCGGAATGGATCTCAAAAGCCATCGGCGAAGTAGAGGTCGAACGCTTCCGCGAGTCGCGCACCAAGGGCGTGTTCCCACGCGGACGTGAGAGCGAACAGCGCGACATCACACGCGAGCCCCTGGTCATGGCTTCGGAGGTTGCGGGGCTTGATCCACTGCACGGTTATCTCAAGCACGGCAACCTCGTTGTGCAGATGCGCTTCCCGTATATGGAACTGCCGAACCGCACGGAGAAGTTCATCGAGCGAAAGATGACACCGGTTGTGCCGTTGCAACCGGCAGCACAACCCGCCCAGGTCGTGATCGAAGAGCCAGTGATACAGCGGAAGCCTCCGCAGCCCGTCCAGAAGAAACAGGAACCGACGGCCGTCGAGGTCAACGAACAGCATCCGTACTTCGAGTGAACGATCATGGTGACGCTCTCCAAACCGATCAGCTCCGGCCAAGCGCAGGCGTATCACAAAGAGGAGTTCGCCAATGCGAAGGATAACTACTACACCGAAGGCGAGCATGTACGGGGCGAGTGGCAGGGTCACCTTGCGGAGCGGTGGGGGCTGAGCGGCGAGGTACAGGAGCAGCAGTTCGCGAGGCTGTCGGAAGGCCAGCATCCTGTGACCGGCGAGCAGCTGGTGCGTCATCAAACAGTGCGTGAGTACGAGAACGGGCGCGGCGATATGGTGCGCTCGATGGAGCATCGGGCCGGATGGGATGCAACATTCAGCGCACCGAAGAGCGTGTCCCTTACCGCGTTGGTTGGTGGCGATGGTCGTGTGCGCGAAGCCCATCGCGAAAGCGTGCGTACAGCGCTCGATGAGATGGAGAAATACGTGCAGGCCAGAATGGGTGGTAACGCTCCCGCGCAGACAAGCGGCGCATGGGCGGTTGCCAAGTTCGAGCACGACAGCAGCCGCCCTGTGAATGGCTACGCCGCGCCGCAACTCCACACACATGCCGTTGTGTTCAACGTGACCGAGTCAATGGATGGCAACACGCGAGCTTTGCAGCCTCAGGAGCTATACCGGACGCAACAGTATGCGACGGCGGTATATCGCTCGGAGTTGGCAGCGCACTTGCAGGGATTGGGCTACGAGATCGAGCGTGGCGAGCACGGACAACCGGAGATCAAGGGTTATACACGGGAGTATCTGGAGGCATCCAGCCCACGGCGGCAGCAGATCGAAGAGCACATGGAAGCTGCGGGACGCAGCGGTGCCGGGGCAGCACAGATCGCGGCGCACCAGACGCGGGATGCGAAGCAGCCGCTCTCTCCCGACGAGGTACGAGCGCAGCATCAGAAGATGGCCGCACGATATGGGCAACAGCCGCAGCGTGTACTTGCAGAAGCAGCGCAGCGACCGGGAATCGAACTGACTCCGGACCAATCGCAACGTGTCGCGAATGATGGCATGAGCTACGCACGGGAGCGCGGCATGGAACGCGAGGCCGTTGCCGATGAGCGTTCGCTGATGCGTGACGCGTTGAAACACACGATGGGCGAAGCCCGTCTGCCGGAGATACGTGCGGAGTTTGAGCGCCGCGCTGCGGGCGGCAATTTGATAGAGGTCGAGCAGAGGGCAGGGCGCGCAGGCCGGGCATACACGACCGCCGAGATGCAGCGATACGAACGCGAACTGATCGACCGCATGAAGATGGGGCAAGGCACGCGCGACGTCTTGGCCCATGGCAGCGTGCGACAACAGACGATGGAGCAGCATGCGCATCTGAGCGTGAGCCAGCGGAGCGCCGTCGATACGGTGCTGACGAGCCGCGATCAGATGATGGCACTGGAGGGCGTTGCCGGAGCTGGAAAGACCACTTCTTTAGCTGCCGTCCGTGAAGCTGCGGAGCGTGCGGGCTATGAGATTGAAGGATTTGCGCCGACATCAAGAGCTGCACAGAAGCTCGCTGAAGCGGGCATCGAGACGCAGACGTTACAGCGTCATCTTGCACGCGGCGAGCGGGCCGACGATGGCCAGAAGCGGCTCTACGTGATCGACGAATCGAGCATGGCGAGCACACAGCAGATGCACACCTTCGTGGTAAGGCTAAAGGAAAATGACCGTGTGTTGTTCGTTGGCGATACCCGGCAGCATGAGGCGGTAGAAGCTGGCCGACCGTATGCGCAGCTCCAGGAAGCAGGACTGAGAACAGCCCATCTCAACGAGATTATCCGGCAGAAAGACCCTGCGTTGAAAAAGGCCGTCGAGCAGCTTGCGCGTGGTGAAGTGCGCGAGGCCATCGGAAATCTAAACCAGCAGGGTCGCATCCTGGAAATCAAAGACCGGCACGAACGCATCGACGAAATTGCCCGCGAGTACGTGCGTTCGCCGGAGGGAACGTTGGTCGTCTCGCCAGACAATGAATCGCGGCGTGAGATTAACAGCGCCATCCATCATGCGATGCAGGCTGACGGCAAGGTCAGCGTCGAAGAGCATCGCATGCATGTGCTGTACGCGCGGCAGAACATCGGCGGAGCTGACCGGCAGCACGCACAGAACTACGAGAAGGGCGATGTTATCCGCTACTCGAAAGGCTCAAAGCCGCTGGGCATCGGGCCCGGAGAATACGCACGTGTCACGGCCACAGATCGAGAGACCAACACGGTAACGGTAAAACGACATGGCGGCGAAGAACTGAGCTACGATCCTCGCCGTTTGCAGGGCGTGACAGTCTACCGCGATTCTGAGCGGAGCTTCGCGCAGGGCGACCGCGTGCAGATGACAGCGCCCTACAACCAACAGAAACTCGCGAACCGCGAGCTTGGCACGCTGGAGCGGATCGACAAGGACGGTAACCTCAAACTGAAGATGGACTCAGGCCGCGAGGTCGAGTTTAACGCTCGGCAACATCCTCATATCGACTATGGTTATGCCGTCACGAGCCATAGCAGTCAGGGACAGACAGCGGACCGCGTGCTGATCCATGTGGACTCTTCGCAGGCCCACGGCGAGCTGTTGAATAGCCGCATGGCTTATGTTTCCGTGTCGCGTGCGCAGTTCGACGTGAAGATGTACACGAATGATGCGAAGACAATGGGGCAGGACCTCAGCCGGGACGTGACAAAGGCTACAGCGATTCAGGAAGCACAAAGTCCTGAGCATCAGAACCAGGGACAACGCGTCGCACCGTCGTCTGTAAATCTCGGTGTATCGCAGGGCCTCAGCATGAGTTGAAGCGGCCTCTCTGCCTGTCTACGGCGAGGTTACCGAATTCTGCCTACTTCGTCGGAAGTCTTGCAGCCAAAGTCGGCTTGTATTGACCGCTCGACAGGCCCAGAGGTTTCTTACTTCCGAACAGTGTGGCCCGGCCTTCGGCTTTAGCTAACATTGCTTCAATCGGCGTTGTTCTGCGGCGCGCTCTGTTTCTTTGCTGCGGTTTTCTTCGGAACGGCCTTCTTCAGGGTTGGTCTCTTCGAGGCAGATTTTTTACTCGGCCTCCCTATCGGCATAGGAACAAAGGCTGCTACCTCTGAGCGTCGGACAAGCATTCGACCTCCGATTTCGCAGGACGACAGACGTTCACGGGCAATCAATTTGGCGATGGCTTGCTTGGATACTCCTCGTATACGCGCAGCTTCGGCCTGTGAAATCCAATCGTCGGTGTTATTTTCTCCTCTATTGGTTGTCATCGACACCTATTTCTGCTAGCATCCGTTCTAGTAGTAGTCCCGGATTAACTATAGCCGTGACGACGCACCCTCGTGCGCCTACGTAAACCCTTGTTTCCAAATAGGTCTCTTCCTCGGAGGTCTGAGTATGAAATGGGATTTTCGTCACCATCTGCTTCTGCAAATCGAGATGTTGCGCGGAGACATCTCGCATCAGGAACTCAGCGAGCGGCTCGGTGACGTCACCGAGCGCTGTCTGGCTCGGTACATCGCCGGAAAGAGCCACCTGACGGAGACCGAATTCAGGGACGTTGCGAAAGCTCTCAGGATCGATGCGCACGTATTTGCAAGCGCATGGGCCTCCTCTCTCCGGTTGCGCATCTCGGGAAAGGATGCTGTGAGCTGGATGGTGAGTCGAGCGTACCGCCGGTGGAGAGAGCATTCGCGTATCGTCGGTCGTGGTGTTCCTTCCCATCCTTCTGCCATGGCGGTCCTCCGTGCCAGGTATGCCGCCCGGCTTCCAAGCAAAACGCCCCCTCTTTGGTTTGGTGCTCACCACCCTCTGCGCTCGCGAAAGGATTCCCGTGAAGGTCGCGCACGCTTCGCTCGTGCCTACGAAATGCTAGTTAATTCAGTGCATGGCGGCATGTCCGCGCGAGATATCGGAGCGCTGCGAGGGATCAGTGGTGAGCGCGCGAGACAGCTCATGACCTGCGCAGCTCATACCTGGGCTCTGAACGAAGGAATCGACCTCTCCGGAAAATCAGTTCCTTTCAAGAATGAGGCGAGGTTCGTGAAGAACCTCTATGCCGGACTGCGGTTCTTTGGACAGGAGAAGTTCAATGAACTCGCACATCGAGCTCTGCGGAGGAAATCAGCTAGCGATAAGGAGGAGATCCCATGAAGAGGCCAGTGGATCGAGCTGCCTTGGAGCGGTATGAGCGGGAGCATGGCCGTTGCTTAGGTATAGCTGTGCAGGAATTCCGTATGGATAAGGGCCTTACACATGGCGAAGTTGCGAGTATGGCCACGGTATCCGTTCCGTGGCTTAAGAAACTAGAGACAAACCGACTTCACACAAACTACTCGATCGGAAGGCTGGACCGGATTGCTCGTGCACTGGGGTTGGAGATGTTCGATCTCTACAAGCGGGCGGGAGAGATGGCAGGTCCACCACCTTGGTTGAAAGCGAAGGAAGCCCAGGATGAAAAATAAGCCAAAGCGTGCCGTGCTGGTGATGGAAGAGGCTGCTGGAAAGCGGATTCGTCGATTGTCGTTAGAGGAGCCATACGCGAAATCCCAAGAAATATACCTGACAGTTGAGTTTGAGGATGAGACAGAAATCCTGATCGAAGTAGGATGTGCCCCGTCTTTCGGGATTACGCACCTTGCACGCGATGCCCGTGGCGAGTTGGAGCCGCCGAAAAAACCGATGCGCGGCTCAATGCGGATGTTGGCGAAGACGCAGAACAACGCCGACTAGGATGATGCGCCGGTCCTGGAAGCACACCACGTGCAGGTCTGTTCACCTTCGAACGTAAAGTTCCTCTTTTCGGAGGAAGTTTCCTCCGCGCTTCGACCGCTCGCGCGTTCTCCGTTTCCACCTCTGCGGGCCGTTCCTTCCCGCAACGCCCTCCCCATAGTCGATGTGCGCTGACGCGCACTGGATGAGGAAACCAAGCCTCCCTAGTGGGCGCTGCCCCCCGCGCGGCGACAAGGGCTTCCCCAATCTTCCGCGCTTCGCTTGTGCAGACCTTCGCTGCGCTCGCCCTCCGCTTTGCTCCGGGTGGGGAGACCCCTCCCTTGCACCTTGCTACCCCCGCCTTCGCCAGGTGGCGTTCGGCATGTACATGCCGCGTTTCAACGCGGAGGTGCAAAAGCCAAAAACAAGGAGCAAACGCCATGAACACCACCTCCAACACTAAGACCCTCGACACCAACGAACAGCCCAAGACCGCCCGTGAAGTCATCGCCGAGAATGTGCAGCTTCTCATCGATCAGCTAGAGTCCGGGCATTCCGAATCACTTACCGCCTACCTCAATGCCATGAGCCGGTTTCACAATTATTCGCTTGGCAACATCCTTGAGATTGCACGGCAGCGACCGGATGCAACTCGCGTTGCCGGATTCTGGACGTGGAAGAACTTAGGCCGCTCTGTGAAGAAGGGCGAGAAGGGCATCCGTATTCTCGCGCCCATCATGGGCATTCGCAGGAAGAAGGACGACGAAGCGAACAAAGACATCACCAGGCAGAACACTGCTGTCCTGTGTGGCTTCCGTTCCACATATGTTTTCGATGTCTCGCAAACGGACGGCGTAGACCTGCCAGCGATGCGCGAGATCTCCGGCGACCCCAGGGAGAACTCGGAGCGGTTGGCCGCATTTGTTCGCTCTCGCGGCATCACCCTTGTCTATAACCCCAGCATCGCCCCCGCACTTGGCATGAGCTACGGCGGACGCATCGCCATCCTGCCGGGACAGTCAAAAGCCGAAGAGTTTTCGACGCTGGTGCATGAGACGGCGCACGAACTGCTGCATAAGGCAGAGCGCAGGACAGCCACCACCAAAACAGTGCGGGAGACAGAGGCCGAGGCCGTCGCCTTTGTTGTGGGCAAGGCAGTTGGTTTGGTGACAGGTACGGCGTCCGCCGATTACATCCACCTGTACCACGGCAACGCCTCTTTGCTGGCCGAATCGCTTGAAGTCATCCAGAAGACGGCGGCAATCATCCTTGCCGCGTTGGAGCCGACCATCGGAGAGGAGAACCATACGGACGTCACCGAAGCGCCAGAACTCGCGGAGGTGGCAGCATGAAAACCATTCTCAACCTTCTCACGAAAGCTGGAGGCTGGCGATCCAGCCTCTATATCAAGATTGAAAACCCACCCTATCTGCCTTTGGTGATTGAGGCAGTGGATGAGTCAGGCCCGCTGGGACTTCCTGCTGTCTCAGTCTGCCACTATGGCGAACAGAACGGCGATGCCATGCGCGATCCCGAAATGTGTTTTGAGCTTGGCCTCGCGGGAGGCGCTCACCTGATTCCGTACTTTTGGCGTAATGATTTCGTTGCCGTGGAGCAGGTCTCACGCGCCATAATTCGGGACCACTACGTCGCCCTTCTCGAATTGCAGAAACAGCACGAGAAGTTTGCCGCGACGTGGGACAACAATCTCCGATTGCAAGGCTACGAAGAAGCCTTTACGAACAAGTGCATTCTCGGCTAAACAAGATGCATCACTGTGGCCGCGAACCTGCGGCGACTTCATTTTGACGCGCACATTCGCGCGGCAGGGAGAAACCCGCTCGGTTTCTCCCTGCACCCGTTTCCGGCTGCTTCCGGCCCCCGCTCGTCGGCTGCGCGTTAGGACTCCAGGCTCGGAGAGCGCCCCGACCCACCATACTGCGGTACAATCTTAATCATGGCCGAGTGGTGAAATTGGCAGCCACAGCAGACTCAAAATCTGCCGAGGGCAACCTCATGTCGGTTCGAGTCCGACCTCGGCCACCATCCAACTCCCCAATATTTCTCCCGCAGCAAATCGCTTCGCTGAAGGCCCCCACGAAGCCGTCATGAGCCAATAGAATCCCGTTGATGCCCATGACAAATCTTGGACGCTATGCATAAGGCCCAGTGCCTACGAATTGACCAAACGAGACTATAAAGTTCTTCCCTAGAAACCATCGCGCTATTCTCGGTCAGAGAGGAAGGCGGTAGTAGTGACTTCTGGACTTCATGTCATCCGGAAGTCATAACCTTTGCGTCCACCATGCGTTTGAACAACCTTGCAGCCTCATGGCACGCCTGCCGGGTGCGCACCTTCGATTTGGTTCGCGATATGGAAATTCCACGTTTCACATCCATGCACCAAAGGTCTTTCGCCTCAGCACCGAATTCCGATTCGACGATGATAGTGAGCAGCTCCATATATGCATCAAGCTCGTGATCCTTCCATGACGAGGGGTAGAGATGGACAAACTTCGTCTTGCCCTTCTGGTCGATCACTTCCATGTGTGGAAGTCCTCTCAGGATTAACCCTCCGAAATACGTTCCTTCAATCTGTGGGGATTTAAGAAGACTTCTGACAAAGGTCTTGATTTTGGGCATGAACTTCTCTTCAAAGGTTTCGAAAGCTTTCTGGTTGTCTCGCACGGGGTTCTGGGATGCTGTGTGGACGACTGCTTTCGCGCGACGCGACATCTCGCCATAGATACGATCCCGATCAGCTCCGGCACCTGAAGAGAGCCTTACGATAGCTTCCCTAACCGGTTGGTAGTAGAGATATACGATCTGTTCTTTCGCCTCTAGATCTGAGATCAACCTTTCCCACCTAGCAGCGGGCGCGCCGATCAGTCTACTGAATGGATAGATATGAATCCTGGGGGCCTCAACCTCAATCTTTGCTACGAGTGCAGAACTTACATTCACGCTCTTGCTCATTTCATCGGTCTCCGGGGAGCTCAGGACGCTTTAACAACTTCACTGGCTACGATATATTTTTTGAAATCAGGTATCGAGTATTTGACCGTCACCTCTACAATAGGTTTCAAACCATTAGACTTCTCGAACTCGGCTAGAGCGCTGAAGGTGAATATGCCTCTCTTCGGTGGTACGTATAGAGTTGCCCCGGAGTTAATCGCCGAAACGTCGAGCTGATCAGCATAACTTTCCAGAAAACTAGCGCTATCAACCGTGATAATCAGATGCTCAGTCTTTCGATAAGCGCGTGCCGCAAGCAGGGTTTCCACTCGTTTTCTCGTAGCCCAAAGAAACACCCGCTCGTTCAAGAGGCGATACCAGTCGTTTATCGAGATACCATCCAGGCATTTAGAGAGAGCGGCATCTCTCATCGGAATCTGATCCCTAAGCACAAAGCGCCCGATCGCATCGGCTTCCAGAACGACCGATTTCGGTCGCCTCGCTCCAAGAAGCAGGTCCCGCTGCGTTCCTCCGATATTTAGCAAGTCCAGTGTTGCCTGGGAGCTCAAGAGCCCGTACTTCTCGATTTGGGGAAGGGCGTCGGCAGTTGCCATGTGATAAAGCTGGGGATACTTCTTCAGAAAATCGTCAGTGGTCACCACATTCTCCGATCCAAGATGCTTCGAAAATCGAAGCGAGTGGAGATAAGAGAAACCGGCGCTCCTGCGACGTTCTCTATTTCTTCAATGAATTGTATGGTGGCGCTGGAGAGCTGCTCGAAGCGACGAGCGTCTTTGTTTATGGGGGTGAGGTAATCTACGAAAGTGAGCGCGATATCCGTTGGTCCATTAAGGGACGCTGCCCGACGGAGTTGGGCCCAGTCAAAGCTTCCGACACGCCGTTTTCGGTGCGTGGTTGAGGTACGCTCTGCTTCTTCCAGGATTGTCAGCGGGATGCCAGACTGTATCGCGATCTGCTCCCATTCAAGCTCTTGAGTAAGCAAGCCGGAAGTCCCTTGCGTGGCGTTTGCGACCCGGATCGGATAGGTTCTACACACCATGATCACCTTTCTAAGTCGAGTTGGAGAAATACCCGCCTCAGAAAGGCACCCCGCTACGCTTGTGTCCCGAGAGGTCACGTACGGATACTGGCCGTGGTAGAGGCTGAGGCCGGTACCTTGGGTGCCTTCCACAAGTATCTTGCTGCGGTCACGATAAGCACTCTCCAAAACCTCCCCTGCGTCAGCAATGTATGTCTGAAGCTCATCGAAATCGCGAGCCAATCTGGTGACCGCGCCGCGGCCCATGATCCTTCGAGCCGTGGCCGCGCCTACCCCTTGACCAGTCGATGAGATGGACGCCGTTAACGCTTGTTCGGCTTCAATGTCTTCCTTCGAGATAATCATGGCTTTGCCATCAATCTTCAAACGGTCTGGCGTGACCCCACAGAGCCGAATCTCTTCAAGGAGCTTTGACAAATTCAGGGTAGTACCGGGGCCGATCAGAAGTTTCGCTTTCGTTCGACGCGTGCCACACGGGAGTTGATGGTGAACAAATGGAGTGGGTTTCTCGAAAACGCTATGACCTGCATTGGGACCGCCAACACGGACGAGCAAGTCGTATTCGCCAGCTAGGAACGACGCGATATGCCCTTTGCCCTCGCTACCAAATTGGCCGCCAACGATGACATCGACGAGCCTTTCGTAGTTTCTCGGAAACAGCCGAAGGTTAGTAGCCGCCCGTATCCATACGTCTTCTGCCGTGGAATAGGAGGTATCAATCAGCGCATCGGCTTTCAACGCGAGCTGTTCAACCGCTGCTTCGGTTGAATTCCGCTGAGTGTCTTGGTATGTGGCTAATTCGGCGAACTTCGGAGGACGGTCTGCGTACCTTTCAGCAACAACGGCTTCAGCAGCAGTGAGGTGAATATGGAAAACATTTAAACCGAAGCGACTCCTCAGTTCGTCGATTTGGGCTTGTATTCGAACGGAATCAATAACGAGTGTCTCTATTGATGGATTTTCCTTCGAAATGAGGTCTACCGCATCCGCTACCCATCTGCCCTCAGTTTCACGGTCGAGCTGCTCGCCATACTCCTGAAGAGAGACACGACCAACTTTAAAATCTGCGATCTTCTGCGTAGCCAATGATTCGATCAATTCGCGAGTTTTAACAAGACGCGATCCAAAAGTATGTGCCAGTTTATTGCACAGCGTGGATTTGCCCACGCCTATCTTTCCGGAAAGCAAAACAATGCGCATTGATCGAGTGGCCTCTTTGTGTGTTGGCCATGTTAGCTCGGGGCAGTCGCTCTTACCAGAGAAAAGTGCCTGACTCCTGGATTCGGCCATACCATCGATCCGTGAGCTCGTTCCTCGAGGCGGCAGTTTCCCCTGATCCTCTTCGTGTCTCCATCTGCCCTCCCATCTTCGAAATCGACACGACGGTTTCCGGAGCCGATGCTGAGATCGGGCAGCTCCGATGAACTCGACTGATCACGGTGTTGTCCTTTCGGACTTGGTGCGGCAAGCCGCTGTGGCCCGCGACTGGGATGCGCTCACAGGCCGTCCAGAAAGCGCATTAGTTCGACGTCCTCCCGCCAGCGTCTCTTGCCTCGTTGTGGCGGGCTGAGCTTGTCCAGTTGCGCGCGAAACCTCTCAGGTGTTTGGCGCAGATAGCGTTCCGCCGCGGCAAGGTCATGTTGGCCCAGGTAGGCGGAGAGGGCCGGAATCATCCGCCCCATGTCCGCGCCATGTTTCAGCCATGCGGTCAGACGGTGGACGGCAAAGGTATGACGGACATCGTGAAGACGCGGCGGGTAGCGCGCCCCGTCACCCCGGGCGACGTTCGCCAGTTTGCGTACCCGCCGAAAGGTCTTATTCGCGGTGCCGACTTTGACCGCCGATCCATCCTCATTCAGAAGGAAATTTGAATTTCGTCCAGCCCCTTTCGGACGATGGCTGCGATCGTACGTCCGCAGAACGGCGTAAAGATCGGGACCAATCGGTAACGTGCGCATGCGCCGTGTCCGGCTACTGCGAAAGGTGATGCGCCGTCGGCGAAAGTCCACGTCGCAGCGTTCGAGCTGCACGGCTTCGCTGAGCATCGCGCCGGTGCCATAGAGAAGCAGCAGCAGGGTGCGGAAGGTGCGCGCGCCGATGACGCAGTTTGAATTCCGCTGTGTGGTTGCAGCGGCAGTCAGCAGGCGTTGTAGTTCCGCCCGCGAATACACGTAAGGAACGAACGTGCGTTCCGGAGTCCGTCTCGGCGGAGGCAACGGCAACCTGTGGACTTCATGACGCGCCTTCCAGTAAAGAAAGAACTGGCGCACAATCGAGTATTTGTTGTACCAAGTCGTGGGCGAAACCGGGGAGCCGTCGAGGAACTGCACGACTTGGTCAACGCGAACTTTGTCGAGCGCAAGATTACCCACCTGCCGGTTGAAGGAACGAAGGCATTGCGCACCTTTCGCCCATGGGGCGCTGTCGGTCTGGCGCGAACCGAGGTAAAGCTCGATGCCATCTTGAAGTCTCATCGCAATCCCCCAAGGCGAAAGTCAGCCACCTTGCGCAAACCACGCATGTCGAACTTGGCGTAGATGCCGACGGATTTGGTGTTGCGGTGGCCGAGGAAGTCGGCGATCTCCTGGAGCGACGATCCCTTCTGAAGCAAGCGGGTGGCACAGGCGTGACGCAAGGAGTGTGGGCCGAGATGTGCCAGTTCGATGCCTAGCGCGCGCATTCGCCGCGAGGTCGTCCGCCATACCGTGCCGTGCAGCATTGGCCGCCAAGGACGGCGCTCGCCCAGGAAGACGTGCCGCGAGTCGCCCTGTGGCCGGGCGTAGCGAAGATAATTGAGGATGGCTTCACCCACCTCGTACTGGATGGGAAGCTGCTGCATCCCGCCGTGCTTGGCGCGGCGCACGGTAAAAACTTCGCTCTCCCAGTCGAAGTCATCGAGACGCAGATTGATGACTTCGCTCGAGCGCAAGCCGTAGACGGTAAAGAGGAGCAAAAGCGCCTTGGCGCGAAGCTGTTCGGGCTCGTTCCCTTCGGCCAGCTTCAAGAGTTGCCGAACCTGCGTCCAGGTGGGGCCGGTGGGACCGGGTTCGTCTTTGGCGATGCGCGGACCACGAAGGGCAAGGGCGAGGTCGGGAGCACACCAGCCGCGCGCTTCGGCAAAGCGGAAGAAGCGGCGCATGGCCTCGCATTGGTTGACGATGCCGCGTGGCCTGCGCCCCTCGGCGCGCTTTTCGGCAATGAAGCGGTCAAGATCGGCCACGGCGATGGTCGGGAGATCGCAGCGTTGCGCACCCAGCCAAGTCAAGAAGAGCTGGGTGCGCTTGGCATAGTCGCGTGCGGTGTTGGCGGTTAACCCTTCCTGAGACCGCAGCGCTTGTGCGAATGCCTGCGTCTGCGCATAAAAGGGTGGTGGCGCGGGCATCGCCAACTTGTCATGGAAGCGAAGCCAGGGGCGAACATACTTCAGAAAGGAGTGTGGCGATCCGTCGTCGCGGCGGCGCGTATCTCGGTGCGGCCCGCGATACTCCGCCCAAACCTCGGCCCCGTGGCGTAGCTCCGCTTCGGGAACGACTCGAAGCTCCTCCAGGCCAAGGATGCGAACGGCGTGCAGCATATACATGGCAGCGCTCTGCAAGGAGCTGTGGCCGTAGCCTTGTTCGAGCAGATGCTTAAGATATTGCTCGCGCTCGGCACGAAGCGGAGCGTTGCGGTGGCGTGCAATCAGTTCCGAGCGTTGAAAGACCTGTTTAAACATTCTTCCTCCGCGTTCGCACTCGTTCGGCACGTGATCTCCCAGCGGGGAGCAAGGCCATGGGCTGAGCGGAGCGAGAAAGGCTGGGCCATTTCGCCAGTTGCGCCAGGAATTGCATCAGCTCGGGATCGTCGCGCCAGCGCTTCTTGCCGCGTCGTGGATGTGGGCTCAACTTGGCGAGCTGCGTGCGGAAGCGTTCCGGAGTAAGCGTCAGATAGCGGTCGATCGCACCGTAGCCGTTCAGACCTAGATAGACAGAAAGTGCGGGAAGCATCCGGTTAACATGTGCGCCGTGCTTGATCCATCCGGCGATGCGATGCACCGCAAAGGTATGGCGCAGATCGTTGATGCGAGGCTGAAGTTTGGCATCGTGACGAACGATGCCGGCGATTTTGCGAACCCGCTCAAAGATATCGTGGACCGAGTCACTATTGAGCTCGTTGCTTGCTTTGGTCAGGAACAAGCGACGGTTGCCCCCTTTCTGTGGCTGCCGCGAACTTAGATATTCTCCCAGCATTCGCTTCAAGTCCGGGCCGATGGGTATCGTGCGGGCGGGCCTCGTGAACTTCGCACGAATGGTGATTATCCCGCTGCGAAGGTCCAGATCATCGACCAGGAGCTGGATTGCTTCTCCTGGCCTGACTCCTGTCCCGTAAAGGAAAATCAAGAGGGTGCGGATGCAATGAGAGTCGTATCTGCACCGCGTGTTGCTCAGAGCAGGCGGTACCGCCTTCAATAGGGCGCGAATCTCGGTTTGCGTGTAAATGTAAGGAACAAACTGCCGCCGCTGCACCTTCCGTTTGGCTGGCATGGGCAAGACCTCGATCTCGCCGCGCGCCACCCAGTAGTCGAAGAAGTGACGAAGTAGGCAGTATTTTTGTTCCCAAGTGGCCGGAGAGATCTTCGCTCGATCAAGGAACGCGAGAACCTCGCGAGCGGTGACCCGTTCGAGCGATAAGCTTCCAACGGGCTCGACAAACGATTGGAGAGTTTTCGCAGTCGTACTGTAGTCAAGCCCCATGGCACGCTTGCGCTGAACATAGATATCCTTAGCTTTCTTCAGATTCAAAGTATTCCCGCCAGACTGAACGCCGATACCTTACGGAGCAGCCGCTTGTCGCAGTGCGCGTAGATCGCAACGCAATGAGTGCTCCGATGTCCGAGGAAGTCAGCGATCTCTTGGAATGAGCTCCCCTGGCTGAGTAGCCGGGTTGCGCAGGCATGACGGAGCGAATGCGCCCCCCGATGTTCCAGAGGAACATCGACATTTACTAAACGCTTTCTGACAATGCCTCCTACGGCATTAGGAGTGAGAGAGCGGTACGGTTGCTTCAACGTGAGGAAGATGTTGCGGCAGGCGGAAGGAGGACGCGCGTAGCAAAGATAGTTGAGGATCGCGTCCCCCACTTCACGCTGAATGGGAAACTGCTGAGTTCCGCCATGCTTGGCGCGTTGGATGAAGAACGTCTCGCTCCTCCAGTCGAAGTCTTCCAAACGAAGGCGTGCCGCTTCGCTCGCTCGCAACCCGTAGATAGAGAGCAAGAGAAGCAGGGCGCGTGCGCGCACTTGTTCGGCAGTCTTACCGTTGGTCGAGCGAATGAGCCGGCGAACCAGCGCCCAGCTCGGTCCCTTGGGAATCTCCCTATTCACAGGAGCACGGGGAGCTACGATACCGCGCCGGATACCCGGCTCACACCATCCTCGGCTTTCCGCATGGGTAAAGAATGCTCGTAGCGTCTTCGAATAGCTGCGAAGGGACATCGGCCGCCACCCGACTTCACGCTTACTTGCGAAAAAATCATCGATATCGTTCACGGATACGAGCGAAAGGTTGTTGTAGCGCTCCGATATCCAGCGCAAGAACCCACGTGTTTGCGAAACGTAGGTGGAGATACTGGCACCGGTGAGCCCGCGCGATTTCATGGCAAACTCGAAATCAGAGAGTTGCACCGCAAATCCGCCGGCTGGGTCATCCGGTAAAATCAGATGACCGTGGAAGCGCAACCAACGTCGGGCGCGCATGACGAAATGTTTGGGCGATGCCGCTGCGTGATAACTATGTAAACGCTCGGGTCCGCGGTAATTCATCCAACGTTCCGCGGCCAAGTCTATCTCCGCGGATCCCACCATTCTCATGTGGGTTAATCCCAGGGTGCGAACAATATGGATAAGGTACGTCGAGACACTCAGCACCTGAGGCGCGCTCAAGCCCCTCCGCATCAAATGAGCCAGAAATTCCTCGCGTTCTTTGAGAAGCGGCGCTGCCCGGTGCTGCCGATGGACACTCCGCGAGTGAGAAATACTCTCGATCAACTCTGCTCCTCTTTATAGAGACTGGTCCTTTCCTGTGCGAGTACCTTTGTACCAGTGGACAGGTAAGTAATGCGACTCGTAGTTCTTTCCGACACGCACGGTCAACACGACAAGATCACAGATGTACCTGAAGGGGACATCTTGATCCATGCCGGGGATTTCTTGAACTCTGGCACAGACCTGTTGGAGATCATCTCTTTTAATCGTTGGTTAGGAGAGCAGCCGTTCAGGCATCGTGTAGTATGCGCGGGAAATCACGACAAGTATTTCGAGTCTGATCCGGGAACGGCGAGAGCGCTGCTCACGAACGCGCACTATTTGGAGAACTCGGAAATTACGATTGAGGGAATCCGACTCTGGGGTTCACCGTACACTCCAGAGTTCTTCAACTGGGCCTTCATGTATTCACACGGAACGGCTACTACGAAGTATTGGAACAGCATTCCCGAACATCTCGACGTGCTGATCACCCACGGGCCGCCGTTAGGAATTCTTGATCAGACCGCGCCTAAAACGTTACATCTCGGATGCGCCGAGCTGCTCGATGCCGTTCGGAGCAAGAAGCCAAAGGTCCACCTGTTTGGGCACATTCATGGTGGCGCAGGCGAGTTAGAACGCGATGGCATACGTTTCGTAAACGCGGCATACCTGAATGAGCGCTATAAGCCCAGTCATCCCGGGGGCAAGATTCACGTGATCGACCTTTAGCCCAAGCGGAACCAGCGGAAGCGGCATCAGCCCCAGTTTAGGTGCGGGTTGGTACTTCTGATCTAGGCGTCTACGCGAAAACGTGGCGTATGAGGCAGTGTGTGAGACCTCCCGGTTTGTCTCGGCACTGCTGAGAAAATTGCAATGGATCCGTCACCTGATCATCCTCAGCCATTGCAATCGGTCGAAAGATCACGCTTGGTTGAGGATTTTGGGGTGAAGAAGGTCGCCGGGGGCCATGCTTGCCCACCGCTTTGTCTCCTGACTGACCCAGTGACGTGTTGAAGGTAGAAAGTGACGGCACGTTCTGTCCGGTGGAGAGACTCCGAAGACCCTGGATAAGGAGTTGGGGCAATCCCTCGAATGACTCCAGGCGGCGGACTCGTCACTATGAAAGAGTGCCGTTAGCCGCCTTTTACGATAACAAGCAATATTGAAAGCAAAATAGGTATATTATGTGTATTATATTGCTTGTTATGGGGAAGACTACACCATCGCTTGTGCCACGGGTTGCCCGCTTGCTTGATGGGGTCGGCGCTCATCTGAAGCTAGCGCGGCTCCGACGCAAATACTCGGCGGAGATCGTAGCGCAACGAGCAGGAATCACGAGGCGCACCCTATCCAAGGTAGAGCAGGGAGACCCGGCGGTTGCGCTGGGGGTCTATGCGCGGGTGATGCAGGTGTTGAGGTTGGAAGATGATTTGGCACTGCTGGCCAAGGACGATGAACTGGGTCGAAAATTGCAGGATGCCGGAATCACTGCCAAACTTAGAGCCCCTAAACGCCTCGCCGCTGCGAAGAATGAGATCGCACTAGATCAAGCAGAAGGACGTGGCTGATGGCGGCTATAGAGACGGTCGAGGTCTATCTGGATGCCGACCAAACAGCCGAGCCAAATCTTATGGGAACGCTCCACTGTCAGCGGAGCGGTAAGGGGGAACTCTTTTCTTTCAAGTACGCCAAGGCGTGGCTTGATCAAGCAGAAGCGTTTGCCTTTGATCCTGACCTCACACTAGGAGAAGGTCATCAGTATCCTTCGGCAGATCGATCGAACTTCGGCATCTTTACCGATTCGTCCCCGGACCGCTGGGGACGCGTTCTGATGCAGCGTCGGGAAAATGCGCGTGCGCGTTATGAAGGAATTCGTCCACGTACGCTGACGGAGTGGGATTTCCTATTGGGCGTCCACGACGAAACGCGACTCGGCGCACTGCGATTCAAACGGCCAGGCGGCCCCTACGTCGATAGCGATACAAGATTCGCCGCGCCGCCTCTTACGTCGCTGCGGGAGTTGCAAGCAGCGAGCCTTCAGTTTGAGCGGCACTTGAACGACGAGGAACATCCCGACTACGCGAAGTGGCTCTCTCAACTTATCGCCCCTGGGAGTTCTCTCGGAGGAGCGCGTCCCAAGGCTTCCGTCCGAGATGAAAAGGGCGTCCTCTGCATGGCCAAGTTCCCGAGCCGCCAAGACACGCGAGACATCGGAGCTTGGGAGCTGGTGGCCCATTCACTTGCACGTAAATCAGGTATTCAGGTTCCAGATGCCAGAGCACTCCATTACGCAGAGAGTGCATTCACGACCTTTCTTGTTGAACGGTTTGATCGCACGGCAAGAGGGGGGCGTATTGCTTTCGTTTCAGCAATGACTCTCACACAGCGCAGGGATGGAGAAGCGGGAGCGAGCTATCTTGAGCTTGTTGATCTTCTCCAATCCAGAGGTGCCAACACCCAGGCCGATTGTGAGCAACTGTTCCGTCGAGTTCTTCTGAACATTCGCATTCACAATACCGACGATCATCTGCGCAACCACGGCTTCTTCGTCAACGCGCAAGGCGTACGTCTCTCTCCGGCCTATGACATCAATCCTTCCGTGGATCGCAATGAGCTTTCGCTTGCCATCGACGAAACAGAGAGCACATGTGATACTTCCGTGGCCATGGCTGCCTACAAGGCCTACGGAATCTCCTCCGCTCAGGCGGATGCAGCGCTAGAGTCTGTTGAAGCAGCTGTGGCGGAATGGAGGACCGAGGCGACCAGGTTCCGAATCCCCAGAGCCGAGCAGGAGCTTATGGCAGCCGCGTTTGAATAGAGCGACTCTCTCGCCATGTGCTCTCACAGCTTGAACCCTGTAATTCTGCCCCGACATGGCAGAATTACAGACTTGTCTATCGTCCGGTGGGGGGCAAGTCACCACGTTGGCGCGTCCGGGGCTGAGTGAAAAAAGTGAAAATTTACACATTTTCTTACACACTGACACGTTAGTGAGCGGTAACTATAACAATGCAAATCACTTATTTTTTGTCCTGAAGGACTCAAAATCCGCCGAGGGCAACCTCGTGGGGGTTCGACCCCCCCCTCCCGGCACCAAATACATTAAATCGGTTCAACATTTTAGATGACATAAAGCCTCTCGAAAAGAGAGGCTTCTTTGCGTCGTTAGGAGTGGCGCAACTGTTACACACTTTCGTGTTATTCAAGAAGAGCGTGAAGGCAGAGGGATGCGTTGTTTACCGCAAGGTCGAAGAAGCAGCCAGCAACCCCGAAATTTTGGTTTGCCAAACCACATCCTCTAAAGAGCAATCGAATCGCGGTCAACCGCCGGTTGGTGAAGATATCATCGCAGCCGAGAGCCAGTGCTTAGATGAGACATACGCACGTATGCCGCGATCTATGGCGGAGCTTAGAGTGTAGCTATCAACTTGAGGTGGCTAGGGTTCCGCCGTACCAACGGCCCGGACCCAGCGCAACAGCAGCCGCATGCGGCTGGCACCCGAAGCATAAAAGGCTAGAGGGGGTGGTTGTAAGGCCGTTAGGTACCCTTCTATCCAACCCTGAGGTCGGCTTCAATGCACCAATACGCCATCGCTCTTGTTATTCTTTCCGCGCTTCTCCACGCCACATGGAATGCTCAACTCAAGGCAGCACTGACCGCTCGCAGTTCATGGCTAGCATGTCTACCTGCATGGGCGCGCTAGCTCTACTCTGTATCCCATCGTCCCTCGACCGGCCGGATCAGCCTGGATCTGTATCGCTCTGTCCGCAGTCCTCCACGTCGTGTGCAACCTTCTGCTGCTGCAGATTATCGCCCGACAACAGTGCAGTTCAACCGACTGCGCTCAACCTCGACCTTCGGTCATCCTGTGTAGACGGGCAACTGGATGATGCAGCGAGCGCCGTCAGCGGCGGTCTCGTCGAACCGAATGCTCCCACCGGCGCGTTCAACGATGAGACGCGAGATCGCCAGTCCGAGGCCTGCTCCGCCATGTGAATGCTTAGGCTGCTCTCGCCCTCGGACGAAGCGCTCAAAGATGCGTTCGTGCTCGCCAGCCGCAATGCCGGGGCCTTGATCTTTCACGATAAGTTGAATGGTCTGCTGTTCCGGCGGAAGGTGATAGCTGATCTCCAGAACCGATGAATCCGGTGAGAACTTGAGCGCATTGTGAAGAATATTCAGCAGAGCAACACGAAGCAACCCCCGGTCCGCTTTTACCGTTGTTCGTACATGGTCAGCACCGATGTAATTCACCATGATATGGCGGTCCTCAAGCAGGACACCCAGCATATTCAGGATTTCGTGGACCGGTTCCGAGATCGCAAAGACATCCGCGTGATCTACCCCCGATGCGACTTCGGCGCGGGCAAGTAGCAGAAGGCTGTCCACCAACTCGTTCAGCCGGTTCGTTTCTTCCAGGATGCTGCTCAGTACCTCGCGATAGCTCTCAACATCTTCTTCCTTCTGCAGCGCAACCTCGCCTACGGCACGCAAGGAAGCGAGCGGTGTTCGCAACTCATGCGCTGCATCTGCAGTAAAACGCTGCAGTTGCTGAAACGACTGCTCCAACCGCTCCAACAAACGATTAAAGACAGCGCCCATATGGCCCAACTCGTCATTGGGGTTTTGAAGGATCAGGCGATCGCTGAGATTATGAGCCGTAATACTTGCGGCACGTGAAGCCATTTGGTCGAGCGGCAACAGGGCGCGCTTGGCGATCAACTGTCCGGCCAATGCAGCGATCGCCAGAACCAACGGAATTGCGATCAGAAGAATGACAAGAAACTGCACCATCCGGTCACGCAGCGGCACCAGACTGTATCCAAGGCGGATCAGAAGAACGCGGCCATCCATGCCGTGGATGTGACTTATGACGAAGACGTGGCGACCATCAGCCAAACGAAGGATATGTTCATTGAAGCCTGCATCGCCCTCGTTGGGTTGATTCGGACCTCCCAGGGACAGACCGTTCAGCGTTGCGCTGCGGTACAGCGTGTTACCTGATAGATCCCGCACTTCCATGAAGCGATCGATCAGAAGATGCGATTGCGGTCGCGAGTAGTAATCCTGCCGGAGTTGCAGGGTGCCGTGTCCGTCGATGTAGAGGAGCCCTTCAACCGTGACGATGTCCTGCACTTCATCGTGAAAAATCTGATTGGTGAGTGTCGCATACTGAAAGGCAAAAACAAGGACCGCGTACACCAGCAGCATTACGGCAAGCACACCAACGTACCAAAGAGTGAGGCGCGCGCGAATGCTTGCGGGGCGGGCTACACGCACGTCATGGCTCCCTCAGAGTGAAGCCTATACCGCGTATGGTCTGTAGCAGCTTGATCGGAAACGGATCATCAATTTTGCGGCGTAATCGAGCTATCTGTACATCAATGACGTTATCAAGCGGGGTGTACCGCGATGTCTCTTGCCAGATATCGCGGGCAAGCATCTCGCGCGATACGGTCTTCCCATTACTCTCTGCCAGGTAGAGCAGCAGATCAAACTCCCGCGCCGTGAGCTCAAGCTTCACATCGTTTCGTGCGGCAGTCCGGGTCTTAACATCAAGGGCCAGATCACCGATGAAGAGTTTTTGCGTAGGCGACGGCGGCAGGATCCTTCGCAACAACGCTTCAATGCGCGCGATCAACTCAGGAAAGGAAAATGGTTTGCCCATGTAATCGTCCGCGCCCGTCTTCAAACCGGCGACACGATCGTCAATGGTGTTGTGCGAAGTCAGGATCAGCACACGAATGTCAACGCCTTCCATGCGAATCTGCCGCAGTACATCAAGGCCGTTTCGGTTCGGCAGCGTGAGATCCAGTAGCAAAAGATCAGGCTGCTCACGATGGACGAGAAAGAAGCCCTCTTCGGCAGATGCAGCAGCGGTTACGTCATAGCCAGCGGCTTCAATGCCCGACACCAGCGCTGAGGAAAGCTTGCGATCGTCCTCGATGATCAGAATCTTCGAGCGGGCCTGCACCATGCGTCATCCTCTTCCTGTCTATGATTCCGTACGAAGGCCAATCCGTACAAGCACCCCGTACTTCTTGTCAGAGTCTTGTAAGGGAGTGTAAGGCGCGAACATGGTCAACTTCGGGCTAACAGGCTCTGATCTGTCTCGGAGGTCACCATGTCCCGCATCCTTGCTCTCTCTACAGTGCTGTTCCTGTCGCCAGCAGCGTTGCTCGCGCAGAACGCTTCCCTGGACGCCTCGACGACGTTACCCATCACGTTTACGCGCTCCGTGGACGCAAGCCACGCGAAACCGGGCGATGCGGTTGAGGCAAAGACCTTCCAGCAGGTAAGGCTCGCCAACGGCAGCTCCATACCCTCCGGCGCACACGTGACAGGCCACGTCGTCGAAGCCGACGGCTACACCTTCGACAAGACACCGTATGCGAAGCAGAAGGCATCCACACTCTCCATTCACTTTGACACGCTGCAGAGCGGATCGCTTTCCATCCCTCTGAACGTGACCGTGAGAGCGATGGCCGATCCGATCACCAGCACAGACGCATATGCTCCGCTGTCGAATGACCTCGACTCGCGCAGCACGCGCACACTTATCGGCGGTGACCAGCTGTACGCCTCGCAGGACGGCATTGAGAACATGGACGGTGACATCGTCGCCTACAACCACCGTGACGGCGTATATGCGCACCTGATTCCGAATGGCCGCTGCAATGGTGGATCGATAGAAGTTTCCATGGGCATCTACTCCGCGTCGGCATGTGGAGTCTACGGCTTCACTGGCATGCGAGCTGTAGAGATGGGTTCGACATCAACTCCGTCAACATTAACGTTAGTCTCCGCGCGGCGCACTGTGGAAGTGCCCAAGCACTCCACCGCGCTCCTGGAGGTCTTGCCCGTACAGCAGGCAAGCCGTTGAGGGGAATCGTTCGCTCACAGCTAACTGCCGTTCTCCTGCTCGCTGTTGCATGCAAAGGCGTTGCTCAAACTGTGACGTCCACACAGCCAACACTCACGCTCGAGCAAGCAGAGTCCATCGCACTCGCGCATCAACCGCAGTTGCTTGCAGCGCAACTGCGGGCACGGGCATCTGCTCAGCGCATCCGTGAAGCCAAGTCCGGCCTGCTGCCGACAGTGAACTTTAACGCGACCGGCGCACTGGTCGCGGATACCGGCTCATCGACCGCTGCAGGCAACATCACAACATCCGCAGTCTCTGATCGATTTGCCTATGGCGGCAATCTCACGCAGCTTGTCACGGACTTTGGCCGCACAAGCGCACTCGTTGGCAGCGCTAAGTTTCAGGCCGTGGCGCAGGGTGACTTCGCCACATTGACGAGGGCTCAGGTGCGTTTGAATGTGCGTGAAGCCTATTACAGTGTGCTTGGTGCAGAGGCCGTATTGCGTGCAGCACAAGCTGCACAAGCGAATCGTCACCTGATCTCGCGTCAACTCTCCGCACTTGCGCAGAGTGAGTTGCGCTCCACACTCGATGTGAACTTCGCCAATGTTCTCGAAAGCGAAGCCGAGTTGGCTGTTGTCCGAGCACAA
Organism: Terriglobus sp.; assembly: GCA_965198455.1. GTDB lineage: Bacteria > Acidobacteriota > Terriglobia > Terriglobales > Acidobacteriaceae > Terriglobus. The sequence continues at coordinate 4,157,988 of CBDAPM010000003.1, forward strand.
AGCATCGTCGCGCAAGATCGTTCACGGTTGTCAACAGCCATGGGCCAGCCGAAAGCCATAATCGAAACTCTCGCCGAACCAGTGGCATCAATGGACGCACTGCCCCCTGCGCCAGACGCACTGCAGCAACAGGGGCTGACGCAGCGTGCCGATCTAAATGCCGTGCAGGCGCAGCAGCAGGCAGCGCATGAGATTGCTCTCGCGGAGAAGCGGCTGAGCTATCCCACACTTAACGTGTTGGGCGCCGCAGGCCAGGTTCCGTTTCACGATCACACCTTGCACAACAGTTATGCCGCCGCTGGCTTCAACCTGAACATCCCCGTCTTCAACGGCAACTTGTTTGCCGCGCGGCGTGCGGAGGCAGAGCTTGAATCCACAGCACGCCAGCGTGACGTGGAGCAGGTGCAACTCCAGGTGAACGAACAGGTGCGTGATGCCTGGTACCGCGCCGATGAAGCCTATCGCAGCCTCGACGTTACGGCACGTCTCATTACGCAAAGCAAGGAAGCATTACGCCTCGCGCAGGACCGGTATGACGCAGGGTTGGGCAGCATCGTCGAGTTGAACGAGGCGCAGTTGAATGAAACATCTGCGGAGATCACCGCAGCGGACGCAACCTACAGCTATCTGTCGCGACGCGCAGAACTGGACTTTGCAGCAGGACTTCTGAACTAAAGGGGAACATGCTTTGGTCACGTGCAAACGGATATTGACTATAGGTGCTATCGCGATGTTGGCCGCCATCCTGGGCTGCAAGTCTGCGCCACCTGCAAGCGTGCCAGTGCTCACAGTGCCTGTCGCAACGGCAGAGGCAGCGAGCCTTGAGAACAATCTCGTCCTCTCAGCTGAGTTCCGTCCCTTTCAGGAAGTGGACGTCATGGCGAAGGTGGCTGGGTATGTGAAGGCCATCAACGTAGACATCGGCAGTCGTGTGAAGCAGAATGCCGTGCTTGCCACGCTTGAAGTCCCTGAAATCCAGGATGACGTCCAGAAGGCAAAGGCTGGCGTTGCCGCAGCCGAAGCGAACGTCATCACCGCGCAGGCCGCTATTCAACGTGCGCAGGCCGGTGCAAATATCGCGTCGCTCACATATCAACGCATCAAGGATGTTGCCGCCCGCGACCAAGGCCTTGTCCCAAGGCAGGAGATCGATGTCGCGCAGTCGAAGCAGCTTGAAGGTGCTGCACAGCTTGCAAGCGCGAACTCGTCCTTGAAAGCAGCCGAGCAGCAGAAGCTGCAAGCCGACTCAGAATACAACCGCACTGTAACCATGATGCAGTACGCCACCATTCGCGCACCCTTCAGTGGTGTCGTCACCAAGCGCTTCGCAAACACCGGTTCGATGATCCAGGCCGGCATCTCCTCACAGACACAGGCCATGCCCATCGTCACACTCGCGCAGAACGATGTACTTCGCCTCACGCTCCCAATCCCCGTCAATGCAGTTGCCGATGTGCGCGACGGTCAAAGCGTTGATGTGGATGTCGCCAGCCTGCACCGCACGTTGCACGGCAAAGTCTCGCGCACCTCTGACTCCGTGCAGATGGCAACGCGCACCATGCTCACGGAGGTCGACGTACCCAACCCCGACGGCTCACTCGTTCCAGGCATGTATGCCGAGGTACATCTACATCTGGCAAACCGGCCCGCTGCCCTAAGTGTTCCGCTGGACGCCGTCGATGGCCTTGGCACAAGCGTGCAGCAGGCGTATCTGGTGCGCGACGGCATTGTGCACCAAGTCACGGTCAAGGTCGGCCTGCAAACAGCGAATCGTGTCGAGATACTTTCTGGCCTCAGCAACGGGGACAAGGTCATCGTTGGCCGTCATACCGGTCTATCTGAAGGGCAAAAAGTAGACGCAGAACAAGCCGCCTACGAGTTCCCAGCAAGCCATTAAGCACCAGCACAGAGAGGAAACGCCCTACACATGTCGGGATTCTCCATCCGAAACCCCTATCTGATTGTGGTGCTGTGCCTGGTCGTCACGATTCTTGGCACGGTCAGCGTCGGCAGCATGCCTGTCGATATGTTCCCACCGGTGAATCTCCCGGTCGTTGCCGTCGCTACGTTCTACTCCGGCATGCCGCCGCAGCAGATTGAGACGAACATCACCTATCACCTCGAGCGGCAGTTCACCCTTGCCGCAGGGATTGACCATATGGAGTCACGCTCGCTGCCCGGTGTCTCGCTCATCAAGGTCTACTTCCGCGCTGGTACCGATCCCGACGCAGATGCAGCTAGCATCTCTTCGCTCGCAAGCAGCGATCTCCGCGATATGCCGCCGGGCACGTACCCGCCCATCGTGCTAAAGCAGGACGCAGCAAGCACACCCGTCGCTCTCGTCACGCTAAGTGGCTCCGGCTTAAACGAGAGCACGCTCAAGGATGTTGGCCAAAACTTCGTACGCAACCAGTTAGCCAGCGTTCAGGGAGCATCCGTCACGCAGCCCTTCGGCGGTCGCTGGCGGCAGATCATGCTCTATGCTGACCCCTACAAGCTGGAAGCCAATCAACTCAGCCCCATGGATGTTGTTCGTTCGGTCAATGACGCCAATGTGATCCTGCCTGCGGGTGATGTGCAAATTGGCCGTTATGACTACAACATCTACACCAACTCCATGCTTGGTGGAGCGGCAGACATTGCACAGGTTCCCATCAAGATGGTGGGCCAATCGCCCGTGCGTGTGGGCGACGTAGCCACACCGCAGGACTCCTTCGGCCTGCAATACAACATCGTCCGTGTGAACGGTCAACGCGGAGTCTACCTGCCCATCTTCAAGCAGGGAGGCGACTCCAACACCATCGCCATTGTGAATGGCGTCAACGAGACGCTGAAGAGCCTAACGGACGTACCCGCTTCGTTGAAGACGAACGTGGAGTTCGATCAGTCCCGCTTTGTGAAGACGGCCATCACGACGCTGGTCCATGAGGGCGGCGTGGGCCTGTTCCTCACCTGCCTCATGATCCTCATCTTCCTCGGCAGCCTGCGAGCTACGGTCGCAGTTTTCTTTTCTATTCCACTTTCGCTTCTTACAACGTTCTTCATCCTCAAGATGACCGGCAGTTCCGTGAACAGCATGGTGCTGGGCGGCCTTGCTCTCGCACTTTCCCGGCTGATCGACAACTCTGTTGTCGTGCTGGAGAACATCTTCCGCCACATGGAAGAGGGTGAGTCACCCGTAGTCGCTGCGGAAAACGGCGGCAAAGAAGTTGCACTCCCTGTGCTCGCTGGTACGCTCACCACGGTCGTGGTGTTCTTTCCGGTCACAATGCTCTACGGCGTCAGCCGCTTCCTGTTCTCCGCACTCGCACTCGCCGTCGTTATCTCGCTCTTCGCTTCGTACTTCGTTGCACTCACGGTAGTTCCACTCTTCTGCGCACGCTTCATCAAGGGCCCGCACGGCGATGTCGTACATGAATCGTCAGAAGACGAACAAGCCGTTGCTCCCGATAAAGCAAGCACGCATCACGGCATCTGGTCGCGCTTCAACGCCAGCTTCACACGTAGCTTCGACAGCATGCTGCATTGGTACGATCGCGCAGTCGCATGGGTGCTGATCCGTCCATGGCAAACGCTCGGAGCCGCCGGCCTGCTGTTCGTGCTCTCATTGTTGCTGTTCCCGTTCATGGGACTATCGTTCTTCCCGCGCACCGATGCCGGTCAGTTCGTCATCAGCTTCAAAGCGCCCTCGGGAACCAATCTGCAAGCAACCGAGGACGAAGCGATAAGGATCGAAGCGATCGTGCGCCGCGTCGTGTCGAAGCATGACCTAGGCATCATGGTGACAAACATCGGTGTCGATCCAGGCTTCTCCGCGCTCTTCTCACCCAACGCCGCCATGCACACAGGCTTTACGCAGGTCGCACTTAGCGAAGACCACAAGGCAAGCAGCTTCCACTACATCGACGAAGTGAAGTCTGCCGTCGCGAAAGAAGTCCCTGAAGTCCAGACCTTCTACTCCTCGGGCAGCTTGGTGGATGGCGTCTTAAACATGGGCGCACCTGCTCCAATCGATGTACGAATCACCGGCAACGATATAAACGCGGATTACGCGCTGGCTCAAAAAATTGCCGGCAAGGTCCGCGGCGTACATGGCGTGGCCGATGTCTTCATCCCGCAGAACATCGACTATCCCTCGCTGCGTATCTCTGTCGATCGCACACGTGCCAGTGAACTCGGCCTGTCGGAGAAAGAAATCGTCTCCAACATCATTACGGCGCTCACTTCTAACCAGATGATCGCGCCCTCCATCTGGATTGATCCCAAGAGCGGCAACAACTACTTCCTGACCGTGATGTACAAGGAGGGCCAGGTCAAGTCCATTGAAGACCTCAAGGCCATTCCGCTGCACGGTGCAAACATTACGCAGCCCACGCGCCTTGATATGGTGGCGAACATCGAGCAGTTCAACGCGCCCACTGAACTTGATCACACACAGATTCGCCGCAACCTCGACGTTTACATTCGGCCCCAAAAGGAAGCGCTGGGCACAATCAGCAAACAAATCCAGACAATCGTGGATCAGGCCAATCCGCCGCATGGCATCAGCGTTGCTCTTACCGGTAGCGTCACGTCGATGAACGCTTCCTTCCGCAGCTTTGCCATCGGTCTCACGCTTTCAGTCGTCCTTCTTTACCTCATCCTCGTCGCACAATTCCGTTCGTTCCTTGACCCCTTCATCATCCTGCTGGCATTACCGCCTGGCATCACGGGCGTGATTATCGCTCTGCTCCTGTGGGGTACGACGCTCAACGTCATGTCGCTGATGGGCGTCGTTATGCTCGCAGGCATCGCCCTCTCCAACAGCATCCTAATCGTCGAGTTCGCCCACCACTTGCTGGGATTGGGACACAGTGTGCGTGAAGCCATCACTACGTCATGCCGGGTTCGTCTTCGCCCGATTCTGATGACGTCTCTCGCCACATTGATCGGCCTGCTACCAATGGCACTCAAGCTCGGCGAAGGAAGTGAATCCTACGCTCCGCTGGCGCAGGCTCTCATCGGCGGTCTGACGCTTTCCGTCCTTCTGACTATTTTCCTTGTGCCTGCAGGCTTCTACCTGGTTTATCGTGTGCGAGGAGAAAAGCTGTAAATTCGTTCTCCCTGCCAGCTCGTGACCAGTCTTGGTCTTCGATGTCTGACCTTGTGTCGGGCGCGATAGGGTTTACGTGAAATATTGAAATTGGACCGTCAGCAGTGTCCACCTTGAGCATATCGTTTTCAGCCGCAAGCCCTGCTACCACCTACCCCCAACCCAAACCCACAGATTAGTAATCAAGGAAAATAAAAAACTTTCTGAGATTTCATGCGATTTCACACGGACGAGAACCGTGTCCGCAGAATTTCGCGCTTTCCCGAATCCTGCGGCTCAAAGCGCACCGCGTCGTACTCCTTGACAGACTGCACGGCATGCGACTATCACAGGTTGACGCATTATTGATAATTTTGGCGCCTCCAGCGCTAGCCGGACCTGGCCCACGCAAGGTTGACGCACGGACGGCGGCTTCGCACGTTGTCTTTTGGGACAGCCGGATCGGCACTTCCCATCATCTCTTCGCACCGCATTCACAAGGAGCATTCCATGTCGAACTTTTCACGGCGCGACTTCGGCAAGCTGGCAGCAGCCGGCATCGCTGCAAACGCGTTTCAGCCAGCGTCGTTGTTTGCACAGGGTAAGCCGAATTCCAGGTTCGCCGGTGTTCAGATTGGCGTTATCAGCTACAGCTATCGCCAAATGCCGGATGTGACCATTCCGAAGATGCTGGACTGGATCGTAGAGGACGGCATCAACGCAGTCGAACTGGAAAACTACCAGGAGATCTGGGCGGGTGCACCAACGCGTCCCATGATGCAGCGTCCTCCCGCTCCCGCGGCAGGTACTCCGCCCGCAGGTGGCGGCATGGGCGGTCGGGGCCGTCAGATGACGCCGGAGCAGCAGGCTGCCAATGCTAAATTCACAGCCGACATGACGCAATTCCGCCTCAATGTGCCGATGAGCAAGTACGTTGAATTGCGGAAGATGTTTGCGGACAAGGGTGTCAACATCTACGCATTCAAGGCATCCATCACCATGGCAATGTCGGACGCGGAAGCTGATTCCATCTTTAACGCTGCCAAGGCTTGCGGTTGTACCCAGATCACCATGGAAATGCCCGACGGCCAGCCGGAACTAACCAAGAAGATCGGTGACTTCGCTTCAAAGCACAAGATGATGGTCGGCTACCACGCTCACCTGCAGGCACTTCCCACCACATGGGATGAAGCCATGTCGCAGTCGCCCTACAACGGCATCAACCTTGATATTGGTCACTACACAGCGGCCGGCAACACCGATCAGCTCGAGTTCATCAAGAAGAACCATGCCAAAATCACCAGCATGCACCTGAAGGACCGTAAGAACAAGGAGCATGGTGAAGCCAACATGCCGTGGGGTGAAGGCGACACACCCATTAAGCAGGCTCTGCAACTCATGAAGGCAGAGAAATACACGTTCCCCGCCACCATCGAGCTCGAGTATCCGATCCCTGCCGGTTCGGACTCAGTCAAGGAAGTGGCCAAGTGCCTCGCGTTCGCAAAGTCCGCGCTGGTGTAGTCCTATGCCGTATCAAGCCGTTACAAACGGCGTCCCAACAGGGACGCCGTTATTTTGCTCAGCAAACGAACTTTTCAGGCGATCACAGGCCGGGTGAGTACATCTGCAAGCCTGTCCACAGCCCACAGCACTTCCTCGCGCGCGATTGTAAGCGGCGGAGCAATCCGGATAATGTTGCCGTGCGTCTCCTTGCACAACAAGCCCTCCTTTTCAAGCGCCTCACAAATAGGCCGCGCGGCCACGGTCAACTCAATCGCAATCCACAAGCCACGCCCGCGAACCGCAACGATGTTCGGGCTCTCAATCGCTCTCAGCTTCTCAATGAATAGCGTGCCCAGCTCGGCTGAACGTTCCGCGAGATGCTCGTCCAGCAGCACCCGCAGCGCAGCCCGTGCAATCGCCGATGCCAACGGATTTCCGCCAAACGTACTGCCGTGGTCGCCCGGATGCAGCACGCCTAGCACCTCACGCGACGCAAGCACAGCCGATACCGGATAAAACCCGCCTGCCAGCGCCTTACCCAGGATCAGCACATCCGGCACAACATCTTCATGCATACATGCCAGCAGCTTGCCCGTGCGCCCAAGGCCCGACTGAATCTCGTCCGCAATGAACAGCACATGACGTTCCGTGCAGATCGCGCGTGCCGCCTTCAGGAAGCCATCCGGCGGAACGATCACGCCGGCCTCGCCCTGGATCGGTTCCACTAGGAACGCGCATGTGTTCGGCGTGATATTCGCACGCAACGCCTCTGCATCCCCAAACGGAATCGTACGAAAACCTATCGGAAACGGCCCGAAACCTTCCTGGTACTGCGCCTCGGACGAGAAGCCAACAATGGTGATAGTCCGGCCATGGAAGTTGTTGGAGCAGACGACGATCTCCGCCTGACCCTCCGCAATGCCCTTCCGCTGATAGCCCCACTTACGCGCAATCTTGATCGCGCTCTCCACTGCCTCCGTGCCGGAGTTCATCAACAGCGCCATCTCAAAGCCCGTGATGTCGTGCAGGTCTTTGTACAGCAACGGCAGCTGGTCATTACGAAAGGCCCGCGACGTCAGCGTAACCTTGCTGGCCTGCTCCACCATCGCGGCCAGGATGCGCGGATGGCAATGCCCCTGGTTCACCGCCGAGTACGACGCGAGGCAATCCAGGTACCGTTTACCCTCCACATCAAACAGCCACACTCCCTCCGCGCGCTCGATCACAACATCCAGCGGATGATAGTTGTGCGCTCCGTACAGATCTTCCAGCTCGCGCAGAGTGCTGGCGTGTGTGCTATGCACAGCTTCTTCAGGCATCGTGAGAAACATTGGGTGGTCCCTAACTTTCGGCTGGCGCAACACCATCATGGAGGCCAAACGACAGCCCTTTCCCTCTCAGGATACGGTGTGCGTAGGCAAGATTCGACACGCCCATGACCGGAATCGTCAAGAATTCTAGAATCGAGCGTTTCTTCATCACATGCGATCACAGCACAAACAGGATCAAGCCAGCGCGCGAGATGCAAAGCAGAACACTCTGCATGCGTCTCTAACGAACCAGCTCGCTCTTGCTGAATGCCACAATCCCGTTGCCGCCTTGGCTCTTGCCGAGATACATGGCATTGTCGGCCGCACGGAGCAAACCAGCGGCGTCCATTGCATCCTCGGGAAAGAAGGAGACGCCTATCGTGGCGCTGACATGGATCGTGGTTTCCCCATAGTCCACCGGGAAGTAAAGTTCTTCTCGCAACTTGTTAAGCAGGTTAATCAAATCCGGAAAACTCGATTCTGCGGGCAGTGCGAGCGCGCACGCAAACTCATCACCGCCAAGCCTGGCAATCAAGTCGTCTTTACGAAGCACCTGCACCAGCGTGTCCGCCACACTCCGCAACAACGCGTCTCCGCGCTCATGTCCAAGCCGATCATTGACCGGCTTGAACTTATCCAGGTCCAGGTACAGCACAGCGACCGAACTGCGCTTTGCACGGGCTGTCGCCAGCATGTCATCCAAGCCATGGCGAAACCGCCTGCGATTTCCTAGTCCCGTCAACGGATCCTGGTTAGCCAGCAGGTCGCTCTGCAGCTTGGCAATCTCCAGCTCTTCGTTCTGCTGCTTTAATCCAAAATTGTAGCGGCGAAGCTGCTCTTCCGCTTCCATGCGCCGCTCCATCTCTTCCGCCAGCATTCCCAGGTTACGTTCCAGCACATGATTCACTGACTTTGTTCGCTCCGTGGAATCCCATAACGGCTTCACATCGGTGAATACCCAGAACCGTCCAGGCGACAGTGCACTGCCCACAGGATGGCTCTCCACGCGTAGAGCCATGCCGCGCTCGGCTGAAATCCAATACTCCGAGGACGCGCTTTGCGGACCGGGCACAGTGGAACGGTCATCCGTGGCTTCGGTCTGACACGCTGTCTTTGTCTGCTGCATGGCAGCAACAACAGTCGCAGTATCCCGCGTTCTGGGTGGCAGATTAAGAATCTTCGCCGCGACCGGGTTCACAAGGCTGCCGCGATGGAAGTCCACAAACACAATTCCCAGCGAGACATGCTCAAGCACAACATTGAATCGCTCCTGCATGTCCTGTAACTGTTTCGAAGCCGTCTGCCGTGCCGCATAGCTGCCGACGAGCTTCGCTGCCTTGACAAGGTATGCCTCCTCCGCCACGCTGTCAGTGGGTCGATCCTTCCACCAGAAGAAGAGGCAACCTGCTTCGGCGTGGAGATCGAAACTCGTGCCCACGACAAACCCTGGGCGAAACCCCAGCCATCCGGTCATGGCTGAAGGCAACAGCAGGCCTTCTGTGGATTGCACACCCTGTCCGCACACCTTCATCAATGCTGCCGACAAAGGCAGGCGGCGGCCGGTCAAGCCATCTGGCTGCGCCGCGAGAACGATCGGAGCGTCGTCACGCGTGCCAACAGACACCATGGCTCCATCCGCCGCAAGGGAGGTCGAGAACAGTTCCAACAGACCTGGCAATCCTGGATCGTCCATCAATGCGAGCTCAGTCCTTCCGAAAGATGGCGCAACAATGCTTCCGATACGACAGTGGGAGCGGAAAGATGTGGGAAATGACCCTCCACGGGCAGCACTTCAAGCGTCGCAGTACGAAGATGCCGTTGCATATAGTCACCAACCTGCGGTGGAACTGCGATATCGTTCCGTGTTTGCAGCAGGACGACAGGGGGCTTCACTAAGGGCAGCTGCCTGCGGAAGTCACTTTGAAAGATCGTCCGTGCGGTGGAAAGAGCAATATCCGGCCGCAGCGAAAACAAGCTCTCTGAAAACTCTTTTACCGCCTCGTGCTCCGGCAATCCCCGTACGGCAAGTGGCGCAAACCCCGCAATCCAGCCGCTGTAGTCACGACTCATGAAGTCGTACAGACCATTCAGATGTTCCTGCTCGAATCCGCCGATGTAGTCACCATCGTTCAGATAACGCGGCGAAGCGCCAATGACAATGAGCTTGCGGAACAAATGTGGACGCTCGATCGCAGCAAGCATCCCAACCATCGACCCTACCGACGCGCCAACAAAAATGCACTCAGCAATGCCGAGATCATCCAGCACCATCAGGACATCGTCCGCATGCGATTCGATATGGTCGTAGCGAGACGGATCGAACGTCTCCGCGCCGCGGGCGCCCGCTCCCGCCAGGTTCATACGCACAATCCGAAAGTGCGGCTCCAACGCGGGCAGAACCTTATGCCACACGGTCAGGTCCGTTCCAAACCCATGCTGAAGGACGACAACTGGCCCATCCGTGCCCGTAATCGTCACGGAGTGACGAAGGCACCGGTCCGTAAGCCGGTCTGGGGAAAGGGTTACCGCAAGCATGTGTGTGTGGTTTCTCTCACTAGAAGATAACCGCAGACTCGTGTAACGGATAGATGATGTCTGCCGTTGATCCCTATTTTCAACAATTGCAGTCGTTCACGGGGTGAAAACTAGAGAGCTTAACCATGGCGGGAAGTCACCCCGTTACAATCAAGACGCCCAAAGTTCATCGTCGTCTCCTCAGGATGTAAGCACCATCGTTGCGTTCGCGAATGACGCAGCACCAAGGACAGCGCATGCAAAAAACAATTCCCGACGCAAAAAACAGTACCTCCGTACTCGATACCGCGTTCTTTATCGTTACCTTACTAGTTACTTCCCTTCTTTCGCTTACTCTCTCAGCCAATCGCCTTTTATGGCAGGATGAATTTCTTTCGTTCTACTCCGATAGCCGGCCAACAGCGCTTGGCGTAATCGATGTGCAGTTACACCATCCCATCTCACTCGATCCCCCTACCTATCACCTGCTCTCGCATCTAGCAATGACAGCGATTGGTCCATCCGCGATAGCGTTGCGTCTGCCGGCGCTCGCCGGCTTCCTTCTCATGGAAATCGCTCTTTTTATACTTGTGCGCCGCATCGCTGGATCACGCGCAGGTGTCATCGCCGCAATGCTTCCCATGCTTACGGCAAGCTTTCGTTACGCCACGGAAGGCCGGCCGTATGGCTGGCTGCTCGGCCTGTACGCAGCCGCGTTCGCGTGCTGGTACATTGCTGCAAAGCGCTCCCCCATGCGCGGCATGGCTCTTGCAGGCATGGCTGTATCCATTGCGCTCGCTATCACCAGCCACTACTTTGGTCTGCTGATCATGGTGCCGTTGGTCTTCGCAGAACTCGCACGCATCCGCCAGCAACGCGGTATCGACTGGCCGATGGCCATCGCCATGGTTATCGGCTCCGCAGCCATCCTGGTCGATGTTCCCTTCCAGCGAGCACTTGCACCGTACCGCACCCACTACTACATTTCGCAGGTAAGCGCGCGTTCTGTCACGCAGGGTTATCGTGAGCTTTTTATCCGCTATACAACCTGGCCCATGTTCATTCAGAGAGCCATCGCACTCGTCATGGTGGTGGCGACACTTGCACTCATCGCCGCTGCGTGGAGGCGTTATCGAACACGCCCAGCCGATGAACCCGCCGCCCTTTGGGCAGGCCTGATCGGCTTCGCGGTCCTGCCGTTTTTCGGCTTTCTACTTGGACGATTCGTCACGCACACCATGGAAGTGCGCTACGTCATCGCAACGCTATTGGCGTTCGCCATCGCATTGGCGCTTGTGCTTCAGCGTAGGCTGGCCCATCGCACGTTCTACCTCAGCTTGTACACAGCGCTGCTGCTGGCTGCGGTATTCATCGGCATGGTCAACATCAACGCAGCTCGTGCTGAGACAAAATCCATGATGGCGAGCATGCAGGCGTCGCCGGCCTTGCTTGCGGCTGCCACGGCCGATCCAAACGCGCGCATCTACGTCCAAACGCTTGGCGACTTCTACCTCAATCAGTACTACGTCACAGACCCCGCACTGCGGAACCGCTTCTCACTCATCTACGATGAGCAGCGTGAAGTCGCCCTTCTCGGCCACAACACCAACGCAGTCACGGCCGTGAATATGCAACACTTCACAACACTCAGCATGGTGCCCTACAGCGTCTTTCTGCAGCAGCCACAGCCTCTCTTCATGCACTATGACAGCCCATGGGAATGGGTGAAGACTGACCTGGATATCCACAGGATAGCGTTCCAGCCGCTTGGTCCAACCCTTCGTGGTGACCTTTACCGTCTCCCTACTCCATAAGTTTTCTGGCTGCATTTGGATAGGGTGTGTTTTCACCACATACGTGAGGGCATCTCCGCGAACCATTAGGGAAATTCATCACTCACAAGCGCAATCCAGTCGTGGATCTACGCGCGTAGGAACAAATACACCTTCTATTTTTGACCCGCGCGCATATCGGGAGACAGATCACCCACCATGTACGGCCTTTGTTCTAACCGACCACCACGAAGGTAGTATTTTCCTGATTGAGAAAAGCGAGTGTCATCTGAGAGTTAGCTCATCACACCCTTCGCCTGGAGCAAGCGCAAAACAGCTTGCGAAAGGCGGGATCCCAAAGGTGGCCGTGGCCATGTACGACACGGATAACCACAGCGTTTCGCAAAGCCAATCACATGGCGTTGCGGGTATCCATGTCGGTGCAGGTGCTACATGCTGTGTCGCCGCCGGAGGTTCCGCGGCATGACAAACGACTCGGAGGAACGAATGAATATCGCAGGTGTGTCAGACCGGGGTTCACTTGAATTAACTCATTCCACCTTGGTCGCACAAACTCTCCCAAAGAACGATGGCCAGTTTATCTTTGGGCTTCATCTCTCGCACCTTGAGCCGGCAAGCGTCGCGCACATGCTGCTGTGTCAGCGTCGTGAGGCTGGCAGCGGCGTCGGCATGATCGCAACGGCCAACATCCAGCACATCGCGCTTATGCGTAAAGATGTTGCGTTCCGCGAAGCATTGGAATCCGCTGACCTCGTCACCTGCGACGGCTTCCCTATATTTTGGTACGCACGGCATATCGGCTATGCCATCGAAGGCCGCACGACCGGTCGTGAAATCGTTGCCAACATCATGGAAGTCGGCCACATTGCAGCGGACCACCGCATGTTCTTCCTTGTCGACGGCGACCAGACGGCAGAAGCTCTGTACGAGTGGGCTGAGGCAAAAGGCGTGAGCCACCAGCTCATGGTGGAAGTGCCGCCACTCAACTTCATCGAAAACGATGCCTACTGCCGCAAACTGAGCGACAAGGTATCCGCCTTTGATACGACGCTATTCTTCCTGTGCACGGGCGCTCCGCAGAGCGAGGTCTATTCACACCGCTACCGGTCGCTCCTGCCTGACTGCTGGGCGCTGTGTGTTGGCCAGTCGGCGAAACTTGCACTCGGATTGACGCCTCCGCCGCCAAAGATGGCCGCAAAGCTCAACCTCGAATGGCTCTGGCGCATTGCACTGGAACCCCGCCGCATGCTCAAGCGTTACCTCCCCAGCGCAGTCGGTTTCCTCGCCGCAATCAGCGAAGACACCAGGAACCGCGCCAAGGCGCGATCCTAGAGCACCACGGCATCGCAATCAGAACTCGCCTGGCCATCCAGCAGGCGGGTTTTTTCATGCCCCGAAAGCTGCGCGGCCCTCGGCGTTTATGCTTCAGACGATCTCCGGTCGATCACCATGTGATAGATCCAGGCCGGAATATAGAACCGCCGGCCTGTCATGATGAGACCGCTGACGGCGCCACCGATGTACTCCACCTGGTTGAGAACGGATTGAGCCACCGGTGTACGTGTACGTTCTGCCTGTACCAGCAGTAATGTCAGGTCAGCCACAGGCGATATCTCGACGCTCTCAAAGCACACCGCCGCTGGCGGCGCTGTCATGATCACGTAGTCGTATGCGGAGCGCAGTTCGTGCAGCAGCGATGTCAGCCGGCTGCGCGACACGCCTATGCCGGCAGTAACACGGCCATTCCCATCAATGGAACGCATCGGAGCAAGCTTGCCGTCCTTGCCATCGTCCGTTGCAGACTCGCCTTCCTCAAGGCGCACCAGGGCGACACGTCCAGGAGCACGCGGCTCAAGCGCAGCAACCAGGCCATGTGCCACCACGTGCAGTTTGCCTTCGGAGTACGTCGTCAGCAGCAGGACGGCCTTGCCCAGGCCGTCGGAAGGAATGGCATCAATCGCTCCAAGCAGCCTGCCAAAGTCGCGCCGAACGGTAATGCCCTTCGTGTCCCGCTGGGGAATATCGCACAGCACCGGTCGCTTGAGCGCGCGCTCCGCTTCAAACGGCGACAGGAACGAGTCACGCACACTCGACATGATAAGCACGGTAACCAGCGCAATCGCCATGGCAGCAACAATCGTGCTGGCAATGAGCAACAGCGGCGGATTGCTGCGGCGCACGGGAACGTCCGGTGCGTCAATCACACGGGCATTTGTGGTTCCTGAAGTCTTCGCCTGCATCTCCTGCAAACGCGCCTGCTCCAGCTGCGCGGAGTAATCCTTGTAGGCATCCGCAAGCACATCCCGCTGGGCCGTCATGTGCGACACAGTATCGTTAACCGCAATCAAATCCTTCAAGCGGTTCTCCGATTCATGGAGCTGGCCGTACAACACATCGCGCCGTCCGACCGCCCCGGCAAGCGCCGCCTCGGCCTGCGACAGGCGATCGCTCACGGTGTCGCGATAGGTGTTATAGCCAGTCCGCTTGGCGACCATCGCATCGCGCTTCTGCTGCTCGATCGACGTTTGCAGCGCTGCAATCTGCTGGTTAATCTGCTTCACGAACGGCGACGTCGGCAGGTAGCGCGAGGTCAGGTCGGCCCGGCGAGCCTCCAGCTGAAACAGCGAACCCTCCATGATGCCGACGGTATGCGCCGCCTCCGTGTTGTCCGTGTAAATGTCCACCTCGGCGGGCACGGTCTGCGAAGTCTGCCGCAGGGAATCCACACTTCGGCGGCCATCGGCAACGGCTGTGTCGGCCTCTGCCTTCCGCTGCCGCAACTGCCCGTCCAGGGCAACCGCTCCACTCACCTGCGCTGCAACATCCACCACGCCTTTTTGCCGTTCATAGGCCTCAAGCTCGGTGTTCGCCTGATCCAGCTGCGTCTTTACCTTCTCGCGCTCCGCTGTCACAAGACCCACGCGTCCCGACGTCAGAATCTGGGCGCGTGCCTCAAAATACACCGAAAGCAGATCACGCAGTGCACCAGCAGCCTTGCGCGGATTCCTGTCGCGAAAGCTCAGGTCAACAACGTTTGAGGTCTCAAACTTGGACACATGCAATGCGTTTTCAAACTTCACAAGCTCTCTATCGATCTCGTCGGTCGTAGCGCCGGGCCCGAGTTCCTTCTTTACGACAGCGCGATGCAATTCCTCGCTGCTGAGTAACTCCAGTTCCACATTGCCCGCAACATTGGACTCTGTAACGCGCGCATTATTCGGATTACTCGGCTGAAAATCGTACACGTTGCCGCTCAACGCCAGCACGCGGGCTTTCGCGGTATAGCTGGGGGGTAAAATCAGTGACACAACGACACCGATCGCCGTCAGCACCAACATAATGGTGATGGCTGTGCGGCGGTAATAAAACAGCACATTCAGTTGATCGCGCAACGACGGCGAATCGGTCTTGAAGACCGGATGCTCCTGCAGTCGTGGACGCTGTGTGAACGTAGCGAGCATGCGTGTCTACGACCGCCTATTGGATCCGGAAAAGGCTGAGACCGGTCCACGCGGTTAAATTTTCTCCGGGATATGCCCTAAACGTTAGGCAATAATAGCACTACGGTTTCATCTTGGAGGATTTTCTATGCGTGCACTCACGGTAGGTTGTCGCATCGCGTGCAACATTAGTGGGATGTGCAGAATCGCCAGTATTCTGCTGGCCTTCTGCGCATGCTCTGCTCTCGCACAGGATCCTCTCACACCTCCGGCGCAACAGCATACGGGTGCATCTCCCGCAAGCGCCTCGACGTATCGCATTGCTCCAGGCGATGAACTCTCGGTCACCTTTCCCTACAACTTCGAGCTCAATCATGATGGCCCCGTAGGTCCCGACGGCCGGTTCACCATGACATTCATCGGCGAACTTCCCGTAAGCGGCCTCACCATCTCCGAAGCTACGGAGCTGATTGCGAAGTCCCTGCTCGACCAGGGCATTGTGGCGAATGCCCATCCAGCACTCGCCATTCATAAATACACCCTGAATGTCTTTGTCGGCGGTGAAGTCAAGGCGCCCGGCATGGTCACGCTCACGACTGGCATGGACGCATTGCAGGCGGTTCTTGTCGCCGGCGGCATGCTCGAAACCGCGAAGACCGGCCACGTCGCAATCATTCGCCGCAACGAAAACAACACCCCAAAAATCATCTACCTCGACCTGAACGGCTATACCCGCGGTAAGCCGACAGCAACCACTGCCATGCTGGAGCCGCACGATGTTATCTTCGTACCGAGATCGTCCATCGCAGAGGTGGATCGCTGGATTGACGACTACATTAACAGGACGATCCCGTTCGGCCGCAATCTGAATTACAACGCCGGGAATTACGGGGCGACAACGGTGGTTCCGTGACGGAAGGTAGTCATACCTTTCCTTTAGAGATGGGCAGTTTCACCCTCGCAGAAGCGCAGGCGGAAGAACAGGACCGAGAAGCAATTCGCTGGGGCAAGGTGATGTTACTCGTCGCTTTACTACCCCTCTTCGGCGAGGTCTTCCACTACGTCAAAGGGCTACCGGCTCTGTGGGCGCTGTCAAAGGCCTTTCCTGTTCTGTCGCTGCCACTTGCCATCTTCATCTTCCGTAGTGAGCGCCCTCCGGCAACACGCCAAATGCTCGTCACTCTGCTCTACCTGGTGCTGGTCTCAAGCTTCATGGGCATCGCATCGTTCGACCAGAACTTTTTCCTCGGACTCACAGCGCAGGTAAAGCTCATCCCGATGCTTTACTTCTTTTCCTTCCTGGGACTCCTGCGATGGCAGCAACCTTCCATGAAGGAGCTGCAGGCAAGCGTTCTCATCTGCGCAGCACTCACCTTCATCACGCTCATCCTCCTCTGGATTTTCGTTCCCGACAGCTCCTACAGCACGCATTACAACATCGGCGACTCGCCCATCTTCAGCATTGATGATCGTGGGTACCGCATCCGCATGCCCATGTACTTCGGCACCGTAGGCCTGATCTACTGCTTCCGTCTCTTCTTTGCCGAGAAGCGAATCTACCTCAAGATCCTTTGGTTCCTCCTCGTTGCGGGCGGCATCACCGTTGTCATCCAGGCTGTGCGAAATCGTTCGCTTGTACTCACGCTCGTCGTTCTTGTTTCGCTCATTGCACTCCGGAAAACCACCCCAACCATACGTGTGGCGCTGCTTGTGATCATCCCGCTCGCCGTCCTTGCGCTGTTTCAGATTCCGTATGTCGCATCGGTGCTCAGGACCGATCAAGTCCGTTCTGCAACTACCGCCAAAGCCATCGCATTCCTGGGAACAAGTCCATGGAACTGGCTCTTTGGGATGGGGACCATCACGGGCCTGGACCAGGGTGGGCTTCTAAGGTTTTTCAGCCATTTCTTCTTTCTGGCTGACATCACCTGGCTCGGCATCGTCTTTGAATTTGGCATCGTGGGCGCACTTCTGATCCTCGCTCTCCCCGTTCGTGCCCTCGTGCTCGG
This sequence comes from Terriglobus sp., assembly GCA_965198455.1. Lineage (GTDB taxonomy): Bacteria > Acidobacteriota > Terriglobia > Terriglobales > Acidobacteriaceae > Terriglobus. The sequence continues at coordinate 4,175,628 of CBDAPM010000003.1, forward strand.
ACATAACATCAACCCGGGCAAGTACGAAATCTTCATCGCTACCATGAAAGATGCCGTCCTCTATTGCCTCATCATCTCCCCCCTCTATTCCATGACGCTCGCACCCGGCGAATACATCATCATGCTTGCCATGATCGTGTACGCACGCGAGCGCCCCGAATGCGGCGTCGTTCAACGCACATGACAGTCGCCCTCCGCGCATGGACACTCGCCCTCCTGCTCGCAATGGTGCAGCCCTCTGCGGCAACAGCCCAGTCCGGCAACACTGTTACCCGCATCGTGGTCGATGCCGGGGCATCCAGGCACCCCATCAGCCCCTATATCTACGGCGTCGCCTTCGCCTCAACGGCAACACTCGCCGACCTCAACCTGCCCATCAACCGTTCCGGCGGCAACAGCTCGTCCCTGTACAACTGGCAACAGAACGCGCGCAACTCCGGCAGTGACTGGTTCTTTGAAAGTGTCGCGTGCAAAGATGACCCGATGGATCAGTTCGGCGATACCTTCGTGGAACTTACGAAGAGGGCCGGCGCAAAAGCCATGCTCACCATTCCCATGACCGGCTGGGTCGCAAAGCTGGGACCGGATCGCCACAGCCTCGCTAGCTTCGACATTACCAAGTACGGTCTGCAGCAGAAAACAGACGCCCACGGCATGACCGAAGCCGGCAACGGCATAGCTCTCGACGGCAGCCCCATTCACAATGACCCGCATGACGCCGCAGAGCCGGACTCCATCGAGCGCGAGCGCGACTGGGTGCGCCACATCATCGAGCGCTGGAAGCCTGCAGCCAAAGGTGGCGTCCCGTTCTTCCTGCTCGACAACGAACCAGCCCGCTGGCACGACGCCCACCACGATGTCATTCCCATCGGCTTACACGCGAAAGATCTGGCGCAGAAGACCATCACCTTTAGCCGCATGGTCAAGTCTGTCGATCCCACTTCAAAAATCGTCGCGCCGGAAGAGTGGCTGCCGACAGGACAGCACGAGAGCGGCTTCGACCAGCAACTCCATGAGCAACACGACACCGCCACGCCAACCGACCGCGCCACACAGACCGGCGGTATGGACATGCTGCCGTGGTTGCTGACGCAATGGAAGGCCGCCGGGAACCCGATCGATGTCGTCAGCGTCCACTTCTATCCGCAGGGAGGCGAATACCACGACGGCAGCGATGATGTCTCCGGACGCACCCAGCTCTTGCGTAACCGTTCCACACGCCTGCTCTGGGACAAGTCGTACAAGGACACCACCAGCTGGATCAACGACACCGTCGCTCTCATCCCACGCCTGCGCGAACTGGTGGACACCTATTATGTGAGGGGCACACCCATCGCAATCACCGAGTACAACTGGGGCGCGGAGAAATCCATGAACGGCGCAACCGCACAGGCTGATATCCTCGGCATATTCGGCAGGGAGGGTCTCTACATGGCGTCGCGATGGATTGCGCCGGCGGAAGGCTCTCCCACCTACCTCGCCATGAAGTTATTTCGCAACTACGACGGCCATCGCAGCGGCTTCGGGGAGACCTCCGTCTCCGCGACAACGCAGGATGTGGACCGCGTAAGCGCCTTCGCCGCCCTCCGCGACTCAGACCAGGCGCTGACCGTGGTTGCCGTGAATAAGCAGATCAACGAACCCGCCCCGGTGAACCTCACTGTCGCCAACTTCGTAGGTAACGGCAGCTATGAAACCTATCGCGTTGCCGACGGCCACCTGACTGCGCTGCCACCTTCGCCCTATCGCACCGGCGACATCCTTACCGTGTTACCTCCGCAGAGCGTGACCATGCTGGTCTTCCATCCCAATGTCCGCTGAAGCTCTCGCGCCGCCCGCGACACCAGATAGCTTTATCCGGCGTTCGCTCGGCACTGCCAGCACACGCCTGCTGGATCTCCCCAGCCGCTACGGCCTGCATCTGCTCATCGCGGCCCGCCTCACCATCAACGACGTCGGTGCCTTCTACATCGTCTTTGCCGTGATGACACTTGCATCCGGCTTCGGCCGCCTCGGCATTGATCGTGCCCTCACCCGTGAAGTCGCGGCGGCGCTCGGCCTCGACAAGCCCCAGACCGCCCGCAGGATCGTGCGTCGCGTCTATCTCGTCACACTCGCACAGTCGGGCGCCATCTCTGCTGTGCTGGCACTGCTCGCACGGCCCATTGCGCTCCATATCCTCCATAAGCCCGACATGACACTTCCGCTCATGCTCGGCGCTCTCACCATCCTGCCGCAAAATCTCGGCCAGGCTGCCGCCGGCGCATTGGCCGGGCTCAATCGTGTTGCGCTTAGCCAGATGATCTATCAATGGCTCTGGCCAGGGCTGTTCTGCATGACCGCGCTGGCAATGCCTCTCAACGTGACTCGTGCGCTGCTGGTCATTGCCGCGGCTCTCTGCCTGAATGCGACCATCGGCACCGTACTCATGCTCCGCGTTCTGCCCGTGCGGCATCCGGAAAAGACCTCCATCGTGATCCCTCCTCTCTTCCACTTGGGACTATCCCTCTTCAGCCTGGAGCTGGTGCAGTTGCTGCTCTCGTCTGCTCCCTCATTTGTGCTCGGCATCGTGGCATCCACCGTTGAAGTAGGCCGCTATGCCGTAGCCTGGCGTATTGTGCTGGCGCTCAACCTCCTGGTCAGTGCCATGGGCGCAATCGCATCTCCACAGTTTGCGCGAGCGGCAGCACAGGGAGACCACGGACTGATGCGTAAGGTCGCCTCCAATTCCGTAGGTCTCACCCTTGCACTCTCGGGCTTCCCCGTCGTGCTGCTCGCACTCAATCCTGCGTTTTTCCTCAGCCGCTTTGGCCCCGCCTACGTGCCCGCTTCTCCCGCATTACGCGTGCTGCTCATCGGTCAGTTCGTCATGATTCTCTGCACCACCGTTCCGGAGCTTCTCGGCATGACCGGCCATGCCAAATCGTTAATGCGCATCAATGTCGTGTGCATGGCGGTTCTGCTCCTCGGGCTTGCAGCCTTCTCACCGCACTTCGGCGCAGCGGGTGCGGCCGCCGCAACAGCCATCACCATGATCGCGAATGCCATCGGCGTCTCCTTTGCCGCACGTCGCGACCTTGGCATCATCCCTCTCGCCGACTCCTACCGCGACGCGCGCGCGGCAATCCAGCGTGCGCTCCGCCCGGCTACGCCCGCGGAAATGCCACTCGCGACCAGAATCGACGCGCTGACCGGCTCAGCCGAGCCCGGCATCGACAACAGCCCGATGTTGTGACTCCAACCCGACATCAGCGTTCGTCGCATCAATTCATGCGCCTGTAATGCGTTGGTCGCAATCGGGTCGTAGTTTTAGGGGCGATCAGCACACATTTGCATCACAGAGGCCCTGAACGATGGCAACGACAGCACCCGCTCCAGAAGTTTCTGTTCTGGACCAAAAACTCAAAGATTCGAAGTCAGGCAAAATCGGCGCCATTGTCTTCCTCGTCATGCTCGTCGGTGGCCTGGGATACATCATCACCAAGCTCTCCGGTGACCTTGCCGTCGTTCATTCGCCATCTGTCTTCCCATTCATCCTGCTTGGCGTCGCACTTCTGATCGCTCTTGGCTTCGAGTTCGTCAACGGCTTTCACGACACGGCAAACGCCGTGGCAACCGTCATCTACACCCACTCACTGGAGCCCCACATCGCCGTGGTCTGGTCCGGTATGTGGAACTTCATCGGCGTGCTCACCAGCTCCGGCGCCGTAGCGTTTTCCATCATCACGCTGCTGCCGGTCGAGCTTATCCTCAAGGTCAGCAAAGGCTCCGGCTTCTCCATGGTCTTCGCGCTGCTCGTAGCAGCCATCCTGTGGAACCTGGCAACCTGGTGGCGCGGTCTGCCCGCCTCCAGCTCGCACACCATGATCGGCTCCATCCTCGGCGTCGGCATCATGAACCAGATCATGCAGGGCAAGAGCGGCACCAGCGGCGTGGACTGGGAGCAGGTCACTAAGGTTTTCAAGGCCCTCCTGATCTCCCCCGTGGTCGGCTTCGTCATGGCCGCCGCTCTATTCTTCATGTTCAAGCTGCTGCTCAAGGATGAGCGCCTCTACAAGGCCCCGGAAGGCGCCGATCCGCCGCCCTTCTACATCCGCGCTCTGCTCATCCTCACCTGCACCGGCGTCAGCTTCTTCCACGGCTCCAACGACGGACAGAAGGGCATGGGCCTCATCATGCTCATCCTCGTCGGCACCGTTCCCACCGCATACGCCCTGAACCACACGGTCGACAAGGGCTCTGTCGTAACCTTCGCCGCAGTCTCCACGCAGGTCGCAGGCGCTCTGCATAACTACGAGGACCCTGCCGCCGTCGTAGGCGATAGTGGCCAGGAGTTGGAGCGCTTCGTCTCCAGCCACCAGTATCAGCCGGCAACCCTCCTCGCGACAGAGCAGATGGTCATTGCTATCCGCAATGAGGCCGTGAGCTACGGCTCGCTCGGCAACGTGCCGCAGGGAATGCAGGCCAACGTCCGTAACCAGATGTACCTCACCAGCGAAGCGCTTCGTCTGCTGCCCAAGGGCGGCCCAAAGCTGAACGATGCCGACACCAAGACAGTCGCAGCCTACAAGGGCTTCCTCGACAAGTCGACCCGCTTCATCCCCACCTGGGTAAAGGTCGCCGTGGCGCTCGCACTCGGCCTCGGCACTATGGTCGGCTGGAAGCGCATCGTAGTCACCGTTGGCGAGAAGATCGGCAAGACCCATCTCACCTACGCCCAAGGCGCCGCTGCGGAAATCACAGCCATGATCACCATCGGCCTGGCGGATGGTTACGGTCTGCCGGTCTCGACCACCCATGTACTCAGCTCAGGCGTCGCCGGCACCATGGCGGCAAACAAGAGCGGTCTCCAGCTCTCCACCATCCGCGACATCGCCATGGCCTGGGTCTTCACCCTGCCGGCCGCTGCCCTGCTGTCAGCTGGCCTGTTCTGGCTCTTCAACGCAATCGCAAAGTAACCCTCTCAACCAGCAACCTAAAGGGCGAGCCAACTGGCTCGCCCTTTAGGTTGCTCAACAATCCCTCATCAGCCTGTCTTCAGCGCGTGCTCGTCTTCCAGCTTCCGCAAAAAAGTCAGCACATCCGCGCGGATCGCCTCAGGCGGCGCCTGGTATTCCTCTTCCAGCTTCGCGCATAAAGCGGCCACGGTAGCCGGCTCTTCCATCAGCTCCCAGATACGGCCGCCCGTCTCGGACAGGCTGATGCATGTGCCGCTCTCGGCGCTCATCATTACGTATTCCGTACCAACCCAGGCGCTCAGCCATCCGTCGCCGCGCGACACCTCTGTCGTGTCTTCGATCATGCGGTCCATTCCTCCAGGTTCATTAGTCGCCTGCTTCCGCCCACGATTGTTCCAATAGGTCGAGCGCCTCATCCGCCCGCGCAAAATTCATTGGCCTGTTCAGCCGAAATACACCCGCGTGACGTTGAATCGCCACTGCCGCGGCAAAGTACGCGGGCGTCATCTTCATGGGATGCACCAGCCAGGGCCGGTAGGCGTTCTCCAGCAACTCCACAGTGGCATCCGCAACACCCAAGCGTTCCAGTACCGCACCTTCATCACTCGTCTTCAAAATGTAGACACCACCCACTCGCCGAGGCGTCAAATCCACCTGCTCCGGCGCCATGTAGTACTTATCCGTGTCCCGCCGCACCATGGACTCAGGCGATCCTGTCCACTGCAGGTATTCCAGCGACTTGCCCCAAAGCTTGAGCATGCGCCCATCCGGGTAGACCGCGTATTCCCCGTTCGACAGCGGCGAAAGATTGCAGACATCGTCGTTCAGCAGCGGGTATCCTCTCTGTCCAAGCATCGCAGCCATGGTGGACTTGCCCGCGCCTGAGACACCGCAGAACAGCATCGCGCGATCGCCCACCGCGACGGCGCTTGCATGCAGCACAACCCGTCTACGCTGGTGCAGCAAAATCGCAAAACACGTTCCCAACAGAAAGAGAACGCAATCGCCAGGATCGGCGCTTGCCTCGATCTGCACCTCAATCGCGCGCCCATCCGACACAAGCACGCGCATCAGCTTGGGAATCATCAGCAGAAACCGGTTGCCGGCAATTGCCCAGCCCTCGCCTTTGCGGTCAGCATCCGGCAGTGTCTCAGGCACAGCGGCAACGCGGATCGTCACCTCGGCGTCGGCATGGGGTTCGTCCACGCGAATGGCGGATGGCAGCATAATCTCCGAATGCACCCGAAGGCCGGAGATCACGTACGAGTGGGTATCGGCCTGTATGGCCTCTGGAGTCTGGGACAGTTCCATCAACATGGGCACGCTTGGTGTCACGTACAGCTTACTGTGTCGGAGCCGGAATGCCGGTCTTCGCCGGATTCGCGTTCAGTTCGCGTGCGTAGTAGCCAAGTTCCACACAGCCATACGCAACGGGATATCCAGTAACCTCTACACCACAGCTGCTGAGCCACGCATGGGTCAACAGGCCGGTAGGCGCGGTGGAAGACTTCGGTAATGCTCCAAAATGCAGTCGCGACACGATGCCTCTGCGATGCAGCATCTGCCAGCCGGCCAGCGCCCGCGGCAGGCATACCATGGTGACGGGTGAGTGATCCGCCGCCGCATCCACTGCCTTGCCGATACGAGCTACCAGCGCCACATGCCCAGCATCAGGAGCAGCACAATCTGCGGAAGGGCTCTGCAGCGCGCCAAGATACCGTCCGATGCGCGAGAACGGCAGCACAAGCAGTGCAAGGCGAGCCACCACCAGCCAGAACGCGGCCTCCAGCAGCAATAGCAGCTTCCACGCGGGGAGCCGGACGAGTCGCCGGAAGAAATGCTTGGTTTGCATAGTGAGGAGAACCCGTTCAGGGAGCTACTGTTCCATCATCCCAGCGCAATTGCTTCATGACAATGCCAAGGCGGAAGATCGCAACTGGCGGCTAGCCGGATCATTCCAAATCGAGACTCCTGCACCTCATGCCTCGGTGCCAGTCAGCTCAGTGAATTACCGTCTGGTCTACAGGCACATGAACGGTAAAGACCGTGCGCCCCGGCTCGGACTCCAGCGTGAGACGGCCGTCGTAGCCCTCCAGTATCTTGCGGACAATGCCCAGTCCTAACCCGCTGCCGACACCCGCGGGCTTTGTCGTAAAGAACGGATCGAAGATGTGCTCCTGCACCTCCGGAGAGATACCATCACCGTTGTCCATAATGGCAACCTGCACTTCCTCACCCACCAGCGTCGTCTTCACACCGATCGTGCCGCCCTCCGGTATCGCGTCCAACGCGTTATCCAGCAGGTTGGTCCACACCTGGTTCAAACCCGAGCAGACACAGTGCAGCTTCGGAATACCGCCGCCAAAATCCTTCTTTACACGCACATTCTTCTCACGAAACTTGTGCTTCAGCATCAGCATGGTGGTGTGGATGCTCTCATTCAGGTCCACATCCTGCACGCCGCCCTGCCCCTCATGCGCATAGCTCTTCACAGCCTGCGCAAGCTCGCTCACACGGGTAACGCTGTCTTCGACAAGGCTGACCATCTGCATCGACGAAGCCGTCGCCTCCAGCCACTCAATCGGCTCGGCAATCTCGTTTGCCGCAAACGCATTGGCAAGGCAGTCAAGATCGGCCGATGTGATGCCACTGCTCACCAGCACCGGCGCAAACTCCCACGCCTTGGCAATGCCGTGCTCATCCAGCCATGACCCAAGCAGCTCCTCGGCGTCAGACTCCTGGATCGAACTCATGCAGCTCGCGCCCTTCACCGCAAGCGCGCGGTCCTGCAGCATCGTAAGGCAGGCACGCTGGTCTGGCGTGTGCCCGCGCTCTGTAAATCCACGAGCCAGCGCGTGCATCCGCTGCAGATTCGATCGCAACTGCGACGCCGCACGCCGCGCAGCCGCACCCGGATTGTTCAACTCGTGCATCAGGCCGGCGGTCATCGTACCCAGCATGGCCATCTTTTCCTGCTGATTCTGCTGCTGCTGCAGGCCGGTCAGGCGGTGCGTCATCTCCGACACCACCATGCTCCGGATCGTGGGGCAATGCGCCATCATCTCCCAGAACGACTGCTTATCCAGCTGTATCGCACGTACAGGCGTCTCCGTAACCATCTTCATCTGCGCTGGCATGTTCGACAGCAGCGGCACCTCACCGATGAAGCTCGGCGCATAGACCAGCTTGTTGAAGTAGTACTGCCCATGCGCATCCTGCCGCGAGATCCGTACACGGCCATCCAGCATGATCAGGAAGCTATCGAAGTTGTCCCGTTCACCAATCACCTGTACGCCGGCCGGCTCAATGCGCTCCGTGGCCCCCGCTACCAGGCAGTTGACCTCGTCCGCAGGCACATCGCCGAAAACGCGCGATCGCAGAATCTCCTGCTGCGTTGTCTTCTGCCACTCCGCCGTTGCCATGCAGCTTTCAAATGTTGCCATATGTTTAGAACCCAGCCAGATACTGGTGCACGAATTGGATCGCGATTGAACCCTCGCCCACCGCCGATGCTGCACGCTTCACCGAGCCGTGCCGCACGTCGCCCGCTACAAAAATGCCGGGCACGCTTGTTTCCAACAGAAACGGGTCACGATCCCCCGCACCTGTACCACTCATCCGCTCAATGCCGACGCGCTTCAGATCCGGACCCGCCAGCACAAACCCACGATCATCGCGACAAATCTGCGCCGGCAGCCACTCCGTCTTGGGAGCAGCGCCGATAAAGATGAACACCGAAGTCGCCGTACGAGTTTCGGTCCCATGCGGCGTCGAAAGCTCAATGCCTTCCAGGTGACTCATCCCGCAGAATCGCGTAATCTGCGTGCCCGTCTCCACCTTGATATTCGGCATTGAGGCAATCTGGTCGATCAGGTACTTCGACATGCTCTGCTCAAGCCCCTTGCCACGCACCAGCATCGTCACGCTGCGGGCGTACTTGGCAAAATTCATCGCAGCCTGCCCAGCGCTATTCGCTCCACCAACGACAAACACATCCTCGTCCTTGCAGGTAGCCGCCTCGCTCTGCGCCGCGCCGTAGTACACACCCGCACCCACAAGCGAGTCCGCGCCCGGCACATCCAGCTTGCACCAGCTCACACCGGTCGCCACCAGCACCACCGAGCAGCCGACCTCGCGCCCATCTTCCAGCTTCACGGTCTTGTACTGGTTGTCCACATCAATCGCCGTGACCCGCTGCGTCAGAAACTCAGCCCCAAGCCGTTGCGCCTGTATAAACCCGCGTTTGGCCAACTCATCGCCGCTGATCCCCTGCGGGAAGCCAAGATAATTCTCAATGCGCGAGCTCGACCCGGCCTGGCCGCCCACCGCATCTGGCTCAATCACCAGCGTGCGCAACCCCTCGGAAGCGCCATAGACACCAGCCGCAAGGCCCGCTGGCCCCGCACCAACAACAACCACGTCGTAAAACGCCTTCTCTGCCGTCGTCTTCAGGCCGACCTTCTCGGCCAGCTCCATCTGCGACGGCTGCACCGCCGCCGTACCGTCGCTGAACAGCACCACCGGCAGCTTGCTGTCATCCAGACCCCGTGCCTTCAGCACATCCAGTGCCTCCGGCGACGTCTCCGGGTTCATCCAGCGATAGGCAATGTGGTTCCGCGACAGAAAATCCCTCACTGCGTGGTCCAGCGAACCCCAACGGGTCCCCACGACCTGCACACCCTCATACGGCGGCTTGTAGCAGGCATGCCAGCTCCCCAGAAGGTCATCCAGCACCGGGTACAGCTTCTCCTCAGGCGGATCCCATGGCTTGTTCAGGTAGTAGTGAATCTTAGCCGTATTAATCGCCCGGATCGCCGCTTCCGTGTCGGCATACGCCGTCAGCAGTACGCGCTTTGCATCGGGGTAAAGCGGAATGGCACGGCTCAGGAAGTCCACGCCTGTCATTCCCGGCATGCGCTGGTCGCTCAGGAACAGCGCCACGGTGTCGCCGCGATCCTTCAACTGCCCACAGGTATCAAGAGCGGCCTGGCCGGAAGCGGCCCGCACGATGCGGTACTCCTGCGCGTACTTGCGGCGCAGATCCTGCACCACGGCTTCCAGCACGCTGGTATCGTCATCTACCGCCAACAAAATCGGTCGCGCCATACACAGCCGTTGTAACCCTTCTGCGTGTACTACGCAACATACCCATTAGTTTAGATTGGCCTTAAAATTCAAGCGATTCAATTATTGCGGACAACCCGGCTTACGCCAGCCCCTCACCCGCACGAAAACCAGCATTCAAGCTGGCGCCCGATCGCAGCACTTTTATAATCCGAGCAGCACCCGAACTCTGTCCGCCATGATCCAACTCGTACTCGCTGACAACCAGCCGATCTTTCGCGCAGGCACCGCACGCGTGTTGGAGGCGGAGCCCGACCTCCGCATCCTGATGCAATGCGACAACCCCGCCCAAATGCTCGATGCCCTCGCCACCCTCCCGTCATGCGTCCTGCTGCTGGCACATTCGCTCAATGCCGACATAAACCAGGTCTTTGCGGTCGTCGGCAAGAGCAACGGAAGAGTCATTCTCATGACGGACACGGACGGCCAGCCGCCGCCGTCCACCCTGGCGCGCCTGGACGGCCTGCTGACGCGTCACGTCTCCGCAACTGACCTGCTGCAATGCGTGCGTCGCGTCGGTGAGGGTGAACGCACCGTCGGCCTCACCAGCGTCAACCCAGCCGACAGCGTCTCCCACCGCATGCTCAGCATGCTCACCCCACGTGAACTGCAGATTGTTGGATTCGTCGTACAGGGCCTGAAGAATCGCCAGATCGCCGATGAACTCGGCACGCGCGAACAGGTCGTTAAAAACTACCTGCGCTCCATCTACGACAAGACCGGCTCAAGCGACCGCCTCGAACTGGCCCTATTTACGCTCCACCATCGGCTACTCGCCCAGGCCGCCGCACAGTCCGTCAGCGGCGGCGCGCGGCCAAAACCCAGCAATCCCTCCTAACCGCCAACTCCTTTACGAGCCAGACGCAAAAGCCCGGCACAAAGCCGGGCCAAGTCACGTTCGGCTGCCGCACGGACACGCGAAGCGACAGGAACGGTACGAAGTACCTAGATCCCCATCGGCTTCGGCATCTGGTCAGCCTCATCAAGCAGACCGGCCTTCTCCGCAATCGACTTGCCCTGCGTGAACAACAGCAGGTAGTCGGCGCCGCCCGCTTTCGAGTCCGTGCCGCTCATATTGAAGCCGCCAAACGGGTGCGCACCCACCATCGCGCCCGTGCACTTGCGGTTCAGGTACAGGTTGCCCACATGGAACTCCTCTGCCGCACGCGTCAGGTGCTCGCGCGAACCGGAGTAGATCGCGCCGGTCAGCCCATACTCTGTGTTGTTGGCAATCTCCAGCGCCTCATCAAAGTTGTTTGACTTGATGACCGCCAGCACCGGTCCAAAAATCTCCTCCTGCGCCAGCCGTGCAGTAGGCGCAATATCCGCGAAGATCGTCGGCTGAATGTAGTAACCCTTTGCCTCCGTCTCAATCGCATCCCCACCCAACAGCAGCCGCCCCTCCGTCTTACCGATCGCGATGTAATCCAGCACCCGCTTATATGCGACCGCATTGATCACCGGACCCGCTGGGAAGTTCTCTGCAGGATCACCCACCTTGATCTTCGCCACACGCTCGACTAAGCGATCGCAGAAGACGTCATAAATCCGCGCATCCACAATCGCCCGCGAGCACGCCGAACACTTCTGCCCATTAAAACCAAACGCCGAAGCCGCAACACCCTCAACTGCCGCGTCCATGTCCGCATCCGCATCCACGATAATGGCGTCCTTGCCGCCCATCTCCAGCACCGTGCGCTTAATGAAGTGCTGCCCCGGCTGCGTCTTCGCCGCAGTCTCATGCACGATCAAGCCAACACGCTTCGAGCCCGTAAACGCGATAAACCGTACCTTAGGATGTGACACCAGCGCAGCGCCCGCAAGATCGCCCGACCCTTGGCACAGATTCACCACACCCGCAGGCATGCCCATCTCCTCCAGCAGCATGAAAAACCGCGCTGCAATCGTCGGAGCATCCACGCTTGGCTTCAGCACAACGGTGTTGCCGCTCACCACCGCGGCCATCGTCATGCCGGCCATAATCGCCAGCGGAAAATTCCACGGCGGGATCACCGCACCCACGCCCAGCGGAATGTACCGCAGCGTGTTGGTCTCGCCTGGGAACTGGATGGGCGTCGTCGCGCCATCCAGCCGCAGCGCCTCACGCGCATAGAACTCCAGGAAATCGATCGTCTCGGCGACATCTGCATCGGCCTCGGAAAAGTTCTTGCCGACCTCGTACACCAGCCACGCGCTGAGCTCAAACTTGCGTTCACGAATCGCATCCGCCGTGCGCAGCAGCAGGTCCGCACGCTGCTGCACCGGCACACGGCTCCATGTCTTGAATGCCGCGGCCGCAGCCTCAACCGCCTGCTCCACATGCGCCACGGTGGCCTCCTGGTGCGTTCCAATTACCAGCGCTGGCCGTGCCGGGCTCGTCGATACAATCTTCTCCGTCGCCGTCGCGCGCTCACCACCCAGGATCAGCGGATACTCGCGCCCAAGCTCGTTCCCCACGGCCACCATGGCCTCGCGCATCGCCGTCTTCACCGCGCCGTCGCCAAAGTTCACGAGGGCCTCATTTACAAACATGCCGAGCTGTTTGGCGGCTTCTTGAATCGTAGGGGTAGCATTCATTTCCGTAGGCATTCGTTCTCCTTATTGCTCGCAACACATGCTGCGATGTTTCAGTTATGAGATGGCTGGTAAAACCGTGCGGACAGCATGGGGCTTACTTTGGCGAAGGCGTCGCATTGATCATCTGATCCGTCGCCTTGCTCATCGTCGCCGTGCGTTCCAGCTTGTCCCAGCTGAACGGCCGCCCATCGATGACGCGCTTCACTGTCTTGAACAGCACCACGCTGAACACCTGCCGGTAGCTGAACCGCTGAATCCAGATATGGACCAGCAACCACCCATCGCCCTTGCTCGCGGCGTGCTTCCGCTCCAACAAGAACGCCAGTGCAGACGCCGAAAAATCAATGATCATGAACGCCAGGAAGAAGTACAGCAGCTTGATAAACCCAGCCGCACTCGCCGAGTCTGGATGAAAATGCCGATCGTACAAGAATTTGAAGAAGCTCGCCACAAACATCAGGTCAATCAGCGGAGACACCAACGGCAGCATGATCTGAAACACGATAATATTCGGTAGCGCAAACAGGCCCATCGCGCGACGCTTCGTCACCGCACCCAGATGCTTGAACACCGCCTGCATAATCCCGAACGACCAGCGGAACCGCTGCCGCATCAGACCGTTCATGTTGATCGGCGCCTCCGTAAATGCAAGCGCGCGATCCTCATAGATCACCGACAATCCCTGCTCCAGCAGGATCATCGTCAGGTCAGCATCTTCCGCGACTGTGTTCGAGTGGTACATGCCGCCCTTGAGCACGGCCTCCGTCCGCCACGCGCCAATCGCGCCTGGCACTACAACGACCACGTCAAACAAGTCCAGCGCACGCCGCTCGAAGTTCTGGCTCGTGATGTACTCCAGCGCCTGCCAACGCGTCCATAAATTCACGCGATTGCCAACCTTCGCATTACCCGCAACCGCGCCGATCTTCGGATTCGCAAAGTGCGGTACCAGCCGCGCAATCGCATCGTGTGCAATGACGGTATCCGCGTCGATGCCGACGTAGATCTCTTCATGCACGTAGCGCTCAATCGCATAGTTCAGCGCCTCAGCCTTGCCGCCGTTCTCTTTCTTAACCACAGTCAACCGGCCGCTCTCAATATCAGCCGGGTACGCCTCACGCGCGCACTCGGCCGTGCGATCCTTCGATCCGTCATCAATCACAATGATGTGCAGGTTCTTGTAGTTCGACATCATCACGCTGCGAATCGTGCGGACAATCACCTTCTCTTCGTTGTACGCGGGAATCAGCACAGCAACCCGCGGCTGGTAGTCCGGTCCGGCAAAATTCTTACGCCTGCGGAAGCGATCAATGATCGCAAACAGCCCAATGATGATAAGGCGGCCGCTCATCAAAATGTCGCCCACAAAAAACACGCCAATCACAAAGTGGTTGAACGCTGAAATTCCCGCAAACGCGATCGAATCGATGATGGCCAGCTGCCGCTGCCGAGCCGTCAGCTTCGGCATCACCTGGTCATGCGTCTTACCCACAAGTTGGCTCACAGGCACAAACTCGTACCCCTTGGCGCGCAGCGTATTCACCAGCAACGGCAGCGTTGCCACGGTTACCGACCGGTCGCCTCCGCCATCGTGCAGCAGAATGATCGAGCCCGCCTTGTCCGGCCGGTCCTTCATCGCGGCAATCTGCTCCAGCACCGAAGCGACAATGATCTGCGGCGTCTTTCGCGGATGCTCGTCCCAGTCATCCGTGTCGATCTTGTTGCCGATAACGATGTACCCACGCTGCTGCAGACGCTCCACCGGAATCGCCTGGTCCAACGTGTCCGGCTCCTGGTCCACTGAATACGGCGGACGGAAGTACAGCGGCTGCACACCCAGCTTCGCGGCAAACAGGCGCTCCGTCAGGTTCATCTGCAGGTCCAGCTCGCGATTGCTGATGGCGCTGATGTCCGGGTGCGTGTACGTGTGATTCCCAATCTCGTGGCCTTCGTTGTACACACGCTGCATCACACTGACATTGTTCTGCGCCTCTTCACCGATCATGAAGAACGTGCCCTTCACATGCATCTTCTTCAGCACATCCAGAATCTTCGGCGTCCACTCAGGATCGGGGCCATCGTCGAACGACAGCGCCAGCTTCTTCGGCTGATAGCCAAAGTCGGTCCGGGTATAGGACTGCGGAAACTGCGTCATCTGCTCGGAATCGATCAGCTTCGACGCATCGTCCGTCGTGAGCGCGCGCTTGCCATTCACGGGGTGACCGGAGACACGCATAATGTCGCCCATCCCCTCAATATCCAGATCCCAGCCCGGCGGCACATCCACCAGCTCAGTGTGCGGATTCGATTTCACCGGCTGATCCCAAATCCTCCACATCGACTGGTCTTCGCTGCCCAGCCGCCACAGCGCAAACGTCTGCAAGCCAAGCTGCCGCGCCGCGCGCATCTCGTTCTGCACGGTTACCGCATCCAGGAACCACACCTCGTGCCGCTGTTGATTGTCCTCATCGTCGTACTTGTAGTAAGGATTAAGCGCGGCATCATCCAGATCAACCTCTGAACCAGAGTCCGTCGCTGTCTGCCACACGGTCTGCATGGACACAGCATCGACACGCACAACAGAAGGCGTGAACTTTGCAGGTTTTATAGCATGGCCCTTCTTCGCAGGGGGTGCAGTTGGGGGCAACGTCATCGTCCAGTCGTAGCCGTAGCTGCCAACGTCGCAGATGATCTTATCCTTCGGCACAACCTTCAGCACGTTCTGCAGGTTCGTCACAAACCAGTCCTGCGCTGCAATCGGTCCCGGCTCACTCTCGCCCTCATGCTGGTCATAATTCATCAGCATCAGGCCGTCGGAGTTTGCCGCCATAAACTTCAGGTCCCAGTTCTCATCCGCGATCGGCGTGTTGACGTATAGCTTCAATCCGCGCATGTGCAGCGCCGTATTCAGCGATGCAATCAGCTGCTGGTACGCGGGCTGCGCATCCGGCGGGATGCTTTCAAAGTCCAGCGAAAGCCCGCGGTAACGCGCGTTCGACTGCAGAAACCGCATCGCCTGATTGATAAACTTCTGCTGCGCTACGGGGTTCTTGAGAAAATCTCCAACCTCAGGCAAAAAGTCGTTCTTCGCAATGTCGTTATTGCTCACCAACGGAAACAGATCCGTATTCGAACCCGATTCCGCGATCGTGCGCTGCACCTTCGTCTCAATGTCCACGGAGCGCACGTTGCCGCCGCCGTCAATCACATCAAACGGCTTGAACTCGCTGTTATACGCGGTGAGCTTGCCATCCGGCGTAATCACATGCAGCCAGTCGCAGAACAACAGATCGATCTGCTTCACATGCTGCTTCAGCGAGCTGTAACTCGCCGGGTCCCACTCCACATAGAACGCGGCCCGCAATCCTTCATCCGCATTCAACGGGATATCCGAAGCCCGGCGATCCGTCCTGCGATGCGCCGACCGCACCTTCTTCGTCTTGTCGTCCGCAGGCACCAGCGGATTGTTCAGCGCACGGTAGTTGTGCTTCGGCGTCTCCAGCAGCAAATCGGGCAGCGGCCGCATGCGCAGCACGCCAAGCACAAACACGATGAATACAAACAGGCCTACCGCCGCCGAAATATCGAGGGCCCGGCGTATGCGCTTCCAGCGGCGCTTCTTCTCATCCAGAAAGATCGGCTTATTTGTCGGTTGTGCCATGCCCTCTCTTATCGTAATGCCCGCGAGCACTGCCGGCGGTACAAGCGTATCTCTGCCGGTATGATGCATAGCAATGCAGAGGGCCTTACCGCATCCGTACGAGCACGCCAACGCACGCCGCTTGAGCCTTGCGGCCGCTCTGCTGCTCGCCGCGGGCCTGCTCCTGCGCGTCTACTTCCAGCGCCGCTGGGCCTTCATCGCCACTGACTCCCTGCTCTACCAGGACATCGCGCACAACTGGCTTTACGACCGCATCTACGGCCTCTCCACGGCCACTCCGCCATGCCCAACGCTCATCCGGCTGCCCGGTTACCCTGCAGTGCTTGCCGCGCTCGCGTGGATCTTCGACCGCTGGTTCCACCCGGACATCGGCTCTCTGCGCAGCTTCCGGCCGGTCCTCTGGCTGCAAATCTTCGCCGACCTCGCAACATGTTGGTTTGTCTCGTCACTCGCCCGCAAACTCTTCGGCACGCGCGCAGGTATCGCTGCACTCGCCCTGGCATGTCTGTGCCCCTTCACCGCCAACTACACCGCCGTCCCGCTCACAGAAACCCTCACACTCTTCTTCCTCGCACTCGCCTTCCACACACTTGCCTTCCAGACACTTGCAGAGCGGCGCGATCGATCCACCACCCACAGCATCCTCCTGATCGCAACGTCGCTCGCCGCAAGCATCCTGCTGCGCCCTGACCAGGGCTTACTCATCCTCTGCGTCCTGCCCGCCATGTTTGCAACCAACACTTCAGGAACGCTAAAGCAACGACTCACCCCCATACTGCTATGCGCAGTCCTCACAGGGCTCCCATTTGTCCCATGGACCATCCGCAACTGGCATACCTTCCACGTCATCCAGCCTCTCGCGCCCAAGCAAGCCGTAGACCCCGGCGAGGCTGCGCCCACCGGCTTCGAGCACTGGTTCCGCACCTGGGCCATCGATTTCTCAGCCAACGACGATGCCTATTGGAACTACCCCGAAGACCCCATCCAGGTCAACGACCTGCCCAACCGCGCCTTCGACACACCTGGGCAACGAGAACGCACCGTCGCACTCGTCAACCGGGCCACAGCCGCCCACACACTTGACCCCCAGGTCGACCAGGACTTCCGCACGCTCGCTGACGAACGCATCCACGCACACCCGCTGCGCTATTACGTCATCCTGCCAGTCGCTCGCCTTACAAACATGCTCTTCCACCCGCGCGTCGAGATGCTACCCATCGACAACCGCTGGTGGCACGACCCCGCACACCCAGGCAAGGTGGCCTTCGCCTACATCTACGCCACGCTCAATCTCGCATACGTTCTGGCAGCCCTTGCAGGCGTTGCGGCGGCTCTCCGCGCCAATCGCATTCTCACGCTCAGCATGCTCGGCTACATCGCCCTGCGATGCGCCCTGCTGCTCACGCTCGACAACGCCGAGCAGCGCTACACGCTGGAGTTCTTCCCCATCCTCATCGTCTTCGCCGCAGCACTCTTCCGCAGACCGCAGCCAGTCTTACCGGAGCACCTTTGAAGCCAGCCAGAACTGTTGCAGGATGTAGCTGTCCGTCATACCCGCAATATAATCAGCGACCACCCGCGGCAGGCCCTCCGTCTCGCTCTCTTCCACATAGCCCGCGGGCAAATGCTCCGGGCGCTTCATAAAGAAGTCGAACAGCGTCGTCACCACATTCTCAGCCTTGCTATGCTCGGCCTCAAGAAAGTCGCACGTGTACAGCACGCGGTATAAGTACGCCTTCTCCTCATGACGCTGCGCTTCCATCGCCGGCGAAAACGTCGCGACCCGCTCCGGACACGCGCGCACATCCGCCAGCGTCTCCAGCCCATGCGCAGCCACCTTCATCGCGGTCGTTTCAATCAGGTCCGTCGTCAATTCGCTCTGCATCTTCTGCAGCGCCTCATGGAACAGGAACTTCGCCTCCACGTCAGGGTGTTCCTTCTCCACCTGTGCATAGGAACGGCCCATGATCGCAATGTTCGCGCAGATATGATCGCGCTCCAGCAAGCCTGACTCAACACCGTCATCCAGATCGGCCGTCAGATACGCAATCTCATCCGCTAGGTCAATCAGCTGCGCCTCGAGTGGAGGCCGTTCCGCCAGCAGCAGCGCCCCAAGCTCCGGATGATCGCCTTCTCGATAGTCACGCGAATGCTTCACGATGCCTTCGCGTACCCCCAGCGTCAGGTTCAAGCCACGGTGCGCCGCATACCAATCCTCAAAGTGCTCCACAATCCGCAGCGCATGCAAATTGTGGTCGAACCGCAGACCATGCTGCTTCAGGCAGGCATCCAACGCGCGCTCGCCTGCATGGCCAAACGGCGGATGCCCGATGTCATGCACCAGCGCAAGCGCCTCCACAAGCTCTTCGTTCAACGACAGCGCACGAGCGACCTCGCGCGCAATCTGCACCACCTCAATCGTGTGCGTCAGGCGTGAGCGGAAGTGATCTGACTCGCGGCTGGTGAACACCTGCGTTTTACCGGCGAGCCTGCGAAACGCGCGCGACTGAACAATCCGCTCGCGGTCCCGGTCAAAGCCCGGCGAGCGTCCCTCTGCCGCTTCATTCCAACGGCGCGCGGAAAGTAACCGCTCTGCATCTCCATGCACGCTTGCGCGATGAAGATCGTGTACCGGCATGGTTGGAGCGGACGGGCTTACGGCGTCACCTTGGCCTGGCCGTTCTTCGCCAGCTTCACCCGTGCGGAATCGAGACGCTTGTGCAGGTTCGCCACATCCTCCGGCTCAATGTCCGCCGGCAGTGATCGGTTATACTCCACCAGCGCACGCTCCCACTGCGCAACCGCAGGCTTCAACTTGCCCTGCTTCTCCAGCGCCTGGCCCAGATGATCATGCACGGTCGGATCCGTCGCGTTGCGGTCCACAGCCTTCTGCAATTGGTCCTCGGCCAAGGCATACTCACCTGTCTTGAAGTACACCCACCCAAGCGTGTCCAGGTAGGCATAGTTCTGCGGATCAAGCTCAACTGCCTTCTTAACCATCGACAAAGCCTCAGGCAGTTTCACGCCACGCTCCGCAAACATGTACGCAAGATAATTCAAAGCTTGCGCATTCACCGGGTCAATATCCAGCACCTTGCGGAACCACGTCTCGGCCTCGTCCTTCTTGCCTTCCTTATCGTCAATGGTGCCGCGCAAAAAGTAGAGGTACGTCTTGTCATCATTGCGCGGCGACAGCGGCTCCGCCTTGTCCACCGCGGCGTTCGCATCACTCCATTTGCGCATACGCACATACGCCTGCGCCAGCGAAAGGTACGTGATGCGATCGTCTACAGGCTTGCCGTCCAGCTGC
This sequence comes from Terriglobus sp., assembly GCA_965198455.1. Lineage (GTDB taxonomy): Bacteria > Acidobacteriota > Terriglobia > Terriglobales > Acidobacteriaceae > Terriglobus. Next base: position 4,195,258 of record CBDAPM010000003.1, read on the forward strand.
TTCTTCAGCAGTGCAATGCCCTCGTCCGCTTTGCCGATATCTGCAAGCTGTGTGGCATAGAGTATCTGCGCATCGCGATCGTCCGGCGACTCCTTCGCGGCAGCAGCCGCCACGCCTGCGGCCTTGTCCCACTCATGCGCATCACGCAGAGCATCCACTTCGCCGTTGACGCCGCGTGACTTCATCTCGCCGCCCAGATCCGCGATCTGCTTGTATGTCGCCACAGCCTCGTCCGTCTTGTTCTCCTCGCGATACAACAGCGCCAGGCGATCCAGGAAGATCGAGCGGTTATTGCGCTCTCCATCCGTATACGATCCGTCGGCCTTTGCGGTCGAGGCAAGCACACCCTTCAGCGAAGACTCCGCATCGGCATACCGGCCAAGCGAGTCATACAGCAGCGCCTCGTTGAAGATCAGCTCTTCATTATCCGGGACCAGCGCCTTCGCCTTCTTCAGTGTGGACAGAGCCAGGTCATAGTGCCCTTGCCGGCGCTGGATCTCTGAAATCTTGATGTAGCTTTGTGAATCCTGTGGCTCCGCGGCAACAATAGCCTCGTAGACCTTCAGCGCATCGTCCAGCTTGTCCGCGTTCAGCAGCGCATTCGCCAGCCCACGCTGCGCATCGGTGTTATCGCCTTCCATATCCAGCGCGCGCTGGTATGCCGCAGCAGCTTCCTTGAACTTGTGCAGCTGGTCGTAGCTCGCGCCGATCGCAAGCTCAATCCGCACCGACCGGTCCTGCTCCGGCAGCGCCGTCAACGTCGTAATCACACGCTGCGTGTCGCCCTGCTCGCTGTACAGCCGAGCCAGGTTCAGCAGCGACTCTTCCGATCCGTTATCCAGCCCTTGCGCGGCCTTGAACTGCTCTTCAGCCTTCGCGGACTCGTGATTGACCTCGTACAGCTGGCCCAGCAGCAGGTGATTCTCCGCCACATTCGGCTCCAGCTTCACCAGCGTCTCATACTCGCTGGTCGCAAGCTGCACCATCTGCGTCTGTGCGCCGCTCTGCACATCACCCAGCGAACGATAATAAATACGCCCCAGCAACCGGTGCGCCTCTACATCCTGCGGATTCTTCTTTGTCTGATCCTGCGCGACCTGCACCGCTTCGCGAATGCGCCCCAGCTTGAAGTACAGCTCGGCAAGGCCATCCTGCAGATAGGTCGAGCTAGGGTCAGCGTCCAGTGCCAGCTTGTACTGCTCAATCGCCTGCGTCACATAATCCGACCGGCCCTGCGTCGTCGCCAGCTCCTCGTAGATGTGCGCCAGGCCATAGTGGTAGTACGCCGCGCTGGGACCAGTCGTCGACGGCGCAACCGTAACCGGCGGCAACGCGGCCGGGCCAACGGGAGCCTTCTGCGCCATGGCAGGGACTACGGTGGCCATCAACAGTGCAGATCCAAGCGGCAGGTTACGGACGAAACGCGCAAGGGAGGAAGTACTGATCACGTTTTGCGGACCGATCATCAGGGAAGAACCATTCCTTCTGCCTGGTGATCCGCTCGCTCACGCGACCAGGCTTCATAGGTTTGCAGGTTAGACGAAGATGCGACCGGAGTGGATGCCGAAACGGCATTATCCGTGTCGGAAGTGTCGCATACCTGTGACCACCATGGCGATACCCAGCCGGTCCGCCGCAGCAATCACCTCTGCATCCCGCATACTGCCGCCCGGTTGGATCACCGCCGTAGCCCCCGCGCTCGCCACCGTTTCCAATCCATCTGGGAACGGGAAGAAAGCGTCAGAAGCCGCCACTGACCCAGCCAACGGCAACACCGCCTTCATCGCCCCAAACTTCGCGGCATCCACACGGCTCATCTGCCCCGCGCCGATTCCCACGCTCTGGCCGTGCCCCTCATGCGTTCGCGCATACACAATCGCGTTTGATTTCACATGCTTACAAACAATCCAGGCAAACTTCAAAGCCGTCATCTCCGCATCGGAAGGCGCCCGCTGCGTTACTACCTTCAGCTCAACCGAGTGCAACCCACCCCGATCCGCATCCTGCAACAGCATTCCACCCGAAATCTGCTTCAGGGCCCGCGTGTTCTTCGCAGGCGAAATCTGCAGCAGCCGCAAGTTTTTCTTCGCGCTGAACCGCTCAAGAGCCTCCGGCGTAAAGCTGGGAGCCACAATCGCCTCCACAAACAGCTTCGCAATCTCCTCCGCAGCAGCCGCATCCACCTCCCGATTGATCCCAATCACGCCACCAAACGCCGACACCGGATCAGCCGCCAGCGCACTCTGATACGCCGCCAGCACCGAGCCGCCTGTAGCAACCCCACAAGGATTCGTGTGCTTGATGATCGCGACCGCAGTCTCCTCAAACTCACCCGTCAACTCCCAGCACGCATCCAGATCCACCAGGTTGTTGAACGAAAGTTCCTTACCCTGCAATTGCGTCGCATTCGCAATGCCGGCCGCACCACCATCGGTATAAAGAGCAGCCTGCTGGTGCGGATTCTCGCCATACCGCAACGTCCCCTTTAACGGCAAATTTAACCGCAACGACTTCGGCAGCACATCCGAAAACACCGCAGGCTGCGTATGCGACCCATCCGGCTCCGGCAACTTCTCCAACGCATTCGCTATCGCCGTGTCATACGCTGCTGTCGTCGCAAATGCAGCCTTCGCCAGCCGCCAGCGAGTCGCCAGCGCCAATCCACCGCCGCTCGCCTCCATCTCAGCCGCAATGGCCTCGTAATCCGCAACATCCGTCACAACCGCGACATCGCCAAAATTCTTCGCCGCGCTGCGCACCATGCTCGGCCCGCCAATATCGATGTTCTCGACAACTTCGGCAAACGCCACGCCCGGCTTCTCTGCCGTCTTCTCAAACGCGTACAGATTCACCACCACCATGTCGATGGGCTGGATCGCATGCTCGTTCACCGCCGCAACATGTTCCGCATTCGAACGAATGTGCAGAATGCCGCCATGCACCTTTGGGTGCAGCGTCTTCACACGCCCATCCAGCATCTCCGGAAAGCCAGTCAGGTCGCTGATATCGCGCACCGGCAACCCACCATCACGCAACGCCTTCGCCGTCCCGCCAGTCGAAACCAGCTCCACGCCCATCGCCTGCAGCCGCTGCGCAAACGCCAGCAACCCAGTCTTATCCGTCACGCTCAACAGCGCGCGTGTTATCTTTCGCGAACTCATTCAGGTTTCTTTCGGCGTTCTAGGTTCTTTAGTTACTCGCACTAATAATTCGGGAAGGCGTTCTTGAACGGTCGACCAGACCTTCGCGTCGTTTACCTCACCGTATTCGTGCGAAAGAATGTTCCGCATGCCGATAATGGCATGCGCATCCGGAAAGATCTGAACAAGATCAGGATGATATTTGGTAGCCCGATGCACTGCTTCGCCAGTGATCTCCAGGCAACGCTCAACCTGATCTGCCCGTTGGTAGATATCAAAGTTTAGACCAACTGTGTAGTTATCTATGCGAATACATGCCGACCGTATATCGAAGAGATACCGTTCCGCATCATGCTGCATAGACCAACTCTTTTCCCCGATCGACAGCCACTTTAAGGTAGGGGTTCCGTTTGATCTCGGCTGGCAGGACATCTACCTTGCGCTCGAAGAGGACCTCCATCGCGTCTTTGAGTTCGGTGTACTCCGCCATCCATCCCTTGTTCACACCCGGAAGGAATTCAACAAGCAGATCAATGTCACTCCGTTGGGGATCAAAATCCTCCCGCCGTACAGAACCGAATACGAGCAACCGCGGGACATGGTGTTCGCGGCAAACTGCCTCGATCTGTTCGCGTCTCGACTCGATCTCATGCCGACCGTTCATAGACCAAGTTTATCGCAGCAATCGAAATCTAAAGCCGCAAATCACCTGTCAACTCGCTCACCCTACCCACGCCATGCGACCCGCACCACTTCCCCAAACCAGTCGCTATCTTCTCCACCGCACGCGGATCGGCATAGCTCGCCGTGCCCACCTGCACCGCCACAGCACCCGCCAGCATAAACTCCACCGCGTCCTCCGGCTTGGCAATGCCACCCAGCCCCACCACCGGAATCTTCACCGACCGCGCCGCCTCCCACACCATCCGCACCGCAATCGGCTTAATCGCCGGCCCGCTCAGGCCGCCGGTTACGTTTGCGATACGAGGCTTGCGCGTCTCGGTATCGATGTTCAACGCCAGGAATGTATTCACCAGCGACACCGCATCCGCGCCGGCCCGCTCCGCCACACGCGCCATCTGCCCCACGCTCGTCACATTCGGCGACAACTTCACCATCAGCGGCCGCGTTGACACCGCCTTCGTCCGGCTCACCAATTCAAACAATGACTCCGGATCCGTGCCAAACACCATGCCGCCGTGCCGCGTATTCGGGCAGCTTGCGTTCAGTTCATACATCGCAATGCCTTCCGCCTGATTCAACTCGCGAATCACACCAACGCAGTCGTCAATGGTGTAGCCAAACACATTCGCAATGCACACAGCACCCCGCATCCTGCGGATGCCCGGCAGCTTCTCGCGCACAAACGCGTCCACGCCCACATTCTGCAGCCCGATGGCATTCATCATGCCGCTTGCAGTCTCCACAATCCGCGGAGCCTTATTACCGTCCATCGGCAGTAATGAAATGCCCTTGGTCACAAAGGCGCCGATCGCATCCAGTGACAGAATTTCATCAAACTCCACGCCGTATCCAAACGTGCCGCTTGCAGCGATCACCGGCGAGCGCAACTCCACGCCCGCAAAGCTCACGCGCATATCCGGCTTGCTCACTTCGCGGCAGCCTTACGTACTGGGCTAGCTACCTTCGACGCACGCTTGGCAGCTTCAGCATCGGGCTTCAGCGCCTCCGTCCGCACATGCCCCACAGCAGCGCTGGGCAGGTTAATCCGCAGGATCGAAGCCAGCGTAGCCGCAATATCCACTGGCTCAACCACCCCGTGATACGTCCCGGGCACAAACGCCGCACCAAAAAAATCCAGCGGCACATGCCTGTCATACGAGTTCCCCGAGTAATGCGTCGTACCGGCTTCTGATCCGATGTACTGGTACTCGCCCAGGTTCAAATGCACCGCCCAACGCACTGCGGGTGAATAGCTGTGCGCCTCCCGCCGTCCCTGATCCGTGTTCGGCAATTCCCCATTCCGCATTTGCGTCGCTGTATACACAAACTGCAGCCGCGGCGGCTCCGGTAACCTCTTTGCCGAGACGCCCTGGACCTTCCTTGCTGCCTCCGTCAATCCGGCAAAGTACTCACGCACCGCATCTGCTGTCGCATTTTCCGCGTCCTCTTCACGAATGCCTTGAGCCTTGAACGGTGCAGGATCAATCTGCAGCCAGGGAATTTCGCCGCCAAGCACATACTTCCCCTTACCGCTCGGTTTGAACTTAGCCTGCAGCGACGCCTCCACAGCGTCCCACAATGGCTTCGACGCAACACCCGCAGCAGGCATGCCTACAGAGTTCGCAAAGTTCGCACTGGCAGCAACGCCATGATCGCCTGTCAGCGCGACGACCACGTTCCCCAACCCAACGGTCCCATCCAGCCACGTAAAGAAGCGGTCAAGCTCCTCATCCGCGCCATCAATCAGTGCGCGCTGCTCCGGCGCATCCGGCCCAACACCATGCCCCAGAATGTCCGTCGACGAGATCGACAGTGTCAGCAAATCCGTCGCGCCGGTCTCGTTATGCCCCAGGTGCTCATACGAAATCAGCGCCTTCGCAAAATCAAACTGGTAGCCGATGCCCGCCTGCGTCGCGCCCACCTTGCCGTAAAAGTCACCGGTCTCCATCTTCGCTGCAGTCCGCGCCTTCGCCGCTGACGGCCCCGCGTTGTAGTCGCTCACCCACGCCGGCAATTTGTCCATGTAGTACGTCGACGTGATCCACGAACCCGTCGCGTGATCCACCCAGAACGCCGCCTTTGAAACATGCCCGCTCGTCAGAATGGACGCACGATCCTTGAGCGACACCCCATACACCCGCGCCTTGCCGCCCGTTGCCAGCACCAGCTCATCGCCAATCGTCGACGCCATCTCATTCTTCGGCGAAGCCCCCGGCGTCACCTTCGTCCCCGCAGGCTCGCCCACAATCGTGTAGCGGTCGTCATCAATAGACTGCACACTCCGCGGCTTGCCATCCGGCCCCTGCTCCCACCAATCATTCACCGGCACGCCGTGCCCATCGGTATACGCACCCGTCCCAATCGTCGAGTGCCCCGGCCCCGTCACCAAATTCGCATAGTCGTAGTAGCAATCCGTGTAATGCGCGCCCTGCTTCAGAAACAGGTTCCAGCCATTCTTGGCCTTGAAGTCGCCACGAAAGCGCTCCAGGTAATCACCACGCATCTGGTCAAACACCAGCACAATCACCAGCTTGGGCGAGCCATCATACGCGGAAGCCCGCGAAGGCAAGGCAGACGAAGCAATAAGGGCAACCGAAAGGGCAGCAGCAAGACGACGAAACAAGCGCATACCGCCATGGTACTGCGAACCCTGTAGTTTGCTGTCAAACGTCCGCCACCCCAGGAACCCGTGTGCCCCATTCATGACAGCGCCATCGTCATGGATGGGATTCGCGCAAAGCGCGAACAGCATTTCTCCGTCCGGGTAGCCTCACCGGGCCCAAACCGATACCATACAAAGATGCTCGACCTGGCCTTTGTGCGTGCCAACCTGCCCGCACTCGAAGACGCGCTGCGCGCGCGCAATGCTGACCCCGCCGCCCTGGTTGGGAACTTCGCCGCACTGGATGCGCGCCGCCGCGAAACCATCACCGAACTCGGGACACTCCAGGCCCAGCGCAATCGCCTCTCCCAAGAGATCGGCAAGCTCAAGCGCACCGGCGCCGACGCTACCGCGCTCACCGCCGAAGTCCACGCCCTACGTGCCGGGACGGAAGCACTCGAAGCCGCCGCAGCCACGCTCGACACCGAGCTCCGCACCATCCTAGAAGCCATACCCAACATCCCCGACGCCTCCGTCCCAGTCGGCAAGGACGAGCACGCCAACAGCGTTGAAAAAACCTGGGGCGCCCCCCAAACCTTCGCCTATGCCAAGCCCCACTGGGAACTCGGCGAAGCCCTCAACATCCTCGACTTCAACCGCGCCGCCAAAATCTCCGGCAGCCGCTTCGTCGTGCAGATCGGCGCAGGCGCTCGCCTCGAACGCGCCCTCGCCAACTTCATGCTTGACCTGCACACCCAGCAGCACGGCTACACCGAAGTTCTGCCGCCCTACATGGTCAACTCCAAATCCCTCTTCGGCACCGGCCAGCTACCCAAGTTCGCGGAAGACCTCTTCCACTGCGACGACAAGGGTCCATACACACCCGGCGAGCTCCAGGAGAACGACCACTGGCTCATCCCCACCGCCGAAGTCCCCATCACCAACCTCTTCCGCGACGAGACCATCGACGTCAGCACGCCCATCAGCCTCTGCGCCTACACGCCCTGCTTCCGCAGCGAAGCCGGCAGCTACGGCCGCGACGTCCGCGGCATGATCCGCCAGCACCAGTTCCAGAAGGTCGAGCTCGTCAAGTTCACATCACCCGAGCAGAGCAACGACGAACACGAAACCCTCACCCGCCACGCCGAAACTGTCCTCGAAACCCTCGGTCTGCCCTACCGCCGTATGCTCCTCTGCACCGGCGACATGGGCTTCGCATCGCAGAAAACCTACGACCTAGAAGTCTGGCTCCCCGGTCAGGGCCTCTACCGCGAGATCAGCTCCTGTTCCAACTTCGGCAGCTTCCAGGCGCGCCGCGCCAACATCCGCTACCGTCCCGCCGGCGCCAAAAAGTCCGAGTTCGTCCACACCCTTAACGGCTCCGGCCTCGCCGTGGGCCGAACCTACCTCGCTATCCTCGAGAACTACCAGCAGCCCGACGGCTCTATCCGCGTCCCGGACGCCCTCGTGCCTTACATGGGTGGCCTTACCGTCATCGAAAAGCAGGCGGCCCTGTAAATGCTCAAAACACTCAAAAGTTATCTCTTCTGGACCTACGAACGTGGCTCATTCCACTACGACGTCATGGTCACCCTGATTCTTCTCTTCATCTTCCTGTCGCCGCGCTTCATCAACTATCGCGATCGGCCCCTCTTTCAGCTGCCCTCGCAAATCATGGTCGAGAATGACGGCAACGGCAGCCTCATCTACCAGGTCAAGAAGTCCGACGTGGACCAGAGCCTCCAGCACGTCAAAGGCAGGACCGACGACCTGCGCACACGCCGCGCCCTGCGCCGTCTCATCGAACCCATCGCGGGCGACGTCCTCATCGAAAACTACAAGCCACTCACCGACAGCACTGGCGCCATCACGGCCTACCGCGTCTGGGCCCACCGATAATCTATCCACGCTCCGCTCACGCCGGACGTACACCCTTCAGCGTATTTCCGTGTCTAAGCTCTCAGCACACCCCAGGAGCACCATGCTACGTTTCCTGATCCTAGCCACCGCAGCACTTACATTCAGCGCCCTGCCCGCCCACACCGCGGCCGACCCTGCGCTCGACAAAGTGCTGCGCCAGCTCGACGCCTCCTCGGCTAAATTCCAGTCCGCCGAAGCCGATCTCAAGTGGGACTTCTTCGAAAAGGTCGTCCGCGACACCACCACCCAGACCGGCTCCATCTACTTCCTCAAATCCAAAACCGGCACCGAGATGGGCGCCATCATCACCTCACCCGGCAAAAAGTACGTCCACTTTGCCGACGGCAAAGGCGAACTCTACGACGCCATCGCCAAAAAGACCACGCCCTTCGACGCAGGCGCCAATCGTGGCCGCGCGGAGGCCATCCTCGCTCTCGGCTTTGGCGGCAGCGGCGCCGACATCGAAAAGTCATGGGCCGTCACACTTCAAGGCACAGAAACCATCGACGGCGTCTCAGCAGCAAAGCTCGATCTCAAGCCGAAGGATGACGAGACCGCTCAAAGCCTCTCGCACGTTGTCATGTGGATCGATACAGCACGCGACATTCCGCTAAAGCAGATCATGTACCTGCCGGAAGGCGACACCCGCACCTCCTACTACACCAACATTCGTTACAACCAGAAGGTCGATACAAAGAAGTACAAGCACTAAGGAGACATGTGTGGCAGAGATGAAACTCGACGGCGGCACTACTGAAAAGCGATCCATGCTTGTGCCGGTCGTGATCGCACTGCTGGTGCTCGCCGCCGTCGGCGCATGGTTCGCAAAGGTCTACCTGCACCCCGCAGTCACAGGCGCCGTCGATAAGGTCGAACTCTTCCCCGTACACACAACCTTCGCGCGCCCAGCCGGTACCATGATCGGCGACGACCAGACCGAAGATGACCTCTACGTCATTGCCGAAGTCACCCTCCACGACAAGTCTGAAGTGCCGCTCTTCATCAAATCCATCGACGGCGCCTTCACCACGGACGATGGTATTGAAGTAAAGGCCACCGCCATCCAAAAGAACGACCTGCCGCGCCTCGCAGCCATGTTCCCCAGGATGAAGCCCGCAGTAGACGCTGCTGGCCCATCGCCGTTACTGCGTGAAAGCACCATCCCCGCAGGAGGCTCCGGCAGCGGCTACATCCTCTTCGTCTACAACATTCCGCAAGCCATATGGGACAAACGCAAAGCCGCCACCGTCAGCATCGACTTCTACCACCAGGACCCCGTCACGCTCCAAGTCCCCAGGTAGACCCGCGTGTCATCCCGCTTGTAGGTTGTCATCTCTTCATAGGTTGTCATGCCCTTCATAGGCGTCGTCCCCGTGTAGGTTTGTCATCCGCTTTATAGGTTTGTCATCCCGCAGCAAAGCGGAGGGATCTGCTTGTAAGCACGCCCGCCACGTCAATATCAGAGGGCATACCCGCACAAGCATTCGCGCAACGCGCGAAACAAAGGGCAACCCCTTACTGCCCCTTGGGCACCGACAAATACCCACTCACCGTATTCTTCGCAATGTTATTCACCACAATCTCGAACAAAGCCGGCGTCTTGCCGCTGTAAAACTGGATCGGCTCATCCAGTGTCTTATCCTTCTTCTCGATAATGCGGTCATCCGCATTCACCGCCAGCGTAAATCGGCCCTTCTTCGCATCCACCTTCTTCAACTGCACCTTGATGGACGACATCAGCTTCGGGTCCTTGTTCTTATCCAGCGTGAACTCGTAATACGTGCGGTCGCCCTTGTGCTTCAACTCTTCCAGCTCCGTCGAGTTACGCGCGATCAAGCCGCTCATCACACCCGCATCGCCAATCGTCCGCTGCAGCTGGCTCTTCGTGCTGGCAAGATCAGCCTGCGTTGCCGCAACATCCGTCTTCACACCGGTCACATCGGTCTTGACGCCGCCAACTTCCGACTTGACGGAACCCACGTCCGTCTTAACCGCCGTCACGCTCTCCGTGATCTTCGCCTCGGCTTGCTCCCTCTTCGCAAGCTCAACATTCTGCCGTTGCAAAATCGACTGCGCCTTCGCATCAATCTGCGCCTGCGTCGTGCCCAGCTTCTGCGCAAAGGTCTCGGACGTAGCACGCAGCCGCGCATCCGAATCCGTCACGTGCTTCTGCAGAGCAGACGTCTCTGTCTTCGCGGCCGCCAGCTGATCCTGCGTCTTACCCAGCTGCACCTGTAGCGCAATCGCCCAGATCAGGCTCACGACGCCAAGCCCCAGGCCGACCAAAATTGCCACGGTCAGCGCGCCACTCTGCGACCGTTCTTCCACCTTCTCAAACTCAGCCATGTGTCATCCCCCGAGACGTTCTTCCGAAACTTACAATAGACGAATGGCGAGGCCAGATGTAGTCATTGCGGGCGCCGGCATCATCGGCCTATCCTGCGCACTCGAACTCCACCATCGCGGCCTCAGCGTCACCGTACTTGAACGCGGCCACGCCGGACGCGAGGCCTCCTGGGCCGCCGCAGGCATGCTCGCCGCACACGACCCCGCAAATCCGCCCGAATTACAGCCGATCGCCGACCTCAGCATTTCTCTGTACCCCGGCTACCTGGCCAATATATGGACACTGAGTGACATCCGCGTCCCCCTTGAGACGTACACCGTCTACGAACAAGACGACGTGTACCCCGTGCCATTGCCCGCCACCAGTTTCAGCGCTATCCAGGGCAAACTGCTCGCCAGCCGTGAAGACAGCCTCGACCCACGCAAGCTCATGCAAGCTCTCCTTGCCGCAGTTCGCGCCAGCACAATCGAACTCCGCGAAGAAGTTGAACTCCGCCACCTGCTGCCCGGCGAAGTCCTCACCTCCGCAGGCCCCATCGCCTGTAGCAACTTCATCGATTGCCGCGGAGCCTGGGCCGGCAAACCACTCCGGCCCATGAAAGGCCAGATGCTGCGCGTCCACGCACCCGGCGTCCTCACCAGCGTCGTCCGCACCGGCGACATCTACATGGTCCCCCGCCTTGACGGCTCCATCCTCATCGGTGCCACGGTCGAAGACGTGGGCTTCAACAAAACCATCCACGCCTCCGACCTCGCGCAACTCAGAGCCCGCGCCGCTGCCCTCGTCCCAGAACTCGCCCACGCCCCCATGCTCGAAAGCTGGGCGGGCCTGCGCCCGGACACACCCGACCACCTGCCACTCATAGGCAAAACAAACAACCGCTGCTACATCGCCGCCGGCCACTACCGCAACGGCATTCTGCTGGCGCCCGCCACCGCGCACGTCATGACGCAACTCGTGCAGGGCAACGCTCCCTCCATCGATCTCGCTCCCTTCTCCCCGAACCGCTTTGGTCGTTAAGCGTTTGCGCCGACCAACGGGAGCGCCATGCGAACAGTAAGAAGTCGTGCGAGCGACCGATATTCGCGCACGCGTGATGACAACCGCACAACCCATCCGCTATAACGGCGGATAATTCCGCAATTCGCCTATCCCGTTAGGAGCACATCACAACATGTCGCAGGCAGTCGCCCCGAAGGGGCTCGAAGGCATCGTCGCAACTACCTCCAGCATCTGCTGGATTGACGGCGACGCGGGTGTGCTCTCCTACCGCGGCATCGACATTCACGAGCTCGCCGCTAAGTCCACCTTCGAAGAAACCACCTTCCTTCTCTGGTTCGGCTCGCTGCCCACCGAATCGCAGCTCGCGGAGTTCAAAGGCACCCTCGCCGACGCGCGCGTCATGGACCCCTCCGTCGTCGAGTTCCTCAAGACCCTGCCGCACGACGCCAACACCATGGAAGTCCTGCGCACCGCCATCAGCCTCCTCAGCATCACCGACCCGGATGACGCCGACTCCAGCCACGACGCCAACGTCCGCAAAAGTTTCCGCCTCACCTCGCAGGTCGCCATGGTTGTGGCCTACTTCGACCGCATCCGCAAGGGTAAAGAGATCGTTTACCCCGACCCCAGCCTCAGCCACGCCGGCAACTTTCTCTGGATGCTCAACGGCGTCAAGCCCATCCACGAAGAAGAACGCGCCTTCGACGTAGCCCTCATCCTGCACGCAGACCACGAACTCAACGCCTCCACCTTCGCCGCACGCGTCATCGCCGCAACCCTCAGCGACACCCACTCCGCCATCACCGGCGCCATCGGCGCACTCAAGGGGCCGCTGCACGGCGGTGCCAACGAAGCCGTCATGAAGCTCCTCTACGAAATCGACGCCGTCGGCGCCGACCCCGTCGAGTACGTGCGCGACCTGCTCGCGAAAAAGGTCAAGGTCTCCGGCTTCGGCCACCGCGTCTACAAGACGGAAGACCCCCGCGCCACCCACCTCCGCCGCATGTCCAAGGAGATGAGCGAGGCCGCCGGCAACACCAAGTGGTACGACATGAGCGAGAAAGTCGAAGGCTTCGTCCGCAACGAGAAAAAACTCAACGCCAACGTCGACTTCTACTCCGCCTCCACCTACACCACGCTCGGCATCGACATGGACCTCTTCACACCCATCTTCGCCGTAAGCCGCATCTCCGGCTGGTGCGCCCACGTCATCGAGCAGCACGACAACAACCGCCTCATCCGTCCCCGCGCCGACTACACCGGCCCAACCTGGCCCGCACCCTACATCCCCATGAACGAGCGCTCATAGCAACGGCACATTAGATACAAGAAATGGCGCGGCTTCCGTCGCGCCGTTTCTCGTGTTTGTCATCCCGCAGCCTTTACGGCTTGTCGTCCCGCAGCTTTCTTACGGTTTGTCATCCCTCAGCGCAGCGGAGGGATCTGCATTTCAGCCGCGCTGGCCAATCCCACGTCAGAGGCCACAAACCCCGCATCCCTTCGCGCAAGGCGCGAACCATGAAGGAGCAGTGGGCTTCAGCCCACTGAAGAACAAAGCACTACGAAGGGGCTTTAGCCCCGGATCTCACCAACCAAACTAAAATCAAACTCATGCCCCGCATCTACATGGACGCCAACGCCACCACCCCCGTCCTGCCTCAGGTGCTGGAGGCCATGCTCCCCTTCTGGAACGAGCGCTTCGGCAACGCCAGCGCCGTCCACGGCTTTGGCCGCGGCGCACGCGGAGCCATCGAGACCGCACGCGACCAGGTAGCCAAACTCATCGGCGCACGCGCCAACGAAATCACCTTCACCAGTGGCGGCACCGAAAGCGACAACCTCGCCCTCTTCGGCACCCTCAAGCCCGGCAACCACCTCATCGTCAGCCTCATCGAGCACGACGCCGTCCTCCACGCCGCCAACGCCCTCGAACACATCGGCATCACCGTCACCCGCATCCCCTGCGACAGCAACGGCGTCGTCCATCCTGAAGCCGTCACTGAAGCCCTGCGCCCCAACACAAAGCTCGTTAGCGTCATGCTCGCTAACAACGAGACCGGCGCTATCCAGCCTATCCGCAACCTCGCCGCCGCAGCCCACGCAGGTAACGCCCTCTTCCACACCGACGCGGTCCAGGCCTGCGGCAAAATCCCCATTGACGTCACCGAACTCGGCGTCGACCTCCTCAGCCTTTCAGCCCACAAAATGTACGCGCCGCAAGGCGTAGGAGCCCTGTGGGCACGCCGCGGCGTCGAAATCACCCCCATGCTCCATGGCGGCGCACACGAGCGCAACAAGCGCGCCGGCACCGAAAACGTCCCCGGCATCGTAGGCCTCGGCAAAGCAGCACAGCTAGCCAAAGCCTGGATGGCCGAAGGCGGCTCCGGCCAGCTCGCCATCCTCCGCAACACCTTCGAGCAAACCCTCCGCGACCGCATCCCCAGCATCGCGATCAACAGCGAAGCCACACCCCGCGTCTCCAACACAGCATCCCTCCGCATCGGAGGTGTCGGCGCCGAAGAACTCGTCATCTCCCTCGACATGATGGGCCTCGCCATCAGCGGCGGCTCCGCCTGCCAAAGCGGCGCTGTCGAAGCCTCCCACGTCCTCCGCGCCATGGGCATGTCTGACACCGAAGCCCGCAGCAGCGTCCGCTTCTCCCTCATGCGCCACACCACCGAAGCCGACATTCACGAAGCCGTACAACTGGTCGCCGAAGCCGTAGAACGCCTCCGCTCCATCCGTTAACGCGATTCTTTGGAAGCTCGTCATCCTGAGCAAAGCCGAAGGACCTGTTTCTCATCGCCATCCTGAGCGAAGCCCAAGGCTTGCCTTCAATTCGTCATCCTGAGCAAAGCCGAAGTGCCTGCTTTTGTGCATTCTCAGGAACCACCCATGAGACTCTGCGTATGCCACACCATGCGGGCTGGAAGCTCGCGCTGTAATAGCCTGGGGCGCAGCCCCAGGTTCGCGCCCAAGACTCCCCAGCGGGATGAAGGCCCGCGTTATAAGCTTCCCCCCCACAAAACCTGCGAAAATAGAATGTGAATGACCGTTGCAGAATCCATCACGACCGTAGTCCCAACCGCACCTGACCCAGCCAGCACCATCGCCGTGGCCATGAGCGGCGGCGTGGACTCATCCGCGGTCGCAGCTCTGCTCCAATCCCAGGGCCACACCCTCGTCGGCCTCACCCTTCAGCTCTGGGACCAGCGCCGCCTCGCTGGCAAGGAAGGCATCCCCCAGCAGGTCACCGGCCGCTGCTGCTCGCTCGACGACGTCTACGACGCACGCCGCGTCGCCGAGCAGCTCGGCATCCCCTACTACGTCGTCAACCAGCAGCGCCGCTTCGAGCAGGACGTCGTCCAGCCCTTCGTCAGCGAATACCTCGCCGGCCGCACGCCCATCCCCTGCACGCTCTGCAACAACCACCTGAAGTTCGACGAGCTCCTCAAGACCGCCCGCGGCATCGGCGCCGAGCGCGTCGCCACCGGCCACTACGCTCGCGTCCGCTTTGACGAGCCCACCGGCCGCTGGCAGCTCCTCCGCCCCGCCGACCGCTCCAAGGATCAGACCTACTTCCTCTTCGGCCTCACGCAGGACCAGCTCAGCCGCACGCTCTTCCCGCTCGGCGAGATGCAGAAGCCGGCCGTCCGCATCATGGCCGAGGAGCACGACCTCCGCGTCGCCCACAAGCCCGACTCCCAGGAAATTTGCTTCATCCCAGGCGGCGACTACAAGGCATTCCTCTCCGCCTACCTCACCGAGCAGGGCCGCACCCTGCCCGAAACCGCTGGCGAGCTCGTCACCACGGCAGGCGAAGTCGTCGGCGCCCACGCAGGCATCCACAGCTTCACCGTCGGCCAGCGCAAGGGCGTGCAGCAAAACCTGCACAAGCACCACGCCGACCCCTTCTACGTCCTCAGCATCGAGCCCGCCACCAACCGTGTCACCGTCGGCCAGGAGCAGGAACTCCACACCCGCATCGGCGTCGCGGACCGCGTCAACTGGATCAGCATCGAAGCCCTACGCGAACCCATCCGCGTCCACGCAAAAATCCGCCACCGCCACGAGCCCGCGCCTGCCACGCTCTCACCGCTCGAAAATAACCGCGTACAAATCTGCTTCGACGAACCCCAGCGAGCCGTAACCCCCGGCCAATCCGCAGTCTTCTTTAACGGCGACATCGTAGTAGGCGGCGGCTGGCTCGTCTAGCCATACTCATCACTTCAGCCCTCATCCGAGCGCACCGAAGGATCGCAACGAAGCCGCATGCGCCACAGCACTCGTTTCTTTCCAGCCGGAAATCGAACGCGCGCGCAAAAACAATCGGACACTCTCACATCCGCTACCTCGCTACGAAAACCAAAGAGCCCGGCATGAAGCCGGGCCTCTCTGATACTGAGCGCTGCACGAACACGCGAAGCGTCGAGAACCGTACGAAGTACCTACGCGTGGTAATCGTCCTCAAGCCCCGTATACACGCTTTCACCCTCAAACGCCACAGGCTCCGGCTTGTGCAACTTCGGCTTCGGTCCAAAATGATGCACCAGGGATTCTAGACTTGCCTTCGCCCCATTGATCATGCCCGACAGCTGCCGTGCCGGCGTCATAATCGCGTTATGCAGATGCGCGGCAATCTCGCCGGTGCGTGTCAGCGCCGCCGTGATCATGCCATCAACTCGGTCACTCTGCCTGCGAGCCTTCCCCGCCGTATCCGTAATCAGCGCATCCACCTGCGCCACCTTTGCCCGATACACATCGCTCGTATCCGCAATGTTGGTGGTCACACGTTCAATCTTTGGCTGCAAGTCCGCAACAATCGCCTCGGCCGAACCCGCAATCTGCTCCGTTTTTGCAGCAATTCGCTCCACACGGTCCATCAGCAGATACACCTTGCCCTTGGCCTCATCCGTCAGGGCTGTCACATGCTTGATCAGACGGGCTACAGCAAATCCGACGGCGGCCAAGGCGACTGCCGCGATCAGAAACGAAAACGCGATAAGCGCCATGTAGATCAGCAGGTAATGCGCTTGTTGTTCGGTCATGGCGTTCTCATTCCTTCAAACGTTGTACTGAGGGTTAAGACAGAAGGAAGCCCGCGACAGGGGAATCGCGGGCTCCATGCAGCAAAAAGCCATTAGTACGTCTGGCTTTCGACTTTGTCCTGGTATACCTGTTTGCCGGCGTCCACAGCCGAGGCGACTTTATCCTGCTGCTCGTTCAGGAAGTCCTTACCCTTGTCCACATACTGGCTCCACTGGGTGCGGCCCTTGTCGTAGTATTCGCGGCCCTTGTCCACGTACTCGTTAATCTGGTCCTTGCTCTGAGACACGTACTGGTTAAGCTGGTCCTTGCTCTGGGCTACATACTGATTCGCCTTTTCCTTCGCGTCAGTAGCCTGTTGTGCAAGCTCGTCACGGGTCTCCTTGCCGCTCTTCGGTGCGTAAAGAACACCGGCCAGCGCGCCAATGCCCAGACCCGCAAGAAACCACCCCAGACCGCTCATCGAGCTATCGTTATCTGCCATGTCGTTCTCCTCTGCATCTTCAGTTTTGCCTGCGCGTGATAGCTCCGGCGGCCACCCATGTACAACCTAGGACAACAGCTGCCACGGTGCGGACGCACTTTGCTGCAACATCACCAACGGATGCGGCCCCCACGAACCGGGTTGCCGGAAACGGAACGTGATGCAACAGTATCTAAGTCCAGATGGACGGCACGTAGCGTATTCGTTACAGAACGCGCGCTATCTTCGTCGTACTGAGGAACGTTGCACGTACGATCGCTGTGCGCCACCGGACACACGCGTGATGAGTAGCAGCAGGGAGACAACATCATGAAAAACACATTGACATCCACCCACTTCGGAGCACTGGCGCTGTCTGCGGTATTCTCCGCAGGTCTGGCTGGATGCAAGACCACACCAGCAACCATCGACGACCCGACATTGACCGCAAATGTGCAGCAGCGCATCGCTGCCGATGGCGCACTCAGCACGGAACCCGTCCAGGTCATCGCTCAGGCAGGCAACGTTACGCTTACAGGCTCTGTCAGCAACGAGGCCGCGCGCAGCTTGGCAGCACGCGACGCAGCAGGTGTAGCCGGCGTTACCAAGGTCGTCAACGACATCACGGTGAACGCCGCAACCGCTCCCGTCAGCGCTAGGACCACGACACCGCTGCCACAGCCTCAGTTTGAGACCGCACCAGCTTCCAGGCAGAAGATTGCCCCTCCGCCGCGCATGGCAGCCACCGCGCCGGAACCTGCACCCATCATGCGCACACCACCGCCTGCGCAGGCGCCCGTTCCGCCACCGCCTCAACCCGCCGCACCGCCACCACCCGTCGCGCGGACGGTCACTCTGCCCGCGGGCAGCACTTTGCCGGTTCGCGTCACGCAGACGCTGGATAGCGCCACCACCCAGCCCGGTGACAGCTTCTCTGGCGCAGTCGCAACCGACATCATCGTCGACGGCATGGTCATGATCCCGCGCGGCGCATCCGTCACCGGCCGCGTCACCGAGGTTCACGAAGCTGCCCACTTCAAAGGCTCCTCCCTGCTTACTGTCGAACTCACCGGCCTCAACAGCCGTGGCGACCGCATCGCACTCACCACGCAGCCCTACAGCGTGCAGGGTAAAGGCCGCGGCGAGAATACTGCCGTCAAGACAGGTGTCGGCGCGGCTGCAGGCGCGGTCCTCGGCGGCATCTTCGGTGGCGGCAAGGGTGCAGCCATTGGCGCGGCAGCTGGGGGCGGCACAGGTGCGGGCATCAACGCCGTCACCCGAGGCCAGCAGGTGCAGATTCCCAGCGAAACCGTCGTCCGCTTCGTGACCACCAACTCCATCGCAGCCAGGACATCCGTCCACGCGGGCAACAACCCGGGCGACCCCTCCCTGCAAAACCGCTGATACGAGCCACAGCGTCAGAACCCGGCCAAAACCCACAAAGCCGGTGCAGCAATGCACCGGCTTTGCTGCCTCGTGCATCCACTAGGTGGACTGCTTCGCTGGTTGCCAAAAGCGTCCTGACCAAGTACACCCGTAGACAGACGAACCGCGCGACGAACTGCCCGACGAAACCGTGCAACAAACTGCCCATGTCTGCATGGGCCCTCACATTGCTTCGCTGCCTGGCATCGCGCAGCGAAAGCACGAGAACGCTGAGTCATGACGAAAGAAACTCCGGCACGTGTAGGCTATCTCTGCCTCGCCCTTCACGCACACCTGCCCTACGTCCTGCACCACGGCACATGGCCTCACGGCCTTGAATGGCTGCTCGAAGCCGCCACCGAGACCTACCTTCCCCTCCTGCGCACCGTTACCCGCCTTCATACCGATGGCGTGCCCTTCTGCATCAACGTCAGCCTGTCGCCCGTTCTGCTCGAACAGCTCGCACACCCTGACTTCCAGGCAGAGCTGCCCAAATACCTCCAGCGCAAGATCCTCTCGTCACGCGAAGATGCCGCCTTCTTCGAGCAGGCCGGCGAAATGCACCTGCTCTACCTCGCGCGCCACTGGGAAGCCGCCTTCAGCGATGCCCTCGCCGATCTTGAAGCGCTCAACGGAGACATCGTCGCGGGCTTTCGCAATGCCGCCGCGACCGGCTGCGTGCAAATCATGACATCCGCCGCGACCCACGGCTACGTCCCATTGCTTGGTACCGATGAGAGCGTTCGCGCCCAGTTCCTCACCGCCGTCCAATCGCACACGCAACACTTCGGCGCCGCCCCCACGGGCGTGTGGCTGCCGGAATGCGGCTACCGGCCCGCAGGCCGCTGGCGCTTCCCCGTGAACCCCGAGGGCGCGGACCTCGTCGAAGCCGCGCAGCAGCGCATCGGCACAGAAACCGCGCTCGAAGCCGCTGGCCTGCGCTTCACCTTCGTCGACACGCACCTCGTGCAGGATGCTGAAACCGTAGCGACGCCCATCCAGGCTGAGACTGTCCGTTCTCCCTACCGGCCCTACACACTCTCCGGCAGTGAGGTCGCCGTCTTCGCGCGCGATCCACGCACCGCGTTCCAGGTGTGGAGCGCCCACTACGGCTACCCCGGCGACTTCCAATACCTCGACTTCCACAAAAAGCGCTGGCCCGGTGGTCATCGCTACTGGCGCGTCACCGGCGCAGGCCTTGGCATGAATGACAAGCAGACCTACTCGCCGCAAGCCGCCGCTGACCGCACCCGCGCACACGCGGAACATTTTGTGCAACTGGTCGCCGAAACCCTCGCCGCCCATCCCGCCACGGACGGCAACCCGCCCGTCCTCGCCGCGCCCTTCGACCTGGAGCTCTTCGGCCACTGGTGGCACGAGGGCATGCAGTTCCTCGAGAACGTCGCACGTGTCATGGCGACAGGCGCCCATGGCATCGAAGCCATCACCGGCGACGATTACCTCCGCCGCTTCGGCACCGCAGACAGCATCCGCATGGCCGAGGGGTCGTGGGGAGCAGGCGGCGATAACAGCGTCTGGCTGAATGGCGAAACCACCTGGGTCTACAGCCGTATCTACGCCGCGGAACTTGCCGTCCGCACCGCGGCCCACAGCAGCGCGTGGACCGACGGCGCCACAGGCGAACGCATCGCACGCCAGATGTGCCGTGAACTCATGCTGCTCGAATCCAGCGACTGGACCACCCTCATCACCACAGGCGCAGCACGCGACTACGCCGAACGCCGCTTCACAGGCCACGTCGAAAGCTTTCAAACCACCCTCACATGGTGGCGCGCCTTCACCGAAACCGGCACGCTCGACGAAGCAACCGAACACGCGCTCGCTGCCCTCGAAGCACGCGACAGCCTCTTCCAAACCATCCACCCATCCGCCTGGAAACCCTAGCGCGCTGCAGGCAGCAGTGACACGTCGTGTGCCCCATTCATGCGCATCTCTTCGCGCATGGAGCCTGCCCTGAGCTTGTCGAATGGGTGGGAATTCGCGCAAAGCGCGAACCGTCTTTACACGACCGCCTTTACGCGACTGCCTTCATCTGTAGTAATGGCCTCAATTCGAAAGCGGGCTGAAAGCCCCAGGTCTCGATGCTCCCACAGGTTTGCGGGCTGAAGGCCCGCGCTAACCGCACGTCGACCACTATCCTCGCACGGTCTGCCAAACAAGCACCACCGACAACCCGGTCACAATGATCGCCGTGGCCCACGCAATCACGTTGAACCACAATCGGTTCTTGTACTCGCCCATGAGTTCCGTGTTGTTGATCAACCGCAGCATGAAATACATCACCACAGGCAGCAGCAACCCGTTCAGCACCTGTGACAAAATCGCCATGCTCACCAGCGGGAAGTTCGGAATCAACACCACCCCAGCTCCCGCTGCAATCAGCCCGGTGTACAGCCAGTAGAAGACCGGCGCCTGCTTCCACGTGCGATCCAGCCCGCTCTCAAAACCAAGACCCTCGCACACGGTGTACGCCGTTGACAACGGCAGGATCGAAGCCGCAAACAACGACGCATTGAACAAGCCCGCAGCGAACAAAATGAACGCGTAATCACCTGCGATGGGCCGCATCGCCTCCGCGGCATCCGCCGGCACATGGATGTCCCGCATGCCATGCACAAACAGCGTCGCCGCGCACACCACCACAATGAACCACGCCACCACGTCCGTGAAGATCGACCCCACGATCACATCCAGCCGCGTAGCCTTGTACTGCCGCACCGTCACGCCTTTATCAACGATGGACGACTGCAGGTAGAACTGCATCCATGGCGTAATCGTCGTGCCGATCACACCCACCGTCATGTACAGGTAGTTTGTATCGCTCCATGCCGAGCGCGGCGGCAGCTTCACCGTCTCCACCAGCGCCGCATGCCAGTCCGGCCGCCCCATCACGCCCGCCACAATGTACGCCAGGTACACCACCGACGCGAACAGGAAGATCTTTTCCACGATCTTGTAGTCGCCCTTCACCACCAGCGCCCACACCAGCGCCGCGCAGACCGGCACCGAGATGTACTTGCTCACATGGAACAACTGCATCGATCCGGCAATGCCCGTGAACTCCGCGATCACATTGCCGAAGTTCACAATCACAAGCAGAAACATGATGATCGTCGTCATACGCAGGCCGAACTCTTCGCGAATCAGGTCGCTCAGGCCCTTGCCCGTCACCGCGCCCATGCGCGCGCACATCTCCTGCACCACAATCAGCGCAAGCGTGATCGGGATCATCGTCCACAGCAGCGAGTAGCCGTACTTCGCCCCCGCAGCCGAGTACGTCAGGATGCCGCCGGCATCATTGTCCACGTTCGCCGTGATGAACCCCGGCCCAAGCGCCGCCAGGAAGAACAGGATGCGGACGCGCCAGCTCTTAAACCATGTCATGCAGCGCGCTCCTTTCTGTTCACCATCTCCTGCAACCGCTCTACGATGCGCCGTACCTGCGTGTCATTGTCGTAGCCGCTCGTCCAAGCCCGCCGCTGCCCGGCCAGCGCAATCCGGTTCCGCGCAGGCTCATCCGGCAGATACCTCCGTATCGTCGCAAGCAGTTCATCGTACCCGCTGAAGAACGCCGCTTCCTCGCCTTCAACAAACCGTTCGGTGTGCCCCGGCGTGCGCTCCGCCAACAAGAACCCGCCACATGCAGCAATCTCAAAACTCTTGTGTACGAATTCGTCCTGGTTGCTATGCGTCAAAAAACTCAGGTTAATCTTCGACCGCCAGATCGCCTCGCGATAGTGCTGGTTGAACAACTCCCCCTCGCGGTAAAGCTCCGCAAACATCGCCGGCCCAAGCGCGGGCTTCCAATGCTGAGGGCCGCCCGACACCACCACCGGCACACCTTCACCATGCAGCCGCATCAGCGTCTCCGCGCGATCGTCATACGACGTTCCCACAAACGACACGCCACGGTCCCGCTGCGCATCGGTGTACGGCGGCTCGGGCGGAAAGTGAATCGTCGGCTCAAATGCCGTCTGTATCTTCATCACGTCACGCGCGCCTGCCGTGCGATAGCTCACCACGTTGCTATCCCGCTGCGTGCAATGCAGGTCGTAGTGCGGAATCGTCTTCGCATACAACCGCCAGCCAGGATCGCGCCGCGGCCCGAAGAAGTTATCGATCATGTAGGACACGGTGACAACACCATGTTTCCTCAACGTATCGAGTGTCGATGGCTGCATCCATAACAACTTATCCGCCCACACCACATCCGGCCGGAACCGTTCCGCCGCCGCCAGGATGTCGCGGTTCATTCGGTTCACCTCCGGCCCCATGGCAAGCCGGAACTCAACCTTGTGCAGCACCGGGTTCTTCAACCCATACTCATACGAGTTGATCGCCTCAACCGTGTGCCCTTCGCGCAGCAAAGCCCACCGGCGATATTCCGATGAGTCGTTCGGCGAAAGCTGCGTGCAGTACAAAATCCTCACTGGGTCTACCGGCCTGCCCGCAACAGCGCAATCACATGTTCCGGATAGATCACACCCGCCATCGCCTTATCGTGGTCCAGCACCGCGAGCGACCGCAGGTTGTACTTATCGAAAAGCTCTTCCACTTCCTTGCTGCTGGCGTCAATGCTGCACGTGTGGATGCGCGGCTCCTTTACCGCACTCAACGGCGTCGACGCATCCGCCAGCGCCATCCGGGCAAGGCTCACAATGCCAACCAGGTGACCCGCGGCATTCACCATGAACACATCCGTCACCATGTCCAGGTCGCCCTCAAACACGCGCAGCGCGTCGATTGCATCATGCACGCTCGCGGTGTCGGACACCGACACATAGTCCGTTGTCATGCTGCTCGCGGCCCAGTCATCCGGAAATTCGAGAAGCTCCTGAACTTCCTTCCGCTCCTCCGGTTCCATCTCGTGCAGAATGGCCTCCGAGCGCTCCTCAGGCAGTTCCGCCAGCAGATCAGCCGCTGCGCCTGGGTCCATCTCTTCCACGATGTCCGCCACGCGGCTGGAATCCATACCCTCCAGCAGCGACCGCTGCAGCTTCGGCTCGACCTCTTCCAATGCCTCCGCGGCAACCTCTTCATCCAGCGACGTAAACACCGCATCGCGCTCCGCCGGAGCAAGCTCCTCAAGGATCGAAGCAATATCCGAAGGATGCATCCGCGACAACCGGTCGCCCTCAATCTTCAAGCGCACACGACGTGCGGGATCACGGTCAATCAGATCCACAAACTCCCACGGAATCACACGCGGCTGAAAGCGATGCGCCACGGCTTCCACCATCGAGTGCGGCAGGCCCTTCAACAACCGCCGCGCCGCGCCGCGCATGCCTACTTCCACCTCCGCAATGCGCAGGCTGCAAACGGCTCCATCCACCTCTTCCCATACAAAGTCCACATCGTTCACACGCACAACCTTGTGCCCGTGCACGTCAATGATCTGCTGGTCCAGCAAGTCTCGTTCCAGCAGCACGGACGACGGAGACGCCTCCATCGGCTTTGTCGGCGCATCCGGGTGCAGCTCAATCTCGCCATCCCGCCGGAACGTCACATCATGCAGCGGCACCACGAACGCGCCCTTATCCCGCGCATGGCCTGAACCCGAAATCACCAGGCTGCTCACATGCGTGCCGGCATCTGCCGCTTCCAGCAGAAACTCCGCCACACGTCCCCGGCTGCCCCCGGCGCCATCGTGAACACGCGTTCCCATCAACGAAGAAAGGCTGGTGCGGCGAATTGCGTGCTCAGTCATCCTGGCCGTCCCCCTTTGTACTTGAATGTGCGGAAGGTGTCCCTGCCTCGAAGTCTACCCAAGGCAGGCCCCATACGCGAATGGAGGGAGCAGTGGCTCTCTGCCTGCGCAATCAGCCGCCTCGAAAGCACTGCAGCCCGGAGGAAGCAATGGGGCGTTAGCCCGCTGAAGCAGCCTCCTCGAAGGCGCTGGGCTTCAGCCCCGGCGCCCGAACAGAACCAATACGAGCATCCAACGGCATGCGCCGTCCCAGCAGAGTTGTTTCCTTGACAATCCGCGCCGTGAGAAGCACACTGCGACAGTAGAGTCCTCCTTACACGCCGCACAGGAGACCGTTGCCGAATACGCCGACAACCCGCACAAGCCTCACCCTGGCATCCACGCTGGAAACGGTGGACCGTGTGGAACAGGAGGCCGAGAGCTTCGCAACGCGGCTCGGCTTTCATGAAGACGATGTCTCCAACATCGCCATGGCTGTGCGCGAAGCCGCTGTCAACGCCGTCATCCACGGCAATGCCTATAACCGCGACAAACAAGTCAAAGCCAGCTTTGAAGCCAGCGACGAAGATCTCGTCATCCGCATCGCAGACGAGGGTTCGGGCTTCAATGAAGAGTCCATCCCTGATCCCCTTTCGCCCGAGAACATCCTCCGCGGCTCCGGCCGTGGCGTCTTCCTTATGCGTGCCTTCATGGATGAGGTACACTTTCGCCAGCTCGCGCCGGGGACCGAACTGACCTTGATCAAACACCGGGTGCCCGCGGATAACGCAGCCTGAAACCTGCAACACATTGCGCCGATTCTTTCGGCAGGAGAGCACGATGAGCATGAAGGTAAGCACACGCCATGTAGACGGCGTGACCATTCTGGACCTGAGCGGCCGCATCACACTCGGCGAAGGCAGCGTTGTTCTGCGCGACGCAGTCCGCGACCTCGTCACCAAGGGCGACAAGAACATCCTGCTTAACCTCGGCGACGTCAGCTACATCGACAGCTCGGGCATCGGCGAGCTGGTCAGCGCCTTCACCAGCGTCAAAAACGCTGGCGGCGAGCTCAAGCTTCTCAACCTCACCAAGAAGGTTCAGGACCTGCTCCAGATCACCAAGCTCTACACCGTCTTCGACGTAAAGGACGACGAAACCACCGCAGTCGGCTCCTTCTCTCGCTAACGCGCAAAACAAGTTACGAGGCAAACCAGCCTCACCAACTCAGAAGGCCGTCGCAACCGCGACGGCCTTTTCGTCTGTCTACAGCCTTCGTATGCCTTCAAGGTATTTGCTGTCATCCTGAGCGCAGCGAAGGATCCCAAACACAGAACGGCCCTGCAGCCAAAGCGACGACAGGACCTTCCGAAACCAGCTGACTTGCTGACTCGCTAACTTGCTGCCTCGCTGCTCTTAGAAGCTAACCGTAGGCGCAGTCTGCGAACTCGGATTTGCCGTGTAATACGTATCCTTCCGGTGATAGCCAGACATGCTGGCCACCAAACTGTTCGGAAACACCGAAATCGTATTGTTGTAGTCCAGCACAGCGTCGTTGTACCGCTTACGTGTCACCGCAATCCGGTTCTCCGTGCCCGACAGCTCATCCTCCAGCCGCATGAACTGCTGGTTGCTCTTCAGATCCGGGTACGCCTCCTGCATCCGCGTCAGCGGCAGCAACGCCACCGACAGCCGATCATTCGCCGCCAGCTTCTCACCCGGCGTCTGCGCCTGCAGCAACCCATTGCGAGCTTCGGCAATCTTCGTCAGGATGTCCGTCTCCACCTTCGCATAGCCCTTCACGCTGGCCACCAGGTTCGGTATCAGATCCGCGCGGCGCTGCAGGTTGATGTCAATATCGTGAAACGCTGCATCCGTCGCATTCGACTTCACCGCGATCGTGTTGTGCGCCGAGACAAAACCCAGCCCCACCACAA
This sequence comes from Terriglobus sp., assembly GCA_965198455.1. Classification (GTDB taxonomy): domain Bacteria; phylum Acidobacteriota; class Terriglobia; order Terriglobales; family Acidobacteriaceae; genus Terriglobus. Next base: position 4,221,531 of record CBDAPM010000003.1, read on the forward strand.
TCACCAGCACCGCCACCACGATCAGACCAATCAAACCCTTTTTCATACTTCCCCCGGTACTTCTGTTTCCTTCCAACATCTGAGGCATTGCTTCCTCCGAACTCTACCAGCTACCACCGGCGCCGCCGCCGCCGGAGCTGCCGCCCTCGCCGCCGCCAAATCCACCACCGCCACCGCCGTCACCACCACCAAAGCTGCCGCCACCATCACCGCCACCCCAACCGCCGCGATTGCCGCCCATCATGCCGCCCAGGATCATCCCCGTCAAAAACCCGCCCGGACCGCCACCACGCCCGCCACGACCACCGCCACGCAGGATCAGGAACAGCACAAACAAAAACACCAGCAGCCCAATGATCCCGCTGCCATGCGACGTCTGCCCCACGGCCTCGCGATGATACGTATGCGGCTGCTGCGGCACCGTCAGCGTGACATTCGCATCCTGCGCAATCACATTCACGATGTCATTGACCGCCGTCCGCACAGCGCCGTCGTAGTTGCTGGCCTTCAGGTCCGGCACCATCTCGCGGCCAATGTCGCCGGTCTTGCCGTCCGGCAGAATGCCCTCCAGCCCATACCCAACCTCAATCCAGTACGTGTGATCCTCAACCGAAATCAGCAGCAGCACACCGCGGCTATCCGCCTTCGGCCCCGGCTTCCACTTCGCGTACAGCTGATTGCCAAACTCCGCCGCCGTGCTGTCGTCATCAATCTTCTTGATGACCGCGACAAAGACCTGCGCCTTCGCCTGCGTATCGGCCTGCTTGAGCAGAGCGTCCAGATCGGACTTGGTGGCATCGTTCAGCACACCGGCATAGTCGTTCACATAGTTCGTGGGCGCCGGCATCGACTTCACAGTTTCAGCAAACAACCCTGCAAAGGAGCCAAACAGCAATCCCGCAACAACGAACACCCAGAACGAACGGAGACGTACATCCATCACGCATGATGATACGCCGCCCGCATGAACGAAGTTCCCCAAAGGAACGGGTGCCCCACCTCTCGATTCTGAGAGGTGGGGATTCGCGCAAATGTGAATCGTTCGAACATCAACGAAAGCGGCCAAACCCCGCTCCTCACAATGAACCTGTGACTTACTGCAGGCCCATCGAACCAGCCATGTCATCGATCATCTTCGTATGACCCTGTACAACCGTCGCGGCATGCGCCGTCAGCTTCTTCATATCAGGGTTCGCCGTCGAATCATGCTCTGTGTTGATCTTTTTCAGATCGTCGTGGTGATCCGACACCATCGTCTTCACATAGCTCTTATCGAACGTCTCGCCGCTCAGCACCTTCAGCTTAAGATACTCAGCGTTCGCCTCAACACCATCTGTCTTCGGCGGCGTCACGCCAGCCTTCATCGCCACCGGCTGCGCGCCCTGGATCAGCGCGGTATGATCCGTCACCATCTTTTCGGCAAAGCTTCTGATCTGTGGATTTTTTGTCGTCTTCAGCGCCAGCTCAGCCAGCTTCACTTCGGCCATGTTGTCCTGGGTCGAATCCTTGAGAAACGACTTGTCTTTATCGGAGAACGCCTGTCCAAACGCAGCAACGCTGGTGGAAACAAGCAGGGCGGACGCAAGCGCCATGTGCGAGATCTTCATAACCATTACTCCCTTTCTGGCCGCGACTGTCACCGGTCCGGGTCACCGAAATCCGCGCAGCACTGAACACGTTAGGGACACATTTCACACGCCGCGTTGTATGCCTCCGCAGGTCTCACGCCTCCACCACGCGTATCCTTACCCTTGATGAGTTTGCTAGCCAATATAGAAATTTCCTCCCTCGTTCCCCCAGTCGCCCGCCGCGAGCCGCACCCCACCCACATCCACGGCCAAACCCTCGAAGACGACTACTTCTGGCTGCGCGACAAAGAGTCTGCTGAAGTCCGCGCCTACCTCGAAGCCGAAAACGCCTACACCGACGCCGTCATGGGGCCGACCAAGCCGCTCCAGGAAACCCTCTACCGAGAGATGCTTTCGCACATCAAGGAAACAGACACCTCCGTCCCCTACCGCGACGGCCGGTTCTTTTACCTGACCCACACCGTCGAAGGCTCGCAGTACGCCATCCACTGCCGCCGCCCCGCCGCGCCCGATCTCTCCTACGACGAGACCGCACCCGAAGAAGTCCTGCTCGACGTGAACAGGATCGCCGAAGGCCAACCCTTCATGTCTCTCGGCGCACTTTCCATCAGCCCGGACGGCAACCTCCTCGCCTACACCACCGACAACACCGGCTTCCGCCAGTACACGCTCCATGTGAAGGATCTCCGTACCGGCGAACGTTTGCCAGACACCGCGCAGCGCGTAGGCTCCCTCGTCTGGGCGCCAGACTCAAAGACCATCCTCTACGCCACCGAAGACGAACAGACCAAGCGCCAGGATCGCGTCTTCCGATTAGCCCTCGGCGAAGCTCCGATCGAAATCTTCAACGAGACCGACGAGCGCTTCAACGTAGGCGTGGGCCGCACTCGCGACCGCAAGTTCCTCTTCATCGAATCCGGCAGCCACACCACATCCGAGTACCGCTTCGTCGACGCATCCACCCCTACGGCAGACTTCCAGCTCCTCGCCGAACGCATCGCTGACCAGGAATACTTCCCTGACCACCGCAACGGCCTCTTCTACATCCGCGTCAACGACACCGGCAAGAACTTCCGCGTTGTCACCACGCCCGTCGCAAGTCCATCGCGCGAACATTGGACCGAGCTGCTGCCCGAAGACAAGAACATCCCGCTCGACGACTTCGAAGTCTTCGAACACTTCGCCGTCGCCCAGGAGATCGTCCAGGGCCTCGACCGCATGCGCGTCTTCCGCTTTGTAGAAAATGGCCAGGGCGGCCAGCTACAACCCAACCCAGCCACCGTCGAGTTCCCCGAACCCGCCTACTCCGCAGGCCTGCACGTCAACCGCATCTGGGATGCCATGAGCTTCCGCTACAGCTACCAGTCGCTCGTCTCACCCGCCTCGGTCTTCGAGTACGACATCGCAACCGGCGCCAGCACCCTTCTCAAGCAGCAGGAGGTCCCAGGCGGCTTCGACCGCACGCTCTATGCCTCGGAACGCATCTGGGCTACCGCAAAAGACAGCGAAAAAGTGCAAATTTCCATCGTATACCGGCGCGATTCTTTCCAAAAAGATGGCGCAAATCCACTCTATATCTACGGCTATGGCTCCTACGGCTACCCTCTGCCCATCGGCTTCGGCACCAGCCGCCTCTCCATGCTCGACCGCGGCATCGTCGTCGCCTACGCCCACATCCGCGGTGGCGGCGACCTCGGTGACAGCTGGCACGATGCCGGCAAAATGATGCTCAAGCGCAACACCTTCACCGACTTCATCGCCGTCACCGAACACCTTCTGACCGAAGGCTACGGCGCCAAAGACAAGGTCATCATCGAAGGCGGCTCTGCAGGCGGCCTCCTCATGGGCGCGGTCGTAAACCTGCGGCCAGACCTCTTCCGCGTCGTGCTCTCGCACGTGCCCTTCGTCGATGTAATGAACACCATGCTCGACGCGACATTGCCACTAACAGTAGGCGAGTACGAAGAGTGGGGCAATCCCAACGAACCCGAAGCCTTCGCCTACATGCGCAGCTACTCGCCCTACGACAACCTGCAGGCAGGCCCATACCCCGCAACTCTCGTAAAAACCAGCCTCAACGATTCGCAGGTCATGTACTGGGAACCGGCGAAGTTCGTCGCCAAACTCCGCACCCTCAAGACCAACCCAGACCAGCCGCTGCTTCTCCACACCAACATGGACGCTGGCCACGGCGGAGCCTCCGGCCGCTACGACTACCTCCGCGAAATCGCCGTCGACTACGCCTTCCTCCTACGCGAACTAAACCTCGCGTAGGACCAGTCCATTGCCGTAAACGAACTAATCCCAAACGACGAGAACGGCGTTTAGCAGGACTACACTCATCCAGTAATGAGGTGAGCATTGCTACGACTGCAAAACGCACACCTCTCAGTCATTATGCTTAGGCTGGAGAGTTCCGATGGTCAGGTTTCGACTCCGTTGCATCGTCTTAATTGGCATGCTGCTTCCCAGCGTCTGCTTGGCCTGCTCTGTCTCGCGTTTAGAAACTCCGATAGAACTGGTGGCCGGAGCTGACATCATCGTTCGGGCAGTGGCCACCGACTACCAGACCGCGCCCGCAAATCCACGCATGTGGACCACGGGTATTCCTGATTCAGTTGTGTCATTCAGGATAGCTGAGGTAGTGCGCGGTGCCTCCCCGCCGTCCCTGACTCTTCATGGCTACCTCGTCCAAGCAGATGACTTCAATGATCGCGCGTCGCCGTACACTTTTGTACGTCCGGGCGGCCGAGCAGGAAGCTGCTTTGCGAATTCCTATAAACGCGGCGGCGAATACCTGCTCTTCCTAAAAAAGAATAAAGATTCCGGTGAACTCACAGTGAATTGGGCCGCTCTCGCTCCGGTGAACGAGCAGCTTCGCGACGATCATGACCCCTGGCTGTTGTGGGTGAAGACCCAGGCCAAATCTATCCAGCAATAAACTCGCATGAATTACGGTAAATCGGCTTCTCGTCAGCAATCTACCAGCCTGCGATTCCCTTCGAGCATGAGGATCGTGACTGCCCTAACCGGGGAATCTCATGCTACATCTAGAGGCATCGGCAACTCTGTCAACCCCTCAGACCACCTAACCCATACACTCCAAAAGACATAGAGTTGGCATGATTCCCTTCGGAGCCAGCTAAACTAGAAACAGCAACGGAAAAGCCCGCGCAACCGCGCGGGCTAACTCGTTTGTTATGACGATTTTGCGTGTAACCCCAATAGATAGACGATTTTACCGGCAGTAAAAAACTAACCCGTTTGGAATGACGATTTTGCGAATTCAGGGGGAGGGGGTACCTACCCCGCCATCACGGGCTCCACCACATCGCCCTCACCTGGAGCAAGGAACAGATTCGTCTCCACGCCATGCTGCCGGTCATACAGCTCACGATACCGTCCGTGCAGAGTAAACAGCTCGGCATGCGTGCCGTGCTCCACAATGTTGCCACCTTCAATCACAAGTATCTGGCCGGCATTTCGAATCGTGCTCAAACGGTGCGCAATCACAAACGTCGTCCGGCCTGTCATCAGGTGGTTCAACCCCTGCTGAATCATCGCCTCGCTCTCTGAATCGAGCGAACTCGTCGCCTCATCCAGGATCAGAATCCTCGGATCGGCCAGAATCGCACGCGCAATCGACAACCGCTGCCGCTGCCCGCCTGACAGCTTTACGCCGCGCTCGCCCACGATCGTCTCGTACCCCTCTTCAAAGCGGGTCGCGAACTCATCCACGCGCGCAATCCGGCATGCCTCAACAAACTCCTCTTCGGTCGCCTCCGGTCGCGAGAACACGACATTCTCGCGAATGGTCCCATCGAACAGGAACGTCTCCTGCAGCACCACACCTAGCTGCGAGCGGTAACTTCCCAGCCGCACGGTCGATAGATCGACACCATCCACCAGCACCCTGCCGCCGGTCGCATCATGGAACGCGCACACCAGCGAAATGATCGTCGACTTGCCCGAACCCGAAGAGCCCACAAGCGCCGTCACCGTGCCGGGCATGGCTTCAAAGCTAACCCCGTGCAGCACCTCTTTGCCCGCCTCATACTCAAAGGTCACGTTGTCGAAGACCACGTCCCCCTGCAACGGCGGCAGCGCAATCGTCCGCTTGGCACTCGCATCCTCGTCCGGCTCACTCAGGATCTCTGCCGTGCGATCGATCCCAGCGAGTGCCTCCGTCATCTGCGTGCCGATGCTCACCAACGATGTGATCGGCACAATCATGAATCCAAGAAACATCGTGTAGGTCACGTAACCGCCGACGGTGAGTTGGCCGTACACAACTTGCCGCGCTCCCAGGTACATCACCAACGCGCCCACAACGCCGAGTACAGCGGTTGAAGACAATGCAAGTACCGATTGCGCGGTAAGCGAGCTGATCACGTTATCCAGCAGCCGCTTCACGCCTTCCGCGAACACACGGGATTCGCTTTGCTCCGCGTGATAGCCCTTGACCACGCGCACGCCGCCCAACGACTCCGTCAGACGTCCCGTTACTTCGGCGTTGATGACGGCACGCGCGCGAAAGATGGGTCGAATCGTCTTGAAGGCTCTCTGCATCACCAGCGCAAACAGGACCAGCGTGGTGAAGGTCAGCAGCGTCATCAAAGTGGACAGGCGAAGCAGGTAGATGAATGCAAACAGCGCCGTAAGCACGCCGCCCACAAACTCAACCAGGCCTGTACCAATTAGGTTTCGCACGCCTTCGACGTCGGTCATGATGCGCGCAACGAGCGTTCCGGTGCGGTTGGCATCATAGAAGTCCACCGGCAGCCTGGCGATGTGCGCCTGCACCTGCGTACGCAATTCCGCGATAAGCCGTTGCCCTGCCTTCGACAGTATCTGCGTCAGGGCGTACGACGTGATGCCCTGCGTGATCGTAGCGAGCAATACCACAAGGATGATCTTGGGTAACAGATCCACATGATGCTGCCGCATCACGTCATCGATCAAATACCGTGTGGATGCAGGCAAAACCAGACCGCTCATGCGGTTCACCACCATGATGGCCAGGCTGCCCACAAGCAGCCCCAACCGCGGCCGCACCAGCTTCTTCACCTCCGGCCACACCTTCTTCAACGGTGGCTTTGGCTTCTTCTGCGTCATACTGGCAGAAGCGGCGCGAGCCGCATTACGCGAAGGACGTTCTACACCGCGTGCTGAATGGCCGCCCGAAAGCGAAGGTCCAAACGATCCCATGAACGTGGCCCCTCCGCAGGGCTACAGTGCTAGATGCGCGAACAGTATCTCGCGATGAAAACGATTCGGCAGCAAACCGCCGTCGTGAAGTTAACTGTGAGCAGCAGCGACGTGCTGCGTGGACGCCTGTACCAGCGAACGCATTGTCGCGGTCACCTCGTCCGGCGACCACTCGCTGCCTGGGTACCATGCGGCAATCTTTCCGTCTGGGCCAATTAACACGGTGGAAAGCGAATGGGTTATACCGTCAGCACTGTCCTGCGTAACGCCTACGTTGAAAAACTCATCCATCGGCTTGAGCGAATCTGCCGCCGGCGCGGCAAATCTCCAATGGTCAAAGCCCTGCTGGCCCGTGTAGTTCAACCCATAAGCGCGCAACACCTCAGGCTTGTCATACGCCGGATCAAACGAGATCGAGAGCAGCGCGCTATGACCGTAGAGACTCGCGTCCGCATGCAGGGCCTTGTCGATGGCGGCAAAGTTACGGCTCATCTTCGGGCAGAAATCATTCAGTGGGCAGCGCGTATAGATGAACGTAACCAGCAGCGCCTTGCCGCGGTACCCATCCATCTGCAGCGCATGATTGCTCTGGTCGACAAGCTTGAAGTCCGGCACCGCGTCACCGGCCGTCGGTACGTGGTACTGCGACGTCGGCTTCACGCTCGGCCTGGCCTGCGCCAGCACAACAATCTCATCGATGCGCGCATTGCGAAACTCCCCGTCGTCGGTCTTATCCACCTGCAGTCGAGCGCGGATACGATCGCCCGCATGCAGCTCCGAAATCGCGCTCGGCGGAAACACTGGATACGGCATGGTCATTGCGCCCATGAACCCCGGCACGGCCTCGTGCTGCAGCGTGACCTCGTTACGCTCCATGTCGGTCGCCACAACGATCCCATTTAGCTGATACAGCTGCGTGCGCTTATCAAATTTTTCCGTCGACTGCTTGCAGCCCCACAGTGCTGTACAGAACAGCAGTAAAGCGAACAGTCGCGCGTAATCACTCCTGAGCATGCATCCATGATACGTTGCCTGATGATGCGCCCCAGCCCACCCCATTGCGCCGGCGAGCCACGGAGGTCCCATGACGTCTCATCGCGATGGCATTCGGCACAGCCGCGCCACGCCGTACCTCGCGCTGCTGCACGTCTGCATGCTGCTCTCGGGCTTCGGCACCGTCTTTCTTGGCCCCGTGCTGCCCACGCTTGCAGCCAATGCCCACGCCACCGATAGCGGCAGCGGCCTCTTCTTCACCGCACAGTTCATCGGAGCGTTCTTCGGTGGCGTCACCACATCGCAGCGGCTCTGGTTCTCATTGATCCGGGGCAGCGCCGCAGCTGCCATCGGCTTCGCGGCTCTCGCGACTTGCGTTTCCCTGCACGCCGCGCCGCGGTACGACGCCGCCGCACTTGTTCCACTCGGCTTCGGCGTCGGGCAGATGCTCACCTCGGCCAACCTGCTCGCGTCACAACGCTTTGTGCAGGGCCGCGGCGCCGCTCTCGCCCGCATCAACTTCAGCTGGAGCCTCGGCGCCGTCTTCGCTCCGTTCCTGCTTGGCTGGCTTCTTTCAACCGTGCGACTCCATGTGCTGTTATTCACGGCGGCAATCCTGTTTGCACTTGCATGCGCCGCGGCAATTGCAAACGCCATGCAGCCTTCCCTCGCAACAGCAACAGCGGCTGAAACCACAGCAACTCCAGCAAAGTTGCCGCGCACTGCATTTCTCTACTTCGCAGCTTTGCTGTTGCTCTACGGCGGCGTAGAAACCTCGTTGAGCGGGTGGATCACCACCTTTGGCACGCGCTACGGCTCAAGCGCCTTAAAGCTGAGCACACTCGGCGCAACTGCCCTCTGGATCGGTATCACCGCGGGCCGCGGCCTTGCCCCTTTGCTGCTTCGTCATGTACGCGAGCAATCCATGCTTTCCGGCACGCTGGCCATGGCTGCAGCGCTCGTCGCCCTGCTCAGCGCGGCCCACGGAGCGGCATCCATCATCGCGCTGTCACTGCTGCTGGGCATGGCGCTCGCATCATGGTTCCCGCTCGTGCTGTCCTCCATGATGAACGAAGGCGCAGCCGCCGGTGAAGCTGGCACGGTCATCGCCGTCTCCGGTCTTGGAGCGGCATCTCTACCCTTCCTCGTCGGAGCAGTCTCGCGCGGAACAGGCTCCCTGCGCATCGCCCTGCTTGTCCCGTTGTGCGGCCTCCTCGTTCTCCTGGCCATGAGTTTTCGCCGCAGCCGCACGACCGCTTCGCCGGTCTGACGCCGCGCAGAAGGGCGTATAAAAGGAGAATGTCCGCGCACGTCGAATCCCCAGCCAGCCGCCGCGCAATTGACGCGGCTCTGCTGCGTGGAGCCGTCATGCTGACGCCCCATCCACGCCTCGCCCGCGCAGAAAGCGCCGCCTTCGACGCGGCCCGTCACGCCGAGGGAGCACGCCTCTGGCAACCCGCAACCATACTGCCCTGGCGTGCTTGGATCGCTTCACTCTGGCGAGACGCACTCGTCGCAGGCACAGAATCCCGTGTCCTGCTGAACGACCTGCAGGAACGCGTTCTATGGGAGGGGATCGTACAGACCGGCGACGCGGAGACCTTGCGATCCCACGCATCCCTCGCCCGCCTCTGCTCCAGCGCCACAAAGCTGCTCGGCGCATACGACCTGCGCAATAACTTCGGCAGCGGCATCTTCCACACAGCGACCGACGCCCCGGACATTGCCATCTTCGCCCGCTGGTGGCTTCGCTTTGAAGCGCAGTGCAGCGACAACGGCTTCTTGCCCACCGGCCACGCCGAAACCGCCATCGCAGAACACATCCACACACAGCGAATCGCCGCTGCAACCGAATACCTACTCCACGGCTTCGATACATTCACATCCGCTCAGCAGCACGTCCTCGCGGCGCTGGAAGCATCCGGCGCCACCGTAGCGCACACCAGATCGGAGAGACAACCGGCAACCCCTCCAACCCTGGCCGCATGCGCCTCGCCGGATGAAGAGTTCGAGCACTGCGCCACATGGGCTCGCCGCGCCCTGGAACACACCGGCAGCCGCATCGCCATCGTCGTCCCCGACCTGGAAGCATGCAGACCTGTGCTCGAACGAGCTCTGCGTAACACCATCGCGCCCGAACTCGCCGACGTCACTGCGGCTCTCACGGACGACGCGCCATACGAGTTCTCCACCGGTCGCCCGCTCGCAGCCTTGCCCATGGTGCAGGACGCCTTCCGCCTGCTGCATTGGTGCGCCGGAGAAATCTCCATCGACGACGCAGGCGCTGTCCTCCGCAGCCGCTTTCTCACCATCGCGGCCACGCCCGAGCGTGGTGCGGAGATTGATGCCTTCATCCTCCGCGATCGCACGGCCCTCCGCGCGCTCGTCTCAATGACCCGCGTCGCCGGCTGGCTCGAACTGTCCGATCCCGCAACCGCGGCAAATCTCCGCAAGCTCTTCGCAGCCGCCCGCAACATCGATCAGCGCCAGGCAATGCATGCCGTCTTCGCCGACGCAGTCCGATCCCTGCTCCGCGCAGCAGGCTGGCCCGGAACATCGCTCTCCAGCGATGAGCACCAGGCCATCGACCGCTGGGATGAAACACTCGACCGTGTCGCATCGCTCGACGCACTCGACCTGCGCGTCACCTCCGAAGGCTTCCTTGCACGCCTCTCTGAAGCCGCGCACGACACCGTCTTCGCACCAGAAAACAGGAACGCGCCACTCCAGATAACAACCGTGGCAGAGGCCGTCGGCCGCGACGTAGACGCGCTCTGGTTCCTCCACGCCGACGAGCGCACCTGGCCGCCCCTCCAACGCCCCCATCCCCTGCTGCCCATCGTCCTGCAACACGCACTGCACATGCCGGGCGCGGATTCACAGGAAGATGAGCTGGCCGCCAGGCATCAACTCAATCATCTCGTCCACCACGCCTCGTCAACGGTCTTCAGCTATGCGCGCTTCTCAGGCGAGACCGCCCAGCGGCCAGCGCCCACCGTGCTGGTCCTCGAAGGCCTCACAACACATGCACTCAACACAGCACCCCACACAGACAATCAGCCGCAACTCGAAGACATCGAAGACGTAGCGCCGCTGCCTCCACTGCCCGGCGGAACAGTCTCCGGCGGCGTCGGCGTGCTCTCCGCGCAAGCGCTCTGCGGCTTCCGTGCCTTCGCTGAAAAACGTCTCTTCTCACGCGAGATGGAAGCCAATGCCGCCGGCCTCACCGCCGGCGATCGCGGCGAACAGGTGCACGGCGTCCTCGAAGCCTTCTGGACGAAAGTGCAGGATCAACAGCAGCTCAAGACCATGATGGCCGATATCGACAGCAGCGGTATCTCTGCGCGTGACCGCCTGCTGCAAGCCTGTATCGACAAAGCGATCCCACCCACCGCAAACGACGCATGGGAGGAAGCCTACCTCGATGTGCAGCGCAAGCGCCTCTTCCTTCTCCTCACCGCATGGCTCGACTTCGAAGCGACGCGCCCACCCTTCACCATTGAAGCGCTTGAAAAGACCATCAAGGATGCAGCGGTAGGCCCTCTGCGTTTGGACATGCGCGTCGATCGCATCGACCGCGTAACTACCGGCGGCGAGGAAGCCGCGCTCCTCATCGACTACAAAACCGGCTCCGCCATCCATCGCAAGCAGGAGTGGCTCGGCGAACGCCCCAGCGAACCGCAGCTGCCCGTCTATGCCATCGCCGGGGGCATCGAGAACGTGCAAGGCATCGCATTCGGCGCCGTGAAAGTAGGCAAGCTCGGCAACCGCTTTGAAGGCCTCGCCGAAGACCCCAAAATGCTCAGCGCCAAGGCCACCGCAGGCGCGGACTTCGCTCTACAGCTCGAAACCTGGCAGGCAGACCTCACGCAGCTCGCAACCGATTTCGCCGAGGGCCGCGCCGGCGTCGCACCCAAGGACTATCCCAAAACCTGCGACCGCTGTGGACAGCGCATGCTCTGCCGCCTGGATGCCGCCGCGTTGCTGGACGTGGACGACATGGACGAAGACGACGAAGAAGGCCTGCCCTGGTGACCACGGACACTCGTATCACCGACGCAGCTGAACGCGCAGCCGCGCTCGACATCACCGCCTCATGGATCGTCGAAGCACCGGCAGGCTCAGGCAAAACGGGCCTGCTCATCCAGCGCTATCTCAAGCTGCTGGCAACGGTGGATGAACCCGGTGAAGTGCTCGCACTCACCTTCACCAACAAGGCCACGGCAGAAATGCAGGACCGCGTCCTCGACGCGCTTACTGCCGCGAAAAACGCCACAGGCATACCCACAGGCGACTTCGAACGGCTCACCCATACCTTCGCACGCGCCGTCCTTCAGCGCGACGCAGAACGCGGCTGGCTTCTGCTCGATCGCCCCCATCTCCTCAACATCCGCACCATCGATTCCCTCTGCGGCGAAATCGCCCGCGCCACACCGCTGCAAGCTGGTGTCGCAGGCTTCGCACGCCCCGCAACAGACGCCGAGCCGCTCTATCAACGCGCCGCCCACGCCGTCATGATGCGTTTCGGCGGTGACGACGAAGCGCTCAACGAAGCCGTGCGCACAGTCCTGCTCCATCGCGACGGCGACCTCCCCTTCTGCGAGCGCGTCCTCGCAGAAATGCTCGCCACCCGCGAGCAGTGGGGCAGCCTTGTACCCCTGCGCGAACAACTCGAAGACCACTACCTCGAAACCGTCACACTGCCGCGCCTCAATGCCTCACTCGAACGCACGGTCTGCGGCGCGCTCGAACGCCTGCGCGACGGCTTCGATGAAGGCACACTCGCAGAGATCGCAAGCATCGTGCGGCGGCTGGCAACCGCGGACGGCTACAACGGTGCGCCGAGCGTCTTCCAACACTGCATCGACATGCCACACACTCCCGGCTGCGCAGCCACGGACCTTTGCTACTGGGAGTCCATTGCGCACCTGCTGCTGACCAAAGAAGGCTGGCGCTCCGGCTTCAATACCAACCATGTCTACGCAACTGTCGGAAAACGCGAAAAAGAACGCTTAAAAGAGCTTATTTTCTCGATCGAAAGCGTCGAATTGTACGACCTTTTGCACGCCGCGCGCAGCTTCAAATCACACACCTACCCACCCGAACAATGGAAGGTTGCGAAGGCCCTCTTCCGCCTTCTCCAGCATGCTGTCGTCGATCTGCAACTGCTCTTCGCGCGCGAGGAAGTCTGTGATTTCAGTGAGGTTTCGCTCGCCGCGCGCAGCGCCCTCCGCGAGAACGCGCAGGACGTGCAAACCCTCCTCGGCACACGCCTCCGCCACCTGCTCGTCGATGAAATGCAGGACACCTCCACCAGCCAATATGAGTTGCTGGAGATGCTCACCGCAGGCTGGGACGGCGCCAGCCAGACACTCTTCTTTGTCGGCGATCCCAAGCAATCCATCTACCTCTTCCGCCAAGCGCGCGTCGAGCTCTTCCAGCGCATCCTCGCCGACGAGAAACTTGGCACGCTCCCTGTAGTAGCACTTAGGCTCAGCACCAACTTCCGCTCCGGGGCAGAACTTGTGCGGCAGTTCAACGACACCTTCGCCGGCATCTTCCCGCACGACATCAACAACACCACCAACGACAGCGGTGACGTAGCCTTTCACGCGGCCGAAGCAGCACGTCCAGCGCTCGACACCGACGGTATTGATTGGCAGATGACCCTGCTGCCTCCGCCATCGAAAGACCTTGCCGCAAGCCTGCGCAATCGCCGCCGCGCCCTCCGGCACGAGGCCCGCGAGATCGCCCACCGCATCGCCTCATGGCGGCGCACGCAACAGCCCGGCAACCCCGCACGCATCGCCGTCCTCACACGCGCACGCACACACGTCACCGAGATCACCAAGGCTCTCGCCAGAGCCGGTGTGCCGTATCGAGCCGTCGAGATGGAAGGCCTCGACGAGCGCCGCGAAGTCCTCGACATCCTTGCCATCACACGTGCCCTCGTCCATCCAGCTGACCGCACCGCGTGGCTCGCACTGCTGCATGCACCATGGTGCGGCCTCGGTCTCGCCGATTTGCACACGCTCGCAGCGGGTGATGACAGCACGCAGGGCAAGCAATCGCTGCGCCTGCGCATGCGCGAGCGTGTCGAGCTTCTCCCAGTGCAAAGCCGCGAACGAGCGTTGCGTGCTCTGAACGTGATGGACGCCGCGCTGCAACACACCGGCGCTGCATCGCTCGCAGACCGCGTCGAGCGCACATGGCGCTCACTTGGTGGCGACGCCTGCTGCACCGCACTCGAACGCGAAAACGTCGCGCAATTCCTTTGCATTCTCGATGCCATGGAATCAGAAGGCGAGCCCATCACAGCAGCATCGCTCGACCGCCGCTTGCAGCGTCTTTATGCGCAACCCAGCCACGCCGCCGACGCCGTTGATGTCATGACCATCCACAAGGCCAAGGGCCTCGAATGGGACATGGTTTTCGTTCCATGCATGCACCGCCGCAGCGCTGCAGATCGCTGGCCCTTTCTCGACTGGCTCGAACTATCCACATACGGCCCCGACGGCACGCGCGACGTCCTGCTTGCTCCGCTGCCACCCAAAGGCGATGACGCCGGCGCATTAAATCAATACATCCGGTCTACGCGCACGCGCCGCGGTAACGCCGAGCTCAAACGCGTCTTCTACGTCGCTGCAACACGCGCACGCACCACGCTCTACCTCTCAGCATGGCCCGAGTCAAAGAAGGACGGCACCGCCTCCGTCATCAATGGCACGCTTCTGAAAGCCGCATGGCCGGCAGCCGGCACGTATATGCCCCAGCTCATAAACGTGGACTCTCCGGCGACCGCATTGCTCAAATCGCTGGCCGACGAGATCGACATCGCCGCAGATCAGGAACCACTCGCTCTGGCCGCAGCAGCAGAAGCACCGCCACCGCGCGAGCACCCCAGGCTCCAGCGGCTCCACGCATCCATCGATCCCATCGCGGCACTGCACAGCCAACCACCCGTGCCACGGCCCGCGCGCGCCCCACAGCCGCCACGCTTCGAACGGCCGGATGGTACGTTCGGCGCCCGCGCCGTTGGCAATGCCATCCACGCCTTCGTGGAGCGCCTCTCCAACACCATTGCCGCACGCGTCCGCTTCGGCAATGATACGGACGAAGTCGTGCAGCAACTCCATGCAGAAGTACCGTCGTGGAGCGGAGCGATCCGCGCATCGCTCCGTGCCGGCGGCCTGCCGCTCGACGTCGTCGAACGCGCCGGCATCACCGTACTCGACGCTCTGAAGAACATGCTCGCCACCGAGACCGGCCGTTGGATCCTCGAACCGCATCGCGCCGCATCGACCGAAGCCGCATGGCGGTCCGGCAGCCTCGAAGACTCCGTCCGCGTGCGGCTCGATCGCAGTTTCTTCGCAGGCGCCGCCCCGATGCAGCCCGGCGATGACACCTTATGGATCGTTGACTTTAAAACAGGCAACCGCACCGGCGCCGCAGAGCAGCAGGAAACGTTTCTCCAAGAGGAACGCACGAAGTACGAAGGCCAGCTCCGCGCCTATGCCGAAGTCCGCTCGCGTTCGCTGCAGCCCGGCACACCCATCATCCTCGGGCTGTTCTATCCCTTGATGGGCCGGCTCATCAGCTGGCCCTATTCCGCTGAGCAAACAGTGACACCGCCGGACTTTGAAACACCAAAGAAAACGGCCGGCAAGCGCCAGCAGCTTTCTCTCTTCGGCTAAATGTTGTGGGCCCCGTTCATGCGCAGCGGATGTTAGGGATCAAGCAGCAGTCATTTTGTGACGAATATCCCGCCCATTCACCCAGAAGATCACGTCTTCCGCAATGTTCGTCGCATGGTCGCCAACGCGCTCCAGGTTCCGCGCGATGAGCATCGCGTTCAGCGCCTGCGTGGTGTACATTGGCTGTTCGCGAATGACCGCCGACAAGGCATGAAACGCCGCGCTATTCAGCGTATCCACTTCGTCATCCATCGCCAGCACGCTCTCCGCAAGGTCGGCATCACCGTCGATAAACGCCTCTAGTGCCTTGCGAATCATCGCGCCCGCGAGTGTGCCCAGCCGTGGGATATCCACGGGCAGATCGACAGGATCAATGGCGTTGGTTTCACCCGCGCGAATCGCAATATTCACAGCCAGATCACCAACACGCTCCAGGTCTGCATTGATGCGAATGACAGAAAGAATGAAGCGCAGATCCACTGCCATCGGCTGCTCCATCGCCAGCAGGTCAAGCGCGGTTCCGTCGATCTCGCGCTCGAGCCGGTTGATAGCCGGCTCCGATCGCCGAACCAGCTCCACAAACTCGCCGTCACGCGTGCGATACGCTTCGATGGAGCGCTGGATCGCCTGCTCCGCAAAGCCGGCCATCACAAGCAGCTTCTCTTTCAACTCATCGAGCGATTGGTGAAAACGCGTCCGCAAGGTTTGAACCTGTTCCCTTCGAAAACTGTGCTGAAAGCCCCCACTCCGTTGGACGGTGCGCACGAGTGGAGGCATACCGGTGCCGACGGCTTCCATGAAGCATAGGGCACTTGCCATGAAAAGACGGTCAATCTGCGGCTGGTAGGGTGAAGAAAAAGGTACTCCCGCGCCCAAGTTCGCTTTCGACCCAGATTCGGCCGCCGTGCTGCTCCACCAGATGTCGAGCAATGGACAACCCTAGGCCGGTCCCGCCCGTCGCCCGGGAGCGCGCCTTCTCCACACGGTAGAAGCGCTCGAAGATGCGGGCCAGGTGTTCCGACGCGATACCCGGCCCGGAATCCTGCACGCGAAACCGCACGAACTTCGGCTCGTCCGGCATATCCTCCGCCGATAACAAGACCCTCGGTGCTTCGCTGCGCCCGCTGCTGTACTTCACAGCGTTCTCCAGCAGGTTACCCAGCACCTGCAGAATCGCATTCTCATCCGCCATCACCAGCCGTTCCGTACCCGGCATGATTGTGAGCATTGCACTCTCGGCATAAGGCGTACCCGATACCGTCCGGAGCGCATCGCGCAGCAAAACATCAGCCGGCACTGGCTCCGGCTCCAGCGGATTTTCGTTCTGCTCCACGCGCGTCAGCAACAATAGATCTTCCGTAAGCCGATGCATGCGCGAAGCGTTTTTCAACACGGTATCGAGAAACTCGCGGGCAGGCGGCGACAGCGTTTCGTGGTCCAAGACCGTCTCCACATAGCCGACAATGGACGTCAGCGGCGTGCGCAGTTCGTGCGATACGTTCGCCACAAAGTCGCGCTGCGTGCGCTCCATCTGCTCCGCTTCCGTGCGGTCATGCAGCACCACCACTGCTCCACCACCGGGCAGCGGCGACGCATTCACCGCGAAGATACGTCCCGGCAGAAACGCCTCAGAGCGGCATTCGGTTACGATGCGCTGCTCCAGCGTGGTCTGCACTGCGGCCAGCATCGCCGGGTCGCGAAAGGTATGCACCAGCGCACGGCCGTGGCGTACGCTCGAACCCGCGGTACCGCGATCCATCAACCGCTCCATGTGGGCGTTGCTCCACTGCACGCGGCCTGCGGCATCCACACCCAGCACCGCGTCCTGCATGCCTTCCAGCAGCGCCTCAAGATTGTGACGGCTCTCCTCGGATCGCCGCTGCTGCCGCGCGATGTGCTCGGCAGCCTCACGCGCTGCCGCAAGGATAGGGTCGAAGAGCGGGCCACGGCCATCCACCGTGTCGGCAATGCTCAGCGGCTGCTGGAAGGGGGTCTCGCCCGGCGAAACCGCCGCGTCAGAGATTTGCGCCACTATCCTGGCAGCATCTGCGGCACGCACACGCAGACTGAGCCGAACCGCAAGCCCCAAACCAAGTGCGATTACGACGAAAAAACCGACCAACCAGATCAGGTCAGGGTGCCGTGACACCACAACCATGACAATCACGCCGAGAACAACCATGACAAGAGCGGCAGTGAACGGATTTTTAATCAGTCGCTTGAACAAGTGAAAGCGCCGTTCCTAGGTGCGGGCAGCGCCATCGACCGCGTCGTCCATCGAACGCGCCGCAATGCGGTCCGGCCGCTCAAAGCGATATCCTGCGCCGCGCATCGTCTTCAGGTAGCGCGGCTCCTCGGCATCATCCTCAATCTTTTCGCGGATGCGACGCACATATACGTCGACAGACCGCGGCGTCACAAACCGCGCATCGCCCCACACCGCATCCAGCAGCTGATCGCGGCTGAACACGCGGCCCGGATGCCGTGCCAGATAGTCCAGCAGGCGGAACTCCGTCGCTGTCGTGGTCACCAGCGTGCCACGCACACGCAGCTGCATCGCTCCACCATCGATCTCGATGTCGCCTATAACGAGTGTCTCAGAGGGTCCCTGCCGCTCAAAGCGCCGCAATACAGCCTTCACGCGCGCCAGCAGCTCGCGCGTACCAAAGGGCTTAGTGATGTAATCGTCCGCACCCAGTTCGAGCCCATGAACACGGTCGCTCTCGGTCGCCAGCGCCGTCAGAAAGATCACCGGGATGGTGCTCAGCGCAGGGTTCAGCCGCAGGCGGCGGCACAGGTCCAGGCCATCGCCGCCCGGCACCATAATGTCCAGCAGGAAAAGTGAGGGCGCCTTGCGCTCGGCGGCGGGCAAAACTTCGCCGGCATTGGCGAATGTCTGCACGGTAAAGCCGCCGGACTCCAGGTGGTACTTCACGAGCCGTGAAATATCGGCGTCGTCTTCCAAAAGAAAAATCGTTTGGCTCACGTGCTGGTCCTCCAGGGGCTCCTGGCGCAATCATCAACAGCACGCACGGCTGCCGCCCGCCTCAGCGTAGCGCACTTGCCTCGTCCCGTCTGCAAATGAATGATGAATCCTCGAAGGTCTGGTTCAACCATTCCCATGCTGCTGCAACCAAACCATCCTCTCGCAACGCAAATAGCCGCTTCCGCGCATAAAGCCGTTGCGCCACGTCACTCCAGGCCGGTGCGGTCAGTTCCGCTCTATCCGGCACAAAAAGAGCATCGGCACGATCCAGGTACCGCAGCGCCGACGCCTTGAAATCCGCCACGCTCGGGTCCAGCACCGCCACATAGACATCCGGCTTCAGAAACCGCAAGATGCTGTTCGACTCAATCAGCACATTCCCCGCCGCGGCAACTTCCTTCCGCACGCGAGGCATCGCCCCCAGCAGCTCACCCTGCTGTGTTCGCACCCACAACACGCGCCGCGCCCCCGCCGCCAGCATCCGCGAGGTATCCGTCCCCGAGGTTGCATCGCGCTCCTCGCTTACCGCCATCGAGTGATCTGCCGTAACGCAGTCGCACGGCTCACCGTTCGCCGAGCACACCCCATGCCCATACTGCGTAATCTTCATCGCCGTCCACGCAAGGTCCGGAAATGCCGCTATGATCTGCGCCGCCAGCGTCGTCTTGCCAATGTTCCGCGTATGACCGCCGACAACAATAATTGCCATCTCTAACTACCGCCCTTGCGCAGCCGCGCGAGATCGCGCAGATACTGCTTCAGCGGCTGCGCAGGACGTCCCCAGAACACCTGCCCCGGCCCACGCAAAATCTTATTGCTGAGCACGCCGGCGCCGCCGCCCAGAATGACACCCGGCCCCACTAGCGCATGCTCGCCCATGCCCACCTGCCCGCCAAGGATGGCGCCATCTTCCACCACACTGGACCCGCTGATCCCGGTCTGCGCCGCAATAATTACATTCCGCCCAATCCGGCAGTTATGGCCAATATGCACGAGATTGTCGATCTTCGTCCCAGCACCAATCCGCGTCTCGCCCAGTGCGCCGCGGTCAATGGTCGTGTTCGCCCCAATCTCCACATCGTCCTCAATGACCAGCGCACCCTGCTGCGGAAACAACAGGTAACTGCCATCCGGCCGCCGCGCATACCCAAAACCCAGCGACCCAAGCACGGCGCCCGCCTGCACACGCACCCGGTCACCCATCTCCACACCCGCTTCAATCACAACCCGCGCACCAATCTCGCAGCCCTCGCCGATGCGAACACCCGCAGCAATCACCGCACCCGGTCCAACACTGCTGGTACCCGCGATGTCCGCGGAAGCATCGATGACCGCCGAGGCATGGCGCACACCAACCGCAGACCTTACCGTCAGCTTGTCCGCCACCATCGCAAACGCCAGCCGGGCATCCCGCACCCGCATAACTCGGGCATCCATCGTCTCAGCTGCAACCCCAGCGTTCACAAAAATCAACCCAGCGTCCGATGCCAGCGACAACGCCAGCGCAGCAGCCGAAGTAGCAAACACAACCGAGTCCGCACCCGCTCTCTCAGGAGCAGCCACACGCACCACCTCAGCCGCAGGCGCCCCACCAACGCCGCCAACCAACTCCGCAATGTCCCGTCCAGTCACCTTCGCGTAACCCTTAGCGTCCGTTCGCGTTCTGCTTAAGTGCAGTTCCCAGGAACACGCCAAACCGATTATGCCGCAGGCGTCTCGCCCGAAGCCGCATACCCTGCAGCCAGACCCTCAACGGCAGACGTACCATAGATCGCAGGCTCACCCGCAGGCCGCGTCTTCCAACGCCGATGCAGCCAAAGCCACTGCTCCGGATAACGCCGTATGTAAGCCTCTGTCGTAGCAACAAACAGAGCCGTATTCGCCACAGCATCCGCTTCAGCATCATCGGTGCGCTGCAGCGTCAATGGCTCGCCAAAGCGCAACACATAGCGCTGTTCAGACTCCTCCCATAACAAAAAACCCGGCAGCACCGCCGCACCTGTCTTGCGAGCCACACGCGCCAACCCTGACGCTGTACAAGCCGGAACCCCAAAGAATGGCACAAACACCCCCTGCGGCGGCGTCATGTTCGTGTCCATCAAAATCCCGACCGTCTCGCCGCGCTGCATGGCATGCAGCAGCCCACGCGCAAAGTCATCCTTATGCAGCACACGGTTGCCATGCTGGCATCGAATCCCATTCACCAGCCGGTCCACCAGCGGATTGTCCAGCCGCCGGATCACCATCCCCATCGGATGTCCTAGCAGTGAATGGACAAAGCTCGAAAGCTCCCAAGCTCCCAGGTGACCGGTCAGGACCAGCACACCGCGGCCCTTCGCCTCGGCGGCTAAAAAGTTTTCCAGCCCCTCGTACCGCATTACCCCGCGGCGAACAAATTCAGCCGAATACCTGCGCATCTGGCAGAACTCCGCCATCTGCCACCCAAGGCTGCGAAATGCACCCCGCAATATCTTCTGCCGGTCAGCGTCTGAGCGCTCTGGAAAAGCCAGCTTCAGATTTTGCCCACCCGTATTCGAAAGACGTCCGGACAGGCGCCCAGCCAGCGCTCCAACGCCCGCGCCCAACCTGCGCGCAATCCCTCTGGGCACCACCCCAAATATCCAGATCAAACTAGCGACAAGCAGGTATTCCAAGCGGTGCCGGATGGTTACTGGTGTCGAGCTCGTACCAGAAAGGCTCAAGCTCCTAGTTTAGCTCTCTGCGGCAAATCAGGCACCAATAGAAGTGGGCTCCGGCATCCCGGAGCCCACTTCCCAGTAATCGTTAACTACTGACGCGAAGCCACAAAGTACTTGGCCACCGTGCCCACGAACGGGCGAGCATCGGGAGGTGTCGGGACATCGCCGCCAAGCACTGACTTGAAGGGCATATCCGATCCGTAGAACTCACGCGTATCATCCTGGTTCTGCGACAGAACCGTTCCATCCAGATCAATGCCGGCAAACAGGCCCTTTGAACGCGAATAGGTCAGGAACTCCGCATTCAGCTTCCAGTCTGTGCCGGCCTGCGCATTACGTCCCACGGGACCGGCCGAAGCAGCCGCGTCAGCACCAATCTTGAACTTGTTCGTCAACATGTGCTGTAGACCCTGCTGATTCATTGCGACAAGAACAAGATCAGTGGATTGGCCGCCAATCTGGAAACCGAAACTGCCACCAGCCAGCTGCACAAACACCGGTGAGCTCCAGCCATGACCAGTGCGGCATGTCGCCACGCCCTGACCGTACTGTGCGCCTACAACGAATGCGCCCTTCTTGAATGCCGGGATGACCACCACACAGCTCGCGCCAGACAGAATGGAGTTCGGAATCGACTTATCCGGTGTCGCCATAACTTCATTCAAAATGTTCTGTCCATCGGTAAGGCGCTCATCCAGCTTTGCCTTGTCCGCTGCCATCGCGGGCAACGTTGTCGCCACAAGGGTAAGAGCACAAAATGCGGTCGTAAAACGGTTCATCATTCACCTTTTCTGCCGAGCGGAAGGTGTTTTAACCGTCTCAGCTGATCGAAGGTGTGATGAAGGGAATGTTGCCGGAGTTGTATTCGCTTTGGTGTGACGAAAATAAGGGATGTTGATCCTAAGCCACAGAGTGTAGCGCCTACAAAGTAAAAAATGGGGGCTGCGGTTTGGATTTTCACCCTTGCCAACAGCCCCTCTTCTCCCAGGTCTGTGTTACGTGTTACCAAGATGCGGCTTACGAACGTAACATGCAAGTTACGGAGGACCCAGGCCTCTCTTGGTTGACAAGACCATTATGGGAATCGTCAACTAAGCATCATCCCTACAGCTAGTTAGAGCTTTTCCCGAATCTGCATCTCGAGAGCGCGAACCGTCAAAGCTACGCGATTCGGCACACCGAACTTCTGAAACAGCCGTCCCACGTGTGACTTTACGGTTTTCGTCTCTACCCCAAGCGTCGCGGCGATTTCGCGGTTTGCACGTCCGGCAATCAGCAGGTCCACCACCTCGCGTTCGCGCGGCGTCAGGTGCACCTCAGGCGGCCGAGGCTCCGCCGGTGCATAGGTATCGATCAGACTCGCCAGCACCTTGCGCGGAGCCCAGATAGAGCCGTCTACAACTACTTCCACGGCCATCACGATCTCCCGCGCGCTTGCCGTGTGCAGCAGGTACCCCTTGGCGCCGCTTGCGACCACCTTCTGAATAAATGCGGGATCACCAACACTGCCAAGCACCATGAGCCGCAATCCAGGACGCCCACGCCGGTAGGCTGCCATCAGCTGAAAGAGATCATCCTCCGGCGCATCGATCATGACCATACCCAGGTCCTGTGTGCGCAATGTATCCGGCGCGGTGAGCGGCAGCAGATCGCACAGTCCCGCCAGGATCACCCGAAGACCCTCCACGCGCAGTGCATCACCCGAAACAACCCCAATACGCAAACGACCCTGCAAAGGCAGCGCTCCTTCAGATCTTCAATTCTATTCAGAGTGACTTACAGCTTTGGCAGAACGATGCCCTGCTGGTGCTGATACTTCCCCGCGCGATCCGCATAACTGACCTCGCACACTTCGTCAGACTGGAAGAAGAGAATCTGGCACAGACCTTCATTCGCGTAGATCTTGGCGGGCAACGGCGTGGTGTTCGAGATCTCAAGCGTCACGAATCCTTCCCACTCCGGCTCAAACGGCGTCACGTTCACAATGATGCCGCAACGCGCATAGGTCGACTTACCCACGCAGATCGTCAGTACATCGCGCGGAATGCGGAAGTACTCTACCGATCGCGCCAGCGCAAACGAGTTAGGCGGCACAATCACACTATCCGCTTCCACGCTCACAAACGACCGCTCATCAAACGCCTTTGGATCAATAATGGCGCTGTTTACATTCGTAAAGATCTTGAACTCGTTCGACACGCGCAGGTCATACCCATAGGACGAAAGACCGTACGAGATACAGCCCGCGCTCACCTGCTTCTCGCTGAACGGCTCGATCATGCCACGCTCAACTGCCTGACGACGAATCCACGTATCGCTCTTGATGGACATTCCACTCCGTGCCGAATCCAGTGTGTTCCGTGTCATCTTACGACAGTCACCAATTCCGGGTGCGCAGGTAAGGTTGAGTAGCGGACAATGTTGACACCGTGTAGGTCTCCTACATCGGGGCAAGCGCCCCCATTCAGAGTGCGTCATAGCCGAAAGGGACAGCAGCGTGATCAAGCAAGACCTGATCCAACGGGTAGTCGACCGGACTGGGCTGCCCAGAACACGGGCCGAACAGGCCGTTGAAGAAATACTCAAAGGGATGAAAAAAGCCCTGACAAATGGTGATCGAATCGAGTTGCGCGGCTTTGGTGTGTTCACCGTCAAGCCTCGCAAAACCGGTATCGGACGCAATCCCCGCACAGGCACCGAAGTCGATATTGAGCCAGGCCGCGCCGTACGCTTCAAAGCTGGCAAAGACCTTCAAACACTCGAGTAACTCACATCAGGCTCACAGGATCGACATCGATCGCAAGAGCCTTGCGCGGTATCCCCTCTGCCTCTGCATGCTGCACCATGGCGCGTAGACCCGCCTGCACATCGCTGCGGCGTTGCGCTTTCAGCAACAGGTGAAACCGGTAGATGCGCTTCAGCCGCGACACCGGCGCAGCAGCCGGCCCAAGCATACGCACGCCCGGAATAGTTTGCTTGGTGAACCATCTCCCCAGCGAGCCGGACCAGGCCAAGGCCTCGCTCAGCTCCTGCGACTGCACCAGCACATTCGCCAGTACACCAAACGGCGGATAGAAAAAAGGCCGTCGAAACTGTAACTCACGCCGCAAAAATCCAAGGTAGTCATGCTCCGCCGCACAACGCACAGCATAGTGGTCAGGATGATAACTCTGCACCAGCACCTTACCCGGCAAATCGCCCCGCCCCGCACGCCCACTTACCTGCGTCAGTAACTGGAAGACGCGCTCCGCTGCTCGAAAATCCGGCATGCCTAGCGCATGATCGCACCCCACCACACCCACCGTGGTAACACCATGTATGTCATGCCCCTTTGCGATCATCTGCGTACCCACCAGCAGGTTGATCTCGCCGGAATGCAGCCGTTGCAGCAGCCGTTCCATGTCGCCGCGCCCGCGCACCGTATCGCGATCCATCCGCCCAATGCGCGCGCCCGGAAAAATCTCCTGCAAGCGCTCCTCGCCCTGTTGCGAACCAGCACCCAGGTAGTACAAATGCTCACTCTGGCACTTAGGACACACCTTCGGCACATTGCGCCGGTACCCGCAGTAGTGGCACTCCAGACGCTCCCCCGGCTCCGCATGCAGATCGCTGCCGCCGCTCGTTCCCAGGACGGGCTTATGAAACGTCATGGCAATCGCGCAGTTCTCGCATTCAATCTTGTCGCCGCAAGCCCTGCACATGACCACATAGCTGTACCCGCGCCGATTGAGAAGGATAATCGCCTGTTCGCCGCGATCCAGCGTAGCCTGCGTCTCTTCAATCAACCGCCGGCTGAAGATATGTTCCGTGCCCATATCGCGAAACTCTGCACGCATATCCACCAACTCGACCTTCGGCAGCGGCCGGTCCATCACCCGCTGCTCCATTGTCAGCAGCGCATAGCGTCCCGTGGACGCATTGTTCCAGCTCTCCAACGAAGGCGTAGCCGAACCAAGCACCACAGAAATTCCCAGCAGCTTCGCCCGCATCACCGCAACATCGCGCCCATGATACCGCGGCGTCTCCTCCTGCTTGTAGCTCGAATCATGCTCTTCATCCACGATGATCAGCCCGAGCCGCGGCACCGGCGCGAACACGGCAGACCGCGTCCCCACAACCACACGCGCCTCTCCGCGACGAATCAGATGCCACTGCTCCGCCCGCTCATCCGGCGACAGCTGCGAGTGCAGCAGCGCCACCTCACCCCCGAAGGCCGCGTGCATCTGCCCAGCCATCGCTGGCGTAAGCCCAATCTCCGGCACCAGCAACAGCGCAGCGTCACCCGCATCCAGTGCACGACGCATCGCTGCAAAGTACACCGCGGTCTTGCCACTGCCGGTCACGCCATACAGCAAATGCGGCCTGAACCCGCCCTCCGCCATGGCAGCGACAATCCCCGCCAATGCCTCCGTCTGCGTCTCATTCAACGCATGCTCGTGAGCGTGCTTCTTCCCCGGCGCATGCACACCACCCAGGTGAAACGCCGCAGGAGCGTCCTCCACGCGCACCAGCCCACGCTTCACCAGCGTCGCCAGCGTGCTCTGCGGCACGTCCAGTCCGCGCAGATCAGCGACACTCATGCGCCCGCCTACTGCGCTCAGCTCCGCCATGATCTTCATTTGGTTGTCGTTCAGCTTGGGCAGGCGAACGTCGTCCACCAGCACGGCGACCTTCTCCAGCCGGCGAGCATCCCGCTCATCGGCCTCCACCTCGCGCACCAGCCAGCGCTTGCGCACCATGCCCTCAAGCAGAGCCTTATTCGCCTGTGTCGAACTCCGCAGCGACGTCAACTTCACAGCCTCGCCGTTCTCCAGTGCATTTAGAACTGCGTATTCGCGGTTCTGCTCCTCCACAGACAGCCGCGACCGCCGTGACGACCCCTTCTCTGCGCCCTCATACAGCACGCGCCTGCCCTGCTCCGTGATGCGGTAGAGCAGCACACGCCGAATCTCCGCATTCAACGGCAGCATGCCGCGCAACACTTCGCCCAGTGGCGCGACATAATACTGCGCAATCCACTCTGCCAGCCGCATCAATTCATCGGGCAGCAACGCAGCATCATCCAGCACCGCCTGCACCGCCTTAAGTTCAATACCCGGCTCAGGTGCATCGTCATGCACACGCACCACCACGCCCATCAGCCGTTGCCCTCTGAACGGCACCAGCACGCGCGCACCCACCACAGGCGCGTCTCCGCTCACCAAATAGGTAAACGGCCGCTCCAGCGGCACCGGCAACGCAACATCTACATACAACGCCACATCTCTAGTGTATGAGCCAGAAGCTGGTCTTTGAACCGTACGGCAAAAGCGGCGAAAACCACGGTGTATCGCGCTACGCTATCAGCCCCAACGCAATCCACGTACAGTTTCACGATGACCGCATCTACGTCTACAGTCACCTCAAGCCCGGACCCCGCCAGGTCGAGACCATGAAGCAGCTCGCGCACAAGGGCACTGGCCTGAGTACCTACATCAGCCAATATGTGCACGACCGTTACGAACGCTGGTACAGCGTTACTCCAGATCCATCTTCATAAACACGTCCGCACGGTCGTACTTCATCTCCGGCAAGGCACTCGGCAACACATGCCGGAAACCCAGCGCCTCATACAAATGCACCGCGTTCTTCAGCTTCGTGCTGCTGCCAAGAAACACTGTATGCGCACCAAGCCCTCGCGCCTCTTCCATCACATAGGCCAGCAGCTTTCGCCCGACACCCTGCCCGCGAATCTCCGGCGCAACCGCCATCTTCGACAACTCATAAATACCATCGCCATACTTCAGCAGCGCAGCCGTTCCTACGACAGTATCGCCCGCCGCGGCAACATACACATGGCCGCCCGCATCGATGATCTTCGTCTGCGGATCGCTCAATGTCATGCGGTCTTTCTCCTCAATCTGGAACCACTTCGAAATCCACTCTTCATTCAGCGTGCGAAACGCGTCCGCATCCGCCTGCGACGCCATCGACCGCATCCTCAACTCCAACTCCGTCGCTGTCATCGTCCTGCTACCTCCGTTTACTGCGCATCATCGTTCCTATGGATCAAACGTAGCCGCGAAGATCATGCACGTCCAATAGATAGATCCTCTTGATTGATATGCTGGCGCTATGGATACGGATATTGAGTTGCGGCACCTGCGCTACTTCACCGCAGTCGCCGAAGAACTGCACTTCGGCCGCGCCGCACTTCGCCTGTACCTCGCGCAGCCCGCGCTTTCGCAGCAGATCAAGCGCCTGGAAGAGATTGTCGGCGCACCACTCTTCCTCCGCACATCGCGCTCCGTCGTGCTTACATCCGCCGGCGAAGTCTTGTTGGAGCGTGCCCGTCGCACGCTCCGCAATGTCCGGCTCGACATGGAAGAAGCGCGCAGCATCGGCCGCGGCGAAAGTGGCTTTCTCAATGTGGGCTTCATCGGCTCCGGCATGCTGTCCGCTCTGCCGCCCGTATTGCAGCGCTACCGCGCCGCGTATCCCGGCGTACAACTGCATCTGCACGAATCGTTCACGTCGCGCGTCATCGCTGGGCTCATCGGCGGCACACTCGACGCCGGCTTTCTCCGCGACAGCGATCCACATTCCGAACTCGTCACAGAAACACTCTTCTCAGAGCCATTCGTCGCCGTGCTGCCTGCAGATCATCCACGCGCGCATCAACTCAGCATCGCAGCCACCGCGCTGCGCAACGAGCCATTCGTCTTCTATGCGAAGAGCGCCGGCGCGCTCGCGTGGGACAAGCCGCTGTCGCTTTGCGGAGAAGCAGGCTTCCGCCCACGCATCGTCCAGGAGGCCTCCAACTGGATGAGCATCATGCAACTCATCGCCGTCGGCTTCGGCGTCTCCATCGCACCCGCATGCGTCGCAACTGTCGTGCCGCAAGGCGTCGTAAGCCTGCCTCTGCGCGGCGCAACGGAAGTAAGTTATGTCGAACTCGCGTATCGCAAAGAGGAGCATCGCCCCATCGTCAGCGCCTTCGCCGCAATCGCACGGTCCATTGCAACGAGGCACAAGTAAC
Source organism: Terriglobus sp. (assembly GCA_965198455.1). Taxonomy (GTDB): domain Bacteria; phylum Acidobacteriota; class Terriglobia; order Terriglobales; family Acidobacteriaceae; genus Terriglobus. The sequence goes on from CBDAPM010000003.1 coordinate 4,249,718, forward strand.
GTTAAGCCCGCGCCTGCGGTTTCAATCCAAGTTCCGCCATCACCCGCTGCAAATCCTTCCACGCCTCGCCCTTCTGCCGCGGATCGCGCAGCAGGAACGCAGGATGATAGGTAACAGCGCACTTTGCACCGCGCACGTTATGCCATTGTCCGCGCAGCGTCGTCAGCGACTGCTTCACACCCAGCAGATACGTCGCAGCCGTTGCACCAAGAGCCACGATGACCTTGGGCTGCACAATGTCAATCTGCTGCAACAGGAACTGCGAGCAGGTGTTCGCTTCCACCGGCTCCGGCACACGGTTCTTCGGTGGCCGGCACTTCACAATGTTGGCAATGTAGACCTGCTCGCGCTTCAGCCCCATCGCACCAATCATGTTGTTCAGCAGCTGCCCAGCCTTACCCACAAACGGCACGCCGCTGGCATCCTCATCCGCGCCCGGACCTTCGCCCACAAACATCAGGTCGGCATTCGGATCGCCATCCGCGAATACGATCGTGTGCCGCCCCGCATACGCCAGTGGGCACCGCGTGCAGTCGCCAATTGTGGCACGCAGCGCCTGCAAGGCCGGCGCTCTATCCCCCGGCGCCACACGCGCCGCAGGCAGCGGCGCAAGTTGATTAAAACTGATCAATGGCATAGCAGGCGGCGCAAAGGCTCCCGTACTTGATAGTGCATCATCCAGATACTCAGCGTAGTCCGCAAGGCTTTGCTGGACCAACGGAGAAACCGGCTGCACAGCCGCAACAGGCGGCGTAATGACAATGCCAGGTCCAGACGAAGGCCGAAGCGGTGCAATCGGAGGCCGCGTAGCAGCCGGCGGTCGTTGGATCGGTGAAGAAGTGGTACGTACAGGTGCCGAAGCGGAAAGACCTGCAGTGTTGACAGCCGGACGCGCAAGCGAACGCAGACACGCTCCCAGTTCCGGATTTGCCGCTGTATCGCCATGGCGATACAGGTCATACACCCCCAGGTCGCGCAGGTAGTCCATGTACCCGCGCAGCGCTTCTGCACTTAGTTCCATCGTCTGATTCTAGAGCCGCAATAAGGCTTGCCGCGATACGCGGCGGTTTTGCTTACCCATGATCCCGGCTTACAGTGCCGAAGGTACAATCACCTTCGGCGACGGCGTCACGATGTAACGCACGTGTCCTGTGCGAATCTCATCTTGCGCCACACGGCAGGCCTTCATGCTGGTGGTTGCCATCAACGGCAGTGCACCCGATTGAAGCTGACGTGCACGGCGCGCCGCGCCCTTTACCAGGCTGTATTTGTTATGCAGTGACTCGTGTCCGTTCAGCGCGTCGTTTTGCTCGCTCATCGCCCAACCTCCCGTACCGCATGTTGTCAGTATGGGTTCACTCTACTCCAAAACTGCGACGCATACTGGCGCGGGAACAAAACTTTCTCGTAATGAGTGATTGCTATGCGATTCAACTCGCGGAGAACTCGTCAAGCACCCTCTGCAGACGCACTGACGAGCTTGAGATTCGGCAACACTCCGCAAGCACCCGTTCCGTCGCATCGTCTTCGCCACGCGCTTCCAACACAATCGCGCGCAACTCCGCAGCCGCCGTGTCCAGAACATCGTTCACAATCGCGAACTCATACTTCGAAACATAGGAGAGCTCGCCTCGCGCCTGCTTCAAGCGGCGTTCGATCACGGCCTCGTCCGTCATGTGCTCGGCAACACTGCGGTTCCGCAGACGGCTCTCCAGCACGCGCGGTCCCGGCGGCATAATGAATATAGATACCGCCTTCGGCATCCGTTCCATCACCTGCATCGCGCCCTGCACATCGATGTCCAGCAGCAGATCGCGTCCGTGCTCGGCCGCTAGCGCCAGGGCCGATCGCGCGGTGCCGTAGTAGTTGCCAAAGACCTCTGCCCACTCCAGGAAGGCATCCGCGGCAATCATCGCCTCGAAGCGCTCGCGTGTTGTGAAGTGGTACTCGCGACCGTCTTCTTCGCTGCCTCGCGGCGCGCGCGTTGTGTAGGAGACAGAAAACTCCAGCCCTTCAACATACTTGCGCAGCTCGCCCACAAGCGTGGACTTACCGGATCCGCTGGGCGCCGAGATGATGAAGAGGATGCCTGCCATGGGTTCGCGTACAGCAGCCAGTTTATACGCCGGCCGGCTCCGTGGGAGCATCCGCAAATTGCATTGAGTACAGGCGATGATACGTACCGCCGCGAGCCAGCAGCTCGGCGTGCGTGCCGCTCTCAGCAATGCGGCCCCGCTCAACGACCATGATGCGGTCGGCGCGGCGCACGGTGGAGAGCCGGTGCGCAATCACAAGCACGGTGCGGTCGGTCATGAGGTTCGAAAGCGCTGCCTGTACGAGCGACTCACTCTCGGCATCCAGCGAAGACGTCGCTTCATCCAGGATGAGAATCGGAGCGTCCTTTAGAAGGGCGCGCGCGATGGCAAGCCGCTGGCGTTCGCCGCCGGAGAGACGGAAGCCGCGCTCACCAATGACGGTGCTGTAGCCGTCGGGCATGGCCATGATGAAGTCGTGGGCAAGGGCAGCCTTTGCAGCAGCTTCCACCCGCTCCATCGGTACATCCGGCTGACCATAAGCGATGTTGTTGCGCACGGTGTCGTTGAACAGCACTGTCTCCTGCGTGACGGTACCGATGAGCTTGCGCAGGCTGCTCACCTTCACGTCTCGCAAGTCTTGCCCATCCATCGTGATGGTGCCGTCCGTCGGATCGAAGAACCGCGGAATGAGATTGATCAGCGTAGACTTGCCGCTGCCGCTGGGCCCGACGAGCGCGACCACCTCGCCTCGCTGCACATACAAGCTGATGCCCTTGAGCACTTCATGGAAGTTCTCATCTTCTTCGTCCAGATAGCCGAAGTGCACATCGCTGAAGCGAATGCCCTCAGTGAAGGCATGCAGCCTCACTGCGCCGGGCTTCTCGGGCACTTCGTCCTGTTCATCAAAGAACTGGAAGATCTTGTCGCTTGCGCCGAGGGCCTGTTGGAAGCTGTTGTAGTACATGGCGAACTTGCGAACAGGATCGTACAGGGAGAAGACCGCTACGAGGAACGCGATGAATGATCCGGCCGTCATCTGATGATGAACAATGCGGTCGCGTCCTACCAGGAGCAGTAAAGCGATAGCGACCGAACCCAGCGCATCCATCAGCGGCGATGAGATCGCCGACACGCCAATCGATCGCATGTTGGCACGGAGCAAGCGACGGGCTGCGCGGCGGAAGCGGGCCATCTCCCACAGCTCCATGCCGAAGGCTTTCACAATGCGATTGCCCGTGAGCGTCTCATGCAGAATGTTCTGGATGTCCGAGAGCTTGTCCTGCCCGCCACGTGTGGTGCGCCGCACGCCTCGTCCAATTCTGCGCGCAGAGAAGAAGATGACGACAACGAAACCAAGTAATATCCACGCGAGCTGCCCGCCGTAGATGATGACCACGATCGACAGGAAGACGAACGTGAAGAACTGCTGCAGAAAGTCGCTTAGGACTGTCGACATGGCGACCTGCACACGCTCAATGTCGTTGATGAGTGTGGAGAGCAGCGAGCCAGTGGTGTAGCGCTGAAAGAACGCGACAGAGCGGCGCAGCACCGCACTGTAGAGATCGTTGCGGAGATCAGTAATCATGCCGAAGCCGGCGTAATTCACGAGATAGGTGCCCACATAATCGCAAACCGACTTAATGACGGCCGAAGCGACCAGCGCGATGGCGACGACAGTCCAGGCGTTGTGGATGCGCGACGGAATAAAGCGCTGCAGATTCAGCGTCCAGTGCGTGTGCGGGATGGCAAAGATGAGGATCTTTGCCGGTTGCATGTCAGCGCTCAGGACGTTGTCAAGAATGGGCTTGACGAGCAGCAGACGCAGCGCAGCCATGGCGCCGACAACCGCCATAAGTGCTACCGACAGAAGTGTGGGCAGGATGTAGGGACGCAGATAGCGCAACAGGCGCAGAATGCGTCTCATCGGGCGCTCCGCGGCGTCGCTGGTGGCTTGTGGTGCACGGAACTTATCTTACTGCCGCGTGCACGCTCATCGCGGCATATCTCGGTGCGTCACTTTCGCACGGTAGCCCGCGTCGCTCAGCCGCTTTTTGATCTCTTCTGCGAGCGCGACCGAACGGTGTTGTCCGCCGGTGCAGCCGAAGGCAATGGTGAGGTAGCTCTTGCCTTCTTTCACGTAATACGGCAGCAGGAAGAGCAGCATCTCGGCTGTGCGGTCAAGAAACTCCTTGGTCTGCGGAAAATTCATCACGTATGCCGCGACCTTTGCGTCGCGACCGGTAAGTGGGCGGAACTCCGGAATGAAGTGCGGGTTGGGCAGAAAGCGCACGTCGAAGACCAGATCAGCCTCAGCTGGCACGCCGTTCTTAAAACCGAAGCTCATGGTGGAGAGCAAGAGTGGCTGCTCACCCTCTTTGCGGCTGAACTGCGCATTGATGTGTGCGCGCAGCTCGTGCACGTTGAACTTGGAGGTATCGAGTAAAACATCGGCGACGTTGCGAATGGTCTCCATGCGCTTGCGCTCAGCCGCAATGGACTCGCTTATAAGTTCGTTGCGCCGCAACGGGTGCGGGCGGCGTGTTTCCGAGTAGCGGCGCACCAGAACGTCGTTCGACGCTTCGAGATAGACGACTGTGGTCGGCAGCACCTTACGCACCTGCTGCAGGATGGCCGGAAACTTCTGGATCTGGCCCTCACGCACATCCACGCCGAGAACCGCACGGGTGATCTCACGCGAGCCGCGAACGAGGTGGGCGAACTGCGGAATCAGTTCCAGCGGCAGGTTATCGACGGCGTAATACCCAAGATCCTCGAACGACTTAAGCGCAGACAGCTTGCCCGCGCCGGAAAGGCCGGTAAGGACGACGAGTTCACCGGAGGGTACATAGGCGGGCGAAATTGGGGTTGTTTTCGGCGCTGAGATTGAGGATTTTTTCGCCTTTTTGAGGCTATTTTTTGACTTTTTTGCAGAAGCGCCTGCAGGGACAAATTTTGCGTCAGAGGTCACCGCTTTTTTGTTGGGGGGCTTCGCGCTGGAACGGGATGCCATGCGTCATGCTAGCACTGGCATCCCGCCGTTTTAGGCAGCGCTATGCAGCTTCGATGTCCTGCTGGTCTTGCAGTTCACCCACATCCATGCCGGCAATGGCCTTGCCGATGCCGGTCTTGCTCTGGGACAGGCGCTTCGATTCAGGATCGGTCTTCGCCTTTACCGTGTTGCTGTCATCGGCGTCCGCAGTCTGGAGGCGAACCGAGCCGGTGGCGGTTTGTTCTGGATGGTGCGTTTTCGTGAAGATCTTCTTCTTACCCTTCACAGCTTGCTGTTCCACCTTATCGATGGCTTCTTTGAGGGCAACTTCAATGTCCTTGGCGGAGGTGTGCGCCGAATAATCGCCAATGGTATTCCGTACCGTGACTTCGACCTCGCAGCGATTCTTTTCACAGCTCAGCACAATCTTTGCGCTGCACTTGGGTCCAAGAATCTTCTCGATCCGCGACAGGCCCTCTTCTGCCTGTTGCCGAAGCTTAACGGTCACCTGGGTTCCTCTACCAGTGATCTCAAGATCCATCCTGTTACCTCCTTCAAGTTTGCATTGGATGCTCATCCTGTCCAAGGCGAAGCCTGTCAACAGACGATGAACGACCGCCACTTGAAGTGCTGTTGTAGACCTCTAAGGCTGTGAGAGTCAAACAGATTCGCAGGATGGCGCGTTGCTCACGTTCAAGTTTCGGGAGAGTCGCGGGGTGCGCATCAGTCGCGGCGACGGCGCTGGTGCGTGCTGGGTATGTTCATGTCTTCGCGGTACTTAGCCACTGTCCGGCGAGTTACTTGGATGCCCTGCTGCTGCAAGGCAGCGGCGAGAGCGTCGTCTGTGAGAGGCTTACGCGGATCTTCATCTTCGATGAGCTTGCGGACCTTTTTCTTAAGCAACGGCAGGGGCAAGTCGCCACCTTCCGGCCCGTTCACACCTTCCGCAAAGAAGAAGCGCAGCTCATACACGCCCTGCGGCGTATGGACATATTTGTTGGCCACAGCACGGCTTACGGTAGAGGGATGGACGCCAATCTCCTCCGCCACTTCCTTAATCATCATAGGCCGCATGGCGTCCGTACCGCGCTCCAAAAAATCTCCCTGGCGGCGCACGATCGATTCGCACGTTCGCACAATGGTGTTCTTGCGCTGCTCGATGTTGCGGAGAAGCTGGATCGCGGAACGGTAGCGCTCCTTTACGTATTCCTTGACCTCTCGATCCGTATTTCGTTGACGCAACATGCGGCGATAGCCGGCGTTCAGCCGCAGAGCCGGCAGGTCTTCCTCGTTCATGGCCACAACCCATTCGTCACCGCGCTTTACAAAAGCCACGTCGGGCTCGATGAGCCGTGTCTCCATCTGGTTGTAGCGTTGACCGGGGCGCGGGTCGAGCGAGCGGATAGCATCGATGGCAGCGTCTACGTCGACTCCAGTCGCTCCCAAAAGCCTTGCCAGCTCACGATGATCGCGCCGCTGCAACAACGTCAGGTGTTCCTGCACGATGCGGCAGGCAAGCTTTAGCTGCTCACGCCTCGCCTGCAATCCTGCTACAGGAGAAACGAGATCTGTTTCGACTGCGGAAGCCCGGAAAATCGCCGCTTCCATATCAGCAATAGCTACCCACAACTGCAGTGTGAGGCACTCACGCAGATCGCGCGCGCCAACACCGATGGGATCAAGCGACTGGATCAGCGTACGTGCCTCGGCAATCAGCTCGGGCGTAGCTTCAAGGTCAGGATCGGCCGCGGCGAGATCCTCATCGGTCAGCAGCAGGTAGCCATTCTCTTCCAGGTTGCCGATGATGGTGTCCGCAGCTAACCGTAACTCCGGTCGCAGCGGCATTGAACCAAGCTGCCACAGCAGGTGATCGGTCAGCGTGCTTGGCTTGGAAAGGAAGTTCTCGAACGATGGTGCATCCACATCCTCAAAGCTTGGACCTGACGCGCGGAACCCCGGATCCAGATAGTCCTGGAAGTACTCGCCCATGTCGATTTCGTCGAATGGGTCTTTTTCCGTGCGGTCCGCCTCTGCAGCCTTCTGCTCCGCACTCAGTTCGCGGTCGCCCTCGCGTCCGGCTAACTCGTCGTAGCTCTGCGCACTGTCCTCGATCTCTTCCAGCACGGGGTTCTCGATGATCTCGGCGTTGATCATCTCCTTCAGCTCAAGCTTGTTCAGCGCGAGGACGCTGACCATCTGCACCAAGCCAGGTGTCAGCACCTGCCGCTGGGCTACTTTCAGGTTTAGTTTGGGCTGCAACAACAAGTCAGAGCATCTCCTGGGACCAGGTGCCCGCTCCGCAAAGAGTCGAGCCGCCGGATTTTTTGAGTCTACTCCGCTGGATGGTGGTCGTACGTGCTTTGGCCACTTGCGTGCTTAAGCTGACGCTCCGAACCGTGCCAAGTTTGCACGGATGCGCAAGGGAAGGACTAGAGGCGGAAGTTGTCGCCCAGGTAAATTCGCTTGACCTCAGGATCGCGGCCCAGCTCGCCCGGCGTGCCGTGCCGGAAGATACGGCCTTCGGTGATGATGTAGGCGCGGTCGGTCACGCTGAGCGTCTCGCGTACGTTGTGGTCCGTGATGAGGACGCCAATGCCGTTACGCTTGAGTCCGAAGATGATCTCCTGCAGGTCCAGCACAGCGATGGGGTCAATGCCGCTGAACGGTTCGTCAAGCAGGATGAACTTGGGATCGATGCAGAGGCAGCGAGCAATTTCGACACGTCGGCGTTCGCCACCGGAGAGCGCATAACCCTGCGTGCGGCGCACGTGCCCAAGGTTGAGCTGCTCGATGAGATTGGCGGCGCGGTTACGGCGTGCCTCCCAGCTCAAGGGCTGCGTCTCCAGGATGGCGAGGATGTTTTCCTCCACCGTGAGTTTGCGGAAGACCGACGGCTCCTGTGGCAGGTAGCTGATGCCGTAGTTGCGCGCACGCAGATACATGGGGACACGGCTGATGTCTTCGCCGCCGACAAGAACACGGCCCGCGTCAGGGCGGACAAGGCCCACGATCATGTAGAAGCTGGTGGTCTTTCCCGCTCCATTTGGGCCAAGCAGGCCGACGACCTCACCCTGCGAGATGGAGAGGTTCACGCCGCGCACAACCTCACGGCCTGCATAGGCCTTCGTGATCTCGTCGGTGGACAGGGTCAACCTGGCCTGCATTGCCTGGAGGGTAGGCACAGCCGGACGTCCGGGGGTAACGGTAGAAGTGCTCAAAGGCTCCTGCTTCTCTACTTCGACGCGCGCCGGCGCTGGATGGTTCCAAAAACTCTATGGATTTCAGCGGTTGCGCGCTGGGCGGCTTGCCTGGGTCTCTGTATGGACCCGGCGGCCGGGTTCACCGGCTACTTCGACATTATCGTCACCACCGTGAAAGATCAGCGTAGCTCCAGTGATGTTGCCATGGAGGCTGTCGGTGACGCGGGGCGGAGCTGCGGTGGTGCCGGTTAGTTCATAGCGCTGGTCAGCAGCGGTGTAGAAGAGCCGATCACCCGTCGCCGTACGGCCCGGTTGCTGCAGGTGCACCGCTCCTGTCGCAAGCACGGACTCGATGTCACCCGCGAGCACGCCCTGCTGTTTGCCCGCCGCGCCGTTGGTAGCTACTACAGGGCTCAGCGTGGCGACGGCGGTTGACGCGGTCAGCTGCGATCCGTTGTCGTCCATGCGCACGCCGCCGGTAACGTCGGCGTGCGCCTTCTGCGTGCCTTCCGCGGGTGTGTAGAGCAGCGATGTGCCGGTAATATGCACGATGCCACTGTTCGCGACCGGCGTCTTCCCTGTCGTTACGGCAGAGGATGCCTGTGGCAGGGACAGGTGCACGCGGTCGGTGATGTTCACGCCATGTGCCAGCAGGTGTCCGCTTGCGCGCTGCGTCTCGATCACTGGGGCATCCATCTGGGCAGTCGGCGTCCACATGCGCGCGGGCTTGCCGGGGACGCCATAGAAGTCCGCCGTCGCGCCGCCGCCGGTGACCACGGCGCGGTCGGACAGCACGTGCAAGGGATCGCCGGGCTTGCCGCCGTTGTCCTGCTGCAGGTAGGTGCCGTTCACGTTGCCCGTCGCCTCGGCGTCGCCGCCTATCTGCACCATGCTGATGCGCTCTGCTGCCAGTTGCAGTCCTGGTCCTGTCACCTGCGGCGAACCGGTGAGCACAAGCTTGCCGGTCGCCTGGTCGAAGTCGGCGCGTGTGGCGGTGGCGTGGCTGTCCTGGGCAGGCTTGCCGTTTGCGGCAGCGGTGTGTTGTGTCACGATGACGTGGCCGGTTTGCACGGCCGACTGTATGCCGTTTGTGGCGCTCGCGGGCTTCTTAGGGCCGGTTGCAGGAGGCATCAGCCTGGCCTGCAGCGTGTCGCCTCTGCTGGTGCGGGCGTTGCCTGCGCCGTCGTCCTCTTCCACCTTCGTGGAGCCGTTGCCGTCGACCTGATTGATGTATCGCTTCGCGCCGGTTGGTGCGGTTGTGGCATGCAGCGTGTCCGCGTGGATGATCGTGGTTTGCAGCACAGTCTTGCCCTCTGCAACAGGCTTCGGTGTGGTGCTATGCAGCACTGCGCCGCCGGTTGCGACTGCCTCGCGCAGCTGCGTGTGCTTTGTCGCGTCCTGCATGAGGTCTGCTACGAGATGCGATGCGGTGAGGGCGTTCTGGCCGCCGTTGCCGTCTGCCTGATCCAGCTTGACGCTGCCGTCGAATACAGCCTGCCGAGGATCGCCTGCGGAGGTGAAGTGCAGCCTTGCCAGTGTGGATGAGCCTGTGCCTCCGGCGTCCTGGAACTGCACGCCGCCGGTCATCTCGACGATGTCGAGCTTGCCCGCCGGTGTCATGTGGGCGTGCATGTGCGGAGACTGCGCGCGGACGCCTTTGGCTGACTCCAGCGTTGCGTTGCCCTGTGCCTCGACGGCCTGAATGCTGCCGCCTTTGGCGGTCGTTACGACGACGGTGTCGCCGCTGGCGGTGTTGTCGTCGGCCTGGACGTGGGCGTTGGTCAGCGTGGCGATCTCGGTATTGCGGTCGATCTGTGCGGCGGTGGAGCGGATGTGCACGCGCTGGCCGTTCTGCGTGCCGTCAGCCGCGACCGCGCTGCGCAGGCGGAGCAGGCCGGTGTCGGATTCGTAGTCTGCACCGACTGCGGAGCCGCGGATGTCGCCGTAGGTGAAGTGAATGGGTTCATCGGTTGCCGCAACGCCGAGCTTCTGGAGGAAGATGAGGCCGCTGGTGGTGGCCTGGAGACGCTTCGCGCCGGGCTTGGCGGCGGCTTCCTGCGATGGCGACGCGAGGTCCAGGTACACTTCGCCCGCAGCGCGGACGACGCCGTTCGGCTGGTCGTACTCGAACTCGGCGCCTTTGATGGTGTCGGTGCGGTTGCTGCCTGCAGGGCCGTAGATGGTGATGGCGACGTCGTGGAGCGTGGTCTTGTTGTTCTCGCGCTGAACGGCCTTTGCGGCGTGCAGGGTAAAGAGCGTGCGGCCCTTGACCGACTGCGAGAAGGTGTAGCCGTTGGTCTCGCTGGTGATGTGCATGCCGAGCTTGCCTGGCAGATCGGCGAGCAGACGCTTGGCCTTGTAGCGTGCGTAGCCGAGCAAGCCGGCGAGTACAAGCACCAGCGCGATCGCTCCCGCGGCGAGCCAACGGCGAAGACGAGCCACTGAGATACTGCGACGCCCCGCTTGTCCCGCCATTGCCATGTGATCTCTATCTTCTCAGGGAACAGGGAACAGGGAACAGGATTCCGGGAACAGCTTTCCCATCGAGCGCCTTATCTGTTGCCTGTTACCGCTCTGTTGCCTGTTCCCTGTTGGCTGTTCCCTGATCTGATTCCTAGACACTTGCCGCGCATCCAATCTCTCTATGGCCGATCAGCTTTACCTGAGCCTCTGGTTCCCGAACTTCCGCCTGGCTTCGCTGCCCGAGAAACTTACCGCCGTGCTGCAGCAGTTTGCGCGCGTCAGCGGGAATAATCGTGTCGATGTAGCCACTGCGATTCCGCTGGGATGGAGCGAATCGCCGGTGTTTCAGCGCATCTTCGTCAACGATGACAGGTCGGAGCAGACGGATGACTCGCTGGCGCAGAATGCTGTGGCTGAGGCGACGGAGCAACTGCACGACGACATGGCCTACGAGTTCGAGGTGAAGTGGCAGCTTTGGCATCCGGAAGCCGGCAATGAGGACTTCGACTCGACCTGGAAGCTGACACCTTCGACGGTGAAGGTGATTGGACTTGGGCCGGAGTTTGACGATGCGAGCTATGACCAGAACGGGCACATGCGCATCGACTTTGGGCTGGATACGCCGTTTGTACAGGATGAGAACGATCTGGACGCAGACGGGACGAAGCGGCTACAGCAGAACATCGAGAAGCTGCTGGCGTTTGTGCTGAGCGTGGAGAAGCATTGCGGGATTTCGTCGCGGCTGCTTTGGACGGAGAGTGGCGAGCCGCTGGCAGAGAAATTGATCGCTCGTTTGCAGAGGGTGAACTAGGTACCCACCCCCTCCCCCCTGTTTTTGCAAAATCGTCTTTCGAAAGGGTTTAGCGCAGTGGGTGTCTGCAAAATCGTCTTTCGAAAGGGGTTACGGGTAAAATCGTCATTCGATTGGGGTTAGGCCGAAGTGGCCTGGCCCCTTTTGTTTGTCCTAGTTCAAGTATGACGGGTTTGGATGGGGATCATGCCAAGTTTATTTCGTTTGGGATGAGTGAGTTATGGGGTGTTAGGGGTTGACAGGTTTGGGTCCGCGCCGTGGTAAGGACTCGGATGGGTGCCCTCCTGCGTGCTGTTGTGACGCGCTTAGGGTTGCGGACTCTTTACTTCATTTACTTTGCTACAGAACGCTTGATTTTCTTGAGTTGAAGCTGTATCCAACTCTCGAAATCTTCATAGCTGTCGCTACTAAGGGTCGCAGGCCACTGCAAGATAACCATTCCTTCATCTAGAGAGAATGTGTCTTGCCTGCTGCCTGAAGGTGGCCTACTAATAGCTGGCGGCGTCACTGCTGTTGGAGCACTAAGCGGCACAGTCGCCGACGGTTCCGACATGACAGTTACCTCATTAAGCGGGACTCCGGTAAGGCTCCCCTCGACGAAAAGATAGTCACCGTCATCAGAAAATCCGGTGACCTTTCGGGGTTCAGAGAACTGCCATACGCCGTTCGGCTCCCACTGAACATAACTGCCAATGCGGATGGGGGACGGCAGAGGCGGTTCGGAAAATGTCGGTGGTGAGGTGGTCGGAGGCATTTTGAGGGAATCAGCGAGACCGGAATAGGCGATATTGGCACGAAAATCCTTGATGAAGTCCGCGACCGCATTTCTATTAAAATCCTTCTCTCGGAGCAAGAAAGCAGAGATGGTCGGGTCGGAAGGTAGCTCACTAGCAACCCACTTATTGAGGAGCTCACCGTAAACCTTTGGAGAAATTGCTGCCGCTCGTAAAGCCTGCATTTTCTTTGATTGGTCCGGTTCGAGGAGGATATCTAGGGCTCTCTCGGTGAGTCTAATCTGGCGCCCCTCGCTCTCTCCCTGATCTTCAACCAAGCCAAAAGCCTTCAGAGCAGCCACCGTTTGACGACCTCCACTGCTCTTTGGTGCATAGCCCCAGTGACTCACCGCTGCGGATACATATGCAAAGTTCTTCCCTTCGTTCTCCCAAAGAACCCTCGCGCGTCCGACAGCCTCTTCAAGGGAAATGAATGGATAGCTAACGCTGCGACCCGCAACAGACTTCACAGGTACATTGACAATTGGTTCATCCGGCATGTGATTTCCTCCACCCTCTAGCGAATGCTATGACAGGGATATAGGACTAAGCAAGGCATATCTTTTCTAGTTCTTCTAAAAAGCCTCTTCAAGTCTTGACGACAGTTCCTGCTTGCTCTACATTCACTGGTAACGGGAAGGAACTCGCATGAAAATACGGTGACGAAGTACCTTGCATATGCCTAGTGCAGGGTGCGCTAAACAGAAAATCCCGGAGTCGCTCTCTCCCCTGAACAAGGAAAGCGAATCCGGGATTCCAGGCTGCTTATCTGCGACGACGTACGAGAGGCGAAACACTTCGGAGGCTGCCCGTCTCTCGTACTCGTTTGCTACTTATAACATCGGCCGACAGTATTGGGCTCATATGCCCGCCAACACTGCTGACATGGGCCCTCAGAGACACCTCTATCCGGCGATGACGATTTCGGAGAAGTCGGCTACTTTGCCGTAGTCGAGGAGGATGCGGAGGAGCAGGCCGAGGCGGGCTTCGCGGAGTTTTTGTTCGGGGGCCATGACCATGACTTTGTCGAAGAAGGCGTCGACGAAGGGGCGGAGTTCGGCGATGGTGGCGAGTGCTCCGGCGTAGTCGCCGTCTTTGCGGAGGCCTTCGACCCAGGCGGCGCGGCGGCCGGATTCTTCGGCGAGGGTGCGTTCGACGGGCTCGGTGAGAAATTCGCGGCTGGAGGCGGGTGTGAAGGTTTCGCCTTTGGCGCGGGCCTGGTCGACGAGGTTCTTCATGCGCTTGAAGGCAGCTGCGATGGCGGCGAAGTCTTCGCTGTGGCGGGCAGCTTCGACGGCTTCGACGCGGGCGATGGCGTCGCGGACGTCGTCGGGGTTGGCGGCCATGACGGCCTTGACGACGTCGTAGGCGCCGCCGCGGACTTCGCGGAGGTACCACTCGAGGCGCTCGGAGAGGAATGCTTTGACCGCACCGCAGAGAGCGTTGTCAGTGCCGGTGGCGACGGTGGAGATTTCGCTGAGGGTGAGCGGGAGGGTGCTTTCGGCGAGGATTTTTACGATGCCGTTGGCGGCGCGGCGGAGGGCGAAGGGGTCTTTGGAGCCGGTGGGCTGGAGGCCGAGGCCGAACATGCCGGCGATGGTGTCGGCCTTGTCGGCGATGGAGAGGAGCCGGCCTTCGACGGTGGGCGGGATGGCGTCGTCCATGCCGACGGGCTGGTAGTGCGCGTAGATGGCGTTGCCGATGGTGTCGCCGAGGCCCTGGGCTTTGGCGTAGAGGCCGCCGACGATGCCCTGGAGTTCGGTGAATTCCTTGACGAGTTCGGTAGTGAGGTCTGTCTTGCAGAGCGCGGCTGCGGTTGCGAGAGCTTCGAGGTCAGGGGCTGATGCGGTTTGTTTCTTCGTCTCTTTCTTTGTGAAGAGGCGTTCTTTGACCGTGGCGCCGAGGGCTGCGGAGAGGGTTGCGACGCGCTCGGACTTGGCGGCATAGCTGCCGAGTTCCTTCTGGAAGGTGACGTTTTCGAGTTGGGCTACGCGGTCGGCGAGCGGTGTGCGCTGGTCGAAGTCGTAGAAGAAGCGGGCGTCGTTGAAGCGGGCGCGAAGGACGCGTTCGTTGCCGTGGCGGATGATGCCTTCGGCTTTTGCGGTGGGTTCGGTGTTGAGGACGGCGAGGAAGTGGGGGGCCAGCTTGGCCTGCGCGTCTTCGACGGCAGTGGTTTCCACGGCGAAGTAGTTCTGGTGGTCGCGCATGACGGTGACGAGGACTTCTTCCGGCAGCGGCAGGAACTCTTCTTCGAAGTTGCCGAGGATGATGCTGGGCCACTCGGTGAGGTGGGTGACTTTGTCGACGAGTGGGTGGTCTTCGCGCCAGCGGGCTTCGGAGATGGTGCGAGTTACTTTGTCGAGCGCTTTGCGGATTTTCTCGCGGCGGTGCTCGACGTTGGCCATGACCTTGGCTTCGTAGAGGGCGTGCGCGTAATCGGCCGGTGCAGTGATGGTGATGGGGTCGTAGCCGAAGAGGACGCGGTGGCCGTAGGTGATGTTGCCGGCTGTCTTCCCTGCCCATGTGATGGGGATGATTTCGTGGTCGAGGAGTGCGAGCATCCACTGGATAGGGCGTACGAAGCGCTCGGGCCGGCCGGGTATCCAGCGCATGTTTTTGGCCCAGTAGAGAGCGGCGATTTCTTTTGGTAGATCGGCGGTGATGACTTCGGCGAAGCTGTGGCCTTCTCTTTTCGCTGTTGCCGCGAGGTATTCGCCCTTGGGGTTGGTGATGGTGCGGAGCTGATCGACGGGGACGCCGGCTTTTTGTGCGAAGGCTTCCGCGGCCTTGGTGGGCACACCGTCTTTGTAGGCTGCTTTAACGGGAGGGCCGAGGAGTTCTTCTTCGGCGTCGTCCTGACGGGTGAGGACGCCGGTTACTACGACGGCCAGGCGGCGTGGTGTGGAGTAGCTTTCGATCTTTGCGCCTTCAGCGAGGAGGCGCTCACGGGTGAGCAGATCGGTGATGCGCCTGGCGAGTTCTGCCTGCGCGCCGGGGAGCATGCGGGCGGGGACTTCTTCGAGTCCGATTTCAAAGAGGAAGTCTGACATTTACTTACCTGCCTCTATGTTCAAGGCAGCGACGCGGTCGCCCTGCTCTGCGAATGCTTTTGCGACGCCGACGATGAGTGTGCGGATGCGGGCCATGACGCCGACGCGCTCGGTGACGGAGATGGCGCCGCGTGCGTCGAGGACGTTGAAGAGGTGCGAGCACTTGAGTGCGAGTTCGTAGGCTCCGAGGACGGGGAAGCGCTTGAGGGTGGTTGCGTCTGCGTCTTTCGGCAACGCTTTCGTTGCTTCGAGGAGTGCGAGGCACTCGGCCTCGTAGTTGTTGAGGTGGTCCCAGAGGCGGCTGACCTCGGCGTAGTCGAAGGAGTAGGCGGAGAGTTGCTGCTCTTCGAAGAGGCGGATGTCGCCGTAGGTGGTCACAGTGCCGGTGTCGGGTTCGCGTGCCCACTCGATGTCGTAGATGGATTCCTTGTCCTGCAGGAACTGTGTGAGACGCTCGAGGCCGTAGGTGATTTCGCCGGAGATGGGGTCGAGGTCGAGGCCGCCGCACTGCTGGAAGTAGGTGAACTGGGTGATCTCCTGGCCGTCCATCATGACCTGCCAGCCGACGCCCCAGGCGCCGCCGACGGGCCATTCCCAGTTGTCTTCTTCGAACTTGATGTCGTGCTCGGCGAGGTTGATGCCGATGGCTTCGAGGCTCTGGAGGTAGAGTTCCTGGATGTTGGGTGGTGGGGGTTTGAGGATGACCTGGAATTGGGTGTGCTTGTAGAGGCGGTTGGGGTTCTCGCCGTAGCGGCCGTCGGCGGGGCGGCGGGAGGGTTGCGCGTAGGCGATGCGAACGGGTTTGGGGCCAAGCACGCGGAGGAAGGTGTCGGGCGACATGGTGCCTGCGCCGACTTCGACGTCGTAGGGCTGTTGCAGAACGCAGCCGCGTTCGGCCCAGAAGCGCTGCAGTGCGAAGAGCGTCTCCTGGAAGGTCATGGCGCTCGCCGCCTTGGGGTGTGGCTTGGCGGCTTCTGCAACGGCAGACATTGTGATTGCGTGCTCCTTCAACGGTCTAGCAAGTTTACAGGAGCGGGCTTAGCGAAGCTGCCGGGCCTGACGGAGCGCGCCCATGACGGGATCGACTACGCCGGGCAGGACCTGGATGCCTGGATGGATTTTGCGGAGGGCATCGGTCATGGCGTGGCGGACGGCGTGGACGTATTCGAGGACGGAGCCTGCGCAGGCTACGCCGGGGATGGCTTGCTCGCCCATGGCTTGCAGGCGGGTGATTGCGTGCAGGACCTGCTCGGCGAGGCCTTCGCCGTTGTGGCGGAGGACGGCGAGGCAGCCGGGGTCGCCTTCGGCGGCGCAGGCGGCGACGAGCGGGGTGAGTGCGGCGAGGTCGGGCGGGGCTGAGTCGTAGACGTAGCCGAGGATATCGGCGGGCGTGGATGTGCCCCAGAGTGCGTTGACGCGATCAAGCAGCGGCGGCTTTTCGCCGCGGTCGATGGCGCGGAAGGCAGCACGGAGCGCCTGGCGGCCGATGCCGTAGCCGGAGCCTGCGTCGCCGAGCAATGGCCCCCAGCCGCCGACGGTGGTGAGTTGGCCGGTGCTGGAGCGGGCGGCTACGTTTGATCCTGTGCCGGCCAGGGCGAGGACGCCGGGGCCGATGAAGGCTGCGTCGAGGGCGATTTCCACGTCGACGGTGATGCGGAGCACGCCGCCCACGCGGGCTGCGAAGGCCTGGGTGATCCAATCGGCAACGAGGGGTACGGATGCGCCGGAGGTGCCGACGGCTGTGGCGGTGACGTTGGCCAGTGACAGGCCGGATTGCGATTCGAGGGCGGTCAGGCCATCGGCGAGGTGGCGGTCGGCGACCTCGGCGGGGACGCGCATGCGCTTGATGCTGCCGGCTTCAGAGCGGGCGAGGACACGTTCGCTATCGGCGAGGACAAAGGTCGTTCTCGAGCCGCCGGCGTCGACGGCGAGATACAGCCGTTGCATTAGATATGAACCGACCAGCCGAGTTGCGCGAGCTGCTCTTCAATTTCCAGCAGAGCGGCTTCGAGTGCTGAGCGGCGGTGCGGGCTGGAGGTGCGTTCCGACAGGATGCGCTCGCGCTGCAGGTGCAGGCCCTGCAGTTTGCGCTGCTTCTCGCGATCGATCTCACGCTGCTGTGCCGGTGTTCCCGGCTGAACTTTCTTCACATCGGGTGTGTCCACGTCTTCTTTCTCCCAACCACGTGCCATGTCGCGATTCTACGCGCACACAACCCCCGTACATTCGCTACCTTAGAAGCAAAGGCAACTGTCGCGTGCCGGCGCACTGATCTCCCGAAAACAGCGCAGCCATGACTGGGAAGCGTGCCGCAACACACGAAGTCTGTCCTGACGAACTTTATACTTTGTAGACGGGCCCCGGACGGGGCCGCAACACCATCGCTGTACCGGAGACCTGAGCCCCATGTGGATCGTCCGTCTCGCCCTTCGACGCCCCTACACCTTTGTGGTGATGGCGGTCCTGATTCTTGTACTTGGCATCGTGTCCATTGAGACGATGTCGACGGACATCTTTCCGCAGATCGACATTCCTGTCGTCTCGGTGATCTGGTCGTACAACGGCACAAGCCCGGACGAGATGGAGAAGCGCTTCACGACGATCAGTGAACGCGCCATGACGACCACGGTGAACGACATCGAGCACATCGAGTCGCAATCGGTGTCGGGCGTGTCCGTGATCAAAATCTTCTTCCAGCCGGGCGTGAAGGTGGAGGCAGCGGTTGCGCAGGTGACTGCCGTTAACCAGACGATTCTGCGCGTGTTGCCTCCGGGCACGACACCGCCGTTCATCCTGCAGTTCTCCGCGTCGAATGTGCCGATACTTCAGGCTGTTATGTCGTCAGACCGGCTGTCGGAGACCGATCTTTACGATCTTGGCGCGCAGTTTGTGCGCACCCAGCTGGCGACGGTGCAGGGCGCGCAGGTGCCAAATCCGTATGGCGGACGTAATCGCCAGGTTGCTGTCGATATCGATTCTTCCGCCATGTTTGCGAAGGGCGTGTCGCCGAACGACGTGGTGAACGCGCTCACAGCACAGAACCTGATCCTGCCTGCGGGTGATGCCCGCATCGGCGACCGGGACTACCTTGTTCGAACGAATGCGTCGCCGCTGATTGTGACGCAGCTGAACGACATGCCGATCAAGCAGGTGAACGGCGCGACGATCTACATGCGCGACGTTGCGCAGGTGCATGAGGGTTCCGCGGTGCAGACCGCCATTGTTCGAAGCGACGGGCGGCGCGCGGTGTTGCTGACGATTTTGAAGGCATCCAGTGCGTCCACGCTGGACATTGTGCAACGGGTGAAGGAGGCGCTGCCGAAGATTCTGGCGAATCTGCCGCCGCCCGTGCCGGACATCAAGATTCTTTTCGATCAGTCGATCTTTGTACGTGCCGCGTTGCAGGGCGTGGTGAAGGAAGCAGCGATCGCCGCGGGACTTACTGCCGTCATGATCCTGCTGTTCCTTGGGTCGTGGCGATCGACAGTGATTATTGCGGTGTCCATCCCGTTGTCGATCCTGGTTTCGATCATTGTGATGAAGTTTCTGGGGCAGACCCTGAACACGATGACGCTGGGCGGGCTTGGACTTGCCGTCGGTATTCTTGTGGACGACGCTACGGTGGAGATCGAGAACATCCATCGAAACCTGGGGCTTGGCAAAGAGATTGAGCCTGCCATTCTGGATGGCGCGGCGCAGATCGCGGTACCGGCGTTTGTGTCCACGCTTGCGATCTGCATTGTGTTTGTGCCGGTGGTGTTCCTGTCGGGCGCGGCGCGCAGCCTGTTTACACCGCTGGGCATGGCCGTGGTGTTCGCCATGCTGGCGTCGTACTTCTTGTCGCGAACGCTTGTGCCGACGATGGTCAAGTTCCTGCTGGCGGCGGAAGTGGAAGTGTATGCGCTGGCGGAGGCTGAGCATGGCGAGCACGCACTGAGCGAGACCGAGCTTGTTGCCCTCAAAGAAAAGAAGCGCAGTCTGGGCGCGATCTGGCGGACGCACTTTGCCTTCAACCGGGTGTTTGAGGCGATCCGCTCGCGGTATCAACGGCTGCTGGACTGGAGCCTGGGTCATCCGGCGTTTGCGCTGGGCTGCTTCACGCTGTTCGTTTTTATCTCGTTCTTCACGATTCCGTTCATCGGACAGGACTTCTTCCCGGATGTGGATGCGGGCAGCTTCCGGTTGCATGTACGCTGCCCACCCGGCACGCGGCTGGAGCGCACGGAGGAAATCTTCGGGCAGGTGGATCAGGAGATTCGGAACACCATTCCCGCGAACGAGCTGACCCAGGTACTGGATAACATTGGCGTGCCGCAGGGCTTTAACCTGGCGTTTGGCGATGGATCGCTGACGGATGTGCAGGACGGCGAAATACTGGTCAGCCTTGATCCGGAGCATCACAAGCCGACGGCGGGGTACCGCGCGAAGCTGCGCGAAACGCTGCACAAGAAGTTTCCGGAAGAAGTGTTCTACTTCCAGGCGTCGGATATTGTGAACCAGATTCTGAACTTCGGCCTGCCGGCGCCGATCGATATCCAGATCAGCGGACGGCTGGCGCAGGCAAACTTCAACACGGCACAGCAGATTGCGAAGGCCGTGGCGCAGGTGCCGGGGGCGGTGGACGTACATGTACACCAGGTGATGTTTGCGCCGGAGTTGCGGATTAACGTGGACCGGTCGCGTGCGGAGCAGGTGAACATGACCGAGGCGACGGTGGCGAACAGCGCGCTGTTTGCGTTGTCGGGCTCCGGCCAGGCCAGCCCCAGCTATTGGCTGAATCCGGTGAATGGCGTGAATTACCAGGTAGTGGTGCAGATTCCGCCGGCACAGGTGAATTCGGTTGCGAGCCTGAACAGCCTGCCCATCACCTCGGGCACGACAGCTACGACCGCTGCCACTGTGAACAATGGCGGTACGCCGACGCCGGGCAACACGCAACTGCTGAGCAACCTGGCAGAGATTCAGCATGGCGCCAGCCCCGGCGTGACGAACCACTACAACGTGCAGCCAGTCTACGATGTGTTCGTCAACACGCAGGGGCGCGACCTGGGTGGCGTGTCCACCGATGTGAACAAGGTGCTGAAGACGTTTGACGGCAAGCTGTCAAAGGGTGCGACCCTGACGGTGCGCGGACAGGTGAAGAGCATGTCGGATTCGTTTACGGGCCTTGGGCTCGGCATGATCTTTGCCGTGTTGCTGGTGTACCTGCTGATGGTGGTGAACTTCCAGAGCTGGCTTGACCCATTCATTATCCTGATGGCGTTGCCGGGCGCAGCGTGCGGCATTTTGTGGATGCTGTTCCTGTCAGGGACCACGTTCTCCGTGCCTTCACTGATGGGCGCGATCATGACGGTGGGTGTGGCTACGGCTAACTCGATCCTGATGGTGACCTTTGCGAACGATCAGCGGTCGCTGGGGCTGAACAGCATCCAGGCGGCATCGGCAGCTGGGTTTACGCGGCTGCGGCCCGTGATGATGACGGCGCTGGCGATGATCCTGGGCATGCTGCCCATGTCGCTGGGCATGGGCGAGGGCGGCGAGCAGAATGCGCCGCTGGGCCGCGCTGTCATCGGCGGACTGCTGGTTGCAACGGTTACGACGCTGCTTATCGTGCCCATCTTCTACTCGCTGCTGCGCAAGGCGCCGCCGCTGGGCATGCAGGTGGAAGCGACCACCGAAGAAGAGGAATTCCTCCATGCGTAACCTGTCGTTCTTTCTTCACATACCCTTTCAGCCTGTAGGAGCCGCGTAAGCATGGCCCAGAATGTTGCAGATGCGCCGGTGGTGCACACCGGCGAACACGATCCCCGCATTGCACCGCCCCCGCAGCAGACTTCGGGCAAGGGACCTTTGATCACTGCCGTGGGAGGTTTTCTGCTGCTGGTGCTGATTGGTGTTGCGTTCCTGATACCGAAGCTGAAGCACAAGGAGACGCTGGAACAGGATGTTCGCGAGAACGCTGGACCACCGCCGGTGGCCGTGACCAAGGTGATCCTGGGCAAGGCGACCAACACGCTGGACCTGCCCGGCAATGTGCAGGCGTTCTCGCAGACGCCGATTTATGCGCGGACGAATGGCTATGTCAGCAAGCGCTATGTGGATATTGGCGATCACGTGAAGGCAGGCCAGATGCTTGCCATCATCGAGGATCCGCAGACGGACCAGATGCTGCGGCAGGCGCGGGCGACGCTGCTGCAGCTGAAGGCGCAGCTGCTGCAGGCGCAGGCGAATGCGAAGCTTTCGACATTGAACAACACGCGTAATCAGCAGTTGCAGACGGAAGGCGTTATTTCGAAGGCGTCGGCCGATACGTTTGAAGCACAGGCCGGTGCGAACGATGCCACGGTGACCGCAGCGCAGGCGAATATTGCCGCCGGCGAGGCGAATGTGAAGTCGCTGGAAGAGCAGGCGAGCTTTGAGCGCGTGACGGCGCCGTTCACCGGAGTCATCCTGTCCCGCGGTATCGATGTGGGATCGCTGATCACGTCAGGGTCGGCTAACTCGGTGACGCAGCTGTTCACGATTGGCGAGTCGGCCACGGTGCGCGTGTTTGTGAATGTGCCGCAGGCTAACGCGCCGGATGTGATGACTGCGAATGCTGCAAGGGTCACCTTCCGCGAACTGCCGGGAAAGGTCTTCAGCGGTACGGTGACGCGTTCCGCAAGGGCGATCGATGTGGCGTCGCGCACGATGCTGGTGGAGATCGATCTACCGAACCCGGCTGGCTCAATTTTGCCTGGCATGTATGCGACCGTTACCTTCGATACGCACGACGCGACGCCGCCTGTGATGATCCCTGCGAATGCCTTGATCGTGCGGACCGCGGGACCTCAGACGTATGTGGTGGATGCGAACAACGTGGTGCACCTGCGCAACCTTGTGCTGGGGCGTGACTATGGCTCGTTCAGCCAGGTGCTGGGCGGCCTGACGCCGGGCGATACGGTTGTGCTGTCACCGACGGATGCCGTGGTGGATGGACAGAAGGTGGAACCCACCATACAGCAGTAACCGTGGCCGTAAACGATGAAGCGCCCGCAGGCATGCCGTGGGCGCTTTGTTCCGTCTATGCGGGCTGGCTGCGAGTAGCATGTGGAGCACGTGAACGGTCAGCCAAGGTTTGCTCTGCTTTATATGCCCTGGCCTGCGAGTACGCGGGTCGATGAGGAGTGCACGATGAACGGGCCGCGGGGGACGCCGCGTACCGGGAAGAAGAAGCGGAAGACCGCGCCGGAGATGTCGCCACGAAAGCGCGCCTCGTGCGTGCGGATCTGGATACTGCCGCGATGCTTCATAAGGATTTCGTCGCCTGCCCAGAAGGCTGCGGAGTTTCGCTCAGAGTCGTAGACAGGCGCGACGACCGGCTCGAGAAGCTGCCAGCGCGTCGCTTCCGTTGCAGGCGTGCCATTGTGTGCAACGGTGATGTGGACGCCGGAGACGCCGTAGCGGCGCCCGCGATGCACGCGGAGCTGGAGACGGCCACCGTTCGGCATGGATTCGATGGCATTGCTGACGAGGTTGGCGAAGAGCTGCCGCAGTTCGCCTGGAAAGCCAAAGAGCACGGTACCTTCATCGACACGCAGATCCACGATGATGTTCGACGCCTTTAGACGTGATGTGTGAAGGGACAAGACGGCGCGCAACACGTCGGCTATTTTGATTTCGATGGCTGTCTTGGACTGGCGGTAGAAGCTCAGGGTTTGCTGGGTGATCTCACCGACGCGGCCGATCTCGCCCTGTGCCAGCGCGAGGTATTCCTGTCCTTGCGCATCGAGCGAGCCATTGTGCCGCAGGAGGTAGAGGAGATTGGTCACGCTCTCAAGCGGGTTGCTGATTTCGTTTGCGATGGAGGCAGCCAGCCTGCCGGCGGCGGCGAGCTTCTCACTGGTGCGCACGGCAACTTCCGCGTTGCGGCGTTCGGTGATGTCCGTGGCGATGACGCCAACCCAACGCACTTCGCCCCCGGAGAAGACCGGGAAGTAGCTGCAACGGAAGGTGCTTTCGGAGTCATCGTTCCAGCTCACTTCATCGTCGGGCACGGAGGTCTGCGTATCGAAGACATGCTGGAGGCAACTCTCCACATGTTCGGGAGCGCCTTCCGCATAGGACGGCAGCACCTCGTGCAGGCGGCGGCCGATGTGATCACCGACCGCTACGCCGTTCATATGGGCGAGTTCTTCATTGACACGCACGTAACGGTATTCGCGGTCGAAGAAGGCGAAGCCGATGGGCGCGCGTGTCAACATGGCATCGAGCAGGCTGAGGGTGTCCTGCGTGCCCTGCCGCTGGGTGGCGATCTCATTGACCATGGCGTTGACGCTGGCGGTGAGTTCGGCGGCTTCGTTATTTTCGGCGGCGGGCAGAGGGAATGCCGACAGGTCGTTGGGATCGAGCTGCACCTGTTGCGATGCGCGGCGGAGCCTGCGCAGCGGCCGTGCGAGGCTGCCTGATAACGCCCACACCAGCAGCAGATTGCCGATGAGCGCAAAGGGGCTGTAAATGAGCAGGCTTTCGAGCACGGTGGTGGGTGTGGTGAGGGCGAGTGCCCGGTCCTGCGTGATCCAGACGACGCCACGGATGAGACCGTCCGCCAACACCGGCTGCACACCCTCCTCATCACCTTCCGGGGTGGTGAAGTTGCGGTAGTGGGGGTTCTTGGCCAGTTGCGGCAGGATGGCAAGTTCCTGCTTCGACAGCACCATCGGCAGGTCATTGCTGGTATTGCGAAGCATGGCGCCGTTAATGTCGGTCAGCCGCGCGCCTTTGACCGACGCAGAGATGGGCACAGCGTGCATGACGTGGTCCATGAGATCGTGGTCGTTTTTGATGAGCGGCTCGGCCACCAGGCTGGCGATGATGCCGGTCTGCCTTCGCAGCCGGGCCAGATCACGTTCCTGCGCGTGGTGAAACTCGTGCCGCACGCTGACCGAGAGGAAGACCACGAAGACGAGCACCTGCACGAGCACGGTGCCGCCGATGAGCTGGCCCATGATGGTGCGCGGCGTCAGTCGCATTCGCTCTCCCGCAGTGGCGTCATCCTGCAAGTACCTCATCGGCAATCAGCAGCTTCGCGGCGAGGTCCCGTGCGATCAAAGCTCCATGGAAGCGGCCGTTCTCAATAAAGATCTCGTTGGTGCGCTCGCCCGCGACGATGACGCCTGCGAGGTAGATACCCCTGACATTGGATTCAAGCGTTTCCGGGTTACAGACAGGGCAACGGTCGTTGCCGGCATCCAGCGTGACGCCTATGCGTTCGAGAAAGCCGAAGTCCGGGTGATAGCCGGTGAGCGCGAAGACAAAGTCGTTTGGGATCGTGCGCTCGCCGCCTGGCGTGTGCAGCGTGACGGTGTCTTCCGCGATCTGCGCGACCGTGGACTCGAAGTATGCGGTCACTTCCCCGTTCTTCACGCGGTTGTTGATGTCGGGCAGAATCCAGTATTTGACGTGGGGATGCATGGCCGCGCCACGATGCACCAGCGTGACTTTTGCTCCGTGGCGCCAGAGGTCAAGCGCCGCGATGGCTGCGGAGTTCTTGCCACCGATGACGAGTACGTTGAGGCCGAAGAACGGATGCGGCTCGTTGTAATAGTGGTGGACCTTTGGCAAATTTTCGCCGGGTATGCCGAGATAGTTCGGCAGATCGTAATAACCGGTGGAAACGATCAGCTTCTTCGTTTCGAAGGTTTGTTGGCGACCGAAGTGGTCCGTGGTGTGGACGCGGAAGGCGCCGTCTGCGCCGGTCACCCGATCGACGAGGTGATACTGCTTCACATCGAGTTGGTAGTGCTCGGCGACCTTGCGATAGTACTCGAGGGCTTCGCTGCGCGTGGGCTTTTGATTCGGGCTGCTGAACGGCATGTTGCCGATCTCAAGCAGTTCCGGTGTGGTGAAGAAGGTCATGTGCGCGGGATAGTGGAAGAGCGAGTTGCAGAGACATCCCTTGTCGACCAGAAGGACGCGCAGGCCGGCATTCTGCGCGTCGATGGCGCAGGCCAGGCCCGTTGGGCCAGCGCCGATGACCAGCACATCCCATACGGCTTCGTTTCCAACTAAGGCACCTGAGTTGCGCATACTGTATTCAAACATGCAAGGCATGCCGGAGGCACGCGAGAAACAACGCCGTTGGAGCGCATTCACACGCCACTTCGGGCCGTCGTAATGCGCGCCTTTACCGGGAATTAAGGTTTGTATTTCCGTGGGTCGCTTTGATCTCGAAAAACATCCAATACGGAAAGGTAAAACGATCTCATGGCTGATATCACTGCACAGGATTCACTGAAGCATGCGCACACGGAGCTCCCCGTTCACGAGCTGATCCAGAGCCGCTGGAGTCCACGGTCGTTCACGGATCAGCCGGTGACCGATGAGGACCTGAAGACATTATTCACGGCCGCGTCGTGGGCTGCTTCGAGCTATAACGAACAGCCATGGCGCTTTATCGTGGGACGCAAGGGCGACGCGACGTATCAGAAGATCTTCGACACACTGGCGGCTCCAAACCAGGCATGGGTCGGGCCGTCCGTGCCGGTGCTCTTCGCCAGCTTTGGTAAGAAGACCTTCAGCCACAACGGTGCGCCGGATGCATATGGCTTGCATGATGCGGGTGCGGCTGCGGCAACGCTTGCGCTGCAGGCGACTGCGATGGGGATGCATGTGCATGGCATGGGCGGCTTTGATAAGGAGAC
Source organism: Terriglobus sp. (assembly GCA_965198455.1). Lineage (GTDB taxonomy): Bacteria > Acidobacteriota > Terriglobia > Terriglobales > Acidobacteriaceae > Terriglobus. The sequence goes on from CBDAPM010000003.1 coordinate 4,275,722, forward strand.
GCTGCGTGCGTTTTTTGGGGTGCCCACGGACTTTGAGGTTGGTGCGGTCTGGGCCCTTGGATACGCCGGCGATCCGGAGAACGCGCCTGAGAATTACAAGGCTGCGGAGAAGGCTCCGCGGACACGGAAGCCGCTCGAGGATTTTGTGTTTACAGAGTGGGATCAGCCGGCGAAGCTGTAACAGCATGCGGCGGCCCAAGGTGGTCGCCGCATGCTCGGCACGCTGCATGCAGCCGAGCCTGCAGTATGCAAAATGGTAAACTTGCGATAACGTCATGCCTGAAATCTATCGCCGCAAAGCCGTCACAGTAGCCGTTGGGAAGGTCCGCATCGGATCGGATGCGCCGGTTGTCGTCCAGTCGATGACGAACACGGATACCGCCGATGTCGAAAGCTCCGTACAGCAGATTGCCGCGCTTGCGCGTGCGGGGAGCGAGATGGTGCGCGTGACGGTGAACAACGATGACGCGGCCAAGGCGCTGCCGTACATCGTGGAAGGTATTCGCGCGAAGGGCTGGGAGACGCCGATCATCGGCGACTTCCACTACAACGGCCACCAGCTGCTGGCGAAGTATCCTGACTGCGCCGAGGCGCTGGCGAAGTACCGCATCAATCCGGGTAACTGCTCGATTGGGCGGAAGGATGATGAGAACTTCCGGACGATGATTGAGGTTGCCGTGAAGCACCAGAAGCCGGTGCGCATTGGCGTGAACTGGGGTTCGCTGGACCAGGCGTTGCTGACGAAGATGATGGATGAGAACAGCCGGTCCGCCACTCCCCTGCCCGCGCGCGAGGTGATGCTGGAGACGATGGTGCGCTCGGCTCTTGATAATGCCGCGGCGGCTGAACGTTATGGGTTGCGGCGCGATCAGATTGTGTTGTCGGCCAAGGTTTCTGGTGTGCGCGATTTGATCGATGTGTACAGCGAGCTGGCTTCGCGGTGTGACTATGCGTTGCATCTTGGATTGACTGAAGCCGGCATGGGCATGAAGGGCACGGTGGCTTCGACAGCTGGGCTTGCACCGCTGCTGCTGAAGGGTATTGGAGATACGATTCGCGTATCGCTGACGCCGACGCCGGGCGGCGATCGGAGCGAGGAAGTGCGTTGTGCGCAGCAGATTCTGCAGGCGCTTTCGATCCGCAGCTTTGCGCCGCAGGTCACAAGCTGCCCCGGTTGCGGACGCACGACATCGACCTACTTCCAGATGCTGGCGGAGCAGGTGCAGAACTACATCACCTCGTCCATGCCGGAGTGGAAGCAGCATTATCCGGGTGTGGAAGAGATGAAGCTGGCTGTGATGGGCTGCATTGTGAATGGGCCGGGCGAGTCGAAGCACGCCAACATTGGGATTTCGTTGCCGGGTACGTTTGAAGAGCCGAAGGCCCCGGTGTACATCGACGGCAAGCTGGCGATGACACTGAAGGGCGATCACATTGTGGATGAGTTCAAGGTCATCCTGGATGACTATGTGAAGAGCCATTACGGCAAGGTTGAACTTACTGAGCTGGTAACAGCCTGAACTGCACTCACTGCCTATAACTGCCTAAGAACCCACTGCGCGTGGTGGGCGTTTGCATGCCTTTTTACTGCTTCGCGTGGGCTTCCCGATGGTCAGCCTGCAACTTCGTCCCAACCCTCGGGAGGACTGCGCGAAGCAGCTACACGTCACGAAGTGAACGCACGGCGCGTAGCGGGCACGTCCGGCAGGACACTAAGCAGCGACGGCTTCTTTGACTTCAATGGTCTTCGCTACTTCGGCGAGGATTTCGTAGGAGCGCAGGCGGTCGGATTGTTCATAGGTGTCGGTGACGGCGAGGACTTCGTCTACGCCTAACCAGTCGGTGATGGCTTGGAGGCGGGTTTTTACTGCTGCTGCGTCGCCTACGACGGCGAGGCTTAGGCGGGCTGCGACGGCGTCGCGCTCCATGGGGTTCCAGAGGCCTTCCATGGTGTCGACGGGCGGCTTGAGCTCGACTGGCTGGTTGCGGACGAGGGCGAGGAAGCGTTGTTGCGGCGTGGTGAGCAGGCGCTTGGCTTGCGCTTCCGTGCCGGCTGCGAGAACGGGCAGGCCGACCATGGCGTAGGGCTTGTTGAGCGTGGCGGATGGGCGGAAGTGGCGGCGGTAGAGTTCGATTGCCGGCTCGGCGTACTGCGGCGCGAAGTGGGCGGCGAAGGCGAAGGGCAGGCCGAGTTGGCCGGCGAGTTGCGCGCTGAAGCCGCTGGAGCCGAGGAGGGTTATCGGCACGTTGGTGTTTTCGCCGGGGACGGCGTGGACGATTTGGCCGGGACGCGGGGCGCCGAGGTACTGCTGGACCTCTGCGACGAGTTCGGGGAAGTCGTCGCCGGTAGAGGTGAGGCCTCGGCGAAGCGCGCGCATGGTGGGCTGGTCGGAGCCGGGGGCGCGGCCGAGGCCGAGGTCGATGCGGTTGGGATAGATGGAGGCGAGCGTGCCGAACTGCTCGGCGACGACGAGCGGTGCGTGATTGGGCAGCATGACGCCGCCACTGCCGACGCGGATGGTGCTGGTCTGCTGAGCGACGTGGCCGATGAGGACGGACGTGGCGGAGCAGGCAAGGCCGGCGATGCTGTGGTGTTCGGCGAGCCAGAAGCGCGTGTAGCCGAGGCGCTCGACGTGCTGGGCGGTTTGGACGGAGCGGGCGATGGCGGTAGCCGTGGTTTCGTCGGTCCGCATGCCGACCAGATCCAGAACGGAGACGCGAAGGGTGCTCATGGAGGATTAGATGACCGTTCGATGCTGTTCGAACCATGTCCTGCCGGACGGGCCCGCTACGCGCGGTGCGGGCGTTTGCACGCCTTTTTTGCTGCTTCGCGCGGGCCTTCCGTTGGTCGGGGCGTTCGCACGCCCTCTTTACTGCTTCGCTCGGCCCTCCCGATGGTCGGGAAGAAGTTTTATGCAGCAGTTGCGTTTGGGTCGGTGTCGTGTGGGGCGAAGCGGGCTCCGTAGAACTGGAAGGCTGCGGAGGCCACGAGCGCGAAGACGGTGACGCCGAGGCCGATGCGGAGATTGCTGCGGTCGCTGACGAAGCCGATGATGCGTGGGGATGGGACGTCGCCGAAGAGATGGATGAGCAGGAGCTGGCCTGCCAAGGCAGTGGAACGGACCTTGGCGCTGACGGCGTTGACGATGGCTGCGTTGACCGGGCCGCTGCCGAGGAAGAGCGCGAGTTCGGCCATGGCGAGTGAAGGCAGCATGATGGCTTTGGGACCGAAGAAGGTGAGCAGAGCGAATGGGATGCAGAGCGTGGGGCCGATGGCGCAGATGAAGTAGAACGCGCGGTGGTCACGCTTGATCCAGCGCTGGGCCCAGATGCCGCCGATGGCGGTGCCGAAGAGACCGGTGACGGCGGTGATGGCGCCTACCGTGAAGCCGGCGTGGGTTGCGGTCATGCCGGCTTCGCGCTGGAGGAAGCTGGGGATCCAAGCGCTGATGCCACCGATGGTGAAGGTGGTCATGGCATAGCCCATGGTGGCTGTCATGTATGCGGGATTCTTCGCCAGGCCGAGGACTGCGCCTTTGCTGTTGCGCTCTTTGGGGCTGTCGGTTTCGCCACGCTTTGGTTCCTTCATCAGAAACAGGATCAGGAACGCGATGACGATGCCGGGGATTGCGGAGACGTAGAAGGCGTTGCGCCAGCCGTGGGATTCGGCGATGGCAGAGCCGAGACTGTAGCCCATGGCTGCGCCGACGGGGATGGCGACGTTGAAGATGGTGAGGGCGCGGTTGCGGGCTTCGGGGCCGTAGAAGTCAGCTAATAAGGCGGGCGCGTAGATGCCGAAGCTGGCTTCACCGATGCCGAGCGCGGCGTGGCGAACGAGCAGGCCGTCGAAGTTGTGGACCATCGCAGTGAAGAGGTTGGTGCCGCTCCACAGGAGTGCGCCGATGACGATGAGGGGCTTGCGTGGGAAGTGGTCGCCGAGCCAACCGGTGAGCGGCGCGGCGATGATGTAGGTGATGAAGAAGTAGGTGGTGAGCGAGCCGATGCGCTCGTCGGAGACGTGGAATTCGGATTTGACCATCTCCTGCACGCCGGGCAGGATGTAGCGGTCGATGTAGTTGACGAGGTTGAGCGCGGTGAGCAGGATGAGTGCGGTGGTGGCTGCCCGTGTGTTTGATGCTGCCGGCTTCGAGGTCATCTGGAGCTATGCCGCCGTTGCGAGGCGGGCGCGCTTGCCGATGATCTCAGCCAAGGCGATGGCGCCGATGCCGAGGATGACGTGGGTGATCTGGATGTATGGCAGGTCGGGTTTGGTGATGTGGGTGAGTTGCAGGATGCCAATGACCGGCAGAGCGATGGCCCAGAGGATGGTGACGATGGCGAGGCCGGTGGCGGCGCGGAAGCCAATGATGGCGATCGCGATCATGAGAGCGGCGATGGCGAAGCCCATGTAGATGTGCAGGCCGAGCGGCACGGCGACCTTGAAGTATGTCAGGGTGCCTGTGATCAGAACGACGATCCAGAGCAGGCGGAGGAGCATCAGTAGGCCTTTGAGCATGCTCCCATCGTAACGCGGGATTTGCGTGATGCGATGCACGAACCAGCCCTAAAGGGCTTCCCTTTTTGCAGTGCTCGTTAGTGGGCTGAAGCCCGCTGCTCCCTGCGGTTCGCCGCTCTCATGTGCGCATCGTGTGCGGATCTTGAGCGCCCGAATCATTGTCACGTGCAGTGAAAGAACCTGCTCATTCGGCTGGGAACAGCCAAATGAGCAGGTTCTTTTGTTGGAGGGATGATGTTGTACGTCGTGGGTTAAGACGCGGCCCTGTGCTTTAGCGCCAGTGGGCGCAATAGCGGTGGTGGTGGCGATCATGCCGCCAGTCGCGGCATTCGCGTGGTGCCGCTGCGAAGGCGCTGGTGGCAAAGGTAAGTGCGAGCGCTGCGAGGATAATCTTCTTCATGCAACGTTGTGATGCACGTGTCACCGTCTGGCGGTTATCCAACGGCAGCTTATGACGTGGGCGATTTTGGGGTTGGTCTTGTCGGTATATCTACTTGCCTGACGTGGTCTGATCGTGCGGTCGAGGGTAAGTGGCTGTAACGACTGTGCTGATGCCTCCGCGGGGACGGAAGTCACCCTTGATCTCGGCCCATATGGGGTCGCATGCGGTGACCATATCGTCGAGGATGCGGTTGCAGATGTTTTCCTGGAAGATGCCGAGATTGCGATAGCAGAAGAGGTATTCCTTGAGGCTTTTGAGCTCGAGGCACTTCTCCTTCGGCATGTAGCGGATGGTGATGTGGCCGAAGTCGGGCAGGCCGGTGCGGGGGCAGACGCTGGTGAACTCGGGGTCGTCGATGAGGATTTCGTAGGAGCGGAACTGGTTCTGCCAGGTTTCGATGGCAGGCATGGGCTCGGTAGTGCCGGCTGCGGCGTGCTCGTCGGTGTAGAGAGGGCTGGTGTTGGTCATCATGATGCGTGATCTCCTGCTGGCCTGGAGGGTTTACGCAGAGCGGACCATGCGTGAAGGCGCAGCGTTTCGGATGAATTGGGCACGTGCGTGCGCGTGGTGCGCGATGGCGATCGATGCCCTGCCGCTATTTTACGGGTTTGCCGCGGGCCTTATTACTTGGCGGAGATAGGGACGCTCGCAGTGGTGCGTGGCGGGGCGTAGCTGAGACCGGCGTGATTGGGGCTGGGATGGAGCACCTTGGAGATGCGGCCTTCGGTGCGCATGCGGCGGTCGGCTTCGTCCCAGGACGGCAGCTCTGGTGTGTCCTGCTGCCAGTGTGCGATGGAGGCTTCGTCGCACCAGTGGAGGAGCTTTGGCATGGCTTGTTTGTGGGCGCTGGAGGTGATGTAGGCGCGCATGCTGTCGGCGCTGTCCCACGCGGTGAGGGTCCAGAAGGTGAAGCGCTTGTCGTTGAGAAGGGCTCCGCGCTGGAAGCCTGGGGATGCGCGTACCTGATTCAAGGCACGCGTTGTGTAGACAGCAAAGAACGGCATAAAGCGGATGGAACGGATGCGGAGACGGGTGAGGCTGATGAAGGGCATGGCAGTTTTCAAATCGGGAAGATAGCCGTGTACCGCTCACCGCTTAGGAGTGAGGTGTCCTCTGACATTTTGTTTGGGAGATCAGCCAAAAAGCAGAATCCCTCCGCTGCGCTGCGGGATGACAACGTTACATGTAAAGGCAGAAGGAAATTGGCCGAGCTTGAGGGCTCGGCCAATTCGATTGCGTGCTGCACTGGCAAGTTATTCTCGGCGGCCGAGGGTTGGGCGATCGTCGCCGGTGGTGCTGCCGGGCTGCGAGCTGTTGGGGTCGTTGTTGCTGGTGCTGGTGCGGCGCAGCGTGGGCTTGTTGGGATCCTTGTTGCCGTCGACTTTGCGCTTGTTCTGGATGCGGGCGAGACGCGCCTTGATGTCGTCGAACTCGGAGGAGCTGACGACGTAGTCGGGCCTTGCGGGCAGGATGGTGGCGATCTCTTCTTCCGAGGCGGCGATGCGATCGGGCGTCTGCGGATGGTCAGAGAACGCACGGGCAAGGACGCCGGGCTTGCGCTTTTCGAGCGCCTGCAGCTTTTCGAAGATGGAGACGAAGGCCTGCGGATCGTAGCCGGAGCGGTACATGTACTGCACGCCGAGCCAATCTGCCTGCGCCTCAAAGGAGCGCGAGAAGGAGAGGAAGGTGAGCGGGACGGCGATCTGTGCGGCCTCGTAGATACCGTAGCCGGTGTAGCCGCCGATAAACATGAGGGGCACCATGCCGATCTGGGCGTACTCCATGCGAGTCATCTGGCGGGCGGCGTGGTGAGCGGAGACGTGTGCGATCTCGTGCGCCATGACACCGGCGAGTTCGGCTTCTTCGTCGCAGGCGAGGATGAGGCCGCTGTTGACGTAGAAGAAGCCGCCGGGGAGGGCCATGGCGTTGATCTCGTCAGAGTCAAGCACCTTGATGGTGAAGGGGACTTTAGCGTCGGAGTTCTTGACGATGTTCTGGCCGACGCGGTTGACGTACTCGACGATGACGGGGTCGGTGATGAGGTGGGAGGAGCGCTCGATTTCAACGGCGTAGGACTTGCCGTTGCGGACTTCCCAGTCTGTCGAGAACCAGTTGCCGAGACCGCGGCCGCCGATGTCGCGGGTGCCGGCGGCGCTGACGTCGTCGGTGGAACCCTTTTTGATGTCCTTGCGGAGGTCGACGCCGGGCTCGGGGATGGGCTCGTTGTTGTTTTTGGCGGCTTCTTCGCGGGCCTTGTCGAGGTCTTCCTTGGAGGGTGTGGGCGGTTCCTGGCTGCCGGTAGTCGTTGGCTTGTTGTTGCCGGTGGGCGCCTGGCTGCCGGTTTGGCTGCCGCCGTTATTACCACCGTTATTGCCGGTCTGTGTGCCTTGCTGATTGCCGGTTGGCGCGGTGGGCTGCGAGATGGACGGATTGGTCTGGGCGCTCAACGCGTACGGAGCGGCCACGGACAGCGACGTGAGGAGAACTAGGTTCTTCAGTTTCATGGGGAGGACTCCCGGGCGCAGACGCACCTTCGCCCTGCTTCGTTAGACGCAGTTTACGCCCGGAGGTTACGGTTGTCGCGGCCTGGTTGTGTCTCTATTTGAGCGGGTAAACGCTTATTGAAGGACAAATCCTGCCGGCGGCTTGTAGGCGGGCGGGACAGATTTCCCCTGGTGGCAGGTGCCACAGCCGACCGGATCTGCTTTATGGGGCTGTGGGAGTTCCGCGAGGTATTTGCCGTTGATGTCGTTCACCATACGGAGCATGACGCGCGCTTTAACCTTTTCAGGTTTGGCATCGGACTTGAAGTCGAGCTCCTTATGGTCCGGCGTAAAGGCGTGGCAGTAGGTGCATTGGACGCCGAGACCTTCGGCCATCCGGACCATGGTGACTACCAGGTCGGGGATAGCGATGTCGGGCGGCAGGACCTGCAGGTTGGACGGCTTTGGCAGGGGTGGGTGCTTGCTGCCGTTCGCCTGGATCTGTTCGCGGGTCAACTGAGCGGAAAGGGTGGCGGTGGCGGCAAAGGTGCAGAGCAGGCTGAGGCAGAGTCCTCGGACAGGGGGCATGGGGGTTCCTCCATCGTACGTTCGGGGATCGGGCATAGCTTGAGGCCGTACATCAGGGCCGATGTGGGTGTTATGAGGCTACCGTACCATCGCCGGTTCGAAAAATCAAAAGAAGCCACGCAGAAAGGCCGCTCTTGCGAGCGGCCTTTCTGTGTGGGTTGGGTTGGCTTAGTCGCCGTAGTAGTCAAGGCCGAGGTGGGTTACGAGGTCTTCGCCCATGATGTGGCGGAGGGTGTTTTTGAGCTTCATGGATTGGATGAAGAGGTCGTGCTCGGGGTAGACGCCCGGCGCCGAGTCCGGCGCTTTAAAGTAGAAGCTGAGCCATTCCTGGATGCCGAGGTGCTTGAGTGCCGGGGTGCGGGCTGCCAGGTCGAGGTAGAGGCAGAGATCGAGCGCGAGGGGTGCGGCGAGGATGGAGTCGCGGCAGAGGAAATCGACCTTGAGCTGCATGGGATAGCCCAGCCAGCCGAAGATGTCGATGTTGTCCCAGCCCTCCTTGTTGTCGCCGCGCGGCGGGTAATAGTTGATGGTGACCTTGTGGTAGAAGTCCTTGTACAGGTCGGGGTTTTTCTCGGGCTGCAAGATGTAGTCGAGCACGCCGAGCTTGGAGCCTTCCTTGGTCTTGAAGCTTTCGGGATCGTCGAGGACTTCGCCGTCGCGGTTGCCGAGGATGTTGGTCGAGTACCAGCCGGAGAGGCCCAGAAGGCGGGTCTTAAGGCCGGGCGCCAGGATCGTCTTGATGAACGTTTGGCCGGTCTTGAAGTCGCGGCCGCAGATGGGTGCGCCCATCTGCCTGGATAACTCGCGAAGAGCCGGGATATCGACCGTGAGGTTTGGCGCGCCGTTGGCGAAGGGGATGCCTTCCTTGAGGCAGGCCCAGGCGTAGAGCATGGAGGGGGAGATGCCGGGGTCGTCGTCGACGAGGCCTTTCTCGAAGGCTTCCAGCGTCTGGTGGACGGCGGTCTGCTCCATGAAGATTTCGGTGGAACCGCACCAGATCATCACCTGGCGATCCGTCTTCGTCTTGAATTCGGCAATGTCATTGCGGATCTGGTTGGCGAGGTCGCACTTGTTCTTGCCGGTTTTGATCTTTTTGCCTTCAAGACGCTTGACGTAGTGCTGGTCGAAGACGGCGGGCATGGGCTCGATGGACTCGAGGAACGGGCGCATCTCTTCGAGCTGGTCGCGGTCGAGCACGCCTGCGGTCCTGGCGGCGTCGTACAGGTTACCGCCGAAGATATCCCAGCCGGTGAAGACGATGTCTTCGAGGTGGGCGATTGGCGCCCAGTCCTTGATGAGTGGGGTGTTGTTGTCGGTGCGCTTGCCGAGGCGGATGGTGCCCATCTGGGTCATGGAGCCGATGGGCTTGGCCATGCCGCGGCGGACGGCTTCAACGCCTGCAATAAGAGTGGTCGCCACAGCACCCATGCCGGGGATCATGATGCCGAGTTTGCCCTTCGCGGGCTTGATATCAGCCGCGGTGGGGGCAGGAGTGGATGTGCTGGACATGCTTTTGCTTGATGACCTCATTGCTTCGATATTCCGGTAAGGCGGACATTCAAGTATCGCACCGTAAAAAGGCAGGGGCAAACGCGGAGGATACGCTGGAGACATGACGATTTATGTTGCGAGCTCGAACGCAGGTAAGCTGCGGGACTTTCATACGGCGGCGCGGGAGTTTAACGGTGTGTCGATTGAGCCGCTGCCCGGATTTGAAGGACATTCCCGCGCCCGCTGAGGATGCGTTGACGTTTGAGGGCAATGCGCGGGTGAAGGCTGTCTATTACTCGAAGTTTGCGCCGGGGGCGTGGGTGATTGCGGATGATTCCGGGCTTGAGGTGGATGCGCTGGATGGGCGGCCGGGAGTGCGGTCGGCTCGGTTTGCGCTGGATGCGGGTGTGGTGGTTGATGAGGGCGGCCTGGATTTGGCGAACAACACTGCCCTGTTGAAGGCGTTGGATGGGGTGACGGAGCGGGCGGGGCGGTACCGGTGCGCGCTGGCGCTGGCGTGCGATGGAGCGATTCTGCAGGTTGGCTTTGGTGCGGTGGAGGGCGAGATTCTTACGCTGCCTGTGGGGGATGGCGGGTTTGGGTATGATCCACTGTTTTATAGCGAGGAATTGGAAGGGACGATGGCGGAGGCTCCGATGGAGAACCGGTTGAGGGTGAGTCATCGTGGGCGAGCGCTGCGGGCGCTGATGCGGGCGTGGGAAGTGCGATAGGGAGAGGCCTTCCGTTCGCTGCTCCATGCGGGACGATTACCTGGGGCTATTCCATTGCGCACCTGAAGTGCGCGTTTTCGATGGGGATGATGCCTGGCACGCCGACAATCGCATATCGGTTATCGTTCGCTCTGGGCGGTAATCGAACATGTTGGAGTTCTTGGATTGACGCGGGTTTTCTGTGCGCTCGATACTCTTCTTGCCTTTCCTTCAGTGCGCGCCTGATTCTGGGTCCGGAAGGAAAACACAGAACGAGAAGCAGGAGTGCGGTTCCCATGGGCGGAGTTGCAGTAGCACCACCGGATAACAGCAGCCGCAGGGGCGTGAAGCCGCTGCGTGCGGGCGAGGGACATTCGTTCTTTTGGCGCAAGCTGCACTCGCTGACCGGGATCATTCCCATTGGCGCGTTCCTGATCGAACACATCATCAGCAACTTTGAGATTGTGCATGGGCCGCTGGCGTATGCGCAGCAGGTGAAGTTCCTGAACGGGCTGCCGCTGGCGCGCGTGCTGGAGTGGGCTTTCATCTTTATTCCGCTGACGTATCACGCACTGTATGGGGTATTCATTGCGATCCGTGGCCGTGCCAGCGTGAATGTGTACCCGTGGGCCGGGAACTGGATGTACGTGTGGCAGCGGATTACCGGGCTGATTGCGTTTGCGTACATTATTCAGCATGTTTGGCGGCAGCGGTTCAGTGGTGTGAGTTTGCCTGAGCATCCGGGACTGGCGTATGCCAAGGTGCAGTATGAGTTGCTGAATCCGTGGATGCTGGCGATTTATGTGATCGCGATGATTGCGACGTGCTGGCACTTTGCGTATGGCATCTGGTTGTTTGCGGCGAAGTGGGGCATTACGCCGGGCGATAGCGCGCGGAAGAAGTTCGGGTATATCTGCGCGGCGTTTGGGACGGCGCTTTGCGCGATGGGTCTGGTTTCGATTTTCTGGGTGGTGTATGCGCAGCCTTACTCACCTGTGGATGTAATGCCGGCGCAGCCTGAGGGTGTGACGCTGCCTGCACAGCCGGGTGGACCGGGTGCGCAGTATCCAACGAATAACGGTTTGCCGTATGGCAGCAATGGGGCGCTGCAGAAGGATTCGGCCGGGCAGCCGGTGCAGCCGAGTGCGGTGCCGCAGCAGTAGGGATCTTAAGTTCGACAAAGGCCAACGAAGAGCAGCCAATGTTCAAACTTCGCTCAATGCAGATCTTTCGGCATCTTGTGGTTCTGCTTGATAGATGGGATCTACGTTGGATTTAGAGACAAGGTGTACCTCCCTGTAGCAATCGGGATTTGCATGAATTTGCAATGCAGTACGGGACACTAACGACGATTCGCCAGCAGAGAGAAGCTGGCAAAGTCGAGTAAGGGTTGAGATAACAATGGCAGCAACACCAAGAATTATCGTTGTGGGTGGCGGTCTCGCCGGGCTTTCCTCGGTTATCAAGATTGCCGAGGCGGGCGGCAAGGTTGACCTTTTCTCCATCGTTCCGGTTAAGCGGTCGCACTCGGTCTGCGCGCAGGGCGGCATTAATGCGGCCAAGAACCTGAAGGGCGAGGGCGATAACGTCGACAAGCACTTTGACGACACCGTGTATGGCGGCGACTTTCTGGCGAACCAGACGCCGGTGAAGAACATGACGGCGCAGGGGCCGGCGATTATTGACCTGCTGGACCGCATGGGCGTGCCGTTCAATCGCACGCCGGAGGGCCTGCTGGACTTCCGCCGCTTTGGTGGCACGCTGTATCACCGGACTGCATTCGCTGGAGCGACGACTGGGCAGCAGCTGCTGTATGCGCTGGACGAGCAGGTGCGCCGCTATGAGAGCGAAGGCAAGGTGACGAAGTATGAGGGATGGGAGTTCCTGTCAGCTGTGATCGATGGCACGGGCGTGTGCCGCGGCATTTGCGCGATGGACCTGCGTTCGATGGAAGTGCGGACGTTCCAGGCGGACGCGATCATTATTTGCACGGGTGGCAATGGGGCCATTTTCGGCAAGTCGACGAACTCGGTGGTGTGCACGGGATCGGCGCAGTCGGCACTGTATCAGCAGGGTGTGTATTACGCGAATGGTGAGTTTATCCAGGTGCATCCGACCGCGATTCCGGGTGAGGACAAGCTGCGGTTGATGTCGGAGTCGGCTCGTGGAGAGGGTGGGCGTGTTTGGGTGCCGCGCAAGAAGAACGATCCGCGTCCGGCGAAGACGATTCCTGAGGCAGACCGCTGGTACTTCCTGGAAGAGAAGTATCCCAAGTACGGCAACCTGGTGCCGCGTGACATTGCGACCCGCGAGATTCACCAGGTTGTGTTCGATCTCGACATGGGCATCGATGGACAGCCGATGGTGTACCTGGATGTGTCGCACATTGACCGCGCGACGCTGGAGAGGAAGATCGAAGGCATCCTCGAAATCTATGAAAAGTTTGTGGGTGAGGATCCGCATGAAGTGCCGATGAAGATCTTCCCTGGTGTGCACTACACCATGGGCGGCACGTGGGTCGACTTCAACCAGATGACGAATGTGCCGGGTATTTTTGCGGCGGGTGAGGCGGATTATTCGATCCACGGTGCGAACCGGTTGGGTGCGAATTCTCTGCTGAGCTGCATCTACGGTGGGTTTGTTGCGGGGCCGAATGCGATGACGTATGCCAAGAGCCTGCCTGCTGCGCAGGGCGATGGCGGCCATGCCGCGGAGAAGCTGCGGCAGATGGAGTTCAACAATGTGTTGTTGAGCAACCAGGGCACGGAGAATCCGTTCAAGCTGTGGCGTGAGCTGGGCGAGACGATGACGCGGCACGCGACGATCGTCCGGTACAACAAGGGCCTGCGCGAGGCGGACGAGAAGATTGTCGACCTGCTGGCTCGCTACAAGAACATTAACCTGACGGATAAGAGCCAGTGGGCGAATACGTCGTTTGCGTTTACGCGGCAGCTGTACAACATGCTGCAGTTGGCGCGCGTGATTGTGCAGGGTGCGGAGAAGCGTAACGAGAGCCGTGGCGCGCATTACAAGCCGGAATTTCCGGATCGTAATGATGCGGACTTTTTGAAGACGACGATGGCAAGTTACGACGCGGCGAACGATGCGCCGATGCTTGGGTACGAGGAAGTGGATACGCAGTGGATCAAGCCGCGGCTTCGGGTTTATACGAGTTCGTAAGGACGCGTGTTTTTGAACACAGAGTTCGCGGAGTACACACGGAGATCAAAGCTCCGTTGAGTTTGGAAGCGAGGATGTATGTCGAAGAAGTCAGCGCATGTTGGGAAGCCGAAGGCTTATACGGGTTCGACCTTTAAGGTATCGATCAAGCGGCAGGCTACGCCGGATGCCGCGGCGGCGACGGAGGTGTTTAACCTGCCGTATCGTAGTGGTTTGAACATTACGAGCGTGCTGGTGGACATTGCGGCGAACCCGGTGAATGCCGCGGGCACGGTGACGACGGCGGTTGCGTACGACTCGAACTGCCTGGAAGAGATTTGCGGTTCGTGCGCGATGCTGATCAATGGCAAGGCTCGCATGGCGTGCTCGGCTCTTGTGGATACATTGCTGGCCGAGAATGGCAAGGGCGAGATCACGCTGGCTCCGCTGTCGAAGTTCCCGGTGGTGCGCGATCTTGCTGTGGACCGCTCAGTTTTGTTTGAGAATTTGAAGGCTGTAAAGGCTTGGGTGCCGATCGATGGCAGCTATGACCTGGGGCCGGGGCCGCGGCAGTTTCCGCAGATACAGGAGCAGCGGTATCCGCTGTCGAACTGCATCTCGTGCACGATCTGCATGGAGGTTTGCCCGCAGTTCAATGACAGCACGAACTTTGTGGGGGCGGCGACGATTGCGCAGGCCCGGCTGTTCAACATGGACCCTGCAGGCTCCGTTCTGAAGGAAGAGCGGTTGCGCGCGCTGGCCGGTGACGGCGGCGTGCAGGAGTGCGGCTACGCGATGAACTGCGTGCAGGCGTGCCCGAAGCAGTTGCCGCTGACCGAGGCGATCAGCGATATCAGCAGGGATGTGATCCTCCAGCAGGTGAAGGACTTCTTCGTACGATAAGCTGGTCCGTTTTTGAAACGAAGGCAAGGCTTATGCCTTGCCTTCGTTGTTTTCCGCGTTTTGATATTGAGACTGGAGCGCTGGGTAAGGAGTCGCAGAGCGGCGACCAGTTCTTTGGGATTCATGCTTCGAATGATGGCAAGGTGACGATCTTTGCGGGTGGCGTGCCGTTAAAGAAGGATGGCAAGGTTGTGGGTGCGGTTGGCGTGAGTGGTGGTGTGGGTAAGGATGATCAGGCTGTGGCTGAAGCTGGTGCTGCAGCGGCCTTTGAGGGTTGATCGAGCTTGCGCTTCGCGAAGGGTCGTCGCAGTGAAAGAGCCTCGCGGGTGCGAGGCTCTGTGGTTTCATTTCCAGTGCTGGAATTACTTCGTGAAGATGTCACCGTCGTTGTGGGCCTGGCGGTTCATGGCGCGCTTGGCGGAGTCTTCCGCGATGCGGTCGATGTGTGTCTGGTGCTCGGGTGTGTCGAGCGAGTTGATGCCGGGACGCGCCGGCGTGTCGGCGGTGTTTACTTTGTCCTTGGCGATGCCTTCGCCCTCGCCTGCGATTCCGTTACCGGTCAATGCACTGCTCATAGCCTGTCACCTCGTCTGAGATAGACGCCAGGGGGGTGCGGCGGGTTTGCCGCAGCCGTGCTGTATACGGTGAATTTAACCAGACGTTCTGCGCCGCGGCCTAAGATTCTTTCATGAGGGATTTTCTTGCGGAGGCGAGGCAACTGCATGCCGCGTCTGTTGTGCTGGATGGGCATGCGGATACACCGCAGCGGTTTGTGGATGAGGGCTGGAACTGGATCGGCGATCCGCTCGGCATGGGGCAGCTTTCGGCTGAGACGGCGCGTGAAGGTGGGTTGGATGGTGGATTTCTGATCGCCTGGCCGGAGCCCGAGGCTTGGGCTGGACGGTTTGCGGAGCGCACGCGCGCACTGATGGCGTCGATCCATGCGCAGGCTGCGAAGCATCCTGAGGCGCTTGCGGTTTGCCGCACGCCGGAGGAGATACTTGCGGCTCGTGAAGCGGGGCGGTTTGCCGGGATGGTTGGCGTGGAAGGCGGGCACGCGATTGAGAACGATCTCGGTATTCTGCGGGAGTTCTTCGACCATGGGGCACGCTACATGACGCTGACCTGGGCGAATGCGAATGACTGGTGCGGATCGAGCGGGGCTGGTGCGAACGCGATGGGGCTGACGGCGTTTGGGCGCGATGTGATCGCGGAGATGAATGGGCTGGGCATGCTGGTGGATGTGTCGCATGTGTCAGACGCGGCGTTCTGGGATGTGCTGGAGACGTCGAAGGCGCCGGTGATTGCGTCGCATTCGTCGGCGCGGGCGATCTGCGGGGCGGCTCGGAATCTGACGGATGAGATGGCCGTTGCGCTGGCCGCGAAGGGCGGCGTGGTGATGGTGAACTTCTATGCAGCGTTTGTTAGCGATGAGTACAGGCATGCTTATAACGCGAAAAAGCCGGAGTTTGAGGCTGCACTTGAGCCAATAAAGAAAGCGTTTGCGGAGCGGGGTGTAGCGCTGCCGTTTCACACCGAACTGGAGGCGCTAAGGCCGCTTGCGCGGACGTTGCCGGTTATTCCCTTCTCTGTGCTGGTGGATCATTTTGATCATTTGCTGCGTCTGGTTGGGCCGGCGCATGTGGGGATTGGGTCGGACTTCGATGGGATTACGCTGTCGGTTGAGGGTATGGAGACGGCGGCGGATCTGCCGAAGGTTACGGCTGGGTTGCTGGAGCGGGGATGGGCGGCGGATGCGTTGAAGGGGTTGCTGGGAGAGAATCTTTTGCGAGTGATGGGGATTGCGCAGGAGTGGGGTGGATAGGGAGTGTTCGGGCTTTCGCTGCGCGCTTGCTGTGATAAAGGCAGAACGCTAAGGTCGCTAAGGTCGCCAAGGCCTGCAAAGGGTTTGGTTCCTTCATACTTGTCGCAGATGCGAACAGATGGAGGAGTTTGCCGGGTTCGACCTCAAGCGCGTGCGGGCGTATTCTTGAAGGCGGCATGATGTTGCGATTTGCTTCTTTGACGTTGATGGCGGGGCTGGTGGCGATGCCCTGCTTTGCTCAGACCGGTGCACCCACCACACCTCCGCAGCAGCCGGCGCCCAAGCCGGCGGATGATCTGCCGGATACGCCCAGCACGACTGAGGGTATTGTTGTACCGCCGGCGCCGAATGGGCCTACGGCGGTGATCGACACCAGCATGGGTCGGCTTACCTGCCAGTTTTTTGCGAAGGAGTCGCCGGTTACGGTGGACAACTTTATTGGATTGGCGACGGGCGCGAAGGAGTTCACCGATCCGATCACGGGAGCGAAGCTGAAGGGCATTCACTTCTACGATGGGACCACGTTTCACCGCGTGATCGCGAATTTCATGATCCAGGGTGGCGACCGCGCGGGCAATGGTACGGGCGACGGCGGGTTCTACATCAAGGATGAGTTTTCGCCGGGGTTGCGGTTTGATCGCGAAGGCCGGCTGGCCATGGCGAATGCCGGGCCCGGCACGGGCGGCACGCAGTTTTTCATCACGGAAGCGCCTGTGCCGGAGTTGAACGGGAAGCACACGATCTTTGGGCAGTGCGATCCGCACTCGGTGCTGGTGGTTCAGTCGATCGCGCGGGTAGAGAAAAATTCGCAGGACAAGCCAGTGACGCCGGTGACGATCAACAAGGTGACGATCGTGCCGGAAGGGCAGCCTTTGCCTCCTGAAGCGGTTGCTGCACCAGCGGCAGCACAATAGGAAAAGCGAAAGCAGAATGCCAAGGACGCGAAGGTTTTCGCAACGTTCGCAAAGGCGAAGCAAGTTTGCGGCATCAGATGAGTTTGAAAGAGGAGAACGAACACCATGGCAGAGCGCACACCCGGTACTTACGCTGTCTTTACGACGAGCGAGGGAACCATTGTTACGAAGCTGTTTGAGCAGGACGCGCCGGAGACCGTTGCGAACTTTATCGGCCTTGCAGAAGGCACCAAGAAATGGGAGAGCCGCAGCAAGAAGGGCGACAAGCTGTATGACGGCACTGTCTTTCACCGTGTGATCCCAGAGTTCATGATCCAGGGTGGCGACCCGGAAGGCACTGGCATGGGCGGCCCCGGCTATAAATTTGCCGATGAGACGAAGGGTTCGCCGCACGGCTTCCAGAAGGTTGGTTTGCTAGCGATGGCAAATGCCGGCCCGAACACGAATGGATCGCAGTTTTTCATCACCGTTGCACCGACGGCGTGGCTGACCGGTCGCCACACCATCTTTGGTGAGGTGGTTGAGGGCTATGACATTGTGGAGAAGATCAGCAAGGTTGCACGTGACGGCATGGACCGGCCCAAGAAGCCGGTTGTGCTTGAGTCGGTGGTTATCGAGCGCGTGTAAGCCGTTACTGCAAGCAGGACGGAAAGGGCCAGCCCAACCAGGGTTGGCCCTTCTGGTTTTCAGGCCGCTGTAGCGGTGCGGCGGCGGACGCGGAAGTAGTGGTTAATGGGGCTCTCGACGAAGTGGTAGACGAGAATGCCCACAACACAGCTCACTGAAAGCATGATCAGGAGCGGGAGTGTCGCATTGCTCATGGAGGCGAGAACCGAGTGGCCCAGGGTCTTGCGGAAGATCGAGACGAGGAACCAGTGGGTTAGGTAGATGGAGTAGGAAGCATCTCCAAGGAGGAGCAACAGGCGCGGAATGTGATGCCCGATGCTTTCTTCCAGTTCCAGACCGGCGCCGACAACCGCCATGGCAAGAAAGCCGCCGAAGAAGAGTGGGTAGTTTGTGGCGGGCAGCCAGAAGATGAGCGCCAGGAAAGCCGCGATGCCGATGGTCCATGCCACCGGCGCGGGAACCGTCCGGGCGGAGCGAAGGCGGTGTCGATACCGGACGGATAGCGCAAGACCAAGCAGGAACTCGACCAGCAGAGGGATGGTACGGGTGTCGAGCGGCAGGTTGGACGGAGGATGTACGAAGTACAGCGAGGCCAGGCCGATCAGGATGGGCGGGAGAAAGAACCGCAGCGGCGCGCCAAGCAGCAGAGCAATCGCCATAAGCGCGTAGAAGAGCATTTCCCAATTGAGTGTCCATCCGAGCTGCAACAGCGGCACCACGTGGTGAGAGGTGTCGAACGAGGGAAGAAACAGGAACGAGGCGAACACATGCCACCCCGAGCCAACGCCGTGCTCGGAGAGGTCGGGACTGAGACGCACGACGCAGTACTTGAGAACGGTACAGATCCAGTACAGAGGCACGATCCGCTCAAGCCGCCGGATGAAAAAAGTGCGTGCGGCGCGCGCCCTTGAACCTGACCTGCGAACGGAGAGCGGCATGATGAATCCGCTGATCACGAAGAAGATATCGACGCCGGAGGTGCCCTTGAAGGCAATCATGGGGAAGCTGTGGCGTACTTCCGGATACCACATGGTGACCAGGTGCTGCATGACGACCAAGAGGGCAGCAATGCCACGGAGCGCCTGAACCGTGTAGATCGTCGCGGGAGGCTTCATGCGCAGGGCGCCTGCATCCGCTACAGCCGGTTCAACCATCGTCTGCATGCCTCACAGTGTACGGCGCGACGCCTTGACTTGTCAGACGCTTACGGAGAGGTGAGAGGTAACACGCCCCGATTCAGGAACGCGTTTCGCCGGCGACAGTCGTGCTGGTTTACCGGAATCAGGGATACATCGCAGCGCAATCGTGCCCGGCTGTCAGGCTGCCCTGAGTTGGAGCAACGTTCCGGTGCGGTCGAGGATGGTCTGCAGTAGCTCAGGATCGTTGACCAGTGACTTTCCGTAGCTGGGGACGAAGGTACGGAGTGCGTCGGGCGAGCTCTCCGATGGTGTGAGGACGCTGACGCCTTTGCTGATGAGCTCGAGCATGATGCTGACGGCGGTGGACGCTCCGGGCGATGCTCCAAGGAGCGCTGCAAGTGAGCCGTCGGAACTGCGGATGACTTCGGTGCCGAACTCGAGCTTGCCGCCAGTTTTCGGATCAGGCTTGATGATCTGCACACGCTGACCTGCGATTTCGAGCACCCAATCTTCGCCGCGTGCGGTGGGGACGAAATCGCGGAGTGCATTCACGCGGTCATTCTGCGATTGCATGACCTGGCCGATGAGGTACTTTGTCAGGCCGAGGTTGGTAGCGCCTGCGCCGAGCATGGAGACGAGGTTGCCGGGGCCGATGGACGCGGGGAGATCGGCGAAGGAGCCGGACTTGAGGAACTTGGTGGTGAAGCCGGCGAAGGGACCGAAGAGGAGCTCGCGCTTGCCGTCGATGACACGGGTGTCGAGGTGGGGGACGGACATGGGCGGAGCGCCGATGGCGGGTTTGCCGTAGACCTTGGCCGCGTGCTGTTCGATGACCTGACGATTCGTGCAACGCAGCCACTGGCCGCTGACGGGGAAACCGCCGTAGCCTCGACCCTCGGGGATGCCGGACATTTGCAGCAGCGGGAGAGCGCCGCCACCTGCGCCGAGGAAGATGAAGCGCGTGGTGATGTGCCGGCGCTTCTTTGTCGCGAGGTCTTCGACTTCGACGTACCAGCGGGTATCCGGCAGGTGGGTGAGATTGGTGACCTTTTGGCGCAAGAGGACGTTTGTTCCCTGCCCTTGCATGCTTCCGAGCAGGATGCGGGTGAGTGCGCCGAAGTTGAGGTCGGTGCCGTCCTCCGCGCGGGTGGCTGCGACTGGCTCCGACGAGTTGCGGCCTTCCATCATGAGCGGAATCCACTCACGGACGACCGCGGGATCTTCGCTATAGGTCATGCCGCGGAAGAGCGGGTTGGCCTGCATGGCGGCGTAGCGGCGGCGCAGGAAGTCTACGCCTTCGGCCCCGTTGACGAAGCTCATGTGGGGGATGGAGTTGATGAACTGTTTCGGATCGGCGATGAGGCCGCGCTCGACGAGCATGGCCCAGAACTGCCGGGATTGCTGGAATTGCTCGTTGATTTTGACAGCACGATCGACGGTGATGGTGCCGTCTGGCTTCTCAGGGGTGTAGTTCAGCTCACAGAGAGCGGCGTGGCCGGTACCCGCGTTGTTCCATGCGTCGGAGCTTTCGACGGCAGCCTTATCGAGAGAATCGACGATGGTAATGCGCAGCGTGGGGGCGAGCGTTTGCAGCAGCGTGCCGAGCGTGGCCGACATGATGCCCGCACCTACGAGGAGGACATCGGTTTCCGCGGGCTGCGAGGTGGGGACTTCCATAACCCAGTAAGGGTAGCAGGGTGCGAATCGGGCCGACAATGCGATGATCGCCCCGATGTGCGGTAATAGGCCATTCACATGGCTTCGTACTGCGTCGCGTGGGCCTTCCGTTGGACGGCGTGAAACTTCGACCATCGGTAGGGCTGGCGAAGAAGTGAAGCGGCGTGTGTAGGGCCGCGCTACGCGCCGTGGCTTTTACGCAGGTGATGAGGTTGCGCGGTGCGCGCGCTGCATGGTGCTTAGAACGTCAGTGTATTTGTTGCCGGTGCCTGTGTTGAAGATGACGACCCGGTCGGAGGGGTTGAGGAAGCCGTTCTCGATGAGTCGGTCATAGGCGGCGGTTGCCGCGGCGCCTTCAGGTGAGAGCAGGATGCCTTCGTTCGCGCCCCAGTCCTGGATGGAAGCGAAGATCTCGTCGTCGGTTTGCGAGATGACGGTGCCGCCGGACTGGCGGACGACATCGAGGATGATGTAGTCGCCGTAGGGCTTGGGGACGCGGAGGCCGCTGGCGAGGGTGTGCGCGTTCTGGAACATGACGGACGCGTCGGCGCCTTCACGGTAGGCCTTGGTGACGGGCTCGCAGCCTGCGGCTTGCACGGCGATCATTTTGGGGCGCTTGCCGGTGACCCAGCCGAGCTCTTCCATTTCGAGGAAGGCCTTCCACATGCCGATGAGGCCGACGCCGCCGCCAGTGGGGTAGAAGACGGCGTCCGGGTAGGTCCAGCCGCACTGCTCGACGAGCTCGTAGCCCATGGTTTTTTTGCCTTCGACGCGGAAGGGTTCTTTGAGGGTGGAGACGTCGAACCAGCCTTCTGCGGCTTTGCGCTCGGCGACGATTTTGGCGCAGTCGCTGATGAGACCGTCGACAAGGGTCATGTGCGCGCCGTAGGCGATGCACTCGACCTGGTTGGCGAGCGGAACATCCTGCGGCATGAAGATGTGGGCTTCGACGCCTGCGGCGGCGGCGTAGGCGGCGCATGCTCCACCAGCGTTGCCGGCGGAGGGGACGGCGACTTTGGGGATGCCGTAGTGCCTGATCATGGTCATGCACATGGACATGCCGCGGGCTTTGAAGGTGCCGGTGGGATTGGCGCCTTCTTCTTTGAGAAGGACGTTCGGATTGCGGCGCGAAGGGAGGATGGGTGTCCAGCCTTCGCCTAGCGTGACGGGCGTTACGTCAGGCAGGACAGGGGCGTAGCGCCACATGCTGGAAATATTGGGGAGGCTGTCGCGGACGGCTGTGCCCTTGGCTGCGGTGAGGTCGTAGCGGACGTAGAAGGTGCCGGCGCAGACGGGGCAGACGGTTTTGGGTGTGGCGGCGTCTTCGTGGTGGTGGCAGCGCGAGCATTCGAGGTGGTCGATTGTGGGCATAGAGGTTCAGGATAGAAGATGGCTGTTGTGTTTGGCGGCAGGTGTAGTCTTTTGTCATGACGATCACCGTGACATTGCCGGAAGATTTGCACTCGCGGCCGAACTCGGCGCGTGAGGCGCTTGAGGCGTTTGCGATCGAGGGGTACCGGACGGGGGCGCTTACGCCGCGTGAGACACGGGAGATGCTTGGATTTAGCACACGTGATGAGCTGGATGGATTTCTGAAGCAGCACGAAGTTTGGGAACATTCGTACAGCATCGAAGACTTTGAGCAGGATTCGCATTCTATTGGTCGATGAGTGTTGTCGCGGACACTTCGCCGATCAGCTATCTCGGACAGTTAGGTCTGCTGGATCTTCTGCCCTCCTTGTATGGCCGGGTCACAGTGCCGCCTGCTTCCGTCTATCCGCCGTCATGAGAGAGGCTATCCGCCGCAAGCTCGAAAAGATCTGAGTTTGTGGAGTTAGACCTGCTTGCGGCGGAAGCAGGCGGTGCTGTGATCGTTGACGATGCCGACGGCCTGCATCCAGGCGTAGACAATGGATGGGCCTACGAACTTGAAGCCGCGACGTTTGAGTTCTCTGGCGATGCTGGCGGAGAGCGGTGTTTGCGTGGGGATGGATTTGCCGTCGCCCTTGAGGACTTTGCCGTCGGTGAAGCTCCAGCAGAAGGTGTCGAAGTGCTCGCCGCGGGCTTCCATTTCGTTGAAGAGGCGGGCGCCGTTGACCGTGGCAAGGATTTTGGCGCGGGAGCGGACGATGCCTGGGTTGGCGAGGAGGATGTCGACTTCGCGGTCGCCGAAGCGGGCTATCTTCTTTGGGTCGAAGTTGAGGAAGGCTTCACGGAAGGTGTCGCGCTTGCGGAGGATGATGCTCCATGAGAGGCCGGCCTGGAAGCCTTCGAGCATGAGGGTTTCCCAGAGCATGCGGCTGTTGTGTTCGGGGACGCCCCATTCGGTGTCGTGGTAGGTGGTCATCAGCGGTTCGCTGTTGGCCCATGTGCAGCGGTGGATGGTGGTCATTGGTCGTCTCTTCAGATCTTCGGGTCGAGCCATCCGCAGATAGCGCGAGCCTTCAGCCCGCTGGTTTCCATCGACTCTGTACCTGGGGCTTTGCCCCAGGCTATTACATTGCGCACCTTCAGTGCGCTGACGAGCAGATACTCGCACCACCTAATCCCGCGCACTTCATTGCGCACATTGCGCTGTCAGCAGCCGCGCTAACACCTGCTGTATTGCAGAGAATAAAGCCCAGCAGACTAGGTGGCTAGGATGCTTTGGGTGCGAGGATGCCGAGTTCTTCGTAGCGTGGGCGCATCAGGGCTCGGACCTTGCTGCTTTCGAGCGTGAAGAGCGTTGCGGCGAGGATGATGATGATGCCGCAGACGATGAGGGTGTGCGGTGCTCCGAGGCGGGCTGCGAGTGCGCCTGCGAGCAGGCTGCCGAAGGGTGTCATGCCGATGAAGGCCATGGTGTAGAAGCTCATGACCCGGCCGCGCTTTTCGTCGGGTGCGAGCGTTTGGATGATGGTGTTGCTGGAGGCGAGGCCCTGCATCATGCCGAAGCCGATAACCATCATGCACGCGAGCGAGAGCGGCAGCCAGCGGGATAGGCCGAAAGCAATGATGGCCGCTCCGAAGAGATAGGACGCTATCTGTATCTTCTTGAGCAGGCCTATGACGGATTTGCGCGCGGCAAGTGCGAAGGCTGAGACGAGAGCGCCCGAGGCCGATGCCGTGGTAAGCAGGCCGAGCGTGTGCGGGCCGCCGTGAAGTACCTGTGCGGCGAAGATGGGCATGAGCGCCATCTGCGACATGCCGAGCAGGCTGGTTGTTGCGAAGAGCAGAAGGATGTTGCGTACCGGAATGTACGTCGAGACGTAGGCGAAGCCGTCGCGAAGTTGCGCTGCCACGGAGGTGAGGTGCGCGGTGGCGGAGCGGATGTAGTCGATGCGCATCATGAGGAGCGATGCGATGACGGCGAGGTAGGAGGCGCCGTCAATGACGAAGCACCAGCCTTCACCGAAGCGTGCTATGACGACCGCTGCCGCGGGTGGGCCGAGGAGTCGCGCGATGTTGACCGTTGAGGAATTAAGTGCGATGGCGTTGCCGAGGTCTTGCTTGGTGGGCACCATTTTGACGACGAAGGACTGACGGGCAGGCATGTCGAAGGCGTCAATGAGGCCCTGGAAGGCGGCTAGCGCGAGGATTTCGCCGATGGTGATGATGCCCATGAGCGTGAGGATTGCGAGCGCGATGGACTGGAGACCCGCGAAGACCTGCGTGGCGATGAGGAGCTTGCGGCGGTCGACGCGATCAATCCAGACACCTGCGAAGGGAGCGAGAGCGAAGGTGAGGATTTGGCCGGCGAAGCCGACTAGGCCGAGCAGGAATGCCGAATGGGTGAGCCGGTAGGTGAGCCAGGAGAGCGCTAGGCGCGTCATCCACGTGCCCATGAGCGAGATGAGCTGGCCGCCAAGGTAGAGCCGGTAGTTGCGATGGCGCAGCGCCCGCCATGCGTGGCTAAAGCGGCCTGCGGGTGAGGCTTGCGTGGCCGGCAGCTGGGCCTGGATCGCGGAAGGCTGGGCCTGGGTTGAAGCAGAAGACATGCTGATTAGATTGTGAGGCCTAAGGGTAGCATTACGCTACCCTGTGCCATTTGTGATTCAACCGAGCATGATTTGACCGAGCATGATTTACCGAGCATTGGGATACTGTCTGCGTCATGGTTCGTTACCTGCTCCGTTTTGTGTCGAAGAGCATGGCGTTCGCTTGCCTTGCGCTACGAGTTCCACTTGGGCATGCCCTTGTGGTTAAGGTCTCCAGTCTTGATGAAGGCGATCCAAGCTTCGCTCATCACGTCAGCCATGGCCTGCGCGGATGACGTTGTGGCGGTGGTACGCAGGCTGAAGGTTGAGCTGGCGGGCGAGATTGAAGTTGCCGGACCACACCTGGCGCGAAGCCTAGGCGACGCGGGCCTTATCGATGCATATCGACTCTACGTCCATCCCGTCGTGCTTGGCAGCGGCAAGCCGTTCTTCGCCGGCCCAAGACCGCGGCTCCGCCTGGTGGCTAGCGATCTCATCACCGAGGACGTGATTCGGTTGACGTACGTTCCTGCTTAATCGGTTCTAGACGGCGATGACGAAGGTGTCTTCGGTGCGGGTGACGCGGTTGTAGAGGGTGTCGCGTTCGACGGGGTCGCGGCCGGCCTCGCGAATGAGGCGTTCGAGTTCGGCGCGGCGCATGCCCTGCGGAGTGGTGGCTCCCGCCTCGTGGTAGATCTTCTCTTCGACGACGGTGCCGTCGATGTCGTCTGCGCCGAAGCGAAGGCTGATTTGCGCCATCTTGGGCGTGACCATCTGCCAGTAGCTTTTGATGTGGGCGAAATTATCGAGCAGCAGGCGACCCACGGCGATCTGGCGCATGTCGTCAAAGCCGGTGGTGCGCGGCAGGTGGCCGAGCACGGTGTTTTCCGGGTGGAAGGCGAGCGGGATGAAGGTCTGGAAGCCGCCGGTGCGGTCCTGGACCTCGCGCAGCTTCAGCATGTGGTCGACGCGGTCTTCTTCGTTCTCGATGTGGCCGTAGAGCATGGTGGCGTTGGAGCGCAGGCCGGCGTTGTGGACCATCTCCGCGGTTTCAAGCCACTCGGAGCCGTCGATCTTGTGATCGCAGATGATGTGGCGGACGCGGTCGGCGAAGATTTCCGCGCCGCCGCCGGGGCAGGAGTCAACGCCTGCTGCCTTCATCTTGATGAGTGTTTCGGGGATGGAGAGCTTGGCGCGCTTGGCGAGGAAGGCGACCTCGACCATGGTGAAGGCCTTGATGTGGACCTTGGGGAAGCGCTCTTTGAGGCCGGTGACGAGGTCGAGGAAGTATTCAAAGGGCAGGTCAGGGTGGAGGCCGCCTACGATGTGGAACTCGGTGACGGCTTCGCTATAGCCCTGGCCCGCGGCGGTCCAGGCTTCTTCAAGCGCCATGGTGTAGGTGCCGGAGTCGCCCTTCTTTTTGCCGAAGGCGCAGAGGCGGCAGCTTGCAACGCAGACGTTGGTTGGGTTGATGTGGCGGTTGACGTTGAAGAACGTCAGGTTGCCGTGCATGCGTTCGCGGACGAGGTTGGCGAGCCAGCCTACGGCTAGGATATCGCCGGAGCGGTAGAGCGCGTGACCGTCTGCCGCGGAGAGGCGCTCGCCCGCACGCACCTTCTCTGCGATGGGCAGGAGGGTGGCGTCGTCTGTTCCGAACTCGTGACGGGGGCGGCCTGTGGGTGAATCAGTCATAGCTATAGTTTACGCCGTGGGCGCCAGTTTAGATTCCGGCGCAGGATGCAGGCATGGAACTCATACTCACTGGAACGGCTTGATGTCGGAGACGACCATCCTGGGCTGCACGACGACACCGTCGTAGGGCGTGACGCCGACGAAGTGGTCGGTGACGGGTACGACCATGCGGAGCGGCCAGCCCGAGTCAATGTAGGTGACCTTGAGATCAGGGACATGCACCGAGTAGACGAAGGTGCTGGGCTGGTTCGCGGTGACGAGGACACGGCTGCCGGCGGGATCGTAGGAGATACCGCTGATGTCGGGAACGTAGAGGCCCTGCAGCAGCTTCCAATTGATGCCGTCATTATCGGAATAGAAGACGCCCTGGCGGCCGCCGGCCCATAACCTGCCGCCACTGTCGATCGCGATGGCTGTGAGATAGGTGAGTTCCGGCGGTGGGGTGATGGTGAGGAAGTTGAGACCGTGATCGACCGAGAGCGCGAGGATACCCTTGTCGGCGGCGAGGACGCGGAAACCCTGCTGTGCGAGCAGGTGCCACGGCTTACCCTCCGTGCTGCGAATGTGGTTCCAGGTGTGGCCGTTATCGGTGGAGCTTAACAGGCCTCCTTCGGTTGCGGCGAAGACAGCGTTGTCCGCCGCTACCATGGCGTACACGCCGGTATCGGATTCCTGCGCGGAGGCGTCGCGTTCCGGACCGGTGCCGACGGAGAGAGATTTTTGTCCGGCTGCGCGCTTTGTCCTGGACCCGGTGCCGCGAAGGGGTGGTGCAGGCTCCTTGAGCGCTGACGGCGGAGCATCGTTCAGCGTTAGACCGGAACTCAACCAGCCGACTTCTGAGAGGCGAACGATGCCGTGCCGCGTGCCTCCGAGCAGCGTGCCGTCCGGCGCCTGCACGAGCGAAAAGATATCTGCGCCATTCAGCCCGGCGCTTCGTTGGGTCCAGACGAGACCGCCGTCCTCGCTGGAGAAGACGCCACCTGCGTCCTTGTCGTTCATGACGCCGATCCACAGATGAGCCGCCCTCGCCCTGTCCTGCGCGATGGACGATATCTGCCGGGATGCGAAGCCGCGGTTGGAGGGAACGAAGGTCTGGCCGCCATCCGTCGACATGAGGACGCCGGTGCGATCGGTTGCGAGGAGAACATGGTTGCTGTTGGTGGGGTCGATGATGACGTCGTTCACAACCCAGTTTGGATTGCCGTTGCGAAGGAAGGTCTTGCCGGCGTCGGTTGTGCGCCAGAGACCTTCCGTGGTGCCCGCAAATACGGTCGATAGGTGGTGGGTGTCCTGCATGAGGACGCGCGTGCGGCGAGCGGTGGAGGGAATGCCCTGCACCTTGACGAACTTATCGCCCTGGTCCTGGGAGTGATAGATACCGGAGCAGGCGGAGAGATACATGTCAGAAGGATTGGTGGGATCAACGATGATGGAAAACACGTCGGAATCATCGATGATGCCCTCCTTCATGTTGGTCCAGTTCGCGCCGGTGTCGGTTGTCTTCCATGGCAGGTGCCAGGTGCCGACGTAGATGTTCTGGGGGTTCTTCGGATCGATTGCGACCGATTCCACTTCGTGAATCTCCGTGCTGCCCGGGGGAGAGATCAGCGACCAGGTATTGCCGCCGTCAGCACTACGGTAGACGCCGTCCAGCGCACCAACGACCATGATTTTAGGATTTGAGGGGGCCACGGCCATGGAACGAATGGAGTGGCCTTTCATCTGTTGGTTGGTGGTCCAGGTTTTGCCGCCATCCTCACTGATATAGAGACCGCCATCTTCGTGATCGAGTGCCCAGCCCGCTGCGAGGACGCGCGAAGGCCTGGCCGGATCGACAAGGATGTTGTCGACCGCGATGTCATCGCGCTTGCCCGGCTGAGCCAGCCACTTCCAGGAAGTACCACCGTCATGCGAGTCATACATGGTGCCGCTTACGGTGCCGAGAAAGATGTGGTTGTGGTCCGACGGGTCAGCAGCGAACGAGCGGGCATCGCCGCCGTTGGGGCCAAAGGGGAGCCAGCGTGTCTGAGCCGGAGCCTGGGCCGGGGCTTGGGCCGGAAGTTGGGCGGACAGCGAGAGTACCGAGGCTAGCAGTACAGAGTGTGTAACGAGGCGGAACGACTTCATCATTTTCCTTGTTGGAGCAGGCACTTCCATTCTAAGTTGTCCCCGGCCGCCTGAAGCACAGCGTTTGAAGCTCGAGTGGCACAACGCGCCCCCCGATTCCTACGGGGCTACAACACAGGCTGAGAGATGACCTGCCGGTGTGAGACGGCAGCGAGCCGGATTGTGCCACGTGCAAGCACAAGCGGCCGGCCCGAAGGCCGACCGCTTGTGCTTCCGAAGTACTACCCGGACTACTTCTTCTTGTGCCGGCGAACCGGTGTGCGGGGTACAGCCTTGACGGAGGTTTCATCCACCATCGTGCCCATGCTGGGAGCGGTTGCGCCAGCCGGTACGAGGGTTGTGGTGACCGTGTTTGCTTCCGTGGTGCCGGTGTAGACCATGATGCGGGAAGCATCGATGCCCTTATCGGTTACCAGGTATGCCTTGGTGTTGACGGCGCGCTCAGCGGCCAGCTTATTTGTGCGCTTGCCGGGGACGGTGTTACCGACCAAGGCGAGCTTCGCATCGGAGCTGCGCTGCAGGTTGAGAGCGATGTCGTCAAGGCAGGCCTTGGCTTCGTTGTCGACACGGGCCGGACGCTTCTTGTCGCGATCAAAGGTGATCGAGCAGAGCGACGAGGTCGTGGGAGCCGCCGGCGGAGCCGGAGGAGCCATTACGCTGACCGTCGTGGTTGCCGAAGCCGACTGGCCGAGATCGTCAACCGTGTTGCAGGTGACGGTAATCGTGCCAGGCGCAGCGCCCGCGGTGGACAGAGTTGCCGTGGAGGTGGAACCGGACACCGAACCAGCCGTGGCGCTGTAGCTGTAGGTGAGCGGACGGTTCTGCGGGCTGCTCGCCATGGAGGTGATGGTCGAAGATCCACCTGGGCGGAGCGAAGACGGCGCAGCCGAGCAGGAGATGGTTGGCGGCAGCGGCTTGGTGATGGTGAAGGTCGCAGCGCAATCCGCGAATTCGCCAACCTTCTTGCCCTCGGTTACATTGCCCTTGACGTGATAGTCGCCAGGCTGCAGGCCGGTGGTGGTTACATTCGCAACGTTGCTGGTGCCGGCAACGGTGCCACCATCCGACGTCCACGTGTAGGTGGCCGTCTTCTTGGGGTTGAGGTTCATGGCCGTGCCGGTTACGGTGATGGGATCACCCGCAAAACCAGAAGTCGGAGCCGCAACGCAGGAATAGGTCACCGGCGGCGGAGGAATGATGTGGCCGAGGTGCATCAGGATGCCGGAGCTGAGCTGCGCCGAGCTGACGTTTGCACGTCCACCGAGCACGCCGCCCGTCGGGATGCCGGCAGACGGACCGAAGTCCTCGTGGATGTAGGTGTAATCCGCCTGGAAGAGACGCAGACCGAAGGCGTGATTAAAGAACGGCAGGTCATAGTCCATACCGCCGCCGACCGTCAGTGACGGTCCCCAGGTGTAGGGCTCGTGCTCGAAAGCACTTGGCACTTCGCTGTTCGGGCCGCCGAGACGGGCCGCGCCGGCCATCGCATGGCCGAAGAACGTCACGTACTGGGTGGGAAGGCGGAAGACGGGACCGGCCGCCAGGAGCGGCTGCAAGCCATCGTTCGAGCCATTTGGATGGAATGCAGCGGAAACTTCAATGCCTGCGTACTTACTGAAGTAGTACGCGCCGCTGCCGATGGCACCTATGTCGACGGAAGAGTAGCTGAGACCGGTGGGCTGCAGCTTACCGTGACCGCTCCAGTAGGAATAACCAAGGAAAACGTCCGCCCGGGACGGGTTCGGACCTGCGGGCGGTGCAGCTGGGGTTTGCGCACCCAGGCTTGCAGCACCCAGGGTTACTGCGCTGACTGCCAGTGCCGACCGGCCTAGTTTGCGAAACGGCTGAGAAAACATGCGACTAAATCCTCCGCGGAATATCTTTCGTAGTGCAACAGTATGAGCTCTCAGAGAGTACGGCTCACTTGCTAAAGAATGCGTTTGCAGTGTATAGCAGGTACCTGAAAAGCACGCAGGAAAATCTGCTATCAATTCATATGCACTGATGCTGGTTTACATCATGCAGTGGAACAAGCAACGCAAATCGTACATAGTGAGTAACTTTTTCGTACGTTTGCGAAGTAAATCCTTATATGCACTATGCGATGTTCAAAGAGCGCGTTGTGCTGCCCCGCTCTTTCTGTATTTTTTCCTGCAGCAGTGTGATGGCATATAACAGCTGTTCCGGACGGGGTGGGCAGCCCGGCACGTAGATATCGACCGGAATGATCTGGTTCACGCCCTGGAGCAACGCATAGTTATTGAAGACGCCACCCGAGGTAGCGCATGCGCCCATGCTGATCACCCACTTCGGCTCGGGCATCTGCTCGTAGAGGCGCCGGATGACTGGAGCCATCTTCTGCGAGACGCGGCCGGCGACCACCATCAGGTCGCTCTGGCGGGGTGAGGGACGGAAGACTTCCGCGCCGAAGCGGGCAATGTCATAGCGTGAGCCACCCATGCTCATCATCTCAATGGCGCAGCAGGCGAGACCGAATGTCATAGGCCAGACAGAGTTCTTGCGGACCCAGTTCACGGCGGCGTCCATGGACGCAAGCACAACGCCCTCAGGCTGCTGTGGACCCCAGTTCACTTCACGCAGCTTGTCCTGATTCTTTCCGAAGGAATCAAGCGCGCCGAAGAAATAACGGTCCGTGCCCTGCGGCGCCGCGGGGCGGCCGTTGCTGGATGTCTGGTCTGCAGGTGTACTCATAAGGTGATTCTATGCCAATACGATGCCGGAACCTGCTGTCATGTTCTTACTGGACTGTAGTTTCACGGCACAGTGGCTTCGATGGTATTACCGGCAGCATCACTTTGCGGCCGGCCGTACCGTAACACGGAAGCGCATGCTGACGATTCGCCCAAGCTTGGTGGGAGCCGTATCGTTCTCGACGGTGTGTGCTGTCTCTGCAAAGTGCGATGCGACCGTGGCGGCCATGGCGGTTTGATCCGCCGTTCCACCCGCAATGCGGGCGTCGAGGATGCGCAGCTCGGCGGAGCAGGCGCCGGCAATCAACGGGAAAAGTGCTGCACCGGCAGACGGCCGGTTGGGTTCACGCACCGTGGCTTCGTATGCTTTGGCCGCTGCGGCGAGTTGTGCTGGGCTTGTGAAGAAGTTGAAGCCGCGCGGATTCCAGGCGACGGCGTCCTGCGCGCGGAAGGCGAAGTCCGTGGAGATGAGCAAGGGGTTCGGCGAACGGTAGGGTGGCGTGGCAAGTTCCGCGTAGTCATGCGCCGGGCGTGGACCGCCGGGAGGCAAGACGCGGATGATCCAGCCCGACGCGATCCGTTCCAACAGGAACGTATGGGTTGCGTCGAGAGAGCGTGAGAAGCTTTGATCCCCTGAGACCTCGCCGTCGAACTGGAGCGACGGGCATGTAGCAGCCCGGGCCTGGAGGCAGGCCGGCGGGCTAACGATTGCGGCCAGAAGAGCCAGGCGGAGCGGCACTCTGCGCCAAGGGGATCGGTATCCGGCATACATCGTTGAGAAAGCACCTCTGGTCCTGCAGGTCCTTGTGTACAGTAAATGAACGAACACCCATTTATCTGCATCGATTCGCCGGGCTTGTCCCATCAGCGATACCGCGTCGCAATTTTCGACGGCGTGGTGGCTCCTTATCTTTCTCTCGTAACAAGGTGAACTGCCCATGCGTGATCTGTACCGAGCTCTTCGCGAGCGTTGTCTTCCTTTTGTGTTGTTGCTGCTGACGCTGTGTGCCGGAACGGCTGCGTTCGCACAGGCGCCCGCCGGGCCAGGACCTGAGTTGCATGGTGTCTCGGGCTCGGCGACGGCGGCAGATACCCGCATTGCCGCCTTGGAAAAGGCGAATGCCGATCTTAAGACTTCGGTCGCTGCCGCGCAGAGCGCCGGCGATAATGGCTGGATGCTGGTGAGCGCGGCGCTGGTGCTGATGATGAGCGCGCCCGGACTGGCTTTGTTCTACGGCGGCCTGGTCCGCAAAAAGAACATTCTCGGCACCATGATGCAGACGTTCGCCATGATGGGCGTGATCACCGTACTGTGGGCGTTGCTTGGATACTCGCTGGCGTTTGGCGAGAATCACGGCGTCATGGGGTCGTTTATTGGGTCGTTCAACAATGCTCTGCTGCACGGTGTCGGGCTGGTGCCGGATGGGGTCTACGTCACGACCATCCCGCTGCAGACGTTCATGATCTACCAGTTGATGTTCGCGATCATTACGCCCGCGCTGATTACGGGCGCGTTTGCGGAGCGCATGAAGTTCAGTTCGATGCTGGTGTTCATGGTGCTGTGGGCGATCCTGGTGTACAGCCCGATGGCGCATATGGTGTGGGGTAAGGGCGGCCTGCTGAACGCTGCGCTTGGCGGCAAGTTCCCCACGATGGACTTTGCGGGCGGAACGGTCGTGCACGTGACGAGCGGAGTTTCGGCCCTGGTGTGCTGCCTGTATATGGGTAAGCGCCGCGGCTATCCGAAGGAGCCGATGCCGCCACACTCGCTGGTGCTGAGTTTTATAGGCGCGGCTCTGCTGTGGGTTGGCTGGTTCGGCTTCAATGCCGGTTCGGCGCTGAACGCGAGCGGACTTGCTACGTCAGCGTTTGTGGCGACGCACTTTGGTGCGGCGGCCGCGGCGATTGGATGGACGGTGGCGGAGTGGATCAAGACGGGCAAGCCGACGGCGTTAGGAGCGATCTCAGGCGCTGTGGCCGGGCTGGTCGGCATTACGCCGGCGGCGGGGTTTGTGACGCCGATCAACGCTTTATGGGTCGGCCTGATTACCGGCGTCTTCTGCTTCTTCATGGTGTTCATCGTGAAGGCGAAGTTCGGCTATGACGATTCGTTGGATGCGTTTGGTGTGCATGGCGCGGGCGGAACGATGGGCGCGCTGCTGACCGGCATCTTCGCGAACTCGGTCATCAACCCGATCTTCGGAGCGGGCAAGGCGACCGGCGTGCTGGAAGGCAACGGACATCAACTGCTGAACCAGGCAGTGGGTGTGGCGATTGCGTGGGTGCTGGCCATTGTGGGAACGATCATCATTCTTGTGGTGGTCGACAAGACGATGGGTCTGCGCGTTTCAGCCGAGGATGAGGACACGGGCCTGGATCTGTCACAGCATGGCGAAGAGGGCTACCACGCGGAGCCTTCGTACTAGGAGATTCGGCGTATTTATCGTGGGTGCTGTTTGTGTATGGAGCGCGGACGACAGCACCCGTGGCGTTCGGGCACAATGACGAAGCCTTGCCGGGTGCGACGAACCGGCGGGCGATGCGGAGAATGCGAATGCAAAAGATTGAAGCAGTCATACAGCCGGGCAAGCTGGACGCAGTAAAAGAGGCGTTGATTGAGGCCGGCATTGAAGGTATCACCATTGTGGAAGCCCGCGGCCACGGCCGCCAGAAGGGCCACACGGAGTTCTACCGTGGCCGTGAGTATTCGGTGGACCTGCTGCCGAAGATCAAGCTTGAGACGGTCGTAACGGACGACATGGCCGAGAAGGCCGTGAATGCCATCATCGGCGCGGCACAGACCGGATCGATCGGTGACGGCAAGATCTTCATTACGAAGGTGGATGACGCCATCCGGATTCGCAACGAAGATCGCGGGGATTTGGCGCTCTAACGCACTCAGTACGCGCGGAACGGGGATGGGCATGGCGATGGCCGTGCCCATCGCCGTTTATGGCTAAGCCACGACATGCCTTCTAGAAAACCTGCGCCAAGCATGAGAAGGTAAAGGGCATGGCGGACGCGACAGCACGGCAGGCATACCAGGAGGCCGTTGCCGGTCAGCGCGCGGATTTTCGCGGCGGCGCAAACGCCGGTGTGCATGCGATCCACGGCAGGGCCGATGCGGCGGATGCGCTGGTGCGGTCGCTGTGGCAGGTTGCCGAAAAGGATGATGAGCGGCTACAGAGGGGCATTGCGGTAATAGCCGTGGGCGGTTACGGACGGCGCGAGCTGTTCCCTGCCTCGGATCTTGATTTGCTGTTTATTGTGGCGGATGCGGCGAAGGAGAAGTCCGCAAAAGAGCCCATCAAGCGCCTGACGCAGCAGCTTTGGGATAGCGGCATGCGTGTTGCCGCGACGACGCGGGCGCTGAGTGAGTGCGAACGGTTCGATCCTGAGAATGCTGAGTTCACGCTGTCCTTGCTGGATGCGCGAGCTTTGGCGGGCGATGTGGCGCTCACGCAGAAGCTGATTGGCGAGTGCGTGCCCAAGCTGGTGGAGCGTGAGCGCAAGCCGCTGCTGGCTCGCCTGCTGGAGATCACACGGGAGCGCCATGCGCGGTATGGCAATACGCTGTTTCATCTAGAGCCGAACATCAAGGAATGCCCCGGCGGTTTGCGGGATGCGAATGTGTGCGGCTGGCTGGCGCGGATTACGGGCGAAGCGCAGACACCGTCGCTGGAGTTCCCGGAGGCGTTTGCGTTCTTGGCGGCTGTGCGCTGTTTTCTGCACTGGCGTGCTGAGCGGGACAGCAATGCGCTGGACTGGAAGAGCCAGGATGCCGCGGCTGCCCAGGGTATTGGCGTGCCAAGTGGCTTGCCGCGTGATGCGGCGCATTGGATGCAGCTTTACTTCCGGCATGCGCGCGTGGTGGCTCGGCGGTTGGAGCAGCAGACGGATGCGCTGCCGCGTCCGAAGTCGGCTTTGCAGCGGCTATCGGGCACGTTACTGAAGCGCAGCAGCGCGCCGGACCTGACCGGCATGCGGTTAGATCGTGGCCGGCTTGTGCTGGACGAGGCGAGCGAACACTACGATCCGGCATGTGATCCAGAGGTGGTGCTGCGTGCGTTTCAGACGATTGCGGAGACAGGTGCGCGGCTGAGCAATGTGGACGAAGTGCGGGTCGAGGAGAGTGTGCCCGTGCTTTCGTCGCAACTGGAAGAGGGTACGGCGCTTTGGCATAAGCTGCGGTTGATTCTGCTGGGGCAGTATGCGGGACAGGCGCTGCGGTCGATGCATGCGCTGGGCATACTTGAGCTGCTGATCCCTGAGTTCCATGGCATTGATGCACTTGTGATTCGTGATGCGTACCACAGGTACACGGTGGATGAGCATACGTTCGTTGTCATCGACACGCTGCATGGGTTGACCACGCCGGGTGACGGCGCCATGGCGGAGTGGAAGAGACGATTTGCGGCCATCCTGCGCGATCTTCAGCATCCGGATTTGCTGTACCTGGCTTCATTACTGCATGACACCGGTAAGGGCCGGTCAAGCGAAGAGCATACGCATGAGAGTGCGCGGCTGGCGCGGAGCGTGCTGACACGGTTGGAATTGGATGACTACGAATCAGGGCTGGTGCTTGGGCTGATTACCGATCACCTGGAGATGAGTGCGGCGCTGCGGCGTGACATCTTTGACGCGGAGACGGTGCGGGGCTTTGCGGAGAAGGTACAGGCGCCGGAAGAGCTGCGGATGCTGACGCTGTTTACGTTCGCGGATATCCATGCGGTGCATCCGGATGCGCTGACCCCTTGGAAGGCGGAGAACCTGTGGCGGCTGTACATTGCCACGTCGAACTTTCTGGACCGCAACATCGATGATGTGCGGTTCGATTCCCGCGTGTCGAGCGACCTGGTACTGCGTGTGACGCAGTTGCTGCCGGGCGAGAGCCGCGAGGTGTTGACGTTTCTGGAGGGCTTTCCGCAGCGGTACCTGCGGACGCGCTCGCCGGAGCAGATTCGGACGCACTACATCATGCGTAAGCGGCTGGCGGATGATCCGGTGCAGTTGGATTTCGTTTGGCAGGCGGATCGCAGCGAGATCACGCTGGTGACACCGGATCGGCAGCTGCTGTTTGCGCGGGTGGCGGGTGTGCTGGCGGCTTGGGGCATGAACATCATTACCGCGGACGCCTTCAGCAACGCTCACGGCATTGTCGTGGATATGTTCCGGTTTACGGACAGTTTCAAGACGCTGGAGATGAATCCGGGCGAGAGGGAGCGGTTGGTGCAGGCTGTGCATGATGCGATTGCCGATCCTGCTGTTGCGGCGAAGATGATTGCGGGACGCAAGCGCAGCAGGCGGCGTACGCCGCTGGTGGAGGTGGAGACGCAGGTGAAGTTTGATACGGAGTCGTCGACGCACTCGACGCTGCTGCAGGTGGTTGCGCAGGACTTGCCTGGTTTGTTGTATGCGGTGAGCACGACGCTGGGCGAGGCGCGATGCAACATTGAGGTTGCGGTCATTGATACCGAGGGCGATACGGCGATCGATGTGTTTTATCTGACGCGGGATGGCGATGTGCTGGAGCGAGGGGACCTGCCCGAATTGGAACAGAAGCTCATGGCAGCGATTGCGGCGAATGCTGGCTGACTTTCAGCCTGACTTTTGCTTATCATCAGCATACGAGCGTGATCGAAGACAGTCGAAAGGTTCTGCAGGACTTCATCGCTCCAGAGCTGCGGGCAATTGATGTGCGGTTGACTGCGCTTGAGAAGCGGTTCGAGGAAGCGCAGGTTCGGACGGACAAGCGCTTCGACGAGTTGAACAAGCACCTGGATCAGCGTTTCGAACAGGTTCTCGCCGAAATTCGGCAGCTAAACAGCATTCATGATTTGGAGCTGCGTATGGCTAAGTACGAGGCTATGACGAATAAGCAGAATCCTGGCTCCGGCTCGGAAGCAGCGTAGCGATCATTTGCTCCCGTTCGTCCTTGAATGAGCCGTTGAAGACGGGCTTCCCGGCCCTGCGGTACCAATATTCGGCATTCCATTGGTCGCCTTCTTCTCGGTGAAGCAGAGCGTGGACCCAGGCGCAATCGCGGTCGTCGCCGGCCTGTGCTTCTTCGTGCGCGGCAGTCCAGTCGCCGTGGGAGGCGTGCCAGAGGGCTCGCAGTGGGCGAGAGGTTGCAGGGTCGAGCGGGTTGGACAGGAAGGTCTGGACTGTCATGGTCTGATTGTCTCTGATCCCTTTCGATAGCCGTCAAGCGAACCTAAAAGCGAACGCTAAGACCGCGAAGGGTTTCGCCATGATGGCAACGAGCGATGGCGGCTACGATAGAGCTGATGATCGCTATGGATGTGGCAAGCGGACCGATGGTGCGAGTAGAGAAGCTTACGAAGAGCTATGTCACCGGGCGGGGCGAGTTGGTGCTCTTTCGCGAGTTGAGCTTTACGGTCGCTCGTGGGGAGATGCTGGCGATTGTGGGTGCGAGCGGCGCCGGCAAGAGTACGCTGCTGCATCTGCTGGCGGCGATGGATTCGCCCACGTCGGGCGAGGTGATGGTGAACGGCACGTCGCTCGGTGGGTTGAAGCCGGCTGGGCAGGCGGCGTTCCGCAACGCTGCCATTGGGTATGTGTGGCAGGCGCACTACCTGTTGCCGGAGTTTACGGCGGTGGAGAATGTGGCGATGCCGCTGCTTGCGCGCGGTATGTCCCAGGCTGAGGCGCGTGCGAGGGCGGAGCGGTGGCTGGGCGAGGTTGGGCTGGCGGATCGTGCCACGCACCGGTCAGGCGAACTTTCCGGAGGCGAGCAGCAGAGGGTTTCGCTGGCGCGGGCGCTGGTGGTGGA
Organism: Terriglobus sp.; assembly: GCA_965198455.1. Lineage (GTDB taxonomy): Bacteria > Acidobacteriota > Terriglobia > Terriglobales > Acidobacteriaceae > Terriglobus. The sequence goes on from CBDAPM010000003.1 coordinate 4,313,475, forward strand.
GCCGAAGCTGCTGCTGGCGGATGAGCCGACGGGGAATCTGGATGCCGCGACGGGCGACGCGATCTTTGGTCTGCTGCGGCGGCTGCACGACACCCATGGCACGACGACTGTGATGGTGACGCATAACCTCGCGATTGCGGCAAGTTGCGACCGGACGCTGGTGCTGCGCGAAGGCGGCCTGGTTGAAGCTGCGGAACTGCACGCTGCACACGGGGTATGACCCTGTGAAGGGGCTGCTGCGGGGTTCTGCTTCCTTTTTCAACAGGGCGCGTCGAATATGCGTGATTGGAATACCCGGTTGCTGTTAGCGTGTGCATACGTTTCAGTGCAATGTGCAGTCGAACACAATACGAGTAAACTATTGCGTATTAGAGATGTGGGAGCTGTGCCTGCCGGCGTGCATTCGGCGGGAGCGGTTTGAGTGTTTCCGCATCTGGCTTGAGGGGATGCGGAAACGAGCAAGGAACCATGGGGCTCTGTGCGGCGACACGCCGGAACAGGGTGCATCCTGCCGCTGACACGGCACCAGGGGGAACATGTTCGAGCGTTATACCGAGAAAGCGCGGCGCGTGATCTTTTTCGCGCGCTATGAAGCCAGCCAGTTCGGATCGCCCTACATTGAAACGGAGCACCTGCTGCTGGGATTGCTGCGCGAAGATAAGGCGTTGACCAACCGGTTCCTCCGTTCGCACGCCTCGGTGGAATCGATCCGGAAACAGATTGAAGGACATACGACCATTCGTGAGAAGGTGTCGACTTCGGTCGATCTGCCGCTCAGCAACGAATGCAAGCGTGTGCTGGCCTATGCCGCGGAGGAAGCGGAGCGACTGAGCCACAAACACATTGGCACGGAGCATCTGCTGCTGGGTCTGCTGCGCGAAGAGAAGTGCTTCGCGGCAGAAATTTTGATGGAGCGCGGCCTGCGGCTGCCGACGATTCGCGAAGAATTGCAACGCACGACGCAGGAAAAGCCCGCGCAGCAACAGCAGGGCAAGCAACAGCGTGCCAGCGGCCAGGGCGGCGGCAGCGAGCAGAGCATGCTTGCTGAGTTTTCGCGCGACCTGACGCAGGCTGCGATGGATCAGCAGCTTGATCCGCTGGTTGGCCGTGACCAGGAAGTGGATCGCGTCATTCAAATCCTGTGCCGCCGGACGAAGAATAATCCGGTGCTGATAGGCGAGCCCGGTGTGGGTAAGACGGCGATCGTCGAAGGCCTGGCGCAGAAGATTGCCGACGGCGAAGTGCCGAGCTTTTTGGCAGATAAACGCGTACTTTCGCTGGATCTTTCGTTGATTGTGGCGGGTACAAAGTATCGCGGCCAATTTGAAGAGCGGCTGAAGACCATCATGAAAGAGCTGATGGAGAATCAGAACTCCATCGTCTTTATTGATGAGTTGCACACGCTGGTTGGCGCCGGGTCGGCGGAGGGTTCGCTGGATGCGGCGAACATTCTGAAGCCGGCGTTGAGCCGTGGCGAGATTCAGTGCATTGGCGCCACGACGCCGGCTGAGTTCCGCAAGTCGATCGAGAAGGACCGCTCGCTGGAGCGCCGCTTCCAGGCTGTGAAGGTGCCGCCGCCGAACGAGGAAGATGCCATCAAGATCATCATGGGCATCAAGGACAAGTACGAGAAGTTCCACGCCGTCAGCTACACGGACGATGCGATCACCTACTCGGTGACGCACTCGTCGCGGTATATTCCGGATCGTTTTCTGCCGGACAAGGCGATCGATTTGATCGACGAGGCGGGTGCTCGCGTGAAGCTGCGCCAGACCACCCTGCCGGAAGAGTTGACCGAGGTGCAGAAGCGCATCAAGTTCATTGTGCATCGCATGGAAAACGCCATTGCGAACCACGAGTTTGAGAAGGCGCGTTTCTATTCCGACGAGGAGCGCAAGGAGCGGGAGAACCTGCGGGCGCTGCGCGACAAGTACCATCTAGACGATTCTTCTTCTGGCATTGTGACGAAGGAAGACATCGAGGATGTTGTCAGCCGCTGGACGGGTGTGCCGATCACCTCGCTGAAGGAAGAAGAGACCGCCAAGCTGCTGCGCGTGGAAGAAGAGCTGCACAAGCGGGTTATTTCGCAGGAGAAGGCGATTTCCGCCTTGTCTCGTGCGATCCGCCGCTCGCGTGCCGGCTTGAAGAATCCTGCACGGCCGATTGGTTCGTTCCTGTTTCTTGGGCCGACGGGCGTGGGCAAGACGGAGATGGCGCGTACGCTGGCGCAGTTCCTCTTCGGCTCCGACAAGAGCCTTATCCGTTTCGACATGTCGGAGTTCATGGAGAAGCATTCTGTCAGCAAGCTGATCGGTTCGCCTCCGGGCTACGTGGGGTATGAGGAGGGTGGTCAGCTTACGGAACGCGTGAAGCGTTCGCCGTATTCGGTGGTGCTGCTCGACGAGATCGAGAAGGCGCACCCGGATGTCTTCAACCTGCTGCTGCAGGTGTTTGAAGACGGCCACCTGACGGACGGCCTTGGCAACACGGTTGACTTCAAGAACACGATCCTCATCATGACGTCGAACATTGGCGCCAAGCACCTGATGAAGCGTGAGGGGCTGGGCTTCCAGTCGAACAAGGACGAGATCGTTCTGGAGAAGATGGAGGAGATGGTGAAGGGCGAGGTGAAGCGTACCTTCAACCCGGAATTCATCAATCGTCTGGACGAGATCATCGTGTTCACGTCGCTGTCTGACTCGGACCTGATGCAGATCATGGAGCTGCTGGTGCAGAGCCTGAACACGAACCTTGTGCATAAGGCGATCACGATCAGCGTGAACGACGAAGCCAAGAAGTGGATTCTGGACAAGACGCTGGTGGACCGCTCATACGGTGCTCGCCCGCTGCGCAGGGCTCTGCAGCGTTACGTGGAAGACCCACTGTCAGAGGCCTTGATCGCGGGGCTTATCAAGCAGCGGCCTGCGTTCCTCGAGGTGTACCTGGGCAACGATCAGCTGTACTACCGGCCCGTCGCGCAGGATGGCGAGGAGCAGATGGAAGGCGCTGCACTCTCGCTGATTTAACTGTATGCAGAGGAATGACGTGCAAGGGGAGGCTAACGTGCCTCCCCTTGTATGTTGATTCATGAAATAGTGATGCTATGAAGCGGACGACCACTTACGCCCATGTTGCAGCGTGGGTGTTGTGTGCCCTGCTGGTCTGCCTGACTGTGCACCCACCGTACTGCGATCTTTGCGACAGTTTCCATGTCATCGTGGCGTCCTCGTCGCATCCTGTCGCGGGTCATTCGGCTCCTGTTGTACCGGATGATTGCAACGGCGTTTGTGCCTGCTGTGACTTCCACTGGTATGCAGAGACTCGCTCCGTCCGCCCTACGCCGGAGAACGTTGAAGCATTCTCCGCGGGGAGAACAGGATTCGTGCTTCTAAGCCCTGCGACCTTGTTTTTTCGACCGCCTCGCGTTGCTGTTTCCGCATAGCTTGTCCGTTCTGCATTTTTTTTTGCGAACAACCAAAGCCATACCTGGAGACTCAATGCGTATTCGTGTTTTCGTGCTCGCTGGAGCATCGCTGGTTTTACCGTGCCTCGCGTACAGTCAGGCATCGACCACTGCCCCATCTTCACTTGGCGTGGACGATAAAGATCCTGTAGCGATTGTTGAACTAGGAACTTCAACGAATTGGAATGTCAGCGGCGGCGCAGCGACGTTTGCGCCGAACCTTGCTGTGGAAACGACTCCGATTGAACACTGGCTGGAGCTTGAGATGGGCGTCTCGCCCTACTTCACACGGAGCGCCACGGAGTGGGATGTCGATCTCTTATTCAAGAAGCCATGGACATTGTCACGTACGGCGGAGTTCATGATTGGGGTTGGGCCGGAGTGGGTTCACCTGAAGCAACAGGGGACGACGACGAACACGATTGCGGGTGAGGTCGCCGGCGACTTTATGTTTTGGCCAACAAAGCGACACCGGTTTGGGTGGTTCCTGGAGCCAGCGTATAACTACAGTTTCGCTCACGGCCACCAGCAATCGATCGGCATGAGTGCCGGTTTATTGATTGCAATCCCATCGCGATGAGGGCATCAACTCCCTTGGGAACGGAACAGGGGGGCCTGACGGTCTCCCCTGTTGCTGCACGATGGTGGCTTGCCTAGACGAGCGAGCGAGCCTTCTTGGTGACTGTCTGTACGTTGTCGAGGGCGACGTCGGCAACGTCCGTCAGTTTGTCCTTCGTGGTGCTGTAGGCATCGTTCAGTGCTTCCGTAGCCTTGGAGTAGGCTTCGTCGAGCTGCTTGACGCCCTTCTTGTAGGCGTAGGCGGCTTCCTTGCTGAGGCGCTCTGCCTGATCCTTCAGGTAATCGGCAGCGTCTTCAACGTAGTCCTCGGCGTCATCGTAGGCGCGGCCGATCTTCTTGCGGGTCGCTTTACCGTCTTGCGGCGCGTAGAGCAGGGCGACGACTGCGCCTGCCGTAAGGCCTGAGATGAATGCGGTCCAAAAAGTTTTATTATTCACAGCGTATGCCTCGCTTTCTAAGTAGGCTCTTCCTGCGTGTGATGGAAAAGATTTGCCTCGGGTTGTTTTCTCATAAGCGTGTGAAGGCCGTAGCGCGGGCCTACAGCCCGCTTATTCCTTGTGACCTTGTACCTGGGGCTTTGCCCCAGGCTATTACAGCGCAGGCTTTCAGCCCGCCTACGCCAGACCAGCCAGTTCCCTGGCCCGCACAAAGATTTTTGTGAACATCGCTTTATCGAGCCGTCCTGTGTTGGTGTTGCGCAGCGACGGATGATAACTGGCGAGCAGCACCATGCCGTTCGGGACGATGCTCCACACCGTGGCCAAAGGGGTAGTGTCGGCGAGAGTCGATGACGCCCTGGGCGATGAGGAAGTTGAGGTAGCCATCGAAGGCGATGCGGCCGAGCGCGACGACAAGACGCAGACGCTTGAGCGCTTGAATCTCAGCGGCGAGGTGGGACGAGCAGTTACGGATCTCCTGCGGTGTGGGCTTGTCCGCGGGCGGAGCGCAGCGGCAGATGGAGGCAATGCGGGCATACCGCAGCTTGAGGCCGTCGTCACGGGAGGTGGCATCGGGCTGGTTAGCGAAGCCAGTGTCGTAGAGCACGGGATACATGAAGTAGCCGGCGCCATCGCCGGTGAAGGGCCGGCCAGTTCGATTGGCTCCGTGTGCGCCGGGTGCAAGGCCGAGGATGAGGACGCGTGCGTTGCGATCGCCGAAGCCCGGTACGGGCAACGTCCAGTAGTCCCAATCGAGATAGGCCCGGCGTTTTGTCTGACCGAGTGCGGTGCAGTAGGAGCGCAGCCGTGGACACCGCGTGCAGGCCACGATATTTGCGCTGAGTGTAATGAGTTCGCCTGCGGCGGAAGAACTGCGTTTGGATGGCATGACACCTGTGTCGATGGTAGCGTGACAGATGAGACGTGTTCTCACCCAACGCGCAGCACAACGATCTCCGCATCAGATGTGCAGGGGATAGCAGGCAATGATGGATGGCTTCGGCTCGAACTGGATGGATCGGATACGTGGTGCGTATCACAACAGTTCGCTGATGCGCTCTGGGTTTGTGACGGTATTCGGCATTGTGCTCCTTCTGGCTGTCAGCCTTGGGCTATGGTACGAACACATCCACGGCAACTTTCACCGTGTCCGAGTGGTCGAGTATGTGCCGGATAAAGTGACCGCAACCCGTCCCGGCGGACTTGACCTGATTCGTCTGACCCACGTGCCCGTTGGCGCCAGCATGAATCCGGAGTTCCTGTCTGTGGTCCTTGCTCCTGGACTGGGCATGCAGGTGTTGCAGGCGACGATCAACCTGCCTGGGCACGGCGATGTACCGATCCTGCTGAGCATGGGGAACGATGCGAATGGTAACCCCACGGACGCGTCGGTTGGCGCTCCCTTCCTGGTGCAGGTATTGGACCGTAGCGGGAATCGGTGGACGGCGCCTGTCACTATATTGACCGGCCAGGCTGACCACATCTCGTCGAATGTAATGCCGGATGGCGGCGGAGCAGATGCACAGTTCGGCAGCACGCAGAAGAGCAACGGCTCTGGTATCGAAACAACGATTTCCGCTACGCTTGGGGGCCACGCGCTGGACCTGGTGGTGACGGCGAAGAACCAGAGCGAACAGCCGCATGCCGTGACGGTGGGCTGGCAACCACGATTTCTGCTGCCGGCAGGCGGAGCGACACTGATTCCGCCACGCGTGGAAGACGCGAGCGGCGCGAGCAACCCTCCGGCGATGGTGTTGGGCACCCGCGATGTGAAGACGGCATACATACGGCTGAAGCGAAGCTATCTGAGCAACGGGCCAGAGGTGCAGCTACGCAACGACAGAGACGGTTATGTTGTGCATCTGACCGCGATCAGTCAAAGTATTCGCAGCCTGCGGGTGGAGTCGCGGAAGGGGGACACGTCTGCCCTGCTGGCATTCAGCACGGGGGGTGGCGAGGATAGCGAAGATGCGCCGACTGTTCTTAAGCCGGGCGAATCGTTACAACTAAGCGTGCGACTGGAGGTCACGCCAGTCTCCCACGACTTGCGCTGAGGAGAAGCGATGCACAGCCTCTCCCGTGGCCCGTTTGACCCCCTTTGCCTGCGACCGTACCATGAACAGGACGGCAATTTGCCTGCGGCAGCCATGCCGCGGCCCGCCGCAGAGACCCAACCAGAAGGCACCGATTTTGACTCCGAACGAGACAGTAGAAGCAGTCGCCGAGACCACCCCCGTGGAGACGGCAGAACATACGCACGATCATGCGCATGACCACGAACACTCTCACGAGAGTGGTCTTCATACCCACACGCACGGCCCAGCGCTGAACCCGGAGCTGACGCGAGACGTCAGCCTGGAAGTGCCTGCCGCTGAGGTGACCAAGACCTACAGCAGGATCGTGAAGCGCTACCAGAAGCAGGCGCGGATTCCGGGCTTCCGTCCGGGCAAGGTCCCCGAGTCCACCATCCGCAACCGCTTTGCCAAGGAGCTGCGGCAGGAAGTGATGGAAGCGTTGGTGCAGGACCGCTTCCGCGGCGCGATGGAAGAGCAGAACCTTGCGCCGATCTCGCAGCCGCAGATCGTCGAGCTGAACCTGCAGGACGAGCAGCCGCTGCGCTTCCGCGCGCAGTTTGAAGTTGCACCGACTGTTGATGTGGCTGGTTACGACACGGTCACCGTTGAGAAGCCGACAGTTGAGTTGGAAGAAGCGGAGTACGACGCCGAGATGGATCGCGTTCTGGATTCGCACGCGACCATTGAGCCCGTTGAGGAAGAGCGTGCGCTGCAGGATGGCGACTGGGCGGAGATCAGCTTCAAGGGCACACGCCGCAAGGCTGAGGGCGACACCACCGAACACGAGGCTGATGAGATTGACGGCGAGGATGTGATGGTGGAGATTGGCGGCAAGAACACGCTGCCGGCGTTCAACGATGCTCTGCGCGGCCAGTCGGTGGGCAACGAGTTCAAGCTGGAAGTGGCTTACCCCGCTGACTTTGGCGATGTGCGTCTGGCCGGCCTGACGATTGACTACAACGTGACCGTGAAGGCCATCAAGCGCAAGGTGTTTCCGGAGAAGAACGACGAGTTTGCCAAGCAGCTTGGCGACTACGAGACCTGGGATGCGTTCACGACCGCCTTGCGTGAGAACGCGACGAACGGCAAGAAGCAGACTGCGGAGACTGAGGCAAAGGGCAAGCTGGTGGATGCGCTGGTGGAGAAGTTCCAGTTCCCCGTGCCGGAGAGCTTTGTGCAGCAGCAGATTGACGTTCGCCTGGACCGCGGACTGCGTGCGCTGGCACAGCAGGGCATGACGCGCGAGCAGATGCAGGGGCTGGACTTTGCCCGCCTGCGTGAGGCGCAGCGTGACGAGGCCGTGAAGGAAGTGAAGGCATCGCTCATCCTGGATAAGATCGCCGAGACGATGGACGTGCAGGTGAACAATGACACCATGGAACGCGAGCTTATGATGGCGTCGATCCAGTCGCGCGAGCCGCTTGAGACGTTGCGCGAGCGCTGGATCAGTGACGGCACCTTTAACCGCATGCGCGAGCAGATGCGCCGCGAGGCTACTGCTACGGCGCTGTACGAGAAGCTGGCGTAGCAAACACGTTGCTCTCGTTTCTTTTGTTGTTCGTTGTCTTGCGAATAACGGGAGCAACGAGAGCAACGCATCACCAAGGGCACAACGGAAACACGAGGGAGAAACATGGGTCTGATTCCAATGGTGCTCGAGCAGACGAGCCGGGGCGAACGCTCCTATGACATTTACAGCCGTCTGCTGCGCGACAACATCATCTTCCTGGGCACGCCCATCGATGACAACGTAGCAAACCTGATCATTGCGCAGCTGTTGTTCCTGTCCGGCGAAGATCCGGACAAGGATATTCAGCTGTACATCAACTCGCCGGGCGGTTCGGTGAGCGCAGGCATGGCGATCTTCGACACCATGCAGTACATCAAGAACGATGTGAGCACGCTGTGCATTGGCCAGGCAGCCAGCATGGGAGCGTTTCTGCTGATGGCGGGTAAGAAGGGCAAGCGGTTTGCCCTGCCGAACTCGCGCATACTCATCCACCAGCCGCTCATCATGGGCCACGGCATCCAGGGCCAGGCGACGGAGATCGACATTCACGCACGCGAGATTCTTCGGCTGCGCGAGCGCATGAACAAGATCATGGCCGAGCATACCGGTCAGAGCTTCGACCAGATTGAGCGCGACACGGATCGTGACTTTACGATGGGCGCGGATCAGGCGAAGGATTACGGCTTGATTGATGACATCATTACGCGGCCACGTACGTAAGGTACTTCGTACAGTTCTCTACATTCGCGTGTTTAATACAAGAAAAGCGGATGCTTCGGCGTCCGCTTTTCTTTGTTGCCGTGAATCCTTGGCTGAAATTGCATGAGCCGCTTTGGCAGGTGCACTGCGCTGGGATCTTCGGCTTCGCTCAGGATGACGAGATAGGACGGTTCGTCGAGGATGACCAGACTACGATGGCTCGCCCGGATGACTGTGGGAGACTAGCTGCGCTTGAGCGGGACCAGTTCGGCTGCTTCGCGTTCAGTTGCGCGATCAGACGTACGCAGGCCTTCGATGACACCGGCGCGATCCGCTTCGGTGCGGTTCTGGCTCATCTTGAGTTTGCCTTCGAGGCGAGCGATTGGGATGCGGATGCCGACGATGCCGCGTAGTTGGCCCTGGATGAAGTCCGCGGGCGCGTCGGAGACCTGCCATGGTGCCTGCCGCCTGCCCTCGTGGAGCTGCGTAAGCCGTGTGACGACGTCGAGGAGGCGGTTGGGGTCGTCGAAGAACTCGACCGTGCCGTAGGCGTGGACGATGCCGTAGTTCCATGTGGGTACAACTTTGCCGGTCTCTGCCTTGGTGGCGTACCAGGACGGCGAGATATAGGCATCGGGGCCTGTATATATAACCAGCGCCTCAGAGTGCGGCGTTTGTTTCCACTGGCTGTTGGCTCGTGCGAGGTGGCCGTAGAGGGTTCCTAGCTCGCCCTCTGAGGGTTCAAGAAAGAACGGTAGCGGAGTGGCGAGAATACCGTCTGGAGTCGCGGTGACAAGGTGGGCTAATCCGCAGGCACGGATAGCCGAATGGATGTCGGCTAAGTCACTTACTTCGAAATGAGGCGGCGTATACATGACTGGCCTGTCTTCTATTATGTCTGCTTCCCGATGTTGAGCGCGGGGAGGAATCGTCCAGTGTGGAATTCGTGGACCGCAATGCGACCAACGAGGTACCTGGGTGACCCATCGGAAGCGTGACGGAGGTGTAAACTTATCTTCTGCCGGGTGCAGTGTGTCCCGGAGAGGAGCTCTCGATCCGCATGAAGACTTCCAAAGGCTCCGACGACTCGTTGCGTTGCTCCTTCTGCCACAAATCGCAGGATGCCGTTGCCAAGCTGATTTCATCCCCTTCGGATTACCCCCGCGCCTACATCTGCGATGAGTGCGTGGCTGTTTGTAACTCCATTCTGGAGGACGATCGTACCGACGTGCAGCAGGGTCAGTCGCCCGCGCACCTGCCCAAGCCGCATGAGGTGAAGGCGTTTCTGGATGAGTACGTGATCGGCCAGGACATGACGAAGAAGAAGCTCGCCGTGGCCGTGTACAACCACTACAAGCGCATCCAGATGAACCGCACGCGCGGTAACGATGTGGAGCTGGCGAAGAGCAACATTCTGCTGGTTGGACCGACGGGCAGCGGAAAGACGCTGCTGGCACAGACACTGGCCAAGATGCTGGATGTGCCGTTCGCCATTGTGGACGCCACGACGCTGACTGAAGCCGGCTATGTGGGTGAAGACGTTGAGAACATCATCCTGAAGCTGCTGCAGGCTGCCGACGGCGATGTGACGCGCGCGCAGCAGGGCATCATCTACATCGACGAGATCGACAAGATTGGCCGCAAGGACGAGAACCCCAGCATTACACGCGATGTGAGCGGCGAAGGCGTGCAGCAGGCGCTGCTGAAGCTGCTGGAAGGTACTGTTGCGAACGTGCCTCCGCAGGGTGGCCGGAAGCATCCGCACCAGGAATTCACCATTGTGGATACGACGAATATCCTCTTCATCTGCGGCGGAGCTTTCGTGGGTCTTGAGAAGGTGATCGGACGCCGCATTGGGAAGAAGGCCCTTGGCTTCAAGACCAGCGGCACCGAGAGCAAGGAAGCGGACGTGACGCCGATCCGCGCACAGCGCGATACGGAGTTGCTGCGCCAGGCCGAACCGCAGGATTTGCTGAAGTATGGCCTGATCCCGGAGTTTGTTGGACGCTTGCCGGTGCTTGGCATCCTGGATGAACTGGACGAGGCCGCGCTGATCGATATTCTGACGCGTCCGCGGAACGCCATCCTTAAGCAGTATGCGAAGCTGTTCGAGTTTGAAGGTGTGAAGGTGACATGGACGCCGGCAGCCGCACAAGCGATTGCGCAGGAAGCGCTGACGCGCAAGGTGGGCGCGCGCGGACTTCGGATGATCCTGGAAGAGTTGATGCTGGACCTGATGTATACCGTGCCGACCAACAAGAAGGTGAAAGATCTGGAGATCACCGAAGCGATGGTGAAAGACCGCAACGTGGTGTTGCCGGTCCAATTGGAAAAGGCCGGCTAAGCACTCAGGCTGTATGTCTCAAAAGGGGCCATGGACATCCTGGCGCCCAATTTGTTCGCTGTTGCGAAATGATTACCACGGGCTGAGGCCTTTGCATGCCGATCGCCGCGGGAAAGGCGCTACAATCGCGGGAAGCGATTCGGGTCTCGCATCCTGCGGTGACCTGGGGCGTCTAATGAGGGAGATTATGACCAAGCCAACTGAGCAGCCCAACGGCGACGTACGCAAGCTCCCCATGATGCCCATACGGGACATGGTGATCTTCCCGCACATGATGACACCCTTTGTTGTGGGCCGTGAGTCGAGCGTGCGCGCGCTGGAAGAGGCGCTGACCGGCGACCGCAAGATTTTTCTGGCCACGCAGCACGACGCTTCCATTGATGAGCCCAGCGCCGACGACATTTTTGAAACCGGCACCATCGGCAACATCGTCCAGAGCGTGAAGATGCCGGACGGCAATATCAAAGTGCTGGTGGAGGGCGTGGAGCGCGCGCGCACGCTGGAATTGAACGATGAGGACGGCTTCTTCGTCGCGACGGTTCGCACCGGCAAGACTGAGCTTGTGATCACGCCGCAGATTGAGCAGTTGATGCAGCTTGTGCAGCAGCGCTTTGAGCAGCACCTGAAGCTGCAGCAGAGCCTGAACTACGAGACCATGGTCGCGAGCGTTCGCACGGACGAACCGACCAAATTGGCGGATGTCATTGCTGCGAATCTGCAGCTTTCTATCGAAGAAAAGCAGGAATTACTCGATATCTTCGATCCTGCCGCGAGGCTGGCGAAGATTGCCGATGTGCTGGACATTGCGATCGAGAAGCTCAACATGGACCGCACCGTGCAGAGCCGTGTGAAGCGGCAGATGGAGCGAGCGCAGAAAGAGTACTACCTCAACGAGAAGATCAAGGCCATCCAGAAGGAACTGGGCCGCGGCGAAAAGTCCGAGTGGGACGAGCTGAAGAAGAAGATTGAAGCGGCGGGCATGCCGAAGGATGTCTTTGACAAGGCGATCCAGGAGCTGAAGAAGCTGGAGGCGATGCCGCCGATGTCGGCTGAGTCGACTGTAAGCCGGAACTACCTGGACTGGCTGCTGGCTGTGCCGTGGAAGAAGCGGTCGAAGGATATCCGCAACATTGAGCATGCGGAAAAGATCCTGAACGAGGATCACTACGGCCTGCCGAAGATCAAGGATCGCATACTTGAGTTCCTGGCGGTTCGGCAGTTGGTGAAGAACCCCAAGGGATCGATCCTTTGCTTTGTCGGACCTCCGGGCGTGGGTAAGACGTCGCTCGGCATGTCGATTGCGAAGGCTACGGGACGGAAGTTTGTTCGCATGAGCCTGGGCGGCGTGCGCGATGAGGCTGAAATTCGGGGACATCGCCGGACGTACATCGGTTCCCTGCCGGGGCAGATCATTCAGAGCATGAAGAAGGCCGGTACAAAGAATCCGGTCATCATGCTGGATGAGATCGATAAGATGGCTTCGGACTTCCGTGGCGATCCGGCTTCGGCGTTGCTGGAGGTGCTCGATCCCGAGCAGAATGCGACCTTCACCGATCACTACCTGGACGTGGAGTATGACCTGTCGCAGGTGTTGTTTGTGGCGACGGCGAATGTGCTGCACACCATTCCGGGGCCGCTGCAGGATCGCATGGAGATTTTGCGGCTGCATGGCTACACGGAAGTTGAGAAGCTGGAGATTGCCAAGCAATACCTGGTGAAGAAGCAGCGCGAAGCCACGGGTTTGACCGAGGCGAACATCGAGTTCAAGGACGATGGCCTGAGAGAGTTGATCCGCGGGTACACGCGTGAGGCCGGCGTTCGCAACCTGGAGCGCGAGATCGGCAACGTGTGCCGCAAGATCGTCCGCCGCGTGGTGAAGCAGGGTGCGAAGCACGCGAAAGAAGTGATCTCGCCGGAGAACATCGCGGAGTTCCTGGGTGTGACGAAGTTCCGGGACTCGGTGCTGCAGGAGAAGAGCGAGATCGGCCTGGTGACCGGGCTTGCGTGGACCGAGGTGGGCGGCAGCATTCTGCAGACCGAAGTACAGGTGCTGGATGGGAAGGGTAAGTTGACCACCACGGGCCAGCTGGGTGACGTGATGCAGGAAAGCGCACAGGCTGCTCTCAGCTACGTCCGGAGCCGCGCGCAACACCTTGGGCTGCCGAAAGACTTTTACCGCAACATTGACATCCACGTGCATGTGCCGGAAGGCGCAATCCCCAAGGATGGTCCGTCAGCCGGCATTACACTTGCAACGGCGCTGACCAGCGCGTTGACGATGATCCCGGTTCGCCGTGACATTGCCATGACCGGCGAAGTGACGCTGCGCGGCAAGGTGCTGGCGATTGGTGGCTTGAAAGAAAAGTTGCTGGCTGCGCATCGTGCCGGGATCCGTGAAGCTGTGATGCCGAAAGACAACGAGAAGGACTTTGCCGAGCTGCCACAGCTTATCAAGGACGAGATGAAGCTGCATTTCGTGAGTGAAATGGATGACGTGCTGGCGCTGGCGCTAGAAGGCAAGCTGCCCAGGCTGGAAGAGGAAAAGCCGGAAGCATTAGCAAAGACGCCGATGCCGCCACCGGCTACCATTCGGCCTGCGACAGAAGCGCGTCAGTAATGCTCTTGAAGTGATCTCTTGAGTAAGACGAAAGGACCGGCTTCTGCCGGTCCTTTCGTCATGCCGGGATGGCGGTTACTACGCGTTGCGACGGCTGAAGAGACCGCCGATAAGCGAGATCACCCAAAGAATCGCCAGGATGTGGATGACGAGACTTGCGCCGTGGGTAAGCACTTCGCCAAGGATCCAGACCAGAAACAACACGCCTGCAATTGCCAGAAACATAACGTTCTCCCCCTGTGCCACCCGACGTCTGCCGAGCGACTAAACGACTTACATAGAGGCGTTAATCCTGCCTGGCGTTGCATTTTAGGTGAGGAATCGTATGAGAGTACCTTTTTTGTTGTGCAGGAAACGCCAAGGCAGCGGCGAGGCATCTAGGTTTGCGTGCCGCGCTTCAGGCGCGCGTTGAGAGGAGACACGACCATGCTTATTCTGCTCATCGTTCTATTGGTTCTGGCGTTTGGTGTTTCACCGGTTATGCCGTACAGCCGCGGATGGGGTATGTATCCGAGCGGCGGTCTCGGTCTGCTGGCAATTATTGTGCTGATTGTGCTGCTGATGCACGGGGTCTAGTTAGTGTCCGAGTGCAGTATAAGCAGATCCCTCCGCTACGCTGCGGGATGACAAATCAAAAGAAAAGGGGATGCGCTCATGCGCATCCCCTTTTTTTTGGTTTCGATGCGAGCGATTCGTTAGCAGCTGCCGCCCGCTATGGAGGGGATAAACATGACTTCGTCGCGGTCCTGGAACTGATAGGTGTCACCGCCGAGAAAGCGAATGTCTTCGTCGTTCACGTAGACATTGATGAACTTGCGCAGCTTGCCGTCGGTATCCCGGATATGCGAGCCGAGCTCCGGGAATTTGACGCCGAGGTCATCGACGAGGCCCGGGAGATTGCCTGCTTCCGATTGGACTTGCTTGGCGCCTGCGGTGTGCCGCGCGAAGGCGGCGGGTAGCATCACTCGAATCGACAACTTACTTCCCTCCTGCTAAGGCCAGCTCGGGTTCCTCGGCGACGTTGTCGCTTTCGGAAGCTGAGTCCAGCTCGTTGATGTAGTCCTCGAAGTCGGCGAGGCGCGGGCGGACGGCGCGGCCGAGAGTGAAGCGGTCGGCGATGCAGTCGGTCGTTTTGAGGCCATTGCCGGTGATGCAGACGACGGTGGTTTCGTCAGACTTGATGCGGCCCTGGGCGATGAGGCGCGCGGCGACGGCGGTGGTGACGCCACCGGCGGTCTCCGTGAAGATGCCTTCGTTCTCTGCAAGCTCCTGGATGCCGCTGACGATTTCGACGTCGGACACGTCCTCAGCCCAGCCGCCTGTTTCACGGATCATGCGCGAAGCAAACGGGCCGTCCGCGGGGTTGCCGATGGCGAGCGAGCGGGCGATGGTACTGGGCTTCTGCGGCGTGATGATGTCGGTGTCGTTCTTGACCGCCTGCGCAATGGGCGAGCAGCCGGTAGCCTGCGCGCCGAAGAAGCGGACGTGCTTTGGTTCGACAAGGCCGAGGTAGACGAGTTCGTCGAAGGCCTTTTTGATTTTGCGGATGAGCGAGCCGCCGGCCATGGGGCAGACGATATTGTCCGGGAGCTTCCAGCCGAGTTGCTCGGCGATTTCAAAGCCGACTGATTTGGAGCCTTCTGCGTAGTAGGGCCGCAGGTTCACGTTGACGAAGCCCCAGTTGTACTGGTCGGCGATGAGCGAGCAGAGACGGTTGACGTGGTCGTAGTTGCCGTCGATGCGGACGAGGCGGGCGCCGTAGATGAGGGTGTTGAGGATCTTTGCGGGCTCGAGGTCGGCCGGAACGAGGATGCAGGCCTTGAGGCCGAGGCGCGCGGACTGCGCTGCGACCGAGTTGGCGAGGTTGCCGGTGGAGGAACAGCCGACCGTCTGAAAGCCGAAGGCGCGTGCGTTCGCAAGAGCAACGGCTACGACGCGATCCTTGAAGGAGAGTGTGGGGAAGCAGACGGCGTCGTTTTTGACGTAGAGATTCTGCGAACCGAGGCGCTTGCCGAGGTTGTTTGCCTTGACGAGCGGCGTGAAGCCTACGGGGAGGTCCGGCTGAAAGCCTTCAGGAATGGGCAGCAGCGCGGAGTAGCGCCACATGTTCTGCGGTCCGGCTTCAATCGACTTGCGCGTGAAGAGGGTGCGCGCGGCTTCCATGTCGTACCGCACTTCCAGCGGCGTGAAGGATTCGTCGCAGATGGACAGCGGCTGGTTGCCATAGCTCTTGCCCGATTCCTTCGAGTAGAGCTCATACGGGGTACACGCAGACGAGGCAGACGACATAATTCACTTCTCCCGAGGGCGGAAGTGAGACGGAACGCTGCGACTGGCTCTCAAGAAGGGACTACGGGCTTTGGCCCATGCGGAAGGAAGTCTGATTAGACGGTCATACAGCTTAGCTTGACGACTGCTGTATCCCGAATCTCATGTTCCCCGGTTCCCCAGGAGAGAGGTGACACCGGTACAGACCTCGTCCGGTTGTCGTGGCGTCGCAGGGCTCGTCCCTCAGCCACTCTTCATGAAACTCAGGCCTGCATTGCCTTACGGCTCGGCAGACTTGATGAACCTTTGTAGCACGGGGGCTGCGCCGGTGCAAGCCAGGTACAGCGAATGGCAATCACCGGCATCTAGTGGCCAGGATGGGCGATCATGCCGCGGACGCCGGAGACGAAGCGCTGCGGATCAAACTCCGTCCGAAGGATTTCGTCGGGGCAATCCGTCATGATGGCGACGCGCCAGTTGCAGACGAAGGCGACCATCTGCTCGGGCTGTGCGGACTTGATCTCGGTGCACATGGTTTCGGCATCATGTATCTTCTGCTCGCCTTCCACATCAATCAGGACAAGGTCATATTGCTTGTTCCAGAAGAGTGAGAGACCTTCCGCGGTGGAGAGCGTTGAATCGACGGCGAAGCCTGAGAGGCGCAGGATCTGGTCTCGCAGTGGACGAAGCATCTCACGCGAACAGATGTGCAAGATGGTCTTGGAACCGGGCTCGATCGGGATGGGCGACATGGTCGTGAGTGGCAGCGATTGCGGCACACGTTGGCTCATCGTACGGCTTCGGTGTCGAGGCAGTGGCAGCGGTGTCTCCTATTTTAGCGGACACTGTCGGCGAAGGCTAGCTTCGTGTACGTATATACCGTGTATCCGATACACGGAGGCTGCATGGAACGAATCCGGTTCGCTATCATCAAAGGATTGGCTGTGACGTGCAAGGCTGCGATGCTGACCCTTCCTCCGCGAATGCGGCGTTGAGCCAACGAGGACTATGACGACACCCCAGGTACATCCGCTTCAGCGTGTTTTGCAGGAACGCATCGCCATCATTGACGGTGCGATGGGAACGACCATCCGCACCTATGGCATGACGGAAGCAGATATGCGTGGCGAACGTTTTAAGGATTCTGAAAAGGATTTGCTGAACAATGGCGACCTGTTCTCGCTGACACAGCCGGCGATGATCTGCGATATTCATCGCCGTTTCTTAGTTGCCGGCGCGGACATTATTGAGACGAATACGTTCAGCGCGACCAACATTGCGCAGAGCGAGTTTTTTGTGGACGATCCGCGTGAGCGTGGCGGCCGCAAGGACCCCGCGTTCTATCAGCATGTTCTGGAAGATAAATTCCTGAATGAACTTGCGTGGGATATCAACGAGACTTCCGCACGGCAGTGCCGCGAGTGGGCAGATCGTGTGGGGAATGACACAGGTCGACAACGCTTTGTGGCGGGTGCGATTGGACCGTTGACGGTGTCGTTGTCAAACTCGCCGGATGCGGATGATCCGGGCTTTCGCGTGGTCACGTTCGACCAGGTGAAGTCCGCGTATGTTGACCAGGTGCGTGGGTTGATCGCTGGTGGATCGGATGTGCTGCTGGTGGAGACGATCTTCGATTCGTTGAATGCGAAGGCCGCGCTGGTTGCAATTCGCGAGGTGTTCGATGCCGACGGCAAGGAGTTGCCAGTGATGATCTCGGCTGCCGTTGGCCGCGGTGGCGAGACGATGATCTCCGCGCAGACGGTTGAGGCGTTCTGGAACGCGATGAAGCATGTGAAGCCGCTGAGCATTGGGCTGAACTGCTCGCTTGGGCCGGACCTGATGTACCCGTTTCTGTCGGAGCTTGCGGCGAAGGCGGATACGGCGGTGTCGTGTTATCCGAATGCCGGCTTGCCCAATCCGTTGTCAGCGACGGGGTTTGATCTTGAGCCTGCGGATATGGCGCGGTACCTGGGTGAGTTTGGCGATAGCGGCCTGATCAACATTGCCGGCGGATGCTGCGGCAATACGCCGGACCACATTGCTGCGATTGCGAAGGCACTGGAGCACAAGCAGCCGCGGTCGTTGCAGTTCGATGGGCTGGATGAGGTTGCGGCTTGAGTCAGGTTCCAGAGACAAAGCCGCTTCGGCTTTCGGGCTCGCAGCCGTTTACGCAACAGCCGGGTGTGTTCATCATGCTGGGCGAGCGTACGAATGTTGCGGGATCGCCTAAGTTCGCGAAGCTGATCAAAGAGGGCAAGTACGAAGAGGCTGTGAGCGTGGCCCGGCAGCAGGTGGAAAATGGCGCGAATGTCATCGACATCTGCATGGACGAGGGCATGATTGACGGCGTGGCCGCGATGTCGCGCTACCTGCAGTTGCTTGGCAGCGAGCCTGAGGTGGCGAAGGTGCCCTTCATGGTCGACTCCTCGAAGTGGGAGGTGATTGAGGCTGGACTGAAGTGTCTGCAGGGCAAGGGCATTGTGAATTCGATCTCGCTGAAAGAGGGCGAGGGTAAGTTCCGCGCGAATGCGAAGACTGTGCTGAAGTATGGCGCGGCTGTTGTTGTGATGGCCTTCGATGAGCAGGGCCAGGCCGCTACGTTTGAAGAGAAGATCCGTATCTGCGAGCGTGCGTATCGCATTCTTGTGGACGAGGTTGGCTTCCCTGCCGAGGACATCATCTTTGATCCGAACATCCTGACGGTTGCGACGGGCATGGAGGAGCATAACAACTACGCCGTTGACTTCATCAATGCGACGCGTTGGATCAAGCAGAATCTGCCGCATGCCAAGGTGAGCGGCGGTGTATCAAACATCTCGTTCAGCTTCCGCGGTAACAACAAGGTGCGCGAGGCGATGCACTCGGCGTTTTTGTATCACGCGATTGGCGCGGGCATGGACATGGGCATTGTGAATGCCGGCATGCTTGAGGTGTATGAGGAGATAGAGCCTGAGCTAAAGGTGCTGGTTGAAGATGTTCTGCTGAACCGCCGTGCGGATGCAACCGAGAGATTGGTTGAGTACGGCGAAAAGCTGAAGGCTGCTGGCGCGTCGGGTACGGATGCTGTCGAGAAGAAGACGGAGGAGTGGCGCAACGGCACGGTGGAAGAGCGGCTGTCGCATGCGCTGGTCAAGGGCATCGACACGTACATTGATGCGGACACGGAAGAGGCTCGCGCGAAGCTGGGACGTCCGCTGCTGGTGATTGAAGGCCCGCTGATGGCGGGCATGAGCGTGGTGGGTGACCTGTTTGGCGCGGGCAAGATGTTCCTGCCGCAGGTGGTGAAGTCCGCGCGTGTGATGAAGAAGGCGGTTGCCTACCTGACGCCGTACATGGAAGCCGAGAAGGCGGAGATGGCTTTGCGCGGCATTGAGATGCGTGCGCAAGGCAAGATTGTGCTGGCCACGGTAAAGGGCGATGTGCACGACATTGGCAAGAATATTGTGGGTGTGGTGCTGGCCTGCAATAACTACGAAGTGATCGACATGGGTGTGATGGTGCCCGCGGAGAAGATACTTGCGCGCGCGAAGGAGGTGAACGCGGACATCATTGGCCTGAGCGGATTGATTACGCCGTCGCTGGATGAGATGGTGCATGTGGCGCGAGAGATGGAGCGGCAGAAGTTCTCCATTCCGCTGCTGATTGGCGGGGCGACGACAAGCCGCGCACATACTGCCATCAAGATCGCTCCGCATTACAGCGAGCCGGTGGTGCACGTACTGGATGCGAGCCGTGCTGTGCCGGTTACGACGAGCCTGCTGAGTGAGGATGGCCGCGAGCAGTTTGTATCGGAGCATCGTGCGGAGTATGAGGCTGTGCGCAAGGCGCATCTTGCGCCGAAACAGAAGGTCATTCCGATTGGAGAAGCACGCGACCGGCGCACGCCGATTGCGTGGCGTGCCGAGGACATTGCGGCGCCGGATGCGTATGGCGTGCGTGTGTTCGATGACTATCCGCTTGAGGAGTTGCGCGAGTACATTGATTGGTCGCCGTTTTTTCATACGTGGGGTTTGAAAGGTCTTTATCCCCGCATCCTGGATGATGAGCGGCAGGGTGACGAGGCTCGCAAGTTGTTTGTGGATGCGCAGGCAATGCTGGATCGCATGGTTGCGGAGAAGCCGATCAGGGCGCGTGGTGTGTATGGGTTCTTTCCTGCCAATGCCATAGGCGATGATGTTGCGCTTTATACCGATGAGACGCGCAGCGCGGAGCTTGATCGTCTGCACTTCTTGCGGCAGCAGGCGAATCGTGAGGGTAAGGAGCCTTGCCGTTCGCTAGCGGATTTCATTGCGCCGGTTGAGACGGGATTGCCGGACACGATCGGCGCGTTTGCTGTGACGACGGGGCTTGGCTTGAAGGAGTTCACCGAAGGCTTTAAGGCTGTGCATGACGACTACAGCGCGATCATGGCGGAGGCGATCGCGGATCGTCTTGCGGAGGCATTCGCCGAAGCGCTGCATAAGCGTGTGCGCGATGCGTGGGGTTATGGCTGCGCTGAGGGCCTGACGATCGACGAGATTATTCGCGAGAAGTATCGCGGGATTCGTCCGGCGCCTGGGTATCCTGCTTGCCCGGATCACACGGAGAAGGCTGCTATCTGGAGGCTGCTGGATGTGGAGAACAACACGGGTATCCAGATCACGGAGTCGTTTGCCATGTGGCCTGGATCGAGCGTGAGCGGGATTTACTTTGCGCATCCTGAGTCGCGGTTCTTCTCGCTGGGTAAGATTGATCGCGACCAGGTGGCGGAGTATGCGGAACGCAAGGGTATGACGTTGGCTGTGGCGGAGCGTTGGTTGGGGCCTAATCTTAACTACGATCCTGAGGTGTAAAGGCTCGGCTGATCCAATGACCGAGTAACGCCCACATGAGGGTGCCTCCTATGCCCCATAGCAGGAGTCCGAAGACGAATCGTCCATTCCACATGGCACCGAAGCTTGGCACGGAGAATGGCAGGTCGAGGAAGAACAGGACTCCAAACCCCCAGCCTGCTGAGCGATCCAGAAGCCCCTTTGATCCGACAGCATACGTGATACACGACGCTGCGAAGAGCAATGCGTGCGTGGTCGGCGCAAACCATCTTGATAGAAGAACGCGCTTCATCATTGTCAGCAATGGTAAACGCCTTCCGTTGCGCGTTCGTGTAGCGGAAGGCGTTTGCATTTGTGGCCGACGAATGTCCGTTGAGATCCTTCCCCTTTGACAAGCTCAGGGTCAGGATGACAGTGCTTATGAAGAGACTGCGGAGTCTGGGATGCCGCGTTGTTGCAGCATGGGGCCGATGACAGGGTCTCGGCCTGCCCATGCGCGATAGAGCTCGGCTGGGTCGGCGGTGTTGCCGCGTGAGAGGATCATCTGCCGCAGGCGGTCGCCGTTGGCGCGGGTGAGGCCGCCGTTCTGTTGGAACCAGTGGTAGGCGTCGCTGTCGAGCATCTCTGCCCATAGGTAGGCGTAGTAGCCCGCGGCGTAGCCCCCGCCGAAGATGTGCGAGAAGTAGGTGGAGCGGTAGCGTGGCGGCACCAGAGGTACGGCTACGCCGGCGCGCTCAAGCGCTGCGGCTTCGAAGCTGATTGGTTCCTGGATGTCGTCGTGCGAGGCGAGTGTGTGCCACTGCTGGTCGAGTTCTGCTGCCGCGAGGACTTCCGTGAGTGCATGGCCGCCATTGAAGTTCTTCGTGGCTTTGAGCTTGGCCTGTAGAGCTTCCGGCATCACTTCGCCGGTCTTCCAGTGCTTGGCATACTTCGCGAAGATGCTGGGGTAGCTGGCCCAGTGTTCGTTGAACTGCGATGGAAATTCGACGAAGTCGCGCGGGACGGCGGTGCCGCTGAGCGATGGGTAGGTTGCTTGACTGAAGAGGCCGTGGAGGGCGTGGCCGAATTCGTGGAAGAGTGTCTGGGCTTCGTCGCTGTCGATGAGCGATGGCTCGCTGCCGACGGGCTTGGTGTAGTTGCAGACGTTGGTGATGATGGGCTCGTCGCCGAGCAGCTTGGACTGCGTGAGGAGTGAGCTCATCCATGCGCCGCCGCGCTTGGAGTCGCGACGATAGAAGTCGCAGTAGAGCAGCGCGAGATGCGAGCCGTCTTCGTTGAAGACTTCGTAGGTGACGACGTCGGGGTGGTAGACGGGCAGGTCCGTGCGCTTGGCGAAGGTGATGCCGTAGAGCTGTGTGGCGGCGTAGAGCACGCCGTCTTGGAAGACGCGGGTCAGTTCGAAGTACTGTTTCACTTCGTCTTCGTTGATGTCGTACTTCGCCTTACGGACTTGCTCAGCGTAGAAGGCCCAATCCCATGGCTCAAGCGTGAAGCTGTCGCCAATAAGCTTCTGCATCTCTGCGGCTTCGGCCTTTGCTCCGGCAAGGGCTGCGGGGACGAGATTGTCGAGGAACTTGACGGCTGCTTGCGGTGTGCGTGCCATCTGGTCGGAGAGCTTCCATGCGGCGTAGCTCTCGTAGCCGAGCAGGCGGGCGCGCTGTGCGCGGAGTTGCGCGAGGCGCGCGATCATGCCGCGGGTGTCGCTGTCGTTGCCTTTCTCTGCGCGGTGGAGCGATGCCTCCCAGAGGGCCTTGCGGGTATCGCGGTTGGTGAGCGAGGCGAGCATGGGTTGTTGCGTGGTGTTCTGTAGCGAGAGGTAGAAGCCCGCGAGCGAACGGCTCTTGGCAGCTTCTGCCGCGGCTGTGATCTCGGCATCTGTCAGGCCGTCGAGCTCTTCGCGTGTTGCGACGAGCAGGCCGCCTTCCTTCATGGCAGAGAGCACGCGGTTGTTGAACATGGCCTGCAACGTGGACTGCTCCGTGTTGAGGGCGCGGAGCGTGTTCTTGTTTGGCTCGCTGAGGAGCGCACCGGCTTTGACAAAGCCGTCGTAGGTGATCTCGAGCAGGCGCAGCGATTCGGGATTGAGGTTGAGGACGGTGCGCTGCTCGTAGACTGCTTTGACGCGGGCGAAGAGGGCTTCGTCGAGGTTGATGCTGTCGCTGTGCGCGGAGAGCTTGGGGGCTACGTCCTGCTGCAGCTGCTGGATGGTGGGGTTGGTGTGTGCACCGGCGATGGCATAGAAGGCGGTGGCGACGCGGCTAAGCAACGCGCCGGTCTTCTCGAGCGCGACGAGTGTATTCTCGAAGGTTGGCGGCTCGGGGTTCGCGATGATGGCGTCGACCTCCGTGCGGCCTTCGGCGATGCCGGCTTCGAAGGCGGGCATGTAGTGCTCGTCACGCATGAGGTCGAAGGGCGGGGCGGAGTACGGCAGTGTGCTGGCCGCGTAGAACGGGTTGGTGCTGTCAAACGCGGATGCTGTTGCGGTGGGTGCTTCGAGAATTTCGGGTGTGCTCATGCTTCCCTCTTGTAAAAGTTTATAGGGATGGCATGGCCGGCGCCGCAGCGGGTAACGGACCTTCAGTCCGCAGATCGGTCAGAATGAAGATCCTGGGCTTGCCTGGGCCGGGAAATACGCGCTTTCAGCGCGTAGAAGGGCCGGCTGGATGCCGGGCGCACTTCACAGCTGTCTTGCCCTGATTCGACAGATGATTGCTTAAGAATCTACGAGAGCAACTCGACGCGGTCTTCCTTGCTGCCGGGCATCAGCGGCGCTGGAGCGATGGGAACCAGCAAATCTTCCTTGCGCATGACCAGGTTGGTCGCGTTCAGGCTGGCAAGCTCGAAGCCGTGGCCGTGCGTGATGGCGTCTGTGGGGCAGGCCTCAACGCAGTAGCCGCAGAAGATGCAGCGGTTGTAGTCGATGTTGTAGACCTTGGCGTAGCGCTCGGCGGAGGAGATGCGCTTCTCTTCGGTGTTTTCGGCGGCTTCAATGTAAATGCAGTTCGACGGGCAGGCTGCCGCGCACAGGAAACAGGCGACGCACTTTTCCAGGCCGTTCTCGTCGCGCTGCAGCTGGTGCTTGCCGCGAAAGCGCTCCTGGAAGATTGCGCCACGCATGGGGCCGGGGCCGTCGGGATAGTTCTCCACCTCGGACGGCTGCAGCATCTCCTTAAAGGTGATGCCCATGCCCTTTGCGATGCCTGCGATATTTTTGACGACTGACATGGGTTGAGTATACGACGGCGGTTCGGGTAGTGTTCAGACATGCTGCGCCTCTCCCTTGCCTGTTTCCTTGCGTTTTTGCTGCCAGGCCTGCTGGCCGCTCAATCTCCGGCTGAGGATGTGCGGGAGATGAAAGCGTATGAGTCCTGCTCGTTCCCGGATGGACTACAGGTGAGCGACATTTCGTTGATGCCGTCGGCTGTGAAGGATCGGCCGGTGGTGAGTCACGGCAAGAGCGGGACCGTACCGCTGCTGGCCGGGCGCCGCATTGTGTTTGCGTATCCGGGCAGCGATCCGTATGCGAGCGTGAAGGTGGAGCTGCTGCCGGAGGCTGGGTTTGCCGCGAACAAGAGGCTGCTGCTGGATGATTTCGACGATATCGTCGCATCGGACAAGCATGTTTCGAAGAATCTGGCGCGCAAGTCGCCGATGAGTGGATTTACCGTGGTGGGGCTGGATCGCGATGAGCTGAAGACGAGCACGCTGGGCATTTACCTGCTCATCGACGATCACACCCACGTTGCGACAACCGTGTACCTGCTGAATCCGGAGAAGGGCAAAATCAAATCGGGCGAAGAGTACGCCCGGATGCGCGATACGTTTCTGTACAACTACACTCGTTGTGTCCGTAATAATGAAATTGGTAAGACCTTCGGAGTTCCCAAATGATGCGTTCGTTCGCACTTGCACTTGGCCTGCTGCTGCCCTGCTCCGCGCTTGGTCAGATGGCCGGCATGGACATGAAAAAGGCTGCACCTTCGACCGAGCTGACGCTGACCGGCATCGCGGGAAAGACGAAGACGCTAACGCCAGCAGAGTTCAAGGCTTTGCCGCATGTGACCGTGAACGTGCACAACGCGCACAGCGGCAAGGACGAGAGCTACAGCGGCGTTGCCATAAAGGATTTGCTGGCGATGGTGGAACCTGCAAAGGGCGAGGGTCCGAAGGTGTCGGGCAACATGGTTGTGATTGTTGCGGGTGCGACGGATAACTTCCATGTCGCGATTACGCTATGTGACACGAATCCGGAGTGCCGGAACGGGCAGGCGATTGTGGCTGATACGGAGGGCGGGCAAGCGATTGACGCGGATGGCGCGTTCAAGATGATCCTGACGGAAGACAAGAAGCCCGCACGCTGGGCTCGTAACCTGTCATCGCTGTCGGTCAAGGCTGTCACACCGTAGATGAGGCGCTGCTGTCCTGGGGGAGTGCGATAGCGCGAACCTTCAGTCCGCGAATGTACGAACAACGTTACCTGGAGCTTCGCCCCAGGCTATTACAGCGCAGGCCTTCAGCCCGCACAGCCGTTGCGGACTCGTCGCCACGTAGACTTACGAAACTCACCGCAACGTATAAGCGCGAAGCTATTCTGTCCCGCTTACGCCTGCAGGCTGGGCAGCAGTTGCGGTTTGCTCGATGGGCGACGACGAGAGCGCCGGCATGGGTTGCGCACCTGCGCCAACCTTCCATCGGCCATGGCGCAGGTAGAGGACTTCCAGCGCGAGTGGTATCTCCGGCTGGATGATGAGCAGCGTGAACACGTAGAGCTTTGTCTTGAGGGCGGACTCGACGCCGCCCCACACCGTTTTGCTGCGACGTAACGAGCCCGGTACCTGCGGGATCTCCCACACATGCAGGTTTAGTTCGTCGTGCTTCGCAGCATACTCGGACAGGCTGCGGACTACATGCTTGGGCGTCATCAAACCGTAGTCGGCGACGCGGTCTGCATGCCTGACCGCGCCAGGATAGTAGAGATTCACCAGTTCTGCTGCAAAATCCGCACAGTTTGCGCCGCTTAGATGGTACCGGTGCCGGTTTGCGTGGTCGTTCACGACGGCGACCACAGTCGCATCCTGCTCCGGTGTGGTTGCCACCTGATAGGCCCATAGCCGCCTGTTATAGGCCATGCCGGAGGTTTCCCACCACTCCTCAAGATCGCTCGCGTTCTTCGCACTGCCGTCACGATCCATGATGCCCTGCGAACCATCCGGCACGACGTCGCGGAGAAAGCTCTGCCGGTAGCGTTCGCGCATGGCCCAGATGGCGTCAGGCGTGGCATAAGCGGGCACCTCGGTGGCGTCTTGCGTAGCGTAAAGAAAGTCCATGACGGGCGTTGCCAACCAGTCATACTTGCCGATGGCGTGGTAACGCGCGAGTACAACGCCCTGCGGCTCGCCTAGGTGGCAGAGCCGCACCTTCAGGGGACCGTCTGCACACACGTGATCAAGGTAGATGGCTGTGTGACCGAGCGGCATCATGGCGCCGAAGCTGCCAAACGGTTCGCCGACAAGCACTGTGAGCGAGGCATGCGCGCTGCCTTCGCCCATGAGCGTGAGTGTTAACAGCAGCAGGATGCGAGCGCCCCTGAACAGGCACCATGATGCTTCGTTCACGACCACTCCTCACCGCAATTGGCGGAAACCGACGGCGATGGGTGGATAGATGCGCGCATGGCTCCTGTGGTCAACGGGTCTCTCGAGCCATGTGCGGTATTGAGTCAGGTAACCAGCAAAGGCATCTTCGTGCATCCAACATGTGTTTATGCATTGGACCCGTTCAATCCGCGGCTTTAGGCTGCTCCTACACCTGTGTGGCATAGCGAGCCTTGCCCTGCCGGGGATGGTCGCGTACGGGCAACAGTGGAACGCGGTGTCGCCGATACATTCCAGCGTCACCATTGCAGAAGCAGGCCAGCAAAACCGGAACTACTGCAGCCTGAACGGACATGTGACGACTCCCGAGGGTGAGCCACTGCCTGGAGCGACCGTGCAGATGTCTGCGCCGTTGCAGCAGCCGCGCGAGACTGTGACAGATGAGAATGGGCGCTTTACGATAGCGGACCTGCCGCCGGGAGCCTTTACCGTGCTCGTGTCTCGCGATGGATTTACCGCCGTCAGCACGTCGGTTTCGCTCACACCTGAAGCGAACGCGGCGACGGCCAACTTCGCATTACGCGCCGCTGTGAGCGATTCCGTGACAGTGACGGCATCGGCTAAGGAGATTGCCGACGCGCAGATACGCATGGCCGAGCAGCAGCGCCTTGCGGGCATCCTGCCGAATTTCTTTGTGAGTTATGTGTACCGGGCAGCGCCGCTTACTTCAGGCCAGAAGTTCCGGCTTGCTCTGAAGAATGCCACTGATCCCGGGAATCTGGCGCTGGTGGGCACTGTTGCAGGCGTGCAGCAGGCGACGAACGCGTTCCCCGGCTATAGCCAAGGATGGAAGGGGTATGGCCGGCGTTATGGCGCGGACCTCGGCAACCTGGTCTCAGGCACATTTCTGGGTGGTGCGATTTACCCTTCGATCTTCCGGCAGGATCCGCGTTATTTTTACCGGGGCAGGGGCCCTGTTCAGAAGCGGTTTTGGTATGCGGTAAGCCGCACCGTGATCACGCGCGGAGACAATGGGAAGCACGAGCCCAACTACTCCACGGTGTTTGGAGACATGTCCGCGGGTGCAATCTCAAACCTGTACTACGCACCCGAAGACCGCAAGGGCGCCAAGGTGACCATCGTGAATGGCCTGCTTGGCATCGCGGGCGACGCCATGAACAACGTCTTTCAGGAGTTCGTGCTGAAGAAGCTGACGACCAACAGCAAGCGCAACACGGTGAAGCAATAGCCTAAAGACCAAGCTTTGACCAGATAGCATCCACGCGCGCCTTTACATCCTGCGGCATTGCGAGCATCTCCGGCCAGGGGCGCGTGAAGCCTTCGGCGGCCCACTTGCGTGTGGCATCGATGCCCATTTTGCTGCCGTAGTTTGGCATGCGCGATGCGTGATCGAGTGAATCGACGGGGCCGAGGGTGAACTGGATGTCTCGCTCGGGGTCGATGTTGTTGGCGACGCGCAGCACGACCTCGCTCACGTCCTGCACGTCGCAGTCTTCATCGACGATGACGATGCACTTGGTGAACATGGCCTGGCCCAGCGCCCAGATGCCGTTCATGACCTTGCGCGCCTGGCCGGCGTAACTCTTACGGATGGAGATGAGCATGAGGTTGTGCGCGACGCCTTCGGGCGGGAGGTTGATGTCGACGATCTCCGGCATGGTGAGCTTGATGAGCGGCAGGAAGATGCGCTCGACGGCTTTGGCGAGCCACGCGTCTTCCATGGGCGGCTTGCCCACGATGGTTGCGGCGTAGACGGGATCTTTGCGGTGGGTGATGGCCGTGAGATGGAAGACCGGGTACTCCTCCGGCATGGTGTAGAAGCCGGTGTGATCGCCGAAGGGGCCTTCCATGCGGAGTTCGCCAAGTTCGACGTAACCCTCGAGGATGTACTCGGCGTGTGCGGGGACTTCGAGATCGAGCGTTTCGCATTTGACCAGTTCCACCGGTGACTGACGCAGGAAGCCCGCGATGATGAACTCCTCGACCTCAGGTGGGGCGGGGACGATGGCGCTGAAGGTCATGGCTGGGTCGGTGCCGATGGCGACTGCAACCTCCATGCGCTCGCCTCGAATCTTGGAAAGCGTAACGCCGGGCAGAGCGGTTGCGACTTGGCCTGCAGCGGTGGTGCCGCCGGCTGTCATCGCCATCAGGTTGACGCGTTCCGCAGCCGTGCCGGCGGTTGCACGCAGGCGTTCGCGCAGGTGTTCCGCAGCAATTTTCTGGCGTTGCCAGTGCATGCCTGTCGTGCGTTCGTCGTAGACCTGCATGCGATACATGCCGGTGTTGCGCTTGCCGGATTTCGGGTCGCGCGTGATGACGAGTGGCAGCGTGATGAAACGGCCTGCGTCGCCGGGCCATGTTTTGAGAACGGGAATTTGGGAGAGGTTGATGGCATCGCCGGTTTGAATGACCTGCTTGCAGGGAGCGGACTTGCGGTCGATCAGCTTGGGAAAGAACGAGCTGATTTCCGTAAGCATGGGCAGCAGCTTGAGCTTGTCCATGAGGCCGGTCGGCATCTGCGGCTTGAGCAGCGTTTGGATGCGACCGGCGATGGCGTCGAGGGAGTCACAGTCGAGCGCCAGGCGCATCTTGCGTTCACTGCCGAACTGGTTCATGAGCACACGCGCGCCGGGGTAGCCCTTCACGTTTTCAAAGAGCAGCGCCGGGCCGCCCTTGCCGCCGTTCATTTTGGCAGCGCGGTCAGCGATCTCCGCCATGTCCAGGTCAGGATCGACCTCGATGCGAATGCGCTTCAGTTCACCGCTCTTGTCCAGCCGTTCGATCCATTCGCGCAGGTCGCGATACGCCATGCTGTTACGTCACTCCGCTGTGCGCCTGGGCGCAGTGCTCATGGTATCGCCAAATGCAAACACCCGCCGCAAGGGCGGGCGTTTGTAACGACTTGCCAGACGTGTTAAGCGGCGCGAGTGGCCGACTTGGAGGCAGCAATCTTTGCGTTGGCGCGATGGATGACGTCTGCCAGAGCGGCAACACGATCCTGCTGGCTGCCGTGAACGGTGCCTGCGACAGGCGCTACGCCGGTGATCTCTGCAAGTACGCCGATCTCCCGCTCCAAGCCGTCGAGATGAATCTCCACTTCCGGCTCGGACGAGAGTTGATCGAGGTTGCGCGACACGGGACCGCGGTGCATCCACTCTTCCAGATCACTGGTGCGAGCAAGGACGACATTGCTCGGAGCACCAGGCGGACGGTGGATCGGCAGGTCCAGGGTTTTCTCCCAGCGCTGAACGGTCCGGACACCCTTCCCAAAGAAATGGGCAATTTCCTTCCAGGAGCTCAACATCTTGCTCATGCATTCCCTCGGCGACAATATGGGCAGATCCACGCCACCTTGCGACGAAGACTGCCGTTCCGCGTTTCCGCGCACACAGTAATAGACGCAAAGCATCTGACGGTGGTTTCCCTAAAATTGATGATAGCGTGTCCGGTAACGGCCCAGCCAGCACATTTTGACGTACCGTGTGAAGCGAGACGTTTACACTTCGAAATTTTATTCGAGGATCCATGCAGCTTACCGGCGCCGACTGGCTCATCATAGCTCTCTACTTTGCCCTAAACCTGGGTATCGGGTTCTTCTACATGCGTCGCGCGTCGGGCGACGTGGGCGAATTTTTCCTGTCGGGGCGGAACGTTTCGTGGTGGCTGGCGGGCACGTCGATGGTTGCCACCACGTTCGGCGCGGACACGCCACTGGTTGTTACAGGGCTCGTCTATAACCAGGGCATCCAGGGCAACTGGCTGTGGTGGTCGTTTGCGCTGTCGGGTATGCTGACGGTGTTTTTCTTCGCGCCGTTGTGGCGGCGGGCGCAGGTACTTACCGATATGGAGTTCGCCGAGATCCGGTATGAGGGCAAACCTGCCTCGTTTCTGCGGGGTTTCCGCGCGCTCTACCTTGCGCTGCCGGTCAACACCATCATCATGGGCTGGGTAAACCTGGCCATGGCGAAGGTATTGGCGTTGACACTGGGCTTCTCAAAGCTGCAGGCCGTGTTTGTCTGCCTGACGGTGACGCTGATCTATACGGCCGTCTCAGGCCTGACCGCGGTGCTGTGGACCGACCTGCTGCAGTTCGTATTGAAGATGAGCATGGTTGTGCTGCTGGCATACTTTGCTGTACGTGGTGTCGGCGGCATGGACCAGTTGCTGCAGAAGGTGACAGCATCGGACACGATCCGCGGCGCGCATACGCTCAGCTTCATTCCGCATCCCGGCGAGGCTTTCTTTCTCAGCTTTCTTGTGCTGCTGAGCCTGAACTGGTGGGCAGTATGGTACCCAGGCGCCGAGCCGGGCGGTGGCGGCTACATTGCGCAGCGCATTTTTTCGGCGAAGAACGAGAAACACTCCCTAGGCGCAACACTGTGGTTCAACATTGCGCACTACGCACTACGGCCATGGCCGTGGATTCTGACCGCGTTGGTGGCGTTGGTGTTGTTGCCTGCTGCCGGCGACAAGGAGGGCGCATACATCCAGGTGATGATCCGTTTCCTGCCGCCCAGCCTGCGCGGGCTGATGCTCGCGGGCTTTGCAGCAGCGTACATGTCCACGATTGGAACGCACCTGAACCTTGGAGCGTCGTACCTGGTGAGCGATGTGTATCGCCGCTTCATTGCAGGCGATAAGAGTGAGCGGCACTACGTGAACATGTCGCGGCTGGCAACACTGTTCTGCGCCGTGCTATCGGGGGTTGCGACGTATTACATGGACTCGATCGCGGCGGCGTGGAAGTTCCTTATCGCAATTGGCGCGGGCGCGGGGCTGGTCTTTATTCTGCGGTGGTTCTGGTGGCGCATCAACGCATGGAGCGAGATTGCGGCCATGACGGCAGCCGGTACGATTTCGCTGTCACTGCAATCGAACCTCGGCATGCCCGTGGTCCGCGCGCTGCATGGCATGGATGCGCGCCTGCCGTTGGCACCGTTGAATACGGATGATCCTCACGCCTTTGCGTGGCTGATGTTGATCACAACCGGCTTGACGACGGCCATCTGGATCACGGTCACGCTGCTGACAAAGCCCGAGCCGGAGACACGGCTGCAGAGCTTCTACAACCTTGTGCGGCCACCCGCGCTTGGATGGAAGCGCTTCGCTCCCGCGAGTGCGCTTGCGGAGCACACGCTGCGGTGGAACACCCTGCACTGGATGCTTGGGTTCACCATGACCTATTCGTCGCTGTTCGGCATCGGCAACCTGCTGTTTGCGCGGTATGCCGACGGCATGTTGCTGCTGGTCATCGCTGCGGCGTGTCTGGCACTGCTGTTCCGCAGCTTGAACCGGCAGAACTGGAGCATGTTCCGATAGGGCTACGCATAGACTACGCACTCCAACGAAGGACGTGCGTAACGGTCTGGTGGTGCTTGTAGCCGGCCCAGCGGGGCGCGAGCTTCTCCAGCCACACGGAGATGTCCTCGATGAGACCGCTCTCGTGGTCGTTGACGTAGATGGCTGCGGTGATGCATGGGCGAGACGAAGCAGAGGCCGTCGTCGATGCCGCTGTTGCGGACGATCTGCTCCACCTGGCCGGTGATAGGTCTGCTGCACCTGACTCGCGAAGGCAGCGACAGCATCCGCGTCGGTCACATCTACGCATGATGTCGAAAGCTGATCTCCCGCCTTTCGGGTGGCGGCAAGTTCTTTCAATGACGGTTCTGCCCAATCCAGGCCGATCAGGCGATCACCATTGGCTAGAAATCGATCGACTATCTTGCTGCCGATACCTCCGCCGGCTCCCGTGACCACCACCACTCGTCCCTGTTGCATCGTCAACCTCGCTCGTCGTCCATGAATAATCAATTTAAGAAATTGAACTGCTGCCATAGGAAGGCGCCGATCTCATCCAGCACATCCTTGGCCGCCTGCAGTGAACATTTGATTTCAATAACCAAAGCCTCCGGAAATTGAACTGTGGGCCTTTGGGAATCCCTCTTCTAGATGGCCGATTGACGCCCAAAGGTCGGCGTCAGAACCAATAAGTCCCCATTGGGGACTTAAACGGAGCCGCCATGAACGTTTCATCAAACAAGGTCTGCGAATCAGCAGTTCTGCTGGCTGATTTCTCTGACCTCCCTCCGAAGCCGCCGCGTTCGAAACTCGAACCACACCGCGAACTGATCCGAGAACTCCGCCGTAAAGGGCGGACGTATCGGGAGGTTTCCCGGCTCTTTGCCCAACGGCTTGGGCTGCGGGTCGCGCCCAGCACACTGCACTCCTTCGTGAAAGTCCGCGCCCGTCACCGGAAGCAGGTGCAGTTCGAACTGCCTGCTGGGGAGCTGCCGAGTGCCCAACGGCCGGTGAGCGCCCGCCTCGCCGCATTCAAAGCCAAGCCCACAGCGCAGGAGGCAAAGCGTTCCCGCTTCGTCTTCCGCGAAAACGAACCCCTCACCCTGAGCACTGATGGAGGTGCCCGATGACACAAGCAGCAAAGACTCAAACCACGCCAGCGAAGCGCGTGGTCTTCACCATGGGCGGTAAGGGCGGCGTCGGCAAGACGGGCGTCATGGTGGCCCTGGCCGAATGGTTCGCCGCAAACGAGATTCCTGTCACCCTGCTTGACCTGGACACAGAGAACAAGGCTCGCGGCTCGCTCAAGCACTTCTTCAATGGCTCGGTCACGAAGGTCAACATTCATACACCCGCAGGCCTCGATGCCTTCGTCGATCATCTCGACAGCGGTTCGGAGATCATCCTGGCCGACATGGGAGCCGGTGCCGGACAGGTGGCGGCGGACTGGTTCGAGAGCATGTATGAGGATGTGGCGGCAACCGGTGTCAACTTTACCGCCGTTGGCGTCGTCACGCCGGACCCCGCAAGCGTAGAAAGCATACTCGCATGGGCAAACCGTCTACAGGACCGAGTGGAGTATGTGGTGGTGGAGAACGCAACCAGCACGCTCTCCGACTTCACCTACTGGAAGGCAACGGAGCAAGCCAAGCGATTCCGTGAGGCGTTTTCTCCGACTGTTCTCCAGATGGTTTCGACTGGCAGAGCTTGAGAATCCAGTGCGTCAGCACGGGATCAAGCTGGGAGATGTGGCAGACCGCAAAGCTGGCGTCGAGGAGCTTAATCGGGCATCGCTCGTTATGCTCAAGCCTCCGCGCGATATGGGGTTTGAGCAAGGTATAGGATTGGGATTTTAGCCCCCAGTTCATGCGCGGCATTTGCCCCAGCCAACCGGCACTGATACCGGCAATATAATCCACTATTTTTCGTCTAAATTGTTACAGGTGTATAGTTTGTGATGGATATGAAACCGGCAAAAAAAGCGCCTATACCGACACCTTCCTGGATGGAGCCTATGCTTCCATCGGACGGAAGCAGAGCACTGGAAGATATTGCTTTCGACCTCATCTCCAGCGCCAATGCACTTGCAGGTCAGATTCATCCCATCGTTACTGAGTCAGTCGGCAACCTGGTCCGTTCGATGAACTGCTACTACTCAAACCTCATCGAAGGGCACGATACGCATCCGCGTGACATCGACCGCGCACTGCATAAAGACTACTCAACTGAACCTCGCAAGAGAGCCCTGCAGCTCGAAGCGGTCGCTCATATCGAAGTGCAGAAGGCAATCGACGACGGCGACGATCCGAAAGACTTTCCGGCTTCATCGGCATACGCCATCTGGCTGCACCGCGAGTTCTGCCGTCGTTTGCCGGATGAGCTGCTATGGGTGGAAGATCCCGAGACAACGCGCCGCATAAGGCTTACGCCTGGGGCGCTACGCGACGGGGAAGTCGTTGTCGGTCTGCACCTACCGCCACCGGCTGCCGCGCTTCCTGGGTTTCTTAAGCGTTTCGAGCATGTCTACAGCCCACAGAGTTTATCCAAAGTGCGACAAGTAACCGCCGTAGCGGCTGCACATCATCGCTTCCTCTGGATACATCCTTTCTACGACGGCAACGGTCGCGTGGCGCGATTGATGTCGCATGCTCTGTTGCGTCGCCTCGGCGTTGGCAATAGCCTCTGGTCTGTGGCGCGGGGTCTCGCGCGGAATGTGGGTGATTACAAATCCTTGCTGATGGCTGCGGATGCTTCGCGTCGCGGCGATCTGGACGGGCGCGGCAACCTATCTCAAGCAGCTCTGGATAACTTCTGCCGATTCTTCCTGCGCGTCTCAAACGATCAGGTGACGTATATGAGTTCGATCCTCCAACCGTCGGAACTGCTGCGGCGCATGGAAATTTATGTGGAGGATGAAACACGCGCTGGCCGTCTCCCGAAGGGCAGCTTTCCCTTGTTGCGAGAGGCTTTGCTGGCTGGCGAGTTTGAGCGTGGACAGGCTCCTTCGTTGACAGGCTATAAGGAGCGCATGGCCCGCAGCGTTGTTTCAAAGTTGCTGGACGCGGGTCTTCTCGCGTCGCCCAGTCATGTTGCTCGGGTTCGGCTCGGCTTCCCTCTGGCCGTCGTTGAACGCTGGTTCCCAGCTCTTTATCCAGCGAGCAGCTATGTAAAGAGCTAGAGGCAGTCGGAATTTTCGCACGCTCTAGTTCGGTTACGGGCCCGCCCTGATGAACAACGGCTAGAATCTGAACACCCTGAGATTTATTGAATTCCTCAAAGAGAGCTTCCTCTATGCCTTGCCTGTTGGACTTCTACAAGAATGTCGACGTTGAAGCTTGCGCTATCCAAGCCGCAGTCTTGGAAGAAGTGACATATGCAAAGGTGATGAAGACTGGCGGGGAACAGGCTCTTGCGAAGGGGAAGCAGGGGCTTAAATGGATTTCAAATCAACTTGGGATGCGTCCCCCCATCGATACAAGGCCGGCGAAGAGCACCTCTGAGTTGGTTATGCAAAGAGCCGCTCACTGGAAAACGCAAACCAAGATTGCGATTGATCGCAAGGTTTTGGAAATCCTTGCGGAAGCACATTCGACCGCGCTGGAACGAACAACCCGTAAACAAGATGAAACCGATGGCGATGGAGCTATGGCTGCGCGATCTGCCGCTTGCTCCTAAGTCGAAGGTTCATATACGGAGCCTGATGCACCTGGTCTTGAAGTGTGCGGAGCGATGGGGAGTCATTGAAATTGGCAAGAACCCCGTCACGCTGGTGCGCGTCAAGAACGCAAGCAAGCGACTGAAGCGGCCCCAATTCTCGAAGTGACTCAGTTCTTCGAGATGCTCAAGCATCTCGCCGAGCCGTACCGCACGATGGTGATGGTGGCGCAGTGTACGGGACTTCGCATTAGCGAAATCCTGGGCCTGCAATGGGGTGACTTCGATTTCGAAGCGCACACCTTCATGGTTCAGCGCAGCTCTGTTGGCGGACGGATCGATGCGGCGAAGACGGAATACTCCAAGGACTATGTTCCGCTCGACCAGCGTCTGGAAGAACTGCTGCTTCGGTGGCGGAGCTTCAGCACCTTTGCCAAGGATGAGGATTGGGTTTTCGCCAATCCGCAGACCGGCAAGCCGTACCACCAGGAGAGCCTCAAAAAGCGCCAGCTTCGCAGGGTAGCCGACATCATCGGTCTGCCGGAAGGGATCGGTTGGCATACGTTCCGCCACACCTATCGCTCATGGCTCGATGAAACCGGCGCTCCGATGAAGGTGCAGCAGGAGTTGATGCGTCACGCCTCTATCCAGACGACGATGAATGTCTACGGAAGAGCAATGACAGATTCGAAGCGTAAAGCCAATAGCCAAGTCGTAGGGCTGGTATTTGGCGAAACGTTGGACGTGAGAAAGGGGGACTTAAACACCACAGTCCTTCAATGAAGAAGGACTGATTAGGAGGAGCCATTTCCGATTGGGCATAATGGGGTCTTGTTTGGGAAATCGGCGTCTGTAAGTGATTGATTCTTTGGTTGCGGGGGTAGGATTTGAACCTACGACCTTTGGGTTATGAGTGAGAGCATAAACGTAGTTTCAACGAGTTACAAGGCCCGATCGGGAGCCTAAAGTAGCCGTAAGTTGTTGAAAGTAGGAAGAGGGCGTTTTTACGTCGGGTTGAAACCGGGTTGAAAAACCAACGACCTTTGGATTTCCAACCCGGCGAGAATCACTTCGACGATACCTTTTTCGATACCTCAACGAGACCTTATCATGGTGCGTAGAGGTGATCTGAATGTCGGCTACCCCTGCCTTTGCGAGCGCCGACCCGGCACTCTCCAATCCCCGGTCCGGCAGACTCGATGCCTCTCGTATCGCGAGCGATATCCAACTGCCGGTCTCAACGATTGCTGTGGCTATCGGCAAGAAGGCCCGAGTGTTCGCAAGCACCCCGACGCCAGCAGCCTGCAGCCGGAACTTCGTCGCTTGTATCGCGTTTGGGTGGCAATCGTGGAGCTTTACGCCGGTAACAAAAAGAGCGCCCGCATCTTCCTCAACGCGCCTAACAAACATCTTGAGAACCAAGCGCCTGTCGAGTTCATTGAGAAGGGCGACCTCAAGCCCCTTGAAAGCCTCGCCGAAGCGATGTGCGCGAGAGCGCACATATAGGAATGTCCCGACCAAGGGCTTCCGTATGTATTTAAATGGGGGTACAATAAAAGCGTGCAGACAGTAGTAGAAACTGCCGAGTTCCAGAAGCAAGCGAAAGCGGTATGGAACGATGCAGAGCGCGAAGCCTTCATCGACTGGATCGCTGCCAACCCGGATGTAGGCGATGTCATTCCAGGCGCGGACGGAGCACGCAAAGTACGCTGGAGCCGTGCTGGAATGGGTAAGCGCGGCGGCGTTAGGGTGATCTATTTTCACCTGACAGACCAAGAGATTGTGTTGCTCGTGATGGTCTATGCGAAGGCTGTACGAGCCAACGTAAAGCCCAAGGACATCAAGCGGGGGTGAAACATGAAGACACTGAAGAAGATGGACGTAAACAAAGTAGCTCGCGCAATCGAAGAGGATGCGGGCCAAACGTTGCCGGGATTGCGCGAGTCTCTGGCCCAGGCTAAAGCCAGCGATTTTGCACGGGTTCACACACCAGAACAGATTGTCGCTCGCCGTCGCGGTCGCCCAATAGGAAGCAAGCAGGAAGTCACGAAAGAGGCGGTCAAAATCCGCTTGGATGCCGATGTCATGGCGGCGCTTCGGGCGAGCGGGGATGGCTGGCAAACGCGGATCAACGATGCTCTGCGGGCATCGCTGGCCCTCAGCGGAAAGATCGTATCCACCTGACTGCACCTGCGGTGTAACTTAGCAGCCCGGAGCATCATTGCTGACGATAAGCCGACTAATGAGATGGTCCGCCGCTGTAACCCTCCGCTGAGGCGGAGGATATAAGCAGCGGTTCAGAGGAGGATGATCGACATGCAAATTCGTTCGGTAGGCATCGACCTGGGTTAAGACGACGTTTCACCTTGTTGCTCTGGGAGCATCGGGCAAGGTGCTGGTGAAGAAGAAGTTCACACAGAAGCAGTTACTGGCATTCACGGCGAACATGCAGACTTCACTGATTGGTCTGGAAGCCTGTTCTGGAGCGCATTTTCTTGGAAGAGCACTACGCGATCAAGGCCATGACGTGCGGCTGATCGCGGCGCAGTTTGTGAAGCCGTTCGTGAAGTCCAACAAGAACGACTTCGTCGACGCGGAGGCCATCGCTGAAGCGGTGGAGCGCAAGAACATGCGCTTCGTCCCGATCAAGACGGATGACCAACTGGACCTCCAAGCGATCCACCGAGTTCGGGATCGGCTTGTCTCCCGCCGCACAGCGGTCATCAACCAAATACGAGCGTTCCTGCTGGAGCGCGGCATGGTCTTTGCGCAGAAGCCAGCCAAGCTCAAGGCCGCCATGCCGGATGTTCTCGAGAACGCAGAGAACGATTTGACACCCATGATGCGCACGCTGATTGATAGGCTCTGGGCCGAGTGGAAGCTTGTTGAAGAGCAGCTTAAAGAACTCGGCGATGAACTGGAGCGGATTTCTGCTGCCGACGCCGGCTGCACCCGCATACGTCAGATCCCGGGCATCGGCCCTGTCGTCGCTACGGCGATCGTCGCGGCCATCGGCAACGGAGCGGCCTTCCGTAAGGGGCGGGAGTTCTCAGCGTGGCTTGGCATCGTGCCTCGTCAGTACTCAACGGGAGGCAGGGCTAAGTTGCTGGGCATCAGCAAGCGGGGCAACGTCTACCTCCGAAAGATCCTCATTCATGGCGCTCGAGCTGCCGTACTGCGCATCAAGCGGGATAGAGTGCCGATCGGAGCTTGGTTGGATCGACTCGACAGTAGGGCTCCCAAGAACGTCGTCGTGGTCGCCATGGCGAACAAGCTGGCACGGATCGCCTGGGCGGTCTTATCGAGCGGCGAAGAGTACAAGCCAGCTAACGTTGCCATCGCAGCATAACCGCACCGAGAAAGCACCAGCTCGACCCATCAAGTTCCCACCGAAGTCTGCACAGGAGCAGCAAGGACGAAAGAACAGTCACAACGGCGTGTCCGAAGCCTGGTACTGAGAATGGTCTTCAACGACCGACCGACTTAGAAGGACAGACACGCGCGCAACTCATCATGGCCAGGAGAGACGATCTCCACCCAAAGGCCGAATACATTTGCGCAGACTTGTCTTCTCGCCCAAACTAATCCTTGCAGTCACGCGGCGGACCATACATTCCCATTACTAATCCGGCACTCGATGAGTGCTTAGGCGATTTGTCATCTATCCAGTGCGGTTCATTCCGCGGAGACCGCTTATCAAGATGGTTGCTTGTGGAGAAAACTCGTACTTGAATCATCGAATGCGACGATCAAAGCCGACCCTGGCTTCCTTGATGACGTCCCAATTGCTTCCAATCCAATGAACTAATGTCCGCATCGGTTCCAAAAGGCTGAGACCCAGAGGAGTAAGTTCATACTCCACTCTTGGGGGAACCTCCGCAAACACATGACGTGACAGGAGGCCGTCTCGCTCCAATTGGCGCAACGTAGTTGTGAGCATCCGTTGCGAGATCCCATCTATCAAGCGTTGGAGTTCAGAAAAGCGCGCGCGATAGCCCGGCCTCCTCGAAAGCGAAACCAAGAGCAGAATGCTCCATTTATCTCCGATCTTTGACAGAAGATCGCGAAGCGGCTCCGTTTCCTCACTTCTACACGTGAGAGCGACAGGGCCTCCGACGGCATCTTTATTGGACTTTTTCATAGGTTACTTCCAGCTCCGTTACTGAGATGAATGTGCCGTCTTCCCTAAACGTAGCATTCATTACATGATGTAGGTATAGAAAAGTAACGATTGCGATCACATTGGCACTTTTGAACCGTAGGCGAATCAACCACGAGACGCAAGGGCGTCTGGATTCATGAATGACAGGAGATTCAAATGCGTGTATTTCTTACCGGGGGCACTGGACTCATCGGTTCAGCGATCATTCCGGGGCTTATCAATTCTGGGCATCAGGTCCTGGGCCTCGCCCGTTCGGAGACAAGTGCAAGAGCTCTCCTCTCAGCTGGAGCTGAGGTCCTTATGGGAACTCTCGGAGACGTCCAAGCCCTCAGTGAGGGTACAAGCAAGGCTGACGGAGTGATTCACTGTGCCTTCGACTTGGATTTCGCTAACTTTGAAGAAAGTAGCGAGACTGAGAGGCTGGCGATCGCGGCTTTGGGCGCTTCGCTTGCAGGCTCGGATCGTCCTCTCATAGTCAGTTCAGGACTTGGTCTCGCAACACCGATTCGTCCGATCACAGAGGATGTCGATGCGCCCGCCGTCTCAGCATCACCTCGCGGTCCCGAACAGGCGGTACGTTCCTTGCGTCAGCAGGGCATCAACGCCACGATCGTGCGGCTCCCCCAAGTTCACAACACAGTCAAACAGGGCCTCATCACAACCCTCATTGGTGTAGCGCGCAAAACGGGAGCCTCCGCATACGTGAATGAGGGATTGAACCGTTGGCCGGCCGCGCATGTCACAGACGTTGC
Source organism: Terriglobus sp. (assembly GCA_965198455.1). Classification (GTDB taxonomy): domain Bacteria; phylum Acidobacteriota; class Terriglobia; order Terriglobales; family Acidobacteriaceae; genus Terriglobus. The sequence continues at coordinate 4,353,759 of CBDAPM010000003.1, forward strand.
CCGTCTTTATAGGCTCGCCCTCGAAAAGGGCGAAGCCTCCACTTATCATGCGGTCAGCGAAGAAGGAATCCACCTTAGGGATATTGCAGCCGCCATTGGCCGGGGCCTTAGAGTTCCGATCACCTCTATTTCATCGGAAGAGGCACAAGCCCGATTTGGTCGTATCGGCGGATACGTAGGCATGGATCTTTCCGCGTCGAGCGCTTGGACTCGGGAGCGCCTCGGTTGGACATCGGCCGGGCCGGGGCTTCTGGAAGATCTCGACCGTATGCGCTATTTCGACAACTCAGGTTCCTGACGCGAGATCGTCTTGCGGCGACTCAATGCCAGGGGTGAAAGTCTTGACTGTCGATTTCAGGCCGATGCACTCATTGAGTCTTTCGGATCGTCTGGAAGATCGAGGCTCCTCAAGTACGGCGTTTTCGGCAAGTTCGTCTTGAACTTCCAATAACGGCGTTTACCAGGATTTAGCGGTAAATCTCCTATCGTTGAGCGCCTGCATAGTATGCGATGGCGTGGGAAGCCAAGCCATCGCTGTCCAAAGTCACGCAGTCGACGACGCGGTTGCCGTTATCTCGCCGATATAGAACGGCATACCCTGATGGCGCCAGGAATACTGTTTCGATCTCAAACTTGAGTTGAGGAGCGAGTTGCAGGCCTAGCTCGAAATGCCTTCTCAATTCGATCTTTCCTCGGAGCTTCCCATCTGGCTTTTGCCAACGAGTGACTGCGGTCGACACCTCGAAGACAACGTCATCCGCATAGAAAGACAGAATTCGATCCAGATCGTGCGCGTTCCAAGCGGCGGCCCAATTCTGCGCGTGCTGTGATGTCTCGTCAAATGTCATCGTTGAACCTCAATGCTTCTCGTGCACATTCGTCATGCTACTGGAAAGGGTGTCAGTACCGATATGTCGGCTGATCGTCACTGATCTCATGCTGGCGGGAAGGGCATTATGGGGAGGGATCAGTTGGCCACGCACTCATTGCAGTTCGTGCCAAGTCAAGTAAGGCTTTCTGACCAGCCCCATCCCTTGCCAACGTTGACATTCCTTGAACGATAGCCATCGTCATAGAGGCGAGAGCTTGTGCGTTCGCCGTTCTGGGGAGGTGACCTTCGCGGATGTCCCGTTCCGCTCTTTTCTGAAGAGCCTTCCGGTTTGCGTCGCGGATTTTCTTCAAGGCTGCACGCACCCGCTGTGAATTGATTGAACCGCTGGACGCGGCGCTTGCGACAAGACACCCCGCAGGGGCGTCCTTTTGAGTGAACCACCGCGCGGAAAGCTCAAGAAGCTGTTGCGCCCCCTCGCGTGCCGAGCGGGCCTCAGCAATCAGCTCGGGAGTCGTCTTCGGTCCTGGGTTCGCATACTTTTTCAGGCATTCAAGGAAAAGCGATTCCTTGTCTCCGAATGCGGTGTATAGGCTTGGCGCGGTAATGCCCATGGCGTGGGTGAGCTCAGCGACGCTTGTAGTCTCGTAACCTGTCTGCCAGAACTGCAACAATGCTGCATTCAACACCTTGTCACGATCAAACGAGAGCGGCCGCCCTAGACGTTTCGCTCCCGGAATTTGGGTCGTTTCCATAACAAGTATTATGAAAGTCCTTGACCAAAGTATGCAACTCACGCATACTTTCCATAGTGTTCATTATGAAAATGAGGCGCTAATGGATTTACGACTCAATGGGAAGTGTGCTTTGGTCACAGGAAGTACAAGTGGAATTGGGGAACAGATCGCCAAGACTCTTGCAGGGGAAGGTGTTCAGGTTGTTGTTCATGGCAGGCGAAAAGCCGAAGCGGATCGCGTGGTGCGGGAGATCGCGGCTACTGGGGGAATGGCCATCGCGGCTATCGGCGATCTTGGAAGCGATGAGGAAACCGCTAATGTCGTGAACGTCTCCCAATCCGCGTTTGGCGATATCGACATCCTCGTCAACAACGCCGGGGCATTTCCCATGAAGCCATGGCTGCTATCGACTGCAAATGAGTGGATCGATCTGTATAACGCGAATGTGGGCTCGGTGGTACGGCTGGTCACGCAGCTTGTTCCATCGATGGTAGAGCGCAAGTGGGGTCGGGTTGTCATGTTGGGTAGCTTCCTTGGCCCGATGCCAGGTCCACCTGTCGCAAATTACGGTACAACGAAAGCTGCCAACATCGCTCAAGCTGTCTCTCTGGCAAAAGAACTCGGCGGGACCGGCGTGACTGCAAACACAGTCAGCCCAGGGCCCATCCGAACACCGGGGATGGAAGCCGGGGCGCGGGAGATGATGACATCACAGGGACAGCCATACAACTTCGATGCGTTCGAGCACTTCTATGTGCAGCAAACCCGTCTGCCCGCAGGCAGGATAGGCTCACCGATTGACGTTGCGAACATGGTGGCTTTTATATCGAGTCCTCTCGCTGACTTCATCACAGGTGCCAATTTACGTGTAGATGGCGGCATGATACCGACAACCAACTAAGGTGAAAGGGGCTGCCGCGATTGGCAGCCTTTTAGCCGGTTTCCTAAGTCGCGTATCAGAAAGGATCTGACTGAGTGCGAGAGGAGCATAGCCAAGCCGGATCGCCGCAGACCGATTGTGCGCCTCAACAATCCACTTCCTTCCGACAGTGTGAAGTTTGCGTCCTCCCCCCGTGAAGGTTCCGACCATCCAGCTCAAGCCCGCTGGTTACCCCCGCGCAAGCGAGCCAGAGTGACCCCCAGCTAAGAATAGCTCTTCATCTACAAAATCATAGCGATTCCCCAAAATGGTCGTCACGAGACCGATTGTCTTCACCATAGACCATCTTGAGGAATGCTAGTTTCATGACATCCTCAATCATTCACAGTTCAATCATCGCCGGAACGGGAATACTTTGTGCAATCGTCGGCGGGGGGATTTACGAGCATCTGGTCATCGATCCGGTTTGGCCCAGACGACCTGACTTGATTCAACCGAATCGCGGGGGCTTATCGAGAGGGCGATTTTGGATGCCAGCCCATGCCCTACTGGGCATCGTTCTGATCTGTTCTCTCATCCTGTCGTGGAAATTGCCTACGGTCAGAATTTGGTTATTGATGGCCTTAGCCGTCCATGTGGCGCTGCGTATTTGGTCCGCGCTGGACTTCATTCCAAAGGCGCTCGCTTTTGAGAAGGCATCTGTCGTAAACGAAACCGCCGCCCAAAGGTGGACCACGAGAAGTCAATTTCGTCTCCCGATTGAGCTTTTGACGTTGACCTTCCTATTGAAGGCGGCCCAAGCCTCTTTCCACGGGCGGTGAATGGCGATGAAGACCGTACCTTCAAAAGAACTTCTTGAACGCATGTACTGTGCTCTCCGAGGCGTTGGCGAGCAAGGCAAGGTCCTGCGCGAGGTGATCGCGAAGCACCTCGGGCTGAACAGCACCGACCTTCTAAGCGTGGACTTCCTTCGCTCTCGGGGTGGGGCAAGTACAGCAGGCGAGCTCGCTGAGGCCACAGGGTTGACCTCTGGGTCTGCAACAGCCTTGATCGATCGTCTTGAAAAGGCAGGCTATGCCCAAAGGGAGTCTGACCCCAATGACCGACGTCGCCAAGTCGTCCGCCTGAACGACGAGCAGATCGCACGGTGCGAAAGTGTCTATGCGCCTATTCAAAAGGATTTGTTTCGGCTATGGTCTGGCTACAGCCCCGAGCAACTCGAGGCCATTGAGGACTTCATCAATCGAAGCCTCAAGATTCATGCACAAAGTGTGCAGCGGCTCCGAGCTCAGAGTCGAGATTCTCATGAAGACGATCCGGACTCGCTACGCAGACCGCGGAGGAACCGTTCAGCGCTATAAGCCAAGACTCGATTGTGCCGAAGGTATGCGAACGAAGTTTATTCGGGAGGGGCTGAATCAATGAGAACTGAAACTGTAACCTTCGTTTACTGGACCACCACGGCGTTATTCAGTTTGATGATGGCGATTTCAGGGATTGCCTACCTCATGAATCCTCGTTTTCAGGAAAGGTTCACTCATCTTGGCTTTCCATCTTTCTTTCGGATCGAGCTCGCGTTTGGCTAGTTCGTCGGTGTCTTAGTCCTCCTTCTTCCAATACGCCCTCCATTTAAGGAATGGGCCTATGCGGGATTCTTCATCACGTTGTTTTCGGCTGTCCTCGCTCACTTCGCTTGCCGTGATGGGCTCAGGAAAGCACTCGCACCGGTAATGGTTGCTGTTCTCTTGGCCGCTTCTTATCTGACCTCTAGAATCCTTGCCGCGCGATGAACCGGGAATCCAGTCGGCCGTGGCAACCCACTGCTGTTAACTGTTGCAGAGGCAATACACGTCCTTCATGACGCTGGGCCCTCTACGGAAGGTTGACGAAAGAATCGACGCCCAGAGTGCTATGTCATAGGGAGGAGCTAACTCCTCCCTGGCTCCGGCCTGAAGTCCTCTGTCACCCACCTTGTATGTTGCGAATCAAGGCGTAACGATAAAGTTACGCTTCGGCGGAAAGGCCGTACCCACCTGAGGCCGGGAGCGATCCTGAGCATGTCGAAGAGAACGGCCACCGTCCCTCTCTTATTACGCCGTGGAGAATCGGAGGCATAAAGCCTGCATGTTCAAGGTCGGCGATAAGAGCGAGCCCGTGACTGCGGACAGGGACGGGAGCCGGGGCCGAATCCTAATGAGGAGGCCGTTCATGGGCAAGCGATCGATACAGGTTCAGGAAACAATTTATTGCGGCATTGATGTAAGTGCCAAAAGTCTCTCCGTGGCGATTCAGGGGGTGCACCAGCCAGTCGAGCAATAGAGCTTCCCTAATAATTCAACCGGGCACAGGGCTCTGATCGTCTGGCTGCGAAGGCCAAATCATCGGTTCGAGTGTCCTTGGAAGCAACCGGGATTTACTCTCTGGATCTGCCATTTGCACTTTATGCAGCGGAAGGAATCGAAGTCGCAGTCTTGAATCCGAAGGTCGCCAATCGATTTGCTCAAACAATACGACGGTCAAAAACGGATGCGGCAGATGCCGAGGTGTTAGCTGAATACACTCATCGGATGCCATTCGCGGCTTGGATTGCCCCCAGTGCCAGTTCAATGCGATTGCGGGCGATTGTTCGGCACGTCGAGACACTTTCTGTGCAAAGCGCACAGAATCAGAACCGTCTTCACGCCGCGCACGGCTCCACTTCTACGCCCGGATGCGTTGTTCAGGATTTAGGGCGCTCAGTGGCGTCTATAGAACTCCGCATCCGCAGACTTCGGCGCGAAGCGATGGCGCTCGTCCGGCAGGATGACTTGCTTCGCCAGCGTTATGAGCTGTTGGTCAGCATCCCAGGCATCGCACAAGTGAGTGCGATGCAATTGCTCGCGGAATTGTCTACACTGCCGTCAGACCTTACGGTACGGGAATGGGTTGCACATAGCGGCCTTGATGCGGACATGATTTATAAATCCGACTGGCGAGCATCAAGTCGACAACCCCGCAGCATAAGGACAACCGCACGATGGAACTGAAGGAGTTCGTTGCAGCTGTGCCCGGCTTTGCCGCGCTCTCGCATCCCGATAGGATCCTGCACTTCGGCTGGTATCTGCACAAGCATAGGCAGCAGGCCACGTTCACCCAAGCGAACATCAAGGCGTGCTACGCGGATCAGAACATCCATCCGCCGAACCTGAGCGACACCTTCACACGGCTGCTCGCCAAGAAGCCTAGGGTGCTACTTCAGGAGAAGGCTTGAAGTAGTAGTGTTTCTGAGTTTGAGAGTGGAGCGACAAACCCATTTTGCTGAGCATACGTCCAGCAACATACAAACCATCGATGTACCCTTCGGCTCTTCGGCCTCACCTAACCGCCCTCGGACATCGCAACTTCGTCAGCGGTGTGGGACTCACCGCGCAATCGCCGGTCAAGCCTCGTTTAGTAACTCTGTGCGGTACTTCGGAGCAAGCGCTTTGGCCCGTTCCATAAACTCCTGCTGTTGATCCTTATCAAGCTTTGGAGGAGGCGTGGTGCGCGTCGCAACGGGAACCCCAACTTCCTGAAAGAACTTCTCCTGGCCAGATGGCGAGCAGATGCAAAGCAAACGAACTGATTTCGATGAAGAGTTGTGGAATTGGTGCGGTGCATTTGCCGGAATGCTGACGGTGTCGCCAGCGCGGACGAGAGATTTCTTGCCACGGAACGTGGCTTCTATCTCGCCCTCAAGCAAGATAAAAGTCTCTTCAAAGTCATGCCGGTGCGGTGACGGACCGCCGCCTGGAGGAATATGCATATCGATGACGCAGAAGCGACCGGCAGTCTCTTCGCCAGCAATTGTGATGGTGTAGGTGTCGCCGACTAGACCGATATGGGGCAGGGACTGATCAGTGTCAGGACGTGCGAGCGTGAGCGTACGTTTCACATCGTCAGGTGGAAGAGGCGGATACTGCTTGGTGTATTCAGACATGGTGGTTCTCCTTTTGAAGTCTTGAGGTTCTGGTTGAGAAGAAGGGGCGCTGAACGCTGCTGACGCCCAGAGAGATGAAGAAGAGAATCCGGCGCCAGCCATCGCGGCAAACGCTAGGGCAGACCGCCGGCTGAGGTCTGCCATGATTAGGCGACCTTGTCGGCGAATGCTTGGAAGAGCCGCACGAACTCGGCAGGTTGTTCTTCCGGGATAAAGTGCCCGCACGACCGGATGACTTTTCCAGTGACGTCCTCTGCGACTGCTTCGACCATCTGAGCGACCTTCGCTCCAAGCGCCTTTTCGCCTCCGATGGCAAGGATGGGAGTTTTAACCTTGTTCTTCTTCAATGGGGTGGTTTGGTCGATGGTGGTGAAGGCCGCTCGGTAGACGCCAAGCGCTCCGAGTACGCCCTCAGGTCCATTGAAGCTGCGAAGCGTTTCCTGAATGGATGATTCCGTGATGGAAGCTGGATCTGCAGTGGCACCTTCATAGAACCACGTGAGGAACTCGCGCTCATGGCCAACAATCAGGCGCTCCGGTACTCCGGGTGCGAGCGGAAGAACCCACCACCACATAGACCCCTTCGCCATGGCCTCTGGCGTGTACACGATCACCTTCGATAAGAACTCTTCCAGCATCGTTGGAACCTCCATATACACGAGGCCGCTAATTTCATCGGGGTGATCTGCAGCCCAGATCAAAGCTGGGTGCGCGCCCATGTCGTGTGCGGCTACGAGCAACTTCTGCCCGCTACCGAATCCGATCTGCTTTACCAAGGCGCGGAATTCTTCCGCGAGTGCCCGGGCATCGTAGCCTTCGGTTCCTGATGGTTTGTCAGAATCGCCGTAGCCCCGCATATCAGGAACCAGAATCGAATAACCTGCTTCGGCGAGAAGAGGAACGACCTTGTACCAGCTGGCGGCTGTGCCAAGAAATCCATGCCACAGGAGCACAGGTTTTCCGTTTGGGTTGCCGCCTAACCAATAGTGCAGGCAAATCCCATTCACTGCGGCGGTTTCACTGCGAAGCGATGCTATCTCCGGTGCGCCTGCCTGAGTCATTTTTTGGTTCTCCTAGGATGCGGGTTGCATCATGGGTGCTGATCCGACAAGCAACTTGATTAGTTCACTGCCTGCTGGTGATGCCCAATCCTGAACAAGCTCCGCAATCGCGGTGTTGGTCGTCATGAGCACGACGCCGGCTTGTTGCATCCGCTGTCGAGTCACCTCCTCCTGAATTGCCCACGATGAGCCGGAGGCATCGAGGATCGCCTGCACGCTGTAACCCAGCTGGACAGCGCCGATACTCGGAAACACGAGGCAGATGTCTGTTGTAACGCCTCCCATGATCAGGTTCTTCCGTCCCATTGCTTCAACCGCTCCGCTAAAGTTCGGATCGGCCCAGGCATTGACGATTCCGACTCTCTTCACGCGCTTCTTATAGGCTTCCGGAGCAGCCTTCTGAAGGTCTGGCGAGATTGGCCCTTGCATCCGATCTTCTTGACTCGAAGTCATCACAATGGGCATCTTGAGCTTCGTTGCAGCCGTTGCCAGCATGACGGCGTTCCGTAAGGACACGTCTGAGCTCGAAGAGCGGATCAACTGCAGGGTGCCTACCTGATAGTCGACCAGAATAAGAGCGGAGTTTTCGGGTGTGAACTGCCCGCGCATTTGGAATTTGGGCTTCGGGGTATCGAACATGGAATAGCTCCTTAGAACAGATTGGACAGACGATTCTTTCGCCTACGGTCTCGCGTTGAGTTCTTCGAAAAAGGAGCGTAGGGTTCGCGGTTCCCGCTGCAGAATTGCTTGAAGCGTCATGCTGTTGCCGAGCAGACCGTGGTTGTCGTACCAATCAAACATGCGAGTGAGCTTCGGCGGAATGTTCGATTGCGCGGGTATCTCCACCTTGATCGCCGTCACCGATTTGCCAACCACCTCGCTCATCAAGGCTGCTAGATCGTGCCGATTCAGGCGCCCTTCGGCACACAATTCGAACGTGCCGTACAGCAGTCGATCCTCGGTCAAGGCGATCGCCGCTACCTCCGCGACATCACGATAGTCGACACGCGAAAAGCAGGTTTCCGTGGACCAGGGCTCACCATATACGCCACTCTCTTTCATCTTTGCCCAGCTCGGAGCGAAATTCTGGTAAAACATCGCGGGTTGCAAGAACACGTACTCCATGCCGGAATCTAGCAGTGCCTCTTCCACCGGTGCCTTGTCGGCATGGTTCACGAGCTCGCTGAGAACTGGGTGAATGACCGAAGAAAAGACCACGCGCCGGATGCCTGCCTGCTTCGCGATTGCGATGAATTGCTTGCCGACTTCAGCTTCTTTCTCAAGGGCTGCTGGGGCGATGTAGAAGACCCCCTCCATCCCTTCCAACGCGTCTTTTACGGCGTTCGCATCGGAGAGCTCACCAACGACGATGTCGGCGACGCCGAGTCTCTGCACGATGAGTTCATCCTCCTGCTTGTGAATAAACGCCCGCACGGTGACATTTCTTTTGAGGAGCTCTGGCACCACGAGACTTGCAGAAGCACCTGCAGCCCCTACAGCGAGCACCTTAAGATTGGGTTGCATCGATCGTTCTCCTTAGGGTTCTAACCGCATCAGTTTTTGATCTTCCCGCCATCTACTACGAGTGTTTGGCCAGAGATGAAATCCGCATCTGGCGAGCAGAGGAGGAAAACAGGTCCCGCAAGATCCTGCGGCTGCTCATCGCGTTTGATTGCCCTGATATCCCGCTGTTCGTTGATTAGCGTCTCAGGCATACTGCGAAGTACCGGCGCGGTGAGGGTTAGCCCGGGGGCGACTATATTGACCGTGATGCCCCGGTCCCCTATCTCCATAGCGAGGGAGCGCGTGAAACCCACGATGCCAGCCTTCGCCGTCACGTAATGCGTTTGCCCGACCACGCCTTCAAACACCGACGCCGAACCTATATTGACGATGCGTCCCCAACCCCGGTCCTTCATCAACGGGAGCAACGTGTGAGTCATCTGAAAAACCCCAGTTAGGTTGATGGCGAGAACTTCTTGCCACTGCATCAGGGTCATTTTTTCAAACGGCACAACAGGATAAAAACCGGCACAGTTGACGAGCACGTCAACGTGACCGTGCGTCTGTTCCACCCGCTTGGCAAAGTCGGCGACAGCAGCGGGCTCGGTCACATCGACGCACGACGTCGAAAGTTGATCTCCAGCATTCCGGCGATCGACCAGTTCTTTCAAGGTGGTCTCTACCCGGTCTAGACCGATCACCCTATCGTTGTTGGCAAGAAAGCGATCGACGATCTTGCTGCCAATACCTCCGCCGGCCCCCGTGACTACCACTACTCGACCCTCTTGCATCGTCGTCGACCTTTCTTGTCAGTTGTGGGCTTGAACTACTTCAGAAACTTAGCTGCTGTTGCAAGAACTTGCCGATACTTTCGAGAGCGTCCTCGGCGGCGTGAAGGGAGAGGTCGGAAGAAAGACATGCGTCATCTTTTCTGCGGAGCCTCACGGGGCGGCTGTTACTCGTTTGTCAGACGGGCTGGCTTCTGACTTCCAGATCTCCGCAGTCTCTTTTGCGAAGTTCTCGTAGCTCCGCGGGGTGTGGCCGAGGAGCTTAGTGAGGCGCGCAACTTCCGTCTCGGTCGAGGCGAACCCGCGGTCGAAATATCCTTGCAGCATCATCCGGAGATCGAAGGCGCTCCAGCTCGGCATCCGCGCACGCATGCTTTTTTCCCATTGATCGAAATCGTGGCCTGTATACCTAACCTCTTTGCCGAGCAGTCTGCTCCATATCTCGGCATTCCCGGGTCCACTGATGAGAGCAGGAGCAACGATGTCGTAGGTCTGCTCTTCATGACCCTCTTGTGTCAAAGAGATTGCGGCCGCTTCTGCGATGTCCCTCATGTCAGCTGCAGCGATTCCCGCAGTGCCGAGGGGCATCGGGTAGAGACCTGGCCCTGTAAGGGCATCCTTCAGACCAAGATCGTTCTGCATGTAATACCCGGGACGCAAAATGGTATAGGGTACGCCGAATTCGCGCAAAGCGCTTTCAACCGCTAACTTCGACGCGAAATGGGGCACATCACGGAACTCTTCTACCTTGAAGACCGACAGGTAGGTCACGTGTTGCAAACCGACCTTTTTTGCAATGCCATAGGCGATCAGCGCTTGCGTCAACTCATCCGCAACGACTGCATTTAGCAAAAATAGCTTGTCGACGCCCTGCATTGCAGATTCGACTGCAACTGGATCTAACAGATCTCCGAGCGCGGCCTCGACTCCGCGAGGCAGCTTTCCTGCATCCGGCTTTTTACGAATAAAGACTCGCACATCGGCACCGCGCTTAAGCAGCTCAGTGACAACGACACTACCTACGTTTCCAGTACCGCCTATTGCCAAAACCCTCATGTTTGCTTCCCCCCGAGTCTCTTTCCAGATCTATTGCCTTTGACTTTTTGCCCCCAAACGTACTCAGACAGATGCTCGAAGGCCTGGTACCGAACTGCCCGTTTTACGCAAAGCGGATATCCAGCTCGCTCCGCCCCCTGCCGCGGCCTTTACTGCGCGGTGAGGAAAACTCCATGACGTCCATTTTCGAATCACGCGCGGCTGTTCTCCTTCATCTGCAAGTTGCGGGTTCGTCTCTGCCGTCGATCTTCGGCGCTAAGCTTTTCTGAATCTTGGAAACCCGGCGCGTCCACCGCTTGACGGTGGCCACGATGGCAAGCAAGAAAGCAATGGTGCCGAATAGGGTGCAAAGCGGTCCTCGGCAGACCTTGACGCTCGTGTTTACTCTCTAACGAGAATCGAGGGTCAATCGGAAAAGGGTTTAGTTTCTTAAACACGTCCATACCTCGGCGGTCTCGCGGGCGAACGCCTCATAACTTCTCGGTGCGTGGCCCAGCAGTTTCGTGACACGTGCGACTTCCGTATCGGTCGAAGCGAATCCTCTCTCAAAATATCCTTGGAGCATCATGCGTCGATCGAACGCCGACCAGCCGGGATCAGTCGCCCGTATCTGCTCTTCCAGTTGATCGAAGTCATGTCGGCTCGGGAAAGTGACCACCTTGTTCAACACTTTGCTCCAAATGGCGGCGTTGCCCTGGCCGGTAATCATGGACGGGCCGACGAGGTCATATGTCTGACCTTCGTGCCCCTCCTCCGTTAGAGAGATCGCCGCAGCTTCGGCGATATCACGCATATCCACAGCGCAGATGGCGGCCGCTCCGAAGGGCGCTGGATATACTTTCTGACGGGTGAGGACATCCTTCAGCTTTACGTCGTTCTGGATGTAATAGCCAGGACGCAAGATAGTGAACGGCATTCCGAACTCACGCAAGGCCCCTTCCATCGCAAGTTTCGCCGCAAAGTGCGGAACATCTCTGAATTGCTCAACCTTGAAAACTGAGAGGTAGGTCACATGTTTTAACTCAAGTCGCCTTGCCATGCCAAACGCGATGAGTGCTTGCGTCAGTTCATCTGCGACCACGCCGTTGATCAGGAAAAGCTTGTCCATGCCTTGCATCGCCCGTTCGACGGAAACCGGGTCAAGCAAATCTCCTATGACGACATCAACCTCTGCTTGGAAGGTTCCTACGGGAGGCTGTTGCCGTGCCAACACACGGACGCGCGCTCGACGCTTGACGACTTCTTCAACGACCCGCCCGCCCACATGCCCGGTCCCGCCCGTCACCAAGATGTTCATCGCCGCCTCGTCGTGTAAAGCCTTCCAATCCGCCCGCACGGTCCGCTATCCAAAGATCATTTTTCTTGTGCTTGAAGTGACTCCGTACTCATATTCTCGATCGACGCCCCAGTCCTCTAGATGGACCTGGCCCGTTTGATCAACCTCAATGTATTGAGATTTGGGGGGCTTCCCAGAAAGACGATCGATCAGCCAGTCACAAACGACAGTATTTGCTTCCGGACCAAGTTGCCCGGCGCGGCTGAAATGCAGCCCATGGTCCTCGCCTTCATACAGAACCAAAGTCTTTGGCACCTTCAGATTGCGGAAGTACTCGAAGAGGTAGCGGGTATCGCTCAACTGATCGTCTTCACCGGCGGCAACCATCATCGGGCATTCGATCGAAGCTGCAAGGTGGGGAGCATTCAGCTTGAGGGCAACTTTCTCGAATGCATTTTCATCCGTCTGCCCGGTCATGTACATGAAGCGCAGCTTGAAAGTGGGACTGGCCGTTTCAAAGATGGAGAACCCACCAGGTTCGAAGCAGGTCATGACGATGCCACAGGCGGCGAACCGAGGTTCCGCGGCCACCACCTGAGTACACCAATAGGAGCCAAAGCTTACACCGTTCAAACCAACACGGTTGATGTCAACCTCAGGCCTTGTGTTCAGATAGTCGAAGATCGCTCCTCCAATTTCGCCGTAAGTGTCAGGGTCGTACCAGATCTCGCGCGTAAGCGATTCACCCTGCCCTGGACCGTCTACAACCAGCACTGCGACGCCGCGGGTGAGATAACGGTCGCCATCCATCGCCACCGACATCTCTTTCCATCCGTCCATGCCGGAAATCTGCACGACGCATGGGAGTTGGGAATCTCTGGGACCTGGCTCTATACCCATCGGCAGATGAAGTAGCGCAGGTAACATTTTCCCTTTGAACGGTATGTTCACCCGTTCGATATGCCGAAGAGCCCGTGTGATGAACTGGTCGTAGCACGCGTTGGTTTTCTTGCGTAAATCGGAATGGAGCGGAGTACTCGCTTGGATGCAATACTCTGCGGCGGAATAAAGAATAGCCGCCGTGAAATAGCTCTCCCGGGCCGTGACTTCGTGCCCCAGGTCCCGCTCAGCGTCCGCACGCAGCTCTCGCTTTCGGCCTGATTTCATGAATTCGCGGGACAGATCGTTGTATGTCTTGACTCTTGACTTCATTCCCATGAAGTCCCCTTGGGAGTCATGTCCACATACTGCAGCAAGGTAGACGAGCCGCCCTTGGTCCCAATCCGGGCCGAGAAGACCTATGATCGAATTGAGAAGCCACTTCTGCTCGGCGTTGCGCGGAACGCGGCGGGTGACCTCGAGAGGCATTGACGGCATAGACCACTCCTCGTGTTTAGGTTTCGTTGCAATATAGACAAGCGGAAGCTCTGATGTTCGGGGTCCCTATCTGCAGGGACTCGCCCGAGTAATCAGAACAAGTGTTACGATTATTTAACCGGGCCGTTGGTTGCCTGAGTTTGTTGGCTCGCATCCGTCAACGAAGGCTTTTCAATTTTCGGAGGTTTAGGTGCAAAGCGAAGACATCACTGTTGGGAAGCTTTTTAGTTGGAAGCCGGCAAACGGAGGGGAAGCTTCCAATGCTGTCGTCACCAGCGTCCGGTCTGACCAGCAAGAAGGCTTGTCTACGGAGACCGAAGCCTACGCTGCACTCTGGATTGAAGCGAACTCGAATCCGGGCGACAACAGTTCCAAGCACGCTTTCACTATCATGCTTGGTACGGATGGCAAAAGCTATGTGGATGGCAAGGAAGTATTGATCACCCTACGCCCTTAGGGGCTCGTCTGCAAAAGGTCTAGCGTCTTGAAGCATAGCAACCGGTAAAATGGAGCGTCGTACCGGAGGCTCTCCATCAAGAAGCGAAGTCCAGGACGGCCACCCACGAGTGAGGCGTCTGCGCACAAAACATCGATATTGGACGCGGCTACGGAAGTCTTTCTTGAGCTCGGTTTCGCGGGTGCAAGCGTGGCCGAAATAGCCAGGCGATCTGGCGCGTCGAAGCAGACCCTTTATGCCCTGTTCCCAAGCAAGGCTGCGTTATTTAAGGGCTTGATGCATCGCTACCTCGACGCATCCGCAACGCCTGTGCAGATCGAGTCGATCGATTTCCAGAGGCCTATCGACGAGTTGTTGGAGTCGATCGCGACGAGGGCCGTAAACGGCATTCTCGATCCTCAGAGGCAGGATCTCTATCGATTGATCATCAGTGAAAGCGATCGATTTCCTGATGTATGCGCCGAATTCTGGGACAAGGGCCCAGGAAGAGCCAGATTCCAGTTCAAGAAGCTCTTGGACCGGCTCGTCGCTGAGCATCTCTTGGTCATCGAAGACACGGGCAGAGCTGTTGATCAATTTTTAGGATCCATGCTCTGGGCTCCCTTGGTCCGGTTCACCTTGCGACTTGAGTTGCCGTTTAAGAACACGAGCGAAGCAGAACCGTGGATAAAAAATGCCGTGGCCATGTTCATCTGCGGGCATTTGCCCGAAAACGCCATTCCGAAACGGGCAGTTCGATCGAAAATGCGGGGACCTCGCTGACTTAATCGAAGTTGCATCAAAACGATGCGGACCGCCGCCTTGCATGATACCTCCGCCTCCGTTGCTGAGTTCGAAGTGCTGTCTTCACAAGAAGGCCACTCTCATTCAGTATGCAGGTAGACAATAGTAATTGTGAGAGAGGAACCCATTTGATCGCAACCACCCTATCGCCATCCCTTCACGGTGCCATCCTCAACGACGTTCTTTGGGGAGCACAAGGCTTGATCTTTGCTTCGCTCTGCACGGGCGGGTTCATGAAATTGTTGATGCCTGTGAAGAAAATTTCGGCCATATTCCCCTGGACCGGACAAGTATCACTGCCGTTTTTGCGCTTCATCGGCGTGGTCGATACAGCCGGTGGTCTCGGCATCTTGTTGCCGCTGCTCACCCAGATTCATCCCGATCTGACAGTGCTCGCGGCGCTTGGCTGCGCACTGCTGCAACTCCTTGCCATCGGCTTCCATGCCCGACGCAAGGAGATTACGGACACACCATTTAATTTCCTCATGCTAGGGCTATCTGCATTCGTGCTGTGGGGCCGGTGGTAGCGTCCATACCGGGAGACAGGACGAAGCCTGGAAAGCGTCTGGGAATTTCCCCAACAAAAGTGTTTAGGCCCCCGAACCCTTTTGACCGGCGATTGTCTCTTGTAAATGACCAACGGAGGTCATGATGCTCTATCGCAAGAATCTGCCAACCTGGGAACGTGTTGCTCGCATCCTTGGAGCTGTTGTCCTCACCACCTGCGCATTTCACTATGGCAAGAACGCTGTGGGAATCACCTTTGGGATCGCAGCTATCGGTACAGTGCTGACCGGCTTGGTTGGCTATTGCCCCATTTGCCAAATCGGGGGGAGGAAAGCGATAGCCTGAGTAGGGATGCTCTATGAAACGAGATGAACTGATAGCCGCTGCACGGGCCGGCGACACCGACGCGCTCAGCGCTTTGTTGAGAGAGTGCCAACCTGATCTTCGCCGGTACGCTCAGCGCAAGTGCGCCTCCAAAGACGTCGACGACGCGGTGCAGGACGCGCTTTGGATCGTGCATGAACAGCATAAGGCCCTGAAGTATGCGGCAGCTCTTTCCGGATGGCTCTTCAGGATCATCCAACGCATCTGCTTTCGAATGGGGTATCGGGAGAGAAATTTGACCGCGCTTGACGACTACGTACCGGAAAGCACACAGACTCCTCATAGCGCGGAACTGCGCCTGGATCTGGAGCGCGCACTCGAAGCTCTTGAGCCCAGGCATTTGGAAGTCTTGCTTCTAAGAGACATGTACGGCTACTCCGCGGAAGAGGTCGCTACAAGGCTCCACATCTCCGCAGAAGCAGTGAAAAGCCGTCTGCACAGAGCACGTACCAACATGCGCCAAGCATTGGCAGGAGGTTAGCAAAAATGTTGATGTTCGGAAACAGAACGCTTTCGATCCATCTTCTGCGCGGGATCGGTGGCCTGGGCCTCGTGGCCCTTTCGGTGCATTTGATCGGCAAGCCTCACAGCTGGCTTGCGGTTCTTTTCATGCCAGGTGCCCTTTACCTGCTCAAAGGCTGCCCGGTGTGTTGGACCATCGGTCTGTTCGAGACTGTTGCGTACCGCATACGCGCGTGGTCTGCCAGGAAAGCAATAGCGGGCCGATAGAATCCAAACGAGCTGATCCCAGATCGCGGAAATCTCCTTTTGGCCACCCAGATCGTTGCAGCCAATCATGGACTCCGACCGTGTAATTCCGGCTAGAACCTCGGAAGTCGGTTCTTCGTCAGCGATCATGCCTGACGAGAGCGCGTTTCCCGGTACTGATCTGGATCGAGCAACCCTCAGCGGACTACGACGTGTACGAGCAGGATAGCGGCGGTGGCGAAAGCGGCTATGCGCACTCGATTTCTCCGGTCCCAGATCCGATTTATCCGTTGCCAATCAGCAGCACCTTCCGCCACACGACTCGCGAGTGGAACCAGGAGAGAGATCGATGCCACCACCATGCCCCATCGACGTGACGCTAAGCGTCATCGACGGGCGATGGAAGGGCACAATGCTCTGGCGGCTGTTGGACGGGCCGATGAGGACGAACGAACTGCGGAACATTATTCCTGAAATTACGGAAAGGATGCTTCTTCGTCATCTGCGGGATATGACAGTGGCTGGGATTCTGGAACGTCATCAGGAGCAGGGCTTGCCCCTGCGAATTCGGTACTCGTTAACGCCGTACGGAGGGGACGTTGGTCCCGGTATTGGATGTTCTCTGTTCGTGGGGTAGAGAACGTTTGAAACGAAATCCCTCTACCTGATCCTTGCTGAGAATTTGTTCACTCTTCCTGCGGCAAACGAGATGCCGCCGTTGTCGGCCCTGTTCGCAGGCAAGTAACGGCAAGTCGGCTTCTCGGAAACAATCCGCCGGTCCATTCTCGGCTGGCGATATCAGGCCGATGCACTCATCGACAGGCTCAGACAACTCTTCGCGCAGCTCTGAAACGAAGCTCTTCGGCATTGAGTTCTCCGATCTCCATGTCTCGAAAGAAGACTCTGTAAAACCCTGGTGTCACCGACTCGAATCCCAACTCTTCGAAGCGGAATACCTCGCTGATGAAGATTCTTGTCTTGTGCCAGCTGATGTCTCCGCTATTGTTCACCCGTCGCAGAAGAAGTCCCTTCGGATAGGTATACTCTGGCAACTTGCGTGGCATTCGTACGGCGCTAGGATGGTAGACACTTGCAGGGACTTGGTTGTTCAGACCCTCATGCGGGCGCTCGTTGTTGAACACATAACGAAAGTTGTCGAAGCGCGTCTGCTGCGCGCGTAGCGATGCCGCGGGCGGTTTTGTCGTGTCTTCCTTCAGCGTGCGGTGCATCCGCTCGTGACGACCGTTTTGTTGCGGTCGACCTGCTTGTATCCGCTCATGTACGATCCCGAGCTTCATCCAGCCTAGCGAGAGCTTCGATAACCCCATTAACCCTGTACCCGCGAAGGGTGCGCCGTTGTCGGTTCTGATCCGTGCTGGGACGCCATACTCCCGCATCGCCGCCTCGCAGATCGCTCGGACTTGGCTAAGGTCGATACGCGAGACGATCTGGCAACGAATCAAGTATCGGCTATGCGCGTCGGTGATGGTAAAAGGATCGCATCGCTTACCGTCGCCAGTGGCAAAGTATCCTTTGAAGTCCATGCACCACAGCTGGTTCGGACCCGTCACCAGAGAGAACGGTTCTGAGCATGGTGTGGTGCGCTTCCTCTTCCTCTGCGGACTGGTCAAGCCCGCGCGGCTCAAGATATTGCCGAATGTGCTAGCTGCAGGCCACACCAGTTCTGGCTGGAGCATTTCCAGCCTTGCCTTCAGTTTGCGCGCGCCCCATGAGGGGTGCTTGGCACGAAGCACGAGGATAGCGTTCTCCATCGGCTCAAGAGTCGCGTGCGAACAGGTATGCGGGCGGCGGCTGCGATCTACGAGTCCTTCTGGTCCTGTCTCGTTGTAGCGGTTGATCCAGCGGTAGGCCGTTGGACGCGAGATTCCATACGCGCGACACAGGTCCGCTACTGACATCTCTTCCTTCTGATAACTCGATAAGAACTGCAAACGTTGATCCAAGATACAACTCTCTTTCCAGGGCATACACCATCGTCGTGTGTCCCCAAACACCGAGTGTCCTTTACCGTCGCGCTTCGCTGTAAACCATGTCTCCGGTCTGTTTCGTAACGCAAGTGCTAAGTACGCTCAGGGGCTCTGCCCCGATCGCGCGGCGCAAGGGGCTTCCCCAATCTTCCGCGCTTCGCTTGTGCAGACCGGCCTTCGGCCGCCTCCGCTTCGCTCCGGTGGGGAGACCCCTCCCCTTGCGCCTTGCTACCCCCGCCTTCGCCAGGTGGCGTTCGGCATGTACATGCCGCGTTTCAACGCGGACGTGCAAAGGCCAACACCCAAGGAGGAAGCACCCATGAACACCAGCACCATTACCCCCATCAGCGAAACCCCCAACCAGCCGCAGCAACGGCAGACCGCCAAAGATATCATCGCGGCCAACGTCAAAAGCCTCATCGAGCAGCTAGAGGCTGGACATTCGGACGCACTCACCGCCTACCTCGACGCGATGAGCCGATTCCACAACTACAGCTTTGGAAACATCCTGGAGATTGCACGGCAGCGACCGACCGCAACCCGCGTTGCTGGCCTGTACGCATGGAACCAGTTAGGCCGGAAAGTGATGAAAGGGCAGAAAGGCATTCGGATACTTGCCCCCATCGTCGGCATCAAGCGCAAGAAGGACGAGGAAGCCAACAAAGACGTTACCAAGCAGAACACCCGCGTTCTAGTCGGCTTCCGCAATGCTTATGTCTTCGACGTGGAGCAGACCGAAGGCGCAGAGCTTCCCACTTTGCGCGAGATGACCGGAACGGTAGGCGAGAACCGCGCACGGCTTGTTTCCTTTATTGAAGCCCAGGGCATCGAGCTTGCCTTTACCGAGAAGATCGCCCCCGCTTTGGGCATGAGCTACGGCGGAAAGATTGCCATTCTCCCCGGCCAGTCCGAGGCCGAAGAATTCAGCACCCTTGTCCATGAACTGGCGCACGAGATGTTGCACAAGGCCGAGCGCAGGACAACAACCACCAAGGTAGTCAGGGAGACGGAAGCCGAGGCAATCGCCTTTGTGATCGGCAAAGCCGTAGGACTGGAAACAGGTTCGGCATCCGCCGACTACATCCAGCTCTACCACGGCAACGCTTCACTCTTGGCCGAGAGCTTGGAAGTCATTCAGCAGACCTCCGGTGTCATACTTGCCGCCTTGCAGCCACCCACCGCAGAACAGGCAGCAATGCCCGATGCAGAACTGGCGAAGGTGGCGTAAATGCTGACCATTCTCCGCATTCTCAAACAGGCTGGAGGTTGGCACCACGGCCTGTATCTCAAGATCGAGAACCTGCCCTATATGACGTTGGTTATCGAGGCGACCGACGAATCAGGCCCTTGCGGTCTTCCCGCACTCTCTGTCTGTCACTACGGAGAACAGAACGGCGACCTGATGCGCGACCCGGAGATGTGTTTCGAGCTTGGACTGTCAGGAGGGGCGCACCTGAACCCTTTCTACTGGCGAAACGACTACGCCGGGATTGAGCAGTGGAGCCGCAACATCGTCGGCGAACACTACGTGCATTTGTCCGAGTTACACAAGCAGCACGAGCAATTCGCCAAGCTGTGGGACAACAACCTGCGATTGCAGGGCTTTGCCGAAGCCTTCGAGCAGCAGCAGACACCACGCGCCTAAACCCTTTCCTGTCCTAGAGCGGATGGGAAAGCGCGTCCGCTCCACAACCGCAGATGCAGTGCAACCGCCTCAAGGAGAAACAGCCATGCAAGATAGCAGCGCATTCCAGTACCTCGCCATCGATACCATCCACGAATCGACCACCAATCCCCGCCGCACCTTCGAGGACAGCAAGTTGCAGGAACTCGCCCAGAGCATCCGGCAGCACGGCCTCATCCAGCCGCTGACGGTACGCCCCAACGCGGAAGGCTTCGAGATCGTTGCGGGTGCGAGGCGGTTCCGCGCGTCGCAGTTGGCCGAACAGTTTTCCGTTCCCGCCCGTATCGTCGAGATTGACGACGCCCAGGCGCTTGAGTGGCAGTTAGTCGAAAACTCGCAGCGTGTGGACGTTCACCCTTACGAGGAGGCGCAGGGCTTTCAACGCTTGCTCGACATGCCCGGCTACGACGTTGCTGCGCTAGTCAAGAAGTCGGGTAAGAGCGCAAGCCACATCTACGCCCGCCTGTCTCTCTTGCAACTCATTCCCACCATCGCGGAGGCATTCACCGCCGAACGCATCACCGCAAGCCACGCCAACTTGCTTGCGCGTCTTCCACAGGAAGCGCAAGCCACAGCCTACGAACAATGCTGGCGCAAAGACTGGCAGGACAAAGAACCGCACCTGCTACCCGCCAAGCATCTTTCCGCTTGGATTCAGACCAACCTCTATTTGTCCCTTGCGGATGCGCCGTTCGACCGCGAAGACCCCACCCTAAACCCCGCCGCCGGAGCTTGCCCCACTTGCCCACGTCGCAGTGGCTTCAATACGTCACTCTTCAACGATGTGCAGGGCGACCAGTGCCTCGACTCACCCTGCTACCAAACGAAGATCAACGCTCATATCGACCGCGAAGTTGCCGCGCACCCCGATCTCATCCAGATCGAGAACGTCTACCGCAGCCCGAAGGAGCAGAGGCCGGGAGCCGTCCAGCGTGGACAACTCCGCGAAATCGATACCGTTGTGCAGAACCCCGACGCAGAACCAGCCCCGCCATGCGCCGCAGCCAAGCCAGCCATCATCGTCTACGGCAAACGTGCAGGAACCACCATCACCGTATGCACCGACAACAACTGTGCGATTCACGACCCCCGCGCCGCCGCGCGTCTGGCCGAGAATCCCGCCCCCACCATGCCATCAGCACCCGAAGCCGAAACAGAGGAAGGGGCCGAGGAGCGGAGGCAACAGCACGAGCAGGAACGAAAGGAGTATGAAGCAGAGCAGGAGCGCAGGGCCGAAGCGTTCCGAGAGCAGCGAGAGCGCGAAGAGCAGGAGCACGAGGCGGAGCAAGCTCGAAGGGATGAGCAGCGCACCGCCCGTGCCGCGACCTTCGAGCGCATTCTTGAGAACGCCCCGGACAGCTTTACCGCAGTCCAACTGCGCGTTCTGCTACGCGCCATCGTCAACCTCGACCCCTATACCTTCGCCGACGACTTGGCCGAAGACATCGCAGCAGACAACGAGAACGAACAGCGCAGTGCCGAAGAGGTACTGCTTTCCACCATCGACGCGACCGCAGACGACAAGCTAACTCGCTTCGCCCTTCGATTCGCACTGGCAGGACACGTCGGCATCCCACGCGCAGGCGAGTTCGACTTCCTCACCGAGGCCGAAGCCGTTTTTGCTCCAACGCCACCAAAGAAGAAGGCTTTGCCAAAAAGGGCCAAGCATCCAACGCCCATCGAACCTTCTGTGAAAGCCGCAGCGCATAAGGTAGCTACGGGCGGGAAGCAGATCGCAGCCTAAACAGCAGCGGGACGTGTCAGGCTCGCGCTCACTCGACAGCCTTCGACCCCGCTCCACGCGCTCGGTCGAAGGCCACGAGAGTTTGCGAAAGCACTGGATGGAGGCCGACGAAATATCTAGAGCTTGCCTGATCAGCCTCATTACGACGCCTCGTTACCGGTTGCCGTAACTGACGATACAGACGTTGCTGTTTGTCTGCCGCTGCCTAGCAGGAGAAGTAATTTAGGTCGTTGCTGCATTTTGGAAGGTGAAGTCGTTAGCGACTGAACAGTCGCTCCTTGCTGAGCTTGACGCAAACACCGCAGGACTAATCCGGTTCAACATTTGAATCCGCTCGATTGTCTTTCCATCCAACTGGACTAAACGGTTCTATGTTCCTCGAAAATGAATTTAGGTTGCTTTACGACATCCTGGCTGTTTCCATAATCGCTGTATAAAACGACAATAGGGTCGAGGTTGACATGACAAAGAAACTCGGAAAGTCCGTCTCAGGAGTGGTAATCACAATGCTAGCCGGAACGGCGAGTTCCCCCGGTTTGGCCTCGCAGCCAAATGCCGACAAACACATGATGCAAGTCCGCGAGGTTTTGGGGTCGTTCGGTAAGGATAAGGCAAATCTTCACCGCAACTTTGTGCAAGAGGGCCAGTATATCGAGCACGATCCCACGTCCCCTATCGGTCGCTTGGTGTTGAACGTCGGCGAGCACGTCGATTCGAAGGCGCAGGTCGTGACGATTATCAGGGCGTTCAGCGACGGCGATTTCGTGGTTACACAAAGCGAATACAGCTTGGCAGATAGTTTCGTCATCTTCGACATTTTCAGGTTTGACGGCGGGCATATTGTCGAACACTGGGCAAACGTACAGAAGAAGTGCGCCGCTGCGAATGTCAGCGGACGAACACAGCTAGACGGCCCCACCCAGATCACAGATCTGGACGCAACTGATACGAACAAGGCGTCGGTCAATGACTACTTCCGAGACGTTGTATTCGGAGCCCGTGCAGATCTTGTCTCGCAGTACAAGAACGTTGCGGACTTCCGCCAGCATAATTGCCTTGCCTCAGACCTCAAGAATGGTGCCCCGGTCGTTAAGTCCTCATTCACGTTCAAAATTCAAAAGCTCGAGCGAACTTCAGGGCAGGGCAATTTTGTTCTAGCGGTGAGCACCGGCGTCTTCAATGGATCACCTACGCGTTTCTACGATCTTTACCGTCTCGAAGCAGGAAAACAGGTTGAGCATTGGGACGTTCTGCAGGAGATCAAATGATGGGAACTGGCGCGCGTCCGTTGGAGAGGATCGAACCTTCTCCTGCTGGACAGGTCCTGCGGTCATTGTGATCAACGCCCCGGCGAGTTCACGGCCGCCGTGCAGATCGGGGTATTCTGCCGCGCTCTCATCAACCTTAGCCTGTACGACTTCGCCGCAGATGTATCAGCTTTACTTCGTAGGCGACTACGAGAACCCACTATTTACCCCACACAATCCAGACACCATTCGGCAGCTTTCGCAGTACTTCAGACCACGGCATAGCGGCGACGCAAACCGAAGCAGTTCGTTCAGAAGTCGAGGTACCCACGGCGGATGGCAGCAATAGCCGCTCCAGTTCTATCTCCCACGTCGAGCTTTGAGAGAATGCTCTTGATGTGGTTCTTGACCGTGTGCTCTGCGATATTCAGTTCGGACGCAATCAATTTGTTCGGCAAACCTTTTGCGACGCCCAGCAACACGTCCAGTTCTCGGGTGGTGAGCGGGTCATCTGTCGCATGTTCCGCTAACTGCTGCGCGATCTCGGGTGGAATGCGGCGCTGGCCAGCGTGGACCCGTCGAATTGTATCGATCAGTTCGGTGCGGAGCAGATTTTTGAGGAGATAGCCCACCGCTCCCGCTTTGAAGGCGCGAAGGACCTGAATGTCTCCGGCAGCACTCGACAGAACAACAATGCGGGCCTTCGGAAACTCATCGCGGATGGCCGAAATGGCTTCAACACCGTTCATCCTGGGCATTCGCAGGTCCATCAAGGTGACATCAGGGCGGTAGAGCCTGAACTGTGTGACCGCCTCATGGCCATCCGTCGCCTCGGCGACCACGCGCATATCCCGCTGGCTGTTCACCTCACCAGCTATGCCAGACATCATCAGCAAATGATCATCGACTGTAAGCACTTTGATATACGATTCGCTCACCGACAAATCCTCACGTGGGATAAGTAGAGTGTAGAGGCTCGGCGTTGCTCTGCACTAGCTCATAAGGGCTAGATCGAGAGGGGTCTTCCGGGCGGTGCGATGCGACGTGCTGGAGTTTACCGTAGATGGTGTGCAGAGACTCTTTTCGATGTTCCCGGGCAAGTCAGCCGGAGTTGCTCTTGTTTTCTTGCGTTTATGTACCATCGGCGGGTTGGCTCTGAGTCCGACACCGCTCTTGTCGAATACTGGAGGTTGGCAGCATTACCTCTCGGTGATCACAGTGATTGCGGTTGTTCTCGGCGTTTTCACCCCCGTAGCCGGCTCAGTCGTCTTGATTCTGGAAGCGTGCTCGTTGAAAATGAACGCTGCTGCACTAGGTACGCTGCTTTACATGGTGATTACGGTGTCACTTCTGCTTTTGGGACCCGGCGCATATTCGATCGATGCCATCCTTTTCGGCAGAAGGCGAATTCTGCCGCCCCAGGAATGAGGCGACTACCGACACCCAGCTCATCTTTGAGGTCGACCGGCAAATGATCAGGAGGCGCGCACTCGCTAAGGCGTTCTTGTTGTGGCGTTTGCTTGCGTTGGGAGGAGCCTGGGTAGAGGCGCAGACACCTCTCGCGGAGCTTTACCACACGCGATGGACGGCCCGGGACGGCGCGCCACCTAACATCACGGACATTAGGCTAGGACCAGACGGTCTGATTTGGGTAGCAAGCAATGCAGGCCTCTTCCGATTCGACGGCGTCAGCTTTTCTCCTTTCATGCTCCCGGACGGGTCCGGAGCTGTAACGCAATCCATCCGAGCGATGTTTTCAACTCGCGACGGCTCGATTTGGCTTGTCTACCCTTTTTTACTGATTGAAAGGATCTCGAATAACCACGTCACCAAGTTCACCCGTAAAGAGGGTCTCCAGGAACATTCGATTAACTGGATCACGGAAGATCTCGACGGTCATTTCTGGATTGCCGGGACCGGGGGGTTGCAGATGATCGAAGGCAGCGCGATCCACGACATTGGCGACGACTATCAGGCAGCTCCCAAAAATGTCACTGGATTGGTAGCCGACAGCGCTGGCGATCTTTGGGCGGCTTCACCCGATGGTATTAGTGTGCTTCCGCGGCACCAGAAAAGATTTATTTTCATAAATAAAACACAAGGGGTCGAAAGGTCATCCTGCGCCTCAAGCTCTGGTACGGGAGTTTGGTGCTGGACAACGGATGGCTGGATCACGCATTTTGTCCTGAAAGACGGAAGAGTGGGCGAGTTCCCGCTGGCAAAGGTGAGCGCTCCAACCATCGCCTGGGCAGAAGACGAGAGGACCGTCTGGGTGGGGACAAGACACGACGGTTTAAAGCGATTCTCTATTTCTATCGATCGGCGGCACGCCACAACAGTCGACTCGTTTACGCAACAAGACGGGCTAACTAGTAATTTTCCATTTTCCATCCTTCCTGACAGAGAGGGTTCGTTGTGGATCGCTACGACGGAAGGTATTGACCACTTCCGACGGAGCGTATTTGCGGGAAAAGACTTCGGAGATACGGTCACAATCCCTCAAGATGAACCACCTTCGCACACACTGCTCGGAACAGATTGCATAATCGATCTCTCCGTCTCGACAAATTGCGTGCATCGCTCCTTCAGAGAACACATTCTCAGCGTTTATAGTGGCCGCGACGGTGCCGTTTGGATTGGCACATCGCGGCTCTGGCGATATGATCGCGGCAAGTTCACAACATTTCCCCTCCCTCTGGAAGTGCAAAAGAGCAGCACTGGTGTTTTCGCCATCGGTCAGGATGACATGGGCAGGCTGTGGATCTCGATCGGGGGCATAAGAGCCTCGTTCCGACAGGCCGGCAAGCAGTGGTTTAGGGGTGACAAGCTACCCGGATTTCCTCAAGTCATGGCACGCGCAATCTACAAGGACCCGTCAGGGAGCCTCTGGTTTGGTTTTGTTCGTGGGGGTGTCACGCAGTTGGTTGGTGATCGAGCCGTAAATTACGGGCCGTCTGCCGGACTTGACGTGGGCGTCGTCGAATCATTCGCTAGTTCAAGAGGATTTCTATGGGCCGGCGGGACGATGGGGCTTGCCTATCTCAAGTCGGGGCATTTTTATCCAGTCCATCTGACTGCGGGTGCGCCTCAAACCGTGACTGGCTTAATCTTTACTCCTGATGGTGCGCTGTGGTTGAACAGCAATTTGGGGGTCGCTCGGATCACGCCTGAAGAGGTTGCTTCCACTGAAGCGGACCCGGCACATCCAATGGAATCGCGAAGATTCGATTCGTTTGACGGTCTACAGGGGG